>NZ_JAHRGM010000101.1 GCF_019097845.1 Sphingobium sp. AS12 | reverse complement strand
TGTTGTTATCGATTTCCAGACGTCCATCATCGAGAAAGCGCGTCAGAGCGACCCAGCGCTTGCGACCATAGGCAATGGCCTTGGCCATCTCGGATTTGGGCGAAAGGCGGCGCAGGGCATCGTCGAGCGCCTGGCGCAGTTCGTCGATCAGCGGCTTGGTGCGGTCCTGTCGGCTTCGTCGTCGGATATCGGGCTGGTGGCCGCGAACCTCCGCCTCGATCTCATAGAGCTGACCGATGCGTTCAAGCAGATCAGTGGTGAGCGGTGTCGGCTTGGTCGCATGAATGTCGAATATCTTGCGCCGGAAATGCGCCCAGCAGGCGACCTCGGTGACGCGGTTGGTGTCGTAGAGCTTGTCGTATCCGGCATAGCCGTCCGCCTGAAGATAGCCGGTGAAACTGGCGAGCTGCCGTTGGGGATGTGCGCCTGTCCGGTCGGTGGTGAACTCATACCAGACCAGCGGCGGGGTCATGGCACCGCAGCCCCGATCGTCGACGGCATAGGCCCAGAGCCTGCCGGTTGCCGTCTTGCCACGTCCCGGATCGAGCATGGGGACCGGTGTATCGTCGGTGTGGATCTTTGAAGCGGTCAGTCCGACCTCGCGGATGCGGTTGATGATCGGATCGAGCAGGACAGATGCCTGGCCGACCCAGCCTGCCAGCGTCGAGCGGTCGATCTCGATGCCCTGCGCGGCCATGATCTCGGCCTGGCGGTATAACGGAAGGTGATGGTCGAACTTGGAGACGACGACATGGGCCAGGATGCCGAAGGTCGCCCCTTCGACAGGCTCAGGACAGGCTTGCCCCGCGCTATCGCCTTCACCGGCGCGGGCGCCTGCACGATCTTCTCGCACGCCCGGCAGCTATATTTGGGGCGGATGGTCCGAACGACGCGCCATTGCACCGGCACGGCATCGAGCATCTCGTCGCTATCCTGCCCCAGCGGCCGCAGCGCGCCGCCGCAGTCGGGACAGGTGCAGTTACCCTGCTCGGGCTCGATCCGCTGCTCCTCGCGCGGCAGATGAGCTGGTAGCGTCCGAACCGGTGATGGCCGATCGACGGCTACTGGATCGCCTCGACGCGCGGCGGCGACGATGGCCTCGCCTTCGAGTTCTTCGAGCGCCAGCTCAAGCTGAGCG
>NZ_JAHRGM010000100.1 GCF_019097845.1 Sphingobium sp. AS12 | reverse complement strand
TTCTGCAGCCTCAAAACATTCCGCCGGATCGCTACCCGGTACGAAAAAACTGACGAGAGCTACCGCGCTATGATCAATCTCGCGGCCTTGAAAATCGCTATGCGCTAATGTCCACAGGCCTTAGTCGTGGTCGCGCTGATGAGTATCCAGTCCGTGAAGCATCTCTACAAGTCAACGGTCGACCATTTGACGGCCAAGCATGATCTTGCGACACTGGCGAGGTTCGATCCTTTGACAGGCCTTGCCAATCGGTTGCTTGTGCGGGAAGAATTCCAGGCGAGAATGGCATCTTGCCTGATCGAGAACCAGGTCGCAGTCCATTATCTTGATCTTGACGGGTTCAAAACGATCAACGACCAGTTTGGGCATCCGGCCGGTGACAGACTGTTGGTGCAGGCTGCCCAACGCCTGACCGCAACCATCCGGAGCGATGATGTCGTCGCTCGTCTGGGGGGCGATGAGTTTCTGGTTATTCAGCCGGGCGTTCAGCATCCAGACCAAGCCGAGCTTCTGGCCCGTCGGATAATCAAACAACTATCCGAACCCTATTCGATAGAGGGCACCGACATGTGCATTTCCGTCAGCATCGGCATTGCGCTGGCTCCTACAAATGGCCTTGATCTCGATCGCCTGATGGAATGTGCGGATGGCGCCCTTTATCATTCCAAAGCAAAGGGAAAGGCGCAGGTAAACTTCTGCGACGGCAGCAATCCCGATGCGCAAAAACAGGCGGCCGTGACTAAAACGTCCGGACGTTGAGGCCAAGTTCGACCCTTTACCCCGCGTCTTTCACGGCGATATCAAAAAACCGATTGTTTCAAGCCCCCAAGCAAACAAGCGTTCACGCCGGTCTGGAGCAGCGCAAGGGAGGCGTCGGCCGATGCTGTGAAAATTTCTGTCTCGGCAAGTGCCATGTAGCCAATGAGACTGCTGCGTCGTTACCAGGCAATGCACCAGATCATTTCAACGCCTGAGCCCTATATCCTCATCCTAACCGGCGCCGGGCTGCTGATTGTAGAGGGCGGTGACAAACCAGGCCAATGGAACGCCAGCGATTTGCTGAGCGTGGCGGTTTAAAAACCAGCCATTGGATAGGTTGCTCCTTTTAAGGGGGGTGGCCGGGGATGTTTGCCGTGGAG
>NZ_JAHRGM010000099.1 GCF_019097845.1 Sphingobium sp. AS12 | reverse complement strand
AAAAGCTGCTCTTACAGGAACATTTCAAAAAATGTATGTACCCAAGCTTTGACCAACGCAAGGAGCTGGCAGTAATCATTGGCGTGACGGAGAAAGAGATCAAGGTCTGTATTGCTCTTGTGCCTTTCTCACTTAGCAAAACCAGCTATGGTGCCTGTACATTTATCAGTCCCGTACCCTTAGTGATCCCTCAGTGCTTGGAGCAGCTTGGGACAATTGTGGATAGTGGACCTATGTGCACTGATGTCTAGGGGTGGTGGTTGTTCTTCCATCGGGGCACCATTATGGAGCTGCATTATCATCTTGGTAGGGTCTCCCTCAGGGACACAAAACTGTATTTATGTGGGTAGTAGCTAAAGACAAGGTTTCCATAGAGCATGTTCAACTAGGCACACCGGTCTTCTGACTTCTTCTTTGTCCTTCCAGATCTGGTTCAAAAATAATCGAGCAAGGTACAGACGGAATCAGCCACCGAATGTTCCAGACGACAACCAGAGAAACTAAAGCTGCTACTTGGTTGAACTATTCCCATGGTAACTTATCTGTAACTGATCTGTTGAGATGGCCCTGGCCCAAATAATGTGACAGACTTTGTTAATCTCCCATGGAAGGATGGGAAGGAGGGGGAAGTGGGATTGATATGTAAAATAATGTTGTTTCTAATTTAAAATAAATAAATAAAATAAGAATGAAGGCTGAGCAAGCTATGTGTAAGCCAGTAAGAGGCACCCGTCCATGGCCTCTGCATCAGCTCAGGCCTCCATCTTCCTGCCCTGTTTGAGTTCCTGTCTTGACTTCTTTCTCTGGTACATAGTGATATGAATGTGTAAGCAGCCCTGTCACCTCCATCTAGCTTTTCTGCTATGCTCTTTCCTTGCAGCAATAGAAACCCTAAGGAAGACATTGCTATTTATAAATTTTATTTTGAAGGCTAGCCTTGAACTGCCATGAGACAGAAGATGACTCCTGCTCTCCTACCTGTGACCCAGAGAATCCGTTGTGCACAACAGGCATTCCACCACTACGGGTCTTATATGTAGAATACACAACAGTGTGTGTATTCAGTTTTCAGAAACTTTAATCACTGTCATTCTGTTTAACCTATGTTCACTTGACAGTGTGAACATGAATAAAACGAGTTGTTATTTTGTAAAGGTTGCTTAC
>NZ_JAHRGM010000098.1 GCF_019097845.1 Sphingobium sp. AS12 | reverse complement strand
GCGGCTGGATCACCTCCTTTCTAAGGATATCGGCGGAAAGCGTCGGCTCTAGTAGCCGAAAGAGCTTCCTCCATTCCAAAGAACATATGCCGCCGTCCTCATGTCCCTTCATCACTGGAAAATACGCCTTGGCAACAAGGTGTATCTGCCTGAGCAGGCTATGCCCTGTTTGGTTTGCGCCAACGGACCTGCAAGGTCCGCAAGGCCGAACGGCCGCCGCTGCTTATGCAGCGAAAGCCAAGCCGACGGATGTCGGCGCCGGCGCTTGAGGCGAAACAAACAACGGGCCGGTAGCTCAGGTGGTTAGAGCGCACGCCTGATAAGCGTGAGGTCGGAGGTTCAACTCCTCCCCGGCCCACCATTTGCTTTGGTTGGGGGCTTTAGCTCAGCTGGGAGAGCGGTTGCTTTGCAAGCATCAGGTCATCGGTTCGATCCCGATAAGCTCCACCATTTTCCGCTTGGCGGAAAATGGATTGTTTGATTGAGTGCCCGTCGCATAAGCGACGACGGCCGTTCGGCCTTGCGAACCTTCGGTTCGTTGGCGTGCCAATCAAGCAACCTCTGCCAAGCACCTGCGCAGCGATGTATCGTGGAGCAGCGCAAGATATTCCAGGGATGAAGAGAAACGGTTTGCCGGACTTGTCCGGTGATATGAGGCGCGCGAGCGCCTCTCTTTGACATTGTGAATGGGTTTTTTAATCGATGCCGTGGCGACGCGGGCGTTGGTTTTTGTGCGTTGGCTGCAAGGCCATCGAGCAGGGGCCGATCGAGCGTTGTACACGAATGATTATCTGGCTGAGTTTAATAACCGCATTGTACTGACGGCAGTAAAAGCACTTGATCTTCCAGTGTTGTCGTTGGTGGTGCGGACTCTCAAGCGTGAGGTAAGGGCATCTGGTGAATGCCTTGGCATGTACAGGCGATGAAGGACGTGGCACGCTGCGATAAGCGTGGGGGAGCCGTGAGCAGGCTTTGATCCCGCGATTTCCGAATGGGACAACCCACCTTCACCATTTAAGACTGGTCCTGATGCGTCTCTTAGGAGATTTGGCAGGCCCCGTGTTAAATGGGAGAGGTATCACTAAGCTGAATAAAATAGGCTTTGGTGAGGCGAACCCGGAGAACTGAAACATCTCAGTACCCGGAGGAAAAGACATCAACCGAGATTCCGTTAGTAGTG
>NZ_JAHRGM010000097.1 GCF_019097845.1 Sphingobium sp. AS12 | reverse complement strand
ACTAAAACAATTTTGCTCTGTCCCTGATTCTTCTCAGCCTTTGAACTTCACACAAGGGCCTACACAACTGTCCATTCCTGTAGATTGGAAGTTCACACATAGTTTCTCTCAAGTAGAAGAGTTGACAACTTCTTCTTTTTTCAAAAATAACCCCATGCCACCCTCTTCTATGAAAAGCAGTATTCAATAGAAAGACACAGCACAAAGAAAACTAAATAGATCACATCCTGATGCCAATTCCTTAGAACATAATTCCAATGACCCAAAACATTTAACCTCTTCTTTAACAGTTAAGGAAGGCCTAACATCGAACATAAAAGATGAATGGGACTTTGACATTGTTCTTGGTACATCTGGGTCTCTAAACCTTCATTTATTCTCAGAACAGGAACAGGTTACTTCCATCTCTACTAGCAAAGCCCAAACAGAGTCCAAATGCGGTGTAGATTACTTGGATGATTCCACACCTTTACAGGGATATCCAGATTCATACTGTCCTGGCCATGGTTATTTTGGGCCCTTACACTTCACTCAATGGCCTGTAACATTATCCATTCCAGCAGATTGGACATACACACATATGCTAAACCGGAACGAAGATATCACTCACTCTCCCTCCTACAAATTGAGGCCCAGGGTTTCCTGCTCTAAGACAAGAAGATTGAACCACGAAACTAAACCATGAGGAAGTCTCAATAGATCAAAAGCAGATCATACTGGCCTAGAGTTGCACACACACAACACACCGACTCCTTTCACTGCTTTGATAGCCGTGGGAGTTGTAATACCAAACAATTCTTAGAAATGGGACACTGATATTATAATGGGGACATCTGATTCTCCAGATATTCCTGAATACTCTGAAGAGGCCCAGGTTTCTTTCAGCTCTACTAGAGGGGCCTTAACATCATCCACAATTGAGGGAGAAATTCTGGATGATGCCTCTCCTTCTGTGGGGGACCAATTTTTCTCTGTCCCTGACTCTGTACAGCCTGTGACCTTCAATCAAGGACAAACAACACAGTCCATACAGGTGGATTGGACTTTCACACATATGCCCTCTCAGGTGGAAGAGTTGAAAAATTCTCCATCTATAGAAGATGACACCAGGCCATCCTCTTTGATGAGAACCAACATTCAACAGGCAGCCCCTTCACAAGGAAGCCAGAATAGATCACATTC
>NZ_JAHRGM010000096.1 GCF_019097845.1 Sphingobium sp. AS12 | reverse complement strand
GCTCTTCGGCCCTATCGGGCACATCCCGCCCGCTGAGGCCGAAGACAATTACTATGCAGCCCTCGAGAACCTCGATATGGCTGCATAGCCAAATGAAAACTGCCTCCTGAAAACCCGGGGCGCTTCAATACCCTGCAGCAGCGCCTTTCCCTTCCGAGGCATGCCACGATGCCCGGCTTTGAAGTTGCCGACATTGTCCGTGAGCTTGTCGCTGATCGCCATATGCGTCTCCCAACTGATATACGCTGGATGAGCATTCTGGATGCAGACTTCCCATTGTTCGCGCGGAACGGCGCGCGTCGGGTTCTTGCCGCCCTCGCTTCGCTTTTCGGGCGCAGCACACCGGCGTCCGTAGACATAGGCTCCCGCATAGACAGGGTTTTTCAGGATATTGCGCACACGCGCATCGGTTGCATCGCGCCAGGCTATTTCGTGTGGCGCCGGTCCCTTCAACGGCCTGACCGGCAGGGCAAGATCGGCCTGGCGCAGATAGCGCACTGCCGCCTTTGCGCTTCCCAGGCGCATGAAGCTGTCGAACACAAGTCTGATGCGCTCCTGAACCTGGGCGTCGGGATTGAGCATGATCCCTCCGGTGGGCGCGTAGATCAGCCCTGCCGGAAGCGGGATACGCAGTTCGCCGCGCGCCGCCTTCTGCCGTTCCCCCGTGTGCAGGCGCATGCGGATCTGATGCAGCTCAGCCTCGCTCATGATCCCCGAGAGACCCAACAAAAGCCGATCATGGTAAAGTCCGGGATCATATATTCGTTCGCTGTCGGCGATGAGAACGCTGAACATCGAGCAGAGCTGAAGCAGTTGATGCCAGTCACTGTTGTTGCGTGCGAGGCGCGACGCGTCGTAGCTCAGAACGAGACCGGCGTGACCCAAGCCAACTTCAGCGATTAGGCGTTGGAAGCCGTATCGGTGCTGAGCCTCCGCACCGGATTTCCCCAGATCATCGTCGATGATCTCGACCCGTTCGCGCGGCCAGCCAAGGCCAAGCGCGCGGTCGACAAGCCGATACTGAAGCGCCGTGCTTTCCTGGTGATGGCGGATCTGGCCGACGCTTGTCAACGGGCACCGAAGATTCCGCAAAAGTGGGCATCTAAAATTCCCTAGTTTGGCGGGAGGGTTTGTGTCGGTGATCAGCCGTGATGGAGATCGGGCTTTTCCTTTGCTGGCGGGCGGCCGC
>NZ_JAHRGM010000095.1 GCF_019097845.1 Sphingobium sp. AS12 | reverse complement strand
AGTTCCAGTGAGCTGAATGGGACCCATGAGAAATGGTCCAAAGCTTCACTCCAGATAAATAGTATTCAGCCTCCCAATGTTCCCAGATTCCTCCCTTCCTCTTCTGGAACTTCCCTGGAAAAACCCTCCCTCATCTGACATGAAACCCTCTGTAACCAGGACATAAGATATATTTTGTTTTCTAAACTTAACCTCATCTCCTACACTGCTGACATCCCAAGACAGTTCCAAGCATTCTGGAAATAATTGAGCAAGCAGGGACTTCAGGATGTGGTAGTAATGGACCATACTCAAGGCCCCAACAGTTGGTCAATGCCCTTTCTTCCAAAAGAAGAAGTCTTGAGAATTCGACAGCAATATTCCCATTGTTCCCAAGTTCATGATGTCAAATTTCCATAATAAATGATGGTGGAAATTAAGGTCTTGGCATCTCTCCTGCCCATGAAACCTAGAAGGGTGCATTCACTCAGCAAGTACACTGTTCAGTCCAAGGTTCCATGGTTAGTAAGTTTGCCGGCAGGGTTATAGGACACGTTAAAAGACAGATCTCTACCCACAACTAATTTATTATTCTCTCTGTCACCTTCCAAGTCTTCTCTTCTATCTTCTCTCTGGAATCTTCCTCTGACCCTCTTCATCTCTTCTCCTGTCTCCCCCACTAACCCTCTCCAATCATGTCTGAAAATCTAAAGTTCAGGGACATTCTAAGATTCCTGTTTCATTGCTCAGGGTTCAGTATCCATAGCGAGCTTTCCCATTCCATGCAAACAAATGACCAACTCTGGAGCTGTGAAAGCCATGGAGGCTCTCTCTCTCTGTGACCATTCCCCATAGTGAGGCTTGGTTGAGCCGGACATCACAGAGATCATGTTCTGAAACTGACCAGACTGTGAAACATGCCATTAGGTCGGTGTGTTTCCCAAGGATGAGGTCCGCACCACGATCGCTGAATCACTTGTGGGTTTCTTTGCCTCTGCAACTTGGGTGAAAATCAGCAGCTCTGGACTTGCTCAGGAATGTTCTACACCAAAACTGAACCTATTGTCTGTCTGTATCTATGTGTCCTTCTCGCTGTGTGATTGTCTCTCTCTCTGTCAGAGTACAGAAGATATTGCTAAACAACTCTAAAATGGCAAAACTAACATGTCTTTTTATTGTCCTAAAGATACCCTTCTCTATCCAAAATGTGAATTAT
>NZ_JAHRGM010000094.1 GCF_019097845.1 Sphingobium sp. AS12 | reverse complement strand
ATGTGGATTTTAGACACAGAGTAAGGATTACCAGCCTATAATCCATATTGCCAAAGAAGCTAATAAACAAGGAGGACCCTAAGAGAGACATACATGGTCCCCTGGAGAAGGGGAGAGGGTCAAGATCTGCTGAGCAAATTGGGAGCACGGGAAGAGGGGGAGGGAGCTAGGAGAATGAGAAGGGGAGAAGAAGAGGAATGCAGAGGACATGAGGGAGCAGAAAGTTTGAGTCAGCAGAAGAATAGATGATAACAAGAATGTATATATCATAATAGAGGGAGACATTTTTGGTTTACAGAGAAATCAGGCACTAGGGAAATGTCTGGAGATCTACAAAGATGACACCAGCTAACAATCTAAGCAATGGAGGAGAGGCTCCCCTAAATGCCCTCCCCTGATTATGAGATTGATGACTGACTTATATGCCATCCTGTAGCCTTTATCCAGCAGCTGGTAGAACTGAACTAGAATCCAGATGCAGAGAAGGACCAGTGAAGAGCACAGATGTCCAGACCAGGCTGGTGAAGCCCACATCTGGGTTCATGTTCATCTGACCTGAGCATCTGGGAACTCTTGCTCCACAGTCTGATAGCTGGAATACCAGCATTGGACTGACCCAGACCCAAGGAACATGGGTTTCTGTGAGGAAACCTCAGAAATCTACGGGACCTCCCGTGGAAGCCCAGTATTTATCCCTAGCATAGGTGTGGACTTTGGGAGCCCATTCCATATAGAGGAATACTCCCTGAGCCAAGACACACGGGGATGGGCCTAGGCCCTATTCCAAAGAATAAGAAAAACTTTGAAGACCCCCTTTGGAAGGCCTCTCCCTCCCTGGGGAAACAGAAAGGTTATGAGATAGGTAGGGTGTTAATTGGGGTGCAGGGGAGGAGAGGAGGGGGAGGGGCATTGTAAAATGATTTCTTTCTAATAAAAAAAGGAAAAGTAATGAATACTTGTAAGGGTTAAACCCAATTCTGCAGAGTGTGAATTACAAATATAATTTGGCCTTAATTACAGAAAAAATTCCATCCCATGGTATATTGATTGATTTCTTAAAGTTGTGAAATTTTATTTGTATGTAATATAGTATATGAGTATATTATATGATATTCTGATTTATGTATGATATTCTGATTTATGAATACAATAGTAATAAATCTAATAAGTGTGTTCAATGATGTCACTTGTATAATAAG
>NZ_JAHRGM010000093.1 GCF_019097845.1 Sphingobium sp. AS12 | reverse complement strand
TTTTCTGCAGCCTCAAAACATTCCGCCGGATCGCTACCCGGTACGAAAAAACTGACGAGAGCTACCGCGCTATGATCAATCTCGCGGCCTTGAAAATCGCTATGCGCTAATGTCCACAGGCCTTAGTAAGCGGGATGTCGCTGTCGCGTTCCTTTTCGCCCCGCCGTTCGTTAATCTCGGCCTCGATTGCGCGCATCTGTTTGTAGGCGATGACGAGAAAATTGCCCGATCCGCAGGCGGGATCGAACACCCGGATTTTCGCCATCCGGTTACGCAGGTTGAGGAGTTTGCGGCCGCTGTCGCCTGCCTCCTCCAACTGCGCCCGCAGGTCGTTCAGGAACAGCGGGTTCAGCACTTTCAGGATGTTCGGAACGCTGGTGTAATGCATGCCGAGAGCGCCGCGCTCTTCGTCGTCCGCCACGGCCTGGATCATGCTGCCGAAGATGTCGGGGTTTATCTGTTTCCAGTTCAGCCCGCCGATATGCAGCAGATAGCTGCGCGCCATGCGGGTGAAGCGCGGCACTTCCACGCTGCCTGAAAACAGCGCGCCGTTCACATAGGGAAAGACATCGGCATGTGGCGGAATATTCGCTGCCTTGCGATAGTGATCGTCCGGCTTTCCTTCGTGCCGCGTGGACGTATCCATCGCGCGAAAGATGTTTGAGATAATAGTGTGCGTGTTGCTGCTTTCCCGGTCGCTCATCTGGTCGACCGTGGAGGTGAACAGCCCTTCGCTACGGAAGATGTCGGTGTCTTCGGCGAAGAAGCAAAAGATCAGCCGGGCCATGAAATGGTTCATGTCCGGCCGGCGCTCTGCGGTGGCCCAGTCCGGGTTTTCCTTCAGCAGCTCGACATAGAGCTTGTTGAGCTTGCTGGTGGCGCGGATGTCAAAGCTGTTTTCGCGGATCTGCTTGACGGTGGTGATGCCCGCCAGTGCCAGGAACGCGCCGAAATGATTGGGGAAGTCGGCATAGGTGCAGGCAACGGATTCGCCGTTGACCAAGTCTTCCGCCTGCAAATCCTCGCCATCGGTGGCGAGGATGAACTTGGCCTTGGCCGCAGCGGTCTTCGGGCTTTCGCGAAGCGTCTTCAGGGTATGCTCGACCGCGCCCGGATCGCATGTCGCGATATGGATATTGCTGCGCTGAAGGATACCGCCGGGCACGTCCGATGCGTTGGACGAACCACTGCGCAGCTTCTTGATCGTGGTGGCCTTGTTCCCGAACGCCTCCAGGAACGCGAACGGGAATTCCGCCCGGTCGAATGGCAGGGCGGCCAGGTCGGTTACAGCTTGTTCGATCTCTACAGCATTCATGGCGCGACAGTAGGCCGGATGCCGGGGATTTCACAAGCCGCGAGGTAGGATTGCCTGCCGAACATGGACCGAATGGCGGGTAATTCATGGGCTGACCTTGGCGCTACGTTCGGATGTCCAAGAAAGCATCCCCTTCCATGACTTGATCCACGCCCCTGTCCGAACCCGGCCAGGCCATGCAACCCGCGCGTCTTCAGGGCCGTGTTGTCACCCTTCGGGCGCCTGCCCGCACCACCCCTTCGAGCGGGGTTTCCCTCTCTGCGATCGGTGCAGACCTGTCCGTGCCCGGCCTCATCGGGGCTCAGTCGAAGGGATGGTCCCTTGGACGGTTTGAACAGCTTCGAAAGGTCAAATTCCATGAAAAACACCGTCACCCTCGTCGGCTTCGTTGGGAACAATCCCGAAGTTCGCACCACGCAATCGGGAGCCTCGATCACCAACGTCTCACTCGCCACCACCAACAGCTTCAAGGATAGCGAAGGCAACCGGCAGACCGAGACCGAATGGCACCGGATAACCTGCTTCAACGGCATCGGGAAATGCGTCGCGGACCACGTCGCCAAGGGCGCAATGATCATGGTCACGGGCCGCATCCACTACACCAAGTGGACCGACCAGAACGGCATCGATCGCTACGGCTGCGAGATCATCGCCGAACAGGTTGATTTCCTCGCCAAGGCGAAGGAAGCCAGCCAGGAAGAACCCAAGAAGCGGCGCGCCAAATAGCGCCGCATACCCTCAGCGACGGCAGCGATTCCAATGCCCCGGTGGAACTCCCGCCGGGGCATTCCTGTGTCTTCACAATGGCAATGCCGGGGTCAGGATGGTCTGCGAACGGGCATGGCTTCCGACCCTCGCGCAGCTTGATTGCCGGTGATGGCTATTTGGTCCCCAATCCGGAATATATACGGAACATCTCTACCGGGACATGGGCGGCGCCCATCAATCCTCAGTCGCCGCAAAGGCATCAAAACTCGCGGGAAAGTCCCGATTCTTGACCCGAAAATGCACTGACCAACCGATGCCGATTTGTGCTTGAGATTATCGAATTGACATGCAGACCGTACATGATGATGAGCGCGATGGTGGTGACACGGTAGCGATCGGCGAACAGGGCGCGCATCGAGGCTTTGGGTTCATTGAGCGCCACCAGTTGCGCGGCCTGAGGCTGACCCAGGCGGCGCAATATCGCGTTGATACGCGCCAGCGCGTCCGGTCCGCCGCGCGTCGCCAGCCAGCCGATCGATTCAGGCAGGCAGGCCAGCACCAGCGGCACCATGGCGAGCGTAGCCACGCCGCCGAACAGGAAGATTGCTTCCCACCCCTGTGTCCGCAGCAGTTGCGCCGCGCCCCAGCCGCCGATGATGCCGCCGACCGGATAGCCCGCCGCCATGATGCTGACCGCCAGATCGCGGCGGCGGCGGTTGGCAAACTCCGCCGACATGGCGTTGATCGCCGCCAGCATCGCCCCCAGCCCCAGCCCGGTGAGCGCGCGCAGCAGGCCGAGCGACACCACGCCGGTGGCAAAGGCGGAGGCGAACATGCCGACCGTCATTATGCCAAGGCAGAATAGTATCTGGCGGCGGCGGCCGATCCGGTCGGCCAGTTGGCCAAGTGTCAGCGATCCGACGACCATGCCGACCAGGCCGGTCGACACGATGATACCGATCGCGCCCGGCCCGATCGCCCAATCCTTCGCAATGCCCGGCGCTGCGAAGGTGACGGCCAGCACGTCAAAGCCATCAAGCGCGTTCAGGAGAAAGCAGACAGCGACCGCGACAATCTGTGGCAGGCGCATCGGACTGTCGGCCATGATGCTGCGCGGGTCATCCGCTGGCAGGGTAGCGATGGCCATATATGTCCTCTTCTGTGCGTCGGGTCGGCGCAATTGCGTTATTGTATGCTGATGACACAATTAGGCGATCCTCCCTGCTTGCGCCAGTCCCATGATAAATGTAACGATCGTTATCAATTGGGAAGAGGGTGCCATAATTTATGACCGATGCGAGCCGGGTGCCGGGCCGGGACGCCACGCAGCCAAGCCTGTTGCTGGGGATCGGCTTTGGCTTTCTGTCGTCGCTTGGTCCATTTGCGATCGACCTCTATCTGCCCGCCATGCCCGGTATGGCGCAGGCGATGGCGGCGGACAGCGGCGCGGTGCAGCGCACCCTGTCCGCCTTTTTCCTGGGACTGGCGCTGGCGCAGATCCCGCTGGGCACGCTGGGTGACCGGTTCGGGCGGCGGTGGCCACTAATCGGTGGGCTGGCGCTGTTTATCGCCGCGTCAACGGCGTGCGCACTGGCGACCAGTCTGGAGCAGCTAGTCGCCTTTCGGTTTTTGCAGGGAATGGGTGCTTGTGCGGGAACGTCGAGCGTGCGGGCGATGATCCGCGACCGGCATAGCGGCCATCGCGCGGCGCAACTGATGGCCTTCACTTTTCTGGTGATCGGCATTTCGCCGGTGTTGGCGCCGCTGGCGGGGAGCTATTTGTTGCAGCTCACGTCATGGCGCGGGCTGTTCGGGTTGTTGGCGGGCGGTGGCCTGGTGGCGATAGCGGCGGTGCTGCTATTCCTGCCCGAAACGCTGCCGCCGGAGCGGCGGGTGGTGCGCCAGTCGATGCTGCAATCCTATGGGCAGTTGCTCGCAACCCCGGCCTTTGTCGGCTGGACGCTGGTGGCGGGGCTGGCAACGACCATTCCCTTCGCCTTCGTGACCGCAGCGCCCTTTGTGTTCAGCATCGGCTTTGCCCTGAGCGCGCACGAATATAGCCTGTTGCTGGCGCTCAATGCCGTGACGTCGATGGTCGCGACCCAGTTTGCGCCGGGACTGATGCAGCGGTTGGGGGCGCGGCGGCTGGTGCTGAGCGTCGCGAGCGTCGCAATTGCTGCGACGGCCATGATAGCGCTGGTGGCGACGCGACAGAATATGCCGTTGCCGCTGTTCCAGATCTATTCCATGCTCTTGTTCGCGATTGCGGGCCTGATCCTGACCCCTGCGGCGATTTCAGCGCTGGATGCGGCGGCGGGCGGTGCGGGTGCGGCGGCGGGGTTGCTGGGCACGCTGCAACTGGCGATTACCGCGCTGGCAAGCGGCGTCGTGTCGCTGTTGCCATCCTTTACGGTGCTGCCGCTGGTGAGCGTGCTGGGGGGGGCGTTTGTTATCATCGTTGCGGCACTGATGGTGCTGGGGCAACGACGCTAATTGACAAACCCGTTCGCCGTTCGTTTCGAGCGAAGTCGGGAAACATCGCGCGCAGATTTCCCGACTTCGAGCGAAACGAACGGATTATGGTGTCATCGTCTCGTCCGCGTCGTCCGGGCGGGTAGATTCGAGGAAGCGGCTGTTGCCGGCTTCGTCTCTGGCTTCGAGCGTGTCGACCAGCGTGTCGAGGAAATGGTTGAGCGTATCGACCTGCGCCGCTTCCAGCCCCGACACCAGATAGTCGGCGACCTTGTCGGTCTGGGGGCGCATCAACCGATAGAGGCGCTGGCCCTCATCGGTCAGAACCAGCGTTTTGCGCCGCTTGTTGCTGGCGTCGCGTTCCACCGTGATGCGGCCATGTTTTTGCAGGGCGGCAACGGCGCGGGAGACGCTCATCGGGTTCACCCCCGTCATTTCCGCCAGTTCGTGGCTGGCGGAATTGGGGAAGCGGCCGATCAGCATCAGCAGTCGAAATTCATTGAGGCTGATCTTGTAGCGATGCTCCAGATAGGTGGAGAAGGGCGCCATCAATTTATTGGCCAGCCGCAGGATGCGGTGCAGCGTATCGGACTGGCTGACTTCGTCAGCACGGGACCGAAGCGACTTGCGCGGTGCGATCGGGCTTTTGGGCGCAGGGCTGTTCGACATGGCTTTCCGATAGGACATTTGGCGGGCCTCAAGTCAAGCCGGGCATGGGGAAAGACGCGCTCAGAGTCTGTCTTGAAATGCGCCTCTGGCGCATCCGCAACCGAAATGCGCTCTTTCGCGCATTTCGAGACAAACCCTCATTCGGGAATGATCGCGCAGCCGACGCTGGTGAAGCGGCCGTTCGCGACATGATAATGGATATATTGGCGCATCTCCTGCGCCTCGCCTTTCTTGATCGGGGCGAACTGGTCCAGCCCCTGTTCGCGCAATGCCTCAGCGGTCAGATCGCTGGTCGCCTCGACCCGGATGATCCCTTCCAGCGCGACCAGTTCATCGCTGGCGGCGAAGCGCTCGATCGTCAGCGTCTCGACGACATGGGCATGAAGGAAGCTGTAGAAGCGTTTGAACGCATCGCGCGTGCCAAGGTCGACCCCGAAGAACTGGATCGTCGCGCCCGGCGCATAGAAATCGAACACTGCGTCATAGTCGCGATTGTTGAAGGCGTGCGCATAACGCTCGTAATCGGCGCGGTTCATATTGGCCTCTCCCATCTTGCAGGCAGCAAATTTTTCCCTGCCCGCTTGCCCTTATTAATAACGATCGTTATCGTAACGGCAAGGCGCGATCGAACGCCAGCGAAAAAGACGGAATGAGGATGATATGGCCCGCACCGAGCAAGAAGAGCGCAATCTAAAACTGGTCATGGCGATGTTCGACCATGTCCTCAAACCCATGGATGCCGACGCGGTGGACCGCTATCTGGCCCCCGATTATATCCAGTATAACCAGTGGGTCGACACCGGGACGGAGCCGCTCAAAGCATTTTTGCGGCAGGTGCGTGGGCAGACCCCGGACGCGGTGCATGACATCAAGCGCTGCTTTGTCGAGGATGATCATGTCATTGTCCATTATCATGTCCGGCGGTGGCCGGACGATCCGGGCTTTGCGGTGATCGACATTTTCCGTGTCGAAAACGGGCGGATCGCTGAACATTGGGACGTGGTGCAGGACGTGCCGACCGACAGCCCCAATCCCAATTCCCCCTTTTGACGGAGCGAGACATGCGGTTCAGCGATAAGATAATATTGGTCGTCGGCGGCAATAGCGGGATTGGCCTTGCCAGTGCGCAGGCCTTTGCCGCTGAAGGCGCGATCGTGCGGTTGACGGGCCGCGATCAGGCGACGATCGACGCGGCGGTGGCGGCGATTCCTGGCGCAAAAGGCTATCGCGCGGACATTGCCGATCTGGATGCGATGGACGCGGTGATAGCCGACATTGCCGCGCAGGACGGGCGGATCGACACTTTGTTCGTCAATGCAGGCGTCGGCGGTTTCGCGTCCTTCCGCGATCTGAAGCCGGATGACTGGGGCCATGTCCATGGCGTCAATCTGCACGGGTGTATATTCGCAATCCAGAAGGCGCTGAAACTGATGAGCCGGGGCGGGTCGATCGTCGCGACCGGCTCGATCGGTGGCCATGCCTTCGTGCCGGGCAACACGGCCTATGCGGCAGCCAAGGGCGGACTATATGCCGCGATGAAGGTGATTGCTGGCGAGTTGGTGGGTGAAGGTATCCGGGTCAACATGGTCAGCCCCGGCCCGATCGAGACGCCGCTGCTGCATCGCAATCCGGGGATGAGCGAGGCCGATGTCGAAGCGATGCGTGAGGTCATGATCAATGCCGTACCGATGAAACGGATGGGCCGGGCGGAGGAGGTCGCGCGCGCGGTGCTGTTCCTGGCGTCGGACGAGGCGAGTTTTATCACGGCGGCAAACTTGTTTGTAGATGGCGGCACATTGGAGCTTGGATAATGGATAGGTTTTCGACGCTGGATAATCCGCGACTGGAATTTGTGATGGAGGTACGGCTGCAATTTCCGCGCATGCAGACCATCGTAAACACGCCCATGGGGGGCAGTCGCAGCGCTGTCTATGTCGATGGCGGCACGTTCGAGGGGCCAAGGTTAAAGGGCAAGGCGGTGCCGGGATCGGGCGGCGACTATGCCTATTTCCGGCCCGACGATGTCGCGGTGTTGGACGCGCGCTATATGCTGGAAGAGGAGGATGGCACGCTGATCCTGCTCAACAATCGCGGCTTCCTTTGGGGTCGCAAGCCCGACACGATGGCGAAACTGCGCGACTGGGCCTTTGGCGAAGGACAGCCAGTGGAACAGCAGGACTATTATCTGCGCGGCAATCCGACCTTTGAATGTCCGGTGGGCAAGCATGACTGGCTGACCAAACATGTGTTCATCGGCGTAGGCGAGCGGCGGGCGGACGGCAATGTGCTGCGCTATTATGCACTGACATAATCCGCGCTGTGCTCCCGCGCAGGCGGGAATCCAGTTCAGAGGTCAGGACTGGGTTCCCGCCTGCGCGGGAACACGCAGCTTTTTACAGGGAAATGAGAGCGTCGAGCGCCAGTGCGCCCTTTCCTTCTGAATAGACGATCACCGGATTGAGATCGACCTCGCGGATGGCGGGGGTGGCGGCGACCATGCGACCGAGGCGCTGGACCACGTCGGCGACCGCGCCGATGTCCATGACCGGCGCGCCACGAAAGCCGTCGAGCAGCGGGGCCATACGCAGCGTGCGGATGCGCGCGATGATGGCGTCGCGCGGCAGGTCGGCGGGGAGCAGGCAGACGTCGTGCAGCAGTTCTGCAGCGACGCCGCCGAAGCCGACCAATATGGTCGCACCCCAGTGCGGATCGTTGCGCGCGCCGACAATGAGTTCGACACCCTTGTCCGCCATTCCTTCCACCAGCACGCCGTCCAGCACGAGGCCGGGGCGCGAGGCGGCGATATTGGCGGCAAGACGGTCCCAGCCCTCTGCCAGTTCTTCGCGGTTCTTGAGGTTGATGATGACGCCGCCCGCGTCGCTCTTGTGCGGCAGGTCGGGTGATTGAGCTTTCAGAACAACGGGATAGCCCAGCGTCTCGGCAGCGGCGATGGCTTCGTCCACGCTGTGCGCCATAGCGAAGCGAGGGAAGGCGATGCCATGGTCGGCCATGATCGCCTTGGACCGATATTCGGGGATTGAATGACCGACCTGCGCGAGGTCGGCGACCGGGACGGCGTCCAGCGGGGCCGTCGTGAAATCACGCGCGGCAGCCGCGCTGATCCGCGCCAGCGCCCGCACGGCGCGTTCGGCGGTGGGCAGATAGGTGACGCCTGCCTGACGCAGGGCGGCAAGGTCGTCGGCGAACACCGCGCCGCCTTCATCGACGCCGCCGACGATGATCGGCTTATCGGGGCGCAGGCTGGCGAGGGCCTCCAGCACGGCGGCGAATTTGATGTGGGAAGTGCCGGTGTCGGTCTGGATCAGGGTCAGCAGGATCGTGGCGATACGCGGATCATCGACCAATGCGGCGAGGGTACGGCCATAGAGGCCGGGATCGACCAGCCCCTGCGCGGTGACATCAAGCGGGTTGGTGACCGGGACGAAATCGGGCAGCGCTGCGCGCAGTGCCGGGCTGTCGGCGTCGGTCAGGGTCGGCAGGTCGAGTGCCACGGCTTCGGACAGGTCGAGCATCATCGCCTTGAACGCGCCGGATTCGGCGATGACGCCGGTACCGCCCGCGCCGATCGTTGCATTGCGGGTCAGCATTTCCGCGACGTCGCCAAGTTCTTCGAGCGAGTCGACCAGGATGACGCCCGCCCGTTCGACATGGACAGCCATGACCGCGTGATCGCCAGCCATCGCGCCGGTATGGGTCGCCGCGCTGGCCGCGCCCGCCGCGCTGCGGCCGGGGTGGAGCAGCACGACCTGTTTGCCTGCCGCGCGGGCGGCGCGGGCGGCGGCAAGGAAGCGGGCGGGATCGCGGACATGCTCGGCAATCATGGCGATGACGGCGGTTTCGGGTTCATCGACCAGATGGGTGAGATAATCCTCGATCCCGCTGGCCGCTTCATTGCCGGTGGAGATGTAGCAGCTCAAGGGCACGTCGCGATGGATCATCGTCGTTGCCAGCACCGCAGCCATGGCGCCCGATTGCGAGACGATGCCGACGCGCCGGTCGCCCTGCGCCTTTGCCTCCGGCATTTCGATGAAGGTCAGCGAAACATTGTCGCGGAAATTGACGAGGCCCAGGCAGTTGGGTCCTTCGACCACCATCCCGGCGTCGCGGGCGATGCGGGCGATTTCCTACTGGTCGGCCAGACCCTGCGGGCCATCTTCGGCAAAGCCAGCCGAAAAGATCACCGCGGCGCCGACCTTGCGACGGGCCAGACCGCGCATCGTATCCAGTACGCCCACGCGAGGGATGGCGAGGACGGCAACATCGACGCCTTCGGGCAGGTCATCGACCGAGGCGACGCAGGGGCGGCCGCCAATGTCGGCGCGCCTGGGATTGACCAGATGGATGGCCCCGGCAAAACCCTGCCGCACGAGATTGGCCAGCACCGATGCGCCCAGCGCGCCGGGCTTGTCCGACGCGCCGACGATCGCGACGGAACGGGGCCGCAGTAACCGGTCGAGCGACCGCGCGGCCGTTGGCGATGCAGGCCGGTCGAGGTCGATCATGTCGGTCAAGCGTATCTCTCCCCAGAAAACAGGTCATGGGAGCGGGTCGAATCAGCCGCTCTATCATGCGGACATTGTGCGCCTGTGATACAATTTACGCAACCGCTTTTACGCATGCCTGCCCTTAGTCCGCGCTGGTGGCGCGCGTCGCCGGGCCGAGTTTGCGGAGCAGGCCATTCAACGTGCGGACTTCATCCGCACTCAGTCGCGCCGTCATTCGGGCGTCCGATGTACGCAGCGCATCCACCATGACCGGCACCTGCGCTTCGCCATCGGGTGTCAGCCACAGGGCGTTAGTGCGCAAGTCGCGGCCGGGCCGCCGTTCGACCAGGCCGCGGTCTGCCAGAATGTTGACCAACTTCATGGCGCTGGACCGATTGATGCTGAGCGCCCGGCCAAGGGCGGTCTGGTCGCAGCCCGGATTGTCTCGGATCAGGATGAGCGCCGTCAGCTTGGCGGGCGACAGGTCATGCGCCGCCATCGCGGCGCGCGCGTCCGTGTCGATCACCAGATGTGCACGCTGGACCTGATAACCGATCAGCCCGCGAAGATCCGCCCCCTGTTTCATCGCTGCCTTTATCTCCTTGCCAAAATTGTATCACAGGCGCACAAATACATGCTACAGGCTCGCGTCGCACAAAGCGATAGCCAAAGCCGTTCCGAATCAGGACCAGCAGTCAAGGAGAGCGACAATGGATCATGAATACCGCCTTTTGATCGACGGCGAACTTGTACCGGGCGTCAGCACGTTCGATGTGGTGAACCCGGCGACGGGCGCCGCCTTTGCATCCGCGCCCAAGGCCGACGAGGCGCTGCTGGAGCGCGCCGTGGCGGCCGCCAAGCGTGCGCTGCCTGCTTGGTCGGCGCTGTCGGCCGATGAACGGGCCGCGCTGGTCAACAAGCTCGCGGACGCGCTGGAGGCGCGCATCGGAGAATTTGCCAGCCTGCTGACCGCTGAGCAGGGCAAGCCGCTGGATCAGGCCGCCTATGAGATTATGGGCAGCGTGTTCACACTGCGCGGTTTTGCCGCGATGCGGATCGAACCCAAGATATTGAAGGATGAAGGCGGCAATCGCGTCATCGAGCATCGCACCCCGCTGGGCGTGGTGGCGTCGATCACGCCATGGAATTTCCCGCTGATCCTGCTGATGAACAAGCTGGGTCCGGCACTGGTCACCGGCAACACGATGATCGCCAAGCCCGCGCCGACGACGCCGCTGACCACTTTGCTGTTCGGCGAACTGGCGCAGGCGATCCTGCCGCCGGGCGTGTTCAACATCCTGTGTGACCAGAATGAGCTGGGCGCGTTGATCACGGGCCATCCCGACATTGCCAAGGTCGCCTTCACCGGATCGACCGCGACCGGCAAGAAGGTGATGGCATCGTCAGCCGGCACGGTGAAGCGGGTGACGCTGGAGCTGGGCGGCAATGACGCAGCGATCGTGATGGACGATGTCGATGCCAAGCAGGCGGCGAAGAAGGTCTATCAGGGGGCAATGACCAATGCCGGGCAGATTTGCGTCGCCATCAAGCGCGCCTATGTGCCCACCCCGATGTATGACGAATTTTGCGATGAGCTGGCCAAGCTGGCCAATGAGGCGATCGTCGATGACGGGGCCAAGCAGGGAACGACGATCGGCCCGGTGCAGAACAAGATGCAGTTCGACAAGGTCAATGCCCTGATCGAGGATGCGCGCACGCGCGGCACGGTGATGACCGGTGGCGCGCCGCTCGACCGGGCGGGCTATTTCATTGCGCCCACGATCGTGCGCGATCTGGACGATGATGCGCCGCTGGTGCGTGAAGAGCAGTTCGGCCCGGTGCTGCCGGTGCTGAAATATGACGATATCGATGATGTCATCGCCCGCGCCAATGACAGTGATTATGGGCTGGGTGGCACCGTGTGGGGCAAGGATATTGCCCGCGCCACGGCGGTCGCGATGAAGATCGACAGCGGCACCGTGTGGGTCAACCAGCATCTGGCGATCGACGCCAATATCCCGTTCCGGGGTGTGAAACAGTCCGGGCTGGGCGCAGAGCTGGGCGAAGCGGGGCTGCTGGAATATACCCAGGCGCATATCGTCAACGCGGTGGAATTTGCCGACGCCTGACATTTTACGCTGAAGGGGCGACAAAAGGGCCGGAGAAGCAGATCGCTCCTCCGGCCCTCTCTTTTTGACATTTTCGCGTCGCCTATATGACGTATTCGGAATTTTCGTTCGTGCAGTGATCATAGCCTCGACCCAGGAATTGGCCCCCTTAGTCGAGGAACTTCCCTATGCGTTTCGCTCATTTAATGACTGCTGCCGTTACTCGCGCCACCCTGATCGCCTTCACCGTCCCAGCCAGCGCTCATGGCATCTGGTTCGCCCAGCGCGCGCGCCAGACTGCGCTGGTCTATGGCGTTGGCGCGGATGATCTGGATGCGGTCAAGCGACTGCCGATGATCAAGTCCGTCGCTGGCTATGATGCCGATGGCGCGCCGGTGACGACGTCGCTGCGCGCGGCAGGCGCAATCCCTGTAGTCGATAGCGACGAGCCGGTCGCGATCGTCGCGGCGGCGATGGATTATGGCCTGTGGAGCCGGACGCCCGATGGCGAATGGCATAATAAGGGCCGTGATGACGTGCCCACGGCCGCGCTGGCCGAGCATAATTGGAAATATGCCGTCCATTTGACGCAGATGCCGACCAAGCCGCTGCCGATGATAGCGGGACATACGCTCCAGATCGTACCCGTGGACATCGCCATTCCGCAGAAGATGGGGCAGCCGATGAAGGTTCGCGCCCTCTATCAGGGCAAGCCGATCGCGGGCGCAACCATCATGACCGATTATGTCAATGATCCCGACGAGGTGGCGGTCAAGACCGGCGCGGACGGCACCGCAACGATTACCCTGCGCAATCAGGGGCTGAATGTCCTGATGGGCATCTATGTCGGCCCGGCGGATGACAAGGCGAAGGTCGACCATGTCGAACATCGCGCGTCGCTGTCTTTCGTCCTGCCGCATCTGCCCGAATGAACTGAATTGCCAAGGAGTTTGATCCCATGAATAGCGCATTTTTCCGCACCGGCATCGCCGCCCTCGCCCTGATGGCAGCGCCCGCGATGCTGCACGCCCATGGCAGCATGAAGCCGCAGCATGGCGGGCTGGTCCAGATGTCGGGCGAGACGATGATGGAACTGGTCGCCAGTCCCAAGGGCGTCGATGTCTATCTGAGCGAAGAGGATGAGCCACTGACCGCAGCAGGCTTCACCGCCAAGCTGACCCAGACCGCCGCCGGTGCCAAGACCGAGGCGGCCTTGAAGCCCGCAGGCGGCAACAAATTGTCCGCGCCGGGCTTCAAGACGGTGAAGGGGGCCAAGCTGGTCGTCGCGCTGGTCGACAAGAGCGGCGCCAAGATCTTCGCCACCTTCAAGGCGAAATAAGGAGCCGGACGATGCGCAGCGCGATCCACCCCCCGACCTTCTCTCCAGGCGCGCGGCGGATCGCGCTGCTGCTGGTGGCGCTGATTTTCGCGCTGCTCAGTCAAGCGGCGCTGGCCCATGGCGTCGACGAGAATGACAAAGCCTTCATCGAAGGCGCTTCGGGCGTCAACATCATCCCGTATATGTATCTGGGGGCCAAACATATGGTCACCGGATATGACCATCTGCTGTTTCTGGCGGGCGTCATCTTCTTCCTCTACCGGATGAAGGATGTCGGCGCCTATGTGACACTGTTCGCCATTGGCCACAGCACGACGTTGCTGCTGGGCGTGATGCTCGACATTCGCGCCAACCCCTATCTGATCGACGCGATCATCGGCCTGTCGGTGGTCTATAAGGCGGTCGACAATCTGGACGGGTTCCGCAGTTGGTTTGGCATATCGCCCAATCCCAAGGCGGCGGTGCTGATCTTCGGTTTCTTCCACGGCTTTGGTCTGGCGACGAAATTGCAGGAGTTGACACTGGCCAAAGACGGAATGATATATAATCTCATCAGCTTCAACGTCGGGGTCGAGCTGGGCCAGTTCATGGCGCTGGCGATCATCCTGCTGCTGATGAACCTGTGGCGCATGAGCGGCAATTTCCAGCGCTCCGCCATCTTCGCCAATGCCGCGCTGATGACGGCAGGCTTCGTCCTGGTCGGCTTCCAGCTGGCTGGCTATTTCACGCAAGGGGCATGACATGACCACTTCCACGCTTCCCACCCGCATCACCCCGTCGCCCGCGACGCTAGCCAAGGCCACCGGCGGCGCAGCAATCGCCGCCGTGGCGATCCTGACCTTGTTCGTTCTGCCCGCCGAATATGGGATTGATCCCACCGGGGCCGGCGGCGCGCTGGGGCTGACGGGCATGGTTGCGGCAAAGCCCGATGCGCCAGAAGCAGCGGCAGCGCCCGTCGCGACCGCGCAGGCGCTGCCGACCGGAGCCAGCATCGCGCGCACCGGCACGTTGCGGCAGGACGAAATGACCATCACCCTGGAGCCGCATAGCGGGCAGGAGGTGAAGGCGCATATGCAGGCAGGCGACAGTTTCGTGTTCAACTGGACCACCACTGGCGGTCCGGTGAAGGTCGACATGCATGGCGAGAAGCCGAATGCGGCCGAGGGCGAATTCACCAGCTACTGGGAAGAGCGTGAGCAGACCAGCGCGCAGGGCAATTTCACCGCACCCTTCGCTGGCACCCATGGCTGGTACTGGCGCAACAAGGGCGACACGCCCGTGACCGTGACGGTAAAAACCACCGGTTTCTACAAGGATCTCTTCCAGCCCAAGGGCGCGTGAAGCAGAGGATAGAGGGACAGAGTATGAGCAGCATTGCGGGCCACGCGCCCCCCACCGCCTACAGTAGCGGCGCAGCGTCGCCGATTGCCGCAGCGAAGGCACGCACACGATTGATCGCGATCGATGCGCTGCGCGGCCTGGTCATGCTGTTCATGCTGGTCGATCATGTGCGGGAAACATTTTTCCTGTATCTGCAAGTGACCGATCCGGTCGACGCCAACACGACCGATCCGGGGCTGTTCTTCACCCGGCTGCTGTCCACCTTCTGCGCGCCGACCTTCGTGGCGCTGACCGGGCTGTCGGCCTGGCTCTACGGCCAGTCGCACAGCAAGGGGCAGGTTTCGGAATTTCTGCTGAAACGCGGGTTGTTCCTGATTTTTCTGGAGATCACCGTCGTCGGGCTTGCCTGGCCGACACAGGCTCCTGCCTTTCCGCCAACCGCAGTCTGGTTTCAGGTGATCTGGGCGATCGGCATTTCGATGGTCGCGCTGGCGGCGTTGTTGCATCTGCCGCGCAAGGCGCAGTTTGCGGTGGGGCTGGCGATCGTGTGCCTGCACAATCTGCTCGATCCCATAAAACTGACCGCGGACGAGCCGGGCTATGTCGCCTGGGCAATCCTGCACCAGCGGTCAGTGATCGAATTTGGCGGGACCGTGATCAAGACGACCTACCCCATATTGCCGTGGATCGGCGTAATCCTGCTGGGCTATGCCTGCGGGCCTTGGTTTGCCAAGGGGAGCGATCCGCAGCGGCGCATCCGCCGCCTCGTCACGCTGGGGCTGGGACTGGTCCTGGGTTTCGTCGCGATCCGCTATCTCAATTTTTACGGCGACAAGCCATGGTTCGTGGCGGAAACGCCGCTGCGCACGGTGATGAGCTTTCTGGCGCTGACCAAATATCCGCCATCCCTGCTGTTCCTGATGCCGACCGTGGGCACAGGCTGCCTGCTGCTCGCCTTGTTCGAGCGTTATGAGAGCAGCAAGCTGATGCCGCATCTGGCGCTGCTCGGCGGGGCGCCGATGTTCTACTATATCCTGCATCTCTATATGCTGAAGCTGATCTACAATGTTGCGCTCGTCCTCTACGGGCCGACCAAAGGGACGGTGTTTGGCGTCGACAATCTGTCCACCGTGTGGATCTGGGTCGCGCTGTTGATCCTGCCGCTCTACTTCCCCACCCGCTGGTTCGCGCAGCTGAAACAGCGGCGCAAGGACATATGGTGGCTAAAATATCTCTGAAGGCACGAGCCTTCCGGGTCGCCGGCCGCCTCCTTCAGGGAGGCGGCCATTTCCGGGGATTTTACTAGCTTTGGTGCGAAAATGGGGCGCAGCATTTTCATGCCGTAACGACCACCGATTCACAATTTTGCGCCGTCCTGTGAGCCAAGTTTGACGGAATATTTCTAGTACTCGTCCTAGCCTCGATCTTAAGAAGAGGTGGCACAAACACCCAGTGGCCCGGCACCCGATGACAGGACCAATAGTCCGCGTCGGACATAAAAAGGACCCGCCGGTCCCCGCTTCGCAGGACGTTCGGAACAGCGATTTTTTAAGGGGATTTCATCATGCGCACATCATCCACACTCCGTCTGGCACTGATCGCCAGCACCGCCGCCATCGCGCTGCCGTCTGCCGCGATCGCGCAGGCTCCCGCCGCCGAATCCAGCGACATCATCGTCACCGGTCTGAAGCGCCAATATTTTGGCGACACGCCGGTCAAGGAAATCCCGCAGGCGGTCCAGTTTCTGGAAGGCAAGCTGCTCAACGACCTGAACATCACCCGGCTCGACACCGCGCTGGAACTGGCCAGCGGCATTTCCAAGCAGAATAATTTCGGTGGCCTGTGGGACAGTTTCGCGATCCGCGGCTTTGCCGGGGACGAGAATTTTCCGAGCGGCTTCCTGGTCAACGGCTTTAACGGTGGCCGTGGTTATGGTGGCCCGCGCGATGCATCCAATGTCGAGCGGATCGAAGTGCTCAAGGGTCCCAACAGCGCGCTGTTCGGACGCGGCGAGCCGGGCGGCACGGTCAACATCGTCAGCAAGAAGCCGACGTTCAAGGAAGGCGGCAGCTTTTCGGTCGCGGGCGGAAAATGGAACACCTATCGCGTCGAGGGCGACTATAATCTGCCCATCTCCGACACGGTCGCCATCCGCCTGACCGGTGCGGTCGAAAATGCCGAAAGCTTCCGCGACACGGTGGAGACGCGCAAATATGTGCTGAACCCGTCCTTCCTGGCGAAGCTGTCGGACAAGACGATCTTCACTTACGAACTGGAATATGTGAACCAGGAAGTACCGTTCGATCGCGGCGTTCTCGCTATACCAACCGTTGCGGCCAATGGCACCATCAGCGGCTATACGCTGGGCGTCATTCCCAACACCCGTTTTCTGGGCAACCCCGGCGACGGGCCGATCGAGGTCGAAGTGCTGGGCCATCAGGCGCAGTTGCAGCATGACCTGAGCGACGACTGGGTCGTGATGCTGGGCGCGGGTTACAAGGACACCACGTTCGAGGGTTATTCGAGCGATCCTGAGCTGGTGCTGGGCCGCCAGCGGATCGACAATGACGGACGCACCCTCACCCGCCAGCGTCGTTATCGCGATTACAGCACCACCCATATGGTTTTCCGTGGCGAAATCAGCGGCAAGGCAGAAACCGGGTCGATCGTCCACAATATCCGCGTCGGCGCGGATTGGGACAAGTTCGAGATTGACCTGTTCCAGACCCGCTATCGCCCGGTCGCGGCGGACCAGTCCTATTCGATCGACATTTTCAACCCCAACTATAATATCGTGGCACCAATACCGACGGCGGTGATCCAGAATTCGATCGAAGTGCAGAAGGCCTGGGGCGTATATATTCAGGATCAGATCGAGATCACGCCGCAATTCAAGGTCCGCTTTGGTGGCCGCTATGACGATTTCAGTCAGAGTTTCAAAAATTCTGTCATTGCGAAATCCTACACCAAGTTCAGCCCGATGGCCGGTCTGGTGTTCGAGCCGACCAGCACCGTTTCGCTCTATGCCAGCTATGGCAAGGGCTTCCGTCCGAACAGCGGCCTGGGCTTCGACGGCCAGCCCTTCGCGCCCGAAATCAGCAAAAGCTATGAAGTGGGCGCGAAGTTCGTGACCACCGACGGCAAGATCACCAGCACGTTGTCGCTCTACAAGATGGAAAAGACCAACGTGCTGTCGACCGATCCGGTCAATGCAGGCTTTTCCAAGCCGGTGGGCGGGGCTGACAGCAAGGGCGTGGAATTCGACGTGAATGCCAAGCTGCCTGCCGGGTTCGAGCTGTTCCTGACCTATGCCTATACCGATGCGGGCTGGGCCAGCAATGTGTTCGACCCCAATTTCGGTGCGCCGATCCTGAAGGGCGATCCGCTGATCAATATTCCCAAACATCAGGGCAATATCCTGCTGTTCAAGAATTTCTCCATCGGCGATCATGAAGCCATGCTGGGTGGTGGCGTGAACCATGTGGGCAAGCGTCTGGGCGAGACGGCGACCAAATTCTTCCTGCCTAGCTACACCATCGCCAAGCTGATGGGATCGGTCACGATCAACGACCAGTTCAAGCTGTCAGCCAATGTCGATAATCTGTTCGACAAGAAATATTATGCCAGCTCCTATGCAGCCTTGTGGGTGCAGCCGGGCATGCCCCGTTCCTTCACGGTGCGCGGTACGTTCAACTTCTAAACAGGTGCCGGGGAGGCGTTCGCGCCTCTCTTTTCGGGCCGCCAACGACATCCCTCCTCCTGTCGTTGGCGGCCCTTTTCGTTTTTGAGGGATGCCCCATGAACCGCGCGCTGATGTTGCGCCTGCACCGGATAATCGGCCTGTCCATGGCGGCGTTCCTGCTGGTGCAGGCGCTGAGCGGAGCGATGCTGGTCTATCGCGGACCGCTGGCGCGGCTGATCGATCCGGTGGCGATGACCAGCGGCGGGACGGGACCGGAGGTTTCGGTTGGCATAGCGGTGACGCAGGCGAACCGGGCGATGGCTGGCTATCGGGTGACGCGCCTGTTTGCGCCCGATGCCGACGGGGCAAGCTGGTTCGCACAATTGGGCGATCATGACGGCGCGGTGCGCTATGCGTCGGTCGATCCGGCGGGCGGTGCGATTTTGCGATCCGGTAGCGTCCTGGCCTTTCCGGTCGAGGCGGCGCTGCAAATCCACTTTCGGTTGATGGCGGGCAAGGTTGGCATGGCGGTGGTGATCCTGAACGGCATCGCCTTGCTGGCGATGGTGGCAAGCGGCCTGGCCTATTGGTGGCCCAAGCGCGGCAAGATGGGCAAGGCGCTTGCGGTGCGCTGGACATTGTCGCCCCGGCTGGTGCTGCGCCAATGTCATCGCACCGCGGGCGTCGTGCTGAGCACCATCCTGCTGTTCATGGCGACGACGGGCCTGTTGCTGGTGGTACCCGAATGGCTGGGCAGCGGCGCAGCCAGTGCGCCCTCCGCCGCTTCGGCCGCAACGATCGACCGCAGCGTTGCGTTGGCGCAGACAGCCTTTCCCGATGCCGCGCTGCGCGACCTGCGGATCGACGGCGACCGGCTGATCGTCAACTTTCATGCGCCCGAACGCAATGCGCGCGCGATCCATCGCGTCATCGTGACGCTGGCGCAGCCGCATATCGTCAGCGCGACCCGCGCGCAGACCAACCCCGCTTTGTGGATGAGCGTGTTGCCGCTCCATGCGGGCGACGCTTTTGGCGCAGCCGGTCGGGCCGTGCTGCTGATCGTCGCGCTGGCATTGGCCGCGCTGTGCGTTTCCGGTCCTCTCATCTGGTGGCAGGCCAAGGCCGGCCGCCGTCCCGCACCCATCCGAAAGTCCATGGCATGACCCTGCTTTATACATCCGATCCCGAACGCGGGCGCATCTGGCGCGATATTTTTGAGGCCGAGGCGGCGGATATCGGCTTTGCCGATCCGGCGGACGCGCATGATCCCGCCGCCATCCGCTACCTCGCCGCGTGGAATCCATCGGTGGAGCTGATCGCGACATTGCCCGCGCTGGAAGTGCTGTTTTCGATCGGCGCGGGGATCGACCAGTTCGATATGTCGCGCCTGCCGCCCCATGTCCGCGTGGTGCGGATGATCGAACCGGGGATTGCGCAGGGCATGGTCGAATATGCGACGATGGCGGTACTGGCGCTGCATCGCAACCTGATCGACCATGGCATAGCGCAGCGCGAAGGGCGCTGGGCGCCGATCAAGCTGACGCCCGCCAGCCAGCGCCGCGTCGGCGTGATGGGGCTGGGTAATCTGGGGCAGGCGGTGCTGGGGGCGCTCCGGCCATTCGGTTTTCCGCTGTCGGGATGGAGCCGGTCGGCCCATAGCGTCGAGGGCGTCAATTGTTTTGCGGGCGCGGCGGCTTTGCCTGCCTTCCTGTCGGGCTGCGACATAGTGATTTGCCTGCTGCCGCTGACGGACGAGACGCGCGGCATTTTGTGCCGGGAGACGCTGGCGCAGCTGCCGCGCGGGGCGGGCCTGATCAATGTCGGGCGGGGCGGGCATCTGGTGGAGCAGGATCTGCTGTCCTTGCTGGACGAGCGGCATCTGTCGGGCGCGGTGCTGGACGTGTTCGACCCGGAACCGCTGCCGCAAGGTCATGCTTTCTGGGCGCATCCGCGCATCATCATGACCCCCCATGTCGCCAGCATGACCCGCGCCGACAGTGCCGCGCGCGCGCTGATCGCCAATATCCGCCGCCACCAATCGGGCGCGCCGATGGAGGGCGAAGTCGCGCGCGACCGTGGCTATTGAGGGCGCGGCAATCTATGCCGAATGGGCAGCGATAAAAGCCCCATATATGCGCCCGCCATCAAAGAAATGGGCTTCATGTTCCGGCGCGCCCATGTCGTAATGTGCCAGTCACATGGCCGCGAGGCCCAGCTTTAAGAACCCGCAAAGGACGATCCGCCGATGCCCAATTTCCGGCCCAAATATATCAGTTTCGACTGCTATGGCACGCTCACCCGTTTCCGCATGACCGAGATGGCGACCGCCTTCATGGCCGATCGCATCGACGCGGACAAACTGCCCGCCTTTTGCAAGGATTGGGGTGCTTATCGTTTCGACCAGGTGATGGGCGCCTGGGAACCCTATCAGGAAATCATCCGCAACTCGCTGCGCCGGACGTGCCAGAAATGGGGCGTCGCTTATAATGAGGCAGACGCTGACGCCGTTTACGCCGCCGTGCCGACCTGGGGTCCGCATGACGATGTAGCCGGTGGCCTCAGCCAGATTGGCGACAAGATCCCGCTCGTCATCCTCTCCAACGCAATGAACGACCAGATCCACCATAATGTGGGGATGCTCGGCGCGCCCTTCCACGCAGTCTATACCGCGCAGATGGCGCAGGCCTACAAGCCGCGGATGCAGGCGTTTGAATATATGTTCGATCAGCTGGGCGCGAACCCGGAGGATATGATGCACGTATCGTCCAGCTTCCGTTATGACCAGAACACGGCGACCGACCTGCATTTTGGCTGCCGCGTATTTGTGGGCCGGGGGCATGAGCCGTCCAACCCCTTCTATCGCGACGTGGAAATCCCGCATATCGGTTGCCTGCCGGCGGTCGTGGGTCTCTGATCATCCGATGAGCGCCGCCTCCCCCCTCTCCTACTGGCTCGCCAGCGCCCCGGCCTTTGCCGGCGGGGCGGAGGGCGGGGTCGACGGATCGGCCGATGTCGCCATTATCGGCGGCGGCTTTACCGGCCTGTCGGCGGCGCTGGCGCTGGCGCGGCGCGGCGCGAGCGTCGTGCTGCTGGAGGCCGGGCAGGTCGTGGGTGAGGCGTCGGGGCGCAATGGCGGCCAGTGCAATAATGGCACCGCGCATGATTATGGCGCGCTGTCGGCCAAGTTCGGCAAGGATGTGGCGAAGGCCTGGTATCGGGCGCATTGCGACGCGGTCGATACGGTCGAGCGGCTGGCGCGCGAGGAAGGCATTGATTGCAATTTCACCCGCTGCGGCCGGGTGAAGCTGGCAGCCAAGCCCCAACATTATGACAAGCTGGCGCGGGCGCATGACCTGCTGGCGGCGGAAGTGGACGAAAATGTCCGGCTGGTGCCGCCGGAGCGCATCCGCGACGAAGTGGGGTCCGACGCCTTTCATGGCGCGCTGATCCAGACGACGAGTGCGCAGATCCATCCCGCCCGCTTCGGCGTCGGGCTGGCGGAAGCGGCGGGGCGGGCCGGTGCGCGGATTTTTGAAGGGGCCGAGGTCATAGGACTGGATCGGCTGGCCAGCGGATGGCGGGTTACATCGGCGCGCGGGTCCGTCGCCGCGAAGCAGGTGCTGGTTGCGACCGGCGGGGCGCCTGCCGCTGCGCCATTCGGCTTTTTCCGCCGCCGGATCGTGTCGGTCGGCAGTTTCGTGATCGCGACCGAGCGGCTGGACGACGCGCTGATCGAGCGACTGCTGCCGGGACGGCGCAATTATGTAACCAGCAAGAATATCGGCAATTATTTCCGGCTGACCCCCGACAACCGCCTGATCTTCGGCGGACGCGCGCGCTTTGCGATCAGCGATCCCCGGTCCGACATGAAGAGCGGACGCATCCTTGAGGACGTGCTGGGCGAGATTTTCCCGGCGTTGAAGGGCGTGGGCGTCGATCATGTCTGGGGCGGGATGGTCGACCTGACCGCCGACCGGCTGCCGCGCGCGGGCGAGACCGACGGCCTCTATTATTCGATGGGCTATAGCGGCCATGGCGTGCAGATGGCGACGCATATGGGACAGCAGATGGCGCGCGTGATGAGCGGCGAGCCGGAGGCCAATCCCTGGGCCAATCTGGACTGGCCGAGCGTGCCGGGGCATTTTGGCAAACCATGGTTCCTGCCGCTGGTGGGGCTATGGTATAAATGGCAGGATGTAATCCATTGAGCGACATGCTTTCGCCCTTTTCCCGCCGGGACTTGATCGGTGCGGGGCTTGGCCTTGGCGCCGGGCTGCTGCTGCCCGATGGCGCGCTGGCGGCATCCAGGCCGCGCGTGGGCGGGCGCATCCGCGTCGCCAGCCTGTCCAGCTCGACCGCCGACACGCTGGACCCGGCGAAGGGCGCGCTGTCGACCGACTATGTGCGCCATTATATGTTCTATAGCGGCCTGACCCAGCTCGATCGCAACCTTGTCCCCCGCCCCGCGCTGGCCGAGCGGATGGAAAGCGCGGACCAGATCAACTGGCATGTGCGGTTGCGCAAGGGCGTGACATTCCACAATGGCGCGGAGCTGACCGCCGCCGATGTCGTCTGGTCGCTGCTGCGGCACAAGGATGCGGCCACCGGGTCGAAGATGGCGCAGATTGCCGAGCAGTTCGCGCTGGTGAAGGCGACGGGGCGGCATGAGTTGACGATCCGCCTGACCGGACCCAATGCGGATTTGCCGACCATTTTGGCGCAATCCCATTTCCTGATCCTGCGCGCGGGAACACGCGATTTTCGCACTGCCAACGGGACTGGTCCCTATATGTGCGCGCAGTTCCGGCCCGGCGTGCGGACGCTGGGACGGCGCAATCCCAATTTCTGGAAACCGGGCAAGCCCTATCTGGAAGAGATTGAACTGATCGGCATTCCCGATGAGGTCAGCCGGGTCAATGCGCTGTTGTCGGGCGACGTGCATCTGGTGATTGCGGTCAATCCACGTTCGACCAAGCGGGTCATGGCGTCGCGTGGCCATGGCCTGCTGGAAACCCAGTCGGGCCTGTACACCAACCTGATCATGCAGCAGCGGCAATTGCCGACCGGTAACCCGCATTTTGTCGCGGCGATGAAATATCTGCTCGACCGGCCATTGATCAAGCGGGCGCTCTATCGCGGCTATGCGACCATCGCCAACGATCATCCGATCCCGCCCTTCCACCCCTATTATCGCGCCGATCTGCCGCAGACCACACTCGATCTGGACAAGGCGCGCTGGCATTTGCAGCGGGCGGGCCTGTCGGGTGTGCGGCTGCCGGTCTATGCGTCGCCAGCGGCGGACGGATCGGTCGACATGGCGTCGATACTGCAGGAATATGGGTCGCGCGTGGGGTTGAAGCTGGCGGTCAACCGGGTGCCGGGCGATGGTTACTGGTCGACCCACTGGATGAAGCATCCGCTGGGCTTCGGCAATACCAACCCGCGCCCGACCGCCGACCTGCTGTTCAGCCTGTTCTACAAATCGGACGCAGCCTGGAACGAGAGCGGGTGGAACAATCCGCGGTTCGACCGGCTGTTGCTGGAGGCGCGGGGCGAGGCCGATCAGGCGCGACGCAAGCAGCTTTATGGCGAAATGCAAGGACTGGTGCGCAGCCATTGCGGTGTCGGCATCCCTGTCTTTATCAGCCTGATCGACGGTTATGACCGGCGGTTGAAGGGGTTATATCCTGTGTCTCTGGGTGGGTTGATGGGCTATCAATTTGCCGAACATGTGTGGTGGGAAGGCTGATGGCGGGCGCATCCTCCGCAAGCGGCATGAGCGCCGCGCTGACATTGATCGGCAAACGGTTCGCGTCGTCGCTACTGACGCTGCTGCTGGTATCGCTGACGATTTTCGTGATCGCGCAACTGCTGCCCGGCGATGCGGCGCAGGAAGCGCTGGGGCAGAGCGCCACGGCCGAACAGGTCGCCGCGCTACGCCATGAAATGGGCCTCGATCGCCCCGCCCATATCCGTTACGCCAGCTGGCTGACGGGCATGGTGAGCGGCGATCCGGGCCAGTCAATGGTCGCCAACATGCCAGTGGCGGAGGTGATTGCCGAACGACTGCCCAACAGCCTGCTGCTGGCCGCGCTGAGCGCATTGGTCGCGGTGCCGGTCGCGCTGGCCATCGGCATTGGGTCGGCGATGAACCGGGGCGGACGGATCGACCGGGCGCTCAACATCGTCACCCTGTCGATGGTCGCGGTGCCGGAATTTCTGGTGGCGACGGTTGCGGTGCTGATTTTCTCGGTAAAGCTGCGCTGGCTGCCCTCCATCGCCCTGGTGGCGGATGACATGACGTGGGGCGAATATCTGCGCGGGGTTGCGATGCCGATCCTGACGCTGAGCATCATCGTCATCGCGCAAATGGCGCGGATGACGCGCGCGGCGGTGATCGACCAGATGGACCGGCCCTATGTCGAAATGGCGGTGCTGAAAGGCGTCGCGCCGGTGCGGATTGTGATGCGGCACATCATGCCCAATGCGATCGCGCCGATCGTCAACGCGATGGCCCTGAGCCTCTCCTACCTGCTGGGCGGGGCGGTGATCGTGGAGACCATCTTCAACTATCCGGGGCTGGCGAGCCTGATGGTCAACGCCGTTACCAGCCGCGACATGCCGCTGTTGCAGGCGTGCGCGATGATCTTCTGCGCCGCCTATCTGATCCTGATGCTGATCGCGGATGTCACCGCGATCCTGGCCAACCCCAGGTTGCGTGCGCAATGATCGCTTCTGCTTTCCAACGGGCCAAAGCCCTTCCGCTATCAGGCAAGGTCGGCCTGGCGCTCGTCATTTTCTGGTTGGCTGTCGCCTTGTTCGGGCCGATGTTCGCCCCCTATCCGGTTGGCGCGTTCGTCGCCTATGACGTGTTCGACGGACAGTCGGCGAAACACTGGCTGGGCAGCGATTATCTGGGCCGCGATGTGCTGAGCCGGTTGCTGTCGGGCGCGCGCTATACCGTCGGGCTGGCGGCGGCGGCGGCTTTGCTGGCCAGCAGCACCGGCACTGCATTGGCGCTGACGGCGGCGGTGGGCGGCACCAAGGTTGATGAGCCGCTGTCGCGCTTCATGGACATGCTGATTTCGATCCCGTCCAAGATTTTCTCGCTGGTGCTGGTCGCGGCGTTCGGGTCGTCGCTGGGGCTGCTGCTGCTGATCGCGGCCTTCACCTATGTGCCGGGCAATTACCGGATCGCGCGGGCGCTGGCAGTCAATCTGGCGCAGATGGATTATGTGCAGGTGGCGCGCGCGCGGGGCGAAGGACGCTTCCACATCGCCATCGCCGAAATATTGCCCAATATGATCCACCCGCTGCTTGCCGATTTCGGGCTGCGCTTCGTGTTCATCGTGCTGTTGCTGTCCGGTCTGTCCTTCCTGGGCCTGGGCGTGCAGCCGCCCGACGCCGATCTGGGGTCGCTGGTGCGCGAGAATATTTCGGGGCTGGGCGAAGGGGCACTGGCGATTTTAGCGCCGGCGGTCGCGATTGCGACGCTGACCGTGGGGGTTAACCTGTTGATCGACGCGATCGGCTTTTCGGGCAAGGGGAAAGGCCGATGAGCGAGGCTCCTCACGTCGAGGTAAAAGGCCTGACCGTCACCGCGCGCAATGCGGCGGGGGAGATGTTCCCGATCGTCAGCGACATCGACTTCGCGTTGCGGCGCGGCGAAGTGCTGGCGCTGATCGGCGAGAGCGGGTCGGGCAAGACGACGATCGCCCTGACATTGCTGGGCCATGCCCGGCCCGGCGCGACGATTTCCGGCGGGTCGATCCGCGTGGGCGATGCGGAACTGACCAAGCTGGACCGCAGCGCGCTGGCGCAACTGCGCGGCAATCGCATCGCCTATATCGCGCAATCGGCAGCCTCGGCGTTCAACCCGTCGCGCACGATCATGGATCAGGTGATCGAACCCGCGCTGATCCACGACCTGATGCCCCGCGCGCAGGCGGAGGCCAAGGCGGTCGAGCTGTTCCGCGCGCTCGCCCTGCCCTTCCCCGACACGATCGGCGTGCGATACCCGCATCAATTGTCCGGTGGGCAGTTGCAGCGGCTGATGGCGGCGATGGCGCTGATCACCGATCCTGAACTGGTGATATTGGACGAGCCGACCACGGCGCTGGACGTGACCACCCAGATCGAGGTGCTGCGCGCGTTCAAGGCGGTGGTGCTGGAGCGGGGGGCGACCGCCATCTATGTGTCGCATGACCTGGCCGTGGTCGCGCAGATGGCCGACCAGATCGTCGTGCTGAGCCAGGGGCGCATCCGCGAGGCAGGAGCAGCAGCGCAGATCCTCCACGCGCCGGCCGATGATTATACCAGGACGCTGATGGCGGCGGCGCATCCCGCGATCCGCCCTGCGCCCGAAAAAATCGCCCTGCCCGCTGCGCCGCTGCTGGAAATACGGGGGCTGACGGCGGGCTATGGCAAGATCGGCAAGGATGGTCGCCCGCGCATTCCGGTGCTGCGCGACATCAATCTGACGATCGAGCGCGGTGCGACTTTGGGCGTGATCGGCGAAAGCGGGTCGGGCAAGTCGACCATCGCGCGGGTTATCGCCGGGCTGCTACCGCCAGCCAGCGGTCAGGTGCTGCTGGATGGCGAGGTGTTGCCGCCGGGATTGCAGGGACGCAGTCGGGATCAGTTCCGCCGGGTGCAACTGGTGTTCCAGAATGCCGACACGGCGCTTAATCCCGCGCATAGCGTCGGGCGGATATTGGCGCGGCCGCTGGCCTTCTACCATGACCTGAAAGGCAATGCCGCGCGGATGCGGGTGCTGGAACTGCTGGACCTCATCCGCCTGCCCGCCACGCTGATCGACCGGCCGATCGGCGGTTTGTCGGGCGGGCAGAAGCAGCGGATCAATCTGGCGCGGGCGCTGGCGGCCGATCCGCAGCTGATCCTGTGCGATGAGGTGACGTCGGCGCTCGATACGGTAGTGGGCGCGGCGATATTGGAGCTGATGGCGGAATTGCGCCGGGAGCTGGGCATCGCGACGATGTTCATCAGCCATGATATTTCGACGGTGCGGGCGATTTGCGACGATATCCTCGTCCTCTATTCGGGCACGATGGTGGAGACGGGACCGCGCGCCGCATTCGGGGTTGCGCCCTTCCATCCCTATACCGACCTGCTGATCGGATCGGTGCCGGAAATGCGCGCGGGCTGGCTGGAGGAAAGCCATGCCGGGGCCGCGCCGCCGCCGATCGGGGGGACGGGCGATCATCCTGACCTCTGCCGTTTCCTGCCGCGCTGCGCCGCGCGGGTGGATGGCCTCTGTAACACCACGCCCCCGCCCCGCCGCCCACTGGCCAAGGGCAGCCAGATATTGTGCCATCATGGAGATGAAAGTTTGATCCCCTCATGAGCCGCTTCGTTCGTCTGGGCGAAACCGACCGCCCCATCATTACCGTGCATGTCGATGGCAAACCCGTCGACGCGCTGGAGGGCGACACGCTGATGGTTGCCCTGTTGAGCAGCGGCAGCATGTTGCGCCAGTCCGAGTTCGGGCCGGAAAAGCGGGCCGGTTTCTGCCTGATGGGGGCGTGTCAGGACTGCTGGGTGTGGACGGAAAGCGGTGATCGGCTGCGCGCCTGTTCGACGCTGGCGGCATCGGGCCAGCAAATAGTCACCAGCCAGCCGGGGGCGTCATGGTCGAACCACGCATAATTATCGTCGGGGCCGGGCCAGCGGGGACACGCGCGGCGGAAGCCTGCGTGCAGGCGGGGATTCGTCCGATCGTTCTGGACGAAGGGCGGCGCGATGGCGGGCAGATTTATCGCCGCCAGCCCGACAACTTCACCCGGCCCTATGCCAAGCTCTACGGCAGCGAGGCCGGGCGGGCGCAGGCGCTGCACGAGACGTTCGACGGGCTGAAAGGCAAGATCGATTATCGGCCCGAAACATTGGTGTGGAATATTGCGGGCGGGCAAGTCTGGACAGCGAGCCAGACATATCAGGACGCGCTGCCCTATGATGCGCTATTGCTCTGCACCGGGGCGACCGATCGGCTGATGCCGGTCAAGGGCTGGCAGTTTGCAGGCAGCTACAGTCTGGGCGGGGCGCAGGTGGCTTTGAAAAGCCAGGCCGTGTCGATCGGGCACAAGGTCGTGTTCATGGGATCGGGACCGCTGCTTTATCTGGTCGCCAGCCAATATGTCGAGGCGGGCGCCCACGTCGTCGCGGTGCTGGATACAGCGCCCTATAGCGCGCGGATCAAGGCGCTGCCCGATCTGCTGGCGGTGCCGTCCGTGCTGTGGAATGGCGTGGCGCTGACGATGAAGCTGAAGCGCGCGGGCGTGGCGGTGTATAATGGCATCAAGCCTATGGAAATAAACGGTAATGCAGCCGAAGGCGTGAGCGGCATCCGGTTTCGCACCGGGGCGGGAGTCGAGCAGCAGGTCGCCTGCGACGCGGTGGCGATGGGGCATCATTTGCGGCCGGAAACCCAACTGGCCGATCTGGCGCGCTGCGCCTTCGTTTTCGATCCTGTGACGCGGCAATGGCTGCCGGAGCGGGACGGCGACGGGCGGTCGAGCGTGGCGGGCATCTATCTGGCGGGCGATGGCGCGAAGATATTGGGCGCGCGGTCGGCGGAGGCGAGCGGGCGACTGGGCGCGCTGGCGGCACTGGCCGATCTGGGCCTGCCGGTGGACAAGGGCGAGATGGCGTCGTTGCGCGGCGATGTCGGCACTTATGCGAAATTTGCGCGCGGTCTGGCCAAGGCATTTCCCTGGCCTTCGGAACAAGCATCGCAATTGCCGGACGACGCACTGCTGTGCCGATGCGAGGGGGTGACGGCGGGCGACTTGCGGGCTGTGATGCGCGAGACGGGCGCGCAGGAAGCGAACCGGGCCAAGGCGTTCAGCCGGGTCGGCATGGGGCGGTGCCAGGGGCGCTATTGCGGGCTGGCAGCGGCCGAGCTGATTGCAGCGGAAGCCGATATTCCGGTCGAACAGGTCGGGCGGTTGCGCGCCCAGGCTCCGGTCAAGCCGCTGACCATCGCGATTGGAGACGATCAATGAGCGGGGCCAGCGACGTCATCATCGTGGGCGGCGGGCTGATGGGATCATCGGCGGCCCTGTTCCTGCGCGGCCATGGCCTGTCTGTCACCCTGCTGGAAACCGACCTGATCGGCCGGCAGGCGAGCGGGACCAATTTCGGCAATGTGCGGCGGCAGGGGCGGCCCATCCACCAGTTGCCGCTGGCCAATCGCGCTATCGCCATCTGGCGGCAATCGCGCGAATTGCTGGGGGCGGATGTCGAATATCTCCAGTCCGGTCATATCCGCGTCTGCTATCGTGAGCGGCCCGAACTGGTGGGGTCGATGGAGGAATATGCCGCCAACGCGCGCGCGGAAGGGCTGGAGCTGGAATTGCTGAGCGGCAATGCGCTGCGCGACCAATTCCCCTTCTTCGGGCCGGACGTGCTGGCCGGTTCCTATTCGGCGACAGATGGTCACGCCAATCCACGGCTGGCGGCACCTGCCTTTGCGCGGGCTGCGGCGCGGCTGGGCGCGGTGATCCATGAAAATACGAAGATCGTCGACGCACAGAAGGTCGGCGAGGATTTCATCGTCACCGCAGCGGACGGGCGGACGTTTCGCGCGCCCATCCTGCTGATAACGGCGGGGGCGTGGGGTAATGCTTTGTCGTCGCAGTTCGGCGAGCCGGTTCCCATCGTGCCCAAAGGCCCGAACATGAGCGTGACCGAGCCGGTTCCCTACAGCATCCTGCCCGCCGTTGGCGTGATGACCCCGCTGGAAGAGGAAACCGTCTATTTCCGGCAGGTCGCGCGCGGCAATATCGTGCTGGGGGGCAGTACGCGGGGACCATCCTTCCCCGACCAGTATCGCGCCTATGTCGAGCCGCAAAATACGCTCAGCCAGTTGAAGCATATCCGGCGCCTCGCCCCACAGCTGGGGAAGCTGAACATCATCCGGGTGTGGTCCGGTATCGAAGGCTATATGCCCGACAGCCAGCCGGTGATGGGACCAAGCGCGACGACCAGCGGGCTATATTATGCGTTCGGCTTTTCGGGGTCTGGATTCCAGATCGGGCCGGGCGTCGGCGAGACGATGGCGGAAATCATCGCCAAGGGCGCGACCGACATTCCGATCCAGCCCTATCGCATCGAACGGTTCGCCACGCCGTCCTGACATTGCCGATTGCGCGCGACCCCCTATAAGCGGGAATCCAGACGGGCCGGAACCACGCCGCCCTGCCTGTGCCGGGGGCAAGATGGAGCAACAAGGCAGCCGGGCGTTGACCGGAGGTGACCGGACGGTGCGCGGGGGCCGATTTGCGCCGCGCGCCGTGATGCTGAATGCTGGGCTGGCGCTGGTCTATTGCGTCACCGGATGGCTGGGCCTGAAAATGGCGATCCCGCCCGGCTATGCGACTTTGATCTGGCCAGCGTCGGGCATTGCGGTGGCCGCCATCCTGATTTTCGGGCGTGCGCTTTGGCCGGGCGTTGCGGTCGGTTCGTTCGTCGTCAATGCCGCCATCGGCATGATGCGGATGGAGACGGCGGGCCTGCCGCTGATCCTGTCCAACGCACTATGCATCGCGATCGGATCGACATTGCAGGCGCTGATCGCCGGCAACATCGTGCGCGTCCGGTTCGGGACGCCGATCCGGCTGACATCGGCGAGCGATGTTGCGGTGATGGCAGCGCTGATCTGTCCTCTGGCCTGTCTGGTCGCGCCAAGCATTGGCGTCGCCACGCTCTACCTGAACCACACGATCCCGGCCGCGGCGATTGCCAAAAGCTGGACGACCTGGTGGGCCGGCGACCTGCTGGGCGTGCTGATCGTAACCCCGGTCATCATGCTCAGTCCCTGGAAGGGATGGCGGATATTGTGGCGCGGGGAGCCGATTGCGCATTATACTGCCACGATGAGCGCCGTCATGATGGTCATGATCGGCGGCACATTGACTGCGTGGAAAGTCACATCCGAATTTGTCCATGACCGCAACCAGGCCAGCTTCGCCGTGCTGGCGCGGGAGAATGAGCGGGCGTTGCAGTACCGGCTGGAAGCCTATGCCCGCAGCCTGGATGGCGCAGCAGCGCTGTTTGCTGCGTCAGACGACATTACTCCGGAGGACTGGCGCGCCTATGTTACCGCGCTGGACATGGGTACATTCCTGCCCGGCCTGAACGGCATGGGCTATATCCGTCCTCTGGACGCTGCGCAGTTGCCGGACTTCCTGCAAAAGCAGCAACAGGCGTTCCCCGGCTATCGCATCCATCCCGACAGCGGGGCCGCCTTGCGCGGCGTCATTGCCCAGATCGAGCCGGTCGCGGCCAACCGCGCGGCCATGGGGCTGGACATATTGGCCGATGCCCGACGGCGATCCGCTGCGCTGCACGCGCGCGACACCGGCAAGGCAACGATCACCCGGCGCATCATATTGGTGCAGGACAAGCAGCAACGCCCCGGCTTCCTGCTGTTGCGACCGCTCTATCGCGCCGACCTGCCCCATGCCACCGTGGATCAGCGGCGCAGGGCGCTGATCGCGTGGATCTATGCGCCATTCATCGCCAGCCGCCTGATGGAAGGATTGACGCAAAGCCAGGGGCGTTCGATCGACATCCATATTTTCGATGGTCCTGTGGCGGACATGGATGACACCATCTATGCCAGCGCGGCCAAGGACGATCACAAACCCCATTATAGCGTAACCCGGACCCTGTTGCTGATGGAACAGCGATGGACGGTGCGCTGGACCAGCACGCCCCAGTTCGAGGGGAGCGTATCGACCAGCGAGGGGTGGCTGGTGCTGGTGTGTGGACTGGCGATCAGCTGGATATTCGGCATATTGGCGCTGTCCTACATCCGGCGTGAGACCTATGCGCTGCGGCAGGTGGCGATCAAGACCAGCGAGTTGATGGAGCGCGAAGCGGGGCTCCAGCGCGCGGTCGGCGCACTGGAGGAAAGCGAACGGCATTTTTCCGCGCTCGCCAGCCTGTCGCCCGCGGGAATTTTCCGCACCGATGATCTGGGTTTCTGCAATTTTGCCAATGATGCCTGGTTGAAAACCACCGGCCTGTCGCGCGGCGCGGTGATGGGCGTGGGGTGGATGGGGGCGATCCATCCTGATGATCGCGAGAAGATACGCGCGCAATGGCGATCCGCCGTTTCGCAAGGGCTGACGTGGCGGGTGGAGTTACGCTTTTGCCACAGCGATGGCGGCATCTGCTGGGTCGATCTGATCTGCGGCCCGGAAATGGATGCGCAGGGCCAGCTGATCGGCCTGATCGGGGTTGGCACCGACATTAGCCGACGCAAAGAGCTGGAACAGGAAAATGAGAATGCGCTGGTGCGCGCCGAACAGGCCGCCAATGCCAAGGCAGTGTTCCTGGCGAATATGAGCCATGAAATCCGCACGCCCATGAACGGTGTGATCGGCTTTACCGAATTGCTGTTGCAGGATGAACCACGTCATGCACAGCGCACCAAGCTGGAGTTGATCCTGGAATCCAGCCAATCGATGATGGAGTTGCTGAACGACATATTGGATTTTTCGCGGATCGAGGCGGGCCAGATGGCGCTGGAACCCGAACCGGTGAACCTGCGGAAAAAATTGCAGGCGAGTGTCGCCGCGCTACATGCGCTGGCAGAGCGCAAGGCGTTGCCCGTGTCCGTCATCGTCGATCCGGCATTGCCGCAGATGATATTGTGCGACCGGTTGCGACTGCGCCAGATCATCGTCAACCTGTTGGCCAATGCGATCAAATTTACCCATGAGGGGCATATCACCATTCGGGCGGTCAGGCTGCCTGGTGCCATGCTGCGGATAGCGGTGGAGGATACCGGCATCGGCATCGCCCGCGACCGGCAGACCGCGATCTTTCAGGAATTTGTGCAGGCGCATGGCGGGTCCGCGCAACGCCATGGCGGATCGGGCCTTGGCCTGGCGATATGCGACCAGCTGGCGCGGCTGATGGGCGGACATATTCTGCTGCGCAGCGATTTGGGTGAAGGCACCATCGTCGCGCTTCAGATACCGCTGGTGGCAGCGCAAGATGAGGCGGTGGCGGCGGCACCCCCTGCCCAGCCAGATCGGGTCAAGGGCGTGGTCGCGCGCCGCATCCTGCTGGTCGAAGATCATGACATCAATCAGCTGCTGGTGTCGGAAATGCTGGAACGGCTGGGCCATGATGTCACAATCGCGACCAATGGTGTCGAAGCGATCACCAAGGTGGACGACGCCCATGCACGCGGATTGCCCTATGCGCTGGTTTTGATGGACCTGCGTATGCCGCACATGGATGGGTTGACGGCGGCGCGCAAGTTGCGAAGGCGGGGACACAGCGCCGATCAGCTGCCGATCATCGCGATCAGCGCCAATGCCTATGCCGACGACATCGCCGCCTGTTTGGACGCCGGGATGCAGGGGCATGTGGCGAAACCCGTGCGGCTAGGCGAATTGCAGGCGGTGCTGGAGCCGTGGCTGCGCGCCGGTAACGACCATCGGGTGGCGGATGGATCCTCTCCATCCCCGTCGTCGGCGCCCCGGCTGGCGCACATGTATCGCGAACGGCTGGACAATATCGCTGCACAGTTCGCCAACGCCGCCGCACCCGATGGCCTGACCAGCGAGGCGAAGGCTGATCTGCGCACCGCGATGCACCAGCTGGCAGGAACGGCGGGCCTGTTCGAGAGTGCGACGACGACCAGCGCGCTGCGAGAGCTTTATGAGGCGCTGGATGGTTGGTCCGACAGGCAATGGCCGCAACAGATTCGCGAGGCCGCCAGTCGATTCGCGACGATCACAGCGCGGATGGACCGGTGATTTAACGCTACCATTACTGACAGGAAGGATTCTGTCCCCCTGTGGGGCGATCCTGTGCCGGTTTTGCACCCCAGAATGCTTGATGGCGTCATGCAGTTCCGCTAGCGCAAGTATATAACAAATGTTTAACAGGCTGGGGTCGGCGTGATACATAAGGTTTATGTCGTCGATGACGATGAACTAACATGCGTTGCGTTACGCGACATGCTGGAAATCGTGCCGGGAATCGATGTCGAACTGTTCGAGTCCGGCACGCAGTTCCTCGACGCCATGCCGGTCGCTGGCGGGCTGTTGCTGATGGACGTCTATATGCCCGGCCTGGACGGGTTCGAGACGATCGCAAAGCTGGAAACGAAGCGCAGCCTGTTTCCCACCATCATGATGTCGGGCAAGGGCGAGATTCGCCAGGCGGTGCAGGCGATCAAGATGGGGGCGGTCGACTATCTGGAAAAGCCGTGCCAGCCCCAAGCGCTCTATGCCGCAGTCAAGGCCGGGCTGGACCAGCTGAAAGCCGTACTGAACGACCAGAGCGCCAGCGCCGACGCGCAGCAGCGCATCGCGGGCCTTTCCGAACGGGAAAGCGAACTGTTGCGGTTGCTGGTCAGCGGCATGACCAACAAGGACGCGGCCGAGCAAATGGGGATCAGCGTGCGCACTGCCGAAGCCCATCGCGCCAAACTGATGCTGAAGCTGGGCGCGGACAATTTCACCGATGTGATGCGGCTGGCCTATGCGTCTGGCTTTGTGACGCTGAACCCGGACAATGGCGTCTCGCCAGCGCTGCAACAGGCTTAACGTTGCGGTAAGCATTTATGCTTACGTATTTATACCAATTCGCGGGCACAACGGCGCAATGCGGGATGGCAGCATCATTTCATACCCCTTGATGCGGGTCATCCTGTTCGCCGGAGCCATGGCTTGTTCCAGCCTTGCCATGGTTCATACAGCGAATGCCGCCTCTGGCGGCGCGGCGGTGACGATCATCCGGTCGTTATCGGCGACCCAGGAAGAATCGCTCGATTTCGGGCGTATTCTTCCTGCGGCGCGCGATGGCATGGTAACAGTGCGGCCCGATGGCGGGACCGAATGTAACGGCGTTACGCTGTGTCTAGGCGAGGGCAAGCCTGCGCTGTTCCGGCTGACCGGCGCTGAAATGCCCCTGGCGGTGTCGATCGACCCGGTGGTCGCGATGACGGGACCGGATGCCGCGCATGTGATGGTGACTTTGTTGCCGTCCGGGCCGGTGGTGATGGCCAGCCCGGCCGGCACAGCCTATGCCGTGGGCGGGCAGATGATCGTGGCAGCGGGAACACCGCCGGGCATCTATGCCGGGCAATATAATATTAGCTTTGAATATCAGTAGTTTATAGGGAAATTCTTGCCCGTTCACATGGTTAATGGCGGCTTTACCATGCCCATTAGCCTTAGATAGACGGACATTCCCTATCCATATCCCTGTCGGAGCTGGAATGCCGACGCAATCCAAGGGGTATATCATATGACCAAGAAATCCGTTCAGGCCTTGGGCCTGACTGCCATGCTGTTTGCTGGCGCCGCACTTTCGATCGAACCGGCCCATGCCGCATCCGCCACCGGCGATGCGACGGTCAAGATCCTGAGCGCTATCACCGTGACCAAATCGTCGGACCTGGACTTTGGCAAGATCGTGCCGTCGGCGGCTGCTGCCACCGTCGCCATTGCCGAAGATAATAGCCGCGTGTGCGGTAGCGGCCTGTCCTGCTTTGGCACGACGACGGCGGGCGCTTTTGCGGTCACCGGCACGGCGAACGAAACCGTCAGCGTCGCGATCGACAATCCGTCGATCACCCTGACAGATGGCGGTTCCAACAGCATGGCCGTGGCTTTGGCCACGACGACGTCGGCGATGACCCTGTCGGGCACTGGCGCGGGCAGCTTCAAGGTGGCGGGCACGCTGAACGTCGGCGCCAATCAGGTTGCTGGTTCCTATTCGGGCCAATATTCGGTTTCGGTTTCCTATCAGTAAAATCATGGTCGGCCGGGGCGGCGCATTAGCGCCGTACCCTTGCCGCGCCGATGCCGGAGGGGAGGACAGGGTGATGCGTGCAATGCCCGCCATGGCGGCGATTGCCGTAAGCCTGTTCCCCCTGCCCGGTCAGCTCGCGCTGGCCGACACGCGCAAATCTGCGCCGATTGTCGAGGCCGCGACCGACATCAGTTTCGGGATAATCGCGGCCACATCATCGGGCGGCACGATCACGCTGACGCCATCGGGCGTCACGCGCTGCTCCGTCGGGCTGCAATGTCTGGGCGGCGAACGGACCGGGCTATTCTATGTCACCGGGCCGAAAGATTATATGGTCGGCATCCTGCTGACCCCCGCGCAGCTGACCACCGCGCGCGGCGACGCCATGCTGGCGATCCCCAAGGCGTCGCAATCAACGATGGTGCTGAACCCCGGCAAACGCAAAAATCAGTTTAGCGTCGGCGGTACACTCACCCTGTCGGCGGCGCAGCCCGAAGGGGCGTACATCGGCAGCTATGAGGTGATGGTCGAATATTTCTGATCGTCGCCACCACATGGTTAGCGAGTTGCTAACCAATTTTCGTCATCCCTGACCCTTGCGGCCCGCTGGACACGATGCCGCTGACATGGGGTATTATATGAAACGCATTATGATGATGGTGGCGATGGCCGCCAGCCATGCGCTTGCGCCGACGATCGCGCAGGCAGCCGCCGGCGACCTGCTGGTCGCGCCCACCCGCCTGATCATGGCGCCCAATAGCGGCGGCGAAGTGGTGGTGAACAATACCGGCGACAGGGCGACGACCTACCGCATATCGCTGGTGCTGCGAAAGATGACGGCGCAAGGGACGATTGAATCGGTCGATGAAGCGACCGCGTCGCAACGGGATGCCGCCGCGCTGGACCTGATCACCTATGCCCCGCGCAAGATCACGCTGGCGCCGCAGCAATCGCAGACGGTGCGAATTGGCGTGCGCGTGCCGCCGACCATGCCGGGCGGCGAATATCGCGCGCACCTGCTGTTCCGCGCCGTGCCGGACGTCGCCGATGCCGCCGCGCCGCAACCCGCCACGGACGGCATGTCGATCAGCCTGACGCCCATTTACGGCGTGACCATTCCGGTGATCGTGCGCGTGGGTGAACCCAAGGGCAGCGCGAGCCTGAGCAACGCCCGGCTGAGCGTGCAGGAGGGGCAGGCGCAACTGGATGTCGACCTGATGCGCGCAGGTGAGCGATCCGTCTATGGCACGCTGGACCTGATGCAAAGCGACGGCAAGACGCCGATCGCGACGATCAAGGGCGTCGCCGCCTATCCCGAAGTAGCGCAGCGGCACATCATGCTGCCGGTCGACAGGGCGGCGCTGGCGCGGGCGACAGGGCCGCTCAAGGTGCGGTTCGTGGAAACGGACCCGGCGTCGGGCGGGGCGGTGAGCGAAGCGCCCGTGGCGCGGCCCTGACGCCAGACCACCGGGCGAAGTCCGATGAACGCGCAGCCCCGGCTGTGGCGTATCCTGCTGTCATGCCTGCTGGTCCTGCTGCTGCTCTGCGCGGGTCCGGCGATGGCGACGGCCGCCACGCTGTCCTCCGACGACGCGCTGTTGTTTGACGCGCGGGTCGGATCGCTGTCGGTTGGCAACGGCATCCGCGCCTTTGCGGTCGAGGAGTCGATATGCCTGGATCTGGGCGATGTCATCGACGCGCTGAAGATCGCGGTGGTGCCGAGCGAGGACAAGCGCCGGGCGGAAGGCTGGGCATTCGATGAGGCGCGGCACATCGCCATCGATCGCGACAAGGGCGAGGCGCGGTTCGGCACGGAATATATGCGGCTGGGTTCGGGCGACATTTATGACAGCCGGTCGGGATGGTGTGTAGCAACGCCCGCGCTGGGCCGCTGGCTGGGTGTCAGCTTCGAGGCCGACACGACCAATGCGATCCTGACAATCACATCGCCCACCCCCCTGCCCATCGAAGCGGCGCTGCGCCGGACGGCGGCGGCGGAACGGCTGGCGACCAGGGCGCAGCCGCAGACCGCGGGGCTGGAACGGCGCGCCTTTCACTATCGACTGTGGCGTATGCCCGCGCTGGATGCGTCGCTGTCAGCCGGGTGGCAGCGCGACGCGAAGAGCGCGCAGACGCGGGCAACGCGCTATGAAATGCTGGCGACGGGCGAACTGGCCTATGCGTCGGTCGAAGCGCGGCTGGCATCCGACGCGCACGGGATGCCCGACAGCCTGCGGTTGCGGCTGTACCGGGCCGATCCCGATGGGCAATTGCTGGGTCCGGTCGGCGCGACGCAGGCGGCCATCGGGGATGTCGACAGTTTTGCCGTGCCGCTGGTCGCCGGGTCCGCCAGCGGGCGCGGCGTGGCGCTGACCAACCGGCCGCTGGATGCTATCGGCGAATTTGACAAGGTGGCGTTGACCGGGCTGTTGCCGCTGGGGTGGGACGCGGAACTCTATCGCAACGGCGAATTGCTGCGCGTGACACCTGGCGATGCGGCGGGGCGCTATGCCTTTCGCGACATTGCGTTGCGCCATGGCGTCAATGTGCTGGAAGTGGTGCGATATGGCCCGCAGGGGCAAGTGCGGCGTGAGCGGCGGGTCTATAATATCGCCGCGCAATCGCCGGGACCGGGCGAAACATGGTGGTCCACGACATTGGTGCAGGGCAATCACGACCTGCTACGCTTCGGGGCAAGCCGCCCGACCCCGGCATCGGGATGGCGCGGCACCATGGCGGTGGACCATGGGCTGGGCCGGGGGGCGTCGGTCGGTGCGGCGGTCATGCGTGCGCCGTCCTCAAGCGGCAGCGCGGATTTTGCGCATCTCAATCTGCGCGGCGGGCTGGCAGGAATGCTGGGGGAACTATCCTGGGCCGGACGCAAGGGCGGCGGTGCGGCGATGCGCACGTCGGTCGTGGGCGATATCTTCAAGACGAGCGTTGCCGTGGAGGCGGTGCGCAATCGCGGCTTGCTGTCCGACCGGATCGATCCGGCGCTACGATCCTCCATCGGGGTTGCGATCGACCGGCCGGTTCATGCCGCGGGGCTGATCCTGCCGGTTCATTTCGACCTGCGATCGACCCGGCAGCGCAGCGGACAAGGGATGGAGGCAAATGGTCGCCTGTCCGTAGCGACGCGCAGCGTGTCAGCCAGCCTGGTCGGCGGGTGGAGCCGGTTCAGGGCGACCGCCGGAACGGCGCGCGACAGTGCGACGGCGGGACTGCTGGTGAGCGGGCGGGCAGGCAAGATACGCTTGCGCGGCGAAGTGCATTGGCGACTGGCGCCCGATCCGGCGCTGATGGGGGTGCAACTGACCGCGAACCGGGCGCTGGGTGCCGCCGACATGGTGCAGATTTCCGCCAATTATGCCGCAGGTGACGATAGGCTCGCGATCGACGCGGCCTATGCGCGCGATTTCGGCCCGGCGGCGTTGACGCTGAACCTGTCAGGCGACAGCCGCCGCGCCTTTGCCGTCGGGCTGGGGCTGACATTCAGCGTCGGGCCGGGTGGCGATGGGCGGTTCGGGCGCGTGCGTTCAGCGTCACAGGCGCGCGGCGGCGCGCTGCTGGTGCGGGCCTTTCACGATCTGGACGGCAACGGGCGGCGTGATGCGGGCGAGCCGCCCTTCCCTGATCCGGTCGGCGTGCTGGTGAACGACATGCCGCTGCCAGCGCGCCTGCGCGACGAGGCGGCCGAGGGCACGGAACTGGACGGGCTAAGCCCCGCTACTCCGGTCAAGATTGCGCTGGACGAAGCGTCGCTGTCCGATCCGTTCGACATAGCAAGCAATCCCGGCATCCTCGTCACCCCACGCGCGGGGTTGCGCGAAGTGGTGGAATTGGGCGTGTCGCCCTCCGCCGCGGTAGAGGGGATGCTGGCGATGGACGGGCGGGCGCTGGCGGGGGAGATGATGGAATTGCAGACGATGGACGGCGCAACCGCCTATCGCGCCCGCACCGAATTTGACGGCATGTTCAGTTTCGAGCGGGTCCGTTATGGCCGTTACCGTTTGAAAGTGGCGCAGGGCCGCCACGCCCATGTCGAGCAGATCGTCGAACTGGGGCAGGCGCGCAGCATCGCGCGGCTGGGCGTGATCGACGTGCGTACGGCGGCGCAGATGGCCGCGCGCTGATCAGAATTCGATCAGCGCCACCTTGGTCTTGAGATTGGCAACATAGGCTTCACGGCCCAGATCCTTGCCTATGCCCGATTGCTTGAAGCCGCCGGTGGGCAGGATGAAATCATTGCTGCGGCCATAGCGGTTGACCCAGACGGTGCCGGCCTCCAGCGCACGGGTGGCGCGCAGGGCGCGGGTCAGGTCGCTGGTGTGGACGCCCGCCGCCAGCCCATAGGCGCTGTCATTGGCCAGCGCATAGGCCTCCATTTCGTCGGCGAAGGTCTGGACGGTCAGCACGGGGCCGAAAATTTCGCCCTGTACCGCTTCGCTATGCTGCGCAGCATTTTGCAGCAAAGTGGGCAGAAAAAAGCTGCCATCCTGTGGTGCGGTGGCGCGGCTGCCGCCGGTCAGCACCTCTGCCCCATCGGCCACAGCGCGCTGGACGATGCCGTCGATCCGGTCGAGCTGGCCTTCGGAAATGATCGGGCCTAGCGTGCTGTCGCTGGCCCAGGTCGGTCCCGCCTTGTGCGCGGCGAAGGCCGTCATGATGCGGTCGATCACCTGATCGGCGACACCCTCCTGCACCAGCAGGCGCGATCCCGCGACGCAGACTTGCCCGGCGTTGAGCGTGATCGCGCGGGCAACGATGGCCGATGCCTTGTCCAGCCCTGCGTCGGCGAAGATGATCTGCGGGCTTTTGCCGCCCAGTTCCAGCGTCACCGGCTTTGGCCCGGTCTGGGCGCAGGCGGTCATGATCGCTGCGCCCGTAGCCGTCGATCCGGTGAAGGTGACTTTCGCGACTTCAGGACGCCGCACCAGCGGATCGCCGACGCTGCGCCCGTCGCCCTGGACGATGTTGAAGATGCCCGCGGGCAGCCCGGCCTCGATCGCCAGTTCGGCGAGACGCACGATGCTGAACGGCGTCATTTCCGACGGCTTCAACACGATGCTGTTGCCCGCCGCAATGGCAGGCGCGATTTTCCAGGCGGCCATCACCAGTGGCAGGTTCCAGGGCGCAATCGCCGCGACGACGCCATAGGGTTCGTGGATGGTAAGGCCCAGCTTGTCCGGAGTGGTCGCCGCGACTTCGCCGCCGATCTTGTCCGCCCATTCAGCGAAGAAGCGGACGGTTTCAGCGGTGTAGCTGACGTCCCAGGCGCGGATTTCGTGGATCATCCGGGTGGAGCCGAGCGCTTCGAGCGGCGCAAGCGTCTCCATGTCCGCCTCAATGAGGTCGGCCCAGCGGCGCAACACCCGCATCCGCCCGCGCGGATCGATCTGCGCCCAGCCGCTGTTCTTATAGGCGCGCTGGGCGTCCTCGACGGCTTCACCCAATTGCGCGTCGTCCACACTGTCGAGATCGGCATAGACCCGCCCGTCCGATGGCCGCCGCACGGGGATCGCCTGCCCACGCCCGATAACGCGCCGCCCGCCGATAAAATTGCTGCCCTGTGGCAAGGCGATCAGATCGGGGTTGAAAACATCCACTGCGCGGCTCTCCTTCATGCAGGCTGATAACAGAATATGGATCGCGCGCGGCATGTGTTGCAGTTGCGCGGGAAAGTCTGCGCGATAATCTTCCAAAATCAGGGCGAAGGCAGCAGCCAATGCTTGAGGGCGCCGATTAAGGTTGCCCCCAAGTGATTCCTAATCAGGGCAGGCGGACGACCCTTTTCCGCCGAGGAGCAAGACGCATGGCGACAGGCATAGAGGCGATGGTGGACCTGCGGGCGATGACCGTGGATGACCTGCCCGCTGCCCACGCGCTTTCCAGTGAACAGAAATGGCCGCACCGGATCGAGGATTGGGACATGCTGCTCAGCCTTGGTTTTGGCTATGTGGCGGAGCGCGATGGCGACGTGATCGGCACGGCCATGGCATGGCTGTACGGCACGGATGCCGCGACGCTGGGGATGGTGATCGTATCGCCCGCCGCGCAGGGCATGGGGCTGGGCCGCCGGTTGATGGAAAAGGTGATGGCGGACCTGGGTGATCGCACGATCCTGCTCAACGCCACCGATGAAGGCGCGCCGCTCTATCGCAAGCTGGGGTTTGAGAGCATCGGCCCGGTCTTTCAGCATCAGGGCGCGGCCTTTGCCGTGCCGGTCGCCAAACTCATCCCCGACGAGCGGGTGCGGCCACTCGGCGCAAAGGACATGCCGACGCTTCATGCGCTGGCGCGGCGGGCGAGCGGCATGAACCGCGACGCGCTGCTCGACGCGCTGGTGCCCGGCGCGCAGGGCGTGGTGCTGACGCGCAGCAATGAGCCGGTGGGCTTTGCCCTGTTTCGCCGGTTCGGGCGCGGCTATGTCGTCGGGCCGACCGTGGCACCCGATACCGGGGGCGCGAAGGCACTGATTTCGCACTGGCTGGGGTCGAACAACGGCATTTTCTGTCGGCTCGACGTGCCGGAGGAAAGCGCCCTGTGCAGTTGGCTGGACGAATTGGGCCTGCCCTGCGTTGGCCGGGTGATGCGCATGGTGCGTGGCCCGTTGCCGCAAACGGACCCTTCGATCAAAATCTTTTCCCTCACGACACAGGCGCTCGGATGACCCTTTCCCTTTCCAACCCCGCCCTTTTCGTCGAGCGCGCCTATATTGGCGGCGCGTGGGTCGGCGCGGCATCCGGCGCGAGCCTGCCGGTCGACAATCCCGCGACCGGTGCGATCATCGGCACGGTGCCCGATTGCAGCGCGGCCGATACCCAGGCGGCGATTGATGCGGCAGAGGCCGCTTTCCCGGCATGGAAGGCACGGACCGCAGGCGATCGCGCCGGCATGCTGGAACGGTGGCACGCGCTGGTGCTGGCCAATCTTGTCGATCTGGGCCGGATCATGACCGCCGAGCAGGGCAAGCCGACCGCCGAGGCCGAGGGCGAAATCCGCTATGCCGCCAGCTTCATCAAATGGTTTGCCGAGGAAGCCCGCCGCGTCGAGGGTGGCATGATTCCCGCCCCCGAAGCCAATCGCCGCATATTGGTGATGAAGGAGCCGATCGGGGTGTCCGCCGCGATCACGCCGTGGAATTTCCCGGCTGCGATGATCACGCGCAAATGCGCGCCTGCGCTGGCAGCGGGATGCCCGGTGGTGGTCAAGCCTTCGGAACTGACGCCATATAGCGCGCTGGCCATGGCGAAGCTGGCCGAGGAAGCGGGTTTCCCCGCGGGCGTGTTCAACGTCGTCACTGGCCTGCCCACCGCGATCGGCGGGGCGTTGACCGCCAGCCCCGTCGTGCGCAAACTGTCCTTTACCGGATCGACCCGCGTGGGCGCTTTACTGATGCGGCAGTGCGCCGACACGATCAAGCGCGTGGGCTTGGAGCTGGGCGGCAATGCGCCGCTGATCGTGTTCGATGACGCCGACATCGACCTGGCCGTCGCCAGCACGATGGTCAGCAAGTTCCGCAATGCCGGGCAAACTTGCGTCTGCGCCAACCGGATATTGGTGCAGGATGGCGTGTACGACCAGTTTGCCGAAAAGCTGGCCAGGGCCGTGTCGGCGCTGAACGTCGCGCCGGGGGATATGCCGGGCAGCACGATCGGGCCGCTGATCAACGTCTCCGCCGCCGACAAGGTGAAGGCGCATGTCGAGGATGCGCTGTCGCATGGCGCGACCCTGTTTGCGCAGGCACCCGAAGGGGCAACGGGGGAGCGTTTTGCGCGTCCGGTGGTGCTGACAGGCGCGACGCGGGACATGCGGCTGGCGGAGGAAGAGACGTTCGGCCCGGTCGCGCCCTTGTTCCGCTTTACCCATGAGGATGAGGCGATCGAGCTGGCCAATGCGACCAGCTATGGCCTGGCCAGCTATTTCTACACCGAAAATCTGCACCGCGCCTTCCGCGTGGCGGAGCGGCTGGAGGCGGGCATGGTCGCGCTCAACAGCGGATCGATCGCCATGGAGGTCGCGCCGTTCGGCGGGGTCAAGATGTCGGGCCTGGGCCGCGAAGGCGCGCATGCGGGGATCGAGGAATATCTGGAGACCAAGGCGTTTCATATCGGCGGGCTGAAACTTTAGCCCACATCCGTTCGCCCTGAGCCTGTCGACGGGTCGTACTTCACTTCAAGACAGAACAGGGCTTCGACAGGCTCAGCCCAAACGGGAGTTATTTATGGCCCGCAACTACAATATCTCCGTCATTCCCGGCGACGGCATTGGCAAGGAAGTCATGCCCGAAGGCATTCGCGTGCTGGAGCGGGCGGCAAGCCTTTATGGTTTCACCATCGCGCAAAAGTGGCAGGATTTCGCCTGCTGCGATTACTATGCCAAACATGGCCAGATGATGCCGGACGACTGGAAGGACCAGATCGGCAAGCCCGATGCGATCTTCTTTGGCGCGGTCGGCTGGCCCAATACGGTGCCGGATCATATCTCGCTGTGGGGATCGCTGCTCCAGTTCCGGCGCGAATATGACCAATATGTCAATCTGCGCCCCGTCCGGCTGATGCCCGGCGTCCCCTGCCCGCTCGTGGGCCGTGAGCCGGGCGATATCGATTTCTGGGTCGTGCGCGAGAACACAGAAGGCGAATATAGCTCGGTCGGCGGCAAGATGTTCCCCGGCACCGATCGCGAGATCGTGATCCAGGAAACGGTGATGACCCGGCACGGCACTGACCGGGTGTTGCGCTATGCGTTCGATCTGGCCGCGACGCGGACACGCAAGCATGTCACCTCCGCCACCAAGTCCAACGGCATCGCCATCACCATGCCCTGGTGGGATGAGCGGGTGGAGGAGATGGCCAAGAATTACCCGACCGTCACCCATGACAAATATCATATCGACATTTTGACCGCACAATTCGTGCTGAACCCCGACCGGTTCGACGTGGTGGTCGCGTCCAACCTGTTCGGCGATATCTTGTCGGACCTTGGCCCGGCCTGCACCGGGACCATCGGCGTGGCGCCATCGGGCAATATCAACCCGGACGGCACCCACCCTTCGCTGTTCGAGCCGGTCCACGGCTCTGCGCCCGACATTGCAGGCAAAGGCATCGCCAATCCGGTCGGCCAAATCTGGTCGGCGGCGATGATGCTGGAGCATCTGGGCGAGGCGGACGCCGCTGCCGCGATCATGCGCGCGGTCGAAACCGTGCTCGCGGAACCCGGCCTGCGCACCGGCGACCTCAAAGGCAAAGCCAACACCGAGCAATGCGGCAAGGCGATTGCTGACGCCTTGACCTGACCTCAAGCGGCGCAGCATAATATGCCGCGCCGTTTCGCCAATACGGCCAGACACAGGCCCGCAACCGGTCAGATTAAGACTTTCCCGCTGCGGCACAAGGATAGGCTGCATCCCATAACCACCATGGCGAGCACCCCGACGATGCACCAATCCAACCGATCCTTGCTAGACATCGACCGCGATCATTTGATCCATTCGGTCACATCCTTCCGCGCCCATGAAGCGCGCGGCGCAACGATGCTGCAAAGCGGCAAGGGCATGTGGCTGACCGACATGGACGGGCGCGAGGTGCTCGATGCCTTTGCCGGGCTGTGGTGCGTCAATGTGGGTTACGGGCAGGATAGCATTGTCGAGGCGGCGGCGGAACAGATGCGCCGCCTGCCCTATGCGACGGGCTATTTCCATTTCGGTTGCGAGCCTGCCGCGCGGCTGGCGGAGCGGCTGGTCGCCCTGTCGCCAGAGGGGCTGGACCATGTCTATTTCACGCTGGGCGGGTCGGACGCGGTGGACAGCGCGATCCGCTATATCACCCATTATTTCAACGCGATCGGTAAGCCGACCAAAAAGCAGTGCATCGCGCTGGAGCGGGGCTATCATGGATCGAGCAGCAGCGGCGCCGGACTGACCGCACTTGCCAATTTCCACCGCAATTTCGACCTGCCGCTGCGCTGGCAGCATCATATCGCGTCGCCCTACCCCTATCGCAGCGATCTGGAAGGCGATGATGCCGCCATCATCGCCCGGTCGGTGCAGCAGTTGAAGGACAAGGTCGCGGACCTCGGCGCGGACAATGTCGCTGCCTTCTTCTGCGAGCCGATCCAGGGATCGGGCGGGGTGATCGTGCCGCCGGTGGGTTGGCTCAAGGCCATGCGGCAGGCGTGCGATGAGCTGGACATATTGCTGGTCGCTGATGAGGTCATCACCGCCTTTGGCCGTACCGGGCCGATGTTCGCCTGCGAAGCGGAGGGCGTGACGCCCGACCTGATGACCGTCGCCAAGGGGCTGACCGCCGGTTATGTGCCGATGGGCGCGGTGCTGATGTCGGACAAAGTGTATCAGGGCATTGCCGATGGCGCGGCGGCCGACGTGGTGATCGGCCATGGCGCGACCTATTCGGGCCATCCGGTGAGCGCGGCGGTGGGGCTGGAAGTGTTGCGCCTCTATACCGATGGCGGAATATTGGCGAACGGTCAGAAAGTGGCCGCGCGGTTCGACGCGGGCCTGGCGGGCATTGCCGACCATCCGATGGTCGGCGACACGCGCGGGCGAGGGTTGCTGGGGGCTATCGAACTGGTGGCGGACAAGGGGACCAAGGCGCGGTTCGACCCGGCGCTCAAAATCGCCGACCGGCTGTTTGCCGATGGCTATGCCAATGGCGTCATTTTCCGCGCCTTTGCCGACAACATCATCGGCCTGGCCCCGGCGCTCTGTGCATCGGACGCGGAGATGGACGAGATATTCGCGCGCATACGAAAAACACTCGACGGCTTGCTCGAACAGGCCGATATTCGCGCGGCGCTGGGATAAATATAAGGGGGAGCAAGGACATGTTGGGCGGACCCAGACTGGACAGGATCGACCTGAAAATCCTGACGCAGCTTCAGCAGTCGGGCCGGATCACCAATGTCGAACTGGCCGATGCGGTCGGCCTTTCCCCCAGCCCCTGCCTCACCCGCGTGAAACGGCTGGAGAAGGCGGGCTATATCACCGGCTATGGCGCGCATATCAACCTGCACAAGCTGGGCGAATTTCTGACCGTCTTTACCGAAGTCACGCTGAGCGAGCATCGGTCGGGCGACTTTTCCCGGTTCGAGACGCGCATCCGCAAGCTGGACGAAATCGTCGAATGTCATCTGGTCAGCGGCGGATACGACTATCTGCTGAAATTCGTGACGCGCGGCGTCGGCCATTATCAGTCGATCATCGAGGGGATGCTGGAAAGCGATTACGGCATCGAAAAATATTTCAGCTATGTCGTGATCAAATCGCCCTTCATCAAACATCATTATCCGATCCAGCATCTGTTCGGTGAGCAGCGTTAGGATTTGGGGGCGAGGTGGGTTCCCGCGCAGGCGGGAACCAAGTCGAAACGGCGGGACCGGGTTCCCGCCTGCGCGGGAACACGATATTTTATGACCGATATTGCTGATCTGATTGACCCGCTGATCGCGTTCCGCCGCGACATTCATGCGCACCCGGAACTGGGCTTTTGCGAGCATCGCACCGCCGGGCGGATTGCCGAGCAGCTGCACGCGCTGGGGCTGGAAGTGCATGAGGGGATCGGGCGGACGGGCGTGGTGGGCGTGTTGCGCAACGGCGCGTCGGGGCGCAGCATCGGGCTGCGCGCGGACATGGACGCCCTGCCGATCGAGGAGCAGACCAACCTGCCCTGGGCCAGCAAGACGCCGGGCACCTTCCACGGCTGCGGCCATGACGGCCATGTCGCGATGCTGCTGGGCGCGGCGCAGCAACTGACGCGCAGCCGCAATTTCGACGGGACAGTCAATTTCTTCTTCCAGCCCGCCGAAGAGGGGCAGGGCGGCGCGCGCGAGATGGTGCAGGAAGGGCTGTTCGAGCGCTTCCCGTGCGACCGGGTGTTCGGACTGCATAACTGGCCCGATCTGCCCGCCGGCACCATCGCGACCCGGCCCGGCCCGATCATGGGTGCGGCGGACAAGTTTGAGATCGTGCTGGAAGGGCGCGGTGGCCATGCCGCGATTCCGCAGGATACGCCCGACGCCATCCTGGCGGCGGCCAGCCTTGTGACGCAGATGAACGCGATCATAGCGCGCCGGATCGCGCCGACCGCATCGGCGGTGCTGTCGATCACGCAAATCCATGGCGGGCATACGCATAATGTGATCCCCGCCGAGGTTCGCATCGGCGGGACGGTGCGGACGTTCGATCCAGCGGTACAGGACAAGATCGAAGCGTCGATCCGCGAGATCGCGGCCGGTGTGGCACTGGCCAATGGCTTGAGCGCGACAGTCGATTATCAGCGTTACTATCCGGCGACGATCAACGATGCCGAAGCGGCGCAGGAGGCGCTGGACGCCGCCGCGACCGTTGGCATAGCGCAACTGGCGCCCGATCCCGCCTTCACGTCAGAGGATTTCGCCTTCATGCTGCAAGCGTGCAAGGGCGCCTATATCTGGCTGGGTCAGGCAAAACCGGACGGCGGGGCACCGCTGCACAACCCGCATTATGATTTCAACGACGATGTGCTGGGGCTGGGTATCCGGCTGCATGTCGCGCTGGTCGAGCGGCATTTGGGGTAAGCACAAACCTCCGTTCGTTTCGAGCGAAGTCGAGAAACGAACGGAGGGGGGTAGTTCAGGTCAAAACCAGAAACGCACGCCCATCACCAGACTGGTGGCTGACGCGCCCTCCCCCGCCGCGCGCGCATAGCGGGCGGTGTCGCCCAGCTTGCGTTCCCAGTGGACGCCGACATAGGGCGCAAATTCGCGGGCGAATTCGTAGCGCAGGCGCAGGCCCAGTTCGATGTCGGAGATACCCGACCCGATGCCCAATTCCGGCACGTCCTGCGCGGCGATATTCATTTCGGCGGCGGGTTGCAGGATCAGGCGCTGGGTGATGCGCTGGTCGTAGCTGCCCTCCAGCCGGAGATGGGCGTCGCCCTTCGTGGACAGGAACGCCTGCGCACCGACCTCGAACCAGTAAGGAGCGAGGCCTTCGATACCGACCACGGCGTAAGTGCGTTGGGGTTGCGGGCGGAAATCCTGCCGCACACCCGCCTCGACATTGAACCAGGGGTTGAGCGCCCGGCTGTAGAGCGCCTGTAGTTCCGCGCTTTCAAGCGCGCCGCCGACTTCGCCCTCGCCTTCGGTCTTGAACGCGAAACGGTTGATGTCGCCGCCGATCCAGCCCTCGCCCTCCCATGCGTAACCGTTCGCGCCCTTGTGCGCGCGATATTCGAGGCGGTCGAGCATCAGCTGCGAGAAACTCATGCCGCCGCTTTCCTTGATCATGGCGGCGCGGGCGCGGGCCATGGTGGCGGCGGGGTAGAAGGCTTCGGCGGCATGGTCGGTCGGGATCGGCGGGGCATCACCCTGCGGCACGCTGTCGTCGGTCGCCGGCATGGTGTGACCGGCATGGGGATCGGCAGGCGTGGCTTCCGGCGCAGGCGACGTCTGGTGTACGCCATGGTCCATCTGGCTATGGTCCATTTGTGCCAGTGCGGGTGTGGCGGTGCTGGCCAGCAGCAGGGCGGCGATCAGGCGCTTCATGCCGCGTCCTCCGCGTGGCGGACAGTCACGACGCGCATCATCCCCGTATGCATGTGCATCAGCATGTGACAGTGGAACGCCCAGTCGCCCAGCGCATCGGCGGTCAGGTCGAAACTGATCTTGCCGCCGGGCAGGACGTTGACCGTATGCTTGCGCGGGTTGTGGGCCGCATCCTCGCCAGTGATCAGCTGGAAGAAATGGCCGTGGATATGGATGGGGTGCGGCATCATCGTGTCGTTGATCAGGGTGACGCGCACCCGCTCCATATGGCGGAAAGCGATGGGGTCTGCGCCGTCCGACAGCTTCACCCCGTCGAAGGACCACATATAGCGTTCCATATTGGCGGTCAGGTGAATGTCGATCGACCGGGTCGGGGAGCGCGCATCTTCGTTGGGTTCCAGCGATCGCAGGTCGGCATAGGTAAGGACGCGATGGTCGACATCCTCCAGCCCCGTAGGCCGGTCCGCCGTGCGGTCGGCGGGCATGGAGGAGAGCGTAGCCACCCCCGGTCCCATCGGCACATTGGGCGCGACCGAGGGGTCGAGCATCTTCATACTATGCCCCGCCATGCTCTCATTTGCGGGTTGGCTGAGGTCGATCACACCTCCCTGCCCCATGTCCATGCCGGCCATGTCCATTCCCATATCCTTCATGGTGAGGAGAGGCCGGGCGCGCAGCGGCGGGATGGCCGCGACCATGCCGATCTGCGGCGCGAGTGTCGCGCGGACCAGGCCGGAGCGGTCGATGGCTTCGGCGATCAGGGCATAGGCGGTGGCGTCGGTCGGCTGGACGATCACGTCATAGGTTTCGGCGATGCCGATCTGGAATTCGTCGGTCTCGACCGGCTGGACATGCTGGCCGTCGCATTGCACCACGGTCATGGGCAGGCCGGGAAGGCGCACGTTGAAATTGGTCATGGCCGATGCATTGATGATGCGCAGGCGGACCCGCTCGCCCGGCGTGAACAGCCCGGTCCAGTTTTCCGCTATACCATGGCCATTGACCAGAAAGCTGTAGGTGGAGCCGGTGACGTCCGAAATATCGGTCGGGTCCATCCGCATCTTGCCCCAGTCGATCCGGTCCTTGAGGGGCTGGTCCTTGCCCTTGAGCAATCCGGCCAGAGTCTGGCGCTGCATATTATAATAGCCGCCCGATTGCTTCAGGCGCTTGAGCTGCACATGGGGGTGGACCGGCGACCAGTCGGACAGGACGATCACATGCTCGCGCGTCGCCTGCACCGGATCGACGCCAGCGGGATCGATGACGATCGGGCCATAATGGCCCATCGCCTCCTGCATCCCCGAATGGCTGTGATACCAGTAGGTACCCGACTGGCGGATGGGGAATTCATAATGGAAGGTTTCGCCCGGCGCGATGCCGGGGAAACTGACGCCCGGCACGCCGTCCATCTGGAAGGGGACGATCAGGCCGTGCCAGTGGATCGATGTGTCCTCTTTCAGACGATTGGTGACGGACAGACGGACATTCTGCCCTTCGCGCAACCGGATCAGCGGCGCGGGGACGGTGCCGTTGATGGTGATCGCGTGGGCAGATCGTCCACCGGTGGCGAAATGACTGTCGGCCACGGTCAGTGCTATGGTTTCGCCCGACAGGACGCCCGGTGCGGGGTGCAGGCCGTGCGTGCCGCTTTGCGCCCAGGCGGGGAAAGCGTTGGCGAGGCCAAGGGCAGCGGCGCTTTTGAACAGGGTGCGGCGGTCGAGGGTCAGGTTGGTCATGCCCCTTCATACGCGGGGCAAGGCGTCATCCCTCAAACTTTCCGACAATTTTGCGCGCGCGCGATAGAGGCGGGTTTCGACCGCCTTTTCGGTCAGGCCCAGCGCGGCGGCGGTATCCGCCTGGCTCATCGCCTCGATCGTGCGGAGCAGCAGCACATCCTTCAGCGTCGTGGGCAGCGCGGCGATGGCGGCGTTGATGCGGGCGAGTTCGCGCTGCGATTGCAGCGCCTGTTCCGGGTCTGACGCGGCGTCGGCGATATCGCCGGCTTCGTCGATGGGGCGAGCAAAGGCGAAGAAGCGCCGTACCGCGCGGCGGCGGCCCCAGTCGCGGCATTTGTTGAGCGTGATCCGCGCGATCCATGTGCGAAACGGGCGCGCGCCATCATAACGGCCCAACGCGGCAAAGGCGGCAACAAATACCTCCTGCGTGATGTCGAGCGCTTCGTCGCCATCGCCGACATGGCCGCGCGCCAATCGCCACACGGCATCGCGGTGCCGTCGCATCAACGCGGCATAAGCATCCTGATGCCCGGCCAGCGCCAGCGTGGCCAGCGCCCTGTCATCGGGTTCGGCTGCACTCACCGGGGGGCGGGCTGGGTCAGTGCCTTGACGACGGCCGCGTCAAACTGGGCCGCCTGATCGGGGCGCAGCACCGCGCGCATCGCGAAAATATGCTGGAGCGTCTCCTTTTGCAGCGCGCCCATGACATGATGGGTGCGGTCCACGGCTTGGCCGACCTGCGGGCCATAGCCATGTTCCGCCGCAATCGCCTGCGCCAGCCGGGCATTGTCGGCGCGCATTTCCGCCTCCAGCGCTTCGCGGCGAATGGCGAAGGCGGCTTCGAGCGCGTGGATGCGCTGTTCCTGGGCCGCATCGAGCGTCAGCTTCTCATGCAGCAGGGCATGGACTTCGCTTTCCACGCGCGGCGGCGGCGCGATCCACAACCGCGCGCACAGCACCGCCGCCAGTGCAGCGGCGAAGGCGACCAGCGCGACGAGCAGGTAGCGCTTCAGGCTCATTGGCCGAGCAGACGCGACGGCGCGTAATCCGACATGCCGATCGGCGTGGAGGCGGCCTGCGCGGGCGCCGACGGCACGATGCTGCCCGCCCAGCCGATGCCGAGCGCCAGCAATCCGGCGAGCATCAGGCTGCGCCGTGCCATGCCCTGTTCGCGGCGGCAGACAACAGCCTGCATGACCGCGCCGTCCATCTGCTCCAGCCGGGCGTCGGCCGGCATCGCGCGTATCTGCCCCAGCAACTGATCAAGATCACTCATTTGCACATGCTCCATCCTCATCGCGGCATACGCGCGGCGCGCGCCGATCCCTCATCCGGCGAGGACAAAAAATCATGCACCTGCGATGAGGGGTCGGGCAAGTCCATGCGTAATATCCCCTAACCACCATCATGGAGAAGTCCGCATGTCCCGTTTCCTGACCGCCGCCATCGCCCTGTCGATCGCCATCCTGCCCGGTACGGCGCTGGCCCATAGCAAACTCCTGTCGTCCAGCCCCGCCGCCAATGCGACCGTGGCCAAGCCGACCAAGCTGACTCTCACTTTTTCCGAGAAATTCCTGGGGCCGCTTTCGGGCATCGATCTGGTCATGACCGGGATGCCGGGCATGAGCGATCATGCGCCGATGCCGATCAAGGGGTTCAAAACCGTGGTCGCGCCTGATGGCAAGACGATGATCGTCACCCTGCCCCGCGCGCTCCCTGCTGGCAGCTATGACCTGAAATGGCATATTGTCGGCGCCGACCAGCACAAGATGGAAGGCGGCTACAGCTTCAAGGTCAAGTAAGCCGTCATGGATGCGGGGATGCTGCTACTGGCGCGCTTTGGCCTGATGGCCGACCTGGCCCTGCTCATGGGCCTGCCATTATTCTGGTGGGCGATGGGCATGGCGGGGCAGCGCGCATTGCTGGTCGCGCTGGCGTTGGGAGGCATGGCGCTGTCGGCGCTGTGGCTGCTGGCCAGCGCGGCGAGCATGACCGGCACCCCGTTACTGCCGCCCGACTGGGCGACGGCAGAGATTTTGCTGACGATGACGCCGATCGGCCCGGTGCTGGTGGTGCGGGGCGTGGCCTTGCTGGCGGCTCTTGTGCTGGCTGTTGCCGGGCAGGATCGCTGGGTATTGATCCCGGCCGCCGTCGCCGCTGCAACGATCGCCTGGACCGGCCATGCGGGGGCAACCGAAGACGTCGCCGGGTCTGTTCACCGCGCCGCCGATGTCGCGCATATCTGGGCAGCTTCGGGGTGGATCGGAGCGCTGGCCGCATTGCTGCACGCGGTAACGGCGCGCCGCCCCAATATTGATCGGGTCGCGGTGATGCTGGCGAAGTTTTCGCTGCTGGGAACCCTGTTCGTAGCCACTCTGGTCATGACCGGGGTGGTCAACAGCCTGATGATCGTGGGCGTGGCCGACCTGCCTGCGCTGGTGGGCAGCCGCTATGGCTGGCTGCTGGGCGCGAAGCTGGCTGTGTTCGGCGCGATGCTGGGGCTGGCGGCGCTCAATCGCTGGCGGCTGACCCCGGCGCTGGAGCGGGGTGCTGAAGGCGCGATCGCCGCGCTGCGTCTCTCACTATTGCTTGAGACGGGCGCGGCGATCGGCATTTTGGTGCTGGTGGCCGGGCTGGGGACGCTGGATCCCCTCGCCTGAGCCATCACGCCGGACGGTAGATGGCATACACCTTCTTGACGTGGACCTGGCTGTCCCAGCTGCATGATGCGCCCTGTTCGACCAGGAAGATATCGCCCTTGCCGAACGTCCCTTGCGCCCCCGCGCCATCGACGAAGGTGACGCTGCCATCGAGCAGATACATCAGCTCATAATGGCGATAGGCCATCGAACGGCGGTGATAGGGGGTTGAATCCCAGGTGCCGCAGACAAATTCACCATCGGCCGAGCGATAGTCGGTGAAGTTACGGCAGGACGGGGTCGGCCCGACCAGCAGTTCGGCAAGCGGCGCGCCCGACGGTTCGAGCGGAGCCTTGGTGTCGATCGGGATGATCGCGCCATCGGCTACGGAGCCGCCGGTGCGGCGCACGAAGAGAAGGCGGCTGTCGGCTGCCGCTATCCAGTCGAAGCCTGCGCCTTCGCACAGGACAATGCTGTCGCCTTCGTTCAGCGTGCGCTGGTCAATCTGGACGCTGCCGGATTCGACGATGACAAATTCGTCGGCGGGCAGGACCGCGACCGATCCGCTGCCCTGCGGCAGGGCGATCAACCCGATCGTCACCGGACCTTCGGGCTGGGGCAGCAACGCGCGGGCGGACAGGAAGGCGTCGCCCTCCCCCGCCGCCACCGTCACGCCCGCCGCCCAGGCGCGCAGATCGACAAAGGAGCGCGTCACCCCCTGCGCCATTGTTGCCACACTCGTCATGCCTGCCTCCACCTGTCAATGAAGACCATGGCTTACCCCGCATGGCGCGACAGGATCGGCCGACGAGGGATCGGCCGACCGCAGCGCCTGCCGTTCAGAAGCCGAAGCGCAGGCCAATGCTGCCGCTCAGCTGTGCGTCCTCGCCCCCGCCGATCCGGGCATGGCTGGAAAGGCTGAGCAGCGCCGATCCACCCAGCCCGATGTCGAGATCCAACCCGACACGACCCCAGTTGCGATCAACCGCCGGCGAAGCCAGCACAAAACCGCCTGCGCCAATGATCGTGCCGGTCAGGGCAGCTCGATCCTGATCGAGCCGGTGAACCCATTCACCCGACGCCTGGAGCGACATGCTCGTCCCGATCGGCATCGCCGTCACCGCGCCAAGCCGGACTTCGTCAAAGCCCGCTTCCGACCGGTTGAGCTGGACCGGGAAGCCGCCGCCGGTTTCGGTATAGCCGTCGATGCTGACCCGGCCATGGGTATAGGCGGCATAGGAGGACAGGCTGACCACGCCGAATTTTGCCATGTCGCGCCAGTCGATCCGCCCGCGCACTGCCCAGCTGCGCGCGTCGGTTTCGCCCCGCGACTGGTCGGTCGCAGTGCCATTGCGATAGGCGCGGTCGATGCGCAGGTTCCAGTCGGCATAATAGCCGGTCAGGCTGAGAAGGACGGGCGTATCGGGGATGCGCGCGTCAATTTCACCGACCAGATGATAGCCATCGCCCTTAAACCGGCCACCCGATGACAAATCCTGATCCGCGCCACCCAGCCCGCCACCAAGGCCGATCCGCACGGCATCACCCAGATCATGGCACAGGCCGACCTCGCCCAGCCAGGCGTTGCGATCCTGCCGCCCATGGGCGAAGTCCCCGGTGGCCCAGACGCAACCGCGCCCGGTCCGGGTAAAATCCGTCAACGGGCGGTGATGGGCACCGAACAAGGTCAGGCTGGCCGCGTTGAGGATGGTGTTGAGACCGACACCGCCGTCCGACACGGTGGCGAGGAAATCGACCAGACCGATAACGCCGGTGCCGGGGGTCGGCGTAGGAGTTGGCGTAGGCGTGGGCGTGGGCGTAGGCGTTGGGGTTGGGGTTGGGGTTGGGGTTGGGGTTGGCGCAGGTGTGGCCGCCGCGACGCGGGCAATATATTCCTGCGTCTTGCCGTTGATCTGGCCGGTGCCGATGATGGTCCGGCCATCGTCGCTGATCGCGACCGCGTCGGTGAAGCTGTCGGAACCGACCGAAACGCCCGCGCTGGTGAGCCAGGCGACAACCGTCTGGATGCCAGTGGTCGATGTCCAGCGCATCGCCAGCGTATCCTGAATGGAGGGCACCACGGTCGATGGACGGGTGGCCGAACCCACGATCACGCTGCCATCGGCATTGACCGCATAGGCGCGACTGTCCGTCCCGCCTTCCAGCAGGCCCAGCGACACCATGCCGCCGCTGCTGTTGTTCCAGCGGAATGCCTGTGCCCGGTCATTGCTGCCCGCCGAAAAGCCGACAATGGTGCCGCCATCGGCCGACACATCGGTTGCGCGGCTATAGGCACCTGCATCGGCAGATTGCGAGGCAAGGACGCCCAATCCCTGCATCCCCCCGCTGGCGGTCCAGGCAAAGGCTTCGTTGGTGCGGGCCGAAGTGCCGCCATAGCCGATGATGACGCCGCCATCGCGGCTGGCGCGCTGGGCGATGGAATAGGCAAAGGATCCACCGTGCAGATCCTGCGCCACGCCCTTGTCGATCCAGCGCACGGCATGGGTTGTACCATTATCGATCGTGCTGCTGCCCACCGCGACCTGGCCATTGCCCGATACCCCAAAGGCCACGCTGTTCTGGACCGAGGCGCTGGTCGCCAAATGGCCCAGTTCGGTCAGCACCGTCCCTTCCCATATGATCGCGCTGCCGCGTGTGGCCGACCCGGTCTGCGACACGCCCACGATCACGCGACCATCGTCAGACACCCCGTTGGCCAGGACATAGGCGTGCCCCGACAGGCCGCTGAGCCGTTCATAGCCGCTGGCCGTAATACGATAGGCTTCGTGGTTGGTCGCATCCCGGCGGACCACGCCTGCAATGGTCGTGCCGTCGCCCGACAGGTCGCGAAAAGCCGCGCCGATATTGGGTGTGGGCAGGGCTGGTATCGCCTCATGCCCGGTTACGCCCGCACTTTGCGCCAGCGCGGGCGCGGCGGCCGCACCGATCGCGACCATCATGCCGACACCCAAAATCTGCTTCTTCATGTTTCACCCCCACAGCGTAACGATTGGATCGAGGGGCGAAATAGATGTTCGGACACGCGGAAGGCACGTGACAAAGCCTGTCAGGGTCTAGCTAACGCCATTTGTCATTGTCGCCAGCATGTTACAACTGGCGCAGCGCGGTCGCGGGACGCACCGAGAGCAGCGGGATCGATCCGGCAAGGCCAATGCCCAGCGTCAGCAATGCGCCGCCACCCAGCGTTGCCAGCACGACCAGCCAGTCGGGTGACCAGTGGAACTCGAAGATCTGGACGATCACGAACCAGGCCGCGCCGGACCCCAGCGCCAGCGCGACGAGCGCCAGCATCGTGGCGAGCAGGCCATATTCGAGCGCCTGCCCGCCCAATAATTGCGCGCGGGTCGCGCCCAGCGTTTTCAGGATCACACTGTCATAGCTGCGCGCCTGACGCGACGCGGCGATGGCACCGACCAGCACGGCTATGCCCGCCAGAATCGCGACCGAGGCGGCGGCAACGATGGCGGCGGACATTTGCGTCATGATCGCGCCGACCTGTGCAATGACTTCACCGACCGCGATCACCGACACGCCGGGAAAGGCGGTGAGCAGGTCGCGGGTGACCGCGCTGTCGTGGCGCGTATCCATGGTGATGGTCGCGGCCAGGCTGTGCGGCGCGGCGGAAACGATGCCGGGGGAAAAGACGAGGATATAGTTGAAGCCCATCGTATCCCAGTTGATCTTGCGCAGGGAGGCGATGCGTGCGGTGATTTCGCGCCCCAGCAGGCTGACGGTCAATGTATCGCCAACGCCAATACCCAGCAGCTTGGCGGCCTCTGCATCAAAGGAGACGAGCGGTGGTCCGGCATAATCGGGTGCCCACCATTCCCCCGCGACCAGATCGCTGCCCTGCGGCAGGGTCGCGCTGTAGGTGACGCCACGCTCGCCGCGAAGGAACCAGGCACCTTCGGGCAGTTCGGCCAGGTCGGCAACGCGCTGATTGCCATAAGCGACTATCGTGCCACGCAGGGAAGGAACGATGTTGAACTGCGCGTCCGGGGCTTGTTTGCGCACGACGGCCTGGAAGCGGTCGGCCTGTGCCGACGGGATATCCAGCACGAACTGCGCCGGGGCGGTCTTGGGCACGACATTGCGGATTTCACTGTCGAGGCTGGTCTGGATGCCCGCCAGCGTCACGAACAAGGTCAGCGCCAGGCCGAGCGCGACGATCAGCGCGGCGGTCTGCGCGCCGGGACGGTGGAGATTGGCCAGCGCCAGGCGCAGCAGGGGCCGACGCGGGCGCGGCGCGCGCTGGGCGATCTGGCGCACGCCCCAGCCAATGCCGAGCAGGAGCAGCAGGACCGCAGCAGTCGCACCCAGCACCGCGGCGGAGAAGAGCGGTTCCCGCGCCGTGCCGAGCGCCAGTGCCACGAGCAACGCGCCCGCCGCCGTCATGGCAAGGATGCTGCGCCGGTCGATGCCGTGGCGCGGATCGACCACGCCGCGAAAGATCAAGGCGGCAGGCTGGGTCCGAGCGCGGGCGAGCGGCGGCAGGGTGAAGAGGAAGGCGATCAGCAGGCCATAGGCGGCGCTGGTGACGAGCGGCAGCGGGTGAAGCCGGAAGCCGGGGCTGACCGGCAGCACATCACCGGCCAGCGCGACGATCGCAGGGGGTAGAAGCGCCCCGACGAAAAGCCCGCAGGCGATGCCGAGCAGCGCGATACAGCCAATCTGGAGCAGGTAGATGCGCGCAATGTCGCTGGACGTCGCGCCCAGCACTTTGAACGTCGCAATGCCGGGGCGTTTCAATGCGAGATAGGAGGCGACGCCGTTGCTGACGCCGATGCCCGCGATCACCAGCGCGGCAAGGCCGATGAGCGAGAGAAACTGCCCCATGCGGATGATGAAGCGGCTGGCCCCCGGCGCGGCGTCATCACGGTCCTTATATTCCCAACCGGCCGACGGATATTGTTTTTCCAGATCGTCCCGAACCGCCTTTGCATCGGTCCCGGCGGGCAGGCGCAGGCGATATTTGCTGTTATAGAGGCTGCCAGGCTGGATCAGGCCGGTGCGACGCAATCCGTCGAGCGAGATGATGGCGACCGGGCCAAGCGTGAAGCCCTCGCCCAGCCGATCGGGTTCGTCGGCGATGATCGCGGCGATGGTGAAGGTCGCGGTGCCATAGATCAGCCGGTCGCCGGGTTTGACAGTCAGCCGGTCAGCGAGTGCGGGACCGATCAGGATATGGTCGGGCGCCAGTGGCGCGCGATAAGTTCCGCCTTGCAGGGTCAATGTGCCATAAAGCGGATAGGCGCTGTCCACGCCCTTGAGTTCGGTCAGCACGGCGGGCGCATCGGGCCGCTCACCCCGCGCCATGGCGCGCAGGCGGATTGTCTCGCTCAATGTGCCGAAACGGCGGAACGCGGCTTTCTCGCCCTCCCCTGCTTCGCGCTGGGTCATCGCGATTTCCACGTCGCCGCCCAGCAATCCCTGCCCGCGCTGGCTCAGTTCCTGCGTGATGGCAGAGGTCAGGCTGCCGATCGCGGCCAGCGTGGCGACGCCCAGGAACAGGCAGAGGAACAACAGCCGCAATCCCCGGAACCGGCCAAGCAGATCACGCCGGGCGATGCGCCAGCTTGTCGCCCAATTGAGCGCGCTCATGCAGCGCGGTCCGAAACGATCTGGCCGTCGCGCATTTCCACGATCCGGCCGCAGCGTTCGGCCAATGCCGGATCATGGGTGATGATGACCAATGTTGCACCCGCCGCCCGCTGGCGATCGAACAGCAGGTCCATGATGGTGACCCCGGTGGTCGCGTCGAGATTGCCGGTCGGTTCGTCGGCGAACAGGATGGTCGGGCGTGGCGCGACGGCGCGGGCGATGGCGACGCGCTGTTGCTCCCCGCCTGACAATTGGGCGGGATAATGGTCCAGCCGGTGGCCTAGCCCGACCGCGCGCAATTCATCGGCGGCACGGGCGAAGGCGTCCGCTTCCCCCGCCAGTTCCAGCGGCACGGCGACATTTTCCTGAGCGGTCATGGTGGGAAGCAAGTGGAAACTTTGCAACACGATGCCGATGCGGCCCCGCCGGGCGCGGGCCAGCGCATCCTCATCCAGCGCGCCGAAATCGACCCCGCCGATATGCACGTCCCCGCCGCTGGCGCGTTCCAGCCCGCACAATACCGCCATCAGCGAGCTTTTGCCCGATCCCGATGCGCCCAGGATAGCGATGCTTTCGCCGCGCAACAGGGTGAGATCGACGCCCTTCAATATCTGGACTGGCGCGTCGCGGGTGCCAAGCGAGAGGGTGACATTATGCGCGCGGATCGCGATAGTGGCTGGATCGATAGGCATATGCATGAAGAAGGAGCGCTCCTTGGCGGGCAGATATTGGCAATATGGGGCACTGGCGCTGTTTGTCCAACTGGCAGGCGCATGTTCGGACAAGGCACCGCCCCCACCCCCGGTCGCCAACAGTGCGCAGGCCACCCCTGCCGCCGCGCCGGTGGCCGATGGCAAGCTGGTCGTGACATTCGGCGACAGTCTGTATGCCGGCTATAATCTGGATCAGGACAAGGGGCTGGCCCCGGTGCTGGAGCAGGCTTTGGCCGCGCGCGGGATGAAGGCGCAGGTCGTCAATGCCGGCGTGTCGGGCGATACCAGTGCGGCGGGGCTGGCGCGGCTGGCCTTCACGCTGGACGGGCTGGCGCGCAAGCCGGACCTGATACTGGTGGGGCTGGGTGGCAACGACATGCTGCGCGGCTTGAGTCCTGACGCGACGCGGGACAATCTGGACGCGATCCTCGCCGAGCTGAAAAAGCGGGACATTCCCGTACTGCTGACGGGGATGCTGGCGTCGCCCAATATGGGGCCGGACTATGCCGCCGCCTTCAACCCGATCTTTCCGGCGCTGGCGAAGAAATATGATGCGGCGCTCTACCCTTTCATGCTGGATGGGGTGATCGGCGATCGGGCGCTGCAACTGCCCGATGGTATTCATCCCAATGACAAGGGCGTTGCGGTGATCGTGGGCAAGCTGGCACCGATGGTTGCGGAGGCCTTGCGTGGTTGATGCGATCCGGGTCGGGTTGGTCGGCTATGGCGCGGCTGGCCGCATATTCCACGCGCCACTGCTGCGGGCGGTTCCGGCGATGGCGCTGACGGTCATCAGCACCAGCAAAGCCAATGAAGTGGCAGCGCTCGACCCCACCATCCGTTGTGCCGGGTCAGCGGCGGATATTTTTTCCGATCCCGCGATCGACCTGGTGGTGATTGCGACGCCCAGCGCCACCCATGCGCCGCTCGCCGCCGACGCGCTGCGCGCGGGCAAGCATGTCGTGGTGGACAAGCCGTTCGCCCTGTCACTGGCCGAAGCGAAGGATCTGGCGGCGCTGGCGGCCCAATGTGGCAGGCAATTGGCGGTATTTCACAACCGGCGGTTCGACAGCGATTTTCTGAGCATCCGCGCGGGGATCGAGGATGGTCTGGTCGGGCGGATCACCCATTTTGAATCGCATTTTGACCGGTTCCGGCCGGATGTGCGTGACCGATGGCGCGAGGATGGATCACCGGGGTCGGGCGTATGGTTCGACCTGGGGCCGCATCTGGTCGATCAGGCGCTGGCGATGTTCGGGCGACCGCAGAGCGTGAACGCGGACATTGCGGCCCTGCGCGAAGGATCGGCATCGGACGATTGGGCGCATGTCGTGCTGCTCTATCCTGACATGCGCGTCGTGCTGCACGCCAGCATGAGCGCGCCGGGCGGCGAGGATGGAGGCAGCCCGCGCTTCATGGTGCATGGCATGAACGGCACGCTGGTCAAGAAGCGCCTCGACCAGCAGGAAGCGCAGTTGGTGGCCGGATTGCGCCCCGGCGATCTGGGCTGGGGTGCCGATGACGATCCGGTCGTCTATCATGATGGGCAGGGTCGCGTGACGCTGCGCCAGGCGTTGCCGGGGTGCCAACAGGACTATTATGCACAGGTTGCGACCGCAATCCTGTCCGGCGCGCCCCTGCCCGTAACGCTGGAGCAGGCCGTGGCGGTACAGGAAGTGATCGAGGCGGCGCAGATTTCGGCGCGGGAGGGACGGCGGGTGGCGCTGCCCCTCCCCTGACAATCAGGCGATGAGCGCGGATACCGGCTTGTTGGTTTCCATACTGTCGGTCCCCCATTTATCCACCGGCACGCCCATCAACTGTTGCAGCGTCAGGCCGACGCGGCTGACGGGCGTACCTTCGCCGGTGATATGCAGCCCGGTTTTCACCCGCCCGCCCGCCGACCCGGCGGTCATCATCGGGATATTGTCGATGGTGTGGAATTTGGCGAATTCGGTTTCGCTATGGGCAAAGACGAGCGTGTTATCCAGCAGGGTCCGCTCCCCTTCCTGCACCGCGTCCAGCGCCCTGATGAAATAGGTCCAGGCTTCCATGCATTTGTTGACGTAGAAGGTGACCTCCGGCTGGTAGCCCAGGCGATTGTCCATCACCTCTTCGTGGGTCAGTTGATGATGGGTGATGGTGCTGCCGATCCGCGTCAGCGACGATGCGCCATTGTTGAAATTCATGTTGAACACGCGGACATTGTCGCATGCCAGCGCCATCACCAGCAGGTCGGTCATCACCTGATGATTGGCCATGACATTTTCGATTTCCGCATTGACCGGCCGGTCGGCAACAGATTTCGGCACGACGCAGCTTTGCATCGGTTCGGGCCTGGTCAGCTGCACGTCGAGCTGCTTTTCCAGCTGGCGCACGGATGTGAAATATTGGTCGAGCTTCTGCCGGTCCGCCGCACCCAGTCGCGCGTGAAGCGCCTGGCGCTGATCCGCCACGCCCGACAACACGCTGCGCCTGGCTAGCAGCGCGGGATCGGGGGTGAAGGTCGCGCTGTTGGGATCGCGAAAGTCGGGGCCAAAAATGCGGGTATAGAGCGCAGCGGGGGAGACTTCGGCGGGATTGAGATTGCCATTACCGCGCCCCGACAGCGAATTGCGCGGGTCGCCCGTGGCCGAGAGTTCAAGCGAGCGGAATCGGGTGCGGGTGCCGATCATGTCGCCGATCGCCACGTCGAAGGAGGGAGCGGGCAAGCCCCGGTCGGATGCGATCGCCATGCCGGTGCGAATGCCGATGCCGCCGCTAATATGCGGCAGGTTGGGCTTGCCATCCAGCGGAAGGCTGAAATCGCCCAATATGTTGACCTTGTGCTTAAGCGGCGCAATCGCGGCCAATTCTTCTTTCAGATCATAGTCGGCACCGATCTTGCTAGGATACCAACGGGGCGGATTGACCCCCAGACCCCAGAACCATGTGCCAAAGCGCACCGGCACCGGCGCACCGGTCGCCGCCATCGCCGTGCCATTGCCGTCCAGAAATGCGTCAAGCAGCGGCAGGCCGACGGCGACCGCCATGCCGTTGACCATGCCGCGCAAGGCGGTGCGGCGGTTCAGGGTAAAGCTCATGGATGGACTCCCTTGCTGGTGGTCATGGCGATTTCGGGTGCAGCCAATGGCGGGGCGGCGATGCGATAGGCCTGTGGCATGGTGGCGACGCGCAGGAAGAGGGACGCGATGCGATAGCCGTCCTTCGCAAAATCCTGCTCGATCCCGCCCGCCAATGCGCCGTCATCCGCTGGCACGCGGCCGGTGGCATATTGAAAGGCGCGGCCAGCAACACATTCGGTGGTGGACTTGCTGGCGGCGAGTGCCTTGCCCAGGCCGATATTGCCCTGGAACGAGACGCCCTCGAACAGGCCCGCCGTGTCAATCGGCGCGCCATTTTCTTGGCGACGGAACGCACCGATGCCATCGAATTTTTCGAGCGGCAGGCCCAGCGGATCGGTGATCTTGTGACAGGCGGCGCAGACCGGGTCGCTATTATGCGCGTTGAGGCGCATTTTCGCGGTTGGCATGGCAGTGCTGGTCACGTCCTGCACCGCGGTGAAATTGACGTTGCCGGGCGGATTGGGGACGGGTTGGCAGAGCAGCAATTCACGGATCGCCCGGCCGCGCAGGGTTGGTGAACTGCGTCCCGAATGGGCGTAGAGCGCCAGGAATCCGGCCTGCCCCAGCAGGCCCGCACGATCATCGCCCGGCGCAAACTCATACGGCACCCAGCCCTGCGTCGAAGTAACCTTGGCCTGATAGAGCGGTCCCAGCGCGCGGTTGATGAAAGTCCGTCGGGTGGTGAACAGGTCGCGATAGTCGCCCTTTTGCGTCACCAGCTGATCGACGATCATCCGCAGCATCTGTTCGGACAGCGCCGACGCGACATCGGGGTTGAAACGGGGATAGACGATCTGGTCCTTGGCCATTTCGTCGAATTTCTCGAACAACAGCATGTCGGCAAAGAAAGCGCGCACGCCATCCTCCAGCCGGGGGGAGCGGACCATGCGCCCGGCAATGGCAGCCAGTTGGGACGGGTCGGTCAGCTGCCCCTGTTCCGCCGCCTTGAGCAGCGTCTCATTGGGCGTCGTGTTCCACAGCAGGAAGCTGAGCCGGGACGCACGGGCCAGATTGTCGAGCCGCAGGTCGCCGGGGCTTTCGGGATCAGCTTCCGCGCTTTCCACGACATAGAGGAAGTGCGGCGATACCAGCATCGCGGCCAGCGCCAGTTCCAGTCCCTTGTGGAAATCACCGCTGGACGCCGTCGCCTTGCCCGCCATCATGACATAGGCGGCAACTTCTTCCTGCGTCATGGGACGGCGGAAGAGATAGCGGCCCACGGGCACCAGAACGCGCGCGGCGCAATCGGGATCGGGGGCCGCCACATCGCGCGGAGCGCAGGCCATGAACTGGGCGCGATGATCGGCATCGAATAGTTGCGCGGCGATGGCGCGGGCCATGGCATCGAATTGCTCAAGGCCTGCCGGTGAAATGGTGGAGGATGCTGCGCCGGTCGCGATCAACTCATGCACCGGTCGCACGATCGGCTCGAACCGGCCGGCGACGCGGATGTCGGGGCCGAATATGTCGGCGATACTGTTGCGATATTGCGCTTCGGTCAGGCGGCGCATTGCCACGATCTGGCCCAGCGGCGCCTTGAGCGGTGCGAAGGAAGGCTCAGCGGACACACTTTGCGGCGCTTTTTCCGCCGAACAGGCGGTCAGGCCCAGCGCGGCGAGGAAGTAGAGCGCGCGGATCATTGTTGCGCCACCCTGGTTGCGGGCAGCGTATCATTGACGAAAGCCGGAACGGCCAACACCTCCATCGCGCTGGAGATGCGGCGGCACTGGCCGGTCGCCGGATCGCGGTCCCCATCGGCAAGTTTTTTCAGCGCCGCATACATGGCAGCGCAGTCATAGCCCGCCGTCGTGGCCGCCCCTTCCCCGCCGATCGACGCACTGGCCATGATGTTCCAGATCGGCTGATAGCCGCCGACCAGCCCTTTCAACGACCCGTCCGGCTGGAAGGTCAGGCGCAGGCGCGCCTTGGTCATGTCATATTCGGTGCGCTTGCCGCGAATGTCGCGTTCGGATCCCTGCCCCCAGCTCTGACGCAGGCGGATATGCGCCGGGTCGGTCATCAGCACGCCCCCGACGATCCGGCCTTTCAGCACATTGCGATGCTGCGCATTGGCAACGACGGTGTAGCTGGCGTCAGGCATGAAATTCTGTTTGGCATCCACGACGGCGCGATCTTCGCTATTGGCGTAGATGACGGTCACGTCGGGATCGTCCGACAGGCTGTCCACGCCGGTCAGCAGCAACACCTGCGTATGTTCGCCGCTGATCAAAAACTGGGTCAGCCCGCGCACGATGTCGCCGCCCGTGCCATCGACCCCGCGCCACGTCCGCACGCATCCCATCGCGCGCCACATCTGGTTGTCGACGCCCGCCTGCCCCGTGGGGCTGGTAAAGGGATCATGGTCGCAGCCTTCCGCATCCGCGCCTCCGTCCAGATCCAGCCCCTGCGCGACCTTGCCCTGCACGATGCGCTGAGGCGGACGGTCGAACTTGTCGGGATGGGTGCATATGTTGGTGCCTTGCGGACCAAAGGCATAGCCGGTCCAGCGCCTGGTCAGTTCCGCCTCATTGGGCTTTTCCAGCAGTCGCAGCCGTTCGGCGGGCGCCTGGGTCTGGAGATAATTGTCGCGCAGCGTCGCGACAGGACCATCCGGGCAATCCTGATCGCCCTGATGAATGGCAGGCGCGAAATGAGCAAAGACGAAGCCCATCTCGCCATTGGCGGGCGGCGCGGGCAAGGTTGCCGTCTGCGCCGGGACGATCGGAACGAAAAGGGCGGCAGCGCATAAGGCAGCAATTTTGTGCGATAGCATGATGCTCTCCTTGATCAGGGGGTCAACGCCACGCCGTCGGCGGGCACGGGCTGGCGCGGGTCGGCGCGATAAACGGGCTTGCCGCGATAGAGCCATTGGGCCTGATCAGCGGTATGGCGGACGCTCCATTGCCCCACGGCCCGCCGCGCCATGCCGGTAGCCAGCGGACGCCAGGCACAGGGATCGGCGCAATCACTGTCCTTCGGGCTGAACAGCCAGTTGCCCTGCGCATCGGCCAGCACATAGGCTCCATCGACCAGCCGCGCAGCGACATCGGGCGGCGCGACCAGCTTGGGTGGCGGTGGCAGATATTTCAGGCTGTTCCACAGATAGGCGTCCGCACCATCATGTTCGGTCGATCCGGGGCGGGCGTCCTTCCGCGTGAACACCAGATGGACCTTCTTATAGACCCATTGCGGCCCGGCCGGTCCTTCCATTACCGTCCAGTCGGGATTGACGGACGCGGGCTTTACCGCCGCCGCTTCTGTGCGTAGCCCGCCAAAGGCGCGCGGGACCGGGGAGACAGGCGCACCACGCGGGGCCAGCAAAGGCTCCCATCGGGCCAGGCAATCACCGCTGCAATAGATAGCGGGCTGGCCGGTACGGCCAGTGGCGGCACGCATGTCCATGCCATAAAGGGTCAGGCCGCGCCGGTCGGTATAGACGCGCCCCTTGACGGAGATGCCGTGCGGAAAATGATCGGCCGCTGCGACCGGTATGTCGAGGTCGGCCGCCTGCGCCCAGAGCGGCGCAGGGGAGAAAGCCAGCAGGAGCAGTGCGCGGCGCATCAGCGTTTGTCCTCGACCCGGAAGCTGCGGTGACAGGTCGCGCAACTGCCGCCCAGCGCCTTGGCCGCGACGCGCATTTTCGCCACGTCGCCGCTGCCCGCGACCCCGGCAAAGGCATTGGCCTGCGTGGTAAAACCGTCCTGCGCTTTTTTGAAGGCGGGTGCCTGGGTCCAGATTTCCGGCTTGGCCGCCGTCTTGACGCCGGGGCGTGGACCGCTGCCCGCCGGGAACCAGCCCATATGCTGGCGCGCATAGTCGCGGATCTGGCGCGCCGAAATCTGCACCACATAAAGCTGCGGACGGCCCGATTTCAACTCGTCATTGATATTCTTGAACGCCGCGCCGACTTCGCGGAAGCCCGCGATCCGGGTGGCGACGATGTCGCCGGGTGCCGCGATCAGCGGCGATGTCAGCAGCACCGCAAGTCCGGCCGCGATCAGCAAGGTGCGCATGGCATATCCTTTCAAGGGTTCAGGGCGCGGACTGCGCAAAAAGCCACCAGGCCAGCGCCGCCGACAACAACAGCGCGACGACCAGCACCAGCGGCCCGGCGCGGCGCACGGAAATGGGGGCTGGCGCAGCAGCGCTCCCGGTGACCATCGGGCCAACCAGATTGCGCCGCCGCACCGCGAGATAAAACAGCACCGCCAGCACATGCAGCGCGATCAGCGCTTGCAGCCCGGCAAAAACGACGCCGTGGATCGCCGAGGCCAGCCGTCCCTGATCGAAATCGACGAGATGCGACAGCGGCCCGGATTCGATGCCGTCTATATCGACCGCGAACAGGCCGCTGACGACCTGCATAACCAAAACCGCCAGCATGGCGACCACGCTCCAGCCGCCCAGCGGATTGTGACCGACAGGGGCAGGCGCATTACGATCCGCGAGATAGGCGCGGATGGCGCGCGGGCCTTTAAGGAAATGGGCAAAGCGCGCGGTATCGGAACCGACCACCCCCCAGATCAGGCGGAAGGCGATCAGGAACAATACAGCCTGTCCAGACAGGCGGTGCCAGTCCATGTGATAATTTTCCGCGCTCCACCAGGAAAAGCCGATCAGCAGGACCAGCGCCCAGTGAAACAGACGGACGGGCAAGTCCCAAACGAACTGGCGGGGTGTGCGCGTCATCGCGATCAGCCCTTCTTCGCCCAACTGTCGCATACGCCATTGGCCGGGACCACGCCGCCGCTCAGCAGCGCGCACGCGCCGCAATCTGCGCCCTTGCCGGTGAAGAAGGCGCATGTGCCACACGCTTTGGCGGGATCGGGCGCGGGGGATTTGAAGCCGAGCGACTTGCGCATACTCTTTTGCGCGGCGGAGAGGGTGGCGGGATCGGCGCAGGAAGATGCAGTTGCCTGCGCGGCCAAAACCAACGGTGCAATAGCGACCAGCCCCAATATGGCCCGGCGCGTCAGCACCCCTTCGTTATCCGGCATAACCCTGACTCCTTTACCGGGCCGGTCGAGCGGCCTCTGTGCGCATGGCTTTAGCAGACGACACGCCGACTAATTTGTCTGCGCTGACACAGAGCGGCAAAAGGCGGACACCATTGTCCCTGCGATGGCTGGGACACCGCAATTGAAACAGCGCCGGAAAAGACGGACAAGAGCAGCCAAGAGAGGAGCGCCATCATGCCGGACGTCGAAGTCCCTGCCCGCCCCCGGCTGCTGATCGTCGATGATGATCCGGCGCTCCGTACACTGATCCGCAATTTCCTGATCGCGCAGGACTATGATGTGGATGAAGCGGAAGATGGTCCCTCGATGCGCGCCGCGCTGGCGCGGCAGGCCGCCGATATTGTCATCCTCGACGTGATGATGCCGGGCGAGGACGGGCTGTCGCTGGCGCGGACGCTATCGGACAGCGCCGATGTCGGGATTATCATGGTATCAGCGCTGGGGACCGAGACGGACCGGATCGCGGGCCTTGAGGGCGGGGCCGACGACTATCTGCCCAAGCCCGTATCGCCGCGCGAATTGCTCGCCCGCATCCGCGCGCTGGAACGGCGGCGACGGCCGGTTGCGGGCGAAAGCGCCAACGTGACCGCCCATTACCAGTTTGACGGCTGGCGGCTGGACCCGGTGCGGCGGGTCTTGCGCGATCCGGGCGGGGTCATCATCGGCCTGTCGGAGGGGGAATTCGGCCTGCTGCTGACCTTCATCGAAAAGCCGCAGCAGATATTGAACCGCGACCTGCTGCTGGAACTGGCGCGGGGAGAGGATAGCGATGCCTTCGACCGGGCGATCGACACGCAGGTCAGCCGGTTGCGGCGCAAACTGGGCACCCGCACCCATGGCGAGATCATCCGCACGATACGCAGCGAAGGCTATATTTTCCTGCCTGCGGTGACACGGACATGATGACGCGGTTCCGGCTATGGGCCAACTCGATTCACGCCCATATGCTGGCGATGGCGTTTGGCGTGATGGCGACGCTGACGCTGTTCAGCCTTTCGACCCTCTTCCTGATCCATCCGCCCGCGCGCATCCCGCTGTCCGTCTATGAAATCGCCCGGATCGTGCGGGGGCAGCCCGTGCTGCGCGACAAGCCGATCCTGCAAACCCGCGTCCAACAAACGGCGCCGCGCGCAATGACCGACCGGACGGAAAAGCTGGTCGCGGCCATGCTGGCGCAGCGGCTTGGCGTGGCGCAAGCCGATGTGCGCATCTATCTGAACAGTGGAGACCAGGCCCGTTTCAACCAGATAAGCCATGAAGTCGCGCTATATGGGCGCGACGGCAGGGCCGATCCCTTCATCATGGGTACCTTCACCGTGGCGGTAAAGCAGCCCGATGGCCGATGGCGCATGGTGACGCGCGAATCGCGTAGGCCCGATACCATCTGGAACCTGACCGGGCGGGATACATTTCTGTTCAGCCTGCTGTTCATCATTCCGGTCAGCATGTGGTTCAGCGCGCGACTGACCCGCCCGATCCGCAGCTTTGCCGCGTCCGCCGAGCTGCTGGGCGCCGGGGTCGAGGCAGCGCCGGTGCCGGTCGAGGGACCGACCGAAATCCGCATGGCCGCCCGGTCCATCAACGACATGCAGGCGCGCATCGCCCGCTTCGTTCAGGAACGCACGTCGGTGGTCGGTGCGATCGCGCATGATCTACGTACCCCGCTGTCCCGTCTCCACTTCCACCTTACCGCCGCACCCGACCCGATCCGAACGGCAGCGCAGGAGGAAATCGCGCAGATGGAGCAGTTGATCAGCACCACCTTGGACTTCGTCGACAATGAAAGCCGCCCGCGCCTGATGGAGCCACTCGACCTGGGCCTGCTGGTCGAAGGGCTGGTCGATGATTTTGCCGATTTGGGCCATGCCGTCACCATCGCCGACATCTCCCCCATCACCATCCATGGCGACATGATCCTGCTGCGCCGGCTGTTTACCAACCTGATCGACAATGCCGTCAAATATGGCGACGCCGCGCACGTCACGGTGCGGACCGAAGGCATGATGGCGGTGGTCGAGGTGGCCGATAATGGCCCCGGCATGAGCCAGGACCATCTGAACCGCGCGTTCGAGCCGTTCTTCCGCGGCGAACCCTCGCGCAACCGGCGCACCGGCGGGGTCGGCCTCGGCCTCTCCATCGTCCAGTCGGCGGCGCAGGCGCATGGCGGCCATGTCACGCTGGCAACACAGGCCAAAGGAGGCCTGCGCGCCAGCGTATATTTGCCGCTGCCGGATTAAGCGGGCTTTTTCGGCAATTCGACCTCGCCTTTGGCGGTCGCCAGCGTGACGCCAAACTGGTTCATCAGCCGACAGTCCACCTGCACCATGTGACGGCCTTCTGCATCCACGAACTTGTCGAGGATGGTACCGGTCGTCACCGTGATATCACCGGTTAGCGCCGGGCCGCGATAGTTGCAGGCGGAATGGCGGACCATGCCCCACTCGCCTGCCCAGCCCGCGAAATAGTCGGTGATCCACGCCCCCATCGACGCGCCATAGCCATAGCCGCGTGGCATCCCGATGAAGCGCGCCCAGCGTGGGAACAGATGACCGCGCGACGGGCCGATATAGGCGCCGTCGGTAAATTCGGGATTGATCGCTTCCATCACCGGATCATTTTCATGCCCCGCCATTTCCTTGACGAAGCCCAGCGCTTCCATGTCGAGATCAGTGCGGCGATGGGTGCCACCCCATTGGGTGAACATATAGGCGCGCCATTCGGTGGTGAAGGACACGATCGAATGGGGGCCGATCACCCGCTGCGGCAATGCCGCGCCAACGGTGACATCGTCCCACCAGCGCCGGTCATGACCCAGATCGTGCAGCATCTGGATCCATTCCATCTTGCGCGATTCTAGCGTTTCCAGCTCATCGTCGGTCCAGACCGGATCGTCAAAACCATCGGTGGGCGCATTGTCCTTGCCCGCTGCCTGATTGTAGCGGATCGTGGTGGACCGCTGCTTGGCTATCAGGTCGCCGTCATGATTATAGTAGAAATTGTCACCGCGCTGGAAACAGGTCGGCCCGGCGAATTTCGTGTCCTTGACCGTATAGTCGAACGGTATGCGCTCGTTCCAGATGCGGTCGCCGCCTTTCATGCGCGGGCCGTAAAACCACCATTCGTCGCCGCCGAACAGCAAATGGCTGTTGGGGATGCTGCCGACACAGGCAGGCGCAGAGCCATGGGCGCAATCCATGGTGACGGCGAAACTTTGCGGCGCGACCAGCCCGCCCCAGCGGCTCTGCGCGGCATAGCCTGCGTCATAATGGAGCCGGTTGGGGTAGCGCATCCCCTGCACCCAGCGACGAATGTCGCTATTGGCGATCGGCTCCACCATGCGGGCCGGCTGGATCGGCTTGCCCAGATATTGGTCGATATCCGAACAATCGAGCGTCGGGCTGGTCATGTTTCTCTCCTGCTCAATTCCCGCCCCGCTTGAGCAGGGGCCGTTTTAATGATGCACGCTGACGCGGCGATGGAAAGACCGCGTGGCGATGACGAGCCTGCTTATCGCCGGGCCGATATCCGGCCGCGTGCCTGTCGAGTGACGGCGAACCCGTCCATATTGCGCCAGTTATGAGGGTAACATGATGGAGAATATGGCAATGCCAGACGACCCGGCATGGCGGCCGCTGGCTGACCGTCAGCAGATCAGCGACTGCCTGGCGCAACTGGCGCGGGGCGAGGACCGGCGCGACGCCGGGTTGATCAGCGCCTGTTTCTGGCCGGATGCGACAACCGACTATGGCATATTTGCGGGCGATTTCGCCGCCTATCTCGCCTGGGTGGTGCCGGGATCGGATGCGATCGCCGTTACGCAACATATATTGGGGCAAAGCCATGTCGTGATCGAGGGTGATCGGGCGCGGGTCGAAACCCAGGTCAGCGCCTATCACCGCATCGACGCGGGCGATGGCGCACGCGATGTCTGGCTGGGCGGTCGTTATCTCGACGCGATGGAACGTCGCGCGGGCGACTGGCGGATCACCCGCCGCATGATGGTCTATGACTGGTTGCGCGATGATGGCCCGGCGGTCGACTGGTCGCAGGGACTGATGGGCATGGCGTTCAGTGCGCCGCATTTCACCGGTCGCGCACGGGGCGATATCAGCAACGCCTTTTTCGCGGACCATGATTGAGACAATAAGGGAGTTGTACGGGATGGGACAGCTGACAGGCAAGGTGGCGGTCGTCACCGGGGCGAGCCGGGGGATCGGCAAGGGCATTGCGCTTGCGCTCGCCGATCAGGGCGCGACCGTCTATGTGACGGGCCGCTCGGTTCGGCCAGACGATCATGCGCTGCCCGGCACGGTCGGCGAGACAGCGGCGCAATGCGATGCACGCGGGGGGCGCGGCATTGCGGTGGCGGTCGATCATGGCGACGATGCGCAGGTCGCGGCACTGTTCGCTCGGGTCGCCGGTGAACAGGGTCGCCTCGATATCCTCGTCAACAATGCCTTCGCTTTGCCGGAGGATCTGACCACCCCCCTGCCCTTCTGGGAAAAGCCGCTGTCCAACTGGGAGATGGTGGATGTGGGGGTGCGGTCCAATTTCACCGCCGCCTGGCACGCGGCAAAGATCATGACGCCGCAGCGATCCGGGCTGATGGTCGCAATTTCGGGCTATGTCGGGGTCACCTATACTTATGGCGCGGTGTTCGGCACCTGCAAATCAGCGGTCGACCGGATGGCGCGCGACATGGCGATCGAGCTGGAGCCGCATAATGTCGCCTCGCTCTCGCTCTGGCAGGGGCTGACCTTTACCGAGCGGGCCAACCGCAACCTGACGGCCGACCCGGCCATGAAGACCCGCACCGTGACCAATCCGCTGATTGGTTGTTCGCCCGAATTTCCGGGCCGCGTCATCGCCGCGCTGGCCGCCGATCCGGCGATCATGGCCCGGTCGGGCGGCACCTTCATCACCGCCGAAGTCGCGCAGGATTATGGCATCACCGATATAGACGGCAAGACCATCCCATCGCTGCGGGCCGAACGCGGATCGCCAATCTGGCGCCCGATTGCGGAGGCTGGCCATGGACGCTGATCGTATAGCGCGCCTCGACGCGCTGCTCGATCGGCAGGATATTGCCGATTGCATCACCCGCTTTGCCCGCGGGATGGACCGGTTTGACCGGGCGCTGTTCCTGTCCGCCTTTCATCCCGATGCGACCATCGCCGCCGGGCCATTTGTCGGCCAAGCTGCGCCGCTCTATGACTGGGCAGCGGGCCTGCATGACGCCGGGCAGGAGGCGACCCACCATAATCTGCTGAACCAGACGATCGAGAACGACGGCGAGACCGCTCATGTCGAAACTTACTATCTGTTCGTCGGCCGCAATCGCGACGCAACCAACTGGATCGCGGGAGGGCGTTATCTCGACCGGATGGAACGGCGCGATGGCGCATGGAAGATCGCGCTGCGCACCAATGTTATCGAATGGTCGGGACTGGTCCCTACCCTCCCCCTGCCCTTTGCCGACTGGCCGGGCATCAATGCCAATGGCGTGTCGGCCCGTGATAGCAGCGATCCGTCCTATCAACGCCCGCTGGTCAATCATCGCCCTGCCCACATACCCCCGATGCGCCACGAATAGGCCCAGAACACAGCGTGTTATCGACACGCATCCAACGTGGTTTCAGAATCGCGCGAACGTGGTTTCAGACCGGATCGAACGTGGGATCGATTTCAGGCATCATTGCCCGACTCGTGGAAACCAGCGTGAAACACCCCCACGGCCCCACCTCTAACCCTGCTAATCCCAGAATAAATCTCTAAGCCGATGGTTAGGCACGGCAGCGGCAAATGGCGCAAGGTTTGCCATCCATCCCGAGCACATCCTCCAGGATTGAGGTTGACGGGCTATCAAGGGGCATCAAGCCCATCCCCTTGCCCCAGACACAGTGGTTATGTTTTAACGATATCGCAGCGCAACAAGTTGGGATTATCGGCGTTCTCGCGTGTCGGTTTGACTTCCATGGCAAAATATGCGCATTAAACACCAACCAATTCACCCGCCGTGATTCGGCAATGCGAGGCACCATGTCGTTTACAGTCAACACGCTGCGTAACGTCACGACAGCCTGCCAGCAAATGCGCGATCATATCAAGACGATCGTGTTCAGACCGGACAATCACAAGACACTCGACATCACTTTTGGCCCGACCGTAGCCGCCGAACTGATCGGCCGGACGCCCGAAGCGCTGGCCAAAGCCGAAGCCAAGGGCCGCCTGCCCCAGCCCAAGCAACTGCCCAATGGCCGCCGTTACTATACGCTGGAGGATCTGACCCAAATTCGCACCGCGCTCGGCATACAGGTGGGCAAGCAGCCCGACGAGGATGCGGTCGTGCTGGCGGTGCAGAATTTCAAGGGCGGGGTCGGCAAGAGCACGATCACCAAGCATCTGGCCGACTATCTGGCCCTCCACGGCTATAGCGTGCTGGTGATCGACTGCGATCCCCAGGCTTCGACCACGACGATGTTCGACATCCAGCCCGAAACGCTGATCGACGACGAACAGACGCTGGGCGCGTTCCTGTCTCCGCGCAGCACCTTCAGCGATTTTTCGCAAACGATCCGCGATACGCCCTGGCCCACGATCAAGATCGTGCCGTCAAGTCTGGGCCTGCAGGACGCAGAATGGGATTTGACCGCGACCCTGCGCGAAGGCGGGCAGGCGGTGCGCGAAGGCTTGCAGGCGCTGCGCATCGGCATTGCCAGCGTGACCAAGGATTTCGACGTGATCCTGCTCGATCCGCCGCCAGCCATGGGCTTTCTGGGCCTCAATGTCATGGCGGCTGCAACCGGCCTGCTGATCCCGGTGCCCGCGCGCCAGCTCGATTATCTCTCGACCATCCATTTCATGGACACGATCGCCGATAATATCGAGATACTCGAGGAAAATGGCACGCCGGTCGATTATGGCTTCATCCGCGTGGTCTGTTCCGCCTTCTCGCCCAGCAAACCGGGTGAAAATGATATGTGGCGGATCATGCAGGCGACCTATGCCGGGCTGCTGCTGGGGCAACCGATCCTGGCGTCCGAGGAAATCAAGAATGCGACCCAGGCGTTCCGCTCCATCTATGAATCCAAACCGTCCGCCTCGCACCAGACCTACACGCGCTGCCGTGACAATCTTGATGCGGTCTTTGCCGAGGTCGAGCAGCAGATCCGCCAGCAATGGCCATCGACCAGCCTGACCGCTGACGCCAGCGTGGGGGTCGCGGCATGAGCCGCCGGTCCCTCATCAGCGAAGCGCTGGCTGCCTCGCTTAACGATCCGGCCCCCGCGCCGGTCCCGGCGAGCGATGCGAGTCCCGCGGCACCGCGCCCCAACTTCACCAACAAGCGGCTCGAAGCCTTTGGCGAGGCCGCGCGGATCGTCAAGCGGCCCACGATCCGGTTGAAGCCATCCGAATGTTCGATCTGGTCGGGCAACGCCCGCGACTATTCGCTGCTGGACGAACATCGGTTGCGCAGCCTGATCGATTCTATCCTGGCCGAGGGCGGCAATCGCATCCCCGCCGTAGTGCGCCGGACGCCGCAGGGTGAGCTGCCGTACGAACTTGTCACCGGCACGCGGCGGCACTGGGCGATCGCGTGGCTCAACGCCAATCATTATCCCGACATCGAATTGATCGCGATCATCGAGGATCTCGATGACGAGGCAGCCTTCCGCCTCGCCGACATCGAAAATCGTGAGCGGGAGGATATTTCCGATCTTGAACGCGGCGCCAATTACAAGGCGGCGGTCGATCGCTTCTATGGCGGCGTTCAGTTGCGCATGGCCGAGCGGCTGAAAATCTCCAAGTCACAGCTGTCGCGCTATATTGCGCTCACCGAAATCCCGCCGCTGCTGGTCAGCGCTTTTCATTCGCCGATGGACCTTCAGGCCAAATATGCCGAAAAGCTCCTGCCCCTGCTGCGCGATCCGACTGCGCGCGGCAAGTTGGAGACGGCCGCCGACCAGATTGCATCGGAACAAAGCTTTCGCCGGTCAGGCGATGAACAGCCCATTGCCGGATCGGAAGTGCTGGCCCGCCTGCTGAAGGCGGTGACCGCCAAGGGCCGGGTGCAGAAGGCAGCAATTGCGAGCGCGGATGGCGCAACGGTCGGGCAGGTCGACAAGGACCAGCAGAAGCTGCTGACGCTGACGCTAATGCCGTCCGACCTGTCGACCGACGATATATTGGAAGCGCTGCGGCCGGTGATCGAGCAGGCGAAGATCATGCGGGCACGGCGTCGTTAGGGGCAAGGGATGAAAAGCTGAAAAATCAGCTTTTATCGTTATATTTCATAATGTTATTTCTATTTTCCCTCCGGAGGGAACACAGGACGGGACCGATAGGGTGGAGATTGAGGGCGAGCTCAAGACAGCGCTGAAGGAGCGCAAGGTCCAGTTCGAGATGTTCTTCACCCTGCCCGATTTCAGTGACATTTCGTTGCGCGACTATCAGGAAACGATGCAACGGCCCTTCTTCAGCCTGTCGAAGCGCAAACGCATCAAGCCGATAGATTATACCAGTCCCGACAAGTCCGTCAGCGTCCATGTGTCGCCCAACCCCGCTTATGGGATGGCGACGATCTGGGATGCCGACATCATGATCTACCTCGCGTCCCACCTCAACGAACTGCGCGAACGGGGCGCCAATGACCTGTCGCCAGTGATCCGGCTGCAACCGGGCGACCTGCTCAAACGCATCTGTTGGGGGACCAGTGGCCGCGCCTATGAGCGGCTGGTCAACGCGCTGGACCGCCTTCAGGCGACGACGATCAAGACCAATATTCGCGCCAGTGCCAAGAGCCGCGAAACAACCTTCTCGTGGATCGACAGTTATACCCATCTGGTCGATGAACGCACCCAGCGGTCGCTGGGGATGGAAATCACCCTGTCCAAATGGTTCTTCGACGGGGTGATGGACAAGCGCAACGTGCTATCGATTTCTCCGCTCTATTTTGAGATTACCAGCGGTCTTGGCAAATGGCTCTACCGCGCCTCGCGCAAACATGCCGGGGGCAATGGCGCGGACGGCTTCACCATCGGCTTCGAGACGCTGCATCAGAAGAGCGGTAGCGAGAGTCTCTACCCCGTATTCAAACGCAAGCTGCTCGATCTGGCGCGCGCCAATGACCTGCCCGACATCAGCCTGGAAGTGATCGATGGCGATGGCGCCCGTCCCAAGATGAAGATGGTGATGCGCCGCCACCTGGGCGAACGCGCCAGAACCCGGCGACAGGCCGCCCTCCCCTCCCCTGCCCTACCGACTGACGATGGGGCGGATCAGGACATGGTCGATCCCCGTCTGGCGCTCGGTATGATTTCCAGCCTGTCGAGGGAATTGCGGGTTGGCGCAGATGCTCCGCCGCGTCGCCCGATCGGAATGCCACCCCAGCGGCGCCCCGACCCCGCTGGTCGCACGACCGCCAGCCGGATGCTGGACGCGGAGATTTACAGCGCCATTCGCGCCGATTTCCCCGGTTGGGATTATGACGAGTTGATGCGCCGTTTCGACGCATTTCTGGGTGCCAATCCATCGGAATTGCCGCGCAACTATTCCAAGCGCTTCTATGGCTTCGTCAAGGAACATCATCGGCGCAACAAATACCGCCTGTGATCCTGAGGTGGATTCTGCCCGCCTGGCAGGATCAACGTGTTTTTAGAATCACGAGCTGGACCAGTCCGCATGCCCCGCTGCATGTGCAACTGCAACCATATCGCGGTCGTCATCATCGCCCCTCCCCTGTGGAATGGCGCGGAAGCGCGGGTTTGATCAACATGCGTCGATGAGCAGGCGCGGCTGTACCGATCGGATCGAGTAAGATGATGGTGATTCTGAAAACACGTTGACCGGCAAAAGTCCGGATCTCGCCTTGTCCGATTGCTATCCCGCCATTCTCATCAAATCAGCCCTGCGGACATTTGGCACAAGGCACCCGTCTCTGTTTGATGATCCCGGACAGCTGAAGATCGCGCTGAACGTGTTTTCAGAATCACTTTTGGGGAAGGGATTGCAACGGACGGTGAGCAGGCTGGGAAATGCGAACAAAAGGCGAAATCGCCAAAAATGGCATCCAGAGCCTCTCTGGGCGCGTTGTGGCCGCCGATATATAACGGGTCACCTAACCCTCGAATCGGCGCTCAGAGAGCTTCTGGCGAGACCATATTTTCCGCGTCATCGGACCAAAAATCTCTGGCGAAGGAGTCCGGGTGCCCATGCTGCCCCTTCGATGCCAGCGGCGTCATGCTGACGGGCAGGGCGTAACTGCGGTAGCTGGCCTGCCCCGACTGCTCGATCAGCAAGCCTTCGCCCGCCGCGATGGTCAGCAATTTGATTGCTCCTGCCGACGTCAGCCCCAACGCCCTTGCCACACTGCCGCTGGATATGCGCGGGTGCGCCATGGCCAGGCGCAGCACATCCTTCAACCGGCCCGGTCGCCGCCGACGCTCGATATGCTGCGCCGCCCGCCAGGCATAGGCACGCAGTCGCGTCTCCAGGTCGAGATGGGCACGCGCACCCGTGCTGATTGCTTCCAGCCAGAGCCAGTCCAGTCGTTTATCGATCACGCGCTTCCATGCCGCGCCATTGCTTTCCAACCCCAGCGCGATCAACCCCCCGGCTGAACCGGTCCACCGTCCCGGTCCCCAACGATCACCAATCAGAAGGCTGGCGAGCAGATCGCCCTGCCCGATCGGCGCGTGATGTCGCCACAGCTGGGCGATCCGCGCGCAATGAAGCAGGGGAGGGGAGGAGGGGAGGGCCGCGACATCGCGCTGCCACGCGGCGACCGCTGGCAGGATGTCCACAGCATTGCGCCCTGATCGGAGAGAATATGCCGGATCGCTCCCGGCTGGCGGTGCCACGCCAAGCCAGCGGAGCAGTGCCATGCCGTCGTTCAGGAGCGCATCGAGCGTAATTGGCGTACCGATCGCCTGTCGCCAATGGCTGAGGTCGTACGCGGAAGTCGTAACGGTGCCGCGCCCGTCGACCGCAAAATCCAGATCGTCAATCGGGCTGTTGTCGATCCGTGCCAGCGCTTGCCGTTCGGCGATCAGCGTGCGAATTCGCCAGGGACGGCGAACCGGGCTGAGCCTGCGTCTCTCCTCCAGCCGTTCCAGCGCACCATGCGCCTCGGCATAGGCAAGGATCAGCCTGTTTCGGTCGTCCAGCAGGGTGGCGGAGGCAAGCATATGGGTGAATTCCACCATAATACTGATACATTATAATAATTTAATAACAGATGGATATTTGCATATATTAAACGATAAAGTCGATATAGCAAGCCAACTCCTACACGACCATTGCAATCATGTAGCGCAGGCCCTGCGCTCTTCATCCCGCCCATCGCTGGGTCGATCCTTGGCTTGATTGCCGCTGCCTGCGTTGACGCATAGCCGCGTGCTGGCCACACCATCCATCCATATCGCCACCCGCCGGAAAGCTGACACTATGACCATCACCCTTGCCGATCCATCGCTGTTGCGCGACCAGTGCCTGATCGACGGGGTCTGGACCGGCGCACCGGCCATCCCTGTGGCCGACCCGGCAACCGGCGAGACCATAGCCTCCATCCCCGATTTGGGCGTGAGCGAAACCCGAGCAGCCATCGCCGCAGCCGACGCAGCGCTCCCTGCATGGCGCGCGAGAACGGCGGGGGAGCGTGCGCGCATCCTGCGCCGCTGGTTCGATTTGCTGATCGCGCATCAGGATGATCTGGCGATGATCCTGACCCGCGAGCAGGGCAAGGCGCTGGCCGAGGCGAAGGGCGAGATCGCCTATGCGGCCAGCTTCGTCGAATGGTTCGCGGAGGAAGCCCGGCGCGTCTATGGTGAGATCATCCCAGGCCATCGTGCCGACAGCCGCATCGTCGTCATCAAGCAACCGGTAGGCGTCGTCGCCGCGATCACCCCTTGGAACTTTCCAGCGGCGATGATCACGCGCAAGGCTGCCCCCGCGCTGGCGGCCGGTTGCACCATGGTGCTGAAACCCGCAACGCAGACGCCGCTGACCGCACTGGCGCTGGCGGTGCTGGCCGAGCGGGCAGGGGTGCCGGCCGGCGTGTTCAATGTCGTTACGGGATCGTCACGAATTATCGGCGGCGAACTGACGGCCAACCCGCTGGTGCGCAAATTGAGCTTCACCGGATCGACCGAGGTTGGCCGCACGCTGATGGCGCAGTGCGCGCCAACGATGAAGAAGCTGTCGATGGAACTGGGCGGGAACGCGCCTTTCATCGTCTTTGCCGATGCTGATGTCGATGCGGCCGTCGAGGGCGCGATCGCCTCCAAATATCGCAATAGCGGACAGACCTGTGTGTGCGTCAACCGCATCTTCGTCCAGCGCGATGTCGCCGTCATGTTTGAGCAGAAGCTCGCCGCTGCCGTGGCGAAGCTCAAGGTTGGCCCTGGCACCGACGCAGGCGTAACTCAGGGGCCGCTGATCGACGGCAAGGCGGTCGAAAAGGTAGAGGAACATGTCGCCGATGCCCTCGCCAAGGGCGGACGACTGGTCAGCGGCGGGCGTCGCCACCCGCTGGGCCACAGCTTCTACGAACCGACGATCGTCGCAGGCTGCACCCCGGACATGGCGCTGGCCGGCGAGGAAACATTCGGCCCGCTCGCCGCGCTCTTCACTTTCGATACGGAGGAGGAAGTGGTCGCCATGGCCAATGATACAGAGGTCGGGCTGGCGGGCTATTTCTACACGCGCGATCTGGCGCGGGCCTGGCGGGTAGGGGAGGCGCTGGAAGTCGGCATGGTCGGCATCAACACCGGGCTGATCTCCACCGAGGTCGCGCCGTTCGGCGGCATTAAGCAATCGGGCATGGGCCGCGAAGGGTCGCGCCATGGTATCGAGGATTATGTCGAGATCAAATATATGTGCATGGCAGGCATATAGGGCGGATTGGAGAAGGGCAGGGCGATGGCAGGCATAGTAGCGGTTACAGGCGCGGCGGGTGCATTGGGACGCAAGGCGGTCGAAATTCTGGCCGCCGCCGGATGGAGCGTGGTTGGCATCGATCTGGGCGATGTGGCCCCCGATGGCGTCGCGCTGGCGCTGGGCGGCGTGGACCTGACCGATGAGGCCGCAGTGACGGCCGCGGCGGCACAGATCGAAAGCGAGCTGGGGCGTCTCGACGGGCTGGTCAATATCGCGGGTGGTTTCGCTTGGGAAACCGTGGCCGACGGCAGCGTTGCCACGTGGGACCGGCTCTATGCCATGAATGTCCGCACCGCACTGATCGCCAGCCGTGCGCTCTTGCCGCTGCTGCGCGCCAGTCAGGGTGCGATCGTCAACATCGGCGCAGCGGCATCGGTCAAGGCCGGGGCGGGCATGGGTGCCTATGCCGCCTCCAAATCCGGCGTCGCGCGCCTGACCGAAGCGCTGGCCGAGGAGTTGAAGGAGGAAGGCGTGCGCGTGAACGCGATCCTGCCGAGCATACTCGACACCCCCGCGAACCGGGCTGACATGCCCGACGCGGATTTTGCGAAATGGGTATCCCCCGCGCAGCTTGCAGGGGTGGTGGCCTTCCTGCTGTCGGCCGACGCCATGCCGATCACCGGCGCGCTGATCCCGGTGACGGGGCGCGTGTAGAGCCGCAGCGTGGGCCGATGCTGGCTCAGGCCTTTATCGCCGCGCGGAAATCCTCATTCTTCAGGAACAGCGAAGTATTGTCTGCGCCCAGATGGGTCCATTTCAGGTTCAGCCCGCCATCGACCAATATGGTCTGCCCGGTAATATAGCTTGACAGGTCGGACAGCAGGAAGGCGATGGCCCCCGCCTGCTCGTCCGGCTGGGCGCGGCGGCCCATGGCGATGGCTGCCTGATCGCGGGCAATATCATCGTCGATATAGGCACCCGATCCCGGCGTGATCGTCGTGCCCGGCGCGACCGTGTTGACGCGGATATTGTCGAGCGCCAGTTCGGTTGCCAGCGTTCGCGTCGCCGCGACGATCGCGGCCTTCGCCGTGCCATAGGCGATATGATAGGGCGCGCTGTTCAGCCCGCTGATCGATGACACGCCCACGATCGCACCCGGATTGCCACGTGCCCGCAATTCCCGCGCCACCGCCTGGCTCATGAAGAACATCGTTTCCAGATTCTGCTCGAACAGCGCGCGCCAGTCCGCGCGCGTCACCCGTTCGGCCCGCATCCAGGTCTGTGGCGCGGCCCCGCCTGCGACATTGGCCAGGCCATAGAGGGTGCCCGGTGCGGCCAACGCCGCCTCCATCACCTTTGCCACACCGTCGTCCGTGCCGACATCGGCGATGACGGGTATGATCGCCAGCCCTTGCGCGATCAGCGGCGCGATATGCGCGTCGAACTTGGACTGCGTCCGCCCGGCGGCGATGACGGTCGCCCCCGCCTGCGCCAGCATCTTGGTCGTCGCAGTGCCGATACCGCCGCCTGCCGCGCCGGTGATGATGATCGTGCGCCCTTCAAAACTGATCAGCGGCTGCGCCATGCTCTATCCTCTCATTCCATTGTCAGGCGCGGTTCTAGCGCGAGGCGTGGAGGGCAAAATAGGGCCGACAAGAAAAGATCGCCACAGCGCTAACCGGACTCGCTCCGTTGCAAATGAACAGTAGTGTTGATTAACTCCTCGCAACGATAAGACCCATGGAGTGGATATGAGTTGCAATCCCACGCGGACGCCAGCGCCCGATACGTTCGACATCCCGGCGCTGCGCGAAAAATATCGCGAGGAGCGCGACAAGCGTCTGCGCAGCGACGGGCAGGGGCAATATCAGCCCACGACCGACGATACGACCCACAGCTATGACGAGGACCCATATCTACCGGTCACCCCGCGCGACCCGATCGTCGAGGAACTGGACGTGCTGGTGCTGGGCGCAGGCTTTGCCGGGGTGCTGGCGGGCTATCATCTGACCAAGCAGGGCGTCACCAATTTCCGCAATATCGACCATGCCGGCGATTTTGGCGGGGTATGGTACTGGAACCGCTATCCCGGCATCCAGTGCGATAATGACGCCTATTGCTATCTGCCGCTGCTGGAAGAAACCGGCTTCATGCCGTCCAAGAAATTCGCCGATGGCGCGGAAATCCAGTCCTATATCAAGCAGATCGCGCAGACATTCGGCTTTCACGACCGCGCACTGTTCCATACGCTCATCACCTCGCTGAAATGGGATGAGGCCATCCAGCGCTGGCGCGTCGCCACCAGCCGGGGCGATGAATTCCGCGCCCGCTTCGTCATCATGGGCTGCGGCGTCCTCAACATGCCCAAACTGCCGGGGATCGAGGGGATCAACCAATATAAGGGCAAGATCTTCCATACCGCGCGCTGGGACTATGGTTATACCGGCGGCAGCTACGAAAATCCGGTGCTCGGCAAACTGGCCGACAAGCGCGTCGCCATCCTTGGCACCGGGGCGACCGCGATCCAGGCGGTGCCGCATCTCGCCCGCTACGCCCAGCAACTCTATGTCATCCAGCGCACGCCATCGACTGTGGACGAGCGGCCCAATCCGCCGACCGATCCCGACTGGGCGGAAGCGCTGCAGCCAGGCTGGCAGGCGGAACGGCAGGCCAATTTCCACCGCGCCGCGATGGAATTTTTCCTGCCCGGCGAGCAGGATCTGATCTGCGACATCTGGACCGAAATCGCCCGCAACCTCTATGCCGAGCTGGAAGCCGAAGGCTGGCCGCAACTCTCGCCAGAAGAATTCATGGCCCGGCGCGAAGTGGTGGATTATCGCGTCATGGAACGGCTGCGCGCGCGCGTCGATGAGATGGTGAAGGACGAAGCGACCGCTGCCTCGCTCAAGCCCTGGTATCGTTTCCTGTGCAAGCGCCCGCTGTCCAGCAACGATTTTTACGCCGCCTTCAACCAGCCCAACGTCAAGCTGATCGACGTCGCGGATTCGCGCGGGCTGGAACGCATGACGGAAAAAGGCTTCGTGTCGAACGGTGTCGAATATGCAGTCGATGCCATGATTTTCGCCAGCGGCTTTGAAGTCACCAGCGACCTCAAGCGTCGCTGGGGCATCGACGTGGTAGAGGGGCGGGGCGGCCTGTCGATTTACGATCATTGGGCTAACGGCCCGGTGACGCTGCACGGCACCATGACCCATGGTTTCCCCAACCAGTTCTTCATCGGCTATATCCAGGGCGGCCTCAACGCCAGCGTCACCGAACAGTTCGGGCGGCAGGCACAGCATATCGCCCACATCATCCACGCGACGATGGACAAGGGGGCAACCTCTGTCGAAACCACGGCGGCGGCGCAGGACGCCTATGTCCAGCATTTCCACGACGTGGAATATGACACCTCCGCCTTCCAGATCGAATGTACGCCCAGCTACTTCACCAATGAAGGCCAGGTGAAGGCACCCTGGGCGCTGTTCCGCAGCTACGGGCCGGGCTGGGCCGCGTTCCAGACATTGCTCGAAGAATGGCGGGAAAAGGGCGATCTGGCGGGCATGGAATTGCGGTCATGATCGCCGGGGGGATGATGTCGGCCCGCGTCCCGCTTTCGCTTGGGGCAAGCCTGCCTGTCGCGATATTCGGACGCGCGGGATCAGGATGCGGGAGAATGGCATGAACAGCCCGACCAACATCAATGTCGAGGATCTGACCAAGCCACTGACCTATCCGACCGAGGCGTTCCTGTCGAAAGACTATGCCGCAGCGGAGAAGGAATTGCTGTGGCCAAAGGTCTGGCAGATGGCGTGCCGGGTCGAGGAACTGCCCAATGTCGGTGACTGGCTCACCTACAATATCTGCGACGATTCGATCATCATCGTGCGCACCGCGCCCGACCGGCTGAAAGCCTATTTCAACGTCTGCCCGCATCGCGGCCGCCAGCTGGTCAATACGCCCGACAACGTCCATTCGGTACGCGGCAGCGGGCGCAAGAATTTCATCTGCGGCTTCCACGGCTGGACCTTCGATACCGAAGGGAACAACAGCTACATCCTCGATCCGCAGGACTGGCAGGGGGCGCTGACGCCCGACTGTACCCATTTGTCGGCCGTGAAGGTCGCTACATGGGGTGGCTGGGTTTGGGTTCATATGGATATGGACGCGGAGCCGCTCGACGAATTTCTCGGCGATGCCGGGCGCATATTGTCGCATTTTGAATTGGACAAGATGCGCTACAAATGGCGCAAATGGGTGGTCTATCCGGCGAACTGGAAGACCGCGCTGGAAGCGTTCATGGAACCCTATCATGTAACTGGCACGCACAGCCAGTTGCTCGCCTATGGCGATTATTACGCCTACAGCGCCGCCTATGGCCTGCACGGGGTCAGCGGGTTCGACCAGCGCGATCCGGCCTTCAGTATGAGCCAGAGCAGCAGCGTGACCCGCGCGGGCAAGGGCGACGATCCGCGCCGCTCGACTTACGAGCTGATCCGCGAAAATTATGAAACGCTCAACTATGCGGCCTCCACCGAAACTTTGGTCAATGCCGCCAGCCGCCTGGTGGACGAACTGCCCGAAGGCACGCCGCCTGCCGACGTCATTGCCCACTGGCTGAAATCGGCCAAGGCCGACGATGCCGCACGCGGCGTCATCTGGCCGGAAATTCCGCCCGAAATCATGTCGGAGGCGGGCCTGGCCTGGAACGTCTTTCCCAATATGTCGGTGTTGCACGGGATCACCTTCGCGCTTTGCTATCGCACGCGGCCCTATGGCGACGATCCCAATATGTGCATTTTTGAATCCTACGCGATCGAGCGTTTTCCCGAAGGCGAGGAACCGCAGACCGAATGGGACAATGCGCCGGCCAATGCCGAAGGCTGGGGCGCCGTGCTGGCGCAGGATTTTTCCAACATGGAATGGGTGCAGAAGGGGATGAAGTCGCGCGGTTTTCGCGGGCCGCTGCCCAATCCGCATCAGGAACGCAAGATCACCAATTTTCACCGCAACCTAGCCGCGTACATGGGTACGGGCGCACCGAGGCACCTGAAATGAGCTATGACGATCCCAAGCCCGCCGCCGCTGCAAGTGCATCGGACAAGTCGGGAACCCCGGTTTACAAGCGCGTCCTCGACCTGTTCGAGGCCGAAGGCATCAACACGCTGTTCGGCATTCCCGACCCGAATTTCGTCCATATGTTCCTGGAAGCGGAACGGCGCGGCTGGACTGTGGTTGCACCGCACCATGAAGCGGCCGCCGGCTTCATGGCCGAAGCGGCATCGCGCATCACCGGCAAGCCCGCCGTCGCCGTCGGCACGCTGGGGCCGGGCATCGCCAATATGGCGCCCGCCATCCAGTGCGCGCTGGTCGAACATTCGCCCGTCATCTTCCTGTCGGGCCAGCGCGCCCGCGTGACCGAACAGCGCGTCCGCCGTGGCCGCATCCAGTTCGTGAAGCAGATGCCGCTATTTGAAAATTCGGTGAAATATGCCGCATCCATCGAATATGCCGACCAGACCGACGAGGTGATCCGTGAGGGCATCCGCAAGGCGATGGGCGGCACGCCCGGCCCGGTCTATATCGAATATCCCAGCCACATCATCCTGGAAGAGCTGGACCTGCCCGCGCCGCTGGTGCCGGAACGCTATCGCCTGGTCAATCAGGGTGCGGATATCGACCGGGTCCATGAAGCGGCCAAGCTGATCCGCGAAGCCAAGAACCCGATCCTGCTGGTCGGCCATGGCGTCCATACCTCCCGCACTGGCGCTGCGGTCAGGGAGCTAGCGGAACTGATGAACTGCCCCGTCATCCAGACGTCGGGTGGCACCAGCTACATCAAGGGGCTGGAGGATCGCACTTTCCAATATGTATTTTCCAAGGCGTCGATCGAGGCAGTGACCGAGTCCGACCTCGTGCTGGCGCTGGGCACCGAGCTGGGCGAGCCGGTCCATTTCGGCAAATGGCGCTACTGGCAAAAGAATGAAGCGATCCGCAAGTGGATCTATGTCGAGCAGGATGCCTCGGCGATCGGTGTCAACCGCCCGATCGACGTACCGCTGGTAGGCGATCTGCGCGGCGTCGTGCCGCAGCTTGTGACAGCGCTCAAGGACACGCCGCGCGCACCTGCACCGATGCTGGCAGCCTTCATGCGGGACGGGCAGGCGGAACTGGACGAACTGGCGGCGGAATCGCGCACCAAGAGCGACGGCACCGGCGAATTGGCAATCCATCCCGCCCGTCTGGCGGTGGAAGCGACCGAGGCTTTCCCGAAGGACGGCATCATGATCCGCGATGGCGGCGCGGGGGTGATCTTCCAGTGGACCTATTCGCAGTGCAAGCCGCATGACGTGATCTGGAACCAGAATTTCGGTCATATCGGCACCGGCATCCCCTACGCCACCGGCGCGATGCTGGCGGACAAGGCGGCAACCGGCGTATCGCGCCCGGCCATGCTGCTGACATCGGACAGCAGCTTCCTGTTCCATATCGGCGAACTGGAAGTGGCCGCGCGGTGCAAGCTGCCGCTGGTCTGCGTCGTCGGCGTGGACAATGCCTGGGGTCTGGAAGTGGGCGTCTACAAACGCACCTTCGGCCAGGGGACCGAGGAAACCGGCACGCACTGGAGCAAGGACGTCCGCTTCGACAAGATCGGCGAGGGCTTTGGCTGTCACGGCGAATATGTGACGAAGGCGGAGGACATCAAACCCGCCATCGAACGCGCCTATGCCAGCGGCAAGGTGGGTGTCGTCCATGTCGTGATCGACCCCAAGGCGAATTCGGAAGAAATGCCCAAATATGCCGAATTCCGCACGTGGTACGCCGAAGGCACGCAATAAACGGCAAACAATCCTCCCCTTGTAGGGGAGGTGGCTGCGCGTAGCGCAGACGGAGGGGTGTCTCGCTATCGGTGGCGAGACACCCCCTCGACTACTCCAGAGGAGGCCAATCCATGCGCGACCATCTGCACTTCTACATTGACGGCCAGTGGGTCGATCCGGTCGAACCCAAAACCGCCGAAGTCATCAACCCGGCGACCGAACAAGTCGCAGGCCACATCGCATTGGGTTCCGTCGCCGATGTCGACAAGGCCGTCGCCGCCGCCCGCCGCGCCTTCCCCGCATGGTCGGAAACGACGCGCAACCAGCGCCTCGACCTGCTGCGCGCGATCCAGGCCGAATATCAGCGTCGCCTGCCCGACCTGGGCGCAGCCATCCGGGAGGAAATGGGCGCGCCGTCAGGGCTGGCCAATGGCTTCCATGTCGGGCTTGGCGCAGGCCATCTCCAGACCGCGATCGAACTGCTGGAGAATTTCGCGTTCGAGGAACTGCGCGGCGCGACCCTGATCCGCCGTGAGCCGATCGGCGTCTGCGCCCTCATCACGCCGTGGAACTGGCCAATGAACCAGACCTGCGTGAAGGTCTTTCCTGCGCTTGCCACTGGCTGCACGATGATCCTGAAACCGCCGCAACTCGCGCCTTTCTCGGCGCAGATCCTCGCCGAGATCATCGACGCGGCGGGCGTTCCGGCGGGCGTGTTCAACATGGTGCAAGGGCAGGGCAGCGTCATCGGCACCGCGCTCTCGACCCATGAAGATGTGGACATGATCAGCTTCACCGGCTCCGAACCGGTGGGCGTCCAGATCCAGAAGGACGCCGCCACTACGGTCAAGCGGGTGGGCCTGGAACTGGGCGGCAAGAGCGCGTTCATCGTGCTGGATGACGCGGCGCTGGCCGACAATGTCACCGGCGCAACCGCAGGCATGATGGGCAATAGCGGCCAGACATGCAGCGCCGGATCACGCCTGCTCGTTCCCGCCGCCCGCCTCGACGAAGCGCTCGCCGCGGCCAAGGCAGCAGCCGACGCCGTCACCGTCGGCGACCCGGCAGGCGATGTCGCCATGGGTCCGGTCGTGTCCAAGGCACAGTATAACATCATCCAGGACTATATCGCCAAGGGCGTAGCGGAAGGCGCGACCCTGATCGCGGGCGGCCCCGGTCGCCCCGACGGCATCGACAAGGGCTGGTTCGTGCGCCCGACCATATTCCTTGGCGACAATGATATGGTCATCGCGCGCGAAGAGATTTTCGGCCCGGTGCTGGTCATCATCCCTTATGACGACGTGGACGATGCGGTCGCCATCGCCAATGACAGCCCCTTTGGCCTCGCGGGCTATGTCAACGGCCTCGACACCTCTCTGGTCCACGCCATCGCCCGCTGCCTGCGCACCGGCTGGGTCAGCATGAATGGCGGCTTTGATTTCCACGCCCCCTTTGGCGGCTACAAGCGCAGCGGCAACGGGCGCGAATGGGGTGAATTCGGCTTCCACGAATATCTCGAAGTCAAATCGATGCTCGGTTACGCCTGATATGAATGGCCGGATCGCGCCCAGCGGCATGACGGCGGGGGAGGGGTGGAGCCTTGAACGCCTCACCCCGCCCAGCCGCCTCTATGGCGCGAACGGCCTTGCCACCGGCGCGGATGGCCGCCTCTATGTCGCGCAGGTCGGCGGCAGTCAGGTCAGCGCGATCGACGTGGACAGCGGTGCGATTGCGACCATCAGCCCGATGGGCGGCGCGATCGTCGCGCCCGATGATCTGGTGTTCGATGAGGCAGGCAATCTCTACCTCACCGAAATCACCGAAGGTCGGGTGTCGATGCTGGCGCCCGGCGGGCAGGCGCGCGTCATCCATGGCGACATGCCCGTCGCCAACCCTATCACCTGGCATCAGGGCCGTTTGATCGCGGGCGAGTGCCGCATGGGCGCGCGGATCATGGAATTGCCGCTCGATGGCGGCGCACCGCGCCTCATCCTCGACAATGTGCCGATGGCCAACGCCTTTCAGGTCGGCCCGGACGGCAAACTCTATTTCCCCGTCATGGGTGCGAATGAAATCTGGCGCGTGGACCTCAACGGCGGCGCACCCGAAGTCGTGGCGGGTGATCTGGGCGTGCCGGACTCGGTCAAGTTCGACAGCAAGGGGCGGATCGTCACCACCCAGGTCGCCAGCGGCCAGGTGCTGCGAATCGACCTGGTCAGCGGCACCCGCGAAGTGCTGGCTGATCTTGGTCCCGGCCTCGACAATGTCAGCTTCATCGGCGACCGCATCTTCGTGTCCAGCATCCCCGGCGAGATCACCGAGTTGCTGGGCGATGGCAAGGTCCGCTCCGTCGTCCCGCGCGCGCTGCAATGGCCGCTTGGTCTGGCGGTGGACGGGCAGGGGACGATTTTCGTCGCAGACGGCACCTTCGGCTACACGCTGCGCCCCGGTGGCGCGCCAATATTGGCGGGGATGATCTTCTACCCCGGCTGTCCCGGCTATATGCGCGGCGTCGCACCGGGTTCGCCGGGCGAATGGATCGTCACTACCGGGACCGGCAGCCTCGCGCGCTATCGGCCGGGGGAGGGGGCCAGCGAGTTTCTCTCCCACGGCCATGACCGGCTGATGGGTGTTGCGGCCAATGCCCGCGGCGCGATCGTCTTTGCCGAACAGGGCACGGGGCAGGTGCATGTCGCCGAAAATGGCGCGGTGCGCGCAATCGCCACGGGCCTCGACCAGCCGATGGGCGTCGCGGTGGATGGCGATACCGCCTATGTCGCCGAAGCGGGCAAGGGGCGCATCGTCAGGCTGCAACAGGGACGCGCCGTGGAAATAATCGCCGAAGGGCTGGGACGGCCCGAAGGCATCGCGATCAGCAACGGCACCCTCTATGCCGTGGACACCCAGACCAAATCGCTGATCGCGTTCGACCTGGCCAGCGGCGTCCAGGGCGTCATTGCCACCCATCTGCCGGTCGGCGCGCCTGTCGGCATCGCGCCCAAATATCTGGGGCCGATCGGCGACATGGCCGGACCGATGATCAACTTCTGCGGCCTCACGGCCGGGCCGGACGGCACCCTCTATCTGTCGGGCGACGCCGAAGGCAGCGTACTGGCGCTACGGCCCGCCACATAAACCTCCGTTCGTTTCGAGCGAAGTCGAGAAACCTGCGCGCGGTGCTTCTCGACTACGCTCGAAGCGAACGGACTTTGTGCTAAGCGCCGCCGCCCAACTGCCCCGACAAAGCCCCCGCTGCCTCCACCAGCGCCGCCTGCAATGCGCCAAGCTCCCGGCCCAGCGCCGCGCCTATGCCTATCGCGACCAGCGCATGGACCGGCCGGCCCGCGCCTTTCCACACCGGCGCGGACACCACGGTTGCGCCTGCAATATACTGCCCTTCATCCACCGCAAAGCCCTGTTCGCGGGTCCGGCGCAACTGCTCCATCCAGTCGTCGAATGCGGGCGGATTGTCCCAGCGCAACTGGTCGAATCGCGCCTTCAATTCTGCCACCGGATAGTCGCCAAACGCCGCGATACAGCGCCCCGTTGCGCTGATCAGCGCGGGAAAGCGGCTGCCGACCTGCGTGCTGAGTTGAAAGCCGCTGCCCGATTGCGCCATGGCGACGACGATCATATGATCGAGGCCCACCGCCTGCACGCCCAACATGGTCAAGCCAAAACGCGCCGCCAGCCGATCGAGATGCGGCTGTGCCAGATCGTTGAACGGGTCGCGCCGCAACCAGTGCCGCGCCAGCGTCAGCACGCCTGCCTCCAGCGCATAGCGCTTGGTGTCCGGGTCGAACGACACCAGTTCCTCCTCCGCCAGGGCGCGCAGCACATAGAGGCAGGTGGATGGCACCAGCCCCAGTTCCTTGGCGATCGCCTGCACCCCCAGCGGCCGTTCGCTACGCCCCAGCAGGCGCAGGATCGCGGCGGCGCGGGTGATGGCGGGCGCTTTGCTGTCCTTCACCGCGCGGGCGACTTTTCGGACGGGGGAAGGGGTGGGCAGGGTAACAGGGTCGGCCATGGCGCATATCTCCATCGCCCCGGCGATGGACGATCATTCAAAATATAGAACATTGTTCATGATTTACAACAAGGGAGTCGGCATGACATTCCGGTTCCATCATGGCGAAGGCGGCTTTCCTGCCATTCGCCATAGTGAATGGACGGAATATATGGCGAAGCTGACCGACTATACACGCTATGCCGATGCGCAGGCCCATGCGACGTCCAACGCGCCATGGGATTTATTCGATGGCGACCGCGATCATCTCAACATCGCGCATGAATGCATCACCCGCCATGCCGACGGCACCGGATGCGCCGCCGTGCGGATCGCGCACGCTGATGGCCGCGATGAAATATTGAGCTTCGACATCATTTCGGCGGGCGCGGCGCGCTTTGCCCATTGGCTCGATGCAGAGGGTGTTCAACCCGGCGAACGCATCGCCTTCATGCTGGAACCGTCTTTGCCTTTCTATGTCTGCCTGTTCGGGGCGATGCAGACCGGCGCGATCTCGGTGCCGCTCTTCACCCTGTTCGGTCCCGATGCGCTGCGCCTGCGGGTTGATGACTGCAAGCCCACCATCCTGATCACCAACGCGGAAAAGGCGGACCTCGCCCGCAGCATGAACGGCCCGCGCGTCGTCGTCGCCGACGATGGCCTGCTCGACGAGATTGAAAAATATCCCGCGATCTACACGCCGAAAACCAGGGCGAACGACTTGGCCGTGTTCCAGTACACGTCCGGCACCACCCGCGAACTGCCCGAAGCGGTGAAGCATAGCCACCGCGCGCTGGTGACGTTGATGTTCGCCGCGCTCTACGGCACCGGCATCCGTCCGGGCGACGAATTTTTCTGCCCGTCCTCGCCCGCATGGGGACATGGATTGTGGCACGGCACGCTGGCCCCGTTGGGTATGGGCGTGACCACCGGCACCTTTGCGGGACGGTTCGATCCGGTGCGGCTGATGAAGGCGCTCGATGATTATGGCATCACCAATATGTCGGCGGCCGCGACCCATTATCGCATGATTAAGAATAGCGGGAAGGCGGGGGACTATAGCTTCCACTTCAAGAAACTGTCCTACACCGGCGAACCGATCGACCCGGCGACGCTCGACTTTATCGACACCTATTTCAAGGTTCCCGCCTGCTCCATGTATGGCACGACCGAAATCGGCGTGGTGCTCGTCAATTATCCGGGCGCAGACGATTTCACTGTCAAGCCCGGTTCGCTGGGCAAGGCGGTGCCGGGCCAGAAGTTGCAGGTGCAGCGCCCCGACGGCACGCCATCCGACCCCGGCGAAATCGGCGAACTGATGCTGTGGCGGCGCGACAAATGGGAAACCACCAAGGACCGGGCGAAAATCGACGCCGACGGTTATTTCTACCATTGCGGCCGCGCCGACGATGTCATCATCTCGGCTGGCTGGACGATGAGCGCGGTCGAGATCGAAAACACCCTGCTCAAGCATCCCGCCGTGCTCGAATGCGCCGTCATCGGCGTGCCCGATCCGCAGCGGGGCCAGGTGGTCAAGGCGTTCGTCATCGCCAATGTCGATGGCAGCGACGCGCTGGTGAAGGAACTCCAGACCTTCACCCGCGAAAAACTCGCCCAGCATGAATTTCCTCGCGTCGTGGAATTCGTCACCGAACTGCCCAAGACCCCGGCGGGCAAGGTCCACCGCAAAATCCTGAGAGATATTGAGGCTGCCAAGTTGGTCGAGGCAGCGTGATGAAAAATCCGTCTCAAAATCCTCCCCCGGCGGGGGAGGTGGCTGGCCGCAGGCCAGACGGAGGGGTGTCACCCTCTCGATAGGTGGACACCCCTCCACCAGCTTCGCTGGTCCCCCTCCCCTTGCAGGGGAGGACCCCAAATCTGAACCCTAGGAGAAGAGATATGGCAACTTTGGCGGAAGCCCCCACCAATAAATTCCCCAAGATTACCGAGGAAGGTCTCGACGATCTGCGCAAGCGCATTGGCGTCAAGATCGAGAATACGATCGAGCCGTGGAATTATGAAGCGACCCGCGACGCGATCCGCCATTATGCCCATGGCATTGGCGACGATAACCCGCTGTGGTGCGACCCGGCCTATGCCGAAAAGACCAAATATGGCTCGGTCGTCGCGCTCCCCAGCTTCCTCTTCACCACCAGCCGCATCATTTCGGGCTATTGCGGCGGCCTGTCGGGCGTTCACGCCATGTGGGCGGGTGCCGACTGGACCTGGCACAAGCCGGTGCTGCGCAACGACACGATCCGCACCGAAGCCTATCTCAAGGATCTGGTAGAGCATCAGACCAAGTTTGCCGGCCGTTCGTTCCAGCAGATCTACCATGTCGACTTTTTCAACCAGTCGGGCGACAAGGTGGCCGAGGGCGACAGCTGGGTATTCCGCACCGACCGTGACGAAGCCCGCGAACGCGGCACCAAATATACCGAAGCGCGTGGCCGCGTGGAGCAGTACACCGAAGAAGAACTGGCCGAATTCACCCGCCTGTACAACCAAGAAGAAATCCGCGGCTCGGTTCCTCGCTATTGGGAAGATGTGAAGGTTGGTGACGAACTGCCGCGCATGATGAAGGGACCGATGACGGTCACTGGCTTCATCTGCTATGCGCAAGGGTGGGGTGGCCTCTACATCCGCGCCAACAAGCTTGCCAACCAGATGCAGCAGGCGCATCCGGGCCTCGGCATCCGCAACCGCTTCAACGTGCCGGATTGCCCTGAGCGCGTGCACTGGGACGAAGCCTTCGCACTCGAAGTCGGCGCGCCGGGGGCTTATGACTATGGTCCAGAACGGTGCAGCTGGCTGACCCACCACATCACCAACTGGATCGGTGACGATGGCTTCCTGACGCGCAGCAAGTGCCAGATCCGCCGCCACAATCCCGATGGCGACGCGATCTACATCGACGGCAGCGTCATCCGCAAGTTTGAGGAAAACGGCAAGAAGTTCGTCGAGATCCAGCAGCAGGCGACCACCCATCGCGGTGAAGTCTCGGCCTTCGGCACCTCGATCGCCGAATTGCCCAGCAAGCCAGCCTGATCTCTTGAAGGGGTAGGAGAGGGGGTCGTCGCCGCAGCGATATGCGGCGGCGGCCCTTTTGCGTTGGGCCGGTGCCGTTAGGATCGGGCGCAAGTGAAAGAGAGGATCGCAGGATGGACAAGATGCGCTTTGATGGCCGGGTGGCCGCGATCACCGGCGCTGGCCGGGGGCTTGGCCGCGCCTATGCGCTGCTGCTGGCAGCGCGGGGCGCAAAGATCATCGTCAACGATCCGGGCGTGTCGATGCAGGGGGAGGGGACCGATGCCGCGCCCGCCCAGGCACTGGTGGACGAGATTCGCGCCGCCGGGGGAGAGGCCGTCGCCTCGACCGACAGCGTGGCGACGCCAGAGGGGGGGCAGGCGATCATCGACGCTGCCATTCACCATTATGGTCGGATCGACATCCTCATCCACAATGCCGGGATCGTCCGTCGCGGTTCGCTCAATGACTTAAGCTATGCCGATTTCGAGACGGTGCTGGATGTCCATATGCGCGGTGCTTTCCATGTCGTGCGTGCCGCCTTCCCGCACATGACCGCCGCCAATTATGGCCGCATTGTCCTGACCGGCTCGATCAACGGCCTTTATGGCAATGCCGGCGTGGTCAATTATTCGATGGCCAAGGCCGCGATGACCGGCCTGTCCAACGTTGCCGCGATCGAGGGGGCGGCGCATGGTATCAAGAGCAACATCATCCTGCCCGGCGCAGTCACCCGCATGGCCGATGGCCTGGACACCAGCGCCTATCCGCCGATGGACCCGGATCTGGTCGCGCCCACGGTCGGCTATCTGGCGCATGAAGATTGCGCGATTTCAGGCGAAATGCTGATCGCCATGGCCGGTCGCGTCGCGCGTGCTTATACCATGGAAACGAAGGGCATGTTCCGCCCCGACTGGACCATCGAGCAGGTCGCGGAAAATCTCGACAGCATCCGCGCCACCGAAGACGCGCTCCATTTCCCGCCGGTGCCGGACGGGCATATGGACCATCTGCGCTATTGTTTCGCCATGGCGCGGGCGGGGTAAAATCATCCTCCCCTGCAAGGGGTGGGCTGTCATATATGAACGGCACCTCATTTTACTTCGTCATGCTGAATTTATTTCAGCATCCATCGTCCCCCAAAAGCCGCCGCTCGTGACGAGAAATGGATCCTGAAACAAGTTCAGGATGACAATGGACAAGGGCAGGGTTCCATATGCGACAGCCCTCCCCTTACAGGGGAGGAACATTCAAGCCCTGCACGCAATCCCGAACCGCTCCGTATAATCCCTGAAATGCGTGTGAACACCCGCACGATCCAGCCCGTAATCGGCCAGGTCATAGCTGTGCTTGCCATGCTTGCCCTGCGGATTGGCGTCCAGCATAGCCTGCATCGCGGTCTCGGCTTCCACCGTCAGTTCCGTGTCGAACCGCGCATAGAGCCGCTTCATCTCGCCGATCGGATCGCGCAGCTGCGCGTCATATGGGATGTCGTGGATCGAATCCGCGCCATGCTTCTCCCGATAGGCCATCATCCGCTCGATCATCAGGTCGAAGGTGCGCAGTTGTGACTTGCCCACCTCGACCGGATCGACATCGTCGCTGAACATCTTGCGCACCTGATAGACCAGGCTGCACGCCGACGCGACGACATCGGCCGGATCGCGATGGGTCATCACCAACTGCGCATCGGGATAGATGGTGGTCAGGTCATTCAGGAACAAAGGATGCCACGGATTTTTAAGCGTCCACTGCCCGCCCTCATTCTCCTGCAACAACTGGAAAAGCCGCTTCTGATAGCGGAAAGCGGGCAGGTAGCTGGTCGAAAACAACCACTTCTGATAGCTCGGAATATGCAGAACCGAGTCATAATATTGTGCGCAGAAGGACGGTGCCATGGAGAATTGGCACTCGGTCGGACTGTCGGCATCCTCATGGTGCATAGCCGAAATATGCGGCGCATATTTGAGCATCATGTCGAGCCGCGCCTGCTCCGCGACATAGCGCGGATCGCTGCTCAGTGCCCCCTTGGCGGCTGGCGGCACGCTGTTGAACGCTTCCCAGCGCAGGAAGCAACGCCGCGCGGGATCGGCGTTCAGCAGGTTGATCGTCAGCGTCGTGCCGGTGCGCGGCAGGCCGAATACGAACAGCGGTTTTTCGACCGGCGCGTCCAGCAGCGCGGGATGGCTGGCCAGATAATGTTCGACCTGCAAGCGGTTCGCCAGCGTGGCGGTAATCTGCTGCGCCCAGCGACCTTGCGCAGCCGCCGTCAGCTTTGCTTCCCGGTTGATCGCGTCGATCAGGACATGCAGCCCCTCCAATATCGCGTCATCGCCCAGATTGGTGAGGCCCGTCTGTTCGCGCGCGGCGGCGATCAGCGCATCGGCGTCCAGCCCTGCGGTGGTGGTGGTCATCATCCTTCTCCCTCTTGTGCATGGCTGGCGAGGCGCTTGTCCGTCTCGGCGATCTCCGCCTTCAGCCACATGGTTTCCGACAGGTTCGTGCTGCCGCTCGCGGCCAGCAATTGCTCCAGCGCCGATTTACGCACGCTCAATCCCGCCTCATGATCGGGCACAACGCCCAGCGCGATGTCAATCAGATGCAGCGCCTCCAACGGTCGCCCTGCCGCCGCATGCACATCGGCGCGGCCCACGATCGCGCCCGCGCCGCCCGCCAGTTCGACCAGATCGCCATTCACCGCCGAACGCGGCACGCCATACAGCGCGGTCGTGCCATCGGCATAATGGAACCAGCCGCCATTTTCCTCCCAGATGGCGCGCACGACCCAGCTGGTCTTGCCATGAAATTCGCCGATCCTGAGGTCGGCTGGCAGCGCGATTTCACGCATCAGATCCTGCACGCTCCGGCCCGCATTCATCCCTGCGATCGTCTCGCGCTCCAGATAGCTGACTGCCGCGTGCATCGTGTCGAGGTCCGCGCGGATCATCTCCGCCCCCCGGATTGGGTCGCCATGGCCGGTAATCACCAGTTCCGCGCCCAATGCCCGGACCTGCTCGACCGATCGCAGCCAGGCGCGCACCAGCCGGGGCTTGTCGCCGCGCATCGTCACCAGATTGGGCATCGCCCGCCAGACGGGGCCAAACAGATTGCCGGTAAAGACGATCTTTTCATCCGGCATCCACACGAACACCGAATCCAGGCTCTCGCCGCCCGGCGTCTTGACCACCTCGAACGCGCGATCCCCTTGCGTGAAGGCAAGGCTGGTGGCGATCTCCACGTCCGGCACGATCAGCGGCGGCTTGGGTGGCGGCCCGTCGCGCCGGGTCATCGACGCCCATAGCTTGCCCGACCGGCGACCGAGAAATTCGCCAAGCCGCTCGAAATACTCCACCGTCTCGCCAAAGCCCGCCCCGACAATGACCTGCGTGTCCGCCTCCTTCTGGTCGGGTAGCGCGCCATAATGGTCGGCATGGGCCTGGGTCACGACGATCCGCCGCAGCAGCCCGCTACGATGCGGCGCAAACAGTCCCTTGTTGCGGGCGCCATTGCCCAGAAAGCCGGTGTTGATCATCAGGTCGCCATCGCCCGTCGTCACCAGATAGGCATTGGAAATATCCTTCACCATGAAGATGCCGTCGCCGATGCGTTCGGCATCCGTCTGGCCCTGACCCGCCATCACCAAAGCGCCTAAAGGCGTCTGCGGCTTGTCGGTCATGCCGCGCCGTCCACAAATTCGATCATGACCTTGGCCGATTGCGGCCTCGCGGCGATGTCCAAGCCCTCGATCACCCGGTCGAACGGCAATCTGTGGCTGATCAGTGCCGCAATCTTGTCGCGCAAACGCGGCATTGCGGCGATCACGTCGGGCATTTCAGTGGGATAACCGACCGCCGTGGTGATCGTCATTTCGGTGGTCAGCATCGGCCCGGCGGGCAGTTCGATGGGTTTCAGATAGGCGGCGGTAATGACATGGCGCGCATGGGTCTTGGCCAGCGTCACCACATCATGCAGGATCGACGGCGCACCCGCCGCGTCGATATAGGCGTCGGTCAGTGACTTTTCCCGTCCGAACACCATGACCGTGCCGTGGATCGCCTTGATCCGCGCGATCGAATCCTCGCTCGCCGGATCGACCGTCTGTGCGCCCAATGCCCGCGCCCGTTCCAGCCGCTCCTCGGCCAGGTCGAGCGCGATCACGTCGCAGCCGCGATCCACCGCCCAAAGGATCATGCCCAGTCCGATCGGCCCGCAACCGAAGATCACGATCTTGTCGCCCGCCTTGGCCTGCGCCCGGTTGACCCCGTGCATCGCGACCGACAGCGGTTCGCACATCGCCGCGACATCATAGGGGATGCCGTCGGGAATGGGCAGCAGACTGTCGCCCAGCCGCGCGTCGCGGACCAGCAATTCCTCGGTAAAAGCCCCCTCCGGCCCGCCGCTGCCGATATAGCTGGGCGTCATCATCGGGTTGATGATGACGCTTTGCCCCACCGAAACGCCGGCCACCTCGTCACCCACGAACATCAGCTCGCCCGCGCCTTCATGGCCCAGCGCGGTCCGCTTGCCCGGCGTCGGGATGCCGCCATTCTTGATGTAGCTGAGGTCACTGCCGCAAATGCCGCAGGCCTTCATTTTCACGACCACATCCTTCGGCCCTGCTTCGGGCCGTTCATAGGGGTCCAGTCGCACGTCATTGACGTTATGGATGGTGAGCAGGCGCATGGGGGCGGCTCCGATCAGAAGGCGTAAGGGGGATAGATCAGGCTGCCACCGTCGATCACGATCGTATCGCCGCTATGGAAGCGCGACGCATCGGAGCTGAGATAGGCGCCGATCCCCTCAAAATCCTCGATGGCGCCGGGCCGATGGATTGGTGTCTTGGCGGAAAAATGCGCGTCCACCGCCGCCATGCGCGCCTTCATTTCCTCGCTCATCTGGCCGTCACCGCCAATGCCGGTTTTGACGTATCCGGGCGCGATGCTGTTGGCGCGGATTGCATATTTGCCCAGTTCCGCCGCCATGCCACGCACAGCTGCACCCATGCCGCCCTTGGACGCTGCATAATTGTTGATGCCCGGCATGCCGTGGAACATCGACAGGCTGCCGCAATAGACCAAGCTCCCGCCCGGCTCGCCAGCCTCAGCGCGCGCGACCATTGCCCTGGCCCCTTCGCGCAGGGTGAAGAAGGCGCCATGCAGGTTCACCGCCATCAGGTCATGCCACTCCGCCGAATCGAGCGTCAGCACCGACCGGCTGCGCGACGCGCGGCCCGAATTGGCGAACACGCAATCGACCCGCCCGAAATCGGCCAGCAATTGCGCATAGCCCGCAATGATCGCCTCTTCCGACGCCACATCGACCTGATAGGTTTCGACCCGGCCCGCGCCCGCTGCCAGCAGATCCGCTTTCGCCGCCTCATTCTTTTCCGCATTGCGCGCCCAGATGGCGATCTTGCCGCCCATCTTCGCCACGCCGCGCGCAAAGCCCAGGCCGATGCCGCCATTGCCGCCGGTCACCAGCGTCACCTTGTCCGAACAGTCGAAAAGACCCGCCACTTGTCGCTCTCCTATGAAATATCGCCGCCCGCTGGCGGTCATTCTGCTGGGGCGATTGTCGATCAGCGCGGCGTGACCCGCAATTGACCTGACTATAGCTATCGGGTCATAATCCACCGATAGGGCCAAGACCAAACACGGGGCGGGAGAGGTGATGCCACCAGCTGAAACTTATGCCCAATCCATGTTCGAGGCGGAACTGATCGTCCCTTCCGCGCAGGTGCGGATCATGCGGCTGCGCCTGGAACAGCCGACCGACCGGCTGTTCCGCCGCGCCGACCATTATTGGCTCGACCTGTGCCTCACACCCCGTCCGGAAATGGCGCGCGGCTGCTATCGCGAACGCTGGGGACCGCATCGCTATGAACCGCTGGGCGAAATCTTCCTCGTCCCGCCGGGCGAAGCGATCCATGTCCGCAGCGAATCGGGCGGGCGGCAGGCATCGATCGTGTGCGAAATCCCCGCCGCCGCGATTGACCGCTGGCTCGACGATGGCGGCATCGAATGGACCGACCGGCGGCTGGCGGCTGGCCTCGACATCGCCCATCCGCATATGCGCGCCTGCCTGTTCCGTTTGGCCGAAGAAGTGCGCCATCCCGGCGCTGGCGGCGCGATCCTGGCCGAACTCATCGCCCAGCAACTGGCGATCGAAGTGGCGCGCTATTGCCAGGCGATTGCCGAAGGGCCGATCAGCGGCGGCCTCGCCTCATGGCGCTTGCGCCGCATCGACGAACGGCTGCACCAGCCCGGCCCGCCCCCCGCGCTGGAGGAGCTGGCGACCCTGTGCAACATGTCTCCGCGCCAGTTGACCCGCGGCTTTCGCGCCTCGCGCGGCCATTCGATCGGCGACCATATCGCCCAGACCCGCATCGACATGGCCAAACGCCATCTGGGGACCAGCGAAAGCATCAAGGAAATCGCTTTTGCGCTGGGCTTCGCATCCCCCTCCAGCTTTGCCTTCGCCTTCCGCCGCGCCACCGGCTCCACCCCGCGCCAGTTCCGCCAACGTCGCTTGTCGCCTATGGCCTGATGAAGTCACTATGTCTGGATAACGACATAAACCTGTCTTGGAAAAACAGCGCAACATTGTCCAACTCGCTGTCGGGATAATCACAATCATCGATCAGGAGAGGGCAGGACGATGATCGTCGGACGCCATTATCAAAACGCCTATGTGACCCGCAATGTCGACAAGGCCGTGGCACAGTTCAGGGCGCGCGCCGACGTCCGCACCCTTCTGGAAACGCAAGTCTCGGTCAATCTGTGGACCCCGCAGGGCGAAGGCATAGGTGTCCAGAAACTCGCCTTCGTCTGGGTCGGCGACATGCAGTTTGAACTGATCCAGCCGATAGAAGGCGACGTCCTGTCGCTCTATCGCAATGCTCTGCCCGCCGATGACAGTCTGAAATTCCACCATGTCTGCCATCTGGTGGACGACTGGGACGCTTTCATGGCGCGAATCGACCAGCAGCCTTTTCCCGTCGTGCTGAAAGGCGGCACAGCGGGGATGCTGGAGTTTCTCTATCTCGATACCCGCGAATGGCTTGGCCACTATATCGAATATGTATGGATGGTCCCGGATCGCTGGGCCGCAATGGGAGGACGCACCGCATGATCGGCATGGCCCGCTTCGGCACAAGCGATCTTGATCGCGCCAAGAGCTTCTACGACGCAATCGCCGCCCTGCTGGGCGCGGTCCGCGCCTTCGACCGGCCCGACGTCGTTGCCTATAAATCCGGCGATGGCGGCATGTTGCTGATCGGCAAGCCCTTTGCTGGCGAAGCATCGCCCGGCAATGGCAATCAGGTCGGCATCCCGGCAGTCAGCCGGGCCGTGGTGGACGCCGTCCACGCCAAAGCGATTGCGCTTGGCGGCCAGTGCGAGGGAAAGCCCGGCATCCGCGGCGATGATCCCAACGGCTTCTACGGAGCCTACTTCCGCGACCTCGACGGCAACAAGCTGGTCATATTCCGTTTCGGCCCGCCTGATCAGGCGATAGCCTAAGGATCGCAAATCGCGGTGGAATCGCGACGGCGATATATAGACACCCCTGTTCATTAGCGACTCCGCAAACGGGCTTTATCGGGCATAACCACGCTCACAAAAGCACAACGACGATCGCGCCCAGCCGGACATCATGATTCGACGCGGCGCTTATTTGGGGAGGACATTTCTATGAAGCGCATGACAGCCTATTATCTGATGGGTGCCAGCATGGCGGCCTCGACCCTGCCGATGCAGGTAATGGCGCAGGAAGCGCCGCAGGACTCCTCGTTCGATGCGCCCACGATCATCGTGCAGGCCCGCCGCCGCGAAGAAGATGTGCAGGACGTCCCGGCCGTCATCAACGCGGTGACCGCTCAGTCGATCGCCAACCTCAATTTCCGCGAATTCGCTGAAGTCAAATCGCTCGCGCCGGGTCTGGAACTGACCACCAACGCCAATGGCATCGGTGGCAATGCGCGGCTGCGCGGCGTCAATTTCGATGCCAATGCCAGCGGCAACAACGGCACGGTCGAATTCTATTTCAACGATGCGCCTATTTCGCCGGGTGTCATCCTCCAGCAGATGTACGACATCGGCCAGATCGAAGTGCAGCGCGGCCCACAGGGCACGTTGCGTGGTCGCGCATCGCCCTCCGGCTCGATCACCATCACCACGCGCAAGCCCGATCTCAACCAGTTCGGCGGCTATGCCGACTGGACCGGCAACGACATCGGCACGCTCAACTTCAAGGGCGCGCTCAACGTGCCCATCATCGAAGGCATTGCGGGTATCCGCGTGTCGGGCGTGTGGGACGAAAATGAAGCCGATCGCGTCCGCCCATTGGTGCGCACCGCCGGCGCGCCAGACCCCCATTCGCGGACCAAGAGCTACCGCGTCGTTGGGCTGATCGAACCGGCCGACTGGATCAAGCTGGAAGGCACCTATCAATATATGGACCGCGACGCGCGGACCTATGATCAGGCGATTTCCTTCAGCGAAGCCAATCCTGCCGCCGCTGCCAGCCCGGTGCTGATCACGGCCAAGGATCGCTTGTCGATCCAGGAACAGCCGCGGATCATCAACCAGCGGTTCGACATCTATAACTGGCGCGCGGAACTGGCGCAGTGGGGCCAGCGGCTGATCTATCAGGGTCAGTATAGCAAGCAGCAATTCTATTCGACCGACAATGTCGATGATGGCAATTTCTTCATCGGTCGTGACGTCAACCAGACGACCAGCAGCGTGGCAAAGGGCACGTCGCATGAAATCCGCCTTCAGAACGAGGAACGTGTTGCAGGCATTTTTGACTATGTTGTCGGCTTCTTCGACAGCAAGCTCAACCCGCCCACGGCCCTGACATCGCCGACGATCGTGGGTCTCGTAAGACCAGGTGCCGCGCCTGCCATCGCTGCGGTCGTCACCACCAATGTATCGCGCACGGGCCGGGCGCACGAGCAGTCCATTTTCGGCAATCTGACCGCGCATGTCGGGGAAAGCACGGAAGTGTCCGGTGGTCTGCGCCAGATCAAATATAGCTCGCGCAATTTCCTGGGGGTCAATGGCAACACGATCGCCGCCGATGCCCAGGATCTCAAGAAGCTGATTTACAACGCATCGGTGAAGCATAATTTCTCCCCCGATTTCCTGGTCTATGCCGCGACTGGCAGCTCGCTGCGGCCTGGCATCAACGTTGTCGGCGATTTCAATATCGCAAAATCGGCGCTGGAAAATAGCTTCCTCAACCTGCCGCCGGAAACATCGAAATCCTACGAAATTGGTTTCAAGAGCACGTTGATGGGTGGCCGCGCGCGTTTCAACGTGACCGCCTATCACCAGACGTTCAAGAATTTCCCGTATCGCGTGCCCAATAACGGCGTCTACTATGTGAACACCGTTGCCATCCGCAACGCTGCCGGCGCAGTGACCGGCACGGCGCAGCAGGTCAGCTCCTTCAACTTCGTCGGCGCTGTACCGGTGGAAGTGAACGGCATCGAAAGCGAACTCAACGTCGATGTCGCCCGTGGCTTCAACGTCGGCCTGACCGCCAGCTATTCGCTGGGCAAGATCAAGGGCGGCAACATCCCGTGCAATGATCTGAATGCCGATGGCATCCCCGATGCGGTTGGTTCCGCTCCATCGTTGGCGGAGTTGCAGGCGGCCGTCGGCGCAAACAACCTGTCGACCTGCGCCGTGTCGCAGCGTTCGTCCTTCATGCCGCCCTTCACCGCGACCTTGCAGAGCGAATATCACACTGCCCTGTCGGGCAAGGTCGATGGGTTCGTGCGTGGACTGGTCAACTATAATGGCAAGTCGCTGGGCGATCCGGGCAATAATTTCGACGATGTCGGCGCCTATGCCCTTGCCAACCTCTATGCCGGTATCCGGTCGCCCGACGGGGGCTGGGAAATCGCCCTGTTCGCCAAGAACCTGTTTGACACCACCAAGGTGCTGACGCGCACGACCCCGCTCTTCACCGGCTATCAGATGATCACCGGTGCCACTACGACGGCCGCTGCGACCTATACCAGCACCTATACCGGTGCCACAGTCACCCCGCCGCGTGAATTTGGCATCAACGTGCGCTTCCTGTTCGGGTCGCGCTGAACCACGGCAGGCCGGTTCAGGGCTTGGGGATCGGCCGGACAGCCCCATCGGGCTGTCCGGCCGATTGCTGTCATGGCCTTAAAAAAACTGGCCCGGTTCTTCGCTGGAGCGATGAACGGTCGGGTTCCGCCAAGCGCGCGTCCGACTGCTTGACTCTCCCCGGTGCGCAGGCAGGGATGGCGACCGAACAGAATGATGGTGACGACATGCCCTTACCTGATGGACAACATGGACGTTGATTATCCGGGCAGCCCTGCCCGATACATTTTGTGTCGGGAATGGGGAACAGCCTGAAGGGCGATTGAGGCACAAGCTATGACGGACGTTCGTAAAAGACGCGCTCGCGATCCTGCAGCTACCCGTGAGGCGATATTGGACGCCGCGCAGGCGCTGCTGGCCAAGCATGGCCCCGAAGGCATCAGCCTGGCGGAAGTGGCGACGCTGGCCGGCGTCAATCGGGGCACTGCCTATCAGCATTTTGAAACGCGCGACAAACTGATCGCCGCTACCGCTGACGGCGTGTCCGACAGCATGTTCCGTGCCGTGTTCGGCGATCCTGAAACGATTGGCGAACGGCGGGTCGAACAGGTCGATATCGCCGACACGACCGATCGGCTGGCCATTTTCGCGATGGACAATCCTGAACTGTGCCGGATCTGGCTGCTCCAGTTGCTGGCCTCGCCCGATCCGATGGCCGATCCTTTCTGGCGCGAATATGAAGGGTCGTTGCAGCGTTTCGCCGACACCGATCTCGCGCAGCCGGGGATTGATGTCGAAGTGTTGTCGGTGATGATGCTGGCCGGTTCCTTCCTGTGGCCGGTATGGGCACGCTCTCACGCCCGCGACGATGGCGAGCGGCGCGATCTGGCGCGCCGCATGGCGCAGGAAGCGCTGCGCCTGTGCATGTACGGATCGCTGCGCGCTGAAGCTTTCCCCGAAATTGCCGATCGTCTGCGTCAGGGCGTGGCGGCGGCCGATCCATCACCTTCCCTTTCCAAAAAGGACTAGCCCATGTTTTCAGCCATTGTGATCGACAAGACGGACGATAAGCAGAGCGTATCGCTCCAACAGATTGACGAAGCGCAGCTGCCCGAAGGCGATGTCACGATCGACGTCGACTATTCGACGCTTAATTACAAGGATGGCCTGGCCATCACCGGCAAGTCGCCGGTCGTGCGCAAATTCCCCATGGTACCCGGCATCGACCTGGTTGGTACCGTGCGCACATCCGACCATGCCGACTGGAAGCCGGGCGACAAGGTGGTCCTCAATGGCTGGGGCGTGGGCGAAGGCCATTGGGGCGGGCTGGCGCAGGTAGCCAGGCTCAAGGGCGACTGGCTGGTGCCGCTGCCCGCAGCTTTCACCGGGGCGCAGGCGATGGCGATCGGCACCGCCGGCTACACCGCCGCGCTATGTGTCGAAGCGCTGGTCAAGGCGGGCGTGACCCCCGATCAGGGCGAGATACTGGTCACCGGCGCGACCGGCGGCGTGGGTAGCGTCGCGGTCGCCCTGCTGAGCAAGGCGGGGTACAAGGTCATCGGCTCGACCGGCAAGGCGGCCGAGGCAGACTATCTGACGAAACTGGGCGCGGCGGGCGTCATCGACCGCGCGGACCTCTCTGAAAAGGGCAAGCCGCTTCAGAAGGAGCGTTGGGCGGGTGTCGTGGATTCGGTCGGCAGCTTCACGCTGGCGAATGCCTGCGCCCAGACCCGCTATGGCGGTGCGGTTGCGGCCTGCGGTCTGGCGCAGGGCGCGGACTTCCCCGTCACCGTCATGCCCTTCATCCTGCGCGGCGTGCGCCTGCTCGGCATCGACAGCGTGATGGCGCCAAAGCCGCCGCGTCTGGCGGCCTGGGAACGGCTGGCACACGATCTCGACCCCGCTTTGCTCGGTGTCATCGCGCATGAAATCACTTTGTCGGAAGCGCCCGACGCTGCCGCCGATCTGATCGACGGCAAGGTGCGCGGGCGCATCATCGTCAATGTGAACCGCTGAACGACAGGGCCAGACCACATCATGACCGACCAGCCGCTTTCGATCGTCGCCGGTCCCCCACTCAGCGAAGAGCCGGGGCTGGGGACGCTGACATTGAGCGGCTGGTTGCGGGAGGTTACGTCCCGTTCTGGCCCGGCCGAAGCGCTGGCGATGCACGAAGGGGGCAGCGTTACCCGCTGGACCTACGACGATCTGTGGGCGCGCGCGAATGAAGTGGCGCGCGCGCTCATCGCCTGTGGCGTGGGGAAGGGCACCCGCGTCGGCGTGTTGATGACCAATCGCCCGGAATTTCTTTCGGCGGTATTCGGCACGGCGCTGGCGGGCGGCGTCGCCGCGACGTTCAGCACTTTCTCCACCCCCGCCGAACTGGACCATCTGCTCCAGTCATCGGCCTGCCACGTCCTGCTGATGGAGCGCAAAGTCCTCAAAAAGGATTTTGCCGCGATTCTCACCGATCTGGAACCGGCCATAGCAACGGCCAGCCCCGGCGCGCTGGCCGCACCCCATTTTCCCTTCCTGCGCTACATCGCCTGCGTCGGCGGTGGCGACGGCATGATCGAGCCTTGGCAAGCCTTCCTGTCCCGTGGCGCTACCGTCGATCAGGCGCTGGTCGACGCGACCGCCGCCACGGTCACTCCTGCCGACCCCGGCGTCCTCTTCTTTTCGTCCGGCTCCACCGCCAAGCCCAAGGGCATATTGTCGATGCATCGGGGCGTTACCCTCCAGCTCTGGCGCTGGAAACGCTTTCTCGCCGCGAAGGAGGATGCCCGCGCCTGGTCGGCCAACGGCTTTTTCTGGTCGGGCAATTTCGCCATGGCCATTGGCGGTGCCTTGTCATCGGGCGGCAGCCTGATCCTGCAGGCGACCTTCCAGCCCGAAGAAGCGCTGACCCTGATGGAGCGTGAGCGCGCGACCATGGCCTTCGCCTGGCCGCATCAATGGGCGCAACTGGAGGCTGCAACCAACTGGAACGCCGTCAATCTGTCGTCCCTCTATTATGTGAACCCCGCCAACCCGCTTGGCCGCCATCCGACCGTCAATACCGACTGGCAGGAACCGATGAGCGCCTATGGCAATACCGAAACCTTCACGATCAGCACCATCTTTGATTCCGGTACGCCTGTAGAACGGATCGCCGACACCCATGGTGCCCCGCTGCCCGGCAATATCTTCAAGATACTCGACCCGTTGACCGGGCACGTCGTACCGCTGGGCGAACGCGGCGAAATCGCGGTCAAGGGACCGACGCTGATGCTGGGCTATATCGGCGTGCCACTGGACGAAAGCGTCGATGCCGACGGTTTCTTCCACACCGGCGATGGCGGCTGGTTCGATGCTGAGGGTCGCCTCCATTGGGAAGGTCGCCTCAACGACATCATCAAGACCGGCGGCGCCAACGTATCTCCGATAGAGATCGACACTGTCATCAAATCCTGCCCCGGCGTGAAGGTAACGCAGACCGTGGGCGTGCCGCACGAAACGCTGGGCGAACTGGTCGTCACCTGCATCGTGCCCCATGTCGGCGCGCCACTGGATGAGGAGGCGATCCGCCGCTTCGCCAAGGCGCAACTGGCCAGCTACAAGGTGCCGCGCCGCGTGCTGTTCTTCAGCGAGGATGACCTGTCGCTGACCGGCAGCGCCAAGATCAAGACTGCGGACCTCAAGGCGCTGGTCATCAAACAACTGGATGCCGAAGCCGCCTGATGGGTGATCAGGCGGATCAGGCACTGGCGATCGCCAATCTGAAGGCCCGCTACTGCGCGGCCGCCGATCTGGCGGCCAGCGACCCGGATCACGCGCGCCGCCTGCTCGCGGAGATTTTCGCGGACAATTTCATCGGCGATTATGGCATGGGCTTGCTCGAAGGCGCGCAGGCGATCACCGACTTTCTCTGCACCGCGATCAGCGGGAACAGTCTGTGGGTGCTGCACATGCTCCATTCGCCCCGGATCGACATCGACGGTGACAACGCAAGTGGGGACTGGACCGTGCTGGTCACGCTCAAACGGCGCAATGGCGGTGCGGTCGATACCGTTATGGGCCGCTACAGCGACATGTTTCGCCGCACGCCACAGGGCTGGCGGATCGCACGGGTAGCCTTCACCCGCATAGAATAACAAAAGGGGACAGGATCATGCCCAATCGTTTCACTGGCAAGACCGTGCTTGTCACAGGCTCTGCGGGCGGACTGGGCCGCGCCCACGCGCTGGCCTTTGCGGGGGAGGGCGCACGGCTGATCCTGGCCGACATCAACGAAGCGGGGTTGGCGGAAAGCAAAGCGCTGATCGAGGCGCTTGGCAGCAGCGCGTCGGTCCACCATGTCGATATGGGGCAGGAAGCCGACATCGCGACCTTTGCCAGCGCCGTGCTGGCCACCCATGACCGGATCGACGTCCTCATCAACAATGCAGGCTTGCACGCGGGTGAAATTGCACGCGGCTTCTTCGGGCTGGGCATGGCGAAGTGGCAGCATTTCTTCGCGGTCAACACCTTCGGTCCGATGCTGCTCGCCGAAGCGCTGCGCCCGGCGCTGGCCCGTGCAAAGGGCGTCATCATCAACAAATGCTCGATGGCCAGCTATAATCCCGCGACCGCCTATGGCATCACCAAGGCGTCGCTCAACATCTTCACCCACGCCATGGCGCAGCAATTCGGCGCGGACGAGATACGTTGCGTCGGCATCGCGCCGGGCCTGATGGAAACCGAAGCCGCATTGCAAGGGGTCGATCCCGCCAATTGGGAACGGCTGAAATCCATGCAGTCGGTCAAGCGGCAGGGGACGGCCCAGGACATCTCCAACCTCGCCCTGTTTCTCGCCTCCGACGAAGGCAGCTTCGTCAATAATCAGGTCATCCTGTGCGACGGCGGCAACCAGATGCGCGGCTTTCGTTTCTGATGGCCGCACCAGACTTTGCCGAATGGCTTGCGATCTCCGAACTGAAGGCGCGCTATTGCCGACTGCTCGACAGCAAGGACTGGGACGGTTGGGCGGCCCTGTTCACGCCAGACTTTCTTCTGGACGCCACCGCATCGGGCGGACCGCGCATAGAAGGGCGTGAGGCCTTCGTCTCCAGCATCCGCCGGTCGCTGGAAGCCGCAGCCACGGTCCATCATGTCCATATGCCCGAAATCACGATGACGGGTGATGAAGCCACGGCAATCTGGCCGATGATGGATCATCTGGTCTGGCCCGACGGGCGCACGCTGACTGGCTATGGCCATTATCATGACCGCTATATTCGCGTGGGCGGCAATTGGCTGATCGCGGAATCACGCCTGACTCGCCTGCACATGGCGATGGTGCCGCCACTCGATACGCCCTGATTGACCGGCGGGCCATTGCCCCGGCGATCAATCGGCGCCTGATGCCCAAGCCTCTGGCGTGCCGCGCCCGTCCATGCTGGAGTGGCACGAGAGAAGCGTCACGGCGCGCGCAGCCAGAGGGCAGAGGAATGAGCCTGCACACCACTATCCACCTGCACAACGTCCCCGCTGGACGGGAAGCCGACTATGCCGCCTGGTTCGACGGCCCGCATCGTGACGACCTTGCCCGGCTGCGCGGCTTCCGTAGCGCCGACCGCTATGAATTGACGCCGCAGCAGATCATGCCCGACATTCCACAGCCCTGGCGCTATCTGAGCGTCTATGAACATGACACGGCGACCCCGGAAATAGACCTGCCCGCGCTGGCTCCCCTGCTGGCGCAGGCGCGCGACGCCGGGCTGATCGACGACAGCGACGAGAGTGAGCGCATCCACAGCTACGCCATGTATGGCGACTGGGCGTTCAGTCCCAATCATCGCCCCGACCAGCCCTTTTCCGGGGTCAGCATCATCCTGGCCAATTTCGTCGCCGGGCGCGAAGCGGAATATCATCACTGGTATGACACGGTCCATTCCCCCGAAGTCACCCGCGTGCCGGGCAAGGTCGGCATGAAGCGCGGTCGCCTGTCGCCCGTCCAGCTTGAACCCAGACGCTATTGCCCCGGCAGCGACCTGGTATATTGCGCGCAGCAGACCGACGACCTGCTGTTCACCGTCAAGGATTTCAGCGCCCGCGCCCGCGGCGTCAGCCCCAGCGGTGTCGCCTTCGCCCCGCGCTCCGCCTCCGGCTCGGTCGCGCGCACCGTCCATTATTTCGCGAAGGTCAGCGGCACGACATTCTGGCCCGGCGGCATCGCCTATGATGGCGACCTGTTACTCTATCCCGCCGATTTCGCCCGCCCGGCGGGCTAGGCGCATACAGCTATCGCGCGCGCGATGGCCAGCCCCCTTGCCGCGCGCGCGCCGGTGCGGGAAGGAATGAAGCGACAATCAGGACAAGCGGAGCAGGATATGGCCAAGACGATCGTGATCACTGGAGCCGGCGATGGCCTTGGCCGTGCGCTCGCCCGGCGTTTTGCGCGCGATGGGGAAACCGTGATCCTGCTTGGCCGCACATTGTCGAAGGTCGAAGCGGTTGCGGCGGAACTGGGCGCACCGCATCTGGCACTGCAATGCGATGTCGGCGACCCGGACTCGGTGCGCGCGGCCTTTGCAACGATTGCCGCGCAGCATGAGCATATCGACGTGCTGATCAACAACGCCGCCATCTACGAACCCTTCACCCTTGGCGACGTGCGCGACGACCAGATTGTCGCGTCGCTGATGACCAATGTTGCCGGGCCGATCTACTGCGCCCGCGAAGCGCTGCCGCTGCTGCGCGGCGGGGGGCATATCATCAATGTCAGCAGCGAATCCGTCGCCATCAAGATGCCGATGCTGTGGCTTTACGCCGGCGGCAAGCTGGGCGTCGAATATATGTCGGACCTGTGGGCGCGCGAACTGGAGGCGGACAAGGTCCGCGTCACCGTGGTGCAGGCCGGGCAGATGATGGATGAAACCAAGACCGGCACGAACTGGCCGATGGATGTCGCCGTCCGCTTCATGCAGGAAAATGCCAAAGTCGGCCTTAATCCCCGTGAACGGGCGATAAGCCATTATAATAGCGTCACCGACGCCTTTCGCGCGGTCATCGACATGCCCGCCGATTTGCATATGGGCACCGTCGCGCTCAGCGCCCGCCGCAGCTGATCCTCCCTTCCCGACATTCGACAGAAAGACCGCAGCCATGATCACTCTCCCCGACGCAAAGCTCTTTATCGACGGCGTGCTGCGCGATGCGCAGGGTGGCGCGACCTTCGACGTCATCAGTCCCTGGACCGGACAGCCGGTGGGCAAGGCCGCCAATGCCTCCGCCGCCGATGTCGACGAAGCGATCGCCTCGGCCCGGCGCGCTTTCGACACGACCGACTGGTCCACCAATGTCGCAAAGCGCGTCGAACTGGTGACGAAGCTGCGCGCGCTGTTTGAGGAGAATCGCGAACGCCTGTCGGACCTCGCCCGTAATGAGGCCGGCGCGGCGATGGGTGCGGTCGGGCGCGCCCATGTCGATATGGCGCTCGACGGCTGGGACGATTATCTGCGCCTCTTCCCGCAGCTGAAGTGGGAAAAGGATTATGGCGGCCGCACCGGCTATGGTTTTGAAACCCGGCGTCAGGCGGTCTATGAACCCGTCGGCGTCGTCGGCGCGATCACGCCCTGGAACGTGCCGCTCTACGTGAATGTGGGCAAGGTCGTCGCCGCGCTGCTGGCCGGCTGCACCGTGATCCTGAAACCCGCGCCCAACACGCCGGGCATGGGCGCAATCTTTGGCGAACTGGCGCTTGCGGCGGGCTTCCCCGCCGGTGTCCTCAACGTCATCTTCGGTAGCGATCCGGCGCTGGCCGGGGAAATGCTCGTCACCGACCCGCGCGTCGATCTCATCTCCTTCACTGGCTCCACCGGGGTCGGCAAGCGGATCATGGAACAGGGCGCGGCGACGCTCAAGCGCGTGTTCCTGGAACTGGGCGGCAAATCGGCCAAGATCGTGCTGGAGGACAGCGCCAATTTCGCCATGGACGTCGCCCAGTCGATGCTGGTGTTCCACGCCGGGCAGGGCTGCGCCGTCCATTCGCGCCTGCTGGTCCCGCGCAGCCGCTATGAGGAAGCCAAGGCGGTCCTCAAACATGCCTATGCCAGCTTCGGCGACAATTGGGGCGACTATGACAATCCCGCGCATATCATGGGTCCGGTCGTGTCGCAGCGGCAGATGGAGCGGGTGCTGTCCTATGTCGATATCGGCCAGGCCGAAGGCGCGAATCTGTTGGCAGGGGGCAAGGCGCGGCCGGATAAAGGCAGCGGCTATTTCATCGAACCAACCTGCTTTGCCGACGTTACCAACGACATGCGCATCGCCCAGGAAGAGATTTTCGGACCCGTGCTGGTCGTCATCCCGTTCGAGGATGATGATGATGCTGTCCGTATCGCCAATGAAAGCGCCTATGGCCTGTGCGGCGGCGTCTTTTCCGCCGACCTCGATCGCGCGATAGCAGTGGCGAAGCGCATACGCACCGGGTCGGTCAGCGTGAATGGCGGCATGTGCATCGCGGGAGACTTGCCTTTTGGCGGTTACAAGGCCAGTGGCATCGGTCGCGAATGGGGTCTGGAGGGAATCGAGGAATTTCTCGAAACCAAACTGATTGCATGGCGCGCCTGACGGACAAGTAAAGGACGGGATTTTGAGCGCAAAGGCGGACGCGACGATGGAGCAGGGCACGGCCAGGCCGTCCCGCGCCCGCGCGTCAACCGCTACCAAGGCGCTCAGCCATAATCTCAATGGCCAGCGGCTGGGACGCAAGGGGCGCGACACGCGCGACCGGATCCTGGCCGCGACCAACGAATTGCTGGCCGGTCCCCCCGATGTCGAGATTTCGCTGAGCGCAGTCGCGCGCCAGGCATCGCTCGGCATGACCTCGCTCTATAATTATTTCATCGACCTCACAGAATTGCTGCTTGCCGTGCTGGAACCGGTGATGGCGACGGCGGAGGATGAATATGTCGGTCTGCTCCGCGCGCGTTGGGACGACGCGGATCTGGGTGAACGCACAACGGCGTTCGTCACGGCCTATCATGGCTTCTGGGTCAAACATTCGCGCCTGCTCCACTTGCGTAACCGCATGGCCGACGCGCAAAATGAACGGATGATGATGCATCGTGTCCGCGCGGCCCAGCCGGTCATGCGGCTGATGGTCGATCAGATGGATGGTGAGCTCGCCCAGCCGCAATCGCCGGTATTCAGCATGGCGACCGTGCTGATGACCGGGCTGGAACGTATCGTCACGGTGACGACCGACGTTGTCCTGCAAAATACATTGCACGCGCCCAATCCGCTCGGCCGCACCCATTTGCTGCGCGCGGAGGCACGGCTGCTGGAACTGGGTATTCGCGATTATCGGATGCTGGCGGCCTCCGCCGACTGAAGGCTCAGTCCTTCTTGCCGCCCACGCCCTTCAGATAACGCTCCATCCCTTCCAGATAGGCCGGGTTCAGCATCAGCGCGCTATTGGCCATCCGCTCGACATGACGGCCCATGGACGGCCCGACCTCGGCGGCCAGTTCGATCGCGATCTTGGCCGCGCCCATCTGTTCGGCATTCTGCTTCGTCAGGTGACGGCAGAAATTCAGCGCCGCCTCGTCAAACCCTTCATCGGGCAGCACGTCATGCACCAGCCCCATGATCAGCGCCCGGTCGGCATCGGCCTTTTGGTTGCCCATGATCAGCCAGCGCGCCCAGTGCGGCCCACATATGCGGGTCAGGCGACTTACCCCATTGGATGCGGGCAGCACGCCGAACAGGCCTTCGGGGAAGGAGAAAGCCGCGCTCTTGGCCGCCAGTCGGAAATCGCATGACAATGCCATTTCCAGTCCGCCCCCGACACAGGTCGCATGAATGGCGCTGACGATCGGCTTTTCGATATGCTCCATCTCGTCATAGATGCGCTGCATCCCGTTGAGGTTTAGCCGGTGGTTCTCGCGGATGCCGGACGGCGTGCGCGGATAGGCAGGCGCATCCCCGCTTTTAAGGTCCGCCCCCGAACAGAAATAGCGCCCGGTCGCCCGGATCAGCATGACCCGCAATTCCGGCGTATCGCGAAAGCGCAGCAATGCCTGCTCGAACAGCGCCATCGTCTGCGCCGACAATGCGTTCAGCTTGTCGGGCCGGTTCAGCGTGGCGATCAGGATGCCGTCCTGGTCCTGCGTCAACAGATGCGGGGCGTCGCTCATCTCATCATCCTCAGGCGCGGGTGCGTGGCAGGCCCAGCGCGCGCTCGGCGATCATGGAACGATGGACCTCGCTTGTCCCGCCATAAATGGTCGCGCCCTGCGCATGGCGATAGAACATGTTGATCTCCGCCGCCGCGCCCTTGCGCTTGGACAGGGATAGTGGCGCCGTCAGGTCCAGCAGGTCGCGGGCGTCGCTCTGGAATTTTTCGGAGCTGAACATCTTGGCCATCGGCCCATAGGCCAGGTTCGGTTTCTTCTCCATGCTCGCCCAATTGGCGCGGAAGGCGATCAGTTCCGACACCCACAGATTGGCAGCGGTGCGCGCCAGCCGCGCCTGCGCACCCGCATCCTCGATCAGCGGCTTGCCCTTGTGGCTTATCTCCCGGCACAGCGTTTCGGCGGCGTGGAGCATGGCGCGCTGATATTTGGCAAAGCCGCCGCCATGTTCCAGCTCCAGCGATGCGCTCATCGTCCGCACACCGCCATCAATCTCGCCCAGCCGCCAACTGTCGGGGATGCGGACCCCGTCATAGAAGGTGATGTTGGTGCGCTCGTCCTGAAAGGTATAAACCGGCTGGATCGTCACGCCATCGGCCTTCAACGGCACGATGAACATGGTCAGCCCCTTATGCTTGGCGACTTCCATGTTGGTGCGGCACAGCATCAGCACATAGGTGGACAGGTTCGCCCCGCTGGTGAACATCTTGGTGCCATCGATCCGCCAGCTGCCGTCCGGCTCCTGCGTGGCGCGGCACTGCGCGGCAAATACGTCGGAACCGGAACCCGGCTCGGAATAGCCCAGCGAACAGATTACCTCGCCGCGCATGATCTGCGGCAATACGGCTTCCTTCAATTCGTCCGTGCCGAACCGATGGATGATCAGCGCCACCATCTGCGTCACGCCTGCTGCTGGGTTGTTATATCCCTGCACCTCGAACGCATCCATCGCGGCGGTCTTTTCATAGGCGGACAGGCCACGCCCGCCGACATCCTTGGGCAGGCCCAGATAGAGGAGATTTTGTTCTGCCAGCTTGCGGTTCAGCTCCGGATTATAGCCCTCCCAGCTATAGTGGAACGTCTCGCGCATTTCCGGTGTCACGTTCGAGGCAAAAAAGGCCTCAATCTCCTGCGTGATCGCCCGCGCGTCCTCACCCAGATCGAAGTCGACCGGCATCGCGCCTGCGTCCGGCAAGGCGGCCGCTTCTCCACCATAGAGGCGGCGACCGGCCTCTGCGATCATCGCCTGCGGATCGCCCAGCACCAGCGGCCATGCCTTGGCCCGCAGGTTGAACAGGAAAATATCATATTCGGTGGTCAGGCCATAGCCGCCGAACGTGTGCAGCGCCTGAGCCACCGCCCGGCCTGCCGCATCGCTGTTCCACCATGCCGCCATGGAGATGGTCGCCCCGGCTTCCGACATGCCATCGACCAGGTCGCGGATCGCCTTCCACACCAGAAACCTGCCGCCATCCACGTCGCACAAAAGGTCGGCGAGCGGATGGGAAATCCCCTGGAACTGGCCGATATACTGGTCGAACTGCTTGCGCTCGCAGGCATAGGCCGCCGCGAGTTTCAACGCCTCCCGCCCGACCCCGGCGAGGCCCGCTGCGATCAGCAGCTTCCATTCCTCGACACCGGCGGCAAAAGTCGCGAGCGCATCCGCGCCCGACGCCAGCGTCACGCGCGGATGCGCCAGCAGGTCGATTTCCGCCATCGGGGTGGAGGCCAGATTTTCCTCCGCGATCCGCGCCGTGTCGGGCACGCTGATCAGGACGATCTCGTCGCCCATCCGCGCGATGATTGCCTGCGCCATCTGTCCGCCGCCGATCCATTGGGCAGGCTCGACCGCCGCATCGTGGAACGCCAGGCTGGCAACCGCCTCGCCGCTGACGACTTGCGCCAGCAGCGTTGCTCCGGCATCGCCGCCCAGCTGCGCCAGCAGGCGCGCGGTCACCAATGTTTCGGCCAGCGGTCCCGACGCCAGCGTCCGGCCCGCCTCCTCCATCAGGATAGCAGCATCGAACAGGCCCAGGCCGAGGCCGCCTGCGTCCTCCGGCACGCGAATCGACAGCGCCCCCAATTCCGCCAGCCCCGACCATAGCGCTGGGTCAAACCCCGACGGCGCGGCCTCACGCACGCGGGCCATGCTGCTATGTTCGTCCAGAAAGCGCGCGAACATGTCGCGCATCATTTCCTGGTCGTCGGTCAGGTCGAAATTCATGGCGCTATGCTCCGGGGGATTATTGCGCGGGCGCGGAACGGCGCATCATGACGCTCAGGTCCACCTGTCCGGTAGCGACCCCACCCATGAAACCGCCATCGACCGGGAACACCACGCCGTTGACGATGCTGGCCAGATCACTGTTGATCAGCACCAGTCCGGCGGCCTGTTCCTCTGGCGTCGAATAGCGGCCCATCGGTTCGGCGGCCGCGGCGATGACATCCTTGCCCGACGTCGCCTCGAACGCGGCCATCATCGGCGTTTGCGTGGGGGAGGGCAGGGTGCAGTTGATGCGGATGCCCTGCTTGATCAGGTGCGCGCCCATATATTGGGTCCACACGATCACATTCTCCTTGGAGAAGCTGTAGCCTTCCTTGACCGTGTCGGGATTGGCATCGCACCAGGCGATGGCCTCGTCAAAGCCCTTGGTCGTGACGAATTCCATATTGGTCGGAATCCGGCGGCTCCAGCCAAGCCCTCCCGTCGATGCAATGCTGGCGATCGCCCCGCCTGGTCCCATCAGCGGCAGCACCTGCTGCGTCAGATGGCGCAAGCCGATGAAATTGACCTTCATCACGTCCATCGCCGGGAAGGATTGCGGCAGGCCCGCGCAGTTGAACAGGGCGTCCACCTTGCCGCCGATACCCGCCACTGCCGCATCGATGGATGCCGGATCGCGCAGGTCGACATTGTGGAACGAGGCCAGTGGCAGGGCGCTGTCCTTATAATCCAGCCCATGCACTTCCGCGCCCAGTTCCAGCAACAGCTTTGCCGTCGCCTCCCCCATGCCGGAAAAACATCCGCTCACGATGACGCGCTTGCCCTTATAGCCCAATAGGTCGCTCATTCTTGGCTCTCCAATTCTGATGTCAGGCTTTGGCCGCGGGGGGCCAGCTGATGCTGCCGTCATCTTCCTCGACGAAGATGATCCGTTCGGGGCAGGCGCGCGCGCCATTTCGCGCGGCGCGCTCCTCGCCCTTCGGCACGTCGAACCCCTCGGTATCGATGTAGCCATCGTCATCGAGCGGATAGAGGGTTTCCGACACGGCGGCGCAGCGGGCATTGCCCACGCAACCGGCCTTTTCGATACGAATTTTCATGAGGCGTCTCCGCAATGGTTGCTGTCCTTAGAAAGGAGAAAGATGTGTCGATCAACATGGCCATCCGCTCAATCGCTGCCACGATACGGCAGCGGGGCAGGGCTGTGCGTCTATCGTCGGTGCGGTATCGTCGGGCGACGCGCGGCTGACATTGCCTTTGACGGCGCTGCGCGCGACACCGGTTTTAACAAGATCCAGGATTGCCGGAGATTCACATGGTCCACGCCGCCTTAAGCCCTGCTGCACCCAAGCCCGCCCATGTACCGGACGCGCTGGTCTATGATTTCGATGTCCATGCCGATCTGGGCCTGCTGGCCGATCCCCACGCCCGCATCCTCGACCTGCTGCACAGCGCGCCGCCGGTATTCTGGACCCCGCGCAATGGCGGCGGCTGGGTCGCGCTGACCCACGCGGCCAATCATGAAGCATCCCGCGACACCGAAACCTATTCCAGCGAGTTCGTACCTCAGGACAAGATGAAGGCGCTTCTCGCCTCGCTGCCGCCGGGCGCGCCGCACATCCCCCAGCCGATCCCGATCACGCTCGATCCGCCGGAACACACCAAATATCGTCAGCCGCTGCAAAAGGTGTTTTCTCCCAAGACGATCGCGGCATTGCGCGACAGTATCCGTGAACTGGCGGGTGCCCTGATCGAGGAGATGAAGCCTGCGGGGCGGTGCGAGTTCATGTCTGCGGTCGCTGAACCGCTGCCGGTGCAGGTGTTCCTCAAAATGCTGGGCCTGCCGCTCGATCGCCTGCCCGAATATCGCGCCATCGTGAAGGAGCATATGGAGGCGATCGACAGCGACCGCGAAGGCTCCATGCGTCGCCTGCAAAAAATCGCCGCCGCCATGCGCGACACCGTGCTGGATCGCCGCGACAATCCGCGCGACGATATATTGTCGATGCTGTGGAAGCTGGAAATTGATGGCCAGCCCACAACGCTCGCCGACATGGAAAATTATGGCGTACTGCTGTTCATCGCGGGGCTGGACACGGTGATGAACGGTATGGGGCTGGCCATGCGCGGTCTTGCCACCGATCTGCCCCTGCAACGCAAATTGCGCGCGGAACCCAAACTGATCGCAGAAGCTGCGGAAGAAATGCTGCGCCGCTACACCTTCACCGTGCCGATGCGCATCATCAAGAAGGAAGCGGAGCTTGCGGGCGCGCGCATGATGCCGGGCGAAACGCTCAAACTCTTCCTGCCCGCCGCCGATCTCGACGCCAAGGAGTTTCCGCAGCCCGACATTTATGATCTCGACCGCGAAAATAACGTCCATATCGCCTTTGGCGTCGGGCCGCATCGCTGCCTCGGCTCCCATCTCGCGCGCGTCGAATTGCAGGTTCTCTATGAGGAAATGCTGGCGCGGATGCCCGAATTCCGGCTCGATCCCGATCATCCGACGGTTTTCCATGGCGGCCATGTCATCGGCATTGAAAGTCTGCATCTGGTCTGGGACGTCTGACCCATGGCCTGGCAACGCTCACGTCCACGCCTCGACCGGGAAAACCGCGCCTTCTGGACCGGGGGCGCGGACGGGAAACTGCACATCACGCGCTGCGGCGATTGCGGCCAATATACCCACCCCCCGCGTGAGCTTTGCCGCCATTGCCAGTCTGAAAATGTTGCCCCCCATGCGGTCGCAGGGACCGGCACGATCGACACCTACACCGTCAATCATCAGGCCTGGGCCAAGGATATGGACGTCCCCTTCGTCATTGCGCGGGTGAAGCTGGACGATGCGCCTGGCGTCTATCTCACCACCAATATCGTCGGCAGCCCGGTCGATGCGGTGGATATGGATGATCGGGTCCGTGTCCTGTTCGAGGAGCAGGACGGCATCTGGTTCCCCCTGTTTGAGAAGGTGGGCTGATCATGACACAGCCTGAAGCCTATATTACGGGCATCGGCATGTCCGACGTCGGCGTTCGCCTGACCCGTTCGCCGCTGTTGCTGACGGTCGATGCCGTGCGTGAAGCCATTGCCGACGCGGGCCTGACCCTCGACCAGATTGACGGCGTCGCAACCTATCCCGGCAAGATGCCGAGCTTTCTGGGCTTTTCGCCGGTCAGTTCGGACGATCTGATCGAAGTGCTGGGCCTCAAGACTCGCTGGCATATCGGCGCGGCGGAATCGACCGCGCAATTGGGCGCGATCGTGGAGGCGGCCCATGCGGTAAAGGCGGGGCTTGCCCGCCACGTCCTCTGCTTCCGCACCGTCTATGAAGCCGCCGCCCTTGCCCGTCCCGAAGAATTCCCGCCCATGGAACGGCGCAAGGATGTGTCGGGCAACTCCCAATGGGTCTCCCCCTTTGGCGCTTTCTCTGCGGCCAACTGGACCGCGCAATTCGCGATGCGCCACATGAAGCGCTACGGTTTGACTCGCGAGCAACTGGCGCAGGTCGCGCTCAACGATCATGCCAATGCCGCGATCAACCCGCGCGCGCTGGTGAAGAAGCCGCTGAGCATGGACGAATATATGTCCGCACGGATGATCAGCACGCCCTTCTGCCTTTATGATTGCGACCGCTTCACCGATGCCTCCACCGTCGTGATCGTGTCAGCGGGTGATGCGCTGGGGGACGTCACAGCCACGCCGATCCGCATCGCCGCCAGCGCCGGATCGGTCGAACGCTATAGCTGGGACCAGGCCGAATGGGCGGGTGCCTATCCCACAGGCCGCGACCTGTGGCGCAACACCGATTATAGCGTGAAGGACGTCGATACCGTTCAGCTCTATGACGGCTTTGCCTTCCAGCCGATCACCTGGCTCGAAGGGCTGGGCTTTTGCGACGTGGGCGAAGGTGGCCAGTTCCTTGAAGGTGGCACCCGCATCGCCCGCAACGGCGCACTGCCGATGAACACCGGCGGCGGCCAGTTGGGCTGGGGTCGGCTCCATGGCTTTGGCTTTGCCTATGAGGCGGTCGTCCAGCTACGCGGACAGGGTGGCGCACGCCAGATTGGCGGCGATCCCCGTGTCGCCATTGCGACATCGGGCGGCGGTCCGATGGCGGCGGCGCTGTTGCTGGCCAAGGACTGACGACAAATGGACAGCGCCACGCTCGACACGCTGCCCGGCTTCCGGCGGCGCGTCCGCGTCACGCCCGCGCCGGGTCAGGTGATCGCGGCGCTGGAGGATGATTATCACTGCATGGCGGTCACCCTGCGCCATGACGACGGGATCGTCACCAGCGTCGAATCGGTGATGGAGCGCGTGCCCTGGACCACCTGTCCCGGTGCGCCTGCGGTGCTGGCGGCGACCTTCACCGGCATCGCGCTGGCCGATATACCCGCGCGCGGAGAAAAGAAGGCGAACTGCACCCATCTGCACGACCTGACCGTGCTGGCCGCCGCCCATGCCGGTGAAACCAACACTATCATCTACGACATCGTCACCTGCGATCCTATTGACGGCCTGGCGACCGCTGAAATCCGCCGTGATGCTATGCCGCTGTTACAGGTCGCCCACCGCAATCATGTGATGGAAGCCCCCATTGCCATTGCGGGCCTGTCGATCATGAAATTGCGCGACTGGATCGAGGGGCTGGACGGCCCGCATCGCGAAGCCGCCAAATTGCTGCAATGGGGCGCGATTCTCGCCAATGGCCGCCTGATTCCGATGGAGCGGCAATCCACCGCCAGCCGGGTGCCGCCCAATTGCTTCACCTTTCAGCCCGACAATGCGGCAAAGGCGATCCGCGTTGGCAAGGTGATCGACTTCACCGCCGCGCCATTGACCCCGCTCGATCATTTTGACGGCACCAATTTCGCGTTCCGCTAGCTGTCGAAGCGCGCCGGACGGGACAGGCGAAACGGCAGGGCGGGCGAGGATATCCGCGATTCCGTCCCATCGTCATGGATCAGCGAGACGCGGCCAACGCCGGGCGAGGAAACGACCGCCACCACGCTGTCGACCCACTGGTGCAGCATCGCGCGGGCATGGGCCAGCTCGTCGCCCTGCGTTGATGCCGCGCCCTCGGCCTCCAGCTCGCCTTCCAGCTGCAACACGCGCTCGGTCGCCTGCTTGATAATGTCACTCTTGTCGGTCATGCGCGCCTCTTTCCATCCTCCCAAAATGGCCAGCATTTCCGCCATTGCAAGGTGGTGGCCACATATCGCCCCGGCGAGTTGACCAATGGCCCCTGAGCGCCAATTCAAGGGGCATCCCATTGGCCATCTTGAGGACATCATGGCAGAGCTGAGCAACGCCCCGGCGCCTACCCCGGACCAGCTGGTAGATATCTACCGGCGCATGATCCGTATCGAGCGCAACGACGACGCCATCCGCAAGACCATTCGCCTTGGGCGGCTGGTCATGCCCTATTATTCGGCGCGGGGCCAGGAAGTGATCCCCGCCACCTTGTCATCGCTGATGACCGACGATGACAAGATCTGCACCATCTATCGCGGCATCCACGACATGGTGGCCAAGGACATGCCGCTGCGACCGCTCTGGGCGGAAATCGCGGGCCGCGTCGATGGCACCTGCAAGGGCAAGGGCGGGCCGATGCACCTGACCCATCCCGAAAGCGGCGTCATGGTTACGACCGGCATTGTCGGTTCGTCCATGCCGATCGCCAATGGCCTTGCCTGGGCAGCCAAGCTGGACGGGTCGCGGCGCGTCACCATCGCCTATTTCGGCGATGGCGCGTCCAATATCGGCGCCTTCCATGAATCGCTCAATCTGGCGTCGGTGTGGAAGCTGCCGGTGATTTTCGTGTGCCAGAATAACGGCTTTGCCGAACATACGCGCTACGAAAATGGCACCTCGGTCGACTTCATCGCCAAGCGCGCAATCGGCTACGGGATGCCGGGCCATACCGTCGATGGCAATGACCCGCTGGCGATGTTCGCCGCCGCGCATGAAGCGATCAGCCGCGCGCGCGATGGCGAAGGGCCGACCCTGCTGGAATGCAAGACCTTCCGCTTCCACGGCCATGTGTTGGGCGACGACGACAAATATATGACCAAGGAAGAGAAAGCGGCGGCGATCGCGAAAGACCCGCTGCCCGCCTTCAAGGCATGGCTGGTCGAACAGGGCCACGCGACCGATGAGTCGCTGGCCGCGATGCAGGCGACGATCGAGGCCGAGATTGAGGACGCCCAGGAATTCGGTCTCGCCAGCCCCTTGCCATCGGTGGACGAACTCCGCCGCGATGTTTTTGCGCAGGAGATTCCGGCATGAGCGCGAAGAAGATGAACAGCCTCCAGGCCGTCAATGCGGCACTGCATCAGGCGATGGCCGATGATGACAAGGTGATCGTGCTGGGCGAAGATATCGCCGATCGCGAAGGCGGTGGCGTCACCGGCGCGACCGCTGGTCTGTCGACCAAATTTGGCGACGACCGGGTCAAATCTACCCCGATTTCGGAACAGGCGATCATCGGTGCCGCCATCGGCGCGGCGCTGGCCGGCTATAAGCCGGTCGCCGAAATCATGTTGATGAACTTCACTGCCGTGGCGATGGACATGATCTTCAACCATGCGGCCAAGCTGCGCTTCATGTCGGGCGGGCAAAGCACCGTGCCGATCACGATCCGCACCCTGACGGGCGCAGGATGGCAGACAGCGGGCCAACATGCCGATCATCTGGAAGGCTGGTTTGCCCATACGGCCGGGATCAAGGTCGTCGCACCGTCCAACCCGGTCGATTATAAGGGGCTGCTACTTTCCTGTATTCAGGACCCGGACCCCTGCATCTTCATCGAATCCGCAGGCTCCCTGTTCATCCCGGCCGAAGTGCCTGACGATCTGGCGCCCATTCCCCTGGGCAAGGCGCGGGTGGTGCAGGAAGGGACCGACGTTACCATCGTCTCCTGGTCCTCGCAGGTGATCCGCTGCCAGCAGGCACTGGCTCCCTTGGCGGAAGCGGGCATTTCGGTCGAGCTGATCGACCTGCGCACGGTATCGCCCTGGGACAAGGAAGCGGTGCTGGCGTCGGTTGCCAAGACTGGCCGCGCGGTCATCGCCCATGAAGCGGTGCGCCATTTCGGCCCCGGCGGCGAAATCGCCTCCACCATCGCCGAAGAGTTGTTCGGCCAGTTGAAGGCACCTGTCCGCCGCCTCGGCGCGCCTTATTCGCCGGTGCCTTTCGCCAAGGTGCTGGAGGACGCCTACATCGTCTCGCCAGAGCGTGTGGTCGAAACGGTCAAGGCACTGATGGCCTGACCTATGATGGCTGTCCCGCCGCATCGGGCGGGACAGCCACAATCAGCCAATCGTCTGGCGGAACAGCGCCAAAGTCCGCGCCCAGGCAAGGTCCGCTGCCGCTTTGTCGAAACGCGGCGTAGTATCATTGTTGAAGCCATGCTCCGCGCCGTCGTAAATATAGGCCTGGTAGCGCGTCCCTGCCTGCTTCAGCGCCGCCTCATAATCGGGCCAGGCCGCATTGGTCCGCGCATCATTGCCGCCATAATGGATCAGCAACTGCGCCTTGATCTTCGGTACGTCGGCCAGCGTCGGCGGGCTGCCATAGAAAGGCACTGCGGCGCGCAGATCGGGCAGGCGCGTTGCCAGCAGGTTGGCGATCCAGCCGCCAAAGCAGAAACCGACCGCACCGATCTTGCCATTGCTGCCCGCCATCGTGCGGGCATAAGTCGCCGCCGCGACAAAATCCTCGCCAATCTTGGCCCGGTCCAGCGTTGCAAAGGCAGTGCGCGCTTTGTCCTCATCCCCCGGATAGCCGCCGATCGTCGTCAGCGCGTCGGGCGCCACCGCCATATAGCCATCGACCGCCAGCCGCCGGGCAATATCCTCGATATGCGGATTCAGCCCGCGATTTTCGTGCGCGACGATGATGACCGGCAGCTTCGCGCCCTTCTTCGCCGCCGGTCGCGCGATATAGGCGCGCACGGTGCCGTTGCCCGCCGGCGAGTCAATATCGACATGGCTGATGATGATCCGCTTGTCGTCGGGCTTGATCACTTGGCCGCGCGCGAAATCGGGGCTGAGCGCCGCCAGCGTCGCGGTGGCCGCCGTCGTGCTGCCGACATAGAGCGCGCATTGGCTCAGGAACCCACGCCGGTCGATCGCGCCATGGACATAGGCATCGAACAGGTCCAGCACCGCGCGCGGATAGGCGGCGGCTCCCTTCATATCAGCATCCTGCGTCATATTGCTGTCCTTCCCTCACGCCCACCGCCGCAGGTTTATTGCCGCCTTTCATGGACAAGCCAAGAAAAACTCATAGCCCGCACCCGCAAAGCCTCGCTATGGGAAGCCAACCCCCATAGATACAGGATTACCGCCCGGACATGACTGCCCCGCTGTCGCCCCGCACCATCGGTCCCTTCACGGTCAAGGCTATCGGCCTTGGCTGTATGAATTTGAGCCACGCCTATCTGCCCCGGCCCGCGCCCGAACAGGCCGAACGGCTGTTGCTTCACGCATTGGATGCCGGGGTCGATTTCTTCGATACCGCCGCGCTTTACGGCTTTGGCGCCAATGAAGAATTGCTGGGCCGCACCATCATGCACCGACGGGACGCATTCACCCTCGCCAGCAAATGCGTGCTGGGCGGCAAGGACGGCAAGCGCGGCATTGACGGATCACCCCAGGCGATCGCCGCGACGCTGGAGGATTCGCTCCAGCGACTGAATGTCGATCATATCGACCTTTACTATCTCCACCGGCTCGACCCCAATGTGCCGATCGAGGAGTCGGTCGGCGCGCTGTCCCGCGCGGTGGAGGCGGGCAAGATCGGCGCGATCGGCCTGTCGGAAATGTCCGCCGCCACGCTGCGCCGCGCTCATGCGGTTCACCCGATCGCGGCGATGCAGACCGAATATTCGCCCTGGAGCCGCAATGCCGAAGTCGCGGTGCTGGACGCTTGCGGCGAACTGGGCGTGGGCTTCGTCGCCTTCTCCCCCGTTGCACGCGGCGTCTTGGCGGGCGGGGTGGGACCGGAAGGTGTGGAGGCAGGAGACGTCCGCGCGTCCATGCCGCGTTTCCATGCCCCCCATCTGGCGCATAATCTGCAACTCGCCGCTGCCTTTGGCCAAATCGCGGCGGAAGCGGGCTGCACCATGGCACAGCTGTCGCTCGGCTGGCTATTGTCGCGCCGCCCTTATGTCGTCGCCATCCCCGGCACTACCAGCATCGCCCATCTGGATGAGGATATGGCGACGCTGGCGATCGACCTGTCCGCCAGCACGCTGGCGGCGGTCGATGCGCTGTTCAGCTTCGGTGCGGTATCCGGCCCGCGCTATCCCCGCGCCGCGCAGGCGCAGATCGATACCGAGACATGGGATGGGGAACCGCTCGAATAGCCTATTCCACCACGACCCGCACCCGTCCCAAGTTCTGGATGCGGGCAAAGGGCGTGATGGCGTCACCCTGCCGTTGCGATACCACTCGCAGCGCCGGGAAATAGGTGCCGGGTCGGGTGAAGCTGTGGCTGGCCCGGACCGTCACAGTCGCGCCCGCGCGGCGGGGGAGGGCGGCCTTGACCGGGAATGTCCCGTCGCCCTCAAAATCCCATTCCGCCGCCACGATCTGCCCCGCGCCCGGCGGCACGGCGATGCTGGCGGCAAAGGCGACCGGTGCGCCGGACTTCACCAGCGCCTTCACGCCGCCATTGGCGCTGACCTGCGCGATCGGCTGGATGCCATTGCGCGCAGCCGCATCGGTCGGGACGATCACTTGCCCGTCGGCAATGCGATAAGCGGTGCTGGCAGGCGGGGCGACGCCCCGTTCGACCCAGGCCGAAAGGTCGCGCAGCGCCTGTTGCAGCACGCCCAGATAGCTGACCGTCCGGGTCGGGTCCTCCTGTCGGCTGCTGTCGCCATGCAGCGCATGGTCGGTAAACCATAGCCGCAGATTGTCGTCCGTCGCCGCGCCCAAATGCGCCGCAATCCGCTGGCGATACCAGTCCGCCTGCCACGGCATCGCCTCTCGATCCCACAGATTTTCCACGACGATCATCTTGCCCGCAAATTTGCCGGTCAGTTGCGATCCCGATGTCGCCTGCACGAACAAGGGGCCAAGGATCATCGGTCGTTGCGGATAGATGGACGTACCATCGCTCTTGCGAAACTGGTCCCAGACCGGAAAATCGCGTCCGGGTACCTGATGGCGATGATAGGTCTGCGCGGCCAGGAAATTGCTGTTGTCCACCTGCACGGCGTCGCCCGCCTTCACGCTGGCGGCGATCGCAGGATCAGCCACGCCCAGAATGACGACATCCCCGACGATCCGGCTGAGCGCCAGCCGCCGTCCGTCCGCCAATATCAGATCGCCACCCAGAAAATCGACAGCCGGTGGCGCGCTCGACAGGCGATAGGCGACGATGAGCTGCGCCCCTTCGCCCTGCAACGCGGCAAAGGCATTATCAACCCCGCCATCCTTGCGCCCGTCCACCACGCTGGTGTTGAGCTTCAGCCGCGCCGCCTCCGCCGCCGTGATCGCCGCTATCACCTGCGCCTTGTGCTGCACCCGTGCGCCGTCGAAATCGCCGGGATTGTCGAAACCTAGATAGCCCGGCTTGGTCCAGAAATCGGTGAAGTAGCTGGGATCGGCCATCACCATGCCCTGATAGAGGGCGGCAAAGCCATGCACCCCCATGGTGCGATAGCCAAACCAGGATGGCGTGGGGAAGCCCATCTTCGTCACCTCGCGCAGCGCATCGGATTCGCGCGTGGTGAGGCCGGCATAGGGATCGCCGCTGCCGCCCGGCTCGACCGCGTCGATGATCTGTGGCCAGCGATCCTTCAAGATGCGCATCGCATGCATCCGCACGGTGAACATATTGGGGATCGCCATCGTCGATCCCATGACATAGGGGACCACCCCGTCCCACACGCCGACGCTGTTTTCGATCGACCCGATCGTGCGAAACGCGCCGCCGCTGCCGCCATAGGCATAGCCATAGGGTCGCTTGCCGCCATACATTTGCTGCGCCACCACGCGCGAATAGGCTGCGGCTGCCGCATTGGCGCGCCACGCGGCGATGGTCGGGTCTACGCCTGTGCCCGGCATACCCACCTGACCGCGCCCGCCGCCATTGGTCTCGACGAAATAGCCGCCCGATGCGAGCGCAAAACCGACCTTGTCCTCCTCGCCGACGCTGGGCAACTGGCCGTTATTCTCGCTGTCGGGAACTGGCGTGATATGCTGGAAGAAGCGTCCCTGATAGTGCGCCTTGTCGGGGAAATAGAAGGAAAAGCGCGTCTCCGTGCCGGTAAAGCCGCCATGGACATAGCGGTGCCGCACTGGCGCGTCGCGCCATTCATCCTTGTCGATAAAGGGCTGGGCAAACATCGCGTCAGCTGCGGGCGCTGGCTGGGTCGACTGGTCCGCACCCGCCGGCACAGCCATCAACAGTGATAGCGTCGCGAATCCCGCGACCATCAATCCAGCCTTCATGCTCTTGTCCTCTCGTCGTGCCGGTCAGGCGGTCATCGCCTGCCGTCCTCTTGCTTCTTCCCAATGATCGCCGTCACCGCCCAGCACCGCGTTCAGTGTCGCGCGTTTCAGGAACAGGTGGCAGGGATGCTCCATGGTCAGGCCAATGCCGCCATGCAGCTGGATCGCCTCCTCGGCGATCAGCCGATAGACACCCGCCGCATGGGCCTTCATCGCCCCCATCGTCACCGCGTCCGCCGCCGTGTCGCTCGCCCGCGCCCAGAACAGCGCCTCGGCTGCGACCAGCGCGGTTTTCATGTCGGCAACGCGATGCTTCAATGCCTGAAACAGCGCCAGCGGCCGGTCGAACTGCCGCCGCGTCTCCAGATAATCGATCGTCATGGCCAGCGCCGCGTCCGCTCCTCCCAGGCAGTCGGCGGCCAGCGCGACGCTGCGCAGCGCCGACAGCCGACTGGCCAGCGCCGTCGCGGCGTCGCCGGTCGCCAGCACAATCCCTGCCGCATCACCCGCATCCACATCGAACAAGCGTCGCGTCCCGTCCCACGTCGTCCGCGCCGTGAAGGCCAAATCGCCCACCGGCAACAAGGATATGATCCCCGCCTCCACCTGCAACACGTGACTCGCCCGGTCGGCATCCGGCACGGCGCTCAGCCCATCCGCCAGTGATGCCGTCATCACCTCTCCCGCCATCGCCCGGCCCAGCAACTCATCCTGCCCGCCAGCCGCGCTCAGCGCCTCGATCACCAGCATCTGCGCGATTGCCGGACCCGCCACCAATGTCCGCCCAAGCGCCTGGTGGATCACCCCCACCGCCGCGCGCCCCAGCCCCAGCCCGCCCTGATCCTCCGGCACGGCCATCATCAGCCATCCCATGTCGGCAATCAGGTTCCAGCTATGGGCCGCATCGGGGGTCAGGTCGCCGTCAAACGCCTTGGCCGCTGCGTCCTGCAATTCGGCTCTGGTCATGCTCATGCCGCGCCCTCCTTCACGACCCAGTTTTTGGGTTCACGCGGCATCCCCAGCAGGCGTTCGGCGATGATGTTGCGCTGGACCTCATCGCTGCCGCCCGCAATCGTCCAGGCATAGCTGTTCATGAAATCGGCCATCCAGTTGCCCGTTTCCATGCCCCCGCCAAAGGTGATTGGCGCATGATATTGCGCCTCCAGCCCGCCGATCCGCAGCCCCAGCGATGTGAATTCCCGCAACGTTCGCGAATAGGCCAGCTTGACGATGGAGGCGTCGCCGACCCGCTCTTCACCCGCGATCCGATTGGCCAGAAACTGGTCGGCGACGGCGCAGGTCGCATCCACCTTGCTCGCCAGCCGCCCGAAATCGCGCAGCACGCCTGCATCCTCGCCGCGCCCGTTCGCGCGAATGAGGTCGCCGATCCGCCACAGCGCGCCACGCATCCGCGCGCTCAGCTCCAGCAGGGTCAGTCCGCGCTCGGACGAAAGGGTCGATTGCGCCACGGCCCAGCCTTGCCCTTCCTCGCCCAGCCGGTCAGCGACCGGAATCTCGACATTGTCGAGGAAGATTTCGGCAAATTCCTCATCGCCATGAATCTGGTGGATCGGCCGCGCGGTCACCCCCGGCGCCTTCAGGTCCAGCAGCAAATAGGTCAGCCCGGCTTGCTTCACGCCCTCGCTGCTGGTGCGCACCAGCAGCAGGCATTGGTCGGCAAACTGCCCCATGGTCGACCACAGTTTCTGGCCGTTGACGACATAGACGTCGCCCTTCCGCTCCGCCCGCGTACGCAGCGCCGCCAGGTCCGACCCAGCGCCCGGCTCGGAAAAGCCCTGACACCAGATTTCGCCTTCAAGGATACGCGGAATATAGCGTTGCTGCTGTTCCTCGCTGCCCCATTCAAACAGGGTGGAGGCGGCATGATAGGTGGACATGAAGGACAAGAGCAGGCGCGGCGTATCGGCCCGCGCAAATTCCTCGTAAATCACCTTCTGCTGCGCCAGCGACCGCCCGCCACCCGGCCAGTTTTCCGGCCAGTGCGGCACGGCATAGCCTGCCTTGGCGAGCGACGCGAACCAGCTGCGCTGCAATTCCAGAAAGGCCGCCTCGCTCGTGCTTTGGCCACGCCAGTCCTTGGGCGCATGAATGGCGAGCCAATCGCGCACCTCCTGCCGCAAGCTGTCCAGTGCCTCGCTCAAAGTCCCGTGCCTCCATAAAATATATATCAGCTAGGCCGCACTTCGGGCTGTCCGCGCAAGAGGCGGCCCCGTGATATCCCCAAGGCGATACGCTACAATGCCACCTCGATCATCGCGTCCACCACCCGCACCTTATAGGTGGCGATCGGGTCGCGCGCCGGCCCGGTCAGCGCCTCGCCGGTCTCCAGATCGAACCGTGCGCCATGGGCGGGGCAGGCGATCCAGCCCAGCCGCATCCGCCCGCATGCCAGCGGCTCCTGCGCGTGCGAACAGATATTATCGAGCGCATGGATGCGCCCCTCAAAATGACACAGCATGATCGCGCGCCCGCCTGCCTCGACGGCGACGGCTTTGCCTTCGGGTACATCGTCCAGCGGCAACAGGGGGGTGAAGCGGGTATCGTCCATATCCATGCCCCATTTTTAACTCGCATGGCCATTGGGCCAAGTCCGTCGATGCCATATCACCGGGGCGTTCTCTTGGTGCCGCGTCTATTCTCGCCCCGCTCCATCCCTTAATCAGCATGATATGGACTTTGACTGGACAGATCAGGAAACCGCCTTCCGCGACCGGCTGCGCGCGCTGCTGGCCGACACGCTGCCGGACGACTGGGAGCGTTTTTCGCAGCATGGCCCGGCCTCGCCCGCGCTCACCAGATATGCCGAAAGCTTCTGTGGCACATTGGCAGAGCAGGGGTTGCTGATCCCCCACTGGCCGGTCGAACTGGGCGGGCAGGGGCTGGACCCTTGGCACCAGACCATCCTGGCCGAGGAAATGTGGATCGCGGGCGAACCGCGTGGTGGCCAATATATGAACGTCAACTGGATCGGCCCGACGCTGATCCGCTACGGCTCCTCCGATCAGCAGGCGCGTTATCTGCCCCCGATCGCGGAAGGCAAGGCACTGTGGTGCCAGGGCTTTTCCGAACCCGGCTCCGGCTCCGATCTCGCCTCGCTGCGCACCCGCGCGGAAAGGGATGGCGACCAATACCGCGTCACGGGCCAGAAAATCTGGACCAGCTATGCCGGCCTTGCCGACACCTGTTTCCTTGTCTGCCGCACCAGCGACGATCGCAAGCGCGGCATTTCCATCCTGCTCGTGCCGATGGACACGCCCGGCATCACCGTCCGGCAAATCCCCTCGCTGATCGGCGAAGGCGACATCCACGAAGTCTTTTTCGACGATGTCATAGTCCCCGTCACCGCGCGGCTTGGCGACGAAGGGCAGGCGTGGGAAATCATCGGCTATTCGCTCACCAACGAACGGCTCGGCATCCCGCGTTACGCGCTGGCCCGCGCCGCGCTCGACCGCGCCGTCTCCATTTTGAAAGCACAAGATGAGTTCGACGGTGAGGCGGTGAAAATCGAAGCCGCACATTGCGCAGCGCTGACCGAAGCCGCCCGCATGGCCAGCTACGCCATCGTCGACCGCCGTGCCAAGGGCGAAGCGATCGGCGCGGAATCCAGCTCCGCCCGCTTCGCTACCGTCATGGCCGAACGGCGCGTGTGCGAATTTATCGTCGAATATCTGCCCGAAGCGCTGGCCGACGCCCATCCCTATCTCAAGATGCATCACCAGCGCGGCATCGTTGCGGGCATCGCGGCAGGCGCAGCGGAAATCCAGCTCAACATCATCGCCACCGATGTCCTCAAATTGCCCAGGGAGCCGCGCTGATGGATCTCTCGCTCACTGACGATCAGGTCGCGATCCTCGACGCGATCGACACGCTGACCCGTCCCTATGCGGGCGCGTCGTTGCATGAGGCAGGCTTCGCCCTGCCCGACGCGCAACTGGATCGCGATCTGGCCGAAGGCGGCTTTCTCGACATTGGTTTCGATCCCGATCTGGGCGCAGTCTCCGCCGCGCTGGTGGTCGAACGCCTCGCCCGTCTGCCGCAAACGGTCGAAGCCGCCGCCAGCGCGCTGATCCGCCCGCTGCTCGGCGGCGATCTGCCGCGCCCGCTCTGTCTGGTGGAAGAAGGCCGCACCACACGCCCCATCCGCTTCCTGCGTGAAGGTGCGACCGTGCTGCTCGTCGGCTCATCCGGCGTCTCGACCTTCACTGCCACCGCCGCGCAGGTCCGTCCCGAACCCGAAGCGCTCTACGGCTACCCCATGGCCACGCTGCTCACCGTGCCAGCGGAACGCACCCTGCACGCCATCCCCGCCAGCGAAGTCCTGATCCGCTGGCGCATCGCGCTCGCCGCCGAAGCCGCCGGCCTCCTCGCCGCCGCGCTCGACAGCACCGTCGCCCATGTCATCGACCGCCAGCAATTCGGCCGTCCGCTCGCTACCTTCCAGGCGCTGCGCCACCGCCTCGCGCAAGCGCAGGTGCGCGCCAACGGCGTGCGCTGGCTGGCGCTCAAAGCCGCCGCGACGCTTGACCCCGGCGACGCGGCGCTAGCTGCCCTGCACGCACAGGAATCGGCCCGCGCCACTGTGTACGACTTCCACCAGTTTTTCGGCGCGATGGGCGTGACGCTCGAACATCCGCTGCACCTGTGGACCTATCGTCTCAAAGCGCTGATCGGCGACCTGCGCGGCCGCGGCGGACAGGGATTGGCCGCCGCGGCCGCCCTCTGGCCCTAAAACCCCAGGTCCAAAATCGGCCCGTCGAAATTCCCCGCCAGCTTCTGGGTCGCCGCGCTCAGTTTCTCCGGCTCTACGCCCTTCAGATAGCCGTCGATGATCCGCTGATAGTTGGAAATCAGCCCCTCAATATCCTTCGACAGCCGCATGAAGTCGAAGCCTTTGGCGTGCAGCCCCTTCTGCTGGATCGGGATGTTGCTGTAATCCTGACGCGGGATCATAGGGAACTGATCACTGTCATAGGGCAGCATCACTGCTTCCATCACCGGCGCTGGTTCCTGACCTTCCGGGAAATGCGTCAGCGACCATAGCTCGAACAGGCAGCTTTCGGGGCCAAGCGGCCTGATGCGGTATGCTGCCATGCTCGACAGGAAAGGCAGCAGGAAATAATTGGGGAAGATATATTCCACCGCCTTGACCGGCGTGTTGACCGCAATGTGATTAAGGTCGGGTGCCGGTTCGCCGCGCGCCTGCGCCGCCTGCGTGACGCAATGATTGACCATGCCGAACCATTGCATGATCGCCTGACCCGGATCGTCGGGCAATTCCACGTCGATCAGCGTGCGCGCCACCGCCACATCCTTGGCATGGCACATGCCCGCCATGCCATCGCTCAGCAATTGCATATGTTCGACCTGATCGATGATATTGTCCTTCATCGACCGGTTGGGATTGATCGGCACGCCGATCCCGCCCGTATCCATGCCGTACATCATATTGTAGAGGATCGGCACCTTCTGCTGGAGCTGGGGGTGCGTCCGCATGACATGATAGCCTTCCATGAAGGCTTCCATCGCGATCTTCCAGTTGGCAGGCAGCACCGTGGCGAATTGCCATTCCGCGCGCATCTTGTCGGCATGATAGGCGTCCAGACCGGCGGCCAGCGGACCCAGCTGCTGCCGGAATCCCGGCGCATCATCATCGAAATTGATGAATACGCAGCCCATCTCGATTTCGCTGCGGCACGGGCGCAGCGCCAGGTCGTCCTCGTCCAGTTGCCCTTCGCTGAACATGTGGCGGCCATAGACGAAGCTGTTCTTCCCCTCGATATTCCAGCGCCAGCCATGGAAGGGACAGATGAACCCCTTGCCCTTGCAATTGCCATGACTGCCTTCGGTCAGCGGCACACCGCGATGGCGGCAGGCATTGTGAAAGGCGCGGATGCCGTCCTTGGTCCGCACGATGATGATCGACTGGCCCAGATTACTATATTCGATCCAGTCGCCGACTTCCGGCAGCTGTTCGACGCGGCAGGCCATCTGCCAGACATGGGGCCACAGCTCCTCGCACTCGCGCTTGTAGAAGCCTTCATCATAATAGCGCGGCGTGGGGATACGTTCGGGATCGGTAATCTCGAACGGAACCGATGTCGTCGCTGCCATAACCTCTGCCATATCACCCTGTCCGCTGTCTGTTTGACACAGAAGGGTAAAGGCTGGAGAGGGGTGTTCAAGACGGATCGGGCACCCGCCCCGCTTCATCGCCGTGGCGGTGGAATCTATAACAATCCTCCCTTTGCAGGGGAGGAATCGCGCAATTCCTCCCGCACTTCATCCCCATGCGCGCCCAGTCCCGGCGCGCCGCCAGCCACCTTGCCCGGCGTCGCCGAAAACCAGGTCGGAACGCCCGGAAAACGCACCGCGCCATGCTCCGTCTCCACCGTCTCGAAAAAGCCGATGGCGTTCAGATGCTCATTCCCGAACAGTTCATCGGTCGTGCGCAGCGGCGCGGCGGGAATGTGGAGCTGTTCCAGCAAATCCAGCCATTCCTGCGTCGTGCGCTGCGCAAATGTCCCGCCCAGCAGGCCATAGACCCGGTCGATCTGCTTCGCCCGCTTGGGCAGGCTGTCAAATTCCTCGCTCGCCCATTCCGGCCGCACCGCGCCCATGAAGGCGTTCCAATGCTTGTCATTATAGACGAGCGCCGCGACATACCCGTCCTTGGTCGCATAGGGCTTGCGGTTGCGCGCCACCACCCGGTGATAGTTGGCTGGCCCGATTGGCGGATTGAACAGCATCCCGCTGGCATGTTCGGTCAGCATGAAGGACGCCATCGTCTCGAACATGCCGACTTCGACCTCTTGTCCCTCGCCAGTGCGTTCGCGGTGGAACAGCGCCATTATCGTGGCATATAGTCCAGTCAGTCCTGCGACCTTGTCGGCGATGATCGTCGCCATGAAATCAGGCTTGCCGGTCATCAATCCCTGCAAATGCGGGATGCCGCATTCGGCCTGGATCGTGTCGTCATAGGCGGGCTTGTCGCAATCCGGCCCGCGACGGCTATAGCCATAGCAATTGGTATAGACGATGTCTGGCTTGATCGCCTTGACCGCCGCATAATCGAACCCCAGCCTGGCGATGGCCTTGCCCCGCATCGAATGGATGAAGATATCGGCCGTCGCGATCAGCGCGCGCAGCACATCCTTGTCGGCATCCAGCGTCAGATCCAGCACGATGCTGCGCTTGCCGCGATTGACGTTGGTGAACACCCCGCCCAGATCCGGCGCATTGCCGCCGTTGATATAGCGGGTCTGGTCGCCGCCGCCCGGCGGCTCCACCTTGATGACGTCCGCGCCCATATCGGCCATGATCTGCGTGGCATAGGGGCCAAAGACCATCGCGGTCAGGTCGACCACCCGCACGCCTGTCAGCGGTCCGCCATGCGCCTTTGGCTCGCCCATTATATTCTCCTGTTCCATGCCATCGGGCTAGGACAGGATGTGCGCGGATGCCATGGCCAACCGCTTCGCCCCACCGATATGTCGAGTGCTGAACAGCCGTTCGATTGTGCGGTCCATTTCTCGCTGATACCCCAAAGTCAGGAAATCATGGACCGCGACGATGCGGCAAGCAGGGCCAGAAACGTGGATTTTGCCTTTACCGACGACCAGCAGAATATTCGTGACGCCGTGCTGGCCCAATGCAGCGCGTTCAGCGATGATTATTGGCTGGCGCGCGATCATGACGCCCAGTTTCCCGACGATTTTTACCGGGCGATGGCACAGGCAGGCTGGCTGGGTGTTGCCATGCCGGAATCGGTCGGCGGCGCGGGTCTTGGTATTACCGAAGCGGCGATCATGATGCAGGCGGTGGCCGAAGCGGGCGGCGGCATGACCGCCGCTTCCACGATCCACGGCCCGGTGTTCAGCCTGGAACCGATCGACCTGTTCGGGACGGAGGAACAGAAGCAGCGGATGATCCCGCCGATCCTGTCGGGCGCGGAAAAAATGTGCTTCGCCGTCACCGAGCCGAACACCGGACTCGACACGACCAAGCTCAAGACCCGCGCCGTGCGGGAGGCGGGCGGCTATCGCGTCAATGGCGAGAAGATCTGGATCACCAACGCGCATGTCGCCGATCGTATGATGCTGCTCGCGCGCACCACGCCGATTGACGAGGTGGAGAACAAGACTCACGGCCTCTCGCTTTTCTTCACCAGGCTGGACCGCACGAAGATCGAACATCGCTTGATCCCGAAAATGGGCCGCCACGCGGTCGGCTCCAACATGCTGTTCATAAACGATCTTTTCATTCCCGAAGAGGATCGTATCGGCGAGGAAGGGCAGGGCTTTCGTATCATCCTCAAGGGGCTGAACCCCGAACGCATATTGCTCGGCGCCGAAGCGATCGGTATCGGCCGCAACGCGATCCAGCGCGCGGCGCGCTATGCCCGCGAACGCATCGTGTTCGACCGGCCGATCGGCATGAACCAGGGAATACAGCACCCGCTGGCCAAATGCTGGGCGCAGCTGGAGGCCGCCAACCTGATGGTGATGCAGGCCGCGACCAAATTCGACAAGGGCGAGGATTGCGGGGTCGAAGCCAATGCCGGCAAATATCTCGCCGCCGAATTCGCGTTTGAAGCCTGCCATACCGCCATGCTGACGCTGGGCGGCATGGGCTATGCGCAGGAATATCATGTCGAACGGCTGCTGCGCGAAGTGCTAATTCCGCGCACCGCGCCGGTCAGCCCGCATATGATACTTAACTTTCTCGCCGAAAAAGTGTTGGACTTGCCCAAATCCTACTGACCGGAGAGAAGATCATGTCCACACCCGCAAATCTTTCGATCAAGATGCGTTCCTGGCTGTTTGCGCCGGGCGACAGCGACAAGAAGATGGCCAAGGCCGCGGACAGCGCCGCCGACATTGCGCTGTTCGATCTGGAAGATGCCGTCGCCACCGAAAACAAGGTGCTCGCGCGCAAACTCGTCCATGATTTTCTCGCCAGCCGCACGGAAGGGCGCGAACGTCTGTGGGTGCGGATCAATCCGCTCGATGGTCCCTACACCCTGCTCGATCTCGCCGCGATCATGCCCGCCCGGCCGGGCGGCATCATGCTGCCCAAAGTCTATGGACGGCAGGATGTCGACCGGCTCGACCATTATCTTTCCGCGCTCGAAGTCGCCAACGGCATCGAACAAGGTTCCACCCCGCTGATCGTGCTGGTCACTGAAACCGCTGAGGCCATGTTCCACACCGGCAGCTACAAGGGCGCACCGCGCGTTGTCGCGCTGACCTGGGGTGCGGAGGATCTGGCCGATTCGATTGGGGCCAGCAGCAACCGCAATGAAGATGGTAGCTATGGCTTCACCTATGAACTGGCCCGCTCCATGTGCCTGCTGGGTGCCGCCACGGCAGGCGTGACCGCAATCGAAACGATCCAGGGCGATTTCCGCGATCTCGACGGCTTGAAGGCGCGCGCCGAAAAAGTCCGTCGCGACGGCTATCGCGGCATGTTGGCGATCCACCCGGCGCAGGTCGATGTCATCAACGCGGCCTTCACCCCGACTGCAGAGGAAATCGCGCAAGCGAGAGAAATCGTTGATATATTTGCCAAAAATCCCGGCGTGGGCGCGATCGGCTATAAGGGCGGGATGCTTGATCGGCCCTATCTCAGCCGTGCTGAACAACTGCTCAAACAGGCCGGGTTAACATGACGCAACATGTTCAGCTCAGTGTCGGGTTAAGGCCCGGCGACCATATCGTCCTGGGCCAGGCCTGCGGCGAACCCACCACTTTGGTCGAGGCGCTGATCGAACAAGGCCGGGATATTCCTGGCCTGTCCGCCTTCATCGCCACCAGCTTCTCCGGTCTCTTCACCCCCGCCACCGCCGACAGCTTTGCGCTTTCCAGCATGGGCGCTATCGGCGCGCTGCGGTCGATGACCAGAGCGGGCAAGCTCCAGGTCATCCCCGTCCATGTCAGCCAGATCGCGCCGCTGATCGCCGCCGGAATCATCCCCTGCGACGTCGCAATGATTCAGCTCAGCCCTGCCGACGAACATGGCAATCACAGCTGCGGCCTGATCAGCGATTATGTCCGCGCCGCCGTGGACAAGGCCCGCATCGTCATCGCCGAAATCAACGAAGCGGTCCCTTTCACGCCGGGTGAAACCATCCCGGCCTCGGCCATCGACGTGGCCATCTATGTCAATCGGCCCCCGGTCGAGGTCGCCGCCGCCGCGATCGGCCCGACTGACGAAGCCATTGCCCGTCACTGCGCCGCCTATATCGGCGACGGCGCGGTGATCCAGGCCGGGGTAGGGGCGGTTCCCGACGCGATCCTGCGCCTGCTCCACGACCGCAAGGATCTGGGCGTCCATTCCGGCATGTTGGGCGATGGCCTGGTCGATCTGGTCGAAGCGGGCGTCATCACCAACGCCCGCAAGGAAGTCGATCCCGGAGTCTCGATCAATGGCGCACTGATCGGCACCCGTCGCCTCTACGACTGGGCGCATCGCAACCCAGCGATACGCATGTGCGCGACCAGCTACACCCATGACGCCGCCATATTGGGGCGGCTGTCCCGTCTGGTGACCATCAACTCCGCGCTGGAGGTTGACCTTACCGGGCAGGTCAATGCCGAACAATCGGGCGCGGCCTATCTGGGCGGCACCGGCGGCCAGGTCGACTTCGTCCGCGCCGGGGCCAGATCGCCCGGCGGCCGCTCGATCATCGCGCTGTCCGCCTCGGCCAAGGGCGGCACGCTCAGTAAGATCGTCGCCCATCTATCCGGCCCGGTCACCACCGCCCGCACCGACGTGGACGTCATCGTCACCGAATATGGCGCAGCGGAACTCAAGGGGCAGAGCCTGGCCGAACGCACCCGCCGCCTGATCGCCATTGCCCATCCCGACTTCCGCGAGGAACTCGATCGGGCTGCCTATATCATCGCGCAAAGGGGATTTTGATCATGACCGACGCTGTCCTCTTTGAAGCCCGCGCCGATGGCATCGCCATCCTGACGATCAACCGCCCCGACCAGCGCAACTGCCTCAGCCGCGAAGTGCGCGAAGGGCTGCGCGCCGCATGGGAAAAGTTCGAGTCCGACCCGGCGCTGCGCGTCGCCATCCTGACTGGGTCGGGCGACAAGGCCTTCTGCGCGGGCGGTGACCTGAAAGAAATGGTCGAAACCGGCATGACCGTGCCGCCCCGCACCATGTTCCCCTTGCCCTATGACAGTATCGAACTGAGCAAGCCGACCATCGCTGCCGTCAACGGCGTCGCCTTTGCCGGCGGCTGGATGATCGCGCAGGCCTGCGACCTGTGCGTCGCCAGCACCACGGCACGCTTTGCCATCACCGAGGTCAAGGTAGGCCGCTCCTCCCCCTGGGCCGCGCCGCTCATTCATATGATCCCGCAGCGGATCATGATGGAGATCATCCTGACCGGCAAACCGATCACTGCCCAGCGCGCCTATGAAATCGGTCTGGTCAACCGTCTGGCCGAACCCGAAGCGCTGCTGGACGCCGCCATCACCCTCGCCACCGAAATTCTTGATGGCGCGCCTTTGTCGGTGAAGGCCGGGCGCGACACGGTGATGCTGGCGACCGAAATGGGCCGCGCCGCCGCGCTGCAAGCAGCCCGCGCTGCCTCGGAACATAGCTATATGAGCCAGGACGCGCAGGAAGGCCCGCGCGCCTTCGCCGAAAAACGCTCGCCCAACTGGCAGGGCCGATAGATGACAAGCGAGGATGTTATGACAGATTTGACAGAACCGGTCACCGTCCCGGTCGAAGCCTATGTGTCGCGCGATTATGCCCGCGCCGAACAGGACCGCCTCTGGCGCAAGGTCTGGCTACAGGCGGCCCGGCTGGAAGACATCCCCAATGTCGGTGACTTCATCACCTATGACATCCTGGAAGACTCGGTCATCGTCATGCGCACCGGCCCGGACGAGTTGCGCGCCTTCCACAATGTCTGCCCCCATCGCGGCCGCCGCCTGATCGACACGCCGACCGGCGCCCGTAACGCGCGCGGCAACCGGACGAGCATCATCTGCGGCTTCCACGGCTGGACCTTCGACCGGGCCGGGCAATGCAGCTTCGTCAATCATCAGGACGACTGGCAGGGCAAGCTGACGGCGGAGCGCACGGCGCTCGGCAAGGTGCGGGTCGATAGCTGGGGCGGCTGGGCGTGGATCACGCTCAACCCCGATGCAGAACCGCTTGCTGACTATCTGGGCGTCGTGCCGGAGATGCTCGATCCGTTCGGCCTTGCGAATATGCGCTATCGCTGGCGCAAATGGATCATCTTCGACTGCAACTGGAAGGTCGCGCTGGAAGCGTTCAGCGAGACTTACCACGTCCAGACCACCCACCCGGAATTCAATGCCTTCGGCGAATTTCGCGGCTGGGCGCGCCAGCACGGCCTCCACAGCAATATCGGCTATGACGCGCCCAAGAATATGGATGAGAACCAGGCCAAGCTGCGCATTGGTTCGGGCGAGGACCCGCGCCTCTCGACGGCGGAAATGCAGCTATTCACCTGGGAAAATGCCAACACCAACACGACCATGACTTTGGTCAACGCAGCCACCCGCCTGAAGGACGAACTGCCCGAAGGCACCCCCGCGCCGCAGGTGTTGCAACATTGGCTGGCGTCCGCCCGCGCCGACGATGCAAAGCGCGGCGTATTCTGGCCCGTGGTCGAACCGGCCCATACCGCCAGAAGCGGCACCGCCTGGCAGATTTTCCCCAACTTCCAGATTGGCCACGCCGTCAACAACATGCTCTGCTATTCGGCCCGCCCCTATCTGGGCGATCCCGACAAATGCATCTTTGAAGCCGCGGTGTATGAACTGTTCCCGGAAGGCGAAGCGCCGGCCACGGAATGGGAATATACCCCGCCTGAAGCCTGGCCTCCGGTCCTGCAACAGGATTTCACCAATATGGCCGCCGTCCAGCAGGGCATGAAAAATATCGGCTTCCGCGGTACCCAGCCCAACCCCTATATGGAGCGCTCGGTTGCCAGCCTCCACCATAACCTGGCGCGCTATATGGGGACGGGGGCACCCAAGCCGATCGACTGAATATCTGCAAAGCCCAACCAAAAAGCCCGCCGCCATATCTGGCGACGGGCATTTTGGTTAGCTGCGCTATGCCGCCTATTCAAACGGCTCTTCACCCTGCAGCTTGGTGCGGTGCATCATGCGGTTGCAGGTTGGATCATAAGCTTCGGCGCGGTGCATCGTGCCGGTATTGTCCCAGATCACCAGATCGCCCACGCTCCAGTCGTGGCTGTAGCTGAATTCTTCCTGCGTCGCCCATTCGCGCAGGCCGACCAGTATTTCGGCGCTCTTCATCGCCGGTACGTCCAGCACCCGGTGCGCGGTGCAGCCCAATACCAGCGACTTGCGGCCAGACTTGTGGTTCCACACCAATGGCAGCTCATTCTCGCCGATCCGCTGCATCCCCTGGATCTTGGCCAGGCTGGGTTCGGGTTCATAATAAAATACCGTCGCCCACACCGAATGGATCACGCGCAGCTTTTCATATTCGGCCTTCTGCTCGTCGCTCAGCGCCTCATAGGCGGCATAGGTGTTGCAAAAACCGGTATTGCCGCCCCAGCTTGCCTTGACCTTGCACGACAGCAGCGACGCCAGGATCGGCGTGTCATTCATCGTGCCGTCGATATGCCAGTAGAGCGAGCCTTTAAGATATTCGGCGCTCTGCGGATTTTCCTTCACGTCGAGCGTGATCTTGTGGATCTTGTGATTGGTCCCGTCCTGCATTTCCGGCGCGAACGTACCCAGCGTCTTGGTGAAGGCGATCTGTTCATCGTCGTTGAAATCGATCTTGGGGAACACCAGCACGCCGCGCTGTTCCAGCAAGTCGCGGATCTGTGGCCCCAGATCGCCCGCCAGCAACTCCTCCTTGCTGTTCAGGATGCGGCTGCCGATCTTCGGCTTGATCTCTTCATGCGCAAAGCGCGTGATCGCGGTGGTTGCCATGTCCGACTCTCCTCAGTGTAGCCTGTGCGTTGAACACATGTTCAGCACTGCGTCTGCAAAAAGTCAACACCTCTCATTTTTTACGCGAGCAGATCGTCCAGCCATTGTTCTACCGCCTGCCGTGCGTCGGCGTGTCCGGCGGCGACACCCAATCCGCTTTCCATTACGAGCGCGCGCCCGGCGCTGGCTAACAACAGGCTCAGCCCCGCCGCACTGACGCCGCGCTGCGCCAGCCGGTCGCCCAGCAGGCGTTCAAAACATTCGGTCTGGCGCGCGCGCATCGCTTCGCTGTGGCGGGCGATTTCGGCGCGGATTGCCTTGCGATGGTTGGCCAGTGCGACAAATTCCATCGCCAGCGCAGTGCGGCTGGTGTCGGAAAAAAAGCGCCACAGCGCCCGGACCGGATCGTCACTGGCCAGTGCCTGCTCGATCATCGTGTCGCTCTGTTCCGCGCCCCGCCGGAACACGGCCAGCAGCAGGTCGTCGGTCGTCGGAAAATAATAATGGACCAGCGACGGCGGCAATTCGGCGCGCAGCGCGACGCGTCGTGAACTGGCGGCGGCATAGCCTTCATCGCGGATCACCTGTTCGGCGGCTTCGACAATGCGGGCGCGGGTTTCGGAGCTTTCCGCCCCGATGCGACGTTTCTGGACCATTGCGCGACCATAGGTGTCGCTGCCGCGTGTGCAAGAGTGCTGGATGGACGGCGGCGGGACCACCCGAACGGTCACCGGGCGAAATCCTGGACGGATATGCCGCTCATCGCGGTCCAGCCCGCATCATTATTGAACACGCCGCCGGTCGCAAAGCTTGCCTCGTCGCTTGCCAGGAACAGCGCCATCATCGCCATTTCCTCCGGTTGCGCCATGCGGCCCAACACGCCCATCCGGTCCATCAACATGGAGGAGGTGGGCAGGCCCGCTTTCTCCATTTCCTGCCGCTGATGCTTGGCCATTGGCGTTTCGGTCGCGCCGGGACAGAGCGCATTGACGCGGATGTTATGACGCCCCAATTCGACCGCCGCTACCTTCGTGAGCGCAACTGCGCCCGCCTTGGACGCGCAATAGCCCGCCGTGCCGGCGACGATCGACGCCGCGATGGAAGCGGTGTTGACGATCGATCCGCCGCCCGCTGCGATCATGCGCGGGGCGACATGCTTGATCATCAGCCAGACGGCCTTCAGGTTGACGGCGATACATGCGTCGAAAGCATCTTCGTCGATGGTCAGGATCGACCGTTTATTCTCCGTATCGACGCCGGCATTGTTGAACAGGATCGTGGGCAGGCCCAGTTCTGCCTCGATGCGAGCAACGATGCGTACTATGTCGGCGGTCTTGCTGACATCGGCGCCGATGGCGATCGCCTGACCGCCCTGCGCGCGGATGGCTTCCACAACGGCCGCAACCCTGGCTTCATCCAGATCGACAGCGGCGACCTTCGCGCCTTCGCGCGCGAACAACAATGCGGCCGCTTCGCCCATGCCGCCCGCCGCGCCGGTGATGATCGCGATCTTGCCCGCAAGCCGCATGGGTCTTGTCCCTTCGACCTTACCCTTAATGCGATCCCATATAGCGGCCGCCATTGGTGCTGATCGTCTGGCCAGTGATGTAGCTGGCTTCTTCCGACGCCAGATAGGCGCAGGCGGCGGCGATATCCTCCGGCTTGCCGATGCGCTTCATCGGTAGCGTCTGGGCGAAGGCCTCGGCATCAATCGGCGCGGCGCGCAGCATCGGTGTGTCGATGAAGCCGGGCGGCACCATGTTGAACGTCACGCCGCTGGCGGCAAATTCCAGCGCCAGCGCCTTGGTCATGCCCATCAGCCCACCCTTGGACGATACATAATGGCCCTGCGCGAAGGAACCGGACTGGACCGAGGAGGAGGTGATATTGATCACCCGGCCCCAGCCGGCGGCGAGCATGTCTGGCAGCACTTCCTTGGTCAGAAGGTAAGGGCCGCGCAGGTTGATATGGATGACCTTGTCGAACAGGTCGTCATCAATGTCCATGAACGGCGTGAAGGGGGCGATCCCGGCATTGTTCACCAATATTGCAACCGGACCCAGCCTGGCGCGGGTTTCTTCCGCCGCCGCATGGATTGCAGCCTTGTCGGAACAATCGACGGTCAGCGCAATGGCGGTGCCACCTGCCGCCTCGACCAGTCGGGCGGTTTCCGCAGCGCCTTCGGCATTAATGTCCCAGATCGCTATTTTTGCGGTATCTTCGGCTAGTCGGATGGCGATGGCACGGCCGATACCTGATCCAGCACCCGTCACCACTGCGACCTTGCCATTGAGAGAGCGTGTCATCGCCAAATCCTTCCTGTCGTTCGATCCCTGTGGATCGCATCCGTGTTTGAACAGGTGATCAACTTGGGCCTCCGGACTGTCAAGCAAGGCCGGATTGTGATCGCCTGAGCGAAGCCGTGGCGTAACTTAATGACGGGCGAACAGCGCCGAACGCAGCATGTGATAGGTGACGTCCTGTCCGGGGTCCGGCTTTTCACCATGGTCAGCGGCAGGGAGCAGCATTTTCATGTCGAATGTCACGTCGCGCTGCGCAAACAGCCAACGCCCGCCTTCCCGGCGGTAATTATCAACATAACGGACGCTTTGAATGTCATGCGCCAATCCATCCTTGCCGTCGGGGATGAGGTGCCAGGCAATGGCATAGACTTCGCCGGTCGCCCTGTCGCCGTCGACACTGATCAGATGATTGCAGATGTGGTGGCTGCCAATATGCATATGGGGCAGTGACCGCTCCAGAAAGGCGAAGTATCGATCGACAGGACCACTGGAATAGGGACCATGATTGTCGATCGCATCGTCGGTGTAGAGCGTGCGCAGCAGGCCCATATCCTTGCGATCAATCCCCCGCGCATAAAGTTGCGCCAGTTCCCGGATCTCGTCCTTCGCAACCAGTTGCGCCAATGCGTCCATGCCTGCCTCTCCTGTCATGTAGGACTAGGCTAGTCGCAATCAGGCCGGATCGGCACCCTTCAAGCTTCCCCACAGCCGATATCGGGGCGGCGATCAGGACATCGACAATCGCTGTTGGGTCGGCAGCTTCGCTGCGATAGGGTCTGGCCAGCAAGCGGCGTGAAGCCGCCGGGGGAGGTATGGGCTATGGACGGGTTGGTCGTCGCTACGCAATCAGGCTTGGTTGGGGGAACAGTCAGTGACGGCGCACGGCGCTGGCTGGGCATTCCCTATGCTGATGCCGCCCGGTTCGCTGCGCCGATGCCAGCGGCCTCCTGGATCGACGTGCGGGACGCGACCGTTGTGGGGCCGCAATGCCCGCAAATGTATGGCAACGCCGCCAAGCGCGCCCGGATCGCTGCACCCGACTTTTCCGAACAATGCCTGACACTCAACATCTACGCCCCGGACGATCTGGTCGAGGGCGAACGTCTGCCCGTCTATGTGTGGATTCACGGCGGCGCTTTCGTCGCGGGCAGCGGCAATGGCTATGATGGTTCGGCACTGGCGCGCGACGGGCGGATCATCGTCGTCACCATCAACTATCGTGTCGGGGTGCTGGGTTTCGTCAACTTCGGGGCGGCATTAGGAACGTCCGACATCCCTTCAAACCTTGGCCTGCGCGATCAGATTGCAGCGCTGACCTGGGTGCAGGCGAACATTGCGGCCTTTGGCGGCGATCCTGGTCGGGTGACAATCGGCGGCCAGTCGGCCGGGTCGATGTCGGTGTCGCTGCTGCTCCACGCAACGGCTGCCCGCCCCTGTTCCAGCAGGCTATCATGCAGAGTGGCGCGGTCAGCATGATCCATAGTCTGGGCAAGAGCGCGGGAATCGCGCAGCAATATCGCGCCGTGCTGGGCGATGATGGCCGCAGCCTTGAAGCCCTAAAGGCCGTAGATCTGTACCGCCTGTTCGAGGCACAGGCGGCTGTCGGTGCCGCCAATCCAGGCACGATTCCCGCCTCGCCCTGGCTCGACGATGATCTGGTGCCGGGGACGCTGGCGGATGTCCATCGGGCGCAGGCAGCGCCGGTGCCGTTGCTGGCGGGGGCAACGCGCGATGAGGTGCGATTGTTCGAATTGATGCCCGGCGACATATTGCCGACCAGCTGGCCTGCGCTGGAGACGCTGCTGCACGGGCAGTTGGGAACGGAACGGGCGCAGGCGATATTGGCGACCTATCCGCGTACCACGGCCGGGCGTCGGGCGCTGGCGGGCGACCTGACCTTCGTCATGCCGACCCGTCATTTCGCCGACCGCCATGCCGCGCACAGTCCGACCTGGTTCTATCGGTTCGACTATGCCCATCCGATCGCCGGGGCGACCCATGGGCTGGACCTGACCCTGACCTGGCCGATGCGAGGGCTGCGCGCAGCATTGGCGCGGGGTGGACGGATGACGGGACGCCGCGCGGCACTGGGGCAGCGGATGACGCGGCACATCGCACATTTCGTGCGCCATGGTCGGCCCGAAGCGGCATGGCCAGCCTATGACGCCAGCCAGGGGCAGATGATGATCTTCAATCTGGCCGACCGGGTGGAAACCCGGCCCGAAGCCGCCCGTTGGCAGGCATGGGCCGGGCATGATGTCGGGGTCGGCCTGACCGACTGACCCCGACGGGCGATCAGGCGCTGATCTCTTCGGGCCAGTAGAGCCGCATCGGATTGTCGATCAGCAGCTTGCGTTGCAGATCGGCTGTGGGCGCGATGCGTGGGATCATGTCGACCAGATGGCCGTCATCGGGGATGGCGTCCTGCATATTGGGATGTGGCCAGTCGGTGCCCCACAGCACCCTGTCCTGATAGTCGGCGACCAGCGGCGCGACGGCGTCGGCAAAGCTGTTCCACGGGTCGTCATTCGGGTCCAGCCGGTCGGGGCAGGTCGCCTTGAACCAGATATCGTCCCGGCTGTCGAGAAACGCGCGAAACGCCTTCATCTCCGCGCCGTCCGGCCCCTGGGTCACGTCGGGGCGGCCCATATGGTCGATCACCAGCGGCACGGGGATGGCGTCCATGAAGGGGCGCAATTCGTCGAGAATGTCCGCCTCGAAATAGATGACGACATGCCAGCCGGCGGGCAGGCGCTGCGCCACTTCGAGGAATTTGTCCTTGGGCGCGTCATCGACCAGGCGCTTCAGAAAATTGAAGCGGATGCCGCGTATCCCGCCGTCATGCAGGGCGGCAAGTTCGGCGTCGGAGATGGCTGGATCGACCACGGCGACGCCGCGCGCCCTTTGTATTCCATCTGGGCCGTTCGATTTGGCGATGGCGTCCAGCGTCGCTGCATTGTCGGTGCCGTGGCAGCTGGCCTGGACGATGACATTGCGGGCAAAGCCCAGATGGTCGCGCAGGGCGAACAGCATATCCGGCCCGGCGTCCTGCGGCAGATATTTCGCCTTCGCGCTGAAGGGGAAGTCCGCCATCGGTCCGAACACATGGCAATGCGCGTCGATCGCGCCGGGCGGCGGGGTGTAGAGCGGCTTGGACGGATTGCCATGCCATGAGACAATGCGTCCGGTTTCTTTGGCACTCATGCGAAAATCTCTCCATCCATCAATTTGCGCGCGGTGCGCAGCATGGCGGCGCTGGTGACGGTGCCGCTTTCGTCCAGTTCCATGACGCAGGTGGTTTCGCCGGTCGGATGTTCCACCGACAGCGTCTTGCGGTTGCCACCGGGGATGCTGGCGACTTCGGCGGCTGGCGACCCTTCGATCAAACAGGCGGTGGCGACGCTGACCGCGCCCAGCACGCCGATGGAGGCATGGGCGCGGTGGGGGATGAAGCTGCGGACGGTGACCGCGCCACCATTGCGCGGCGGGGCGACCAGCATCATCTTGGGTACCGATTTTTCGGTGACATCGCCAAGGTTCATCCGTTCGCCAACGGCGAGGCGGATGGCCTCAATCCGGGCCTTGAGCGCGCTGTCATTGTCCAGCGTGTCACGGTCCTCATAGCCGGTGACGCCGACATCGCTTGCCTTCATGACGACGCAGGGCATCCCGTTGTCGATCAGGGTCACGCGGACGTCGTCCACTATATCAAAGGCGTTGCCGGTCGGTAGCAGTGCGCCGCAGGAAGAACCGGCGGTGTCGCGAAATTCCAGCGGTATCGGCGCGGCGCTGCCGGGGACGCCGTCGATTTTGGCGTCGCCGTCATAACGCACGATGCCGCCGGGGGTCTGGACCGTGGCGATGGCGATCTGGCCGGTATTTTCCATGAAGATGGCGACGCGGGTTTCGTCCTGCTGCGCGGCGATCAGGTCGCGCTCGATCGCGAACGGGCCGATCCCGGCAAGGATATTGCCGCAATTCTGGGCGTCGCTGACGATCGCCTGATCCACAAAGACTTGCAGGAAGAGATAGTCGATATCGACGCCGTCGCGCTGCGACTTTTTGATGATCGCGACTTTGCTGGTCAGCGGATCGGCACCGCCCATGCCGTCAATCTGGCGCGGGTCGGGCGACCCCATGACGCGCAGGAGGAAGGCGTCGCGGGCGGCGGTATCGGCGGGCAGGTCGTCGGCCAGGAAATAGCCGCCCTTCGACGTGCCGCCGCGCATCCACATGACGCGGGCGCGGTCAAACATATTTCAGGCCCATCTCTTCGAGGCGCGGGCGCATGTTGTAGATGTCGAGGCCGAGTTCGCCTGCGGCGAGGCGGACGCGCTTGGCTTCTTCGGCGGCTTCGCGGGCCTGTGCCTTTTCCAGCACCGACACGGCGTCGGCGCGGGGGACGATGCAGACGCCGTCATCGTCGGCGATGACGACGTCGCCTGCATTGACCAGCGCGTTGGCGCAGACGATGGGAACGTTGACCGATCCCAGCGTGCCTTTGATCGTACCCTGGGCGTGGACCGCCTTTGACCAGACCGGGAAGTTCATCTGCTTCAAGTCGCGCAGGTCGCGGACGCCTGCGTCGATGATGAGGCCGCGGCAGCCACGGGCCTGGGCGGAGGTGGCGAGGAGGTCGCCGAAATAGCCGTCGGTGCAGGGGCTGGTGGGGGCGAGGACGAGGATGTCGCCTTCCTTGAGCTGTTCGATAGCGACATGGACCATCCAGTTGTCGCCCGGAGGGGCAGAGATGGTGACGGCGCTGCCCGCGATCCGGGCGCCGGGATAGATGGGGCGCATGTGGGGGGCGAGCAGGCCGGTGCGGCCCTGGGCTTCATGGACGGTGGCGACGCCGCATTGGGCAAGTCCGTCAATGACGGACAGGTCCGCCCGTTCGATATTCTGGACGACGATGCCGGACATGGCGCTGCTCCTCTTTACCTAAACCCGACAGTGAGATGGACATATGTAACGAAATGCTCAAATCGGTTCTGGCGCAATGTCATAAAATTTTGCTAATTGTCAAAAATGGAAGCTGATCAGTTCAATATCCGGCACCTCGCCGCGCTGGTCGCCGTGGTCGATCAGGGCAGTGTCAGTCTGGCGGCGCGGGCGGTGAATTTGACCCAGCCGGCGGTGACGCAGGGCATCGCGAAGCTGGAGGCGCAGTTGGGTGCGGCGTTGTTCGAGCGGCGGCCGGGGGGAATGGTGCCGACCGAGGTGGCGCTGCGATTCAAGCCGCGTGTCGAGGTCGTGTTGCGCCTGATCGGCAGCAGCCGGGTGACGGCAGCGCAAATCCGGGCCTTCGTCGCTCTGGCGCGCGCGGGCAGCTATGCCGCGGCGGCGGCGCTGGTCGGGGTGGCGGAGCCGTCGCTGCACCGTGCGGTGGGCGATCTGGGGCTGGCGCTGGGGGTAAGGCTGGCCGAGCGGCGGGGCAGGGGGCTGATGCTGACGCGCGCGGGCGTGGCGCTGGCGCGGCGGTTGCGGCTTGCGCTGGCCGAGTTGCGGCAGGGGCTGGAGGAGATTGCCGCGCTGCGGGGACAGGAGAGCGGGCGGATATTGGTCGGCGCGATGCCGCTGAGCCGCGCGCGGCTGTTGCCGCTGGCGATCACCCGCTTTCGCCGGGATTTTCCGCAGGTCGATATATCGGTGGTGGAAGGATCGCACGCCGAACTGGTGGGACCGCTGCGCGATGGCGAGATCGACATGATGGTTGGTGCCTTGCGCGATGCGACGATCGGGCAGGATCTGGTGCAGCAGCCCCTGTTCGAGGACCGGCCGACCATATTTGCGCGGGCGGGCCATCCATTGGAGCAGGGCTGGGATGGTGATGATCTGCGGCGTTTCCCATGGATATTGCCGCCCGAAGGAACGCCGTTGCGGCAATTGTGGCGGGCGATGTTCGCGGCGCTGGGGGGAGATCTGCCCGCAGTGCCGATCGAGTGTGGATCGGTGATGACGGTGCGGCAATTGCTGGTGAGTGGTGAGTATCTGACGCTGTTGTCGGTCGACCAGTTGCGGGTCGAGCTGGACAGCGGGATGCTGGCGGATATTGGGCCGGCACCGGGCGAGATCAGCCGTACCATCGGCCTGACCAGCCGGACCGACTGGCGGCCGACGCGGGTGCAGCAGCAATTCATGGCTGCCATCAGCCAGGCCGTCACGGACATGAATTCGTAAATTCTAATATCATGCCCCTGGATATGATTGGCGACGCCACGCGCGTTATTGCATCATTTTCATCATGGAGCAGGAAGTCGGTCTGATCGGGTTTGGTGAAGCAGGGTCCACCTTTGCACAGGCAGGGGATTGGGCCGCCGCCGCCCATGTCTATGATGCCAAGACGGAATGCGCGACCACGCGCGAATCGATGCTGGCGGCCTATGCGCAGGCGGGAGTGCTGCCTGCGCTCTTCATGGAAGATGCGCTCGACGGTGTGGACCTGATCCTGTCGCTGGTGACGGCGGACCAGGCGCTTGCGGTGGCGGAAGGCGCGGCGGACCTGATCGCGCCGGGCGCGATCTACTGCGACATGAACAGCGTTGCGTCGCAGACCAAGCAGGCGGCCGCACGGGCGATCGAGGCGGCGGGCGCGCATTATGTCGATGTCGCTGTCATGGCCCCGGTCGATCCGGCGCGGCTGAACGTGCCGTTGCTGCTGAGTGGCGAGAAGGCGCAGATTGCAGAGGCGCGGCTAAGGGCGCTGGGTTTTGCCAAAACCCGCATCGTTGGCGCGGACGTGGGGCGGGCGTCGTCGATCAAGATGATCCGTTCGGTCATGGTCAAGGGCATAGAGGCGCTAACCGCCGAATGTGTGCTGGCGGCCGATGCGGCAAATGTGCTGGACGAGGTGCTGGCGTCGCTCGATGCGAGCGAGAAGGCCAAGCCCTGGGACGTGCGGGCGGACTATAATCTGGACCGGATGCTGGTGCATGGCCTGCGTCGCGCCGCCGAGATGGAGGAAGTGGTCAAGACGCTGGAGGGGCTGGGCACGGGTGCGATCATGACGCGCGGCACGGTGGAACGGCAGCGGGCAATTGGCGCGCTGGGCGTGATGGCGGTGCCGGAAGGGCTGGGAGCGAAGATTGGCGTGGTTTCTTCCCACGTCATTCCCGCAGAGGCGGGAATCCACCTCGCTACCTCGCGACAGGAGGAACTGTTGGGAGACGGGTTCCCGCCTTCGCAGGAATGACGGGGTTTTGTTGGGCAGGCGCGGTGCGTCGATGCCTGAGACCCCGGCCTGCGCCGGGGTGACGGAACAGGGTTTAGGAAAGAGACGCAATGAGCCTGATTATTGATTGCCATGGCCATTATACGGTGTTGCCCAAGGGGCATGATGCCTGGCGCGAGGAGCAGAAGGCGGCGTTCAAGGCCGGGACGCCGTGCCCGCCCTATCCCAATATTAGCGACGCAGAGATTCGCGAGACGATCGAGGCGAACCAGTTGCGGCTGATCAAGGAGCGTGGCGCGGACCTGACGATCTTTTCGCCTCGCGCATCGGCGATGGCACCGCATGTCGGCGATGAAGCGATGGCTAAGGAATGGGCGATCCGCTGCAACGACCTGATCGCGCGGGTGGTGGCGATGTTCCCCGAAACCTTTGTCGGCGTATGCATGTTGCCGCAGTCGCCCAAGGCGGACATGCGCAATAGCATCGCCGAGTTGGAGCGCTGTGTCACTGAACTGGGTTTCATCGGCTGCAACCTCAATCCCGATCCGGGCGGCGGGCATTTCACCCACCCGCCGCTGACCGACCGCTATTGGTATCCCTTCTACGAGAAAATGGTCGAGCTGGACGTCCCGGCGATGATCCATGTTTCGGGCAGCTGCAACCCGGCGATGCACGCGACCGGCGGCTATTATATCGCGGCGGACACGATCGCTTTCATGCAGTTGCTGGAAGGCGACCTGTTCAAGGATTTCCCGACGCTGCGTTTCATCATCCCGCATGGCGGCGGCGCGGTGCCCTATCATTGGGGGCGTTATCGCGGCTTGGCCGACATGCTCAAAAAGCCCGATCTGTCGACGCATCTGATGAACAACATCTATTTCGACACCTGCGTCTATCATCAGCCGGGCGTCGATCTGCTGGCCGATGTGATCGACAACAAGAATATCCTGTTCGGGTCGGAAATGGTCGGCGCGGTGCGCGGGATCGACCCCACCACCGGGCAATATTTCGATGACACCAAGCGCTATGTCGATGCGCTGGACATCAGCGCGGCCGAGCGCGCCGCCATTTTCGAGGGCAATGCCCGCCGCGTCTTTCCCCGGCTGGACGCGCAATTAAAGGAGAGGGGACTATGATGACAGAAGATCCCAAGCATCAGGATATTCACGAATATCTGGCTGAGTTCGAGGATATTCCCGGCACCCGCGTCTATACGGCGGCACGCGCGCGCAAGGGCTATCATATGAACCAGTTTGCGATGAGCCTGATGAAGGACGAAAATCGCACCCGGTTCAAGGCCGACGAGCGCGCCTATATGGACGAATGGCCGTTGACCGAGGACCAGAAGCTGGCGTTGCTGGCGCGCGACTATAATCGGTGCCTGGACCTGGGCGGCAATGTCTATTTCCTGTCCAAGCTGTTTTCGACCGACGGGATTCCGTTCGCCGAGGCGGTCAGCACCATGACCGGCATGAGCTTTCCCGAATATCGGGAAATGATGATGAATGGTGGCCGTTCACCCGAAGGCCAGCGGTCGATCAGGGAGAAAAGATGATGGCGAGGATTACTGCTGGCGTGGCGTCGAGCCATGTGCCGCTGCTGGGCGTGGCGTCGGACTTCAACAAGGATCGTGACGAATATTTCGGGCCGATCTTTGCAGGGTATGACTGGACGCGCGAATGGGAGAAGGCGGAAAAGCCCGATGTCATCATTCTGGTCTATAATGACCATGCGTCCGCCTTTGACATGAAGATCATCCCGACCTTCGCGATCGGTTGCGGCGAGCGCTACAAATCGGCGGACGAAGGCTGGGGGCCGCGCGCGGTGCCGGACGTGGAGGGGCATCCCGACCTGGCCTGGCATATTGCGCAGAGCCTGGTGCTAGACGAGTTCGACATGACCATCATCAACGAGATGGACGTCGACCATGGGCTGACCGTGCCGCTCAGCATGATGTTCGGCAAGCCCGACGCCTGGCCGTGCAAGGTCGTGCCGCTGGCCGTCAATGTCGTCACCTATCCCCCGCCGTCGGGCAATCGCTGCTGGGCGCTGGGCGAAGCGATCAAGAAGGCGGTCGAAAGCTTCCCCGAAGATCTGAACGTCCAGATCTGGGGCACCGGCGGCATGAGCCACCAGTTGCAGGGACCGCGCGCGGGGCTGATCAACAAGGAATGGGACAATATGTTCCTGGATGGGCTGGTCGGTGAGAGCGACCATCTGCGCCGGATTCCGCATATCGAATATCTGCGCGAGACGGGCAGCGAAGGCATTGAAATGGTGATGTGGCTGGTGATGCGCGGGGCGCTGGGGAAAAAGACCCGCGCGCTGCACCGCCATTATCATGTGACCTGCTCCAACACCGCGATCGGCCATATGGTGCTGCGCCCGGATAATGGCGAAGGGCTGGATATGACCGGGAGCGATACGGTGACGGCGATCGCAGCGGAGTAACATTCATCGAGGCGTGCCTTGGCGCGTGCCTCAACCCACCCCAACCCCTCCCTTAAATGGGAGGGGCTTTTATAATACGGAGTTTCTCATGCGTATTGCCCTGGCTGGTGCAGGCGCCTTTGGCGAAAAGCATCTCGACGGCCTGAAGAATATCGATGGCGTGAGCGTGACGTCGCTGGTTGGCCGACGGCTGGATGCGACGCAGGCGATTGCCGACAAATATGGCATTGGTCATGCGACCACCGAGTTGGCGGACACGCTGGCGCGCGATGATGTTGATGCGGTGATCCTGTGCACCCCGACGCAGATGCACGCGGCGCAGGCGATTGCCTGCATGGAGGCGGGCAAGCATGTTCAGGTGGAGATTCCGCTGGCCGATAGCTGGGCGGACGCGCAGGCGGTGCTGGCCAAGCAACAGGAAACCGGCCTGACCTGCATGGTCGGGCATACGCGGCGGTTCAACCCCAGCCATCAATATGTCCATAATCTGATCACGGCAGGTGATCTGAACATCCAGCAGATGGATGTGCAGACCTATTTCTTCCGCCGCAAGAATATCAATGCCAAGGGCGAAGCGCGGTCGTGGACCGACCATCTGCTGTGGCACCATGCGGCGCATACGGTCGATCTGTTCGCCTATCAGGCGGGCAGGATCGTGTCGGCGCACGCGATGCAGGGGCCGATCCACCCCGACCTGGGCATTGCGATGGACATGTCGATCCAGTTGAAGAGCGAGAGCGGGGCGATCTGCACCCTGTCGCTGTCATTCAACAATGACGGGCCGCTGGGCACCTTCTTCCGCTATATTGGCGACACCGGCACCTATATCGCGCGCTACGACGATCTGGTGAACGGCAAGGAAGAGCCGATCGACGTGTCCAAGGTAGCAGTGTCGATGAACGGCATCGAATTGCAGGACCGCGAATTCATCAGCGCGATCCGCGAAGGCCGCGAACCCAATTCGAGCGTCGCAAAGGTGTTCGATTGCTATCGTGTGCTGGGCGAGCTGGAGCAGCAGCTGGCGTAAAAGGAATCCCTGCGGGGTCGCAAGGAAGGCGCGGCGGGCAACCGACCGCGCCTTTTTTGTGCGTCAGACGGTTACGAACGGGTGCGCCAGCCGCAAATCGTCCAGCAGGGTTTCGAGCCGGGCCACATCGGCAAAGGCACCGGTCGGCGTCACCGACCAGTTGCAATGGGGGTGCGTGGCGCGGCTGTAGAGGCGGATCGGGCCGATCAGTTTGCGCCAATGATGTTTGCTCTTGCCATGGTCGCGCAGCAGTTTCGCCACGAGCAGGTCGGTGAGCTTGTCCACGGTCATGGCGTTACGCATAGGGCCGGGGACGCGCGGGTTCAACCGTCTCTGGCGGCGCGCCAGCTGCGCGGCGGCTGGCCGATATGGCGGGCGAAGAAGCGGGAAAAATAGGCCGGATCCTCGAAGCCTGTGGCATAGGCGATCTGCGCCACCGACATTTGCGAATAAAGCAGCAGGCGGCGTGCCTCCAGCAAAGCGCGATCATCGAGCATCTGGGCGGGAGAGGTGCCCGCGACACGGGCGCAGGCCTGACGCAAGGCGGTGAGGCTGACGCCCAATGCGCGGGCATGGTCCGACACCGGCTCGCGCTGGCGGAAGCGCTGCTCGATCCGTTCGCGCAGCCGGGCGACGAGTGCGGCCTGGCGCGGCGTGCCGGGCTGCGCCTGTTGCGCGAGGGCCGCGTGGCGTAGCGCCAGCACCATGAGGTGCAGCAGGGCGGATTCCACTGCGGCGCGCTGGCCGGGGCCGGACCAGCCCAGCTCCTGCGCCATGCGTGTGATCTCGGCTTCGGCGGCATCGCCCTCCGCCTGTGGCAGCATGATGGCATGGGGGTGGGCAAAGAGCGGGGCGAGATCGGCGTCGCGGGCAATGAGGTGGCGCAGATAGGCCGCGGCGATGGTGGTGACATGGCCGCTGGACTCGCGGTGCCAAGTGAAGCCATGGACGATTCCGGCGGGAACCAGCAGCAGGCACGGTGCCTCGAACCGGAATTCGCTGGCTTCGGCCTGCATTGCGCCGCCGCCCTGCGCGATCAGGATGATATGGTTGAGGTCGCGATGGACATGGCGGTTGATCGTCCATTCGCTGGGACGGGAGCGGTCGTCCAGGCTTTCGACATGGACGAACCCCTCCGCCACACTGCGCTGCGGTTCGCCATAAAGGTAGAAGCTGGGGACCGGGGCGACCGACATGGGCGGCGGCGTCAGGCGGGGCGGGGGCGCAGCAGGATCAGTAGTGCCGCGCCGACCAGCGATCCGAGCGCCATGGCAAAGGCAACCCATGGCAAGCCGACGTTAAGGCTGAATAGGAAGCCCGCCACTATCGGTCCCAGCGCCGCGCCGCCCCGGCCGAAGCCGATGACGATGCCGGTCCCCCCCGCGCGTACGGCAGTGGGAAAGGATTGGGCCATCAGCGCATATAGGCCGACGACCGCGCCATTTGTGCAGAAACCGGCGGCGGCCGCAATCAGGCTGAGGCCCGCCAGCGTCGTCTGTTCCTGACCGAACAAGGTGACCAGACAGGTGGAGGCGATCATGGCGATGATGACGAGCGGCCGGATCGCGATCCGCCAGCTGAGCGCGCTCAGCAACAGCGCACCAAGCAGGCCGCCGACATTGGCCCATACCAGCACGCCGCCTGCGGCCGACGGGGCATAGCCCATATCCACGACAATCTTGGGCACCCACTTCAGGATGAAATAGAAGGTCATGATATGGCAGAAATAGCCAAGCGTCAGCAGGATGGTGGTGCGCGCAAGGCCCGGCGCAAACAGCGCGGCAAAGGAGGGTTTGAGCGAGGCGGTGTCGACGGGCGGCAGGGCGTCGAGCGCGGCATGGCCCAGGCGGCGGAGTGCATGATTGACCCGCGCCAGGGCGTTGTCGGGCCGCTTTTGCAGCAGGAAGCCGATCGATTCAGGGAGCAGGAACCAGATGAAGGGCAGGAACAGGGCAGTGGCGATTCCCCCGAACAGGAAGATGTCGCGCCAGTCGCCCGCGACCAGCAGATGGGAGGCGACCGATCCGCCAAGAATCGCGCCCGCCGGATAGCCCGCCGCCATGATCGCGACGGCCAGGCTGCGCGCGCGGGCATTGGCGAGTTCCGCGACCATCGCATTGGTGCAGGCGAGCATCCCGCCAATGCCAAGCCCCGTGGCCAGACGGATGACCGAGAGGGAGATGACGTCCCAAGCCTGCGTCGCCGCGCCCATGCCGAGTGCCATGACGATGAGGCAGAAGAGGATGGTAGGGCGGCGACCGATCCGGTCGGCGACATTGCCGAGCAGGATGGAGCCTATGGCCATGCCGATCAATTCCATAGACAGGACGAGACCGAGGGCGGCGCGCTCCACGCCCCATTCCTTGGCAATACCAGGCGAAGCGAAGCTGATCGCCAGCACATCGAACCCGTCCAGCGCATTGAGCAGGACGCAAAGGATGATCGCGATGATCTGAAGCCGCCCCATAGGTGCTTCATCCAGTTGCCGCCGGACGTCCGTTGCGTATTCCGCCATCCTCAATCCTTTTATTTTTAACCAACCGCGAAAATATCGAGCCGCACATGATCCCTATAGCGTGCAGCGGTGCAAAGAAAGACGGTGCGGCCAAGCCAGGCATGCGGACCATCGCTCGCCACCTCAAAACGCGGCGTGGTGCGGAAATAATAGAGGGCTGGATCGACCGCGTCCCCGGCTGCGATCCGGGCCAGCACCGGGGCGGGGCCATGGCGATAGCCCGGATTGACGATCGACAATATGGTGCCGTCGCTGGCCTCTATCGAATAGCGGGCGAGAATGTCGGCCGTGCCGTCCGGGCGGATGGATTGCCAGTCCGCGCCGCCGGGCAGGATCTTGCCGGTCAGGCGCGGGCCGTCCACGCTGCCGCCAGTAATGGGAATGATCCGCTTGCGCACACCATCGACGGTGCCCAGTTCCTGCGGCGCGCCGATCAGGACGCGCAACCGCATGGCAAGGGTGAGGGGCGGAGTCGCCAGCGCGTCGGAAGGCGCGGCCATGGCGGGCGTGGCAGCCCCGGCGAGGGCTAGGCCGGGCATCGCCTTGAGCAGGCTGCGACGGGGCAGGGTGTCGGTCATGTCTCTCCTCTCTGTCGGATCGTCCATTATTGGTTCAACCTGCATTTCATGTGATAATCCGCCGTTTCGGTCAAGTTGGCGCTGTATTAACGGAGCGTGGCTGCTGAATCATCCAATTATATGGTTGCTCCGCCCCTGTGATGGCGACCGGCAAATGGGCATGATCGGCGCAAATCTGGTTCGGCAGGAGAGGCATATCATGAAAACCCAGGTCGCCATTATCGGAGCAGGGCCAGCCGGGCTATTGCTGGGCCATTTGTTGCGGGCCGAGGGGATCGACACCATCATCGTCGAACGGGCCGCGCCCGATTATGTACTGGGGCGCATCAGGGCGGGGGTGCTGGAGCGGACGACGACTGATCTGATGGACCGGGTTGGACTGGGCGCGCGCATGCACGCGGAGGGCTTGCCGCATGACGGCTTTCACCTGGCCGATGGCGAGCGACTGATCCGCATCGATGTCGCAGGGCTGACCGGCAAGCAGGTGATGGTCTATGGCCAGACCGAAATCACCCGCGACCTGATGGAGGCGGCGCCCGAACGCGGGCTGGAGATCATCTATGACGCGGGCGACGTCGCGCTGCATGATGTTGATAGCGATGCGCCCTATCTGACCTACAGCAAGGATGGTGCGAGCCACCGGATCGATGCGCAATTTCTGTGCGGATGCGATGGTTTCCATGGCCCCTCGCGCAAAGCGATCCCGGCGTCGGCGGCAACCGCCTATGAGAAAGTCTATCCTTTTGGCTGGCTGGGCATTTTGGCCGACGTGGCGCCCTGCAATCATGAGCTGATCTACGCCAATCACGAGCGCGGCTTTGCGCTGGCGTCGATGCGATCGGAAACGCGCAGCCGCTATTATGTGCAGGTGGCGCTGGACGAGAGGGTCGAGGACTGGTCCGACGACCGGCTGTGGGACGAACTGGCGATCCGGCTGGGACCGGAGGCGGCAGCGCAGATGGTGCGCGGCCCGGCGCTGGAAAAGTCGATCGCGCCGCTGCGTTCCTATGTGTTCGAGCCGATGCGGCACGGGCGGCTGATGCTGGCAGGCGACAGCGCGCATATCGTGCCGCCGACAGGCGCGAAGGGGCTGAACCTGGCCGCGTCGGACGTGCATTATCTGTCGCAGGCGCTGATCGGCTATTTTGGGCGCGGGGATGCGGACGGGGTGGCAGGCTATTCTGCCAAGGCGCTGGCGCGTGTGTGGAAGGCGGAACGCTTTTCCTGGCAACTGACCCGGTTGATGCACCGTTTCCCCGACAGCGATGCGTTTGACCGGCGGATGCAGGTGGCGGATCTGGACTATATTGTCTCGTCAGTGGCGGCGCAGACGACGATCGCCGAAAATTATGTGGGTTTGCCGCTGTAGGGGCGGCGATAGCGTTGATTCGGCGTGGCGATTCGCTGTTTCTGTCACGATCGGGCGACGAGAATGGCGCGGGATGGCTGAAAAGCTGCCCGCGCCATTGTCCGTTTCAGCCCGTGCAAACCGCGATATTTGAGGGGTTTTGGCGTCATTTTCGTGAACATTCTCAACAAAAAATCGCATCCTGGGCAATTTCCCTGTTGACCGAATCTGCGTGTCTACCTAGAGGGCTGTTCACCGGACGGGGCGCTGCCAGCGGGTAGCGCGTTTTACGGTCGCCAACATGATGGGATGAGCAGTCCTCCGAAACGCAAGGATCGGGGTGGGCTGGTTGTCCGCTTCTTGAGTTGGTGGTTCTTTGACATTGTTGAATGATGAAGGGACATCTGGGCGGCGGCTCCGGTCTGCGACGGCTTTCAGGCGTCGTGTGATCGGTTAAATTTAGGCCGTTCCTATATGTCTCAATATATATCCACTAGTTTATATATTGTGCAGGAATGGCTCCTGGAAATGAGCGGTTTCTGTTGGGCTTATTCCGCCTGGCAGGGACTGGACATCAAACTTGAGAGTTTGATCCTGGCTCAGAACGAACGCTGGCGGCATGCCTAAT
>NZ_JAHRGM010000092.1 GCF_019097845.1 Sphingobium sp. AS12 | reverse complement strand
CTGGTGGGTAGCTCTGGAGGAGGGATTCCTCAGTGGCGGATTTCCCGAATCTCTTCAATAATTTTCTTAGCATTATTGCTTAATCCAAAGTTAAAATTAAATCTTACCAGTACCTTGTCTCTTTAAACTTTATCTCTGTGATTGACTGTGATCTCTATTCCAATCCATCTCTCTTAGGAGTTGAGGCACCCCTTCCAGTAACTTTCCAATCCAACTCTCTTAGGAGTTGAGGTACCTATTTTCTAGTACCTTTTGCAATCCACCCTCACAACTCCTTACTTGCTTTCCAGCCTTCTGGGGGTGATCTCGCAGGGTCCCCTTTCTTTCCCGATCTCGGTGGAACCTCCATTTGTGGCTGCTCTTGGCCACTAAGTCCGAGTATTGGGCAAAAGCCTGGAGATTTGGATGAACCAAAAGTTGCCTGGTTCACTTTCAGAGACACAGTCCCTCACTTTAATTGTGGAACAGCCTTGTATACAAACTTACAAAAATACCAGGTCAAAGGGTTCACATCAGGATCCTATTGGGAAAGATCAGAAAAACAGGAGGTTCCTGTGGTTATGCTGGAAAACAACTCTTAGAGACCCTGTGAGGGCTGGTTCCCAACACCCAATGAGTCATTAGATGGTTAAAGCATATCAGCAGGAACCAGGAACACACAACACTCAGGAACCCAAATTGGGGCCTTGCCATCCTATGTGAAAACACAAACAGAACCCGGGGCCCACACCAAACTGGATCTGGCCCTTTCCAAAAGCCTAAGGGAAGGTCTCTCCAATTAACCAAATGTCTTTTCTGTGCAGTGGACCACCAATGACAGTCTACTACAGAGTTACCAGAATCATCCACAGTTAAAAGTTTAAGATAGAAAATAAGTGATAGAGTTAAGGAGCCAATGTCCCCGTCAAGGTCCCCCTTCTTTACTTTAACTAAATAGGCTTTTAAAGTGTGGTGGGCATGTTCCACAATAGCCTGTCCTTGGGGGTTGTAAGGAATACCAGTCTTTAGAGTAATCTCAAAGTCTTGACAAAAATGATTGAAACCTCTGCTGACATAAGCAGGGCCATTATCAGTCTTAATTTGTTTTGGGACTCCCATGTAAGCAAAAGCCTGTAGAGAGTGGCTCTTACCATTTTTCACCTTTTCACCAGAATGGGCAGAGGTAAATATCAGATGGGAAAAAGTATCTACAGAAACATGTACAAATTGTAATTTACCAAAAGAT
>NZ_JAHRGM010000091.1 GCF_019097845.1 Sphingobium sp. AS12 | reverse complement strand
TGGACTTGTAACGGATTTGCGCCGGTCACCTGAGCGATTAGAGCTCGCAACAGGAGACCGACGAGATGATCAAGCATACAGAAGAGTTCAAGCAGGAGGCGGTGCGGATTGCGCTGACCAGCGGATTACCCCGCGACCGGGTTGCATCGGATTTGGGGATTGGGAAGTCGACGCTGGGCAAATGGGTGTCACAGTATCGGCCATCTGACCTGGTGGCAGCGCCGCAGGCAGATCTGGCGCGTGAGAATGAACGCCTTCGTCTTGAGAACCGTGTGCTGCGGGAGGAGAGGGAAGTGCTAAAAAAGGCCACGCAGTTCTTCGCGAGCCAAAGGCCGTGAAGTTCGCTTTTGTGCATAGCTGGCGGCATCGTTGGCCCGTTGAACTGCTCTGCCGTGTCATGGATGTCAGTGAACGCGGCTATCGTTCCTGGCGCTCGCGCCCGATTAGCAGGCGGGAGCGGACAGATATGAAAGTGCTGGCCCATATCCGAGAACAGTACAGGCTGAGCCTTGGCAGCTACGGCCGTCCTCGCATGACGATGGAGTTGAAGGAGGTGGGGCTCGATGTTGGCGAGCGCCGGGTCGGGCGGCTGATGAAGATCAACGGGATCAAGCCAGTCCGCACGCGCAAGCACAAGGTTACGACGGATAGCCACCATCGACTGGGGGTCGCAGCGAACTGGCTGGACGGCGATTTTGCCGCCGATGCGCCCAACCGTAAATGGGCCGGCGACATCACCTATATCTGGACGTCAGAAGGCTGGCTCTACCTTGCCGTCATTCTCGACCTGCATAGCCGTCGCGTCGTGGGCTGGGCAGTCAGCGACAGAATGAAGAAGGACTTGGCGATCAGAGCGCTGGATATGGCGGTGCGCCTGCGCCAGCCTCCGGAAGGCTGCTTTTTTCATTCGGATCGTGGCAGCCAATATTGCTCTTACGACTATCAGAAAAAGCTGCAGGCCTATGGCCTGCGTCCATCGATGAGCGGCAAGGGAAATTGCTACGACAATGCGTCCGTCGAGACCTTCTTCAAATCCCTGAAGGCCGAACTCATCTGGCGGCAGAGCTGGCCGACGCGGCGTCAGGCAGAAGCCGCCATCTTCCAGTACATCAATGGCTTCTACAACACCCGTCGTCGCCATTCATATCTGGGCGGCATCAGCCCGCTCGCGTTCGAAGCCAAGGTGGCATAATGAGATAGGTGACCGGCACAAAACCGTTACAAGTCCA
>NZ_JAHRGM010000090.1 GCF_019097845.1 Sphingobium sp. AS12 | reverse complement strand
AACTGCCGCCGCGAACCTGAGCCTCTGCAAGCTCAACCAAACCCAAAAATGTAGTGGTAACACTCGCGCCGGTGCGTGCATGTCATTGAACAAAAATGCCTTTTCCAAAAGCACTGTTCAAGTTGGGCCAAGGGATGCTTGGCATCCGCGGGGCGTTTCTCCTTTGCATGCCCGCAGCTGTCCAACGCGAGTGAGCCCCGTCCATTCACATGGCGAATAGCCCCTAGAGTTTGATGACATTACGCTGCACCATATCCTGAGTTTCTGAGGTAATTGGCGCATTCGTGCGGCGGGAAGGCATCGAGCAGAGTGCCGATGCGCTGCCACGTTGATTCGGCGGATCGTTCTGCGGCTTTCCGCAGCAGGTGTTTCAGCTTGGCGAAGACCTGCTCGATGGGATTGAGGTCTGGGCTGTAAGGCGGCAGGAACAGCAGGTGCGCGCCTCTGGCCCGGATCGCGTTTCTGACAGCGGGTTTTTTGTGGCTGGACAGGTTGTCGAGGATGACGATGTCGCCGGGTGAGAGCGTGGGGCAGAGTTGCTCTTCAACCCACTGGGTGAAGCTGGCTCCATTGATCGGCTGATCGAAGACGAAGGGCGCTTCGATCCGGTCACTGCGCAGGGCGGCGATGAAGGTCATCGTCTTCCAGTGGCCATAGGGCACTTTTGCGTGAAGCCGCTGACCTTTGGGTGCCCAGCCCCGCAGCGGTGCCCCTTCGGCGAAGCTCAGGACAGGCATGTTGGTCTTGGCCCAGGTCTCATCGACGAAAACGAGGCGGGCCGGATCAGGCCGCCCCTGATATTTCTTCCACTGCTCCCGCCGCCGGGCGACCTTCGGCCTCAGTTGCTCTGCGGGAAGGACGCTTTTTTTTGAAGCTCAGTCCTTCCGCATGAGCAAAGCGCCAGACCTGCACATAGTCCACCTTCACGCCCCGCTCGGCCAGTTCGGCCACCAGCCCGCGCAGGGTGAAGTCGGACTTTGTCCGATCCAGCAGCCAGTTGCGCAACTCGCCGACCAGAAGCCGCGGCTTGTGCCCGCCGACCTTACCCGGAGCCACATTACCCCATGCCCGGTAACGCTGTGACCAGCGTACCACCGTCGCCGGGCTGATGCTCAATGCCAAGGCAACAGACCGGACGCTCTCGCCAGCCAAAATCCGCGAAATCGCGCGATCTCGCAAATCCATCGAATAAGGTCTGGTCATCGCTGCTGGCCTCCAAACCCAGCCAGCAGCTTGAATCAGAAAATCACCCTCATGTGAATCTGGAGGTTTCTGTGAGGTCGCGCGGCGGAACGCGGGCGTCATGGCACCGTGCGCGACCTCATTGAAGCCGGATTGAGCTAACCCGCTGACGCGGGCCACAGCTATGGGATTAGTAGCGTGCG
>NZ_JAHRGM010000089.1 GCF_019097845.1 Sphingobium sp. AS12 | reverse complement strand
CCCCTGGAGTAGTCAGGTGTAATTCTGATAGGTTTAACTTTATATGTTTCTTGGATTTTTTCTTAGCTGCTCAATATTCTTTCTTTATTCTGTATGTTCGGGGTTTTGATTATCATGTGACAAGGGGGCTTTTTGTGGTCCACTCTTTTTAGTGTTCTGTAGGTTTCTTGTACTTTCATTGACATGTCTTTCTTTAGGTTGGGGAAGTTTTCTTCTATGATTTTGTTGAATATGTTTTCTGCACCTTTGAGTTGGGTTTCTTCACCTTCTTCTATACCTATTATTCTTAGGTTTGGTCTTTTCATGGTGTCCCATATTTCCTGGATATTTTGTATTAAGGATTTGTTGGACTTAAGATTTTCTTTGCTTGATGAATTTATTTCCTCTAGTTTATCTTCAGTGTCTGAAATTCTGTCCTCAGTCTCTTGTAATTCTGTTGGTTATGTTTGCATCTGTGGTTCCTGATTGTTTACTCAGCTTTTCTATTTCCAGCATTCCCTCAGTTTGTGTTTTCCTCATTTTCTCTATATCAGGTTTCCAGTCTTAAACTGTTTGAATTTTTTTCCTTCATCAGTTTGATTGTTTTTTCTTGACATTCCTTGCTTTCTTAAGAGATTTGTTGATTTTTTGCATTTTTAGTTTGTTTTTTCTTCTATTTACATAACAGATTTTCTGATATCATATTTCAGGGTCTCTATTATTTCCATGAGGTTGTCTGTGAGGTCATTCACTTCTGTTTCATCTTTTTTGGGATGTTCATGGATTGCTGGTGTAGAGTCCCTAGAATCTCGCTATATCATATAAGTCTTTCTGTTGTTGGATGTGTTTTTATACTGTTGCCTTCCCATCCCTTCTTCTAGTGGGTTCAGAAGTTATCTCTTCCTATTCTGTTGGGTATGGGTTGTAGGCTCTATCCTTCCCACCCCCTTTCTGCCATTGTGTGGAGTGGCAAGACCACAATGGTGGCCCATGAAGCTGGCTGCTTTGTACTGCCTCCAGGTCCTTATGGGGGATTCAGTGCCAGGAAGGGTCTAGTGGTAGAACGTCAGTGGATGCAAAGGGGGGAGGTGGGCTAGAACAGCCCCAGAGACTTACCTCTCTACCAGATGTTGGAAGGGCAGGACTGGAATACATTTGATGGAATCTTAATACATATTTGATACTTCATGTCTCTGAGACTTAACTTTTTTCTTATAGAAAGAAGAACAAAGCCTTCTTTCAGCACCTCACTTTGTAGAACTAGCTAGGTTTTCCCAAGAAACTATGTGTTGCAAAGGGGATCTGCTATGATCTGCCCAGAAATTTTACATGCATTTCCCTTCAAAGTTCTTATGATTACAAGCACTTATGGAAGAAAAATATGGACAGAATAAAATGAGTTCATTTTTCAGTCCTGAAAAGCTATTTCTGAGATAGGCAAATTATCTCCACATGTTTTCTTGACATATATTACATTTGGTTACAT
>NZ_JAHRGM010000088.1 GCF_019097845.1 Sphingobium sp. AS12 | reverse complement strand
ATGAACGCCATCATCATCTCCCGGGGCGGTCGAGCTCCGCCATCGCAAAATACGCAGATGCCTTGCGCAAAATCTCGTTGGCCCGGCGTAGTTCCTTCACTTCGCGCTCCAGCAACCTCAGGCGTTCTGGACTTGTAACGGATTTGCGCCGGTCACCTATCTCATTATGCCACCCTGGCTTCGAATGCGAGCGGGCTGATGCCGCCCAGATATGAATGGCGGCGACGGGTGTTGTAGAATCCATTGATGTACTGGAAGATGGCAGCTTCCGCCTGACGCCGCGTTGGCCAGCTCTGCCGCCAGATGAGTTCCGCCTTCAGGGATTTGAAGAAGGTCTCGACGGAGGCATTGTCGTAACAATTTCCCTTGCCGCTCATCGATGGACGCAGGCCATAGGCCTGCAGCTTTTTCTGATAGTCGTAAGAACAATATTGGCTGCCGCGATCCGAATGAAAAAGGCAGCCTTCTGGAGGCTGGCGCAGGCGCACCGCCATATCCAGCGCCCTGATCGCCAGATCCTTCTTCATCCTGTCGCTGACTGCCCAGCCAACGACGCGACGGCTATGCAGGTCGAGAATGACGGCAAGATAGAGCCAGCCCTCCGACGTCCAGATATAGGTGATGTCGCCTGCCCATTTACGGTTGGGCGCATCGGCGGCGAAGTCGCCGTCCAGCCAGTTCGCTGCGACCCCCAGGCGATGATGGCTGTCCGTTGTCACCTTGTGCCTGCGGGTGCGGACAGGCTTGATCCCGTTGATCTTCATCAGCCGACCGACCCGGCGCTCGCCAACGGCGAGGCCGACCTCCTTGAGTTCCATTGTCATCCTCGGACGACCATAGCTGCCAAGGCTGAGGCGATACTGTTCCCGGATATGTGCCAGCACTTTCATATCCGTGCGCGCACGTTGGCTGATCGGTCTCGAGCGCCAGGATCGATAGCCGCGCTCACTGACAAGCATGACACGGCAGAGCAGTTCAACGGGCCACCGGTGCCGCCAGCTATGCACAAAAGCAAACTTCACGGCCTTTGGCTCGCGAAGAACTGCGTGGCCTTTTTTAATACTTCCCTCTCCTCCCGCAGTACACGGTTCTCAAGGCGAAGGCGTTCATTCTCACGCGCCAGATCTGCCTGCGGCGCTGAAACCAGATCACTGGGCCGATACTGTGATACCCACTTGCCCAGCGTCGACTTCCCTATCCCCAAATCCGATGCGACCCGGGCGCGGGGCAATCCGCTGGTCAGCGCAATCCGCACCGCCTCCTGCTTGAACTCTTCTGTGGGCTTGATCATCTCGTCGGTCTCCTGTTGCGAACTCTAATCGCTCAGGTGACCGGCGCAAATCCGTTACAAGTCCATTCCCGGTCATCCGCCGCCAGCGCCGCTGGCCCCGCTCGTCGGCTCGCCTCCTCGCGGCACCACCGGCGCAGCGTCTCCAGCGAGCAGCCGATCTTCGCCGCGATCGACTTCATCACTTCCCATTCC
>NZ_JAHRGM010000087.1 GCF_019097845.1 Sphingobium sp. AS12 | reverse complement strand
TAAGACCGTATGTCCGTTTCGTGAAAGAGGTTGGTTCGCCCTACACTGGTGCTCCGAGGGTTGCTCGGGTGGGCCGAGCCTATCCTCACACGAGGAGGACGAACCGTGGAACATTCTACAGAAGTTTTCATCGGAATCGATGTCGCAAAGGCCCGTAATGCCATTGCGATCGCCGATGGTGGGCGCGGTGGCGAGGTGCGTTTCTTTGGCGAGGTCGATGCGTCACTGGACGCGATGAGGCGCACCATACAGCGGATCATCGCCAAATATCGCGTTGTGCATTTCTGTTATGAGGCCGGCCCAACCGGTTATGGGCTTTACCGCCTGATAGTCGAGCTGGGCCATTCCTGCATGGTGGTCGCGCCATCGCTGATCCCGAAGCGCGCAGGCGATAGGGTGAAGACGGATCGGCGCGATGCAGTGATGCTCGCCAGACTGCTACGAGCCGGCGAACTGACGGCGGTATGGGTGCCCGATGCGGGGCATGAAGCGATGCGCGATCTCGTACGCGCCCGCGCTGCTGCGGTCGAGACCCAGCGCATTCACCGGCAACAGGTCAGCGCGTTCATGCTGAAGCACGGCCGCATCTTTCCGCGCAAGACGACGTGGGGCGCCCGCCACTTTCGCTGGCTACAAGAACAGCACTTCGATCATCCCGCCCATCAAATCGCTCTGCAGGAACTGGTCGATGCGGTCAGGGTGGCCAAGGAACGGATCGGACGTATCGAGGCGGCGATCGAGGAGTTCCTGCCAGGCTGGTCGCTAGCACCCGTCGTTCGAGCGCTTCAGGCACTGCGTGGTGTCGAACTCATCGTCGCTGTGACGTTCGTAACCGAGATCGGCGACATGCGCCGGTTCGACAATCCACGCCAGTTGATGGGCTATCTTGGTCTCGTGCCTGGGGAGCGATCCTCCGGCGACACGGTTCGCCGCGGCGGGATCACAAAGGCAGGCAACGGTCGGGTTCGCCATATGCTTGTCGAAAGCGCCTGGACGTACCGTCACCCGCCGCGTATCGGAAAAGCCAAGCTGTATCGCCTCGAGCAAACCACGCCGAAGGTCCGCGAGATCGCTTGGAAAGCGCAGAGCCGACTGACGGCGCGATATCGATCGCTTATCGCCAAGGGTAAGAAAACTCCGGTCGTTTGCACGGCAATAGCTCGCGAACTTGCAGGCTTCATGTGGGCTGTCGCCAGAGAGGTGCAGCCAGCCTGATAGAATAGCAGCTCCCGCGTACAGGCGGGGGCGGGACCACGGCAGGGGAATATCCGTCACACGCTTTGTGGCCGGCACAGCCGACGCCCGTTGTAAGATCGGATCAGCCCCGGGACGCATACACGGAAATGCGGTATCCAACCCGCGTATCAGAGCTTGATCACCGACGTCCTTCAGGTCCCGCCTCCACCTGTACGCGGCCATATACGGTGCCGCGCTCCTGCGCGGACGATGGCGCGCGACTTAAAGGTTGAAAACGGACATCAGAGCG
>NZ_JAHRGM010000086.1 GCF_019097845.1 Sphingobium sp. AS12 | reverse complement strand
GGCGAAAATGGGAAGATATTGACGATATGGGCGGATGCGTCTTGCCACTCGATCAGGCCCTCGACCACATCGCTGAAAACAGCATCTTCTGGACTTGGACCTGACCAAAAACGTACAAAGTCGAGCTCAGACATCACTACTATCCGTTAACCCGCAGTGTCTAACGTAGTTGAATGATCAAAATCGACCCCGCCGAAGATGACGTGCTCGCTGATTTTGAACACATGCGGCTTGCTGCTTTGGATAGCTTGGGACTTCTCGACACGCCCCCCGAGCGCGAGTTCGATGCGGTCGTTCAGTTGGCGCAGCGTCTTATACCAAGTCCCATTGATTAGAACCCATGTGCCCACTGGCGCAGACCAATAGACATGATGCGCCAAGGCTGGTCGATGAGCTTGTTCCAGGCGAAGCAGCAATGATCGACGATGTCATCGTAGGATGAGAAGATGCGGTTCGACAGCCAGTTGTCGCGCATAAACTGCCAGACATTTTCGACGGGGTTGAGTTCCGGGCATCTGGGCGGCAGCGGCAGGAGGGTGATGTTGTCGGGCACGACCAGTTCTGCCGAGCCATGCCATCCGGCCTGATCGAGGATCAGGACGGCATGCGCTCCCGGCGCGACGTGGAAGGCGATCTCTTCGAGATGCATGCTCATAGCCTCGCTGTTGCAACGGGGCATGACGATGCCAGCACCCTTGCCCTCTGCCGGACAGATCGCGCCGAAGATCCAGGCCGACGCCCGGCGCTGATCTTTGGGCGCACAAGGCCGTGTCCCCCGCTTGGCCCAGCGGCGCGTGAGTTTGGTCTGCTGACCTATACGCGCCTCGTCCTGCCACCATAATTCTATCGCGGTTCCGCGCGGCAAGGATCGTCGGACTTTTGCCAACTGGCCTGCGAAGCTTTTTTAAAATCAGCGATGGCCTCTCCCTTCTGGCCATGGTGGCGGGGGCGGGCCGAGAGCTTGCGGAAGCCCAACGCGCGCATCTCTCGGCTCAGTGTCTGCTTGGTAATCGAAAGGCCGAACTCGTCCCACACCCACTGTGCCAGATCGATGAGGCGCCAACGGACCACCCCATGTGCTGCGGGGATTGGACCCGCTTCGACCTGCTGTGCAAGAGCGCGGCGCTGTGCAGCGCTCAGGATCGAGACTTTGCCGGGGGCCTTCCGCGTTGAAGCGGATCACCCAGTCCCGGACGATCTGAAGTGTCACGCCAGCTGCTTTGGCTGCTTCGCTCCGACTGCGACCATCAAGGATCAACGCCAACGCCAGCAACCGCCGGACTTGGTCCGGATCGTCACAGCTCCGAGAAAATCGCCGTAAATCCCCCGGCGTGAAATCTGATCGAATCCCAATCGCTGCCGCCATCGCAAGACTCCTCGTGCTTGCTCCGGTGAATCAGAAAATTACCCCCGTGGGAATCTGGAGGTTTCTGTGAGGTCGCGCGGCGGAACGCGGGCGTCATGGCACCGTGCGCGACCTCATTGAAGCCGGATTGAGCTAACCCGCTGACGCGGGCCACAGCTATGGGATTAGTAGCGTGCG
>NZ_JAHRGM010000085.1 GCF_019097845.1 Sphingobium sp. AS12 | reverse complement strand
CTACACAGGGTGGAAATAACGTCGTCTGCTTGCGATCAGCGCCAGAAATGAAGCGACCCATATGATCCCCCAAAGCGTTAGGGCATCATACCATATCCGCCGCGTTTTCACACAGTCTGGACCATTTCTCGTTATTCGAGAGGGCGTGGAAGCGTCTTGATAGCGGACGATCGATCCAAATTAATCTGATATGGTGATCGACAATTCGAGCGGAGCAGGACTATCCGCAAAAAATCGCGATCCGTCCTCAAACTCGATAACGACTTCCTGCTCTCGGAAGCGACGGATGTGCTTCACGGTCTTCCCGGCCAAAAGTGCTGTGGCTCGTTCACCTTCATCGTCCATAGCCACCCACCATCCTTCAATCGGGCTCATGCCCATAAATGTCGAGGTCAAGGGTCAATCCCCGCTCACTAATCATAGTAAGCGTGTCTGGCTGGAGGGTCAGCCCCTCATTGCCGCTATTTAGGAAAAGCCCCACAAATATCTGACCACGGTAGAGCGCTGCCAATGATTGCCATATTTCGGGAGCGTTCGGCGAGAATGATAAAAGTTGCCTTATCTGGGCATCAAGGTCGGCTGGCTCACACCGATCGACTTCCAAGCGCCATGATCCGGTTTTTGCCGTCTTTTCGGTTCCTTGGCTCGTCAACCAAGAGCCGTCCTTCCGCACGGCGATTGTAGGTGAAACGCCGAGACAAGTCGTAATTTCGTCAGGATCGAGATCGTCGCCATAGAAGCCAAGAGTGGCGGTTGATGTGTGAACTATGCTCATGCCTGCACATTAGCAGAATTAGGTCCGCTTTCCATTCGTGTTCGACTGACACCAGACAGTTCGCTCCCCACCCCTCGCGTTACCCAACCATCCTCAATGCTTCCCCGGCTTGCCCGAAGGTCCCGGCGCTGTCGGGTTCAGCAGCGCGGCGCCGCCGGGCAGGCCGGTGCCGCCCATGTCCAGGCTTTGTGCCGCCTTTTTCGCCACGCGGGCCGGGTCGTCGCGTTCCCTGATCGCGGCCTTGGTTTCCGCGTCCATATCCTCGTCGTCGGCGCTGTTGCCACCGCGGGTCCAGCCCAGGATGATCGACATGCGCCGGTTGCGCGGATCATAGGCGTCGTTCTTGATAAAGGGTTCGCGGTCGGCGACCCCTTCGATCCGGGCGAAGCGGGCATTGCCGATGCCGCTGTCGGCCAGCGCCTTGCGCGTCGATTCGGCGCGCGTCGATGACAGCAGCCAGTTGTTCATGGTCCGGCCCGACGCATAGGGCAGGCCATCGGTATGGCCGCGCACGATCAGTGGGTTGGGCATGGTCTGCAGCACGGACGCGACTTCGCTGATCAGCGCGCGGGCCTGCGGCACCAGCCGGTCGGTGCCCATCGCAAACATCGCGAAATCCGCCTCGTCGATCAGGTCGATGCGCAGCCCTTCGCGGGTTTCGGTGAAGCGCACATTCTTGCGCAGCTTCGCCATCCCCTTCTGCCGCGCCATGCGCGCTTCCAGATCCTTCTTGATCGATTCAAATTTCTGCCGGTCGGCGGCTTTCATCGCCTTGCCGCCCTGGTCCTTCGTGCCGCTGGCATCGCGCGGAATGGTAATGGCCAGACTGCCCTGACCACCGGTCGTCGGGTAATTTTCCTTCGCCATCATGCTGTCGCCACCGAACATGCCAGTCGAACCGGCCGAATTTTCCTTGGTCTGCACCAAAGTTGGCGTGAAATAGTCGGCCAGCCCCTTGCGCTGCTTTTCGGTGGTCGCACCCAGCAGCCACATCAGCAGGAAAAACGCCATCATCGCCGTCACGAAATCGGCATAGGCGACTTTCCATGCGCCGCCATGATGGCCGCCATGGCCGTCGACGATGATCTTCTTGACGATGATCGGCCGGGGTTCAGGCTCGTTCGCGCCGCGCTTTTTTTCTGCCATGGCTTATTTGCCCCGCATACCGTCAAACACTTCGGCAAAGCCGGGCTGGTTGGCATGGGTCAGGCCGGAACGGGCCGCCTCGATCACCAGCGGCTGCGGGTGGCCGTGGAGCGATGCGACGATGATCTGCTTGACGACATGATAGATCGCCCCGTCCGCCTCGATCACGCTGCGGCAGCGGTTGGCGAAGGGATTGACCATGCCATAGGCGAGCAAGATGCCCAGGAAGGTGCCGACCAGCGCCGAACCGATCATCGCACCCAAAATCGCGGGCGGCTGGTCGATCGACCCCATCGTCTTGACCACGCCCAGCACTGCCGCGACGATGCCGAGCGCGGGCAGCGCGTCGGCCAGGCCTTGCAGATTGTCCGCCGGCTTGATCGCTTCGTGGTGATGAGTCTTGAGGCTGTTGTCCATCACCTCTTCCACCGCGTGGGGATCGAGCGTGCCGGACGAGATGACGACCAGACGCAGCGTATCGCTGATCAGGTGGACCAGCGCCTTGTCCTTCATCAGCTTGGGATATTCGGTGAAGATGGTGGAGGTAGAAGGGTCCTCGATATGCGGCTCCAGCGCCACCGGCCCTTCGACCCGCAGCGTTTTCATGAGCTTTGACACCAGAAAGATGCAGTCCAGAAAATCCTGCTTCTTATATTTGGCGCCCTTGAACACCTTGCCCAGGCCACCGCCCAGCGCCTTGAGGTCCGATCCGCTATTGCCGATGATGAGCGCGCCGACGGCCGCGCCGCCGATGATAAGCATTTCATGGGGCAGGGCATGAAGCACCGGGCCAAGATCGCCGCCGGTGAAGGCAAAGCCGCCGAACACCATGACAAGCAGGACGACCAGTCCAATGGCAGCGAACATGAAACTATCCCCGATATAAGCACCCGGAAGCGGTAAGCCCCGGCGGCGCCACCAGGGGCGCCTGTCATGTGGTTAATACGGACTGGTTAGCGTCCGGTTTAGGACGACGATTTATTTTCGTCAGATCAGCTGATCAGGTCGAACAAAGTCTGCTGGTTGATCCGGGCAAAGGCCGATTGCGCGGCCTCCAGCTGCATCAACTGCGCCTTCACATTGGATATGACTTCGGTCAGGTCCGTCGATTCGAGCGCAGAGCGCCGTTCGGTCAGGTCCAGGTCGATGTCGGTCAGCCGGTCGCCGACCACATCCAGCCGGTTGCTGCGCACGCCCTGCCGCGCCAGTTCCACCGTGATATGGTTTTGCCCGATCTTCATCGCGTCCAGGCTCGCCGCAACCGCATCGTCATCCCCGCTTTGCAGGGCGGCGATGCTCTGACCCAGCATGTCGTCGATCGACATCGGCGTGCCGTTGACGTCGATCCCTTCGGAAACTTCCTGTCTCGTTGCAACCACGGCCAGGTTGAGGCCGCGGCTGACTGGCACCAGCACGCTCTGTTGATCGTCGAAAACCGACACGCCCTGATAGTCCGTCTGGTTCAGCAGTTCGCTGATGGTCACGCGGATGGTCGACATTTCCTCGTAGATCGCGACGCGGCTGGTATCGTTGACCGATCCGTTGCGGGATGACGACACCAGTTCCTGCGCGCGGGTCAACAGATTGTTGACCTCGTCCAGATTGGCTTCGGCATTGGCGGCGCGGGTCTTGCCATAGCTGATATTGGTCTGCCACGCGGACTGCTGCGCCTGCGCCCGGCCCACGTCGGACAGTTGCACCCACGCAAGCGCGTCGTCCGACGGCTTGTTGAGCGTGATACCGGTGGAAATGGCGGTCTGCCCATCGACGATATTCTGCGACAATTGCTGTTGCCGGCGGATCTCGGCGAGCATGATCTTGTTGGTGATACCTACCATGGCTCAGCCCTTTCGCGGCTCAGAGAATCTGAAGGATGGAATCGACGGTTTCCTTGGCGACCTGCAAAATCTTGGCGCTGGCCGAATAGGCCTGCTGGATGCGCAGAAGGTCGGCGGCTTCCATGTCGAGATCGACCCCGCTCACCGCTTCGCGCGCGGCGACGGCCTGGTCGCTGCGGCTTTGCGAGGTGGTGTTGTCCGCCTTGGCCGCCGCCAGCAGATTGCCATGGGTGGCGATCAGCGCGGTCCAGTCCTGTTCGACGCTGCCATTACCGCGCAGGGTGGATGTGACGGTCAGCAGATTGCCGTTGAGCGTTCCGTTGGCCGATTTGGTGGCCAGCTCCGCCGGATCGGTGATCAGCGCCGCAACGCTGGCCGCGCCGCCGCCATAGGACAATAAAGGCGCACCCGCACCCCCGGCATCGGTCACGCCCTGCGCGTGCCAGGCGTTCATGTCGGTGACGAACTTCCCGGCAATCGTGTCCAGGCTTGCGCGGCGGTCAGCCACCGTATCGGCGGCGGAAAACAGGCCGCCCAGCGTGCCATTGGCCGGTGTCGCCAGCGCGGTGCCACCGGCCAGCGTCAGGTTCAGCGTGCCGTCGGCATTGCTGGCTACTGCCAGGCTGGTGGCGGCATCGCCCTGCACCAGCGTCTGCCCGTCAAAGCTGATCTGCGCACTGTCATGCGCGCCAAAGCTGATCGTGACGTTCAGATTTTCGGTCAGGTCCTGCAAGGCGGCGTCGCGGCTGTCGAGCAACTGCGCATAGGCAGAGGTGCCCGGCTGCGCGCGCAACAGGCTGTTGTTGATATCGGCCAGCGATTCAAGCGAGCGGTTGATCGTGCTGACCGATGCATCCGCCTCGGTCGCGATCCCCTCCGATACCGCTTTCAGATCGGCCGCCGTCTGGTTAAAGGCCTGCGCGACGCGGCTGATGCTGTCGAGTGTCGTCACCCGCAAGGATGTGTCGGACGGGCTGGCGGCCAGCTTCTCCATATTCTGGAACATGCCCGTCATCAGCGCGCCAATGCCGGTGCCGGTGTCGTTGAGCGCATTTTCAGCATCGCTCAGCCAGCGCAGCCGCGCGGTCGAACTGCCCAGCGCCATGCCGGTCATCCGCACGGTCGCATCCAGATAGGGGTCGGTGCCGCGATTGATGCTCACCACCTGCGTGCCGCCGAAATTCCCCTTCGACACATACATGGCCATGGTGGCGGTGGACGCGCCGGATTCCGCGGTCGTCACGGACCGGCGGGCATAGCCGTCGGTGCTGGCATTGGCGATATTCTCGCCAATCGCCGCCATCGCGGTGCGATAGGCGCGGGTGCCGGACGCCCCGATGATGAACAGGTCGCTCATGGCGCGCTTGTCCCAGTGGGTGCGTCAGGGGCAGGTTTCGCGCCGAACTGTTTGATCAACAGTTGGGCGATCCCCATGCTGTTGCCGCTCGCCATGGCGTCGGCGGTGCGGGAATCGGCCATCGACTGAAATTGCTCGGTCGCGCTGGAATCGGAAATGCCCTCGGCAAGGCTGGCCGATCGCATCGCGCCGATCATCTGGCGCAGAAATATCGCCTCGAACTGCTGCGCGGTCTTTTCCAGACTGGCCTTGTTCGCGGGCGCTGCGCCGGACGGGACGGTCGCGGAGGATGTCGAGCTAACCTGCATCACAATACCACCAATTCGGCTTTCATCGCGCCCGCTTGTTTGAGGGCTTCAAGGATCGCGACCATATCGGCAGGAGATGCACCGATGGCGTTGACCGCCTTGACTATATCGGCCAGCGACGCCCCACCTTTAAAATTAACCATAGGTTTTTTCTGCTCGTCGATGCTGATGTTGCTCGACTCTTCCTGCGCCGTCTCGCCCCGGCTGAACGGCGCGGGCTGGACGATGCGCGGGCTTTCATTGACGCTAACGGTCAATTTCCCATGGGCGACGGCGGCGGGATGGATGCGGACCGCACCGTTGATGACGACGGTGCCGGTGCGCGCGTTGACGATGACCTTGGCGGGCGCATCGGCCGGCGAAATCTCGATATTCTCGATCATGCCCATCATCAGGATGCGGTCCTCCGCCCCCGGAATGGCATCGATCGTCACCGATACAGCGTCCATGGCGCGGGCGCGGCGATCGCCAAAGGCACGGTTGATTCCGTCCGCTACGCGCAGCGCGGTGGTGAGGTCGGCTTCGGCGAGGTTGAAGGTCAGCGTCGGCGCGGTATCGAAGCCGGTCGCGACCGCACGCTCCACCGTAGCGCCGCCGGGGATGCGCCCGGCAGAGGGAATATTGACCGACACCTGGCTGCCATCGGCGCCGGACACGCCCAGGCCGCCAACGGCCAGATTGCCCTGCGCCATGGCGTAGATTTCATTGTCCGCGCCGCGGAGCGGGGTCAGGATCAGCGTGCCGCCGCGCAGCGACTTGGCCTTGCCCAGCGCCGACACGGTGATGTCCAGTCGCTGGCCGGGCTTGGAAAAAGCGGGCAGGTCAGCGGTGACCAGCACGGCCGCCGCGTTCTTGAGCGCGGGATTGATCCCCTGCGGCAGCGTCAGGCCAAAGCGCGAAACGACGCCCTTCATGCCCTCGGTCGCATATTGCAGACTGTCGTCGCCAGTGCCGGCCAGACCCACGACGATGCCATAGCCTGTCAACTGGTTGGGGCGCACGCCCTGGAACGTCCCCAGATCCTTGACCCGCTCCGCCTGAGCGGGAACGGCGAAAGACGCCAGCACGGCCAGCGCCAGCAGCGTCAGGAAGCGGATCGGATGCAGGGCAAGGATCATGGTTGGGAAACGCTCCATCAAAACGGGCTGATCTTTGAGAAGAAACTCTGCAACCAGCCCTGTTTGCTGGCGCGGGCAATCTCGCCCTTGCCGGTGTAGATGATCTTGGCATCGGCCACGCGGGTCGACGCGATGCGGTTGTCCGGGCCAATGTCGGCCTGACGGACATGGCCGCTGATCTGGATGAACTCGTCGCCGCGATTGAGCGTCAGCGCCTTCTCCCCCTTCACCAGCATGGTGCCGTTGGGGTAGGTCGCCGCGATCGTCACGGTAATTTCGCCCGACAGCGCGTTGGACTGGGTTGCTCCGCCCTTGCCGGTAAAGGCATTCTGGCCGCCCATGGCGACATCGCTCGCCGAAAACAGCTTGGACAGCACGCCGGACGATGGCGGGGTCAGCCCAAGATTGCCGTCGCGGCTGGTATCGGCGCTGTTGCTCTTGGTCGCCTGCGTCCGTTCGACCAGCACGATGGTGATGATGTCGCCCACCGCCGTGGCGCGCGCGCCGCTGGTCAGCGGGGTATAGCCCATGGAGGCCTGAAAGATCGAACCGTTGGATGGCGGCGCGACTGGCTGCGCCAGGACGGTCGGCGCATAAAGCGCGCGCTCTGCCTCGCGCTTCTTGCCTGCATAAGCAGGAGCGGCGGCCAGAGCGACCAGTGATGTGGCGGTGAAGGCGATGAGGAGGATGCGCATCAGTCCGATCACATATTCTGGTTGACGTACTGGAGCATCTCGTCGGTGGCCTTGATCATCTTGCTGTTGACCTCATAGGCGCGCTGGGTCTCGATCATGTCGACCAGTTCCTCGACGACATTGACGTTCGATGTTTCCAGACTGCCCGACCGGATCGATCCGCGTCCTTCCAGGCCCGCAACGCCAACCTGCGGCGTGCCGCTGGCTGCGCTTTCGACCAGCAGATTGCCGCCGATCGAAGAAAGCCCCGCTGCATTCATGAAGGTCGCCAGCTCGATCTGGCCCAGCTGCGTCGGCGTCGCTTCGCCCTGGAGCGTGGCGGAGACCGTGCCGTCATTGCCGACCGTTACCGACGTCGCGCCTTCGGGCACGGTTACCTGCGGGATCAATGGCAGGCCGTCGCTGGTGACGACCGTACCTTCGGCGGTGACGCTGAAATTACCGGCGCGGGTATAGGCGATGGAGCCGTCCGGGCGCTGGACCTGAAAGAAGCCCGATCCCTCGATCGCCATGTCCAGCGCATTGCCGGTCTGGGTCAGCGTGCCCTGCGTATTGATCTTGCTGGTGCCTTGGAGCGAAACGCCGGAGCCAAGGTTGAGACCGGTGGCGAACTTGTTTTCGCTGTCCGAATTGGCCCCCGCGGCGATCATCTGCTGATAGGCGAGCGTTTCGAAATCGGCGCGGTCGCGCTTGAAGCCGGTGGTGTTGACGTTCGCCAGGTTGTTGGCGATCACGCGCATCTTGGTGTTCTGCGCATCGAGGCCGGTGCGGGCGACATGAAGGGCGGCGTTGCTCATCGTCTCATCTCCGTAAAGCGTCGCAGTGAAGGGACGCTTGATGCCTCAATCAAAGCAAAGTTCGTGCCAGTTTAACTGTCGAGCCGCATCAGCGACGCGCCGCCATCGTCCAGCTGCTTGGCGGTGTCGATCAGCTTGACCTGCGTTTCAAACGCGCGGCTCGCCTCGATCATCTGAACCAGCGCGCTGGTCGCGTTGACGTTCGATCCTTCGATCGATCCGCTGGTGACGGTCGCCAGCGGGTCTTGCGGCAATGCGCCGCCATTGACTTCGCGGAACAGGCCGTCGGTGCTTTTGGCAATGCCGGACCCGGTCGCATTGACCAGTTTCAGCGCATCGATCCGTTGCGGATTGGCCGCGTCGCCGCCCTGCGGCACGCCCCAGATGCTGCCATCCTGCGCGATCGACACGCTGTCCATCTGCGGCAGGGTGATGGGACCGCCTTCGCCCAGCACGGGCAACCCGTCGCCGGTGGTCAAAAGGCCGCTGTCGCTGATTTTCAGGTCGCCGCGCCGTGTATAGGCCTCGCTGCCGTCGGCACCCTGAACGGCGAGCAAAGCATCGCCATTCAGGGCCACGTCGAGCGCGTTGCCCGTCTGGGTGACCGCGCCTTGCGCCATGTCGGCGGCGATCACCTGTTCGGATGCCTGTGCGCGGGTGTCGAACGTATCGCCCTTGATCCAGCGCGTCTCGGCGTTGGCGATTTCGGCGCGAAAGCCCACCGTATTGGCGTTCGCGAGATTGTTCGCGATCGACGCCTGCCGGGCCATTGCGCCGCGCATCGCGGTAAGTGCCGTATTGACGAGCCGGTCCATGGACGAAGCCTCCTAACCCGTTGCGTTTACGTGCGAAGGTTGACGATGGTGGTGGTCAGCGTGTTGGCTGCCTCGATCGCCTTGCTGTTCGCCTGGAAATTGCGCTGCGCCGCGATCAGCGACACCAGTTCGTCGGTGATGTCGACGTTGGAGCGTTCCAGCGACCCGGAATTGACCGCGCCGAACATGCCGGTGTTGGCGGTGCCGAGGATCGGATTGCCGCTTGCCACGGTCGATGACCAGTGCGCGTCGCCTTCCTGCCGCAGACCTTCCTGGCTGTTGAAGGAGGCCATCGCCACCTGACCCAGATAGGCGGTGCTGCCATCGGCATAGATAGCGGACACAAGCCCGGCCTTCGATACGCCGACGCTGGTCAGCTGCGCGCCGCCTGCCTGACCCAGATAGGTGGTCGGCACCTGAAGGTCCATCAGGGCAGCAGGCGTGGTCGCCGATGTCGGCGCTGTGGTTAGCGTACCGGTCGCCGCGTCGACCGGGAACACCTGAATACGCGATCCGGTGGTGTCGACGGCGTAACGGTTATCATCCACAGCGAACGCGCCGTTGCGGGTGTAGCTGATCGTGCCATCTTCCGCCTTGACCGTGAAATAGCCTTCGCCTGTGATTGCCAGGTCCAGCGTCTTGTCCGTCGTTTCGATCGTCCCCTGGGTGAACTGCTGCGTGATGCCCTGCACGCGCACGCCCTGACCCGCGACCTGATTGGTGGTCTGCATCGGCGCGGCCGCGAAAATGTCGCCAAACTGCGCCTTGCTCTTCTTGAAGGCGGTCGAATTGACGTTGGCGACGTTGTTGGAAATGGCCGACAAATCGGCCTGCGCGCCCTTGAGGCCGGAGAGAGAGATATAGAAGGACATGGCGTAACTCCTTGGGTGAAAAGGAACTTGGGAATGGGGTGAGTTTAGCTGAGGCTGAGCGCGTCCGACGGACTATAGGTGCCGAGCGCGGTGATGAGTTTGGAGGATGATCCGTCCGCCGGAGACTGGACGGCGGCGATGGTGGCCCAAGTCGCAACCTTGCTGGGCGTCGCGCCATTGACCTTGACCTGAAGCGCGGCGGTGGAGATCGTCGCCCCCGTGTCGTCCTTGCCATCCCAGTAGAAGCTGACATCGCCCGCTGGTTGCGATCCCAGATCGATCGACTTGACGACATTGCCGCTGGCATCGACCAGATCGACCGATGCGCCATCGACCGCAGCGGGCAGGGTGATCTGGCCGGCATAAAGGCCACTAGCGTCAGGCGCGGCGATATTGCTCTGCACCAGCATCGATTTGCCGATCCAGCTGGCCGCATCGCCAAGGCGCGTTCCGGTCAGCTGTTCCTTGATCGAGGCCAGATTGGCGTTCATTTCGGCAATGCCGCTCGAATTGGTGATGGTCGCCATCTGCGAAACCATTTCCGCGTTATCGACCGGCTCGAACGGGTCCTGGGTCTGCATCTGCGCGGTGAGCAGGCGCAGGAAATCCTCCTGCCCCATTTGCGACTTGCCGGTGCCGACCTTGGCAGTCGGATTATAGACCGAAAGCCCGGCGCTGTCGGTGACGGTAGAGGTCGTCATTTGCCGATCCTTATGGTTTCGAGCATCAGGGATTTGGCGGTGTTGAGCACCTGCACATTGTTTTGATACATGCGCGCAGTCTCGATCATGTCGATCATCTCGGCATTGCTATCGACCGCCGCTTCCCACACATCGCCATTGGAGTCCGCCAGCGGATGGTTGGGATCATGGCGCTTGGTCGGCTGCGCATCGGTGGTGACCACCTTATCGACCTTGACCGTTGATACGCCGGGACTGTCGGTGACCGACGTGAACACCGGCTTGATCGCGCGATAGGCTTCGCCCGCGCTGCCGGTGACGTTGCCGGCGTTTGCCATGTTGGAAGCCGTGGCGTTCAGACGCACCAGCTGCGCGCTCATGGCGCGACCGGCAATGTCAAAGACGTTCATGGGACCGGAGCCACTCATGCTCATTCACCCTTTAGCGCGCGGTTGATGGTATTGATGCGGCCCTCAAGGAAGGAGAGGGTCGTGCGATATTTGACGGCATTTTCCGCAAACAGCGTCTGTTCGGTGCTGAGTTCGACGGTGTTGCCGTCCAGGCTGGGCTGGAGCGGGACGCGATAGCCCATGCTGTCATCGACGGCCTTCGACACGTCAGCAGCACCGCCGCTCACCTGCGACGTCGCGCTTTTCAGAGCCGCGTCGAAATCAATGTCGCGGGCCTTGTAGCCGGGGGTCGATGCATTGGCGATGTTGGACGCGAGCAGGGACAGGCGCTGCGAACGAAGCGCCAGCGCCTTTCCATGGATCCCGAACAGACTTTCTTCCACCGACATGCCTTTTGCCCTTTGCCAGGCCTAAAAGTTGGTCGACCGCTGCCGTTCTCATGCCTGATGGCGTTCGATACGGGCGATCCAGCCTGTATATCCGCAAGAGCCGTGCCAATTTGCGTGGGTGACGCAGGGGCGGGGCGAAAATCCCCGTAATCCGGGGGTCTGGCGGTGATGGGCGGCAAGGGCGGCAAGAAATTGCCGGTCGGCGGCACCGCCTTGCCGCTGTCCGGTGACGGCCAAAAACGGGCCAAAAAACAGGGACGAATTTGCATGATCGCGACGATAGGCCATCTGTTCGACCCGCTGACATTATTGGCCATGGTCCTCGGCATCATGGCTGTGGCGCTGTTCCAGAACGGCGCGGCTGCGCTCGGTCGGGCGGTCGCGGCGCTCCTGTCGCTGGTGACCGCCGATCCAACGCGCGATCGCGACGCGGCCCGCGCGGCCATGCTCAAAATTGATCAGGTGGCGCAGCTGCGCGGCCTGTCCTGCACCGACCGGGTCAAGACCGCCAATCCCTTCCTGACCGACGCCGCGCGCAAACTTGCCAATAGCGAACGTACCGAGCTGTTCGAGCTTTGGGCGGCGCAGACGCTGGCCGATCGGGCGCAGCGCCATGCCGGCGCGCGCAATGTCTGGCTATCGGTCGCCGACGCCGCGCCTGCGCTGGGCATGGCCGGGACGATCATCGGCCTGGTCGGCATGTTCGCGGCGATGGACGATCCCGCCTCGCTTGGCCCCGCCATGGCGCTGGCGCTGCTCACCACCTTTTACGGCGTCGTCATCGCCAACATGATCGCCGCGCCCATCGCCGCGCGGCTGGCCGACCTGTCCGAACGCGAACTGGCCTGGCAACAGGAGGTCGTCGCCCGGATGCTTGCCATCGCACGGCGCGAAAATGCGCCGCTGCGCCGGGCGTCGATCCGCGAAGTCGCATGAGCGCCTCCACCCTCGCCACCGCGCGGCGCAGCCGCTGGGCCGTCAGTTTTGCTGATCTTTTGCTGCTCCTGCTCGCCTTTTTCGTACTGTTGCAGGCCAGCGGATCGCGCCGCGACGCCATGCTCGCGCAGGTCGCGCAACAATTTGGCGGCCGGGTGATGCGGCCGGGCATAGAGATTCGCGCGGTCGAGCTGTTCGTGCCGGGCGAAGCGTTGCTGAGCGATCAGGGCCGCGCCCGCCTGTCCGTCATCGCCCGCCAATATGCAAAAGAGCCGGGCGGGATCGAGATTCGCAGCCATGGCAGCGACCGCGCGCAGCAGCGTTTCGACGACTGGGATCTCGCCGCCGCCCGCATCGGAGCGGTTGCCCGCGCGCTCAAGCTGGACGGCATAGCGCAGGATCGCCTGCTGATTCGCGGCCTCGATCAGGCCGACGGCAAGGGCGGGCAGGGCCAGATCATCGCCATCGCGCCGGGTGTCAAAACGCCTTGACGTTACCTTGATCCGTTCGTCCTGAGTAGCCGCTGAGCGAAGTCGAAGCGGCGTATCGAAGGATTGCGCTTGGACGCCACCCTTCGATACGGGCCTTCGACTTCGCTCAGTCCCTACTCAGGGCGAACGGATATTGGCGAAGTTAAAGTCATCGCGCACCAAAGCCCAACAATAGCGCAATCTGGCACGCCTCTTGCTAATACCCCCGGAAAGACCCTCCGTCTTTTCAGGAGACATATTGTGTTTCGAGCCAAGCCGACCCTTCTCGCCGCCGTCGCCATCGCGACCGTCCAGCCTGCGCTGGCGCAGCAGAAGTTCGAGAATCTGGACCGGATCGACAGCCTGGTCGCGATGACCGTCGGCGCCAATCTGGGCGAACCGGGCGGCCCGGTCGCCCCGGTCGATCGCCGCCTGAAGCTGGCCGCTTGCCCCTCCACCCCTTCGATCGATGGTCCGGTTTTCGGTGCCGCGATCGTCAAATGCGACGCGCAGGGCTGGCGGATTCGCGTGCCTCTGGTCGCAGGCGCATCAGCCGCCGCGTCCGGCCCGGTGCCGCGCGCCGCTGCCGCCAACCGCTTCACCCCCGCGGCCCGCGCCGTCCCGACCGAGCATGTCGTCAAGCGCGGCGATCCGGTGCAGCTCATGGCCGGAAACGCGGCCTTCAGCGTCTCGCGCGCAATGATCGCGGATGAAGATGGCGCGGTCGGCGAGACCATCCGGGTGCGCGAGGACAAGAAATCCGCACCGATTTTTGCGCAGGTCGTGGAAATGGGCCTTGTGCGTATTCCCGGATTTAAGGATTTCTGAACTTGTCCGTTATAGCGTTTAAGGGACGAATGAAGGATTGAACCCATGATCAAGTCAGTTGGCCAGAGCATCAGCGCCGCCATAGAGGCGACCCGCCTGCGGGAAGGGACCAAGACGCGCGCGTCGTCCGCCAGCAGCTCGACCACTGCATCTTCGTCGGCATCGTCGGCCAGCCCTGCTTCGCGCATGGCGGCGGAAGGCGCGCCGGTCGACATGGATCGCATCGCCGCCATCAAGGCTGCGATTGCGTCGGGCAACTACCCCGTCAACCCATCGGCCATTGCCGAGCGCATGGTCGCGCTCGACCTGCCGGTCGCCGGATAAGAATAAGTCTCATGTCGCTGGGCCTCGCTGCGCTGGACGATCTGTTCGAAGCCTTCGAGGATTTGCGCGAGGTGCTGGACGGCAGCGATGCCGCTGCGATCGAAATCGCCAGCAAGCGGGTAAGCCACAGCGCCGCCGCCGTGCGCGCCATCGGCGCCTGGCGTTCCGAACCCCAGACCGTCGCCCGGCTAAGCGCGATGCTCCCTTTGATCGACAGCGCGCGGATACGGGTCAACCTGCTTGCCGACCATGCGAATCAGCGGCTGGCCATGCTCGCCGCCCACGGTGCCCGCAACGCACCGCTGACCTACAGCCGCTAAAAAACCATTTTTGTTACACCCGAAAACGGCGCCAATCGGCGCCGTTTTTCGTTTAAGGCATTCGCAGAAAATCAAATAGTTGCGTCGGCATTAACCAAATCTTGGCATAAGCCTTGCTCTAATGCTCCCCAGAACCAGTGGGGACGATGAACCAATGTCGGCTTTGCCAGACATTACAGCAACGGGGATTTCGACAGGCAATCGCGTCACGAACGCGATCGCCATGGCGAGCCGCCGTACGGGCGTCGATTTCGCCTATCTGCTGGGTCAGGCGAAAATCGAATCAGCCATGAACCCCACCGCCCGCGCGACGACATCGTCCGCGACCGGCCTGTATCAGTTCATCGACCAGAGCTGGCTGGCGGTCATCGACCAGCATGGCAGTCAATATGGTCTCGGCTGGGCGTCCGACGCGATCAGCCAGGGCAGCAATGGCCGCTATTATGTGTCCGACCCGGAACTGCGCCAGCAAATCCTCGACCTGCGCAAACATCCTGAAACCGCATCGGTGATGGCGGCCGAACATGCCGCCGATAACAAGGCCTTCCTTGAAAAGCGCCTTGGCCGCGAAGCCGAGCCGGTCGATCTCTACCTCGCTCATTTTCTGGGCGTCGGCGGCGCGAGCAAATTCCTGTCGGTCCATGACCGCGCGCCTGACGCCACTGCGGCATCGCTCTTCCCTTCGGCGGCGCGCGCCAACCGCTCGATCTTTTACGATCGGCAGGGCAACGCCCGCAGCTTCGCCGACATTCGCGATCGCTTCGCGTCGAAATTGCAGAAGGGCGTCGATAGCCTGGGCGGCGACGTCCAATATGCCGACGCATCGCTACCCGGCGGCGCAAAAACGGTTCAGCCCGCCGACTATGTGCGGATCGAAACCCAGCGCCTCGCGCAACAAGTCGATGTCGGCATCCGGCCCCAGCCGCAGACCGCACGTCTCGCCTATCTCATGCTCGCCACCCTCGGAAGGTAACGGCTCCTCATGACTCCCAACCAAATCAAAGCGAAGATCTGGATGAGCGCCGCCAAGGGGGCGGTGCTGCCCTTTGCGACGCTGATGGTCGTGCTGTTCATGATGGTGCCGGTCCCCGCGATCATGCTCGACATCGGCTTCATCACCAACATCATGATTTCGCTCGCGGTGCTGATGGTCGCATTGAACGCCGCCAAGCCGCTCGATTTCTCCGCCTTCCCGACCGTCCTGCTGTTCGCGACCCTGCTGCGCCTCGCGCTCAACGTCGCCTCCACCCGCGTCGTGCTGGTGCAGGGGCATGAAGGCTCCGATTCGGCGGGGCAGGTGATCGAAGCGTTCGGCCATTTTCTGATCGGCGGCGACTATGTCGTCGGCATTTTCGTGTTCGCCATCCTGATGATCATCAATCTGGTCGTCATCACCAAGGGTGCGGGCCGTGTGTCGGAAGTCAGCGCCCGCTTCACCCTGGACGCCTTGCCCGGCAAACAGATGGCGATCGACGCCGATCTGAACGCGGGCCTGATGACGCCGGAAGAAGCCAAGCTGCGCCGCGCCGAAGTCGCGACCGAAGCGGATTTCTACGGGTCGATGGACGGTGCCAGCAAATTCGTGAAGGGTGACGCGGTTGCGGGCATCCTGATCCTGGTCATCAACATCATCGGCGGCATCATATTGGGCGTCGTCAGCCATGGCCTCACCATGGGGCAGGCGGCGGAAACCTATATTCTTCTGGCCATCGGCGACGCGCTGGTGGCGCAGGTGCCAGCGCTGCTGCTCTCGATCGCCGCCGCCTCCATCGTCACCCGCGTCAAGAGCGAGGATGATCTGTCCGGCCAGATTGCGGGCCAGTTCGGGTCGGCTCGCGCCTGGGTGCCGGTCGCGGCGATCCTGACCTTCATGGGCGTTTTGCCCGGTATGCCGCATCTGATCGTGCTGCCCGCCGCTGCTGTGTCCTGGCTCATCGCCTGGAACCTGCGCAAGGCCAGCCAGAAAAAGGCCGCCGAACCTGCGCCAGCCCCACCGCCCGCCAATCCCGCGCTGATCGAATGGGGCGATGTGTCGGACGGCGCGCTGCTCGGCTTGGAAATCGGCTATGGCCTCATCAGCCTGGTGGACGAACGCAAGGGCGCGCCTTTGATGGCGCGGATCACCGGCATCCGTCGCCAACTGTCCAAGGAACTGGGCTTTGTCGTGCCCATGGTCCGCGTGAAGGACAATCTGGCGCTCGAACCCAATCAATATCGCATCACCATCGCGGGCGTCGTCGTCGGCGAAGATGAAATCTGGCCGGAGGATCTGCTCGCGCTCGACAGCGGCGCGCTGGAAGGCACGGTCGCAGGGCGCGCTGCAAAAGACCCGACATTCGGTCTCGATGCGGTCTGGATTCCGCAGGCCAAGCGCAGCGAGGCCGTGGTCGCGGGCTATACGGTGGTCGATCCGCCGACGGTCGTGGCAACGCATCTTAACCAGCTGATCGCGATGAACGCGGCGGAAATGTTCGGCCTCGACGAAGCGCGCAAGCTGCTCGACAATCTGAAGGACGTCGCGCCGCAGCTGGTCGATGGCCTGACCCCCGGCACGCTCAGCCTGACCCAGATCAGCGCGCTCTGCCGCGCGCTGCTGTCCGAAGGCATCGCGCTCAAGGATTTCCGCCGCATCTGCGAAGCCATGGTCGACGCCGCACGGCCCGACATGAGCCACGAACAACTGGTCGAGGCGGTCCGTCAGCGCATCGGCGCGCTCATCATTCAGGGACTTGTGCCGGTGAAGATGCCGCTCCCGGTCATCACTTTGGATGGCGATCTCGAAGCCTTGCTGGCGCAGGCCATGCGCGTGGCCGGCGACGCCCGCCACCCGATCGAACCCGCGCTCGCCAACCGCATCGTCGAAGCGGTGGTGCAGGCCGCGCGGCCCTTGCTGGGGCAGGCGCGCAACTTCGCCATCGTCACCTCGCCGGTCGCGCGCCGGGCGATGGCGCGGCTGTTCAAGCCGCATCTGCCCGAAACGCCGGTCCTGTCCTTCCTGGAAATACCCGACGGCAAGGGCGTGGAGGTGGCCGCCGTCGTGGGTGGCGAACAACGCCCCACGCCGCGCCACGATCCAGCGCCGCGTCATGATCCCATGATGCAGCGCGAACGGGTCGCTTGAGGAGAGGCTGACCTATGTACATGAACAAGATCACGTCCGGCCCCCACACCTATGCCAAGCCGGGGGACAACAGCCCGGAACGGCTGGCGCGCCAATATATGCCGCTGGTGCGCAAGATCGCCTGGCACGTCCATGGCCGCGTCTCCACCGCGATCGAGGTGGAGGACCTGCTCCAGATTGGCATGGTCGCCCTGGTCGAAGCCGCCAACAGTTTCGAGGATCGCGGGCTTGGCTTTGCCGCCTATGCGCAACTGCGCGTGCGCGGCGCGATGATCGACCATTTGCGGCGGCAGGCGACGCTCTGCCGCTCGGCCATGGCCAAGCGCAAGGATCTGGCCAAGGTCCGCAACCGGCTGGAACAGCAGCTGGGCCGCCTGCCGACCGAAGCGGAAATGTCCGCCGACATGGGGCTGGACCCGTCCGACTATCGCGAACTCGCCGACAGTGTGGAGATGGTCCAGCACACCAGCATGGACGAGGTCTATTCCGACCAGTCGATGTGGTTCGCCGATGTGGAGGACCGCGCCGACGACATATTGGAACGCGAATCGCTAAAGGCCGCGATCGCCAACGGCATCAGCGAACTGCCGGAGCGCGAGGCGCTGGTGCTGCAACTTTATTTCGTCGAGGAACTCAATCTGGAGGAAATCGGCCACACGCTGGACATTGGCGCAGCACGCGTCTGCCAGATCAAGAAAGCCGCGCTCGACCGGCTACGTGAGAAACTGCGCGACTGGGATTAACGCCCAACACCACCTCCGTTCGCCCTGAGCCTGTCGAAGGGCTGTCCTTCTTGCGAAGAAGAACGAGGCTTCGACCAACTCAGCCCGAACGGGTGTTGGCGTGATCCAAATCACTCATCATTCGCCGCAAATGGCCCCATCCGCCGCTCATCGCCACTCGGCCAGCGGAACCGCAGCGGGCGATAGCTTTGCGTGCGCCACCATGGATCGGCGACCACGAACAGCCCGCTCTGCTCCGCTCGCCGCCCCAGATCCTTGCGCGCGGTCAGCGCCGCCAGCACGGGTGCCAGCAGCAATCCCGCCGCCACCGGCGTGATCCAGCCCAGCCCGCCCGCCTGCACCGCCATCGCTGTCAGGCCGATCCCCAGCAAAATATGCCATTTGAACAGCCAGATGGCGCTGCCCAGCCCCATGCCGTCGCGGTCGCGTGTCTGCCCGTTCCAGCTGCTCTTGCGCCCCATCAAGATACCGAACAGGTTGATCGTCTGGGTCAGCATCGCCACCGGCGCCATCAGGATCGACAGCGCAATGTCGGCGATCACCCCGCGCGTCATCCGCGCCGCGCCGCCAAAGCCGATCCGCCGCGCTGGATCGATCATCGCCCAGACCATCGCCAGCAGCTTGGGACCGAACAGTAAGGTCGCGGTCACCGCCAGCAGCCCGCCCGACGGCAGCACCGCGCTCGGCGGCCACATGCCCGCCAGCGCCCCGCCCAACACCACCAGCATCAGCGCCAGCCACAGCGGCGACGTGCAATAGGCCGACGCCCCGACCAGCAGCTGGAAGCGGCTGACCGGATGCAGCCCGGCAATCTTGATGAACAAGGGCACATGCTGGATGTTGCCCTGACACCAGCGCCGATCGCGGGTGAAGAGGTCGGGCATGGCGGGCGGAAATTCCTCGAAACTATCCTCCGCGCTCACCATATGCACGTCCCAGCCGCGCCGCCGCAGCAGCGCCGCCTCGATCATGTCGTGGCTCATGATATGCCCGCCAAAGGGCGCGCGACCGGGCAGTTCGGGCAGGCCGCAACTCTGCGCGAAGGCCTTGACCCGCACGATGGCATTATGCCCCCAGAACATGCCTTCGGAGCCTGCCCACCAGATCATGCCCGCCGCCGAAATCGGCCCGAACAATCGACTGGCGAACTGCTGCCAGCGCGCGAACAGCGTCGCAGCGCCCACCACGGTGGGGACGGTCTGGATCAGCCCGACCTGCGGATGCCGCTCCATGTCGGCGGCCAGCCGCGCCATCGTCTGCCCGCTCATCACGCTGTCTGCGTCCAGCACGACCATATAATCATAACCGCCGCCGAACCGCTCGACCCACTCGGCGATATTGCCCGGCTTGCGCCCGATATTCAGCGCGCGACGGCGATAATGGACCGGGCGAGAGAAGGACTCTCGCATTTCCAGATAGGCGCGCCGCTCCGTCTCGCCATTGTCGGCATTGGAATCGGACAGGATGAAAAACTCGAACCGTTCGCCCCCCATCACCTGCGCCAGCGATCGTTCCATGATCGACAGCCGACCCAGCACGCCCAGAAAATCCTCGTTACAGACGGGCAGCAGGATCGCGGTCTTGCCCGCCAGCGCCGTGGCTGGGGTCAAAGCATGGGGCGTGACCGCGCGACCCTTGCCCACGGTCAGCAGCAGGAAACCGATCAACGCGGTGGCAAAACCAAAGGCGATCCAGGCGAAGAGCGGGATGAACAACGCCAGATAGACGCCCTCCCAAGCTGAAATCCCGTCCAGCCCGATCGACCGGCGCATTTCATGTGCGGCCATGGCGGCGGGCAACAGCGCGAGCAGCACGACCAGCAGGCGGCGCGCCCACAGGTCGATATTGAACCGCCGCCGCGCGATCATCGGCGGACGCCCGCCAAAATCCTGCACCGGCATGGCGATCGGCGTTTCTGCCGGCACCTGCTCAAATGCCCGTGGCATAGCCTTGTCTCCGGTGACGGCATCCACCGTCAGCACGCCTCCCGTCACATTCATTCCAGACCTGATTGCGATTGACCCACGGGACAGAACCGCTCGTTACGCTGGCGGTTCCCTTCATCCCACAATCGGATAATGCACATATTCGCTCAAAACGCGACCGTCGCCGCGCAGTTGCAGCCGAACCTCGGTCGGAACGCCCGATTTCGCCTCCAGATCGATGACGGCGCGGAACAGGCCGCGCTGCCCCAGAACCGGATAACCCGCCGCCTTGATCAGCGTGCCCCCGCTCAGGTCGGTCCATATGTCGGGCCGCACCCCTTGTAGCACGCCCGCAAAATCGACCACTAGCCGCTGCGCATCTGGCCGATCGCCGCGCCCGCGCCAGACGTTGGCGACCGTGGCAAGGGCAGTCCCGCTCGGATTCTGCGCCGCCGACCAGTCCAGCCGATAGGCAAGGTCGATCCGCCGCCCCGGCACCGGCGCGGCGTCGGGTGTCCAATAGGCCGCAACATTGTCGGTATATTCGCTGTCGGTCGGGAAGCTGTAGAGCCGCACCTGACCCGCGCCCAGCGGCCGGGCAGGGGTTGCCCAGAGCGAAGGCCGCCGGTCGTAAAAGACGCCATCATCCTGATAATGGGCAAAATCCCGGTCACGCTGGAGCAAGCCAAAGCCTTTGGGATCGCGCTCGGCAAAGGCGCTGACCTGCGGCACGGCGGGGTTGACCAGCGGCCGGGCATGGACAGTGCCGTCCTTGCTGGCGATTGACAGCAGGTCGCTGTCATGGATTTCCGGTCGCCAGTCGGTTCCCTGCCGCCGGTTCGCCTGATCATACCAGAACATGCTGGTCATCGGCATCAGCCCCAGTTCGGGAATTGCGCGGCGAGGGAACAGTGCAGCCGTCACATCCTGCCGCACGCCATCGTTCCCAAGGCTGCTCACGAAGCGGAACGCGCCGGTGATCGACGCCCCGTCCAGCAGCGCGTGGATGGTGACGCTGCTGGTGCCGGTGCGCTCCAGCCAGAAATGGGTGAAGCGGGGAAATTCCTCCTTGCCTGCAATGCTGGTATTGATCGCGATCGCGCGGGCCGACAGGCCGAATTGTTTTTGCGGGCTGGGCGCACGGAAATAGCTGGCCCCCAGAAAGGACAGCCAGTCGCCATCTCGTGCCGCATTCATGATGCGAAAACCCGCAAAGCCTGCGTCGGCGGGTAGCTTCTTGACTGGATTGTCGCCCGGCGCGTCGAACATGGCCGGGTCATAGCGCAGCGGCGTGGCGCGGCCCTTGTCGACCAGCGCGATCTGCACCGGCTGCGCCGCTGTCCGGCTGAGTGGGAACAGCCGCACGCCGGTATCGCCGGGCAAATCCCCCCAAATGGTGCGATCATCGGCAAAGCGCGCCTGATGCAGCGCATCATAGTCGATCGCCTGCGCGCCGGGATGCAAAGGCGTCTCGGCAAAAGGCGCGCGCGCCAATCGCTGCGCCCGCGCCACCAGCCGCTCCCATGAAAAAGGCTCGCTGGCCGCTTGCGCCATCAGTCTGTGGGGAAGGATCAGCGCTGCGCCGGTGGCGGCGATCATCGCGCGCCGGTTGATATGGGTCATGCCGCCATCATGGGTCGCAGGACAGCCAAAGCCAAGGCCTCTATCCGGGCAAACGCGACGAAACCCCCGTCCGGGGGGACGAGGGCTTCGCATATGCTGGTCGTTAGATCGAAGATGTGACCCCCGGCACGGTGGGGACTGTTAATGTGCCGGGGGTTACGTTGGGCGGCTGTCCGGTGACCAGGACCTCAGCCGACCAATGGGGTTGGCCTGACTTAGCCGATCAGCTTCAGCACGCCCTGCTGGCTCTGGTTGGCCTGTGCCAGCATCGCGGTCGATGCCTGGCTCAGGATCTGCGACTTGGCGAGGGCGGTCGTTTCGGCCGAGAAGTCGGCGTCCTCGATGCGGCTGCGAGCGTCGGTCAGGTTGGTGACGTTGGCGGTCAGGTTGTTGACCGTCGATTCCAGGCGGTTCTGCGCCGCACCCAGCTTGGCCTGGGCCGTCGATACAGCCGACAGGGCCGTGTCATAGAGCGCCAGGGTCGCGGTTGTGGCGGTGGCGGCGCTGACCGTGGCGGCCGTGGTGCCGACGACCGGCGAAAGGTCGATGCCACCCAGCGAGAGCGAGACAGTGTCGTTCGCGGTCGCACCGGCCTGGATCGAAACCGTGGCAGCGGTGGTCGGGAACAGCGAGATGCCGTTGAACTTGGAATTGGTCATCGTGGTGCTGATCTGCGTGGACAGCTGGTCCAGTTCCGACGTGATGTTCGCCTTGGCGTTGGTGTCGTTGGTGCCGTTCAGCGCCTGAACGGTCAATTCACGCATACGCTGCAGCATGTTGGTTACTTCGCCGAGCGAACCTTCAGCGGTCTGGGCGAGGCTGATGCCGTCATTGGCGTTGCGGATGCCCTGGGTCATGCCGCGGATCTGCGAGGTCATGGTCGAAGCGATGGCCAGGCCAGCGGCGTCGTCCTTGGCGCTGTTGATGCGCTTGCCGGTCGACAGGCGTTCCATCGCGGTGCTCAGGCCCTTGCTGGCCATCGAGGAAGCGTTGGCGGAGCGCAGAGCGGCGGTGTTGGTTCCGATAACAGTCATGGTGTTTCCCTTTCCGTGTCAATCAGGTCGCTGCCATCCGTTAGAGCGCTTGCGGCCTCGAAAGGGGATAACGGCGGGGGGCGAACGGCTTTTAGGGGGCATGTCGATTTTTCTGCATTTTTCGTGTTTTGCCCGTCGCTTAACGGCCCTCTACGCGCGCGTGTTATATATTAGGTGCGGTTGGGCCGTTGCCGCGGCGGAAAATAATTGCCGGTCGGCGGCAAGTCCTACCGGCAATTAACCAATTGCTAACCACGGTAGCGCACATTGGGACCATCGAAGAAGGCCAGTGCGTACGGGGGTACAAGCTGGCCAGCCATTTGGGGACCAAGTCATGTCATCGCTCGATATGAGCCGAGGCGTTTGTGCGCTCGTTCCAGGGTTGCAGCATTGGCTGGAAAACGCCCTGTTCGCTGTCCGGGTCGTGGACGCCGCCGCGCCGCGTGAACGCGACAGCCGCCGCGTGCTGCTGGCGACCGAAATCGGCCATGCCACCCATCGCGATATCCTCATCACGCTTGTCGACGGCACGCCCTCGCTGGTGGCGGCCGCCAACGGCCTGCCCGCCCGCGTCGCCTTCAGCCTTGAGGATATGGGCTTTGCCTTCGCCCTCATCGCCGAACTGGCCCGCCCCGCCGCCATCCCCGCCGTGGGCGACAGCGCCAGCGCGCGGCTGATGACGCTGGCCGGCCGGGTCGCGCGCAGCGAAGCCACCGTCCTCATTCAGGGCGACACCGGCACTGGCAAGGAAGGCATGGCGCGCTTCCTCCATACCCAGTCGGGCCGCACGTCGGGTGACTTCATCGCCGTCAATTGCGCTGCGCTCCCCGAAACCATGATGGAAGCGATGCTGTTTGGCCATCGCAAGGGCAGCTTCACCGGCGCTGCCAATGCGTCCGAAGGGCTGTTCCTGGCCGCTGACGGCGGCACGCTCTTCCTCGACGAAATCGCCGAACTGCCGATCGCGCTTCAGGCCAAGCTGCTGCGCGCGCTTCAGGAGGGCGAAGTCCTCCCCGTCGGCGCGACCCATGCCGTGCCGGTCAATGTCCGCGTCATCGCCGCCTGTAACCGCGATCTGGCGCAGGAATGTGCCGCCGGACGGTTCCGCGAGGATCTCTACTGGCGCCTGAATGTCATGCCGCTCGACCTGCGCCCTCTGGCCGAACGCCCCGGCGACATCGCCGCAATTACTGCCGCCATGCTGCTGCGTTTCTCGGACATGGGCAAGGACGGCTTCGTCTGGCCGACCGCCGCCGCCCTCGACAAGCTCATCGCCCACGCCTGGCCGGGCAATGCCCGCGAACTGGGCAATGTTCTTCAGCGCGCGCTGGTGCTGCGCGATGGGGAACGGATCGACGCGCATGACCTGCATCTGGCGGGCGCGCCCCGGCAGCAGGGTCTGCGCATCGTCTCGCCCGAACCGGCTGAACCGGTCCGGCTGCGCGATGTCGCCCATCACAGCAAATTGGAAGCGATCCGCACCGCGCTGCGCGAAACCGACGGCCACCGCGCCGCCGCCGCGCGCAAGCTCGGCATTTCTGAACGCACGCTGCGCTATCGGCTCGCCGAAATGCGCGATCTGGCTGCGGCTTGACGGGAGGATAGGACATGACCGGCATTTCCCCGACCGACAATGTGATGGCGATCCGCAACGCCATCCTGCAAAAAAACGCCGCGCTGCGCGACGTCGCCTCGACCGGATCGGTCGGCGGCGCGAACGCCCCAAACGGTACTGCGCCCGGCACCGCGCCCGGTGGCTTCACCGAAGCGCTCAACAGCGCCTTGCAACAGGTCAACGGCCTGCAAGGCAAGGCCGGTGAGGCCGCCGCCGCGTTCGAACGGGGCGAAACCACCGACATCGCCGCCGTCATGCTGGCCAAGCAGCAGGCGTCGGTCAGCTTCGAGGCGACCCTTCAGGTCCGCAACAAACTTCTGTCCGCTTACAAGGACATCATGAGCATGCCGGTCTAAACCATGAGCGAGAACGCACTCACCCTCGATGGCGGCGCTGCCGCCCGGCCCGCCCTCCCGACGACGGCTTCCTCCGGCTATGGATCGGCCAAGGGGATCGACGCGCTTCGGGCGCGGATCACCGGCTTCATGAAGCAGCCTGCCGTGGCGAAGAGCCTGCCGCTACTTGGCCTGTTCGGCGTCCTTGCCGTCGCTGGCCTCGCCTGGATGGCGCTGCGCGAACCGCCGCAGCGTGACCTGTTCCGTGGCCTGCCCGATACCGACAAGTCGGCGGTCGCACAGATCCTCGACCAGAACGGCATCCCCTACGACTTCGACAATAGCGGCGCGATGACCGTGGGGGAGGGCGATTATTTCAAGGCGAAGATGATGCTCGCCGCGCAAGGCCTGCCCAAGAGCGCGCCCGACGGCAACAGCATGATCGACAGCCTGCCCATGGGCGCCAGTCGCGCGGTCGAGGGCGAAAAATTACGTTCCGCCCGCGAAATGGACCTCGCGCGCACGATCGAAGCGATCGACAGCGTCGAAAGCGCCAAGGTTCACTTGGCCGTCGAACCGCCCAGCGTATTCCTGCGCGACCGGGCCAAGCCCACCGCGTCGGTCATGCTGCGCCTCGCCAATGGCCGCACCCTTACCGATGCGCAGGTCAGCGCGATCGTCCATCTCGTCGCCTCGTCGGTTGCCGACCTGTCGCCCGACCAGATTTCGTTGGTCGACCAGAATGGCCGCCTGCTCAGCAAGAATGACAGCGACTCCGGCGATGATCGCCAGCTCACGATCCAGAACCGGATCGAGGACCGCTATCGCCAATCCGTTGTTGCGCTGCTCACCCCGATCCTGGGTGCCAATAATTTCTCGACCGAAGTCCATGCCGAACTCAATTTTGCCGAGCGGCAGGCGACCCGCGAGACCTATCCGCAGGACGAAGCCCGGCTTCGCACCGAACAGGGCACCTGGGCTTCCGACCCGCGTGGCCAAGGCACGGGCGAAGCATCGGGCATCCCCGGCGCGCTCAGCAATCAGGCACCCGTCAACCCGACGGTGACCCAGACCAATCCCAATGGTCAGGCCGTCCAGCAGGGCCAGACTGCCGCCGCGCAAACCCCTGGCACCCCGCCCAACCCGCTGCTCAAGACCGAAGAGACGTTCAACCGCAGCTTTGAACTGGGCCGTGAAGTGTCCGTGACCAAGGATGCGGTCGGCACCGTCAAGCGCCTGTCGGTCGCCGTGGCGCTCGACAATGCCCCCGACGGCAAGGCGCGCACGCCGCAGGAAATCGCCGCGCTCGAAGCACTTGTGAAAGGCGCGATCGGCTTCGACCAGGCCCGTGGCGACGTGGTGGCTCTGTCCTCGCGCAGCTTCCTCAAGACCGAAGAGGTAAAGCCCCAATGGTATGAAGCCGAATGGGTCTCGCCGCTGGTCCGCAACGTGTCGGCCCTGCTCGTCGCGCTGCTCGTCATCTTCGGCATCGGTCGCCCGCTCCTGAAGCGCCGCGCCGCAGCGCAGGAGGCGGTCGCCGCCGACACGGCCCAGAATGGCCAGCGCATCGGTCGCGAAATTTCGGGTGAACTGACCAAACAGGCGGTCGAGGCACCCGATCCAAGCCGCCCGATCACGCTCGATATGATCTCCTCCACCTATGACTATGCCCAGCGCGCCGACCTTATTCGCAACTTTGTGAAGCAGGATCCCGACCGCGCTGCCCTCGTCGTCCGCGACCTCCTGAAGGAGGGGAAGAAGGAAAATGCCTGAGATCGTTCCCGGTCGGCCAGAGGCGCTCAAGGGCAGCGCCGCCGCCGCCGTCCTGCTGATGCTGTTCGATGAGGATGAGGCCGCGCAGATACTGGCGCGTCTGGAACCTGAAGAAGTGCGCCAGCTGGGCTATGCCATGTATGACGTCGCCGATGTCGATCCTGAAGAGGTGAACGAGGCGCTCGACCATTTCGTGACCAAGGCCAAGAAGCGCACCACCATCGGCTATGGCGCGACCCGCCATATTCGCGGCGCGATGACCAAGGCCTTGGGTGAGGAACGGGCCGAAACCATCCTGGCGCGCATCACCCCGCCGACCCGCTCCACCCAGTTGGAAATGCTCAAATGGATGGATGCCAAGGAAATCGCGGCGCTGATCGAGGCGGAGCATCCGCAGATCATGGCGATCGTGCTGGCCCATCTCGAAGCGCCGATCGCCGCCGACGTGCTGCAATTGCTGCCGGTCGAATATCAGGAAGAAATTGTCTATCGCATCGCGACGCTTGGGCCCGTGTCGAACGAGGCGCTGGATGATCTGGAACAGCTGCTGCTGCGCGGTCCGGCCAAGAAGCAGGGCGCAGCATCCCAGCGCGGCGGCACGATCGAGGCCGCCGCGATCATGAACAATGTCCGCAAGGATAATGAGCAGCGGATCATGAAGGCGGTGGCCAAGCGCGACAAGATGATCGCCCAGACCATCGAGGAAGAGATGTTCGTGTTCGATAACCTTATCGACATGGATGAAAAGAATCTCGGCACGCTGATGCGCACCGTCGACAGCGCCGTGCTGGTTGTTGCGCTCAAGGGCGTCAACGACCTGCTCAAGGGCAAGATCTTCAGCTGCATGTCCGCCCGCGCGGCGCAGTCGATCGCTGACGAGATTGAGGAACGCGGCCCGATCCGCCTCGCTGAAGTGATCGACGCACAGAAACTCATCATCGCCACCGCGCGCCGCATGGCCGACGCCGGCACCATCATGCTGGGTGGCAAGGGGAATGACTTTGTCTAAAATCTGGGGTGCAGAGGCAGTGCAGGATGTCGCGCCGGTCTCGATGACGGGCGTGCGCCAGGTGGAAAAGGGCGGCTTCCGCAGCCTCTACACCTCGATCCCCGGTCAGCACACCGCGACGATGCGCCATGGCGTCATCGAGATGGAGGCAGAGGCCGATCCGATGGAGGAGGCCCGGATGGAAGCCTTCACCATGGGTTTCGACGAAGGCTGCCGTATCACCGCCCAGACCCATGCTGACGCGACGCAAGCGCATGACCGCCTGACCCAGTCGCTGGAAATGCTCAGCCCCGCGCCCAGCGGCATGTTGTCCACCATGCTCTCCGCCACCGTCGTCCGTCTGGTCGAACAGATTGTCGGCGAAGTGGAGATCGACATCGAACGGCTGGTGCAGCGCTGCGACACCGTTGCCGCCTTTATCGAGGATAATCAGGGCAAGAGCGCCCTTCACCTCCATCCCGACGACATCGCCCTGCTCGAAGGCGAATCGATCGGCGTATCGCTGGTTCCCGACAAGGCGTTGCACCGCGGCTGCGTGCGGCTCGAAACCGCCGATGGCTGGGTCGAGGATGGCCCGGACGTCCGCCTAGCCCGCCTGCGCGCGCTGATGGACGATATGGAGGGCAAGCCTTGATCCGCGCGGCGCTGGCCCAGGCCGAAACCCTGTTCGACCATCTCCAGGTCCAGAACCGCCAGCCCCGCCGGGTTGGCCGATTGGTCAGCCATGATGCCGGGATGCTCGAAGTCACCGGCTTTCGCCGTCCGATCGGCTCTGGCGCGCGCGTCATGGCCAGCGACGGCTCCATATGCCGTGCCGAAGTCGTCGGCTTTCGCGGCGATCGCACCCTGCTGGTCCCGCTCGATGCCGACGCGCCGCTGGAAAACGGCATCCGCGTCGAACCGGACAGCCAGGCGAACATGGTGCAGGTCGGTGAAGGGCTGATCGGCCGCGTGGTCGATGCCATGGGTCAGCCCTTGGATCGCAAGGGACCGATCATCGCGGGCGGCGTCTGGCCACTGAACGGCGTCAAGGGCAATGTCCTCGACCGGGGCCGGGTCACCGAACCCTTCGATCTTGGCGTCCGCGCCGTCAACGCGCTGCTGACCGCCGGGCGCGGCCAGCGTATCGCTATCATCGCCGGGTCCGGCGTCGGCAAATCCGTGCTGATGGGCCAGATGATCGCCGGAGCCGAAGCCGATGTCGTCGTTGTCGGCCTGATCGGCGAGCGTGGCCGCGAAGTCAGCGATTTCCTCGAAACCAAACTCAAGCACACGATGCACAAGAGCATCGTCGTCGCTGTCCCTGCCGATCATCCCCCGGTGCTGCGCCTGCGCGCCGCTGCGCGGGCCACCGCGATCGCTGAATATTTCCGCGCCCGTGGCAAGAAGGTGCTGCTGCTGATCGACAGCCTGACCCGCTGCGCCCATGCCCAGCGCGAAATCGGCCTGGCGCTTGGCGAACCGCCCGCAATGAAAGGCTATCCGCCCTCCGCCCTTGCGCTCATCCCGCGCCTTGTCGAAAGGGCAGGGGTGGACGCCCGCACCGGCGGATCGATCACTGCGCTCTACACCGTGCTGGCCGATGGCGACGATACTGACGATCCGATCGTCGATGCCGCCCGTGCCATTGTCGATGGCCATTTCGTCCTGTCGCGTCATCTGTCCGAACAGGCGATCTTCCCCGCCATCGACATCGGCAAATCGCTCTCGCGCGTCATGGCCGACGTCGTGCCGGACGAGCATCGCATGGCGGCGGCTAATTATCGCCGCCTCTGGGCCGCCTATGAGGAAAATCGCGATCTCATCCTGATGGGTGCCTATCGCCCCGGCAATGATCCGGTGATCGACGAAGCCGTCCAGCGCCGTCAGGAAATTCTCGACTTCATCCGGCAGGACCAGAAAAGCCGCATCGACCTCGACACCAGCGCCTCCGCACTCGTCGCGAGCTTTGGCGCATGAAGGGTCTCGTCAATCGTCGCCAGCGCGTACTGCGCGTGCGTCATGTCCAGCACGCCATGGCCGTCGCCGAAACCGCACGCGCCCGTGACGAGGCCGATGGCCTCGCCCGCAATATCGAGCGCCTCAACAAGGTGCGCGGCGAATTGTTCGAGACCGAAGGGGCCGCCACCGGCGCGTCTTTTGCCGCGATGCAGGAACTTGCCACCCGCCTTGAACAGGCCGGACGGCAGCTTGATGGCGCCCTTTATGACGCCCGGCGCAAGGTGGAGGCCAAAGAAGGCATGACTCTTGCAGCGAACCGCGAGAAGGAAATCGCCACCCGCCTCAAGGACCGCGCCCGCGCGACCCTGGAGGAGTGGCGCGAAAACAAGCTGGCAGCGCTGCCGCGCTATCGCCGGATGCAGCGGAACGGGGAAGCCTGACATGAATATGATCGCCAGCCTCAAGGCGCTACTCTTCGCCACCACGCCACTCGGCACCGGCAAGGATGCGCCCGCCGCGACACCCGATGGCGCGCCCGACTTCTCCGCGATGATGAACGCCGCCACCGCTGCGCCGGTCGCCATGCCCGCTACCGCACCTGACATGAGTGACCATGCGCCTCTGCCAGATGCCCCTGCCACGGATGCCGCTGTCCCGACCGACAACGAAGCCCTGCCACTCCCGACCGCTGCGCCGCCCTTCACGCCGACCCAAAGCGCCCCGATCGCCGCCGCGCCGAAGCCGCTAACGCAAAGCCCGCTGTCCATCACGCCGCCCCCGGCCCAGCCTGGGGCAGAGCCAGCAGAGGAGGCCGAACCGGCCCATAGCGCCGAACAGGCCGAGCCGCTCACACAGCGCCCCGATGACCTGCCAACAGCCATTGGCTCGGTGGCGCAGCTTCTCGCCGCATCGCACATCATCCCCGCTGACGGGGCAGTTACTGCGCCCCCGCCAGCCCCGGCCCTCCCGGTGGAGAGCGACCCCGCGCCCGGCAAACCGGCGTCCAAGGCGCAACATCATGCAGCCCCGGCCCAGGTCGCGCCCTCGCCGGTCGCACCCGCCGCGCCATCCGACACGGCTCCCGTGACGGACCCGGAGCCTGCATCGCCCGACGCCGAACCGGAGCGCCCCGAACAGTCCGTCCTCGCGCCCCCGCCGCCCGCCATAGTGATGACGCCGCCTGCCACCCCCGAAGAGCCATCCCCCGCCGCACCGCGTGTTGCGTCCCGCGCTACGGTCCAGACGGCCGCCGTGCCGGTGGCGCTGGGCCAGGCTGGCGCGACGGATCAGCAATCCTTTGTAAATGCCGACTTGAACCAGGCCGCGCCGCCTACTGCACAACCCATTGATATCACCCCCGCGCCAGCCCCGGTCGTCAACCCCATTCCGACGCAGGCTGCGCCCGTCGCTGCGGAATCGCCTGACATCCGGCTTGCCCCAGCCCCGGTCGCACCCGCCCCAGCGCAGGCTGCTCCGGTCGCGCCCGCGTCCCAGCCGCTCGGCACCCCGGCGATCGCCGCGCCTGCCGCACCGATCGCGCAGCCAGCGCAGCCTGAAGCCGCACCGGACCCAGCCCCGATCGCAACACCCGTCACCATGTCCAGCTCAGTGTCGGCCAAGGCGGAAGCCCTGTCGCTGCTCCAGTTCGCGCGCCAGCACATGACCCGGCATCCCGCAGCTGCGCCTGTGTCTGAAAGCAGCACGGCCCCCACCGAGGCCGTCCTTGCCCCGACAACGGACGCGATTACCAAAGCCACTGAACCGGTCGCCCCCGCGACCGTTTCGCCAACGCTGACGACCCAGACTGCCGCCCCAGCGCTCCCCATCGTCAATCTCTCCGCCACCCTTGGCGCGCAGGTCGTCGACATGGGCGTGTCGGGCCAGTGGATTGACGGGCTGGCCCGCGACATTGCGGGCCTGTCCGCCAATGGCGCGCAGGGCCGATTCCAGATCAGCAGCGACCAGCTTGGCCCGATCGACGTCAATATCCGCCAGGGCATTGATGGAGCCGCGGTCAGCCTGACTGTGTCCAGCGACATGGCCGAAGCCGCCTTGCGCCAGGATAGCGATCGGCTGCGCCTCGACGCGGGCCTGTCGGCGGTCCGCATCAGCGAGGTTAAGATTGAACGCGCCCCGCCGTCGGGCGACGCTGGTCGCTCCGACCAGTCGCCCCAGCAACAATCCGGCCAGCAGCAATCGGGCCAGCAAAACGGTCAGTCCGCCAACTGGCAGGGCGCGGGGCAGGGCATGGGCCAATCGCAGCAGCAGGGCCGCTGGCAGCCCCGCGAAAATATCGCACTCGCCCATAAAGCGGGTGGCGATCCTGCCGTTCTTAACCATGAGCAGACTGGCGACACCGCCAGCCAAGCCATCCGCGCGCGCTATGCGTGACCAGCGCTATCCTGGGGGATATGAACGATGAGCGACGAGCCGAAGGCCAAGAAGAAAAAAGGCGGGGGCATGAAAATGATCCTGCTGATCGTCATCGCCATGGTGGTTGGCGGCGCAGGCGCGGCCGGCGGCCTCTATGCCGCCGGTTTCTTCAGCCCCAAGGATGAAGGCCCAAAGATCGATCCCAATAAGCCCGTCCTGGTCCTGGCCGGAGAAAGCGCGGAGGAGATCGCCAAGGCCCATGCCGTCCCGCATGGCGAGGGCGCAGCAGCGGCCCATGGCGCGCATGGCAAGGGCATAGACCTGCCGGCGCCCGCGAACCCTGCCGCCTATCAGGCAAGCTATTTCCAGCTCCAGACCCCCTTCACGTCGAACATGTCCGACACGGACGCCTTCGCCCAGATTTCGGTCGCGGTATCGACCTATTATGACCTGCGCGTCATCGACGCGATCAAGACGCACGAGATGGCGATCCGCAGCCAGGTGTTGATGATGCTCGCCCAGCAGCCGGAAGAGACCTTGTCCACCCCGCAGGGCAAACAGATGCTCCAAAGCAAGATCAAGGGCATTATCAACGATATATTGAAGCAAAAAACGGGTTATGGCGGCGTTGATAACGTTTATTTTACCAATTTCGTTATTCAATAGGCCTGTCTGAAAGGTCGGGAAATCCCCTGACCCGAAGGGCAGGGGACCAAGATGGACGACGTTCAGACCTACGCCTTCGGGCGGGGGGAATCGCAGGCACCAATGATGCTGTCCGGGCTGGACCGGCTGGGCGAAAAGCTTGGCCGGCGCATCCGTGCCTTGGTGGAGCCGATCTGCGGCGTACGCCCGCAGGTGGAAGCGCAGGATGCGCAACTGCTCGACTTTGCCGCCTGGTCGGCCCAGGTGCCGCCCTTCACCAGCATTTCCATCTACCGCATGTCCCCGCTCAAGGGGCAGGTGCTGCTGCGCATGGACGCGGCAATGATTTCCACCCTGGTCGACTGTTTCTATGGCGGCATCGGCAATCGCCCCTTGCCCCCGCGTGGCGAATTTACGCCGACCGAGGACCGGCTGATCGCCCGTCTGTCTGAATCCCTCCTCGCCCGCCTGGTCGAAACCTGGGCCGACATATTGCCGCTGGAACCGGCGCTGATCATGCGCGAAACCGGGGTCGGTTTTGCCGCCTCCGCCCAGCCGGGCGACCAGATGGTGGTCCAGCGTTTCATGATCAGCATCACTCGCGACCAGCTTTGGCCGGTTGATCTCGTCTTTCCGCTCGCCGCCTTGCGCGCCGTCGAGCCGTTGATGGGCACCAAACTGCCCGCCGACGATGAACAGAGCGACCCCGTCTGGCAGGCGCGTATCGCCCGCCGGATGCGCGACATCCGCCTGCCCGCCCGCACCGTGCTGGCCCGTCCCAACCTCTCGCTGGCGGAGCTGATGCAGCTCAAGGTCGGCGACGTCATTCCCGTGACCATCGGCCGCAGCCTGCCGCTGATCGTGGGCAACCGCATCGTCGCGCGCGGCAGCATCGGCGAACAGGATGGCCGCGCCGCCTTCCAGATTGAAAAGATTGTACAAGGACCCGACCAATGAGTGACATGAGCGAAGCCCCCCGCATGGAGCGTGGAGAAGATCCGGTCGGGCGGATGACCAATAACCACCAGTTCAAGCTGCTGGCCGACATTCCTGTGCGCATGTCGGTGGAGGTCGGCTCCACCTCGCTGCGCCTGGCCGAAGTCATGGATCTGGCCGAAGGCTCGATCGTCGAACTGGACCGGCAGGCCGACGATCTGCTCGACATCATGGTCAATGGCGCGCTGATCGCCAAGGGTGAGGTGGTGACCGTCAATGGTCGCTATGGCATCCGCATCATCGACATTGCCGCAACCGAAAACCGGCTGGCGGGCATCGAACGGCGCGGTTGATCGCACGCATCGGATTTTACGCTTGCCTTGGGCGACGAAACTGCGGAACGCAGGGCATTAACCATAATCTGCGGGCGGCTTCATGATGGTCTGGTATTTCGTCAAATTGCTGATCCTCCTGCCGCTGGTGGGCGGCATGGCCTTTGGCGCGCTGTGGCTGTGGCGGAAATATCAGCCGGGCATGATCGGCGCACAGGGCGACCGTTCGCTCAAACTGCTCGAAGCCCTGCCGATGGGCGCGTTCGGCAAGCTTGCCGTCGTGGAGTTTGAGGGCAAGAAAATTCTCCTCTCGGTCACCCGCGGCCGCATCGAAAAAATCGCGGAAGGCGATGCCGTCCGTGTTCGCTGACTTGCTCCCGCTACCTGACAATCGTCACCCCGGCCTGGGCCGGAATGACGGGATTTGCGGAGCGCAAGCACAGCGTATCGGGATCAGAATTGCGCTGGCGCTGACGGCTGCCGTTCTTATCATCCTGCTCGTCACAACCCCCGCCTTTGCCCAGGCCGCACCCGCCGCGCCGGTTGACAATGGCGGCGCGCTGAGCCGGGCGATGGGCCAGATTTCGGGCGACGGTCGCTCGCTCTCGCTCAGCCTGCAAATCCTGATCCTCATGAGCTTGCTGACGGTGCTGCCGTCGCTCATCCTCATGATGACCAGCTTCACCCGCATCATCATCGTCCTGTCGCTGCTGCGGCAGGCGCTGGGGCTGCAACAGACCCCGCCCAATCAGGTGCTGCTGGGTCTCTCGCTGTTCCTCTCGCTCTTCGTGATGCGCCCCGCCATCGACGAGATCAACAAGCTGGCCTTCGACCCCTATGGCAAGGGCCAGATCACGATCGAGGAAGCGGTCGGCCGCTCGGGCAAGGTGCTGCACGGCTTCATGGCCAAGCAGACGCGCGAAAGCGATCTCAAGCTGTTTGCCGGTCTCGCCGAAGCCCCGCCTTTCCGCACATCCGCCGACATCCCCTTCACCATCCTGCTGCCCGCCTTCGTCACCAGCGAACTCAAGACCGCCTTCCAGATCGGCTTCATGATCTTCCTCCCCTTCCTCATCATCGACCTTGTCGTCGCCTCGACGCTCATGGCGCTGGGCATGATGATGCTGTCCCCAACCATCATCTCCATGCCCTTCAAGCTGCTCTTGTTCGTGCTGGTCGATGGCTGGGCGCTGACCATGGGGAGCTTGGCAGGGTCGTTCGCGACATGATTTGCGCCAATACCCAACCCCCGTTCGCCCTGAGCCTGTCGAAGGGTTCACCTGAGTGTAGCGAAGGTCCCGACCTCGCCTCCGCTCGGCAGAGGGCTTCGACTTCCCCCGGATCAAGTCCGGGGGCGAGCGGGTTGAGGATTTCCTGAAACATGGAAAACGCCGATTTCTTCATGGGCCTTGCCCAGCAGGCGCTCTGGATCACGGCACTGGCCGCCGCGCCCATCCTGCTGCCCGCGCTGGTGGCGGGTCTGGTGATCGGCATGGTGCAGGCCGCGACCTCGATCAACGAACAGACGTTGAGTTTCATTCCCAAGATCATCGTCGTGGGCGGGATGCTGGCCCTGTTCGGCGGATCGATCATGGTGCTGATCGCCGATTTCACCCGCGAGATTTTCGAGCGGATACCGGACCTGCTGCAATGATCGCACCGGGCTTTGCCGGGGTAGAGGCCCAATTATGGGTCTGGCTGATCGCCATGATCCGCCCCGGCGCGGCCTTCATTGCTGCCCCCGTATTCGGCGCCCCCGCCGTGCCGCTGCAACTGCGCCTGATCCTCAGCCTCGCGCTGGGTCTGGCCGCGCTCAACACCGTCACCATCACCCTGCCGCCCGATGGCATCGCCAGTTTTGAAGGCGTGATGATGGTCGCGGGCGAAGTGCTGGCAGGCCTCGCCATGGGCTTTGCGGTGCAGATCGGTTACGCCGCCGCCTTCGTCGCGGGGGAAACGATCGGCAACGCCATGGGCCTCAATTTCGCAGCGATGGTCGACCCGTCATCGGGGCAGGGGACACAGGTGGTGGGGCAGTTCCTCTCCATCCTAGCTACCTTCCTGCTGCTCGGCATGGACGGACATCTGCTGCTCGCGGGGTTCGTCGTCAAAAGCTATCAGGCGCTCCCTCCCGGCGCGGCGATGCTGTCCAACGATACGGTCTGGCATCTGGTCGAATTTGGCGGGGCGTTGTTGGGTGCGGGCGTCACCGTCGCGCTCCCGGTCGGCTTCGCGCTGGTGCTGGTGCAGATCGTCATGGGGATGCTGGCCCGCGCCGCCCCCTCGCTCAACCTGTTCGCCGTGGGTATGCCGATGGCGATGATGGCCGGCCTTGTCCTGCTGGCGATTGCCGCGCCGATCATGGGCGAAGGGCTGACCGTCGCGCTCAAGGCCGGTCTCGACCAAGCCCAGTCGATCGCGGAAGGGCGCTAGGCCATGGCGGACAGTCCCGGCGGCGGCGAAAAGACCGAAAAACCGACACAAAAGAAATTGCAGGATGCCGCCAAGAAGGGCGATATTCTCCAGTCGCGTGAACTGGGCACCGCGCTTGTGGTGATGGCTGGCATCGGCTGGCTGGCGGTGGCCGGGCCGTCGATGATCGATGCCTTGTCGGACATGCTGACCCAGGCGCTGCGCTTCCGGCGCGACGATATCGTCGATTTTTCCCCGGCCGAACGCGGGATGGACCTGCTGACCGGCATCGCCCTGCCGGTGGCCGGTGTGCTGCTGGCGACCTTCCTCGCCGCCATCGCCGCGCCCGCCCTGCTGGGGTCGCTTGGGTTCCGCCCCGGTGCCTTCGCGCCCAAGGCGTCGAAGATGAACCCCGGCGCGGGCCTCAAAAAAATGTTCGGCACCCAGGGTCTGATCGAGCTGCTCAAATCGATCGCCAAGGTCGGCCTGCTGGGCAGCATTGGCGTGTGGATGATCTGGGACCGGCTGACCGCGATCATCGGCCTCGGCAAGCAGGGCATTGCCCCCGCCATGGCAGACCTTAGCAATATGTTCATCCTCACCTGCCTGGTGATGGCGGGCGGGCTGTTCCTGATCGCAGGCATCGACGTGCCAGCGCAGATCATGCAGCGCGCCAAGCGGCTCGGCATGTCCAAGCAGGAAATCAAGGACGAGCATAAGGAAAGCGAAGGCTCGCCCGAACTCAAGGGCCAAATTCGTCGCCGCCAGTTTGAAATGCTCAACGGCTCCACCCGGCAGGCCGTGGCCGAAGCCAGCGTCATCATCACCAACCCGACCCATTTCGCCGTCGCACTGCGCTACAAGCCCGGCGTCGATGCCGCGCCGGTCGTGGTCGCGCGCGGCAGCGACGCGATCGCCGCCGCCATTCGCGAACTGGCCGACCAGAATGGCGTGACCGTCCTCCAATATCCCGAACTCGCCCGCGCCATCTACTTCACCTCGCGCGCTGGTCAGATCGTCAATGAAGGCCTCTATATGGCGGTCGCAACCGTGCTGGCCTTCGTATTCCGGGTCGAAAATCGCATGGCGAGCGAGATGGACCGTCCGTTCATCACCGTCCCCGACGACCTGCGCTTCGACGCCGACGGCAAGAAACGCTGACGAGCATCGTGGACAGGCTACGCTTGCTGTGGATCGGCGCTGGCCTGACGCTGCTGATCTTCGTCCCGGCCTATTGCCTCACACTTACCCTTGGCCCACCTATCCCGCGTGACGGCACCTCGCTCGTGGTGGGGCGTGATTTCCTCAACATCTGGATGTATGGCCGCGCCGCTTGGGAAGCTGACCCCGCCCGCTATTATGACATGCCAACCTATCTCGCGGCGCTCGGCTCCGTCGTGGGCGCTGGCTATCCCGGCCAGCTCTGGTCCTATCCCCCTGTGGCCCTGCTGATCGCCGCCCCTTTCGGCTTGCTCCCCTATCTCCCGGCGCTCCTGCTGTGGACCTCATTTGGCATTGTCGGCTTCGCTGTCGCCTTACGCCTGTGGACCCGCGACTGGCGGATCATCGCGCTGCTTCTGGCCGCGCCCGCTGCGCTGATCGGCATCATGTCGGGCCAGTTTGCCCTGCTTGCGACCGCCATCCTGCTCGCCGTGCTGCGTTGGCGCGAAAGTCGCCCCTGGCTGGCAGGCGCGCTGGTCGGCCTGCTGCTGGTCAAGCCACAACTGGCCCTGTTGATCCCACTGCTGTTCGTCGCGACCGGCAATTGGCGGGCCTTTGCCGCCGCTGCCCTGTCCAGCCTGACGCTGGCGGCGCTGGTCGCGCTGATCTGGGGCATCGACATCTGGCAGGTCTATATCGCCGCCGGGATCGCCAACCAGTCGCTGGTGTTGAGCGACCCTGATCATCTCGCCGGGCCGTTCATGCCTACACTGTTCATGAACCTGCGCGTTATCGGCGTCCCTGTCCCGGTCGCCACTGCGTTCCAGATGGCGCTGGCGCTGATCGCCGCCCTGCTGGTCTGGCGCCGCTTCCGCCAGCGCCCCGCATCCCACGACCTGCGCGCCAATCTTCTGTTCCTCGCCTGCGCCGTCTCGGCCACCCCATATATGCTTTCCTACGATACGCTCGCGCTTGCCGCCATGGCGGTGCTGGCGCTGGCGGCGGGGCAGGGGCGGATCGGGCCATTGCTTGCCTTCTTCCTCCCCCTGCTTCAGATCGTCGCTGGCATGGCTGGCGTGCCGGGACCGGGCCTTATCCCCATCCTTCTCGCGCTCCATCTGTCGCGAACGAAAAAACTGACTTGGTGAACTAAAGTTTAGCCGCTTTTGTCCGTAATCTCTTCATGGGGACGCATTATAATGGTGCGTCATGAGCGACTATGGTTCACGCAGCGAAGTATCGCCGATAGACAGGGCCGCATCGCGCGCGCTGTCCACGGTGCAGGCCGTCCCGCCTGCATCGTCGGGCCGATCGGATCGCGAGGCACCCGGCGCGCGTAGCGCCGCGCCGCAGATCGACCTTGCGTCGATCGACGAAGACGTCGCCAGCGCCGCCGAATATGCCAAGGTCCATGTCGAAATTGCCGACATATTGGCTGACCTGCGATCGGCCACCAATCCGCCCAGCGTCGAAGCCGCCGCGGGCGCCATCCAGGCGATGATGCCGGTGCCGATCATCCTGGTGCCTCTGCCGCCCGCGAGCAAGGAAGCGGTCGAACATGCCGCAGTCATCGCCCGGCGCATGGTCGAAAAGGCCGCCTATGCCCACCTCGCCCAGGGTTCGCCCAGCCGCGGCACGGTTGACCAGCTGCTCGCCTCCGCCAACGGATAATCCGTGCGGGTCATCCCGCGAAAATCATTCCTAAAGGTCTTGCCGCTAGCGCCGTTCTTTCCTCTGAAAGGACGGCGCAATGGCATCGGTCACCTCCAGTATCACCACCGCACTCGGCATCGGATCGGGCATCGACACCCAGTCGCTCGTTTCCAGCCTGGTTGCCGCCACGCGCGATCCCAAGGAAAAGGTGATCACCGATCGCCAGAGCCTGAACAGCGCGCGGATTTCCGCGCTGGCGTCGGCCTCCAGCTCGCTTGATACTTTTGCCGATGCGCTGACCACCCTCTTGTCCGGCACCGGCTACGCGGGCACGCCTGCGTCCAACGACACCAGCATTGCCTCGGTCAGCCTCCTGCCCGGCGGCGTGCCGACAGGATTGCCCGCCCAGCTGGAAGTGCAGCAACTCGCGTCCGCCCGCACTCTGGCCTCAACCCCGGTGTCCGGCGCGACGGCGGCCAGCGCGGTCGGAGAGGGTGAGTTGACGCTGACGGTTGGCGGTTCGACCGCTGCCATCACCATCACGGCCACCAACAACAGCTATACCGGCCTTGCTGCTGCCATCAACGCATCGGGGCTGGGCGTCACCGCATCGGTCGTTACCGACGTGCAGGGAACGCGGCTAGTGATGAAAGGCGCGACCGGCGCTGCCAATGATTTCTCGCTGACATCGGTCAGCGGCGTTGATCTTGCCGCCTTCGCCTGGGCTGGCGCCGACAGCGCGACCATGGTGTCGAAGGCCAGCCCGCAAAATGCGATCATCAAGCTTGACGGGGTGGAGCAGCATTATGCCACCAACACCATCGACACCGCGATCGCCAATCTGCGAATCGACCTCAACAAGGCCGCGCCCGGCACGACCGTCACGCTCGCGACGACCGAGCCGACGACGTCGATGCGCGACCTGATGGTCGAATTTGTCGACGCCTACAATACGCTGGTCAAGGCGCTGAACACGGCAACGGCGACCGGAGCGGACTCCTCGTCTGCCGGTGTGTTGAATGGCGAGGCGTCGATCCGCGACATGCGCCGCCAGCTCTCGGCAATGACCTCCACCGCGCTGTCGGCCACTGGCACTTACAAGACGCTGTCCGACATCGGCGTCGCCACCAATCGCGACGGCACGCTCAAACTTGATACCGACACGCTGGACAAGGCCATCGCGGCGGATCCTGCCGCGATTACGCAATTGCTGAACCCCACGGTCGCGTCGGCGACCAATCCGGGTCTGGCCGGGCTGATGGACAGTGTCAGGGACAAGATCCAGCTGAAGGATGGCGCATTTGTGCAGTCCCAGGCCAAATATAAGGCTTTGGCCGAAACGCTGACCGAGCAGCTGGAAAAGCTCGACACGCAAATGGCCAGCTACGAAGCGCAGCTGACCAGCGTCTATTCCAAGATGGAAACGCGGCTCACCGCGCTCAAGGCGACGCAGAGCTATCTCGATCAGCAGATTGAAATCTGGAACAACAGCGACAATTAATCGGGGACGCCAAGACGATGTTCTACAATCAGGGCTATGCAGGCAACACGGCGGCGCGGCGCTATGCGGCAGTCCATTCGGGCAGCCGGACCGAAGGCGCGACCCCTCATGCGCTGGTCAAGATCCTCTTCGACGAACTGCTGATCGCGATGGACGCTGCGGCACTGGCCGAACGCAATGGCGACCGGATGAAAGTGTCCGACAAGCAGGCGCGGGCGATGTCGATCCTCTTCGCGCTCGAATCGAGCCTCGACTTCGACAAGGGCGGCGACATTTCCGTGGGTTTGGCGCAAATCTACCGCGAAGCGCGTCGCCTGCTGCTGGTAGGGGCCAAGGAAAGGTCGGCAGAACCGGTCGATCAGGCGCGCGAACTGGTCGCGGAAATCGCCGACGCCTGGAACCAGATCGGGTAAGGCTCTTTGGGAATGTGCTGACGCACATTCGGCCGGTGCGGCATATAAAATGCGCTCTTTCGCGCATTTTCAAGGATACCAGCGCTGCCCGAATGGCCTGTGTTGCGGGGTTGCACCCCCAACATGGCGTCTGTATAGGCGATGCTCGCAAAGGGCGGCCCGGCGGGGGCCGCCTTTTTGCGTTGTACCACCAGTCCTTCATGCAAGGACGCGCATCAAGCCCAGAAAGGGAAGGCTCATGTCGATTACGCCGCTCATGCCCGTTTACCCCCGGTGCGATGTTCGTCCGGTGCGAGGCGAGGGGTGCCATCTGATCGGCGAGCGCGGTGAGCGCTATCTCGACTTTGCCAGCGGCATTGCGGTGAACCTGCTGGGTCATGGCCATCCCAAGCTGGTGAAGGCGATTGCCGATCAGGCCGCGACCCTGATGCATGTGTCCAACCTGTACGGGATGCCGCTGGGCGAAAAATTCGCGCAGAAACTGGTCGACACGACCTTTGCCGATACCGTGTTCTTCACCAATTCGGGCGCCGAAGCGGTGGAATGTGCGATCAAGACCGCGCGCCGCTATCATTATGTGAATGGGCAGCCGCACCGGCACAAGATCATCAGCTTCGACAATGCCTTTCACGGGCGGACGCTGGGGACGATCTCCGCTACCAGCCAGCCCAAGATGCGTGACGGGTTCGAACCGTTGCTGCCTGGCTTTACCGTGGTGCCGTTCAACGATCTGGACGCCGCGCTGGCGCAGATTGACGACAACACGGCGGGCTTCCTGCTGGAGCCGGTGCAGGGCGAAGGCGGCGTTACACCCGCGACCCATGAATTTCTGACCGGCCTGCGCAAGGCGTGCGACGAGCATGGCCTGCTGCTGATCCTGGATGAGGTCCAGTGCGGCTATGCCCGCACCGGCACCTTCTTCGCGCATGAGCAATATGGCATTACGCCCGACATCATGTCGGTCGCCAAGGGCATTGGCGCAGGCTTCCCGCTGGGCGCGTGCCTGGCGACCGAGGAAGCGGCCAAGGGCATGGTGTTCGGCACGCATGGCACCACATATGGCGGCAATCCGCTCGCCATGGCGGCGGGTCTGGCCGTGCTGGAAGAAGTCATGTCCGACGGGTTTATGGACCATGTGAAAGCGATCGGCGCACGCCTGCGCGCGGCGCTGGAACAGCTGATCCCCAACCATGACGGCCTGTTCCAGGATGTGCGCGGCATGGGCCTGATGCTGGGCGTGAAGCTGAGCGATACGGTGGAGGCGCGCAGCTTCGTCGCCCATCTGCGCGACCATCATGGCCTGCTGACCGTGTCGGCGGGACAGAATGTCGTCCGAATCCTGCCGCCGCTGGTGATTGACGAAAGCCATATTGCCGAATGTATCGAAAAGCTGTCCGCCGGCGCGCGCAGCTATGCGGAGGCCCAGGCGGCCTGATATCAAACTCCGTTCGCCCTGAGCGAAGTCGAAGGGTATCGCCGAGCGAAGCGAGGTGCCTTCACTTCGTTCAGGCGGGGGCTTCGATTTCGCTCTCCTGAGCATGTCGAAGGGCTGAACGGTTAAAAGGTGGTTCTGATGACCAGACATTTCCTGAACCTGTCCGACGCAGGCGGTGACGCCATCGCCGCGATGATTGCCGACGCCATCGACCGCAAGGCCGCGCGGGCCAGCTGGCCCAAGGGCCGCATCGACACTGATGCGCCACTCGCGGGTCACACGCTGGCGATGATCTTCGAGAAGAACTCGACCCGCACCCGCGTTTCCTTCGATATGGCGATCCGCCAGCTCGGCGGCACCTCACTGATTCTCGACGGCGCGACCAGCCAGCTGGGCCGGGGCGAGACGGTGGCGGACACCGCCCGCGTGCTGAGCCGCATGTGCGACGCGATCATGATCCGCACCGACGATCATGCCAAGATCGAGGAGATGGCCCATTACGCCACCGTCCCGGTCATCAACGGCCTCACTGACCTGTCGCATCCCTGCCAAATCGTCGCGGACCTGCTGACCGTGGTGGAACATGGGCTGGCGCTTCCCGGCAGCCAGTGGGCATGGCTTGGCGACGGTAACAACGTCCTGCATTCGATCATCGAAGCGGCGGGCCTGTTGAAGTTCGACGTCCGCATCGGCGTGCCGCAGGGCTATGATCCCGACCCGGCCTTCGCCGCGGCGGCGGAAAAACGGGGCGCACGCATCACCCTGACCCGCGATCCGGTCGCGGCAGTGGCGGGAGCCGACGTGGTCGTCACCGACACCTGGATTTCGATGGGCCAGTCCCATGCGGAAGAAAAACTGGCGGCGATGATGCCCTATCAGGTCACGCCTGCGCTGATGGCCGGTGCCAGGCCACAGGCCAAATTCCTCCACTGCCTGCCCGCCCATCGTGGCGAGGAAGTCGTCGCGGAGGTGATAGACGGCCCCCAGTCGCTGATCTGGGACGAGGCGGAAAACCGTATCCATGGCCAGAAGTCGGTCCTGCTCTGGGCGCTTGGAAAGCTTTAGAGCCGCCCTATATTCGGGCATGACATTCCTATCCGTCCCCGGCAAATGTCCGGGGGCGGATGGATCAAAAGGAACAAAGCTCCTGCCTTCCCCTATCGACCATGCCATCGGCTTCACCATCCCGTCGCGTCATGCGCGCGGGCGAATCGTGCGGATAGGTCCGGTGCTGGATCAGGTCTTGGCCGCCCATGCTTACCCCCCGCCGATCGAGCGTCTGCTGGCATCCGCGCTGGTGCTGGCGGCTCTCCTGGGTAGCACGCTTAAGCAGGCGGGCGGCCAGCTGACGCTGCAGGCGCAGACCGAAAATGGCGTCGTGCGGCTGCTGGTCGCGGACTATAAAAATGGCGAGCTGCGCGGCTATGCCAAGTTCGACGCCGACCGGCTGGCCGAGCTTGGTCCGGATCCGACGCTGTTCGGCCTGTTCGGCAAGGGCTATCTCGCCATCACCTTCGACCAGTCGGTCACCGGCGAACGCTATCAGGGCATCGTCCCGCTGGATGGCGAAACGCTGGCAGATGCGGCCGAGCAATATTTCTTCCAGTCCGAACAAATCCCCAGCATCATCCGCATGGGCACCCGTCACGACGCCGGGCAGGGCTGCATTGCCGGTGGCATGCTGATCCAGCATCTGCCCGAAGGCGAAGTGGGGCGTGAACGGCTGCATGTCCGCCACGATCACCCGAAATGGGAGCATGTCCAGGCATTGGGCATCACGCTGGGTAAGGCGGAACTGACCGACGAGACGCTGCCACTGACCGACATCGTCTGGCGCCTGTTCCATGAGGAACCGGAAGTGCGCGTCACTGATCCGTCGCCACTGGCCAAGGGGTGCCGTTGCGACATCGCTCATATTCGCGATGTCATCGGTCGCTTCCCGGCGGAGGAGCGGGTCGACATGGCGGACAGCGACGGCATTATCGGCGTCGATTGCGCCTTTTGCTCGCGTATCTTCCCGCTGGCGCTCGACAGTTTCACGACCCATTAGGCGCAATCATTTCGCTAACGATATTTGTAATTTGGGCAAGGCCGTCCGTTCGCGCTATCAAAATGCCGTAATTGCGGGTCATGCGTCGGATGACTGGATTGCGGCTCACCCGGCGCGCGACCCATGGCGGGACACAGGCTAGGATCATGGCAAGGAACGGACTGCGGACGCTGGTCGTCGCGGCAGCGATGATGATGGCGAGTTGGGCCGGGGCAGCCCATGTCCCGACGTTAGCGGCCCTGCGCCCGCTGCAAACCGGGCAATGGGAATTGCACGAACGCGGCGAAGGCGGGGAAATACGCAAGCTGTGCGTCACCGACCTGCGCCAGTTGCTCCAGATTCGTCATGGCCGCACTTTGTGCCGCAGTTTCGTGGTCAGCGACGCCGCCACCATGGCGACCGTCACTTATGATTGCGCCGCTGCGGGCAATGGCCGCACAGACCTGCGCGTCGAAACCCCCCGGCTGGTCCAGATCAATTCGCAGGGGATTGCCGATGGCGCACCCTTTGCCTTTGCAATGGAAGCCCGGCGCATCGGTGCCTGCCAATAAGCGCACCATGCTTGCACTGGCGCGCCGCGGGCGGTAGCGCGGGGCCATGGGTGCCAATGAAGGAAAATTCGCCGTCGTCCTGCTATCGGGCGGCCTTGATTCGATGGTCGCGGGCGGTCTGGCGCGTGAGGCTGGCTATCATCTGCTGGCCCTGTCGATCGACTATAATCAGCGTCATCGCGTCGAGCTACGCGCGGCCGGAAGGGTGGCGCAGGCGCTCAACGCCATGCGCCATATCGTCCTTCCGCTTGACCTGACGGCCTTTGGCGGATCGGCACTGACCGCCGATATCGCCGTGCCGAAGGGTGGGGTGGGCGACGATATTCCCGTCACCTACGTACCCGCCCGCAACACCATCTTCCTGTCGCTGACACTGGGGCTGGCCGAAGTGGCGGGCGCCAGCGACATTTTCATCGGCGTCAACGCGCTCGATTATTCGGGCTATCCCGATTGCCGCCCCGAATTTATCGACGCCTTCCAGACCATGGCCGCCCTTGCCACCAAGGCGGGGGTGGAGGGGCACCCGATTCGCATCAATGCCCCGCTGCAACATATGAGCAAGGCGGATATCGTGCGCGAAGCGCATCGGCTGGGGCTGGATGCCGGGGTCAGCTGGTCCTGCTATGACCCGACGCCCGACGGCGAGCATTGCGGCCTGTGCGACAGCTGCCGCCTGCGCTCCAAGGGGTTTGAGGAAGCAGGCCTGCCCGACCCCACCATCTACGCCACCCGGCCCTGAACGGCGGCGGGCGATGAGCTATGCCGTCAAGGAAATGTTTCTGACCCTTCAGGGAGAAGGGGTGCAGGCGGGGCGGCGCGCAGTATTTCTGCGCTTTGCCGGCTGCAACCTGTGGAGCGGGCGCGAACAGGACCGTGCACAGGCGATCTGCCGCTTTTGCGACACCGATTTCGTCGGGACCGATGGCGATGGCGGCGGCAAATTCGCCGATGCCGACGCGCTGGCCGACGCAGCACTCGCTTTCTGGGGCGAAAGTGAGCCGGGCCGCTACATCGTCCTGACCGGCGGAGAGCCGATGTTGCAGGTCGATGATGCGCTGGTCGATGCGCTCCATGCCCGCAGCTTCACCATCGCGATCGAAAGCAACGGCACGCTGCCGGTCCATCCCGGCATCGACTGGATCTGCATCAGCCCCAAGGCGGGCAGCCAGGTCGTGCAGCGCGAAGGCCATGAGTTGAAGCTGGTCTGGCCCCAACCCGGCGGTGGGCATTCCGTCGCCGATGTCGCGGCAATGGAGCAATGGGCCTTTGCCCATCATCTGCTCCAGCCGCTCGATGACCCCCATGCGCAGGACAATGCCCGCGCCGCGATTGCGCTGGTCATGGACCGCCCGCGATGGCGCCTGACGGTGCAGGCCCATAAATATCTGGGCCTGCGGTAACGCCGCTCTAAGGCTGAGTCACGCCAGTCTGCGCATTCCATTGCTGTTGGCACGCGGGCAGCAGGACGCCCTTCTTCCAGCATTGGGGTGAGAAGGATGGCATGGCGACCCGATAGTCATAGCCCGGCGATCCATAATATTGCTCGCCCGCGACCACGAGCGACTTTTTGATCGAGGCCAGGCCATTGCGCGCCACTTCGTGCAGCGTACCGCGATCGGCGAAGATCGCCTGCCGCCCGACGACCGTGGCCGCCTGGCAAAAGCCCTTTTGTGCCTGCACCGTCGAATAGCCCGAATAGATGCGCGTGCCATATTGGTCGGACGCGGCCTGCCCCGGCCGTCCCTTGCCTACGGTGCGCTGGAAATAGCCCAGCAGCACGGTCTGCGCCGAATCAAGCTCCGCATCATGATGGGCGATCATCGCGTTATAATTGCTGATCGCCAGCAGCGTCGGCTCGAACTGGCATTGCAATGCGGCGATATTAAGCGCCGCGCGCAGGTTCCACACCAGCCCGGCCTTGATCTCGGCGGCATTGGCACCTGGCAGGCCCATCGCCGTCGCGGCGGCCGCGTCGGTCAGCGGCGGGGCGGACAAGTCGGGCGGCGACCAGAAAAATTGTGCGGCGGCAGGCTGCGCCATCATTGGCGCGACGGCCAGCGCCAAACCCGCAAGGATGGGGCGCAACGGGGAACGGAAGCTCATGAAACGATACTCTCCAAAGGGACGGTATATGTCCCCCTCATATTCTCTCAACCAACTCTATCGGACCTGAACCGTCACTGATCGGCCAGAACCTCCGCATCCTCGCCCTGCGCCTTTTCGGCAGCGGGCTTGGCCAATGCAGCGCTCGCATTGTCGGCTGCATTGCTGCTCGGCAGCGCCACCGCCGTGCCTTCGCTCTGCACCCCGTCCAGATCGGTCATGGCGTCGGTCGCGGTGCCATCCACCACTTCCATATCCTTCATCTCGACCTTGTTGCCGCCCTTGTCGGCACTGCCACAGGCGGCAAGCGCGAACAGCATGGCGAAAGCTACGGTCATTGCGTTGCGGCGCATCCGGGTCTCCTTCAGGCCCGGCAGCCTCCGCCCGGCGAAAGGCCAGACCCTAGCGGTCCGTTCCGCATTGCTCAACCCCCGTGCCGCATCGGCCCAAGCGATTGAGAAAAGCAGGGAAATGCGCCCGTAACGCACCGTCCAGCGCGGCCATGGAGGCCGTGCCGCCCAGCGCGGCGATGCTGGTGACCGGATAGTCGCTGATCCCGCACGGCACGATGCCGGTAAAATGCGACAGATCGGGGTCGACATTGATCGAAAAGCCGTGGAGCGTGATCCAGCGCCGCACCCGGATGCCCAGCGCGCCGATCTTCGCCTCCCGCCCCTGCGCGTCGTCGGTCCAGATGCCGATCCGCCCTTCCGCCCGCCGCGCTGCAATGCCCAGGTCGCCCAGCGCCGCGATCATCCAGCCTTCCAGATGATGGACGAAATTGCGGACATCCTTGCCGCGCTTGCCAAGGTCAATGTTGAGATAGCCGATCCGCTGTCCCGGCCCATGATAGGTATAGCGCCCGCCGCGCCCGGCATCATGTACTGGAAAGCGCGCGTCGATCAGCTCGGCAGGATCGGCGCTGGTCCCGGCGGTGTAGAGCGGCGGATGCTCGATCAGCCAGACCCGCTCGCCCGCCTCGCCCGCATGGATCGCGGCGGCGCGCGCTTCCATATCCGCTAGCGCTTGCGGGTAAGCGACAGGCAATCTGTCCACGCGCCATTCGACGTCAGCGGGAAAGGGAGGAGTTTGGCTCATGACCCTTCCTTGACTTGGGCCGGGCGAGCGATCAAGTCTCGACCCGATTTTACGCAGCTATCAGGCAGGCAATTCAAGATATGGCGACGATGTCGATCGGCAAGGCATGGGAGGAGGCGGTGGCCTTCGTCGCCCGCGAAGCCACGCTGCTTTTTCCCGTTGCGCTGCTGTTCGTGGCGCTGCCGGGCCTGATCCTTCAGGAAATGACCCCGTCGGAACTGGCCGCCTGGTCGCTTGCGCCCACCGCATCAACCATGCCTGCGGTTCCGGCCAGCTACTGGCTGGGGCTGATAGTGGCAGTCCTCCTCGTCTGGTTCGGGTCGCTCACTTTGTTTGCGCTGGCCCTGCGTCCCGGCATCAGCGTCGGCGAAGCGCTGCGCCTCGGCTTCCACCGCCTGCCCGTGCTGATCGGTACGGCCCTGGCCGTCATCGGCGCGCTGATGGTGGTGGTTCTGGCCGTCGTGATCGTGATGGTCCTGTTGTCGCTCGTGTCGAAGGCGCTGGCGGCGGGTCTCGCCGTTCTGCTTGGATTCGCGGTCGCCGGGGTGGCGTTGTTTGCGAGTGTCCGCCTGATGCTGCTGAACCCGGTGGTGATTGATGGCAGTGCGGGCGTCATGCCCTCATTGCGTCAGGCCTGGGCGCTCACCCGTGGCCATTTCTGGCGGTTGCTGGCCTTCATCCTGATCATCACCATTTTGTCGGCGATCACGAGCGCGGCGGCGCAGGCGATATTCGGCCTGCTCGGCAGTCTGGTCGGCGGCGCTGATGCCGCGCAGCTGGCTGGCAGCGTTGCGGGGGCTGCCATCTCGTCGGTGTTGCAGGTCTATATGCTCGTCATGATCGCCCGCCTCTATCGTCAGGCGTCGGCGGCCTGATCCAGCAACGGCACATGCGGCGCACAGTCGCGCGGTAAAATGCCGGCCAGGCGCGGATCGGCAAAAGTCTCGATCTCGCGCCTGGTCGCTACAAATCCAGCCTTGATGTAGAATCCCAGCGCGGCGGGACTATCGAGCGTGCAGGTGTGGACCCAGAATCGCTCCACCCCCTTGCGCCATGCCAGCGCCTTGGCCTGCGCCATCAGCCATTGGCCATGGCCCTTGCCGTTCAGTTGCGGCACCAGCCCAAAAAAGCCCAGTTCGCAATCGGGCATCGCCCGGAAATCCAGTTCCAGCAGCCCGACCTCTATCCCGCGCGGATCGGTGACCGCGTAAATCTCCACCAACGGATCATGGATGATCGTAGCGAGTGATTCGTCGCTCATCACCAGCCGCGAAAACCACAGCCAAGGCTCCCCCACCCGGCGGAACAGCGCGCGATAGGTGTCGAGTTTCGGCGCCTTCCACCGCGCCAGTTGCAGCGGCGCAGGCGGGATTGGCGCTGGGCGGGGACGCGCCCGCATCTCCAAATGGGTGACGACTGCCGCCACCATCCCCGGTTCTACCGGAATCAGCGCCACGACGTCAGCTCCAGCTCGCCATTGGCGGCAGGCTCATCAGGATCGCGTCGATATTGCCCCCGGTCTTGAGGCCGAACAGCGTCCCCCGGTCATGCACCAGATTGAATTCGGCATAGCGACCGCGCCATTCCAGCATCTGTGCATGGTCCGCCTCGCTCCACGCATCGCCCATGCGCCGCCGCACGATCGGCGGATAAGCGTCCAGAAACGCATCGCCCACCGCGCGGGTGAAGGCGAAGTTCGCGTCGAACCCGGCATCGTCGGCACATTCGAGATGATCGTAGAAAATCCCGCCAACCCCACGATGGACGCCGCGATGGGGAATGTAGAAATACTCGTCCGCCCATGTTTTGAAGCGCGGATAATGGTCCGCGTCATGCATGTCGCAGGCGCTTTTCAGTACATCATGAAAATAGGCGGTATCCTCCTCGCGCGGCAAAGGCGGGTTCAGATCCGCGCCGCCGCCGAACCAGCTTTTGGTCGTGACCAGATAGCGCGTGTTCATATGCACGGCGGGGACATGCGGATTGGCCATATGCGCGACCAGGCTGATGCCGGTGGCGAAGAAGGCGGGATTTTCGTCCGCGCCATGGATGGTCTGCGCGAATCCGGGGGCAAATTCGCCGCCGACGGTGGAGACATTGACCCCGACCTTCTCGAAAATCTTGCCCTTCATCACGCCGCGGACGCCGCCGCCACCTTCGCCCGGTGCCTGCCCCTCGGCCTCCCTGTCCCAATGGGTATAGGCAAAGCTGGCATCGCTTCCCGCTTCCCGCTCGATCGCCTCGAACGCGGCGCAGATTCGGTCGCGCAGCGATTCGAACCAGGCGCGCGCGGCCTGTTGACGGACATCGAGGGCGAAGGGAACGGTCGGAACGGGGGCAGGGGTCATTGCGGGAACTTTCCGGTCTGGCGCAGGGCTTCGGCGACGGCGATGCCCGTGGAAACGGCGATATTCAAGGATCGAAACCCCTCCGCCATGGGGATGCGGATGCGAATATCAGCGATATCGCGCACCTCTACCGGCACGCCTGCGCTTTCAGATCCCATCAGCAACACATCGTCGGCGCGGAATTCGACGTCGGGCAGGCGCTGCGAGGCATGGGCGCTCATCAGCAGCAGGCGGCGGCCCTGCGCCCGCCGCTCCGCGTCAAAGGCTGCGAAATTGGCGTGGCGGGTGACATCGGCGGACGCGCCATAATCCATGGCGGCGCGCTTCAGGCGTGCGTCGGAGAAGGCGAATCCGGTCGGCAGAATGATGTCCACCGGCACGGCGAAACAGGCCGCCAGACGCAGGATCGCGCCGACATTGCCTGCTATTTCGGGTTGGTAAAGGGCTATACGCATGACCCGCGCCATAATGCAGCGCGGCAAATTGTCATAGGGTGCGTGACTTTGCTGTTGGCAAAGAGCGCGCACTGAGGTTATCAGGCCCGCGAACCACGCCGGGGGGAAGGCGGGGCCATTTCGCATGGCTATCCGAATTCCTTGACATAAAGGCGCCGGCAACGGCGCTGCGGCGGGATCAGGGACGTTCTTGCAAGGGTTGAAGTGCATGGCGATCGTTGAACATACAGACAGCACGGCTCTATCCGGCGATGATGGGGTGCGTCGTCGCGATTTCATCAACATCGCTGCGGTGAGTTTTGCAGGAGTCGGCGCTGTTGCCGTCGTCCTGCCGTTGATCGACCAGATGAACCCCAGCGCCGACGTGCTGGCGCTCGCATCGACCGAAGTGGATCTTTCGGCGATCCAGCCGGGTCAGGCGATCAAGACCACCTTCCGCAGCCAGCCGCTCTTCGTGCGCCAGCTGACGGAAAAGGAAATCGCCGAAGCCGACAAGGTGGACGCCTCCACGCTGCGCGATCCGCAGACGCTGGAAGAGCGCACCGTTGACGGCAAGAAGCAGTGGCTGGTGACCATGGGTGTCTGCACCCATCTGGGCTGCGTGCCGCTGGGCGCGGGCGAAGGTGAGAATAAGGGTGAATATGGCGGCTATTTCTGCCCATGCCATGGTTCGTCCTACGACACCGCCGCGCGCATCCGCAAAGGCCCCGCGCCCAAGAACCTGGAAGTGCCGAAGTTCAGCTTCACTTCCGACACCGCCATTCTCGTAGGCTGAGGTAAGAAACGATGAGCTTTCCCTGGGCTGAGCAATATACGCCGAAAAATCCGGTGATGGTGTGGATCGACGAGAAGCTGCCGCTTCCGCGTCTCGCCTATAACGCTGTGGGTGCGGGCTATCCCGTGCCGCGCAACCTCAACTATTTCTGGAACTTCGGCGTATTGGCCGGTCTGGCGCTGATGATCCAGATCGTCACGGGCGTGATCATGGCGATGCACTATGGCGCGAACGATCTCGTCGCGTTCAGCACCGTCGAACAGACGATGCGCGACGTGAATGCGGGCTGGCTGATGCGCTACGCGCACGCCAACGGCGCCAGCTTCTTCTTCATTGTCGTCTATCTCCACATCTTCCGCGGTCTCTATTTCGGCTCCTACAAGGCGCCCCGCGAGATGGTGTGGCTGCTTGGCCTCGTCATCTTCCTGCTGATGATGGCGACCGCCTTCATGGGTTATGTGCTGCCCTGGGGCCAGATGTCCTACTGGGGCGCGAAGGTGATCACCGGCCTGTTCGGCGCGATCCCCGTGGTCGGCGAACCGATCCAGACTTGGCTGCTGGGCGGCTTTGCCCCCGGCAACGCCTCGCTCAACCGCTTCTTCTCGCTCCACTTCCTGCTGCCCTTCGTGATTGCCGGTGTCATCATCCTGCACATCTGGGCGCTGCATATTCCGGGTTCCTCGAACCCGACCGGCGTGGAAGTGAAGGGGCCGCAGGACACTGTGCCGTTCCATCCCTATTACACCGCCAAGGATGGCTTCGGCGCGGGCGTGTTCCTGATCGCCTTCTGTGCGCTGCTGTTCTTCGCTCCCAACTTCCTGGGCCACCCGGATAACTATATCGAGGCGAACCCGCTCTCGACCCCCGCGCACATTGTGCCGGAATGGTATTTCTGGCCCTTCTACGCCATCCTGCGCGCTTTCACCGTGGACTTCTTCTTCGTCCCCGCAAAGCTTTTGGGCGTGCTGGCGATGTTCGCGTCGATCCTGCTGCTCTTCTTCCTGCCCTGGCTCGACACCTCGCCGGTGCGGTCGGGCAAATATCGGCCGACCTTCAACAAGTTTTTCTGGATACTCGTCATCGACGTGCTGATCCTGGGCTGGTTGGGCGGCGCGCCGGCAGAAGAGCCGTTCGTGATGATGAGCCAGGTCGCGGCGGCCTATTATTTCGCCCACTTCCTGATCATCCTTCCGCTGATCTCGCGCTTTGAAAAGCCGCTGCCGCTGCCCGGCTCGATCACCGAGGCCGTGCTGGCAAAATATGGCAAGACCGACGGCGCAACCGTCGCGGTCCCGGCCGAATAAGGGGTAGATAAGACCATGGTTCGCATTGGCGCATTCCTCGTCGGCCTCTTCTTTGCAGGCTGGCTGTTCATCTCCTTCCTGATCGGTGCGGTGGCTTATGTCTCCGAACCGCCAGTACCGACTGTGGAACATGAGTTTCACAAGACGCCCAAGCATGTGGCCTATTCGTTCGACGGGCCGCTGGGTCATTATGACAAGCAGCAGCTGCAGCGCGGCTTCCAGGTGTTCAAGGAAGTCTGCTCGGCCTGCCACAGCCTGAAGTTCGTGGCGTTCCGCGATCTCGAAGCGCTGGGCTATAACGAAGCCGAAGTGAAGGCGATCGCCAAGCAGTGGGCGATCAAGACCCCGTCGGTCGATCCGGCCACGGGCGAAGCCTCCACGCGCGAACCTGTGCCGTCGGATTATTTCCCCAAGCCCTTCGCGAACAATGTCGCGGCGGCGGCGGCGAACAACAACGCGATCCCGCCAGACCTGTCGCTGATGACCAAGGCCCGCCACCATGGCAGCGCCTATGTCTATTCGCTGCTGACCGGCTATCAGGCGCAGCCCGCCGAACTGCTCAAGAAGTTCCCGGATGCCAAGACGCCGGAGGGGCTGCACTACAACCCCTATTTCGCCAACCTCAACCTGGCGATGGCTCCGCCGCTCTCGGCTGACGGTCAGGTGACCTATGGTCCGGGCCAGCCCAAGCCGACGGTCGATCAGATGGCGCAGGACGTCGCGGCCTTCTTGACCTGGACTGCCGAACCGAAGCTGGAAAACCGCCATCGTGCTGGTCTGGCGACGCTGATCTTCCTGCTGATCGCCACGGGCCTGGCCTATATGTCCTACCAGAATATCTGGGCGGACAAGAGAAAGGCCGCCTGACCGGCCGGTTCGACAGGACAAGCGTAGCAAGGGGCGCGGTTTCTTGAGGAAGCCGCGCCCTTTCTCTATAGGGACGCCATGACCAGCGACCTGACCGACCTCATCCGCACCATCCCCGACTTTCCCAAGCCTGGCATCCAGTTTCGCGACATCACGACGCTGCTGGCCGATGGGGAAGGGCTGCGCGACCTGACCGCACGGCTGGCCGATATCGCCCGGCCACTCGACCCGGACCTGATCGTTGGTATCGAGGCGCGCGGCTTCATCCTGGGCGCGGCACTGGCGCTTGCACTGGGCAAAGGCTTCGTGCCGGTGCGCAAGAAGGGCAAGCTGCCCGGCAAGACCGTCGGCATCGACTATGTTCTGGAATATGGCACTGACCGGCTGGAACTGCATGAAGGCCAGGTGCCGCAGGGCGCGCGGGTGTTACTGGTCGACGATCTGATCGCGACCGGCGGCACCGCGCTGGCCGCAGCGCAATTGCTGCGCGAACAGGGGGCCAGCGTCCTGATGGCGCTGTTCGCGATCGATCTGCCCGATCTCGGCGGCATGGCGGCGCTGGAGGCAGACGGCATCGTCGCACAGGCGGTGATGATGTTCGATGGCCATTGAGACGACCCCGACCCTGGTCTTTCTCTATGGCCTCGCAGCGGCCGGCAAGCTGACGATTGCGCGGATCGTTGCTGACCAAACGGAGCTTGCGCTGTTTCACAATCATCTGGTGGTGGATGCGGTCGCGGCCCTCTTTCCGTTCGGATCGCCGGAGTTTGTACGGCTGCGGGAACGATTTTGGATAGAGGCGATGATCGCCGCTATAGATGCGGGGCGTTCGCTGATCTTTACCTTTACGCCGGAACCCAGCGTTGCACCGGATTTCCCGCAGCGCCTGCAATCGCTGGTGGAGGCGGCAGGCGGGGAAATGCGCTTCATCGCGCTGACCGTCGCAGCTGATGTGCAGGACGGGCGGATTGCCGATCCGGGCCGGGCTGCATTTGGCAAGTTGCGCTCGCTCGATCTGTTGTGTGCCATTCGCGCCGATTGCGATCGCTGCATGGCCGCCATGCCAGCGCCGTCACTGACCCTCGACACCGGCCTGATGTCGCCCGAACAAGCGGCCGAGCGCATCGTCGCTCTGCTATAGGTTGTGGCCCGCGTGCGAATGCAGCGCTGTCTCCAGTCCATCCACCGAAACCGCCAACCGTTCGTCCAGCAGGCCCAGCAACGCGGTCCAGCCATGGATATGCGCCAACTCGCCCGGTCCATCGGAAATGCCACGCAGCCCCATCAGCGGCACGCCATAGCGGGCGCAGGCGCGGGCCACCGCGAACGTCTCCATGTCCACCATATCGGCGTCGATCGCGGCATACTCATCGCCGCCCACGATATTGGCACCGGTCGACAGTCGCGCGGTCGGCAACGTCAATGGCGTCACCAGCGGCAGATCGACCGGATGATCGACAAAGGGCGTCACGCCCTTCACGAACCCCAGCCGCGAGGCATCCATGTCGCGCCACGACACGCTGGCAACCTGCACCACCTCACCCAGCCCACACACCCGCGATCCGGCCGATCCCAGGCACACGACCAGATCGGGCAGGACATCCGCCCGCGCCATGTCGTGCAGCGCAATGCCGGTCGCCATTGCCGCCTCGATCGGACCCACGCCCGTCATCAGCGGCGCGAATCGGGCGCGCAATTGCGGCCCATATTCCGCCTCCGCCGCCATCACGAACAACAGGCGCTGGCCCGAAATCGTCTCGCAAACCGGGATCATCTGGCCCTCCGCCTGTGACAAAAGAGAAAGCCCGCCACCTGAAAACAGGCGACGGGCTTTGTCATGGTGGGCGTAGCAAGGATTGAACTTGCGACCCCTGCGATGTCAACACAGTGCTCTACCACTGAGCTATACGCCCACGGGAGTTGGGCCAATAGCCGGGGGACTGGACCTGTGCAAGCGGGAAATTGCAGGGGTGCGACATTCTTCTGGACAGCGCAGGGACGGCCCATATGCTGCGGCGCAAACAGGGGGACGCCAAGACATATGCTGCCATCGCCATCCTCGCCGATCCAGACGACGCCGCGTCTGCCATGGTATCGCCAGCTCTATGTCCAGGTGCTGATCGCGATCGCCCTGGGTGTCGCGATCGGCCATTTCTTCCCCGATATGGGGGTGCAGTTAAAGCCGCTGGGCGACGCCTTCATCAAGCTGGTGAAGATGATCATCGCCCCGGTCATTTTCCTGACCATCGTTACCGGCATTGCCGGGATGAAGGAGCTGGGCGCAATCGGCCGGGTCGCGGCCAAGGCGTTCGCCTATTTCCTGACCTTTTCGACGCTCGCGCTCGTTGTCGGGCTGATCGTCGCCAATGTGGTGCAGCCGGGCGCTGGTCTCAATATCGACCCGGCCAGTCTGGATGCGGGCAAGGTCGCCGACTTCGCGCACAAGGCGCATGAAACCACGCTCACCGGCTTCCTGATGAGCATCATCCCTTCGACCATGGTGTCGGCGGTCGCGGACGGCAATATCTTGCAAGTCCTGTTTGTCGCGATCCTGTTCGGCATTGCGCTGACCATGATCGGGGACAAGGCTGCGCCGCTGATGGCGGTCCTCGAATCGGCCAGCCATGCGGTGTTCAAGCTGGTGGCCTTCCTGATGAAGGCGGCGCCGGTCGGGGCGTTCGGGGCAATGGCCTTCACCATCGGCGAATATGGCGTCGGTACGCTTGCCAATCTGGCTGGGCTGGTCGCGACCTTCTACTTGACCTCGTTGCTGTTCGTCCTCGTCGTGCTGGGCACCGTCGCCCGGCTGGCGGGCTTCAACATCCTGCACCTCATCCGCTACCTCAAGGCCGAATTGCTGCTCGTGCTGGGGACATCCTCCTCCGAAGCCGCGCTGCCCAGCCTCATTGAGAAGATGGAGCGGGCAGGGTGCCGCAAATCGGTGGTCGGGCTGGTCGTGCCGACCGGATACAGCTTTAACTTGGACGGCACCAACATCTATATGACGCTGGCGGCCCTGTTCATCGCGCAGGCGTGCAATGTCGATCTCACCCTGCAACAGCAGGTCTTGCTGCTGCTCGTGGCGATGATCTCGTCCAAGGGTGCGGCGGGCGTGACCGGCGCGGGCTTCATCACCCTGGCAGCAACGCTGTCGATCGTGCCGTCGGTGCCGGTTGCGGGCATGGCTTTGATATTAGGGGTCGATCGCTTCATGAGCGAGGTCCGCGCACTCACCAACTTCGTCGGCAATGCCGTGGCGACGGTGGTGGTATCGGCCTGGGAAAAGGGACTGGACCGTGAGCGACTCGCCGCCGCCATGGCCGGCATCCCGCTCAACCCCACGCCCGATATGGAGGAAGTGATCGAGGATTGAGGGGCTCGGTTCAGTTCAGCCCGGTCAGGCTCTCGCTGCCGAACATCCGTTCGACCTCCAGCACCAGATCGCGCAGATGGAACGGCTTGGACAGCACCTTGGCCTGCGGCACGGCCTTTCCGGCTTTCAGCGTCACGGCGGCAAAGCCGGTGATGAACATGATCCGCATGTCCGGGGCTACGGACGCTGCGTGCTGCGCCAGTTCGATCCCGTCCATTTCGGGCATCACAATGTCGGTCAGCAACAGGTCGAACCGGTCGGACGCAATATGGGGCAGGGCTTCCGTGCCAGTCGCCACGGCCACGACCTCATAGCCGGACCGTTCCAGCGCGCGCGCCAGATAGACCCGCATACTCTCATCATCTTCGGCCAGTAATATGCGAACCATTGCGCCAGCTACTCTTGTTGCCGTTTCCGGCTTGTCCCCATGCCCCCGTCAGGGTGGCGTCCCTGACCGATATATGCGACAAGGAGTAAATATTATCCAGCCGAGTAACCATTTTTGGGCAAGCTGGTGAAAGGAGCCTCGTTGGATCATCCCGCGCCGCATCCTCCCGCCCGGACAGAGGCGGGTTTCGACCGATTTGGCCCCGTCGTCCCCGACCGGCCCATCATTATTTCAGTGCCTCATGCCGGGCGCGAATATCCATCCGAACTGCTGGCACAGGCGCGGGTGCGGCGGCAGCAATTGCAACGGCTGGAGGATCGTTGGGCCGACTTGCTGGTTCATCCGCTGATCGCGCGCGGCTTTACCGTGGTCGTTGCCAGCGCCCCTCGCGCGCTGATCGACCTCAATCGCCATGAGCGCGAAATCGACCCTGCCATGCTGGTCGGCGTGCCGCGTGATGCGGCGCTTCAGAGCAGCGCCAAGCTGCGCGGCGGACTGGGCCTCATTCCCCGCCGCATGGTCGGCGCGCATGAATTGTGGCACAAACCAATGGCCTGGGGCGAGGCGCAACGCCGGATCGCTACGATCCACCGGCCCTACCATGTCGAACTGGCCCGGTTGATGACGGCGGCGCGTGACGCGCATGGCCATGCGATCCTGATCGACCTCCATTCCATGCCGCCCTTGCCGCCACCCGCCGCCGGGCAGACCTCGCCGGGCATCGTGCTGGGCGATCGTTTCGGGCGCAGCGCCTCCACCCGGCTGATGACGCTGGCGGCGGATGTCGCCGCTGGCCATGGCATCGTCGCGGCGCAAAATCATCCCTATGCGGGCGACCATCTGATCGAACGCCATGGTCGGCCTGCGAACGGGCTGCACGCGATTCAGATAGAGGTGGATCGCAGCCTCTATCTGGATGACGCGCTGGACCAGCCGGGATCGGGGCTGGCCCGGATGCAGGGGATCATCACGGCCATGGTCGAAGCATTGGCCAACGAATTGCCGCGCGCTCACTATGCGCTGGCGGCCGAATAGGGTTCAGCCGCCGCGCGCAATCACCAGCCGCGCGCCCGCTACGCTCAGATGGTGCGAATCGAAGTAGAGCGGCTTGCCATCACGCTCGATCGCGCAGTGCCGGGCATCGCACAGCGCCGCGACCGGATCGATCAGCCGGACCCCACGCGCCTGCCATCGCGTAAACAGCGCGCGCAAATGGACGGTGCGCCCGTCCACCCAGGACCGCGCCACACCCTCCGCCAGAGCCAGCCGCCCCGCGCGCGTCAGATGGGCGAGGCGGCGCGGCACGTCGAAGGGCTGCGGCGGCACCGGGCCGATCAGCACGACCTCCCGTCCCGCCGCCCGGATCGCGGCGATGGTGCGGTCCAGTCTGGCGACAAAGCCGGGATCATCAAAATCACCATTGGCCCAGAAGGCGGCCAGATAGACGTGGCGGATGGCCGGATCGGCGCGCAACGCCGCAAAGGCGGCGCGATTGGCCGCCGCGCAGCGCGCATCCTTGGGCGCATCATAGCCCAGCACCGGCGGGCAACTGGACGTCGTGCGCTGCACCAGCGCCCGCCCTTGCGCCTTGCCCTCCGGCGCCAGCGCATAGGCGAGTTCCACCCCATGGCTGTCGCCCCACAGCATCGCATCGGGCGCGACCGCCGCGCCCAGCACGCAGGCGCGCGCGCCACGGGCGAATATGTCGTGGCAGCGTTTGCGCTCCGGGCTGATGTCGTTACGCCCCGCCACCTGCGCCAGCACCGTCGGCGCAAATCGCGATGGCCATGGCCCCGCCGCCAGCAAGGCCAGCGACAGGCCGCACAGCAGCGCCATCGTCGCGCCGGTGAAGCGGAATATGGTCCGCGCGGGAACCGCCTGCGAATCGCGGAACGGGCGTTCGACGAAGCGCCAGGACAGGATCGCCGCGATCACCGACCCGGCGATCACAGCGATGCACGTCCAGCCCGCCACCGCCATGTCGGTCGCATATTCGGTGAACACGATGACCGGCCAGTGCCACAGATAGAGCGAGTAGGAGACAAGGCCCACGCCCACCAGCGGCGACCAGCCAAGTACCCGCCCGGCGCTGGTCCCCGGCGCGCTATGGATCAGCGTGGCCGCGCCCAGTACCGGGGCGAGGGCGGCGAAGCCGGGGAACAAAGTGTCGCGATCATAGCAGGTGACGGCCAGCGCAATGGCGGCGATCCCGCCCCATGCCACCCCCTCACGCAACCAGCGGCCCCGCAACGCAGGCACCGCCCCCAACGCCAATAAAGCCCCGGCAAATAACTCCCAAGCACGGGTCGGCAGCAGGTAGAAAGCAAAACCGCTGGTATCGCGCTGCATCGCGATCGACAGCGCCAATGATCCTGCCGCGATGATCACCACCACCCCCGTGCGCCAGCGCGGGGCGAAGCGGGCGATGATCATCAGCAGGATCGGGAAGCCGATATAATATTGCTCCTCCACCGCCAGCGACCATGTGTGGAGCAGCGGCTTGACGTCCGCGCCGCCCGCAAAATAGCCGGTGTCGGTGAAAAACCACAGGTTGGAGGCAAACAAGGTCGCGGCCAGCGCGGATCGCGGCACGCCCTCCAGATCGCCGGGCAGATAGAGAAGAGCGCTCAAGCCCAGCACCACCAGGATCATCAGCCCCAATGCCGGGACGATCCGTCGGAAGCGCCGCTCGTAGAAGCGCACCAGCGAGAAGCGGCCTTCATCGACTTCGCGGGCGATGATGCCTGTGATCAGATAGCCCGATATGACGAAAAAAATGTCGACGCCGACATAACCGCCGCCAAAGCCAGGCACATGGGCATGGAACAGAAGCACCGGCAGAATCGCCAAGGCCCGCAGTCCGTCAATGTCGCGGCGATAATGCATTGGCCCCGCTTAGGGACAAAGCCCTGACATTTGCTTTACCCGCGACTCGATTCGGGGCGCGGATGGTTAAAATGGCGGCAAGCGATTGCAATTTTCGCAATCGCGCCTTCGCCCTTCGCATTTGCGAAAATTACGCCCGGACGACATAGATACTGTGCCTTTCAGGCATCCTCTCCTAAACTTTTTGGGCTGGTCTGCGGATCGGCCCTTTTTTTTGGTCTCGGCTTGGGCTAGGCCGATTGGGCTACAGCCGCGCCATATAAAATGTTTCTGGAGAGGGGCCGCCGGTAAGACCGGCAAGGCGAGGCCATAGCAAGGGGGATCGAGCGACACTTCGCTCTCCCCCACTTTCTCTACCCATGACCATCGCCGGACAGGAACGCCGCGAAGCGACTATTCCCGTCCATAGGCCGTGACCATTTCCACTTCCGCCTTGTCACCCAGCACCACGCCGACGCGCTGGTGCAGGCTGGTGGCGGTCACGTCCATGATCGGGATAAAGCCGTCCGTGGCTGCTCCGCCTGCCTGCTCGATCAGATAGCTCATCGGATTGGCTTCATACATCAGGCGCAGCCGCGCCTTGCCCGGCGTGCGGTGGTCGGCGGGATACATGAAGATGCCGCCGCGCTTGAGGATGCGGTGCACGTCGGCGACCATGGAGGCGGTCCAGCGCATGTTATAATCCACGCCGCACGGCCCTTCGGCGCCCATCACCCGCTCCTCGATATAGCGGGCGACGCCGGGCGACCATTGGCGGCGGTTGGACATGTTGATGGCAAATTCGCACTTGCCCTGCGGCATCTTCATGTCGCGATCGGTCATGACCCAGCTGCCGACTTCGCGGTCCAGCGTGAATTCATGCACGCCGGTGCCGACGCTCAGCACCAGCAGCGTCTGCGGCCCATAAATGGCATAGCCCGCTGCGACCTGCGCCCGGCCATTCTGGAGGAAATCCTCCTCCGTCACTTCGCGCCCGGCACATTCGTCTGGGGCTTTCAGCACCGAAAAGATCGTGCCGACCGACAGGTCGACGTCGATATTGCTGGACCCGTCAATCGGATCGAACAGCAGCAGATATTCGCCCTTGGGATAGCGATTGGGGATGCGGTGGATCGTCTCCATTTCCTCGGACGCCATGGCGGCCAGATGCCCGCCCCATTCATTGGCGTCGAGCAGCAGTTCGTTGGCGATCACGTCCAGCTTCTTCTGCACCTCGCCCTGCACATTTTCGCTGTCCAGACTGCCCAGCACTTCACCCAGGGCACCCTTGCTGACCGAATGGCTGATCGTCTTGCACGCGCGCGCCACGGTTTCGATCAGCAGGCGCAATTCAGCGGGCAGCGCATTGGCCAGCCGCTGCTGTTCGATCAGGAAACGGGTGAGGGTGGTTCTGGCCATGGGCTGCCTTTCGCTTGGGACTGGAGCGCCGCAGCCATCGCCGCAGCAAAAAGGAGAACGGGCCTTCGCTAAGCGACTGGACCCGCCGCGTCCAGTCGATTGGGCGACCATTTTGCCGATGATAGCGCGCCCATGTGACAAAGTGTGTCGGCGGGAACCGGCTGACCTTCCTGTCGTTGCGATGGCGTGCCGAAAACCCGGACGGAAGGATCACCATGGACAGCCTGCTTACCGCCTTTACCGATCCCACCGCTTTGGCCGCGCTTGTCGCGCTGGTGGTGATGGAAGTGGTGCTGGGCATCGACAATCTGGTGTTCATTTCGATCCTGACCAACAAGCTGCCCGAACATCAGCGGCAAAAGGCACGCCGCATCGGCATCGGTCTGGCGCTGGGGATGCGCCTAGTTCTGCTGTCCATGATCGCCTGGATCGTCGGCCTGACCGCGCCGGTGTTCGACCTGGGGTTCAGCGGCCCGCCCAACCAATATGGCGCGCCGACGTTCGAGACCGAATTTTCCTGGCGCGACCTGATCCTGATTGCCGGTGGCCTGTTCCTGATCTGGAAGGCGACCAAGGAAATCCACCACAGCGTCGATCCGTCGGGCGGTGACGATGTGCTGGACAAGAAGAGCGTGGCCACGATCACCTTCGGCAGCGCGATCGTGCAGATCATCCTGCTCGACATGATCTTCTCGCTCGATTCGATCCTGACCGCCGTAGGCATGACGGACAATCTGGCGGTGATGGTCATCGCCGTGCTGGTCGCGGTGGGCGCAATGGTGCTGGCCGCCGACCCGCTCGCCAACTTCATCGCCCGCAATCCGACCGTGGTGATGCTGGCGCTCGGCTTCCTGCTGATGATCGGCGCGGTGCTGATCGCCGACGGGTTCGGCGTGCATGTACCAAAGGGCTATATCTACGCGGCTATGGCTTTTTCGACGCTGGTGGAGTGTCTCAACATCTTTGCCCGCCGGGCGCAGGCGCGAAAGTCTGCGCAATAGGGGGACAGGGCGCTATCGAGGGGCGCAGAAAGGCAGACGGTGCGCAACCACCCCGATCAGGCCAGCGTCAGGAAAATCTCCGCCTCAATCATCCACGCGCCACCCATTTCGCGCCACTTCGCACTATAGGTGCCGGACGCCAGCATTGCGCCGCTGCCCGTCGCCACGCCCTGCCAATGGCCCTGTTCCATCGCGATGGGTTCCACCGGCGACACGAGGATCGTGTCGGCGGTGCGGGTGTAGATCAGCCGCTCTTTGGCCGCAAATTCGCGTTTCCAAGCGATCAGTTGCGCCTTGCGTCCTGTGATAAGGGCACTGTCGGTGCCCGCAACCAGCACGACATTGGGGGCAAGCAGCGGGCCGATCGCGCTGAAGTTCGCGTCGGCCAGCGCGCGGTTGAAGGTCGCGCGGGCCATGCGGATGGCGAGGTCGGCGGTCGCGGTCATGGCAAGGCTTTCCATGTCATCACATTGGGTTCTCGCCTGCGCGGCAACACCCTCAGCTCAGCCGCACCGCGCCGATGTTATGACCATCGCCTCGTCATAACTGACGGTCAGTCGGTCGGGGCGGAAGTCCATCGTCATCGCCATGCCGGGGCCGCCCCAGCGCAGCGTCCTTGCACCAGATGCGGCCAGCAGCGCCGCGCCGGTTTCCGCGCTCGCCTTCTGCCCGATAAAGCGGGCGAGGGCATCATGGTTGCAAGGACCGGTGGCGATCGGCGGCGGTGTGGCGGTGGCGCAGGCCGAGAGGGCAAGCGCGCCGGTCAGGGACAGGATGCGGTGCATGGGACTTCTCTCCGAACATATAAAAACCCGTTCGCCCTGAGCTTGTCGAAGGGCTGTTCTTCTTGACGTAAAGAGCAGGGCTTCGACAGGCTCAGCCCGAACGGCTGTGGGAAATCACTCCGTCCGCGTCATCTTCAGCCGCCCGCCCTTGACAGCGAACGCCAGCCGCCCCTCGACCAGATCGACCGCATCACGACCATATTGTTCGTAGCGCCAGCCTTCCAGGATCGAGAGGTCGTTGCGCACGCCCGCCGCCAACGCTTCAATATCGTCGCTCCGCGCCAACAAACGCGACGCGACGTTAATGTCGCGAGACCGGATCTTGAGCAGCAGCTTGAGCAGGTCCGCGACCAGCGCGCCATCCTTGCCCAGCCCCGGACGGCGCGGTTCGCGGTCGGGCATTTCATCCTTGGCCAGCGGCTGCTGCTTGCCCAGCGCCGCCATCAGCCGCGCGCCGATATCATTGGTGCGCCATGTCGCGGACAGGCCGCGCACCTTGCCCAGATCCTCTTGGCTACGCGGCGGGTGGCTGGCGATGTCGGCCAGCGTCTCATCCTTGACGATGCGGCCGCGCGGCAGATTCTTCTCCTGCGCTTCGATCTCGCGCCACGCCGCCAGCGCTTTCAGGCGACCCAGCACATCGGCCTTCTTGCTGGCGATGCGGACGCGCTTCCACGCATCTTGCGGCAGCGTCTCATAATGGCTGGGATCGCTGATCCGCTCCATTTCCTGGTCCAGCCAGTCGCCGCGCCCGGTCTTGCGCAATTCTTCCAGCATCTTGGGGAAAATCTGGATGAGGTAGGTGACGTCGCCGATCGCATAGTCGATCTGGCGCTTGTCCAGCGGGCGGCGCGCCCAGTCGGTAAAGCGCGCGCCCTTGTCCAACTGCACGCCCAGCCATGCCTCGACCAGATTGCCATAGCCGATCTGTTCGCCCAGCCCCAATGCCATCGCCGCAATCTGCGTATCGAACATCGGATGCGGGGTCTTGCCGGTCAGATTGTGGACAATCTCGATGTCCTGCCCGCCGGCATGAAAGATTTTCAGCACATCCTCATTATCGACCATCAGGTCGAGCAGGGGCTTCAGGTCGATACCCGGTGCCTTTGGGTCGATAGCGGCGGCTTCGTCCGCGTCGGCCACCTGGATCAGGCAGAGTTCGGGCCAATAGCTGTTTTCGCGCATGAATTCCGTGTCGATGGCGACGTAGGGGGATTTGGCGATGCGGGCGCAAAAATCGGAAAGTGTCTTGCTGTCGGTAATCAGCGGATGGATTTGCATATGGTCATCGATCTTATTATGGGCAGGCCCGCTCCCTGGCGGGCTGGTCGTAGTGACCTTATGCCCATAGCCTGCCGTCAGGGCTTTGTCATTTCCGTAAAACGAAGCTGAAAGACCAAAACGCCATGCACGCCTATCGCACCCACACTTGCGGCGCCCTTCGTGAAGCTGATGTCGCCGCGACCGTGCGCCTGTCCGGCTGGGTGCATCGCAAGCGCGACCATGGCGGGGTGCTGTTCGTCGATCTGCGCGACCATTATGGCATTACCCAGGTGGTGGCGAAGGCGGACAGCGACGCGCTGCGCGTGCTGGAGGGGCTGCGGCTCGAATCGGTGGTGACGATCGACGGCGCGGTCGTGGCGCGCGGTCCCGAAGCGACCAATCCCAAGATGGAAACCGGCTCGATCGAGGTCGTCGCCGACGCCGTCACCGTGCTGTCGACCGCCGCCGAACTGCCGCTGCCGGTGGCGGGCGAGCAGGACTATCCCGAAGATATCCGCCTGCGTTACCGCTTCCTCGACCTGCGGCGCGAGACGCTGCACGCCAATATCGTCAAGCGGACGAAGATCATCTCCGACATGCGCCGCCGCATGGAAGGCGCTGGCTTTACCGAATATTCGACGCCGATCCTGACCGCGTCCAGCCCAGAAGGCGCGCGCGACTTTCTGGTCCCCAGCCGCATCCATCCGGGCAAATTCTACGCCCTGCCGCAGGCCCCGCAGCAATATAAGCAGCTGCTGATGGTCGCAGGCTTCGACCGCTATTTCCAGATCGCCCCCTGCTTCCGCGATGAAGATCCGCGCGCCGACCGGCTGCCGGGCGAATTCTACCAGCTCGACCTGGAGATGAGCTTCGTCACCCAGGAAGAAGTGTGGGACACGATGGAGCCGGTCATCGCCCAAGTGTTCGAACAATTTGCCGATGGCAAGCCGGTCACCCCGGCCGGCAGCTTCCCGCGCATCCCGCATGCCGAAGCGCTGCTGAAATATGGCAGCGACAAGCCGGACCTGCGCAACCCGATCATCATTCAGGATGTGACCGACCATTTCGTTGGCTCCGGCTTCGGTATCTTCGCGTCGCTGGTCGAAAGCGGCAGCGTGATCCGTGCCATCCCGGCACCGGGCGCTGGCGCTGGCAGCCGCAAATTCTTCGATGAAATGAACAATTGGGCGCGGGGCGAGGGCTATTCGGGCCTTGGCTATATCAACATCAAGGATGGCGCCCCCGGCGGCCCGATCGCCAAGAATCATGGCGAGGAAGCGACTGCGAAGCTGGTCGCCGCGCTGGGCCTTGGCGCCAATGATGGTGTATTTTTCGCCGCTGGCAAGGAAGCGCAGGCCGCCAAGCTGGCTGGCCTCGCACGTACCCGCGTGGCCGAGACGCTCGACCTCATCGACAAGGACCGGTTCGACCTTTGCTGGATCGTCGACTTCCCCTTCTACGAATATGATGAGGACACAAAGTCGGTCGATTTCGCGCACAACCCCTTCTCCATGCCGCAGGGTGGCCTCGATGCGCTGAACAATCAGGACCCGCTGACCATCAATGCGTTTCAGTACGACATGGTCTGCAACGGCTTTGAAATCGCATCGGGATCGATCCGCAACCAGTCGCCCGAGCTGATGGTCAAGGCGTTCGAGCTTGTCGGCCTCAGCCAACAGGATGTGGAGGATCGCTTCGGCGGCCTCTATCGCGCCTTCCAGTACGGCGCGCCGCCCCATGGCGGCATGGCCGCTGGCGTCGATCGCATCGTGATGCTGCTGTGCGGCGCACAGAATCTGCGCGAAATCACGCTCTTCCCGATGAACCAGAAGGCCGAGGACCTGCTGATGGGCGCGCCCAGCGCCGCCGAATTCAAGCAGCTGCGCGAACTGCATGTGCGCGTGGTGGAGCCCCAGGCCAAGGGGTGAGTTTTCCTTTTCCGTCATGCTGAACTTGCTTCAGCATCCAGGGTGTCGGACACAGTCTCCGTCGCCCTGGATGCCGAATCTGGTCCGGCATGACGATTGAGGATTGCTGCCCATGACCATCGACCTTGCGACCCACGAATCCGCGCCGAAATTTGACGGCGATTATGACGCCACTCTGGCCGCGCTCCAACAGCGCCTCGCCAAGATTCAGGTCGCGCATATCCTGCACAAGCGCCGCAGCGTCATCTTGCTGGAGGGCTGGGACGCAGCGGGTAAAGGCGGTATCATCAAGCGTATGTCCGCCGACTGGGATCCGCGCTATTATCAGGTCCATCCCATCGCCGCCCCCAATGAGGTGGAGCGGGACCATCATTTCCTCTGGCGTTTCTGGACGCGCCTTCCCGCCAGCGGCAATATCGCGATCTTCGACCGTAGCTGGTATGGGCGGGTGCTGGTGGAACGGGTCGAGGGCTTTTGCAGCAAGGCTGACTGGAAACGCGGCTATGACGAAATCAATGCGTTTGAAAAGCAGCAGATCGACGCGGGCATGAACATCGTCAAACTGTTCGTCCACATCACCCAGGAAACCCAGGACAAACAACTGGCCGAGCGGCTGGATGTGCCGTGGAAGCGTTGGAAAACCGGCGCCGACGATTATCGCAATCGGGCCAGACGCGCGGACTATCTGGACGCGATGCACGCCATGTTCAAAAAGACCGACACGAAACATGCGCCCTGGCACGTCATCGACAATAATCACCGCAAGGGTGGTCGCATCGCCGCGCTGACCTATGTGGCGGAACAGCTGGAGGCGCTGGTGCCGATGGATTTCCCGGTCGCTGATCCAACGGTTGTGAAACTTGCGAAGCAGGCCTTTGGCTACCAGCCCGGCGAATCCGCATAAAATACAGTGAAAACAGATACTTGTAACAAAAGTGTCATGAAATTCTAACGGCTCGTTTACCATTGGGCGGCTAAGGCTCTGGCCATGTTTCACGCCCCTATATACCCACCTGATGCATCCGGCCTGGCCGAGTTGCCATTGGCGCAGGACAAGCCGGTGATCCGGCTGGGGCGTCCGCTCAGCGAGGCGGTAGATTGTTTCCAGCAGGATTCCGCCTTGCGCCTGCTGCCGGTGCTGGATGCAGGCGACCGGCCGGTCGGTGCGATCTACGAGCGCGACATGCGCCGCATCCTCTTCAATCCCTTCGGCCACGCCTTGCTGCGCAACCCCAGTTTCGGCGGGCGGCTGGATGATCATGTCCGTCCCTGCGCGCATGTGGACCGGTGCGCGAGCGTGGACCGGCTGGTCGACCTCTATGCCGCACAGGGCACCGCGTGCGAGGGGCTGATCGTGACCGATGACGGCCGCTATGCCGGGGTGCTGGACGGCGCCCTGCTGCTGCGATTGACCGCGCAGCGCGACACGCGGGTGGCGCTGGAGCGGTCGGAACGGATCGAACAGATTCGCCGTGAAAGCGCCAGCTTTCAGGGCGATGTCGCCCTGCTGATCGCGGACATGGTGGCGATGGCCGATCAGTTGTCGGCTCTCGCGAGCCAGGCAGCCGAGCGCGCGGCGAGCGATGGCGCGGACAGCACGGCGATGGCGGTGGCTGCGGCGCAGACGGCCGATCGTCTGGCAGGCATCGCGGCGGGCGGGGTCGAACTGGGCCAGATATTCCAGGCGATGGAGAGTGAGGCGCGTGACGCAGGCGCTGCGATGCGCGATGCCGCCGCGCGCAGCCGCGCAGGCATGGCGCAGGGCGAGGCGCTGCGGACCGAGACGGAGAATATCGGCGAGGTCGTCGCCCTGATCGACAGCATTGCGGGGGCAACAGCGATGCTGGCGCTCAACGCCAGTATAGAGGCGGCGCGGGCGGGGGAGGCAGGGCAGGGCTTTGCCGTCGTCGCGCGCGAGGTAAAGTCGCTGGCGCAACAGACGCGCGATGCCGCAGCGGGCATAGCCGGGCGGATCGCGCATGTCCGCGCGACCGTGGCCGATGTGGCGGCGGGGCATATGCATATGGACGCGGCCATGACCCGTGCCGACCGGCTGTCCGCCGCTCTGTTCGACGCGGTTGCCCGGCAGGCCGCCTTCAGCCGCGCCATTGCCGACAGCGTGGCGGAGGCAGGGTCCTCCAGCGACCATATCCGTACCGGGGCGCAGGCGATCAGCGGCAATGCGGATGCGACCGTGCTGGGCGCGCGGGCCATGCAATCGGTCGCGCAAAGGCTGGCCGGGGAGGCGCATCGGCTGGAGGCGCGCGCGGGCGGTTTCATCATGGCGATCCGCGCAACCTGACGATCGGCAGAAATCCCTCTGGCATCGCGCGCAAATGGCGATAGGCTGTGCATTCATAAAAAGGAGAGGAAGCCATGCTCGTCATGTTCGTGGGCACTGACCGCACCGAAACCGCCGTCAACGCGTCGCAAGTCACCTTCGTCTCGTCGGTCAATGACGGCACCCGCATCCGCTTTGGCGAAGGCCGCAGCGTGACCGTGACCGAACCGATCGCCGAAGTGCTGGACAGCCTCAACCGGTCGCTGCGCCCGCACGATTAGGGGGCGACATATCGCCCGCCCGGCTTGCGGCGGGCGACCTTTTCGCGCCATGGTCGCGGGCGGAGAGGGAGAGGCTATGCCGCGCGATTTCGGCGCCTATGACTATATCATACTGGGCGCGGGCAGCGCGGGGTGTGTGCTGGCCAACCGGCTGAGCGCCAACCCGTCAACTCGCGTCCTGCTGCTGGAGGCAGGCGGCAAGGATGACTGGCTATGGATCAGGGTGCCGGTCGGCTATCTCTATTGCATCGGCAATCCGCGCACGGACTGGTGCCTCAAGACGGATGAGGAAGCAGGGCTGGGTGGCCGGTCGATCGGCTATCCGCGTGGCCGGGTGCTGGGCGGCTCCTCCTCGATCAACGGCATGATCTATATGCGGGGTCAGGCGCGCGACTATGATGGCTGGCGGCAGGCGGGCAATATTGGCTGGGGCTGGGACGATGTGCTGCCCTTCTTCAAGCGCGCGCAGGATCATTTTGGTGGGCCAAGCGATGCGCATGGCGCGGGCGGCGAGATACGGGTCGAACGGCAAAGGCTGCGCTGGGACTTGCTGGAGAAGTTTCGCGAAGCTGCGCGGCAATATGGTGTGCCGCACAGCGATGATTTCAACGGCGGCGACAATCTGGGATCGGGCTATTTTGAAGTGACGCAGAAGCGTGGGCGGCGCTGGAGCGCGGCGGACGCCTTCCTGCGCCCGGCGATGAAACGGCCCAATCTGCGCGTCGTCACCGGGGCGAGCATCGACCGCGTGATCATCAAGGATCGGCGTGCGACGGGCGTGCGCTTCCTGCTGGACGGTGAAACGTGCGAAGCGCGGGCCGAGGGCGAAATATTGCTGAGCGCAGGGTCGATCGGATCACCGGCCATCCTCCAGCGGTCGGGCATTGGCGACGGCGGCAAGCTGGCGACGCTGGGCATCGAGCGCGTCCATCACCTGCCCGGCGTGGGCGAGAATTTGCAGGATCACCTCCAGATACGCTGTGCGTGGCAAGTTACCGGCGCGGTGACGCTCAATGCGCGGGCATCATCGTTGCTCGGCAAGGCATGGATGGGGATGGAATATCTCGCCCGCCGATCCGGCCCGATGGCGATGGCACCGAGCCAGTTGGGGCTGTTCGTCAAATCAAGCCCACGCTTTGAAACCGCGAACTTGCAATATCATGTCCAGCCTTTGAGCCTGGCCGCATTCGGTGGCGCGCTCGATCCCTTTCCCGCCTTCACCGCCAGCGTCTGCAATTTAAGGCCGCAAAGCAGGGGGAGCGTGTGGGTGGGGTCAGCAGACCCGATGGCCGCACCCGCGATCCGGCCCAATTATCTCTCGGCAGCCGAGGACCAACAGGTCGCGGTGGAGGCGGTGCGGGTGACGCGCGCCATCGTCGGACAGGCGGCGCTGGCCCCCTACGCCCCGCGCGAATTTCGCCCCGGCCCGGATCGGGAGGATGACGCGGCGATACTGGAAGGCGTCGGCGCAATCGCCAGCAGCATCTTCCATCCCGTCGGCACCGCCGCGATGGGTACGGGATCGCGCGCCGTCGTGGACGCGCAGTTGCGGGTGCATGGCATCGATGGGCTGCGCGCGGTCGATGCGTCGGTGATGCCCACGATCACATCGGGCAACACCAATGCGCCGGTCATGATGATCGCGGAAAAGGCAGCGGCGATGGTGCTGGGGCGGGGCTGATATATCGCCGTCATGCCAGCGAATGCTGGCATCTCTCTTTTCTTTGCGAGTGTTGAGTCAGAAGAAGAGAGATCCCAGCTTTCGCTGGGATGACGGATACTCTCACCCCGGATAGCTTATCCCCATCACTTCATATTCCTTCTCGCCCGACGGCAGCATCACACGGCGCAGGTCGCCCACCGCTGCGCCGCGCAAGGCGCGGGCGATGGGGGAGGACCAGCCGATCCGCCCTGCCTCGATATCGGTTTCGTCATTGCCGACCAGCGTGACGGTGCGATGATTGTCATCCTCGTCGGCGATGGTGACGGTCGCGCCGAAATAGACGCGGCTCTTGTCGCCCTGCTGCCGGGCATCGACGACCTTGGCGTCCTTCATCTTCTTCGACAGGCGCTTCAATTGAAAGTCGATCTCCCGCATCCGCTTGCGGCCATAAAGATAGTCGCCATTTTCCGACCGGTCACCATTGCCCGCCGCCCAACTCACCACCTCGACGATCGCGGGCCGCTCGACACCCAGCAGATGGTCATATTCCGCGCGCAATTTGGCGAAGCCTTCAGGCGAGATATAATTAGGGTAGGGGGTGGTCATCACTCTATCCCATAACCGTTCGGGCGGAGCTTGTCGAAGCCCTCGCCTGAGCGGAGCGAAGGTGCTTCTCCTGCGGCTCAGCAGAACCCTTCGACTTCGCTCAGGGCGAACGGAGGTGAGGATATGCCTCTTACCCCGGCGTCTGTTTCCCCAGATAGCGGCTCAGCACCGCGCTGGTCCCGCGAAATTTCGCGCGTTCCGGGTTCATCGCTTCATAGACGACGGCATTTTCCAGCACCCGCTGCACATAGTTGCGGGTCTCGAAAATCGGGATCTGCTCGATCCAGCGGAGCATGTCGGCACCGGGCAGGCGCGGGTCGCCATTGGCGGCGATCCATTTGTTCACGTTGCCCGGCCCGGCATTATAGGCCGCCACCGCCAGCGGATAGCTGCCGCCATAATAGTCCAGCATCCGTTGAAAATAGCCCGACCCCAGCATGATATTATAGCTGGGATCGTTGAGCGAGGCAGGATTGTAGCCAAGGCCCAGCTTTCCCGCCTGTTCGCGCGCGGTGCCGGGCATCAGTTGCATCAGCCCGCGCGCGCCCGCATGGCTGACGATCTGTTTGTCGAACTGGCTTTCCTGCCGGGCGATGGCGTGGACCATGGTCCAGTTATATTGCGCGGTGGGCGGCACGGGAACGCGCGGGAAGGCGCTGGTGCCATAACCGGTCAGGCCGCTCGACACGGCGCGCCGACCGACCATCACGCTCATGTCGGTGCGGCCGATCCGTTCGGCCAGTTCCGCGGCGAGATAATGGTCGGTGTCGCTGTCGGCATTATTGGCAATCGCGCGGGCGAATTTGCCCTGATCCTCCCAATAGCCCATCTGCCCCAGCGCTTTGACCGCGCGCACGACCGATCGCTGGTCAAAGGCGGCACGTTCGGCGGCGGAGATCGGCACCGGACGCTCGACCGTGGCGGGCGGCGGGATCGCGCGACCCAGCCGTTCGAGCGCCAACTGGCCGTAAAACTGGTCGGGATAGACCCCGGCCTGCGCGAAATAGCTGTTGGCCGTCGCCGCATCGCCCGACTGGAGCGCCGCGCGACCGGCCCAATAATAGCCCTTCGACTTGGTCTGGGGCGATTTGGCCGCATCGGCATAGCGGCGGAACATCGTCACCGCGTCGGTGGGGCGATTGAGATTGTAGAAGGCGGTGGACCCGGCCAGCCAGGCGAGGCTGGTATAATCGTCACGCACGCCGATCGGCTGATCGGACAGGTCGAAGCCTGGCGGCACCGCGTCGTCAATCTTGCTGGCGATGCCATAGGCAAAGCTCCACTGGCTGTCATTGGCGGCCGCGCGCGCCTGCCCCAGCAGCACCTCGTAGAATTTCTCTGCGTTCGCCGGACGGTAGGTCAGCGAACTGCGATTCGCCAGATATTGGCGCGCCGCGACCCAGTTGCCGCTGTCCCGCAACCACAGCGCCTTGTCGGCGACGAAGCCACCATCGCTCGCGCCCACCGCTTCGGCGGCCTGCATCAGCATCGCGGCGTCGGGTGCCTTGCGGCGGAAAGCGATGCGCGCCTGATAGACGGCGCGACGTCCCGGCGACACATAAGCCAGCATCCGCGCTGCCCCCGCCGTGTCATTGCCCCACAGCAGCATGTCGGCGCGCTGGTCATGGTCGGCGGGCGTCAGGCTGGAGCCAAACAGGGACAGCAACCGCGCTTCGTCCGCGACACTGAGCGATCCGCCGATCCACGCCTTGCGCGCGGCGATCCGCGCCTCGTCCATCCGGCCCATCTGCACCAACGCCGTGGCGTTGCGAGCATGGCCGGTCGCGGTGCGCGGCGGGAAGCGGGCGAAGAAGGCGGTCACCTGCCGCGGATCATAGCTGTCCGGATTGATCCCGGTTTCCGCCAGCCGCCGCATCCGGTCTTCGCCCGGCCAGCCGGGATTGGCGGTGATGAAATTGGCATAGGTGGAAAAGCCGAGGCCATCGCTCTGCTGGAGCGCGCGCCACTGGCTGATCGTCGCGCCGATCGCCGAATCGCTGGCCATGCCGACGCGACTGGCGACCTGATCCCACTGGCCCGACGGCGCGGCTTGCCCCGGCAGCGGCTGGACCACCGCGCCGGGCGGGTAGGCGGGCGCGGCTGCTGGCACCGGTCCTTCGGTCTGGGCGCTCGCGCCAGCGGTAAACAGCAAAAGGGCAATAAGAGGCATACGGATCCAATAACTTTCGACAATGCGGGGCGTCGCCATGCTGGACATTATCGCAAATGCATCCTTATCAGCGCCTGAATGACGCGCTATAGCGCGCCGCTTGACCGATCATGCCCCGGCCGGCCGGAGAATTGAAGGAGTTTAATGATGTTTTCCGGCTCGATTCCGGCTCTGGTGACCCCGTTTCGCGACGGATCGGTGGATGAGGCGGCGTTTCGCGCGCTGGTCGACTGGCAAATTGCCGAAGGATCGAGCGCGCTCGTCCCCTGCGGCACCACCGGCGAAAGCGCGACCATGACGGTCGAGGAGCATAATCGCGTCATCGCCATCTGCGTCGATCAGGCCGCCGGGCGCGTGCCGGTGATCGCGGGCTGCGGCTCCAACGACACGCGAATCGCGCTCGAACATATGTATGCGGCGCAAGGGGCGGGGGCGGACGCCGCGCTGGTGGTTGCGCCTTATTATAACAAGCCCAATCAGGACGGCGTCTATCAGCATTTCGCCTACCTCGCCGAACGCTGCTCCCTGCCCATCGTGCTGTATAATGTCCCCAGCCGCACCATCACCGACATTGGCGTGCCGGTGATCCACCGCCTGTCCGAAGAATATCAGACCATCGTCGGGATCAAGGACGCCACCGGGAATCTGGGGCGCGTTACCGCACAGCGTCTCGCCTGCCGCCCGGATTTCTGCCAGCTGTCGGGGAATGACGAAACCGCGCTGGGATTCAACGCCATGGGCGGCAAGGGGTGCATCTCCGTCACCGCCAATGTCGCGCCGCGTCTGGTCGCCGATTTTCAGGCGGCCTGCGCGCGCCACGATTGGGATGGTGCCTTGGCGTTGCAGGATCGTCTCTATCCCTTGCATGATGCCCTGTTCAGCGATTCTTCACCCGGCCCGGTTAAATATGCGCTCACGCGCGTGCGGCCCGACATGCCCGGCGACGTCCGCCTGCCGATCACCTGGCCGTCGGAATCCAGCCGGGCCGCGGTCGATCGCGCGCTGGAAATTGCGGGCCTCGTTTAACGGTCCGCCGTTCCTATATTGTGAAGTGAGTTAATTCAGGAACCATGGCCCGCCCCCGTCCCGTTACCTTCGACAAGAAAAAGATCGTCGCCGAAAACAGGCGCGCGCGCTTTGACTATTTTATCGAAGATGTGTTCGAGGCAGGCATCGCCCTGCAGGGGACGGAGGTGAAGGCGCTGCGCGGCGGCGAAGGCTCCATCGCGGAAAGCTATGCCGAGGTGAAGGGCAATCAGGTGTTTCTGGTGAACAGCAACATCCCCGAATATAGCCATGGCAACCGCGAAAATCACGAACCCAAACGCCCCCGCAAGCTGTTGCTGCATGAGCGCGAGATCCACAAGATGCACAGCGCCGTGTCGCGCCAAGGCATGACGCTGGTGCCGCTCATGGTCTATTTCAACAGCCAGGGCCGCGCCAAGATCGAGCTGGCGCTGGCCAAGGGCAAGCAGAATCACGACAAGCGCGAGACGATCAAGGATCGCGACTGGAAGCGCGACCAGCAGCGTATCATGCGGGACAAGGGCTGATGGACAACCGCCTCAGCCGCTGGTGGCACGCCAATGCGCCGACGCGCGAAAGCCTGGAGCATAACCGCTTCCTCGCCCCCGTCGCCCACCGCGTGCTGGAGCCGTCGCTGTGGCGTTTCACCCGTCGCTCCGTGCCGCGCGGCGTGGCGCTGGGGCTGCTGGTCGGCATCTTCCTGCTGATCCCCGGCATCCAGATTGCGGGAGCCGCGCTGCTGGCGCTGCCGTTCCGCGCCAATATCCCGGTCGCGGCTGCCATGACCTTCCTGTCCAACCCGGCCACCACCCCGCTGATCCTGTGGCTGTCGGTCTATATCGGCAATTGGATGCTGGGCCGCAGCGCTGACGCATCGGGCTTCATGACTTTGGTCGATCATCATGCAACGATCGGCCAATGGACCGCCTGGCTGGTGTCCGAAGCGGCGCCCGCCATGCTGCTTGGCCTCTCCATTATCTCTGTCGGGGCGGCGATCATCGGCTATGTCATCGCCGACTGGTTCTGGCGTCACCGCATGGGCCGCAAATGGCAGGCGCGCAAATTGAGGATTGGCAAGGTCCATGAAAGCAGCGCATTGGAGAAAGCCGCTTCTGTCCTTTAAGGCAGGGGAGGTCTATTCAGTGTCGATGCAGGGGAAGGGCCGTCCATGGCCGCGCGGATAAACAGCAATGGGGATGCGTGGCTGACCCAGTCGCGATCGGGGCTGGTCCTGCCGCTCCTGCTGCTGGCGGCGGCTCTGTCGGCCGGGCTGGTTTTTTATGCGGCTGGCAACGGGTTGCTCGCTGGCGGATTTGCCGCGACCATATTGACCATCGCGGCACTCATGGCCTGGTATCGCCACCTCTATCCGCCGCAACTCTCTGACAAGGAAGCGATTCCCGACTGGACCGTCGCCCGCGCCGCCGCCGACGCCTCCAGCATGGCGATCGCGGTGACCGATCGCGCCGGGCGTCTGGTCTGCGCCAGCGACCTGTTTGGCGAATGGTTCCCCGGCTATCCCACCCCGCCCGGCATCACTGGAGATGCAGCGCTCACCGAAAGCCTCTCCGTCGCCGCCCGCGCCGCCTGGCGCGATGGCGAGGCGAAGGTGGGGGGGCTCGTGCAGGGCGCGCTCCGGCTGGACGTCGAAGTGGTGCGTACCGGCCGGGCGGAGGATTATCTGCTCTGGCGCTTCACCCCGGTGCGCCAGCCCAGCGCGCTCGACGACGTCAATCGCTTCCTGACTGGCGAAGCGGGCCGCCAGATGGGCGAGGCGGGCGTGATGGCGGTGATGATCGGCGGCGAGGGCCGAATCCGTGCCGCCAATGGCGCCTTCCTGCTGCGCGCAGCCGGGCGGATCGACGCCAATATCACTGGCCGGGATTTCGCCAGCCATATGCGGGTGGATGACAAGGGACGGCTGTTCCTGGCGCGCGAGGAGCAGGGCGGCCTGCCGCTACGCCTGTTGCAGGTGCCGTTGAAGCGCGCCAGCCAGGGCAATGGCGTGTCGGCGCAGGCCAGCGCGCAGGACGGCCCGATGCTGCTGCTGCTGATCGATGAACCGGCTGGCGGCGGCGGTACGTCGGCGCTCTCCTATATCGAAACGCTGCTCTCGCTGCTGCCCTTTGGCCTCGCGATGGCAGACCGCGACGGGCGGGTATTGTTCGTCAACAATGCCTTTGCGCGGGTGGCGGGCCTGAAACCGGGCGACAAGCCCAGCTATCCCGGCGATCTCGTCGTGCGGGAGGATCAGGCGGCGGTGGCCGACGCGGTGCGGCGCTTTGCCGTCGGGCCGCAAATGTCGGGCGACATTGCGGTCAGGATGCGCGACCAGCCCGACGAGCCGATCGCGCTCAGCCTGGCGGGTGTACGCGGTCTTGGCGAGGCGGCGGTGCTGCTCTCCCTCAAGGATAATAGCGAGGAATCCAAGCTCAAGCGGCAGGTCGCGCAGGCGACCAAGATGCAGGCGATCGGCCAGCTGGCGGGCGGCGTCGCGCATGACTTCAACAATATCCTGACCGCGATCATCGGCCATTGCGACCTGATGCTGATGCGCCATACCCCCGGCGACAGCGATTATGACGACATCCAGCAGATCAAGTCGAACAGCAATCGCGCCGCAGGGCTGACCCGCCAATTGCTCGCCTTCTCGCGCCAGCAGACATTGCGGCCGCAAATCCTCCAACTGCCCGACATCGTCGCGGACGTCTCCAACCTCCTGAAGCGCCTGCTCGGCGAAAATGTGAAGCTGGACGTCAGCCATGGCCGCAATCTGGGCGCGGTGCGCGCGGACCCCGGCCAGCTGGAGCAGGTGATCGTCAATCTGGCGGTCAATGCCCGCGACGCCATGCCCGAAGGCGGCACGCTCAATATCCAGACCTATGGCGTCCCCGCGATCAAGGTGCGCGAGATGCGCCAGCAGATATTGCCGGTGGGCGATTATACCGCGCTGCGCGTGTCCGACACCGGGCTTGGCATCCCGCCCGACATATTGGCCAAGATTTTCGAGCCTTTCTTCACCACCAAGGAACTGGGCAAGGGGACGGGCCTTGGCCTCTCCACCGTCTATGGCATCGTCAAGCAATCGGGCGGCTACATCTTTGCCGAATCCGAAACGGGACGCGGCGCAAGCTTCGTCATCTACCTGCCGGTCTATGCCGGGTCCGATGCGAAGGATGTCGCCCCGGTCAAGCCGCCGGTCAAGCGCAGCGAGACATGGGGCACCGGCACGGTCCTGCTGGTGGAGGATGAGGATATGGTCCGCGCCGTCGCCGAACGCGCGCTGGTGCGGCAGGGCTATACCGTGCTGACCGCCAGCGACGGCGAACAGGGGCTGGAGGTGCTGGCCGGGAACGTCGCGATCGACCTGCTGATCTCTGACGTTGTGATGCCCAATATGGACGGTCCCGCCATGGTGGCGCAGGCGCGCCGTGCTTTCCCCGATCTGCCGGTCCTGTTCATGTCCGGCTATGCCGAGGAGCAGTTGCGCAAGTCGATAGACATCGCCAACGTCGCCTTCCTGCCCAAGCCCTTCTCGGTCAACCAGCTGGCCGAAGCGGCGCGTGACGCGATGGCGATGCGGCCAGTGGCGGAATGACCCCCAAATAACTTGCGCTCGATCAAGGTGATTATCCTGTCTATTCCCGTAACGATGGGTTAGCGCAAAGGCGTATCAACAGGGGATTGCGAAGGCATGTCGGCGGCTAAGAGCATTTTGATCGTCGAAGATGAAGCGATGATCGGCATGATGCTGGAGGATTATCTCGACGCGCTGGGTTACCGCTTGCACGCGGTTGCTGCCTCGGTCGACGAAGCCTGCGCCCATGCGCGCGAAGGCGGCTTTGACGCGGCCCTGCTCGACTGCAATTTGCAGGGGGAGAAAAGCTGGCCCGTCGCGGACATATTGGTGCAGAAGGGTGTGCCTTTCGTCTTTGCGACCGGCGGCATGGCGGACGATCTGCCGTCCCATCATGCTGATCGGCCGACGCTGGCCAAGCCCTTCACCATCGGCGCGGTCGAGCGCGCGTTGGGAAAAATATTGGGCGAATAGGAAATTTCCGTTCCCCCCTTGTTCTACTAGAACAAACAGGATACATCATCGCCAGGCGTCGAGAGAATCGGCGCAGTCCGCTTGACAGGGAATAGGCCGATGTCCGCTATGCTCACACTCATCGATTCCAAGAAGAACGGGACTATGGACAGACAAAAAGCATTGGACGCCGCGCTCGCCCAGATCGACCGGGCATTTGGCAAAGGCTCTGCGATGAAGCTGGGCAGCCGGGAGAAGCTGGAGATTGAAGCTATCTCCAGCGGATCGCTGGGCCTCGACATTGCGCTGGGCATTGGCGGCCTGCCCAAGGGGCGGATCATCGAGATTTACGGCCCGGAAAGCTCCGGCAAGACGACGCTGGCGCTCCACGTCATCGCCGAAGCGCAAAAGGGTGGCGGCACCGCGGCCTTCGTGGACGCTGAACATGCGCTCGATCCGGGCTATGCCAAGAAATTAGGCGTCGACATTGACGAACTGATCGTGTCGCAACCCGACACGGGCGAACAGGCGCTGGAAATCGTCGATACGCTGGTGCGGTCGAACGCGATCGACGTGCTGGTGGTCGATTCGGTCGCTGCGCTGGTGCCGCGCGCGGAAATTGAGGGCGAGATGGGCGACAGCCATGTCGGCCTGCAGGCGCGCCTCATGAGCCAGGCGCTGCGCAAGCTGACCGGCTCGATTTCGCGCTCCAAATGCATGGTGATCTTCATCAACCAGGTGCGCATGAAGATTGGCGTGATGTACGGTAACCCTGAAACCACGACCGGCGGCAATGCGCTCAAATTCTACGCCTCGGTCCGCCTCGACATCCGCCGTACCGGCCAGATCAAGGATCGCGAGGATATCGTCGGCAACGCGACCCGCGTGAAGGTGGTCAAGAACAAGGTCGCGCCGCCGTTCAAGCAGGTCGAATTCGACATCATGTATGGCGAGGGGATTTCCAAGATCGGCGAAATTCTCGATCTTGGCGTCAAGGCCGGGATCGTCGAGAAATCGGGTGCCTGGTTCTCCTACGACTCGGTCCGCATCGGTCAGGGTCGCGAAAACGCCAAGACATTTTTGAAAGCGCATCCTGACATGGCGGACCGTCTGGAAAAGGCGATCCGAGGCAAGACCGAAGAGGTTGCCGAAGCGCTGATGGCCGGACCCGAAGCGGAGGATGATGACGAATAAGCGCGGATGGCGCTCCGGCCGGATCAGCCGGAACAGCCTCTGACGCGGCTCGTCCGCCTCTCGCTTCACGCACTGAAAAGGCCCGCCGCGTAACCCTTGCGCAGCGGGCCTTTTACCGTCCCGGTCCTGCGACGCAGACTTTCCGATAAGATCGGACCAGCGCACGAAAATGTCCGATTTACCGGGAAATATGCGAAGTTAAGTGTGATTATCTCAGCTCGATCCGTTCGTTTCGAGCGAAGTCGAGAAACGTCCCGCACCGGTTTCTCGACTTCGCTCGAAACGAACGGAGGGCGGGTTGAAACTATTGGCGGCTTGCGCTCTGCCTGCGGCATCGCAATGCTCTGCGACTTAATCCCCATTCGCGCGTTACCGCGTCTCCTTCCCCAATCTGAAAGGCTCCCCTGATGCGCGTCGCGATCGAGGCGATACTGGATTATGACTTCGCCGAACCGACCGATGTGCTGCTGGCGGTGGAGGCCGCAGCGCTGCCCGATCAGCATATCGTCAGCCAGTCGCATATCATCAACAATGCCGGGCCACTGACCAACAAGGTCGGCGGCAGTGGCGTCGGGCGGCGCACCTGGACCCGCACCGGCACTGGCCGGATGCTCAGCACCTACCGCGCCACGGTGGATGTCGACCGGCCCATGGTCGATCTCGCCAACCTCAACAAAAGCCCGCTGCCCAGCCTGCCGGAAGAGGTGCTGCCCTTCATCTGGCCCAGCCGCTATTGCGAGGCCGACCGCTTCGTCAGCTTCGTCTGCGGTCATTTCCCTGATCTGGAGGGCGGCGCACTGGTCTCGGCGCTGCGCGACTGGGTTCACGACAACCTCATCTATGTGCCGGGCAGCTCGGACGGCGCGACCACTGCCGCCGACACCTTCGTCGCGCAGCAGGGCGTCTGTCGCGACTATGCCCATCTCACCGCCGCACTGATCCGTTCGCGCGACATCCCCGCCCGTCTGGTGTCGGTCTATGCCCTTGGCCTCGACCCGCCAGACTTTCACGCGGTCGTCGAAGTGTGGCTCGACGGGGCTTGGCATATCGTCGATTCGACTGGCCTCGCCCCGGTCGAAACCATGGTCCGCATCGCCGTAGGCCGCGACGCCACCGACATCGCCTTCATGACCGCCTTCGGCAACGCCATGATGAACGCCCAGTCGATCTTGGTGTCCCGCGTGGACGAATAGAAAAGTTTGAGGGGGCGGGGCTGCCCGCCCTCTCAATAATCCTTGGAATAGCGCAGGTTCGCCGACGACCCGGCATTGGTCCCCGTCTTGGACAACAGGCTCAGCGTCTTGGACAAGGCGATCTCCAGCTGGGTAGCAGTGAAGCCCTTGGAGTCGGTGATCACCTCGACATAAACATTGTTCGAGATATGCTGCCCGACCGCGAGCGATGTGCCGCGCCCGGTCGCCTCGTCGCCCCCGACGATACCGATGCGATCGACCCCCGACGCGCCCTGCAACTTGCCCATCGGGTTCAGCCCGCCACTACCGCCACGCAGGCCATTGAGCGCCGCCGCCAGCTGCACCGCCTGCATCGCCGACAGATTGGCGACATTATCCCCAAACAATATGCGGGACAGGATTTCATCCTGCGGCAGGGTCGGGTTGGAGATGAACGCAATGTCGGGCTGCTGCGCCGATCCGCTCACCTGTATGCCCGCCGTCACCGTGTCGATCCGGGTCTGCGCCTTGATCGCCAGTACCGGGTTCAGCATTGGCCCGTTAAAGGTGATGACGCCCTGTTCCAGATCGAACTGCTTGCCCGAAAAACTGTACCGCCCGCGCAGCACTTCCAGCCTGCCGACCACGCGCGGATTGGCGGTGGTGCCGGTCACCCGCATCGCGGTTTTCCATTCCGAATCCAGCCCCATGCCGGTCACGTAAATCTCATTGTCGGCCCGCAGCCTGATATCGAGTTTCCAGTCGGCCGGTTTCGCCGCCGCCTGCCGCGCGGCCATGCGCTGGTCCAGAATATCGACGCCCTCGCCCTTGCGCCGCACGCCCTGCAACTGGCGGATGTCGGTGCCACCCTGCCAGGCGACCTTGTAACGGGTTTCGGGCAGGGTCAGGTCGCCCTTGATCAGGCCGCCATTGGCCGGGCTGTTGGTGATCGCCATCGTCCCGCTGACCACACTGGTGATCGCTTCGCTGCGCGCGAGGCGGGCGCGGTCCAGCGAGATCGCGATGTTCATCGGGAAACCGCTGTCGGCGGCCAGCCCAACGGAGCCGGACGCCTTGACCGTGCCATCGCCCGCCCGGCCTGAAAAATCGCGTATCTCCAGCCGGTCGTTGGTGAAGCGGCCGTCGAGTTTCATCTGGGTAACGCGGGTGCCGAACGTCTCATTCTCATAAGTCAGCGCATTGGCGCGGACGATGCCGTTGACGCGCGGGTCGGTGAGCCGCCCGCTGAAATCCGCCGCAACCGCCAGCCCGCCGGTCAGTTGCTGGTCAGCCAGCCCCGCAAAGGAAAACAGAACATCGGCTGGCCCGGCATAGCGGATACCCCCGCCCAGCGGTGCCGCCTGCAACTGCTCGCTCCAGCTCGCGCCGGGGCCGGGCGGGGCGAGCGTCGCGACGAACCGCCCCAGCGTGGACGTGCCGCGCCGGATCAGCCCGCGCAGATCGCCGCCCGCACTCGACAACTTGCCCTCCATGCGCATCGACACCGGATCGGACACGGCGGTCAGGCTGGAGCGGCGGAAATCGGCGATCGCGAGGCGCGTCGTCGCGGTCGGGAAAGCATTGCCCGTCTGCGCGAAATCGAGCGTCCCGGTCGCCTTGCCGCCAATGCCCAGACCCGGCGCAGCGATGTTGATGATGGCGAGATCAAAATCCTTGAACCGCGCCTGCATCGCCGTGCTGCCACCAAAGCGTCCCGCCAGATCGACCTTGCCCTGCGGCAGCACCAGGGTCGCCGGTTCCAGCCGATAGCCCGCCGGTTCTGTGCGGATGATCGCGGGATTGGCGAGGCGGAAGGGGATATTGCCCGCCTTGCCCTGCAACGCCACGGCATAGAGATTAGGCCGCAACGCCGCATTGGCCGCGATCGAGAATGGCACGCCGCTGGAACCATCGGCCACCAGCTGTGCCTTGCCGCGCCCGCCCTGATAGTCGATCTTCGCCCGCCCGGTGCGCACGACATAATCGCCATAAGCGGCATTGGCGATCTGCACGTCGGCGACGATCCGCGGCTGGTCGGTCAGCACCATGGAGGCGTTGACGATGGCGCGGCCAATGATGACCTCCGCGTCGCCGGGCAGCTTGGCGTTGCTGGCGGTGGCGTTGACGTCCACCCCCTGCGCCTTGCCGACCGCGGCCAGCCGCACCGCGCCGGTGATGCCTGACCCGTTCATGCTGAGCTGCCCGGTGAAGGGACCGGCTGCGCTCTGCTGCACCGTGCCCGCCATATCTACCCCGGCGAAGCGCGCCTTGGCAATGTCGATCGTCAACGGCCCCTTTGCGGTGCGAATGAGGACATTAGCGAAGAAGGGACCATAAGGCGATCCGCCGGTCGCTTCGAGCCGATAGCCCGCCGCCTCGCCATTCAGCTTCGCCACCACGTCGGACAATTGCACGCCCACATTGGGCCGCGCCGCACGCAGCACCGCCTGCGGCCGCTCCATCGTCCCCCGCACTGTCAGCGCCAGCGGCCCATATTGGCGCGACGAAGCAGTTGCGTCGAACGCGATCTGTCCGTCCGCGTCATAGCTGCCCGATCCCGACTGGATCGTGAAATTGGGCGCTGCACCCTTCAGCCCCGCCAGCGTGAACTTGCCCTCCGGCGTCATGCCGATCCGCCCGGTGGCGACCGCATTACCACCCAGAAAATCGCGCACGGACGCATTGTCCCAGCGCGCCGTCCGCACGCCAAAGCGACCCGACAGGCCAAAGCCGCCCTTGGGTCCGGGGACCAGCTCGACATCGGTGTTCAGGTTGACGATGCCGACCCCGTCGATCCGGTAATCATTGACCCGGCCTTTCAGCGCCCCGCGATAGAGCGCGTTGTCGAGGTCCGCCAATATGATGGCAGTGGCATTGACCCGGTCGCTGTCGATCTTCAGATTGTCGCTGATCAGCTTGCCACCGGCATAGGCAAAGTCGCCCTTCACCCGCAAATTGTTCATCAGCCCGCCTGCTGCGGCGTTCAGCCCGGTCACCCGGCTTGCGGTCGCGTTGACGGGGATGCGGATACGGTCGGCGTCGATCACCGCGCGGCCACTGGCCTTCAGATTTTCGATCCCCGTGGCGTCGAACGCCAGATATTTGGCCGTAATGTCATAGTCGATGAAGGGGGTCGCCATCGGCCCGTCGAGGATGATCGCGGCGCGCACGTCGCGGCCTTTCACCTTGTCCATGATCGCGCCGGGGGTCAGCAGCGCGGCGTTGATCCTGAGCGCGCTGAACCGGCTGGTGCCAAGGTCGATGATCCCCTGCGCATCGGCGGTCAGGGCTGGCGATCGCACTGTGCCTTTCAGATTGACCCGCCGCTCGTTGAGGCCTGCAAACAGGTCGACGTCCAGCTGCGGCGCGGTCAGGCGATCGACCGTGCCTGCCATGACAAGGCCAGGGCGCACCGGCCCCTTGGCGGTGAAGGCACCATTGCGCGCAGCGATGGCGATGTTGGCGAGTTGCCCCTTGGGACTGGTGGCGATGATGCGCCCGTCCCAGGCCTGCCACGTTCCCTTGCCATCCAGCGTCGCGGTCATGCCGTCGGTCAGGCCGGACATGGACGCAATCACGCCGCCCCTGGGCGCGGTCAGCGTGCCGCTCATCGCCAGGCGATTTTGCGCGGGGACCGCGTCCAGCTTCGCCTGCAACCGGTCGCCGCTGTCGACGATCGCATCGGCGGACAGGATCGCCCGGCCATCGGCAATATGGGTCACGCCGTCGATCGCGATTTCGCGCTTCTGGCCGATGACGGGCTTGGCCAGGATGAATTTGCCGATTGTCATCCGGTCGACGTCAATGTCCAGGTCCGGCAGGATCGGCGCGTTGGGATCGGTCGGGGTCGCGTTGAACTGCGGGCTGCGCGCCAGCACAACCAGCGGGGTTTCGAGCAGGCTGACCGAGATATGGTTGTTCACATAGCGAAACGGTTTCCAAACCACATGGACGCGGGGGGACACCGCGAACACGCCCTTGGGATCGCGCAGCACAAGATCGTGAATCACCATGTCGCTATAGATGGACCCGTCGATCCGCCCGACCTCGATCGCCATGCCCGATTCGAGTTTCAGCGCCGCGATCTGCTGGATCAGGAAGCGCTTGCCCGGCTGGGTGTTGAGGCCCAGCAGCAGGCCCGCCACCAGCACGACCAGGGCCGCGATTAGGCCAACGACCCCGATCGCAATCTTCTGCCACAAGGGGCGACCTTCGCGGATCACGATAGTCTCGGTAGGGGTGTCGTCCTGCGTCATTAGAAAGCCTGCCCGATGCCGATATAAAGGGCGAATTTGGACTCGCCCGGCTGCCGGTTGATCGGCATCGCAATGTCGGCGCGGAACGGGCCGAAATTGGTGTAGAAGCGCCCGCCTATGCCCACGCCATAGCGCATGTCAGAAAATTTCGGGATCGCGCTGTCATAGACCTGACCGGCATCGACAAAGGCGACCGCGCCATAATTGCCGAAGCGATAGCGCCCCTCGACCGCAAATTCATTGACCGACCGGCCACCGACGGGATCGTTGTTCGCGTCCTTCGGCCCCAATTCCTGATAGCCATAGCCGCGCACCGATCCGCCCCCGCCTGCATAGATGCGCCGCGACGGCGCGACATCGTCGCGCGCCACGCCGCTGATCGTGCCAAGCCGGGTGCGCGCGGCGATGACCAGCGAATCGGAGACCGGATAATAGCCGGTCAGGTCGAACGTGCCACGCACATAGGGCGACACATTGCCCTGTAACGAGGCTTCGGGCGATACGCGCACGCTGGCGCGGAAACCCTTGGTCGGGTTGAGCAGATCGTTGGACCGGTCATAACCGACCTGCACCGGCAGCGCGCCGATGAAATAGGTCAGCCGCTTGTTCTGGCCCGTCGCCGGGTCGATCGTCGTCTGTTCGTTCGACAGCAGGATTTCCGCGCCATAGCTGTAGGTCCACCGCTTCTGGAAGATGGGCGTCGATTGCCGCGCCCAGCTGATGTTCAGCCCCGCCGTGAAGGCTTCATAGGCATCATATTTCTGATGGTTGATCAGCGCACCGGCCTGAAACGTCTTGTCGCGCTTACCCGCATTGGAGCGGCGGAAGGTGCCAGACACGCCCTGCTCCTGCGTGCCCGCGACCACGCCCGCGATCAGCGCGCCTTCGGGCGGGAAGATGTTGCGGTGGGTCCATGTCCCCTCCGCCCGGAAACCCTGACCCGTACCATAGCCCAGCTCGCCCGCCAGCGTGCGCGGCGGCCCGGCGTCCTGTTCGACATGCAGGTCGACATATTCGGTGCCGTCTGGCCCGGCTTCGTTCGTCCGCACCGGATCGACTGCGACGCTGGAGAATAGTCCGGTCGCGACCAGCGCCTTGCGCAGGTCGTCCACCTTGCGGCTGTCATAAATCTCGCCTGGCTTGTAGCGGCGGATCACCTCCATGTGGTCGGCGCCAAAGGCCTGTTTCTCGCCGCTGGTGGTGATCTTGCGGAACGTGCCGCGCGGGCCGGTATCGACCGGCAGCCTATAGTCGCCGGTCACGGTCGCGGGGTCGAGCAATATGTCGCGCTCCCCCACCCTGGCAAAGGCATAGCCCTGTTCGGGCAGCCGCAGCGCGACATTGGCCTCCGCCCCCTCGACCGTCGCGGCGACGATATAGTCCCCGGTTTTGAGCGGCAGGCTGTCGCGCGCGAGTCCCGGCGGCACCGTCGGCGCGGCGGTGACGACGATATCGCCCAGCTTATAGCGTTTGCCCGGCGTCACCGAAACCACGGCGGTCAGCGTGCCGTCGCCGGTCTGGTCCAGGCTGGCGAGTGCGGTCGCGTCATAATAGCCCTCGGAATAGAAAAGCCGCACCGCCAGCTTTTCATCCTCCTGCGCCCGCGCCTGCACCATGGCGGCGGTCTCCGCCTTGCCATCGCCGTCGATCAGCGCGGACGCATCGCGAAATTCGTCCTCCAGTCCCGTCTTGCCGAAACCCTCGATCCGCGTGGCGTAGCGGATATCGGGCGTCTTTATGTTCGGGTCAGTGTCGGCCGTGACATTGGCGGGCACGGTCACGCTGTCGAGCGCGGGCAGGGGTTGCGCCAGTTCCGGCTCCTGCACCGGCTCGGTCGCGGGGGGCAGTTCCGCTGTCGCGCTGGTCTGCGGCATCTGTTGCTCGATCCAGCTGTCGATCGAAGGCAGGCGCGCGTCAAACTGGTCGTCGGGCAGGATCGGCGCTTCGGCTTCGGGCGGCGTCGCTGTCTGTGCCATTAACGGCAGGGGGGACGCGGTCGCGATGATTAGGCCCAACATGTGCCGGACATGATGCGCCTGTCGTCTGATCATATGTCCGTCATGCCCCTTTGGTCGCCAGCCCTACAGGTGGCCGACGAACCTGCAATACGCGCAAGGGGTTGCGGCGGTTCCGTCGAGCGGACGATTCGCCGCGACGGCCCGCGCTTCCCTCCATGCTTCCCAGAGTCTAGAGCGGCGGCATGACATTTGCGCTCAACATTGCCCGCTCGATCACTGGCCAGCCCTGGAAATGGCGCGGGGAGGGGGCGGATGCACGCGAGCCGGGCTATCTGCCCGACGATCTGGTGACCCAATTGTTGCTGGCGCGCGGCTGCCCGCGCGACGCGCTGGAGGCGCATCGCAACCCCACCATCCGCGCCTTCATGCCCGATCCCAGCCTGTTCCGCGACATGGATGCCGCCGCGGATCGGCTGGCCGACGCGGTGCAGCACGGCGAGGATGTGCGCATCTTTGGCGATTATGACGTCGATGGCGCGACCAGCGCGGCGCTGCTCATTCGCCTGCTGCGCGATCTGGGGCTGGCGGCAAAGCCCTATATCCCCGACCGGCTGATGGAAGGCTATGGCCCGTCGGGCGAGGCGCTGGTGCGGCTGGCGGGGGAGGGCGCGACCCTGATCGTGACCGTCGATTGCGGCGCGCAGGCGTTCGAGGCGCTGGCCATGGCGCGCGAAACCGGGGTCGATGTCGTCGTGGTCGATCATCATAAATGCAGCGCGGCGCTGCCCCTGGCGCTGGCGCTGGTCAATCCCAACCGGCTGGACGAGGGGGATGAGGCGGCGACGCATGGTCATCTCGCTGCGGTCGGCGTCGCCTTCCTGCTCGGCGCGGCGCTGGTGCGAGTGCTGCGGGCGCGCGGCTGGTTCGCGGCGCGAGCCGAACCGGCGCTGATGGAATTGCTCGATATCGTCGCGCTGGGGACCGTGGCCGATGTCGCGCAACTCAAGGGGCTGAACCGCGCCTTTGTGGCGCAGGGGCTGAAAGTCATGGCCAGGCGGCGCAATATTGGCCTCGCCGCCCTGATCGACGCCAGCCGCCTGACCCGCGCGCCGCTCTGCCATGATCTGGGCTTTGCGCTGGGACCGCGCATCAATGCGGGCGGGCGCGTGGGACAGGCGGATCTGGGCGTGCGACTGCTGACCACGGAGGATCCCGCCGAGGCCGCGCGGATCGCCGAGCAATTGAACCAGTATAATGAAGAACGGCGTGCGATCGAATCAACCGTCCAGGAACAGGCCGAGATGTTGCTGGCCGCGCAGGGCAATCGCGCAGTCGCAGTGATTGCCGGGCAGGGCTGGCACCCCGGCGTCATCGGCATCGTTGCCGGGCGGATCAAGGAGAAAGCGGGGCGACCCGCCATCGTCATCGCACTGGATGAGGAGGGCGTGGGCAAGGGATCGGGCCGCTCGATCAGCGGGGTCGATCTGGGCGCGGCGGTGATGGCGGCCAAGGATAGCGGCCTGCTGGTCGCGGGCGGTGGCCATGCGATGGCGGCGGGGCTGACCGTGGCGGCGGACCGGGTCGATGCGCTGGCCGATTTCCTCGACGATCGCTTGTCGACCGCCGTGGCGCGCGCGCGCGACGATCGGGCGCTGCTGATCGACGCGGTGCTGGCCCCCGCCGGGGTCAATCCCGACTTCATCGCCGCGATCGAGGCGGGCGGTCCCTATGGCGCTGGCTGGCCAGCCCCCCGCATTGCCGCCGGGCCGATGCGCGTCATCAAGGCCGACATTGTGGGCAATGGCCATTTGCGTGCGATCATGGGTGGGGAGGATGGCCGGTCGTTCAAGACCATCGCCTTCCGGCAGGCCGAAACCGATCTGGGCCAGGCAATACTGGGTGCGCCGCGCGACCGGCGCTTGTGGGTCGCGGGGCGCGCCAAGATCGACGATTGGGGCAGTCGTCCGGCCGCCGAACTCCATCTGGAGGATGCCGCCTGGGCCGATTGAGGGTGAAGCCTCCCGCTACACGCAAAAGGGGGTTGACCCCTGCGCCGTCTCCTCCTAATGCCCGCCTCGCTTCGCAGCGCCATCCGGTGGCGCCGCCAACGGCCCCTTCGTCTAGCGGTTAGGACGCGGCCCTTTCACGGCTGAAACACGGGTTCGATTCCCGTAGGGGTCACCATCAAGCAGGCGGGCGCACGGTCGCCGGGCCGCGATGGTGCGGAGCTGGGCATTTCCCACGTTAATCCGTATTTTACCATGGTTGACCTTGGCCGGTCTTAGGGTGCAACATTGCTGTCATGAAAAAGGCAGAGGGTGCATTGCTGACCATCAGCGAACTGGCGGGTGAACTGGGACTGCCCCAGCATATATTGCGCTATTGGGAAACCCGTTTCCCGCAGCTACGCCCGCTCCAGCGCTCCGGCAATCGTCGCTATTACCGACCCGCCGATGTGGCGCTGGCCCGCCGTATTCACGGCTTGCTCAATGTCGAGGGCTTTACCGTCAAGGGCGCGCAGAAGATGCTGATCGATGGCAACGGGACGACCGTGCCTGACACGCCTGTTCAACCGGCCGACGATGTGTTGAGCCAGTTGCAGGCGATCCGTTCGACGCTGGCCCGCGCGATCGGCGAATAGACCGCGTCAGCGCGTCCCCGGACCCAATGCCGGGTCCAGATCACGCGGACGGGTGAAGCTGACCAGCGTTGCGATATTCTCCCGCGCCTGATCCCATCGGTCGATGGCAAGGTCCAGCACGGCGATGCTGGCGGTCGGGAATTTCACCTCCACATCCTCGCGCAGCGGATTGGCCCCGTCGTCGGGGACCAGGTCCAGGATCAATTCCTCCAGCCCCGGATTATGTCCGGTCAGCAGCGCACTCTCGGCGCTGTCGGGCAGGTCGCGAATGACATCGAACAAGGTGGGGGAGGAGGCGAGATAGATGCGCCGGTCCCAGCGCGCGTCGAGCGTCTCGCCAAAGCCTGCAAAAAACGTCTCCAGTGTCTGCACCACCCGCACGGCCGGGGACGCGACCAGCGCGTCGAACTGCATCTGCCGCCGGGCGGCAAATTGCCCCATCAACAGCGCCGCCTTCTCGCCCCGATGGTTCAGGGGCCTGTCGAAGTCGCGGGCCACCGGATCGTCCCAGTCGGACTTGGCGTGGCGCAACAGGGTCAGCCGCTTCATTCTCTCTCCAGATGGCTGTGGCCGGATTCGTGTCCCTGATGCCCTAAGGGCGTCGTTTCGCCAAGGGATTCGCGCCGCGCAGCGACACTGACGGCGATGATTGCTTCGTCCAGCGTCACCCGGCGGATCGGCGTGCCGGGCGGAAAGGCGCTCAGCAAGCGGCTCGGCATCGCGGCGGACAGGATGACGAAACTGCCCTTGTCCTCCGCCCGGCGAATGAGGCGTCCGAATGCCTGCGCCAGCCGGGCGCGGATCAGACGGTCGTCATAGGCATTGCCCCCGTTCGCCAGCCGTCGGGCCGCGTGCAGCACGGTCGGCTTGGACCATGGCACCCCCTCCATCACCACCAGCCGCAGAGAATGGCCCGGCACGTCCACCCCGTCGCGCAGCGCGTCCGTCCCCAGCAGCGACGCGCGCGGATCGTCGCGGAAGATATCGACCAACGTGCCGGTGTCGATCGGGTCGACATGCTGCGCGTAGAGCGGCAGCCCTGCGCGCGCCAGCCGGTCGGCGATGCGGGCATGGACCGCGCGCAGCCGCCGGATCGCGGTGAACAGCCCCAGCGTGCCGCCGCCCGCCGCCTCGATCAATCGTCCATAGGCGCCCGACAGCGCGGCCAGATCACCCCGCTTGATGTCGGTGACGATCAGCACCTCGGCGCGCGCGGCATAGTCGAACGGGCTGCTTGCCTCGAACCGCCCGGCACCATGGAGCAGGTGGGTCGCCCCGCTGCGGCTTTCCGCATTGCCCCAGTCACCCCCGCCTTTCAGCGTCGCGGAGGTGACGATCACCCCTTGCGCGGGTTTCAGCACGGTTTCGGCGAGCGGGCGGCTGGGGTCGAGCCAGTGGCGATGGATGCCGATATCATATTCGCGCCCCTCGACCCGGTCGACGGTCATCCAGTCGACATAGTCGGGGTCGGCAGGTCCTCCGATCCGCGCCAGCAGCGCCAGCCAGGCGCTGATCAGGTCGCGCCGCCAGCCGAGCGATGCCACCGCTCCCTCGATCCGCGCCCGCGCCGCGCCATCCAGCCAGTCGGGCGCATCCTCGATCACCGCCTCCAGCCGCCGCGACAAATGCGTCAGCGGACGTAGCAACGCATCAAGCGCCAGCGCGGCTTCCTGCGCCGCCTCGACCAGCGCCCCGTCTGGCGCGGCCAGCTCAGTTTCCAGCCCATAGCCCGCATCGGCCTCGCCCGTGTCCGCCGCGCGGGCAAAGACGGTGCCGCGTACCGCAGCGAACAACGCTTCGAGCGGCCCGAACGGCTCGCCGGTCACGACGCGCTTGAGCCATTCATCGGCGGGCAAAGCGAGCGCCGCGTCGGCGGCGGCACGGATCGCCTCGCCCCCTTCGACGTCATAGCTGGCGAGGTCCGACAGGCGCGCCGACAGGCCGCGGCGTCGCCCGCGCGACCCGCCCTCCGGTCCCATGATCCAGCGGCGCAGCTCGATCGCCTCCTGCCCCGACAGGGCGACGGAGAAGGTCGAATCCGCCGCATCGAACAGATGATGCCCTTCGTCGAACACGATGCGCTGGGGCCGCTGCCCTGTTTCACGTCCGCGCGCCGCGTTGATCATCACCAGCGCATGATTGGCGATGACGATGTCAGCGTCGGCGGACGCACGCGCCGATCGCTCGATGAAGCATTTGCGATAATGCGGGCAGCCGGCATAGATGCACTCCCCGCGCCGGTCGGTCAGCGCGGTGGAGCCGTTACGACGAAACAAAGTGGGCAGCCAGCCGGGCAGGTCGCCGCCGACCATATCGCCATCCTTGCTGAACGCCGCCCAGCGCGCCACCAACTGCGCCAATATCGCGGCGCGGCCGGCAAAGCCGCCCTGCAACGCATCTTCCAGATTGAGCAGGCAGAGATAATTTTCCCGCCCCTTGCGCACCACCACCCGCTTGGCCGCCACCATCGCATCGGGAAACAGGCGCAGCGATTCGCGGTCGAGCTGGCGCTGCAGCGCCTTGGTATAGGTGGACACCCACACCGTCCCCTGCGCTTGGCGCGCCCAGAGCGAGGCAGGGGCGAGATAACCCAATGTCTTGCCAATGCCGGTGCCTGCTTCCGCCAGCAGCATATTGGGCTGGTCGCGGTGCATGCGCGGGCGAAAGGCGCTGATAGCGGCAGTGGCATAGGCGCGCTGGCCGGGCCGCGCCTCCGCCCCCGCGCCGGTCAGCGTATCGAGCCGGGCCAGCACCTGCGCTTCGTCCAGCGCCACGGTGCGCGGGGCAGGGCGTGGCTGCGCTTCCTCCCATTCGGGCAATTTGGAAAACAGCCAGCGCTCGGCTTCCTTGGGTTTGGCGATGCGCGGGGCGATGAGCGGCGACCAGGGCCAGCGCAGCCGATGCAGCGTCTGCGCCGATGTCCAGCCACCCTCCCGCTCGCGCCAGTCGGGCGATTCGATCCGGTCGAGTAACGCCTGCGCCGCGCTCTGGAGCAAAGCGGGAATGTCCGCCTCCGCGCTCGGCACCGGCAGGCCAAGCGCCTGCGCCAGCCCCTTGGGCGTGGGGACGAGGAAGCGGGCAGGGTGAAGAAAGGCCCAGAGTTCGAGCAGGTCGAGGCCATTGAGATCGGGATAGCCCAGCCTCTGGCCGGTCAGCGGGGCATTGAGCAGCAATATCGGGGTTTCCGCCGCCCGGCTGATCGCCTGCCCCTTGGCCAGACCTTGCGTCCGCCCACCCTCGCGCAACCAGATGCCGCCATGGCTGGCGTGGAGGGCGGGCAGGGATGCAGGATCAATCACCCGCCCCGTTTAAGCGAGCGGGAACAAAAGGAAAACCTGTTTCAGCTTGTCCGGCGGCCAAAACCGCCACCGCCGCCGCTTGCGGCCATCGCGCGTACGCGCGGCTGAAATGCTACAGGCGTGCGCAGCGCCGCGCGTGCCATTTCCAGCTGATCGTAAAGCGGGCCTTCGTTCAGCTCATAGGGGAAACGGATGCCCATGCGATCCTCTTCGGACCAGCGCACGGTGCCAAAGGTGATATGGCCGTCCAGATCGATCTGGCACGACGAGCCTGCTGGCAGGGTGCAACCGACCACCTGCGCGCCGCCCTCGCTCAGGTCGACGATCGTGCCTTCCAGGCTGTCGAGTACGGTCGTGACGACAATGGCGATCTCGACCACGATGCGTTCGCGGGTGCGCAAGCTGTGCATGGTGCCTCCAGAAACCTGATTATCGATGGTCAGGGTTAATGAAAGCCTAATGTGCGAACGATTCTTAACGCAGATTTGCGATCGAAGGACGTTTCTTTTCGGCCTGTCGGCGGCTAGGGGGCATAGCCATGACCGCGACCGACATTCTCCGCACCGCCGCACTGGCGGCCAAGGCCTGGCCCTATGAAGAAGCGCGCAAGCTGCTCAAGCGCTATTCCAATGGTGCGCCGGACAAAGGGCATATCCTGTTTGAAACCGGCTATGGTCCATCGGGCCTGCCGCATATCGGCACGTTCAACGAAGTGCTGCGCACGACGATGGTGCGCAACGCCTATCATGCGCTGTCGGATATTCCCACGCGGCTGGTGGCCTTCAGTGACGATATGGACGGCCTGCGCAAGGTGCCTGACAATGTCCCCAACCAGGCGATGTTGAGCGAGCATCTGGGCAAGCCGCTGACGCAGGTACCCGATCCGTTCGGCAAGTTTGAAAGCTTCGCCCATCATAATAATGCGATGCTGCGCGAATTTCTCGACCGCTTCGGCTTCGACTATGAGTTCGTGTCGGCCACCGAACGCTATCAGTCGGGGGCGTTTGACGATGCGCTGCGGCAGGTTCTGCGGTGCAATCAGGCGATCCTCGACATCATGCTGCCGACCCTGCGCAAGGAACGGCAGGCGACCTATTCGCCCGTCCTGCCGATCAGCCCTAAGAGCGGCATCGTCTTGCAGGTGCCGGTCGAGGTGATCGATGCCGAGGCAGGCCTGATCCGCTTCGAGGATGAGGGCGACATTATTGAGCAATCGATCCTGTCCGGCGGAGCCAAGCTGCAATGGAAGGTCGATTGGGCAATGCGCTGGGTCGCGCTGGGCGTCGATTATGAGATGGCGGGCAAGGATCTGATCGATTCGGTGACCCAATCATCGAAAATCTGTCGCGCGCTGGGTGCCCGCCCGCCCGAAGGCTTTAATTACGAGATGTTCCTCGACGAAAAGGGCGAGAAAATCTCCAAGTCCAAGGGCAATGGCCTCAGCCTTGAACAATGGCTGACCTATGGTCCGCAGGAAAGCCTGGCCTTCTACGCCTATCGCGAACCCAAAAAGGCCAAGCAGCTGCATATGGGCGTCATCCCGCGCGCGGTGGACGAATATTGGCAGTTCCGGGTCAACTATCCCAATCAGGCGATCGAACAGCAACTGGGCAATCCGGTCCATCATGTGCATGACGGGAAGCTGCCCGAAGGCCGGTTGCCGGTGACCTTCGGGCTGCTGCTGAACCTTGTCGGCGTCATGGGGGATGCCAGCCGCGATCAGGTGTGGGGCTATCTCACCAACTATGTCGCCGATGCGTCGCCGGACACCTATCCTGAACTGGATGCGCTGATCGGTCATGCGCTCGCCTATCATCGCGATTTCGTTGCGCCCACCCTTCAGCGCCGAGCGCCCGACGCTAACGAGGCCGCAGCCCTGCGCAGGCTCGACGCGGAACTGGCCGCGCTACCGGCGGACGCCAGCGCGGAGGATATCCAGAACATCGTCTATGCCATCGGCAAGGATGAGGCGTTCGGTTTTGCCGAGCTGCGCGACTGGTTCAAGGCGCTCTACCAGACGCTGCTGGGGGCGGATCAGGGACCGCGCATGGGCAGCTTTATCGCCCTCTATGGCATTGATAACAGCCGCAAGTTGATTGCGCAGGCACTAGCCGCTTAAATCCTCGGATTTTAGCGGAAAAACGGGAACTTTTCGGCCGGACGCGCGTTCTGCGCAACGGTCCACCCCCCTTTCGGACTGATGGTGCGTCCTGCGTGCCATCGGCCGCGCTTGCCCGGCAACGGGCAGCGCGGCCAAGTTGGGGGGAACGTCCATAAAAAACGGCCCCGGACAGAGATGTCCGGGGCCGTTTTTTTAGGCAGGCGGCTTACCAGAAGAAGCCGCGATGCACCTGGATCACGCGCCCGTTGCGGACATTGACCAGCAGCACATCGTTATAATGACGTACCCAGCGCTGGTTCACGCCCGGACGGGGCAGGCGATAGCGATAGGGGTCGGCGATATAATAGCGCGAATTATAATAGGCCGGGCGAAGCTGGACGCCGACATTCCACTGATTATAGCGGAATGGCGCGCGCCAGTTGCCGCCGCGATAGACGTCGCGGTGATTGCGGCGATAGTCGCGCCAGTCCTCGCGGGCCTCCTGACGGGCATCGCGGACTTCGCGCCGTTCTTCACGCACGTCGCGACGGTCGCCATAGCGCTGCGCCTGACGCAGCTCCCGCTGCTCCTCACGCAGATTGCGTTCGCTGCGGCGCGCTTCGCCATAGGACTGGGCGGACGCGACACTGGGCGCCACCGTTGCGGCCAGCAGGCCCAGGATGATCAGTTTACGCATAGCATATCTCCTATTTCCTCTGGCGGCTGAACCCTGTCCGGCTGGACTGGGTTCCCTGTCGCCAACACAAGGAGATATGGGGTAGCGCGCCTGAACGCCCGGCGAATGAAGCTGTCAGTTTTCAGTCATTTATGTCGCAAAGTGTAACGGGGTCGGAAGTTTTGGAGCCGGATTCCCACACCTCATTCCGTTCGTTTCGAGCGAAGTCGAGAAACGCCACGCACAGGTTTCTCGACTTCGCTCGAAACGAACGGAGGTTGGGATTCAGTCTAAATCCATCACGCTCTGGGCGTCCATGGCCGCTCGCGAAACCATTTGGTCACGACATATTTGGTGCCCTGTTCGACTGGCCGGGCTGCGTGCAGGCTGAACCGGTTGGGCGCGCCGTCAGCGGTCATATTGTTCCAGATCAGGATCATCCCCTCGACCGGCGGCACCATGAATTCGCAATGCGGGAAATGCGTCTCGCCCCCCGCCTCGACCGGGGAGAGGTAGATCATCGTGGTCCAGCTGCGCTGCCCGCCAGTGACGCGCATGGCGGGCCAGTAATCGGCCGTGACCGGGAAATAATCGCAATGCAGCCGATATTCCTGGCCGCTGGTATAGCGCTGGCCCTGCAATGTTTCGCCATGGTCGGCGGGCAGCCCAGTCAGCGCGCAGATGCGGTCGCTGATGGCCTTGATCAGCGGATCGAACGGATCGAGATTGCAGCTATGGCTGGTGCGATAATCCGCGTTCGCACTGCCCGAAAAGAGCGTCGAAGGCTGCGCGCCCGCATCGATGATCGCGCGCAGATCGGCGCATTCTTCCGGGCTGAGGAAATCCTGCCGCCCGTAGATCGCAAGGTCGGGGGCGTCGATCCGGCTGACCATCGGGTTGCGCTCCAGCCGCGCCTGCACCTGCGCGCCTATGGCCGCGCGGGTGAGCGAAGCGATGCCGCCATCATCGTCACTGTCTGTCATGCGGCCCTCCTGCCACAGCGGCAGGTGCCATGAAAAGACCCCGGCGCGTCTCCGCTCCGGGGCCAGTATTCCTGAAGGCCACTTCAGGGAGTCCGATTACCAGAAGAAATCATGGATCACATCGACGACATAGCCGTCGCGAATGTCCACCAGCAGCGCATCGTCATAATAGCGGACCCAGCGCAGCGTGCCGTAAGCGGGCGGCAGGCGATAGGCGTAGGGGTCGTTCAGCCAATAGCTGTTGGAATAAAGCAGACTGCTGAGCACGATGCCCACGGAGAAGCGACGATAGCCATAGTCCCAGCCGCGCGGCGCGTTGTAGCGGCCCAGACGATACTGGTTGCCATAACGGTTGCGATAGCTGTTCCAGTCATAGCGCCGGTCCTGCCGCCAGCCATTGTTCCAGCGCTGCTGGTTGCTCCAGCGGGTGCGGTCGTCATAGCGGCGGCCATTATTCCAGTTGCCAGCCGAGCCGCGATTGTCGCTCCAGCGCCGGTCATCACGACGATCATCGCGCCGGTCGTCACGCCTGTCCTGACGATAATCCTGCCGACCGTCGCGGCGATCGTTGCGCCAGTCTTGCCGATCGGCACGCTGGTCCTGGCGATAGTCCTGCCGGTCATTGCGCCGGTCGTCACGCCTGTCCTGTCGTGCGTCCTGCCGTGCCGGTGCCGGCACGACCGCAGGATTGCCGGGATTGCGCCATGGACGATCCGCACTCGGTTGCTGGACCGGAGCCTGCGCTACCGCGCGGTCCTGCCGCTGCTGCCAGCGTTGCGCCTGCTGCCCGTCACCGCCCATCGGCCGCTGTCCATTACCGCGCCACTGATAGGATTGGCGGTCTGCTCCGCCACGGTCTGCCCCACCGCGTTCTGCACGGTCGCCGCGATTGCCACGGCCATTCTCATTGCTCTGGGCATAGGCTGGCGCGACACCGCTCAGCAGCGTTGCGGCCATCAGTCCCGTCAGCATCATCTTCCTGAACATCATCGTGACTTTCTGCTTGCGGGAACCTTCTGTCCCCTCATGCCGCTCTTCTAGATGGCGCGCGATGTCGCAATTCTGAACCTGTCCGTCAGCTTATCGAAAGAATCGCCGGGCGAAATGAACCCAATTTCGGCTTTGCGCGTTGTTCCGTGTTCGTATCGTTCTGTCCGTTAAAAATGGCCAGAACCGGGTCAAAAGCTGATCCAGATCAGTGCAGGGTGCCTGCCCTCTCTATAGGACTGCCGAGTGAAGAAATCTCCCAATGTCAGCGGCGTCCGCCAGGCTCTGCGCGAAGCGACGAGCGACAGCCATCACCGTGTCGACACGCTGTTTTCAGGATATCGGCTTGATTCGCAAAGCCATTATGGCGCGTTTCTGACCGCCCATGCCCGTGCGCTAGGGGCGCTCGAATCGGTTGCTCGCCCAGATTCGCCACGCCTGCCGATGATCGCGGCGGATCTGGCGGCGATGGATATGGCCATGCCTGTGCCTCTGTCACTCGCTGATCCCGACCGGGACGGCTATCGCTGGGGGCTGCTCTATGCGCTGGAAGGATCGCGCCTGGGCGGCGCGATCCTCGCACGCCAAGTAGCGCCGGGCCTGCCCCGCGCCTATCTGTCGGCCGTCCATGGCAAGGGTGGCTGGGTCGCGTTTCAGCAGGCGCTTGATCGGGCAGCCGCTGACGGGGGCGAAGGTTGGCTGGACGACGCCGTGCAGGGCGCGCAGGCGGCCTTCGCCCTTTTTGCCGCCGCGGCCCGCCCCGAACCGGTCGCCGCCCATGGCTGACGGCGGCACTGGCGCGGACTTCGCCGTCAACCTCACCAATTGCGATCGGGAGCCGATCCATGTGCTGGGTACGGTCCAGCCATTCGGTTTCCTGATCGCGCTGACCGCCGACTGGCTGGTATCGCGCGTGTCGGCCAACAGCGCCGCGTTCATCGGCCTGTCGCCTGACGATATGCTGGGCAAGCCGGTCAACGCCCTGCTGGACGGCGAAGCCATTCATGCGTTGCGCAACCGCATCACCCTGTTGCGTGGCCCCGATTCGGTCGAGCGCATCTTCTCCCTGCCGCTGATGACGGGTGGCACCCCGTTCGACGTTGCCGTCCATTTTTCGGGTCCTCTGGTGGTGATAGAGGCTGAACCGGCCAGCGCCGACGAGATGGAGGCCAGCAGCACGGTCCGCTCGATGGTCGCGCGGCTGGGGCAGGCCGATGGCATGGCCGCCTTCCTGCGCGATGGCGCGCGGCAGGTGCGGGCGTTGACCGGCTTTGATCGGGTGATGGTCTATCGCTTCGCCGATGGCGGCGATGGCGAGGTCGTGGCCGAAGCGCTGCGACCCGGCATCGACAGCTTCTTTGGTCTGCATTACCCGGCGTCCGACATTCCGGTGCAGGCGCGCGCCCTCTATCTGCGTAACATCTTCCGCGTCATTGCCGATGTGCAGGCAGTGCCGGTGCCGGTCGTCCCTGCGCTCGATCCGACCGGGGCAGCGCTCGATATGTCGCTATGCCTCACCCGCGCGGTCTCGCCGATCCATATCGAATATCTGCGCAATATGGGGGTGGGGGCGTCGCTCTCCATCTCGATCATTGTCGAAGGACGGCTGTGGGGGCTGTTCGCCTGCCACCATTATGCCCCGCGCCTGCCGACCTTTGCCCAGCGCAGCGCGGCCGAACTGTTCGGCCAGATTTTCTCGATGATGCTCGAAAGCCGCGAGCGCGCCGAAACCGCCGCCTATGAGGGCAAGGCGCGCCAGGTGGCCGACCGGCTGATGTCGGCAGTGGCGCAGGACCATGACCTGCTGTCCAACGCCCGCTGGCTGGGCGACATCATCTTCGACACGATTCCTGCCGATGGCGTGGGCGTCTATATTGACGGGCAAATCAGTTTTTCCGGGCTGACCCCGGACAAGGCCGCCTTTGCCGGTATCGTCTCGATGCTCAACCGCGTCGCCGCCAGCCAGGTCTATACCACTGATACGCTCAGCCGCGTCCTGCCCGATGCGGCTGCCTATGCCGACCGCGCCGCCGGGTTGCTTGCCATTCCCCTGTCGCGCCGCCCGCGCGACTATGTCGTGCTGTTCCGCGCTGAACAATTGCGCGCCGTGCGCTGGGCGGGGAACCAGGAAAAGCATATCGAATACGGCCCCAACGGCCCGCGCCTGACCCCGCGTAAAAGTTTTGAAGAATGGTCGGAACTGGTGAAGGGGACGGCGCTGCCGTTCGCACCCGCCCAGTTGCGCGTCGCCGAAGCGCTGCGCACCGCCCTGCTGGAGGTGGTGCTGCGCCTGTCCGATTCGGCGGACGCGGAACGGCAGCGCGCGCATGAGAAGCAGGAATTGTTGATTGCCGAACTCAACCACCGCGTACGCAACATATTGGCGCTGATCCGCGGCCTCCTGTCCCAGACGCGCAGCAGCGCTGTGTCGGTCGAGGATTTCATCGGCACGCTGGAAAGCCGCATCCATGCGCTGGCCCGCGCCCATGACCAGATTACCGCCGACCGCTGGAGTCCCGCGCGGCTGTACGACCTCATAGAAGTGGAGGCAGGGGCTTATTTGGGTGAGCGGCGCGACCGGGTGCGCCTGTCCGGTCCCAATGTGCTGCTGACGCCCGGCTGCTTCACCGTCATGGCGCTGGTGATCCACGAAATGCTGACCAATGCCGCCAAATATGGCGCGCTGTCGGACAATGGCACGGTCGCGATCGACTGGCATGTGGATCAGGATGGCAGCCTGCTGATCGACTGGACCGAAAGCGGCGGCCCGGCGGTGGTGGCGCCCACGCGGCGCGGCTTTGGATCGACCGTGATCGAGCGTTCCATCCCCTATGATCTGGATGGCCATGCCGAAATCCACTATCGTCTGGCCGGGATAGAGGCGCATTTCTGCATCCCCTCCGTCCATGTCGTGTCTGTGCTGCCCGATGTCGTCGGCACGGATCGCCCGCTGCCCGTGATCGCCGCGACGCCCGAACTGCTGGAAGGACGCCACGTCCTCCTCGTCGAGGATAATATGATCATCGCCATGGATGGCGAGGATGCGTTGCGCGATCTCGGCGCGGACGTGACGACCGCCGCCAGCGTCGCGCGAGCGCGTGAGGCGATCGAGCTGCAGCCCATTGATATGGCCGTGCTGGATTTCAATCTGGGCGCTGAAACCAGTATGCCTGTGGCGGACGTGCTGGTCGAACGGGGCATCCCCTTCCTGTTTGCGACCGGCTATGGCGACGGGCTGGAACTGCCGGATCGCTTTGCCGGGGTCACCCTGGTCAAGAAGCCCTATTCGGGCGCGACCCTGGCGCAGGCGATGACGCCGCTGGTTGATCGGAACCGCTAGAAACGGAATGTTTCGTGCTTGCCCGTTGCGCTTGTTCTCCCGCGCGCCAATGTGCCGGGCATGACTCAGCCCAGCCTCTTCATCCCTCATGGCGGTGGTCCCTGCTTCTTCATGGACCCCGCCGATCCTGACCATCCCCATAGCGATCCGATGTGGCAGCCGATGCAGGACTATCTCGCCGGGCTGATCGCCAGCCTGCCCGAACGGCCCCGCGCCATCCTGCTGGTGTCGGGCCATTGGGAGGAGGCGGCCTTCACCGTCCATGTTGGTGTTCGGCCCGCCTTGCTGTTCGACTATCATGGCTTCCCTCCGCACACCTACACGCTGCGCTGGGACGCGCCGGGCGCGCCGGATCTGGCCGCGCGCGTTGCTGCGCTGCTTGCCGGAGCAGGCTTTGCGACCGCGCAGGAGGCGGCGCGCGGCTGGGACCATGGCGTGTTCATCCCTATGAAGGTCGCGCTGCCCGATGCCGACATTCCGCTGGTCCAGCTGTCGTTACGCCGCGATCTCGACCCCGCCGCCCATGTCGCCGCCGGGTGTGCGCTCTCCGTGCTGCGCGACGAAGGCGTGCTGATCGTCGGATCGGGCATGAGCTTTCACAATCTGCGCGTGCGCGGCGCGCAGGCGACCGCGCCATCACAGACCTGGGACGATGCGCTGACGGCGGCGGTGACCGATCCCGATCCGGCCAACCGGGCCGCGCGCGTCATCGCGTGGGACAGTCTGCCCAACGCCCATTTCGCCCATCCGCGTGAGGAGCATCTGCTGCCGCTGATGGTCGCGCTGGGGGCGGGTGGCGATGACCCGGCGGTGCGCGACCATCACAGCATGGTGATAGGCTGGGCCGTGTCGGGTTATCGCTTCGGCTGAGACGCAGGCCTGCCCAGCGCCGGGACGGTGCGGGCAGCCTCCTCCGGCGTAATGCCCGGGGGCGGCGCGGCGGCCCCTTGTTCGCCTATACCCGTATCCTCGCCCCGCATGATCCGTCCAGCCCGGCGGATCGCGCCGCGCAGCCGTGGATAGATGCCGCAGCGGCAGATATTGGTGATCGCCGCGTCAATCTCCGCATCGCTTGGATCATTGGTCCGGCGCAGCAGCACCGACGCAGCCATGATCATGCCGGGGATGCAATAGCCGCATTGCGACACATTGTCGGCGGCGAACGCCTGCTGCACCGGATGGCCGCGATCGGGCGACAGCGCCTCGATCGTGGTGACGAAACGCCCCTCGGTCTTGCCGATCGTGACCTGACAGGACCGCACCGCTTCCCCGTCAATATCGACGGTGCAGGCACCACAGTCGCCCGTACCGCAACCATATTTGGTGCCGGTCAGGTTCGACGCATCACGCAGCGCCCATAGCAAGGGCGTGTCCGGGTCCATGCGATATTGCACCGGCCGGTCGTTGACGGTGAAACGGGTCATTTCGCGTCCGGCTCTTCCGTCTCGGCCTCGTGATACAATACTTCGTTACGGATATGGATGATCTTGGACCCCAGCCGAATTTCCTGAATGAAGGTCGCAAAGCCGCCCGCCTGCAACAGCATCGCCAAGCTGAACAATATGGCGATAGGCGTGCCCAGATGCGCGCCGAACAAATTGCCCGCAAACAGCAGGATGACGACCAGACAGACGGCGCAGGCCGACGCGACCGACAGGAAGATCGCGATATTGACCACGCTCATCCTTTTGTCGAGGACGCGGATTTCATTGACCAGCCGGTCATGCTCACGCCCCCGCGTGGTCAGGATCGCCGCCTCCACATTCCGCGCCCGGTCGATGATCCGCGCCAGTCGACTGACGCAGACATTCAGAAACGCGCCGATCCCCGCCAGCAGGAACACCGGCGCGAGCGCCAGCTGTATGGTCTGCGCGACCTGAGAGACTTGTGGCAGGGGGATCATCGCGCGGCACCTCTTACGAGGCAGCTATCCTTCATTGTGGCTGGCGGGGCAAGGGGATCACAAGCGACGGTGGCCCAAAGGATGCGCCTCATCCCAACGAACATCGTGTTCCCGCGTAGGCGGGAACCCAGTCCGACCGTATGAACTGGGTTCCCGCCTGCGCGGGAATACGCAGTGCTTTTAACGCAGTATAGTCTTTTGGCTCAGGCCGCACCCTTGGCCGGCGTATTGACGCCCATCGACTTGAGATAGGATTTGATGTTGCGCGCGGCCTGCCGCAGCCGCTGTTCATTCTCAACCATGGCGATGCGGACGAACCCTTCGCCATCCTCGCCATAGCCCACGCCCGGCGCGACCGCGACCTTGGCATGGGTGAGCAACTGCTTGGAAAATTCCAGACTGCCCATCTCTTTGAGCGCAGGCGGCAACGGCGCCCAGGCGAACATGGACGCGGGCGGGGCGGGAATGTCCCATCCGGCGCGACCGAAGCTTTCGACCAGCACGTCGCGGCGCTTGTGATAGAGTTCGCGGTTCTTCTGCACGATATCCTGCGGCCCGTTGAGCGCTGCGCAGGCGGCAGCCTGAATCGGCGTGAACGCGCCATAATCCAGATAGGATTTCACCCGGCTCATCGCAGCGATCAGCTGTTTGTTGCCGACCGCAAAGCCGATCCGCCAACCCGCCATCGAATAGGTCTTGCTGAGCGAAGTGAACTCGATCGCGATGTCCTTCGCGCCCGGCACCTGCAAAATGGAGGGGGTCGGGTTGCCGTCATAATATAGCTCGGAATAGGCAAGGTCGCTCAGGACCCAGACCTTATTCTCCTTTGCCCAGGCGACCAGCCGCTCGTAAAAGGCCAGGTCCACCGTCTCTGCGGTCGGATTGGACGGATAATTGACCACCAGGATCGACGGGCGCGGCACGGTGAAGGCCATGGCGCGGTCGAGCGAGCGGAAATAATTATCATCCGGCGTCGTCGGCACAGACCGGATCGTCGCGCCTGCTAATATGAAGCCGAACATATGGATCGGGTAGCTGGGGTTGGGGGCCAGCACGACATCGCCCGGCGCCGTGATTGCGGTGGCCAGGCTGGCCAGGCCTTCCTTCGACCCCATGGTCACGACGACCTCGGTCTCCGGGTCAACGTCGACGCCGAAGCGGCGGCCATAATAATTGGCCTGCGCCTTGCGGAGGCCCGGAATCCCCTTCGACTGGGAATAGCCATGGGCGTCGGGCTTGCGCGCCACCTCGACCAGCTTGTCGATGACATGGGGCGGTGGCGGCAGGTCGGGATTCCCCATGCCCAGATCGATAATATCCTCTCCCGCCGCACGCGCGGCGGCCCGCATCGCGTTGACTTCCGCGATGACATAAGGGGGCAGGCGCTTCATGCGATAGAATTCTTCGGACATTATAAGGCTTTCCTGAAAGCTCTAGGTAAGGAATAGTGCGTGTCGCGCCGTTGCCGCGTCACAATCTGGCTATAACCGGCCCGATGGCGACGCGCCAGAGAAAGCGGCGCATAGAAACGATGCCAGGAGGAGCAGGGTGGCCATGGATAAAGCCGATATCATGGAGCCGCATCTGCCCACGCTGGAACAGATGCAGCAATGGACCCACGCCATCGGCCAGGCCCAGCAACTGATGCTGGAGCAGGCGGCGGGGGCGGCGGGCCAGACCCTGCATTTCTCGCCCGAAGCGGTGGCGCGGATCCAGACGAGTTTTGCCGACGAAGGGCTGGCGATGTGGCAGCGTTTCCTCGATTCGGGCGGCATGTTCCGCGACCATCCCGAACCGGCCCCGGCAAACAGCCCGGCGGCTGCAAAGGACCGCCGCTTTGCCGATCCGGCCTGGACCCAGCACCCCTTTTACGACCTGATCCGGCAAAGCTATCTGCTCGTTTCGGACTATATGCTGCAACTGGCCGATGCCGTCGATGGCGTGGACCCCAAGCAAAAGGCCAAGCTGCGCTTTGCGACCAGCGGGATGCTCGATGCGCTCTCGCCCTCCAATTTCCCGCTGACCAATCCGACGGTTGTGGAAAAGACGATCCAGAGCGGGGGCGAAAATCTGGTCAAGGGTTTGCAGCATATGCTGGCCGATCTGGAAAAGGGCCAGCTGACCCACACCGACGGCACCCAGTTCGAGCTGGGGCGCAACATCGCTGCGACGCCTGGCAAGGTGATCCACGAAACCCCGCTCTACCAGCTCGTTCACTATGCGCCGTCCACGCCGGACGTGCTGGCGACCCCGCTCATCATCTTCCCGCCATGGATCAACCGTTTCTATATTCTCGACCTGTCCCCGCAAAAAAGCTTCGTCAAATGGGCGGTGGATCAGGGGATCAGCGTGTTTCTGGTGTCGTGGAAGTCGGCCGACGAGTCGATGAAGGATTTGATCTGGGACGATTATATCCTGCGCGGGCAGATCGACGCGATCGACACGGTGCGTGATCTGCTCAAGGTGCCCAGCGTCCACACGATCGGCTATTGCGTTGCAGGCACCACGTTGGCCGCAACGCTGGCGCTGCTGGCCGCGCGGGGGGAAGGGGACAAGGTCGCAAGCGCGACCTTCTTCACTGCCCAGGTCGATTTCACCAAGGCCGGCGACCTGACCCTGTTCATCGACGATGAACAGATGAAGCTGGTCGATCAGCTGTCATCCAAGGGATTTCTGGACGGCCGCTATATGGCGCTGACCTTCAACCTGCTGCGCGGCCGTGACCTGATCTGGAGCTATGTCGTCAATAATTACCTGTTGGGACAGGATTATCCGCCGTTCGACTTGCTCTACTGGAATGGCGACACCACCAACCTGCCCGCGCGCTGGCACAAAGATTATCTGACCCAGCTCTATCGCGACAATCTGCTGGTGGTTCCCGGCGCGATCACGGTCGATGGCACGCCGATCGACCTTAAAAAAGTCATGACCCCGGCCTATGTCCAGGCGGGCAGGGAGGATCATATCGCGCCGCTGGAAAGCGTATGGAAGCTGACCGAGAATTTGTCGGGGCCGATCCGCTTCCTGCTCGCCGGGTCCGGCCATATCGCCGGGGTCGTCAATCCCCCGGCAGCGCAGAAATATCAATATTGGGCCTGCGAGGACAGCCAGCCTACGCTCGATGCCTTCCTTGCCGCAGCGCAAGAAACCAAGGGCAGCTGGTGGCCCGACTGGCGCGCCTGGATCGAGCGACTCGATCCGCAGACTGTCCCGGCCAAGGGCGCGCGCCAGCCAGGCAAAGGCCGGCTCAAGGCGATAGAGGACGCACCGGGGCGCTATGTAAAGGGACGATAATACCGTTTTTTCCGGCCGTTGCGACCCTCCGCCGTCAGACTGGATGACGGTTTTGTTGCACTGCACAATAAGTCTTGCAATCGCCTTGCGAAATGATTATTGTGCAGTGCAACAAATGGAGAATAGTCCATGGCCGTAACACCCAAGACCGGACGCAGCGCCCCGCGCGCTAAAAGCGCATCGACGACCTTGTCGGCCAGCGAAGCTCTCAAAGCTGCCGAAGCGGCGATCGCGCCCGCCCCCAAGAAGCCGACCGTGCGCAAGGCGACGGCATCGAGCGTCAAGGCAATCGACGCCAATCCGTCCGCGATCGTGGCAGCGACCACCGCCGTCGATGCGCCGCCGCTCCCGGAGCCGGTTGCTGAGCCAGTCATCGAAGCTGAACCCGTGGCTGCGGCGCCTGTAGCCGCTGTGCCGCCGGAAGCTCCGGTCGAACCCGAAATGACCAAGAGCCTGCCCAAGCAGGCCGAACCGTTCGCAATCAAGACGCTGTCCGCCATAGAAGGAACAAAGACGATGAACGACGTAATCGAAACCGGCAAGAAGTTCGCTGAAGACGCCAAGGCCAAGATGGAAACCGTCTATGCCGACCTTAACGAAAAGGCGAAGGCCGGCGTCGAAAAGTCGACCAAGGCGATCGAAGAGCTGAGCGACCTGGCCAAGGGCAATGTCGAAGCGCTGGTTGAATCCGGCAAGATCGCGGCCAAGGGCATGGAAACGCTGGGCCAGGAAGCCGTCGATTACAGCCGCAAGAGCTTTGAGAAGGCGACTGCTTCGTTCAAGACCTTTTCGACCATCAAGACGCCGACCGAATTCTTCCAGCTGCAGAGCCAGCTCTTTTCGAGCAGCTTCGACGATTTCACCAAGGAAGCCGCCAAGAGCAGCGAAGCGATGATGAAGCTGGCCGGTGACGTCGCCAGCCCGCTGACCGCCCGCGTGACCCTGGTCACCGACAAGGTGAAGTCGCTGGCCGCCTAAGCGATCGGACTGGCCGCATCAGGGGCGCGCCCTCCATATCGGAGGGCGCGCCCTTTTGCTGTCTGCAAAATAGATGGTTACCACAGGCGCATGTCCCTGCGGCCCCCTTGCCATGCGGCGACAAATCGCCATATTCTCGCCTATCATGACCAGAATTTTGACAGCATCGATGATCCCCGTGACGATGACGGGGGAGGATCGCGACGATCCGGGCGATGGCACCGGTCCCAGCGTCGGCATTGCCACGCGCACCCGCACCCGCACGAAAAAGCCGTCGCTCTACAAAGTGCTGATGCTCAATGACGATTACACGCCGATGGAATTCGTCGTGCATGTCCTCCAGCAGTTTTTCCGCATGGATATGGAGCAGGCGACTCGCGTGATGCTGCATGTCCATCAGCGCGGCGTCGGCGTGTGCGGTATTTTCAGCTATGAAGTGGCGGAGACCAAGGTCAATCAGGTGATGGATTTCGCCCGGCAAAACCAGCATCCGCTGCAATGCACGCTGGAAAAGGCCTGATTGCGGCCTTTATCGGATTTACCGTAAAATTCGATCAGTCAGCATGTTTTAATCAATTTCACCGGAACTTGCAGGCGGCTTATCCTTTCTCCATTCGCTAGACGAGGAGCAAGATCATGGCCGACAAGCCCATCATGACGACCAGCGGCGGCGCGCCGATCGCCGACAATCAGAACAGCCTGAGCGCTGGCCCGCGCGGCCCGCTGCTGTTGCAGGATTATCAGCTGCTCGAAAAGCTGGCCCACCAGAATCGCGAACGTATCCCTGAGCGCGTTGTTCATGCCAAGGGCTGGGGCGCGCATGGCACGCTGACCATCACCGGCGACATCAGCGCCTACACCAAGGCGAAGGTGCTGCAACCGGGCGCGCAGACGCCCATGATCTTGCGCTTTTCGACCGTGGCTGGCGAAGCTGGCGCGGCGGATGCGGAGCGCGACGTGCGCGGCTTCGCGATGAAATTCTATACGCCTGAGGGCAATTGGGATCTGGTCGGCAACAACACGCCGGTCTTTTTCGTGCGCGATCCGCTCAAATTCCCAGATTTCATCCACACCCAAAAGCGCCACCCGCGTACCAATTTGCGCTCTCCTACGGCGATGTGGGATTTCTGGTCGCTTAGCCCTGAATCGCTGCATCAGGTGACGATCCTGATGTCCGATCGTGGCCTGCCCACCGATGTGCGCCACATCAACGGCTATGGCAGCCACACCTTCAGCCTGATCAACGACGCCAATGAGCGCTTCTGGGTCAAGTTCCACTTCAAGACGATGCAGGGCCACAAGCATTGGACCAATGAGGAAGCAGCGCAGGTCGTGGGCCGCACCCGCGAATCCACGCAGGAGGATCTGTTCGAGGCAATCGAGCAGGGCGACTTCCCCAAATGGAAGGTGCAGGTCCAGATCATGCCTGAACTGGACGCCGACAAGACGCCCTATAACCCGTTCGACCTCACCAAAGTGTGGCCCCATGCCGACTATCCGCCGATCGACATCGGCGTGATGGAGCTGAACCGCAACGCCGACAATTATTTCGCGGAAATCGAGCAGTTGGCGATGTCGCCGTCCAACATCGTGCCCGGCATCGGCTTCTCGCCCGACAAGATGCTCCAGGCGCGCATCTTCGCCTATGCAGACGCGCACCGTCATCGCATCGGCACCCATTATGAGGCGCTGCCGGTCAATGTCCCCAAATGCCCGGTGCATCATTATCACAAGGACGGGGCGATGCGCTTCACCCCCAACAATCCCAATCCGGCGGCCTATTATGAGCCGAACAGCTTTGGCGGGCCGGTCGAGGACAATAAATTCCTGGAGCCGCCGCTGCGGATTTCGGGCGATGCGGACCGGTGGAACCACAGGGAGGGGAATGACGATTTCAGCCAGCCCCGCGCCCTGTTCGAACTGTTCGACGCGGGCGAGAAGGACCGGTTGTTCGCCAATATCGCCGCGGCCATGGGCGATATCCCCGACTTTATCGAGGAACGTCAGTGCAAGCTGTTTGATCAGGTTCACCCTGATTATGGTGCGGGCGTGCGCGCGGCGCGGGCGACGATAAAGGATCGCAATCCGTCCATCTCCGCGCCGACCGATCAGGCGCTTTCGGATGCGTCGGCCTGACTCCTCGGCCCAGCGTTGAAATGCTCGACCCCGGTGCGAAAGCGCCGGGGTTTTTGCGTCGCCACAGCAGCGGCCTTTCCCTCCATATCGGGCAAATGGTGAGCAAATATTAAGGATGCGGCGCTAGCCTCCTTGCCAACATGCAACGGGTCGCCCTTCGTCACTCCTCATCGATACTCGCGCCGGTCATCACCGGCAGCGTTTACTTCGTCGTGGCGACGCTGGCGCTGCTGCTCTCCCGCTTTGAAGGCGGGCTGGCCTTCATCTGGGGCGCCAATGCTTTCCTGATGGCCGAACTGCTGACCTCGCGCACCCGCTACTGGCCGCGCGCCATCATCGCCTGCGCCATCGCCAGCGCCATGGCCACCGCCCTGTTCGGCATGGGACCGCTCGCCGCCATCCCGATGGCGGCGATCAATATCGTCGAATCGCTGATCGTTGCGATCATCTGCCGTCGGTTCGTGCCGGATCGCCGGATTATCGGCGCAATCCGCCCGCTGATCATATTCATCATTGCCCTGTGCGGCGTCGCCAATGTGATCGCTGGTGCCATGGCGGCGAGCGTCGCGGCCTTCCTGACGCCGGTGCCGTTCGGCGCGTCCTGGCTGCAATGGTATAGCGGCCATGTGCTGGGCGGACTGACCTTCGCGCCCATCCTGATCCTGTTCTTGCAGGGCGAATGTGGCCGCTGGTGGCGCGATACGCCGGTGCGGGCGAAGGTCGAGATGGTCGTGCTGCTGGCGCTGTTCGCGCTTACCATCGTGCATATCTTTTTCTGGGCGCGCTATCCGCTGCTGTTCGCGTCGCTCCTGCCGCTGGTTTTGATCGCTTTCCGCACCGGGCAAATGGGGGCGGCAGCGTCCATCATCATCCTGGCGGTGATCGGCGGCGTGGCGACCATGCACGGTGTCGGCCCGATGACCATGCTGCCCGGATCGACGGGTATGCGGGTCCAATATTTTCAATTCTACCTCGCGCTCAGCTTCCTGATGAGCATGTTGGTCGCGGCGGAACTCAACAGCCGCCGCCGCCTGTTCCTGATGTTGCAGGATAGCGAGGCGCGCTATCGCGCCATTGCAGAACATAGCGGCGACGTGGTCCTCAACATCGGTGTGGACGGCATCATCCATTATGCTTCCCCCTCGGCTGCCGAACAGATTGGCTGCGCGCCCGAACTGCTGATCGGCCAGTCCGCCGCCAATCTGGTCGACCCGCAGGACCGTGCGATCGTCATCGCCACCCACCGCCGCGTTCTGGCCCATCCGGGCGTGAGTCAGACCGTGGAATTTCGCTCCCTCGTGTCCGACGGCGAACTGCAATGGTGCGAAATGGTCAGCCGCGCCGTGGTGGACGAACGCGGCGTTCCCGTCGGCGTCGTCAGCATGATTCGCGACATGTCCCGGCACAAGGCGCGCCAGCAGGCGCTGCAACAGGTCGCCGCGCGCGATTCGCTGACCGGCGCAGACAGCCGCCGCGCTTTCCTCGACAAGCTGGAAGCGGAAATATTGCGCGCGCGTCAAGGCGCGCGGTCCTGTCTGCTGCTGATCGACATTGACCATTTCAAGGCGGTCAACGACCGTTACGGCCATGGCGCAGGGGACCGGGTGCTGAGCGCCTTTGTCGAACGGCTGCGGCCGGGGCTGCGGACCATTGACAGTATCGGTCGTCTGGGTGGCGAGGAATTTGCGATCCTGCTGACTGACAGCGACATTGATCGTGCCAGCATGATCTGTGAACGGCTGCGCGCCCGCATGGTCGATCCGATCCCGGTCGGGGAGGCGGACGGCGAGGCTATCTCCGTCACCTTCAGTGCCGGTCTGGTCAAACTGGACGGTGAATCGACGCGATCGGCGATGCTTGAAGCAGCGGACAAGGCGCTCTATCGCGCCAAGCATAGCGGCCGTAACTGCCTGCGTCTGGCAGCTTAGGCGCAGTGGGCGGCAGGTTCGCGCCCGCCCATAAAAACATCCAATGATATGTTGTAACTTACGATCGACTGGCCTATGTAACGGCCAGCATGTCGCAGTCCCTTCGCCATTTCCTCTTGTCCGGCCGCCTCGATCGTTTCGCGATCGCGCTGTCGGGCCTGTGCCTGGCGCATTGCTTCGTGACCGCCGTGGTGCTGGGCCTGCTGGCGATGGCGGGCGGCATTTTTGAAAGCCCGATCTTCCATGAGGCAGGACTGGTGCTGGCCATATTGCTCGGCGCGATCGCGCTTGGCCATGGCGCGATGGTCCACCGCTTCATGATGCCCGCCGCGATCGGATCGCTGGGACTTGGGGTGATGGCAGGCGCGCTGACCATGGACCATGGCTGGCAGGAAAGCGTCTATACGCTGATCGGCGTCGGCATCCTGGCGCTGGGCCACGACCTCAACCATCGCGCCGGGCGCTAGGCCTACAAAAAAGGGAGCCAGTCGGCTCCCTTTGACTATGTCCGGCTCAGTGTCGCTTAAAGCGGTTTGTGGTTCAGCCGATGCTCGCCCTTGACCCAGCGCACCGTGCCGGTGCTGGCGCGCATCACCACGCTTTCGGTCGTCAGCTTGCCTCCGGGCAGCCGCTTGACCCCGTCGAGCAATGACCCGTCAGTGACCCCGGTGGCGGCGAAGATGCAGTCGCCCTTGGCCAGTTCCTTCAGGTCATAAATCTTGTCGAGATCAGTGATCCCCCATTTGCGGGCGCGCTGCTTTTCATCCTCGTTGCGGAACAGCAGCCGCCCCTTGAACTGCCCGCCGACGCAGCGCAGCGCCGCGCAGGCCAGCACGCCTTCGGGCGCGCCGCCCGATCCCATATAGATGTCGATCGTGGTTTCGGGATCGGTGGTAGCGATCACGCCAGCGACATCGCCATCGGGGATCAGCATGATGCCACAGCCAATGGCCCGCAACTCCGCGATCAACTTCTCGTGGCGTGGCCGGTCGAGCACGCACACAATGATGTCGGCCGGTTCCACCCCCTTGGCCGCCGCAACCGCCTCGACATTCTCCTTTACCGACCGGGCCAGATCGATGATCCCGTCGGGATAGCCCGGTCCCACCGCTAGCTTGTCCATATAGACGTCGGGTGCGTTGAGCAGTCCGCCTTCTTCGGAAATGGCCAGCACGGCCAGTGCGTTCGGCCCGGCCTTGGCGGTGATGGTGGTGCCTTCCAGCGGGTCGAGCGCGATGTCGATCTTCGGGCCGGAGCCGATCGCATTGCCGACCTTTTCGCCAATATAGAGCATGGGCGCCTCGTCGCGCTCGCCTTCGCCAATGACGACGGTCCCGTCCATATAGAGGTCGTTAAAGGCCAGGCGCATGGCCTCGACGGCGGCAGCGTCAGCGGCCTTTTCATCGCCCCGGCCGATCAGCTTCGACGCGGCAATGGCCGCCGCTTCGGTAACGCGGACCATTTCCAGCACCAACACGCGATCCAGCGTCGAACTTGCCTGCACCATCTTCATTCCTCTGCCTTTTCTTATGGGCAGAGCGGATAGGCCGTTGCCCCGTCCTTGTCGAGCGGGGAAGGGGAGTGGCCATTATGCAGCCATGTTTCCATGGTGGATTGGGTGCGATGAAAGCCCTGGCCAGCCTCCTCATTCTCCTCTTGCCGTTAGATGCGCACGCGGCGGACGAAGTGTTGATGGCCGCCTATCGCGCCAGGACTCAGGTGGTCAAACCTTGCGACCGCAGCGGCACTGCGATTGTCGTGTGTGGGAATCGAGCTGAACGCAACGCCCGCGAACGCCTGCCCCTGCCGCGTGAATCTACACAGGGCGATGTCGTGAGGGGGGATGTCCCGCGTGCATCGGCAGCGGCGGTAAGGCAGGGCAGTTGCGGCGTGACCGGCGGGCAAGGGGTGGGATGTGTCGGCGGCCTGTCGGTGTTCAAGGTGGCGGACGTCGTGCGCAAAAGCGTGACCGCGATCATTGATCCCGATGCCGACCTCGCCCCACCGCCACCGCTCCCGGACCGTTTCAAGGGCGCCGGGCAGCATTGAACGCCGTCAGTCGAGAATATGCATCACCATCGGCGTGCCGAGCAGGCTTTCCGATCCGGCAAGCCGCTCCAGCGTGTCGCGGATGCAGCGTTCCTCGCCCGCATGGGTGACGATGGCGACCAGCACGCCATCCTCCTGATGCGCGCCGCGCTGGATCATGCTTTCGATCGATACGCCCGCGTCGCGAGTGGCGGCGGCGATTTCGGCCAGCACACCGGGGCGGTCCTGCACCATGAAGCGCAAATAAGTGCGGCCCACCCGCGCGCCCGCGTCAGCGGTATTCTGCGGCGTCAGCGCGGCGACCGGCATGGCGAAGGCGTCGCCATATTCGTCGCGTGCGACGTCGATCAGGTCGGCGACGACGGCCGACGCCGTCGGGCCATCGCCCGCGCCGCGTCCCTGAAAGAACAGACGCCCGACGAAATTGCCCTCGGCCACCACCGCGTTCAACGATCCATCGACATGGGCCAGCGGATGATCGAGCGGCACCAGCATCGGGTGGACCCGCTGGAACAGTCCATCCGCGCCATTCTGCGCCATGCCGACCAGCCGTATGCGGAATCCCAGCGCGGCGGCTTCGGCAATGTCGGCGGCGATGACGTGGCGGATGCCGGTGGTGGCGACGGCGGCGAAATCCAATTCGGTGCCGAAGGCCAGGCTGGCCAGAATGGTCAGCTTATGCGCGGCATCCACCCCGTCAATGTCGAAACTGGGATCCGCCTCGGCGTAGCCCAGTTCCTGCGCTTCCTTGAGTACCTCGCCAAAGCCCCGGCCTTCCTTCTCCATCGTCGTCAGGATGTAGTTGCAGGTGCCGTTGAGGATGCCATAGACGCGCGAAATCTCGTTCGCGGCGGCGCCTTCGCGCATCCCCTTGATCACCGGGATGCCGCCTGCGACAGCGGCTTCATATTTCAGCGCAATGCCGCCCTTTTCTGCAAGGCGCGCCAGGTCCAGCCCGTGATGGGCGAGCATCGCCTTGTTTGCGGTGACGAAGGGCTTGCCTGCGGTCAGGCAGTGGCGCGCCAGCGTCAGCGCCGGGCCGTCTGACCCGCCGATCAGTTCGACGACGACGTCGATGTCGTCGCGCGTCGCCAGGCTGTTCATATCGTCCACCCATTCATAGGGGGACAGATCGACACCGCGATCCTTGTTCCGGTCGCGCGCGGAAATGGCGACGACCTGGATCGGGCAACCCGCGCGCCGGGCAATCAGGTCGCCATTGGTGTTGAGCAGCCGGATGACGCCCCCGCCCACCGTGCCGAGGCCGACGAGCGCGACGCGCAGCGGGGCATGGCGGTGCAGATTGGTCATGGGGACGTCTCTCTCTATAATCGGCGCAGGTGATGAAGCCCGCGCTGATAGCGACAGGTGCGCGCCCGTCCAAGCAAAAGCTGTATCAGGCGGGCGTCCGCGTCCGCCCGCACGGCCCCAGCGCTTCGATTACCACCCGATAGTCGGCGCGCGCCGCTTCGGCATCCTGCACGGACAGGGTGCGCACCGCGCGGGCGGGCAGGGCCGGGGGCAGCGCACAGGCAAGGCGATACCAGAGCAGGCTGCCAGGAGCCGGTGGGCGCGCGGCTTCGTCCACAATCTCGCCCAGCGCGACTGCCCAGCGGGGCGGCTCACCAGGCCGCCGGAGAATCGAGAGCGACACCGGATCGCCATTTTCGGTGCGCAGGAAAATCTGCGTCTCGCCCTCGCCCGCCACCGTGCCCGCGACATGGAAGGCATCGCCCAGCCCCAGGATGCGCGGCGGGGTATCGCGCGCGACCAGTGCCGACAATATGCCTTTGACCCGGTCGATTTCGGCGGGCGTAGCCGGAATCTGCGCGTCACGGGCAACCAGCTGAATCTGGCCGGGCCGACTGCCGGGACGCGCGAACAGGATGACCTGTGCTTTCTTTAGCTTGGGCAATTTGCCACGCGCATCGATCGGGGCATCGTAGAGCCAGCTGACAAGGGGGGTGATTCCCGCCTCACCGCGAATCAAACCCGTCACATCGCCTTCGATAAACAGCCGTTTATAGCCTGGAGGAACGTCTCCGGCCTGTTCGGGCTTCAATGAGATGATGTTGCGGATTCGCACATGGGCGACCAACGGGGCATTGTCCGCCAAGTCTACAATGTCGGCATAGGACAGGGCGGTAGCCGCAGCCCTAGATTGCGCTGCCATCGGCGATTGTTGCGCTAAAGCCGGAGAAACCGGGAGATTTGCGGCTGAAATGAGGCATGGCAGCGCGAGCCGGCACAACAGGGTGGTGGATTTCATGATCAGCTTCGTCCTATGTTTTTGGCTCGTGGCAAGGATGTCACAGGCAAGTCATTCCGCTATGAAATGGTAACCGCAAATGAACATATCGATAAAGCGTTTGCGTGCCACGATGTGCCGCGATAGGAGTTTGCACGGTAGCAATTGGACGGACAGGGGCCGAAGGTGGCCGGGGTAGCCCGGTCGGCTTGGGTCGTTTTTGGCTGATTTGTATAAACCACTGGTAAGATGAGTTAAGGAGTGTCGTTGCCGAATGGCCTATGCTGACCACTCGCAAGGATCGAGTCGGACTGTCTCGATCATCATCGTCGCCCTGATTCACGCTGTTCTTGGCTATGCCTTCGTCACCGGTCTTGGCATGAAATATGTCAAAAAGGCGGCAGAACAGCTGAACGTGATCGACGTGAAGGAAGAGCCACCGCCACCGGACGAGGAGCCGCCACCGCCGCCGCCAGACCAGCCGGTCGAGCCGCCGCCGGTCGTGGCCCCGCCGCCGATCGTGCAGACCCCGGCGCCTGCGCCGACCATGACCGTTGTTCGGACGCCTCCTCCGGTGTTCAACCCGGTTCCGGTCGCCGCCCCGCCGCCGCCGCCGGCCCCGCCGCCGCCTGCTGTCGCCGCAAGCCGCGCTACCCCGCGCAGTTCGCCTGGCAGCTGGCTCAGCGACGCGGATTATCCGAGCCGCGCCCAGCGTGAAGAACGCTCCGGTACGGCAGGGTTCCGCCTGCAAATCGGCGCTGACGGTCGGGTAACCGACTGCACCATCACCTCCTCGACCGGCCACCCGGATCTCGATGAGGCGACCTGCCGCCTGCTGCCGCGCCGTGCGCGGTTCAAGCCGGCCAAGGGTTCCGATGGTGCGGAAATGCCCGATACGTACAATGGCCGTATCACCTGGCGTCTGCCGGAATAATCCAAACGGGCAAGGTGCGCGCCCGGCGCCGTCTTGCTCTAGCTTGATCTCATTGAGAGGGAAGTCTTGAACATGTTGATGTATCTCGCAGCTGCGGCGCCGAAGCCGGAAAACCCCTATGGCCTGATGGAAGCCCTGGAACAGGGCGGCACGATCGCCTGGACCGTGTTCCTCATCCTGTGCGGCATGTCGGTCGGCACTTTCTACATTCTCTTCACCAAGCTGATCGAACAGCAGAAGGTGATCAACCAGGGTAAGAAGGTCCGTGCGACCTTCTGGCGCGCCGCCAACATCAAGGAAGGCTCGGCCAAGCTGGAAAAGAACTCCGCCTACAAGCAGATCGTCGATGACGGCATCAAGGCGCAGGAAGAACATACCAAGCTGACCGATCCGGTCGAAGCGCATGACTGGCTGCACGGTTCGCTCGGCCGTTCGGAAGCTGCGATCAACTCGTCGCTGGGCGGCGGTCTCGCCTTCCTCGCAACCGTGGGTTCGACCTCGCCGTTCATCGGTCTGTTCGGTACGGTTATCGGCATCTATCGCGCGCTGATCAAGATCGGTGCAGCCGGTCAGGCTTCGATCGACGCGGTCGCCGGTCCCGTCGGTGAAGCGCTCATCATGACCGCCCTGGGTCTGGCCGTGGCCGTTCCCGCGGTTCTGGCCTACAACTTCCTGCAGCGCCGCAACAAGTCGATCGCCGAACAGCTTAACGGCTTCACGGTCGATCTGCTGGCCTATCTGGTGTCGAACGGCGCGGTTAAGCCCAGCGTTGCTCCGGCTCCCGCCGCACCTGCTGCCAAGCCGGTTGCTGCGCCGACCAAGGCCTGATTGTCTTGAGATGCCGGCGCGGGAACGGGATGGCCGCTGCGACCATCCCGTTCCCCGCCGACCATGGGCCTCGTCGCGATGGTGAGGCGCCATCGACACCAATGTTAGGATATTATCAATGGCAATGAGTGTTGGCCCCGGCGGCGGTGACGACAAACCGTTGTCCGACATCAACACGACGCCGCTCGTCGACGTCATGCTGGTGTTGCTCATCATCTTTCTCATCGCGGTCCCGGTCGTCGTCCAGACGGTCGAGCTGCAACTTCCCAAGGTGGCGTTCGAGCCGACCACGACGAAGCCCGAAAATGTCTCTCTCTCGGTCACGACCGGGTCGGATGGCAGCTGCGCTGTTTTCTGGAACATGACCAAGGTCGATTCCAGCGATCTGCTCAACCGGGCCGTTGCGAAGCTGGAATCGGATATCAAGAAGGCAGGCGGCGTCGAAAATATGACGCCTGAAGACATGCCCGAAGTGCATATCCGCGGCGACATCAACACACCCTACCGGTGCATCGGTGGTACGATCTACACGATGCAGCGCGCCGGTTTCCCCAAGGTGGGCTTCATCTCCGAGCCGGAACCCGGCTCGACGACGCAGCGCCTCTGACCGGCTGATTAAGGAGATTTCGCTATGGCCATGAGCATGGGTTCCGATGAAGGCGAACCGATGATGGAAATGAACACGACGCCGTTGATCGACGTCATGCTCGTTCTCCTCATCATGTTCATCATCACGATTCCGATCCAGACCCACGCGGTCAAGATCGACCTGCCACAGAGCGCACCGCCGACGGATAGCCCGATCGATCCGGTGAAGAACAAGGTTGCCATCGACGCTGCCGGCATCATCACCTGGAATGGTTCGGCGATCGATCTGCTGACCCTGCGTCAATATCTGCAGCAGTCGCTGCGCCTGCCGGTCGAGCCGGAACTTCAGTTCCAGCCGAACGCGCAGACCCGTTATGTCACCGTTGATGAGGTGCTGGCAGAGATTAAGCGTGCGGGCGTGACGAAGCTGGGCTTCGTCGGCAACGAGCAATATGGCAATTTCTAAACGCTGATTGTCCGCGCCTGCCAGTTTGTGTCAGGACTTCCCGTTTTTCCAGGCGGGCAGGGCGGCATCGGGATAGTGATAATGCCGATCTTTCAGGGGTCGCCTTCGGGCGGCCCCTTTTTTGTTGCCCTGACTTTTGGGCGGGGTGGATTGACGCCTTAACCCTTTGCTTACGCCAATCGCCGATAATGGTGGCGAAGGATGGGCGATAGTGAGCCATGAGCGCCGAACGACAGACTGACTTGGAACGAAAAGCACGGCTCGCCGAGCGCGCCTATGTGCAGATCGGCGTTCGTGTGCGCCGGCCGGGTGAAACCTGGTTCAACAGCCGCATCGCGGACGTCTCCGTCACCGGCTTTCGTCTCCAAAGCTTCATGAAACTGACCAGCGGGAGCGAATTATGGGTCATGCTGCCGGGCTTCGAGGGGCGTCGCGCCCGCGTCCTGTGGTCGCGCGCCCATGAAGCAGGCTGCGCCTTCGAACGCCCGCTCCATCCCGCGATTCTTGATCATATCCTCAAGCTGAGCCGCGGGCCGGCGTTCGTCTGAGCGGCAGCGCCCAACAGGTCAGGTCAGCGGCGAATCCTGAAACTGCAAGCTGGCAAGGCGCGCATAAAGGCCGCCCTGCGCGACCAGTGCGGCATGATCGCCCTGTTCGACGATCCGCCCTTCGTTCAGCACGATGATCCGGTCAGCGGCGCGCACCGTCGCCAGCCTATGGGCGATGACGATGGTCGTGCGTCCCTCCATCAACCGGCCAAGCGCGTCCTGCACCAGCCGTTCCGAATCAGCATCGAGCGCGGACGTGGCCTCATCCAGCAGCAGGATCGGCGCATCACGCAGCAGCGCGCGCGCGATCGACAGCCTTTGCCGCTGCCCGCCCGACAGGCGCGTGCCTGCTTCCCCCATCGGACTGTCCAGCCCCTGCGGTAGCGCGCGCAGGAAGCCCTCAGCATTGGCGGCGCGGGCGGCATCCCAAATCTGCTCGTCGGTCGCGTCCCACCTCCCATAGCGCAGATTGTCGCGCGCCGACGCGGCGAAGATCACGCTGTCCTGCGGCACCATCGCCATCATGGCACGGATCGCGGCGGGATCGGCCTGCGGCAGAGGCACACCGTTCAGCCGGATCGTGCCGGACGCCGGATCGTAAAAACGAAGCGCCAACTGGATCAGCGTCGATTTGCCAGCGCCCGATGGTCCGACCACGGCCACCGTCTCGCCTGGCGCGACGTCGATCGACACGCCATTGAGCGCGGCCTGATCGGGCCGGGTAGGATAATGGAAATGCACATCCTCGAACGTCAGCCGTGCGCCATGCGCGGCTGGCGGAATCACGGTCGGGCTGGCGGGCGGCAATATGTCCGGCGTGGCGGTCATCAACTCATGCAAGCGACTGGCCGCCCCCGCGCCGCGCAGCAGATCGCCCCAGCTTTCAGAGAGCGATCCGAAGGCGCCTGCGACCAGTCCGCCGGTCAGCACGAACGCGGCAATGCTGCCCCCCGACAGCTTCCCCGCCGCGACGTCCAGCGCGCCCTGCCACATCACCGCGGTGATCGATCCGAACACCAGCGATATCACCACCGCCGTCATGATCGCGCGCAACCTGATGCGCCGCCGCGCAGTGCCGAACCCGCTTTCGACCGTGGCGTCGAACCGTGCCGCCTCCCGCGCCTCCTGCCCGAAGGCCTGGACGATCTTCATCGCCGCCAGTACTTCATTGGTCACGCTGCCGACATCGGCCAGCCGGTCTTGACTGGCGCGCGACAGGCTGCGCACCTTGCGGCCCAGACTGACCAGCACCAGCAGGATGATCGGGATGCCCAGCAACAGCATCGCCGCCAGCTTGGGCGCCAGCGCGAAAAGATAGATGAGGCCGCCAATGCCGGTCACCAGATTGCGCAGCGCGATCGACACGGTCGATCCGACCACCTGTTCAACCACGGCCGTATCGGCGGTCATCCGCGACGCGATTTCGGACGGGCGGTTTTCCTCGAAGAAGCGGGGTGCCTGCCGCAGCAAATTGGCCTGGGTCGCGCTGCGAATGTCGGCAACCACCCGCTCGCCCAGCCAGGATACGAAGTAAAAGCGCAGCGCGCTGGCGACGGCCAGGATGATGACGATCAGCAGCAGATATTCAAACCAGCGGCTGATATCGCCCCCGCCCATGAAGCCCCGGTCGATTACCAGCCGGAAGCCGCTGGGGATGCCCAGCGTCGCGGCGGACGACACGATCAGCGCACCCAATGCGCCCGCGATCCGCCCCGGATAACGTTTGGCGAACATCCACAGCATGGCCAGGCTGCCAAGCGCGGGACGGGCGCTGGCGCGCGGCGACGGGGTGGGTTGTTCCTCCATGTGCGGCGCTTAGCAGGCTGCCCGCCGCGCCTCAATGGGGCGGGGCTGGTAGCGCGCGCGACTTTCGAGCATAGGCGATCAGCCTTTTCACGCCATTGGAGCCAGCGATGATCCACTTATTGTCCGCGACCGTCGAACGCTGGCCGGTCGCAGGCGCATTCATCATCGCTCGCGGGGCCAAGACGGATGTGGATGTGGTCGTCTGCACCGTGGGCGACGGCACTCATGTCGGCCGGGGCGAAGGGACGGCGATCTATTATGAGGGCGAAACGGCAGAAGCCTGCGCAGCGGCGATCCGCGCCTATACCGGGCCGCTCGACCGGCAGGCGCTGTTGAAGCACATGCCGCGCGGCGCTGCGCGCAATGCGCTTGATTGCGCACTCTGGGATCTGGAGGCGAAGCGTGCGGGCGTGCCGGTCTGGCAACTTGCCGGGCTGGCTGCACCCACCCCTCTGCCCACCGCCTTCACGATCAGCCTGGGCGACCCTGCGACGATGGAGGCTGCCGCCCACACGGCAGCGGCGCGCGGCTTTGCCCTGCTCAAATGCAAGCTGACGGGCGAAGGCGACCGGGCGCGCATCGCCGCAGTACGCGCGGGCGCGCCGGATGCGCGGCTGATCGTCGATGCCAATGAAAGCTGGCATGGTCTGGATATCGCGGCAGAGGCGCAGGCGCTGGCCGACCTTGGTGTCGAAATGGTCGAGCAGCCGGTGATTCACGGGCGGGAAGCGGCGCTGGCCGGGGTCCGTGCACCGCTGCCGCTCTGCGCCGACGAAAGCTGCCACACCAGCGCGGACCTTGATCGGCTCGGCGATTTCGACGCGGTGAACATCAAGCTCGACAAAGCCGGCGGCCTCACCGAAGCGCTCGCGTTGCGTCAGGCGGCGCGGGATCGGGGCTTCCGGGTCATGGTCGGCTGTATGCTCGGCACATCGCTTGGCATCGCACCCGCTGCGCTTGTGGCACAGGGGGCGGACTGGATCGACCTTGACGGTGCGCTGTTGCTGGCGCGAGATCGCGGCGGCGGGCTGGCGCTGGCCGATGGCCTGCTCCAGCCCGGCAGCCTGTGGGGTATGGGCACGTAGCCTGGGTCAAGCCTGACGCACGGGCTGCACCTCTGGATAGGGCATGATGGTTCGCCCATCCGGCGCAGCGGTGAAGCTGGTCTGGGTGGGGTAGGCGAACTCGATTCCCTCCGCGTTAAACCGCTTCCAGATCGCCAGCCCCATGCGGTGCCGCGACAGGAAATAATCGTGCGTATCGGGGTCCGGCACGTCGAAATTCACCTCATAGTCCAGCGAACTCGCGCCAAAGCGGACAAGGCCCGCATTGACGAAGATGAACCCTTCCGCCTCGACAATCTCGCGCAGCATCTCCGGTATCGCTTCGGCTTTCTCCTCCGGCGTCTGGTAGATGATGCCGATGGCGAAGGTCACCCGGCGCTGGATCAGCGTTTGCAGGCTGGTGATTTCCTTCTGGAGCAGATTGGCGTTGGAGATGACCTTCTTCTCACCGCTCATCGCACGAAGCCGCGTGCTTTTGAGGCCAATCTTCTCGACCCGCGCGGTCGTCTGGTCATAGGTGATGATTTCGCCCCGCCGGAACGGCTTGTCGAAAATGATAGACAGCGCGGCGAACAGGTCCGAGAAAATTCCCTGCGCTGCCAGGCCAATGGCGATGCCGCCAATGCCCAGACCCGCAACCAGCCCGGTGACGTTGACGCCCAGATTGTCCAGCACGACAATAGTGGCGATTGCAAACAGGGCGAAGGTCACCAGCACGCGAATCAGACCCATCGCGTTGGCCAGCGTCTCGCCTTGGCCATCCTCCGCCAGCGTCTTGCGCTCGATCAGCCCCAGGATGATCTCCCGCGCCCAGATCGCCCCCTGCAACACCGCGGCAATGGTGAAGAGGAAGGCGATCGTCTTGAATAGCACCGCAGGCGGATCGGCGTAACCCGCGACCAGCTTGGCCGCGACCATGACCATGAAGAAATGGGATGTCCGCGCGACCGCCCGGCCCAGCACATTGGCATAGCCCAGCGGGTCGCCATAGGCACCGCGCCACCTTTTCCCGAACGACCGCAGCGCCGCCAGGACGAGGTAGATCAGAACGCCCGCGCCAATGGCGACGATGATCTGGACATAGTGAACAGCGAACCAGTCGCTGGTCGATCGCCACATTTCGACGAAATCGGGGGCGCGCACCGATGCGGCGGCGGCAGGTTCAGTTTTATTGGCCATGCTGGTCCCGTTAGTCTGTATCAGGCTAAAGTGTCGAGAAATGCGATGAGTCCGCGCTCCTCGCGAGACAGATAGCGTGTTGAACGCGGCAGGCGAAGCCCCGCGCGCCACGCATCCTGTCCATCCTTGCACAGGTCGAGCAGGGCAGGGTGGATATAGCTTTTGCGGCTGATCGCGGGCGTATTGCCAAGCGCGGCCGCTACCGGTTCCAGCAAGCCCTTCATCGACACCGGCCCGGCGGCCAATGTGGCAAAGGCGACGGTCGACGCGCCCCATGTGCGAAAATGCTTGGCGGTAAAGGGACCCCCCATGGCCTGCGCGATATAGGCGTTGACGTCGCTCGACGTGATCGGTCGCGCCTCGCCATCCTCGTCCAGATATTGGAACAGATGCTGGCCCGGCAAATCCTGCACCTGCCGCACGAAACGCAGCAGCCGTGTGTCGGTCAGCGTCACCTGATGCTGCTTGCCCGACTTGGCGCGATAGCGCAGCGTCAGCGCCTTGCCGGTCAGGTCGATATGGCGGCGGCGCAGGGTCGTCGCGCCGAAACTCTTGTTGGTCGTAGCATAATATTCATTGCCCACGCGCAACCGGCCCAGATCCAGCAGCCGCACGACAGCCGCGATCGTCCGTTCCTTGCGCAAGCCGCGCCGCGACAGGTCCGCCTCCAGCTGCGCGCGCAATTTGGGCAGGGCGCGACCGAAGCCGGCGCAGCCTTCATATTTCTGTGCCTCCCGGTCAGCCCGGAATTCCGGGTGATAGCGATATTGCTTGCGGCCCCGCTCGTCATGCCCGGTCGCCAATATATGGCCATGGGGCATCGGACAGAACCAGCAATCGCGATAGGCAGGGGGCAGGGCGATGGCGTTCAGCCGCCCAATCTCGGCCCGGTCGGCGATGCGTCCGCCATCGGGCTGGTAATAGCCCCAGCCGCTCTTGAGCGCGCGTCGCGAAATGCCGGGGATGCTGTCATCTACGTGGATGAGGGGTTGGCTGGCCATATTTTCCTTCTCATGGCCAAAAACCCACCTTTCATCGCTTCGTTCCGCAACGGGTCGGGCGGTGGTCCGTTAGCCTGTCTCCCATCAGGCGCAAGGAGAAGCCCCATGCCCGCCATTACCAACAGCCGCATCCTCATCATCGCGACCGACGGATTCGAGCAGTCCGAATTGTTCGATCCCCGCGACGCGCTGATTGCGGCGGGGGCCAGCGTGACGCTCGCCTCGCCGGACCTGAACCCTATTCAGGGGATGAAGCATGATGAAAAAGGCGACACGATCACCCCCGACATCCGGCTCGATGCCGTCAGGATAGAGGGATATGACGGGCTGATCCTGCCCGGCGGCGTCGCCAATCCCGACACTCTGCGCACCAATGCCGCCGCTGTGTCGCTGGTGCGCGCCTTCGTGACCACGGGCAAGCCGGTCGCCGCGATCTGCCATGGCCCATGGCTGCTGGTGGAGGCTGACGTCGTGAATGGCCGGACCGTCACTGGCTGGCCATCGGTCCGAACCGACCTTCGCAATGCAGGCGGGAATGTGGTCGATCAAGCCGTCGCGGTGGACGGCAATATCATCACCAGCCGCAATCCGGACGATATCCCCGCCTTCATCGAAGCCTTCAGCCAGGCGGTGGTGGAAGCCGGAACCGTTACGGCCTGACCTGTGTGCCGCCGCCCGCCCGCCACGGGACCGGGCGGCGGCGCAGCGTCGAGACATGCGCCAGCGCCAGCGTTGCGCAGACGATGGCGGCGGGGAAGGCGACGGGCAGGGCGGCAGGCCAAAGCACCGGCGCTATCGCCGCAGCCACCAGCCCGCCCAGCGCCAGCGCCAATGCATGACCCTCCCCATCGGGACCGCGCAGCCAGAACAGGCAGGCGCTCATCCCGGTCATGAAGCCGATCATGTAGCGGATCGTCTCGCCGACAGCACTCAACCCGATCAGGATCAGCAACACCAGCACCGCGCCGACCACGCGCCGCGACAGCCGGGCCAGCACATGGGTGCAGACCGGATAGACCAATAACTCGCACAGCGATGCGGCGATCAGGATCGCCTGCGCCCGCGCGCCATTGCCAGCGATCAGCGCGACGGTCGCCGCCGCGCCCCAAGGGATCAGTCGCAACGGGGCCATACGGATATGGCTGATCCAGCTGCGCCAGCCATCGCGCATGTCCCAACGCCGGTCGGCCAGCCGCAACTGGAACGCGCCGATGATGAACAAGGCCTCCACCCCCCAGGGCAGCAGCCCCGGCGCGATCAGCGGCGACGCCAGCAGCAGCCCCAGCAGCAGGCCATGGACCACCCCTAGCGCGCGCAACTCGCCGCTCATGCCAGCGCCCCGCGCGGCCGGTTCATCGACGCATTTAGGTCAAGCCGTGCCGCTGCCTTGCGCCTGCGGCTCAGATAAGTGTCCAGACCGATCTGGAGCGCCAGCATCATGAAGATGAAGGGTTGATAGGCGATGCCCACGAACAGCGATCCGATCATGTAGATGATATGCCCCTGTTGCAGCGCCAGCGCGAAGGGCGCGATCCAGGCTTCGTCCGGTCCCGCCCGCTTGCGGTACATACGGCGGATCATTTCGGTGCGGATGAAGCAGATGCCGTGGATCAGCGCCCAGAGCAGGAAGCCGAAATAGCCCTGTTCGCCCAGCATCTCGAAATAGGCGCTGTGATATGCGCGGCCCTTGTCGGTCACCAGCCGCCGCTCGATGCGCTTGGCGTCGCCATCGCCCACTTCGCTCTGCGCGAAATAGGTAAAGCTGTTCTGGAGATAATTGTCGAAGCCGCCGCCACCCGGATGCGTTTTCACATAGTCGAGCGTCCACATCCACACTGCGACGCGGGTCGACGCGCTCTCGTCGCCCTGATGATTTTCGATCGTCTGCATCCGCTGGGTGAAGCTGGCGGGCAGGAAGGGGATGGAGACAAGCGCCGCCAGCAGCATCAGCGGCCCATAGACAAAGCGGCGCGGTGATCGCACCAGCATCAGTCCCGCCAGAATGACGATGCAGACAAGGCCCGTTCGCGCTTCGGTACCGATCGGCATCAGCAGGCAAGCCAGGCACAGGCAGTAGCAAAATGCTTTCACCCGCCAGTCGTCCGGCGAAAAGATGGTGCCATGTCTGGACAGCCACAGGATCAGCGGGATCAGCGAAATGGCGACGCAGCTGATGATCGACCCTTCATACAGGCCGCTATTATTGTCGACCATCAGGTTCAGCACGCCATAGCCGCCGCCCGATAGCGCCGTTTTCATGCCGCCATTGATGATGATCGTGCTGGCGCACAGGATCATGAAAACCGTCATCGCCTCGATTCGCAGCCGCGTGCGCAGGGTGAGCGGCAGGAAGATGCCTGCGATGATCGCCTTCCACACCCAATTCCACTTGGTCAGCGCCTCCACGGGGAAATCGGCGGTCGCGGTGGTATAGCCGCACCAGATCAGCAGGAACAGCAGCAGCGCCTGCCGCGCGGAAAAGCGGCAATCCTTCTTGTCATCAATGACCAGCCAGGCACCCACCATCGCGGCAAAGGCGATGGCGGAAATCGGGATCGAATTGAGCAGGAAATAGGACAGGCGCTGGGGCGACACGATGTCGATATAGGCATAGACCGCGACCAGCAGGAACGGTCGCCTGAGCCCCATCAGGAAGAATATGGCCAGGAAGGCGAGGAAGAACAGGTCACGCATCGCGCGCGCTCTCCTCTGCCGGTGGATCGCGATCCAGATCGGCGCGCGGCAACAGCCGCCACGCGGCGAGCAGGATCACGCCATGGCTGATCAGCAGGGACAGGGTGTCGATCATTGTGTCTTGGTGGTTCCACTGGCTTGTCCCCCTCCCTAACGCGACACAGTTGACGGGCCGTTAAACCTTTTGTGGTTAAGTCCATGAGCTATGACCCATATTCTTCATGTGCTGGACCACAGCCTGCCGCTGCACAGCGGCTACACCTTCCGCACCCGCGCCATCCTGCGGGCGCAGCTGGCCAGGGGCTGGGAGGTGCGCGGCATAACCGGGCATCGCCACAGCGCGACGGGACCGCTGGAGGAGCTGGTCGATGGCCTCCATTTCCACCGCACCCCCGGCGCGCCCGCCACCGGCAATCCGGTGCTGCGCGAATGGCGCGACATTGCCGCTCATGCCGACGCGATCGAGGCGCTGGTGCAGCAATGGCGGCCTGACATCATCCACGCCCATTCGCCCGTGCTGAACGCCATCGCCGCGCAGCGCGTGGCCAAGCGCCATGGCATCCCCCTGGTCTATGAAATCCGTGCTTTCTGGGAGGATGCGGCGGTCGGCAACGGCACCGGGACGGAGGGCAGCCCGCGCTACTGGCTGACCCGTCAGCTCGAAACCCATGCGGTGCGCAATGCCGATGCGGTGGCGGTCATCTGCGAAGGGTTGCGCAGCGATCTCGCCACGCGCGGAATCGACCCGGCCAAGATCATCGTGTCGCCCAATGGCGTCGATATGGACCAGTTCGGCACGCCGGTCGCGCGCAACCCCGCGTTGACGGCGCAACTGGGCCTTGAAGGGGCGGACGTGGTCGGCTTCATCGGCAGCTTCTATGATTATGAAGGACTGGACGATCTGATCGCCGCGATGCCGCGACTCGTCCGCGCCCGGCCAAAAGCCAAGTTGCTGCTGGTGGGTGGCGGACCATGCGATCAGGTGCTGCGCGATCAGGCGCTCGCTTCCCCCTTTGCCGACCATATCGTCTTTGTCGGGCGGGTGCCCCACGATCAGGTCGAAAACTATTATGCCCAGATCGACATATTGGCCTATCCGCGCAAGGCGATGCGGCTGACCGATCTGGTCACGCCCCTAAAGCCGCTCGAAGCCATGGCGCAGGGGCAGCTGGTCGCCGCGTCCAGCGTCGGCGGCCATCGTGAACTGATCGAGGATGGCGTCACCGGCACGCTCTTCCCGCCCGATGATCCGGCCGGCATGGCCGCGGCGTTGGCTGGCCTGTTTGCCGATCGCACGATCTGGGACGAACGACGCGCGCTAGCCCGCGCCTTTGTCGAGCGTGAGCGTAACTGGTCATCAAACATTTTGCGTTACGAACCTGTTTACCAGCGGCTGCTGGCGCGTCCTGCCGGCACGCGCGCGGCGGCGTGAGCGAGGGTTGAAGAAGCAAAGTGGCCATGAAGGCAGCACAGACAAGGGGGATCGCCATCATGGCGCTGGGCGGCCTGGCCGCGGCGCTGTTGGTGCTGTGGATTCCGGTCGGGCTGATCGAAATGGTCGTGGCGTCGAGCGGCCTGTCGGAAAGCTTGCCCGCCGCTGCGCCGCCGCTGGGGTTGAAAGCCCGGCTGCTGCTGGCGGGCTTTGCCACGCTGATGGCAGTGGGACTGATGGGGATGATGCGCCGGCAGGACCGGCCAGCTGAACAAGAAGGACGCAAGTTGCGCGTCCAGGGAGCAAGAACAATGGGTTTCGCCTTTTCCAAACTGACCGCGCTGGCGCGGGGACGTGCTGCCCCTGTCGATGACGCCATTCCATCGCTGCGCCGCGCCGATGCGCATCCCGATGCACCCGCCCGCGCGCCGATCTTCGCCAGCCGCGACTTCAACGGTCTCGACATTTTTGCCCGCCCCGACGCGATCCGCAGGCCGTTGGTGATGCATCCCGAACCGGAGCAGGACGCCATCGTCCCGTCCGCCGGTCTGGTCATGCCCAGCGCGCCCTTGCCGATCGCCGAGGACGAATTGCCCCAGCCCACCTTCCAGCGGCCCGCCGCGCCGCTGGTCGAGCCGGACGTGGCGGACGAAGCACCGCAAGACGTAGCGCCCGTCACGCTCCCGCCGCTCGATCCCATCCCCACCCAAGGTCTGTCGATCACCGAACTGACCCAGCGGCTGGAACGCGGCCTCGCGCTGCGCAGCCGCGCCCCGGCGGCGGAAGCAGGCGCCGTGCGGGTTATCGCCGACATGCCGGTCACGCCCGCCGTGCCGGTGCGCGACATGGTCGCACAGGACGCCGACGACGCCCTGCGCGCTGCGCTCGGTGCATTGCGCAGCATGGCTGGCCGGGGGCGCTAGCCTCCTACCAGTCCTCGATCGTCAGCGCGGACAGCTCCAGCCAGATTTCATCCTCGCCCTCCCGCACCTCATCTATGGTGATGTCGGCGACGAAATGGCCAAGCAATTGCCATTCCGCGCTCTCTATGCCTTCGACAAAATCGCAGCGCCGCGTCGCGACCTTCGCGCCCGACAGGCGCAGCGCGATGACGTGGCGACGCCCCTCGAACAGGGCGCTCGCCCAGGGGCGGCTCACCGCGCGCTCGATCGTGGTCGGCGCGCCAGCGCGCTTGAGCAGTTGCTCGAGCAGACGCGGCAACGGGTCGCGCTGGGTTTTTCCTATCGGTTTGTTTCGGACCAGATTTTCAGGCCGAAATCCATGATGCACGCTTGTCATTGGCTGATGCTCCTGCGATATGTGTTCATGAAATGTTCTACTCGTCTCCTCACGCGGTCCCCCGGCTCGCGCCCTTGGCGCAGGTCGAAAACCAGCCGTGGATCGCGCGTGCTGGCGCGACCGAAGGTGGTCGGCGGCATGTCATATTGGCGAAGGAATCGTTCGATCGCGTGCAACAGCATCGGCTTCTTTCTCCCCTGTTGGACCGACTCGCCCGCTGCAAGTCGATAGGTATATTCCTATCTCTAAGCCAATTTCCTACTTGTCTAGGAAAATTCCTATCATTATGGACTGGATATGGATGAATCGCAGAACGCCCGGATCGCGCTGGATCGGCTGATTGCCGAACGGGGGGAAAATTATGCCGATCTGTCCCGGCTGATCGGCCGCAACCCTGCCTATATCCAGCAATTCATCAAACGGGGCACCCCGCGCAAACTGGACGAGGCGGACCGGCATGTGCTGGCACGCTATTTTGGCGTGGCCGAACAGATGTTGGGGGGCAGTGCCGCGCCGGTGGCTATCCCCGCCCGCACGCGGGGGATGCCCGCTGTCGTGGCGGTGCCGCGCCTGGCGCTGGGCGCATCGGCGGGCGTCGGCACGCTGGACGACGATGAGCGCGCCGCCGGCGTGATGGCGTTCGACGCTCATTGGCTCCGCCATCTGGGGGTAAGGCCGCAGCGCGTGTCGATCATCCGGGTCGATGGCGAATCGATGGCCCCGACGCTCAGCGATGGCGACGATATCATGGTCGATCATGACGATGACGCCACCCGGCTGCGCGACGGCGTCTATGTGTTGCGGCTCGACGGGGTGCTGATGGTCAAGCGGATCGCGATGGGACCATTACGCGGGCGCTTCAGCGTCGTCAGCGACAATCTCCATTATCCCGACTGGACCGATATCGACCCGGCGTTGGTGGATATTGTCGGGCGGGTCGTCTGGACCGGCAGGCGTCTGGTCTAACGCGTCAGTTATTCCTATCTGTGCGCTAAAGGAGTCTTGATTTGAACGATAATGGCGCGGTGATCCGCAAGGCTGTCGAATGGCGCGGCGCGAAGCTGGCGCTGGCGACGGTTGTATCGACATGGGGTTCCGCCCCGCGCCCGCGCGGCAGCCATATGATCGTGCATCAGGACGGACGCTTTGAAGGCAGCATATCGGGCGGCTGCGTCGAAAGTGACGTGCTGCACCGCGCGGCCGAGGTGATTGCCGGTCGCGCCGCCCATGTCGCCACTTATGGCGTGGCCGATGGCGATGCATGGGAAGTCGGCCTGCCCTGCGGCGGGGAGATTGCCGTCTTGGTCCAACCCGTGGGGGAGGATGGCTTTGCCCCCGACCTGTTCGACCGGATCGAGGCCGCCAGCGCACGGGGCCGGGCGCTTACGCTTGCGACCGATCTTGCCAGCGGGGTCACCCGCGAACAGGCGGGCGAGGGCGATTTCCTCAACCGCTATGATCCGCCGCGCCGCCTGCTGATCGTCGGCGCGGTGCAGATCGCCCAGTCGCTGGTCCCGCTGGCGCAGGCGATCGGCGTGACCCCGGTGGTGATCGATCCGCGCGGGCGGTTCCTGACCACGGAACGCTTCCCCGGCGTTGAACTCGACGATCGCTGGCCCGACGAAGCCATCGTCGCGCGCTTTCCCGGCGAATCGACCGCGGTGGTGACGCTCAGCCACGACATCAAGATTGACGACCCGGCGCTGGTCGCGGCCCTGCGCGCGCCCACTGGCTATGTCGCCGCGCTCGGATCACGCAAGAGCCATTCCGCACGGCTGGAGCGGCTGGCTGGGCAGGGCTTCGGCGCGGATGATCTCGCGCGAATCGACGGCCCGGCGGGGCTGGATATCGGCGCGATCGGCGCGGCGGAAATTGCGCTGTCGATCACGGCAGGGATGGTAGCGGGCTTCAACGCCCGGCGCTGAAATAAACTGCCCCCTGCCGCAAGGGATGGGGCAGGGGACACATCCCTCACGCTGTCGGGCTAAAAGGACGCTGCCGCCTAGCAGGATGATCGCACAGATCAATCCTGTTTTGCACTTGGCCTGTAACTTTCTGTCCCAGATTGATATTTTACAGTAGTAATATTACGCGGATCAGCAGCATTTTCCGCCATTTTTGCCGCCGTAGCGCGCTTCCTGCCTGTCGCGAAAAAACTGCGTCCGGTCCATCGCGGGCTGATCGGGATGATGGGTCAGCATATGGCGTAGATAGGCGTCATAGTCGGGCATCCCGACCATCAGCCGCGCGGTCTGCCGCAGCATGGTCAGAAATCCACTCATTCCGCCGGCACCAGTTGCGCGGGAATTTCGCGCGCCGTCGGCGCTGCGATTCGCCGCGCAGCCATGCACGTGCGGATGGTAAAGACCAGCAGCGCCAGCACGACCGACAGGAAGAGCGCGACCAGTGCCGCATCGACCCGGTCGTTGAAGATGATCCGCTCCATCTCCGCCATCGATTTGGCCGGGGCCAGCACCTCGCCCGAGTCTGCCGCTGCGCTGAATTTGGCGGCATGAGCCAAGAAACCGACCTTGGCATCGGCGGAGAACAGCTTGAGCCATCCTGCCGACAGGGTGCAAACCAGCAGCCAGGCGGTCGGGATCATCGTCACCCAGGCGAAACGGTCGCGCTTCATGCGGAACAGCACCGCCGTCCCCAGCATCAGCGCGATCGCCGCCAGCATCTGATTGGAAATGCCGAACACCGGCCATAACGTATTCACACCGCCCAACGGATCGGTGACCCCCTGATGCAGGAAGAAGCCCCAGGCCGCGACCGTCAGCGCGGTGGCGACGATGCCCGGCATATGGCCCTTGCTCTCCTTGAAGCTTGGCACCGCCAGCCCGATCAGATCCTGCAACATGAAGCGCCCGGCGCGCGTGCCTGCGTCCACCGCCGTCAGGATGAACAGCGCCTCGAAAAGAATTGCGAAATGATACCAAAAGGCCTTCATCGCCGGGCCGCCGACAACGTGGCTGAATATCTCCGCCATCGCCACGGCAAGCGTCGGCGCGCCGCCCGCGCGGCTGATGATGCTATGTTCGCCGACATCTTTGGCTGTCTGGGTGATCAGCTCCGGCGAGATCGGAAAGCCCATCGCAGTGACGGCGGCCGATGCGCTGGCCGCATCGGTGCCGATCAGCGCGGCGGGGCTATTCATCGTGAAATAGATGCCGGGGTCCAGGATCGACGCGCCAACCAGCGCCATGATCGCCACGAATGCCTCCATCAGCATCGCGCCATAGCCGATCACCGGCGCATGACCCTCGCTCGCGATCAGCTTGGGCGTGGTGCCGCTGGAAATCAGCGCATGGAAACCCGACACCGCGCCACAGGCGATGGTGATGAACAGGAAGGGAAACAGGCCACCGGCCCATACCGGTCCGCCGCCATCAATAAACTGCGTCAGCGCCGGCATTTTGAGCGGAGGAGCCATGATGACGATGCCGATGGCCAGAGCCGCGATCGCCCCGATCTTGAGGAAGGTGGACAGATAATCGCGAGGCGCGAGCAGCAGCCATACCGGCAGGACCGACGCTACCGCGCCATAGCCGATCAATATCCAGCAGAGCGTCAGCGGCGTGAAGGTAAATAGCGGTCCCCAAAAGGGTGAAGCCGCCACCGCCTGCCCATAGACGATCGCGGCCAGCAAACCGACCAGCCCCAGCAATGACACCTCACCGATCCGCCCCGGCCTGATCCAGCGTGTATAAGCCCCCATGATCATCGCCAGTGGCACGGTCGCAGCCACCGTGAACATGCCCCACGGACTCTCTGCCAGCGCCTTGACCACGATCAGCGCCAGCACCGCCAAGATGATGACCATGATCATGAAAGCGCCGAACAGGGCGATCGTCCCGGCCCATTGCCCCATTTCCATGCGGATCAGTTCGCCCAGCGACTTGCCGTCGCGGCGTATGGAAATGAACAGGATCATGAAATCCTGCACCGCGCCTGCCAGCACGACCCCAACGATGATCCAGAGCGTGCCGGGCAGATAGCCCATCTGCGCCGCCAGCACCGGGCCGACCAGCGGCCCCGCGCCTGCAATCGCCGCGAAATGATGGCCGAACAGGACCGTGCGGTCGGTCGCGACATAGTCCAGCCCATCGGCGCGGCGCAGCGCCGGGGTGGGCCGCGACGGATCGAGCCGCATCACCTTCGTTGCGATGAACAGCGCATAATAGCGATAGGCGACCAGAAAGCAGCTGACCGCAGCGACGACGATCCACAGCGCATTGACCGCCTCGCCCCGCGACACCGCAACAACACTCAGCGCCACCGCGCCGATGATAGCGATGGCTATCCAGGGAAGATGCCGGGTCATCATGCTCTCTCACGCTCGTCAGTAGGGAAGGCCGCACAGTAGGGCGCTGAACCGGAAAGACAATCGCTGGCTAATCGCGCCGGGCAAAGGGCCAGTCGATGACATGGGCCGCCCACAGTGCCCACCAGATGATCAGCGGCTGCAATGCCAGGCGCGGGCCATGATAGGCCCAGCCCAGATGCACGCCACCAATCGCTATATCATGGACAGCATGGTTGATATTGGCAGGCCACACGCACAGCGCATAGAGCGCCAGACCAACGCCCGCCGCCCTGCGCAACCCCGGCACCATCAGCCCGACCGCACCCGCAATCTCGGCCAGCCCCGTCAGGAAAATCACCGTGACAGGGTAGGGCACCCAGCCCGGCGTAATCGCGATGAAGCCACCAGGCGACCGCAAATGCGCGACCCCCGCGACCAGATAGGCCAGCGCCAGCACCCATCGCGCGATTCTGCGGGCGCGGCTCTCGATCACCGCTTACGCACAAATTCGGCGCGCAGCACCAGCCCCTTGATCCCGTCAAACTTGCAGTCGATCTCCTGCGCGTCTCCGGTCAGCCGGATCGACTTGATCAGCGTTCCGCGCTTCAGCGTCTGGCCCGCGCCCTTGACCGTCAGATCCTTGATCAACGTCACCTGATCGCCATCGGCCAGTACATTGCCAACCGAATCGCGCACTTCGACATTGTTCGGCTCACTGTCGGCCTGCAACGCATCGGCGGCGCTGATCCACTCGCCGGTCGCTTCGTCATAGACATAATCGTCGTCGGCCATGGTCAATTCCTAAATGCAGTTCGATCGAGACTGTCCAGGCATCTTCCCGTTGTGAGCAGGGCTATCGAATATGAAACTGTCCCGTCCTTCATCGTCATCCTGAACTTGTTTCAGGATCCATTTCTCGTCACGAACAACCGCTTTTGGGGCATGATGGATGCTGAAACAAGTTCAGCATGACGTTTGTGGATAACGGAAAGCCATACGCAATAGCCCTGCCTCGCAGGAGAAAATTCTTTGCGTGGACCTTTTATCCGATCGTCACCGCTTCCAGCACGGCCGCGCGAAGTTCGGGAATGCCCATGCCTTTCTCGCTGGACGTGGCGATGATCTCGGGATGGGCGGCGGGACGCTTGCGGATCGCTTGCGCGGTCTGGTCGGTCACGGCGGCCAGTTCGCTCGCCTTGATCTTGTCCGCCTTGGTCAGGATGATGCGATAGCTCACCGCCGCGCCGTCCAGCATGTCCAGCATGTCGGTATCGACCTCCTTGATGCCGTGGCGGCTGTCGATCAGCACCAGCGCCCGCTTCAAGGCCGCGCGGCCGCGCAGATAGTCGTTCACCAGGAACTTCCATTTGCGCACCACATCCTTGGGAGCCTTGGCATAGCCATAGCCCGGCATGTCGACCAGGCGGAAGCGCAGCGGATCGCCCACGTCAAAGAAATTCAATTCCTGCGTCCGCCCCGGCGTGTTCGACGTGCGCGCCAGATTGTTGCGGTTGGTCAGCGCGTTGAGCAGCGATGATTTGCCGACATTGGACCGGCCCGCAAACGCCACTTCGTTGACCGCCATGTCGGGCAGAAATTCCAGCGTAGGCGCGGATTTCAGGAAGGTGATCGGCCCGGAAAAGGTCTTGCGCGCTTCTTCCGTCAGGTCGGTGTGGTCTTGTTCGCTCATATATATCTCCGTTCGCCCTGAGTAGCCGCTGAGCCCTTCGACTGCCTGCTTGCAGCAGGCGCTCAGGATAAACTTCACCGGTGGTGAAGTCGAAGCGGCGTATCGAAGGGCCGAAGGCCGCGCGATGCTTCGATACGGGCCTTCGACTTCGCTCAGTCCCTACTCAGCACGAACGGGGACTTTTAGATTTGGCCTGTCTACTTCGCGACCGCCGCGTTCAGCACGGGATGTTTGCGGTACAGCCACCATTGTTGCGCCATCGACAGGCAGTTGTTGGTGATCCAGTACACCAGCAGACCCGCCGCGAACGGCGCCATGATGAACATCATCATCCACGGCATGATCGAGAAGATCTGCTGCTGCATCGGGTCCATCTGCGCGGGGTTCAGCTTGAACTGCAACCACATCGAAATGCCCAGCAGCACTGCCAGCACGCCGATCGCCAGGAAGGATGGCGGGGTGAAGGGCAGCAGGCCAAACAGGTTCAGGATATGCAGCGGATCGGGCGCGGACAGATCCTTGATCCACAGCACGAACGGCTGGTGCCGCATTTCGATCGTCAGCATCAGCACCTTGTAGAGCGCGAAGAAGATCGGAATCTGGATGAAGATGGGCAGGCATCCGGCCAGCGGATTGACCTTCTCCGTCTTGTACAGCGCCATCATCTCCTGCTGGAGCTTGGGCTTGTCGTCCTTATACTTCTCCTGCAGCGCCTTCATCTTGGGCTGCACCGCGCGCATCGCCGCCATGCTGGCGAACTGGCGCTGGGCGACCGGGAACATCAGGCCGCGCACCACGAAGGTCAGGCAGATGATGGCCACGCCGAAATTGCCCAGCGTCTCGAACAGCCAGTGGAGCAGGGCGAAAATCGGCTGCTCGAACCAGTAGAACCAGCCCCAGTCGATCGCGCGATCGAACAGCTTGACGCCGTCACGCTCATAGGCCTGGAGCGTCTTGACCTCCTTGGCCCCGACGAACAGGCGCAGCGTCTGCGTGACCGCCTTGCCCGGTGCCAGCATCGTCGAATCGAGCGCGACATCGGCCTGATATTGGATGCCAGCGCCTTTACGGAATTGCGCCGCGACATCGGCATCCTTGCCCGGCACCAGCGCCGACAACCAATATTTGTCGGTAAAGCCGATCCAGCCGCCCTTGGACTGGAAATCGCGGGTGGACGGACCTTCGTCCAGATCCTTGTAGTTCACATCATAATTGGCCGCATTGTTGAACACGCCCATCGGGCCGATATGGATGGTCCAGGTATCGGGGTCCTTGGGAATGCTGCTGCGGCTGATATAGCCATAGGGCTTCACGCCCACCGCGCCAGCGCCGCTGTTCGACACTTTTTGCGCGGCGGAGATCATGTAATTTTCATCGACGCTCAGGCGGATCTCGAACGTCTGGCCAGCGCCATTATTCCAGCTCAGCGTAACGGGGCTGGTCGGGGTCAGTTCGCCGCCCTGCGCGGTCCAGACTGTGTCCTTGTTCGGCGTTTTCAGCCCTTCGCCCTGCCAGCCGAAACCGGCGAAATAGGCGTCCTGTGTGCCAGCGGGGCTGTAGAGCCGTACGGCGGGCGAATCCTTGGCGATCGTCTCGCTATAGGTCGGCAGCACGATGTCATCGATGCGCGCGCCCTTCAGGTTGATCGACCCGTCCAGCTTGGGCGTGCGAATGGGGATGCGCGGGCTTTCCTTCAGAACCAGCGCCCGGTCGCGAATCGCGGTCACGCTGTCGGCGGCGGGGTCCGCTGCGGGGTTGGCGACCGCTGTCGTCTTGCCCCCCTCGATCTTCGTTGCGGGCGGATTGGCCGCCGGGAAGAAATAGGTCGAGACATAGGGCCAGCCGAACAGGATCGCCGCGGTCAGCAGCACCGCCAGAATGATATTCTTCTTGTCGTCCACGTTGTTCGGCTCCGCCGTCTTATATCTGTGTCAGGGGACCGGATCATAGCCCGAACCGCCCCATGGGTGGCATCGCATTAGCCGCTTACCCGTCAACCAGCTACCCTTGATCGCGCCATATTTGCGCACCGCTTGGATCGCATATTCGGAGCAGGACGGAGCATAGCGGCAGGAAGGGGGCAGGATGCGCGAAGGGCCGATCTGCCAGAAGCGCGCGATCAGGATAAGGAGGCGGGCAATCATTTGCCGACCTTCCCCTTGCCCCGGCCATGACCGGCACGCGCCCCATTGCGCGGCGGCGCATCACCGGGCTGGGCGCGCGCAATCTTGCGCAACGCCTTTTCCAGTTCGGTGCGCAGCAGGGCGAAATCGCGTTCCTTGCCACCGTCACGGCCAATCAGCACATGATCGGCACCGGCATAGCCATGCAGCGGCAACGATTCGCGTGCGAGAACGCGAAAGCGGCGCTTCATCCGGTTACGGATGACGGCGCCGCCAATCTTTTTTGTGACCGTGATGCCAAAGCGCATCGCCGGATCGCCATCGTCGCGTTCGCGCACCAGCAGGACGAATCCCGGCATGGGTGCGCGCTTGCCGCGATTGGCCGCCAGGAAATCGGCCCGCTTGCCCATGATGGCAGGCGCAGCCGAAGGCGGCCCTTCGATCAGGCGCTCAGGCTCTTGCGGCCGCGCGCACGACGGGCGCGGATGATGTTGCGGCCGCCGGGGGTCGCCATGCGGGCGCGATAACCGTGACGGCGCTTCCGAACCAGATTGCTCGGCTGAAAAGTGCGCTTCATCGTTCATTCCTCAAAAAACAACTAGAGAATCGGGCGTGACAAAAAAGGGCCGCCAAAGCAGCGGCCGCATGTTCAGGGGGCGTCCGATAGGCAAATAGGGGGGGGAAGTCAATGGGGCGAAGCCATCCAGCATCCATTCGGTTCGAGCCTTTCAAGACCCCTTTGCGGGCGGTTCTCGACAGGCTCGAACCGAACGGAGACGGGATTACTTCCCCCGCGCCGCCGCGACGCCGCTCTTTAGCGCGTCGAAGCCGACCGCGCCGTTCAGCACTTGGTGGCCAATCACGAAGGTCGGCGTGCCGCTTGCCTGCAATTTCTGGGCAAGCGCGATGTTGGACTGGATTTCGGCGTCATATTTGCTCGATGTGATCGCGGCTTCCGCGTCAGCCTTGCTGATCCCCGCCTTTGCCGCCGCCGCGACGATCGTATCGCGCGTCACCTTGCCCGCGCCATAGAGCGCCTTGTGATAGGCCATATATTGGCCACGCTCGGCCGCCAGCAGTGATACTTTGGCCGCGTCGCTGCTTTCTTCCGACAGGATCGGCAATTCGCGATACACGACCTTCACCTTCGCGTCCGACCCGACCAGCTTGGCAAGATCGGGCAGCGACGCGCGGCAATAGCCGCAGGCATAGTCGAAAAATTCGACCACCGTGACGTCGGCATTGGCCGCGCCTTCCCACGCCCCGGCATAGGGTTTTTCCAGCGCCCCGCGATTGTCGGAAATCGTCCCCGACATCCGCTTGGCCTGCAATTTCTCGATCGCCTGCGGGATGATCTCAGGATGCTCAAGAATATAGTCGTGAACGATCTTTTCGATCGCGCTCTTGTCCGTGGCAGTCACGCCAGCGGGAGCCTGCACGGCCAATGCGGTCCCGGCGGCCGCCGCGATAAAGGCGAAAGCGCCAAGGGTCATCTGGATCATCCTGTTGGAAAGGGCCGCGCGGAATGTCGGCCGGTTTTGCTGCGTCATCTTATCGTTTCTTCCGCTGCTGCTCGATCGCGGCGCGCGATACCATGGCGATATCCTGCGCCCGCAGATAGTCAACCGTGCCCGGTTTCAGCCCCTGCATCGCCGCGTCGGCGCTGCGCAGCGCCATCGGATGTTCGCCGATCATCGCATAGCGTTCCGCCGTCGCCAGCGCCGCGCGGGGCGTATCGCCGCGCCGTTCATAGACGACGCCCAGTTGATACCATGCGAAGGGATTTTCCCGGTCGCGCGCCACCGCCAGCCGCAGCACCTGCTCGGCCTCGGCAAAATTCGCCTCATCCTCGGTCGCGATCAGCGCATGGGCCAGCAGCACCGAAATCAGCGGCTGGTTGGTGAGCCGCACCGCTTCGCGCAGCGGCGCAACCGCGTCCCTGGGGCGGCCGCTTTCGAGCAATATCTGCCCCTTGAGCTCCAGAAAATAGGGATCGTCCGGTGCTGCCGCCAACAGCGCTTCGGCCTCATAAAGGGCGCGCTGCGGATAGGCGCTTTTGTGCCAGGCATAGGCTCTGGCATAATGGGCCGGGATCGACTGGTCGCTTTCGGGATATTTCTGCAACGTCTGGGTCGGTTCGGATACGAAGCCGACCAGCTTGGCCTTGATCCGCTCGAACCGTTGCTCCAGCGCCCGGTCGACCGGCTTGTCCCATGCGGGGTCAACCGTATAGACCTCGCGCAGCACATTGATCCGCTCACCCGACAGCGGATGGGTGCGGCCATAACTATTGTCCTGCGGGATCGCGAGACGATATTCCTGATTTTGCAGCTTCTTGAAAAATTCCAGGCTGCCCCGGCCACTGACGCCCGCCGCGCTCAGATAGCGCGCACCGGCCAGATCGGCGGAGCTTTCCTGCCCGCGCGAGAAAGCGAGGAATTTGCTCATCGCAGCTTGCTGGCCCAGCCCCATGATGCCCATGCCCGCTTCCGCGCCGCCCGCCGCGATGGCGGCGGCACCCAGCACCAGGCTCAGCAGCGTGACGCCCGTCGCCTCGCGAATCCCCTCGCCAAAACGGACGACATGGCCGCCTTCGATATGGCCCAGTTCATGTGCGACCACGCCCTGCAACTGGTTCACATTGTCGGCCTGCGCGATCAGCCCGCTATGCACCCACACATATTGGCCGCCAGCGACAAAGGCGTTGATTTCGGGATCGTTGATCACCAGCACCTGGACATTGCGCGGGTCCATCCCCGCCGCCTTGACCAAAGGCGCGGACATGTCGGCCATGAAGGCCTCGGTCTCGGCATCGCGCAAGATGCTCTGCGCCAGCGCCGGGCGCGCCATCAGCATGAACGCGCCCATCAGCAGGGCAAGCCATCGGAACAGTCGGACCATCACGTGCCGCCACTGCCATGCAGGCCATGAACCGCCGGTGAAGCGTCGGCCCAAACGAAAAACGCCGCTGCGCACCGGATATGACCGGACGAGCAGCGGCGTTGTTTCATCAGCGAGCGAGCCGGTCTTTATTGACCGAAGGTACGCTGCCACCAGCCGCGACGCGGCGTGCCATCGTCATTGACGCCTTCGGCTTCGCTTTCCGCTGCCACTGTCTCGGCGGCAGGCGCTTCCTCAGCCGCAGCAGGGGCTTCGACAGCGGGTGCCGCTTCTGCTTCTACCGCGACGTCAGCCTTCTTGCGCCGGGTGCGCTTGGGCTTGGCAGGCGCTTCTTCCGCCACCGGCGCTTCGACGACGGCTTCCGCTGCAGCAGCATCCGCCTCGATCTGCGCCTTGGTGCGACGACCACGGCGGGGCTTGGCGGGTGCTGCCTCGGCCACGACCTCGGCAGGGGCCTCGACTGCGACCTCAACCGGCGCTTCCTCAGCAATCGCTTCGGTCAGCGGCGCGCTGTCCGCCTTGGGCTTGCGGGCGCGGGGACGACGGCGCGTCTTGGGGGCTTCCTCGGCGGGAGCCTCCTCAACAGTGGCGTCCTCGACCACGGGCGCGTCCTCGGTAACCGATTCGGCATCCACGGTTTCCGCACCGGCTTCGGCAGTATTTTCACCACCCTCGCGACGACGACGACCGCCACGGCGACCACGACGGCCACGACGACGGGCGGCGCCCTCTTCCTCGGTCTCGGCGGTGGTTGCAGTGACTTCGTCGTCCTCGGCGGTGCCTTCGTCGGCATCCGCGGCTTCAGCCCCAGTTTCGGCTTCTTCCCCGGCTTCACTCTCGACGCGATTTTCATCTCGCTGGCCGCCACGACGGCGACGACGGCGACGGCGTCGGCGATTGCCATCGCGATCCTCGCCCCGGTCGCCCTGCTCGGCGCGCTCGCCACGCGGCTCACGCTCGGCAACGACCTCTTCCTCGTCCTCGGCCTGCGCCTCTTCTTCTTCCTCTTCCTCCTCGATCAGGTCGAGATCGTCGTCATCCTGATCCATCGGCGCATAGGTCACGACCCGTTCGGGGCGCGGGCCGCTCGGCTCGACCGACATGCGCGCGCCTTCAACCTCGCCATCGGGCAGGACGACGATGCTGACGCCATAGCGCTGCTCGATTTCGTCCAGTTCGCGACGCTTGTTGTTGAGGACGTAGAAGGCCGCTTCCTGGCTTGCGCGCAGCGTGATGACGTTGCCGCGACCACGCGCCGCTTCCTCTTCCAGCATTCGCAGCGCGGACAAGCCAGCCGACGACGCGGTGCGGACCAGACCCGTGCCTTCGCAATGCGGACATTGGCGGGTCGATGCTTCCAGCACGCCCGTGCGCAGGCGCTGGCGGCTCATTTCCATCAGGCCAAAGCCCGAAATCCGGCCGACCTGGATGCGGGCGCGATCGTCCTTCAGCGCGTCCTTCATCGCCTTCTCGACCTTACGGATGTTGGAGTTCACCTCCATGTCGATAAAGTCGATGACGACCAGGCCCGCCATGTCGCGCAGGCGCAACTGGCGTGCAATCTCGCGCGCGGCTTCCAGATTGGTCGCAACCGCCGTCTGTTCGATACCATGTTCACGGGTCGAGCGGCCGGAGTTGATGTCGATCGACACCAGAGCCTCGGTCGGGTTGATGACCAGATAGCCGCCCGATTTCAGCTGCACCACCGGGTTGTACATGGCGGCCAGCTGATCCTCGACGCCCGCGCGCTGGAACAGCGACACCGCGTCGGCATAGCCCTTCACCTTGCGCGCATGGCTGGGCATCAGCAGGCGCATGAAGTCCTTGGCGGCCTTGTAGCCATGCTCGCCCTCGACGATCACTTCCTCGATATCCTTATTGTAGATATCGCGGATCGCCCGCTTGATCAGGTCGCTGTCATTATGGATCAGCGCAGGCGCTGCCGACTTCATCGTATTTTCGCGAATCTCGTCCCACAGCCGGGCGAGATAGTCGAAGTCGCGCTTGATCTCGACCTTGGTGCGTTGCAGGCCGGCGGTACGCACGATGCAGCCCATAGACGAAGGCAGGGCCATGTCGGCGATGATCGACTTCAACCGCTTGCGGTCCGCCGCATTGCTGATCTTGCGCGAAATGCCGCCGCCATGCGACGTGTTGGGCATCAACACGCAGTAACGACCGGCCAGCGACAAATAGCTGGTCAGCGCCGCGCCCTTGTTGCCGCGTTCTTCCTTGACGACCTGGACCAGCAGCACCTGGCGGCGCTTGATGACGTCCTGGATCTTGTAACGACGGCGCAGCGCCATGCGCTTGCGGCGCAGTTCGTCGGCGGCATCATCGCCACCCCGGCCACGGCCACGCCCGCGACCATTGCCGCGTCCGCCATTGCCCTCGGTCTCGCCGCCTTCTGCCGGTTCGCCGCCATCCTGCTCGTCATGGCCATCTTCATCATCATGATGATGGGTCGCCTCGACGGTTTCGACGCTGCCTTCGCCATCGTCCATATCATCATCGTCGAAATCGGCGCGCAGCGCGGCCTCTTCCTCGGCATGGGCGCGTTCTTCGCGCAACAGCGCTTCGCGGTCCTCACGCGGGATCTGATAATAGTCGGGATGGATTTCGCTAAAAGCGAGGAAGCCGTGGCGGTTGCCGCCATAATCGACGAAGGCGGCCTGCAACGAGGGTTCGACCCGCGTTACCTTGGCCAGATAGATATTGCCCTTGAGCTGCTTGTGCTCAGCGGACTCGAAGTCGAATTCCTCGATCCGGTTACCCTTGACGACCGCGACACGGGTTTCTTCCCGGTGGCGCGCATCGATCAGCATACGCATTGTCATGTAATAGTCTCCGGCGTGGACGGGCTGCGGCACAAGGCCGCGCCGCCACGCGATAGTGAAGGGACGACCACGCGCGCGCCGAAAGGGGCGCGGGTTGCGGCGTCATCCAGGTTTGAAGGAAATGTTGCGTGTCTGCTGCGTCGGCAGGGCCGGACAAATCGCCGGGCCGGACCATCCACGCCGCATCGCCCGTTACCGGGGCAAGCGTGGAATGGAATTCATGCCTCATGCAGCGTCAACCTGTTACTGGCATCCTTTGGCGCGCAGAGTGCGCGCCGATGCCTCTCTTGATGCCCCGCATCGCCGCCATGAAACAGGCAAGTCTTGCGGGAATGTGAATGGGTAGCAGTCAAAGACCCACGGGGCAACGGCTGCCTGAAATATTATGCCGCCAGTATTTCCAGCACCGCTCTTATCCCCCTTCTTGCTGAAAATCATATTAACCCTCTCATTTTACGGAGCCACAACAGGCTGTGCTTAATCCCGGGTTTAGCGTGGGGACGCTGAACGGATAAGCGCATGACATTTGGCTGGACGGCCCGCATCGATGCGATGCACAAACGGCGCATGTTGCAGAGCCTTGCCCTTGCAAGCACCCTGACGATGGCAGCGCCCGGCAGCGCTGGCGGCATCTATGCCGTCGACGTGCGCGACGATCGCGTCATCGTGCGTTTCGACGATCGGGTCGATGGCGCGTCCGCCTTCCTGCTCGACACGCCACGCCGGATCGCGCTCGACATTAGCGGCGCGCAGGTGGGGCGCGGTCAGTTTGCCCCCGGCAATGGCGCGATCGCCGCCGTGCGACAGGGCCAGTTGAGCGAAGGCACCGCCCGCGTCGTCCTAGACCTCTCCAGCCCGGCGACGCTGGGCGACGCACAGATCGCGCCCGACGGCAAATCGCTGAGCTTCTCGCTCAAGGGCACCACTGACAGCGCGTTTCGCACCGCAGTGGGCCGGGGTCGCACCAGCTTCGACGCGCCCGCCAATATGAGCGCCCGGCCGCAAAAGCGGCTCCATTCCATCACCGTGCCGATCCCGTCGATGGCGCGTGGCGTCGCGCTGCCGCCCGTCGAAGGCGCGCGTGACGGTGCCCGTCCGCTGATCGTGATCGATGCGGGCCATGGCGGCCATGATCCGGGCGCGATCAACAAGGAAAATGGCAAGCGCGAAAAGGATGTGACGCTCGCCATTGCCCAGGCGATCCGTGACCAGCTGGTCAAGTCCGGCCGCGTCCGCGTGGCGCTGACCCGCGACGATGACAAATATCTCGTGTTGCAGGAACGCTATGGCATCGCCCGCAAGCTGGGGGCCGACCTGTTCATCTCGGTCCATGCCGACGCAGCGGAAAATGCCGAAGCCCATGGCGCGACCGTCTATACCTTGTCCGAAACCGCATCCGACCGCGAAGCGGCACGGCTGGCGGCGCGGGAAAACAAGGCCGACATCATCAATGGCGTGAACCTTGGCGGCCAGTCGGGCGACGTCTCCTCGATCCTCATCGACCTGACCCAGCGCGAATCGATGAATATCTCTGCCAGTTTCGCCCGCCTGCTCCAGCGCGAGGCATCGCCCTATGTCCCGTTCCGCAGCGCCTATCACCGCTTCGCCTCGCTGATGGTGTTGAAAGCACCCGACACGCCCTCGGTCCTCTTCGAGACGGGCTATATCAGCAATGCCGACGACGCCGCCTTCCTCGCCTCGCGCGAAGGCCAGCAGAAAATCGCCCGCGGCGTCGCCCGCGCGATAGAGGTCCATTTCGCCCGCAAGCTGGCGATGCATGGGGGTACGGCGGGGGGCTGATCACGCCAAATCGGCCCCGCCGGGGGCGGGGCTGTCGCGTATGGACACGCCCTATCATAGTTCGTCATGCTGAACTTGTTTCAGCATCCATCGTCCCCCACGAGCCGCCGCTTGGGACGAGCAATGGATGCTGAAATAAATTCAGCATGACGTGGAGAGGGTGCGAAAGGTCATATATAATCCTCTACCTTGCAGGGGAGGGCAGGCGAGGCCGGAGGAGCATCAACGATCCCCACTGGCGCTACAGGCTTTTTGACCTTAGAGCCTGATCCGTCATGGAAGAGGCCCGTTCCAATCCGCCCGCATCGTCCTTCGCCTATCGCCTGCGCCGCGACGCTGGCGGCGTGCTGGACCGTCTGCGCCCGCTCTGGCAGCGCCGCCTGTTTCGCTGGGCGTCCATCCTGCTGGGTGGCTTCCTGCTCTTTTGCGCGCTCTTCTGGCTGATCTTCGCGCGCGGCCTGCCGGACGCGGCGACCTTGCTGGAATATGAGCCGCCGTTGCCCACCATCGTGCGCGATATCAATGGCCAGCCGGTCCACAGCTATGCCCGCGAACGGCGCGTCCAGCTGCAATTTAGCGATTACCCCCCGCAATTGATCCACGCCTATCTGGCGGCGGAGGACAAGACGTTCTTCGACCATCATGGCGTCGATTTCCCCGGTTTTGCAGGGGCCGTGGTCGATTATGCCAGCAAGCTTGGCTCCGGCCAGCGTGCGCGTGGCGGCTCCACCATCACGCAACAGGTCGCCAAGAATCTGCTGATCGGCGATGAATATTCGCCCACGCGCAAGGTGAAGGAGATGATCCTGGCCTGGCGTATGGAAAATGTCCTGACCAAGCAGCAGATCCTCGAACTCTATCTCAACCAGATATTCCTGGGCCGTAACGCCTATGGGGTTCAGGCCGCCGCGCGCGCCTATTTCGATAAGGATGTGGCCGACCTCCAACTCCACGAAATGGCCTATCTGTCGATCCTGCCAAAGGGGCCGGCCAATTATCGCCCCGAAAGCCCGACCGGCCATGCCCGCGCGATCGACCGGCGCAACTGGGCGCTCGGCGAGATGGTCAAGAACAACTGGATCACGCCCGGCCAGCGTGACGCCGCGATGGCGCAGCCGCTTGGGACCGTCGCGATGCACGGCTCCGGCTTTGATGCGCGCGCAGGCGGCTATTATATGGAAGAGGTGCGCCGCCGCCTGATCGCCCTGTTCGGGGAAAAGGCGAGCGATGGTCCCAACAGCATCTATGCCGGTGGCCTGTGGGTGCGCAGCCCCTATGATCCGGTGGTGCAGGAAAGCACGCAAAACGCCCTGCGCGGCGGCCTGCTCAGCTTTGATGCCGGGCGTGGTTGGTCCGGGCCGGTTGGCCATCTCAACATCGACAATGGCTGGGAGCGGGAACTGGCCGCCAGCTATATCGATGTTGATTATGCACAATGGCGCGTCGCCGTGATCATCAGCCGCACATCGACCGACGCGCAGCTTGGCTTTTCTGACGGCAGCACCGGCACGCTCCCCGCCAGCGCCGCGCAGACCCCCTATCGCAAGACCGGCGGCCCTGCCTTTTCCGCGATGAAGCCGGGCGACCTGATCGTCGTCGCGCGCAACGGGGGAAGCTGGGCGCTGCGCTCCATCCCCGAAGTATCGGGCGGCATGGTCGTGGAAGAAGTCCATTCGGGCCGCATCCGTGCGATGCAGGGCGGCTTTGATTCGCGCCTCTCCAGCTACAACCGTGCCACCCAGGCCCTGCGCCAGCCCGGCTCCACCATCAAGCCGTTCGTCTATGCCGCCGCGCTCGACGGCGGCATGACCCCGGCCTCGATCATCGTCGATGGGCCTTTGTGCGTCTATCAGGGCGCGGGCCTGGGTCAGAAATGCTTTCGCAACTTCTCCGGCGGCAGCGCCGGGCCGCAGACGATGCGCTGGGGCGTCGAGCAGTCGCGCAACCTGATGACAGTGCGGGCTGCCAGCCAGACCGGGATGGAGCGGGTCGTCCGCACCATCAAGGGCATGGGGATCGGCGATTATCAGCCCTATCTCTCCTTCGCTCTGGGGGCTGGCGAAACTACGGTCGAACGCATGGTCAACGCCTATGCGACGCTCGCCAATCAGGGTCGGCAATTCCCCTCGCGGGTGATGGATTATGTCCAGGACCGGCGTGGCAAGGTGATCTGGCCCGAACGCTGGCGCGCCTGCGATGGCTGCAACATGGCCAATTGGGATGGCAAGCCGATGCCGCGCTTCGGCTTTGAGGGCAAGCAGGTAATGAACCCGATGACCGCCTATCAGGTCGTCCACATCACCGAAGGCGTGGTCCAGCGCGGCACCGCGACTGTGCTGGCCGATCTCAAGCGTCCGCTGTTCGGCAAGACCGGCACCACCAACGGCCCGACCAATGTGTGGTTCGTCGGCGGATCGCCCGATCTCGTCGCGGGCGTTTATATCGGTTACGATCAGCCGCGCAGCCTTGGCGGCTGGGCGCAGGGCGGCCGCATCGCCGCGCCGATCTGGAAGGCGGCGATGGCCCCCATATTGGAAACCATGCCAAAGACACCCTTCGTCGCCCCTGCGGGCATCCGCATGGTCGCGATCGACCGGCGGTCAGGCAAGCGCGTCTATGGCGCCTGGCCGACCAGCGAACCTAAGGCCGCGGTGATCTGGGAAGCCTTCAAACCCGAATCCGAACCCCGCCGCACCATCCGCAAGGAAGAGGCCGAGGAACAGGCCAAAGTCGCCGCCACCCGCGCCGCCGCCCGAACCAGAGCGCGCACCGACAGCGATTTCCTGTCCGATCAGGGCGGGATTTATTGAGGCTAAACACGCTCATCCCCGGTCGAGGCCGGGCTTTCAGATACGATCACTTGCCCTCCAAAATCGTCATGCTGAACTTGTTTCAGGATCCATTGCGCCCCAAAAGCTGTCGTTCGAAACGAGAAATGGATGCTGAAACAAGTTCAGCATGACGAAGTTAAGGTGGGCAGCATTCCATCTGTGATAGCCCTGCCCTGTCAGGGGAGGATTGATCTTCCCAAATCCGCCGCCCTCGGATAGGGGCGGTCGCTTGATGCGTTAACACGCCAGCCAATACCCGGAGACCACCCATGCGCGCCGAAGCGCTGCAATATATTGATCGCATCGACGCCGCGCTGGCGCTGCTGCGCCAGTCGCTCGACTGGGACCGCGCGCTGCGCCGCCTCGACGAGCTGAACGCGCGCGTCGAGGACCCCACGCTGTGGGACAATGCAAAGCTGGCGCAGGAGGTCATGCGGGAGCGGACCCGGCTGGACAGCGCGATCGGCGCGACCCGTGCGATCGCCTCAGAAAAGTCCGACACCGCCGAACTCATCGAAATGGCCGAGGCCGAGGGCGACGAGGAGATGGTGTCCGAAGCCATTGCCGCCCTGAAGGCACTGGCCGACCGCGCGGACGAGGACAAGATCAAGGCGTTGCTGTCGGGCGAGGCCGATGGCAGCGATACCTATCTGGAAATCCACGCCGGGGCTGGCGGCACGGAAAGTCAGGACTGGGCCGAAATCCTCAGCCGCATGTATCGCCGCTGGGCCGAACGGCGCGGCTATAAGGTCGAACTGGTCGATTATCAGGCAGGCGATCAGGCAGGCATCAAGTCCGCCACCTTCCTGATCAAGGGCGAAAATGCCTATGGCTATGCCAAGACCGAAAGCGGCGTCCATCGCCTGGTCCGCATCAGCCCCTATGACAGCGCGGCGCGCCGTCATACCAGCTTCTCGTCGGTCTGGGTCTATCCCGTAATCGACGATGACATCGATATCGAGGTCAAGGAAAGCGACCTCAAGATCGACACCTACCGCGCATCGGGCGCGGGCGGGCAGCATGTCAACACGACTGATTCGGCCGTCCGCATCACCCACGTTCCGTCGGGCATCATCGTCGCTTCACAGAATGACCGGTCGCAGCATAAGAACCGCGCCACCGCGATGAACATGCTCAAGGCCCGGCTCTACGAAGCGGAACTGGCCAAGCGCGAAGCCGTGACCGCAGGCGAATATGCGGCCAAGACGGAGATTGGCTGGGGTCACCAGATCCGTTCCTATGTGCTGCAACCCTATCAGTTGGTGAAAGATCTGCGCACCGGCGTCACCTCGACTGCGCCCGACGATGTGCTGGACGGCGCACTCGATCCGTTCATGGCCGCTGCCTTGAGCCAGAAGGTCACCGGCGAAAGCGTCGATGTCGAGGATGTCGACTGATGCCATGGCGGGTGGCTCTGGCGGGCGTCCTTGCCTTGCTGGCCGCCTGCGATCGCCTGTCGCCTGGTAACGAAGCGGAGCGCGCGCCCGCCGCTGTGCCTTTCCCGCTCGCGCACCGTCCGGTCGCCCCGATCGTATCGACCCGCTGGTCGAGCGAGGAGGCGCGCGACCGGGTGAATGAGGCGGAGGATATCATGGACCGCGCCGGCATCCATCCTGGCATGACCGTGGCGGACATTGGCGCGGGTGAGGGCTATTATACCGTGCGCCTCGCCACCCGCGTCGGCAAAAGCGGGCGAGTATTGGCCGAGGATATCATGCCCGAAGTGATCGAGGCCTTGTCGCGTCGCATCACGCGCGAAAAACTGGACAATGTCAGCGTCAAGCTGGGTGCGCCGGAAGATCCGCGCCTACCGGTCAACAGCTTCGACCGCATATTAATGGTCCATATGTATCATGAGATTGCCGAGCCATACGCTTTCCTCTGGCATCTCAGCCCCGCGTTGAAAAAGGATGGCGAACTGATCGTGGTCGATGCCAACCGTCCGACGCAGCAGCATGGCACGCCGCCGCGCCTGCTCGCCTGCGAACTGGCGGCGATGGGCTTCCGGCTGGAAGAGGTCATCCCCAAGCCGACCGCAGGCGGCTATCTCGCCCGCTTCCGCCGTATCGCTGCACGGCCAGACCCGGCCAGCATCATCCCCTGCACCTTCCGCAGCGAAAATCAGGGTTAACACCACCCTGATCCTTTCTGGTGATTGGCTGTTGTTCGCTGTTGCAATATGAAGATGTCGGGGAGATTCCAATCATGACCGACCATGCTTCGCTCGCCCCGCTTGGGCCTAAACCGCGCATCGCCGCACGTCACAAGATGTTCGAGCCGGTGGTGCTGCGCCTGCGCGGTACGCCGCTGCGCGCGCATATATTGGACCTGTCGACAACGGGCGCGCTCGCCCATTGCGATCATCCTCCGCAAGCGGGTGATCGCGTCAGGATAGAGGCGGAAGGGATTGTGGCCATGGCCCATGTCGTGTGGGTCCGGGCCAAACGCTTTGGCCTGCATTTCGACATAGCCCTGTCCGACGCCATGGTGCAGCAGGTCGTGCGCGGGGATTAACCCTTGCGCCGCCAGCGCCGGAACAACGATACGCCCAGCACCCCGCCGCCGACCACCGCCGCGATCGCCCCGCCAGCAGACGCTAGCGCCCATGCGCCCGCCGCCAGCAGCCCGGTCAAAAAATCGACGATGATGAGGGTGAGGTGGATCATCTGGGAAGGACGGGGCTATTGCCCCAATTCCTTCGCCTCCTGATATTTCAGTTCCAGAAAGCGGTTCTGCGTCGCCAGCTTGTCCAGATCGCCACTGGCCAGATTCTCGCTCATCCGCCCGATTTCCGCGTCGATGACGGCCAGCCCCTCGACCAGCTGCTTTTCCGGCACCCGGCCATTGCGTTCCTCGCGCCGCAACGGCTGCGGGATCGATTGATAGCCGGTCACCAGTTCGGGTAGATGGTCGGCCAGCAGGCGGCGCACCTCCAGCGCGGCGGGGTCCTGCGGTCCCAGCCGCTCCAGCTGCGGCGCCAATATCTCCAGCCTCACGCCGATGCTGTCCACCAGCGTCACCGCCGGGGCAGGCAGCGCCTTGCGCTGATTCTCCAGCCAGATTTCGGTCTGGAGCGGCAGGGCGGTAAGCGGCGTTTCCGCCAGCGCCTCGGTCCGCACGCGGGTTTCCGTCGGCAACAGGCCGATCAGCAGCAAAGCCGCGATCATCACGCCCAGCGCGATCATGATGCCGGTCGTCCCAAGCGGCACGACAAAGCCCGCAACTGCGCTGCCCAATATCACCGCCAGCACAGCCCAGAAGGCATATTTGACCTTGCGGATCAGCCCCGCATTACGCCGCTGCCGCGCCCGCGCGGTCAGGCTCTGCCCGCGCTCGCTATGACGCCGCAGCACCGCCTCGGCATCGGCCAGCACGCGATCGGAACGGCTCACAACGACCACCTCATCATATGTTCGCCCACATCCGTTCGGTTCGAGCGTGTCGAGAACCCTGACGCAACAGTTTTCGACCAGCGCGAACCGAACGGGGGAGGGGGCGTCATACGCATCCTCACCCTTCGATCGCGCTCAACAAGGGATTGTCCGCGCGCGCCTCTTTCGACGCCTGCGCCTGCCCTTCGGCCCGCGCGATATAGCCCTTGGACTTTTCGACCTCGTTCGACAGCGTGGTCACCGTGGTTTTCATATTCTCCAGCGCTTTCAACTTGAAGCTGTCGATATTGTCCATCGTGTCGTAGATGTTCTGGAACGCGCGCTGCAACGTCTCGATCGGGATCGTGCTCGACGCGGCCTGCTCGTGAATCTGCGCGGTCTGGCTTTTCAGCAATTCGCCGGTTGAATCGATCATGTTTGCGGTCGTGGTGTTGAGCGCGGTGATCTGCTCCAGCACCAGCCTTTGCCCGACCAGCGCCTGCGCCACCGTCACCGCCGTGCGCAGCGCCGCGACCGTGGTGGTGGACGCGCGGTCCACGCCCTTGACCAGCTCGACATTATTCTTCTTCACCAGATCGAGCGCGAGATAGCCCTGCACCGTGACCGCCATCTGGGTCAGCAAATCCTGCGTGCGCTGGCGAATGTAGAACAGCGCGCTCTCGCGGATCGCCTTCGCCTTGGTCGGGTCGGTCGAATCCAGCTCCAGCGCCTTGGCCTCCAGCCGCGCGTCCATGGTCTTGCTGATATGGATCATCTGTTCGAGGCGACCCATCGTCGCCCACATATTCTGCCGCTCGACATCGATCGCGGCATTATCCTTGATCAGCGTGTCCTTGCCGCTGGCCAGCGATCCCAGGATGGAATTGATGTGGCTCTGCGCGCTCTTATAGCCGTCGAAATAGTCGCGCATCTTGTTGCCGAACGGGATGATCCCGAACAGTTTTTTGCGGCTGGTCAGGCTGCCGCGCTTGCCGGGGTCCAGATCCTCGACCGTGCGGCGCAGTTCGGCCAGGTCCGCGCCGACCTTGCTGTCGCTGTCCATCGCGCGCACGGGCCGGTCGAGAAAGCGGTTGGAGTGGCCCGCTGCCTCCGCAATTTCCTTGCGCCCCATATTGGTCAGCTGATCGACCCGTGCGCCAAATGCCGGCGAATTGGCGTCCTGCGCCACCAGATCGTCGATGAACGCATCGACCTTCTCGTCCAGCTTGGACTTTTTGCCCTCGTCGATCGGCACCAGCCCGGCGGCCCTCTCGGCGCTGACGACCGGCACCGGGTCGGGTGGGGTCAGGCTGAACGGATCGCCGGAGGATGTTGCGGTCGTGGTGGGCGCGGTGCTGGCCATGCTATCTCCTTGCGGCTGTTATATGCGACTATAACACTGCATCTTCAATGCGGAACAGGCCAGAAATATGGCGCGGGCCTGCGCCCGATGCAAATGGATCGGGACATCGGGACGGAAAAGCCAGGTCAGCGCTCCTTTGGTGCTTTGTCGCTCACGGCGATGGCTGGACGCATTCGCCGCAGGAAAAAATCCTGCACGGCTATGATCGGTTAACGCGCTGATTTGGCACCATCTTGGCGATCAAAACGTCACATTGCTGACAATATTCGTTCAGTTAATTATAGTTAATGCAAATACAGTTATCATTAAAATTGATGGCGTAGGGCCATACTGCTAATATTCGAGTCGCCGACATACTGGCGGTGGTCGCTCCATAAAAAATACAAAATCGTCATGACAGACTGATCTTCGCGTATATTCGTCGGGGAGGATGGGATTTTGTCAGAATATGAAGATTTGAGAGAATGGTCCGCCATTCTTGAGAAGGATGTTCTTGTCCTCAACACAACGATGACATGCCCTTTGTCATGCGATTTCTGTTGTTATGGCTGTCATCCCGGTCGTAGCGAACGGATGCCGATCGACAAGGCGTTAAGCCTGATCGATCAGGCCGCGGCCATCGAGCATTTTTCATCGGTCGGCTTCACCGGCGGCGAACCTATGATGCATCGCGACGATTTCCTGGCGATGATCGACCGTTGCGCGCTGCACGGCCTGCCCTTCACGGTGGCGAGTTCGGGCTATTGGGGCGAAAGCGGGGAGGAAGCACGGGACTTGGCGGCGCGCATGGCGGCGTGCGGCCTGCGCCGGATGAACATCAGTTGCGACCCGTCCCACGCCGAATTCGTCACGCCGGACGCGGTGACGCGGGCCGCCCATGCCTGCGCGGCACACGACATTCCGGTTTACATCGTCGGCACCTTTGATACGCCCGGTGGCACGTTGCGCGAATTCGTACCGGAATTGGTCGATGTCCCCAACGTCCATCTGATCGACAAGATCGTGGCCAAGACCGGCCGGGCAACCAAATGGGATGTCGATTATGCCGCGCTGACGGGGCCGAAGGTCAAAACTTGTTACCGGCGCGTCCATCATGACATTGTCATATTCTGGGATGGCAAGACCTATCCCTGCTGCTCGACCTTCAACCGGGCGACGCCGGGCCTGGTCATGGGCAATGCATTTACCGAGCCATTGGCGCTGATCCGCGCGCGAATCGAGGCGTCGCTTTTGCTGCGCGTGATCAAGCGGGAGGGATTTCCGCAATTTTACGACATCATCGAACGGCTCGATCCGGTGCTCCATGCCGACATGCCGAAGTTCGAGGATTATCCCGGTGCGTGCAGCACATGCCATGCGGTGCTTCGCAAACCGCACATCGCCGCCCGCGTGCAGGCCGTGTTCGAAACCTACCGCACGCAGGAAATCATCAAAACAATGGACCGGGTCGAAGGGGTTTTGGGGAAGGAACGCGCTGCAGCCTTCTTCGGAAACATGCTCGAACACTGCAGCTGAACAGAGAGGAATATGGATATGGGTACGGCAAGAGCTACTCTGACGACCAAGTTGCAAGCCAGTCCTGCGGCGCGCGTGCGCTTCATGAACAGCTTTCTGGGTTTGCTCAAGGACCAGGGCGTCGACATTGACGATGCCGCTGCGATCAAGGATCTGGGCCTGCATCTTGATCTGACGGACGGCAAGGCGTGGTTCGACGGCAGCGTTGCGTCGACGAACATCATTACCATCAATCATTGATCCGGCGCGGGAGCGGGACGGCCGCCCGCTCCCCGCATCGCTTCCCCCAACACCAAACCCCCAAGCCTTGCCGCGGCGCATCAATTCCTGTAGGGGCGCGCCCGAAGCCTCTGTGTGACCTCGCGTCGGCCAGGGGAGCCCATATCCCAAAGGCAAGACATGTCCCTGCGTAATATCGCGATCATCGCGCACGTCGATCACGGCAAAACCACCCTCGTCGATCAGCTTTTCCGCCAGTCCGGCACCTTCCGCGACAATCAGCGCGTCGAAGAGCGCGCGATGGACAGCAACGATCTCGAAAAAGAGCGCGGCATCACCATCCTGGCCAAGCCGACCTCGGTCGAGTGGGAAGGCACCCGCATCAACATCGTCGATACGCCCGGTCACGCCGACTTTGGTGGCGAAGTCGAACGCATCCTCTCCATGGTCGACGGCGTCGTCCTGCTGGTCGATTCGTCGGAAGGCGCGATGCCGCAGACCAAGTTCGTGACCGGCAAGGCGCTGGCGCTGGGCCTGCGTCCGATCGTCGTCGTCAACAAGGTCGATCGCCCCGACGAGCGTATTCAGGAAGTGCTGGACGAAGTGTTCGACCTGTTCGTGTCGCTCGATGCGACCGATGAACAGCTCGACTTCCCCGTCCTCTATGCGTCGGGCCGCAATGGCTACGCCAATGAAGATCCCACGCTGCGTTCGGGCACGCTCAAGCCCCTGTTCCAGAAGATCGTCGATCACGTGCCTGCGCCCGCCGTGGAAGTCGACGGCGTGCCCTTCACCTTCCTGGTGACGCTGCTTGACCGTGACAATTTCCTCGGCCGCATCCTCACCGGTCGCGTGACCAGCGGTTCGGTGAAGGTCAACCAGGCGATCCACGCGCTCGACATGGATGGCAAGGTCATCGAAACCGGCCGCGCGTCCAAGATCATGGCGTTCCATGGCCTTGATCGCGTGCCTGTCGATGAAGCCAAGGCTGGCGACATCATCTCGCTGGCTGGTCTGGCGGTCGCGACCGTCGCCAACACCATCTGCGACACGTCGGTCACCGTGCCGATCCAGGCCCAGCCGATCGATCCGCCAACCCTCTCGATGCGCTTTGCCGTGAATGATTCGCCAATGGCCGGCCGTGAAGGCACCAAGGTGACGAGCCGCATGATCCGCGATCGCCTCGCCCGCGAAGCCGAATCGAACGTCGCCGTCAAAGTGACCGAGAGCGCCGACAAGGACAGCTTCGAAGTCGCCGGTCGCGGCGAACTTCAGTTGGGCGTCCTCATCGAAACCATGCGCCGCGAAGGTTTTGAACTCTCGATCAGCCGCCCGCGCGTGCTGTTCGGCGAAGATGAAGATGGCGGCAAGACCGAGCCCTATGAAACCGTCATGATCGACGTCGATGACGAATTTTCCGGCACGGTTGTCGAGAAGATGAACCTGCGCAAGGCGGAAATGACCGACATGCGCCCGTCGGGCGGCGGCAAGACCCGCATCACCTTCTCCGCTCCGTCGCGCGGCCTGATCGGCTATCATGGCGAATTCCTGTCCGACACGCGCGGCACCGGCATCATGAACCGCCTGTTCGAGAAATATGGCCCCCACAAGGGCAAGATCGAAGGCCGCAAGAATGGCGTCCTGATCTCCAACGGCGCGGGCGAAGCCAATGCCTATGCGCTGGGTCCGCTCGAAGAACGCGGCATCCTGATGGTCGGCGTGGGCGAAGCGCTCTATGAAGGCATGATCATCGGCGAAAATGCCAAGCCCGACGATCTGGAAGTCAACCCGATGAAGTCCAAGGCGCTGACCAACTTCCGCGCCAGCGGCAAGGACGACGCCGTCCGCCTGACCCCGCCGTGGAAGCTGACGCTGGAACAGGCCATCGCCTATATCGATGACGATGAACTGGTCGAAGTCACGCCCAAGACGATTCGCCTGCGCAAGCGCTATCTCGACCCGAACGAGCGCAAGCGCATGAGCCGCTCGAAAGCGGCCTAAAATAATTCCTCCCCAGGCTTGCCTGGGGAGGGGGACCGCCGACGTAGCCGGTGGTGGAGGGGCAGGGGCGTCACAACGCTCCCGCCCTTTTCCCATTCCAAGGACAGACCCATGGCCGACCTCTATCTCAAAGCCCTGACTTCCGAGCGTCGCGCGCTGTGGGCCGAATGTCGCCTCAAGGGGCTGGCCAAGGGCACGGTCCAGCGCCAGCGCATCGTCGAGATCGACGCCCTGCTGGCAGCGCACAAGGCAAAACAGGACGGCAAGCCCACTGCCTGACCTTCGCGACCGCTACCTACGTAACTAAGTTGCATATCAACATCCTGTCGTGTCACTTTAGGACGCAACGCAAACCGAATCGCAACCTTGACGGTGTGATATGCGTTAGCTGGGCCTTTTGACGCCTTTGGTTCGTTCTTAGGCAAAGAGCCCATGCAGGAGGAGCGATGGAGTGGCGGACACCCTGCCAGCCTTGAGCGAGGGGGAAAAGCAGTGCCTGCGGCTGGTGTCGCAGGGCTTCAATTCCAAGGAAATCGCGCGGCAGCTCCACGTCTCGGAGCATACGGTGGATCAGCGCGTCCGCACCAGTTTGCGCAAGTTCGGCGTGCCGTCCCGCAAGGAAGCCGCGCGCCTGTTCGTTTCGTTCGATCAACCACAGGCCCAAAGTGGCACATATCAGCCTTTGATACATCAAACGCAGCGGCTTGCCTCCGATGCCTGTCCTGCGTCATCCATCGCTCAGCCGGACAGGCCGGATGAGCAGACGGAACGCAAAACGCTCCTGCGCCGCATCCTCGCCTTCGGCCCGCCGCTAGGGGGATCGATCAATGAACTGAGTATCGATGGCCGCATATTGGCGATGATCCGCGCCGCCGTACTGACCGGCGTTGGTGTCGTCACTCTGCTGCTGCTTATCGCCGGGGCCTTCAAGGCGCTGGCCTGATCCTTCCTACATTGCCACGCTGACAACGCACCGCCTGCATGGCGTCGTGCGAAGGAGATGACTTGTGCTTAATCTTGATCCCGCAAAGACCCAGGCCGTCGCCGATCAGACCAAGCAGGCTTTTGCCGCGCTGGACGTCGCGCTCGTCGACACTGCGCAGCTGACCACCGCCTTTCTCGCCGCTGCCCAGGATTCCGGCCTTACCGCCGCTGAAAGCCAGCGCATCATCCTGCGCATCCATGAAAGCGCGACCAAGATTATCGAAGGGCGCAGCGACATGATCCGCGCGACAGCGCTGCTGACCCGCTGTATCGAACAAAGCCAACATGCCGTCACGGCCTTTGGATGCCCGTTGGGGATGGACGCGCCCGTGCAGGACGATGTGCAGCGCCACCTGACCCTGGTCGCCTGACCAGGTGGAGCCGTCGGCATTGGGTAAACGTTTGAATTCTCCCCCCTCTCAACCGGTGATCAAATGCTGGCGGCTTCTTTTTGGCTTCTGATGCTTTTAACCTGCGCTTTTGCGCTGGCGTTTGGCGGGCGGGACGGGCGACGCTTCGTCGTCATCTCGGTGGCAGCGGTGCTGTTCACCATTCCCGCCCAACTCGCCGGATCGTGGCAGGCGACGCAATATTGGCTGATGACGGTCGATTTGCTGACCTTTGTCGCGCTGTTGTGGCTGATGCTGCAAAGCCGCCGTTACTGGCCGGTCTGGGTCTCCGCCTGCCAGCTGATGACGCTGCTGTCCCATGTGGCGACGCTGCTGCTTCAGAGCTTTTCCGACCGCATCTATGAAGGGCTGAACACGGTCTGGATCATCCCGCTGATGCTCTTCACCATCATTGGCATCGAACTTGATCGAAAGTCGCTCCATGACCGCGCATATCCCGCCTGAGAGCATTGTCCCCAGCCAGGAAGCGGCCGACCTCATCGTCGCGCTGCAACGCTGCCTCAGCAATGTGCACGCGCGGCAGGAGGATGCAGCGGTTCTGGATGGCGATGGCGGTGGTCAGCTCGCCGCACTCGCACGTTATATCGAAGCGCGACGGGCGCGTGCCACCTTGCTTGGCCAAAATCTGTTCAGCGATCCTGCCTGGGACATGCTGCTGCTCCTCTATCAGGCGGGGCTGGAGGGACGGGCGCTGACGCTGGAGCAGCTGAGCGAAAAATCGCGCCTGTCGATGAGCGTCATCGTCGGCCAGGTCGGTGTGCTGGAGCGGCGCGGCCTGCTGGACGAACATCAAACATCCCCCAACAGCCGCCGCCGCCGCGCAATCTGCCTCTCGCCGCTGGCGGTCGATGCCATGTCCTCCTGGTTCTCGCTTGCTTTTGTGGCAGACGTCTAGCGATCAAGCGGCACCGCCAGCGACGCGCGCAGTCCGCCCCCGGCGCGATTGGCGAAGTCCAGCCGCCCGCCATGGCTTTCCGCAATTGACCGGGCGATCGACAGGCCCAGCCCCACGCCCCCCGTCTCGCGGTTGCGTGATGCTTCGCCGCGATAAAATGGCTCGCACAGCCGCTCGATCGTCGCCTCCGGCACGCCCGGCCCGTCATCCTCCACCGCCACGCTGACCTGCCCGGCCGCAACCGTCAGGCTGATCCGCGCTGCCCCGCCATAACGCACGGCATTGTCGACCAGATTGCCGATGCAGCGGCGCAGCGTCCCGGCGTCGCCGCGCACCACGGCCCGCGCGCTATGCGTCACCGCGACATCCTGCCCCATATCCGCCAGATCGTCGGCCAGCGTCTCGACAATCGCGCTCAGGTCGATCCGCACCCGCGCCGCGCCATCGCCTTGCCCCCGCATGAAATCGAGCATGTCGGTCACCATCGCCCGCATTTCCTGCACATCCGCCTGTGCCTTCATGCGCGGCCCGTCGGGCAGCGCCTCCAGCCGGAACGACAGCCGCGTCATCGGCGTGCGCAGGTCATGGGCGATCGCCACCAGCATGGCGGTGCGTTCGTTGAGATAATCGGCAATCCGCGCGCGCAGCTGATTATAGGCGGCGCCCACCGCGCGCACTTCGGGCGGCCCGGTCAGCGGCAACGGATCGGCGCGTTCGGGCCGCTCGCGCGCGGCTCCTTCGGCCAGCAGGCGGATCGGCTGGGCAATGCGCCGCGCCACCCAATAAGCGGGCAGCAGCAGCAGGATGAAGATCCCTGCCATCAGGGACAGGGTGATCGCATACCAGCGCGTATTGGCTCCCTGCCGCGCCTGCACGACGCTCCAGCCATCGGTGGTGCGCCAGGCGAGCAGGAAGGCGCGATGCAGCTCCATCCGTTCCTGCCCCTGACTCGGCAATAGGCCCGGTTCTGGCATCCGCATCGGCGGCCGTTCGCGCAGCAGCCGGACGTCGGCGGGGGGCAGCATCAGCAACGCGGCGATCCGGGCGGCGCCGCGCGGATCGATCTCCTGCGCCTGCTCGGCATCGGGCGCACGGTCGGATAGGTAGCGGGTCACGCTCCACGTACCAGCGGGCGGCGCACCGCCGCGCAGCAGTTCCGCCGCTTCGTTCAGGCTCATCGGGCGGCTGTGCGGCGGCGGGCCGCGAAAGGTCACCAGCATCATCGCGCCCAATGCCAGCAGCAGTGTCGCGGCGACAAGCAGCACGATCCGCGTCAGGATCGACGGATTGAAGCGCGCCTTCACACCGGGCGCACCTCGGCCGTAAACATATAGCCTTCGTTGCGGATGGTGCGGACCAGCTCGTCGGCACCATCGCTGCGCGCCCCCCGCTCCAGCTTGCGGCGCAGGCGGCTCACCTGCACGTCGATCGCCCGGTCATAACTGTCGCTGTCATTGCCCGCCGAATAATCGAGCAACTGGTCGCGGCTCAGCACCCGGCGGGGATGCTCGATAAAGGCGCGCAGCAGACGGAACTCGCCATCGGTCAGGGTGACGACGACATTGTCGGGATCGGTCAGCAGCCGCGCGCCCATATCGACCAGCCACCCGGCAAAGCGCAGCCGCTTGCCCGACGGGTCGCACGAATCGCGCATCTGCGCCGCCTGCCGCCGGTGCCGCCGCAACACGGTGCGGATGCGCGCCAGCAATTCGCGCGGATTGCATGGCTTAGGCAGATAATCCTCCGCCCCCATTTCTAGCCCGACGATCCGGTCGATGTCGCTGCCGATTGCCGACAGCATGATGACCGGCAGCCCGCCGCGCGCGGCCAGCCGCCGCAGGATCGACAGCCCGTCCTCGCCCGGCATCATCACGTCCAGCACGGCAATGTCGAAATCCTGGGTCGCCAGCGCCCGGTCCATCGCCGCGCCATCCGCCACGGCAGTCACGGCAAAGCCATGTTGCTCTAGAAAGTCAGACAGCAGCGCGCGAATGTCCGCGTCATCGTCGACCACCAATATGCGCGAACCATCCATCGTGACGGCCAGCATATCGGCACAATGGCCCGCCTGCAAAGTCATCCGCGCGCTTTCCTGTCAGATCGCCAGCCCGACCGTCACCGTGCCTGTATAGCCATTGGTGATGTCGCCGGTCATCACCGGGGTCATCGCCGTCACCTGCGCGCTCGTATTGTCGCCGAACACATTGTCGCTGCTGGTCGACACATTGGCGAAATTGCTGCGGCTGCTGGCATAGGCGCTGGTCGCATAGACGGTGGAGCAGGCCGCGCTGGGCATCGCAAATTGCGACGTCAGCACCCGGTTGGCATAGCTGGTCGCCCGCGCCAGGCTCGGATAGACCTCGAAATGGATATGCGGGAAGCGCCCGTCATAACAGCCGGGGAAGATGCTGGTGAAGGTCACCTGGCCGTTGGCGTCGGTCACGCCCACGCCGCGCAGATAATTTTCGCCCGGCACGGTATAGAGGGAATAGAGGCCATCGACCGTGCAGTGCCAGATATAGACGGCATAGCCTGCCAGCGGCGCGCAGCTGCCATTGACGTTCACGACGGTGAGGGTCAGCTGCATGTAGAGGCCCGACGCGGTACCGCTCGACGACCCGAAGCTGGACCTTATGTCGGTCCGCACGATACCCGTATCGTCCAGCACATTGACCACGCTGCCACTGACACTGTTGGAACCATCTGCGGGGTAGGGGCCGTTCGTTTCGGTCGGGTCGGCGATACAGCTGCCCGTGGTCCCGCCGGTGGACGATGATGTCGACGACGTGCTGCTTGATGACGTCGAACTGGTGCTGCTGGTCGAACTGCTGGTGGTGCCGCTGCTTGTGCCGGACGATGATCCGCCACCGCCGCACGCGGTTATGATCGCGCCGCCACCCGCTGCAAATAGCAATTGCAGCGTCCGCCGCCGCCCCACTGCCTGCCGGGCCTGCGCGCGTATCTGTTCCAGATCATGTTCCAGGCCATGGTCATGTGCGTCGCCATCCTCGGTCATCTCTACCCTTTCCGTCTCTTGTTAAGACCCTCAAGGATGTGGACTAGGCGGCGATTATCTCCCCGTGATTGCGCAATGTAGCGGCTTTGTAGCGTTCAGTTCCGTGCGAAGGCGGGGCGGGGCAGGGTGGCCAGCGTCACACTGCTCCCCGCCATCAGCGCGATCGTCAGCCACAGGAACGGGCCATAGCCCCCCGTCGCATCGAACAAGGCCGACGCGCCCAGCGGCCCGGTCGCGGTGCCGACCGACAGCGCCATCAACAGCCCGCCATACAGGCCGCCAAAAGTCTTGAGGCCAAAATGCTGGGTGGTCAGATAGACGATCACATCGACTTCCGCCCCCAGCGTCAGCCCGACCATCGCCGCCGCCGCCGCCTGCGCCATCCAGCTATCGCCGCCCGTCAGCAGCAACAGGCATCCGATCGCGGGCAGCAGGAACACGGTTGCCCCAACCATCGACGCGCGAAACCGGTCGAGCAGCAGCCCGGTCGCCAGCCGCCCGATCACAGAAAACAGCCCGACCAGCGCCGCCGTGCCAGCCGCCGCCATCGGGCTGACGCCCCTGCTGGTCAGGATCGGCACGAAATGGACGACCAGAGCGATGATGGTGAAGGTGAAGAGCAGGCTGGCCAGCAGCAGCCGGTGATAGATGGATGATCGCAGCCCTTCGCCCAATGTCACCCCGGTCAGCACCGGCCGCTCCGCCATGGCGTCCTTGCCACGCCGGTCATGCGCTCCGCGAAAGAAGAGGAAGATCATGGGGAAAGCAATCGCGACCCAGATCGCGGCCTGAATCGGCACCGCCGTCCGCCAGCCATGATGGGCGATCAGCCAACTGCCCAGCAACGGAAAGACCGCCACTGCCAGCGATGCGCCGCACAGGGTCACCGCAAAGGCCAGCCCGCGCGACGCGGCAAAGCGGGTCGCCACCGCGCTGGTCCACACCGTCGCCTGCACCGGCAGCGTCGCCAGAGCCAGCAGGCTCCACAGCATCAGCCATTGCGTCTTATCGCCGCTCGCCGTCCCCAGCATCGCAAAGGCGCCACAAGTCAGCAGCACCCCCACCAGCCCGAATGGCCGCGGCCCCAGCCGGTCAACCATCAGCCCGATCGGCACGGAGAACAGCGCCTGCACCAAAGTCGCCAGCGTCAGGCCAATGGTGGTCTGCGTCCGCGACCAGCCGAACGACTGGCTGATCGGCTCGATATAGGGACCAAGCCCGTAAATATGGATGACGCTGGTGGCATAGCCCAGCCCCGCCGCAATCGGCAGCACCGGCGCCCGCCGCCATTCCGCCCCGGCCGTCAAAGCCCCCGCCTGCGTCATCCCGCTCTCCTCACCCGATTCTGTCTTACCCTCAACCTAGCGCGTCCGATCAAAAAAGCGAGAGCATCTCATTTATATCATAGGAATGACCGGGCATGTCACGCATCCCTAAACTCAGACTCGCCATGCCCGCGCGCCGCTCATATAGTCGCGCAACATCCTTCCCGCGCCACCACTCTCCCCGCGAAAGCCTTTCATGCATCTTCTCATCGGTCTTGCGGGCATCTTGCTCATCCTTGCCATCGCCATTGCCCTGTCGTCCGACCGCCGCGCCATCCGGCTGCGGGTCGTGGGCGCGGCATTCCTGTTGCAGGCGGGCATCGCCCTGCTGGTTCTCTACGTTCCCGCCGGCCGCGCGGTCATTGCGGGCATGTCGAAGGGGGTCGCCAATCTGCTCGGCTATGCGCAGGCGGGCACCAATTTCATTTTCGGCCCGCTCGCCAGTCCTGAAATCGGCGGGGCCAGCTTTGCCATCGCCGCGCTGCCGGTCATCATCTTCTTCGCCAGCCTGGTGTCGATCCTCTATTATCTGGGCGTCATGCAGTTCATCGTCCGGTGGGTCGGCGGCGCGATCGAGGCGGTGACGGGCGTGTCGAAGGTCGAAAGCCTGTGCGCCGCCGCCAATATCTTCGTCGGGCAAAGCGAAAGCCCGCTCGTCATCCGCCCCTATCTGGCGGGCCTTACCCCGCCACAGCTGTTCACCGTGATGACCAGCGGCATGGCCGGGGTCGCGGGCACCATCCTTGCCGCCTATGCCTCGATGGGGATCAAGATCGATTATCTCCTCGCCGCCAGCTTCATGGCTGCGCCCGGCGGGCTGCTGATGGCCAAGATCATGATGCCCGACACGCGCCTGCCGGTGCAGGGCGAATTGCCGCTGGGCGATGATCCCGACATTCACCTGCCCGAAGCGCGGATCAGCGGCGCAGGGCCAGCCGCGCTGCTGCCCGAAGGGACGCCGGGCGAACCCATGCCGGTCGCCAGCCATGACGAGGAAAAGCCCGCCAACATCATCATGGCCGCCGCGCAAGGCGCGCAGACCGGCGTGAAGCTGGCCGTCGCGGTCGGCGCGATGGTGCTGGCCTTCGTCGCGCTGGTCGCGCTGGCGAACGGCATTTTGGGCGGCATTGGCGGCGTGTTCGGTTATCCCACGCTCAGCTTCCAGCAACTGCTGGGCTATGTCTTTTCGCCGGTCATGTATCTGCTCAATATCCCATGGGAGGAAGCGCAGGTCGCAGGCGGCCTGTTCGGCACCAAGGTCGTGCTGAACGAATTTGTCGCCTATATCAATCTGGGGCAGGTGCAGGGCAGCCTGTCCCCCGCCAGCATTGCCATCGTCACCTTCGCGCTGTGCGGTTTCGCCAATTTCAGCTCGATCGCGATCCAGATGGCGGTGACCGGCAACCTGGCCCCCAACCAGCGCCCGATGATCGCCAAGCTTGGCCTGAAAGCGCTGGTCGCGGGCAGCCTCGCCAACCTCATGAGCGCCGCGCTGGCCGGGCTGATGCTCAGCTTGCGCTGACACGCCCCGTGTTCCCGCGCAGGCGGGAACCCAGTCCCGCCCTTGAACTGGATTCCCGCCTGCGCGGGAACACCCTGTTTCCAAACGCCAGTGGACTGTCCGAACGGTCACGCAACGAGACTCTATCGCTCCCCGGGCAAATATATTATGGTTAAACCCATGGGGGCAAACAGACTTTTTGCGGCCGCGCTGGCGGTCACGCTGGGATCGGCTACGGCCATGGCGCAGGCACCAAAGCCGGGGGCGCTGGAGACCTATAAGGACTGGACCATCGGCTGCGACAATCGCAACCGGTGCGAGGCGGTCGCGCTGCTCCCCGAAGGCGGTGACCCGCCTGACATCCCGCTGATGATCGGCATTGCCCGCGCCGCCGGACCCGATGCCCAAGCCGAAGTCTGGATCAGCCGCGAGGGCAAGGGTCAGGCCGACGTCACCCTGTCCGTCGATGGCCGCAAAATCGCCAGCGCCATCGCCCGCGACGGCGAAGCCACGATCCGCGGGCCACAGGCCTCCGCCCTCGCCATCGCTATGGCGCGCGGCTCCACCATGGAAGTGCGCGCGGGTGCCAAACTCTATGGTCGCCCCTCGCTAGCCGGGGCAGGCGCGGCGCTGCGCTATATGGACGCGCGGCAGGGCAGGGCAGGCACTACCACCGCACTGGTCGCGACCGGCGCGCTTGGCCCGACAGCGGTAAAGCCCGTGCCGGCAGCCCCCGCCATCCGCCGCGCGCTCATCCCCGCCGGTCCAGCGCCCGCCGCCCTGTGGCGCGAGGAACTGACCGCGCTCGGCAAATATACCGGCTGCACCGACGAAATGCGCAGCGATCAGACCCCGGACCTGCACCGCCTGTCCAAGACCGAAACGCTCATCCTCGTCCCCTGCGGATCGGGCGCCTATAATTTCTCGTCCGTGCCGGTCATCGCCACCGGCGTGCCGGGCCGCCGCGCCTTCCGCTTCGCCGCCTTCGATTTCAAGCCGGGCTGGAGCGAGGAAGCGGGCCACCCGATGTTGGTCAATGTCGGCTGGACCCCGGAAAAATCCCGGCTGGACAGTTTCGCCAAGGGGCGGGGGCTGGGCGATTGCGGCGGCAGCGAAGCCTATGTCTGGGACGGCCAGCGCTTCCGCCTGATCGAGGCGACCAGCATGGGCGAATGTCGCGGCGCCTGGCACTGGATTACCACCTGGACCGCCCGCGTCGTCGAGTAAGCAGGCGACAATCCTTCCATTACCATCGGAATTTCCCAAACCCGTTCGCCCTGAGCTTGTCCGAAGGGCTGTCTTTCTTCTGCGCAAGGCAGGACAAGGCTTCGACAGGCTCAGCCCGAACGGGTTTGGGGGGAGAGGGGGATAGCCTCTCCTCACACCATCTGTACCGCCGCCGCAGCCCGACAAATCCGGTCGCGTCCCGATTGCTTGGCCTCATAGAGCGCCGTGTCTGCCGCAGCGATTGCGCCATCCACCGCGTCCCCGGTCCAGCGGCACACCCCGGCGGAAAAGCCGATCGGGCGACCATGAATCCGGCCGATCGGTTCCTGCCGCATCTGGCTGGCGATCCGCGACAGCGACCAGCAGGCTTCGTCCTCCGCCGCGCCATGGAAGAAGATCACAAATTCCTCGCCACCCCAGCGCGCGACCTTGTCGACGCGGCGCAACTGCGCGGACAGGCGATCGGCAAAGGCGGCCAGCACCCGGTCGCCCTCATCATGGCCCAGCTGATCGTTCACCTGCTTGAAATGGTCGATGTCGATGATGGCGACACAACCCCGGCGTTGGTCCTTGGACAGGGCATCGATCTGCGCCAGAAAGCCGCGCCGGTTGGCAATGCCGGTCAGCGGGTCCTCATGCGCCGCGACCTGCAGGTCGTCGATCTGCGCCCGCGCCGTGCTGGCGGCGCGATGCACCCCGGCATAGAGCGTCTGGATCACATCGCCCATTTCGGGCAGCGCGGTCTCCGCCTTGCGATTCAGCGTCTCTGCCAGCGCATGAATGGGATTGAGCAGCGCGCCGATGCCAATGAGGGCGATTGCCGTGCCGAAGAGCGTCATCAGCGTCAGCAGGACAAATTCGGTCAGCGCGATCCGCCCGGTCGCCAGCCCCCAACTGCTATAGCCCAGCAGCGGCAAATGGGTGGCAATGAAGCAGAGCGTGAAAAGACGCAGGCGCAGCGAGCGCGGGAAGATGAAAGATGTCGCGAGATAGAAATGCATGGACAGCCCCGTAATTGCGAATGGGCCGCAAAGTCGGGGGGCGAGCTAAATGGATTCCAAAGAAACAGGGTTAATTTGGCCAAGCGGGACGAGCCGTGCCATAGCTGAGTCAGATGGCGGCGCGATCAGCGCGATGCGCCTGGCACCCATTTGACATCGGCCGCGCCATTATCATTCACCCGCCGCGCCAGCACGAACAGCAGGTCGGACAGGCGGTTGAGATAGGCCAGCGCTTGGCGGTTGAGCGCAACCTCGACCGCCGCAGCGGTCGCGCTGCGCTCGGCCCGCCGTGTAATCGCACGGGCCAGATGGATGGCGGCAGCGGCGGGCGATCCACCGGGCAGGATGAAGCTGTCGAGCGGGGCCAGATCGGCATTCATCGCATCGATCTGATCCTCCAGCCGCTTCACCTGGGTCGCGATGATTCGCAGCGCCCATGGCTCGTCCGCCCCATCGGGGATCGGCGTCGCCAGGTCAGCGCCCAGATCGAACAGATCATTCTGGATCGTCGTCAGCCACGCGGCTTCGGGCCTATTACCCATCGCGATAATTGCCAGGCCAATCGCGCTATTCGCCTCGTCGACATCGCCCACCGCCTGCATCCGCGGCGCGTGTTTGGGCAGGCGCGATCCATCGACAAGACCGGTCGTCCCCGCGTCCCCGGTGCGGGTGTAGATCTTGTTCAGCTTGACCATGGGAGTCAGCTATTACCCTTGGCGAGGAGCATGATGGCAACGATGATGATCGCACCGGCCTGAAACAGCACGCGGTTCAGCATCATCTTGTTCTGCTTGAGCCGCGACGGGCCGGGACCGCTGCCTTCCGGCGCGTTCAGTTCTTCCTTGGTGACCTGAAGGAAGCTGATGATGCCACGGATCAGAGCAAACAAGGTTGCGGCCATGGCAAGGGCGAGGGCGATGACAAGGACGGTATTCATAAGATGGTTCTAGGCGCTTGCCAGCCTGATGCCAACCGGAAAGCGCCTGTCCCTTAGGTCAGCGACCAGGCGCGCCGGGTCCATCCCCTGCGCCCGCACATCCGCCAGCGCAATCGACCCGCTCCGCTTAGCCAGTCGCCTGCCATCCGCGTCCACCAGCAAGGGATGATGGATATAGGCTGGGGAGGGGAGGCCCAGCAGAGCCTGCAACAACCGGTGAATATCGGTCGCGCCCAGCAGATCGTCGCCGCGCAGCACATGACTCACCCCCATCGCCGCATCGTCCAGCGTGCAGGACAGGTGATAACTCGCCGGCGCATCCTTGCGCGCCAGCACCACGTCGCCATGAGTGAGCGGGTGGGCAGTGTGCAACGCCTCTCCCTCCACCCCGTCATCCCCGCGAAAACGGGGACCCATCTCCCAACCTTGCACCTTGCTTTGCGGGGGGAAGGGTGATGCCCGCCATTCCACCACCCCAACCCGCGCCACCGCCTGCCCCATATCGATCCGCCACGCATGAGCGTCTCCTGCGCTGATCCGCCGCGCTCGCTCATCCGCGCTCAATCCCCGGCATGTCCCCGGATATACCGCCCCATCCGGCCCATGCGGCGCGCTGGCGCTGGCGGCAATATCGGCCCGCGTGCAGAAACAGGGATAAAGCAGCCCCATGCCGCGCAACCGCTCCAGCGCCGCGTCATACTGCGCCAGCCGCTGCGACTGGAAAACGACCTCGCCGTCCCAGCCTATCCCCAGCCAGGCCAAATCCTCCATGATCCCGGCAACATGCTCCGCCCGGCTGCGGGTGCCGTCAATATCCTCGATCCGCAGCCTGAACGCGCCGCCCGCCGCCCGCGCCATGTCATGCGCCAGCAGCGCCGACCAGGCATGGCCGACATGCAGCCGCCCGGTGGGGCTGGGGGCAAAGCGGGTCACCATATGCTGTGGTGCGACGGATGATGTCATACAGGCTCTTGACGGGCGATATTGGTTGATGCTGTCATGCGGATGTCATGTTGCTGATGGATCAGCAGCGTCGGCAAGGGGGTAGAGGCTTTCTATGTACCATCCCGACCTTATACGGCACCCGGAGAATTGTCCGGCACTGGTTTTGAACGCTGATTACACGCCGCTCAGCTATTATCCGCTGAGCCTGTGGCCGTGGCAGACCGCGATCAAGGCGGTTTTTCTCGACCGGGTCGACATCATCGCCTCCTATGCGCGGCAGGTGCACAGCCCCAGCCTGGACATGAAAATCCCCTCGGTCATCGCGCTCAAACATTATGTGAAGCCGTCCGAACATCCCGCCTTCACGCGCTTCAACCTGTTCCTGCGCGATAAATTCAGCTGCCAATATTGCGGCAGCACCAGCGATTTGACTTTCGACCATGTCGTCCCCCGCCGGGCGGGCGGTCGCACCACATGGGAAAATGTCGCGACCGCCTGTTCGCCCTGCAACCTCAAAAAAGGTGGGCGCACCCCCAAGCAGGCGGGGATGCAGCTCCACGTCCAGCCGATCCGCCCGACCAGCTGGCATTTGCAGGAGCATGGCCGCGCTTTCCCGCCCGGCTATCTGCACGAAAGCTGGCACGACTGGCTCTATTGGGACGTCGAGTTGCTGGCGTGAGGCTGGTGCTGGCGCTGCTGCTTCTGACGCCCGCACCCCTCGCCGCGCAGGAGGATCATTCGGGGCTCACCCGCGCCAAATATGTCCGCAACTGCCTGATGTGCCACAGCGCCGCCGCACCGGAGGGGGTGTCGCCCGCCATATTGACCGGCCTCTATCCCAAACCCGGTCTCCAGCCCGCCGCCGCCATGCCCGGCCTTACCTGCTGGCGCCGCTGCACCCGCTGCTTCGCGCCCGATCGCCCACCGCCTTCATCGCGCTAGGCGGGAGCAAACAAGCGAACCTCAGCCCACCGGCAACCAGTCCAGATCCATATCCTTGTGCCGGTTGGTATAATGGCCAATCTCCTCCAGCCGCGCCATCTGGTGCAGCGTGATGCGGCCGTTAGAGCGGCTGATCAGCCCCTCCTGCTCCATCTGACGGATCATGCGGTTCACATGCACCGATGTCAGGCCGATCGAATCGCCGATCTCCTCCTGCGTCAGCTTCAGGTCGAAACTGTCGATGACGCCGTCGTCGGTCACCCGCAGCCGGTCGAACATGTCGAGCAGGAAGGACGCCACCCGCGCCTTGGCCGATGTCCGGCCCAGCGACGCCAGCCGGTCGGTCATCGCCACCCGCTCCGCATTGGACAGCAGGAACAGCAAAGCCGCAACTCGCGGATATTCCTCCAGCAACCTCCGCAGCGCGTGTTTGTCGAACGGGCACACCACCACGTCGGTCAGCGCGACCAGCGATTCGGGCGCCTTGCTGTAAATGGTGCTGGCCGATCCGATAAAGTCGCCGGGGAAATAGACGCGCAAGATCTGGCGGCTGCCATCGGGCAGGATGACAAAGCTCATCACCCGGCCTTCGCGCAAAACGAACAATTCGGTCACGACATCATTGACCCGCTGGATCATTGCGCCACGCTTTACCTTGCGCGGATTTTCCTCCAGCCGAGCAAGGGCCGCCTTTTCCGCGTCGGACAGCGGCACATGCTTGGCCAGCCTTTCTGCGAAACAACTTGTTACCACCAATAAACCTCTTAAAAATTCTCGTTACGATGGCAAAACGCCCCACGCGCCTTTTGGCTGCATTTTGGTTGGCCGCACTAAACTCGATCAAGATCGCAGCATTTGTTTCGGCTGTTACAATCCGGCGCGACAAATCGCCCGCTGCCCGCCTTGCACGGCGCGCGTTTGCCGCTATTAACCCTGACCAATGGACCGCATCATCATCCGCGGCGGCAAAGCGCTCAATGGCCGCCTTCCCATCTCCGGCGCGAAAAATGCAGCGTTGACGCTGTTGCCCTGCGCCTTGCTGACTGACGAGCCGGTGACGTTGCGCAATCTGCCGCGCCTCGCCGACGTCGACAGTTTCGGTCATCTGCTCAACCAGCTGGGCGTATCGACCATGATCGAGGGGGCAAGGCCGGAGGATTTCGGCCGGGTCATGACGATGCGGGCCGGGCGCGTCACCTCGACCGAAGCCCCCTATGACATCGTGCGCAAGATGCGCGCCTCGATCCTGGTGCTTGGTCCCTTGCTGGCCCGTGCGGGCGAAGCGCGGGTGTCGCTGCCGGGCGGCTGCGCCATCGGCAACCGCCCGATCGACCTGCATTTGAAGGCACTCGAAGCTTTCGGCGCGATCATCGAGATTGCCGCAGGCTATGTCCGTGCCAGCCTGCCCGATGGCGGCCTGCCAGGTGGGATTTATACCTTCCCGGTGGTCTCGGTCGGCGCGACGGAAAATGCGCTGATGGCCGCCGTGCTGGCCAAGGGCACCTGCATCCTGGAAAATGCCGCGCGCGAGCCCGAAATCGTCGACCTGTGCCGCCTGTTGCAGGCCATGGGCGCAGACATTGAAGGCGTCGGCACCGACAAGCTCATCATCCACGGCCGTGAACGCCTCCACGGCGCGACCTATCGCGTCATGCCCGACCGGATCGAGGCGGGCAGCTATGCCTGCGCCGCTGCGATCACCGGCGGGTCGCTCGACCTGATCGGCGCCAATGGCGAAGATATGCACGCGATCATCGCCGCGCTGCGCGACGCAGGGGTTCAGGTGGACGTTCACAAGGATGGCATCCGCGTCTCCTCCGACGGCAAATTGAAGCCGCTCACCCTCTCGACCGCGCCTTTCCCGGCCTTCCCGACCGACATGCAGGCGCAATTCATGGCGATGCTGACCATGGCGGACGGCGCATCGGTGCTGACCGAAACCATCTTCGAAAATCGCTACATGCATGTGCCTGAACTGGCGCGCATGGGCGCGGACATCGCCGTCAACGGCCGCACCGCCGTCGTGCGCGGGGTCGACAGGCTGGTCGGTGCGCCGGTGATGGCAACCGACCTGCGCGCCTCGATGAGCCTCATCCTGGCGGGCCTGGCTGCCGAAGGCGAAACCCAGGTCAATCGTGTTTATCATCTCGATCGCGGTTACGAACGGCTGGAGGAAAAACTCTCCGCCGTCGGTGCCGATATCGAGCGGGCCAGTGATGGCTGACGGAATCGGTCTGGAAACGGATCGCAGGGCGCTTCTGGCGCTCTATGATCTGGATGCCGGCGGTTTTCGTCATCTGGACGAGATTACCGCCTTCGCCTCCACCCTGTGTGATGCGCCCATTGCCCTTGTCAGCATAGTCGAAGAGGCGCGCCAGCGCTTCCTTGCCCGCACGGGCCTTGATGCTGAAGAAACCCCGCGCGACGTGTCCTTCTGCGCGCTGGCGATGCTGGGGGACGATATTTTCGTCGTGCCGGATGCGTGCAACGATCCGCGCTTTGCCGACAACCCCCTGGTCACCGGCCCGCCGCATATCCGCTTCTACGCCGGCGCGCCGCTGGTCGATGGCGCGGGTGTGCCGCTTGGCGCGCTGTGCGTCATCGATACGCAACCGCGTGCCGACCTGACCTCGATGCAGCGGCAGGGGCTGACCCTGCTGGCGCGGCAAGTGATGGTAGAACTGGAGGGCCGTCGCCGCGATCGCGATGTCATCGCCCGCCAACGGCAGGACGCCGCCGCCATCGCCGACAGCGACCGCATGTTCCGCACGCTGGCCGACACTATGCCGCAAATGGTCTGGTCGACCCTGCCCGACGGCTATCATGACTATTATAATGCGCGCTGGTATGAATATACCGGCGTCCCGGAGGGATCGACCGATGGCGAGGGATGGAACGATATGTTTCATCCCGACGATCAGGAGCGCGCCTGGGGCCGCTGGCGCAACTCGCTGGAAACCGGCGAGCCTTATGAGATTGAATATCGCTTGCGCCACCATAGCGGCGATTATCGCTGGACGCTGGGCCGCGCCCTGCCGATCCGCGACGGGGCTGGCAATATCCTTCGCTGGATCGGCACCTGCACCGAAATCCACGAACAGAAATTGATGATGGAAGAGCGCGAGATGATCGCGCATGAACTGTCCCACCGGATCAAGAATATCTTTTCGGTGATCGCAGGCCTCATCGGCCTGTCGGCGCGCCAGCACCCGGAAATCAGCGATGTCGCCGACGATTTGCGCGATCGCATCCTGGCGCTGGGCCGCGCCCATGATTTCGTGCGGCCCCACAGCGCTGAATCCGCGCCGCAGGTCGGCCACGGGCAGGGGCTGCTCTGGGGCATATTGGAACAGATTTTCGCGCCCTATAAAGCGCAGGATGGTTCGCGCATCGCGCTTTCGGGCGACAATGTCGCGATTGACGATCGCTCGGCGACGCCGTTGGCCTTGCTGTTCCACGAGCTGGCGACCAACGCGGCCAAATATGGCGCGCTATCGACGCCAGAGGGCAGGATTGCCCTTCATATCACCCGCGAAGGGCCAGACGTCCGCATCGATTGGCGTGAACAGGGCGGACCGGTGGTTCAGCCGACCCACGCCGATGGCTTTGGCAGCCGCCTCATCACGCTCAGCGTAGAACGGCAACTGGGCGGACGGATCGTGCGGGACTGGTCTGCCGACGGGCTGAAACTCAGCCTCTGGATTCCAGTCCGCTCGATGAGCCGTGCGGCAGGAAAGGAATAAAGCCCGCAATATCGGCGGCGTGCAATTCGGGTTCATCCTCCGCCGCCAATTGTAGCGCGGCGGAAATGCTCTGCGCGCGAAACGGCTTGGTGATGACGCCCAGCGCCGCGACCGAAGCCGCGCCAATCTGCGAAGGGTTGGCGGTGACATAAATGACGCGGATGCCATAGCGGCTGGCCAATTCCATGCCGATCGTCGGCCCTGTCGGCCCATCGCGCAGGTTCAGGTCAACCAGCGCAATGTCGCAGGAGTCCGCGCAGGCCAGCGCAGCCTCGCGGTCAGCGGCGATCGCGCTGACGTCGAATCCCGTCTCCTCGACAATCTGTTCAATTTCCAGAGCGACGAAAATCTCGTCCTCGACTATCAATACTTTCTTGCTCATCCTTGGCCTGCTTGGTTCAGAGCAACGAAATGCCCGGTTGGCCGACCGGTTCCCTTGATCGCATAAGAATCCTTGGTCGATAGACCAAAGAACAGGGTCAATCTTGCACGCTGCTCCACACAGTCTCGAAATTCGTGGCGTCCTTCATCAACAGGACGGACGCGGGATAGCCGCCTTCGCTGGCCTTGCGCGCCGTATCCGTTGCGCTCTCGACCGCTGCCGCCTGGGTGTCGAACGGGCCATAATAGCTGTTGTTCAGATTGATCTTCCACACGCCCTCATGGGCCAGGACGATGTAACGGGCGTGGGGCAGTGTAGCGGGCATGGTCATAGAACATCTGTGTTATAATGGTGCCAGTGCCATTAGAGCATTGCGTTAAGGTTTTAACGATAGCACTCGCTGAAAAGGAAGGACTTTTCGGTGGACGCGCTCCTATATATTCGCTGGTCGAGCCAAGAGCAAAATAAGGGTGACAGCCATCGGCGACAACTCCTTCTCGGCGAAAAGGCAGCGAAACTTCGTGGATGGAGTATCCGAGAAACTTTAATCGAAGATGGCAGATCAGCCTATCATGGGCGCAATCGCGACGTAGGCGGTAAACTTGCTGAGATCGAAGAGCGGTCACGGCTCGGCACCCTCGATGGGTGGGTGCTGCTGGTCGAACAATTGGATCGCCTCAGTCGTCAACAGCCGCTCCAAACACTCAATTTGATAACCAGCCTCACCGGGGCGGGTGTCACAATCTTCGAAACGTCAACTGGCCGCAAGTGGGATAACGAAAGCGTTCGGTCAAGTTGGACCGACCTATTGGAAGCGTTTATCCGGGCAGGTCTGGCATTTGACGAAAGCGATAAGAAGAGCAAGCGGATCAAGAGCGCATGGGAAGCAACGCGGGAGCGTGGTGCGACGAAGGAGGGGGATGCTGATCCACGGATTATGCCGGGATGGATGAAAGTTGTTGATGGCAGATACAGTGTAATCGACGCGCGTGCCGATTGGATCAAGTCAATATTTCGATGGTGTATCGAAGGCGTGTCACTGATGGGGATCGCCCGCCGATTGAATGCCGATCCCAAGTCGCGCTGGACGGCGGGAAGCTGGGCCGCACCCAATATCAGCCAGCTTATCAAGGCTAGAAATGTGCTGGGCGAATATTTACCACAGACGAAGGATGAGAGTGGAAAGCGCGTGCCGGTGGGGGATTGGACGAAGTGTTACCCCGCCATAATCGATGAACCCACATGGCAGGCCGCACAGGCAGCGTTGGGGCGTCGTGCCAGCGCAAGCCCAAGTTCACGAAACCGGCGGATCAATATTCTGGCTGGAGTGGCCGTGTGCGGTGCCTGCTTTGGCCCGCTGTTTCTGGGCACCAATACGAAAAGCGCCCGAAGGCTTCTTTGTCGAAATCGACATCAAAATTCTGGCTGCCATGCACGCACCACCTATCATTATCCAAACCTTGAACGGGGTGTGCTGGACCATGTGCTTTATATAGCGTTGCCGGAAACGGCGGGACTGGAGAGCCAGGCGGGCGTCATCACCAGCCTTGAGCTTTCTTTACAGGAGCGTGTAGGCCGCTTGGGGAAACTGGTAGATAGCTTCTCGCGAACCGGCAGCGCCGCAATGGAGCGGGGCATCCTATCACTCGAACGCGAAATTGCTGTCGGGCAGGAGGAACTTGCCCGATTACGCCGGAAGGAGAAGGAGGAGGTCAATCGGCCAGCGCCCACGGAATTGATGAAGCGCGCCGCCGAACTGCGTGGGCGGATGAACGATGATGACAGTCGATCGCACATGAACCAGTTGCTTCGGGCCTTGGTCAGTTCAATCGTCATGGATCCGACCAATATGGAAGCAACAGTCATTCTCCTTGGCGGCATTGCGGCTATCAAGCTGGACAAGCATGGAAATAAAATTGCCGAGGCTGACGCCAAGGCCATGCTGCTCGATCCCGAAGGCCGATCACAGACACTGACCGCCACAATTGGAACCGACATCGGTTATCGCGTGATGCTGGATCAATGGGAAGCGCGCACCGTCACTTAGCACCCGTCGGGTCGGGGCACTGTCATTGCCCTTGCGTGCGTCACTGAGGGGCCGCGCGCGCCGTGGGCTATCCATGTGCTAGCTTCTAGTAGGTCGGGCGCTCGTGACCCTATTAGGGGGCAAATCATTTGCTGGCCGGAAATTGGCGAATGGAACAGGTTGACGCGACCCACCATCGGCGCTTGATCGAATAGCCTCACAGCAGGAGGCACGACGATGCGGCAGGTTTTCAAGGATAGAGACGGGCGATTGTTGGGCTGGTCTGACCGCGCCGGGGCAAGAACCACTGGTCGCGATCAAAACGGCAGGATGGTGGGCTGGTATGATATAGTGCGAAACGAAACGCGCGATCAGGACGGCAGGCTCGTCGGCCATGGCGATTTACTGGCGGCGCTAATATCGTCAGCGACCTGAAACTGACCGGAGAACGGATGGGCTTTGTTTTCTACGATACGGAAACGACCGGCACGCACACCAGCTTCGATCAAATCCTCCAGTTCGCCGCCATCCGCACGGACGATGATCTGAACGAACTTGATAGCTTCGAAATCCGATGCCGCCTGATGCCGCATATCGTCCCGTCCCCCGGCGCGCTGTGTGTGACGCGGATGAGCATCGAGCAGATTACCAACCCCGTGCTTCCCAGCCATTACGAAATGATATGCGAAATCCGCGCGAAGATGGCGGCATGGTCGCCGAGCATCTTCACCGGCTGGAATACCCTTGGGTTTGACGAGCATCTACTGCGACAGGCGCTATACCAGTCGCTACATTCTCCCTATCTGACCAATACGGGCGGCAACAGCCGGATCGATATTTTGAAGATCGCGCAAGCCGCATCGGTCTTGGTGCCGAACGCTATCATTGTGCCGATCGGCGACAAGGGAAAGCCGACGTTCAAGCTGGATCGGCTGGCCCCGGCAAACGGCTTCGACCATTCGAATGCCCATGATGCGTTGGCCGATGTTGAAGCCACCATCCATGTGTGCCGTATTATCCGGGACAAAGCGCCGGGCCTTTGGGCAGATGCTGTGCGCCTGTCGGAGAAGGCATCGGCGGCAGCTTTTCTGGATGCGGAGCCGTGCTTCATCCTCACCGAAAGCTTCTATAACCTCCCCTACCAATTCGCGCTGACCAAGATCGGCCACGAGCCCGACAACGCGGGCACCGTGCTTGCCCTGAACCTTGCCATCGACATCGACCAACTTCGCGCCATGTCCGACGAAGCACTCGCCGCCCGGCTTGCTCGCTCGCCGAAGCCTGTCCGGCGCATTCGCACGAACGCAACGCCCACCCTGCAATCCTTGTCCGAATATGGCCGTTTCGATGGCGTGGCGGCGGGCGACCTGCTGGAACGCGCATATCGGATACAGGCCGATACGGAGTTCTGTGCGCGGTTAATTCGCCTGTCCGCCAAGCCGAAATGGCCCGCATCGGAATTTGTCGAAGAGCAAATCTATTCTGGTTTTGTCGGGCGCGCCGATGAAGGCCGGATGGCTGCGTTCCATCGTGCCGCTTGGGAAGATCGCCCAGCGATAGTCGATGGGTTTGGCGATGTTCGATTGGTCGCGTTGGGTCGCCGACTGATTTATGAGCATCGGCCTGACCTGCTGTCGTCAGACATTCATACGAGGTTCGCCGTAAAAATGGCGCGTCGCATGACCGGCGAAGGATATGAACGAACGGCGTGGACCACGATCGCCGCCGCTCACACCGAAGCTCTGGCGCGCTTGGATCAGGGCAACGCTGATGAAGCAGCTATTCTCGCTGGCGTCCTGAAATATCTTGCGGCCAAACTGCCTGGCACAGGCTCGTTGGGCGCGCGGCGCTAATCCAGCGCCCGGCAACGCCCCGCTCTAACCCGCTACGGGCCAGCCCCGCCCGGAGCGCAGCCAGACAGGCCATAAATCAAGATATGCACTCGTGACGCTCGCAACGCAATCATTGACGTATCGCGAATGCGCGGCCGACGCGCTAACATGCTTAGGCTGGCTCCAGCGCATTGTGCAGCACGGCTTCCAGCAATCGGGAGCGGGATTGTTCGCCCTTTGTGATGCTGGCTTCGAGTTGATCGCAAAGCGCCATCAGTTCACCGACCTTTGCGACGATGCGGCTTTGTTCAGCCAGAGGTGGGACGGCTACATCAATATCTCGTAATGTGCCCATCGATAGGCTTGGCTGAGCAGTTGTTTTAACGTGTTTAAATATTTCAGCACGACCAACTGGCGAATTAAAGAATAACACCAAATACTTTAAGTTCATTAGGCTGTCGCAGCCTTCGAATAGCTCGGCTTTGGCAACATTTGGTGCAAGGTGCCAACGCCTATTTGGGTTGATTAACGCCACATCCCCAATCCCCGCGCCAATGAATGTGATGAGCAAGCAAGGCTTCGTAACAGAACTTCTTTCAAGAATTTTTGAGGATTTAATCGGTAAATATTTAAGATTTTTTTCCTCAATATTCCATGGCCGCACATTTTGTGCGCGGATGACAGGAACATCTCCATAATCTTTTAAATCGAAATACTTAGTATATTCAAATCCAGCAAGTTTGGTTATGAAAAACAACTCGTTGCATGATGACCATTGCCAATTATCCGGCAAATTCGTCTCTGTTCGAATTGAAATAGAATTTGTTATCGGCGTGTTGGATTTTAATTTTTTCGTTGCAAGTAACTTGTGCTTTGCTTGGCTGATTTTTTTAATGAGCTCCCCGGCTGGCTCCTCGCTCGGGCTCTGCTTCACCAGCATGCCGCGCACAGCGAGGTTTAGGATGGTTTCGCGCAGGTGCTTGATTTGATCGGCACGGGTCGTCAGTGGGGTGAGGTTGGCTAGAGCGAATCGAACATCAGCCGCGAAGGTTTCAGGGTCGGGGGTATTGAGGCGAGATACAGTGGACAATGCGAATGTGTCGCGGGCGGCCTCGCGATCTATCCGCGCCAACTCAAGCTGATCGCACAGCGACATCAATTCGTTAAATTTGTCGACGATCCGCTGCTGCTCGATGAGAGGAGGTATCAATACAATATGGTTCAGAAATGGCCCACGATTGATATGCGTCATCACCAAGCCGTGAGCATGCTCACTTTCTCCCATTTCACGAATTGCATTGCGCAGTAGGATTAGAAGAAAGGCTTTGTGGGTTAGCCCCTCGGCGGGAATGGTACGAAAGATGTGTTGGTTGAGCACGCCTTCGCCACGGTTCCACAGGAAAGCATCCAACGTAGCTGACCATGAAACCAAAATATCGCCATTGCGGACAATGACTTCGTCCGGATAACTTCCAGACGCGTAGTTGAACTCTTTAGTTGTGTCAGTAAGGTTCTGAATACGGATGATCGGGATACCTGTGTTCTTCCAATCCGCAGGTTTGAAAGCCAAGCCATTGATATACAGACCCGTATCGTTGATCCGTGCGGCAACCCATCCTCGGGGCAAATCCTTGCCCACTTCGCCTTGCTCTACCGGTTCGGTGGACTTCCACCTCATCCTTACTGCGGTTTCAGCATCCTGCTTTAGTTTAATGCGGACTTCTTCGAGACTTCTAAGGCCTGTGGACATTAGCGCATAGCGATTTTCAAGGCCGCGAGATTGATCATAGCGCGGTAGCTCTCGTCAGTTTTTTCGTACCGGGTAGCGATCCGGCGGAATGTTTTGAGGCTGCAGAAAAA
>NZ_JAHRGM010000084.1 GCF_019097845.1 Sphingobium sp. AS12 | reverse complement strand
ATCCCTTACTCTATGTCTAAAATCTGCATATGAGTGAGTACATACCATGTTTGTGTTTTTGTGATTGGGTTACCTTGCTCAGAATGGTTTCTTCTAGTTCCATCCATTTTCCTGCAAATTTCAAGATTCCATTGTTTTTTTCCACTGAGTAGTACTCTATTTTCTCTATCCATTCTTTGGTTGAGGGGCATCTTGGCTGCTTCCAGTTTCTGGCTATTAAAAATAATGCTGCTATGAACATCGTTGAACAGATGTCCTTGTTGTATGAATGTGCTTCTTTTGGGTATATGCCTAAGAGTGGAATTGCTGGATCTTGTGGTAGACTGATTCCCATTTTCTTGAGGAGTCGCCATACTGATTTCCAAAGTGGCTGTACAAGTTGGCACTCCCACCAGCAGTGGAGGAGTGTTCCCCTTTCTCCACATCCTCTCCAGCATAAACTGTCATTGGTGTTTTTGATTTTAGCCATTCTGACAGGAGTAAGATGGTATCTCAGAGTTGTTTTGATTTGCATTTCCCTGATGGCTAAGGATGTTGAACACTTTCTTATGTGTCTTTCAGCCATTTTAGATTCCTCTATTGAGAATTGTCTATTTAGTTCTGTACCCCACTTTTTAATTGGATTGTTTGGTGTTTTGGAGACTAGCTTCTTGAGTTCTTTGTATATTTTGGAGATCAGCCCTCTGTCAGATGTGGGGTTGGTGAATATCTTTTCCCAGTCTGTGGGCTGCCGTTTTGTCTTGCTGACTGTGTCCTTTGCCTTACAGAAGCTTCTCAGTTTCAGGAGGTCCCATTTATTAATTGTTGATCTCAGTGTCTGTGCTACTGGTGTTATGTTCAGGAAGCAGTCTCCTGTACCAATTAATTCAAGGGTATTTCCCACTTTGTCTTCTAATAGGTTCAGTGTGGCTGGATTTATGTTGAGGTCTTTGATCCATTTGGACTTAAGTTTTGTGCATGGTGATAGATATGGATCTATCTGCAGTCTTCTACATGCCAGCATCCAGTTATGCCAGCACCATTTGTTGAAGATGTTCTCTTGGTTCCAGCATATATATTTGGATTGTTTGTTAAAAATCAGGTGGTCGTGGGTGTGTGGGTTAATATCAGGGTTTTCTACTCTACTCCATTGGTGTACCCGTCAATTTTTGTGCCAATACCAAGCTATTTTCAGGACTACAGCTTTGTAATAGAACTTGAAGTCACGGATGGTGATACCTCCAGAAGTTCCTCTATTGTACAGGGTTGTGTTGGCTATCCTGAGTCTTTTGTTTCTCCATATAAAGTTGAGTATTGTTTTGGGTCTGTGAAGACTTGTGCTGGGATTGTGATGGGGATTGCATTAAATCAGTGGCTACCTTTTGGCAAGATTTCCATTTTTAATCTGTTGATCCTACCTATCTAAGAGCATGAGAGATCTTTCCATTTTCTGGTATCTTCTGTAATTTCTTTCTTTAAAAACTCAAAGTTCTTGCTGTACAGGTCTTTCATTTGTTTGGTTAATGTTACACAAGATATTTTATGTTGTTTGTGGCTATTGTAAACTGTGATGTTTCTCTGTTTTCTTTCTCAGCCTTTTTATT
>NZ_JAHRGM010000083.1 GCF_019097845.1 Sphingobium sp. AS12 | reverse complement strand
TAGACACACCCCAGCAGGGAGTAGCTCTCTGAGTATGGAAACACACCATGCTTCTTTTCCGTTCCACTGACATGAACCATATGGAAGCTTAACTCCTTCAGAGTGAGGAGTATACCAGGAGAGGCAAGACCATCCAGAGCTGTGGACATTGAATCCCTGGCCCACACACACTACTGGGTAACAAGAGGAGATAGAGAGACCCCGCCTACACTCACTGGAAAAAGATAGGGGAAGAAGACAGAATAAGAACTCGCTCAACAACAGAAAGACCAATATGACACCACCAGAATCTAGGGACTCCACTCCAGCAAGATCTGAAAAGCCCAACACAGAGCATGAAGAAGAGATGGACCTCAAAAATTATCTCAGCAAGATGATAGAGACCTTTAAAGAGGAAACAAGAAAATCCCTTAAAGAAATAGAAGAAAAAGCAAGCAAAAAATTACACGAAATGGAGGAAAAGACAAACCAAAAAATTCAAGAAATAAACAAATCTCTTAAAGAATCTAAAGAAAGCCAAGAAAAAACAACCAAACAAGTGAAGGAAGCTCTTGAAACAGTTCAAAGCATGAAAGCTGAATTAGACACAATAAAGAAAACACAGAATGAGGCAATGCTGGAAATGGAAAGACTTGATAAACGATCAGGAACTAAAGACGTGAGTATAACTAATAGAATCCAAGAGACAGAAGAGAGAATCTCAGCTATTGAAGACTCGCTAGAGGATATACATTCATCAACCAAAGAAAACCTCAAGTCCAACAAATCCCTAACACAAAATATCCAGGAAATATGGGACACCTTAAAAAGACCCAACATAAGAATAATAGGTGTAGAAGAAGGTGAAGAAACACTGCTCAAAGGTACAGAAAACATATTCAACAAAATCATAGAAGAAAACTTCCCCAACCTACAGAAGGATATGCCTATGAAAGTACAAGAAGCTTACAGGACACCAAACAGACTGGACCACAAAAAGAAGTCCCCCCGACACATAATAATCAAAACACCAAATCTACAGAATAAAGAGGAAAATATTAAGAGCAGCAAAGGAAAAAGGCCAAGTAACATATAAAGGCAAACCAATCAGAATCACACCCGACTTCTCAATGGAAACTCTGAAAGCCAGAAGGTCCTGGATAGATATTCTACCTACACTAAGAGACCATGGATGCCAGCCCAGACTACTATACCCAGCAAAGCTTTCAATCATTATAGATGGAGAAAACAAGATATTCCATGACAAAACCAGATTCAAACAATACATATCCACCAATCCGGCCCTATAGAAACTTCTGGAAGGAAAACTGCAACCCAAGGAATTTAACTACAACCAGAAAAATATAGGCAATAGATAATCCCACTTTACCAAAAGCCAAAAGAAAAACGTGGTGGAAAGCCACACATAATATCACCACCACCACCAAATCCAAAACAAATAAGAAATGAACAATCAATGATCAATAATATCCCACAATATTAATGATCTTAACTAACCCATAAAAAGACACAGGTTAGCTGAATGGATAAGAAGTCAGAATCCATCCTTCTGCTGCATACAAGAAACTCACTTCAACTCCAAAG
>NZ_JAHRGM010000082.1 GCF_019097845.1 Sphingobium sp. AS12 | reverse complement strand
TAACGACCCAGGCTGTGTGAAAACGCCTTCGTCGACATAGTCTATAGATATTGGCCCGGCCGAGTTTGCACGGCGTTGTCTTATCTGGCGATGGCGCTCAGCAGGTTACGGCTTCCCATGATGTTGAGGACGCGGGTGAGGTTATAGGCGAGGACGTGGAGGGCCATTTCGGTGGAAACGCGCGGCTTGGTTCTGGTGAGGAAATGTGTGTATCCCATTTTCGACTTGAGGGTGCCAAAGGGATGCTCGACGGTCTGGCGCCGGATGCGCATGGCGTCCGGATTGGCGTCGAGCCGGTGCTGCATCGCCTCGATCACATCTTCATGCTCCCATCGGGAGACACGCCGTTCTTTGCCAGGCGTACAGCGCGATTTGATCGTGCAGGTTTGACAGGTGCTGGCCCAGTATCGATTTATCTTTAGACCTCTTTCCTCACTCTGGAGACGGTTTTTCAGCAATTCTCCTGCGGGACAGCGATAGACATCCTGCTCGGGCACATAGACAAAATCCGGCTTTCCAAAGCGACCTTCATATCTGGCTCTTGAGGTCAGTGGCTTTGGTAGAGTGACGGTGATGCCAGCCTGTTCGCTGGCGAGGATCTGCTCGCTCGAGAAATAGCCACGATCTGCCACTACATCGAGCCGATCCACACCCAGGACCGTCTTGGTCGTGGTCGCCATGCCGCTCAGTTGAGCCCGGTCGCTGCCGACATTCGTCACCTCATGGGCAACGATGATGTGGCGCTCTGTATCGACCGCGACCTGGACGTTATACCCGACCATTCCGGTCCCACGACCGCTTGTCGCCATGGAGCGAGCGTCAGGATCAGTCAGTGAAATCTGCTGATCCGGCGCCGCCAGCATCTGCTCCTCCAGCCCGTCGAGACGTTTCATCTCCTCCTCGAGCCTGGCAATCTTCTCCTTCAGGCGATCCGTTTTTGAGGCCAGGACGTCTGTCGGCTCCTGCCGGTCCGCCGTGTCCAGTTGCGAGAGATAGCGTGCAACGCTTTCTTCGATCTGCTCCCGACGCCGCGCCAGCTTGGCTGTGGTGAAGTTGCGGTCGCGATTATTGACCGCTTTGAACTTGCTGCCGTCAATGGCGACACTGCCACTTGTGAGAAGGGCCATCTCCCGGCAGAGCAAGACGAAACGACCACAAACCCGGCGGATCGCGGTACCATTATCTCTCCGGAAATCGGCAATCGTCTTGTGATCCGGTACAAGCCGACCCACCAGCCACATCAGCTCGACATTACGGTCAGCCTCCCGCTCCAGGCGTCGGCTCGACTGAACCTGATTGAGATATCCGTAGATGTAGAGCTTGAGGAGGACCGACGGGTGATAAGAAGGCCGCCCTGTCGCGGCAGGCTGCGCACCGTCAAATCCAAGCCCCAAAAGATCGAGCGCATCTACAAACGCATCGATCACTCGAACCGGATTATCATCCCCGATCCAATCATCTACACAGGGTGGAAATAACGTCGTCTGCTTGCGATCAGCGCCAGAAATGAAGCGACCCATATGATCCCCCAAAGCGTTAGGGCATCATACCATATCCGCCGCGTTTTCACACAGTCTGGACCATTT
>NZ_JAHRGM010000081.1 GCF_019097845.1 Sphingobium sp. AS12 | reverse complement strand
ATCTCCCCTCCCTCGCCCTCTCATGCTCCCCATCCATCCCCCACCCACTCCCCAAGGATAGTGAGGGCCGTCAAAGTCCTTCACATCATTTGGGGGAGGGCCCAGGCCCTCCTTCCCATATCTGGGCTGCAATAGTACCCTTTCACAGGGAATTGGCTCCCAAAGACCATTTGTGCTCTGGCGATAAACACTGGTTCCACTGTTAGAGGTCCCATAGACTGTCCTGGCCTCCTAGCTGGTACCCACATTCAGAGAGCTTGGTTTGGTCCAATGCTGGTTCCCCAACTTTACAGCTAGGGTCTCCATGCTCTCAATAGGTCAGGTCAACTGTTTCTGAGGGTTTCTCCAGCACAGTTTTGGCTCCTTTGCTCATCCCTCCTCCCTCTCTGCAACTGGATTCCAGGAATATGGTTCTGCTTAGCTGTGGGTGCCTGTTTCTGCTTTGATCAGCTACTGGACGAAGCTCTGGAAATGGTAACTAAAGGATTACCAGTCTACAATCCACACTTCCAGAGGGGGTTGGAGAGGAAGGAGGTGGGAAGGGCAGAAGGGGATGGGGAGGAGTAGAAGAGGACTGAGACAGGGGAGGAATAGAGGAGGGCAAGAAAGGAGATGCCTTGATAGAGGGAGACAGTACAGGTTTGGAGAGAGGTCTGGCACAGGGGAAATGTTAGGGGATCCACAGGGATGACCCCAACTACAAATCCAAGCAGTGGTGGAGAAAATGTCATTGATGCCCTTCCCCTATAATGAGATTGGTGTCTACCTTGGTTACCATTAGTAGAACTTTCATCCGGTAGCTGATCAAAACAGAAACAGGCACCCATAGCTAATCACTGAACCATACTCCTGGAATCCAGTTGTGGAGAGGGAGGAGGGATGAGCAAAGGAGCCAAGATGGTGCTGCAGAAACCCGAAGTTGATCTGACCTAGTGAGAGCATGGAGACCCTAGTCATAAAGCTGGGGAAACAGCATTGGACGGAACCAAGCCCTCTGAATGTGGGTGCCAGTTAGGAGGCCAGGGAAGTCTATGGGACATCTAACAATGGAGCCAGTCTTCAACCCTAGAGCACAAATGGACTTTGGGAACCCATTGCCTATGGAGGGATACTGTTGCAGCCCAGATACAGCAAGGAGGGCCTAGGCCCTCCCCCAAACGATATGACAGACTTTGAAGGTCCCTGGTGGAGGGCCTCACTAACCTTTGGGAGGAGTTTGGGGATGGGTTGGGGGAGTTGGTGGGGAACATGGGAGGATGGGACGGCGAGGGAATGGGGGGATGAATATGCAAATATGAGTGCCTCTAAAATAAAAAATATGATAAAATAAGATAAGTTATGAATGATACAATTTAGTAATCCATGGAGAGAAGCTCATGGGAGAGGTGTGTTTGTTCACACTGAGAATCTCATGTATCTACACAGAGGGAGAATATGTAGAATGCACAGGCCTGCCTGAACTACAGAAAGAAATGCTCTCTCCCAATATCTGCAAAATTTGTTAGTATACACATACTAAACAGTTGTCTCTGAAAGAAATTAAAAACAACAAAGACAGTCACTGAAAAGTTAATATTCTCATATCTAAATTCTTAGACACACATTGCAATAACAGACTTGTGGGAAGGAAAGGAGCCTGTTCCCTGAACA
>NZ_JAHRGM010000080.1 GCF_019097845.1 Sphingobium sp. AS12 | reverse complement strand
ATAAAGAGCTGACTGGCCTATAGCTAGGCAGGAGAGCTAGACTAGGAGGATTTTGTGAAGAAGAAGGGTGGAGTCAAAGGAGCCATGAGGCAGATGCAGAGGGAGCAAGAGATGAATGTGCTATGCTAATAAAGGTACCACCACATAGCAGAAGTAAATAAGGAATATGGGTTAACTTGAAATGTAGGAGCTAGTTAGTAACAAGTCTGAGCTACTGACATAAGCCTCTGAGTGGTTATTTGGGAGCTGGCAGGCAGGAGAGAAGCATTCATTTACAGGGAGGGGTTTTGCATTGGCCGGGTCTCTAAGAGCATACACCTGGATGACCCCGCCCCTTAATGACAGGTGGGGCATACACAGGAAAACATGCTACGTCATCACACGTCACCCACCACGCGAGAGGTGGCCTGCGAGAGGACTCTGCGAGTTTGTGAAACCTCAGTGAGGATGCGCACGCAGCCTTCCCTTCAAAAGGTCCATCCTTCCCCACCTTCTCCCACTCTGGTTCCTCTTGGGTTGGCTGACAATTCAACCCCAACCTCCCCCCTCTTCTTGTAAATAAACTCCCCGTGGGTTGTTCATCCATTGTTTCCTGTCTTTACACCCAAAGCTGCAGGGTAAAAGAATAACACTGTTATCCCTGATCTCTCCAAGACCTTTATCATGAAGGGGTGTTGGATTTTGTCAAAGGCTTTTTCAGCATCTAGTGAGATGATCATGTGGTTTTTCTTTTTCAGTTTGTTTATATGGTGGATTACATTGATGGATTTTCATATGTTGAACCATCCTTGCATCCCTGGGATGAAGCCTACTTGATCATGGTGGATGATTTTTCTGATATGTTCTTGGATTCGATTAACCAATATTTTATTGAGTATTTTAGCATCAATGTTCATGAGGGATATCAGTCTGTAGTTCTCTTTCTTAGTCTTATCTTTGTGTGGCTTGGGTATCAAAGTGATTGTAGAGTCATAAAAAGAGTTTGGCAACGTCACTCCTGCTTCCATTGTGTGGAACAATTTGAGGAGTACTGGTATTAGCTCTTGTTTGAATTTCTGGTAGAATTCTGCAGTGAAGCCATCTGGCCCTGGGCTTTTTTTGGTTGGGAGGCTTTTGATGACTGCTTCTATTTCATTAGGGGTTATAGGTCTATTTAAGTTGCTTATCTGTTCTTGATTTAATTTTGGTAAGTGAAATCTATCCATAAAATTGTCCATTTCCTTTAGATTTTCAAATTTTGTGGAGTACAGGTTTTCAAAGTATGACCTGAAGATTCTCTGGATTTCCTCAGTGTCCATTGTTATGTCCCCCTTTTCATTTCTGATTTTGTTAATTAGCATGCTCTCTCTCTGCCTTTTGGTTAGTTTGGCTAGAGGTTTGTCTATCTTGTTGATCTTCTCAAAGAACCAACTCTTTGTTTCATTGATTCTTTGTAATGTTTTCCTAGTTTCTACTTTATTGATTTCAGCCCTCAGGTTGATTATTTCCTGGCGTCTACTCCTCCTTGGTGAGTTTGCTTCTTTTTGCTCTAAAGCTTTCAGTTGTTCTGTCAATTCTCTAATGTGACTTTCCTCCAGTTTCTTCATGTGAGCACTTAGTGCTATGAACTTCCCTCTTAGCACTGCTTTCAGGGTGTCCCATAAGTTCGGGTATGTTGTGTCTACATTCTCATTAAATTCTAGAAAGTCTTTGATTTCTTTTTTTATTTCTTCCTCAACCAAGGAAT
>NZ_JAHRGM010000079.1 GCF_019097845.1 Sphingobium sp. AS12 | reverse complement strand
CCGGCAGCGCGATGCCGGTTGCCTTGAAGACATTCCCCACCTGGCCCGAAACGTGGGTGCGGGTGGTAATGACCTTGCCGTCCTTTTCGATGGTGGCTTCCTGAAGGCGATCGAGATCGTTGAGGAGTGGCTGCCATTCGGGCTGCAAGCCCTTTTCCTGACACAAGCGGGTCAGTTCCTTGGCCAGCGTCAGAGCGAGGAACGAGACAAACACATGGCCGCGGATAGCGGCATCGGACTGATGGAAGATGGGACGGGTATCGAAGCTGGCCTTGGCAACCCGGAACAGGGCCTCGACCTGAAGCAGGTCACGGTAGCGGATGACGGCCTGCAGCGGGGTGATCCGGGCATTGGTGCGCAGCACGCTGATGCCGTCGTAGCGCGCCTCGTCGGCAAGCTTTCCCATGTCGATTTCGAAGGTCTTGCCGCTGGCCTTGAGATAGCGGCGATAGGCTGAGTTACCGACCAGGGCCTTGTCGCCCTTCTTCAGCTGGGTCTGGAGGCCATCGATGATCGCTTGCCGGTCGGCCTTGTCCTTCCTTGCCTCAGCTTCGTTGAGCGTGACGACGTAGCGCTGGGTATCTGCGCCTTTGCCAACGCGCACTTCCTTGACCCACAGCTGGGTGTCTCCTGCCTGTCGCTCGAGGACCAGGGGCACCATCGGGGCAGTGTCGGCAAGCACGACATCGCGGATGACGTTGCTGGTGCGCTCTCGCGCACCCAGGATGTATTCCATCCCCAGCTCTTCAAGGGCGGCGATCGTACCGGCACTGATCATGCCGCGGTCGGCCACGACGCACGAGCGGGTTATCCCAAAGCGGGTACGCAGGCGCGTGACGATGGGCATGAGCACCTTCACGTCGGCCGTGTTGCCCGGGACCATCTCGGTGCAGATCGGACGCCCCTGCGCGTCGATCACCACGGCCAGGATCATCTGGGCAAGCTCGGGCCGGTGGTCCTTGGAATGACCACGCCGACCCAGCGTGTCGCCGCCTGCACCGTAGAACGAGAGCGACGTCGTATCCATGAACACCAGGCTGAGATCAGTGAACAGGTCCCGCCGGCGATCGAACAGCTTCTCCTCGATCACGTCCTTCACACAGCGAGGTGCCAATGCGCCTTCTGCCTTCTCCTCGATCTCCTCGCCGAGCCAGGCCATGGCGCGATAGAAGTGATGAAGGGCAAGATCCTCGCTGCCGTCGATGGCGTAGCTCTTCATCCAGTCCAGGCAGGCTCGGTCCGAGCCGGAGACAAACAGGCGGTGCAGTGTGGCGACGAATACGGCGCGCTCCACGGCAAAGCCGAACTGCCGCCCCTCCAGCACCTCTTCCATTACAGCATCGATGCCAAGCCGCTGCCACAGGCGCCCGAACAGCAACGGGCCCCCGATCCTGCGGGCTGCGATCCGGCCTGCATCGATATCGGACAGAATGATGCTGTGCTCTGCGTGACGTGCGATCGAGGCGGCCAGCCTGTCGAGTTCGCCACTCGCGGCCAGCACATCCTTGCGGCCCAGAGCCTTGATCGTGCGCTGGCGGACGGTTTTGCCCTCGCGCACGCTCTCGACCAGGTAGAGATAGCGGTGCCCGCGCGCGACTCGTTCGACGACATACATGGGCAGGTTGTTACTGCCTGCACCCGTAAAAATAAACCAAGCCGCCAGTCACAGGCAAAATGTTGTTAGCACACCCGGTTTTGCCACCAAATCCACGCCCAGCGATATCAGATACTTACCAGCTCACGTTCTCTGCGTGTTCCGCTGGCACTGTTCAACTTGGGC
>NZ_JAHRGM010000078.1 GCF_019097845.1 Sphingobium sp. AS12 | reverse complement strand
AGCTCGACTTTGTACGATTAGGTGGCGAAGCATAGTGCTTGAGCCATACGTACGAGGCGGGTTGTCGGAATATAGTGCGGTTCTCGGTGCGGCGGGGATTGTTGATTAATGTCGCCGACCCAGAGCTGGAGGCGGACGGCGCCGATGGCGTCACTGAAGGTCAGGCTGGTTTTTCGATACCAGGCGGCGGAATAAGGGTTGCTTTTATTGGTTAGCAGATCGCCGGCCCATAGCGATATAAGAGAGTAGAGACCCAACAGCGCCGGAGTGGTTCGCGCTATGGCTTTGTTGGTCCACTGGCGCTGTGTCTCGACACCCAGGTGAGCGCGGGTTTCGGCAAATGTGACCTCGATCTGCCACCGCCGGACGTAGAGGGCGATGATGTCGGCGGGCTCGAGGGTGATGTCGGTACTGAAGAAGGCTTGCGGCTCGCGCTTTCCGTCAGGGTCGCGAACCAGGACCCAGCGAACCGGCAAGACCGGGGTGCCCGGCCTGTACCATAAGGCGATGTCGGATGTGATCTCGAGCGTCTTGCCGTTGACATGGCCATACCAGGCAGAGACGAGGACGCTTGTCCAGCGCGTCGCCGGATTGGCGAGCAGGGTCTTGAGCTTGGGCAGTGCTGGCCCTTTCTGTGCCGGCCGTCCCATCGTGCGTGATGTTCGCCTCGCAGGCGGCGCAAACAGGCTGGCATCCAGCCGCAGCCGGCTGATGAGCGTTGCCCGAGGCGTAATGGCATGGGCCAGTTCGTGGACGGCAAAGCTGCTGTCGCCGATGAAGACGATCCGACGACCTGGCAGCCAGCGAGACAGCTGCAGCGCGCCCTGGCGGGCCCAGTCCGTCAGCAGTTTGTGACGACAGCCGCGTTGACGGTTGGATCGTTCTGAAGGGGCAAGCAACGTCAGGATCGGCAGCGCCTTGATCAAGTTGGTCCACGACACCGGGGTGAGCACCATAAAGCTGAGCCAGCGCAGTCCGCTGGCTTTGACGAAATGGCCGTGACTGGAGCGGACCGGGTCTCGGTATATACCCCGGGCAGTGATCCTGCGCCCCCATCGCCGCTCAATGGTGTCGTCCATGCCAATGACAACGGGACCATCTGGCACGAGCCGTTCGACCACAATGCCGAGCAGTCGCCTGGCAACCGCACGGGAGCTCCAACGGGCGCGGTTGAGGACCTGGTGATAGGTGGCAAAGTTGGCAGCATGGGATCGGCCGGTCACACGCAGGCAGGACGTAACGGTCCGTTTGCCCGTGGCCAGCAGGCCGCCCATCACAAGAACAAGTACATGCTCCCAACTGGGGGCAGTGAAGCAGGGGCGCCATACCTGCATCCATTGGCGCAGGATCTGGGGGACGGCATCGCCGATAACGGCCTTGTTCTGGTCCAACATCCCATGCTTCGAATCCTAACTGAAGCACGTTGCAACGCTTGGGCTGTTGCCATGCGGCAAGTTGAATCGGATACGCTGTGACCTGAAGGCAGCTATGGATGCTCCATGAAAGACGACGAAATCATTCTACGCATCGAAACGTTTGACGCAGCCAACGGCGGTGGCGTGGGCTGGTACGAGGACAAAGGCGCTTACCATCTCTATCTGCTGGAAACCGACGCGCCGATCGCCCGCCTCAAGCCTGTCGGCACGCGCGACGAAGTCAGGCTCGGCTACTGGTCACACCGGCGAAAATGGGAAGATATTGACGATATGGGCGGATGCGTCTTGCCACTCGATCAGGCCCTCGACCACATCGCTGAAAACAGCATCTTCTGGACTTGGACCTGACCAAAAACGTACAAAGTCGAGCT
>NZ_JAHRGM010000077.1 GCF_019097845.1 Sphingobium sp. AS12 | reverse complement strand
TCGCCACCGGTTGTCTGGTCCGCTCTCCGGTCGGGGCTGCGCCCCTCCCTACGATCAGACCAGACAACCGATCCTACCGGCCATCATAGTCGCCGCTCAACCGGCCATCGTAGTTGTCGCCGCGCAGAACGACTTTGACGCCGCGAGCTTGAGGCGACTGGCGCGCGTGACCAAGAGCGCGAACCAGGTCCGTCGGCTTCTGGCTTTGGCGGAAATTTATGATGGCGGGAGCCGCAGCGATGCGGCGCGTATCGGCGGAGTGACGTTGCAGATCGTGCGGGACTGGGTCGTGCGGTTCAATGATCGAGGTCCTGACGGGCTCCTTAATGGTAAGGCACCGGGCAAGCCCCCTTTGTTGAGCGATGCCCAGCGCCAGGCTCTTGCGGAGATCGTTGAAAGCGGTCCGATCCCGGCGATCCATGGAGTTGTACGTTGGCGACTGATCGACCTGACGCGGTGGCTCCATGATGAGTTCGGGGTGTCCCTGACGGAAACGACCGTGGGACGGGAGTTGAAGAAGCTGGGCTATGTCAAACTGACAGCGCGCCCGCGTCACCATGCGCAGAATGAATATGCGATGGAGGACTTTAAAAAGGGGGCTTTTCAGCCGAGTTGGCAAAGATCAAAGTTGCCCTCCCACGCGGCACACCGCTAGAGGTCTGGTTCCAGAGCCTGCCCTGAACTTGTTTCAGGGACGAAGCCCGGATCGGCCAGAAAAACAAGATCACCCGCCGCTGGGCCAGGCGCGGCACGCGGCCCTCGGCACCCAAGGACCAACGAACGAAATCGGCCTACATCCTCGGCGCCATCTGCCCCGAACTTGGTAAGGGGGCTGGCCTGATCCTTCCGTTCTGTAATACACAGACCATGTCGCTACACCTGGCGGAAATATCGCTCGCTATTGAGCCGGGTGCCCATGGCGTGCTGCTGATGGATCAGGCCGGATGGCACATGACCGGGAAACTGGAAGTGCCCGATAATATCAGCATCGTTCCGCTGCCGCCCAAATGCCCTGAACTTAACCCGGTAGAAAATATCTGGCATCTGTGGACGCCCCTGCAAACGCAAGCGATATTTGAAGGATATAGGCACGTAGTCGGATGCTGCCATCTGTCCGGCCTTTACTGCAGCGATGTAGCTGCGGGCCTGTATGGGAGTTCGCGGACCGGAACCATATCAGTTCAGCGCACTCGCGGTGCATTGCCAGACCCTGGTTCTTCCAGCCCCGTCCCGCCGACTGTTGTGCCATACCCTCCTTCGACCGACTACGTCTCCGACGACCTCAGGCCCGCCAGGCTCACGCCATAGCTGCGACCGGAGCTTTGTAATTCTCTTGCTTCGTGAGCAGCGCCCATACGATGCGCGCCATTTTATTCGCAAGCGCGACCGTCACAAGCATCCGCGGCTTGCGAGCCAGCATCCCCTCAAGCCAAGAGCCCTTGGGAGCCCCTTTCTTGCTTGCCTGGAGGACGACGGCGCTGCTGCCGATGATAAGCAGGCGCCTGATCGTTCGCTCGCCCATTTTTGATGTGGCACCGAGCTTCTGCTTGCCGCCTGTCGATTTCTGCAAAGGCGTAAGGCCAAGCCAGGCGGCAAAGTCACGGCCCTTGGTGAAGGTTTCAGCTGGTGGCGCCAGCGCGGCGATCGCGGTGGCCGTAATTGGCCCTATACCAGGAATGGTCATCAGCCTGCGAGCTATCTCATCCTCACGGGCGCGCGTTGCGATCTCCTTGTTGTCAACGGCGGTCAGATTCCAGACCACCGGGGCGGAGTAAAAGCAGGCCACTGTTGAAGCGGGCCTAACGATATGAAGAGGGCCCCGATCGGGGCCCTCTTCATATCGTGGTCGTCATTGATCAGG
>NZ_JAHRGM010000076.1 GCF_019097845.1 Sphingobium sp. AS12 | reverse complement strand
AAACGGACGGACCCGCTCCCACTGCTCGTCGCTTAATCCGTGTCGATCCAAGATGGCGCTCCCTTCGCCAGTCTTGAATCCGATCTGCGCGGAAAAGGGAATCCCCTAATTGTCCACAGGCCTTAGTGCACATTGCGCGCTCCAGTTTTCGCGACGCCCTAATAATCAAATTTTACGTTCAGCCCATAGGCGCGTGGCGCCGCCGGTACAGCCAGATCGCCCAGCGCGCTGCCCAGCTTCTGGACATGATATCGCGCATCGGTCAGGTTCCTGACCCACAATTCGACACCCCAGCGTGATGATGGCCGGAATTCAATCGATCCGTTGACGATCCCGAAGGCCTCCTGTCGCAGCCGATTGTCGACCTCGAAATAATAGCCATCATTATAGCTGTAGAGCGTCGAAAGCTGCAGTTCGCGGCCATTGCCAAGGTCGGCGGTATAGGATGCGCCGATATTGGCGGCAAAGCGCGGTGCCAGCGGCGTGTCATTACCCTTTGCGCTGCTCAGACAAGTCAGGTTGCCACCCGTCGCTGTGCCTGTGGTCTGACCTGCTGCCGGCCCCGTCGGCGTGCAGACGGCAGGACGCGGATAGGTGAAGGGCGCAAACGGAAAATCCGCGAATTTGGAACGCATCAGCGTGGCTGAGCCGAACAGGCGCAGCCCGTCGACCGGCGCGGCCTCAAACTCCGCCTCTATGCCGTCCACATCCACCGACGCGGCATTCAGCAATGTCGGCTGCGCGCCCAGCGTCACCGCGGCGCGGACCTGATAGTCGCTGATATCATAATGATAGGCCGACAGGTTCAGGCGCAGCCGTCGGTCGAGCAATTCGGTCTTCAGGCCAACTTCATAGGCGTCGATAAATTGCGGATCGACCGGGGGATTGGCTGGCGACTGCAACGCCCAGAGGCCCGACTTGAAGCCGCGATTATAGGATGCATAGACATTGATGTCGCCGCTGAGATCCTGGCGGATCGCCAGCCGGTAGGTGAACTTGCCATAGGTCAGCGAATCCGTGCGCGGCGCGAGCGACTGGCCGATGAACATCGGGGTTCCGGGCACCAGGCCGACGGGCGTTTGCTGGCCACGCAGGGTGCGGTCATCGCGGGTATAGCGCAATCCCGCCGTGACATGGGTGGACGGGGTCATAGCATAGGTTGCTTCGGCAAAGGCGGCATAGGACTGGGTTCGCATCGATGCCGTCAGGTCCGATCCTGCATCCACGCCGCCAAAGGCCGTGCCCCGCTGCTGCTGGTTTACCAGCGCGGCCTTGTTGCGCAGAAAGAACAGACCCGTCTGCCAGCTTAGCGGTTCGGTATCGTTGGACGAGAGGCGAATTTCCTCCTGGAAGGAATCCGTTTCGGAATGGATCGCATAGCGCGCCAACGGCAGTTGCGCGCCATCGGGGTCCAGCCCGCTGCGGGTCTTGTTGCCGCGAAATCCGGTAATGCTGGTCAGCGTCGCCCAGTCCAGATCGAACTCGGCGGTCAGGTTAAAGCCATAGATGCGCTGGCGCACCCGCTGATAGGCGGATGTGTTCGTATTATAGTCGCCGGAAAATTGCGTGCCGCCCGTGCCGACCGATCCTTCCGCAACGTGAAAGATGGAGGCGAAATCATCGTCGGATTTGCCATATTCGCCCGACAGCATGATCTTCGTCCGGTCGTTGGGCCGCCAGACCGCCTTTGAGCGCGCACCCCAGTGCCAGCCAAAGCCGACCTTGCGTCCGGTCGCCAGATTGCGACCCCAGCCATCCACCTGCCGCGTTCCGGTCAGCGCAATATCGGCGCTCAGCGTATCGGTCAGCGGACTGGCCGCATATAGCTGCCCGCTATAGCTTTCATAATTGGCAATCCCGACCTGCCCTTTCACCACGACATCGCGGCCCGGTTCGCGCGTGATGACATTGATCAGGCCACCGGACGCATTCCGGCCGAACAGGGTGCCCTGTGGTCCCTTGAGCACCTCGATCCGCTCGACATTGTTGAAGCGAAAGACGGTCTGGCCAAGATCGGGGAGATAGACGCCATCGACATAGATCGCATTGGCCCCTTCCTCACCCGTACCGCCGCTGGTGTTGCCCACGCCGCGCACGAAAAATATGCCGGACGGGCCGGATCGGGTCAGCTGGACGCTTGGCACAGCCTGCGGCAGGCTGGTCGTGCCGCCGATCCCGCCGCTTGCCAGCGCATCCGCCGTGATCGCTGTCACCGCGATCGGCACATTCTGAAGATTCTCTTCCCGTCGCTGCGCCGTTACGACAATCTCTTCCAGCCCGCCGCTTTGCGGAGCCGACATATCCTGTGCCTGCGCGGGCATGGCCAGCAGGGCAGTGGCGATCGCCAGGCCTGCACTGGTCATGCGATGTTCGCTTGGCGCGCGAAAGGGTGGTGAAACTGTCATGGCATCTCTCCCTGTAGCTGCCCAGGGTGCCGATGTTGGGCATCGGTTTCTCGGTCTGGACCGGCATCACCCTATCAAGCCGCCGGAGGTGATCGACCGCGAAGTCCCACTAGTGCCTGCCGGATCAAGCCGCCATTCCCGCTCCATCAAGGCCATTCCATCCCGGTCAATGTCGCACCAGCGCACCTGCCGGGACGGGCCGGACAGCATGATCTTTGCGGGGAAACGGGCGGCGCGCTCTGGCCTTAGTCGGGGAGGGCGATCGCCCGCGCAGCCAGTATTTGTTCCAGATGATTGACCGGATCGCCTGCGACAACGCCGCCTTCCACCGGCAAGGTGATGCCGGTAATCTGCAACGCGCGGTCGCTCGCCAGAAAGAGCGCCGCCTGGGCCACGTCGCTGGGCAGGCCGCGGCGCTTGAGTGGCTGGTTGGACAGATAGACCGCGTCGATCCCGGCATCGACCTTCGCCGCCACGCTCGCTTCGGCATCTTCCGCGCGGAAGGAGGACAGGCTGGTGCGGATATGCCCCGGCACCAGGCAGTTTACCCGGATGTCGTATTGGGCCAGGTCGATAGCGGCGGACTTGGAAAACTGGATCAGCCCCGCCTTGGACGCGCGATAGGTCATCATCGCCTGCCCGGCGAGCATCCCTGCAATCGACGCATTGTTCAAAATCACGCCGCCGCCATGATCCTTCATATGGCGCGCGGCAATCTGCGTCCCCAACATCGGCCCAAGCAGGTTGACCCCCAACACCCGATGGAAATCGTCGAGCGCGTCGTCGATGAAATGGGGGAAGGGCGCGCAACTAATGCCCGCATTGTTGAACATGACATGCAGCCCGCCAAAGTCCGTGACCGCACGGTCAATCAACGCCTGGACCTGTTCGCGCTGCGACACGTCCGTTGCCTGGAAGCTGGTGGCCGGTCCCAGTGCCGCCGCCAGCGCGTCTCCCGCCTGCTGGTCGACGTCGGCGATCACGACCTTAGCGCCTTCGGCCACGAACAGTTCCACCGTGGCCCGGCCGATCCCGCCCGCGCCGCCGGTGACAATGGCGACCTTGCCCGCCAGCTCTCCTGCCATCTGCTCAGCCCCGCCGCGTGAAACGGATCGGCAGTCGCTCGATCGATTGGGTCGCTACCGTGGGCAGATAGCGGATGTCCGCCTCCGCAATGGCCAGCTCGATGTTGCCGATGCGCTTGACGATCTCGCGCGCCGCCACCTTGATCTCCATCCGCGCCAGCGCCAGCCCGACGCAACGATGCACCCCGCCGCCAAAGGACAGGTGCCGCCCGATATTGGGACGGTTGAGGTCAAAAGCGCGCGGATGGGGGAACACATCCTCCTGATCATTGGCCGACGCATACATCAGCAGCAGATGCGCGCCCGCAGGCAGCGTCCGTCCGCCCAGCTCGACCTCGCGCGTGGTCATGCGCGACAGGCCGCGCACCGGCGGCTCGATCCGCAACAATTCCTCGACGAAACGGTTCATCAGCCGGTCGTCATCCGCCGACTCCTGCAACAGGGTGGCGATCTCCGGCCGGGTGGCGAGAATGAAGAACAGATTGCCCAGCGCCGTCGCGGTCGTCTCGTTCCCGGCGATCAGCAGCGCGCGGACCAGCGACACCGCCTCGGCAAAGCTCAACCCCTCGCCATCGGCATCGCGGGCATGGACCAGGTCGGAAATCATGTCCTCGCGCGGATCGGCCTGCCGCTCCTGCATCTTGGCGATCAGATAATGTTGCAGGTCGCAAATCGCCCGCGCGTGACCCAGCATCTGTTCGCGATCCTGCATCCGCCCGATCTGCGCCGTCACCGCGATCGACCAGCGCTGGATGCGGTCCTTCATGTCCCAGTCCAGGCCCAGCTGCTCGCAGATGATCCGCACCGTCAGCGGCACCGCGAAATCATGGATCGCGTCCGCCTCGCCCCGCGCTGCGACGCTGTCGATCAGGTCGACCACCACCTTTTCGATCCGCGGTTCCAGCGCCTTTACGCGATGCGCGGTAAAGGCTTTCTCCATCAGCTTGCGGATACGTGTGTGATAGGGCGGGTCGGACATGATCGCGTCGGGAAAGTAACCGCCGCCCTCACGCTCCAATATCTCCTGAAATTCCTGCTGGAACCCCTTGGCCTGTTGCGTGTGATAGCCCTTGTTCACCGAAAAGGTGATCGGGTCCTGCTGGATCGTCGCGATATCCTCGTACCGCGACACCAGATACATGCCCAGCTTCTCGTCCCAATGCACCGGGTCGTCCCGGCGCATCGCGGCGTAAAAGTCACGCGGCCGCGCCGAAATCAGCGGATCTGTCATCGATCCGGTTGCGAGCAGGTCGCGCTCCGCCAATTTGGTCATCGCCTGTTCCTCGCTCATTGTTGCGCCACCACGACGCGAAGTCCGTCGAGCGCGCCCGACAGGCGTATCTGGCACGCCAGACGGCTGCTGGCGGTCGCCACATCCGCGACCATGTCCAGCATGGCAAATTCGATATCGTCGGGCTGCCCCGTCCGTTCGGTCCAGTCCGGGTCGATATGGACCAGACAGGTCGCGCAGGAACAGGCGCCGCCGCAATCGGCGGCAATGCCATCAATCCCGTTCGCCTTGGCCAGTTCCATCAGCGACTGGTCCTCGGACCCGCCATCGACCCGTCGCTCCACGCCGTTCACATCCACAAAGGTGACCTGCACCATCGACACTATTCTCCTTTTGACCGGCAGAATGGCCGAAGGCGGGACGCACGGAAAGGCATGGTGCCGCGCACCGGCTTGACTGGCGCGGCAGGCGATGCCGCGCCGAGAGGAAACGCCAAGTGCGCGTGCAGTCATTGGGGAGCAGGCGGCAAGGGCATAGTCTCATCGGCAGGAGAGGATGCCATCTTGCCAACGACGCTCATCACCAATGCCACCATCTGGGACGCCACCGGGACCGCGCCTTTTGCGGGTGCCTTGTTGGTGGAGGGGAACCGCATCCGGTCGGTGACGGCCAGCGCGACGGGACCGTTGCCGCAGGCGGACCAGATTGTCGACGGTACTGGCAAGACCTTGATGCCGGGCCTGACCGAGGGCCATGCGCACATATCCTTCGGCGACGCGGCCTCGACCGAGGATCTGATCAGCCCGTCGCCCGAAGCCCACACGCTCATCACCGCGCGCATGGCCGGGGTGTTGCTCGATCAGGGCTTCACCAGTTGCTATGGCGCGTCGGCGGCGAAGCTGAAGCTGGATGTTGCAGTGCGCGACGCCGTCGATGCGGGCCATATTCCCGGCCCGCGCATCCGCGCCGGATCGACCGAGATCACCGTGACCGGCGGCATGGGCGACGAAAGCAAGCTGCACAATCCGCGCATCGGCATCAGCTGTATCGTCGATGGACCCGAAGAGATGCGCAAGGCCGTGCGCCTCGCGATCCGCGAGGGGTGCGACAATATCAAGCTCGATGTGTCGGGCGATCCCTTCTATCCCGGCAGCCCCGCCCACGTCACGCCGATGTCGTTCGAGGAGGTGAAGATGGCGGTCGATACCGCCCATGCCTTCGGCCGCAAGGTGAACGCCCACAGCCGCTCGATCGAAGGAACCAAACACTGCATCCGCGCCGGTGTCGATGGCCTGTTCCACGTCGAATATGCGGACGAAGAGATGCTCGACATGCTGGAGGAAGCGCGCGACCGCATCGTCATCGCGCCTTCGATCGGCCTGTTCCACAGCATGATCCATTATGGCGAGCCGTGGATTCCGCGTGCCGTGGCCGAAGCCATGGGCATCCCCGCCCTCATCGAGCAATCGGTCACGACGCACACGGCATTGCGCAAACGCGGCATCCGTCATCTGATCGGCGGCGACTATGGCCTCGCCTGGAACCGGCAGGGCACCAACGCCCGCGATATCAAGCTGCTGATGGACTATTATGGCTATGACGCGGCGGGCGCGCTCGCCTGCGCCACGCGCAATGGCGGGCAGGCGATGCGGGACGAGGGTGATCTTGGCACGCTGACGCCCGGCGCGCTTGCCGACATGCTGCTGGTGGATGGTGATCCGCTGGCCGATGTCACGATCCTTCAAGACAAAAACCGGCTGGCGATGGTGATGAAGGACGGGGCGATCCACAACATCGCGTCCGGCCTCTGCGCGCCTGCCGCCTCTGACCAACGGAGAGTTGCATGAACATGGAAACCGGCCCGATGGAACCGGGTGATGCCCGCTGCCCGGCGATCAGCACGCAGGATATCATCGCCCGCGACAAGGTCGCCGCACCCGGCTGGGTCCGGTCGGAATCCTGTGCTTTCCTGGGCAGCGAGGATGTGTCGAACGACCGCTATATCGACCCTGACTATGCCCGCCGCGAAATGGAAAGCCTGTGGACGCGCACCTGGCAATTTGCCTGCCGGGAAGAACATATACCGGAGGTCGGCGACTATCAGGTCTATGATATCGGCCGTTACAGCCTGATCATCACCCGTGTCGCGCCCGACGAAATCCGCGCCTATGTCAATGCCTGCCTGCATCGCGGCACCAAGCTGCGCGCGTCCGGCTCGGCGGGCTTTGCCAGCGAGTTCAAATGCAGCTTCCACGGCTGGAGCTGGAATATCGACGGCAGCAGCAAGGGCATCGTCTGCCCCTGGGATTTCCCCCATGTCGATCCCGCCAGCAACAGCCTGCCCCAGGCCCGCGTCCAGACACTGGGCGGCTTTGTATGGATCAACATGGACCCCGCCGCGCCCAGCCTTGAGGAATATCTCGGCCCCGACGCGCTCGCCCATATCCGCGCCTGGAAACTGGAGGATCGCTATATCCACCTCCATGTCCAGAAAAGCTTTCCGGCCAACTGGAAACTGACGGTCGAGGCATTCATGGAGGCCTATCACGTCATCGAGACCCATCCGCAGGTCGCCCCGTCCAACGCCGACGCCAACACGCAATATGACGTTTATGGCGATCATGTGAATCGCTTCATTTCCTGCCTGGGCGTCGCGTCACCCCATCTGGACGGGCGCTTTTCCGAACAGGATATTCTTGACCAGTTCACTGTCGGCGATGCGTCGGTCCTGAGCGAGGACCGGCCTACCGTGGGCGATGGCACCGCGCGGCAGGCGATGGCGGACCTGTTTCGCGGCATGTTCGGCCAGGCCACCGGCAGCGATTTGTCGGAGACGTCGGATAGCGAGATGCTCGACTGCTTCTCCTACACGATCTTCCCCAACACCTATCTTTTCCCCGGCGTATCGTTGCCGATGGTCTATCGCTTCCGCCCGGACCCGAAGGACCATCGCCGCTGCATCTACGAGGTGTTCTTCATGCGCCCTGTGCCAACGGAAGGGCAGCGGCCCGAACCCGCAGAACCGATCATCCTGACCGACGATCAGAGCTTCTGCGACGCACCCGGCATGGATGCCGGTTTCGGCAGGATATTGGATCAGGATACCGACAATCTCTTCCTCCAGCAGGAGGGGCTGGAAGCGTCGGCCAAGCGCGGCCTGACGCTGGGCAATTATCAGGAAATCCGCATCCGCCATTTCGAGCAGGCGGTTGACCGCTATGTCGCGATGCCGCCCCATCGCCCCACGCGCTGAGGAAGCCCATGTCCTTTGAACTCAACGCCAGCCTGGCCGCCCGTCGCGCACCCTTGCCCACCACTGCCAGCATCGACCCGGTTACCGCCAACATCATTCGCGGCGCACTGGAAACCGTCTGTTACGAAGCGACGACCCATCTGGGCCGTGCCGCCTCTTCCCCCATCATCAACCAGTCGAATGAGCGCAACGCCGCCATCGTCGATGCCCATGGCCGCCTGGCCATGGGATCGATCGGCACGCCGCATCTGACCTTCGTGTCGCAACTGACGGTGCGCTACGGCCTGATGCAGCAGGACCATTTCGATTGGGGACCGGGCGACGTGTTTGTCGGCAATGATCCTGATCATGGCGGCGGCCATCTGCCCGACTATAATGTCTATGCGCCTGTCTATGACGCGGCGGGCGACCTGGTCCTGATCCAGGCGCTTCAGGCGCATCAGGGGGATACGGGCGGCAAGGACCCCGGCGGCTTCACCCTCGATGCGACCGATATTTTTACCGAAGGGCTGGCCATCCCCTGCCTCAAACTCGTCCATCGCGGCGAAAAGCGGCGGGACGCCATCTATCTGCTCGAACGCAACAACCGCTTCCCCAGCTTCGCGGGCGATCTGGCCGCGATGATCGGCGCGGTGGAAAAGGCCAGCGCTTCGATCCGTGCCATCCTCGACAAATGGGGCAGCGATGTCGTCCGCGCCGCCGTCAACCAGACGATCGAGACATCGGAGCGCCAGATGCGCCAGCTCGTGTCCGACTGGCGCGATGGCAGCTATGAAGCCACCGTCCATATCGATCATGACACGGTGGGTACGAAGGATGTGCGCGTCCATGTCGCCTGCACCATCGCGGGCGACCAGTTGACCGTCGACCTCACCGGCACCGACGTCCGGCCGGATCTGGTCGGGGTTTGGAACACCTTTGCCAATTCGCGCGGCTATATCATGACCCAGATCGCCTCCACCATCGACCCGGACATCGTCAAGAATGAAGGTCTGTTCAACGCGGTGGAGATCATCCTGCCCGAAGGCTGCATTGCCCATCCCCCGCCCAACAAGCCAGCGGCGCTCGGCTCCTTCCACCCGGCGTGCGAAATTACCGAAGCCGTGTGCGTCGCCCTGTCGAACGTCGCGCCGGATCGCTCCGCGCCGCAGGTCTACAAGATCGGCATGCCCAACGCGGTCATCGGCTTCGACGCGCGCGGCCAGATGTGGATGGATCAGGGCGTCGATTGCCGGTCGATGGACGTGTCGGCGGTGCAGGGGATCGACGGCTGGGGCAGTTGCCCGGTCGCGCTCGGCAACCTGCTGCTGTCGCAGGCCGAAGATGCCGAAAGCCGTTTCCCGGTCATCAACATCAGCCGCGAACTTGTCACCGACAGCGGTGGCGCGGGTCGCTGGCGCGGCATGCCGGGCAGCCGCAACGTCAAGCAGATCCTCGAGCCCGCGCTCGCCATGGCCTGGATGGTCAGCCATGATCATCCGATCAGCGGGCTGGAGGGTGGTGAGGATGGCTCGCCCTATCTCAATCATTTCCAGGTCGGGACGCCCGATGAATATCGCGTCGAACTGACGGCCCGCGCGCAACTCCCCGCCGGGGCGGTGATCGCCTATCAGCATGGCGGCGGCGCCGGCTTCGCCCCTGCGCTGCTGCGTGATCCGCAGGCGGTGTGTGAGGATGTGCTGGACGAACTGGTGAGCATCGACGCGGCGCGGGACCGCTATGGCGTCGTGCTGACGGGCAGTCTGGCCGACTATAGCCTGGCGGTGGACCATGCGGCCACGGCGGCTCTGCGCGGGGAGCGGATGGCGGCATGACCTATCGTATAGGCATAGATATTGGCGGCACCTTCACCGACTTTGCACTGCTCAAGGGTGGCGAGGTCATTCTCCATAAAAATCTCAGCACGCCGCACGATCGCTCGGAAGGCGTCATGAGCGGCCTTGCGACATTGGCAGCGGGGCAGGGGCTTTCGCTCGGTGATTTCCTCGCCCAGTGCGACGCCATCGTCCATGGCACGACCGTGGCCGACAATACGCTGATCGAAATGAACGGCGCGGTCACCGGCCTGCTGACCACCGACGGGTTCCGCGACGAAATGGAATATCGTCGGGGGTTCAAGGAAAGCATCTGGGACGTGCGGCTGGAACCGCCCCAGCCCATCGTCCCGCGCCGTCGCCGCCTGACCGTCCCCGAACGCATCCTGGCCGATGGCAGCATCCACCGGGAACTGGACGAACAGGCCGTGCGTGATGCGTGCGACAAATTCCGCAAGCAGGGGGTGGAATCCATCGCCATCGGCCTGATCTTCGCCCATGCGAATGGCGATCATGAACGCCGCGTGGCGCAGATTGTGGCGGAGGAGATGCCCGGCGTGCCGGTGTCGCTGGGTCACAGGATATTGTCGCGCGCACCCGAATATGACCGGATCAGCACCACGGTCGTCAACGCCTATGTCGCACCGCGCGTGAACGCCTATCTCGAACGGCTGGTCGAACGGCTCGCGCAATCGGGTTATCCGCGCCAGCTCATGGTCATGCAGGCCTCCGGCGGGGTCATGACCCGCGACTATATCGCTGCGGCGCCGATCCGGGTGCTGGCATCGGGTCCTGCGGGCGGCGTCATGGCATCGGCCCATGTCGGCGCGGCCAAGGGACACAGCAACCTGTTGTGCGTCGACATGGGCGGCACCAGCTATGATATGTCGGTGGTGATTGACGGCGCAGCCCCGGCGCAAGCGGGGTGGAACATGCACCACCGCTATCTGGTCGGCGTCCCCATGGTGCAGGTCGAAACACTTGGCGCGGGCGGCGGCTCGATCTGCCATGTCGACAAGGGCGAATTGAAGGTCGGCCCGGCATCGGCAGGGTCCGTCCCCGGCCCGATCTGCTACGGGGGCGGGGGCCTTCAACCCACCATCACCGACGCGCTGCTGATGCTCGGCATCCTCTCGACCGGCGAAGGCTTTGCCGGCGGCAGCTTCCGCCTGCGTGATGAAGGCGTCAGCGAAGCCTTCGCTGCGATCGGCGCGCAGATGGGCTATGGCGCGGAACAGGCGGCGTTCGATTGCTGGCGGCTGGTCAATGCCAATATGACGCAGGCGGTGCGGCGCACGACGGCGGCCAAGGGGATCGATCCGGCCGACATGGTGATGCTGGCCTATGGCGGCAACGGCCCCGCTTTCGCCGCCATCCAGGCGCAGGATCTGGGCATCGCCCATGTGCTGGTGCCAAAGGCGTCGCCGACCTTCTCGGCGCTCGGCACGCTGGTTGCCCATCCCAGCATTGACGAGGAACGCTCCTGCACTGCCCCGGTCGACGCGCTGGACCTTGACCGGTTGCGTCTGTTGTGGGGAGAATTGGCCGACAATGCCAAAGCGCATTTCACCGGCGCGGGCTTTGACGCGGCGGCGATCCAGGCGACATGGCGGCTCAATATGCGCTACGGTGGCCAGAACTGGGCGCTGACTTTCGATATGCATGAAAGCTGTGGCCTGGACGACCTGTCTTTCGTGGACGAAAATCTTTCCGCCCGCGCGATCACCGCTTTCAACGCCCGGCACATGGCCGAATATGGCCATATTCGCGACGGTGAATTGCCGGAGATTACCGGTGTCCGTCTGGCCGCCCATGTCGCAACGCCGATGCCCCCGGCCAGCGGCGGCTTTTCGGCCCCCATGGTCGAACCCGCGCCCGCGGGGCATCGTCGTGCCAATCTGGGCACGGGCTTTGCCGATGTCGCCATCTTCAAGGGACCATCGCTCGTCCCCGGCGCGCGCGTCGCTGGCCCTGCCATCATAGAGGAAATATTCACCACCATCGTCGTCTATCCCGGCTGGCAGGCACGGGTGGATGATGCGGGCGACTATGCGCTGGTGCGCCTGCCGTGACGGCGCTGGCCGGGCTGGTGATCGTCGAAACGGCCGAGCGGGTCTGCGGCGAATATGCCGCGCGCCTGCTTGCCGATTTCGGGGCGGAGGTGATCAAGGTCGAACGGCCAGGCGGCGCGCCGACCCGCGCCATGGGGCCGTTCCATGACGGGGAAAGCACCCTGTTCCGCTATCTCAACAGCAACAAGAAGTCGGTGCTGCTCGACCTTGACTGCTCCAGCGACCAAGCCCTGCTCGATCGCCTGCTGACCCGCGCCGACGCGCTGATCGACGATCACCGGCCCGAATGGGCTGCCGCCCATCGCCTGTCGCTGGGCGGCCTTCCCGATCTGGTCCACTGCGCCATCACCCCTTTCGGCCAGGCTGCGCCATCGCACTGGCAGATCGCCCGCCCGATCAACGTCATGAATGCAGGCGGCTGGGGCTGGCACACCCCCAGCGAAACCCCGGCGGACAAACCACCTCTGCAAGGCGCGGGGCGTTTCATGAGTGATTATGAAGCCGGCATCGAAGCGGCGCTCTGCGTTGCGGCCTCGCTGCTTGCCAGACGCCGGACCGGCAAGGGCCAGGCCATCGACATCAGCGAAGTGGCCGTCCAGCTTTCGCGCGCCGACGCCGTGCTGGGCCGGATGCTCGCGGGGGATGCGGACCCTGGCCCCGAACGCACCCGCTACGATATGGGCGGCCCCGGTGCTGCGTTCGCCTGTGCCGATGGCCATGTCTATCTGCTGATGACAACGCGCGCCCACTGGCGCGGCCTGTGCGCGTTGATGGGCGATCCCGACTGGGCCATCGCCTTCCCCGACGACTGGCTGGAATTTCATTGCACCCCCGATCGCGTCGCGGATTTCCGCACCCATTTCCGCGCATGGATCGCCCATCAGGCCAAGGATGCCGTGTCGGATGCCGCGCAGCGGGCGGGCGTCCCGCTGGTGCAGGTCAACACCGCCGCCGACATCGCCCATCATCGGCAATATGCCCATCGCGGCTATTTCCAGTCGCTCGATGGCATCGCCTATCCGACCGTCCCTTACCGCATGAGCGCCTCGCCGGTTCGCATCCATAGCCATGCACCCATAGCCGGTGCCCATCAGGCGGAGGCCGCATGAACCGCGCCGGACCGCTGGCGGGCATACGGGTGCTGGAAATCACCAAGGTATGGGCCGGACCCTATGCAGGCAAGCTGCTCGCCTTTCTGGGCGCCGAAGTCATCAAGGTCGAAAGCCGCGCCAATCTGGACGAAATGCGCGCCTATGGTGGCGTCGATATCGACAGCGCCCCCTATTTCCGCAGCATCAACCAGGAGGTGCTGAGCGTCCAGGTGGACATGAAGTCGGCCGAGGGCATGGCCTATCTCCACCGCATGATCGCCTTATCGGACGTGCTGATCGACAATCTGCGCCCCGGCGCCATGGAACGATCCGGCCTGTCCTACGAAGCGGTTCGCGCCATTCGCCCGGACATCATCCAGCTATCGATCAAAATGTATGGCAGCGACGGCCCGCTTGGCTACCAGACCGGCTATGCCCCCTGTTTCGCCGCGCTGGGCGGCCTCAATGCGCTCGTCGGCCATGAAGGCGAAACCCCGGCGGGCATGAATATCCGTTATGGCGATTCCACTGTCGGCGCGTCGGCCGCGCTGGCCATCGTCGCGGCGCTCCATCATCGCGAAACGACAGGGGAGGGGCAATTTATCGACCTGTCCGCGGTTGAAACGCTCTCCACCATGATCGGTGACAGCCTGTTCGCCCATGGCCTGACTGGCGATCTGCCGCGTGCGCAGGGCAATGCCCATGCCGAAATGGCCCCGCATGGCTGCTATCCCTGCACCGATGGCCAATGGATCAGCATTGCCGTGGCGGATGAAGTGGAATGGACGGCGCTGGTCGCAACGCTTGGCGCGCCTTTACTGGGGCAGGATGCTCGTTTTGCCGATCATGCCAGTCGGCTTGTCCACAGGACCGCACTCGATGCCGCCATCGCCGCCATCAGCATCACGCACGACGCCGAAATACTGGCCGAAACGCTTTTGTTGGCAGGCGTGCCAGCCTGTAAAAGCCAGTCCTCGCTCGACCTGATCGGCAGTGAGGCGCTCTGGTCGCTCGGTGCCTATCGCCTGGTTACCGACGCGCGCGGCGATGCGCGTCCGGTCATCGGTCCCGGCTGGCGCATGTCGCCCGACGAAGCGCCCATCGAAAAGGGCGCTCCGCTGCTGGGCGAACATAATATCTATGTCTATGGCGACCTGTTGGGCCTCGGCGAGGGAGAACTCGCCGATCTGATGGCCCGCAAAATCGCCTATTGAGGCAGGAACCGGCTGTTGATCATCCGCGTCGTCGACCATCCGCCGTCCACCGCGATCACTTGGCCATTGATGAATTCGGCCTTGTCGGAACATAGGAACGCCACGACGTTCGCGACGTCATCGGGCAGGCAATCGCGGTAGAACGGCGTCAGTCCCTGATTGATCCGCTGGAATGCGGGATAGTCCCACGCCGCATCGGTCATCGGAGTACGCACTACCGTCGGCGCGACGATGTTGGAACGGATGCCGCGCTCGCCATATTGTGCGGCCATCGTCTGCGTGAGGCCGGTCAGCCCGGCCTTGACCGCGCAATAAATGCCGCCATCCATGCCGCCCATGATGCCGAAGGTCGACCCGATCGTAACGATCGCGGACCCCTTGCCCATATGCGGCAACACTTCGCGACACAGGCGGAACGGCGCGCGCAGCGACAGGTCGATCACTTCGTCCAGCACCGCGTCGCTGGTTTCGTGGACGGCGGCCCATACTCCAGCACCGGCATTGTTGACCAGATAATCGACCCGGCCGAATGTCGCGATGGCATGGTTGACGATGGTGCGCGGTGCCGTGTCGTCCCCCATGTCGGCCGCGACTGCGCTGAAACGTGCGTCACCGGGCAATGCCGCCGCCAATGCCTCCAGCTTCGCCATGGATCGCCCGGTGCCGATCACGGCCACGCCCTGTTCGACCAGGCATCGCACGATCGCCTCGCCAATGCCCCCTGCTGCGCCGGTCACGATGGCGACCTGAGATTTCGTCATTCTGCCATTCCCCGTTCATGCGCCCGTGCGGCAATGTCATTGGCCGCAACGAAGCCGAAAGTGAGCGCCGGACCGATCGTCCCGCCTGCGCCCGGATAGCAATCGCCAAAGGGGCTGGCTGCGCAGTTGCCCGCTGCATAGAGATGCGCGATCGGCTGTCCCGCGCCATCCAGCACCCGCGCCTGCGCGTCGCAGCACAATCCCCCCTTGGTGCCCAGATCGCCATTGTTGATCGGCACGGCATAATAAGGCGCGGTGTCGATCGGCCCAAGATTGGGATTGGGCGTGACGGTCGGATCGCCGAAGAAGCGATCATAGATATTGCCGCCGCGCCCAAATTCGGGATCGACCCCGGTAACGGCATAGCCGTTCATCGCCTGAACCGTTTGTGCCAGCGCCGGTCCCGGCACGCCGATCTTGTCCGCCAGTTCGGCAATGGACCCGGCGCGGAACATATAATGGTCCCACCAATGTTCGGGGATGCGCGTGTCGGGCGTGTGCACTGTCGGCATCAGTCCGCCCGCGCTGAACTTGGCGCGGAATTTCGCGTCGAATATCAGCCAGCAGGGCATGTTCGCCCCGGTGCGCAGATGGTCCTCGACCATCGCCTGCCCGAACCGGTCATAGCCTGTTGCCTCATTGACGAAGCGCACGCCGTTGCGGTTGACGCACACGCTCCAGGGTCGCCCGACGTCGAACGCCGCCTGGTGGATTTCGTGGAAATTGGAAGCTTTGGGTGCGGGCAGGGTCATGGTCGGTATCCACCAGCCCTGATCGACATGGGCGACCGACGCGCCGACCGCCTCCGCCGCGATCAGCGCCTCGCCGCGATTGGCATCCTCCGGGGTCGAACTATGCCGGGTCAGGCCGGGCACCGGATAGAAACGGTCGCGCAGCGCCTGATTCCACTCGAAACCCCCTGCCGCCAGCACCACGCCATGGCGCGCCGCGATGGTGTGGCTTTGGCCGAAACGACGCACGGTCACGCCCGTCACCACGCCTGCCTCATCCACGATCAGCGATTCCAGCGCGGTCTCCAGCCGCAACGTCACCCCACGCGCGAACACCAGCTTGTAGAGCGCACCCATCAACCCCGCGCCCTGGGTAAAGCGCCGGTCCCGCGCCGACACCCGCCGCGCGCCGATATCCAGCCAGTAGCGCGCGATCACCTTGGCGGCGGTAAAGCGCCAGCCGCGATGCTGCATCATCAGCGCAAAGGTTTCGGTCAGATCCATCGCATAACGGTGGAACAGCTTGAACCGGCTGAATTGCTCGCGCATCAGCGGATAGCGTTCGTCGCCCAGCTCTCGCCCGTCAAAGGTCGGGCAGATGACCGACCGGTCGGCACGCGCGCCCGGCGCTTCGGGGAAATAGTCGGGCCAGGCCGCAGCCATGACCGGCAGGCCGCTATCCTTCAGGAATCGCAGCATTGCCGGTGCCTGCGCGACATAGGCGGCCAGCCGCGCCGCATCGACCGGCACCTGGATAACCGTGCGTAGGTAGCGCAAAGCTTCCTCAGCGCTGTCCCCCACATCGCCGTTCAGGCCATGATCGGGTACCCACATGACGCCACCGGACGTCGCCGACGTGCCGCCGAACTTGTGCGCCTTTTCCACGATCAGCACCGACAGGCCCAACTCCGCGCCGCGCAAAGCCGCCATCGCGCCCGCCGCGCCGGAACCCACGACGATCAGGTCGAACGTCTCCATCAGAAGCTCGGCACCGCGTCGAGATGCGACCCGACGGGAAAGCAGAAATATTCCAGATAATGGCCCAAATCCGCGCGTCCGTCGAAATAGGCGTAGGTGCCACCCATCGTGTCGCTTGCAACAGGCATTGCCCAACGTGCTTTGGCCGCCGCAACTTCCGCATCGAATATCGTCCGATCGGAAAAATGCCGCCCCAGATGGTGAAAGCGGGTGCCATAGCCTTCGTCCGGCAGCCCCCATTGATAGACGCGGATGTCGCCTGACAGGGGCTGGATGATCTCGAACTGCACGCCATTTTTGTTGGCCAGCGCGAAATGCGCCACCGCCTTGCGATCCGGCCCGGTGTCGAACTGCGCGTCGGGCATTTCCATAAAATGGCCGATCCCCTGAATCGCGCCGATTTCCGCCATGGCGCGCCGCCAGTCGGTCGTCACATAGGCGTGCTGATAATAATCCTGGCTCACGGCCCCGGCTCTCCTGCGGTAACTCTCCGCCGCCGGTTATCGGGGCGGAAGCAGGGAACCGGAATGACCGGCGCGGCAGGGCCGCTTGCACCCGCGCGCTTACTGCACCGCCCCTGATTGCGATCGATCCGGCGCTGTGGTGATAGAAGGGGATGAGCATCCTTACTTTCACCCCAGTCGCCCAGGTCGCCGACGTGCCGGCCGGGTCAGTCAAAGTCGTGGAATTTGAAGGGCAAAGCGTCCTGATCTGCCACAGCAACGGACGCCTGTTCGCCGTCGCCAACCGCTGTTCGCACGCTGATGAGCCGCTTGCCTGCGGCCGCATCCGCGCGGGGTGGATCGCCTGCCCGGTCCATGGCGCGCGCTTCGACCTGGAAACCGGCCGCGCCATGAACCCGCCCGCCAAGGCGCCGATCCGCACCTATCAATTGCGCGTCAATGGCGACGCGATCGAAATCGCGCCCTAAGCGCTGGCGAGTTTCGCGACCGCCACGGCACGAATATCCGCTGCCTTGGCCTTCTCGTTCCCGGTCAGCGCAAACTCCGCCTCGTCCAGCAACAGCACCCGCCGCGGCACCTTGAAACTCGCCATCTGTCCTTTCAGATGCGCGATCAGCGCATCCTCCATAATCGCCACGCCATCTAACGGCACGATGCACGCCACCACCATCTCGCCCAGCAGATCGTCGGGCACGCCGACGGTCTGGCTCCGCTTGACGCCGGGATAGGCGGCGATCGCCGCGTCGACTTCCTCCGGCGCGACATTGGCCCCGCCGGTCTTGATCATATCGGTCAGCCGCCCTTCCCAGAAGAAGCGGCCCGCCTCGTCCACCCGCCCGCCGTCGCCGGTGCGGTAATAGCCATCCTCGTCGAAACACTCCTCCGCAGCCTTGCCCAGATAGCCCGACATCAGGGTCGGTCCCTTGATGCACATTTCACCATGCTGGCCCACCGGAACGATCGCCCGCGTCACTGGATCGACGATTTTCAGCATGTTGCCCGGCAGGGGCGCGCCGGTGCTGCCTGCATAGTCGGTCTCCGACGTTTCCGCGTCGAACGCGGTGCAGATCGTCATCGTCTCGGTCGTGCCGAACGCCATCGGTGTCGTCCAGTCGGTCCGTACCGTGGGATGCTCGCCGATCAACTCGCCCTTGGTCACATATTTCAGGCTGGAAAGATCCGCGCTGGCCCAGTTTTCCGCCGCCTGCACCCGCGCCCATTGATGCGGCCGCCCGGTCAGGAATGTGACCCGCTCCTGCTCGATGACATCCAGCGCCGCGCCCGCGTCGAACACGGGTTGCAACACCGCCGCACCGCCGGTGGACAGCGCCGTGCCGATCATCAGGCTGATATTGCCCGACCAGAACAGGCCGTTGCCGGTCCAGCTCGTCACCGGTTCCCGCATCGCAAACACGCGCGGCCACCGCCACCACTGGATGCAGAAGGCGCGCTGGCTGTGGATGATGCCCTTGGGCAGGCTGGTCGTCCCAGACGAAAAGAAGATGCCGCCCATATCGCAGGGCGTCACGCTCGCTGCGCGCGCGGTAACGATGCTGTCGGCGACATGCGCGCCAGCTGCCAGAAAATCGTCCCAGCTTTCAAAATTGCCCGCTGCCGGGGCCGCATCGGTCACGCTGTCGAGCTGGATCAGATGGTTGAGGAAAGGCAGGTCGTCGATCGGCGCCAGCATCGCCGCAAAGTCCTTTTTCAAAACGCGCGTATCGAAAAACAGCGTCTCGACCGCCGATGCGCGGATCAGGTGCGCCAGTTCGTCGGGCGTGGAAAAGGTGCTGAGCGCGACGGTCACGCCGCCCGCCATGGCGATGCCAAAGACGCAGGCCAGATATTCCGGCCGATTGGCCATCAGCACGCCGATGCGTGCATCCTTGCCCATGCCCGCCGCGATCAGCGCCTTGGCGACCGCGACCGACCGGGCATGAAGCTCGTCATAGCTCCAGCAGACCCGCTGATACTGCGTTCGCATGATGACGGCATCGCGCGACCCATAGCGCGCGCGCACCTCCTCCAGATAGGCTGGAATCGTGTGCGCGCCTTGCCCTGGCTCCTCGTCCAGCGGCCGCCCGCGCACGCAGGAAAGCGCCGTGCTCAATAGGGCAACTCCACCTGGGCGGTGCCTTTCAGGATTTCGTCGCCATCCTGCGTCGTCATCACCGTGCGTATCTTGACCACCGGCATCCCGAAGGGCGAACGGTCGATCTTTTCCACCACCTCGCCATCGACATAGGTGACATCGCCTTCAAAGGCGGGGGACCGGAACTGCGTCTTGCTGTGCCAGACATGGCCTTCAAGCCCCGCCCAATAGGCGACCGTGTCCAGATGCCAGGCATTCATCGACGCGCCATAGCCATAGGCGCCGCCCATGCCGACATTCTCGGCTTTCTCGGCATTGATATGACCTGATGATGGCCCATGATAGAGGCCGTCGCCCATGCGCGGGTCGATCTTGCGCGCATCATGGTCGTAACTCATGTCCGCGCCGAACCCCGCATCCTCGCGCGCCGGATCATGCACGCCTTCGGGCACGTTCCAGCGCCATGTTCCCCAGATATTCTGGCGGTGCGCGCGACATTCATTGGCAAAGGATATGACCGAATGTGGCCCGATCACCCGGCGCGGCAGCCGGTCGCCGACCTTCACGTCGCCATAGGCGGGGGATTTTCCCTCGCGGTTGGACAATATCCATTCGTGCCGCAACCGGTGGATTTCGGCGACATCCTCCTTGGTCCAGCGCTTGGGGCTGCGCTTTTCCTTGCCATAGACGCCGCGTTTGTTCGCTTCCTCGACCAGATAGCGGATCGCGGTCGCCTGCTCCTTGGCGACCAGCGCGCCATGCTGGTTGCGATGGACGGTGTCGCCACGGGCAAACATTGTCGGCCCGGCAAAGCCGGTTTCGGTGATCGAATAGCCATCGAAACGGCGGCTTTGGGTCAACCTGTCGCCGGGGCGGACGGGGGTGCCGTAAAACCACCATTCCTCGCCTGCAAAGATCAGGTGCGTGCCGGGCACCTTGCCGACACAGGCGGGGTGGCAGCCATGGCCATAATCCATCGCCACGGTGAAACTCTGCGGCGCGACGATGCCGCCAAAGCGCGACGCGCGCGCAAAATTCTCGTCCCAGTGGATCGGGTTGGGATAGTCCATCGCCTGGACCCAGCGGCGAATGTCGGTCGCGTTGCACGGGTCCCACATCTCGGCGAAGATGACGGGCTTGCCGACCCACTGGTCCACATCGCTCGTGTCCAGCATCGCGCTGGCGTTGCTCAATTCCATATCGGCCATCATGGCTCCTTCAATCGATCGGTTGCGGCGCGCCGGTGCCCAGATAATCGGCCAGCACGCGATGAAAATTGATGATGGCGCGTTCCTCGACCGGGCTGGGGCGCAACCCGTCGAACCCGCGCGACCGAAGGCCGCGTTGCACCGCGCCCATGTTGGAAAAATCCTGGCACAACACCTTGCGCCAGCTCGCCTCGTCTATGTCGGGCTTGTGCAGATTTTCCGGCTTTGGCTCTTGTCCTCCGGGGAAACGCTCCAGCGTATAGACCTCGAAGATGCAGCTATTGGGGTCGCGCCCGTCGGGCCGCGCGCGATAGCAGAGGGCAAAGGTCGGCCCGTGGATGATGACGGTGTTGGGGAAAATATGCCACACATTGCCCGCGGCGGCGAAATGCGCCGGATCGATCCGGGGCCAATGTACCCCGCGCCTGGCATCCTCCTCCACCGTCCGCTTCATCAGGTGCATCTGCACCGCCTGCGGCGGCGTGCCTTCGGGCAGTTCCTCCACCAGCAGATTGGCGACGCGCACCATCGTTTGCGTCGTCGTACCGTTCACTTCCTCCCACAACTGATTGAGCGAGTCCGCCAGCCCGCGCCGCATGTCGGGCGCCCCCGCCGCGCCCGCCGTCGCACCACCCGTGCCTTCGCGCGCTTGCGATCCGAACACGCCGTGAATGCCCCGTCCGTCGCTCCAGGTCGGCTTGGGCGAATATTTGGTCAGTTGCGGATGGGTCCCCGCGACATGATAGCCCTCGTTGAACGCTTCGATCGCGACCTTCCAGTTGCACGGGAAATGCAGCCATTGCCGCCAGCGATAGCGCATCTTGTCCAGCTCGAACGGATCGAGCATCGCCGCTGCCGGTGCCAGATAGTCCGCCAGCGATGGCGCGTCGGGGTCCATGCACACGAACACCCACCCGCCCCAGCTGTCGACGCGCACATCGCGCAGCCGCAGCTCATCGTCCTTCAGGCTGTCGCCCCAGCCATCCTTGCGGACCACGCCGATATTATTGCCGTCCAGATCCCAGCTCCACGCATGGAATTTGCACACCAGCTTGCGGGCGTGGCCGCATCCTTCGGTCAATTGCCGACCACGGTGGCGACAGACGTTGAAATAGGCGGCAATCCGGTCTGGCCCGGCACGCACGACGATGATCGAATCGTCCATGATGTCATAGGTGACGAAATCGCCGACTTGCGGAATCTCCTCTTCCCGACACGCCACCTGCCAGACTTTGGGCCATAATTTCTGCGCTTCCGCGTCAGCATAGGATTGCGACACATAGGCTTCATTGCCGATGATGACGGGCGGTTGGATGATGGCGCCTTGCACGGTCATGTCTTGCTCTCCCTCAGTGCAGGACGCCGGATGGAACCGCGCAGGGGGCGGCGGCCATCACCTGCGCGGCGCAGGCGTCCAGCCGATAGTCGCTTGGGTTGCGCTTGTAGGTGCGCTTGAACATGCGGCTGAAATGCGCTGGACTTTTGAACCCCACGCCATAGGCGATTTCGCTGATGGAGATGCTGTTCGCGTCCGCCCGCGCCATCCACTTGCGGGCCTGCTCCAGCCGCTGGTCCCAGATCAGCTGTGAAAAGCTGGTGCCATTCTGTTGCAGCAATGTCGTCAGGTAGCGCGGCGAAATGCCGCACCCGCGCGCGGTCATCGCCGCCGACAGGCCGGGGTCGGACAGATGCACCTCGACGAAACGCTGGACGTCGGCAAAGCGCTTTTCCGCAACCGACTGCCGTGGCGGCGTCAGGCTTGCATCGCCGCGCAGCCCCTGGCCGATGATCGCCAGCGCCGCCTCGACCAGCGTGCGGGTCGTCTCTTCAGCCAGGTCACCCTCGCGCTGAAACAGGCCGGACAGGATAGTGTCGGCGATCGCCAGTTCCGGCCGCTGGGTGGACAGCAACAGCCCGGCACTGGCATCGCAATCGACAAGGCCGCGCAGCACATGGGTCGGCACGGTGACATGCAGCACTTCGTGCAGGCCATGCGCGTCGGGCTGGCACTCGATCAGGAAGGGGGATGTCGACCGGGTGATCAGCATATCGCCGCATTGTGCGCTGCGGCTGCCCATCTGGTTGCTCAGCAGCAACCGCCCGCGCTTCACGAACCACAGCACCGACAGGTCGGTGCCATCCTCGCGAATATGCTGGCGCGTGCGGCGAAAGAACAGCCGCGTCGCCGATCGCAGCAGGATGACGGCGCTTGGCCCGGCTGGCTTGCGTCTGGCGCTGACATCGATGACGGACCCGTCGTCCATCCAGTAATCGCCGCGATAATATTCCTGTTCCCGCTCGCCACGGAACAGGTGCTGGCAATCGCGATAATTGCCGCGGTCTATCGTAAAGAGGGTCTCGATCATGGCCAGGCGCCTCTCTCTTTAACGTTGCGCGCGCCCGGCGCGGCTCAGCCGCCATTCCGGGGGATAATGGAGGTCGTTATTCTTGACGGTGTGGGCGATGCCCTGGTCGAAACCGCCAGCACCCAGATCAATGTCGCCCGCATGATCATTCTTCATCAGCGGCAACATGCCTTCCAGCCAGCCGGTCATCAGGCTGCCCATATATTCGCCGCGATACTGCTTATAGGCTTCGATGAAGGTCTTTTGCGCCACCACCACGTCCATCGGCCGGGTGCGGCTGCATGCATCGGCATATTTGTCGGTTTCCGCCTCCAGCCGGTCGCGCGGCACGACGCTGTTGACGAAATTGCAGTCCATCATTTCGGCGGCGGTGAAGGGCCGTCCGGTGAACAGCATCTCGGAAAAGCGGCGGATGCCCACCATTTCCAGCCATTGCCACATACGCGGACCCCATCCGGCATAGCGAAAGGACGGATGGCCAAACAGCGCATCGTCCGACGACACGATCAGGTCGGCGTCGGCGCACTGGTAGAAATGCCAGCCATAACAATAGCCCTTGGCCTCCACGATGCTGATCTTCTTGAATTCCTGCAACGGCCGGTTGCCGGCATAGCCCTTGGCATAATGGTCGGTCAGGCCGTGGAGGAAACGATAGGAACCGGGTGGCGGATAGCGCACGTCCGGGTCGTCAATCTCCAGATCGGGCAGGAAATTATCATCCTCGCCAGGGTTCAGATACAGGTCGCCATGTTCGTTGATGTCGCCGCCAGAGCCAAGATCCTGGCCCTCGCCACGGATCACCAGCACCTTGACGTCGTCGTCGATATTCGCCTTGTGCACGATTTCGCCGAACAGCAGGCGCATCCCGATCGTGGTGGTGTTCGCCTTGCCCGGCCGGTCGAAGGTGACGGTTGCGATGCGGCGGGCGCGGTCCTTTTCATAACGGACAAACTGCGCCGCCTCGCGCTTCAGCTCGGCTGCTGTCGCCTTGGCCATGTCCCTCTCCATCTCCTTTGTTCTTGGACAGGAAACTGCCACAGCACAGATTGGCTGTATTGGCATTAGACGCAGCTTTTTCGATATAATATGAATCCGATTGCAACGACGCGCCTATGTCGGCTTCACTGTCCAGCTTGGAAGGATCGGCAGATGGACGATCAGGATTATTTCTTCGGCCTGGCCGGCCCGCTCGAAGCGGTCCCCGCCGCTGGCTCGATGCGCGCTGCCAATCTGCGCGGCTTTTCCGACTTCATCCGCAGCCGGGGCGGCGCGCCCCGCCGCATCCTCCAGCTCCACGGCCTTGATCCGCGTGTGCTGGCTGATCCCGACGGCCATGTCTCGTGCCAGCAGGTCGCGGCCATGTTTGAATATTGCAGCCTCCAGTTTGACGATCCGATCTTTGGCCTGCATCTTGCCGCAACCCAGGACGCGGATGTTTTCGGCAGCGTCACCGCCGTCTGCCGCGCCGCGCCGGACCTGCGCTCGGTCGTCAATTGCCTTGTCAACTATCTGCCCGTCGCCCACTCGCCCGAAGCCCAGCTTGAACTGGTGGAACAGGGGGGCATGGCCGAACTGCGCTGGATGGTCAGGGCCGATGTGGGCTTCAACGTCCAGGCCAATTATCAGGCGATGATGCTCATCCTCACCTTGCTCCGGGCGGTCAGCGCGGGGCGCTTCCAGCCAGCCGGGATACAGTTGTCGATCGACGCCAGCCCCCATGATCTGCTCCAGATCGAAAGCCTGATCGGCGCGCCGATCAGCCTGCGTGCCGAACGCAACAGCATCGGCTTTTCTGCCGCCATGCTGGACCTGCCGATCACCACAGCCAACCGCCTCGTCTATCGCCTGCTGGGGGGCTATCTCGCCCGCCTGCGTATCCTCAACCGCGCGGACATGGCCGAACGCACCCGCAGCTATGTCCGTGGCGCGCTGCCTGCGGGCAATTGTTCGGTGGACCGGTGCGCCGAACAGCTCGGCCTTTCGGTCCGAACCCTGCAAAGCCGCCTTGCCACACATGGCCTGCGCTTCTGTGACCTGGTGGAGGATCAGCGCGAGCAGCTGGCCCGCATCTATCTCAGCCAGACACCCATGCCGATCGACGAGGTCGCCGACCGGCTGGGCTATGCCGAACAGACCAGCTTCGGCCGCGCCTTCAAACGCTGGACCGGCCTGACCCCACGCGCCTACCGCCGCCATCGTCCCTGAAATTGCGTGCCGTCGTCAAGCGGCTGTGCCGCACCGATCATTGCCGGATCGCCGTTTATCCCGAACCATGGCCATCTAGCTGTTGGGCTTCACTTTTTCCGTGCGGGATATCGGCATGATCACCACATCACCACGCGGCGCTGGCGAACTGCGCCGCCATGGGACCGTCCTGATCCCCTGTCTTGCAGGCATCCTGCTATCGGCAACCCATAGCTATTCGCTGGGCGTCATGATCGCGCCGCTGGAACGGGAATTTGGCTGGACCCGGTCGCAGATTTCCAGCGGGCCGCTGATCATCGCCATCATCGGGCTGTTTGCCGCCCCGCTGGTCGGCCGCGCGGTCGATCAATTGGGGCCACGGCGGATCGGTCTTGCGGGCATCCTGCTCTATTGTGCCGCGCTTGGCGCATTGTCGTTCGCGACATCCGATATCGCCTCCTGGGCCTTGTTGTGGGTCATTCTGGGCCTGTGCAACATGCTGGTCATTCCCACCATCTGGACGGCAGCGGTCACCAGCCTGTTCGTTGAAAGGCGGGGCATCGCGCTGGCCATCGCCTTGTGCGGAGCCAGCCTGTGCGCCGCGATCACACCGCCGCTGGTCGGCTTCCTGGTCGTCCAGAACGGATGGCGCGGTGCCTATATTGGCGTCGGGCTGATCTACGCATCGGTCATATTCCCGCTCGCATGGCTGTTCCTGCGCAGCGCCACGGATGATGCGCGCAGGGGCGCAGGCGCTGCCGCCGGATCGGTACGGCTCGCATCATGGAACGCAAGCCTCAGGCAGGGATTCGCATCGCCTGCTTTCATCAAACTGGCGACTGGCGTTACGCTCTATGCACTGGCTGTCTGCGCCCTGACGGCCAATGCCGTGCCGATCCTGGTGGCGCAGGATTTTAAGGCGACACAGGCACCCGCCATTGCCGGTCTTATCGGCATGGGATCGCTGGTTGGTCGGCTGGGTGGCGGCTATCTCCTCGATCGGTTGAACCCGCATATGGTCTCGGCGGCCAGCGTATCGACGCCGATCCTGTCGGTCGCCCTTCTGCTTGCCATGCCCGGTTCGCCGGGCGCAGCCATGGCGGCTTTCCTCATCCTGGGCCTGTCGGTGGGCACCGAACTGGACGCTTGCGCCTATCTGGCCGCGCGTCATTTCGGCCTGCGCAGCTTCGGCACGCTTTTCGGTGCGATCAACGGCTTTCTGCTTTTCGCCAACGGCATGGCACCGATGGCCGCCAACATCGTTTAAGACATGACGCAAAGTTACCAGATTTTCCTGTGGGCAGTCATTCCCATGTGCAGCCTCTCGGCGTTGCTCTTGCTGGCGCTAGAAACTGACGCCGCGGCGACGCCACCAATCGCCTGATTGGGCGCGGCTCTCTCATTCGCTATCCAGATCGCGCCGGATCGGCCCGGACGGTCAGGCCTGTCGGACGGACCATGACTGGCCCGGCGATGACCTGTCCTTGGCCAGAGTGCAGGTAAGCGCTTTTTTGCAACGATCTGTGCAAGTCATTCTATTGGATCGGTAGGGCAGGATCGGCCTAAAGGGGGCCATGGTGCGCGCAACAAAGCCTTCCTTCCTGCCCGACCCGTTTCTGCTCTGCCTGATCGCAACGGTGGCAGCCGCGTCGTTCGTCCCGGTGCGCGGCGCAGCTGTGCCATGGGTCGAGGCCGCGACGGACATCGCGATTGCGTTGCTTTTTTTCCTGCACGGGGCGAAATTGTCGCGCGAAGCGGTGCTTGCGGGCGCGAGCAATTGGCGGCTGCATCTCTATGTATTGGCCTCGACCTATATCCTCTTTCCCGCCGTCGGCCTTGGCCTGTTCGCCCTGCTGCGCGGCCATGGCGATGGCTTGCTGCTGACGGGCCTTCTCTACCTCAGCCTGCTGCCATCGACGGTTCAGTCCTCGATCGCCTTTACTGCCATTGCGGGTGGCAATGTCGCCGCGGCGGTATGCAGCGCCTCCCTCTCCAACATCGTCGGTATCGTCCTGACGCCGCTTCTGGTCGGCCTGTTCATGGTGGTGGATGGGGGTGGCAGCGGCTTTTCCTGGCACTCGGTTCAGGCGATCGCGCTGCAACTGCTCGTCCCCTTTATGGCGGGGCATCTGCTGCGGCCATGGATCGGCGCGTTCATCGACCGCAACAAGCGGGTGTTGATGCCGGTCGATCGCGGGTCGATCCTGCTGGTCGTCTATACCGCGTTCAGCGCCGCCGTTGTGGGCGGCATCTGGACGCAGGTGAACATTGCCGACCTGTTGTTCCTGCTGCTGCTCAGCCTGCTGATGCTGATCATCGTGATGGGTGCCAATCTGGGCCTCGCGCGCCTCGTCGGCCTGCCGCGTGCGGACATGATCGTGCTGCTGTTCTGCGGGTCGAAGAAGAGCCTGGTGTCGGGCGTGCCGATGGCGGGCGCGCTGTTCCCGGCGGCGCAGGTCGGCGTCATCATCCTGCCGCTGATGATCTTTCACCAGATCCAGCTGTTCCTGTGCGCCGCGCTGGCAGGCCGTTTCGCGCGACAAGGCGCAACGCTCCGGCGCCCGCCGCTGCCACGCACCGTAGCAGAGGTTGAAAGCGCAGCGCAGCGGCTGGGCCTGACCATAACCGAGCCCTGCATGGCGGGCGTCACCGCCAATCTGGCGCTGCTGGACCGCCATGCCGACACCCTGTTTGCGACCGACCGCCCATGAAGCAGGCCGTAGATATCGCCGCCGCTGTCCGGTCGGGGCAGACCAGCGCCATGGCCGTGCTGGAGGATTGCCTTGCCGGACTGGCGGCCGAAGGCAAGCGACTGGTCGCCGTGACGCACATCCTGGCCGACCGCGCCCGGACAGAGGCCGCCGCAGTCGATGCCGCCATCGCTGCGGGCAAGGACCCCGGACCGCTGGCGGGCGTTCCCTATGGCGTCAAGGATCTGTTCGACATATGCGGCCTGCCGACGACCGCTGGGTCGAGCCTCTATGCCGATGCACCACCCGCCCAAGCCGACGCGGACGCCATCAGCCGCCTGCACGCCGCGGGCGCGGTGCTGGTCGCGACGCTCAACATGGACGAATTCGCCTATGGCTTCGCCACCATCAACGCCCGGCACGGCACGACGCGCAATCCCCATGACCTTGACCGGCTGGCCGGTGGCTCATCGGGCGGATCGGCGGCGGTGGTCGCGGCGGGCCTTCTGCCCTTCTCGCTTGGATCGGACACTAACGGATCGATCCGCGTCCCTGCCAGCCTGACCGGGATTTACGGGCTGAAACCCACCCATGGCGCGCTGCCGATGGGCGGGGTTTTCCCCTTTGCCGACAGCTTCGACGATATTGGTCCTTTCACCCTGTCAGTCGCGGACATGCAGTGTCTCTGGCAGATATTGGGTGGAGCCGACGCCGCGGCTAGCGATCCGATCCGCGTCGCGCGGCTCGGCGGGCGTTTTCGCGACAATGTCGATCTCGACCAGATCGCAGCGATGGATGCCATCGCGCCTGACGCACCACTGATCGAGCTGCCCGACATCGCCCGCGCGCGTTCCGCCGCTTTCCTGATTACCGCAGCGGAAGGGGGTAGCCTGCATCGTGAGGCGCTCGGTCGCGATGCTATGACATTTGATCCCGCCACGCGCGACCGTCTGATCGCAGGCGCATTGTTGCCCGACGCGCTCTACGAAGCGGCGCAGACATTCCGTGCCGAATATAGGCAACGCATCCTCGCCATCATGGAAACCCAAGATGTGCTGCTCGCGCCCGCAACGCCCTGCGTCGCGCCGCTGATCGCGGACCCGCGCATCCTGATCGACGGCGCGCTGTCGCCCGCACGCGCGGACCTGGGCATCCACAGCCAGCCGATCAGCTTTACCGGCCTGCCGTCCCTGTCCGTGCCTTTGCACCGTCCGGGCCGCTTGCCGCTGGGGCTGCAACTGATAGGCAGGCCGGGCGGCGAAGCGACCTTGTTCCGCTTTGCCGCGATACTGGAAAAGACGGGGATGACCGGCGTAACTTTGCCGCACGCAGACTATCGGGGGGACGCATAATGACGGACGTGGCGATACAGCCGGGAGCGGGGTGGCTCGAACGCTATTTCAGCCTGTCGGCACGGGGCACGACAGCGCGGACCGAGATATTGGCGGGCTTCACCACCTTCCTGACCATGGCCTATATCGTGTTGGTCAATCCCGCGATCCTGGGGCAGGCGGGGATGCCGATCGCGGCGGTGGCAGCAGCGACCTGTTTTGCCGCTGCCTTTGGGTCGATCATGATGGGGCTGGTCGCCAACACGCCGCTCGCGCTGGCGCCGGGCATGGGGCTGAACGCCTATTTCAGCTTCACCGTCGTCCAGCAAATGGGCATTCCCTGGCCGATCGCGCTGGGATGCGTGTTCATCTCCGGCATAGCCTTCCTGATCCTGACGCTGACCGGCGTGCGCCAGATGATCGTCGCGGCCATCCCGATGCATCTGTTCGCCGCGGTAGCGGGCGGGATCGGCCTGTTCATCGGCTTCATCGGCCTCAAAAATGCAGGCATCGTCGTCGCCAACCCCGCCACCTTCGTGGGGCTGGGCGATTTGAAGGCACCCGGCGCAGCGCTCGCCCTGTTTGGAATGCTCGTCATCGGCGTGCTGAGCGTCTGGAACATACGCGGCGCGATGCTGATCGGCATCGTCGCGACGACTTTGGTCGGCTGGCTGTTCGGCCAGGTCGTCATCAGCCCCGAACCCTACAGCCTCGACGCCTTGACCGGCACCGCCTTCAAACTGGACCTGTCGGGCGTATTCGGCCTGACCGGCAGCCATGGCCTCGGCTTGCTCGAAATTCTCTTCGTCTTTCTGTTCGTCGACCTGTTCGACAATATCGGCACGCTGGTTGCCGTCACCAAGCGGGCGGGGCTGATGGACAAGGCGGGGCGCATCCCCGGTCTCAACCGCATCCTCATCACCGACGCCGCTGCCACCATCGTCGGATCGGTCGCGGGCACCAGCACGGTCACCTCCTATGTCGAAAGCGCAGCAGGCGTGCAGGCAGGCGGGCGCACCGGGCTGACGGCGGTTGTTACGGGCATCCTGTTCCTCGCCACCATGTTCGTCGCCCCCTATGCGCAGATCGTCCCGCTGGCCGCGACCGCGCCCGCGCTCATCATCGTGGGCGGGCTGATGCTGTTGCCGCTCACGGAAATAGAGTGGGAAGACCCGCTCTCGGCGATCCCCGCCTTCCTGACCGTGGCGATGATCCCGCTGACCTTCTCGATCGCCAATGGCCTGGCCTTCGGCATCACGGCGCACGCCATATTGAAGCTGCTGCGTGGCACCGCGACCAGGGCCGACTGGTTCCTCTTCCTGCTTGCCGCTTTGTTCGTTGTTCGCTTCGTCTGGATGAGCGCGGCATGATCCGGTCCCTCTGCCTTGCCCTGTGCGCCTTGCTGCTGCCCGTTTCGGCGCAGGCGAAGCCGCTCGACCGCACCCCGCGCACCGTGGTCATGACCGCCTTCGCACCCGAATGGGATGCGCTCGCCGATTCCATCGCCCGGCCCAGGACGCATCAGGTCAACGGCCTGACGATGCTGACCGGCACGATGGCGGGCAAGCCCGTGCTGTTGATGCAGAGCGGCGTCAGCATGGTCAACGCCGCGATGAATACCCAATTGGTTCTGGATCGCTTCATCGTGAAGCGAATCGTCTTTTCCGGCATTGCGGGCGGCGTCGATCCCGCTTTGTCGATCGGCGACGTTGTCGTGCCGGAGGATTGGGCGCAATATCTGGAAGTGTCGTTCGCGCGCCAGACGCCGCAGGGCTGGGTCGTCCCCGAACCCGTCGATGCCGAAGCGCCATCGCCGTTCGGCATGATGTTCCCGCGCGGGGTGCGGCTTGGCAACGCCACGGAAACGCCCCGCCGTCATTACCGGCAGGCAGTCGATCCCGCGCTGCTGGCGCTCGCGCGCAAGGTTGCCGTCGGCGTGATGCTGCGCCGCTGCGTCGATGGACAGGCGACCGCCGCCAACTGCCTCGCCCATGACCCCAAATTCGTCGTCGGCGGCACCGGCGTCAGCGCCGGGGTCTATGCCGACAATGCGGAATTTCGCGATTATCTGGCCAAGGCATGGAAAGCGCGCGTGCTGGACATGGAAAGCGCGGCGGTGGTGCAGGTTGCCTATGCCAATCAAGTCCCGGCCATCGTATTCCGCAGCCTGTCCGACCTGGCCGGGGGTGACGCGGGTGCGAACCAGATGAACACCTTCATGGCGCTGGCCTCGGTCAACAGTGCCGACGTCGTCCGCGCCTTCGTCGCGGCGCTGCCGGATTAGGATGATGGCGCTTTCCACCATCAGCGGCACGAACGGCATGGTGACCGCGCCCCATTGGCTGGCGGCGCAGGCGGGTTGCGACGTGCTGAAGGACGGCGGCAATGCGGTCGAAGCCGCCGTCGCGGTCGCGGCTACGCTGGCCGTCGTCTATCCCCATATGACCGGGATCGGCGGTGACAGTTTCTGGCTGGTCGCGCAGCCGGATGGTGCGATCCATAGCATCCATGGCTGCGGCGGCGCGGCGGCTAAAGCCGATCTTGCACTCTATGCTGGGCTGGGCGCTGTGCCGACACGGGGACCGTTGGCGGCCAATACGGTGGCAGGCACAGTGTCGGGCTGGGCGGCGATGCTCGAAAGCGGCGGGGGCAATCTGCCTTTGTCCCGGCTGCTGCGCGACGCTATCCACCATGCCGAAAACGGCGTGGCCGTCACCAGCGGCGGCGCGGCCATCGCGGCCGCCAAGGGCGGCGAGTTGCGCGTCCAGCCCGGCGCCTATGCCGCCATCTTCGAGCCGGAGGGCCGCCCGCTACGCGAAGGCGATCTGCTGCGCCAGCCCGCGCTTGCCGCGACGCTGCGGACGATCGCCACCCATGGCCCCGCCGATTTCTACACCGGCGCGCTGGCTGATCTGGTGGCGGCGGACCTTGCCGCGCTGGGCAGCCCGGTCAGCCGCGACGATCTCGCCGCGCATCAGGCCACCCGGCCCAAGCCGCTGACGACCCGCATCACCGGCATCGACCTGTATAACAGCGCCCCACCGACGCAGGGCTTCGCCTCGCTGATGATCCTCGCCCTGTTCGATCGGCTGCGCGCTGATCGGGCAGACGGCTTCGACCATATCCATGGTCTTGTCGAAGCCACCAAGCAGGCCTTCCTGCTGCGCGACACCCATGTTGGCGACCCCGCCTTTCACGATTTCGACTATCAGGGGCTGCTCGATGATCCGGCGGCGCTGGACGCCATCGCCGCCTCAATCGACCCGGCCCGCGCCTTGCCCTGGCCCCGCCCGTCGGCGCAGGGCGACACTTGCTGGTTCGCCGCCGCCGACCGGGAGGGGCGGGTGGTCAGCGCGATCCAGTCCACCTATTTCGAGTTCGGATCGGGGCTGGTGCTGCCGCAGACCGGCATCACCTGGCAAAACCGGGGCAGCAGCTTCAGGCTGGCGGCGGACGGCTGGAACGCGCTGGCACCGGGCCGCAAGCCCTTCCACACGCTCAATCCCGCGCTCGCCCGCTTCGATGACGGGCGGCTCATGGCCTATGGCACGATGGGCGGGGAGGGCCAGCCGCAGACCCAGGCCGCGCTCTTCACCCGCTATGTCCGTTTCGGTGTCGATCTCCAGCAGGCGATCAGCGCCCCGCGCTGGCTGCTGGGGCGGACATGGGGGGAGGACAGCACGACATTGAAGCTGGAGGACGGCTTCGACGATGCGCTCTACGCCGACCTTGCAGCGGCAGGCCATGATGTCGAGCGGGTCGGACCGCTGACGGCGATGATGGGCCATGCCGGCGCGATCGTTCGCCACGCCGATAGCCGCCTCGACGGCGCGACCGATCCGCGCAGCGACGGGCAGGTGGCAACATGGTGAGTGGCGGCGCAAGAGCGGTCGCGCGCTGCGACGCACTGGGCGTCGCGCCCTATAGCGACATGGAAGGCGGCCTTTATCGCGGCTATCTGAACCCGTCTTATACCGCCGCGCAGGACGCACTGGCTGGATGGATGGGGGAGGCGGGCATGGCCGTGTACCGCGATGCCGCCGCCAACCTGATCGGCCGCTATGACGGCACCCAACCCGGCGCACCGGCCCTGTTGATCGGCAGCCATCTCGACAGCGTGCGCGACGGCGGGCGCTATGACGGGCCGCTCGGCATCATGCTGGGCTTGGAGGCCGTGGCGGCGCTGCACCAGAGCGGCAAGCGCCTGCCATTCCCGATCGAAGTCATCGCCTTCGGGGACGAGGAAGGATCGCGCTTCCCCGCCGCCATGCTCACCAGCCGCGCGGTCGCGGGGACGCTGGCCCCCGAGGCGCTCGACATTGCCGACGCTGACGGCGTGTCGCTCTCGCAGGCCGGTGTCAGCCTGTCCGACTATCTCTCCGCCGCCCGCGGGCCCGGCACGACCCTTGCCTATCTCGAAGCCCATATCGAACAGGGACCGGTGCTGGAGGCAGAGGGGCTGGCCGTCGGCACCGTCACCGGCATCGCCGCCCAATTGCGCTATCAGGCCGTCATCAAGGGCATGGCCGGTCATGCTGGCACGAGTTCCATGCCGCTGCGCCGCGACGCTGTGGCGGGCGCGGCCGAGATGATCCTCGCAATCGAAACGATCGCCCGCGCCGACGCCTCCGATCTGGTCGCCACCGTGGGACGGATCGAGGCGCTGCCCGGCGCGCCCAATGTTATCGCAGGCGAAGTCCGCTTCACCATCGACATACGATCCGGCGAAGAAGCGCGCCGCGACCGAGCGGCGGAGGCGATCCTCGATGCGCTGGCCTCAATCGCCAATCACCGCGATCTGAATTACGCGATCCAGCGCGTCCACGATCTTCCCGCCAGCCCGTGCGACCCAGCGCTGATGGACCTGATGGACGCCGCCGCCGCCGATGCGGGTCATCCCGTCCGCCGCCTCGTGTCGGGCGCCGGGCATGACGCCATGGTGATGGCCGCGCTCTGCCCTACCGCCATGCTCTTCATCCGCTGCCGACAAGGCATCAGCCATAATCCCGCCGAACATGTCGACCCTGGCGATGCCGATGTGGCATTACAGGTCATGCTTGGCTTTATCGACCGATTGGGAGCGACCTTTGACCCCGCTTGATCCCCTGCTTTTTGGCGAAATCGACCCGCCGCAGCGTCTGTTGATGGGACCGGGACCGGTCAACGCCCATCCCCGCGTATTGCGCGCCATGTCGGCCGATCTGCTGGGCCAGTTCGATCCTGAAATGACCGGCTATATGAACCAAGTCATGGCGCTCTATCGCCCGATCTTCGGCACGCAAAACCAGCAAACGATGCTGATCGACGGGACCGCGCGCGCGGGGATAGAGGCGGCCCTGGTCTCGCTGGTCGCGCCGGGCGACACGGTGCTGGTGATCAATTTCGGGCGTTTCGGTCTGTTGCTCGGCGAAATCCTCACCCGCATCGGCGCGGTCATCGAAACCGTCGATGCGCCCTGGGGCGAAATAGTGCCGATGGAGGCGATCGCGGCCGCCATCGAACGTACCGGTCCCAAAATCGTCGCCTGCGTCCATGGCGATACCTCCACCACCATGGCCCAGCCGCTCGACGGCCTTGGCGACCTGTGCCGCGCGGCTGGCGCTTTATGCTATGTCGATGCGACCGCGACCATCGGCGGCATGGCAATCGCCGCCGACCGCTGGGGTGTCGATGTCGTCACTGGCGGCTTGCAAAAATGCCTCGGTGGTCCGTCCGGCTCAGCGCCGATCACCATTTCGGATCGCGCCGCCGACCATATTTTCGCCCGCCGCCATACCGAAGCAGGCATCCGCAGCGCCGACAGTATCGACGGCGCGGGGCCGCGCATTGCTTCCAACTATTTCGACCTCGCCATGATCATGGACTATTGGTCGGACAAGCGCCTGAACCACCACACCGAAGCGACCTCCATGCTCTACGCCGCGCGGGAATGTGCGCGGGTGATGCTGGGGGAGGGGCGGGAGGCGCGCTATGCCCGCCACGCCGCCGCCGGCCGGGCGATGAGCGCCGGGCTGCGCGCCATGGGCCTCACCCTCTTTGGCGATGATGCCCACCGCATGACCAATGTGACCGGCGTGTTCATCCCGCAAGGCGTCGATAATGACCGGGTCCGTGCCGCCATGCGCGACCATTTCGAGATTGAGATCGGCACCGCCTTCGGTCCCCTGCAAGGCCGCATCTGGCGCATCGGCGCGATGGGCTATAATGCGATGAAGCATAAGGTGTTGCTGACATTGGCAGCCTTGGAGGCCTGCCTGTTGCGCGAAGGCTTCCTCCTGCCCGCAGGCGCGGCGGTCCCGGCGGCGCTGGAGGCATGGGGATGAGCGTTGCGCGCAATCACACCATCCTCCCCTCGCAGGGGAGGTGGCTGGCCGTAGGCCAGACGGAGGGGTGTCGAGCTATCGAGAGCGTGACACCCCTCCACCACCAGCTTCGCTGGCGGTCCCCCTCCCCTTGCAGGGGAGGATTTGCCCCGGAGAGGCATTCATGAGCCGCGACCTTATCGGCTATGGCCAGACACCACCCGACCCGCGCTGGCCCGGTGGTGCGCGCATCGCTGTCCAGTTCGTCGTCAATTATGAGGAAGGCGCGGAAAATAGCGTTCTGAACGGTGATGCCGGGTCCGAAGCGTTCCTGTCCGAAATGGTCGGTGCCGCCAGCCATCCCGCGCGCGCGATGGCGATGGAAAGCCTCTACGAATATGGCAGTCGCGCCGGTTTCTGGCGGCTACATCGCCTGTTCACCGAGCGCGGCCTGCCCGTCACCATATTCGGCGTGGCCAATGCCATGGCGATGAACCGGGCGGCAGTCGATGCGATGCTGGCGGCCGATTGGGAAATTGCCAGCCACGGTCTCAAATGGATCGACTATCAATATGTGCCCGAGGAAATAGAGCGCGCCCATATCGCGGAGGCCATCGCCCTCCATACCCGCCTGACCGGCGCGCGCCCCCTCGGCTGGTATCAGGGCCGCACGTCGCCCAATACCGCGCGGCTGGTGCGGGAGGAAGGCGGCTTCGTTTATGATGCCGACAGCTATGCGGATGACCTGCCCTATTATGCAGAAGGGCAGCTGATCGTCCCCTATACACTCGACGCCAACGATATGAAGTGCGTAGCGCTCAACGGCTTCACCGATGGCGAGCAGTTCTTTCGCTATCTGCGCGACACGTTCGACCAGCTCCGCGCAGAGGGTGGCCGGATGATGTCGGTCGGCCTGCATGGCCGCATCGCCGGGCGACCGGCCCGCGCCGCCGCGCTCGCCCGCTTTCTCGACCATGTCATCGCCAGCGACGCCGCCTGGGTCGCCCGCCGCATCGACATTGCCCGCCACTGGATGGAGGTCCACCCCGCATGACCATAGATGATCCGATCCTGCTCGCCGAAATGACCGTCGCCTTCGCCGAATATGAGCGCGCGCTGATGGCGGACGATGTGCCTGCCATGGACGCGCTGTTCCACGATGCGCCGACCACCAACCGCTATGGCGTGGGCGAAGTATTGTACGGCATCGAGGAAATCCGCGCATTTCGTAAAGGTCGCGGCGGCTCCCCCCAACGCAAGCTGGGGAAGGTCTCCATCACGGTGTATGGCGACAGCTTTGCCACCGCCGACGCTGAATTTTTCCGCGAAAATAGCGACCGGCGCGGCCGCCAGACCCAGAGCTGGGTCAAGTTCGCCGATGGCTGGAAGGTCGTCTCCGCCCATGTCAGCCTGGAGGGCAACACGCATTGACTGCGCTGTTTGAACATAGTCCCTGGGTCGAGGCGCGCGCCGACGCACGGCCCGCATCGGGTGACCGTCATGCCGATCTGATGGCCGTCGTCCATGACGCCACGCCGGACGAGCAATTGGCGCTGATCCGCGCCCACCCTGAACTGGCGGGCAAGGCGGCGATCGACAGGACGCTGACCGATGCGTCGGCGGCGGAGCAGGCCTCGGCCGGTCTGGACCGCCTGACCCAACAGGAATATGACCGCTTCCACGCCCTCAACGCCGCTTACCGGGAACGCTTCGACTTTCCCTTCATCATCTGCGTGCGATTGACCGACAAGGCGGGTATATTGGCCGCCATGGAACAGCGCCTGGGGCATGGTCGCGACGAAGAGATCGCAACCGCACTCGCCCAGATCGGCGAGATCGTCCGGTTGCGGTTGGGGGACATGGCATGAGCGTCATCGGCCTGCCCGCGCTGGAATCCGATCTCGCCCGCCAACTCGTCCTGATCGGCCATGGCGGCACCGACTGGACCCGGCCGCGCGCCCATTCACAGGGCCATGTCCATGATGTCGTCATCGTCGGCGGCGGGCAGAGCGGTCTGGCCGCCGCCTTCGGCCTGCTGCGCGAACGGGTTTCCAACATCCTTGTCATCGACGAGAACCCCGCCGGGCTGGAAGGGCCGTGGGACACTTATGCGCGGATGATCACCCTGCGCACGCCGAAGAACCTCAACCCCATCGATTTCGGCATTCCAGCGCTCAGCTATCGCGCCTGGTGGGAAGCGCAGCATGGCGCAGCGGGCTGGGAGGCGGTCGACAAGATCGCGCGCGGCGACTGGATGGCCTATCTGCGCTGGTATCGCCGTGTTTTGAACCTCCCGGTGCGCAACGACACGAAACTCACCCTCATCGAGCCGCTGGGCGATGGCCTCCACCGCCTGCATCTCGATGGCCAGCCGCCGCTGCTGGCGCGCAAGGTGGTGCTGGCCACCGGCATACAGGGCGGCGGCGAATGGCATACCCCCGCCATGATCCGCGACGCTTTGCCACGCAGCCTTTATGCCCATACCAGCGAACCGATCGACTTCGCCGCGCTCAGGGGCAAGCGCATCGGCATATTGGGCGGGGGCGCGTCGGCCTTCGACAATGCCAATGCCGCGCTCGGCCTTGGTGTGGGTGAGGCGCATGTTTTCATTCGCCGCCCACTACTGCCGCGCATCAACCCGATCCGCTTCATGGAGCAGGTCGGCTTCACCGGCCGCTATCCTGCGCTGTCAGACGCGGATAAATATTCGGTGATGGCCAGCTTCCTCGGTCACAACCAGCCGCCCACCAACGATACGTTCGATCGCGCGGCGAGCTGGCCCGGCTTCGCGCTGCATCTGGGCGCGCCCTGGACGGCGGTGGAACAACGCGACGGCGGCGTCCATGTGACGACGCCCGTGGGCAATTTCATGTTCGACTTTGTGGTCCTGTCCACCGGCCTGCTGAGCGACCCCGGCCTGCGCCCGGAACTTGCCGCCCTGGCATCAAGCATCGCCCGCTGGGCCGATCGCTACACGCCACCGCCGGGTAGCTCGAACGCGCTGATCGACGCGCATCCCTATCTCGGTGAGGGTTTTGAGCTGACCCCGCGCGAGGAAGGGCAGGGCGATGCGCTGCACGGCCTGTTCGCCTTCAACTATTCCGCGCTCATCAGCCTGGGCCTCTCCGCCTCCGCTTTGTCGGGCCTGCAAACCGCGCTGCCGCGGCTGCTGCGCGGTGTCACCGACCAGCTTTTCCTCGATGATCGCACCGCGCTGGTCGCCGATCTGCTCGCCTATGACGAGGCGGAATTTGTCGGGCAATGGCCAAAACCGAAAGAGGAGGCGGCATGATGGCCAGCCTGTCCACCCATGTCCTCGACACCAGCCATGGCTGCCCCGCCGCCGGGGTCGCGCTCCGCCTGCTCGACGGCGACGGGGCGATGCTCTTCGCTGCTGCTACCGACGCGGATGGCCGCTGCCCCGGTCTGCCTGCGCTCGCGCAGGGCCGCTACCGGCTGGAATTTGCGGTTGCACCCTATTTCGCCGGGCGGGGCGTCGACTTGCCCGATCCGCCCTTCCTCGACATTATCGTCCTCGACTTCGGCATCGCGGACGAAGCCCATTATCACGTCCCCTTGCTCGTCTCGCCCTATGGCTATTCGACCTATCGGGGGAGCTGAGGTGAGCGTGCGCTTCCTGCTGGACGGCGATCTGGTCGAGATCGCCGACATTGATCCCACCGCCACCCTGCTCGATCATCTGCGCTACGCCATGCGCCGCACCGGCACGAAGGAAGGCTGCGCCGAGGGTGACTGCGGTGCCTGCACCGTGCTGCTGGGCGATCTGGTGGGGGATGCCATCGCCTGGCGCGCGGTCAATGCCTGCATCCTGTTCCTGCCGATGCTGCACGGCCGCGCGCTGCTGACCGTGGAAAGCCTGGCCCCCGACGGCGCGCTGACCCCGCTTCAGGCCTGCATGGCCACAAATGGCAGTTCGCAATGCGGCTTCTGCACGCCGGGGTTCGTCATGTCGCTCTATGGCCGATGTGTCGGGGCCAGCGGCCATGACCTGCCGGTCGCCGATGTGCTGGCGGGCAATCTGTGCCGCTGCACCGGCTATGGTCCGATCCTCGCCGCTGCCGATGCCACCGGCCCGCTGGAACGCGACGACATAGCGACCGTCGCGGCGCTCAAGGCTCTGCGCGACAGGCCCGCCGCGTCCGGCCAGCATGGCGAGCGCCGCTGGTTCGCGCCGCGCAGTGGTGCCGCACTGGCCGACCTGCTCGCCAACCATCCCGACGCGCGCATGGTTGCGGGGGCCACCGATGTCGGCCTGTGGGTGACGAAAGGGCTGCGTAGCATCGACACGCTGATCTTCCTGGGCGACATTGCCGAATTGCAGGCGATAGAGGAAAGCCCTGCTGGCGTCCGGCTGGGCGCTGGCGTGCGCTATGCCGACGCCCATGCCGCCTTTACGCGCCTCCACCCAGACCTTGGCGAACTGACCCGCCGCATCGGCGGCTTGCAGGTCCGCAATGCCGGAACGGTCGGCGGGAATATCGCGAATGGATCGCCGATCGGCGACGGCCCGCCTGCCTTCATCGCTCTGGGCGCGGAACTGACCCTGCGCAGCCGCGACGGGCGGCGGACGATGCCGTTGGAGGAGTATTTTCTCGACTATGGCAAGCAGGACCGCCGCCCCTGGGAATTTGTCGAAAGCCTGTGGATTCCCCGCCCCGGCCCGGATGCCATCATTCACATCGCCAAATTGTCACGCCGCTTCGACAGCGATATTTCGGCGGTTTGCGGTGCCTTTCACCTGACCGTGGATGAAGGGACCGTCACCGCCGCGCGCATCGCCTTTGGCGGCATGGCGGCTACACCGCGCCGCGCGCCGCTATGCGAAGCCGCGCTGGTTGGCCGGCCTTTCACGCTGGCGACGATGGAACAGGCTGCCGCAGCCCTCCGCACTGATTATGCCCCGCTCAGCGACGTGCGCGGCTCCGCCGCCTACCGCCTCGACGCCGCCGCCAATCTGCTGCTGCGCCTGTGGCACCGGGAGCAGGGGCAGGCCGTGTCGGTACTCAGTCTGGACGCAGTCCATGGCTGATCGCGATCCCGCATGGCGTGTGCTGTCCAAGCCCTCGCACCCGCATGACAGCGCGCATCTGCACGTCACCGGCACCGCCCGCTATGCCGATGACGGGCCGGAACCCGCCGACATGCTCCACCTCGCCTTTGGTCAGAGCGCCCAAGCCCATGCCCGCATCCGCGCCATGGACTTGTCGGCCGTCCGTGCGGCCAAAGGCGTGGTCCACGTCTTTACCGCTGCCGACATCCCCGGCGCGAACGATGTCAGCCCGGTGGCGGGCGATGACCGGCTGTTGGCCGATGGCGAAGTCATCTGCGTCGGACAAGCCATCTTCCTGGTCGCCGCCACCAGCCAGCACGCTGCACGCAAGGCCGCGCGGCTCGGCAAGATCGATTATGAACCGCTCCCCGCCTGCCTGACGATCGAGGCGGCACAGGCGGCCAATTCACTGATCGAACCGACCCAGCGCATGGCGCGCGGTGACGCCGATGCCGCGCTGGCTACCGCGCCCCACCGCCTGACCGGCGGTTTCGACATGGGCGGGCAGGATCATTTCTATCTGGAGGGGCAGGTTGCGGTCGCAACGCCGGGCGAAGATGGCCAGATCCATGTACTCAGTTCAACCCAGCATCCCAGCGAAGTCCAGCATCTGATCGCCCATATGCTCCATCTCAATTCCGCCGACGTGACGGTGGAGGTGCGGCGCATGGGTGGCGCCTTTGGCGGCAAGGAGACGCAGGCTGCCCTGTTCGCCGCTGCCGCCGCGCTGGTGGCGGACAAGACCGCACGTCCCGCGAAATTCCGCTGCGACCGGGACGATGACATGGTGATGACCGGCAAGCGCCATGCCTTCCGCGTCTCCTATGATGTCGGCTTCGATGCTTCGGGCCATGTGCTGGCTCTCCAGCTGCGCCTTGCCTCCCGTTGCGGTGCCACGGTCGATCTGTCCCCGGCGATCAACGACCGGGCGATGTTCCATGCCGACAATTGCTACTGGCTACCCGACGTCGAAATCCTGTCCGAGCGGCTGAAAACCAACACCGTGTCCGACACCGCCTTTCGCGGTTTTGGCGGCCCGCAGGGGATGCTGGCGATCGAGCGGGTGATGGACGACATTGCCGCGCATCTGGGCCATGATCCGCTGGCGGTCCGTTGCCTCAATCTCTACGGCCCCGGTCGCGATGTCGCGCCCTATGGCATGACGATCGCGGACAATATCGCGCCCCAACTCATCGCCCGGCTGCGCGCCGACGCCCGCTATGACGCCCGCATCGCCGCGATCGACGCCTTTAACGCGACCAGCCCGATCATCAAGAAGGGCATCGCCCTCACCCCGGTCAAATTCGGGATCAGCTTCACCACCACCCATTTGAACCAGGCCGGGGCGCTGGTACTGGTCTATGCCGACGGGTCGATCCAGATCAACCATGGCGGCACGGAAATGGGGCAGGGGCTTTATATCAAGGTGGCGCAGGTCGTCGCCGACGTGTTCGCCGTGCCGATCGACAAAGTGCGGATCACCGCCACCCGCACCGACAAGGTGCCCAATACGTCCGCCACTGCCGCCTCGTCGGGCGCGGACCTCAACGGCATGGCCGCCTACGAAGCGGCGATGACGATCCGCGACCGGCTGACCGGCTTCCTTGTCCGCACCTTTGGCTGCGCCGACACGGAAGTCCATTTCACCTCCGAAGGCATCATCGCCGGGGCGGAACGGCTGACCTTCGCCCAGCTTTGCCGTAAGGCGCACATCGGCCGCATCTCGCTCGCGGCCACCGGCTATTATGCAACCCCCGGCATCGCCTATGATCGCGCAGCGCATCAGGGCCGCCCTTTCTATTATTTCGCCTATGGCGCAGCCGTATCGGAAGTCGCGATCGACACGCTGACCGGCGAGCATAAGGTGCTGGCCGTCGACATCCTCCACGATGTCGGCCGCTCGCTCAATCGGCAGATCGACATCGGCCAGATTGAGGGCGGCTTCATCCAGGGGCAGGGGTGGCTGACCACCGAGGAACTGGTGTTCGACGATCAGGGCCACTTGCTGACCCATTCGCCCGCCACCTACAAAATCCCGACCGCGTCGGACCGGCCCGCCCATATGACGATCAGCCTGTGGGATGGCGAGAATGTCGAACCGACCATCAACCGGTCCAAGGCGGTCGGCGAACCCCCCTTCATGCTCGCTATCTCAGTCTTTTCCGCGCTGACCCGCGCCGTCGCCGCGGTCGCGCCGGACGTCCGCGCACTCCCGCGCCTCGACGCCCCTGCCACCCCCGAACGCATATTGCGCGCGGTGACGGAGCATCGCGCGCGATGAGCGAGTGGCTGGGCTGGCTGCGCAGCGTTGCAGGCAGGACGCCGGGCGCGATGATCAGCATCGTCGCGAGCGAAGGCTCCGCGCCGCGCGGGGCGGGGACGCGGATGCTCGTCACGGCGGACACGCTCCATGGCACGATCGGTGGTGGTCAGCTGGAATATCGCGCGGTCGAACAGGCCCGCGCCATCCTCGCGCTGCCGCCGGGCCATTGGCGGGTGCAGGATTATCCGTTGGGACCGCTGCTGGGCCAATGTTGCGGCGGGCGGGTGCGGCTGCTCATTGAACATCTCGATCCCGCCGCGATGGACTGGCTGGCCGATGCCGCCGACGAGCGCATCCTCGTCTCGACCTTCCTGCCCGACCGGATGGAACGGCATGTCAACGATCATGCCCTGCCGTCCAGCCTTTCGGCGCGCGGCGATCGTCCTCGCGCGGGTGACAGCCTCGCCGAAATCATCGGCCAGTATCAAAGGCCTGTTTACCTGTTCGGGGCCGGCCATGTCGGGCAGGCGATCGCCCGCCACGCTGCCAATCTGCCCTTGCGCCTGTCCTGGTTCGACACCCGCCCGGTGTTTGAAACGATAGATGGCGTTGCCGTCGTGCCCGAAGCCGCAATTGAGCAATGCGTGGCCGACGCGCCCGATGAGGCCGCCATTCTCATCCTGACTCACGACCATGGACTGGACTATCGCCTGACTCACGCCGCGCTCAGCCGCCCGCCTTGCGCCTTCATCGGCCTGATCGGTTCCGCCACCAAGGGTGCGCGCTTTCATGCACGGTTGGCGCGTGACGGCATCGATGCGCAGACGCGCGCCCGACTGACCTCGCCGATCGGGGTGCCGGGCGTCACCGGCAAGGAACCCGATGTCATCGCCATCGCCGTGCTGGCCCAACTGCTGCAACTGAGGGTCGCATGACGAAGGGAGGCATGACGATTCATGGCTTTCGCGGCGAACTTCTGTCGGTCTCGCGCGATCCACATCATCATCCCGATGCCATCCGCTACGAACCAGATGGGTTGCTGATGGTAGAGGATGGCATCGTCGTCGCGCGCGGCGACTATATGACACTGGCAGGCCGCTTTCCCGGTCTTGCGATCGAGCATCTCCCCGGCCTGATCGTCCCTGGCTTCATCGACGCCCATGTCCATTATGCGCAGATGGACCATATCGCCTCGCACGGCGAACAATTGCTCGACTGGCTCGATCGCCATATCTTCCCGGCTGAAAAAGCCTTTGCCGACCGCGCCCATGCGGATCGGACGGCGAGCCTGTTTCTGGACGAACTGCTGCGCAACGGCACGACCAGCGCGCTCGTGTTCCCGACCGTCCATGCCCATTCGGTCGATGCCCTGTTCGACGCGGCGCTGGACCGGAACATGCGCATCCTGTCGGGCAAGATATTGATGGATATGGGGCCAGAGGGGCTGGCCGATACGGTCGATAGCGGGCGCAGCGAGAGCGACGCCCTGATCCGCCGCTGGCGTGGCCGTGGTCGGCTCGGCTATGCGGTGACACCCCGCTTTGCCCTCACCTCGTCGGACGCGCAGTTGCAGGTTGCAGGCGCATTGCTGGCCGATCATCCCGACGTGCTGCTGCACACCCATCTGGCTGAAAATCTGCGCGAATGTGCCGCCGTGGCTGACCGCTTTCCTGCGGCACAGGATTATCTCGACGTCTATGACCGCTTCGGTCTGGTCGGCGACCGGTCGGTGTTCGCGCATGGCGTCCATTTGTCCGACCGCGCCTGTGCCCGCCTGGCCCAAAGCGGGGCGGGGATAGCCGTCTGCCCCAGTTCCAACCTGTTTCTGGGATCAGGCTTTTTCGATTTTGGGCAGGCCGACGCCCATGGCGTCCGCATCGGCCTTGGCACCGATGTCGGCGCAGGTACCTCCTTCTCGCTGCTCCATACCGCAGGGCTGGCCTATCAGGCAGCCCTGTCGCGCCATGATCCGCTCGATCCCTTCCGCGCCCTCTATCTCGCGACAGCGGGCGGCGCTGCGCTGCTCCACATTGACGACAGGGTCGGCGGTCTGGAACCGGGGCAGGAGGCTGATTTCGTCCTGCTCGACTGTGCAGCGACCCCGCTGCTGGCGCGGCGCACGGAAAATGCAACGCTTGCCGACCGTCTCTTCGCGCTGCAAATCCTCGGCGACGACCGCGTCATCGCGCGGACCTATATTTTGGGCCAATGCGCCTGGGACCGACAAGGCACAGCATCATGACCGATCTCGACAGCTTCATCCGCGCCCTGCCCAAGGCCGAACTCCATCTCCATATTGAGGGTAGTCTGGAGCCGGAACTGATGTTCGCCCTTGCCGAACGCAATGGCGTCGCCATCCCCTATGCCAGTGTGGAGGATGTTCGCGCCGCCTACGCCTTTGGTAACTTGCAGGATTTTCTCGACATTTATTATGCCGGGGCGGACGTGCTGCGGACCAGCCAAGATTTCCACGATCTCGCCGCCGCTTACTTCGATCGGGCGACGGCCGACGGCGTCGTTCATGCCGAACTCATGTTCGATCCGCAGACCCATACCGATCGTGGCATTCCCTTTGCCATGGTCGTCGAAGGACTGCTCTCGGCCATGGCCGATGCACAAGCACGCCACGGCATCAGCAGCGCGCTCATCCTCTCCTTCCTGCGCCATCTGAGCGAAGAGGCGGCGTTCGCGACGCTGGCCGCCGCCGACCCCTGGCTCGACCGGATCGCCGCCGTCGGCCTAGATTCCTCCGAAAACGGCCATCCGCCCGAAAAATTCGCCCGCGTTTTCGCTGCCGCCGCCGCCAAAGGTCTCCGCCTGACTGCCCATGCCGGCGAGGAAGGACCACCCGCCTATGTCTATCAGGCGCTCGACCTGCTCCATGTCGATCGCATCGACCATGGCAACCGCGCGCTGGAGGATGATGCGCTGGTCGACCGGCTGGTGCGGGAGGGGATGACGCTCACCGTCTGCCCGCTCTCCAACCTCAAATTGTGCGTGGTTCCCGATCTGGCCGACCATCCGATCGACCGGATGCTGGACCTTGGCTTGCGCGCCACGATCAATTCCGACGATCCCGCCTATTTCGGCGGCTATATCGCCGACAATTATCGCGCAGCGGCAGCGGCGCGCGGCCTCACCAGGGCGCAACTCGTCCAACTCGCCCGCAACAGCTTCATCGGCTCCTTCCTGCCAGCCGACGCCATCGCCGCCCATCTCGAACGACTGGACGCCCATCTATGAGGCTGCTTGCCACGCTCTTCGCGCTGCTCCTGACCATCGGCCTCGCCCATGCCGATACGCCCCGGCGCAAGGTCATCATCGACGATGAGGGCTTTGCGCTCATGCACCTCATGCTGCTGGAGGCGCCGGACGTCGACGTACTGGGCATCACCACCGTATCGGGCAACGCCTGGGCCAATCGCGCTACCGCTATGGCCCTGCGCGGGCTGGAAATCGCCCACCGCACCGACGTGCCGGTCGTGCAGGGTGCAACCTATCCACTGCTCAACTCGGAAGTCCTGACCGATCGCTGGGAAGCCCTCTACGGTAAGCTGACGTGGAAGGGGGCGTGGATGAAGCAGTGGGTCGAACCGACCCAGCAAAGTACGCCGCCCTATTTCGGCCCGAACGATCCGGTCGATTTGCCCGAAGGCAATCCGACGACCAGGGCACGCGACGAGATCGCCGCCAATTTCCTGATCCGCATGGTCCGCCAATATCCCGGCGAAGTGACAATCATCGCCGCCGGGCCGCTCACCAATCTTGCGCTTGCCCAGCGGCTCGATCCTGCCTTTGCCAGCCTGGCGAAGCAACTCGTCTATATGGGCGGCTCGCTCAATCCCCGGCAAGCGCTCGACAATCGCGCCGCCGCCGATTTCGCCCGCGAATTCGTCAACACGCCGCGCCGCGAATTCAACATCCGTTTCGACCCCGAAGCCGCCAGCATCGTCGCGCGCAGCCCGTGGAAGGCGATCACCGTCGTCCCGGTCGATCCCTCGACCGGCACCCAGCGCAGCAAGGCTCTGCTCGACCGCATGGCAAAATCCGCCAGCCCCGACCTTGCCAGCTTCATCGCCGCGCTGGAACCCGGCTTCCCGTTGTGGGACGAGATTGCGGCGGGCGTCTGGCTCGACCCGACCCTCGTGACCGACCAGCAGACGCTCTATGTCGATTATAACAGCCAGTTCGGCCCCGGCTATGGCGACATGCTCTCCTGGTTCGCGCCCTATCGCCCCGGCCTTGGCGAGCAGCCCGCCACCGTTATCCGCACGATCGACGCCACCCGGCTGGAAGCCCTGATGGTCCGCCTGATGGCCAATTGTCAAAAAAATCACCGTCGCCACCCAGTCGATCCGACGCTAAAGTAGGCGCCATGACGATCAAGCTTATCTGCCTCGATGCGGACGACACGCTCTGGCACAATATGCGGCATTTCAATGCGACCGAAGAGGCGCTGGTGGCCATGCTCCAGCCTTTCGCCGACGCCCATATCGCCCGCGATACGCTTAATGCCTGCGAAGGGCGCAATCTCAAACTTTATGGCTATGGTGCCAAGGGTTTCATTTTGTCGATGATCGAGACGGCGACTGAGCTGGCCGGGGATCACATATCCAAATCGATGATCGAGGAAATATTGGCGGCCGGGCGCGCACTGCTGGCGCATCCCGTCGATCTGTTCGATAATGTCGCCGACACGCTTGATGCTCTCGCCCATAGAGGGCGGCTCGTTCTGGTGACCAAGGGCGATTTGCTGCACCAGGAATCTAAACTGGCGGCCTCCGGCCTGGGCGATCTGTTCAGCGGCATCGAAATCGTCAGCGACAAGACCGAAAACATCTTCCGCCGCGTGTTCGACCAATATGGCGTTTCCGCCCACGAAGCCATCATGGCGGGCGACTCAATGCGATCGGACATCCGCCCCGCGCTGGAGGCGGGTGCCTGGGCCGCGTATATCCCGCAGGAAGGTGCCTGGGTCCATGAAATCGCCGACCCCCCGTCGGACCATCCCCGCTTCCGCCAGATCGACCGCCTTGCAGAGCTGCCGGACCTCATCGATACGATCGGTTAAAGATCGTCCGCGCCCAGCCAATGCTCGGTCTGTGGCGGCAGATATTGCGCCATGCGGTCCAGCAATATGTCCGGGTCGTTGTCGATTAGCAGCATCGCCCGGTGCCGGGGCTGGAGGAAGCCTTCGGCCACAACCGAATCGATGAAGGTCGACATCGGCGTGTAAAATCCGTTGACGTTGAGCAGTCCGCACGGCTTTTCATGATAGCCAAGCTGCGACCAGCACCAGGCCTCGAATATCTCCTCCAGCGTCCCGATGCCGCCCGGCAGGCACAGGAAGCCATCGGCAAATTTGGCCATCATCGCCTTGCGCTCATGCATGGTCTTGACGACATGCAGTTGCGTGATGCCCGGATGGTCATGTTCGCGCGCGCGCAGCGCTTCGGGAATGACGCCGATCACTTCGCCGCCCGCCGCGCAGACCGTGTCGGCGATCACGCCCATCAGCCCTACAGTCCCGCCGCCATAGACCAGACCGATGCCACGCTCCGCCAGCAGCCTGCCGACCCGTTCGGCGGCTTCACGATAGACAGGGGAATGGCCGGGCGAGGAACCGAGATAGACGCAGATCCGCATCAGGCGAGCCGCTCAGGCACGGACAGCGCCTCTTCGACAATGGTGCCCTTGGCACCCACCGCTTCCCAGGGGAAAACGAACCAGCGCTTGTCCTCGTCCCGGTCGATGATTTGCGCCCAATAGTCCACCGCCACGCGCGACCGGCTGTTGGTGATGATGACGGCAAAGCGCAGATTGTCGCCATTACAGCCATTGTCCGCCAGCAACCGCCGGACATAATCGATCGTCCCGCCACTGTCGTTGATGTCGTCGATGAACAGCAGCCGCAGGCCCGCCGCGCTCTTGGCCGCGACCTTGGCCAGCAGCTCGTCGGCAAAGCCCGGCACTTTGGAACTATGGTCGATCGAGAGCATCGGCAGCTCGGTCTGATGCGAGATATAGACGGCCGGGACCAGCCCGCCGCGCCCGATGCCTATAACGAAATCAGGCGTCCAGTCGCCCTGTTCAATCTGCCGCGCCAGCATTTGCACGTCGGCGACAAAAGCATCGTTGGAGATATAGTGGAGCACAGGCTCGGCAGTATGGCTCATGACAGGGAGGTCCGTTGACGGTCGGGAAAGACTGTCCGTTATCGGGTCTGCACGCATTGGGCAATCGGCTGAAAGGCGCTTATGCCACGGCGGGACCGTCGATCGATATCGGATAGCTCAGTTGCGGGAAGCCATTTTCAATTTCCTGCAACACGATCCCCGCCGCATAGGATGGCGTGCGCGCCGATGCGGTGCAGAGCGCCAGCGTCATTGGCCGCAATATCGGGTCGGAAATCTTGGTGAAGGACAAGAGGCCGCGCCGCACCTCGGTAATCACGTCGAGCGAAGTCAGCACGCCGATGCCCACGCCCTGGGTGACGAGCGACGTGATCATCTGGATATTGTCCGATGACACCGCCCGGTCGATCACAACCCCGGTCGTCCCCTCCAGCACCGCAATCTGCTCATAGACCGCCAACGGTTCGGCCGGCACGATCAGCCTGGATCCAACACAACTGGAAAAGCGCGCTTCCCTCTTGGCTCCCAGCGGATGGCCGGTCGGCGTGACGAAGCCCAGCACGACCTCCACGAAGGACCGCACCGCCAGGTCGCGCACCGTCTGCGGCTCAAAGAATATGCCGAAATCCACCTCGCCGCGCACCGTTGCCAGCCGTGCGGCATCATTTTCCAGCACCCGCACGCCGATGGTGATGCCGGGATATTTGCTCTGGAGCGCCTGGATCGCGGCGGGAACATAGCCCTTCGCCAGCGCGTCGATGACAGCGATATCGACATGCCCGCGTTTCAACCCGCGCAGATCCTCTATCTGCGCACGGACATCGGCCATATTCTTCTGCCATTTGCTGCCAGCGGCCATCATGATTTCACCCGCTGCCGTCAGGCGCAGGCCGGTCGGCAACCGCTCAAACAGGGGCATCCCCAGATTGGCTTCTACGTTCAGAATCTGCCGATCGATCGCGGAAGCCGACACGTTCAACTCATCGGCCGCGCGCCGGATCGACCCCAATCGGCCTACCGCTATGAAATAACGCAAGAAACGTGAAAGCGCCGGCATACCCACCCTATTTTTTGCAACACTGCGTCGAATTCATTGCATTTGATCGCACCACGTCAAGCCCCTAGTTGCAATGCACACCACATCGCCTGTCGGCGACAGGGGGGAATCAGGGCTGTGCGTGTTGCAGCGCACCGTTGCCAGAAGGGCCAACGCCTTAGGTCCGTCCGGCCCCGGCATACGCCTGTCGCGGAGACATGGCTGGAATTTCTCAATGAAATCCAGCCGCCAGCAAAAATGGAGAGGAACAGGGAGCTTTAACAGCAGGGCGATCAATATGTGCCGCCCTGTTTCAAATGGGGGGTATCTTATTCATGGCAAACATTAACCGCTTGCAGGACACGCACGACATCACGCCGCATCTAGGTCGTCGCGGCCGCCATTTCGGCATGATGGCTGCTGGCTTGCTGGCGTGCACTGCGCTGACCACACCGGTCTGGGCACAGGATGGGGCGCCTGTCGACGCACCCGCGCCGGGCGATGAAATCATTGTGACCGGCGCGCTCAATGCGCTGCCGGACAAGGATGTCGGATCGATCTTCGGCTTTGCCAAGACGCTGGTGGAAACGCCCCGTTCGGCCTCGACCGTCAGCAGCGAGCAGATTGAGCGCTTCGGCATCACCGACATCTACGATCTCGTCGCCCAGGCACCGGGCACCTTCACCAACAGCTTTTTTGGCGTCGGCGGCGCGCTCGACATTCGCGGCACGCCCGGCGAAGTCTATTTCCGCGGTGTCCGTCGGCTCGACAATCCTGGCAACTATCCCACGCCCATCGGCGCATCGGACCGGATCGACATTGTCCGTGGCCCGGCCTCGCCAATCTACGGCCCGTCCAAGACCGGCGGCTATATGAACTTCGTGCCGAAATCCGCGCGCGTGAAGGATGGCTCGCTGCTGACCGGGCCGGAGGGTGAGTTGAGCTACACGATCGGCAGCTGGAACCGCAATGTGCTCAAGGCCGAACTGCGCGGCCCTGCAAAGATCGGCACGGCCGAATTTGGCTACAGCCTCTATGCCGAGGTCGAGGATAGCGGTAGCTATTATGACAATATGTCGACCAACCAGACGATCCTGCAGGCCGCATTCGACAGCCAGATCACTGACAATTTCCGTATCGAATTTGGCGGCATGTACCAGAAATATTCCGGCCAGCAAAATGGCGGATGGAACCGCCTGACCCAGGCGTTGGTCGACAACGGCACCTATATCACCGGATCGGCCCAGCCGGTCGACGCTAATGGCGATGGTCAGTTGTCGCAGCAGGAATTCAGCGCGATCGGCGATTTCAACCCATTTGGTTCCTTCGGCTGCGGCGGCGGCAGCGTTTTTGCCAATGCGTCCAACAATGACGCCTGTTATGCGACCAACTATCCCTGGCTCGGTCTGACCAATGTCGGCACGACCAAGCTCAGCCGCAGGAAGGTGCTGACCGGCAAGAATGATCTGCTGGTGAACAAGGCCAAGACCGCCTATTTCGACATGATCTTCAACGCCGATAGCGGACTGGAGATCAAGAACCAGTTTTTCTATGACGGCATCGATAATGATAACGAAAATAGTTACGGCTTTTCCCAGTTCCATAAAAGCTGGGTGATCGAGGACAAGATTGTCATCTCGAAAAGCTTTGATAGCAGTGCGGGCAAATTCTCCTTCCAGGTGTCGCCCTCGGTTCGCTACACCAAGTTCCTGCACGGCGATGATTTCAACTTTGAATATTTCCATCGCGTCGATCTGACCAAGGGTTATGACGCGCTGTCTGATCGCCTGCTTTCCACCGAATGCGACTGCGATTATTCCAACTATTTGAAGGGCCATTATACCGATTATGGCTTTGCGGGTCTGGCCGATCTCGACTTCAACTTCGGCCTCGGCATCATATTGGGTGCCCGATATGATGATATCAGCGTCGATTCCAGCTTCATCCCTACAAAGATGAACAACCTGCCCGCCGTCACCTCTGCCAAGGGCAGCAAGGGCGGCTGGTCCTGGACGGCGAGCGCTTCCTACAAAATGCCCTTTGGCCTGATCCCCTATGCCACCGCTTCACGCCAGTCGACGGTGATTGCTGGCCAGGGTTCGGAAATCGATGCTGGCACGGTGGCCGCCAACGGCTTCATCACCGCCTCCAAAATGGTTGAAGGCGGCATCAAGGGCAGCTGGCTTGGCGGTCAGCTCTATGCTGCGCTGTCGGTGTACCAGCAGGAACGTACCGATCACAATATCCAGTCCTCCACGGTCAACCAGTCGGTGCAGACCAAGGGGCTGGAGGCGGAATTCCGCTGGTCGGTTGATCGCCATTTCCTGATTACAGGCGCCTACACCAAGACGAAGGTCGTCAACCTGACCTTCCTCGACAGCGGTACTGCATTCAGCTTCCTGGGCTATGAGGATCTGAAAGCCAGTCTGACGGACCCGTCGCTGATCTTTGGCGGCCAGCCGGGCGCATTGCTGCCGATTGGCAGCAAGAATGATGCGCGTCGTGCCGGTATCCCCGAAAATCTCTACTCGCTGACCGGCACCTATTCCTTCGATAGCGGCCTTGCGCTCAGCGCCAGCGTCGTGAAGGTGGACTCGGTATTTTCTGGCCAGTCGCAGGCGGTGAAGCTGCCGGGCTATGCGCTGGTCGATCTGGGCGCATCCTATCAGCTGGACAATTGGCTGTTCCGCCTTGTCGTCAAGAATGCGACCAACGAAAAATATTTCCGCGCCAACTTCACGGAATTGTTCGGCAGCACCATCGTCCTGCCCGAACGGCCGCGCAGCTTCCAGGCGACCGTATCGTATAAATTCTGATGTCTGTGGAAGGCGCCGGGCAACCGGTGCCTTCCTTTCTCGATCGGTTATAAGGGACGTTCCATGCGCCTCCTGTCTTATGTCGCGACACTGGCGAGTGCGACCCTGTTTTCCATGGCACCGGTCACGGCTAGCGCCGCGACGCCATCGGGTGTCGAGGATTGTTTGCCCGGCAAAGCCTGTTCCCATCCCCTGCCGGTTCGTGTCGTCATCGTGTCGCTGTTTGAAATTGGCGAGGATAGCGGCGACAAGCCCGGCGAATTTCAGTTGTGGAAGGAGCGGCGGCATCTCGATACCCGCATCCCTTTCCCTCAGTCCCACCACGATCTCTATTATAATCCCGACAGCCAGATTTTGGGCGTGGTCACCGGCATGGGCAATATCAAGTCGGCGACTGCGACCATGGCGCTGGGTCTCGACCAGCGGTTCGACCTGTCCCATGCCTATTGGCTTGTGGCGGGCATTGCGGGCATAGACCCGCAGGATGCCTCGATCGGATCGGCCGCCTGGGCGCGCTATCTGGTCGATGGCGACCTGGCGCATGAAATAGATGCGCGGGAAATCCCGGCCGACTGGAACAGCGGCTATTTTCCCCTGCACAGCAAAGGCCCCAACGATCCCAGCCCGCCGGTCGGGCAGGGCGAGATATTCGAGATCAACCCCGCCTTGCGCGACTGGGCCTATGACCTGACCAAGGACATGGTCCTGCCCGACGATCCTTCGATCCGCAAGGAACGCGCCCGCTTCACCAACCATCCGATGGCGCAACGCCCGCCCTTCGTGCTGAAGGGCGATCAGCTGGCGGCGATGACCTTCTGGCATGGCGCGCGGATGACCGACTGGGCCAATGACTGGGTCAATTATTGGACGCAGGGGAAGGGCGAATTCGTCACCTCCGCGATGGAGGAAACCGGCACCTATCAATCGATCGTCTATCTCGACAAGATCGGCCGGGTGGACAAGGATCGCTTCATGGTGCTGCGCGCGGGCAGCAACTTCACCATGCCGCCGCCCGGCGACACAGCTGCCCATTATCTGCTGACCGAAAATGAAGGCTATGCCGGCATGAATGCGGCGCTCGAAAGCCTCTATCTGGTCGGATCGAAGGTCGTGGACGAACTGGTCAGCCATTGGGATCGCTACGAAAAGACCGTGCCTCAATAGCATGGTGCTTACCGTCATCCGCAACGCCGACATCCTTGCCTGCATGGATGATCCCCGGCGGGAAATTGCCGACGGGGCCGTCGCCTTCAGGGATGGGGTCATATTGGCGGTCGGGACAACGGCGGAGCTGGCCTCTTCGCTGGCCGAGGCCGACGAGGTGGTTGACGCGCGCGGCTGTGTCGTCACGCCCGGCCTCGTCAACACCCATCATCATCTCTACCAGTCGCTGACCCGATCATTGCCCGGCGCAATCAACGCCTCGCTGTTCGACTGGCTCAAGCGCCTCTATCCGATCTGGGCGCAATATCGGCCCGATGATGTGTTCGCCGCGACCCAGCTTGGCCTTGCCGAACTGGCGCTGTCGGGCTGCACCCTGACCTCCGATCATCTCTACCTCTTCCCCAATGGCGTGACGCTCGATGACACGATCGCCGCCGCGCAGGGCATCGGCATCCGCTTCCATCCCACGCGCGGCGCGATGAGCGTGGGGGAAAGCGACGGTGGCTTGCCGCCCGACAGTCTGGTCGAGGATGAGCGCGCGATTCTGAATGACACGATCCGCGTGATCGACCGTTTCCATGACGCGGGGGAGGGGGCCATGGTCCGCGTCGGCGTGGCCCCCTGTTCGCCCTTTTCGGTCAGCCAGGGGCTGATGCGCGACGCCGCATTGCTCGCCCGCGACAAGGGGGTGATGCTGCACACCCATCTGGCCGAGGATGCTGATGACGTCGCCTTCTCGCTCGAGCGCTTCGGCTGTCGCCCCGGCGATTATGCCGAAAGTCTGGGCTGGGTTGGTCCCGACGTCTGGCATGCCCATTGTGTCCAGCTCGATGTCCGCGAAATCGCCCTGTTCGCCCGGACCGGCACCGGCATCGCTCACTGCCCCTGCTCCAATTGCCGCCTTGGCTCCGGCATCGCCCCGCTCAAATCGATGTTTGAACAGGGCGTATCGCTCGGCCTTGGCGTCGATGGCTCGGCCTCCAGCGACAGCGGCAACCTGCTGCTGGAAGCGCGGCAGGCAGTGCTGCTCCAGCGCGCGATCGGCGGCCCAGCCGCCTTCGATCCGCGTGACGCGCTGTACATCGCCACGCGCGGCGGGGCAGAGATGCTGGGCCGCCACGACTGCGGCTCGATCGAGGCGGGAAAACGCGCGGATATCGTCCTGTGGGACGGTATGAACTTCGCCTCCATGGGCGCGTGGGACAAGGTTGCGGGCCTGATCCTCAGTCCGCCCACGGGCGCGCGCAATGTGTTCGTCGAAGGCCGCGCAGTGGTGCGCGACGGGCAACTGGTGCAGGCCGATCGCACGACCATCCTGCAAGCCGCCGAGCGCTCGCTCACCCGTCTGATGAGTCTCGCCTGATGTCTCCCATGACGGCGGAGCAAGCCCGCGATCCCGATCATTTCCCCGGCCTGGCCGTCGCGATTCCCCTGGGCGTCCAGCACGTCCTGGCGATGTTCGTCAGCAATCTGACCCCGGCGATCATCGTCGCGGGCGCGGCCGGTTTCGGCTTCGGATCGCCAGACCCAGCACCCATGATCTACATGATCCAGATGGCGATGCTGTTCGCTGGCATCGCCACGCTGATGCAGACGATCGGCATTGGCCCGGTCGGCGCGCGCCTGCCAATCGTGCAGGGTACCAGCTTTGCTTTCCTGCCGGTGATGATCCCGATCGTCGCGGGGCAGGGGGTGGCAGCCATGGCACAGCTGACCACCGCTGCCGTTATCGGCGGCCTGTTCCACGCCTGCGTCAGCAGCTGCATCGGCCGCATCCGCTTCGCCCTGCCGCCGATGGTCACGGGGCTGGTCGTGCTGATGATCGGCCTGTCGCTGATGCGCGTCGGGGTGCAATATGCTGCCGGTGGCGTCGCGGCGCAGGGCACGCCCGCCTATGGCGCGGGGACGAGCTGGATGCTGGCGGGCATCGTCGTCGTCGTGACGCTGGGCCTCAGCTTTTACGGGCGCGGGCTATGGTCGACCGCCTCGGTGCTGCTGGGTCTGCTAGCGGGTTACGGCGTTGCGGCAGCGATGGGGCGGGTGTCGCTTGCCCCGGTCGCGGCAGCAGGATGGGTGATGGTGCCGCAGCCCTTCCATTTCGGCTTTGCGGTATCCTTCCCGGCGATCCTGGGCTTCTGCCTGATGGGGTTTATCTCCGCGATCGAATCGATCGGCGCGGTGTCGGCCATCTGCGAAGGCGGCGCTGGACGCCCGGCCACCGATCGCGAACTCATCGGCGCGACCAGTGCGGACGGCCTTGGCACCGCGCTGGCGGGCATGTTCGGCGCGATGCCCAACACCTCCTTCAGCCAGAATGTCGGGCTGATCGCGATCACCGGTATCATGAGTCGCCATATCGTGACGATCGGCGCGCTGTTCCTCATCCTGTGCGGCTTTGCGCCCAAGATCGGCGCGCTCATCACCACCATCCCGATCGACGTACTGGGCGGCGGGGTGATCGTGATGTTCGGCATGGTCGCGTCTGCCGCGCTGTCGATCCTGTCGGGCGTCGCATGGACCCAGCGCAACATGCTGATCTTCGGCGTGGCCCTGTCGATCGGCATCGGGCTTGAACTGGAGCCGGACGCCGTATCGCACCTGCCCGGAACGCTGCGCATCATCCTGACATCAGGCGTCCTGCCTGCTGCACTGGTGGCGGTGATCCTGAACCTTGCCGTGCCCGACTGGGTCAGCGCGGCATAGCTTCAAAGGCCTGGAGGTCGCGCTCCAGCCGGGCTTGCGCCGCCGCCTTGGGACTTGCCGCCAGCCAGGCGCTGCACCCCAGCGCGTCCATTACGATGCACGCCGCAACCCGCGCACCGCCCGGCTTGTCCTGCCACAGACTCTCGCCTTGCAGGAAACTGTAATGCAACCCGTTGCGCACGATCTGCTTGAGGTCCGCGTAGCGCAGCCCCTGTTCGGTGACGGCGCGGAGATATTCGTTGGTCATGTCACTGCGCGACACGCCCTCATCGTCGGTCGACAACACCACCGGCACGCCCGCTTCCCGATACAGCGACAGCGGATGATCGCTGCCCTTCACCCCCAATATGACGGCATTGCTGGTCAGGTTGATCTCCACCGCCACCTGATCGCGCGCCATCCGTGCCAGCAGCGCGGGTGCGTCGCTCTCATAGGCGATGTCGATGCCATGGCCGATCCGCCGCGCGCCTGCGATCTGCACCGCATCGCGAATATGAAAGCTCAGGTCGCGCGATGGGACGAGGCCCAGCGTCAGTTCGCCTGCATGAAGCGACAGTTGCACCTTGGGATGCCGCGCCTTGAGGAAAGCGATCATCTGCATATGCAGCGCATAATCGCGCACCGCGACAGGATCATGCTCCGGTGCGGCGATATTGACGCCGACAAAGCGCGGATCGGCCTCGACCAGTGCAAAGCCAAACGCCAGTTGCGCGAACACCTGCGCAGGCGGGCTGGTGCGGATCGCGGTGTAGAGATAGCGCATTTCCACGCCGCAGGCGGGTTTCGGATTGGCCGTCCGGCACCTGTCGATCGCCGCGCCCTGCGCATCATAGCCGTCATAGTCAGCCTTTGCGCTCGCAACGGCGTCCGGCAATAGTGGCTCAATCTTCGCGTATAACGCGGCCAAATCGCTGGCGTCGGCATCGGCCATCTTCATGCCCAGCACCCAGCCCGCGCGCGCGCCGCTGCCCAGTTCAACATAGGACAGATGGTCCGCCGCCGCCTGCTGCCGGGTCAGCGCCATGGCTTCGCCGACATGGCGGCTATAGGCCGGGCCGAACGCATCGAAGGTCGCAAAGAAACGGTCATAACCCGACACCGTCGGATCACCCACGCCCGCCTCGAACCCGCGCGTGGAAAAAGCGTCGATCGCGCGCGAATAATGAGGATATGCCTTCTCCAGCCCTGCCGCTGAAATGCGCCCCGGCGCGGTGCAGGGCGGATCGACAATATGATGCGTATCGGTCGTTATGCAAAGGCCATCGGCCGCCGCCCAGCGCAGATAATCCTCGGCGAAATTGGCCCCGCCCGCATGATTGTGCAGGTCGCCGCCCTTGGGCATTGCCTGCAGGAAGATGCGCAGCCGCGGACTGCTGCCCGCAATCCGGTCCAGATAGGCGGCGGTGCGCGCTTCGTTGGACACAGGGGCGGCGGGCGTCCGCGCCATGACCGGCCCGGCGCTTAGCATCAGCGCCACCAACAGTGCAGCCACCCGCGTCATATAGATCCCCCGTTTCGCGGTCCTTCTGGCGACGACGCCTGCAATGTTCAATGACGATATTGTGGACGTCCCGTTGCGAAAATCAGAGCGCTCTGACGTACGGGGCGGCTCACCGGGGTGGCCTAATTTTGCGATTCCGCCGTTCCGTTAACGGCAATGGACGCAAGGCGGAATCCGCCATAGGCCCAGGATCATACCCGATTTTGCATGGACGCACGGCGGACGATGAGCCGCCGAACGTCATGGCAGGGTGAAGGGGGCGGCGCACGACTGCTCGCGGGATATGGGATGGTAATGAATGGGCCTGAACTGGCATCCGACTTTGCCCAGTTGCATCCTGGCGCTCAGTGCGCTGGCGGCGGCAGCGTCGGTTCTGGCGCGGCCTGACGAGGTGCCGCCACTGCCCACCGCTGCTGCCAACACTGCGCCCGACGCTACACCAGCGATCCTGGGCGACTATTGCGCACGCTGCCACAACGATAGCGACAAGATCGCCAACCTGTCGCTCGACGATGTGCGCAATGGCGATCTGCTGCACGGCACGAATATGGACATCTGGGAAAAGGTGCTGCGCCGCACCCGTCAGGGCGAAATGCCGCCGCTTAACAAGCCGCAGCCGACGCCTGCTGCCAGGGCCGCCTTCGTCCAGTGGCTGGAAAACGGGCTGGATGCCTATGCCGCCCAGCATCCCGATCCCGGCCGCGCCACCATCCGCCGCCTGAACCGCGTCGAATATGCCAATGCCGTTCGCGACCTGCTGGCGCTCAAGGTCGATGTCAGCCGCGAATTGCCGCAGGATAATTCGGGCTATGGCTTCGACAATATCGCCGATGTCCTCAGCGTCTCGCCGACTTTGATGGACCGTTATATCGCGGTCGCGGGAAAGGTCGGGCGCATGGCGACCGGCCTCACGTCCCGGCGGGAATTCGTCACATCCTATGAAGTGCCCAAGGATGGATCGGTCATGAACGCCGGTCGCCCCGCCTATAATGAACGTGCCAGCGACGACCTGCCGCTCGGTTCGCGCGGCGGCGGGGCGTTCACCTATTATGCCCGTTACGATGCGACCTACGAGATCAGCGGCTGGCTGAACGCCAACACCAATAATGAAACCGACCGGCAGAAGGAGGACAAGGTCAGCGTCCGCGTGCCGCTGAAAGCCGGGGCGCATGTCATCGGCCTGTCCTTCCGCCGCCAGATCGCGCCCGACGAAAGCGTCCAGACGCTGCGCAACGATCTCGACAAGGTGCCGGTGCCGACCGCCCCGCCGGTGATGTTGCCCATGGACGTTTCGGTCGATGGCGTGCGCGTCAAGTCGATCGACGTCCCATCCTACCGCATGTCGCCGCGCTATTCGCAGCAGAATTTTCCCCGCGACGTCCTCCAGATCGACGTGGCCGGGCCATTTTCACCCAAGGGCGTCGGCAGAACGCCCAGCCGCGATCGCATCTACCTGTGCAAGCCCGCGCGCACCACCGCCGAAACAAGCTGTGCCCGGCAGATCGTCGCGTCGCTTGCCCGCCGCGCCTATCGCCGTCCGGTGACCGACAGCGACCTGACCCCGCTGATGCGGGTCTATGCGACCGAGCGTGCCCAGTCGGACTTTGAACATGGGGTGGAGGCGGCGGTGGAGGCGATTCTTGTGTCGCCGCACTTCCTGTTTCTGGTCGAACGGGATCCGCCGGGTAGCAAGGCGGGCGGCGTCCGTCGCCTGACCGACCTTGAACTTGCCTCGCGCCTGTCCTTCTTCCTGTGGAGCAGCATCCCCGATGAAACCCTGTTGCATCTGGCCGAAACCGGACAGCTACAGAAGCCGGGTGTCATGGACGCGCAAGTCACGCGGATGCTCGCCGATCCGCGCGCGCAGGCGCTGACCAGCAATTTCGCGGGCCAGTGGCTCTATCTGCGCAATCTGGACCAGCAGCGCCCCGACATCACCGTTTTTCCCAAATTCGACACCCGTTTGCGCAGCGCCATGGCGCGCGAGACGGAAATGTTCTTCAGCTATGTTCTGCGCACCAACCGCAGCCTGCTGGATTTCATCGCGGCGGACTATACATTCCTCAACCAGCGGCTGGCCGAGCATTATGGCATTGGCGGCGTCACCGGCACCGCCATGCGCCGGGTCAGCCTGGACCCGGCGTCCAATCGTGGCGGGTTGCTGGGGCAGGCGAGCATTCTCACCGTCACCTCCTATGGCAATCACACGTCCGTCGTGAAGCGGGGCAAGTGGATTCTCGACAATCTGCTCGCCGCCTCGCCACCCCCGCCGCCGCCCGATGTGCCCGCCTTGCAGGACAAGCATGACGGCCGCCTGCTGACCGCGCGCGAGCAGTTGGAGCTGCATCGCAAAAGCCCGGCCTGTGCCGCCTGCCATGTGAAGATGGACCCGCTGGGCTTTAGCCTCGAAAATTTCGACGCGATCGGCGCTTTCCGGCAAAAGGATGCGGGCCAGCCCATCGACGTGTCGGCGCGGATGCCCGATGGCACCCAATTTGCCGGGCTTTCGGGACTGAAGCGGATATTGCTGACGCAAAAGGACGAGTTCGCCAGCGCCTTTACCGAAAGGCTGCTGACCTATGCGCTGGCCCGCGGGGTGGAGGCGCGCGACATGCCCGCCATCCGCACCATCGGCCGCAGCGCTGCCGCTGATGGCTATCGCATCCAGACAGTCATCAAGGGGATCGTGCATAGCGCGCCCTTCACCCTGCGAAGGACAACCGGTCAATGAGGGGAGCAAGATGATCATCCTGCGCAAACCGCTTAGCCGCCGTACCCTGTTGCGCGGCGCAGGCACGACCATGGCGCTGCCATTTCTGGAAGCGATGATGCCATCGGCGAAGGCCGCCGACGTCGCGGCCCGGCCCAAGCGGCTCCAGATATTCTATTCCCCCAACGGCATGATGATGAACCAGTTTCTGCCCGCGACGCAGGGACCGGGCTTCACGCTGCCGCCCACGCTGGAGCCGCTGGCGCCGCATCGCGCGCAGATCAGCGTCGTCACCGGCCTTGGCCACCCCAGCGCCGCCGCGATGGGGGACCGTCCCGCCGGACATGGCCGCTCCTGCCCCGCCTTCATCACCGGGGTCCATGTCCGTCAGACCGAGGGGACCGACATACGCTGCGGTATTTCGGTCGATCAGGCCTATGCCGATCATCTGGGCGACGCGACCCAGCTCAGCTCGCTGGAACTGGGCATCGACCAGGCCAGCCTGCTCGGCAGTTGCGACATCGGCTATAGCTGCGCCTACACCAACGGCATCAGCTGGCGGAACCCCACCGTGCCACTGCCCGTCACCGCCAATCCGCGCGACGTGTTCGAGCGATTGTTCGGCGATGGCGACGCGCTGGACGCCAAAAGCCGCCTGGCCCAGTTGCGGCGGCAATCGAGTATCCTCGATTTCGTGATGGATGACAGCGCCCGGCTGAGCGGCGTGCTGGGGATGGAGGACCGCCACAAGCTCGACGAATATCTGGAAGCGACCCGCGACATCGAACGTCGCATCCAGCGCGCCATCGCGTCGGGCGGCGGCGCCCAAAGCGCCGGTCTGGAACGGCCTGCAGGCATCCCCGACAGTTTCGACGCGCATGTCCGTCTGATGATCGACCTTCAGGTGTTGGCGATGCAGGCCGACATCACCCGTATCGGCAGCTTCATGATCGGCCGCGAACTCAGCAACCGCACCTATCCCGAAATCGGCGTGCCGGATTCGCATCATATGCTCAGCCATCATGGCAACAACCCGGAAAAAATGGCGAAGCTGGCGCGCATCAACCGGCATCATATGGAATATTTCGCTTATTATCTGGACCGGATGAAGGCGGTAAAGGACGGCGAAGGATCGCTGCTGGACCGGACCCTCGTGCTGCGCGGATCGGCCTTTGGCGATCCCAATGAGCATGATCATATGGACCTGCCCGTCATCGTCGCAGGCGGGCTGGTGCCGGGCGACCGGCATATCGTCGCGCCAAAGGGCACGACCATGTCCAATCTGCTGCTGAGCGCGCTGCATGTGCTTGATGTGCCAGCGACCCGCTTCGGCGACAGTGACGGCCCGTTCACGGCGCTGACCAGTGCCTGATCGCGCCCGCCCATTCCTTGCCCTGCTGGCACTGCTGGCCGGTTGCGGCATGGCGCAGGCGCGTGCGCCGCAGAAGGACGAAGGGCTGGCGCGGGCGATCGTCGCGAATGACGTGGCGGGGGTTGAGGCAGCGCTGGCCGAGCGGGCCGATCCAGACCAAAGGCTGGCCTTCGGCGCGACGCCGCTCAGTTGGGCAGTGAACGTCCAGAATCCGGCCATTGTCGCCGCGCTGCTGACGGCGCGCGCCAGCGTCAACAGCGCCGATCAGGACGGCGTGACGCCGCTGGCGCTCGCCTGCGAACTGGGGGAGCCAGCAATCGTCGCGCAATTGCTCGACGCGCGCGCCGATGTCCGCGTGGCGCGGGCGGACGGCACGACCCCGCTCGCCGTCTGCGCCCGCTATGGTCCCGCCGACGCCGTCGCACGGATGCTGGCCATGGGCGCGGCCCCAGACCGGATCGACAGTCGCGGCCAGACGCCGCTGATGTGGGCTGCCGCCGCCGGACGGACCGAAGCGATTGCCTTGTTGCTAAAGGCTGGCGCAAATCCCAACTGCGTGTCGAAGGGCGGCTTCACGCCTCTATTCTTCGCGATCAAGAGCGACGTTGTCTCGGCCACGCAGGCACTGCTCGCCGCGGGCGCGGACAGCGCCTATCGCGGCCCGGAAAACACCAGCGCCGCCCAGCTTGCGCTCTATCAGAAAAATTACGCGGCCGCCGCTCTGTTGGTGCCGCATGGCGTGGACGTGGTTGAGCGGGACAGGACCGGGGAGCAATTGCTCCATGGTGCCGCAGCGGGCGGAGACATCAATCTCATCCGCCTGCTGCTGGCCAAGGGCGCTGATCCCAACGGCCTGACCGGTCCATCGCGGATCACATGGGTGACCGAAGCCAATTTCGGCGTTCCCCCGCCGCCCGTGCCCCCCACGCCGCCGCTGCTGATCGCCGCCGCCAATGGCCGCAAGGATGCGATGGCATTGTTGCTGGCCGCCGGGGCCGACCCCCGCTTCGTCACGGCGGACGGCACCAACGTCGTGCTGGCGGCCGCGCGCGGGGGCAGCGCAGCGACGCTCGACTATGCCCTGTCGCTGGCACCCGACGTGAATGTCGCTGGGGCAAATTTCATGACCGCGCTTCACTGGCTGGTGGCTGGCGGTGTCCAGCCGGAGCTGGAAGCGATGCTGAAAATCCTCGCAGCCCATGGCGCGCGCACCGACATCCCCAGCAAATATGGCGCGACCGCCGCCCAGATGGCCGACGGCGGCCTCACGCAAGTGAAACAGATTTTTCGCACCGTCTTTCCCGACAAGACGTCGGTGAAGATGGCGGGCGCCGCGCCGCAGACCGTTCCTGAACATTGAACAGCAAAACACGCAGGGTAGATCATCGCATGACCATATCGCCAGCTTTCCGCCGCCCGATGCTCGCGCTGTTGGGTATTTCTCTCGTCGCGCTGCCCATGCTGGCGGGATCATTGACCGCTGCCCCCGCCGCAGCGCCCGCGCCCAAAGCTGCGATAGCCGCGCGCCAGGCGGGCTACAAGAAAATGGGCGCGGCAATGAAGGCGCTGAACGACCAGCTCAAAAGCGGCACCCCGGTGAAAGCCACGATGGTCGCTGCGGCGCAGATGATCGCCGCCACTGCGCGCGAACAACCCCGGCTCTTCCCGGCGGGCAGCGGCCCGACGGCGGGCGTACCCACCGACGCGCTCCCCAATATCTGGACCGATCGCGCGATCTTTGACGGACAGATGGCGAAACTGATCGCCGAATCCGGCAAGCTGGTATCCACCGCCAACAGCGGCACTGCCGATGCCATCCGCGCGCAGGCCAAGGCGACCGGGGCCACCTGCGCCGCCTGCCATCGCCAGTTCCGCGCCGACAGCTGAACGATCCCGCCATGTCGACCGACGCCCCATCGCGCCGCCTGCTTGTCTGGGATATCTATATCCGGCTATTTCACTGGCTGCTCGTCGCCCTGCTGGGCTTTTCCTGGTGGAGCGGCGAGCGGCATGAGATGGAATGGCACCGCCTGTCGGGCTACGCTATTCTCTTCCTGCTGATCTTTCGCCTCTATTGGGGCTTTGTGGGCAGTGGGACGGCGCGTTTCGGCCATTTCGTGCGCAGCCCGCGCGCTGCCTTCGCCTATTTGGGCCATCTCAGGACACGCCCTTATCGCGCCACGGCAGGTCATAATCCGGTCGGCGGCTGGAGCGTATTGCTGATGCTCGTCAGCCTGGTGGCGATGGTGACGGCAGGCCTGTTTGCCGTGGATGTGGACGGTCTGGAATCGGGTCCTCTCGCAAACTATGTCAGCTTTGATCAGGGGCGCGTCGCCGCTGATCTGCACGGCCTGTTGTTCAACCTGCTCCTCGCGCTGGTCGCGCTTCACATCGTTGCGATCCTCTATTATCTGCTGCGCCTGCGCCACAATCTGATCGGCCCGATGATCCACGGCCGCGGCACCATGCCGGTTGAGGAGACAAATGATCTTCCCTCCGGGTCAGCCTGGAAAGCGCTTGCCGGCCTGCTCATCGCCGCCGCCTGCGTCTGGGCAATCGGCTTTCGCTAGGTGAGATCGCTTACCCTACTATAATGGCGACATGGCCGCGCGCCGGAAATCGCCCCTCGGCCGGATGCTCCAGCGACAGAAATTCGCGCGGGCTGATCATCCCTTGTTACGGCGCGGGCGCAGCGCGTCGCGCATGGCGATGCTGGAATTGATCCGGGTGACGCCGGGCATACGCGACAATATTTCGCTATGGATGCGTTCATAGGCGTCGACGCTGTCCGCCTCCACCCGCAGCCAATAATCGACCGCGCCGGTCATCAGGAAACATTCGCGGATTTCCGGGCATTGCCGCACCGCATGTTCAAAGCGGGCGAGATGATCCTCGGTCTGCCGATCCAGCGTCACCTGGACCAGCACATTGACCAGGCTATTATCGTCCCGTCCCCCTGCGACCACCGTATAGCCACGAATATAACCCCCCGCTTCCAGTTGGCGGATACGCCGGTGGCAGGCAGACGGTGACAGGCCGACCTCCGCCGCGATCTCGGCATTGGATCGCCGCGCGTTCAGCTTGAGCAGGCGCAGGATCGCGCGATCCATATTGTCGAAGGACATGGCCATATGTTCAAATCCACTGAAACGATATGCTATATAAGCGGAAAGTATCGAATGATCATCTGCTGATTGCATGGATATTCGCACAAACGTGTTTTATCATGCTGGCGCATCGGGAAGGGAATGGCCATGCAGCATGGGACGGCGGGACGCTTGCGCATCGACCTTGGCGCGCTGGTGGCCAATTATCGATTGATCGCCCAGCAGGTTGCGCCCGCCAGTGTGGCTGGCGTGGTCAAGGCTGACGCCTATGGCCTGGGTGCCGTCCCGGTATCGACATCTCTATATGCCGCAGGCTGCCGCCACTTCTTCGTCGCCCATCTGTGCGAAGCGGCAACCTTGCAACCGCATCTGCCGTCCGATGCGACCCTGTACGTCCTCAACGGTCTCTATCCCGGCACGGAAGCCGATTGTGCCGCGATCGGTGCGGTCCCGATCCTCAATTCGCTGGAGCAGATCGACGGCTGGGCCGCGCTTGCCCGCACACTGCACCGCGCCCTGCCCGGCGTGATCCAGGTCGACAGCGGCATGGCCCGTCTCGGCCTGACCGCGGATGACCTTGCAACCCTGCGCGTGTCGCCGGAGCGGCTGGCTGGTATCGACCTGCTGCTGGTCATGACCCACCTCGCCTGCGCCGATGATCCCGATGACGGGTTCAACGTGCAACAGCGCACCACGTTCAACGCCATCGCCCACCAGTTTCCCGGCGTCCCGCGCTCGATTGACAATTCGGGCGGCGCGATGACGGCAGGCGTGGGGCATGGCGATATCGTCCGCGCCGGAATCGCCCTCTATGGTGGCGCACCGCATGGCCAGCCCAACCCGATGCAGCCCGTCGTCGCGCTCGATGCCACTATCGTCCAGTTGCGCACCGTCGATGCTGGGGCAGGGGTCGGCTATGGCCTGACTCACCGTTTCGATCGCCCTTCGCGCGTCGCGACCGTGTCGGTCGGCTATGCCGATGGCTGGCCGCGCCATCTGAGCAACCGGGGCAGCGCCTATATTGCCGGGGTGCGTGTGCCGATCGTCGGGCGGGTATCGATGGACAGTATGGCGCTCGATGTCACCGACATGCCTGATGCTGTGCTCCGTGCCGGCGCCCCGGTCGAACTGATCGGCCCGAACCAGACGATCGACGATGTCGCGGCGCAGGCCGGCACGATCAGCTACGAAATATTGACCCGGCTCGGCCACCGTTATGCGCGCACCTATCTGCCCGCGCCGGTCGCCACCCCCGACAGGAGCATCATGGCATGAAGGTCGTCATCTTGGGCGGCGGGGTCATCGGCGTCACCTCCGCCTGGTATCTCTCGCAGGCAGGGCATGAAGTCGTGCTGATCGACCGCCAGACCGGCGTGGCGCTGGAAACCAGCTTCGCCAATGCCGGGGAAATCTCGCCCGGCTATGCCTCCCCCTGGGCCGCGCCCGGCATCCCGGCCAAGGCACTTCGCTGGCTGTTCATGCAGCACGCCCCCCTGATCCTGCGCCCAAATGTCGATATGGCGATGCTGCGCTGGATGATCGCCATGCTCGGCAACTGCAACGCGACTGACTATCGCATCAACAAAGGGCGGATGGTGCGGCTGGCCGAATATAGCCGCGACCAGCTGATTGCGCTCCGCGCCGCCACCGGCATCAGCTATGACGAGCGCAGCCAGGGTACGCTGCAACTGTTCCGCGAACAGAAGCAACTCGACGGCATCGCCAAGGATATTGAGGTGCTGCGCGCTGACAATGTCCCGTTCGAGGTGCTGGACCGCGCCGGATGCATCGCCGCCGAACCGGGCCTGGCTGCCAGCGCCTCGCCGATCGCGGGTGGTCTGCGCCTCCCCAATGACGAGACGGGCGACTGTTTCAAATTCACCAACGCGCTGGCGGCGATGGCCAAGGCGCGCGGTGTCCAGTTTCTGATGGGCCGCACCATCAACGGACTGGCGCGCGAAGCCGGACGCATCGCCCATGTCGTCACCGACGATGGCCCGGTCACCGGCGACGCCTACCTTGTCGCCATGGGCAGCTTCTCGCCTTTGCTGCTCGCCCCGCTTGGCCTGCGCCTGCCCGTCTATCCGGTGAAGGGCTATTCGATCACCGTCCCTATCGTTCAGCCGGAAGCCGCCCCGGTCTCGACCCTGCTCGATGAAAGCTACAAGGTTGCGATCACCCGACTGGGCGACCGCATCCGGGTCGGCGGCATGGCTGAACTATCGGGCTACACCAATGACCTGCCACAGGCGCGCCGCGACACGCTCGACCATAGTGTCGGCACGCTGTTTCCCGGCGCAGGGGATCTGACCAAAGCCATATTCTGGAGCGGGCTGCGGCCGATGACGCCGGATTCCACCCCGGTCGTCGGCGCGACGCCGATCGACAATCTGTTCCTCAATACGGGCCATGGCACGCTGGGCTGGACCATGGCCTGCGGATCGGGGCAGGTGATCGCCGACCTGATCGGCGGCCATGCCCCCGCCATCGAAACCGCCGATCTGGCGTTGGCACGCTACCAGCGTTGATTTTCAAGGAGAAATAGCATGACCATTACCCGCATCGACACTGGCCCGCGCATGAGCGAAGCCGTCATCCATGGCGACACCGTCTATCTGGCCGGCCAGATCGGCGCGCCCGGCGAAAGCGTGACCAACCAGACCAAGGCTGCGCTCGAAGAAATCGACCGGCTGCTCGCACTGGCAGGCAGCAGCAAGGCGCATATCCTGCGCGCCACCATCTGGCTGGCCGACATGGCCGATTTTGCGGAAATGAATGCGGTCTGGGATGCCTGGATCGCTGACGTTGCGGCCCCCACCCGCGCCACGGGCGAAGCGAAGCTGGCGACACCTGACTATAAGGTGGAAGTGATCATCACCGCCGCCCGCGCCTGATCGGGCACGGCGCAACAAAAAGCGGGGCGCTCTGTGGAGAGGGTCAGAGCGCCTCGGTCTTGCCCCTGATCAGAAGGGCAGGTTGTACATGGTGGTTGCGTTGTCCTGCAGCACCTTCTTCTTCACCGCATAATCATAGCCGCCCAGCACATCGACGAGATGTGCCTGTACGCCGGGATAGAGCGAGGTGGGATGCGGGAAATCGGTCTCGAACATCACCTTGTCGACGCCGATTGTTTCCAGCAGCAGCTTGGGACCGACCTTCTCGAACCAGAAGGTGACCCAGAAATGGTCGCGGAAATATTCCCATGGCCGCTTGTTGAGCAGGCCTTTCTTGGTCGGCAGCATCTCGTTGAACTGATGCTCCAGCGCTTCGATCGCGAAGGGCAGCCAGCCCATGCCGCTTTCGATGAGGCCGATCTTCAGCTTCGGATGACGGTCGAGCCGTCCCGACACCATCCAGTTGCCCAGCGTCGCGGCATTGCCGATCGAGAACATCGTTGCCACCACCGACAGCGTCTGTTCAAAGCCAAAGCCTTCCCAGGTCAGCGTATTGGGATCGACCGCTGAATTGAGGTGGAAGTTGAGCGGCATGCCCGTCGCTTCGCACATCTCCAGGAACGGCGTCCAATAATCGTGCAGGAAGCTCGGCACGCCGACACGTTCCGGTGTATCGGGCAGGACGAAGCCCTTGAGGCCCATGTCGTAACAACGGCGCGCTTCGGTCTCCAGCGCCTTCTGGTCCCAGAAGGGCAGATGCCCCATGTTGAAGATGCGGTTGCCCGACACCTGCTGATATTCGGCCGATGCGTCATTATACATCTGGACGATGGCGAGTGCGAGATCGGGATCGCCCAGCGACATCAGCGACCCGGCCTGGGTTACGCCCGAATTCTGGAAACCGATCTGGGCATAGACGCCCATATCGTCCATCGCCTGCAACCGTTCCTTGATCAGATGACCGCCCGGATGCGCCTGCTCCAGCTTGGGGAAGGCCAGCCGCCCCAGCAGCTTGTTATTGTCGGCGCGGATGACATTGCCACCCATCGACCCGAAATTGCGGTCACCGACATACCAGCGTTCCACACCATCGGCGTCCAGCTTCACATAGGGAACCTTGGACTTGTATTTGGCCGGTGCGCGCGACGTGAACAGGTCGGGCGCTTCGGTAATGTGGGTGTCAGTATCGACGATCTTGATGCCCGCCAGCGACGGGTCCAATCCGCCGGACTGGGATGCATAATCGACCTCACGGATGACGCCGCCTTCGGTATAGCCTTCGGCCGACCAATATTTGCGCGCGGATGCGGCCAGTTCCTCGTCGGCCCCATCCTTTACATTGGCGTCCTTCACATCAGCCATGCTTCATCTCCATCGTCTGGCGGCTGGCATCGAACAGCGGGGATACCGGCGCGGGGGCCGGCTCCTCGACGCAGCGACGGACGGCCTCGTTCAAGGTACGCAGCAGGCTGTCGGCATCGATCTGGTCCGACGGCTCATAGACAAAGCCGATGGCCAGAGGCTGTCCGTCGGGCATGTTGGGCAACAGCACGGCGGTGACGTCGGCGATCGATCCAAAGCCGGCCTTGCCACTGGCAAAGCCATGATCGCGGCACGCCTGGACCTGCGCCGCCATTTCGGTGGGCAGGAATTTGCGATCGGCACTCGCTTCGGCGTTGAGGCGACGGATCATGCCGTCGCGACGCGGCTGGGCGATGGTCGACAGCAACAGCCAGCCAGCGGCGCTATCGGACAGATGATCCTGCTGGCCACCGCAGAAACCGGCGGCACCGGCCGTGCGGAAGGTCCGCTTGCCAACGCGCCAATTGAATACCTGCGCCTTCAGCCCGACCATGCCGAACACGGCCACGCCCAGGCCCGTCTGCGCCGACAACCGGTCAATCAGGCCCGTGAGCGCGCCATCACGCACCAGCTTGGGCTGAACGGCAGCCCCCAGCATCGCGGCGCGCGGGGTGGGTGAATAGGAACGCGAACAGGGATCCTTGTGCAGCAGGCCAAGGTCCACAAGGCTCGACAGCAGTTCAGACGTGCTGGACTGGGGACGGTCGAACCGGCGGACAATGTCCATGACGGTAGCCTGGGGGTGATCCTCATCGAAGAATTCGAGCACTTCGATGACGCGCTTGGCGATCTTAGCCTTGTTGGACTCGACTTGAGCCATGGTCCTCTCCTCCGGTTTATGAACAGTAGTGTTCACTAACGCGGCGGGCCTGTCAATTAAAAATGAGATGCTCTCGTTTATGTGGCGCCGATCGCGGCATTGTCCAACTCATTGTCGGATTCATCAAACAGGCAGCGAAGCGCCAGGCGATCAGTCTTGAGCGACGGCGTGCGCGGGAAATCGGCACAAAACAGCCATTTCGCCGGGACATGCGTGGCCAGCAGATGGGCACGGACATGCGCCGCCAGCGTGTCGGCATCGACCGAGGGAGCCGCTGGCGACAGCCGGATCGCAGCCGCCGGAACCTGCCCCAGCCGTGCGTCGGGCACGCCGATGACCGCCGCTTCGGCCACCGCGGGGTGCAGCATCAGCGCCTGTTCGATCGACTCGGGCAACAGTTTAAACCCGCCCCGAATGATTGCCCCATCCGCCCGGCCCAGCAGGAACAGGAAATCGTCCGCGTCGATCCGCGCCATGTCCGACGTGCGAATCCAGTCGGGGCCGATCCGCGGCGATATGACCTCCAGCAAACCGGGCATATCGGTCGGCAAGGGCGCGCCACTATCGGCATCCACGATACGCAGCTGCGCCCCCGCCATCGCCCGGCCAACTGTGCCGCGCTTGGTGCTGCCCCATGTTGCGTGCAGTTCCGCCGTCATCATCGCGACCGGCCCGGCAAATTCGGTGGCACCATAGGATAGCAGGATGGGAATGCCATAATGCGCCTCGAACGCCTGCTGCACACCGGGGTCGAGCGGAGCCGCGCCGCAGCCGATCGCCTTGATCGACGCCAGATCGGCGACGGGAATATCAGCATCCAGCACCCCGCGCACGCTACTGGGTGGCAATCCGGCATGGGCCGGGCGATAGCGCAGTACATGGTCGTGCCAGGCGGCGAGGGTGAACCGCTCCAGCAGCAGCATCCGCTGCCCCCGGATCAGCATCGGCAGGGTGGAATAGAGGCCAGAAATATTGCCGATCGGAAAATAGAGCAGGAATGGCGGCGCAGACAGGATATCCTCGCCCTGCCTTTGGGTCAGCGGTGACCCCAGAAAATGCTGTTCCATCAGGGCATAGGACACGGCAAAGGGCTTGGGCGGGCCGGTGGTGCCGCTGGTCAATATCTCGATCTGCGGCTGGTCAGGCCCGCTCCGCTCACAGGCCGATCCCGTCGCCGGGCTGCGCAGAATCGCCGCCATGCCCTCCAGCGCGATCACAGCCACGCCCTCGCCCCGCGCAGCAGCCATGACCTCGTTGCCCAGGTCGTCGGCAAAGGCGATCAGCGCTGACCCGCCCGTCCGCACGACATCGCGGGCGATCCCGCCTGCCGACTGGAAGGCATAGATCATGCGGATCGTGCGCCCCTGCGCCATCATCCCCAGCAGCGCGGCGAGTGCCGCAGGCCGGTTGCGCGGCACGAAGGCAACCGGTGCATCCGGGCCGATCCCGCTCGCGGCCAGCGCCGCCTGCACGACATCGGCAACCTGGCGCACCGCACCCCAGTCATGCCACTGCCCTTCAAATTCGATCGCCGGCAGCGCCGGGTCACGCTGCAAGGCGTCGGCGCTGCGTTGCTGCAAACTCATGCCTGTCTCCCTGACACGCCCGATAGTGGGGCAGGGCAGGGGCCGCCGCCAACCATTCTGCGCAACGCCATGGCGATGAATGGAACATGATGGTTTGCGACATCGGCGTGGGGTCCTAGCCTGCCGCCAATGACGCCACCCACCGCCCCGATCGATCCGCAACGGCTCACGATCCCGTGGGATGGGGAGGGCGCGGACCATGCGATTGTCGATCTCGCGGCGGTGCAGAACGCAACCCCCTGGCACTTGCCGCACTGTCCGTTGATCGGCATCGGCACCCCCGATCATCCCCGCGCCAAAGACGTCGATCTGCTGGTCGACGCGCCCGCGTCCCTCCCCATGATCGTTACCGCCATCACTGCCCAGCCTCAGGCCGCCGCCGTACTGGTTCAGCTGTTGCGGCTGATTGAGGACATGGACGCCGCACCCGCGTTGGTTGCCGAATCGCTCGCTTATGGCCTGCTTCAGGGCAGTGAAGGCCACGCCCGCTGGCTTGCGTCTCGCACCCCCGCGCCCGCATCACCACCCGGCGAAGTCCGGCTGGACCGCACCGACGATCGACTCACCGTCACGCTCGACCGCGCCCACGCCCACAATGCAATCGATCGCCCCATGCGCGACGGCCTGCGCGAAGCGTTCGATCTGGCGGCACTGGACTGCGCCATCGCCCGCATCAGCCTGCGCGGGGCGGGGCGCAGCTTCTCGGTCGGCGCAGACCTGTCCGAATTCGGCACCACCCGCGATCCCGCCACGGCCCACGCCATCCGCATGGTGACGCTCCCCGCCCATGCGATCATAGGCTGCGCCGACCGGCTCGATGTGCATGTGCAGGGTGCCTGCGTCGGCTCCGCGCTGGAGATGGCGGCCTTCGCCACCCGCCTGACCGCCAGCCCCAGCGCCTGGTTCCACCTGCCCGAACTGGCGATGGGCATCATCCCCGGCGCGGGCGGCTGTGTATCGGTATCGCGCCGGATCGGGCGGCAACGCGCGGCACTGATGATCCTGTCGGGCCGCCGGATCAGCGCCGCCACCGCGCTAGACTGGGGCCTGATCGACGCACTCATGGACGATTGACCCGCCGATCATCGTCAGCCTGACATCGCCCGCATCCAGCCGGTTCCGCGCTTCGCCCCAGCCGCGATCCAGCAGGCACAGGTCTGCCGTCGCCCCCACCGCCACCTGCCGGATGCGCGACAGGTCGACCGGATCGGCCAGGAACAGGTCGCGCGCCTGCTCCGGCGTCAGCGCCTCGTCCACCCCGACCAGCGCGCCCGCAGCCGTGCGCCGGGACACCGCCGCGCGCATCGCCGCCCAGGGATCGGCGCTCCCAAATGGCGCATCGCTCCCCCCCGCCAGCACCACGCCCGCCCGCACGAACGCGCCCAGCCGATAAAGAAAGTGCCGGTCGCGCGCATCGACATCGGACAGATAGCGGTCACCGCGTTCGGCGATAAAATGGGGCTGGCTGACCGTATGCAGCCCCATCCTTGCCATGTCCGCCAGCAGCGTGTCGGGCGTCACCCCGGCATGTTCGATCCGGTCGCCGCGCATCAGCCCTGCCGCGTCCAGCGCCGCGAGCACGAACACCAGCTCGGTCTGCGTCGTGCAATGGATCGCCGCCACCCGCCCGCGCACATGCCCGCCGCGCAGGAAAGCCACGCAATCGTCAAGATCGGGCAACGCCTGTTCGTGCAGATGCAGCTTGGCCGGGCCGATTATGATGCCGGGCAGGGGCGGTGCATCGGACAGCTCCAGCGTCCCCGCCAGCACCACCCGCTGCGGCAGCCGCCCGGCGCCATGTTCTGCCGCGAAATGCGCCGCCATCGCCTCGTCATTGGCGGGCGACATATCTGTCACTCCCGTCACCCCCATCGCCGCCAGCTCCGCGCCGATCACGGTGAAATCCGGCGGCACGCTGCCCAGCCGATCGCGCAGCCATGGGTCGGCATCGAACAATTGCCCGCTCGCCCGGTCCAGCCCCGGCGGCACCGGCCCATCGCCCTGCAACAGCGCCATCGCCGCGCTGTTCAGGAACCACATCCGCCCCGACCGATGCTGTACCCGCACCGGTCGCGTCCCCGTCCAGCGGTCGAGCCGCCTCGCATCCAGCATCCCCGCGACGCTCTCATGATAGCCAATGCCACGCAGCCAGCCGTCACCGGGTCGTGCCAGCGCCGCCACCAGACCATCCTCATCCAGCACATCGGGCGGCCCGCACGCCACCGACACGCGCGCGACCGCCAGCGCGGCGCAATGGATATGATGGTCATGCAGGCCCGGCAGCAACGCGCCGCCCGCCGCGTCGATCACCCGCTCGCCCTCAACCCGCGCAAGCTGCCCGACCGCCACGATCCGCCCGCCTTCGATCCGCACATCGGCCAGCGTCTGCCTATCAATCTCGGCCCGCCGTATCAGCATCGCGCCAGCCAGATGGCATTGTCCTGCCCCATCGCCGCCACGCGCCCGGCCGGACGAACGGCGGTAGCGGGAAAAGCCTGCCCCTGCGCTGCGCCCCATGCCTGCAAATCCGTCATCAGCGCCTTCTCGTCGCGTCGCCTTGCGCTGTCCAGCGCCATGGCGACGATCGCGCTCATCGACAGGATCATCCGCGCCGCCCGCCCGTTACGGATCCGCTCCAGCGCCAGTCGTGCGGCATGGATGCCCGTCAGCGGATCGGCGCAGGCATCCCCGCCAAAAGCGATCGTCCCGCTCGCCGTGCTCAGCGCATCGCTCACCCCGCCCGCCACGCTGGCGTCATCGCCAAAGCCGATCCAGTCGCCCGCCTCACCCGTCGCGCCATGACCGGTGATCGTCATCCACACCAGCCCCGGCACCGCCCGCACCAGCGCATCGGCGTCGATCCCCAACTGCCACAACGCACGTGGCCGCGCCGCCTCGATCACCACATCGGCACGCCTGATGAGCGCGATCAACGCCTCCCGATCCGCCCGATCGCGCAGATCCAGCGCGACATTGGCCTTGTCCTGATTGATCCGCGCAAACAGCGCCGGATCGCCCTCGCGCATCCGGTCGGGCCGGTTGCGGCTCTCCACCTTCACCACCTGCGCGCCGGTCAGCCCTATGAGGTGCGCGGCCAGCGGCCCCGCCCACAAGGCCGACAGGTCAACGACCAGCAACGGCCCCGTCCGCACTTTTGCCGCGCCATCCGCCGTCACCTGACAGGGCGGCGACACCGGCACCTCGCCCATGCGCGCGATCGCCAGCCCCAGCATCCGCCCCTGCACCACCAGCGCATCGGCACTACATGCGCGAAAAGCCGTTACAATCTGCGCATCATCATCCGGGTCAAGCTCCCCGTTCTGAAACAGCGCAGGCAGCATCGCCCGGTCGTCATCGCGCGCCAATGTCAGCGCAACATGCCCGTCCCGCGTCGTATATAGGCGGCATCCGCCCCCCGCCGACACCACCCCCGGCACGGCAAAGCCGTTCAGCGCCGCCCGTTCACCCATCAGCATCGCGCCGGAAAGCCCCGCAGGCATGCCCATCGCCCGCAACTCCCCCTCGGCCCAGCCAGCCAGAGGCAGGGTCAACGGACGCATTTCAGGCCGCAAACAGCTTCTTGATCTCGCGCCGTAACAGCTTGCCCATCTCATTATAGGGCAGGGCGTCGGCGAACAGCACCCGTTCCGGCACGCGCGAGGATCGCAAGCGGGCGCGCACCATCTGCTTCAATTCCTCCTCGCCCGGTGCATCATGCCCCGCGCGCGGCACGACGATCAGCCCGACCGCCTCACCCCATTCGTGCGAAGGAATCGCGACCGCCGCGGCCTCGGCCACCGCAGGATGGGTCATGACCACATCCTCGATTTCGCCGGGCGAGATATTCTCGCCACCACGCACGATCACATCGTCGGCGCGCCCCGACAGGAACAAATAGCCGTCCGCATCGATATAACCCGCGTCGCGCGTCGGAAACCAGCCATCGGCGTCCAGCGCACTGCGTTCGCGATATTCGCCCGACACCTGCTCGCCGCGCACATAGATTTCGCCCGCTTGGCCGGGCGGCAGCACCGCGCCATCCTCGTCGCGAATCTCGATCTCCACGGTCGGCAGCGGCCGTCCCACCGATCCCAGCCGCGCCCGCACGATTGGGTCGTCCGATCCATGGGCGGCGCGGTGCTCGTCCGGTCCCAGCAGGGCGATGGTCGAGCTTGTCTCGGTCAGCCCATAGGCATTGGTAAAGCCGGTCGCGGGAAACAGCTCCAGCGCCTGATGGATCAATTCGGTCGGCATCTTGCCGCCACCATAAGCGATCGCGCGCAAGGCCGACAGGTCGGGCCGGCGGCCTTTCGCCCCCCCCTTCGCCATAGTTTCGATGATCCGTGCCAGCATGGTCGGCACGACAAAGGCGTTGCTCGCCCCCTCATCTGCGGCCAGATCGAGCCAGGCTTCGGGCGAGAAAGCGGGCAGCATCAATATGCGCCGCATCGCATAGATGGAGCTGAGCAGGGCGGCGATGCCCGCGATATGATAGGGCGGGACGCTGACCAGCGCGGCGTCCTCTTCCGGCGCGGCAGCAAACTCGACCGTCCCCAATATATAGGACACCAGATTGGCGTGGCGCAGGATCGCCGCCTTGGGCGCGGCGGTCGTGCCGCTGGTGAACAGCTGGATCGCGATCCCCTCGCCATCCTCGCCCTCGGCCGGCGCATCGACGGCGCGGGCCTGCGCGGCCTCGACAAAGGCGGCGCGGGTCAGCACGATGTTGCTTTCCGCCGGGCAAAGCCGCCGCACCCGATCGACATCGCCCACGATCAGCGCCGGGGTGATCCGTTCCAGCAATGCGCCCAGGTCCGCGTCGGCCAGCCGGTAATTCAACGGCACATAGGGGACGCCCGCCAGCGCCGCGCCAAACAGCGCCATGGCCGCCGCCTCGCTGCTTTCGTCGAGCAGCGCGACATGGGCGCAGCCGCTGTCACGGATCAACGCCGCCGCGCCGCGCGCGCCGGCAAGCAAATCGGCATAGGACCAGCGCTGGCCGTCACAGACCAGACCGATACGGTCGGGCGCTGTATCGGCGGCCATTTCCAGAAAAAGGGCGATGTTCATGGGTGGGTGTCAGTCCGACGCGGGCAGGGGCTTGGCATCCTTGATGCTCAGCGCCACGCCATCGACCGACAGCGATCCCTTGCCCGGCTTGACGCACAGCAACTCGAACGTCCCGGCCGCATCGACATAGCGCTTGCCCATCAATGTGCCTGCGGCGAGATCCGGGGCGGGCGTGCCGATCGCATCGGGCTTGGCTTCGCCCATCGCGGCACCGCCGCACTCGATAGTGCCCGCGCCGCTGCGGATCACCATCACTTCGGTGTCGCACATCGCGCTTTTCAGTTTCGTTCCGGGCTTCATGTCCATCCTGCCTTTCAAAGCGTTACGCGATTGCGCCGCTGGCTTTCCATTGTTCGATCTGGTCCCATTCGACGCCCAGTTCCATTAGCACGATTTCGGTATGTTCCGATGCCTGGGGCGCGCGGGTGGTTTCCAGTGGCTTGCCGTCAAACTGCACCGGGCCACGCACCAGCCGCAACGGCTTGCCGCCGTCGGCACCCTCGACCTCGATGATCATGTCATTGGCCAATGTCTGTTCGTCGGTCAAAAGGTCCGTAAAGCTTTGCACCGGCGCCCATTGCCCCTTCATCGTTTTCAGGTGCGACCGCCAATAGGCGAATGGCTTTTGCGCGAACGCCTTGACCAATATGTCGCTCGCCGCGCCCGCATTGTCGATCAACGACAGCACATCCTTGAACCGTGGATCGTCGGCGGCTTCCGGCACGCCGACATGGGCAAACGTGTCGGCAATCAGGCCGGTTGGGCTGACCATGCACAGGTTGATCGTGCCGCCATCGGAGGTACGGAAATTGCCCATGAACGGGTTGCGCAGCGATCCGCCCGATACCGGCATGCCGTTGCGCGTCTCGATCCCGGTTTCCATGACCTGCGAAATCAGCGCGCCCGATGCCCACCAGGCCGCGCTCAGCAGCGACACGTCCAGTTCGGTCGCTTCGCCGGTCTTTTCCCGGTGCAGCAGCGCGCCGGAAATGCCACCGGCGATGAACATGCCACCGATGGAATCGCCGAATGCCGGTATCCCCTGGGTCAGCGGGCCGGGCAGGGCTTCGGGCGTCATCGCGTAGGCGACGCCGCTGCGCGACCAGAAGCAGGTGCCGTCAAATCCGCCGATTTCGCGCTCTGGCCCCTTATTGCCCAGCGCGCTGCCACGGGCATAGATGATATTCGGGTTGACCGCGCGGATATGTTCGATGTCGAACTTGTTCTTCTGCCGCACCTGGGGGAGGTAGTTGGTCAGGAATACGTCCGCCGTCTTGGCCAGCTCGTACAATATTTCCTGTCCGTCGGCGGTCGACAGGTCGATGCCGACGCTGCGCTTGCCGCGATTGGGATGCTCGAACAATGTATGGCGCAAGGGATCGAGCGTCACCCCGCCCATGTTCAGGAACCCGCGCTGCGTGTCGCCGCGCACCGGATGCTCGATCTTGATGACGTCCGCACCCCAATCGGCCAGGATCGCCCCTGCTGCAGGCACATAGGTGAATTGCGCTACTTCCAAAACGCGCACACCCTTCATGACCTGGGTCATAAACTCTCATCCCCTCATTCGCCGCACGACGCAGCCTTCATCACCTAAAAAGCGTAGAAGCTGTGGCGGTTGCCGCAAGAGCCGACAGGCTGTTGGATGCGGGCTATCGCTAGCGCGATGCAAAGCCCGGCCTCAACGCCGCCACGATATGCGGCATGGCCCGAAAAACTGGGATTGAGCGTCGGGAAATCCGGGCCGATAGCGGAACGGAAAAGATATCGGAAGGACCGCCATGATCATCGACTCTTCGCTTTCCGCCATCGTCACCGGCGGCGCATCCGGCCTGGGTCTCGCCACCGTTAAGGCATTGCGCGCTGCGGGTGCGAAGGTCGCGATCTTCGATATCAATCAGGACCAGGGCGCAGGAATCGCGGCGCAGGTCGGCGCAACCTTTCACCGCGTCGATATCATGTCGGAGGACAGCGCGCTCGCGGGCTTTGACAGCGCCCGCACCGTTCAGGGGCAGGAACGGCTGCTGGTCCATTGTGCCATGGTGTCGAAGGGCGGCAAGACCGTCTCGAAGGATAAGGAAAGCGGCGGTTTCAAGCGCCTCTCGACCGAAGATTATGCGATTTCCGCACAGGGCATATTGATCGCCAGCTACCGCATGGCCTCCATCTCCGCGCTTGGCATGGCCGCGCTCGACCCGCTGGTCGACAATGAACGCGGCAGCATCATCCTGACCTCCAGCGCCGCGGCGGAGGACGGGCAGGTCGGCCAGATCGCCTATGGTTCGCTCAAGGCCGGGGTCAACGGCATGGTCCTGCCGATGGCGCGGGATCTCATGGATCTGGGGATTCGCGTCAATGCGATCATGCCCGGCATCTTCGCGACCCCGCCAATGCTGCGGTTCAAGGAGATGAACCCGCCCATGTATGAAAATCTCGAAAAATCGGTGCCGTTCCCCCGGCGTCTGGGGCAGCCCGACGAATTTGCCAGCCTCGCCATGGAACTGGCCCGCAACAGCTATATCAACGCCCAGACCTTCCGCATCGACGGCGCGATCCGCTTCCCGCCGCGCTGACTATCCGCTCATATTCACGCCGGAATCGGGGCGCGTCGTACCAACGGCGCGCCCTTTTCTTCGCACCTGCGAAAATAAAATACTAAGCTAGCTTGACATGTTTTTGACGAACTACTAACCTGACTTAGTATTAAATGAATAGCCCTCCCTTTTCGACCAGAGGTTCGCCATGATCCGTTTTGCCAAAATCGCTGCCTATGTCTCACTCGCTGTCGCCATCGTGCCGCAGGTCGCTGCCGCCGACGATGCCGTGCAACTGACTTCGGCTTCAGCCATCGCCACCGAATATAAGGGCAAGATGCTGTACACCGCGTCGGGCGATCGCCTCGCCGCCGTCTATCGCGTCGGTGCCGATGGCGCTGCGCAGATCATCCTCAACGGCAAGATGATTGCTGTTCCCGCCGCCAGCCTGGCTGCTGCCGATGGCAAGCTGGTGACCAACCTGTCGAAGCGCGACCTGCTGACCGCGCGCTGATCGGAAGGGCGACGGCCCTTCGTAATGAATAGGCCGCTCCCTAACCCGGAGCGGCCTTTTTCATGGCTTGCCGATATTCTCTGAAATCGTATCGAGCAGCGCGTTGAGCCGGTGCAGGTCGTCATGATCGAAGCCGGCAAAAGCCACTTCTTCATTGGCGCGCGCAATCCCCGCCAGTTGCGTTGTGATCGCCTGGCCCGTCTCTGTCAGGAATACAGCATGGGCGCGGCGGTCATCATCCTTGGCGCGCCGTTCCAGCAACCCATCGGCACACAGCCGGTCGATCAGCCGACCCGCTGACGCTTCGGCAATTTCCAGCATATTGGCAATGGTGCGCTGGGTCGCGCCGGGGTGGCGAGCCACCGCCGCGATCACTGTCCATTGCGATCGCGTCACGCCCAGCCGCACCACGCTCTGGTCGAAATGCGCCCGCAACTGCCGCGCGATCACAACCAGCTTCAGCGACGCATTGCGCATCAGCGCCTTCGCGTCATCAGCCAGCAGATCGTCGTTGGGTTCAGCCATGAAGCGCGTACCATAGCGCCATTGCGGCGAAACGAAACCGTCCTCGTTGCAAGCCGGGGCGATGTTCTGCGCCGGATCAGACACGTTCGATGATGATCGCTGGCGCCATGCCGCCCGCCGCGCACATGGTGATCAGGCCATAGCGTCCGCCGGTCCGCTCCAGCTCATCCAACGCCGTGCCGATCAGCACTGCGCCGGTCGCACCGATCGGATGACCCAGCGCGATCGCCCCGCCATTGGGGTTCAGTTTCGCGCGGTCGATGCCCAGATCGCGGATGAACTTCTCGGTCACGACCGCGAACGCCTCATTCACCTCGAATATGTCGATATCCTCGACCCGCAACCCTGCCTTCGCCAACACCTTGCGTGCCGCCGGGACGGGGCCGTTCAGCATCAGCGTCGGGCAATCTCCCATATTGGCGGTCGCCACGATCCGCGCGCGGGGCTTCAGGCCATGGCGCTGCGCATAGTCCACCGACGCCAGCAGGATCGCGGCTGCCCCATCGACCACGCCCGATGAGGTTCCGGCATGGTGCAGTGGCGTGATCGCCAGGTCAGGATAGACCTGGTTGATCAGCTGACGGAAGGTTGGCCCGTCGGCGCGCGAAGGCATGTCCATAAAGGCGGCGAAGGCGGGTTTGAGCTGCGACAACTGCTCGGCGGTCGTGTCGGGCCGGGGATATTCCTCATGGTCCAATATGACTGCGCCATCATCGTCCACCACCGGGACGGTCGAACGGGCGAAGCGTCCTTCCTGAATCGCGATCCCTGCCCGTCGCTGGCTCTCTGCGCCAAAGGCGTCGAGCTGTTCCCGACTGATCCCCTCCATCGCAGCGATCGCGTCGGCGGCGACGCCCTGGTTCGACTGGGGATGCTTGGCCTGCAACCGCATATTGCCAGTGCCAAGCCCGCCGACCGGTGGCACGCCCGCCTCTCGCAGCGACTGGCCATAGGACATGACGTGCGACATCATCTCCGTCCCGCCCGCAATGACCAGATCTTCCATCCCCGCCATGATCTGCCCGGCGGCCAGATTGGTGGCGGTCAGGCCGCTGCCGCAGAAACGGTCGAGCGTCACCCCGGACGCACGCACATCATAACCGGCGTCGAGCGCGGCCATCCGGCCCATATCGCCGCCCTGCAACCCCATCTGCGCGCTGGTGCCCCAGATAATATCATCGACATCGGCGGTATCGATGCCGTTGCGGTCGCGGATCGCGCGCAGCACGGTCGCTGCGACATGCTGCGGGTGCAGATGCGACAGCGCGCCCTTGCCCAATTTGCCGATGCTGCGCGGGGTGCGGACCGCGTCGATGATATAGGCCTCTGCCAAGGCTCGTCTCCTGTAGAAAGATGACTTTGCTATCGCATGGAAGGCCCACATTCCCAATCGCATGGGCGATTGATCGGAAGGGCAAGGGCGTGCAGGGTGGACGGCAGTAGCGCCCGCTGCCCAAGGTGGGCGGGGCCAGGAAGCATAGGGGGCAGGATGGCGAGAGCCGGGCATGATCGGTCATCGGGCGGCACTTTTGCGCCGCTTCGCGAACCTGTATTCCGCGGCATCTGGACGGCCAGTCTGCTGTCCAATTTCGGCCAGCTGATCCTGGGGGTCGGCGCGGCGTGGGAAATGACCCGGCTCACCCCGTCGCCCGGCATGGTAGCGCTGGTGCAAAGCGCCCTGATGCTGCCGCTGATGCTGGTCGCGCTGCCTGCGGGCGCGCTGGCCGATATGTTCGACCGACGGCGCATTGCCATGACGGGCCTTGCCTTCTCCATGGTCTGCGCGACGATCCTCACCCTGCTCGCCTGGTCGGGCCATAGTTCGCCCTGGATGCTGCTGGCCTTCTGCTCGCTCATCGGGGCAGGGGTCGCGCTCTATTCCCCTGCCTGGCAATCCTCGATCAGTGAGCAGGTCGGCCCGCATCATCTGCCCGCCGCCATCGCGCTCGGCACGATCAGCTATAATGTCGCGCGCAGTTTCGGCCCGGCGATCGGCGGTGTCATCGTGCTAGCGGCGGGCGCTCATGCCGCCTTTGCGGTCAACGCCATCGGCTATCTGCCGCTTTTCATCGCCTTCTTCCTCTGGCGACGCCGCCACGTCTCCTCGCGCCTGCCACCCGAACAGATCCACCGCGCGATCGTATCCGGCGCGCGCTACGCCCTCCATGCCGCACCAATCCGCACCGTTCTCGTGCGCGCCTTCCTGTTCGGCCTGGCGGGCGCATCCTCATCAGCACTCGCGCCACTGATCGCCAAGCATCTGCTGGGGGGCGATGCCAGCACCTTCGGCCTGCTGCTGGGGGCGGGCGGACTGGGTGCGGTGGGCGGTGCCTTGCTCGTGGCTCCCTGCCGGGAAAAGCTTGGCACCCACCGCACCGTGACGTTGCTGGCGCTGCTCAGTGGCGCAACGCTGGCACTGGCGGGCTTCAGCCGCTCGGTGCCACTCACCTGCTTCGCCCTGTTTCTCGCTGGCGGCGCGAATATTCTGACCATCGCCCTGTTCAACGTCGCGGTGCAACTGTCCGCCCCGCGCTGGGTCACGGCGCGGGCGCTCTCGCTCTTCTCTTCGGCGCTGACCGGCGGCATCGCGATTGGCGCGGCACTGTGGGGATGGGTTGCGGGACAGCTATCGGTCGATGGCGCGCTCTATCTGTCTGGCCTTGCGCTGGCGGCGCTGCCTGTCATCGGCCTGTTGCTGCCCCTGCCCGACACCAACGAAGCCGATATCGAACCCATATCGCTGCAAAATGAGCCGGAAGTCGGCATGGCACTGACGCGCCGGTCTGGGCCGATCATCATCGAAATCGACTATGATGTCGATCCGTCGCAAGCCCGCGATTTCTACGGGGCGATGTTGCAGGTCCAGCGCACCCGGCTGCGCAATGGCGGCTTCAACTGGTCCATTTCGCGCGACATTGCCAATCCGGCTCACTGGACCGAACGCTATCAATGTCCGACCTGGGGTGACTATCTGCACATGCGCGAACGCTTTACCCAGGCAGACAAGGATATCCAGCTGCTCGCGCGGTCGTTCGACCGGAAGGCGGGCGATCTGCGCGTGCGGCGACGGCTGGAACGGCCGTTCGGATCGGTGCGCTGGCAGACCGATACACCTGATCCGCAGCAGGGCATGATCAACTATATCGGGCCATGATGCCCGGAAGGAGAGGCAATGACAGGCAAGAGGCGATATCGCGTCATCCAGTGGGCGACCGGCAATGTCGGTTCCCGCGCGCTGCGCACCGTGATCGAGCATCCCGCGCTCGACCTTGTCGGCCTATGGGTCAGTTCCGACGACAAGCGGGGCAAGGATGCGGGCGACCTTGCCGGGTTGGCGCCCTGCGGCGTCATCGCCACGGGATCGATCGATGATCTGGTCGCGATGGAGGCCGATTGCGTCCTCTATATGCGGCAGGGCACCGACATCGACGAACTGTGCCGCCTGCTCGCATCGGGCAAGAATGTCGTCACGACCCGTGGCGACTTTCACCACCCGCCCTCAATGGACGCCGCCATGCGCGACCGGATCGAGGCGGCCTGTCGCACCGGCAACAGCTCCATCTACAGCACCGGCTCCAGTCCGGGTTTCGTGACCGAAGCCCTGCCGATCCCGCTGCTCTCCCTTTCGCGTCGGCTCGATTGCCTGACGATCGACGAATATGGCGACGTTTCGAGCCGCAATTCGCCCGATCTCTTGTTCAACATCATGGGTTTCGGTCGCGCGCCCAGTGCTTTCGACCCGCGCCAGCTCGATCATGTGAAAAGCGACTTTGCCGGATCACTGGCCCAGTTGGCGGATGCGGCGGGGATCGTCATCGATAGCTGGGACGTGGTCGGCGAAATGGGCGCGGCGACCCGCGACATCGTGATTGCGGCGGGCATCATCCCGGCCGGCACGGTCGCCGCCCAGCGCATCACCGTGTCGGGAATGCGTAATGGCAAGCCGGTACTGCGCTTCCGCGCCAACTGGTATTGCAGCCGCGAAATCGACCAGCCCGACTGGCGCCTGCGCGAATCCGGCTGGCGCGTTCGGGTGGAGGGCGACACGCCGGTGGAAGTGGACATCCGCTTCCCGGTCGCGCCGGAAGATTATGCCGCCTTCACCCCAGGCCTGACCGCCCATCGCGCGGTCAATGCTGTTGCAGCAGTGTGCGACGCCCCGCCCGGTATCCGCACCACGGCGGACATGCCACAGGTGATCGCGCAATTATGACTGGCGGCGGGATCAGTATCCCGCCACCAGCGCCTCGCTCACCTGCCACAATCGCGCGGCGGCCGCATCGTCCTGTGCCGCCGCCGAACAGGGCACGGCTTCGCGCATATAATGATAGCCGCCGCTCGACTGGCCCGGTGCCGGATCGCTCGCCAGCCATACCAGCGTCTCTGCCGCTTGCGCCGGGGTCAGCGCCCGGTCGGCGATCGACTCCATATAGGCTTGCATCGCCGCGTCACAGTGGCTGGCGAAATTGCTCGCCACTATACCGGGGTGCATCGCATGGGCGACGACACCCGTGCCGTCCAGCCGCCGCGCCAGTTCGCGGATGAACAGAATATTGGCCAGTTTGGCATGGCAATAGGCCGCGCCACCGACAAAGCCCTCCGAAAATATAAGGTCGTCCCATACAATCCCGGCACAATGTTCATGGCCGGTGGACGACACCGCCGCCACCCGCACCGAACCGGGTGCCGATTGTGCCGCTGCCGCCAGCAAATTGGGCAGCAATATCTGCGTCAGCAGGAACGGCGCGAGGTGATTGGACGCAAAGGTCGCCTCATGCCCCTCGGCAGTGATGATCCGCTGCGCCATCACCCCGCCCGCATTGTTGAGCAGCGCGTCAATCTCCGGCGCAAGCGCTGCGATTTCGCGCGCCGCCCGCGCGGTTTCCACCAGCAGCGCCATGTCCGCCCGGATCATGGTGAAATCCGCGCCGGGCAGGGCGGTCAGTTCGGCCTCTGCTGCCGCGCAGCGCGCCGGATCGCGCCCGACGCCGATCACCCGCCACCCCTGTTGCAGCAGCGCGCGTGCCGCCTCCTTGCCGACCCCCGCACTCGCGCCCGTGACGACAGCGACTTTCACACGGCTCTTCATGTGCGCACGGCCTCCATCTTGCGGGAACCATGTCCCAATGTCAGGAACAGTGCCGCTCCCATGATCGTGACGCAGGCACCGATCATCAGGAAGGGCGCATAACTGCCCCACAGGCGCAGCGTGTAACTCAGCGTCAGCGACCCCAGCGCCGCCCCGCCCGCGATCGACGCGCCGACCAGCCCCATGACCAGACTGAACACACTCAACCCGAAACGTCGCGACACGAGATAGGCCGCGATATCGCCCTCTGCCCCTTGCGCCAGCCCCATCATTGCTACCGACAGCGCCAGCACGATGGTGCTGTCAAAGGGCGACGCCATCAGGATCATGCCGATCGCCGGCATTGATAGGGTCAGCGCCGCAACCAGATGGGGTTCCATCCGGTCTAGCGACAGGCCGCAGGCAAAGCGGCCGACCATCACCCCGATCGCAAAAACGGAAATCAGCCAGGTCGCCGTCTGCGACTGCGCGCCGCTATCCATCAGCACCAGTTTCAACTGCGACGACAGCAGCCCCTGCGGGATATTCACCAATATCATGCCGACGATCAGCACCCAGAAGGCCGGATTGCGCATGATCACGCCATAGCCCCTTTTGGGTTCGACCGGCATGTCCGCGTCCTGATGCACGCCGATATGCGGCGGCGTCATCAGCACGGCGATCAGGCCGAATATCATCGTGACCCCGCCCATCAGCAGATAGCCGTTGCGCCACCCCTCGCTCTCGATGAACCTGCCCAGCAGCGGCGCGATCACCGCACCCACCAGCGGCGGCCCGGTCATCACGATGGAAAAGGCCAGCCCGCGCGCCCGCTCGAACCGCTCCGCCACGATCCTTGTATAGACGGGTGATGTGGTCAACGTGCCGACCATGATTTGCAAGACCGCAATGGCAAAGAAGGCGCGAATGCTGCCGGGCTGCATTGCAAAGGCGATATAGGCACTCGGCCCTGCCAGAACGCCCACGGCGGAAACGGCGCGCACCCCGAACCGGTCGGTCAACCGCCCGGTGATCGGCTGCGCGATCAACATCAGCAGCCCGAAACTGCCCAGCAGCGCGAATTGCGATTTTGGCCAACCAAATTCGGCGATCAGCTTGGGCGCAAACAGGCCCATCGTATAGGCGGACAGGCCTATGCCGAACCCCAGTCCCATGGTCGCGGCAAGCAACGGACGCCAATGCGTCCGCAATTCGCCCCAATAGGCCGATCCCATCCTCATCTCCTGTTATGATGCCATGCTTCTCAGGCTGTTCAGGCGCAGACTGGCTGCCATGTCGGGCCGCGCCAGGCAAATCGCCCCCGCGCTATCATGGTCACGCGGCATGCCAGCCGGATCATTGCCGCCCGTCTGGCCGCCAGAGCGATATGTCGCCTGCCCGCCTTGTGCGGCGATGCGCCTTCGGGCGATCATGGCCGTAACAGGCATAAGAGGAGCGGACATGGCAGGCTGCCTTGCAGGAAAGGTCGCGCTGGTGACCGGTGCGTCATCGGGCATAGGCGAGGCGGCTGCACTGGCTCTGGCGGGTGCCGGGGCAGCGGTAGCGCTGTCAGCGCGGCGCGTCGATCGCCTCCGCGCACTGGTCGATCATATTCACGCAACAGGCGGTAAGGCAATCGCGCTGCCCGGCGACGTCGCGGTCGAGGCGGAGGCGACCCGTGCCGTCATCGACACCATCGATCAGCTTGGCCGCATCGACATCCTCGTCAATTCCGCCGGTGTCATCCAGGCCGGCGGGGTTGAAAGCCTGTCGCTCGACGAATGGCGCCGCGTGATCGACATCAATCTGTTTGGCACGCTCTACACCTGCAAGGCGGCGATCGGCCCGATGAAGACCCAGGGTGGCGGCGACATCATCAACATCTCCTCCACCGCCGGACGGCGCGCGGCGGGGCTGTTTGGTCCCTATTCGACCAGCAAGTTCGGCCTCACCGGCCTGACCGAAAGCCTGCGTCAGGAAGTGGGTGGGGCGGGCATCCGGGTGTCGATCGTGGAGCCGGGGGCGACCGCCACCGAAGTCGCGGGCGGCATCAGCGATCCGGCGATGCGCGCGGCGATGACCGACCATGTCGGCAAGGACTCGGCGATGCAGCCAGACGACATCGCGCAAGCGATCCTTTTCATCACCTCATTGCCCGCGCGGGCGAACGTGTCGCAAATCCTGATCCGCCCGACCGCCGACACGGCGGCGATGTAGGCCGACCCCGACAGATTAAGAGGCGAGGAAATATATGGCCGACATCGAACCACGCCCGCCCGCGCTGTCAGAGGCGCTGCCGAGCATGGCCTACCGATCCTGGTTTCTTTTCATCATGGTACTGGTGTCGGCGTCCGTGCAGGGCGAACGCTATCTGATGGTGGTGATGGTCGAACCGATCCGCCGCGAACTGGGTCTGTCGGATGCGGCAATCGGCATGGTCAAGGACATGATCATCGCCATCGTCTATATATTGGCGATCATCCCACTGGCGCGGCTGGCTGATCGCTGGTCGAAGCGCAAGATCGTCGCAATCGCCGCCACCGTCTGGAGCGCGGCGATCATCGTCTGCGGCGCGGGCAAAAGCTTCTGGGTGCTGCTGATCGGTCGGGCTGGCATTGGCCTTGGCGAAGGCGGCTTTACCCCGCCATCCCAGGCGTGGATCGCCGACCTCTTTCCCATCCGCCAGCGGGCGACGGCGCTGTCGATCTTCCTGCTCGGCGCGTCGCTCGGCACCTTCCTTGGTCCGGCGGTGGGCGGCTGGGCGGTGCAGGAATATGGCTGGCGCAACACGCTGATCTTCGCCAGCATCCCCGGCTTCATCCTCGCTCCCATTGTCTGGTTCACCCTGCGCGATACCCGCGCGGGTCTTGCCGATGGTGCACCTGCTGCGAAGGGACCGGCCATCTCCTTCCTTCAGACCGCCCGCGAACTCATGGCGATTCGCACGCTGCCCCCGCTGATCCTTGCTGCCTCGCTCAACGCCTTGCTGACCATGGGCTTTATCAGCTGGGCGCCCGCCTTCATGGAGCGGACCCATGGAATGCCCGCCAATGAAGCCGGTTTGCAAATGGGCGGCGCGCTCTTCTTCGGGTCAGCGATCGGTCATACGGTCGGCGGGCCGCTGGCCGACTTCCTGGGCCGTCGCGACATGCGCTGGTATGTCTGGATATTGATGATAAGCGGCGCGATGGCCACCGGCATTGGCTGGCTGATCCTGACCGGTTCTGCCGACCGGGTATTCCCGCTTTATGGTCTTAACATGTTGATCGGTGGCCTGTCTGCCGCGCCGCTGATGGCGGTGGTGGCTGGCCTCGTCCCGTCGCGCTCCCGTGCGACCGCCATCGCCGTGCTGATGGTGTCGATCCAGGTCATCGGCCTTGGCGGTGGGCCAGTGCTGGTTGGCTGGCTCAGCGATATATTGCGCCCCATCTATGGCGAGGATTCGCTGGGCATGGCGATGCGCTGGGCGTTGCTGGTGGGCGTCCCCAGCACCATCCTGGCCTGGATCGCCAGCCGTTCCTGTCGCACCGATTTCGCGGCGGCCGGTGGCTGGAACGGTGCGGCGATCAACCATGCGATACATTGAGAGGGACACGCGATGCCAGCCTATATGATCTTCACCCGCGAAGGCCCGGTCACCGATCAGGCGGCGATGGACGCCTATAGCGGCATGAACCGCAGCCATGCCGGGCGTTTCGTAGCCGATTATGGGTTGAAACCCCTTACCGTCTATGGCGCACTCGAAACGCTGGAAGGGGAGGGGCCGGAAGGTATCGTCATCCTGGAGTTCCCGGACGCAGACAAGGCGCGGGCCTGGTATAATAGCCCGGAATATCAGCAATCCGCGCTGTTGCGGCAGAAGGGGGCACCGTATCGCGCGTTGCTGGTCGAAGGACTCTAGGATCATGAAAGCGCATCTCTTCACCCTATGCCTCGTCTCAATCGCACTCCCCTGCATGGCGGCCCAACCCCAGGCCGCGGCGCCCGGCATGTCGCGGCTCGGCACGGGCTATCTCAAGAGCGGGCCGCTGCCGGACAATGTCGCCCCGCCGCCACCCGCACCCGGCTCCGCCGCGCAGGCCCGCGATGATGAAGGGGCGAAAGCTGCGCTTGCGTTGCAGGGCGGCCCGCGCTGGACATTGGCGACCGCCGACGCCGATCTGTTGGGTTCCAAGGCAACCGCGACCTTCTCCTGCACGCTGGGCGTGGCGATCGGGCCTGACACGACGCCCCGGCTCGATCGGCTGCTGCGCCGGACCCTGGCCGATTTCGGCATGTCCACCAGCGCGATCAAGCATCGCTACGCCCGCCCCCGCCCGTTCATGGTCAACGGCCAGCCGACCTGCACTCCCGACTGGGAACCGATGCTGCGCAAGGACGGCTCCTATCCGTCCGGCCACAGCGCCATCGGCTATGGCTGGGGGCTGATCCTGGCTCAGTTGCACCCCGATCTCGCCCCGGCGCTGGTCGCGCGCGGCCGCGCTTTTGGCGACAGCCGCCGCGTCTGCAATGCCCATTGGCTCAGCGATACCGAGGAGGGCCGTCTTGCCGCCACGGTCGTATTCGCCCGGCTCAACGCCGATCCGGCATTCCAGAAAGACATGAAGGCCGCGCGCAAGGATATCGCCCGCGCCAAGGCCAGACCCACCGGCTGCGACGCTGAAGCCGCCGCGCTGACCCAAGGAGTACCCCAACCATGACCGACATCAAACCCCGCATCCTCCCGCTGCCGCGCGCGGAATGGACCGACGATGCGCGTGAGGTGTTTTCCTATTGGGGTGAGCCAAATTCCTGGGAAGAAGGATCTAAAACCAATGTGTTAATGGTCATGGCCAACCATCCTGGTCTGGGCAAGGTCTATAATATCTGGGGCAAGCATCTGCTTATGTCCAACTCACTGTCGACCAGGCATCTGGAACTGCTGATCCTGCGCGTCGCCTGGTTGGTGAAGTCTGCCTATGAATGGCATAATCATGTCGGCTACGCCCTGAACGCCGGCCTGACCCTGGAGGATATCGCCGCGATCCGCGACTATCCAGCGGGCGGCAATTGGGACGAGGCCGATGATGCTGTGCTGCGCTCGGTCGGTGAACTCATCGCCGACGGCACGATCAGTGACGCCAACTGGGCGGTGCTGGGCCGCCATTTCACCAAGCAGCAGCAGATGGATCTGGTTTTCTCCATCGGCCATTATGTCATGACCAGCTGGGCGCTCTCCTCCTTCGGCGTCGGGATCGAGGGTGGCGCGGACCCGATCGGTTTCGACCTCAGGACGGCATCGGGCAAAACCCCCGGCAAGACGTACAAGCCCGGCGAGACCGAGGACTGGACCGACAGTCGCGGTTACTGATCTCCGGCGCTATCGCGGCAACGATATTGGCCGGATCATCGCCCCTGCGCATTGCCGCACCGTCGCCGGAGCGGGCATGACGGATGCCAAGAGATTTTCGCATTTGCATGAGGGAATAAGACCATGGCGACCGACATATTGCTGCCCAAGATCGGCTTTTCGATGACCGAGGCCCAGATTGCGGAATGGCTGGCCGAAGATGGCGCGCAGGTCGAAGAGGGCCAGCCGCTCTATCTGCTCGAAGCCGACAAGTCGGCCAACGAGGTGGAATCGCCTGCCAGCGGCACGCTGCGCATCATCGCCCAGCCCGGCGAAACCTATGAGGTCGGCACGGTCCTCGGCACGATCGAATGAGACCGCTGCGCGTCGGCATCGTCAGCGCCGCTTGGGGAGCTTTTGCCCATCTGCCCGCCTGGCGCGCCATTCCCGGTGTCGAGGTTACCGCGATCTGCACTTCGCGCGAAGAAACCGCCCGCGCCGCCGCCGAACGGCTGAACCTGCCGCGCGCCTTCTGGAACGCGGCCGAAATGTGCGCCGACCCGGATATCGATATCGTCGATCTGGGCACCCGGCCCAGCGTCCGCCTGCCGATGGTGCTGGCCGCGCTCGCCAATGGCAAACATGTCTACAATGCCAGCCCCCACGCCGCCGACTGGACCGGGGCCAAGGCGATTGACGCCGCATGGTGTGCCGGGACCAGCATTGGCGTGGTCGATGCCTTCGCGCAGTGGCTGCCAGCCCATGCCCAAATGAAGGCGATGCTCGACGCCGATTTTATCGGCAGACCATTGGGCGGCACCTGCCATTTCAACCTGTCGTTGTTCAACAGTCCAAACAAGCAATTCCCCTATAACTGGTTCGCACAAAGTGGGCAGGGGGTCTCGGCCGTCCGCAATAATGGCAGCCACGCGCTCTACATGCTGCGCCATCTGTTCGGTCCGGTCGCCGAACTGGTCGCCGACGACAGCCAGATATTGCGCGAATGGCGCTTTCCTGATGGCGACAGCATCACGCCCGAAACCACCGATTTCGCCAACGTCATCCTGCGCTTTGCCAGCGGCCTGACGATGCAGATGCAGATTAGCTGGAGCATGACGCTGCACGACGGCTGGCTGATCGATGTCTTTGGTGACAAGGGGCGGCTGGTCGCCTCTTCGCCAACCTTCCCGACGGCCCGCGACTGCATTCTGCGCGGCGGCCAACTGGGGGGCGACCTGCAAGAGGTCGCGATTTCCGACAGCTACAAAAGCACTCCCGGCATTGCGCTCGACTGGCAAAGCGAGCCCCAGCCCAGCTACCCCATGGCGCTGTCGATGCACGCCATGGTCGAAGCGATCCATGGACGCGGCCAAGGCACGCCCGATTTCGCCCAAGCGCTGGAGGTCGAACGCTTGCAGGAAGCGATCCGCCTGTCGAGCCAAACCGGTCATTGGGTGCGGTTGGCCGACATTAGCTGACGCCATAACCATATATCCGTTCGCTCGACACGAACGGATCTTTCTACAGTCCAGTAAATCTTGGCGCGCGCTTTTCCTTGAGCGCCGCAATCCCCTCGCGGTGATCCGCGCTGCGGACGCTGAGCGCCTCATAAGCGATTCCTGCCTCCATCACCGCGCTGGCGATCCGCTTCAGCTCCATATTGGTCAATATCTTCGTCCAGCGGATCGCATTGGGCGCACCCGCCAGCAGCTTGCCGCAAAAGGCGTCGACCGCGCTGTCCAGTTCCTCCGGCGCGACGCAATGGTTGATCAAACCGATTTCCGCCGCCTTGCGCGCAGGCAGCAACTCGCCGGTCAGCAGATATTCCTTCGCCCTGGCCAGCCCGATCCGCTGCGCCCAGATGAGCGCGCCACCATCCCCCGCGACCAGTCCGATGCCGACATGCGGATCGCCGATCTTCGCTCCCTCGGCGGCAAAGATCACGTCGCACAGCAGCGCGATCGACGCCCCCAATCCCACCGCATGACCATTCATCCGGCACACAACCGGCTTTTCAATGTCCAGCATCGCAAAGACGATCCGCTTGGCCTGCCGCGCCTCATGGTCGAACAGATGCGGATTGGCTGCATTATGCTCCATATGCGCAATGTCGCCGCCAGCGGAAAAAGCGCGCCCCGCCCCGGTCAGCAGGATGACGTCGGAATCAGGGTCGGTCGCCGCAAAAGTCAGCGCTTCGGGCAATTCGTCGTGCAGGGTCAGGTTCACCGCGTTCATCGCATCGGGCCGGTTCAGCGTCACGACCAGCAGCCGCTCGCGCCGTTCAAGCAAGATGGTTTGGAACAGGGGCAATGGCTGGCTCATGCGCGGGTCTCCTTGACCCTCCCTTATCACGCTCCATGTCCCTGCCAACGTCGCCACAGCGATAAGCGCTGTTGGTCTGCCCATGCGGACTGCCATTCGCCGTCATCGCGCTATAGCCTGTTTCAAGATACAAGGGAGAGCAGAGCATGGCCGGGTTTGACGAGACGTTCGACTGGGTGGTCGTGGGCAGCGGCGCGGGGTCGATGATTTCCGCGCTGGTCATGCGTCAGGCTGACAAGTCGGTCGTCATCCTCGAAAAAACAGCCTGGGCCGGTGGCACGACCGCCAAGTCGGGCGGCGTCATGTGGATTCCGGCCAACCGCTTCATGCTCGCCGACGGGGAACAGGACAGCGCCGATGCGGCCATGACCTATCTCGATGCGCTACAGGAACTGGACGGTAATCCGGCCCCCGGCACTTCGCGTGAAAAGCGCCTGGCCTATGTGACCCAGGCACCCCGTGCCATCGACTTTCTGGTCGACAAGGGCGTAGCGCTGCAACGCGGCGCGACCTTCTGGCCGGACTATTATGATGAACTGCCGGGCGGCTGCAAAACGTCCCGCACTGTCGTCGCCAAGCCGTTCGATCGCAAGGAACTGGGGTCGCGGCGCGACATGCTGCGCAAGGGCTTCGCCGAATTCAACGTAACCCTTGTCGAGGGAATGGAGGCGCAGGGCCATCGCCGGACCAACAAGGCGTCCGGCAAGATGCTGGGGCGGATCGTCCTGCGCACCCTGCGAGATCTGGTGCTGGGCCGCAAATATACCACGGCGGGCGGTGCGTTGCAGGGACGACTGCTCAAGGCCGGTCTTGCGGCGGGCGTGGACCTGCGGTTGAACGCGCCGGTCAGCGAACTGGTGGTCGAAGATGGAACAGCCACCGGCGTCGTGACGATGCGCGATGGCAAGCCATGGCGGATCGGCGCGCGACTGGGTGTTCTCGTCAATGCCGGGGGCTTTGCCCAAAATAAGGCGATGCGCGACACTTATATGCCCGGCACTCAGGCGCAATGGTCGCAGACCGCCGAGGGCGATACCGGAGAGATGCACCGAGAATTGGAGCGGATCGGCGGCCAGCTGGCGCAGATGGACCAGCTTGTAGGCTACCAGATGACGCTCGCGCCGGGCTGGGACAAGACTTATGTCGCACCCGGCGCCCAATCGATGACCGGCAAGCCGCACGCGATCCTGGTCGATCAGACCGGCCAGCGCTATATGAATGAAGGCGGCAGTTACGAACTCTATTGCGAAAATATGCGCAAACGGAACATCGTCGCCCCGTCCGTTCCAAGCTGGGCCATCCTCGACCGCCATTATGTCGAACTTTATGCGATCGCGGGCAAATTCATCGATAAGAAGATCCCGGAAAACTGGATCGAAAGCGGCTATCTCCACACCGCGGACACGATCGAGGGACTGGCCGGGAGTATCGATGTCGATCCCGCCGCGCTGGCGGCGACCGTGGCGCGCTGGAACGGGCATGTGGCCAAGGGCATGGACGAGGATTTCCACCGGGGTGAGCGCGCCTATGACAATTGCGGTTTCGTCGGCGATCCCTTCTCCGAACGCAGCGCTATCGGCGCGATCGACAAGGCGCCTTTCTATGCCGTTCCGGTCGTACCGGGCGACGTCAGCACCTATGGCGGCGTCATTACCGACGCCAAGGGCCGCGTCGTCACCGCCGACGGAAACGTGATCGCAGGCCTCTACGCCACTGGGGTCACAACCGCATCCGTGATGGGCAATGTTTATCCCGGCGCGGGGGCGAGCATCGGCCCGTCCCTGACGTTCGGCTATATCGCCGCGCGTCATGCGGCTGGATTGGATAACCAGCTTTAGCCGATAGGTTTGGGTGAGCGATCGTTCCGAAAACCTGTCAGGTGCGACAAAGGGCATGAAAATCGGCCTAAACGTCCCGCTAAGCCTAAGATTGCGGTACGTGACATATGGACCAGCGCCTCAGCCTTGGTTATGCGGGCAAGGCAATAACCCCTAAGAAAGGCATTTTATGAACAATAGCGATCTGGCCGACGGCGTTGCCTCGGCACATGGCATCACCAAGGCGGATGCCCGCAAGATTGTCGACGGTGTTTTTGCTGCCATCGCCGATGCCGCCGCCAAGGGCGAAGAAGTGTCCCTGAACGGCTTTGGCAAGTTCAAGGTGAAGGATTCGCCGGCGCGCGAAGGCCGCAACCCCTCGACCGGTGCGACCATTCAGATCGCAGCGTCCAAGAAGCTGGGCTTTACGCCGGCCAAGGCGGTCAAGGACAAGCTGAACGGCTGATTGGCCAAACCGGCGTCGCCCTTCAGGACGACGCCGGTTGCCTATGTTATCGGGATGCCGGACGATCTGGCCCCAAAATCTTCGACCGCACCGAGCGCAAGGTCGACATCAAGCAGAGACCGGGTATCGATTTTCAGGCGGTATCCGCCTAAACGGCTCAGGCCGCCAGACCCAGCGCGCGCAACAGCGCAGCGGAATCCGGCTGGCGACCACGGAAAGCAACGAAATTGTCGATCGCCGGGCGCGATCCGCCCCGCGCCAGCACATGATCGCGAAACAGGCCGCCCAGCGCTGCGCGATCCGCCTTCTCTTCAGCGAAGGCCTCGAAGGCATCGGCGGACAGGCGTTCGGCCCACAAATAGCTGTAGTAGCCCGCCGCATAGCCGCCTGCGAAAATATGGCTGAAACTGTGCGAGAAGCGGTGCCATGCCGGGGGATGGATCACCGCGACATCCTGCCGCACGGCAGCGACGATCTCCTGCACCGATGGACCATCCTCCTGTGCTGCCGACTGGTGGAGGCGCAGGTCGAACAGGGCAAATTCGACCTGACGCAGCAGCGCCACCGCACCCATGAACCGCCGCGCCGCCAGCATCCGTCCGATCATCGCCTCGTCCAGAGGCAACCCGCTTTCCTCATGCGCGGATACACGCCGCAGCATGGCGGGTTCCCAGGCGAAATTCTCCATGAACTGGCTGGGCAATTCCACCGCATCCCATTCAACGCCGGATATGCCACCGACCGAGGGCACATCGACCTGCGTCAGCAGATGGTGGAGGCAGTGGCCCATTTCATGGAAGAGCGTCACCATTTCCTGATGGGTCAAATGCGCGGGACGATCCGCGCTGCCGCTGGCGAAATTGCAGACCAGATAGGCGATGGGCATTTGCACGGCGTCGGCCTCGCGCAGGCGTGGGCGGCACACATCCATCCACGCCCCGCCGCGCTTGCCCGCACGGGCGAACAGATCGCAATAGAGCGCGGCGACCGGCGCGCCGTCGGGACCATGGACAGTGTAATAACGCACATCCTCATGCCAGACCGGCGCACCATCGGCTGGGCGGATGTCCACCCCGTAAAGCTCGGCAACCAGCGCGAACAGGCCATCCAGGATTCGTGTTGGCGGCAGATGGGCGCGGATTTCCGCCTCGTCCAGCGCATGGACCGCGCGCCGCATCCGCTCCGTCGCATAGGCGATATCCCATGGTTCGAGCGTGTCGATGCCCAGTGTCGCCTGCGCGAACGCGGCCAGATCGGCCAACTCCCGCTCGGCTTGCGGGCGCGCGCGCCGGGCAAGGTCGACCAGAAACGCATCGACTTCCTCGCCATCGCGGGCCATTTTGGTGGAGAGCGACAAGGCGACGGGATCAGCATAGCCCAGCAGTCCTGCCGCCGCCTGCCGCAGCGCCAGCAATTGCGTGATCCGGTCGCTATTGTCGAACTGGCCGGCATGCGGACCCTGATCGGACGCGCGGGTGCCATAGGCTTCATAGACGGTGCGCCGCAGGTCGCGATCGTCGGCAAAGCCGGTTATCGCCCGCACCGACGGCGCATGAAGGTCGATCAGCCAGCCGTCCAGACCCCTGGCTTCTGCCGCGCGGGCCATGGCACCCCGGTCGCTGTCCGGCACACCCGCCAGCCTGGCAGGGTCGGTGACATGCAGCGTCCAGGCTTCGGTCGCGTCCATAACGGCATTGGCAAACTCGGTGGCCAGCCGTCCCTGCGCAACGCTGTTGGCGGCAAAGGCCTCCCGCTCTACGCCATCCAGCCCGACCCCGGACAGCTCAAACCCCTGCAAGGTCAGCGCCAGCGCGCGCGCCTCCGCCTCGCCCAGCCCGTCGCGGGGGATGGCGACCAGCGCGTCATAGAGCGCCCGATCCTGCCCGACTTCGGCAAAATAGCTGTCGATCATCGGCTGCACTTCGCCATGCACCGCGCGCAGTTCCGGCGTGTTCGCGACCCCGACCAGATGCGAGACGGTCTGCCACACGCGCGAAAGGGCCGCGTCGGCGCGATCCTTCGCCAGGAAAATCGCGTCATATCCCTTTGCCTCGGCGCATCGCCGCATCGCTACGCGATGCTGTGCAATGGCCGTTTCGACGGCGGGCAGGATATGGTCGGGCCGGATGTCACCAAAGCGCGGGTGAAGGCCGGAATCGAGCAGGGGGTTCGTCTGTGTCATGACGCTTCCTTACACAGGGCAATATCCCCTGTCTGCCCGCATCCATCCGCTTGATTGCGGGCAGTCACGCCTTTTGGGGATGGATGCTAACGGGATCGAGCGCATGCGCGGCTGGTCCATGCTCCTCAAATCCTCTCCTCCACGCCGGCAGCCAGCGCCTGTTGCACGGCGTGCGCCCGGCGTGTTGACGGGCGTGGCGCTGTTTCTGCCCCGGTGCTGTCAGGGGCGTGAATCCTGCTTTCCGCCTATAGTTCCGATTTGCGCGCGTCAGACCGGCCATTTCTCAAGCCGCCAGGCCGAATCCCAGAACATCCATTCGTACCGGGTCGCATTGCGGAAGGCACGGGCCATGGCATCGCGCAGTGCCGGGGTGGTGGCGGCGGCGGCTTCGTCCACCAGCGTGCGGACGCGATCGGTCGCTGCGCCGAAACCGGGATCGGCATAGGTGTCGATCCATGGCGCATAGGGGTTGGGGCTGGTAGCGCGCGGCTTGATGGCGCAGCCGACTTCCCAATAAACCCAGAAGCAGGGCAGGATGCCTGCGATCAGTTCCTCATAGGTGCGGGTCGCGGCCAGGCTGGCCAGATAGCTGGTATAGCCAAGGCAGGCCGGGGTCGGCTCGACCGCCTGCACCATCGTTGCACTGACGCCAAACTGGCTGAAAAAGGCCTGATGCAGCCCTTCCTCGACCTGCACAGCCACCTTCGCCCCGTCGGAAAATTCCAGCCGCCCGGCGGCGCTGGGTGCGCGGGCGGCGGCGATCGCCAGCACACGGGCATATTCCGCCAGATAAAGGCTGTCCTGCACGATATAGTGCTGGAAACTTTCGCGCGGCAGGGTGCCGTCGGCCAGCGCGGCCAGGAAGGGATGGGCCAGGATCGCCTGCCGCAGCGGGGCGACGTCTGCCCAAATCTCATCGCAAAAGCCCATCGCTGTTTCCTTCGTCAGAAGCGCATAGTGGCGCTGGCGCCGAATTGGCGGCCGGTGTTGATGGTGAAACTGTCGAACGGGCCGTTGGGGCCAAGGCCGAGCAGCAGCGGCAATTGCTGTTGGCCGAAGGCCGAGATCGCCCAGCTTCTGTCGAGCAAATTCTTGGCCCAGAGGTCAAAGGTCCAAGCCCCATGGCTGACGCCGACCCGCCCATCGACCAAGGTATAGCCAGGCGAATGGAGGATATTGTCGATCTCGAAATCGACGCGGGACACATAGGCGACACTGAGCCGTACATTGACAGTCGCCGGGCCAGCCGCGCCCTGCCAGCCGATGCCGCCATTGACGGTCCAGTCGGGCGCGTTGGGGGTCCGCTGGCCGCTCATATCCAGAATGGCGGGTTCGCCCGGTTCCGGGGTCGGGTTGGGCGTGAAATAGGTGCCGGTGCGGCTATGGGTCCAGGCCAGTCCGCCATCCAGGTTGAAACCCGCACCAAGCGCTGCCTGTGCGGACGCCTCGATACCGTGGACATCGACCTGCGGCACCGACAGCACGACGGAATTGCCCAGGAACACGGTGTTCTGGAAATTGTCATAGTCGGTGACGAACCCGGCCAGCGACAGGCGGACACGGCCATCGGCGCTTTCTCCCTTCACGCCCATCTCGATCGAGCGAGTGGTTTCGGCCGGAAATACTGCCTGCCACACATCGGTGGCGCCGGGCAGCGGATTGAACCCACCTGCCTTGAAGCCGATCGCGCCGGTCACATAAGCGGTCAGATGATCGGTCGGGCGCCAGGCGATGGATAATTTGGGTTGCCATTTCTCGAACGTCCGGGCGCGCTGTGCGACGATAGTGCCGCTGGCGGTGCCGACCGTATCTTCCTTGCGCTGGTCGCGGTCATAGCGCAGCGCCAGGGTCGCCTCGACCTGGGGCGTAATGTCATAGCTGGCCTGTCCGAAGATGCCGACCTGGCTGGATCGGGTTTCGGCGCGGAACGCTTCGCCACCAAACAGCAGCGGGCCGAAATCATCGGTGCGGTCGCGCTCCAGCCGCTGGTAGAACAGGCCGACATGCCAGCGCAGGGGCCCATCGCCGCGCGAGGTCAGTCGGGTTTCGCTGGTCCATGCCTTGATATCAACGGGTTGGGCGATGGGTTGAATACCATCTGGAAAGGCGGGTGCACCAAAGAAGGTCAGCGGCTTGTCGTTGCGGAAATCCAGTTCTTCAACAAAATTCTTGCGATAATCATCATAGCCACCAGTCCATGAGAAGAGTAGCGCGTCACCCGCTTCCTGCTCATAGCTGGCTTGCGCGCCCCACCATGACCGTGATGCCCGGCCTTCAAAATCGCCGAACGGGTTGGTCAGGGCCGCGCCTGACAGTCGGCCGTTATAGAGACCGGTGACATTGCCCGACGAAATATAGGCCGCGCCGCCTTCCTCATTGGCCCAGCCCAGACGGAAGCGGAAGGTGGCGGTTTCGGTCAGAGCGACCTTTGCCTTCAGGCGCAGATTGCGGCTGATGCTGCCATCGACCTTCTTGTCGAGAAAGCTGTTGCGGATGAAGCCGTCGCTGTTGCGATAGGAACCGGCCAGGCGCAGCTGCACCTGATCCGACACCGGGGCGTTGACCACGCCATCGGCAGTCCAGGTCAGGCCATTGCCGATACCGACTGCCGCCTCGCCGCCCCAGTCCGGGCCGGGATCATTGGTGGTCATGGCGATGGCACCGCCCGATGCGGAGCGGCCGAACAGCGCGCCCTGCGGCCCTTTCAAAATCTCGACCCGCGCCAGATCATAGGGGCGCAGCGTGAAGAGTTCGGAATCGGCCAGCGCCAGCCCATCCACGATATAGGCAATCGATGGCGACTGGCTGCGATTGGTGGATATGCCGCGCACGGAAATGAGGTTGGTGCCGGGGTCCTGATCATTGATGATGAAAATGCCCGGCGTCGCGGCGATGAAATCGTCGATCGTGGTCAGGCGGCGCGCGGCGATGGCGTCGGGACCATAGACGGCTATGGTGTCCGGCACGCGGATTTCGGCTTCTTCGCGACCGCGCGCGGTGACTATGATGCTGTCATCGGCATGGGCGGACCCTGCGCCCAGCAACAGGGCAATCGAGATGGCAGGCGACGTAATGGCGTAAAAACGCATATCCCTATTCCTCCGCCGGTGTGAGCCGGATCAGGTTCGCGGGTTTGCCGACTGGACGCCCCCTGCGCCCGATCCGCCTCTCAGCCCTGACAGCGCCAGGACACCCCGTGGGTTGAAACTGAGCGTGCGCCTATGGCGTCGGCGCACGCACGTCAAATGATCGCTGTGAGACAACGCATATTCCTGCCGAAACCGGGGCGATTTTCGGTCAGCTATGGCGCGCGGGGCGATGGATCAGCGGTCGATGGCGTGACGAAACCCTAAAGTCGCCAGTATTATGACTGTCTCGCAATTCCGGTCCCTGCCATGGTGATGCTTACCCCCTTCCTGTTGCTGGCTGCTGCAGCGGGTGACGCGATGCCGACGCGGCCCCATTCGCATATCCACGCTGGGGGCGAGATTGATAAGGCGCAGGGTCCGCTATTGTTGGATATCACCTATACTGGCGAGGTGATGGGCAATGTGGCGGGCGGGGTGAAGCGGCGCGCGCGCTATCTCGACAATCTGGATATCGTGGCCGAGGTGGATCTGGAGGCGCTGCTGGGCTGGCGCGGGGCAGAAGCGCATGTCTATGGCATCTACAATAATGGCGCGTCGATCTCCAACGCGGTGGGTGACGCCCATGCCGTCAGCAATATCGAAACGGGCACGCGGGCGTTCAAGCTTTATGAAGCGTGGATCGACCAGATGGTGGCGCCCGGCCTGTCGCTGCGTGCGGGCCTGTATGACCTTAATTCGGAATTTGATTCACTCGACGCGGCTGGCCTGTTCGTCGGCAGCGCCCATGGCATCGGCAGCGATATTGCCCTGACCGGCCGCAACGGCCCGTCGCTCTTTCCATCGACATCGCTGGCGGCGCGGGTCGAATGGCGGCCTGCCAAGGGCTGGGCGGTGCGCGCCGCCGTGCTGGACGGGGTGCCGGGCGACCCCGATCATCCCGCACGCACCGTGATCAAGCTCGGCCAGGGCGACGGCGCGCTGCTGATCGGCGAACTGGAAGCGCCGCTTGCAGGTGCGCGGCTCCTGCTGGGCCACTGGCGCTATACCGCTACTTTTGATGCATGGGATGGTGGCCGGGGACGGGGCAATGGCGGGGTCTATCTGCGCGGCGAGATGCCGTTTATGACCGATGGCGACACGCAGATTGACGGCTTCTTTCGCCTTGGCACGTCGAGCGGGCGCTTCAACATGTTCGACCGTTTCGCCAGCATGGGTGTGAAATGGACGGGCGCACTAGCCGGCCGGCCGGAAGATGAACTGGGTCTGGCGGTCATCACCGCGACGACATCGACCGAATAACGCCGGAACAGCGGTGCAGGCCGTTCCGAGTCCGTTGCCGAAGTCACCTATCGCACGCCGCTTTCCCCGTGGCTGACGGTCCAGCCCAATATGCAATATGTCCGCAACCCCGCCGCCGCCCCGTCCATTCGCGACGCCTGGGTGGTCGGGCTGCGTTTTGCCATCGGCCTGCGCCTGATCGATTAGGGCTGAATGGCGATTGGGCCTGGATCAGGCGCGACGCGCGGCGGGCAGGGCCAGTGTGATGAGCAGGCAAAGCGCCATGGGCAGGATAGCGAACAGGAAAAAATGGTTTGGCTCCGCACCATGACTGATCAGCCAGCCACCCGCCAGCGGGCCACCGATCGCGCCGATCCGGGCCACCGCGACGCCAAAGCCGATGGCGGTAGCCAGGCAATCGGGCGGAAAGACACCGGTGACGACCGCGACGATGCATAAATGCACGCCGACAATGCCACCGCCCGCGATGAGCAACAGCAGGTTCCAATGGAGCGGGTCGGCAGGCAGGGTCGCCAGCAGGGCAAAGGCGGCGATGATCGTGGCGTAGGATGCAACCAGCGCCAGCACGGCATGGCCACGATCGAGCAGCCAGGCGAGCGCAAGGGCGACGACCAGCCCGCCCGACTGGATGATGGTGATCGAACGGGCCGCCTGATCCAGCGTGAAGCCCGCCTGCGGCAGCACCGTGGGTGTCCAACTGATAACAAGATAAAGGCCGAAGGCATTGAAACCATAGAGTAACGCAAAAATGATGGTGGGGAACCGCAACGGTTTGGTCAATATACGGGCCAGCGGGCGGGCGGGCTTGTCGCTGGTCGATGGTGTCATCTTCTGTTCGGTCGGAAAGAGCAGGAACAGCGCCACCGCCAGCAGCAATGTCGCGGCACCCGGCAGCAGGAACAGGGCGCGCCAGCCGCCCAGCGCGACCAGCGGCGGCGCGATCAGGCCGGCTATGATAGCGCCAAAGGAGATGCCGAGCGACACGATCGTCAGCGTGCTGGCCCGTCGACCCGGCGGTGCCCAGATAGCGGCGAGCGCGGTTACATTGGGGAGACATGCCCCCAGCGCCAGTCCGGTCAGCAGGCGCCAGACGATGAAGCTGCCAATGCTTGTTCCGCTGGCGGTCGCCATGGTCAGCAAGCCGATACAGATGACAGAGACGATTATCGTCCGGCGGTGGCCGAAGCGGTCGCCCAGCGGTGCCAGCAGGACCGCGCCAACGCCCAGACCCAGCAGCACCGCCGACAGCGCAAAACCAAAGCGGGCGGCCGGTATGTCGAGCGCGACGGCAATATGGGGAAGCGCCAGCGGCAGCGCGGCGAGATCATAACCATCGACGAACAGGATGACGCCGCACAGGAACAGCGACAGGATCAGGCGGGGCGTAAAGGCTGGCGCAACGTCCGTATCCAAGGAATGGGTCATGGATCGGCGTTTCCTCTCACCTGGTCGGGTCTGCGCCCATATCATAACGAATGATATAATAGGTTTGGCCGGACCCGGACTGTCAAGCGTTAAAAAAGCCGATGGAACGGCTTGCGATAATAATAACGTTCGTTATAGTTATGCACTGGAAAGGCGTGCAGCGCCACCCAGGAAGAGGATAGACCATGGTTCCCGACAACATCCATATCGCCCATCCCGACAAGCTGTTCATCGGCGGCGCGTGGGTCGAATCGACGGGCAATGGCGTGATCGAGATCATATCGCCCAATAGCGAAGAGGTTATCGCCCGCGTCGTTGATGGCACGGAAGCGGATATGGACCGCGCCGTCGCCGCCGCACGCAAGGCGTTTGACGACGGGCCGTGGTCCACCATGGCACCTGCTGAGCGTGGCGCGATTGTGCGGCGGATGGGGGAAGAACTGGGCAAGCGCGCGCCTGAACTGGCCGCCGCCTGGACCGCACAGGTCGGCGGCCTTGCCAGCTTCGCGCCGATCATGACCGGCGGCGCGACCATGACGATGATGGCGATCGCAGGTTATGCGGACAGCTTTCCCTTCGTCGAAAAGCGCCCGTCGAGCCAGGTCCATACCGCCATCGTGGCGCAGGAGCCTGCCGGGGTCGTCGCGGCGATCGCGCCCTGGAACGCGCCCTATGGCATCATGTCGGCCAAGGTCGCCTATGCCATGGTCGCAGGCTGCACCGTCATCATGAAACCATCGCCCGAAACCCCGCTGGAAGCCTATATCATGGCCGAAGCGGCAGAGGCCGCCGGCGTCCCTGTGGGCGTCGTCAATCTGGTCGCGGCCGGGCGCGATGCGTCGGACCATCTGGTTCGCAACCCCGGTATCGACAAGGTGACCTTCACCGGATCGACGCTGGCGGGCAAGCGCATTGGCGAGGTGTGCGCCGGGCGGGTCGCGCGCTGCACGCTGGAACTGGGCGGCAAGTCTGCGGCGATCGTCCGCGACGATTTTCCGATCGAGGTGGCTGCCGCGATCCTGGGCAACACCATCACCATCATGAGCGGGCAGGTGTGCGCCATGCTGTCGCGCGCCATCGTGCCACGCCATCGCCATGACGAACTGGCCGACGCCATTGCCAAGGTGATGCAGGGCATCCGCATCGGCCATAGCGATGCACCCAATACCCAGCTTGGCCCGGTGGCGATGAAGCGCCAACTGGAACGGGTGGAGGAATATGTCGCGCTGGGTCGGGCAAGCGCCGATCTGGTCACCGGGGGCAATCGTCCGGCCCATATGAACAAAGGCTATTTCATCGAGCCGACCCTTTTTGCCAATGTCGATAACAAGAGCCGCATCGCGCAGGAGGAGATTTTCGGGCCGGTCCTGTGCCTGATCCCCGCCGATGATGAGGAAGATGCGATCCGCATCGCCAATGACAGCGCTTTCGGCCTCAACGGGTCGGTGCTGACCAATGATGCGGACGCGGCCTATCGCATCGGTCGCCGCATCCGTGCAGGCGGCTTCGGGCAGAATGGCATGAAGCTGGAATTCGGGCTGCCCTTCGGTGGCTTCAAACAGTCGGGCATTGGCCGCGAGGGCGGGGTGGAAGGGCTGTATCCCTATCTGGAGAGCAAGACCATCTTGCTCGACGCAACCCCGGCCGGCTTCTGACCATGATCGTGCTGGACGCACAGGGGCGTGGACAGGGCGCAGCCTTTACCGCCGCGCGGATCATCTATGGTGGCTGGTTCCTGTTTTCGGGGGTGGAATATTTTACCCCCTTCGACCTCCAGCCGCTGGGCAATACGCCGCTGGCGCAGGAATTCACCCTGGCGCTGATCCACAGCGGGCTGTTTGCCCTGATCAAGGTGATGGAGGTGGTGGTGGCGCTGCTGGTTCTGGCGAACCGGGCTGTGCTGCCCGCCGCGCTGGCCAGCGTCCCGCTGAACGTGGTGATCGGTTACTGGAATTTCGTGCTGGATCCGGGCCTGGTCGAATATATATTCGGCATCGTCACCCTCCTGCTCAACGCCATTCTCCTCTGGCCCTGGCGCAGGGAACTGATCGCACTGTTGCGCTGGTAGGTTGTGATATATCGGCCATATTGCCAGTGTCGTATGCCTGGGATACTTTTTCTCTCCATGGGATGACTCGTTGACGACCAGTAATAGTGTCGCGGCGGGCAGAGAGAGGGATGCCGGGCATGGCTCAAGATGGTTTCGATCATGCGGAGTGGGTCCGCTGAGCGCGGTCGAGCGTTTTTCCACCCGGCTGGTGCCGCCGCCGCGTCGCCAGCGTTTCTGGCGTGAGGTTGTCGCCGAAGCCTTCCCCGGCATGACCGCCCATGCGCCGGAGGGCATCAAGGCCGAGCTGGCGCGCTGGTCGCTGGGCGTGGTCGGGCTGGCGCGGGCGCGTAGCGAACGGGCGCAGGTCAGCCGGGTCGCCAATGAAGGGGAGGGGCGGCATCTGCTGCTCCACCTGCTCCATCGCGGGTCGATGACCATGCTGCATGGCGACCGCAGCAGCACTGCGCGGATCGGCGACATTGTGATCGCCGATGACCGCCACCCTTATGCCATCGACATTTCGCAATATAATGACTGCCTGATCCTGCAGGTGCCCGTTGCCATGATGGGCGACGATATTGCCGGACGTGACTGGCATGGCTGCCTGATGCCATCGACCAATCCCAATGTCCTGTTCCTGGCCCATGTGCTGCATGGCCTGTGGTCGCAGCGGGACCAGTTTGCCGATCTGGACGACGATGCCGGGGTCTTGCTGGCCGATGCGGCGCGGATGTTGTGCCGTCGCAGCACGCTTGATCGGCCCGCGATTCAGTTGCCGCGTTCCCCGGTGGATTATGCGCTGGAGCATCTGGGCAATCCCGACCTTGGCACCGCGTTGATCTGCCAGGCGCTCGACCTGTCGCCCCGCGCGGTGCAAAAAAGCTTCGTCCGTCATGTCGGCTTGACCCCCACCGCCTTCATCACCGCGCGGCGGCTGGAGCGGGCGGCGAGCTTGCTGGCGTGCGACGATGGGCGCACGATCACCGATGTCGCCTTCGAGGTCGGGTTCAACGATTCCGCTTTCTTCACCCGCTGCTTTCGGCGACGCTTTGGTGCTGCACCCAGCCAGTGGCGGAGCGGCACCGGGAGTTCGCTTGCGTCCTGATTGCCAGTTCGCCCTGATCCAAGACCTGATCCGTCCTCGCGCCTATCATCACCCCAAGTCGCCGACACAGGCGAGGCATTTACGGGAGGATGATAATGGGCAAGTCCATGATTGCGATGCTGATGGCGTCGAGCGCACTGGTCGCAGCACCAGCGCTGGCGCAGGATGCCGAACAGAGCGGCGGCATCGCCGAAATCGTCGTGACCGCGCAGAAGCGTGCGGAAAATGTGCAGGACGTGCCGATCGCGATTTCGGCCTTCACCTCTGAATCCTTGCAGGAACGCGCGGTCGGCAGCGTGGCGCAACTCTCCGCCATCGCGCCCAACGTCAATCTGGACGCTGGCACGCCCTTTTCCGGCTCCACTGCCGTGCTGTCCGCTTATATTCGCGGCATCGGGTCGGACGATTTCGCCTTCAACATCGATCCGGGCGTCGGCATCTATCTGGATGGCGTTTACCTTGCCCGCACGGTCGGCGCGAACCAGGATCTGCTGGACGTCGCGCGGGTCGAGATATTGAAGGGGCCGCAGGGGACGCTGTTCGGCCGCAACACGATCGGCGGCGCGATCTCCATCGTCACCGCCGATCCGGGCAAGGAATTTACCGCCAAGGGTGATGTGACGCTGGGCAGCTACAAGCTGTTTCAAGCGCGCGGGTCGGTGACGGTGCCGATCACCGATGGCCTCAGTTCCGCCCTCACATTCGGCATCAAGTCGCGCGACGGGTTCTTGAAGCGCCTGCCATATCCCGACCAGCGCGCCAATAATGCGCCGCCTTTCTCCGCTTTTTCCGCCGCTGGCTATGACAGCGCCAACAAGGAAGGCGAAAATGACAATTGGAACCTGCGCGGCAAGCTGCGCTGGGATAATGGCGGCGCGGTGCGGGCCACCTTCTCCGGCGATTATAGCAAGGACAAGGGTACGTCGGCCAACAAGCTGATCGGCACGGCGGAGTTCGTCCCCGGCAATTTTGCAGGCACGACCAACCTGCCCGGCACGGCGTTTGATCCGACCGGCACCACCGGATTCCTGTTCGCGGGCCTCTATAATTTCTGCATCGGTAGCACGGGCGGGGAAATCGCGGCGCGCAATGCGCAGGCGCTGTGCGGCGTTTCCGGTACCCAGTTCAACCCGCAATTTCAGCTGGCCAGCATCGCCAGCGCCAATGTCGACGGCAATCCGGCCAATGATCGCCTGCCGTGGGACGGTCGCTACCTGATCGCCAACAAGGACCGCAGCTATGCCAGCGGCAACAGCTATTCCGATCTGGAAAGCTGGGGCTTGAGCGGTATCGTCGATTTCGATCTGGCCGACAATGTCGCGCTGAAATCAATCACCGCCTATCGCGAGCTGCACTGGAACGCCGGGCTGGATGCGGACGGATCGCCGCTCAACTTCCTGCAACTCAGCTTCACCATGAACCAATGGCAGTTCAGCCAGGAATTCCAGCTGCTCGGCAATGCGTTCGATGAAAAGCTGCGCTATGTGCTGGGTGCCTATTATTTCAAGGAATCAGGCGACCTGCATGACTTCGTGACCTTTGGCGAAGGTCTGGTGCAGGTCGATGGGCCGAACGAACTGGCGACCAAGAATTACGCCTTCTTTGGCCAGATCGACTATCGGCCGATCGACCTGATCGGCATCACCATCGGCGGGCGCTACACCAATGAACGCAAGCGGTTCGAGGGCGGTCAGCAGGAACTGAACGGGTTCAACTACAAGCTGTTCGGTTGCGCCGACGCCAATGGCAATATCTTCCCCGGCGGTGCCTTTCCGCTGGCACCAGTGCCTTGCCAGGCGGCGCTAAGCTATCCTGACCCCACCAACCCGGTGCGGGTCTATACGCCGGGCGTCAATCGCAAGAAATTCAGCGACTTCTCGCCCAAGGTTGGCGTACAGATTCACCCGTCCGAAGATGTCATGCTCTATGGCAGCTGGTCGAAGGGTTATAAGACCGGCGGCTGGACCACGCGCCTCACCAACCCGCAGGGCAATGTCGCACCGGACTTTAACGAAGAAAAGGCGACGACCTGGGAAGCGGGCATCAAATCGACCCTGCTTGACCGCCATCTGCAACTCAACGCGGCGGTTTTCTTGACCAAATATCGCGACATTCAGCTCAATATCCAGGTCGGCACATCGCCCACCATCGCCAATGCGGGCGATGCGCGCATCCGGGGTTTCGAGCTGGAAATGGTGGCCGCCCCGGTCGATGGCCTGACCATCAATGGCGCGGTCGGCTATATCGACGCGCAATATACGTCGGTATCGCCGGGCGCTGCCGCCGTGGGCGGGGCCAATCCGTTCCAGGCGGGAACGCTGGTGGGCGAAGATTTGCCCAAGACCCCAAAATGGAAGGTCAATCTCAGCCCGCGTTATGAGGCGAAGCTGGGCAATGGCGGATCGGTGGTCATGCTCGCCGACTGGACCTACACCTCCAGCGCTTGGAACGACACGCAGCGCACATTGCTGCTCAAACGGGTGTCGACCGACATCGTCAACGCATCGATCAGCTATCGCGAACCGGACGGCCACTGGTCGTTGACGGCGGGCGGCACAAACCTGACCGACAAGCGCTTCCTGACGTCGGGCGGATCGAACATTGCGGCGGGTGCGATCTTTGGCACCTATAACCGGCCGCGCGAATGGTATGTCCGCTTCGGCTTCGGCTTCTGATGTTGGACGGCATCGCGATCGAAGCGGCGGTGGTGGAGGGGGCGGGCAGCCCCTTCCGCTTCGAGACGCTGACGATGGATCCGCCCGGTCCCGACCAGATAAGGGTCCGGCTTCATGCCTGCGGCATCTGCCACACCGACATGGTGATGCGCGACGGTGCGCTGCCCATCTCCTTCCCGGTCATATTGGGCCATGAAGGGGCAGGCGTGGTCGATGCGGTGGGACCGGGCGTGGACAGCGTCGCGCCCGGCGATCATGTGCTGCTCAGCTTCCATAGTTGCGGTGCGTGCGGAGCCTGCCACGATCATCAACCCGGCTATTGCGTGGAATTTGTGCCGCGCAACTTTCTGGGACTGACGCAGGCGGGGCAGGGCGGCATCTGGCGCGGCGATCAGCGGATCGGCGGCAATATTTTCGGCCAGTCGGCCTTTGCCACCCATGCCTTTGCCCATAGCGACAATGTGGTGCGGATCGAGCGCGATCTGCCGCTCGATATCCTCGCGCCGCTGGGTTGCGGAGTTCAGACCGGCGCGGGCACGGTGCTGGAGACATTGAAGGTCATGCCTGGCCAGTCGATTGCGATATTGGGCGCAGGCGCGGTCGGCCTGTCGGCGCTGATGGCGGCGGTGATTGCGGGCGCGGGGCGGATCGTGGTGATTGACCGCCACGCCAGCCGCCTTGCCCTGGCGCGCGAACTGGGCGCGACCGAGGCGGGGGATGATCTGGCCACGCTCAATGGACTGTTCGACCATATCGTCGATACGACCGGCGTGTCTGCGCTGCTGGGGCTGGCGGTCGATCGGCTGGCGCAGCGTGGCACATTGGCGCTGGTGGGCGCCTATCCGCCCGGCGACTTTAGCATCGACCCCTCGGCGATCATGAGCATGGGGCGGCGGATCGTCGGCGTGGTGGAAGGCGGCATCGCCCCGCAGAGCTTCATCCCGCGCCTGATCGGCTATTATCGCGAAGGTCGCCTGCCGCTGGAAAAGCTGATTCAGCGCTATGAATTTGCCGATCTGGAGACTGCCTTCGCGGCGTCCGATAGCGGCGCGGTGGTCAAGCCGGTCGTCGTGATGCCGCAGGGTTGAGCGTCAACCGCGCGGGGCGAGGCCGCTGATCAATATGTCGACCATCGAATCGGCGACCTGCTCTGCGCTCAGCGCGCCGTCCGGGTCATGCCAGCGCCCCGACCAGTTGATCGCCCCTGCCAAGGTAAAGGCGGTCATGCGCACGTCGAGTGGCGCGATAGACCCATCGGCGATGCCATCCTCAATCAGGGCGCGGACCGACAGGTCGATCGCCCGCTTGCGCGCGCGGAACAGGGCGGCGCCTTCGGCGGAGAGAAATTCGTCACCGGTGCGCACGACGCAGCGGCCAAAATCGTCCATCATCACCTGCGCATAGCTGCGCAGGACGCTGCGCAACCGGGCCAGCCCGTCGCCCGGCTGCGCCCGTGCGGTATCGGCCGCCTCGCTCAGCAGTTCCAGCCCGCGAGTGACGCATTCGATCAGTACCTGCTCCTTATTACCCAGATAATGGTAGATGGTCGGCTTGCTGATCCCAAGGCTCGCGGCAACATCATCCAGCGAGGTGGCGTGGAAACCGCGCGCGTTGAACATCCGCACCGCGGCCCGCAGCACGGCTTCGCGCTTCTCCTCACGGTCACGTTCGCGTTCCTCGCGCGATCGGAAGGGGGATGGGGCGGCAGTTGGCTGGGGCAAGCGGATCTCCTTATCCGTTCCTCTTGACAAGAAACCCGTGAATAATCAATATACCCGTGAGTATAGAGGGGACGATTGGGTTTTATGCTGACCGAAATCCAGACGGCCATCCGCGATACAGTGCGCAGCTTTGCGCAGGACACGATCCGCCCGCACAGTGTTCGCTTTGAATCGGAAGGCGGCTATCCTCCTGCTTTGTTCGAGGAGATGGCAGGTCTCGGCCTGTGGGGCATGACCGCGCCGGAAAGCTATGGCGGGGCGGAAACCGATGCGGTGTCCTACGCGCTGGCGCTCATTGAACTGGCGGCGGCCGACGGAGCACTCTCCACCATCGTGTCGATCCAGAACAGCATCCTCGTGTCCGGCCTGCTCAAGGATGGCAGCGAGACGCAGAAGGCGCGCTTCCTGCCCGACCTGATCGGCGGGCGAACGATCGGTGCCTTTGCCCTGACCGAAGCCGATGCCGGGTCTGATGCCTCCGCCGTGCGCACCCGCGCGATCAAGGTCGATGGCGGCTGGCGCATCACCGGTGCCAAGCAGTTCATCACATCAGGCAAGATTGCAGGCGTCGTCATGGTGGTCGCCGTGACGGACCCGGACGCAGGCAAGAAAGGCCTGTCGGTGTTCATCGTGCCGACGGATCGCCCTGGCTATGGCGTGGACAAGGTCGAACATAAATTGGGGCAGGGCGCGTCGGACACCTGCGCGCTGCGGTTCGACGATATGTTTGTCGAGGATGATCTGCTGATCGGACAGCCGGGGCAGGGCTATCGCATTGCGCTCGCCAATCTGGAGACGGGGCGGATCGGCATTGCCGCGCAATGTGTCGGCATGGCGCAGGCGGCGCTCGACATTGCGGTCGCCTATGCCAAGGATCGCAAGAGTTTTGGAAAAGCCATCATGGAGCATCAGGCCGTGGGCTTTCGCCTTGCCGACCTAGCCACCCGGCTGGAGGCGGCCCGGCAACTGGTGCTGAACGCCGCGCAGGTCAAGGATGCGGGTCTGCCCTGCCTGACCGAAGCGTCGATGGCCAAGCTGTTTGCGTCCGAAGCCGCCGAACAGATCGTATCGGGCGCGCTCCAGACGCTGGGTGGCTATGGCTATCTGGAAGAATATGGCGTCGCCAAAATCTATCGCGATGTCCGCGTATGCCAGATTTACGAAGGCACGTCGGACATTCAGCGCATGGTCATTGCGCGCAGTCTTTGAAAGGAATGTATATGCAGGACGATCCGGTAGTCATCGCCAGCTATGCCCGCACGCCGATGGGCGGGTTTCAGGGCGCATTGTCCGCGCTCAAGGCTACGGAGCTGGGCGCAGCGGCGGTGAAGGCGGCGGTCGAGCGCGCGGGCGTGTCCGTCGATGCGGTCGATCGCATCTATATGGGCTGCGTCCTGCCTGCGGGTCTGGGACAGGCGCCTGCGCGGCAGGCGGCACTCGGCGCTGGCCTTGGCCTCAACACCGAAGCGACCACCGTCAACAAGATGTGCGGATCGGGGATGCAGGCCGCCATCATGGCGCATGAGGCGCTCAGTTCTGGCGCGGTCGATGTCGTGATTGCGGGTGGGATGGAGAGCATGACCAATGCCCCCTACGCCCTGCCCAAGCATCGCGGCGGCGCGCGCATCGGCCATGACCGGATCATCGACACGATGATGATGGACGGGCTGGAAGACGCCTATGAACCCGGCAAGGCGATGGGCGTGTTTGCCGAGGAAGCGGTGCGCGATTACCAGTTCACCCGCGCCGATCAGGATGACTATGCCATCCGTTCGCTCGAACGCGCCAATGCGGCGATTGGCAGCGGGGCCTTCGTCCGTGAAATCACGCCTGTGACGGTCAAGGGCCGGGGTGGCGATACGATCGTCGATACCGATGAACAGCCGGGCAAGGCACGGCCGGACAAGATCCCCGGCCTCAAGCCCGCCTTCGTCAAGGACGGCACGATCACCGCCGCCAATGCCTCTTCCATTTCCGATGGCGCAGCGGCGCTGGTAATGACGCGGCAGAGCGTCGCAGACAAACAGGGGATGAAGGTCGTCGCCCGCGTGGTCGCAACCGCCGGCCACGCCCATGAGCCGTCGAAATTCACCACGGCGCCGGTCCCGGCGATGCGCAAGCTGCTGGAAAAGGCAGGCTGGTCGGTCGAGGATGTCGATCTGTTCGAGGTCAACGAAGCCTTTGCCGTCGTCGCGATGATTGCGGCGAAGGAACTGGGCATCCCGGCGGAGAAGCTGAACGTCAATGGCGGCGCGACTGCGCTTGGTCATCCGATCGGCGCGTCCGGCGCGCGCATCGTCGCGACGCTGATTGGCGCGCTGGAAACGCGCGGGTTGAAGCGCGGCGTCGCCAGCCTGTGCATTGGCGGTGGTGAGGCGACGGCGATGGCGATCGAACTGATCTGATCGAACAGGAACAAATTTTATGGATATCAAGGGTTTATCCGCCATTGTTACGGGCGGCGCTTCGGGTCTGGGCAAGGCGACGGCAATGATGCTGGCGGCGCAAGGGGCGAAGGTCGCGATCTTCGATCTGAATGAGGAAGCGGGCAAGGCGGTCGCCACCGAACTGGGCGGCATCTATGTCGGGGTCAATGTCGCCGACGATGCCAGCGTTGCAGCAGGACTCGACATGGTGGAAGCGGCGCATGGCGTTGCGCGCATCCTGGTCAATTGCGCCGGGGTTGCGCCTGCGATCAAGACGGTCGGCAAGGAGAATGTGCCCCATCCGCTCGACACTTTTGCCAAGACGGTGACCGTCAACCTGATCGGTACGTTCAACGTCATCTCCAAATTTTCCGCGCGGCTGGCAGCGGCCGAGGAAATTGACGGCGAACGCGGCGTCATCGTCAACACTGCATCGGTCGCAGCCTATGACGGGCAGATCGGTCAGGCGGCCTACAGCGCGTCCAAAGGTGGCGTTGTTGGCATGACCCTGCCGATTGCGCGCGATCTGGCGCAGCACAAGATCCGCGTCATGACGATCGCGCCGGGTATTTTCCTGACTCCCATGCTGGAAGCCTTTCCGCAAAATGTGAAGGACGCGCTGGGCGCTCAGGTGCCGCACCCCAGTCGCCTGGGCAAGCCAGCCGAATATGCACAACTGGTCGAATCGATCGTCCGCAATCCGATGCTGAATGGCGATGTCATCCGGCTGGACGGCGCAATCCGCATGGCGCCGCGCTGATGGACGGGATCGCCTTTGCGATCGAGGACGGAATCGGGCGGATCACGCTCGACCGGCCGGAAGCGGGCAATGCCATCACCCTGCCGTTGGCGCGCGCGCTGCTGGCGGCGGCGATCCGTTGCCAGAACGACGAGGCGATCCGCTGCATCGTGCTGACCGGCAACGGGCGGTTGTTTTGTGCCGGTGGCGACGTGCAGTTGCTGGCCGGGGCAGGCGACAAGCGATCGGAAGTGCTGAGCGAGTTGATCGCGACTTTTCACGCCGCCGTCGCGCGGCTGGCGCGTGCGCCCAAGCCGCTGGTCACGTTGGTAAACGGCCCGGCGGCGGGCGCGGGGTTCAGCCTTGCGATGCTGGGCGATGTTGTGATCGGTGCGCGATCGGCGCATTTTACCGCCGCCTATGGCGCGATTGGCCTGACGCCGGATGGCGGCCTCAGCTGGCTGCTGCCGCGTCTGGTGGGGCTGCGCAAGGCGCAGGACATCATCCTGACCAACCGCCGGATCAAGGGGGATGAGGCCGAAGCGATCGGGCTGGTGACCCGGATCGTGGACGACGAGGCGGTCGCCACTGAAGGGTTGAAAGTGGCGACCGCGCTAGCCGATGCACCTGTCGAGGCGCTGGCCGCCAGCCGCGCGCTGCTTGCAGACAGTTTCGAGACCGGATTAGAGACGCAACTGGACCGCGAATTGCGCAGCATGGCGATGGCAGGTGCCGGACGGGAAAGCGAAGAGGGGCTGAGTGCATTGCTCGCAAAGCGCCCCGCCAATTTTAGAGGAGTTTGAGACCATGGCAGAAGCCTATATAGTAGAAGCCGTCCGCACCGCCGGGGGCCGTGCGCGCAAGGGCGGGCTGATCGACGTACATCCCGCCGATCTGGGCGCGACTATCCTCAATGCGCTGGTCGATCGCACCGGTGTCGATCCGGCGGGAATCGAGGATGTGATCGTCGGCTGCGTCAGCCAGGCGGGCGAGCAGAGCTTTGCCTTTGGCCGCAATCTGGTGCTGGCGTCAAAACTGCCCGACAGTGTCCCCGCCGTGACGATCGACCGCCAGTGCGGATCGTCGCAGCAGGCGCTGCATTTTGCGGCGCAGGCGATCATGTCCGGCACGCAGGATCTGGTGATCGCCGCGGGCGCGGAAAGCATGACGCGGGTGCCGATGGGGTCGAACTATCAACTCCATGCGGCCGCTGGCCTGGGCATCGGGCCATGGCCCAAGAGCATCCAGAACCGCTATGGCGTGGCTGAATTCAGCCAGTTCCACGGCGCGCAGGCGATCGCCAACAAATATGGCTTCACCCGTGAGGATATGGACGCCTATGCCCTCGCCAGCCATGCCAAGGCGGCAGCGGCGATCGACAGCGGCGCGTTCAGGAACGAAATTGTCGGCGTCGAAACCCCCGAAGGCCTGTTCGACACCGATGACGGCGTGCGGCGCGGCGGCACGATGGAGGCGATGGCCAGCGTCAAGACATTGGAGGAAGGCGGCACGATCACCGCAGCCAATGCCAGCCAGATGACCGATGGCGCATCAGGCGTGCTGGTGGCGAGCGAGGCAGCGATCAAGCGCTTCAACCTCAAGCCCATTGCCCGCATCGTCAATCTGACCGTGACGGCGGGCGACCCGGTCATCATGCTGGAAGAGCCGATCCCGGCGACCCGGCGCGCATTCGAGCGTTCGGGCCTCAGCCTCAACGATATCGACCTTTTCGAGGTCAACGAAGCCTTTGCCGCGATCCCGATGGCCTGGCTAAAGGCGATCGGCGCGGACCCCGCCAAGCTCAACGTCAATGGCGGTGCGATTGCGCTGGGCCATCCATTGGGCGCAAGCGGGACCAAGCTGATGAGCACGCTGATCCACGGGCTGCGTGCGCGCGGCAAGCGTTATGGCTTGCAGACTATGTGCGAGGGCGGCGGCATCGCCAATGTGACGATTGTGGAAGCGCTGTAATGGCGATCAGGACGCGCTTTACCGACCTGTGCGGAATCGAACATCCGATCGTTCAGGGCGGGATGATGTGGGTCGGCCGGGCGGAACTGGCCGCCGCCGTCTCCAACGCCGGTGGCCTTGGCATATTGACCGCGCTGACCCAGCCGACGCCTGACGATCTGCGCCGGGAAATTGAGCGTTGCCGGACGATGACCGACAAGCCGTTCGGGGTGAACCTGACCATCCTGCCATCGGTCAATCCGCCGCCCTATGCGCAATATCGCAAGGCGATCATCGACAGCGGCGTCACGATTGTCGAGACGGCGGGGCACAAGCCGCAGGAGCATGTCGACGATTTCAAGGCGCATGGAGTCATCGTCGTGCATAAATGCACGGCCGTGCGCCACGCTTTGTCCGCGCAGCGGATGGGCGTGGACGCCATCTCGATCGACGGGTTCGAGTGCGCGGGGCATCCGGGCGAGGATGATATTCCCGGCCTGATCCTGATCCCGGCGGCGGCCGATAAACTGACGATCCCGATGATTGCCAGCGGTGGCTTTGGGGACGGGCGCGGGCTTGCCGCCGCGCTGGCGCTGGGGGCGGATGGCATCAACATGGGGACGCGCTTTTGCGCCACGGTCGAAGCGCCGATCCATGACAATGTGAAACAGTTTCTGGTCGATAATGACGAGCGGGGGACGAACCTCATCTTCCGCAAGTTCCACAATACCGGGCGCGTCGCCAAGAACAGCGTGTCGGATCAGGTGGTCGAAATTTCGCTACGCGAGGGCGCGGTGTTTCAGGATATCCAGCCGCTGGTGTCAGGGGCCAAGGGCCGGGTCGCGCTGGAGACGGGCAATCTGGACGCAGGACTGGTCTGGGCCGGGCAGGTGCAGGGTCTGATCCACGACATCCCCACCTGCGACGCGCTGACCAGGCGAATCGTGGGCGATGCCGAAGCGATCATCCGGGGCCGGTTGAGCGACATGCTGAGCGGAGAACTGGTCGCCGCCTGAGCCTCATTGCTCGATCAATATGGCAGCATAGGGTTTAAGGTCGCACAGCGCTGCCCCGTTGACAGCAGTCAGGACGCGACCGGACCCGTCAATGTTGGCGGGCCACGCTATCGCCTCACGCGACAGGTTGAACAGGCAGAGCAAAGACTGGTCCTTGCAGGTGCGTCGGAACGCCAGGCAGGCATCGTCGGCAACCAATATGTCGAGCGCGCCAAGGCGAAGCGCCTGATTTGCCTTGCGCAGCGCAAGCATCGCGCGGGTGAACTGGAGCAGCGAGTGGGGATCGCTCTCCTGCGCGTCCACCGCGAGCGCGAGATGATCGTCGCCATGGGGCAGCCAGGGTTCGACGCTGGAAAAGCCCGCCTGCGTGGCGTCAGTGGACCAGGGCAGCGGCGTGCGCGCGCCGTCGCGCGACAGGGTGAGCGGCCAGTTGGCGATCGCTTCAGGATCCTGCAACCGCTCGAACGGGATGTCGACCTGGGTGATCCCCAGCTCCTCACCCTGATAGAGGATGGCATTGCCGCGCAGCGCCATGAGCAGCGCCATCTTCATCCGGGCAAAGGCGGGGCGATCTTCGGGCGCGCACCATCGCGACAGGGCGCGGGGGGCGTCATGATTCTCGAACGCCCAGCTTGGCCAGCCCATGGCCGGTTCGTCGGGCCAGCGGTTGATCGTGTCGGCCACTAGCGTAGGGGTAAGGGTAGGCGCGTAGAGGAAGGTGAAGCCGTAAGCGCTGTTGAGGCGATTGGTCCCGGCGGTATAGGCCTTCATCTCCTCTTCGGCGAGCGCCCCGCCGACTTCGGCGACGGTGAAGATCGCGCCATATTCGTCGCACAACGCCCGGATACGCTCGACAAAGGGGACGACGCCGGGGTGCGACTGGCTGTAGCGCTTGATCTGATAATCGAACGGGCGGGTGCGCGGCGATCCATCGTTGGTGGCGGGGGGATTATCGCGGAAATCGGGATCGTGCATCGCATGGTTGAGCGCGTCGAGGCGGAAACCATCGACTCCGCGATCAAGCCAGAAGCGCATGACGTCGAGCAGCGCGTCCTGCACCTCACCCTTGTGGACGTTGAGTTGCGGCTGGCTGGTCAGGAACTGGTGCATATAATATTGGCCGCGCCGCGCATCCCATGTCCAGGCCGGGCCGCCGAATACTGATTGCCAATTGTTGGGTGGAGTGCCGTCCGCCTTGGGATCAGCCCAGACATACCAGTCCGCCTTGTCGCCGCTGCGGTTGGCCCGGCTTTGAACGAACCAGTCGTGCAGGTCGGAACTATGGGCATAGACCTGATCGATCGTGACCTTGAGACCCAATTCGTGGGCGCGGGCGACCAGCGCATCGAAATCGGCGAGCGTGCCGAAGATCGGGTCGACATCGCAATAATCGGCGATGTCATAGCCAAAATCGCGCATGGGGGAGGTGAAGAAGGGCGATATCCAGATCGCATCCGCCCCCAGCCGGGCAATATGCTCCAGCCTTTGCGTGATGCCGTTCAGGTCGCCGATGCCGTCATGGTTGCTGTCCTGAAAGCTGCGCGGATAGATTTGATAGATGACCGCGCCCTTCCACCAGGGCTGGTCAGCGGTGTCGGCGGCATTGGGCATCGCTGTTCGCTCCGATCAGGACTGGCGGCAAAACTGTGCAGCCGCAACCAGGTCAATCTACACATCGCCAGCGGCAGGTGAAGCCCCGGATGACGCAAGTCACTATTGATGCGATTCGGCGACCAGTCATGGATTTGCTTTCAATAACGGCATGTACCGAGTGAAGCCCGCCCCACCTTCCGCTACGGAAAGCATTACTAATGCAGCAGGTGCATATTTTGCAATCGCGAACAAGGATTTCGCACTTGCAGCAAAGCGCGATTCGGGTGACACAGGAGGTGCCTTTCAGGCATCCTCTCCTAAACTTTCATGGGCTGGTCTTCGGATCGGCCCTTTTTTTGTGCGTTTCAACGACGCCTTCGCGATTGGTCCGGTAGCGACATGTAATATAATGGTCATTTTCGACGACACGAAAGGCCGGGGTGATTGTCACACCGTCATGTGTTCGTCATAAGGCGCCATGACATTGCCCTCCGGCCCATCCTCCCCCCCGATCGACCGTATCCAGCAAAATGTGCTGGCAGCGTCTGAACGCCGCCTTCTCAACTGGCTCTGCGCCCGGATGCCGGGCTGGGTCACGCCCGACATTTTGACCGTGCTTGGCATGGTCGGGGCTTTTGCTATTTTTGCGGGCTATGCCGCCAGCAGCTTGCATGTCCATTGGCTGTGGCTCGCCATTGGCGGCTATGTGTTGCAGTGGTTCGGCGATTCCATGGACGGCAGCCTGGCGCGGTTCCGCCGGATCGAACGTCCATCCTATGGCTATTTCATCGACCATAGCTGCGACGGTCTCGCCACTTTGCTGATCTTGGCCGGGATGGGGGCCAGTCCCTATATTCGCATGGATGTCGCGCTGGTGGCGCTGGCCGGTTATCTTCTGCTGTCGATCCATGCCTATCTGGCGGCGCGGGTGATGGGGGAGTTCAAACTCTCCTACCTGTCCGCCGGGCCGACGGAGTTGCGGCTGATGCTGATCGGTCTGACGCTGGCGATGATGGCGCTGGGTTATGCGCCCGGCCTGTTCGGCGTGATTTCAGGGTTTGACCTGTTTGTCGGCGTCGTTTCCGTGATCCTGATCCTGCTGTTCGTCATCCAGACGCTGGTGACAGCAAAGCGTCTGGCGATCAGCGACGCAAAGGATGCTCGCCGGTAACAGGCTTTACCGACCGGTCATCCATATCACGACAGACTTTCAGCGATGCGGGAGCGATCGTGCCGTTGCCTCATGCACGGCGGTCGATTGCGGAGTATGACCCACGATCAAATCGTTCAGGCGCATTTCATCCTGAACGCCCGATGCAAAAGCAAGGCAAAGCCAGTCCAGACACCGTGCCAGTAACAGCATGGTTTCCTCTCCATTATTTTATTGCGCCGATCATAGCATAATCGCGCGGCGGGAGAAGAGAGATATTGAAACCGCTGGCCTAGGCAGTAACCGGACGGCCTCCGCCACCAGCCCGACCAGCTTTTTTCATGACGGACCCGATCAATAATTCCACTGCACCTGCGTGCGGATCAGATTGCCTTCGGCGCGGCCGGTGCGGCGTTCATCGGCTTCGGCACGCTTCATGCGGGCATAGGCCATGGTGATTTCCAGCGCTTTCCATGGCTGCCATTCCAGCCCCAGTTCAAATTCGTCGGTTTCCAGACGCGGGGCGTTGGTTCCGGCCTTCCATCCGCCGCGATAATGCTGCCAGCGGCCATAGGGCATCAGAGGCCCCATGTTTTCGGTCGGCAGGCGCAACATCGCCTGGACATAGCCGCCCTGAAGATTCTTGGTCTGGATCGATTGCGTCGCGACATCATATTCCGGCCCCTTGCCCCAATTCCATTCGGCCTGGATACCGAATGGCTTGGGATAAAGCATGGCGTGGATGCCGACGCGCTTTTCCTTGAAGGTCACCGGGCTGACGCCGCCGGTGCGCAGTTCGGGCTGGACGTCGTTCAGCATCGCCGATCCGCCAAATTCCACGACCTGATCGCCAATCTCGAACGGCCATGTCGCCAACGCAACCTTCATCAGACCGCGATTCTGCTCGGTCTTGTTGATGCCCTGACCGTTGAACACGCCAAAGCCGAAAGCCCCGTAATTACCGAACAGCTTTTGCCCGTCATGCGCCAGATCGTCCCAGATTTTCTGGACCGCAGGCGGCGTATAATAGGCAACCACGCCCAGGTCGCGCTCACCCGGAACGGCGCTGTTGATCGCGTCGCTGCGGTCCAGCGTCAGCCGGTTGGAGGATGACTGCATATTTTCCCAGCCATAGGGAACCTTGGACTGGCCAAAGCGCATACGGACGGTCTTGGCCTTGTCGAGGAACACGTCGGCATAGGCATCGCGCAACTGGCCAAAGCCTTCTCGCCGTTCGGTGCCTGCCTGATTGCTGACCGCCGTGGCGAAATCGGGCTGGAGATAGAGCGAGACGCGATCCGAAATATCCCCCTGAATGACGAGGCGAACACGGCGGAGCGAAAAGCTGCCCCGGTCTGAAATGCCGCTGTCATGTACCGAACGCAACCGGGACATGCCAGCAGGCGCTGTGTCGTCACCCGAAAGGAAGGCGTTGTAGCGCATCTGGGTGTAGCCGCGCAGGCTGAGCTTTTCGTACCAGGCCTTGGACTTGGCCGGTGCGGCAGCGGGCGCAGCCGTGGGGGCCGATGCCAGCACGACTGGCGCGGTCGACGAAGTTGTCGCCGGAGTTGCCGACTGCGGCGGCACCTGCGCGACGACGGGCGCAGCCTGGTTCTTGCTGGCAGCGAGCGCGGAGACGAGCGCCTGGACCTGTGCTTTCAACTCGTCAATCTGCGTTTGCAGCTGCTCTACCGTCTGGGCCTGTGCCGCTTGCGGCATGAGCGCCAGCAGGCTGACCGCCAGGCCCGTCTGAATATGTTTCGATCCGATCATTTGCTCGCCCTTCGTCTGTCCGGGGCGCGTTTATGGCGATTCGATGACAGCTATATGACAGCGATAGACTTGATTCTGTAACAATCCAGCCATCGGCGATTTGTAATTCAGCCAAGGCCTAGCAGCCCGACCGCATTATCTTTCATGATCAGCGGCAGCACATCTTCGCGAAAACCTGCCTCGCGCGCGGCGTCGATCCATTTTTCCGGGCGAATGAGCGGCCAGTCCGACCCGAACAGCATCTTATGTTTCAGTTGCGTATTCGCGTACTGGATCACCTGCTTGGGAAAATACTTGGGCGACCAGCCCGACAGGTCCATGAACACATTATCCTTGTGCAGCGCCATCGACAGGCTTTCGTCGGTCCAGGGCCAGCTGGGATGGGCCAGGATGATTTTCATGTCGGGGAAATCGACCGCGACATCATCCACCAATATGGGCTGGCCATATTTCAGGCGCACGCCGCCACCGCCCTTCATCCCTGTTCCCATGCCCGAATGGCCGGTGTGGAAGATGGCCGGCAGTCCATGTTCCGCGATCACTTCATAGATGGGATAGGCGACCCGGTCGGCCGGGTGGCAATCCTGCATGATGCCGTGGAATTTGAAGCCCTTGACCCCATGATTTTCAACCAGATCGCGCGCTTCCCGCGCACCAAACTTACCCTTGCGCGGGTCGATCGAGGCGAAGGGAATGACGATATCGTCATGTTCGGCGGCGATATCCGCCACTTCGTAATTGCTGATCCGCTTGGCCCCGATGCCGCTTTCGCAATCGATCGTGAACAGACAGAAGGCAATATTCTGCGCGCGATAATAGGCGATGGTTTCAGGGATGGTCGGGCGTTTCCGGTCCGTCCTGAAATAGGCAGACGCTGCGTCGAAAAATTCGGCCATCACCGGGTCTTCGGGATCGTGGCAGGATAGTTCGGCATGGACATGCACGTCGATGGCCAGGATTTTGGACGGATCAATCGACATGGGCGGTTTCCAGTGCTTTATCTTCATTGGCGTGGTGGATGACATAGGCGCGGATGTCGTCAATTTCTGTCGCACTGAAGATCGGCGCGAAGATGACCATGCCTCCATCCTTTAGCGCGCCATCATGCACGACCTGCTTCCATATGTCGGCATCATTCAGCGTGCCGCCGTGACGCAGGACAGGGACGATGCCGCCCCGACCGCCGCGACGAAATCCTCGCCGATTTCCGCCCCTATCCGGCGGATGCTGCCACGACCAGCCGGTCGGCTTTGAGAAGATGCGGCGGGAGCGTTACGCCAAGGCGCGGAACGGCGTAATCAGGCCGCGAACAAATCACCCTGTCGTGGGCGGGTTGGCGGTGCGGCGGTCTGACGCGGTGCACCGACCAGTACGCGTGCGCGCCCAGTCAACGTATAGACCGCCTGCCGCTGCGCACCGCGATTGAGGTGATCGACGCGATAGCCCTGATAATGGCGCTTGAGCAGACCGGCCTTCACCAGTTCGGACGCTGCTCGGCTGAGGTTGGTCTTGCCTGATGCGCGCACCCGCGCTCGCACCTCATCCTGCACCAGCGACTGATCCGCTGTCGCGTCCCCGGTCAGTCGTTCATCCTTGCGCAGTTCCTCGCGTACCCGCTCGACCAGCGCCATCCGTCGGGGATCGCGATGCCCCATCGGGATCAGCGCGTCGCACAGCCAGTCACGTAATGGGACCAGCGCCTTGCCCACCCGAACCATCGGCCCCGCGCTGCCATCAGGCTTGGCGACGTCCGCGATAAGGGTCAGCAGCATGAAGGCGTAGCGGGGGCGTGAGCAGCAATGCGACAATTGGTCGAGCAGCAGCGACAAATCGCTGCCACCGGGAATGCGGGAGGAGACGGGCGCATGAAACATATCGTGAATCAAGCATAGTCTACCCGGCTTGTGAATCTCCTATTTCCGCCGAGTCGCACTTTGTCGTCCGTGACACTTTGCCAGCCGGTAAAGTGTCGCGGGGGAACCTTTGCCGGCGCACGATTAAGGCTTAACGCTTCAACTTCAGATATTGTGTGAAGAAGCGCGCCATCACGTCGAAGGCTTCGCGCGATTCAGGCAAGGCTGGATCGTAGAAGAAGGCGTGGCCGAGGCCATCCCAGACATGCAGGTCCGCATCGACCCCGGCCTTCACCAGCTCCTTATGCGTGTTGACTGCTGCGCTCATCTCGAAGGCGCGGGTGCCGGTGATCACCAGCGTCGGGGGAAACTGCGCCAGCGTCGCGGGCGATGTAATGGGTGAAACGATCGGATCAGCCAGGTCGGCATCCTTGAAATAGCCGCGACTATCCTCCCGTTGCGCCAGCGCCTGGAATGGCCGTCCAAACGCCTGACTGTCGCCGCCCCAGCGTGCGTCGGCCGATGCGCAGAAGATGCCGATCGCGGCGGGCAGGGGCAGCTTGTCGCGGATCAATGCTGCCATGGTTTCGGCAGTCAGCAGGCCGCCTGCCGAACAACCGAATATGGCAATATCCTGCGGCTTGTGGGTCTTGAGCAGATCGCGATAGACGGCCAGCACATCCTGCGTTGCTGCGGGATAGGTGAACTCTGGTGCCTGCCTGTAGGTGATGCTGACAATCTCCAACCCGGCCAGTCCGGCCAGCGGAATCGATTCGAGCATCCCGGTGCCCGTCGCCGCCCCCATGATGAAGCCGCCGCCGGGCAGGTTGAGCAAGATCTTGCCGCGATTGGCCTTCGCCACGCCCCCCACCGGCGTCGCGCGGACGGCGGGGATGCCTGCAATCAGCTCGTCGCGGGTCGTGACCCCATATATTTGCTTGAGCGCATCGAGACGGGGCGCCATGATTTGCGGCATCCGCGCACGCAGCGCCCCGGCCTGCCCCGCGGCGACCGCGCGCATCATCGGCTCTTCAGGATCGGATGGGGTGCGGGGCAAGGCCTTCTTTGCAGCGTCGCTCAGATGGACAGACGGTGGCAGGCGGAAGGAGGGGACGACCACCGTGCCATCCGGTTCTATCGTGCCGGGACCAGCCAGTATGGGCGGCGTCTGGGCAATGGCCATGGCGGGCAGCGCGCAGGCCGCTACGCTCAGGGCCAATCCGCGCAAGCTGGACAGTGAGCCGTACATAGGAATCTCCTCAACAATTTATATTATGAAACATAATATGCAGGGTTGAGGGCCGGACGCAAGCGCGTTATCGCGGCCTATGTCCAACTCACTGTCGCCTTCACCCGAATTGGTCGATCCGCTCGACCCGCTGATCGGCTATCACCTGCGCCGCACCACCGTCGCGGTGACAGCGGCGCTGGCCGACCTGCTCCAGCCATTGGGGATCAATGTGGGGGAGGCGACGCTGCTATTGTTCCTGGGTGCCAATCAGGGCTGCACCCAAAGCGACATCGGCCGCGCGCTGCGCGCCCAGCCGGCCAACCTCGTGCCGCTGATCAACAAGCTGGCGCTGCTCGGCGTGCTGGACAAGCAGCCGGGCAAGGGGCGGGCGATCACCCTGTCGCTGACAGTTGACGGCGAACGGCTCCACGCCAGTGTGAGCGAAGCGTTCGAGCGTCATGAAAGCCGGATCGGCCGATCGATTCCGGCCGAGCGTCGCGACGAAGTGCTCGCGCTGCTGCGCCAACTCTGCCGCGATGCCTGCCACCCTTAGGCTTCAGCTTCGACCCATGTGGTGGTCAGCGCGCGGGGTGAGAGATATTTGGTGGTCGTCCAGCCGCCATCGACCACGATCGTCTGCCCGTTGATGAAGCCCGCGCCCGGCGAACAGAGGAAGGCGATGGTGCTGGCAATATCCTCGACCTCACCCAGCCGGGGAAAGGGCGTCGTCTCGACATTCACCCGCTTGAACATCTCATCCTCGAACCGGTGCCGCACCATGTCGGTCATGGTGACGCCGGGCGCGACGCAATTGGCGCGGATCCCGCGCGGGCCATAGTCACAGGCGATATGCTGGGTCAGCGCGCCCAGCCCACCCTTGGCCGCCGAATAGGCGCCGCCGCGCCGCCCGCCGATCATCGCATAGGTGGAACTGACATTCACGATGCCGCAGCCCTCGCCCATATGGCCGATGACTTCGCGGCACAGGCGGAACGGCGCGCGCAGCATCAGCCCCAGAAAATAGTCGAGCGTCTCGTCGTCCGTCTCGTGCAGCGGCTTGGGACTGCCCGCGCCTGCATTGTTGACCAAAAAGTCGATGCGGCCAAAACGCTCCAGCGCCAATGCCACGATCTGCGCCGGGGCGTCGTCAGCGGTGATGTCCACCGAGAGCGTCGCCACCCGCGCCGGGTCATCAATTGCCTGCTCCAGCGTCGCCAGCTTGTCTACGTCGCGGCCCACGCCGACGATCGCCATGCCCGCCTCGGCCAGCATCTTGGCGGTGGCCAGACCAATGCCGCTGCCTGCCCCGGTGATGATCGCAACCTGCATCGTTCATTTCCCTATTATCCTGCCTTGCGCCTTTCATATCCGCCTTCCGCACCCACCGCGAACCGCTGGAGCGATGCCTTATGTTGTCGGCTTGAACCGGTGCGAGCGAGGGTTCACCCACGGGGCAATATCAAGGAGCATCGCCATGGCAGACTATCGTTTTGACGATCGCGTTGCGGTCATCACCGGCGCGGGCAGGGGGCTGGGCCGTGCCTATGCGTTGCTGCTGGCAGCGCGCGGGGCCAAGGTGATCGTCAATGATCCGGGTGGCGCGATCCGGGGAGAAGGGGGCGACGATGGCCCCGCTGCCGACGTCGTCGCGGAGATCAGGGCGCTGGGTGGCGAAGCCGTCGCCTGCACCGAATCGGTCGCCACGCCCGAAGGAGGCCGCGCCATCATCGACTGTGCGCTCGACCATTATGGCCGCATCGACACGTTGATCCATAATGCGGGCAATGTCCGCTACGGATCGATGAAGGAACTGAGCCAGGAAGATTTCGATGCCGTCCTCGACGTCCATCTGCGCGGTGCCTTCCACGTCACCCGGTCTGCCTTCCCGATCATGTGCAAGGCAGGCTATGGCCGGATCGTGCTGACCTCCTCGATCGGCGGGATCTACGGCAATGAAAATTGCGTCAATTATGGCATGTCCAAATCGGGCATGATCGGCCTCAACAACATTTTGGCGCTGGAGGGGGAGGCCGAGGGCGTCCGCTCAAACATCATCGTGCCGGGCGCGGTTACCCGAATGGCCGAAGGAATCGACGTGTCGGCTTACCCGCCGATGGGACCGGAACTGGTCGCGCCGGTCGTCGGTTGGCTGGCCCATGAAAACTGTTCGATCACCGGGCAGATGCTGGCGTCGATGGCCGGGCGGGTCGCGCGGGTTTTCATCGCCGAAAGCCAGGGCGTCTATCAGCCCGACTGGTCGATCGAGGATGTCGGCGAACGGATCGACGCGATCATGGACAGCGCCGATCCGGTAACGTTCGGCCTGCACGGCCATGTCGATCATATCCGCTACAGCTTCGGACGCGCCGTCGCGGGGAAATAGGGTCAGCTAAATGGTGCTGACCCGTTCCAGCCGAGGCGACAGCAGATGGACGGCGCCAAGCGCGACGAAATAGGCGCTGCCCGCCACTGCGAAGAGCGGGGTGTAGCTACCGATGCCGTCGAGGATGTAGCCGGCATATTTGGCCATCACCATGCCGCCGATCGCCCCGACAGTGCCGCCGATTCCGACGACCGATCCCACCGCGCCGCGCGGGAACAGGTCCGACGGCAAAGTATAGAGATTGGCCGAAAAGGCCTGATGCGCGGCGGTGGCGATGCCGATAACCAGCACGGCGAGCCAAAGATTGTCGATCGACTGGGCAAAGAAGATCGGCAGCACGGCGCAGGCGCATAGCAGCATGGTCAGCTTGCGCGCTGCATTGACGCTCTTGCCCGCCTTCATCAGGCGTCCGGACATCCAGCCGCCAAAGATGCTGCCGCCATCGGACAACAGGTAGATCGCCACCAGCGGCGGGCCGAAGCTGATGAGGTCGAGGCCATAGCGCGTGCCAAGATAGCCCGGCAGCCAGAAGAGGAAGAACCACCAGATGGGATCAATGCAGAATTTGCCGATCGCATAGGCCCAGGTTTCCTTGACGGTGACCAGCCTGCCCCAGCCGATCGGTTCGACCGGGTCGGCTGGGTCCTGGCGGATATAGGCCAGTTCCTCCGCCGACACTTTGGGATGCTGGTCGGGGCTGCGATAAAAGATCAGCCAGGCGATCAGCCAGACGATGCCGAAAATGCCGGTCGCATAGAAGGCGACGCGCCAGCCATAGGCGACGGTCAGCCATGGCACGAGCAGCGGGGTGATGATCGCGCCGATATTGGCCCCGGCGTTGAACAGGCCGATTGCAAAAGCGCGTTCCTTTTGCGGGAACCATTCGGTCACCGCCTTGATCCCAGCTGGGAAATTGCCCGATTCACCCACGCCCAGACCAAAGCGCGCCATGGCAAACTGAGTCACGCCATGCACGCCGCCATGGGCCATATGGGCGATGGTCCAGATGGTGACGGCGATGGCATAGCCAAAGCGCGCACCGATGAGATCGACCACCCGGCCAAAGCCCAGATAGCCGACCGCATAGGCCGCTTGGAACCAGAAAACGATGTTGGCATAGTCGGTTTCCGACCATTGCATTTCGGCCGACAAAGTAGGCTTCAACACACCGATCATCTGTCGGTCGACATAGTTGATCGCGGTCGCCGCGAACAACAGCGCCACCACCACCCAGCGATAGCGCCCGACCGGCGGACCCTGCACCCCTGCTTCGTTCATCATCCTGGCTCCTATCTGGCTTGGTCGGCCGCTTGTTTCAGCGCGGCTCTTGTGCGGCAATTGTGCAGTGAAGCACACCCAGCGGACCGAAATCGGCCTCCACCTTCTGGCCCGGCGACACCGGATGGACACCCGATACCGCACCGGTCGAAATCCACCAGCCTGCCTCGATCGCGATCCCGCGAGCGATCAGATTTTCGAGCAAGAACTGCACTGACCCAATGGCACCCAGCGCGAAGGCGGCGGCGGTGCCACTGCCGACCGGATCACCGTCGATGCGGGTCGTCACCGTTTGATCGGCATAGGTGCCGCTGCGCCAGTCGGGCACGGCGGGGCCGATCAGCAGGCCGTTATTATTGCCAAAGTCAGAGATAGTCACCGCCGGGCCATGGGCGTTGATTCCGGCAAAGGGCGAACTCGCGATTTCGATGCCGATATGGACTGCGTCGATATGGTCGGCCGCTTCCTCCAGGGTGAAATGCGTCTTTCCAGCGGCCGGTATCGTGCCGATGCGGAAGAGGAATTCCGCTTCGACCGCGCCGAAGCCTTCGGCAAAGACCAATCCCTGAGATCGCAGATCAGCGTTGAATACGGTCGAGGCGAAGATCGGGCCAGCCAGCCTGTTGCAGCCATAACGATCTGCCAGATCGCCCAATATGCGGCCGACTTTCCAGCCAGCGACCGCCTCTGTCATGCGCGCCAGAGCCGCATCCTGAACGATATAGGCCTCACCCAGCGTCGCAGGCATTGGGCCAGGATAGTCGGCAAGTCCCTGTGCGGACTGTCGTGCCGCCAGAAAGCGCTCTGCGGTTACTTCGGCCGGGCTGCTGGCGCTCACTGCGAAATCCTTTCCATCCTCGTTATGTCCGTCGGTAATGGAAACCGGTGTCATTGACAAGCCGGATCGCGGACAGATGCGCTGGCGGGGCGCGTAAACTGCGCTATAAGGTGCCATGGCAAAGCAGAAACAGGATGAGGGTCAGGCGCCCAAGCTGACGATCAACGACATTGCCCGCATGGCGGACGTGTCGAAAAAGACGGTCAGCCGGGTCATCAACCGCTCGCCGCTGCTGAACCGCGAAACCCGCGACAAGGTGGAGGCGATCATCCGGGAAACCGGCTATGTCCCCAATCCGCAGGCGCGGGCGCTGGCATTGGGGCGTAACTTCCTGATCGGGCTGGTCTATGACAATCCCAACGCGCAGATGATCCTGTCGATGCAGCGCGGCATATTGGAAGCGTTGCACGGCACTGAATTTGAACTGGTGATTCGCCCCGTCGATCGGGGATCGAACCTGGTGATGGACGATATTCGCGGCTTCGTGACGCGCCAGCGGCTGTTCGGTGTCGTACTGCTGCCGCCGATGTCGGAAAATGACGCACTGGCGCGGATGCTGGACGAGCAGGGCTGTCGTTATGTGCGGATGGGGTCGGCGGTGCTGGATGATCCTGAACATATGGTGGCGTCCAACGACAAGGAAGCAGTGGCCGATGCGGTGCGCTACTTGATCGCGCAGGGACATCGGCGGATCGGCCTGATCGCAGGACCACATGGTTTCCGATCGGCACAGGAGCGGCGGGAGGGTTTTGAACAGGCGCTGGCGGAAGCCGGGATCAGCCTGCCGCGCAGCCTGATCGCCGATGGCCAATATACGTTCGAATCGGGTCTGTCCGCGTCGGAAAGCCTGTTCGACCTGACGCCGCGTCCGACTGCAATCTTCGCCAGCAATGACGAAATGGCGGCTGGCGTGCTATATGCTGCGCGGATGCGGGGCATTGCAGTGCCGGAAGAATTGTCGATCATCGGCTTCGATGACACGCCGCTCACGACGCGCGTCTGGCCACCGCTGAGCACCGTGCGCTGGCCGATCGTCGCCATGGGACGGGCGGCTGCGCTCAAACTGATCGGCACGGCGATTGGCGAAGGGTCGGAGGTCAACGAACCGTCAATGTTCAGTTCGACATTGATCCGTCGCGCATCGGTTGCACCGCCCGCCATATCCTGATAGGCGATGCTTCATGACACCGGTGTCCAATGGGACATCTATATCGGATGAAGGACGAGGGGCTGACCATGTTCGACAAGACCTATTACGCGACCCACCCGGACATGATGGAGTGCGTCAGCAATGATGAGCTGCGCGATCGTTATTTGATCGGCGGCCTGTTCCGCGATGGCGAGTGCGTGCTCAACTACACTCATGCCGAACGCTTCGTCATCGGCGGGGTCGCGGTGGTCGATGCGCCGGTGTTGCTGCCCGCCCAGACCGAACCTGCGTCTGCCGCGGGTCATCCCTTTCTAGAACGGCGCGAGCTGGCGATTGTCAATGTGTCGGGCGTTACCGGCACGGTGACCGTCGATGGCGAATCCTTCACGCTGGGCAACAAGGATTGCCTCTACGTCACCATGGGGGCGAAGGACGTGCAGTTCGCTGGCGCAGGCGCGCGCTATTATCTCGCCTCCTGCCCGGCGCACAAGGCGTTCACGACACGCCTGATTTCGCTCGCCGACGCAACCACGCTAGAACGCGGCAGCCTGGAGGAATCAAACGAACGCACCATCTATCAGTTGGTCATCCCCGGCATTTGCGAGAGCGCGCAGCTGGTCATGGGCCTCACCGTGCTCAAGCCCGGCTCGGTGTGGAACACCATGCCCCCGCATATTCATGAGCGGCGCAGCGAGATTTATTTCTATTTCGAGCTGGATGGACCTTCGGATCGCGTCTTTCACTATATGGGCGAAGGCGACGCGATGCGGCACATCGTCATGGCGAACGAGGAGGCGGTGATCTCGCCCCCCTGGTCGATCCATATGGGGAGCGGCACGAAGGCCTATGCCTTCATCTGGGCGATGGCGGGCGAAAATCAGGATTATACGGACATGAACGTGCTGGACATCTGCCAGCTGGCCTGAATCTCCCCTCCCTTCAGGGAGGGGTCGGGGGAGGGCATGTCCGCAAAGCCCGGTCCCGACAGCCCCTCCCCTAACCCCTCCCTGAAGGGAGGGGGACAGGAATCCCCATGACCAACCCCTTCGACCTCACTGGAAAAGTCGCCATCGTCACCGGCGCGAACACCGGCATCGGCCAGGCCATCGCGCTGTCGCTGGCACAGGCAGGTGCGGACATCGCCGCTGTAGGTCGCACACCTGCGCTGGAGACCGTGCAGAAGGCCCGCGCCTTGGGTCGCCGGGCAGAGATTGTTTCGGCTGACCTGTCGTCCATCGAACCGGTCCAGCGCGTCGTCGACGAAACCATCGCCACACTCGGCGGCTTCCATATCCTGGTCAACAATGCCGGGATCATCCGTAGAGCTGACAGCGTCGACTTTACCGAGGCGGACTGGGACGCGGTGATCGACACCAATCTCAAGGTGCTGTTCTTCCTCAGCCAGGCCGCCGGTCGCCACATGATCGCGCAAGGGCATGGCAAGATCATCAACATCGCGTCCTTGCTGTCCTTCCAGGGCGGCGTCCGCGTGCCGAGCTATACTGCGTCCAAGAGCGGCGTTGCGGGCCTGACCAAACTGCTGGCCAATGAATGGGCGGCCAAGGGCGTCAACGTCAACGCCATCGCACCCGGCTATATCGCCACCAACAACACCGCCGCGCTGCAAGCCGACGAGACCCGCAACCGCCAGATTCAGGAACGCATCCCCGCAGGCCGCTGGGGCGACGCATCCGACATTGGCGGAGCCGCCGTGTTCCTCGCGTCCAGCGCCGCCAACTACATTCACGGCCACACCCTCGCCGTCGATGGCGGGTGGCTGGCGCGGTAGGATGGCCGGCGTGGACCGCCGCCACTTTGTTGCGGGGGCCATCGGCCTGAGCGCTGCGCCCGTTTTCGCTGCGCGCCCTGATCCGGTCGTTGCAACGACCAAGGGGCGGATCAGGGGCAGGCGGGAGGCAGGGCTGCATGTGTTTCGCGGCGTCCGCTATGGGCAGGACACGGCGCAGCGCCGCTTCCAGCCACCGCGGGCGCCTGAACCCTGGCGCGGGATAGTCGATGCGACCGCCTTTGCGCCATCCTGTCCGCAGCGGGCGATGCAGGCGGGGACGAGCGAGGATTGCCTGTTCCTCAATATCTGGACGCCGGGGACAGAGCCTTCCGCCAAGCGTCCGGTGATGCTCTATATCCACGGCGGGGCTTACGCCAATGGCAGCGTGGTCGATCCGCTGAATGACGGGCGGCATCTGGCGGCGGCGGGCGATGTCGTCGTGGTGACGGTCAACCATCGCCTGAATGCGCTGGGTTATCTCTATCTCGCGCGGCTCGATCCGCGCTTTGCCGATAGTGGCAATGCCGGGCAACTGGACCTGATACTGGCGCTGCGCTGGGTGCGGGACAATATCGCCGTGCTCGGGGGCGATCCGGACAATGTGACCGTCTTTGGCCAGTCGGGCGGCGGGGCGAAGATCGCGACGATGATGGCGATGCCCGCCGCCAAGGGGCTGTTCCACCGCGCGATCACGATGAGCGGGCAGCAGGTGACGGCCAGCGGACCGATCAATGCGTCGCGACGGACGGCGGCCTATCTCGACCGGCTGGGGGTGAAGCCCGATGCGCTGGCACCGTTGCTGACGATGCCGGTCGCGCGGTTGATCGAGGGGCTCGAGGCAACCGATCCGATCCTGGGCGGGGGCGTCTATATGGGACCCGTGCTGGATATGCGGTCGCTGGACCGGCATCCCTTCTGGCCCGATGCCGCGCCGCAGGGCAATCCGATCCCGATGATGCTGGGCAACACGCTGGACGAGACGCGGGCCTTTATCGACCCGGAAGGGCCGCTGGTGCGGGGGCTGGACTGGGGCAATCTGGCGGCGCGGATGGCGGGGGAGCTGCGGATCGACCTGTCGCCCGAATGGATCGTGGCGCGGTATCGCACGCGCTTTCCCAACTGGTCGGCGGAGCGGATTTTCTATGCCGCGACCACGGCGGGGCGGAGCTGGCCAGGGCAGGTGATCGAGGCGGAGGCGCGGGCGCGGGCCGATGCGCCGACCTGGGTGTATCAGGTCGATTTCCAGTCACCGACCCAGCCCAAGCGGGGTGCGCCGCACACGATGGACATTGCGCTGGCGTTCGGGACGCTGGATGCGCCGGGGTCTTTTACCGGGACCGGCGCGGGCGCGCGGGCGGCATCGGCGGCGATGATGACGCGCTTTGTCCAATTTGCGCGGGCCGGACGGGCGGATTGGCCGCAATATCGGCTGGATCGACGGGCGACGATGATCTTTGATACAACAAGCCGGGTGGAAGATGATCCGCGTGGCTGGGAACGGATGCTGTTTGCGCGGGCGCCCTATATTCAGCCGGGGAGCTGATTAAACAAGGGCTTAGGGTCACGCGGAGGCGCGGGGACGCGGAGGGGATGGGGCGCGGAACTTCGCTAACTTCGCCCATGTCGCTTATGGAGATTTGGGGCGAAGTTTTGCGTCGGCGCGCGCGGGAAGTGCGGAGCCGGGGGAGGGGTGTGGACGATGGGAAGGAGCCGGGCTGCGGTATAGCAGGGGGTGGGGGTGTAGGACAGTGGGATGGGGCAAGGGTGGAATGGCGGTTGTGAGCGCCATTCGTAAACGGCCAAACTTCGACAGTGGACAACAATCCTAGGCAGTCGACTTGCGGACATTTAGCGCAGGTGTAAGTTCCATTCCATGACACTACCGAGAAAAGCCCGATCGAGCGGATGCCTGCGTATCGGGCTGCCGATCATTATTTTAACAGCGCTCGGTATATATAGCGCTTTCCCGCACCCTACCCATGATCAGGCCAATTTGAAGGCGATAGCAGCCGAATCCCAGAGTTTGATGGCGGCGCATCCAATCAGCGCTCACGGACAATCTACTGACATTCCGAAAGATCAATGGCCGCCTGCAATCGCCGAATTGGAACCGTATTCCGTTACTGTTTACTATGGCTCGTTGCACATCGGCACGAGACCATTTTTCGATGGAGGCTGGGGATATGGCTTTGCTCCTGACAAACGAAATCTTGGATGGCTTTCTGATTGTTGGTCGGAGTTGAACTACGGCCTGTTTTGGCACGGCCCCTGCTAACTGAAACTGTCTGTTGTTGGTTATCCAAATGTCGGCCTTTGATGTTTCCGCTAAAAGCAGAACGTCGCATAACAACCCATTCCGTCATGCCGGGCTTGACCCGGCATCCATTGGCGCGAGGGTAGTGGGTCGCTTGAGCGCTGAGTGTCTGGACCCCGGATCAAGTCCGGGGTGACGGTGGTGGGTGGGACTGTTTGGGCGGCTTGATTGTGGGCGGCGACGTTTATGCGCGCAATGTAGCAAGGCGTTTGGCGAGAGATGGGTCCCCGCCTGCGCGGGGACGACGGGGGTTTGGGGGATTTGGCTAGGATCTTTTTCCCCACATATCTGTGCCGAAATGAACGGTGTGGGCGGGGGGCAGAAGATCGCGTGCGCTACTTTGCCTTTTCGCCAACTGTTTGCTTCACCGGATAGCTGATAATCAGCGCCAGCGGTTCCTTGCCGGTCTGGCGGATGCCGACCACTGCGCCGTCGTAGAGATAGGCGGCCATGCCGGGGGTGAGGCTTTGGGTTTTGCCGTCCGATGTCACGTCGCCGGTGCCGGAGAGGACATAATAGACTTCGTCATGGGCGATGGGGTGGAGGCCGATGGCGGAGCCGACATGGAGGATGCGTTTGCGGAACTCCATGGTGCGGGGCTGGGGGGCGGCGTCGCTGATGCGGTAGGCGGTGCTGAGACCGATCTTGCCGTGGGGGGTCGCTTCTTCGCGGCGGACGCTCTGTTCGTCGATCACGGCCATGGGCGGCGCGGGTGACGCTGCGACAGCGGTTGCTGCGAGGAGGAGGGGGGCGAAGATCATTTCGTTTCTCCTGATTGCGCGCGCGGTGCCGGACTTTGGCGCATCATCTTGTCGCGGTCCGACAGATGTTCGGCGATCTCGCCAGTCTGCCCGGGATAGCGGCCCGATTTCGGTTCCATCGTGTCGAGGTTCCAGTCGGCCGCGACGAAGGGCGCGCGGGTTTGAGCCATTTTCGGATAGCCGCCGACCTGCCGCTCATCATCGATGATTTCGCCGCGTCCTTCGGCGACGAAGAAGAGGACGCGCAGATCGTCGGCGTCGCGATCCCATGGGCGGGCGCCGGCATGGGCGAGGACATGGGTTTCCACGTCGCGCACGGGCAGCAGCTGGGTGCCGGGCCACCAGATCGGCGGGGTGGCGAGTTCGTTGATTTTTGCGCGGGTTTCGCCGTAGCGGCCGAACATCGGCAGGGCGACGCCGAAGCGGTCGACCGCGATATTGTCCTTGCCATGATAGTCCAGATCGCCGTCGCCGCCCAGCGTCAGGAAAGGCATGCCCGGTGCGGTCGATACGCCGCCGCGCAACACGTTGCCGACCGCTGAGAGTTTGCCGGTCTGGTAGGGATGATCGCCCCATTCGAGCGCCATGAGGTTGTAATGGACCGCGCGTTCGCCCGGATCATAGAGGATATTATTGACCATCTGGACCTGCGCGCCGCCTTTCAGCAGCGGGTTGCGTTCCTTGTTATGGGCATAGACGTTGCGGTAGATCAGTATCTCGCTCGCATTGTCGTGGATCAGCGTCCCCTTGCTATGTTCGCCCTTGGGATGGCTGGCGTCAGCGAGGCCTTCGGCGGCGATATTATAGGAGAAGGTGATGGCGTGACTGGTGCCCTTTCGCCAGTCGTCCGGGGTCTTGCCGGTGAAGCGGGGGCCGGAGGCGGACATATTCTCGTCAATCGCCCAGGTGAAGCTGCAATGGTCGATCACGACATTGTGCGCCGCGACGGTGGAAAGGGAGTCGGCTTCCCAACCGCTCATCTTGGCTTGGCCATCGACCCCGGTGCGGATGCGGATATGGCGGATCACCACGTCATGGGTGGCGATGTCGATGCCGGACTTGATGAGGGTGATGCCGGGGGAGGGGGCGGTCTGCCCCGCGATGGTGACGAAGGGTTCGGTGATTTTCAGCGTCTGGCGGGCCATGTCGATGATACCGCCAACCTCGAACACGATGATGCGTGGGCCTTTGGCCTCCAGCGCGGCCTTGAAGCTGCCGGGACCGTCGGGGGCGAGGGTGGTGACGCGCAGGATGCGGCCGCCCCGGCCGCCGGGCGTGGTCGCGGCCCAACCGACCGCGCCGGGGAAGGCGGTTTGGGCGGTAATCGCCTGGCGCGGCTTGGATTGGGCGGCGGCGGGCTGGACGGTCGCCAACTGGGCCATCGCGACGCCGAGCAGTAACCAAAGGGGGCGGGACCGGGGGGCAGGCATGATCATGGTTCCTCTCTTTGGCCATGGGTGTGCCATTGCATGCCATCTGTCGCAAGTCTCTTGTGACACCGGTGTCCGGCAATCCTTCCCGCCCCTACCCCCATGGGCGATATAATGGGCGAGCAGCTAGGCGAAAATTGCGACGACTGTGGCAATGCGGCCATCATCCAACAATAATCGTCCCCCCTATATTGACAGCCGGAAACACGGCGCGCATTTATGGCTTCGGTTATGACACCGGTTTCCAGTGTCGCCAACGGACCAGCAACAGCTGGCGGCGGCACGGGCAGGAGAGGGCGCAAGCGAGACGATTCGCCCCTGATCCTGCCGATAGACCATGCCCCGTTCGCCGATAGGGCCGGACGGGTATCGACAACAGGGAAGGAGCGGAACGTGCAGATTCGGAAGGGCAATAATCAGGGCGGCGTGCAGCGCTGGCTGGCCGGGGCGAGCGTCGCGGCGATCATGCTGGCGATGCCGACGGCGGTGCTGGCGCAGGATGTGCCGCAAGGTCCGGCACAAAGTGCGGACGAGGGCGATGTTGCCGACATTGTCGTCACCGGTTTCCGCCAGTCGCTGGGCGCGGCGATCAACCTGAAGCGCCAGTCGGTCGGATCGGTCGATGCGATCGTGGCGGAAGATATTGCGAAATTTCCCGATCAGAATCTGGCGGAATCGTTGCAGCGTATTCCGGGCATCTCGATCCAGCGCGACGGCGGCGAAGGCCGGGCGATCACGGTGCGCGGTCTGGGCGCGCAATTTACCCGTGTGCGCGTGAACGGCATGGAAACCGTTGCGACCTCGACCGATGGCGCCAGCGCCAACCGCGACCGCGCGTTCGATTTCAACGTGTTCGCGTCCGAACTGTTCAGCTCGCTGGTGGTCCACAAGACCGCCGAAGCCTCGCTCGACGAAGGATCGCTGGGCGCGGTGGTGGATCTGAACACCGGCAATCCGCTTGCCGGGAAGGATGGCTTCACTTTCGTCGGATCGGCGACGGGTTCCTATAATGACCTCAGCAAAAAATGGGGGCCGCGCGCCGCCGGTTTGCTGTCGTGGAAATCGCCCGACGGGCAATGGGGCGTGGCGCTGTCTGCGGCCTATTCCAAGCTCGATACGCTCCAGATGGGCAATAATACGGTGCGCTGGTCGCAGGCGCGGTTCGACAGTGTCGATGGCGTCAACTGCTTCACCGCGCCCAATAGCGGCGGCACCTATGTGCCGAGCGCCGGTTGCGACAGGGCAGCGCTGGCCTTCCACCCGCGTATTCCGCGCTATGGCGAAATTGCGCAGGAGCGTGAGCGTCTGGGCGTGACCGGGTCGATCCAGTGGTCGCCTTCGGACGCGACCAAGGTTTCGATCGATGGCCTGTTCTCCCGCTTCCGCGAGACGCGCGAGGAGAAATGGGGCGAAGTGCTGTTGCGGTCGAACGAGCGCTCGATCAATGTCGTGAACCCGGTTTACGACAGCAACAACAACCTGATTTCCGCGACGCTGAACGACGCCTGGGTGCGGACCGAACATTATCTGCGCAAGTCGCAGACGAAATTCTACCAGTTGGGCGGCAGCTGGGATCAGGATGTTGGCGATAGTTTCCGCTTCACCCTGCTCGGCGGTTTTTCCAAGTCGGATGCGTCCATCCCGGTCGAAACCACATTGGTGTTCGATGACCGCGATGCGCAGGGCTATCAGTACGACTATAGCAATATGAAGCGCCCGGTGCTGACATTCGGCACCAGCGTCACCGATCCCGCCAATTTCCAGCTGGCCGAAATCCGCGACCGGCCGTCGTCGACCATCAACAAGTTCCGCACGATGCAGTTGCGCACCGAATGGGACGTGACGGAAGGGTTCACGGTCAAGGCGGGTGCGGTCTATCGCCGTTTCTCCTTCGATACGGCAGGCTTTAGCCGCGATACGGTGGTGTGCGGCAATGGCGGCGTGGACCGGGTGCTGGGGACGCTGGCCTGTTCGCCGACGTCGGCCTTTGGTCCGAGCGCGGTCTATGGCTTCCCTGTGACGGCGGCGCTGGCGGAGATGTTTACGCTCAAGGGTGCGGATGCCCCAGCGGGAACAACGACGCAATGGCTGGTGCCCAATCTGGCGGCGGGTACGGACTTTACCAACCTGTATGATCGCACCGCTGCGATCGACGCGGGCAATACGCGCGGCGTGGTGGAAAAAACGACCGGCGGTTATCTCCAGTTCGACGCCAAGGGCGATATTTTCGGGCTGGAATATGCGGCCAATGCGGGCATCCGCTACGTCAAGACCGATCAGAGTTCGACCGGCCTCAATAATGGTACGCTGGTTGGCGTGTCGCGATCCTATGAGGACTGGTTGCCAGCGATGAACATCGCCTTCTTCCCGCATCCCGACTTTGTGGTGCGCGCGTCGGCGGCCGATGTGATGACGCGGCCATCGCTGGGTAATCTGACGCCGGGTGGATCGGTCGACGGGTTCAATTACCGGGTCAATTTCGGTAATCCAAACCTCAACCCGTTCCGCGCGACCGCTTATGACCTGGCACTGGAATGGTATTTCGCGCCGCAGTCCATCGCATCGGTCGCGGTGTTCAAGAAGGATGTGCAGAGCTTCCCGATTGGCCAGACGATCAACGGGACATTCGCGTCCACTGGCCTGCCGCTGTCGGTCATCCCGCCAAGTTCGCCTGCCGCCGGCCAGCCCGAACGGGCCGAAGGCTGGGCGATCGGTACGATCGTCAACGGCAGCGGGGCAAGCCTGAAGGGCATCGAATTGTCGGTGCAGGCGCCCTTCACCTTCCTGCCCGGTTTCCTGTCGCATTTTGGCGGGATCGTGAATGCGACCTTCGTGCAATCGAGCGCCGATTATACGGTGTCGGGTCCGGCGGTGGTGCCGGGCGGCGGCAATATTGCAGCGGTCCGCAGCGCAACCCTGTTCGGCCTGTCCAAGCGCGCCTTCAACGGAACACTCTATTATGAGGATGAGAAGTTCAGCGCGCGTGTGTCGGCCAGCTATCGCAGCGGCTATATCGACCAGAATAGCGGCACCGGCAACGTGTTCGAGGGCTATAACAGCACGATCAACGTCGATGCGTCGATGCGCTACAAGCTGACCGACTGGATCGAGCTGTCGCTGGAGGGCATCAACCTGACCGATGAATATCGCGATCGTTACACCGATCTGGATGCCAATCGCAATTATGAGCAACTGCATTACGGGCGCACGTTCCAGGTGGGCGCGCGGTTCAAGATGTAAGGCTCATGGCCGGGCCGCCTCTGCACGGGCGGCCCGGTTTTTCTGTTGTTGAAGGAGGAGGGCTGTCGTTCGGTCGACAGGGTGACAACCCTCCGTCTGGCCTTCGGCCATCCACCGCCCCTGCAAGGGGAGGATGAGTTTTTGATAAGGAGCGCCCTATGACGATCAGCCGACGCGATGCGATGACGGGTGGGCTGGTCGGGAGTGCGCTGGCCTTGCTGGGTACGGAAGCGGCCGCGGCGTCCCCGGCGGCGACCGACTGGAAGCGCGGTTTCGACAATCAGCGTATCGCGGACCTTGGCGACGGGCGTTTCCTTAATCCGCTGATTTCGGGCGACCGGCCCGATCCCGCCATCCTGAAGGATGGGGCGGATTATTATATGACCTTTTCGACGTTCGACAGCTATCCGGGCGTCACCATCTGGCATAGCCGGGACCTGATCAACTGGCAGCCGCGTGGGGCGGCACTCACCAAGAATATCGGGTCGGTATGGGCGGTCAGCCTGGAGAAGCATGAGGGCCGCTACTTCATCTATATCCCGGTCAAGGCCAGTCCGAACAGCATCTTCGTCATCCATGCGGACAGCATCGACGGGCCGTGGAGCGAGCCGATCGACCTGAAACTCCATGATCATATCGACCCTTGCCATGCGGTGGGGGAGGATGGCAGCCGCTGGCTGTTCCTGTCGGGCGGGGACCGTATCCGCCTGAGCGAGGACGGGCTGTCCACGGTTGGCGCGGTCGAGCATGTCTATGATCCCTGGCGCTATCCCGATACCTGGGATGTCGAGGGCTTTTCACCGGAAGGCCCGAAAATCCATCGGCATGGCGGCTGGTTCTATATGCTGACCGCCGTGGGCGGGACGGCGGGGCCGCCGACCGGGCATATGGTGATCGCGGCGCGATCCCGTTCGATCCATGGGCCATGGGAGCAGCATCCCGGCAATCCGCTGGTGCGGACGCAAAGCCTGTCCGAACGCTGGTGGTCGCGCGGCCATGCCAGTCTGGTAGAGGCACCGGACGGCAGCTGGTGGGCCGTCTATCATGGCTTTGAAAATGGGCTGTGGACGTTGGGGCGGCAGACCTTGCTCGATCCGGTCGAGTGGACGGCGGATGGCTGGTTCCGCATGACCGGGGGCGATCTGTCGCAGCCGATCGCGAAGCCGCGGGGAGGTAGGGCGGTTCCGCATGGCATGGCGCTGTCGGACGATTTTGCGACGCTCAATCTGGGCGCGAAGTGGAATTTCTTTCGACCAGCGCCGGACGAGGCCAGCCGGGCGCGGGTGGACAAGGGCGCGCTGGTACTGAAAGGGCGTGGGACCGCGCCGGTCAATTCGTCACCACTGCTGCTGATCGCGGGCGACCCGTCCTATGAATTTCAGTGCGATATCGAGATTGCGCCGGGCGGGACGGCAGGGCTGCTGCTCTTTTACGACGACAAGCTGTATTGCGGGCTGGGCTTTGACGAAACGCGCTTCGTCACCCACCAATATGGCATGGAGCGGGGCCGCCCCGCCAATCCCCATGGCCGCAAGCTGACGATGAAGGTGACCAATCGCCACCATATCATCGCCTATCATCTGAGTGGTGACGGCGGGCGGACATGGAGCCGCTTCGACCGGGGGATGGAAGTGTCGGGCTATCACCATAATGTGCGCGGCGGATTTCTGATGCTGCGGCCCGGCCTCTATGCGGCGGGTCCGGGCGAGGCACGGTTCCGCAATTTCCGGTTCCGGGCGCTCTAGGATGCCGTCAGCGTCGCGCGGATGGCCGCCTTCAGCACTTTGCCCGCGTCATTTTTGGGCAGGGCATCCCGGAGCACGACGCTTTCGGGATATTTGAAGCGGGCGACGCCGTGCTGGCCAAGAAAATCGGCGATGGCGGGAACGTCCGGGGTTGCGTCGCCGCTCGGCACGATGACCGCGACAGCGCGTTCGCCGGTGCGCGGATCGGGGATGCCGACGATGGCGATTTCAAGGATGCCGGGATGACCGATCAGTAGATCCTCAATCTCCTTGGGCGCGATATTTTCGCCATTGCGGATGATGAGATCCTTAATCCGGCCCGTGACGACCAGATGGTCGCCGTCGATCCATGCGCCCTGGTCGCCGCTACGGTAATAGCCGTCCGCGTCGAAGCTGCCTTCCTCATCCTCCGGATGGAGATAGCCGACCATCATCTGTGGCCCGCGTGCGCGGATTTCGCCGTCCGGGGCGATGCGGATGGTGGCGATGCCAGCGCGGCCATCGGTATCGGCGGCATGATCGCGGTCGGCGGGGTCGATCACGCCGACAGTGGTGACCGGCAATTCGGTAGAGCCATAGACGCGGCTGACGATCGCCTTGTCGAAATAGGCGGCAGCGTCGCGGATCAGGCTGGGCGGGACCGATGCGCCGCCGCAGATGAAGAGTTTGAGATCGGGCAGGTGCGTCTCTGCGGCGCGGGCCGAGGCCAGCAGATGCTGGAGGAAGGGGGTCGCCCCGGCCATATGGGTGCAATGCCGGGCGGTGATGATGGCGACGGCCTCATCGGGGTTCCAATATTCCATCAGGATCGCGGTCGTGCCCAGCAGCAGCGGGGTTTCAAAGGCGTAGATCGACCCGCCAATATGGCTGACAGGGGAGGGAACGAGGAAATGGTCGCCCGGTTCGACCAGCCAGTGTCGGCCGATCTGGCGGATCAGCGCGTTGATGCTGTTATGGCTGTGGAGGACGCCCTTGGGCCGTCCGGTAGTGCCGCTGGTATACATAACCATGCGGACATCATCGGGATCGACGGTCGGGAACGGCGCGTCGTCCGTTTCTGCCAGCAGGTCGGCAAAGGCGATGTGCTGGCCAGCATCCCCGCGCAGGACGATGACGGCGGGCGGACTTTCCAGCGCCGGGGTGACGCGGGTGAGCATCGCGGCATAATCATTGCCGCGAAAGCTTGCCGGGATGAAGATCATCGCGCTGTTGAGGTCAGCGAGGATGAAGCGCAGGTCATGATCGCGCAGCGAGGGCAGGATCGGGTTGGCGACCATGCCCGCGAGCGTCGCGCCCATGTAGATGATCGCGGCTTCATGCCAGTTGGGCAGCATGAACGAGATGGCGCTGCCCGGTGCGAAGCGGGCAAGCATCGCCTGCGCCAGGCGGGTGGCCTGCGCGTGGAGGGTGGCGGCGGTCAGGCTGGTGTCGCCGTCGATCAGCAGGATGCGGTCGGGTGTGTCGCGGGCCGCGCGGACCAGCGCGTCGGCGGCGGTCTCCGCCTGCCACCAGCCGTCCTTATAGGCCTGCGCCGCCAAGGCATCGTCGCGGCGGACGGACCAGCCGGTGGGCGTCGTGCGCCGGGGGGAAGCGATTTCGGGCATGGCGCAGAAATGCGGGAGTATGGCGGCACGGGCAAGCGGGGTGGCAATCCACCGTCCCGGCGATCAAAATAGCAGCGATATTTCGATGCGTCCGATCCTCCTTTATGGGCAGCCGATCAGTTCATGCGAGGGCATCATGCGCATCATCGACAATTTCATCGGCGGCCAACATCAGACATCGACCTCCACCCGGCTGGGCGACGTGTTCGATCCCGCCACCGGCAAGGTGCAGGCGCAGGTTCGCCTGTCCGATCCCACCGAACTGGATGCGGCGGTCGCCAATGCGCAGGCGGCGCAGCCAGCCTGGGCCGCCATGAACCCGCAGCGGCGGGCGCGAGTGATGTTCAATCTCAAGGCGCTCATCGAAAAGCATATGGATGAACTGGCCGAAATGCTGTCGGCCGAGCATGGCAAGGTCCATTCGGATTCCAAGGGCGACATTCAGCGCGGGCTGGACGTGGTGGAATTTGCCTGTGGCATCCCGCACCTGCTGAAGGGTGAATATACCGAAGGTGCGGGGCCGGGGATCGACGTCTATTCGATGCGCCAGCCGATCGGCATCGCGGCGGGGATCACCCCGTTCAACTTCCCCGCGATGATCCCGATGTGGATGTTCGCGCCAGCGATCGCGTGCGGCAATGCGTTCATCCTGAAACCCTCCGAACGGAACCCGTCGGTGCCGGTGCGGCTGGCGGAACTGGCGATGGAGGCGGGGCTGCCCGCAGGCATCCTGAACGTCATCCATGGCGACAAGCAGGTGGTGGACGCGATCCTCGACAATCCGGCGATCCGCGCGGTAAGCTTTGTCGGGTCGTCCGACATCGCCCAATATGTCTATGGCCGTGGCGCATCGAACGGCAAGCGGATGCAGTGCATGGGCGGGGCGAAGAATCATGGCATCGTCATGCCAGACGCCGATCTGGACCAGGCGGTCGCGGACATATTGGGCGCGGCTTATGGATCGGCGGGCGAGCGTTGCATGGCGTTGCCGGTGGTGGTGCCGGTGGGGGAAGCGACGGCAGTGGCGCTGCGGGCCAAGCTGGAAACCGGGATTGCGGGCCTGCGCGTCGGCGTGCCGAGCGACCCCGACGCCCATTATGGTCCGGTGGTCAGTTCGGCCCATAAGGCACGGATTGAAAACTATATTCAGATGGCGGTTGATGAAGGGTCTGAACTTGTCATCGACGGGCGCGGCTTTGCGTTGCAGGGCTTTGAGGAAGGCTTCTTCCTCGCGCCCACTTTGCTCGACCATGTGAAGCCGGACATGAAAAGCTATAATGAGGAGATTTTCGGCCCGGTGTTGCAGATGGTGCGGGCGCAGACGTTCGAGGAGGCGCTGAGCTATCCGACCAGACATCAATATGGCAATGGCGTCGCGATCTTTACCCGCAATGGCGACTATGCGCGCAAATTCTGCGCCAATGTCGAGGTCGGCATGGTCGGCATCAACGTGCCGATCCCGGTACCGGTCAGCTATCACAGCTTTGGCGGCTGGAAGCGGTCTGGCTTTGGCGACATGAACCAATATGGCATGGATGGGGTGCGTTTCTATACGCGGGTCAAGACGATCACCCAGCGCTGGCCGAGCGGCGGCGCGGTGACGGACCAGAGTTTCGTTATCCCGACGATGAGCTGAACATAGGCGCAGATGATATATGATTTAACATAATCCTTGTTATCAAACTTTATCTGCGTCGATTTTCGGCAGGCGGGGTATGCGGGCGACCGTGTGGCCCTCCTTTGCCACTGGCTCATCACCGCACACTTGCAAAGTCCGGTTGCCCTGCGGAAACTCCATGATACATCCATGCCGCTGGCAGTCGGCTTTGCTGCGGTGGCGAACATGCTTCAATCACCGTTCACATTCGGACTGCCATAGGGAGATCATCGCACGTTGATGAAGAATCGGCGGCAGAATGAAGGGATGAGTTGAAGCATGACAATCGCGCGGAGTTTGACCGGACTGACAATCGCCATGGTCGCAATGGCCGCCACGCCAGCGCTGGCCCAGGCGGGCGATGCCGCCAAGGGCAAGATCGTGTTCGCCCGTTGCGCGCTGTGCCATGACGTCAAGGCTGGACCCAAGAAAATGGGACCGAATCTGGCGGGTCTGTTCGGCCGTACATCGGGCACGGTGGCAGGCTTCACTTACTCGCCCGCGATGCAGAAGGCCAAGATCCGCTGGGACGCCAAGACGCTCGACACATTCCTGACCAAGCCCAATGCCCTTGTTCCGGGTAACCGCATGGCCTTTGCCGGCGTGCCGCAGGCTGCCGACCGCGCCAATCTGATCGCCTATCTCAAGGCCGAAGCGAAATAGGCTTCATGCCTTCATGTCGATGATGGCGATCAGGCCGCCATCATCGGCATTGCGCAGCCGCACCGACGCCTCGAAACTCATGGCGAGGGATCGGGCGATGGTGAGGCCTATGCCGGTCCCGGTGCGTCCGCCCGGCTGACCGGTAGCGCCGCGCGTGAAGGGTTCAAACATCTGGTCGAGCCGGTCGGCGGGGATGCCCGGTCCATGGTCGCGGATTTGAATCAGCACCCGCCCGCCTGCCCGCGCGCACCCGATGTCGGCGCTGCCGCCATAGCGTACCGCATTATCGACCAGATTGGCGATACAGCGGGTCAGCGCATTGGGCTTGACCCGGACAGTCCCGCCGCAGCCGGTCAGGAATCGCACCGGCGCGCCAAGCTCCTCCGCATCTTCGGCCATGCTGGCGAGCAGCGAGTCGATGTCGATGACCGACCACTCCTCCCGCGCCTCGGTACTGCTGGCCAGATCCAGCCCTTCGCGCACCAGCCGCTGCATCGCTTCATGATCGGCGAGCAGACGCGCGCGCAACTCCACATTCTCCACCAGTTCCAGCCGCAGCCGCAGCCGGGTGAGCGGGGTCTGGATGTCATGGCTGATCGCGGCGAGCAGCTGGGTCCGTTCGGCAAAGCCCGCGCGGGCGCGCCGCTGCATCAGGTTGAAGGTTGAGAGCGCGGCGCGCACTTCTTCCGGCCCGCGTTCGGGAATTTCCTCCGGGTCGAGCGAGACCGAGAAAGCCTCCGCTGCCTGCTCCAGCCTGCGCAATGGCTTGGACACGAACCGGGCGACAAATATCGCAAGCCCCGCCGACGCCGCGACAATGACCAGCAAATAGAGCGGATTGAAGATGGTGCTGGGCGGTTTGGCGAGGCGCGGGAAGCTGAGCGCCATTTCGCGCCGTTGCCCGGCCTGATCGGTGAAGCGGACGATCCAGCAGTCGGGACGCGGCGCATCGACCAGCCCGGCCGCCCGTTCCCACCGACCGGTATAGGTGGCAAAGCACAGGCCGGTAGGCACCTGCCCTGCCTCTGGCTGCGAGTGGGGACCAAAGCGTTCGGCGAGCGACTGTTGCAGGGCCGTATCCGGTTCGGTGAGCGAGATGCCCTGCGGCACTGGGGCGGCACCCATGATGCTGTGATCGGCCATCATCGATTCTATCCGCGCGGGATCACGCCGCAGGCGGTCGGCAATGTCCACCGCGCTGGCCACGACGCGCTGCCGCCGCACCCGCTCGAAATCATGGCGGCGGGTCTGTTCCGCCACCAGCAAAGCGATGATCGCGGCGATAGACATGCCCAGCGTCAGGATGACGAAAATCTGCCCGGCCATGGACCGGAAAAAGCTGCGAACCCGGCCGCCCAGTCGCCTCATCACGAATAATCCACCGCGCTGGCCAGCACATAGCCTTCGCCGCGCACCGTCAGGATCAGTTCGCTGCCGCCCGCGACGTCGGCCAGTTTCTGGCGCAAGCGGCTGATCTGGAGGTCGATCGAGCGGTCGAACGCGGCGGTGGCGCGCCGTTCGGGCAACAATGCTTCCCGTCCCAGAACGATATTGGGTTGCTCGATAAAGTGGCACAATAGCCGATATTCGGCCGACGACAGCATGACCAGCCGGTCGTCGGGCGCGATCAGCCGTCGCTGCACCAGGTCGAGCCGCCACGGACCGAAATGCGCATAGCGCATCGCACCCGTCCTGCCCTGCGTTCCGGTGTCGCCGCGCCCCCGGCGCAGCAGGTTGCGGATTCGCACCAGCAATTCGCGCGGCTCGAACGGCTTGGTCAGATAATCATCCGCACCCAGTTCCAGCCCCAGCACCCGGTCGATCGCGCTGCCCCGCGCGGTCACCATGATGATCTGCACGTCCGATCCTTCCCCGCGCAATTCGCGACATAGCGACAGGCCGTCGCCATCGGGCAGGTTGAGATCAAGCACGATGAGGTCGACCGGATGATCGCGCAGCATTTGCCGCAATTGACCAAGGTTCGCCGCCGCCAGCAGCCGGTAATTTTCCTGGGCCAGCTGACCAACGATCAATTCCCTGATGTCCGCATCGTCATCGACGACCAGCACGGTGGCGGGACGGGCGGAGGCGGTATCGGGCATCCCCCTTCCCTAGCGTGTCGCGCGGCGAAAGTCTGCCCGGCGGCCATCGATGATACAGGCTGATACAAAGCGATACGATAAGCCGCACAGTGCCACAGATCGAAGCCAAATTTCGCTATGCTGTCACGGCCAAAATAGCGAAGAGGCTGAGGTCGGCTGCCCCCCTCGCCGACACCATGCGGAGTCCTTGCGATGCCTGTCCGTCCACCGGGACGGACAATCGCCGCCATCGATCCGACCGTCAGCGTACGCCCCCTCCCCCCGTGCGCCCCGGCGGGTCGAACCAGGCGCGAAAGCGCATCGCAAGGCTCCGCCTGGTCAACAAGGAAATTTGCCCGACCATGTTTGCGCCTTTGTCTGTACGATCCCTGCCCTTGATGGCGCTTTGCCTGGCCATCGCCGCCTGCGGCGACAAGCCGCCGCCGCAAAAGGGACCGGTCGAGGTAGGCGTGGTGACGCTGAGCGCGCACAATGTCACGGTGGCGAGCGAATTGCCGGGCCGCACCGTATCCACCATGATGTCGCAGGTCCGGCCGCAGGTGGCCGGCGTTATCCAGAAGCGGCTGTTCACCGAGGGATCGCTGGTGAGTGCAGGCCAGCCCCTCTATGAGATCGACCAGCGACTGTACCGTGCGTCCCGCGACGAAGCGATGGCCGCGCTGGCGAGCGCGCAGGCGACCGCTGCGGCGGCGCAGGCGAAGGCGCGGCGCTACGCTACCCTGTCGGACAATGAAGCGGTGAGCGCGCAGGATCGCGACGATGTGACCGCGACCGCGCGGCAGGCCGCCGCCGCTGTCCAGCAGGCGCGCGCCAGCCTGGCCACCAGCAACGTCAATCTGCAATTCACGTTGGTCCGCGCGCCGATCAGCGGCCGGATTGGCCGCACCCTGTTCACGCAAGGGGCGCTGGTTACCGCCAGCCAGGCCGATCCGCTGACGACCATCCAGCAACTCGACCCCATCTATGTCGACATCACCCAGTCGAGCGCGCAGCTGTTGCAACTGCGCCGATCACTGGCGGCGGGCAGGACGCTGCCGGCCAGCGCGACGATCCGTCTGAAACTGGACGATGGCAGCGACTATCCGCAGGAAGGCCAAATCGAATTTGCCGAGCCGATCGTGGACGTCAACAGCGGCACGGTAACGCTGCGCGCGCGCTTCCCCAATCCAGACGGGCTGCTGCTGCCCGGCATGTTCGTGCGCGTGGTCGCGCCCCAATCGGTGGTGCCGGGTGCGATTCTGGCTCCGCAGCAGGGCATCAGTCGCGATCCCAAGGGCAATGCCACCGCCCTGGTCGTGACCAGGGACAATAAGGTCGAACGGCGCACCGTTACCGCAGATCAGGCGATTGGCGACGCATGGCTGATCACCGCCGGGCTGAAAGCGGGCGACCGCCTGATCGTCGAGGGCACAGACAAGGTGAAGCCGGACGACAAGGTGAAGCCCGTCACCATTGCGACGAAGAAGTAGGAACAGGGTCTTGCTCAGTCGCTTTTTCATCGAACGGCCGATTTTCGCCTGGGTCATCGCCATCGGTGTGATGATCGCGGGCGCGGGGTCCATGCTGTCGCTGCCGATCGCCCAATATCCCGACATCGCCCCGCCATCGGTCGGCATCAACGCGACCTATCCGGGGGCATCGGCGGAAACCGTCGAAACCAGCGTCACGCAGGTCATCGAGCAGCAGCTGACCGGCGTTGACGGGCTGATGTATTTCTCGTCATCATCCTCGGCGACGGGACGATCTTCGATCACCGTGACGTTCGAGAAGGGAAACGATCCCGACACCGCGCAGGTGCAGGTGCAGAACAAGGTGCAGCAGGCATTGAGCCGTCTGCCCAACGCGGTGCAGCAGCAGGGGTTGACCGTCACCAAGTCGCAGACCGACTTCCTGATGCTGGTGGGCATTTTTGACGAGACCAACCGCGCGTCGCAGTCGGATATTTCCGACTATCTGGTCAATAATTTCCAGGATTCGATCGCGCGGATCAGCGGTATCGGCTCCTCCCAGATTTTCGGGTCGCAATATGCGATGCGGATCTGGCTCGACCCCTATAAGCTGGCCGCCGTCAAGCTGATGCCGTCGGACGTGCAAAGCGCGATCGCGGCGCAGAATGTCGAAGTGTCCGCCGGGCAGATCGGGGCCGATCCCGCGCCTGCGGGACAACAACTCAACGCCACGGTCACAGCGCGGGCGCGGCTCCAGACGCCGGAGCAATTCCGCAATATCATCGTCAAGACGCAGACCGACGGGTCGATCGTCCATCTGTCCGACGTGGCACGGGTGGAGCTGGGCAATGAAAGCTATACCACCGCCGCCCGGCTGAACGGCCATCCCGCGTCCGGCATGGCGTTGCAGCTGGCACCGGGTGCGGACGCGCTCAAGACCGCCGAACTGGTCAAGACGCGGGTGGCGGAGCTTTCGACCAACCTGCCCGACGGCTACAGAATCGTATTCCCGCGCGATACAACGCCCTTCATCCAGTTGTCGGTGAACGAGGTGATCAAGACGCTGATCGAGGCGGTGTTGCTGGTCATTGTCGTGATGTTCCTGTTCCTGCAAAGCTGGCGCGCGACGCTGATCCCCGCGATCGCGGTGCCGGTGGTGCTGCTCGGTACGTTCGGCGTGCTGGCGCTGTTTGGCTATTCCATCAACACGCTGACCTTGTTCGGCATGGTGCTGTCGATCGGCCTGCTGGTCGATGACGCCATCGTGGTGGTCGAGAATGTCGAGCGCATCATGGAGGAGGAAGGGCTTTCGGCGCGCGAGGCGACCATCAAGTCGATGGAGGAGATTGGCAGCGCGCTGGTGGGCATCGCGCTGGTCCTGTCCGCCGTGCTGCTGCCCATGGCCTTTTTCGGCGGATCGACCGGGGTGATCTACCGGCAATTTTCGATCACCATCGTGTCATCGATGCTGCTGTCGGTGCTGGTCGCGCTGATCCTCTCCCCCGCTCTGTGCGCCACGATCCTGAAACCCATCGCGGAGGAGCGCCGGACTCAGGGCTGGTCGGGCAAGTTCAACCGCTGGTTTGAGCGGCTGACCAATGGCTATGTCCGCCGCACCACGCAGATGCTGGGCAAGCGCACCCTATTCTGGGGTGGCTATGGCGTCATCCTCGCCATTCTGATCCTATTGTTCGTGCGGCTGCCTACCAGCTTTCTGCCGGTCGAGGATCAGGGGCAGGTGATGGTGCAGATGACCCTGCCCGCCGGTGCCAAGTCCAGCCGCACCGCCCATGCGGTCGAACAGATGCAAAATTATTTCCTGAGTGACGAGAAGGACAATATCTCCTTCGCTTTCGTGATGACCGGTTTCAGTTTTGCCGGGCAAGGCGAAAATACCGCGCAGGGCTTCATCAACCTGGCACCCTGGGGCGATCGGCCGGGGGCGGTGAACAGTGCCAACGCGATTGTCGGGCGCGCCAACAAGCAACTGGCCGCCATTCGGGACGCGCGGGTGCTGGCGATGACGCCACCCGCCATTCGCGGGCTTGGCCAGTCCAACGGCTTTACCTTTGAGCTGCTCAACACCGGCGGGCTGTCGCGCGCGCGCTTTCTGGAACTGCGCAACCAGTTGCTCGCCGTCGCGCAGAAAGACCCGCTGCTGGCCGGGGTGCGCGCGGCGACGCTGGAGGATACGCCCCAGCTCAAGGTCGATGTCGATTCCGAAAAGCTCGCGGTGCTGGGCCTGACCCAGAGCGATGTCGACAATGTGCTGACGTCCGCCTGGGGTAGTCGCTACGTCAATGACTTTGTCGATCGCGGGCGGGTGAAGCGTGTCTATATGCAGGCCGATGCGCCCTATCGCGCGCTGCCGACCGATCTCGACAAATGGATGGTGCGATCCGGCAGCACGGGGGAGATGGTCCCCTTCTCCGCCTTTGCGACCAGCCACTGGACGATGGGCCCGACCACGGTGGCGCGCTTCAACGGCCAGTCCGCCTATGAAATTCAGGGTCAGGCCGGCCCCGGCGCGAGTTCGGGCGAGGCGATGGACCGGATCGTCGCGTTGCAAAAGCAGCTGCCGACCGGCACCAGCTATGCCTGGAGCGGCCTGTCCTATCAGGAGCAATTGTCGGGCGGGCAGGCTCCGTTGCTCTATGCGCTGTCGGTGCTGATCGTGTTCCTGTGCCTGGCAGCGCTCTATGAGAGCTGGTCGATCCCGTTCGCGGTGCTGCTGGTGATCCCGCTGGGTCTGGTCGGTGCCGTCGTTGCCGTGTGGGCGCGGGGGCTGGAGAATAATATCTATTTCCAGGTCGGGTTGCTCACCACCATGGGTCTGGCGGCAAAAAATGCGATCCTGATTGTCGAATTTGCCGAACTGGCGCACCGGCACGGCAAGGATGCGCTTTCGTCTGCGCTGGAGGCGGCGCGATTGCGGTTCCGGCCGATCCTGATGACCAGCCTGGCCTTTATCGCGGGCGTCATCCCGCTCGCCATCGCCACCGGCGCGGGCGCGCAGAGTCGGATCGCCATCGGCACCGCAGTGGTGGGCGGCATGGTGACGGCGACGGTGCTGGCGATTTTCTACGTGCCGCTCTTCTTCGTCACGATCGCCCGGCTGTTCGGCAATGATCGGCCCGTGCGGCCAGACCCTGGGCCGGAACCGACGCCGCCCGGCGCAGGCGTGCCCGCATGAGCCGCACCGTCCTTCCTCGGGCTGCTGCGCTGATGCTGGCCGGGTGCAACATGGCCCCCGCCTATGTCCGCCCTGCGCCGCCCGTCCCGGCGGTGCTGCCGACGGGTGAGGCTTATGCGCCGACGCAGCTTGGCACGCAGGCGGGTCTGGCGTGGGGGCAGCTGGTGAGCGATCCGTCGCTGCGCACGGTGATCGAGCGGGCGCTGGCGAATAATCGCGACCTGCGCGCGGCGCTGGCCAATATAATGTCGGCGCGCGCCCAATATCGGGTGCAGCGGGCGGCGCAGTTGCCGACCCTGACCGGCGATACTGGCGCGAACGTCACCCGGCAGAATGACAGCTATAGTGCCGATATCGGCTTCAGCGCGTTCGAGATCGACCTGTTTGGGCGGGTGCGCAATCTCAGCCAGTCAGCGCTGGAATCCTATCTGGCGACGCAGGAGGGTGCGCGGGCGACGCGCATCGCCCTGATCGCCGAGACAGCGACCGCCTATGCGACGCTGGCGGCAGACCAGGAGTTGCTGGCGGTGTCGCGTCAGACGCTGGACAGTGCACAGCGCAGCCTCACCCTGACCCAGTCGCTCAATGAGGCGGGGCTGAGCGGCAAGCTGGACGTCTATCAGGCGCAAACCATAGTGGAGCAGGCCGCCTCCGACGTCGCCGCCAATGTGACGCAGGTGGCGCAGGATCGCAATGCGCTGGACCTGCTGGTCGGCGCCCCGGTCGAGGAAGCGCTGCTCCCCGCCTCGCTCGACGCTCTGATCACGGGCGTCGCCAGAGTACCCGCCGGCCTGTCGTCGGACATGCTGCTCCAGCGTCCCGACGTGTTGCAGGCGGAGCATCAGCTCAAGGCCGCCAATGCCGATATTGGCGCGGCGCGCGCGGCGATGTTTCCCAGGATCAGCCTGACATCGGCCATTGGCGTCGCAAGTTCTGCCCTGTCCTCGCTGTTCACCGGCGACGCCTTCGGCTGGTCGGTGAGCCCGTCCGCCAGCCTGCCGATCTTCGGTGGCCCGGCGCGCGGCAATCTGGACTATAGCAAGGCGCAGCGCGATCTGGCGGTGGCGCAATATGAGAAGGCGATCCAGACGGCATTTCGCGAGGTCGCCGACGCGCTGGCGCGGGATGGCACGATCGATGCGCAACAGGCGGCGCAACGTCGCCTGGTCAACGCCAGCGCGCGTGCCTACGACCTTTCGGAACAGCGCTACCGATCGGGGATCGACACGTTCCTGAATATGCTGGTCAATCAGCGGTCGCTCTACGCGGCGCGACGCACGGCGATTGCGACCGATCTTGCGCTCGTGCGCAACCGGCTGCTGCTCTACCGCGTTATTGCGGCCGACCAGTAGGATCTCAGGGTGAGGCAAGCATTTGCCGGGGAACAACAGACCATTGGTCCCCAACGATGCACATTGGTATGACAGGCGCGACACTCACGCCAAAGGATCAAAGGCCATGCGCGTCAAACAGGCATTTCTGGGTTGCATCGCAGTTCTGGCTGCAACGCTGGCTGCGTCCGGCATCGCCAGAGCGGACACTACCAAAGCCGTCATTGCCAAAGCCGTTACTGACTGCCCCTTGCGCGACGCGCCGTTTTCGGTCGGGTCGCCGCTGATCGACATATTGCTCAGCCCGGCGGCGCGGGCGGTGCTGGACAAGGCGGCTCCCGGCCGCCTCGACAAGCTGCCGCCATTTTTCGCCAGCACGACGCCACCAACCTTCGCCGCCATTCTATCGCTGCGTGAAGCAGTCGACATTCTCCAGATCAAGCCGGACATGATCGCCACGATCGATGCCGAACTCAAGGCGTTGCCCGTAACCGCCGCCGACAAGGTTGCGCGCTGCGCCCGCTACGACAATGACGTGCCCATATCCACGCTGCCCGCTGGCCGTCCCCGTCTGTTGCTGTTCGAGAAGATCAACGGCTTCCGCTATGGCGCCTCGGTCAATGCCGCGCGGGAGGCTTTGCAGGCGATGGCCAATCGCAAGGGCTGGTCGATGCTTGTCACCGACAAGGCTGGCGCGTTCAATCGCGCCACGCTCGCTAAGTTCGATGCGGTGATCTGGAACAATGTCAGCGGTGACGTGCTGACGCTTTCGCAGCGCCGCGCGTTTCAGGACTATCTGGCGCGCGGCGGCGGCCTGGTGGGGATGCACGGCACGGCGGGCGACCCTGTCTATTTCTGGGACTGGTATGCCGACATGCTGATCGGCGCGCGGTTCAAGGGACATCCGCAGACGCCGCAGTTTCAGGAAGCCCGCATCGCCGTCAACAAGGCGCATCCTCTGGCCAGCGCCCTGCCCGCCGAATGGCGGATGACCGACGAATGGTATTCGTTCAGCACCAACCCGCGCGCAGCCGGTGCCGATGTCCTGCTGACGCTGGATGAAAGCAGCTATCAGCCGGTAGGGATGATGGATCAGGACCTGCGCATGGGTGACCATCCGCTGGCATGGACCAATTGCATCGGCAAGGGACGGATATTCTATTCCGCCATCGGCCACATGCCCGAAACCTACAGCCAGCCGGAGCATGTCGCTTTGCTGGAAACAGCGATCGACTGGGCCGCGAACCGTCGAGCCGTTTGCAAGCCTTAGGGCAGAAGCGATCACTGGACGGGCTTGCGACACCATCGCAAGCCCGTCCATCCCGTCATTTTTTGGGGAGCATTACTTCCGCCTTGGCCGTCGCCAGCACGGTGCCGACCTGATTGGCCATTCGCACGTCCACCTGCACCACGTCGCGGCCTTCATCATCGACGAATTTGTCGACGATGGTGCCGGTCATGATCGTGATGTCGCCGGTGAAGGCGGGACCGCGATAGGAGGCGACCGAATGGGTCACCATGCCCCATTCGCCGGCCCAGCCCGACAGATAATCGACCACCCACGCCCCCATCGACGCGCCATAGCCATAGGCGCGCGGCATCCCGATGAAGCGCGCCCAGCGCGGGAAGAGATGCCCGCGCGACGGGCCGAAATAGGCGCCATCCGTCAGCTCAGGATTGATCCGCTCCATCACCGGATCATTTTCATGGCCCGCCATTTCATCGACAAAGCCAAGCGCGGCCAGGTCAAGGTCCGTCCGCCGATGTGTGCCGCCCCAAATGGTGAACAGATAGGCGCGCCATTCTGTGGTGAAGCTGGCAATGCTGTGCGGGCCGAACACCCGTTCGGGCAGGGCATCGCCCACCGCCACATCATCCAGATAGCGTTTGCCATGACCCAGATTGTGCAGCATCTGGACCCAGCGGAACTTGCGCTCCTGAATCTCGGCCAGCTCCTGATCGGTCCAGACCGGATCTTCGGTATTTTCGACAACCTCGGCGGATGTCTTTTCCCGGCCCGCTTCCGCCGAATAGCGGATCGCGGTCGATCGCTGCTTCGCCAGCAGATCGCCATTTTGATTGTAGTAATTATTGTCGCCGCGCTGGAAGCAGGTGGGACCGGCGAATTTGGTGTCCTTGACGACATAGTCGAACGGCACCCGCTCATTATGAACCATGTCGCCGCCCTGGATGCGCGGGCCATAGAACCACCATTCGTCACCGCCGAACAGCAAATGCGAATTGGGGATGCTGCCGACACAGGCTGGTCCGGCACCATGGCCATCGTCCATCGTCACGGCAAAGCTCTGCGGCGCGACCAGTTTGCCCCAGCGGCTTTCCTCGGCATAGTCGGCGTCATAGTGGAGCAGGTTGGGATAGTGCATCGCCTGCACCCAGCGGCGAATGTCGTTATTGTGGATCGGTTCGCGCATCCGGGCGGGCTGCATCGGCTTGCCGAGATATTGGTCGATGTCCGAACAGTCGAAGATGGTCTCGCTCACAGGTCAGATGCCTCTCTTGCGCAATCATGGCGTTGGCCCGCACCCACGGTTCATTGGGGCGCATGGCATGGGCGACCATAACAGGCGGACAAGGCACATCTGCCAAGACCGGGTCATCGGTCCGGGCGCGGACCTGCCGCTCGACCCCGCGATTTTTTGGCGGATTTGCAGGCGTTTTCCGACTTTATCGTCGTGCCGATCTTTGCCATGCCGTCCAAACGAGACGCCAGGTCCGGCGATGGGCGCAATGCAGGCTGACTTTGCCGCCAGTGCGACGAATCAGGCGATGCCCGACGCCTACGCTGCTATTTCGATATCTCGATCGCCGCGACCACCGCCTTGCCACCCTGCCCCGCAAAATCGAGCCGCAACAGCCCGTCCCTGACCCTGACAGGGAAGGTCATAGCAAAGCCCTTGAGCGGACCTGCTGCGGCCCTGGCGATGTTGAACGCGGGCACCGCCGTCTTGCCCTGCGCGGTGATCGCCATGCTCTGCCCCTCCGTACCCTCCGTGCGTGGCTCGAAGCTGTGGATGGTCACGCGCCATTTTCCATTGGGTACAGGAATGGCATAGGAAAAGGCATCGCCTTCGCGCCAATAGGCGTAAAGGTCCGGTTCGGTGGCTTCCACCATCCTTTTCGGTCCCGAACTACGGCCCCCGAAACTGCCCAGATTGAGTACGGCAGGCTGGCCGCCGGTGACGAAATGATCCGATCCAAACCGGCGATCGCCCAGCACCCGGCCCGCAATGTCACCCGCATCGATATGGATGCCCAGCGCCGGATCAGGACCATGCCAGACCATGGAATCGCGCACCGTCTGGCCATGCGCCACCGCCGTCACTACCGCATCGTTCGCGCCCGGCGCCAGCGGCACGTTGGTCCAGTTGCAGATGCTGCCGCCAGAGGCGACGTCGCCGACCACCCGCCCGTTGATCGTCAATGTCGCCCGCTCGGCATTGCTATAGGCCTTGACGTCCATGATCGGGTAGGTGCGGTCGATATAGCGCTTGCCGGTCAGGTGCAGGACCGGCTCACCCGACCATTGCGCCTTGTAATAATAAAATGCGTCCTTCTTCACCTTGCGATCGAACGTCACCAGCCCCTTGGTATTCAGATCGACGGAATCGCCTTCCTCGCGCAGGCTCGACGGGAAATCGAACATGTTCCATACCCAGCTGGCGAAGATATAGTCGCGTTCCCGGATCGCGGGCCAGTTCGCCTCATGCACCCAGCCCAGATATTCCTCGGTCTGCGGCCGACCGATCGCGTTGATGAACCCGGTCCTGATATTGTCGCTGTGCTGGCTGATTGCGCCACCGGCACCATATTCGCTGACCGATATCGGCAGCGCCGGATGTTCGGCATGGAATTTGTCCATCTGCGCGCCCAGTTGCTGCCGCGCCTCCAGAGGCTTTGGATAATACCAGCCAAAATAGCGATTATAGCCGATCAGGTCCGCCGTCCCCGCCAGTTTCTCCCCGGCGGTCTGGATCATCCTCAACCCCTCGCAGCAATCGGCAAAGGCGGTCGGACGGAACGGATCCTCCTCCTTCGCCACCGCCTGCAAATGTTGCAGCAGTGCCAGCGGTTTGGCGGGTTCCCTGCCCACGCCAAAGCCCTTGGCGGAATCCACTTCATTACCTACCGACCACAGCAGGATCGAGGGATGATTGTAATTCTGGCGGATCTGTTCGCGCAACTGCTCTTCGGCATTGGCCCATAAAGCAGGCGCGCCCGTGCCACCATCGAGCGACGGCGCGGTCACATAGGGGAGTTCGGCCCACACGACCATGCCCGCGCGATCCGCTTCCCCGGTCCATTCGTCGGCATGTTGATAATGGGCCTGCCGCACCGTGTTGGCGCCCATTTCCCTGATGAGCGCCATATCATTGGCATGGTCCTGCGCCGACAAGGCCCAGCCCTTGCCCGCCCGGTCCTGATGGCGCGACACGCCATGCAGCTTGATCCGCCGACCATTCAGGAAAAAGCCGGCATTGGCGTCGAAGCGAAAGCTGCGAATGCCCAGTGGCTGGTCGACCCGGTCGAACAGCCCGACCTTGTCGCGCAGCTCTACCGTCACCGTATAGAGATAGGGGTCCGCCGTGCCGTTCCACAGATGTGGCCGGGCCACATCCAGGTCGAGCGTCGTCGTCATGCTTCCTGCGGGCAGCTTCACGGGCATCGTCGTGCGTGCGACCTCCACGCCTGCCGCGTCCCGAATGATGGCGCTCGCCATAGCCACCCGCGCCTTGCCCTGATTGCGCAGTCTGGCCAGCACTGTAACATGCGCCGTCTCCGCCGTGATGCTGCTGGCCCGCGCATAGATGCCCGGCCCGGCATGATCGAGCAGGTCGATACCCGCATCGGGCGCTGTAATCAGCGACACACCGCGATAGATGCCGCCATGCACGAAAAAGTCCCCGGCCAGCGGGATGATATATTCGGTCGAACTGCCCTTGGCAGGTTTGCTATTGTCGGCCTTCACCACGATCAGGTTCGGTGCGCCCGCGCGCCAGAAGCGGGTCACGTCAAAGCGGAAGCGCGAGAATGCGCCCTTGTGCTGGCCGACATGCCGGCCATTCACCCACAGGTCCGCGATCGTCCCGACAGCGGCGAAATCCAGATAGTGCCGCTGCCCGCCGGTTGCCACCGGGGCATCGACCGTGCGCCTGTACCATCCCACACCCTGCGCGCTGTTGGCCCCGGCCGACCGCTTCAGGCCATATTCGCCAAAATGATTCCAGCTATGGGGTATGGAGATCGCCTCCCAACTCCCGTCATCATAGCCCGGAGCGGTCACGCCGCTGTCATCGCCGCCAAAACGGAAACGCCAGCCATCGTCCAGCGACCGGACCATGCGAGGCGATGCGGCTTCGGCCACACCGGTTCGCGAGGGCGGCGCATCGGTCGCCAGCGCCTGAACCGGCGTCGCGATCAAAAGCAACGGGGCCAAAAGAGACAATCTATTCATGCGGATATCCATTCCCCGGCCGATGCCAATGGACTTTATGATAACGTTATCATTATGCGGCTGTCGAGCCGCATCCCCGTCGCCGGTGCGATATTCGTCGCGGCGATCAGGACAGGAAGGGTGGCGGCGCGTCCGAATGGATGGTAGGATCGGCGCAAGGCGGATAGTGACATGATATTCTCACCCTCCCGTCCCGGCATCTACGCGCGCGGGACAGAAACGGTCGATCAGATCCTCAAGGCAGCGCTGGCGGTATTGATCGACGAAGGGTCCGATGCCTTCACCCTGCGCCGCATCGCCGCGCGGTGCGACATGAAGGTCGGCAATGTCAGCTATCATTTCCCGCGCAAGGAAATGCTGATCCAGGTGATGCTGGACGAACTGGTCGATTCCTATGGCGCGATGATGGACAAGACGGTGCGCAGGCCCGGCCTGACTGCCGAAGAAAGGCTGAGGCGCGTCATCATCCTGTGCCTGGACGACATACAGACCAAGCGTACCACCCATTTATTCACCGAATTATGGGCGCTGGCCAATCATAGCGATTTCGTCGCCGATCGGGTCCGCGCCTTTTATGAGCGGGTACATGGTGCCATCGGCGAATATGTCGCAGAACTCAACCCGGCGCTGTCCGCCGACGAAGTGCATAGCGTCGCCCTGTTCATCAGCGCGTCGATGGAAGGATCGACCCCGTTTCTGGGCCATGGCAAGCCCTGGGCGCACAAGATGCCGGCTTTCACCGCGCTTGCCGCTACATCGCTGGTTCACCTCGCCAAAACGGTGACATCGCGCGACCTTGCTGGGTTGATGGCGCAGACCGCATAAGGCCAGCAAACAATCCGGCTCTGCGGCGCATTGCTGCATTGCAAAATATATTTCTGCTCCGCCCGCCAAAGCGCTTGACCAATACCGGACAGCTGTCCAATCTTTGCCCAGACGCCGTTGTGGGGACCCGATGAGTCCGCCTGGGCGTCCGCACGATCAAGGGGGATCACGCCAGATGCCGAGAACCGCCGCCAGGGGATTGTTCGCTGCCGCCGCATGGGGCTGGGCGCTGCTTGTTAGCCCGGCTCAGGCCGCGCCCGCCGATACCGGCACCGTGCTGGAAATGGAGACATCCGACGTCCTGACCATCACCCCGCCCAAACCGACCTGGTTCTTTGTCGATGGCGGGTGGGACATGCCGGGCACCAGCATTTTCGACGGCGAAACCGGCAAGATGAAGGGCATGGTCGAAACCCGCCGCCTGGCCGACTTCGCGATCGATCCGGCGGGCAAATATTATTATGTCGCCGAAACCATCTGGTCGAAGGGGGATCGCGGCACGCGGCAGGACATGGTGTCGGTCTATGACAGCCAGACGCTGAACCTGATCACCGAAGTCCCCCTGCCCGGCCGCATATTGATCGGGTCGCGCAAGAATAATTTCATCGTCAGCGACGATGGCAAAACCGCCTTTGTCTATGATTTCAGCCCTGTATCCGGGGTGAATGTCGTCGATCTGGTCAAGCGCAAGTTCGTGACTGCGGTGGAACTGCCCGGCTGTGCCAGCATGATGCCCAATCCGGGTGTCGGTTTTTCCGCGCTGTGTTCGGACGGTTCACTCGCCACCGTGGCGATCAAGGGGAGCAAGGCGGACATCACCCATAGCGCGCCCTTTTTCTCGGCCACCGATGATCCGATCTTCGACAATTTCACCTATGACAAGCGCAAGAAGGAAACGACCTTCCTGACCTATACCGGCCAGATTTATCAGGCCAAGTTAGGCCCGACGCCGACCATTTCCGCGCCATTCTCCATTCAGGCCGCTGCGGGCATCCGTCCGGGCGAAACCACGCCGCTGGAGCTGAACTGGTATCCGGGCGGTCGCCAGCCGATGGCGCTTCACCGCCCGTCGGGCCATTTGTTCGTGCTGATGCATATGGGCGAATATTGGTCGCACAAGGCATCGGGCACCGAAGTCTGGGAGGTCGACCTGGCCACGCAAAAGGTCGTCAAGCGCCGCGCGCTCAAGGAGCCGATGAACAATATCGAAGTGTCGCAGACCGACAAGCCGCTACTGTTCATGAATGGCGAGGAGGCCAGCGCCATCGTCATCGACGTCGCCACCGGCGAGGAAAAGCACAAGATCGAAAAGGCCGGGGGCAGCACCATTACGGTTGCGGACCCGTCCTGACCATGGCGCTGGGGCTGGCAATTACCGGACTGGCCGCATCGCTGGGCGTTGGCCTAATCCTGCTGATCGCGGGCATCGACAAATGGCGTCATCGCATGCTGCTGCCCGGCGTGATCGCCAATTACCGGCTGCTCCCCACCGGGCTGGTCTTACCTGCCGCGAAAATCCTGCCGATCGCTGAAATAGGGATCGGCGGCGCACTGATCGTGGGCTTCGCGCCACTGCCGGTGATATTGGCTATCCTGCTCCTGACGCTGTTTGGGGTGGCGATGGCGATCAATATCCGGCGCGGTCGCACCCATATCGATTGCGGTTGCGGGCGGTCGCAGCTGCGCCATCCGGTCGGCTGGCCGCTGGTCGCCCGCAACGCCGTGCTGGCTGTGCTGTTGTTTCCGCGCCTGTGGCCCGCGCCATCGTTTGGCGCGATGGATATCGGCACGGCCATGGTTGGCGGTGTTGCACTCTATCTGGCCTATCTGCTCTGCAATTCCATCGGCGCGCTGATCGCGTCGCCCGCCGCCTACCGGAGATAAGCATTCATGATGACATCGCTCATTCTCTCGCAAATCCTGTCATGGATCGTGATCCTGGGACTTGGCGTAGCGCTGCTCGCGGTAGCGCGCCAGGTCGGCGTGCTGCACATCCGCGTCGCGCCAGCCGGTGCGCTCACCACCAGCGGCGGCCCGGCGGTTGGCGACGCCACGATCAAGGTCGATGCCCGCGCGCTTGACGGTACGCCCGTGACGATCGGCGGCCATGCCCATGACGTGCCGCTGCGCCTGTTGATGTTCGTGTCGGCCCAATGCCCGCTGTGCAAGTCGATCATCCCGATGGCCAAATCCTTCGCCCGCGACGAGCGTGTCGCGCTCAGTTTCGTAGGCGATGATGATGCCGCAGCCCAGCGCGCGATGATCGCGCAGCATGGGCTGGAGAGCTATATGTTCGTCAACGGCCCTGAAGTCGGGCAAGCCTTTGGCGTTGCCAAGCTGCCCTATGCTGTGTTGCTCGACGCGGAAGGGACAATCCTGTCCAAAGGACTGGTCAACAGCCGCGAGCATCTCGAAAGTCTGGTCATCGCTCATGAAATGGGGATCAAGACCGTGCAGGAATATATCGGATCGTTAAAGGCGCAGGCAGCCTGAGCGGCATATAGGGGGTCAGTGACATGAAAAAGTTCGACGCCGACGCCATGGGCGAACGATTGTTGCGCAAATTGGCCGGGGGTACTTCGCGCCGCTCAATGCTCTCGCGCCTCGGCGCAGCGCTGGTTGCCGCGCCTGCCTTCCCGCTGCTGCCGGTCAGCCGCGCCGAAGCGGCCAAGCCGGACCGATCGCCCGAAGCCAAGACCGGCTTCGCGCGCAATGCCCAGACCAAGGATGACACCAAGTGCGATTATTGGCGCTATTGCGCTATCGATGGCGCGCTTTGCACATGCTGTGGCGGCGGTATCCACAGCTGTCCGCCGGGCGCGGAGCCATCGCCTGTTTCCTGGGTTGGCACCTGCATCAACCCGGACGATGGCAAGGCCTATCTGATCGCCTATCGCGACTGTTGCGGCAAACCCGCCTGCGGCCAGTGCGGCTGCGACAATACCGACCGCGAAACCCAGCTCTACATGCCGCAACTCAATAATGACGTGATCTGGTGCTTTGGCACGACCAGCATGGAATATCATTGCTCTACCGCGGTGCTGGTGGGGTCTGCCAGCTAGGACTTTATCGCGATGCGCAGGCTATTGCTGGGTTCCCTGCTCCTGATAGGCGCGGTCGGCATAGGCCGTGCCGCGTTGCCGCCATTGGGCGTGTTGCCCGCTGCGATCACCGACCCGGATCTGGCGCGATCCGACTATGCCGAACATTGTGGTGGCTGTCACGGTATCCAGGGCAGCGCGGCGCCTGCGCAATTGCCTGAACTGCGCGGGCGGGTCGGCTGGTTCATGTGTACGCCGCAATCGCGCGCCTATCTGATCCGCCTGCCCAATATCGCGCATAGCCGGATCACCGACAATCAGCAGCTCGCCGATCTGGTCAATTATATGGTCTTTGGCCTGGGCGGGGCGAGCGCGCCTGCCGGTGCCAAGCCTTTCACGGCGGACGAAGTGGCGCATGAACGCAAATTCGCCCTGACATCCGCCTCACTCAAGGCCGAACGCGCCCGTTATGTCGAGGTCGCGATCCGCCAATGCGGCGCGCCGGCGACCATGAGACTGCTCTATCCAGGGCAGAAATGGCCCGTTGTTGAACCAGATTAGCAAATAAAAAGGCCGCCGGATCAGTGATCCGGCGGCCGTTTTGCGTAGCCCCCGCCTTTAGAATTTCTGGCCGAAGCGGATGCCGAAGAATTGCGGCTTGATGGTGAAGGTGCGCGACGACCCGGAACAGAAGTCGATCGAGCAGAAGGTATTTTTGGTCAGCTGACCGCGCTTGTCAAAAGCGTTCTGGATGAACAGGGTGAGGCTCCAATTGTCCTTCTTCACCCCGCCGGAAAAGTCGAAGCTGACGAAACCCTTCGTATTGCCGAGCAGCGCATTATTGTCGACGTTCAGATCCTGCGTTGCGCCCGTCTGGTACAGTGCGGCGCCCTGCACATAGGCGCTATAGTCACCCAAATAGGTGTCGTAGCGGATTGAGGTCGTGCCCTTGAATTTGGGCTGACGCGGCAGGCGCGTGCCGTTGGCGGCTGCGACCTGAGGCGTCGGCGGGCTGGATTCCGGCACATCCTCCCCAAGCGTACATGTCGACAATTGCGAGATGGACGATGTCGTCCGGTCCAGCGCAAAGTTACAGAAATTGCCCTTCAACTTGCCGTCATTATAGGCGCCAGAGGTGGAGATCGTCACCTTGCCGAGTTTGAGGTCAGCATCATATTCGATGCCCTTGACGACTGCCTTGCCCGCATTGCCGGTCATGCCTGCGCCCTGCGCACCGGACACGACGACGCCATATTGGATATTATTCCACTTCTCATAATAGACCGCCGCATTGAAGCGGAAAATGTTGTTCCACGTCGTCTTGACACCCAACTCGAAATTGGTGAGCGTTTCGGACTTGAACGGGGCGACATCCACCGGGCCGAAATTACGGATGCGCAGCGGACGGTTGAAACCGCCGGGTCGGAAGCCGGTCGAATAGTTGAAATAGACCATCTTGTCGGGCTGGAACTGCCAGTCGAGCGCCACCTTATGCGTCTCGCCTTTTTCCTTGTATCGCCCTGTCTGGTCGGCGGCGCGGAAATTGGTGTTGAGGCATTGCAGACGCTCCGCTGGAAGCGGCGTCGGACAGCCCATTTCCCCGGTCGGAGCATAGACGGACGTAACTGTGTTGGCCGCAGACCCAGCCACACCGGCAAAACCCTTGACCGCAAAATCCGTCCAGAAATAGCGGATGCCGCCAGTCAGCTTTAATGTCGGCGTGATGTTGTAATGGCCTTCGGCGAAGATCGCCTTGTCATGATAAAGCTGGTTCTGTTCGTTGATGTAGAAGCCGTCGCTCTTTACCGCCTGCGTTCCCAGCAGCATCGTGCCAAGTGGATTGCCGTTCGGATTGATGACGTTGCTGGTGTCGAAGAAGGGATTGCCATCCTCGTCATAGTCGATTCCGTACATGCCGGGTATGCCGATCAACCCGCCCGGCACGTCGCCGCCCCCTGTCTGGGTGTAACCCGTGATCGTGTCCAGCCCGCGAATGGCATAATAGGTGTTCGTCTTGTTCTTCTGTCGCTGGTAGAAGCCACCGATCGTGACGTCCAACGGCCAGTCCTTGGGCGTGGACAGGCGCAGTTCCTGGGTAAATTTGTTCCGATGCGTATCGGCATGATAATATTGCGTCGGGTCGATCAGCGAACATTGCTGCGATGCGCCCGATCCGGTGCAATTGTCGAAAAATTGCAGATAGCTTTCATAGCCCGGCCCAAACCCGTCATAGGTGACGGTATAATATGTATAATCGTTGAGCGTTCGGGTCCGGCGTTTGAAGAAGCCGGTCGCCGACACGAGATCCCAGTCGCCGATATGGCCATGGATGCTGAGCGCCGCCTGATACCAGCGATCGTCATTCCTGGTCTGGTCATAATCATGCACTTCCAGATCGCCGACACGGTGGTCGAAGCCGAAATAACCGTTGGCGACCTGTTTTTGCGCGGTGATTTCCGGCGCGACCGACCACCCATCGACCGGTTCCCACAGCAATTGCACGCGACCGCCAAATTCCTTGATGCTGTTATAGTCATCTTTGGCAATATCGGCATTGTCGAGGTTGAAGAAGGTCGCCGGATTATTGTCGCCCAGCGTATAGACGGCCGGCGCGCCATTGTTGAGCAGACCATTATTGGGCTTGTTATCGATATAGCCGCCATCACGCCGGTAATAGCCCATGGCGCGCACTGCCAATGTGTCGCTCAACGGAACGTTGATGTAGGATTCCAGCTGGCCGCCAAAGTCGCCCTTGCCATATTTATTGGCCTCGACATCATAGCCGAACTCGAACTTGTCGAGATTTGGCTTGTTGGTAATGATGCGGATGGTGCCCGCCAGCGATCCCGCGCCGTAGAGCGTCCCTTGCGGCCCGGCCAGCGCCTCGACCCGCTCCAGATCATAAGCGTGGATATCGGGCACTGCGGTGCCGGTGATGGGAATGTCGTTGAGATAATAGCCGACCGAGGCATAGGCACCGCCCGCTGGCACGATGCCGCGGAAAAAGGCGGTGTTGCGGCCTGGTCCGATCCCCTCGAACGATACGGACGGCAGCAGGGCGGCGAAATCGCTCAAACCCTTGACCTGTCGCTCCGCCAGCGTTTCGGCACCCAGCGCCTGCATGGAGATCGGCACTTTCTGGATGCTTTGCGCGCTGCGCGTTGCCGTGACGACGATTTCGGTGAGGCCGCCACCGGCTTCATCGGCGGGCAGCGCCATCGCCGGATCGGCAGCGGGGTCGGCAACGGCATCGGCGGCGCGCGCCATGCCCGCCGCGCCCAGCCCGGCCAATATGGTTGTCACCCCCAATATCTTCACAAACTGTGACCGGCGGCGAGACTGAATCTTCATAGTGTTGGACTCCCCCTTGAAAAGATGCCCTCCACTCTCCCAAATCGCGGTTTGCCCGCGTGATTATGACGCATTGCAGCATAGCGTCGGGCAGCGTGTTGCTGCCCGATCTTCGCAAGGGCAAAATGGCCCCGCGACCGGAAAACGGCGCACGCTTCCGGACCTGCCGTATAACGGCACGGCATCGCAATTTACCACTATTCCCCTCGGACAGTCGCCATTTCGTACGTTTGTCCAAGTTTGATAATGCTGTAACGATTGCAGGAGTCAACAGCCTAATTATGCTGTTCCTGCCGTTCGATCGCTCCTGTTGTTGCGCAACTGCAATATCCTGTTCATTGTGCAGACGAGAAAGGAATGAAAAGCCTCCATGGAAGCTGCGCCGCGCCCTGCTAGCCCCCCTTCCCTTGCGCTGAAGGAGGCGTTGGGTCGTGCTATCAGCTTGCTGGATACGCAGCCGGAAGAGGCACTGGCGCGGGCCGAAGCGATACTGAAACACGCCCCCGGCCTGCCGCCTGCCGAATTGCTTGTGGCTCAGGCGCTGCGACGGCTGGGTCAGCCAAAATCCGCCCTGTCACGGCTTGCCGCGCTTGCCCGTCGCCAGCCCGGTGTGCCTGCCTTGCTCTGGGAACTGGCGCAGGCCGCAAGCGAAACGGGTGACAGCGCGCAAGCCATCGTCGCGCTGGAAAGCCTGACCCGGCAGCAACCCGGCGTGGCGAGTGGCTGGTTTTTGCTGGCGCGCGAGTTGCGGAAAGTTGGCCGCGCCGACCATGCATGGCGCGCCGACCTGTCCGGCATCCATGCCTCCTCGCGCGACCGCGACCTGCTCGAGGCGGCGATGGCGATGAATGAGAGCCGTTTGGAGGACGCCGTGACGATCCTCGATACGCGACTCGCCCGGCTGCCCGACGATCCGGCAGGCACCCGGCTGCTCGGCGAAATTCACTGGCGGCGCGGGGACATGAGTGCAGCTCTAACGCTGGTCGAACGCGCCGTCGCCACGGCTCCGGGCTTTGATCTGGCGCGCGATTTTCTGATCCGCCTGCTGCTCCAGAATAATCGCCTGACCGACGCGCTCGCCCACGCCGAGATATTGGCGCAGTCGCCACTGGACAATCCGGGCTATGCGCTGCTGCGGGCGTCGGTGCTGGTGCGATTGGGCGATCCGGCGCAGGCGGCCGCCATTTACGAACGCCTGTTGGCGCAAAAACCGGACCAACCGCAGCTGTGGCAGAATCTGGGCCATGCGCTCAAGACGTTGGGGCGGCAAGCCGACGCGATCCATGCCTATCGGCAGGCGGTGCAGTATCAGCCCACCATGGGCGAAGCTTGGTGGAGCCTTGCCAACCTCAAGACCGTGAAGTTCGACGCGCAGGACATAGCCGCGATGGAGCAGGCGCTGGCGACGCTGGCACCGGAGGCGGCGACGAAAAGCGAGGATATCTTCCACCTCCATTTCTCGCTGGGCAAGGCGCTGGAGGACGCGCGCGATTATGGTGCATCCTTTGGCCATTATGATCGCGGCAACCGGCTGCGCCGCACCCTGCTCAGCTATGATGCCGATGAATTTGCCGCCGAAGTGACAGCCGCCGCCGACAGCTTCACGTCGGCCTTCATCGCACAAAGCGGCACCGGCGGCTGCCCGGCACCCGACCCCATCTTCATCGTCGGCCTGCCCCGGTCCGGCTCGACCCTGATCGAACAGATCCTCTCCAGCCACAGCCAGGTGGAAGGGACGATGGAATTGCCGGAGATGATGATCATCGCCAGTCGCCTGCAATCGCGGATCGACGACGGCGAATTTCCCGATTTCGCGACCATGATCGGGTCGCTCACGCCCGCCGACCGGCAACGGTTGGGCGAGGAATATGTCGATCGCACCCGCGTCCACCGCCAGAGCGACAAGCCTCGCTTCATCGACAAGATGCCCAATAACTGGCAGCATGTCGGCCTGATCCGCCTGATCCTGCCCAACGCCAAAATCATCGACGCGCGCCGTCATCCGATGGGCTGCTGCTTTTCAGGCTGGAAACAGCATTTCGCGCGCGGTCAGGCTTTCACCTATGACCTGGGCGAGATTGGCCGCTATTATCGCGATTATGTCGGGCTGATCGCCGCCTTCGACAGCGCCGCGCCCGGTCATGTCCACCGCGTTCACTATGAACATATGGTCGCCGATACGCCGGGCGAAGTCGCACGGCTATTGGATTATCTCGGCCTGCCGTTCGAGGATGCCTGCCTTGCCTTCTGGCGGACCGAGCGCGCGGTGCGCACCGCCAGTTCCGAACAGGTGCGTCAACCGATCTTCACCGATGGCGTCGATCATTGGCGTCATTTTGCGCCATGGCTCGGCCCGCTGGAACGGGCATTGGGCCCGGTGATCGCAGCCTATCCCACCTGAAGCTGTGCCGGTGGCTGGCTCCAGAGCCGTTGCCCGACCACCAATGCGATGCCCAACGCCAGCCAGCCCAGCATCAGCCAGATTTCCAGCGGCATGCCCGCCGCCATGCCAAAGGGCGCGACGACCGCCGCACTCGCCACGATCGTTGCGCCGATCGCCACCGGCATGAGCAGCGCCTGTCCACCCGGCAGAATGAAGGCGGGACGGCCCTCGCTCTTATCGACCGTGCGCAGCCGCATCAGCGCGAACAATGCGACCGCCGCGATGGCCGTGGTGCAGATCGTCCCCATCGCGATGATCGGGCTGATCGCGCCGCGCCCCGCCAGCACGCCAAGGCAGGTCCAGCCGCCGACCAGCAACGCCGCGCGCCGGGGGGCACCGCTCTTTGCATCGACATGGGCAAGCCCCGCAGGCAGGAAGCCCGCCCGCGCCTGCGCCAAGATTACCCGCGTCGCAGACAGGTGCATCGCGTTCCAGGTTTTGAGCAGCGACGCCATCGCGACCAGCAATATGCCCTTGGTCGCGATGCCGCCGGCCAGCGCTTGATCGAACGCCGCCGCGACGGGCAGCGCGCCCGACGTCAGATTGCGCCACGGGATGAGCGCGGCGGACGCGATGATGATGAGGCTATAGAAGATCGCCGCGACCACCACCGCCAGCATCATGGCTTTGGCCACGGTGTGAAAACTGGTGCCGGGCGCGCGTTCCTCGACGGCCGACGCCGCCGTCTGGAAACCCGACAGCCACATGCCCGCAACGCCCAGCATCACGAACATGCCGCCCGCAAAACTGCCGCCATGGGCAGGGGTGAACAAAGGCTGCCAGTTGGCGGGATCACCCTGCGCGAAGCCAATCAGCACCAGCAGCGCGGAGGCCGCCAGAAAGGCGAAGGTCACCAGTTTCTGAAAGCCCACCGCGACCTTGGCCCCCGCCGCGTTGAGCAGGGTCATCACGACTGCGCCCGTCAGCCCGATACCCAAGTCCAACGCCGTAATCGACTTGCCGAGAAAGCTGTAGAGCGGCGGCCACCCGGCCATTGCCGACACCAGATTTTCGAGGAACCAGGACAGGGCCAGCCCTTCAAAGGCGCAAATGCCGACGAAATAGAGGGTCAGGAACCAGCCGGTGACAAAGCCCGGCCATGGACCGAACGCCTTTTCGACAAAGACAAACTCCGCCCCGGCGCGCGGCACGCGCGCGACCAACTCGGCATAGGCGGCAGCGAACGGCACCATCAGCAACGTCATGCCCAGAAAGGCCAGCACCGCGCCGCCCGGACCTGCTGGAGTCACCCACTCGCCCATCAGCACCATCCAGGCCGATCCGACAATGGTGCCGAAGGCGAGCGCAAAGAAGCCCGGACCGGTAACGCCGCGCCGCAGCGCCGGTTCGGGCGGAGCGGATATGTCGCTCATCGCCGCAGATGCACCAGACAGAGGAGTTGGAACAGCATCTGCGCGGCAGCCTGCGCCGTCACCGTGCCTGGATCATATTCGGGCGCAACCTCCACCACGTCACCGCCGATAATGTCGATCCCGGCCAGTCCGCGCAGCAGTTGCAACGCCTCCCGTGTGGACAGCCCGCCCACTTCCGGCGTGCCGGTGCCGGGCGCATAGACCGGATCGAGACCATCGACATCGAAGGTTACATAGGTCGGCCCGTCGCCCACCACCTCCAGCGCCTTGGCGACGACCGCATCCATGCCCATGGTCGCGACATCCTCGGCATGGATCACGGTCATGCCGCTGGCATAGGAAAATTCCCACAGATATTCCGCGCCACCCCGGATGCCGATCTGGATCGAGCGTTTGGGGTCCAGCACCCCGGCCAGCACCGCTTCGCGGAACGGCGCACCATGGTGGAATTTGGAGCCTTCGTAAATGCCGCCCGTGTCGCAATGGGCGTCGAAATGCACCATGCCCATCGGGCCGCGTGTGGCGGCGAGCCCCTTCATGATCGACCCGGTGATGCTATGATCGCCACCCACAGACAGCGGGATCGCTTTGGTCGCGCCGATCATGGCATAGCAGGCTTCGATATCGGCATGGCACAGCGCCAGATCATAGCGGCTCTGCATCGCCACATCGCCGACATCTGCGACCGTCAGATGGTTCATCGGCGCGACCCGCAGCGCATGTTCATAAGGCCCGATCCGGTCGATCGCGCGGACGGCGCGCGGGCCATAGCGTGCGCCGGGCCGGTTGGTGACGCCCAGATCCATTGGCACGCCGATCAGCGCCACGTCCAGCCTGTCAAGCGTCTCCGCCGTCAGCCCGCCCGCCATATAGGGCGCGTCGAGCAGCGTCGAAGGCTCGGCAAAGGGCCAGCGCCTTTTGTCCCCGCTCTTGAACAGAAGCCCCGCAACCTCGCGAAAATGCGGGTCATGAATATCGGCCCCACCGCCACCGGCATAGAGGCGGCGCAGGTCGTCAAGGTCGATCGGTTCTTCGGGCATGACGTTCAGTCTGGACGGCCGCGAAAGCGCGACAATGGGGCAAAGAACGTATGGCTTCGCGCGCACGAAGCGTTGCGCCGTGGCGCAAAGCAGGAAAGGGTGCGCCATGACCCATATGGATTTCGACGCGCTGGTCGCGCTGCTTCGCCGTATCTTCCAGAGCAATGGCACATCGGCGACTGTCGCCGACATATTGGCGCGCAATTGCGCCAGCGCTGAACGAGACGGCGCCATGAGCCACGGCCTGTTCCGCATGGCGGGCTATGTTGCAACCCTGCGCAGTGGCTGGGTCGATGGGCGGGTCCAACCCCGGATGGAAGAAGGCGGAGCATCCTTCCTGCGGGTCGACGCCGCCAATGGCTTTGCCCAGCCTGCGTTGGCCGCCGCCGCGCCATTGGCGATCGAAAAGGCGCGCGCGACCGGTGCCTGCGTCATCGCCATCCGGCATTCGCATCATTTCGCCGCGCTCTGGCCCGATGTCGAACCATTCGCGCAGCAGGGACTCGTCGCCATCGCCATGGTCAACAGCATGGCCTATGTCGCCCCGCCCGGCGCACGGCATCCGGTCTATGGCACCAACCCGCTGGCTTTCGCCGCCCCGCGCGCGGATGGGCGCATTGTCGTGTTCGATCAGGCGGTCAGCGTGCTGGCCCATGGCGACGTGCAGATCGCCGCGCGCGATGGCCATCTCCTGCCACCCGATGCTGGGGTCGATGCATCAGGGCAGGCCACGCGCGATCCCCGCGCCGTGCTGGACGGCGGCGCGCTCTTGCCCTTTGGCGGCCACAAGGGCGCGGCCATTGCGCTGATGATCGAGATCATGGCCGCGGCCCTGACCGGCGGGCTATTCTCGCATGAGGTCGACTGGTCCGCCCATCCCGGCGCGCAGACGCCCTGCACCGGCCAGTGCCTGATCCTGATCGACCCGGCGCGTGGCGGATCGGCGGCGGGTTTTGCCAACCGGGTCGAACAACTTGTCACCGCGCTGCACGATGCCGGACAGGAGCGTATGCCCGGCGACCGTCGCCTTGCCGCGCGGGCCAGGGCGCTACGTGACGGCATCCCGGTCAGCGCGGACATGCTGCGCCAATTGGAGGGGTTGATAGCGCCCTAAATCTGAACCAGATGCGCGACATCCTTCGCGCTTTCCCCGGCAATCGCGCCTTGCCGGATGATCCGCCCATTCTGCATCGCGCAATAGCGATTGGCAAAGCGCCAGACGAAATCCAGATATTGCTCGACGACCAGCACCGTCATGCCCAGCTGGTCGCGGACATGGACCAGCGCGGCCTCGATCTGCTGCACGACATTGGGCTGGATGCCCTCGGTCGGTTCGTCCAGCAGCAGCAGGCTGGGTTCACCCGCCAGCGCGCGACCGATGGCGAGTTGCTGCTGCTCACCCCCTGACAGAAACCCAGCCGCGCGGGTACGGATGTCATAGAGTTTGGGGAACAGGTCGAAAATATGCGGCGGCACCTTGGCGCTACCCTTGCCCCGCCCCGTCAATGCCGACAGGCCGGTCTCCAGATTTTCCATGACGGTCAGCTGCGGGAACACATGCCGCCCCTGCGGCACGAAGCCTATGCCAGCCCGCGACCGTTTATGCGCGGGCAGCGCCGCAATATCCTGCCCGTCGAAGCGGATCGTCCCGCCGGTCACTGGCCGCGTCCCCATGATGGTGTGCAGCAATGTCGTCTTGCCCACGCCGTTGCGGCCGATCAGCGCCATCACCTGCCCCCGCGCCAGCGTCAGGTCGACGTCCCACAAGACCTGGCTCTGGCCATAGGCGCTCGACAGGCCGCCAATTTCCAGCAGCGCGCTCATGCTGTGTGGCCCAGATAGACGGCGGCGACTTCCGGGTCGGCGCGCACTTCGGCGACGCTGCCCTGCTTCAGGAACTTGCCCTGATGCATCACCGTCACGGGCGCGGCGAGCTGTTCGACAAAGCTCATATCATGATCGATCACCAGCACGGTGCGACTGTCCCCCAGCCCCAATATCAGCTGCGCGGTGCGGCTGGTTTCCGCCGGCCCCATGCCTGCGGTCGGCTCGTCCAGCAGCAGCAGTTCCGCCCCCGTCGCCATCACCATCGCGATTTCCAGCCATTGCTTCTCGCCATGCGCCAGCGTCCCTGCCTCCACGGTGGCGCGATGGGTCAGGCCAACGCTCTCCAGCGCTTCCTCCACCGCTGCGCGCTCATCCGCCGGGATGCCGGTGCCAAGGCTCTTCCACCAGCGCCGGTCGCGCCGCGCAGCGAGCGCCAGATTATCCCGCACGCTCAATGTCGGCAGCACGCCGGGTGCCTGAAATTTGCGGCATATGCCGCGCGCAACAATGGCCTGTTCGGGCAGACGATGGATTTCCTCGCCCTTGAAGATCACCCGTCCCGCGCTGGGCCGCACCCGCCCGATGATCGTGTCGCACAGCGTCGATTTGCCAGCCCCGTTGGGACCGATCACCACGCGGGTTTCGCCCCGGTTCAGAGTCATCGAAAATCCGTCGAGCGCCTTGAACCCGCTATAGTCGATGGTCACGCCATCGACGCTCAGGATCAGGTCTGATGTGGCCGACCCGCTCATGCGGCCTTGCCCTTTACCATGCCAGCCAGCCCGCGCGGCAGCAGGGTGACAACGAAGATGAACAGCGCGCCCATCAGATAGAGCCACAATTCAGGAAAGGCACTCGACACCGCATCGCGCGCCAGATTGACCAGCAATGCGCCGACGATCGCCCCCGCCAGACTGTAGCGTCCGCCGATCGCGACCCACACAACCATCTCGATCGACGGCACCACGCCGATCAGCGCGGGCGACACGACCCCTGCGTGCAGGGTGAACAGCGCGCCGCCAATCCCGGCCAGCATCGCGGCAATGGCAAAGGCCGCAACCTTGAAGGGCGTCGGGTTATAGCCCAGAAACCGCACGCGATTTTCGCCATCGCGCGCGGCGCGAAGCAATATGCCAAAACGCGAGGCCAGCAGCCAGCGCAGCGCTACGAACGCCCCGCACAGCAGCGTCAGCGTGATCCAGTAGAGCATCGACCCGGTGCCGGGACTGGCCAGGCCCACGCCGAAGATCGAGTAGAAATCAGTCAGACCGTTAAAGCCCCCGGTCACGTCCTGGCGCGAGATGATGAGCGTCGCGAAGGCCAGGCTCAGCGCTTGCGTAATCAGCGCGAAATAGGTGCCACCCACCCGCCGGTGGAACACGGCCCAGGCGAACAGGGCGCCTGCCAGCGTCGGGACGATGACGATCGCCGCCAAGGTAAAGGCAGGACTGGAAAAGGGTGCCCACCAGAAGGGCAGGCTCTCCCGTCCGCTCCACACCATGAAGTCGGGCAGTTCGCCCGCAGGCAGATCGGCCAGCTTCATATGCAGCGCGATGGCATAGCCGCCGAGGCCAAAAAACACCCCCTGCCCCAAGCTCAAAATGCCGCCATGGCCCCAGATGAGGACGAGGCCGAGGGCCAATATGCCCATCGCCATGAAGCGAGCGAGCAGGTTGAGATCATAGCTGGACAGCGCGAAAGGCGCGGCGATGCCAAGAGCCAGCAACAGCCATGGCAGCACCGGTTTGAGCGGCGAAAAGCGGGAGAGATCAGGCATCGAGTTGGCGGGTCTTTACGGCGACGACGCCTTGCGGGCGCACCTGGATGAAAAGGATGACGAACATGAGCAACAGCATCTGCGCCACGCTGACATCGACGAAAATCTGCGCCAGCGCGGCAAACAGCCCCAATATGATCGCCGACGCGGTCGTGCCGACGATGCTGCCAAGCCCGCCCATGACCACGACGAGGAAGGCGGGAATGATGTAGCTTTGCCCGACATTGGGTGTCACCGGACCCAGCAGCGCCAGCATGACGCCAGCCAGTCCCGCGACGCCGGAACCAAGGCAGAAAATGGTGAAATCGACGCGCTTGACGTCGATGCCGCTGGCTGACGCCATCATCCGGTCCTGATTGACCGCCCGCACCAGCAGGCCGATGCGCGTCTTGAGCAGGAGGAGTGCGAGCGCACCTAGCACCAGCGCCGCAATGGCGATGATGAACAGCCGCGCCGACGGCAGCGTGACGCCGAACGCCACGAAGCTGCCCGTCAGCCATTCGGGCGCACGCACCTCCACCCCGATCGCGCCAAACAGGTCGCGCGCGCCCTGTTGCAGGATCAGGCTGACGCCCCATGTGGCCAGCAGCGTGTCGAGCGGACGCGCGGACAGATGGCGGATGAGCGTGGACTGGATAAACCCGCCCATCGCCGCTGCGCCGATGAACGCGACGGGGATTGCCAAAATAATCCCCATCGCGCCCGGCACGACCAGCAACGTCATCCAGGCGAGATAGCCGCCCAGCATCAGCATTTCGCCATGCGCCATGTTGATCACGCGCATCAGCCCGAAGGAGAGGGCCAGGCCCAGCGCGGCCAACAGATAGAGCGAAGCGAGCGATGCGCCGTTGAACAGCTGGTTGAGGAAAAGGGCGTCCATGATTTACCCTTGCTGCCTGATATTGCCGACCGGCGCAGGCGCGCCCGATGGAATCCTCCCCTTGCAGGGGAGGTGTCTGGCGTAGCCAGACGAAGGGGTGTCGCCCTCTCGATGGGGTGACGCCCCTCCGTCAGCACTTCGTGCTGCCACCTCCCCAGCGAGGGGAGGATGAGAGCGCATTAGCCTCAAAGCTTGCAAGTCTTGCCGGGGAAGGCCAGCTGATCATAAGGCTCCGGCACGATGTCCTGCCCAGAGTCAGCGATGATCTCGAACTGGCCGTCGGCCTTGAGCTTGCCGATATAGGCTTTCTGAATCAGGCTCTGGTTCGCCGCAAAGCTGACCGTCCCCATTGGCGTCGCAAAACCGCCCAGCGATGCCGCCGCCTTGCGCACGGCGTCAGGCTGGAAACTCTTGGCCTTCTCCACCGCCGCCTTCCACGCATAGACGTCGAGATAGCCATGGACCATCGGATCGGTGATCGCAGCATCCTTGCCGAACTTGGCCTTATAGGCGGCGATGAATTTGGCGTTGGCGTCGCCGGTCAGGCTCTGGAAATAATTCCACGCGGCATAGCTGCCCTCGACCAGACCCGCGCCCATCGCCTGGGCTTCCTGTTCGCCGATGGAAAAGGACATGACCGGCATCGTCTTGGGGCTGATCCCGGCGGCCTGCATCTGCTTGAAGAAGGCGACATTGGAGTCGCCGTTCAGCGTGTTGATGATGATCGCGGGTTTGGCCTGGGCAATCTTGGCAATCACCCCGGAAAAGTCGGTCCCGCCCAGCGGCACATAGGCTTCGCCCAGCACCTGCATTCCGCCCTTTTCGATATGTTTTTTCAGGATCAGGTTGGCGGTGCGGGGATAGACATAGTCGGACCCGACCAGGAAGAAGCTCTTATAACCCTGCTTCACCGCCCATTCGAGCGCGGGCAGCGCCTGCTGGTTGGGCTGCGCGCCCGAATAGATGATGTTGGGCGAACATTCATTCCCTTCAAACTGCACCGGATACCAAAGCAGGTTCCCGGTCCGCTCGAACACCGGCAGCATCGCCTTGCGGCTGGCCGAAGTCCAGCCGCCGAACACGGTCGCCACCTTGTCGCTCTCGATCAGCTTCGATGCTTTCTGCGCGAAGGTGGACGGGTCGGACGCGCCATCCTCGACCAGCGCATTGATCTGCTTGCCCAGCACCCCGCCGGTCGCGTTGATCTCCTCAATTGCCAGCATCTCGGCATTCTTCACGGTGATCTCGCTGATCGCCATCGTGCCGGTCAGCGATTGCAGCACGCCCACCGACACGCTGTCGCCCGCCGGCGCGCTCGCCTTGTCCCCGCCGGAACAGGAAGCCAGCGCCAGCGCGCAGGCGGATGTGGCAAGCATGAGCAGCCTGGATCGGATCATGATGTGTAGGTCTCCCCCTGGCAGGCCGGTTGTGGCGCTGCAGCAATCTGGACCCCTCAAGGCTATGGAAAGCCGCCTATCCCCCGTATGCGTCATTTGACGTAGGCACCCGCACGCACGCACCCCCTAATATTGCGTCATAGCAGACGAGGCGGAATCAATGGCGACAAAGGCGATGATGGCAGCACCTTCGGCCCGTGCGCCGCGCCTGCGTGTCATGGCGGGCAAGGCAATTCGCGACCCGCTGGTCGCTTTCATGGCGGTCGGGGTGGCGCTGTTTGGCGGCTATCACATCATCGAACGTGAGCAAAAACCGCCAGTCATCTTTACCCCGCAGGTCGAACAGGCGATGGTCGGCGAATATGAAACGCTGGTCGGCCGCCCCGCCACCGCCGCCGACAAGGCGAGGATCAAGCGCGATTATCTGGCGGAAGAACTGCTGTTCCGCGAGGCGATCGACCGCAACATGCACCTGACCGACGGGGAAACCCGCAAGCGGCTGGTCGACAAGGTGCGTTACCTGATCGCGGGCGCACCGCCCGAACCGACCGATGAGCAACTGGTCAATCATTATTCCGACAATCTCGCCCAATATCGCGCCGAACCGCGCACCAGCTTCACCCAGATCTATCGGGCGCAGAAACCTGCTGACGCCGCGCTGTTGCTGGCGCAACTCAATGCGGGCGAAACCATCGCCGGCGATGATTTCTGGCTGGGTCGCGCCTTCCCGCTCTATGGCGATTCGATGGTGCGTGGCATTTTTGGCCAGCCCTTCGTCGCCACGCTCAAAACTGCACCCGAGGGCCGCTGGTTCGGCCCGGTTCGCTCGCCACGCGGCTGGCATTTCGTGCGCAAGAGCGAGAGCATCGCCAGCGCCATGATCCCCTTTCCTGCCATCCGGGATCAGGTGCGGCAGGATTATATGATCGCCCACAGCAATGCCGCCATCGACAAGGCGCTGGCGGGCCTGAAGGAGAAATATGATGTGGAAGACTAGGCTCGCCTCCCTCCTGCTGGCGCTGGGCGCGCTGCTGCCGGGTACGGCGATGGCCGACATCTTCCTGGCCGCCGACTTCGCCCTGACGCAGGGCGAGGATGCCAATATATATGAATTCACCGCCGCCGTGCCCGAAACGGTGGGGCAGCCCGCACCAGTCATCTGGCCGGACGGGTGCAGCCAGACCAGCATGACGCGCCAGTCCAGCGGCGGTCGGGCGCAATATGCCTTTGAATTTGCATGTGAACGCCCCTTTGCCGCTGGGGACATGATCCAGACGCCCTGGCGTGCCGATGGCGGCCGCTTTGTCACCAATGTCATGGGCAGCCAGGTCGATCGCAGCCTGACCGGCGACGCCAACGGTATCTTGATACCCGTTGGAGATACTGCCGCAACAGAGCGGTCTCTCACCCGGATCGCGCCGGAATTCCTCGCTCAGGGTATCTGGCATATCTGGCTGGGCTGGGACCATCTCGCCTTCGTCCTGTGCCTGGCGCTGCTTGCGCGTGGTCGCGAATTGCTCTGGCTTGTCAGTGCCTTTACCGCCGGTCACTCTGTCTCACTCGCTGTCGCCTTTTTTGAACTGGTCCGCGTTCCCGTTCCCCCGGTCGAGGCCGCGATTGCCCTCTCCATCGCCTTCATGGCCCGCGAAGCGCTGTTGGTAGGGAAAGGGGAACAGGGTTTCGCCTTCCGCCGCCAGATCATCGTCGTCTCCTTGTTCGGCCTGCTTCACGGTCTGGGCTTTGCCACCGCGCTGGGCGAATTGGGGGTGCAGGCGGGTGAGAAACTGCCGGCGCTGATCTTCTTCAACATCGGCGTCGAAGCCGGGCAATTGCTGTTCGTCGGCGCGATCCTGATGATATTGGCGGGCCTGCGCGCCATCGCGCTGGCCATGCCGGTACGGGTCGCCGCCCTCTATGCGGTCGGCGCGATCGGCTGCTTCTGGATGGTCGAGCGGGTCGCGGGATTTGGGTTCGCCTGACGCTCCCGCGCGATGATCCCGCTGACATTGGCGACCGCGAAGCTGACCCCGTAAAGATTGCGCCGTTGCGCGACACCGGGGATCGGGCGGGGGTGACCGCTGGCATGGATGATCCTGTCCCGCATCACATAGGTTTCGCGCGGACAATCCCAATCCAGGCTGACGCCCAGCACCCCGTCCAGACTACCCGGATAGCAGGGTTGCCCGTCCACATCGCGCGCCGCGATGATCAGCACACCCGCCTCCTCGGCGCGTTCGACCGCCGCCGCAAAGGCCGTGCCATGTGCCGGATTGACGGTGCCAAGGCTGAGGTTGATCATATCGACCCGCGCCTCCACCGCCCGGTCGATCGCGCTGACCAGCGCCCGTGCGCTGGCCCGCAGTCCATCGTGAAATACCCGGATCGGCAGGCATAGCGCATCTTGTGCCTGCTCCATGATCGCGGCGGTCACTGCCGTGCCGTGGCCCAGACTGTCCACCGTATCGGCTTCGCGCACAGCACCATCGCGCGCCACGGCAAAGCCCGGCAACAGCCGCGCCGCGTCGATATGCGGATGGTCGGGATGCACCCCGCTGTCGATGATCGCGATCCGCACCGGATCAGGCATGAGCCATTTCGCCGCGCCGCTCGACCCGTGCGCAACCATCGGCCAGCGTCACGATCATGTCGGCCATCTGCGCCATGGCAGGTTTGTGGGTGATGATGATGATCGTCGCATCGGGCAGCGCCCCGCGCAGCCGCCCTGCGATCAACTGCTCCGTCTCGCCGTCCAGTGCCGATGTCGGCTCGTCCAATATCAGGATGCTGGGCGACCTTAGCAATGCCCGCGCCAGCACGATCCGCTGCCGCTCCCCCGCCGACAGCGCCATGCCGCGCTCCCCGGCCCGCGTGTCATAGCCCAATGGCAGACGTGCGATAAAGTCGTCCAGCCCCGCTGCATGGGCGGCCGCCTCGATCTGGGCTGGCCGCACATCGGGCAGGGCAAAGCCGATATTGGCCGCGATCGTATCGTTGAACAGATAGGGCGACTGGTCGACCAGGATGATCTCCCGCCGCACATCGTCCAGCGCATAATCGCGCAGGTTGCGGCCATTGACCAGCACCTGTCCGGCATCGGGATCGAGATAGCGGACCATCAGGTCGGCCATGGTCGATTTGCCCACCCCGCTCGGCCCCAAAATTGCGCACAGGCTACCAGCCGGGATCGTCAGGTCAATGTCGCGCAGTATAGCGTCCCGATCATAGCGCATCGCCACCCGATCGAACCGCATCACCCCCGCCCGTTCCAGCGGCGCGGCATCCACGCGCTCGTCTACCTCGGCCTTCGTATCGAACAGCTCGAATATCCGGCCCAGTGACACCCGCGCCGACGCCAGCCCAGACGTCAGCCCCATTAGCGTCTGGATCGGTGAGAGCAGCCGCATATGATAGGTCATGAACGCGACCAGCGTGCCGATGCTCATCCCATCCTCGATGATACGCCAGCCGCCATAGAGGATCACCGCCGATGTTGCCGCCGTCATCAGCGTGCCGGGCAGCGCCCCGGTCATGAAAGAGGCGACCTGCATCCGCAGCATCGCGCCGACAAAGGCGTCATTTTTCTGCCGGAAGCGACCTACCTCATGCTCGCCCGCGCGCAGCGACGCGACGACCCGCATCCCCATCACCGTATCGACCAGCAGACTGCCCAGATCCGCGCCCTTTTCCCGCATGTCGCGGGTCAGCGCGGTCAGCCGCCGCTGATAATAGGCAAAGGTCGCAAGGCTCGCGGGGACCAGCACCACACTCACCAGAAACAATTTCCAGTCGAGCCACAGCATCATCGCCACGCAGCCGATGAAGAACAGCAGATTGCTGACCACCGACAGCAAGGTGTCGGACGCTATCCGCTGTACGTCGCTAACGTCGCTGTTCATCCGCGACACCAGATCGCCCAGCCGGAAGCTGCCATAAAAACGTGGCGACAGCGTCTGGAGATGGCGCAGCAAGGCCGCGCGAATATCGTAGAGCATCGCCGCCGACAGCGAAACATAGCGGTAGCTGGCCAGGATATTGACCGCGAACCCGGCGATGGTCACGCCGATCATGATCGCCGCGATCCGCACCAGCGCACCCATGTCCCGGCGCAACAGCGCCTCGTCGATCATCAGCTTCGACAGATAGGGTTGGGCCAGACCCAGCGCGGTCGAAACCAGGCTGATCGCCAGTACAAGCAGCAACGCCCCGCGATAGGGCTTCAGGAAGGGCGCCAGCCGCTTGTAGGCGCTCCAGTCGGCGACTGGCGCAGGCGTTACACCACTCACGCCGCTTCCTGCCGAGGAACCAGCCGAAATCCATCTAGCAGGAAGCCCGGCTCCGGCATCTTCGCCAGCAGGCCGGTACACCAGCGATGCCCATCCATCAGCGCGTCATGCTGCGCCCGCCACCAGTCGCCCGTTCCGCCACTGGCATAAAATTGCGCGCAGAGCGCCAGATGCCGCCGCATCCCCGCAATCAGCATGGACTGGTAATGGGTCAGCAGCGCTGCCGCGTCACCGCCCTCTGCTATCCCGATCAGCACGGCAGATGCCAATATCGCTTCCCGCACCGACTGAGCCGTGCCATCGCCGCAGATCGGATCGAAGCCCAACGCTGCTGTACCGCAGGCCAGCCAATCGTTGCCGCACAGGGGCAGATGCAGTCGCGGCGCGGCCAGGAATGGCATCGACACCGCCCCCACGGCATCCACTACCGGTGCGATCAACCCACTCTGCGCCAGCAAATCTTCCAGCGCGCCCCCCACTGCCAGCAACCAGCCTTCCCCCGCTCCGGCAGGCACCAGGAACAGCCAGCCGTTGGGCACCGCCTCGACCCGCGCCTCCTGCGCGCAAGCTGGTTCGCGCAACCGCACCTTGGTCGCTACGGCATTGCGGTCGCCAAAGATGCGCATGTCGCCGAGCGGCATTGACGGTGCTGCGTGGATGGTGAAATCAGACGGTTCGCGCGCTGCGACAGGCTCGTCCCCCGCCAGTGCAGCCTGCACTACATCCTCCGACGCAAGCGCCGCGCCATGCGGCACCACGACCGGCGCGCCGCCCCAGGCGACCATACGGCGCTTGATCCGGGGAGTATCGGCCAACAGACCGGGTCGTCCGAACACATCGCGCAACAACGCCAGTGCCGGATCGCTCAGCAGGATCGTCGGCACTGGCGCGCGATGGGCGGCTTCGCTTGCAACCCGAAGGCCCGCCCCGTTCAACAGATGTGCGCATGTCGTCGCGGCAATCCCGCTGCCCCGGATAGCGACGATCATGCGCGATTTCGTCATTCCACCGCGACCATGCCCGCGCCGGTGGTGTCATAGCCCAGGTCCAGCGTTACCTCATGCTTGAGCGTCTTGGCGTCATAGACTTCCAGATCATAGCTTGCGCCATAGATGTAGAGTTTTGCGCCATCGGTCGACATGCCCAGACGAAAACGCGACCGGCAGGGGAATTCCGCCTTGTCGACCACGGCGTTGCTGGCCATGTCCATATGCCAGAATTCGCAGCGTTTATTGCCATATTTGCCGTTGGTGACGACGGTATAGGCCTGCTTGCCATCGGGCGTGACCTGCAGGCCGGCCATGGCATCGGGCGCTGGCCCGATCGGCGTGAAATCAAACTGCCGGGTGGCCAGGTCGAACCGCGCCATGCCGAACATCTTGTTGTGGACATAGGCGTCGGCGGCGTTGAATAGCGACACATATTGGCCCGGCGTGCGGATAGCGTCCAACGTGCCGCCAAAGCCGACATTCTCCATGCCGGTGCCTTCCGGCTTGGCGAGGTCAATCCGGTCGGTGACCTTGAGGGTCGCCACGTCGATGATCGCGACCTTCTCGCCAAAGGCGTAGAGAGTTTTGCCGTCGGGCGACACTTTATACCCTGCGCGCCAGCCGCCGGAGCGTTCATCCTCCTTGTCGATATCCGCCGTCCGCACGACCTTTTGCAGTTTCAGGTCGATGACGCCGTACATGGGTTTGCTGACGGTATAGCGGTCGATGCCCTTCTCGAACTTCGAGATGACGGTATAGAAATAGCGCCCAGTTGGATCGGGCACGCCACCCCAGAAACGATAGCGGGTCGTCCCATCGTTCAGGCTGAACTTGTTGATGACCTTGCGCGTCGCGGTGTCGATCACCTCAATCCCGCTGGTGGTGATGGTCGTTACATAGATGCGCTTGCCATCATCGGACAATTGCATCGATGTGGGCAGGCCGGTGTCCAGCTTGATCGTGCCGGTGACCGCGCCCTTGCCTTCCTCGAACACCAGCAGGCGATCAGGATAAGACCCCATGAACAGCGTCGCGGCGGATGCCGGGAGCGCGCTCAGCATCGCCAGGCCCGCGCCCAGCATCAGACGATATTTTGGCATGGCGGCCCTCATGGGAAAACAAGATCGAGACTGCGCCAGTCCTTGGTGGCGGTGGCGCAGTTACTGGCCCAGTCGGGCGAGTAATTGACATGATCGGGCACCTGGACCGGCCAGAAACAGGTGACGTAGCAGTCGTAAATGTCGCGTTCGACCGGCTGGCACAGCCCTGCCGTGCCGCCGCTGGCATCGACTTCCCAGCCGGGCGAGAAGGACAGCGAGCAGCCCATCGGCACATGCGGGCGCGGTGCCTGCTGGAGGGCGACGACATCCTCCTCCATGTCGGCATTGGGCGATGCGGCCGCCTCCATCTGCGTCACGGCCTCGTCGATCCGCTGCGCCTTTTTATTGATGGCACGAAGATGCTTCATGACAGCCCCTTTCTTTGCGCAAAGCGTTCGAGGAAACCGGGATTACGCACCGACAGCACCCCGTAGATTCGCAGGCAGGTGTCGGTCCACTGGCGTATCCAGTCGCAATAATGGAGATTGGCATGGCCGGTGTCGCCATAGCGCACGAACGCTTCATGATGGCATCCGCCCGCGCACAGCGGCCGCGCCCAGCAGCTCTGGCAATCATATTTCGCCTCGACATGCCCCTTGGCCAGGAACTCGCCCTGCTTGGCCCGGTCGATGCCGCTGGAAACATGGCCCATGCTGTGCGTATCAGCGTCGGTGAAGCGGTGGCAGGGGGACAGGTCGCCCGACGGGCTGACCCCCATCAGGCCCAGCCCCGCGCCACAGGGGTGCGATTTGTTGACGCCCGAAATCAGCTCGCTGATCGTCTCGCTGACATTGGTGAAGCCATGCGCTTCCCCGCGCAGGGCATAGTCCAGCCATTCGTCCGCTAGGCTGTTGAACTGCGCGAGCACGCTGTCCATGCCGTTGCCATCCAGCGAATAGGCGCGCTCCTCACCCGTTGTCACCGGCGCAAAGCCGACCTCGTGAAAGCCAAGATCGTCTTTCAGATGGCGGAAGATGCGCACCACATCGGTCACGCCCTCTGTCAGCGTCACGCGGGCCGTGATCGCCCGTGTCTTGTGATGCGCGATCAGCGTGCGCAGGCGCGGTTCGATCACCGCATAGCTGCCCTTGCCATTTTTATAGACGCGATGCTTGTCCTGCAATTCCGGCGGGCCATCCATGCTGACGGTCACGCCCACGCGATTGTCCGACAGGAAGGTGACGATCTCCGGTGTCAGCAGCGTCGCATTGGTGGTCAGGCTGTAGGTGATCGCCTTGCCCGCCGCTGCCGTCGCCTGATTGGCATAGGCAACAACGTCGCGCAACAGCCTGAAATTCATCAGCGTTTCGCCGCCGAAGAAGGTGATGTGCACCGACTTGCGCCCGACCGCCTCGGCGATCAGCAGATCGACCGATGCCATCGCTGTGTCCAGCGTCATATATTTAGGCTTGCCCGCCGGCGTCGCGATTTTGTCTGCGCCGAATTCGTAACAATAGGTACAGGCCAGGTTGCACTGGTTGGTGACGTTCAGCACCAGCGCCTGCAACGGGAAGTCGGCCGGGGGCGCCTGCGGCACCTGCGCCACCGGCATGGCATGACCCAGATGGATCAGCCGCGCCTGCCGCAATTCGCGCACTAGTCCATCGGCTTCTTCCGGCGCGCGCCCCTCGGCAACCAGTTCGCGCACCAGCGCCGCATGGGTCAGCTCCTGCCCGTCAAGCCGATCCAGAACCGCACGGACATCGGTGTCGATCTCGAAGATCGCACCGGCGCTCACCAGATAGACAAAGTCGCTGCCCCCGGCATCGAAGCCATGATATTCCGCCCGGCGATAGGTGGGTGCCTGCATTACGGTCATTGCGACACCTCCGGTTGATCCCATTTCTGATAGGCAGGCACGGTAACGACCATGTAGGACCGGGCGGTCAGGGGCTTGCCGAACTTGTCCTTTTCGGCCTTGGCCGTGGCGACGACCCAGACATCGCCATAATTGTTGCGGCCAAAGCGGCGGGCCGGGTTCGGCCCCTCGCTATTGGGGGTAAACAGTGCGGCGGGACTGAGCGCGCCGACATATTTGGCGTCGTCATCATAATAGACCGCCAGATATTCCTGCGTCGACCAGGTCACATCGACCGGCCCGACCGCAATATCATCGGCCGTGCCCTGCTTGCCGTCGACCCCATTCTCGAACCCGATCGCCTCGAACTGCGCATAGCCTTTGGGGAATTTGATCCCGCCCAGTCGCGATACGGCGGTTTCGGGTGTCACCTTGATATAGTCGATCTTGCTATAGACCGGGAAAGCCTGCTCCAGCACCGCGCCGCCAATGGCGACGTTGCGCTGTCCCGATGGGGCTTCGGCGGCGACATTGGCGGTCACCACCAATTCCTGCGGGCTGGCCGATACGATCTTCGTCGCGGTCACGCCCATGCCCAGATCAATGTCGGCAGTGGTGAGCGACGCGGGCAGATTGTGGCCGATGATGCGCAATTGCGCACCCTTGGTCCCGGCCTTGACCGGGCCAGGGATGACGGCCAGCACCGCGGGCGCAGCCGTTGCGCGGATCAGTTTTACATCCAGTCCGAATTCCTGATAATCGCCCCAATACCAGCGGCCCGTCGCGCTTTGCTGGTCGGGTGCGAACCACATCGTCTCCCGCGCGGCGCTCGCGAGATCGTCGGGCTTGCCGGCGGCGGCTGCGCCTTTGGACGATCCGCGCCAGCTATAGCCGGCATAGACGATGCCCGCGCCGCTACGGCTGACCGTGCCGCCATTGGTCAGCGACCGCAGCGTGCTGCTGGTCAAAAACTCGTCAGCCGATTTGCCCGGCTTGACGCTGAAAGCCCCCACGAACCGCCCCTGCCCCGGCGCGGACGCCACCACCAGCCATTCGCCTGCCAGACGCGGCACGCTCTGGCGCGATCGCCATGCCGCCCATTCGGGCGTGTGCAGCGGTGCGGCCTTGGCCATGTAGGTCAGCGCATATTCGCCGCGCAGCATCTTGTCCTTGGGATCGCGACCGGCTGGCTGCTCGCTATCCTCGGCAGGGCGGCGATATTGTGCGTCCGCCTGCGAATACATGGCGACATGCAGATCCTGCAACGCCTTCCACTCCAGCTTCGATCTGCGCCAAGACATTGGCTGGGCAAAACTGTGGCAAGCCGCACACGCGCCGCGCATGGTTTCATTGGGGATGTTGGTTTCGTCGATCGTCCGCTTTTCAGCCAGATACATGACCGGCAGCGCCTCTTGCGGGGCCAGGCCATGCGACGAGGACAGGGATTTCACGATCGCCCGCGATTCATCCGGGGTGATCGCGAGGCCATTCAGGCGCACCATCCGCTTGATCGCCTGCGACCAGCCTTCGGGCGTCGTGCGGACCCAGCTGATCCGCGACAAATTCCCCTTGGCATCGGGCGTGTGGCAGGTGCCGCACTTTTCCTTGACCAGCGCGTCGGCGACCGGGATGCCCGGATCGCTTTCCTTCATCGTAGCGCCGTCCGGTCCGGCATCGGCCTGCGCAAACAGGATCGAAGTGGAAAACAGCGCCAGCAACCCGAATTTCGAGAGTGTTACCCGCTTCACCCTGCTTCCCCCTCAAACATCAAATGATGCGCGAAACCCAAGCCTAGGCAGGCGCGCACTGCGCGCCATTGCCCAAATGACGTATGGCCCCCTGACAATCCGCCATGGGAAACTGGACAGACATCAAGATTTTTTCCGGCCGGTCCGTTCCGTCCCGTTTCGATCGGCCGAAACCGGCGTCGCAGCGCCTTTCTTGCGCAGCGCGATACCGCTGAGACAGGCATGCAATATATAGTTGGCGCTCATCCGGCTGACATAGGTCGGGTCCAAAATCGGCGCGGCGTCGAGCAGGTCGAAGCCGACCACTTTGGTCTGTGTGCACAGTTGCCGTACCATCGGTATGGCTTCGCGCATGGTGATGCCGCCAGGCACCGGGCGGCCTGATGCCGGCGCATCGCCCGGATCAAGGACGCTCATGTCGAACGAGATAAAGACATTTTCCGGCCCCTGTTTCAGCCCCGCCAATATGTCGCTGGTCACCGCCTGCCAGCCGCGCGCCTGAATGGCAGCGGTCGGCAGGATGCGTGCGCCGCTGTCGGTCAGCCGTTTCTGCGTTGCCGGATCGGCGTCGCGCCCGCGCAAACCCACCAGCGTCACGTCGCTGCCACGCAGCAAATTCTGTTGCATCAGCCGGGTCAGCGTCTGCGTGTCGGAGATCAGATGATCGCCGTTCAGCTCTGCACCGGCATGGGCATCGAACTGGACCAGCGCCACCTTGCCCGCGCCATAGGTGTCGACCATCGCCGCTACGTCCGCAAACATCACCGCATGATCGCCCCCGACGATGAACGGCACCACACCCACACTTGCCATCTCGGCAATCATCGTGCGGACATGGGGCAGGCTGCGTTCGGGCGCCATCGGGTCGATCGCCAGATCGCCATAGTCGACGATCGATAGCAGCAGGCCCGGATCGACCCCGCCATCGGCATCCGCGCCCACCAGCCCGTCCATGCCGCGCAGCGCCATCGGCGCATGCTTGGCATCGCGCCAGCCCGACGAGAAATCGAGCGGTACGCCGACAAAGGCGACCTCCACCTTGCCCGCGACCAGATCCTCCTTGCGTAGCGCGACCGGTGCGTCGGCGAAGGTCGGCACGGCACCGCGCTGGAACAGATAACGTTTCAGGCTGAACGGGCCATCGTCGCGCTGGCGCTTGTCGAACAGTTTGGGGCGGAGCGTCGTGCTGGCGTTCCAGCCGCGCGCCTGCGGATTGAGCGCAATCTCCGACGGGTCGCGCCCGGCCTTATATTGGCTGTCCTCCACCACCGCCATCAGCGCGCTGGCATAGGCGTCGACATCGGCCGCCGATCGTCCGGCCAGCGCCACCTGCAACTTCTCGTCCGTCAGGCCGAAGCGGGCCAGCACCGCCGGGTCGGACAGAAACGCCTTCTTCTCCGGCGACAGGCTGGCCAGCGTATCGCTGCCCTGCGCCATGGCGGGGCCGGACAGGCTTGCAAGGGCCAGGGCAAGAGCAGCGCTACGCGCCAGCAAAGCGGAGCGCGCCATCAGTTCTTCTTCCCATAATAAGCGTCCAGGCCATGATCGACCGACACCGGATTGAGATAGCCGGACTTCAACCCCTTCTTGCGCATGGCGATGCCCGCCAGACAGGCGTTGAGCAGGAAATTGCTGTTGAGCGCGGTCTTGTAGCTGGTGTCGAGATAGGGAGCGACCTCGACGATATCGATGCCCGCAATGTCATTTTCGGCGCACAGGTTGCGCATGATCGGCTGGGCCTCCCGCATGGTCAGGCCGCCGGGAACCGGCGTGCCGGTGCCGGGCATGAAGGCGGGGTCGAGTACATCGACGTCGAAGCTGATCCACAATTTCTTGGTGCTGGCGCGCGCTTCTTTCAGCGCCCTGGCCATCACCTTGTCCCAGCCCCATTTCTCCACCTCGACCATCGTGTGATATTTCATGCCCTTGTTGCGCATCCAGCCAAAGGTTTCGAGGTCGGGTCCGCGCGCGCGCAGCCCTACCTGAATATAGTCGCTGCCCCTGACATGGCCTTCATTGATGACGCGATAGACCGGTTGGCCATGATCGAGCAGATGCACCCTGCCCCGGCCAATGTCATAGTGGCTGTCGAAATGGATGACGCCGACATTGCCCTTGCCATGGACATCGGCCGCCGCCGCAACGTTGGGATATTCAAGGCTATGGTCGCCGCCGATGACGATCGGGATCGCGCCGGTGCGGGCGATCTCCGCCACCATTGCGCGGACATGATCGACGCTGCGTTCGGTACTGTTCTGGTCGATGGCGATGTCGCCATAGTCGACGACTTTCAGCGCGGCATTGGGGTTGATCATCGAATACATGTCATTGCCGCCAGCACCGCCGGTCATCCGCATCGCGCGCGGCCCGTCGATCGCGTTGCGCCAGCCTGACCCCATGTCGAGCGGCGCACCGACGATGGCGACATCCACCTTGCCCGCCTTCAGATCCTCCGGCGTCATCGCCAGTGGCGCACCGGCGAAGGTCGCAAAGCCGCCGCCATAGCCACCGATATAGCGGGTCAGCTCCATCGGGCCGGCCTCACGCCGTGGGTCCAACGTCGCGGGGCGCTTCGCCTTCCAAGCGTTGAACCAAGGCGACGATGTGTCGAGCGGGATCGCGGCGACATCGCGCCCGGCCTTAAACTCTACCTGCGCATGCAACGCCTGCATCGCGTCGATATAGGCGCTGATCTCTTCCGCTTTGCTGGTGCGGATCCGCGCGAACAGCGCGTCCTTCTCGACATAGCGCCCGGTGACGCCGCTTTTGAGGAAGTCGATCTTCCCCTTGTCGATCCCGGCCAGCTTCGCCTCTACATCCTTGGGCAATTCCAGCGGCTTGGGTTTGCCCATATCATCTTCGGCCGGCATTTGCGGCGCGGGCGTGGCCGCGTTGGGCAAGTCCCCGGCCAGCACGGCCCCGATGGCCGCGATCCCGGCCATGCTCCATCCTGTAACGGCGGTCAAAGAAGGCATCATCGTCTCCGGCCCGCGCGGCGCAGGCATAAGGCTGTTGGCAGGGAAAGGGTAAACGCCCCCCGATCCCTGAAAGCTATGCGGCCAACGTGCCGCCCCCCATGGGGCATTTGACGTAGGATGGCAGGCCACCCTGACAGACGAACAGGCTACGTCAAATGCCCCATGTCTGACTGCCTGCGCAGTCCATAGCCTCTTGGCATAGCAGAAAAGCACGAGGCGGCATTGCGGCCGTCCACAGCATCATGGCCGCCACCTGAAGGCGGCCGGGTGCACGCAGGGAGGGGGAAGATGCCGGGGAGTCTTTGGACAGGAAAAGGGGAATAGCATGTCATATCGCAAGACGCTGAGGCTGGGACTGCTGTCAGCCACGATGATGACCGGTGCGGCCTTTGCCGCACCCGCGCTGGCGCAGGACACGCCCGCCGCCGCCGAAGCCGACAGCGACGTCATCGTCGTTACCGGCACCCGGCGCAGCACCACGCTGATGGAGACGCCGATCAATATCGCCGCCGTCGGTGCCGAGCAGCTGGCAAATGAGCGGATCGACGATATTCGCGACATCGCTGCCTTCACGCCTGGCATCACCATCACCGATACCGGTCCGTATGGCGCGGGCAACATCGTGATGCGCGGTCTGTCGGCCAGCGACACCAGCTCGACCGGCGGCAACAGCGACACCGCGATCGGCATCTATCTGGGCGACGTTCCGCTCTATACCGATTACAAGCTGATCGATCTGGAGCGCGTAGAAACCCTGTTGGGGCCGCAGGGCACGCTTTATGGTCTGGGCACGCTGGCGGGCGCGATCCGCTACATGCCCAACCGGCCCGATCCGACCAAGTTCAGTGGCGAAGCCTATGGTCGCCTCTACGACGTCGCGCACAGCAAGGGGCTGGGCTATGTGGCCTATGGCGTCCTCAATGTACCGATTGTGGCGGATTCGATCGCCTTCCGTACCGTTACCGGCTATTATTATGACCCCGGCTTCATCGATTATCCGTTCCTGCTGAAGGAACCGGGCGTGTCGTTGCCCCAGCCGGGCGGCGTCGACAACCCGATGGGCAGCGACGCCGACAAGAGCGCGAATTTCGCGGGCAAGAAGGATCTGAACTTTGAAAAGACCTTCACCAGCCGCAACCAGTTGGGCTATGTAGGCACGGACTTTGAGGCCTATTTCACTTACGCCTTCCAGCAGACCAAGACCAACGGTCGTCAGGCGACCGGCGGCAATGTTGTGGGCGAGGGCAAATATGAAGGCCCATGGCGTTCGGAGGAACCGTCCAAGCGCACCTCGCACCTGATATCGCTCGAAATGCAGGGCAATATTGCCGACGTTGCGCAGGTCGTGTTCGTTTCGGCTTATACCAACAAGAAGCGGCGCAGTTCGATCGACGTCACCGATCTGCTGATTGACCTTGATTATGATTATGAACTGTTCCCGTCCTTCTCCGGCTACACAAGGTCGCGCGGCACCGACGAACAATATAATCAGGAAGTCCGCCTCGTTTCCACCCATGGTGGCCCGTTCAGCTGGGTACTGGGCGGCTTCTGGAACCGACAGAGCACCAACTCCGACTATCGCGAAATCGTGCCGGGCTATCCGGCCTATGCGGGTATCAACCGGCCTGACGAGGTTGAATATGCGTCATATGTGAATACCAAGCTCGACGAAAAAGCGATCTTTGGCGAAGGCAGCTTCAAGATCACCCCAGAGTGGCAGGTGACCGCAGGCATACGCTATTTCAAATATAAGGCCGATGTCATTGGCGGCACGGCGCTGCCCTTGTTTCAGACTTTCCCAGCCATCAACTTCCGCTCGCGCGCTGGTACAACGGGTCAGGACGGTACCGTCTGGAAATTCAACAGCTCCTACAACATCACGCCGGACCTGATGGTCTGGGGCACTTACTCGAAAGGCTATCGTATTGGCGGCGTAAACCGCGTCGCCCCATGCGTCCTCCCGCTCCCCGCTGGCCAGAATCTCTGTGCGTTGGAAAACGAGCTATTCTATGGCCCGGACAAGGTGAAAAATGCGGAAATTGGTGTGAGGGCGCAACTGTTCGATCGCAAATTGTCGATGAGCCTCTCAGCGTTCAAAATCAAATGGAACGGCATCCAGTTGGATGGCCAGACCGTCAACGGCGCGATTGGGATCATCACCAATGGCGGCGCGGCGGAATCCAAGGGGATCGATTTCTCGTTCGACGCCCGACCGATTGAGGGGCTGAGCATCCGGGGCAATTACAGCTATCTCGACGCCAAGCTGACCGAGGACGTGCCTGCGCTTCTTTCGGTCCAGGGCGGCGATCTGGTCGATGTGTTTGCGGGTGACCGCCTGCCTGGTTCGACCAAGAATAGCGGCGCTATCGGCGTGACCTATGAAATGCCGATGGGCGACAACGCGCTGGTTCTGGGCTGGACGACCACCTATTCGGGCGGCATCTACAGCCGACCGGGCCTGCGCGGCGGTGGCGAGCGTATTCCATCCTACACGATGAGCCGGGCGAATATCAGCTACAAGACCGACGTTTATGAAATTGGCCTGTTCGCCAATAACATCTTCGACAAATATGCCATCACCGGGATCGGTAACGACCTGACCCGCTATGGTCTGGTGAACGATGGTGTCATCTATCGCGGCTATGCGCAATCGATCGCGCAACCCCGCGTCGTCGGCATCGAAAGCCGGGTCAGGTTCTGATCCATACAGGTGCCCTCCACATTGGAGGGCACCTGTTCTTCAATCCACCCCGATCCCCTGGCTCCCCAGCCAATCGCGCACCGGGGCCAGCGCCGCCTCATGCGCTTTCCAGCGTGCCACGGCATCGGCGTTGATCGGCCTGCGGACCTGCGCGGCGCTCGGCGTAGCAACGGCCGTGCTATTTTCGTGGAAGGACAGGCAGGCCGCATCCCATTCCAGCCCGCAATGGGCCAACAGATGTCGCGTCTGCCCCTCTTGATCGGCGACCAGCGCTTCATAGGAAAGTTGCAGCACCCGACCGGGAAACAGCCGCTCCCACAGCGCCATCAACCGGTCGAAGCGCGCATAATAGCGGGCAATGTCCATCAGGTCGTAGCTATAGGCATAATAGGCCGACTGGCTGGCGAAGAGGTTTTTATAATTGCTCCACAAAGTGTCCATCGGGTGACGACGCAGGCAGACGATCCGTGCATGCGGCAGGGCATACAGGATATGGCCCATATAGAGAAAATTGGCAGGCAGTTTGTCGATGAAGCGGGCCTTGCCCGGCGGGCGATGATGGCTGGCGCGCGCCATATAGGCATGGCCGATCGCCGCCGGATCGGCCGCCGCGCTGGCGACGATCGTTTCGGGGTCGATCACCAGCCGCGACCTTGTCCCCGCCAGTTGCTTCACCGCCAGCGGCATCGCCTGCAATTCGCCTGCCGATCCGACTTGGCGGTGAGAGGATAATATCCTGTCCACCAATGTCGTGCCGGTGCGCGGCATCCCGACGATGAAGAGCGGCGCGATTTCCGCCAGCCCCTCGCCCCACCCGCGCGGTGGGCCGTCGCCGAACAGCCGCTCGATCGCATCGAAAATCGCGGCGTCCTGCGCAAAATCATAGCCGATGGCGCGCTTGTGGGCGGCATTGGCCTCGCTGAGATGGGCAAAGGCGGCGGCCGCATGGCCCATATCCTCCGCTTCCTTGGCCAGTGCATAGCGGATGCGCAGTGCATCGTCGGGCCGGGTCGCCGCCCTCAATGCCGCCTCCAGCCGGGGGACATGGTTCGCAGCTTCGGTCTGGCGCGACAGGATGGCCAGCGCATAATGGGCGCGGGCATGGCCAGGATCGGCGGCCAATATCGCCTCATACTGGTCCCGTGCTGCCGCCACGCGGCCGGTAAAGCCGCAGGCGGCGGCCAGATTATAGCGATAGTCCAGATTGTCCGGCTCGCCCGCCACCGCCGCCTCGAACGGTTGCACCGACGCTTCATGATCGCCCAGCCGCGCCAGCACGCATCCTATCGTGTCGGACGTCAGCGCATCCGCCCCGCCCAGCGCCAGCGCCTGCCGCGCCGCCTGCCCTGCTTCGCCATCGCGGCGCAGCAGGATCAGCAGACGGGCATATTGCGCCAGATGTTCTGCCACCGGCCCGCGCGCCACCGCCTGCTCCAGCATCGGCAGCGCCTTGGCCACTTGTCCGGCTTCCGCTGCCGCCAACCCCAGCAGAAAGAAGCCGGCGGGCTGGTCGGGCTGCGCCATTGCGAGTTGCTGCGCCGCCTGCGCCGCCTGCGTCAGATCGCCGCGTGCCAGCGCCGCGCGCGCGCGCGCCTCCAGGCTCATGCTGCGCCCATGGTGAAGCCCACCACCCGCTCGATCATCCAGAAGCAGCCGACAATCCCGGCGCCATAGAGCGCCGCCTGCCGCACCATCTGCTGCCGGTCGAAAATTCCGGCCAGTTGCATGACGCCCAGCACGCAACCGACGAAGAACAACTGCCCCAGCTCGACCCCGCCGTTGAAGAAGAGCAGGCCCGGCAACCGTTCCTGCGGCGCGACGCCCAGTTCGCGCAGCACGGTCGCAAAGCCAAGGCCGTGGAGCAGTCCGAAGCTCGCCACCACCGCCAGTTGGCGTCGTTGCTTGGCGCGGTCGGGAAGCCCATCGTCGCGGGTGCGGATCGCCTCCCGCGCCATGAAGGCGATGGAAAGCGCGATTACCGCCTCGACCGGCGGCACCGGCATTGTGACGACATCGAAAAAGGCCAGCGCCAGGCTGAGCGAATGGCCGATGGTGAAGGTGGTGACGAGCAGCAGCAGGAAATGTCCGCGCGCCAGCAGGCAAAGGCACAGGACGAAAGCCAGATGGTCCCAGCCGCCAAGGATGTGAACGATCCCCTCCCATGTATAATCGACCGCAATATCCGGCAGCGCCCGTTCGCGCGCGGCGACTGCGCCAATCGGCAGCGACAGGGTGTCGCCGTCCGGCTGGAGCGCCTGTTGGACGCGGGTGCCGGTGGCGGTGGAAAGGAAGGTGCCGCCATCGACCGCCCAGGGGGTGACGATCGCATCATCGGGCGCGATCGGACGATCGCAGGCGATGCCGATGGCGTAGCGGGTGACGGTAGCCTCATTCAGCCGCTCGCGCACGGTTTCGCGGCACCCGGCAGGCAGGCCGAGCGGGGCGTTGCTGGCCAATATTGACGGGATGGACGCACTCAAATCAAAGCTGCCGGGGTCGATGCCCGGCTGGATATTATAGTCGCCGACGCGGAACACGTCCGCCTGCGCCGGGGCAGCAAGGCCCAGCAGCATGATGATCAGCCAGAACGTGCGGGCCAGCATATTATGGTTCCACCCGAATATGATAGCGTTCCTCCAGCCGCGCGACTTCCTTGTCCACCAGCGCGCCGGTTTCCGCTGCCAGATAATCCTGCTTCACCTGATCGCGCACCGCCAGATAGGGCAGCATCGCCGCCGCGCCCCGGTCCCGCACTCGCGCGAAATGCCAGCCGCGGGTCGAACGGAGCGGGCCGATCCAGGTGCCGGTCTGCGCCTTGTTGAGCGCATCGAGGAAGGGCGCGCCAAACATGCCGCGCAGCATCGACACGCCATAATCGGGCAAGTCATGCCCCATCCAGAAATCATCGCCCTTCACCGTACCGCCCGATTGCAGCCGCGCCAGCAGCGCCGGGGCGTCCACCGGGGCTTTCTCGAAAAATACATGGGTAAGCGACAGGCGCGGTTCGGCGCGGTAGAGGTCACGATGGGTGGCATAATAGCCGATCAGCGCGTCCTCGCCCGGTTCGGGTGGCGCGCCTGCGATCAGGAAGCGGACGCGGTCGATCAGCCGCTGCTTGGTCGTCTTGTCGGTCATGTGCATCCCGCGATCCACCGCTTCGCGAAACAACAGTTCGTCGGCGACATAATCGTGGATCAGCTTGGCTTTGGCGGCGGCGTCGGGCGCCTTGCCCGCCATCATCGCATAATCGTCGGACAGGCTTTGCTGCACCGATCGTGGCACATCAATCGTCTCGCGCCGGGCGCTGACCGCCCAGTAGAGCAGGAAAATCGCACCCGCCGCGCCCAGAAAGACGATGAACGGATCGCGGGCGGCGATCCCGCGCAGCATGGCAACCAGTCGGCGCATCAGCGCAACACCCTTTCACATGCGCCCGGTAAGCGGGCGTAGATGCAGGTTATGACGAGGCGCTGAATGCGTCCCCCTACGTCAAATGACGCATGGGTCAGGGTCTCCGCGGCGCGAGGGTAAAGCCACAGCTGGTGTCGGGACGGCGACATGGCGGCTTGTTGGTTCATCCGACGAGGTAGAACAGCGGAAATCCTACTTTGGAAGGGGGATGAAGAAAAACGCATCTTTGCCCCCTCTCCCATGAGGGAGGGGGCTGCGGAGACCTGGCAGCTTGCTGCCTTAGTCGTAGCTGTGAGAGGGTGTTCTGACCTCACGACGCGTACCCCATCAGCGTCGATTCCCCTCTTCCAACTTCGCCCAGGTGCCTACGGCACCAAGGCTTCGTATCCTTCTCCTCCGCGGGGCGAAGGGGCTTTCAGGCCAGCATCTCCGCCGTCACCGGCAGTGATCTTATGCGCTTGCCGGTCGCGGCGTGGATGGCGTTGACCAGCGCCGGGATGACCGGGGGAAGCGCGGGTTCGCCAAGGCCGGTGGGCGGATAGTCGGTCTTGACGAATTCTACATGGATGACCGGTGTGTCGGGGATGCGCTGGAGCGGGTGAGTATCGAAATTGGCTTGCTCGATCGCGCCTGCGACTTGGGTGATCGCCTGTCCGGCCAGCGCCTGCCCCAGCCCTTCAATCACCGATCCCTGCACCTGATGCAGCGCATTGATGGGGTTGATGATCTGGCTGCCGACATCGCCTGCAACCCAGACATTCTTGACCTTCGGCACGCCGTCGGCGACCTCGACCTCCAGCACTTCGGCAAAATAGCCCGCATGGCTGTAATAGAAGGCAAAACCCTTGCCCTGCCCTTTGGGCAGCGCCTTGCGGTTCGCCCAATCGCCCATGGTCAGCGCCTTTTCGATCACGCCCTTGGCCCGCGCGGTGACCAGCGGGGGGCGATTGGCACCCTGGTTGACTTGCGCGGCTTTGGACAAGAGTTCGAGCATGAGCGTGGGCAAATCCTTGCCCGCTGCCGCCGCGATCTCGTCCAGGAACGCCTGATAGACAAAGGCCAGCGCGTTGGAGCCGGGCGCGCGCAGCCAGCCGGTGGGCATGTTGGTCGAAAGGAAACTCTGTTCCAGCAGCACAGTATCGACAAGGCCCGCTGGCAGTTCGCCCGGCGACAATTCGGCCGAGCGCACCGGCTTGCCGTCTTTGGCGAAGGTGATGAAATGATCATGGAAGGCGATCAGCGCGCCACCCTTGTCGAGCGCGGCGCGGAAGCCGTGCCAGCCCGCCGGCCGATAAAAGTCGCGCCGCATGTCGTCGGCGCGGGTGAACAGCAGTTTGACCGGCACGCCCGGCACCTGCGCGGCGACAAGCGACGCCTGCACCATATAGTCGTTCATCAGCCGCCGCCCGAAGCCGCCGCCGATGCGCGAAAAATTGATGCGGATCTTCTCCGGCGGCAGGTTGAGCGCCGTGGCGACCAGTCCGCGCCCGCTTTCGGGATTCTGGGTCGGCGCCCAGATTTCGATCGCGCCATCCTTGAACAGGGCAGTGCAATTTTGCGGCTCCAGCGTCGCATGGGCGAGGAAAGGATAGCGGTAGTCGGCGGCCACGACCTTGCCAGCCGAGGCGAAGGCGGCATCGATATTGCCGGTGCGCAGGATGTCAGCGTCCGCCTTGCCCTTCGCACGGGTGGCCGCCTGCGTCGCATAGCCCTGCGTCGAAAAACCGGTGACCGCGCTGTCGTCCCATTCGACTTTCAGTGTTTCGCGCGCCTGATTGGCGGTCCACCAGCTTTTGGCGAGGATGGCGACGCCGTCAAAGCCGGATTCGGGCGTGCCATCGCCCTTGATCGTCAGCACATGGGCGATGCCGGGCAGCGCGCGCACCGCGTCCAGATTGGCCGATTTGAACGTACCGCCAAAGGCCGGGCAGGTTTCCAGCACGGCATAAAGCATATCGGGCAGCTTGAAATCGATGCCGAACAGCGGCTTGCCCGCGACGATGGCGGGCGTGTCGACCCCGCCGATCGACTGGCCGATGATGCTGAAGCGCGCCGGGTCTTTCAGCTTAAGCGTCGCAGGATCGGGCGCGGACAGCTTCGCCGCCGCGGCCGCCAGTGCGGCATAGGCGACCGACTTGCCCGATTGGGGGTCGGTCACCCTGCCGCTGGCCGTCGTCAGCGTGTCCGCCGATACGCCCCACTGCGCCGCTGCCGCTGCCACCAGCATGGCGCGCGCTGCCGCGCCCGCCTGTCGCGTGGGCAACCATTCGCGCGCGGTGGTACGGCTGCCGCCTGCGCTCTGGCCGCCGAAAATCTTGACGTCGGCATGGGTCTGTTCGACCGTGACCTGCGTCCAGTCGACGTCCAGTTCCTCGGCGATCAGCATCGGCAGCATCGTCTTGGTACCCTGGCCGATCTCGGCATTTTTCGCGCCGATGATGACGCGATTGTCGGGCAGGATGCGGATGAAGGCGTTGAGGATGACGGGCGTGCCGTCCGCCGCCTGCGCCATCGGCACGGCCAGGTCGAACAGCAGACCGCCGCCAGCCATCAGCGAGGCGGCGATGAAGCCCCGACGGGTGAGGGTCGCGGCGCTCATGCTGCGGCTGCCTTGATCGCGGCGCGGATGCGGACATAGGTGGAGCAGCGACAGAGGTTACCCATCATGGCAGCGTCAATATCCTCGTCGGTCGGCTTGGGCGTCTGGCTGAGCAGCGCGGTTGCGCTCATGATCTGCCCGGCCTGGCAATAGCCGCATTGCGGCACGTCCTGCGCGATCCAGCTGGCGGCGACGCGCTTGCCGACATCGGTTACAGCCGCACCCTCGATCGTGGTGATCGCCGCATCCTTCACATCCCCCAGCAGCGTCTGGCAGGATCGCACCGCCTGCCCATCGACATGCACGGTGCACGCCCCGCACAGGCCCGCGCCGCACCCGAATTTGGTGCCGACCAGATCAAGATCCTCGCGCAATACCCAGAGCAAGGGCTTGGCCGGATCGCCCTCCACCTGCCGCTTCTTGCCATTCACCGTCAGACTGATCGCCATCTTGCCCACCTTCGACTATATTGCGCCTATTAGAGGCCAAACGGCAGGCATCTGTCCAGTCGGTTCAGGGGCAAGGCGCAACGAAAAACAGGCTACGTCAATCGCCCCATTGGTCGCGCGCGGGTCGCCGCCTAGCCTTCGCCCTGAAACAGGCATCGGGGGACAGGACAGCATGACTTTCAAACGCATGGCGCTGGGCGCGCTGCTCGCCGCGACAGTGATTTCATCGGCGGCGGTGATCGCGCAATCGGACAAGCCCGCCATTCCCGCCGCGCTGGAAGCCAAGATCAAGGGATTGTCCAAGGCCAAGCGCGATTTCCTGATTTCCGACCCGGCCGAAATGTTTGCCGGCTCCTACGACAAATTGTTCGAGCGGTTGCAAACCAAGACGCCACAGGAAATCGACGCCTATATCGAAGGGATGATGGCGGCGGTCGAGGCGTCCAAGTTCAACGCCAAGACCGATATGGCCGCCATACCGCTCGACACCGAGAATGAGAATTTCAACGGTTGGAAGCTGCGCCGCCCTGATGGGCTGGACCCCAAGCGCGAGGCCGGGCCATTTTCCTTGAGCTATTATGCCCACGGCATGGGCGGTGGCGGCGTCTATGGCGGCGGCATTGCGACCTTTGCCGGGGCGCCGGTCGCCATCTTCCCGGAAGATCTGGTTGCTGGCAAAGTAGACGTAGCCATCGTCGGCGCGCCGCTCGACATGGGGTCTGGCTATCGCGGAGCGAAGGGCGGACCATCGGCGATGCGCACCCAATATGGAGCGGGCGGCATCGATATGTTCACCATGGTCGATCCTTCCAAGGAACTGAAGATCGTCGATTATGGCGACATCGCCATCGACAATATGTCGACCGAACGCTCCGTCGCCCATGTGCGTGAACGGGTGGCGGAGATCGCCCGTACCGGCGCGCTGCCCTTCATCGTCGGGGGCGACCATAGTCTGGAATATAGCGACGTCGCCGGACTGGCCGATGTCCATGGCAAGGGCAGCTTCGGCGTCGTCCATTTCGATTCCCACTATGACGCGGGCAAGGGCGGAGTCCATTTCATTACCCATGGCGCCCCGGTCTATCGCGCGGTCAAGGAAGGCCATGTGCAGGGCAAAAACTATATCCAGGTCGGCCTGCGCGGGCCGTGGCCGGAAAAGGAAGGCTTTGAATGGATGCGCGACAATGGCGTGCGTTATCATGCGATGCCGGAAATCGAGAAAAGTGGCTGGGCCGCCACCATGGAGCGGGCGCTGAAGGAAGCGCGCGAGAGCGGCAAGAAGATCTTCATCTCCTTCGACGTCGATGTACTGGACCCCGCCTTCATCCCCGGCACCGGCACCCCGGTTCCGGGCGGGCTGACGATGCGCGAAGCGATCCCGATCGTGCGGCGGCTGTGCGCGGAAAATGAACTGGTCGGTTTCGAGATCGTCGAACTCGCCCCGGTGCTGGACCCGACCTATCGCAGCGCCTTGAACGCCAACTTCATCATGCACGCCTGCCTGACCGGGGTGGCCATGCGCAAGAAGGGGATCAAGCAAGCGGGCTATCTGTCGGACCTGACGACCGAACATGGCCAGCCATTATTTGGCGAGAAGGCCGCCAAGGAGGGCAAGACCGAAAAGGTCGATCCAAGTTACGGGCGGGGTGGCAGGCGGCGGCCGACGACCTGAGCCTGGGTCAGCCTGTTCCCGCGAACCCGCAACCGCCTGTGTCAGCTTGAAGATGCACTGCCTTGTTCCACACGGACAGACCGTCGCAGATTCCCAGCAGGCGCGGCGATTCAGGCATGATATGTCAACGCCCTGAACATCGCTCGTCCATTGCCCGCCGCGTACAGGCCGGGCCTGAGGCTCAAAAAGCCATCGGCGACATTGTGGTTATAGCCGGCGACCTCAAAGGATCGTTCCTTTGTCCACGTCACGCCATTGAGGCTATGGTAAAAGGTGACGACATTCTCATCATTGACCAACCGCAAATGGACGCGCCGGGCGCTTGTCGGTGCGCCTTCGGGCCAGCGCTCGCGCTGGCCGATGCGATAGGCCTGAAAACGATCCTTCGCCAGACCAAGACCACAAAACAGCTTTTCGTTATAGAATAGCAGCAGCCCAGCCTCTGCCTCGCCCTCCAGCTCGACTTCGACGCGAATTTCATAAGAACGGTCACCGGCAACGAACAGCAACGGTGAACAATCGGCTGGCCCGCTACCCTGTCCTGTCAGGGTCAACCTGCCCGCCTCAATCTGTGCCCGCTTGCGATAATCACCAATCGGCGAAAAAAAAGTCAGCTTGTTGCCGATCGCCTCGGGGCCGAAGCCGGACAAAGCCTGCCCGCTCTGCCCTCCTCCTCGTCCTGGCATCGCCATGGCCCGCGACAGATCGCCCCCGGTGGCCTTGGGCCAGCCATCCGCCGTCCACTCAATTGGTTCGAGCAGCATTTGCCGTCCAAGCGTCCGAAACCCATTTTCATAGCCATGATAGATCAACCACCAGCGCCCATCCGGCCCCTCAACGGCGGTAGCGTGGCCACGCGACCACCAGGGTTCATCGCGATCAGCGGTGCGGACGATCGGATTGTGCGGGCAATTTTCCCACGGACCATCGATCGATTTTGATCGCGCCACGGTGACCATATGGCTGGTCGGCGGACCGGCGGTGCCCCCTTGCGCAACAAACTGAAAGAAATAGCCGCCCTTGCGCAGGATTTTCGGCCCCTCCATCGCAAAGCCTTCGATGATCCAGTCGTCGGGGATCGGCCAGCCATTATAGACATGCTCTATCGGGCCATCGGCGGCCAGCCCATCATCGCGCAGGCGCACCCGTTTGCCGCCGTTGAAGAACAGGTAACGCTTGCCATCCTCGCCCACGGCATGGCCAGGATCGATCAAATTATCGATGTGCATGTCGATCGGCTCGCTCCACGGCCCGCGCATCGACGGGGCGTGGATCACATAGGTCCGCAGCGGACGCGCATCGCCATCGGGCGAAAGCACCGGGATATAGATGAAATAGCGCCCGCCATGCTTGGCAATGTCCAGCGCCCACACCGTGCCGATATTGGTCGTCAATGCGGTGGTAACCGGCGCCCAGTTGACCAGATCGCGTGAGTGCCAGATCGGTACGCCGGGATAATAAAGGAAGGAGGAGAAAGCTGCGTAATAATCCGCGCCATCCTTCAACACGGTGGGATCGGGATGGTCACCGCCGAGCACGGGGTTGAGGTAGCGCCCATCGCCCAGATCGGCGCGACGCTGCCCTTCGATCCCGGTTCGCCACTGCGGGACAGGCGCGGAGCAAGGCCTTGCCTCCCCCGGTTGCGATGCAGCGCGCGCCGCCACCGGCAACGCGGCTCCCCCAAGCGCGAGAGCAAGGGTCTGGCGGCGGGTCGGGTTCATCGGCTTCTCGCTCATTTGCGGGTCCGTCCAGCGGGTTCGATAGTCGCCAGTACGACGTCGTTGCTGCGCATCGACACGGTGAGCGCATAATGTCCGTTGCGGCCGATCCGCACGATGCGGCTTGTTTCAGGCAGGTCGCGGGTCAGCGCCTGCAATTCTGCGACTTGCCTGGCATCAATGGTCGCGGGCGACCCCATTTCGAGATAGCGAGTGTGCGCGTCGTTGGCACGGTATCCGGTACGACGCAGCGTCACGCGATAGCTGCCCGGTTTAAGGCCGGCAAAGCGCAGCGTCGTCGCGGGGCCGCTGGTAGCGGGCAGAATTTTGGTGAAAAACGGCCGGTTGCTGGTACCCTGCACCGGCTGTTGCCAGTTCCACAACAGCACGTTGGTTGCATCGCGATCCGTTGTGGCAATCGCCGAAGCGTCGCCTGTGGCAATTTCGCCGCCTTGCAGCGCGTGGAGATATTTATACGCGAACCAGGCCGGTTTGCGAATCCCTTCACGATTCATCAAACCAAAACCGCCATGAAACGGCGTTGGCGGCGGCCCGGCTTCCTCGAACAGGTCGCTATAGGTCCAATAACTCATTCCCTGCGCCAACCCGCGCACGCCACGCAATTTGGTCAGGATATAGGCAGCGCTGATATAGCTGTCATGGGCCGGATCGCGCGGATTGTAACTGGAGCTCCACTCGGTAATATAGAGCGGAATACCCCTGAACGGCGTCGCGTCAATCTCACCGCGCACCTTGCGGACATCCGCAATGATCGCATCGGGGTTGGTCGACAATTTATTGTCGTCCTGCCCCATTTCATCCAGGAAGCCTCCATCGACCCCATAGCTGTGCGTGGTGATGAAATCGACCGGGATGCCGCGCTCGGTCGCGCGCGCCAGAAATTCCGGCACCCATGCCGCCCCCGCCGTCGCCGGACCGCCGGCACGCAGCGCCGGGTCGATCGCCTTGATCGTCCGCGCACTGCTTTCATAAAGCTCGAAATAGGCCTGCTGATCGGCCGTTTCCCAGAAGCCATCGAGATTGGGCTCGTTCCACACTTCAAAGAACCAGCTGCGCACCTCGTCCTTGCCATAGCGCATCTGCACATGGCGGACGAACGCATCGACCAACGCCGCCCATTCCTTCGGCTTGGGATGAGAGGTGTTGCCCTTCCAGTAGAAGATTGTCAGCTTCGACGTCGCCATCGCTTCGGGCGTGAAGCCCAGTTCAACAAAGGGCTTGATGCGGCGCGCGAGCAGGGCGTCGAACAGCCGGTCGAGTTCGGTCCAGTCATAGACGATATTTCCGTCCTTGACCTTCACCGTGCCCAACGCATCGTGGAACGGCGCATGGAAACGAACATAGCGAAAGCCCAGTTCATCCACTGCTGTTTTCAGTTGCGCCAGACTGTCGGGTCGGGCGAGCGTGCCGGCAAAATCGGATCCGACCGACAGGTCAAATGCGCGATCGAGCGGTGCACCGGCATGTGACACATCGACTGTGATAGTCCGCGCCTGCGCGACGGCCATGATGGAAGCAACGGTCACCATCCCGAATGTCGCAGCGATCGCCATCCATCGGAGCCAGGACGCGGGACTGAACTTCTCTGTCATAGAACAACTCTCAATCGGGTATCGATCCGGGGAATCAGCGGCGGTTACGCCGCTTGCGGGCTCGCGCAATTCTGCGCGATGAAATCGGCATGGGTTGGCATGGCTTGTGCGGTCTGGTTGATCACACCGCGCAAGTGGCGCAGGAAATTGCCCGACCCTTCGATGGGCAGCGCTTCTACCAGCGGATCATGCGACGCCGGCTGCAAAACCTGTCCCATCAATACTGCGATCCAGCTATCTTCGGTGAACAGTCCGCCCTGATCGCGGATCACGCGCCCCCTCCCGCGCCACAATGCGATCTTGTCAGACAGGGTGGTCGGCACGGTCATCGTGCGGCAATGGTTCCAAAATTCGGAATCATCGCGCGTCGTCGCATGATAATGGAGGATGATGAAATCGCGGACCTGCTCATATTCGGTACGCATCAGGCGATTATATTGGGTCTGTTCGACGGGTGACGCCATGTCACCGGGGAACAGCGCCATCAGGCGCGAGATGCCGGACTGGATCAAATGGATGCTGGTCGATTCAAGTGGTTCGAGGAAGCCGCCAGACAGACCGATCGCGATGCAATTGCGTTCCCAAAGCCGTTCGCGCACGCCCGCTGTAAACCGCAACTGGCTTGGTTCGGCAAGCGCGGGTCCGTCCAGTCCGGCCAGCACCGCCTGCGCCGCGGCCTCGTCGCTGGTAAAGGCGCTGGCATAAACATGGCCATTGCCGACGCGGTGTTGCAGTGGGATCCGCCAGCGCCAGCCCGCATCCTCCGCACTGGCGCGTGTATAGGGTAGAGGCGCACCCGGCGATGTACTGGGCACTGCCACTGCACGGTCGCACGGCAACCAGTGTTGCCAGCTGACATAGGGAACGCCCAGCGCATCACCGATCAGCAATGCGCGAAAGCCACTGCAATCGATAAACAGATCGCCTTCTATACGCTCCCCGGTCGCCAGGATCACCGCACGGACGAAACCGTTTTCGGGATCGATATCGACGCGCTCAATCCGCCCTTCGCGCCGCACCACGCCACGCTCCTCTGCAATGCCGCGCAAGAAACGCGCATAGAGCGAGGCGTCGAAATGAAAGGCATAGGATAAGGATGACAATACCGATGCCGGGTTCGCGTTCGGCCTGGTAAATCGGCCCAGCCGTGCCGCTACCGCCGAAAGGCAATAGTCGTCCAGCGCGCCAACATCCGCCTCCGCGCCGGTCAGCCGCGACTGGCGCAGCCATAGCTGGTGGAACTTCACACCCTGAACGTCGCGGCCGAGTATGCCAAACGGATGCAGGTAGCGATCGCCCTTGCGCGCCCAGTCGACAAACTCGATACCCAGCTTGAACGTCGCGCCGGTCGCGCGAACGAACGCATCTTCGTCAATGCCAATCCAGCGGTTGAAATCAAGGATCGAGGGGATTGTTGCCTCGCCCACTCCGACGGTGCCGATTTCCTCCGATTCCACAAGCGTCACCGACATGCCCGCGTCGGTCAGTCGCTCCATCGCCGCCGCTGTCATCCAGCCCGCGGTCCCGCCGCCAACAATCACCACGCGCCGAATGGGGCCGGTCATGCCGCGCGCCCTTGCGGGCCAAAGCCGCGCGTTTGTGCCCAATTCACAAGATCGCGATTGGATGGCAGGTTGTCGATGGCATAATCAGCCTGACGCCGAGCTTCGGCAAAGGCTCGGCGTGCATCGTCATGGAAGCGATACACCCCGGCGCGCGCCGACAGGTCTGTTTTCCAGCCCATGCCGTACAGCACATATTGCCAACTCGCTTCAGAGAAAATGTCGATCTGCGTATTGATATCGATCTCGGTCGGCGGACGGAAACGCCAGCGGTCTAACAATTCGTGGAGACTGCCGGGTACCGAGGTGGCCGCGACATTGTCGTTCCAGAAATCGGAATCGCGTCGTTGAGAAATGCAATAATGCAGCTTGATGAAGTCGAGCGCACGTTCATAGCGCTTGCGCATGATGACATTGAACTGGCGCGCCGACGTTTCATAATCGCCGCTCCAGGGGAACAGGTTGGCCAACATCCCGGCGGCGACCTCCGCAAAGACAATGCCGGTCGCCTCCAATGGCTCGAAAAAGCCACTCGACAAGCCGATCGCAACGCAGTTCTTGTGCCAGTTGATTTCGCGATAGCCGCCATCGAACCGGAATTTGCGACATTCGAGCTTTTCGGCGGCGGGGCCAATATAAGCGCGCAGCCGCGCCTCCGCGGTGGCATCATCGGTATGGGCAGACGAAAAGACGTGGCCGGTGCCGCGCCGGGTATCGAGTCCGATATCCCAGATCCAGCCAGCATCCTGCGCGGTCGAGATGGTGTAGGACGCAATTGGTGCCTGCGCGTCGGCATAGGGCACCTGCATTGCCAGCGCAGTGTCGCAAAACAGCACGTCGCGGCACGACCGCCATGGCACGCCCTGCGCCTTGCCGATCAGTTCGGCACGAAAACCAGTGCAGTCGACATATAGATCGGCATCGAGCACGCCATTCGCCTGCGTCCGCACTCCAGCGATTGCGCCATCCTCGGCCAGCATCACTTCGGTAACGAGATCGACCAGATGGGTCACGCCATTTGCGATGCCCTGGTCGCGCAGCATCGCAGCCAGCGTCACCGCGTCGAAATGGAAGGCATAATTGAGCGGGCCGTCATAGTCTGGGTGCTGCGCCAGCTTTGGTGCGCGATGCGCATCCGCCGCCTTTTTTTGTGGGCCGCATACCTCGTCCCAATTGTCTGGACCGCCCACACCCATCAGCCAATAAGGAAGCAGTTCCAGTCCTCTTGGCGATTCCGCCGTCTGAAAAGGGTGGGAGTAATGATCATGGCCTGGCGTACCAGGCGTGTGACGCCAATGGACAAATTTGGCACCCTGTTTGAAGCTCGCGCCACAACGGCGGATCAGTTCCGCTTCGTCAATACCGATCGTTTGCAAGGTACGGCGGATCGTCGGAAAAGTGCCTTCGCCAACACCCAAAATGCCGATGTCGCGCGATTCAACCAGAGTGATGGCGATGCCCCCCGGCAAATCTGCGCCAAGTCGCTTGGCAAGATAGCCTGCGGCCAGCCACCCGGCCGTACCGCCACCCACGATCAGAATACGCTTTTTCATCGGCTTTCCACCTGCGAGCACCTGTCGGTCGCCGACCGACAGGTGCCATCATCACTATCAAAATGCCAGGTTGATGCCCATGTTCAAACGGCGGTCACTCTGGAACCAACTACGCCCGTACAAATTGCCGCCGGGATATCCGCCCTGCAACGTGCGTTGCGTCGAATTGGTCAGGTTTGTCCCCTGGATGCTGTACGAAAAGTTTTCGGTAACCTTGAAGCGTACACCGGCCTCCAATTGCCCATAATTGTCGCCGTAAATCGGCAATGCAATCTGGGTAGCGTTGGTGCTACCGTTTACATTGCTGACCGTGCCGGGGCCACTGTAGAACGGATAAGACGGATTGGTCCCGTTGCTGTTCGTCGTTTGCAGATATTTCGATCGCCACGAATAAGAAATGCGGGCCGAAACAGACTTGCGCTCGTAAAGCAGCGTTGCGTTGAAGTTATGCTTTGACAATCCAACCAGCGGCGCATCGTTGCGGATGACGCCGTTGATATCACGATACAAATCCCCCGGATTCTTGCTCTTGATGAAGGTGTAGTTGCCCTCGAAGCCAAAACCGCTCAGTAATCCAGGCAACATGTCAAAGAACATGCGTCCACCGACCTCTACACCCTTGACCGTCGCGGCCTTGGGAGAATTGATATAGTCGGACGCGGAGGCATTAACCGTTTGTGTGGTGCCATCTGTGAAAACGACTGTTGCCTGTCGCTGCGTCAGCGAGAAGATCGGCAGATTGGTCAACCGCTTGTAGAATGGCGCCACATGGAACGTGGTGCCCGGCTTGGGGTAATATTCAAATGACAGGTCGAAATTATTAAGGCCTGTGGACATTAGCGCATAGCGATTTTCAAGGCCGCGAGATTGATCATAGCGCGGTAGCTCTCGTCAGTTTTTTCGTACCGGGTAGCGATCCGGCGGAATGTTTTGAGGCTGCAGAAAAAG
>NZ_JAHRGM010000075.1 GCF_019097845.1 Sphingobium sp. AS12 | reverse complement strand
GTCGTAATTGTCGCTCGACGGTTGCTCCTCGCAACAGCAAATGGTAGCCAGAATTCACCAACCGGCGCGGCCACCTATCGGCCATCAAAATTGACGCCGACCGGACACCGTAATCGTCGCGCTACATGCGGCCTCCTTGCGTTGTAAAAGTTCAGATAACGACCGATCGATATCCGGGCTTCGCGGACCGCGGCGTAGGCGCGGAGGTAAACCTCCTCATATTTCACCGAGGTACGCATCCGCTGAGCGGCGCCTTGCCGGTGGGATGATGGATCGGTCTTAAGGTCGCAGTTATTTGCGAACTTAGGAGCGGTGTTTGTGGGACGGATCACGATTTTCGGCGGGCCTGAACGCCGCCGTCGCTGGAGTACCGAGGAACAGCGGCGCATTCTGGAAGAGGCGTTTGCGCCGGGCGCGTGTGTCGCGCAGGTTGCTCGGCAGCACGACGTCTCCACGGCGTTGGTCTATACCTGGCGGCGCAAGCTGAGCGCGGCGCTTGTCGCGTCGCAGGAAGACCATGGCTTCATCGAAGCTGTGGTGCTGGAAGACAAGAGCTCCATGCCCACGCCCGGGCAGCCGGCTGTCACAGTCGAGCTTTCCCACGGCGCCCGGGTGAACATCTACAATTCGGCGTCGCCGACCATGGCAGCGGCTGTCATCAAGGCCTTGGCCCGATGATCCCGATCCCGAGCGGGGTGAGGGTGTGGCTTGCGCTGGGGCATACGGACATGCGGCGGGGAATGCGGTCGCTGGCCCTGCAGGTCCAGCAAACCCTGCACAAGGACGTTCATGCCGGCGATCTGTATATCTTCAGAGGGCGAAGCGGGTCGCTATGCAAGATCTTGTGGCATGACGACCTCGGGATGTCCTTATATGCAAAACGCTTGGAAAGAGGGCGTTTTGTCTGGCCATCAGCAAAGGATGGGACGATCGCGATCTCAGCTTCCGCGTACGCATCCGATAGCGGACGCAGTGGAGCGAGGGGCCAAGATGTGAGATTATCGGCAGCGCCGCGAGGAGCTGCCTATGGAAGAGCAGGATATCGATACCGACCGGATTGATGAGGCGGTCACCTTCCTCGCCGATGGCCGGATATGCCTCTCCAACAACGCCGCCGAGCGTGAGCTGCGCAGCGTGGCTCGGGGAAGAAAAGCATGGTTGTTCGTCGGCTCTGACCGTGGTGGCCAGCGCGCCGCGATGATGTTCAGCCTCTTGGGCACCGCGCGTCTCAACGACGTCGATCCGCTCGCCTGGTTCACCGACGTCCTCGCCAGGATCGCCGACATACCTCATGGGCACGTGGCCAAACAAACTTTCCGCGCTCAAGACGCTTCGCATACAGGCATAGCCCTGAGCCGTCCCAGACCAGGGCCTTCAGCCTGTCGCCCCTCTTCCCGCGGAACAGGAACACCGCCCCCGAGAAGGGATCGAGCTGAAGAATATTGCGCACCTGCGCTGACAGCCCGTCAAACCCCTTGCGCATGTCGCACGGTGGCAGGGACAGGTAGATCTTCGTCGAAGGCGGGAGCGCCAGGCTCAATGATCCAGCTCCCGTAGGACATCGAGCACCTGTTTCAGGGCAGCCCGATCAACCTCGTCATCAACCGACACCGTCAAGCCACACTGCCCTCGAACCTCGATCCGCCCAGCTTCTCGGGCTTTGGCCGACGGCGATGATGCTGCCAGTTCGACAGGTACGAAGCCTGCCATCGCTCCCCGGAGCAGTTGCTTGCGCCAGGTGTAGAGCTGACCCGTGCCTATCCCATGCCGCCGCGCTACGGCTGATGAGACCTGTGCGCGGGTGGTTATAGATCCTTGAAACACTTTGCCTTTATCGATTTTGGATTGCGATCGGGCTGCGTCGTCGCCGCTCTGATCAGAGTAGTGGGAGGTTTCACGCCCTGGCTG
>NZ_JAHRGM010000074.1 GCF_019097845.1 Sphingobium sp. AS12 | reverse complement strand
GTAAGCGCTAAAATACCCCCACAGGGGAGCGCTTAGGCGGCTTGATCGATGACGGGGCTGGCGGTGGCGCGACTATCTACCCAGTTGTAGGGGAGCAGGTCATCGATGGGATCTGTGTCGCCGCGCAGGACGATGCGTGCGAGGACATCGGCGAGGTAGGCCTGCGGGTTGATACCGCCCAGTTTGCACGTTTCGATAAGGCTGGCGCAGGTTGCCCAGTTTTCAGCCCCCAGGTCATGGCCTGTGAACAGGGCATTTTTCCGCTGGAGGGTAATTGGCCTGATTGAGCGCTCAACGGTGTTGTTATCCAGCTCGATCCGTCCATCCTCAAGGAAGCGGACGAGGCCCTTCCAGTGGTTGAGGGTGTAACCGATGGCCTCGGCTGTATGGGAGCCGCGGGGTAGTTTGGGCAGCATTTCCTTGAGCCATGGCAGCATGTCCGCGATGATCGGAGCGGCTTCAGCCTGGCGTACCGCCAGTCTGTGTTCGGGGCTGGAGCCTCGGATACGAGCCTCGATCTTGTAGAGCCCGGCGATCCGCCGCAGCGCCTCATCGGCGACCGGGGCGTTGCCGCCCTTGGCATCGTCGAAGTAGCCCCTCCTGACATGTGCCCAGCAGAAGGCGAGCGTTCCGGGACCGGCCCTTCGGTCCGGCGCCTCGATATGCTTGTACGCGCCATAGCCGTCGCACTGGACGATGCCGGTGAAGTCCCCGAGCAGCTTTTCCGCCCAGACTTTCCCGCGACCTGGCATGTAGGTGTAGGCGACGGCCGGTGGATCGGTGCCGCCATGCGCGCCATCATCACGAGCGATCGCCCAGAGATATCCCGTCTTCACCTTGCCGGTGCCGGGCGCCAGGACCTTGGCCGTGGTCTCGTCAACGAAAAGCCTCGCGCCCGATAGGAGGTCGGCCTTTATCCGGCTGGTCAGGCGGCCGAGCCAGGCGGCGGCTCGGCCTGCCCAGTTACACATTGTCCCCCTGTCGATCTCGATACCCTGGCGCCGCAGTGCCTGTGCCTGCCGGTAGAAGGGGGTGTGATCGGCATATTTCCTGACGAGGACGTCGGCGATCAGCGCCTCGGTGGGCAGGCCGCCTGGCACTACATGCTTGGGCGCAGGCGCCTGGAACACGCCATCGCTGCACGCCCGACACGCCATTTTCGGACGGGACGTCACGATGACGCGATACTGGACAGGGATGACATCGAGCCGGCTTGATATGTCGCTGTCGATGCAGTGCAGCACGCCTCCGCAGCAGGGGCATTCCGTCTCGTCAGGGAGGATCACTTCCTCGACACGGGCCAGATGTGCCGGCAGCGACGCCCGCGCTGTCCCGGGTTCCCTTCGCGCCCGTTCCTTCTTTTGTCCTGCGGCAGCCGCTGCCTGCTCGGCCAAAGCCACCAGTTCAGCGCGGGCAACATCGAGATCGTCGAGGCCCAGCGCCAACTGATCTTCGTTCAGCTTCTCCGACCGTTTTCCGAATGTCGTCCGGGTAATCTGGTCAATGATATGCTGCATCCGAGCTTCACGCTCGAGGCCGGCCAGGACCATCGCCTTGAGGATGGCGACATCGTCAGGAAGGTCGGCTGCCGTGGCGGACATGCCCCATTTCTGGCAGCTTTGGAGCGGTCCGCAATGGCCTTTCGATCAAGGGAATCAGGCGTGCGACCTATCGCGTCGTCACCGGAACCTGGGTGCGCGGCGTGTGCATTTTCGACCATTGCAGCCCTTCGAACAAGGCCGACGCCTGCGATGCTGACAGTCGCATCACGCCATCATGCACCCGGGGCCAATGAAAGCCTCCGGTCTGCAAGACCTTGCTCACAAGTACCAGGCCGGTGCCGTCCCAGACCAGCAGCTTGATCCTGTTCGCCCGCTTCGAGCGGAAGATGAAGACCACCCCCGAGAA
>NZ_JAHRGM010000073.1 GCF_019097845.1 Sphingobium sp. AS12 | reverse complement strand
CTCCACGGCAAACATCCCCGGCCACCCCCCTTAAAAGGAGCAACCTATCCAATGGCTGGTTTTTAAACCGCCACGCTCAGCAAATCGCTGGCGTTCCATTGGCCTGGTTTGTCACCGCCCTCTACACCTTGTCGAGTTCGACGATCTTGGCATTTAGATCCGCCAGCAAATCCAGCATCAATCGGAACATGGTGCGGGCGGCGTGCGGAAGTGAACTTGCCATTTCCTGCGTGTTTCGCAAATTCCCGGACACGGATTTCGGTAATTCGCGGACAGTGATTTCAGTAAATACGGGACAGCGATTCCGCTAATTCCGGGACAGTGGTTTCGGGCGGGAATGAGGTTCGTTTTTCGGGCGCGCCGGAGTGGCATTGAGTCCTTTCATCAAGGTGATGGGAGGGAAGATGCCAAGACGGAAGCAAGCGAGACGAACGAACGTGAAGGACATGCGATCGATTCTGCGCCTGACCTATGATCAGGGGCTATCAGTACGGACAGTGTCGGAGCGATTGAAGCTCAGCAAGACGACAGTATCGACCTATGTCCTGCGTGCACGCGAAGTGGGCCTTTCCAGCTGGCCACTGCCACCGGGATATGACGATGATGCGGCTCTTGAGCAGCTTCTCTTTCGCCGTGTCGGGCGGCCTCCGCAGGATCTGAGCGAGCCGGACTGGCCGGTGGTTGCGCGCGAGATCAAGCGCAAGGGTGTGACGCTGACGCTGCTTTGGCAAGAATATCGCGCCGGGCATCCCAATGGCTATGGCTATACCTGGTTCTGCGATCGCTTTGCGGCCTTCCAGAAGTGCACCCATGCAAGCTTCCGTAATCGGCATGAGGCGGGTGCTGTGATGCAGACCGATTATGCAGGTCATACAGTGCCGCTGATCGATCCATCGACCGGGGAAATACACCAGGCGCAGATCTTCGTGGCGGTTCTGGGGGCTTCGTCGCTGACGTTCGTGATGGCCAGCCTGAGTCAGAAGCTCCCCGACTGGATCGAAGGCCAGGTTCAAGCGCTGGGTTACTTCGGCGGGGTAGCCCGCGCCATTGTGTATGATTACGTGCCCGGGCACGTAATCGCAGTTTTGTGTCCCGATCGGTTATGTGGCTCGCTGCCGGCAAGTCACTGCTTTTTCTCATCGTGAGTCCGAACGCCGGCACATCGCACGAAGGCCGCAAAAAGCTCACCCTCTGCTCCCCTACTTTTGGAATGGAGGTTGTCATGCTGGAACGCATTTTCGTAATGCCGAAGACCGTCGATCGGATCATGGGCTGCTGGCTTGGACCGCAGATTGACGATTATGTGACTGCGCTGTGTGAGCAGGGCTATGCGGCTCGCAGCATCTACCGGCGGGTCCCGATCTTGACGTCGTTTGCGGATTTCGCCGCTGCCCGCAATGTCGACCAGATCGACCAGGCAGAAGCGCTCGTCGATGCTTTTGTTGCCAGCTGGCTATCTGCTCGGTGCGCGGATCGATCCGCTGATGCGCGCCGGCGCAGCCGCAACTTCGTTGGTGTTACCGTACGGCATTTCTTCAGTCTGGTCGTATCGAAGTCCGAGTACCGCTGTAACAGGACGGCGCGGGCTGACCCATTCGCGGTCCAGGTCCCGGGATTCTTCGATCACCTTCGTGAAGAACGTGGCCTGCGTCCGAGATCGATTTGCGCTTACCGGCACTATCTGCGCCGGTTCGAACGATATCTCGAGGACGTTGGGTGCGAACTTGCCGTACTCTCATTGCCCGTGGTCACAGGATACATCACGACGGTGGCCCAGCTGTTTGAAGCGCCCCGGGTTTCCAGGAGGCTCCAACTTGTGAGAAGGAGCATCCGTTATGAGCAAGACAACCAACAAATTTTCACCTGAAGTCCGCGAGCGGGCGGTTCGTATGGTGGTGGAGCAGCGGGC
>NZ_JAHRGM010000072.1 GCF_019097845.1 Sphingobium sp. AS12 | reverse complement strand
ATTTTAAATGATATGCTTAATGAATAGAAGGGAGTAATAAAGACCCCCAGAGATAGATTGCACAATGTTTTATTAACTTTAAATATTTTAATGCTAAAGAGAAAGAAAGGAAAGCTTTGAGAGACATTAGATAGTAGGAAAAACTCCTGAATTAAATTAGCCTGTATATGTTAAATATGTGTGGATCTCAGAATGGAAGTCAAAATATGTGTTACATTGGGGAAGAGGTTTTGCTTTTGTTTCCACAGGAGAAGAAAAACTTTGGATGCCATCAAAGTTGATCAAGATTCAAGTTGAAAAGGAAAAACCGTTCTATGAGGACAAATGGCAGGTATTCTACTAAGTTATATCTTATAACTAAATAGAAACCTCCCAAAGGAAAGGGAAGTGTTTTGCTTTTATCTTCACAGGAAAACTCATCTCCAGAAGTCAAAGGACACTGCATGGGTAGATACTTAAGAAGAGAAGGTAGCTATAACCATCAAACAAAAGGAACGTGCCATACGGTAAACTTTACAGCTGTCTCTCAGAGAACTTTATTTCTCTTTATTTCCTAGTCCCTATTCAATTAAACCAATGCTGGACTTAGAGGTGGATTTGGCTTTCCTCCTCTAAAATCCAAGCACATTATTTAACTAAGCTTTAGTGTTTCTGTGTTGTATCAAGAAGCCAATTGATGTAATACAGAATAAAAGAAGAATTTGGGGACTGTCTTTGTCTTTTCTTGGATCTTTCTTTCAAGGTGTACACCCTCTCATAATTGTTATTCTCCCATGGTTGCCTTGCCCAGTATGTGTACATTACAAGTAAACATTTCTCTGCTAACTGTTTATGTTTGAGTCCCACACAGCCAATGAAGACCTGCCTGACAGCAATCCCTGGACACCCTGGAAAGAAAATGGGCCACACCTCCTCGACTGCACTGGATCCAACTTGCTCCATTTCAACTGACACTCCGGCCAGAGGTTCGGGTACTGACTTCAATCAAGTTGAGGATTTCAAGCGAGATCTTCAATCAAGTGAATCCCATCTAACATGGACTGGATACAATCCATTCAAGACTTTTACTACACTAACATTTTCTTCCTACAGGACCCCACATTACTATCGTTGTTCCGATTTCAGCAGAAAGTAATTTGGGGGATGCTACGCTCCCTTTCCACATTGTTGTCATTTAGGATACTGTATATACCTAGTTAGGGATAGCTTCCTATTGTTTATGGTTGGGATTGGAAGGAGGTGTTCAGGCTTGGACACCTCTTTCAGATGACTTTAGGGTTTAGTTAAAATAGATAGTTAGGATGTGACATAAGCAGATTGTTGTGTCTTCTTATAATTTACACTGTTAAGTTTTAATCCTCTTTTAGACTAAAAGGGGAATTGTAGGGGATGCTGTAGCTATGCCTGGTTAGGAGCTGGCTACTGGTGTGCCTGACCACAACTGCAAGGGCGTGGTCAGGGTGATGTAGATTTTGGGACATTCAGGTGGCTGGTTTCGGTTTCACTTTCACTTTCAGCTTGCTGTACAGACTGCTGCCCGATGACTGGCTAGATTCCTCTGTAAGCAAGGCTTTTTCCCTATTAAAATACCTTGTATTTCTACTTGGTTCCGTATTGCTAATTTCCCACATTACTAAATAATGAAGGAAGAAAAACTACTGATAAGAAAAAATGGAACCAAGTTCAAAAATTAAAATTGCCCAAAGTTTCTCCAGTACATCTGAAAACCTAATGAACTTCATGAATATAAATTAAAGCTCCAAACACTACAAATATTAAGGGTATTTTATCAGATGCCTGGTACTGGTGAATAGGTGTGGAAGGTTATCATTACAGTGAATCATTTTTCCCTTCACATCTGAAGTGTGTTTTATGTGGAAGTTTTAGCTCAAGTAACAAGCCCTGCCTCACCTTTTTCTCACCACCATTTACTCTGTTTATCTGATC
>NZ_JAHRGM010000071.1 GCF_019097845.1 Sphingobium sp. AS12 | reverse complement strand
TCAATGTATATTTTAGAGATAATTTTATGCTGTGGATAACACACACCTTTAAGCTCAGGATGTGGGTAGCACACGCCGTCAGTCTAGCACAGTGGGGATACACGCCTTTCATCCCCCCACTCGGGAGTAAGAGGCAGCTGGATCTTTAAGAGTTCAAGGCCTGTCTGGTCCGGCAGATCGAATTCCAGGACAGGCTCCAAAGTCACAGAAAAACCCTGCCTAAGAAAGAAGTTAAGCTACTGTTTAAGGAATATAAGGTAGCTCTATGCAGTTTAAGTTCAGCTGTGCTGTTTCAAACATCTTACTAAGTTAAAACCAGTTACAGTCAGACTAAAAATTATTTACAGAAATAAGACCTTACCTAGCCACCTGTCTACTTAATGTGTGCTTCAGGCAAGTAATTAAAACAGACAAACAGACCTCTAATGCTTCAGAGATCTTCAGAATATGGCATTTAAATTGTTATCTTTAAAGTTTATAATGTCAGACAGACTGCCAGATCCTGACAATGACCCGAAGATTACAGGCACCTCAGTTCCTGCACCTGGACCAATGAGCAGATGCTCAGATATGAAACCTGCCGCCTGCCAGAACCTAGCCGAGACTGTGGACAAAGCTGCTGGACACTGGAAAATTGATTGCACCCCTTTGCCTAGACAAAACAAGGTCAGTCTTTTCCATGTCCCTCTTCCACAGAGAGGAAAAAAACTCTCACAGTCTAGGCCTGGCGAGGAGTGCTGGTCTTTGAGACACCTGCCTCCAGCGGTAATGGAGAATCTTGGGTATGGCTAACTGTATGGACTGGCTTCTAACTGGCTTCTGTCACTTTTTAATAGATTCGGATAAAATATACCCTTCTCAGATCTCTGAAATATTAATGGTTGTCAGCTTGACAGCATCAGTCAGTCAGATCCACTATAGACTAGTCAGTATGTTAGCTGATAAAATAATGACTATCTACTGTTCAGGCACAAGCTCAAGGTTTTTAAGTTTATTTTGGTTGTCATCTAAGTACAAACTTAAAGGGCTTTTCATCAGGCCAAAGGCACCCCTGTCCAATCCATACCTAGCTCTCTGGACAGAAGAAAAATGTACATGCTTATAGCCCAAATCTGTAGTTTTTGCTAGGACTCAAAGTTATAAATATGTTCTTGCTGTTTGAACAGATATCCAGATATCTGCTTTTTCTGCACTGTGGGCTTCTATAAATAAGTTTTAACCTCTGTTCCTAGTTTAAATATGTCTTAAACAGGTTTCTGCTTCTGACAGACATCTGAGTACCAGTTGCTGACTTCAGACTGTTCTAAGTAGACTGCGAACCCTAGACTTGCTATGGATGTGAACTAGTCTGCTGATATGGACACCCCCTATCTCTGCAACAGTGTCTGCTAACCAGAAGCCCCTGATGGATTCCCCATTGCCTAAATTCCTTTTTGCTTTTGACTAGCATTTCAACCTTCTGGGGTCCCTAACTTCGTCCCAAAGTCAGCAGGAAGCAGTTTGGAAAAGAATTTCGCTGTCCATTCTCCCTGGTTGAAATGCTAAGTCAAAGGGAACTCCCTTGCGTGGGGATGCCAGTACCTATCACTCCCTGATGGGGACACTAGAGACTGGGTCCTCCTACTCCCCCTAGCATACCCCTAGGCCATATGGGCTCACACCTTTAAAAAAAACTTATAAAGACCAGAGGGACCATCCTACCATTCCCCATTCCTACCAGATCGGGGAAACCGTCTGGGTCCGGCGTCACCAGACCAAGAACCTCGAACCCCGCTGGAAGGGACCCTACATCGTTTTGCTTACCACTCCCACCGCACTCAAAGTAGATGGCATTGCAGCTTGGATACATGCTTCTCATGTAAAGCCAGCCCGATCCACCGATTCAGCCACTGCATCAGAATGGACCGCGCACCGCACTCAAAATCCTTTAAAGATAAGACTCTCTCAT
>NZ_JAHRGM010000070.1 GCF_019097845.1 Sphingobium sp. AS12 | reverse complement strand
TTTTTCTGATGTGTTCTTGGATTTGATTTGCCAATATTTTATTGAGAATTTTTGCATCAATGTTCATGAGGGATATTGGTCTGTAGTTCTCTTTTTTAGTTGTATCTTTGTGTGGCTTGTGTATCAAGGTTATTGAAGCCTTATAAAAAGAGTTTGGTAATGACCCTTCTGCTTCTATTGTGTGGAATACTTTGAGGAGAATTGGTATTAGCTGTACTTTGAATTTCTGGTAGAATTCTGCACTGAAGCCATCTGGCCCTGGGCTTTTTTTGGTTGGGAGACTTTTGATGACTGCTTCTATTTCATTAGGGGTTATAGGTCTATTTAAGTTGCGTATGTGTTCTTTATTTAATTTTGCAAAGTGAAATCTGTACAGAAAATTGTCCATTTCCTTTAGATTTTTGATTTTGAGGAATATAGGTTTTCAAAGTATGACCTGATGATTCTCTGGATTTCCTCTGTGTCTATTGTTATGGCCCCCCTTTTCATTCCTGATTTTATTAATTTGCATGTTCACTCTTTGTTGTTTGGTAAGTTTGGATAAAGGTTTGTCTATCTTGTTGATTTTCTCGAAGAACCAACTTTTTGTTATATTGATTCTTTGTATTGTTCTCCTAGTTTCCATTTTATTGATTTCAGCCCTCAATTTGATTATTTCCTGGCGTTTGCTCCTCCGGGGTATATTGGCTTCTTTGTTTTCTAAAGCTTTCAGTTGTGCTGTTAATTCTCTAGTGTGACTATTCTCCAGTTTCTTCATGTGGGCACTTAGTGCTATGAACTTTCCTCTTAGCACTGCTTTCAAAGTGTCCCATAAGTTTGGGTATGTTGTGTCTTCATTCTCATTAAATTCTAGGAAGTCTTTAATTTCTTTTTTTATTTCTTCCTCAACCCAGGAATGGTGCAATTGGGTGTTATTCATTTTCCAAAAGTTTGCAGGTTTTCTGCCATTTGTATTGTTGCTGAATTCTAGCTTTAATGCATGGTGGTCTGATAAGATACAGGGGGTTATTTCAATTCTTTTGTATCTGTGGAGGTTTGCTTTGTTGCCAACTATGTGGTCAATTTTAGAGAAGGTTCCATGTGGCGCTGAGAAGAAGGTATATTCTTTTGTGTTTGGATGGAATGTTCTATAGATATCTGTTAAACCCAGTTGGGTCATAACTTCTTTCAGATCCTTTGTTTCTTTGTTAAGTTTCTGTCTGGTGGTCCTGTCCAGTGGTGAGAGTGGGATGTTGAAGTCTCCCACTATAACCGTGTGAGGTCTTATTTGTGATTTGAGTTTTAATAATGTTTCTTTAACATATGTTTGTGCCCTTGTATTTGGGGCATAGATGTTTAGAATTGAGACTTCTTCCTGATGGATTTTTCCTGTGATGAATATGAAATGACCTTCTTCATCTCTTTTGATTGATTTTAGTTTGAAGTCTAATTTGTTAGATATTAGGATTGCTACACCAGCTTGTTTCTTGGGTCCATTTGATTGGAAAATCTTTTCCCAACCCTTTACTCTGAGGTAACGCCTGTCTTTGAAGTTGAGGTGTGTTTCTTGTATACAGCAGTAAGATGGATTCTGTCTTCGTATCCATTCTGTTAGCCTGTATCTTTTTATGGGCAGGTTAAGACCATTGACATTGAGGGATATTAATGTCCATTGATTGTTGGTTCTTGTTTGTTTTGGATTTATTGTTGGTGGTGTCATTGTGTGTTTGGATTTCGCCCTCCTACTTCTTTTTGTGTTTGGTAAAATTAGATTATCTATTGCCTGTGTTTTTGTGAGTGTAGTTATGTTCATTGGGGTGGAGTTTTTCTTCCACAACCTTCTGTAGTGCTGGAGTTGTGGATATGTATTGTTTAAATCTGTTCTTGTCATGGGATATCTTGTTTTCTCCATCTATAGTGCTTGAAAGTTTTGCTGGGTACAGTAATCTGGGTTGACATCCATGCTCCCTTTTTGCTTGTACGGTATCTATCCAAGACCATCTGGCTTTCAGAGTTTCCATT
>NZ_JAHRGM010000069.1 GCF_019097845.1 Sphingobium sp. AS12 | reverse complement strand
CCTTTCTGGCAAGCCGCCAGTCCCAGCGCGAGCGCCACATGGGTTTTGCCGGTGCCGCTGTTGCCCAGCGCGATGATATTTTCCCTCCGCAGGATGTATTCGCAGCGGGCCAGCTCCAGCACGAGCATTTTGTTGAGGCCTGGAATGGCCGTGAAGTCGAACGTGTCGAAGCTTTTCACCGCCGGGAACCGCGCAGCCCGGATCCGGCGCTCCACGGTGCGGCGCTCACGGTCGATCAGCTCAAGTTCGATGAGGCGAAGCAGGTATCGGCTATGATCAACCCCGTCGCGTGCGCATTCACGGGCCAGCTTCTCATATTCGCGTAGCACTGTAGGAAGTTTGAGCTGCTTGAGATGATGCGCGAGCAGGACCTGCGGCGTCCCCGCCATAGTGCCGGTGGGCATCTTGTCCTCTGCGATCCGGTTCATGCCGCCAACTCCTGAGATGTTTGGGGCACGAGCGCAGCATAGTCGGCGGCACGCGTCGTCTTCACGTCCATTTTAGGCAGATGGGGATAGGCTGCCAGGTCCAGGCGGGCGGGCCGCCGTTCGATGCGCGCCAGCGCGATCTGCTTGACCGCGTCGAAGCCGATTGCGCCGATACAGATCGCCTCGTTCACCGCGAAGGTGACGATCTCCATCGGCATCGCCTCCAACAGTCGCAGGATCTGGATGAACTCGCGCTTGCCCTTGTTGCCCATGCGCGCCTCAAGGAGGTGACGCATATGCTGGAACGCTTGCGGCAGAGCCCAGTCCTGCAGCGCGGCGGCCTGATCGAGCGCATTGGGCTTGGTCTCGATCAGCGCCAGATAATGCAGCGGGTTCGCCACGAACATGGCCTCACCATAACAGCGCGGATGTCTGGCGATCTCCTCATTGCCACATAGGATGACCACCGTGTCGACGAAGCCCTTCACCATGACATCCTGGAAGCCATACCGGGTCGGCACCGAGTAGTCGTTGGTCCGGTAGCGCACCAGAGCGGTCGACGATACGCGAGCGGCCCTGGTCTCGCACGGTTCGAACTGCCCTGCTGGCAATGCCCGCATCACCGCCAGATCGGCGAGGAGCCGTGTGCCGATCGTCTCACTATGTCGGCCAGCCCGCTCTTCCTGCCGGGCCCGGCAGCGGTCCAACAGCTCATCATTGAAGTCATCGAAGCTGGGCGCATGCGGAATCGGGACCATGAAGTGCGATCGGGCGTGCTTGACCAGGCCTTCCACCTTCCCCTTGTCGTTCCCCTTTCCAGGCCGACCAAAGCGATCGGTAAAAAGGTAATGGCTGACGAGCCCGGTGAACGCGCGTGTTCGCTCGCGCTTCCCATCGCCGCAGATCCTGGCAACCGCGATCTTCGTGTTATCGTAAAGGATCGACAGTGGCACACCGCCAAAGAAGGCGAACGCCGATACATGCCCGTCCAGAAAGGCCTCGGTTGTCTCCGCTGGATAGGCCTTCACAAAGCAGGCATCCGATTGCGGCAGGTCCATGCAGAAGAAGTGCATCTTCCGGCGGACACCATCGATCACGCCCACCGCTTCGCCAAAATCTACCTGAGCATGTCCTGGCGGGTGCGCCAGCGGCACGAACGTCTCGCGTCCCCGCGCCCGGCACAGCCGGACATAATCCTTTACGACAGTGTAGCCGCCGCCAAAGCCATGCTCGTCGCGCAGACGTTCAAAGATCCGTTTGGCGCTGTGCCGCTGCTTCACAGGCGCAATGCGATCCGCTGCCAGGATCGCGTCAATCACTGGCAGCAGCGGCCCCAACTTCGGCTTCGCCACAGGCTTGGTCCGCGTGTAGCCCGGCGGCAGCGAGAACCGGCACATCTTCGATATTGTCTCGCGGCTCAGTCCAAAGACCTTCGCGGCCTCGCGCTGGCTATTACCTTCGACAAAAACAAAGTGCCGAACGGCGGCGTAGCTCTCCACGGCAAACATCCCCGGCCACCCCCCTTAAAAGGAGCAACCTATCCAATGGCTGGTTTTTAAACCGCCACGCTCAGCAAATCGCTGGCGTTCCATTGGCCTGGTTTGTCACCGCCCTCTACA
>NZ_JAHRGM010000068.1 GCF_019097845.1 Sphingobium sp. AS12 | reverse complement strand
CATTCCGAGCCGTACTCGGCCCGCTGCTCCACCACCATACGAACCGCCCGCTCGCGGACTTCAGGTGAAAATTTGTTGGTTGTCTTGCTCATAACGGATGCTCCTTCTCACAAGTTGGAGCCTCCTGAAAACCCGGGGCGCTTCAAGGACTCTATGAGGGCAAGGATCGTGCGAGTGGCGCCGCCAAGTGGACGGCAACTCCGGTGGACCTCGCCTTCGGCTCGAACTCGGAGCTGCGCGCGGTTGCGGAGGTCTATGCGTCCGATGATGCGAAGCAGAAGTTCATTGCTGACTTCGTTGCCGCATGGACCAAGGTAATGAACGCCGATCGGTTCTGATCTGCCTCCGGCAAAACCCGTGGCTCGCGGTGGCAGGCTTTCAAACGCCTGCCACCGCGAGCAATCAAACACCGGAATAACGCAAATGAAAACTTCAATCGCCATGGCTCTGGCAGCGGTAGTTGCCGCCGGGGCGACCGCCATTTCCACCGAGGCCAGCGCGGATTCCATACCTGTTAGGCCCGCAGGCTTTTCTCAATGTGCCGGATGTCATTCGACCGAAGCAGGCAAGACAGTATTTGGTCCCAGCCTGTCCAGTGTTTCTGGACGGCGTGCCGGAAGTTTACCGGGCTTCGCTTACAGCACGGCGTTGAAATCATCGGGCCTGACATGGAATGCAAAAGCGCTAGATCGCTGGCTCACATCCCCTCAACAAACGGTGCCCGGCACTCGCATGCCATTCGCCGGGATTTCCGATCCCGTCGTTCGCAAATCCGTGGTAGACTATCTCCTCTCGTTGCGATGAGTTTATGCCTGCTGGCACCGTCGGGAAGTCTGCAAAAGCCGGTTCGTTAGACGCTCGACTGCACGAGGTATTGCCATCGCTATCCGATTTTGGCCATAAGTCGACCGGCCGCCCCTTGCTCAGCTGCTAGATTGCGATTGTATGCAAGTGGCATTCGCGGCGACTTCCATCGCAAAGCATCCATGATACCCGCGAGATCCTCGCCACTCGCAAACAAATCCTGGTTCAGCCCTATCCGCGTTGAATGCGCGCTGATCCCCTTAAGCAACCGCGCCAGATCCTCGGTCGTGAGGTCGGGCAGCGCGCCTCGGTCAAACGCCCGTTGAATGATCGACCGGAAGATTGGCCCGATCGATCCAGGGTGCAGTGCCACGGCGCCGATATCATACTCGACCCGCGCCCTCACCGCGGGCTTGGAGAGCGTCTTGCGCAGATCCCAGGTTTCGCGGCCAGAAATGCTGTCAATCGGCCGACCGCGCACGGCGGCGCGTGCCTTGTATCGCCGCACCTGCACCCGCCGGAACAGCTGGCCCGCCGTGATCTCGGCGGCCTCGGTCCAGGCCGCGATCGCCGCCACGGTGCGCGGGCTGAGGTAAGCGGTCGCCCCCTCCCCGTCTTGATCACCCTTGTGACGCAAGATCTGCAGCAGCCGCGCCTCGGGATCGATCGCCTCCTCGATATGCTCGACCGCGACTGCCACGAGCTCGGAGGCGCGCAGCCCGGTATCATAGGCAGCCGACAGCAGCGCCCGATCGCGCAGGCCCGGCATATCGTCGCCGCAGCTTTCGAGCAGGGCGCGGATGTTGAGCCCGCGTGCCTTATCGCGCTCGACGTCGCGCACCGGCCCTTTGAACCGCAAGGGCCGCGCCTGCTTCTGCGCTGCCCCTTTCTCACGGCGCACAGCCTGCAGCCGCAGCTTGACCAATGGGGCGGGCGTTGGATCCTTGAGATCGAGCAGCTGATGGATCTTGGCGATCGACGCCTTGTAGCGGGAGAGCGACGCCGGCTGGCTCCCCCTCTCCGCCCGCGCATCGAGATAATCGGCCACGGCCTCGGCCGTCGCCGGCAGCGCGATCCGATTGCTGCGCCGGCACCAGGCATCGAACGCCTCGATGTCGGATCTGAGTGCACGGATGCTGTGGGGCGACGAGGCGGCCTGATAGGCGGCGATCAGCGCCTCGTTGACGGTGATGCGCTCACCTGCACGCATCTGTACGATCGTCCTGAGGTTGTCGCAACGGATGTTATCTGAATTGCGCTAAGCGAGTACAGATAGCGAACATGTGCTTGCATCAAGTGGCCCCGCTCGTCCGTGCCAGGTTGAGCGGTCGCCGTTTAGCTGGCATCGCGGCCGCGCGATCCCATAGGAAGTCGCCTGAGAAGGCGATATGCCCCCAGCCAACGG
>NZ_JAHRGM010000067.1 GCF_019097845.1 Sphingobium sp. AS12 | reverse complement strand
GCGTATCAGAGCTTGATCACCGACGTCCTTCAGGTCCCGCCTCCACCTGTACGCGGCCATATACGGTGCCGCGCTCCTGCGCGGACGATGGCGCGCGACTTAAAGGTTGAAAACGGACATCAGAGCGGAGTATCCGATCCGCCGAGGCAATCGTCTCTCGGCGGTGCGCGACCACTATTCGCGTCACCCCCAGTGCCGATATCGCCGCATTGACCAGGCGCTCTTTATCTTCGTCCAGGTGTGACGTCCCTTCATCGACTACGAGAAGGCGAGGCTGTCTGTAGAGGGCGCGCGCCAGTATCAGCCGCTGCTTCTGCCCGCCCGAAATCGCAGCGCCCATGTCGCCGACCAGCGTTTCATAGCCCATGGGCATGGCTGCTATATCGTCATGCAACGCCGCAGCCTTGGCGGACGCGACAACCCGGTCCATGTCCGAAGCATTATCAAAAAGCGCAATATTCTCGGCGATCGATCCGGCGAATATTCCGTCATTCTGCAGGACTGAGCCGACTTGCGCGCGATAGCTTTTCAAGCCGAAGTCCGTGAGCCGGATACCATCGACGAATACGGCGCCTTCCGATGGTTCGATGAGACCGAGAATGATCTTGATGAGCGTACTCTTGCCCTCACCGGACGGCCCGGTGATTGCTACATGCTCTCCGGGCTCGATCACGAGGTCGACCCCGGACAGCACATATGGATCCGTAGGCGCATATCGGAAAGCTACGCCGCGCAGTTCAACGCGGCCCGACAATGTCCTGGCCGATATCGCCTCCCGGTCGAATGCCTTGTCCTCGTCGGTGAGCATGATGTCGGCAAGGCGATCCACATGCAGCCTCAGCATCCTGAAGGCGATGATCTGGTCCAGCAGGGAGGATGTGCGGCGCAGGAACTGGGTCTTGTAGGCCATATAGGCAAAGACCATACCCAGACTGAAATCGGCAGACAGGACGAGCCCGATCGCAAGATAGATGGATATCACCGATTCAAGGGCATTCAGCGATGTGCCGACGGACTCCTGCCACACATTCACCCGGGCGACGGACAGATTCGCCGTGACGGAATCGGCGAGCCGGCGCTGCCAATATTGCAGCCGATCTTCCTCTCCGCCAAGAACGCGCAAGGTTGTTATCCCCCTGAGCGTCTCCATCATCACCGATTGTTCCCGGCCAGCCATCGCGATGGCTGTCTCCTGGACACGCTGCTTTGGGGCAAGGAATGCCATCTTCCCGATCGAAATCATCACCAGAAAGCCGATGGCAACCATCGACAATTGTAGGCTGTATGTAAGCATCACCACCAGACTGAGCGCGCCAAGGCACCCGTCGATGAACGCGCCGATGCTGTTTTCCGTCAGTAATTGTCTGATCGGGGCGGTGGACTGGAGGCGTGACATCACATCCCCGATGTGCCGCCGCTCATACCAATCAATGGGCAATCGCAAGAGCTTGCGTGCGACGTTGACGTAGAGCGTGCGGCCGACTGCGGCATTGGCGAAGGCGATCACCAGGGATCGCAACAGCGAGGTCAGCGCGTTGGTCGCAGTCAACAGGGCAAAGCCAATCGCCAGCACGGTCATCAAATTCAGGCTGCGCGACGGCAGCACGACATCGACCGCAAGCCGCAGGTAAAAAGGGGAGATCAAGGTGTAGAGTTCGAGGAATATGCTGAGGGTCAGTATCTGGAACAGCGATCGGCGTATTCCCGATGCGCCCTGGAGCAATTTGACAGGATCAAGGCGCGGTCGTGGCTGCGCCTCGTCGAAACGCCTGACCTGCCGCAATTCCAGCGCGATGCCGGTAAAATGCCGGGACATCGCCTCTATAGGGAGCCAGTCGGACATCCCCTCGGGATCATGAATGAGGACTTTGTCGGCGCGAATGCGCTCGACGACGACAAAGTGGTTCATGTTCCAATGCAGAATGGCCGGCAGGTGGATATGCGCAAGACCTTCCAGCGGGATGCTGATGGGTCTTGCGGAAAAGCCGATCGCTTCGGCCATGTGCATCAAAAATTCCAGCGTGCTTCCACGGCTCGAGGCGCGAAAGCGGCGGCGCAGTTCGGCAAGACCAATCGGGTTGCCGTGATAATTGGCGATCATCGCCAGCGCAGCGAGGGCGCATTCGCCCGATTCCGTCTGGCGCACCATCTCGACGCGCGAGGAACGCCGAGCCAAGATAGGGGAAATGAACATCACGGATTGCGCGGCAAGGGGGCGGGCGCCGGAGCGGCGCGGTCTGCAGGCTTAGCCATGCGGGGGCCGGCAACGGCTTCAAACCCAACATCGAACTGAACCAGAATGATCGCATAGAGCCCGCCGATCTCGGCAAACAGGACGGCACCCAGCAGGACGATCCATGCCCAGGGCATCGCGGGAATCTTGGCCGCGCCATGCCGTGCCCGGCGCGCGCGGACCATTTCGGATCGGAACAGCGACGATGGGCCGCTGTCCTCCGCGCCAGCCTCGTGAAGGGGCCGCGTGGGCGCGGAAGCGCGAGGGGACATGTTCAGCGCGCTTCGGACACGTGATGCGATCCCACAAGATCATCCATCCTGGATATCCGGGAGGTTCGGTCGTGGTCGCGGTAGCGGGAATCCGCCTGTTTGCGAGCCAGCGCGCCAGCTGAGGACAGCAAATCCTTCAGCGTGAAAGTCACGTCCTTGTCGTTCCAGTCCTGCAGGGTCCCGTGAATGAGAAAATGGCAGAAAGCGTGGGCAATCTTGTCCCCGGGCGCGCAGTCCTCGACGAACAGGAATTGCCCGGCTTCGTTCACTTCTAAAAAGACATGATCACCGGCGGGCGTGACAATGAAGTCGAATGCGCCATAGGATATGCCCAGCGCCCGCATCAGATCCTGGCATTGGTCAAAGACTTCCGGCGGCAACCGATAATTGTCATTATTGTCTTTAAGAAGGCGCTTTCCGCGCCAGTCGATAACCGACAACGGGTCGCTCTGGGAATCGATCTTAATACCGAATTGCCGACCGCCGAAGATGATCACCCGGGCTTCAAACGCCTTCTCGACATAAGGCTGGTAGATGGCGGGGTGCAGGGAAAGAGCTTCGGCCGGCAACGAGGCGACCGGCGGCATGATCGAGGTATAGGCAAAGGCCAAGCTATCCTCGCCTTGCCACATCTGCGGAATGAGTGGTTTACAGATGATCCGCCCGCCATGCCCGTCTTGGAAGCTTCGGATTGCTTCAACGTCGTTGGACTGCAATGTTGCGGGTACCGACAGGCCGACTATGCGCGCCTGCCAGAGCTGCAGCACCTTGCTTTCCGCCGCCAGCTTTCCCCAATATCCGTTGACCATGACACCGGGCCGCTGGGCCGCAAGACGATCCAGAAAGGCAAAAAGCGACGCGCGATAGGCGGTCATTATATTGGAGACATAGGCCTTGTCGCTTTCCTGAACGTCCAGCAACTTTACCGACGAGCCACCTATGCGCCGCAGCCAAACCCGATCATAAGGGATATCTTCATCAAGGAGCGCGGCGCCATCGACATAGAATGTCGCCTTATCGCCCAATGAAATCGTATGGGTTTCGTGAACAGGCATCATGCCGAAGCGGAAGATGCTCGGCGTTGCGCCCATCATCTCGAGGCCCGTCGCGATGAGATGGGCGTGCTCATCGTTGAGCTTGGTCACAATCAGAATGCGTTTGTCCATCGCTTGCACCTCGCTCGTCAATCCATTGATGTCATTGTCTGCGATAGGGCGCTGATGCTGCCCGACAGCGCGTCAGCGTCATCGACATGCTCCTGAAGCGAAATCGCAAATTCGACTATGGGGTGCACACCATCCAGATAAGCCTCCCAGTCGCCGGTTTGAGACAATCTGCGCAGAAGCCCCAGCTTGAGATAGGATGCGCTATAGAAGCTCGGTCCAAGCGGCAGAAAAGGGGCGTCGACCTGGTCCCGGCGGTGCAGCGAAGCGTGAAACAACGATCGCGCGACACGGCCGTTGCCATCATCGAGCGGGTGATAGAGGACGAATGTGGCGTGGGTCAGCACTGCCTCCTGCACGGGGGTAAGGCCCTCACAGCTATGAATGACCTCGATCGCCTCAGGCCAGGAGGGAATGTCGTCCAATCGCGCATATCGCATTGGCGCAAGGCCACAAATGGCCGGCTTGTCGACGCCCGCGCTTCGCATCTTCCTGCTGGTGCCGGTCAGCAACGCGGCTGCCCGCTCGATCCAGCGCTGGTCGATCTGCCAAGCGGAGAACCGCTGCCAATTGGTATATACAATCGGTTCGATGCCAGGTCTGACCAGAAACCGATCGAACTGCGGCGCTTCGAAACCGGCGGGAACGGAAAAATCGAGCGAGCCTGGAACGCGCAGCCCGGCCCGCAACAGCAATGCGCATTTCGCTTCGTTGCCGAAGCAGCGCCAGGGGGAATGCCTGTATTGTTCGTTGAGCCGGACGATCCGGTCTTCGAGGGCACGCCAATTGAGGGAATGTCTATTTCGATATCGGAAGCGGGGTGCAACAGGCGACCAGATTTTCCTATCTTCCGTGTCCCCTGTTGCTGGGCTTGGCATCGTCACTGGCAATATAATCTTCAACTTCAGTCGCAGCTGACATCCCAGCTTCCATCGTCGTCACATCGATCCGATGTATCCCAGGGCGAACCGCCGGCGGTATCGCAATAAGTGGGCTCGGTGGTGACCTCGGTATTGCCCTCACCGCAGGTTTGGCCACCAGAGACCATTTTGATTTCGGAGATCGTTAATTCTCGGGCAAGCAGTGAATGAATCGATCGAACAGAACCGGACATAAACAGCTCCTGTCTTGCGAGTAGCCACTGGTGTGGCACAGGAAGGATATTTATTTTTGCAAGTGCAAGTCAAACGGATTCACCATGCAAGCAATATTGAATAATGATTACCTTCCAGGTAACCTTCATTCCGACTGAAAAGACTGCATTGTCATCCAACTTTGAACAGGCATGAAATGCTCCGGAATCCCTTTGTCTCCTTTTCAGGGAGTGGCGCTTTGATGCGCTGGAAAAGGCGGTGCGAGTCATGCATACTCCAACTCTATCAACCTTGAGCGCGCGTAGCGCTGGATCGCGAGGCTTAATGCATGCCGATCGGACGTTGGTCTTGCCTGAGCATCGCTGCATTGCTCGCGCAGTCGTTGTTGGTTGCAGCGTCAGCACTCGGCGCTCAGGCAGATGAGGTCGCCCGTGCTTCCGTCGGCGGGAAGGCCGATCCCGATATCGTCGTCACGGCGCAAAAGCACGCGCTGAAGCGTAGCGGGTGGAAACGGGCCGAAACCGATCACGTCGTCATCTTCAGCGACGGAAGCGAACCCGAACTGGTCCGGATCGCGGGCAATGTCGAGCGGCTGCACGCGCTGATGACGCGGCTTTACGGCGCCGCCGGACAGCAAGATGGTGCGCCGAAGCTCGAAATCACCCTGTTCGGTTCTCGCGGCGATCTGGACGAATTGGGCCTGCGAAACATCCGCGCGGAAGAAGGTCCCTACGCCAGGAGCTTTTCGGACCAACGCTATTATGATCCTCGCGCGGACGGCGCAGTGCTGGCGGTCGCCCGCAGCGACCAGCTTGTCGATCTCAATACCAGCCTTGCCCACGATCGTTTCTGCGAGGATTTGGCCGCCCAAGGCACGGACTGCATCGGAAAGAGGGAGCCCTATCTTCCTCCGGTAGTGAGGCCCTGGGAATCGGTCGTCTACTCCGCTTTCGCGCAGCACTTCATCCTGTCTAATGTTCCGGCTCCCTATCCTCGCTGGTATCTCGATGGGATAGGCGCGCTGTTTTCGACGATCGAGGCCAGAAAAGACGGCTCGCTCGATTATGCCAAGCCGCCCGAACTCTCTCGTCAGGTCTTCCGCTCCTACGGCGACGTGAATGCCCGGGACGTTCTGACGGGCGGCTATCTTGATGCGCGATCGCGCCGGATGACCTGGACCCCTTACCATGCCTGGCTGATCACGCATTTCTTCGTATTTTCTAATCCCAAGCCGGCGCTGCAGGCGCAGTTCGCCCAATATATGGCCGCGATCCGACAGGGCGCGTCCCTGGCTGAAGCCGCCCTGGTCTTCAAAGACCCCGGGAGGCTCAATCGAGAGATAATGGGTTACGCTTCGAGAGCGAAGGCCTATGCGACCGCCGCGCCATCCGGTGTACAGGGAGCGCCGTCAGTGACCATGCTTTCGCCGGTCCAAGTTACCGCGCTCAAGGCGAGGCTCCGGCTCGGCAATCTGCCACCGCCCGATGCTTCCGCCAGCCTGCTGAACACCGACCAATCTCGAACTGCCGCGCTCGCTTGGATATCCGCGGTGCGGGCGGAAGCGAGCAAGGTGCCTTTAGATGTCGGCGCGATGCTGGTGGCTACGGAAGCGGAGTGCCGTGCTGCGCTTGCCCGCGAATGCCGCGGCGATGCCGAACGCATTTTGACCCGGGCCCCCCGGAACGCCCGGGCGCTGGCATGGAAAGGCATTGCTCAGACAGACGAGGCCTTAGCCGGCCCCGCCGATGCCCGCGAAAGCGCTCTGGCCGCGGCGCGCGAGACTATCGGTCGCGCGCTGCAAACCGATCCGCGCGATCCTGTTGCTGCGATCGCCAATTTCCAGAGCTACGCAAGAGCTGGCGCGAAAGTACCGGATAGCGCGCTGGCCATCCTCGCCAAAGTCGCCGCAGCGGTTCCGGGAGCACCTACACCCCGGGTACTCCTGGGCAGCGAGTTGGTTCGCCAGGGTAAGTCCGATCTTGCTCGCAAACTTCTGGGGCCGGTGCTCTACGGTCCATATGACTCGCCCGAAAAGAAGGCGGCGCAGGCCATGCTATCGGCCTCGGCCTCTACTGTCGGAATGTCCACCCGTGCCGGCGGATAGGCGCATGACCTAAGCACCCCGCGCGTCATGGCCCACCTATGCGCTGGCCGCGTCGACTATGGTTGAATGACCCTGTTGCAGCAAAAAACGACCTCGCCGCAGGCGGCGCCTTGACTTTCTTGACGACAGGGATCCCTCGCTCGTCGCAGCCGAAAAAATATCAGCGGCCGGCCACGATGTGGGCGTGGAGGCTCCAGCAATGATGCTGGCATGCCGAAAACGCCCTTGCTGTTTTGAAATGCGAGTCGTCCAGAGAATATCTGGGCATCGGAATGCCCTCACGCAAAGTCTTTTCCCGGCGTGCTTGCCCATGCCTGCCGACCCGTCGGCAAGCACCATCCACACCAAAGTTGATGTTGCCAGACATGGCGTTTAGCGCGTGGGATTGACCGATAACAGCGTCATACGTTGCAACGCATGGCAGCCTGATCAACCCGGCATAGCCGGAGATCGACGTGGCCGCGCCCTCGATACTACACCACGCAATGGGGCACGGCCGCCTCAGCCACCATTGATTTTGTAGATACGATGCCTCGCCGGAAGGTTGCAGGACTGATATTATGCCAGGCGCAATGAATTTTGAAAATGGTTGTCCAGGATGTCACAGACCAAACCGAGATTAATCGCACCAACAACAGATGCATCCATGCTGGCGCTCGAAGCTTGGCATGTTATTTCTTCCCGCACACGCAACTGCCTGGGCCAGTTGGACAAACCGACCGATCTCGCATCAACCGTAGCGGGGGTTCCTATCGAAAAGATGCAGCTGAGCGATTTGTCTCGTTGCGAACGGGCGGGCATCTTGCGTCTGCCCAATCTTGGCCGGGTCTGCTACTGCGAGATCGCGTCCGTCATGGATCGCTATGGTTGGCGGTTTCACGATCAATGGACCGGTAAACCGGAACCACCGGCACTCGACCTTTTGGGACCTGCGCTCCCCCGTCATCTGCACATGATCGCTCAGGCTGCTGCCAAACGATCGGAAAGATTTGCAATCGGCGAGACGATGCTGCGGCTTAACGATGAGGAAGGCCTGAGCGGAGCGGAAATCGGCAAGCATTTTGGAGTCACAGGCGCAGCAGTCCATGCGAACATCCAGAAAACCCGGCGCATCCTGGATTTGCGGGCCCGCCTACCGCTGCCACCAAGTCCCGCAGTGTCGTGAGGCATTGCACAAAAGCAACTCGAGAAGCGCGTCACCTCAATGAGCGCCACCAGGCATCAAGTGGCTATGCAACGGGACCCGATAATTCTCAGATCGCTTCATGCGGTCCTCGACATGCCCCTCAAGGTTGTCGCGCTTCATCCAGGCTTGGCAGCACCGACATAGCGAATGGCATCCTGTACCGTATCGATCTTCTCGGCATCCGCATCGGGTATCGTAATGCCGAACTCATCTTCGAGCGCCATCACCAGTTCCACGACATCAAGGCTGTCGCCACCGAGGTCATCTAGAAAACTGGCTTCGGGCGTCACCTTGTCGGGGTAGACCCCCATATGCTCGATCACGATTTTGATAACACGTTCGGCGATGTCGCTCATATGGCCTCCTGAGTATGATGTCCGATGTCGGCGGGCCATTTTATGGCTGGCCCCGCGGCGTGTAGCGCCAATGTCTCAGGATCAGCGCTTGCGCACAAATTCGGCGCGCAGCACCAGACCCTTGATGCCATCATATCGACAATCAATCTCCTGCGGGTCGCCGGTCAAGCGGATCGATTTGATGACCGTACCGCGTTTCAACGTCTGATTGGCGCCCTTCACGGTCAGATCCTTGACAAGAGTAACGCTGTCTCCATCCACCAGCGGGTTGCCGACGGCGTCGCGCACCTGGACGTCGACATTTTCCGCCTTCCGGTGAGCCATATCCGCGGCGCTCAGCCACTCGCCGCTCACCTCATCATAGACGTAATCTTCGCCTTCTTTCATCATTCGCTCTCACTCATTTCTCTCATGGTGGCGGAGGAGGCGACTTCCCTCAGGCGCACACCCCGCCCCCTGCCCTGACTGAGTGCATCGTCGCTGATCAGCTCGATGCCCCCTTGCTCCAAAGCTGAAATCACTCTGACGAGAGTATCCACGACACAGCGCACCTGTCCGTCTGAGGCTTCCATGCGCTGGATCGTCGGCACGGAAACACCTGCCAGCGCGGCCAATTCCTTCCGGTCGATCCCGAGCAGGGCGCGCGCCGCCCGCATCTGCTGTGACGTAATCATGCACCTTTATGATGTGTGAGATATCAGAGTTCAACCTTACGATTTGACAATATATATGCTACGGGTGTTTTTCGGTTCAGAGGCAGCGTTGAACACAAAAAGCGATTCAAATGGGTGCGCCGGTGCAAAGGCTTCTGGCAGCAACACGGCTGTAGGCAGGAAGGCCGTCCACTTGTTTCTCAAGCGTTGGCCGCAGTGGCTGCGCGCCGATCTCGCCCCCGCCGATCCATTGCAACGCGAGCAGGCTGAAGATTCGGGGTTGGCGATGACGATGATGGTGTGCCTCGGAGCCCTGGACCGACCTATGACGAGGTGACACCATGAAACTGCGACAGCATGTGAAGGAATTTCTCCTGCTTCAGAATATGATGCTGAAGGATTTCGTTCGGCAGGGCCTGGCCAACCAGTCGCTCGCCACAGAAGACGCGGCGCGATTGAGCCAGGTGGAAGCCCTGAACATTCAGGAAATGGCCAGGTGGGACAGGGATCTGTCAGCTGCGCGCAATGGCATGGTGCCCCCGCAAGAGGGCAATGGATGAACCGATACGATCGTAAGATTTGGGGATTGGCGGCGTGCTTCGCCGCGCTTGCAGGATATGTCGATGCAGTGGGCTTTCTCTATCTCGGCGGTTTCTTCGTCTCGTTCATGAGCGGTAATTCCACGCGCCTTGCCGTCGGCTTGAGCACGCATTTGTCGGATGCGGCGACCGCAGCCGGATTGATCGCATCGTTCGTGATCGGGGTCATGCTCGGTTCGCTCTGTGGCCGGGTCATCCAGCACTCCAGGCACAGCGCGCTCATGTATCTGATCGCAGCCCTGCTCATGATCTCGGCGATCCTCGCTATCATCGATGCCAACTGGGCAGCGGCCGCCGCCCTGGCCATGGCGATGGGAGCGGAAAATGCACTATTCGAGCGCGATGGCGAGGTGCAGATCGGTCTTACCTATATGACCGGGACGCTGGTTAAATTCGGGCAGCGCTTGCTCTCCGCACTGATGGGGGGCGATCGCCTTGGATGGCTGCCCTATCTGCTGCTCTGGGTTGGCCTGGTGACGGGCGCCGTGCTGGGTGCCGTGAGCTACCGCATGGTTGGAAATTCTGCGATCTGGGCCGCTGCTGGCGCGGCATTCCTGCTGGGCTCCTGGCTTCATCATCGACGCGTCCCGCTTGCGGCTTCGATGGCGCAGGCCCGCAAATGACCGATGGGCCATCCCGCTCGGCAGACATCGATCTCGATTTGCTCCATGACTTGGTCTTCGGCTTGCGCCTCGAACGTCCCGAGCCCGGCTCAGCTCTTCAAGGTCGATACCACAGCGCCACGGATATCCCGGTTACGCTTGATGCTCCATTCGGCCCGGCCGGACCAATGTTGTTCAGATTTGGTGATATGCTTTCACTTCTGTTCGGCTGGTCCACCATTCAGAGCGCCATGCGTATCAGCGATCCGGATCACCTCCTGTTCGACTATACGCGCGTGATGATGGGCTTCAGGCTGTTCAGACCCAAGCCCAAACGTATAGAGATGATCGGACTCGGGGGTGGATCGCTGGCCAAGGCCTGTTACCGCTGCTTGCCGGACTGCGATATCACGGTTGTCGAGATTGATCCGGAGGTTATCGCCTTGCGGGAGAAATTCAAAATCCCGCCGGACGTGCGTGTTTCGGAAAGTCCCGGACAGCGATTCCGGTAAGTCGCGGACAGTGATTTCAGAAAGTCCCGGACAGGCATTTCGCTAAGTCCCGGACAGTTTGTGCGGTTGGTCATTGGGTGCGCCGGTTTGGCATGAACGTCCCCGCAAGCGGAGCTTGGAGGGACCATGCCGAGACGGAAGCAACCGAGACGAGCGGACGTGAAGGACATCAGATCGATATTGCGGCTGACCCATGAGAGTGGGCTCTCGGCGCGCGAAGTGTCGGAGCGGCTTGGGCTAAGCAAGTCGACCGTGTCGACTTACCTGCTGCGGGCGCGTGAGGCGGGGCTAGACAGTTGGCCGATGCCAGATGACGGCGGCGATGACGCTGCGCTGGAGCGCAAACTCTTCCGGCAAATGGGGCGGCCGCCGCGGGATACGAGCGAGCCGGACTGGCAACTGGTCTCCCGTGAGATGAAGCGCAAAAGCGTGACGCTGCTGTTGTTGTGGCAGGAATACCGCGAGGCTCATCCTGACGGCTTTGGCTACACCTGGTTCTGTGACAAGTTCGGCGCGCACGAGAAGCGCGCCCACCCGACCTATCGGCATCGGCATGCCGCCGGTGCGGTGATGCAGACTGATTACGCCGGTCAAACGATCCCGTTGATCGACCCCGGCACCGGCGAGATCCACCAAGCACAGCTGTTCGTCGCGGTGCTTGGGGCCTCGAGCTACACCTTTGCGGTGGCGAGCCTGCATCAGCGGCTGCCTGACTGGATTGAGGGCCAGGTCCGGGCGCTGGAGTACTTCGGCGGAGTGCCCGCTTCCATTGTCTGCGACAATCTCAAGGCGGGGGTGGCCAAGGCGCTATGGTTCGAACCGACCCTGACTACGACCTTTGCCACGATGGCAGAGCATTACGACACGACGGTCCTGCCGACCCGGCCGGCGAAGCCGAGGGACAAGGGGAAGATCGAGGGCGCGGTGCTGATCGCGGAAAGGTGGATCATCGCGCGCTTGCGCAATCGACAGTTCTTCGACCTGGCGGTGCTCAATGCCGAGATCGGCCACTTGCTCGAAGTTCTCAATGGCAAGACGATGCGTCACGTCGGTCGTTCGCGCCGCGAGCTGTTCGACGAGATCGAGCGCGCGGCGCTCAAGGCGCTGCCTGTTACCCCGTTCGAATACGCTGAATGGAAGAGCGCCAAGGTTCATCCCGATTACCACGTTGCCGTCGACCGCAACTTTTACTCGGTTCCGCATGGTCTGATCGGCCGCAAGGTCGATGTGCGGCTGACCCAGCGGGTGGTTGAGATCTTCCAGGATCACAAACGGGTCGCCAGCCATGTTCGCAGTTCGCAGCGCGGGTTCCACATCACCATCAACGCCCACATGCCCAAGGCTCACCAGCGTTATGCCGACCGGACGCCGGCATCGCTGATCGAGCGCGCGGCCAGGATGGGCACCAACGTGGCGGTCATGGTCGAGCGCATGATGCGTGATCGGCGCCATCCCGAGCAGGGTTATCGCTCGGCGATGGGCATCCTCTCGCTAGGGCGCGGCTATGGCCATGTCCGTCTCGATGCGGCCTGTGACCGCGCGCTGGCAATCGAGGCCACCACATATGCCTCGGTCCTCTCGATCCTCAAATCCGGGCTGGATCAGGCCAGTCCTGCCCAAGAACCGATCCGGCCAGCTCCATCGCACGGCAACATCCGCGGTGGGGTCTACTATCAGTGAAAGGAAGCGACGATCATGCTGACACACCCCATGTTGGACCAGATGCAGACGCTGGGGCTCGCCGGGATGGCGAGTGCTTACCGTGAACTTGCCGAACAGGCGGGAAGCGAAGGGCTCTCCCGGGACGAATGGCTCGGGCTGATGCTCGATCGGGAGATGGCGATGCGCTGTGACAAGCGGCTCGCCAACCGGCTTACGGCCGCGCGACTACGATTCAGCGACGCCTGTATCGAGAACATCGACTTCGCCGCGCACCGCAAGCTGGATCGCCGCAGCGTCCTGGCGCTTGCGCAGGGCGACTGGCTCAAGGCGCATGAACATCTAATCATTACAGGGCCAACCGGTACGGGGAAAACCTGGTTGGGGTGTGCGTTCGCCCGTCAGGCAGCCCGGCTCGACTACTCGGTACTCTACGTTCGCATGCCCCGACTGTTCGAAGATCTGGCAATGGCCCGGCTCGACGGCCGCTTCCCGCGCCTGATCGACAAGCTCACCCGCATCCAACTGCTCGTGCTCGACGACTGGGGTAGCCATGGGCTGACCGAGCAGCAGCGCGGCGATCTGCTTGAAATCTTCGAGGAGCGCTACAAGCGTAAATCCACCTTGATCACGGCTCAGTTACCGGTCGCTCAGTGGCACGAAATGATCGGTGCCCCCACGATCGCTGACGCCATCCTCGACCGCCTGGTACATAATGCCCACCGCATAACACTCGAAGGCGACAGCATGCGCAAAAGCCGACCCGCGCCCCTCTTGACCGACATAGAGAAAGCCGAAATCATAACCGCCTGAACCACAACAAGGCACCTATGACCAAACTGCGCCGACTGTCCGGGACTTAGCGAAACGCCTGTCCGCGATTTTGTGAAACGGCTGTCCAGAACTTCTGAAATACGCAGGACGACCGTCGGTTTCGCGTGATATGTGCCGACGGCGTCGATTATCTGGCCACGGCAGCGACCCAACCCGACGTTCTCCTCATTGATGGATTCGACGGCAGCGGGCTGCCGCAGGCCCTGAGTGAACAGGCCTTCTATGATAGCTGCCGTGCCCGCCTTGGCGCCGGCGGCCTGCTGGTCGCCAACCTTTGCGACAACTCCAGGGCCTTCGCCACGCTTGTTCGCCGTATCGCCGGGAGTTTCGATGGACGGGCGATCGCCATTCCAGCGGAGCGGCGCGGCAATCGTGTTGTTTTTGCCAGCGCTGACCCTGCCTTCCCTCCCTCGTTCGAGGCACTCAAAAGCGCTGCGCGGCATCTGCCCTCTGGAGACGCGGTTGATTATCCGGTGAAGGCGCGGCGCATCATACCGGCGCTCCGTGGTTGGGTAGAGCTTCAGCCATCTCCGACAATCGGGTGCTAGGTGCATCTCGATGGTCAGCGCAACTTGAATTCCACAGGAATGGTAAGTTCCACAACATCAGGCCGTTCAGCAGGTATCGCCGGCAGCGGTTGGGCGCGCTGAAGCGTATCGAGCGCGGCCTGGTCGAGGTCGAATGAGCCGGATTTCTGCAAGATGGTCGAGGACAGTACCATGCCGGCGCGGTTCATCTTGAACCGAACATAGGCGACGCCTTGCTGGCGGGCAGCGCGAGCGCGGGCCGGATATCGACGGAACCGCTCAAGATGGGCAACGATCACCCCTTCCCAATTGGGCTTCGCCTCGCTGGCAAGCCAGTTGACCGTTGGCGCAGCGATGTTTTTCGGTGCGGTGGTCTCAGGCACGGATGGACCCGGGTCGACAATTTCAACCGGCTTTTGCATGTCAGCCTTGACCGATGAAGTCGTGGGAAGCTGGATGAGAGGAACGGGTAGCATTTCGCGCTTCGGTTCGGGTTTCGCTTCCTGCCTTTCTACCTGCTCGGGGCCGGGAGCCACCTCACGCACAGGCTTAGGAGGGGCGGCCAGCGGCGCCAGATTCACGACCGTCAGCGGCCGCGAAGTCGCAGCGATACGGGGATGCACCACCTTCCACGTGAACAGAGCCCCGGCAAGGACCAACCCAATAATCGAGGCAGTGCCGGCTAATCCGAACAGGCGAGTTCGCCAGTCCGCCGGTTGATCGCAATAGCGGCTAGAGCCGCGCGACATATCGCCGACATGAGGGCATGCCATGGATGGATCGATGGCCCTTCCGCGCTGTGGCGGGATGTCGGGATGATAGGATCGGAAGATGACATGGCCCTCAAAGAGGCCAGGTTCATCATTGGCCGCTGCAAGCTGCGTCCTTCGATAGCTGCCTCGCTTCATCGTAATACTCCCGGCTCTGGACGCCGAACGATCCAAATCGCCCAGAACAGCATGAATGCTACGACCGCGCAGGAGAGGAAAATGCCGGGGCGGAGATGGAACCAGAACAGACCATAGCCCAGCGCCATACCGATACAGGCCGCGATCTTGGCATGGCGCGGTACTGCCCGGTCTGTTCGCCATGCGCGCAAGCTCGGGCCATAGCGGGGATGGTTCAGCAACCATGCCTCGAGCTGAGGCGAGGACCGCGCGAAGCAGGGCAGCGCCAGCAGCAGGAAGTCCGTCGTGGGCAGCAGCGGCACGAAGATGCCCACGAAGCCGATCGCCACCAGCATCACCCCAAGCACGAGCCACCCGGCACGCGCCGCTCGCCCGCGCTGCAGGAGACCGGCCTGCGACGCTTCAGCCAAGACGCGCATCGACATGGGCCTGAACCCGCGCGAAGGCGTTCCGCGCCCCGTCCTCGGCGCGCTTCTCTTCATCGTCGGTAAGTGCGACGGCATCCAGGGCGGCAACGAATGCACGCCAGTGCGGCGCAGGCCCTTCGGGAGCCGGGGCGAGATGGCGCGCACCGAGATCATCGGTCAAGCCGAGCTTTTGCGCTTCCTTGCGCAGCAGGGCCGCACCCATGTTGGAACCTTCGGCTACATAGAGCCAGCCCAGCGCGGTTCCCAAGGCGAGCTCGGCATCGGGAACGAACGCGGGCGATCCCCCGTCCGGCGCTGTGATGCTGAGGTCCTTCATGTCGGCTACGACGAGCGGCAGTCGGCAGCGCTGCGCGAGGTCCGGAAAGGCTGCCTGAAGGCGCGGTTCCGCGTAGAGGGCCGCCACGTCGCGGTGAAAGAGAAACTGGATAGCCAGGAACTGTTTGTACCGCTCGATGCTGGCGAACGATGCTGCCGACATGATCGAGCGATCGACCCCCTCATGAACATCGCTGGTCAGCGCCTTAAGGCGCCTGGCGCGGCTCTCGATCAAGGGTTCGGTGATTGTCGCGGTCATGGTAATCGTCCTCCTGCTCAATGGAAAAATTGCGAAACATTGTGGATGGCTAGAAAGCATGGCTGAGCCTCACACTCGCGGTGGTGCGCCTGTAGGAATAGAGCCAGTCGATGTTGCTCTCGACGCGGGTATGCTGCACCACGACTTCAGGAGTCAGCCCGGCAAATTTGAGCACCGGGAAACGCGCGATCGCGGTGGCATTATATTGGTCGTCGCTACGCTTGGTGGCGAAAACTTCGCTATAAGCGCGATTGTCGCGGTGACGGTAAGAACCGATCACGAGCAGGCTCGCGCTCTTGCCGAACGACTTGCTGACGCCGAGGCGACCTCCCCATTGCCGATAGGCATCAACGTCCGCCGGGGTGTCCTTCGCGACAAAATCCGGTCCGCCGAACAGCGTCAAACTCGCGGAGGCGAGGTAAAAGGCTGTCAGGCTGACATCTGTCTGGGGGCCGTCCTGGGAAGTGAAGGCGCGCTGGCGATAGCGATAATCGCGAAAGTTTGCTTCAGCCCGCAGCAGGATGCTGCGTGATGCGGTATGCGTCCAATCCAGATTGGCGCCCCAGGCATTGTAGAGCACCGAAGACCCGAAACTGCCGATGTCGAAGGATGGCGATAGCGACAGCGTGTTACGGGCGGACTGATATTGATAGCCGACCCGCGTGATAAGGGTTGCCTGAGAATAGTCGTGCTCGCTTGGATAAATGTCGCCGAACAGAAGCGCGCTGGCGCGCACGCCATGATGCCCGGAGATCGGAATGCTGCGTCCCAGCGTCCCTTCGAAATTGATGCCCGTGGCCTTGATCGGATCGGGCACCTTGCGGTCGATCACGCAGGTGCCGTCATCGGTCGCAAGAAGGCAGGTATAGCTGGCTGAGGACTGGTTGAGATTGGTGCTGTAACCCGGGCCTATGGCTATGGTGCCCTGCCAGCCTCGCCTGCGCTTGAGGGCGGTCAGGAAGGCATCCACGGTACGAACCACCCCTGCCGACTTCTGGCCTTCGGCGACGAGTTGGTCTCGAACCTGCTCGAATGCGCCCCGCGCCTCACGATCCTTGCGGTTCTCGAACAGGACGCGGGCCAGTTCGAGCTGTCCGGACAGGAGTTCGGGATTGAGCGACACCAGTTCGCGGTAATGCCGCTCGGCCTCGCCCAGCTTGCCGGCCTGTCGCGCGAGCGCGCCCTTCGCGAAGAGCACAAGCTTCGGATCGCGATCGGGATAGCGCTCGTAGGCGGCGAGGAACCGGCGCACGTCAGCCCATTGCTGGCGCCTCACAGAGATAAAGAGGGCCTCGCCCATGTCATTGACATTATCGCCGACAGAATAACTCTTCCCGTCGATTTCCAGCGAGGTTGGCGGCCCGTCCAGTGCGTCGGCATCCTTCAAAATCTGTGATTCCGCCTTGCGCTGCTGCCGCTGTATCTCCTGGTCGAGGCGCAGCCGGGTGTCCTGCTCGCCAGCGTTTTGCGCCAGGGCGAGCGAGGGAAGGCATGCAGCGCCGGCGCACAAGATGGGGGCAAGACCCTTCCGGCGAATTTTGATGGAAGTTTGTCGAATCCGCATGCGTGGCTTCAGTCTCGGCGTGCTGCTGCAAAGAGAAGCCAGAGCCGGGAAACCCGGCCCTGGCCCCTCTCTTCACGGCAACGGGTTACTGCGAACCGCCGAAAGCGGCGTCATACTGGCGATTGCTGAAGGTCGCGACCCCAGCCAGCGCCTGCGCGGCGGAACCGAAGCCAACCATGCCCGGACTTGCGCTTGGCCTCGGTGATGGAGACGGGCGTATTTCCAGCAGCAGCACTGACGCTGCATTGACTCACGTTCGCCATGGTGTCGAGGAAACCGTTGATGCAGATATTGTCTGCGCGGCGGTATTTGCCGTTCCCATCCGGCACCCAGTCGGGGCCGGCATGGGTCCAGGTGAAGCTTCGGGGGTTGGCGGCGAACGCAGCCACTTCCCGAGCTATTGTGGGCTCCAGTTGGGACGGCAACAATGCTCCACTCGCGACGCGGGCGGTATGAAACTCACGGCGCGATGCTGCATAGGCATCGACCGTGGATTCCGTGGTCCTATAACTGGTTGAGTATTTCGTGTTCACAAATTGGGTGATCGACCCGCCACTATATTCGATCAGCTTGGGCAGGAAATCATCCTTCGCCCAATAGCCGGTATAGGCGATGCCTGCGTTAAGCTTGAGGAAACTGACAGGCTTCCATTCGCCGCTCAGATTGATGCGATATTCCTCGCGGCGACCCGCGCGCGGATAAGCCCGCCAACCGGGCACCTGCGTTGCGAGCAGATAATCGTCGTCCGAGCGCAGTTTCTCGTGCTGCCAGTTGCCCTCTAGCAGGACGCTGAGTTTCGATGACAGATTGAACTGGTTGCTCGCACTGAAGCCGAAACGATCGTTGTGTGCGTTGGCGATCGCCGTGTTGACGATGATTGGGTTGGCGGACGAGGCGGCATTGGGAAAGCCGCCCGCGCTATAGGTATCGCTCACCGTGTCCGTCAGCCACGCCGTCGCCTTGAAATCGATGAATCGACTGTCCGGCTGCCATTTATACTCTGCATTATAGGCCTGGAGGTGAACTTTGCTCTCGGGCCACTGGATATTGCCGAACGTATAGCCGTTGCCGGTCGTCATGATCCGCGAAGGCATGATCTCGCCGAAACTGGATCGGGTATCGCGAAAGCCGATTTGCAGGGCCTGGTCGTTGGCGATGTTCCATGTCGCCTTGAGCATGACCGATTCCAGCTCGCTCGACGTGTTGGGCACCTCATTGCCGGGATCGTAGTTAAGACCCAGCAGGCGAACATAATTGGCCGCATTGAGCGGGAGGCCGGCCTGCTGATAATAGTCGGCTTCGTGCTTGCCGGAGAAATAGTTGCCGCGCTCGCGGAACGCGTAGGCGCCGAACAGCTCCAGATCCCCAAGGCGACCCGCCGCGGCGATCCGGATCGCGCGATCGCCGAAGGAAAAGGCCTCGTTGTCGTCTTCCGTGCGCAAGTTCACCCGGAGCGAAGGGTCGCCATAGGGGTAGCTGGTCGAGAAGCCGGTGGGAAAGCCGGGTACAGTCCGATAGTCCTGCCCTGTCAGCAGCGTCGGCCAGCGCGGGTTGGTCGAATTGTTGCCGCCCTCCAGCTTGAGTTCCACGCCGAAGTTCTGGCCAGGCTTCAATATGTCGGCAGCGTCGAGCGTGTTGATGACGACCGCACCACCGGTCGAGCCGTTGACCCCGCGTGTCGAAACAGGCCCCTTGAGGACCTGCACGCCGGAAATCAGGCTCGGATCGATGTAGCTGCGATTGCCAGCGCCGTTATAGCCCTTCCACACGGTCAGCGCCTGCTCAGTGCCATCGATGACGACCGGGACACGTCCTGGCCCCTGAATGCCGCGAATGCTGGGATCGAGCGCGCCACCGTTGCGCGAGTCGCCGCTGAACACATTGACCATGCCCTTGAGCACATCAGCCGTGTTGGTGCCCCTGTAGCGCTCCACCTCTTCGCGGCTCGCGAAAGTGGAGGAAATATCCTGATCGTAGATTTCGTCCTTGCGCCGAGCGTCGCGCTCTACGCCGGTTTCCTGTGCGGCAGCGAGGTTGCCCGTTTGCGCCCCGTCCACGCGCAGCGGGCCAAGCTGCACGTTGCTTTGCGCATTGTCGGAGGCTTGCGCGTTCCGTGGCGTCGGCGCAAGGGTGACGAACCCGTTGTCCAACCGCCAGGTGAGGCCCGTTCCCGCCAGAACGAGGCTCAGCGCCCGTGCATTGGACATCCGGCCAGACACGCCAGGCGACGATCGCCCGCGAATCTCGTCCGCATTCACATTGACCTGCATCCCCGATTGCCGCCCGAAGTCGGTCAGCGCGTCGCTCAGCGCGCGGGGAGGAATATTGAACTCCCTGGTGCTCGCTGCGCTGCCAGTCTGCGCGCTAGCCGCGTAAGGGGCCGCAACGCCCGCGGCAGCAACCGAAGCCAATAGCGAAGCCGCCAGAATCCGATCTCGCTTCTTACTTAATCTTAAAACCCCCGGAAACACAATTGCACGCCCCTTCCGCTCTTTCCCGGAGTAAGAAATGCAATTGCGACGCAATTGCATCCACCCCTATCTTAAAGAACAATCCAGGCGCGGTGTTTTTCGGAAAAAAATGCAGGGGACGGCGATAAAATCGCAGGCGATGGCTATTCGGCTGAAATCACCGTGATCCACGGCGTGAGATTGCGCACCCTCAAATCCTGCGCCTTGGAGATCGCCTGCAGGGCGGGCACGGGCTGGTGCGCGTCATAGACGCCTGTGACGCGCCGTTTGGCAAAGCCCTCGCCAAAGGTCAGGATGACGCCGCTGTGCCAAGGCTTCAGGGCGTCGATCACTTCCATGACCGGCCTGTCGCTGACGACGATCTGGCTATCGGTCCACGCCGCGATCTGTGTGGGATCGATGCTGCTTCTGGCGGCACTGGCGTCATCGCAGCGCAGGCTGAGCGCATCTCCAGCCATCAGCGCTTCGGTCAGACTGGGCCGATCGTTGCAGGAGACGCGGACATGCCCGTGCTTTACGGTAACAGAGGCCCGCCGATCATCGATCCGGCTGACCTCGAAGCCGGTACCCAGAACCGTAGTTGTCGTATCGGCGGCGGCAACCTGGAACGGGCGATCCGGATCGGGGGCCACTTCAAACCAGGCCCTGCCTTTGAGGAGTCGAACTTCTCGTTGCCCGCCCTTGCTGACGTCAAAGGCGACAGCACTTTGCGGGGCGACAAGCATCGTGCTTCCATCCGCCAGATGGACCTGCTGTATCTCGCCTGTTCCGGTCGAAACGTCAGCGCGCAGATCGATGAGCAGGCCGGGGCCGGCGACAATAGCGAAGCAGGCCGCGACGGCCAGGGCGGCAATTCCGACGCCATGTCCCCTACCCTTCCCCACGAATGGAAGAATGATGGACTTCTTTCTTCGCCAGCGGTCCGCTGGAGCGGGTGGTGCCGTCCGGATCACATGGCTGATGCGCTGCGTCTCTGCCCAGGCAGCCCCATGGACGGGATTTGCGTCGAGCCACGCCGAGAACTGCGCGCGCATCGCCTGATCCTCAGGCTCTTCCTGAAGCAGGATAGCCCACCCGGACGCCTCGCGGTTGGCTCGACCGCGTTCAGCCCCATCTCCGCCAAGTCCAGCGTTCATGATTGCCCTTTTGCCGGGACCGCTATTACAATGGGCCCCTTATTGAATAAACAAATGAGCGGGACGATTTTTCGGCGGCGCACGAAATTTCTCATGCTGATCCGCGATCGGCTCCGGCGCGGCAGCGCTCGATACCGTTCAGGACCAGCGTGTGTGCGGTAGTTGTAGAGACCCCCAGATGCGCCGCGATATCCTTGAGCTTTTCGCCGCCGATCCGGTGCATCTCCACCGCGGTCCGCATGTCGTTGGGCATCCCGTGGAGCGCGGCGACAATCCGTGCATATTCGTCACGTGAAATCGCGGCGGCCTCTGGGTCCGGCATATCCGAGGGGATGTCGCTTGCCCCCGTTCCGCCATCAGCCTCGAATATACGCGCCTCGATCCGTTTGCGTCGGATACGGTTCAGGGCGAGGTTTCGCACGGTCATCCGCAAATAGGCCATCATTTCGGCAGCGGGTAGTTTGGCTGCGCCGGCAGCGCGCAGCCAGGCTTCCTGGACAATGTCTTCTGCATCGCCCCCCTCACCGGATATCCTTTTAGCGTAACGGATGAGGGATGCACGATGGGAGAGGAAAAGCTCGAGGGAGGCCTTCCCGTCCGGCACTCTCAGTTCCCTTCACCCCGTCAAAAACCAGCCTGTGTTAGCACCCTTTATTAATGCGAGTCACTCGCAAATATGCATTGCGCAGCAATGGCGGAAGGAATATCCGAACACGATCTTATAATTTGGCTTATCTCGCCGGTGAAATGACGGCCCAATTTGAGGATTCGCGCGCCGCTCGCTTCCTTCCCAGCCTGAACCGAAATCAGTCGAGCCACACTCTGAAGAGGCAGCATATTATTCGCGATCGGCGTTGGAATAGATACCTCGTCGCTTGCTGTTCACCTCCTCCCAATATGAGATGCGCTCCATCATAAACTGTTTTCGATCGGGACTGATAAATGGATTGTTACCAACTGCCTCATGGAGGCCGTTTGGACGCTCGTCGTAGCTGAACATTGTCGGACCAAGCCACAGTGTGGGCGGCACGTGAAGAACCTCATAGCCCGATGGCGTGTGACGAACGCTTGCAAACTGATCGGAATTTCCATCGAAGTGCAGTCGATCAAAACTCATCAGGACTTCGTTCGCACCCATTTGCTCGGACCGTAGGCGCGTCAACTGTTCATTGCCCTCGTATTCACTGCGTCGTCCGTAAATGAGTACATATTGTGGATCAAGCTTAAGCCGATGAAACGGGACGCCGTAATCTCTCAAAAATGCAATTTGATTTTCCGGCTTGCTGAACCACGCTTTCCATTCCAGAAGCTGATTCTTCGCCTGTGTGAATTCCGCTGTAGGTGTCCCATCTTTCCGGAACATTTTTTTGTTCGGCGCCTCGATCTCTATAAGGACGGGATTCAATGCCAGGCTATTTTTCGATATCCACATGAAATCGGGCCTGCGGCGCTGATAGCCATATAACTCTGGCTGCGAGATTACAGCGTCAGGGAAAGGTGCATGGCCCGATGGTCCGCCAACCACACTAAAGGCCCCAGGAATCATCGCCGGGTGCCGCTCCAGAAATTCTTGGACCTCACACTCGGATGGGTTTCCGTTAAGGAGGGCTAGCCATGCTACCTTTAGATAGTCAGCATAATCGTCGCCCGCCATGGGGCGGGGCGCGTCAGGAATGATCGTATAGCGTTTTTCAAACATGCGCTGACTATATCCGCGAATGCCCGGCTATGGGAACGGTGATTGAAGCTTGATGAGGCCGAGACAGGGCAGAAAATTGCCGAAGCAAGTCACTCAGATTCATCCCGTTATGTCAGTTGCCTATCGCCGCTAGCGACTAGGATTAAACAATACTTTGGGACGGATGGAAGAGCATCCACCAAGCCAAATTTGGTTTACAATGGAGCTTGACAGTTACGGTTTTCGGTGCCAAAAGCCGCAGCGGTTTACAGGAAAAATCCCTTTAAATCAAAGCAGGTTGGTGGACTCTTAATCAGCGGGTCCTTGGTTCGAGCCCAAGTGCGTCCACCATTTTTCAATGACTTACAGCAGTTCGAGGGCGAGAGCCGAGACGCTGGGTACCAATGGGGTACCAGAGCTGCTTTCGGCTATTCAGCGCAAAAATCACGTGCGTCTGCTGCCCTCAGCCGATAGAGGAAAGCAAAGCAGAATCTCGGGGGATCAACGTTACTTATGACCGACGCGCAGAAGAAGGAGTTGGAGAAAGCGCTTTGGGCAATCGCGAACGATCTGCGCGGCAAAATGGATGCGGACGAGTTTCGCGATTACATCTTGGGCTTCATCTTCTTCAAATATCTGTCTGAACGAATTCACCTATACGCCAACAGTATTTTGAAACCTGACGATATCGAGTTTACCGATATTCGCGAAGGAACCGATGACGGCGATGAATATCTTGATGCGGTTCGTGCCGAAGCGATTGATGAGTTAGGCTACTTTCTTAAGCCGTCTGAGCTGTTTGCGTCGATCGCCGAACGCGGCAATCGCAAGGGTGATAATTTCATCCTCGACGACCTGACTCGCATCCTCGAAAACATCCAAAAATCGACAATGGGGGCGGCTAGCGAGGAGGATTTCAACCACCTCTTCGAAGATATGGACCTCGGTTCAACCAAGTTGGGGCGCACGGTCAGCGAGCGCAACGACCTGATCGCAAAAATCATGACCCGGCTCGATGGCTTGGATTTTCGACTGGCCGACATCAACAGCGACGTTCTCGGCGATGCCTATGAATATCTGATTGGCAAGTTCGCCAGTGGCGCAGGGAAAAAGGCTGGGGAGTTCTACACCCCGCAACAAGTCTCAACGATCCTTGCGCGCATCGTCACCACCGGACGCGACCGGTTACAGAATGTCTATGATCCGACGCGCGCTCGATGCACCAGTTGAAGAATTTGCGCACCCGCGCGAGGATGCGATTGGCTTGATAGTAGGCTCCGCGCGCGACGGCGGCATCAAAGATCGTGATGACCTCACGGCGTTCGAGCGAGCGGATATCCCGCCCTTCGAACCGCGATATCAATTCACGATCAAGCACACGCTTGGTTTCTTCCCATGCTCGGGTGCGCGGCTTGGCATATTTTGTGATGAATAGGTCGACGACGTCCTCGACCCGCTGGCCCTTTTGCGTCTTTTGTGTTTGCGGGGCGACGCCGCGCTGGGCATCGCGCAACACTTCGAGCGCCTTTTGACGGGCGGACGACAATGTCACCAAGGGATAGTGACCGATGCTGACCCGGCGCTGGCGGGTACCAATGCGGGTCACGACAAAGAAGCTCTTCTGATTCTTGGGCGAGATGCGCACCCCGAAGCCGGGCAATAGCTTGTCGCGGACCTCGTATCGTTTAGTCTGCGGCTTGAGATGGGCAAGGGATCGATCGGTGATGGACTGCTGCATGGCTACCTCTAGAAATTGCGGTAGCGATCTAATAATCAGCGAACCCAGTGCCTTTCAAAGACTTTACCAGAGCGTGGAAGCTATGAAACGGAAAGGTGCAGCCTGAAACGTTGGCGACGATCTTCCAAGGCGTTGCCGACCTGCGAATCATGAAGTCCCGCGGGCACGCATAGTCAGCAAATGATAATCCGCCTTATCAGACGAAATGGTGCCATTTGAGAGCTTATATCGCCACATAATACGATTTATCCGGCTCATCTCCGCGCTGGCTGCTTGCAAGTTCATATCGCCACATGTGACGATATCATCTTGACAATCGCTCTCTATTCGTCATATGTGGCGATATGAAAATCAGTCAGACCATGCCTGAAGTTGCGATGCTCGAAGAGTTGGGCCGCAGGGCGCAGCAGCAGCGCGTCGGACAGAATCTTACCCAGCGTCAGCTTGCCGATGCGGCGGGCGTGTCACCGCGCACAATTGAGCGCTTTGAAGCGGGAAGCCCAATCCAGCTCGACAAATTTGTTCGCATCCTGCGCGCGTTGCGCCTGTCGGACAATCTCGATCAACTCATCCCTGAAAGCGACATCCGCCCCCTGCAATTGATCGGCGCGAAGACAGGACATCGCCAACGCGCCTCCAGCCGGAGGCACGCGGCAAACGCTTCACCAAGCGGCTGGGTTTGGGGTGACAAAGCATGACAACCGCAGAAGTCTGGCTCTGGGGTCGGCGCATCGGGGCCGTCACGCTACCCGCCAATGACCGATTTGCGACCTTCGAATATACACCTGATTTCGCCGCAAGCGGCATTGAAGTCTCGCCCGTCACGATGCCACTTGGTCGGCAGCTTTATCGTTTTCCTTCCCTTCCGCCGGTATCGTTTCACGGACTTCCGGGCCTGCTGGCAGATTCGCTGCCCGATAAATATGGTAATGCCCTGATCGATGCATGGCTCGCAACACAAGGTCGCCTGCCGAGCGATTTCAACGCCGTCGAGCGCCTATGCTACACTGGTGCACGTGGAATGGGCGCGCTTGAGTTTCGCCCAGCGGACGGCCCGAACTTCACGGTCTCGGAAAAGATCGAAATTGAAGAGCTCACCAAGCTTGCATCTGAAGTTCTGTCACATCGCGCAGAGCTCAACGTCACCTTTGCGGGAAAGGACAAAGCCGAAGCACTTCGAGAAATCCTTCGGGTCGGGACATCGGCGGCTGGCGCGCGGGCCAAAGCTATCATCGCTTGGAACCCCGCGACCAATGAAGTGCGCTCCGGGCAAGTGACTGCACCAGACGGGTTTGAATATTGGCTGGTCAAATTCGACGGTGTCGCCAACAACAAGGACCGAGAGCTTGCCGATCCGCAGGGCTTTGGCGCGATCGAATATGCCTATTCTCAAATGGCGCTAGACGCTGGCATCAGCATGACGCCCTGCCGCCTCTTCGAAGAAGGCGGTCGTCGGCATTTCATGACGCAGCGCTTCGACCGTTCACCAGACGGCGACAAGCTGCACATGCAATCCTTGGCCGCGCTTGCCCATCTCGATTTCAACGATCCCCGCGCCAATTCCTATGAACAGGCCTTCGTGGCTATGCGCGCCCTTGCCCTGCCGCAGTCTCAGATCACGCAACAGTTCCGGCGGATGATTTTCAACATCGTCGGCCGCAATCAGGATGATCACGTCAAAAACATTGCCTTCCTCATGGACCGCAGCGGTAAGTGGAATCTGTCTCCAGCGTTTGATATTGGCTATTCTTACAACCCGGATGGGGACTGGACATCGCAGCATCAGATGTCGGTCAACTTCAAGCGCGACGGCTTCGCCCTTGATGACCTGATCGCTGCCGGTCGCTCAGCCGACGTGAGCCCCCGCGAAGTGAAAGCCATTCTGGCAGAAGTGACGGAAAGCGTCTCCCGCTGGCGTGAGTTTGCCAAGGATGCAGACGTCAAACCGGCCTTTATCGACAACATCGCCAAGACCGTTCGCCTGTCGATCAGCTAACGCCAGTTGCCAGAGTAGCGCCCAATTTCGTATCGCTAACGACACTCACCGGACGGCAGGCGCAATGTCCCTGCCCCAAACCTCACCCGGTACCCCAGCTTACCCACTATCTGTTACCCCAAATCGCTGGGTACCAATGGGTAACAGACGACAACAATTGAGCAAAAGAGCCTGCAACGATAAGCGTCGATCTGGGAGCGAAAAGACCCGCTGAACAAACGTCTTATGCAACGCTATGCGACGATTTAATAACCTATTATCAGATACTTAGCCGCGCTCTTAATCAGCGGGTCCTAGGTTCGAGCCCTAGTGCGTCCACCATTTTTCCCAGCAAAGATAATTCTCTATGCCTTTGGCGGGTTGCGAGACGTAGTTATACTTTCCAGCAAAAGCACATCGCAAGCCACCCTCCGACAGTGAGCGGGCGTCGTGCTTTCAGTGAATGTGAGCGCAGTCCGGGTCGGAATATCAAGCAATTGCTGGTTATCCTCACCCCCTGAGTCATCGCTCTACAAGCGCGCGCGAATTTAGACGGTGCGCAAACGGAAAATGGCCCGGACGACGGATCGCCCAAGCCATTTACCTGCGAGCCGGTTCGCGATCAGAAGCGCATACCGACACCGACGCCCAAAACGAGCGGGTCGAGGCCCAGCTTGACGCGCTGGACGCCAGCAGCCGTGGTTGCCAGTCGTGCCCTCGTGTCGATGTCGATATATTTGACGTCGATATTGAGGAAAATTTTGTCGTTCAGGTCGATATCGACGCCCACCTGCCCGGCCCAGCCGACGCTATCCTTCATATGCACCTTGGTCTTGCCAACGGCTGTCTCCAGGGCGGTGGATGCATCTTCGGCGTAGAAAAGCGTATAGTTGATGCCCGCACCGACATAAGGGCGGATATGGCCATCGACCACGGGGTGATATTGGATCGTCAGCGTCGGCGGCAGCACCCAGGTCGAAGCGAGCTTGCCGATGCTGCCGGTCGTCCCGGTGCGGCCGCTGGCGCTATGTTTCGTGGTCGCGGCGATCAATTCGAAACCGATATGGTCGGTCGCCATATAGGTGACATCGACTTCGGGCATGATGCTGTTGTCGACCGACACCTTTTCGCCCGGAAATGCGGGCAGAACACTGCCGCTCTTCTCGTTGGGCGCGACCATGATCGTGCGCACGCGCAACAGAATGTCACCCTGTTTGGCCTGGGCCGGTCCGGCGATCAGTGCGCCGGTCATGGCGCCGGCCAGCAAGAAAGTTTTTATGCGCATTATTGTCTCCGTCCCTGATGTTGCGGTCAATAATGGCTTTGTAGGCTTGGCCAGCCGGTCGTTCCTTGACGCCGCGCAATCAGAAATTTGATCCTGCGCAATGCGTTGACATGCGGCTGGTGGCACGCCGCTTTCCATGTTCCGATACTATCCCGATCTGCTGGCGGACCCCGTGCCGCGCTACACCAGCTATCCCACCGCAGCGCAGTTCACCGACGCCGTCGGGGCGCAGGCCCTGACGGAGCGGCTCGTTACGCTGCCGCAGGACGCCGGGATTTCGCTCTATCTGCACATCCCCTATTGCCACGACATCTGCTGGTATTGCGGCTGCAACACCGGTGCCGCGACCCGGCCCCGACGGCTCGCCACCTATGTCGATGCACTGGAGCAGGAAATCGCAATGGTCGCGTCACGCCTGGGCGGGCGAAGGCGCGTAACCCATATCGCCTTTGGCGGTGGCAGCCCCAATTCACTGCCGTTGGTCGACTGGGTCCGGCTCAATCACCAGTTGCTGCTATGCTTTGATACCAGTGCGGCTGCCCTGTCGGTAGAAATCGATCCCCGTCGCCTGGACCGGGCATGGATCGACGCGATGGGCCAGATCGGCGTGTCGCGCGTCAATCTGGGTGTGCAGACCTTTGCGCCGCACGTCCAGAAGGCGATAGGGCGGGTGCAGCCGGTCGACATGGTGGAAGCCGCGGTTGCCGGGTTGCGCCGTGTTCAAATCGATGTTGGTTTTGACCTGATGTACGGCCTGCCTGGCCAGAGCGAGGCGGATCTGGCGGAGACACTGGAAACAAGCATCCGTCTGGCGCCGTCGCGGATCGCCCTGTTCGGCTATGCGCATATGCCGCACCTGTTGCACCGTCAGCGCCGGATTGCGCAGGCCGACCTTCCCGACATGGCCATGCGGTTCGCAATGGCGACGCAGGGTCATAAGATGCTGACTGCTGCGGGCTATCGCGCGATCGGCTTTGACCATTTCGCGCTGCCCGGCGATCCCCTGGCGCAGGCCGCGACCAGTGGCACGCTGCGACGCAATTTTCAGGGCTTTACCGAGGATGACAGCGACGTGCTGATCGGCCTTGGCGCCAGCGCGATCAGCCAGTTTCCCGACCTGATCGTGCAGAATGAGAAAAATGCCGGTGCCTACAGGGAGTTGATCGCGCAGGCGCGGCTGACCGCGACGCGCGGCGTCAGGCGCAGCACTGACGACCAGGAACGCGGCCGACTGATCGAGCGCTTGCTATGCGACGGGTCAGCGCCAAGCGAGGGGATTGGGCAAACCCGCGACCTGACCAGATTTGTCGCCATGGGCATTGCTCGTGTGAATGATGGGATGATCGAGATTCGCCCGGAGGCGGAACCTTATGCCCGGTCCGTCGCGGCCTGCTTCGACGCTTATCTTCGCCCTGCCGAAGGACGATTCAGCCATGCCGTTTAACAAGCTGATATTGGCGCTGGGCATAATGGCCACGTCGCTCTCTACATCGGCTGATGCGAAAAGCAGTACCGGGGCAGGACGCTATTTTTGCGGCGAAGCACCCATTGACTGGTCGCCACCATGGGAAAAGCCCCGGACCGATGGCCATGATAGCCTTGCCTGTCATCTGATGCTCAGGGAGCAACGGAAGAAAGCGAAATAAGGGTGCGTGACTGCCGCGCGAGCGGTGTGAACAAGCATGGCAGTGCAATGATGGAAATTGGTGGGCCCGGCAGGACTTGAACCCGCAACCTATCCGTTATGAGCGGACAGCTCTAACCAGTTGAGCTACAGGCCCCACCTTGTCAACGAACGTCCGATTAGGCAGCATCACGCCGCTTGGCAAGCCTCGATACGCATGGGAATGGCGTTAAGAAACTGATCCAGGCTGGCTGCCCCGACGCCCCGTTTCGCCAGATGCGCCAGCACTGCGTCCCACCAGCCGTAAAAGGCGGTGCGGTCGGCCTCATTGCGGACATAGGGCGTATGGCCTGGCTCCAGCGTGGGCGAATGGAAGCTGAAATTGAGGACAGGGACGCCTTCCTCGATCAAGGCGTCGATCGCGGCGATGGCTTCGGGCGCGGATATGCCTTCGGGGGTCAGCGGTACGCGGCTCAGCATCCGGGCGCGCGACAGGGCGCCGGCGAGCGGTCCCATGGACTGGGCTGCGCGGTAAAGCCGCTCGCCCGCGCCGCGCAGCAGGCCGACAAAGGCGGTGGACAGTGGTAATTCCACCAGCGTCCGGTCAGGACCAGCCCAATAGGGCATCTGGGGCAAGCCGCAAAAATCCGGGCCATGCTGGTGGCTGTAGTCGAACCGGCTGCGCACCGAACTGTCGAGCCGGAACCCGGCTTCGCTCAGCAACCGCGCGCTGTTGGGACCAACGCCATAGCGACCGGCACGATAAGCGATGGGGCGCTGGCCAAAGCGCTCCTCGATCCGGCGGCATAACGCCTCCAGCTTAGCGCGCTCCACTGCTTCGGGCAGGAAGCCGACATAGGAGTTGGCGGCGCTGACGTCCTCGACATGGGGCGGGTTGACCCAGGGGTGGAGATGCGCGCCGATATCGGCGGTGCCGTCGCTGACCCATTGCGCCATCATCGCTGATGCGGCGTCGCTATCGATTACGGGATAATCGGTGACATAGACGGGCTTGACGCCTGCCGCCGCGAAATAGGCCTGCCCCCGCGCCATGCCCGGCAGGGCGGTGACGCCATGGCCGGTGCGGCTGAACGGGGCGTTCCAGTCAAATTCTTCTTCGGTATCGACGAACAGCATGAATCGCGTGCCGAACCCAGGATCGAGGGTGATCCTGTCCTGCGGCAAGGGCGGGGCCAGCAGGTTGCCGTCATGGGGGGAAACAGTCATGCGCTACCCATAGCGCGCAATGGTTGCCATAGGGTTGCCGTGCGCGTCAGGCGTGGGCGGTGCCTTCCGCGAGGTTGGCGGCCGGAATGGCGAGCAGCAGCCGCCCCGGCTCCACGTCCAGACTGCCGCCGCATGTCCCGGCAAGGCTGCGGATCAGCCGTAGCGAAAAGCCCAGCCCCAGCAGCGGGCCATCGGCCCAGTCGCCTTCGGACGTATAGCCCGGATCGAGCAGTTGCGCTTCTTCCATGCCCGCCAGGCTGGAGGGACGGTCGATGGCCAGCACAACCCGGCCATTGGTGCCTTCGGGCTGGAACCAGCAGGCACCGGTTACCGCCTCCCCCTTTGGCGCGACAGAAATGATCGTCCGCAACAGATGTTGCACCATGCGTTCGCCTTGCACCGGATCGATCCGCACTGGCGGCAGGTCGGGTGCCATGGCGATGTCCACCTGCGCAGCGCCCTGATCGCGGAAGCGGTTGGCGATCTGGCGCACCAGCGGTTCGGGATCGAGCAGTTGCGGCGCGCTGACATCGTCGCCTCGCGATACGCGGGCGGCAAGGTCCAGATCGTCAAAGGCCGCCAGCAGATGACGTGCATCGACCGCGATATTGCCCGCCATGTCGCGATATTCCGCGCCCGCCGGGCCGAACAATTCCTGTTCGATAATCTCGGCAAAGCCCAATATGGCGTTCAGCGGCGTGCGCAGTTCATGCACCAGCTGGCGCAGCGAATCCGCCGACAGGCCGCTCAGCCCGTCCGGCGCAGGCGCGTGCTGCGCCGCCACCTCATGCAGGAAAGGGCGTCGCGCCTGACCGCGATAGCCCTGAAAGCGGCCTGAACGGGGATCGAAAAATGGGGTGGCGGACAGTCGCCATTCGCCCGCCATCGTCCCGCCGACAATGGCGAACCGGCCATTCTGAAACCCGCTGCGCCGGGCAAAGGCTCCCGCGACATGGCCATCCGGCCCGCTGCCGCCCTCCAGCGCTATTTCGCCCAGCGACAAGCCGATCAGCGCCGCGCGCGGTCCCTGGTCGATCCACAAGATGGTGCCAGCGGCGTCCGTCTCGAACGCGAAATCGCGCGGCGGTGTGCTGCTGTTAGGCTCCTCAGCCGCCAGTGGTTCCAGCGGCGGGGGTGGTGGCCGGGTGCTGGTGAAATGGGCGATCCGGTCGACCAGATTGCGAATCTGGTCCTTGTCGCCGACAGGCGCGCGCAGCGGCGTGACCGTGCTGGTCTCCACCTCAACCTCCGGCGCGTCGTTCGCCGGGACCATATCGGCCGTGAGCAGCATGTCGCTGTCGCCCACCATATCCTGCCGCACGGTGGTCAGCACCAGATCGGACGGACCAAAGGCTTCGAGCGCCAGTCGCGCCGCCGGACCGATATCGCGCCGCCCGCGCAGGACGCCGCGCGCCGTGGGCGTCAGCCGGGGTAGCAAATCTTCCCACATCATGTCGGGCAATTGCGCCCGCGCCATCGCCGCGGCAGCAATGGAAGGGCGATCATGGGCAAAAAACTCGACCAGACTGGCCGACCGCAGCCGCCCGCCCAGTTCGACGACGGTGGCAATACGCTGCGTTTCCGACAGCTTGGCGCGCAATCCTGCCAACCGGTCGAGCAATGCCGCCCGCTGGTCCGCCGCCATCGGCGCGCGATCGGCGCGGTCATGCTGCGCCAGCAGATCGACGCACTGACGCCACAACGTCACCGCGCCCAGCCCGGCACGGTCCTCGGCGGCCAGCACTGTCTGCATCAGATCGTTGAAACGCACCAATAATCCCCATATGGCCGTGGCGCAGGCAGGTGCCCGGTGCGCTCAGCGGCTGTAACGCACCTACCGATAAGCCCTCGCCCCGCAAAGGAAAAGGGGCTGGTTACGCGAACGAAAGCGATCGTCGCATAGTGGGACAATTGCATTGCCCTGAAACATTATTATGATGGGACAGGAAAACAGGACAGGAAATAAGCACAATAATGGCCGGCCCGAATATCGACGACATTGATCTGCAAATTCTGGGTGAATTGCAGCAGGATGGCAGGATGACCAACGTGGAACTGGCACGTAAGGTCGGCCTGACCGCGCCGCCATGCCTGCGCCGCGTCCGATCGCTGGAGGAAGCGGGTGCCATCACATCCTACCATGCCGTGGTCGATCCGGGGATGCTGGGCTATACCATCACGGTGTTCGCGATGGTGAGCCTGAAAAGCCAGGCGGAAGCGGACCTCAAAGCCTTTCAGGACCATGTCGCGGAACTGCCAGAGGTTCGCGAATGTCACATGCTGAATGGTGAGATAGATTTCATTCTGAAGGTCGTGGCGAAAGACCTTCAGAGCTTTCAGCAATTTCTGACCTCCAAACTGACGCCAGCGCCCAATGTGGTGAGCGTCAAGACATCGCTCACCATCCGCACGTCCAAGAATCTGCCGGGCGTGCCTTTGCCGGTGTGAATCATCAGGCGCGGTGCCGGATCATAAGCTGATCCGGCCCGCGATCACGCGGTCTTGCGGCTTTGCTGATCGACCCAGACCGACCAGAAGCCGGCCACGCTGGCCCAGTTGCCGCTGGCCTGGCTCAGAGCCGCCTGCGCGCCGGGCAGGTCGCCGGATCGCGCCAGCGCAACGCCCAGCCGAGCGTTGACGCGACCTGCATCGACACCGCCCTTGGCCAGCGCCAGCCGATATTGCTCGACCGCCTGGGGGAATTGCCCCAGCGAGAAATAGCTGTCGGCCACGGCCTGCGCATCCTTGCCAGTCGCCGCGCCAGCCGCCTTCTTGGCTTGCGCGGGCAAGGCCGCGATTTCCTTGGTCGCCTTGGGCGTGACCGCTTTCAGCAGCGACGTGGTCGCAGGCTGGGTCGCGGTCAGCTTGCCGGCCTTGCGGCCAGCCTCGATGATGGACTTGGCTTCGGCGAAATAGCCGGATTTCTCGGCCAGTTGGGCATAGGCCTGATAATCCCGCTCACTCGCCATCGCGCCATTAGCGGCTTGCAGGCGGTACAGGTCGAGCTGGAGCTGCGAATCTATGCCCGCAGCCGACAGATAATTGGTGATCGCCGAACGCCAATCCTCCCGCGCGCCTGCCTGGATCAGCCGTTCGCGATAGAGTTGGCCGACTTCGGTCCAGTCGCCGGCCTGATAGGCCATGGAAATGGCGCGGTCGGACCAGGCGAGCGGCATGGGCTGACCGGAGGCGCGCTGACGGGCGATCGCCTGCTGGACGAACGGGCGTGCCTCCTTGGGCTTGTTGCGGCGCAGGGCAATGTCGGCGCGCAGGAAGGTAGCGTCGATGCCGTCATAGCCAAGGGTCTTGGCATAATCGAGCTGCGCCACCGCATCGTCATAATTGCCCACGGCGTAGGACAGATAGCCCGCGACATAGCGCAGCCGTGGCGCATCCTTCTTGGGCAAGGAGTTGGTCTTGAACAGGTCGGTCAGGGCGATCCGCTGCGCCTGGACATCGCGGCGCTGCGCCGCCAGTTCGAACCGAAGCCCTGCCGCGACATAATTTTCAAAGTCCGACATGGGCGCCAGTGCCGCTATGCGCGCATTGGCGGTCGTCACGTCACGCGCTTGCAGCGCGGCCTGCGCCGCCGTCACATTGGCGCGAAACGCATCGGACATGGCAATGACGGGACCGACCGCGACCTGCTTTTTTGCAAGGCCGGGCGTCGCCATCAGCAACGCCCCTGCCAAGGCAACCGGCAGGCCCGCAAAAGTGAATGTATGAAATCGCATGGCCCCAAAAGCCTCCCCGGAACGCAACTTTATCAATATAGTAAAGGCGCGCCGTCGCCACCGGAGCGGCGACGGCGCGCACCATGTCAGGCGCCCTTGGTGCCCAGATAGGCAAGCCACAGACCGGCAATCTGCTTACGCGCGCCGCCCTGCACAGCTTCAAACGCTGCCTTGGCGGCCGCATTGTCGCCGCTCATCAGCTTCGCGATGCCCATGCGGGTGTTGATCTCGTCCGCATCGACGCCGCCCTTCTGCTTGGCGAGTTCGAACATCGCAGCTGCCTTGGCATAATCGCCATAGCCCAGATAGGCGTCAGCCGTTGCTGCGGCGATCTTGCCGTTGGCAGCCTTCTTCGCATCGGCTTCCGCGGCTCCCAGCGAACCCTTGTCGCCAGCGATCCGGCCCGCGGCGGTCTGGTAGAGATCACCGCCCTGGCTGGCGTTCAGCACGCCCTTCGAACGGCCAAGGTCGATCGAGGATTTGACCTCTCCATAAATGCCGGTCTTGGACGCCATTTCTGCATATTCGACAAAGTCACCGGCAACGACCAGACCGCCGGACGCCGACAGGAGACGCAGCACGTCGAGATTTTCGCGATTCGTGATGGTCGGATTGGCGCGCTGGAACAGCCGCACCAGCGTACGCAAATTCGTGCCACTCGGCTCTGCCTGATAGGCCATCTTCGCCCATTCGGTCACTTCGGGCAGCTTGGCCGCTTCGGCCCGGCCAACGCCGATCTGATACCATTGGGCCGGTACTTGCTGTCCGGCAGCCTTCAAGGCGTCAGCCGCAGCCTTGAGTGCGGCAAGCCCCTGAACATTGAAACCGCGCGCAGGCTCGACTGACGCATTACCCGTACCCGCCTTGCCGAAATAGGCTTGGGCAAGGGTCGGATTGACCGCTTCGGGCTTGTAACCCGCCGCCAGTGCTGCCTGGCCGCGCTTGATCGCCAGATCATAATTTTTGGCACCCATCGCCTGTTCGGCGGCGACAGCATTGAACTGGCCCGCCTGTTCGGGCGGGGTGAGACCGCTGTCGAGCATCTGGCTCAGCGCTTCACCTTGAAGTGCGGTGTCCTTGCTTGCGATCGAGGTGTTCAGCTTGATCGCGCCGATCTGATATTTGTCGTCGTTGCTGACAGCCTTGGTATCGGCATCGGCCAGCGCAGCCTTGGCACCGGCGAAATCCTGCGCTTCGGCGGCCTTTTGCGCGGTCTGGAGCGCTTTGATGACTTCGGGCGAAACATTCAGCTTCGGCCCTGCCTTCTTCTCTTCCTTCTTCGCGGCAAAGGCGGGGGCGGTGATCGCGCCGCCGCTTACTGCCAGAGCCAGCACGAGCGCCACCGGGGTAACAAAACGCATGATCCTCATCTCCTTTTTGGCGCCGGGCGGGGGAAGCCATGGGCGACTGTAAAGCTGTTGTGCGCCGATTAGGGGGCGGCGCGTGAATGGCCATTGAACAAGCCTATATCGGCGGATTTTGCAACTGTCATGCACACGCTTCGTTCCGTATGCGGTGCTCATCACCCCCTGCCCTGCCCGCTGCCCTGTTTGTCAGCACATGCGGGCGCGCGCGTGAGCGCGCGAGGGGTGACAGATTTGTTTCGCTCCGCTAGTGCGAACGCAGAAACACATTCCATCCAAAAAAGAGAATCGCCTTGACCGACGAGACCAGCCTCGCCGACCCTTCGGACATCAGCCCCGTCAGCATCGTCGACGAGATGAAGGCGAGCTATCTCGACTATGCCATGTCGGTCATCGTGTCCCGCGCCCTGCCGGACGTGCGCGACGGGTTGAAGCCGGTGCATCGCCGCATTCTCTTCTCCGCCCAGGAATCGGGTTTCGTCTATAACCGCCCCTATCGCAAATCTGCGCGTCTGGTCGGTGAAGTCATGGGTAAATATCATCCCCATGGCGACAGCTCGATCTACGACGCATTGGCGCGGATGACGCAGGACTGGTCGATGCGCGTGCCGCTGATCGACGGTCAGGGCAATTTTGGTTCGATGGATCCCGATCCGCCAGCCGCGATGCGTTACACCGAAGCGCGGCTGGCCAAGGTCGCCAATGCGCTGCTGGAGGATCTCGACAAGGATACTGTCGATTTCACGCCCAACTATGACGCTTCGGAAAGCGAGCCGCAGGTGCTGCCCGCGCGCTTCCCCAACCTGCTGGTCAATGGCGCGGGCGGTATCGCGGTCGGCATGGCGACCAACATCCCGCCGCACAATCTGGGCGAAGTCATCCGTGCTTGCCTGGCCTATATCGACAACACTGGCATCACCATCGACGAACTGATCCAGATCGTCCCCGGTCCCGATTTCCCGACTGCGCCACTGATCCTGGGCCAGTCGGGCGCGCGCAGCGCCTATCATACCGGCCGCGGTTCCATCATGATGCGGTCGCGCCATGTCATCGAGAGCGGGCGCGGCGACCGCGAATCCATCGTCTTGACCGCGATTCCCTATCAGGTCGGCAAGAACGGCCTCGTTGAAAAGATCGCCGAAGCCGCCAAGGAAAAGCGGATCGAGGGGATCAGCGACATTCGCGACGAATCGAGCCGCGAAGGCGTGCGGATCGTCATGGACTTGAAGCGCGACGCGACCCCCGAAGTCGTGCTGAACCAGTTGTGGCGCAACACGCCCGCGCAATCGAGCTTCCCCGCCAATATGCTGGCGATCCGTGGCGGTCGCCCGGAATTGCTGAACCTGCGCGACATCATCGAAGCCTTCGTCAAGTTCCGCGAAGAGGTGATCACCCGCCGCACCAAGTTCGAGTTGAACAAGGCGCGCGACCGGGCGCATATCTTGCTGGGTCTGGTCGTCGCGGTCAGCAATCTCGATGAGATGGTCCGCATCATCCGCGGATCGTCCAGCCCCGCCGAAGCGCGCGAAAAGCTGCTGACGCGCGAATGGCCGATCGGCGAGATCGCGCCCTATATCCGGCTGGTCGAGGCGATCGACATCGAGGTTTCGGGCGATTTCTACAAGCTGTCCGACCTTCAGGTCCGCGCCATCCTGGACCTGCGCCTGCACCGCCTTACGGCGCTGGGCCGCGATGAAATCGGCAAGGAACTGGCCGAACTGGCCGACGCGATCGCTGAATATCTGGCGATCCTGGGCGACCGGATCAAACTCTATGCCGTGATGCGCGAAGAGTTTGAGGCGATCGAGCGCGAGTTCGCCACCCCGCGCCTGTCCGAAATCACCGCCGCTGCCGACGGCATTGAGGATGAGGATCTGATCGAGCGCGAGGATATGGTCGTCACCGTGACGGTACAGGGCTATATCAAGCGCACCCCGCTGGAGAGCTTCCGCGCTCAGGCGCGTGGCGGCAAGGGCCGGTCGGGTATGGCGACCAAGGATGAGGACGCGATCACTGAATTGTTCGTGACCTCGACCCATACGCCGGTGCTGTTCTTCTCGACCGCGGGCAAAGTCTATCGCCTGAAAGTATGGCGCCTGCCCGAAGGCGGGCCGGCGACGCGGGGGCGGCCGATGGTCAACCTGCTGCCGCTTGCGGCCGGTGAAACCATCCGCACCGTGCTGCCGCTGCCCGAAGATGAGGATAGCTGGAAGGATCTGCACGTCATGTTCGCGACAGCGAACGGCACCGTGCGCCGCAACAGCATGGACGCTTTTGCCAATGTGCCGAGCAACGGCAAGTTGGCGATGCGTTTCGACGAGGGCAGCGAGGACCGGCTGATCGGCGTCGCGCTGCTGACCGAAGAGGATGACGTGCTGCTCGCTACCCGGCAGGGCAAGGCGATCCGCTTTGCCGCCACCGACGTGCGCGAGTTCCAGAGCCGCACCTCGACCGGTGTGCGGGGTATGACGCTCAAGAGCGACGATGAGGTTATCTCGCTGTCCATCCTGCATCGTTCGGGTGCCAATCAGGAGCAGCGCGAGGAATATCTGCGCTTCGCCCCGTGGAAGCCGGAAAAGGAAGGCGAAATGGCCGATCAGGCGATGTTCGCCCACATGCGCGAGCATGAGCAGTTCATCCTGACGGTCTGCGCCAATGGCTATGGTAAGCTATCATCGGCCTATGATTATCGCCGTACCGGACGCGGCGGCCAGGGCATCACCAATATCGATAACATCGGTCGCAATGGCCCAGTCGTCGGCAGCTTCGCCGCGACCCATGGCGACCAGTTGATGCTGGTGACCGATCAGGCCAAGCTGATCCGCATGGGCCTAGACAGCCTGCGCGTGATCGGTCGCAATTCGGCGGGCGTCCGCCTGTTCGACGTGGCCAAGGACGAGCATGTCGTCAGCGCCGCGCGGATCGAGGAAAGCGACGAGGGCGAGACCGAAGCGGCCGTCGAGGCATGAGCGACCTGTTCGCCTACAAGATATTGACGGCGGACCAATATGCGCAGTTGAAGACCGACGGCGTGTTTGCGGGCGCGCCGGTCGATCTGGCCGACTGCTATATCCATATGTCGACCCGCGATCAGGCAGCGGAGACGGCGGCGAAGCATTTTGCCGGGCAGGACCGGCTGGTGATGCTGATGGTCGATCTCGCGCCGTTCGGCGATGCGATCAGATGGGAAGAATCGCGCGGCGGTGCGTTGTTCCCGCATCTTTATGGCGAGCTGCCGTTGAGTGCGGTCGCGGGCAAGGTAGTGCTACGGATCGGCGACGATGGCCTGCATCAATTCCCGGCGGGTTTTTGATCCACCCGCTTCATCCGCACGACCAGTCCGCGCCTGACCCAATAATCCCAGCCGCCCCAGCGGATGCGCGATGATGTGGCGGCGGTCAGTTGTACGATGAGATGCGCCCAGCTGACCGCAAAGGGCGCGATGCAATCCCACCAGAGCGATCGGCGCGCGCGCCTCGTCTGATCCGACTCCAGTACGCTGGCGAGGATCGCCCGTCGCGCCAGCGCCCGGCCCCATGCCGCGCCATAGCCGACAGCAACCATCTCCCAGCCGCCCCAGACCAAAGCCCAGACCCATGCAGCCGCCTGCACCGCGACGACCAAAGTCGCCAGCGCCCACATGCCAGGGCTGTTGGTGATGATATGCCGATATTGCCGGACGCCGAAGCCCAATACCTGCGCGGCATTGCCTGCCAACGGACTGGCGACGAGCAGGTCGCGCACCGGTCGCAACCGCATTTTCGCGCGCCAGCCAGCCAGACCAATCGCCATGTCATCGGACAGTCGCCCCGCCATCGCTCGGTCGAGGTCCAGTCGGTCGGCCACATCCCGCGTCAGCGCCATCGCGCCGCCCCAGGGCATGGTCGCGCTGGCGAAGCGGGGCAGGGTTGCCAGTTGCATCTCGACCGCGCCGACCAGCGCCAGCATCGGCCCACGTTCGGGCAAGAGCATACGATAGCCGGTGACGATGTCCGCCTTCCCCCGAACCAGCGGAAAGAGCAGCCGCCCGACCAGCCGCGCGGGCGGTTCGATGTCGGCGTCAATGAACAGGACATAGCGATCGTCCGGCCGCAATGCCTGCAGCGCGGCGCGCAGCTTGTGGATTTTCTGGCCTTCGTCGCTGGCTTCCCCGGCATGGACGACTTGCACCCAGTCGGCTTCGCGCGCAGCCAGCGCTGCGGCGGCGGCGCACGCGCCCGATGTCGCGATCAGCAGGCGGAAGCGAGCCGTTTGGGCCTCCAGCCGGGCGATCAGCTCTGGCCCGCCATCCCAATCGTCGCGTACCGATAGCAAAACAACTACGCCGTCGGGCGTCTGGACCTTCCGATCCGTTGGCAGGTGACGCCAGTAATTGATGACGCCCAGCAGGCTTAGCCCCTGAAGCAATATCCATAGCCACAGCATGTTACGCCAGCGCCCCTTTACCGTCCCGGCTGCTTCTGTATGACGCTATCCCCATGCTCTCCAACCCCTTTCTCTTCGCCCTGCTGCGGCTCTTGCCCGCAAGCATAGCCTCCTGGCTGGGCGGCTGGCTGTCGGTCACCTTCGCCCGCCCGCGCATGAAGTTGCGTGATGCGCGCGCTCGCGCCAATCTGGCTCTGTTGCGGCCGGATCTGAGCGTGGAAGAACGCGAGGCGGTCCTCACCCGGCGGTGGGAGAATATTGGGCGAACATTGGCGGAACTCGCGAATATCGATCGACTGGTCAGCCCGCGTCATGTGCGGGTGCATGACGCAGCGGGCTATCAGGCCATACTCGACATGCCTGGCCCGATGATCTTCCTGACCACGCATATTGGCAATTGGGATTTGATGGCCGCGCATCTCAAGGCCGCGACGGATCGCCCGCCGTTGGGCGTTTATGATCCACCAGATAATCCCAAGATCGCCGCCCAACTCAAGCGCGCCCGGCAAAGCTATATGGGGGAAGCGATCACTGGCAGCGGCGGTGCGGCACGCGGCATCGTTCGGCATCTGACCAAAGATCGGGCGATGCTCTATATTCTGGTCGATGAACGACGAGAAGCGCAGGTCTGGTTCCCGCGTTTCAGGCGCGACCTGCCGCCATCGGGCAATCTGTCCGTCGCGCTGCGGCTGGCGCGCAAGTCAGGCGCGCGGTTCACACCCTTCTATCTGACGCGCACCAACGGGCCGCATTTCGATCTGCATTGGCATCGACCACTCGACCCGGTGCAGATGAGCGATATCGAAATGGTCGCGGCCATCGACGCTTTTCTGGCGCGCGCCTGTATCGACCATGCGGACGAGTGGCTGGCGCTGCATGATATGGACCTGACTTTGCCCGGCCATACGCCCCCTGCCCCTCCGGTCATGTGACTTCGCGCGGTATCACGGCTAAAGCCCCTGCCATGTCCCGACTCGCGATCAAGATTTGCGGCCTTTCGACTGCCGATACGGTGGGGGCCGCCGTGCGTGCGGGGGCGAGCCATATCGGCTTTGTCCATTTTCCCAAAAGCCCGCGCCATGTTGATGCCGCCCAGATCAAGGCGCTCGCCGCCATCGCGCCCGCCCATGTGGAACGGGTCGGCGTGGTGGTCGATCCGACCGACGAGATGCTGGACGAACTGGTCGCGACCGGCGCGCTGACGGCCCTGCAATTGCATGGCAAGGAAAGCGTGCAGCGGGCCGCTGCGATCCGCCATCGTTTCGGCCTGTCGGTGTGGAAGGCGATTTCGGTCAAGACCCGCGCGGACATCGACGCCGCCAATGCCTATGCCGGGGCGGTGGACCGGCTGCTGTTCGACGCCAAGACGCCCGATGGCGCGGCCTTGCCCGGCGGCATGGGGCTGCGGTTTGACTGGACGTTGCTGCGCGGCGTGGCAGTGCCGGAACCATGGGGCTTGTCGGGCGGCCTATCGGTGGACAATGTCGCCGAGGCGGTGCGTATCACCGGCGCGCCGCTGATCGACGTTTCGTCGGGCGTGGAAAGCGCACCGGGCATCAAGGATATGGACAAGATCATCACCTTCTGCAAAGCGGTTTCGCAATGTTGACGCCGCCCGCCTTTGTCGCGCGCATCGGGACACGATGGCGCTGATCGCTTCCCTCCATTCGAAGCGAACGCCCATTTTGACCCAAGAGACTGAAACGATCATGACCGACACCATTAGCTTGCCCAACAGCCTGCGCAGCCAGCCCGACGCCAGTGGCCATTTCGGCCAGTTTGGCGGCCGCTATGTCGCCGAAACATTGATGCCGCTGATCCTGGAACTGGAGAAAGTCTATCGCGCCGCGAAGGACGATCCGGCGTTCGAGGAGGAATATGATTATCTGCTCAAGCAATATGTCGGTCGCCCCAACCCGCTTTATTATGCGGCGCGGCTGACGCAGGCGCTGCGCGAGGGCGCGCCAGCAGGCAAGGGCGCGAAAATCTATCTGAAGCGCGAGGAACTGAACCATACCGGCGCGCACAAGATCAATAATTGTATTGGTCAGGCGCTGCTCGCCCGTCGCATGGGCAAGAAGAAGGTGATCGCGGAAACCGGCGCTGGCCAGCATGGCGTCGCGACCGCCACTGTCGCCGCCTTGTTCGGCATGGAATGCAAGATTTTCATGGGCGCCAAGGATGTCGAGCGCCAGAAGCCCAATGTGTTCCGCATGAAGCTGCTGGGTGCGGAGGTCATCCCGGTGACGTCAGGGTCGGCGACGCTCAAGGATTCGATGAACGACGCGCTGCGCCACTGGGTGTCGAATGTGCATGACACATTCTACATCATCGGCACAGCGGCAGGCCCGCACCCCTACCCCGAACTGGTGCGCGATTTTCAGTCCATCATCGGCAAGGAAATCAAGACGCAGATGATGGAGGCCGAAGGGCGGCTGCCCGATATGCTGATCGCGCCGGTCGGCGGCGGCTCCAATGCCATCGGCATGTTCCACCCCTTCCTGGACGACACTGATGTGGCGATGATCGGCGTAGAAGCGGCGGGCGAAGGGCTGACCGGCAAGCACGCCGCGTCGCTGGCGGGCGGCGCGTCCGGCATCCTGCACGGCAACCGCACCTATCTGCTTCAGGATGAGGACGGCCAGATTACCGAGGCGCACAGTATTTCGGCGGGGCTGGACTATCCCGGCATCGGGCCTGAGCATAGCTGGTTGCATAAAATTGGTCGGGTCCAATATATGCCAATCACCGATGATGAAGCGCTGGCCAGTTTCCAGAAACTGTCCGCGCTGGAGGGGATCATCCCCGCGCTGGAATCCGCCCATGCCATTGCGGCGGCCGAACAGGTCGCGCCGACGATGGACGCGGACAAGATCATCGTCGTCAATCTGTCCGGCCGTGGGGACAAGGATATTTTCACCGTGGCCGACGCCCTTGGAGCGGAGATGTGAGCATGGACCGGATGGCCACCCGCTTCGCCGCCTGCAAGGCACAGGGCCGCGCGGCGCTGATAACCTTCGTCACTGCCGGTGATCCAACCGTTGCGGCAACCCCCGCCATTCTCGACGCGCTGGTCGAAGGTGGCGCGGACATTATCGAGCTGGGGATGCCCTTTACCGATCCGATGGCCGATGGTCCCGCGATCGAACTGGCCAATCTGCGCAGCCTGGGGTCCGGCACGAAAACGGCGCATATCTTCGCGATTGCTGCTGATTTCCGCGCCCGCCACCCTGACACGCCGCTGGTGCTGATGGGCTATGCCAATCCCATGCTGGTGCGCGGGTCGGACTGGTTTGCCGACCAGTGCAAGGTGGCGGGCGTCGATGGCGTCATCTGCGTCGATGTGCCGCCGGAAGAAGATGCCGAGCTTGGCCCAGCACTGCGCAATGCAGGGATTCATCTGGTGCGGCTGGCAACGCCTACGACTGACGCCAAGCGGCTGCCCGCCGTGCTGGAGGGGGCCAGCGGCTTCCTCTACCATGTCTCTGTCGCCGGGATCACTGGCAAGCAGCAGGCCGCGCAAGCCAATATCGAGCTGGCGGTCCAGAAGCTCAAAGCCGCCACCCACCTGCCGATCGCAGTCGGCTTTGGCGTCCGCACGCCCGAACAGGCCGCCGCAATCGGGCGCATCGCCGATGGTGTCGTCGTCGGCTCCGCGATCGTCGATCTGGTCGGGTCGCATGGCGATGCCGCCGCGCCCTTCGTTCAGCAATTCGTCGCCGCCCTGAGCGGCGCGCTCACCGCAAATTCACGGGAAACCGCCGCATGAGCTGGATCAACCGCGTTCGCAAGGCCATCCCCTTCATCGCCAAGAAGGAACAGACCGCCGAAACGCTGTGGCACAAATGCCCAGGCTGTTCGGAGATGATCTTCATCAAGGAATGGGAAGAAAATCTGTCCGTCTGCCCGCGCTGCGACCATCATGGCCGCATCGGGCCGTCGGAGCGGTTCGAGCATATTCTCGACGCCGGTTTCATCCTGCTGCCGACCCCGCATGTGCAGGAAGATCCGCTGAAATTCCGCGACAGCAAGCGCTATCCCGACCGGATCAAGGCGGCACGGCTGGCGACGGGCGATCATGATGCGCTGATCAACGCGCGCGGCGCGATCGACGATGTGCCGCTGGTGATGGGCGTGCAGAATTTCGCCTTCATGGGCGGGTCGATGGGCATGGGCGTGGGCGCGGCCTTCATCCAGGGCGTCAATGACGCGATCGCCCATAAATGCCCCTATGTGATCTTCACTGCGGCTGGCGGCGCGCGGATGCAGGAGGGTATCCTTTCCCTCATGCAGATGCCCCGCGCGACCGTGGCGATCCAGAAGCTGCACGCTGCGGACCTGCCCTATATCGTGGTGCTGACCGATCCGACCACCGGGGGCGTGACGGCCAGCTATGCGATGCTGGGCGACATCCAGATTTCCGAACCCAATGCGCTGATCGGCTTTGCCGGGCAGCGGGTGATCGAAAGCACGATCCGTGAAAAGCTGCCCGAAGGATTCCAGCGCGCCGAATATCTGCTCGACCATGGCATGATCGACATGGTGGTGCATCGCGCCGAATTGCGCGACACGTTGGCGCGGGTGATCGACTATCTGACGCCACGGGCCGCCGCCTGACAGCACGCATTTAGGGGGACGGGGCGCATGGCCGATCACGCGGTATCGGATCATCCTGCGGTGCAGGCGCAACTCGACCGGCTCTGGTCGCTGTCCCCCGGTGCCGACATATTGGGGCTGGAGCGGATCACCACGCTGCTCGATCGGCTGGGCAATCCGCACCGTGCGCTGCCGCCGGTCTTTCATGTTGCTGGAACCAACGGCAAGGGATCGACCTGCGCCTTCCTGCGCGCGGCGATGGAAGCAGATGGCAAAAGCGTCCATGTCTTTACCTCGCCCCATCTGGTGCGTTTCAACGAGCGTATCCGGGTGGCGGGCCAGTTGATCAGCGACGATGCGCTGGCGCGCTATCTGGAGCGGGTGCTGGATATTGCCGAGGGCGTTGACGCGAGTTTCTTTGAGGTCACGACAGCCGCTGCGTTCCTGGCCTTTACCGAGCATCCCGCAGACGCCTGCATCATAGAGGTCGGGCTAGGTGGGCGGCTGGACGCGACCAATGTCATTGCCAATCCGGTGGTGTGTGGCATTGCGCAACTGGGCATCGACCATCAGGCTTTCCTGGGCGACACGCTGGCTGCCATTGCGGCGGAAAAGGCGGGGATCGCCAAGCCGGGCGCGCCGCTGGTCACTCAGCGCTACGTCGAATCGCTGTTCCCGGTGATGATGGACGCGGTCGCCCGTGCGCGGACCAGCTGGATCGGTCAGGGGGATGGCTGGGACGCCGCCGCCTATCGCGACCGGCTGCATTATCGCGATGAACAGGGGCGGCTCGACACGCCGCTACCCCGGCTGGCGGGCGCACATCAGGTGCAGAATGCCGCGCTGGCCTTTGCCATGTTGCGGCACCAAAACGCTGTGCCTTTGTCGGAAGCCGCGCTCAAGGCTGCGCCGCTGTGGGCGCATTGGCCTGCGCGGCTCCAGCGGCTCGATCATGGTCCCCTGCTCGCGCCCCTGCCCGACGCGACGGCGGCCTGGCTCGACGGCGGGCATAATGCAGGCGCGGGTGAGGCGATCAGCGCCTTCTTCACCAGCGATCGACTGGAGGGGCAGAAGCTCCAGCTGGTGATCGGGATGCTTGCCAACAAGGATGTCGATGCGTTCCTCTCTCCCTTCGCGGGGCGGATCGCGCATGTACACGCCCTGCCCGTGCCGGGGCATGAGCATCATGAGGCTGAGCGATTCGCGGCAATCGCGACGCGCTGGGGCATAGGCTGCACCGCGCATGAGGAACCGACCGGTGCAATCCGCGCCGTTGCAGCGCTGGGTGAACCGGCGCCCAAGCTGTTGATCGGCGGATCGCTCTATCTGGCGGGTGAAATTTTGCGGCTGAACGATCAGCTGCCTGACTGATTCTACTTGCGATTGACTCGCAATAGCCTAACCTGCGGAAACCAGACCACCGCAGAAGGCGTAACATCATGGCACATGGAGAGACTTCCTCCCTCGACGACCTGCCCCGGCCGATGCCGTCGGGCTATGGCAACCGGCTGTTCCTGTTCGTGATACGGCGGATGGCGAGTGCGGGCGTCAATGACGCCCATGCCGCCAATGCGATGCTGGGCGCGTTCGGGCGCAGCTATCGCCGGCCGCTGGTGCTGATGCGGGCCATGATGCTGGAACTGGCGCGGGCGTCGAGCCGCAAGATACTGGTCGCGCCCTGCTGCTGCGCGCGGATGACGGCGGACGAGGCGCTGATGATGCAGGCGACCGGTGACGCGCTGCGCGATCCCAACAGCGCCTATGAGCATGTGAGCCGGTTGCTGGGCAATGATCATGCGCTGGGCGCGCTGACCTGCTTGCAGGCGGTGGCGCAGGCCCATGCTGACCTGGGCCGACCGCTTGAACTTTATGGCGAGGGGTGATCGCCCGGATCGGTCGCGGCGCTGCCGACGCTGGCGTCGATCAGGCCAGCGCGCATCATCAGCCAGAACAGGATGATGCCCGGCACTGCCGCCGCCGTGGTGAGCAAATAGAAATCAACATAGCCGAATTTCTCGATCAGCCCGCCTGCCGTCGTCCCGGTCAGAAAACGACCAACGATGCTGGCGGCGGCGGAGATCATGGCATATTGGGCGGCGGTGAAGCGCAGATTGCAGAGGGCGGAGAAGTAAGCGACCACAGCAACGCCGCCGATGCCGCTCGCAAAATTTTCAAAGCCAATGGCGTTCGCCATACCTAGGTTGCTCTTTCCGACGGCAGCTAATCCGGCAAAGCTGACATTGGACACCGCCATCAAGATCAGACTGATAAGCACGGAGCGTTTCAGCCCAAGGCGGGCATAAAGGATTCCTCCGACGAAAATACCGGCAAGCAACGCCCAGAAACCAACGCCAACATCATATAGGGCAATTTCGTCGTTGGTGTAACCAAGGTCATTAAACAACAGGCGGAAGGTGAGGTTGGCCAGTGTATCGCCAATCTTGTGAACGACGATGAAAAGCAGCACCAGCCAAGCACCTTTGCGCTTGAAGAAATCGACGAACGGCCCAATGATCGCCTGAAGAAGTTCGCTGCCACTCTTGCGCCCCGTAATTTGCCGGTGCCGTTCCGGTTCGCCCACGATCACTGCAGCCAACATCGCAGGCAATGCGAAAAGCGCACAAACAATATAAGCTGCGGTCCAACTCCAATGCTGAGCGATGACTAGGCCGAGCGCACCAGCGGAGGCAGCCCCAATCCGCCAGCCATATTGCGACATGCCTGCACCAATGCCCAGTTGCTCTGGTTTCAATATCTCGATGCGGTAAGCATCAATAATGATGTCGAAGGTAGCACCAGCAATGCCCAAAAGGATCGCGGCCTGAACAGTCTGCATAATGTCGGCAGACGGCTGAACGAAGGCCAAATTGACGACCGCCGCCATCACCAGCACGCCAACCACAAGCATCCACGAAACGCGCTGCCCTATTCTGTACAATACCGGCAGCCGGACGCCCTCTATAACCCAAGCCCACAGCCATTTGAAATTATAGGCGAGAAGTACTAAACTGAACGCAGTTACGCTTTTCTTGTCGATGCCATCCTGTGCCAGCCGGGACGCCAAATTTGCGCCAATCATGGCGAAAGGAAAGCCTGATGAAATGCCCAAAAATAACGCCGCCAGCGGGGCTTTCTGGGTGTAGGGCTTTACCGCATTAAGCCAGCTGTTCGTGCCGGTTGTGGCGTCGGTCATGATGGTGCGCGTCCCCCGAAGGCGTCTGTTGCCCGCCACCATATGGCCTGACGCGGTGCTGGCAAGCCTTGTGGGATCAATCAGTCCGGTCGAACAGGGTGAGGCCGACGGGCAGGCGCGGGCGGCGGGCACCGCGCAGCAGTGCGTCGATGACGCCGATCGCCGCGACCAGATCGCGCGGGGCATAGGGTTTGGCGAGGCAGCCATATGCCAGCGCGCGGGCGTCGATCGGGCAGGCGCCGGTGACGAACAGAACCGGCAGTTCCCTAGTCGCGGCATGGCGGGCGACGTCGATGCCGCTGCGGTCGCCCTTCAGGCTCACGTCGGCGATCACCAGATCGACCCCGCCACCGTCGATGACAGCGATAGCGTGGCTGTAATCATCGACAGTCGCGGCGATACGATAGCCGGCCTGTTCAAGCGCATGTTCATTGTCGAAGGCGACGAGGGGTTCATCCTCCACCACCAGCACGGTGCGGATCGCCTTGCGACGTCCGGTGCGCGCGCCTTCGCCCTTCACCAACCCGAAAAACATTTGCCGATCCGCCCTGTTTCCGCCATGCCCACCGATCAAACGCCGCGCCCCCGCGCCGGGTTGCGGGGCGGATGCCACACCGCCCTCATCCAAGCGCCGGGACGGCACCGTTCAGCCTGTTGCTGGCTTTCCTGTCATATGGGAAGGGCCAGTGCCCACGAAAAGGAATCCGCCCTTGGAACCGCCGAAAAAATCTGGACCGCCCCGCAGGGCTGGCCCCGGCGGCCCCAAACGCCCCTCTGGACCCGGTGTTGGCGGGCCGGGTCGGACGCCTGATGGCAAGCCGCGCTTTGGCAAGCCGGGCGAAGCCAAGGCCGGTCCCGCCGCCAGCGCCAAGCCATGGGGTCGCAAGCCCGGTTTCAAGAAGCCGGGTGTCGGGGTCAAGACGCCCGCCAACCCGCATCCCGCCCGCGCCGCTGCGACCAGCGATGGCAAGGGTGAGCCGCAGCGTATCGCCAAGCTGCTGGCGCGGGCCGGGGTGGCGTCCCGCCGCGAGGTCGAGCGGATGATCGAGGAAGGGCGCGTGACGCTGAATGGCGTGGCGGTCGAGACGCCTGCGACCTTGCTGGCCTCGCTCTATGGCGTGGCGGTGGATGGCGTGGCGATTGCCGCGCCGCCCCCTGCCCGGCTGTTCCTGTTCCACAAGCCTTCCGGCTTCCTGACGACCGAGCGCGATCCCGCCGGGCGGCCGACCATCTATGACAAGCTGCCCGCTGACCTGCCGCGGGTGATGCCGATCGGGCGGCTGGACATGACGACCGAAGGGCTGTTGCTGCTGACCACCGATGGCGGGTTCAAACGGCAGATGGAATTGCCCTCATCCGGGGTGCCGCGCACTTACCGGGCGCGCGCCTTTGGGGAGGTGAGCCAGCAGCAGCTGGAGGATCTGTTCGACGGGATCGAGATTGAGGGCGTCCGCTATGGCCCGATCGAGGCCAATCTGGAGCGGCGCACCGGGCGCAACCAGTGGATCGAGATGACGCTGACCGAGGGCAAGAACCGCGAAGTGCGGCGGGTGCTGGAACATCTGGGGTTGCAGGTCAACCGGCTGATCCGCACCAGCTATGGTCCGTTCCTGCTGGGCGATCTGCCGCCCGGCGCGGTCGAGGAAATACGCCAGCATGACCTGGTCCAGTTCAAGGCCAGCCTGAAGGACAGCAAATGAGGATCATATCGGGCCAATGGCGCGGTCGCCCGCTGACCGCGCCGAAGGGTGACGCGACCCGACCGACCGCCGACCGGACCCGCGAGACGCTGTTTTCGATGCTGGTCAGCCGGATCGGATCGTTCGAGGGACTGGCCGTGGGCGACTTCTTTGCCGGGTCCGGGGCGTTGGGGTTTGAGGCGCTGTCGCGGGGTGCGGCGACCTGCCTGTTTGTGGAGCAGGACAAGCTGGCTATCGATTCGATCCGGGCGAATGCAGAGCGACTGGGCATCAAGCCCGATATCCGGGCGTCGAGCGTGCTATCGCTGGGGTCCGCGCCCAAGCCATTGGACCTCATTTTCATGGACCCGCCCTATGGCACGGGGGCTGGGCAGGTCGCGCTCGACAAGCTGGGGCGGCTGGGCTGGACCGGGCCTGCGACCTGGATCAGCATAGAGACCGACCGGCGCGAGGATGTCGAGGTGAAGGGCTTTGCGATCGACGCCGTGCGCGACGCTGGCAAAGCGCGGATCACCTTGTTGCGGGCGGTGGATCAGGCGGCTTCGTAGGCCGCCATCTCCTTCGCGATCAGGATGTTGGCGAGGAAGGTGTAAGCCTCCGCCCAGGCGTCCAGCACCGCGTCGGTCGCGACCTCTTCGCCCAATATCTCGCGGATGGCGGGGAGCAGGGCGGCGGCGACCTTGGGATAATGTTCCGGCTTCACCCCGGTTTCGACATGGCGTGCGACCATGCGGGCGACCGCGCCGTCGAGCGCGCCGAGCTTGTCGATATTCTCCGCATAGCCCAGAATCGCGGCGGCCAGGCGCTTGGGCTGTTCGCCGCTGGCCTGGGCAGCCTGATCGAACATCGCCTTCACTTCGGCGTCCTGAAACAGTCTGGCGTACATGGCGGTGGTGATGGCGACGCCGTGCTTGCGCAGGGCTGGGCCGGTCGATTTCACGATTGCGATGGTGGAAGCCGACAGTGAGCTGGACATATGTACGCCTTTCGATGGACTCGATAAGCAGTATTTAATTTGCATCTTTTAAGATGTAAATAGAATATATGTTTTTTGCTGCCTGTAGCGCCGTTAACGGACAAGCCCATGCAATTGACCCGCCACACTGACTATGCGCTGCGCGTGCTGATCCATCTGGCAGCAGCACCAAAGGGGCGCGCGACGATCCCGCAGATTGCCGATGCCTATGGGCTGTCGCGCAATCATCTGATGAAGGTGGTGCATGGCCTGGCGCAGGGCGGCTTCATTGCGACCCAGCGCGGGCGCGGAGGCGGCTTTACGCTGGCGCGCGAACCGCAGGAGATCAGCATCGGCGCGGTGGTCCGACATAGCGAGCCGGACATGAGGATGGCCGATTGCGGGGCCTGCGCGATCCGTCCGTCCTGCGGACTGGCCGGCATATTGGCACAGGCGGCGGCGGCTTTTCTGGCGGTGCTGGACCGGCACAGCCTGAGCGATGCGACTCGCGACCAGGCCGGGCTGGCGGCGATCATCGCTGCCCTGCCCGGCCCGGAGTCCTCAGTTAGCGACGACGCGCCTTGCGCGCCTCGCTCGGATTGATGCAGCTATCCTGCACGGTTTTCGAGCAGACAGGATAGTCCTTGGCCTCGGCCGGTGGCGGGGTCATGTTGCCTCCGACGGTGACGGGGTTGGAGGATGATCCGACCGGAGCGGCTGGATCATTCGGGACGCCTGCGGGCGCTGGAGCCATGCCGGGATCGGCAGGAACGGCACCGGTAGGCTGGCCTGCATTGGGATCAGCCGCAGTGGCCGGGTCCGCAGGTGGCGTCATAGCTGGATCGGCAGGCGGTGGCGGCGCGGCGGGATCAGCGGGCGGGGCCATGTCGCCAGCAGGCGGCTGGCTCATCGGGGCCGGGGTCTCCTGCGCAACGGCAACGCCTGTGATGGCGGTGGTGAAACTGAGCATTGCAGCACTGGCCAACATGATGGATTTCATGGGGAATATCCTTTCCTTCTTTTCTCACGGCCCCGTTGTGCGGGAGCGGTGAGCGAAGAACCGGAGTCGTGACGTGTCCGTTCCGGCAGCGGCGATGAACCGTGGCGGATGCACCATGAAAGGAAGGGCGTGTGCTGTCATCGAGAGGACGACTTCCCTTCGTGTGGCCTGCGGCTAGCCACTCCCCCCAACAGGGGCAGGGCTATGGCATTCGGAAAGTTCCGCCCTTTACCTCGTCATGCTGAACTCTGTTTCAGCATCCATCGTGCCCAACAAGCCACCGCTCGTGACGAGAAATGGATCCTGAAACAAGTTCAGGATGACGATCAAGGACGGGGTAGTTTCATATGCGATAGCCTTGTCCACAGGGAGAGAATTTTGCGATCGCCCTTATTCGCCGGGGTAGCGATCAAATTTTGGCAGGTCGTTGGCGGTCACGGCCCATGGTGGGGCTTCGGCCAGCTGAATATGCGCCTGGGGCGGGAAGGCGGACTGATCGTCCAGCGTTGCCGTCTGAATGTCGATGCCGCCGGGGAAGATGACCGGGTTGGTATAGAATAATCCGGTGCCGCAGGTTCCGCAGAAGTGGCGGGTCGCATTTTCCGACGACTGATAGGCGACCGGCGTGCCGTCAATCTTCACAGCATCCTGTTGAAACAAGGCCCAGCCGACCATCGGCGCGCCCGAACTGGCGCGGCAATCGGCGCAGTGGCAGATGGCGCTGTGCGCAGGATCGCCGCTGACTTCATAGCGGATCGCCCCGCATTGGCATTTCCCCGTCGCCATGATTCGTCCTCCCTTGCATGATTCGCCTTTTGTTCTCATAGAAGGCGCGTCACTGCAAGGCTGATGCCTTGCCCCTGCCCCCGCCCATGCCTAGTTGAGGCCAATGACCTTTCCAGCCCCTTCCCCGTCCGACCCCGACTATATCAAAGGGCTAAACCCGCCGCAGCGGGAGGCGGTGCTGACGACCGAGGGGCCGGTGTTGGTGCTGGCGGGGGCCGGAACGGGCAAGACGGCGGCGCTGACGGCGCGGCTGGCGCATCTGGTTGCGACGCAGCAGGCCTGGCCTTCGGAAATCCTGTCCGTCACCTTCACCAACAAGGCCGCGCGGGAAATGCGCGAGCGGGTGAGCCGGATGATCGGTCCAGCAGTCGAGGGTATGCCGTGGCTGGGTACGTTCCACGCGATCGCGGCCAAGATGCTGCGGCGCCATGCCGAACTGGTCGGGCTGCAATCCAACTTCACTATCCTTGATACGGACGACCAGTTGCGGCTGATGAAGCAGCTGATTCAGGCCGAGGGGATTGACGAGAAGCGCTGGCCCGCGCGGCAGCTGGGCGGGCTGATCGACCAGTGGAAGAATAAGGGCTGGACCCCGCAGGACATCAGCGCGGGTGAGAGCGAAGGCTATGCCAATGGCAAGGGGCAGAAGCTGTACGCCGCCTATCAGGCGCGGTTGCGGGCGGTCAATGCCTGCGATTTCGGGGACTTGCTGCTGCATGTTCTGACGATATTGAAAAGCCATCGCGACGTGCTGGAAAGCTATCAGCAGCGGTTCAAATATATCATGGTGGATGAATATCAGGACACCAATAGCAGCCAATATCTGTGGCTGCGGCTGCTGGCGCAGACGCGCAAGAATCTGTGCTGCGTGGGCGATGACGACCAATCCATCTATTCATGGCGCGGGGCGGAAGTCGCCAATATCCTGCGGTTCGAAAAGGATTTTCCGGGCGCGAAGATCATCAGGCTGGAACAGAATTACCGGTCCACCCCGCATATTTTGGGCGCGGCGTCAGGCGTGATTGCCGAAAATGGCAATCGGCTGGGCAAGACGCTGTGGACCGACATCGACGTGGGCGAGAAGGTGCGCGTCATCGGCATTTGGGACGGGCCGGAGGAAGCGCGGCGAGTCGGCGAGGAGATAGAGGCGATCCAGCGCAACGGCGGGTCGCTGGACGAGGTGGCGATCCTCGTGCGGGCGCAGCACCAGACCCGCGAGTTCGAGGACCGCTTCATCCAGATCGGGATGCCCTACCGTATCGTCGGCGGTTTCCGATTCTATGAGCGGGCGGAAATCCGCGATGCGCTGGCCTATTTGCGGCTGGTCAACCAGCCCGCCGACGATCTGGCGTTCGAGCGGATCGTCAATGTTCCCAAGCGCGGCCTTGGCGACAAGGCGGTCGAGAAGCTGCACCGGCTGGCGCGGGCGGAGGGCATACCGCTGGTCCATGCAGCGGCGCGTATTCTGGACACTGACGAGTTGACGCCGCAGGCGCGGCGATCCTTGGGGGCGTTTGTCGGCGATCTGGCGCGCTGGCGCGACCGGGCGACCACCCTGCCCCATGCCGAACTGGCGCGACAGATATTGGACGAGAGCGGCTATACTGCGATGTTGCAGGCCGAACGCAGCACCGAGAGCGCGGGGCGGCTGGAGAATCTGGGCGAACTCGCGCGCGCGATGGAGGAATATGAGACGCTGGGGGCGTTTCTGGAGCATGTCTCGCTCGTCATGGACAATGAGGCGCAGCAGGAAGAGCGCAAGGTCACGATCATGACGATCCATGCCGCCAAGGGGCTGGAGTTTGATTCGACCTTCCTGGTCGGATGGGAAGAAGGGATTTTCCCGTCGCAGCGGGCGCTGGATGAGGGCGGCCTCAACAGCCTGGAGGAGGAGCGGCGGCTGGCCTATGTCGCGATCACGCGGGCGCGCAAGCGTTGTACGATCTTGCACGCGGCGAATCGGCGCATCTACGGCCAGTGGACCAGCAGCATCCCCTCGCGCTTTGTAGGCGAATTGCCGCCGGAGCATGTCGACGCGGAAAGCAGCATGAGCGGCGGCGCGTCGCTGTGGCGGGCCAACTGGTCGGAGCGGGATGATCCGTTCGCGCATGTCGGCCGGGGCGAAGGACGCGGGCCGGGCTGGCAGCGGGCGCAATCATCGGGCCAGTTCAGCCGGGAACCCGTGCGGATCGTCGAGGCACGCGCGTCGGCGGTGTCGATCGGTAACAAGGGGCGCAGCGACATGGCATTGGGGCTGCGCGTGTTCCACCAGAAATTCGGTTATGGCACCGTCGCGGAAATCGAGGGCAACAAGCTGGAGATCGACTTTGAAACCGCCGGGCGCAAACGGGTGATGGACAGTTTCGTGTCCATCCCCTGATCCGTCATGATGGGCGCCGGGCAGCTTGACACGCTGGCCCGGCCGCCCGGAACGGATACCCACTTATGGGGCGTAATAGCCGACGCCCACGACGTGATCGCCGACCAGTTCGATCAGCGACATTTTGCGTTCGATCCGGTTGTCCGCCCGGTTGAGCCAGACATAGTTGATCTTACCATGCCCGCTGGTGCGGGCGATCTCTATCATGTCGCGCACGATGGGCTTGCCCTCCGCATCGGTCAGATCGCTGACATCGCGCCCGACCAAGCCAGGATGCGCGCCATAGGCTTCATAGACGCCGTTCAGGTCGAACACGAACACGTAAAGTTCGCCGGTGTTGAACGCCCCGTCCTTCCGATTGAAGGCGGCAAAGGCAGGGGCAGCCCCCGCGGTCTTGATCGTCGCCACCGCCTTTTCCAGCATGGCCTTTGCCTGTGCCGCATCGGCGTGGGGCGCAGCCATGGCCGATGCCGTGGGCAGCGCGATCGTGCAAGCCATGGCCAGAAGAATGCGTGAAAATGCGAACATGGGCCAATCTCCTCTGGTCATCGGCGCATAAGCGCTGGAGCCGGACGCGGGCTGAATATCAATCCCGATCCGATTGCCGATGACAGGGGCACGATTAGGCCGGTCCGCGCGCCGACATTGTGACGCAGATCAAATCGACCTTTGGTATGAGGTCGTGCCCAAACAGGTGATGGACCGTTTTCGGCCCCATCCCGTTCCGAAAACCTCATTTGGCGGACAATATCTCTCCGATCATGCCGGCATAATCCTGCATCGCCGCCACTACCGCGGGACCGCTGACGGAGCGGGGTCGCGGGTCGATGGCGCAGAGCGTGCCGTAGAAGCTGCCGTCTAACAGGATGACCGGCAGCGATGCATAGCTTTGAAAGCCATAGAAGATGGGGACATGATGGGTGCGCCAGTCCTGGTCGATGGCGACATGATCGATATAAATGCCCTCGCCGCAGCGGCGGATATCGTCGCACAGGGTCTTTTTGATTTCCAGTTCCCCACCGGGATCAAGGCCGAATTCGATCCGGTCGATGACCTGGCAGGCGATCCAGCGATCCTCGGTTACTCTGGCGACGGCAGCGAAACCCATGCCGGTGGTCTGACAGACTTTTTCCAGTATCGCCCGAATCCGGTCGTCATCGCCCTGTGCTGCGACTGACGCAGCCAAATCGTCCCGCATAGATGCACCCCTGATGACACGACGCTGATCGCAGCGCGGCATCCGGCAGATATGTAGGATTGTGCAGAAAATTGCGCAAGAATTTGGTGGAGCCTAGCGGGATCGAACCGCTGACCTCCTGCATGCCATGCAGGCGCTCTCCCAGCTGAGCTAAGGCCCCATCCGGTGCGGCAGCGAGGCTGCGGAACCCGTTGGTATATGCTTGGACCCTTCGCATTCGCTCAGGGATTTTTTCGGGAAAATGTCCCCCGGACATTTTCTGATTCCGAAAAAATGGTGGAGCCTAGCGGGATCGAACCGCTGACCTCCTGCATGCCATGCAGGCGCTCTCCCAGCTGAGCTAAGGCCCCATTTCCATCGCTAAAGCGCCGTTTGGGTCCGGCGCTTCGGAGGCGCTGCCATTAGGTCGCAGCGCCATCCTTGGCAAGAACAAAATGACTTAATTGTCGTCCGCGTCGTCGTCGCTGGCGGCATCGACACCCAGGTCGTCATCACCACCCAGATCGACGTCATTGTCCGGCGAATCGCCGTCATCATCGACGTCGATGTCGAGGTCCAGATCGTCGTCAGCCGTTTCCAGCTCGCCGTCTGCGGTCTCGATCACCTTCTTGGGCGCTTCCTCGTAGGGGAGCGGCTGCTTCGACTTGAGCACCGGTTCCGGTTCCCAGGCGGCGTTGCAGTTGATGCAGACAACCGGGTTGTCATTGCCCAGGTCATAGAAGCGCGTGGCGCATTTCGGGCAGGTCCGCTTCGTGCCCCATTCAGCCTTCACCATGTCCGGCCTAATCCTTTTTTGATGCTCAAATAACAACTACGCGGCGCAACGGTGAAGTTGCCCGCGAAACGTCGCGCGCCTTGCCATAGCGGGACGGCGCTGTCAAAAGCCGGGCGCATTTTTTCGCCCCCGACATGATCGGAACGCTTTAGTGACTGCCTCTTCCCTATCACCGACCCCCATGACCTTCACCGCCGCCCCTGCCCTGTCGGGCAGCGTGACCGTGCCGGGCGACAAGAGCATTTCCCACCGGTCGCTGATGCTGTCGGCGCTGGCGGTAGGGGAAAGCCGGGTCGAAGGGCTGCTGGAGGGTGAGGATGTCCTGGCCACGGCGGCAGCGATGCGCGCCATGGGTGCTGACATAGAGCGCGACGCGGACGGCATCTGGCATATCCATGGCGTGGGTGTGGGCGGACTGCTCCAGCCGGAGCAGGCGCTGGACATGGGCAATAGCGGCACGTCGACGCGGCTTTTGATGGGATTGCTGGCGAGTCATGACCTGACCGCAACTTTCATTGGCGACGCCTCCTTGAGCAAGCGACCGATGGCAAGGGTGACCGAGCCGCTGGCGCGGATGGGGGCGAGCTTCACGACCAGTCCGGGCGATCGGCTGCCGCTGACGATGCGCGGTGCCTGCCCCGCGGTGCCGCTCGACTATCGGCTGCCGGTGGCGTCGGCGCAGGTAAAGTCGGCGATATTGCTGGCGGGCCTCAATACGCCCGGCATCACCCGCGTGGTCGAGCCGATCCCGACCCGCGACCATAGCGAGCGGATGCTGCGTGGATTCGGCGCAGATCTGAATGTCGAGGTTGAGGCGGACGGGACGCGGATCATCACGCTGGTGGGGGAAGCGGAACTGAAGCCGCAGCAGATCGTCGTGCCGGGCGACCCGTCCTCGGCGGCATTCCCGATGGTCGCGGCACTGCTGGTGCCGGGGTCGCGGGTGACGATCGCCAATGTCGGGCTGAATGCGACGCGGGCGGGGTTGATCGACCTGCTGCGAGAGATGGGCGGCTCCATTGAGGTGATCAACCCGCGTGAGGTGGGCGGCGAGCCGGTCGGCGATCTGGTCGTCACCGCATCGGCGCTGAACGGCGTCGAACCGGACCCGGCGCGCGCGCCCAGCATGATCGACGAATATCCGGTCGCCTTCATCGCCGCCGCGCTGGCGCAGGGGCGCAGCGTGTTTCGCGGGCTGGAGGAATTGCGAGTCAAGGAATCGGACCGGATCGCAACCATGGCGGCGGGGCTGCGCGCGATCGGCGTCAGCGTCGAAGAACTGGAGGATGGCATCATCATCGAGGGTAGCGGCGGCGCATTGCTGGCCGGCGGCGGGTCGATCGCGACCAAGCTGGACCATCGGATCGCGATGAGCTTTGCGGTGGCGGGGCTGGTGTCGCGCGATGGGGTGACGATCGACGATATGGCGCCGGTGGCGACCAGTTTTCCGACCTTCATCGCATTGCTAACGGCCTTGGGTGCTATTCCCCACCCCCGTTCGGGCTGAGCCTGTCGAAGCCCCGCACTTCTTTTACAGAGTTGCGCAGAAATTACGGTCCTTCGACAAGCTCAGGACGAACGGAGATAGTTAGACAGGCCATGATGATCGAAATTCCAACTATGGACTGGGCTAATATCGTCGGATTGCTGGGCAGCGGGCTGATGGTGGTCGCTTATGCTTACAGTAATATCGCGAAGGAACTGAACTTCCTCTGGTTCAACCTGCTCAATCTGGTCGGGTCGCTGCTGCTGATCGCGTCGCTCACCATTCATTTCAATCTGGCGTCGATGGCGCTGGAGATCATCTGGGCAGTGATCGCGGTGATCGGCCTCGCCAACACGATACGCAAAGGCAAGACGCGATGATCATAGCTGTCGATGGTCCCGCTGCGTCGGGCAAGGGCACGATCGCCAAGGCGCTGGCGCGCCATTATGGCCTGCCCTGTCTTGATACCGGGCTGCTTTATCGCGCGGTCGGCCTGTCGGTGCTGAAACGCGGCGGTGATCCGGACATCAAGGCCGATGCACTGGCCGCGTGCGATTTTGGCGACGAGATATTGGCCGATCCGGCGTTGCGCAGCGAAGCGGTGGGCAGCCTCGCCTCCCGCGTGTCGGTGCATCAGGCGGTGCGCGATGCACTGATCGCCCGGCAGCGGGAGTTTGCGACCCAGCCGGGCGGCGCAATACTGGACGGGCGCGACATCGGCACGGTGATTGCGCCGGACGCAGACGCCAAGATCTTCGTCACCGCCAGCGTTCATGTGCGGGCCGAACGCCGGTACAAGGATGGCGTGGCGCAGGGCGGCCAGCCTGATATGGACAGCCTGATCGCCGACATTCAGGCGCGCGATACGCGCGACATGAGCCGCGACCATGCGCCGCTGAAAATCGCCGATGGTGCGGACTTGCTAGATACGAGCGATTTGACTATAGACGCGGCCGTCCAGCGGGCAATTGCGCTTGTGGACGCCCAGCTTGAAGGTCGCTCAAAGGGCTGACCCGTCAAGGCGCGCGGTTTTACCACGCGCCCTTTTCGCTTTTCACGGCCGCGCGTTCCCAAGCCCTTAACCGGTTGGATACGTTCAGGATATTCGGTCCTGCGCGTGTTTTGGCCAAAGACCATCGGATACAACCGGTTGGCCAGCAATGATGTATGAAGGACTGACCATGGCCTCTACGGCATTCCCCACGCGCGACGATTTCGCCGCGCTTCTCAATGATTCCCTCGGTGGCGAGGACGGCGGCTTTGAAGGCCGCGTCGTCAAGGGCACCGTTACCGCCATCGAAAACGACCTGGCCGTCATCGACGTGGGTCTGAAGTCCGAAGGCCGCGTGCCGCTGCGCGAATTCGCGATGCCGGGCCAGAAGGCCGACATCAAGGTTGGCGACGAAGTCGAAGTCTATGTCGATCGCGTCGAAAACGCCCATGGCGAAGCGATGCTGTCGCGTGACCGCGCCCGCCGCGAAGCCGCCTGGGACAAGCTGGAAGCCGAGTTCACCGAGAGCGCGCGCGTCGAAGGCGTCATCTTTGGTCGCGTCAAGGGCGGCTTCACCGTCGACCTGGACGGCGCCGTGGCCTTCCTGCCCGGTTCGCAGGTGGATATCCGCCCCGTGCGCGACGTCACCCCGCTGATGGACATTCCGCAGCCCTTCCAGATCCTGAAGATGGATCGCCGCCGCGGCAACATCGTCGTGTCGCGTCGCGCCATTCTGGAAGAAACCCGCGCCGAACAGCGCAGCGGCCTCATCCAGACGCTGGCCGAAGGTCAGATCATCGAAGGCGTCGTCAAGAACATCACCGACTATGGTGCGTTCGTTGATCTGGGCGGCATCGATGGCCTGCTGCACGTCACCGACCTGTCGTACAAGCGCATCAACCACCCCAACGAAATGATCAACATCGGCGATACCGTCCGCGTGCAGATCATCCGCATCAACCGCGACACGCAGCGCATCTCGCTCGGCATGAAGCAGCTTGAGAGCGATCCTTGGGAAGGCGCAAGCGCCAAGTATCCGATCGGCGCCAAGCTGTCGGGCCGCGTCACGAACATCACCGAATATGGTGCGTTCGTCGAGTTGGAAGCGGGCATCGAAGGTCTGGTTCACGTTTCGGAAATGTCCTGGACCAAGAAGAACGTCCACCCCGGCAAGATCGTTTCGACCAGCCAGGAAGTCGAAGTTCTGGTTCTGGAAGTCGATCCCGAAAAGCGCCGCATCTCGCTGGGCCTCAAGCAGGCACAGTCGAACCCCTGGGACAGCTTTGCCGAGCGTCACCCGATCGGTTCGACCGTCGAGGGCGAAGTCAAAAATGCGACCGAGTTCGGCCTGTTCATCGGCCTGGACGGCGACGTCGACGGCATGGTCCACATGTCCGACATCGCATGGGGCATTTCGGGCGAGGACGCGCTGGCGCTGCATCGCAAGGGTGAGGCCGTGCAGGCGGTCGTTCTGGACATTGACGTCGAGAAGGAGCGCATCAGCCTTGGCATGAAGCAGCTTGAGCGTGGCGGCCCGGCTGCGGGCGGCACCACTGCGGCTGCTGCTGGCCTCAACAAGAACGCGATCGTCACAGTGACCGTTCTGGAAGTCCGCGACGGCGGCCTGGAAGTCCAGGCTGGCGAAGATGGCGCCACCGGCTTCATCAAGCGCAGCGACCTGGGCCGTGACCGTGACGAGCAGCGTTCGGAACGCTTCCAGATCGGCCAGAAGTTCGACGCGATGATCACTGGTTTCGACCGTGCGAAGAAGCCGACCTTCTCGATCAAGGCGATGCAGATCGCCGAAGAGAAGCAGGCTGTGGCGCAGTATGGCTCGTCCGACAGCGGCGCGTCGCTGGGCGACATTCTGGGCGAAGCGCTCAAAGCCAAGACCGAAGGCTAAGCCCTTTCCGCCTTGCAGCGAACAAAAAGCCCGCCGGAACCCAGGTTCCGGCGGGCTTTTGCATATGTTTCTGGAAACGAAACGAACTTCTTGTTCCATCATTGTCAACGCCTTGCCGAATCTCTATGCAAGACAGGGGCACAGCAGAGGGGCGCTGGAGAACCAATGATCCGTTCGGAATTGATCCAGAAACTGGCCGACGAAAATCCGGGGTTGAACCTTGCGGAAGTAGAGAAGATCGTCGATCTTTTCTTTCGCGAGATTGTCGACCGGCTGGCATCGGGCGGTCGTGTCGAACTGCGCGGCTTTGGCGCATTCACCACCCGCGCGCGCGACGCCCGCACCGGGCGCAATCCGCGTACCGGGGAGCAGGTGCCGGTATCGGCCAAGCGCGTCCCCTATTTCAAGCCGGGCAAGGAAATGCGCGAGCGGCTGAACGTCAAAAGCGAAAGCTGATTACAGCCGCTTGACCTGATCCGCGCCAGCCGTCAGGGAAGCGGCACGCGGACGTGGCGAAATCGGTAGACGCAGCGGACTTAAAATCCGCCTTCCCCTGGAATTGCGGGTTCAAGTCCCGCCGTCCGCACCAGCATGACAAGCAGAAACCAGCAATTCTGCTTTTCTACCAAAAGGCTGGATATTCCGCCCGCTTGCCGCGATGATGCGGGTATGGCCGGTGCGATTGATCCCAATAGTTTTAGCGACTCCCTCGTCATCCTTGGCGCGGCGGGGCTGGTTATTCCTGGTTTTGCGCGCTTTCGGATCAGTCCGGTGATCGGGTTCATCCTGGTTGGGCTGGCGGTGGGACCAGCCGGGCTGGGTTCGCTGGTCGGGCAATATCCCTGGCTCTATCATGTCACCATTTCCAACCGCGCGGCGATCGAACCATTTGCCGAGCTGGGCGTCATCTTATTGCTGTTTTCCATCGGGCTGGAACTGAGTTTCCGGCGACTTTGGACGATGCGCGCGCAGGTGTTCGGGGTTGGTGCGGCGGAGTTGCTGGGCAGCGGAGCGCTGATCGCGCTGGGGCTGTATGTGCTGGGGCAGCCGACGGCGGGCGCGGTCGGGCTGGGGCTGGCGCTGGCTTTATCCTCGACCGCTGTGGTGCTGCCGATGGTCGGGACGCAGAGCGCGGTCGGCAAGGCGGCTTTTTCCATGCTGCTGTTCGAGGATCTGGCGCTGGTGCCGATCATCTTCATGCTGGGTGCGCTGGCGCCTTCTGTCGCGGCCAGCCCCGACGGGGCGTGGGGGGAGATGATGAACACGCTGATGCGCGGGGGCATCACCATCGCCATCATGCTAGTGCTGGGCCGCGTATTCCTGCCCCATATTTTCAGCCAGGCGGCGCGGACCAAAAGCCCGGAAGTGTTTCTGGCCGCCAGCCTGCTGGTCGTCATCGTATCCAGCCTGGCGACGTCGATTGCGGGCCTGTCCCCGATCGTCGGCGCGCTGCTGGCGGGGCTGATGATCGCCGAGACCGACTATCATGGCGAGGTCGAGGTGATGACTGCGCCGTTCAAGGGGCTGGCGCTGGGCGTGTTCCTGATCACGGTCGGTATGAGCCTGGACATTCGCGTCATCCTGGCCAACTGGCCCAGCCTGTTGCTGGCGGTGATGGGCGTGGTGCTGGCCAAGACGCTGGTGACCGCAGCGCTGCTCTATTTTTCCGGGGCGCGCAAGGGCGTGGCGCTGGAGGTGGGCGTGCTGATGTCCAGCCCGTCGGAGACCACCTTGATCGTGCTGTCGACGGCGGCGGCGGCGCAACTCATCCTGCCGTCGACCGCTGCCTTCTGGCAGATCGTCACCGCCATCGGCCTGACCATCACGCCGCTGCTGGCGCGGGTTGGCCATGATGTCGCTCGTCGGCTGGAAATGGCGCTGGGTGAGGAATTGCCCGAAGCCAGCGAGGAGCATGTCGAGGCGGCGGCGGTCGTGATCGGCTTTGGCCGGGTCGGGCGGATGGTGTGCGACCTGCTCAAGACCCACAAGCAGCGCTTCATCGTCGTCGAATCAGACCCGGATGTCGTCGCCGAGGCGCGGCGGGCGGGTTACCCGATCCTGTTTGGCGACGTGGCGCGGGTGGAGATGCTAGACAAGCTGCGGCTGGGCCATGCCCGTGCGCTCATTCTGACGATGGATGACCCGGTGCTGTCAGTGCGGCTGACCAGACGGGTGCGTGGCTGGGTGCCCGACCTGCCGATCATCGCCCGTGCGCGCGATACCGATCATGCGGCGCAGCTCTACAAGGCAGGCGCAAGCGACGCGGTGCCGGAGACGCTGGAGAGTTCGCTGCAACTGGCCGAGACGGCGCTGGTCGATCTTGGCGTGGCGATGGGTCCGGTGATCGCGTCGATCCACCAGATGCGCGAGGATTTGCGCGTGGACATCAAGGATGCGGCACAGATGGCGACTGCGCCGAAATTGCGGAGGTTGCGGCCGGATGAGGTGGGGTGATTGCAGGAGGAGCAGTCAACCGGTCAATTGTAGTCGACGGCTGGTCGCGCAGACGCGGATGCGGGTGTCGAACCAACACGCACCATCACGCTTCAGCTTTTCAGACAGGAAAGAGTGAGCATGTCGCGCGCCAGGCTCTTCATTCCATGACGCACCAGCCGTGCCATCGCCGTTGGGCGTAAGATAGACAAAATATGTCTCGACCTCATGCTCGCCATCGGAATTGAGGATCAGGCTACCCTTGCCGTCATGCAACGACACTATCGGGCAGTCCTTTTTAAGGTCGAGTACGATCTTGCCATCTATCTTGAGATAACAGTCCCCGTAGATTGCAGATACCGGCTTGCTGGCATCCGGGGGCGCGACTGCCGCGTCGGCACCTGAGCCGGCTGCCATGACAGGTGCATCGGCTAGATTTCCTGGGTTTGCCGCAACATTTCTATTGATGTTGACGATCGCAGCTTCATTTGTGCTGGATTTGTCAGCACCTGAACAGGCGGTCAGTAGCAACGCCAGAACGACACCCGCTGTCAGTCCGATCATTCTACTCATGGCTTACCTTCAGACTGAAAAATTATTGCATCAACGCCTCGACCAGTGCCTTGACCTTTTTCTGGCGCCATTGCGGGAGCGGGGCAATCAGCCAATAGGAGAAGGGCGACGGGGTAGGATCGCCCACCTGGCGGATGCGCCCGGCGGTCAGGTCTGCCTGAGCCAACAGCAGCGGCACGCTGGCGCGGCCAAAGCCAGTGGCGGCGGCTTCAATGGCGAGGCCGCCGTCGGCAACGCGGATGCTGGCGGGCTGATCGTCCGACGGGCAGCCGGGCCAGGCGATGCGCTGGTCGGGGCCGCCATTGGCCGCCTCCACCGTGACGAAGAGCGATTCGCCCAGTTTGACGCCCTCATGCTCACCGACCCGATCGGAGAGGCGCAGGGCGAGATCGAGATTGGCTTCGGTGAAATCGAGCATGTCGTCCGCCGCGACCAGCGAGAAGGTCAGGCCGGGCTGGCTGGCGGCATAGGCGGCGAGGCGCGGCTGGAGCCATTTGGCGGTGATATCGCGCGGCGCGGCGATGGTCAGCGCGCTGCTGGACTGGCCGGCCTGCATCGCGCGGACGGCCTCTTCAAATTCCAGGAATCCGGCGCGCAGGGCATCCAGGCCGCCTTCGGTTTCCGGGGTCAGTTCCAGCCCCTTGGGCGTGCGGCGGAACAGGACGACGCCCAGCAGATCCTCCAGCGCGCGAATCTGCTGGCCAACGGCGGCGGGGGTGACCGCCAGTTCGTCGGCAGCGCGGGTGAAGGACAGGTGCCGGGCCGCCGCGTCCAGCACGCGCAGCCCGTTGAGCGGCAAATGGGTGCGCTTCATTCAGCGACCGCCGGGGCGATGAGCGCGAAATGGGGAATCGCGACTTCGAAGGTTTCGCCGCCAACGCCGATCATCTGGTAGCTGCCAGTCATCGAGCCGGTGGGGGTATTGAGCGGGCAGCCCGACACATAGTCATAGCTTTTGCCCGGCTGCACCACCGGTTGTTCGCCCACCACGCCGTCACCATCGACCCGGTGCTGGACGCCGCGCCCGTCGGTGATGATCCAGTGGCGGGTCAGCAATTGCACCGGCAGGTCGCCCTGATTTTCGATGCGGATATGATAGGCCCAGAACCAACGGCCCCGGTCCGGCTCCGACTGTTCGGGCAGGAAGGAAACGGCGACGTGAACAATCACGTCGCGCGTCGTCGCGTGGAAGGGAAAGAGCGCGTTCATGGCTATGAGATGCGCTTGGCGGAGGCCTCCCGTCAACGCCCTATTGATGTCAGCGCATGATCAAGATCGGCGATCACATCGTCGGCATCTTCCAGTCCCACGTTCAGGCGGAGCATATCCTCGGTAATGCCGACTTCCAGCCGCGCCGCTTCGGCCATGCCGAAATGGGTAGTGGAGGCAGGATGGGTCATGAGCGAACGCGAGTCGCCGATATTGTTGCTGATGTCGACCAGTTCCAGACCATTGAGCAGGCCATGCGCCTCCGCCCGGCCGCCGCCGACATAGAGCGAGAAGATCGGCCCGGCCATCTCCATCTGGCTCATCGCCAGCGTGTGCTGGGGATGGCTTGGAAGGCCCGGATACAGCACCTTGGCGACGCGGTCTTCGAGGAAGGCGGCTACCTTGAGCGCATTCTCGCTCTGGCGGCGGATGCGCAGGTCGAGCGTCTCCAGGCCTTTCAACACCACCCAGGCGTTGAAGGCGCTGAGCGTCGGGCCGGTGTTGCGGTGGAAGGGCAGCAGGACATTGTTGATCCAGTCGCGCGTGCCGCAGATCGCACCCGCCAGCACCCGGCCCTGCCCGTCCATCATCTTGGTCGCGCTATAGGCGACGACATCCGCGCCAAATTCCATCGGCCGCTGGAGCGCGGGCGAGGCGAAGGCATTGTCGACGACGCTGGTGATGCCGTGCGCCCTGGCGATGGCGCAGACGGCGCGCAGGTCCACCACGTCCATGGTCGGATTGGCGGGGGTTTCAAAGAAAAACACTTTGGTATTGGGCTGGATCGCGGCTTCCCACGCAGCGGTGTCGCGTGCGTCGATCGTGGTGGTTTCGATCCCGAATTTGGGCAGCAGCGTATCGGTCAGCCAGCGGCAGGAGCCGAAGGCAGCCTTGGCCGCGACGACATGATCGCCCGCCGACAGCTGGCACAGCAGCGCCGCAGTCATAGCCGCCATGCCGGTGGCGGTGGCGCGGCAGGCCTCTGCCCCTTCGAGCAGGGCGATACGCTGTTCCAGCATTTCCACGGTCGGGTTCTGGAGGCGCGAATAGGTCATGCCCTGCTGGTCGCCGGCGAAACGCGCGGCGGCGTCCTCCGCCCGGTCATAGCTGTAACCGCTGGTCAGAAAGAGCGCTTCGGAGGTTTCGCCCCATTCGCTGCGCGCGGTGCCGCCCCGGATCGCCAGCGTGGCTGGCTTCCAGTTCTTGGTGATATCCGGGTTCTGACCGCTTTTCCGCTTCATATCGCTTTCCGCATGTCTTGCCGCACCACCGGGGTAGCGCCGCCCAATATTTCCGCCATCTGGCTCATGTCGCCATTACCGCCCGACAGGATAACTGCAACCTTCTTGCCCCGCATCGCCTCCTTTTCCTGTAGCGCAGCCGCGAGTGCGACGGCCCCTGCCCCTTCGGCCAGATTATGGGTGTCCTGCCAATAATGGCGGATCGCGGCGGCGACTTCATCGTCGGTAACGGCGACGAAGCGGTCGGCGCGGGGACCGAAATAGTCGAGTGCGGCCTGCACCGGGGTGCAGACGGCGACGCCATCGGCAAAAGTATAGGCCGTGGGGCTGGCGAGCAACCGGCCCGCCTCGAACGAGCGTTTGGCGGCATCGACATGGGCGGACACGACGCCGACGACCTTGGTGGTGAGGCCCAGCGCGTCGCGCGCGGCAATGGTGCCGCACAGGCCTGAGCCGCAGCCGACGGGGACATAGACGGTGTCCAGGTCCGGTACGGCATCGAACAATTCCAGGCCGTAGCTGGCGACGCCGCGCACCAGTTCATCATGATAGGCCGGGACCATGAACAGCCCTTGTTCGGCCGACAGGCGGAGCGCTTCTGCCTTCGCGCTGTCGAAGTCATGGCCATGTTCGATCAGGGTCGCACCAAAGGCGCGCATAGCCGCGTTCTTTTCCAGCGCATTGCCGTGGGGGACGACGATCGTCGCTTTCAGGCCCGCTGCGGTGGCGGCGCGGACCTGCGCTTGGCCGTGATTGCCGCGTGTCGCGGTGATGATGCCGGTGACGTGCGGGTGAGTGCGGCGGAGCCAGTCGATATAGGTAATCGCCCCGCGCACCTTGAACGCGCCGGTCGGGGTATGATTTTCATGCTTGACCCACAAGTCACACCCGGCGCGTGCGGCCAGTAACGGCCAGGCATATTGCGGGGTTGGCGGCACCTGCGCATGAACCATAGCAGCGGCGGAACGGAGCGAGGCGAGGGAGAAGTCGGTCATCCCGGCGCTCTAACTGCCGCGCCGGGACCAGGACAGAACCTTTGCCGACGAATTGGCCTTCAATCAGGCCGCCCGACGCGGTTGCGCATCCATCAGCGGATGCAGATTCCGTTCTTCCCACGCCATCTGTTCGGCCAGTTCGCCTTGGAGGGTGAGGACGGCTTCCAGATAGCCGCTCCAGTCCTGCGCGATCATGGTGGGGGTCCAATATTTGATATGATCGCTATAGCGCAGGAACAGGGCGCGGATCGCCCGGCCATGTTCGCGCAACAGCGGATCGGCTTGCGCCGCCAGATGGCCATTACGGAGGTCGAGAGCACGGGCATCCTCCCGCCCCATATGTTCGCGGAACAATTGGGAGAAAGCGATGCGCTTGCGCGCGATGTCCGGCAGGGCTTCGATGCCGCTGGTTCGCATGATGTGCGCGAACTCGCGCATCATGACCCGCAAGGCTTCATGATCCTGCTTCAATATTATCGACATAGGTGCGTCCCCGTTTTCTACCTAGAACGACAGGGCAGCAAAATCTTAAGAGATGCGGTGGGCGCTCAGAGGACCGCCAATACCGCATCGCCCATCTCCACCGTGGTCATGGTGCCGCCCAGGTCAGCGCTGCGTGCGCCGTTGGCCAGCGCCTTTGCTACCGCCTTCTCGATCCGGTCAGCCTGTTCGGGCATCCCCAGCGAATAGCGCAGCATCATCGCCGCCGACAGGATCGTCGCCAGCGGATTGGCCTTGCCCGTGCCGGCAATGTCGGGGGCGGAGCCGTGGATCGGCTCGTACAGCCCCTGCCCACTGCCGTTGAGGGTAGCAGACGCCAGCATCCCGATGGAGCCGACGCACATGCTGGCCTGATCCGAGAGGATGTCGCCGAACAGGTTGCCGGTCACGATCACGTCGAACTGGCCAGGGTTGCGGACCAGCTGCATCGCGGCATTGTCCACATACATATGGCTGAGCGCCACGTCGGGATATTCCGCCGATACCTCTATCACCACGTCGCGCCACAGCTGGCTTGTTTCCAGCACATTGGCCTTGTCCACCGAGCAGAGCTTGCCGCGACGGGCGCGGGCGGCCTGAAAGCCGCCATGGGCAATGCGGCGCACTTCGGCTTCATTGTAGCACATGACGTCATAGCCTTCGCGCAGTCCGTCGACGGTGGTGCGGAAGCCCTTTTCGCCGAAATAGACGTCACCATTGGTTTCGCGGACGATCAGCAGGTCGATGGCACCGGCGACTTCGGGCTTGAGCGCGGATTCACCGGCGAGTTCGGGAAACACCTTGGCCGGGCGCAGGTTGGAGAAGAGGCCCAGTTCCTTGCGCAGGCCCAATATTGCCTGTTCGGGGCGCAGATGACGTTCGAGCGCATCGCAATCGGGATCACCCACCGCGCCGAACAGGATGGCGTCGGCGCGCTTGGCCAGTTCCAGCGTTTCGGCCGGGAGCGGATGGCCGACCGCCTTATAAGCCGCGCCGCCGACCAGCCCCTGTTCATAGGTCAGGCCGTCAATCGACAGTGCATCCAGCACGCGCTTGGCCTGATCGACGATTTCGGGACCGATGCCGTCTCCGGGAAACAGGGCGATCAACATGGCGAGACTCCTTATATTGCGTGGCTGCCCCTTATGGAGACACGAGGTTTCACGCAACCGCCCTTTTAAGTCGATCGACCAGCCTTTCGCGGGCGGCCAGCACGTCGGCGCGCCAGTCGGTGAGGATCGAGCGTTCGAGGAAGAAGCCGGTGAGGCGCAGTCCGTCGATGATCTGGCTCCATTCGCCCGTGCCGCCCTCCAGCAGGAAGGGCGGCAGCGGCAGGAGCAGGCTTTCATAGCCGACCGCCCCTGCCCGGCTAACCGCCGCCGCACTGCGCGGGCTGACATAGGCCAAGTCATCGGCATCGCCCAGCGCGGCGCAGCGGGAGAGGTCCAGACCAAAGCCCAGTTCGGCGAGCAGCAGCAGTTCGTAGCGCACAAGCGCCACCGCCCAGCCACGCGCGGCAGGGGCCGCCTCCACCGCACCAAGCACGCCGTCGAGCGCGCTATGGAGCGCGGGATAGGGCGTCCCTTCGGGCAGGGCTATGGCGGTCAGCGCGCAGGCCCAGTCGATCGCGGCGGCGGGCAAGGGTTCGGCATGGAGCGGCGCGCGGCTGTGCGCCAGCTCGACGGTCAGCCCGGGAAGCTGATCCTCCGTCCGGGCGCGGAAGGTCGCGGCGACGGCGTTGCCGGGGAGCAGCACGGGCCGCATCGCGCGGGACCGCCCGCCCCGCACATAGCCTGCGATCAGGCCATGGTCGGGCGTCAGCAGCCGCGCAATCGCACCATGTTCGCCATGGGGGCGCAGCGAGCATACGATGGCGGATGTGGTGAGGCTGGGCATCGCCCTGCTGCTCTACCCGTCACCGGACAGCTGCGATAGCTTTGGTTGAGCCGGGTGAGCGGCGTCAGCCTTTCTTCTTGCGGCCCGCGATGTAACGCGACACTTCGAGCCCGAACTCTTCAGCCAGTTTTTCTCGGATGCCCCCGCCCCGGATCAGCATCCCGCCCCAGCCACCATGAGTGTTCTTCACCTCTACGCGAAAGCTGCCCAGCGATGCGCCGTTGGCGGCGTCCAGCACATCAACCGTGCCTTCCAGCATGTCCGAACTCCAGGCGACCAATATGGCCATCGCGGCATCCGCGGTTTTCAAGCGGTCCAGCGTGATGCGCAGCGTAACCGGCGTGCCATTGTCCAGCTTCCAGTCGCGGGTGACGTCGCGGATGACCAGCGGGAACATCTGTTTGAAGGGTAAGGTCGCATAAGCTGCGCCATCCTGCGGACCGGTCGGATAGCTGGTGGGATCGAGCGGCGGCAGGCCCGCAGCCGCACGCTTGTTCGCGGCTTTGGCGTCGCTTTCCGCCAGTTCCTCCAATATGCCCGGCGCGAAAACGACATCCATGCCGGTAATTCGCAACGGCTGACCAGCCGCCAGGGCCAATGGCTGGATTGGCGTGACTTGGCGCGCGTGCGCGGATGGCGCCAGCAATAGCAGCAGTAGGATGAACAGCAGGCGGTGGCGCATCGGTTTCCCTCTCTCGGATATCGCGAGGGTAACAGTCACCGCTTAAAGCCTGCTTTCACCCCATGCTTAACGGCGTCCTTCGTCAGCCGTGGAAATAATCATAGACCTGCTGCGCTACCGCCGTCGACACGCCCGGCGCACGGGCCAGGTCCTCCAGCGCGGCGTCGCGGACGGCGCGGGCTGTGCCGAAGTGCATGAGGAGGGCTTTTTTGCGGGCGGGGCCGATGCCGGGGACTTCGTCGAGCGACGAGACGGTGATCGCCTTGCTGCGTTTCGCGCGGTGGGCGCCGATGGCGAAGCGGTGGGCTTCGTCGCGCAGGCGCTGGAGGTAGAAAAGGACGGGGTGATTCACCGGCAGCATCAGTTCGCGGCCATCCATCAGGTGGAACACTTCCCGCCCGTCGCGGCCATGATGTGGCCCCTTGGCGACGCCGATCATCGTGACATCCTCGATCCCCATTTCCTCCAGCATCGCGCGGGCCGCCGATAGCTGGCCCTTGCCGCCGTCGATCAGGACCAGATCGGGCCATTCGCCGCTGTCGCGATCGGGGTCCTCGCGCTGGGCGCGGCCAAAGCGGCGCTCGAACATGTCGCGCATCATCGCGAAATCATCGTTGGAGATTTCGGGATTCTTCATGTTGAACTTGCGATAGGCATTCTTGCGGAAGCCTTCGGGACCGGCGACGACCATCGCGCCGAGGGCGTGGGCGCCCTGAATATGGCTGTTGTCGTAGATTTCGATGCGGTCGGGGACGCCATCCAGCCCGAACCTCTCGACCAGCTCGTCGAGTATCTTGCCCTGGCTGGTGGTTTCGGCGAGGCGACGGTCGAGCGCCTCTACCGCGTTGCGCTGCGCCTGCTTGATCAGGCGGGTGCGGTCGCCGCGCTGGGGGACTTCGATGCGGACCTTGCTGCCGATCCGTTCGCTGAGCGCCTGCGCCATCAATTCGCATTCGGCGGGCGCGCGGTCGGTCAGGACCAGCTTGGGCGGCGGCACTTCCTCGTAAAATTGCGCCATGAAGCTGGCCAGCACTTCATCCTCGGCAACTTCATTGGTGTGGACCGGGAAGAAGCTGCGATGGCCCCAATTCTGGCCGCCGCGAATGAAAAAGGCCTGGATGCACATCGCTCCGCCCTTGTGCGCCAGCGCGAAAATGTCGGCGTCGCCCAGCCCTTCGGCGTTGATTGCCTGCGACCCTTGAATGAAGGTCAGCGCCTTGAGGCGATCGCGGATGACCGCGGCCTGCTCGAAATCCATCGCGTCGGACGCGGCCTGCATCGCGGTGCCGAGCTTCTTCTGAACGGCGGTGGATTTGCCGCCGAGGAAATCCTGCGCGTCCCGGACCAGTTCGGCATAGCCGTCCGGGTCGATGCGATCGACGCAGGGAGCCGAGCAGCGCTTGATTTGATAGAGGAGGCAGGGGCGCGACCGGTTGGCGAAGAAGCTGTCGGTGCAGGAGCGGAGCAGAAAGAGTTTTTGCAGCGCATTGATGGTGCGGGTGACCGAGCCTGCGCTGGCGAAGGGGCCATAATAGCGCCCCTTCGCCTTGCGCGCGCCGCGATGTTTCTGGACGCGTGGGAAGGCATGATCCTCCCGCAGCAGGATGAAGGGGAAGCTTTTGTCGTCGCGCAGCAGGACGTTGTAGGGCGGGCGGTAGCGCTTGATGAGTTGCGCCTCCAGCAGCAGGGCTTCCGCCTCGCTGTTGGTGGTCACGATGGTCATGCTGCGGGTCTGGGCGACCATGCGCTGCAGGCGGCGGGGGAGCCGCTCGACCTGGGTATAATTGGCGACGCGATTCTTGAGCGCGCGCGCCTTCCCCACATAGAGGACATCGCCGCGCGCGTCGTGCATCCGGTACACGCCGGGCCGGGTCGGCAGCGTGCGCAGCGTGGTGCGGATCGCCTCTATCCCGACGTCGAGGTCGGGCGTGCCGGACCCGCGGACCGTGTAGCTGGCCTTGTCTTCATTGAAACGGTCGGGAGATTGGGGTTGCGACATGGGGATGAGATAGCGTGCCGGGCGGGGATCGCAATGGGGGCGTGCAATAGGAAAGTGGAGGCTTAACTTCTCATATTTCCCGGTAATCGTGACATTTTATAACGCTGGCGTGATCCTATCGGAAAGTCCGGTGGATCGCGTTGTGGAAGCTATATGGCATGAAATGGAGGATGTAGGACAGCGATGTGCCAATCTTTCATCGGGGATGGAGCTACCAACGAAAAAGGGCCGGGATTGCGCCCGGCCCTTTTTCGTTTTGTCTGGCGTCGTCGGGTCAGACGACCGGGCCAAGTCCCTTGATGGCGCTATCGACCAAGGCCTTGTCAGCGCTGGCGTTATGGCCCTGTGCGATCAAGCTGGCAGCCGCAGTCGTTGCGGCGTTGACGGCGCGAGCGCGGATCGCGGTGATGGCAGCGCGTTCGGCGGCACCGATCTTGTCCTCGGCCATTTTCTGGCGGCGGACGACCAGATCGGCCGCGGCGATGCGGGCATCCTCCAGCAGAGTTTCGGCCTCATGCTCGGCGGACTTACGCATTGCTTCGGCTTCACCCGTGGCGGCGGCGAGTTTCGCCTCATATTCCGCCTTGAGCGCGTCGGCTTCGGCGCGCAGCTTGGAGGCTTCGGCGAGTTGGGCCTTGATCTGCGCGATCCGGCCATCGAGAACGCCGCCGATCAGCGCCGGGACCTTCTTGAACAGGAGGATGGCGATGAAGGCTGCCATGGCCAGGCTAACCCAGGCGGTAGCGTCCATGCCGACCGCTTTGGGGTCTGTATGGGGCGCGACGCCTTCATGCGCGACGGTGCCGACAGGCTCCATCCCTTCGGCATGGATCGCCTGGTCGAGGGTTGGGGGCGTTTCGCCCTGATGCTGTGCTGCTGCCTCAGCCATGGGCCAGTGCCGCCTTTACTGCGTTGCGGGCTGCATCATCCGACGCTTGCACGCCAGCGATACGGGCCACCATGTCGCGTGCCGCATCGGCAGCGACGGTTTCAATTTCTGCCAGAGCGGCGTCGCTTGCAGCCTTGATCCGGGCTTCGGCGGCCGCGATCTTGGCGGCGACTTCGGCATCGGCGGCTGCGAGCCTGGTTTCGGATGCCTTGGCAGCCTGCGCCTTGGCCTGAACCAGCGTCGCCTGAGCGGCGGCACGGCTTTGCGCGTCACGGACGCGATAGTCGGCTTCCGCTTCGTCGGCGCGGGCGAAGGCGGCCTTGGCCGCGTCCAGATCACCACTGATCTTCGCGTCGCGCGCGTCCGCCGTACCCTGAACCTTGGGCACCATGCCGAGGCCGATGACGAAGAACACGAAGCCGAAGGTCAACAGCAACCAGAAAATCTGGCTGGAGTAGGTTTCGGCAATTTGCGCGATTTGAGGCATATCTATCCGTCCGATCAGGGCGCGGTCAATTTCAGAGGATGCGGGCGGGACGGCACGATACCGCCCTGCCCGCGTCCGAACCGTGTCAGGCCACGAACACCAGGATCATGGCGATAACGAACGCCAGCAGACCCAGAAGTTCCGCCGCGGCGAAACCGATGAACAGACGACCCTGCTGGCCATCAGCGGCCCCCGGATTGCGCAGCGCGCCTTCGAGGAATGCGCTGAACACGTTGCCCACACCGAGGGCGGCGATGCCCGCACCAATGGCGGCCAGGCCAGCACCGAGCAGCTTTGCGGCTTCTGCGTCCATGTCGTAAACTCCTTCGTTAGAATAATGTAATTGTTGACGAAATCAGGTAAAACTCAGTGCAGGTTCTCGGCATCGTTGAGATAGACCGAGGTCAGCAGCGCGAACACATAGGCCTGGATCACGGCGACCAGCATTTCCAGCGCGCTGATGCCGATCATCAGGATGAAGCTGGCGGTGCCGACGGTGAGGCCCAGGGCTGGCGACGCATTGGCGCTGTTGATGACGAAGCCCGCAAGCACCTTCAGCAATACGTGGCCAGCGGTCATCGCGACGAACAGTCGCAGGCCCAGGCTGAACGGACGCACCATGAAGGAGACGAGTTCGATAAGGAAGAGCGGCGGGATCATCAGCGCCGGCGTGCCGTGCGGAATGAAGAGCGAGAAGAAGTGGAAGCCATGTTTGGCAAAGCCGACGATCAGGACGATCGAGAAGCTCATGATCGCCAGCACGCCAGTGGCCGTGAAATGGCTGGTGAAGGTGAAGGGGTGAAGCCCGACCAGGCCCAGTGGCAACATTCCAAGCAGATTGGCCAGCAGGATGAACATGAAGAGCGAAAAGACGTAGGGGATATATTTGCGCCCCTTGTCACCGATATTCGCGATCAGCAGGTTCTTGATGAAGCCGGTCATATATTCGACCGCCATCTGCCAGCGACCGGGGACCAGTTCGCGCTTCATGCCGCCGATCACGAAGATCCACAGCACCACAGCGGCCAGCACCATATAGAGGGCGCTGTTGGTGAAGGCGATGTTGAAGCCGCCGAGCGACAGATGATCGGTACCGAACAGGGGTTCGATCGCAAATTGATGCATCGGATCGATTTTGCCGGATTCTGCCACGCTGGACCCCTGTTACGTCTAAACCGTCTAAACCGTCGGACTATGACAAAAGCGTCCCTTATTCCGGGGGACGCTTCGTCGTCGTCAATCTGATGATGTTCCTGAACGCCGCCACGATGCCAAGACCGAGGAAAACGAGCAGGAGCCATGGGGATGTGCCAAACAGCCGGTCGAGAACCCAGCCGATCAACGCACCGCCGACAAGACCGCCGATCAGTTCCGCAAGAACCCGGTTGCCCAGGCGAGACCCATCGTCCGCCTGTTGCTCCACAGCCCCCTGCCTGACCTTTTCGACGGATTCAGCGCGCGCAATCCGCTCTTCCAGAGACGTGATGCGCGCGTCCTCCCCCGCCGGGTCCTGTCCGGGTCCATCCGCAACCATGATCATCCTCCATCCGGGTTTGACCCCATATGGCAGGCGGCATGGCGCTTGCGGCTGCACCCGTCAAGGCGCGGCCCGTTTAGAAAGGCGATTGCGGATAGTCAACCATGGTTGGGCAGAGATTACCCTACCCGGACGAAGGAATGAGAAAAGTCCGCCAGAGCGGGATTTTCAGCCCGCCGTTGCGCAGTAAGAGGGCAGCGCGATCGCGCCTGCACCCTTGGTCTGCCACGCGCCAGCGCCGATGCGGTAAGCCTGCCCGGCCTTGACCCGGCTGCTGAGCGTCTGGCAGCCGGTGGCGGCGGCGACATCCTGCACGGTAACGCCGCGCTGGCTGGCCAGCTGAGTGTAGGCGGCGCGGCGCTTGATATTGATCGATTCGACTTCGGCGCGGACATCGGCCCCCACCGACCCGGCGATGCCGAGATAGCCGTCGGCCTGTTCGCCCACGGTCCCCGCCGCCATCGCGCTGGCCACGGCACCGGTCTGGGCGCGAGCGGGTGCGGTCATCGCAAATCCGGTCGCCAGCGCGACAGCGGCACCGGCGGCGATCAGGAGAATTTTGCGTGTCATTGCGGGAACAACTCCGGGTTATTCTGGATGAGGTCCTGTGCGTCACGTTGCAGGCGCACGACGACCTCCTGCTGCACCTTCACATTCAGGTTGATTTCGATCGGCTTGTCCGGCGCCTTGACCTGAATACAGCCCCCAAGGGCCAGACCGGCGAAACCCGCCATCATGATTGCTTGCTTCTTCATTTGCGCTCCCCGTTTGGCATGTTGTCGCTTTCCGCAGGCTGAACCGCAAGGCTTTCGTTCAATTTGCTCTTCATGTTCGCCTGCATCTGGTCGCCGATACTGTTCTGGATCAGTTGCGACGGGTCGATGAAGGACTGGGCGGTGCCGAGCAGTCCCCGGAAAGGCGCGGAAATGCGGACGTTGAACAGGAAAGGCAGGCCAGTGAAGTTGCGCGCCAGTCCTGCCGGTGTGCCGCCCAACTGGCCGCGATTGACGCCGTTGAACACCACGTTGGTCACCATCTCGCCATCCAGCGCGCCATCCATCAGGATTGTCAGACATTTATATTGCAGATTTTTGAGTGCGTCGAAGGCCAGCCGTCCCATCGTGCCAAGCTGTTCGTTCGACACCGGCCCGACATAGGAGAGGACACCGGACTGGAGCGCTGGATCGCAGGGGATGGTCGGCAGCACGCCTTCAGGCATCAGCAGCGGGGGCATACCCTGTTGCCGGGCGACCAGCACCCCGCCCGCGATCCGCCCGCCCTGCGCGTTGAAGATCAGCGGCATCAGCCCGTCAAACGTGCCGGTGGCCGAGATATTGTCCAGTTCCATCGCCTGGATGAACGCGCCGGCATCCAGGCCGATGACGCGGAAGGTCAGATAGCGATCGACACCGGCGCTGAAATCCATGGTGGTGGGTAGCAGGACCAGCTGCCCCCCGGAGAAAGGCCAGCCGCCGCCCTCGATTCGCACCTTCTGTCCGGCTTCCAGCCGGTAGCGGACGGTGCCGTCACGGACTTCGACGCCCGGATTGACCGAGGCGATCTTGACCGTCTGGCCTGGCGCTGTGACCATGTTGATCAGGTCGGTGAATCGGATTTCGCCCGACAGACCCTGCACCGGGCCGAAGGCGGCGGCGAGATTGGCATTGTCGGTGCGGAAGGTGCCGGTGGAGGTGACGGCCGATCCTGTCCAGTCGATCCGCCCCTCTCCGGTCACGGTCGCCGCGACATTGGCGACGACGCCGAGCGCCAGCGGGGTGACTTCGTCGGGCTGGAGGGTAGGACCGAAGGCGAGGCCGGGGACGCTAAGGTCGGCATGGCCCTTCCCGCTGCCAAGCTCATGGGCGATCATAGTGCGGGCCACGGTTGCGCCATTGCGCGGCGCGGTGAGTGTGCCGGTGGCGGCGATACGGCCATTTTTGAGGGTCAGGGCAAAATCGGGAACGGCGAGCGGGTTGAAGCGGACCGGCACTTGCGAATCGCGCACCGTCATGGCGGCGCGGAAATCCAGCGCGCTATTGGCAAAGCCCCATGTGCCATTGCCCTGCTCCGCGATCAGCGGGATGGTGCCGATCTGGCCCCCTGCCCCGCCGACTTTGCCGCTCATGCCGTGCGCGGTCATCGCGCCATCGAGGCTGGCGGCGGTCAGGCGAACGGGGGCGTCGTTCGGGCCGAGCGTCAGCGCGGGATTGGCGAGCGCGAAACCGGTCTGGCCGAGCGCGATGCGGGCATGATCGGCGGTCAGGCGCAGCGGGCTGTCACCACTGGTGCCGCTGAGCGCGAGATTGCGGATGTCCGCACCGCCGCTGATGCCCTTTGGCCCCATGGCGAACAATGCGCCGCCACCCAACGGGCAGAGCGTCTGGCGGGTCTGGCCGATGGCGAAGGCACCATAGCGGGCTTCCAGCAGCGAGAGGGGCGCGCAGCGGCGGTTGATCGCCAGCGCGCCATTGGCGGCCAGCTGCCCCTCGATCGGCAGGCTGAGGCCGCGGAGGCGACCGTCGGGCAGCGGGCCGTCGAGGCGGAGCGCGGTCGAGAAGCGGGTGGTGCCATCGGGCTGGGCGAGGAAGCGGACGCGGTCGATGGCGAGGCGCGCGTCGCCAGCGGCATAGGGATCAACGAACAATTCGCCGCCAAAGCCGCCACCGGGGCGGCGCGCGAGGCGGAGCGCGGCATCGGGCAGGCCGCCGCCCTCTGTACGCAGAGCGCCTTCGAGCGCCCAGTCGAGCGGCGCTCCGGCGCGGCCGGGCCAGCCCAGTGTGATGCGGCCATCGGGAGAAAGACCTGCCTGCGCGCCGCTGCGGGCGGTCAGGCGGCTGTCGGTGAGGACAAGGCTGCCCGACGCGCCGCGCTGGACCAAGGCAAAGCGGGTGCTGATCTGGTTGCTGTCGCCAGCGCGGCGCACTGCGTCGGCGAGGCGGGCGGCGAGTGGCGCGACCGGCGTACCGATGGTCGAGGCGCGCAAGGTCGCCAGCGGATCGCGGCCAGAGACGCGGAGCTGGCGACCGGAGAGTTCGCCTTGCAGCGCGGTTTCGCCGCTTTTGACCGACCATGTGCCGGTGAGGTCAGCCTGTTCGAGCATTGCCCCCTGCCCCGCCAGCGCCTTTGCGCCAATGCGGGCGCGGCCGCTGGTGGCGGATGCGGTGCCGTCGAAATCGACGTGGCCTTTGGGCGCGGCGAGGACGATGCCGCTGGCCTTGAGCGCCTCACCCGCCAGATCGACATGGCCGGTCCAGCGGTCGAAGGCCGCGCCAAGGGTCAGGTCGAGCGTGGCGACCGGGCGGGCGATAGCGGCGCTATCGCGGCAGGCCAGCGCGGCGGCGCCGACCGGGCCGGTGACGTGCGGGCGGCCCTGATCCATGGCGAGGGCCAGCGACGCGCTGCCTTCGGTCAGGCCGCAACTGGCAAAGGAAGCGCGGGGCATGACGGCGGCGAGTTTGCCGCGAAAACCGGAACGCAGATTGCCCTTCCCGTCGATCCGCATCCCCAATTGGCCCGCATCCGTGTCGAGACGCAGGCGGGCATCGGCGAGCGAGAGAAGGATATCGGGCAGACTGAAGGGCGCAGTCGAATCGGGATCGCGGAATTTGTCGAGTTCGCCAAGACGCAGCACGTCGGCATGATAAGAACCGCGCATCCGCACGCCGCCTGCGCGCACGGCGGCGACCTGTGGCGTCAGGCCGGCAAAGGCGATGTCGACTTCGACCCAGTCGGCGGTCAGATCAGGATTGGCGGGATCGCCCAGCAGGATATGCTTGATCCGCTGGGTGCGCAGACCGACATCGACCAGATCATAATTGGCCTGCACCCCGCGCCGGTTGAGTTCGCGGCTGACGAAATTTTCCGCGATCGGGGCGCGCTGCGTCCACAGGCCAGCCAGCACCAGCGCAAGCGACCCTGTGCCGACACCCAGCCAGCGCAGCCAACCCCGGCGAACCTGCTCTTCGCCGTCCTGTTCTTCCATGCCTATGGCCAACCCCGGCTTTCAAGTAACGCTGATGGTCCGTAACGGGACCATAACGTCTGTGCCCGCTTAAATATCCTTGCCCCGCGATTCCGCAACTTATAGCGTCCGTGGCCGGTAGCGAGGGATGCGGGTTTGGCGGAGCAGGACGCAAAAGTCACGCATGATGGCGCAGGGCATCGCGCGCGGTTGCGGCAGAAACTGGCTGAGACCGGCGGGGATGCGCTGCATGATCATGAGCTGATCGAATATCTCCTCGCCCTGGCGATTCCCCGGCGTGACACCAAGCCGCTGGCCAAGGCGCTGCTGCGCGAATTTGGCGGCATCGGCGGGCTGATGAGCGCCGACTGGCAGGCGATCGCGCGGGTGCCGGGCATGGGCGACACCAGCATCGCGGCGATCAAGATCGTGCAGGCGACGATGCTGCGGACGCTGCGCAACGAAGTGGCGGCGCGTCCGGTGCTGGCAAGCTGGCAGGCGCTGCTCGACTATCTGCGCGCGGACATGGCGTTTCTGGGGGTGGAGCGGGTGCGGGTGCTGCACCTGAATGCGCGCAACATGCTGATCCGCGACGAAAATATGGGCGACGGGTCGATCGACCAGGCAGCCATCTATGTCCGCGAGGTCATCAGGCGGGCGATAGACCTGGGGTCAGCGGCGATCATATTGGTCCATAACCACCCCAGCGGATCGCCCGAACCCAGCCGCCAGGACATAGAGGTGACGCGCCAGATCATCGATGCGGGCAAGCGGCTGAACATCGCCGTGCATGACCATATCATCGTGGGCGCGAACGGGCATAGCAGTATGCGGGCGATGGGATTGTTGTGAGGGGAGTGGGTGGTTTTGCGACGGTCTGCTTCCGGTTGCGTAAGTGTGAAAAGCAGACGATCATGAGACGAGATGAAGGGGAACGCCGATGCTCGAAGGGCGAGACTGGTTTTCAGTGACTGGAGCCACGGCTGAGGAGTTGGCGCGGCTACGGACCGTCGCGCCGGATGACCTGCCCAAACGGTATCTTGATCTGCTCGCTTTCAGCAATGGCGGTGAAGGTCCGTTGGCAAGTGAGCCATACAACCTCTGTCTGGACTCCGCGATGACTGTTGCGGACACAATTAGTAGCGACAACCATGGGCAAGCTGACCTCGAAGGCTTTCTCATTTTCGGCAGTAATGGTGGCGGCGAGTATCTTGCGTTCGACACCCGTCGTAGAATACCATGGCCTGTTGTCACGATTGACATGGTAGCAGGCGGCAATTGCGCCACGATTATCGCACCTGACTTTGACGTGTTTTATGACCGGATAGGGATCGAGACAGAAGCGGCTTAAATTGCCGCTAGTGGTCGTTCATTGCCATTCCCCCTTTCGTCATGCCGGGCTTGACCCGGCATCCCGCTTTTCTTCGCGCAGAAAGCGGGACCCCGGATCAGGTCCGGGGTGACGGAGGTGGGCGTTGCTGGCCTTGTTGGTTGGCGGACAGAGCAAGGCCCGTCCGTCCCCAACAGTCAGGCGTCGAAGCCGAAGTTCAGGAATTCCGGCACGGGGCCGTTCCAGCCTTCGTCGGGGCCGTCGTCCTGATGGTCATTGCGGCGCTGGCGGGCGGGGGCTTCGGCGGTGCGGGGGGCGACGGCTGGACCAGCCGGGACTTCCTCTCGCGGTGTCTGCGCGCGGGGGGCTTCCTCGCGTGGCTTTTCGGCGCGGGGGGGGCGAGCGGCGCGGGGCTTTTCGGCGACAGGCTCGTCCGCCACGGGCGTTTCGACGACCGGCTTTGCGGCGCGGGGCTTGCGGCCTCTTGGCGCGCGCGGGGCGGTTTCTTCGGTCGGTTCGATCGCGGCGATGGCCTCCGCCGCGCCGACGACCTCGATCTTCGTGCCGATCAGCTTCTGGATATTGTCAATCGCTTCGGCATCCGCGTCGGTGACGAAGGTGTAGGCGACGCCGGACGCGCCCGCGCGGCCGGTGCGGCCGATGCGGTGGACATAATCGTCCGGGTGCCAGGGCGCGTCATAGTTGAACACATGGCTGACGCCCTTGATGTCCAGCCCGCGCGCCGCGACGTCCGACGCAACGAGGATGTTGACAGTGCCGGCGCGGAAACGCTCCAGTTCGGCGATGCGCGATCCCTGGTCGATATCGCCATGGATTTCGCCCGACTTGAAGCCGTCGCGTTGCAGGCTCTTGTTCAGGTCCCGCACCGTCGTCTTGCGGTTGCAGAAGATGACCGCGCTGGTGACGTCGGCTTCGCGCAGCATTTTGGACAATGTGTCGCGCTTCTTGCGCGAATCGACCTTGACCAGCCGCTGGGTGATGTTGGTCGATGCGCTGGCGGGGCGCGCGACTTCGATCGATTTGGGGTTGGACAGGAATTTGTCGGCCAGCTTCTTGATGACCGGCGGCATCGTCGCGGAAAACAGGAGCGTCTGCCGCTGCGCGGGCAGCTTGGTGCAGATTTCCTCGATATCCGGAATGAAGCCCATGTCGAGCATCCGGTCGGCTTCGTCGATGACCAGCAGCGAACAGCCGTTCAGCATGATCTTGCCGCGCCCGAACAGGTCCATCAGGCGGCCCGGCGTCGCGATCAGCACGTCCACGCCCTTTTCGAGCGCGGCCAACTGGTCGCCCATCGACACGCCACCGATCAGCAGTGCCATCGAGAGTTTGTGATATTTGCCGTATTTCTCGAAATTCTCCGCGACCTGCGCGGCGAGTTCGCGGGTCGGCTCCAGGATCAGCGAGCGCGGCATCCGCGCGCGGCTGCGGCCATGGGCGAGGATGTCGATCATCGGCAACACGAAGCTGGCGGTCTTGCCCGTCCCCGTCTGGGCGATGCCGATAATGTCGCGCATCATCAGGACGGACGGGATCGCCTGCGCCTGAATCGGCGTGGGCGTATCATAACCGGACTCGGTTACGGCCCTGAGCAATTCGTCGGAAAGGCCGAGATCGGCAAAAGTCATTCAATGGTCCGGGAACAGGAGGCTTGTCCGCCCTGCACGATAGCGAGACAGAAATCGGCCGCGCATTGCGGAAATATCGGCCGCTTGTCAAGGAAATCGCGCGGTTTGGCGGGCGGTCGTTGCGCGATAGGGGCGCTCAGTCGTCGGGTTCCGCCGCGATCAGCCGTTTGAAGCTGTCGATGGCGCAACTGGTGCCGCCGCGTGCCTGCAACTCGTCGCGACCCGAACAGAGCGACCCGTCCTCGTCCGGCTCGACATAGAAGCCGGAATAGAAAGCGGCGGCATCGCACCCTTTTTCAAGACGGGCGCGGTAACGATGCTGGTCGGCCAGGATCAGGTCCACCCCGTTGCGCACGACAATGGCAGCGGCGCGAATCGAGCGCAGAGCGACGCAACGCGGCCCTTTTTTCTCGTCCCAGGCGTCGGCCGCTTTTTCGGTGATGCGTGCGGGCGCCTTGCTCTTTCTCGCCATAGGCACACGAATGATGACGCGCTGCTGGATCGTCAGTTGCGCCCATTGAACCGGGTCAGCCGTCGTGGCGGCAATCAGCAGCAGGATGGAATGAACCAAGTCGGACCCCTTTTGGGATTCGGAAGCTATCGACCCGTGGTTGAACAGTCGATGAATTCCGGGGATAGGTGCGTCCCATGATCGGACAGCATATCATTGAGCGCTTCACCGCGCTGCTTGGCCCCAAGGGCGTCATCACCGACCCGGACGATATAGCGCCCTGGGTCAGCGACTGGCGCGGCCGTTATCATGGCGCGGCGGCGGCGATCCTGTCGCCTGCCTGCGTGGAGGATGTTGCTGCTGCGGTGGCGCTGGCGGCGGAACTGGGTGTCGCGCTGGTGCCGCAGGGGGGCAATACGTCGATGGTCGGCGGGGCGACGCCGCCCGCCGACGGATCGGCGCTGATCCTGTCGCTGCGGCGGATGAACCGGATTCGCAGCCTGAGTGCGGACGATAATCTGGCGATCTGCGAGGCGGGCGTGATCCTGAGCAATTTGCATGATGCCGCCGAAACCGCCGGGCGACGCTTTCCACTCAGCCTGGGGGCGAAGGGATCGGCGACGATTGGCGGGCTGGTATCGACCAATGCGGGCGGCACGCAGGTGTTGCGCCACGGGACGATGCGCGCGCTGGTCGAGGGGGTGGAGGCGGTGCTGCCCGATGGCAGCATCTTCCATGGGCTGGACGCGCTGAAGAAGGATAATCGCGGGTACGACATCAAGCAGCTGCTGATTGGCGCAGAAGGCACGCTGGGGGTGATTACCGCGGCGGCGCTACGGCTGGTCCCGGCGATCGCGGCGCGGGCGGTCGGCTGGGTCGGGGTCGCTTCCCCCGCCGATGCGCTGGCGCTGCTGCGCCTGGTCGAGGCCGAACTGGGCGATAGCGTCGAAGGGTTTGAGGTCATCGCCGACGAGACTTTGGGCTTTGTGCTGGGCCATATTCCCGGCACGCGCAGCCCGATCGAGACGCGGACGCCCTGGCATGTGCTGATTGAGGTGGACCATGCCGACCTGCGCGATCCGGGGCCGGGCGAGCGACTGGAGAGCGCTCTGGCGCTGGCGTTCGAACAGGGCGTCGCGATCGACGCGGTGGTGGCGGCCAGCGAAGCGCAGGCTGAGGCCTTCTGGCGAATCCGCGAATCGCTGTCGGAATCGGAAAAAGCGCAGGGGCCAGCACTGCAATATGACATCAGCGTGCCGGTGGCGCGGATGCCCGCCTTCATGATCGAGGCGGCTGATGCGGCAATGGCGCATTTTCCAGGCACGACCGCATCGTCCTTTGGTCATCTGGGCGACGGAAACGTCCATTTCCATGTGCGCGCGCCCAAGGGGACGAGCGACGGGCCGGGCTGGATCGCGGCGCAGGGGCAGGCGATCAACGCCTTCGTTCATGACGCGGTGGTTGCAGCGGGCGGATCGATTTCGGCCGAACATGGCATTGGCCAGATGAAGCGCGCGGAACTGGCGCGGCTGGCGGGTCCGGCGCGGATCGGCGCGCTGCGGGCGATCAAGGCCGCGTTTGACCCCAAGGGACTGTTCAATCCGGGGAAACTCATCCCCCTGCCCGATGAAGCCTGAGGATCAGGCCTGAGCCTTCATGTGAAAGCAATTGCCACCCGCTGCGCGGGGCTTTATCGCCCTCTCCCAGTTTTACGCCCGGCGACGTGTCTGCACAGCGTCGCTTTTTGACAGAATGGATACCGGATCATGGCCAGCGCGCCCGCGAATAACCTGCCGATCTTCTACAATGACCTCATCCCGCTGAGCAGCCTGGATCATGCCGATTTCCGCAGCAAGGCAGTCGATTCGGCCCCGTTCCTGACCAGCCAGCACGCCATTCCGCTGACGATCGACGAGTTCGTTTCTGCCCAGCGTTTCGTGCCGATCATCTTTTCGGCCGGCGCGGATTCGGTGCCGCTGGCGCTGATGGGCCTGAATGAAGGCGTAAACATCTTCGTCGATGACGAAGGCAAGCTGCGCGGCCCGTCCTATGTGCCTGCCTATGTCCGCCGCTACCCCTGGATGCTGGCCAAGCTGCGTCCCGACACGGACGAGCTGTCGCTCTGCTTTGACCCCACCAGCCCCGCGATCGGCGCGTTCGAGGATGGCCAGCCTTTGTTCGAGGATGGCAAGCCGAGCGAGCTGACCCAGGGCGTACTGAAATTCTGCGAGGATTTCGAGCAGGCCGCGGCCCGCACCGGCCAGTTCGTTCGCGAATTGCAGGACATGGACCTGCTGATGGACGGCGAAGTCGCGATCCAGACGCCGGGCAATGAACAGCCCTTCGTCTATCGCGGTTTCCGCATGATCAATGAGGAAAAGCTGCGCGACCTGCGCGGCGACCAGCTGCGCAAGATCAACCAGAGCGGAATGCTGCCGCTGATCCATGCGCATCTCTTCTCGCTGCAACTGATGCGCGACATTTTCGAGGCGCAGGTCAATCTTGGCAAGGGTCCGATCCCCCAGCCAGCCGTGCCGCAGCCCGCCGAAGCCTGAACCGGGACTTAACCCGAAACGGCGGAAATATTTGATAGAAAGGCGATTGCATCTCCTCTTGAAACGGAATGTGACCTGCCCTATCTACTGAACATGCGATGCACCTGCCCCCCTTTCGGGTGTATCGTATGGGCGCCTCCCCCCTTTGGAGGCGTCTCCTCCCTGAACCTAGGCCGCTCCATGCTCTGCATGGGGCGGTTTTTTTATATGCTGCTTTTCCAAGCGGATTGGGTGCGACGCGGTTTTCCTTGACGCGCCGGGCGCGCCTTCCTAAAGCCCACCCCCTGCCAGCCGCCCGACGCGGCCCATGGCCCCTTCGTCTAGCGGTTAGGACGCGGCCCTCTCACGGCTGAAACACGGGTTCGATTCCCGTAGGGGTCACCATTTTCCAACGGGTCAGCAGGCGAATTTTCAACCGCCGTCGGCAATTCATCAACATCGTTGGCAAGTGCAGTCGGCGCAAGGCTCCGCGCCGTTCGCTAAATGCGTGATCGCGCCCAAATCGCTATGCTTGATTGACCGAATCCAAGACAATTCCACCATCACAAATAGTTGCAACATATTGCCAGGTTGGCTAGGTTGCCGATGCGAAATGAAAATGCGGATTTCCGTCCTTTCGCCAAAGATACAAGTCGCATGATTACTGCAACGGATGGCGGAAGCTGTCTGATGCCGTGCTTTGGGGGAGGCTTGGTCGATGGATCGCAAACAGGCTGTTATTTACGGTGGCGGCGCATTGGCGCTGATTGTCGGGATAACGCTTGTCGCGCGCAGCGGAGAAACGCCCGCTACGCCCCCGAAAGCGCCAGTTACTACCGGCACTGTTGCAACCGCCAAAGCCGCCGGAACAGCCGTGCCGTCCAGTAGCGGCAATGGCGTGGCCCCGCCAGGAATGGATGCTGCCCGTCCGACTGATTGCCTGATCGAGCCGAGTCAGGTCGTTCGCGTGAACAGCGGCGTTGAGGGCGTGGTCCAGAATATCTATGTCGACAGGGGCGATGATGTTCGGCGCGGGCAGGTCGTCGCCCAGTTGTACACCGATGTTGAGCGTGCCGCCGCCGCCGCTGCGCAGGCCCGTGCCTCCAACCCCCACGCCGAACGCGCCGCGGCAAGTCGCGCGGCTTATCTTGCCACGGTCAGCCAGCGGTCGGACCAGGTCAGCCAATATCTGGCCCGTGATGTGGTGGATGAAGCGCGCGCCAACGCGCAATCCGCCGCGGAGGAGCGCAAGGCAGCCGCCGAAGAGCAGCGAGTTGCCCGACTGGAATATGTCCAGGCGCAGCGCGTGATCGGACAAAAGACCGTGCGCAGCCCTGTCAATGGCATCGTGACGGAACGCCGCATGGCCCCTGGCGAATATCGGGGCGCAGACGCGACGCATATTCTGACGATCGCACAGGTCGATCCCCTGAATGTCGAAGTGTTCGCCCCGATTGCGCAGCTTGACGCTGTGCAGGTCGGTGACGAGGTTTCGATCTTCCCCGAAGCGCCGGTCGGCGGAAAATATCGGGCGCGGATCAAGGTGATCGACCGCGTTTTCGACGCAGCCAGCGGCACGTTCGGGATGCGCCTGGCGCTACCCAATCCCGGCAACAAGCTACCCGCCGGGTTGCGCTGCCGGCTCGAAATAGATCGCAAACCCGCAAGCATCGCCACGCGGCCGGAGTAATCGGTCGCGCTCACCCCAATCAGACAGGAGCTTTACGGACATGACCAGGAAGCAAGCCTATTTCGCCGGTATCGCCATTTGCGCCATCCTGCCGTCGTCCGTCAGCGCCGAAACCCTGCAACAGGCGCTGGAAGGTGCGTATCGCAACAACCCGACCATATCGGCCCAGCGCGCCAGCATCCGCGTTGCCGAAGAGGATGTGCCACTGGCGCGCGTCGCCGGGATGCCCACGATCGACGGCAGCGCAACCTATCAGGAAAATGTCCTGACGGGTAAACCGGCACCGGGCGGATTTTTCTCCAACCCCGATCGCCAGTTTGTCGGCCAGCTCAACGCCAATGTTCCGCTGCTGGATTTCGGCACTGTCCGCGGCAGTATGAACGCGGCCAAAGCGCGGGTGGAGGCGAGCCATTTTGGCCTGAACCAGACCGAGGCGGACCTGTTTTCGGCGGTTGTGGGGGCGTATATGGATGTGCTGCGCGATGAGGCAGTCGTCGGCCTTAACCGCAACAATGTCGAGGTGATGCGCTATACCGTCAAGGAAGCGGTCGACCGCCGCCGTGCCGGCAGTCGCGGGCCGACCGATGTGGCGCAGGCCGAAGCGCGGCTGGCGCTGGCGGAAAGCCAGATGGAAACGGCCGGCGCGCGGCTCATTTCGAGCAAGGAGCAATATATCAGGCTGGTTGGTCATGCGGCCGAAAATCTGGAACTGCCGCCGCCATTGCCGCAGATGCCCGCATCACCGACGGAAGCTGTGGAAACGGCGCTGGCCAATAATCCTGAAATTGCCTCTGCCCGGGTGCAGCGAACCGCCGCGGGTTATGATATCGATGTCGCCAGGTCGCAGGCTTATCCCAAATTCAGCGCGATTGGCGGGATCAGCCAATATGATTATCTCGGCTCACTGGACCAAGGCACGGGGCCGCGCAATGGTGATCGCGGCACCACCGCCTTTGTCGGCCTAACCCTGAAAATGCCGATCCTGGACGGTGGCCGCACTGGCGCACAGACGCGCCAGGCGCTCGCCAAGCAAGATGTTGCCGACAAGCAGGCACTGGATGCCGAAGGCAAGGTCACTGCCGAAGCACGCTCCGCCTTTGCCACATGGCAGGCCGCGACCCATGTGACCGACACCGCCCAGCGCGGCGTTACCGCCAATCAGCAGGTTCTGGCGGGAATGCGGGCGGAAGTCAGCGCCGGGCTGCGCCCGCTGCTCGATCAGCTCAATGCCGAACAGGAGTTGCTGAACGCCCAGGTCACGATGCTCACCGCGCGGCGCGATGCCTATGTCGCGGGTTTTGCGCTACTCGCCGTGATGGGCAAGGCGGACGCCGCGGACCTCAATTTTGACAAGACTATGCTCTATCAGCCCACCGTAAAACCGGATTGACCGGGTAGCATCCACCTGTTGCAGGTGCCGACCCGCCACCGTCTTACTCGCCGCCGCCAAAGGCCATGGTCTTGCGAAGGCGCTCCTCGGCGAGTTCCGTCTGTCGTCGGTCGGCCGCGTGGCGTTTCTCGGCATTGCGCTGTGCCAGCCGCCGCAGCATGTTCGCCTTGCCGTCGAACATGGGCCAGCTGTTGGCGGACGAACCGACGATCCGGGCCGCGCGCGGCGCAAAATCTGTATAAAGCTGGTCGTCCAGCGCCGTGATCGCAATGGTGCTTCCGGGGTCACCCTGCCTTGCCGCACGACCGAACAGCTGGCGATCGATCCGCGCGGTATCGTGAAAGCCGGTCAGGATGACATGCAATCCACCATGGGCTTTGGCAGTCGGGTTCAGCAGAATGTCAGTGCCGCGCCCGGCCATATTGGTCGCGACCGTGACAGCCCCCGGTTCTCCCGCTTGCGCTATGATCTCCGCCTCCTCCTCGTCCTGCCGCGCATTCAGCACGCGATGCGCTATGCCCGCATGAGTCAGCGCCTGCGAGACGGCGTCGGAATCCGCGACGGAACGCGTGCCGATCAGCACCGGACGCGCGCCTTCCTGTGCGTGTATCCGGGCGACTTCGGCGGCGATGAATGCCCATTTTTCCTGCGCCGACTGCACCATTACATGACCGCGATCGCTGCTCAGATTGGGGCGGTTGCGCGGGATCACCACGACCTTCAGCCCGTAATCGGCCCATAGTTCATCCGCCACTTCACCGGCCGTGCCGGTCATGCCGCTCAACCGGCGATAGCGACGGAAAAAGCGCTGATAGGTAATTCGGGCCATGGTGTTGCGAACGCCGGAAATCTCTACCGCCTCCTTGGTCTCTACCAGCTGATGCAGCCCGCCTTCCCATGATCGGTCCGCCATGACACGGCCTGTGGATTCATCGACAATCTGCACCTTGCCATCGGTGACGATATAGTCCCGATCACGCAGGAACAGGCGTGTGGCGGAAATCGCCCGCATCGCCAGTTCCTCGCGCGCCAGCCGGATACGCCATTGGGTGTGCGGCAGACCCTGGGACAGTTCAGCTACACTGTCTTTGCCATGCGCGGTCAGATGGACCGAGCGCGTGCCTTCAGTCAAAATATAATCGCGCCCCTCCTCCAGCATGGAGACCATCTCCAGTGCCGCAAGATAGACGCCATCGGTGTCGCCCGGCAATTCGGCGGAGAGGATCAGCGGGGTGCGCGCTTCATCGATGAAGATCGAATCCGCCTCATCCACGATTGCGAAATGCAGCCCGCGCATCAACAGAGGTTGCCTACCCTGCCCGAACAGCTCTGCAATCAGGCGGCGGCCCTGCCCCCGCCTCTTTCCCAACGCCGTCTGATCGCGCAGATAGTCGAAGGTCATTTCCTTGTTCGTCCCATAGACGATATGACATCCATAGGCGGCACGGCGCTCAGGATTTTCCTGGCCGTGGACGATCAGGCCACAGCGCAGGCCAAAACGCTCGATCACCGGGCGCAGGCTGTTGCAATCCCGTTCGGCCAGATAATCGTTCACGGTGAAAACATGCACCGGCATACCGGCCATCGCCGCGGTGATCGCGGGCAGCAAAGCGGTGATCGTCTTGCCCTCCCCCGTCGCCATTTCGGCTAGCCCGCCATCAAGCATCACCAGTCCGGCCATCAATTGCACAGGGAAATGACGCAGACCCAGTTCCCGCCCGCTGACTTCGCGAATGAGGGTAAAGGCTTCGTCAACCACCGCTTCACTCAGCCGTTCGCGCATCAGCCGCTCGCGTATCTCGATACAGGCGGCGTTGAGTGCCTCTTCGGACAGGTCGGCACATTCGGCGGACCGCTGGACGATGCGCTGCGCCCGGTCGAGCAAACTCGGCTTGCCCCGCTGCACGGCGAGCATGAAGCGCCCGAGCAGGAGGTCGAGCGGCCGGTCCCACTTCCAGGATGGCGCTGGCCCGCGCTCGGCATAGGGTGCGATCACGGGCCGAGCATCGCTGCGCGCCTCATGCCAGAAATGGCGTGCCTTTTCGCGCAGCTTGTCGCTGAGCGCACCCCAGCGTGAAAGCGTCGCCTCAGCCATTGAATTGCGTCAAGAACAGCTGGCGCAGTCGGCGCATAAACTGCCAGCCAACCGGCTCCCAGCCCAGTTGCAGGCGAACATGAACGCGGGTGCCAAAGCGCGCATCGCGCAATTGCTGCGGCAGGGAAACATCGAACAGGAATACGCGGCTGAGCGCGGTCAGCCCCTTCTCATCGCCCGGATCGGTGGGGATGCTTCCGCCATAGCTGGTGGAGAACGCTTCGCTGGGCAATTCGAAGGTGCCGCCCGGTATTGCGCGGGCAATGGTCCCGTCCCAGCTGCGCCCCGGTTCGGACGCCAGCCAGAAACGCACAGCAAGCAGCCGCGCCCGCACAAGCTCGATATCGTCCTGCGGCACGACCACGCGCGCCACCGCTGCATAGCCAGGCGTCACATAGCCCAGCAGCGTCCCTTTTTGCACGTAGCGGCCGGGCAAATCCTGCGCCGGCGCCTGGGTGAGCATGAATGTGCCATCGGTCCCGGCGGTCAGGCCCAGATCCCCCAGCCGCTGTTCCTGCACCACCAGCCTGCGGGAATATTCCCGCCATGCATCCTGGCTGATCTGCCGCTTGACCAGATCCCCCGCCAGTTCGGCATCGGCCTCCACCTCAAGCTCCCGCAAGCGCCAGCGTATCTGTTCGACTTCGGCCTCCAGCACCGGGTTTTCCGCCTGCATGAGCAGCGTCCCCCTTTTTACCCGCGCGCCATCCGGTGCCGCCAGCCGGGTGATGACGCCATCCGCGCCAGCGCGCACATGCGCCTCCTCCGGCAGCCAGACGATCCCCTGCGCGTTGACATGCAGCGGCAGCGGGACAGCAAACAGCGCCAGCATGAGCGCGCCAACCACGCCAAGCGTGATCCTGACCGCCCGTTTCCGGTTGCCATGCAGTTGCGGGCTCGACAGCACATGGGCAAACATCTTCCAGACCGGAAAGCCCAGCCCGCTCCACAAGGACCAGATCGCGATCAGCACCCCGACTACAAAATATTTCTGTGCCACGAACAGCGCGATGGCGATCAGCATCGTCATGCGGGCGATCAGCGCGGCGGGGGCAAAGAAGAGGAACCATCTTTTCTCCCCCGGCGTCGCGTCGAACGGCAGCCCGCCGGGCGTGCGGAATATATATTTGTCGACCAGATGCGCCCAGAGCCTGTTTGCGCGACTGCCAAGATTGGGAATCTCTATGAGGTCGGCCAAGATATAATAGCCGTCGAACCGCAGAAACGGATTGCCGTTGACCAGCACGGTCGACACCCCGGCAATCAGCATGATGTTGAAGGCGATGGCCCGTGCCAGCCCCGGCTCCATCAGCACCCAAGCAAAGGTTGCGAGCGCGGCGACAAACACTTCGGCAATCATGCCCGCCGCGCCGACCAGCGCACGCTGCCATTTGCTGGCAAGGATGCTGACATGCGAGGCATCGACATAGGGAACAGGCACGAGGATGAGCAGCATCACGCCCATTTCCCGCACTTCCCGGCCGAAATTCTTGGCCGCAAAGCCATGGCCCAGTTCATGGATACATTTAACCAGCGGATAAATGAGGGCGATGAGCAGCAGATTGTCCGCCGCCAGCACCCGGTCGGCCAGATTGCCGGTCATCTCGTTCCAGTGGGTGCCTACCAGCAGCAGTGCGGGGACGACCACGCACAGCCACAGAAACAGACCCGCGACGCTGAACAGGGGCGCGACCAGATTCATGTGGCGGGTAAGGAAGCGATCCGGGTCGACAAGGTTGAGCCGCACCGACATCGGGCTTTTGAGATTTTGCAGCCAGCGCTGGCGGCGTTCCTTCTTGAGCCGCTGATAGGCTTCGCTGGTATCGGGCAATGTATCGCTGGCAAGCAGGTCCGCCGCATGTAACTGCCCCAGCGCGGCAATGACGTCGTCCTGACTGGGCGCATCTTCACCCAGACGGTCCACCAGCAATTCCCACAGCGCCTCGACCGTCGTCGTTCCGTCTAGTCGGCCTGCCAGTTCATAGGCGCCCTTGGGGAAGCGGTGCGCCTTGCCGGAGGCGCCATCGTCAATCACATACCAGACCTGCCCGCGATAGTGATGCCTGCGCACCCGCACATGCCCCTTGAGCCGGGGGCGGAGCCGCGCGACCTGAAACCATGACGAACTGTGGAACGGATTGGCCATGATACGCTCAGGGTATCCACTTCCAGAAGAAGAGCTGGAGCCAGTTGCGCAGTCCGCGTGTCCATATCCAGAGGTTCGATCGACGGTCGATCGTCACCTTGGCAATGCCCTCCATACCCGGACGCAGCGTCTTTGGCGCGTCGCTGTCCAGCTCGGCCTCGACCCGAAATGTGTTCTTACCCTCCTGTGTCCCGGTAACGGAGGAGATACGGGTGACGACGAACGGTACGGTCTCCCCGGCAAGCCCGGTCGGGGCAAATCGCCCCTTTTGTCCCGGCCGCACATAGGTGATATCCGCTTCCTCGACATGAAGGACGACGCGGAAATCGTCGAGCGGCGCCACTTCGAAGAGAATTTCGCCTTCCTTGACCGGCGTGCCGACAAGCTGGCTGACATCGCCGGAAACCAGCACGCCGGAGAGCGGGGCGAGGATATTCGTCCGCGCAAGCTTATATTCGATGAGGCGGAGCTGGGCTTGCGCCTGACGCAGCTTAGCCCCGTCGAGGTTCATGTTCGACCGCTCATGCTTGGCGAGCGATTCCCGATATTCCCGGTCAAGCTGCTGCACTTCGCTCACCGAACGGGCGTGATCTATCTGCAAATCGCGATCGTCGAGTGTGGCAAGCAACTGGCCCTGTTTTACGACATCGCCCGCGCGCGCATGGGATTGCGCGATGAAGCCGGAGAATGGCACCGCCGCGGCGCGTTGCACCCTTCCCTCCAGCGCCGCATCGGCGCTAACCCGGAATTGGGCTAGGGGGACGAGCAGGATCAGGAGCAACAGGAGAGCGGCAACGCCCAGCGCCTTGGCAAGCGGACGGCGTGGGCCGAACAAGGCGCGCGCGCCGTCCATCATATGCCGACGCGCGCGACCGCCGAACCAGCGTTCCTCCCGCAGCTTGAACGCCAGCAATTGCGCGGTCAGGCTCGCCACGCTCTGCGCAAACAGCAGGTCGCGTGGGGCAAAGGCCACCCCCTCGGCATCGCGTTCCAGCGTGATGACCCCCACCGGCAGTCCGCGATCCAGCACCGGCACGGACGCGACCGCCGTTAATCCTCCGCCCGCAGCAAGCCGGGCCTGTTGCAGGGTGATCAGACGATTGCCGTCGGATGGCGGGACGCTCAGTGTAACGCCCTGATCCAGCGCCTCGTCCATCGCCGCCTCAATCGCTTCGGCGGTATCGGACTTCTTGCGAAACCATGCGCCATGCGACATCGCGGCGAGCGACACTTTGTCCTTGTAAACCTTGCCAAAGCTGACCCGCGTACAGTCCAGCGCGACCGCCAGAGCATTGCACAGGCTGACCGCCGATTCATCGAAGCTTTCATGCTCCTCGATCGCCGCCAGCACATCGAGCGCCGCAATGGATGCAGCATTTCTGTCTGCCTGTTCGGTAGCCTGATGCTGCCATACGATCGACAATATCCAGCCGACACCCCAATGGAGTTCGCGCAATATCGGCTGCAATCGTTCCGCCGTTGCGCCTGTAATGACGAGGACGACCGCGCCATAGGTCCGCCCGGCAGCCGCGATGGGATAGGCTATGCCGGTCTGGGCGGGATGATCCGGGTCGTTTTCAACAACAGCCTGGCCACTCGCCAGCGTCTGTTCAGCTACTTTGCGCAGATGCGGAATATCCTGCGGGCCGGTGGGCCAGGAGGCTGCTGGCGCGAAACTGTTTTCCTCCCCTTCCAGCACGACAAGACCCGCGACCGCTCCAGGCGTGCGCGCGCATTGCAAATCCAGCCAGGCGCGGCAAAAGGCCCCGGCATCGCGTGCGCTGGCCATCGATGCCCACAGCCGGGCATCGTCGGACGGTTCGGATGTAGAGGGCATGGCTCTCAAATTATTACGGCCCCTGAAACTGTCGCCCGCCTGATCATCCGGCGCTTCCCCAACCATTGGCCAGCCATGTCGCCATCACCCTGTCGGCCGACAGCACCCTCAGGCAAGCTTACCGTATCGCGTTTCATAGTCACGCACGAGTTGCGTCAGCGCCTCGCTCAGCCGTTTCGCGGCAAAGGGGCTAAGGATGATCCGGTGCTGCAAATCCACTTCCAGTTCAGCGGGCGTAGCGCTGGGCTGGTCCCAATTCTGGTTCACACCGAAATTGAGGACCACCTCTTCACGAGTGCTGGTGGCGTTGCACATGTTGCAATAGCTGCTCTTGAGATTGGCACTGTTGAACCGAAGCTTTTGCTGGCGCGGCGCGGCCTGTCCCTTGGGCGTCGCGGTCTTTTCATTCATGTGCTTGTCTCCAGTTCGCCCGAAGGCTCTTCACCAGCGGGCGTGGCAGCCTTGCGGCGCTTGTCGCCCGTCTTTTCTCTCGGCCCATTGAGGCCGGGAATGAGAATGGGGAGGAAATCACTACCCGTGGTGCATCCACGATCATCGCCATTGTCGAGCAGGAAGCGCGAGAGCCATGTCGAGCATTGTTTATCGGCCTCCGTCATTGCGGCCATCATGCCCTGAACGGCAGGTCGCGCAGCCATGTTGATTTTCGGCGGCACGGCGGCGGCGGTCGCGACACCTGCTGGCGAGGCAAGTCCATCGCCGGGTGCTGACGCAGTGGGCGAGGGCGTGACGGGGGCAGGCGTCGCTGGTGGAGCCGATGCGGGCGATGGAGGCGTGCCAGATTCAGTCGTCGGGGCGGTAGCGCCGTCGTCAGGCTGGTCCTGCTTCTTGCCGTCCATACCCTCTTCATACCAAGCCGAATTCGTTGCGTGGATATCCTGCGCCCAGCGATCCACCGCATCGTAAAAGCCATAAGTGAGCGGCCCGAAATCAGCAGGAGGCACGACCTGCGAACGCCACAGCGGCGCGGGCTTCACCGGGGTGAATTCGATGTCCGGCAGGTGCGGGTTGGCGAACGGGCGATAGTCGCGGATATCGGCGATCAGCGAAGGCGGCGCATCGCCCCACGCCGCAAAGCCCTTGTCGATATCAAGCGCCACGCGCGTCGCCAGCCACAGGTCGGCCATGGTTTGCTGACGATCGGCATTGGTATCACCATAATAGCCGACCAGTTGCAGCGCCTGATCATCCTCGGTTGCGGAAGGCGCAGCGGCGTTGATCGCCTCGACCTTCACTTCCAGCACTTCGCTAGACCCGTAAGGGGCCGTGTCCGGCACGGTCGCATCCAGGCTGAGTATCCAGCGGTCGCCCGCAGCGATCGGCGTATCGCTGCTGACGCTGATCCGGGCCAGACGCTTGCCGCCAGCTGCAGCCTCCGTCACGAAGCCGAGGCTCGCGCCCGTAGGCAGATCGGCACCCGGCAATACACCGTCGACGCGCAACAGTGCAGGATCATACATGACCGTAAATGTCATGGTCTTGACCCCGCCCTGGCTGGCGAAGCTGACTTTCAGCCCGGCATCATCGGCGAGCGGAACATCGACATGCTCGCCCGGCCCGCGCATAAAGTCCGGCAGGCGCGCGCTACCAGCCATGGACTGGCTGAAAGTCAGGCTGGTTTGATAGGCACCGCCGATCAGGCCATCATTATTGCCGTCCAGCACCGATCCATCCGCGCTGATGAATGCGCCATCGGCGATGACCAACCCGTAGCTGCCATATTGCAGCGGCCTGCCATCTGCGCGGGTCAGCGTGAAGCCCAACCCGTCGGCCGCAAAGCCGAGGGTAAGGGCAACCGCATTGCCGCTGCTGTCGGTGAGTTGCACCGCCTTGCTGCCCGCCAGAACATCAAGCGGTTCGGAAACGCGCACGACCAGTCCGCCATCGACAAAGCCCGCCTGCGTCAACCGCAGCAGGGGCGGATCATTGACGACCAGGTTGATCGGCGAAGCCAGGAAGCTGCCATCATCATTGCGCAGGCGCGCGCTGACCAGGAAATTGCCATCGTCCGCATATATGTGGCTGGCCACGCTGGCGCTGCCTTCCACCGATGTGGGCGTTGTGCCATCGCCCCAATCGATGACCCATTCGATCGGGCTGTCGTCGCCCGGATCGCTTGAACCCAGTGCGATTGTATAGGTCTTGCCAGTCAGTGTCGTCGTCAGGCCCGATACGCTGAGGATCGGTGCGACATCGGCCACCGCGACATTGAAGCTCTGCTCGGCCAGCGCGCCATGGGGATCGGTCACGCGGACGGTAAAGACTGCATCCGCGCCGCCATCGGCAGGCAGCCAGTTCAGCACTCCGCCGCTCGTCAGCGTTGCCCCCGCTGGTCCTGACATCAGCGAGAATATCAGATCGCCAACCGCATCATCGCCATCGCTTGCAACAAGCTGCAACGACAGCGCGCTGCCTTCATTCACACTGACCGGGCCAACCGCCGCCAGCACCGGCGCGATGTTCGTCACCTCGATATTGAAGCCGGTCTCTGCAAATGCTCCCAGCGGATCGGTTACGCGAACCACGACTGGCTGGCTGCCAAGTCCGGCGGCTGTCCAGCTGAACTGGCCATCGCTCGTCACATTTGCGCCTGCCGGGCCGCTGACCAGCGAATAGACGAGCTGGGCTGCGCTATGGTTGCTGTCGGTCGCCGAAAGCGTGATCGCAACATTGCCGCCCGTCTGTACCGAGCGATCGGCAATCGGCGCGAATATAGGCGCCGGGTTGGAGACCAGGATCGCAAAGCTGCGCTCGGCAATCAGCCCGCCGGTATCAGTGACGCGCACTGTCACGGTCTGGGAGCCGGTTCCGGTCGCGACCCATCGCAATTCGCCCGTGAGTGATAGCGTTGCGCCGCTGGGGCCAGCGATCAACGTATAGGTCAGGTCCGCCGCCGCATCCTCGGTATCGCTGGCGACAAGCTGCAACGAAAGCACGCTGCCTTCATTCACACTAACCGGGCCGACATCGGACAGCACCGGCGCGACGTTCGTGACTTCGATGTTGAAGCCCGTCTCCGCCGATGCCCCCAGCGGATCGGTCACGCGAACCACGACCGGCTGGCTGCCAAGTCCGGCGGCCGTCCAGCTGAACTGGCCATCGCTCGTCACATTTGCGCCTGCCGGACCACTGACCAGCGAATAGACGAGCTGGGCTGCGCCATGGTTGCTGTCGGTGGCGGAAAGCGTGATCGCGACATTGCCGCCAGTCGATACCGAGCGATCGGCGATCGGCGCGAATATAGGCGCCGGGTTGGAGACCAGGATCGCAAAGCTGCGCTCGGCAATCAGCCCGCCCGTATCAGTGACGCGCACTGTCACGGTTTGTGAGCCGGGATTACCCGCCTGCCAGCTGAACAGGCCGCTGGCCGATATGGCCGCGCCATCAGGGCCGCTGACCAGCGAATAGGTCAGCGCTTCGGCGACGTCCTCATTGTCGCTGGCCGTGATCGGCAGGATCATGAGCTTGCCGCTTTCAACCGCGACATCGCCAAGAACAGGCAGCGTCGGTGCGGTGTTGCCGATGACCGGCACGACATTCAGGGCGAAACTCCGCTGGTCGAACGCGCCTTTGGGGTCGGTCACGCGGACCGTCACCTGACGGGAGCCGCTTCCCGTCGCTACCCATCGCAATTCGCCGGTAGGCGATAGCGTCGCGCCGCTTGGCCCAGCGATCAGCGTATAAGTCAGATCCGCCGCTGCATCATCGTCATCGCTTGCAGCCAGTTGGAGCGTGAACAGCGATCCCGCATTGACATCCCGATCCGGCAGCGCGGCAAATACAGGTGCTTCGTTGCCCGGCGCCACGACGGTGATCGCAAAACTGCGTTCGGCTGTTGCGCCGTCGCTGTCAGTGACGCGCACGGTGAAATTCTCGATGCCGGGCAGACCCGCTGTCCAGCTCAACAGGCCCGACGGGTTGACGCTGGCACCGGCTGGGCCGGAAACGAGTGCATAGGTCAGGCCCGATGCGACATCCTCTACGTCACTTCCCAGCAGATTGAGCGTGACGAAGTTGCCCTGTACCGCGCTGCGATCCTGCACGACAGCCAGTTCCGGCAGATCGTTCACCGCATTCACGGTGATGGCGACACTGGCCGACACCGGCGCGCTCAGCCCATCGGTGATGTTGTAGGTGAAGCTGTCCGCTCCCGCGAAATTCGCATCCGGGCGATAGGTCCACGCTCCGCCCGTCACGGTCGGCGGGATGAGCGTCCCGTTTGCCGGGCCGCTCAGGATCGTGATGCTCAGCAGATCGCCATCGGCGTCGCTGTCATTGGCCAGAAGATCGATGAGTATGTCCTGATCTTCATCGCCGCTGCCGCTGTCATTGGTCGCGACCGGCGCGTTATTGGCCACCGCCACGAACGCGACATTGTCGATGGTCACGCGGCTGTCGAGATCACCCATCGCAATCAGGTCGAAGGAAAGCAACGCGCCGTTGCTCCGGTCGACCCCTGCAAGCGAAACGGTCACCGTCGCGCTGCCCGTCAATGGATTGCCGGTCACGGTCACGCCGGGGGCAAGGTAGAGCGATCCATCGGCCTGCAGGTTGAGCAGGGCGTCGGAAAGGTCCAGCCCGTCCAGATCGCCCAGCAGCGACTGGCCGGTAACCGGATCAAGCAGTGCCACTTCAAACGCATCAGGCGGCAGCGCGCTGTTCGCACCCAGAACCGCAGACCGGATCTGGAAACTGATTTCCGTTGCGCCATTGGGCAGGACGAACTTCTGGTTGAGCGAGGACAGGAAACGGCTGTCCTCGGCAAGAACGCCCACTCCGCCGGAAACGACGCCGCCACCCACTGGCGACCAACCCGAAGCCGCACCGAAATCGCCATTCTGGAACGGCGCGGTCGCTGGCGTCCCCGAAGGCAGCAAGGCGAAAGGCGCAGCCGCCACGGCAGCCAACGCCGAACTGCCTGTCCCCGTCAGCGTGACGGTGCGAACGGCACCTGCGACTGGCGCTGCGACCGGCACGACCGGCAGGTCAGCCAAGCTTGGCAAGCGCCGCTCGCCCAGTCCGAGCGCTTCATTCATCACCCGGCCGACGGTCGTGGTCGGCAATTCCGACAGGCCAAGTTCATGGCCCATTTCGTGGATCAGCACGGTGAGCAGGTCGTACCGCCCCGCCGCAGCGCTGCCGTCGATGGCGATCAGCCGGCCGCCCGATGTCAGGAACTCGCTCGCTCCATTTGGCGTGATATCGACAAACCAGCCGTGCCCGGCACCGTCCGCATCGATCGTGATGACATGGCCTGAATGGACGGCCAGAGCCGCATCCTGATGGTCGGTTACGGCAAATTCCAGATCCGCCAATTTCTGTGCGTCAGCATCGCTGATCCCCGCAGCCATCCAGGCGAGCCGCGCATCGTCGACCAGGCTGGCAAGCTGTTCCAGCGTAACCGCCGGAGCGGCAGGCGTGATTGCGACACCTTCGGCCGCGACCTGCGGCGAACCGGGCATGACGCCATTCATCGCCGCGACCGTCGTGAAGCGAAGATCGTCGAGCAGATATATCTGGCTGACCGCCGTCCCCAGATCCTTGGCCGCGTTGGTGATCGCGTCGATGAATGCCGCGTCCTCCAGATCCTGCTTGTCCTCCGCGGTCGGCGCCATATTTTCATGGGTGATCGTGATCGTCGCCGAACGGCCCTTATATTCGTCGGGAACGATGACCGAAAATTCACTGGACGTGAACATCCCGGTGCCCAGATCGACCTGCCGCGCGCCCGCCTCCTGATTGGCGACCAGCGCATCGATTGTCGGCAGTCCCGCCCCTTCAAAACGCACGCGAATTTTCGCGCCGGGCTGCAACATATAGGGCTTGTACACCTTGAAGGTTAGATAGGGCTGATCCTTCGGTACATAGACGAAATTGTGGGTGATCGAATCCAGCCCCGGCAGGATCCGTCGCGTCTCCATCTTGATCGCTTCCCAGATGTCACCATCGGGCAGGAAGGAATCGATGATCTTGGTGAGGGCGGCGCTGGCCCCCATGATCAGCGAATAATTATCCTGATTGGGGAACAGTTTGTCGAAGCCGTTTTCGATCGCGTTGGAGACATAGGCCTTCAAGCGGTTCAGGCCCGCCTCATCCTTCGTATCCTCACCCAGGGACATGGTGACGCCGGTGCTTTCGACCAGCGTGTTCAGGCCGTCATTGAGCGCCTCTGTCGCCATGCCAGCGGCTTTGAACACCTTGTTGGTCGCTTTGAAATATTTGTTGACCATGTCGATCTTTTTGCCGGCATCAAAGCCCGCCCAGCCGATCACCTTTGCAGCCAGCTTCGCCTCGACAAAGCTCAACGTCGGCAGCTTGAAATTGCCGATCGTGATCTGGTTGGCAAGGCTGACCTGGCTGTCGAAAAAGTCCTCCCAAATCTTGACCAGCACCTTCTTGACCAGCGCCTGGGGATTGGTGTTGACCATGAACAGCGCCGCGACATCGATCTTGCCGATGGCATCGGCATCGGGCAGGCCAAGCAGATCGAGCTTGAACCCCTGCCCGCCATGAAATGCGAAGCCGGGAATTTCGTAAGAAATCGGGAAGCGACCGGCATCGTCGGCCAGTTCACCGGTCGCAATACGCTCCAGATGGACATTGAGCGATTCGCGGGTGCCCTGTTCGAAATTGCCGTTGAAGATGCTCTGGACGGCGGAACCTCCAGGGTTGGGTGCCTCGCTATTGTCCTTGGTGACATCGACCTCGCCACCGCTGATGATCGGCCGGAAATCCGCCCCGCCGCCTGCAGCCGAATAGAACCAGCCGGTCCCCACGCCGTCGGTGATATTGAAATGAGTCGTGGATGTCGTGTTGCCGGTGACCATCTGGTTCGCCGCACCGATGCGCACCGACATGCTGGAGCTTGTCACCTTGCCCGGATCGACAAAATACCATGGCTCCATATTCCATTGGTCGAGCGACGGCAGGCCGAACACTTTGGGGCGTATGCCATCGTCGGTGATGCGCCGATAGATATCCAGTCCCTGGAATTTGGTCATGTTTGTGTCGATCGTGCCGGCATACCATTGCCACACGCGGCTATGCGGGCCACCTGCCCCCAATCCGGCGAAATCGTCCAGATTGAACCCGGATACGCCCGGAACGACGCCGCCCAGATATCGCGAAATATCCGTCGGGCCGATATCGCGCCCGTTGGGCGTGGCCGTCGTGAAAGTCTGCGAGGCGGCATCCTGATAATAATTGTCGCTGAAGCTGATGTTCGACCACAATTTGACGTCGGGATCGAGGAAATCGCCGAACTTTACCGGATCAAGTTGCACGCCCAGCGTCTGGGCCAGATCCTGGAATTTCTGAATGCGGAACGCCATCTTGGCGGCACCCGCCGCCTCGACCATGCCCTTGCCAACACCGCCCAGGATCGCCCCCGTCGCTACCAGCGAAAGGCCACCGGAGCCTACCGCCGTGCTGACCGCACCGACAGCCGTGGCGACCGAACGCACGGCCAGCGCAAGCGATTTGAAACTGCTATAGGCCTTCGCGATGTTCAGCAGGGTATTGACCGGAATATCCAGCGAATCCTGGACGAAATCATGCGGGTCCAGCGTCGTCATGTGGATGCCGCTGGTGACCCGGCCATAATAGCCAAGGCGCTGGATGATCTCGCTATTGACCACCGTGCCGCGTGAATGGCCGATGAAATGCAGAGGCGAGCTGAGCAGCGTATTGCTCGATTCCGCGTCCAGATCCATGAGCGCGGCAAATAGCGCGTCGGCGGCAGCTTCGGAGAAGCCGGCTTCGGCATGGGCGGATTCGCGGACCCAGTCCGAAATCAGCACGACAGGCTTGCCGGCATAGGCTGCCAGCATATCACCAGTGACAACCCTGGTCGGGTTGTTCATGTCCACCCAGGTGCCCTCATTCTTGTCATAGAGCAGGACGATGCCGCCCCCGCCCAGACGCGAGATCATCTCTCCCATTTCCTGGAAAGCCGCGGGCTGGTGGAAGGAATCATTGTCGGTCCAGATGCCGTCCAGCTGGAAACCATGGGTCAGTACGGTCACGCCGTTGAACGTGCCGGCCGGCACCTTGTCAGGCAGAACGGTAAATTGCCGGAAATCGCGAATGCCAAATTCTGTCGAACGGACGCCCCAGAAATAGGTCTGGCCACCGGTCAGAACGCGCGCAAATTCAGGGTCGAACGTCAGTTCAAATTTGCCGGGAGGCAGTGCCCCATCCGACACCACTTCGCCGCTCGCCAAGACCCGCCATTTGCCCGATGCCAGGTCCAGCTTGGTAAAGATGCGGCTGGGATGCTTGTCGGAACCCTGCCAGTCGGGCTGTTGCAGCAAGCCTCTCTCGCGGATCGGATCGTCCGGCCACAGCCCGTCGCCGGGCGCGAGGGTGCTGAGATAGAAGCTGGTTTTCATCACCGATCCGGCCGGTATCAGCGTCGGATCGAATTCCCACTTGAAAGTCAGCGGCGGCGGGTTGTCGCCGTGAAGGTCCAGTTCGGTCGTCGGGGTGAGCAGATTGAGCGCCTGGATGGCATTGAGCGCCAGTCCGCGCCCATGCCGGGTGACGTCGACGGCACCCTGGCCGGTGGATTCATTATAGATATCGAATGGATAGTTGGGATTATCGATCGCTTTGTCCTGAAACTCCACGAGCAGCTTGTCGAAATCGCTGCGCTTGGCGATGTCGCGGACCTTGTTGATGTCCAGGATGACGATGTTACCGGCACCCCGGTAATTGGCGTAAAGCTTGGTGCCGGAGCTATCGACACGCAGTTCCTCCAGGAACGCGAACGGAACCGGCGTAGTCGCCCCCACCAGCCGACGGTTCGGCCCGAAGGGATCCTGGATGACCAGAATTTTGGAACCGACCCGGTAAAATTCATCGACCAGCTGCGAGTAATCCAGGTCGCGATACCAATAGAGGGTCGGCAAACCCCAATCGGCGACAAACATATATTCAAGGTCCGGCGTGACTGCGATGCCCGACGCATTATGGACGTTGAGGTCCGGCACCCGGCCGATCGAAAAGCGGCCTTCATCGGTGCTGCGCTTCTTGTCGACGCTGATGACCAGCCCGGCGATAGTGAACGGCTGTTCGAACACGCCGATTTCCTGACCCATGGTCAGGGTCGCAACCTGGGTAACGATGTGCGTTCCGGCAGGCGTGCGCTCCAGCAACTTGGCACCACGATTGCGGTCCCCGCGCGCAACGAACACCATCTTGTTGGGATCGACCGTCGGCTGGATATCGAACACCTCGATGCCCGCCGCCACCTTGTCGACAACCGTGCGCCATCCGTGGATATTGGCCTGATCCTCGGCCGGGCGTTGCTCCTCGTCGACGTTGACGACCATGATCAGGCCGGCATCGCTGTTCTGATTGTTGATCCAGGGGCGCTGACCGAACATTTCGGATACCGGCAGGCCCACATAGAGGCGGGTGCCATCGGCATTCAGTGCCATGCTGGTGATATGGCCGAACTGTTCACCCTTGCTGGTGATTTCCATGTTCAGCGTATGCTGCGGGTCGGCGACGACCTTCAGATAATTGTCCCGGCCCGGATCAATGTTGATGACATAGACCTTGCCCAGCCCGGCGGCGTAGAGATAGCCATTCTCCGTATCGACCGCGAGCGCCGTGACCACCCCGCCCTCGACCTTGATGAAATCATTGTCGCTATTGGGATTGAGATCATATTGGCGCAGCGTCAGCGTATCGATGACGGCAATACCCTTTTCGGTCGCCACAAAAGCTGCGCCCAGATCGCCGGTCACGACGATTTCCCTGACCGGCGCGCCCAGATCGATACGGGCGATCAGCTGGTCCGTAGCCTGTGTCGTTTCGAACGAGAGTTTGCGATCGATGATCTGCACGCCCTTCGCATCGCCGACAAAGGCATATCCCGCCTTATTGTCGATCTTGACGACCGCGCTTTCGACCAGTTCGGTGAAATCATTGGGTTCGCCGCTCGCCGACCCGAACGATCCGACAGCCGGGCGGACGATCGTGATATCACTGGCCCCCAGCAGGACGGTGGGCGGTGCCGTGAAGCTGAGTCGCTGTGTCCCGCCAATGCTGCCGGTTATGACTGCATCGGATATCACAACCCGCTTCGATCCGTGGGTCAGGACGACCCGGACATTGCTGGTCTTTGCGCTGATCGATCCGGCTTCACCATCGATGAAGTCAAGCCCTGTGATCGTGACGGACGTGCTGCCGTCATTGGCGACCAGCGATGCGACGCTGGAGACGATCGGTCCCTTGTCGGACTGGAAGGCCTGTGGCGGGAAATTGGCAAGGATCGTCTTGCCGTCATTCAGTTCCGCCTGCGTGAATTCAGGTGACAGGTCGATCCGGCGGACGGCGTCCTGATCCTTCGCCAGATCGGCGTAAATCTGGATCTCCTTGAGCTGCGCAAACAGCGGCAGCGCGATCGACCCGACGGCAGCGCCAGCCAGACCGAGCGCGACCGTCGCGCCAGCCAGGCCGCCAACAGCCGCAATGCCGATGGCAGGCGCGAATACCAGCGCATTGAGCGCGGTGAAGCCGACGTTCAGCCGCAGGATCGGCAACGGCTTGGCCGCGCCCGCGACCAGAACCGCGCCACGCCTGCTCAGGCCCGGAAATGGCGGCGACTTGGCCCGTGCCATGCCGTCGGCATCGATCACCCCGGAATCGATGACCGTCCAGACCGGGATAGTCTCGCCATTTGGACCAAGTGGCAAATCAACGCTGGCAAAGAACCAGACCTGATCCCCCGGATTGCCGGTTACCGGCACCGCGATCTGGACCGTGTCGTTGAATTCTGCGCCATCGACCTGAAGGTCGAATGCGCTCAGGAAGTGGAACGCATCGGTCGCGGGCATGACGATGGGCAGTTCTGCTTCCGTCAGCGTATCGATCGTGACCGTGGCATTGCCGCTCAGCGCACCCGGCCCAAAGGCGATCTGGACGCCATCGGCATTCTGCACGATGGCGCCCGCAGCGCCATTGACCGCAACATCATCCCCAACGACCGGCGGCGTGACGGACACCATCACCCGATCCTCGCTGAACCCGTTGATCACGGTGACAAAGGTCGATCCGGCACCGACCCCGCGCATCAGGCCGTTTTCATCGACGGTCACGATCGCGCTGTCGGCGGATACATAGACCGTCCCTGCCGCCGCGCCGTTTGCGAAGGTTTCCTCCGTTGGATCAAGGCTGGTGATAATGGCGCGTGAACCGCCGTTGGGCAGCAAGGTGACGCTGTCGGGATAGGCGTTGATCCCGTAAATCTGCGTCATCAACTCATGCACGCTATCGGGTTCGCCCACCGTCAGCGACGTAGCCGCCGCGATATTGCCGCGTGAGACCTTCAGATAGGTCGACCCCTGAGCCAGAGCCAATAATGTCCCGTCCGTGCCCAAACGGACGATGTCGGGATGGCCGACGCTCGCCGTCACATAGGAATAGGGCAGCGCAACATCGGCCTGATCGGCAAATTGACCGATAAGGCCCACGCCGCCACTTTCGCCTGGTGCCGCAAAGGCGGGCTGACGCAGCGCGAAATTCAAGGACAGCAAGGCGGCATCGGAAACGTTGATGTCGATGACGCCTTCGGCCGAACTGCCAAAGCCGTCATCGGCCGAAAAGCGGATCGACGCCGCGCCCGAATAGCCGGCGGTCGGGGTGAACAGGACGCCACGCCCGTCGGCGGCCAGGGCAGCCGCTCCGCCTGTCGCCCCGACGATACGGAAATAGAGACGGTCGCCATCCGGGTCGGTCGCCAGCTTGGTCAGATCGACATAACGCTGCAAGTCGACATGGGTTTTTTCCAGCGGAATCGTGGCGGCGATCGCCGGCGACTGGTTTGCACGGAAACCATAGTTGGCAGCCACGATCTGATTGTCGATCGCGTCCGTCACGCCATCGCCACTGACATCCGATCCGGCGAGCGCGGCCACAACGGCGGCGCTGTCCAGCCCATCGACCTTCGCATCGCCGTTTATATCGCCCGCGGCGCGCATCTCGAAGGAATAGGCACCACTGCCAGACATTCGCAACTCGTGCAGACCCGATGTGGACAGCGCGAACAGGGTCACAAGCTTGCCGCCAGCCTGGGCGCTCGCCAGAGGGGGCAGCCCTGCGATCTGGGGCGTTACCGTTCCTGTGGTCTCTACCCTAAGGATAACGAATGTGTTGGGCAGCCCCTCCAATTCGCTTTCGCGCAGGGTGAACGCGAAACTTTCCGCGCCGCCTGCGCCAAGATTGCCCGATACCGTCTGGCCGGTGAAGGTCGCCGGGGTCGCCAGATCCGCGACAATCGCTTCCGTCACCACGGCGCCGTCGCCATTATTGACGATCCGTTTGCCTGCACCCGATGAAGGCACCTCAAGCGCCAGCCGGCCATCGACATAGCCATAGCGGATGCCAGCCCCGGTCACGAGATCGCGCAATGCAGTCAGCTGGTTATCCTCGTCCCAGCTATAGATGCTTGCCTTGCCTGTTGCATCGGTGACCTGGGTAACATTGCCCCGCGCATCATGCAGGAAGCGCAGCGCATCGCCGCCCAGCGCGGTGACGCCGCTGTCGCCGATCAGCAGCTTGCCCTCGGCCATTTGAATTTCGACCGTGCCGCGCTGGCTGTCGAGAATGTAGATCGTGCCGTCAGGCGCACGCAGGGCATAGTCACGGTCGCCGAACACCGGCGAACCAGGATTATAGGCCGCACCGCTATCCACATCGTAGAATTTGCCGCCAATCTTGCGAAGCTGGACATCGATCGAGCTGAACTGCCAGCCATGTGTGCCATCAGCCGTCCAGGCGGGGCGGTAGAAGGTCTGCCCGCCGATGACCTCCTCAACGGGGCTGAAGGTGAAGCCCGCTCTTTCACCCGTGGGCAAGGTGAGGAACAATCGCGTGCCAATCTCGAACGCGGGCAACGCGCCGCCTGCGTTGGGCTGGCTGCCGACGCTGGTGACGATATCAGCGTCAAGACCAAGGAACGTCCATTTGCCCGTGATGCTGTCATAGGCCCTGACCAGATCGAACGGCACGCCGCCCAGCACGGTCGAGATATCGACATGCTGCGTGGTATAGCGGGACGTCTTGTCCGCGCCCGTGCGCAGTTCGATCGTGGCGCTGTCCACGCTGGTCCGGCCGGAAATGTCGGTGGCGGTGAGCCGCAGGCGATAGAATCCGTCGGCCAGGGTGCGCCCGTCCAGCGTCGCGAGCGTACCAGCAAGGTTGGTGCCGCCTTCGCCCAGCAGGGTGACATCACCCTGCCCGTCGATCAATTGCAGCGTCCAGCCGTCGAGATTGCTGTCGTCGATGGTCCCGGTGATCGCCAGGGTCGAAGTGACGATAGCGTCGTCAATGGCCCCGTCGAACAGCGCGCTCGGCGCATTCTTGTCCAGCGGGTCGCGCACTTTAAGGATTTGCGTAATCGTCTTTTCGCCACCGTCGGCATCCCCCGCAGTGACGGTGAAGCTATATTTGCCTGGCGAACCGGCCACCACCGTTGCCCGCCCGTTCGCATCAAGCAGCACCTCCTGGCCGTCGAGCAGAACGCGCAGGGATGTGATGTCCGCCAGGCTGTCGGCCACGGCGTGGATCAGCACATTTTGGCCCGGCGCAGCCGGGAAGCTGGGCGTCAGCTCCAGGCGGACGACTGGCGGCACAGGATCGATCGTCGCGCGCAGCAATATCGTCTGGCGCACCTTTGCCCGTCCGTCATCGGCAATCAGGGTGACGGCATAATCGCCCGCCTGACCGGGACCAGGGGTCCAGACAAATTCGCCGGTAACAGCATCGAAGCTCGCACCTTCCGGCAAATCCTCGGCGGAAAATGTCAGGACATCCTCGCTGTCGGGGTCGCTTGCCCGGACGGTGAAACGCTTTTCCTCGCCAATCAGGAAGGCGTGATACCCCTCGTCCAGCACCGGCAGACGATTGACGTTGGCCACCCGGACCATGACGTCGATGCTATCCACCGCGCCCAGCGGGTCGGTTGCGGTAAAGCGCAGGATATGATCCCCGGCCTGCGCATAGCCCGGCGTCCACTGGATCTCGCCGCGCGCAGGGATGAACAACATCCCTTCGGGCAAGCCGTTGGGGGCCTGATAGATGACGGGGTCGGCATCGGGATCGCCCGCGATGATGCGGAACACCATCGGCGCGCCCTCCCGCGCCAGTTGCAGGCCCATCGGCACGAACACCGGTGCCTGATTGGCATTGGCGACGGTCAATATGATCGTTTCGCTGCTGCTGGAATGGCCGTCGCTGACGGAGAAGGTGACGCTATATTCGCCGCTGGAATTGAGCGGCGGGGTCCAGACAAATGCGCCGGTTACAGGATCGAGCGAAGCCGTCTCCGGCGCGCCGCTCATCGTGAAGGTCAACCGGTCATTGTCCGCGTCAGCCCCTGCCAGGGTGAACGCAAGGGCTTCGCCTTCCGTAATACTATGATTGCCCACCGGGGCCAGTTGCGGCGCGGCATTTGTGGCGCGCACGACCACCTTGAACGATGCGGTGTCGCTCACGGGCGTGACGACGCCGCTGCCCGAATCCGTCACCGTCACCAGAGCATCATGGCTGCCGGCTTGCGCCACTGTTGGCGTCCATTCGATCAGCGCCTTGCCGTAAATGCTGGTGGGCGTGATCGTGGCTCCGGGCAGCCCGGCAACCGCATAGGTCAGTGCGTCCTGATCCATGTCGGTGACATTGACGACCACCTTCATGGTCTCGCCGATCACCGCCACGACATCGCCGACATAGCCGATTTCCGGCGCCTCGTTCGGGCTGGTCACCTTGATAGTGAAGGCATAGCCGCCGCCGAGCGGCTCGCCCGATCCGTCCCCGTCGTCGGTCGCGGTGACGATGACGACATGGTCCCCGCGCGCATTGGCGCCGGGCGCGACGCGGATCTTGCCGGTCCCGTCGCCATTATCGACGAAGGTGATGAAATTGGGCAGCGGACGGAACGGGCTTTCGTTGCGCAGAGCCAACACCAGCGGATTGCCATCCGCGTCGCTCGCGCTGACGGGAATTTCCAGGACCGCATCCTTGGCAACCGTCACATTCTCAATGGGACTGACCACCGGACGGCGGTTCTGGTTGAACACGCTGATCGGAACGATGATGTCCGTCGTTAGCGGAACGCCCGTCCCGTCGCCATTATCGGTCGCACGGAAATGCACGACATGGTCGCCAGCCTGCGCATTGGTCGGCGTCCAGGTGAAATCATAGGTGTCGGGATCAAATGTGGCGCCGGGCGGGATGTCGCCGATCAACTCGACGGTTACGGTCCGCGACGTCTCGCTGGTTTCAACCGCCTCCCCATTTTCGCCGTTGCGCAGAGCGGGCGTATAATATGGGTTGTCGGGATCGAAGGCGAATACGTTGAAGGCAAGCTGCTGGCCTTCGAGTATCTGCCACCCCTCAAGCTGGTCGAACACCGGGGCGGCATTGGCATTGCCGACGGTGATCTTTGTGACGAACCGCACCAGCGTTTCACCATCAGTGACGAAGAAGGCGATGTCATAGACACCGTTCTGGATATAGTTGGGCGTCCAGGTAAATTCGCCGGTCGTCGGGTTCAGCGTCGCGCCAAAGGGAAGGGTTTCCGCGCCATAGGACAGTTCGCGATCGCTGCGCGAGCTGGCATTGATCCGAAAATTGACGAGATCGCCTTCGCGCGCAATCCTGTCGGCAACAGGCACCACCTGTGGCGGCTCGTTCCGTTCGGCAACGAACAGGGTGACAACCACCTCGTCACGGGACAGGCCATCGGTGACGAAGAAGCGGACATCATAGGTTCCCGCCGATTCATAGCCCGGCAACCAGGAGAAGGCCCGCGTCGCAGGATCGAATGTCGCCCCGGCAGGCAGCCCGTCCGCCCAATAGGTCAGCGGCTGCGATTCAGGATCGACCGCGACCAGCTCGAACTCGAACAACTGCCCTTCCCCGCTCGACACGGCGGAAAGCGACGATGTGAATTCCGGCGCACGATTGCCCCCGGCGATCGCCAGCACGAAACGCTGGAGCGAGACGGCACCGCGTGCATCGAACGCCTCTATCACCACCGGGGTGATTGATGCAGTACCGGCGGGCGGCGTCCATTGCAGCAGGCCGGTCGTCGCGTCGATCGTCATGCCCGCAGGCGCGGTGAGCAATCCGAAGGATACCGGCTGCCCTTCGGCATCGTTCGCTACAACTTGATAGCTGAGCGGCGTGCCGACTGTCGCCGATTGCGGGGGCACACTGACGAAGGACGGCGCGGTGTTGGGGACGGCATTCGCAACGATGCCGGTCACGAAATCAAGCCGGCGATTGGCCGAAGTCGTGATCGAAACCGTGCGGCCGGACGTGCTTTCGCCTGCCTCCAATATCCCATCAGGCGGCAACGCACCGGACAGGTCGATCAGGAAGCGTCCGTCGTCAGTCTGGCCGGTCGCGCCCAGCGGAACGCCGGGGAAACCGCCCAGCGGGTCGATCGTCAGCAAGGCAGGCAGGGTGATCGGCCCGTCAGTCTTGTTGGTAATCGTCACCTTGTAGGAGATGGTGCCCGTCTCACGGTCCAGCCGGGTATCTTCGAACAATATATCGACAAGGGTCGAGATATCCTCGAACGCTGCAAATCCGGTCTGATAGTTGACGCCCATGCGTTGGCCGTTCGCCGATGTCAGCGGTGCGCCGATGGTCAGCGTGTAATCGCCCGCTGGGATATTGCCGACGTTGAGATAAGCGGTCCGGCTGGCCGCATCATAGGTGACGGCGCGGATTTGCTGCGCGCCCAGCGTGGCGTGATTAAGCGTGTAATATTCGGCATTGGTCACCGATCCGGCCTGACTGGCCGATCCGGCGAACATGTCCTGATCGAACGTGACCGACAGGAAGGCCTGCGGCAGTGCGATCTGCGCGCCGGGAGACGGATTTGTAGCGACGACGACGGGCGCAGTGGCAGGCGCGATGATGTCGACCTGGTTGCTCTGGCTGACCAGCACACGGCCATCGCTGGTCGTGATGACGACATCGCCGCGCGATCCGCCCTTGGCCACGTCGATCCGCCGCAAAGTCGCGCTATCCACCATGGTCAGTGCGCCGCCGGGTTCCGCGAGACCCGCATCATCGACAGTTCCAGCGGTGTGCGTGACGAACAGCAATCCGTCGAGCCGCGTCCCTGCCTGGCCAAAAGCCAGCGAATCGGCTGGCGCGTCGAAGGTGAGCATGGTTTCCGCGCGCGCGCGATCCGTGAAACGCACGACCTGCTTGCGGTCCGGCCATGTCACCGCCCACAATGCACCATCATTGTCGAAAGCCAGACTGCCGACGCGCAGATTTTCGTCCCTGCTCCACTGGGTGAAGCTGCCATCGTCGGGGTTGAAGATCGAAATGCCGCTGTTCGTCGACACATAGATATTGCCGTTGGTCGGATGCACCGCCAGCGCAATGGTGACGCCATCGCCGAACCGGTCGAGAATCGCCCCGGTCTGCGGATCGAGCCTCAGCAGCGGCCCGCCGCCCGTGGTCGCCCACAGCCCGCCGTCTGCATCGAAGGCCATGTTGAAAATGGCCGTGTCCAGCTCGGCAAACGGTGTTGCCGCTGCGCCGCCTTGCCCACTGAATTTCCAGATCGTGCCGCGATTGGTGCCGCCGGAAACCAGGAAGTCGCCCTCCGGTGTCTCGACAATCGCCATCGGGCCGATTTCGGTCGTGCTGCGCGTGATGCCGGTGGCGAAAGCGCGGGCGACAAAGGGGCTTAGGACGGAATCAAATTCGCTCGGCGCGCTCAGCGGAGCCGCGGCGGGGACCAGCGCTTCGGCCTGCGTGAAAAGCGCGTTGGTCGAAGGCTCCGGCGTGGGTGCGGGTGGCTGCCCGAAATTGGGTGCCGTCGTGTCGGGTACAGTGGGCACACCGCCCAGATTGACGCTGGACCCGTCCGAAATGGCGTTGACGCCGGGCTTTGGCACTTCGCGATTGCCCGCAATATCGGTCGCCAGTGCCAGGAATTCATAACTTTTGCCGGCCTCGCCCTCAAAGACGAGCGCACCGCTGACATCGGGCAACATCCGCTGCCAGATTTTGAAATCGCCACCATTTTCAGCGGCATAAAGCGTCACATGCTTGACGCCGGAACCCCCGACATCGTCCAGAACGCGCCAGTTGACCTCGAAATTGGCTGTCGTGCCCACTCTTTTGGCGGTGAGCGTGCTGGTCGGCGCGGCGGCGTCGATCATTTGGCTCAGGACAATAGTGTCTTCGGGTGCGAAGCCATCCATCAGCACCCGTGCGGACGCGGAAATGCGCTCACCGGTCGCCACATCGTCCGCAGGGACGATGGTATAGCTGACAAAGCCCGCGCCCGTGCCGCTGGCATCATTGGGGGCCAGCAGACCGCGGGTCGCGTCCTGCAGGACTTCGCCTGTCAGCGGGTCGATCGCCTGGATGAGCCAGCTGGCGCTTGCCGGTTGCTGGAACAGGTCCAGCACTGCGCTCACCCGCAGGATGAACCCGCGGGTAGCGGTAAAGTCGATCTCGGCGTCGAAACTGGTGCGGCCATCCGGCACGTCGATATTGATATCGCCGATCTTGATGTCGCCAAGGCGGAAGCTGCGCGGATCGAGATCGGGGTCGAGCGTGGTCACGACCTGGATTTCATTCGTATAACGCGCCGAACCCGCCGCATTTTCGAAGCTGACCGTATAGGGCAGCTCCGCCGCGCCCGGCAGCCAGCCCTGCGTATCCAGCGTCTGCGGACCAGTGATCGATGCCAGCCGGTTGACCTGACCCTCGCTGGCGAAGAAGCGCGAGAAATCCAGCTGGGCAAATTCCTGCCCATCCACCGGCTCCGGCCCGTTGATCTGGAAATCAGCGGGCAACCCTGCACCGCGCTGGTCGAACGGCACCCATGGCACGAAAATACGGAACGCTTCGAAATGGGTGGGCGTGGACAGGCCCAGATCATAGTCCGCCCGCACCGGGAGCGCCGGAACCGGTATCTCGCCATCATATTTGTCGCTATGGCGCGGGTCCATATATTCGATGGCCGCCATCAGCCCGTCCTGATGCCCGTAATAGGCGCGGACCTGATCGAAGAAGGCGAGCAGATCGCCCGTGGAGCGGACCGCAGAGCCGCCGGGGCCGAACAATATGCCCGATGCCAGCGTCGTCATCAGGCTGACAATATGCTGTTTCGTCCGAATGGGCGGAACGTCCTGCTCGTCGCGCAGCAGACCGGCCTGCTCCAGCGCGGCGAGATAGAGGTCGGTCCACTGCCCTTCATCGGCGGCCAGCGCCAGCAAGGGTGCGGGCGCATCATTCGCCTCAAGGATCGCGGTGCGCAGATCGCGCGCCTCCTTCGACTGGAAGTCGACAAATTCGGCCCGCGTCATCGTCGTGGCCGCCGCGACAATATGGAAGCGGAACGGGATGAACGGGATTTCATCCTTGCTCGGAACGGCGCTATTCTGCTGATAAAGGCCGACGAAATCGAGCTGATCGAGCGTGCTGCGCGCGGCAGGCATGATCTCGCTCACCTTGTCCTTGACCGCTTCCCACCAGTCGCCAAGGCCACCCTCGCCACCGTCCAGGATCGGCGCGAGATCGGGGAACAGGCTGTTCATCCTGTCCTGAAATGCGCTGAAGGCACGATCCGCCATTTCCTTAAGGCCGGGATAGGTGCGGATGTTGACGGTGAAGCCGCCAAAGCCGTCAGCCGGCTGGTCGAACAGGAAGCCCGATGTCAGCAATTGCCCGTTGGTATTGGTGATCGATTCCAGGTTGATGAAGGGGACATTGGCATTGTCGCTACCCTCTGTGCCCTCTGGAATACCACGCACATTGGTGAAGAATTCCAGGAATTTGAGGCCATAGACATATTGGTTGTAATTGAGTTCCGGCACGCCGACCTGGAAAAAGGTGTAGGGCGCATCGAGGTTGGAAATATTCTGGAGCGCGATCGAATAGGTCGCCTGATCGCCCGCCAGTATGACACGCGGCCCACCCACGCCAATCGTGACTTCAGGTTCGATCCCACGCTCGATCAGGAAACGATAGGGTTCGACCGTTTCGGCACCATCAGGATTGGTAACCTTCAGATCGTATAGGCCATGCGGCGCGTCGGTAAAATCGAACGTCGCGATGATCGTGCTGCTGTCGACCACTTCCCAAGCGACCGGCTCAAACTCGGCAATGCCCGGTCGGGACAGCTTCAGGATCGCATTCTCGTGGAAGCGCGCGCCCTTGATCGTCGTGGTGACATAGCGGCTGTCGCCACCGGTATCGGTGTCTATGCTGGTGATCACCATCGGCATCAGATCGGCGATCAGCCGTACCGTACTGCCTTCGTCCGGGCCGCTATAGCCGCGCACCATCACATAATAGACGCCCGGTTCCGTATCCGGCACGATCGCGGTGAGTTCCTGCGCCAGAGGCCCGGTATAGGTCGCGTCGAACAGTGCGGAGGTCGGCACATCATCATGCCGCAGGAACACCTCGTTGATTGCACGCTCATCGTCGGACGCCACGCGCAGCCGCAGCGTCTGTTCTGCCGGCACGACGATGCGATAAAGCCGCTCCTGCCCCGGCTTGAGATTGGCCGATAGCGGGATTCCGAGCGTCAGCGTCTCGATCGAGATGCTGGTGGCATTGGCGGCGGCGGTGATGTTGTTCGCCTCGCCCACATCCTCGAACAATTGATTGCGCGCATCGGCGCGAACGATAATGCGATAATCGCCCGCCGCCGCGCCGGGCAGCGTGGTATCCAGGTTGAGCGTATAGCTCTGGTCCGCCAGCAGCGATCCGGCGAAATTGGCCCGCCCCAGCAGCTTGTCGCCAACATCCCAGGTCGCATCGCGCGACAGATAGACCGCGTCGCTCCAGCTGCCCGAAGCGGTGACCGTGCTTTTGTTCGTCACCGTCCAGCTTATGGTGACGGGATCACCCGCCTGCTTGTTGTCCGGCGCCACGATATCCGTGACCTGAATGTCGGTTGGCGGGGGCAGTTCGATGACCATCGGCACATCGCTGCCACGCACATTGTTGCGCTCGTCCGCTTCAAAGAGACTGCCGGTGGCATCATAGCGCGCCGGATCGGTAACCACGAAAACATAATAGGCTTCGGTGCCCAGGTCTCCTGGAACGACGAAATCCTTGACCACGGAATAGGTGCCGCCCGCGTCCAGACCGCCCGTATGGCGGATCGAACCCAGGAAACGATCCGATGTCAGGTCAAGAAACGGATCGCGGGAGAGATAGACAAGGTCATCCCATTGCGGTTGCAGGGTCGGGGTAGCGCCGCCCACATTGGTGACGCTATATTCCACGCGGAAGGGCTGGCCACGGGTGGCGCGCAACGGCGCGCTGAGCGTCGCGACCTGAAGGTCTGGCGGGGTATAGGGCGTCAGCGTGACCGGTTGCACGGTCAGGTTGTTGCCCTCCCCTGCATACTCCCGGACCTTGCCGTTGACCGCACCGCGCACACCGGCAAGGCGCGGAGACAGCGTGCTGTTGGCATAGCCCGATTGTTCAAGGCCCGAATCCGCCGCCGCGATGACGTTGAAACCACCCTCCAGCTCGAACGGCAGGCTGACGGTGACCTTGGCAATATAGGATTCGCCGGGATTGAGTATGCCGACATGCGCATTTTCCGCGCGGACGATCACGCCGGGCGACGCTTCCCGCGACATCAGCCAGTCGCCCTCATCGAGCGAGGCGTCGAGCGACAGATAGACCCGGTCGACCCAGGAATTCTCGCGCGTCGCCCGCGTGCCGACATTTTCGACGCGGAAGCTGATTTCGACCGTACCGCCCGCAGGCAGCGTGTCGGGCAAGGTCAGTTCGGTAACCTTCAGGTCCGCCTCGCGATAGACGACCGGGAACTGCGCCTGTTCGACCGTCCCGGCGGGCAGCTCGAATACGAAATTCCGGAAAGCCTGGTCCCTTAGCGCATCATTATCGCCCGACCGGACGATGTCGCTGGGCACCACGGGCCGCCTTGGCGTGTTGTTGAACACATAGACATAATATTCGCCATCCACCCCCGGCGGCATGTCGAATTCCAGCGTGTTGGTATAGCTCTGCCCCGTGCCCAGCCCTTCATTGGCCTGTGTGACCGATCCGACATAGGTCGCGCGGTTTTCAATGAATGTCGGGTCCTTCGACACCCAAATCTGATCGGTCCAATATTGCGTGCCCGACCAGACCGGCGCGCCCTTATTCTCGACCGTATAGGTAACGCTTGTCCGTTCGCCGGAATAGGCGACGACGCCCGGCGCGGCAGGCACCACGCTGACCACCTGCAAGTCGGCAGGCGCGTTCGTCACGCTGGTGGCGACGAACTTTGCGTTGTCGAGCGTGTTGGGATCACCGCCCAACGTCGATTTGACGATGACGTAAAGGCCAGCAGCGGCAGGATTGAGCTTGAACGTGGCGCTATTGGTATAGCTCGCCCCCGGATCGAGCGGCGAGAGATTCTGGAAACTGCCAAGATTGAATATGTTGCGCGCATTTTCCAACAATGGCGCATCGGACAAATAGACCTGGTCCGTCCAGCCATTGGCCTGTGCATCGCCGGTCGACCGCACCGTCCAGCTGACGGTGAAATCATCACCGCCCTTGGCCGAAACCGGGGCGGTTACATCCGTCACCGCAATGGCGCGCGTGCTGGAAACAGGCGGGGTGCCGACGATCTGGATCGCGCGGGCGCGATAATTGCTGCTCTGGATTTCGGCCGGATCGTCGGGATTGACGTTGATCGCCAGCGAATCCTCCAGCAGCGTCGCATAGGGATCGACCCAGGGCATGATATAATATGTGCCGGATACCACGCTGGCAGGCAGGGTCACGGTCAGTTCGCGATCATAGCCCTGCCCTTCCACCAGCGGGCCGCCAGTGTAGGCGACGCTGGTGAGCAATATGTCGCCAAGGCCGGGGTGCGGCCGGTTCTTGTCCCTAGTCAGCCAGATCTGCTCGGTCCATTGGCCAAGATTGCTGGTGCCCGCGCCACGATTGGTCACGGTATAGCGCACCGGCACGCTGTTGCCCTCGAACGCCTGGGCATTGGTGACGACATTGTCGACGACCAGATCGGCGAACGGCACCGGTTCGACATAAATTTGCTGCGCGCGCACGTTGCTGGCGGTCGTGTCGTTCGGCCATTCGTCGATGGCGTTGCCGGTATCCGTGGCCACCAGCACGAACACATTGCCGCGGAACCGCAATGGCACGGTGAAGGTCGCAGAGCTGGACTCATAGCTTTCCAGCGAATCGAGCGCGATCGGATTCGCCAGTTGCGACACAAGAATGTCATCGCCGCTGATCTTGTCATCCAGCGACAGCCAGACCTGATCGGTCCAGTTGCCATTGGCTTCGATCAGCCCCTGATTGATCACGGTGAAATCGACCGAGGCGGTGGCACCCGCGGTCACTCTGTCAGGCGCGATGATTTCGCTGATCTGCAAATCGGGGCGGGGCAATACCGACACGAGGATGGAATCATCATCGACCGAACGATTGTTCGCCTCGGCCGTATGCTCATAAACAGCGTCGGCTGCATCAGTGACGACAATCACCTCGAACCGATCGCTGGTTTTGGCCGGCAGGCGCATTTCCTCGCGCCTTGTATAGCTGGTCCCCGCCGCCAGCGGGCCGGTATAGCTATAAGTGCCGATTAGCGTGCCCGCGCCGCTATCGCCTGCCTTGCGCAGATAGACCCGGTCCACCCAGCTGCCTTCGGCTTCGCTCAGCCCTTCATTCTTCACTGTCCAGCTAATGTCGACCACGCCGCCCTCGACCCCATTGGTCGGCGCGGAGATGGCCGTGACGCGCAGATCGGGTGGCGGCGCAAGCGAGATGCTGATCGGGGCCGATGTGCCGCTATTGTTGCCGGTAAAGGCAAATTCATAGGGCTGGTTGGCTGGATTTTCACCGCCCGGTGCGATCACGACGATACGGTAATCGCCCGCTATCCCATCAGGCAAAGTGAAGTTGGCGGTGCGGTCATAACTGTCCCCCACCCCAAGGAAACCGAGATGATTGACCGAGCCAAGCAGGATCCGGCCACTGCCGTCGGTCTTTTCCAGATAGACGCTGTCGAACCATTCGCCGGTGTTGGTCAGGCCGATGCCCTGATTGCTTTCCCGCCATGTGACATCGATGGACGTGCCCGATTGCGCCAATGTGGGCGCGACCACGCTTTCGATCTGCAAATCGGCCCAGGCAATGGGCGACACGTCAAAGAAGCCCGCCAATGCGGTCCGGTTCGCATCCGCGCCGTTTTCGAACACGGCCTCTGTCGCGTCGGAACGGACAAACAGCGTGTAACGACCGTAGAATCCGGCAGGCAGGATCAGATCAAGATTGGCGTCATAGCTGTCGCCCAGTGCCAGCCCGCCCGAATGGACCAGCTCGCCCAGCAATATGTCATCGCCATCGCCGAATATATCATCACGCGACACATAGACGCGATCCGTCCAGCTATCGGTGGTCCCCAGCCCGGTGCCGATATTGGTGACCGTCCAGCCGACAGTGACGCGCGCGGGATCGTTGATCGTGCGGGCTGGCGCGGTAACATTGCTGACGTCCAGGTCGGCATAAGGCGCAAGGCCCACAGTCAGCGCGACAGAGGCGCTATTGTTGGTTTCACCCACGTTGGTTTCAGGCACAGCGGCGGTGCTGTCGCTCTGCACGATGATGCGATATTCACCCGAAGCATCGATGGGCAGACGGACCGTGAGCGCGCCGTCGTACACATCCCCCACGCCCAGGCTCGACCCGCGCACGACTTCGCCCAGTTTGATGTCCCCGGCACCCACTATGCCATCGCGGGAAAGCCAAAGGCTGTCGGTCCAGCCGCCGATGCTGGCGCCGCTGCCATCGTTGCGGACCTGCCAAGTCACGGCAATGTCGCTGTTGGATTGCGGATTGACGCCGCCCGGCAGCGCGACGTTGATCGGCACCAGATCGGGATGGGTCAGAACAAGCGCGCCCGACGCGCCGTCATTGTCCGCCTCTATGCCGCCTTCAAACACTTGCTGGCCCACATCGGCGCGGACAAGGATGTTATATGTGCCATCCGCCAGGCTTACCGGCAACGTGACCGACTGACGCATCTCATAGGTCTCACCGGGCGCAAGATCGAATGTGCGGACGATGCTGGCCAGCGTCGTCGCGCCCGAAACCGTCGTATCGTCATCCACATAGATGCGGTCGGCCCAGGGCGCACTCGCGGTCACCGTGCCGCTGTTACGGATGATATAGCTGACCTCTACCGTTTCGCCCGGTCGCGCACCCGCAGGCGCTGTGACGCTTTCGACGACCAGATTGCCGGAAGGCGCGACAGCGAAGCGGACAGGGATCGATACCCCGGCATTGTCGCCTTCAAGGCCATTTTCGAATACCGTGCTTCCGGCGTCCGTCACCAATATCAGGCGGTAATCGCCGCTGCGTCCGTCCTGCACGCGGGCCTGAACCGATACGGTATAGCTGTCGCCGATTGCCAGCCCGGCATCGCGCGACACTTCGGCCAACACCAGGTCATCCGCATCCGCGACGCCATCGGCCGACAGAACGAGCCGGTCGACATGACCGCCCGCAGCGGCGGCGTCACCGGTGTTGCGCACCCGCCACGACACCGTGAAGGGATCGCCGCCCAGCACGGTGGCAGTCGGGCCGGATATGGCCTCGGTCACCAGATTGGGCGCGCGGCTGGTAATGGCAAGGTTCGCGGGGCCACCGACATTGTCTGCCCGCGTATCCGGTTCGACAATGTCCTGCGCCGCATCGGCCACGACATAGATGCGATAATTGCCTGACGTGACGTTCGGCAGCGCCAGCGTGCCCGAACCATTATAGCTGCCACCTTCCGCCAGTCCGCCTGTTCGGGTGACATTGCCGAGTATGACATCGTCTGCGTTGCCGATAACGGCGTCGCTGCTCAATATCACCCGGTCCGACCATGTAACACCGTCAGCCGTCGCCACACCGGCGTTCGTGACGGTCCAGCTGACCGTAATATTACCGCCGCCCAGGCCATTGGCGGGCGCGCTGACATTGCTGACGCGCAAATCTGCATATTGGCGGGCGGTAACGGCGACTGCCGCTTGCGCGTTATTATTCCCTTCGGCGGCAACGCCCGCTGCCGCCTCGCGCACGCTCGTCTGCCCGTTTGCATTGCTGTCGGCGATTATGGTGACCCGGATGTCGCCAACCGCGCGTTGCCCGTCTGGCAGGGTGAAGCTGGTGGTGCGGGCGCGGCTTTCCCCTGCTGCCAAAGCGCTGGTCGTGATGATCGTGCTGTTGAGCAGCGTCTCGCCAGTGGTCAAATTCTGCACCAGCAGGCGGTTGTCGAACCCTGCCAGGGTGCCGACATTGCCCAGATTGCTCTCGTCCCATGTCAGCGTGATGACGTCGCCCGAAGCCGGCGCGCTGTTGCTGATGGCCAGATTGCGTATCTGGAGATCGGGCGCGGACGTGATGGTTTCCGCAGTGCTGTTGTTGGTCTCGCCAGTGGCGGTTATATTCGCCTCGGCGACCTGATCGAAAATATCGGTGACCACCGAAAATTCGAAAATGCCCTGCCCCAAAATCCCGGCAGGCCAGATGATCTGCGCGGACCGTTGCGCCGCCTCCTCTGCACCCAGTGCGCCTGTGAAGCCCACTGTGGCGACCTGAACCTGCTGGCCGGTCATGACATTGCGCACGAAAACCCGTTCGCTAAAGTCCGCCGCCGTCGCGCTGTTGCCCGCGTTGGTGGTGGTCCAGTTGACCGTGACGGTATCGCCGGGGTTCCAGCCGCCAGCCGGGTCCGCCGCAACGGCGGAAACGACGAGATCGCGGAACGGCGCCAGTTGGGACGTGAACTCCAACGTCGCGGCATTGTTCGTTTCGGCGGTGCCCAGGATATTTTCTTCGCTGATCGTGTTGGCGACGTCGTTCGTCACCGTCACCCCGATCCGTCCGACGCCGCGATTGCCCGTGGGCAGCGTCAGCGTGGTTTGCCGCTGCCGCTCACCTTCCGCTGAGATCACCGTGCCGCTGTCATCCAGCAGGATGTTGCCGATAATCTCGTTTGTATCCAGATTGCGCAGCAACACCCGGTCCTGCCACGCGCCATCGGTCGGTCGCGTCCCCTGATTGCGGGTTTTCCAGCTGATGGTAATCTCGCTGCCGGAACTGATCGTGCCGCTGCTGCTGACCGCAAGCTCGATCGGGATGAGATCGGGCGATGGACGCACCTCGAGCGAGGAGATGCGGATAGGCGCGATCAACGTGTTTTCGATGACGTTGAAACTATAGGTCCCGACCGATGCGGGCTGCTGCACATAGCCTTCGATCAGCAGCGTGTAGGCACCGCTATCGGGAAGGACCAGCGTATCGACATCGTTCATGTCACCGGCGAAGAGCTGCCGGCCATTAGGCGCGATCAGCCGCCAGTGGGTGGACACGCCCGCATAGCTGAGCCTGTCGAAGAAGAAGCGGTCGCCTGCTTCACCGTCAAACCGGTACATATCGGTTTCGGAACCAGGGCTAAGCGTCCCATTGACCGGAACGCCCGGCGTGATCGGCAGCGCATCGGCGAGATTTTGCAGGCGGATGGAATAATCCCGGTCCGCAGTCGTGCCGCTTTCGATCCGCAGCACATGATCGCCAGCGGGCAGACGATAGACCACCTGGGCATTGGACCGGTCATAACTGTCGGTCTGGGTGAAGGGCAGAGCGGCAAAGTCCCCGGCGGGACCGGTCAGCCGCCAGCTGACATCGCCGAATGGCGACAGCGCATCGACATAGACCAGGGTTTCCTCGGTCAGCGTGAAAAGCAGATCTTCCCTCTGGCCGGGTTGATCGAGCGCGGAACTGATCGTCTCGCCCAGATCGATCGTGCGGCTCTTGTGGACCACCTTGTCGACCTGAAACTGGTAATCGACCGGGCCGCCCTCGCCAATCTGGCCTTCATAGGCCAGCGTGTACACGCCAGCCTTTTCGAGCGTGATGAAGCCGGTATCCGAGCGGTAATTGGCACTCATCGCCAACCGGCCATCGGGATCGAACAGCCGCCACTGCCCCGATCCGGGGCTGGAGATGAAATCGAAATAGATATTGTCACCGACAGCGCCGGTGAATTTGTAAAGATTGGTGCTGTTGCCAGGCTCCAGTCGCCCGGTGGTCGGTGCGTTGAGCACAAGATCACTCGCCAGCGCCGTATCAAGCAGGCGGAAGGCAAAATCGCCGGTCAGATCATCATTGGCGTCGACGGTGATGGCGTAATCACCCGGCTCGAAAAATATCGCGCCAGGCGATGCGCCGGAATGGGCATCGGCATTCTGGAAATGACGCGAAAGGATGGTCCCGGAAGGTCCGGTCAGGGTCCATGCGAATTGGGTCGTGTTGATCAGGCTGTCGAATATCAGATATTGCGGGTCGCTGACGCTGAACGTGTAACGCACCTTAGTGCCTGGCGCGGCGATCGTACCGCTGATGGTTTCGCCGATGGTCAGCGGCGTGATGCTCTCGACCATGTCGACCACACGGAAGCTGAGAGTCTGCGGCGCGGACGTGCCGACACGCCCTTCGATCAGCAGCGTATAGGTGCCATCGAGCGGCAACAGAGGCGCCTCGACATCGCCGACCCGCGTCGTGTTGAAAACCAGATTGCCAGCCGGGTCGATCAGCCGCCAGAAGGGATCGTTCGATCCGCTCAGCAGGTCGAAAAACAGCGCCTGTCCGGCGGTAGCATCGAACCGGTATATTTCCGTCAGATTGCCGGGCGTGAGGGTGAGGTCCTGCGTTTCGTTCAGGTTGATGGCTGTCCCGTCCGCCAGCGAAGCCAGGCGGAATGAAAAGCTGCCGGTATTCGCCCCGGTGGCGGAAATGGCGACGCGATACGTGCCGGGCGCGAGCGTCATGACCGGATTGCCGGAAAATTCCGCAGAATCTGTGCTGTTGAAACTGCGCGGGGCGGGCGTCTGGGTCGGGCCGCTAATCTCCCAGCGCAGCACGCTATTATTGGTCAGCGCATCGAAAACGACTGCCGTTTCTTCCGTCAGGGTAAATTCGTAGCGCTGCACCGCGCCAGCCGCAGCAATCGAACCACTGACTGCATCGTTGAGCGTCAGTGCCGTCATCGGCTGCGCCGCGGCGGTCATAGCAATGGCGAAATTGTCGAAATCCTGATCGGCTGTCGCGCCGCCCTGACTGGCGCCCAGCACCAGACGCCCAGCCTCCAATTCCATGCCCGCCACGAAGAAGTCGGTGACGGCAGCGATGGTCGCGCCACCCTCCGGCGTGAGTTCGATCGTGACCAGCGATCCGCCATCGGTCCGCTCCACAATTACCCGCGCACGCGCCCAGTTGCCGCTCGCCAGCGTCAGGCCGGGATTGGCGATATCGGTCAGCTTGACGCCATTATAATGGATGGAAATATGATTGGCGTTGACTTCGCCATTGCTCAGCGTGTCGAAACCGATGCCCAGCGCACCGGCTAGATTGGCCTCCGGCGTCACCAGCATTCCCGGCCCGCCATTACCATATTGGCTGACCGGCAGATAGAGCAGGCCAAAGCCGTCTGCGTCTTCCGTCTGACCAGCGCGGCGGGTAAGGCGGAAATCGAAACCGAGATCGACGACATCCTGCCGCCCGCTGCCAGTGGCGGAGAAGGCTATCGAATTCTGGCTATTCACTTGCAGGGAATCGGTCAGCCTGATGACGTTATCCCCGCCATCGGACAGTATTTGTGCGGCGGTCCCGCGATGATTGCCCAATATATAGGGCAGGCCCGCTACGTCGAAATTCTGACTGGTCTGGCCACCGGCAGGCAGGATGGTCGGCTCGTTATAGATGAAGCTGTAGCTGCCATCCGTGGTCGCGGACCGCCGCCCTTCCACCAGCAAGGTGTAGGTGCCGGCCATCGCCGCTGTCATCAGATCGGTATCGCCAAGGCCAACAGGGCCGAAAATCACCTGCCCCAGCGGGTCGATCAGACGCCAGCTATTGTTGCTGGACGAATTGCTGACCACATCGAAGCCAAAGCGCATACCGGTCGTCGCGGTGAAACGGAACATGTCCGTTTCCTGACCATTTTGAGCGATTGTGCGATTGAATGTGCCATCCGGCACCAATTCCTCAGCAGAAGCGATGTCCAGCAGGCGGAAACTATAATCGCCGGTATTTTCCGCTGTCGCGTCGATCGTCAGCGTATAGCTGCCCGCGCCGAGGCTCAGGACTGGATTGCCGCCAAAATCATAGCCGTCGGAATCATGCACATTTCGGCTGGCGACCTCGACACCATCGGGACCACGCAACGTCCAGTTGAATATGGTCGCTGTCGTCAGCGCATCGAACACCAGCTTGCTGGCCGCACCGAGCGTGAACCTGTAGGCGTCGCTTTCTCCCACCGCGCCGATCGACCCGTCCACACGCGACCCGATGGTCAGCGCCGCATCCTGCGTAGTGATGGGATAGACGCCAAACTGATAGTCGGCGACGGTCGCGGTATAGGCCCGTCCCTCGATCAGCAGCGAATAGACGCCGCTTATGGGAAGTTCCAGCCCGTCAATGTTGCCGACCGTATTGGGGCCGAATACTTCATTGCCGAACGGATCGATCAGCCGCCACCGCATGTCGTTATGAACGGTGCCGCCGTCGAAGAAGAACGTCTCCCCCGCATTGGCAGCGAAGCGATAAATGTCCGTCTCGCTCGTGGGTGTCAGCGTTCCCGAAACCGGCGAACCCAGCGTCAGTGGCGTGCCGAGGGACAGGTCACGCAGGCGGAAGTTATAATTGCCAGTCACGCTGCCGACCGCGTCGATCTTCAGCTCATAATCCCCCGCACCCAGTCGCAGGACCGGCGACGCCGTGAAATCGGCGGAATCCGTGTCGCTAAAGCGCCGGGCACTCACAACCTCCCCTTGCGGGCCGGTCAGCGTCCAGTTGATGTCGCCCGAATTTGTCAGGCTGTCGAGCATGACCAGCGTTTCGGCCGTCAGGCTGAAACTGTAGATATCGCTTTCGCCCGGCTGCGCGATGCGACCCGAAACACCATTTGGGTTGGTAGTGCGCAGCAGGGCGCCACCGCTCAATGCTGTACTCTCAAAATCGAGCGCATAGAGGAGACCGCTGGTCCCCGTCGTCGGCGGACTGGCCATCCCGGCAGCAACATCAGCCTCGCTGCGCGCAATGTCCCAGATGCGGAAGCTGTCGACTGCGCCTTCCCACTGGCCGTAACTGGTCTCGACCTCCTCATACTGGCCGATCAGCAACGGCTCGCCCGCATCGGCATTATTGCCGATCCTGATCGTTCCCGATGCCTGCTCCACCCCGTTCACGAGGATTTTCATCGCCCCGCCGTCACGGTCGGCCACCAGCGCGATATGCGCCCATTCACCCGCGGCGATCAGTCCGCCGCCGGTCTGGATCGACTGTACCCCGGACGCATCGCGCACCGCCGCCCAGACGGACCCGTTGGCGTTCACCGCAATCCGGTAGGGCGATGTGCTATGGGTCGATTTGGCGACCAGCGACGTCCAGCTGTTGGTGAACCGATCGAGCTTGAACCATCCTTCGACCGTCAGATTGCGGCTTGGCGATACCTCCGCACTGCTTGGCACTTCGACATAATCGACCCCGCGCAGGGTGAGCGCATTGCCGCTCTTGCCGGGCTGAATCTGAGGTGCCTGGGGATTGGGGCCATCGAGCGTGATCGCCACCGGCGGGGTGGACGCAACCTTGTAGGCAGCGAAGCGGAAATCTACCGGCCATTCACGCCAGACGCGCGGTTCGACGATCAGCGTGTAAATTCCGCCGATCGCCAGTGCCCCACTTTCCCGTGACGCAAAGTCGCCCGGACCGAAAATCTGGCGGCCATAAGGATCGATAAGCCGGTACGATACCCTGTTGCTCGAATTGGTCACCTGCTGAACGTCGAACAGCAGATTGTCGCCCGGATCGACGTTCAGCCGATAGGCGTAGCTTTCCGAGGAACCGCTTGCCGTCTGCGAAATCGCGGTATCGAACGGCACCAGCGGCGCGGCCGACAAGTTGAGCAGGCGGAAGGCGAAGGCTCCGGTGGCAGCACCCGTGCCATCGACCAATATTGTGTAGGTGCCCGGCTCGACCGTGAAAACCGGGTTGCTCCCGCCCAGTTCGTAACTGTCACCATTGCGCAGATTGTTCGATATCGAAAAACCGCCCGGCCCGGTGACGGAAACGACCATCTGATCATTGTCATGCAGACTGTCGAACACCATCATCGTGCGTTCCGCGACGGTGAAGGTATAGGTCCGCTTGTCGCCCGGCGTGTTGAGGCGTCCTTCGACCACGCCCTTGACGTTTTCAAGGTCGCGCAAAACCGGGATGGTTGCGCCGGTGACGCTGCTTGTCACGGCACCCGATGTCACCGCGTCCAGACCCAGTCGCAACGCCAGGCCAGTGGTGTCGGTCGGCGCGCCCGCATTCATGTTCGCGGCGATCTGGGCCTCCGTGCGACCGCTGCTCCAGACGCGCACCTCGTCCAGCCCGCCCTCGAACTTGCGATAGGCCTCATTATATTCGCTGGTGCCGCTGATCATCAAAGGCGTGGTAGGCGAACCGTTTGACGGCGCCGTGCTGACCGATCGGGAGGCTGCCAGCACACCGTTGATGTAGATTTTCATCGTGCCGGAGCTGCGCTCCAGCACCGCGGCGACATGACTCCACTCGCCATAGGGAACCGCGCCGCTCGCTGTCTCCAGCGTGTCGTTCGACGTACCGCGCATACTCGAAAAATGGATCAGGCCATTGGCGTTGAACCACACGGAATAGCCGCGCTGCCCCGCATCATCGGCCTTGTAAACGATCGGCGACCATGTGTCGGCCTGCCGATCGGGATTGATCCAGAATTCGACTGTCACATCCTGCCGCAGGTCGAGCGCGGAATCGACGATCTGGATCTGCTCGTGGGCGGAAAATGAAAGGGCGTTGCCGATCTTGCCCGGTCGCGTCAGCGCCGCATTGGTCGTGCCGTCGATGACGATGGTCTGGGTGGGATTGGTCGGCTTTTGCAGGGTAAAGCCATAGCTCTGACTAGCGCTGGCATCCCACACCCGTCCTTCCAGAAGGATGAGATAGCGCCCTGTCTTGGGCAGAACGATCTCGCGATTGTCCATGTTCGTCGGGCCGACGAACTGAAGGCCATCGGGATCGATAATCCGCAACGAGGCGTTCGGCTGGCTTTGCAGATTCTGGTAGAATATCGTCTCGCCCGCCGTCCCCTCGAAACTGTAAACATCGGTTTCGCGCAACGGCGTAAGGTCGGAGCGAACCGGCTGACCAAAGCTAAGCGCGGTCGCGGATGCCGTGTCGATCAGGAGAAACTCGGCACTGCCTGTCTTCCCGGCGTTGCCGGAGATGTCGAGGCTATACTCGCCAGCGGGAAGCGTGAAGATACGGTCAGCACTGTTTTCATAGGAGTCGGTGCTGTAGAAATTGCTGCTGACAAGGTTCAGCCCGGCGCTTGAGATGGTCCAGAACATCTCTGTGTCTGGCGTAAAACTGTCGAAATAGAAGGATTTTGGCGCGGTGAGCGTGAACGTATAACGCTGCTTCTGGGTCGGTTTGGCAATCGTCGCCGTGGTCCGCTCACCAAAATTGAGCGCAATGGGGGCCGGGTCCGCCTCGATCCGCGACAGCGCGAACTGATAATTTATTGTGGCTGTATTGTCCCAGGGACGCCCTTCTACCAGCAGCGTATAGGTGCCGGCGCGCGGCATGGTGATGGCGGAATCGCGGAAGTCGGTAGGGCCGTAAACGACCTGACCGAAGGCATCGAGGATTTTGACCGATCCATTGCCAGCCCCCTGAATACCGTCGAAAAATATCTTCTCGCCAGCGGTCGCCGTGAAGCGATAGACATCGGTCTCCCGACCCGGATCGAGCGTGCCGGACGTGCTGGAACCATCGACCGCGAGCAATGTCCCGGCGGCGGCATCGAGCAGGCGGAATTTATAGTCGCCCAGCGTACGCCCGCCGGTTTCCACCTGCTGTGATCCCCGGACCACCAATTCATAATCGCCCGCCTCCAGCAGCATCGGGGTGCGGTTCTGCTGTTCGTAGCTGTCCGAATAATAGAAGCGGTTGCCAACCGAGGTCTGCGAGCCGGTCAACGCCCATTCAAGATAGACCTCTGCGCTGTAATTGTCGAAAATCACGAGCTTCTGCGTATCGACCGTGAAGCGATAGCGCTGGACATCGCCGGTCTTGGCGATGGTGCCTTCAACGATGTCATTGAGCGTCAGATCGATCGGCGCGGGATCGGCCGGGCGATTGAGGATGAAGGCGTAATTATCGGACGCGCCGCTATCCCAGACACGCCCCTCCACGACAAAATAATAAGTGTCCGAAGCGGGCATGGTGAGTTCGTGAAAATCAAACCCGGCGGGACCGAACAATTGACGCCCGTTACTCGAAAAGATGCGCCAGCTCGCGCTATTGGGATAATCGCGCACGTCGAGGACGATCTTCTCGCCAGCGCTCGCGGTAAAACTGAAAATGTCAGACTCGCGCACGGGCGTGAGTGTGGAGGACGTGACGCTGCCATCCGCCGCGACGGGCGTCGCACTTTCGAAATCAAGCAGGCGGAAGCTGTAGGCGCCAGTGCTGCCCTGTACGCGGATCTGATAGTCGCCCGGCTGGGTCAGGTCGATAAACGTATTTGCGTAATTCTCGAAACTGTCAGTGTAATAGAAGGCGCGATCCGGCGTGATACGCCCGGATGGGCCGAACAGCGCCCAAGTCTTGCCCGTGTCGGGCATCAGACTGTCGAAATAGACCCTGGTGGGTGCCGTTATCGTAAAGCTGTGGAGATCGATTTCGTCTGCGGCGCTCAGCGTTTCGCTAACCGCAGCGCCCAGGGTGAACGCGGTGCCTGTGCCCCTGTCAGGCGGCGCCGTGTTGCCGGTGCGGCTGACCTTGAGCGCATAGTCGACCGGTTCTCCTTCCCAGACCCGCCCTTCGAGCAGCAGAACATAGGTTCCGTCATAGTCGAGCGTAAGCGGCACCGAGTCATTGAACTGGCGCGCGGATGTGACGAGACGGCCCAGCGGATCATAGAGCCGCCAGAACGCATTGACATTCGTACTCGAAATCCGCTCGACCGAGATCGCATCGCCTTCTTGCCCCGTGAACGCGAACATATCAGTCTCGTTGCCCGGCTCCAGCCTGCCGGTGGTTTCTGCGTCCAGGGTCAGCGCAGTTGCGCTTGCAAGGCTGAGCAGGCGGAACTGATAATCGGCAGCAATATCCCCGGCACCGTCGACCGTCAGCGTATATTCGCCCTGCGCAAGGTTGAGCAATTGACTGCTACTGGTGTCGATCTCGGCTGAATCGGAATAGTAAAAATTGCGATTGGTGATTTCTGCGCCAAACGGCCCCGTCAGCGACCAACTCAGCGCGGAATTTGCCGTCAGCGAGTCAAAGGCCAGCTTGGTCGCTTCGCTCAGCGTGAATGTGAAGCGATCGGCTTCTCCGGCATCGATCCGCCCGCTGGTCAGCGCGTTCAGCATCAGTATGGCCGCATCGTCCGAAACCTTGAGCAGTTCTGCGGTAAATGCCGCGCTGCCCTGATTGTAGAGATAGCCTTCGATGGCAATCAGATATTCGCCCGTTTCGGGCAGTTCCCCAAGATCGATATCGCCCAGTCCAGAACCGTTGAGCAGCAGCGTGCCATCGGGGCGATAGACCCGTATATACTGGCTGTTGCTGGCACTGAGCAGGTTGAAGAAATAATGATCATCCTTCACCCCGTCGAACCGGAACAGCTTTGTCTCGGTCCCGCGCCGCAGAACGCCGCTGGCGGCCAGCGCGCCCGGCGCGAGACCAGCGGCGGTCTGACCGGTCGCCTCATCAAAGCGCCAATAGCCCGCCAGCCCGCTCTCGCTGCCCGTCAGCGGGCGCTGATATCCGCTGGCGATGTCGGCCGCGCTGCGCGCCATGCCCCATAGGCGGACATCGTCCACCTGCCCGTCAAATTGATAATTGCCGGTCGGTGCCGCACCGATATTGAGCGCATTGCCGCTGTGGTTGATCGCGGCGTCATAGGCCTTTTCAGCAACCAGTGCGCCATCGACATAAAGCCGCAAGGTCGTACCGTCATAGGCACCGGCAACATGCTTCCATTGATCCGTTGCGAGCGGTGCCTCGACAAAGCCATCGCTCCAATTGTTGACGAAGAAGCGGACATTGCCCCCCACACGCACTAGCCCGTAGCCGTTGCTCCATCCGGTATCGTTTATCTTGCTGACGATGCCCTGATAGAAGCCGCCGCCGCTGCGTGCGTTGACCCATGCCTCGACCGTGATCGCAGCCGGATTGAGTGCCGCATCGTTCGCGACTTCAAGCTCGCCGAGCGTGGCGACATCCCAACTGCGGTTGATCGTCCCGCCCTGCGCGGAATAGTCGAGCGGCGCGCCTGCAGGGTGCGCAATATTGGCCAGCGCGCCACCATCCTCGATCGTCGCGCCAAAACTGTCCCCTGCGCTGATCGCGGTGGCCGTCGTCGAAAAATCGAGCAGGCGGAAGGCGAAGTCGCCCGTTGCATCGCCATCGGCGAACACCGTCAGCTTATATTGTCCCGCGACAAGATTGAGCAGCGGATCGCCGTTGAAGGAATCCGAACTGTTGAAATTCCGGTTGTTGATCACCTGACCGCGCGGTCCGCTTAGCGACCATTTGAGGCTGTCGCGGCGGATGAGATTGTCGAACAACAGCTTGCTGTCACTGGCGAGGTCGAAATCGAACACCGTGCTGCTGCCTGCGGTCGCGAGGCGACCTTGCACCCGCTCGTTGATCGTCAGGGCAGCGCTGGTCTGCGTAATCTTGCCGAACGTGAAGGAATAGCTGATGTCGGCCGTGGCCGAATTATACACCCGGCCTTCAATCTCCATCATGTACGTACCGCTGCGGCTTAGCAGATAGGCACCGGAATCGTCGAACCCGTTTGGCCCGGTGACATATTCACCGTCCGGGCCGATCAGCCGCCAGGCTGTCGATTCAGCTGGATAGCTATGCGCATCGAAGAAGAAACTGTCCCCGGCCAGTGCGTCGAACTTGTAGAGCGCGGTTTCGTTCGCCTTGTGCAGACCGTTAACGACATCACCAGGCGTAAAGACATCGGCATTGGCTATATCAAGCAGGCGGAATGCATAATTGCCGGTCGCGTCGGCCCGGCCATCAATGCTGAGCGTATATTCACCCGCTTGCAGATCCAGGATGTTGCCGCCCGAAAAATCGTAGGAATCCGACTGGGCCAGATTGCGGTTCGAAACAATGCTGCCCTTTTGGTCGGCCAGCGCCCAGAACATATTGTTGGTGGCGGTGAGGGAATCGAACACCACCTTTTTGGGTTCGGTCAGGGTGAATGCGAAGCGATCAGTTTCACCCGGCACTTCGATGGTGCCGGTGATCGGCGGCACATCCGCCGCCAGCAGCAGGCGCGGCTCTACCGCTTCGAAATGGAGCCGGTTTGCCAGACTGGAGGAATTGCGCAGCGCGGCCCGGCGACGCAGACGCCAGTCCCCTGGCAACCGATCCAAGGAGCGCCGTCCGAGGGCCAGCAAGTCGCCCAACTTGCGAAATGCCTTTACGTCCTGCTCCATAGCCCCCCCCAAACGGCATCCAGACTGAAATAATCGTCTGTTGTCCTGCTTTGGGACAAGAGGGTGAAACACACCCTCCGTTGAACCGGTTGGACCGTCGAACAGCGGAACCGGCAACGCGGACGACCGTTCCTGTCACACCGGCTAATTGATGCCGGGGTAACCAGAACGTGAGCGACGCGACCCGCTTATTCTCAACATTTTTCGTGAAAACCTGACCGCAAATTGTCGCGGTATGCTTATCTTCGAATCAACCTAACCACTCTGTCAAACCTTGCAACTTATCGCAAGCTGATTACCAGCTTCCGTCGCGGCGCACAGCGAGCAAGCCGGCTGGCCAGAACCATCGGATGTCGGTTTTTCGGTCGGGCAATCTTCGCCTGCACAGCAGGCTAGATCACACCCCGGTCATCCCGGCCGTCGATGCCCCGTCAATGGCATATTCCGCGCCGGAGATGAAACCGGCCTCGTCGGAAGCAAGGAAGGCGACCAGGGCGGCAATATCCTCGACGGTGCCCATACGGCCCATCGGCGACATGCTGTTGTAGGCCGCGCGCGCGCCTTCGGGCGACGCGGACTTGGCGATGATGGCACTGATCATCTCCGTCTCCACCACGCCGGGCAGGATGGCGTTGCAGCGGATCGGCAGTTTTTCGGTGGCGCAATGGATGGCGATCGACTTGGCCATGGCCAGCACGGCGGCCTTGGTCACAGAATAGGCCATATAATTGCCCATCACCTTATGCGCCGACATGGACGAATTGATGATGATCGACCCGCACGGCCCGCCCGGATTGGCGCGCATCAGATGCAGCGCCGTCCGGGCGGTCAGCATCACCCCGGTCTGGTTGACGGCGATGATCCCGGTCCAGCCATCCATGCTGATCGATTCCACGCTGCCGTCGCCGCTTTCGGTCCCCGCATTGGCAAAGGCGATGTCGAGGCGGCCAAATTCGTCGCTGATGAAGGCGGCGACCTTGTCCCAGTCGCCCTCATCCTGCACCCGCGCCTTGACAAAGCGCGCGCCGGTCTGAACACACAGGGTCTGTGCCGCATCTTCATTTGATCCGGTGAACACGACCTGCGCCCCATCCCGCACCAGCCGCTGAACGGTCGCGCGGCCTATGCCCGATGTGCCGCCGGTGACGATCGCCACCTTGCCCGAAAGATCAGCCATATCCTGTCCTCAATCCGCCATCAGCGTGCCGGTCGCCCGCGCGATCGATGCTGTATCGAAATAATAGGGGGTGATGCCACTGAACTTGTCGTCGCGCAGATGAAATACCTCGCACAGCGGCATGGCCAGCCGCTGGCCATTGTGGCGGGAGGTGGCATGAACCGTCAGCATCACGATCGCATGATCCTCCGACACGGTGATATCGCTGGTTTCGAGCGACGCATCCTCCCAGAAGGCAAACACCTTGGTATAAAGGTCGCGCAGTGCGCCCTTGCCCAGATATTCCCCGGCATAGGGCAGGCTGTCAGCCTCCAGGATGCGGAAATCGTCGGTCATCATCGCCTCCGCCTCGTCCCAGCGGCCCGCAGCCGTCAGGGCATAGAGATTTTCGACCATCGCGCGGATGGCGGCATAGCGGTGCGAGTCCATGGCAATCACTCTCCTGTTCCAGCCTAGATGCGCGCTTGGGAATGTCGGCGAACCTGTAAAAAGCGGCAGGTGAAGCGAAGGGCCAGTAAGCCGACAAGTCGATCAACAAGAACAGGATGGCCCTGTGCGGGTCTGACGGGAAAGGAATGCTCATGGCGGGACGGCTGGACGGACGAGTAGCCCTGGTATCTGGCGCGCTGCGGGGCATCGGGCGGGCGATCGCGGAATGTCTGGCCACCGATGGCGCAGCGACGATCATCACCGATCTGGATGCGGAGGACAGCGAGGCGGTCGCCAGCGCGATCGCTGCGATGCCGGGCTGCTCCTATATCCGGCTGGACGCCACGCTGGAGGAGGCATGGCAGGCCGCGCGCGAACGGGTGGTGGCGGCGCACGGGCGGCTCGACATATTGATCAATAATGTAGGCGCGGACCTGACCGGCAAGGTGCAGGATCTGGAACTGGCGACCTGGCGGCGGCTGATGACGCTGAACATGGACACGGTGTTCCTGGGCACCAAGACGTTCCAGCCGCTGCTGGCGCAAAGCGGGGCGACGACCCCCTATGGCTCTAGCATCATCAATATCAGCTCGATCATGGGGCTGGTCGGCATGGGGGACGTGTCGGCCTATAATGCGTCCAAGGGCGCGGTGCGGCTGTTCAGCAAGTCCAATGCGCTGGAATTTGCCGATGCGGGCGTCCCGATCCGCGTCAACAGCGTGCATCCCGGCTTTGTTGATACGCCGCTGCTGCGACAGGGGATGGAGCGATGGGCCGCGCGTGACGGGACGTTAACGGCGGACGACCTGATCGACCAGATGGCACAGACGACACCGATCAAGCGGCTGGCCCGACCCATTGAGATCGGCAAGGTGGTTGCGTTTCTGGCGAGCGACGACGCCAGCTATATGACCGGCAGCGAGGTCGTGGTGGACGGAGGGTGGACGGCGCGATGAGCAGTTTTGATCTGAGCGGTGCGGTGGCGCTGGTAACCGGGGCCGGTGGCGGGATCGGCGGCGCGACCGTCCGGGCGCTGGCCGAGGCCGGGGCAACCGTGATCGCGACCGACATGGCGGCCAGCGCGTCGGTAGCGGGCGCAGCGGACTATCGACCGCTCGACGTGACCGACGAAGCGGGCTGGGCCGCGCTGGCAGAGCATATCGCGGCAAGCTATGGGCGGCTCGACATATTGGTGAATAATGCCGGGATTTCGGTGACCGATACGATTGCCGAAACCAGCTTGGCGACATTCCGCAAATGTATGAGCATCAATGTCGAGGGGATATTTCTGGGCACTCGCGCCATGGCCGACCTGCTCGGCCGCAGTGGTGCCGATCGGCGGGGCGGATCGTCGATCATCAACCTGTCCTCGGTCGGCGGGCTGGCGGGCGCGCCTTTCATGTCGGCCTATTGCGCCTCCAAGGGCGCGGTGCGGCTGTTCAGCAAATGCGCGGCGCTGGAATATGCAGCGCTCGGCCAGCCCATCCGCGTCAACAGCGTGCATCCCGGCGGCATCGACACCCATATGATGGACACCATCTACGCCCGCTATGTCGAAACCGGCGCCTTCCCCGACGAAGCCACCGCGCGTGCGACGGTATCGGCAGGCCATGCGCTGGGACGGATGGGCACCGCGCAGGAGATTGTCGACGGCATCGTCTATCTCGCCGCACCTGCCGCCAGTTTCGTCACAGGATCGGAACTGGTGATAGACGGCGGAATGACCGCGCATTGATTGTCCGCCTTCATCCTCCCCACCAACGGCGGGGGCGATCGCATGTGAAACTTACGTCGTTTTTACATCGTCATGCTGAACTTGTTTCAGCATCCATCGTGCCCCAAAAGCCGTTGCCCGTGGCGAGAAATGGATCCTGAAACAAGTTCAGGATGACGTTGGAGGAGAGGGCAGTTTCATAGACAATAGTACCGCCCCGCAGGGGGAGAATTGCTGTTTCGCCAGGTTTCGAAGGCCAAAAAGAACCCGATCGCGCGGGGCGACCGGGTCAATTTCCGCAGCTCCTGGAGAGCGAACTGGCGGAAATATCGTCAGCTCTGGTGGATGATGGTGAAGGACCGGCTCTGGAAAAACCATTTCCCGTCCTGCTTCACCAACTTGTCATTATAACAGGCCCGCGCGCGCTTATCCTTGCCGGTGCCGGGTTCAGCATAGACTTCGGAAAAATAGGCGCGCGCCACCGCCCGGTCGCCATCCACCCGGATCATGCCGGGATTGAGCAGGAAGCTGAGCTGGGGATAATGGGGCATCGCGCTCGCCCAAAGATCGACAATCTCGGCCTTGCCCGACACGATACCGAGTTCGGGATAGTGCGACAGATCCCAATGGCTGTCCTCCACCCAGAGCGAGGCCCATAAATCGCGATCGACGCGATTGACGGCATCGGCATAGGTTTCGAGCAGTTCGCGAATGGCCAGCCGATCCTCCAGAGGACCGGAAAAATTAGCGGTCAAAACCTCTCTCCTCATTCTGTTTTGTGGGAGGATAGGCGGGGAGCTGACGCCCGGAACCTGCCGGAAATCGCAGGTCTTACCGATACTCGTCGCGCAGCAGGCGGCGCAAAATCTTGCCCGACGGGTTACGGGGCAGGTCGGTGCGAAATTCCACTGTCTTGGGCGCCTTATAGGCAGCAATGCGTTCGCGCGCCCAGGCGATGAGCGTCGCGGGATTGGGCGTCTCGCCCGCAACAGGCACGACGATCGCCTTGACCGCCTCCCCCCATTTGGCGTCGGGCACGCCGATCACCGCGACGTCCGCCACGGCAGGGTGGCTGTAGAGCGCATTTTCCACTTCCGCCGGATAGACATTCTCCCCCCCGGTGATGATCATGTCCTTGATCCGGTCGGCCAGATAGAGATAGCCGTCCGCGTCCATCCAGCCCGCGTCCCCGGTGTGCAGCCAACCGTCCGCGTCAATCGCTTCAGCGGTCGCGTCGGGCCGGTCGAAATAGCCGATCATGTTGGCCTGCGACGCTACCAATATCTCGCCGATCGCGCCGGGCGGCAGCGTATCGCCGCCCTCGTCCGCGATCCGCACCTTCACGCCGGGCAGCGGCAGCCCGATGCCGCGCATTCGTTCGCTCCCTGCCGGATCATGGTCCTGCGGTGGCAGACCGATGATCGTCCCGGCCGTCTCGGTCATCCCGTACATTTGCGCAAAGCCGCAGCCGATCACCGCGATCGCCTGCCGCAGCAGGTCGAGCGGGATCGCCGACCCGCCATAGCAGATGGTCCGCAGGAAGCTGAAATCGGTGTCGGTGGCGGCAGGATGATCGCACAATATGCGCAGCGCTGTGGGGACCAGCATGATCTTGCTGATGCGGAAGGTGACGAGCAGGTCCAGTACGCGCGCGGGATCGAACTCACGCACCACCACGCCCTTTGCGCCATGCTGGAGCGTCCACAGACCCCAGCCCGATCCGCTGATGTGGAAGATGGGCATGGCGATCAACGACACGTCCTGCGCGGTCCAGCGATACCAGTCGGGCAGGTCCGGCTCCGACGCGCGCAGTCCGAGCAGGCTGCGGTTGGACAGCATCGCCCCCTTGGGCTTGCCGGTGGTGCCGGACGTGTAGAGCATCAGCACCGCATCGTCATAGCCGCCGTCACGGCACGGATCGGCGTCGGACTGCGCATCGCGCCAATCGGCAAAGAGCAGGTGATCGCCGCACGGATCGGTCAGCAGGACCGTCGCCCCCTGCTCCGCAACCCGGTCGAGAAATTCAGGTTCGACCAAAATTAGGCAGGGGCGCGCGTCAGACAATATATAGGCCACCTCCGGCGCGGCGAGTCGCCAGTTGACCGGCACAGTGACCAGGCCCGCCTTCGCCGCGCCCAGCCAGAAGCCGAAATAGTCATCGCGATTCTTGCCGAGATAGACGACCCGGTCACCCGGCGCATGGCCCGCCGCGATCAGGGCGTTGGCGACCCGGCAGGCTTGCCTGTCGAGCGCAGCATAGCTGGTTTCGCGCCCCTCGAAAATCAGGGCGACGGCATCGGGCGTCGCGGCGGCGTGCGCCCGGACATGATCCGCTATAGTGATGACGCTACTCGACATGGCCCCTCCGCTTAGGACCGCCTGCATAGCGCAAAAAGGCGCACCGCCGCCCTGTCACAATCGCTAAGCAGGCCAGCTTACCCTGACGCTTTTGCCAGTGCAGCCCGTCACATATGCCGGTAAACAGACGGACGATTGAAGAAAATTCAGGAAAAGGATGCCGTCATGGACATTGGTCTGAAAGGGCGCAAAGCCATATTGGCAGGTGCCAATGCCAGCATCGGCCGGGCGGTAGCGAAGGTCTTGGCCGCCGAGGGCTGCGACGTGGCGCTGTGCGGGCGGACGCAGGACAAGGTCGATACGGTCGTCGCCGAAGTGCGGGCGCTCGGTGTGCGCGGTATCGGCGCGTCGGTGGATGTGACCGATGCAGAGGCCTTTCCCGGCTGGGTCGCCAGCGCCGCGGAGCAACTGGGCGGCTGCGACATCTTCATTTCATTCGTCTCGGTCAATCCGGGGGTGGATACGCCCGAAGCCTGGATCACGGTACTGAACGGCGACATTTTGCCGCTGGTGCGCGGCATCCACGCTGCCCTGCCCGCGCTGGAACAGTCCGATGCCGGGTCGATCGTCACGATTTCCTCTACCGGCGCGCTGGAGGAATTTATGGGACCGCAGCCCTATAATGCGATGAAGGCCGCAGTGATCAATTACAGCGCCGCGCTGGCGCAGAAACATGCGCCGCAAGGATTGCGGGTCAATTGCGTGTCCCCTGGCCCGGTCTATACCGATGACGGTCCCTGGGCCTATATCAAGGAACATATGGCCGATTTCCACGATGGCATCCTCAAGCAAATCCCGTTCGGTCGGATGGGCACGGGCGAGGAACTAGCCAAGGCGATCGCCTTCATCGCCTCGCCCGCCTGCCGTTACATGACCGGGGCCAATGTGCTGATTGACGGCGGCATCACCAAGGGCGTGCAATATTGAGCGAGGCGGCAATGATGAGCGAGACGCAGCCTGCGCGCATCAATTGTGTGCTGATCGTCGGTGGTCTCTATCACGACATGGACTTTGCCCGGCTGGAGTTGCTCAAACTGCTGGCCGACGATCCGCGCGTGCGGACCCGCGTGTTCGAGGATTATGGCCATCTCGACGCCATCCTCGCCGCCGATATGCTGATCACCTACACTTGTGACGTCGTGCCGCCGCTGCCCGCGCAGGAAGCGCTGCGCCAGTGGGTAGAGGACGGCGGGCGCTGGTATGCGCTGCATGGCACCAATTCGGTGCTGCGGCTGTTCGACAATGGCCTCTATGGCAGTCCGCGCTGGGCGCCGCTGATGATGGAGACGCTGGGCAGTCAGTTCATCGCTCACCCGCCAATCGCGCCATACCGGGTCGATGTGGCCGATGCAGATCATATTCTGACGCGCGGCATCGCACCTTTCGAGACTACCGACGAGCTGTATCTGATGGAGCGGCATGGCGACCTGCACGTCCTGCTCGACACCGAATTTGCGGGCGAGGCGACCGGCTTTGACGAACATGACTGGGCGCAGGACCGGCATCCGGTGATGTACATCAAGGCGCAGGGCAAGGGCGCGGTGCTGTACAACACGCTCGGCCATTGTCGCGGCCATTATGACATGCAACCGTTCCTGGACTGGTGGCCCACGGTCGATCGCTGCGCCTGGGACCTGCCGGTCTTTTACGATCTGCTGAGGCGGGGGATCGAGTGGTGCAAGGATAAGTGACCTTGAAACTAACTTATCTTTTTATATCAATTGCTTAACCGGCATATTCTCCGCACCAGGCGCTGCATCCGGTACCGCCACCTCAATCCATCCATCCGCGCTCTCGCGCCAGGGGTAGAGTTTGAGCGGCTTGTAATCCGCCCCACCCAGACATGCGCCAGTATCGAGCTTGAAGCGCGCGCCGTGTAGCGGACACATCACCGCGCCGCGGCGCACCCGGCCGTCCGGTGCCAGTTCCGCCGCGGCATGGCTGCAACGGTTGATCAGGGCGTGGACCTTCCCCTCGTCCTTGCAGATCAGCACGGGCCAGCCATTCACGAGAAAGGGCAGCATCGCCCGCTCTTCGACGGCGCTGGCCTCTACCACCCGATGATAGGTTTCCGTCATGGCCGATCCGCCGCGCTACTGGTCATGGCTATGTATTCACATATGTCATGGTCAGTGTCGCCCAGCAGCGTCGCCAGCATCATCACCCGCTTGAATGCCTGCCCCACCATCAGTTCTTCAGTGGTGCCGATGCCGCCATGCAGCTGCACCGCTTCCTCGCCCACCTGCATCGCGCTCTGGGCGATATAGGCCTTCGCGCCCATGACCGCAGCGGCACAGGTCGCGCCATCGGCGGCGGCGGCGCGGTAGAGATGCGATCGACTAAGTTCGACGCGGGCATAGCAATCGGCCATGCGGTGCTGGATCGCCTGAAAGCTGCCGATCGGCTGGCCAAATTGCTGGCGAGTCTTGATATAGTCGAGCGTGGCGGCAAACATCATGTCCATCAGCCCCAGCAATTCACCGCAAATGGCAAGCCGCGCCTGATCCAGAGTCTGCGCCAATGCCGCCTCCCCGCCCGCCATTGGCTGGGCCGGCGTGTCGACAAATTGCATATCGGCGGCGATCGACCCATCGACCAGCCGATAGGGGGTGATGGTGATGCCGGGCGCATTGGCCTTAACCAGATGAAGCGTCAGCGCTCCCTCTCCTGTCCGCGCCGCCACCAGCAGATGATCGGCATAGCTGCCGCAGAGCACCATCTGCTTGGCGCCGCTGATCCGGCCGTCGTGGACACGGGTTTTGATGCCATCCAGGTCAAAGCGCGCCTGCCGCTCGAACAGGGCAGCGGCGACGATCGCCTCGCCCGCCGCGATAGCAGGCAGCAAGTTCGCTTTCTGGCTGTCCGTCCCCGCCGCCGCAACCAGCCCGGCCCCCAATATGATCGCAGGCAGCACCGGCTCTACAACGACACAGCGGCCCAGCGCCTCCATGACCGTAATGATATCAACCGCCGACCCACCAAAGCCGCCCGCTTCCTCCGGCAGCGTAAAGGCCAGCAGGCCGGTTTCCGCTAGCATCGCCCAGTTGGCGTCGGCAAAGCCGCGCGGTTCGCGCAGATAGGCAAGGCGGCGGGCGGGATCGTAACGGTCTGCGCCGAACCGGTCGACCAGATCGCGAAGCATGGCCTGCTCTTCGCTGAGATCGAAATTCAAGCCACCATCCCCCGGTCTGTCATGGTTGGCGCGCGTCCTGCGCTGCCCCGCTGTTGCTGTTCCATGACGCTTTTATGCACGGCAGGCGGGCGCGGCGTTGACTGGGCTTTCCGCTAGGTTCTCGATCCTGGTGCGTGTAGGGAAAAACCTATCGCTAGTCATAGGTTTTGCCGCTTGTCGCAACCGTGCGTCAGGCATAGCATCGTCGCTATGGAGAGATCAGGTGACATGCTCGTCGCCGCCCGGTCCGACAATGGGGACGCTGCAAAGACAGCGACCGATTTTCGTATGGGCAGGCAGGTTCCAACCGCGATTCAGACGGCTGCCGACATTCGGCCCGCTGCCGAGGCGCTACGCGACATTGCCCGCGACCTGGGCAATTTCCGCGTCGCCGCCTGCGCCAACATAGCCTCCCGATCCCCCATGACCGACGCTGATGGCGACGTGCTGGCCAGCTGCGTGTTCGGCTGGCCCGCAACCAAGGAACAATGGTGGCAAAAGCCGCTGCTGGCGCTCAGTTCACCGCTGACCTTCGCCTGTCGCTATGAAAATGAACCCTTCTGGGCCAACGCCCATGGCATCCACACGCGCGCGCCCAATCCCCTGCTCGACCAGATTGACCTCAGCCTTTTCCAGGGTGAAGTGAATGCGAACGCGGTCATCTGCGTGCCGGTTCATATGTCCTTCGGCCAGATCGCGGCGATCAGCTTCTCACCCTTCAACGACAAGCGCGACGATCTGAGCAAGGAATTCGACCTTTACAGCGACCAGCTGGAATATCACGCCCGGCGCTTCGTCCATGGCTATACCCGCGTATCGAGCCAGCGCCCCTGGATTCCCAAAAATTGCCGCCTGTCCAAGCGCGAGGTCGAATGTCTGCGCTGGGCAGCAGTCGGCAAGACCGACGTCGAGATCGCGCTGATCCTGGAACGCAGTTGCGCCACGGTCCGCTTCCATATCCATAACGCCGCGATCAAGCTGGAAGCCGTCAACCGCAGCCAGACCGTGTTCAAGGCGACCCAGCTGGGCTATCTGGGCAATGTCGCTGCCGTGATGGTCCCCCATCCGCAGATCGAGGCGCAGGTCGCCGCGAAATAAAGCTCCCTCCCCCTTGGGACTCAGCATGGGCCAGCCGGGCGACCGGCTGGTCTTTTTTTCTGGAGCGACAGGCCCGCGGCGAACCTATGCTTTCTTACAGAAGCCTTTGCCCCATCTCCTTCCCATAGTGGCCCGACACAAGGATGAGAGGGTTAGGACGTTGGGCGCATCTGCCATTGCCGAAGGACTGTTCCGGGAGACGCCCGAACCGACCCTGATAGGCGGCCGCCATCGTGAGACGGGCCGGATCGTCTTTCCCTGCCCTGACGATAGTGCGCGCTGGGAAGCGATTGACCTGCCGCGCCGCGGAACGCTCTGGTCCTGGACAGTGCAGCGGTTCCGCCCCAAGTCGCCGCCCTATACCGGACCGGATGATTTTGCCCCCTTCGCCATCGGCTATGTCGAATTGCCCGGTGCAACGATCGTGGAGACGCAGCTGACCGGCGTGGATTTCGACCGGCTGACGATCGGCATGGCGATGGAATTGACGACCATGTCCTTCTCCACCGATGCGGATGGCAACGAAGTCCGCCTCTACGCCTTCACCCCCGTGACGGAGGGCTGAACGGTGCAGGACGTCTATATCATAGGGATCGGCATCCATCCATTCGGTCGCACCGACGGGGTCAGCGGGTTGCAGCAGGGCGCGAACGCAGCGCGCGCGGCGATGGCCGACGCGGGGCTGGAATGGCCCGACATGCAATTCGGTTTCGGCGGATCGGACTCTGCGGGCAATGCCGACACGATCGTCAACGAACTGGGGCTGACCGGCCTGCCCTTCATCAACGTCAAAAATGGCTGCGCCACCGGCGGGTCGGCGCTGATCGGGTCATGGCAGGCGATCGCGTCGGGCGCGCATGATGTCGGCATCGCCATCGGCTTCGACAAGCATCCGCGCGGCGCGTTCAACGCCCTGCCCGCCGAATATAGCCTGCCCGAATGGTATGGCAAAGCGGGCTTCATGGTGACGACCCAATTTTTCGCAATGAAGCTGCAACGCTATATGGCGCTGAACGGCGTCAGCCGAACGTCGCTCGGTCGCGTTGCGGAAAAGGCGTTTCGCAATGCCGTTCATGCCGACCATGCCTGGCGTCGATCGCCCGTGGATATCGACACCATCCTGAACGCCCAGATGATCAGCGACCCGCTGACCAAATATATGTTCTGTTCGCCTGCCGAAGGTGGCGTCGCGCTGGTGCTGGCGAGCGCGAAAAAGGCGCGCGAACTGGGGCGCGATCAGGTGCGGATCAAGGCCGCCGTCGTGCGGACCCGCCCGCCCGGATCGTTCGAGGTGTTCGCGCCCTGCATGGACATAGAACGCGGCGGCGCACCGACCCTGCTGGCCAGCAAGGCGGCCTATGAAATGGCCGGGATCGGACCGCAGGACATTGACCTGGCCCAGTTGCAGGACACCGAGACGGGCGCTGAAATCATGCACATGGCTGAAAATGGCTTTTGCGGCGATGGCGATCAGGAAGAATGGCTGGCCAATGGCTGGACCGATATTGACGGCCGCCTGCCAGTTAACACCGATGGCGGGTGCCTCGCCTGTGGCGAGCCGATCGGCGCGTCAGGCCTGCGGCAGGTCTATGAAAATGCGCTGCAACTGCGCGGGCTTGGTGGCCGGCGGCAGGTGCCGGGCAAGCCGCGCACGGCCTATTCCCATGTTTACGGCGCACCGGGCATTTCCGGCGTGACCATATTGGAACGATAAGATGGACCTGGAATTTTCCCCGCAGGATCAGGCGTTCCGCGCCGAGGTTCGCCGCTTTCTGGACGAACATCTGCCCCAGCATCTGCGCGAGGGAATGCGCGGCACGCCCGGCGTGTTCGTGGAACCCGACATTGGCGGCGAGTGGCAGGCGATCCTGCACGCCAAGGGGTGGCTGGCCTATAACTGGCCGGTCGCCTGTGGCGGCACCGGATGGACGCCGATCCAGCGCTATATTTTCGAGAAGGAATGTGCGCTGGCCGACGCGCCCAGCCTGCCGGTGCTGAGCCTGAAACTGCTGGGACCTGTCATCTGCCGCTTTGGCACCGACGAGCAGAAGGCGCGGATATTGCCGCGTATTCTCGACGGGACCGATTTCTGGTGTCAGGGCTTTTCCGAACCAGGGTCCGGCTCCGACCTGGCCAGCCTGCGCACGCGGGCGGAGCGGCGCGGCGATCATTATGTCGTCAACGGGCGCAAGCTGTGGACGACCCATGCCCACCATGCGACCCATATCTTCTGCCTGGCCAAGACCGACCCCGCCGCCAAGCCGCAGCGCGCGATCAGCTTCCTGTTGATCGACATGGCGCAGCCGGGGATAGAAGTGCGGCCGATCATCGGACTGGCGGGCGATCATGAGGTCAACGAGGTGTTTCTGGACGACGCCGTCACCCCGGCCAGCGAGTTGGTGGGCGAAGAAGGGCAAGGCTGGACAATCGCCAAATTCCTGCTGGAAAATGAGCGCGGCGGCGCGTGCCATGCGCCCAAATTGCTGTCCGACATCGCCCGGTTGCGCAAGGCGGCGGGCGCGGAGCCGGACGGCAAGGGCGGCTGCATGAGCGATAATCCCCATTATATGGCTCGTCTGGCGCGGGTCGAACTGGAGGCGCAGGCGCTGGAAATGACAGAGATGCGGGTGCTGGCGGAGATGGCCAAGGGGCTGCCGCCCGGACCGCAGACATCGCTGTCCAAACTGGTCGCCTCCACCCTGCGGCAACAGGTCGACGGGCTGGCGGTGCAGCTTTACGGCTATGCCGGGATTGCGCTGGAGGGGCAAAGGCCGCTCTATGGCAACCAGGCGCCGCCCGCCCTGCATGGCAAGGACGCGCAACTCGCCGCGCCCCGCTATCTCAATTCACGCGCCTGGACCATCTTTGGCGGGACCAATGAGGTTCAGCGCAATATCATAGCCAAAACGGTGCTGGGTCTGTGACCGGCAGAATCCACCGATCGGGAGAGACAAGATGCAATTGAGCCGCGAGGCACTGATCCGGGCCTATCGTCAAATGAAGACGATCCGGCTGTTCGAGGAGCGCCTGCACGACGAAATCGCGCTGGGCGAGATTGCCGGTTTCACCCATCTCTACGCGGGGCAGGAAGCCTGCGCCGTGGGCGTGTGCGAGCATCTGGGTCCGACCGACTATATCATCTCCACCCACAGAGGCCATGGCCATTGCATCGCCAAAGGGTGCGACGTCATGGCGATGATGAAGGAGATTTACGGGTCACGCGACGGCCTGTGCAAGGGCAAGGGCGGGTCGATGCACATTGCCGACATGAATGTCGGAATGCTGGGCGCGAACGGCATTGTCGGCGCAGGCGCTCCGATCGCGGTGGGCGCGGGGATCACCGCCAAGAGCAACGGCACCGTCTCCATCGCCTTTTCCGGCGACGGCGCCTGCAACCAGGGTACGACGTTCGAGGCGATGAACATGGCGGTGGTGCTGAAACTGCCGGTCATCTTCGTGTTCGAGAACAACCATTATTCCGAACATACCGGCGAAGCCTATGCCGTCGGCGCTGAAAGCATGACGGCGCGGTCGGCGGCGTTCGGGATGAAGGCGATCAAGGCCAATGGCATCGACTTTTTCAGCGTCTATGACGCGATGCGCGAGCTGATCGACTATTGCAAGGCAGGCAATGGCCCGGCCTCGATCGAGCTGGATTGCGAGCGTTTCTACGGCCACTTCGAGGGCGATCCGCAGCGCTATCGGGGGCCGGGCGAACTGGACCGCATCCGCGAGGAACGCGATTGCCTCAAGACATTCCGCACCAAGGTGACGGAGGCCAAGCTGCTGGAAGGGGCCGAACTGGACAGGGTGGACGCAGAAGTCAGCGACCTGATCGACCGGGCGGTCGCAGAAGCCAAGCAGGCCGACCGGCCGACCCCGCAGGACGTCCTGCAAGACGTCTATATCAGCTACTGACGCCAAGAGGATCGACATATGGCAATCAAGATGATCCGCGACGTCATTCGCGACACGATCGATGAAGAAATGGCGCGCGACGACAGCCTGATCATGCTGGGCGAGGATATTGTCGGCGGCAATGGCGCGCCGGGCGGGCCGGAAGCGATCGGTGGTATCTGGGGTACATCGGGCGGGCTGTGGGCCAAATATGGCGCGGACCGGGTGATCGACACGCCGATTTCCGAAAGCGCCATCATCGGCGCGGCGGCGGGCGCGGCGCTGACCGGCAAGCGGGCGATAGCGGAGATCATGTTCGCCGACTTTATCGGCGTGTGCATGGACCAGATCTGGAATCAGGTCGCCAAGTTCCGCTACATGTTCGGCGGCAAGACGACCTGCCCGCTGGTCATCCGTATGCCCTATGGCGCGGGCTTCAACGCCGCGCCCCAGCATAGCCAGGTGATCCACCAGTTCGTCACTGCCATGCCGGGGCTGAAGGTCGTGATGCCCTCCACCCCCGGCGATGCCAAGGGACTGCTGACCCAGGCGATCCGCGACGATGATCCGGTGATCTTCCTGGAGCATAAGGCGCTCTATGGCGTGAAGGGCGAGGTGCCGGACGGCGATTACGTGATACCCTTCGGCCATGCCCGGCAGGTGACGCAGGGTGATGACGTCACCATCCTTGCTACCGGCATGATGGTGGGCTTTGCCGAAAAGGCCGCCGCAGAGCTGGCGCAGGACGGCATCGGGTGCGACATACTCGACCTGCGCACCACCAGCCCGCTGGACGAGGAAGCGATCCTCGACAGTGTCGAGCGGACCGGACGGCTGCTGATCGTCGATGAAGCGCCGCCGCGCTGTTCCTTCGCGACCGACCTGTCGGCGCTGGTCGCGCAAAAGGCGTTCGCATCGCTGAAAGCGCCGATCGACATGGTCACCGCGCCGCACAGCCCGGTGCCGTTCGCGCGCGAACTTGAATCCGCCTATCTGCCTTCGCCCGACAAGATCGTGGCGAGCGCGGTGAAGCTCATGTCCTACCGGCGGGGATAAGCACATCATGGCCAATCTGCGCGCATTTGCGATGCCCAAATGGGGCATAGAGATGACCGAGGGCGTCGTTGCCGAATGGATGGTTGCCGAGGGTGTGCCGTTCAAGAAGGGCGACCTGCTCGCGCTCATCGAAACCGACAAGATCACCAATGACGTCGAGGCCGAAGCCGACGGCATGTTCCCGCGCCTGATCGCTCAGACCGGCGGCACCTACGCAGTCGGCGAACTGATCGCCGTGCTGGCGGGGCCGGACGAGGCGGTCAGCGCGGCTGACGTCGACGCCTTCGTCGCCGGGTTCAGGCTCGCCGACAGCAAGGTCGCGTCCAAGGCTGGCGGCGCGCCGCCGCCCCCCGCCCCGGCCGCACCTGCGCCGGTCAAGGTCGCCATTGCGGCCGATGCGCGGATCAGCCCGGCGGCGCGCGCCTTTGCGGAAGCGCAGGGCGTCGATATCAGCGTGATCATCGGGTCCGGGCCGGACGGGCGGATCACCTTTCAGGATGTGCAACAGGCCAGCCTGCCGCCGGTCGCTGTCGGTGGTGGCGCAGCGGTGGACCTGACGCCGGTAGGCGAGACGCTGGGCGATGTCTTTGCCAGTCCGCTGGCAAAACGGCTGGCGGTGCAGCATGGCGTGGACCTGACCGGTATGACCGGCACGGGGCCAAAGGGGCGGATCAGCAAGGCAGACGTGCTGGCGCTGGTCAAGCCGGTAGCGGTAGAGAAAGCCGCGCCCTCCGCACCGATCGCCTTTGCCCGCCCTGCTCCCGGCACGGCGGAGATCGTCAAAATGTCGCCGATGCGCAAGGCGATTGCCAAAGCGCTGAGCCACAGCAAATCGACCATCCCGCATTTCTATCTGCGCTCTGCTGTCAGGATCGACGCGATCCTGGGATTACGGGCGCAGGCCAAGGCGGCGACCGGTGAAGCGCCCAGCATCAACGATTATATCGTGCGCGCCTGCGCGTTGGCGCTGGCGCGGCACCCCGACGTCAATGTGCAGGTCCATGGCGAGGAGATTCACCGCTTCGGCAGCGCCGACATTGCGGTGGCGGTCGCGACCGACAAGGGGCTGATCACGCCGATCGTGAAGGGGGCCGACACGCTGTCGGTCGCGGCGATTTCGCGGGAGGTCAAGGCACTGGCGGAAAAGGCGCGAACCGGACGATTGCAGCCGGACGAGTTTCAGGGCGGCAGTTTCTCGGTCAGCAACCTCGGCATGTTCGGCATCGACCAGTTCGACGCGATCATCAACCCGCCGCAGGGCGCGATCCTGGCGGTGGGCGCTGGCACACGGCAGCCGATCGAGATCGGCAATGCGCTCGCCTTTGCGACCATCGTTCAACTCTCGCTCTCCTGCGACCACCGCGCGATCGATGGCGCAGTAGGCGCGGAATTTATGCGGACGCTCAAAGGCCTGATCGAGGAACCGGCGCTGCTGGTAGGATAAGGGTGCGGGGGCCGTCGGAGCGGCCCCGTATCGTTCAGAGCTTGACGATCTGCTTGCCGCGATTGGAACCGGTGAACAGGCGGGCGAGCGCAGCGGGCGCTGCCTCAAAACCCTGCTGCTCATCCACCTGCCAGCGCAGTCTGTCGGCCAGCACCAGCGCAGCGAGGCGGCCGCGCATTGCGGGCCAGTGCGTTGGCTGGTCGAGGATGATGAACCCCTCCATCCGGGCGCGGCGCAGGATGAGGTTGAAATAATTGCCCGGCCCGGCAATCTGCCCGCGCTGCTCGTAGCGGCTGATCCCGCCGCACAGCACCACCCGCGCGCCGATGGCGAGCCGGGCGAGCATCGCGTCCAGCACCGCGCCGCCGACATTGTCATAGACGATGTCGCAGCCTTTGGGAGCCAGCGCCTTGAGTTGCGCGGCGACCTTGCCCTCGCGATAGTCGATGGCCGCGTCGAACCCTGCCTCCTGCGTCAGCCAGGCGCATTTGTCCGGCCCGCCCGCTATGCCGATGACATGGCAGCCCGCGACCTTGGCGAGTTGCCCGGCGACCGATCCGGTCGCGCCTGCCGCGCCGGATACCACCACGACATCGCCAGCGACGGGGCGGCCTATATCATAAAATCCATGCCATGCGGTCAGGCCAGGGATGCCCAGCACCCCCAGCATCGCATGGGGTGGCAGGTCAGGGTGGCAGATGTCGAAACCTTCGCCATCGCTTACCAGATATTCGGTCCAGCCGGTCATTCCGGCGACCATCGTGCCGACGGGCCAGCGCCCGCCCCGGCTCTCGACCACTTCCGCCACGCCCATGCCGCGCATGACGTCGCCCAGTTCGATCGGCGCGACATAGCCGCCGAAATTTTCCATCCAGCCCTTTTGCGCCGGTTCAAACCCCAGCCAGCGGACGGCAAGCAGCATCTGCCCCTCCCCCGGCACCGGCATCGGCGCATCGACCAGCGCAAAATCTCCGTCCGCCAGAGCGCGTCCGACCGGGCGATCTGCCAAAAGCCATTGCCGCATGTCCATCCTGCTCCTTTTTAACCTGTCGGTGCCGTTGTCGTGGCGGCGATGCTGCGCCACAACTGCGCTTTCCGGCAGGCCTCGCCCGCGCCACGCCAGCGCGATACTGGCGACGGAATGGCGGGCTTGTTTGGCCTCGGCCTTCAGTTATTCGTTGCGCCTTCGCTGATCCAGCGGCGGATCAGGGCGATGGTTGCTGCGTCCAGTGGCGGCGCGGCGAAGGGCATACGCGCGCCCTTGCCGCCTTTCTTCAAATGCGTGCCTTCCAGCTTCATGACCATGTAACTGGTATCAGGCTTTTTGGGATCGACCAGCAACCAACTGCTTTCGCCCGATTTGCGCCTGAACAGGCTGGCATAGGCTGCCTTCGGGTGGAGCGCGAGATTGCCTGCCTCCTGACCCGTCAAATGGCAGACGGCGCAGCGTGTCTTGAGCAGCGGCGTGATGTCGGTGGCGAAGCTGACGGGCTTGGCCGTGGCCGGTGTCGCCAGCAGCGCGGCGAGAACGAAGGTCAGCCCTTTCATGCGCTGTTCCCCGTGGCATGGCGGGCGGCGATATAGCCATAGGTCAGGGCCAGGCCGATCGTGCCACCCGCGCCATAATAGGCCCCGCGCGATGGCGATGCAATGCAGTTGCCCGCGCCATAGAGGCCGGGGATCGGCGCGCCGCTGGTCGCCAGCACCTGACCATGTTCGTTGATGCGCGGCCCGCCATTGGTATCTAGCGCGCCCGCCGCCAGGATGAAGGCATAATAGGGGCCTTTGTCAGCGAAGGGATGCATGGTGAGCGAAGGGTAGGGATTGGCCGGGACTTTCGTGCCTTCGCGCACGGCGGAAAACAGTTTGTGCCATTGCGTGTCATACAGGCGCGCACCGCGCCCAAATTCAGGGTCGACGCCAGCCTTGGCATAGCCGTTGTACCGGGCGATACTGGCCTTGGTCACCGCGCCGAACCCGGCATCGAGACGCACACCGCCAGTCTTGGGGGCTAGGCTTGCCAACCGCTTTTCGATATTGGCGACCAGCGCGTCCCAGCTGTCGCCGCTGATCAGATAGGGGCTTTCGGCCACGTCCAGCGGATAGGGGAAAGCGCCACCAAACCGGTCGAGCGATCGGCCGTCGAACAGCATGAACATCAGCTGGTTGGGATATTCTTCCCTGGACGGGTCATAGGTGAAATGGGCGCGTGTGCGGTCATTATAGCTGCGCTTTTCATTGACGACGCGCTGCCCATATTTGTTGACCAGGATCATCGAATCCCCTGGCAGGACGAACGCGCCCATGCCGATCGCGCGGTTGGCAAGCGCTTCCTCCAGCACCACTTGCGTCCGCCAGGCGGTGTCGAGCGCTCCCATCTTTGCGCCGACCGCGCCTGCGATGGCAATGAAGTCGCCGGTAGATCCGGGCATGGCACACGCCCCATAGAGCGCCGTCTGGTGCAGGCCCACCAGTTCCGTGTTATGAGCATAGCCGCCAGTGCCGAAGATCACGCCCTTGGTCGCGCGGATGCGGATGATCTTGCCCTCGCTTTCCGCCTCCGCGCCGATGACGCGCTCCTTATCAACGATCAGCCGGGTAACGCGGGTGTCGGTCAGGATCGGCAGCTTCTTCTTTTCCAGCCAGGCGGCCAGTTGCGCCGCCAGACTGCCCCCGCCCGCCGAGGAGCCGGAGCCGACCGCCGGTTCCAGCGCGCGGCCGGTCGGCACCTTGTTGGTCAGCAGATGATCGGCATAGTCGGGCGCTGGCTCATCGACCTGAAACAGGCGGAACTGCTTGAACTGCACCGCGTCAATGGCGCGCAGATGATCGACCGCCTTGTAACCATTGTCGTAAAAGGCCGCGATCAGTTGATAATCGAGCGGGTCGAGGCCCAGCGTCGGGCTGACGGGATCGAACAACTGCGGATAGCTATATTGCGCCATATAGGCGATGGCGTCGGCGCGCTTGTCGTCAATGCCCTGCTGGCGGAAGATGAAATGGTTGCAGATCCATGCGACCCCGCCCGACTTACCGGTGGTGCCGCCGGTGATCGGCATTTTTTCCACCATCATGACCTTTGCGCCCGCACTGGCCGCCGTCACAGCAGCCGTCCCTGCCGCCGCGCCGCTGCCGACACAGAGAATATCGACCTCATGATCCCAGCCTGCGGTAGCCGCCTCCGCCCCGGCCAGCGGGGCCATCGCAGCAGCCGCGGCTAGCCCGGTGCCCGCCAGCATCGCACGACGGTCCATCATCAGGCGATCTGTCTCGCGCATCGTCTCTCTCCCATCCTGTTGTCGGGCGCGATGCTATGCCGGAGTGCCCTTTGCGGCGACTATTTCAAACGCTAGGGTGCAGCACGGATGATCTCTGCCGCGCGCCAGCCCAGCGCCATGGCGGGCGCATTGGTGTTGCCGGTGATCAGGCGCGGCATCACCGAACAATCGGCCACGCGCAGCCCCTCGACGCCATGGACGCGCAGCGATGGATCGACCACCGCGTCCCCCTCCGCGCCGATGCGGCAGGTGCCAACACCATGCAGGCCGCTGGTCGAAAGCGAGCGGAATGTGTCCAGCAGAGCGTCGTCATCCTGCATCTGCGCGCCGGGGATCAGTTCCTGCCCGACATCGTCGGCCAGCGCCGCCTGCGCCACATAGTCGCGCATAAGGCGGATGGAGGCGATGGCGGAGCGGCGATCCTCCTCGCTGTCCAGCCAGTTGGGCATGATCGCCACGCCGTCGGCCGGTTCTTGGCCCCGCACCTGGATCGTTCCCTCGCTGCTCTGGCGCAGCAGGGTGCCGGACACGGTAAGGCCCGGCCTTTTGTCGATATTGCCCAGCGGCACGGGATCATTATCGTCACCCAGCGCGAACATATAGCCGCTCAAATAGAGTTGCAGGTCGGTGCGCGGCCCGGTGACGCCGGTGGACAGGAAAGCGCCAACCTCGAACGGGCCAGTCGCCATCGGCCCGTCATGGCGCAGATAATAGCGCGCGACCGACTGAATAAGACCAAGGCCGTAAAAGCGCTGGCCGATGCCGCTGTTGCGCTTCAGGCGGAACGGCATGGTGTAGGACAGATGCTCCAGCATGTGCCGCCCGACATGGGGGTTATGATGGCGGACCGCGATGCCGCTGGTGGAGAGCGCATCGCCATCGCCGATGCCGGACCGTTGAAGGATTTGCGGGCTTTCGACCGTCCCGGCACAGATGATCACCTCACCATCGCAATCGACGCTGAAGCGGCCGCGCGCGTCATTGATCAAAGCCACGCCGACTGCGCGCCCATTGGACAGGCGCACATGGCGCACCAGCGTATCGGTCAACACATGAAAATTGCGCCGCTTCATGGCGGGGCGCAGGAACACTTTGGCCCCGCTTTCGCGGCGACCCTTGCGGATATTATGGCAATAATAGCCTACCCGGTCGCCGACCACGCTGTTGAGATCGTCAGTGCGCGACAGACCCATCTGCTCACCCGCCGCGATCAGCCGCTCCGCCAGCGGATAGCGATAGGTGCGCGGCGTGACATGCACCGGGCCGCCCTGCCCCCGCAACGCGCTGCCGCCCAGACCATGATCCTCGATGGCGCGATAGGCGGCGATCATCGACCCCGCGTTCCAGCCGGCCGCGCCCGCCGCTTCCCAATCGTCATAATCCTGCGGTTCGCCCCGGCTCCAGATCATGCCGTTGATCGATGATGATCCGCCCAGCCCCTTGCCCCGTATCCACACTTCATGCGCGGCTTCATCCGGGCGGCGCGGCTGCGCGATCTGATAGGCCCAGATATGGGCAGGGTTGGAGACGAGCTTGGCGATCCCCTTTGGCATGGCGATCAATGGCGAGCGATCCGGCCCACCCGCCTCCACCAGCAGCACCCGGTTGCGCGGGTCGGCGGACAGGCGTTCGGCCAGCACGCAACCCGCCGATCCTGCGCCGACGATGATATAATCGAAACTTTCCGGCAGGTCCGCCATACCCTCTCCCGATAAATATTATGGAGAGAGGATCAGGCTGGAAGCCACCCCTGCCTACTGGCAGATGCAACAGGCGCTGAATAATCAGTGCGGCTTATGGTCGCGCTTGATCTTCTTGGCGAGGCTCCATTTATGGACTTCGGTCGGGCCGTCATAGATGCGAAAGGCGCGGATTTCGCGGAACACCTGCTCGACGATCGTATCGCCGGTCACGCCGCTGCCGCCCTTCACCTGGACGCATTTGTCCGCCACCCGCATCAGCGCTTCGGAGACCGCAACCTTGGCCATCGAGCTTTCGACCGTGCCGAGCGCGCCGGTATCCAGCACCCCGGCGCACCAGTCGATCATCAGTTCGCATTGCTGGAGGTCGATCAGATTTTCCGCCAGCATGAAGCCCACGCCTTCATGATCGACCAGCAGCTTGCCAAAGGCGATGCGGCGGCAGGCATAGGCAGACGCAATCTCATGCGCGCGGATACAGGCGCCCAGCCAGCGCATACAATGGGACAGGCGTGCGGGCGACAGGCGAACCTGGGCATATTTGAAACCCTCTCCACTTTGCCCCAACATCTGATCGGCCGGCACGCGCAGATTGTCGATGGTGACGACGGCATGGCCGCCCGGCATGGAACTGTCGATCGTGTCCAGCACCCGATCGATGCGAATGGCGGGATCAGGCAGGTCGACCAGGAACATGCAGGCACCGTCGGTCGATTTGGCCATGATGATCCCGACCATCGCCCCCTGCGCGCCGGTGATGAACGCCTTGCGGCCATTGATGACCCAATGATTGCCATCCTGCACGCACGTCGTTTGCATCATCGAAGGATCGGACCCCGCGCCGCCATCGACCGCCGGTTCGGTCATGAAGAAGGCGGAACGGCCGCGCCCTTCCAGCAAGGGCTGGAGGAAATGCGCTTTCTGCTCCGCCGTGCCAACCTTGCCCAGCAGATACATATTGCCCTCGTCCGGGGCCATGGTGTTGCAGGCGAGCGGGCCGAGCGGCGAGAGGCCGGACTTGATGAGGACGGTCGCCGTCTCGCGCTGGGTCAGGTGCGATCCGTCGGGCAGCACATGGGGCGTCAGCACGCCAGCCGCGCGTGCCTTTTCCCGCAGTTCTATCACCAGATCGTCGCTGGGACCATGAAAGCCGCAACGCGGGTCGCCCTCATAGGGGACAACAGTCGTGCGGACGAAGGCTTCGACCCTGTCGGCAATGGCCTGCGCGCGATCGGTGCTGAACATCGGATTTCCTCTCAAATATCGGATTGCGCGGTGGCGCGGGCGATGGCCGCCAGTTCAGGCAGGGTTTCGACCAGCGATTGCGCTTCGGGCGATGATGCCGTGCCGCGCGCCAGGCGCCCCTTGATGCCGTGGATGATCGCGGCAAAGCGGAACATGTTGAAGGCGAGATAGAAGGACAGGTTGGCGATGCCGTCGCGCCCCGTGCGGTCGCAATAGGCCGCGACGTAATCCGCCTGTGACGGGATATTCAGCGCGCCAAGGTCCGCGCCCTTGAAGCCACCGATGATGTGCGGCGGCAGATGATACATCATCAGATGATAGGTAAAATCGGCCAGCGGATGGCCCAGCGTCGACAATTCCCAGTCGAGCACCGCCAATATGCGCGGTTCGACCGGGTGCCAGATCATATTGTCGGCGCGAAAATCGCCATGAACAATGCTGGTTTCGTCGCCTGCCGGTATCCGCCCCGGCAGCCAGTCGGCCAGCCAGTCCATATCGGCAAGTCGTCCTGCTGCCTCATCCTCATGAAATTGGCGCGACCAGCGGGCGATCTGCCGGGCGAAATAATTGCCCGGCATGCCATAATCGCCAAGGTCGATCGCCTGATAGTCGATGCCATGCAGCCGGGCGATGGCACTGTTCATCGCGTCGAAATAGGCGGGACGTTCTGATGCCGTGAGCGAGGGCAAGGTAGAATCCCAGAAGATGCGCCCCTCGACCATGTCCATGACATAGAAGGGCGTGCCGATGACGGCAGCATCCTCGCACAGGCCATAGACCGGGGCGACGGGAAAGTCCGCCTGCCCAAGCGCCGCCAGCACACGATATTCGCGCTCCACGGCATGAGCGCCTGGCAGCAACTGCCCCGGGGGCTTGCGCCGCATCACATAGGCATGGCTTGGCGTGACCAGGCGATAGGTCGGATTGGACTGGCCGCCGTTAAACTGTTCGACGGCAAGCGGCCCGGAATAGCCCGGTACATTAGCCTGCATCCAGCGATCGAGCGCCGCGCTGTCGAAGCCGTGCCCCGCGCGCACCGCGCCGGTGCCGCCGAATTTATCCTGCCGGTCAACGCCCACGGCCCCATCCCTCTCCCATGCCAGATTATATCCTGCCATGCGACGCGCAGAGGGCTTTGTCCCCTGTGTTTTGTTTCAGGTGCGGACAGACCTCTGAAAAATCGCAGTTAGCAAGCCGTCGATATTCGCGCATCTCTCACAATCGGAACGAAGGCGCATCCGGCTTTGCTTTCAGCAAACGCTGCATAAGCGTCCGAATAACAGGGAGAGTATATGCGACAGAATCTAATCATGCGGCCTGTGATGCTGGCTTTGGGTGGAGCGATGCTGTGGGCCACACCCGCTCTGGCGCAGGAACAGGCTCCGCAGGCAGAGGCCGATGCCGTCGATCCCAACGCCATCATCGTCACTGCGCGCCGCCGCGAGGAAAGCCTGCAGGACACACCGGTCGCGATTACGGCGGTGAACGCCGCAATGCTGGAAAACAAGGCGGCGGTGAATATCGGCGACCTGACCGGCGGTGTTCCCAATCTGCTGATCACGAACCAGAATAGCGGCGCAGCCGCCGCCAACCTCGCCATTCGCGGGCTAACCTATGCCGACGTCGAAAAGTCGCAGGAACCCACGGTGGGCGTCGTCGTCGATGGCGTATTCATCGGAACCAGCACCGGGCAGTTCTTCGACTTTTTCGACATTGAACAGATCGAAGTGTTGCGCGGGCCGCAGGGCACTTTGTTCGGACGCAACACCATCGGCGGCGTCATCAACATCCGCCGCTCCCGTCCGACCGGTGAATTCGGCGGCAAGGTGGAAGTCTCCTACGGCAAGTTCAACACGCTCGCGACCCGCGCGGTCGTCAATGTGCCGCTGTCGGGCGACGGCAGCGTGGGTGCCAAATTCTTCCATTTCCACAACGAAACCGACGGCTGGTATCGCCAGTCACAGACCGGCGACCGGCGCGGCTTTGCCAATAACGAGAATTTCGGCGGATCGGTCCTGATCGCCCCACAGGGCAGTGATTTCGACGCGCTTTTCACCCTGGAAAAGCAGATCCAGAAATTCGACCCGGTCGTATCCAACCTCACCAACAGCAGCGAACTGTTCTGCGGGTTCATCCCGGCCATCGAGTGCAACCGCAACAATACGACCGATCTCTACACCGTGTTCGGCCAGCCCAATGTTTCCAACTATTCCGCGCCCGCCGCGACGCTGGAGATGAACTATGATCTGGGCGGGGTGAAGCTGACCTCCGTCACCGGCTGGCGCAAATCGCGCGAGAATCAGACTCAGGATTTCGACGGGTCATCGACCGACCTTTATTATGTCCGTCGCCTCCAGCGCTACGAGCAATGGAGCCAGGAAGTGCGTGCGGCTGGCAAGTTCAGCGACAGTTTCGACTATGTCGTGGGTCTCTATTATTTCAGCTCCAAATATCAACTGTCGCAATATAGCCGCGTATTCGGCTTCGCGCCGACCGTCGATCCGCTGATCTTCGACACCAACCCGCAGGTTGTGAACGGCAAAACCAAGTCGATCGCCGTGTTCGGCGATTTCAACTGGGCCTTTGCCGACCAGTGGCGCCTGTCCTTCGGTGGTCGCTTCACCCGCGACAAGAAGGCGCTCGACAACAGCTTTGGCGGGACGGAAATCGGCCGGGGTTCCGACACATTCAAGAAGTTCACGCCCAAGATCGGCGTCGATTTCCGTCCGAACGACGATGTCATGTTCTACGGCAGCTGGTCTCAGGGCTACCGGTCGGGCGGCTTCTCGCCCCGCGCAGGCACCGCCGCCAGCGCCGGTGTCGCCTATCAGCCCGAAGTGGTCGACAGTTTTGAAGTCGGCGGCAAGTTCGACCTGTTCGACCGCAAGGTGCAGTTCAACGTCGCGGCTTTTTATTCCAGCTACAAGGATCTGCACCAGAACAACACGCTCAACTGCCCGTCCTGCGCCACCGGTAACGAGACGATCACGTCGAACGTCGGGTCTGCCAAGATCAAGGGGCTGGAGTTCGACTTCACCGCACGGCCGACGTCGCAACTCACGATCACCGGTTCGCTCGGCCTGCTCGACTCCAAGTTCAAGGGCTTTATCGTCGGCGGTATCTCGCCGGTGACGGGTGCGGTCGTTCCCTATGATTATTCGGGCAATGACCTGATCTACAACCCGAACATGACCGCGTCACTGGGGGCCGATTACACCGTCCCGACCAGCTTTGGCGAAATCATAGCGAACCTGAGCTATCGCTATATCGGTCGCTATGACCAGCAAATCTCGATCGGCGGCCTGTCTGGCAATCTCAGCACCGGGCCGATCACCGTCACCGGCAATGACCCGCGGGTGCGGACCGACAAGCAGGGTCTGGTCGACGCCAGCCTGACCACCAAGTTCGATATTGGCGGGACGGAAGCACGGCTGACGGTCTTTGGCCGTAACTTGGCCAATGATCGCGGGCCTACCCATGGCTTTACCGTCGGTGGCCTCTGGTCCTTCGGCACCGCGCGCGAACCCCGCACCTATGGCGCGACGCTGGGGGTGAAGTTCTAAAACGAAACGCCAAAGCGCAAAGAAGGAGGCCGGGGAGATGATCCCCGGCCTTTTTTTTAACACTCACACACACTGCAAACCTATGTGGACGATCATCATCCCCTGTCAGGCAGGGCTGTTGCACATACCCTTTCGTTATCGCTCCAACGTCATGCTGAACTTGTTTCAGCATCCATCGTGCCCCAGAAGCCGCAGTTCGTGAAGAGAAATGGATCCTGAGCCGAAGGCCAGCGAAGCTAAATAAATTCAGGATGACGATGAACGAGGGTACGGTTTCATATGCGATAGCCCTTCACTGGCAGAGGAGGATTTTTGTAGCCGATTTGTAGATACCGCTATCGCGTCCCTTGGGTGGACACAAAAAAGAGCGCCGGAGCCATCGCTCCGACGCCCTCCCTTTTACGCAACCCCCGATCAGAGCTCGTCGTTCAGATATTTCATGATCGTGTTCTGGAACTGGCGGATCTGGATTTCCTGATAATTGGCCAGTTGCACCTTGCCGTTGAGCGAGGCTTTAAGACCTGTCTGGACGTAGGGCAGATTGTCCATATCCTGTTCGAACACGTCCCCCAATATGCCCAGCTCCGGCGCTTCGGTCCATTTCTGGTCGACCGACAGAAACTTCATTGGCGGTGCCTTGGGATGCGCCTGCCCTCGCGGGACGCGGGTAAGGACGCGCACTTCCATCAGGCAATGATCGACATCATGCCAGGGACGCCAGCGATAGACGATGTTGGGCTGGAACCCGGCCCATGGGCTGAAATTGGGGAATACGTTATAAAGCAGCGCGTCCATCATTTCCGCGTCGGACGCGAAGCTGACGTCATGGCCGAACATGGCGGTAGTGGTATCGCGCAGCGACGCGCCCAGCGCCGCACGGGCGGTCACGCCTTCGGGCACCTTAACGTTGTAGCCGCCTGCCGCTGCTTCCTTATCCTCATAATTGTCGGACGACCGGCCATTATATTTGACGAATTCGTCGACGATCCACTGCTCCGCCTTGCCCGCCGGATCGACATGGGGGGACATGGTGCCGAACGGCGTGACCGTCAGGTTCACATAGTCGCCATAGATATTGTACATCGAATTGGCGTCGCCGGTGAAAGGCAGCAATTGCGGATGGGTAACGACGGTGTGCCAGCTTTCCATGAAAGCCTCCATCACCACCTTCCAGTTGGCCGGAACCACCTTGCCCACCCACATGGCGGTCGCGCACTCCTCATGCCGCCAGCGCTGGAAATGCTCCGGCATGGGGGCGAGAAATTCCTCCAGCGTCGGGCCGTCGGCCGCTTCGCGGATGAAAATATAGCCGCCCCAGCGCCCCACGCTGATTTCGGGCAGCGCCATCTCCTCTTCCTTGAGATGGGCAAAGTCCCAGCGGCAGGGGATTTTCTTGACCGACCCGTCATTGTTCCAGGTAAAACCATGGAAGGGGCATTGCAGTTCGGCCGACCAGCCGTCCCCGGTCTTGAGCTTGCGCCCGCGATGCAGGCAGACATTGGCAAAGGCACGAACCGACCCGTCCTCCTGCCGGATCAGTAGGAAGGATTTGCCGACATTTTCATAGACGACATGGTCGCCCGCCTCCGGCAACTCCTCTTCCCGCGCGGCGAATTGCCAGGTGCGCGGCCACATTTTGCGATTTTCCGCCTCGAAAAATTCAGGGCTGGTGTAGCGGCTGGCCGGGATCGGTTCCGAACCCAGATTCTCATATTCGTCGGTATAGAGAAATTCAGGCACATGGTTGGTATCCGCCAGCATCAGGTCGCGGACGCTGGTGCCGGGGCAGCGCGGCAAGGGCGCGCCTTTGATCCGGGGGTCGCTTTCAGCCATTAATCTCTCTCCTGCCATTCCGCCAGCTCTGCCGCACGGGCATAACCGCACGTTGAAACCTTGGTCGTTCGTTCAAATATACCGTCGTGGTCATTGCGCGACCATCCCCCCGTCCACGACAAATTCGCAGCCGGTGATGTAGCGCGCATCGTCGGACGCCAGAAAGGCGACCATCGACCCGATGTCGGACGGTTCGCCCATCCGGCCCATCGGTATGGCCGCAACGATCTGGTCGAACACATCCTTGTTATCAGCGATCGCGACCTTCTGCATATCGGTCCAGATCATGCCGGGATGGACAGTGTTGACGCGGATATTGTCGCGTGCGGTTTCCAGCGCGACCGATTTGGAAAAGAGCCGCACCCCGCCCTTGCTGGCGGCATAGGCGGCAGTGCCCTGCACCCCGACCAGTCCCGCGACAGATGACAGGTTGACGATCGACCCGCCATGACCCTGCGCCCGCATCTGATCAACCGCCACCTTGGTGCCCAGATAGACGCTGTCCAGATTGACTGAAATCTGCTTGTGCCAGTCGGCAGAGGTCATCTCGCTCATCGCGCGCAGCACGGCGATACCCGCATTGTTGACGAGAATGTCTATCTTGCCGAACGCCGCGATCACCGCGTCGATCAGCGCCGTCCAGCCTGCTTCATCGGTGACGTCCTGCGCCATGGATTGGGCGGGAACGCCCTGCGCGCGCAATTCTTCGGCACGGGCGGCGACGGCGGTGCCGTCCAGATCGGTCAGGAACAGGCTGGCCCCCTGCCCCGCCATTTTGAGCGCGGCGGCAAAGCCCAGCCCATTCGCCGACGCAGCGCCCGTCACAACAGCCACCTTGCCCTTAAGGTCGATCATCATCCGCCAAACATCCTCATCCGATAGTTTGCACCGCAGAGTGACGCCTGTGCGGCACGGTGCAACTAGCGCTAGTCAGAGTCCCCCTCGACCTGACGCGCGCTACCTATGACCTTATCGAGTTCCGGCATGGTCACGCGCGCGCTATGATGCGACCAAAGCCATAGCGGCGGGCATTGAGAGGGTATTGCATGGGCTATCATGACGTCATCGGCCAGGAAGCCGAAAAGATGCTGGAATATGTCGAGACCGGCACGACCGACAGCGCCCCTGACACGATGGAAGTGCCAGCATCCGCCTATACCGACCCCGCCTATTGCGCACGGGAGAAAGCGGAAATCTTCATGAAGATGCCGCTGCTGGCCGCTCTGACCGCCGAAATGCCTCATCCGGGCGATTACAAGGCGATGGACCTGATGGGTAAGCCGGTCCTCATCACCCGCAAGAGCGACGGCACGGTCGCGGCGATGCTGAACGTCTGCTCCCATCGTGGCATGATCCTGAAACCCGAAGGCCATGGCAATGCCAGGCGCTTTTCCTGTCCCTATCATGCCTGGACCTATGGCAATGACGGCAAGCTGATCGGCGTGGCCGAGCCGCAGAAATTTGGCCCGGTATGCAAGGAAGAGCGTGGCCTGACGCAATTGCCGGTGGCCGAAGCGGGCGGGATCATCTGGGTGTGCCTGACGCCGGGGCTGGAGTTCGACATCGCCGCGCATCTGGGCGGGATGCTGGATGATCTTGAAGCCTATGATCTGGGCAGCTGGCATTATTGCGGGTCGCGGCGGATTTACGGGCCGAACTGGAAGATCGCCTATGACGGCTATCTGGAGGGCTATCATTTCGCCGCCGCGCACCCGACCACCATCCATCCGCGCAGCTTCAGCAATATCATGAATTTCACCGCCTTCGGCCCGCATATGCGCGTGGGCTATCCGCAAGTGCGGATCAAGGAAGCGCTGAGCGCGATCCCGCGTGCAGATTGGGGCGAGCATGAGAATGAAGGCTATGACTTCGTCCGCACCATCTTCCCCAATATCAGCATCTTCTTCGCGCCCGAAATCACCCAGGTCGCACAACTCATCCCCGACGACACGCCCGGCAGCAACACCACCAACCTGATGTTCATCCGCCGCCAGCCGCCCAAGGACGATGCGGATGCGGCCAGCATCGAAAGCATGATGGACTGGCTGCGCGACGTCGTGAATGACGAGGATTATGGCGTTGGCCTTCAGGTCCAGAAGGGGCTGGAGTCCGGCGCGATTCCCTCGGTGATCTTCGGCCGCAATGAGCGCGGCAACCAGTATTTCCACAAATATGTGGACTATCTCCAGCGTGCCGACCCGCACGAGGCGCCGCCTGAGCTGTGAGGCAGGCTCAGCCCGAACGGCTTTCACGCTACAACGTCGTAACGCCCTCATTCAGCCGTACGACCGTCTTGCCCGTGGTCTTGCCCGACATCAGGTTGATGAAAGCGCTCGGCGTGTTTTCGATGCCGGTCGTGACATTTTCCTGCGCGATCAAAGCGCCCGATCTGATCCAGCCGCCCAGTTGCGCCTCCGCCTCGGCCAGCATGTCGAGATGCTCATATGCCAGGAAGCCGCGCATCGTGATGCGATTCACCAGCACCTGCCACAGGTTGCGGATCGGGTAGGGATCATTGTGGTTGTTATAATTGGCCATCATGCCGCAGGTCACGATCCGCCCGAACGCCGCCATATTGGGCAGCATCGCGTCGAGTATATGCCCGCCGACATTGTCGAAATAGACGCTGACGCCGTCGGGACAGGCCGCCTTGATCGCCGCATCCAGATCCGCCTCTGCGCGATAGTCGATCGCCGCGTCGATGCCGAAGGTGCCGGTGACCATCGCCGCCTTGTCCGGCGATCCGACGATTCCGACCGATCGGCAGCCTGACAATTTGGCGATCTGGCACCCGACGCTGCCGACAGCCCCCGCCGCCGCGCTCATCACCACCGTGTCGCCTGCCTTCATCTCGCCGATGCGCTTGAGGCCAACATAGGCGGTGATCCCCGACCAGCCGAGCGCCCCCATATAGGCGGTCAGCGGCACGGTGGGATCGACATGGACATTCTCGATCGCGAAATTGGCAGGGTTCAGGATCGAATATTCCTCCCAGCCGACAAAGCCGCGGCCATAATCGCCCTCCCTGAAGGCCGGATTGCGCGACTGGACGACGCGGCCCAGCACCATGGTCGGGATCAGGCCACCGATGGCGACCGCAGGCAGATAGCTGTCATCATTGGCGTCCAGCATCCCCCTCACGGCAGGATCGATGGCGAATACCTCATTCTGGATCAGGATTTCGCCATCCTCCAGCGCCCGCACCGGATTGTCGACCAGCGCGAAATTCTCTGGAACAGGAACACCGTGGGGACGCGAGGCAAGGACTATCTGGCGGTTGATCACGGCGTTTCTCTCCAGGGACTGCGCTTTGCGTCCGCTATGCCCCGCCCGGTGGATCCGTGACACTGGCGAAAGGCACAGCTTGGCGCGAACTTCCCAAGAAAAAGCGCGCGAAGCCGGTGGCCTCGCGCGCTTCAAGGTTGCGCTATGGGAGAGGAAGTTCAGCGCGAAGCGAACTGGCGGCCCTTGGTCGCGACGGCCCAGCGCTGCGGCGTCGCGCCCGGCGCGCCTTCACGCACGAAGCACTGGCCGCGCTGCGACTGGATGGTGCGGCACGCGGTCAGCGCGTCGGCTCGGCTGGCAAAGCCGCTGATCGCGAGGCGGTGGAAGGGCTTGCCCTTGACCGTCGCCTGGCTGGTGAGAACCGGGAAAGCCGCAAGCGTGCTGTTGCGGCCTGCCATGCTCATCCATTTTTCCTTGGCAATCGCCGCCGTGTCATAGGCACCCAACTGGACAACCCAGTTGCTGGCACCAGTGCTGACCGGCTTGATGAAGGCAACCTGCTGCATCCGGGCAACCGGCGCGGAAACGGCGGCGGTCTGCGCCTTGCCGCGAGCATTGGCCGCGACAGGCTTGGCCTTATGATCTTCGACGATGAAATCGCGGGCTGCGACGCGAACCGGTGCGGGCTGAGCGACCGGCGCGGGTTCGGCAACTGGTGCGGCGACTGGTTCGACGGAGGCGGTCTGCACCGGCGCTTCCGGCAGCGGTGCGAAATCGGACGGCGCAGCAGCCATTTCGACCGGCGCGGCGGCAGCGGGTGCAAGCGCCAGAGCGACCGGCTGGCCAGCATCGGCGGCATCAATCGTCACGCCCATCAGCGCAGCGACACGCTGCGGCGCGGCGGATGGTTCAGCGATCTGCGCCCAGTCGGAAATGCGCTTGTTGGCAGCGAGCGGATCGAGATCCATGCCCACGATCATGCGCGCATCTTTCCAGCGGCCCGCCAGCGCATAGGCATAGGCCAGATTCTGGCGGGTCCGTGCGGTCGCGGACGGATCATGGATCGCTTCGGACAGGATACGCACGCCTTCAGGCGCGTCACCGGCCATCGCCATCGCAAGACCATAGTCGCCAGCAGGCACGGTATCGGCATGGGCGAGCAGCAGGCTACGCGCGCTATCGGCGCGACCCTGCGCGACCTGCACCAGCGCGAGGCTGACGATGGTGCGGGCGTCGCTATTGCCCAGCGTCATGGCGTCGGTGAGCGCAGCTTCAGCCGATGCGAAACGACCGGCCAACACATAGGCCCGGCCCAGCATCTGGCGATAGGCGGCGTTCTGCGGCGCGAGTTGCACCGCTGCCTCAGCGGCCGCAATCGCCTTGCCGCCGTCGCGATCGGCCAGCGCCTTTTCAGCCGCGATGGCAAGCTTGGTCGGGTTGCCCTTTTGCTGGACAGCCGATGCGGAAGGACGGAACGCCGCCCCGGTGCAGCCAACCATCGTGGTGGCGACGAGCAGCGATGAAATCGCCGCCTTTGCAAATGTGTTGCGCTTCATAGTCCTACCCACCCTTCAATCACTGGTTGCCGCGCATGTGCGGCAGCTGCTGTGTCAGCCGGTCAATTTCCGGCAGGCCGTTGAGAAAATTGTCGAGAGATTCGGTGACGATCTGCTGCGCCGAACGGCCAGTGATGGCGCAGGCGAGCCGCAGTTTGAGATGACGATCCGCGTCGATCCGCAGCGTGAAGGCCGCCTTGCGGCTGGCCGTGGCCTTCGCCTTGATCGGCGCTGGCTTGCCCGCGATCCGTTCGGCCAGTTCCTCACGCTCGATAACGACCGGCGGCACCGGTGCTGGGATCGGCAGATTCGCCGGCATCGGCGTCAGGCCGATCGCGACCGGCAGTTCGTCCACCGGCAATGGCGCAGGCTCCACGTCAAAGCCCATGTCGTTCCAGCCCAGATCATCCTGCTGCACGGCAGCGCCCGCAGCACGGCCAAAGCCAAGCATGGGACGACGCATGGCGGGCTGGGCCGCACCCTTGCGGGCGAGCAGGCCGGAGGTGAGCGATGCGAGGGGTTTGGGTTCGGCCATGATGCGTCCCCTTACTGGCCGATCACGCGGCGACCGAAGCCCCCGCCGACCGGACGGGTTGCGACGGTGCCGACGCTGCCCTGGGGCACGGAAAAGACCGTGCGGCGGAAATTCTTTTCGAGCCGGTCGGAGATGTACGACCATAGCGCCACGACCTCCGCCGCCGACCGTCCCTTGGGATCGACCTCCATCACGGTGCGACCGTCGATCATCGATGCGGCAAAATCGGTGCGGTGGTGCAGGGTGATCGGCGCGACCGTGCCATGTTGCGACAGCGCGACGGCGGCTTCCGACGTGATCCGTGCCTTGGGCGTTGCGCCATTGACGACGAAGATCAACGGCTTGCCCGCGCGTTCGCACAGATCGACGGTGGCCCCCACAGCGCGCAGGTCATGCGGGCTGGGACGGGTCGGCACGACGATCAGTTCGGCAACGGAAATGACGCTCTGGATCGCCATGGTGATGGCAGGCGGCGTGTCGATGACGGCAAGCTTGAAGCCCTGCTGCCGCAATATTTCCAGATCGGCGGCGAGCCGCGCGACGGTGGTTTGCGCGAAAGCGGGCAATTCCGCCTCCCGCTCGTTCCACCAGTCAGCCAGCGACCCTTGCGGATCGATGTCGATCAGCACGACAGGACCGGCCCCGGCAATCTGCGCCTGCACGGCCAGATGGCCCGACAAGGTGGTCTTGCCTGATCCGCCCTTCTGCGATGCCAAAGCCAAAATCCGCACGCAAATCCCCCCAGAAAATCCAGTTCCGTCTGGGATTGCCATAACCGCGCCTAAAATTCGGTTAATGAGCGGGGAAGTTTGATTGACGAAGTGTCAACAGGGTTAAGCGCGTTTCAAGCATTATGTGCTTATGCTAATCAGACATTAACCTTGTTTCATCATAGCCGATGCAAATCTATTGGCGCAGGAGCATGTGCATATGAAGCGTATCTGGGGAGCTGTGGCTGTCGGCGCCATGATGGGCATCGCGGCACCAGTATTGGCCGACGTTAAGACCGGGGTCGATGCCTGGCAGCAGGGCGATTATGCCAAGGCAATCGGCGAATGGCGGCCGCTGGCGCAAAATGGCGATCCCGACGCGCAGTTCAATCTGGGCCAGGCCTACAAGCTTGGCCGCGGCGTGCAGCCGGACCTCAATGCCGCGATGGACTGGTATCGCAAGGCCGCGACGCAGGGGCATTTGCGGGCAGAGGATAATCTGGGCCTGTTGATGTTCCAGCAGGGCGACCGGGCGGGGGCCATGCCCTATCTCCAGCGCGCCTCCGTGCGGGGTGAGCCGCGTGCGCAATATATTGTCGGCACCGCGCTGTTCAACGGCGACCTGATCGGCAAGGACTGGGTGCGCGCCTATGCGCTGATGACCCGCGCGTCCACGTCCGGCCTGGCGCAGGCGACGACCAGCCTGGAGCAGATGGACAAATATATTCCCGAAGACCAGCGCAAGCAGGGTCTGGCTCTGGCGGCGACGCTGGAACAGTCGGAAAAGGGCGGCGCGCTGGCATCGGCCAGTCCTGCACCTGTTCGCCCCACGCCATCAAGCGTACGAACGACCGAACTGCCGCCATCGACCATCGGCAAGCCGGTGACCGCGCCGCCTGCCCCCAAGCCGGTTCCGGTCAAGCCCAAGCCCGCGCCGCAGGTTGCTGTGGCCAAGCCCGCGCCGCAAGTCGCAGTCGCCAAGCCTAAGCCAACCCCGCCAGCGCCCCGTCCTGCCAGCACCGTTCCTGCGCCCGCCGCATCGGGCGGATGGCGCGTCCAGTTGGGAGCCTTTGGCGAGGAAGGCCGCGCGCGCGGACTGTGGGGCCAGTTGACGGGCAAGGTCAGCGGCCTGTCCGCCTATCAACCCTATCTGGTCAAGGCAGGCCCGGTGACGCGCTTGCAGGCCGGGCCGGTCGCCAGCAGCGACGACGCCAGCCGTCTGTGCAGCCGCATCAAGGCAGCAGGCGCGGACTGTATTCCCAAGAGGATGTGACGATCAGGCCGCCTTGGCCTGATCCACTATCCAGTCGCGAAACTGGCTGAGCGCCGGATGGGCCGGTGCGTCCAGCGGGCGGGCGAGATAATAGGCCTGGTCGCTCGACAGGGGCCGGGCGAACGGGATGACGAGGGTCCCCGCCTCCAGTTCCGGCCGGATCAGGAAGCTCGGGATCAGCGCCACCCCTGCGCCCGCTGCTGCTGCCTGCGCCAGCATCAGGAAATGTTCAAAGGCAGGACCGGGTGGCAGCGTCCCCGCCTCCACCCCTGCCGCCGCGAACCAGCGTGACCATGCATCACGCCGCGAACTCTGGCTGAGCAACGGGGCAGTCAGCAGATCGGCAGGCTGCCGCAACGGGTGCGCGGACAGCCAGCCCGGCGCGCAGACCGGCACCGCTTCCTCGCGAAACAGGAAATCCATCGTTGCACCCGGCCATTCCTCCGGCGTGCCGAAATGGATGGCGGCGTCAAATTCCTCCTGCGCAAAATCGAACGGCTGCGACCGCGCGGCGAAATCCACCACCAGTTGCGGGTGCAGGGCGCTCAGATGCGGCAATCGCGGGGCGAGCCAGCGCATTCCGAAACTGGGCAGGGTCGCGATCTTTAGCGCCGTGGGCGATCGCCGGGTCGCCATGCGGGAGGTAGCGCGGCGGATGCGGTCGAGCGCGGGCAGCAGTTCGTCGGCATAGGCGCGACCCGCCTCGTTCAGCCGCACGCGCCGTCCCACCCGGTCGAACAACGGGGTTTGCACCCACTCCTCCAGCTGCGCGATCTGGCGACTGACCGCGCTCTGGGTGAGGCCAATCTCTTCGCCCGCACGCGAAAAGCCGCCATGACGCACCGCCGCCTCGAAACTGGTAAGCGCGGTCATGGAAGGTAGCCATTTGCGATGGTCGTTCATTCGCGTCTCGCATCAACAGATGACAGGTCACCATTTGGAAAATCCCGCATAGGCTGAGATAATGCGCCTGTCACCGGGAGCAACCTATGTCGAATGAGAATGATAGCCATGTCGTTGCGCTGACGCTGGCGACGCTGGGGGAAGCAGCGGGACGGCAGGCGCTGAACGCGCTGGCGATCGACCCTGCCTTGCTGGCCGAGCATGGCCCCACGGTATCGCGCGCAGCCTTTGCGATGGCGATGAATATCGCGCTGTTCGATGACCTGCTGAAACGGGTGCAAAGCGGCGCGGCCTATGTTGCCGATACGGTCGAGCGCGGCGGCCGGGTGACGTTCGACCATGGTGCCTTGCGAACGATACGCCTGCCCCATGGCCCTACCGGCGCGTTGCAGGGCGGCGAGGATGCTTTCACCCGCATCTTGCTGCCGCTGGGCTATCAAATGGCGGCCATCTATCCGCTCGATCGGCTGCGCATGACCGGGCGCGCCTATGTTCATGTCGACAGGCCGGAGGCGATCCCGCAATTCTTCCTGTCCGAACTGCATGTCGACCGCTTCGATGCTGAATTTGGCGCGGTGGCAGCACGGGTATTCGGCACATCGCGCGACCCGCTGGGCGAGACTGAGCAAAGAGTGCTGGCGCGTTTTGGTGCCGGTGAAGCAGTGACGCTGGACGAAGCGGCCGCCGCGCTGCCGGGGATCGTCGCCGCGTTCGACCGGCAGCATGATATGCCTAGCTTTGCCGATTATCAGACGCTCCTGTCCCGCTCCAACGAAGCGGCGTGGATCGCGACCGAGGGTAATGCCTTCAATCATGCGACCGACCGTGTGGCCGATGTCGCCACACTGGCGGACCGGCTGAAAGCGGACGGTCAGCCGGTCAAGGAAAAGCTGGAGATTTCAGCGACTGGCCGGGTGCGCCAGACCGCTTTTCGCGCCGACAGCGTGGAACGGCTGTTCGGCGATGGCGAATTGCGCGACGTGCCAGGCTCCTTCTACGAATTTATCAGCCGGGATATTGATCCGGCGACCGGCAGGCTGGACCTGGCGTTCGACACTGGCAATGCGACCGGCATTTTCGCGATGACCAGCGCAGGGGCATGACCATGGTGCTACAATCCTTCGATCCTGCCTCGCGCGAACTGGTGTGGGAAGGACCGGTTGCCGATGCTGCCGCTTGTAACCGGGCGATTGCGACGGCGCGGGCTGCTCTGCCCGGCTGGCGCGCGCTGGCAGTGGAGGACCGGATCGCGATCGCGCGGCGATATGCCAAGGTGTTGGGCGAACGGCGGGCGGCGCTGGCCGAACTGATATCGCGCGAAACAGGCAAATTGCTCTGGGAAAGCGACGCCGAAATCGGGTCGATGATCGCCAAGGTCGAAATGTCGATCGCCGCCCATGCCGAACGTACCGGGGAGCGCGCTAGCGACATGCCCTTTGGCCGGGCAATGCTGCGCCATCGCGGCCATGGCGTGATGGCGGTGCTCGGCCCTTATAATTTCCCCGGCCATTTACCCAACGGTCATATCGTCCCGGCCCTGATCGCGGGCAATGCTGTGGTGTTCAAGCCATCGGAAATCGCGCCCGCCACTGGCGCGGCGATGGCGGACGCCTGGGCAGCGGCGGGACTGCCCGACGGGTTGCTCGGCATCGTGCAGGGTGGCCGGACCACCGGCGAAGCGCTGGTGGCGGGCGATATTGACGGGCTGCTCTTTACCGGATCGGCAGGCGCTGGCGCGGCCCTGCGACGGGCGCTGGTGGACCGGCCCCATGTCATCATGGCGCTGGAACTGGGCGGCAATAATCCGCTGATCGCCTGGGACAGCCCGGACGAAGCGGCCTCTATCATCATCAATTCCGCCTTCATCACCACTGGCCAGCGTTGCTCCTGCGCCAGGCGGCTGATCGTGCCTGAAGGCATAGTAGGCGACCAGATGGTGGCAGCCGTCGATGCGCTCGCGGCGCGACTTCCGATCGCGGCATGGAATGAGCCGAGCGACGCCTTCATGGGACCGTTGGTGTCGGATCAAGCCGCCGCCGCCGCTCATCGCGCGGTCAGCGACCTGATCGCGCGCGGTGCACGAGTGATCCGGCCATTTGTGGCAATCGAGGGGCGCAGCGCCGCTTTCGTCACCCCCGGCCTCATCGACATGACCGGTGTGGATGGTCCCGATACGGAGATTTTCGCGCCCCTGCTGTCGGTGATCCGGGTGCCGGATTTCGATGCAGCGATGCAGGTCGCCAACGCCACCGCCTTTGGCCTGTCCGCCGGGCTGATCTCGCAGGACGCAGCGCTTTGGGACCGGATGGTCGAGGAAAGCCGCGCTGGCGTGGTCAACCGCAACCGGCCGACCACGGGCGCGGCGGGCAACATGCCCTTCGGCGGCTTGGGTGCATCGGGCAATCATCGGCCCAGCGCCTATTACGCCGCCGATTATTGCGCCTATCCGATCGCGAGTTTCGAGGCGGACGGGGTGCAGGCGGTTCCGGTCAACGGGCTGGACTGAGCGCTGTTACAGCCCCAGCCGCGCCCAGAAATCATCGGGCGCAATCAGCGCGCTGCCGCCGCGTGATCGGTCGATCCGCGACCAGCTGCTGTGAGGAATGGTCACGCGCCGCGCGGTTTCGGCAGCGCGGGACTGGCGGGAACGGGTAGCTTTATGGGTCATCGTTTTCTCCTTTCATCAAGGGAACACGAAACCGGGCGTGGACGCTTTGGCACCGTGCGCTTTAGCCGTTGGTGACGCGGAGCAAGCTGATCCTTCAAAAGCCGCGAAGCATGATGCTTGCGACTTTATCTAGCGATTGAGTTGGGAATGTCGAAATAGCTTTGCTTGGGGGCAGTGCGACGCTGGCTTTGGTCGCCCTTCGCTCTCAGCCGACGCGGTGCAACGCGCAGAGCTTGTTCCCGGACGGATCGCGCAAATAGGCCAGATACAGTTTGCCAAAGCTGGCTTCGCGAATGCCCGGCGGGTCTTCGCAGGTCGTGCCGCCTGCCCCAACGCCCGCGGCGTGCCAGGCGTCGGCCTGTTCAGGGGAGGTCATCGTAAAGCCGATCGTACCCCCATTGGCGCAACTCGCGGACTGGCCATCAATCGGCCTGGTCACCATGAACAGCGCGCCATTATGCATGTAGATTAGACGACCCCGGTCATCGGTGAAGGCAGGTTTGGCGCCCATCGCCTGAAACAGCGCGTCGTAAAAAACCCTGGCGCGATCAATATCGTCGGCGCCAACCATGACATGACTGAACATGAAACTGCCTTTTTGGTGGGAATCAGGGATGCGCCAAATATCGCCATGCGCCGGACGAACAAAAACGGCCAGTCACGCCAGCCTGGCCCGCGTCGCCAAAGCGCAAGGGTGTCAGAAAATCGTGCTGTAGAGGAACCAGCCGACGATCAGCAGGCTCGACACGATGCAAATACGATCACCAAAGACGTCGATACGAGACATCAAAAACATCCTTCCACCACGGGCGATCTTTGTCGCCTCTATGGAAAGATTACATCATTTTTTACCGAACTGAAACATCAAAATTGCGACAAAGCCGCCCATGCCTGCGATACGCCGCATTTAGCGACCTTGAACGCCAACTTTGGTCGCACGTTTAACAGGATCAGCGAAATGCCGGGCCGCGATGGCGCAGGAAAGAATCGGTTGCCTCCTGCGGTCCGCGATAGGCCTCCTGAAATTCCGCGCTCCAATATTTCAAATCGTCCAGATCGATCCGCGCACCGGAAACCGCGCACAGGACGAACTGCCCCGGCCGCACGACATCGAAATGCGGCGTGTCATAATGCAGCACCGCCAGCCCCTGAATGTCCGCCATCAGTCGCCCGTCAGGATACGGTCGACCAGTTGCTTGACGGTCGGGACAAAGCCGTTGGAGTAGAAAGGGTCCTGCTTGAATTTGTATGCGCCATGGCCGGCAAACACCAGATTCTGGTCCAGATCGCCGCCATGGACGGCTTCCTGCAATGCCTTCTGGATGCAGAAGCTGCGCGGATCGGCAAGGCGACCGGTCGAGTTGGTCTCGCTGTCCATCCAGCTGGAGAAGGCGCATTGGCTAAGGCACCCCATACAGTCGGTCTGGTCCTTGCGGATCACCGCCCGCTCTTCGTCGCCAACGAACACCAGCGTATTGTCCGGCGTCTTGAGAGCGGAGGTAAAGCCCTGCCCGAACCATTCGCGCGCGCGATTGAGGTCGCCCAGCGTGACCCAGAAATGCTTGCCCTTCACGCCCACGTCTAGCTGGTGGGTGTGATCGCCCGCCTGTTCGGTGCTGAACGCGATCTGCCGTTCCGAACGCGCTTCCAGGCTGCGCAGGAAGGGATTGCGCACCGCGGAGCTATAGAAGCCGGTAGGCGAAAAACGGTGGAGCAGGATGTCGCCGGGGTTAAGCTCAGTCAGCAACGCCTTCCACGCCTGCGGGATCGGGCTTTCCTGCGTCAGCAGCGGTCGGGTGCCGAACTGGAATGCGATTGCGCCCAGTTCCGGGTTGTCGATCCAGTCGTTCCAGTCCTTGAGCGCCCAGACGCCGCCCGCCATCACGATCGGCACATCATCCGAAATGCCGCCTTCGCGCATGGTTGCCCGCAGATCGCGGACGCGCGGATAGGGATCCTGCGGCATTTTGGGATCTTCTGCGTTCGACAGGCCATTATGGCCCCCGGCCAGCCAGGGATCTTCATAGACCACCGCCGCCAGCCATTCCGCCGCCTTGGAATAAGCGCGCTTCCACAGCGCGCGGAAGGCGCGGCCGGAGGAGACGATCGGCAGATAGCTGACATTATAGGAGGCCGCGATTTCCGACAGCTTGTAGGGCATACCCGCGCCGCAGGTGACGCCCGCGACCATGCCCTTGGTCCTTTCCAGCACGCCGTGAAGCACGCGCTGCGCTCCGCCCATTTCCCACAGGACGTTGATGTTGATCGCGCCCTTGCCACCGGCAATCTCATAGGCGCGCTTCACCTGTTCGACCGCCCCGTCAATCGCGTAGGCGACCAGTTCTTCATGGCGGTCGCGGCGGGTGCGGCCATGATAGATTTGGGGGATGACATTGCCGAAACTGTCATAGCTGTCGGCATTGACCGCCGACACCGTGCCAATGCCGCCAGCCGCCGCCCAGGCGCCCGAACTGGCATGGTTGGACACCGCAACGCCCTTGCCGCCCTCGACCAGCGGCCAGACTTCGCGGCCACCATAGACGATAGGCTTCAACCCCTTGAACAACGACATCTCCCGCGAAAAAGCGACACCGGACCCGACCGGGCAAAGGCCACTCCCATAGCAGCCCTTGCAGTGATTGACGAATTTCCGCGCGCCTTAGCGCAAAATGTCGGGGCTGGCCAGTGCCTCGCCGTACAGCTTGGCATAAGCATCGACCATCGCCTGTTCGGCATAGTCGCGGACGGCGCGATCCCGATTGGCGGCTCCCAACCGCGCGCGCAGGTCAGGGTCCGCGGCGAGCGCGCCAAGTGCTGCGGCCAGGCCTGCCTCGTCCGGTACAACGAAAGTGCGATTCTCCGGCGCGACCATGTTGATGACGTCGCCCACATCCATCGAAGCGACCGGAACGCCCGCCGCCATCGCCTCCACCAGCGAGATGGGGAATTGTTCGCTGTCGGAAGAAAGCGCGAAAATGTCGAACAGGCCGACAAATCGCCAGGGCTGGTCCATGAAGCCCGCCATGTGGAGATCGTCGAGACCATGGGCCGCGGCTTCAGCCAATATGGCGTCGCGCTCCGGCCCCTCCCCCACGACCACCAGTTGCAGCCGATCCTTGTGGGCGGCGACGGTGCGGACCAGCCGGGGGATATTCTTGACCGGCCGCAATCCCGCCAACGTGCCGACCAGCAGCTTGCCGGGCGACCGGCGCAGGCCGGGAATGGCGTCGGGCGCTGGCGGGTCGGCATAGCGCGCAGTGTCGATGCCGTTGCGGATCAGATGGACTTTGGCCGCAGGCTGTTTCCAGACCTGCCGAGCGATGCCCTCCAGCCGGACAGAGGGGACGACCAGCGCATTGGCGCGACCGAGGGCGACCCGGCGGTAGAGGTTGCGCTGGGGCTTGAGACCGGCGGCCTCATCGGCGTTGAAACCATCTTCATGATGGATGAGCGGCGGCATGGCCGACACTGAGCTGGACACTCTGTGCGCCATCGCAGCGTCCATCGCCCCCCAATTATAGGTCAGGATTAAATCGTATTTTTTCAAAAACTTAGATATATCGCGAAAGCGCCCTACCCCCGGACGACCGGCAAATGGAGGTGACGCGGGGAAGTCCGCCTGAACCGCCGGGTCGATCGCAGTGCGGGCGCCCAGCGCTTGCCGATCAGCGCTGACGATGCTGTGGCGCGCCTTGTCGCCCCAGATGTTCATCAGGCGGATGGCGCGCGCTTCCTTGCCGCCCAGGGTGAAGCTGCCATGGACGTGGAGTATGTGCGGCTGACTGTCAGCCATGCAGAACGCGGGCGAGCAGCCGGTCGATCGCAGCGATGCTTTCCGGCTCGTCCAGCGCGGGGGCATGGCCGACGCCCGGCACCGTAACCAGTTCCGCCTTTGCGCCGATGTCGGCCACCATATGCTGCGCCGTCTGTGCGCTCAGCAGGTCGGATCGTTCGCCGCGCAGCAGAAGCGTTGGAATATCGCGAAAGGCCGCCATCACCGGCCACATATCCACGCCCGCCTCGCTACCCATCGCGCGGATCGGTTCGGCAATGCGCATGTCATAGTCCAGCACGATCCGGCCCGCGCTGTTCAGGCGATAGAGGCGCTTGGCCATGGCCAGCCATTGTTCCAGGCCATATGCGGGATAGACGTCGCGATTGGCATCTTCCAGCGCACGGGCAGCATGGACCCAGCTGGGGTGCGACTGATTGACGCCGACATAGCTGCGGATGCGCGCCAGGCCCGCTTCATCCAGCGCCGGGCCGACATCATTGAGCAGCGCCCCCGCCAGCCATTCGCGATGGGTCGCGGCGACCAGCATGGTGATGATGCCCCCCAATGACGTGCCGACCGCAACGAAACGGGTGATGGCAAGGTCGGCCAGTAACCGGCTGATATCCTGCAAATAAGTGAGCGGCACATAGGTCATCGGGTCTTTGGCCTGGGCGCTTGTCGCGCGCCCCCGCATGTCCGGGCAGATCAGCCGCCAGTCCCCCGCCAGCCGTTCGGCCAGCGGCTCGAAATCGCGGGCATTGCGGGTCAGGCCCGGCAGGCACAACAGCGGCGGGCGGCCATCATGTCCCCCGGCATAGTCCCGATAATGGAGTCGCAGCCCATCGGGGGACCACCAATATGCGTCGCTATAGTCGACCAAGCTTGATCCTTCAGGTGTCGCTCCCCCATATCGCCTTATGAGCCATATCCCGCAAGCCGCCAAATACAGCCCCGCCAGCGAAATCGATGCGCTGATGCCCGACATCGCCGATCCGGTGAGCGCGGCGGACTTTCCTCAGACGATCCTGCGCTTCCGCAACGACCGGGCGGCGGCCACGGTGGGGCTGGACGCGCTGAGCGATGACCAATGGATCGCGCATTTCGGGCGGTTCGCGCCGCTCGACGGGTCACTGCCCCGGCCGCTGGCGCTGAAATATCATGGCCACCAGTTCCGCCATTATAATCCCGACATTGGCGACGGGCGCGGATTCCTGTTCGCGCAGCTGCGCGACGATGCGGGGCGCCTGATGGACCTGGGCACTAAGGGCAGCGGCCAGACGCCCTATAGCCGCTTTGGCGACGGGCGGCTGACGCTGAAAGGCGGGGTGCGGGAGATATTGGCGACCGAAATGCTGGAGGCGCTGGGCGTGCCGACGTCGCGCACCTTCTCGATCGTCGAGACGGGCGAGGCGCTGGAGCGTAATGACGAACCATCACCCACGCGCGGAGCGGCGATGGTCCGTCTGTCCCATTCGCATATCCGCATCGGCTCCTTCCAGCGGGCGGCCTTTCATGAGGACAAGGCGCTGCTGGAGCGGCTGACCGACTATGCGCTAATGCGGCTTTATAGCGAGGAACCGGGCGACAATCCGCCTGCGCAGTTGCTTGGCCGGGTGGTCGAGCGGACCGCCGACCTGGCGGCCAGCTATATGATCGCCGGGTTTGTGCATGGCGTGCTGAACAGCGACAATATCAACGTGACCGGCGAGAGTTTCGACTATGGCCCATGGCGCTTCACGCCTTTGTGGGACGCAGGCTTTACCGCCGCCTATTTTGACCATCAGGGCCTCTATGCCTTCGGGCGACAGGCCGAGGCGATCCATTGGGACGTCGCACAACTCGCGGTGTCGCTGCGGGCGCTGGTCGAGGCCGAGCCGCTGATCGCGGAGCTGGAGCGGTTTCCCGCTTTATACGGCGAGGCTATGGCGCGGCGCTTTTGCTGGCGGCTGGGGGTAGTGCCGGGGGACGGCGTCAACGCGATGGTCGAGGCGGCGGTGCGGGGCATGGTGACGACCGGGACCGGGATCGACCGCTTCTTCCATGACTGGCGCGGCGGGGTTCAGCGCGAAGGCGCGAATTATAGCGACGCGGCCTGGGGCGCGTTTCGGGATGCTGTGGCGGGGTTTGAGGCTGTGCCGGGCGCGCGGGACCATGACTATTGGGCGGACGAAGCGCCCTGCTCCATGCATATTGACGAGGTGGAGGCGATCTGGGCCGCGATTGCGGAGGGGGATGATTGGGGGCCGCTGTACGCGAAGGTCGCGGCGGTAAGGCGGATGGGGGCGGCGCTCGGCCATGCGCCATCCTTGCGGTAGGAACGGGTCAATGAATCAGCCCAAGCGGAAAAAGACGGTCGGCCGCTGGGTCATCGAGATTGTGACCCTGCTGTCACTGCCGGTGATATTTGTCTACGCCTTCGGAGAATGCCTGCCTTCCGACAGCGCAGGATGCGCAGCGGCGAGAAGCCTTTGGCTTCCAAAGCTCATCGGCTTGATTGCCGGGACCGGCTTGCTTGCGATAGGCTTGGGGCGATTGGCGGATTATGTCGCGGACCGACTGCGGACGGATACCATTGAACGGCATGATATTGATTGATAGCTGTTTCGTTAACCAATTCCTGCCATAGATTATTCCAAATGGTTGCGTCACTTACATCCCATGAACCCGCCACCGGCGTCCTGCTCTGGCAGGGCGAGGCGGGGGATGTGGAGGCGGAGGTTGCACGGGCGCGGGCAGCGTGGCCGCGCTGGGCGGCGCAACCGATCGCGTACCGGATCGAGACGCTGCGGCGCTTCGTCAATGTCGTGCGGCGGAACGAGGATGCGCTGGCGGACCTGATCGCGCGCGAGACCGGCAAGCCGTTGTGGGACGCCCATGCCGAAGTGGCGGGCGTGATGTCCAAGGTGGATATTTCGGTCGCGGCCTATTCCGAGCGCACCGGGCAAAGGCGGCTGGAGGCGGCGCTGGGCGCGCGGCAATCGGTACGGCACAAGCCCCATGGCGTGATGGCGGTGCTGGGTCCATATAATTTCCCTGCCCATCTGCCCAATGGTCATATCGTCCCGGCCCTGCTGGCGGGCAACGCCGTGGTGTTCAAGCCGTCGGAGAAAACGCCTGCCGTGGGGGAAATGCTGGTGAAGCTCTATCATGAGGCTGGCGTGCCGATCGAGGCGATGCGGCTGCTGCTGGGCGGGCCGGACGCGGGCAAGGCGCTGGCGGCGCATCCCGATGTCGGCGGTATCTTGTTCACCGGATCGGCGCAGACCGGCCTTGCGATCAACCGGCAATTTGCCGCGCAGCCATCCAAGATATTGGCGCTGGAAATGGGCGGCAACAACCCCATCGTCGTGTGGGATACGCCCGAAATCAACGCCGCCGCCGTGCTGGTGGTGCAGTCCGCCTTCCTGTCGAGCGGGCAGCGCTGCACCGCGGCCAGCCGCCTGATCGTGAAAGACAGCATCGCCGACGCCTTCATCGCGGAGGTCAAGAAGCTGGCCGACCGGCTGATCGTCGACCATCCCCATGCCGACCCCACGCCCTATATGGGTCCGGTGATCGACAATCCGACCGCTGATGGGCTGACCGAGAGTTTCCTGTGGCTGATGAGCAATGGCGGCAAGCCGATCAAGCATATGGTGCGGCCCAAAAAGGGCCTGCCCTTCGTCAGCCCCGCGATCATCGACGTGACCGCCATGACGGAACGGCCCGATGTCGAACTGTTCGGGCCGTTGCTCCAGGTCATCCGCGTCGCTGAATTTGGCGATGCGATCGCGGAGGCGAACAATACGCGCTATGGCCTGTCCGCCTCGCTGATCGGCGGGACGCCCGACCAGTATAACCAGTTCTGGGCCAATGTCCGCGCGGGGGTGATCAACTGGAACCGGCCAACCAATGGCGCATCCTCCTCCGCGCCGTTCGGGGGCGTCGGCATTTCCGGCAATCACCGGCCAAGCGCCTATTATGCCGCCGATTATTGCGCCTATCCGGTGGTGTCGGCGGAAATCGAGCAGCCGCGCGCGTCGATCGGCGTCGGGCTGAAGGACATTGATATCAGCGCGATGGGCGATTGACGCCCTGTCCCGACAAGATTTCCTAATCCCCGGCATACCCATTCTGAATTGAACTTCGCCTGCACCTTGTCCACATGCCAATCATGGCTGACCCTGTATCTGATCCTGTTGTACCCGCCACCGTCCATCTGGTCGGCGCGGGGCCGGGCGACCCGGAACTGCTGACGATCAAGGCGGTGCGGCTGATCCGCGACGCGCGGCTGATCGTGCATGACGGGCTGGTGTCGGACGAGATTCTCGCGCTGGCATCGCCAGACGCGGAGTTGATCAGCGTCGCCAAGCAGCGCAGCCGCCATTCGATGCCGCAGGAGGCGATCAATGCGCTGCTGGTGCGCTTTGCGCTGGCGGGCGAGTCTGTCGTGCGGCTGAAGGGCGGCGATCCGTTCATTTTCGGACGCGGCGGCGAGGAAATGGAAGCGTGCCGCGCGGCGGGCGTTCCGGTGGAAATCGTGCCGGGCGTCAGCGCCGCCATCGGCGCGGCGGCGCAGGCACAACTGCCGCTGACCCATCGGGATGCATCGAGCGCGGTCACCTTCGTGGCGGGCCAGTGCAAGGGGCTACGCGATCAGGACTGGTCTGGCCTGGCGGGCCATGGCCGCACGCTGGTCATCTATATGGGCGTGGCAACGGCGGCGCAGATTGCCGACAAGCTGATCGCCGACGGCGTGTCGCCTGCCTTGCCGGTCGCGGTGCTGGAAAATGGCACGCGGGCGGATATGCGGACGCTGCGCACCCTGCTCGCCGACCTTGGCGACATGGTGGCGCGTGAGGCGGTGGTCAGCCCGGCGCTGATCGTTGTGGGAGAGGTAGCGCGCTATGCGCTGGCACAGGACGTGCTGGCGGGATGGGCGCAAAGACAGGACTATGGGGCGGAGATGCGTTCGTGAAGATATTGACGGGTAATGATCTGGCATCGGGCGACGTCATCTGGTGGGCGGGCGATGGCTGGTCGCGCCAGGTGAGCGATGCTGCCGATGTCGGCGCGCATGGCGATGATCTGGCGCGCGCCGAAGAAGCCGCTTTGCGGGTCGTGGGAGCCTATGTGATCGACGCGACCCTTGGCGAGGATGGCGTGCGGCCGGCCCATATCAAGGACCGCATCCGCGCGTTCGGCCCGACCGTGCGCCCCGACCTGATCGAACAACCAACCGAAGCCGACATCGGCAAGTGGGTGATCTGAACCATGTATCGTTATGACAGCTATGACCAGGCCATCGTCGACGCCCGCGTCGAGGAATTTCGCGACCAGACCCAGCGCCGCCTGACCGGCGCGCTGACCGAGGACCAGTTCAAGCCGCTGCGGCTGATGAACGGCCTCTATCTGCAACTCCACGCCTATATGCTGCGCGTTGCCATTCCCTATGGCACGCTAAGCGGCAAGCAGATGCGCAAGCTGGGCGAAATTGCGGGCAAATATGACAAGGGCTATGGCCACTTCACCACGCGCCAGAACCTGCAATATAACTGGATCAAGCTGGCCGATGCGCCCGACATTCTCGCCGAACTGGCGACGGTGGAGATGCACGCCATCCAGACGTCGGGCAATTGCATCCGCAACATCAGCTCCGACCAATATGCCGGTGTCAGTGCCGACGAGGTGGCGGACCCCCGCCCCTGGGCCGAATTGCTGCGCCAATGGTCGAGCTTCCACCCGGAATTCACCTATCTTCCGCGCAAGTTCAAGATTGCGGTGATCGCGTCCGACGATGATCGCGCGGCGATGCGGCTGCATGACATCGGCCTGAAACTGGTCGAGCGGGACGGTGTCGTCGGCGCGGAAGTCTATGCCGGTGGCGGCATGGGGCGCACGCCAATGGTTGCGCCGCTTATCAGGGACTTCATCGCTGAAGATGAGATCATCTCTTATCTGGAAGCCTGCCTGCGCGTCTATAATCGCTATGGTCGCCGCGACAATAAATATAAGGCGCGGATCAAGATACTGGTCCATGAAATCGGCGTCGAGGAATATAAGCGGCAGGTCGAGGAAGAGTTTGCGCATATGCGTGAACTGGGCCTCAATCCGCCGGTCGAGGAACTCGCCCGCATCCGCGCCTTCTTCGCCGCGCCCGCTTATGAAAGCGGCTTGAGCGACGATATCGACCGCAGCAACCCCGCCTTTGCGCTGTGGGTGGACCGGCAGGTCGCGGCGCACAAGGCGCCCGGCTATGCGATCGTCAACATCAGCCTGAAGCCGATTGACGGCATCCCCGGCGATGCGTCTGCGGAACAGATCGGCCTGGTCGCGGACCTGGCCGAAGCCTATTCCTTCGACGAACTGCGCGTCACCCACGCGCAAAATCTGGTGCTGCCGCATGTGAAGAAGGCGGACCTTTACGCCATCTGGCAGAAGCTGGTCGCGGCGGGGCTGGCGGAGGCCAATCTGGACCTCATCACCGACATCATCGCCTGCCCCGGCCTCGACTATTGCGCGCTCGCCAATGCGCGGTCGATCCCGCTGGCGCAGAAGATCGCGGCCCGTTTTGCCGCGGCGGAGCGACAGGCGGAGATTGGCGAACTGAAGCTCAAGATATCGGGTTGCATCAATGCCTGCGGCCATCATCATGCCGGGCATATCGGCATTTTGGGCGTGGACCGGCGCGGCGTGGAAAATTTCCAGCTGCTGCTGGGCGGATCGGGCGCGGAAGATGCCTCGCTGGGCCAGATCACTGGGCCGGGCTTTTCCGAAGATGGCGTGGTCGATGCGATCGAGAAGGTCACCGACATTTATCTCGCCGAGCGGGAAAGCGGCGAACGCTTCCTCGACACCTATCGCCGCATCGGCATGAAGCCCTTTAAGGAGGCGATCTATGGTTGATTATACACAACAGCCGTTCGCCCTGAGCCTGTCGAAGGGTTCCGCTGAACGTAGTGAAGCGCCTTCGCTTCGCTCTGGCAAAGGCTTCGACTTCGCTCAGCCCGAACGGGAATTGTAAGATGGTTGAATTTCTCTCCTTCCGCGACGGCGAATCCACGCAGGAACCTGCGGTCACCGTCGAATCCTTCACCGGCCAGTCCAACGCCACCGCCGTCCGCATCGAACCGGGCGAGGATGCGCGCGAATTGCTGCCCCATCTGGATCGCATCTCGCTGATCGAGGTAAATTTTCCCGGTTTTGGCGACGGGCGCGGCTATTCAGCAGCGCGGATCGTGCGGGAGGCCGGCTATACCGGCGAATTGCGCGCGGTGGGCGACGTGCTGGTCGACCAGATCGTGGCCATGCGCCGCTGTGGCTTTGACAGCTTCCATCCCGCCAGGGCGCTGGACGATGCCGCCGTCGATCGCGCGCTCAATCGTTATGACGACGTCTATCAAAAGACGATCGATGGCCGCGCGCCCATTTGGGCCAAGCGGCACCCGGAGACACAAAATGGCTGAAGCCGCCCGCACGCTCGACATCATCGACGCCCGCCCCGCCTTTACGCAGGGTGACGCGGACGCGCTCAACGCGCGGTTTGAAGATGTGGGCACGCTGGACATGCTCAAGACTGTCTTTGCCGAAGGGCTGGCGGGGAATGTCGCGGTCGTATCCTCCTTCGGCACCGAAAGCGCAGTGTTGCTGCATCTGGTGGCGCAGGCGGACCCGACCGTGCCGGTGATCTTCGTCGATACGCTCAAGATGTTCGCCGAAACCTTGACCTATCGCGACACGCTGATCGACGCTTTCGGCTTTACCGACAGCCGCACCGTGACGCCGATCGCCGAAGTGATCGCGAAGAAAGACGAGACCGGCCTGCGCTGGTCCTATGATCCCGATGGCTGCTGCGACATTCGCAAGGTCGAGCCGTTGAAACGCGCCAAGGATGGCCTCGACGCCTGGATTTCCGGGCGCAAGGCGTTCCAGTCGATCACGCGGCAGAACCTGCCCCGCTTCGAGGTTGAGGATGGGCGGCTCAAGATCAATCCGCTGGGCGACTGGACCAAGGATGATCTGGAGGCCTATTTCGCGCAGCACGCCCTGCCCCGCCATCCGCTGGAGGCCCAGGGCTATCTGTCGATCGGCTGCGAACCCTGCACGTCCAAGGTGCAGCCGGGCGAGGATCCGCGCGCGGGCCGCTGGCGTGGCTGGGACAAGGTGGAATGCGGCATCCACTCGCCCGTCACGCCGATCCCGGTAGTGGACCCGGAAGATCCCGCGAACATGCCGGTATTCTGATCGTCTGGATTAGCCTTACTTCAGATTGAGCCTCAACCTCCGTTCGTTTCGAGCGAAGTCGAGAACGGTCGCCCGCAGTTTCTCGACTTCGCTCGAAACGAACGGAGGAAGTGAATAACGTCCGGCGCTGGAGAGGGGTTCGGGGGGATGCTCTCCCTCATTTACGCGCACCCCTAAGAATCGCGGTGCATCATCCCCATATGCCATTCTCGGCATATGGACGGGGCGGCCTCGCTTCGACCTGACCCCCCTATGCCGGTCGAACCTGTCGCTTCGATGATTTTCCAAAAGGCTGGAAACACCTGCACCGCATCGGTCACCCGACCGATGCGCGCCTGATGGAGTGTGCCCCGCATGATCGCCTATCTCATCCTCGTCCACCGCTTCCCCGAACAGTTCAAGCGGATGTTCCGCGCCATCTATGTGCCGGGCAATCATTATCTGATCCATGTCGATCATCGGTCGGGTGCCACGATGCAGGCGGATGTTGCCGCATTCCTGAAGCCCTATGCCAATGTCGCTATGCTGCCCTCGCGCAAGATGTTGTGGGGCGGATATAGTCTGGTCGATGCCGAACTGCGCGGCATGGCCAAATTGCTGGAGATGGGCGCGGACTGGCGCTATTTCATCAATTTGAGCGGGCAGGATTTCCCCCTGAAATCACAAGCCTATATCGCCGACTATCTGGCCGCGCATGACGGCACCGAATTTATCCGCGCCGTCCCGCAACAGGCGATCCGCCCCGACACGATGAACCGGCTGAGCCATTATTTCATCGAAGCGTTCAACCGCATCGTGCGCACCGGCATCCCGCGCCGTCGCATGGCCGGGATCACCCCCTATATCGGCACCCAGTGGAAGGCGGTCACCCGCGATTTCTGCGCCTTTGTCTGTAGCGACCCCGCCGCGCTGAAATTCAAGAATTTCTACCGCCGCACGCTGATTGCTGACGAAGGCTTTTTCCAGACGGTGATGATGAACGCCTTTGTCCCTGACAAACAGGTCAATGACGATCTGCGCACGATCGACTGGATTCCCGATGGCGACATCAAGCTGCGCCCCCGGACGTTCGTAACGCGCGACGCGCTGCGGCTGACGCTCAGCCCGGACCTGTTCGCGCGCAAGTTCGATGCGCAGGAGGACAGCCATATCCTCGACTTGCTGGAGGCGCATCTGCTGACGCCCGCCACCACGGTGCTGCCCAAGCAGGCCGAACCGCACGTAACAATATTACAAGCCTCTGGACGGATCGCATCAGCGGCTTAAGAGTCTCCCTTATTCAAAGATAAGGGAGTCCCTGCCATGGACCGTCGTGATTTTCTGCTGTCCTCCGGCGCCGTTGCCATCGCCGTCGCTGCCCCCCGCGCTTTCGCGCAGGGCAGCGATGATGCGCGGCTGTCGGCGGCGTTCACCGCCATTTTCGAGCGGCAACTGGACCTCTCGCCCAGCTTCGTCACCAGCCTGGGTCTGGACAAGGGCGCGCGGGCTGGGGCCAAGAGCCAGCTGGACGACAATAGCAAGTCGGCGATGATGAAGCGGCTGGCCGCGACGCAGGCAGCGATCAAGGAACTGGAGGGATTTACGTCCGCCAGCCTGTCCGCTCCGCAGCGGCTGAACCTTGACGTCATCCTCTATTCGCTTGGACAGCAGACGGTCGCCCCGGCGACATTTGGCCTGAACAGCGCAGTACGGCCCTATCGTATTTTCCAGCAGGGCGGCAGCTATTTTTCGACGCCCGATTTCCTGAACACCGCCCACACCATCAATGTGGCGGCGGACGGCGACGCCTATCTCGCGCGGCTGGAGGCGTTCGCCCGCAACCTGCGCACCGATAGCGCGATGCAGCGGGACGAGGCGGCGCGCGGCTATCTGGCGCCCGGCTGGTCGCTCGATCTGACGCTGGGGCAGATGAAGAAGCTGCGCGATCAGCCTGCCGCCAGCAGCAGCCTGGTCCAGTCGCTGGTCAAGCGCGCGGCGGCCAAGGGGATTACAGGCGACTGGCAGGGTCCGGCTGCGGCAATCGTGGAGAAAAGCATCTACCCCGCGCTCGACGCGCAGATCGCGATGATCGAGGGACTGCGCGGCAAGACGGCGGCGGGCGATGGCGTATGGCGTACTCCGCGCGGCGAGGAAATTTATGCCGCCGCGCTCAAGAGCGCGACCACCACTGACCTGTCGGCGGCGGACATTCACGCCATGGGGGTGGAGCAGGTTGCAGACATCAGCGCGCAGCTCGACACGATCCTGCAAGGCGCGGGCTATACCAAGGGGACGATCGGCGAACGTCTGGCGGCGCTGAACGCCGATCCGTCGCAAGTCTATCCTGACACGGCGCAGGGGCGCGCCGACCTGATCGCCGCGCTCAATGCCGAAGCCAAGCTGATGCAGGCGAAATTGCCGCAGGCCTTTGCGACCATCCCCGACACCCCGCTGGAAATCCGCGCGGTGCCGGTCGAGATTCAGGATGGCGCGTCGAACGGCTATTATAATCGCGCGGCGCTAGACGGGTCGCGCCCGGCGATCTTCTTCATCAATTTGAAGGCGATTGCCGACTGGCCCAAATATACGCTGCCCGCGCTCAACTATCACGAAGGCGTACCGGGACATCACCTCCAGATTTCGACCGCACAAACGGCGGGCGACATCCCCATGCTACGCAAGACCGCCTTCATGAGCGCCTATAGCGAAGGCTGGGCGCTCTATGCCGAACAGCTGTCGGACGAGCTGAAGGGCTATGCGACGCCGCTCGACCGGGCAGGATATCTCCAATCCTTCCTGTTCCGCGCAGCGCGGCTGGTGGTCGATACCGGCATTCACTCAAAGCAATGGAGCCGTGAGAAGGCCACGGCCTATATGGTTGAAAAGACGGGCTTCACTCAGGCGCGTTGCCAGCGTGAAGTGGAGCGTTACTGTACCCAGCCGGGTCAGGCGACCAGCTACAAGGTCGGCCATGGCGTATGGAGCAAGGCGCGCGCCGCAGCCCAAGCCGCGATGGGCGATCGCTTCGATATCAAGCAGTTCCACGCCATTCTTGAGGAAGGCGCGATGCCGCTGTCGATGCTGGAGGCAAGGGTTGCGGCGAGGGCGAAGGGCTGAATAATCCTCCCCGGCACGGGGAGGTGGCGGGCGCAGCCCGACGGAGGGGGATGGCGTATCAGCGCTGCGCCAAGCAGCACGCCCCCTCCACCACTTCGTGGTTCCCCTCCCCGTGCCGGGGAGGAACTTTTTACTCGTAATCCAGATCCTGATAGCTATCATCCGCCACGTCGGAGAAGCGGGTAATCCGGGCGTCGAATTTCATGCGGATGCGGCCGGTGGAGCCATGGCGCTGCTTGGCGACGATGACTTCGGCCAGGCCATAGATGCGGTCCATATTCTCGCGCCAGACGGCATAGGCCGCTTCATCCTCGACCTTGGGCTCCTTGGCCGCTTCATAATAATCCTCGCGGAACACGAACCAGACCATGTCGGCGTCCTGTTCGATCGAGCCGGATTCGCGTAGATCGGACAGTTGCGGCCTCTTGTCCTCACGCTGTTCGACCGCGCGGCTGAGCTGGGACAGGGCCAGCACCGGTACATGAAGTTCCTTCGCCAAGGTTTTGAGACCACGCGAAATTTCCGAAATCTCGTTGACGCGATTCTCGTTGCCGCGCCCGGTGCCCTGCAACAGCTGGAGATAATCAACGACGATGAAGCCGACATCATGGCGGCGCTTCAACCGGCGCGCGCGGGTACGCAGCGCCGCGATCGTCAGGCCCGGCGTATCGTCGATGAAAAGCGGCAGTTCCTGCAACTCGCGCGCGGCGCGGGACAGGTTCTGGAAATCGGCCCGGCTGATCTTGCCCATGCGCAGCGCTTCGCCGCTGATTCCCGATTGTTCGGCCAGCACGCGGGTCGCCAGCTGGTCGGCGGACATTTCCAAGCTGAAGAAGGCGGTCTTGGCCCCCATATTCTTTTCCGGCGGGATGCCATCGGCATTGTCACGCAGCCAGCGGGAGGCCGCATTATAGGCGATGTTGGTGGCGAGCGAAGTCTTGCCCATGCCCGGACGGCCCGCCAGGATCATCAAGTCGGAATTGTGCAGACCACCGATCTTGGCATTCAGGCTGTTGATCCCGGTGGTGATCCCCGACACATGCCCGCCGCTGTTGAGCGCGCGTTCGGCAACCTGGACGGCGGCGGTCGACGCGGCAAGGAAGCTTTTGACCGATCCACTTTCCCCCTCCCCTTCGGACACTTTGTAGAGCGCGACTTCGGCGGCCTCAATCTGTTCGCGGGGATTGACATCCTCGCTCGTATCCATTGCATTTTCAACGAGTTCCCGGCCAACGCTGACAAGCTGTCGCAGCAAGGCGAGATCGTAAATCTGCGACGCGAAGTCCCGCGCGCCGATCAGTGCCGCGCCATTGCCGGTCAGTTGCGCCAGATACCCCGCCCCGCCCAATTCCTTGAGCGCCGGGTCCTGATCCAGCATGGGTTTGAGCGTCACCGGATTGGCGACCATGTCGCGGTCCAGCAGCTTCATGATCGCATCATAGATGCGGCCATGCATCGGCTCGAAAAAATGCTCCGCCTTGATCTTGAGCTGGACATCCTCCGCCAGCCGGTTGTCGATCATCAGCGCGCCGAGCAGGGCCGCTTCCGCCTCCACATTGCGAGGGAGTTCAGGCGCGCCGGTTTCGGCTGCGGGATTCATTTTCACCAGTTCGACCATGGCTCTCTAATCCTCCGCCCGCCGCCCGCGCGCAAGGGCCAAGGTCGAAACGACGCATCGGGGTTGTGGATAACTCCCGCTTGCATTTCGCGGGCCGCCGCCGCACTGAGGCTGATCGCAATATGGCCGACCCGCGCATCATAGACATCAAGCTCGACGAGCGGACGATCCTGTGGCGCAATGCCGACGTCGAACAGGAACGGCGCATCGCGATCTTCGACCTGCTGGAGGATAATATGTTCGCGCCGCAGCGCGTTCATGCCGACGGCTATGCCGGCCCCTACAAGGTCGTGCTGCGGGTCGAGGACGGGCGGCTGGTGATAGAGATTAACCGCGAGGATGACAGCGCGCTCGAAGCCGTCATTCTGGGGCTAGGCCGGTTCCGCCGGCCGATCCGCGAATATTTCGCCATTTGCGACAGCTATTATCAGGCGATCAGCAATGCCTCGCCCGCGCAGATCGAGACGGTCGACATGGCCCGGCGCGGCATCCACAATGATGCGGCGGAAATGCTGCGCGAACGGCTGGAGGGCAAGATCGCGGTCGATTTCGACACCGCCCGCCGCCTGTTCACGCTGATCTGCGTGTTGCATATCAAGGGGTAAGGACAATCGGGCGGCTGACTTTTGGGGGATTGCTGGCCCGCGTCGGGCTGACGCTAGCGCTGATCGCGGCGCTGGCGCTGGCGCTGTTCCTCTATGCCCGCAACTGGGCGCCGGACCGGGGCGACTATCCGGTGCAGGGGCTAAGCGTCAGTTCCGACAATGGCACGATCGACTGGGGGACACTGGCAGCGCAGGGGGCGGACTTCGCCTATATTCGCGCAGCCAAGGGTGCCGACTGGCGCGACCCCGCTTTCGCCGCCAACTGGCGCGGCGTGCGCACCGCCGGGATGCGTTACGGCGCAATGCTGGAATTCAGCCTGTGCCGTCTCGCCAGCGATCAGGCGACCCGTTTCATGACCACCGTGCCGCGCGATAATGCCGCCCTGCCCCCGGTCATCCGGCTGGCGTTCGACCCGGCCTGCACCGCGCGACCGGGCCGCGACCTGTTGCTGTCGGAACTGAATACGCTGGTCAATCTGGTCGAAAGCCATGCGGGCAAGACGGTGCTGCTCAATGTGACCGAGGATTTCGACAAGCGTTATGACGTCGGCTCCGGCATCAACCGGACCTTATGGCTGGACGGCAATTTCTTTCCCCCCGATTATGCGACGCGGCGCTGGGTGATGTGGACAGCCAGCGACATGCGGCATATCGACGGGATTGACGGTCCGGTCAGATGGGATGTGGTGGCGCCATGACGCGCGAAGCTGAGATTGCGGAACTGGTGTCGGCGGCGCGCAGGGCGATGGCCCATGCCCATGCACCCTATAGCCGCTTTGCCGTGGGTGCGGCGGTACGGCTGACCGATGGCAGCATCGTCACCGGCTGCAATTTCGAGAATGCGAGTTACGGCCTGTCGCTCTGTGCCGAAACGGTCGCACTGGCGAGCGTCAATGCGCAGGGACGCTTTTCCGACGTCGCGGCCATCGCCGTTGTCGGCGGGGCGATGGACGGCAGCGGCGCGGCGATCGTCACCCCCTGCGGTCGCTGCCGCCAGGTCATGAACGAAGCCGAACAGATGGCCGGACGCCCGCTCTCCATTTACTGCGCCACGCCCGATGGCGCGCAGATTGTCGAACATACGGTCGCAGCGTTGCTGCCCCATGCCTTTGGTCCCGCCGACCTGGGCATCACTCCTGTCAGGAAGAACTGAACATCCCATGTCGATATTGTCGGATAAATGGATTCGCGAACAGGCGCTGACCAACGCCATGATCGAGCCGTTCGTGGAGAGCCAGCGGCGCGACAATTGCATCAGCTATGGCCTGTCCTCCTATGGCTATGACGCGCGGGTCGCCGACGAGTTCAAGATTTTCACCAATATTGACAGTACCATCGTCGATCCCAAAAATTTCGACACCAACAGCTTTGTCGATCGCAAGACCGACTGCTGCATCATCCCGCCCAACAGCTTCGCGCTGGCCCGCACGGTCGAATATTTCCGGGTGCCGCGCGACGTGCTGGTCATCTGCCTTGGCAAATCGACCTATGCCCGCTGCGGCATCATCGTAAACGTCACCCCGCTGGAGCCGGGCTGGGAGGGGCATGTCACGCTGGAATTTTCCAACACGACCCCGCTGCCAGCTAAAATCTACGCCAATGAGGGCGCGTGCCAGTTCCTGTTCCTGAAAGGGAATGAGCCGTGCGAGGTCAGCTATGCCGACCGGGCGGGGAAATATATGGGGCAACAAGGCGTGACGTTGCCGCGCCTGTGACGACGTGCCAGACTGTGACCCATGAAATGGTTGCGGACATGGCTGGCGCCAGGGCTGACGCGCGGGACGCCTACTGAGGCATCGCCCCCGCCGAGCGTGGGCGACCGCCGCGTCTATGCGATTGGCGATGTGCATGGCCGCGCCAACCTGCTCGACGCCCTGCTGATACTGATTGCGCGCGATGATGCCGAGCGGGGCGCCATGCCCCCGCACATAGTCCTGCTGGGCGACCTGGTCGATCGCGGTCCATCCTCGCGGCAGGTGATCGACCGGGTGATGGCCATGGTCGCGTCGGGCGGCGATGTGCGCTGCCTGAAGGGCAATCATGAGGAGATATTCGTCCTGGCGGCACGGGGCGAAGTGCGGGCGGTGCCGGTCTTTCGCCGGATGGAGGGTGCCGCCACACTGGCCAGTTACGGACTGGACCCGATCCTGTTCCATGTCATGACGGACGAAGAGATTGCGACATGGATGCTGAACCATGTGCCGCGCGAGCATGTCGACTTTCTCGACGCCCTGCCCGACCGGATCGAAATGGACGATTATCTGTTCGTCCATGCCGGGATCAGACCGGGGGTGCCGATCGAGGCGCAAAGTGGCGCTGACCTGCGCTGGATCAGGCGCGAATTTCTGGACCATGGCGGCTCGCATCCCAAGATGATCGTGCATGGCCACAGCATCACGGATGATGTCGATCTCCAGCCCAACCGGATCGGCATCGACACAGGCGCCTATTATTCGGGGCGACTGACCGCGATTGGCCTGCAAGGCACGGACCGCTGGTTTCTCCAGACCAACGACTGAGTTGGGCTGCTTGAATATTTTTGCGTTGCAGCATCACCAAATAGCGCCTGCATCAGTCATAAACTGTTGAGAAACATTCCATGGTTGTGCCCCAGAGAAAAGCATAGCGGATTGCTACCTTTGCTTCGTTTCAAGGGGACAGAGCGGCCAAGATGCTGCCATCCAGGGGAACAGATCATGCGTACTATTCATGCATTAACCGGGCTTTGCCTGGCGTCTTGCCTTGTGCCTTCTTCCCAAGCCTTCGCAGCTGCAAAACAGGATTTGGCGCTGAGCCAGCGTCATAAGTTCGACATTCATGTCCAGCCGCTCAGCAGCGCGCTGCGCCAGCTTTCGACCCAGTCGGGCGTGCGCATCCTGTTTCCTTATGATGAGGTGGCGGCGATCCGCAGCCGCCGGATTCAGGGCTGGCTTTCAACCCAGGATGCACTGGCACGGCTGCTGGCGGGTACTGACCTGAAGATGGAACAGGCCGGTGCCGGCGTCATCGCGCTTGCCGCTCCCGCCAACCGCAGCGTCGCGCGACGCAGCCCCCTTTCGCTCCAGTTCGCGCAGGCGAGCGTCGCGGGCAGCGTCGCCCCGGCCGCTCTCGCGCCCGCGCCCGAACCGATCGAGGATTCAACGCCGATCATCGTCACCGGCACGCGTGCGAGCAACCGCACTGTCGCCGAAAGCCTTGCGCCGATCGACGTATTGGGGGCCAAAGATCTGGAATCCAGCGGCAAGCAGTCGGTCCGTGACCTGCTCGGCACGCTGGTCCCATCGATCAACGTGTCGAACAACGGCGCGGGTGCCAGTTGGGCGGTCCGCACCCTGTCGTTGCGCGGCCTGGGTGGTGACCAGTTGCTGGTGCTGGTCAACGGCAAGCGGCGGCATAATTCGGCCACGCTGTTCATCAACGGATCGGTGCAGAACGGCCAGTCGCCGCCGGACCTGGACCTCATCCCCGGTAATGCGATCCAGCGGATCGAAGTGCTGCGCGACGGCGCGTCGGCGCAATATGGTTCGGACGCGATTGCAGGCGTGGTCAACATCATCCTGAAGAACGACACGGCCGGGGGGGCGGCGCTGACGCTGGGCAGCACGGCGGACAATGGCGGCGAACAAGGCCGTTGGCAGGTCGATAAGGGATTCGCGATCGGCCCGGATGGCGGCTATTTCCACCTTGCGGCCGATGGTGTGTTGCAGGCCGGAACGCTAGTCAAAGGTTCGGCAATCGCCGGTGCCTATTATCCCACAGGCGATCCGCGAAACAACGATCCTGACCTGGACCGGTATCGTGGCAAGGCCGGCCAGCCCGAAGTCATTGGCGGTAATGTCAGCTATGACGCCATGCTGCCGATTGGTGGCAGCGTGGAGGCCTACAGTTTCGGCACATATTCAAAGCGCCACGCCGCAGGCTGGCTGACCTATCGCACGCCAGCCGCGCTCAACAATATCATCGAAATCTATCCCGAAGGCTATATCCCGCGCATCCATGTCTATGATGAGGATTTCCAATATGCCCTCGGCGTGCGCGGGGAAATCGGCGGAGGCGTGCATTTCGACCTGAGTTCCACCTATTCGCAGAATGAGGTCAAATATAAGCAGACGACGTCGCTCAATCCTTCGATGGGCACGGCGAGTCCGACGAACTTCTATCTGGGCAAGATCCGGTTCGATGAATGGACCAACAATCTCGATTTCAGCAAGGAATTTGAGGTTGGCTTGGCCGGGCCGCTGTCTGTTGCGGTAGGCGCCGAGTATAAGAAAAACAAATTCATGATCGGTGCCGGTGATCCTGAATCCTATATCGACGGCAAATATGTATCGCCTCCGGGAGCCTGGCTCGCAGGCCGGCAACGTACCGGCGTCGGCGCGCAGGGCGTGACGGGTTTCGTTCCTGAAGGCACGGGAAGCTGGAGCCGGAGCAATTGGAGCGCCTATCTCAATCTGGAAGGCAAGATCGTCGAAGGGCTGGAATTTGGCTTGGCCGGTCGGCACGAGGATTACACCGATTTTGGCACCACGGACACCGGCAAGGCGTCGCTTCGCATCGAGCCGATGCGCGGCTTTGCCATCCGCGGCACGGCCAGCACCGGTTTCCGCGCACCGACCCTGCAACAGCAGCACTATGCGTCATCTTCCACCATCGGTGTAATCCAGAACGGCGTCAGCGTCCTGTTGCCGGTGCAGGCGTTGCCGGTCGAGGATGCGGCGGCCAAGGCATTAGGTGCCGTGCCGCTCAAGCCTGAAAAATCGGTCAACTTTTCTGCGGGCATCGTGCTGACACCCGCGCCGAACCTGAACATCACGGTCGATGCCTATCAGATCAAGATCAAGGACCGTATCCTGCTGAGCGAGACGCTGAGCGGTCCGGTCGTCATCAACGCGCTGGAAGCGGCGGGCATATACGGGATTGCCGGCGGGCTACTATTCTCCAACGCTGCCGACACACGAACACGCGGCCTCGACATCGTCGGCACCTATCGCGCGGGGCTGGGCGACATGGGCCTAGCGACGATCAGTCTTTCGGCAAATTTCAACAAGACCATCTTCACCCATATTGACCCTGTCCCCGGACCGATCGCCGCATCAGGCCTCTCCCTGATCGGCCGAACCAAGCAGGGCGATCTGACCGAAGGCACACCGCGCAATAAATTCATCGCCAACGTCCTTTGGGAAAAGGACGATTTCAATATGAATCTGCGCGCTACGCGCTTTGGCAAGATCGTCCAGCGCGCAAACGCCACGGCGTTCCACACCGCCGACTTCACACCCTGCGCGGTCAATGTCGTAAGCGATGTTTGCTTCCGCGACTTTGTGGATGAAAAATTGAAGCCAAAGGTCATCGTCGATCTGGAAATCGGCTATAAATTGACCAAGGGTGTCAAGCTTTCGATCGGTGCGAACAACTTGCTCAACACCTATCCCAACAAGCTGAAACCGGTAAGCCAGTTCGTCGGCTTTCTCTACAACACCTATGCCCCCTACGGCATAAGCGGTGGCTTCTACTATGGCCGCCTGAATCTGGAGTTCTGAGCATGACGAGCAGATCGGGCGTTAGCCGTCGCGAGGCGATCGCGGCGGGCGGGATCGGCTTGCTGGCGGCGGGCAGCGCCGGGGCAGTGGGCGATGCCCGCACCCCGGCAGCGGGCCAGGAGACGATGGTGAGCGTAGAGGACGCCACCAATGTCGCGCTCACTTTGTCGCCCGACGGCAGTTGGATCGCCTTCGATCTGCTCGGCATATTATGGACGATGCCAGTCGCGGGTGGGCCGCTCAAACGCTTGACCGGCGATTTTGACGATCTCGCCCAGCCCGACTGGTCGCCCGACGGCACGCGCATTGCGTTCCAATCCTATCGCAGCGGCAATTTCCACATATGGTCGGTCGCGGCCGATGGCGGCGACATGCGCCAGCATACCGACGGACTGCTGGACGATCGCGAACCGCGCTGGTCGCCCGACGGCAAGAGCATCGCCTTTTCCAGCGACCGGGCGGACGGACGCTATGCCATCTATCTGCTGGACATGGCGTCGGGCCGGGTGACGTCGCTGTCCAAAGGCATAACCAACGACAGCGAACCATGCTGGTCGCCCGATGGCCAGCGCGTCGCCTATGTCGCGGGCGGCACGAAACTGGTAGTAGCAGATGTTACGACCGGCGCGGTGACCGAAGTTGCCTCGGTGCCGCCCTCCCCCGACCGTTTCAACCCTTCAGCGATCATGGCCCCGGCCTTCGCCCCGGACGGGCGCATCGCCTATACCCGCGTCCAGCCGGGGTCCGTGACGCTGGTGGTGGATGGCAAGGATGTGATCGCGGGGGAGGATCTCTACCCCTTCCGCCCCGCTTTTACCGCCGACGGTGCGATCCTCTATGGCTCCGGCGGCAAGCTGCGCCGGTTGAGCGATGGCAAAGCGAGCGTCGTGCCATTCAAGACGCAAGTGCCGGTCACGACGCCTGGTTACAGCAAAAAGGCGCGAGACTTCACCTCCACGACGCCCAAGCCGGTGGTCGGCATCGCCGCGCCCATGCTTTCGCCCGATGGCAAGCAGATCGTCTTTGCCGCGCTCAATGATTTGTATTTAATGCCCGTCGGCGGCGCGCCCCGCATCATCGCGGGCGACGCATTCCACAAATGCGATCCGGCCTGGTCGCCCGATGGCCGCACCATCGCCTATAGTTGCGACCGGGGCGGCACGCTCGACCTGTGGCTGCATGACGTCAGCACCGGCAAGGAACGGCAACTGACCAACATCCCCGACAAGGCGGTCGCCTGGGGCAGCTGGTCGCAGGACGGGACGCTGATCGCCTTTCTAGATCAGGAAGGCGCGCTCCATACGGTAGAGGTCGCGACCGGCACCGTGCGCAAGCGCTTCGATGCGATCTGGGAGCCGGGGCGGCCCAGCTTCGGCCTGGATGGCAAGACCATCGCCTATGCCGCGTTCAAGCCGGTGACGGGCCGCTATCGCGAGGGATCGAGCCAGATCTTGTCGGTCGATCTGGCGACCGGCAAAGGCACCTATCGCCCGGTGTTCGATGGCAAGTCGCTCGGCACGCGCGGCCATGACGGCCCGGTCTGGTCGCCCGATGGCAAGGCAATGGCCCTTGTGTTCGCCAGCACGCTCTGGGTCGCCCCGGTCGCGCCGGACGGCAGCTTCACCGCCGCACCGCGCCAGGTCAGCACGGACCTCGCCGATGCGCCGAGTTGGAGCGGCGATTCCCGATCGCTCCTGTATCTGAGCGGCGGCAAATTGCGGCTGGTGCCGGTTGCCGGTGGCAAGCCGCAGACCGTGCCATGCCGCCTGACATGGGCCAATGCCAAGCCTTCGGGTCGCACCGTCATAAGGGCTGGCAAGGTCTGGGACGCCCTGTCCCCGACCTACAAGAGCGGCGTGGACGTGGTGATTGACGGCAACGTCATCACCGCGGTCACGCCGCACAATGGCGGCGCGCCGTCCGACGCCAATGCACGCTTCATCGACGCGCCGGGCCTGACGCTGATGCCGGGCCTCATCGACATGCACACCCACCGGCAAATGGCGGGCTATGGCTATGGCGACCGGATGGGGCGGCTGTGGCTGGCAATGGGTATCACCGCGACCCGCTCGCCCGGTTGCCCGGCCTATCATATGGTCGAGGACCGTGAGGCGATCCAGAGCGGCAAGCGCATCGCCGCGCGCCATTACGCCACTGGCGAGGCGATCGACGGCGGGCGCATCTTCTATAATTTCATGCGCTCGGTGACCGAGCCGGGGCAGATGGCGCTGGAGCTGGAACGGGCGCGGCTGCTCGATTATGACATGGTCAAAACCTATGTCCGCCTGCGCCATGACACGCAAAAGGAGGTAGTCGACGTCTCCCACCGCATGGGGATGCATCTGTCGTCCCATTATCATTATCCCGCGCTCCACAGCGGCATGGATTGCATGGAACATACCGGCGCGACCAACCGCTACGGCTATTCGCGCACGATCACGGCGCTGGGTGGCGGCTATCATGACGTCAATGACCTGTTCTCTGCCGCCAAGGCCGGGCGCACCCCGACCCTGTTCGCGGCCACCGCGCTGCTGGGGCTGGACGACAGCTTCACCCGCGACCCCCGGATCACCACCCTCTATCCCTCGTGGGAATTCGCCAAGCTGACCGGGCGGGTCAAGGCCATGTCGGGCGAAGGCGGCCCGATCATGCTGGCGTCACTGGAGCGGCAGGTAGCGCAGATCAAACAGATGCTGGCGGCAGGATGGCACCCCCTGTCCGGCACCGACGCCCCGATCGACTTGACCGCGATCAGCCTGCACCTCAACCTGCGCGGCATGGTGAAATATGGCGTGTCCCCGCTCGACGCCCTGATGATGACGACGCGCTGGTCGGGCGAATTTCTGAACGAACCCATCGGCCGGATCGCGCGCGGGATGCTGGCAGACCTGATTTTGGTAGAGGGCGATCCGTTACAGGACGTCAGCGCGGTCGCTAATGTGCGGCAGGTGTTGGCGAACGGCGTGGTCCATACGCCGGATGCGCTGATGGCCCCGTTCGTGGGCACCAGGCCGCAAGCGGATGTGACGCCCGTGTTACCAATGCTGGCCGACGCCCACCAGCATATCTGGTGGCATGATGCGGACTATGTGGAAGCCAGCCGGGCGGCCTGTTGCGCCGGTCATGCAGTGGCGCATGTGTGATTGGACAGAGAGCAGTTTTTTGATGCGGATTTCGACTAAGCCTACCTACACAGCCTTGCGCCAGGTCGAAACGAGCGGTCGCCAGTTCTTATCGCGCGTGCAGCTGGAGTATCTGCAAAGCCGAACCGGCTTGACATTGTTACCACACAAGCGAGGACCAAAGTCCAAGGGGAATTTAGGGGGTGTCGCACATGTCACGGCAATTCTCTGTCACCGAATTCCCACTTTTATAGACAGCTAAAATTAAGCTGTGGGAAAGTGCTGCTTAGCGGATTTGTGCCTTTTTATCAGATATCTCTGAAGGACGGGCAGACTGAGAAGCGGGGGTAATTGCCTTTTTAGGAGTGACCATAAGGCTTGCACCAATCACTATCGCAAAATAAATAAAAGCACCTAAAGCGAAAGATTTAACAACGGCATTTTTTGCTCCATCAAATCCTTCCCAATAATAAATAGACTTAACATAATAATTTTCACCATTTCCGCTAAAATTTGAAAGATGCAATATCGACCCCATGCTCGCAAATGTGATTTTTACTTCGGACTTCGACGGGAAATAGCCGATTTGCACTTCAATTCCGCCATCCAAATCAGATATTAATATGTCTGATTTCGCAACTTTTGAACTATATTTATTAATTGAAAATGGACGGATATCGACATCGCTATGCATCTTAAAGTTTTTTATTCCTTTAAGACCCTTGTTTTCGACGATCAACTCAAACGCGCTGATTGATTTTGCTGAATATTTATCAATACCTTCTCCATAAGATATTTTATTTTCTTTTATGCCGACATCAAACGAAATTTTCGTTACTTTAAAAGTAATGAGGCTTTTGTAAGACCATACAGCATAAGAAAGAATTGCAGCCAGAACAATTGGTATTGCTGCGTTAATAACGGTGTTCAAGCTCACCCCCACAACTTGTAACGATATTAACACCTTAGCTAATTAATCTTGGTAGTCAAAGCGGCACATAGAACCTTGCTCTAAACGCCTCACTGGGCCATCCCAATTGCTGAGTTTTCTTATAGGAAATCATGCATTTCAGTGAGTTGAAATTACAGAGACAGGTGCGAAAATCGGTAAATTGGACTATGGCGACAGCGCGTTCGATCGAGCAGCGCGTAGCCAAGCGCGCGCCCCACGCCTGTCCTACACGCCCCATCCCTGCTATCTCCTCCCTCGGCTCCTTCCCATCGTCCGCCCCATTTGCCCGACGGCGCACCCGCGCCCGTCGCCTGCAAACTTTGCTCGAAATCTCCATATGCGACATGGGCTAAGTTTGCGAAGTTCCGCGCCATCCCCGTTCGCGCCTCTGCGCGAAACAAAATATCGCAACCTCGCATCAAAATGTCGCATTTACCGGGAAATATGCGAAGTTAAGCGCCCCGCTACCCGCGCGACACCGTTTGCCGATCAACGCCACCCCTTCTCCCGCGCCACCGCCTCCCCCGCCGCATCCACCGGCTCCCCCTCAATCAGCGCATCCACCGTCGCCATGACCCGCGCGTCGCTGGAGGACGCCTGCCGATAGGCACGCCCCTGCCCCGCACCCGGCAACGCCTGCTGCACCTGCCAGCCATCGCCCTCGCGGCAGGCAACGCCTGCGACCGAGCCGTCAAAGCTACGACACCAGCCGCCACCCTTGCGCTGGAAGGTCAGGCCGATACGGATCGCGCTGTCGCCCTGCGCCGACGCCAACTGGGTGTCGAGCGCCTGCGCCAACGCGCCCTGCGCGACCATGACGCCATCATGCAGGCCGATCTGGCTGCCCTCCCCGCCGGTCAAACGGCCAAGGCTGAGGCCCAGAACAAGGCTCGCGGCAATCGCCCCGCCCGTCACCCAACCGCGCCAGCGCTGCGCCGGGCGCGCCAGCGGCACGACCCTGACGCTCTCCTCCACCAGCACGCGCATCGCCCCCGGCACAGGCTCCTGCGCGATCGGCACATAATGGCCCGCCAGCCGCTCCCGCAAGCGGCGGTGCATCGCCAGTCGCTCCGCCAGCGCCGGATCATCCGCCACGGCGCGATCGACGCGGCGGCGGGTCACTTCGTCCAATTCGCCATCGACCAGCGCGATCAGCATGGCTTCGTCAATGTCGGTCATGCTGCTTCCCCCATCAGTTCAATGAGCGCCCCGCGCCCGCGCACCAGCCGCGATGTCAGCGTTCCCATCGGCACCCCCAGCACGGCGGCGGCTTCCTTGTAGGACAGCCCCTCCACCAGCACGAGTGCGATCGCCTCACGCTGTTCGTCGGGCAGCGCCTGCATCGCCCGGTCGACGTCGGTCAGATGGACATGCGCCTCTATGTCCCGGTCGCCTGCATGGCCGACATGCTCGCCCGCTTCTGCCGGGGCAAAGGTTTTGGCGGCCCGCTGACGCGCGCGGGCTTCGTCGATCCACAGGTTGCGCATGATCCTATATATCCAGCTGTCGAGGCGGGTGCCGGGCTGCCACTGGTCGCGCGCCTTGAGCGCCCGCTCCAGCGCGGCTTGGCACAGATCGTCGCCATCGGCACGATCACGCGACAGGCTGGCGGCAAAGCGCCGCAGCCTGGGCAGGATCGCCAGCAGATCATGCTCGAACGACATCGGGCCTCCAATCACATGTTCCGGGGATGAAACGGGCCTGCCCGGTCGTTTCATCCCACAGCCCAAGAAAAAACGGAAATATTTGTGCGATGGATCATTATGCACCCGAAAGGACCGATGAGAGCGACATGAGACTGACCCGCCCATGGATGATCGTGGGGCTGATCCTGATCGCGCCGGGCGCGCAGGCGCAATTGCTGGGCGGTCCGGTAGGCCAGGTCGTGCCGGAGGTGCTGGACCGGGTCGGTGGCGTTATTGAAGGCAGCGGGCTGGAGCGCCTGTCTCCGGCACGGCTGGCCGATAGGTTGATCGCGGCGCGGGCGGCGCGGATCGGCGATCTGCTCCGGCGGCACGGGGATGCGGTCGAGTTGGACGACCGGCGTGAGCCGGCACGGCGCGGGGTGATATTGTTGACCGGTGCGGATGCAGCCAGTCTGGATGCGCTGAAGGCTGCGGGATTTGGCGTAGAGAGCGAGGCGGTGGAGGGGCTGGACCTCAGCATCGCGCGGCTGCAAGTGCCAAAGGGTCGCAGTCTGGCGCGGGCGCTGAAAGATGTGCGCCGCATCGCCCCGAAGGCCCAGGCGAGCGCCGATAATCTTTATTTCCCCGGTGGGTCAGCCAGCGGCGCGGCAGCGGGCGGACTGGCAAGCAGCGGCACGGTGGGACGCGGCGCGGCGGGGCTGATCGACGGCGGCGTCGCGCGGCATCCGGCGCTGACCGGGGCGATCGAACAGCGCGGCTTTGCGCGTGGCGCGCCAAGGGCCAGCGCCCATGGCACGGCGGTCGCCTCACTGATCAGCGGCACCGGCAGTGTGCGCGGCGCAGCACCGGGCGCGGCTTTGCTGGTCGCTGACGTCTATGGCGACGATCCGGCGGGCGGCGGCACTTTTGCGATCGTGCGCGCTCTGGGATGGATGGCGGCGCGCGGGGTGCCAGTCGTCACGGTCAGTCTGGTCGGGCCGGACAATCCGCTGCTGGCAGGCGCGATCCGGCTGGCACGTGACAAGGGCGTCACGGTGGTAGCCGCGGTCGGCAATGACGGCCCCGCCGCGCCCCCCGCATACCCCGCCTCCTATGCCGGGGTGATCGCGGTCACAGGGATTGACGGGCGCGGGCGACTATTGCCCGAAGCCGGGCGCGCCGCCCATGTCGATTTTGCTGCGCCCGGAGCAGATATGAACGCGGCGCGAAGCGATGGCGGCAAAGGCGCGGTGCGCGGCACCAGCTTTGCCGCGCCACTCGTCGCTGGGCGATTGCTGGCGCGCGGCAGCCTGACCGCGCTGCGGGCCGAAGCGGAGGCACCAAAGGGCAAGGCGCGCGGCTTCGGTCAAGGCATCATTTGCGCCACATGCAGAAATAATGACTGACTTTTAGTCAGTTACGCATTTTTTCCGCCTGCGCGGGATGAAATGCCTGTCTCCTCCCGTTGTCCCTGCATCGCATCGACAATCAACAAGGAGATGAGCGATGAAGAGCAAGTTCATGATCGTGGCGGCCTGTATCGCAACGCTGACCGCAGTTCCCGCTTCGGCCCAGTTGCTGGGCGGCAGCGGCGGCGGCGGTGGCCTGCTGGGTGGATCGGTCGGCGGCCTTGGCGGCGCGGTGGGCGGATCGGGCAGCGGTGGCCTTGGCCTCGACCGCAGCATTGACCTCGACAATGGCCGGGTCGGCGCCAGCGGATCGGGCAATGGCCGCGCGGATGGCAATGCCAGCGGTTCGCTGACTCGCCGGGACAGGAGCCGCAGCGGCAGCGCTTCGGGTTCGGCCAGCGGATCGGCGGGCGGCAATCTGGCGGTCGATACGCTCGGCGCCAGCGACGCCCGCAATGCCGTTGGCAATGTGCGTGACCGGGCCGATAGCGGCGTCGGCGCAGTACGGGATCGGGCAAGCGGTGCCGTCAGTGCAACGAAGGACCGGGCTGGACAGGCCGTTGGCGCGGTTCGGGATCGGGCTGGATCGACCGTTGGCGGCGCCACTGGCGCTGTGGATGGCGCAGCATCGGTCGACGCCAGCGGCCAGGTTTCTGGGGGTGGACAAGGTGCCGGTTCGACCGGTGCCGCTCCCGAAAGTCAGGCGGAAGATTGACCCCGCAGGGGAAAGGGGGCGGCGGCCAAGTTCCAAGCCGCCGCATCCCGCCCCGCCGCCTGACCGGGCCGACGATCGAGACCCGATCGTCGGCCTTCTTTTTGCGTCAGTCGAGGACGAGCAAGCGCCGGATCGCCCCGGTCAGGTCATTACGCGATTGCTGCGCGACCCGCGCAGTCGCCATCATGTCGAAGCCGTGGATCGCGCCGGGATAGACATGGGTTTCGACCGGCACCCCCGCCCCGGCCAACCGCCGGGCATAGTCCATATCTTCGTCCACAAACAGGTCGAGCGCGCCCACCGAAATATAGGTGGGCGGCAAGCCAGCCAGATCATCGGCCAGCGCGGGCGAGAACCAGCCCTTCCGCGCGTCATCGCAGCGATAGTCGCCGCGCAGCGCGCTCCAGCCATATTGGTTGGCGTGTGGCGTCCAGACGAATTCGCCTGCCGTTGGTGATCGCCAGCAGCACTCTGGCCCACCAGTGCGATGGTCGAGCATGGGATAGATGAGAATCTGTCCCGCCAGCGTAACCTCCCCCCGGTCCCGCGCCATCTGCGCCAGCGCCGCCGCCAGCCCACCGCCAGCGCTTTCGCCCATCACCACGATCCGCTGCGGATCGATCCCCAGCGTCTCTGCCTGTGCCACCAGCCAGTCGAGCGCGGCATAACAGTCCTCCTGCGGTCCGGGAAATGGCGTTTCAGGGGCCAGCCGATAGTCGACCGAAGCCGCAACGAAACCCATAGTCTCGGCCATCGGACCGATCGAGCGGCTGGCCATCTCCGCCGTGCCCAATATCATGCCGCCGCCGTGGATATGCAGAATGGCGGGACGGCCCGGCCGGGCCGGATCAGCGTTGAACAGATGGAGCGGAACATCGGGCGCGCCATCGCGACCGGGGATCAGGCGGATGTCGGGCACGGCCACCGGACCCGGATAGTCGATCGGTGAGGCCATGCCAGCGCGGATCGCGTGAAGCACATCGTCACTCAGTTGCAGTTGGGGCAGCATATCCAGAACCGGGGCGATTTCCGGGTCGATCAGATGGCGGGTCGTCATGGTCTCTCCTGTGGAATTATATCCTTGTCGGACATTTCCCTATGCCAGCCCCCGCCCCGCCACAACGGAAAAGGCCGACGATCCTGACGGATCATCGGCCTTTCCACCCCCATGGTAAGCGTGTGTCGCGCGAAGCGTCAGGCGACCTTGGCCTGTTCTTCCAGCGCCTCTTCCGGGTCGCGCAGCACATAACCGCGGCCCCATACGGTCTCGATATAATTATCGCCGCTGCATGCCAGTGCCAGTTTCTTGCGCAGCTTGCAGATGAACACGTCGATAATCTTGAGTTCCGGCTCGTCCATCCCGCCATAGAGATGGTTGAGGAACATTTCCTTGGTAAGCGTCGTACCCTTGCGGAGCGACAGCAGCTCCAGCATGGCATATTCCTTGCCGGTCAGATGAACGCGGTTGCCGTCCACTTCCACCGTCTTGGCGTCCAGATTGACCGCCAGCTTGCCGGTGCGGATGACCGATTGCGAATGGCCTTTCGACCGGCGCACCACGGCATGGATACGGGCGATCAGCTCTTCGCGATGGAAGGGCTTGGTCACATAATCATCGGCACCGAAGCCGAAGGAGCGGACCTTGCTGTCCATCTCGGCTATGCCCGACAGGATCAGCACCGGGGTCTGCACCTTGGCAGCGCGGAGCTTTTTCAGCACGTCGTAACCGTGCATGTCAGGCAGGTTGAGATCCAGGCAGATGATGTCGTAATCATACAGCTTGCCGAGATCGAGACCTTCCTCGCCCAGGTCGGTCGTATAGACATTGAAACCTTCGGTCGTGAGCATCAGCTCAATCGCCTTGGCGGTGGTCGGTTCATCCTCAATCAGCAGCACGCGCATGTGAAGCCCCTTTATGTCGCAGGTCCGTTCACCCCACCAGAACGGCGTCCGCATCAATTCATTAACCAAAAAACTTCTGAAGGACAAAGGTTAATTTTTCGCTAACCCGCAGAAATCCACGAGTCGCCCAAAAACGAATCTGTTTACAAAGAGTTGAGGCCGAAACGATTCCTTGCGAGTCAAGAAAGATTCACCTGCGAAACGAGCGTCAACAGCCGTGATGCCTGGTGATGAAATCCAGCAGCGCATCGACGCGGGCGGGGCGTAGCCGCGATGGCGGCGTGACGAGATGGAGGCCAAAAGGCGGCGCGCGCCACTCGATCAGCAACTCCTCCAGTTCGCCATTTGCCAGCGCTTCGCCGACGATAAAATCGGGCAGTCGGGCAATGCCGACCCCCGCGCGCAACGCAGGAAGCATCGCGTCGCCGCTATTGACCGTCAGGCGCGATCGGACCTGCACCACCACATTCTGCTGCCCCGGCCCTGTAAAGCGCCACACGTCGGGCGTCGTGACGTTGGAATAGCAGAAACAGTCATGGCCGCTCAGATCCGATGGATGCACCGGCCTTCCCCGCGCCGCCAGATAGGCGGGCGAAGCGACGACATGAATATGCACATCGGCCAGGCGGCGGGCGCGGAGCGAACTGTCGGGCATGTCGGCAATGCGGATGGTCGCGTCCAGCCCCATTTCAATGAGGTCGATATGCGCGTCGGACAGATGCAGATCGACATCGACCAGCGGATGGTCCTGCGTGAAGCGGGCGATCAGCGGGGCGATGCGTTGCAGGCCAAAGCTCATCGGCGCACCCAGCCGGACGACGCCGGACAGATCGGCGGTTTCTTCCCGCGCCGCCTCCTCCGCCGCCTGTCCCTCAGCCAGGATACGATGGGCATGATCGGCCAGCCTTTTGCCGCTTTCGGTCAGCGCCAGACGGCGGCTGGTGCGGTTGAACAGGCTGGTGTCGAGATGCTCCTCCAGCCGGGTCACAGCCTTGGATACGGTCGCCTTCGACACGCTCAGCGCCTTGGCAGCGTCGGTGAAGCTGCGATGTTCGACCACGGCGGCAAACATCGCCCAGGCCTCAAAATCAGGTAGTCGCATGGGGAAACAATCCGTTTCAATGCTGCGTGTTTCGGAAACGATCCTGATGACTAGATTAGCGGAAAGCAAGCCGGATTATCCGGTCGATATTTCGAAAGGCAAGGATATGAACACGCACACCGCAAACCGTATCGAGCGCCGCCCCTTCGCGTCGCTGGGCCATGCCGATCATGGCTGGCTGAACGCACGGCACCATTTTTCGTTCGCCGACTATCATGACGAGGACCGCATGAACTGGGGCGCGATCCGGGTGTGGAATGATGATGAGATCGGCCCGCGTTCGGGCTTCCCGCCCCACCCCCATGCCGACATGGAAATCATCACCTATGTCCGCACCGGCGCGATTACACACAAGGACAGCCTAGGCAATCAGGGCCGCACCGAGGCAGGCGATGTTCAGGTGATGTCGGCTGGCACAGGCATCCGGCACGCGGAATATAATCTGGAGGATGAGACCACCACCTTGTTCCAGATCTGGGTCATCCCGCGGGCACGCGGCGGCAGCCCAAGCTGGGGCGCCAAGCCGTTTCCGCGCGGTGAGCGTTCGGGCAAGCTGGTTGTGCTGGCCAGCGGCTATGACGAGGATGCAGAAGCCCTGCGTATCCGCGCCGATGCCCGCCTGCTGGGTGGCACGATCCGGGCGGGCGACAGCGTGACCTATGACAGCGCCGACGGTCGCCACGTCTATCTAGTGCCTGCCACGGGACGGATCAGCATCGACGGTGAAACGTTCGAGGCCCGCGATGGCGCAGCCATCATCGGCGGCGGCCCCATCACCATCACCGCGATCGAGGACGCCGAAGTCGTCCTGGTCGACAGCATCTAGGCTTTCCGGCCCGTCCTTCCCCCCCGGACGGGCCGGCCGCCGCCCGCGCACTCTCCCCCCCCTCCCCTTGCGCGGGCGGCACCCTCTTTCCACCCTATAAGGAGACGCATCATGGCTAAGGTTCTGGTTCTCTATTATTCCTCCTACGGTCATATCGAAACGATGGCCAAGGCCGTCGCCGAAGGCGCAACTGCGGCTGGCGCACAGGTCGATATCAAGCGCGTACCCGAAACCGCGCCTCTCGAAGTCGCGAAGAACGCCCATTTCAAGCTGGATCAGGACGCGCCTGTCGCGACCGTCGCGGAACTGGCGGACTATGACGCCATCGTCATCGGCACCGGCACCCGGTTTGGCCGTATGTCCAGCCAGATGGCCGCCTTCCTCGATCAAGCCGGTGGGCTGTGGGCGCGTGGCGCATTGAACGGCAAGGTCGGCGGCGCCTTCACCTCGACCGCCAGCCAGCATGGCGGGCAGGAAACCACGCTCTTCTCGATCATCACCAACCTGCTGCATTTCGGCATGACCATCGTGGGTCTGGACTATGGTTTTCAGGGCCAGATGGGCGTGGACAAGGTGCGCGGCGGATCGCCCTATGGCGCGACGACGTTGGCCGACGGCGATGGCAGCCGCCAGCCGTCGGAAGAGGAACTGGACGGCGCCCGCTATCAGGGCCGCCGCATCGCCGAAACCGCGATTAAGCTGCACGGCTGACGGTTATCGGCTGACCACATCGTCTTGAGATTGCAGCTGCCGAGCCTCCGGGTCGTACCAAAGGTTAAGGCAAGCGGCAGGAGGCTGGCGCGCCGGGACTGTGTGCCAGCCTCCTTTTTTACGTGGCTACTTCCCCGCTGCTAGCAGGAAGTCGGCACTCTTCTGCAACATATCGGCGCGCGCATCGCTATCGTTCAGGCTATGCGCAAGCCCGTCATAAATGACCAACTGGCTGCGCTTACCTGCGCCCTCCAATTTGCCCTGCATGATCTTCGCTTGGCTGATGTCGACATTATTGTCGTCCGTGCCATGGAACATCAGGACCGGTGCGCGAAACTCGGCGGCGTGATTAGAGGGCGAGGCATCGTCGGCCCCCTGCCCGGTCCCCATGCGCTGCTGCTCGATCAAGTAATTACTATAATATTGCGAACGGCGCATTCGATCGTCGAAATCCGTGACCGGCGCGATGGCGACGACGGCCTTGAATAGCGCGGGATCTACAGCCTGCGCCTGTAGCGCGGCATAGCCGCCATAGGACCAGCCTGCGATGGTCAGCTTCGAGGGATCAGCGATGCCCTGCCCCACCAGCCAGCGCCCAGCCTCGACAACGTCGCCGATCGCCGTCCGCCAGGACCGATAGCCGCTTTGCATCAGCCATTGCTCGCCAAAACCGAAAGACCCACGAAACTGCGGCTGGATGACGGCGAAGCCACGGGCGGCATAATATTGCACCATCCAGTCGAAACCCCATTCATCGCGGGATTCGGGACCACCATGGGGCATGACGATCGCGGGCAGCCCCTTCGCTGTCTCCTTCCCCTGCGGCAGGGTGAGGTAAGCGGGAATCATCGTCCCATCGCTCCCCTTATATTTGATCGACTGCATCGCAACGAGCGTCCGACCAGCCAGTTCGGGACGGTCCGGCATGACCGGCGATAACTTTCGCGTGGTGCGATCAAACAAATAATATTGCCCCGGATCCAGATCGCTGCCAGCCCAGACCAATATCCGCTGACCGTCCGCGCTCATGTCGCCGATATGTACGGCTTTGCCACCAAGCGCCTTACTCAGCGACCCCGCCAGCGCCTTTATCTTTTCGTCGAAATAGAATACCTCGCCCTGCTCCTCGACATATCGAACGCCCACGACCCGACGGTCGCGGCCGACCGTCACCAGATTGCTGACGTCCACGCGCGGATGAGCGAAAACGATCTTTCTTTCCAGTCCAGGGTCCAGCGCCAGGCTGACGACTGCCAGTCGTCCGTCAACCCGCTCGTAGCCATAGATGATATTCTTGTCGGCATCGATCGCAGCGGGCAAAAATCCGCTCTGATCTCGCATGTCATAACTACTGAGCTTGCTCCAATTCGTTTTCCCTAACGGGCGATAAAGATAACGAAAAGTACCCTTGGCATAACCCGAACCCTTATTTTCTTGAAAACCGATAACGCGTACTTCACCACGTCCATCGGATATATAGCCTGTCGCCATAGCTTCATATTGCTCGACCCGCTTGCTCTTGCCCGTGCGCGTATCAACGCGCTCGACACCAAGGCCACCTGAACTGGGCCTTGTCATCAACACTACGCCATTCTCGTTGGGCAACAGGTCAATGATTTCACCGCCATATAGCGTAGCGTGCAGTCGGTTCAGCGGAACGATATTGCCGCCGACAGCATCAACCGCAAAGATATTGCTGAAACCGAAAACATCGTCTCCGGCCCGCTTTTCGCCGCCGATATTGCAGGCTAGCCGGTCGTTGGACACCCAATCGCAGCTATCGAGATATTCCGGCTTGCCGCTGGCACCGGCAATCACTTTCGGATCGGCGCCTTCCTGGGCATTAAGCACATATGTTCGCGTCGTTCGCTGCGCGCCCGCGGTAACCAGCGCAATTTTCTGGCCGTCGGGCGAGAGGCTGGCGGAAATCACCGTCTCGCGAGCGCCAAAGGCCTTGGCAAGGTCATCAGGCTGAGTCTGGGCGAGCGCCCCTTGCGCGGTTCCAGCCGCCAATAGCGCCGTTATCATTGCCTTATCGAAACGGATCATGTCCCGCCTTACCCCCAAATTCTTCCTGTCGGATCAGGGGCTAAGCGAAGCCGTAGAATGGCGCAATCCCCTTGCTTGCCCTTGCCCTCGCACAATGGCATCACGGGACATCACAATCGTATAACAATGATCTTTTTTGAGGGATATGCCCTGATGCGAACGTCTTTGCTGGCCCTTGCGGCCACCCTGGCCCTGCCACTTACCGCCTGCACCAGCGACGGTGCCGATACGCCGCCCGCCTCGGCATCCGCCACGGCTCCGGCTGCGGTCGAACCGTCGATCGACACGATGAAGCGGCTGGTGAAGGAATTGTCGTCGGACGCCTATGAAGGGCGCGCGCCCGGATCGGCGGGCGAGGAAAAGACGCTGGCGCTGCTCGCCGCCGAGTTCGGCAAGCTCGGCCTGAAACCCGGCAACAAGGGCAGCTGGTTTCAGGATGTGCCACTGGTCGAGATCAACGCGAAGAATGTGTCACCGCTCAGCTTCACCGGCGGCAAGAGCGCGGTCAGCGCGACCTATGGCCCGGAAATGGTCGTCGGCACCTATCGCACCACCCAGCCGAAAATCGCGGTCAAGGACAGCCCGGTGGTGTTCGTCGGCTATGGCATCAACGCGCCTGAAAAGGGGTGGAACGACTATGCCGGGGTCGATGTGAAGGGCAAGACGGTCATCATCCTGGTCAATGATCCCGATTATGAGACGCCGGGGCTGACCGGGCCGTTCAATGGCCGGGCGATGACCTATTATGGCCGCTGGACCTATAAATATGAGGAAGCAGCGCGGCAGGGCGCGGCTGCCGCGATCATCGTGCATGACACGGTGCCCGCCGCCTATGGCTGGAATGTGGTGCAGTCGAGCTGGACCGGGGCGCAGCATGTCGCCGACAGTGCGGACGGCAATGCAGGCCTTTCCGCCGCGATCGGCTGGATTCAGAAAGACAAGGCGGCAGCGCTGTTCGCCAGCGCCGGGCTGGACCTGAGCGCGCAAATGGCGGCGGCGAAAAAGCCGGGATTCAAGGCGGTGCCGCTGGGCGCGGTCAAGGCGTCGGTGTCGTTCGACAATGACCTGCGCAAACATATGTCCAAGAATGTCGTGGCGCTGCTGCCCGGCAAGACGCGGCCCGATGAGTATGTCCTCTACAGCGCCCATTGGGACCATCTGGGCCGCTGCCAGGCCGCGCCCGATGGCGACGACATCTGCAACGGTGCGGTCGACAATGCAACCGGCACTGCGGCGCTGGTGGCGTTAGCGCAAGCCAATGTGAAGGCCGGACCGACCGACCGCAGCCAGGTGTTTCTGGCAGTGACCGCGGAGGAATCGGGGCTGCTGGGATCAGCCTATTATGGCAGCAATCCGGTGTTCCCGTTCAGCCAGACTGTGGGCGGCGTGAATATGGATGCGCTCTCGGTCGCGGGCCTTGCCAAGAATGTCGTGGTGATCGGCAAGGGCAAGTCGCAGCTCGACGCCTATCTCGACCGGGCGCTGGGCGCACAGGGGCGCGTCGCGACTTTGGAGCCGACCCCGGAGAAGGGCTATTATTACCGCTCCGACCATTTCAGCTTCGCCAAGCACGGCCTGCCGATGCTCTATTTCGAGGGCGGCGAAGATCTGGTGACCGGCGGTACGGCAGCAGGCATGGCCGCGGCGGAGGATTATACCAAGAACCGCTATCACGGACCCAAGGATGAATATGATCCCAATTGGGATTGGACCGGGGTGCTGGCCGACCTGAAGCTTTACTATAGCGTGGGCCGCGATCTGGCGACCGGCAGCGACTGGCCCAATTGGGTGGAAGGCGACGAATTCCGCGGGATTCGCGACAAGGACCGGGCTGGGAAGTAAAGGTTGTCAGGTGCTCCCGCGCAGGCGGGAGCACGTCGCTCATTTGGCAGGGCAGTTCACTCCCCCATCGGCGCGTAGGACCAGGCCTGCTTTTCGCTACCGTCGATCTTTGAGATTTCGGCCTTGAGCAGTTTGCCGTCGCGCCAGTAGCGGATGCGCTGGGGATAATCATGGGTGGCGTCCGCAAACACGATCTCGGTCGCGCTCTGCGATTCGATGGCGAAGCGGGCGGCACGCGCGCCCTTGGGTGATGCGTAAAAGGCGATGCTGCCGTCTGGGTCGATCTGGATGCGGGTCTGTTCCCAAAATTCCAGCGTCTCCCCTTTCCCCGTGCGCGCCGCGCCCAGCAATATGCCGCCGCGCGGACCGGACCAAAATTCCTCCGACCAGCTTTCCCCGTTGCGTTCGACCCATGCCCCCGCAATCCAGTCGGGCAGTTTGTCCGCCCGCGCCGCCACGGGCGTCATCGCCAGCATGAGGCTCATGATTAGTGCGCGCATGATCCGCTCTCCCCCTGTCCAGACTGGACGCGCCACGCTATGGAGCGCCCCGACCCATAATATCACGCCCCACAATATCACGCATTGCCGCGACTGCCGAGTGAGGACAGACAGATGACTTTCCGTATGCCTGCCGAATGGGCGCCGCATGACTGGACCTGGATCGGCTTTCCGACCAACCCCGCCGAATGGCCCGGCGCGTTCGAGGAAGCGCGGGCGCAGATCGCCGCCTTTGCCAGCGCGCTTCACGCGGGGGGCAAGGGCGAAGAGGTGCGGCTCGTTGTCGCCAATGCAGCGGATGCAGAAGCGGCGCGGGCATTGGTTGCGCCCGGCGTCACGATCGTCGAACAGAGATTGGGCGACGTCTGGCTGCGCGACACCGCGCCGATCGCGGTGCTGGACGGCAGTGCGCGGGCGCTGGTCGATTTCGGCTTCAACGGCTGGGGCGGCAAATATCAGATGCCGGGTGACGAGGATATCGGCGCACGGCTGGCGACGACCACGGGCCTGCCGACATCGACGCAACATTGGATATTCGAGGGCGGCGCGGTCGACACCGACGGCACCGGCCTGTTCGTCACGACCGAGCAATGCCTGCTCAACCCCAACCGCAATCCCGACCTCGACCGGGGCAAGATCGAGACTTTGCTGGCGGGGGGCCTTGGCCTCTCCGACATGCTCTGGCTGGGCGACGGGTTGCTGAACGATCATACCGACGGCCATGTCGACAATCTGGCCCGCTTCGTGGGCGAAGGGCTGCTGGCGCTTCCGATCGCCACGACCGATGACGACCCCAACGCTGCGATCTACGCCGATGCGCGAGCGCGGGCGATAGCCCATGGCGTCGAGGTGGTCGATATCCCGTCGCCGGGGCTGGTGATCGCGGATGGAGAAGCGATCCCCGCAAGCTACATGAATTTCTATATCGGCAACGCCGCCGTCATTGTGCCTGTCTATGGCCAGCCTAATGATCAGGCCGCACTCGATACGCTTGCCCCTTTCTTTCCGGGGCGGGATATTGTCGGCCTGCGCAGCGATGCCATATTGTCGGGCGGCGGCAGCTTCCACTGTTGCAGCCAGCAAATGCCCACAATAGGTGAGCAATGAGACTGAAAGTCTGCCTCCCTCTTATCGCAATCCTGAGCTGCTTCTCCTCCGGTGCAATTCCCCAAAGTGGTCGGGTCTCCACCGAAGATTATCCGAAGCGAGCCTTAAAAGAGGAACGCGAAGAGGGTGTGCATTTCAAAGTCGCCATAGGCGCTGATGGCGTAGCGAAGAATTGCACCGTCACACAGAGTTCTGGTTCACAAGATTTAGACGATACGGCCTGCAAGATAATAATGAAGCGCGCTCGTTTTAAACCAGCCCGAAACGCAAAAGGTGAGCCGATGGAAGATGTCTACGAAAGCCGCCTTGTCTGGAGAATTCCGCAATGACGAAAGTAACCGTTGCCGCGCTCCAACTCGCTTTCACCGACGACATGAGCGAGAATATCGCCCGCGTCGCTACCCATGTGGCCAAGGCCGCCGCGCGCGGGGCGAAGATCATCCTGCCGCCCGAACTGTTCGAAGGCCCCTATTTCTGCCGGGTCGAGGATGAGGCTTTGTTCGCGCGGGCGCAGCCGGTGGACGAGCATCCCGCCGTGCAGGAAATGCGCAAGCTGGCCAAGGATCTGGGCGTCTATATCCCGACCAGCTTTTTCGAGCGCGACGGGCAGCATCATTATAATTCGCTCGCGATGATCGACGATCAGGGCGAGATTATGGGCGTCTATCGCAAGAGCCATATTCCCGACGGACCGGGTTATGAGGAGAAATATTATTTCCGCCCCGGCAATACGGGCTTCAAGGTGTGGCCGACCCGATATGGCACGATCGGCGTCGGCATCTGCTGGGACCAATGGTATCCCGAATGTGCGCGGGTAATGGCTCTGATGGGCGCGGAAATGCTGTTCTACCCGACCGCGATCGGCTCCGAACCCTATGATGCGGACCTCGATACCAGCCGCATGTGGCGGCGGGCGATGATCGGCCATGCCGTGTCCAACTGTATGCCAGTGATCGCCGCCAACCGCATCGGTGAGGAGGATGGCCAGTCCTTCTACGGCCACAGCTTCATCAGCGACCAGTGGGGCGATTTCGCCGCCGAAGCCGACGCCAAGGATCTGGGCGCGCTGGTGGCGACGCTCGATCTGGCGGCGGCGCGTACCCACCGCGCGGGCATGGGCTTCTTTCGCGACCGGCGCCCCGACCTTTACGGGCGGATCGCGCAGGATATCTGAACGAGACTGACGGCGATTTTAGGCTGAAGCACCAACATCCGTTCGTTTCGAGCGAAGTCGAGAAACTGTAACGCAGCGCCAGCGTTTCTCGACTTCGCTCGAAACGAACGGACGCGGGGCAATATGCCTCCAACTACAGCAGAATGCGCTTTGCCGGAGGACAGGCACCGATGACCCGCCACAGCAGATATGGCACGATCAGCGCAATCGCCAGCAACCACATTTTGCCCATATAGGGCGAGAGATAGTGGATGAACGCCACATGCAGATACATGATGACCAGCGACGCACGGCCCAGCGACGCCAGCGGTGCGAAACACGCGACCCGACGGGCGATCGCAACGATCAGCAGCGAGGTCGCTATCGCCGACCCGATCGACAATAGCGGCCAGCCATAATCGGCGACCTTCATGTTGAGCGTTGGAAACCACCCTGCCAAGCCCGCCAACGACAGCAGCGCCAGCGGCACGATCATGACATTGCGCCAGCCGACTCGCGCCCACGCCGCACCGATCCAGAGCAACACGAACGCCATCGGCACGGCAAGCAACCCCAGCGGCGACGCCTGCATCATCCAGCCCAGCGCATAAGCCGCCCCCGTCACCGGAACCAGCAACAGCGGCCAGCGTCGGTCGAACGGATCGGGCCATCGGCATAGCGCGATGTTGAACAGGATGCGCGCGACCATCAGGCAGGGGACGAACCAGAAAATCGTATAAGGCCCGCGCAGCCAGAAACCGCCGAGCAGGATAGGCAGCAGATCGCCCGGCCATTGGTGAAAGATCGGCCGCCCGCCCTTCAGCGGTTCGATCATCTGGTCCGCGACGATCAACAGCGTCAGGAAAATCGCATAGGGTCGCATCTGGCTGGTCAGCTGGCGCAGGGTGAAACGCCCCACCGGCTGCGGTCGCGACAGCATCCCCGACAATATGAAAAACAGCGGCATGTGAAAGCTGTAGAGCGCATCGCGCAGCGGCCCGCGCGTCCACACATGGCCGACAACGACGGCAAGGATGCCGATACCGCGCGCGACATCGACCCAATCGAGCCGGTCGCCCGCTTCCTTATCGATCGCCCCCCTATGATCCATCGCCTCCACGCCCTATAGGACAGGACGCGCGCGTCAATGCGCCCCAGCCCTGTTTCCTGATCGGACCCCTATCCCTTGGCCCTGCTTACCGACCATGTCCTCTTCATCGATGGCGAGGCCATCATTCTCGACAAGCCAGCCGGCCTGCCGGTCGATGCCCCGCGCGACGGCTCGATCGCGCTCGAAAATCACCTGCAATCGCTGACCTTCGGCTTCGCGCGCTGGCCGCTGCCGGTCCACCGGCTGGACCGCGACACGAGCGGCTGCCTGCTGCTCGCCCGCAATCCCAAGGCGCACAAGCGCTTCGCCGGTGCGTTCGAGGCAGGAACGGTCGCCAAGCGCTATGTCGCGGTCGTTGACGGCCTGCCAGCCGAAGAAAGCGGCACGATCGAACTGTCCCTCTCCAAGATCAGCAGCGCGAGCGAAGGCTGGCGCATGATCCCGGCCAAGGCGGGCAAGGTCGCCGTCACCCATTGGCGCAAGGTCGCGGAGAAGGACGGGCGCGCATTGATCGCCTTCACGCCCCAGACCGGGCGCACCCACCAGATTCGCGTCCATGCGCTGCATGGCCTCGGCTTCGGCATCGTCGGCGATCCTGTCTATGGCGAAGGGGGCGTACCGATGCTGCTGCACAGCCGTTTCCTCAGCATCGCGCGCGGCGACAAGCCAGCCGCCGAGGCGACCGCTCCCCTGCCCGCTACCTTTGCCAACGCCGGATTCGGGCAAGCGCTGCTGGACGAAGCCGGGCTTTGACCGGCGCGGTCGAGCGAATACAGTCGCGCCATGGTCGCCATCGCCATCACCCGCTCGATCACCATTGATAGCGACGAGATTGTCGAAACCTATACCCGCGCGTCGGGTCCGGGCGGCCAGCATGTCAACACGACCGACAGCGCCGTGCTGCTGCGCTTCGACGTCGCCAACTCGCCCGGTCTGCCTGACGCGGTGAAAAACAGGCTGGCAGACCTTGCCGGATCGCGGATGACGCGCGAGGGCATACTGATCCTGCGCAGCGAAGGCGCACGGTCGCAACTGCTCAACCGGCAGGATGTCCGCGACCGCCTGATAGCCCTGATCCGCGAAGCCACCATCGTCCCCAAAAAACGCCGCCCGACCAAACCCACCAAAGCCTCGCAAAAACGCCGGGTAGAGGGCAAGGTGAAGCGCGCGACCGTCAAGCAGGGGCGCGGCAAGGTGCGGGTGGAGTAGGATGGCGTTGGGCGGCAATGACCGGGTTGAGGATGCAGCGGTTGCGCAATGGGGGCTGCGGGCCGCGCTGTGGCTGCCTGTCGGGCTTGGCCTGCTGCTCGCAATTGCCATGGTCGGTGTACTGATCGATCCGGTGCATGACAAAAGGCAGTTCAGTGCCTTCCTGTTCGTGCGGCAGGATCTGGTCGTAACACTCGCCGTCGCGCTCTTGCTCCGTTTCGGGCCGGTGCCCGGTCAGGCTTCGCGGTCGGCCTGGACGGCGGCACTAGCGCAGCGGCCGTGGCTGATGGCGCTTGGCCTGCTATTCATATGCCGGGTGGGACAACATTGGCTGCTGGCAGGCTATGACTTGACCCGCGACGAACAGATGGCAAGTTTCGATGCGACCATCTTTGCCGCCGGGCGACTCAACTGGCCGATTGCGCCCGACTGGCGGCCAATGGCAGATGCGCTCAACCAGTTTTTCATCCTTCCGATCGCCGACCGGCAGGCGTGGGTTTCGGCCTATCTGCCGGTCAACGCGGCGGCGCGCGCCTTGCTGGCGACATTGGGCGATGAGGGGCTTACCAGTCCGCTGTTCACCGCAATCGGCGCTCTGGCACTCTGGCGGATCGCGGTGCGACTGTGGCCTGACGATGCAGGTGCGCGCGGGGTTGCATTGCTGCTCTACGCCGGATCGTCACAGGTCGTCATTCAGGGCATGACCGCGCACGCTATGGCGGCGCATCTTGCGCTCAATCTGTTGTGGCTGGCACTGTTCCTGCGCGGCGGGGCGTGGAGCCATGCGGGCGCGGTCCTTGTCGGCTTTCTCGCGACAGGGCTGCACCAGCCGCTCTTTCACCCCTTGTTCGTGTTGCCGTTCCTGATCGCCTTGGTCGCGCAGCGCCGCTGGCGTCCAGCGCTGAGCTATGGCGCAGCCTATCTGGCGATTGGCCTGTTTTGGCTGAGTTGGCCGCACCTTGCCGCGACCTGGGCGGGCGGGCCGATGCAGGTGATATCCGCAACCGGCGACCGGCTCGGCTATGTCGATCGCCTCCTCGCCATGCTGCGCGATCTTGGTCCGGTCAGCCTTTGGCTGATGGCGATGAACCTGTTGCGCTTCGTCGCCTGGCAGCATCTTCTGGCGCTGCCGCTGGCGGTGGCTGGCATCCGCCTTGCCTGGCGCGCGCCAATTGTGCGGCCGCTGCTCGCGGGGATATTGCTGCATATCGGCGTGATCGGCTTGCTGCTGGCCTTTCAGGGTCATGGCTGGGGCTATCGCTACCTGCACGGTGTGATCGGCAGCCTGTGCCTGCTGGGCGCACAGGGTTGGCATAGCCTGCAAGGGCGCTGGCCGGGAGAACGGATGTGGGTCTGGAGCAACGCCGCGACCTTCCTGTTGCTGCTGCCGCTGCATGGCTGGATGGCTACGCGGTTGACGATCCCCTATGCACAGCTATCGACAGCAATCGACCGGATGCCAGAAGATATTGTGGTGGTGGATGAAGGTGCCGTCGCCTTCGGCAGCGATCTGGTGTTCAATCGGGCGGACCTGTCCAACCGCCCCATCCGACTATTGGCGGGCAGCCTGACGTTGGAGCAGATGGTGGCCCTGTGTCGCACGCGCAGCATCGCCTTCGTCGGCGCGGACAAGCTGGCGCCGATCCGGCAGATGATCGACGCGCAGCCGGGCGATCAATCTCATTTCCGCGCGTTGCAGACCCAATGCGCTATGGCGAAAGCGCCACGACCATGAAGGAGCCGCGCCATATCTGCATAGTCTATGATTGCCTTTTCCCCTGGACGATCGGTGGAGCCGAACGCTGGTATCGGTCGCTGGCAGAGCGACTGGCAGCAGACGGCCACCGAGTTACCTATTTGACGTTGACCCAGTGGGACGCCGACGCAGAGCCTGACCTGCCTGGCATAAATGTCATCGCCGTCGCCCCGCGGATGTCGCTCTACAACGACGGCAAAAGACGGATCGCGCCGCCGCTGCGCTTTGGCCTGGGCGTACTCGCCCATCTCGTTCAGCATGGACGACACTATGACGTCGTCCACCTCTGCTCCTTCCCCTATTTCGCCTTGCTGGCTGCATGGGCAGCACGGCCTTTCGGCCGCTATCGCATTGTCTGCGATTGGTTCGAAATATGGAGCCGGGACTATTGGCGCGACTATCTGGGTAGGGTGGGCTGGGTCGGCTGGACCGTCCAGCATCTTTGCGTAAAGGTCCGGCAGCGCGCGCATGTGTTCAGTCGCCTGCATGAAGCGCGGCTGCGCGATCTGGGGCTGCGCGGGACGATCTCCTATCTGGCGGGCCTGGCCCAAGCCGTGCCGGAAGGGCAGCGCCAGCCCGCAAGCACGCCGCCTACGGTCGTCTATGCCGGCCGGATGATCGCCGAAAAGCGTGTGTCACTGCTGGTCGATGCGCTGGCCATCGCACGTCGCAGTGTGCCGGACCTGCGCGCGATCCTGTTCGGCAACGGCCCGGAACGTGCGACTGTCGAGGCGCAGATCGCGGCGCTGGGTCTGGCCGACGCCATCACGATGCCCGGCTTCGTCACCGCCGAGGTGCTGGACCAAGCGATGCGTCAGGCGCTGTGCATCGTCCAGCCGTCCGAACGCGAAGGCTATGGGCTGGTCGTCGTGGAAGCATCCGCCCGCGGCGTCCCCGCCATCGTCGTCATAGGTGCGGACAATGCGGCAGTCGAACTGGTTGAGGACGGGATCAACGGCCGTATCGCCGATCCAGCAACGCCAGAAGCATTAGCGGCGGCGATCCTCCGTATTCATAGCGAAGGCGACGCCGCGCGCCATTCCGTGTCCGCATGGTTCGCCGCCAATACAGAGCGGCTTTCGGTCGAAAGTTCGATTAAAGCGGTGGCGGCAAGCTATAGCGATCAATCGCGCGGTCGATGACCCACAACGAGCAAGCAGGACTGCGCACTCGACTGATCCGGCTCCCCATCTGTCGCAATCATTTTCGCGATGCCTGATGCCAGCGACGCAGGCAAAGCCATCCGGTTTTGAAGATCGCGAATTTTGAGCGCGCGCTGAATTTCAATCGGACGGCTCCGCCCAAAGCTGAGGCTATGGAGCAGACCGCCTGTCACCCGCGACAGATTTTCCCAGCGACGGGTTTCAGTCTGGTCGAGATATCCTGACGCATTGTCGACCGCCAAACCATGGCGGCCAGCCATATCATGCCAATCCAGCGCCGACAGATAGTGAAAATGCGCCAAACGCTTGTCGAGATCATCGAGATAGCGTTCGCGCGAAATGCCCGGAACAATGCTGCCACGAAGATTTTGGTGAAACCCGGGCGCAGGGACTGTGAAGTAAAAGCGTCCACCGGGCTTTAGAACCCGACCTACTTCGGCGATCACACCTTCCAGGTCTGGGATATGTTCCAGCACCGAGTTGGAAATGACATAGTCGATACTCGCGTCCGGTTCAGGGATCGCCTGCGCCGCGCAGGTGTGGATACGGTCATAGAAAGCATAGGAAGCCGCTGCTTCGGTTTCGAGCGGATCGATATCAACACCGATCAAATTCGGCGTCATCCCTATGCGCTTGAACAATATGTCGGTCAGGATGCCGTCACCGCAACCAAGATCCAGCCCAACGCCTGCGGAATCAAAAATGCGTGCCAGTTGTTCGATTTCGATCCCGCGCCAAAACGCAGTGGCGGGTTGTGCAGGGTAACGGGCGACAAATTCAGCAAGCAGATCATGGCTGGCAATCATGGATGTATCCCTTCAGGCGATGTCGATGGACGGGCAATCAATGCCCAGTGGCTAACCAAATATGTCCAGAAAAATAGCAGGATGGTGGCTGCGGGAGCCGACCAGAGCATGTCGATGCGGCCTAGGTCGTGGATCAGGAACAACGCAATCCAGGACAATGGAATATTAAGCAGCAAGGCGAAGGCATATCGGCCAAAGGCGTCCCATGACCAGGGCGTCGCGAAAGTCAATCGCGCCTGCAACAGGAAGCCCACTGGAATGAGGATAGCCGCGCTGCTGAGCACCCCGATAGTATAAGATAGTCCTGCACGGTCGACACTGATCAGGATCAGATTGCTCAGCCCCATACAGAATAATGATATGATGATGTAGCGCGGACCGCGCCGGAGGAGCGCGGTGTTCATGCCGCCATCCGGGCGTTGTGTAGCGAGACCGGTGCTACAGGCGCGTGATCCGTCGCAACAAATCGCGCATCATGACCAACCATGATCGCAAGCAGAAAGCCCCCGAATATGGTCTGTGCGCCGGTCGCGCCCAACATCCCCGCCAGCACGAGCGGAAGCGGGTTGGGCAATGCGACGAAACCATGGTTCGACCAGTACCAGGCGGTCGCGGCAAAAATGGCCAGCGAAGCGGCGATCTGTGCCAGCCCCAGCGCCAACATCCCTTCCAGATGGAGCAACGATCCCAGCCGACTGACAGCAGGGCGCAGGCGACGATAGCCCTTGGTCACGCCATGGAGGTGGCTGGCCACGGCCATTAACAAGGCGAGATGGCCAGTGGCAAAGATAAAGCCGCTGGCGATCGACCAGCTGACACCGAACGGGGTCTCACCCTGAAAAATGCCAAGCCAGAAGCCCATCGCCACGATCAGGACCAGCGCCGAAAGCCCCATAGCCAGCGCGGCCGGAACCCCGAACACCCAGGTCGGGCTGAGCATCAGCAGATAGCGCAGATGCCGCCAGCCATCGCGCCAGGGGCGCAGGTGCGGCGCGCGATTGCGCAGGTCGACCGACAGGGTGGCGGGAACCTGGGCAATGGTGAAGTCGCGCAGACTGGCCTTGATGACCATTTCACTGGCAAATTCCATGCCACTGCCCGACAGGCCGAGCGTCATGAAGCCGTCCTTGGTGATCGCGCGAAGGCCGCAATGGGCATCGTCTATGCCGGATCGGAAGAAGAGATTGAGGATCCCGGTCAGCACCGGATTGCCGATATAGCGGTTTTTCCACGGCATCGCACCCGGCGCAATCCCGCCCTGGAAACGCGATCCCATGCACAGGTCAGCGCCGCCCAGCAGCGCGCCGATCATCGCCACCCCATCAGTGAAGTCATAGCTGCCATCGGCATCGCCCATCAGCAAATAGCGGCCCCAGGCACCCTCGCAGCCACCGATCAGCGCCGCGCCATAGCCGCGCTGATCAACGGCCACGACGCGGGCGCCCATATCGGTCGCCAACCGCTGGCTACCGTCTGTGGAGCCATTGTCGGCAATCACGATTTCGCCGAACAGGCCATGCTGCGCCTCGATCAGGTCCAACGCACGCCGGGCGTTGGTAATGCAGTGTGGCAGGCTGATCGCTTCATTGAGGCAGGGCATGACGATCGACACATCGATGGCGCGAGCACTACCACGAAGGTCGGACAGGTTTCGTGCGGTTTCTACGAACATCGTCACCCTCGAAATGACAGGCTTTCGTTCGGGATAGACTTATTTGGTTAACGCTTTCTTGCCGCCCTCTGGCCCTGCTCCGCCACCGCGCTTATATCCGCCCCATGTTCGACTTTGCTCCCACCGATACCGCCGACAAGGCGACGCTCTACGCCGACCTGCTTTTCGCCGCCGATGCTCTGACGCGCGACGAGCCGGATCAGGTCGCCAACATGGCCAATATCGCCGCGCTGATCTGGCAATATCTGCCTGACCTCAACTGGGCGGGCTTTTATCGCATGGTCGGGGGCGAGTTGGTGCTGGGGCCGTTTCAGGGCAAGCCCGCCTGCATCCGCATTCCGCTGGGGCGCGGCGTATGCGGCACGGCGGCAGCGACAGGCGAGACGCAGCTGGTGGCTGATGTCCATGCCTTTACCGGCCATATCGCCTGCGATGCAGCCAGCGCGTCGGAAATCGTCGTGCCCGTCATGGTCGATGGCATGGTGGTCGGCGTGCTGGATCTCGACAGTCCGATTGCCGCGCGCTTCGACTCGGATGACGCACAGGGGCTGAAGGCGCTGGTCGCACGGATTTCGACGCGGATCGGCTGAGTCGTTAACCCTCTTTCCCGCTTCAGTCGCGCGTTTCCGCCCCGTTTCGGGACAGGATTTGTGCCTCCGACTCATGGATAGGCACGGATCGCCATGCTAAACAGAGCGTTAGCATTTTGACCCGCCTGGCGTTTTCCCGCCGCGGGAAAACAGGGAGCGTTAACCATGCGGACATCCGGCCTTCTCCTTCTGGGCGCGAGCGTCGCGCTGGCGGGCGCGGCTAGCCCGGCACTGGCGGGCAGTGGCCCAGCGATGGGCCATGGCACGACTGGTGGCTGGTCGGGCGGCGGATGGAAGGGTGGCGGTCGACCGATGACCCACGCACCCCGACCGGGCATGAACTGGAATGGTGGCCACCGCTGGGGTCCGCGCCACAATGGCCGCTGGTATGCGGGCTGGCGCGCGCCAGGTGGCTGGAACGGCTATCAGCGCCCGGTCTATGGCTATGTCCTGCCGCGTTACTGGATCAGCCCTTCTTATTATATCGGCAATTACGGCGCCTATGGCCTGCCCGCCCCTGCCGCTGGCTATGGCTGGTCGCGCTATTATGACGATGCGGTCATGACCGATCGTTATGGCCGGGTCTATGACAGCCGCTCCAATGTCGCGTGGGACCGTTATGAGGGCGGCTATGGCGACGATGGCTATTATGACGATCGTGATGCGTATCGGCGGCCCGACAACGGCCTTGGCGGTGCGGCCATCGGCGCAGTCGTCGGCGGCGTTGCGGGCAACCGCATTGCCGGGCGCGGCAACCGCACCGCAGGCACGCTGATCGGTGCCGGTGTTGGCGCGATCGCTGGCGCAGTGATCGACAAGGCGGAGGATGCGCCCCGTCGCGGCGCTGCGCCGCCGCCGCGTCGTCCGGGTGCCGGCTATGATTATGGCTATGGCTATGGCTATGCCGACGACAGCGTGACCACCCAGAATGACTATGAGGGTCGCTGGACCGGCACCTGGACGACCGCCGATGGCAGGCGCACCAGTGGCACCTATGAAGGCCGGTTCGAGGGCGAAGTGCGCGGCGCGGGCGTTGATTATGACGCACCAGCTTATGCAGGCCAGCCACACTGGACGCATGGACCGGCGCAGGGTTCGGCGCATGTCACAACCCATGGCGGTGGCGGCTATGTGTCGGGCGGCTATTACTACCCGGCGCCCATCGTGACCACGGTTACGATCGAGCCTGCGGTGACGACAACGACGACAACGACCTATGTCACCCAGCGCGTCGGCTATCGCAAACCAGCGCGCCGGGCGTGCCGCTGCAAATAAGCGCTTGAGGGCGACAAATCAGGGCCGCGCCTTGCAAAGGGCGCGGCCTTTTCATTATGCTTTGGGTGGCGTGATAACGGCAAAGGGCTGCGGGCGGCCCAAGTGAAAGCCCTGGCCGATGATGCAGCCATGAGCGAGCAGCCGACCGGCCTGGGCCGCGCTTTCCACCCCTTCGGCAACGACATCCATGCCAAAACTGCCGCCCAGCTTGACGATGGCGTCGACGATCGCGGCGTCGCCTGCATCCTGTTCGATGTTCGACACGAAGCTGCGATCGATCTTGAGGATATCGACCGGATATTGTTTCAGGTGGCTGAGCGAGGCAAAGCCGGTGCCGAAATCGTCCAGCGCGACACGCACCCTCGCATCTGAAAAATGCCGCAGTGCCCGCCCCACCTGCCCCGCACCCCGGCCCAGAAAAACTGTCTCTGTCACCTCAATTTCGAGATGCTCCGGCGGCACAGTGAACAAAACGAGTTGCTCCAGCACCCGTTCGGCGAAGTCGTCGCGGGCGAAATCGGCGGCGGACGCATTGATTGCGACCCGACCGGGATCATACCCTGCCTGCAACCAATGGCGCACATCGCGCAACACTGCGTCGAGCATCTGCCCGGTCAGCGCGACGGCGATTTCAGCATTTTCAAAACCCGCCGCTATGCTACCCGGCAACTGCACGCCCAAACGCGGATGGTGCCAGCGCAACAGCGCTTCATAACCCAGCACCCGGCCAGTGCGCATGTCGACCTTGGGCTGATAATAAGGGGTGACCAGCCGATCGGCGATGATCTTCCTAGCCATGCCGATCATCGAACTGCGCTGCTGTGCCTGCGCCCGCAGGTCGGAATGGAACAGGGTCAGGCGACCACGCCCGGACGCTTTCGACGCATAAAGCGCCAGGTCGGCCGCCTTGAGCAGATCCGCCGCCCGGTCCCCATGATCGCCGAACAATGCGCCGCCAATGCTGACCCCGCAATCGATCGATCGGCCATTATGGACATGGGGTACGCGCAGGCTTTCGATCAGTTTGGCGCACCACGCCTCCAGCGCCGCGCCGTCGGTCAATGATGGCGCGATCAGGCCGAATTCGTCGCCCCCCAACCGCCCCAGCACTGCGTCGGGCGGCGCGAGGGCGGCAAGGCACCGGGCAAAGGCGCAAAGCAGGGCGTCTCCAGCATCATGGCCCAGCGAATCATTGGTGCGCTTGAGATCGTCAATATCGAGCAGCAACAGCCCAAAGCGGTTGCCGGTGCGCGCCTGCCGTTCCGCCATCTCGTCCAGCGTCGCTTGCCACAAGGCGCGGTTGGGCAGGCGGGTCATGGGGTCATGCGTGGCGGCCCAGCGGATGCGGTCCTCCACATCACGCTGTTCAGTGACATCCAGAAAGGTGACGATGACGCGCAGCGCCCGTCCCGATTCCGATCGCGTGGTCCAACCACTGCTCCTGATCCAGCGCAGGGCGCCATCATTGGCACGGTGAACTCTCAGCGTCGCCTCGAAATGCGGCGGCACGGCCCCGGCTGCCACCGCGTCCAGCATGACACGCAGCGTTTCGCGATCGTCGGGATGGACCAGCGACAATGCCAGTTCGCTGGTCGCCGGCTGATCCTCGCTCAGGCCCAGCATCTGGCGAAATTCAGCCGACCAGCGCCGTTCCCCGGTTGTGGCGTCGAAATCCCAAATGCCCAGTCGCGCCGCCTGCACAGCCAGGCGGGACCGTTCTTCGCTGTCGACCAACGCCTGCTGGGCCAGTTTTTGTGCGTGGACATCCTCCAGCGTGCCATACCAGCGGACGATCTGCCCCTGCGCATCCCGGCGCGCTGCCGCGCATCCAGCGATAGCCGCCGTCGCGCAGCCGGATGCGATAATCGACATCTATCGGCGCGCCGGACTCCAGATGCGCGCTCCACACAGAGATAGTGCGGGTCAGGTCATCGGGGTGCAATGCGGCAAGCCAGCCCGTCCCCAGAGCCTGCTGCGCTGTCATGCCGGTCAGGTTCAGCCACAGCGGCCCGACTTCCTCGATCGCGCCGTCAGGTCCGGCAGTCCATGGCACCAGCGGGCTGAGGTCGACCGACCAGCGATAATGTTCGCGGCTTTCGGCCAGCGCCCTTTGCAGCGCGCGTGCGTCACGATCATGGCGGTCGTGAATATCCTCGACCGTGCCATAATAGCGGACAAGGGCATCCGTACCGGTCATCCGCTGCAAACGAATCAGGCACCAGCGACGCTGTCCGTCAGCACCCGGCAGGCGCACGGTCAGGGGCTGCGGCTGTTCCTCTGCAATCGCCGCCCTCAGCAAGGTGCGAAGGTCTGCGCGGTCCAGCAAGGCACGCCATGCCCGACCGGTTAGGCCGCCATCCTGGTCGGTCGATAATATCCGGCCCCGCGCATCAGCAATCCAGCGCGACACGGAAGGCGACAGATGGTCAAAGACCGGCGAAAAAAGTATTTCATTTCGATATGGTAATGAATGATCAATGCGTTGGCCGTTTTCCAGCACGCGCCGGAAGTCGTCAAACCGGCGTTCAGCAAAGCGATCCATCGCCAGCCTCCGCCCATGTCGCTGTCGTTGCGTTCATCATGGCAGGATTAGCGCAGAAAGTTAAATAACCTCCTCACCATCCTGTCATTTTGGTCGGATTTACTTGGCGCGCATGAAAATCGCCAGAAATCGATGTAATCCGGCTGCTATTTGCGAAACATGCTCGCCAGTTCGACTGGCAGCGGGGGTTCATCCCGTTGGGCTACGTCACGAATAGCCTGATCCTGTTCATCAGGATCGAAGCGGACCCAGCCAGCACGGCTCAATTTTTCAAGCGGGCGATAGCGGACTTTATATTGCATCCGCTGCGACCCATCAACCCAATAGCCCAGATAGACATAGGGCAGCCCCGCCGCCGAAGCGCGCAGGATATGGTCCATGATGATGAAATTGCCCAGCCCCGGACGATTGTCCAACTCAGTGTCGAAGAAGCTGTAGATCATCGATAGGCCGTCGCCCTGCCGGTCGGTCAGACAGGCACCGACCAGCTTGCCGACGCGGCCATCGACACCAGGTTCGCGATATTCGACGATATGGCTGTCGACCGGGGTCTGTTCGACCATGTCGGCAAAATCCATCTCGTCCATCTCGGTCATGCCGCCGCCAGGGTGCCGCGCGGACAGATAGCGCTGGAGCAGCGCATATTGCTCCTCGGTCGACCAGGGCTTGCAGGCGGTGACGGTCAGGTCGCTGTTGCGGCGGATCAGCTTGCGCTGGGTCGCGTTGGGGCGGAATTCATCCGTGACGACCCGCACCGACACACAGGCCGAACAGTCGGCGCAACTGGGGCGATAGGCGACATTCTGGCTGCGACGAAAACCGATGCGGCCCAGCGCATCGTTCAGTTCAGCGGCATTGTCCCCGTTCAGCTCGGTAAACACCTTCCGCTCGCTCCGCCCCGGCAGATAGGGGCAGGGCGAAGGATTGGTCACGAAGAAGCGGGGGAAACGAAAAGGTGCAGTCACGCTCCAATATCCCCTTCGTGGCGGCGGCGCGGGTGGATCATGTCCCGACTATGCCGTTGCCGCGTCCCTATGAAAAGAGCGTTTACCACGAAAAGTTAACAGGCTGTTCGTGTATCAGGCGACCTCGATCGGCGCGACCTCATAGCCAGCCTCGCCCAGCGCTGCGATCAACCGCTGGAGATGGGCGCGATCACGGGTTTCGCACTCAACGTCGAGGCTCAACCCCTTGGCTGGCAAGTTGGTAAAAATACGCTGGTGCGCCAGTTCCAGGATGTTGACCGCTTCCTGATCGAAAATCTTGGCAACATGGAACAAAGCGCCGGGTCGGTCCTGCAGGATGATCCGCAGCCGCGCCAGACGGCCCGACCGGGCAAGGTCGCGCAGCAGCACATTGGCCAGCAGCCGCGTATCGATATTGCCGCCGGTCAGGATCAGGCCGACATTGCGCCCGACAAATTGTTCGCGATAGGTGAGCAGCGCTGCAAGGCCAGCGGCCCCCGCCCCTTCCACCACGGTCTTTTCGATCTGGAGCAGCAGGCTCAGCGCCTCTTCCAGCCGCCGTTCGGTAACCAGCAGCACGTCGTCCGCCAGCCGCTCGACGAAGCGACGGGTCAATTCGCCCGGCTGCTTGACCGCGATGCCCTCGGCCAGCGTATCGCCGTCGCAGGCAAGGGTTTCGCCCTTGATGAAATCATACATGGATGGATAAAGTTCGGCCTGCACGCCGACCAGCCTGATGTCCGGCTTCATCGCCCGCGCCGCTGTCGCCATACCCGAAAACAGGCCACCGCCGCCGATCGGGATGACCAGCGTGTCGATCTCCGGCGCATCCTCCAGCATTTCGAGCGCGACGGTCCCCTGCCCCGCCATGATGTCCGGCTCGTCGAAGGGATGGATGAAGGTTAGCCCCTGCTCCACCTCCAGCAAGCGGGCATGGGCATAGGCGTCGTCGAATTTCTCGCCATATTGCACCACGGTCGCACCATGGCCCTGCGTTTGGGTGATCTTCACCGTCGGCGTCGTCGTGGGCATGACGATGGTGACGGGCACGCCCAGCCGCTTGCCATGATAGGCCAGCCCCTGGGCATGATTGCCCGCCGACGCGGCGATCACGCCCTTCGCCTTGGCCGCATCGTCCAGTTGCAGCAGGCGGTTGAGCGCACCGCGTTCCTTATAGGCGGCGGTGAACTGGAGATTTTCGAATTTCAGATAGACGTTGCAGCCCAGCATATTGGATAGCGTCTGGCTAATCAGCGTCGGCGTCTTGACGATGGAACCGGCAATCCGGGTCCGCGCGGCAAGAATGTCATCGACGGTGATCGGCAGCGGCAAGGCGCTCTCTATCTTGGCTAAGCTGTTCATGGAGCCGCCCCCTAGCGGAAAATTGCGCGTGAAGAAACTGGCACTGTCGGAAAACTGGCCCTATGGCTGGGTCTGGCGCAGTAAATATACGGGGCATATGGCTAATATCGCGTTTATCGGCCTGGGCGTCATGGGCGGCCCGATCGCAGGCCATCTGGCAAAGGCGGGGCATAGCCTCACCGTTTACAACCGTTCTATCGGCAAGGCGAAAAGCTGGGCGGAAGCCTATGGCGGCATGGTCGCGATCAGCCCGGCCAAGGCAGCCGAGGAAGCGGACATCGTCATCAGCTGTGTCGGCACCGACGATGACCTTAGCCAGGTGACGCTGGGCCGCGAAGGCGCGTTCCGCACGATGAAGCCGGGCGGACTGTTCATCGACCACACGACAGTGTCGGCGCGGATCGCGCGGCAATTGTTCGTGGAGGGCGAAAGCCGCGGCATCCACAGCGTCGATGCACCGGTATCGGGCGGTCAGGCGGGGGCTGAAAATGGCAGGCTGTCGATCATGTGCGGGGGCAGCGAACCGGCGGTCACTGCCGCAAAGATCGTCATGAACGCCTATGCCGCGCGGATCGTCCATGTCGGTGGCGCAGGCGCGGGCCAGACGACCAAGATGGTGAACCAGATCTGCATCGGCGGCGTATTGCAGGGACTGGCCGAAGCCCTCCGTTTCGCGCAGGCTGCGGAGCTGGACCTGGACGCGGTGTTCGAGGCGATTTCGGGCGGGGCGGCGCAAAGCTGGCAGATGGACAATCGCTGGAAAACGATGGCGCAGGACAGTTTCGATTTCGGCTTTGCGGTCGACTGGATGCGCAAGGATCTGGGGCTGGCGCTGGAAGAAGCGCGGGCCAATGGCGCAACCCTGCCGGTGACCGCGATGGTCGATCAATTCTACGCAGACGTACAGGCGCTGGGCGGCAATCGGCAGGATACCAGCGCATTGGTGCGAAGGATTACGCGGGCGTGAGTGGTATCTTGCTGCGTCGTTATCCTGACGAAAGTCAGGATCCAGAGTCTCCCGCGCTACGTGTAGCGTCCTGGATCCCGGATCAAGTCCGGGATGACGGAGGGAAGTACGGATTGGCGGGATGGGTCGTTGCCCTAGCCGCCCTCGCGCTCCCCCTACCCGCCTTCGCGTCCGGCGTGATCGATAACGTCAACGGCATGGCGGTCGATCCCAATGGCAAGATCGTGCATTTCCGCGCGCTGCTGATCGACGATGAGGGCAAGGTCGAAAAATTGTTGCCTGAGCGTTATCAGGAGCCAGAATATAAGCCCAAAAAGCCCAAAAGGGGCCAGCCCTGGCCCGAACGGCCCAAGGGGCTGTCGTTCAGGATGGACGCGGGCGGCAAGACGCTGATCCCCGGCCTGATCGACGCGCATGGCCATGTCATGGGCTTGGGCCTGTCGCTGATCACGTTAGACCTGTCGACGACGACATCGCTGGCCGAGGCGCAAGCGAAAATCCGGGCCTATGCGCAGGATGGCGCGGGGCGCAAATGGATCATCGGCACAGGCTGGAATCAGGAACAGTGGGGACTGGGTCGGTTCCCGACGGCGGCTGATCTGGACGCGGCGGTCAGCGATATTCCGGTGTGGCTGGAGCGGATCGACGGCCATGCTGGCTGGGCCAATAGCGCTGCGATCCGCGCCGCGGGCGTGACGGCGGCCACCAAAGCACCGGTCGGCGGGCGGATCGAAATGGCAGCGGGAAAGCCGGCCGGCGTATTCGTGGACAAGGCGATGCAACTGATCGCCAAGGTCGTTCCCGCACCTGCGCCCAAGGACCGCGACATCGCCTTTGAAAAGGCGCAGCGCGCGCTGCTGGCGACCGGGATCACCGGCATTGCCGACATGGGGACCAGCATAGAGGATTGGCAGGCGTTCCGCCGCTCGGCCGATCGCGGCGCATTGCGCGTGCGGATCATGGCCTATGCCGCAGGCCTCGAAAATATGACGCTGATCGCGGGGCCGGAACCGACCCCATGGCTGTATGACGACCGGTTGCGGCTGGGCGGGATCAAGCTGGTGCTGGACGGGGCGCTGGGATCGCGCGGGGCGTGGCTGAAGGCCGACTATGCGGACGCGCCGGGCCAGCGCGGCCTGCCGATGATCCCCGACACACAACTGCGCAACATCATGAGCCGGGCGGCGATGGACAATTTCCAGATCGCCACCCACGCCATCGGCGACGCTGCGAATAGCGAGATACTCGACGCGATTCAGGAATTGTCGGAAACCTATAAGGGCGACCGGCGCTGGCGGATCGAACATGCGCAGATCGTCAGCCCGGCCGACCTGCCCCGCTTCGCCCAGTTCGGCATCGTCGCGTCGATGCAGCCGGTTCATGAGGCGTCGGACTGGCGCATGGCGACCGCGCGCCTGGGCGAGGCGCGGCTGGCGGGTGCCTATGCGTGGAAGGCGATGCTCGACAATCGGGTGCCTTTGGCCTTCGGGTCCGACGTGCCAGTCGAAGGCCCCAACCCCTTTGCAGGCATCGCCGTCGCCATGAGCCGGGAAGATGCCAAGGGTGAGCCGGTCGGCGGCTGGTTGCCGCAGCAAAGCGTGAGTTTCGAGGCGGCGCTGGACGGTTTCACCCGGCAGGCGGCCTATGCCGGCTTTGCCGAAAAGCGGTTCGGCAATCTGGTGCCGGGGCAGCGGGCCGATTTCCTGCTGATCGACCGGGATATTTCGACGGCGCGGGCGGCGGACATTCGCGCCACGCAGGTGCTGGAAACCTGGATTGGCGGCAAGCGGGTCTATGTGAAGGGGCAATAGCCCGCTTCACATAGCGTTATCCGCCGCGTTGAGCGCATCCTCGAAACTTTCGGGCAGCGGCGGCTGAACCGGCTTGTCGCAGCCCTCCTCTTTCATATGCGCGCGGAGGGCATCCATCCGACCCAAATTCCAGCGCGCCAGCGGCACGCCCAACGGGCGAAACTCGGCGCGGTCGAACAGTTCGACGACATAATTGTGGCACAGCTCATCGACCTGATCGAGCGTCAGCATCCCCAGATTCATGACCATCGGCTTGCCCGGCACGCCATTGCGCCCACGCACCAGATCCGTGACGTAGAGGCCGCCGCGCGGATCGATCAGCACAACATCGGCCTGGCTGGAATCGATCAGCCTGTGGCTGGCAGCATAGGGCGCGACGAATGCGTGCGTGCGCCAGACCAGAAAGATGCTGGCAAGGCCGGTGATGAACAGGCCGATAAGCAACGGCCTGAGCGCGCCTTGCGGCCGGAAGCGCGCCCAGCCAAGGCCTGCCAGCAGGCAGAAGGGACCGATATAGCCATGCGCATAGCGAAAGCCCCAGCCATAGCCCTGCGCCAGCGCCAGCGCGCATCCCGCGACACAGCCTAGCGCCAGCGGCAGCGCAATCTCCTGCCCCCGAATCGCCCGCTTCCAGCGCATAGCGGCGATGCCGAGCGCGGCCAGAGGGACCATCAATATGTTGTTCCAGGCGACGAAACGGCTGAGATTGACCAGGGGCTGCCAGCGATCGCCAAGCCGCTGGAACAGGCTGCCGACCTTATCCGCTACGCCTGCGGAAGGTCTGACATCGGCGGGCGCGCCCAGCATATCGAGCAGGAAGGCGGGCCAGATCTTGGCCCAGACGATGACAATCGTCACCAAGGTCAGCGCGTGGAAGGCAGCGACCGTCCAGCGGCGGGCGAGCAGCATCCACAGGATGAAGGGCGCGATGAAGATGGGCGGGAAATGCCATTGGTGCAGCCCCGCCGCGACAAGGGCTACGATACCCGCACTGACATGGCCGACCACCCCGCCGCGCAGCACCAGCGCCAGCCACACCATGTTGAGCGCGAAATGGCCGGTCATGGCATAGGGCGTCATCGCTGTAATCCATAGCTGGCTGGACGAACAGCCCAGCAGCACCGTGACCCACACCGCATCGGGGCGATCGGGCATCAGATGCAGCGCCACGCGCCACAGCGCGAACAGCCCGGTGAAGAGCAGCACCGACCCTGCCATGTTGGGATCGCCCAATTGCCAGAACAGCGCCTGGATCGCGCTGTTCACCGGCAGATAGGCCGCCGTCCAATAATCCGCCGCGCCGAAGGGCGAGAAGAATTCGGGCATGATCGCGCGGCGATAGGGTTCCCATTCGACCGGGATCGGTCGGGCGAACAACCCTTCGCGCATATAGGCGGCGGCGAAACGGGCGACCTCCTCATCGCGGGAAATGGCATAATCCTGAAACAGGGCATAATGGCCCGCCCAGGCGGCTAGCCCCATCAGGACGATCAGCGGCACGACGATCCGCGCGGTCGGGCGCGGCAGGATGATCCCGCGCCCCTCGGCAAAGGGCGCGGCAAGCGCCAGCAGCAACAGCGGGACGATCAGCGCGGGGAAATCCTGATCCAGGAACAGGATGACCGCCAGGCTGATCCCCTGCCGGTAGGTGACATGCCACAGGAAAGTCGCGCCCAGCCATAATGTCAGGCCGATCGCCCCCGCCAGGAACAGGCGGCGCGCACTGACGGAGGACGCGGGCGCCTCCATGATCAGCCCTGAACCAGCGCCCGGTTGACGAAAATGCCGTCCATTTCAACCAGAAGCGGGAAATGGCCCTTATTATTGGCAAAGAAAGCGGAAGGGATGAAAGCCCGCGCCTCCAGCCAGTCGATCATCGCGCGATAGCCGGTGCCGCCTTCATAGATGGGGCGCACCCCCAACTCGGTTTGCACGCCCGTCATCTGCGCCAGCACCGCGCCCGCCCCTTGGCAGACCGACAGGTCATGGCCCTGCGTGTCCATCTTCAGAAATGGTCGGGCAAAGCCATGCTGCGCGATCAGTTCGGGCAGCAGCGTATCGAGGCGGCGGCAGGCCGTCGCGACCGTCTGCGTTACCTTGTTACGGTTCGCGAAAATATCATCCTGCCCGCCCGATGGCGTCTTGAGCGACGAGAATTGATCGGCGGCCATGATGTTGAAATCGGCGGTGCCATCAAAATCCGACAGCGCCATGTTGAACACATGCCAGTGGCGGTCCGACGCGGCGCGCTTTTGCAGTTCGGCGAACACGGCAGGGTTCGGCTCGAATGAGAGGATGAGGCCGCGATAGCCCGCATCCTTGCGCGCCATCGTCGCATACTGGCCGCGATTGGCGCCGACGTCGAACAAGCAGTCGACCTTGAAGCCGGACAGAAAGCGCTTCAACGCCTGAATTTCGGGATATTGATGCACCCGCCCCGCCAGCGCGAGGCGCAGCGCGAGCAGACGGTCGGCGGCTTCACGAACATAGCGGTTCATGCGCGCGCGGCCAGCACTGCTTTGTAGATGCCGATCGTCGCCACCGCCATATCCGTCCAGTCCCCCATTTTCGCTCCATGGGCGCGCGCCCGCGCTCCCTGTTCCTGCCTGATGGCGGCGCTTTGCACCAGCGGCAAGAGGGCTCGGGCGAGCGCCGACGCATTTCCGACCGGAAAGCGGGTCGCGACGCCATCGGGCAACTGGCCGAACATGCCCGCGTCCGATGTCACCATCGCTTTGCCATGATGCAGCGCGGAGAGGAACGCGCCGCTCGAATCGATGTGGCGATAGGGGAAGGCGATGATGTCGGCCTTGACCATGTGCGCGTCGAGGCGGCCTTCGGTCAGGAAACCGAAATCGGTCAACAGGCGGTCGGCGAAACCGGCGGCCCGGACCTTTTCGAGCAGAGGCGCGACATCCATGAAGGGCTTGCCTGCCAGCACCAGTTCAAGAGCGTGGCCCGACTGCCAGAGCTGAAGGCAGGCATCGATCAGCAGGTCGACGCCCTTATAGGGACGGATCGTGCCGAAGAAGAGAATGCGCGGCATGGCGGGATCGGGGATGGCGGCGAGATCGGCGGGGGTGGCCGCCGCCAATCGCATCGGCGGGTGTGGCGTCACATGAATGCGTACCGGGTCGATGCCCTGTCCCACCAGCGCCGCCCGCGTGGTGTCGCCATGGACGATCAGCGCGTCAAACTGGTCGAGCAGCGCGCGGTAACCACGGCCCTGCACCCCGGCATCGGCATGATAGGCGTCGGCATTATGGACGGTATGGACCAGCGCGGCGCGGTCCTTCAGGCGGCGCAGCATCAGCCGGTCGGCAGGGGCGAGCGGGAGCCACTGGACATGGACGAGATCGGCTGCGGCAAGCGGAGTCAGGTCACCCAGTGCGCAGGAGAGGCCATATTCCGCCGCCTTGGCCAGGCGGAACGCGCGGCCTTCGCCCAGCCGGTCACGCAATGCTTCGCTGTGGCGGAAGAAATGCGGGGCGTAGCTGAAACCCCGTGGTTCGATCGCGTCGGTCGCGCGCATCGGGCGGGCGTATAGGGTGACGCTTGCCCCCTCCCCCGCCAGCGCCGCGCACAGGCTGTCGTCATAGCGCCCGGTGAAGAGCGAAGGATCAAGCATCGCGACCTTCATGCCCGCACCAGTCTGCGCAGCGAGACGGCGTGCAGGGCCGCGGCCAGCAGTAGGGTCAGCGCATAGAGGCCCAGGAAAGCAAGATCGAACAGCTCCGGCCAAAGCAGGCGGGCCAGCGGGACGCTGAGCAGCGATCCAGCGAGGAAGGGGAGCGAGCGGGCGAGAAGATGCGAGAAGCGGCCGAGCGCCGCCTGCACATAGACAGAGACGCACAGCAGCGCGAGGGCGAGCAAAGCGACGACGATCAGCACCAAGTCGGCGCGGTCGATGCTGGCGCGGCCGTCAAACAGGATTGCAAACAGCCAGTCGCCGACGCTGAGCAGCACGACGGACAGTGCCAGCGCAAAGACCATCGCCGCGCCCAGCGCCCGGCCAAGCAACTGACGCAGCCGCACTTTGTCCCCGGCATGATAGGCGCGGGTGATGCGGGGCAAGGCGGCTTCCACAAGGGCGCGGACCAACATCGACAGTGACCTGGACATCTTGAAGAAGAAATCGAACAGCAGCATCGGCCGGGCATCGCTGGTCGCCATCGCGATGGTGAAATAGGGTGCATTATAGGCGATGATGTCGGAGACGGTGAAAGCCGCGGACGCGCCTATGTCGCGCAGATAATGGGCGCGGACATGGCCGCCGCCGACGCGGAAGGCGATCCAGTGGCGCGGCTTCATGCCAAGGCGATGGTGGACATGGGCGATGGCCCAACCGATAACGAGGATGCTGACCGCCAGTTGCAGGGCGAGGGACAGGCGCGGATCGAGGCCTGCCAATATCGCTAGCAGCAGCGCGATGGTGATGACCCGCCGCCCGCAATCGAGCGCTTCCCACAGGAAATTGCCGTCCACCGCCGCCAGCGCGCGCTTGGCGAGCAGGCCGGGCAGGTTGAGGCAGGCGGACAGGAAGAAAAGTAGGAATAACAATGGCATGGCTGTTCCGATCCAGCCTGCGGCCAGCGCGACGAGCAGGATCAGCGTGCCGCCCGCGACGATCAGACCGAGGAACAAGAACAGCACCCCCATCTCCTCCAGCCGGAATGCGCCTATGTCGGCTTCACCGTCGCCCAGCCAGTGCCGCCGCAACCGGGCATAGATGATGCTGGTCAGGCCAAATTCCGCCGAAACGGTAAAATTGCCGAAGGCGACGAGCAGCAGGAAGGACTGGAATTCCGCCAGCGGCAATGCGCGCACGAACACGAAGGTGACGGCAAAGCCCCAAACCAGGACCAGGCCAACATTGGCGAGCTTGACCAGCGCAAGGATGCGGGCGGACGCCTCCATCCGCGCAAGGATGCTCACCGCGTCGCGGCTCCAACAGGCTTGCGGGCGCGGAACAGCCGGTCGTCCAGCGCGTAGAAATGGCGGGTCGCGACATCGATCCCGGCGGCGTCGATTTCTTCCAGATCAAAGCCAGCTGCGCGGATGCGGTCGGCGAAATCCGGGCCATATTGGCGCACATGGTCCCACTGGCCGAAGCGGCGCTCCCGTTCGCGCGGGGGCATGGCGAAACTGCCATCCTCGGTCGGCTTGGCCCATAGCGGCACGATCAGCCAGGCTTCGCCGCCGGGCTTGAGCGCGCGCAAAATGTTGCGCAGCACGGCCATATCGTCCGGCACATGCTCCATCACATGGCTGGCGTAAAAGAGGTCGTAGCGATCGGCGTCGGCCAGTTCCATCAGGTCGACGCGGTGCATGTTCGGCACGGTGTAGCGCGACGGATCGAGATCGGCGGGAATATAGTCGGCAGCGGCGGAGAAGCTACGGACGAGGCTGGCTTCATTGGGTGCCATGTGCAGGATCGCGCCGTCGGTCGGCACGGTCAGCGTCCCCTGGGCAATCAGCCAGTTCATCAGCCGTTCGCGCGGCGACGCGCCGCAGTCCGGGCAACCCCATTCGCCGTTAACGCCATAGCGGAAGAAGCCGACCACGGTCGCGCCGCAGGCGGGGCACCCCCGACTGGCGCGAGCGCCCAGCGCCTTGCGCAGCTTGAGCGCGCTTCGGGTCAGATGCTTGCCGGCAGCCTTGGCCACCCGCTGAACAGTAATCACGTCAGTCTCCGACTGGGGAACAGCATTGGCGCTATACAAGATCGCACGGCTTTGACGAGAGGGTCAGCGCGACTTGGCGGGATTCCAGATGGTGACGGTGCGGCCGGTCATCGCCTTGGCAACGCCTTGCAGGGTCGCGGCATAGGCTATCAGCACATCGACCAGTGCGGCGAATGGTCCGCTCTTGGCACGGATGCCCCGCCAGATGACCAGCGCCACGGCCAGCGCTCCGACCATGTAAAGCATCGGCGAGACACGCATCGCTAGCGCACCCGCGGCGACCGCCCCTGTCAGGATGAACAGCCCGCCGAACCACCGCACGATCTTGCGGGAGGCATATTTGAAACGGTCGATCACGGCCATGCGGCGCAGTTGCGGGCGCAAATGGCTGTGGGTGTGCCAGGCGCGCGCAGCGATGCGGACCTTGCGCCGATATTCGTCCTTTCGTGCTGTCACCAGTTTTTCGCGCGCGATCACGTCCCTGGCCTTCACCAGCCGTTTGCCTGCAAACACCACGGCCATGGAGACGGTCAGGTCATCCAGCACGCTGTCGGGGAAATCGGGATAGAGGCTGCTGCGGATCGAGAAGATCGAGCCATCCGCACCCAGCACATTGCCGGTGCGCGATTCCTCATCTTTCAGCCGCTCCTCGATCCGCCAGTAGAGCGAACCGACCGAGGCGGTCGCGCTTTCGTCCTGCCCGACATAGTGGAGCGACCCCAGCACGCCACCAATATCGGGGTCCGCATAGCGGGCGAGCAGGCGCTCAATCGCGTCCGGGTCGAGCAGAACATTGGCATCGGTGAAGATCATTATGTCCCCGCGCGCGCGGGCGGCGAGCTGCTTCATGCCATGGGCCTTGCCGCTGCGACCGGGGCCACGGATCAGCGTGACCAGATCGCCCTGCGCCGCGATCAAATCGCCCGTGCGGTCAGACGATCCATCATCGAAGGCGAGGATTTCAAGCGTCGGATGCAGCCCTTTGAGCATGGCAAGATTGGCGAGCTTTTCGGGCATCGCATCGGCTTCATTATAGGCGCAGAACAGCAGCGAGGCAGTCGGCACCGGCCCCGCGAGCGGCTGTTCCGGGCGCGTCGGCAGCGCGCGCAGGATGAGAGGATAGAATAGGAATGGCCACAACACAGCGACCAGCGAGACGATAAGCAGCGCGCCAAGCCAAAGATCGGTCATGCTCAATAGGCCTTGTGGTGGAACAGCACGCCCAGCGTCGCGACAATGATGCGCAGGTCGCGCCAGACCGACCAGGCAGTGACATATTCAAGGTCAGACTGGAGCCGGTCGATCAGATCCTGATGATGGTCGGTCGATCCGCGATGACCGCGCACTTGCGCCAGACCCGTCATGCCGGGCTTGATACAGTGGCGCGCCCAGTACCGCGCGTCGACCTCCCAATAGAGGGTGTCGCCCGCCTTGGCTGCGGCGGCGTGGGGGCGCGGACCCACAATGCTCATATCGCCCTTCAACACATTGAAAAGCTGGGGCAGTTCATCGATGCTGGACTTGCGCAGGAACGCACCGACGCGGGTGACCCGATCGTCGTCGCGCGCCGTCAGTGTCTCGGCCTTGCGGTCGCTGGCGTCGGCGCGCATCGAACGAAATTTGTAGATCTGGAAGGACCGCCCATCCTTCCCAATGCGTGGCTGGCGGAAGATGACCGGGCCGGGGCTGGTGAGTTTCACTGCCAGCGCGGCAACGATCAGAACCGGCGAGAGGATGATAGTGGCGGCACCGGCGACGATCAGGTCGAACAGGCGCTTGATCAGGCGGTCGCGAAACTGAAGCGGGCCGCCCGCGACGATGATGGTCGGCTGGCCGTCAAATTCATCGACCCGCGCAGGCGCGAAGCGGAGGAGTTCGGGAACGACGATCTCGCCGCGGGCAGATAGCGATTTGAGCGCAGCGGACCAGTCGTCCATCCGGTCGAGCGGACAGGCGACGATGACCCGTTCGGCCATGCCGACCGCTTGGGCCAATCGCGCGGCCATGTCGGCATCATGACGCTCCGGGCGCAGATCGGCGGCATCGGCTTCGATGATCAGCATGTGCGGGCCGGTTTCGATAGCGACGCCATCCATGATGACGGCGGTCAGGTGCGGCACTTCGCCCAGCAATCTTTTGGCCAGTCGTACAACGACCAGCCGCACCAGCGCGACCGAAACCGCGCCCAGCGCCAGCCCGACAATGAAGGTCAGACGCGACAATTGTTCGGCGATCTTGCCCAGATAGACGATCAGCAGCATCAGTAGAGCCGCCTGCGCCAGCGCCAGCAGCGCGCGGAAAATGCCGCGGCGGACATTTTCCAGACTGTGGATGCCATAGCCTCCACCCTGCACGCCCAGCAGCGCGTAAAGCGGCGCGATCATCGCGAACATGACGAGGCCGTGCGGTTTGCCCGGTTCCCCCCACAGCGCGCCCAGCACGAACCAGTTGGCCGCCAGAAACGCGCCGAACAGTCCCGCCATGTCGCCAGCCAGGCTCAGGGCATAAAGCCGCAGCCGGACCATTTCCTTGGAGACTGTCACTGATGCGTCCCGATTATCGCCATGCGCCCCGTTGGCACCGGGCGCGGCTGGTTGCAAGGGGGCTATTCCTCCCCGGCACGGGGAGGGGGACCACTGCGAAGCAGTGGTGGAGGGGGCAGCGTCTTACTCTCGCCCCCTCCGTCGGCCATTCTGGCCGCCACCTCCCCGCAAGCGGAGAGGACTCATATCCCGAACAACCGCTCCAGCGACTTGTCGAGCATCAGCAATTGCCACAGCAGCCGCCCATGATCGGCCATGCCGGATTTGTGATCCGCCGCGATTTTGGCCAGTGCTTTGGTATCGAACCAGCCGGTGCGCGCCAGTGACGATCCGCTCGCGATCGCGGTAGCCTCGCCTGACAGCGCGCCGCGAAACCAGGCGCTGATCGGGGTCACGAAACCCATTTTCTGGCGGTAGAGGATATCTTGCGGCAGATAGGGTTCCATCGCCTTTTTCAGCAGATATTTGCCGCTATTGCCCCGGATGCGCTGGTTGACAGGCAGGCGGGCGGCAAATTCGACGAGGCGATGGTCAAGCAAGGGTTCGCGCGCCTCCAGGCTGACGGCCATGCTCATCCGGTCGGTCTTGGTGAGGATATCGCCGGGCAGCCAGATGCGGATATCGGCATATTGGGCACGGTCGAGCGGATCGCGCGCGGGGGCGTCGGCCATTGCCTTGATATAGCGATCCTCGGCGCGATAGGCACCCAGCCGGCTTTTCATGTCCTGGCTGTAGAGGCGATGGCGCAGCGCGTGCGGCGTTACCCCGACCGAAGCGGCATAGGCGGCCCCGCCCTCCCCCGCCAGTTCCAGGAAGGTCGATTTGGCCCGCAGCGCGCGCGGCGCCCAGTCGGCCTTGGGATAATATTTGCCCAGCGTGCCAAACAAGGGCTGACGGACAGAGGCCGGGATGAGGCCGCGGAGGCGCTCGCCCTGCATCTGGAAACGGTGGCGGCGATAGCCTGCAAAGGCTTCGTCCGCGCCATCGCCCGACAAAGCCACTGTCACTTGTTCGCGCGCCAGTTCGCACACGCGGAAGGTTGGCAGGGCGGAAGCGTCAGCAAAGGGTTCGTCGAAATGGAAGGCGAGCCGGTCGATCAGGCCATAGTCGTCGGGGGATACGATGCGGGTGCGGTGATCAGTCGCGAAGCGCCGGGCGATGCGGTCGGCAAAGGCGGTTTCGTCGAGCGAGGCAACGTCAAAGCCGATGGTGCAGGTCTTGACCGCCTGAGTAGAGGCTTCGGCCATCAGCGCGACGACGCTGCTGCTGTCCACCCCGCCCGACAGGAAGGCGCCGAGCGGCACGTCCGCAACCATGCGGGACCGAACGGCCTGCCGCATCAAGGCGACCAGTTCTTCTTCCAGTTCCTGCGGTTTAGCCTTGGTCCGATCGGCGAAGCTGACGTCCCAATAGCGTTGCGGCTGCGGCAAGGGGCGGCCACGCACCAGCCGAAGCGTTTCGCCCGCGCCCAGTTTCCGCACGCCCGCGACCATGCAGGCATCATCGGGGACATAGCCATAGGCCATATAATCCTCGACCGCTGACAGGTCCGGCGCGCGGCGCAGCAATGGGTGCGCGAGCAGGCTTTTCAGTTCCGATCCGAAGATCAGGCTGCCGTCTGACAGCAGCGCATAATGGAGCGGCTTGACCCCCAACCGGTCACGCACCAGCCAGAGCGACTGTGCGCGTGCGTCGAACAGGGCGAAGGCGAACATGCCGTTGAAGCGGTGAACACACTCCTCGCCCCATTGGCGATAGCCGTGGAGGATGACTTCGGTGTCGCTGTGGGTGCGGAAGATGTGGCCCTTGGCCTCCAGCTCGGCGCGCACTTCGCCGAAATTATAGATTTCGCCGTTGAAGATGACCGCGAGGCTTTCATCCTCGGTCAGCATCGGCTGGGCGCCGGCCTCCAGGTCGATGATCGACAGGCGCAGATGGCCAAGGCCCACGCCCGGCGCAGTCCAGATGCCGCTACCGTCCGGGCCGCGATGCGGCATCGCGTCCAACATGGCGCGCACCCGCGCGGGATCGACGGGCTTGGCCGTTTCGAGATGGAAGATGCCTGCTATGCCGCACATGCCAACCGCCCTAGCGCAAGCCCATCGCGCGGTCAGCCAGAAGTTTCACGTCGCCCATGTCGCGCAGGAAGGCGCTGATCGCAGCGTCGGCGGGCTGGCCTTCGCCTTCCTGTGCTGAAATCAGGATGGCGACGGCGCGCTGGTCCTGTCCCAGCAGGCGGGCCTTCATCGTTTCGATCTTGACCGTCGGTCGGCTGCCGGTCGGCACGCCCTGCCCGACGATATAGAAACTTACGACATGGCGGACCACCGGGCCGGGCGCGGTGATTTGCTCGCCGCGCGCGTTGGCTGGCGCGCGGGCGGGCGAGGACCAAACCCATTCGCTATCGGGGTCCGCTGCGCCCTGACCAAAGCCGACCAGTTCGCGGCCTTCATCCTGCCGGGCATAGGCGACCATGGTGAGATCGATGAGCTGCCCTGCGCCGTTGCGGTAATGGCCCGTGACGCGATGGTCCGCGCCATCGAAACGCGGCGTCCATGGATAGCTTTGTGCGGCGGCGGTGCGGGTCCAGCCCTTCACGACCGGCAGGTCGATTCGCGACGGCAAAGGATCGGCACTTGCGGCTGTCGCGGCCAGCCAGAGCGGCGCGGCGACGATCAGCGCGAGGGCGACCCCCGCTACCGTGCCGGTCGATGTCCGGTGCCGGACCGCGCCCTGCAACTGCGCCGGATCGAACCAGGGATCGCCGGGCTTGCGATCGAAAAAGGGCCAGGCGGTCGCCATCACGACGATCATGATGATCGCGAAAAAGACCCAGCCATAGACGACATGGTCGAAGCCGACCGCTGCATCCACGCTGGTCAGATGCGCGACGAGGATGGTGGCGAAGGCGCGCACGCCATTGGCCAGCACGGACAGGCCGAGCGCGCCGCCCATGAAAACAATGCGACGGGGCCAGGTACGGAAGCAGACATTGCACACCAGCACGCCATAGGCGGTCATGGCGATCAGGAATTTCGCGCCCGAACAGGCTTCGGCGACCTCGAAATAGCCGGTCGGCGTGGTGATGAAGATGCCCTCCATATGGGCTGGCACCCCCGACAGGTCGAGTAAGAGCATGGCGAGGCGCGCCGTTACCAGCTGGAGCGGCGGGACAATTTCCTCGCCGAAGGGGACCATGAAGAAGGCGTAGAAGAGTGGGAAGATGAGCGCACGCGCCACCGCCGGTCCCAGCAGCGCAATGGTCGCACCCTGTAGCATCACGACCAGCGCGCCGTGCCGCACCATCGCCACGCCCGCCGCAGCACCGACCAGCCAGGCCAGCGCACCCAGCGCCAGCCAGACCAGCCCAGGCGTCCAGGCAACCGGCTCCAATTGATTCAGGCCTGGCAGGCGTTGCTGCACCAGCCAGGCGATCAGCGGTGGAATGAACAGGCAATGACCAAAGGTGGAGGCGTTCCACCAGATCGAGACCATCGACCAGACATCGGCATGGAACAGTGCCAATATGGCAAAGGCGACCACGCCCAGTGCGGTCAGATGGCCGCGCCAGCCGGTCAGATCCACCAGCGGCATCCGGCCAAGAGACAGCGCGCGCACGGTCATGCTGCCTGCGATCCGGCGTCGTGCCCGAGCAGTAAATCGGGCAATCCCGCCAGCGTTGCCGACCAGCGATATCGCGCCTCCATCCGTTCGCGCGCGGCCCCGCCCAGCCGGGCAGCGCGCGCGGGATCGGCCAGCAGGGCGATGACCTTGGCGGCTTCTTCGGCAGGATTGGCGGCAACCAGAAATTCGGTGCCGTCAGTAGCGTCTATCCCTTCGGCGGCCTGCGGAGAGGCGACGACGGGGCGGGCCATCGCCATCGCCTCCAATACCTTGTTCTGGATGCCGCGCGCGATTCGTAGCGGCGCGACGACGACATCGGCCGCCGCCAGCCAGCCGCGCACATCAGGCACCCCGCCGGTGACGATCACGCCGGGCAGGTCAGCCAGCGCCTCGACCGCGTTGGCCGGATTGCGACCGACGATAGCGAAGCGGGCGTTCGGCTGGACGGTCTGGATCGCCGGCAAGGTCTGGCGCGAGAAACTCTCGACCGCCTCGACATTGGGGCGATAGTCCATTTGCCCTGTAAAGACGAGCAGCGGGCCGCTGCCCTGGTCAACTGCGGGAAAGGCGGCGGTGGGATCGAAATAATCGAGCGCCACGCCATTTTCGAGTGCGACGATACGGTCTGGCCCAAGACCGCAGGCCTTGCGGAACAGCGCGGCTTCGGCTTCGCTGACGAAGGAGCAGGCATCGGCACGGGCGGCGATGGCGCGCTCGAAATCGAGCAGCACCCGCCCCTCGCGCCGGTTGATCCAGGCCATTGGGCCGGAGCCTTCCGCGCCATAAGCGGCATATTTGGCCGAATCGAAATCGACGAAATCCATCAGGAACCGGACGTTCGGCGAGAGTTGCGGTACGAAATGCGCCATTTGCGCCGAATAGGCGACGACCGCGCGCACGGGGCGCTGCGCCAATGTCTGGGCCACCCATTGATGCAGGCCGGGATGATCGAACAGCGACACCAGCAGCGACTGGCGCTTGACAAGGCCGGTCAGACCGGCAACGACCTTCGACCGGTCGCGCCGCAACAGACACTGGCTCGCGGCGACCTGCGCCAGTTCACCCGCATAGCCCATGTCGCGATCATCATCGCCAAAGCAGCCGACATGGACCGGCGCAATTTGTGCGAGGCGCTTGAGCAGATGGTAGGAGCGGATCTTGTCGCCGCGATCGGGCGGGAACGGGATGCGATGACACAGGAATAATATGTCGCCAGTCATCCAAGCCCCCGCGCGATATGCGGGCCGATCCAGGTCGCGATCGATTCGGGCAGCTTCTTCCACAATTCCACCTTGCGCCGATATTGCGGCGAGAGCGGATTGACGTCGCGCGTTTCCTTCCCCGGCGCGGTGCGCAGATAATAGCCGAGCGGTTCGCCTTCAAAGCCCCAGGTCTTTTTCCACGCCGCGGGACCGGTGCCGACCTTCGACCGGCCAAAATCGAACGTCGTCAGACCGCGCTCGCGCGACTGGCGCATCAGCAGGAAATAGAGGACTTCGTTGGACCGCATCGCCCGCGCCCCTTCTGCCGCGCCGTGCCAGTAGGGCATACAGGCGCCGCGATGATAGAAGCTGATGACCGCCGAGAGTGGCTTGCCGTCCTTCGACACGACGGCAATGTCGGCGTCCTCGCCCAGCCGGTCAAGCATGGCGTCAAACAGCGCGCGGGGGAAAACCGGCGTGCCAAGATTATGGACGCTATGGGCATAGAGGCGATAATGAATGTCGCGCAGGCGTTTGTCGCGGCCACATTCGAAGGTCAGGTCATTGCCCAGCCCTTTGCGGATTTCGGCGCGATGGCGCTTGGGCACAGCCTTGAGTTCCGCCTCATCATCGGCGGCCAGCGGTCGGGAGAAGCCCAGATAGGCGTCAGCCTTTTCCTGCCACACCGTGCCATCGGGCGCTTCCCCGCCGCGCAGTTCCAGCGTCGAGCAGCCCAGCTTTTCCGCAAGCGTCCAGGCGGCATCGGCGAGCGCCGGGCCAGCCTTACGATGGGTGGTCAGCAGGCCGCCATCGACGGCAAAGCCGCTGCCCACCAGCGCACGACCGAACAAAGCGGAGCGGATATAGGTAAGCGGCAGCAGGCCGATAATATCGCCGCCCGCCATCCGTGCGACCAGTAGCTTGGCTTTCTGGCCAGTCCCTGCCTCCACGCCCATGATCCAGGCGGGGCGATGGAAGGGCGTCGAATCGGGATGTGCGCAGACCCAGGCGTCCAGTTCGGCGACGCAGGCGGCGTCGGTCAGGCGCGCCTCCTCGACGATGACGGCCAGTCCGCTAATCATGTTCATGGACGTCATCCCTGTTACCACCCTGCCGCCCGATCTAAACGCAGGGGCTGAACATTTCGTATCCGTTTCAACCAAGACCGCGCGAAATCAGCGGACCGATGAGATTGGCGAGCGGTAGCGGCAATTTTTTCCACAGCGCGATGCGGCGCTGATAGCGGGCGCTGCCGGGGTCGACATCGCGCCGTCCGCCGTCCGCTGACCACCCATGATAGACCAGGGGTCGGGGATCGAAGCCGAAACTTTTTTTCCACGCTGCCTGGCCGCTGCCGACCTTCGACCGGCCAAAGTCGAAATGGGTCATGCCGCGTGCGCGGCCGTGGGCCATCAGGCGATAATACATCAGTTCATTGGACCGCAGCCGCCGCGCATCGGCCAGACCACCGCCCCAATAGGGCATGACCCGCCCATTGTGGTAAAGCGTCAGGACGGCAGAAACTGGCCGCTCACCCTCGCGGATGATCAATATATCGGCATCTTCGCCGAAATGGTCCAGCACCGCGCGGAACAGGCGCGGCGAAAAAACCGGGGTGCCAAGGTTGCGGACGCTGGTGGCATATATATGGAAATGGTCGCGCAAATGGCGCGCATCGCGGCCAATCTCCACGCTCAACGCCGGGTTGGCGAGCGCCTTGCGCAGTTCGGCGCGATGCTTGCGCGGGACGGCCAGCAATTCCGCCTCATCATCGGCGGCAAGCGGACGGACGAAACCGACATGCGCGCCGTCCAGCCTCTGCCAATCGTCGCCCGGCGTCGGACCACCACGCAGTTCCAGCGACAGGCCCCCGCGCTCGCTCGCCAGCCTTTGGGCCGCCGTCGCCAGCACGGCAACGGCGCGCTGGTCGTCCGCCAATATGCCGCCATCGACGGCGAAGGCGGTGGATACTAGAGCCGCGCCGAACAGGCGGCTGCGCACATGGTGCAGGGGCAGGATGCCACTGATCCGCCCCGACGGTCCGACCGCCGCCAGCAGCAGCGCGCGATTGCCGGTCGCCTGTTCGATCGCGTGCAGCCAGGCGGGGCGATGGAAGGGCGATCCGTCGGCATGACCCAGCACGAAGGCATCGACCGCGCGCGCCTGCGCCGGGTCGGTCAGGTCCATCATGGTGACGGCCATGCCTGCGCCATTACCCAGCATCATGGCGCGAGCGCCGCCTGCGCGTCGGCCAGCGCATCCACGCGCGTCCAGGCAAAATCACTTGTCAGGCGACGCAGCTTGGCCGCCATGACCGACAGGTTGCTATAGTGCCGCACACGCGAGCGCAGCGGCGCATCGGTGCGGCGCGGCTGGTCCGGGTCGATTTCCCACGGGTGGAAATAGATGATCGCAGGCCGCCCCGCCTGCGCATTGACCTGCCGGATCGCCCACCGTGAAAAGCCATAGGGCAGCAGGCGAAAGAAGCCCCCGCCCCCGGCCGCAAGCGTGCGCTTGCCCAGCTTCGCGGTCGTCACGGGCAGTTCGACCAGATCGGACCCCGGCACCGGTTTCCACGCAAAACGCGGCGAATCGGGCCAGCCATAATGGTCGTGCCGGATCGGCGCGACGCTGGAGGAATAGCGATAGCCCTCCTCCGCCAATATGGGATGCGCCCATGGGGTGCGCGGGTCGATGGAGAAGCTGGGCGCACGATAGCCGGTGACGGCCTGTCCGCTGGCATCCTCCAGGATCGCGCGTGATTTGCGCAGGTCGGCGCGAAACTGCTCCGGCGTGAAGGTGAACACGCGCGCATGATCATAGCCATGGCTGGCGACCTCATGGCCCGCCGCGACGATGCGGCGCATCAGCGCAGGATAGCGTTCGGCCACCCAGCCCAGCGTAAAGAAGGTGCCGGTGACGCCCGCTTGCGCGAACAGGTCCAGCACCGCGTCGGTATTGCCCTCGACGCGGTGGGTCAGGCCGTCCCAGTCGGCGCGCCGGATCGTGCGCTCGAATGCGCCGACCTGAAACCAGTCCTCGACATCGACGGACAGGGCATTCTGTATCATGTTGCGCACCTTGGTCGGGCCGCCCGCCTGGGGCAAGTCCTGTGTCAGGCGGCTGCGCTGTCGCGCGGCGCGGCCATCTGTTCTTCCCGCTCGACCCAGTCGACCAGCAGAGTCAGCACCCGGCGCAGGGCCGTGTCCTGTTCCTCCGCGCGGAACTCCAGCGATTGCAGCCGTTCCTCGATCAGGGTGAAGCAATCCTTGAGCGCTTCTGGATCGACCATCGGTGCAGGGGCGAAAGGCACATGGGCCTGCACGGCCCGAAGCGAGGAGATTTCCGCCCGCAGCCCTTCAATCTCAGCCAGCATGTCGTGACGCAGCGCTTCGACCTGTGCCGCGCCAATCGTGGCGACGGGTTGCGGCATGGCCTGTTCCGGCTGAGGTTCTTCGACGGCCACCGGCTGCTCCACCGCTGGCTCGTCCTCGGCGGCCCAGATTTCAGCCGGTTCCTCCACAGCATCGAACGCCGTATAAAAGGGTTCGTCGATTTCGATGTCCGGCGATAGCTCAGCCGTCGGCACATCCTCGATCGCTGGCGCGGCAAAGGGGGCAGCGAATGGCGCTGGTGCTGCCTCTTCTGCCTCTTCCTGCTCCGCGACGGCCTCTACCCCGGCTTCCGCCACGGCTGCTTCCTCAGCCTCTTCGACCGTGTCGAGCAGCGAAGGCGCAACAGGTTGGGGGGCGACATCGACATCAAGCCCCATGTCGGCGACAACAGCCTGCACCACATCCGCGTCTATCTCGCGCAACTGGTCGATCGCGCCCATCAGCAGCACGCGGCTGACCAGCGCATTCAGACGGCGGGGCACGCCTCCGGTAGCGGCATAGAGCGCCGCGAAGGCGGCAGGCGTGAAGGTCGGGTTGCCGACCCAGCCCGCCACGGTCAGACGATGGATGATATAGGGCTCGACTTCCTTGGCCATCATCGGTTCTAGATGGTGGGTGGCGATGACGCGCTGGCGCAATTGCTCCAGTTGCGGCGATTTCAGCAGGTCGCGAAATTCCGGCTGGCCCAGCAGGAAAATCTGGAGCAGCGATTGCCCGCCCAGCTGGAAGTTGGACAGCATCCGCAATTCCTCGATCGCGGAAACAGGCAGGTTCTGCGCCTCGTCCACGATCAGCAGGGTGCGCCGTCCGGCGCGCGCCTGGGCGTGAAGGAAGGCTTCGATTTTCTGCAGCGTCGCGGCCTTGGGCAGGCCATCGGTCGCCAGGCCGAAACTCTGCGCAGCGAGACGCAGCATGTCGTCGCCCTCTACCTGGGTCGACACGATCTTGACCGCCGTCAGCCGCACCGGGTCGATAGTCTGCATCAGATGGCCGACTAAGGTCGTCTTGCCCGCGCCGATATCGCCGGTGATGACGATGAAGCCCTCCCCCTGCGCCAGACCATAGCCCAAATAGGACAAGGCCTTGCGATGGGTCGCGCTTTCAAAATAATAATGCGGGTCCGGCGTCAGCTGGAACGGGCGGCCCTGCAATCCATAATATTGATCGTACATCTAAATTCTCCAACCGACCCGTTAGAAGCTGTAGCGCAGGCCGACCTGGCCCATCGCGTTGATCACCGTGTCGATGTCATCAGCCTGCACGCCATCTACACCGACCGATGCCGATGCCGACAGGCGACGGGTCAGACTTTTGTAATAGCTGGTGAACGCGCCATAATTGAGGACGTCGGGGCGTCCGCCACTGGCGTCGAAATAATTGACGTAGGCGACCGTATCGATGCTGTTGCGATCGTTGAACATATAGGTCATCGACGCATTGCCGTACCAGTTCTCGTCCTTCGACCCGCGCACAAGGACGCTCTGACCCTGCGGCGTGATGAACTTGCGCTGCGAATAGCCGGCCCCTACGCCCCAGCCCCATTGGCCGCGCCGCAGCGAATATTGGGTCGAAACGCCCCGATAGCGGAAATTGGCATCGGTGATGCCTGCCAGCGCATCGTTGAAGCATTGTCCCCCGCCGGTGGTGGAGAAGGCGCAGCCGGTAATGTCCCCGGTGAAGGGATTGCGCGCCACATCAAAGCTGCTGCCCGACAGCGCGGCGGCGTTGGCCGTGATCAGGCGACCGAAGCTGTCGATACCGTCGAACACTATGACGGCAAAGCTGCTGTTTGCGCCCTGCCATGTGAAGCTGCCCTGATAGGTCATGCCGCCATATCGCTGGCCGACCTGCGCCTGGAGCGAGGTGCGGCGGCTGGGCCGCCACAATACGCCGGCGTCCCAGATGATGTCGTCAAATTCATAGATCAGCGCGCGCGGCGAGCTTTTGTCGGTGACATAGCGGCCGTTGCTGATGACCGGCACGCCAGCCGTATCCAGCAGGGGCGAACGCTGACTGATCTCGATCTGTTCATAGCCGATGCCGCCAATCAGCGCGACGGTGCGCGATACCGGCAGCGTGGCGTCAACCCTACCCCATTTGTCCTCGAACCGCTGGTCGAGCTGGCTTGCATCCTCGCGGTCATAGCCCGCACTGGCAGTCAGGCCGACCGGCAGCAATGTGCCGGGGGCAAAGCCGACCGATCCGGTCAGGTTATGCGTCCAGCTGTCCGCGAAGGAACCGCTGACGGGCGCGTTGGAGAGGTTGGAATCAAGGTCATCCTCGACCCGCGCATAGCCCAGCCGATAGGAGCCGTTGACAGTGATGTCGCCAATCTGTGTCGTGTAGGCCGGGCCGATATAGCCGGCATAGACCTGGCTGGTGTAGCTGTCATTGAACGTCGATGCGCCCGACAGGCCATCGGTCCGCACGCGCGACGCCATGCCGCCAGTGTGGAGCGACAGACCACGCGCGACATTGACGGTCGCGCTGGCGATGCCGCTCAGCACATCCTGATCGGGCATCTGTTTGCTCCAGCTGAAGCTGTGATTATATTGCAGGTCGATCACCGCCTCGACCCGGCGAGTCTGGACCTCGGCTGTTACTCCGGCAGTCACATTGGTGTAGGTCAGCACATCGCCATCGCCCTTGAGCGGACCCATGACTACCTGATCTACCCCGATATAGGGCGTGACATTGACGCGCCGATTCGCGCTGGTCGTCTGGGCGAATGCTGGCGCACTCGCTGCGGCCAGCGCGGCGAGCGATGCGCCGCTGATCCACTGACGGACGGTCATGACGGACTATTCCCCTTGGCATAATAGCTGCCGAAACGGCGGCCGCCGCCGTTGAAGCGGACGGCATTGAGCAGAAGCTGGACCTGTGCGCTGCCCTTGAGCATCCCGGCAGCGTCGCGCAGGGCGCTTTCCGATGTGCTGTCGGCGCGCACGACCAGCAGTGCGATCGCGACATGGCTGGCCAGCACGGCGGCGGGCGAAGCGGCCAGCAACGGCGGCGAATCAAAGATGATGATGCGTTCGGGCCGTCCCTCGGTCAGCCGCGACAGCAGTTGTTCGGTGCGGGCCGACGAAAGATATTCGGTGTCGGCATTGCTGCGCTGCCCGGCGGGCAGCACCGACAGCGACGGCAGGTCGGTGCGGATGACGCAATCTTCGATCGCGATCGTCGGATCCGCAAGCGCGTCCATCAGGCCGGGACCACCATCCAGCCCCAAAGTTTCGGGGATGCCGGGCTTGCCGAAATCGGCGTCCACCAGCAGGATTTCGCGATCCTTTTCCGCCGCCAGGCTGAGCGCCAGATTGACCGCGCAGAAGGTCTTGCCTTCGCCGCTATGGGCGGAGCAGATGAGGATGCGATTGCCGCGTTCCTGCCCCTGCAACTGGGCAAGCAGGTCGCGCTTGAGCAACCGGAACTCCTCGCTCATCGCCGTGACTGCGCCGTCGGGGCGCAGGAAACCGGCCTCCTCAAGCTTGATACGATCGATTGGCTGGACTGGCCCCGTCCAGGGCAAAGCGCGAAAAGCCGACGGTGAAGCCGACACAGGGTCAGCGGCAACCGGCGCGGGTGGCAGGTCGGCGGGGATATCGACGGCGGGGACGGCACGACCGCGCAGGGCGGCAGAGAAATCATAGATTTCCGTTGCCCGCTCGATCAGCGATCCGCCCTTGATGGAGCTATGCTGGTTCATGGTGACTGGCTCCTTCACGCCATACCGCGCTGGACGAATTCGACGACGATCAGCAGCAGACAGACGGCGGCCAAGCCCCCGCTGGCACCGGCAAACCATTTCATCCGCTGCTTATCGATGGCGACCTGCGCCGCACTGATCGTCTGGCTGATGGAGCCTGCGACCGGCAGGCCGATCGCCCGTTCCAGCCGCGCAGCAGTGGGGAATGTCCCCTTGAGCTGACCCATCGCAAAGGCGACACCGACACCTGCGCCAATCCCCAGGATCAGAACGCCCAGCAACAGCAGCGGCCGGTTGGGGGCGGCAGGTGCAGTCGGCACGCTGGGCGGGTTGATGACGCGGAACTGGACGGAGCCGGTCTCGGTCTTGACCTCGCCACGCAGACGGATTTCCTCGCGATCGGCGAGCAGCTTGTCATATTGGGTTTTCAGAACCTCATAATCGCGGTCGAGCTTTTCCTGCTCCGACGCGACGCCGGGTTCATTGACCTGCTTGGCCATCATCGTGTTGAGATCGGCCTGCAACTGCGCCTTGCGCGTGCCGAGCGCCTGCACCGTGGCGGCGCGTTCGGCCTGCATCGAACGGATCGACAGATAAGCAGGGTTGGGCGTGCTGCCGCCACCACCGTTCGCGCCGCCCCCTGCCTTACGCAGGGCGTCGACCTCACGCTGGGCTGCGATCACGTCAGGGTGATTGGCGGTCCAGCCGCGTGCGCGCATCCCGGCCAGATTGGCCTGCGCCTGACCCAGTGCCGAAGGCCCGCCCGATGGGCCGACGCCCGGCAGGCTTTGCGGCGTGCCCGCCAACTGGCCGTTCATCGCGCTCAGCGCGCTCTGTGCCTGAACCAGTTGCGAATCGATCGTGTTGATTTCCTGCCGCGCGGCATCCATCCGCTGGCTGATCGAACCGGCACCGGGCAACAGCCCGACATAGCGCTGCGCAAATTCGACGCGGCGCTGGTCGGCGGCCTCCAACTGCTTGCCCCGTGCCGCAATCTGCTGGTCGAGGAAGGCGAGGCTCTGCTTGGTTTCGTTGCGGTCGCCGGAAAGATTTTCCTCCTGGAAAATGTCGATCAGCTTCTGCACGATCTGCTGCGAAATCCGCGCATTCGCACCGTCCGACAGGCTGCTGTCGGCGGACGCCGCCGTGATGTCGATCATGCTGGGGTCAGCCTGCGCCATGACGGTGATATTTTCGCGCAGGGTCGTGATCTTCGCGGCGATGTCGCGCTGGCTGGACACGGTCTGGGACAGGTCGGTGTTGCGCACGACCTTTTCCAGATTTTCAGTGCTGGCCAGCGTGCTGCGCACCCGGTCGAGATCCTGCTGCGACTGGACCTGGGTGATGCCCACCTTGTCCTCCAGCAGCGACTGGGTGTTCACATAGACCCGCGCCTTGGACTGATAGCTGTTGGGGATGAGCGCCACGCCCAGCCAGCCCAACATGCATACGCCCCAGGCCACGCCCAGCGCGACCCAGCGTCGGCTCCAGACACCGTGGAGCAGCAGCAGCAATTCGTCGTAGAGACCGGCCATGATCAGAACATGCTTTCGGGGATGATGATGACGTCGCCGGGGGCGAGCATGACGTTCGCCTTCGTGTCGCCCTTTTTGAGCAGGTCGTTGAGGCGGACCTTATATTCCTGCTGCTTGCCGCTATTCTTGTTGAACCGGACCAGCCGCGCGCGGTTGCCCGCTGCAAATTCGGACAGCCCACCGACCGAGATCATCGCGTCGAGCAACGTCATGTTCGCGCGGTAGGGGATCGAGGCGGGCTTTTCGGTCGCGCCGACGATCCGCACCTGCTGGCTGAACGTGCCGCTGAAATTGTTGACGATCACAGAAACCAGCGGATTTTCAATATATTGGGTCAGCGCCAGCTTGATGTCGTCCGCCAGCATTTTGGGCGTCTTGCCCACGGCTGGCATGTCGGTGATCAGCGGCGTGGTGATGCGGCCATCGGGGCGCACCTGCACCTTTGCCCCCAATTCAGGATTGCGCCACACGAAGATGGTGAGGTCGTCCAATGGGCCGATAATATATTCCTCGCCCGGCCCTTCGCGCGTCGAAACGAAGGAGGCTGGCGGCAATTGCGGTCCGCTGGCGCCACCCGAAGCGCAGCCAGACAGGACGAGCGCGGGCAGCGATGCACCGATCAGCAGCCTGGAAACCGACACGAAACGCATAATCTCACCTCTTTGTGCGGCCATGCGCGACCAGCCGCCAAAGAGGGCAAGGCGGGCCGGTCAGCACAGGGCTTCCGACCTCTTCTTGCCGGGAAAGGGTAAAGATACCGTTAGGAGTTAAGTCACCAACAACTCATCCAAGTAAAACTTCGCGAGGACTTGGATGACCAAGAAATGCAGCGGGGCTGGCCGATGCGCCATAGGCTCCGGCAAGGAAAATGGCGATCAGGTCGCCTTCCTGCACCGGCGGCAGTGCAATCTTGTCACCCAGCCGGTCGATGGGCGTGCAGAGGCACCCCACCACCGTGACCGGATCGGCGGCAGGCGCTGCGCCAAAATGGTTGGCGAGTGCGATCGGATAGTTGCGGCGCACCACCGTGCCGAAATTGCCGCTGGCCGCCAGTTGATGATGCAGCCCGCCATCGACGACGACGAATGTTTCGCCCTGGCTGACCTTCACGTCAATAACGCGAGTCAGATAGACTCCCGCCTCCCCGACCAGCCAGCGGCCCAGTTCGATCGCAAAGGCGCTGCCCGTAAGAATATCAGGCAGCGATTCGAACGCGGTGTCGAGCGCAACGCCGATCGGGCGGATGTCGAGCGGCACATCGCCGGGGAAATAGGCAAGGCCAAATCCGCCGCCCAGATTGACCAGCGGCGGAGTAACGCCAACCGCGTCGGACAGGCGGGCGGCGAGCGCGATCGTCGCCGCCTGCGTCTCGATGATCGCCATTGCGTCCAGATTCTGGCTGCCCGCAAATATGTGCCAGCCGCGCCAGTCCGCGCCGCCATCTATCATCGCCCTCGCCAGCGCGGCGGCATGGTCGGCATCGACGCCAAAGGGCTTGGCACCGCCGCCCATCCGCATACCGGAGCCTTTCAGATCAAAGTCCGGGTTCACCCGCACCGCGACGCGCGGGATCTTGCCGATCCGCTGACCAATGGCGAGCGAGCGCCGCCCCTCCCCTTCGGATTCGAGGTTGAGCGTCACCCCGGCAAAGATCGCCGCTTCCAGTTCGTCATTGCGCTTGCCCGGCCCGGCAAAGCTGATCCGCGCCGGGTCCATGCCCGCCGCCAGTGCCATCTCCAGCTCACCGCCCGACGCAATGTCGAAGCCGTCCACTTGCCCCGCCATCGCTGTCAGCAGCGGCGCATAAGGGTTCGCCTTGATCGCATAATGGAGATGGAGCGCTGCGGGCATCGCCTCGCGGAAGCGGCGGATCTGCGCTGCGACAATGTCCATGTCATAGGCAAAGAGCGGCGTGTCGCCTGCCTCGTCCACCAGACTGGCCGCGCCATAGCCGCCGACCAGCAACATCCCCTCTTCCGCCGCAAACCAGGGCGGGATCGGTCCCATCGGTTTCAAATGCAATACTCCCGCGCCAGTGCGACTCGATCAGTCTTGCCGTTGGGATTGCGGGGAAAAGCGGCCAGCACAAGGATTTCGCGCGGCTGCATGAAATTGGGCAGTTCGGCCTTGAGGTGCGCGGCGACCGCTGGGGCAACGTCCGGGTCCGCGGAGCGCAGTAGCAATTTGACCGCCTGTCCCAGCCTTTCATCCTTCACCCCCAGTGCCACCGCTTCGGCGACTCCCGGCACGGCGACGGCTGCCTCCTCTATCTCGGTCGGGCTGATGCGGTTGCCCGCCGACTTGATCATCGCATCGTCGCGGCCAACGAAATAGAGCAGACCTTCAGCGTCGCGCCGTACCGTATCGCCAGACCAGACCGCCATGCCGCCATAGCGGGACGCAGGCGGCGCGGGTTTGAAGCGTTCGGCGGTGCGGGCGGCATCGCGCCAATAGCCCTGCGCCACCAGCGGCCCGCAATGGACCAGTTCGCCCGGCTCGTCATCGTCGGTGATGCTGCCATCGGGACGGACCACGAGTATTTCAGCGAAGGGAATCGCCGACCCCATCGAGTCGGGGTGAGTATCGACGAGCGTGGGCGGCAAATAGGTGGAGCGGAAGGCTTCGGTCAGGCCATACATGGGATAGAGGTCCGCCTGCGGAAACAGGGCGCGCAGCTTTGCAACCAGCGGCCGGGTGAGTGCGCCGCCGCTGTTGGTCAGGCGCTTGAGCTTGGCCGCGACCTCCGGCGGCCAGTCCAGTTCAGTGATTTGCACCCAGAGTGGCGGGACGCCTGCCAGTGTCGTGATGTCGCGCCGGTCGACCAGCTTCATGACGTCACGCGGTGTCAGATAGTCGAGCGGATAGACGCAGCCGCCCGAAACCCAAGTTGAAAACAGCTGATTCTGGCCATAATCGAAGCTGAACGGCAGGACGCAGGCGGTGCGGTCCTGCCGCGTGAGGCCTAGATAATCTGCCACCGCGACCGCGCCGAGCCAGAGATTGGCGTGGCTGAGCATTACCCCCTTGGGCCGTCCGGTCGATCCGCTGGTGTAGAGGATGGCGGCGAGATCGTCCGGGCCTGCCGTTGATGGCCCCAGCGCGGTGCCGCCGCTCATGGCGCAGGCGGCGTCATCCTCTCGGTGCAACTGACAGCCTTCTGGCACTTCGCCCGGCGCCAAGGTGGCGAGTCGCGCGGTCGTGCCGATCAGCAGCGCCGCCCCGCTGTCCGCCAATATATGCGCCACCTGTGCGTGCTTGAGCAGTGGGTTGACCGGCACATGGACCAGACCCGCGCGTGGCGCGGCCAGCGGCATCAGCGCGGCAACCGGCCCCTTGGCAATCCAGCTTGCGACCCGCGCACCCGGCTCCAGCCCGAAACCCGCCAGCCAGCCTGCCAGCCGCCCCAGCGTCTCCTCCAGCTCGGCGAAATTATAGCTGCCCGACCGCCCGTCCAGCGCAGCCCGCGCCGGATCGCCCCGCAACAGCAGGTGATCGATCGGCAGGATCGCGGCAGTCGGTTCAGCTTGTGGCACGCTTAACTCCATTTCCAGACTTTGGCCCTAAGCCCTGTCCAGACGAATGCGGAGATAGTCGGTTGCCGACGACAAGGGAATATCACAGCCTCGCGGATGTGCGGGACGCGCTGCATGGCCGTCTCGACCGCGAAGCCGTGCCTTGCCTGTTCGGGCGGTATGACTGGTTCGATTTTCTGCACCGCCATTGCTTTGCCGATGTCCCGGTGCGGGTGGTTGTGGCGGAAGAGGATGGCGCGCAGGCGTGGCTGTTCCTGCTTGGCCACGACAGTCGCCGGGTGTCGGCGCTGGCCAACTGGTATAGTTTTGACTGGTCGCCGCAATTTACGGGTGATCCCGATGAGGGGCAGCGGACGCTGTTACTCGAAGCGCTGAGCGGTCACCTGTTGCGCACCACCAGCCAGATTGATCTCTATCCGGTCGAAGCAAGCGCCGAGATGCTCGCCAGCCTGCGCAGGACCGGATGGTTTGCGCTGTCGCGGCCAATGGGCGGGCGGCATATTTTGCGGGTCAATGGACGCGATTTCGCGACCTACTGGGCCAGCCGTCCCGGCCGGTTGCGCACATTGGTCAAGCGCCGGGCGCGGGGCAGCCGCTATGACCTGTCGATCAGCGATCACCTGACTGACGATCTGTGGCGCGATTATGTCGATGTGCATGGGCGCAGCTGGAAGCAACCGGAGCCGGGCCTCGATTTCCTGCGGGCGCTTGCCGAACAGGAGAGTGAGGCAGGACGCTTGCGGTTGGGCTTTGCGCGGGACGGGGAGCGCGCGGTCGCCACCCAATTATGGACTGTGGAGAATGGCGTGGCCCTAATCCACAAACTCTCCCATGATCGCGCGCATGACGCCGGATCGCCCGGCACGTTGCTCAGCCATGCGATGTTTGCGCAGGCGATCGACGGCGATCGAGTCGCGATGATCGACTATGGCACCGGCGACAATCCCTATAAGAGTGACTGGATGGAGGAGCGAGTGCCGCTCCACCGCATCGACGCCTTCAACCCGCGCCACGCCTCCAACTGGCTGCCAGCGGCCCGCACGGCCATTTCCGCGCTTGTCGGATAGGCCGGGACTGACTAGGACGTCGCCCACCATGCGGGCGCATAATTCTCAGCCGGTCGACCGGACCGATGACATCGAGCTTTTGACGCGGGCGCTGTTGCGCGACGTGCTGGGCCTTTCGCAGGATCAGGTCGACGGTTTCGACGCCGACACGCCCTTGTTCGGGGCGCTGCCGGAGCTGGACTCCATGGCCGTCGCGGGACTGCTGACCGAGATGGAAGATCGCTTCGACATATTGATCGAGGACGACGATATTGACGGCGACACGTTCGAGACGTTCGGGTCGCTGGTGGCATTTGCGCGGGGCAAGGTGGCGCAATAATATCCGTTCGCCCTGAGCGAAGTCGAAGGGTCCGCCTGAACGTAGTGAAGGCACTTCGCTCCGCTCAGTGGAAGGCTTCGACTTCGCTCAGCCCGAACGGCAAGTAGTCACGCCTCGACCATCGCCTCAAAATCGGCTTCGGCCAGGAATTTTTCTACGTCCAGCGCCGCCATGCAGCCCATGCCTGCCGCAGTTACCGCTTGCCGATAGATTTTGTCGGTGACGTCGCCTGCCGCAAATACGCCGGGGATGGACGTGCGGGTGGTGCCTTTTTCGACCAGCAGATAGCCCTCGTCCATCGGCAGCTTGCTGGTAAACAGTTCGGTCGCGGGGTGGTGGCCGATCGCGACGAATCCGCCATCGGTCGGCTCGTGCGACCTTTCGCCGGTCACGGTATCGATCAGGTCCACGCCGACCAGCCCTTCGGGTGTTCCGCCGCCGACGAATTTATCGACCGCCTTGTTCCACAGCACCTTGATGTTCGGATGGGCGTGGAGCCGTTCCTGCAAAATCTTTTCGGCGCGCAGCGTATCGCGGCGGTGGATCAGCGTAACGTCATGGCTGTGGTTGGTGAGGTAGAGCGCTTCCTCAACCGCGGTATTGCCGCCGCCGATGACCACCACCTTCTTGCCGCGATAGAAGAAGCCGTCGCAGGTGGCGCAGGCGCTGACGCCCTTGCCCTGCAAATGCTCCTCACCCTCGACGCCCAGCCATTTCGCCTGCGCGCCGGTGCAGATGACCAACGTGTCGGCGACATAGACCACGCCACCGTCGCCGGTCAGGCGGAACGGGCGCTGCGACAGGTCCACGTCAACGATCTGGTCATACATCATCTGCGCGCCGACATGCTCGGCCTGCGCCTGCATCTGCTCCATCAGCCACGGCCCCTGGATCACGTCCTTGAAGCCGGGGTAATTTTCGACGTCGGTGGTGATGGTCAGCTGCCCGCCCGGCTGCATCCCCTGCACCACGATCGGCGCCAGACCCGCTCGCGCGCCATAAATGGCGGCGGACAGGCCAGCCGGGCCGGAACCGAGGATCAACATGCGGGTCGAATGGGTGGCGGTCATATCAGGCTTTCAGCTGCGATTCGTGTTGATGGGAGAGATAGGCCGTGACGGCGCGCAGGCAAGCGAAGGATTTGCTTGGGGCGTGGGAAGCAGGGATGTAGGTAGCACGCCGGATGATCCATCTGCGGCCAGAAATCGGAGAAAATCCTGCTTTGAAACGGGCTTCGCCGATGCCCCGCCCGCCTCAATCCAATACGTTGGGCAGATCCTCGAACCCTTTGCGAAGCGCCGCGCTCCAGCTTTGGGAGATCATCGCGAATTCCTCATTGTCAGCCTCGATCCGGGTGCGGACGCGGAAGTCGAACCTGTCGGTGGGGATGACGGTCAGGTCGAGCGGCATCCCGACCGAGAGATTGGAGCGCAGGGTCGAGTCCATCGACACCAGCACCGCCTTGGTCGCGTCCTCCAGCGTGGTTTCGCGCTTGATGATGCGGTCCAGGATCGGCTTGCCATATTTATGCTCGCCAATCTGAAAGAAGGGCGTGTCCTCGGTCGCTTCGATGAAATTGCCTGCGCTATAGACCAGATAGAGGCGCGGTTTGCCACCGCGGCGCTGGCCCGCGATCATGATCGAGGCGCTGGCGCCGGAGCCGCCCATTTCGATGCTTTCGCGATATCGCGTCTGCATCGCGCGCATCGCGTCGCCGACGATCTGCGCAACGCGGTGCATGGTGCTGCAATTGAGGATGGTTTCGACGTCGGGGTCGAGCTTGGCGTCCTTGATCGCCTTGCTGAGCGTGGCCTTCACCCCCTGGGTGATGGACAGGTTGCCCGAACAGAGCAGGGTGATCGCCCGTTCGCCTTCGACCAGATAGGTGAAGCTCTTACGAAAACGGGCGATATTGTCCATGCCCGCATTGGTGCGGGTGTCGGACAGCATGACCAGTCCCTGGTCAACCCGCACCGCCACACAATAGGTCATTCGTCCCCGGCCCCCGAAAGCTTTTTCAATGCTGCGCGTCGGACGGCGGGATAGACTGCTGCTGTTGCCGCTGCAACTGCCGTTCCTCGACGCCGTCATCCGCCTGCGCGATACGGACGTCCGCGTCAATCGAGATATCGCCCGCAACCGTTATCGTCCCCCGGATCGGCGCAGCCTCGTCTGCGTCCAGCCCGCTGGCGACCCGCAGATAGCGTTCGGTCACGCAGACGCGGTTGGAGGGATCAAAGCCGACCCAGCCCAGTTCCGGCACCAGTGCTTCGGCCCAGCCATGGGTTTCGTGCAATTCGCTACCGTCGCCCGCGAGCAGATAGCCCGACACATAGCGCGCCGGTATGCCGAGCGATCGCGCTCCGGCGATGAAGATCTGGGCGTGATCCTGGCACACCCCTGCCCCCAGCGTGAAGGCCTGCGCGGCGGTGGTGGCGGAGGTGGTGACGCCCGCGCGATAGCTAACGGCGTCCGTGACGGCGGCGGACAGCGCATGGAGGCGCGCCAGCGGACCATCGCCTTCGGGCGTGGCGCGCGCCATCGCGGCGATGCCATCAGACGCGCAGGTGAGCGCGGTTTCGCGCAGATAGTATAGTGGATTGACCCGGCTGACCGGAGCGCCGACCACACCATGAGTCTCGCGGGTTTCGACCAGCCCTTCGGCCACGATGACGGCATGATCATGTCGGTCTCGCCTGATCCAGATCGTCTCCATCTCGCCATAGCTGTTGGGGCGAAAATCGGTCAGCACATCGCCGTTCACGCTGACCTGCCAGTCCAGCACGGTCTGCGCCGGGGTATCGACCGGCATCAGCTTCAGCCGCATCGCCACGCGTCCGGCCGATGCGTCATAGCGATAGACGGTCTGGTGGCGGACAAGCAATTTCATGAAAGGCCCCCCTTCCCCCTTCTAGCCGAAATGATAGGCCTGGGCGATTTCCATGCCCAGTTGATTGGTCATTTGCAGCCCGTGCTGCACCGTTTCATGCAGGCCGAAGCGGAAGATTTCCCCACTGTCGAGCTGTTCGAGCGCGCTCACCATCTGCTGCACCGTCTCATGGCAGGGATTGCGCGTGCCGTGCCACCCTTCCAGCCGGTGCAGGCGATAGGCCAGCTGGTCGTAGCAATAGGCCACGCTGCGCGGAAACATGCGGTTGAGCATCAGGAAATCGGTGATCTGCCAGGGGGTGTAGGTGCCGCCATAGACATGATGATAGGCGCGGCTGCCAGACAGAGCGTGCAGCACCGACGTCCATTGATAATGGTCCCGATTGCCGCCTATCACTTCGGTTTCGGGCAGCAGGACATAATATTTGACGTCCAGCAGCCGCAGCGTCATCTGCGCCCGCTCCAGTGCGGAGCCGCAGCGCAGGAAATCATGGCCTTCATTGCGCAGCTGGCCCGAATGGGTGGCACCGCGGAAGGTCATCACTCGCGTCTTGACCCAGTCGATCAGGGCCGGCAGCTGTTGCCGCGCTTCGCCGACATCATAGCTGTCCAGCTTGCGCCAGCCATCGTTCAGCGCTTCCCACATATCCTGCGTCAGCATGGTGCGCGCCGATTTGGCGTTGGACCGGGCCTTCAGGAGGCAGGATCGGATCGAGCTGGGATTGTCGAGGTCCAGCATCAGGAAGGACACGACATCACTTTCGGTCACCTGCACCCCTTCGGGGAACTGGTGGCCGCTGCCGGTGGCGCGCACGACGGAGCGCCATTCGTCGCGATGATGCGCGCCGGGCAAGATGGCCATCCGCTGCCCCATGGTCAGCAGCCGCGCGGTAGCCTCGGCCCGCTCCATATAGCGCGCCATCCAGTAGAGATTTTCGGCGGTCCGGCTCAGCATGTGGGATACCCCCTTCCCCGTTCGCCCTGAGCCTGTCGAAGGGCTGTTCTTTCTTGAAGAGAAGTGCAGGGCTTCGACAAGCTCAGCCCGAACGGATGTGTGTGTGTGTGACGAGCCATCATCAATCCTGCATGACCCATGTGTCCTTTACCCCGCCGCCCTGGCTGGAATTGACCACCAGCGACCCTTCGGTCAGCGCGACGCGGGTGAGGCCGCCTGGCACCAGCCGCAACTGCTTGCCGACCAGGCAGTAAGGGCGGAAGTCCGCGTGGCGGCCAACGACGCTGGCGGGGCCAAGCGTGGGGACGGTGGACAGGTCCAGCGTCGGCTGGGCGATGAATTTGCCGGGATCAGCGCGGATGCGGGCAGCATAGGCTTCCACTTCGTCCTTCGACGATTTCGGCCCGATCAACATGCCATAGCCGCCCGATCCATGGACTTCCTTGGCGACCAGATCGTGCAGATTTTCCAGCACATAAGCGCATTCGTCGGGCTTGCCGCATTGCCAGGTCTGGATATTGTCGAGGATCGGCGCTTCGCCCAGATAGAAGCGGATCATTTCCGGCACATAGATATAGACCGCCTTGTCGTCGGCGATACCCGAACCGGGGGCCGAGGCCAGCGTGACACCGCCGCTGCGATAGACGTTGAAGATACCCGGCACGCCCAGCAGACTGTCGGGGCGGAACACCAACGGGTCGAGATATTCATCGTCGATGCGACGATAGATGACGTCGACCACCTTTGGTCCCAGCGTGGTTTTCATCCACACCCGGCCTTCATCGACGAACAGGTCCGCCGGTTCGACCAGCTCGACGCCCATCAGGTCGGCGAGGAAACTATGCTCGTAATAAGCGCTGTTGAGCGAGCCGGGGGTCAGTACGACGACGACGGGATCGCCCTTGCACGCGGGCGGGGCGACCTCCTTGAGGCTTTTCAGTAGTTCGGCGGGATAGTCATCGACTGGGGCGACGATCCCCTGCGCGAACAATTCGGGGAACATGCGCGTCATGATGTCGCGATTTTCGAGCATGTAGGACACGCCCGACGGGGTGCGGCAATTATCTTCCAGCACTTCAAAACTACCCGGCCCGGTGCGGACGATGTCGATGCCCACGATATGGCTATAGACTTTGCCCGGTGGCGAAAAGTCGGCCATTTCCGCCAGATAGGCGCTATTCTGGTAGATGATGTCGGCGGGCATGATGCCGGCCTTCACGATCTCGCCGCGATGATAGACGTCGTGCAGGAAGGCGTTGAGCGCACGGGCGCGCTGGCGGATGCCCTTGTCCAGCACGCGCCATTCCTGCGCAGTGAAGATGCGCGGCAGCAGGTCGAAGGGGATCAGCCGTTCGGGGTCGCCCCCCTCGCCATAGACGGCAAAGGTGATGCCGATGCGGCGGAAAATCGCCTCTGCCTCGTCCAGTCGACGGTTAAGCCCGGAAATGCCCGTTCGCTCCACCCATTTCTGCACTTCAGCGTAGCAGGGGCGTATCGAACCATCAGGCTCAAACATTTCATGGAAGGGCAAGTTGTCGATCCTCCCTCAGCCATCATGGCCGGTTGTGCGTTGCAACATTAGGACTTGGCCCTAAAAAGATTGCAACAGAAAAATCGTGCGGACCCCTGTGATTGCGCTATTCTTGGCGCAGAACGGCATGAGGACGGTGATGCGGGGCAGTAAAACGGCGTTTATTGCGGCTGCACTGATGCTGGCCTCCTGCGCTTCGAGCGTGCGGGAGCAGATTTATAAAGCCGACGCCACGCCGATCAGCGTCGCGCAATGGACCAAGGCACCGCCCCAATCGCTGCCGGTGCGGACCGAGGACGGGCTGGCGCTGACCGGCTATTATTGGCCGGGTGATCCGGGCGATCCTGACGTCATCCTCTTCTTTCATGGCCGGGGATCGAACCAGGGGGTTGCGGCCCGCTATGCCGAACATCTGACCGGGCGCGGCGATCATGTCATCGTCGTCTCCTATCGCGGCTTTGGCGGCAATCCGGGCAGCCCGACACAGGCGGGGCTGATGGCGGACGGTCGCGCCTTCGTGGCGCGGGCGCGAGAACTCATCGGATCGGACGCGCATGTCTTTCTGGTCGGCCATTCGCTGGGCGGTGCAGTGGCGCTGCATGTCGGGGCGACGGTGCCGGTGACGGGCGTGGTCACACTTTCCACGTTTGACAAGCTGGAGGAATCGGCCCCCGGAGGCGTGGGCCTGCTGTTACCCGACAAATGGAATAATCTGGACGCGGCGACCAAGATTCATGCACCGCTCGTCATGATGTTGGGTACCGCCGATGACCGGGTCGAGCTAGGCCAGGCCGACGCGCTGTTTGCCGCCGCGGGCAAGCCCACCACGCTGCTGACCGTGCCGGGCGCAGGCCATAATCCCGACATGAGCCAGCTTGGTCCGATGGTGAGCGAGGCGGTGGGCGCGATCGATTCGGGCGCAATGGCAGCCTATCCCACGGCCCTGCCCGCAGGCTGGAGCGTGCGCCGCAAATAAGTTGCGTTTCACCCGCATTACCCCCGTTGACCGACCCGTCCCCGCTGCGTATAGCGCCGCCTCACCGCAGGGCGACACGCCCCGCGCGGCCCCATGGGGCGGAGTAGCTCAGCTGGTTAGAGCAGCGGAATCATAATCCGCGTGTCGGGGGTTCAAGTCCCTCCTCCGCTACCATTTTTTCCGATATTCAGCCGTCACCATGTCCGCTGACCGAGTCGCGTCGATTGCGCCCGGATCGGCCTTGTGGCGGATGCACAGGCGAGACCGGAGCCGCATACCCAACCACGCAAATCCCGCTGCCCGGAACACCGCAGTCCGTCATGCGATTTGCTATTTGCTCCTGCCTGCCCTACATAGGCGCGGCTACAGTCGCAAATCGACGGTTTTCGGCGCTTTGCGGCACCTACTTCCTTCTTTCCCTGCCCCTTAGCAACCCGGCGCGTCCACACGGGGTTCGCCGCACAGAAAGAAGGAATACCAAATGAGCAGCATCACTGGCGTCGTCAAGTTCTTCAACGCCGACAAGGGCTATGGCTTCATTGCCCCCGACAATGGCGGTGCAGACGCATTCGTTCACATCAGCGCCGTCGAGCGCGCTGGCCTGGCTACCCTGCGTGAAAAGGACCGCGTGTCCTATGACCTGGAGCAGGACAAGCGCGGCAAGATGGCTGCGGTGAACATCGCCCACGCTGAATAATTCAGACGGCCGGGATCGGGCGCGGGGGTCATCCTTCGCGCCCGGCCCCTTCATCCTTTGATTTTGAGGAGAGCCTCATGGCCGTTACCGACTATCACAGCCTGGCCGCGCAGGCCCGCACCGATGCCGACGCCGCGACCCTGGCCAATGTCCGCGATCGCTGCCTCCGCGCCGAAGCCGCGTGGTTGGCCATGGCCCAGCGTCAGGACCTGACCGACACGGCCCGCGCCCGCCGCGAAACCGCCGCTGCCGACGCCCGCGCCGAACGGCTGGCCGACGCTGCCGAGTAATTTGTCCGCTCTCTTTGTTGTCCGCTCTGCCGGAACCCATGGCGTCGCCGCCCGTTGACTGGCCGACATCTTGGACACCAACAAAGGAGCCATCCCATGATCCGCACCCTGATTTTCGGCGCCATCGCCGGTTATGTCGGCAAGAAGCTGTATGACGACGGCAAGCTGGACCAGTTCCGCGACGATCTCGTCAGCCGCTACAACCAGGCCAAGGCCGACCTGGCCGACCAGCGCGTCACCGACACCAAAATCACTACCCCGGTAAGCCACACAGCCACGCCGCTGGTGTCATGATGCGCAAACCCATTCTGGCGGTTGCCCTGGTCGCCATGCTTCCGCTGGGCGCCTGCGTCTCTGACGGTGGCGGCAATCGTGGCTATGGCTATGACCGCCCCAGCGACCGTCGCGGGCCACCCCGTTACCAGCGCCGTCCGATCCGAGACGACGAGCAGATTTATCGTGATCGCGACGGCCGCTATTATTGCAAGCGTGACGACGGCACGACCGGAACGATCGTCGGCGCCATCGCTGGTGGTGTGCTGGGCAATGTCATCGCTCCGGGTGGCTCGAAAACCCTCGGCACGATCCTGGGCGGCGGTGCCGGCGCACTGGCTGGCCGCGCCATCGACAGGAACGACGTAAACTGCGAGTGACGCAAAAAAGGGCGCGGGATTTTCACCCCGCGCCCTTTTTCATTGCATTACATCGGATTACAGCTTGCCGGTCAGTTCCGGCACAACCTTGAACAGATCGCCCACTAGGCCGATGTCGGCCACCTGGAAGATCGGCGCATCCTCATCCTTGTTGATCGCGATGATGGTCTTGCTGTCCTTCATGCCCGCCAGATGCTGGATCGCGCCGGAAATGCCGACCGCGACATAAACTTCGGGTGCCACGATCTTGCCGGTCTGCCCGACCTGATAGTCGTTGGGGACATAGCCCGCATCGACAGCCGCACGGCTTGCGCCCACAGCCGCGCCCAGCTTGTCGGCCAGCGGGAAGATCACTTCCTCAAAGGTCGGCCCGTCCTTGAGCGCTCGACCACCCGACACGATAATCTTGGCGCTGGTCAGTTCGGGACGCTCCAGCTTAGCGATCTCGGCACCGACGAAGGACGACAGCCCTTTGTCGCCGGTCGACGCCACAGCTTCCAGCGTCCCCGAACCGCCATCCCGCTGCGCCTTTTCGAATGCCGTACCGCGAACGGTAATGACCTTCTTGGCGTCCTTGCTCTTGACCGTCGCGATCGCGTTACCGGCATAGATCGGGCGCGTGAACGTATCTTCGCTCTCAACCGACAGGATGTCGCTGATCTGCATCACGTCGAGCAGAGCGGCGACACGCGGGGCGATATTCTTGCCGTTGCTGGTGGCGGGCGCGATGAAGGCATCATGATGCCCCATCAGTTCCACGATCAGCGGTGCGACATTCTCCGCCAGCGCATGGCCAAAGGCCGCGTCATCGGCGACATGGACCTTGCCCACGCCCGCGATTTTCGCTGCCGCATCGGCAACGGCACTGACGCCTTCTCCCACGACTAGCAGATGCACTTCACCCAGCTTGGCAGCGGCGGTGACGGCAGACAGGGTGGCGTCCTTGACGGCTCCGCCCTCATGTTCAACCCAGACGAGCGTTTTCATGCGGCAACTCCCATGGCCTTGAGCTTGGCAACCAGTTCATCGACATCGGCGACCTTGACGCCGGCGGTGCGCTTGGGCGGTTCGACGACCTTGAGCGTCTCCAGCCGGGCGCTGATGTCGACGCCATAATCGGCAGGCGTTTTCTGTGCGAGCGGCTTGCTCTTCGCCTTCATGATGTTGGGCAGCGAAGCGTAGCGCGGTTCGTTCAGACGCAGGTCGGTGGTGATGATCGCAGGGGTGGACAGCTTGACCGTCTCCAGCCCGCCATCGACTTCACGGGTCACCGACACGCTGTCGCCCTCGACCTCTACCTTCGATGCGAACGTGCCCTGCGGCAGGTTAAGCAACGCCGCCAGCATCTGGCCGGTCTGGTTGCTGTCGTCGTCGATCGCCTGCTTGCCCAGGATGATCAGGCCAGCGCCTTCCTCTTCCTGCACCTTGGCGAGCAGCTTCGCCACGCCGAGCGGTTCGACTTCCTCATCCGTCTGGATCAGGATGGCGCGGTCAGCGCCCATCGCCAGCGACGTGCGCAGCGTTTCCTGCGCCTTGGCGACGCCGATCGACACGGCGATCACCTCGGTCGCCACGCCCTTTTCCTTCAGGCGGATGGCTTCCTCGATCGCAATCTCGTCAAACGGGTTCATGCTCATCTTGACGTTCGCCAGATCGACGCCGGTGCCGTCCGCCTTGACGCGCGGCTTTACGTTATAATCGATCACCCGCTTCACGGGGACAAGGATCTTCATTTCAACATCCTCCACTATAAATGCCAACACGGGCGCGGGCAGCCCGTAACCGGACTACCCGCACCCCTTTTGGTGTCAGTTCAGGTAAAAAGCGGCCTCAGGCTGCCTTCCTCACTTCCGCCACGATCTTGCGCGCTGCATCGCCCAGATCGTCCGCGGGAACGATGGCCAGGCCCGAAGCCGCGAGAATATCCTTGCCCTGCTGGACATTGGTGCCTTCCAGGCGAACCACCAGCGGAACCGAGAGATTCACTTCCTTGGCCGCTGCGACGATACCATCGGCGATGATGTCGCACTTCATGATGCCGCCGAAGATGTTGACCAGGATGCCCTTGACCGCCGGGTCCTGCAAAATGATCTTGAACGCCGCGGTCACCTTCTCGGTCGTGGCGCCGCCGCCTACGTCCAGGAAGTTGGCGGGGAATTCGCCGTTCAGCTTGATGATGTCCATCGTCGCCATGGCCAGGCCCGCGCCGTTGACCATGCAGCCGATATTGCCGTCCAGCTTGATATAGGCGAGGTCGTATTTGGACGCTTCGACTTCGGCCGCATCTTCCTCGGTCAGGTCGCGCAGTTCGGCGATATCCTTGTGACGGAACATGGCGTTGCCGTCGAAGCCGACCTTGGCGTCCAGCACCAGCAGATTGCCCTGCTTGGTCAGCGCCAGCGGATTGACTTCGATCTGCTCGGCATCGGTGTCGAGGAACGCCGCATAAAGCGACGAAGCAACCTTGGACGCCTGCTTGGCGAGATCACCGGTCAGGCCCAGTGCAGCAGCCACCGAACGGCCATGATGCGGCATGAAGCCGGTCGCCGGATCGACCGAGAAACTGTGGATTTTTTCGGGGGTCGAATGAGCGACTTCTTCAATGTCCATGCCGCCTTCGGTCGATACGACGAACGCGATCTTGCTGCTGGCGCGATCAACCAGCAGGGCAAGGTAAAATTCCTTGTCGATGTCCGCGCCGTCGGTGATGTAGAGGCGGTTGACCTGCTTGCCAGCGTCGCCGGTCTGGATCGTCACCAGCGTGTTGCCCAGCATGTCGGTCGAGTGGGCCCTGACCTCGTCCAGGTTGAAGGCGAGGCGAACGCCGCCCTTGGCTTCGGCGGGCAGTTCCTTGAACTTGCCCTTGCCACGGCCACCGGCGTGGATCTGCGACTTCACGACATAGAGCGGTCCGGGCAGCTTCTTGGCAGCCTCGACAGCTTCCTCGACCGAGAAGGCGGCATAGCCAGCGGCAATCGGCGCGCCATATTTCGCGAGCAATTCTTTCGCCTGATATTCATGAATATTCATGGAGCGTGCCGTCCTTTTCCGTCGAACCGTGATGGCGACGGCTAAAGCACAGACGGGATTGCAGGGCCAGAGCGATTTCGCAAAACGACTTTGCAAAATTGCAAAACCCTTGCGGAGCGCTGGCCCCGATTATTGCAAAATAGGGCTAAAAAGCGCAGCCGATCGCCGCTTTGCTGGTGACCAGGAAAATCTCAGGATCCTCCAGCGCGCGCACCTTGTAGAGGAAGCGATCGACGCTCATCTCGCCCATGTGAGACTTGCGGAGCGAGGCCAGCGACTGGAGCCGCCGCAACTGCATCAGGCTCAGCCGATCGACCATGCGTTCGGCCATGCAACTCGCCATTCGGGGCGGCAGTCCGGCTTCCAGCAGCCCGGTGCGCAGACGCGATTCGGGGGAGACAGTGGCGCAGGAGGCCAGCAGGGATGCGCCAAGAGCGCTGGCGAGGACACGGAAAGCGATGGCTGTCATGAACGCTTCATGGCAACACATGCCTGAACGCAGCATAAATGCACCGCGCCGCGGTGCGCAGAGGATGGCAGCATCGTGGACAAATTTTTCGCAGCCCTGTCGCACCGGGTAGCCAGCTGGGCCGGGCAGCCGCTCGCCTTCATATTGGCAAGCGCCGTCGTGCTGGTCTGGATCACCACCGGGCCGATCTTCGATTATTCGGACACATGGCAGCTGGTCATCAACACCGGCACCACCATCGTCACCTTCCTGATGGTGTTCCTGATCCAGAATGCGCAAAATCGCGACGGATCAGCGATCCAGGCCAAGCTGGACGAACTAATCCGCGCCGTGGACAATGCCCGCAACGATTTTATCGGCATCGAACATCTGACCGAAGATGAATTGCAGCGGATCAAGGCGGTACTGGAAAAGGAGTGTGGCGATGACGCCGCCCATCATCTGGCGATCGAGCGGTTGCTGGAGCGCCGCTGACGCCCGCCCCCTCAATGGGCGCGGACGATCAGCCTCTCATTTTCCTGCCGGTAGGCATCGATCTGCTCGATATAGCGTTGTGCCAGACTCTCATAGGCGCTCCGCCCTTCCCGCGAGGGGCTGGCCTGCGCCTTGATCAGCGACATCTGCTGGCGATGCAGCAGATAATTGACGTCCGTCTCCATACTCATATTCGCCCTCTCCTGGTATTTTTCCTGGAAGATTGGTCGATTATTGGCGACCTGGCATGAGACACACCAAGGTAGCGGTCAGTCTTATACCATAAGAATCCCACCTTGGCGAACCCGCCTAACGCGGCGATGGCGCGATCCAGCGCAAGACGGCATAGCCCGCCAGAGCCGAAACCAGCGACCCCATCAAAATCCCGCCCTTGGCCTCCTCGACCAGCAGCGCCGATCCGGGGAAGGCGAGTGCGCCGATGAACAGGCTCATGGTGAAACCGATACCACACAGCATGGCCATGCCATAGACCTGCGTCCAGTTCGCGCCCGCTGGCCGCTCGGCAATGCCCAGTTTCGTCGCAATCCACACGCTGCCGAACACCCCGATCTGCTTCCCCACAAACAGGCCCAGCGCCACGCCCAGGGGCAAGGGAGCCAGCAACGCACCGAACACCTGCGCGTTTAGCGTCAGCCCGGCATTGGCGAAACCGAACAGCGGCACGATCAGATAGGCGCTCCACGGATGCACGCCATGTTCCAGCCGGTGGAGCGGGCTATCTTCCGCATCGGGCGTCCCCGGCGTGCAACGGATGGGGATCGTCATCGCAGCCAGCACACCCGCGACCGTCGCATGGACCCCGGACAACAGCATCAGATACCAGAGGATGACGAAGCCGATGAGATAGGGAGGCAACGCCTTCACCCCCGCCCGATTCATGCCCATCATCACCACCAACACCGCCGCAGCCCCGGCAAGCGCAGCCACGTCCAATCCCTTTGTATAGACCAGCGCGATGATCGCCACCGCCCCCATGTCATCGACGATCGCCACCGCGGTCAGGAACAGTTTGAGCGAGGCCGGCGCCCGACCGCCGAGCAGCGCCAGCACCCCGATGGCAAAGGCGATATCTGTCGCCGCGGGGATCGCCCACCCGTTGGTGAGTTCCGCCTGTCCGCCCGTCACCGCCAGATAGACAAGCGCAGGCACCGCCATGCCCGCAACGGCCGCGATGATCGGCAGCCGCCGCCGCTCCCAGGTCGACAGACCGCCGTCCAGAAATTCCCGCTTGATTTCCAGCCCGACCAGCAGGAAGAAAATCGCCATCAGCCCGTCATTGATCCAAAGATGCACCGTCATCGGTCCCAGCTTCGGGGTCAGGACCGGACCGACCTGCGCATGGATCAAGTCGTGGTAAATATGTGCGCCGCCACCGGGCAGATTGGCCAGCAGCATCGCCAGCGCCGCTGCTATCATCAGCAACACGGCGCTACCCGCCTGCCCGGCAAGAAATTCGCGCAATACCGACGGTCGCGGCTTTGTCATTCTTCGGTTCGTCCTGTTTTATCGCTGCCGGTTTGCATAAATTACGCAAAAGACTTGGAAGCTGCTGACACCAATGTCATCCTCTCCCCTGTCGAGGCATGGGGGTCAAGGCTTTGGGGGACATGCTGGTCGCGGGCCTTGCGATCCTTCATCATGAAATTCTGCTTTTCGCGGTTGTCGGCCTGGCCATTGGCGGGATCGACGATTTTCTGATCGACCTGCTGTTTCTGGCGCGCAAGGCGTGGCGCGACCTGTTCGTCTATGGCCGCCATGCCCGGATGACGACCGCGACCCTGCCGCCATCGCCCTGCCCCGGTCGCATCGCCATCTTCGTACCCGCCTGGCGCGAGGCAGACGTGATCGGGCCGATGCTGCGCCATGCGCTGGGACGGTGGGGCCAGGCCGACTATCGCATCTTTGTCGGCGCCTATCCTAATGACGCCGCGACGATCGACACTATCGCCGCCGTGGCGCAGGGCGAACCGCGCATCCTGCTCGGCATCAACCCGCATCCCGGTCCCACGACCAAGGCCGATTGCCTCAATGTCCTGTGGCGCGCCATGCTGGACGAGGAGGCACGGGACGGATTTCGCTACAAGGCCGTCGTCTTGCATGACGCAGAAGATGTCGTCCATGCCGATGAAATCCGCCTGTTCGACGTGCTGATCGATCGGTTCCAACTTGTGCAATTGCCGGTGCTGCCGCTCACCGGTCGCGGCTCCTGGCTGTCCCGCGCCATCGCCAATCATTATTGCGATGAATTTGCGGAGAGCCATGGAAAATATCTGACCGTGCGTGAAGCGCTGGGCGCTTCGGTGCCGTCCGCCGGAGTTGCCTGCGCATTCGAGCGGGACACGCTCGCAGCACTGGCGGACGATCCGACCCATGGCCCGTTCGACCCGTCATCGCTGACCGAAGATTACGAGGCGGGACTGCGCATCCGCGACAATGGCGGGCGCGGCATATTCGTGCGGATGCGCGACGCGGACGGAGACCTAGTCGCGACCCGCGAATATTTCCCCGACACGATCGACAGCGCGGTCAAGCAGAAGGCCCGCTGGATCGTGGGCATTTCGCTGGCCGGATGGGACCGGATGGGTTGGCGCGGCGGTCCGGCGGAATGGTGGATGCGGCTGCGCGACCGGCGCGCCGCCCTGTCCGCCTTCGTCCTGTTCGCTGCCTATATGACTGTGGCCTTATGGGGGATGCTCTGGCTGATCGGCCTTGTCGTGCCGATCCCGCCCCGCCCGCTATCTCCCACAATCGTGGCTCTGCTGTGGGTCAATGTCTGGCTGATGAGCTGGCGCGGCCTGATGCGCGCGCTGTTCGTGGGGCAGGCCTATGGCTGGCGTTACGGGCTGGGCGCGGTGCCGCGCACCTTCATCGCCAACCTCATCGCCATCCTAGCGGCGCGTCGCGCCATCTTCCAATATGTCCGCTCATTGCTTGGCCGCCCGCTCGTCTGGGACAAGACCCAGCATCGCTTTCCCGACATGCGGTCCGACCCATGATCGCGTCCGCCAGTGGCCGCCCGCTCCGTTTCTTCGGCCTGGTGATGGTCGGCTGGGTGGCAATGCGCCTGTGGAGCCAGCCGGGGCCGCCATTGCCATTGATAGCGCCCCAAAAATTCGCGTCAGTGGCCGCGACGCGCCTGCCTATTCCGCCGCCAATGGTGCCGGGGGATGCCCACGGAAAAGCCGGTCCTTCGCCAAACAGGCGATGGACCACCGCTATGGCGTCTCTCCTCTCCCCAACCATTCCGGCAGTGACAACCACCCCTGCCACCCCGGCCCAAGCCGCCATGCCGGTGGACCTGCTCGATTTCATTGCCTTCTCCATGGCGTTCGCGAACCGCCACTATGCGACCGACCCCGACTATAATCGCGCAACCCCGTCTCCCTCCCCCGCACCGCTGCTCCTGTCCACGTCGAACCGCGTGGATCGCTGGCATGGCAGCGCCTGGATGCTGTGGCGGGACAATGGCACGTCTGCCACCGATGCTGCCATCGGCCGACTGGGCGCGTCACAGGCCGGGCTGCGCATCGATTATGACCTGACACCCGCCGCCCCAAGCCGCACGGTTGCCTATGCCCGTGCGACCAGCGCGCTCCAGCGCCCCGCAGCGCCAGAAGCCGCCATCGGCCTCGCCATCCAGCCCGTCCGCACCATCCCCGTCAGCCTGGCCGTCGAGCGCCGCATCGCGCTCGGCGAGGGCGCGCGCAACGCGACAACGGTCATGGCGGTCGGCGGCTTTGGCCCCACGCCAGTAGGCTACGGACTGGAGGCGGAAGCCTATGCGCAGGCCGGCATGGTCGGGTTCAACCGGCGCGACGCTTTCATAGACGGCAAAGTCTCGCTACTCTCGCCAGTCAGCACATCAAGGCTGCGCATCGGCGCGGCCCTGTCCGGCGGCGCGCAGCCCGGCGTCGGGCGGCTCGACATCGGCCCGGAAATGCAGGTCCGCCTGCCCCTGCCCAACGCCCCCGCCCGCATCGCGATCGAATGGCGGGAGCGTGTTGCCGGGCGCGCGGCCCCTGCCTCCGGCCTTGCCATCACCCTGGCCGCAGATTTTTGAGGCGCGGAGCGTCGCGCCGCTTTCACTCGACACATTTTATCACTACCCCCGGACAGGCCATGGATCTTTACCTGCCCATCGCCAATCTCTCGGTGAACGCGCTGGTCATTATCGGCCTGGGCGGCGTCGTTGGCCTGTTGTCAGGCATGTTCGGCGTGGGCGGCGGATTTCTGACGACCCCGCTGCTGATCTTCTACGGCATCCCCCCCACCGTCGCCGCCGCATCCGCCGCTTCGCAGGTCACCGGGGCCAGCGTATCGGGCGTTGTCACCCATATATCGCGCGGCACGGTCGATTTTCGCATGGGCGGCGTTTTGATTGCTGGCGGTGTGGTCGGCGCGGGGCTGGGCGTCCTGATCTTCCGACTGCTGCAATATCTGGGGCAGATCGATACGGTGATCGGCATCCTCTATGTCCTGATGCTGGGCGGCATCGGCATATTGATGGCCAAGGAATCGATCCAGGCGCTGGTCGCGCTCAAGACCGGCAAGCGTGTGCAGGCCCGCAAGCGGCGGCACCACCCGCTCGTCGCCGCGCTGCCGATGCGCTGGCGCTTCTATCGCTCCGGCCTCTACATCTCCCCGCTTGCGCCGCTCTTGCTAGGCATGGCGACGGGCATTTTGACGATGCTGCTGGGTGTGGGCGGCGGCTTCATCCTTGTCCCCGCCATGCTCTATCTGCTGGGCATGACCACCCAGTCGGTCGTCGGTACGTCGCTGTTCCAGATATTGTTCGTCACCATGGCGACGACGATGATGCACGCGATGACTACCAAGGCGGTCGATCTGGTGCTGGCGATGCTGCTGCTGATCGGCAGCGTCACCGGCGCGCAGGTCGGCACGCGGCTTTCGATGACGATCCGGCCGGAATATCTGCGCGTGCTGCTGGCCTTCATCGTCCTGCTGGTCGCCGCGCGCATGGCGCTGGGGCTGGGCTGGCGACCCGATGAAATCTTCACGATAGAGCTGAGCTGATGCGGCGGCGCGATCTGTGGCGGCTTGCCCCCGCGCTGCTGCTGGTGGCAGCCAACGCCCCGCAACTGGTGCCGGACGTGTCGCAGCGCGACATTGAAATCCAGTACAGCTTCACCGGCGCGGACCTGCTGCTGTTCGGCGCGATCGTCTATCCCGATGGCGTCCGCCCGGAAAAACCCGCCGACATTGTCGTCGTGCTGAAGGGGCCGGAACAGTCGATCACGATGCGCGAAAAGCAGAAGGTGGCCGGCATCTGGGTCAATGCCGATCGCGCCAGCTTCCGCTCTGCACCCAGCTTCTACGCCATGGCATCGTCCCGCCCGATCGACCGCATCGTCGATGAACGCACCGCCGCCATCTACGAACTGGGCGTAGACAAGCTGCAACTGTCGCCCTCCTCGCTCAACGAAAGCGCGGAACTGAGCCGGTTTCAGCAGGGTCTGGTCGACCTGCGCGAACGATCCGGCCTGTTCGTCGAGCGCTCCGGCACCGTCGAAATCAGCGACGGCGTGCTGTACCGCGCGCGCCTGCCGCTATCGGCGCGCGTGATCGTGGGCGATTATACTGCCGAGACATTTCTGGTGCAGGATGGCCGAGTCGTCGCCGCGGCCGTCCGCGACATCACCGTGCGCAAATCGGGCTTCGAACAATTTATGGCGACGGCGGCCGAGCAATGGTCCTTCCTCTATGGCCTGACCGCCATTGCGCTGGCGGTCGGCATGGGATGGGCGGCGGGCGCGATCGCCCGGCGCATCTGACCCGCTACTCCGCCACCAAAGTCACCGGCCCGATCAGCCCGGACGGCCGTAGCGGTGCGTCCGGCATGTAGGTCGGCGCGGCGGTGAAGGTCACCTTCTGCGCGCCGGCTTGCTGATCGCCGATCAGGCGATTGACCCACAGATTGGCAACCTTCACCTCCAAAGCGTTATCGCCGCGCTTGACCAGCTTGCTGATGTCGAGCCGATAAGGGGCCAGCCAGACCGTGCCTGCGGCCTGTCCATTGACGCTGACCTGCGCCAGATCGCCAACCTTGCCAAGGTCAATCCATAGCGGCGCGCCAAGCTTAACCCCCTTTGGCAGGGTGAAGCGCGTGGTGTAAGTCGCGGTGCCAGAGAAATATTTGACCCCCGTATCGGCGCTTGCCTCCAGCGGCGTCAGGGTCGGCATCTCGACGCCCTGCGGCGCGCCACGTCCCGGCTGGAAGCGGACGCTCCATGGGGTGGCGATGCTCCCGACCGTCTTTGCGATCCTCGCCGGAACCGTCATCGACAGCGCTGCGGCAGGCGTGCGGAACAGGATGAAGAAGGCATCCTCCGCCGCAACGTCGATCGGTATCACCGTCTCGCCGCCCTCGGTGCGATAGGAGACAGGCTCTGCCTTGCCATCGGTCGCGCGCCAGATCTCGGGCTGCTTGCCGGTCACACGGAATCGCGCCTCGATAGGCACGGCCCGGTCGGTGCGGTTGTTGACGAAATAGAGATCCCCATCGGCAAGCTTGCGATGGACGAAGCGATAATCTTTGTCCGCCCCGCCCTGCGTCACCCGGAAATCTGGACCGACACCGGCGCTGGCCAGTGCGCCCTCGACATCGCGGCTGGCGATCACCCGGCCCTTGCCGGTCGCCCCGCTACTCCACAGCTTTTCGACCAGCGCCTTGAATGCCGTTGCATCATCCTTCAGCCCCGGCGTGCGTTCGGGGGCCATACCGATCAGCGTCGCCCCGGCATCGACCAGCGCGGCGATCCGCTGGAGCGTGGCGAGCGTCATTACCCGGCTCGTACCGCCCAGATAGAGCGCCCGATACCGCGCGCCGCTGGGCGCAACCAGTTCCCCGCCATCGACCGTCAATGTCTTCGCCACTATGTCGGCATTGACGAAATCATAGGCGTAACGGGTCGGCAGGTCGGTCGGCACGCCATGTTCGAACAGCGACGTGATCGGCGTATCCTCGCCATAGAAATAGGCGACATCGGCGCTGTCGCGGCCCTGCTGAAGCAGGAAGCCGGTGCGCGCCATATAATCGACCCAGGGCTTGGCCATCTGCGCCCAGCTTTCATGGCGGTTGAAATATTGCCCGAATATCATCAGGCTAAGCCCCGGCAGCTTGTCATCGACCGGCTGATGGACCGACGTATGGACGATCGGCCGGTTGACCCCCGACGCAAACTCAAGATCGATCACCCGCTTCAGGTCCGAAGGCGCAAAGGCCCAGGGCGAGAAGGCCGACGTCATCGATTCAGCCGACACGATATTCTGGCTATAGATATGCGCGACCGACGCGGCCCCCTTCATGTCGCCGATCAGCGTCGGGCGCGGCGCGCCGCCGCGATTGAAGGTCCACATCGCCGCCATCGGCACGTCGGTATGGGATCGCATGGCCAGATCATCGCCCAAAACCGGGCGCGCATTTTCCAGCGCCTCGCCATAGACTTTCAGCCCCTGCTCATGCGCCACTTTCGCCACCGTGCCATAATGGGCGTCGGCCAACAGGTCAGCCAGCGTCTGGCGATAGTCATGCAGGAAAGCGTCGCTTTGCGCAGGCGATCCGACGATCGTCCCGGTTAGCGTCGGCAGGAACGGCACCGAATCATAGCCGCGCCGCGCCCTGAATTCCTCGACCATGCGCGGCGTCCAGTTGGACGCGCCGACCTCGATACTGTCGGTCAGCAGCGCGCGGATGCCCTTGTCGCCGATCCATTCGGGACCAACCGTGTCGCGATACATGGACAGATAGGTTTCCAGATAGCGGCGCACCGCGGCGGCATCATATTTGTCGACCTCCAGCCCCGTCGCTTCGGGCGTGGCGGGATGGTTGGTCTTGCCGGTCAGCGAATAGCCCATGCGGACGACGCGCCACTGGCTGCCCTTTGGCGCCGTCCAGTCGAGCGTGCCGTCTGGCCGCAGATGACTGGTCAGATCGACGACGCGGGCCGGATCGACAGCCGGGCCGCTCTGCGCCGCGCCATCGCTCAGCCTGTTATAGTCGGCAACGATCGCAAAGCCTGCCTTGGCCTCATACTGGTCGATCTTCGCTTCGGCGAACAGACGCAGGTCGCCGATCGCCAGGGTCGGCTTGGGGGGCTGAGCAAAGACATCGAACTTCATCGCACCGGGCGCGCCATCGCCAAGGCTCGGTGCCTTCACCCCGTCATTGGGGGCCAGCACCAGCCGAAAGCGACGCGCCGTCACGGGCGCAAAACCGATCGTCGTCGTCGCCTCGGTCAGCGGAAATGCGCCGATGCGTTGCCATGCGCCGTCCTTCTCCACCTCCAGCGCGGGCAGATATTCCGGATCGCCAAAGGGAGGTCGCGCATGGGGTACGAACAGGCTGGCCGACCGCACTATGACGGGCGTGCCATAATCCAGCACCAGCGTGCCGGGCCTGGCCGGATCGCCCTTTGCAACCTGCACGACACTGTCCAACTCAGTGTCGGACAAGGACGCAGCATCGACGCTCTTGCCATCGCCCTGGCTGATCGTCGGTGTCGGCAGGCTTTGCGCGACCACAGGATAAGCCAGCACCAGCGCGTCCCGATAGAAAGCGGGTTGCTGCGCCACCTCAGCGCCCATCGCCAGCGGATCGACGAATTTCGCGCTCTGGAAGCCCCCGGTCACTGAAGGCGGCGTTGCCAGCGCGCCCTTGACGCGCTGGCCACCGGCGAGCAGCGTTTCGGACCAGACCAGCTTCTTCATCGCGTCCTGCGGCTTCACCCAGGGACCGCCGGTCTCGCTCCAGCCGGGCGAGGCCGCTATGGCAAATTCCAGCCCCTTGGCATCCGCTGTCCTGACCGCATGGCGGAACGCATCCTTCCAGCCATCGGTCATATAGACCAGCCGTTCCGGCACGATCTGCGGCGTCTGGAGGCTGGCGTCGAAATTCTGGACCCCGCCAATCCCGATCCGCGCCATCCAGTCGAGATCCTTGTCGATCCCGTCCTTGGTGACATTACCGTTCATCCAGTGCCACCAGACCCGCGGTCGCGCCGATTGCGGCGGATTGCGGAAACCGTCGGCCAGATCGTCGGCGCGCAGCGGGGTTGCAAAGGCAGTGCAGGCCAGCAGCGCGGCGAGGCGGAGGGCTTTCGACATGGTCTGGATTCCTTGGGGTCAGGGACGCTTAGACAGAAGGCCGCGCGCCTCCATCCAGGCGAAAAATTGCGGCATCAGGCCCATGGTCGTGGTGCCGGGCTTACCCGCGCCAAAGCCATGGTCGCCCCGCTCATAAGCGTGCAGTTCAACCGGACGACCCGCCTTGCGCCAGCCTTCAACAATGGCGAAACCCTGGCCCTTGAACAGGCCATCGTCCATGGCGATGGCGTTAAACATCGGTGGTGCGTCGGCGGGAACGGCAACCTGCGTCATGGGGCCGTAAATATAGCCGATGAAGGCCGGGCGCTGCTCACCCTTCCCCTCCAGCGTGGCGTTGAGCGTCGTCATCGCGCCTGCGGAAAAGCCGATCATGCCTGTGCGGGCGGGATCAATGCCCCAGGTCGCCGAGCGACTGCGCACGATTTCCAGCGCCTTGAGCGCATCCTGCGTCGCGCGCGGTTCCTCAATGGTGCGTACCGCACCGGGCTTGGCGGCGTCGGCAAAGCGCGCGCCCATGGCGCCCAGAAACGCCTTGTCGTCCCGCGGCGTCACGTTCAGCCGATATTTCAGCACGAAGGCGGCAACGCCATGGTCAGCCAGCCAGCGCGCAACGTCGCTGCCCTCGCTTGTCATCGACAGCGACATGAAGGCGCCGCCCGGTGCGACGATCACAGCCGCGCCGGTCGCCTTGGCCGGATCGGGCAGATAGGGGGTGATGGTCGGCCGCACGACATTGCGGACCATGATATTGTCCATCGCATTGGTGCCGATCGTCACCTGCATGTGCGACCATTGCTCATCCTGTCCCGCTGCCACCACAGGCTGGTCGGGATAGAGGGCGACCGCCTTGCTCTGGTCGGGTGCAGCTATGCCTTCAATCCGCACATCGGACTGGGCAAAAGCAGGTGTCGCGACGGCCAGCGTCAAGGCCAGGGGAAGCAATTTCATCGGGTCATCCTCTGCAATGTCAGGATTGTTATAAATGCGCCGAGCGACCCGCCATAGGTCAGCTTCACGGCGAGTGCGACGTGCCAGTCCACAGGAGAAAGACCTGCACGACCCGTCAAATAGGCAATCGATCCGCCGAGCGCCGCACCCGCCAGCGCAAAGGCGATCGCGCGCAGCACAATCGACCGCAGCCCGATTGCCATGGCAAGGCGCTTGCGGGCGATCAGGGCCGGAACCAGCGCGCTCATCAGCGATACCGCGATGCTCTGCGGCACGAAGTCGAACGCGAGCGCATCGGGCATTGCCCAGGACACTGCACGCCTATCCAGCCCGAACACCGCCAGGAAAAAGGCAAGGCTCAGCGTCGCATTGATGGCAAAGCTGATCCCCGCCTCACGCGGGATCGATAGGACAGGCGCGCGCATTTAGACCGCGTTGCGGCGCGCGATCGCGCCATAGACCGCCGCGCTTGGCTTGGCCGTCCGGGCGAAGGTCAGCGGATCGACGCTGTGCAGGCCAAACTTTACCTTATAGCCGAAAATCCACTCGAAATTGTCGAGCAGCGACCAGTGGCAATAGCCCTGCACCGGCACGCCGTCATCGATCACTTTTTTGAGGTCAGCCAACGCAGCCGGGATGAAGTTTTGGCGGATGCCGTCATCAGTGGTGCCAACGCCATGTTCCGACACCAGAATCGGCACGCCCGTGGCTTCATGGGCATAGCGCACTGCGCCCGCCAGCGAAGGCGCCCACACTTCGGTGCCGCCCCAATTGACGATCGATCCCTTGGGCGCGGGCAGACGGCCCTTGTCGGTCCACAGCGCGCGCTCGTAATTCTGCACGCCCATGAAATCGTCGGCCTTGGCGACGTCCAGCCACGCGCCATAAAGTTCCTGCCGCATCTGGTCGCGCAGGCTGTTCCTGCCCACCGCCTGATCGTCCATCATCGCCAGCGAAAAGCCGACGGGCAGGTCCGGTCGCACCGCCTTGATCGCGGCCTTGCCCGCCTTATGCGCGGCAAGCAGCCCCTTTTGCAGCGCAGGCAGATCATCGACCCCCGCGACATTGGCGGACAGGAATTTTGGCACGCCCAATCGCTTGGCCGCGGTTTCCAGCGTCAGCTTCTGAATTTCCCAAACCTGTGGCGGCAACATGGGCTTGAGCAGCAACAGGATATTGGGTTCGTTGAAGGTGATGACACTGTGGATGCCAGCGCCCAGCGCCCGCATCGCCCGGTCGCAATAGCGCGCGAACAGGTCCGCGCTTTCCGGGTTGGTCCAGCCACCCTGCGCACTGAACCAGCGCGGCGCGGTGAAGTGGCTCATCGTCACCACCGGGGCGAGGCCCCGCGCGCGGCAACCCTCGATCATTGCCCTGTAATGATCCAGCATCGCCTGGCTGAACAGGCCCTTTTCCGGCTCGATCCGTGCCCATTCGATGCCGAAGCGATAGCAGTTGAGACCCATAGTCTTGACGATGTCGAGATCGGTTTCCCACAGCGCAAAGCTGTTGCAGGCGTCGCGCGACGGTTCGGCAAACACGGTGGGCTGCTGGTTTTCCAGAAACCACAGATCGCTCGCGACATTATTGCCCTCAATCTGGTGGGGCGCAGTCGCCACGCCCCACAGAAAGCCCTTGGGAAAAGCCGGGTTGGCCGCCGCCTTGCGCGCACCGATTGCGGGTGCCGCCATTGCGCCAGCAGCCGCCATTCCAGCTGCCAGCATCGTCCTGCGATCCAACATCATATCGTCTCCAACTTTAATGGCTTATGTCGCGCACGAAGGCGCATATCTCGTCGGCCAGCCGCCGGTCGGCGGTGCCCAGATGCATCGGCATCGTGTAATGATTGTGGCCGGTCATGATGACCGCGCGCGGCATCGCGCCGTGACGGGCCAGCCGGTCCTGCATCAGCCCCAGAAATTCAGCCTGAAAGCGCGGCGGATCATATTGCGCACAGGCGACCAGCAACGGCAATCTGGTGGTCGCAACCGCCTCCATCGGCATCCGCTCTGCATAGAGGGCCGCGTGGCCATAATAGAGCAAATCCCGCTCATCCAAAGGGGTGTAGCCGTACAAGCCCGACAGCAGCACCGCGCCACGAACGTCCGCGTCACCCGCCAGCTTGAGGAAGCCCGCAACATGCACCGCCCCCGCCGATGTGCCGGCCAGCACGATCCGGTCAGGATCGCCGCCATGCTGCGCAACATTCGCCTTGAGCCATGCGACGACCGCCGCAAGATCCTCCGACCCGGCAGGCCACATATGATCGGGGGCGAGCCGGTAGTTGATGACCACGCCGACAAAGCCCGCCTGCGCCGCCATCCGCCCGACATTGGCGTTGGGCCAGGCTTCCGCCCCTCCCTTGTCGCCTTTCAGAAACCCCCCGCCATGGACAAAGACCAGCACCGGGGCGGGACCGCTGACGCCCAGCGGCGCGTAGATATCCAGCCGGTGGCGTTCATGCAGGCCATAGGCAATATCGCCCTGCGTCACTGGCACAGCAGCCTGAAGGGCCAACTGTTCCGCATCGAACAGCGCGCGGCATTGCGCAAGGACTTCGGGACCAAGGTCGATCCCCATGGCGGCTATTGCATGTCTGATGTTGCTCATGCGCTCTATCCTAGCCGCCCCGGTTCAAACAAACAGGGCATGGCAACGCGAAATGCGCCGCCATGCCCCCTCATCATCAGAATTTCGCGTCGAGTTGCAGGCCAACCTGTCGGAAGGACTGCGGCCCGTAGATCGCACCGATGCCCGAACCGAAATTGCTCTGCAGCAAAGAGGGTTCATGGACATTGAACAGGTTGCGTACGAACAGACCAGCCGAATAGCGCTCATCCTCGCTCCGCACGCCCACGCGGCCACCGACCGTCCAGTGCGCACGGAAGGTCTCTTCGGCGCGCGACGTGTTCTGATAACGGATGCGCGATTTCCAGATCGTATCCGCAGCCAGGAAGCCGTTGAGACCTGCTGTCAGCGGCTGCTCATATTCGCCCGATAGAGTGAATTTATAGCGGGGAGAATAGGCCAGCTGCTTACCGCCGATATTGGTGGCGTCATTGCCGATGAAACCGCCGGGATATGTCGCCTTGGTGTAGATGAAGCCAGTATTCATCGACAGGCGGTCCGAGATACGACCGAACAGATTGATTTCCGCGCCGCGGGTCTTGACGCCGTCAATGTTGGTCTGGGCGCAGACGAGCTGGGCCGTAACCGGATTGACGACACATTCCTGCGCCTGGAAATTCTTGATCTTGCTGTAGAACAGGCTGAAGTCCAGCACAGCGCCGCCAAACAGGGTCGCCTTCATCCCCGCTTCGTAGGACATCGGCACTTCAGGCTGCACGACATAAGGCAGCAACGGCGCAGTCGGCACCGCGATCTGGCCACCCTTGAACCCGCGCGACGCGGTAGCATAGGCCATCAAGGAACGGTTGATGTCATATTGCAGGCCAGTGCGCCATGAAATGCGATCGACGTTCAGGATCTGAAAGCTTTTGGAGCCGTTAGCCGCGTCGGTGCGGTCCAGCGACAGGCGGCCACCGGTGTAGCGGCCACCCAGGATCACGCGAAGGCTGTCTGTCGCGTGCAGCGTGCCCTGCCCGAACACCGCCAGCGATTCATCGGTGATTTCGTTGAGCGCACCCAGCGAATCGACCGGACGGATCACAATCCCGTTGGGCAGTCGGACCGAAATGGTGAAGCGTTCAGGCTGCTGCACCGTCTTTTGGTTCGAGTAGAAAGCGCCGACCGTATATTCGAAGGTCGAATTGCTGGGCGACGAGGCGCGGAATTCCTGCGTGAACAGACGGATTTTCGTGCCCGTCGCGCCGCTCCTGAGCGTCGAAGCCAGCGAGTCTGCGCGGTAGATATTGCCGCCCGTATTGCTCGTCTCATTCTTGCGATAGGCCGTGATGGAGGTCAGCGTCAGCGGGCCTGCGTCATATTCCAACTGGGCCGAACCACCCCAGCCCTCAAACTTGCTGCTGAATTCGTTGGCCGCGCCGAGGCAATAATTCTGATTGCCCTCGCCCGGCGTGATGCCGCAGCTGTTGAGCAATGCAGTGTTGGCCGCCGTGTTCGACAGGAAGGTGAAGAAGTCACCGCCATTTTCGGTCGATCCCTTCGACCAGTCACCCAGAAGGTTGAAGGTGAGGTCGTCGGTCACGTTCCACAGATAACGGCCACGCACCGCATAGCGGTTGACGTCGTTCCAGTCGCCCGTGGTCGCATTGCGGTTCACGCCCTGACGCAGGTTCGCCATGCCCGACACGCGCAGCGCGCTGGTGGTGCTGACGGGGACGTTGATGACGCCCTGGATCACCTGCTGACCATATTTCGAGCCAGCCGTGCCCTGATCGGACAATTCGGTACGAACGCGGCCGCTGAACTGGGTGGGATCGGGCGCGTTGGTGGTGATGTTGATGACACCGGCCGACGTGGTCAGGCCGAACAGCGTACCCTGTGGCCCTTTAAGCACTTCGATCCGCGACACGTCGAACAGGTCGGAGATGTTGGCGTTGCCCTGGCTCACCTGATCGACGACGACGCCGACCGAAGCGACGGCACCGGGCGAAAAGCTCTGCGTGCCGATGCCGCGAATGGAACCGCCACCGCCGGTATTCTGGGCCGGAGCCGACTGGATTTCCAGCGCGGGCGCGACGCGGTTCAGGTCGTTCAGATTATTAACCTGCTGCCGTTCCAGCTGCGCCTGACTGGCGACGGTGATCGAAATGGGAACCTCCGTCACCTTCTCCTGCCGCCGCTGCGCGGTCACGATGATGTCGGAATTGGCCTCCTCTGCCGCCGCCTGCGGCACCACATCCTGCGCCATAGCCGGTGCGGCCAAAGCAAAGACACTCGCGCTGGCGAGCGCCGCGATCGAAATAGTCAGTTTACGCATGGTAACTCCTCCCCTTCTTTTAATTGGGTCGTCCGTAGATATTCAGGCTTCGTCGATGATGCGGTGGCTCAATGTGCCGATGGTGCCGATGTCGACCTCCACCTTATCCCCGGCCTTCATGTAGAGCGGCGGGGTGCGCTTATCGCCGACACCGCCGGGCGTTCCCGTGGCGATGACATCGCCGGGGCTGAGCGGGGTGAAGGCGGAAATATATTCGATGACCGTGGGGATATCCCAGATCATGTCGCTGACCGGCTGGTCCTGCACGATGTCGCCGTTCAACCGGGTCTGGACACGGAGCGCGCCCAGATCAGCGATCTCGTCCGGCGTCACCAGCGCGGGACCAAAGCCGCCGGTGCCGGGGAAGGTCTTGCCCGGCGTGAACTGAATATTGTGACGCTGCCAGTCACGGGCGGACCCATCGTTGAACGCGCTATAGCCTGCCACATAGGCCATTGCGTCGGCGGCTACGACCTTGTGGCAGGGCTTGCCGATCACGACCGCAAGTTCGCCTTCATAATCGAAACGCTCGGTCACGGCGGGTTTCACCATCGGCTGGCCATCGGCAACCAGGCTGTCGGCGTAGCGGACGAAGATGGCGGGATGCGCCTTCTGCTCGCGGCCGGTTTCCTTGACATGCTCGGCATAGTTGAGACCGACGCAGAGGATTTTGGCGGGATCGGGAATGACCGGCAGCAGCACGACATCGGCAGCGGCGAACGATGCGCCATCGGCCAGCGTAGGCAGGCTTCCATCGGTCAGCGCAGCCTTCAGGCTCGGCACGGCATCGCTCGCCAGTTCGACGATGGTTTCGCCGTCCAGACGACCGAAGCTGGCGGTGCCGTCGGGACGGCGGAAGCTGACGTAACGCATTAGATATTTCCCTCTGTCAGGACGTCCAGCGATCTGGCTTCCCAGTCGCGGCGATGGCGGAATTTTTCCTCGGCGGCGCGCAGACCATCGAAATCTTTGTCGGACATGCCCCACTGGTCGATCCGCTTGGCGGGCCAGGTCCAGTCGTCCGGTGCGCCCGCCTGATAATCGTCGGGCACCTTGTTCACGGCGGTCGAAAATTCGATGACCGGGCCGAACGGGGCAATGAAATAGGCAAACACATTGGCGCCCGGACCATGGCGCCCCGGTCCCCAGGCCGGGGCCATATTCTGGTCACGCAGGCGACCGATACCGCGCATCACCGCGTCCAGATCTTCCATCTCGAACGCGATATGGTTCAGGCTGGAAATGCCCGCGCGGGCAAAGGCGGTCGAATGGTGCGAGTCATTGCAGCGCACGAACACCATGCCCTTGGTCCGGTCCGACACGCGGAAGCCCAGCGCATCCTCGACCAGATGACCGGTCATTTCCGCGTCGATGCTGTTGAACACGACATGGGTCAGCTTGACGGGCAGGTCATGCCCCTCGATCGGTGCGACTTCGTCGGCATCGACCAGAAAGCGCAGCAATTCACCCTCGACCAGTTCGACGATGACACCATGGCCGCCGCCCAAATCTTCCGAAACTACTGGCGCGGCAACCAGCCCGGCTGCGGTCACCGATCGCTTTAGCTGCTCCAACCGATCGGTGGTGCAGACGAAGGTGGTGGACCGCACATAGCAGTCCGCCGATTCCTTCAGCGCGATCAGATAGGGGAAGCTGCCCGACCCGCGCAGATAATGGGTTTCCCCCTCGACCGCCGCCGGGGCCATGCCCCAGATATCGGTCAGGAAGGCGGCCGCCTTCGCCGCGCCGGGCAACGACAATTCGATGCTGCGCAACTTCATTTCACGTCTCCATGGGTCAGGCCGGCGGCCAATATGCCGGCAATGGCGCAGGCTTCGTCACAATCGCCGGTGTCGCCGCTGATCCCGACGGCGCCGATCACCGCGCCTTCCAACTCACGGATCAGGACGCCGCCGGGTGACAGAGCAAGCTGACCGCCCGTGACGGCCACCACGCTCTGAAAGAAGGCCGGATTGTTGGCAGCGCGCCCGGCAATGACGCGGGTGTCCGCGCCCATCCCCAGCGCGCCCGTGGCTTTGGCCTTGGCAATGTCGAAGCGGAACAGGCTGGCACCATCTTCCCGCGCGAAGGCGACGGGATGCGCGCCTGCGTCCAGCACCACGACGGCGAGCGCAGGGGCGTTGTCGCCACGCGGTTGCGCAAGCGCGGTGTCGATGATCGTGCGTGCGTGGGCAAGGGTCAGTGTCATGCCGCAATCTCCTGAGCAACGGTTCCGGCGATCAGCGCGTCGCGCAGCGCAATCAGGTCCGCCGGTTCACCGGTGCCGAACACATAATGGTCGGGCCGCAGCAGCAGCGCGTCTGCGCCCCGTGCGTCGAGCCAGGCGGCGATCGCGCCGCCATCGTCCAGCGTATCGAGCGCCACAACGGTCACGTCGCTGGCAGCCTCAACGGCATGGCGGGCGAACAACCGCCAGCCATGGCCGGTCACATCGTCCAGCAATTGGCCGCCAACGCGCGGCTGGATGAAGCGTTCGCCAGCACCCGGCGTGCCGAGCGCCACGATGCCGGTCGAAATGGCGGGGATCAGGTCTGCGGCAGTGCCTTGCTGCGTCACTTTGGCCGCTTCGCGCATCTCGGCATCGCGAGCGGCGGCGGCCTGCGGGTCCAGCACGCAAATGTAGCGGCCAGCGCCTACGGCGGCAGAAATCACGGCGCGAACATGCGGGTCGCGTTCGGGCTGATAGGTGTCGAGCAGTGTAGCGGGCGCATCACCCTTGACCACCGCCGCCAGCTTCCACGCCAGATTAGCGGCGTCGCGCAGGCCGTGGCACATGCCCTGCCCGAAAAAGGGCGGCGTCTGGTGCGCGGCATCGCCGGCCAGAAAGACGCCGCCCTGCCGCCACCGCTCGGCGATCAAACCGTGAAAGCGATAGGTCGCCGCGCGCACCACCTTGTGCGGCACCCCGGAGAGGTAGGGCGCAACCAAGGCAGCGACACTATGCGGTTCCATCATCGCCTGATCATCTTCGCCGGGCAGCAACATGAATTCCCAGCGGCGGTGATTGCCACGCCCCGGCACGATCGTTGCCGGGCGCTTGGGGTCGCACATCATCACCGACAATTTTTGCAGGTCGGCCGCTTCGGGCACGCCCCACAGGTCAGGGAAGCGGACAGGACCATCGACTTCGGCATCGACGACCAGCCAGGGTTCCTCAAAGTCCAGATCGTCGAGCGCGATGCCGAGCGCCTTGCGCACGGCGCTACGCGACCCGTCACAGGCGATGACATAGCGCGCACGCGCGGTGTCGCCACCGGTCAGGTGCAGCGTCACGCCATCAGCGTCCTGCGCCAGCCCCTCAAACCCGACACCGAGTTGGACAGTCACATTGTCGTACCCGGCGAGCGCGTCGCGCAGATGCTGCTCCAGTTCGGGCTGGTAGAAGAAATAGTCGTTGGACCAGCTGAACGGCCGCGCCCGGCCGACCGTGCCCATATATTTGATGACGCCATGGTCTGCGCCGATATGCAGATGCCCTTCGGTATCGCGCATGTCGCCCGCGACCGCGTCGATCACACCCGCCGACTGGAACAGGCGCATCATTTCATGGTCCAGATGCACCGCGCGCGGCAGCGGATAGGGGTTGGCTTCCTGCTCGACCACCAGGACCGACAGGCCGCTTTTGCCCAGTAAATTGGCCGCAAAGGCCCCTACCGGCCCGCAGCCGATAATCGCAACATCGAACATGATCGTCTTTCTTGTGGCGTTATCAGGCCGTTACCGGCTCGGTGACGGGGGCTTTGTGCAGTTTGCCGCCCTGCATGATCATCTTGAGGCGGCTGGCGTCCTGGAGGATGGTGACGTCCTGCGTCGGATCACCATCGACCAGCAAAAGGTCGGCGAGGTAGCCGGCCTTCACCTGGCCCACATCCAGCCCCATCAGCTCCCCGCCCAGCATCGTCGCAGCGCTCAGTGCCTCAGCAGGCGTAAAGCCGAAGCGGGTTACGAAATGTTCGAGGTCGCGGGCGTTGCGGCCATTGGGGTTGAACGGAAAGCCATAGTCGCCGCCGATCAGCACGCGCACGCCGCGGCGCTTAAGTTCTGGCACCAGCACCGCTTCCAGTTCCAGCCGTTCGGCGGCGCTGGCCTTCATCGACGCCATATTGACATGGGGCGGTGGGGTCGCTTCCAGCGCGGCGACCGATACGCCGGGACCGGGGGCGTAGAAAATCTGGTCCTTGTGCGCGACCATCGCGTCGATCGCCGCTTCATCAGCGAAGGAGCAATGGTAGAGAATGCGCGCGCCGGCTTCGAGGGCCAGCTGGATGGCGCGGGGCGAGTAAGCGTGGGTAGCTATCCACAGACCCGCTTGCTTGGCCGCGTCGCCCGCCGCATGCATTTCCTCGTCGGTGTAGAGGATGTCGCCCGACGAACCGGGCTTCAACGCATCTTCGCCCGAAATCACCAGCTTGAGCGACTGGACGCCCTGGTCCGCGCAATAGGCGACGAAATCGCGCATGGATTGCGCCCCACGACCGTTGAACACGTCCCCGGTTTCGACGCCCTCTTCGCCTTCCGGGCTGCGTTCGAGCGTCGAGGGGACGAGGCGCGGGCCGGGGGTTTCGCCCGCTGCAATGGCGCGGGCCAGTTCGGGTTCGATATGATCGCCCAGCGCACCGGCCGAATAGGCGCTGGTAAAACCATGGTCGAGCAGCACGCGGGCATTGCGCCATGCCGCGACTTTGAGTTCGTCGGCGGGCAGGATGAACTGGTGGTAAATCTTCTCGACCGAGCTGCCCCAGGTCAGATGGGTGTGGGAATCGACCATGCCGGGCATCAGCGTACCGCCCTGCCCGTCGATCACCTTATCGACAGTGAGCTGGACAATGTCAGCATCCTCGCGCAGCACAGCCGCGATGCGGTCGCCGTCGATCAGAACCGCGCCGGGCGCAGGCGCGCTGCCGGTGCCGTCGAATATGCTGATGTTGCGGATCAGTTGCCGCACGGCGCGCTCTCCCGAAGCCTCTATGTTGAAGCGCCTTATGCCGCAATTTGATCCACAACAAAAATAATGATTTTTGGCAATGTCATAGCGTGGAGCTATGGATAAGCACATCGAGCAGCGCCGTGCCCAGCCGCGAGAGCCGTCGCCCGGCCACCTGCCGGACACCGATCGCGCGGGGAAATTGCGCTTCCTCTATCGGAATTGCGCGCAGCACCCCGATCGTCAGTTCCGCCGACGCGACCTGCATCGGCAATATCGTCACGCGGCGGCTGCCCCGCACCAGCGCCTTGGTCGTCAACAGGGAATCGCAGCGGATGATGTCCTGCGGCGCTGGCACGTTGGCGGCCATGAACAGCGCGTCGATCTGTCGGCGAAACGCGCCGCGCGCTTCGGGCAGCACCCAGCGCATCGCCCTCATGTCGCGCAGGGAAACCCGCGCGGGCAGATGATCATTCTGCCGCCCGACGATCAGGGCGAAAGGATCGCGCGAGAAGGTGCGTTCCTCTATCCCCTCCGGCGGTTCTTCTATGCCGGTGGTGACGAAGGCCAGTTCAATCTCGCCCCGGTGCAGCATGGCCGCGAGATCATGGTCGGGCCGCTCCACCACATGGAGCGCGAACTGGCCGAATTGCTCCTCCAGCCGCCGGACTGCATCGGGCAGCAGGCTGACCAGCGCGCCGGGCGTGCCACCCACGCGCAGCGGCCCGGCGACGCCCGCACTCGCCAGCTTCACCTCCGCCTCCGCATCGCGCAGCAGGCTGTCGATCGATTCCGCCCGCCGCAGCAGTGCTTCCCCTTCCGGCGTCAGCATGATGCCGCTGCGCGAGCGTTCCAACAGGGACACGCCCAGCGTCTGCTCCAACTGGGCGATGGCGTTGGATACGGACGGCTGCGATATGTTAAGCAGGCGCGCGCCGCCGCTGATTGAATTGCTGCGCACAACGGCCAGGAAGGTGCGGATGGCGCGCGGGTCGATCATTGGGCGATGATCTGCGCAAACATCGCCGGATCGACATTGCTGCCCGACATGACGATGACGCTTGCACCCTCACACGATGGGGCAAGCCCCGCCAGGATGGCCGCCAGCGCGACTGCGCCGCCCGGCTCGACCACCAGCTTGAGCGTCGAGAAGGCAAAGCGCATCGCGTCGCACACCTGATCGTCGCTGACGGTCAGGCCATCGGTCACCAGCGCCTGCATGATCGGCAGGGTCAGTTCGCCGGGGCTGGGCGACAGCAAGGCGTCGCAGATCGATCTTGCGCCGGGGACGACCTGTTCGCGCGCGCCGCTGACCAGCGACCGGGCGGTGTCGTCAAAGTCGCGTGGTTCGACGCTGTAGATGGCGGTGTCGGGTGACTGGGCCTTTACCGCCGTTGCGATTCCGGCCGTCAGGCCGCCGCCGCCACAGCAGACGAGTATCTGCCCGACGGAAGCGCCCGCCGCTTGCGCCTGCGCCATGATTTCCAGTCCCGCCGTCCCCTGCCCTGCGATGATGAAAGGATCGTCGAAAGACGGCACGATGGTCGCGCCGCGATCGCCTGCCAATTCGGCCGCGATTGCTTCGCGGCTGTCGCGATGGCGGTCATAGGTTACGACATCTGCACCCAGCGCGCGGGTGTTGGCCAACTTGATCGCGGGCGCGTCAGCGGGCATCACGATAGTGGCCGGGATGCCGAGCAAGCGGGCGGCGGCGGCCACGCCCTGGGCATGATTGCCCGATGACCAGGCGACGACGCCCGCCGCGCGCTCAGCTGCGTTCAGCCGGGCGAGGCGGTTATAGGCGCCGCGGAATTTGAATGATCCGGTATGTTGCGCGCCCTCAAACTTCAGGAAAACCCGGCGGCCGACCAAAGCGTTCAGTGCCGCATTTTCCAGCAAGGGCGTGACGATGGCGGCGGGCGCAATGATGCGGGCGGCGTCGGCGACGTCATGGGCGGTGATGGCGAAAGGCGCATTGGACATGGACTGATCCCCCTATTGCTGCCGGTCTAGAACGGCAAGCCGAGCGGGTGAAGGGCCATTGCCGCCGGACTGGAGCCGGGGACCAACGGGAAAAGCCGGACTTCGCTGCTGCGCGAAATCCGGCCTTTCTGGAAATATGGTGGAGCCTAGCGGGATCGAACCGCTGACCTCGTCATTGCGAACGACGCGCTCTCCCAGCTGAGCTAAGGCCCCGATGTGCGCGGCTATAGGCGAGGGAAATCGGGCTGGCAACGGTCTTTTGCGCAAAATATTGGCCATGGGCCGCCCGATCATCGCTCAGGCCGTCGCCTTCTTCAGCAGCGCCATGCGCAGGCATTGGCAGGTGATTTCGTCACGCTGGTTGATCAGGCGATGGGTGAAAGTGACGATTCCCGCGTCCGGGCGGGACCGGCTTTCCTTCAGGTCCGTGACTTCGGATTCGCATCGCATGGTGTCGCCGATGAATACCGGCTTTGGCATGACGAGCTTGTCATAGCCCAGGTTCGCGACCAGCGTGCCGAGCGTCGTGTCGCCAACCGACAGGCCGATCATCAGCGCGAAGGTGAAGGTGCCGTTGACGAGAATCTGGCCAAATTCCGAGGCTTTGGCCGCTTCCGCGTCGAGATGGAGCGGCTGAGGATTATGGGTCATCGTCGTGAAGAGGAGATTATCCGTCTCCGTCACGGTGCGGCGGATGTCGTGGGCGATATTGTCGCCGATGGTCCACTGGTCGAAATAACGGCCGGCCATTTTGCCCCCCCTTGGGTCTAACTGTTCGATCTTCGCCCATATGAGCGATGGGATTTAATAGAAAGTTTAGCGATTACAGTTGGTTATAGCAGATGGAAGTTCGGTAGGACAGGCGGGTGATGGTATGGATGCGATCAATCATATCCGTTCGTGCTGAGTAGGGATTGAGCGAAGTCGAAATCCCGTATCGAAGCATATGGCGCGATCCTTCGATACGCCGCTTCGACTTCGCTCAGCGGCTACTCAGGACGAACGGTTGTAGAGTCTTTCCGCCTTACCCCTCCGCCTTGTCGATCTTCGCCAGCAGCACGCCTTCGCTCACCTGTCCGCCTTCGCTGGCGTTGAGTTCGGCCACTGTGCCGTCGAAGGGGGCGATGAGGCTGTGTTCCATCTTCATGGCTTCCAGCGTCAGCAGCTTCTGACCCTTGACCACTGCATCACCCGCCGCGACCGACACGGTGATGATGCGGCCGGGCATGGGGGAGAGGATTGCGCCGTCGGAGGCTGCGCCGCCTGCACCGCCGTTGGCGCGCCATGGGGCCAGCCGCCAGACCTGACCCGCCTGTGCAATCAGCGCATCCTCATGGTTGGGATCAGCCTCCCCACCGCGCGGGTCGAAAGCGATGGTGACGGTCTCTCCGTCGAGCAGGAAAGGCGCCTCCGCCCGCACCGGCGCGTTGAGACGGAAGCCCGCCAGCACCCCGCCCGGCGTCAGCGCAGCCGCCGCGTCGGCCAGCGCTTCGGCATCGGGATGATGGGGCGGCATCAGCGCATCGCCTTCGCGCCCGATCAGCCCGGTGTCGAGCCGGGCAGCGACGAAATCGGGATGCTCCAGCGCCTTGACGAGGAAACCGGCATTGGTCTTGAGCGGCCAGATGGCGGTATCGTCGAGCGCAGCGGCGAGGGTTTCGCGGGCCTCATCGCGGGTCTGACCATGCGCGATCATCTTGGCGATCATCGGGTCGTAGAAGGGTGAAATCTCCGCCCCCTGCCCCACGCCGGTGTCGATACGACAGCCTTCGCCAAGGTCGAACGTGTCGAGGCGACCGATGGAGGGCAGGAAACCCTTGATCGGATCTTCCGCATAAAGCCGGGCTTCCATGGCGTGGCCGTTGATGCTGAGCTGATCCTGCGCCAGCGGCAGCGGTTCGCCCGATGCGACGCGCAGTTGCCATTCGACCAGATCCACGCTGGTGATTTCCTCGGTCACGGGATGTTCGACCTGAAGCCGGGTGTTCATTTCCATGAACCAGATGCGGTCGGCACGCAGGCCTTCCGAACCGTCGGCAATGAACTCGATCGTGCCTGCGCCGACATAGTCCACCGCCTTTGCGGCGCGGACGGCAGCCTGGCAGATGGCTTCGCGGGTGGCGGCGTCCATGCCGGGTGCGGGCGCTTCCTCGATCACCTTCTGGTGGCGGCGCTGAAGCGAACAGTCGCGCTCGAACAGGTGGACGACATTGCCGTGTGTGTCGCCAAAGACCTGCACCTCGATATGGCGCGGGTTGGTGACCCATTTTTCGAGCAGGACATGATCGTTGCCGAAGCTGGATGCAGCCTCGCGCTGGCAGGAGGCGAGCGCGTCGGCAAAGTCTGCGGGGGCATCGACCTTGCGCATTCCCTTGCCGCCGCCGCCCGCGACCGCCTTGATCAGGACCGGGTAGCCGATCGCGTCAGCCTGCGCTGCGAGAAAGGCGGGCGACTGGTCCGCGCCGAGATAGCCGGGCGTGGTGGGGACGCCGGCGTCCTGCATCAGCTGCTTGGCGGCGTCTTTGAGGCCCATGGCGGTGATGGAGGACGGATTGGGACCGACCCAGATGAGGCCTGCGTCGATGACCGATTGGGCGAACTCGGCGTTTTCGCTGAGGAAGCCGTAGCCGGGGTGGATCGCCTGCGCGCCGGTCTGCTGGGCGGCGGCGATGATGCGGTCGCCCAGCAGATAGGATTCACGCACCGGCGACGGGCCGATATGGACGGCTTCGTCAGCGGAGCGGACGTGGAGGGCTTGTGCGTCGGCGTCGGAGTAAACGGCGACGGTGCGGATGCCCATCGCGCGCGCGGTGCGGATGATACGGCAGGCGATTTCGCCGCGATTGGCGATGAGGAGGGATTGGATCATGGCAGGCGTCCTTCTACCTCCCCGGAACGGGGAGGGGGACCAGCCGAAGGCTGGTGGAGGGGTTGGCGCTCACGGCACGCGGAGACAATGGAGATGACGACAGTGTCGACCGATTGCAGGACTTCTCTGGCGGGAATGCGGATTGTGTCGAACCCGCGCTCGCGCATATGGGCATCGCGGACGGCATCGTTTTTCGGTTGATCGCCGCGATTATGAACTTCGCCGTCGATTTCGATGGCAAGCCTCGCGGACAGGCAGGCGAAATCCAGACTATATGGGCCTATCGGGTGTTGGCGGCGGAACTTGAAGCCGCCGGGGCGCTGACGCAACGCGTGCCACAGTATCACTTCGGGAAGATTGCCGGAACGTCGTTCGCGCCTTGCCATCCTGATCGTCGCGGAGGTGGTGTTGAAGACCCCTCCACCACCCTTCGGGCGGTCCCCCTCCCCGTTCCGGGGAGGTATGGCGTTGTCGTCTGCGCGCGCCATCACATCCGGAACACCCCGAATTGCGCCCTGTCACCGACCGGGGCGTTGAGCGTCGCCGCAAAGGCCAACCCAAGCACATCCCGCGTTTGCGCCGGGTCGATGACGCCGTCGTCCCACAGGCGGGCGGTGGCGTAATAGGGGTTGCCTTCTTCTTCGTACTTTTGGCGGACGGGGGCTTTGAAGGCTTCGGCTTCTTCCGGCGTCCATTTAGCCGCGTCGCGGTGGACGGTGGCGAGGACGGATGCGGCCTGTTCGCCGCCCATCACGCTGATGCGGGCATTGGGCCAGGTGAAGAGGAAGCGGGGCTGGTAGGCTCTGCCGCACATGCCGTAATTGCCTGCGCCAAAACTGCCACCGATCAGGACGGTGATCTTTGGCACCTGCGCGGTGGCGACGGCGGTGACGAGTTTGGCGCCATGTTTGGCGATTCCCTCCGCCTCATATTTGCCGCCGACCATGAAGCCGGAGATATTCTGGAGGAAGAGCAAGGGGATGCGTCGCTGGCAGGCGAGTTCGATGAAATGCGCGCCCTTTTGCGCGCTTTCGCTGAACAGGACGCCGTTATTGGCGAGGATGGCGACCGGCATCCCCCAGATATGGGCAAAGCCGCAGACGAGCGTGGTGCCGTAGAGAGCTTTAAATTCGTGAAATTCGGAGGCGTCAACGATGCGGGCGATGATCTCGCGCACGTCATAGGGCGCGCGGACATCGTCGGGGATGATGCCGTAGAGATCGCTCGCATCATATTTGGGCGGGCGGGGTTCGCGTGAGGAGAGGTCCGGCTTGCGGTCGGGTTGCAGGGTCGAGACGATGTCGCGCACGATCGTGAGCGCATGATCGTCGCTGTCGGCGACATGATCGACCACGCCCGACTTGCGGCCATGCAGGTCGCCGCCGCCCAGATCCTCCGCCGTGATGACTTCGCCGGTCGCGGCCTGCACCAGCGGGGGGCCAGCGAGGAAGATCGTCCCCTGATTGCGGACGATGACGGTTTCGTCGGACATGGCGGGGACGTAAGCGCCGCCCGCGGTGCAGCTGCCCATGACGCAGGCGATCTGGGGAATGCCCTGCGCGGACAGATTCGCCTGATTATAGAAGATGCGGCCGAAATGGTCGCGGTCGGGAAATACCTCCGCCTGGTTGGGCAGGTTCGCGCCGCCTGAGTCGACCAGATAGATGCAGGGCAGCCGGTTTTCGAGTGCGATTTCCTGCGCGCGCAGATGCTTTTTCACGGTGACGGGGTAGTAGGTGCCGCCCTTTACCGTCGCATCATTGCAGCCGATCATGACCTGACGACCCGCGACCCGGCCTATCCCGGCGATCAGGCCCGCGCCGGGGACTTCATCGCCATAGAGGCCATTGGCGGCAAGCTGCCCGATTTCCAGGAAGGGCGAGCCGGGATCGAGCAGCCGCTCGACGCGGTCGCGGGGGAGGAGCTTGCCGCGTGCGGTATGCTTGTCGCGGGCGCTGGCGGAGCCGCCTGCCGCTGCGGCGGCGACTTTGGCGCGCAATTCGTCGGCCAGTGCGCGATTGTGCGCGGCATTGCTGCGGAAGGCGTCGCTATCGGGGAACAATTTGGTGTCGAGGATTGGCGCGCTCATGCCCTTGCGCTCCCGCGCCCGGTGGTGCCACAGGGTAGCCCCCTGCCCTGTTCGAGGCTGTTCATGCCCACCATCGCTCTCCTTGTCATTTCAAACCTCTTCATGACCGTCGCCTGGTACTGGCATTTGAAAGGCGGGATGACCAAGCCGCTTGTGCTGGTCATCCTGATCAGCTGGGGCATCGCGCTGGTCGAATATTGCTTTGCCGTCCCTGCCAACCGCATCGGCTTTGCCCATGGCTGGTCGGCGGGGCAACTCAAAGTCGCACAGGAAGCCATCGCCCTGGTGATCTTCGGCGGGTTCATGGTCGTAGTGCTGGGCGAACCGCTGCACTGGCGCCATTTCGCCGCCTTCGCCTGCATCATGGCGGGGGTCGCGTTCCTGTTCGTGGGCAAGCCGTGATTCACGCGTTCAACAGTTCGCGGCCAATCAACATGCGGCGGATTTCGTTGGTGCCTGCGCCAATGTCGAGCAGCTTGGCATCGCGCATGAAGCGTTCGACCGGCCAATCCTTCGTATAGCCCGCGCCGCCCAGTGCCTGCACCGCTTCGAGCGCGACCTTCACCGCGTTTTCGCTGGCCAGCAGGATCGCGCCCGCCGCGTCGTAGCGGGTGGTGCGGCCCGCGTCGCACGCCCTGGCGACGGCATAGACATAGGCGCGCGCGCTGTTGAGGGCGACATACATGTCGGCGATCTTGGCCTGCATCAGCTGGAACGCGCCGATCGGCTTGCCGAACTGCTGACGCTCGCGGACATAGGGCAGGACAACGTCGAGGCAGGCCTGCATGATGCCAAGCTGGATGCCCGCCAGCACGGTGCGTTCATAGTCCAGGCCCGACATCAGCACGCCAGCGCCGCCATTGAGCGGACCCATGATATTTTCTTCCGGCACTGCGCAATCGTCGAACACCAGTTCGGCGGTCGGCGATCCGCGCATCCCGACCTTGTCGATCTTTTGCCCGATCGAAAAGCCCGGCATGGATTTTTCGATGAGGAAGGTGGTGATCCCCTTCGATCCGTCCGCGGTGCGGGCATAGACGACCAAAGTGTCGGCTTCCGACGCATTGGTGATCCAGAATTTGGTGCCGTTCAGGATATAGTGATCGCCCTTTTTGTCGGCGCGCAGCTTCATCGCCATGACGTCCGACCCCGCGCCTGTTTCCGACATGGCGAGGCTGCCGACATGCTCACCGGAAATGAGTTTGGGGAGGTAGCGCGCCTTTTGCTCGGCATTGCCCCAGCGGCGGATCTGGTTGACGCAGAGGTTGGAGTGGGCGCCATAGCTCAAACCTATGGAGGCGGAGGCGCGGGCGACTTCCTCCTGCGCGACCACATGCTCCAGATAGCCAAGGCCCAGGCCACCGTCCGCCTCATCGACGGTGATGCCGTGCAGGCCCAGTTCGCCCATTTCGGGCCAGAGCGTGCGGGGGAACCAATCCTCCGCGTCGATCCGCCCGGCCAGCGGGGCGATGCGGTCATCGGCAAAACGGCGGGTGGTGTCGCGGATCATGTCCGCAGTCTCGCCCAGGGCAAAATCGAAATCGGTCATTGGCATCTCTCCATTGTCCCCATCCTAGCGGCTGGCAGCCCAAGAGAAAAATTGAAAGGGCGCGGCATAGTGTATAGTTTCCATCTATGATCGAACGCTATCTGCTCCGCTATTTCCTGGCCGTGGTCGACCAAGGCAATTTCTCCCGCGCGGCGGCGCATTGCCATGTGTCGCAGCCGACCCTGTCGGTCGGTATCGCCAAGCTGGAGCAGACGGTCGGCGCGCCGCTGTTCCTGCGCAGCAACCAGCGGGTCGAGCTGACCGGAGCGGGGGCGCGGCTGCTGGGCCATGCGCGACGGATCGAGAGGGAATTCAACCTGGCCGAGCAGGCAGGCGCGCGATCGGCGCAGGGCGCACCGCTGCGCATCGGCCTGCTGACCAGCATCCCCGGCGCGCTGGTGGCGCAGGCGGTGGCGGGCTGCGCACCGGGCGATGCGCAGGCGCTGGAACTGGTGCCGGGGACCGAGCGCGAGTTGCTGGCGCGGCTGGACGCGGAACGGATCGACGTGGCGCTGACCCTGGTGCGCGACGGGGCGGATCGCTATGCGGCGCGACCGATCGCGGAAGAAGGCTATGGGCTGGCGCTGCCCGCCAGCCATGCACTGGCCGGACGGGCCATGATCGCGGCGGAGGAACTGGCGGGCGAGGTGATGATCGTGCGGCGTCATTGCGAGGCGCTGTCGGCGACCAGCCGCTATTTTGTCGATCGCGGCGTGCGCCCGCATTTCGCCTTTCGCGCGACCAATGACGAGCGGGTGATGCAGATGGTCGCGGCCGGACTGGGCGTGACGGTGATGCCGATGGGCTATGGCTGGCCGGGCATGGCGCGCGCGGCGCTCAAGGACTTTGGCGCGCGGCGTACGATCGGCCTGTTGTTCAGCCCGCGGGCGCAAGGATTGAGCCAGGCGATGCCACCGATCCTGACGGCGCTGGAGGCGATAGTGGCCAATTAGCCACATGATCCTAAAGACAGGTGATGGGGCCGATTGTGCGCACTCAAGCGCCATGCTAATTGTATTCCCAGGACACAATTTCACGATGTCCGGTTCCAGGGAGAGACGCTTTGAAAGCATCCATCAATGCGCGCGCCATGTGCGCCTTGTTCGCATCGGTTTCCAGCATCGGGCTGAGCCCCCTTGTTCAGGCGCAGACCGACGGCATGGACATCATCGTGACCGCGCAGAAGCGCAGCCAGTCCTTGCAGGACGTCAGCGTCGCGGTATCCGCGGTCAGCGGGGATCAACTGGCCAATGCCGGGGTCAGCAATTTGCAGGACATCCAGCAGCTGGTGCCATCGGTCACCTTCGGCAATGATTTCAACCAGGCCAAGGTGTTCATTCGCGGCGTGGGTGCCAATACTTCGACGACCGGGTCAAGCACTGGCGTCGCGCTGCATGTCGATGGCGCCTATGTCGCCCGTGCCGAAGCGCAACTGACGTCCCTGTTCGATCTGGAACGGGTCGAAGTGCTGCGCGGGCCGCAGGGCAGCCTCTATGGCCGCAACGCTGTTGGCGGTTCGATCAACCTGATCACAGCCAAGCCGACCGCGGATTTTGCCGGCTATGCCCGCATCGGCTATGGCAATTATAATGCCATGACCGCCGAAGCCGCGGTCGGTGGCCCGATCGTCGATGCCATCCGCTTTCGCCTGGCGGGCAAGGTCGAGGCGCGCGATGGTTATGGCGGCAATCCGTTCAAGGGCGGCAGCGATGTCGATGACCTGTTCCGTTACATGGTGCGCGGGCAGGTCCATCTGATCGCGTCGGACAAGGTGGATTTCCTGCTGTCGGGCGAATATTTCCGCCAGAATGACAATAGCGGCGCGGTCCATTATCGCGGTCCGGCCTTCCCCGGCGTCCCCCGGCTGGCCCCGACCGGCACCGGCGGCTTTGCCACGAACCCGCGCGATCTGGGCAGCGACGAGCCGCCCTCGGTCGACACCACAAGCTATTCGGTCACCGGCACGCTCAATATCGAGCTGAGCGACGCATTCAGCATCGGCAACATCACCAATTATCGCGATTTCAAGACGCAACTCATTCAGGATCTCGACGGGTCGGCGCTGGTCGCCACCCTGCCCAATTCGACGTCGATCCAGACCCGCACCATCGATGCGCAGCAGTTCAGCAACGAGCTGCAATTCAAATATGACAGCGCCATCGTGAAGGGCGTTGTCGGCCTTTATTATTTCCACGAGCGGCAGCGGCCACGCGATCAGGTGGGCCTGAGTTCGACCAACGACCTGGCGTCCAACATCACCGTGCTGGCGACGCGGCCAACCTTCGTCGACAATGTCGCAGCGCCTGTGGGTTCCGTGACGCTGGCCGAAGCGCTGGCGATGTGCAACTTCCCCGCCGGGACATCGCCCAACCGCGTCTGCCTGAAATCCAGCTTGGGCACCCGCGCCTATGCCGCGTTCGGGCAGCTGAATTTCGACATGGGCGAGGCGTTTGGCCTCAATGGCGTGTCGCTGAAACTGGGTGGCCGCTACAGCCATGAGAAGGTGGACAGCGCCAACCCGTCGATCATCCTGACCGCCAACGGCAATCCCGCTGTGGCGCAGGTGCGCAAGACGACGGTCGCAGGCACTTACCGCGAAAAGACGTTCAAGGATTTCACGCCGGAAATCGGCCTGCAATGGCAGCCCAACCGCGACCTGCTGCTCTATTATACCTATTCCGAAGGCTTCAAGGCCGGGTCGGGCGAAAATGCGGCGGGCAGCACCACGATCGTGCGGCCGGAAAAGATGAAGAACCACGAACTGGGCATCAAGGCGGAACTGCTCGACCGGAGATTGCAGATCAATCTGGCGGCCTATCATTACAAGCTGGACGATTTGCAGATCAACAAGACGATCGGCGGCGGCCCCGCGGGCTTTACCACCATCTTTGAAAATGCGGCCAAGACGTCGGCCACCGGTGTCGAGGCGGACCTGATGGCCCGTCCGGTCGATGGCGTGCGCCTGCGTGGCTCCCTGTCCTACACCGACAGCAAATATGACGACTTCATCACCGTCGATCCATTGAACCCCGTCAACGTCGCGCAGGCGGGGCAGCCCGCCTACAACCCCGTCACCAATCCCGATCCGACCGCCTTTGGCGCGCCATGCGGGGCCGGTGCGCTCAACGCCAACGCGCCGTGCAACATCCAGCTGGCGGGCAACCCGACGCGCAATTCGCCGACATGGGCCTATAGCGCGGGGATAGAGGTGGACCTGCCGGTCCTGACCGAGACCGGCACGCTGACGCTGAGCGGGGACATGTCGGGCAAGAGCAATGTCTATTTCACCGAGTTCAAGCGACTGGTGGAAGGCACGCGGGCCTATACGATGTTCGACGCATCGCTACGCTGGATCGACCGGACGGACACGGTGACGGCGTCGTTGTGGATCAAGAATATCAACAACACGCTGCGCGAGAGCAGCACCTTTGCGATCTCCACCGGCCGCATCATCGGCGTCACTTATCTTCCGCCGCGCACCTATGGCATGACCTTGGGTTACAAATTCTGACCATACGCCTACCCGCGCCGGGGCGAAATGCTCCGGCGCGGGTGAACGCATGAAGGCAGTCAGGGCCGCGATAATGGACCGCGCCGCTATTTTCTGGGTGTTTCTCTATCCCTCGGTCGGCGCTTCGGCTTTACGGCGACAGGGATATCCGACTTCTGGGTTCAGGCCGGTTCAGTCGCGCAAGGATGCGAGTTCGGGCATCGCAACCCATTCGGGCCAATGTAGCACCGCTACTGGGCGCAATCTGGTGCCGACTAAGGCCTGTGGACAATTAGGGGATTCCCTTTTCCGCGCAGATCGGATTCAAGACTGGCGAAGGGAGCGCCATCTTGGATCGACACGGATTAAGCGACGAGCAGTGGGAGCGGGTCCGTCCGTTTCT
>NZ_JAHRGM010000066.1 GCF_019097845.1 Sphingobium sp. AS12 | reverse complement strand
AAGGGCCATCGGTTGTTGGGGTCTCGGCTACGGGCTTCGGGCTACGCCCTCCGCCCTTCACCGACACCCCAACAACCGATTCTCATCTTGATTGTCGCTACGCTCGCATCCTGTCAGTCGCCGCGCATCAGTGCATGCTCAGGCTTCCGAAGAGCCCATTGTGATAAATGGCACCTGTGATCCAAAGTCCGGTGTCACGATCGATAATGGCGAACCTAGTCGGTTCGCTTGCGACAGTGCGGTCATCGCTCGCACGGAGCGCGGAACCGTGCTTATCCAATTCACAGACAAGAGCGGCGACGATGGCAGGATTCTCGGGTTCGCGGGAACCATCGAGGGGAAGCAGGGCTTCGGTGCCGACCTTGTGCAGATGATTGCCGTCGAGCGGATCTACTTGACGAGCGGCGATAATCCAATTCCTGCCAGCGCCGGGACGTGCATCATGAACTGGGCCCGGCTCCAGCGCACGAGTGGCCGCCTTACCAGCATCCTATGTGGTAGGCGCGGGCAGGCGGAAGGATCGGACATAAGGGCGATGGCGGTGCTGCAGGCGCAATAATTCGGCTCGCCACTCGATTGGCTTCGCAATAGCACCTAGTCCACGCAACGATCGCCCAAAATTCGCCTGCGGTCTTGCGTCTATTTTTGATGATTAGGAGACGGCACGGTGACAATTGAAATCCGCCGTTTATGACCGAGCAGGCAAAAATGTGCCTATGGGTGTAACGACAGCATTCTTTTGCTCTCAAGCATTATGGTTCGTTTGTCGCCTTACCAGATGGATAGAATAAATATGAGTACTGATATCATCGCACGAGTTCGAAACAATTTACTGAAAGAGGCTCTCGCCTCGCCTCAATTGCTTTCTGACGTTGCGCAGCTAGAAAGTTATATTGCTGAAACCTATTCTGATCGTTCATTTATCGAACTATTGCAGAATGCTGATGACGCTGGCTCGCGGAAATTTTCCGTCCATTTGTTAGACGGCCAGATCATCTGTGCGAATGACGGGCGTTCATTCAGCGAAGATGATCTCAAAAGTGTTTGTCGCTCCGGTGCATCTAACAAGAAAAAAGGAGAAACCATCGGCTACCGTGGCATCGGATTCAAATCCGTAGCCGCGTTAGCGGATCGGGTAGCGATCATAAGTGGTGACATCTCCCTTGTCTTCGATAAGGACCTTACAGCGCGGGAAATCGGCCTACCTCGCGAAAAGGTACCTCTTATCAGGATACCCCACTTCTTCGACACCAGGCCTAGCAACACGTTAAATGCGGTGCTCGAATCCCTTCGTAGAATAGGAATGACCACTTTCTTCGTGTTTCAAGGTATTGACCTCCCACGCACTATTAGCGACCTAAACTCAATTAATGATGATTGCCTACTGTTTATAAGAAATGTCGAAGAAATTACTTTGAGTGTTATGGGACAAGAACGGCGATTTCACTGTCGTCGAGCCGTCCGAGATAATGTACAATGCGTTGAAATTTCGACGCAGACCGAAACGCAAGAATGGGAAATCGTTCGCCGTTCGGCTATCGACTTCGCTTTCTCCAAGTCCTTTGGCGCTCGAGTCCCGCTTCAGAGGGATCAGGCCGCAGTCCACGCTTTTCTCCCCACAACTGAGCAGTCTGGACTAGGAATTCGTATTAATGCGGATTTTAGTACCGACCCATCTCGGACCCGGATTGTGTTGGATGAAAACACGTCGCGTCTAATTTCCGATGTCGCTTCAGAAGTTATCGAAATGCTTGATATCATTTTGACGGGCGAACGACCGGACAATCACACGCTTTCTTGTCTTGCGGCAAATATCGACTTGGGATCGGTTGATTTCATGCGCCCGTGTTTTCGGACCGAGCTCGTAAAGGCGCTCCGAGAAAAGGCGAAAGGCCGGTTCGGCGACCTAGTTTTGCGTCCATCTTGGCTAAATCTGATCGACTTTCAGACAATGGCGAAAGCCTCGAAATTGGCTTATCTGCCGAAGTTGCCATCCGACGAAGCGGATGAGGCACTGCATCAGACGATGAAATTACTTGGAGCCCGCCCGCCAGAAGACGCGAAGCTGTTCGATAAATTGGACCCCGCGACACTGACGGATCAAGGAAAGCGAGAAGTCGGAGCTTATGTTAAAAAATTGAGGGATATTGGCTCTTTGCAAGCCCATGCCTTACTAAGGCCTGTGGACAATTAGGGGATTCCCTTTTCCGCGCAGATCGGATTCAAGACTGGCGAAGGGAGCGCCATCTTGGATCGACACGGATTAAGCGACGAGCAGTGGGAGCGGGTCCGTCCGTTT
>NZ_JAHRGM010000065.1 GCF_019097845.1 Sphingobium sp. AS12 | reverse complement strand
AAACGGACGGACCCGCTCCCACTGCTCGTCGCTTAATCCGTGTCGATCCAAGATGGCGCTCCCTTCGCCAGTCTTGAATCCGATCTGCGCGGAAAAGGGAATCCCCTAATTGTCCACAGGCCTTAGATATTTTCCACACTAGGCAGCAACACACATACAAAGTTGCGCAAATTGGAAGACGCTTGGCCGAGCATCGGTTGCGAAAGCAGGCCGATGCGGCGGCGCTTCATGGACTGCATCCCGAAGTGGTCGAGGCGGCTTGCCTGGCCCACGACTTAGGTCACCCGCCATTTGGGCATGCGGCGGAATCTGAGCTCGACAACATCGTATGCGACCCCACAATCTGCGGCGGGAAAGCTGAAGATGCAGATGCCGACGGTTACGAAGGCAACGCTCAGACTTTCCGCATTTTGACCAAACTCGCAGTGCGGTATGGGAAAGACAGCCCGGGACTCGACCTGACTAGGGCGACGCTAGCTGCAACTCTGAAATATCCATGGCTGCGGGACAAGAGCGACGCCAAAAAGACCAGCAAGTGGTCAGCGTACGCTTGTGAGCGCAAACAATTCGAGTGGGTGCGCGAAGGCTGCCGGGACGGCTTCAAAACCGCCGAGGCAGAACTGATGGATTGGGCAGACGACATCGCCTATTCCGTGCACGACTTGGAAGATTTTCACAGGGTTGGGATCATTCCATGGAATGAAGTGGTGTCAGAAGATCTGAAAGACCGCGTCGTTCGCGGGGCTGTCACGGTCTGGGAAAAGGACCCAAGCGTGCCAGCTGACGCGCGAGCCAGAATGGACAAAGCTTTAGAGCGAATTAAGCGCAAGCTTCGGATGTTCCCAGCAGTGACGCAAGAGGTCTATGACGGTGCACGCGAGCAGCGCCGCCAGGTCCGGAACTTTTGTTCGACCCTGATTGGCAACTACGTAAGGGCGGCACGGCTCAATGACACACTGTCAGGGCCAGCTGTTATCATCGAAACGGATGCCGCAGATGAGGTCCGGCTCCTAAAATATTTCGCGCGTCACTATGTGATTGGCCTGCCAGCGCTGCATGCTCAACAATACGGCCAAAAGCGCATTATTCGCGATCTGTTTGAAATCTTCCTGAAAGAGGGCAAGGCCGATAATCTGAAGCTCTTTCCTAGTCGGCTGCGGTACATTTGGGAAGATAACAGCGATGATAAGCCGGCACGGCTTGCAGCTGATTGCGTAGCTTCGCTGACTGAAAATGAAGCTTATCAACTCCACCACCGGCTCACTGGCACCAACAGCGGCCTTGTTCTCGACCCGATTGTACGCTGAAGGGGGAAGTATCACAAACTGCCTGTCAGCATCGCGCGCTCGATGGCCGCGCCAATCGTCTCGGTAGCTTCCAGTAGGTGGTCATCGTCGAAATGCGCGTAGCGGGCAGTCGATGCGACCAGCGCATGGCCGAGCAGCTTGCCGATCATCGGCAGGTTCTCCTTGCCCATCACCGCATGGCTGGCGAACGTGTGACGAAGGTCGTGCAGCCGTACGTCACGCAGCTTTGCCTGAGCCCGGACTTGCGCCCACAGGTCCTGAACTGATTTGATCGGGCTTGCATACCGCCAGTTCCAAAAGATCCAGGGTTGCTTCGCCGCGCGGGGGATTGAGACGAGTATCTCCCGTGCTTCATCACCAAGCCACACGGTGCGGGGTCCGGTCTTCGTATCCCGCAGCAACAAGCGCTTCCCTTTGAGGTCGGTCCAATGAAGACCGAGAACCTCGCTAACGCGGCACCCCGTTAGAATTAGCAGCAGGATGGCGCTGGCGCGGGCGTGAAGGGTCCGATCATCACTACTCCGCGCCTCGGCGAGCATTGCACCAACCCTGACAAGTTCATCGTCGGATAGAAAGCGGGTGCGATGGTTGCGCTTGTTCTGCCGCACCGCGAGGCACGGATTGGTGTTCTCGACCCTATAACCCCACTTTTCGGCCTTGTTGAACGCAGCGCGCAGGATTTCAAGGCAACGGTTGGCCGCGCCGGGACCGGACCGGTCGGTCAGAGCGACAAACCACTTGATGACTTCGGCTTCACTAAGGCTGTCGACATAAGCATCCGGGAACGCCCCATCGATATGACATCGGCGGTAACCGCCTGCCGTCTCTTGGGTCGACGGTTTCCAGGTCGGCGCGCACTTCTCCCAATACTCCGCAATGAAATCGTCCATTCGCGGAGCACCGCGAATGCGCTGGCGCGCAGTCGCCGGATCATGCCCGACGCGGGCGTGGGCGATGACCTGGCGCGCGACCATCACCGCCTGATGCCGTGTGATGACCGAGGCAGGGCCTATCGTGATCGTCCGCACCCGTCCGCCTATCCGCGTCTGGACAATGTTGTCAACGGCGGTCAGATTCCAGACCACCGGGGCGGAGTAAAAGCAGGCCACTGTTGAAGCGGGCCTAACGATATGAAGAGGGCCCCGATCGGGGCCCTCTTCATATCGTGGTCGTCATTGATC
>NZ_JAHRGM010000064.1 GCF_019097845.1 Sphingobium sp. AS12 | reverse complement strand
GAATCTGGAGGTTTCTGTGAGGTCGCGCGGCGGAACGCGGGCGTCATGGCACCGTGCGCGACCTCATTGAAGCCGGATTGAGCTAACCCGCTGACGCGGGCCACAGCTATGGGATTAGTAGCGTGCGGGCGGCTTGGCGACGGATGCGGCCGTGCTGCTGTGGACGGCGATCGTGGTGAACATGACGACATTGGATGCCGTTAGATATGTGTTGGCGCCGTTGAACGACGCAGATGGTCCCGGTTCCAGCGGCATCATGGCTCGGGGACATAGGTAGTCTGTCGCGCCGGTCGGTATCGACACCAGCGCAAGATATGCCTGCCTGAGGATGCGCTGAGGGTTCATGATGTATCCGGACAGGGTTGAGCGTACCGGTAGCTGACCCGTGGCAGGGCAGCGACAATGCGTAGCGCACCACCGCAGCAGGGACAGATGGTCGGGTCGAAACGTGCTCGACTCTTGATCGCGGCGATAACTGCCGGCTCGGCGTTGGTGGCTTGCGGCGGTGGCAGGAGCCGACGGATCATCGCGAGCCGGGCCTTGCGGCAACCGTTAGCGAGAAACCCATAATGTCGGATACGGTGAAAGCCGTCGGGCAGGCTGTGGATCAGAAAGCGCCGAATAAACTCGTCTGGAGTAAGCGACATCACCTTTGACGCGTTGCCGTGCCGATAATCACGCCAGCGGAAAGAGACGCCGGTATTGTCGGCGCGGACCAAACGACTGTTGGCAATGGCGACGCGGTGCGTGTAGCGGCCGAGATAGGCGAGGACATGCTCGGGCGACCCAAATGGGGGCTTGGAGAAGACGATCCAGTCCTTGCGACCAAGCTGACGGACTAACATTGCGAACGTGTCGGCATCTTCGAGCCCGGTGAGCGTGCCCGAGAAGCGGAGCCTGCCTGCAACGTGAGCGGTCCGAAGCCGTTCGAGAAATAGCCGCCGAAACAGGCGAGAGAGCACGTGGACGGGCAGGAAGAAGCGAGGCCGACAGGCGAGCCAGCGCTCGCCATCGACCAGTGCGCCGCCGGGAACGAGACAGTGGATATGGGGATGATGGGTGAGCGCCTGACCCCAGGTATGAAGAATGGCAAGGAAGCCGATCTCGCCACCAAGGTGCCGTGAATCTGCAGCAATGGTCTTCAGCGTCGCCGCGACCGCATCGAACAGGATCGCATAGACAACAGCTTTGTTGTGGAACGCGATCTCTGCCACCTCCGACGGCACCGTGAACACGACGTGGAAGTACGGCACCGGCAACAGATCGGCCTGGCGATCTGCTAGCCACCGCTCGCGGGTTGCGGTCTGGCACTTGGGGCAATGTCGGTTGCGACAGCTATTATACGCGGCGCGGCTATGACTGCAGTCTTCGCACGCCTCAAGATGTCCCCCAAGTGCCGCCGTTCGGCAGAGCTCGATAGCCGACATGACCCGGCGTTCCACGCGGCCAATATGGCCATCGTGGGCGAGACGATAAGCTTGACCATGGCGCCGGAATATATCCGCCACCTCCAGTTCGGCACGCACTGCCACTAATCAGGCGGGCGGCACCACCTCAAGCGTCAGTCGGTCGAACGGACTTTGCGTCTTCGAGATCGTCGTTGCCGCGACATGGGTATAGCGAGCCGTCGTCGAGAGGTGGCTATGGCCCAAAAGCACCTGGATAATCCGGATATCGACGCCGCTTTCCAGCAGATGCGTCGCGAAGCTGTGCCTGAGAGTATGGACGCTGACGCGCTTGACGAGGCCTGCTGCCTTTGTCGCGGATCGGCAGGCAGCATGGAGCACCTGGACGTCGATCGGCTTGTCGCCCCGTCCAGGGAACAGCCATATCTCTGGACGTGCAAGCCGCCAGTACGTCCGCAGTATCCCGAGAAGCTGAGGCGAAAGCATGACTGCGCGATCCTTGCCACCCTTGCCGTGACGGACCTGGATCAGCATCCGGTCGCTATCGATATCAGCGATCTTCAAGCCGATCGTCTCGGACGCTCGAAGCCCGGCGGCGTAGGCTGTCGTTAACGCGGCACGGGCTTTAAGCGAGGGGACCGCCTCGAGAAACCGGACGACCTCGTCAGCGCTCAGAATGTCCGGCAGCTTGCGCGGCGTACGGGCGTAGGCGATACGTTCCGGAATCTCCTCACGATCGAGCGTGACGCCGTAGAAGAAGCGAAGCGCACACACCGTCTGGTTGAGAGCGCCCCAGGAAACGCCCTGCGATACGAGGTAGACTTGGAAAGCACGAACGTCCTCGAGGCCAAGCTGATCGGGTGATCGCTTGTGAAACCGACTGAACCGCTTGACCGCATGGATGTACGATCGCTGCGTGGCGGGCGATAGGTTGCGTAGGCTCATATCGTCGATCATACGACGACGCAGCGGACTTACCGCTGTCGTGGCATCTGTCATGGGATGGTCTCCTGGTTGAGGGTTGGTCCAGCAACCAAACCTTCTCATCAGGAGGCCATTCCGGCCAATACCCACCTCGCTCCCGCGTCAGCGGGTTAGTTCAATCCCC
>NZ_JAHRGM010000063.1 GCF_019097845.1 Sphingobium sp. AS12 | reverse complement strand
GCCACCGTGCGACATGCGCAAGGGGTTTGACGGGCTGTCAGCGCAGGTGCGCAATATTCTTCAGCTCGATCCCTTCTCGGGGGCGGTGTTCCTGTTCCGCGGGAAGAGGGGCGACAGGCTGAAGGCCTTGGTCTGGGACGGCTCAGGGCTATGCCTGTATGCAAAGCGTCTGGAGCGCGGAAAGTTTGTTTGGCCACGTGCCCATGAGGGTGCGCTGCGGCTGTCGGCAGCCCAGCTTGCGATGTTGCTCGAAGGCCTGAACTGGAAGCAGGCGATCGTCCACGACGAGGTCATCACGCCGAGCCTCGCATAGTGAAAAAGATCAGGAAAACCGCCATTTTATGTAGGATTTGCCGTCGGCTTCCGCTATTATCTGCGGCATGCGGTTCGCCCTTGATCGCCTTCCCACTGACCCGGTCCTCCTGCAGAAAATGCTGCTGGAGATGGCCGATGTCATGGAGCAGGAACGGGCCGAACTGACGGCGGCGCAAGCCACCGTCAAAGCCCAGACCTTGCGGATCGAGAAGCTCGAGCATCGCGTCGCGCGGCTGCTGCGCGTCCAGTTCGGCCGCAGCTCCGAGAAAATGGATATCGCCCAGCTGCGGCTGATGTTCGAGGAGGTCGAAGCACCAGAACCCGCCAACGATGAGGTGGCGGCGCCGCTTGTGGTGAAATCGGCCCGCAAATCCGGCGGCCGTGTTCCGCTTCCTTCGCACTTCCCGCGTCATACAGTCGATCATCAGCCCAGCCCGTGCAGTGCCGGTTGTAACGGGCCGTCAGTACAGATCGACGAGGCTGTCACTGAGATCCTCGACTATGTCCCGGCGCGCTTCCGGGTCATCCGACATGTCCGGCCCAGGTTGGTGTGCCGATCCTGCGAACAGATCCGCCAGGCGCCCGCTGTCGATCTGCCGCTGCCCAAGGTGATGGCGGGCAGCGCCCTGCTGGCCCATCTCGTCGTCAGCCGCTTTGTCGATCATCAGCCCTGGCATCGGCAGTCGGTGATCTTCCGCCGCGTAGGACTCCACATCGATCGGGACGTGATGAGCCGCTGGGCGCGGAAACTGGCATGGCTGCTGGCGCCGCTGGGCGAGCGGCTGTTCGCCTATATCCGGGAAGCCGCCAAGATCCACGGGGACGACACGCCGGTGACGTTGCTGAGCAATGGCGATGGCAGCCGTACCGGGCACTTCTGGGTATATCTGCGTGATGATCGCTCGAGCGGCGATATGAGCCCGCCTGCCGTGGCCTTCCGCTTCAGCGCAGATCGTGGCGGGGTGCATCCGGCAGAACATCTGGTCGATTATCAGGGCTATCTGCAGGCGGACGGTTTTGCGGGTTATAATGCGCTTTACCGTGATCCCAAGACCAAGGCCCCCAGGGATATCATCGAAGTGGGATGCTGGAGCCACGCGCGCCGGAAATTTACCGATATCCTAGATAAGAGCCCGTCGCCGATCGCGGCGGAGGCGGTCGTGCGGATCGCTGAACTCTTCGCCATCGAGCGAGATATCAAAGGTGCGCCACCCGATGAGCGAAAACGTGTCCGCCAGATCAAGGCGGTGCCTAAGCTCGAGGCTTTGCGCGTCTGGCTTGAAACCCAGAACCGTGGCCTGTCGTCTGACAGCAATCTGGCGCGTGCCTGTCGCTATCCGCTCAACCGCTGGCAGGCCATGATCCGTTACTGCGATGACGGTCGGCTCGAGATCAGCAATAATCTGGTGGAAAACGCGCTGCGCGGTGTCGCGCTCGGGCGCCGGAACTGGATGTTCGTCGGCTCCATGAAGGGGGGAGAAGCCGCCGCGCTCTTCTACGCCCTGGCGGGCACATGCCGGCTCAACGGCGTCGAGCCCGAGGCATGGTTCACTGACGTCATCGAGCGCATCGGTGATCACCCGATCAATCGGATCGATGACTTCTTGCCGTGGAACTGGCAGGCATCAAGGCTGACCAACGATCTGGAGAAGGCTGCGTGAGCAACGGCACTGTCGTGCGGATGAAGATTACGCTGGACGATGTCACACCGGCCGTCAGCCGAACGCTGGAGGTGCCGCTCAATATCCGGCTCGATCGTCTGCACACCGTCTTCCAGACTGCCTTCTCCTGGACGGACTCTCACCTGTGGGAAATGAGCTTCGGGCAAACCGGCTTCGGCATCCCTGATCCCGAATATGGCTTCGACGGGCCGCTCGACGCCCGTAAGGCCACTCTCGCCCAGGTCCTGGCGGATACGGGGCGCAAGACCTTCCGATATCTCTATGATTTTGGCGATGCCTGGGAGCATAGCGTCAAGATCGAGCGCAGCAGCCCGGCCAGCCCGCACCTGACATATCCGCTCATCCTCGATGCAGTAGGCATGCGGCCGCCAGAGGACTGTGGCGGCCCATGGGGTTACGCCGAAAAGCTCGAAGCGCTTGGCGACCCCCAGCATGAATATCATGAAGAGGCCCTGGAGACCCTCGGTGACGATCATGATCCCAACGCCCAGCCCGATATCCCCCTGATCGAGGCAAGGCTGGAAGCGCTCGCGAAAAAATGGGCACCGCGGACACGCCGGAAAGCCTGACGGGCCGCGTCAACGCCACCTTCCGTCGGCGCTTAC
>NZ_JAHRGM010000062.1 GCF_019097845.1 Sphingobium sp. AS12 | reverse complement strand
TGCGCGGCGACTGACAGGATGCGAGCGTAGCGACAATCAAGATGAGAATCGGTTGTTGGGGTGTCGGTGAAGGGCGGAGGGCGTAGCCCGAAGCCCGTAGCCGAGACCCCAACAACCGATGGCCCTTTAATGGAGGAGCCGCAGATCGTCGGGGCCGACCCAATATTCATTGGCATATCCAGATTGGCGGGAGATGCCGTGAGTGCCGGGTTGCCAAGTCAACGATCATCAAATGAGGCTTTTCATGAAATTGCGACAGACCAACCCGGTCCCGGTGGCTGCGGCGAAGGCCGGGTTCAGCACCGCGACGGGCTACCGGATCGCGAGCGATCCGGTGCTTCCTTCACACCGTAAAGCGCCCCGCGGCCGACGGCGACCTGATCCGTTGGAATCGATCTTCGAGAGCGAGATCGTACCAATGCTGAAGGCGGCACCTGGCTTGCGGGCGGTGGCGATCTTCGAGGAGATGCGCCGTCGCCATCCCGATCTCGATTTTGGGGTTCGCCGCACGATGGAGCGTCGTATCCGTGCCTGGCGGGCCGTTCATGGCCCGGAACAGGAAGTGATCTTCCGCCAGACTCATGAGCCGGGGCGAATGGGCCTTTCGGACTTCACCGACATGAGGAGCCTCAAAGTCACGATCGCGGGTGCGCCCCTCGATCACCTGCTTTACCACTTCCGCCTGGTGTGGTCAGGCTTCGAACATGCCCATGTCATCCTGGGCGGCGAGAGCTATGTCGCATTGGCTGAGGGGCTGCAGAACGCGCTTTGGATGCTGGGCGGCGCGCCGGGCGAACACCGCAGCGACAGTCTGTCGGCCGCGTTTCGCAACCTTGATGCCGATGCCCGTGCGGACTTGACCACACGCTACGACGCCTTGTGCGAACATTATGGCATGACGCCGACCCGCAACAACCGCGGCATCGCGCATGAGAATGGCAGCGTCGAAAGCTCCCACGGCCATCTCAAGGCGGCGGTGGAGGATGCGCTGGCGATGCGTGGATCGACCGACTTCGAGGACCTCGCGGCCTATCGCAGGTTCATCGACGAGATCGTTGCCCGAAAGAACCGGCGCAGTGCCGCCCGCATCGACACAGAAAGGGCAACGCTCAAACCGCTACCTGATCGTCGCACCAGCGACTACGAGGAACATATCCTTCCCGTCACCTCGTCCAGCACCTTCGTTCTGCGCAAGGTGTTCTACACGGTGCCGTCACGGTTGATCGGGCATCGACTGCGTGTGCGCCTCTACGATGATCGGCTCGATCTGTTCCTGGGCGGCAGTTATCTCATGACCCGGCCACGCGGTCGCCCGAAAAGCGCTACCGAACATGGCTATGTGGTGGATTACCGTCACGTGATCCATAGCCTCAGGCGTAAGCCGATGGCCCTGCTGCAGCTGACCTATCGCGACCAGTTGTTCCCGCGCGAGGCGTACAGGCTCATGTTCGAACGGCTGCTCGAAGCCATGTCCGAGCGTGACGCTTGCCGCAAGATGGTCGAGTTGCTGTCTATGGCCCATGAACGGGCCTGCGAGGCCGAGCTTGCCGATCTTCTCGCCCAGGACCTTGACGAAGGCCGGCTGCCTGACATCGCCGCGTTGCGAACGCGCTTCTCGCCCGATCCGGCCGCGCTGCCCGAGGTGGTGGTCGAGCTTGGCCCCCTGACCGACTACGATGCCCTGCTGCTGGGAGAGGCCGCATGACCAAGGCCCATAACGTCGATGCCCAGCGCCTGAGCTTCATCCTCAACGAGTTGAGGCTTCCTGCCATCAAGGTGATCTGGCCCGAGTTTACCGAACGTGCCGACAAGGAGGGCTGGCCTGCCACCCGACTGCTCGCTGCACTTACCGAGCATGAAATGGCCGAACGTGACCGGCGTAGGATCGAACGTCATCTGAGCGACGCACGATTACCACCGGGCAAAACGCTCGACAGCTTCGCCTTCGACGCCGTGCCGATGGTCTCGCGGGCGCAGGTCACGGCCATGACCTCGGGCGACGGATGGCTGGAAAAGGGCGCCAATCTCATCCTGTTCGGCCCGCCGGGCGGAGGAAAGAGCCACTTGGCGGCAGCCATCGGCCTGCAACTTGTCCAGAATGGTTGGCGCGTGCTGTTCACCCGCACGTCCGAGCTGGTCCAGAAGCTTCAGCTCGCGCGCCGCGAACTGGCGCTCGAATCCGCCATCGCCAAGCTCGACAAATACCACCTGCTCATCCTGGACGACCTCGCCTATGTCGCCAAGGATCAGGCTGAAACCTCCGTGCTCTTCGAGTTGATCAGCGCACGCTATGAGCGCCGATCCATGCTCATCACGGCCAACCAGCCCTTCGGCGAATGGAACCGGGTCTTCCCGGATCCCGCCATGACGCTCGCGGCCGTCGACCGTCTCGTTCATCACGCCACCATCTTCGAGATGAATGTCGAGAGCTATCGTCGCAGGGCCGCCCTCCAGCGACAGACAGGGGCTGGAAGGACCCCAAAATACGCGACAATCAAATCCATCGAGAAAATGTCGATCAGCGACAATCAGAGCGAAGAATCGCCCTTGCCAGCGACAATCTAACCCGGCACCATGAACCCGCCGCGACAATCTGTTCTCATCCTGATAGTCGCTGACCTCTCACCCAGATCGTCGCGCTATA
>NZ_JAHRGM010000061.1 GCF_019097845.1 Sphingobium sp. AS12 | reverse complement strand
CCTCGACGCCTTCTTGAGCGAGCACATCGCGGAATGCAGCATCGGCATCGCGGTCGGTGGGGAATAGATTGTCCCAGACCGTCGAGGTGCCGTGCTCGTTGACGACCTCGAGGGACCAACCGCGTTCGGTGGCGATCCGCACGATGTTGATGGTCAGCCGTACGCCCGCCTGTTCGATGGACCGGCAAAGAGAGGATTCAATGAGTTCGGGTTGCGGGCCAAATTCCATGCCGTGATGCTATGAGATCACGGCTCCAGCTTCAACGCTGTTGGTTTCCAATTCCATGGGAGTAGATCGCCAAGCCGATTAGCCGGATGACCGGCGATGCGGGCGAGGACGTCAGCGAGCCAAGCCTGGGGATCGACGTCGTTGAGGCGACAGCTCTGAATGAGTGAAAACATGATGGCGGCGCGCTGACCGCCGCGATCGGAGCCGCAAAATAGCCATGCTTTCCGCCCGAGTGGCACACAACGCAGCGCCCGTTCCGCTGCGTTGTTCGTGAGGCATACCCTCCCATCGATGAGGAAGCGGGTGAAGGCGTCCCAGCGCCGGAGCATATAGTTGATGGCCTTGGCGAGATCATGGTTACGCGACAGCTTGGCGAGTTGGGCGTTCAACCAGTCGTGCAGTTCGGCGATCAGCGGCGCGCTCAACTCCTGACGGGCGGCAAGCCGCTCCGCTGGTGTCTTGCCGTTGATACCGCGCTCAACGTCGAACAGGGCGTCCAGCTTCTGCACCGCCTCCAGCGCAATCGGATAGATGGGACTGGCTCGCTCGCCGCGGCTCTTCTTGCGCGCTGCGCCCTCGACGTCGGCGAGTTCGAAGAACTTCCTGCGTGCATGGGCAAAGCATCCTGCCTCCAGGATGAGACCAGGCTGGCGGTCTGGAGCGTACAGCTCGAAATAGCCCGCATAAGCATCTGCCTGCAGAATCCCGGACCAGGACGCGAGATGCGCCTGGGGATGTTCGCCGCGCCGGTCGCGCGAATAATAGAAAACGACCGCTGGCGGATCGGCGCCGCCAAACGGGCGGTCGTCCCGGACATAATCCCATAATCGACCGGTATCGGTCTTGCCCTTGGCCATGACCGGCACGGTAGTGTCGTCGCCATGTACGCGTTCGGCGGCAAAGACATGGGCCTCAATCAGCCGGAAGATCGGCATCAAGGCGAAGGAAGCCGCGCCGACCTGGTCAGCGAGCGTGGAAACGCTCAGCGGCACGCCTTCACGGGTGAAACGCTCGGCCTGGCGGTTGAGAGGCTGGTGCTGCCCATACTTCTCGAACAGCAGCATGGCGAGGAAGCTTGGACCCGCCCAGCCACGCGGCACGACATGGAATGGCGCGGGCGGCTGCGTGATCTTCTCGCAGTCACGGCAGGAGAACTTCTCGCGCACGGTCTGGATGATCTTCCAGGCGCGCGGGATCACCTCCAGCGTCTCGGTCACATCCTCGCCCAGCTTCGAGAGGCGCATGCCACCGCAGGACGGGCAAGAACAAGGCGCCGGGACGACGACGCGTTCACGGGGCAAGTGGTCGGGGAACGGCTTCCTGACCGGCCTCTTGCGTTCAAAGGCCGTGACGTTTGTTGCCTTTGCGGCGGCGGTCTCGGCGGCAAGATCATCTTCGGCGGCGTCAGCCTCCAGATCTTCGAGCTCAAACTCCATCTGCGCGAGCAGCCGGCGGGTGCGTTCGGCACTGGGGCCATACTGTTCACGCTTGAGCTTGGCGATCTGCAACTTGTAGTGGGAGATCAAGGCCTCGGTGGCGCTCTCCCGGGCACGGGCATTGGCCAGTTCAGCCTCGGCACTCGTGGCCCGCTGTTCGGCTTCATCTGCGCGCTGCGTGCTGAGCCGGACCAGCGCCTTGAGCGCTTCGATGTCGTCAGGCAGGGGCGAAACGGCGGCGTCCACAACCAGGATGGAATCATAGAAAGCCACCCGGTTGAAGCGGAAAATGCGGCCTTGATGAAGAAAAGCCGCGCTTATCCCGCGCTCTGCGGGCGCCAGCTATATTGCGGGTTCCGCCAGTCCACGCCGTCGAGCAAACAGGCCAGCTGTGAGCTCGTCAGCGAGACTACGCCGTCCTTCGCGGAGGGCCAAATAAACTTCCCCCGTTCCAACCGCTTCGAATAAAGCGACATCCCGAGACCGTCGTGCCAGATTATCTTCACCAGCGACCCGTTACGCCCGCGAAAGACTCAAAGATCGCCGGCAAATGGGTCTTGCGAAAAACTCTGCTGCACCATCGCCGCGAGGCTCTGCATGCCGCGACGCATATCGGTATGGCCCATTGCGATCCACACCCGTGCTCCTGCTGGGATCATCGCAAGGCCTTCAGCGCCGCCGACACCAATGCAGGTGATGCCGCAGCTGATACGTTCACGCGTCCCTTGGCGCCGAGATCGATGATGATCACCGGCATCCCCGCCTGTTGCCCGCCTTGCTGGGCGCCATCGTCTACCACCGCCTCGGCGAACTCGGTCAGGGCGGGCGGTTGTCGCAGCTTGCTGCGCCATGTGTAAATCCGCGCCGTGGAAATGTCGTGCCGCCGTGCCACAGCCAAAACGCTGGCCCCAGGCGCAAAGGCTTCTGCCAAAATCTGCAGTCGTTCCTCGTCGCTCCAACGCCGCCGCCGTTCCGGCCCGGTCATTACCGTTATCTGCC
>NZ_JAHRGM010000060.1 GCF_019097845.1 Sphingobium sp. AS12 | reverse complement strand
GTACGCCTCCGGTGAGGGCCGCCTTGCGGTGATCGGCTGATATTTGGAGATGGCACCGGTGCAAGCACTGGTGTTTGCACCGGTACTAGAGACGGTGCGATGGGTCAGGTGACGATAATTTCGGGCGTTGAGCGGCGGCGGGTATGGTCTGACGACCAGAAGCGGGCGCTGGTGATGGCGGTGTCGCAACCCGGCGCGAACGTGGCGGAGATCGCGAGGGAGGCGGATCTACGGCCGGGCCAGATCTATCGCTGGCGGCGACAGATGTTCGGTGATGCGAACGGTTTTGCCGCCGTTGCGGTGAAGCCTGATCCAGCGCCGCCGACGGGGCCAGCGGTTGTCGTGGAGCTGGGCAGCATCACGGTCCGCATAGCGGCGGATACGCCGCCGGATTTGGCTGCTGCCGTCCTGCGGTCGCTGCGGCGGTGATCCCGGTCCCCTCGGGTGTCAGGATATGGATCGCGACCGGGCATACCGATATGAGGAAGGGTATGCGATCCTTGGCCCTGCAGATACAGCAGAGCTTCAAGCGGGACCCCCATGCCGGTGATCTCTATGTCTTCCGAGGGCGCCGGGGCGATCTGTGCAAGATCCTGTGGCACGATGGCATTGGCATGTCGCTCTATGCCAAACGCCTGGAGCGGGGGAAGTATATCTGGCCATCGGCTGTAGATGGGGTAATTGCCATCTCCGCCTCCCAGTTGGCTTGCATGCTGGAGGCGATCGACTGGCGTAATCCGCAAGCAACCTGGCGGCCGACACTGGCCGGATAATCGATGCCGGAGAGCTAAAAAGCTAGAGATTTCGGGGCTTTTCTGCTATGCCTTTGGGCATGGGTGACGCGGCGCAAGCAGAGATCCAGAGCCTTCGCGCGCAGCTTGCCGCAGCCCAGGCTGTCGCCGCTGAAGTCGCCCGCATAAAGGCGATCAACGCGGACCTGGAAGCCCGCAACGCCCTTCTCCAACTGCAAAACGAGAAGATGCGCCGCACCCTTTTTGGTCAGCGATCCGAACGCACGCGCCATCTGCTCGACCAGATGGAGCTGACGTTCGAGGAGTGCGAGACCGCTGCCAGCGAAGACGAGGCGTTGGCCGCGTTGGCGGCAGCGAAGACCAATGTCGCGCCGTTCGAGCGCAAGCGGCCCGCGCGTAAGCCCTTGCCCGAACATCTGCCACGCGAGCGCGTTGTCATCGCTGCGCCCGATGCCTGCCCCTGCTGCGGCTCGGATCGGCTGTGCAAGCTGGGTGAGGATATCACCGAGACACTTGAGGTCGTGCCGCGCCAGTGGAAGGTGATCCAGACCGTGCGGGAGAAGTTCTCCTGCCGGGATTGTGAGAAGATCACCCAACCGCCAGCGCCGTTCCATGTGACGCCCCGCGGGCTATTTGGCCCCAGCTTCCTGGCGATGCTGCTGTTCGAGAAGTTCGGCGCGCATCAGCCGCTCAACCGCCAGCGTGACCGCTACGCCCGCGAGGGCGTGGAACTGAGCCTTTCGACCCTGGCCGACCAGGTCGGCACCTGCACCGCTGCGCTGATGCCACTCTATCTGCTGATCGAAGCCCACGTCCTGGCCGCCGAGCGACTGCATGGCGACGATACGACGGTGCCGGTGTTGGCCAAGACCAAGACCGACACGGGCAGGATCTGGACCTATGTACGAGACGATCGACCTTTCGGCGGGCCAGCGCCGCCAGCCGCGATCTTTCACTATTCCCGTGACCGGCGGGGTGAGCATCCCGTTGCCCATTTACGAGGCTGGAGCGGCATCCTCCAGGCGGACGCCTATGCCGGCTATAACGCGCTGTTTCAGACCGAGCGGGTTCCGGCGCCGCTGGCCCGCGCCCTATGCTGGAGCCATGCACGCCGCTATTTCTTCGAACTGGCCGATATCGCCACCCAGCTCAAGAAGCGCCGCAAGAAAGCGCCGGTTATCTCGCCGCTGGCAGTGGAGGCGGTCCGCCGCATCGATGTGATCTTCGACATCGAACGCGCCATCAATGGGAGGTCCGTGCAGGATCGTCTTGCCCTTCGCCAGGAACTCAGCGTCCCGCTGGTGGCCGAACTGGAGGCATGGATGCGCGAGAACCGGTCCAAGCTCTCCAAGAACAGCGATGTCGCCGAGGCCATGGATTACATGCTCAAGGCATGGCCGGCCTTCACCGCCTTCCTTGATGACGGCCGCATCTGCCTCACGAACAACGCTGCGGAACGGGCGCTAAGGGGCATAGTTTTGGGAAGGAAGTCGTGGCTCTTCGCCGGCTCAGATCGCGGCGGACAGCGTACCGCATTCATCCTCAGCCTGATCGCCACGGCAAAACTCAACGACATCGATCCGCAGGCTTGGCTCGCCGATGTCCTCGCGCGCATCGCCGATATCCCGCAGAACCATCTCCACGATCTGCTCCCCTGGCATTGGAAAGTCCTTCATCAGGTGGATCAGGAAGAGGAGCTTGCAGCCTGATGCAGCGGAACAAGGTCCACGCAGTGACAACCCTCGCCAAGGTCGCTCAAGACCTGAATGTGGACGAAAACCTGCTCCACGATCTCACCGAACAGATGGATACCGAGGACGGCGTTATCTGGGTTTACGGTATCGAAGAGCATGCTGTGCTTGCCCTATCACAAGACGGCATCGACTGCCTGCGGGACCTCCTTGCCGAACATAAACGGACTCACGTGTAGCCCCGCGCGGCCTTCACCGAATGCATAC
>NZ_JAHRGM010000059.1 GCF_019097845.1 Sphingobium sp. AS12 | reverse complement strand
CTGCGCGGCGACAACTACGATGGCCGGTTGAGCGGCGACTATGATGGCCGGTAGGATCGGTTGTCTGGTCTGATCGTAGGGAGGGGCGCAGCCCCGACCGGAGAGCGGACCAGACAACCGGTGGCGATCTTTTTCCCCTTCTTTCGGGGGGCAGATCGGGGCTGTGGCGGGCGGTGGTATCGGAACACTCATCGAACAACGAGCGATGGGTTTGCGATGCCGGGCCACCACATTTCCGATCAGCAGGTATTTCTCTTCATGACCCATCGTCGCCAACACACCCAGGCCGTCGCGGCTGCCAAGGCCGGTATCAGCGAACGCAGCGCACGCCGGATCGAGAACGATCCGCAGCTTCCGTCCCAGAAGAAGAAGGAGCGCCACTGGCGCACCCGCGCCGATCCGCTCGAGCCATTCTGGCCACGTATAGAGGAGTTGCTCCAGATCGACGGTATCATTGCCGTCACGGTCTTCGAGACGCTCCAGGACGAGTTCGGCGAGGATGCTGTTCCCGATGCGATACGACGAACACTGGAACGCCGGATCGCCCGCTGGCGGGCACTGCACGGCGGCGAGAAGGATATCTTCTTCCCGCAGCATCATGAGCCCGGTCGGCAGGGCCTGTCGGATTTCACGGTATGCGACAGTCTCAAGGTCACCGTTGCCGGCGAGACCCTGGCCTATCGCCTCTACCACTTCCGCTTGGCGGCGAGTGGCTGGGAGCATGCGGCTGTCGTGCTGGGCGGGGAGAGCTTTGCCGCCCTTTCGGAGCACCTGCAGGATGCGTTGTGGAAGCTGGGCGGTGCGCCGGCCGAACACCGCAGCGATTCCCTGTCAGCCGCCTACAAAAACCTCGACGCCGATGCGCAGCGGGATTTCACCCGAAGCTATGACGAGCTGTGTCGTCATTACGGCATGCTTGCTACCCGCAACAACCGCGGCGAGGCGCACGAGAACGGATCGATCGAAGGTCCCCATGCCCATCTCAAGCGACGGCTCGATCAGGCCTTACGCCGGCGGGGCAGCCGCGATTTCGTCAGCATCGAGGCCTGGCGCGAGTTCGTTGAGGCGCAGGTCGCCAGACAGAACCGGCGGCATGCTGCGCGCATCGATGCAGAACGCAGGGTACTCAAGGCGCTGCCCGCAAGGCGAACCACCGATTTCGCCATGGTCACCGTCGATGTCACCCGCAACGGCACCGTCGCCATCGATCGGGTTACCTATTCGGTGCCTTCCCGCCTCGTCGGACGGCGCCTCAACGCGCATCTCTTTGACGATCGCATCGAGCTCTTCCTCGGTCCAGACAGGGTAATGTCCACGCCGCGTGTGCGGATCAGTCATCCCCACCGGGGGCATAGCATCGATTTCCGGCACATGATCGGTAACCTGCGCCGCAAGCCCGGTGCACTGCGCAACCTCGTCTACCGCGAAGCCCTCTTCCCCGATCACGCCTACCGGCGGGCCTGGCAAGCCTTCGATGCCCAACTCGATGGACGGCAGGCCTGCCGCGATGCCGTCGCGCTGCTCGATATCGCCGCCAGGGGCGACTGTGTCGACGTGCTGGCCCGGCGGATCGATGAGGCTCTCGACAGCGGGCGCTTGCCCGATGTCGATGCGCTCAGGGACGAGTTCCTGCCAACCGCAAGATCGCAGCGCGATGTCGCTATCCCGCCACCCGATCTGCACAGCTACAACAGCCTGATCGCCAGCGGGGAGGTGCACTGATGACCCGCACCAAGGATCAGGCCGCCGCCGTACTGCCTACCCTGCTGAAGGCCTTGCGCCTGCCGAGCATCAACCGCAACTGGAAGCGCCTCACCGACACCGCCGATCGCGATGGCTGGCCGGCCGCCAACCTGCTGGCCTCGCTTCTCGAGATCGAGATGGCTGATCGCTCCTCCCGGCGCATCCAGCGCCATCGCGACCAGTCCGGCTTGCCCGCAGGCAAGACCTTCGCCACCTTCGATTTCGACGCCGCCCCCGGCATCCGCAAACCGCACCTCTTGTCCCTCGCCGCCGGTGACGACTGGATCGAGAACGGCGGCAACCTGCTGCTGTTCGGCCAGAGCGGGACCGGCAAGACGCACGCAGTTGCCGCCATTGGCCATGCCCTCATCGACACGGGGCGGCGCGTCCTGTTCTGCTCCACCACCGACATGGTCCAGAAGCTCCAGTCCGCGCGCCGCGACCTCAGCCTGCCCGCCATGCTCGACAAGCTCGACAAGTTCGATCTCATCGTGCTCGACGATCTGTCCTACGTCCGCAAGGACCAGGTCGAGACCAGCGCCTTGTTCGAGCTCATCGCCCACCGCTACGAACGCCACTCGCTCGCCATTACCGCCAACCAGCCATTTTCGGCATGGGACAACGTCTTCCCTGATCCCGCCATGACTGTCGCCGCGATCGACCGCCTCGTGCACCACTCGACCATCATCGAGATGAACGGCGAAAGCTACCGCAAGCGTTCCGCCGTCGCCCGCATCAACGCCGGCGATTACGACACGCCCAATGGCGCCCCGGACCGGCCATCATAATTGTCGCTGGCTTCGCGCTCGGGAGCACCCTTGCTGAGGCAACGGGTAATTGTCGCCAGCGGCAATTACATGCCAACCATCCCATGCGCTTCAAACCCTCGCTTCCGGCCAGCGCCAGCGACAATTACCCAGCGTCGTAATTGTCGCTCGACGGTTGCTCCTCGCAACAGCAAATGGTAGCCAGAATTCACCAACCGGCGCGGCCACCTATCGGCCATCAAAATTGACGCCGACCGGACACCGTAATCGTCGCGCTACA
>NZ_JAHRGM010000058.1 GCF_019097845.1 Sphingobium sp. AS12 | reverse complement strand
CGCCCGAAATTATCGTCACCTGACCCATCGCACCGTCTCTAGTACCGGTGCAAACACCAGTGCTTGCACCGGTGCCATCTCCAAATATCAGCCGATCACCGCAAGGCGGCCCTCACCGGAGGCGTACGTTTGTGAGCGGTGACGACTGAGAAAACGGGCGAAGGCAACCCGGCGCGATGCTTCCCTTGTTGTCTCGTCAAGTCGTGATGCGCCTCCCATCCCAGTGCTGGTTGCGATGTCCTGCGCGGACTACTTCACGAGTTGGAGGTTTGGAGAACGACGGGGTGTAGGCGATACAGCACCATCGCTATGGACCCCCATGACCGCCAAACCGAAGACAAGGCGGTCGAGTTCGTCGGGTTCGATATGCAACGCCGTCGACACATCGTCTTTTGCAATTCCGTCCTCGCGTAGCGCAGCGAAGATTTTTGGGATGATCATCGACATTTCGCGCTGTGCACCCTCGGGCTCGTTGCTTCGATAACCACGCTGGCTCATTTCGATGCACAGTCCACGATAATGCCACTCAGACAATAGCCCAAGCGCATGTAGTCGGTAGGCTAGGGCACCTACGGACACGATCCAATGGTGCTTGAGGCGGATCAACGCTTCAAGTGAAGGTATCATTGGCGCATGTGCCAACACACTGCCCCGCGGCATAAGAAATGCGGATGCAAAGCGGTTAGCCTCATGCTCAGCTTCTCGGCCTCGTGGTTCGTCGTGCCGATGAAGAATCAAATGGCCAAGCTCATGCGCGGCGTCAAAGCGGCTTCGTTCCGCCGATTTTTGCGTATTCAGGAACACGAATGGCGTAGCCTCCCGCCACAATGAGAAAGCATCAACTTCCGCCGTATCCTCCGACATTGAGTAGACACGGACACCTTTTGATTCAAGCAAGTGGACGACATTCCGAATAGGCTTTTCGCCTAGCATCCAGTGCTGACGCAACATCATCGCGGCAGTCTCAGGGTCCTCCTCCCGAAGGTCAAGCAAGTCTGGACTCGGCAGGGTGAAGCGAACGTCGATCCAATCGTTCAGCAAAAACGCTAGCGCGCCTGACGCTAAGGCTGCTTCGCGATGTGATGCAGCCATGCGCGCCATTGATCGAAAACTCGCAGTTCGATTGGTCGGCTCATGTAAATCGGGCCCAGCGAAAAATTCAGCGGGAAAGCGAAGGGCTGTGACAATCCGGCCTAGCGTATCGCCACTCGGCTCATAATCACCGCGCTCATAACCGGAGACGCTCCGCAAATCGACGCCGATCTGCTCGGCCAATTGGGTCTTGTTTAGGCCACGCCGTTTGCGGGCCACGCGGAGGCGGGACGGAGAAAACATTGCCTCACGCGCGACGCTTAACGTCGATATCAATCTCTGGCCCGAAGTCTGGCTTAGGCAGAGTATCTCCTTCCGGATCAATCGGCTGCGAGCGAAGGATGATCCGCTCCCGCCAGGTATCGATATGATCGTGCTCGTCCATGCTCACTGGGAGCGAAAGCTCAGCGCGGAGCTCGGTTGCATTTGCATGGAACAAAAGAACATAGGTCAAGCATTCGACCTCATCTTCTGGAGCAGTTGCTAAAACCATCTCTGGAGCCGTATCGAACAAATCGAGCTGCCCGATATTCGCGTCAATCGCATCGGCAGTACGAGGCCCCTTGTCCCGCTTAGTCTTAGGGAAGCCACGCGGATCGCCGGTCGCATCATCCCCTGACGATACCGAAATCGCAGTCTTCCCGTCTGGGCTGAGGATGGTTGAGAACATCTGCTCGTCAACCCGGGTCCAACCAAGCATGACCAATTCGTCGCGCAAGGTACGAAGCGTTTCATTCCAGTGGTAGAAGCCTGCCGCGATTGGCGCATCGTTCGCCGTCCGGGATACACGGGATATGTAGCCGGCGCGAACGGCGCGCATTAATGGTGCCGCAGTGAGACCTAGGCGCCTGAGCGCTGCGTCTACGTCCTCTGGGTTGTTTCGAATCGCAGTCTTTAGCATATCCATCCTCACTTCCGGTTTTCATACCTCGCTTGAGGTCAGAAAACAAGAAGCTCGCGATTTATCCACAACGTGTGCCCCGTGGTGCCTGCGATGCCTCCTGTGGGGCGTTCTAATGAGCCGCAATGCGCCAAAAAAATATTTTGGCCGCCGGAGGCTGCACAACGCCATCTGTTCCCGTACGGCCTTCCTGGCGGGGTTTTGGGCCTGCCGACTATTTTTGCGCGGAGACCGAAATTTGACAATTCGAGCCTCCGGGCGTTCTTTATACGTGCGTTGGCGACGTGAGGCGAGCTCGCGTTGGCCGTTCGCATAGGCCAGGGGGACCCAGTGGGTTCCTAATTAGGGAGCTGACTATGCACGGTGACACACCGCCTTCTGATGAGATCATTCTAGCGATGATCGGTGCTCCGATCGACCCCGACATTCTGATTGCACAGCTTCGTGCAGATTACGACATCAAGGACGTAATCGAAGCACTGCAACGAGCAATCGAGCGCGGAAAGATCACCTTGGACAGCGATGGGATGGTCGTTACCGCACAGGTATTGGCGCAAGCCGCATAAGTGACAAAGGCCGGGGGGGAGCCGCACGAGGCGGCAAGGGCTAGGCGTTGCCACTACAATGATGACGCGGCACCACTTGATCAACGCGATGCATTTGAGCGGGATCGCGATCGAATCCTGTACTCGTCGGCCTTTCATCGACTCGCCGGCATCACGCAGATTGTTCGCGCTGGCGAACTAAGGCCTGTGGACATTAGCGCATAGCGATTTTCAAGGCCGCGAGATTGATCATAGCGCGGTAGCTCTCGTCAGTTTTTTCGTACCGGGTAGCGATCCGGCGGAATGTTTTGAGGCTGCAGAAAA
>NZ_JAHRGM010000057.1 GCF_019097845.1 Sphingobium sp. AS12 | reverse complement strand
CCCGCTGCTCCACCACCATACGAACCGCCCGCTCGCGGACTTCAGGTGAAAATTTGTTGGTTGTCTTGCTCATAACGGATGCTCCTTCTCACAAGTTGGAGCCTCCTGGAAACCCGGGGCGCTTCAAGGCCCACCAGATCGCCGGCGACTATTTCGCGAGGGCCTTCCGTGCCCAACAATTAACGGGGAAGGCGGAAGCACTCGGGGCTCGTTTCGTCGAAGCTCGATATCACTTCACGCAAGCCGAATCTGAGAAGGACCTGCGCGAGATCGCCGTGCGCCTCGAGCACCATCTACGCAACAGGTTCAGCTTTACGTCACCGATCCCCAAAGCTCCGGAAGAACTCGAAGAACGAATTGCCCTTCTTTCGGCTTTGTTGAAAGATCGCGGCCCCCACGCGATGGAATACCACCTTGCGCGCTGCTTGCTCTTACGCGGGAGAGAAAGCGATACGTGCCTTGCATTACCACATATCCGACGATCAAGCGGGCCAAGGGCACCGGCGCCTGCATGGGTCCTAAGAATTCAAGTAGAAGCCACCCTTTTCGGGTCGGACGAGGCCGTGAAGGCGGCTCGCGAGGGGATCAAAGTCGTTCCGCCAACCCAGAACCTCTTCTCGCTCTACCAGGCGGCAGCGGAGATCCTCGCCCGTGACGGCAAGTCTGACGAAGCCGTCACCCTGCTGCGCGAGGGGATTGGGACGCCCAACATTGGGAGCTTGTCATCGCTCTACCAGGCGGCAGCGGAGATCCTCGCCCGTGACGGCAAGTCCGACGAAGCCGTCACCCTGCTGCGCGAAGGGATTGACCGTGTTCGCGGTGGCGGCAATGGCTACAAATTGGCCGAGAGCGCCATTCTTCTTTCCAGCGATATCGGGAGCACTGATCTGATCGATGGTTTTGCAATTGGTCCCCAGCAGAAAGTTCTTGCCGAAGTCGTTTCGCATATTTCGCAAGGCGATTTCGCCGCGGCGGCAAATCTTGCACAGTCGGGGATAGTGGAATTCCCAAGGTATTTTGCGCTAGTGACACAAGGAGTCTTCGCGAGTGTGGCGTGCGGTCGTGAGGATCAAGCGCGAGATTTTATTCGAAAGTGGTCCGGCGAAATAGACATCGTAAAAGGGTCATCGGTCGCTTGGATCCTTGCGTTGATCGAGATGAACAGCGGAGACGTCGAGAATGCGAGGCGCTATCTTGACGCTTATTCAGGTCGAACCCACGTCGACGAAGAAGTCTCGCTTGAAACTTTGCTGAGGTATTGGATTACATCCTGTCGGGAGTTGGGGTCGTCCTTGTCCTACCACTACCCGCGCATTCCCACTTCAATCAGCGGGTTGGATCACACTCTCATCCGTCACCAACACTTCGGCCACCCTGGTGTTGGCGAAAGCGCAGTCGGCCACCAGAAAGTGGACACCGTGGATGTGGAAACTCACGAAACGCAAAAAGCCGAAAGGCGGAACGTGTCGGTCTTGGCCGTCGCCAGCGAATGGTCGTCTGGTCGCGGCGGGCTGAGCACGTTCAACCGGCAGCTTTGCGTCGCGCTCAGCCAGGCCGGCGCCCAAGTCGCCTGTGTAGTGCTCGAGGCCACAGCTGAGGAAATTGCGGCGGCGGAAGAAGTGGGAGTGACCCTTGTCGAAGCGCCCCGTGGAACGGGCCTGTCAGATGAACAGAGATTGATAAGCAAGCCACGTGGCCTCAAGGGGTCCGGCCCGGACTTGCTGATTGGCCACGGTCGGATCACCGGCTCGGCCGCTGCCTCGTTACAGGCAAACCACTATCAATCTGCGCGCCGCGTGCATTTCGTCCACATGGCACCGGATGAGATTGAGCCCTACAAGATTGGCAGGGAGGATCAAGCCGGGATGCGCGCGCAGGATCGCACCGAGATCGAGGAAGAACTCGGTCGAACCGCAACCTGCGTCGTCGCGGTCGGGCCGCGTTTGCATGGCCGGTTCGCAACCTATCTAGCCGGCTATGACCACATTAGGCCGCCGTTGCGTTTTGACCCAGGGTTTGACGTCGCAAAGCCCCAAGAGCGGAAGCCTCCCGAAGGCGACCCCTGGCAAGTCCTTCTATTGGGGCGCGCTGAGGACGTTTACCTGAAGGGGCTGGACACTGCGGCATCCGCGGTAGCTAAGGCAGCACGGGAACGGCCAGCAGGCCTCCCGCGCCTCGAACTTGTCATCCGGGGGGCGAAGCCAGACGAAATGGATCAATTGCGGTCTAAACTAGATAAAGAATCAGGTGGCGGCCATTTGAATATTGTGGTGCGCTCCTTCACCGTATCGGACGAAAAGCTTGGGGCCGATTTGCGGCGCGCCAGTCTTGTATTGATGCCGTCCAGAGCCGAGGGTTTTGGCTTGGTTGGGGTTGAAGCCATTGTCGCCGGAACACCAGTCCTCGTCAGCTCTGAAAGTGGCCTGGGGCAGCTACTTAGGGAGCAACTACCTGCTGAACAAGCAAGTCGGCTTGTCGTAGGAATGGACGGCGATGACCATCAGCTGCGTGACCGCTGGGCAGGTGCCATCGATCGAATGCTCTCAGATCGCGAGGCGTCTTTCCTTCGGGCCACAGAAATTCGCGAATTTATGGCGGCCAAGAAAACCTGGCGCAAAGAGGCAGAGAAATTATTGGCTGCGATGACCACTTAACCCAGCATGCCAACTCGTTCGAAGCTGAACTACGGGAATGGTCTTTATTAGCCTTTTTCATAAGTCCGTTTCGACGACGGTGTGAACCGCCCCGGGATTGCCGGAGGCCCTAACTCCTGAGAGGAAGGGTCTACGATGAGCAAGACGACGAACAAGTTTGCACCGGAGGTTCGTGAACGGGCAGTCCGCATGGTGCTGGACCACGAGAACGATCATCCATCGCGCTGGGCGGCGATCACCTCCATAGCTGCCAAGATTGGCTGCTCAGGGCACACGCTGCTGGAGTGGGTGAAGAAGGCTGAGGTCAACAGCGGCAAGCGTGTTGGCGTTCCCGCCGAGCTGGCAGACCGCCTCAAGGCGCTGGAGCGCGAGAACCGTGAGCTGCGGCAGGCCAACGAGATCCTGCGCAAGGCTTCCGCATATTTTGCCCAGGCGGAGCTCGACCGCCCGTTCAAGCGATGACTGCCTTCATTGACGAGCATCGCGATGAGTATGGGGTCGAGCCGATCTGCCAGGTTCTGCCGATCGCCCCATCCACCTATCGTGAACGTGTGGCATCGCGACGCGATCCCTCGCGCCTGTCACCACGTGTCCAGCGTGATGAGGCCATGAAGCCCGAGGTTCGCCGCGTGTTCGATGCCAACTTCAAGGTCTATGGCGTGCGCAAGGTGTGGCGGCAGATGCAGCGGGAGGGTTTCGATATTGCCCGCTGCACGGTGGAACGGCTGATGCGTGATCTAGGCCTGCAGGGTGTAATCCGAGGCAAGCCGGTGAAGACGACGATCAGCGGCAAGGCGGCTCCGTGTCCGCTCGATCAGGTCAACCGTCAGTTTGAAGCGCCCCGGGTTTTCAGGAGGCAGTTTTCATTGGGCTATGCAGCCATATCGAGGTTCTCGAGGGCTGCATAGTAATTGTCTTCGGCCTCAGCGGGCGGGATGTGCCCGATAGGGCCGAAGAGC
>NZ_JAHRGM010000056.1 GCF_019097845.1 Sphingobium sp. AS12 | reverse complement strand
AAACTTCTGTAGAATGTTCCACGGTTCGTCCTCCTCGTGTGAGGATAGGCTCGGCCCACCCGAGCAACCCTCGGAGCACCAGTGTAGGGCGAACCAACCTCTTTCACGAAACGGACATACGGTCTTATCTGATGGGAAACTGGGAGACGTAGCTCATTCGGCTATGGAGGAGTGAGGCTCTTTTATAGGCGGAGCGGGCATATTCCTGCCAGACTCCCACCCGCATCTCCTGTCTTCACCTATCCCGCGACCTCGTCCAAAAATCTGATATGCCGAGCGTTTCATAGGCCGTGCTGACCGCAACGTCGTGCAATCCATACACTCACGAGCACGCGGCGCCTGGCTCGCATGGCCGCACCAGTCATATCGAAAGGAGGTGCTTGCAATCCCGTTCGCCGTGTTCAGACAATCAGTCTGAAGCTTCAGACGGCTTCTGGGCGCGCTTTTCGCGTTCCTTCTGCTCCTCATCGAGTCCGCGCGCAAGCTGGCGACCCAGAAGCCTGGCAAGACGCAGAATAGCTGCGTCCGCTCTTGGCGAGAGCTGGGGTAGCATATTCGAAGATCGCCGCTTCTTACTCATCGGGGCTCGCGTTCCGTCGCTGAACCCGCCTGCATTTCAAGCCCCGACTGCAAATCGGGGCGGGGTGAGGGTGGAAAGAACGAAGGGGAGGGGATCTGGATGGATTCCCCCGTAAAGGCGGGCCACCATACTGATTGTCGGCCGATTTCATGCCCAGCGAAGCTGTGCTATTTTCTTCTCTGGAAGGGCTCTGCGAATGCAGGATGTTGATCACATCGAAACGACAAAGCAGGCGGCCCCGCCGTCGCCGCGCGCTGCGGACTGGTTCTGGCGTCCATGGTATGCAAAACTGACCTGGGCTCTGACGCTGCTCTACTGGATATGCCTCGAGCTTATGATCACCATCCCCTACGACCGGCTGAACATCTACCTTGTCAATGTCATGGTGCTGCTGATCTTTGTCTTCAATCCGATCACGGTAGTAGCGGTTCTGGGATATAGCTTCCTCAAAGCCAAGGTCGCATGCGGCGAATGGGTGATAACGCCAGGACCGCCGTCGCGACGGCCATTGATTGATCCCTATACAGATCCATCTGATGCTCGGTCGGGTGACATACATCTGCGACATATCGGCGTTATTCAGGACTAAAATCATGGATCCCGCCGCTCCTTGAAGCTGGGATTGCCATCGGCCATTCCGTTATCCCGATCGAACAGCAGTCGTCCGGAACTAAGGATCGAAGACTGCTCCATCGATGTGATTGGACCCGTTACATCGACTGTGCCACGGCCCGCATCCGCCTGCCTCAGATAGCGGTTGCGCAAGCCGTCATTGCCAAACACTTGCTCACTCAAGTGTTTCGCAAAAGTCTCCTCCGGGCGACCGGAGCGGGCAGCCGTTTTCTCTGCGGAGGCAATTGCCTCCCGAACATCGTAATTCACGATGTCGATCGACGAGCGAGCCGAAACTGAAGCGATTCCGCGATCCGTTATGTCCGCACTCAACTTGCCCGTTAGCGAACCGACGGCACTACCTTTGGCGCCACCTTTTTCTTCGCCCTCTTTCCCACCTGAACTAATCCCCCGTGATGCGGTAGCAGTAAGGTCGCCAGAAACGCCCTGAGTATCGCCCGTCTGATGTTCTGCATTTCGAGAAAGCGATCTTTGCCACCCGGTTTGCACCATGATCGCAGTGACATCGCGCTCCAGCGTATCGGCGACCTGCGGTTTCAACCGCCAGTTGCCCTGCCGATCCATCTCGAACCCGCCGCGCAACCAGTTAGCCATGGCGGTCTGGCCTTGCGCCCCGCTGCCCAGAAAATGCTCGATCGTGTCCGGGCCCGCCTGTTTGCCGGCTTCGAACCGCGTACTCGTGTCGTTTCGCGCAGACTGGCTGAACCCGGTGCTGCTGGAGACGAGCAGATCATTGTGCGCGAAGCTAAACCGGGCATGCCCGCCATTGGCGATGGCGCCGAGCTGGCTCTCATTGATGAGCCCGCCCCGCCACATCTGCGCCGCGAGCTCCGGAGTCAGGTTTAGGCCGATGTCCCCATTCTGGTCCATTGCAATCTGGCGCTTCGACATCTCGATCCCATGCGCGCGCAACAACGCTTGGGTGCGGGTGAGCCGCTCCTTGTTGACTATTCCTGTCAATCGCTCATTGCGCGCCCGATCGACGATGCCCTCCGCGCCGCCTTCCGCCATGTCGACCTGGTTTCCGGCAGTGCCCGCCAGCGCGCGGATGAAGGAATCGAGACGTGCCGCTTCGCGGACCGAGACGCCAGCGGCCGCGGCACCCTCGGCAAAGCCTGCATTATCCGCCTGACGCCGCCGCTCGCTGATCTGGGCATTGCCGCGAACCCCATCCGGACCAATCTCGCGCTGGGCGTCGAGCTTCCCGGACCGCTCGGCAAAGTCGTAACCCGCCGCTTCACGCGTGCGGCCGTAGACACTCGTGCCCTCCCGCGCGGCTTCCGCGCTCGCTCCGTCGGCCGTACCGACCTGGACTGCGGCATTGTAACTCTCCAGCGCGCGCAGGACCTGTGCCTCATTGCGCCCGGTAGAACGCGAGATCTGGGTGATCGCCGTCGATCGCGCCTCACCCGAGAGCGCATTGATGAACCCGATGCGCCGGCTGGTTTCAGTGACCGAAAGGCCAAGCATGGCCGCAGCCTGCCGTTGCCCCTGATTGCCGCCGGTGCGCTGCGCCTGCTCGGTTGCGACATTGCTCCGCTCGATGGCAGTAACCCTTTCACCGGCATAGTCGCGCCGGCCTTCCATCGTGCCGACCTGGGTCTGCGCGGCAGTCAGGTCATTACGCAGCATCTGCTCCTGATCGAAGGCGTTGGCGGTCAGCTTGGCGAAGGTTGGATCGGCGCTTGCCTGGCCGATCACAGTCGACGCCTTGAGTGCGGCATCCTTCGCGTCATAACCGCCGCGCTCGAAGTGCCGCTGCGCACCCGACTGCATCATGTCGTACGCTTGGCTGTCCCCGAACGCTTTCCACTGCACCATGTTCTGCGCGAAGGCAGCAAAGGCACGCTCGCCGGTCTGGCCTTCCCCAAAGTAGGTGGTGCCGAGCTTGCGCAGCGCGTCGCCCTGGGCAAAATTGTGAATGGCAGACGTCGCGGCGTTGCTGCGGATCGCGCGGGAAGTCGCGGGATCGCTCAGATCCCGCCCGTCGAGGGCAGGGGAGAGGCCGCCCAGCTCCCGCGCGGCGTCTGTACGACCCAGGCCAAAGGCCGCCGTTCCCGCTGCCCCACCACCATGTTCGCCAAGCACCGATCCGGCCGAAGCAAAGCTTCGGTCCAGACCAAAGCTGCTGCGTTCACCAAAGTCGCCGAACCCGGACGACGTCGATCGCCGCGCCGTGGTGCCACTAGCCGATGCCTGCGCTTCCAGCGCCGAGGCATAGCCCTCGCTGGTTCCTACCGTCGCGGCCGCCATGCTGCCCTGGCCCTGGACACCCAGCATGCCCGAGGTGAAGGCCGTGAACATATTGCCCGAGAAGCGGAACACCGTGAACACGAAAGCGCCGGCGAGGCCGGCAGCAGCCGTACGGAACGAACCGAAGATGGCCAGCGCCTTCATCGCGGCCGACGGTGCCAGGATCCAGCTATCGGCTGCGACGTTGGTCGCGCGCAGTTCGGCAAGCACGTCCATCGCCCGGCCGAGGGTCAGCTGGTATATGCCGGCATCGATCACACCCCACAGCGCAACGAACACGAACAGCCCCAGCGCGAAGCTGGCGACCCGCAGGTTGATCGGCGTCAGGATGAACAGCAGCGCGATCGGCATCATCATGAGCATGATCGCGAAGACTGACGCGCGGATGGTCGGCATCCACTCGTTGGCAGTGGATAGGGTGGCGAGGCCGTTGGACTCGACGGCGCGGTTCGCCATGACTCGCGCGGTCGCCGCCGGCGAATCCTCGAACAGGACGTCGCCCACGGTCTGGCCGAGCAGGACGTTGGTGAGGAACTTCTGCCGGCTCATCGACTGGCCCAGCATCATGTCGCCCAGCCCTTCGATCTGCTGACGGCAGCGATCGCGCTGGCTCGCCTGGGCCACGTCGAAGCCGGTGCGGGCGCAGATTTGGTCGCTATAGGCGTCGAACAATGTGGCGTCCGAGAGACGGTCGGCAATATAGCCCCAGGCCGCATCGCAGCTCATCGTCGTCCCGGCCTTGTCACTCGCCGTGAACACGGTCGAGAAGGTGGCGGGGCCGGCCATTGCCGCAAACGAGGCGGGCAGGTCGGTCGACGTCCGGAAAAGCTGATCGTCGTCGACGCCATAGGCCGGCGACACACGCGCCACCGGATAGCATTGACGCACATAATCCTTCACCGTCGCGTCGAGGAAAGTATCGACGATCGGGCTGCGTGGGCTAACCGCGTTCAGAAACAGATCGAACGCATGGCCACCCGCGCCGAACTCCAGCTTGGCATTGGGGTCGGTCGTGTTGTCGTCGATGGTTTCGGCAAGTGCGCGTTCCATCAGGTTGGTGACGCCAGCTACAAGGACGATCAGGTTGGGGACATCGCCCACCGGCTGATAGGCGTTGCGCACCCGATCATAGATGTGGACAGTGCCGGTGGTAGCGATCATGCCGGCAAACAGGCCGATGCCGACCAGCATCTGGAAGCCGAAGGCGACAAGGCCCATGCCGGAACCCTTGATGCTGGCGATAACAGCGCCAAATGCGATGCCGACCACCGCGATGATGACAACCAGCGTCTCGTAGCGCGGATCGCCGAAGATCATCGCTACGAGGTGGAACGCGTCGACGGTTTCGGAAAAGCCGTCCCATGTGTGGTAACTGGCATCGATGGCCAACGCGGGTGTTGCGCCCAGACATCCCAGAAGGACGCATGCCAGGCGGATAAGATGACGCATGGCTCGCCTCACCGGTTGCGATTGGCGTTGGCGCCCGCGGCGTCGCGGGCATCGCGGTCGCGCTGGCGGACAACCCCGGCATAGTTAGCCGACAGGTTCGCCTGGCTCATCGCGGCCATGTAGGATTGGCGCATCTGTGCACGTTGGCGAAGCACCTCGTCACGCAACTCGCGCAGCTGCTCGATGCCCTTGGTCAGAATGCGGGTCTGGCATAAGTTGTTATTCTCGGCATCCGCGGCGCCCGCCGTGGTCGCGCCGCGCTCGGCATTCTGCAGCGCGAAGTCGATCGAGCGGGTGAGGTCGTTCAGCATCTGATAAGCGAGGGTGAGAGCCACCAGTTCGTCCGTATCGGCGATCACGCTGTCGGTGAGGCCCTGCCGCACGCCCCATTCGAGCAGGCGATAGACCGGCAGTGTCCGGACATTGGCGACGAACTGCTTTTCCTCGACGGTGAGCGCAGCGCGCGTCCGGATCTTGACAGAGATCGCCTCCATCCGCTCGCGCGCCAATATGAGCGCGCCGCGCCCCGCACCGTTCACCGAACAATCCGCGCCAGTCGCAGGGATGTTGAGCGCGCGGGTCGGAACACGCCCCGTCAGGAAGTCATCGGCGCTTTCGGTATCCTGGCGCGGACAGGCGGGAATAGCCGAAAAGATCGGCACCTTGTCGTTGGCGTCCCAGCGCATATAGACATCGCCGACGCGGGCCCGCATCACGCCCGCCCAGTCGGATGCACCCACCCGCGCGGCGGCATGCGCTAGAAGCGAGCCGGTCTTGAAGATGTCCGTGACCTCGGCCGGGCAATTGGCGAGTGCGTCCTTGAGATCCTCGGTCGGGTTGCCCTTGTTCGACTGGATTTTCTCGCGGCTCTGCTGCCAGCTATTGGCATAGCCCTCGCGGATCGACTTGTAGCCGGTCATCTCCTCGACGATCCCCGACATGTTGTCGTCGCCTTTGGCGATTTGCACCATGCGATTGGCAAGGCGGCAGTCGTTCACCTGGATCGAGTTCAGGTAATTGGTGGCCGCCTCCATCTTTGAAATTATATTTCCCATCTTCTCGTCGAGCGTTTCGAGAAGATACTGGAAGGCGACGGCCGGCGCGGCCTGCAGGATCGTCTCCAGCTTCTGGACGAGATAGTCGGGGTCGAGGAACGACATGCCGCCTAAGAACATGTCGATGCCGCCGCAGCCGGCCTTCACCTTGGGAAGCGTCAGACTCATGAGATAGTCGTCATGGACGTCGACACGGCCCGACATTCCGCCCGCGGTCACATAGCCGCGGGTCTGATCCTCGAAGCTACCCGGCGAAGTGTAGGTGACATTGTCAAACCAGCTTTCAGCCCAGCTTTGGGCATGAGCGGGCACCGCCTGGCCGCAGGACGCTGCAATCAGGCAGAGAGCAAGAAGGGGACGGCGTACAAGACGGACCATGACAGATTTCCTGATGGGAAAAGTTGACGACACAGCCCCCACAAGATCAGCGTATTTTCCGATCGGAAGAGACCGGCGCCCTCACGCCGACAATTCCGGTAAATTTCGACATGGCGCGCACGCCGACGGCTGCCCGGGTTCCGGACAGCATCCGGGCGGCCAGCCAGGTGTTGCGCGCGATATTGGCGCCGTGATCGGTACCGATCGCGATCGGCACCATGCGACCCGGATCGACCAGCGGCCGCACCCAGGCGACGGGGTTGCCGACCCAGGGAAGGCCGAGACGACCCGAGCGCAGCGTCGCTTCCTCTGTCCCAAGTGTTCGGACCTGCCAGCCGTAGCGACCACGGAATGCCAGAAGCTTTGACCATAGGTCGCCGCACGGCAGGCAACCTAGCGCGGTGCTCATTTCGATCACATAGAGCGATGCCTGACCGCGCAGCATGGGTTCGAAATCGGGCGGAAAATCGCGCGTGACCGGCACGCGCGAAAGCCAAAGTCGCATGTCCGCAGCTGTCGACACCGGATGAATGGCGGCCTGCCGCGCGGCGTCCCGGTCTTTCTGCTGCGCGAGGGCGGTGGCCGGCAGCAATGCCGATGGCGCGAGCAGGAGGGGGCCGGAGACCAGCATGCGGACCAGGCGCCTCATGGCCTGGAGGCCCGTGCATCGATGAGATCGCCGCCGATCACGCGCGGATCGGTCGAGGAGACAGGGCCATTGGCCAGCGCGTCGAAGAACCCGTCTTCCTCGCCAGCGCCGGTCAGCCATTGCTCTGGCCGGATATCACCGCTCAGCAGCCGTACGGCCTGATAGGCCATCTGCGCGAGATTGGGATACGTCTCGACGCCCGCGGCGATCACCATGCGCTGGGAACTGCCCCGGCGGATGACCATGGTGGTCGGCGTCACTTCGACCCCGAAACGCTGTCCCATCTCAGGCCGGCGATCAAGGTCCATCAGGCTTACCTGCCAGCCCATGTCATCCTGGAACCGCTGGACGATCGGCCATTGCACCTTGCAATAGCCGCAGGTCTCGCGGGCAAACATGACGAGCGCGAACTCTCCGGCGTGCGCCCGCAGATACTGGCGGCGGATCTGATCCTTCTGCGCGCCCAGCACATCGCGCGCTTCGCCGACCATCGGATTGGCCGCTCTGGCATTGAGCTGCGGATGGGTGAGCATGGCCAGCTGGGTGACGCCGGCAAAGGCACGGGCCTTACGCCGGGCGAAGTCCTGCAGGCGCCAGAAATCGGCGACCGCGTCGATCGTGAGGACGGTTGCGGCATAGTCGCGCTGCTCCACGATGAGCTTCGCGATCCTGGGCGGCGACCATTTGGCCAACTCGACCATCGGCGGGATGAGGGGCTTTGGAACGGCGTCATCTTGCGCTTCTTCGGCAGGGCCGGATTTGGGCGTCTCGTACCACCAATAACCCCGTGCCGCATAATCGGTTGTGGGCGCAGATGTCGCTTGGGCGCATGCGGGACCGGCGGACATGAGCAGGACCGCACCCATGGAGAACAAGCGCTTCATAGCAGTTTCTCCATGCGAGAGAGCCGCTCGATCGCCACCGGGCCATAATAGCGGCTGTCATACCCGTCAGGATGACGCGAGCCGACGAAGATCATCCCCTCGGGAATGCGCGCGCTTTCCGGCAGCCAATGGTCAAGCGCCTTGCCGCTGCGTGCGGCAGGTTTGCTCATGCCCATCAACTCGCCATTGCAATAATACCAGCCATTCCGGCCCCCGCCCAAGCTGGCGGGCCTTTCGATCATGACGATCCGGTCTCCGGGCAGGCACAGTGCATATTTGGTGACGGAGACGGGGGCCGGGCCCGCCACCGGGTCGGAGAGCGTGAAGGACACGAGATCGCCGCGCTCAACAACGCCAGGGGAACGGTGCACCACCCAGGCGTCGATCGACGGCGTCATAACGAGCGTGATCTGCGGCATCACCCACCAGGCGAAGAGACCGATCGGCAGCACGAGCCCATAGGCTTTGAGAAGCTGTGCAGGCCGCGCCGGCTGCCCCAGGCCGCTTGCGCCCAGCGCCACGGCTGCCCGGAGCGGCAAATCCTTGAGTTCGCGCCAGAGCCGGTTACCGGCCCGCCAACTGAGCAAGAGCATCTCGCACCTCCTCTTTGCCGCCCAAGCGGCCATATTCCTCGAGCAGTCCGGAAAGGGCGGCATCGCCCAGGACGATATGCGCGGCACGCGGGCTGGCCTCGTTGCGTTCACAGTAGGGCAGGGTCGGATCACCCGGGATCATTGCCAGCGCGGGCACCTGGGTGACGCCATGCTGCCGGAACACCAGCGGATCGACGATGAGCTGCACGTCGCGCATCGCGCAGGCCGGGCCTTCGCAGCCGGGGTCGCGCCGCAAAATGGCGGCCGACAATTTCGCTATCGGCCCAACCTGCCGCATCCCGCCCGGCATGCCCCGGAAGGCCATGACACCCCCGGCCCGCTCGAGTTGCCCTGCATAGGTGCGCAGCGTTTCGACCGGCATGGAGGACGACACGAACAGCACCGGAACCCAGCGTTTCGCGCCAGCTCCGGAGACGACGCCGGCGAGTGCCGCTTCTTCGGGCGGTTCGAGGCCCAGGGCCTGCGCGACACGACGGCTGGCGTTCTCGCGCTCGATGGCCAGTGCGTCGCGTGCTGCCGCGACGTCGGCCTCCACCCGTTTCGCCATGGCGGGGTCCTGCTTGCGCCTGTTGATACCCTCGAAGGCGCGTCGCTCCGCGCCAGCGTCGGCTTTTGAGGGCAGAACGGGCGAAGCTTTCGTTGAAGCCTTGGCCTTGGCGGCAGCCCGCTTCACGCGCTCCATAGCTGCCTCGCCCTGGTCCTGGATGCGCGCACGCGCATTTTCGCTTGTCGGCTGATCGGCTACAGCCCGCGGTTCACTTGCACGCACCGATGCGGGGTTGAACGTGAGAGCCGCCAGAAGCAGGGCGCGGCTAGTTGCTGATCGTCTGCATATGGGCATCGATCTTGTCCTTCATATCGATCTGGATTTCGAATTGGGCGCGTGCCTCGATTTCCGCATAATATTCGGAGAGGTCCATTTTGCTGAAGTCGAGCGCCTGGAATTCTTCTGGCGTAAATCCCCGGCAATAGGGTTCCTTGGGTGTGCCCCAGCCAATTGCACTGAAGGCTTTGAGTTGAGGCCGACCCTGTTCCTGGATGATACGGCCAAGCTTGGTGTTGAAGCAGCAATGGCCCTGGGCCTTCTGCACACAGATGCCCAGTATCTTCGAGGAGCAATAGCTGCCCACTTCATGGCACATGCCCGAGCCGCGCAGCATGCCCACTTCCATGTCCTGTTGGTCGCAGCCCTGGAGCAGCACCTCGATCATGAAATTGACGGCCAGGCTGATCGCGATCGATGTCGGATCGATGCCGACGATGATTGCGTTGGCGCCAGCACTGGCGGCCTGGCTCGCCGTCGCGCCGGCCTTGAAGGCGGTATACGCGGCCTTCATGCCGGTGAAGACGCCCTTGGCGACCGCGATCTTGGTCGTAATCGACGAGATCGAACCGCCCATGCCGTCCTTGACGATCTTGCCCTTGTCCTTGCAGCAATTCTGAAAGCTGGTGCTGAGACCCGCGGGGCGACAGCGCGCGGCGCGTCCGGAGAAGATCTCGATCGTGCCGAGGCAATTGCCGTCGGCATCGACGGCGCCATCTGCGTCGACTCCCGGATCATCGACCGGCGGATCCTCGACGACAGGATTGGCGCTGGTGTCGATGCAGGCATTGGCCGAGCAGCTTGGCGCGCCGCCGCTTGCCGGTACGGCGCAGGCATAGTGATCGCCGAGTGGGCAGTGCATCGTCCCGGCCGGATCCGCCTCGCAGCGCGTTTCGCCGATCCGACACATCCATCCGCCTGAACCGGTCAGGTGACAGCTCGCCGTTTCGCCGTCGTCGGCCGCATCGCCATTGCCGTTCAAATCAACCGCGCATAATTGCTGGGCCATGGCAGTCGCCGGGAACAGCGCCAGGCTCGCCGCGACAAGCAGGAACATTAAGAGATGGGGGCGTGGCTGCATCATCGCACCGCACTCGTGCAGACCATGTCCGCGCCGCCGAGGCGGACGGTCTGCATCATCACCACCGCTTCGGGAAAATCATCAATGCAGCCGCAACCCTGCACCAGCTCCTCGCCCTCGCCGGCGGGGCAGACATTACTGTCCTGGCAGGCGTGATAGAAAGTGTCCCAGCCGGTCGGGTTCGTCTGTTTCGAACCGGTCACGCCGTCCGGGGCCGCGGCGCTATTGGCTTGCGCCTTGCGGGTCTTGCAGATGGGCTCGCAGGCATTGACGCTGCCGGCCACCGGAAGGGCGAAATTGCGAGTGGTAAGGCTATAGCCGCCATCGGCATCCCTCACCCGATCGGCCAGCAGCGTCTCTGTCGAATGGTCGATGATATAGGCGCCGCGCGATAGATCGGGCTGTGCGGCGGTGCCCTGGTCGATCGTGCAGGCATAATTGCGCCGGCGATCAAAGAAATCGCGGCTGATCGAGGTCGTGCAGGCGCCAGTGCCGATCAACCGGGTCTGGGGCAGGGGGGTAAGTCCCGTCTTGGTGCCGTTGCGGTAGGTGACGACGCCATCGACCTCTTCATCGCCGAGGCGGCAGGCATCATTTGCGGCATAGCCCGAACAGGTGTCGACAAGCTGCTCGCTCGTCTTGCAGCCGGCGTCGACTTTCGCCTCGATCGAAGCGTAGGCTTCGCCGCCATCAGCCACCGCAACGCGAAGCCAGATATCGTGATCACCCAGGGGCATCTTCGATGTGAGATCGAGATTGGGATAGACATAGAAGGCGCCCTTCTTCTCGCATTTGCCCGGCGGCAGTCCGGTTCCGGTCCAGCCTTCCGGACCCGAGCCGACCAATTCGCCATCGACTCGTATCTGCGCCCAGTCGTCGCCGCCAAAGCGGGTCAATAGAACTTGCTGCAGCCTTTCAGTGTCCTTGACCCTCAGCGTCATATGAAAATCGATGAGGGTGCAGGATCCGCCAGAGAGGCTGTTGTCGGTGGGGGAGCCCATGACGAAGGTCCGGCTGTTCGGAGTTGCCGCATAGGTCGCGTAGCCGCCGGACACGCGATCGATGATCTTCTCGGCGGTCATCTCTTCCTGTGCAATCTGCCGGGTGATGGTGCAGCTTCGGCGCAGCTGCGACGTGCCAGTGCCGGTCGAAGACGCGGAAAGAGCCTGGAACACGCTGCTTGTCTGCGCTGCGGCATAGGCGTCGCCGGCGATGGCGCCGGGATTGGCCTTGTACGCCGTCGCGCCGATCTGCGGCTCCGCAGCGCAGGATGTGGTCTGCGCACCCGTATAGCGGATCACCGGGCCATCGACGGAGGCCTGCGCGATGCCGATCCGTGGATCGGCCGTGGTGAGCGCGCCGACCACGCCGCCACCCAGGTCTTTCAGCACCGAGGCCATATTGCCCCAGACCAGGTTGTTGCCGCAGCTGTTGTTGACGCAGTAACAGCCGGCAAGATCGGTCAGCTCGATCTCGCTGAGCTTGAGCGATCCCGCCCCCGCAACATCCCAGCGGAAGAAGCGGCAGGCGTTCCAGGTACCCGGCGTACAGGAGATGATCCCGTTGGCGCAGATACCCGAGACGGGAACAGGTACCGTCATCGCCTCATCGAAGCTGCCGTCTAGATCGCGGTCCCGCGAAATGCTCAGCGTCCCGATATCGCCGGTGGCATTGGGCTGCGCGAGCAGTTCGAGTAACGTGGCGCTTTTCTGGCAGGCAAGTTTAGGCGTGAACGCCTGCGAGGAATTCACCGTGGTGATCGCCTTTCCGCCAAGGCCCGGCTGCACATAATTGCCGAGCAGCGCATCGCTGTCCGCGCTCTTTGCCCTGGCGGCTTGCGCCGCGGCACGGGCGCGTTCCTCCGCGGTCTGGGCATGAAGCGGCAATGGCAAGCTGAACCCCGCCATAAGGAGCAGCAATCTTTTCCTCATGGCCGGATATCGCTCGGTATGATCCGGCGGGATCCGCGCCGCAGCCGGAACAACAGGATGGCTGGAACCGGGCGGGGCAGTTCCGCCCGAAACACTGCCTGTCCTTCAAAAACGGTCAGCGTGGCCACGACGACATGCGGCGGGGAGGGGGGTGCCGCATCATCGTTGGTTGTGGTGGCCACGCCGACCGCCCGACCGGCGCCGCGGGGGCTATGCGGCGCCGGTCTAGCCGCGCAAGAGACGTCTGACTCCTTGAGGTGACGGACAGGCGATCGGCTGATCCCAGACGATCTGGCGCGGGTTTGGCGAGACGGGTTGCTCATGGCGTGGAGACCCCGGCGCAGCAGATCGTCTTCTCGAACAGCATGAACTGGGCATTGTCCTTGCCCGGCGCGTGCTTTGCGCTGGTCCAGAGCGCGCCTGGTCGCCCGACATTGACGCATTGGCCGCCCTTGACCGGCTCCATGAGGTGGAACTTGTAGCGGCTCTTGGTCCAGACCGGCTGGGGAATGAAGGAGCAGCCATCGGCAGAACTGACGGTGAGAGCGCCGAGACGTCCCATCATGAAGACTCCGCGCGCGGCGAGCCCCGCCCAGGCCTCGACACTGTCCCCGAAATGGATATCGCCCGCCACCGGATAGGTGGCGCCCCAGGAGCCCATGCACCAGAAGAGCGGATCGACGACCTTGCCGGCGGCGGCTGCGGCGCTGTCGGCCATGCAGGCAAGGCCCGCTGCCGGATTGCCGAACAGGATCGCCTCGGGCTGGATGATCGCACCCAGGGTCGCCGATTGCCAGGTCGGCAGCACTTCGGTGATCAGCGCCACATCGAAGCCGTCATCCTCGATGCAGGGCAAGTCCGTGAACATGTCGAGCATCTTCCAGACCGGCGCGATATAGTAGTGCATTTGCGCGAACATCTTGGCGGTATTGGTGCCGTCGGAAATGCTGCTCTGGCTCCCCTGGAGCCTGCCGCCGGTCGGCATGATGTCGGCGCCGAGCGCCATCATGCAGCCCGGTTCGGTCACGACATCGACCATCCGATTGGGCGACCAGAAGCTGACCTTGACGCCAAACCAGAAGGTCACGCCCTTGCGGCAGGCGCATAGCGGCTTGGAGGCGGACTGGGCATCGAGCGCCTTGCCCAGCGGATCGCTCGGACCGACCTTCACCCCGCCGATCGTGATCGGGAAAATGCAGTTCCAGCGCACCTTGGTGATCGGATTGAATACCGTGCCGGCCTCGCATTTGGAGGCATGGGCGGGAGCCGCGACCGCCAAGGCGGCAAAGGCGCAGCCCAGCGCCAGCAGTCTGCGGAGCGATACCTGTTTCATCGCGCGGTTCTCCGCTTGGATTCGCTCCGATCGACTTCGGTCAGCACCAACTTCTGCCCGGCCTGCGCGACGATCACCGGTGCGACCGTCAGTTCCAGCCGCACCTTGACGCGCTCTTCGAGTAGGAACAGCGCCCGGCCATGACGTTCGCCGAGCGTAATCGCATCGCCATCGCCGGGAGTCCCAGCCGCCAGCAGAATGAAATCCGCCGGCCTGGCGGTCCGCAACGCCCAGGCGAGATCACGGGGGTGGACCACGATGAGCCGCTGCGGGAGCGACACATAGGCAAGGGGATTGAAGCTATAGCCCTTGGCGTAGAGCAGCTTGCCGTCGGCAAGCCGGATATCCTGATCGAGGGTATAGAAGGGCACCACCGTGCGGTTCTGGTCGACATGGGCGATCCCGAGCGTCGCTGCTTTCATGGCCGACCAGTTCTGGCGCGGCCCGAAGGCACTCTTCATGTCGGGAACATGAGCGGCCCGACCCTCGATCTCGCTCAGGGCGTCCGGCTCGGCGATGGGCCAGACGCGTCCGATCTTGCTGGTCGCCGCCATGCCCGCCGAGGGCATCAGCGAGCTCACCGTCGTCGCGATCGCAGCCAGCATGGACAGGGAGAGGCAGCGACCGAAATGCCGATGCTGCGATCTAGCGACCATGGCGCCGTCTCCAATAAAGCTGAGAACTTTCGCGATCCTCGCCGACCGCGGCGCCGATCAGGGCTGCCATGGCGACGATTTCCGTGATCCCGACGAGTATACGGAACAGGTTCGGCACGGCGGGCAGCTGCCACGCGATGAAGGACTGCACCAGCAACAGACCCTGGCTGCCGACCATGAGGCGAATCGGTCCCGGCGCGGGTGTGGATGAGAAGATGCCGTTCATACCGGTTCGACCTCCGCCGGTTCGGAACGAACCGGGCGCAGACGACAGAACAGCTTGCACCCGGCTTCTGCGACGACAGGCCCAAGGCAGACGATGCCAAGCCACAAAGCGTAGATGACGACAGGACGGCCGAGCAGAAACATGAACGGAATGAGCGGCACGACCGCGCAGCAGGTCTGCATAACGGAACCCAGAACGGGGACGCGCCGAGAGTCCTTCAGAAAACCGGCTATCAGCTTGTCAGCCGTCTCAAGGCTGCGCGCGCACTCGCCATGGGTCTCGTGAAGCGCAAGGATCGCGCGACCCAGAAAATCATTCTGATTCTCTCCAGGATAGCGCTGGCAACGGCAGATCGCGCCGATGTCATCGATCATTTTTGGGGTGAAGGGTTCGATCCTGTCGATCATTTGCGCCTCCACCGCGACAAGCGCGTGAGAAGCATCCCGCATGCGCCCGACAGGCCGATGAGCAGCATCCCGCTCGCAAAGCAGGCAGCGGCGACGATAAGCCCTGTGCGAATGGTCTGAAGTGGCGGCTGGTCGAGCGCGAGGCCGGCCGCGATGACGAGGCTGCCCATCATGCAGGTTTCAATGCCCACCAGGCGCAGCCGCCACTGGAAGGCGGCCGCTTCGGCGCGTTTGGCAACGCGCGCTTCGATCAACGCCTCGATCGCCGGATCATTTTCCCAGTCGAGCGCCAGCTGGTCGGGATGGGGGAGTGCCTTGTGCGTCATGCCGGCCTCCAATCCCGAACGCTCGCAGAGCCCAGCACCTCGACCGGATCGACACCGGCCAATTCGCACACCGCCTCCAGGGGGTTGCGGCCGGCCCGCACCAATGCTTCGAAAGCGGCGACCTCATTGGGCGCAGACGTGTTGATCCAGTAGCTGAAGGGATCGACCACGAGGCGGGCGATACCCAGGCCCAGCGGACTGTCGATGAACACCTCGCTGTAATTGGGCTTGGCGTTGCGGACCGATTTCAGCAGATCGAGAACGAACCCCGAATAGTCGAGGATCTTGTTGTCGACCGCCTTGTCGTAGGTCGAGCCCTGCAGCAGGAATTTGGTCGCGGCATTTTCGAGGATCACCTGGCCCGTGCCGCCGAAGAGCATGAGATCGTTCATGCTCTGCAGCACGATGCCGAAACTGCCCTGATATTTGCGCGCGCGGCGATAGCCCTGGCCGAACGCTTCGGCGAGGCGTGAGAGATCCTGTCCGTCGCTGCGGGTCATGAATTGCGCAGCTTCGTCGCACAACACGAAGCGGGGCTTGTCGCGCGCCGAGAGATAGAGTTCCTGGGTAACGGCGTTTACCACCACCATCACGATCACATTGAAGAGGTCCGGGAGCGCCTTCAAGCGCTCGAGTTCCAGCACCACGAACTCGTCGCGGGAGATGTCGAAAGTTGAGGGGCCGTTGAAGAAATGGCCATAGGCGCCCTGCGACCCGAAATCGCGCAGGTTGAACGCCAGTTCGCGCGCGACCGGCACGAGATGGTCGACCCGATCGAGGTCGGAGGCTGCATTGTCGGGATAGCGGCCGAGCCAGTCGCGCACCGCATCGATGCCGTCCACGCCCCGACCGCTGTCGACGGTCCATTGCACGGCGGACTTGAGGAGATTCCATTCCGACGTGGTGACGGGCTTGCGGGTCGAGGCATTGGCCATTTCCGCGACGATCGCGACCGCCATGGCGATCGCCGACTGCTTGTCCTCGCCGTCGAGCGCGAGTCCCATGTCAAAGGGGTTGAGGACCAGACGCTCCTCGCCGATATCGATATAGCGCCCGGAACAGAGCGTGCAGAGCTTGCGATAGGAGCCGCCGATATCGATGATCCGGATGAGCGCGCCTTGCGCATAATATTGTTGGCACAGATTATTGAGCAGGAAGCTCTTGCCCGCGCCGCTCTCAGCCGAAACGATAAAATTGTAATTGTTGATCCGCGGATCGAAGAGATCGAGCGTGATGAGCTGCCCCTTTCGTCCGACATAGAGCAGGGCAGGGCGGCCGCCGCCGCGAAAATCGGTCTGCACGGGCGCCATCAAGGTTGCGGCCTTGACCGGCATGCGGAAATCCCGCTCCAGCAGCTTCAAGGTCCGCTTTTCCGGGTAGAGGCCGAAGGGCAGGCTGGCGGCCAGCAAGACCGGGAGCAGATAACTCTCCTCCTGCACCATGAAGGGCAGGGGTTCGGATTCCCACAGCCGCTTGGCGCGGGCCGCCATTTCCCGCGCCTGCGCGCTGTCGCGGCCGAACACCCACATCGTCGGGATCACCGAAACGAACCGGCTGTTCGACGCTTCATCGAGAATCCAGCCGATCTCCTCGATCTGCTTGCCGACCTCGACCGCGAAGCTGCCGGCGGCCTTTTGCGCCGAAAGGATCTGCGCGCGCTTGTGGATCTCGAACTGCGACTGATCGAAGAGCACCGAGAGACAGTAGAGGAACGGCCCGCCGATCTGATCGCTGTCTTCGGCGCTTCCGCGCATCCCGCCCAAGAGGCGATTGGCCCGCTCGGCGGTGATCCGGCGTGCAGGCGCCTTTGGCGTCAGGCACCGCGCGACCTGATTGCCGAGGAACACCTCCGGGCCCTCGAAGCAGAGGTCTGGGCCGGCCTCGATAATCTGCCGGGCAATCGAAGGCGCGGGCATGCCACCGATGCTTTCGCTGAGGAAGACCCCTGGGGCCGGCGCGAACACACCGTTGAAGATCCGCCGATAGAAGCTCACCAGTTCGTCCGGCGGCAGGCGCCGGATACCCATCTTCGCCAGTTGCTCCTCGACTTGCCGGCGCAGGTCAGCGCCGAGACTGCCCCGCGTCTTGATAGAGAGAAATAGCCGGAAATCACGCACCGGGATCGAATGCAGCGCATCGAGCCCCCTGGTTCCGCTGCGCAGATAATCGGCTGTGCGCCGGGCCGAGGCCTGGACCAGCGGGTCCGGCCGCACCTTGAGGTCGAGATAGGCGTCGAGCGCCGGATCGATCAGCGGATCTGCGAAGGTGATGAGCTGAAGGACCGTGCCTTCGGGGAAATGGATATTGAGCAGCCCGAGCAACGCCTGTTGCACATGAGCGAACATATAGGCCGACGGAACAAGCTCCCAGGCCTGGCCCCAGCCATCGTCGATGCACAGGAAGGCTTCCTCCTCCTCCACCCACGCGACCATCGGCAGGAAATCCGAATAGGCATCGCGGGTCACGGCGGCACGCAGGCGCTGGTAGCTGAGATTTTTGTCGGCGGGCCCAGCGGTCATGGCCGGTTCTCCCGATCGACGGCCAGCGGGATGGCTTCCCCGCTCGGCGCAGCCACGGCGTCAGGCGCGGACTCGCGTGTCGTGCGCAGCACCGGCGGTGCCGGCGTCCTGCCACCCGGTTCGACGAGATAGTCGCCCACGACCCAGGCCGGCCGATCCATGATCGAATAGACATAGCGCGCCATGTAGAGGCGGTCTGGCCGCTGCTTGTCGGCATAGGGCAGGATCAATGTCCGGATCGTGCGCGAGGGGCGCAGCATCGGTGAGCCAGGTCCCTCGATCAGCGTGCCGACATTGTGCGGGCTCGATGCCGTCGCAGGAGCCGGTGGCGCTCCGGCTCCGCCATCACGCCTGCCCGTCGTCCGCGCTCGGCCCTTCGCATCCGGGCCAAGCAGCTTGCGATCGTTGGTGACGGCGGGATCGGATTTTGAGGCGCGGCCTGCGACGGCGTCGGCATAGGCCTGGTCCGGATGAATGCACTGGCCGTGGTCGCTGTTCTTGCAGGAGAATTTCTCGCTGTAGGGCGACATTACCGATCCCACGGTGGCGCAGCCCGAAAGCCCGAACAGCGGCAGCGCGATCAGCGATATCGCGCGCGTCGTGCGCCAGCAGATAGTGATGCGGGAGTGAAGCTGGCGTGGCATGGTATCTCCTGTCGCTGGGCGCATCAGAACTTCGCTCCTGCGCCGGGTTTGATTTCGAGGGTCGCCCCCTCCTGGATCACCACGACCACATCCTTGGCGGCGCCCACTTCGACGATGGGACCAGCCTGGCGGGCGAGATCGAGATAGAAATCGGTGAGCTTGTCCGAGGATTTGGAAAACCCACCGGCGATGCCGGTCTTCGCCGCGTCGCCCGCATCAAGCGTGCGAACTGTCCCCAGAGCTGAAGTCGAGGTATTGCCGAAGGTGCTTTCGACCGATTGCGATATGCCGCTGATGGTGCCCGCGATGAAGGCGCGCGCCAGCGTCGCACCCGCCCGTGTCACCACCTTGCCCGATAGGCCCTTCTTGCCATCGGTATCGACGAAGAAGCCTTTGACCGGCTGATCGACGATGGAATGTTCGTCGAAATCTACGCAGGAGAGGGACACGAGCTGGACCTCGACCCGTTCCTTGGCGAGGCTGCCCGTGGCGTTGCCGACGACGAAGCATCCGGCAAGGTTTGCCTTCACCTCATTTGGCAGGACGGCGGGCGCCTGCACCCGAGCGATGATGGGTTCGGGATTACTGGTCGCGTCCCGGCTCGCCAGCGCGTCGATCCCGGTCAGCAGTCGTGCTTTCATGAAACCAGGCGGTAAATAGATCGTCCGATTCTTTTTTTTGGATGAGGCGGAATTGTCGACCGCGCCCTGAGCCACCACCTGCCCGGTCGCCGACCCGATCGCGCCGATCGTCTTTTCCACCGGCGGCGCGGGCGGAGCAGGCGGCGCAACCGGACCGGTGGGCGGCGCAGGAAGCTTGTCGGCATCCGCGCTGATGTCGCCGGTTTCCGGGGGATAGGGGAGAGCGGGCACGCTGTCCGGCAGGGCAGGCGGCAGATCGCCATCGATACCTTCCCGCACCTTGCCGCCGGGGGTCCGTGATCCGGGGACGACCTTGCCTTCCTCGATCGCGCTGACCCGGTCGCCCAGAAGCTGCTGGCCATCGAGGACCTTCTTGAGGTCGCCCCGCAGCTTCACCTCGAGACTGTCGCCGCGCAGCCCTGCGCCCATGTTTAGCGAGGATGCGGGATTGGCAGGCTTGATCTCCTCCTGGCTGCCCGAAGCGACATAGAGACCGATCCCCAGCGCACCGACCGCGACGCCGACAAGGAACTGGCGCGCGCGCAGCTTCTGCTTTGCCGACAGCCTGCCCCATAGCGCCTTCCAGTCAGGCAAGGCCGTGGCGGGACGGCGCATGGCTGTCTCTTCGTCGCGCGCATTCTGCGCGGCAAGATGCGCCTGGTAGGGCGACAGGCTTTCCGGTCCCTCTGCCTGATCTTTGTCCATCTCGCCGTTCATTGCCCGGCTCCCCGGCGCACGACGACGAGACGCGCCGTTTCACCTGCGTCGAGGCGGACCCGGTCCAGGGTGACCGAGAAGATGCGCTCCCCAAGCGCAGGATCGACGAGCTGGCGCTCGTCCAGAGTCACCGCGGCGGTGGATCGCACATGATATTGGGAAGCTGAAAGCCCGGCGCCCTCGACGGCGATACGGCGTTGTTCGATGATCGACAGGTCTGGGGCCGCCGCAATGCTGAGCGAGCCGGCCGATGGCGCGACCTCGCTGAACGAGGCGGGGATGCGATCGTCCAGCAGCGCCATGGTGATGGAAACGGCGCGGTCCTCATCGGCCAACGCAGCCATCAACGCGCTATTGGTCTGGGCGCGTTGCCGGGCGCCGAGCACAAGCACTACCGTCTGGGCCGGGATCTCGGCTGGCTCGGCATAGAGCGGATAGGTGGCGCCGTTGCAATGCACGAAGAATTCTGAAGGTTGCGTCACATAAGTGCGCGTCACCTGACCGGCATCGTCGATCTCACGGGCGAGGAACTTGATCCAGGCGTCAGGGCCGCCCTTTTCCACGGCAAGGCCCTTCTCGGCGGAGAATTTGATGTCCTCGATCTCGCCGCCCTCGCACACGACATGATTGATGTCGCGGTTGGACAGGCGAATATGGCTGGTCTGATCAGGAAGCGCATGGATCGTCTGCGCCGTTGCGGGCACCGCCGCAAGCAGCAGGGAAAGCGTCAGGGCGCGGCGCATCGGCATCTCGCGGTCAGCGAGTTTCGGCATCGAACTGCTCCTCTGAAAGGCGCGTCAGCCAGAAACGGCCATTTTCGATGCCGTAGCCGATGCGCAAAATGCCCCGGAATTTGCGGATTACGCCGCCGATGACCCGCACCTTCTCTATTGGCACGACGATCTCATGGGCGGTCCAGCGGACCGGCTGATCGCCCCGGATATAGGTGGCGATCGACAGCGTCGGATTGTTCGCCAGTTCGTCGAGTATGACGTTCAGGCTGTCGCGCATTGCGCCGTAAGCGGACGGGTGGACGAGGCCGAGCAGCTCCTGGAACTGCCGGTCCGCCGAATAGGCCGACCATGTTCCCGACAGTGCGACGACGTTGCGCGTCATCGAGACGATATAGGCCTCGGACGGCTTGTTCCCGGAGACATGAAGATCGCCTGTGGCGCCGAACGGCACGATGATGGTGCGGGTATTCTGGTTCGTCGTGTAGATCACCACGCCCAGGACCGCGGTAACACCGAACATGCCGGCGATCGCGACCTTGAGCAGCCGGTTCTCCTCGAAAAGGTTCGCTGAGCCTTGCAGATAGCGATGGATGCCATAGCTTGCCGGCTTGCCCAGCAAGGGGTCATCGCCCCGGTCCTTGCGCTTGAAGATGCCCATGGCGCTTACTCGAAGAACCGGGTCTGCGTGGGACCCGGATAGTGGGGGAAGGACACAAGGCCCCAGCGCCAGGCGAGATGGGGCAAATAGCCCCTGGGCTTGGTCCGCTTCCACGGGATGAAAAGGAGAAGGGCGGCGATGAGCGCCCAGCCGACAAGTCCGCCTACGATCGCGGCCACGAAAACGCTCGAGGTCGCGAGCAGGAACTCGTCCGATCCGAACCAAAGAATCTGGACCGGCCGATGCAGATATTGCGGAAGGCGTTCGTCCATTGCCCTTCTCCTCCTGCTTCATGACACCTGTGAAGGTGCCGGTTTCCGGGGACCGACCATCGATCCCCAGCTTGGCGGCGGCATAGGCTGCATGTCCCCGGTCAGCCGGGGCGCAGTCCTGCCGCGCGTCTCAGACGACCATCCCGAAAGTCTGGAGAATGGAGTCCGCCTTGATGAGGCAGACGGCCGCGACGATGGTCGGGATGCCGATCATGATGTTCGAGAAGAGGCGCGAGACGCCGAACAGGAAGGCGGCGACACCGCCCACAAATCCCATCGGACCCTTCACGCCCTGGTTCACGACGATATCGTAGATATCGTAGCCGAGATCGCCCTGGGCCGGCGCCGAGAAGGCATGGACCGGACCACCGATCAGGGCCATCGCCCCGAAAGGGAGGCCGAAATTGGCCACCGCCAGGGCCTTGTTGCCGAGTGTACGCATCATATCACTGCTCCAAAAAGGAGCCGTCCAACGAAAGCCTGCCGGCATCGAAAGAGGATCGGTGTCGGCCGGGGCGTCGGTGGACGGCTCCATGAGCCCGCCGCCGCCGGCATCCTGATTCATTCGGCCGGCACCGTTGAGGCCGGGCCGGATGCCCTCCGGAATGAAAATGTGCGTCGCCTCGACGGCGCGCTTCAGATCAGCGCTGCACATCGGACACAGCCTTTGCCGGTGCCGACTTCGCGTGCCGGTCGAGAAACGCCTCGAGTTCAGCCTGCTGGAAGCCTGAAATAAGCTTGCCGTCGGCGATCAGCGTCGGTGTCCCCGAGATGCCGACCTTGGCGACCAGTTCGGCGTCCTCAGCCACTTTGTCATGGCCGACAGCGCATTGCCGCAGCACCGGCGGAGCCTGACCGGAATAGGCGTCCTTGAACGCCGCCTCGCGATCGGGCGAGCAGAGAATATGTTCCGCCTTGGCGGCGGCGGTCGGGTGAATGCCGCTGACGAAGAAGATGAGCCGCCTCACCGGCTTGCCCTCCGCCGCCTTGGCGCTCCAGAAACGATCGAGCGCCTGGCAATAGGGGCAATCGGGATCGGTGAATTCGATGACGGTGGGGGCATCTGCAGGGCCGATCGCCAGCGCTTTGCCAGGATCGATTGCCTTCAGCCGCCGCGTTGCACCCTGTTCCTGCGCCAGCGCGGTTAGATTGACGCCGTTGCGGTCATAGACCGTCGCGAACAGCAGATGTTCGCTCCGTGGCGCATAATAGACGATCTTTCCGCCCGCTATAGCCTGATAGATCGGTCCCTCGACCGGAGCGGGACCGAAATCCTCGAACTGCAGGTTCGTGAAGGTCTGCTGCAGTTTCACCTGGGCTTCGGCGGCAGCCTCGTGCAGCGGGGCCGAGCCCTGTGTGCTTCGGGCAGGTTCGTGCCTTTCTGGCGACATGCCTTGCGCCGCCGCACCATGGAGGGGCATAATACCCGTCAAGAGAGCGACGAGCATCGCTGTGCGACTGGAATGCTTTCTGGTCATAACCGCAATTCTCCCTGGGTGGGGATGAGGCGGGCACAGGCTGCCGATCACTCGGTAATTCTCGCCCTTGCTTCCGTCTCGACACGGTCTTGAGTGGCGAAAAATCCCTTCCCCGCACAAGGGAGGAGGAATCTCACTTCCGGTTTAAGGCACTTCAGTTCCGGTTATCGGAAATTCACTTCCGCAAACCGGAAGTATATTTCCGGTTTCACCTTCTGTTCCTTGTCTCGGGATCGCTCACTTCGCGCAGAGTCGATAACCTCGCAGGCATATCGACCGCGAAAGAATCGCTGCCTGCGCCGGGAGAACGACTATGGGGAGTCAGCAGTCCAGGGCCTACAAGCTTCAACTGTCCGACGAGGGCATCCATCTGTTCCTGCAATGCCATTGCCGGCTATGTCATCTCGCCGGAGATTTTCTGCCTTATGGAACAACATTGTTCATTGCCGTCGATCTTCTCCATCAATGTGCGGCGGACGATCTCATCGCGGAATTGGTTGACCCGAAGCTGGACCGTCTTGGCGGACGTAAAGTTCGACATGTCGGTACCTCCAACACCCTCTCACGCCTCGTCGATGAGATTGTCGAAGCCGCAGGTAGGTCGGAGGCCATCCATCCTTTGCCACAGGTCTGGAGACTCTACCTGTCGGCCCTGATCCACATGCAGGAAGCCGAAGACATCAAGGTCATCCAATCTTTCCGCGAAATGCCCCTCAAGACCGGGCGTTCTGCCCGTCGTTCTCCCCGATAGTCGCGTACGCTGGATAATTTCGAGCGGCTGCCAGAAATTGGTCTCGCATGCGCAATGATCTGTGTCTTGACGATCGGTTTTATTTACAACAAATTGCCACGCATAGGCGATGTGACTTGGACTTTTGAGCCGCTGACAGGGAGACCTGCAGATGACGCTTCAAAGTCCCCAAGCGATCGATCGTGACATATTCTCATCGATCAAGGAGCTTTCTGGAAAGCTCGTCGAACGGTGGCGGCGCAGAGACCGAATTTCCCAGCGCAGCCTCGGAAAATCTGTCGGCCGCACCGAACGCTGGATCCGCGAACTCGAGGGCGGGGCCGGCACGGCCTCGCTTGAAGACCATATCCGCTGCGCGCATGCGCTACGGATGACGGCGTCTCACCTGTTTATTTTCCTCTTCGCAGTGGAGCACAAGATGCCAATACCTAACGAACTTCTTCTCCAGGATGACCTGTGGGATCTGGAACGCGACATTCTTGACGTCGTGAGCCGTCATCAGGCAACGGCTGTCGCACGGCTCGCTTCAAGGGGCGGCGCTGCCGCCATATGGCCAGCTTGATGAACGTCGGACTCCGGCATGTCTCCCGAGCCCGTCCTGGCCGAAAGGGCATATCTGCTCCTCAAGGCCGATATCATGGCCGGACGGTTTGCGTCCGGCAGTATTATCAACGAGAGAGCGCTGGCCGCCGAATATGGCGTATCCGTGTCGCCACTCAGGGACGCGGCGCAGCGCCTGGTCGGCGAGCATATGCTAGAGATTGCTTTTGGCGGTGGCTATCGTTTGCCGGCGATCACAACCGATGCCTTATGCGATCTCTACCGCTGGCACGGTCACCTGGTACGCCTGATACTCAAGGCAAACCGTCTGGCCATTGATTTCGACGCAAAATCTTATGCCGGGACGGAAGTCGATGGACAGGTACTCGCGAGGGCTGCGACGAACCTGTTTCTGGCGATCGCACAGGCTTGCGGTGATCATGAACATAGAAGGGCGCTTAAATCGGCAACGGAGCGACTCCATATCGCCCGCCTCGGAGAAGTTCGGGTGTTGGGCAACCTGACAGAAGAACTCGAAGCGGTCAGGATCGCGACCGCTTCCGGTCAAGGTCCCGACCGTTTCGAGGTTCTCTGGGCCTATCACCGGCGAAGGATTCGCCGCGTGAGCAGGATATGGGAAGCAATCTCTTCATAGTCACGTCGAATAAAATCAAATGGTTACACGGTACGATCGTCGCAGAAAAGGGTCTGTTGGAGAAGTAGTACCAGTTAGTCGCGCGCGCGCGACCTTATAAGATCGCTGATCATGCATTTCCTGCTTTACTCTGTTGGAGCTGCAACTTCGCAGCATATCTAAGAAGGAGGTAAGTATGGAACGCGACAACCATTCGGACACCGACCTGATCGACCTCGGCCTTGTGGTCGAGGAGACCAAGGGATCTGGCAACAGATACAATGACGGAATCGGCGGTCTGCAAAATCAACCCGGTCTTACGGACGACTGATGTGCGAGGGCACGTGGGTCAACTCCGGCGCGCGTGCCCTTCATCCAGGAAACAAAGATGCCATTCATGCTCCGTGACGATCTTTGCTTTTGCAAAAGTGCTGGCGCCATCATATTCCTAGATGCACGCATTGGCCGTTATTTTGCGTTACCAGAGCGGTTCGTGGAACCCTTTTCGCGCTGGCTTGATGGCCGTCCGCCATCTTTCGACGATGTGCCGATACTGCAGCACCTTGTCGCACAAGGGTTCCTGGTAGAAACTGCGGATCTCCCGCAAAGGCTCAACATCAAATTTGCATCCCTTCCACCACCGGAAGTCGAGGTTGACCCTGACGGCCGATTTCCTTCCATTCCACTCGCTGTCTGTGCGATCGCAAGCCGTTTGATTTGGACATGGCGTGTGCGTCATCAGCCTTTTTCAAGCCTGATAGATAGAATCAAAAGCATTCGGCGTCCGTCTTCCTGTGGGATGAAAAAGGCGTCGCGGCGCGATCTTGTTCGATTGGTGCATGCTTTTCGATTTTCCGATCTGATTTTAGGTAGTCACGATCGTTGCCTGCCTCGATCTCTGGCTCTCGTGACCATCTGTCGGAAATACGGACTTTCTCCGGTGCTTGTCATTGGCGTCCAGGCCACGCCCTTCGCGGCACATTGTTGGGTTCAGGACGGCAACGTGGTTGTCAATGAGAGTCCAGATCGCGCTCAAATGTTCACGCCGATATTGGTAGCCTGACAGTGTCGCGGTACCTGATTCTCGCCTTTGCTCAAATCGGCGAAAGTGAGCAAATTTTGAAGCAGATTGCTGCCGACACGGGGCTTCGAGAAGTCTATCGCGGTGATCACATCACCCTATTTTCCGATGAACCGGAGACTATTCTTCGACTGCCGGCAGGAAGTGGTGCGATAGTGGGGACATTGTTTTCTCGGCGCGAAAATTCGAAAAAGATTACCCGGTTTGACGATAATCAGATTATCGATATTTTAGAAGATCCGATCAGATCGCTTCGCGATGACTATTGGGGCGCATATGTCGCACTGGCAGATCGATCAAGCAATGTGAAAATTCTGCGCGATCCTTCGGGCGCGATTCCTTGCTATTACACTGCGATCGGCAAAATGATTGCTTGTGCATCTGATGTGTCGACTCTGATCGGCGCAGGATTTGTTCGCCCATCTGTAAATTGGCGATTTGTGGGAAAATCTTTGTACCATGTTCAGCTTCCCACAGCGGAGACAGGGCTGTCCGGCATTTGCCAACTTCAGGGCGGATGCATGCTAACGATCGGCGCGGGAGGGGTCGCGCAATCCCTATTCTGGAGCCCTTGGGATTATGTCGCGACCGACCGTCACGCAAATTCCCAGCAATGTGCAACAGATCTTTTTCAACTCGTCAGTTCGACGATAAAAACATGGACTTCCTGCTATTCCCGCCCTTTGGTAGGCCTCTCTGGCGGGCTAGATTCGTCCATTGTGGCGGAATGCTTGGCTCGCACTGGTATCGAAGTCACATGCATGACTGCCGTTACCGACGATCCGGCCGGTGATGAACGGTTCTACGCTAGGGACGTCTGTACCGCGATCGGCGCGAAGCTCATCGAATCGTCCTATCTTGACGCGGACATCAACATTAGCGAATCGACTGCCGTAGCTATTCCAATTCCGTCTGGGAAATCCCATGAGCAAGCATATAATAAGATAGTACGAGAGGCTGCTGCCAGTGCCGGAGCGGATAGCTTTTTTGTAGGAGCTGGCGGAGACAACGTATTTTATTCAACCCATTCTGCCCGACCGCTTGTTGATCGGTATAGGGATCAAGGATTATCAATTGCGTTGATTCCGACTGTCCGCGATATTTGTCAAATTACTGGCGCAAGCATTTGGGAGGTTATCGCAGAAGCCGTGCGTATTCCTCGGAAATTTGCCTCGGGCCTGCCTTGGCAAATGGCGGAAAAATATTTGCATCGAGACTTCCTGAACTCCGAGTGTGGGCAGCCTATCGAACATCCCTGGTTTTCTCCACCCGAGTCTACATCGGTTGGCAAGAAGGGGCACGTTGCCCAGATATTACGGGCGCTCCATCATATCGAGCACCGAGACAAGAATCTTTCGGTTCCGATGATCAGTCCACTACTGTCTCAACCTGTGATGGAATTTTGCTTGAGTGTGCCGAGTTGGTGGGCGGTTGAAGGGGGGCGTGATCGTGCAATTGCAAGGAAAGCATTTTCTAATGCGTTACCCCCGGCAGTTCTCCGTCGATTGGGGAAGGGGGGGCCTGACGGCTTCGTTGCGCAATTCATAAACATGCATCGATCTTCTATTGCGGAACGCTTGCTTGATGGGCTGCTTTCGAAGCATGGCCTGCTTGACCGCTACACAATTGAGCAGGCCTTACGCCCCGGCCAAAAAGTTGACGCCTCCGATTGTCCCCGGATCATGGCGCTTCTTGATACCGAGGCGTGGGTGAGGACCTGGTCTGCGGCATAACAGCACGCACATTATAGGAGTGTAGTGCGCTTAAAAATCGGACGAGGAGGACCTTGATAGCCATTTGCGTTTCATCGCTATCCAATCAGCCGCTTCTTTACTCACGTCGACGGCCGCTGACTTCGTATCGTTCAGCCACAAGTCGAACCAGGCTAAATTGCGACGATATACCGCTAGCCTATGCGCCGGCTGCCATTTTATGTGATCCTCATTCGGATAAATGAACATATCGCTAGGGATTCCAGCCTGCCTGATGGCCGTGAACCCCGCAAGCATCGCAAGATATTCGTTGTCTGCGGCCTGATATAATATTGGGAACTTCACGTGCCCTGCTTGATTTAGTAAAGATATATGGCTCCAAAAGTCAGGATCTTTATCGATTAATCGCGGCCACCCGGCCTCGTGATAAGACTGCGCCACTATGGGTCCCAGGAATGCATCTTGAATGGGCTCCCACCCACAGCCGGATACGGAGCCGGCGGAGAACAGCGCGGAATGAATAGCTGCGAATTGCACGGTTGTGCATCCATCGCTCAGACCGGTAATTCCAATCCTCTGCGGATCGATAAGTCCACGGTCGATCAAAGAGCGAGTTGCGACTTCGATGGCAGAAAGGATGTTCCTGCGTCCTGCGAAATCGCGATTGAATACCGAGACCAAGGTTTCAGCATTTGCCTGTTTACCGACGATATCCTCATACGTCAGATTATCGACACTAAGAACGAAATACCCTCTATTGGCAAAAGGCTGAATTGGAAATTCGTCACCGATTCCCCCGCGGAGAAAGCCTTTGGTTCGATATTGAACGATGATCAAAGGATAATGGTTTCCCTCGGAGTATCCGACCGGATAAACCAAATCGCCATAAAATGGGATGCCTGTGCTATTGCGCCAGTTCATCCGTTCGACATGCCCCATGGCCAAGTGTGAAAACTCCGGGTTCGGATCGAAAATCCGTTTTTCCGTCTTGTGATCGAGGTCAAATCTAACGAAATGCCTTGGTTCTCTTGAACGCTCGCGCAGGCAGGCCAAGTCATCGCCTATTGGCTGACATTCGACCAGATAGTCGCTGGTCAGCAGTAGACGCTGGACCTTTCTGCTTCCTGGAAACCACTCGTAGACGGCGGTCAGGCTATTGGCCCAGCCTTCTCGCCGAAAGAACCGAACCTTCCGTCCATCCGGCGCCCACCATAATGGTGCCAACCAGCCTATGCGGCATTCCTCAAGCAAGCATGGGTGACGACGGCCCGCCCGCGTTTCTACAACGATACGAAAATCCTGCGGGAAACCGGAGGCGTCAATCCGTTCGCCGAAGGCGCTGTCGCCCGCTCGATTAATCGTTAAATCTATTAGGCTCTCATTCGGATCGGGCTGCGTGAAGTCGTTGGTCGCCGTCTGGCTGGCCGGCATTTCTATGCCCGTCTTGAGGTCAACTACGACATAAACACGGTCCGACCCTGGTGTTTGCGGGCGAGCGCCCCGCACTGGAAATGCGCGCTCATCATAGCGCCATCCTGTCAGGGCTTCCCGGTCGATCGCTGCGCTGTTGGCCTTCACCCCAGGGCGAATTACATAATTGATCTTGCGTCCATCGGACGAGATCTGGAAATCATCGACATCCACACTGGCGTGAGTGAACTGCACAACCGTCCCGTTCGCGAGATCGGCCTTCCATATCTGCGTACTTCCATCGATCCGCTTCAGATAGAAAATTGATCGCCCGTCCGGTGACCAGCGCGGTGCGGTCGGCAAGGGTGCCCCAATATGAAAAGACGCCCAGCTATACCGTGCAGGAGAATCAAGGATGAGTTCATGGCTGACATCGATAAGGTCAGGCCGGGCCGGGTGCGCTGCCGACATCACCACAATGCCCACGCAATAACGGTTTTCCGGAGGATTTCCCTGGTGAAGCTGAAACGCGATCTGGCGACCATCAGGTGACAGCGAAAAAAGGGAGCGGGTCCGATCCGGGCGTGGCGCTGGCCCAATATCGCGCAATGCCGCCAACGCTTCTGGCGTAACCGGTCGGTGCGCCTCGTCCATATCCTCATTCGGCAACAGGGAGGCGCAGGATTGTTCGGCCCGTGCCGCAGCTGAGAAAAGAGATGCTCCCAAGACCGCAATTGTGCATGCGGCATGCAGTGCACGGCTCATTTACCAGCTCTTACGCAAGGTGATGCTGGCCGTTCGACCGTAAAGAGAGTGATTTACAGAATCTACCAGAACCTGCGCTGCACGGTTGGCCCTAATTGTTGGGGGCTTGGTGTTGAAGAGATTCTGCATCCCTACTTGCCATTCGACATTGGCAAATATGCCACTGCCGGAATTGCTGCGGATCGTCGCGACGGCGTCGACCGTCGTAAATGAACCCACGGTTACCGTTGGCTCGAACCGATTATCATTTGTTTCGCCGACATAGTTCACCGTAGCGGAAAGGTCGACATTGTCTTTCTGCCAGTTTGCATTAATGCGCGCCCGCCAATGTGGCGGTGTAAAGATTATCCCTGCCTGTTCGACGAGAGGGAGGCCGGGTATAACCTCGCGCGTACTGTTCAAGTAGCTGGCTGAGCCATTGAGCGTTGCCCTGCCATATTGTTGGAAATCGTGCGTATACGCTGCAGAGAAATCCACGCCTTCCAGCTTCTGGACGGATATATTTTGTAGATAATCCTGGACGATCGCTGACACTGACGATGGGTCGAATGCTCCATCTGTGAAATTCTGAAAGACCCCGGTTATGCCGTTAACGGCATCCAGCACTTCGGCGGCTGTTGGGTCCAGTCGTGTATACTGATTGTATGCGGAATCGAAAAGTCTGGTGAATTCCACGATCGGAGACCCGACGCGGTTATAATAACGGGTATTAAAATACGAGACCTCGGCCTTGAATCCTTCCATAGCTTCGGGAGTTAGTGCAACTGACACGCTCCACGTCGTTGCGCGTTCCGGTTTCAGGTCCTTATTGCCTCCGAAAAGATAGAGGACGGGGAAGCCATTTGATGGAGTGGGGTCGAACTCCGAGGCCGACAACAACTGCGCGTTGCTAAGCATAGCCGTCTGGTAAAGGTTGGGTGCCTTGAATGATCGCCCCCAGTTTCCCTTAAACTCAAGACCACGAATGGGCGAATACACCATTCCGATCTTCGGCGTAGCTACTCGATCAATATCTTGGTGGTCCTCATAGCGAAGTGCGCCAATCAGATGCAGCTTATCGACAAATGGCACAGCATTTCCAGACGATATCAGCGGCAAGAATAGCTCGCCATAGGCAAAGCCGACCTTGCGATTCTCGGATACAGCCTCGGTTGTGCTTTCTACCCCTGCGGCAATGCGACGCGAGTCCACCGCCAAATTGTTGGAGCGAAAACCCAATCCAACGGCCAGCCTTGCTTCGCCCCCGGGCAAAGCAAACAAAGCACCCTCTGCTCCCAATTCGATCGATTTCAGTTCGTTGCTATAATTCGGTAACGCGCGAACAATTTCAGTTCCGGCAGAAAAGATTCGCGTCACCACGTCGGTATCGCTTCTGCTATAGGTTCCGGAGAGGCGGATGTCCCAGCCAAACGGCAGATGAGCTTTCAACGCTGGCGAAACTGACCAGCCGTCAGCTGTCGATTTGACGACGCTGCCCTGTGCCGCGCAACTTGTAGCTACGACACCAATTAGGCAGCGCGATGTGGAGCGACGCATGTAGTGGGCATCTATTTCGAAGCCGATCGACTCCGTGATCGACTGATGGCCGGCCATGACCAAACTGATCTGATCTTGCGAGGGTATCAGCGTCGTATCGGGTGCCACGTTGCTGGTGTAGGATCGCTGCTGCGCGGAAATTTCTGTTGAATCCTGATAGTCAGCCGCGATCATGAACCCGCCGGAGCGCCATGAAGAGCCGCCTACAATATTATATTGCTGGGTGGCAGCGCCACCATCCGTTGCGGTGCCGAACCTCGCGGATGTTTCTACCCCGTCTACACTGCGCCTTAAAACTACGTTGGCGACACCTGCCACAGCATCAGAGCCATAAAGCGCGGAGGCGCCATCTGCGACAACGTCAAGCCGTTCAATAGCGGCAAGAGGGATGGCGGAGATGTCGATTCCCTGACTAATTGCGTCGAATGCGACACGGTGACCATTGATCAAGGTCAAGGATGCATCGGGTCCAAGGCCACGCAGATTCAGCGCGGATGAACCGGATACATTCGTGAAACCGCCTTGCCCGCCAGCTGCGATTGTCGGGTTCTGTCCGCCAGCGAAATTCTGCGGAAGGTCGCGCACTACCTGTCCGAGATCCATATGACCCAGTTGTTGGGCGTCATTCCGCGTGATTATGGTGACGGGTGACGTCGAAGGTGCCCCGCGAATTCGTGACCCGGTGACGACAATATTCTCACCCGAGGTCACGGCCTCATCTGATGCCGCTGAAAATCGCTGCCGAATGAGGATGGTCCCATCGCGTTCCACCGCTGTCAATCGGGTGCCTCTAAGTACCGTCTCGACCGCTTCAAGCGCAGTATAGGTCCCGTTGAGCGGTGGAGCTTGCCACCCCTTCACCTCCTCGGGGCGAAAGATGATTTCACGGCGGCTAGAACGCCCGATGGCGCGTAACGCGCCGTCGAGGTCCTGCCGTCCGAGATTCCATTCAAGCTTTTGTTCTGGTGCAGCTAACGCTGGTGTTGCCATGCCCATTAGCGCAGGCGCGAACATCGAACCGACTGCCCACCGTCCGAACTCTTTCATCGTTACCCCCAACTTCATTCCGGCCTCGTTCGAGACCGGTTCCATTGTGGGCAACGACGAGCAAAGAGAGCCGATTATGATGGCGGGCGACAATTTCCTTTCGGAAGGGCAGGGCACCGCCGGGCCAAGGCAATCGAGTTAGGTCCACTAATGACTGCCAGCCTCAGCACGTCCCCCAGATTGCGTGCCAGTCGCGCGCTGTCCGTGATACGGAAATTTCCCGAGACCCGAACATCTTCTATATCGGGTGTTGCTCCCACCAGGGGAATGTCAGCATAGCGATTGGCCTCCGCGAACAGGTCTCCGAGGCGAACATTCCTATATTCCTTCAATCCGGCAGGCCATTCACTGTCATTGGCCTGTGCCTTGACGACCTCGAGGGCTAGGGGTGTAGGAGCATCGCGTAGTTCGACCTGCTGGCCTGGAGATAGTCGAACCGTCGGCAGTGCACGCTCCCTCGCGGGGCCGTCTGCCGTAACGTCAACGGCACCTCTCATTAGTCGCACGACAATACGGTTGTTCGGAAGGAGAGTGACGTCAAAAACCGTTCCATGTGCTGTCACTGTTCCGCGGCCGGCATGAACCGCAAACGGCCGCCGCTCGTGGGCGACGGTGAAACGGGCGCGCCCGCGCAGCAAGCGAAGATTTCTTCGCCGGGCGTCAAAATCCACCAGTACCAGGCTGTTCGTATCGAGCGCGACGACAGAACCGTCATCAAGACGAAACGATCGGATTTCGCCGGTGGCTGTAGCAATCTTCAGCTGCGCAGGATCATCGGATGTGCCAAGTGCCGAACTAATGGCAAGCGAGTGGTGTTTAATCTCATCACCCGGCGAACCTGCAGCCCATTGCGCAACAAGGGCAACGGCGCCGATCATAGCCAATATAAGCAGCGCGCGTCTTTTCGTCTTGGTCCGTGGCTGGCTCTGCCGGAAATCGTCGCCAGGCGCAGCATTGGAAGTGAGGGCATCATCATCTGGAGGGTGCTTCAAACGCTTTCCGATGCTGTAGGCTTCGGCAATCCGGTTGTAGGCGGCGCGGTGAAGCGCGCCGCGCGCCAGCCATGCTTCGAACTCTTTGCGTCTGATTTCTGCATCCTCCGGGTTACGCATGATAGCGAACCAGTCGGCTGCCTCTTCCCTGAGTTGTCCATGCCGACGCGGCGGATCTGTGTCTTCCATCATTCCTGTTCCAGAGCTGCGTCGATATGGGCCAGCGCGCGGGCGACATGATATTGCACAGTCGGGATTGAAATTCCCATGCTTTCCGCGATCTCCCGGTATGTCAGTTCATCCACCCGATGAGCCAGGAATATCTCTCGCGTCCGTTGGGGTAGCTCCTCAAGGGCGCGCCTGTAAATCCGCATCACGTCTTCGGCCTCGATGCGTGCGGCCTGATCCGGCGCGACTGCCACTTCGAAATCTTCGCCGATCGGCACATGAAACGCCAGGAGCCGGGTCTCGAGGCGCTTATACCGATCCAGCAGAAGATTTCGGGCGATGCGCTGGAGATAGGCTGCCGGTCGTGGAAGGCTGGTTCTGGCCATGCAACCGACCAGGCGGACAAAGGATTCCTGTACGAGATCGCAGGCGTCATCCCGCGAGCGTAAGCGGGTTTGAAAATAGCGCTGCAGCCGCGGCGCCTCGGTTTCGTATATCTGTTGCACGTCCGCCATTCCGGCTCTTTGTTTTTTCTGAGCGACATCGTCTCTCAGGCCTTGTGGCAGATTGAAATTCTCAGACGACATGAAATCACGGTTCCTCACGACGTGGCAGCGCCGTCCTCGCAATTGCAAGGGAGAAGCGATGTGAGGTGAGCCGAGTTGTCGCCCAACGACGCAACCGGCGCTCGACCCGTATGTCGAGCTTCGAGATACCTGACAGGAAAATCCTGCGGGCGGCTGCCAGATTCCAGCCCGCATTGGTACTATGCCGTGAGAGCAGGACTCAATCAAGCTCCCGGTATTTTTGTCCTATCAGTACGTTCCATCTCTACCTCGGGTGTTCGACACAGCGCGAGAAAATGTCTGGCTTCACCAGCAAGATCCAGTCGTACGCGGACATGAAATTTATCCTGCATCACCGGTCGGTTCCGGAACGAGTGAATAGCTCGTACTGCGACCACCGGCGGAGTCTTTCGCGAGGATACCGCGTCGGAGCAAATCGTTGATGTCGCGCAAGGCCGTGTCCGACGAGGCTTTCGTAATGGTCGCCCATTTGGCATTGGTGAGCTTGCCTTCAAAGCCGTCCAGCAGCCGGTTGATGACCTTGCGTTGACGGTCGTTCAGCGGCTGCCCCTGAACTGCTTCCCAGAACCGGGCTTTGCGCATCACATTGGCGAGAATGAACTCAGCACCATGAAAAGCGCGATCGAGACAATCAATGAACCACAACAGCCAAGGCGTGATGTCCAAACTGCCCTTCTGTGTCGATTCCAGCATGTCGTAATAAGCTTTACGCTCGATACGGATCTGCGCGGACATGCTGTAGAAGCGTTGCGGGGTTCCCTCCGCACGTGCAAGAGCAAGATCAGCGATGGCGCGTGCGATGCGCCCGTTTCCGTCATCAAAAGGATGGATGGTGACAAACCACAGATGCGCAATCCCGGCTTTCAGAACGGGATCAGGCGTAGCTGTTTCGAACCAGTCGAGAAAGCGCGTCATTTCCGCGTCCAGACGCGCCGATATCGGCGCCTCATAGTGAATGCGCTCGCGGCCGATAGGGCCCGAGACCACCTGCATTGCGCCACCTTCGGCGGTGCGCCATGATCCGACGGTGATGCGGCTCATGCCGCTGCGCCCCGTTGGGAACAGTGCCGCGTGCCAGTTAAACAGCCGTTCCGCAGTCAGCGACTGCGTATAGTTTTGAGTAGCATCAAGCATCATTTCCACGACGCCTTCAACGCTTCGATCAGTCTCGACCAGGCCAGAGATGTCCATGCCGAGGCGGCGGGCAATGGATGAACGCACCTGTTGCCTGTCCAGCACCTCGCCTTCAATCTCGCTTGATTTGAGGACATCTTCGGTCAAGGTTTGCAACACGGCCTCCTTGCGTAAGGAGAAACCGAGTGCTTCCATGTGGCCGATCAACCGTCCTTGACGATGGCGCACGGCAGCGAGTGGCTGAGCAAGCGTCTCGGCGCTCCAGCGCAAATCCGGCCAGCCTGGCAGTTCGTGGATATATGTCATAATCACCGTGCCTTTGGCGGTGATTATAGAAGGCATTCACTGCAAAGAGCAAGAACATTCGCCGCATAGCATGCGGTGAATATGACCAGTAACCGCCGCATTCCAAGATGGGAACAAAGGTCGGCCTGTGGGTGAATAGCTCATCAGAAGCATGAATACTGAATAGGCATGCGCGTTGCCAATCGATTTACATTGCTATTTATAGGGAGGCTGTTTTGAATTTTCTGATTTTTCCGCGTCGAGTTTCAAGTTTTTAATGTGTTCCGAACAGACCTCATGCACAATGGAGCCGAGGATTTCTATTTTTCCAATGAGCCATTCAAGCTCTTCGGATGAAATATCAAAATGCCTTGAATACTTGCCTTTGCGATACCCGTCCTTCAGTTTCTGGAACATGGCGCGATCGGCATGGATCGCGCGAGGCCAGGCGTCAAATAGCCGTCTATCAAGCCCTTCTGCCATGCCCCTGAGAAACACGACATTCGTGCTGCGAGGAACATAGAATGTGAGCGTTGCTAAAACGCATTTATATAGTTTCTCAGTCGTCTGGTGAAAATCAAAAGCGGCATCGCTGAACCGATTATTGGCAAGGCTAATTTTGGCCAGTTCAAACCGCCACATTGCCCCAGGAAATAAATCCTCGAAATATTCCTTCGCCATAATATACGCCTGTTCAGGCGTCTTGGGTTTGGGGTTTGCGAGCGGCCGATCGTCGGACTGGTATAGGATCAAGCCATCCTTGGCGATCTCGGTAAATAACGGCCGTCCGTGGGATAGGCCGTCATTCACCTGTTGCAGAGTATGCACGATGAAGTTCACCGGCGTGCGGATGATTTTCTCAACCTGATGCGCGTCGAACAGGCGTTGCTCCGTTTCTTCCCAATAAAGAGCGCCGTCCGTCAATTCCTTCTGGTTGACGATGACCAGGATATCGTAATCCGATGTGAACTGGTTCGCGTCGAAGGGAGCATCGACCCAATCACCCCTGGCATAGGATCCAAACAGGATGACCTTGAGAATCCGGGAAGACTTGCGCCGGCCTTTCGCTTCCTGCGTCGCCTCACGAAAGCCTTGAAACAGCATTTCCACAACGCGGTCGAGTTCGCGCTGCTTGGCGGCGGGCAGATGATTGAGGTCAGTACGCATCAGTTCATTCTCTCATTCCCGCTTTTCACCGTCTTACAAGCCGCTCATCGCAACAGTTCAACGACCACGCCGATGTTTAGCGCTTTCCATGCCCGATCGGCGCTTACAGCAGTAGCGTTTCGACACAGCGCTAGTGCCAGACAGGACCGGCCGCCAAGAGACAGACCGAGGTCGCGCGTTTCGGAACGCAGCTTTCCACCAACGTCAGCCTGATCACGATCGGCGGGCACAACGTCGATATCAAGTTCGGCCAGCATCATCTGAGCTTCAGCGGCATCTACGCCGCGATCGATGAGCTTTGCCAGCACTTCATGGTAGTTCACCACCGACACCAGCGCACCAGTCAATCGCATTTCCACTCGGTCCGCTCCCGGTTCGCCAAACAGGAGGCACAGAAGAGCCGAGGCATCCAGAACAAAAACGGCCTTTGCATCGACATCAGTCACGTACCGCCTCGGCCCGTCGCTCAGCAATTAACTCCTCCGAAACAAGCCCCTCTTTGGGCGCAAAGGCACGTAAACGCTCCTGTACTCGTCGAAGTGCGGAGCGGGCAGGACGAATACGCACTTCGTCGCCATTGACCTCGAAAAGGACGGTATCGCCGTTCTGCAGGCCGAGCGAACGGCGGATATCGGCAGGAAGGGCTATGCGCCCTCCCGCAATAACCTTGCCGCGCAAGATGGTCATGTCACCAAAATCCTGAATGGTACCAACATGCTGATCGTACCTCATCTCCACGATCGGCATCAAGCTGCCAGATTTTCCAGACGCGCCGATTTCCGAACTCAGGCTGAGGCATTGCCCGATCAGCAAATCGATTGCGCCTTCCAGAGCCTGCTTCGTGGGATGGGAGAGCCTGAGATCGTTGCATCGGCCGTCCATGGAATCGTCCTCGCGCACAACGGCCCCCCATTGCTCCAGGCGGGCGGAACGACGATGCGCGGTCGATGATGCATGTTCAGGCGAAAAGCAGGCAGGGTATATTCTTTCGCCGTCGATCCCCGCGATATAAATTTCGAGCAGATATGCCAGATAAGGGTTCGACGACAGCTTCATCCCCAATGTCCTGTCGAGGATAGCCGCCATCTTCAGAAAGGCCCGACACGCCGTCACCCGGCACGCCGACGGCCAAGCGTCTTCGCCTCGGTTACCCATCGAAGTCATCGATGCAGGGAGCACGAACCGCCTCTGGGGCCGTGCTCGAGATGCCAGCGGGACCCCCGCTCATCCAAGCGATACCAGGAAGGTGGTTCGCGCCGATCATAGATAACCAGCTTTCCGAAAACTCGTCGTACCATTGCGGGCCACGACCAGATGATCATGGACGACGACGTCGAGACATTTTGCTGCCTTTGCGATCCTTTCTGTCAACTCTCGATCTGACCTTGATGGCCTCGGGCAGCCGGATGGATGATTATGGACCAGCAAAATCGCCGTCGCTTCGAGATCGAGGCAGCGCTTGAGGATTTCGCGCGGCCATGAGTGCACGGCTGAGACTGTTCCCACGCCCAGCACCTCGTCCGCAATCAACTCATTGTTTGCGTTGAGGAACAAGACCCGTAGCTGCTCGATCGGTTCATAGGCCATACGGCCGCGCAGATAATCCAGCACATGCTCATCGCTGGACAATATGGGCCGCTGCATGAGTCGCCCCCTGAGCATCTGGGTCATCGCCCGCCTGAAGCAGCGGAAGGTTTGTTCGATCTCGAGCGAATCCTCCAATAATTCGATCCGCTCTGCCGAACGCGCCGATACTGCGTCGCCGAGTGACCCAAAGCGTGCGAAGAGACGCTCAGAGAATTCTTGGGCGCGCGCGGGAGAGGTAAGGCTGATCAGCTCTTCCAGGGCGCGTCGGCACCCAGGCGCTTCAGTCGCCTCCGGTGCCGCCATGTCGCGATCACGAGTGCCAGTTGAGCAAACCAGCCCCATAACGCCAGACCGTGCATATAGGCTCGGGGAACAACTTCGGGCGCAATCGCGAGCGCAACATGGACGACAACTTCCGCGCCCAGTATCGCTGCGATCCAGATCGGCCAAAAACGGGTGCTTTGAATTGAAAGCCATAGGAAAATGCCCAGTATCGATATGTCGATCACGAGAATGCCGGCTTCGACATTCTGAAAGCGGGTACCGAGCGGGGAAGCGACAAGAACCGTCAGGCTTGCGCCTAGTAAAAGGGTGACCGCACCGATCTTTTCGGGTTGGTCACCCCTTCGGAAGGCAAAGGCGCTGCTCAACAGCAGAAATGCCAGGAACAGGACTTGTCTCGTCATGGGCTGAGGGAACAATAAATGTAACGGTTCGTCAATTTCCCTCGGCACATGCCTCACACCGCACGAAGATGTTGTCCCTCAGGCCGGTGTTCCGCCGATGCCACCTTGAGTAGGTCGCCATAGCTGGTCTCCGGTAACCCGATCGCATCACTCGCCTGCTTGAGATTGGCATGGGTCGTGACGATCTTTTCGCGCGTCTCGGCAACGAGCAACATCGCCGAAGCCGAGCTTTGAATAGCATTCTGGCCGATCATGGCCGAGAGGCGAGCATCCAGCCGTGCAAGTGGTAGCGCCACATTTAGTTCGGCAATACGGGCAGCTGCGATATCGATGGCCTCTTCGGCGGCGAACAGCCGTTCGGCTACATGTTTGGCGATGGATTGGCGTTGAGCGCGCATGGTTTCTCCTTCCCGCTCCGCTCGGAGCAGGTCACGTAGATGGATTTTCTGGATTGCTGCTCTATTTCTTCACGAGGCCGTTGAGCGCCAACAGCAAGGAAAACCCGGCGCCTACGGCAAAGAGCATCAATGTGGTGAGGATCGCGAAAACGATCAGTATGTAAGGTCCACTCAGCTCATTACGTTGCCTCCCGGCTACGCGGTACGGTACAATATCGAGCAAGGAAAAGCGTGGGTCGCGAACGCCATAGGGCTTTTGTTCATTCGCGAAAAAATCCTCCGCTTCTCCTTGCGTCGCCTGGTCGTCCGCCTGGGTTTCGGTGGGACCAGTTGGCATGGGATTCGGGTTATCGGGAATAACCATTGATTGGGGGGGTATATTTTGCCCCCCCTTGCGGGCTTCCCATGACACGAAAAGTTGTGCCGCTTTCCACTTCGACACATTGCCCAGCTGCCTGCGGATTTCCAGGATGTGATTGTTGACCGTGTTGGGTGAGATACCCAAAGCACGTCCGATCTCTTTCGAGGAGCTGCCTTTAGCGGCCTCTCGCAGGCAATCGCCCTTTCGAGGGCTCAGCCGCTCGAATATCTCCGAATAGTCGTCCTCGTTCAAGGGCGGTTCCCCCTTCGCCGATTTACGGCGATCGCAAGCTGCGTCCTCTCCCTCCTCTTCAATCAATCTCCTGGCAGCCTCCGAGCGCCTCCATTCTGTTTCAAGTAAAAACCTTTCTAAAACATAGCTGCGCGGCGTCCCGTTTGACAGGATATTTCGCAAACCAATCGAGCAATGGCTCCGACGGTCCTCGCGGCGTCCAATGGATGGATATCGGTTCCATCGCCCGAGCCGCAAAGGGGTGACGAACGCGGGCGCTCGAGAATCCCTTTAAGATGCGACGACGACGAAGAGCACGACGCCCGGACCACATGGCTTGGGAAAGGAGGGGGTGGGACGGGGCAGGTAGTATCCGGCAGGAATGAACCACCATGCACAATTCCAAGATAGTTTCGCTACTTCAAGATCTCAAAGCCCATCTGTTCGGCGGGACTTGGTCCTGGTCTCGCGGCAAAGCCGCGCCGCTTCTTCGTCGTCTTACGGCCGTTGCCGATCGACTGGGCGATGCCGGCCATCCAGCAATTGCAGTCGCCAGGGCCAGGCTGGAAGGTGCGCCCGTGCTGCGCATCGACGCCGACGAAACCCGTGTCGAGGAGACCCCTCATGGCGTGTGGGTCAGGGGATGGATTTGGGTCGAGCAGCACGCCTTGGACTCCAGCGATGCGAAGCAAGAGGCGAAGTTGCGCACCGCCCTTGCGGAGCTGCCGCAACAAAGACGCGTCATCTATCTCGCCCATTGCGTCGAGGGCCTCACCTATGCGGCAATAGCCGCCAGACTCGATCTCGACGTTGCTGAGGTCCAGCGCGAGTTGGCGGCGGCGCTTCTGGCACTGTCGCTGGCTCTCGATGAGACATGAAAAAAAAGGGCTCAGCGGCTGAGCGTGCGACGATGGAAGGTCTCCAACTCGAGTTCCAGGGCGCAAACCTGTGCCGCCAGCTGGGAGGAACATGGCGAAATGACCGCGGCCTGTGTCTGTGTCCGGCTCATGATGACCATAATCCCAGCCTGTCGATCCGTGTGGGCCGCGAGACATTGCTGTTCAAATGCTTTGCGGGTTGCGACACCATAGACGTCCTGCGGGCGATCCGGCGCCTGCACCTTGCGCTTCCCGAGCGGCCGATCTCGGCTTCGCCATGCAAATTGTACATCGACTGGCCCAGGCCCGGGCCTAGCCTGCGGGTTTGGGAGGCATCCAAATCTATTATGGGCACTCCCGTGCAAGCTTATCTCGCCAGCCGTTTCCTCTCACCGCCCTGGCACGATCTGCGCTACAATGCGCGTACGCCGCTGGGACGTGGCCATGCAGTCGTATTCCGTCCGGCGATGATTGCAGCGATCCGCGAAAGGCGTCGGATCGTCGCTGTCCACCGAACCTTCCTCGATCCGACGACCGGCTTAAAGGCGGATGATCTGTCGGATCCGCGGTTGATGCTTGGACGGCCGGGTCGCGGGGCAGTGCAACTTGCCGCCGCGACCACAGTTCTTGGCCTCGCTGAAGGGGTCGAAACGGCGCTCGCCGCGATGCGCCTTCACCGCATTCCCGTCTGGGCGACACTCGGCGCCGAACGCGCCGCGCATGTCCTGCTGCCCAGCGGGCTGAAACGCCTCGTTCTGCTGTTCGACCGGGATGCGGCCGGATGGAAAGCCAATCGCCTCGCCCATCTCGCCTATAATCGACCAGGCCTTGAGATCGTCAGCCCTTGGCCGCCGGCACCCTGTAATGACTGGGCAGATGTGCTGGAAGCACGGGAACGCGTTGCCTGATATCCATGCAAGAGGGTGCTGCCCTGCCGGCGACAGCATTGGCAGCGCTTCGTTTAGCCGTTCAGGCGATCCTTCACCGCCTTGGCGGGCGTGAATGTCAGCTTCTTCGACGCCTTGATGGTGATGGTTTCCCCGGTCGCCGGATTGCGTCCGTCGCGCGCCGGCGTGTCCTTGACCTTGAACTTGCCAAAGCCGTTCAGCGAGATTTCCTCCCCTTTGGCTGCTGCGTCGGCGATGGCCCCAAATACCGCATCGACGAGCTTGCGCGCATCGGCCTTCGTCAATTCGTGCGCAGCCGTAAGTGCCTCGGCGAGTTCGGAATTGTTCATAAACTTCCTCCTTAAAATTACGAAGCTACGGTTCATAGCTTTGCGCCTGCCTGTCGTCACGAGCCAAAACGGAAACGAAAGGGAAAGGGGGATGAGTAAGGTGCGCGGTTCGATGCCCGGGCCGCTTCTGTGGAGCTTTGACGAATGACCACAACACCCATCCTTGTGCCCGCCGCCAATCTCGCCAAGTCGCCGGTCAATGTCCGCAAGCGGACCGATGCGCGCGCCGATGCCGAACTGGAAACCAGCATCGCCAGCCACGGCCTTGTACAGAACCTGGTCGCCATCCCCGTGGCGCGCAAAAAGGGGCATTATCGGGTTACCGCCGGCGGCCGCCGGCTCGACGCCATTCATCGGCTGATCGAGAAGGGAACGCTGCCAGCCGATCATCAAGTCCCGGTTCTCATCCTGTCCAACGCCAGGGATGGGCGCGAGATCAGCCTGGTTGAAAATTTCGATCGCCTGGCCATGTCCCCTGCTGAAGATTGCTTGGCCTTCCGCGACCTGATCGAAGTCGAGGGGCGCACCCCTGCAGATATCGCCAGGCGCTTCGGTATCGAGGAGCGGTTCGTGCTGGGGCGGCTCCGCCTCGCCAATCTCGCAGGTCCCATCTTCGCCGCGCTCGAAGCCGAAGAGATCACGCTCGATATTGCTAAGGCCTATGCGACGACCGCCGATACAGCTCGCCAGACAGCGGTCTGGGAGGCCGTGCGAGGGACCTGGTCGCGCGATAACGTCAACGAGATCCGGCGGCTGCTCAAAAATTACAGCTATCGCGCGGACGAGCCCAAGGCGCTGCTGATTGGGCGCGGTGCCTATATCGCCGCGGGCGGCCGCGTCGAGGACGCCGACCTCTTCTCTACCGCGGCCGACGAACGCTGGGTCGACACGCATATCCTCGATGAACTGGCGGACAGGAAACTGCTCGCCGAAGCCGAGGCCATCCGGACACGTGAAGGGCTGGGCGAGGTACGCGTCGTCGCTGGTCCCCGCATTCCGTATATGGAGACTTATGCCCTGCAACCTCTGACCGGCGCGCAGGAGCCGCTGACGCTCGAGCAGGAGGCCCGCAAGCTGGAGATCGAAGCGCAGATCGCCGAAATCGAAGGCGATCCGGACCAGGAGGGCAAAGAACCCGATGGCGAGGACGAGCAGCGACTGCGCGCCGAACTGACGACTATCGTCGACCGCGCCCCACGGTACGACGCTGAGCAGAAAGCGTCCGCACTTGCCTATGTCGTGCTCGCACCCGATGGCCGCCCGCAAATCCATCACCAGCTTTACGTCGCCCCTGCCGATGAAACGGTGGGCGAGGGTATGGCGGACGGCGGCGAGGGTGACACACAAGCGCAGGTGCAGGAGGGGGCGGTCACTGATGATACGCGACCGATGATCAGCCAGCGGCTTTACGATATGATGGCGATGATGAAGACCCAGTTGCTCGCGCTCCATGTCGCGAGCGATCCGGGTTTCGCGCTCGATCTCGGCACTTTCATCATGGCGGATGAGCAGTGCCGGATGCCGAGTTCCGGCATGCCGAGTGACCTGCACGCCTTAATCCCCTCGCCGCTCATCGTCGACTTCAAGCCGGAGACGGCTGCCACAGCCGAATGGGTCAGGCTGGATGAATCGCTCGATCGCAGCTGGGTTGGCCGTAACACCATCGAGGAGCGGTATGATGCTTTCTGCGCGCTCCCGGACGACGCGCGGGGAGTCTGGCTCGGCTGTGTGATCGCCCGCACGCTTTGCGCTGTTCCGGATGGCGGCGAGGGCGCGAGCTTTATCGATCATCTGGGTCACAAGCTCGGCATTGATGTCGCCGCCTGGTGGCGCCCGACTGCGCTCACCTTCTTCGACAAGCTGACCAAGCCGGGTATTCTCGCGTTATTCGAGGAGATCGGCGGCGATGAACTGCGCCTGCGCTATTCCGGATCGAAGAAGCATGATCTCGCCGCATCCGCCGAACGGCTCTTCGGCGGACACGTCATCATGGAACCGGAAGTTCAGCAACGCGCGCTTTCATGGCTTCCTGATGCGATGCGTTTCGACGCTGCGCCGCGCGATGTCGATCAGGACTTGCCGGATGTGACTGGAGCCCAGGAGCAGACCTATACGCCCGCCGACTCCGGAGGCGACGGCGAAGACGGATTCGCTAAGGCGGCCTGACCGCCCGCAGGGCCGGAGCCTGTCGTTTCGGCCCCGATCACAGCGCTCCGTTTCAGTTCAGGCCGCAGCATTTCTTATATTTGCGTCCAGATCCGCAAGGGCAGGGATCATTGCGGCCAATCTTCTGGCGCCCGATCGTTGCAGGTCGGCTCGGATCATTCTCCAACCGCCATTGGTGCAGCATGTCCACCCAGACAGGGATGAGGTCGGGCGCTTCCGCGTCCCAGCGATCCTCTTGCACGCGCGTGAGTTGCGTCGAGCCGTCGGCAAAAGCACGCAGCATCCGGAGGCCTTCGATCGCTGCCCGGCATCCGGGATCATCATCCGTCAATATGCGCTGCCAGCCAGCCGGAGCGATGTCCATCGCCTGTCCGAAACCCTCGACCCACATTTCCCACAGGGTCTCGTCGGATCGCGTATCGATTTCCAACACCGGTTCATACTCGCCCGGTCGAGCCAGCGATGTCAGGATCGCGTGATAGTGGTGCATCACCAGATCTATGAAATGCTGCATCCCGCCGACGTCGTCGAACCGGAGAACACCCTTGCCGTCGTCGCCGGCCCAGATGAGTTTCAGCCATTGCCCGGGACTGATCAGCTCGGGACTGACGATGATCCCGGCCAGGAATCCATCCAGTTGGGTCAACAGCATGCAATCCTCGCCCTGGTCGAGCAGCAGGCGATCGAGTTCATCGAGATAGTCGAGCGAGGAAGCCATGGCTTCTTCTAGCGCCCGGGCGCGATGCCGTCACCGGCTAGCGAACGCGTTGTGCCGGGATGCTCACGCCATGCTTGATGGGGAGAGGGGAAAGGGACGTACGCGTTTTTCATAGTCCATTGAGGTGTCCATGAATCTTTTCCAGTTCGCCCCCTCGCCGACAGCTGATATGCCATCGCGGTTGCACGACGTCGCGAAATCGATCGCCCAGCGTTTGCGGCCTACCGGTGCCGTCACGCGACTGGCAATCAAAAAGCTCATGATCGAAGCGTTCGGCGCCGACGATGCCGATGGCGCTTGGTCGATGCGGGACGCCTATGACGCCCTGGAAGCCGCGCAGGTGATGCTGCTCGCTGACGCAGAATGCGCGCTACTCCAGAGCGACTCGGCGCAGGACATTTGCGCTAGCCTGCGTGCATTCGAACGCGGCCTACCGACCCAGACCTACCGGTCCGAACGCCAGGTCGATCTCCAGCAATTCAGTACGCCGGGAACGCTTGCCTGGTTGGCGGGCCTGGCCGCCCAGGCACGGCCCGAAGACATCGTGCTCGAACCGTCCGCGGGGACCGGGATGCTCGCCGTCCACGCAAGGCGCATCGGCGCCCGGTTGCTCCTTAATGAATTCGACCCCGGCAGGGCCGACCTGCTTGCGCGCATCTTCGATCAGCCCGTCACGCGCCATGATGGGGAGAATATCGACAACCTGTTGTCGGCCATGGCGCGACCGACGCTGGTCCTGATCAATCCGCCTTTCAGCCGAAGCGCTGGGCGCGGCGTCGATCGCCATGCAGGAGCCCGTCACCTGCGCGCCGCGCTCGCCAGGCTTGCCCCCGCTGGCCGCTGCGTCGCGATCATGCCGCCGAGTTTCGCAGCCGATGGGACGGCGGCGCTTGGCTATACGATGGTGTCCGAGCTGACGCCACCGCGCGTCGAGATCACCATAGGCGGCAATCCCTATGCCAAGCATGGGACGAGCATCGATGTGCGCCTGCTTGTGTTCGACAAGGGTTGGACTGGAGACCCGGAACGGCATGCCGCCGATACGATCGATGCGGCGCTGAATATCGTGCTGACCATTCCGAGCCGACTCGATCCGGCTGAACTACCACCGCCCGCCACGCCGATTACAATGCCGCGCCCCACACCCACGCCACGCCCATCACCGAACGCCGTGTTCGCGCGAACCGCCACCCGCCAGTTGGCGCCGCCCTCCCGCATTGCCGCGCAAGGCGACATGGCACAGCCGCTCGATTACCATATTCTCGACGTGCCGCTCCCGCCGGGCGCCCCGGTCGGTCTCTATTCCCCCTGGCGCCTGGCGCGGATCGCGATCGAGGGGGCAACGCCGCATCCCGACGATCTGGTCGAATCCATCGCCATGGCCTCGATCGCGCCGCCGGCACCGACCCACCGTCCCATGCTTCAGCAGCGCGCGGTGGCGGCCCTGTCCGATGCCCAGCTTGAAACCGTCATTCTGGCGGGCGATGCTTTTTCGCGCGACCTGCCCGGACGTTTCCTCCCCAACGGTGCAGGTGACCGCCTCGAGGACAATGCCGCAGGGCACATCTACCGGACCGGCTTCTTCATCGGCGACGGCACCGGCGTGGGCAAGGGCCGTGAAGTCGCAGCCTGCATCCGCGATCGCTGGAACCAGGGACATCGCAAGGCAATATGGGTTAGCCGCGGTACAGCTTTGTTAGAAGATGCGAGACGAGACCACGCCGCGCTGGGCGGCCTGCCGATAGACATTCAGCCGATCGACAGTTTTCCGCCCGGAAGCCCGATCACCATGACAAGCGGAATCCTGTTCCTGACCTACGCGTCGCTGCGCTCTGCGCGCCATGATCGGCAATCGCGTCTGCAGCAGATCATCGCTTGGGCGGGCGATGATTTCGAGGGGCTGCTGGTGTTCGACGAGTCCCACGAGATGGGCAATGCCGCCGGCACCGAAACCGAGTTCGGCACGGCGCGCGGGTCCGAGCAGGGACTTGCCGGTGTTCGCCTGCAAAACGCCCTTCCACGTGCCTGCATACTCTATGTGTCCGCGACCGGCGCGACAAAGCCGGAAAATCTGAGCTATGCTTCCCGTCTCGGCCTGTGGGGACCGGGCACAGCCTTTGCGGATCGCGATATCTTCCTGTCCTCCATGGAAGAAGGTGGCGTGGCGGCTCTGGAGATCGTGGCCCGCGACCTCAAAGCCATGGGGCTCTATACCGCCCGAGCGTTGAGCTTCGCGGGCGTCGAATATGCACCACTGATCCACAAGCTCACGCCTGATCAGACAGCGATCTACGACACATTTGCCGATTCCTGGGCCATCGTGCATCGCCATCTCGATGCGGTGCTCAAGGCGACCAACATCGTAGATCGCGTGTCGGGCGCCACGCTCAATTCGCGCGCCAAGGGATCGGCGTTGAGCCGGTTCGAAAGTTCAAAACAGCGATTCTGGCTCGCCCTTTTGGTAGCCATGAAAATGCCCAGCTTGCTGCCCGAGATCGAGCAGGAAATCGCGCGGGGCCATGTTGCGGTGATCCAGCTGGTCACGACGGCGGAAGCCATTCTCGAGCGGCGCCTTGCCGAACTGTCGCCCGAGGAGCGTGCCAACCTCTCGCTGGAGGTGTCTCCGCTCGAGATCCTTGTCGAATATCTTCGTCACGCCTTTCCAGTCCAGCAGATGCGTGTTTTCCGGAGCACTGATGGCGCTGATCGGTCCGAGCCGATGCTCGATGCCGATGGCCAGCCGGTGCTCAGTCAGGAGGCGATCGCCGCGCGGGACGAACTGATCGAGCAGCTCTGCGCCCTGCCTCCTGTGCCCGCCGCGCTCGACACGCTGATCGCCCATTTCGGGACCGACCGCGTCGCCGAGGTCACCGGCCGCTCTCGCCGCCTCGTCGTCAAGCCCGACGGGTGCCAGGCGATCGAACGCCGCAGCGCCCGCGCCAATCTTGTCGAGACCAGTCTGTTTATGGACGGGGTCAAGCCGATCCTGGTGTTCAGCTCCGCTGGCGGCACGGGCCGCTCCTATCATGCAGATCGGGCTTCCAAAGCTGGCGACAGGCGGCGCATCCATTTTCTTCTGGAGCCGGGGTGGCGGGCTGACGTGGCGATCCAGGGGCTCGGACGCAGCCACCGGACCAACCAGACCGTGCCGCCGATATTTCGCCCGGTGGTGACCGACTGCAAGGGCGAGCGCCGCGCCATCTCCACCATCGCGCGGCGGCTCGACAGTCTGGGCGCCCTGACACGCGGGCAACGCCAGACCGGCGGGCAGGGCCTGTTCGACCCGAGTGACAATCTCGAAAGCGACCTGGCGCGCGAGGCGCTGGCGCAATGGTATCGTCTCCTGCACGGCGGCAAGCTCGCCAGCGTGACGCTGGCCGCCTTCCAGGACATGACCGGCCTCAAGCTGGTCGACGATCATGCCGTGCTGCTGGAACGGTTGCCGCCGATCCAGCGCTGGCTCAACCGTTTGTTGGCGCTGCGCATCGCTGTGCAGAACGCGATCTTCGAGGAATATATGGGTCTTATCCAGGCCCGCGCCGATGCGGCACGTGAGGCTGGGACCCTCGATGTCGGCGTTGAGACCATCCGGGCCGAGAGGATCGTGACGCTCGCCGACCAGTGCCTGCGTGTCGACCCGAGAACCGGCGCCGAGACGCGACTGCTCCACCTCGAACTTCACCTGAAACCGCGCGTCACCGGTTGGGATCGCCTGATGCGGATCTGGGGCAACACCGACGGCGTCACCTTTCTGCACAACACTCGTTCCGGCCACGTCGCGCTGGGCGTGCCGTCCTGGTCGATCACCGACGAAGAGGGCCGTGTCATCCCGATGGTGTCGCTTGAACGCCCGACCGGATCTTCGCGGATCAGCGAGGCTGAACTGGCACTCAGCCGCTGGAAGCGGATTGAGCACGATCGATTTCGCGATCTATGGGAGGCCGAATGTCTCGATGCATTGACGAAGGTCGACACCGAAGCGGTCCATGTAGCAACCGGCCTTCTCCTGCCGGTCTGGCACAAGCTGCCAGGGGACGATGTCCGTGTCTGGCGGATCGACGATGGCGCCGATACGACCATCCTCGGTCGTATCATCCACCCGCGTGCTCTCGGGCGGCTCCAGTCGGAATTTGTATTGGCTGTGAATGCGACAAGCCTCTCTCCCGGCGAAGTACTGCGCGGCGCGGAGGTTGCTGGCGGTGTTCTAATCCCGGGATTAAAGGGAGCGAGGCTCGTCACGGTGACGGTCAACAACAGCCGGCGTCTAGAAATTCGCGACTATGCGCCCGAGCATCGCAACTGGCTCAAGTTCTGCGGTGCGTTCAGCGAGGTCCTGAGCTTCAAGACCAGACTGTTTCTGCCGCCCGACAATGCGTGCGCCATTCTTGAGAAGATTGCCACGGACGTTTGAACGCCGTAGAGCGGAGCCGCATCTCAACCACCCGACAGATACTGACTTCTTCTCACAGGTTGACCTCGCATCCGCCGGTGAAAGGCCACACGCTTTCGCAATTGAAGATGGCGGCATCGTGCCAGGCGCGAGCGATCTCGCGGCGATGCTGACGGCTCTTTTCCCGATTATCGCCGGCAGCGGAATTATGGCTTGGCCGCCTGCGGTAACTCAGGACTCCGACGCGACCTCCTGAAGCTTTGCGGTTGACGCCCTCCAAAAGGTACGCATCCGTTGAGCGTCGCCTTGCCCGGGACGTGACAGACCGCTCTTAAGGTCGCTCTTGAGCGCGGTCGTAGGAGCGGTTTTTGTGGGTCAGATCACGGTTTTCGGCGGGCCTGAGCGTCGGCGGCGCTGGGGCGAGGACGAGCGGGCGAAGATTCTGGCGGAGGCCTTTTCTCCTGGCGCCTGCGTGGCGCGTGTAGCCCGCCAGTATGACGTATCGACGGCGCTGGTTTACACCTGGCGCCGTAAGGCGTGCCTGGAGGCTGGGGTGGCGGGCGCTGCGGCGTCGGCGCAGGTCGGCTTCGTCGAAGCCGTCGTCCTTGATGACGGAGGCAGCAAGCCGTTACCGTCGCCGCCGGCTGTTGTGGTGGATCTGCCTGGTGGGCGGCGCGTGAACATCTACGCATCGGCGCCGCCCGGCATGGCCGCGGCTGTTCTGAAGGCGCTGATCCGATGATCCCGGTCCCGAGCGGAGGCAAGGTCTGGCTCGCGTTAGGCCATACTGACATGCGCAAGGGCATGCGGTCGCTCGCTTTGCAGGTTCAGGAGGCCTTGAAAAAGGATGTCCATGCTGGCGACCTGTACGTCTTCCGCGGGCGGAGCGGGGCGCTTTGCAAAATTCTGTGGCATGACGGCCTCGGGATGTCATTATTCGCGAAGCGTTTGGAAAGAGGACGTTTTGTCTGGCCCGCCGCAAAGGACGGAACGGTGGCCATCTCGGCATCGGCGATGGCCTGCCTGCTCGAGGGTATAGACTGGCGTAACCCCCAGGAGACCTGGCGCCCAACCCAGGTCGGCTGATCCACCGCGTCAATCAAGGTGCGAGAAATCCCGCCTGTCCGGGCGCATTGGTGAGACAAAATACGCGGGAAAACTGGCTTAAATCCTGGGGTTTGCGGCAGGTTCGTGTTATAAAAAAGCATGCCTGCAAGCGACCCGTCCGACGATCTCATCCAGCTTCGCGCTGAGTTTGCGCTCGTTCAGGAACGGGCCGATAAGGCGGAGGCTGAGGTCGCCATCGTTCAGGAACAGGCCCAGGCCAGATTGCTCGAGGCCGAAGCACGGGTTGCCAAAGTCTGGGCAATCAACGCTGATCTGCTGGCCCGCAACGCCCACCTCGAGCTGATGAACGAGAAGATGCGCCGCGACAAATACGGCGCGAGCTCCGAGCGCAGCCGGCGCCTGCTGGGTCAGCTCGAACTCACCTTCGAGGAACTCGAGGCCAATGCCAGCGAGGCTGAGCTGCTTGGCCAGATTGCCGCCGACAAGACCACCGCGGTCGCAGCGTTCACCCGCAAGCGGTCCACCCGCCGCGACTTCCCGGCCGACGTTCCGCGCGAGAAGGTCGTCATCCCAGCGCCAGAGCTTTGCCCGTGCTGCGGCTCGGACGATCTTAGCCATCTGCCCCCGGTGATCACCGAAACGCTCGAGAGAATACCGGCCCGCCACAAGGTGATCCAGACGGTCCGGGAGAAGGTCTCGTGCCGTAAGTGCGAGAAGATCAGCCAGCCACCAGCGCCCTTCCACGTGACGCCGCGCGGGATGTTCGGGCCGCACTTCCTGGCGAACCTGGCCTTCCAGAAGTACGGTCTGCACCAGCCTCTCAACAGCCAGCGTGACCGGCTCGAGGCCGAGGGCATCCCCTTGAGCCTCTCGACGCTCGCGGATCAGATCGGCGCGATCTGCGTGGCGGTGAAACCCCTGTTCCTGCTGCTGGAGGCGCACGGGCTTGCAGCAGAGCGCCTGCATGCCGATGACACCACCATTCCGCTGTTGGCAAAGTTGAAAACCAGCGTGGCGCGGATCTGGGACTATGTGCGCGACGATCGCCCGTTCGGCGGGCCGGCGCCGCCGGTGGCGCTGTGCTACTACTCCAGCGATCGCAGGGGCGAGCATCCTCGCGCCCACCTGGCCGGCTATACCGGTATTCTCCAGGTCGACAGGTATGCCGGCTTCAATGCCCTGTTCGAGGAAGGCTGGGCCGATAAGCCCATGACGCGCGCAAATTGCTGGGTTCATGCACGCCGGGAATTCTTCAAGCTCGTCGACCTCAGACAGCAGCTCAAGCGCAAGAGAAAAGGCACTGCGCCGCTCATCTCGCCGCTGGCAACCGAGGCGCTGGAGATCATCGATCGGCTCTTTGCCATCGAGCGCGGCATCAACGGCAAGCCTGCCGCCGAGCGCCTGGCCGTTCGCCAGGAGCTGTCCGCTCCGATCGTTGCCGAACTGGAGGCCTGGATGCACGAAACGCGCAGCAAGCTCTCTCGTCACGATGCCGTGGCCAAGGCCATCGCCTACCTTCAGAACGACTGGGCAGGCTTCACCACCTTCCTCGCCGATGGCCGGATATGTCTCTCGAACAACGCCGCGGAGCGCCAGCTGCGCAGCGTGGCCCGGGGAAGAAAAGCCTGGTTGTTCGTGGGCTCGGACCGCGGCGGCCAGCGCGCGGCGATGATGTTCAGCCTGTTCGGCACGGCCCGGCTCAACGAAGTTGATCCGCTCGCCTGGTTCACTGACGTCCTCGCCCGGATCGCTGACATCCCCCAGAACCGCCTTCACGAACTCCTGCCGTGGAACTGGAAGGCAGCTCAGCAGCAGGTGGCCGAGGAACTCGCCGCCTGAACCATCGTCAACGGGGCGACCTGGTTACGGGAGCGCCGCGGCTGCTATCGGATGCGTACTCCAAAAGTCCAGGGTCTCGATCTTTTCTGGCGAGGCTGGACCACCGCAGTCCGCGCCCGCGACGACGTGCTTATCCCGAAATTCAAGGCTCGGGAGGTCGTTAAGCTTCCCCTGGACTTTACAGCGATCAACCGTTTCCATCACAGCGGTAAAGTCGGGCTCCAGGATCGACAACGCATTCAGCACTGCCCTCGAGATCGGAGAAGCCGGAGGGAAATCGATGGTCGCGCCGAAAGGCGTGCTTGACCGTCTCGACAAACATCACAAACCGGGCGCGGCTCGCCAGTAAAGCCTTCTGGATAGGCCCCGATCCTTTAGCACAGCGTTGAAGATGAACGTATCCAGCCAGTTGCCCCGGAGCGTCGGGATGGCCCAACGCCTCCCTTGGTTTGCTGTGGCGCCTTTGCCCCGATCACCGCATCATCATCCCGCCATCGACGGCGTATTGGCTGCCGGTAACAAAGGCGGAATCCTCGGACAGCAGGAACAGCGCCACGGCGGCGGCCTCATCGGAGGTTCCGGCGCGACTCAGCGGAACCTGGCCGAGCACGAAGTTTTCGAACGAGGTTCGCGCCTCATCGGGGAGAAAATGCCGGAAGTTGGTGTCGATGGGTCCCGGTACGAGGACGTTGGCACGGATACCGCGCGGCGCGAGCGCGCGCGCCCAGTTGCGCGCCATGGCGATGACCGCGCCCTTGGTCGCCGCGTAAAGACTGGTCAGCGCCGCGCCTTCATAGGCGGAGCTGGAGGCGGTGACGACGACGGAGGCGCCGGGATTGAGCCAGGCCGACAGGCCGGCGAGCTGGAGCATGGGCCCCCGCACATTGGCGGCCATCATCGCGTCGAAGGTCGCGGCATCCACATCCTCTATCGCCCCGAGCGCTGCGTAGCCCGCGTTCAGCCACAGGCCGTCAAGGGACCCGGCCGCCCGCACTGTCTCGACAAGGGCGGCGACAGCAGCCGGATCAGCGGCGTCGTTCGTCAGCGCGATGGCGTCGTTCGCCAACGCCTGTCTCGCCGCCTCGACGCGCCCTCTGTCGAGGCCGGTGACGATCACTGATCCGCCTTCACGGACGATCCGCCTGGCTCCGGCCAAGCCCATGCCGCTGGTGCCGCCCGTGATGAGCACACGCTTTCCGGCGAAGCGCGGAGACATCATCTCTGCCCAGTCATATGGGCGCGATAGGCGCCCTGGCGTTCCAGCATCCAGCCGGGATATTCCGGCTGCAAGGCGCTTGCCTCATCGAGGGTCGCCAAATCTTGCGCGGACAACCGCACATCGACGGCGGCCAGATTGTCGTCGAGTTGCTCCGGCCGCCTGGCCCCGACGATCACGCTGGTGACGACGTCCTGATGCAGCAGCCAGGCCAAAGCGATCTGCGCGACGCTGACGCCGTAGGCTTCAGCGATCGGTCGCATGGCGTCGATCACGCCATACCCTCGCTCCCGGTCCACCGGTGGGAAGTCAAAAGTCGCGCGGCGGCCCTCGCCGGTCGTCTCGTCCTCGCGGCTGTATTTGCCCGACAGAAAACCCCCGGCAAGCGGGCTCCACACCATCAATCCCAGCCCCTCGGCCTTGAGCATCGGGGCGATCTCCCGTTCCAGGCCGCGGCCGGCCAAGGTGTAATAGGCTTGCAGCGACAGGATCGGCGCCACATTGCGGGCCTCGGCGACGCCGATCGCCTTGACGATCTGCCAGGCCGCCCAGTTGGACAGGCCGATGTAGCGGACGTGCTCCTGCCGCACGAGCGTATCGAGCGCCTCGAGCGTCTCGACGATCGGAGTCGCCGCATCGAAACCGTGAATCTGATAGAGGTCGATATGGTCGAGCTGGAGCCGGTCCAGGCTCGCCTTGCACTGGTCCAGCACATGTTTGCGCGAGGCCCCCCGCGCATTAGGCCCATCGCCCATCGGCCCCATCACCTTGGTGGCGATCACCAGATCTTCGCGGGCGAGGCCGAGGTTGCGGATCGACTGGCCGAGTATGCGTTCGCTCGTCCCGCCGGCATAGACGTTGGCGGTGTCGATGAAGTTGACGCCCGCCTCGACGGCCGCCTTGACCACGGCGTCCGCCTCCTCCTGACGCAACTGGCCGATCTGGCCCCACATCCCCTCGCTGCCGCCGAAGGTCATGGTCCCGAGACAGAGTTCGGAGACGAACAGGCCGCTCGGGCCAAGGGAACGATAACGCATGGGGCAAACTCCTCGTCGTCGGTATGTGTCCGTCAGATAGGGCGGCGCACCCCGGGGGGCGACGCCGATCGTCGCAATCTCTTGCCCGATTATCTCAATCGCCTTGATCGCCGCTGGCGTTGAGGCCGACGGGCGCTAAGGATGGCGACATGTCCGATCCCGCTCATGACCGCCTGATCGAGGCCCTCGCCCGTCATTGGGCGAGATGGGGCCGCGAGCCGCCGCTGGACGGCTTAACCCTCATGGTCAGCGACCGGCCCACAGGGTTGCTGCACTCCCTCTATCGCGCATCTTTTTCCGCCGTGCTGCAAGGAGCCAAAGTCAGCCTGCTCGGAGAATGCGTGTTTCGCTACGATGCGGGCAAGTGTCTGGTCGCCTCCATGGACCTGCCGGTGACAGCCCAGGTGGTCGAGGCCAGTCCGGAGCGGCCCTATATGGCGTTCAGCCTGGCGGTCGATCCGGCGATGGTCGCCGATCTGTTGCTCGATCAGCCCGAGGACGGCGTCGTGGCGCCGATAAAGACCTTGACCACCATGGCCGTCGGGCGACTGGATGCGACCTTGCTCGATCCGCTCGCGCGCCTGTTCGATCTGATCGACAGCCCGAGAGATCTGGCCGTGATCGGGCCGCTCATCCGACGTGAGATCGTCTGGCGGCTGCTGCAGGGCGAGCATGGACCCATGTTGCGTCAGATCGGCCTGGCCGACAGCCGCATGGCGCGGGTGGCGCGGGCCGTCGCCTGGATCAGGGACCATTATGCCGAGCCGATCCGGATTCCCGATCTGGCGGCATTGGCGGGGATGAGCGTCGCCGGACTGCATCGCCACTTCAAGGCCGCCACGACGATGTCGCCGATCCAGTTCCAGAAACAGGTCCGGCTTCAGGCTGCACGCCGCATGGTGCTGGCCGACACGGCCGAGATCGCCGCCATCGGCTTTTCGATCGGCTATGAAAGCCCGTCCCAGTTCAGCCGCGACTATCGCCGCCTGTTCGGCGAGCCGCCCGGCCGCGACGGCGTGGCGATCCGGTCAGGCGTGCGGGCGGCGGTCGAGCTATGAACCGGCGTGGGGACGGCTCCCCCCTTCACGTCTCATCCTGCACCTGAAAACTCAGCAGTTGACTCAGTCAACAATATGCGGTGAGAGGGCTTATGGACACCGCGATAGACGCCATCCGCACCTTCAACCGCTTCTTCACCCGGCATGTGGGCGCCATCGACGCCCGTTTCCTGGACACCGATGCGAACCTGGCGGAGGCCCGGCTGCTGTTCGAGATCGCGCGGCTGGAGCCAGTTCCAGCGAACACCCTGCAGACTGAACTGGGCCTTGATCGTGGGTATCTGAGCCGGATGATCGCCCGGTTCGAGGGTCGGGAATGGATCCTGCGTGATCGCCTCGAAGGCGATGCCCGTACTCGCCCGATCCGGCTGACCGGGACAGGACGTGCCGCCTTCGATCTGATCGACCAACGGCAGCGCGCCGCCGTCGCCTACGACCTCAGCCGCCTCAGCCCAGTGGAGCGGGATGATCTGGTACAGGCGCTGACCAAGGCGCGGCTGCTGCTCGACCCGCAAGCGCCCCTGGATTTCATCATTCGACCGGCTCGCATCGGCGAGGTCAGTCAGGTCGCGGCGCGGCAATCCATCCTGTACGCGGCGAGTCACGGCTGGGGTCGTGAACTGGAGAGGCTGGAGGCCGAAACGACGGCCAGGTTCCTGCTCCACTTCAATCCCGAGCGGGAACAATGCTGGGTCGCCGATCTGGCCGGCGTCATGGCCGGGGCAGTGTTCCTCACCGACGAGGGTGACGGGCAGGCCCGTTTGCGCCTGCTGCATGTGGAACCGTTCGCGCGTCGGCGAGGGATCGGCGATGCGCTGGTACGCACCTGTGTCGCGTTCGCGCGCGAGACGGGATACGACGGGATCACCCTCTGGACCCACACCGTGCTGGACGCCGCCCGCCGTATCTACGCACGCCAGGGGTTCGAATGCATCGCCACCCAGGTTCACCACGAATTCGGGGAGCCGGTTCAGGGAGAGACGTGGCGGCTAAGTCTGGCGGAATAGGTTCGCCGCTGGCCCCGGAGCCTCACCCATCTACGGCTTCAATGTCCACACAGCCGATCGCCGACAGCGTGGTGTGCACCGCCTCGTCCAGCGGGGTGCGCGGTTCGGGTCCGATCAGCCCTTCGAGCCGGCCGTTCCCGAGGCGGGTCGGCCGCTTCCAGAGGTATTTCATCTCGACCAGCTCGCGCATCAGCGGCACGAAGGGCGCAGCCAATTGCATCATCGACCAGGGCAGGCGGCGGATCGGCAGATCGGGCGCGGCCAGGGCCTTGCGGATGGCGTCGGTCATCCGGCTTCCGTCAGCGTCCCAATGGCCCTCCATATGGAAGGTGGCGAAGTCGGCCAACCCGTCATGCTCTGCCAACCGCACCATGATCTCGGCCACGTCGGGCAGATAGGCCCATTGGTGTCCAACGCCCGGCTTGCCCGGATAGGTGATGACGCGCGGACGCGCGCCCGGCTTGACCAGGCCCTGGCTGAACCAGTTGTTGGCGGCCCGGGGTCCGAAGAAGTCGCCGGCGCGAACGATCAGCACCTTGGCCCAGCCGCGATCGGCCGCCGCCTTCAGCCGCTGCTCCATCTCGACGCGGATGCGGCCTTTGCGCGTCCGGGCGTTCTGCGGCGCATCCTCGGCGATATCGGGGAAGACATCGCGACCATAGTTGTAGACCGTGCCCGGCAACAGGATCCGCGCCGCACCCAATTCGGCGGCGGCGATGGTGTTATCCAGCATCGGCAGCACCTGGGTGTTCCAGTTGCGATAGCCCGGCGGATTGACCGCATGGACGATCAGGGAAGCGCCTTCGGCTGCGGCCGCAACGTCCGCCGCCGACAAGGCGTCGCCCTTGATCCAGGCGATCCTCGGATCGCCCCGCGCGCCGGCCGGATCACGATTGAGGGCGCGCACCCACCATCCGGCCTCCAGCAGGCGCGTCGCGACCTCGCCGCCGATCCCGCCCGTGGCCCCCAGGACCAACGCCGTTCTGTTCTTCATCTTCGCCTCCATCCGTTCGATGAAGACAGGATGGGCGCGTCTTGCTCCGAACGAAATTGCGGAAAACGCTCTACCCGCTATACGAAAACAGATGAGCCGAGAACCAGACTGGAACCTCTATCGCACCTTCCACGCCGTGCTGCGGGAGGGGTCCCTGTCGGGCGCGGCCCGGGCGCTGGGCATGACCCAGCCCAGCATCGCCCGCCACATCGACGCTCTGGAAGCCGCGTTGGCAACAAGACTGTTCCTGCGCACGCCCCGCGGCCTGTCGCCGACCGACGCGGCGCTGGAACTGAGGCCCATGGCCGAGAGTCTGGCCGCCGTTTCATCGACCTTGCTGCGCACGGCCGAGGGCGGTCGCGGCGGCGAAGTTCGTGGCACGGTGCGGATCAGCGCCAGCGAGGCCGTCGCGGTGCATCATCTGCCTCCCCTGCTGTCGCGTCTGCGCCAGGCTCATCCCGGCCTGACCCTGGAGTTGTCCCCGTCCAATGCGCTCGACGATCTGCTGCAGCGCAAGGCGGATATTGCGGTTCGAATGGTTCGGCCCGAGCAACAGGCCCTGGTCGCGCAACGCATCGGCTCCATCGCCGTCGGCCTGCACGCCCGTCGCGACTATCTGGACAGCCGAGGGATTCCCCGGGCCCTGGACGACCTGCGAGCCCACGACCTGATCGGCTACGATGTGGAAACTCCTGCCATACGGGCGGCGGTCGAGCGCTATCCGGCGCTGAACCGAGATGCCTTCGCTCTCAGGGTCGATAGTGACGTGGCCCAATTGGCCGCCATCCGCGCCGGCTTCGGCATCGGTATCTGCCAGGTGATCCTCGCCGCCCGCGAACCCGATCTGGTGCGCGTACTTCCGGAGACCTTCCGTCTCGATCTGGAGACCTGGATCGTCATGCACGAAGACCTGCGCGACAATGTCCGTTGCCGGGTCGTGTTCGACGCCCTCGTCGAAGGGATGAGCAGGATCGCTGCGTGAACCGGGCCACAGCAGCTCATATTGATCTGCTCAGGGCCACCTCGGCCACATAGAAGGCCGACCATCAAGTCGAGCTGCAGGCGACCTGCCAGGCGCTGCTGACATCTCGTCGCATGACGCTATGACGTCGAACTACGATCCTGTGAGCCGCGTCCCGCGCCGTCTCGGTTATTCCGATGACGTCATCTTGCGGCTCAACGAAATCGAACGGATCATCAGCGCTATCCTGCCCAAAGCCGCCATGGGAATTGGCTGGTGGTCCATTGCTGAGGAATCTGACCGGCACCATGTGCAATGCCAAGCCTAGCTTGAGGCCAGCTATCAATCAGTTTCATCAGAGAAGTACGAACCGTATGCCTTGATCTGGACGCCATGCCTGAACGGATTCCAATCCTCCCCGCCTTCGAGAGACAAGGTCCTCGCCGTCGACTGCACGGAAATTATCTGATCTTTTACCGGGTCGATGGCGCACGGGTCACCAATATCCACATCCTGCACGGCGCCAGCGATTACGCATCGCTCATTTTCAGGAACTGAGCGGACGGGCGAGGTCAAATTTCCGGACCTCACCCGTGCCGGTTGCTTCAAACGCTTGCGGGTTCCGCTTCGGGTGCAATTTCCGCCGCAGGTTCAGATGCCTTCGCTTTGATCACTCGCTTGGCGGTTTTCGGTTTGCTGTCCTGCTTGGCACCCGCGGCTTTCGAGGCTCTGTTGGCTTTGACAGCCGGTGCCGGGGCAGGGGCTTTCGCCACACTTTCTGTGCCGGGCTTGGCTCGCGGCTTGCGGCCGGCCTTACCTTTGGCCGCTTTCTCGCTCGCTGTCTCGACTGCCGGACTATCCGTTGTCGCTACTGAAGCCTTGCGACCGCGCTTGGCCGGAGCGGCCGCAACGGGCGTCTCAGGTTCAGCGGCGACAGGAACGTCACTGGCATCTACCTTCTTGCGACCAAGCCCAAGCCGCTGCGCAACCTCGCGGCGCTGCTCGGAATAGCCCGGCGCGACCATCGGATAGTCCTTCGCCAGACTGTAGCGTTCCCGATATTCGGCAGGGGTGAGACCATGCCTGCCGATATGGCGCTTCAGGCTCTTATAGGGCTTGCCGTCGATCAAGCTGATAATGTGGTCGCGCGAAGCGAGGCTCTTGCGGATCGATACGGCCGGGACATGATCCGGTTCCGCGGGCGTTGCTACGGCGGCCTTGCGCTCGAGCGCCGTGCGGGTTGTTTCGATGATTCCCGAAATATCGGAGGCCGGTACCTGATTGTTCGCGAAATAGGCGCTCAGTAGTTGGACCGTCATCGCGGTGAAATCAGGTTCGATGGCATCGGACATGGAAAACTCCAGATCGAGGAAGAAAGAGATGGACGCCTCTGGCACAAAAACGTTGCCGAACATCTAAGCGCGAAGCGCCGATGACCACAAGCCGGCAATGTATATCGCTTGTACCGGCTGCCGTTGCAAATTGAACAGCAGCAATGGGAGAGGGAGAGGGGAGGGCAGAGACGAGATCGAATAAATGGTCTCGATTTTGCGAAAGACAGCTCATGGCCAACCGCGTGTCCGCCCATATCCAGATCGGCGGGGTCCTGTCCCGCAGCCGGTACCCCGAACTTATATCTGCGATCGTTGACGATAATCCCGCCATCGACTGGGACGGCACCCCATTCGATCCCTCCGACCTACCGGTAACCGGCCCGTTATACCTGATGGATCATGAGGTCGCCGCAGGGCGCTTCGACGAGATCGAGCAATGTTGCCGGTCGCTTGGGCTATCCTATGTTCGCTGGCGGGCCGGCTACAGTGGAAGCTTCCCGTCAGACCGTGAAATCTGCTTCGGGCCTGGCGAACCAGAGACCTTCTTCACCACCGAGCAAGACACGCTGATCTTTTCGATCGAACGGATTCGCGAACTCGGATCGATGGAAGCGATCGAGGCTGAATATGCCCGTGCGAATTTCAATCCGCCGCCATTGACGATCATCGACGACGATCCTGTCGATTGCGAAGCAGTGGAGACCGTCCATGGCTGACTATTATGTCCAGGGTTCCTTCTCGTTCACCTGCACCGCGGCGGAGAGCGCGCTTATCGAGGAAGCGTGGCAACATGCCGCTGATCTCGGTGACAAGGCGGCGCCAGGCGAACCCACCGCCGAGTTTCTCGCGTCCTTTCCGCCGACTGACCTCGGCAATCCGTTCAACGGCCTGCTCGAGATATTCGACGATCCGAACTTTCCCATATTCGGCGCGGACATCGAGATCAGCGGCGCGGAGACATGTCTGGTATCGATCTTTGGCGATACGGATTTCCAGCCGGACGCGATTGCGCGCCTGGTTCAACGCTGCTGCCCGCTGACTCTATCTGAAGCCCCAATTGGGTTTGAATGGAGCTATAGCTGTTCGCGCTCGCGCGCCGACGGCATCGGTGGTGGATGGTGCGCCATCTTCGTCGATGGAATTGAATATGGCGCCACGAGCGAAGGGCTATCGAGGGCGCTCCGCCCCGCCACTCATCGCGATCCCTGGATCGAAGATCCGGTCCATCCCCTGTCCGACTGGAAAGACGAAGTGGCCAATGACGATACCCGTCTGGGCTATTTCGACTGGGTCACCGCCCGACATGCTGCCGAGCCGGCTGACATGCGTCCTGCCAACTCCTGATCGCCGGATCCCGATCAAACCCCGTCCGCAGGCCTCTAACATCGCCTTCAGCGAACAATCGCTGTCTCGCCCCACCATTCCGCAACCCGCAAGGATATTATCGATGACCGACGCCCCCGCGCCGGGCGTGCCCGCGCGCCTGTACAGCCAGACCAGCCATGACGAACGTGGTAACTTCCATTATGAAGGCGATCTCTATCGCGTCGGCGAAGCACTGGCTTCACTCGCCTCGCGGATCGAAAGCCATCTTGCACAAGATTTCGCCGAAGCGACGTTTACCATCCGCACGGAAAAGTTCTCCGGGGGGCGCAAGATCATCGCGGAGGTCCTCGATACACCGGCCGATCTCACTGGCCGCGATGCGCAGAACGCCTTCATCGTCGAGGTCCGTGATCAGATGGAAAGGTTCGGGTTCACGCGCACCAATCCGTTGCAGGATTTCTGGTCGTGCAGCTTCTATTGCGAGGTCCGCATCGGCCAGGCCTATTGGGCGGCGCTCGCCAGACACCGAGGCATACGCAACCCTGTCGACATGGTTCTGTCTCTGGGGGCGTTCAAGAAGCGCGTCAAAGCGGGCGACCGACTGAAACTGGTCGATGCCCCGGCCGGCCATCGCCTGATCGGCACGATCCGTGAGATCACCAAGGTGCGATCCGGCGACCTGATCCTCGACGGCCGTTCCTACCTGTCCTTTCCGCGTGCATCCGCCTTTGCTTGCGACGGGCGCCTGGTCAGGATCGCTATCGGTTCGGAATATAGCCCCGATGACCACCTGCTATACGAATGGCAAGCTGTCTGACCGGCTTGGAGCGACCGCCTGGAATCGCGGCCTGCGCATCGTCCTCGTCGGGCGCATACCGTTACAAGTCCGCGCAAAGAAGCGTGCGGCAAACCGCCAACCGACGGTGTAAACCGAGCGTCAGGGTCGCTCGCGCGGCAGGGCTGCGAGTTCCCGGGCATGACCCACGCCGGACCAGGCGCCATGAGACCCGACGACATAAAGATGCTGCTTGGCTCGCGAAGCGGCGACATTGAGGATATTCGGTGTGCCAGCCGCCCAGTTGCGCGCGCCATTTTGTGAGGCCTTCGGCGCGCCCAGAACCAGAATGACCGCCTCCGCCTCCCGTCCCTGAACCGTATGAATGGTCCCGATCCGGTCGTTGGACCATTCCCGGATGTTGACCCCGGCCGCGGCGAACATCGCCCTCTCTTTCTCCAAACGGCGACGCATCTCCTGGGCCACAATGCGGAAAGGGGTGATGACGAACAGGTCCGGGCAGGTGATGCCGGCGTCGATGATACGCCGAATGAGCGAGATGACCTGCTCGCCTTCGTCGGGAGACCATTTGGAGTCCGCCTCGCCGTCGATGTCGACCCATCGGGAAGGACCCAGCGCCCGGCCGATCGCACTCTGGCGAGGGCCCGGCGCATGGACCATCTGGCCGTCATAGGCGATCCTGTTGGAGATGCCGAACATCGGTTCCTGGCAACGGCGGTGAACGAGCAGCGGAATACCAACCCGGCGGGAGCCCTGGTCCGAACGGAATGCAGCCTGATAGGGGGATGCCCGATCCGCGAGCGTCTGGGCGGACGCTTCCGGGGCCGCCCAGATTGGCTTGTCGACCCGGAAGTGTCGGCAAATCTCGGCATTCAGGCGCTCGGGCAAGGCCACGACGGGCGGTATCTGCAACGGATCTCCGACCATGATCGCGCGGCGTGCGCGCAGGATCGCGCCGACGGCCGCCTGGGGCAGCGCCTGTCCCGCTTCGTCTATCAACAGCCAGCCTATGCTGCCGACCGGCAGGTCGCCCAGCATGCGCTCGACCGAGGCGAAAGTCGTGGAAATGACCGGTACGACCAGGAACAGGGTCGACCATAGGTCCCTAAGCAGCGCCTTTTTCGCCGGATCCTGGGGCGCTCCCCTGGAAAAGAAGTCCATCAGGACGCTGAGATTGTGCAGCATCTTTTGCGCCGAGGCGTCGATGAAGGCCTTGTGCACGTCCAGTGCGGCGATGAAGAGGTCTTCGCGGAGACGGTGGACGGCGTCGTTGATCCAGGGCGCCTCAAGGTTCGACGCCTCATGGCCTCGTGCGAAGAAGGCGTCGTCGATGATGCGGTCGCCCAATTCAGGACGATGGCGGTCGATCTCGCTTGCCAATTGCGTCGCCACCGCCCGCGGCGCGGCGAGCCTTGTTTCGCGTCCGGCGATATCCTGATCCAGAGCGGCAAGGGCGGCGTCAGCCTCAGCGAACGCACGTTCGACGGCGCGTAGGGCTGTCCGGGCTTGCGCCTGGGCCGCGACCAGAGGTGCCTGGGTGGAGGTCCAGGCCGCCCATCGGGCCGTGCGGAACAAGCGTGAGAAGAAGACGGGCCGTTCGGTGCGATGTGCCGCAATCGCGGCGCTCCGCTCGCCATGGACGCGCGCGGCGTTCTCAACGTCGATCTGCCGATTGGCGCGGTCGGCCTCAAGGTCCGGACGACGCGAGCGCGTCTGCGCGAGTTCCGCTTCGTCCCTCGCGATCGCCTTTCGGGTTTCCGCCAGCCGAACGCAGAGAATCCGGACGGCTTCCAGCGCCGCCAATCGCCCGTCTACCGTCTGTTTGAGTGTGAGCAGGCGGTCGCGCGCCTTGTACCAGTTTCTCAAGGCGAATGCGGGCGAGGGCGGCTGCTCGGCGAGCACAACCGGCGGGGTGCGGCGCTCGATGATCTTGCCGGTCTCTGGATCCTTGATCTCCTGAACGACCGGGTCCCCCTTGGCGGCCTTGAGATAGGTGCGAAACCCCCAGTCCTCATGCCACCAGAAGCTCTGCTGAAAGGCAGCGCGGTTGCGCGCGTTGCCCAGCACGGCCGCGATCAGGCCCCAGGTGTCAGCGGGCTCCATCGGAACGGCGGGACCATCGTCGTCCTCGGTCGACGCACGGGGGCTGTAGACGAGGTCGCTGATGGACTTGAAATAGCTTATGTCGTCGGTCGAACGGCCAACGGCCTTGGCTGCCGGAAGCTCACGACTGACATTCTCCACCGCCTTGTTGTTGCTGGAGGCGACCAGCATTTCATGTCCCTTGAGCGACGGGTCCAGCACATAGAGATGAAAGAAGGCTTTGGGACCGAACGCCTGTCGCTCTCCTGAAGGCGTAAAGGCCTTTGCAGGGTCGTCGAACGACGCCATCGCCATCGCGCGATCGAGTACGGTTGCGGCAACGATGTCGCGAAGCAGGGTGGTCTTCCCGGTTCCAGGAGGACCATTAACGGCGATCACGCCTCCGCCGTCGGCCAGTGCCGAACGGGCGAGATTGACAGCGGCCTGCTGCAGCAGGACCAGGGGATGCCCACCAGGGCTCGGCCAGCGCGCCGCGGGCGTCCTGGCCGGTGCCACGGCCGCTTCGAGCGCGTCGGTGTCCGAGAACAGGTCGATCGTCCTGCTGGGCGCATCCATACCCAGATACTGACGAAGGCCGCCGGGTAGCTCTCCCTTCGCGCACAGATCGACCGCCTTCGAAAGGTCGCCCATGAAAAAGGAATTGAGTAGCGAGACTTCGGGCGGATTTCTCGCTTTGAAATAGTGGAACACCCGCAAGGCAAAGCTCGGCGGCTCTACGAGAACAGCGGGAAGGCCGAACTGGGCAACGAGCCAGCGGTGCGCCTGGTCGATCGTCGCGAGATCCAAAGGGACCGGGTTTCCGGCATCGTCTGTTCGGCGCAGGATATTCTCGAGCGCCCCGATGATCCGCGGCTCGATGCGAGGCCATGCACCGAGCGCGCCCAGCTTCAGCTTGAGCGCCAAGGGAAGCGCCCAGGCGAAGCTTGAGACCGAGATGCTGTTGTCCTCAAGGAGGACGCCGTTCTTGTCAACCAGGACCGCGCCGATCGCGGCCTTCTCCCGCTGCCGCGTGCTCCGCTCTTCATCTGCGCCGAAGGCCTTGACCAGATCTTCGGTCGCACGATCCATCGGGATCGCGCCGAGGATCACCTGATAATAGAGCTGCCGCTTGGGGCGCGACCGTTCACCCTTGCCCCAAGGAACCTGCCCTCGCGAGAGATCGGCGACACAGCTGCGATCGCCGGAAGCAAGGTCTTCAGGCCTTCTATAGGTCTGGGGCGACAGTGCTTCCAAAGCGGTCCAGGCTGCGAGCATGCCGGCTGCCATATTGTCATGGTCCGGCGTTGCGACAGAAGGCAAATCGCCAAACGCCAGAATGGGCGGCAAAGATGCAATAGAGGATGGCGCTGCTTTGCCAGCGAACGGGTCAGGGGCCGTGCTCGGCTGGCGCGAAGATCGCGCCTCGGAGCGCTCGGGTGCTTTGCCAGGTGGCGCTTTGCTCGCCGGCTCCGTCGCAAGGGCGTTTGCAATGCCGGCGCGCAAGCGCGCTGCCCGATCCGTCGTACGAAAACTCAGCTCATGGTCAAGAAGACGAAGGATCTCCGGGTCCGACTGAGAGGTCCGGAAAATAGTCTCGAGTTGCGCGATCGAATTTTGAAAATGGGGGCGAGCCTTTTCTGCACTCAAACTTCAGTCCCCTTGATGATCCATTGCAGAAATCCGCCCTATGTCGTTCGACCCGGCGGGCGACCGCAAGTCAATATGGTACCGAAGGGATCAGGAGGATCCGATTTGAGTCTTCGCCGCCTGGGTTATCGACAGCCATCGGCACAGGACGCAGGTTGGAAACCGGGCTCTGGATCGCCGCACGGCTAAGTGCCGAAACCCATTTCTGGGATGAAGCCGATCAGATCGCACGCCTGAACACTGAGGACGTCTATGCCGTTTTGCAGGGCGAAGCGGGGTAAATGTTGTCGGTCATCCACCAGTCAGTACAGGATGACGCCCGTTCCGGGCACGAGTTGATCCATAAAATCAAAATCGCGTCGGTTACCGGTCAGCAAATCACAGCCCATCGCAGCGGCCTGAAGAAACAGCACAGCATCGTTCAGCAGCGCGATCGAATGGGCCTGGCCTGACAGGCGCGTTACCAATCCTGCCAACATGCCCGCCTCGGCGAACACCCGCGAGGAAGGTACGGTCAGACGATGTTCGGGAATATCATCGATTGTCCGTCCCAGCGTCTTGAGAACCGAAGCCGTGCGCTTGTCCGCCGGATCGAGCGCGCCCATCAGATGGGTCATTTCGCCCAGCGCTACACAGGAGTGATTAACGATCCGGTTTTCCAGCAACCGATCCGCTTGCGCAGGCGTCTTGCCCTGAAGCACATCGATATAGACGCAGGTGTCGAGCAGAAGCTCTCGGCCTACGACAGTTGCTTTATGAACAAGCGGCAGTTCCTCTTCGCGCCGCCGGGCCAGCTTTGCTGCCGATCGCTGCGGCTTGATCCGGCGCAGCGACGCTTTGCGATCAAATCCCAAGCGCGATATCTGCCGGGACCGAGCCCTTCCGGCTCACCAGCCTGGCCCCGAAATCATCTTCCAGCGCCACTTTGGCGAGCGCATATTCGACGAGATCGGTGGTAGAGGCGATGCCGCTGCGCATCTTGGCACGATCGATGAGTTCGCGCGGGACCCGGGCGCCGACCGCGCTGTTCGTGCCCGAAAGCAAGCCTGCCGCCTTCGCGGCAGCCACGACTGCTTCATGTCGCTGGGACAGATGATCTTCGTGTCTCGTCGCCATCGGGAAACTCCTTTGCGTTAAACAGATACGCCAATTTGTAAAATATGCAAGATGTGATCGGGACAGGCGCCGGCTAAGCTCATACTTGCGGAGCGCGCCAGAGAGCTTGGTAGGAGGCGCATCGCTGCATCAATTCACCATGCGTTCCGCTGCAAACCAGTCGCCCGCTGCGCATGAAGAGAACCTGATCGGCGGCCTTCGCTGTGGCGAGGCGATGGGTGATCATGATCAACGTCGTCGCGCTCCTGGCCCGGCTCCGCAATCTCGTAATCACACTCGCCTCACTGGACGGATCGAGCGCGGACGTGCTTTCATCGAGGATAAGGACCGGCACTTCCACCCCCGTCAGCCGGGCAAGCTCCAGCTTCTGTATCTGGCCTCCCGACAGACGCTCGCCTTGTTCCCCAAGTTCCATCTCGAAGTCGATCGGTCTCCCCGGCTCGTAGAAACGCCAAACGTGAAGCAGTTCCCCGACCTCTCTGATCGACTGGTTCGCCGGGGGATAGAGGATGTTCTCCCGCAATGATCGGTTGAACAGGCCGATGAACTGCGGTGCATAGAGAATATAACGGTGGCGCTCCCCCCACGGGATCATCGCGATATCGACCCCTGCAATCTCGACTTTCCCCGAGCCAGGCGTGAGCACGCCGGCCAGCATCTGTGCAAGGGTAGATTTGCCTGAGCCGTTCGGGCCAACGATCGCGACGAAGCGGCCCGCCGGGATAAAAAGCGAAATGCCGATAATACCCGGCATGTTGTCGCCGTAGCAGAAGCTGACGTCTTCGACCGTCAGATCCGCAGCACCTGTGGGACCGGGCTGCGGGGTGCTCGGCACGACACTGGCGTTCGTGAATGCCAGGACGTCGCGGATGTTGGCGATTGCGACACCAGCCTGCGCGAGGATATAACCCAGCGCGCTCAGCGGAACCGTCAGCCTAAAAGCATAGGTCTGCAACAGGACGAAGTCGCCTGCGGTCATGCGTCCCTTGCCCACATCAAGGCCGGCAAGCATCAACAGCGCCACAAGTCCGACGCCGACACTGCAGAACTGCAGCGCCGCCATGAGGGTCAGCGAACGGTACATGCCAGCGGTGGCCTGTCGTTTCGCCCTCAATATATCGCCGGCATAACGCAGTTCACGATTCAGAGCGCCGTTGAGCACCACGCGGCGGGCATTGCGGACGATGTCACCGATCGTGCGGGACACATGCGATGCCGCCGCATTGGTCGCGTCCGCGTGCGCGCGGTGGCGTCTGGCCCCGATCCAGGTCGCCCCGACGAATCCCAGAAGCGTAAGCGTCAGTACCAGCACATAACGAGGCTGGATCAGGCTGGCGATCACCGCAAGACTGGCGATAGCCTGCAGCAAGACCGGCCCGAGCCGCCAGATCAATCCTTCCACGACCAGCGTCAGGCTATAGGGCAGCCGCTCCAGCATGCCGGGTAGCCGCCCGCTCTGACTGTCCCGCGCCGCCGTGATCTCCGGCAAGGCGGCGGCAAGCGCCCGAGTCGTGAAGTGCCGGGTCAGCGCCTCGACCATTTCCGCGGTGCAGGCGAGCCTGGCCGTTTCGACGATGGAAGCACCGGCCCAGCATCCCACGAACAGCAGGATGGTGAGGAGCAACTGCAGGGGCGATCCCGTCGGTCCGTCCAGCGCGTCGATCAACAGCTTCAGCGCATAGGGGCCTACGACGCCCATCACGATCACGACGGCTTCCAGGCCGGACGCCTGTACCATGCTTCGCCTTGCACCCAGGCCCGCAGACAGCATCAGCCGTGTCAGCCGGGTCAATATTCCGAACGTCGTCACTAGTTAGGCCTCCTGGCGATCGATGGATGAGCCAGAAGGAGGATTGGAACGCGGCCGCTATCTTAGCGCCAAATCAGGTCATTGCGAAGGCAGGATCCCAAGATGTCGGAAAGGGAAGGGAGGGGCAGGAATGTGACGGGAAACGTGGATCGGCCCGTTGCCCCTCTAGCTCCAGGAGATGGTTCCCATGGCGAGCCTTGCCCGCTTGAATGACACGCCCCCCGTGTCCGCACCCTATCGCATCGATGTGTCGCGCGGTGGCCGCAGCGGCCGCGTATCCTCGGAATGGTTCTCACGGCCCGATGACGAGAAATTTCTCTCGCTTTCCAGTCTTTATGACAGCGTTCGCGCCCGCGCCGATCACTCGACCACGCGCATCGTCGAAAGTCGCGCGATCCGGGTCGAAGCCAGGAGCGACAATCCCGAACGGCTGATGCTGATCGCGCCGGGGGATGGACGGCCTGTCGCACCGACCAACTGGTCCTTCGGCCAGATATCCAGCCTCGTCGGTGCGCCGGCCTCCTATCTACGTCAGCTTCCCGCCGCTCTGGCCGGGATCAACCTGCAACACGGCCTCATCACCCATCGCGGCGAACAGGTGAAACTGCTTCAGACCGACGATGGCCGCACCGAACTGCGCGCCGCCACGGGCAGCGAGTATGGCCGTATTTTCGACCATGAACTCGTGCAGGCGATCATGGCTTTCGCCGGCGACGGTGTCGGTGACACACGCTGGAAGGTGCCCGGAACGATCCAGTGGGGCAGTATGACCTATAACCCCTTCGTCGACATCACCAGGGATACGACGACGCTCTACGCCTCGGACAGGGATGTGTTCGTATTTCTGGTCGACGACACGCACCCGATCGAGGCTGGTAAGCTGCCCAACGGCGATCCCGATCTCTATTTTCGCGGATTTTACGCGTGGAACTCCGAGGTCGGCTCCAAAACGCTCGGCATCGCGACCTTCTACCTACGAGGCGTTTGCGCCAATAGGTGCCTGTGGGGCGTCGAGAATTTCGAGGAGGTGAACATCCGTCACTCGAAATTCGCGGCCGCCCGTTTCTCTCACCAGGCTGCGCCCGCGCTCGAGCATTTCGCGAACTCCTCGCCGCAGCATTTTATCACCGGGATCAAGGCCGCGCGGGAACGCATCGTCGCGCGCAAGGATGAGGACCGCGATACTTTCCTGCGCCGCCGCGGCTTCACCAAGGCCGAGACGACGAAGATCATCCAGACGGTAATGGCGGAGGAGGGGCATCCCCCGGAAAGCCTGTACGATTTCGTGCAAGGCATCACCGCTGTGGCACGTTCAAAACCCCATCAGGACAGCCGCCTCGAACTCGAGGGCAAGGCCAGGAAGCTGCTCGAACAGGCGCTCTGACGCCTGGCTTCGGATTTGCCGAATTTTACCTCCAACGCCCGCTCCGGTCTCCGACCGGGACGGCTATCGCTCATGAAAGGATAAGGCGATGCGCGCCCAATCCGATGTTTGCCTGAATGATTTTGCCGTGGACGTCGCCTTCTTCAGCGACGGCGAGCACTTTGCCAGCCAGACCTACGCGGTCACCGCCTCGACCTGGTTCAGCGCCCGCCAGCAGGCGCTGCAAATGTCCGTAAACAGCGTTTACGACAACCCGCGCATTCCCGGCCTCAGCCGTTCCGCCACCGTTCGGTCCGACTCATGACCCGCAATCGCACCCAGCGTCTGGGAACAGGGCTCTCTGCCCTCATCGCCGCATCGCCCCCACCCATCACGACTTTGCCACTCGCTAACATCTCCGTTGGATATAATCCCCGCCGTTATTTCGATAGCAGGAAGCATGACGAGCTCGTCGCGTCGCTGCGCCTGCGCGGAATGCTCCAGCCGATACTGGTTCGTCCGACCAAGGATGCGAGCGACAGCTATCTCATCGTCGCAGGCGGGCGTCGCTACCGGGCGGCCTTGGAAGCCTTCGGGCCTGAGGGCGAAATTCCCGTCGTCATCCGAGAGATGACCGATCAGGAAGCCCTTGAGGCAGCGATCGACGAAAACGACGTGCGCGACGACGCATCGGAAACCGAGCAGGCCGATGCCGCCGTGCGCGTGCTCGCGGCCTGCCAGGACGATCGGGCCGAAGCCGCGCGCCGGCTCGGCTGGTCGAAAGCCAAGCTCGACCGCCGTCTTGCTCTGGGTAACCTCTCCGATACCGTCAAGCGCGCGCTCGACGAACGCCGGATCAAGGTCGGCCATGCCGAACTGCTCGCCGCCGTGCCCGCTGACAAGCAGGACAAGGCGCTCGATACGATCCTGAGCTCCGGCCTGGACGTGAGCAAGACACGCGACCTGCTGATGCGCGTCACGCAGGTTCTCGCCAGCGCCAGTTTCGACAAGAGCGAATGCATGACCTGCCCGTTCAATTCGGCAACGCAGCGGGCGCTCTTCGAGACCCATATCGACGATGGCCACTGCACCAACGCGGCATGCTTCGAACTCAAGACCCAGTCGGCGGAAATGCTCCGCTTCGAGGAACAGGAACGCGCCGACAAGGCCGCGCGGGCGGCGGCGCGCCGTGTGAAAGATGATGATGCAGACGATGACGCTGACGATGAAGAGCAGGACGACGTCATCAATGAAGCTAGGGGCGACGGCAAGGAGATGTCAGGCGATGGGACCGGCTCTCCAGTAAGAAGCCGGATGGTCGCATCTGCCCCGTCCGTCGCGGCTGGCAAAGCGAATAGCGCGCCGACGGCGTCCAAATCGACTGTCACCGCCAAATCGATCGCAGACCGTACCGTCGAACTGCGCGAAGCGATGTGGCGCACTGCGGTTGCAAGGGCGCTTGCGGGCAATAGCGCGCATGCCCAGAGTGCGATCCTGGTTGCCGCGATGTCGGGCACGTTGCCGCAGATCAAGGCGGAAACCCTCAAGGCGCGCTCGGGCCTGCTGGTCGACGCCGCATTCCCCGGCCTCGATTATCGCGCCAAAATCACGGTGATCGGCGAACTCGAGAAAGCGCAGGCAGCCACCATATTGTCGGCGATCGGCGCGGCCTATGCCAAGGACGTGGTAAATTTCGAACATGTTGCCGACCTCGCGCGCGCCTTCGACGTGGATCTGCGCGCCATCTGGCAGGTCGATAAGGCTTTTCTTGAGCGATACACCAAGGATGAACTGAGGTTCATCGCTCGCGAATGCGGCCTGATCGCGCATATGGGCGAAAAGGCGTTCGCCAAACGGCTGGGGGGCAAAAAGTCCGACCTCATCGCCGGTATGCTCGGCGCCATCGGCTTCAAATGGGCGGGACGCCTGCCGAGCTGCATGACGCTCGATGGACGATATGGACCACCTCCGGGCGACGCCGCTCCTGCGGTGCCCTCAAAGCTCGCCGCCTGATCTGCTTTTGCATTTTCACGAGAAGGACAGATATCATGCTGATTACCAGCCTGCTTCCGCTGCTAAGCCACTATTCGCTCGGCTTCGATCTCGTCGCAGGCCCCGACGACACCGTCACTCTAACCATTATGCCCCGCAAGGTGGCAGGGGTGGCCCAAAATCTCGAAGCCGGCGAGGCCCGCCCGATCTCGATCACGGCGAGCGCCGCAGAAATCGATGCGGAACTCGGACGAGGCGCAGATGGCGCATTGGGGCAGCTTATGGCCTCGCGCAAAACACTCGCCGACCAGATCGCCGAGCAACGCCAGGCGGCCGAGCTTGCGCGGACCGCCGCTGCGCAAGCCGCGAAGCCGAACACCGCGGCGGCCAAACAGGCCGTGCCTGCCACGCCCGTGAAAGCATCAGCAGCGAATAATCCGCCAGCCGACGCCACGGCCGAGGAACCCGCCAGCCTCTGGTGAGACAGCCGCCCGATTTTTCCAACACCATTGCCAACGAGGCTTGCCATGCAGATCAATCATCTCACCCGGGCCTATCGATATGACGGCATCGACCTGCCGGTGCCGCCCCATCTCGCCGACGACCGCAACGCCCTGCGTACCTATCATGCCACGCTCTACCCGGCGATCCTCAACGCTGAGATGGTCGATACCGGCATTATTGGGGGCGCCCATATCACCGAATATCGCCGTGCCGTCGGCACCAAGGGCTGACCATGGCGCGGCGTGCCGGAACCCCTATACCGCCCACACAGCACAGGACATTGTGCCAATGGATCGAGGCTGACGATGGCGACACGCCCAGCTTTACCCGGCCTGCCTGCAGCGCCGCGAGCCGGACCCTCCACGCCAAGATCGCGCTCCCCCCGGATAGCGGTCCGGGCGAAGTCCGAGAGCCCCTCCAACCCCCATCCGCTCTGCGTCTGCCGCCGCTCGGCTGACCTCGCCGGCACGTCGGTCGTGCTCTCTACTGACGTTCCCGTTCTCTTCGACCAGCCGCTGGGTCCCCATCACGAACTGGTCGGCCGGTGGGCTCTGTCGCTCGAAAAAACGATGCGGACGCTCACCCGTCCGGCCGCGCGTCGGCATATCGAGCGAGTCTTCGACGCTACCGTGCTCGACGTCCTCAATTCCGTTGATCTGGTCGATCTGCGCGTCGTCGTCCTTCAAGGCGGCGAGCAGGGCGGTCCACCCGCGATTGCCATTATCTGTGAGAGCCTGGGGCAGATCGATCTCGGCTGGATCGAAACCGGAGATGCGCCTGTTGCCTGGCGCGCCGCTGCTTATCGGGCGCTGGAACGGAACCTTGGCCGAGTATTGCCCATCTACGGCTACCCATTCCTCTTCGACGAGATCGCGATGTACTATTGGGATGGCGAAACCGAAGACGACGCTGCCCGCCAGAGCCTGATCGCTTATCACGGCGCAGATGCCGACGATCTCGAAAATATGGTGCTGCCCTCGGAGATGAACGCTCGGCGGCCTGCGTGGATGATCGCAGCCAATGCGGCGCCATCGAAGCGACTGCCGGGCGCGCTACGCCGCAGGCTGAACGCACTCGGACGGACATCCAAGGCGCTCGGGGGTCTTGAGAGCGCACGCAATGCCTGGAACTGCGATTTCGAGATCATCCAGGATTACATCCCGGGCTATGAGGAATGTTCCTCTCTGCCGCCGTTGACGCTCGTGCCCTTCGAGCAATTCGCCCGTGAACTCGACGACATTGCCCGTAACGGCATGGAGATGGGCTTCATGGACATCGCAGGGATCTTTCCGCTGCCGCACGCCGATCGCATCGACGACTGGTTCACCTCCCTGCGGCTCGGCGCGCAGTTTCTCGTTGCCGCCCAGGACCTGATCCGGCTCGATCCAACTACATTGTGAGGCTCCTTATGCCCGACCACAGCACGCATTTTGAAGCGACGAGCGGCGGCATGATCCTGACAAACGCCATCCTGCTCTACCGGAGCCAGGGATCCCGAATCCCTCAAGCCTATGGCGCGTCGACACAGGACGCTTGCGCCTTCGCCAGCATCCATGCGGTCGACCAGACCCACGAAGACCATCCGACAATCGCGGCCGGTGTGCCACTTACCCGCGCGCATTTGCGGCAATGGACCGAAGCGCTTGGACGGAGCGTGGCGCCCGAGCTTCTTCCCGACAACATACTGGTCGCGCACGCCGATATGCTCGCTTGGTGGGTTCCCCCGCAGGTGCGCCCGGCCTGGTTCGCACTATCATCTCCGCCTGACGGGCTCCGTGTCCTGCACGAAAGGAACATCGTACCTGTGCCCTATCCCGCGCATCTGTTCGTCGCCACCCGATCGGGCCTCGGCGTCTACGCCCTGCCGACGAATGCACGCCCGACGGCCGAGACGCGGTTGTTGCACTCACCTATTCTTAATGTGTTCGTCGGCGGACAGCTATGCTGGGGCAATATCCCCAGGCCCGGATCGCTTAGCATCGCCTCCATCCCGGACTTTGAGCGCGCTGTATTCGAAAGCTGGTCGACGCATCCTAATCCCGGGCAGGAACGCACTGTTACCGGCAAGGGAGGACTCATCCGGCTCTGGGACGACCTCGCCGCGCGCGGCGCGAAGTGCTTCCCGGTCGGCCGTCTCAAGCCTCTCAGTTTCGCCGGGCGCCGGCAGCCAGGACCAAACGTACGGCGCACTGCGCCAGACCCTGTAACCGTCGGAGCCTTGATCGCCCGCTGGAACCGGCGATGACTTCGCTCACCGATGACCCGACAGCCGCTGCGCTGCTTGCCGCGATGCCCTGCTATCCCGTCCCGTCGCAAGGCCGATCGCCGGCTATCGAAGCGCTTCGGACAGCGCGTGCCGGTCATGGACTTTTGGTCGGCCACGACGGCGTCATGCTGATCCTGCGCCGACCGTGGCTCGCGCTCGATGCCTGGGTCACACCGCCAATCTCGGCCTACCTCCCTTATGGCAGCGCCGGCACACCGAGGGCCGACCTGCGGTGCGGACTGATTCCCGGTGAACTGCTCAAGCGCATATTGGAACATCTACGTGGGGCGTTACCCAATGAGTCCGCGGCGTTTATCCTCTGGAACGCGGTCACGCGGGAATTCTCAGTCGAGTTCCCGATAATCGACGAGGCGACGCCCTCGCGTCTCGTCTATCACCCGCCGATCCTGCGATCCGACTGGCACCTGATCTGTGATATTCATAGTCACGCGGCAGGACCGGCCTTCTTCAGCGCCACCGACGACGTCGATGATGCACATTCAACCAAAATCTCGCTTGTCTTCGGTCGGCTTGATCACGCCGGTAGTCCCCTCGCTGCCTCGCGTCTTTGCGCAGGGGGGATGTTCCTGCCGCTGCCGCGCAGCCCCTTCTCTGGAGATGGTCATGCAAGCTGATATCCGCGCGCGTCACTATCTACACGCTGACTTCGAGAATCGGGCTATTCGTGTCCTGCTGGTGGGCTGCGGCGGGAACGGCGCCCAGATGCTCATGGGACTCGCCTCGCTCGACACCGCGCTCCGCGCGATCTCGACCCGGTCTCTCGACGTCACCGTCGTCGACGACGATATCGTGACCGAGGCGAATCTCGGTCGCCAGCCCTTCTATCGCTGTGACATTGGCAACTCGAAGGCCCACACACTGACCGAACGCATCAACCTCGCGCATGGGCTTTCCTGGAAGGCAGTGCACGGTCGCGCACCTGACGCGATCGGGATCGAAGGCGCCGATATCCTCATCACCTGTGTCGATACCGCTTCGGCGCGGCGTACGCTGGGGGCGGCGCTGGAGAATGGCCATAGCAGCCCCGCTTACTGGATGGACCTCGGCAATCGTGCGAGCGACGGGCAGTATCTGATCGGTTGCCCAGGTAACTCGACTGACAAACGTACTGACCGCCTTCCGACCGTGCTCGAAACCTTTCCGGAACTGGCGGACGAGGCTGTTGCCGAAGACGATGCCCCATCCTGTTCGGTCGCCGAGGCCCTCGAACGCCAATCGCTTTTCGTCAATCGTGTCCTGGCAAGCCACGCGCTTGCCCTGCTGTTCGATCTTCTAGGGCGCGGGTCGATCGGACATGCGGGCGCCTTCATCAATCTTGCCATCGGCCAAACCGTCGCCATCCCGCTGATGCATGGCGTCGCAGGTTGCCGTCGGCACTAAATGATGCTCGCTCGCGTCCATAAATCGCGCCGCATCATAGGTCATTGTGGCCGGTGACGGCTTTTGGTATATACATGGCATATGCAAGGAGGCGCGCCCGATGGCTCAACCCATTTCCACCAGTGTCGTTCGCGAGGCGAAGCTGTTTCGCAACAACCGCAGCCAGGCCGTACGCATCCCGGCGGAGTTCGAGTTTTCCGGGAGCCGCGTTCTCATCCACAAAGAGGGCGACAAGCTCATCATCGAACCTGAACCCAGAGCCAATCTGGTCGATATCCTCAAGGCACTTGCGCCGCTCGCCCCTGACGATGATTTTCCCGAGGATCTCGACGCGACGCTGCTGCCGCTCAAGGATGTCGATTTGTGAGCACACGCTACATGCTCGACACGAACATCGTGTCGGACCTCGTTCGCAACCCGCAGGGGCGCGTATTCGAGAAGATCGTCAAAGTTGGCAGCGACCGTCTGTGCATCAGCGTGATCACTGCGGCAGAATTGCGCTACGGCTGCGCTAAGAAAGGCTCGGCAAAGCTGCTCGCGCAGGTCGAGGCGATCCTTGCCGGTATTGAAATTCTGCCGTTCGATGTTCCCGGCGATGCCGAATATGGCGGCATCCGTGCCGAACTGGAGGCGGCGGGCTGCCCCATCGGCCCAAACGACCTGCTCATCGCCGCGCATGCTTATGCTGTCAGCGCTATACTGGTTACCGCCAATGTCGATGAATTCCGGCGTATCCGGGGCCTTAAGATCGAGAACTGGCTCGAGCCGCAAGCGTAACCGGCGCGGGTTAACTCTACCACCATCCGGTCAACTACGACCGAGCTGATTTACGGTCGAGCGCGATCATGCCGTGAAGGGCCGGATCACGCTCTGCCGACAAGCTTCGCCTCGCGAGCGGACACGAAGGAGAAGGGGAAAGATAGGGGGTGATCCCAGGGAGATCGCCCTTATGCTCACTCCGTACCACCACCGTCGGCATAGTCGGTCTTGCAGCCCGCAGCTATCGACCGGAGAATGCACCGCGCCGTTTCCGCCGGGCCTTGTGTTGTGACGGCCGACGTTGGTGCCTTTGACCCCGCAGACGCGGCTTGCTGGATCGCACATGGCCGCCGTGCAGATCATGCCCAGATACTGGCGTCGGTATGGACGGATTATCCGGACCTGCCGTCCCATGCGCCGCTTGACGAACGCATGGCGCGGAGCCGGGCGCGGGTTGCGGCGCTGCGTCCGTTCAACGACACGATCCGCAAGGAAGCCGAGCGCGACAGACAGCGGGCAAACTTTGCCTGTATCGAGAACCGTGTCGCCAAAGGCAGCGAACAGCCATGTGACCAGGCAATTCTGAACGGGCGCGATCTACACGGCTATGATTGGAACGCCGCCGTCCGTTACGCAAACGGTTGGTATGCCTTATGCGCAGCTGGGCATAACGCATATTATCGCGAGGTTGTAATAATGCGAAGGAGCGCGGGACATAAGTGCAAAACCGCCATATTTTGCCACGCTCCTTCGCATTAATTTACAGGGTGTCCAGCCACTCCATCAAACTGGCCTCTCGTTTCCACGAAGGAGTAGCGGTGCCTGTTACTGGAACGCCAACCCGCTCCAGCGCCTTGCGCTTCGTTTCCAAATCGGCCTGGGCGTAGTGGTTAGTCGTGTCGAGGCTGACGTGGCCAAGCCAACTGCGGATGACAGTGATATCGACCCCGGCAGCAACAAGATGAACTGCCGTCGCGTGCCGAAAACTGTGCGGGGTTATATGCTTCGATCGCAGGGTCGGTACGGTTTTCGCTGCTTCCTTCACATAGGCGGCGAGCTTGAACCGCACCCCTGAGGCGCCCAAGGGCTCGCCATAGCGGTTGACGAAGATACGTTCATGGGGCGCTCGAGGCTGCCTTGCCAGCAGCGTTTCGAGCAGCATGACCGTTTCCGGCCAAAGCGGGCAGATGCGTTCCTTCTGGCCCTTCCCATAGAGCCGCACGAAATTAGGGGCGTCCAACCGGATTGCGTCTGGGCATAGGTCCAGCGCCTCCTGGATACGCGCTCCCGTGTTATAAAGAAACGAAAGCAGCACATGGTCGCGAAGCCCCGCGAGAGTTGACCGGTCAGGCTGTGCAAGAATGGCCTCGACCTCGTTAGGTTCGAGGTAGAACGGGGCAGAGGTGGGTTCCCGTTTCACCGGCACCGCAAGAACTTCCGCACAATGAACAATCAACTCGGGGTCCTTGCCCGATACGAAGCTGAAAAAGCTACGGATTGCGGAGAGCCGGCAATTGCGTGTGCCGATCGTGCCTTTGCGTTCATTCTCGGCATGATTGAGAAACGCCCGCACCTCGCTGGCTGAAATATCAGCCAAGGTCAGCCGCGCGACCACGCTCTTCTTTCGTTCTGCAACGAATCGGAGCAACAGCCTCCAGGTATCCCGATAAGACCGGATCGTGTGGATCGATGCGTTGCGTTGCTCAGCCAGCCACTCCTGGAAGAACGCTCGCAACAACGTCGGAAAGGGATCGCCCTTTTTCATGACGCCACCTCCAGGTTAAGGCATCGGATGCCAATGGCGCGGAAGCGCTCGTTCGCTTCGTGCAGGAGATCGCGCGTGACGGTTATGTAGACCAGCGTGGAATTGATGTCGCGGTGGCCCATATAGGTGGAAAGGAAGCGCAGCCTTTCCTGAGGATTTACGCCGGTTCTGTACCATTCGAGAATCCGGTTCACGACCATTGAGTGCCGAAGATCATGAACGCGTGGCCCCGCCCTCCCAGAAAGAGGTTTAAGCCCGGCTTGGCGCATGACTTCGGTGATCATTTTGGAGACCATATACGAGCTGTGGCGGCCACTCGGATGATCATGCCAGAACAGCGCAGACTGCGGATCTTGCGAGGCGCCGGCGCCTCGTCTCGCGTCGACAAAAGCGCCCAGCTCGCTCAAGGCGCTGTCGGACAAAGGTAGAATTCTGGTCTTGTAGAACTTCGTGTCCCGGATCGTGATCGTCCCGGAATTGAAGTCCACGTCGCCGAGATTCAGCCTGGCAATCTCCCCGCGGCGCAATCCAGCACAATAGGCCAGAATTATCATGTGCCGCGCACATAGCGGACGGTAGGAAAACGTCCGCGTCGAGTAGGAGCGTGACACGTCGAGCATCAACCGTACGTCACCAGGGCTGAGAATATGAGGTTTCCGATAAATCCGCGCGACCTGTTGCCCAACTCGCGGATCGCACGGTCTTGGGAGCATCTTTGCATCGATGCGATATCGGGCCTTGGTGAGCATCCGCTCCGCTTTTTGGCATTGTGCAGCGTGATGCGGTGTGCGCTTGGCGGCCGCCCATGCGGCTACCATCTTCTCAATACTCTCTCCCGCCAAATGCGGACTAGCCTGAAGAAAGCGATCAAATCTGAGCAGAAGGTCCGCCTCTGTCGTGTATTTGTAACCACGATTGCGCATCAGCGTCACATGGTTCTGCATAAAATCGCCCAAGAAGCTCCCGAAGGGAGCCGGCCGACGAAGCGCCACGAGGGCATCATCCGGATTTGGAGACGCAATAGCCCGCCACACTGGTCTATTGCCCCTTGCACCATGTTTTAACCGAAGGTCAGCAATGGGATTTTTGTCAATCAGGCCACGTTTAAGCAGATAATCGATGAAGTCGTCGACGATATGTATTTCCTGTACCTGGGACGACTTCGGCCAAAAGTTTACCTTACGCTCCCTCATCCATTCGGAGAGCATCTCGCGGCTTAACGCCTGATGCCTTTGAGATACTCGCTCAAAGCTGCGGATAACGGACCGATAAGCTCTGAAGCGCTTCTCCGTCAATTTGCGCGTCTTCAGAAATTCCTCGGCCACTGTATCGTCGGTATCCAGCCACGCGCTCATGACCGCACCCCCGATCCCGGTACTTCAAGCGCCACCCCCCTGAGATCCTCAGTCGCAAGCTTGAGGTAGGTATTTGAGGATTCGACCGACCGATGCCCAAGCAGATCCCCAATGATCTTTTGCGGAACCGAAGCGCGAAGCAACTCGGTCGCGCGCGCGTGCCGAAAGACATGCGGCCCTCGCCTGCCGGGCAGATGGACGCCTGCCGCCGCCAATCGCCTCGACGCCACGTTGTAAACAGTCGTCATCGGGGTGTAGGGCGCCAACGCCAGAACAAATATATTGCGTGATTCTACTTGCGGGCGTCCATGCCGCAGATATTCGATTAAAGCCTCTCCGACCGCATCGGATAGTGGGAGAATAGAAAATGTTCCTGTTTTCCGGTGGCTAACGCGCAATGTCGCCGCTCGCCAATCCAAGTCATCTATTGAGATTCTAACAATTTCACGATCCCTGAGCCCATATGTGGCCAGGATTTGGAGTATGGCATAATCGCGCAAACCCCGGGGCGACTTGTCCTTCGCAGTTTCTTCCAGGACGGCCCTGATCTGGGTGCTATCGATTATCGAAGGTACGCCCTCATAGGCATAGATGCTCGGCCCGATGACAAGGGGAGCAAGATCGGTCAAAACAAGCCTTGCTTGATACAGGTATCGGAGCAACGAGCGGAGCCGCGCCGCAATTCCTGAAATCGATTTACGGCTCATATTGGAGCTACGCATGTCCATATATGCGTCTATGTCACTTACACTCAACGATAAGACGCTATTATCCGACCCCCGGTCCAATTGCCATTTAAGGAAGGTTCTTGCTTCCCACATATTTCCTCGAACGGTTTGATCGGTAAATCCTCGTTCGTCTTCCATCCATCTTCTGTAGCCATTAGCTAAATCACCGTGCAGCTTGGCGGACTCCTCCGCAACTTCTGACTGCGGCGGCCATTGCCCCTGTGCAAGGCTGAGGATTTTACAAATCGCTGTTCGGGGAAGCCTATCCCATCGTGGCGAAGGATACCGACCATATTTGGCTTCGAAGCACTCAGTCGCATACCGAATATACTGATCGACATGTGACGGGGTCACAACCTCAATCGGCAGATCAATCTCCGAAAGATAAATCAGAAATTCGGACGCGTAGAGAACATTGTTCTGGGCAGCCACTGGATTGTAGCGCTTCTCGGTCAAAGATCTGGACAGGTCAGCGATCAGCTCATCATGGATATTCAGCACGTTTGTCTCCTCGGTCGTTTCAGACACCGGAGACGTTCGCAACAAAAATAATGCGCAGCAACGCGGTTAGAAAACGGCGTAATTCTCGTGCATAGCTGACTTCCTTCGCATTATTCCAACCTCGCGATAATATGCAGCACATGCAGGCTGGCCGCCTCGGGATTTTTCCACTCGACAAGGTGAGATATCGCCCGCCTATGCTCAGGGTTTCCGTGACGGCGGTGGCTGTTTCGATGATCTGTTCGATGCGGCGAGGCGCGCCTACGCTGCCGCCGCGCGTAAGGCAGAACAATTGGCGTTTCCTCTACATCCCGCGCTTTCAAGACCCCTTCCCAGCAGTTGGCCGCTCCCGACGGACGGACCGCGCCCCAGCCGTTGGTCGAAGCGCATTTTGATCATCGGCGCGACCATCGCATCCGATGCCTCCAGGGGCTTGATGGAAATGCTGCAGGCGCAGGATGGGCATCAGGCGGGAAAGATCATCATCGCCGCTGCTGCGCGTGGCTTCCATCTATGGCAAGCGGGTCTTTCCGCCGAGATTGCGAAACCCTCCGATCAGTTGCGCGCTCTGCTTGCCGGGGTCGAGCCTGACGATTTGCTGGTGATGGCAGAAGGCGATGATCTTGCCTGGATCGATGGCCATGCCAGCCTGCTGCCACTCTGCCGAACGATGGAGCGCACGCGCAATTCGCCGATCCAGCAGCGTGTGCAGTTCCGCGCCTGGCTCGATCGTGGATTGGGCGACGGTGAGATGATGGCCAGCGGGCATATCCGCTGGACCAAAATCGCTCAGGGCCTCTCGGGGCGCCTTGGCGAGTTCGTGACGCGCTCTGCAGGACCAGCCGAGCCTCGCGGGCACCGAATCGTTGTGGAACTGCGTAACGGAACCCCCGCATTGGGCTTCATGACACCGCAGGGCGAACCGCTGGTTCCCGAGACGGTCATCACCAACAAGGCTCATTTGCGAAAGGCCATGACCATCATGCTGCGTCGGTTCGCAGCCGCCATCCCGCAGCATCACGCGATAGCCGCCTGACATCTCCTGACCCTTGCATCCGATCACAATGGAAACTCAGATGAACGACATCACCTCTTTGCCTGTCATGACCGCCGGCGACGCGCAGGCGATCGGTTTCGCGGCCTTCAACGCCGTTCCGACCTTGCCCATAGACATCCCTGACGGCGGGTTCACCCTTTCGGCTAGAACCAGCGAAGGAAGGCGCATAACCTTCTATTTCGGGCCCTATGTCACGGGCGGGCCGGCTCGCTTCGTCGATATCCAATATCATGATGCAGCCGCCACCGTGCCCGATGCGCGCGGCGCGCCGACACCCGTCTTCGATATCTTCACGATCGGCCATGGCGACACACGCGCCTACGACAGTCGCTCCGAAGAGCTGACGAGCAAACCGTCGATCGCAGTCATCCTTCTATCCGGACCGACGGACGATGACCACTGATCCGGCCGGGAATGAACGGCACGCGCCCAGATCGACCCGGGCCGAAGTCCGCAATCCTGTCCTGGCCCTTCCAGCTGCCCGTGTTCTCGCTGCTATTGATCCCGATATACGGACAGTCCTTGCATGGCTGCTTCGTGATCTTCGGCAGGACGCACGGTCGAAGTCCCGGCAAAGCTGGGATCGGCGCAAGGCATTCACGGCTGCCTACTGGGCATCGGTTGCTACCTATGCGGGCCACATCCTGCGCGCCCTTGGTAGAGCAGGCAGTGATCGCGGCAGGATGCCGCTGGTAGTGCGCCAGCCGGGATTTCCCGATATTGCGGCACGCGATTGGGCCGACGCCTCGCACTGCTATTGCGGTCGGCGCGATCACAGCGGTCTGGGCGCCAGCGAATTCCCCGAGGGCGAGCTCGCCATCGGCGACAGGGTCGTAGCCCGAATCAGCTATAACGGCAGGATCTGGCGCGCAGGACCGTGGCACCCTGGCGACAAGCCTCTTTACGACAATTGGAGCGCGACATCCGCCCCATGATCCCGGCTATCCGGCCTTCCGGTCTCTAGCCATCCGGCACCGCGTTGGGCCCGCGCCCGTCAGAGGGTGGGACCTCGCAGGGACATGGTCGCAAAAGGAGAGGGGGAATTGGTGAGGAAGCCGGGCGGCAGAATGCCGCCATTCCCTCACCACAGGAGATTCTCCGATGGACATCATCGCTTCACGGACGCGTATAACCGGATCGGCTCCCCGTTATTGTTATCGCGCACTGGTCCCGCTGGATGAGGTCAATCCCGCGCGCCGGCATCGTGTCGCCATCCTGCAGGTCCAGACCCCGACCACTCGTCTGCCCTGTACCCGGATCGCCGACACGATGGCGCCCGATCGCTGGTTCGAGCGGAACCTTGCCGTCCCCTGCGGTCTTGCCGCCCGGCTCAACCTCGTCGGCAGGCGCGTCGAAGGCATAATCCTGCGCTCGGTATTTCCCGAGATGATGACCCACCTGGCACCGCTCGCCCTTCTTCTCGATCATGATCCGGGAAGTGCCGTTCATCGGTTCGCGACCATCGATCTCAACGCGGCCTTCGATGCCATCGCTCCCCGCATCGACGTGCTGATGCCTCCCGACCTCGGTCTCCACCTAGGTGCCGATCGCCGTGCGGCCTAACACAGGGACCCTATCCATGAACCATTACACGCTATCCCATCTCGAAGCGGCTGCTTGTTTGTGGGAAGCGGTCCTTGAGTTGCGCGACCGCCCCGATGCCGAACCTCACGCGATCGAACGAGCGCTGGCAATCCGCAAAACCTTCGACGTTCTTGGCACGTCTGGACTGCGCCTGATGGTCGTAGGTTGGACAGATGCGGTCGATGCCGCCTGGTACAAGGCTCAGGAGAGCTCTCCCTTCTCCTTCGACTGGGATTTCGTGCCGCAGTGGATCGTCGACACGATCGACTGGTCGGATCCGCGCCATCCTGACATCCGAACCGATAGCGCCCACCGGGACGTCCCCGGGGGTGAGCGCGCCGCCGTCCGGAAGGGGGCATCCGTAAAGGCCCCTGTGCCCGTCGGTCGGCCCGAACATCTCGCGCTGTTGGCACGAGCACGCGCCGCGTTGGAGACGCCGGCCGGTCTCACCGCCGACGGCTCCAATGCGCTGATCTGGGACATTGCCCACGCCGAGAGACGGCTGTCGGCCGCGCCCTTGCCCTGGCCGACCGATGTCCATGTCGCGGTCATCGAACACCGGCACGGCACGAACCTGCATGTCGCTCTCGATGCGAAGGCGCTTGACGCACAAGTCGCTGCCTATTGCCGCGAATGGTGGAGGGAGATCGGCGACAACAGGGATCCGCATAGTCTTTCAGACAGGGATATCATCGAGACCTATTTCGACGATCATGGGCATGAGAGCTGTTCAACCGATCGCGTGACGTTGGAACCGCCGATAATTCCCCTTCGCATCCCGCAACTCCCCGAAACCGGAACCTATTGCGTCCTGTCGACCGCCCATCTGACCTTTCAGACCGCCGACCGCCTCGACAAATGGGCGTCCTGGCCACCAAGCGAGCGTCCGATCGATATTGCCGCCTCGGTCTATGGCTGGTTCGTGCCGACACGCGAACTGGCTGAGGAATGCCGCGCGCAATTGCCGGAGGACCTGCTGCGGCTGATCGCGTTCGGCCGCGATCGGGGTTTCCGTTTCGTCCTGCTCGATTGCGACGCAGGCAGCCTTGATGTCCTACCGGTCCACGACTGGTAGAACTGGCCGGGTATCATCCCTCAGGCTGGAATCTGGCTCCAAAAGCCCATTTTGCGCCCATGGCTCTTGCGCAGAAAATCAACCCAGTCAGTATGGCACATGGTATCTGACCCGCCATCAACGCCGTCCACAAGCTTGCCCGCAGCCACGAAATCCCGCACGGCATAGGCGTAATATTTTGAAGCGCCGCGATCGAGCACGCCAGTGACCAGTCTGCGGTAAAGAAGGGTGGCAGCAACCGGATCGCTCGACGACAGGGCCTCGGCGCAGGGCCGCAGGACCTCATAGGCCCGCGGGTCCAGCCGATCGATCCGAGCCCGGATCAGTTGGCCGGCGCGCTTTAGATCCGGCCATTCGACCAGAAATGCGAGCGCGCTAACGCTCGGATCGAACGCCATTGCCTGATCGAGCGCCTGCTGCTCTGCGTCGAGATCCTCGAAATCGGGCAGGTACTTAAGCCAGTCGCGCAGCGCTGTCTCATCCAGCCAGCGATCGAAAATCGCCTTGCGCTGCGCCTGCGCGTCTTCCCTGCGGCCCAAGGCGATGAAAGCGCGTAGCCTGAGGTCGGAAAGCTCACGCTCGTTATGCCCGCGTTCGGTCGGCGCATCGATCCAGCCGAGCGCTTCCTCGGCGCGTCCATGCGCGATCAGTCGCTCAGCGACCTTCGCATTGAGCAGCGCGTTACGCCGCTCAGGATCGACCGTGGCGATATAGGCATCGACATCGTCATCGAGGTCGGCGAGTTTGGGCAGGAGCCAACCGGCCTTATAGTCGAAGCTGCGCCGTTCCGTTCCCGTCAGCGTCTCCTGACGGTCCAATAGCAGCTGTCGCAATGCCGCCCGGCCCTCCTTGCCCAGCGCAGGCGAGGCGGCCTCAGGCAACTCATCGAACACGCCATAGCCGTCGCTCTCGATCAGCGTGAGTATATCATCAGCGAGGATTGCTGGTTCCGGCGCTCCGGCGCGGCACCAGATTTTTCCCAGATCTTCGCCGCCCTGCCGAAACACGACGCCCAAAGTACCGCTGCTGTCATCGGCGCGTTCGAACACTGGCTCGGCAAGGCTGAGGAACAGGCGCATGAGATCGATCGCCCGAGCCGCCGATGCTTCGGCCAGCGGTCCTGTTATGCTGGCGCGCAGCTGGTCGAGCTCCTGGGCGAGCGGCCGCACCTTGTCCCATTCGATGAAACTGCGCGACCTACGGATGGTCTTCAAGCGCTTCTCGATCTCATGCGCCAGCGCGCCGCTGTCATCCTTTGCCGCCAGTTCCATCCGCGCGGCACGCGCAAAGATCGGATCGGCCTCGGCCTGGTTCAGCACCAGCCGCGCCAGCCGGGCCGCGCCCAGGCTCTCCAGATTTTCGAGCGTCAGCCTGGTCGAACTGCGCGAGGCCTTCCCGCTTGCTGCCATCAACCTGCGTCTTTCCCCGCCGCGCGCTCGGCGGCGATCAGAGGCATCAGCATGGCGTGCAGCGAGTCTTCCGCACGCGCTCGGCGTGAAGCGTCTGTGGAAGCGAGATCGCGGCGTATCCAGTCAGGCAAGCGACGAAGCAGTTGGTTCAGTTTCGAATCCGGAGAATCAGGCATGCCCGTCTATTTGCCGCAACGGCATGCGTCTGAAAACCGGAACGTAAATCTGTCCGCCATGCAATCCGACCGGAGGGAAGGGGGTGAATGGAAGCGAGGGTCAATTCGGACAGCCCCGGAAGGAGATCGCCATGATGGTTCCCGCCACACTCCACATGAATAGCCGTCTTGGGCGGCCGGTGAAGGAGTACGCCCGATGAACGTCGCCTCCAGCAATTTTACGCGCGACGCCCGCGTCCCGCTCGGCCATTGCTCGACCGGCCAGCTCGAACTCGATCTCGGCAAGCTCATGTCCGGGCGCTGTCTCATCCAGGGATCATCCGGCGCTGGCAAGAGCCAGACGCTGCGCCGGATCGTCGAGGAAGCCTTCGATTATCTCACCACGATCATCATCGACCCGGAAGGCGAGTTCGCCAACCTTGCAGCCCATATCGGCGCGACCACCGTCATAGCCCGCGACTATGCCAATGATGGCCTGACCGGGTTGGCGCTGCGGACCCGCCAGCATCGGATTGCGCTGCACCTTGATCTGAACGACCTGGAGCCGGATCATCGCATCGAGAAGTCCGCCGCCTTTTTCGCCGGGCTGCTTTCGGCGCCGCGCGAGCATTGGGGCAACACGGTGCTGGTCTGCATCGACGAGGCGCATCTGCTCGCGCCGCACATGGCCGCCTCTGCGCGCGATGCCGAGACCCGCCGCCTCGGCGTCGCCACGCTCACCGACATGTGCGCCCGAGGTCGCAAGCGCGGCATCGGCACGATCGTCGCCACCCAGCGCCTTGCCAAGCTCGCCAGTTCCGTGGTCTCCGAACTGCACAATCACCTGATCGGCCTCAACGTCTTCGACCGTGATGTCGCGCGCGCCGCCGATCTGCTCGGCTTCGGGAGCGACCAGGCTGCGCTTCTGCGCCAGCTTCCACCCGGCGAGTTTTTCGCCTTCGGTCCTGCGCTGGCGGCAACGCCTGTGCTGGCGAAGATAGATCCCACCATCACCCCGCATATCGGGCGAACGCCCGATCTGGTCGCCGCCGCCGATCTCGACCCCGACGAAAGCCGCAGCCTGCTAGACCTCGACGCCCTGCGCGAAGTTACACCGGCACGAGCGAAATCGATGGTCATGCGCGGCCAACGTGCGCTCGACGCCTTCCTCATCGACCCCGCCGCTCCGGCTGCCGCACGCATTATCGGCGCCCTGGGGCATATCGCACCCAATGCCACGACCGCGGACGATCTTGCCCGTCATCTGGCGCTGCCGGCCAACGACATCGACGCCGGGCTCGACCTGCTTGCTGCCATCGGCGCGTCCGACACCATGCCCCGCGGGAACACGCGGATTGCGCGTCTGTCGGCGCGGCTGCGGCTGCGCGTCGTCGACACGCCCGTCGTTGGCCTTGTGTGAATGGAGATCGCCATGCCCCAGCCGTCTTTCGATCTCGACGCGGATATTGTTGAACTCGTTCCCTTCATTCCTCGCCCGACGGCGCTCGACGCAGCGCCGCTTGCCGAAGTGGCGTTTCGCGCCGACGCGTGGCTTCCCGATGAAACAGCGCGCTTGCGCGACGCCTTCGCCCAAGATCGCACGATCGACGAGATCGCGGCCATGCTCGGCAGGCCCCGAGCAGGCGTCGCCACGCGTATCCATGATCTTGGTCTGCGCCGGAACTCGAGGCGTTCATGGAGCGGCTGGGACGACCAGGAACTGACGCGATGCTACGCGCAAGAGCCGACTGCGATGCTGGCGACACGGCTCGGGCGGGGCGTGAATGCGCTTTATGCGCGCGCACGCTTGCTCGACCTGTCCGAGCCCGGATCCCCGCCTTACGGTGGCTGGGAGGACGCACAACTGCGCGCCGGGTACGAGAACGGCGTTCCCGTCGCCCAGATTGCCAGCCTGATCGGCCGTCCCTTTGCCGGCGTCATTTCGCGCGCTTCGGCATTGGGACTACGTCATGCCTGCCAGCCGGGCGACTGGAGCGACGCGGAAATGACGCGCGCGCTCGAACTGGCGGCCACCGGTGCACGCTATGTTGCCATCGTGCAGGTTCTGACGGCTGAAGGTTTCCCGTCCCGGAACAGCCGCAGCCTCGGGCAGCGCCTTCGCAAACTGGGTTACGGTAGGGGCTGGGGCCGTCCCTGGATCACCGAGGAAGACGAGTTCCTCCGCCACGCCTATGCGACCGGCAAGAGCCTGACGCCGCTGCGCGAGCGTCTTGGGCGCACTTCGCACTCGATCAGATGGCGTGCGGAAGCGCTGGGTTTGCGTGGCACCCATGTCCATCGGGATGGGTTCCGGCAGGGCCCTGTCTGGACGGCCGAGGAAGAAGCCCGGCTGCGAGCGGACTACGGCAAGGTGCCGACACGTGCAATTGCCGAAAATCTGGGTCGCGGTGCGCGCGCCGTCCTCTACCATGCCAATCGGATGGGCCTCACGCACGGCTTCATGCGCGCGTTCATCCCTGCGGAGGACAGGGCGATCCGTAATGCCTGGACCCATGGCGTGTCGATGGTCGATGTCGCCCAGGCGCTTGGCCGCGATCCCGCCGTTATCGGCAAGCACGCCGCGCGTATCGGCTGCCGGTTCAACGATCCGGCGAGGCCCGCCCGAGGCCCCAGAACCCGCCGGGCAAAGCGAACGCCTGTGACGCTTCAGAGCCTGCTTGCGCTCGAGCCCGCTGCAGCGGTCGATGCCGATCTTCCGTTCGCCGCCTGACCCTGTCTCGCATGGAGGCCATGATGCCGCTGCCCGATCTGCCCGCCCGGTTGTCGCCGTTTCGCGGCCGTTTATGTTCCTTCGATCATGCCCTCAGAACGGCACAGCAACTGCGACGTGCGACCGGCGTGCCGCATTATGTCGTGCATGGCATTGCGCCCCTGCAGGCATTCAAGGTTACGATGCGACCGCCGGCCTGGCCGGACCGCTGGCTGGCCATGGTCGCATGAGCGCGGGTAAGTGCGCGCCCGTCGTCGCGGCATGGGGCGCGGGCACCAACTCCACCGCGATGATCATCGAGCTTGTCCGTCGCGGCGAAATCCCGGACATGACGTTGCTGGCTGCGATGCCCGAGCAGCCTCATACGCGACGGCTCATCCCCGTCTTCCGTCAGTGGATGGACGATCATGGTGTTCCCAACGAGATCGTCGAGTATCAGGCCCGCTTCTTCAAACATTGGCCGCCCTATACGTCGCTGCTCGACGCCTGTTTGACGAATGGCACATTGCCGTCGATCAGCTTCGGCCAGCATAGCTGCAGTGCCCGTCATAAAATCTCGCCCCAGGATAAATGGGTTAAGGCCTGGCCTCCGGCACAGCATGCCTGGGCGAACGGGCATAAGGTCACCCGCCTGATCGGCTACGACTGCTCAACGCGTGACAATCAGCGCTACGCCCATCGCGAAGGGAATATCTCGGACCTCTATGAGTACAGATATCCTCTTCGGGAGTGGGGTTTCACTCGCGAGGATTGCGAGCGCATTATCGCGGATGCTGGCCTGCCAAGTTTCTATAAAAGCTCATGTTTCTTCTGCGCGGCCATGCAGATTTCAGAGGTCCGCGCGCTGACGCGCGAGGAGTTGCGCCTCATCGTTCTGCTTGAAGCGCGCGCCGCACCGCGGCTTCGAACCGTCGAAGGGCTGTGGCGCAAATCGACGAAAAAGCGTCCCGGATCGATGACCGCGTTCATCCGCAACGAGAGGCTGCTCGATGTCGCCGAGATCGATTCGATCATTGCCAGCGCGCCCCTCGATCTTCTCGAGTTCCAGCGGGCCGCAGCAGCCGTCCCGATCGAGCAGCGATCACATATCCAGACATGGATCGAACGCTTCAACGCGGGGCTGGCATACGCTTCAAATATTGCCAACGACCTGGACGAGGTCAGAGAGGCTAACTGATGTATCGGCCCCGACCGCTGGTGAGCGGGAAACGGCGCATTTCAATGATATTCACCATGCCTTGTCCCTGGCATGATCGGTGTGAAGGCTGTCATTTGCGTTGAATCATTCTATCCCTTAGCCTTGCAGTATCCGGACGCGCCGACTGCAATATCTTGATAGAGGGAACGGGCTGGAACATGGGATTGACCCCTGATGTCTGACGCGCGGCAAGCCAGCCTTTTTACCGAGGATGATCTGCCGTCTACCCGTCGAGGTACGTCCGCCCGCCAGGCCGGCGAATTCGACGTCGAACCGGAAAGTCGGCCCGCCTCAATTCAGCTTGTGCTTCGAGGCCATGGGAGATTTCGGATCTGGGTGAAGAGCATGCAGCTAAGGCTTTCCCGCTGGTTATGAGTTGTCCATCCCCCGATGCGTCTTTCTGACGATCTCGCGATAAACCGACATCTTTATACACGGGCTATCGCGACTCTGCCCGATGTGCTGCTGATCGATGTTCCCCTGGCCTTTGCGTCTACCAGCCTGCCACTCGGGCGCTATTATCCCGTAATCCTGGAGACCATTGAAGAGCGGCAGGAGTTCGAGGCCTTCCTCCAGGCAGATCGACCCGCGCCGATCGTGCCCGATCTGCTCGATCGCAGAGCGTCCGCGCTCACCACCATCGATATCGTCTTCGCGCTCTTCGATCCCACCATCGCGGGCTGGCCCTGGCTTCTGCTCTGCCGTTGGCCTGCCGATCATGTCGCGCTGGCGGCAGATCAGGGCGATATGTTCGCACGCGACGCCTACACCATCGAGATATTCCCGGATTCCGCCGCGCGGGCCGCCGCCATCAGCCAGTTGCTCGCGATACTGGGGACGCACCAGTGTGTGCAGGTGGTTCCCGTCACACCTGCAGCGCCGGCCGGAACCGCCTGATCCTGCGACGCGCCCCGCGACAGGCACTCCAGCGACGGTAGCGCCAGCGCGGCTACCGCCGCGCCTCCAGCCTCGCTCCCCAACCCATCTTCGGCCCCGCACCTTCCATCCCGGCTCCGCGCCATTCCGCGGTGGTCACGCAGAGTTGTGGGCGGGACGCGGCGTTGAGCGTGGGGCAGGCGGGGCGGCGTCGCGCCAGCGGGAACGGGAGCGCCTGGCCGCGAGCGGGCGGCGCGCGGGGCGAGGGCGGGATACAGAGGAGAGAAGGACCGGGGAGGGTGTCGCCGGAAAATGGATTTCGAGCGACATTCGAAAGGTCAAGACGATGAACATCGGTGAAATCTTCAATCAGAACGGCCGCCTGACGGGCTCGATCGCCACCCGCACGATCGATCTCCCCCGCATCGGGCTGCGCAAGGTCATGAGCGAGAATGAGAAGGCCCCCGTCTTCGAGATCCTAGCGCTTAATGTCGCGCGTCGCTGGGTTCAGGTCGGCGCACTGTGGGAGGCCGCCTCGAAGCGTACCGGTGAGGTGTTCCTTGCCGGCAACATCGACGACCCCAGCCTGCCCGAACCGCTGCCGATCGCGCTCTTCCAGGCGGATCATGGCGGCTACATGGTCGCGTGGCGGCGCGAGAACATGCGCTCCGACTTCGGCGGAGGCATGGGGACCAGCCGCACCAATTATGACGATCGCGGCTCGCGCGATCAGGGCGGCTTCGGCGACAGTACCGCAGGTACTGACGGAGAACTGACCGGTGCCGACGCGCCGTTCGGCGAGGAGGACCCGTTCTGATCACCGGTTGATCGGAACAGGTTCCGGGCCGGGGAGGCGTCAGGCTTCCCCGGCCCATTCTTTTTTCTCGTCCATGAGGAGACAGTCCATGTCGTTTTCTTCCTTGCATGACCTCGCCCCGTTCGCCGATCTCTCCGCGCTCTGTGCCGCGATTATGGCCAGTCCCGCCATTGCGGAGCTGCTCACGCCGCAAATCTCCACCACGACCCGCACGCCAGCGATCCCGATCGGGGTCACCTGCGGCGAGGTCATCGCGGCTATCTACGACCTGCTCGATGGCACACCCTTCGCGCCGCATGCGGCGCACATCGTCGATGCCGTCCTGACGCGCTCGACATTCGTCGCGCGCGCTCGGGCGAGCATGCACTGATCCGACGCCATGGGGCGGGACGCCAGCGCGTCTGCGCCCCATTTTCTTTTTTTGCATGAAAGGGAGAAGTCCCATGACCCAAGACCGTTCGCGCAGCATCAGCCGCTTCGCAGACCTTCCGGCACTGATCGCGCAGATGACGGCGACCCCGGAATTCAGGCGCGCCTTCGGCGATCCCATGCCGCTTTCGATCATCAGCCCTGGCGATGAACCCGGCGAACATGACATGCCCGAACCCCTTCACGCGCAGGCCGATTGCGCCGGGGTGATCGCCACCATCTTTGATCTGTTGACCGATACCCGCCTCGACGCGCTCGCGCCCGAGATCGCATGGGGCATGGTCAACAGCTTCCATTTCGTTGCCGGCAAGCTCGAGCGACAGGAGGACATGCTGGCCGACGAGTTGCGCGACATGATCCGCCGGACGGAGCCTTCGGAGGTATTCAATACCGAACTGGAGGAGAAGCAGCTGCTGTGCCAGTCGCTGACCGAACAGCGCGAGGCGGTCGAGTGCATGCGCGACTATGCCGCCGAGACCTTTCATGCACTATCGGGCCGTCCATGGTCACCCGCACGTGGGTCGCGCGTCTCCAAGGTGGCGACCGCCACGCAGGTCTCGATACAGGATTTCCTGCGCGCCCGCGAGCTTGCGACACGCGAGCGGTACCGCCCCAGAGGACCGATCGTCATCGCCTCGGGCCATGCGGAATGGCATGACTGGCAACTCCTCTGGGACCGGCTCGATACCATCCTCGAGCGCATCCCGCACATGACGCTGGTGACGACCGCGCAGCGCAAGGGTTTCGATGCGATCGTGGCCTCATGGGCAGGCAGTCGCGACGTACAACTCGTGACCTATTCGCTGACGGGTTCGGGGCGCGGTGCACCCTTTGCCCGCAATCGCAAGCTGGTGGACCTGAAGCCTGTCGAAGCCCTGCTGGGTGAGGGATCAGGTATTCAGGCCAACCTTTATCAGGCCCTGCGTAAGGCAGGCGTCCCGATCCATGCGTTCCGCAAGGCCGATCAGGCTCCGGTCGAAAAGGTCGCTCCACCGCAACGAGGTCGGTTGCGTCGGGCGGCGTAACTTCTGCAAACTTCAATCATCCCGTCGGGGGCGGCGCTGCGCGCTGTCCCCGTTTTTATGCGGGGGATGCTGGTCGCGGCGATGAGGTCAAGGGTTGGCAGTGCTCCCCGCGAGGCGGGCGCCTGGAGGCACCCATTTGCGAATCAGGGGCATCGAGCCCCAGATTCGCAAAGCCTCTTCTCTCTCTCAAGAATTCCAATGGTGGCACGGGACCGCGTCGGCCTCAAGGACGACGGGGCCCCACCATTTTTTTGGGCGGGTCCAGCGGCGCGTTTCCTCTGCGATGACGGTGGCCGCCCAAAAAAATCGTGACCCCCATCGCCGGCTGCGCCGGTCGCTACGCGATCCTTGACCCCGCCGCTCGGAGCCCGTGCCCAAGGGGGGACCTCTTTCGTTTCAAAGGAGGTTCACATGACGAAGATCAACCGCAGCGTCCGCCCATTCTCCGACATCGCCGAATTCATCGCGCAGGAGACCAGGCCCACCACCGACGACTTCCACGCCGCCTTCACCTCCGACCTCGACGGCGTCCGCATCGGGCGCGGCGAGGAGGAGATGGCAACCGACATGCCCGATCCGAGGGAAGCACAGCTTGCCGTCGAACTCATTGTCACGACACTCTTCGACGTGCTGCGGGACACACGGTTACAGCCCGCCGCCGAACGCCTCGCATGGGGCATCGTCAACAGTTTCCATCACGTCGCCGACCAGTGGCAGGGCCAGGCCGACAAGGCGATGCGTGATGTTCAGGACCTGCTGCGGCGCGCCGACGGCAGCGAAATCCACGGCGTCGAACTCGAGCAGGCACGCGATGAACTCGAATATCTCGACGAAGCCACCGACGCCCTGCGGTGCATGCGGGATCACGCCGCCGACGTCTTCCACACCGAAACCGGGCGGCCGTGGTCCGCGCCCAAAGGATCGCTGGTGTCAAGCAAGCGCACTGCCTCGGTCATAGCCGCCACCGATTTCCTCGCCGCCCGCCGCCAGCGCCGAACCGACGCGCACAATCCGCAGGGGCCCATCGTGATCTTCTCCGGCGGGGCGGACTGCTGGTTCGACGACCGCCTCATCTGGGGCAAACTCGACGAGGCGAAATCCCGAAATCCGAAGATGGTGCTGGCGACGACGGCGCAGGACAAGGGGTGCGACGCCATGGCCGCAGCATGGGCAGCCTCCCGAAAGGTGAAGCTCATCACGTTCCGCCTCAGTGCGAAGCTGGGCAAGAGGGCAGGGTTCGTACGCAACGAGCAGATGGTCGGACTGCGGCCCATCGAGGCGCTGGTCTGCGAAGGATCAGGTCTGCAATCGCACCTCGCGCGCCTCGTCAGGGAGAAGCGTATCCCGGCGCGGTTCGTCACGCTCAGCGATCAGGGATGGGAGGCGCAGTGAGTTATCCCAAGAGGATCGGTCCGGTTCACCGGGCCGGTCCTCATTTCTTTTTCGAGCGTCACACTCGCCCCCGCTCTGGGACCCGCAAGCGGGCCCGTCGCGGGCGCGATGCGGAACCGCCTACGCGGTCCCGGCCTCCTGCGCGCGGCTCCGCCGTGCTCGTCGCAGGGACACCCTTCGGGTGCCGTTTCGGCGGGGATGGTCGTGCCTGCAACGTCCAGCCCTACAATCAGAGGAGAGGAGGGACGGGGAGGGTGGCTCAATTGAGGAGATCAAAGCCATGACCGAACACACCCCCTCCCATGCCGGCGTCTTCGTTTCGGGATCACTTTCGATCGCATCGCTTCCCGAACCCGTCATCGAGCGTATCAGTGGCATTCTCGATCGCCGGCTTCCTATCCTGATCGGGGACGCGCGCGGTGCGGACCGGTTGGTCCAGCGCCATCTCTCCGACCGGAATGTCGGTGGCGTTACGGTCTACTGCTCAGGCGAGGGACCGCGTAACAATCTACGTGATTGGCCCGTCCGGCACATTCCCTCTTCCGGGAGAAAGGGGACCGCCGCCTACCATGCCCCGAAGGATGCGTCGATGGCGCGGGATGCCTTCAGCGGTCTCGTGATCTGGGACGGTCGCAGTCGGGGAAGTCTTGCCAACATTCACCGACTGGCGGCGCGGCGATGCTTCATTCTCATCTGGCTCACGCCGGAAGAGCGGTTCATCACCCTCCGGTCCGATTCCGACAGGAGCGCGTTCCTCGAAGCGCACCCCTGCCGGCATCTTTGACAATCCGTTTCGGTACATCAGGTGGCTGGCGACAGTCCCTTGAGCGCTGTTAACGCGCTGCCACCACCGACCCGGATCGCGTGCGTCAGAAGCTCGCGGAACTCCCGCTCCGTGAGTTTCTCGACGGGCAGGCCATTCACGATCGCAGCATATTTGCCGCGCAGGGCGCTGCGGGCACTTTCCAGGTCCTGCGTCAGCTTGCGCTGACGCGCTTCCAGATCGGCAAGCCGATCCCTTTCCGTCATCTTTGGCATGTCCATCGTCCTTCCCCGATGGCCTGCCCGTCGCGCCGCATTCTGCCAGAGTCACTGTGCAAGGCAAGGGGCGATCGACGCTTTTAACGGCACCGGCGACTGCAATCTGCAGTTCCCTCCTTCCCAAGATCTCATCTTCCCATCGTTCCTCCCGTGCGCAGGCAAGGGAGGCAAGGAGACGGTCATGTCCACCACCGAACCCCACCTCGATCGCTTTGTCGAACCCAATGACCCCGATTACTGGGCTGCGCAGATCAGAGGTTTCGCGCTCATTCGCCAGATCGAGGAACAGGTCAGACGGGCAGATCACTATGCCGGTTGCTACACTGGCTATACCGACCCGGTTACCCACGACCTTGTCATCACCGGCGAATGCGACGCTGAATATGATGAGGCGACGACCAAGGCCCATGATCTGGGCTTGATCGCCGCGACCTCGAATGCCTATTTAATCCTCAAGGCACAGGGGCGGACCGACGAGACCGCGCAGATCGTTTACAACGCCCATCATAATATTTTCCTCAGCGATCCGGAGCCTCCATGCCCGGGCGAATAGTAGCGAATGACTTCCGGGGTCGGGCTCGAATCCGGCCCCTTTTTTGCTTGCAGGGAGCCCCCACCCATGGCCTTTGTCCCTCGAGCCGCTGCGGCGGTGAACACCAATCTCCAGAAGCAAGGTTGCCCCGCGCCTTCCGGCACGAGGCTGCGCAGCGCGAGCGCGCTGCGTAAGGCGGGACGCACGGCGCAAGGCCGTTTTGTAATGGACCCTACGCACGGGTGCTGCAGGCACATTAGCCCGTAAAAACAAGGTGATATGGCCGTAATACGCGTATGGCCCAGTTCCAGCGGAGCGTCGTACGTGAACCACGGGACCGACTAGGGCCGCCCTATCCCTTTGAGTTACCTTGAAATATCTTGTGGTACGCGTCATATGCGGCTTCAGGATGCGCCACTTCATCAAAAGGGCTGGACTCGCTGCTGCATGCCCGAAATCATGGTCTCCTCGCTCCAGCAGGAAGGACATCACCCATGGCTGAATTGAACGAGGAGTATATCAGCGACCTTCGTCGGGCGGTGGTCAAGGCCATCTGCGAAGTGTCGGCGGAAAGGCAACGATCCAATGCGGCGGGGAAGGGCGACACCCTCTATATCGGCTCGGCCGAAGTCTGTCAGATGCTCACGATTCTGCTGACTGAATTTCTGGAAGGAGTCCCCGGTCTCGATACGCCCGGCGATGTTCGGCGGATGTCGGACATCGTGGCCAAGAAGATCAGGTTGGGAATCGGCGAGATCCGGCGCCACCGCCAGGAGACGGGCGGAGAGCCTTTGCCGTCGATCATCATCAGAGGCAACTGACCCTCATCATTCGGCCCGATTTTCTGCCGTTTATAGGAAAGCTGGCAGGTCGCCGTTCGTCAGATAATCGACCAGCGGTGTGTTGCGGGTCACCGCATCGTAGAAGAGGTGGTGCCAGCTATTGGCGGTGGGATGTGCATGCCCCTCCTGCCAGGCCGCGATGTTGTCGATGACGACAAGCCCCGTTGATCGCATCTTACTGACATTGCGCAGCAGGCGGCGATGCTCGTTTCGAAAAAAGCGGACATAGCGGCGGGCGACCTGAAGTTCCCGCATATGGGTGGTCACCAGTGCCGTCTCTTCAACGGTCAGATCGGGATGCGGCGTCAGGCTGAAAGTCGGTGCTACAAAGGGCGCGGCAATGTCCAACTGCACGATCTGGGGCAATGAGAAGGCGTCGAAATAGGGATGAATGAAAAAGCGCGGCGACACAGCGTTCCCCGTTTTTTCCTTCTTCCGTCGCTGGCAAGGATCGCACATTGGGGTCAGATTGACCGGGGTGATCGCGAATTGCGGATATCGCCCCTTCGGCAGATAATGGTCCAGCGTTTCCGGGGGGGTGGGGCTGCCGCATGCCGGACAGATGTCAAGGTCATGGCCCCGCAATGCCTCCAGCATCGCGCCTTGCGCCGAATTCTCGGCGGGGTGGCTATAGAGGTTCTTGAATGCCCCTCCCTTAGCTTCGGCGGCGGGCCAGGTCTGCACCTGCGCCGGGGACCCTCCATGGGCGATATATACGCCAACCCGCACCTTCCATTCGGCGGCGATCGATTGGAAGAAACTCTTGTTGGGTTCCTTGGTCCGCTCCGCCACGACAGCATCGATCAACGTGAGGCAGTCGGCGCCCGGCACGGGCAAAAGCATCACCATCCTTCGCGCTCCATCCCTTGAATCTGGATGGCGAGTTCCTCGTTGATATCCTTGCCGAGGGCCTCGATCAGGGCTTCGGCGGACCCCAGTTCTTCGAGCTTCTCGGTTATCCATCGCTCGAAAGGCTTCGACGCTTCGCTGTCGCCGAACACATAGGAACTGATCCTTTGCATGTCGCCACCAAAGGTCTGAAAGGGCGGCGTCCGGATCGACAACCCGTCCTTCGTCCGCGCCATCACGTGCACGCAGTCGGTGGGAACTTCTCGTACGGTAACCAGCGAATGGGTGGCCAGCAGCGCCTTGGAATTGAACCGGTCGAGGATCGTCTTGAGCATATCGATGAACTGGATTTCCAGCGTCGGATGCAGAAACAGCTCCGGTTCGTCGATGAGGATCAGGCTATCGCGGCGGATTGCCCCGAGGATATTGATGACGATAAAGGAAAACAGCTTCTGGCCTGAACTCAGTTCGACGATCTCGCCGTCATGGAAGAAGGTCACGCCATCGGCGGCATTGAGTGCATCGCGGATTTTGTCGATTTTCAGTTCTTCGATCCGGTCGGAACTGATCGGCACATATCGCTCCTCGTCGACGTCGAAAGCGAGATCGTCGAGAAGCCCCGCATCGCTGTAAAGCCGGCTGGCTCTACCGTCCGGGACGCCGATGTTGACGGTGGCGTAATCGAACGCAAAGGCCGTGCGAAGAACCTTTTCAACGGTCGCCAACTTGTTCGCCCAGTTGCGCAAGCCCTTGTAGCGTAGATCGTCCGTCAGGCAGTCCAGCAGGGATGCGGCCGCGTTCTTCTTGGGCGCCTGGTGAGTGAGCGATATTCCACCAAGCTTCCCTTTCGTCCTGCTGACCGAACGCCCGCGAAAACCGAAATACCGATAGACTTCCTTGTCCTGAAGCTCGTGCGCCTCCAGGTCCACAGGGAAACGCTCGAAAGGGCTGTAGGAGACGACGACGATCTGACTGAGGTTTGGCTTTTCGACAAATCCGACGTCATGCTCGTCCTTTTTGGGATTGTCGTCGAGCCAGTCCCGCACCAATTGATGCAGCAGCTGTGATTTGCCGACCCCGTTTGGACCGATCAGCACGTTGACGCCATGGGGCAGCAACCCGCGCTGGCTGAACTTCAAATTGAGCGTGGAGAGGTCGCCATACACGTCGTTGAAGCGGAAGCCCAGGTCGAGAACCGCCATAGAGGCCGCCGCGAAAATCTTCCATCCATCCAGATAGGATTTGATCTCCCCGCGCTCACGCTGGAGGGATTTACGGAAGGCCTGGGTATCGATCAACGCAAGCGCATCGGGATCTTGTTCGATATAAACAAGATAGCTTGCATCTCGCAATTGCTGGGCTGCCTGCTTTGCCGCTGCCTCGCCAAGACGGTCGCGCAATTGCTCGTAAAAGCTGATCTCGCCCGGCAGTGACAGATACCGTGTGCCCGGGATCGGAAAAATTCCGTTCCACCCTTCTTCGCGCAGCTTATCCAGCTTGCGTTCGCTGGAATCGGCGTCCTCCAGCATCAACTTCAGATATCCCAGTTCGACCCTTTTGCCCGCGATGCGGCAAGTCGTGGCGAACGTGGTCTTGTTGCCATAATCATCCCAGTTGTCCGCGAGCAACTCCAGGACATCGCCCTCCATGTCGGGGGCGGGGGTAACTCGCCGGCTCTGGCGGCCGAGATATACTGTCTTCATTGCATGCCCCATCCCATAGTATCTCAGGCATCGATTTATCCGACCCAGTCATTATGCCCGGAGCGCTCTTATAAGGTCCACGCCTGTCGGAGCAGGTCGATCGCGGCTTCTCTCGTCACGATCCCCGTGTAGCGCGCAATATTACCGCAAAGCCCTCCCACTCGCCCTTCGCGCTCAACTTGCGCGACCAGAGGGACCTGCGCGATCGATCCGTCTGCATGGATCACGCTCGCCTCTGCCGTGATCCGGACCCTGTTCTTGCAGATAGTCGCCAGGTCACTCTTTCCCATGCAGCGCAGAACGGTCGAGCCCGACAGGAGGCGCAGCGTGACCGATGGTTTATCAATCGACCTGATTTTTCCATCCGCTCCCCCGTTCGCGGACGTCACCAGATCTTGGAGCAACGCGGAGACCGGGTTCTCGATGTGATACGCCTGGCAATAGTTGCTGGCGACGATGACGCGATGATCCGCGGCCGATGCCCCCTCCAGAGCGATGGTGGCACCGCCGACTGCGGGTGCTTGCGAGAACGGTCCTGGAATGCCTTGATCGGCGGCGGCGGCCTCAATAGCTGTGAGGTCGCTCAAATACTCAACGGTACGAGAACTGACTGAACTGGGCAAACAGACGCCCAGCAAGGCGACCGCAGCTATGCTGACCGCGCGAAGCGGTACGGCAAAACGACGTGCGGGAGGCAGCATGCGATCAGGCGCCCACTTTGGTTGAAGTGATCACGTTCGCCTTTTCGCTGGCAACCTTCTCGTTGGCTTTTAACCGCTTCTTCCAGTCCTTCTTAGTGCTCCCGGTCAGGATCCGCGAGCTTTCGAGTGCGAATTCCTCGACCAGCTTCTCTCGCACACCCGATCCCCGCATAGCCAACCCGGCAAGGCCCCCATGGGCATTGACGACCTGGACGTAGAAGTTGCCGATCTGTTGCTGCGTGACGGGATCGAGCACCACGACTTCTCCGGAAAGCTCGTCGCTGCTCCCAAGCAGCAGGGCCATGCCCGCATTGGCGGTCTTGATGTTCTCGATCGTGATACGCAGGTTGACCGCCTTGCCACCACGCTCCTGCGTGAGCCCCCATTTCCGGGTAACATCACGCATGATAAAGGGCATCATCGACGAGAAGGGCACGGTTGCATATTGGTCCTGGACAGTCACCGTGCCCGAAGGATCATAGGCAGCAAGGCCTGCCTCGCTCCGCTTTTCGCCAGCCTTCGCGTCCAGTTCCGCCATTTTGGCGGTGGCAGTGTCGGCGAGGATAACTTCGACCTGATCGACATAGTTCTTGTCGACGATCTCGAGCGGTAATTGCTCGATAACGGTGCGCTGCCTGGCAACGGCCGGATCAAACGACGCGGGCATGACGACAGCAACGGCAAGTGCCGCCGCAAGCAGAGACTTCTTCACGATCTACCCCCAAATGAAACGAAAAAATTGCTCCGCCCACCTCTCTGGCCGTCCATTTAAGGATAGCGTTTGGGTCGCGACCGGAGATATGAGTTAAACAGGGCAAGCACTCTCCGAAGGTCGAGTGCTCAACCCTGCCGACTACCGCGCAGCCTCTTCGACAGCCTGGCGCAAGCGGTCCCCTGCGTCCGCAGACACGACCTGAACCGACCGTTTGCCGGTGGCTGGATCGGTCTGATGGAAGCGGAATTCCTGCCCCTTGAGCGGGCCGGTGATCAGATCGGCAATCATGATTTCCCGCTGCTTGTTGTCGGTATTTGCGAAGGGTGCAATCAGGTCCACGAGCCAGATCTGATCGCCGCCTTTCCATTCATCAAGGCTCAGCCGGTTCTCCGGTTCGACCATGCCTTTGTCGAGCTTGGCCGCTGCTGTGGGCGAACATTTCGCCCACAGCGCAAGTCCCACCGGCTGCTGGCCGTCACGGAACATGTAGAATTGCTCATGCAGGAGCGCCGGCATGAGCAGCCACTCGATGTCGGCAATACTGAAACTCCGATGCAGGGGAGACTGCGTGAGGAGCCAGGTCATTTCCCCAAGGAAATGGCTGACGGTCAGTGGCGCGGTAGTGGTGTTATCCTGTTTCGTAGTCATCTTAGGTCCATTTCTCGATCGGTCTCAGGCAGCCGAAGCCGTGAGCATATCATAGCTGTGGAATTGATCGACGAGCTTCCCGGTCAATGCACCATCGCCTTGGTTGGCGCCGAAGGTGCTCATCGCCTGGGCAAGTCGGGCCGCTGCCTGTGTCGCTTCGGTATGCGTCGAGGAAGGATCGAACGCGAGGGCCACGTTGCCGATCGTCGCAGTGACGCCATTGTCCTTAGTATAGATCGCGGTCGTGAGCGGAAGGTTGCGACCGATTTTCGCGGTCTCACCGACGTTCGTGCTCGCCAGCGATATCTCCTTGATGCCGAGATCACCAAGGCTATGAAGTTCGCCTTGATCAGAGACGCCGTCATGATTTCCGTCCTGCCAGACTTTGAGATCGCCGAACCGGGCGTCCGTCGCGTTGATCTTTCCGTCCTTGTTGGCATCGAGCACACCCAGTCCATCCCAGGCACTCTTGGCATTCTCCTTCTCTGCAAGGAACGAGATTTCGGAAGCATGGGTGATCACACCGTCGCCGTTGCGATCAAGGACGAGCATGCCATCACCATCGGCGGCCCACCCGGTATCGTCTAGGGTTCCATCGCCATCCATGTCGAAGCGAGCGTCGGTCTTGCTGCGCTTGCGCGCTTCGAGCCCGTCGCCATCGAGATCGATGAGGATCGCGGACAACATGCCCACCTTCGCGTTGTCGAGCTCAATGATAGCCGCCGGCCCGATGAGGCCTGCGGACGCCGCGATGGGCCCTGCCGCGTCACGCGGAATAACATGGGCGCCATCGGAGCTCCCTGACAGCCGGAAGCGCTTTGCCTTTCCAGCCCATTCTCCGGTCTTGTATTCGGGATCGACCAGCGCCGAGAGCGCCTTGAACGCGAGGCCGACGTCGAGCAGCGTTCCCGAAGTACCGTTGTCGAGGGTGTACGCCGAACGGTTATACGTGATGTTTTGCCCAGCGGCAGTCGTTTCGCCGGTAGCCGTGCCCTGCAGTGCAAACGAGGTGATCCCTGCTTCAGTGAGGCTCAGCAGTTCACCGGCATCGCTTGTACCGTTGCTGTTGCGGTCGAACCAGAGCTTGAACTCGACAAACCGGGCATCTCCCGCATCGAGCAGACCGTTGGCGTTGGTGTCGAAGGCCGCAAGACCTTCCAGGTCCGTCTTTGCGCCCTGCTTGTCCTGAAGGAACGAGATTTCCTTGATGTCGTCGATGACGCCGTTTCCGTTGCGCTCAAGGACAAGGAAGGCATCATCGCTCTCGATCCACCCGGTCTTATCCGCGACGCCATCACCGTTCATGTCGAAGCGGGTCAGGCTTTCGGCGAGCGACACAAGCGATTTTCCATCGCCATCGAAATCCAGGACGATGGGGGCGGCAATGCTGGAGGGTTGAACCGGTTGTTCCGGCTCATCCTGAACAGCATCGCTTCCGGGCTGGCCAACATCGTCCCCACCCAAAACGGCGGCCGGAACGTCCTGGCTTCCGCTGGCAGCAGTCTGGCCACTTTCCAGGCCATCGTCCGCTGGCGGCGACGTAGCAGTCTCGGTCTGTGCCGGCGGGCTCGCCTCAGGCGGGGCGTCCGGATCTTCGCTATCGGCAACCGGATCGAAGGAGAGAATCACGTCGGCCAGATCGCGTGACGTGCCGTCGGCGAGCAGATAGTCCGATGTTGCCGTGACGATGTTGCCGGTTTGGCCAAGATCGTTACCCGTTTCATGCATGGTCAGGTTGATCTGTACGATGCCTGCCTCGGTCAGGGATTTGAGTTCACCTGTATCGCTGACGCCGTTCTGGTTCGCATCCTGCCACACGAGGAACTCGCCAAACCGCGCGTCACCGGCATCGAGCAATCCATTCTCGTTGCTGTCGAATGCGCGCAGACCTTCAAGGTCAGTCAGCGCATTGGCGGCATCGTTGATGAAGCTGATCTCCGAGATATCGTCGATCGCGCCGTTGGCATTGCGGTCAAGCGCAAGGAAGCCGTCATCCGCAGCCACCCATCCAGTCCGATCGGCAGCGCCGTCGCTATCCATATCGAACGAGATGCTCGATGTGGCATAGTCCACCAGTTCGATGCCGTCCCCGTCCAGGTCGAGCACGATTGGCGGCACGCTGGAATTGCGCCGCATGAACGTGACGGAGAAGGGTACAGCCGTCGTACGCCCTGTATTGTCCGTGATGTTCAGCTTGAAGGTGACCTCGATGCTCTCTGTTACGCGAACGCCATTGATCTTGGTGCCGCCTTCCCATTCGCCGCCGCCCTCGCCCGGGGTATAGAAGGAAATGTTGCCGGCCGAGTTGACGGAAATTGTCGGGGCACCCGAAGCATCGATTTCCGACCCCCCACCTGACGTCGTATTGAACCGCCGGGGATTCCACTCAGTAATGCTATATGTCAGCGGCGAGCCTTCTGGGTCGGCAGCTATGACCTGGATGATGCTGCCGCCATTGCGCTGTGCGGACACCCGGTACGTGGTGTTATCGATGAAGATGACCGGGCCATCGCTCCCATTGTACGTTTTGTAGGAGGACTGGAACACGGGCTGTTCGGGTGCGTCGCGAATGGTCGCCGTGAAGTTGGCGGTGAAATTGTAATTTCCGTTCGTGGGATCGACGGCGCGGATCTGAAGCACCTGCGTTGCAAGCGAGGTATCCCGAACCGCAACCGTGGTTTCGATCGGTTCCGGGCCCCAGCCATAGTCGACCCACTCCGTCACCGTCTCGTAGCGCGTGGTCAACGCCTCATAATCGGCAGAACCGGTTTTGAATACGAGACTGCCGTCGGACGTGATCTCCCAAATCCCAGATTGCGTCGAGCCATCGGCGAAGCTCCACTGCATGTTTCTCTGCTCGGGGTCCCGAAGCATCAGATTGCGAAGATTGAATTGCTCATGGAAAGGCGGCAATCCGCTCGCCTCGTCAGTTGCGCCGGAAGCGCTGACCAGCGCATGCGGCTCGTTGATGTCGCCCATCTGGATCCAGTAGTTCGCCTCTGTCTCGCGGAATCCAGCATTATTCTGATTGTCCCTGGCCCGAATGACGTAGTTGCGGCCGGTCTCGCCTGCAGTATCGAAGTCGAGCGCCGCATTGACGCGAACCGCGCCAGTCACATTGTCGATCGCGTAGCGACCATCCCAGGTGGATGCCGAGTAGTTCGTGCCGTCCCAGAACCAGTAGCGCTGCTGGCTGAACGCCGTCGCGCCGCTGTCAGGGTCGCTCGCGTTCACGGTGTCGAAGACGGTTCCGACTGCCGTGTTCTCATTGATGACGTTTAGAGTACGCCCAGTCAGAGCGTTCTGCTCATTCTTGTCCTCGATGTAGACCGAGTAGCTGAACGGCGAGGACTCGGCGCCGGAGGCATCGCGCGCGACCAGCGTGAGCGTCGCAACCCGGGCCTCCTTGATACCATCGCCGTCGGTATCGAAGTTCATGTTCGCGCTGGTCCCGAACTGCCCCATATAGGCGCGCAGCCAATCGGACGTGAAATTCACGCCGGGCGAGAAGGCGATGTGGTTGTTGGAGAATGTCTGGAACCAGCCATTCTCGTTACCGCCAACGATATAGAGTTGGGGTGCCACGCCGTCCGGGTCGGCCATGGTGAAGCGGGCGATCAGATTTCCGGCATGCGGAGAATCGCCGCCCACTGTCTCGGAAAAGACGTTCGATGCCTCCAGCACAAGATTGTTGGGCCTCTCGTTCACGTCGGAGATGAAGACCTGAACGAGGGTCGGCGCCGATACCGCACCGCCACTGTCGACCGCCTCTACCGACACATTCGCGATGTGCGCTTCGAGGCGCCCATCGCCGCTCCAGTCATTGATGCCGTAACCTGCCGCACGCAGGGACTCGTAGTCATACGAAACGCCTGCGGCGAAACGAATCTGGTTGCCGACGATCGTGAACCAGTTGCCGGGGTTCCCGTCGGTCGCAAAGCGCAGCGTAGGCGTGGTACCATCGGGATCGCTCAGCGCCAGGGTGGCGACGGTCTTGCCGGCCACCGCTGGGTTTGAACCCAACCCGGTTTCGTCAAAGAATGACCAGACCGTCGCCCCTCCTCCGGGCGCATTGGGCGTTTCATTGACGTTGGTGAGCGGTACGACGATTTGTTTGTCGTAATATTGTCCGGCCGCATCGAACACACGAACGGTTATGGTGTTGGCCGCGTCGCGGCCGGCAGCCTCATAGTCGAGGTTCGCGCCGCCGTTGGCAACGAGTAAGCGGCTCGTGTTGGCCGTGTCGAGGACGTAGCGGCCACCTGCATTGTTGATGAGTTGGAAGCTTGTGGGCGCCGCCATCCCCTCGGCCGTGTCGGGATCGATGCCCGTTAGCGCCCCGACGAATGTTCCGTTTGCCGCGTTCTCCGCGATGGAGCCGCTCAGCGTGATATTCGTAGGCTTGCCGTTCACGACCACGGCGAGGTTCGACCATGCCGATGTCCGCGTCGAGGTGCCGTCCTTTGTCTGGACGGCAAAGCTCAGGGCCGCGTTTTCAAAACGTCCGGCAGGGACGGCCATGCGCAGACCGCTGAGCTGCGCGGAGGTCAGTCGCCACCAGCCAGAGGCGGATTCCCAGATTCCAACTGCTGTGCCTGCAGCATTGACCAGCGAGTATCCGCTGGGCAGGCCTTTCACGAGAACATCGACACTCTCCGAACCATCCGTATCCGGCGTGACAGCCGCCACGGAGATGGCGATGTTCGCGCCGGCAGTACCGCCGGCGCTCGCAAGCGTCGAGAAGCTGCCATTGTCCGCCGTCGGCGCGATACTGAGCGCAATGCCGCCAAGGTCATTGACCGTGCGTGTCGTTCCCCGGATCTTTGCCTGCAACTGCAGGGGAAGCGTACCCCCCGGCAACAAATGCGTGCTGGCGTTAGGGGCCAGCGTGAGGGTCACGGTACGGTTTCCTGCTGCGTCAGGCGTGCCGTAATTGACGCCGGTCACGTAGCTGGCAAGGTTATAGCCACCCAGCGCGGTCAGCGTGAGATCGATGCTGCTTGCCGGGATGGCGATGCCGAGCCCCTGCAGATCCTCGTACCAGGCCCGCGTGGCAAAGCTGATCGTGGTCGTTCCATTGTCGAGCGCTTCGGTCGCGCTGAGCGAGACGGTATCGCTGATTTTTGGAGGGCTCAGGCGTCCCCAATAATCCTCCATGCCGTTGGCAAAGGCGATGTTGGCCGCGCGAAGGGTGTCCATCTGGTCCTGGGTCGTCGGACGATTCAGGGCAGGTATGCCTGCCATCAGCGTAACGAGCGCATCCACATTCACAGGCACGGTGGCCCTGTCGGTGCCGTCGGAGATCAGATCGATCTTGAAATAGTTTGCCGGCAGAGTTCGGTCGGGAAGCGTGAACCAGTTCTCCACCGTCACCGTGCCCTCGGCGCCGGCTTGTCCCAGCAGCGTCAGGCGCAGGTGATTGCCCGTTCCGCTCGGTTGGCCCTGATCGTCCACCCGGTCGAACCAGATGTCCGTGTAGGTCACTGAACTGTCCAGGGCGAGATGATCGAAATTGTCTCCGCTCGCATCGAAATTCTTGATGCGATCGTTGCCCTGGTTTCGGCCGATGAAGTAGGTGTCGTTGTCGGCGCCCCCGATCAGGACATCGTCGCCTGCTCCCCCATCGAGATAGTCGTCACCGGCCTCGGCATCGAGTGTGTCGTTGCCATCGCCGCCGATGAGATAGTCGTTGCCGGCGCCCCCCTTGATCGAGTCGTTGCCTGCCCCGCCCCTCAGGACATCCGAGCCTGTCGAGCCGACCAGAGTGTCCGCCTGGTTCGAACCTTCGACAAGTTCGATTCCGCTCAGCAAATCGCCCTGGGCTTGTCCGCCGGTACCCGTGCCGGCAGCGAGGTTGATGCTCACCGCAGTGGTGGATGCCGCGTAGGTCACGCCGTCGAAACCGGCGCCGCCGGTCAGTTGGTCGGCACCATCGCCGCCTTCGAGATAATCATCTCCATCGCCGCCATTGATGATGTCCGCGCCGGCGCCGCCTGCAAGGCCAACGCTCGTGAAACCGCGCCAGGCATCCGTGCCGCTGGCACGAACACCCTCATTGCCGAGTCCGCCCGCCAGAGTGTCGTTGCCTAGACCGCCATCGAGCATGTCGTTACCGTCACCGCCGGTCAGGCTGTCATCGCCGACCTCGCCATAGAGCCTGTCGTCTCCGGTATCACCCAGCAGCGTATCGTTGCCATCGCCGCCATAGAGCGTGTCGTTGCCGTCGCCGCCTTCCAGCTGGTCGTTTCCGGCGAGCCCCGACAGGGTGTCGTTACCGGCAAGACCGCGCAGGATGTCCCGGTTCTGCTGGCCGGTGCGAGTATCGGCGTTCGCGGTGCCGTCCACTATGTCATCGACGTTGGTGATGGCGAAAGTGAAGGTCTGGTCGAACGTGAGCGGCGCCGAGGACTTGTCCGTTGCCCGGACCTTGAGGATGATCGAGGCGCCGTCGGTTTCATAGTCAAGGCTCTTGTCGGCCAGGAGCACCAGCTGGTTGCTGGCGTTGACTGCAAAGCGCGTACTGACGGTCGTCGCGCTGTTCTCATAGACAGCATAGGTCTGCTGGCCGGCCAACTGGCTTGCAAGGTCGGGATCGGTGGCGCTCAGCGTGCCAAGCACCACGGCGGGACGCGCGACCCCGGTAGCGACGCGGTCGCGCTCGGCGATCGAAGCAGCAGGGCCGGCAAGGGCGATCGCCGTCTGGCGCTGGTTCACATCCTCTAGCCTGACGGTGAAGGTGACTGCTGCAGAAGACAGGGCGCCGTCCGACGCATAGACCTTTCCGGTCAGCGTCACTTCGCCGAGACCGTCCCCGTCGCTATCCGTGACCGTAAAGCCGGCGCCTACCAGCGCTTCGAAATCCGGTTCCACCGCGAACTGAACGTCGGTGCCGGAGATCTTGAAGCGGTTGCCTGGGTTGCCCGTGCCATCGGCGACAAAAACGATGGACGGATTGGGCGCGCCGTCCGGATCGCTGGTGGTGAAGCGTGCAACCAGTCCGGAGACATTCGACGTGTTCGTTCCTGCGACATATTCGCTAACGATACCAGTCGACGTCGACAGAACAGGCGCATTGGGCGCCTCGTTGACGTTGGTCACCGTCACAGTGAACGCCGTCTCGGTGTAGGCGCCCTTGCTGTCCGTAGCACGCACGCGGATCGAGTGGGACGCGGCCGCTTCCCGGTTGAGCAAAGTCGCGTTGAGGACGCGCAATTCGCCGTTTGAGGCAATGACGAACCGGCCGCCAGCATTGTCGGTGAGTGTATAAGCGACAGGATCGCCTTCCACATCGACCGATGTGAAGGCGCCGATAAGGCTGTTATTTGCCGTGGTGCTTCCAGGCGCGCTCTCGGCGATTTGCAGCGCAGTGCCATTGACAACTGCGATCGCCCGCGGCGCGTCATTCACGGCGGTGATCGTGACGTTGACAGGAAGCGCCACCGATTGCCCATCGGCATCTGTAGCGATCACGACGAAGGTATCCTCGCCATTGGCGTCCGCAAATGGCGTATAGGTCAGGGCGCCGGTCGCGGCGTTGAAGCTGGTGATCACGCCCTTGCTGGGACCCTTTGCCGGATCGAGCGCATAGGATGTCAGATTCTGATCGTGATCGACCACGCCGTAGCTACCGTTGATGGCAATCGAGGCATCTTCGGCCAATGTGACAGTTCGGGGCGCTGCGGGGCCGGTTGGTGCGGCCTTGGAACCGGCATGCCAATAGGTCGCCAGCTTTCCCGCGATGTCTGTCGGCAGCGCCGTCGGGGTGATGGCCGGAGTTGTGGTCGTGGCGGTCATCGCCGTAACAAGGCTGAGGCTGTCGGGATGATCGAGGAAGATCACATGTGTCGTGGTCTGGATCGCCCGGACCTTGCTCTGGCCGCTTGTCAGGAAGAAACCGACGACCGTGATGTTGGCGTCCGAGCCGATCACTGCGATGCGCATGTCGTTACCGACGCGGGTCAGCCACAACTCGTTGTACGCGACGCTTTCATCGAAGGTGATGGTGTTGATGCCGCTGGTATCAGTGAGGGTGTCCGTGCCCGCATACCGGTCGAAGGCGTAGGTATCGTTCCCGGCGCCTCCGTTCAGGGTGTCATTACCGCGCCCGCCCTCGAGCGTATCGTCGCCGGCATCCCCGACGAAACTGTCGTTCCCATCGCCGCCAACAAGGATATCATTGCCGGCCCCGCCATTAAGGGCGTCGTTGCCGAGACCGCCCGAGAGCGTATCGTCCTCGGTTTGACCAAAGAGCTGGTCATCACCGTCACCGCCGTCGAGCACATCATTCTGTGCGCCGCCGTAGAGCTTGTCCGCTCCGAGACCGCCCGAGATCGAATCCGCGCCATCCTCACCGTAGAGGTTGTCGTTGCCGTCGTCCCCGCTCAGAACATCGTCGCCCGCGCCGCCATACAGGGTGTCGGTGCCGGCAAGGCCGAAGAGCTTGTTATCCGCTGCGTCGCCGGTGATGGCGTCGTTGTAGGCCGAACCCACGACATTCTCGATGCCGATGAGCGTGTCGCCGAGCGCGTCCGAACCATCGACGCTTGTCTGGGCGCCAGCCAGCTTGAGGTCGATCGTGACCGCCGCCGCAGAACGCACATATCGCGCCGTGTCGCCGGCATCGGTCGAAGCCGCGCTGGAGCTGTTGGCACCGCCGTTCAGCGTATCCGCGCCGAGGCCGCCTTCCAGTGTATCGTCGCCGTCTCCGCCGAGCAGAGTGTCATCGCCCGCATAGCCGGCCAGGACATCGTCTCCAGCGCCCCCGTTCAGACTGTCGTTGAAAGCTCCAAATCGCCCGACAAGCAGATTGTCGGCTGCCGTGCCTGCGAGCGTGGCATCGCTTGTCGCCAGGAGAATGCTGGCCAGAGACACCGACATGCCATCGGCGAACTTGAGCGTTTCCACCGCGCTGTTCGCGAGCTTCTGCCCCTTGATCGTCACCTGCGAGGTGGCAAGGCCGCCCACGCTGATGATGAGATCATTGCCGCTCCAGGCGAAGCTGAGGTCATTGAGGCTGATGTTCGGGCCGAACTCCAGTTCGTCATCGCCTCCGTTGACGGAGGCATCGAAGCGCTGGCGGGTCACCTGTTGCAGGTTGGTGCGCGCAAAGCCGCCCAGCCATCCGGCCTGGGCATAGGCTGACGGAGCCGGCGCAGCTGGGGTGGTCCCGGGTGCATAAAGATAGGTGGCGTTGTCATAGACAACGGTCCCGTCCGCAGCTTGAATCTGCAAGCGCCAATAGCGATTGCCCGACGCCGCTTCGACCGCCCCGGTGGCGGCCCAGGACTTGATAGAGAAACCAGCGCCGAGCGTAGCCGCCGCGGTCACCGCTTCTTCAATGACAAAGCCGCCTTCGATGATGGTGTCGGCGCCGTCGCCTGCGTTCCAGACATAGGTGTCGTCGCCGGCATTGCCGGCAAGCTCATCGTTGCCCTTGCCGCCGGTCAGTTCATTCTGGCCGCTATCGCCACCGATGATGTCGGCACCGCCGCCACCGATGACATTCTCGATCGAATAATATTCGTCACCTGCCGCATCGCCTGTGTTGGTGTGCGATGCGGAGAGTTGGACACGCACCGCCGCCGAGGTGGACGCGTAGCTCGCGGCATCCAGACCGGCTCCGCCGACCAGGATATCCTTGCCCGCACCGCCGTCGAGAGCGTCATCACCTGTGCCGCCATAGAGCACGTCGTCGCCGGCCTCGCCCTTAAGCGTATCGAAACCGCTATTGCCGGCGAGGATATCATTGCCTCCGCCGCCGGCGATCACATCATCCCCTGCGGCGCCTGTGATCCAGTCGGCAATCGCCGTGCCCGCGAGCGGCGCGCTGGCAGTCCCATCCGCAGCGTCGGTGCCTGCCTTCAAGACCATCTTCACCGGATCAATGTCGAGCAAGCCGGTCTGGTAGAACGCCAGCTTTTCGATGCTGCCGGGCGCGAGGAACCAGTCCTTGATCGTGACACTGTCGGCAACGAGCGAGCTATCCGAAACCTCGTCGCTCTCCTTGCTGACGACAAGGACGAGATCGTTCGATCCGGCAGGACGCTGCAGGATCACGTCCTGCAGGTTGATGCCAGGTGCAAACTCGATCGTATCGGTTCCCGAGTTGGCGGTGATGACTGCGTCCGCAGGAGGTGCAAAGACCTTGAGCGTACTGGTTGCGCTGTCGAAGTCGTAACGCCCGACCCATTGGAAATCGGGCTCGTCAGCGGTCCCGACATTCTTGCGCAGCACCGCTCCACCAGGACCCGTAACGATGCCGGTCGTGGCGTTGTAGCTGAACGCGGAATTCCATTCGCCGGCGATCCAGACGGTCTGCCAGTAATTGGCGAAATCGTCGAAGACCATATCGCGGCCGTCGCCGCGCGCGAACTTGAAGGTGTCGTTACCGGCACCGCCAACCACGACGTCGCCATCGCCGGTTCCGCCCGAGACGATATCATTGTCCGCGCCGCCATAGATGTCGTCGGCTCCGGCATCGCCGGTGATCGCGTCTATCCCGGCGCCGCCCAGCAACTGATCGTTGCCGAGGCCACCGATGAGCAGATCCTTACCGGCATCGCCAAGGATCATGTCATTGCCGGTGCCGCCATTTCCGACGTCGTTACCCGCAAGAAGGAAGATCTTGTCATCGCCCGCATCGCCTGCAATGAAATCATTGCCTTGCGTGCCGATCAGCACATCGTTGCCCGACCCACCCGCGATAAAGCTTGTGGTGTCGCCGATGCGGATTTCGTTGCCGTCGGCAAATTTGAGCCATTCGACACGCTTGTAGGGGTTGGAGAACCAGTCCTTGACTGTGATAACGGTGCTGGTCGCATTCTCGACGGTGCCGACGGTCTGCATGAGGGTGATCAGCAGGTCATTGCCGGGGGCGGTCGCCGTACCCGAACGCTTGAGGCGAACGTCGCCGATGTCGATCCCGGCACCGAATACGATGGCGTCCTCGCCGCCCTCCACGGTTCCAGATGCCACACCCGCCGAAGCGCCGACCCAGTCCGGACGCAGGGCACCTGCCTGCCCCGGAGTGGTCTTCCAATTCTCAATGGCAGTTAGGCGTTGAGCCATTCCATCGGCGCTGGTGTTGGTCAGCGCCGATTCCGTGCTGGCCTCGTCGATGATGTCCGCGCCATCTCCGCGCCGGACGACATATTGGTCGGAGCCGGTGCCGCCCTTGAGGCTGTCGCCATTGCCGGCTCCGCCGACGAGAATGTCATCGCCGGCGCCGCCGAGCAGCGTGTCGGTGCCTTCGCCGCCTTCGAGCCAATCGGACCCTTCGCGGCCTGTGAGCGTGTCGTTGCCCGCTCCGCCGTTGAGGTAATTGCCATCGCCGCCGAGCGATCCGGCTGCGGTCGAACCCGCATTCAGCGTATCGTTGCCGTCACCGCCGAGCAGCCAGTCATCGAGACGGCCGCCGTAGATGATGTCGTCTCCGGTTCCACCGAAGATATTGTCGCCAAGGTTCGACGCGTAGATGGTGTCGTTGCCTGCGCCGCCATCGACGGTCGCGGCAATCGGGATATCGAGGACGCGGCGGTCGCTCGTCGCAAACCCAACGGTCGTCGATGCCGCCATCGTGCGGGAGCGCGACACGGTGAAGATCGCCTTGCCCGAGCTTTCATCAACAGTGACGCTGTCGATCCACACGAGGGGTTCGGTTCCGGCGCCGTCGACGATCGTTCCGGTTCCCGTCACCGGCTGCGTGCCATTGGCGAGAGCGGACGCGCCTGCGGACACCGTCGCCTGGAGGCTGAATTTCTCGTTGCCCTCGACGTTGAGAAATTGCGGCTTGCCATTGCCCGGAGTGACGACCTGGCCGTTGACTACGACCGGGGCCACGTAATCCGGATTGGCGACGTTGTCGGCGACCACTGCGGTCCGCACGAACAGTTGCGTCGCTCCAACCGCGAAGGTTGCGCTGGTCGCGTTCGTCCAGGTCGTGCCGTTGGTGGAGACCTGAATATTGGCCGCACCAGTGCTGCCGAAATCGACGCCACCGCCGGTCGCCTTGTCGGCGACGAGGGCAAGATTAACGGTGACCGCACTTGTGGCTGCTTTCGAAAGCGAGAGGCGGAATACCGCGTAGCCGTCGCCTTCCCAGGCATAGCTGTTGCCAACCATCAGGGTGGGAGAAGCTGCCGTGCCATCAATGATCGTTGCAGTTGCTGCTCCGCCCATGATCTGCATGCCCGGAGCATTCGAAAGCGATGCGAGGAAATTCTCGCTGGCTTCTGCTAGCGCATCAACCGTGACATTGACTTGCACCGTGGAGCGCAAAGTTGTCGCAGCGAACGTGAGTGTTGCGGTCTTCACCGTGAAATCCGTGCCGCCTGCGGCAATATCGTTGTTGAAATGTCTGTTGACTGTAAAACCGCGCTGGTCGGCGAGGTCGCCGTTACGAAGGTCGATCGTGTTGTTGGCGCTATCCGCTTCAATCGTGGTCTGGCCCGCGATATCGATCGCGTCGCCGAGCACATAGTCGCCGACGCCAATCTGGCGGCTTACCTGGCCGCTTGCCGGATCGTAATCGAACCCGAAATCGACATCGGCGGCGGTGCTCTCGGCTTCCTTGATAAGGAAATCAAATCCGCCGAACCAATCGCTTGCGGCACGTCTTGTCAGCCCTAGTTCTTGCGCGCGGGCGAGCGTGATCAGCGTCTCGATCGCAAAGGCGCTGTCTGGTTCGGCCGCCACCAACACATTGATTACGCTGGAATTGCCGAGGTAGCTCTCATATTGCTGGGCCGAGGTTATATTGCCCAGAAGCACGCTACTGTCGAAGTTTTGCGGATCAGGCCCGCCGATCTCCAACGAGTTGTAAAGCGCGCGCTTCACATAAATATCGCCTCCGGCGATCTGGAAGTCGGGATCGGTCAACCCTTGATACACGCCATAGCCGATCAACCGTGTCGCCGCATCCTTGCCCGAGAATTTCTGCGTGATCGCATCGCTGTCGCGCGTCGAAGAGGGCCTGTAGACGAAGGCGCTCTTGCGCATCCCGTAATTGCCCGACTGCACGGCCTCCGGGTTGAGTAATGTGCCGCCTGTCGCCGACAGCACGGCGTTGAACGTGTCGGAAACCGCAAACGCCACGCTGCGGGCTGCATCCTTCGATCCGGCTTTCCTCGACCATACATTGGCCACCACAAATTTCTGTTGCTCTGAATCCCAGGCAGAATCCGCCCCAGAACGCGGCGTACCGCCGAAGAGGGAACCGATAAGGCCACCAGCAATGAAGCCGACGAACGCACCAATCGCCGCACCGACGGGACCTGCTAGCGCGCCAAGTTGTACGCCCGCCAGCGTTGCAGATGCTCCGGTGCCGACAACCAAACTAGCAACAGCGATACCGCCAAGGGCGGCACCCACCGCCGAACCCAATTGTCCACCGAGGGTGTCAAAACTCACGATATTTGATGCTAAATAGGAGCCGAGGAAGCCACCAACAGCATTGCCAAGATCGGCGAACTCAAGGCCTTCGAATATTGCCTCGCCGCCTGCAATGTTGCCAATTATCTGACCGACCGCATAACCGGCCGAACTGTTGGCAAGTTCGCCCGCGAAACCGTCAAGCCCAATTGCGTTGACCAGTTCCGCCGTCAGGAATGATGAAATCGCGCCAAGGCCTGCCGACTTGAGATTCGCGACAAACTCTTGTCCAAACGCCTCAAAACCGCCTTCCAGGGCATCGCCTATGGACTTGCCGCCAATAGCTCGATCAAGCGAGTCTCCCAGATTGTCGCCGAGCGTTTTCAAGGCAGCCGATGCAACGATGCCAGTTAGAACGTCGCCGTTGGCAAGACGATAACCGAGCTGCGAACCGATTATTCCACCCGCATTCGCGAAATCGAGGCCAACGAAAGTCCGGCCGTTGAAATCTGTAGCGATCAATCTGCCATCCGGCAAAAAGCGGCGGATGACGTTCATGTCATCGTTGCCCGAAATTGCCGCATCGATGTAGCTATTCCCTTCAGCATCCTTCTTGATGATGAAGCGCGTTTCTTGACCGTCTCGATCCGTATAATAGGGCTTTCCGCGAATAATCGTTACGTCAATACCTTCTGGCACAAACGCCCCGGTCTCTGGGTCTCGATAGGTCGTCAGAGATGCCGGCCTCCGATTCGCTCTGGTGCCCACAATGAGCGATCCATCTGGTTGCCGCTTGGCTTCGACGACAATTTCTTCAGCTTCATCTTCGGTAACGGCCAAATGTTGCGCTATCGCCGCAATCGCATCTGGCCGTGCGGTTGGGTCAGAAATAATTGCCGCCTGATTGTTAATACCTGCCCTCAATGAGCGGATGTAAATATCCATCCCATGAGCCGTTACAAAACCGAAATTATCCCTGTAATCAATTCCGTCATCGAGATACTTCGCCGCAGGCCCCGCAAGCCTATAGCCCGATGAATCGGAATACAGTGGCACTCCATCGCTATCATTACGGAAATGAACAAAACCGGCAGAATCTTCAATACGATCAAGTTCGGTAATAATGTCGGAGAAGCCTGTAACATTACCATTCGGGAACAGATGACTGAAGCCGATACCAAAAGAGCCAAAGGTATTTGATGTGACAATGCGAGAGCTCAAGCCTTGCAAGGACGCATCGGCACGCAAAAGTTGCACCATCTGGCCCCCGGCCGAATGGCCATTTAGGTCAAAACGTGCGGTAGAATATTGGTTCATCAAGCCGAACACAAAAGTCTGAATGTCGGCATACATCGCGCCGTTGCCACCAGTTAGCGCAGTCTGGATGTCCGTCTGCGGCAACTCTTGGTAAGCGAACGAATGATCGTTTACGCCTGCAACTCCGACAATAATTGTGCCCGTTTGGATATTCTGAAAGGCGACGGCGTCACCACCAGCAACGCCCGGTCCGCGCGACGTCGAACCGACGAAACGATAGTTGTTTGTGAAATTGGTAAGCTCCGACTCAGTGAAAATCCCACTGGCACCGGGATTTGTTTTAATCTTCAAAGCAAGAACAGGGCCAGTATCGTTCAAAGACATATTAACTGCCGGAGCGATGTAGCCTAGAGCTGCGACTTGAGCAGATGTCAGGTAGTCACGTGCAAATGTTGGGGGCGGATTATCGCTCATTGATCAACACCCCCAACAGATAAGTCTTTATAAAATTTTAAGCAATTGAAACCCGTTGGTCCATCGATGGACCGATATTGATATATATAGTCAACAATCTGAGCGACGACCTTATCGCCTTTCGTAATAAAAATGTCATCGCGAACAATCTTGTCGTCTACATTCGGCCTAAAATGTGATTTATTCTTGCCAAATGATGTATCGAAATCTCCAACAGGCGTATAATAGGTGCGCCCCGTCATTGGAGGGGTTTCCTGTATCTCTCTTTGATACGCAGCGGCGGATTGAGCACGATATTCACGCCACAGATCGTTATCATGAACAATGACCTTCATGTTCTGCTTGCATATCCGCTCATGCTCTTCAATCATGTTATTGTTCATTGAACATCCTTGAGTGGCGATGGCTATCAGCGAAATCGATACGATCATTAATTGTCGATAATATGGAACGCGCCCACGATGCGGTTTCGCCTCGTAGGTATGGAAGTTCGCGTTGTCGGAAATGAACGCCATATTAGTTCTTTCCCTGAATTCTTTCGAGCAAATGGAGTCTTGCCTTCGCCTCGGCCAGTCCGGGCGTTTTCGGGCCTCTGTCCGCCTGCATGACCCGGCCCATGCTTCCATCTCCAATTGGTGGGACATACACCCACACAGACCCACCGCTGTCAGACGCCGCAAGGCGATACATGTCTCGGGCCTTCTCGATATCGCGCCCTACACCTAGCCCTTCCTCGAATCTGATTCCCAGTTCGAGTTGCGCCTGCTTGTCTCCGGCGCGCGCGCGGGCAGCTAGTCGCTGCAATTCAGGATTGGTCTGGCCTGCAGCGAGGGGAACGCTCATGAAGCTGGCTCTGCTCGCGCAGGCCTGCAGCGTCAGAAGGGCTGTGGCTGCGGCGATCCCGGCGACGAGCCGGCGTCTCACGCCCGCGTTTTGTGATGCCATACGACCTCGCTCAAGCTTAACCTTAGCCTCACTGCTCTCGCCCTGCCTGTTGGATGCTCCTTTGAAGCGGACTGAAAAGGTACGATATGATTCTTCGAGTACCGGTTTTGACATCCACCGTTGCTGCCAGACCAGGGGTTGGCGCGTACTGAGAGTTGTTCGCGTTAATAACGTTCTTCTCCAGAGTGATGGTAGCAACATAGACCAGCCCTAAATCTTTATCCTGCACAGTATCTCAACTAATTGATCGCACTCTTACCGGTGCCGTTAATTGAATTTTTGATGAACTGTATTGCTATCAGCATCTTTGTAGTCCCCCACCAGAAGTTATCGGATGCAATTGCATTATCAATACCTTCAATCCCCGATATCGGGCGTTGGCCGGTCCTGTCCTGGATCGTGGCGGCGCCTTCGGATATCTGGTAATATTGGAAGTCAAGGACAACAACGGCCCCATCGCGGTACTGCTCAGGACGCCGCCCCCATCCGTCTTTTGGCGTTTCGGCTGTTCCAACGGTTGCGAAAAAGGCCTTCGTAAATGGGTCGGCTGTGCCGTCGATCACGGTGCTCACGAGACCGTCGATGCAGTTGAAGTAATAGTCGTCCGCCCCAACCATGATCAGCACAGGCAAGTCGGCCCTTGCTACTAGGTCCTCACGTAGAACCCAGCCATCCCTATCGAAGTCGTATTTAAAATTTCCCTTTACAAGTGGCTGTCCATTGGTTGGAGGAGCAGGGGGCGTGCTGCTAATGGGGGTGCCGATCGATATATACGACGATACGCCCGAGGGCCGAGGCGCTTCAATCGCTCTGGTCGGATCAGTCATTATTACCCCCTTTTTCGATAAACTCATCAATTACTGCGGTTGCGGCCCTTTGTCGTTCAACAAACTCATCATTTTGACAGGCGAGCAGCCAAAAAACTGAGTCGCGAATTTCTTGGCCATTCGTCAACATGCGACACATGGCTGTTTCGAATGCGTAACCTGGCAAGATTGGCCCGTCCGAGTGGACAAATTGGGCCGAGCGAAACTGTGCGACGAGCGATTTTTGCGTTCTGCTTGCCTGTCCAAGATCATCGAGCTCAATGTCAAGGAATGTCGGATGAATTTTGGCGGGCCACTTCGAGGAATGATCAGCACCTGCTGACTGGCAGTTATTAATCACCGCATTAAGTCTTCGTCTCAATAGCGCAAACTTATCAAAATAACGCACAGACCGTGCGATGTCGGGAAGGCGGTTGAGATACTCACCACAACCCGATGGTAGCGTTGATTCTAGAAGGCAATTCCATCCATCAAGAGCATAAGCGTCATAGTCTTTAGGTTCATTACCCTTTTGCCGACTGAGGCAGCGATCAGAGAAAAGTTCAATGCGGACCAAATCGTCTAGAATTATATCGACGGCTACTTTCCGAGGAGGGCGATTGTGCGCGTCCACTGCGTCGGGCACAGTAAAGTCTCTCGCCGAGCTCGAACCAAGCTGTGATATGTCTTGAGTCCGATCCCCTGACCATTCGTTACGTTGGATTAGCTTTTCTCTCGCTGCTGCGATCCCCGCCACGAGTGGGCCACGATTAATAAGCTGAGGCTTCACGCCATTGTTTGTAGGTACGTAGGTGATTTGAGACCCGCCGGTGGGGGTAGCCGCCAAGAAATACAGTTTCCGCGCTTTTTCCTGATTCGATGGAATTTGGTCGCCATTCTCGAACCTCATTCCAAGCTGATACTGGGCATTCTTTTCACCCGCTTTCGCTTCGCGTGCGAGAGCGGATAATTCGCTATCAGGTTGTAAGGGTATGCCCATGTAGCTGGTTCCGCTGCACGCGGTTATGGAAAGCACTAGCGTCTGTATAGCGAATGATTTCCAGAGTGCGCATACCTTGCGTCGTGATTGATAGAATAACGTCTGTTTTAGATTCACGAACGGTGAGAAGTGTTGCGAATTCATAGGAATTTGAAGAATGGACTTTATCGCTCTCGCCTTGCTTGAGGTAGGCTTTTCCCAGACCTGGCTAAACTGATATGAAATATTGCTCGATGTTTCGGTTGTAATCTCGAATGTCGCCGCCGACCTTAACGTTGCGGATGGTATGAGCCGAGAAAATGCTACTGAGCGCGACACAGCCGGGACCTTTCGCAATCGCCTGTTCTGCCGTAGATCTCTGCGGTTCCTTGCATCATTTCTCGTGGCCGGCCTGTGCTATGCTCGTCTGCAGCGGGCTGAGCAGATAGCTGATGATACGCCGGGTCCCAGTTTTCACATCCACAGTTGCGGCAAGACCCGGGGCCAGCCCGGTCCGCCGACCGTCCGTGTCTATGTAGCTCCGCGCCAACGCGATGGTGGCGATATAGACCAGGCCGAGGTCCTTATCCTGCACTGCATCGCGGCTGATCGAGCGAACACGGCCAGGGATCGTGCCGTAACGCGTGAATGGAAATGCCTCGAGCTTCACCGCCGCTTCCTGCCCGACCCGCACGAAGCCGACGTCCTTGTTGAGGATGCGAACTTCGACCTCCAGCCCACCGCGGGCGGGCACCACCGTCATCAACGGCTTGGCGGCTTCTACAACGCCGCCCACAGTGTGGACCTCGAGGCTTTGTACCGTTCCATCAACCGATGAAACGAGCCGCTGGAAACGGTTCATCTGGGTGGCCTTCGTTACTTCCTCACGACGCAGGATTGCGTCGGCCTCTGCCTTTGCAAGGTCGGTGAGTGCCGTATGCCTGGCTTGCTCACGGGCTTCGCGCCGCTGCTGGTCGAGCTTTCGCGCCTCGGCCAGGCCTCGGTCGACCTGGGCGAGGGCGATCTCACGATCCCCCGCTTCAGATCGCCGTTGGCGTTCCAGTTCCAGCAAGCGCTGTCCAGGTGCATATCCTCTCGCGTCCAACCGGTTCATGCGGGCGATCTGGCGATCGAGTATTGGCACCGTGTCGGCAAGGCGGGCTGCGGATGCTCGTGCCGCAGTCACGTCAGCAAGAGCGGAGGAACGCGCGTCGCCCAGGCTGGCGGTGCTTGCCTCGATTTGAGCAAGTTGCGCGGCGATCAGGCGTCGTTGGGTGTCCGCGATTTCCGGCCGCGTTCCGCTGGGAGCCGTGAAATGCAAACCCTTGCCGGATAAAGCGTCGGCAATTGCCCGGTTGCGGGCGATGTCGAGTTCGGTGCTCGCCAGTGCCTTCTGCGCGGAGGCGAGGTCGGCACCGGCCAGCGTTGGGTCAAGATCTAGCAAGGCCTGGCCCCGCCGCACAAAATCGCCGTTGCGTACATAGATCGCCCGAACAACGCCTGCTCCAGGTGACTGGACCAATTTGATGTTGCCGGTCGGAATCACGCTGCCCGGCGCAGAAGCGACGACGTCGATCCTTCCGAACACGGTCCACAGGATCGTAAGAAGCAGACCGATCGTCAGAATCCAGGCGGCCATCCGCGCCGTGGGAGACACAGGACGTTCGGCAACCTCGAGCGCGGCAGGAAGAAAATCGGCCTCACGGGAGGGGACGAAGGTCCGGCGCCATTCCCGATCCGCCCTAAGTGCTTCCTTGAGCACATCCCAATGGTGACGCCACGCGCTCATACGTCGGCACCTCGTGCGAAACCGGCACCGCTCTGGCGGCGATGCAAATCTGCATAGCGCCCGTTATTCCGCAACAGTTCTTCGTGATTGCCGCGTTCCACGATATGGCCAGCTTCCAGTGAGATAAGATTATCGCATTGCCGTACGGCAGAGAGGCGGTGCGCGATGATGATCACCGTACGGCCGGCGGAGATCGCCTTGAGGTTTTTCTGGATGATCTCCTCGCTTTCGGCATCGAGCGCGCTGGTCGCCTCGTCGAGAATGAGAATGCGCGGCCCAGTCACCAGCGCCCGGGCGATGGCCAGGCGCTGACGTTGGCCGCCGGACAGGTTGGTGCCACGCTCTTCGACCGGCGTGTCGTAGCCTTGCGGCAGCCGCACGATGAACTCGTGGGCGCCAGCCAGTTCAGCCGCCGCCATCACTTTTTCGAGCGGCAGGGCTGGGTTTGCGAGCGCGATATTCTCGCGGATCGAACGGTTGAACAGCAGATTTTCCTGAAGGACGACGCCGATCTGCCGCCGCAACCATGCCGGGTCGATCTGGGCAATATCGACGCCGTCGATGAGGACGCGCCCGGCAGCGGGCACATACATGCGTTGAAGCAGCTTGGTCAGCGTCGACTTGCCCGAGCCCGAGGAGCCGACGATGCCTAGCGAGGTGCCCGCCGCTACCGTGAGGTCGATGTCTTCGAGTGTCCAGGGACCATCGAGGCCATAGCGGAACTTGACGCCCTCGAACTTAACCTCGCCCTTGAGCGAGGGGAGGGCGACGCGGCTACCGGTACCAGGTTCCACCGGCTGGTTGAGCACGTCGCCCAGGCGCTCGATCGCGATCCGTACCTGTTGAAAATCCTGCCACAGCTGCGCCATGCGGATCACCGGGCCCGATACGCGCTGCGCAAACATGTTGAAAGCGACGAGGCCGCCTACGGTCAGGTCCTTGTCGATCACCGCCCTGGCGCCAAAATAGAGGATCAGAACCATATTGATCTTGGAGATGAGCTGGATCAGCTGGCTGCCGGTATTGCCAAGATTGATGACCTTCTGGCTGGCGAAGCTGTAGCCGGCGAGCTGCCGTTCCCAACGATCCTGCCATTGCGGTTCGACAGCGCCGGCCTTGACCGTCTGGATTCCGCCGATGCTCTCGATCAGGAGCGCGTTGTTGGCTGCCGCGCGCTCGAACTTTTCCTCGATGCGCGCGCGCAGGGGACCCGTGACGAAAACAGCGACTGCGACATAGGCAGGGATCGCCAGGATCGAGATCAGGAAGAGCTGCGTGGAATAGAACCACATCACCACAAGGAAGACGATCGTGAAGAGGGGATCGATCAGCACCGTCAGCGATGAGTTTGTAAGGAACTCGCGGATCGTTTCGAGCTGTCGTACCCGCATGGCGATGTCACCAACCCGGCGTGCTTCAAAATACGCCAGGTTAAGGCCAAGCAAGTGACGGAAGAGCTTGGCGCCCAGCTCGACGTCGATTTTCTGGCTGGTTTCCGAATAGAGCCGGGTGCGCAGCCACCCGAAAAGAGTTTCCCACACCGAGACGACGCCAAAGCCGATTACCAGGATCGTGAGCGTGTCGAGCGTATTGTGGACAAGCACCTTGTCGATGACATTCTGGAAGAACAGCGGCGAAGCAAGGCCCAGAAGATTGATGCCGAGCGTCACCAGCAGCACCTCACCGATCAGGCGGCGATATTTGACGATCTGGGGGATGAACCAGGAAACGTCGAATGCGCGCGTGACGCCGCCAATGCCTTCACGGGTTGTTACCAGCAGAAGTTCGCCCGACCACATGGCCTCGAGCGCCGCCCTGTCGACCTTCATGATCTGGGGCTGGACGCCTTCCGAGCTGTGGCATGGCGGCTGGATCAGGGCTTCATCGTCGCTGATCCGGGCAATGATGAACCATCCTGACGGGCCGTTGGCGAGTGCGGGAAGGGGTGTTTGCCGCAGCTTGTCATAGGAAGAGCGAACGGATTTAGCCCGAACGTCGTCCTGGCGCTTGGCAATGCGCTTGAGATCGTCGGCGTCTACGCCGCGGTCATGGCCAAGGCTATGACGCAGCTGTGCCGGGTCCACCGCGATGCGGTGAAGCGCAAGGAGCGTCGCATAGGCAATGAGGCCCGAGTCGTCTTGCCCCGCCGTCTCGGCTGAAGGTTCAGTCGCCTGGTCGGGGATCATGGCTTGGTTCTCGGGGTGGCGGTTGAAGGAGAGCGGGTTTCTGAGGCAGTCGGTCCGCCGCGCATGAGGTCCAGGGGGGCCTGGGCGGGCGAAGCTGCCGCAGGAAGGGCGCTTGCCTGCGATTCGGGCATCTCAGGGGCGCGAGGCCTGCCGCTCGGAGCACCGAGCCTGTCAATCGTGCGAATGACGCCGCCCCAGGGGACGGCGCTACGCCGTTCGACTTTTTCGAGATAATCGTCCGGGGCATAAACGGGCGGGTTGGCAAGCAGCCGCTTCGTCTCAAGTTGGCCCAGATGGCGCAACAGGATGGCTTGCGCGACATAGCGGTCCCGCTTGCTGCCTAGCAGGGCAATCTGCGTCTCATTGAGCGAATTCTGCGCGTAGAGTACGTCGAAAGTGGACCGCAGCCCTTCGCGATACTCCTCGAGCGTGCCCTCATAATAAATGCGGGCCGCCTGCACCTGCAAATCCTGCGCCAAGGCATTTCGATCAGCCGTCACCCACTGATTCCAGGCATTGACGATCGCCTGGACCAGTTGCCGCCGGGTTGCTTCGATACGAAGCGTATCGGCGGTCTGGCGATTGCGAGCCTGGGCAACGGCCGAGCGGATACGACCACCCGCGAACAGAGGGATCGTCAGGGTGGCGCGTCCGGTAAATGTGACGTCCTGATCTGCGCGGTCGAAATGCGCGGCCGGACCGGTCGTGCCGGCCGTGCCTCTGATCGATAGTTCGGGACGGCCTTCCGCTTGCGCAGCCGCGATCCGCGCCTGAGATGCATGGGCGGTTGCAATGGCAGCGGCAAGATCCGGGTTGCTCGCTTCGGCCATCGCGAAGGCTTCGTCGGCCGTACGGGGCAAATCCGGTAGCCCCGGCTCCTGCGCGAGATTGCCCGGCTCGCGGCCGACGATGGCCGTGAACGCCGCGCGACTGGATTCCAGCTGGGTTTCGGCGGCATTGAGCTGCACACGTGCCGCCTGTACTTGCGTCTCAGCCTGCGCAATGTCGGTTCTGGTGAGTTCACCGGCATCGCGCCGCGCGGCGATTTCGTCGAGGGTAGCTTCCAAAGTTCGTAGATTGCGCTGCCGGATTACAAGCGAACGGCCGTCGCGGCGCACATCGGTATAAGCTGCGATCAGATCGACGAGCAAATCACCCTCGGCTCCGCGCAAGGTTTCCCTTCCCGCTACGCTGCCGGCAAGGGCCGCACGCAAGGCACTTGCTGCACGGCCTCCCGTGTAAATCGGCTGGTCTATGACAAATTGGGATGCGAGATCGTTGCGCTCGATATTCGGGTCGTTGAGACGGTCCGAGAGGGGGCGGTTTGCCTGAGTGATTGCACCGGGCAATGTCAGTTCATAGCCACCTGACAGTTGCACCTGTGCCGACGGACGCGTCTGGGACATCGCTATGCCGACCTCGTCGTCGGTTGCCCGCAAATCGTAGCGGCGCGCACCTAGCCCTGGATTGGATGTAAAACTGTCCGCTATAGCGGCCGAGAGACTATCGTCGGCGGGCGGCGGCACTGGCTCTTCGTCAAAGGCAATGCGCGGGGTTGGATAGGCATCATGCGCTTTGTTCAGGCGTTGCGAAGGACCCTGGGCAGTGGCGTTGCCTGTCAGCAACAAGGCTGACGCCGTCACGGCAAGGCCGCCGATATACCGGTAGCAAAAACGCGCCATGGCTCGATCCCGATCGGATCAAACGCGGTCAAAAGCGAAAAGATGGGGCATAGCCGCACAATTTTGCGTGCAGGTCGCGATCGCGGACCGACGGCCGATAACGCCAACAGCAAGAGTCTTGTACATCGAAATTGCCAGCCCCCGAACGGCGCGGAAAAACGCTGCGCCTCATTCCCCGGATCACCTATTATCCCGTCAAGGGGCCAAGTCAATTGCTTCTGTTACGAGTAAAAAACAATCAATTTGAATGTAAGTTTTGGCGCGTTGAAGTGTTATCTCATCATTTGGCGATGAAAGTATCTTTCTGTTCGGTATGACAGAATATCATTGGTCGTGCTTCTTTAATGAGCACTGCAAATGCACTAATCAAGATTTATTGGGTCATAAAGCGTCACGCAATTAGGCGCGGACAACGTAGTCGGCGGCTCAGACTGTCAGTAGGTTTTCTTCAATCAGCTGGCCTGTTCCGTCAGGCCATCGTCTCGATCGCAACATGGACAAGCGGCGCGGTCTGCTCGGCCATCTTCTGCGCTCGTTCTCGTTGCCCCACCGTTGATATCCCCAGCGTTGATCAAGCGCCTGAGATTTGCATTTTCCGCATCCGCGACAGGAGCCGAACTCCTCTCGGACTTCGGCTCCCATATGCTGCGGTCTGTGCGTTTCCACGCCCATTATGCGAAGAAGTCGACAGGTTTTGTCGCCTCCTGCTTCCAGCCCGTAAGACCGTCGCCTGCCGGTTGGGCTCCGAATGTCACCATGCTCTGGATCATGGAAGCAACGGTCTGGTTGATCCGGGTCGGGTCTGAAGGCGCAAAGGGCTGTTGATCCGCCACTTTGTCGAGAGTCTCGCTTCCCTCGCCCGCGAAGAGCTTCACGATGGCAGGGGGTGACTCGGATATCCGGATCAGACGGTCGCGGCCTGGGGAGTTGGTTGCGAGATCGGCAAAATTGCTAAAGCCATCTTCAAGGGCTGTCGCGAGTTGGTCGGCCGCCGCAAACGGGTCGATAATCCCTGCATCGGCTTTGTTCGGTATGCCACCGTCTGGCAACTCGTTCACCACGGCAGGAGAGGTGCTGGAGAAATAGGTGAGGGCGGCATCGACGAACTCGGCCGCCGAACCGTCGGCGCGGGTATAGCTGCCCTTATTGACGATCACGGTCTCGCCGAGGTCAAATTTGCCCTCAACGGCGGTGCCGGCGAGATTGATTGACTGAACACCTGATCCGTCGAGCGTTGTGATCTCGCCGTCATCGACCGTTCCGTCGCCGTTCCGGTCCTGCCAGATGCGGAACTGTGCGAAGCGAGCGTCGGTGCCCGATAGGATGCCATCGGCGTTGCTGTCGAAAGCGCGCAGTCCTGCAAGGTCGCTGGCCGCACCGGGCAGGTCGTTCACGAAGCTGAACTCGCCGGCATTGCTGAGCGTACCGTCGCCGTCGCGGTCGAGGAACAACATGCCCTCGCCGGCGCCCATCCAGCTGGTGTCGTCGGCAATCCCGTCGGCATCCATGTCATAGGCAGCACTGCTAGCCAACGCGGATACCGTCGTCACCCCGCCACCATCGAGATCGAGGAGGATGGGAGCAGCCAAGCCAATCTGCACGCCGTTCTTGAATTCGGCGATCTCGACGCCGGTCAAGGTGTCGGTGCCGTCATTGCCGTCCTGGGAGGCGGCGTTGTCGACGATCTGTATGTTGCCGCCCACAGTTGAGATCGAATAGGTTGTAGATATCCCGGCGAACACGCCAATGTCCGATCCGGCGCCACCGTTGATCACATCGTTGCCTGCGCCGCCCGTCAGCCGGTCGTTGCCGCCGCCGCCATTCATCGCATTGGCCGCCGCATTGCCGATGATGACGTCATTACCTGACCCCGTCTCCACATTCTCGAAATCATACACGCCATCGGTCTCCGCGCCCGAAGTCGCGGAATTGGCGCCAAGGTTGACGACCCAGGCCGCCGTTGCGGTGGCGTAGGACAGGGTATCTGTCCCGCCTCCGGCATAGACCATGTCATTGCCGGTTCCCGGGGCAATGAAGTCGTCGCCGGCGTCGCCGGTGACGGTGTCGTTGCCGCCATCGCCATAGATCACGTCATTGCCATCGCCGCCGTAGATGCTGTCATTGCCCGCGCCGCCAGCAATCTGATCGGCGCCTGCGTCACCGGTGATCGTATCGTTGCCATCACCGCCATCGATGATGTCGTCGCCAATTCCGGCATAGATTTGATCCGTTCCTGCCCCGCCTGCGAGAATATCGTTTGCGTCGCCACCAGTGAGCGTATCGTCTCCTTCGCCTCCGTTCAGATTGTCCGCGCCGGTGCCGCCATTGAGCTGGTCGTTGCCCGCCCCGCCAAGGATCGTGTCGTTCCCGGCGTCCCCGTTGAGGATGTCATCGCCATCTGCGCCATCGAGCATATCGGTGCCGTCACCGCCATTGAGGCCGTCATTCCCGGAACCGCCCAGCAGGGTATCGTTTCCACCGCCGCCGTTCAGTGTGTCGGTTCCTGCCCCGCCTTCCAGTATATTGGCTGCGCTCGAGCCGGTCAGCGTGTCGTTGCCCGCGCCGCCGCGCACATTTTCGACATTCGTGATAGTGTCAGATTCGCCGCTTGCGACGCCCTGCGCGGTCGTGACGGCCAGGCTGATGCTGAGGTTGGTGGTGTAGGCCGAATAATCGACCCAATCGATGCCCGCGCCGCCATTGAGGCTGTCATTGCCGGCACCCCCGACCAGGACATCGTCGCCAGCGTCGCCCGTGATGGTATCGTTGCCGTCTCCGCCATAGAGCGTGTCCTGACCGTCTCCGCCGGAGATTACGTTCGCCGCGCTATTGCCGACGATCAGATCGTCACCCGCGTTACCGGAGATCTTCGTGATGGCGCTCAACGTCACGCTCGTAAAATCGAAGCTGTCGGCATTGTCGCTGCCGGCAATCGTGACGCCGCTATAGGTTCCACCCGAGATCGTCTCGATGTTCGAGAAGGCGGCGAGACGGATGATTGCATTGTTGGCGAGAGCCACGATGCTGTCCGTGCCTGCGCCGCCGTCGATAGTGTCGTTTCCGGCAGCGGTTCCAGTGAATTGGAACACGTCGTTTCCGATACCGCCCGACAAGTTGTCGTTTCCGGCAGACCCCAGGATGGTGTCGTTTCCGGCGGAACCAAAGATGGTGTCATCGCCCGTTCCGCCATCGATCCGCGTGATATTGACGAGCGTGGACGCGCCAAAGTCGAGTAGATCGTTATTTGCCGAGCCGCGGATATAGACGCCGGTGTAAATGCCGGCGGTGATTGTTTCGACGCCGGACAGGGACGTAAGGCCGATGGCGGTGTTGTTGGCCTGCGCAGCGATCGTGTCATTGCCAGTGCCGCCGTCCACGCCGTCATACCCGTCACCGGTCCCTGTTGCCTTGAACAGGTCGTCGCCGAGCCCGCCGCTGAGCGCATCGTCGCCGATACCGCCCACCAGCGTGTCGTTGCCGGAGCCACCGTTCAGCGTGTCATTGCCCGCGCCGCCCTGGATCGTATCCGCGGCAGCGGAGCCCATGATGACATCGTCGCCGTCAAGGCCGTTTATCGCGACGATCCCAGTCAGCGTGACATTGGTGAAATCGAGCGTGTTGGCACGATTGGTCCCCGTGACGGTCACGTTCGAATAACCGTTTGCCGAAATCGTCTGAAGTCCGACCGTCGTGCCGATCCGGAGCGCCTGGCCATTGAGGCCTGCGTTCAGCGCGGTGGGCTGATTGACGAACAGGAAGTCGTCAGCACCAAAGTTCGAGAGTGCAACATCCTCGACGACGATCGCCGGACGGCCATTGATTGCGATCTTCACGTCGTCCCCGTCCTGCGAAAGGAACGGAGCGAGGTCCGCGAAGCTGGTGAGACCGTCCGAGCCGTTGAGGAAAACGATCTTGTCGGCGCCATCGTGGAAGTCGCCGATCGTCGCCCAAAGCTCCTCCCAGGCCTCTGCCTCCAACATGGTCGAGTCGAACACGAAATAGTCGTAGCCCGCGCCGCCCATGGCGTAGTTCTGGGTACCAAACAACTCGATAACATCGTTACCGCGGCCGCCATAGACGCTGACTGACCAGTTGTCGGCCGTGACATAGTCGTCGCCGTCCAGGGCATCGACAGAGGCGCCGCTCGCACCGTTGCCAAGGATCCGTTCGCTCGCGCTGCCGATATTCTGCCAATCGCTCAGCATGCGCGTGGCCGTCGTCGTGGGCCAGGGAACCGCCCCTGTTGTCGGAGTCGGTCCGAAGCCGCCCGATGTTGCCCAGCTACCGAACATGAAGTCCGAGGCATCAAGGTCGGCAAGCGTGATGTCCTCAATGACGATCGCGGGCAGGCCCGCGAGGACAATGTCGACGTTCGCGCCGTTCTGGATCATGTGCGCCGCGAGCTCGGCAAAACCGTCGACGCCTCCCGTGCCATTGACGATGCCTATGCGATCTACACCATCTGTGAAGTCGGCGATGGTCGCCCATGTCTCCGCTTCACCGCCGGCGAGGAGCGAGAAGCCGTCGAAGATGAAGGTATCCGCGCCTGCGCCGCCTTCGCCAGAGCCACTATAGTACATGAACTCAAGGATATCGTTCCCGTCCTCGCCGTGCAGCGAAACGGCCCAGGCGTCGGCAGTCATGTAGTCGTCGCCGCCCAGCGCCCATATGCCAGCATTCTGCGCGCCGCGACCGACAATGCGGTCGTTGCCCTCGGTAAACTGGCTCCATTGCGAGGGCGTGTACTCGGGACCGGTCGGCAGCATGCCGACGACTAGTGTGATCGTGTCGCTTGCCGAAAGACTTCCGTCGCTGGCGGTGATGCGGATGCTGTAGTCGCCAAGCGCACCCGCACCCACGGTCCCGGTCAGATGGCCATCTGTCAAGCTCAGCCAGGAAGGCAGTGTCGAGCCATCGGTCATGCTTGCCGTATAGGTAAGTGCATCGCCATCGGGATCGCTGAAGGCGCCCGCAGGTATCGTTACATCGAGCGTCGCGCCGCGGATGGTGGCGACATCGCTAAGTGGCTGCAGCAGCACCGGGGCGTCATTCTCCCCGCTGGAGGCATCGAGCGTCAGGCGGAAGATATCAGAGACGGACAAGCTGCCGTCACTTGCGATGACCTCGATGTCGATCGCGGTGTAGCCTGCGGGCGGCGTACCAGTGAAGCGTGCGCCGTCGAAGGCGAGCCAGGAGGGCAGGGGATTTCCGCCAGCGAGGCGCGCGGTGAGAGACAGCATATCGCCATCGACATCGGTGAAGCTGCCAAGGGGCAGGGCCACATCGATCGCATTGGCGCCTGAGAGGCTCACATCGGGCAGCGCAGCGATCAGGACCGGCGCATCGTTGACCGGGCTTATCGCGAGCATGAAGCTGTCTGCAACGCTCATTGTGCCATCGCTTGCGGTAACGCGGATCTCCAGCGTGCCATGGAAATTAGCCGGAGGCTGGCCGGTGAAGCGGCGGGTTGCCGCATCGAAGGCGAGCCAGGAGGGCAGGGCGTCGCCGCCGGCCAGCGTGGCGGAGAGAGCAAGCGCATCGCCGTCCACATCGGCGAAGCTACCGGTAGGCAGGAGCAGGTCGATGGCCTGGTCCTCTGCGTACTCATGATCGGCGATAGGCGTCAGCACCACGGGCGCATCGTTGACGGGCGTGACGGTGAGCAGGAAGCTGTCGGTGACGCTGGCACTGCCATCGCTTGCCTCTACCGTGATCTCGATGGACCCATTATAGTTGGCAGGCGGCGTTCCGGTGATACGTCCGCCTGCGAAAACCAGCCATGATGGTAGCGGCGCGCCGTCGCCAAGCCGTGCGCTCAAAGTGAGCACATCGCCATCCATATCGCTGAAGCTGCTGGCCGGGACGGCGATGTCGATCGCCATGTCTTCCGCGACAGACACATCTGCCAGCGTCTGTACCACAACAGGCGCATCGTTGACGGGATCGATGATCAGGCGGAACGTGGCGCTCGTCGAGAGTAACCCGTCCGATGCGGCGACGACGATATTGAGGAGGCCGTTGAAGTTGGCAGGCGGCTGACCGGTGAAGCGGCCGGCATCGAACTGCAGCCAGGACGGCAGCGGATCACCCGAGGCAAGGGTGGCGGACAAGGTCAATGCATCGCCATCAACGTCGCTGAAGGCGCCCGACGGAATCGTGAAGTCGATGGCCTGGTCTTCGAGGTTCTGTCGATCGACCAGGGCAAGAGCCGCGACCGGGGCATCGTTGAGCGGCGTGATTGTGAGCGCGAAGGTGTCGGCGGCACTTGCGTTGCCATCACTCGCCCGGACCTCGATTTCGATGGTCCCGTGATAGTTGGCAGGTGGGGTGCCGGTGAACCGGGCACCATCGAATGATAGCCATGCCGGAAGTGGTGAACCGTCACCCAGATGGGCCACGAGCGTGATCACGTCCCCATCGATATCCGTAAAGATTCCGGTCGGGAGCAGCAAGTCGACCGGGCTGTCCTCGCTCGAGGCCATGTCTGCGATCGGTTGCGCCACCATGGGCGCATCGTTGGTGCCTGCAATCACCAGATCGAACGCGTCGCTGACGCTGCCCTGGCCGTCACTCGCGGTGATGCGCAGGCCCAGAATGCCATTGAAGTTTGCCGGCGGCTGTCCTGAGAGCACACCATTTGCGACGCTAAGCCAGGCGGGCAGCGGGCTGCCGTCGGCGAGAGTGACCGAGAAGGTCAATGCATCGCCATCATTGTCCGTGAACGCACCGGTCTGAAGGGCGAAGCTGAAAGGCTGGTCTTCGGTTCCCGACAGGTCGGCCAGCGCCTGCGTCAGGACCGGAGCATCGTTGACCGCATCGATGACGATCGCAAACTGACGGATGACCGTAGCCGTCTGGTCCGCCGCCAGGATTTCCAGGGTTACTGTACCATTGAAATTGGCCGGCGGCGTGCCGGTGAACGTCCTGGTCTGGCGATCATAGGCAAGCCAGGATGGCAGAGCCGCGCCGCCGACACCGCGGACTTCGACAAGAACCGTGTCGCCATCGGCATCTGAAACAAGATTGTCGGGCAAGGTCGCCGTGAACGGCTGGTCCTCGGTCCCACGCAGGGCAGGGATCGCGCCGATCACTGGCGCATCGTTCACCGCGGCGATCGTGACCGCGACCCGGGCGATGTCGGTGACGCTGGCGGAATCGGTGACTTCATAGTCGAACCAGGCATCGCCGTTGAAATCGGCATCGGGCGTGATGATGAGCTGGCCGATGCCATTGGTGGTAACCGTCAGGCCGTGCGTGTCGACGATGCGGCTGAAGACAAGGGCCTGGTTGTCGGGCTCGATGTCATTCTCAAGCAGTTGGGAGATGAACAGCGTCAGCGGCGGCTGATCTTCGCTGAGCGACAAGGTGTCGTCGCCCGCGATCGGCGCGTCGTTGACCGGCAGGACCTCAATCTCGACAGTGGCCGTGACCGGGAATCCGGAGGCGTTCGTGATCGCATAGCTGAGCAGCAGCGTGCCATGGAAGTTTGCCGCGGGCGTGATCCGATACTGTCCGTTCTCGAGTGTCGCGATCGAAGCATCGGCCGGCGCGCCGATGAAGCCGAGGAAGGTGATCGTCTCGCCTTCAGGATCATAGTCATTCGCAAGAAGCTGGGCCGGATCGATATCGATATAGGTGTCTTCGAGCGTGCCGAACCCATGGTCGGACACTGCGATCGGAATGTTGAACTCCGGCAGGATGGTGAGGGACACTCGGCCGATGCGATCTGCGCCATGCGCGTCGGTGACGCGATAGGAGAAGGCGGCGTTGCCAAAATAGCCCTCGCGGGGCGTGAAGACGGCGGTGTTTCCGACCATGGCAACGGTGCCATTGTCGCCATCGAGCAGTTCGACGATTGCAAAGCTGTCGCCCTCGATGTCACGATCGTTGGCAAGAAGCGTAGCCAGGTCGATGATGAGAGCCGTGTCCTGGTCGCCGACGAACACGCCTTGCGGATTGTTGCCGGTGCCCACGCCATCGGAATTGGCGTAGGGGGCATCGTTGACCGGTGCGATCTCGAACGAGAAGGTCCCGGTGCTTGTCAGACGGCCGTCCGTGATCGTGTAGCGGAAGGTCGCGGTCCCGCTGGCATTTTCCTTGGGCACGAAGCTGTAGCGTCCACCTGGCAGGCGCTGAATGCGGCCCAGGTCGCCGCTTGTCTCAAGCGAGACGAGACTGACCGTATCGCCGTCAAGGTCGCTGTCGTTGCCGATCAGGTCGGCGGCTGTGAATTCGAACGGCGTATCCTCGTCCGTGCTGAACAGGTCGGCCACTGCGGTCGGTGCATGGTTGGTCGATTGCACATTGATGGTGACGGTGCCGGTCCGTGCGCCATCGACATCGTCGTTGATGATATAGTCGAACCCGGCCTGCCCGCTGAAGTCGGCGTCGGGTGTGAAGACGATCGTCGTGCCGTCGAAGTTCAGCGTGCCGTGAGCGGCATTGAGGACTCCGACGAGGCGGATAGGATCGCCATCGACGTCATGGTCGTTCGCCAGGAGCTGCGCTGGCGTTATGACGATCGGGGTTTGCTCGAGCGTCGAGAAGCTGTCGGGGCCGGCATAGGGCGCTTCGTGACGCCCTTCGACGGCGATCTGCACGGTCGCGCTGCTGTCGCCCTGGAGATCGTCGGTGATGACGTAGGAGAAGCTGTCCTCGCCTGACCACCCCGCCTCTGGCGTGTAGGTGACGCTCGCCGCCAGCTTGCCGTCGAACAGATGCGTTCCCGATGCGCTGTGGCTGTCGCCGCCGGTAGTCGCGGTCCAGACGATGTCGAAGCTTCGGCGCAGATCGAAGGGAACCGTGGCGGTGACAAGGCCGGTGGCGCTGTCGACGTTCATCCATACGGGCAGGTCGGATCCGTCCGCCAGCTTCGCCGTCCAGGTCGCCCCAGGCGCTAAGAGCGCGGCGGGCGGGCCATAGGTGACGATGCCGTCATGGATGACGAGCGTGCCATGGCCGGCCGCGGAAACTGCCTTGACGCGCAGATAGTCGCCGTCGTCCTCGCGATCGTTGGCGATGAGGTCCATCAGCGCGAATGTCAGAGGCTGGTTCTCGATGGTCGCCAGCGTATCGGCAACTGCATCGGGCTTCTCGGCGGTCGGAAGCACGTTGAAGATGATGGTCCCGCTATTGTGCGAGATGCCGCCCTTTTCGTCGATCGTCGTGTAGCTGATCGCGATCGACCCGTTGAAGTCCTCCGGTGCGGAGAGGTCGATCTGCTCGCTCGACGTGCGGATGCCGATGCCATTGGTCCCGCCGTCCGCCAGCGTGAAGCCGCTATCGACAACCACATCGGTGAGGATCGAGAAGCTCGGCAGGCTGCCATTATTGCCGGCGACGTCGAGGCGTACGCCCAATGCACCGACATAGGCCGGCGGCGGGGTGCCGTCGAACGCAAGCGTTCCCTCGTTGAAGGCAAGCCAGTCTGGTAGCGGCGCTTCGCTTTCGCGTTTCGCCGCGATGTCCGCAGCAGAGCCAAGGTCGATCGCGAAGAGGCCCTGGGACTTGAAGAAGTCGCTCTGCTGGAGGAGCGCGTTGATCGCCGGATCGAGCGGCGCGGCGGGGCCGATGACGAATTCGAGGGTGAACCCGCGCTTCGCGGCTGAATAGCTGCCTTCCGGCACGACAGGGGCGTCGGGCGTGAAGCTCAGCTGGAGGCGAACCGGCTGCTCATTGGCGTCGGGCGTTTCGCCCGTCAGCGCCAGGGTCATCGTGTCGACGTCGAACTCCAGCCATTCAGGCAGCGGTCGGCCGCCTTCCAGGCTTACGGAGAAGCTGCCATGGCTCACATCGAAGAGGGCCAAATCGCTTTCATAGGCAATGCCCGTTCCCAGCGAGGCCGGGTCGATCGCCAGCGTGTCGGTGAAGACGCTGGCCGGGTCGCCGGCTTGCGCCCCGGGCTTGGTGAAGTGGAGCACGACATCGAGCGGCATAGTGACGCCGGCTTCCGGTGTGCCGGCGAAGCGCAGAGTGGCGGGATCGAAGATCAGCCAGGACGGCAGGGCATCGCCATTGGACAGTGTTGCCGTGACGGTTGCGCCCGAGGGGAGATTGTCGGCGCCGAAGGCGATCTCGCTGTGATGCGCCTGGCGGACCGTGAAGCCTGACAGGACGGTGTCCTGCACGGACAGGCCGTTAGCGAGGCTCTGGTTGTTGCCGCTGTTGAAAGTGAAGCGCTGCACGTAGCTGCCTGCGGTCGGGTCCTTGAGGATCACGCTGATGGTCGCTGTCGAGCCTGCAGGCGCCTCGCCGGTGAAGGTCATGGTCGCGGCGTCGAAGCTCAGCCAGCTGGGTAGATCTTCGCCGTTGGCTTGGCGTGCGATGACCGTGTAGTCCGCCGAGAGATAGCGGGTATCGAGCACGCCCTGCACACCGGCGCTGCGGAAGAACAGCACATCGCCTTCGGGTTCGACATCGTTGCCGAAGGCTTCGGCCGGGATGACGAACAGCGGCTGGTCTTCCAGGCCGGTCACGAGATCGTCGCGCAGGGTAGCGCCGTCGTTTTGCGGCAGGATGCCGATCGCGACATAACCCGTTGCGGTGCCGCCGCGGCCGTCGCTGATCGTATATTCAAAGCCCGCATTGCCATTGAAGTCGGGCCTCGCCTTGAAGACGATCTGGCCCAGCTCGTTAACGCTGACCTTTCCGTTATCGGCAAAACGCTCGACGCCGACGAAAGTCAGGCTGTCGCCGTCCGCGTCGCGGTCGTTTGCGAGCAGTGTCGCGGGATCAATGATGATCGTCTGGTCTTCCAGAATCGTGAACCGGTCGCCGATCGCCTGCGGGGCATAATTCGCCGGAAGAACATCAATGAAATAGGTGAGCGTAGCGCTGGCTCCGCGCTCGTCGATCACATCGAACGAGATGGCCGCCGTGCCTTCACCGTCGGGCGTAAATGCGATTGTCGCGCCGTCGAGGACCGCGGTGCCATTGAAGGCGGCGTCGCCATCGGCGGCTGCATGGAGGCCGACGAAGGTGATGGCATCGCCTTCGATGTCGTAGGCGGTGGCCATGAGGTCGGCGACGGCAATGCTAGTGGTCCGCCCGAAGCGGACATTTTGCTCAGACTCGCCGGAGCCGCGCGGGGCATCGTTGACCGCGTCGAAATAGAGTTCGATCGGCGCCACCGAGCGTGCACCCGACGGGTCTTCGAGGACGTAATTAAACCCGGCGAAGCCGTAAAAGTCGGTGCGTGAGATGATTTCGAGATAGTCGCCGGCTACGCGCGCCGACAAATTGGTTCCGGCCGTCCATTCGCTGCCATTGCCGTCATAATCGAACGGATCGATCGGGTTTCCGTCCGCGTCGACAAGCGGCGTGATTCCCACGACGCGCAAATCTTCCCAATCGTTGTCGATATCATAGTCGTTGTCCTTGAGGACGGTATCGATGCGAATGCGCAGGATTTCGTCCTCGACCCCGTGGAGCGCCGCATTGGTGTCGGGCACCGCGACCGGTGCGTCGTTGACGGCTGCGACATTGACCCGCACGCGGGCCGTGGATTCGCGGCCATAGGGATCGGCGACAGTATATTCGAAATAGGCCTGGCCGTTGAGGTTCGCCGGGGCCTGGAAGGCAATCATGCCGTCTTCGCGAATCCAGGCATTAGCCCCGCCGGTTCCGTTGACTGATTTGAGCACCAGTTGATCGACGCCTTCTTCGGCGTCGTTGGCGAGCAGCGTCGCGGGATCAACGACGGCTACCTCGTCCTCGACGCCGAAGAGATAGACGTCATCCTCCGCGTTGAAGCGGCCGATGCGTGCCAGATCCTCGATCTTCGCGCGATCCCAGACCGTACCATTGGCGAAGGCGATTTCCTCGATGCCACTCTCATTGCCGAGGAAGTGATCCTTGATCAGCATCGTATCGAAGGTGAGCACGCCAGCGACATTCTCAAGCTCGATCAGGAGATCGTCACCCTGGCGGACCAGCGAGACATCCTTGGGCAGCGCGCCCTCCTTAATCGCCACGCGATCGATATCGCTCGCAGCGCCCTGTTCGATGACCTGGTCATTGTCGCTGTCGAAGCCGAGCAGATAAGTATCGGAGCCAAAGCCGCCCTTGAGCAGATCCTCACCGTAGCCGCCATCGAACATGTCATTGCCGGTGGACCCGATGAAGCTGTCCGCAAACACTGACCCCAGCAGCATCTCGATGCTGACGAGCGTGTCGCCGTCGGCTTCGCCGGTCAGGCCCTGGCCCAGAGACAGGTCAACGGTCACCGCCTCGTCGGCAGCGCTATAGTCGGCGGTGTCGAAGCCACCGCGCCCGTCGATCAGGTCGGCGCCGAGTCCGCCGCGCAGACGGTTGTCGGACGCGTCGCCACGCATGATGTCGTCGTGGTAGGAGCCCTGGACGATTTCGATCTTGGAGAGCGTGTCCCCGAGCGCATCGCCGCCGCCCGCCATGCTATCTGCAAGATCGATCGTGATGCCTTCCGCCGACAGCGAATAGTCGGCAATGTCCTCGCCTTCGTCGCCGATCAGCGTATCGGCGCCGCGTCCACCGATGAGGACGTCGTTACCCGCGCCCCCTGAGAGAATGTCGTCGCCGCGGCCGCCTTCGAGCCGGTTGTTGCCGGCATCGCCCTCGATGGTGTCGGCATAATCGGTGCCGATGACGTTCTCGATGCTGGTTAGCGTATCACCGGTCGCGTCGCCGCCCGAGGCTGTGCCGTTCGCCAGCGAGATGGTTACGCCTTGCGTCGAAGGCGAACTATCGGTGGCGTCGAAGTAGCTGGCCGTGTCGATGCCGTCGCCGCCATCCAGGATATCCGCGCCGACGCCGCCGTCGAGCGTATCATTGCCAAGGCCGCCGATCAGCATGTCGTTGCCGGCACGACCTTCGAGCCTGTCGTTCCCGACGCCGCCTTCCAGGCGGTTGTCGCCGGCGTCGCCACCGAGCTGGTCGTTATAGTCGGTGCCGACAAGGGCTTCGATGCCGACATAGGTGTCGCCTGCGGCTGTACCGCCCTGGCCGACCCGCGATTCAAGATCGGCGCGTACACCGACGTTGGAGCCGGCGAAGAGCACGGTGTCGAAGCCCGCGCCGCCGGTGATGTGGTCGGCGCCGAAGCCGGCGTCGATGATGTCGTCGCCGTCGCCCGCATCGATCACATCGTCACCATCGCCGGTCTCGATCCGGTCGTTGCCGCCGAGCGCGAGAATGAAGTCGTTGCTGTCGAGGCCCTGGATCAGTTCGTCCTGCGCATTACCGACGATATAGTCGACATAGCGGCTGCCGCGCAGCGTTCCGTCATACACTGCCTCAACCGTGGCGTGGACGAAGCCGGTATCCTCAAGGCCGGTCGGGTCGGCGATGCGATACTGGATCGTCGCTTCGCCCGAATAGCCGGGGTTGAAGCGTATGACGACAAACTGCTCGCCAGAGAAAGTGACCACCTCGGCCGTGCCGATGCTGACATGGTTGCCCAGCGCCAGCGCAACGGGGTCGAGCACTTCGTCAATGCCCACGAAATGGGGCAGGGGCCCGCCATCTACGTCGTAGTCATTGGCTATGAGATCGGAAACGCGGAGAACCAGCGGAACATCGAGAGGCGTGGCGAAGTCATAATCGTCGACGACGGTCGGGTCGTCGGGCTGGGCGATGATCGTGAGATCGACATAGCCCTCGGCGATGCCGCCTTCGACGGTGTCGTCGGTGATCTGGTAGAAGAAACCGGACGATTGGGTGGCATTCGGATTGGGCGTGAAGAGGATATTGCCATCCGCGTCGAATTCGAGCGTGCCGTTGAGATCATGGTCGGGCCGGAAGCCCAGGAACCGGAGCGGATCCCGGTCCATGTCGCTGTCGTTGGCGAGCAGCACCGAGATCGGAATGGTTGCCGGCACGTCTTCAAGGACGTCGACAAAATCGTTCCGGGCCACCGGAGGGCCATCGCTCACATTGTCGAACCAGAGCGTGACCCTGCCGTCGTCGACCGCCCCTTCGAGATCGGTGACAAGATAGTAGAAGCTTGCTTCGCCCCAGAAATTTTCGTCGGGCGTGAAGATAATCGTTCCATGGTCGGTAAATGTGATGTCGCCGTTGACCGCGGTCGGAACGCTGCTCTGATCGGTCGCGAAGGTGAGGGTAAAACCTTCGGGATCGAAATCGTTCTTGAGCAACTCCAATATCGGGATCTCGATCGCCACGTCTTCCGGTCCGCGCAGGAACTGGAGGCCCGGCCCGGTGTAGCCGTCGTTGCCGGCCACGGGGCGATCGTTGACCGGTTGATAGGCGATGGTCGCGCGGGCCCAGGACATGCCGCCCTGGCTATCATTCACGCGATAGTCGAACCAGGCATCGCCGTTGAAGTTGGCGGACGGCGTGAAGAGGATTGTCTGGTTGGCGAGAAGCTGAGCAATGCCGCCATGGCTTGTTCCGATGGCATCGATGACGAGCGGGTCATTGTCCGGGTCCGTATCGTTCGACAGCAGCCCGGGCACGATGGCACCGTTCACCTCCTGGGCAAGAGCGTTGAGAATAATCGGATTATCTTCGAGGATCGGATCTCCGCTCTGGGTCGTCACGATAAGATCGCTATTGGCAACCGGCGCATCATTGACCGATGCGAAGCTCAAATTAACACGTCCGATCGACGTTGCGCCCGACGGGTCCTTGACGATGTAATCGAAGTGAGCATTCCCCCAGAAATAATCGCGCGGGATGACCTGGATCAATCCGTCCGCATCAATGCTGACTGTGACGTCAGCATTGGAGAGAACGGACTGAAGGGTAAGGATGTCGCCATCGGCATCGCTGTCGTTCGCCAGCAGAGCAAGCGGATCGATGGTGAGGGATTCGCCTTCTACACCCTCTATCGTACCGTCATTCTGAGCGACTGGCGCGTCGTTGACGGGCGTAACGGTGATATAGACCTTGGCGCTCGCGGAGCCGCCTTCCGGCGTGTTCGCGACATAGGTGAATTCGGCGGTGCCGTTGAAATTTGCGGTGGGATCAAAAGCGATGTTGCCGTCGCTGGAGAGCGAGACGGTGCCGCCAACTGCACCATTGACCTGTCCGACGATCATCCGGTCACCGTCGAGATCGTTGGAGAGCAAGCGCTCTACGCGAATATTGAGCGTGCCATCTTCCGCGACGGTAAAGCCGCGATCCTCGATTGCCGTTGCGACAGGACGAATGCGGATATCGACTTGCGCTGTATCGAAAGCGTTGCGTCCGTCCGTGAGCGTGTAGGTCAGCGTGGTCGGACCGTAATAGCTGCTGCTGGCTGTGAAGAGCACATTGCCGTTCGCATCAAGCGATGCGGTACCGTTGGCGCTGCCATCGACCGAGACAATGTGAATGGGGTCCCCGTCGGCATCGAGGTCGTTCTGCAGCAATTCGCTCGCAAGGATGGTGATCGTCTGGCCGGCGATCAGGGTGTAATAGCCGTCGTCGAGCGCCGCAGGCGCGCGGTTGTCGACGAGATCCCGCATCGCCGCCTTGGTCCATTCGACGCCATCGGCGAAGCGGATGATCTCGACGCCCTTGCCGTCGGCGGCCAGCGCATCAATGATCGTCAGGCTGTCGTCCGTCGATGAGGTGAAGCGGATGATGACCGACTCGCTGCCGCGGAAGAGACGCGATACCGACGCTTCGGTAGATGCGAAATCGGCGATAAAGACTGCATCCACCGGCCCCGTCTGCGTCTGCTTGTCCTGGATGGTGTCATTGCCGCTGCCGCGAGCGAACGCATAACTGTCCGATCCTTCCGCGCCGAACAGCTGATCGTCACCGCCACGAGCGGCGAAATTATCGGTGCTGTCGAACCCGTAAACCTTGTCGTTACCGGCCCCGTCGATGTCGGACAGCGCGCGGGCGCGCATGGTGTCGAGGTTCCAGACCGTGCCATTGGCGAAACGGATGGTGAAGAGGTTGAACGAAGCGAGCGCCCCTGTCAGGACGATCTGGTCCTTCCCGCCAACGAAATTGATGACGAGGTCGAGATTGTCGGGACCGCCGCGCGCAGTATTCGCGATATCGGCGGGGGTGAGGTCCTCGAGACGCAGGACGTCGGTATCAAAGCTGAATCCTTCGATCCGGTCTACCCCGTCGCCCGAGCGATAGACGAAGGTGTCAGCACCGCTGCCACCACTAATGATGTCGTTACCACGGCCGCCGGCCAGAGTATCGTTGCCCGATGTACCAGCGATGACGTCATCGCCATCGCTCTGTTGCGAGGCGAGAGCCGCGGCGCGAATGGCATTCAGATCGATGACGACGTTGCTGTCGGTGAGCAATACCCGCTCAATGCCCTGGAAGCCAGCGAGGCCGCCACGGATGACGATCTCATCGCCCGCCTGTGGCAGGCGGACGACGATGTCGTCGCTTTGCGGGGAGAGGCGCGCGAAGCTGAGGTCGCCGAAATCATAGCCCGAGATTTCGAGTACATCATAGACGGTTTCGGCCGCATCGAGGATTGTGTCGCGACCGTCGCCGCGCGCATAACGGTATGTATCGTCACCGCCATTGCCGATCAGCAGGTTGTTGCCCGGACCGCTGACGAGGATGTTCGCATCGGCGTCGCCGGTCTTGATGGTCGTGCTGGCGGTTGTAGCCATTTCGAGGAGAGTCTGGTCACTCCAAACCGTGCCGTCAGCGAAGCGAATGGCTTCGACCTTGTTGGTCATTGCGCCCTGGATCGTGATGCGATCGTTGGTTTCGCGGATCTTGAGGATAAGGTTCGCGCCGTCGGCGCTTTGCTCGACAATGATATCGCTTGGTGCAATGCCGGCGTCGAACTGGATCGTGTCCATGCCGCCGGATTCCATGATGAGATCCTGCCCATCGCCGCGTCCGAAGCGATAGATGTCGTCGCCCAGACCACCGACGAGCCTGTCGGCGCCTGCGCCGCCGCGCAGTGTATCACTCCCTGCGCCCGCGTAGATCTCGTCATTGCCGAGCCCGCCTGCAAGATCGTCGGCATAGTCCGATCCATAGAGGATATCGTCGCCAGCCGTGGGATCGGTCGCCATCGCCAGCAGCGTGGAGGCTGTCCAGACGGTACCGTTGGCAAACTCGACCGACTGGATTGCCATGGCGAGCGATGCTGCTTGACCGAGGTTGATCCGGTCGCCGGTGCCGGCGATGGCCAGCATGACCGTGGAGGCCCCGCGAACCAACTGGACATCCTCCGGCGCGATGTCGGCCCCGAACAGGAGACGGTTGACGCCGCCGCTATCGGAGATGCGATCCTGCCCATCGCCGCGATGGAAAAGGTAGACGTCGTCACCAAGACCACCGTTGAGGACGTCGTCCCCGCGGCCGCCCGCCAGCGTGTCGTTGCCGCTCGTGCCGGTAAGGGTGTCGTTGCCGCCCTGACCATCGATCGTCGTGATGCCGCCGACAAGGGTGACACTATCGTCACCTGCGGTCGTGACCACCGACCGGGCAAGGACATCGCTCCAGTTCCACGTCGTTCCATCAGCAAAAGCGACCTGCTCGATTTTGCTGGCGTTGCCTGAACCCAGCGCCTGGTTAAGCTTGATCCGGCCGCCGCCGTCGCTGACGCGCAATTCGAGATCGGTCCCGATCTGCACGACACTGACATCTGCGGGATCGATACCGTCGACAAACTCGATCCGGTCGTTGCCGCCGGCATCGCTTATGGTATCGCGGCCATCGCCGCGGGTGAAACGATAGAGGTCGTTGCCACTGCCGCCGGTGAGATTGTCATCGCCCCGACCGCCTTCGAAGACGTCGTCATCGGAGAGGGACAGGGTTTCCGTGCCGCCGAAGATCACATCGTCGCCGGTGCCGCCAGCAACGACATCGCTTCCCGCGCCGCCTGCCAGACGATCGTTGCCGTCCTGACCGGAAACCCAGTCATCGCCATTGCCCGCATCGACGATGTCGTTGCCCGTGCCCCCGGCGAGCTTGTCGTTGCCGTCATAGCCGTAGATCGTGTCATCGCCGCCAAAGCCGTAGATGCGATCGTCAGATGGGCTGCCGGCAAGGACATGACCATCGTCGGTGTCGTCGAGGTCGACGGCGCCATCGAGCGGGAAGGCATAGCCGTCGAAATTTTCGAGCGTCAGGCTGCCCGCGCTGACACCCTGCAGGCGCAGGATCGAGCGCGGCGTGGAGCCGCTCTCAGTGGTTTGAATGATTGTGTCGGCGCCATCCTGCTTCACAACAAGGAGACCGAGCTGGAAGGGGTTACCCGAATAGTAGTTGAGGAATTTGATGACGTCGCCCGTCGGACCGCCCTCGAAGTCGGTGATGACGTCTTCGCCTGAACCCATGCCGTAGCGGTTGATGTAGCGATAGGTGTCGCGGCCGCTGCCGCCCGTCATGACATCGATGGCATCGTCCGACGAGACATCCTCGAAGAAGTCCGCGCCATCCCCGCCGATGAGCGTGTCGGCGCCCTGGCCGCCTTCGAGCGAATCCGAGCCGAGGCCACCTTCGAGAATGTCGTTGCCGTCACCCCCGCGCAGGGTGTCGTCATTGCGGATGAAGGTCGAGATATTCGACCCGCGAACCTGCAGGTACCAGACCCCAGGAGCACCGAGGTTGCCATCTGTTGTGTCGAGTGTAACCAGGCCGCCTGCGGGCATGGGCAGGGTGCGCGTTTGCTGCGATGTGTAGAGACCAGGATAGCTGCTGCCACCCCAGGTGAGTTGCTCGTAGCGATAGGCGACATCGAAATCACCATTGCCCAGGACCTTGATCTGCGCCTGGAAGGCGTTGGGCGTGGTGCTGTTGCCATAGGCGCCGACATCATCCCAAGTGACCGTAATCGTGCCGCTGGCGGCGTCAAAATCGACCCAAACCTGGTTGCTGCCGGTCGAATTGCCTCCTTCGCTGGGGGCGAGCTCGCCTGCGCGCGTGTCGGCGTCCTGCGGCCAGACCAGAATGCTCATCGAGCCGATCGTGAGCGTGCCATTCGTCGAGATCTGGATCGCGGAGACCGCGGTGCCCTCGACGCTGACCGTGCCTCCATTGAAGCCCACTGGTATGCCGATCGTCTCGGATCCGTCGTCGCTGCGCGCGAGCACCGTTTCGCCAAAGCCACGCAGGCCTCCCAGCGTATTGACGAGGGCGTTAGAGGCTGGTCCGAAGGCTGCGAGGCCCTGTGCGATAAAGGGATCGCTTCCACCGTTGTCACCGATGATGTGGTCGTTGCCGCCACCGCCGGTCAGGAAATCGGCACCAAAGCCGCCGTCAATCAGGTCATTACCAAGGCTGCCTGTCAGCACGTCGTTGCCGTCTGTGCCGGTGAGCGTCCGATCCTCGGAGGAGGCGAACGTCATGCCGCCGAAGTTGGCGGTCGTGAGGTCACCCATATTGACGTTTTGGAGCACCAGCGCGGTACCGAAGACATAGCTACCGTCGCTATTCGTAGACAGAATGCTCTGAACGAGAACGTCGGACCCTTCCTGTTTGAGAAGAACGGATTCCTGCTCCAGCCCGCCGATGGCGGCCCAGTAGGGAACTTCGACGAAGTCGCCGTTCGCGCCAGCCTCGAAATCGGTCACGATGTCAGCGCCGGCGATTGTTGCGCTGCTTTCAGAGAGGACGAATGTGTCGCGGCCCGCACCGCCGGTCAGCACATCCGACCCGGCGCCGCCATCCAGACGATCTTCACCCAGGCCGCCTTCGAGGGTGTCGTTTCCGTTGCCGCCGTAAAGGTCATCAGCGTCGCGTGCGATGCCGGTGATGAGCTGGGTGCCACGGATTTGTACTGCCCATACCCCGGGCTCACCGGTGTTGCCGAGCGCGGTGTCGAGGCCGGCGGCTCCCTCAGACGGCAGTGGGAGGTAGAAGATTTCCCCCGATGGTGTCCAAATATAAGGCACCCGGGAATCTGTCCAGCGCAGGTCTTCGTAACGATAGATAATGTCGAACTGATCGTCGCCAAGAATTTTTATCTGGACCTGGAAGGCGTTTGGCGTGGTGCCATAATAATAGCGGCCGACATCATCCCAGGTGACGGTGATGGTGTTGGTTGCAGCGTTAAAGTCCCACCAAACCTGATTGCTGCCTGCAGAGTTGCCCCCGTCGCCCGGTGACACAGCGCCGGCACGCGTATCGATGTCCTGTGGCCAGATATTGAAGGAGAAGCTGCCCAGCGAAACTCTGCCATCGGCCACCTCGATTTCGCCAATCGCCGACCCGTCGACGGAAATTGAGCCGCCGTTGAAGTCTTCAGGGATGGCGACGTAGGAATAAGTATTATCCGCGCGCGCCATGGCCTGTTCGCCAAAGCCGAGCGGACCGCCGAGCGTGTTGATGAGTGCGCTGGAGAGTGTCCCGAAATAGCTGCCAAGATCGGGCAGGTCGGTCTGCGGGAGCCCGGGATCGCCGATCAGATGGTCATCGCCGTCGTAGCCGTAGATTGTGTCCGGGCCATAGCCGCCATCGATGAGATCGTTCCCCCGCCCGCCGTTGAGGCGGTCGCCGACCGAGGTGCCCGTGAGCACAACATCATCGGTGCGATAGATAAGAGCGCCGTTGAAATTCGCGGCGACCAGATCATTCGCGTTGACGTTCTCGAGGGTCAGAATGGTGGTGCTGATGTAGGTGCCGCTAAATTCGTCATAGCGTTCGGCCGTGACGATCGTGTTGGCGCCGTCCTGTCGAACAAGTGCCCCATATATGTTGTAGGAGATGTTAAAGGCGGACGAATAATCCAGCTCAATGACGTCGCCCTGCGCGCCGACCATGAAGTCCGTGATGATGTCGCCCTCGCCGGCGCCTGCCGCAGCGCCGATGTCGAACGCACTCAAGCCAACTTCGCCGCCGCCGCCGGAGCCGACGCCGCCATAGCCGATGACGAAGCGGTCGCGGCCAGCGCCACCCGTGATCCGGTTGGACTGGGTGCCGTAGGAGAGATTCCAGAAGATGTCGTCGCCGGCGCCACCATCCATCTCGTTAGCGCCGACGCTGTCCTCGAACAGGTCGTCGCCATCCCCGCCCAGGAGGATATCGTTGCCACCGCCGCCGTAGATTTCGTCGTTACCGTCGAGCCCGGAGATATGGTCGTTGCCGAGGCCGCCTTCGAGGAGATTGTCGCTCTCGTCGCCGACGATAACCTGGTTCTCGACCAGTTCGAAGTCATTGCCGTCGAAGTTCGCGAGCGTGAGATCAGCGGCGTCGATACCCTGGAGGCGGACCAGCGCGCGGGTGTAGCGGACCGAGCCATCGTCCAAGACGGCAAGTGACACAACCGCATCGTCGCCGTCCTGGGTGACGATGATCGAGCCGATGCCGGGGAGGTCGAAGTCCATGAGAATGCCGAGGATGTCGCCCTCGTCGCCGGCCGTGAAGTCGGTGATGAGATCGACACCGGTGGCTCCCGGCGCCTGCGAGGCGAGAATTTCGTAATAGTCGCGACCCTGACCGCCCGTCAGCGTGTCGCTTCCGTTGCCGGTGCCGACATCCAGGAATGTGTCGTCGCCCTCGCCGCCGTCGATCACGTCATTGCCGCCCGGTCCACCCGAGAGGATATCGCCGCCACCGAAGCCCTGGATGGTGTCGTCGAGAACGCCGCCCACGAGTTCGTCGTCGCCTTCGGTGCCGGTCAGGTCGAGGGGCTGGGCGAGGATCGTGGGCCGGTTATCGAGCTCGGTGAAATTGTCGAGCGTCAGGAGGCTGCCATCGACATCGGCGAGACGCAGGAGCTCGACGAGGGCCGAACTGTCGGTCCGGAAGAAAATGACGACATCTGCGCCCTGCTGGGCGAAGAGGATGCGTTGGAAATCGATCACCTCGAAATAGCCCGACCAGTTGCGGCTCGGCCGGAAGGTGATGACGTCGCCGCCCGCGCCGGCGGTGAAGTCGGTAATTGTCGAGATGCCAGCACTCCCCTGGACGGGACCATCGAGCGCAGGAACCCGAACGAGGTAGGTGTCGCTGCCACTGCCACCTATGGCGACTGCTACGGCATCGGGCTGTGACAGGTCGAAGACGTCGTCTCCGGCGCCGCCGTCGAGAATATTCTGACCTTCCGCATCAAGGAAGGTGTCGTTCCCGTCGCCGCCAACGAGGGTATCGTTGCCGTAGCCACCGTCGAGGATATCGTCCGTGGCGCCGCCGGTTAGAAGGTCGGCTTCGCCGGTTCCGTTGAGGCTGTCGCCGGTGAACAGAATCTCCGCGCGGTCGTCGAATTGCTGGAAATTGTCGCGAGTAAGGAGCGTGCCATCTACACCCTCGAGCCTGGCCAGCTCAAGAATGGCTGGAGCATCGGCGCGGTCCGGCTTGAAAAGGACGAGGACATCGTCGCCGTCCTGTACGAGGAGTACGCGCTCCCATGGGTAGAGGGCGTCGCCGCCCTCCACTGCACCGGCGCCGAACCCGAGCAAATCGCCGCCTTCGCCCGGCGTGAAGTCGGTGATGATGGACGCTTCGCCGGCGAACAAGGTCTCATTCTCGGAGGGCAGGAAGATGATGAAGGTGTCGCGGCCGCTGCCCCCTTCGATCGTGTTGCGAGTGTCCCAGGAGCGGCTGACGTAGAAAACATCGTCGCCGGCGCCGCCGGACATCGTGTTGGTGCCCTGAAGGTCCCAGAAACTATCGTTCCCGTCGCCACCGATCAGGATATCATCGCCGCCGTCGCCTGACAGATAGTCGTCACCCGCGCCGCCCTCGAGGATGTCATTGCCATCACCGCCAGAGAGGCTGTCGTCCTGGCTCGGGGGAAGACCGATGATCTCGGTGCCCCTGATCTGGAACGACCAGACGCCATCATCGCCCAGGTTGCCGGCGGTTGTGTCGAGGGCCAGATTAGCCCCGGAAAGGACGCGGATGTCGAGGTAACGGTCGCTGGTGCCGAGGCCAGGCACATAGTCCTGGGCCCAGTCGATGGATTCGTAGCGATAGGTGACGTCGAGTGAGCCGTCTCCGAGCAGCTTGATCTGGAGCTGGAAGGCATTGGGCACCGTTCCCGATGGAGAGGCGCCTACATCATCCCATGTAATGGTGATGGTCTGGCTTGCCGCGTCAAAGTCGTACCAGACCCGGTTTGTGCCTTGCGATGTGCCACCCGTGCTCGGCGTGAGGGCGCCGCCGCCATTGTCCACGTCCCAGGGCAGGACGTCGAACCAGTTGGACCCGAGCGCGGCGTAGCCGTTGATACCGACGGTTATGCTGGTGACGCTTTCGCCGTTGATCATGAGTTCGCCGCCGAGCGCGTCGAGGAGCGCGGCAGGTAGATCGATGACAAGTTCATCATCATTCCCGGCCGCCAGAGCCTCCTCGCCAAATCCCGCGGTTCCACCCAGGCCATTGAGCAGCGCGTTAGTCTGAACGCCGAAATAGCTTTGCAGCTCGGCCTGGACGGCGATCCAGCCGCTTGCACCCAGATCAGCGGGCGCATCGCCGACCAGATGGTCGTCGCCATCGCCACCCGATAGAGAGTCAGCCCCGGCTTTGCCGAGGATTTCGTCGTCTCCGGCCGTGCCTGTCAGATTGTCGCTGCCATCTGTTCCGACGATCGTATCGCCCGACGTCCCGCCGGGTTCCTCTCCACCAGGCTCCTCGCCACCGGGCTCTTCGCCGCCGCCGCCGGGTTCCTCGGTGCCGCCGTCGAAGATGACCGAACCGAAGGGACTGGTGTCGCGCTCGGGATAAAGGATCGCCTGTGCTGCGGCCTCGGAAACGATGTGACTTCGAAGGGTCGTATAATCCCAGAGCGTTCCGTCAGCGAATTGGATCTGATCGATATCTTCGCCGTAGATGCTGCCGCCGCCTTTGATTGTGACACGATCATCCTCACTACCGCGCAGGCGGATGACAAGATCGTCGCCCTTGACAGTGAGGGCTATGTCAGCGGCGGTGATGCCGGCGCCGAACCGCAGAGTGTCGACTGAGTTCCACGGGTTGGGGACCTCGATGGTGTCGCGGCCATCGCCGCGATCAAAGACGAAGGTCGCGTCACCATTGCCGGTGATGAGCGTGTCGTCGCCCTTGCCGCCGCTGATGGTCAGCGTGCGTTCGAACCAGACACCGAATTCAATGCGATCATTGCCCTCGGTGCCTTGGGTTGCACGAGCGAAAATCTCGGCCGCATCCCAGATAGTGCCATCCGCGAAAACAAACTGCTCGATCACGTTGTCGACGCGATCGATATAGTTGTTCTCGTTGTTGCCCATCCCCTCGATGGTCAGGCGATCGGAAGATCCAGCGATGGTGAGACGGATCGCGCCGTTCTCGACGCCCAGGAAAATGATGTCGTCGGGGGTGATGCCGGGGCCAAAGCGCAGCGTGTCGATACCGCCATCATTGTCGACGTTCGCATCGAGAATGCGATCCTGTCCGTCCCCGCGCCCGAAATAATAGGTGTCGCTGCCGCGGTTGCCCTCGAGACGGTCATCGCCTCTGCCGCCGGTCAGGATGTCGTTGCCGTTGCCGGTTTCGATATAGTCGTTGCCGTCACCGCCATAGATGTCCGAGCCGTTATTGGCAGCATCGGCCGGGACGATGATATGGTCGTCGCCATCGGTGCCCGGGATGGACGCTGCAAGCGTCGAAAGCTTTACGCTCGTCCCGTCGGCGAATTTGATCGACGCGATGATCCCGTCAACGCGTCCGATTGGATCGACTAGAGTGAGGCGATCGTCGCTGCCAGCGATCAGCAATATGATGTTGCCGGAAGCGTCGCGGCGCGCGGTGATGTCGCCAAGAGTAATACCCGAGCCGAACTCGATGACCGCGAGGCCATCCCAACCTGTAGTGCTCTGGATGCGGTCCTGGCCGTCGCCGCGGCTGAAGCGGATGACGTCAGCGCCGCCGTTGCCGGCGATGATGTCGTTGCCCTTGCCGCCCGTAAAGACTTCGCCAGCGCTCAGGTTGGTACCGACCAGATTATCATCATTGTCGGTGCCCTGGCCGCGCCAGAGAGCTTCGAGCTGGGCCAGTGTAAAGCTCGCCCCGTCGTCGAAGATAATGCGGTCGATCGTATAGTTGGTCGAAGACGCGTGGCGTAGGGTAATGCGATCGGTACCGTCACCGAACGAAATCTCGGTCTCGCGGAAATCGGGCGTGAAGGTGACCCGCATGTCGGCGGCGGCATAGCCCTTGATCCGCAAAACATCGTCCGAGCCGTTGCTGTCCTCGATGACGTCGGCACCGTCGCCGCGCGTGAAGATATAGGTGTCGTTCCCTCCGCCACCGGCGAGATAGTCGGCACCATGGCCGCCGTTGAGCGTTTCGGCCCGGTTCGAGCCAAGAATTACGTCGTCGCCGCTGCTCGCCTGATCGGTGACCAGGCGCTGCACGATTGCAGCGCCATCGAGCAACTGACCGTCCGCGAAGAGGAGCGAGGGCAGGGCGCCACCCCCCATACCATCGACGAGAATGACCTGGTCGCCGGTGGAGAACAGGATAGCAATGTCGTTGCTACCTTGTGCAAGCGGACGGATAAGTGCGTCGGCCGCACCATAATCGGCAAAGTTGATGGTGGCTGCGTTGACGCCCGCAGGCATTTCTATCCGGTCGACGCCGTCTCCAGCGTTGATCGTGACTGTGCCCCCATTTGCCAGCAGCACGCGGTCATTGCCGCGCCCGGGTTCAACGGCATCGGTGACATCGAGCTCGCGCAGGTCGATAATATCCTGACCGCTGGAGTCGCTGCCAGCCAGAATCAAGCTGCGCACTTGCGTGAGCGTAAGCGTCTCGCCGTCGGCAAAGACGAAGGATTCGACGGGGGCGTTCTTATAGCCGCCCAGGATCACGAGACGATCGGTATCGGTTGCCAGCGAGATGAGCAGATCGCCATTGACGTTGCTGAACGTCACTTCGTTTCTGGTCACACCGGGGCCGAAGACGATCTGGTCGATGCCGCCCGTGTCGGTGACGGCGTCATATCCATCGCCGATGCCGAACTTATAGATGTCGTTGCCGGTGCCACCGGCGAGCAGGTCAGAGCCTGCGCCTCCGGACATCACGTCGGCCCGACCGTCGAAGCCAACGATGCTGTCATCACCTGCGCCGCCGGTGAGCATGCGCTCGATGATGGCGTCGCGGGTCAGTACGGCGCCGTCCGCGAAATGATATTCCTCGATGCTGGTGGTACCCAGGCCACCGACGATCCGCAGGACGTCGGCGCCATTGCCCAGATCGATGATCATGTCGCTGCCGTCGCGCGTGACGATCAGGTCTTCCAGATGTACCGAGGCGCCAAAGACGATACGGTCGATCGCGCCGGGCCGATCCTGCTTTTCGACGATCGTGTCGAAATCATAGCCTGCGGTGAAGGCGTAGGTGTCGCCGGCGTTGCCGCCTTTCAGCGTATCGTCGCCCTGGCGACCGTCGAGCGTGTTGGGAACGTCGATAAGGAGGTCGCTGACCTCGATGATATTGTCTCCGCGATTGCCGCCCTCGATCTGCAGTTCCTGCTCGATATCGCCCGCGCTGAGTACGGTGCCGTCGTCGAAGCGGAAGATTTCAATGGCGTCATCGATGCTGCGGAACTGGTTGCGGATGCGCAGGGAACTATCAGGGCGACCGGTGATGGTGATAAGGAGATCATCGCCCGACTTGGTGAAGACGACGTTCCGGTCCGTCTGATAACGGATGTCGGCGGCGAACTCGACGGTGTCGTCGACCGGAACGGATATGCCGTCGCGATCGCTCCAGTGCGCGCGGGTGCGGCGGTCTACGATGACGTCGTTGCCGTAGCCTACATCGAAAATATATGTGTCGCCGCCGTCGGCACCGATCAGTTCGTCGTCGCCGCCCCGACCATCGATGATTTCGCCGAAGTCCGAACCAGTGAGGGTATCTGCGCCGCTTGTCGCGCCGCCGGTGAAGCGGTCGAGCGCAATGTCCTCCGGGTTGAGATCAGTGAAAGAAACCAGGCGATCGCCAAAGACGAACAGTTCGACCGCTGCGTGCTGAAGGCCCTCGCGGATATACTGGCCTTCGACGATCAGCCGCTCGCCGGTTGCTTTGATCGTGAAGACAAGGTCGAGCGCCGTACGCGTGATGGCGACGTCGGAGAAATTGAGGTTTGCGAAGATGAGCCGGTCCGCACCTTCCTCATCGAAGATCGTGTCATTGCCGCTCCCTTGAGCGAAATAATAAATATCGTTACCCGACAGGCCTTCCAGGCGATCGTTGCCGGCGCCAACGTAGAAGATGTCGGCAATGCCCTCGAACCCGTATATGATATCGTTTCCGCCAGTCTGGCCGACGTCCACGAAATGCTGGAGGAGTTGAAGGTAGCTCCACTCGGTCCCGTCCGCGAACGCGATTGTCTCGAGCGCATTCACATAACCGAGGAAGATGATTTCCTCGAGGAAATCGACCATGGTCACCTGATCATCGGTGCCGGAAACGCGCAATGTCAGCGTGTCGCTCTTGCCGGTGCGCAGATAATCGAGGTCGGTCCAGCGAATGTCGTCGACGAACTTCAGGACGTCCTTCGACGGCGGATCGAACAGGCCATATTTAGGGCCGTTATCCTCGATGACGTCATGACCATAGTTGCGGCCGAAAATATATGTGTCGTCGCCGCGGCCGCCCTGGAGATAATCATCGCCAGCCCCGCCGTCGAGTGTGTTGTCGTTGAGGAAGCCGTAGATCGCGTCATCGCCTGCGGTCTTCGCGTTTGCGAGGACCCGCTCGGCAACCTGGGTGAATTCAAGGCTCGTGCCGTCGTCAAAAATGAAGCGTTCGACCTGGTTGGGTGACACATAGTCGAGCCCGTCGCTGCTGCCGAACACCTCGGAAAACAAGCCTAGGCCAAGCGACAACCCACCGAAATAATCCTCGATCTCGATCGTGTCGCTGGTCGGGTTGCCCTGCTTGTCGAGCAGAGTGATATGCAGCGTCGTATCCGTGCCGCTGCGCGTCAGCCGCAGATCGCTGGCACTGATATCGCCGGTGAATTTGAGGAAGTCGATGCCTGCCTTGATCGGGCCGAACGAGAAACCACCGCGTTCGCTGATGACATCCTGGCCGTCGCCGCGCGCGAAGATGTAGATGTCGCCGCCCAGGCCACCGGTGAGAACGTCATTGCCCTTGCCGCCCCAGAGCACGTCGCCCGAGCCGGAACCCGCGTAGACGTCGCCTGTATCGCGGGGATCGGCTACTTCCACGGCCATGCGGAAGCGATCCCAGATGACACCGTCGGAGAAGACGATCTGCTCGACGCCGGACTGGAACTGCTTACCGTTGGACAGATAGGGATTGAGTTCGCCCAGGAACTGATCGGTCAACCGAACGAAATTCGTCTGCCCGCGGATTTGAAGGATAAGATCTTCGCCATCCCGAATGGCGATCACATCGCCGGAATCGAGATCGGTGAAGCGCAGTTCGTCATTTCCGCCCAGATCCTGATCGAAGATGACGTCATCGCCGCTATTCTTGCCAACGAAGTAATAATCCGAGCTCATGCCGCCACGCAGCGTCTGGTCGCCGGTGGTCATGTAGAAATAGTCGGTGCCGTTCGTGCCTTCGACGAGCGTGTCGCCGCTCGCGTGGGTGATGATGCGGGTCTCATCGACCGAGAGCGCATGGGCGACGCCGCGGATATCAAGGTCCACGCCCACATTCTCGTACGCCTGGATCAGCATCTGCATGATGTAGGCCTGATCGACGCCCACCTTCGCCTCAAGGACGCCGCCGGTGTCATCCGGCGCAAAGTCCGGATAGATCTGCCAGAGGATCTCGTTCCAGTCGGTCAGATAGTCGAGAACTGCGTCATTTGCGTTTGATGCTGGTGCTGCCGCGAAGATGGCCTCGAACATCGGCGCCATCTGGCGATCGGTGGTCGTGACGAACACATCGCGCGATGCATCATAGGACAGACCTTGGGCAAAGGGCTTGAGGCCCCCTTGCAGGGCGAGGCGCACCGCCAGACGACGCGACGTGATGACATATTGCTCCATCACCGGCTGGAGCATGGCGATCATCGTTTTGACGTCGCTCTGATAGCTGGTCGCCGGTGCGGTCGTCCCATCGGAATAGGTTACCAGGACGGGGTTGCCGTTGGCGTCCACCTGATTGACGTAACGCCCCGCGCCTTCGACGCCGTTCACGCTGTAGCTGAGTTGACCGGTCACATTATTGTAAGTGGCGGACAGCATTTCGGGGCGGAAATCGACGCCGCCGAGGCTGGTCGCGAAATGGAACTGCTGCGGTGTCAGCAGCTCCACGCGATAGACGCTGTCGTCGGTCGAACCGACTTCATCGAGGGTCTCGAAATCGATCTGGTAGTTACGCAGGTTGAATTCGAACGCGTTGCCCGACTTGGCTTGAAGCTGAAGCGCCCGATCGAGATTGCGCGCCCAGACATAGAAGCTGCCGTCATTGTCGGTGATCTGGACCGTATAGTCGACGGCGACGCCGTTGATGAAATTGACGCCGATCTTCTCGACAGGAAGGTTTGCGAGCGGATTGAACTGGATGTCCTCTCGGCGCCATTCGGTCCCGATCGCGTGGGGGAGGGCGAAGATAGCGTCGATGGAAGCGTAGGAGACAGACGGATTGGATGCGAGCGCCCAGCTTCCGTCGGTCTGCTTGATGCCATAGTCGAGAATGACCGCACGGCCATTCACCTGGCTCATGAGATATGGTGCTTCGTCGCGGAAGGCGAGGGCGCTCTCACGCGAGGAAGGTGACCAGGCTTGCTCGAGCCTCCAGCCGGAGCCTTGGTCGAGCACTTGTTCCAGCGTCGGGCGTGCGATCGTCGCACCTTGCGCGTCGAGAACCGGATTCCCAGATTCGAGCGTCCAGTAGCCACCGGTCGCATCCTCGGCATAGACTGCACGGTCGACGAAGGCGCCATCGCTGCCGAGCTTGACGGCCACCAGCTCCTGGCTGGTTTCGAGCGTCATGCCCCAATCGCCCAAGACATCGCCGACCTTGGCGACAAGGTCCTTCATCTTGGGCGTGGTCATCGCCGCGGCACGATCCTGCGCCAGTTCAGCAAAGCCTACGTCGTTGGCGGCCGCTACGGCGAGATCGGTGATAGAGCCGAAGCCCTTCGCATTAAGCTCGGAGCTGGACTGCCAGGGCGCGAGGCCGGCTTCACCGGCAAATTTGGTGTCGACTTCGTTGGCGGTGAACAGCGCTTCGAAGATGTTGCTGGTCCGGCCGTTGTTGAATGTGACCGTACTGCTTGAAACCAGATGGGCGTTTTGCGGCGTCGTCACGCCAAGAGCGGTCGAAGAGAGGTTGATCGAAATGATACCGAGCTGATCAAGAGACTTTAGCTCGCCAGTATCGGTTACGCCGTCGCGATTGCGGTCTTGCCAGACCTGGAGGCTCGACCAGATCAGATCGGAAGCCGTGATCTTGCCGTCGCCATTGCTGTCATATTGGGACAATTCGGCAAAGCCACCGCCTGCGCGGCTACCGAACATCTCGCCGATACCGTCGATACGGGCGTTACCATTGCTATCGAGGACAAGGAAACCATCGTCACCCTTGAGCCAACCGGTACGTTCGGCAAACAGGTCGCCATCGACATCGAAATAGGCTTTGCTGTCGCTGAGACTGGTCGTCTCGATGCCATCGCCGTCGAGGTCGATGATGAGCGGGTCCATTCCGTCGGCCCATTTGAGCGCCTTGGTGAAACGCTGGGTCGCCGCCACCGTCGATAGGAGCGAGTCTGCAAATACCGAATAATAAAGTGCCGCGCCAATGGCGCCGGGAACGAGATTGAGTAGGGGCAGTAGTGCCTGCAGCGGATTGACCGCGCGGAACACCATATTGAGGTCGCCCTGGCCAGCCAGCTCGCCTTGCAGCGCGCCGAGGCGTGAACCGACGACGTCGACATTCTCGATCTTCATCCAGCCTTTGTGGATGCCTTCCGACGAGCCCGCCTCATTGCCCGTGGCGGCCATCATGCCACGGAAGATCTGCTCGAATGCATTCGTCACATACATGTCGAGGTTGCCATCCTCGTCATGCTGGAAGGTGTAGAGAATCCATGGCTGGATGTGATCGACATAGACCTCACCGGTCCAGTCGCTCGCTTGCCCTGTCATGTAGCGCGTGATGTTGGCCATGCCGGTTGCGCTACCGAGCAAGCCGTTCATGATCGCAAGGCCCGCGAGGCCGCCATTGGCGTCGCCTCCGGTCATGGGGATGCCGAAATATTTCAGCACGTCATGATGCTGCGCGTCCATCAGCGTTGTGTCGGCAAAGAACCAGATATTGTCAGAGTTGGCGGCGTTGTCCTCGACGGCGAGGCCCGTTTCCGGGTCGAGCCCGTCTATCGTGTCGCCATAGATCTCGCCGTTCCGCGAAGTGTTGAAAATCCAGTCACGGCCAAGACCGCCCGCAGTGATCGCGCCCTCGCCAAGGATCGAAATCACCCAATCATTGCCAGCACCGCCGTTAAGGATCATCTGTAGGTTGGTCTGGGCAACCCCTGCAGTACGTTCGAGCGTTGGTGGTTCGGGGGCCTGGCCCAATGCCACCAGAGCATCGTATGCTGCCCAAGCGGCTGCTGCTTGAGCCTTCACATTTTCGTCGAACGTCTTTCCCGCTTCGAGGTATTCGGGCTTCCAGCCGACAAGGAAGTCGTCACCGTTGCCGCCTGCGGCGTTTGCCCACTTAGTACCGAGTACCCAATCTTCGCCGTCGCTGGTGTCATTCGGGTCAATCGTGAAACCGAGTTTCTTGAAGAGCTGGGTAGCATAACCATCGATATCGATACCGTCACCAAGAGCCACGCTGACGTCAAAGCCATCATATACGCCATTGATCAGTTCGTCGAAGATATCCGGATACTGATCATAGATATATTCACCGAGCTCCGATCCGGCATACGATCCGGCAACACTCCCCGCCACCGCGCCAACCAGCGGTCCCCAGAATCCGCCAAAGCCCTTCAAAGTCGCTACAGCGACGTAGCCCCCAACTGCAGCGCCAGCGAGTCCCCCCGCCGTCTCGAAGAAATAGGATACCCAGAGCTTGTTTGCCTTCTTAATGTTTTCGGCATCGCCTGTCTTGCGTAGCTCATCCGCAGTCGATGCAACCATCGAAAACGCCAATACGTCCCCGATAATCCCAAACTTGGCAAGAACATACCCAGCACCCGCAAGGATTCCGCCTTTAAGGGCGAAAGAAGGCGAGACAGATCCCGCTGAATCCAACAACAGGCGCCGACGTAGATCACGAAGGTCGTCGAGGATTCCTCCGTCCAGAATATCCGGATTGCCATGAAGCATGTCAAATTGCGCCTGCAACTTGAACCGCTTGCCGCCCGTTCCATCGTTTAAACCATCGGATAGCTCGCGACCTGATGCTTTGAAGCCGTCCAACCAAGCTCTGAAGCCTGCCTTGTCGATATCACCGACGGAGTATCGCTCTGCCATGAACTCGGCTGTTCCACGATACGGTTCAGTCCCATGGCCCTTTGCTTTCAGGCCGTCGTTGCTGAAACTGCCGGTTTCGTTCCAAACTTTCCGCAGGAAATCTGCATCGTCAGTTAAGAGTCGTAAACTTCCGTTCGTGTCGATACCCGCATTTTGGAGCGCGGCTGCTGCGACGGGATTGTTTTGATGATCCATGAGCGCACGGAGAACATTGTCTCCTGCGTCTGGTCTCAATTGTCCAACGCGCGGGTGATCATCCGGAAACCTGATACCTTCGATTTCGAAATTTACCAAGGGAATGCCCTTCGATAATCTCCAAGTATCGAATGCTTCTACGATATCCGCGGGGGCTCCGCGCATTTCGGCATTAATGACCGACGACAGAACAACTTTCTTGCCCCCGGTCAGAAGTTGATCCCATGCAGCAGCACCTCCGCCCGCATACAGGTTCTGAATGGCATTAGTATCGAGAACAATAAACTCGCCCGCCATTATTCGTCTCCCACTAATACATAAGGCAAGTTATTTGGATGGATTGCGCTCCACATTCTCAATAATTTGAGGACGCTGTCGGGATCGCCAATGTGGAAATCTTCATCTTGGAAAGGCCATCCCCATCCATCAGGCTCATTTCGTATCAATCGCCGAGCAACGTTGATGAAAGTCGTGCCTGCAGATTCAACCTTATGACGCAGCTCGGCGTCGTGTTCTGAGGATTTTATGATCTGGGCATAGGTTGGCCATCCATGCCGAGCTAAAATCGACCAGCCGATGGCTTTGAAGTTTCCATATGCTTCGTGAGCGACCTCAGAGCATTGAGAATTGTCCAGGAGATTGCCGCGACCCGCCACGTATTCGGAATCGTAAACGGCAAGTGCTTCTTGCGCGCGAGGATTGCTTACATATTCCTTCAACATCTCATAGAATTCATCAAAGGTGAATTTGCGCGGCATCTGAAATTCACTTGCACTCATGCCGCACACTCCATGGAAAAGTCGTCGTTAACCGCGATGGCGAGGTCGGTGATGGAGCCGAAGCCCTTGGCATTGAGCGTGGAATTAGATTGCCAGGGGGCAAAGTCGGCTTCGCCTGCAAATTTGGTGTCCGTATCGTTGGCGGTAAACAGCGCCTCGAAAACACGGCTGGTCCGGCCGGTATCGAACGTGAAGGTGCTGATGGAAACGAGATGCGCATTCTGAGGTGTCATCACCCCAAGAGCCGTCGCGGACAGATTGATCGACACGACGCCGAGCTGGGCGAGGCTCTTGATCTCGCTCGCATCGGTGATGGCATCGCGGTCGCGGTCTTGCCACATCTGCAGGCTGGACCAGATCAGGTCTGCGGCCGTGATGGCGCCGTCGCCATTGCAGTCATACAGCGCCAGTTCCGCGAACCCACTGCCTTCGCGGCTGCCGAACATCTCGCCGATGCCATCGACGCGGCCATTGCCGTTAGCGTCGAGGATGGGGAACCCATCGCCGTCCTTCACCCACCCGGTGCGTTCAGCGAACAGGTCGCCATCGACATCGAAATAAGCGGTGCTATTGTCCAGGCTGATGGTTTCGATGCCGTCGCCATCAAGATCGATGGTCAGCGGATCGCCGCCGACGACCCACGCCAGCGAATTGGAAAAGCGGGACGTCGCGGCGGCATTGGAGATCAGTTCGTCGGAGATCACCGATTGCCATATGGCGATGGCGTAAGGAATCGGGTCAAACAGTTCCGTCTCAGTAATTCCACGGACACTGCCCAAGAGGTCAGCAACATTGCGGAAACCCTTGACATTGATGGCAGAGACAGATTGCCCCGCCCCGCTACCAGAGTCGCCCACATAGCGGGGTACCATATCGTTAGCGTGGAAAAGCGCCTTGAAAATCGTTGAGGGGCGACCGTATCGGAAAGCTGTCGCCCCACGGCATAGGAGCCGGAGTCCGCGCGAGCTTGCTGTTCCTCCAATATCTGTGATCATGCCCCCGCATACCCCTTTCGCCCTTGCCTAGATGCCACAAGCCTGTAAGTATGCAATAGAAATCTGCTTTGACGAAACGCAGCAATGCCTAATTAATCATTATGAAATCTGGTTCGTGTCCTTAAATATTTATGTAACATTGGATCATATAAGAAATAATCATGAGAGATGTTAAGAAAAAACTACATCCAAATTGAATGTATCTCGTAAATTCACGGTTTGATCTAATAGCGCATCGTTATTGACGGCGATTATTTGACGATTATTGGCAAGAAATCCATATTTCTGCAATGTTTGCACATCGCCCGCGCGGCAGGGAAAGCATCGAAGGAGGGATTATAGTGGCGAAGAAGTTGAACGAATCGCAGCTCGAAGCAGGAGAAGCGTCGGCACCATCGACCGGCATCGACCCGGAAATTGCGGCAAAGATTTCGGCCGTGCGCACGCATATCCGCGAGAGCTTCGGTAAGGCCGTCATGGCGCTTATGATGTTGCCGCGCTACCGCAACCAGACGCTTGCCGACCTCCAGCACCTCGTGCTTGAGCCGATGATGCGCGACCGTGTGGCGATCGCCTATCCGGGTGGCGAGAAGACCGGGCCGCTCGCAGACATGGCGGGGCTCGCAATCTGGGCAAGCGTTAGCAAAGAGGCTGATGGGCGCATCCGCGAACAGATCCAGGCCGGGACGTTCCCAGTGCGCCTCAAGGCCGAAGACTGGAATTCCGGCGACATCAACTGGCTGCTCGATGTCGTGGCACCCGATCAACGAACTACGGCGAATGTGATCGCCAATTTCAAGCAGGTCGTGAAGGAGGGGAGCCTACGTCTGCATCCCATCGTCACGCGCTTGGTCGATGCCGACACGCTGCAGAGGATGGGCGCCGAGAAGATCTCGCATCCCGCATCCCCGTCTGTGCCGGAAAACGCGACCGTCAATTGATTGCTTTCCCCCAGAGCCGGGCGGGCGGGAGGCCTGCCCGTCCGGCTCACCCCTTGGGACGGGAGATGGAAGTCGAAGACGAGAATTCTATAGTAGATCGATCGAATTGATGACAAGATAGAAGAACAGGGTCTCCCGGGTCGCATCAGCACATGGCCGGTATCACATGCCAGCATGTCCACTTGGGAGGTATTTATGGGAATATTGCCGAACTGCAAGGACCCGGCGCTGAGCGCGCTGAAGTCCATTGGTTATAATGTCGTGCAGCTTCCGCGGGTCGATTTGCATCCGACCCAGCTTCTTGTCTCTAGCAACAAGCGGTTGAAACGCCTCGGTGATTTGACCTCAGTGTTCGTGCCCGCAAGCGATGGCCCCGCGATCCCAGCGATCAGCGCCGACCGGCCAGGGCCCAATATCGCAATCACGAAGACCGCATCGCTAGACATCGGCGTGGGGCTCAATATCTTGGGCGGTCTGATTTCAGCTCTGGGCGGATCGACGCTCGGGCTCAGCCTTTTTTACGCGAAAGCTGCCAAGATCGAGATGGAATATGGTGGCACCCTGGAGAATGCAGCCGAGCTCGCGCTTATAGATCAGTTCCTCGCCGGCGCAAAGGTCAGCCCTTATGCGAAGGCGGCAGCGCAGATGCTCGACGCCGACCAGGTCTATGTCGTCACCAGCACATTGAAAGCGACGACACTCAGCGCTGCGGCGACCGACGAGAAGAAGAACGCGGTCGGCATCGACGTGCCCGTGCTCTCTAACGCAGTCGGCGGCAATCTTAAAGTCTCTTCGGCCGGCACAGGCAGCACCACTGTCAAATTCGAGGGCAAAATCCCGCTGGTATTCGCCTTCCAGGCCGTTCGGTTGATCTTTGACAAAGGCGTCTACAGGTTGATGAAGCTCGTGGATGGCGGCGGGGTGATTGCCGAGGGTATGGGGGAAGCACCGCTCGCCGCGGACAGTGATCTCCTCTTGTCCGCTTGAGGGGAGGCTCGCATGCACGAACAACGGGCAAAGCTTCTCGCAGGGATTCTCGCGGCGAGCGAGACGACCGACGGCCCACGGGCCGAATGTCTGTCGATGGCGGAGGGCGCGGGCGTGCCCTCCGATTCCAACGTTATTCTCGATCGGGTGACGGCACAGTTGGAGGCATTGTCCGGGGGATCGGGCGGCGGCGATGCGGTGCCTCCGGGCACCGGCCCGTGCGCCGCCGTCGAACCGGCGCGCAAACGGGCACTGGACCTGTTGCTCGCACATGCTGAACCGGCATTGCAGAAGATCAAATCCCGCGATTTCTCGCTTGGACCTGACGAACTCTGCGCGATGGAGGCGATCATCATCGCCGACGGAAGCCGCCCGAGCTTCCTGCTGTCGGGTGGGCGTGTCGCTATGGACGACCCGTTCGTTGGGGAATGGGAAGGATCCCTCGTCGCGTCGCGCGACGCGGTCGAGAGAGTGGCGAAGGCTGTCGGGCGCATCCAGCCGGCCGGTGGCAATGCCAGTTACTATATCGGAAGCGGCACCCTGGTCGATCGAGCCGAGCGGTTGGTTATCACCAACTTCCATGTCATCGAGCAGGCGCGCACCTTGCACGGCATCGCCATGCACGACGATGGCGGACGTCTCGTCGTCGAGGGTGATTTCGAGATCGATTTCGCCGCGGAGTCGGGCGTTCTCGACACGCGGCGTTTCAGGATCGCGGAGGTTCGCCTGCCTGAGGGCGCGGGCGCGGTCTTTGGCGGGATCGACGCCGCCGTTTGCCGGCTTGAGCCGCTCGATGATGGGGTAACCTTGCCCGATGCGGTCAGGCCGCTCAGCCCGAGCGCGCAATATGCGACAGGCGAAATCTCCTCGATGGCGCTCATCGGTTTTCCAGGCGAGCCGGCCAAGAACAAAGGCGACAAGGTCGACTGGAATTTTGTGATCGCAGAGCTGTTCGGCAGGCGGTTCGGGGTAAAGCGGTTGGCGCCGGGCCGTTTCCGTCACGGGCTTGGCACCCATCCGCTGGACACAGGCAAGCGGGCGATCAGTCATGATGCGACGACGTTCGGCGGCGCGTCGGGCGCATTGGTGGTGGCTTGGCTCGATGACGGCGCCCCAGGCTTTGCCCTGCATTTTGGCGGCGAGACCGTGGAGTCCAATTACGCCTTGTCTTTCGCCAGAGCGCAGGCGGCTCTGGAGCCGCTGGGGGTGCCCTTTGGCTGACGGGGACGACCAGCCTTTCGATCCGGCCGTCTATCTCGCGGGATGGACGACGCTGCCGCCCGACGTTTTCAAGATTTGCTACAAATCCACCTATCCGCGTGGCAGCGCTCGGTCCTGGGAGGAACTGGTCGCGGGCGGTGGGGCGGACCCGATCCGCTTCGCCTGTCTGGAGGCGAGTGCGATCGGCTTCCTCGACCGGCTCGCCGATGTCGTCGGGAAATGGGAAGTGGACAACGGGCGCCCCGCTGCGGACGTCGCCGCCATGCTGCCGCTGACGAGCGGCGGCGGCATCATGCAGGCGATCATCAACCACGCTACGGGCTTTCTTGATCCCAGGTCGTTGCTGGCCGTCTATGACGCCTATAGCGCATGCGCAATGGTCATGGGGCCACAAGGTCCCCGGGGAACCGCTTTCCTGGTGCGCCCGGACATGGTGCTCACCGCCGCACATGTCGTTCTCGACTGTGAGGGAAACGACGACGCGCGAACATGGTCCAATCGGATTTTCGACGACCTGATCTTCAGTTTCAGTCCCCGCGACGGCGCAGCAACGCCTGATCGCGTCCAGGTGCGCGCGGCAGTGAAGGATGCTCTGGTAGCGTCATCGAAGCCCTGGGGACGATGGCCGAACCTGCTCAATCTCAGCCTTGCTTCACCGCCCGAACCCACGCTCGACTATGCCCTCATCAGACTGGCGCAGCGTGTCGAGCATATCAAACCGGTCGCCGTAGACCCGCCGGCTGGCGTAGATGCTGAACGCAGATGTTGGACGACAGGGTATCCCGGCGGCAAGGCGGGCGTCGTCGACATCGACGTGGTGGTCAATGCCAATGCGGGCGGAGGGCGCTGGCTCCATAAGGCGAACGCCGTTCAAGGCATGTCGGGGGCATGTTGCATAAACGACCTCGGGAAACTGGCCGGTATCCATGAGGGGAGCGTCACTTTACCGGTCGAAGGCGAGAACAGGCCTTTCAACCGTGGCATCAGCATAGCCGCCATTCGGGAACATCAGAAAAGTGCCGCCGGCCGCGATCCGATGCTATCGCGGATCGTTGTGCAAGGTGTCGAGTTCGAGGATGCCGAACTGGTCGGTGAGCTCTATCGTGTCGGCCAGCGGCTTGCCGATCCGGCGTTCTCGGCAAACTGGGAAGCTGCCGTCCGCGCGGTGCTGGGCGCTGCCGATCCGTCGCTGTCCGCGGGGCTTCCTGCTTTCCATCCCTGGTTTACGCGCGATCGCTTCGAAGAGTGGATTCGCCGCGCAATGCCGCGCGAGCGGCTGTGCTTCGTGAGCGGGGAGCGCGGCGCGGGCGCCAGCTTCTGCAAGCAGATCCTCAAAGCGCGGCTCGATCCGTCGGGCCTCGACTATATCGAGATCAGTCCGACCCAGGTCGCGGCCTTTTCGCCGCGTGAAGCCGTTCCCGCAGGGAGTGACGCAACTCCCTCACCCAGCCGTACCGGCGCCGCCAATTTTCGCTATAACGATGCGAACGATCTGATCGCACAACTGCGTGGAGGCGGGCAATATAGCACGGGGCCGCGCACGCTCGTCATCGACTTCGGTCCGGATGGAGGACCAGACCGCCTGATAGGCTCCAGTTGGCAGGAATTCATCACGCGCCTGCTTGCCGAGGAAGCCGTGAGGCTGGTGCTGATCGGCCTTACGCCGGACGAACAGACTGTGCTTCACGATCTGTTGCTCGACAATCCTGCGACAGAAGACATACGGGCCGTACCGATCTGGCTCACGCATGTAACGCCTGACGAATTTGAGGCCTATGTGGGTGCGTTAGCCGACGCGCGTGGTGTAAAGCTCAGAACGTCGGACCTTCGCCAGCGCCTTGCGCCGATCCTGGGACCTTATCCCTATGCACCTCCTGGCAATGCTGCGCTGCGAACGAGCTTTTTCGCGCTGGCCGCCATGACACTGGAGGCGGGACTATGGGCATGAAGATGAAAGCGTCCGCGAACGTCAATCTCCAGGCCGTGTTCGCGGCGCCCCGGGAAGCTGCAGGTCCAACTACCCGGCATTACGGCGATGATCTTCCCTTCGCACGGCTTTGCCTTGCCGTCCGGGGATGGGTGACACCGACCAACCTTGTGCGCAATCTGGCGGGAGGTGGTGGCGGCGACATGCTCGCTGCGCTTGCGGGAGAGGTCGAGACCACCGCAGCGACGCGGTCGGGACAGTGGTTCATGCAAGTCGAACCTCGACGCCAAGCGATTGCAACGGCGTTCGGAGATGAAGTCGTCCGTGCCCTGGCTCCGCATCTTGGTTCCGATGGGCAAGATGTGATCCTGAGCGCGTTTCGCCTGGCGTTGGACGACAAGCCCGTCGATCTTGCCGCCTTGTCGGATAAGGCACTGCGGGCACTTGCCAATGTTCGGGACTGGCTTGGGGATCGCTGGCGACTGCCTTTCGACAAGGACGAGATTGGGGCGGCTCTCGCCGGCAAGGTCCTTGCCGCCGATCTTGAACGCATGACGGCACAGCAGTTGGTAGGCAAAGCCCATAGGGATGCCCTTGCCATTCTCGAACGGTTCGTCCTGCCCGGCGAGGACGCGCGACTTCGAGCCATCTATGTCCAGGCGGCGGGGGGCGGGGGCAAGACCACCTTGCTCGCCTATCTGCAACGCAAGCTCCAAGAGAGGGCCGGCGGCGCCGCGATCGCGCGGATCGATTTCGACGAACCAGGCATCGACCCCTCGCGCATGATCACGCTCAACCTGGCGCTGTTCGAACAACTGGCAAGTAACCTCTCGCAGATACGTGCCCGGGTTTCCGATTTTCTACCGCAATTGCGCGGCGCAGCGTCGGCGCTGCGGTTGCCGGATTATGCCGGTTGGACCCCGCTTGCCGGATGGTCGTCCGGGCAACGTAGGCGACGCTCGCTTGGCGGACAGCGTCAGATCTCGGAAAGCGTGTCCGACCAGGGCTCGATTCTATTCGGCCTGCTGTCGCCCGATAGCTTGCATGGCCCCTTGGTGCTGGTGCTCGATACAGCGGAATTGGTGATGGAAGGCGATAGCCGGGCCGCTGCCGGGATTGCCGACTGGCTGAATTTTCTCGCCACCGAAGCTCAAGCCCACGATATCAGGCTGATCATCGCGGGGCGCGATCCACCGCCCGGAGGAGACAGCCTGCCGGTTGGAGAATTGTCCCTCTTTGCCCGACTAGAGCGCATGGGTGCCCAGTTCGATCCACCGATCTTCCTTCCCGAGCTTGTCCCTTCCGAAGCGGCCGAACTGCTTGCCAATTGCGGTGTCGACGACGAGAAGTTGCGCCAGGCGGCGGCCGACGCAGTCCCAGGCAATCCCCTTCTTTTGCGCATCACCGCCGATGCGCTGCGGGATGGTGACGCCCGGCTCGTCCAGGATATTCATGCAGTTCACGGCCAAGCGCAGGTCGATTCACATAGCGCGCGCATCTACCTGTTGCGGCGCGTGATCGCACATGTGTCCGACCCTATGGTCCGTCCTTATGTAATCGCCGCGATGGCCAGTCCGATCCTTACATCGGCCATGCTGGGAACGGTGATCATCCCATTGGTCGATGATCAGGTGAAAGGGGGGGACGGGGCAGCTCTCCAAGCAACGGGAAGGCGCAAACCGCGCAGGGTATTTGCAGGTATCGAGCGGACGGCGTGGCTTGGCCGGGCCTCGCTGGATGGAAAGCGGTTCACGTTCAATCGTGACCTTCGGCGTTTTGTAATGACTTTGGTCCAGGCGGTTGATGACGATCGCAAGCTGCATAACCGGGCACACAAGGCGCTCCTCACCTATCATGAGCGTCGGCGCGATCCGCTGGATCGGGCGCTCACCTATTATCATCAAAGGGCACTTGGGGGCCCTGCAAAACTCCCGCGCGGCGACAAGAGCTTGAAGATTTTGCGCGGACTGCTCGACCAGTTTTCCGAAGCCTTGGAAGAGGAGGTCGCCTCCGAGATCGATGCCCTGCTGCTCTCGCGCCAGTTCAGCGCCGTGCGCGAACGCTTCGGGCGAGCGCCGCCCGTCATTGCCGTTGGAAGGGGGGACGCAACTGGCGGTGCGAAGGCGGAGGCGATCTCCTCGCAGTTTGAGGCCATACCGAGCGATAGGCGGTTGGACGATCGCGACTGGCGCTTTCATCTCGAAGGGCGCGAAGGCAAGCCGGGGCAGGGAGAACTGCTGGTCGGCGATGACCGTGCGGCTGAAGCGCTGGCCATGTATCGCGAGCGGCCGACGCGTGAGCCAGGCGCGCCGCCGACTTTCGTGATTCAGGCGGTGGCCGATCTTGGCGAGTGGGATTGTGAGGATATCGCCATATCGGCGGTCGTCGAGGACCTCTCGAGCAAGCTTTCGCCACGCTCGGTCAACGCCAATATCGAACGCATCTACTGGATCACGCGCTTCGCCCTCCAGCGCGACACCGGCAAGCTGGAACGGACGCATATCGATCTGCTTCAGACCGTTTGCAATTATCTCACGGGGCCGGGGCTCGCGACCTTGCCGCCACTGCTGGCGGTTGCCGAGGCCTTCTGTGACGAGAGGCTCATGTCTCCTCGTATGATGGGCGGAGTTAGGGGGAATGAAGGCGAGGGGCGGATTTACCTGGTCCGGCGACAGCCCTTGAACGCGGAACTCGCGATCGGTCAGTTCGCCGTGACGCAGCGGGACTGGCTGGCGCGGGTTCGCCGCACGCGTGCCGTCGCGTCGGTCGATGCCCTCAGTTGGGTGCAGCGCCAGATAGACGACTTGCATGGTCAGCCGATCGCGATGGTGAGCCAGCAGTTTATGAAGCTGCGCGAGGCGATCGAGATCGACTGGAACGGCCGCGATATATCGGCGGGGACGCTGCTGCTTCGCGGCATGACGGCTGAGTTTCTTCGTCCCTTGCGCGAAGGGATGGCGCGCGTGATCGCCGAAGGGGGGACGGAGAGGCTCCGTCCCATTCTTGAAAGGGCGACGATAGGGATGACCATTCGCCCCGCCGAACTCGAACCCGAGACTTTCCACGAAAGGCTACGCGCTAATCCGCGCGCCTGGCTCAGCGCCTTCATCAGCTATGCCGACCGCTCTCGTCTTCTGCCCGGACTGTGCGCCGATCTGGCCGAGACGCTGGCGTCCAGCGATGTCACTGGCGCCAGCGTCGCACGTGTCGCGAGTTCCTACCTCGCATGGGACGAAGCCTTGGGCGGCGGCAGCGACTGGAGAAACGAATCATCTCTATCCGCATAGGCGGGAGAAGAAGGGCAGACACATCATGACCGAGCCTGAATATGATGAACCTGTCGTCGACGACGAGGACGGTCATACCGATCCTTGTGAGCATCGCGAGCCCGATGCTCCGGAGTCCGGGGTTACTGCGGAGGCGGTGCGCCCCTCACGGCCGGCAAAATCCCTCCTCGCCTTGCGTGCACGGATCGATGCGGTCTACCCTGATCGCAAGACCAAGAGCGACGGCATCGTTGGAGACGCAGCCCACCAGTCGCGCGCATCGGACCACAATCCCTGGGTGAGCGACGGCGCCAAAGGGGTCGTAACGGCGATCGACATCACCCATGATCCTGCCAGTGGCTGTGATGCCGGCCGGATCGTCGAGGCCCTTCGCGCGAGCCGCGACAAACGCATCAAATATCTCATCTGGAACCGTCGAATTGCCAATGCGTCAGTGATTGGGGGCGTCGCGCCCTGGACGTGGCGATCCTACACCGGGAAAAACCCGCATGATCATCATTTCCATCTCTCGGTGAAGCCCGACAAGGCGCTATATGACGACGAGGCACCCTGGACGATCCAGCGCATGGAAGAAAGCCTCGGTGTCGATGAGGTCGTTGATACCGACGCCGACATCCTGCAGGCCCTGGCCGCGCTCGGGGCCAATATCATCACACATGCGCCGGCGCTGCCGCAGATCGACACTTTGCAAGATGCAATCACGCAGCTTCAGGCCAATCATCATGCAGTCTGGGCGCCAGCCGAGCTTGAGGGCGTCGGCGCCGAGGCGGCGGTCAGTTTCGAGACGTTGAAGAAGGGCTATGAGAAGCTGTTCGCCCAGGCGAAGGTTCTCGATAAATGGAAAGGCACCGTCGCCTGGTATGTCGCGAAGATACGCAAGGGGCGCGCGCAATATGAAGCGGTCGCGGCAAAGAGCGGCGTGCCCTGGTGGTTCATTGCCATTGTGCATGGCATGGAAGCGAGCTTCAGCTTCACGGGTCACCTTCATAACGGCGATCCCTTGGGCAGCCGCACGGTTCAGGTGCCCAAAGGACGTCCCAAAGTCTGGAACCCGCCAAGCGACTGGAGCAGCAGCGCGCTAGATGCATTGGAGCAGGAAGGCTTTCTGCATCAGGCCGACTGGACCCTGGCGCGCGTCCTTTATCGGTTCGAGGGCTTTAATGGATATGGGTATCACGCGCTCGGTATCAATTCACCCTATCTGTGGAGCTTTTCGGACCAGTGGACGAAGGGCAAATTCGTGGCGGACCATAAATTCGATCCCAACGCCACATCGAAGCAGTGCGGAGCGGCAGTCATGCTGCGTGCGCTGGTCGATGCTGGCGATGTGCAACTGTAATGAGGGAAGGCGAAGACATGACCAATGCAAAGTCTCCCTCGATCGGCGCGCATTTGCGGCAGCTTCTTGGCAGGGTTCAGAATGTCGACGGGACTCCGGGGGTGATGGCGGAATCGACCGCTACGCTTGCCGAAGCTGCGTATCATGTTGCCGGCCGATACGAACCTCATGATGTACCATCCGACATTTCCGCAGACGAAATCACGAACGTTGCCCGCAAGGCAGTGGCCGACGAACCGCTTGATGAGCGAGAAGGCTTTATCGCCGAGGCCATTATCCTGCCGGATCTGAGACCCGCAATCGACATCATCGGGGGGGACTTCACGATCGACCATCCGGCCTGGCGCGACTATGGTGCTGATACACCGGCACATGCCAATTTCGTCCAGGCTATACCATCAGTAGGGCGTATCGAACTGCCGGGAAATCCCGGCGTTCCTTACGGCGGTACCGGCTTCGTTGTGGGCGAGGGCCTGCTGATGACCAATCGACATGTCGCCCAGTTGTTCGCGAGCGGGCTCGGCGTCGATGGCCTCCAGTTCATTTCGGGCATAGATCCGGCCGTGGACTTTCTTCGTGAGCTGGACAATCAGGCGGGAACGCCGTTCGCGTTTCGCAAGATCCGCATGATCCATCCATATTTCGACATGGCGCTTGTGGAGATCGAGGGGCTTGAAGGACATGCCCCCCTCTGGCTGGAACCGGTCGAGCTGGATGCGGCGCGACCCCGCCGCATCGCGGTCGTCGGCTATCCCGCATTTGATCCGCGCAACCGGGCCGATGTACAGGATAAGGTTTTCCGCGGCGTCTATAACATCAAGCGCTTCCAGCCCGGTCTTCTCGCCGGGCGGAGGAACGTGGACAGCTTCGGCAAGATGATGAGCGCGGGCTGCCATGACAGCTCCACGCTAGGCGGAAATTCGGGTTCGCTCGTCCTCTCGGCGGAAACGGGCGATGTCGTCGGCCTGCACTTTGCCGGAATATACAAGGATTCGAACTTTGCGGTCCCCGCCGTTGATCTCGCACGTGACGGGCGGATTATCGATGCCGGGGTCAACATCCGGGGCGGTGGGCATCGAAGTGACGGACCCTGGGAGCAGTGGTGGCGCAACGTTGCGACGCCCGAAAGGCCGACAACCGCCGGAGTCCCGTCCACGCCCGCGGCAGTAGCCGTCCAGGCACCCGCAGCAGTGCACGTTCCAGATGGGGGCGCGGTGACGATCAGCATACCTTTGCAAATTACGGTATCGCTTGGCGTCCCGGATACTGGCTCCGCAGCGCAGACCGTGGAAGCGCTATCTCTGGACGAGGCAATTGCGCGGCTGTCGCAAGCGTTGCCGGATGGGGTCGTCAGGGTGAAGCCGGGCTTCAACGGACGAACGGATGTCCTTGTCCTGGCAGCTCGCCCGGAACGCTTCGAGGTCGTTCGCGCGTCCGCTCCAGCGGCATTCGCAGGCTATCCCGTCGATGTTCGTTATGCGACGATCGATGAACAACTGGGTTTGACGGTGGATCAGCTGGAGGTGCCCGGTACGATTGCCTATGACGACGCGCGCCGCGCGAAGGCCCCATTTCTCTTCGATCCGGTGGAAGAGGAAATGACCGTCATCGCCCATGTCGGACCGGAAGAGAGCTTTCCCATGCTCCAGGAGTTTCTGGGCAAGGTCCAAACGACGCTCACCAGTTCGATGTACCAGTTCTTCGCGGCCCATGTAATGGAAGCCGTAAAGGAGCGCCTTGACGCAGGCGGTCTGACGATGAAGATCGTACTCGATCCCGCGACCCGCGATAGTGGCGATGGCGGGCCCAAGGACGGTGAATTTCGTCGAGATACCACCTTCGAGAAATGGCGTGACGACTTCGCCTTCACGAATGTTTATGTGCCTGTCGGCAACGGCAAGCTGGTCACCAGAGCCTACCATATCAAGGTCAGCGTAGCCGACAGCCAGTGGGTCTGGCTATCCAGCGGCAACTGGACCAGGAGCAGCCAGCCAAAGCCTGTCGATGGCGGCGCGCGCGGCAACCGTGAATGGCATATCGTGCTTGAGAACCGCAAGCTGGCCGACATGTTTGAAGCCCATATCAATGCGGACTTCGATCAATGTGGAGAGCTTGGCGGCGGAGAGGAGGCGATCGCTCCAGCCGAAATCATGGTCGACGTGCCCGAGGAAATCTTTCTGGAAGCGCCCGTCGAACGGCTCCAGCCGCTGCGTGTTACCGGACGAAGCGTTAAGGTCCAGCCGGTTCTGACGCCAGATCGGCGCGGCCGGATCTATACCGACGCGGTGCTCTCTTTGATCCATTCGGCCAGGCGGCAGCTCGTCTTCCAGAATCAGTATATCAAGATCCGCAAGGACATGGCCGGGAATCTCGATGAACTGGTCGAGGCGCTGATCGCGAAATCGAAGGAGATTGCGGACCTTCGGATCATCCTTCGGGCCGGCGATGTCGATGATGATATTACCGAGCTTCGTCGTCGCGGTCTCGACGTAGCGCGGTGCGTCCGCATCATCACCAACACTCATACAAAGGGGATCATAGCTGACGGGCAGCGAGTACTTGTCGGCAGCCAGAACTGGAGCGACCAGGCGGTATCGACCAATCGCGACGCAAGCCTGTTGTTCGACGATGCTGAGATCGCTGCCTATTTTCTCAAGGCTTTCGAGATCGACTGGGCAAGAGCCAGGCCTGCGGTCGCCCTCGGCGTCGAAAAGCCTGCGCTGATTGCGCAGGGCGCCGGCCCGCCGCCGGGTTATGTCCGTATGCCCTTGTCCGAATATTACGGTCGATAGAACAAATTGAAGCGGATAATCTTCTTCCCAAACTGGGGGCATCCTTGCTGGGCTGGCCTTTGAGCAGGCTGCGATTGAAGGAGGAAAAGGGCGCCATTTTTCGAATAGATTTTTGACGAACCTCGGCGCGCTAACTCTTCTGCAAGACTAAAGAGGGAGATAGGTCCGACACTCGAAAAATTTCGTTAGAGGGCTATAGATGCCGAATGAAACCAGGGGCATCGAAGTCCTTCCCGACTGGAACAAGCCCGGCTCATTTTCGTCGGGAAGAGATCCGCTCGGACTGCAGGCGGCATCGGTTCGGTTATACACCGACCTCCTTCCCGGACTGACCAACGTTACCAACCGGCTGCGCTACTTCTCATTCTATTGCTGGGTAGTCAGGCAGTTCGAGCTGACGCAGCACAGCCTCGACGAAAAAAAGTGGCGCATCTTCGTGCGCCGCGCGGAGGCGATATATGCGCTTGCATGTCAGATCGGAGACAGCGACGAGGCCAACGGTATGGCCGGTTCAGCTTGGGCAGGTAAAAACATCGGGATCGGCAAAGCCTTCGATTTCACGCCCTGGACGGACGGCCCAGGGGAAGAAAACCAGTATCTTAAGGCGGTGAGGGGCAATTTCGGGCAGTTCTATGTGGCCAGCATGCTGCAGATGGGCATGCTCCTGAAAACCAACATCCGCGTCCAGGCAGTGTCGCCCGATCATGGCCTCGATCTTGCCGAAGCCTTCGCCGAAGCATGTCCGACAGCCTGCAAGAAAATCCTCAAGGCAATCAGGACCGGCAGGATCGACCATGCAGACTGCGTCGCCATATCGGACGAGGCACATCCGGCCTATCTTGATGTGCAGTCGGGGGAGACGCAACTGCTGCTGCGTTACCTGCGCGGCGAGAGGGCAGACGATGATACTGCGCCAGCACGTCGGGCGACGCTATGGAACGTCCTCAACATCATTAGTCGCATCGGTCGTCAGGATGGTAACGACCTTCGCCGCGAGCTTTACGTCCAAGACAACATCGGAACCGTCACCAACCAGTTTCTAGCGCAGAACCTGACCCATTGGCGCGCCTATTTCGTGAACGAGCTCTGCCACATCTCACTCGAGCTTGTGCTCAACGCGTTGACCCACCGCATCAACGAGACGTCGGGCGCGACCGCGGATGAACTGTCTCGCGCCATAGCCACCCTCGCGCTTCGCCGCGGCGACGCGGCATCCACCCTCGCCAGAGTCGCCGAAGCACGGGATCTCGGCAGCCTGGCCCTCGAGCATAAGGCCGGATCTGAACTCGCGGACATCGCGGGCGGGACAAGTGAGCCCGGCAGCAAACAGGTGCGCAAAGCCATCGATCTCCTGCTGTCGTTGTGGAGGCGCTGGAGCGATGATGCTGCGATCAACGGGATACTGGCTGAAGCCACCGTCGCCGATAGATCGGCGGAAGGCATCTTCCGCTATCTCGACAAGATGGCCGATAGACCTGCAATGGAGGGGCTCGCGGGTCTGGTGCGCAAGTTCGTCATCGGGAACCACCTGCTGATCGCTGGACAGAAGCTTGCGGCAGGAACCTACACCTATCGCTTTATCGTCGATGAAAGCGGACTCGTCGACGGCGAACCGGCCGAATATACTTTCACCAACCCCCGCATCGTCAATCTTCTGACGTTCGCATATGACGGCGCTCTGCTCGATGATGAGGGCGATGTAGCCGAGGCAGGAAAGGCGCTGCTCGATGCCGTTCAACCTGTTTGACGACCTCAAGAGACCCGGCTTCCACAGCTCGATTACAACTACTTTCAGCGTAGACCCAGCTTTCTACGACGCCAACGTCCAGTACCGGCTCCGGGCGGTCGGGTGCCAGAACAACCTGCTGATTGCGGACGCTGCGATGCTCTCGCAGGCACTTGAGCAATTGCCGGAGGCGTTCAGCCATGCTGGCCGGAAGTACCTGATCGAGCCGATCGAAGGGACCGGCTGCTTCCATCCCAAGATGATGATCCGCTACGGCAAGGCAAAGGCAAGCTTTACCCTTGGTTCGGCGAACGCGACCTCCGCGGGTTGGGGCAGCAACCGGGAACTCGTTTCAAGCCTCGATTGGTCCCAATCAGCGGAAACCCCGGACAGCGCCGTCCACCGCAGGCTTATAGCCAGAGCCCATGACTGGCTGATCGCGCAGGTTTCTGCGACAGGGAATCCCGACCTCTCCTATAAGTTCGATCTCCTGAACTCTCAGGCACCTTGGCTGGCATGTACCGACCGGGGGGAGGGGGCAGAGGTGTTCGCCGACGGAAGCCTCGTCGATCTGATGCTGTCCGCTCCGGACGCAAACGAACCGATCGGCGACCGCTTTCTCGCGAACGTCGAAGGCAAGGTGGAACGCCTTGTAGTGATTTCACCCTACTGGGATTCAGACCTCAAGGCTCTGCGGCGGGTGCACGCTGAACTGGGCAAACCACCTCTGCACATATTCATGACCCTGTCCGATGTTGCCGGGGCGCGGCAATCGACATTCCCGATCCAGGCGCTCGGCTCGAAACTGAAGCCGACTTTCCATCCACATGGCGCGAGCGGAAATCATCGCTTCCTGCACGCCAAGCTTCTGGTCGCGCAGACGCGCAAATATGACTTCCTGCTCTTTGGTAGCACGAACTGCACCGCCGGAGCCCTGGGCGGCTCTGGCATGCCCGGACTCAACCATGAGGCGGCGATCTTCCGGCGCCTCCCACGAGGCACGGTTGAAAAGACCCTGTGGCTCGACTTTTCGGAGATCCTTCGCCCCAAGGACATCTCGGCCCCCGAGAAGCCCGAGCCATCCGCAGCGCCGCCGCGATTCAATCCCGGCCGGATTGAGCGCAAGGACGACAGGCTCTACTGGAGCGTCCCGTCGGGCATCAACCCCACAGGGGCTGATCTGCTAATCGATGATGATCGCCATCCGTTGATTGCCGGAGGCGACGTAAGGCCTCACGCGCGACTGGGAGGGGCGCGCAGCGGTTCCACGATCGTCGCGAGAGTAGCGCTGTGCGACGGCAGGATTAGTCGCCCGGTAATCGTATACGAGCCGAACAGGCTGATGGCGGCGGCGCCGAGCCCGCTCGCAAGCGGAATAAAGCGTAAGCTCGACGCAGTGCTGAACGGTGAAAGCGACCTGATCGACCTGGCCCGCGACGTCCACTTGCTTTTTGGGGATGCCAATCCGATCAGACGGTCCGCGCTACGCGCGGATCGACGGGGCGCGTCGGTTGCCGCAGTGGCTGGCGAGGATTTCGACACGCCCGAGGAATTTCGCGAGGCACTGGGGCTCAAGGCCGATCTGATGGCAGGGGGACTCTCGCACGCGAACAATCCGGCCCTCCAACTCCTTCTGCAGATCGTGCTGCGCGGTATCGTCCAGCTCGAGGACAGCGAGACGATCGACCACGACAGCTCCGCGTCGGCCGCCGCCCTAAAAACCGGCGAGGACCAGGACGATGAGGGGAGCGATGAGGAGGGCGATGAGGCGGACGACGACCAGGATGGAGATGCCGCGGACGCTCCTCCGGCAAACGGAGTCAGGGAAAGACGACTTGTTGCCCAGCCCGTTCCCCGCGAAGCGTTCGAGCGCAACCAAAGGACATTGGAGCGGGCGATCGAGCGATTCGAGGACTATATCGGGACGGTCGCGAAATCCCGACAAGAGCTCGATCTCGACTTCGTAACGCGCGCCCTTTTTATGATCTACCTCATGCTCCACGGCTGCTCACACAGATATTCTGTCGATGAAACTGAGGTCGGGGTACTGATGCCCTTCTCGGCCATTGGGACCCGAAGGCAGGACGAAGGCTTTCTCATGCGTGGCGCCCGTCTCATCAGCTTGATCTGGGGGCGCAGGTTCACCGACGGACTCATGGCCCGCATTCCCCTCGACCGCGAACTGGAGAACGTCCCCATACCGATCCTCACGCTCGTGATCTTGTCGCGCTGGATTCTTGCCGCCATCCTTGTCGAGGCAAGAGCGGCCGCAGGCGCGAAATCGCTCGCTGCGATTCTCGAATCCCAGATACCCGAATTCTACCGATCGACTTCGGCCTTCGCGTTCACCAAAGGGCCGCAGGTTGAGGCGGCCGTGACCCAGATGGCCCGGCATATCGGAATGTCTGCCGCGCAAGCCCAGAATGTAAGGAAGGGCATGGCGGAACTGGAAAAGGTGATGCCTTGAATTCGACTATATGCACCTGATTGGCATTGAGCCGATGGTCCCTTGGGGCCTCAATTCATTGAGAAACTGCGCCTCAGGGGGCGTTACGATAGATCATTGCCAACGGCGTTTTCCGGCATCAGAACGGGCTCGAACTTGATTACTGAGCGCAAACCTGATGGCGCGACGGCGTACCCTGAGGAAGCCCTTCGACGAAGCGGGCACGCGCGCACTGCGTGATAAAAGACGGGACTATATGTACGAAAACTGGTGGCCGGACCTTCTCGCCCACATCCCTGAGGAATGCCCCTGGGCTGCATCCGATGTGGTCGTCGCCGAGATACGTGGTTTCGACGACCCATCTGTGCCGGGTGTCCGTTTCATGTGGTCTGCGCTGGTCCCCGTCGCTCAGCTTGAAGCGCTGGGAGGGCGGCTCCGGGCCTTTGGCCATGAGGTGGAATCGAGCGGACGGCCATCGCCCCTATTGAACGGCCCGCAGAGCCTTAATCCACGATTCTGGATCGGGACCTATCTGGAGGGCAAAGATGGTGCGCCTTCGGTGCGGGAGGACTATGAACCGCTGATCCTGGGGTGGACCAGCAATAACCAGACAGCCATGGTCCTCGATCCGCGGTTTGCCATGACCTATGGATTGATGCCGCGCGTCCATGTCGATGGGGCCACGCGTTGGGACAATCCCGCCGAACCCGAGTTCGATGTCGCCTCGGTCGATAAGCCCTCGCTCTATGCCGATCTGCGTTATGACGACATGCGCGCCGTCGTATCGCGCGATTATCTGCAAGATTACCTCTCGCTGCGCGAGATGGCACTCGTCCAGGTCTTTTACGAAATCCGCCATGGACTTACCGACAAAGCGGCGGAGTTGGCGCTGGGAACAAGCCAGCAGCTGAACGAACATCTTCTGACGCGCGAGATCGATGTCCAACGTCGGCGCGAGGGGGGGTATTGCGCGCAGGTGTGGGGCGCGCGTCATGTGGCGGGGCCTGGCGATTTCCCCATCTCGGTCAATCCGCTTGAAACGCAGGGGCTTGTCTGGCCGGGCAATCCAACGCCCGTCACGTCGCGCATTGCAGACCGATTTCGGCCAAGGGATTATATCTACGTCCGCGATACAGTGCTCGGCGCCTATGAGGGACGGCCAGGCTTCCATGTTCATCCTGAAAGCGGCGGGGTCGGCTATCAGAACCAGTGGAACGTGGGGCCTGCCAGCCGGATCGGGCGAGATCTGATCCAACTTGAGATCAGGAAGCTTTACGGTGGGACGCCGCACCGCGTCGTCCAGCATTGGCATGGTTACGCCGTTGCAGCAACCGCCGAACAATTGTCGGCAGAAGCACGCAAGGTTCCCAATGTCGGCACGCGGGCGAAGGCGCTGACCCACGGCATTGCCGATGTCGGCGAGCGGCTGTCCGCACTGGCCGCACGTTTCGGGATCGAGGTAAGCGGTGAGGAATTCGTCAAGCTTGACCGAACCTGGCTCGACTATCATGGCTGGTGGCAAGGGCTCCATGTCGAACCGGTTGCCCGGCACATTCCGCTCGACATGACGCGATCGGCCTTTCTTGCCCGCTGCCTCGACCTCGACAAGCTCGTCGTCGAATGTCTGGCGGAGCGCTACTTGCGGCTCTTCGTGCGCGCCTTTGGCCCCCAGACCGACAAGATCGACAAGCTGCGGGGACTCAAGCTCCTCGATCGGACAATCTGCTTCTGTCAGATCGGGCATGAGGCGGGCCTATCGGTGTGGGACTCGGCCGAGGAGATAGTTTCGCGCTTCGAAGCCGCGGGTACGGCGGTCGGGCGCCCCATCGACAAGCTTTTCGCCTTGTCCGATCTGCGGCAGGTGGCCGGTCATCGCAAGGAGGATATGGATGGGCTCATTGCCGGCGCATTGGAGCGCTTTGGTCTCGACCTTGCCGCCGCCAGGGGTGGCTGGGGTCATGTCATGGACACCCTCTATGATCAGCTTGCCGACCAGCTTGCCACTGTAGTGCGCCTTTTGGACGACTGCCTCTCAGAGGGATGAAGTGCCCGGACGCGATCATTCCGAATTGGTGCGGTTTACACAAACTGCAAGCTGGCAGCTTTCGAAAATCTAGACGGAGCGTTTTAGAGGTTCGGGCTTTTTCCCTTCCGCGAGGGTGTCGCGCAGGCAGGCGCTGAGCATTTGGTTATCGAATGGCTTCTGGATGAATGTCGGCTTCTCGGGCATGTCGCCATCGCACGGCATCACCAGACTGCTGGCTATGACGATCTCGATCCATTTTCATCCTTGGGCAGCGTGACGGGCAAGGGCAAAGCCGTTCATCGCGCCTTGGCATTTCCACGTCGGAGAAAAGCAGAACGATATTCTCGGCATGGATTGCGAGCAGCGCCTTAACCTGACAGCGAAACGCATGGCGAGCGTCGCAAACCGCCTGATTTTCGTGAAAGCGTGCCTAGTCACCACGTCGCGGGCACATTGCGATGGCTCCCTCCCCGCTTACCGCGCGTGTCAAAAGGGCTTTATCTGAGTCAGAACCTGTAAATTGCGGAGAGCGGAACAGCACTCGATAGTGGCCTGTGAAATATGGCTTCCCTGTATCGTAAACGTAGCCAATGGCACGATAATCAGAATTTCTAGACGTCAATTCATAGCGCGTGACGAGGCCGAGGCCCGGTACATCTGATGTTCCACGGAAATGAACGATATCAGCATCACGCTCAGGGTCTTCTGTGAAGGTATCTATTACTAGCTCACCTTCTGAAATATACAGCATATCGGTCGAACCGACATTGTGCAGCCTTTCACCGGCTTTTACGGGCACAGCGATGCCGGGACGACACACGATGTAAGGCCCATCATAGTCGTGCGGATAAATTGGTGGCGGAGTGTTCGACCTTGAGGGTGACGGAACTTGCGCGGACAGCATCGCCAGCATCAGGCACATAAATTTTTTCGACCGAGCCATCACTGGATGATGATCCTTGATGTGAAGACAAGTCAATGGATACGCTGCTGGCAGCGATCTTCCCGATCTGACGCAAACCACATGGACGGCGGCGCCTATGGCCTGATTGTCGGTTGCGGATTGGCAGGAATTTGCAGCGTGCGTTGACGTAACCCGCTATCGGCTTCTCCGTGGTTCCGTTTGTGCAGAGCGATCCGGCAAAGAGCAGGCCAATGTAGAAGGGCAAGTGAGTGGGCGTTGAGTTCCGGCAAGGCTGGGGATGGTTAGTTCTTGCCGCCTTGACGGTTTCGACGATCGGCGACGAAATCACGCTGCTGGCGCTGATGTTCCGTACCGCCGAGAAAGCGCCCGCCTATGCGGTGCCTGTGCTGCTTATCATGGAGTTGCTGCCCGGCCTTATAGCCGCGCCCTACGCGGGCCGCCTGATTGACCGCCGGGACGCGGCACGTATTCTGGTCATGGCATCGGCGTTGCAGGCGGGCATAATCTCGCTCATCGCCCACTATCCTACATTCACGCTAGCAGGCGCCGCGCTGTTGAGCGTGTTGTTCACGATCAGCAGCGCTGCGACATTCGCGCTGATACCAGTGCTGGCAAGCGGGTTGGGTATGACCCTCGCGCGCGCCAACTCCCTTTTAGAAATGGTCCGCAGCCTTGGAATGCTCGCTGGTCCTGTCGCTGGCGGCGTGCTGGTAGGATGGATCGGATCGCGCAACACGCTTTTGGTCGATGCCTTCAGTTTTGCCCTTCTGGCGCTCGTCGTGATGGGAAGCGGTCTACGCCGCAAGCCGCAACGGGGCGATCACGAGGAACAAACCCTGTTCGCGGACTATCTGCCGCTGCTTCGCAATCGACGCTTGATGGTGGTGACGGGCGCGCTCAGCCTCGAAGTGTTCGCGACCGCCATTGCCGACGTTGCTTTCGTGTTCCTCGTCATGGTGACACTGGGGAGCGGGCCGACCGCATTCGGAATGCTGACGGCACTATGGGCGGGCGGAATGTTGATCGGCGCTGGGCTTGCCGAAAAGGTCATTGGCCATAGGATCGGCCTGACCGCGTTCGGCACTGCCACCGTCATGGGCGTGACAATGCTACTGATCGGCCTCGCGCCGATTGGATTTGCGATCGTCGCTGTCGCCTTCATTCTGGGCGGCGGCGCGAACAGCATCCACAATGTCGCTGTCCGCACCCTGCTTCAATCCGAATGCCCGCCCGCCGATCATGGAAAGGTAGCCGCGATCTATGGCGCGGTGACGCGCACGGCCGTAATCGGCGGCTATGTCGCCGGTGGCTTCTTCGTGCCGAACGATGCGCCAACCGCCTACCTCGTCGGTGGCCTGCTGGGCGTTGCAGCGGGCGTAATAGGATGGCGCATATTCAATGGTGGATGGCGCACAGCACCAATCTAAGGATCAAAGCTCCGAGATTGACCTGATCTTCGTTATCACATCGACTTCTCGTTTGGGGCTGTTAGCAGAGTTGAAGTAACGATAGCACTGACCACTCGGCCATTCACGCACGCGGACAGGGGGTTTTAATGACAACCCAGACCAACAACGGCTTCTATGGTCGGCAGATCGCTACGAAGGCGGCACCCTTCGTCATCATAATCTTGGCCGGAATGGCGGTACGAACACCGCTGGCAGCATCCTATCCGTTCGTCGCCTTGCTGCTTTTTCTCTGGATTGTCTCGGACACGCTCATGCTGGCGCTAGTTGCCCGTTCATCGGGAAAACCGGAGTGGCGCGCCGTTTTGGGCGTGCTAGCCGGAGCGAGCTTGACCGTATGGCTGGGATTACCCTCGTCGATGCGTGGCTTGCTCTTCGAAACGCCAATATTGGCGCTCATGATGGTGGTTTTCGTTCTCAGCCATATTGCCGGGGCCACGGCCCGAGCGGGTCGAGTGCTAAGCAGGCCGACCAGCGATCGGAGGGAGCAGTGGCTCTCTGCCGTATCGGAAATATTCCCGCCTGCGCTTGTGAGGTTGGCTGTAGCGGAACTGACCGTGATCCACATGGCCTGTTTCCGCTGGGGAGGGCCAGCGGACGTGCCGACGAGCGCACGCGCCTTCGCTTGTCACAAGCACCTGACGCCGATATGCGCCACGCTGCTGATCCTGTCGGCGATCGAGATTGGTGTCTACCATCTGCTGGTCGGACATTGGAGCCGCATCGCCTCGATCGTCATGTTCATCCTGAGCGATGTAGGATTCGTTTATCTGGTCGGCCTCATCAAGTCGTTCCGGTTCAGGCCGGTGCTGCTGACCCCGGAGGGAGTCCGTGTCCGGGCTGGCTTCCTGATTGACCAACTGGTTCCGTTCGAAGCAATTGTTGCCGTCGAAAGCGGTTTTACCGGCGAGGAGGTGCGCGACACCGTGACGCTGAACGCAGCGCTGTTGGCTTGGCCCAACATCATGCTGCGGTTGGACCGTTCGCTGCCGCGTCGTTCGTTTCTGAAGAAGCGTGTTGCATTTAGCAGGGTCGCATTCCGCCTTGATGACCCTGAGCCGTTCATCCGGTTGCTTGTCTGGCGCTTAGGGCAGCGCGGTAGCTAGGCGCGCTGCTTTTCCGACTGGTAGTGGCCAATGGAACGTGGGTCGAGGGGCAGCGTCGGGAATGGCCTGATTTTCGTTGCAGGTGCGCCCTTCACCGCCGCATAGATTGCGAATGCGCACGACTCTGATGATAGCGGCCACGATTTCCATTGTTGGGTGCAGTCACCCCATGTCCCGCTATTCTCACGTGCCGCCACTGCCGACCCCCTTGGAAGCCGCAAGTGCCTATGTCTCGTATGAGGAAAATGCTTGTCGAGCATTGGTCGATGTTTGCGACGGAATTCCTGCTGTACGCGCCGAGGCAGTAGAGGGGCTTCTGTGCCACCGGGCAGCCAAAGGGACGGCGGTGTGTACGTTCCAATACGCAGGCCGTCGTTGCCAAGCGCGTTTCGTGATGGCGGAAAGGCCTTCCAATAGTTGGCTCGTTGCATTTCGAAATCGTGTGCCCAAGGGCAGCGACATTGATTGTGCTAACGCTCCCTGACGATAGCATAAACCCCGTCCGAATCCACACGGGGCGTGGCATGGCGGCAAAAGCCTGATTGTCGGCTTCATCCGCCGCCATTGGCATCGCCCACTCGCCTAGACCATGCGCCTTCTAACGCTTTGCGATGGATCACGGCATGAGAAATCACAGTTGGGCTACCTTCGATGGAGAAGGATGCTCCATCATGCGCCCACTGACAGGTTGCCGCAAATGATGGTGTATGGAATCCGTTGATTTCGCAGGATAGGGCAACATCCTCTGGCCCAAGAAGGTTCACGCTGAAAACATTTCTCCCTTGATCAAGACCAATCAACCCGGAGCGCTTATCCTGCGGGCCAGCACGGACTCTGCCGTCCGCAACTGCTGAACGCAATTCATCATAATGTTTCTTGGGTATCCCGCCATATCCTGCAAGAACAATAGCCTTGAGTGCTTGGCGCTCCGATTGCAATTTTGCCTCGGCCGAACCGAGAGGTAAAAGGAACTCAGAACGCGTACCGTCGGACGAGGTAAGCCGCCATTGTTCATTCACCTCCACTGGATGATTCAGAAATGACATCGCGGTTTGGAGTTCGCTTGCGCTCGCGCCAGCCCTCTTGTCGGATGCGTCTTCGCAACCAGCGAGCGTGCCCGCCAGCAAAGCGAATGTCGTCGTAAGAATGGCTTTCTTTATCACGAACAGCGGATAACACGCTATCGATCTATCGCCAATCGACGGCCTTCCGCCTCCTCACTGACGCGGGAACCGCCTGTTTGCCGGTAGATAGATATATACCCTTCGTTTTTCAGAAAGAATTTGGTCGTAGGCAAGTGATGCCGGAATTAGGAGTTCTCATGCGCCTCGCGTTTTCCCTTTCGCTTATAGTCGCAATTAGTAGCGGGCCTCTTGTGGCCGCACCGCCATCTGATGAAAGTTTGGCTCGCTCGATCGCCGACCTTAGCGGGAAAAATTGTTATGGTATTGCTGCCGGTACGATTGCAATGCCCACCGTCGCCGATCCCAACGCCCTCGATAAATCGGTAAAAGTCATTGAAGGTATGGGGCTGAATTACGGTGTGAACGACAGCATGATGAAGGGTTTGGGGAGGCCCGGCCTAACACTTATTTCGCAGGCAACGATGGGATCAAAGTCATTTGACCAAGGTGAAGTCGTTTTGGCCGTTGGCGGTCGTCAGCCTGGCTGTCGAGTAATTTTGCTGTCAGAACCCACCCTAAACATCACCGATGCCGTCTCGACCCAGCTTTCACGGACTGATTGGAAGCCGGTGCCCAGCATGACCGCTATGCGCGGTGCCATCGAACGACGCGCATTTTTCAGGCGGGATGGAAAAGGAAATCCCTACCTGATGAACCTTATGACGATCACAAGTCCCGCGCTCGATTCAAAGCTGCGAATGTTCACCACGACCATGCGCATTCCCAGCGGGGTTCAGCTACCCGAAGGGCTGTAGGCGTCCTGCCGACGGCAATGACATGGCGGGCAGCGGCTATGGCCCGGTTGTCGTTCGGCTTGCTGAAACAGCAATGGGTGTTTGCGGACTGACGGTTTCTAAAGCGCCAAATTTTCAAAACGGACATAACCCAAATCGACTGCGAGTATCGTGGCACTGAGGGATACTGGGAGAAAGGTAAACGCGAGATACCATGCGGAAACATTACGAAAGAACGATCTTAAGCCTGATACCGTTGTTACAATCAACATAGGCGGGCAGGCGAAGAGCATTGCCAGTTTCCAGTTGTAGCCGCGAGGATGCATCTCTGGACCGACTATTACTCCTGAAAATAGTGCCCATAGCGTCGCGGGGGCAATTAAGGCCCCTGCTACTCCGGCCGCTAATAATGCACAAAGGCTGAGCATCCACCCTAGTGTCGTTCGATTTCCGTACGGATCATGCAATTCTACCATGCGTCGCAACCTATCCGCTGAGAGTTAACGGCAGCTTCCAAGCATATCGGAACATGTATAGGACGGCAAAGAATGGCAGCCCCTACATCGGCAGCTCTCCCTGACGGAAACCACAGGCAGGCGGCGGCAAAAGCCTGATTGTCGGTCAATCGCCATAAGGCGGGCCGCTCATGGAGCAGAGAGAATAAAATCTGCGATTGCCGGGACAACGGCAGGAGCGAGAGGCAAGCTTGGGTCTGAATAGGTGGCCACGTTCGCGCCGCGATCGTCAGAAGATACTTGCTTAAGAATATGATTCGTATTTGGCAGAAGCACGAGCCTGGCGGCAGGGTTCGCGCGTTTCAGTAATTGTGCATCAGAGACGTTGACCTGAATATCGCGCTCCCCCTGCAAAATCAGCAAGGGTTTGTTATACCCTGCCAACAAATTTGCCGGGTCGATAGCGAACTCGCTGATCAGGAAATTTTGTACAGCCGGATGGAAAAGCGGAAGCAGCGCAGGACTCAAGTCCTTGGCATCGACGTGCCTTCCAGCTTTGAGATCGGAAATCGCTGTTAAAGCCTGATCGAGTATGGGCGCATTTGCAGGGTTGGACTTCAGTTGTTCCTCTAAGACGTCGCCCAACGGTCTTCCTGCCGTCGAAACGAGGATCAGGCCACAGATGTCACTACTATCCTGCCCTGCCACCAAGGCGACGAGACCGCCTTCGCTGTGTCCGAGAACCCAAACACATTTGCTGCCCGTCATGCCCCGGATGGACCTGATCCACGAGTGAGCATCCGCCGCATAATCATTGATCGTTACCGCGTTTGCATCTGGGACTGCCTCGGCGCTCGCATACATTCCGCGTTTGTCGACACGGACCGACGCGATCTTTCGTGCGGCTAATCCGTCAGCTAGCAGCGACAAAGTGGACGCCTTCAACCCGTGAGCATTATTGCCGTCGCGGTCGGTTGGTCCTGAGCCGGGTATCATCAGGACAATTGGAGCATCCTTTCCCGCCGAAAGCATCGTTCCCTTGAGTGGACCATTTGGTCCTGGCGCTTCAACAAACGTCTGGACGGGAGGCACAGGCGATTCCGCAAGGGCAGCCGTGGAAAGGACTGCTACCAGTGCAATCAAATATTTAGTGCGAGAGAATACCAAGCCGTTCATGCCCGCGAGCGTACCCTCCCGACGCTGGCGGTCAATATACTGCTCTCTTATCGGTGAGGCCCACGAACCGATGCCGCACAGGAGATTTCACCTACACGGAAATCACATGAATCTCAAGCAGTCGTCATGCGGTTCCGGCGAAAATCCGGCGCGCACGGAATTGCGCGGCCCTGTGATCCCGTGGAATGCCCGAAAATCACTGTCGGATTGAGAAAGTGTCCGACAACGCCGGTGGCAGGGTTTTCCGTCAGGGGGCGTCGGGGCTGATCTCGCACCTAGCCGCTACCGCCAAGATGGACCGGCGCGTTTCATGTCAGTCCGTCCGAAAACGCCGGATTGGATAGTCATTCGGTCGAGCGGGCCAAGTCGGTTTGCGATTTATGGTGATTTTCGGGGCAAGAGCGCGAGAGGGTGCCCTGATGGGCCGTATCAGGCAATGTAACGTGATGTAGTGGCATCGATGGCGGACGCTGCGCCATTTCAGGCCCGCACAGCGCCTAGCAGGGCCGGGATGCCGAGGATGTTGATGGCCCGCCTGAGATTATAGGCGAGCGCTGTCAGGCTGAACTCGGCATTGACGTTGGCCAGGCCCCGCATCAGGAACGCGCCCTGGTTCATCCACTGCTTTATGGTGCCAAAGGGATGCTCGACCGTCTCGCGCCGCCGGTCGGTAATGTCGGGCCGTGCGGCAAGACGTTCCGCCATGCGCTCAAGCACGGCCTCGCCTTCCCATCGGTCGATGCTTCGCCGTGTGCCGGACGCGCATTGGGGTTTGAGCGCACAGGTCCCGCAGGCCCGCATGTTTGCGTAACGGATCGTGACATGCCCGTTCGGCTTTTGTGAACGCGTATAGGGATCGAGGCGTTGTCCGCCGGGGCAGGTGTAGCAATCCTCGTCGGCGTCGTACCGAAACTCGCTCTTCGCGAAATAGCCCTCATTGATGCCGGGGCCGCGTTGCGGGCGCACGACATAGGGAACGACGCCGACATCCTCGCAGGTGGCGATATCTTCCCCTTTGTAATAACCCTTGTCGGCAACAGCATCGATCTGCTCGACGCCCAGTATCTCGCGTGCGGCGCTGGCCGTCTGCGCCAGAAAGCCCAGATCACTGCCCGAGTTGGTGACATATTGTTCGACGATGAGCTTGTGCCTGGCATCGACCGCGACCTGCGCATTGTAACCCACGCCGACCTTGGGGCTGGTTGCCATCCCACGTGCGTCGGGGTCGGTAAGCGACAATTGGCTTTCTCCACTCGCGACAAGATCGGCCAGCATCGCACTGTGCAGTTCACGCCGTTTCCGCATCCGTGCAATCTTTGCCTCCAGCGCCGCTGCACGGCGGGCCGCACCTTCTGCTTCGGCTTCGGCCCTATCGGCAAGATCAAGGCGGGCCAGATACTCTTCGATCCGCTCGTCCGCGAGCTTGATCCATCCGGCCAGCTTCTGACGCGTGAAGTTGCGCTTGCGGCTGTTCACCGCCTTGAGCCGCGTACCGTCCACCGCCACCAACTCGCGCCCGAACAGGTCGAGGCGGCGGCACAGCAGTACGAAGGATCGGAACAGCGGCTTGAACGCGGCGCGGTTCGTTTTGCGGAAGTCAGCGATCGTGCGGAAATCAGGGCGCAGCCCGCCAAGCAGCCAGATTACTTCAAGGTTGCGTGCCGTCTCGGCCGCCAGGCACCGGCTCGACCGGACGCGATTGAGATAGCCATAGAGATACAGCTTCAGCAGATCGGCCGGATCATAACCGGGGCGGCCGGTGCGCTTGGGCCGCGAGCGGTCAAAGCCAAGCTCGCCAAGATCCAGATCATCGATGAACGCAGCGATGAAGCGTACCGGGTTGTCCGCCGAAACATCGTCATTGACCGAGGCTGGCAGCAGCAGCATCTGATCGCGCGAATGTCCTTCGATGTAGCCCATGCCCGATCATACCAAACCCGCAACAACCCGGGAATCCGCTACGGAGTTTTCGGACAGACTGATGTGATTGTCGGTCGGGTTGGAGCGGATCGCTCGTGTCGTTTCACTTGCAGCCGCTAGCGACACCTTGATTTTACGGTGTCGGCAGACATAGATTTGAGGCTCACAAGAGGCTTGCATCATGGCAGACGAGGCGAATATCCGAAATGGGCAGTGCCATTGTGGCGCAGTCCGCTTTGAGGCGACGCTCAGTGATAGCCTCAATACAATCCGCCGTTGCACTTGCTCCTATTGTCGAATGCGAGGTGCGGTCGTTGTCTCGGCGCAGATGGGCGGGATCAGATTTCTTCAGGGTGAAGGCACCCTAACAAGTTATCGTTTCAATACGGAATCAGCCCAGCACTTCTTCTGCTCTCGTTGCGGAATCTATACTCACCATCAGCGCCGATCCAATCAGAACCAGTATGGGGTGAACGTAGCCTGTTTGGATGGAATAAGCCCCTTCGATTTCTTCGAAGTGCCCGTCTTAGACGGTGTAAATCACCCGAACGACACTGGCGGGCATACGCGCCAGGTAGGCACGCTTCGCTATATACCTGCACAATAGGTTGGGCCAACGAATAGCGGTTTGTCTACATTTCGGTGCCCAACGAAAATCAGTTTATTGCGGCTGCCGATAAGGCAGCGCCGCGATACGACTGACCAGTGATCGAGGCAGAGCCCTACTGGCCATATAAGTAAGCCGGTTGCTCAGCCCCGGTATGGTGAAGGGTTGCCGATAAATTAGAGCCTTGACCGCGTGTGCGGCGCACCGATCGACATCCATCAAGCCCATCTTTCCCCACCTCAGATCGCTAAGGGCAGCCATGCCGGTGTCGATGCCGCCTGGTACAAATGATCCAACGCTGACCCCCGTGCCGGCAAGCTCGGCGGAAACCCCACGTACAAGGGTGCTAACATAGGCCTTGGACGCGCCATAGACCGCTTGGAATGGCACAGATGTTTCACCCCCTAAGCTTGAAACCGCGATGATCGATGTTTCAGAGGGGCGCTGCCTGAATATCGTAACGAGGCGGGCCAGTAGGTCGGTGAACCCAAGTATGTTTGTCTCAATTACCTCGGCGTAGGCAGCGGCCCGATCTACATCGAATGAGCCGACGCTGGTCAGCCCAGCAGCTAACAAAGCCGCGTTCACCTCAAGGTCTGCAACCTTGGCCGCGATTTTCTTCCGACCCTCGTTTTCACGTTGATCGGCGACAACGATCTCGCAAGCGACATCGAACCGCTCGCCAATTTCGGCCTGTAACTGTAACAAGCTATCTAGTCGTCGACCAACTATCAGCGGCTTGGCTTGGTATGATTCCGCTAAGCGGAGGGCAGACGCTCTGCCCAGGCCGGTTGAGGCACCAGTTACCAGCACCCACGAGTTGTTAATCGGCAACGGCGTCATGCTTTCTCATAGCCGCCCGTCTGCCTGGTTGCCAGCCTGCTCGACATTCGCATTCCTTCTGTGGCGTGGCGGGGGTCTGCCGCCAGCGGGATCACCACGTCCAGCCATTTGCCATGTCCGAAAATCAGGCGATAACCGCCGCCCGCCTGTGAATGTCGCCGGGAGTTATGCGCGGGTTCTGCCCTCCAGCTCGGCGGCAACCGCCCCGAGCGGTCATACGCGGACCGGCTGCACGCCGCGATCCGCCTCTCCGAAAACGCGAAGGTAGCGCTCGATCTCCTTCGGCTCGCCAGTGGCCTTTGCGGGATTGTCGGAGAGCTTGACTGCCGGGCGGCCGTTGGCGCTGACGACCTTGCAGACTAGCGAGATCGGCGCGAGGCCGGCGCCACCGTCGGGATCGCAGTCGCGGAAGTCGTTGGTCAGGTTGGTGCCCCATCCAAAGCTCGTGCGCACACGTCCGTGAAAATATCGATAGGTAGCCTCGATCGAATCGACGTCCATGCCGTCCGAAAAAATCAATAGCTTCCTGCGCGGATCTCGGCCCCGTTCGCGCCACCAGTCAAGGATCTGCTCGCCGCCCGCGATCGGCGGAGCGCTGTCGGGGCGGAAACCGGTCCAGTCTGCAACCCATTCAGGCGCGTTGCGCAGGAACGCGGTGGTGCCGAACGCATCGGGCAAGGCAATCAGCAGATTACCATCATAAGCTTGCCGCCATTCGTCAAGCACGCGATAGGGCGCTGTGGCCAGCGCGCCATCGTTCTCTGCCAGTGCGGCGGCGACCATCGGCAGTTCGTGCGCGTTGGTGCCGATCGCCTCGAGATCGCTGTCCATCGCCAGCAAGACGTTCGAAGTCCCAATGAAGCGGTCGCCCAACCCTTCCTTGACCGCTTCGACGCACCAACGCTGCCATAGGAAGCCGTGTCTTCGACGCGTGCCGAAGTCGGAAAGAACCAGATCGGGCAGATGCCGGAGTCGCTCGACCTTGTCCCACATCTTCGCCTTGGCGCGGGCGTAGAGGATATCGAGCGCAAAGCGATCTTTGCCGGCCATGGCCGCGCGGGCGCGTAGCTCGTTGATGATCGAAAGCGCCGGGATCTCCCACATCGTGGTGTGCGTCCATGGCCCGGCGAAGTGCAGCTCGAACTGGCCGTCGACGACGCGCAGCTCATATTCGGGGAGTCGGAAATCCTTGAGCCAGGCGAGGAATTCGGGGTCGAACATCCGCGCATTGCCATAGAAGCTGTTGCCGGCGAGCCAAATCAGCTCCTTCTTGCCCAGCCGCAGCGTGCGCGCATGATCGAGCTGCGCGCGCAGCTCGCCTTCGTCGATCACCTCGGCGAGGCGGACCGAGCGGGTGCGGTTGATCAGCGCGAAGGTCGCCTGGGTGTCGCGGTGGAGCCGCCAGATCAGCTGGAGCATCAGCAACTTGTAGAAATCGGTGTCGAGCAGGCTGCGCACGATCGGGTCGAGCCGCCAGCCATGGTTGTAGGTGCGCGTGGCAATATCGGTATAGACCATCAATGGCTCCGGGCTGGTCAGCGGGCGCTGCCGAGCGTGAACAGTTCGGCGGGGCGATGCGATGCCTCGTCCTCGCGCATGCCCGTCGCCACCAGTCGGCCCCGATCGAGCATTCGGCGGCGAAAGGCGGGCTTGTTGAGCGGCGTGCCGAGCACCGCCTCGTGCACGTCCTGGAGCGCGCGCAGCGTGAAGCGCGGGGGCAGGAACGCGAAGGCCAGGTCCGAATAGTCGATCTTGCCGCGCAGCCGATCGCGAGCGAGCGCCAGGATCGCCTGGTGATCGAAGGCCAAAGGAAGCGCCGCCTGGTCCTCGCCGATCGCCGCCAACCTCTCGCCTTCGAGCGCCGCGACCGCGACCCGGCCCGCGCGCACGGCCGCATTCATCTGATCCTCGCGGAGCAATGCCAGATAGGCGATGGTGATCACGCGCATGCGCGGATCGCGATCGACGGCGCCGAAACTGTAGAGCTGCTCGAGATGGGCGCCGTCGAAACCCACCTTGTCGCGGAGCAGCCGCGCGGCGGCGACGTCGAGGCTCTCGTCGATCGCGACGAATCCGCCGGGCAATGCCCAGTGCCCCGCCTGCGGCGGCTGGTCGCGCCGCACCAGCAACGCCGACAGCCGCTGGCGGTGCAGGCCAAGCAGCACGAGATCGACGGTGACCGAGGGGCAATCGTACGCCGTCGGATCATAGTCGCTGAGAAATTCGCTATCGCCACTTATATTCATGATGCGCTTTACTTATATGCAATATGGGTTTATGTCAAGCCTGATTCATGGGAGATGCGACTATGCAACGCTTCGTCGTCGTGGTGGATACACAGGCCGATTTCATGTGCGCGGACGGGGCGCTGCCGGTCGCCGGAGCCGAGGCGCTGATCGCCCCGATGCAGCGCTGGCTCGCATTGCTCCGGCCGGCGGAAACTGCCGGGGTGCTTTTCACCTTCGACACCCATTCGGCCGAGGCCTATCCCGCCTCTGCCGAGGCCGAACAGTTTCCCCTTCACTGCGTGCACAGCACGCCGGGCTGGGCAAACATGCTCGATTCCAATGTCGTCAATGCGGCGATTCCGGTCTACCGGCTCGAGAAAGGCGTGTTCGACATGTGGGCCGAGGCCGATATCGCGATCGAGGCGGTCGCCACGGGCGAGACCGTGGCGCGCGACGCCTTCTTCGCGGCGCTGATAGCGCGCGGCGTGCGCGAGGTGGCGGTGATCGGCGTCGCTGCCGACTATTGCGTGCGCTGGGCGATCGAGGGATTTGTGGCGCGCGCCTTCGCGGTCGAGCTGCCGGCGGGCCTGACCCGCGGGATCGCGCGGCAGATTGAGCAAGTCGTTGCCGAGGATTTCGCGAATGCGCCGCTGCGGCTGGAGACGGCGGCATGATCGTCCTGTGGCGCGTATCGAACCATTGCAATCTGGCGTGCCCGTTCTGCGCGTACGACAAGCGCCTGGGCCTGCCGCGCGAGGAAGCCGATCCGGCCAGGGTCGCGCGGTTCATCGACCTGCTCGGCGCCTGGCGCGGTGCGACAGGGCAGCCCGTGCTGCTCAGCTGGCTCGGCGGCGAGCCCCTGTTGTGGGCACCACGCACGGAACTGGACGCACGTGCCGCCGAACAGGGTGTCGATCTCAGCCTGACCACCAACGGCACCCGCCTGGGTGCGCCGCAGGTCCGCGCAGAACTGGTACGGTGCTACAGCGAGGTGACGATCAGCATCGATGGCATGGCCGATTTCCACGATGCCATGCGCGGCTGGCGCGGCGCATTCGCCAAGCTCGCGCAGACGGTGCCCGCGCTGGTGGCCGAACGCGACGCGGCGGGCGCGGGGCTCAAGGTCCGGGTCAATGTCGTGCTGATGCGCGACAATATTGCGGGCTTCGCCTCGCTATGCCGCATGCTCGCCGACTGGGGAGTCGACGAGATCAGCTTCAATCAGCTGGGCGGGCGCGACCGGCCCGAATTCTATCCCAGCCATGGCCTGAGCTCTGATGACGTTGCGCGCCTTGCGGACGAAGTGCCGCGGCTGCGCTCCGAGCTCCGCCAGGTGGGGACGACCTTGGTAGGTGGTGCTGCCTATCTCGAACGGTTCGCGGATAGCGTGGCGGGGCGGGCGCTTCCCATAACCGATTGCCGGGTCGCGGAGACCTTCCTGTTTATCGACGAGGCGGGCCGGGTCGCGCCGTGCAGCTTCGCGCCCGAGCATTTCGAGATCACGGTAGACGGTCTACAAAGCCCCGCCGATCTCGATGCCTTGCCGCAGCGCCTGCGATCGCATCAGAGCGGGAACGCGCACCGCGACTGCGCCGATTGCCCGAGCACCCAGCAATTCGCCAAATTCGAACCGCTGGCGGCGCAGGTCGTCTGAGGCGGCGTGCGCTCGATTCAGCCTTCGCTCCCAATCCATAGCGGATCGTCACACTGCCAGAGGATCGAGATCGTCTCGAGAAGCCCCGTAGGATCCGCGACGAACAGCAGGAATAGCAATTAGATCGCCAGGCGACGTTGGATGGCGACAGACGGGTGAATCGCGCCGTGGCGGCGTCCTCCACGTAGTCCTGCTGTAGGATATTATTGCAATCCTGCCCTGCCAAGTCGGTCTGGTTGCCCCAGCTAGGTACAGTCGTTCTGCTCTTGATGACCTACTTGCATCCGTGCCTGCGGGTCAATTTTTCTCTACGCAAAAATAGGCATAAAGCGATTTTCTGGCCCGAAGCGTCAGCTGAACAAAGTGACGGCGACCATCATTGGGATCGCTTACCTTTACCAGCAGCCTCGCCTCGCAAAGCTTGTTGAAGATACGAAGCGCGGTACTGGGCGTGGCGGTGGAGGAACGGCATAATGTGTTGACCGCGATCTTTACACCTTCGGCTTCCTGGATGAACACCTCGATCAACATCTCCCAGGACGGCTCACCAAACAGTTCCGGCGACCCGATCAACGCACTTCGGAACTTGCGGCGCTCGCGGACGGCTCTTGCGTTCTCAAGGGCTGCGGGACCTCGATCATAGGGGTAGCCGGCTTTCGGCCCTACGCTGTCCTTAATGACATGGGAGCTTTCTGTCGGTCGATGGGGCTGGAACATGTTTAGGGATGACACTCTCATGGTCCGGGTCGCGGTAACCACGATATGATCGACGATATCGATGTCGAGGGAACGACCGATTTCCGACAAGGTCTGTGTGACGGCAATGTCGCTTTCGCTGGGATTCGGATTTCCACTTGGATGATTGTGTACAAGGATCAATCCGGCAGCATCGAGTTCCATAGCACGTCGAAAGATAGCGCGAGGATAAAGTGCCAGTTGCCGGAGAGAACCAACCTGCAGTTGCTCATCGGCGATCAGATGCCCCGCGCTGTCAAGAAATATGACCCGCAAGACCTCGTCGGGCAGAGCGCCCATCGAAGCCATCAGATATTGAAGCAAATTGGGGCAGTCTGGACTGATCGGAAGAGAAGCAAATTCCTCCCGCATTCCTTCAAGGAGCACCAGGCGGGAGCCCAGCAATATCCGGGCGACGGCTGCATGACCGCCAAGCACACGCTCCAGCGACTGGGGGCTTTGAGCGAAGATGCGCCCGAGGCTACGAAATTCGTCGAAGAGGGCGTTTGCTAGCTGGTCTCCATCGACCGGCTCGATGATTTCAATGAAGTCTGCCAGGATGGATCGCTGCCGTTGCGTTGCAGGCGCAGCCGATGTCGCCAGGTTCCGAGGGCCAGAAGCGGCGGGAGAAGCCAGGATGAGGCAACCTGCATCGTCAGATACGCGATCGGATGCATGCTCAGATCCAGCGCCCGGCTGAAATGCGCCAGAAGTGGAAGTATCTGAAGGACGGCAGCCACCATCGGCCAGAACCTGTGCGCCACTATGGCCAGCGAGATCGTCGATGCCGCCGCAAAGAGATCGATCGTAAGATGACCGGTGTCGACCGTCGCAAAGTGGGCCGGTATGAAGAGGTGAAGAGCCTGATCCATCAAGGCCATGGCTATCAGGATAGCGGCCATAGCCCGTTCCGGCACTCCTCCCTTCCAGATGGCGTATCCGATCGCCATCGACAGGAATATCAGAAACAGGGCAATGCGTAACATTCCGTTTCCAAATCATGTCGATGGCTCCTGGTCAATCGACTTTAGGCAACGGCGGCGAGGTGAGGGGGCGCTACGGCCATCGAAGGACATTCGTGGAGATCGAGACCTGCGGTCTCCTTGCCGATATCGGCAAGTTCGCCATGGGCCCGTAGAACGTCGTTGCTGATATCGATCAGCGACATCTGCGCCTTTGCGAGACGTATGATGGTCGCCTGCCCCGTTTTCGCGGCAACGCCTATCTCACGCCGGGCAGTCACGACGCTGGTCATGAGCGTGGAAAGGGCGATGATTGCGTCGTCGATCCGGGCTTCGGCACCAGGCACATCGCGTTGGAGACGAGCTACCGCGAGCGATTCGGAATTGGACATAGTTTCTCCTTCGCCGGGAGCGCGAAGCGCTTCCGGGCAATGTTGGGCCAGATTGTCAGGATTAGTTGGAAACGAGGCGCGTAAGCGTCTCGGCAATGCCGAGGCCCAGAAACACGACGATGACCAGGGCGGTGAGCATAGCCACCATGATCATTATGCGCGCCGGGATGCCGTAATCGTGTCTCCACCCTTCCTGGAACGGCGCCAGAAAATCCTTCCCTATGTCCCCGGACCTGATGCTGGGCGCGATACTATCGCTCAGCAAAAGAACCGATGACGGGTCGCCGTCCGAGAAGTCTGATGGCACCAGGACAGGCAGCGGGGGAAGCTGCACTGGATCATATGTGACGCGATCATATACACTCTTCAACCTGGCGTAGATGACTGCCGCCTGATCGCGGTCGGCTGCATCGAGAATTTTTCGGGCGGCGGTGATGCGCTGATCGACGGTGGGCTTGGAAATCTGAAGAACCCGTGCGATTTCCTTCGAACTCTTGCGTTCAACAACAAGATCGAGGCAGGCGCGATGCTTGTCAGTGAGGCGTGACCAGCGGGAGAGGCCGTCTGATTCTTCCACTGATGCCTTCCTCCTGCCCGAACACGCGATATGGCAATGCGCAATCTCCGCACGCGATCAAGGCGAATCGCCGCGAAGAAGCATATCCATACTCCTCGATTGAAACACCCCGCGGTCGGTAACAGCCGAAAAGCGTTCCTATAATTCTTCCGGCTATAGATTTTTGAATCTTCGTAACTTGCGCCACGAATGCGGATTCGGTAACGTGCCAAGGCTTCATGACATCTGCGAAGGTCTCCGGACAAGGAGACCCTTCGCTTGCCCAAGCTCAATTTCCGTCTCGATGAGTCGCTGCATGCTGCCTTGATGCGCCGTGCTCGCGGTGCGAACCTGTCCTTGTCCGGCTTCATACGGCAGCTGCTTGAGCAGGCGGTCGACGAACGCAAGCGCTACGTCTTCTCCTCCCAGGATGAGATCCTCGCCACTTCGATCCAGATATTATCGATCGTCGCGACGTCCGTCGGCCAGCAGTCTCCCAAGGCGCTCGAGCAAGGGATGTCGCAGGCCCGCGTTATTCTCGCCGAACGCGGTCTGCTCGGTGGAGAGGATCTCCCATGAGCATCTTCCGCAACGATATGCTGGGTTCATGGACGCGCGGCGGGCAGGCGATCGTCCACAACGTCCGCATGACCACACAGGTCTTTTACCAGACGATATTAGCCGGCTTCATCATCTGGATCATCGGCACGCTTTGGTATGCGTTCGAAAAATCGACCGAATATGAGCGGTTTGTCCTGCTCAAGCTGGCCGAGGCGATGATCAAGGTCGACGCGGCTGCCGGAACCAATGACCCGGTACAGTTTCGCACGCCAGAAGGCCTGGCTTACTGGACTTCGGCGGACTGGCTGGTCGCCTCGGCGCTCGCGAACAAGACCCTGCGGTCTTTCGAGGGCTATCTGCTGCATGGGGCGCTAATTTCCGGGCTGTTCGCGTTTGCCATGCTCGGCTGGGCGTGGTTCTATTTCACGCGGACGGGCAGGGGGCTCGGCTCCAACGAATATTTGCGCGGCGCGCGCTTCGGCACCATCCGCCAGGTTCGACGCGCGCTGTGGGGTCAGAAAAAAGGGCCGCTCGTTATCGGAGCCGTTCCAGTTCCGGAAGCCTTCGAGCCCGAGCATATCCTGCTGTGCGGCGCTCCGGGTACCGGCAAGACCAATCTCATTGTCGGCATGCTGGAAGGTATCCGTAAATCAGGCCGTCGCGCGATCGTCTATGACACCGCCGGCACCTTCGTCGAGAAATTCTACCGGCAAGGCACCGACATGCTGCTCAACCCGCTCGACCAGCGGACGGCGCGGTGGTCGCCCTGGGTCGATGTGCCGCGCGACTATCACTATGATCAAATCGCCGAGTCGACGATTCCTGACAAGCATGGCGATCCCTTCTGGGCCAAGGCGGCGCGGGGCACGCTGGTCGCGGTCATGCGCAAACTCGCGCGTCAGAAACATACCTATGTCTCGGTCCTGCTCGATCGGCTCTTGCGTTCGAAGCTCAAGGATCTGGCCGCCTTCGTCACCGGCACGGACGCCGCCGCCTTCATCAGCACGGAAGGCGAGCGGACATCCGCCGGCATCCAGGCCGAACTCGCCTCGGTCATGCGCAGCTTCAGCTATCTCGACGATACCGAGGACGGCTTCTCGATCCGCGACTGGGTAGAGAAAGGCGCCGAGGGAAGCTGGCTCTTCATCACCGTGAAAGCCGATCAGCTTCCCTCGCTGCGCCCGCTGATCACCGTCTGGCTCGACATCGCAATCAGCGCCATCATGAGCCTGACGCCAGATCGCGACCGGCGGCTCTATTGCGTGATCGACGAACTGCCGACGCTGCATAAGTTGCCGTCGCTTTCGGACTTTCTTGCGCGGGCGCGCAAATATGGCGGATGCGGCATTTTGGGCTTCCAGTCCTATCCACAGCTCAAGGCGACCTACGGCAAGGAAGATGCCGCGGCGATCACCGGCTATTGCTCAACCTGGGTGGCGCTGCGGGCGAATGATACGGATACCGCCGATCATGTCTCGATCAACCTTGGTCAGGTCGAACAGGTGGAGGCCAATGAGGGCATGTCCTATGGCGTCAACGACATGCGCGATGGCGTCAACCTATCGCGTATGCAGGTGACACGGCCGCTGGTCATGCCGACCGAAGTCACCAACCTGCCCAATCTGGTGGGCTTCCTGCGCTTCGGCCGCAATTTGCCTGTGGTCCGGTTCGATAGCCGGTTCAACAACATTCCATCGCTGGGAGAGGCCTTCGCCGAACGTACTGATCCGCCCGCCCAGATCGACAAGGCGCAAACACTCGTTCGCATTGCCCACGCCGAATCGCGGGTCCGTGAAGCCATGGAGCGCGAGGCTGCGCAGACGCCGCCAGCCCCCAACGCCGGAGAAAAGCCGTCGAAGAAGCCCCCGGTATTCCAGGAGACGCCAACGCCGCCTTCACCACAGCCGGATCTGTTCAGCCCTCCGGCGCCCGATATCGATCCGCAGCGGGTCGAGGACATCCTGCTGAATGAAGAGCATGCCGAGCTCCCGGCTCCCGCGCGATCCCTGTGGTCCATCCTTGCCGGCAAGCAGGGAGAAATCCGCTCCGAACTTGTCCAGCATGGCCATGAAGATGGGCCGCGTGAGCAGGCGAGGCCGGCATGATCCAGCCCCAGCGTCTCCATGGTCGGCCCGCCAACATTGCCCGCTATTATACGGTCGGCGACTATTACACCAAGGGCGGGAACGAGCCTTCGGAATGGGCCGGCAAGCTCGCGGCTGATCTTGGGCTGTCAGGCGCGGTCGATCCGAAGCTGTTTCGCGACCTTCTGGCTGGCAAGGTTGGCGACCAGCAGCTGGGGCGCCATCGCGCCGATGGGCAGATCCAACACCATCCCGGCTGGGACTTCGCGGTCAACGCGCCAAAGTCCGTGTCGATCATGGCGCTGGTGGCCGGGGACGAACGCGTACTTGCCGCCCATGAGGGAGCGGTGACCGCCGCTATCGCCTATCTGGAGGAACAGGCGCAGTTGCGCCGCCGGAACGAAGGCCAGATCGTTCACGAAACCACCGGTCGCATCCTCGTTGCGCGCTTTACCGAACATGGCAGTCGCGAACTCGATCCTCATCTCCACACCCATCTGGCCGTCCTCAACATGACCAACCGTGAAGCCGGCGATCCCATGGCGAGCCTGGAAAGCAGGGTCATGTATGGCGAACAGCGCGTCGCGGGTCAGATCTATCGCAATGCCCTGGCCTTCGGGTTGCGCGAGGCTGGCTATGAGATTGACACCAACCCGCGATCGGGCCTCTTCGAGATACGCGGTGTTCCCGATGATCTGATTGAACAATTCTCGCAGCGCGCCGACGCGATCGAAGAACATGCCCGCGAACATGGGCTGGTGGGACAGAAGGCCCAGCGCGCCTCATTCTACGCCACGCGCAAGGCCAAGGTGAAGATCGGCAAGGAAGACCTTGTCGCGCGGTGGCACCAGCGGACCGGGCCACGGCTCGACGCGCTGCGGTTGATCACCGACGAAACGCATGAGCGAGAAGGCAGACACCTGCCACCCACCGAAAAGGAGGCATCGCGTGCCGCGCTGTTCGGCTTGCGGCAATTGGAGACGACGGAAGCGGTCAACAATCTGGGCGATATTCTGCGCACTGGTCTCGCCGCCCATGTCGGCGAAGTCCGGCTCGAGGATATCCGTCCCCGGATTGAAAACCACGAACTGGTGCGCAAGCTGCTGCCGACCCATGAGCAGACCGGCGACAAGATACTGACGCGCGGGAGAACCAGTCGCAAATCCTGGCGGCTGGAACTGGCGCTCACCCAGCATATCGCGCTCGGCCTGAATGATGCTCGCCCGATTGCCTCAAGTGATCGATTACTTACCGTGCTGGAGGGGACCAGCCTCAACAAACAGCAGCAGAATGCCCTTGTCGAGACGGCGCTGACACCCGATCGCATCACCGCCATCCACGGTGTCGCGGGATCCGGCAAATCGACGCTGGTCAGAGTGTTGGGAGAGGCGGCTGAGCCCGGCACGACCTTGATCGCCCTGGCGCCCACATCTTCGGCGGCCGCCGAACTTGGCAAGAGGGCAGATATCGCCTCCTATACTGTTGCCGGCTTCGTCGCGCGAGGCGGGCAGGGGATCACCGACCGTCATGTGCTGGTCCTCGACGAGGCGGGGCAACTGAGTAACCGCCAGGCACAGCGGCTGCTTGAAATCAGCAGGACGACGGGCGCACGATTGCTGCTGCTGGGCGACGAGAAACAGACTGGCGCCATCGAGCAGGGCAAGCCGTTCTGGCTGATGCGCAAACTGGGCCTGCCGACGGTCGAACTTACCGAGGCCGTGCGTCAGGAAACCAAATCGATCAAGGCGGCCGTCACTGCCGCACGTTCGGGCAACTTCACCGAGTCATTGGCAAAGCTCGATAGCGTCAGCACCGTCACCGACAATGAGAGGATGGCCGAGCAGGTCGTCCATGCCTGGATACGGCTCAAGCCGGACTCGCGGGTCGGCACCAATATTCTCGTCCTCGACAATGCGACCCGCCTCATCGTCAACAGCAAGATTCGCGATGCGCTGAAGGATGAGAATGGTCTCGCCGCCCAGGATAGCCGGCTGTCCATCCTCGCACCCGCCGGCCTGACCGACATTGAAAAGCATATGGCGCGTTTTTACGGCTCTGGTCAGATCGTGCGCTTCGACCGCGACATCGTCGGCCTCGGTGTCGCCCGCAATGCCGACTATCACGTCATCGGACTGGGGCGTGAACCCAATGGCCGGCAGGTCGTGCGCCTCGTCGATGAGCAAGGACGCACAATCCGATGGGATCCGCAGACCACCGGGGCCCGGCACATCAACATATTCAATCCCGAATATCGCGATCTTGCCGAAGGAGACCGTATCCAGTGGCGTCTCGTCAACCGTGAACTGGATCTGCGCAATTCCGAGCGCGGAACCGTGCAGAAGCTGGGAGGGGAGGTGGCAACGATCCGCTGGGACCGGGACGGACGTGTGCAACAGGTCGATCTCGCCGAGCACAGGACCTGGGATCATGGCTATGCCGAAACCGTCTATTCCGCCCAGTCCAAGACCTATCCGCGCGTCTTCGTGCTCGCCCCGGTCGAATCGCCGCTGGTCAACGCCCAGAATTTCTACACGGCCATCACCCGCGCGGCCTTCGGCGCGAGGCTTTGGACCAACGACGTCGAGGCGTTGATCGCCAAGCTCGAGCGGCAGTCGGGCGAGAAAACATCTTCGTCGGAAGGGTTGGGGCGGCTGAAGGCAGACCGTGTCGATGCACTCTCTAACCGCCATGGACAGCATCTGGCCAATCTCAAGGCCGAACAGGAGCAATTGCGCGCACAACGCCGCGATCGCATGCTCGAACGGCATCTTGATCGCCGGGAGCGTCCGCCGCGCGGCGCCGCCGAACATCTCGCCGAGGGCGCGCGCAGTATTGCACAGGTCCTGGACCGCTTCCTCGAGGGCATTCTCGACCGCGCCCGCACCGATCGCGGGGCACCAGACAATCAGCCGACGCGGCCAACGCCATTTCCTGTCCATCACCCCGAGCCGTCTCACGGTCCCGAGCGATAAGGTCCTTTCCCATGCTGTTTATCCTGTCCGCGCTGCTGCTCATCCTTCTGGCTTTTTTCGTCCGTCGATTTCGGATGCCCGTGAAGCATCGCTGGCGGAGGCGGCAGGCCAGGGCCATGGCGGCCCAACTTCGCGGGCGGGACCGGTTGCAGCCGCCACAACTCCTCTATGCCCGCCTGCGCGCCATGGACCCGCTCGCGTTCGAGGAGCTTCTGCTCGAAAGTTTCGAGCGCCGTGGTCACAAGGTCATTCGAAACCGCCGTTACACCGGTGATGGCGGGATCGACGGACAGGTGGTCATCAATGGCGCAGTCTGGCTGATCCAGGCCAAGCGCTATGCTGATACGATCCGGCCGGAACATGTCCCGGCATTTGAGGCGCTCTGTCGCACGAAGGGGCGGCGCGGCCTCTTCATCCATACGGGACGGACCGGGCTGCAAAGCCGGGCCGCCGTCGCGCATGGCAGCACTATCGAAATCATTTCCGGTCGCGCGCTTCTGGCCTTGCTGACGGATGGGCCGTTTCCAGACCTCACCGGCTTAGGGCACCATGACCGAGCGGCGTCAAAGGCGATGAGGGCTGTATGATGCGTTTCGTTCCCTGTCTCATCGGTATATTGCTGTGCGGAGTGATAATTTCACCGTCCTTGGCGCAGGCCAGGACGCGCAATCGGGATGAGGAACGTCTAATCGGTGCGTGCATCCGCCAGGCCTCACTTGGCAGGCCCTGGCTCGAAAAGACGCTATGGGGCTTACGCGACCAGGAGGCAGGCTGGATCGGTGCCGAGGTCGCCAACACCAACGGCACCCATGACCTGGGGCCTTTGCAGATCAACAGTTGGTGGGTCGGACGCATCGCAGCGCATATCGGCCGGCCGAAAGCCCATGTGCGTCATTGGCTCCGTTTTGATCCCTGTTTCAACGCCGAGGCCGCACGGTGGGTGTTTCTGTCCGCTCTGCGGACGACGGGGGACTATTGGAAGGCCGTTGGCGTCTACCACAGCCCGACAACGTGGCGTCAGCGAAACTATATCGCCTCTGTGGCCATGCACCTGAGCGGAAGGTTCGGGAACGATGTGTTCGTGCCTGGAACTTCGCCCGCTACCGTACAACTGAAATGAGAGCACTAACGAATAACCGTCTTCAAGTTACTAAAAAATATGATATTATTACTTTTGCTTCGTGACATCGCGTGGGTGCTCCAGTGAGGAGCGCACAATGCGTTTTGCCATCTTTCGGACTTCGGGGCCGACTCTTGTCCCAGTGGGAGTTGCAGCCACTATCGTCCGCTTCCCGGACGCTGAGGCCCATCCATCTACAGCGGCGCCCAACCGGATACGGCGCTCTTCGTCACAGCCAGATATAACGTCAGATCTCACCAACCGGCTCGCCAAGGGAGGGAGTGGGGAGTGCGCCAGGCAGGGGAACACGAGTTGGGTTCGCGTCCTGCGGTCTTTGGCAGCGTGCTGTGGCCGAACAGCGTAAATCCTCACCACGACGCCCCAGTCTCGCCCAGGCCATCCGTATGGCCTGCGAGGGTGGACTGACGATCGTGCGCACCGAGATCCACCCTGATGGGCGGATCATCCTCGTGCATCTGGAAACGGAACCATCCGCGGTTTCGTCGACCCCGTTCGACGAATGGAAGGCGCGGCGCGATGCGCGTCAATCTTAAAGGTGTCCACAGGGTACGCAAGAAACTGGCAAGCGGCCTATACGCAACCTACTATTATGCGTGGCGTGGAGGGCCCCGCATCGAGGCCAAATTCGGCACACCGGAATTCCATCAGGCTTATGTCACAGCGCACGATGAGCGAAAAAGCAGGCCCAAACCAAGCGACACGCTCAACGGCGTGTTTCGGGCTTTCGAGCAATCCACCGATTATACCCGTCTCGCTCCCCGCACCCGCAAGGACTATGGGAAGCATCTGAGATTCATCGAAACGGAGTTCGGAGACTTTCCGATAGGCGCACTGGGTGACCCGCGCACGCGCGGCGAGTTTCTGGCTTGGCGCGATCGAATTGCCGGCACATCGGAACGCACGGCGGATTATCGCTTTGCGGTTTTGGCGCGGATTCTTGCATGGGCGCTTGATCGCGGACTGGTCGTCGCCAACCCCTGCAAACGGCCCGGCCGTCTATATCAATCCGGCCGCGTCGATTCCGTCTGGAAAGACGGTGACGAGGAAGCCTTCTATAAGCACGCTCCGCCCCACCTACACCTGGCCATGACGCTCGCCTTGTGGACAGGGCAGCGTCAGGGCGATCTCATCAACCTGCCCTGGGCGGCGTATGACGGCGCGGAAATCCGTCTCACGCAGAGCAAGACAAAGAGCAAAGTGAAGAACCGCAAGCCCAAGCGGGTGATCGTTCCTGTGGGAGCACCGCTCAAGCTTGCGCTGGACGCTTTGAAGGCCCGCTACGACGTCGAGGGGAAGTCGTTGCCGGCAACGATACTGCTCACCGAACGCGGGCAATCCTGGACAAGCGACGGCTTTCGGACATCGTGGCGCAAGGCCTGTGTGAAAGCCGGTGTCGCTGGTCTCACCTTCCACGACCTGCGGGGCACTGTCGTGACCCGCCTGGCGATCGCAGGAGCGAGTGTTCCGCAGATCGCGACGATCACCGGGCATAGCCTCAAGGACGTCGAGACGATCCTCGATACGCACTATCTCAAGCGGGATTCCGAGATGGCGGAAACGGCCATTTCGAAGCTCGAAAACCGGAGGAAATTGTAAACCAAGCTGTAAACTGGAGGGGGTGGGTCCAGCTTTGGACCTCAAAATACCGCCTAAGTCTTTGAAAGATATGGTGGACGCACTTGGGCTCGAACCAAGGACCCGCTGATTAAGAGTCAGCTGCTCTACCAACTGAGCTATGCGTCCACACCGGCAATCGGGCGGTCTGGATGACCAGTGCCCGTTGGCGTGGGCGGGCAATTAGCAGCGTCATCGGGATTCGCAAACCCTAAATTGCGTTGCGGCGCAGAAATATTGCGCGGGGCGGCTTCAGCCCCAGTTGCCGGGGTTGCTGGCCCGGCTGTTGGAACGGTCGATCGCCATGATGATGCCCACGCAAAGCATCACCGTCAGCATCGATGATCCGCCATAGGACATGAAGGGTAGGGGGATGCCCACCACCGGGGCCAGCCCCATCACCATCATCAGGTTGATGGCTACATAGAAGAAGATCGTCGTGGTCAGCCCCGCCGCGACCAGCCGGGCGAAACGGTCGCTCGTGCGCATCGCCACGCGCAGACCCCAGCGGAACAGCAGCATGAACGCGCCGATCAGCAATATGCCTCCAGCCATGCCCCATTCCTCCGCCATGGTGGCGAAGACGAAATCGGTATGGCCTTCGGGCAGATAGTCGAGATGGCTCTGCGAGCCCTGGAGAAAGCCCTTGCCCCAGATGCCGCCCGAACCGATTGCGATCTTCGACTGGCTGATATGATAACCCGCGCCCAGCGGATCGCTTTCCGGGTCCATGAAGATGAGGACGCGTTTTTGCTGATAATCATGCAAGAAGCTGAAGGCGATCGGCACGATGGCAGCTAGGGTCAATCCTGATCCGATGAACAGCCGCAGCGGCAACCCGGCCAGGAACATAACGGTCACGCCGCCAGCCAGGATCATCGTCGCGGTGCCAAGATCGGGCTGGATCAACACCAACGACCACGGTACGCCGATCAGCACCAGCGCGGGCCAGATCGCGTTCCAGCTGCGAATGTCCCCCACCGGCAATCGCGCGTAAAATCGTGCGACTGCCAGCACGATGATCGGCTTCATAAATTCGGACGGCTGGAGTTGCATGAAGCCCAGGTTGATCCAGCGCTGGCTACCGCCACGCACCCCGCCGATCAATTCGACCAGAAACAGCGCGATCAGAACGCTGGCATAGGCCGGGAAGGCGAAGCGCGCGAAAGTCTCCAGCGGAATACGGCTCAGCACCAGCGCCATTGCGGAGAACACGCAGAAACGCACCGCCTGATTGGTCGCCCACGGAAAGATACTGCCACCCGCCGCGCTGTAGAGAACCAACGTCCCGAACATCGCGATGGCCAGCAGCAGCGCCAGCACCCGCCAGGGAAATTGGGTGAGGGGCTGGGGAATGATGCTCATGGGACGTCGGCCACATTGCTGCCGGGCGGCGGCGGGACATCGCCTGCCTCATCCGGTGTCGGGGGCGCAGGCTGTGGCGTAGCGCTGTTGCCTGCCTCTGCCGCGTTGCTTGCGTTATCGGCGACAGGTGGCGGCACTTCGCCCTTCTCGATCGCGCGGGCCAGGCGGAACGCGCCCATCTGCCGCGCCTGCCGCTCGGTCGGCGTGCCGCCCCAGCCTTTCTCCAGCGTCTCCAGCTTCTCCATCGCCTTTTTGGGATCGAACAGATAGGACAGCGTATCGCTCGCGATCATCGGCGCATCCTCGTTGCGGATCATATGTCCGCCATGTTCGATGATGCAGCCGACCGCGTAGCGCGGATTGTCGAATGGCGCGAACCCCTGGAACAGCGCATGGTCGCGCAGCTTGAACGCCAGTGAAGCATCGCGCCGCACCCCGCCAGCGCGCTCCGCCATGGTGATGCGCCGGACCTGCGCGGTGCCGGTCTTGCCCGCGATCAGCACATCGGGAATGGCCATGCGCGCAGCCCCGCCCGTGCCGCCGCCATTGACGACCGCGCTCATCGCGTCCCGGATGATCGCCAGATGCTCTTCCGACGCACCGACGGAGGAAGGCGCAGGCCGTTTCGCACCATGCAGGAAATTGGGCATCAACTGCTTGCCGGTTGCCAGCCGCGCCGCCATCACCGCCATCTGCAATGGGTTGATCAGCATGTAACCCTGACCGATGGTGGCGTTCACCGTGTCGTAAACCTGCCATTTCTGGTCATATTTCTTCAGCTTCCACGCCGGGTCAGGGACCGTGCCATAACTCTGGCTGGGGAAGGGCAGGTCGAACCGCTGACCCATGCCGCACCGCCGCGCCATCGCCGCGATCCGGTCCATGCCGATCCGCTGGGCCATCTGGTAGAAATATATATCGCAGCTCTGGGCGATCGCCGTGCGCATATTGACCGCGCCATGGCCGCGTCGCTTGTGACAGTGGAACAGCGTATTGCCGACCCGCAACGCCCCGGCGCACCCGACCGTCTCCTGCGGCCCGATCCCCGCCTCCAGCAGTGCCAGCGCCACCATCGGCTTCACCGTCGAACCGGGCGGATACAGCCCCTGCAACGTCTTGTTGCGCAGCGGCACATGGTCGTCCTGCGACAGCATCGCCCATTCCAATTGGCTGATGCCGTCGGAAAAGCTGTTGGGGTCGAAACTGGGCATCGACGCCATGGCCAGCACGTCGCCATTGGTGCAATCGATGACGACGACGGAGCCGCTCTGGGTCGCCAGCCGCCGCCCGGCATATTCCTGCAATCCTGCGTCGATCGTCAGCTTGATCGGATGGCCTGGCGTATCGGGCCGAGTGGTCAGTTCGCGCACGATCTTGCCGCGCGCGGTCACCTCGACCCGCTTGGCACCGGGCTCGCCGGTCAGATGCTCGTCAAACGCGCGCTCCAGCCCGTCCTTGCCGACCTTGAAACCCGGCGTGATCAGCAGCGGATTCTTGCGTTCCTTATATTCCTCCGCCGTTGCTGCGCCGACATAGCCGAGCAGATGGCCGACCGTGGACCCGGCAGGATAATGGCGCGAAAAGCCCTGGCTGGGGGCAACGCCGGGCAGGTCGGGCAGGCGCACGCTGACGGCGGCATATTGGTCATAGGTCAGCTTGTCGGCGACCTGCACCGGGCGGAAGCCCGCCGACTTGTCCAGTTCCTCGCGGATGCGATCGACCTCGTCCGATTCCAGGCTCAGCAATTGCGCCAGATGCTTCACCGTCGCATCGGCATCCACTACCCGCTGCGGGATCAGGTCGACGCGAAAGTCGGTGCGGTTGTTCGCCAACGGCCGCCCGTTGCGATCGATGATCCAGCCGCGACGGGGCGGAATGAGCGTCAGGTTGACCCGGTTGCTCTCCGACAAAAGCGTATATTTCTCATTTTCCGCAATGCTGATCCACGCCATCCGCGCGGCCAGCAGCGCACCAATTCCCCCCTGTATCGCTCCCAGCACCATCGTGCGGCGGGTGAAGGTGAAGGTTTGGGCAGCTTCGGTAATGATCTTATGTTTGGGGCCGGGAAATTTCATGCCATCACGCGCCAGCGGTCGATCCGCGCGCATTGCCGGACGATGAAGGGAAATAGCAATATCGTCCAGAACATCTGTGGCGCGACCAACAGGAACCTCACATCGCCTCCGCCGGTGATGCGGGCAAAAAACAACCCACCGGCCATGCAGAATATAGTGGCGAAACCGGCGATCAGCCAGTCCTGCCGGTAACTGCGCCATATCATGCGATGCTCGATCGCGTCGACGCCCATCAGCATGACCGTCCACAGGAACATGGCGGACCCGATCGGCTGGCCGCTCAGCATATCGTCGAACAGGCCGAGGGGCAGTCCGATCCACGCCCGCCACAATTCCGGGCGCAGCAACCGCCATGACAGCAGGATCAGCAGGCCGAAGGGCGGCATCACCGGCGATTGCGCGATTAGAGGCAGCGCCGTGACGGTCGATCCCAGCATGACCGTAATGACCGGGATGCCCGCCAACCGGAAGCGGGACGGGTTCCGCCCCAGACGCGGCACATGGTAGAGGTGCCGGTCTATCATGGTGTCGCGGCGTTACCCGGCTCATCGCCCTGCGTCGGGGCGGGTGCGGCCGGATCGGGCCGGGTCACGACCTGCTCATAGGCACGCTCGACCACGACCGCATCGACGCGCGATGGGTTGGCGAGCGGGAAGCCCCAGGCGATCTCCCCCTGCACCCGCACGATGACCGCGACCGGGATATTGGGTTGATAAATGCCGCCAATGCCAGACGTCACCAGCAGGTCGCCCGGCTTGAACGGATTGCGTCCCGCCGACAGCGCCCGGATTTCCAGCGATCCATCGCCAGCGCCGGTCGAAATGGCGGGGATATTGTCGCTCGCCCGCCGCACCGGCACGATGCTGCCGGTGTCGGTCAGCAACAGCACGTCGGACGTGTTGGGCGTGGTGCTGTGTACCCGCCCGATCAGCCCCTCGGTCGCGCGCACCGGCATACCCGGCAGCACGCCCTGCCAGCGTCCCGCATTGAGCCGCGCAAAGCGCCGCGCGCTGCTGGAGGAGGAACTGATCAGCCGCGCCGTCAGCAACTGGCTGGCATCCTCATCCACCAGCTTCAGCAACTTCTTGAGCCGCGCATTTTCCTGCGCGACGGCCTTGGCTTCGATGATGCGGTTGCGGTCCGCCTCCACCTGACGACGCAGCGCGACATTTTGCGACCCCGCGCGCCAATAGGCGGCCAGAACCTCATCGACGGAGCTGACCCCGCTCACCATATTTTTCAGGCCCGCCGACACAGGGCGCGTCACTTCGGCCGTGACCGCGCGTATCCCTGCAAAACCTGCGGGATCGAAGATCGCGACGATAACCAGCAACAGCCCGATCGCTGCGCCGGTGATCGCCACCACATAGCTGGCGAACAGGCTATATTGCGCCTTCCGGTTGTGTCCGGGGCGTCGGCTGGGTGGCCGCGCCATCACCGCGTCCCTTTCGCTCTGGCCTACCGATCAGGCGGTTTGCAATACACCCCGGAAGATCGGATCTTCCATCGCGCGGCCAGTGCCGATCGCAACGCAGGTCAGCGGATCTTCGGCGATGGTGACGGGCAGGCCGGTCTCGTCGCGAAGCTCGTCGTCCAGCCCCTTCAGCAGCGCGCCGCCACCGGTCAGGACGATGCCCTGATCGACAATGTCGGCGGCCAGCTCAGGCGCGGTATTTTCCAGTGCAATCCGCACGCCTTCCACGATCGTGCTGATCGGCTCGGCCAGCGCATCGGCAATCTGGCCCTGATTGATGCTGATTTCCTTGGGAACGCCATTCACCAGATCGCGACCCTTGATATGGATCGTCTCGCCCACGCCATCGGCGGGCGACTGGGCGATGCCATATTGCTTCTTGATCCGCTCGGCGGTGGCTTCGCCGATCAGCAGGTTATGATGGCGACGCACGAAGGATACGATCGCCTCGTCCATCTTGTCGCCGCCTACGCGGACGCTGGTGGTATAGGCCAGGCCGCGCAGCGACAGCACGGCGACTTCGGTCGTCCCACCGCCAATATCGACCACCATCGAACCGATCGGCTCGGTCACGGGCATGTCGGCGCCGATCGCGGCGGCCATCGGCTCCTCGATCAGGAACACCTGCCGCGCACCGGCATTGCTGGCAGCGTCGCGAATGGCGCGGCGCTCGACGCTGGTGGAGCCTGACGGCACGCAGATCACGATTTCGGGCGCGCGCCAGGGGCTATGCTTGCCGCCATGCACCTTGGTGATGAAATGCTTGATCATCTGTTCGGCGACATCAATGTCGGCGATCACGCCATCACGCAACGGCCGGATCGCCTCGATCGAATCCGGGGTCTTGCCCATCATCAGCTTGGCATCGACGCCGACCGCCTTCACCCGCTTCACGCCATTGAGCGTTTCGACCGCCACCACCGACGGCTCGTTCAATACGATGCCGCGACCGCGCACATAGACCACCGTGTTGGCGGTGCCGAGGTCAATGGCCATATCCTGCGAAGTGAATTTGAAGAGACGCGAGAAGATCGACATGCCTTATCCTGTATCGCCCGCCGTCCCCGCGACGCGACTTGGGGACCGGTCGGAAAGCTGTTCCGTTTGTCCGCTGCGCCGCATGGCTTCTGCCCTGTTCAGTCATCCTGTGCAGTGCAAAATATTTGGCGTCGCGGGTCGCGGAAAGCGACCGATTGGGCTAGTCCCTAATCAATGTCAATACGCCGCCTGCCCGAACATCTGGTCAATCGTATCGCTGCCGGTGAAGTGGTCGAAAGACCCGCCAGCGCGCTCAAGGAAATCGTCGAAAATGCTTTGGATGCGGGTGCGACTCGCATCGCCATTCGCCTGTCCAATGGCGGCCTCGACCGGATCGAGGTGAGCGACGATGGCGTCGGCATGGATTCGGTGGACATGGCGCTGGCGCTGGAGCGTCACGCCACGTCCAAAATGCCCGACGATGATGCCATTGAAAATGTGGCCACTCTGGGTTTTCGAGGCGAAGCGCTCCCCTCCATTGCCAGCGTCGCGCGCCTGGCGATCGACAGCCGGCGGCAGGGCGGCGAAGGCTGGAACCGCACGGTAGATAATGGCCAGCTGGTGGCGGAGGGACCAGCCGCGCTGCCCCCCGGCACCCGCGTCACCATCGAGCAGCTTTTCGCCAAAGTCCCCGCCCGCCGCAAATTCCTGCGATCGGCCAAGGCGGAATATACCGCCTGTCTCGACATTGTTCGCCGTCTCGCAATGGCACATCCCGCCGTTGCATTCGCGCTGGAGCATGACGGCCGCCGGACGCTGGGGGTGCAGGCGGGCGACGCGCGGGAGGAAAGGGTCGCCGCGCTCACTGACCGGGCGCTGGCGGAAAACCATGTCATCGTCAGCCTTGAGCGTGAAGGCATACGCCTGTCCGGCGTCGCCTCCATCCCCACCTACAATCGGGGCGTGGGCGATCATCAATATCTGTTCGTCAATGGCCGCCCGGTGCGCGATCGGCTGCTGATCGGGGCGCTGCGCGGCGCTTATGCCGACATGCTGGCGCGCGACCGGCATCCCGTCGTCGCCCTGTTCCTCGACGTGCCGCCGCTCGATGTGGACGTCAATGTCCACCCCGCCAAGACCGAGGTGCGCTTTCGCGATCCCGCCATGATCCGGGGCATGATCATCTCAGGCCTGCGCCGCGCGCTCGACGAACAAGGCTTTCGGTCGGTCCAGAACGCCGATCCCGCCGCGCTTTCCGCCTGGCGCGCCGAACCCGTCTCGCCCACGCCGATCGGCGCGATGCCGATCTTCGACGCCGCATCGGTCAGCTACAACCCGTCGGCCTCCTCTTCCTTCGGCGATCGCCGCGCCAGCTTCACGACCCCGCCGCCCCAGGCCCGCGCCGAACCGGCGATGGCCCCCGCACCCGAAGCGCAGAGCTTCCCGCTCGGCGTCGCCCGCGGTCAGGTCGCGCGCACCTATATCGTCGCGGAGGCGGAGGACGGCCTTGTCATCGTCGATCAGCACGCCGCGCATGAACGGCTCACGCTGGAACGGATGCGCCGCGCGATGGAGGGGCAGGGGGTCCAGTCGCAGGCACTGCTGCTGCCCGAAGTCGTCGAACTGGAAGAACCCGCCTGCGACCGTCTGGAATCCCGCGCCGCAGAATTGCACGACTTCGGCCTCGACCTCGAACGCTTCGGCCCGTCGGCCATGCTGGTCCGCGCGGTCCCTGCCATGCTCGGCCAGTCGGACGTGCAGGGATTGGTCAAAGACCTGGCCGACGATCTCGCCGCCTATGACAGCGCCCTGTCGCTCAAAGAACGGCTGGACCTCGTCGCCGCGACCATGGCCTGCCACGGATCGGTCCGCGCAGGCCGTGTGCTGAGCGTCGCGGAAATGAATGCTCTGCTCCGCGAAATGGAAGTGACGCCGCGCTCTGGCCAGTGCAACCATGGCCGACCGACCTGGGTGAAGCTGGGCCATGGCGACATAGAAAAATTGTTCGGAAGGAAGTGATCCGATGACCATCCTCGCTGCCTTGTTACTGGTCGCCGCCCCGGTCGCCGCCGAGGAATGCGCCACCCCCGCGCCTCTCGCCGAACCCTGGACCAGCTGGACCCAGAGCGGACAGGCCAGGGCTGGCGCACAAGCCCATGGCGCACCCGCGCTGATCCTGGGCAAGCCGGCCGTTGCGACCCTCACGCCCGCCGCCCATGTCCAGTTCGCCACGCCGCCGGGCAAAGGTGCGAAAGAGGGGCATGGCGGCCTCTTCACCCTGTCGCTCAAACAGGCCGCGCGGGTGGGGATCGCGCTCGACGGCCCGGCCTGGGTCGATGTCGTGACCGGCACGGATGCCGTCGCCTCGGTCGAGCATGGCCATGGCCCGGCCTGCTCCGGCATCCGCAAGATCGTCTGGTTCGACCTGCCCGCCGGGCGGCACCTGGTGCAGATTGCAGGATCGAAGGCCGCAACCGTCCGGGTGATGGCTGCGGATGCGAAGGCGAACCAGCCTATACCCTGACCCCACAATCCGTTCGGGCTGAGCCTGTCGAAGCCCTGCACTTCTTTTTCCAGAAAGGACGGCCCTTCGACAGGCTCAGGGCGAACGGAGGAAGGGATCAGTTGGAATCAAACCGGCCGCGTCCGCCACATTGCGATCGGGATCATGGTCAGCACTGGCTTTTCGTCCTGATTAAGGATCGTTACCTTGCTGCGCACAATCCCCATTTCCGGCCGACTTTGCGATACCTTCTTGTCAATCACCTCGCTGGTGCCGCGCAGCGTATCGCCGGGCCGCACCGGCCGCAGCCAGCGCAGCTCGTCCACCCCCATCGCACCCAGGCTCGCCGCCTGTCGCCCCGGATCGCGCTGCATTTCGGTCACAAACATTTTCATGAACATAGCGGTGGTATGCCATCCGCTGGCGGACAATGTGCCGAAATGGGTGGCCGCTGCCGCCTCGTCGGACAGATGAAAGGGCTGCGCGTCGAACTCGGCGGCAAAGGCGATCGTCTCCTCCCGGCTCACCGTCAACGGCCCGAAGGCGAAGCTGTCGCCTACTTCAATATCCTCGAAATAGACTGTCGCGTCCGTCATGGCACTTCCTTTCATGACGGACCTAGTACCAGCTTACGTTTACGTCAATGTCAACTAATCTGGAGCGAGGGCTGACCACGCGGCACGGTCATGCTCGCCCGCGTGCTGATCGCGCCGCCGGGCGTCGATACCTGATCCATCACCTGGGCCTTGGTCGTCCAGGCGTCGGGCGTCACTTCGCACACCAGATAGCCGCGCTGGTCGTTGATGAACTTCAATTCCGGGTTGTTCTTCAGCATCATGTCGCTGCCGGTCCGCCGGTCCGACCCGTTGCCGCCCGACGATATGGATGTGGACACAAATTCCACCGCCACCGTCTTGTCGCCATTATCGAGCAGCCCGGCGAAATTCTGATGCTCGTCCCCGGTCAGCACCACGACATTGCCCATCCCGCGCATCTTGGCCAGCAACCGGTTGCGCGGTGCGCTGTAACCCGCCCAACTGTCGATATTATAGATTTTCGCCTTCTCGTCCGCATAGCGGCGCCGGTCGAGCGACATCATCATCACCTGCTGCGCCAGGCAGTTCCACTTCGTCCGCCCGCGCGTCATGTTGCGCATCAGCCAGCTTTCTTCCTCGGCGGAAATGACCTGCGCCTTGCTGTCGTCGATGCCGGGGCAATAGGGTTTGAACCCGTCATCGCATGGCTGGTCGCTGCGGAAGGATCGCGTATCGAGAAAGTCGATCGACAGCAGGTCGCCAAAGCGCGCCTCGCGATACATGTTGGTGATGATGCCGTCGCGCGGCAGCATCGCAGCCCGCACCGGCATATATTCATACCAGACCTGCAAGCCCGCCTGACGACGCATGCGGAATATCTCCGGCGGCACATCCTTCCAATTATGGTCGCCGGTCCAGTTATTCTCCACCTCATGATCATCGAAGGTCGAAAACCATGTGTGCTTCGCCCGCGCCGCCTGCAAATCATAGTCGCTCAGATATTGGGCATAGCGCAGCCGATAGTCGGCCACATCGAAACAGTCCTGGCCGATATGGTGGCGGATCTGATCCTCCGGCAGCCCGTCCTTGTCATAGTCCGGCCCGCGCTGCTTATATTCGTAGATGAAGTCGCCATAATGATAGACGAAATTGAGGTCATCCTCGCGCGCCAGATGGCGGAAGGCGGTGAACAGCCCATCCTCATAATTTTGGCATCCCGCCACCCCGAATTTGAGGGCGGTGGGGCTGGCCGACGCCAGCGGCAAGGTCCGCGCCCGCCCGCGCGACGACTGGTCGCTGCCCAGCGAAAAGCGATACCAATAGGGTCGATCAGGCTGCAATCCCGCCACCTCGACATGGACGCTATGCCCCAGTTCCGGCCGCGCCGTCGCCTCGCCTGATGCCACGATCGTCTTGAACCTGTCGTCGCTCGCCACTTCCCACTTCACCGGCAGCGGCACCATCGGCATCCCGCCATGCGGCTCGAACGGCTTGGGGGCGAGTTTGGTCCAGATGACAAAGCCGTCCGCCGCCGGATCGCCCGACGTCACCCCCAAAGCGAAGGGATAGCCGGCAAACCAGCTCTGCGCCTTCAACAAAGCCGGGGCGCCGATCAGCGGCGCAGTGGTGGCAACGGTCAGTAACTGGCGACGGGAAAACATGAGGGCGACCTTCTGTGAAGCTGTTTTACAACTGTCTCTTAGCCTGCTGATCTAGCCGCGCAATATGACAGAGATATGCAGCCCCTCAGACGATCCAGTCGCAGAGCACCCGCCACGCCTGCATCTTTTGCGCGCGCGACAATGTCGCATGAGCGCCGCTGGAGGAGGGCAGGTCGATCAGCGTCAGGTCATCCCGCGCGCCTAATTGCCGCCGACCGTGCAACGCTGCCGTCTTGCCGTTGAACGCCACCGCCTGCAACGTAGGCAGAGCGGCGACAAAAGCGCCCACATCGCGAACATCCGCATCGCTGATTGCGCTGTCCAGACTGCCGGGCCGGGTGGCACTGGCCATCACATCCCACAGCCCCACACCCCGCGCCCGCAACCGCTCCAGCCGCAGCGAATAGGGCTGCCCGACCAATGCCTCGCCCAGCACATCGCCGATCAGCGCCCAGAACGCATTGCCCCGATGCGCATAATATTCCTGCCGCGCGATCGACACATCGCCCGGCAGGCTGCCCAGGATCAGCACGCGAGTGTCAGCATCGACGCTTGGCGGGAAGGCGAATTTGGTCGGCATCGCGTCCTCTCAATCCGTCACCCCAGCGCAGGCTGGGGTCTCAGGCGTTAGCGCGCTGCCTCACGAGACCCCAGCCTGCGCTGGGGTGACGACCAGGGCTTTAAACATTAAACCGGAACAGCATGATGTCGCCATCCTGCGTGACATAGTCCTTGCCTTCGGACCGCCACTTGCCCGCTTCCTTGGCCCCGGCCTCGCCATTGAACTGGACATAGTCGGCATAGGCCATGGTTTCGGCGCGGATGAAGCCTTTTTCGAAATCGGTGTGGATCGCGCCCGCCGCCTGCGGTGCCTTGGACCCCTTATGCACGGTCCAGGCACGCGCTTCCTTTGGCCCCACGGTGAAGAAGGTGATCAGGCCCAGCAATTCATAGCCCGCCCGGATGATCCGCGCGAGGCCCGCTTCGGTCAGCCCCAGTGCTTCGAGATATTCGCCCCGTTCCTCGACTGGCATGGTCACCAGTTCCGCCTCGATCGCCGCCGACACGATCACCGCGCTGGCATTTTCCGCCGCTGCCTTCTCGAACACCCGCTTGGAAAAGACATTGCCTTCGGACGCCGCTGCCTCCTCGACATTGCAGACGTACAGCACCGGCTTGGCGGTCAGCAGCTGCGCCTGCGCGAACAGCCGCGCTTCTTCCTCGTCACGCGGTTGGGTCAGCCGGGCAGGCTTGCCATCGCGCAGCAGTTCCAGCGCCTGGCCCAGCACGGCGGCAGCGGCCTTGGCTTCCTTGTCACCCTGAGCACCTTTTTTCAGCAGGTTCGGCACCCGCTTTTCCAGGCTCTCCAGATCGGCCAGCATCAGCTCGGTCTCGACCGTCTCGGCGTCGGCGATCGGATCGACCTTGCCCTCGACATGGGTGATGTCGTCATCCTCGAAACAGCGCAGCACATGGACGATGGCGTCGGTCTCGCGGATATTGGCCAGAAACTGGTTGCCCAGCCCTTCGCCCTTGGACGCGCCCCGCACCAGACCCGCAATGTCCACAAACGCCAGCTGCGTTTCGATGATCTTCTGCGACCCGCCAATCTTCGCGATCGTCTCCAGCCGGGGGTCCGGCACGGCCACGCGGCCCTCGTTCGGCTCGATCGTGCAGAAGGGATAGTTCGCCGCCTGCGCCGCCTGCGTCTCGGTCAGCGCATTGAACAGGGTGGACTTGCCCACATTGGGAAGCCCGACGATACCGCAACGAAAACCCATTTGACTGCCTTCACTTCACATTCGATGGCGCGCCCGATAGCGGTTTCAGTCCCTATTGGCCAGCATCTCCATCAGGTAATGACGCTGGGCGCATCCATGCCGGTATAGCCGCTAATGTCCGCCAGCTCCTGCGCTGCGGCGACCAGCGGCGCCAGCGCGTCGCCCGTCGCCAGCGTGAGATCGCCATCAGGGGCCATGTAGCGCTCGATATAGACGCGCAGCGTTGCCCCTTGGGTGCCGGTGCCCGACAAGCGAAACACGACCCGCGATCCGTCCTCGAACAGTATGCGGACGCCCTGATGGCTGCTGACCGATCCGTCGGTCGGGTCTGTATATGCAAAATCGTCGGCCGCGCTGATCGTCCCGCCGCTGTTGCCGGTTCCTGCCAGACTGTCGATCTTGCCGCGCAGCGCAGCCGTCAGCGCATCGGCCCGGTCGGTCGCGATCGCCTCATAATCATGCCGGGCATAATAGTTGCGGCCGTAGGTCGCCCAATGATCGGCCATGATCGCCGCCACGCTCTGCTGACGCACCGCGACGATGTTCAGCCACAGCAGCACCGCCCAGATGCCGTCCTTTTCACGCACATGGTCGGACCCGGTGCCGGCGCTTTCCTCGCCACAGATCGTCGCCATGCCTGCGTCGAGCAGATTGCCAAAAAATTTCCATCCGGTCGGCGTCTCATAAAGCGGAACGCCCAGCCTCTCCGCAACCCGGTCCGCCGCGCCACTGGTCGGCATGGAGCGCGCAATACCTTTCAGGCCCGCCTTATAGCCCGGCGCGAGATGCGCGTTCGCCGCCAGCACCGCCAGCGAATCCGACGGCGTCACATAGCAATGCCGCCCGATGATCAGGTTGCGGTCGCCATCGCCATCCGATGCCGCCCCGAAATCAGGCGCATCGGTGGCCATCATCCGGTCATAAAGCTCTTTGGCATGAACCAGATTGGGGTCGGGATGGTGATGGCCGAAATCGGGCAGGGGGGTGCCGTTCATCACCGTGCCCGACGGCGCGCCCAGCCGCCGCTCGAATATCTCGACCGCATAGGGACCGGTCACCGCGCTCATCGAATCGAAGGCGAGGGTAAAGCCGCCCGCGATCATCGCCCGGATCGCGCCGAAATCGAACAACTGCTCCATCAGATCGGCATAGAGGCTGACAGGATCGACCACTTCGACCAGCATATTGCCCATCCGGCTGGTGCCGATACTGTCCAGGTCGGTGTCGGCGGCCTCCAATATGCGATACTGGTCGATGGTCAGCGTCCGGGCGTGGATCGCATCGGTCACTTTCTCCGGCGCGGGTCCGCCATTGCCGACATTATATTTGATCCCGAAATCCTCGTCCGGCCCGCCCGGATTATGGCTGGCCGACAGCACCAGACCCCCGAACGCTCCCGATGACCGGATCAAATGTGATGCAGCCGGTGTCGACAAAATCCCGCCTTGGCCCACCAGCACCCGGCCAAAGCCATTGGCCGCCGCCATTTTCAGGACGATCTGGATAACCTCGCGATTGAGATAGCGCCCGTCGCCGCCCACCACCAGCGTCTGCCCGGCAAAGCCATCCAGGCTGTCGAGCACCGACTGGACGAAATTTTCGGCATAATGGGGCTGGGCAAAGACCTTCACCTTCTTGCGCAGGCCCGACGTGCCCGGCTTCTGGTCGGTAAACGGCGTGGTCGAAACTGTCTGAATCACCCGGTAATCCCCTGCATAACGCAATGCCCCGCGCCCTTATGGCCCGGCCTTGCGACTGTTCGCAATGCAGTTATTGCCAGATCGTCCGTTCAGTCCGCCAGCCGCAGCGCGACCTCGTTCATGAACCGCGCATCGTCATTCTTGGCGAGCCACTCCGCTTCCGCGCCGATCGCGCCCAGCATGTCGGCCAGCGCGTCGCTCTCGCTCTTGTGATAATTGCCCAGCACATAGTCATGCACCCGGTCCTTATGACCAGGATGGCCGATGCCGATCCGCACCCGGCGGAAATCCGCGCCAATATGCGCGTCGGTCGACCGCAGGCCATTATGCCCGGCATTGCCGCCGCCGCGCTTCACCTTCACCTTCATCGGTGCCAGGTCCAGCTCGTCGTGGAAAACGGTCACGTCCTGCGGCTCCAGCTTGTAGAAGCGCATGGCCTCCCCGACGGAACGCCCGCTTTCGTTCATGAAGGTCGCGGGTTTCAGCAGCAGGATCTTCTCCGGCCCGATCCGCCCTTCCTGGGTCCAGCCCTGGAACTGTTTGCGGGGCGGGGAGAAGCGATACAGGTCCGCGATCAGGTCCGCGACCATGAAGCCGACATTGTGCCGGTGCATCGCATATTGCGCGCCCGGATTGCCCAGACCGACCCAGATTTGCATCTTCCCTTGCTCCTTCACGACAAAACCCCGTTCGCCCTGAGTGAAGTCGAAGGGGCCGCCTGAACGAAGTGAAGGCACTTCGGTTCGCTCAGTGGCAGGCTTCGACTTCGCTCAGCCCGAACGGGGCTTAGGTCAGTCTGACGGGAAAAGGCTTATTCGCCTTCCGCTTCCGCTTCCGCCTCGGTGCCGGCGCTCTTCAGAGCCGACGGCGCAACGATGGTCGCCAGGGTGAAGTCGCGATCGTCGATCGCGGTCTTGGCACCCTTGGGCAGCGTCACCGCGCTGATGTGGATCGAATCGCCGACCTCGAAGCCGGTGAGGTCGACCACGACATCTTCGGGGATTTCGGCGGCGTCGACGATCAGCTCGACATCATGACGAACGACGTTCAGCACGCCGCCCTTCTTGAGGCCGGGCGACGCATCTTCATTCTCGAAGCGCACGGGAACGTTGACATGCACGGTGGCATGTTCCGAAACGCGCAGGAAGTCGGCGTGCAGCGGACGGTCCGAAACGGGGTGGAAAGCCACATCCTTGGGCAGGGTGCGGACGGTCTTGCCGTTTACTTCGACCATGATGACCGAATTGAAGAAGTGGCCGGTGCCGAGCAATTTGTTGAGGAGCTTTTCCTCGACATGGATCGACAGGGGTTCTTCGTTCATTCCATAGATGACGGCGGGTACGCGGCCCTCACGGCGGAGGGCGCGGGAGGCTCCCTTGCCTGCCCGATCGCGTGCCTCGGCCGACAGCGTAAGCTGCTCGCTCATTGCGTGTCTCCAAAAGCTGGTTTGAGTTACTTTTCCCGCCACGCCTCCAGGGATGACCATAGCGGGAGCGCGGCCTTTAGCAGAAAAGTGCTGGAAAGCAAGTTGGGATACAGCACAAGTTCCGTTCGTCCTGAGTAGCCATTGAGCGAAGTCGAAATGGCGTATCGAAGGATCGGCATACGCGCATCCTTCGATACCAGGCTTTGACAAGCTCAGCCTCTACTCAGGACGAACGGCCGTTAATAGGTCACTGCACCCGCGTAACGGCAAACCCGCGCGCTTTCAGCAGGTCGATCAAATTCTCCCGCCCCGTCAGATGCCCGGCCCCGACCGCGATGAACGGCACGCCCTTCATCGGTTCGATGGCCTTCACCCAGTCGCGGTTGCGCGCCACCAGCACCGCTTCCTCGACCATCGGGTCGGGCTGTTCGCCATTCTCATCCTCCTTGGCGATCGCGTCCATGTCGCCGGTGGTCCAGGCTTTGAGGATGCGATCATACAATCCCTTCATATCCTTGGCCTCATGCACCGTCTGCACCAGCAGGCGCGATTGCGCCGCTTGCGGCAGCGTGTCGAACGCGCCGAACTGCCGCTCGATCGTCTCCAGCCCGCCGATCGGCTTGCCCGCCTTCTTGAAGGTCGCGATCAGCACTGGCTCCACCCCGTCATCCTGACTGACGCCCAGCCCCTGCTGCGTCGCTGCCGACAGCAGCATCGCCGCGGCCCAGCTTTCATAGCTCGACAGCAATTGAGTGCTGGTCCCGCCCTCACTGATCGCCTTGTTCAGCGCCGCCTGCTCCTCTTCCGGCACCCGCCGGTCGAGCGGTGGCAGGCCCGGACTGCGGCCCATGGATTCGAACAGGGCCAGCGTTTTCTCCTCATCCTGCAAGTCCGCCGCCTCCAGCACGAGCCGGTCGGCCTTGGCCATCGCCTCGCTGATTGTCGGCGTTTCCCATGCCACCCCCTTGGGCAGCACATGGATGGTGCCAAACAGCCAGCCCTTCATCTCGCCACGCTGCACCTGCCACAGCGCCGGGCCACTCTTGGCAACCGGCGCGGGGGCAGGATCGCTGCCACATGCGGCAACCAGCGTCAGCGCGCAGAGCGCCAGAAAATGGGTGAACAGCCGCATCACTTACTCCTTCACCCGCCGGGTCGCGATGCCCAGCGCCTTCAACTGATCCTGCACGCTGCCCTTGCCCGCCAGATGCCCCGCGCCCACCGCCACGAACACCGTGCCGGACCGGTCCATCCGCGTCTTGATCCACTGCGCCCAGTTCGCATTGCGCCTGATCAGCAGTATCTGCGCCAGCTGCGGCGTCGCTTCCAGCGACTCGTTCATCGACTTCGCCAGCTTCTTGGGATCGCCCGCCTGCCAGTAACGCAGCAGCCCCGCAAACTCGCCCTCCATCTCCGGCAGCCCATCGACCGTCGCGTTCAGAAACTCGACCTGTTGCGCCATCGGCAGCGTAGCGAAGAAATCGATCTGCTGCTCGACCGTCTCCAGCGCATCGACCCGCTTGCCCGCCTTCACCGCCGCCGCGCGCAAGACCTTCTCCGCGCCCAGATCGGCCCGATAGCCCAGCTTCTGGAGCGGCGCGACCGACAGCGCCATGCCCGCCATCCACGGGGCAAAGCGTTCGAACGCCTGCCACGGCATCGCATTGGCCTCCATCGCCGCGCGATATTTCGTCCGCGCCTCCGCATCCAGCCGGTCGGACAGCGCCATCCCGTCGCCCGCCATCGCCTTGCTCGTCATGACAGCGCCCATAGCATTGGGATCGTCCGGCTCGACAATCTCCAGCACCAGTTCGTCCGACCCGTCGAACGCGGCCTTCACACCGCCGCGAAACCAGTCGATCCCCGGTTTCATCACATGGACGGTGCCGAACAGATAGATGGTGGTGTCGGCATCGCTCACCCGCCACAGGGCAGGCGTGGCAATGGTGGTGGTGGGCGGGGCAGGGCGCGCCTGCACCACGCCACTCATCATCAACAGCGCAGCGGCGCATAAACGAAGCATATTCATGCCCCACACATGCGGGCAGGGCGGGCGCAGGGCAAGCGGCTTAACCCTGTTTTACGCGCCTTTCCCTTGACCGTTTCAGCCCCATACGCCAATGCGCGACGCCAAGCTAAACCGTCATATCGCAAGGACCACCCGTGGCTGAAGGCAAAGCGCTTTCCTTCCAGGATCTCATCCTGACCCTCCATGCCTATTGGGGGAAACAGGGCTGCGTCATCCTGCAACCCTATGACATGGAAGTCGGCGCGGGCACCTTCCACCCCGCGACCACGCTGCGCGCGCTGGGGCCAAAGCCGTGGAACGCCGCCTATGTCCAGCCCAGCCGCCGCCCGACCGATGGCCGCTATGGCGAAAACCCCAACCGGCTCCAGCATTATTACCAATATCAGGTGATCATGAAGCCGTCCCCCGCCAACCTGCAAGACCTCTATCTGGGGTCTCTGGTAGAGATCGGCATAGACCCGCTGGTCCACGACATCCGCTTTGTCGAGGATGACTGGGAAAGCCCGACGCTGGGCGCCTGGGGGCTGGGCTGGGAAGTCTGGTGCGACGGCATGGAGGTCAGCCAGTTTACCTATTTCCAGCAGATGGGCGGCTATGACTGCAAGCCGGTCGCGGGCGAACTCACCTACGGTCTTGAACGGCTCGCCATGTATATTCAAGGCGTCGACAGCGTCTATGACCTGAAATTCAACGACGCGGGCGTCACCTATGGCGACGTGTTCCTTGAAAATGAGCGGCAGATGTCGAAATGGAATTTCGAGGTCGCCGACACCGAAAAGCTGTTCCGCTGGTTCAAGGATTGCCAGTCCGAATGGCGCCAATGCATCGACAATGGCGTCCCGCTCGCCGCGTTCGAGCAAGCGATCAAGGCGTCCCACACTTTCAACCTGCTCCAGGCCCGCGGCGTCATCTCGGTCCAGGAACGCGCCAGCTACATGGGGCAAGTGCGCGACATGGCCAAGGGCAGCTGCGAAGCGTGGATGCAGAGCAACGGGTGGACCGCGTGATGACTGACTTCCTCCTAGAACTGCGCTGCGAGGAAATTCCCGCGCGTATGCAATTGAAGGCCAGCGACGATCTCGCCCGCCTGTTTACCGAGGAACTGGCCAAATCCGGCCTCACCCCCGGCGCGATCGACAGCTTCGTCACGCCGCGCCGTCTGGCGCTGATCGCCCGCGATCTGCCGCTGCAAACCGCCGCCGTCAGCGAAGAACATAAAGGCCCGCGCACCAGCGCGCCGCCCCAGGCGCTCGAAGGCTTCCTGCGCAAGACCGGCCTGACCCAGGACCAGCTGGAGGACCGCGACGGCGTCTGGTTCGCCACCGTCAACAAGCCCGGCCGCGCCACCGCCGACGTGCTGGCGCAGGCCATCCCCGCCATCATCCGCGCCTTCCCCTGGCCCAAATCGATGCGCTGGGGCGCCGCGTCCCAGACCACCGAAAGCCTGCGCTGGGTCCGCCCGTTGCAGGGCATCGTCGCGATATTGGGTGAGGATTTGATCCCGTGTGAGGTGGACGGCATCCAGTCCGGCTACGCGACGCTCGGCCACCGCTTCCACCACAGCGGCGAGATCACCATCGGCGGCGCCAGCGACTATGCCGAAAAGCTGCGCGCCTGCCACGTCATCGTGTCGCATCAGGAACGCCAGTCGATCATCGCCGAAAAGTCCGCGCAGGCCGCTGCCGCCCATGGCTACACCGTGGTCGAGGACAAGGGGCTGATCGCGGAAAATGCGGGTCTCACCGAATGGCCGGTCCCGCTGCTGGGCGATTTCGACCCCGCATTCCTGGAAGTCCCGCCCGAAGTCATCCAGCTGACCCTGCGCATCAACCAGAAATATTTTGTCCTGCGGGACGGGCAGGGCAAACTCGCCCCCGCCTTCATCTGCACCGCCAATATCGAGGCGAAGGACGGCGGCGCGGCGATCATCGCCGGCAACCGCAAGGTGCTGGCCGCACGCCTCAGCGATGCCCGCTTCTTCTGGGAACAGGACCGCAAAACCCGGCTGGAGGACCACGCCAAAAAGCTGGAACGCATCACCTTCCACGACAAGCTGGGAACGGTCGCCGACAAGGTCGAGCGCGTGGCGAAGCTGGCCCGCTGGCTGGTGGAAGAGGGCATAGTCACCCCAGCCGCCGCCGTCACCCCAGCGAAGGCTGGGGTCTCAGGCGGCAGCGCGCCAACGCCTGAGATGCCAGCCTTCGCTGGCATGACGAAGAGTGAATTGGCGCAACTCGCCGAACAGGCCGCCTACCTCTGCAAAGCCGATCTCGTCACCGAAATGGTCGGCGAATTTCCCGAACTGCAAGGCATTATGGGCGGCTACTACGCCCGCGCCGAAGGTCTGCCCGACGCCGTAGCCGACGCCATCCGCGACCATTACAAGCCGGTCGGGCAGGGCGACGACGTCCCCACCGCGCCGGTCACGGTGGCGGTGAGCTTGGCGGATAAGCTTGATACGCTGGTGGGTTTCTTTTTTATTAGCCAACAGCCTACGGGATCGCGAGATCCGTTCGCTCTGAGACGTGCTGCGCTTGGCATTCTAGCGCTTTCGCTTCAGATGCCGAAAATGTTTTCAGTTCGCGATTTAACGTTGCGTTGGATTTTCTACGCCACGTCGTCACACGCAAACTACGATAGTTCGATCCCGCTTAAAAAGCAGTTTAGCGAATTGTTTTTCACATTGATGGGTGATGTCTCGCTGCCCTTCTTTGACCTCGCTATTAAAAATGATACGCTTGACGGCATTCGTTCCCTCTTCGAAGAGTACGAGCCTGCTAAGCTTGCAAGTTTTCGATCAAACGATGCGGAACTCCTCGACTTCTTCGCCGACCGCCTCAAAGTCCAGCAACGCGAAGCCGGTGTCCGTCACGACCTGATCGACGCGGTGTTTGCCCTGGGTGGCGAGGATGATCTCGTTCGCCTGCTCGCCCGCGTCCATGCGCTGCAATCCTTCGTCGCCACCGACGACGGCGCGAACCTGCTGGCCGGCTACAAGCGCGCCGCGAACATCCTCAAGAAGGAAGCGCCACAAACTCCCTCTCCCCTGCGGGGAGAGGGCCGGGGAGAGGGGGAGCGAGGCGAAGCCGAGCGTCCCGCTATCGACGTGGCACACCCCCACCCAACCTCGGAAGGAGGCACGGGACTCCTTCCGACCCTGGAGGGGGAGGGCAATTCAGGCCTGTCCTACACGCCCGAAATAGCCGAAGCTGCGCTCATCGCCGCGCTCGACGTGGCGGAACCGCGCACGGCACAGGCTGTGGCGGCGGAGGATTTCGAGGGGGCGATGGCGGCCCTTGCAACGCTCCGCGCGCCCATCGACGCCTTCTTTGAAAGCGTGACGGTCAATGACCCCGATCCCGCGAAGCGCACCGCCCGTCTTGCGCTGCTGGCGCGGGTGCGCGATGCGGTTCACAGCGTGGCGGACTTTTCCAAAATTACGGGCTAACGCAATATAATGTCGCGTTTGCCGGGAAAAATGCGAAGTTAAGACGTAATAATCCTATTCTGCCGCGCATGATCTGGCTATGAATGCCAGATTGTTGCAATGCAATATAATCGGCAATCAGTGCAGGGAGTGCCGGGAATGAATGATACACAAGAGGCCATCATGACCACGACCGCAACACGTTATGTCTATCGTTTTGGCGGCGGCGTGGATGATGGCGGGCAGGGTGACCGCAACCTTCTGGGCGGCAAGGGCGCGAACCTCGACGGCATGGCCGCGATCGGCCTGCCGGTCCCCCCCGGCTTCACCATCACGACGGCCATGTGTACCCGCTATTATGAAGATGGCGGCGTCTATCCCGACAGCGTGAAAGCCGAAGTCGCAACCGGCCTTGCCCATATCGAGGGGATCACCGGCAAGACATTCGGCGACGCCGCCGATCCGCTGCTCGTCTCGGTCCGCTCCGGCGCGCGCGCGTCGATGCCCGGCATGATGGACACGGTCCTCAACCTTGGTCTCAACGACGAAACCGTCATTGGCCTGGCCAACACATCGGGTGACGAGCGTTTCGCCTGGGACAGCTATCGCCGCTTCATCCAGATGTATTCGGACGTGGTGCTGGAACTGGACCATGGCGCGTTCGAGGAAGCGCTGGAAGTCGCCAAGGAAGATCAGGGCTACAGCCTCGACACCGAAATGACGGCGGACGACTGGAAGGCACTGGTCGCCGAATATAAGGCGCTGGTGGAAAAGCTCTGGAACAAGCCATTCCCGCAGGACGTGCATGACCAGCTCTGGGGTGCGATCAGCGCCGTGTTCGGATCGTGGCAGTCGGAACGCGCGAAAGTCTATCGCCGCCTCAACAACATCCCCGGCGAATGGGGCACCGCCGTCAATGTGCAGGCGATGGTGTTCGGCAATATGGGCGAAACATCCGCCACCGGCGTGGCCTTCACCCGCGACCCATCGACCGGCGAAAATGTCTATTATGGCGAATTTCTGATCAACGCCCAGGGCGAGGATGTCGTCGCGGGCATCCGCACTCCGCAATATCTGACGCTGGCCGCGCGGGAACGGGCAGGGGCCAAGCCGCTGTCGATGGAAGAGGCGATGCCGGAAACCTATGCCGAACTGGCCAAGGTGTTCCAGATCCTCGAAACGCATTATCGCGACATGCAGGACATTGAATTCACCGTCCAGCAGGGCAAGCTCTGGATGCTCCAGACCCGCTCTGGCAAGCGCACGGCCAAGGCAGCGCTCAAAATGGCCGTGGACATGGCGCATGAAGGGCTGATCACCGAAGAAGAAGCCGTCGCCCGCGTCGATCCTGCCGCGCTCGACCAGCTGCTCCATCCCACGCTCGATCCCAAGGCGCCGCGCGACGTGCTGACCAAGGGGTTGCCCGCCAGCCCCGGCGCTGCGTCTGGCCTGATCGTGTTCGACGCCGATACAGCCGAGCGCCGTAACGAAATGGGCGACGCCGTCATCCTCGTCCGCGTGGAAACCTCGCCGGAGGATATTCACGGGATGCACGCCGCCAAGGGCATCCTGACCGCGCGCGGCGGCATGACCAGCCACGCCGCCGTCGTGGCGCGCGGCATGGGCCGCCCCTGCGTTTCCGGCGCGGGCGGCATTTCGATCGACACCAAGGCGAAAATCCTGCGGGTCGACGGTCGTGAACTGAAAGAAGGCGATATCCTCACCCTCGACGGTTCGACCGGCGAAGTCATGGCGGGCGAAGTCCCGACCGTGCAACCCGAACTGGCCGGCGATTTCGGCACGTTGATGGTCTGGGCCGACAAGGTCCGCCGCCTGAAAGTCCGCGCCAACGCCGAAACGCCGCAGGACTGCAAGGTCGCGCGTGAATTCGGCGCGGAAGGCGTGGGCCTCTGCCGCACCGAACATATGTTCTTCGACGCGGCCCGCATCACGGCCGTGCGCGAAATGATCTTGGCCGACAGCGAAAAGGGCCGCCGCGTCGCGCTTGAACGGCTGTTGCCCGAACAGCGGGACGATTTCGCGCAGATCTTCATGGTGATGGCGGGCCTGCCCGTCACGATCCGCCTGCTCGATCCGCCGCTGCACGAATTCCTGCCTCATGCCGAAGCGGAATTTGAGGAAGTGGCCAAGGCCGCCGGCGTCGGCATCGAAGTGCTGAAGCGCCGCGCCAACGAACTGCATGAATTCAACCCGATGCTCGGCCATCGCGGTTGCCGTCTGGGCGTTACCTATCCCGAAATATACGAAATGCAGGCTCGTGCGATTTTCGAAGCGGCTTTGATCGTCAAGCAGCGTGGCGGTGAAGCGCCGATCCCCGAAGTCATGATCCCGCTGGTGGCTACCGCCAAGGAACTGGAACTGATGAAGGCGATCGTCGATCGCGTCGCCACCGAAGTATTCGCAGAACAGGGCGACAGTGTCGAATATCTGGTCGGCACGATGATCGAACTGCCGCGCGCCGCGCTCAAGGCCGGGGAAATAGCGGAAGTCGGTGAATTCTTTTCCTTCGGCACCAACGACCTGACCCAGACCACGATCGGCATCAGCCGCGACGATGCCAGCCGTTTCCTGGGCACCTATGTCGATAAGGGCATTTTCGCCCGCGACCCCTTCGTCAGCATCGATGTCGAGGGTGTGGGCGAACTGATCCAGCTCGCAGCCGAGCGCGGTCGCAAGACCCGCCCCGGCATCAAGCTGGGTATTTGCGGTGAACATGGCGGCGATCCGGCTTCGATCGCCTTCTGCGAAACCACGGGCCTAGACTATGTATCGGCCTCGCCCTATCGCGTGCCGATCGCTCGACTGGCTGCGGCTCAGGCCGCACTGGCGAACAGGAAGTAACGCAAAAGGGCGGGGCGCAAACCCCGCCCTTTTCTTAAGCCCTCAAACCGGCGTAGTGGCCCGCCCGAACAGCCCCTTGCGCTGTCCGCCACCTTCTAGCGCGCGCGCTTGCTCGCGCCAATTCTCCCGCGCGATCGTGCCTGGCGTCAGCCCAAGCCGCGCCTCCAGCGTCGCCTCCTGCTCACTGTTCAGCGCCGCGATCTGGCCGTAGCGCTGATAGCCTGCCTCATTCAGCGACACTTCCTGCGCTTGGCTCAAACCCTTGATCCGGCTCAGATCATCCCGCTCGGCGGCAACCCCCGCGACAGGCGCTGCGCCAACCGGAACCGTCCGCTTCTCCAACTCGATGATCCGCGCATTGGCGGCCTCCAGTTGCGCGTCGCGATCCTTGACCATGGCGCGGTGGGCAGCCTGCTCGTCCCGCCACGCCCGGCGATATTTACCGCGTCCGCTCATCATCAGGCCCAGAATCAGGCCGATGGCCAGCGCAACCAGCAGCAAGGCGATGTCATTCAGGGTAAAGCTCATAAGGACATCCTTTCATTACCGTCTCGAACGGCGGGCGAGGCCAAAAGTTGCCGCGCGGCCCCAGAAAGGCGGGATGGTCGGGCAAAAGTGAAAAAAGGGGCTTGCCCAATCCGGCGCGCCCTACTATCCGCGCCACTCCAGTGCACCCGTAGCTCAGCTGGATAGAGCATCAGACTACGAATCTGAGGGTCGGGCGTTCGAATCGCTCCGGGTGCACCAACATTCTGAAGGACGTCCAGTCCGGCTTCACGCCAGGCTATCATCCTTCCAGCGCACCCGTAGCTCAGCTGGATAGAGCATCAGACTACGAATCTGAGGGTCGGGCGTTCGAATCGCTCCGGGTGCACCATTTGCCTGTCATGACAGCGCCAGCGCGACCATCGCGTCGATATCGGCATGTTGCTCCAGCAGCGCCGCAACCTCGTCCAGCGCATCCTCCACGGTCTGTCCATAATCGGCCAGTGCCGACTGCCCGCCCAGCCGCCGCAACAATGCGTCGCGAAGGGGGGCGCTGGCCAGCAGCCCATGGACATAGCTGCCCAGCACCAGCCCGTCGCGGCTGATCGCTCCATCGGCCCGTCCGCCGTCCAGCACCGCAAAGGGCCGCGCGCAGTCCGGCCCGCTGGTCGCACCCATATGCATCTCATATCCGCTGAAACTCGCGTCCAGACCATGCCCCTGCACCAGATCCAGCGCCTTGCCTGCCGACAACAGCGTATCGACCTCCAATAGCCCCAGCCCGGCCACCGCGCCCGGCGGTCCTTCGATTCCTTCAGGGTCGCTGATCGTCCGCCCCAGCATCTGATATCCGCCGCAAATCCCCAGCACCGCACCGCCACGCCGGTGATGCGCGCGAATGTCGATGTCCCACCCTTGCGCCACCATCGCGCGCATGTCGGCGATCGTCGCCTTCGACCCCGGCAGGATCACCAGCGCGGCATCGGCCGGGATCACCTGACCCGGCCCGATCATCCGCAACTCGACCGACGGTTCCAGCTTCAGCGGATCAAGATCATCGAAATTGGAGATGCGCGGCAGCACCGGGCAGGCGATCACCAGCGGCGCATCGGCGGACGGGGCGCGCCGCTCCAGCACGACGGCGTCCTCGCTCGGCAGTCGCGCCACCGCATCCAGCCACGGCACCACCCCCATGCCGCGCCATCCCGACAGCGTGGCAATCTGCGCATAGCCATCCTCGAACAAAGCCGGATCACCGCGAAACTTGTTGATCAGGAAGCCCTTGATCATTGCCGAATCGTCCGGGTCAATCACCGCGAGCGTACCAACCACCGCCGCGATCACGCCGCCCCGGTCTATATCACCGATCAGGATCACCGGCACATTGGCCGCGCGGGCAAAGCCCATATTGGCGATGTCGCCCGCGCGCAGATTGATTTCGGCTGGCGATCCCGCCCCCTCGACCACCACAATGTCGCACTGCGCCTTCAATCGCGCATAGCTTTCCAGCACAGCACCCAGCAGCTCTCCACGCGCGGTACGGAAATTGCCCGAACCGAGCGTTCCGCGCACCTGACCGTGAACGATCAGCTGCGATGTCCGGTCGGCCTGCGGCTTCAACAGCACCGGGTTCATGTCCGTATGCAATGGCACGCCACAAGCGATCGCCTGCAATGCCTGCGCCCGGCCAATCTCGCCCCCGTCACTCGTCACCGCTGCGTTGTTGGACATATTCTGCGGCTTGAACGGCCGCACTGAATATCCCCGCCGCACCAGCGCACGGCACAGTCCGGCGACCAGCACCGATTTGCCAACGTCCGATCCGGTTCCCTGCAGCATGATAGCGCCCATGGCTCCCGCTCCTGACGGCACGGGGCCCCCAGCGCAAGCCGTCAGGCGACGATCGCCGCCATCCCGCATCGCATCTGATGCACCCGCACGTCGGCATAGCCCAGTTGCACCCCCAGCGTTGCCGTCACGTTCGCCAAAATCCCGTCCAGCAAGGGGGCGGTCGTCGCCAGCAGTGTGCCGATGGCGGGCACCAGCGGGCTGAGGTTTAGATTGATGCCCAGCACGGACACCTGCACCTGCGTCCGGCTGGCAAGGCTCGCGGCCAGCCCCTGCGTCAGGTCGTTGGTGCTGACCCGCTTGGCCGTCTGCGCGCTGATCTCCGTGGGCGAAAAATGCACATTTTGCGGCTGCACACCACCCAGCGCGATATTGGCATAGCCTGTCACTTTCGTGCCCAGCACTTGCGCCAGCACAGCCGGGCGCGGATTGGCGGGCGCGTTGAAATTGGTCAGCGCCTGCACATCAACATCCGCCAGCGCCGCCGTGCCGATCGACGGCGTCACCGCCAGCGTCACGCCGCGACCCGCCGATCCTGCCGTACAGTCGATCGCCGCCAGCCGCGCCTCCGCCGCCGCCAGTTCGACGTAAAGCGGGATACGCACCGACGCGATACCCGAAAGCGCCGTCGCCACAGTGCTTTCCAGATAAAGGCGGGTCTGCGCGGTGCGCAGCACGACGGACTTGTCAGCCGTCACGCTCAGCAGGGGGGAGCGCGCCTGTCCCTCGCCCATCACCAGCATCAGCCGGGTCGATGTCAGCCCCGGCACCGTCAGGCGCAAATCCATCGGCACCGATGTCCCCGACGGGGGGCTCAGGATCATGCGCAGCATCGAAAAAGCGTCGAGCAACACATTGGGCTGCCCCGTTGCACTGGCCGCGCCCCGCATCGGGCCAAGATCGATGATATCACTCAACCGCACCGATCGTCCCGCGACCTGTCCGGCAATGGCCAGCAGCACTGCCGCGCTCTGATTGCCGCCTGCACTGTCGGCCATCGCGCCAATCATATCGGACAGCGGGATTTCGCGGTCGAACAAGGTGCCATAGGCTTCGCCATCGCGCCCCGTCCGCACCCGCAGTGCGTCGGCAACGCCCAGCAGGTCCAGGTTCAGGCTCGCCAGCCCCTGACTGTCCATCACCGACAGATTGAGCTGCGTCCCGGCCAGGCTCGACAGCAGCATATTGGGCAGTCCACCATTGACCGCGGCAAGTCCGGTGCCGATCGAGAAGGCCGCCGCATCCTGGCGCGCCGCAATCGCCCGCGCGCGCAGGTCGATGCCATCGCGCCCGACCAGCAGCCGGGCGAAGAAGAGCGGCGTGCGCCGTTGCAGTTCGACCCGCATCGCCCCGCCTTCGCCTGCAACGAAACGATCGGGCACTGGAACCGCGCTGTCGGCCCGGTAGCTGCCGCCCTCCAAGCCGATCAGCGCGATGCCGCCGACCCCGCTTTGTCCCACCAATTCTTCCGCTGCGCTGCGCCCGCCACCGACAGCCGCCAGCGCCGCTGCATCGGCAATGCCCTGCAACTGCCGCTTGGCCAGATAGACCGATCCCAGATCGACAGCGACCGTCGCCGCGCCGGCCAGCATAAACAGCGATCCCGCCAGAATCAGGCTGATGCCGCCGCGCGCATCGCGCATCACGCCGCGCCCGGTCACGGCACCGCAATCCGTATGACCGCACTGCGCTGCAGCGTCGTGGCGGCAAGGGGAATGGGGGTAGCCGCAAAAATCGGCGCGTTGCTCAGACTATAGCTCAGCGTCACCCGATAATAGCCGCCGCTCTCTTCCGTGCCGATGCTGATCGTCTGCGCGGCGGGCGCGGGGAAGGCGGCGCGGCTGGCGGCGATGCTCTGGTCGACCAGAGCGCGCCGTTCGGTTGAATCGAGGCCCGCCACCGCCGCCCGCGCCGCATCATTGGCCGCCTGTTGCAGGCTATGGGCCGTCATGAACCAGCTGCCATAGATTAAGATGCCAAACAGCAGGCTGATCAGCAGCGGCAGGACAAAGGCCGCCTCAACCAGGGCGCTGCCCGCGTCATGGCGGGGCAGGGAGGCGATCGGCCGGAACCGGGGGGAGGGGCTTTGGCGCATAAGGACAGCATAGCGTCGCACGCTCAACAGCCGGTTTGATCGGCTTGCGGCGGACAATACGCAATTCCCGCATATCTCAGCCCCGCCGATCCGCCGCATCAATCGATCCTGATCCACTCCCTCCGAATCGGACCATGAATTTGCGTAAAAGCCGCGCCGGTCACTGCTTACGCGCCCTTTGTCGCGGCCACACGCTGGCCTGTCATCACGATCACCGCGCCCTCGGTGCCGTAGGTGCCATGGAGTTGCGCGATCGCCGCGTCCACCGGCATTACCGCCCCGCCATTGGTCAGCAGCCGCGTCGCCACCCGCCGGTCGCCCTCGCCGCGCAGCACCCGCTCCAATTGTTCGCGAAACTGCGGCCGTGCCGATACTTCCACGACGTCGGGCAGGCACACGCTCGACAGCCTCTCTTCGGGCAGGCCGATCAACGTGCAGAATGTGTCGTCGGCAATGTCGATGAACCCGCGAGTCGATACCCGCACATAGCCCACCCCGCCATGTACGCTCATGGCTTTCAGGATCGCGGACTTGACGTCGGCCAGCCGGTGACGGCGCATGTCCGCAGTAATGTCGCGCAGCAGCAGGGCGATGCCGTCGCCGAACGGGAATGTTTCGAAATGCAGCCAGGTGTCGCTGCGGAACGGGGAGGGGATGTCCGCCGCGCTGGCTTCACCAGACGCCAGGCTGTGGCGGATATGCGCTTCTGTCAGCGCGCCGGCAAATTCCGGCAGTGCCTCCCATAGCGACCGCCCTTCCAGATGCCGGTCCCACCTTTTGGTCATCGCCAGCGCCACGCTGTTGACATAGTCGATGCTCAGGTCGCTGCGGCACAGGATCAGCCCCTGATGGATATGGTTGGCCAGTTCGCGCATCCGGTCCGGCGCTGGCGCGGGACCATCGCTCACGCCCAGGCTGCGGAAACTCTCCACCCCCATGAAGATATGCGTCTCGCGGCCATGATGGGTGATCATCACCGGCTCCCGCGCGCCGACCTCCCGCCAATGCGCGAAATTGCGTACCAGTTCAGCGGCGGCAACGCTTTGCCCGCGACGGTCATCCAGCATGGCTCCATGGCTCCCTGTTCCTGTTAGGAAGCCAGGATACAGGGCCGGATCAAAAGGTGAATCGACAGACCACTCCGTTTCGGAGCGAAGCGCGATTTAGGGCCGATCGACATTCAGATGATGACGAGCCGAAAATGGTGGTTTCCTGTGACCCGGAGCGCAGCCTACTAAAAGTAGGTGAGCACCGGAAGCGCGGGAAACCGCCATTTGCAGGCCGTCAGGGCTGAATGTCGATTGGGCCTAGCTGCCGTATGCGCGCTGATAGTCCAGCGCGTCGAGCATCTTGCCCCCCGCCATGAACACCGCGCCGGTGCAGGCCAGTGCCAGCAACTGCCCGCCAAAGCCGGGATATTGCTGCATATAGACGATGCCGCGCTCCGACGCGCCCAGCGCGAGCGCGTAGATGATCAGGAACGCCTCAAACTTGGTCTTTATGGTGAAAAGGCGTTTGATGCGTTCCATTATGATCCCACCTGGCGTTGCGGCCCGCCGCTATGGGATTAGATCGCCCGAAAGCTGCAAATGGTCAACAAGGGTTAACCATGATTGTTCGATCCGCGCGATCAGCCGCGTGTCCGACAGATCGTCCGGCGCGATCTGTTCGGGCCAATAATCCGTGACGATCCGTGCGATCCCGTCGAGCTTCCCCTCATCCATCAGGAATCGCGGGTCGATCGTCGCCGGGTCCGCCACCACCCGCAATCGCAGGCAGGCGGGGCCGCCACCATTGGCCATCGACTGGCGCACATCCACCGGCACCAGCCGCCGGATCGGCCCGTTGCCCGCCACCATCTGCTCCAGCCATTGCCACACAGCCGGGGTCTCCTGCGCCTCGGTCGGCAGGATCAGCGCCATGCCTGTCCCGAGCGAAGTCGAGGGGCCGCCATCGGGCAGCGTTACGAGTTGCGCATTGAACAGGTAGGATTTGATCGCATCGGCCAGGCTGACGGCGCTGGCCGGCACCTCGACAATCTCGACACCGGGCATCGTCGCGCGCAGATCGGCGTAAAATCCCGCCTGGTCGGCAAAGGCCAGCTCATGCACGAACAGCACCCGCTCATTGGCGACCGCTACGACGTCATTGTGAAACGCCCCCGCCGCGATCGCCTCCTTGGACTGTTCGACAAACAGGGTCCGCGCCGGGTCCAGCCCGTGCAGCCGCACCACCGCCTTGCTCGCCTCAAGATGCTGGCGCGCGGGGAAGGGCCCACCCGACCGGCCATAGACGAATATCTCTACCCCCGCCGCGCCATGATGGTCGCACAGCCGCATATGATTGGCTGCGCCCTCATCACCGAACGGCGCAGGCACCGGCGAATGAACCGCAAAAGCGCGCGGATCGGAAAAAGCGACCCGCAACTGCGCCAGCGTCTGCGGCCATTCATGGCTGCGATGCGGCATGGTGACGAGGTTAGCGACGGTCAGATGCGTCCGCCCGTCCGCGGTATCGCTGGCCGGAGACACTGTTGCCGCATTGGCCGCCCACATGGATGATGCCGACATCGCCGCCGCGCGGATATGCGGCTCGGCTGCGCCAATATCGGTCCCCAGTTGCGCCAGCCAGGTTCCGTCGGGCCGCCATTGCGGCAGGAACAACCCCTGGGCCAACCCCAGCCGGACATTGCCGCGCATCTTCTCGATACCCTGCAACGCAGCCGCGCGCGGATAGGCAACTGCGCCCGCATTGCGGGATGAAGCCAGATTGCCCAGACTCAGCCCAGCATAATTATGGCTCGGCCCGATCAGCCCGTCGAAGTTGATCTCGGTTACGCTCATGCCCGTCCCGCCATGGTAAAGCTCTGCCCCGGTTCCAGATGCAGCCGCGCCGCGCTGGCCGCATCCAGCGACACTGCGCCATCCTCATCCTCGACCACAAAGCCATAGGTGCAGCGATAGTCGGCCAGCGTGCCGGTCGACACCAGCATCTTGACGCCGCCCTTTTCATGGCAGGATGACAGATTGACGTCACGCGCCGCCGCGATCGTCTTGAGCTGGTCGATCTGCCCCACCATTGTCGGTCCGCCGTCGAAAATATCGACATAGCCCGCATTGATGAACCCCTCCGTCTCCAGCATACGCATCGCCGCCCGGCCATTGGGGTGGGGCAGGCCGATGACGGCACGCGCGCTGTCGGTCAGCATCGCGGTATAAATGGGCGTCTTGGGCATCAGGTCGGCGATGAACTGGTTGCCGTTTACCGCATTGAACTCGTCCGCCTCCTGAAAATTCATGCCAAAGAAACGCCCGGCCAGCCCATCCCAGAAGGGCGATCCACCCGCCTCGTCAATCACGCCGCGCAATTCCGCGATGATCCGGTCGCCAAAGCGCGCGCGATGCCCGCGAATATAGAGATAGCGGCTGCGCGCCAGCAGCAGCCCCAGCCCCTCGGCCCGCTCGCGTGGATGCAGGAACAGGCCGCCCACCTCGGTCGATCCCTCCAGATCGGTCGTCAGCGACAGCATCTGCGCCCGGAACGTCCGTGCCAGCTCCCGGCTATGCTGGGTCAGCACGCCCAGCCGGTAGGAATAGAATGGCCAGCTTTGCCCCACGGTCGAAAATATCTGGCAGGTGCCGCGCACCTGGCCCGTCTCGGTATTTTCCAGCACCAGCACGATCAGCTCGTCCTTGATGCCCTCGCCAGTGCGGGTCAGCGCCGCCTGCGTCCGTTCCAGCTTGGCGGACAGCGCCTTGCGATCGGGCGGCAGGTTGGTGAAGCCGCCACCGGTCAGCTTGGCCATCTCGTACAAGGTCTGCAAATCGTCCGCGCGCGCGGTGCGCATGATAAAGCTCAAGCGATCATCCCCTCTCTTTTATATTGTCCTTGCGCGATCCGCAGCAGCGCCAGCGCCGACAGCTGTGCCCGTTCAGCCAGGCTGTCGGTCAGCAGAAACTCCGCGTCGCTATGGATGCTCCCGCCGCGCGCGCCCATCGTATCCACCACCGGCACGCCGCACGCCGCGATATTATTGCCGTCGCACACCCCGCCCGTATCGCGCCAGCCGATCGGCAGCCCCAGTTCCGCGCCGCATCGCCGCACCAGATCGAACAGCGCCAGCGCCTTGGCGTCCATGGGCTTGGGTGGACGGCCAAAGCCGCCATGGCAATGCAGGCTGACGTCATGGTCGCGCGCCACATCGGCTATCGTCCGATCGAGCAACGCCTTTGCTGCGACCTCGTCGGCTGGCGTCATCGGCCGGAAATTCACTCGCAGCACGGCATGGTCGGGCACGACATTATTCGGCCCGCCGCCGTCAATCTTGGCCGGATTGCAGGAAAAGCCCTTGCCGCTCGCCGCCTTCAGCCGCAGCGCCAGATCCGCCGCCGCCAGCAGCGCATTGCGCCCGTCATCGGGGTTCCGTCCGGCATGGGCGCTGCGCCCGGTAACGATGATGGAGAAATTGCCGCTCCCCGCCCGCGCACCTGCCAGCGTGCCGTCCGGCAACGCGGGTTCGTAGGTGAATGCGGCCAGCTTGCCCGCCGCCGTCTGCCGCAGCAGCGCGGCAGAGGAGGGGCTGCCCACTTCCTCATCGCTGTTGATAACGACATCATAGCCCAGCCTTGCCGTTTCGCCTGACGTCTCGAATGCGCAAAGCGCCGCCAGCATCACCGCCAGCCCGCCCTTCATGTCCGCCACTCCTGGCCCGTTCAGCACCCCCGGCTCCAGCCAGCGCTGCGCCTGGAAAGGATGATCGATCCCGAACACCGTATCCATATGCCCGGTCAGCAGCAGCCGCATCGGCGCATCCGGCCGAACCGATAGATGCAGGTGCCGACCGGATTCGATGCTGTTGATCCGCCCGTCGGCAGCGACCGTCTCGACCGGCGTGGCCTCCACCAGCCGTAAGTCGCCGGGTAGCACGGCAAAAGCATCCGCCAGCAACCCGGCCATCACGCCCAGCCCGTCCAGATTGCGCGACCCACCGTTGATCGCTGCCCAGGCCTGCACCTGCGCCAGCATCGGCGCATCCGCCGCATGGTCCAGCAATGATTGATCGAGCGATGATAAAAGCGTCATCCCGCCGGGTCTATCAGACCCAGTGCCGCGCCTCCACCCCTGTGACAGCGTAGTCATTAGTCAGATGGCGGTATTTCAAGGACGCAGTCGCCGTCCTAAAAATCATAACTCAATGTCACCCGGCTGAGCGTGTTGAAATTGCGCGACGACAGCAACGTCTCCGACTCATATTGCACGTTGTAGGACAAGGCTGCCGACCAGCGCGTTGCGACCTTCGTCTCCATCGACGTCAGCGCATTGAGCGAATAGACGTCGCTTTCGGCATAGCCGGCCGCGGTCTGCTTGAAGGTCAAAGTCGGACTGGCGCGCCAGGCCAGCGCCATCGACCCACGCGCGCCCAGCTTGGTTTCCCGCACCCCGATCAGATATTTGGCGTGCCGCACCGATGGGCCGATATCGACCAGCAGATCCACCGGCTTGCTCACGATCAGCTTGTAACCCACCCCGACCGACGCGGTGTAGCGCTCGTCATAGCCGATCGACGTATCCCGCTCGAACTGCGCCAGCCCATAGGCAAAGCCACGCGGGTCGAACTGGAACTTCGGCTCATAGCCGGCAAAGTAGCGTTCGCGCGACGTCACGCCATTGGCCCGGCGATAATCGGCAGCGGCGCTCAGCTTGTGCGACCATTGGATGCCGTTGCGGGTGGCGGTTGCCGTCCCGCTAATGCCGATTTCGCTGGTGGAGCCGGTCGATCGAAACCCGCCTGCCTCGACCCGCCCGGTCCATAATTCGGTAAAGCGCGCCTCGCGAATCACCGTGTCATGGGTGGCCTTGGTCCGCTCTTTCCAGCTGTTGACCAGCCGTTGGATTTCGTCCGCCGACCCCGGATTGGTCTGGCGCGCGATCTTCGCCACGGTCGCAATATCCGTTTCATTGCCATTGGCGATCGCCGCCTCCAGCATCTCCCGCACCGAAGGCGGCAGCAACGCCGGATCGGCGGCAAAGGCCGGGGCGGCAAAGAACAGGGCGAGGGGGATCAGACAAGCGCGCATGATCTATGTCATAGCCGCAAGACCGCGAAGGTTAAGCCCCTAAGCGACGGGCCGCTCAGATAAGCGCCCTGAACTCCTGCAAAATGTCGCGATACAGCTTGCGCTTGAACGGCACGATCAGCTCCGGCAGCGTTTCCGGGTCGGTCCAGCGCCATTCGCGAAATTCGGGATGCTTGGTCTGGATGTTAATATGCTCATCCTGCCCCAGAAAGCGGGCGAGGAACCAGAACTGGCGCTGACCACGATATTTACCGCCCCACAGCTTGCCGACCAGTTCGGGCGGCAGATCGTAGAAATGCTCGTCCTTGGCTGTGGCGATGATCTTTACATGACCGCTGACGATGCCGGTTTCCTCGTGCAATTCGCGGAGCGCGGCATCCTTCGCCTCTTCGCCCTCGTCGATCCCGCCCTGCGGCATCTGCCAGGCCTCCACGACATTATCCAGCCGCTGGCCGACGAAAACCTTGCCATCCATATTGACCAGCATGATGCCGACGCAAGGCCGGTATCCGCGTTCCTGTTCTTCGGGCGTCGAAGCCATTTTGTCCCCTGATTACGCTATTTCGACCGCGACATACCCCCCGGAGCCGCCGACATCGTTCCTGTTTCTCGCGCCAAGGATAGGGTGGGTGGCAGCATCCGTCCATTGATCGAATCACCATTGGACGGATTTGACCGCTACAAATATGGCCACCTGCCTTGGCAAGATGCTTTATCGGTCGCTTGGAACCGGTCCCTTCTGGCGGCATTGCAGCACCATGACCACACCCGTCCTGCTCTGGCTCCGCCAGGATCTTCGCCTGACCGATCAGGCCGCGCTGCTGGCAGCCATCGAAGCAGGGCCAGTGATCCCCATTTATATCCTGGACGATGACACGCCGCGCCAATGGGCGATGGGCGGAGCGTCGCGCTGGTGGTTGCACCATAGCCTGTCGCGGCTTGACAAAAGCCTGCGCGCGAAAGGATCACGCCTCATCCTGCGGCGCGGCAAGTCGGCGGAGATATTGGCGCAGATCGCCGCCCAGGCCGGGGCCAGCAGCGTCCATGCCCTCCACCACTATGAACCCTGGTGGCGCAACGCGGAAAAGGCGGTGGCCAAGACGCTCGACCTGCACCTCCATGACGGCGGCCTGCTCCTGCCGCCTGGCGCGGTGCGGACCGGGGCGGGGGGCATGTATCGCATTTACACCCCCTTTTCCCGCGCGGTGATGACCCACATGCCGCCGCCCGTCCCGCGCCCCGCGCCCGACCATATTCCGGCCCCGGCGTCATGGCCCGACAGTGATTCGCTGGACGGTTGGGCATTGCTGCCGACCAGCCCCGACTGGGCGAGCGGCTTCGCGCAGGACTGGACGCCGGGGGAGGCGGGGGCACAGGCCAATCTCGCCGATTTCCGGGGCGAAGCGCCCGACTATGCCACCGCCCGCAATCTGCCCTCGATCGAGGGAACATCGCGCCTCTCGCCCCATCTCCACTTCGGCGAAATCTCCCCCGCCACCGTCTGGCATCAGGTCACAGGTTCGGACGAAGGCACGACAACCTTCCTTAAAGAGCTGATTTGGCGCGATTATGCCCATAACCAGATCGTCGAATTTCCGACCTATGGCTCTGCCAACGCCCGCGGCGAATTTGACGCGCTGCCATGGCGGGACCTGCGGGAGGCCAAGGCTGACTTCACCGCCTGGCAACAGGGCCGCACTGGCTACCCGATCGTTGACGCAGGAATGCGTCAGCTCTGGACGACAGGCTGGATGCACAACCGCGTTCGCATGATCGCCGCCAGCTTCCTGATCAAACATTTGCTGATCGACTGGCGGCATGGCGCGCGCTGGTTCTGGGACACTTTGGTCGATGCCAGCTACGCCAATAACAGCGTCAACTGGCAATGGGTCGCGGGCAGCGGGGTGGATGCCAATATGTTCGTCCGCATCATGGCCCCGCTGGTCCAGTCGGAAAAATTCGACGCTGCTGCCTATATTCGCGAGTGGGTGCCGGAACTCGCCGACCTGTCCGACGTCCATATCCATGATCCTGAGGCCCATGGCGTCCGGCCGCGCGCCTATCCGTCAAAGATCATCGGCCATCGCGAAGGTCGCGAACGCGCGCTGGCCGCCTATCGCCACGCCAAGGGGTGATTGCAGCGCGGCGCAGCTTGATGCAAGATTGACGTCATGAATGCAGTCGATCCCCGGCGCGGCAAGCGCCCCCTGTCCGTGCGGCGTCCGCCGCGATCGGGGGCCGTCAGCGCGTTTGCTCGCATGATCGGCCCGCAATTCCATCGCCTGCTCGATCGCATCGACAGCGGACTGCATCAGGGTGCGATCGACGCGACGCTGCCGGACGGCACGCGCAGGCTGCTGGGCGGCCGCGCGCCGGGGCCGGAATGTGAGGTGCATCTGCTCCACTGGCGCGCACTGCTGCGGCTGGCAACGGGCGGCTCGTCCGGCTGGTATCGCGCTTGGGCGGCAGGCGAATGGACCAGCCCCGATCCGGTGCCGCTCTTTGCCCTGTTCATGGCGAACGCGGTCGCCTTGGGCAAAGCCGCTCGTCCACGCGGCCCCGCCCGCTGGGCTGGACGTCTGACCCACTGGGCGCGCCGCAACAGCCGCCGCGGATCGCGCCACAACATCGCCTTCCATTATGATCTGGGCAATGATTTCTACCGCCTCTGGCTCGATCAGAATATGCATTATTCCAGTGGCTTGTTCCTTGATCCTGACTGCCGGATCGAAAGTCTGGAACAGGCGCAGAGGCGCAAGGTTGATGGGATCCTCGACCGGCTGGACCTGACCGACGGCGCATCGCTGCTGGAAATCGGCTGCGGCTGGGGTGGTCTGGCCGAACAGGCGATGGAACGCCACGCGATCAGCTATACCGGCCTCACTTTGTCCACCGAACAGGCTGATTATGCCCGCGACCGGTTGGGATCAGGCGCGGATATCTGCCTGACCGACTATCGCGATGCGCAGGGGCAATATGACGCCATCGCCAGCGTCGAAATGGTCGAAGCGGTCGGCCAGCGCTACTGGCCCGACTATCTTGCCGCCATCCACCGCCTGCTCAAACCCGGCGGCCGCGCTGCGATCCAGTATATCCTGATCGATGACGCGATCTTCGAGGGCTATGCGCGCGGCGCGGACTTCATCCAGACCTATATCTTCCCCGGCGGTATGCTCCTGTCCGAAAGCCGATTCCGCGCGATTGCGGAGCAGCAGGGGCTGGTCTGGCAGGACGTCCACCGCTTCGGCCTCGACTATGCCGAAACCCTGCGCCGCTGGCGCGAGCGTTTCGATCGCGCCATCGACGAAGGCCGGTTGCCCGCCAGTTTCGACCAGCATTTCGTGGCCTTATGGCGCTTCTATCTGATGTATTGCGAAGGTGGTTTCCGCGGTGGCGGGATCGACGTGGCGCAGGTCACGCTGGTCAAACCCGCCTGACGCTTCAGCCCTCGACCCGCATCCGATGCCCGGTGGGCGTATCCGCCACGACCAGATCCACGATCGCGTCCGCCACAACTTCCGGCCCCTTGAGCGTCGCAGGATCTTCCCCCGGAAAGGCGCGCGCGCGCATCGCTGTGCGGGTCGCGCCCGGATCGACGATATGCGTGCGGATGGCGGAGATATTCTTCATCTCCTCGCCATAGGCGCCCACCAGCGTTTCCAACGCCGCCTTGGACGCGCCATAAGCACCCCAATAGGCGCGGGGCTTCACGACCGATGACGTCACCGCCACCACCCGCGCATCCTTGCTCGCTCGCAGCATCCGGTCGAATGCCGCGATCAACGCTTGCGGCGCGGCGATATTCAGCGTCAGCAACCGCGCAAATTCCTTGGCATCGATCGCGGGCACCGCCGCCAGCGCGCCCAGCGTCGCCGCGTTCAGCACCAATATGTCCAGCGCGTCCCAGCGCCCGGCAATCGCCTGCGCCAACCGCCCGATGCTTTCCCCGTCGATCAGGTCCAGCGGCGCGATCGTCGCATGACCGCCCGCCTTGTGGATCGCATCCTCCACTTCTTCCAGCCCGCCAGTGGTCCGCCCGGTCAGCACGACATGCGCACCCGCCGCCGCCAGCGCCTGCGCGGTCGCCGCGCCAATGCCACGGCTGGCCCCGGTGACAAGCGCCAGTTTACCGGAAAGGGGAAGGGGAGAAGAGGCCATTATATATCCGTTCGTGCTGAGTAGGGGCTGAGCCTGCCGAAGCCCCGTATCGAAGCATCCTTCGATACGCCACTTCGACTTCGCTCAGTGGCTACTCAGGACGAACGGTGAGGCAGGAATGAAGGGTTCAGGCGACCCGTTCCGCCAGCAATTCCAGCTGGTCGGTGACCACCACATCATCTTGGTCGGTCAGCGTGGTGGGATAGTCGCCGGTGAAGCAGGCATCGCAATATTGCGGCCGTCCACATTCGCGCTTGGCTTCGCCCAGCGCCTTGTACAGGCCATCGATCGAGATGAAGGACAGACTGTCGGCATGGATGAAATCCTGCATCCCGCCCACGTCCAGCTTGTGCGCCAGCAATTTGGTGCGTTCCGGCGTGTCGACGCCATAGAAGCAGCTATGCTTGGTCGGCGGCGACGCGATCCGCATATGCACCTCGGCCGCGCCCGCCTCGCGCATCATCTGCACGATCTTGAGGCTTGTGGTCCCGCGCACGATCGAATCATCGATCAGCACGATCTTCTTGCCCTGGATCAGCGCGCGATTGGCATTATGCTTCAGCTTCACGCCCAGATGGCGGACCTTGTCGCCCGGCTGGATGAAGGTGCGGCCGATATAGTGGGACCGGATGATGCCCAGCTCGAACGGGATGCCCGATTGCTGGGCATAGCCGATCGCCGCTGGCACGCCGCTGTCGGGCACCGGAATGACATAATCCGCCTCGACCGGATTTTCGATCGCCAGCTGCGCGCCGATCGCCTTGCGGACCGAATAGACGCTGGACCCGTCGACAATCGAATCGGGACGGCTGAAATAGACATGCTCGAAAATGCAGGGGCGCGGATGAACGTCGCCAAAGGGGCGATGCGACCGGATTTCGCCCGCATTGGTCACGATCACCAGTTCGCCCGGATCGATCGAGCGGATATAGTCCGCACCTACCACGTCGAACGCGACCGTTTCCGACGCGAACATGATGGTATCGCCTAGCTTCCCCATCACCAACGGTCGGATGCCCAGCGGATCGCGGCAGGCGATCATGCCTTCGGGCGTCATGACGATCAGCGAATAGGCACCCTCAACCTGCTTCAACGCATCGATGAACTTGTCGAGCAGAGTGCGATAGCTGGACGTTGCGACCAGATGGATGATGACTTCGGTGTCTGACGTCGACTGGAAGATCGACCCACGCCGAATCAGCTCCCGCCGCACCTTCATCGCGTTGGAGATATTGCCATTATGGGCAACGGCGAATCCGCCGGAATTGAGTTCCGCATAGAGCGGCTGCACATTGCGCAGCGATGTCTCGCCCGTGGTCGAATAGCGCACATGGCCGCAGGCCGAACCGCCCGGCAGGCCGCGAATCACCTCGTCCCGGTCGAAATTGCCCGCAACATGGCCCATCGCCCGGTGGGTATGGAAATCATGCCCGTCCCAGCTGGTGATACCGGCGGCTTCCTGCCCCCGATGCTGGAGCGCATGAAGGCCTAGCGCAACGATGGCAGAGGCTGTGTCAGCGCCGGAAACGCCAAAAATGCCGCATTCTTCGCGCAACTTGTCGTCGTCGAAAGGGTTGGTCGTGATCATGGGTGTGAGCGGGTCCATAGCCGATCCTGTCCGACCGCAGGGGCCGGGCTTTGGCGCGCATATAGTCACTCTCGTCCCGTTTGTCGCCCTCCTGTAACAAAAAAGCGTGGCAGGCCGTTCCTTTACCTATCCCGGTGGGGCGAAACGGCCTGATGGGCCTCGCTGTCAGAGCGAAATCAGCCAGCCAACCGCCGCCCCGCCAGCCAATATGGCGGGCGTGACCCAAGCCCCCTTGATCCGCCAGGCGACCGCCAGGGCAAGGGCGAACAGCACTGCCGCGATCAGCATATTGTCCATGCGCGCAGCCGTCGCCAGCGTCAGCTGAGCAAAGGTTGCCGCGATGATTCCCACCACCGCCGCCGCCACGCCGGTCAGCAGCCGATGCAATGTCGGATTGGCGACCACCGCCTCCAGCCGCTCGAAAAATAGCATCGAAAAGGCAAAGGCAGGCAGGAACATTCCCGCCGTCACAGCCAGCGCGCCCAGCGGCCCGCCCGCGACATAGCCCACAAAGGTCGCGAAGATCACCAGCGGCGCAGGCAGCACCCCTGCCAGTGCTATCCCGTCCAGAAACGCCGAATCGCTGATCCACCCGCGCCCGACTGTGTCGGCCCGCACATAGGGGATCGCCGTATAAGCGCCGCCAAAAGTCAGCAGTCCGCCTTTCAGCCCGGCAATGAACAGCATCGCCAGCGTCGCGGGCGCGTGGGCGACGACAGGCCCCGCCGCGCTTGTCGCCCCGACGAAATACTGCACGATCAGCGCGCCCACTATCGGCACCAACAGCACCAGAATCGCCACGATGGGCCGCTCCGCCGCCGCATAGGCCAGTCCGCCGGCCAGCAGGATGATCCAGAACGGCACCGCCATCAGCGTCGCGATCAGCGCCACCACGGCTATGCCGGCCAGCAAACGATCCTCGATAATATGCTGGCCGATCCGCACCACCGCCCGCGCAATCACCGCCAGCACGGCGATCTGCACGCCCAGCAGCACACCAGTCAGCCCGACATGCCCCGCAATCCAGCCGACATACAGCCAGCCCGCGATCATCATCAGCGTCAGACCCGGCAGCATGAATCCCAGCCCCGCCAGCAATCCGCCGATGCGTCCGCGCGCCATCATCCCCAAATGGACGCATAATTCGTGCGCTTCGGGGCCGGGCAACACCTGCAACACAGCCAGCAACCGGTTGAAGCGCGCAGGCGCGATCCAGCGTTCCTCCTCGACCAGAGCCTGGCGCACCATTGCAATCTGCGCCACCGGCCCGCCAAAGGCGAGCGCGCCGAAACGCAGGAATTTCAGGAACAAGGCGATCAGGCTGATCGGCGGCGGTCGGGTGGTATCCATCGGGTCGGTCATTAAAACGCTCCTGACGCCGCAGGCACGGCGAAGGGAACGGACTTGGACGGACCCCGTCTCACCGGGCGTCCGTGTTGGCCCGATGCGCCAAGCTATCGGCGAAGGCAGCAGGCGATGTCAATATCGTCCCGGCGCCAGCCACATCCAATCTCACCTCTCCATACATCGGCCCGTCCATCGGCAAAATGCCCTACTGGCCATGCCGCGCCCGCGCCGCTAAAGACGCAGCCCTGATGCATCGTTTCGCCAATCCCGCCCGCTTCCTCAAGATCGCCCGGCCGCTCACCGGCTGGCTGTTCTGGTCCGGTCTCGTCCTGTTGCTGGCGGGCTGCGCCTGTGGCCTTTTCCTGACGCCTGCCGACTATCTTCAGGGGCAGACGGTGCGAATCCTCTATATCCATGTCCCCACCGCCTGGCTGGGGATGGCGGGCTGGACCGGCATCGCTGTCTCGGCGTTGATGCAACTTGTCTGGCGGCACCCGCTCGCCGCCGTCGCGGGCCGCGCCATTGCCGCGCCCGGCGCGCTGTTTACGGCCATCTGCCTTGCGACCGGATCGATCTGGGGGCGTCCGACTTGGGGGACATGGTGGGAATGGGACGGACGCATGACGTCGATGCTCGTGCTGCTTTTCCTCTATTTGGGTTATATTGCCCTGGCCAATGCCAGCGCGCGTCAGGGCGCGGGGCAGGGTGGGGTCAGCAATGTCACCGCCATTTTCGGCCTGGTCGGCGCGATCAACATTCCGATCATCAACCGCTCGGTCGTCTGGTGGAACAGCCTGCATCAGGGACCGTCCATCACTCTGCGCGGCTCCAGCATCGACATGGCCCTGCTCTGGCCGCTTGGCCTGACGCTGCTGGGCTTTTCCCTATGGTTCGGCGCGATCGTGCTGATGCGGATGCGGGCGATACTGGCGCAAAATAAGGTTGAGGCGCGAATGCAGCGCCTTGCAAGAGGATAGCCCCATGCACCAATGGACCTTTGTCATCGCCGCCTATGCGGTGACCTTGCTGGGAACAGCGGCGGTCAGCCTGATCAGCTGGCGCAGCATGCATCGCGCTGAGGCTCAGGCCGAAACATTGGCGAACCGTCCATGAAAGCCAAGCATCAACGCCTGATCCTTGCGCTCGTCGCGCTGGCCGCGCTGATCGGCGCAGGCCTGCTCGCCGCCTCCGCGCTCAAGGACGAAGCCGCCTATTTCTACGCGCCCGGCGATGTAAAGGCCAAGGGCGTGGAACCCGGCAAGGCGATCCGCCTCGGCGGCATGGTGGTCAAGGGTAGCCTCAAGCGCGCGGCCGACGGCGTCACCATGTCCTTCGACGTCACCGACGGCAAAGCCACCGTCCCCGCCACCTTCAGCGGCATCGCGCCCGACCTGTTCAAGGAAGGCAGCGGCGTCGTCGCCGAAGGATCGTTCGACACCAAAGGCACCTTCATCGCCACCAACCTGCTGGCCAAGCATGACGAACGCTACATGCCCCGCGAACTGGAAGGCATGAGCTACAACGAAACCACCCGCGAATTGAAGGTGGAGAAGTGAACCATTCTCAAACCTCCGTTCGCCCTGAGCGAAGTCGAAGGGTTCGACCGACCGCAGGGAGGTCACTTCGCTACGCTCAATGTAAGGCTTCGACTTCGCTCAGCCCGAACGGAATTTTCATCGTGGCATCCTTTTCATGATCGCTGAAACCGGCCTCGCCGCGCTCTGGCTTGCCGCGTCGCTCGCGCTGCTCCAGCTGGTCCTCGCCTTTATCGGCCTCAAGGGCAGCAAGCCAGACCTGCTCGCCGCCGTCCGCCCCGCCGCCGTGGCGCAGGGCGTCCTGACCGCGATCGCCTTTGCCCTGCTCATCACCCTCTTCATGCGATCCGACATGTCGGTGCTGCTGGTCGCGACCAACAGCCATTCGGCCAAGCCCTGGCTCTACAAATTCGCCGGGACATGGGGCAATCATGAAGGATCGATGCTGCTCTGGGTCACGGTCATGGGCGTCGCCGGGGCCGCGGTTGCCCTGTTCGAGCGCGCGCTGCGCCGCGACACGCATATGGCGACTTTGGGCGGGCAGGCCGCGATCAGCCTGGGCTTCTATGCCTTCCTGCTCTTCTCCTCCAACCCCTTCGCCCGCATCGACCCCGCACCAGCGGACGGACAGGGGTTGAACCCGCTCCTTCAAGATCCCGGCCTCGCTTTCCATCCGCCCACCCTGTATCTCGGCTATGTCGGCTTATCCGTCGCCTTCTCCTTTGCCATCGGCGCACTGCTGACGCGGCAGGTGGACGCATCCTTTGCCCGCGCCATGCGGCCATGGGTGCTGGGGGCGTGGGTGTTGCTGACGCTCGGCATCACCGCAGGTAGCTACTGGGCCTATTATGAGCTGGGCTGGGGTGGCTGGTGGTTCTGGGATCCGGTCGAAAACGCCTCGCTAATGCCCTGGCTGGCTGCCACCGCCTTGCTCCACAGCGTCACCGTGCTGGCCACCCGCGACGCGCTGCGCGCCTGGACGGTGATGCTGGCCGTGGTCGCCTTCTCCATGTCGATGGTCGGCACCTTCCTCGTCCGCTCCGGCATCCTGACCAGCGTTCACGCCTTCGCTGTCGATCCGACACGGGGCAGCTTCATCCTCGGCCTGCTCGCGCTCTATATCGGCGGCGCGCTGGCCCTGTTCGGCTGGCGTATCGGTGCAGTCCGCGAAGGTGCGCCGTTCGAGCTGGTCAGCCGTGAGACGATGCTGGTCATCAACAATCTCCTGCTGACCGTCATCCTTGGCCTGGTCCTGATCGGCACCCTCTATCCGCTGATGACCGAAGCCTTTGGTCATAAAGTCTCGGTCGGCGCGCCCTATTTCGATCGGATCGCCGGGCCGATCGCGCTGGCACTGATGATCGCCATGGCCGCAGGCCCGCTCGTGCGCTGGCGGCGCGATCAGGCGCGGGTTGTCGGCAAACGTTTGCTGATCCCGTTTGGAATCGCTTTACTATTGTCCAGCTTAGTGTCGGCTTTAGTCTGGGGCCGCATCGGCATCCTCCCATTCCTTGGCCTCGTCATCGCCGGATCGGTCGCTGTGGCCAGCCTCGCGCCCTTGTGGAAACGCAACCTGCGCCGCACCCCGCTCTTCACCTATGGCATGGTCATCGCCCATCTCGGCTGCGCCGTCAGCTTAGGGGGCATGGCCAGCGACTCCGCCTTCACCGTTGAGAAACTGGTTGCCGCCCGCCCCGGTGACATGATCGAGACCGCAGGCTGGCAGTTGCGCTTCCTCCAGATCCAGCCACTCGCGGGCGACAACTGGACCGCGCTGCAAGCCGACATGGAAGTCCGCCGCAACGGTGCGACGGTCACCATCCATCCTCAATCGCGCTTCTTTGCCTCGCCCCCCACCTCGACCAGCGAAGCCGCACTTCTGACCCGCTGGGACGGACAGCTTTACGTCGTGTTGGGCGAAGAGGTAGAAGGTGGCCGCTGGCAGCTGCGCATCTGGTGGAAGCCCTTTGTCACCCTCATCTGGCTCGGTGGCATCATGATCGCGTTGGGCGGCGCGCTGGCCCTGCTCGGTCGCGAACGGCGCGGTTGGCTGATGAAATGGCGGGCGAGGGCGGCGGCATGAGGAAGTTGCTGATCTGGCTCCCGCTTGCCCTGTTCCTGGGCTTCATCGCCCTGTTCTCGAGCGGCCTGTTCCAACCGGATGACCGCATCATCCACTCGCGCCTCGTCGGCCAGCCGCTCCCGGCCTTCACCCTGCCTGCCGCTGCTAGCGATCGCCCGCCGCTCGCCAGCAGCCAGCTTGCCTCCGGCCAGCCGCGCCTGCTCAACATCTTCGCCAGCTGGTGCGTCCCCTGCGCCGCCGAAGCGCCCCAGCTCGACGCGCTCAAAGCCGCCGGTGTCCAGATCGACGCCATTGCCATCCGCGACGCCCGGCCCGATGTCGATGCCTTCCTGAAACGCAACGGCAATCCCTATGCCCGCATCGGCCTCGACGCCCGCAGCGAAGTGCAGATCGCGCTCGGTTCGTCGGGTGTCCCCGAAACCTTCGTTATCGATGGCAAAGGCCGCATCGCCTATCAGCATGTCGGCGAAATCCGCGCCGATGACGTGCCGATGATCCTCGACCGGCTGAGGGCCGCACAATGAAGCTGATCCTTATCCTCTTCGCGTTGATCGCGACCCCGCTGGCGGCCCAGACCGCGCTTCCGCCCGCGCCCTATGCTGACCAGCAACTCGCCGACCCGGCAATGGAGCGCAAGGCCAAGGCACTGATGGAAACCATCCGCTGCCTCACCTGCCAGAGCCAATCGATCGCCGACAGCAATGCCAGCATGGCTGGCGACATGCGCTCGCAAATCCGCGAACGAATCATGGCGGGCGAACAACCCGAAGCGATCCGCGTATGGCTAATCGCGCGTTATGGCGACTGGGTCAGCTATGAGCCCACCGCAGCGCCGATCCTCTGGCCGCTCTGGGCCGCACCGCTCGTGCTGCTGGCTCTGGGCGTCCTGCTCCTGCGCAGCCGAATCAAGCGAAAGGCGCGATCATGACCGGCTGGTTCCTTGCCTTCGCCTTGGCTGCCTTGGCCTTCCTCGCCATGCTGCTCATTGGCCGCATCCCCCGATCGGCGCGCGAAATCAGCGCCGCCGCGCTGCTGCTCGGCCTTGCAGGCTATGCCTGGCAGGGTAATCCGGGCCTCGCTGGCGCGCCGCGTGCCGTCAAACAGGTGGATGAGCCTTTCGACGAGAAGCTGGCGGAACAACGGCGCGGCCTTGCCGAACGCTATGGTCCTGCCGGGCAATGGCTGGTCATGTCCGATGGCCTGGGGCGGCAGGGCAAGACCAAGGAATCGGCCAATATCCTGCTGGCCGGCCTGCGTCAGACGCCCAATGACGCCAATCTTTGGCTGGGCCTCGGCAATGCGCTCGTCTCCCATGCCGATGGCGTCGTGTCGCCCGGTGCGGACTTTGCCTATCGCCGCGCACTTACCCTCGATCCCGATGGACCCGCGCCCCGCTATTTTTACGGCCTTGCCCTTGCCCGCAATGGCCAGTTGCAGGCCGCGCGTGACCTCTGGGCACCACTTGCCGCCGCTACGCCGCCGGGCAGTGCGATCAGGACGGAACTGGAAGCCAATATCGCGCGTATCGATTCGCTGCTGGCGGCAGGCGGTCCTACCCGTCCATGACCAGCCGTAAGGCCGCATTGCGTGGTCATGGGAGCCGTGATAGGGCGCGGCGGCTTGCGGGGGTGGCGGAATGTTCCGTGATCGCCTTTCAACGGGTGTCGAACAGAGCATGATAATTCGGCTTTTCCTTCGTGGCTGATCTCCTTCCCAACACCGCACCATCGTCCCCCACGGACGATCATGATGGCGGCCATGGCCATTCCCGGCAAAAGGCGACGATCAAACTGGTCGTCGGCGCGATCGGTATCGTGTTTGGCGACATCGGCACCAGTCCGCTCTACGCTTTCCGCGAAACCTTCGCCGGGCATCACCAGCTCACGCTGGACCCGGACCATATATTGGGCGTCATCAGCCTGATGTTCTGGTCGATGATGCTGGTCGTGACGCTCAAATATGTCAGCATCATCATGCGCGCCGATAATAAGGGCGAAGGCGGCAGCCTCGCTCTGCTGGCGCTGATCAACGGCCAGACCAAGACGCAGCGCTGGTCGCGCGGCATCGTGCTGTTGGGCGTGTTCGCGACCGCGCTTTTTTACGGCGACTCGATGATTACCCCGGCGGTGTCGGTGCTGTCGGCGGTGGAGGGGCTCGCGGTCTATAACCCCGCCCTTGCGCCTGCAATTCTGCCCGTGGTCATCGTCATCCTGCTCGGCCTGTTCTGGATACAGGGGCTTGGGACCAACAAGGTTGCGACCCTGTTCGGCCCGATCATGCTGCTCTATTTCGTCACGATCGCGGGCCTTGGCATCCTCTCCATCGTCAAGACGCCGGGCATCCTCTTCGCCTTCAACCCCTATTGGGCGGTGATGTTCTTCGTCACCGACCCCTTGCCCGCCTTTCTGGCGCTTGGGTCGGTCGTGCTGGCGGTCACCGGCGCGGAGGCGCTTTATGCCGATATGGGTCATTTCGGTCGCAACCCGATCCGTGTTTCCTGGCTCGCTTTCGTCCTGCCCGCCCTGATGCTCAACTATATGGGGCAGGGCGCACTGCTGTTCCGCGAAGGGGCCGCCGCGCTCCACAGTCCATTCTACAATCTCGCGCCGCAATGGGGCCAATTGCCGCTGGTCATGCTGGCCACCATGGCGGCGATCATCGCGTCGCAGGCAGTCATTTCCGGTGCCTTCTCTGTCACGCAACAGGCGATCCAGCTGGGCTTCATGCCCCGCCTGCGCATCGCCCATACCAGCGCCGCGACGGCGGGCCAGATCTACATTCCCCTGATCAACTGGGGTCTTATGGTCATGGTCATCCTGCTCGTGCTGACCTTCAGGACGTCGTCCAACCTCACCGCTGCCTATGGTATCGCGGTCACCGGCGCGATGTTCATCGACAATGTGCTGCTGACGGTGGTGCTCTACCGCTTGTGGAAATGGAAATGGTATTATGCCGCGCCGGTGCTGGGGGTCTTCTATCTGGTCGATGGCGCCTATCTCGCCGCGAACCTGACCAAGGTGCCGGACGGCGGCTGGTTCCCGCTGCTGATCGGCTTCGTCATCTTCACTCTGCTGACCACCTGGTCGCGCGGTCGGCGTCTGGTGCAGGATCGTCTGCGCGAAGCGGCCATGCCGATCCCGGTATTCGTCGCCTCCGCAGCCAACAGCGCGGTCCGCGTTCCCGGCACGGCGGTGTTTATGACGTCGACGCCGGACGGCGTCCCCCACGCGCTGCTCCACAACCTGAAACATAACAAGGTGCTGCACGAACGAGTGATCCTGCTGACGGTCAAGATCAGGGATGTGCCGGTGGTCGAGGATGACGGGCGCTGCAAGCTGGAGGACCTGGGCCGGGGCTTCTTCCGCATGGTGCTGCAATTTGGCTTCATGCAGGAACCGGACGTCCCCGCCGCGCTCAAAAATGTCGCAGGCTGCGGTCAGGCGTTCAAGATGATGGACACGAGCTTCTTCCTGGCGCGCCAGACGCTGCTGCCATCGGCCAAGCCGGGAATGCCGCTGTGGCGAGAAAAAATCTTCGCCTGGATGCTGCGCAACGCGGAAAGCGCGATGGAGTTTTTCCGCCTGCCTACCAACCGCGTGGTCGAACTGGGCAGTCAGGTCGAGATATAAAAAGGGCGCAGCCTTTGGCAGGCTGCGCCCCGACTTGCCTATCAGGCCGCGTCGCGATCCTTGGCGGTGATCTCCACAAGCTGACCGCCATTGATGGCGATCTTCTTGGGCTTCATCGCTTCAGGCACTTCGCGCAGCAGGTCGATCACCAGCAGCCCATCGGCCAGGTCGGCCTTTTCCACCCGGACGAAATCGGCCAGTTCGAACCGCCGCTCAAAGCTGCGGTTGGCGATGCCGACATGCAGATATTTGGACCGGTCGGCTGGAGACCCTTCATCCTTGCGACCGATCACCTGGAGCAGATTCTGCTGCGCCGTGATGTCGATCTCGTCAGGACGGAAGCCTGCTACGGCCAGCGTCACGCGATAGCGATCTTCTGAGAGCCGTTCGATGTTGAAGGGCGGATAATTGTCGCCCTGGCTCAAGCGTGCGTTGTTTTCGATCAGATCGAAAAGGCGATCGAACCCAACGGTCGAGCGGCGATAGGGGGTCAGGTCAAAGTTACGCATCGTCATGATCTCCCAAAGAGCAAAATGAACCTGCCGAACCCGAAACCGGCGTCCGGCAATACAGCGTCCAGCCCCAAATGGCGGCCGAACGAGATTGATATGGTTTGGGCTTTTCGGGTTTCAAGGGGATTTATGCGTGCCAAACTCGGTGCGGAGGAACGATGGGGTGGACAGTTTGTCCTATCGCCAAGATGCGATAAAAAGCGCAGACAAAAAAGCGCCCGGACCGTGGTTTCACGATCCGGGCGCTTAATGGACGATTGCTCGTCTCCCCCTTGGCCTGCCTCAACCGCCTCTCAGCCCCCTAAGCTCGAAGCGGGATGCAGTATCCCTGAACCACGGCCTTTTACCTGTGCTTCGAGTGTCTTGCTATGACTGCTGCGGGGCGGAGTCACGGGCAAAATCGGGTGCGTGTGATTTTGCGCCGATGCCTGTGGCTACGATGCAACAATCTGGCAATGCTTGCCGTTCAGGGACGCTATGCCTAGACGATCAGCCTGTCCCTTCACAAAGGCCGCCCGCGCCACATGATTCTATCCCGCTATGAACGCATGATCGCCAAACGCTACCTCTTGCCTGGCAAGGGGGAGGGTTTCATTTTCCTTGTCGCCGGGATCAGTCTGGCAGCCGTCATGCTCGGTGTCGCTGCGCTCATCATCGTCATGAGCGTCATGAACGGCTTTCGCGCCGAACTGTTTGACAAGATTGTCGGCCTGAACGGCCATGCCGTGGTGCAGGGCTATGGCAACCGCCTGCCCGACTGGAAATCGGTTCTGGCGGAGGCCAAAGCGACACCGGGCGTCACCAGCGCGACGCCGATGATCGAACAACCTTTGCTCGCCACCTTCAATGGTCGGGCCGAAGCTGTGCTGGTGCGCGGCATGACCGTGCCGGACATCCGCACCAACAAGACGCTCAAGGGCAAGGTGATTGCCGGAAGTCTGGACAATCTGACCGCCAATAGCGGCAAGATCGGCATCGGGTCGCGTCTGGCGGAAAATATGGGTATCCAGTTGGGCGACAGCCTGACCGTCATCAACCCCGCGGGCCGCTCCACCCCCTTTGGCACAGTGCCGCGTCAGGTCGCCTATCAGGTCGCCGCCATTTTCGAGGTCGGCATCTATGATTATGACAAGGCGTTCGTCGTCATGCCGATAGAGGACGCACAAACTTTGCTGCTACTCGGCGATGTGGTCAATATGATCGAGGTCGAGACGGTCGATGCTGACAAGGTTGGTCAGATATTGGAGCCGCTGGCTGGCAAGATCGCTGGCCGCGCGGTTATCAACGACTGGCGACAGATGAACGCTTCCCTGTTCGAGGCGCTGGCCGTCGAGCGGGTGGCGATGTTCGTCGTGCTGTCGATCATCGTGCTGGTCGCGGTGTTCAACATCCTCTCCTCGCTCATCATGCTGGTGCGCGCCAAGACGCGCGACATTGCGATCCTGCGGACGATGGGGGCCAGCCGGGCGGGCCTCGTGCGGATTTTCATGACCGTGGGCGTCACCATCGGCACGCTGGGCATGGTTGCTGGGCTGATCCTCGGCTTCACCTTCCTCTTCTTCCGCCAGAATGTGGTCAACGCGATCCAGTTTGTGACGGGGCAGAATCTGTGGGATCCTTCGATCCGTTTCCTGACCGAATTGCCATCGCAGGCCGATCCGGTGGAGATCGCCACTATCTGCATCATGGCGTTGCTGTTCAGCTTCCTGGCCACCCTCTATCCGGCCTTCAAGGCCGCCAATACAGATCCGGTGCAGGTGCTCCGTTATGAATGACATTCTCAAGGTCACGGGCCTCACCCGCAGTTTCACGCAGGGCGGCGAGACGATCAACGTCCTGCGTGGCGTCGACCTGACCGTGGGTCAGGGCGAGATTGTCGCGCTGCTGGGACCATCGGGTTCCGGCAAATCGACGCTGCTCCAGGCGGTCGGGCTGCTGGAGGGCGGCTTTGACGGGTCGATCCGCATCGATGGGGAGGAAGCGGCCAAGCTCGATAATGACGGTCGCACCCGGTTGCGTCGCGACGCCATGGGTTTCGTCTATCAGTTCCACCATCTGCTGCCCGATTTCAACGCGACCGAAAATGTCATCCTGCCGCAGGTGATCCGCGATACCGACATGGCGGTTGCACGCACTCGCGCGGAATCGCTGCTGACCTCGCTTGGCCTTGGCCATCGCCTCGACCATCGCCCCAGCCAGTTGTCGGGCGGCGAGCAGCAACGCGTCGCCGTCGCCCGTGCGCTTGCCAACCGGCCCGCTTTGGTGCTGGCCGACGAGCCGACGGGCAATCTGGACGAGCGCACCGCCGACGTCGTGCTGGCCGAATTTTTGCGGCTGGTACGAGAGGAAGGATCGGCGGCATTGGTCGCGACCCATAATGAACGGCTTGCGGCCAAGATGGACCGGGTGGTCCGGTTGCATGAGGGCGTTTTGGAATAGCCCTTCAATCTTACCCACAGACTTTTCTCCAGCAGGGCTGGTCACGAATCACGCCTTCTGGATAAAGTGCCCCATGCCCCACGCCGCTTTCGTTCCGCTCCGCATTTTCTCCTCTTACACCATGCTGGAAGGGGCGATCGATCCCAAGAAGATCGCCAAGCAGGCCAAGGCGCTGGGCTTCCCCGCCGCCGCGATCACCGACCGCAATGGCCTCTACGGATCGATGGCCTTCTCCGACGCCTGCAAGAGCGAAGGCGTCCAGCCGCTGATCGGCGCGATGCTGGGCATATTGCGCCCCGGTCGTCCCGCCAATGCCGCCCCGGTCCATGACTGGCTGGCGCTCTATGCGCAGGACGCGACGGGCTATGACAATCTGTGCGCTTTGGTGTCGATGGCGCATCTCGACCGGCCATTGGAAGAGGTGCCCCATGTTGGGCTGGACGTGCTAGACGGGCGCACTGACGGGCTGATCGCGCTGACCGCAGGCGGAGAGGGCGCACTGGCGCGGCTGTTCGCGGAGGACCAGCCCGACGCAGCGCTGGCCTATGCGCAGCGGTTGGATGCGCTGTTCCCCAACCGGCTCTATATAGAAATCTGCCGTCGGCTCGATCCGGTCGAGGGGAAGGCCGAGCCGGAGCTGCTGGAACTGGCCTATGCTCGCAACCTGCCGTTGGTGGCCACCAATCCGACCTGCTTTACCGAGCCGCATTTCCACGCCGCGCATGACGTGATGCTCTGCATTGCCGACAGCGCTTATGTCGATATGCCCGACCGGCGCACCAGTTCGCCCGACGCCTGGATGAAACCGGCGGCCGAAATGCGGCGCCTGTTTGACGATCTGCCCGAAGCATTGGCCAACACGCTGGTCGTCGCCCAGCGCTGCGCCGTCGCTGCGCCCAAGCGCAAGCCGATCCTGCCGAGTCTGGCCGGGGATATCGAGGGCGAAGCACGGATGCTGCGCGATCTCGCCAGTGCGGGTCTCGACGCGCGGCTGGCGAAGCTCGGCATCATCGACGAAGCAGCGCGCCAGCCCTATCTCGACCGTTTGAAGTTCGAGACCGACATCATCATCCAGATGGGCTTTCCCGGCTATTTCCTGATCGTTGCCGACTTCATCAAATGGGCGAAGGATCATGATATTCCGGTGGGTCCAGGCCGTGGGTCCGGCGCAGGTTCGGTCGTCGCCTGGGCGCTGCTCATCACTGACCTTGATCCGCTGCAACTGGGCTTGCTGTTCGAGCGATTCCTGAACCCGGAACGTGTGTCGATGCCCGACTTCGACATCGACTTTTGCGAAACGCGGCGCGGTGAGGTGATCCGCTACGTCCAGCAGAAATATGGCACCGATCATGTCGCGCAGATCATCACCTTCGGAAAGCTCAAGGCCCGCGCCGTCCTGAAAGACACCGGCCGCGTCCTCCAGATGAGCTATGGTCAGGTCGATCGCCTCGCCAAGCTGGTGCCGAACCACCCGACTGATCCCTGGACGCTGGAACGGTCGCTCAATGGTGTCAGCGAGTTTCGCGCTGAATATGACAATGACGCGCAAGTCAAACGGCTGATCGACTATGCTATGAAGCTGGAGGGCTTCCCGCGCCACAGCTCCACCCATGCCGCAGGCGTCGTGATCGGCGATCGCCCGTTGCAGCAGCTGGTGCCGCTGTACCGCGATCCGCGATCCGACATGCCGGTGACCCAGTTCGACATGAAATATGTCGAAGGGGCAGGCCTTGTGAAGTTCGACTTTCTGGGCCTGAAAACCCTGTCTGTGCTGCAAAAAGCGGTCCAACTGCTGGCGGCGCGTGGCGTCACGATCGAGCTGGATACACTTAGCTGGGACGACAGCGACGTTTACGACCTGCTCCAGCGGGGCGATACCGTAGGCGTGTTCCAGCTGGAATCGGAGGGAATGCGCAAAACGCTGGCCGCCGTCCGTCCAACCAATTTCGGCGACATCATCGCGCTCGTCTCGCTCTACCGGCCCGGCCCGATGGACAATATCCCGATGTTCGGGCGGCGGAAAAATGGGCAGGAGGAGATCGAATATCCTCATATCCTGCTGAAACCGATCCTTGAAGAGACATACGGCATCTTCGTCTATCAGGAACAGGTGATGCAGGCCGCGCAGATATTGGCTGGTTATAGCCTCGGCGACGCCGACCTTTTGCGTCGCGCGATGGGCAAGAAGGTGAAGGCGGAGATGGACGCGCAGCGTTCGCGCTTCGTCGAGGGGTGCGCTGCCAGCGACATCAAGCCGGCCAAGGCGAATGAGCTGTTCGACTTGATCGACAAGTTCGCAGGCTATGGCTTCAACAAGTCGCACGCGGCGGCTTATGCCTTGCTCGCCTATCAAACGGCGTGGTTGAAGGCGCATTATCCGGCGGAATTCTACGCCGGGTCGATGGCGTTCGATATTCACCTGACCGACAAGCTGACCATATTTGTGGATGATATGCGGCGCATGGGGCTGACATGCCTGCCGCCGGACATCAACCGCAGTCAGGCGGACTTTTCGGTCGAGCCGATCGCGCATGAGGGCGACGATCCGCGTCTGGGCTATGCGGTGCGCTATGCGCTGGGTGGCCTGAAAGGCGTGGGTGAGAAGGCGATGGACCAGCTGGTCGCCGAACGCGACGCTGGTGGACCGTTCAAGAGCTTGGACGATATTGCCGACCGGATCGAACCGCGCTTGCTCAACCGGCGGCAGCTGGAAAGCCTGGCGGCGTCTGGCGCATTCGATGCGATCCATGCCGACCGGGCGGGCGTTCATGCGGCGGCGGAGACTATATTGAGCGTCGCGTCGAGCGCGGCGCAGGCGCGGGAAAGCGGGCAGGGCGGACTGTTCGGCGATGTTGAGACGCCCCATGCTGACGTCCGTATTCCGCCGCATCAGGCTTGGTCGGTGGCGGACCGGATGGCGCAGGAGAAGGAAGCGTTCGGCTTTTATTTCTCCGCCCACCCGGTCGATCGCTACCGCCATCTGGCCGATGCCCGCGGCGCCAAAAGCTATGGCGCAATCTGCGTGGAGCCATTGACCGGGGAGGCGCGCGCCACTGGCGTCATGGCAGCGATGGTAGAGGATGTACGCTGGCGCGAGACCAAGCGCGGGGCGCGTTATGCGAATGCGACATTTTCCGACAGTAGCGGCCAGTTTCAGGCCAGCTGTTTCGAGGAGGATGCCTGCAAGGCGATCGAGGAACTGGCGCGCGATGGCGATTGCGCGCTTCTCTACGTCGAATTGGACCGACTGCCGGGCGAGGAAACGCCGCGTGTGACGGTGCGCAAGATCGAGCCGTTCAAATTGATTGCCAGCGCGTCGCGGATGGAACTGGTGGTCGATGCGACCGATCCGGCAGCGGTCGAAGCCCTCGCGGCATTGATGGCAAAAAGCCGGGGCGGGCGGAGCGAATTATTCCTGCGCACCCCTGCTGCGAACGGTCAGGCGGTGCGGCTGTTCCTGGGCGATGATTTCCTCCTGGGCGCGGATCAAGTCGATGCCCTGTCGGTGATTCCCAACCTGACCATTCACCGGTTCGAGCGGATGGAGGCGACGCAGGATGGTTATCGCACCCGCAACCGGCGGGCCGGGATGCGACTGGTCGGTTGATCATCATAGCAACCGCATCTGCGCGCCTTCGGGCGGGCGGAACAGATCGGTGCGCAGGGTCAGTCGTTCGTCCCCCAGCCCGGCGCGCTTGCGGGCCTTGATGAAGCGGGAGCGGATAAGGTCGGCCCACACGCCTTGTCCGCGCATCCGGCTGCCGAAATTGGGGTCATTGTCACGCCCGCCGCGCAATTCGCGGATGATGGTCATCACCCGCGCAGCACGATCGGGATAATGGGCGGCGAGCCAGGCGCGGAACAAAGGCGCGACTTCATGGGGCAGACGGACGGGAATATAGGTCACTTCGCGCGCACCGGCGGCGGCGACGCGGGCGACGATATTCTCAATCTCATGATCGGTGATGGCCGGAATGATCGGCGATAGGCTGGCATAGACCGGCACGCCAGCGTCCGCCAGTCGCCGGATCGCCTCCACCCGGCGTAGCGGATGCGGCGCGCGTGGCTCCAGTGTGCGGGCGACCGCCGGGTCCAGCGTCGTCACCGAGATTGCGACCGACACGAGCGTATCGCGCGCCATGGCGGCAAGCAGGTCGATGTCGCGCAGGATGCGGTCTGATTTGGTGGTGATGAACACAGGGTGGCGACATTCCGCCAGCAGTTCCAATATGGCCCGCGTAATCCCCCAATCCTTCTCGATCGGCTGGTAAGGATCGGTATTGGTACCCAGGGCGATGGGCATGACGGCGTAATTTTTCTTCGACAGTTCGGCGCGCAGCAATTTGGCGGCGTCGGGCTTGGCAAACAGCTTCGTTTCAAAATCCAGACCCGGTGACAGGTCATGATAGGCGTGGGACGGGCGGGCGTAGCAATAGATGCAGCCATGTTCGCAGCCGCGATAGGCGTTGATCGACTGGTCGAAACCGATGTCGGGTGACGTGTTGCGGGCGATGATCGTGCGGGGATGTTCGATCGTCACCTCCGTTCGGCGGCGGGGGACCGGGCCGTCAATATCGGCCACGGCGTCGAGCCAGTCTCCGTCGGTTTCGCGTTGGGGCAGGGAAAAACGCACACTTTGCGTGTTGAATGTTGCGCCTCTTCCTTTCTCTATTCCCATGTAAGGGATAAGAACATAAAAGGAACAAAAAGTCAACCGGAAGTTCGTAAAGCTAGCCCATATCGCATATGGCAAGTTCGCCTCAGCGCTCCGTCAGGCGGGGCATCAGTTCGACGAAATTGCAGGGGCGGAACCGGCTGTCGAGCTGGCTCACCAATATGCCGTCCCACGCATCTTTCACGGCGCCAGTCGAGCCGGGGAGCGCGAAGATATAGGTGCCGCGCGCGACGCAGGCGGTGGCGCGGGACTGGATGGTGGAGGTGCCGATCGTCTGGTAGCTGAGCCAGCGGAACAGTTCGCCAAAGCCCGGAATTTCCTTGTCCTGCACCTGCGCCAGCGCTTCGGGGGTGATGTCGCGGCCGGTGACGCCGGTGCCGCCGGTTATCAGGATGACGTCTATGTCCGGGTCGTCGATCCAGGCGTGGAGCCGGGCGACGATGGCGGATTTGTCGTCGCGCTCGATATAGCGGGCAGCCAATATATGGCCCGCGCTTTCCAGTCGTTCGACCAGCGTGTCGCCGGAACGATCATCCGCCGCGCTGCGGGTGTCTGATACGGTGAGGACGGCGATGCGAACGGGGAGGAAAGTCCGGCTTTCGTCGATCGGCATCAGTCGGACCCGCCGCCCATCGATGCGGTGGGGCTGGCGCGGCCATCGGCTTGGCTCAAGCGAACCAGCTTCACGCCCTTGGCATTGGGGAAGGTCGGCCACATGCCCTGCGCCATGCCGGTCAGGCAGTCGGCGGTCCCCTTCGCCTGGATCTGGTACATCCAGTAATTGCGCATGACGATGTTCACATAGGCGCGGGTTTCATAATAAGGCAGCGATTCCATGAACAGCAATGGATCGCCCTTGTCCTTGACCTGCGCGTTCCAGCGTTCGACCGGCAACGGCCCGGCATTGTAAGCGGCCATCACCTTGGGCAGCAGGCCGCCGGTGGCGCTCATGTCGCGCAGCGCTTCGAGATAGCGCTGGCCAAATTCCATGTTGGTGGAGGGCACGAAGAGTTGCGCGGCAGAGGCCAGCCCCATGTCGCTGCCGGTGCCGGGGCGCACCTGCATCAGGCCACGCGCGCCCGCGCTGCTCACGACATCGGAACGGAAGCCCGATTCCTGCAAGGTGTGGGCGTAGATGAGCGAGGGATCGACCCGCCAGCCGCCATCGGGGCGCCAGTCGGGCGCGGGGAAGCGGGCGAAGCTGGCCGGTTGTTTGCCGGCCGGGCCATTATGGGCGAGCCAGAGCTGGGTCGCGGGCAGGTTGAGCGCGCTCGCCAGGCGAAGCAGCGCGTCATATTGGCCGGTGCCGCCGATCTTCGCCTGATAGCGCAGTATTTCGTCGGCGCGGCCGGTATCGCCGATCGCGGCGAGGGCGATGGCGGCGCGGGCGTTGGGGCTGTCCTTGAGCGCCAGCCATTCAGCCTGGCCGAACCGGGTCGCGACCGGTGGCGCGCCGAGCGGCATCCCCAGCGATTCGCGCGCCAGCAGCCCATAGAAGGTTTCGTCCGAACGGGCGGCGAGTTTGAGATAATTGGCGACCTTGGGCGCTTCGCCGCAGACCATGTAGGCGCGCGAGGCCCAATAGGCGCCAGCGGCGCGCATGTCGGCATTGGTGGCAAAGGCCGCGACATTAGCAAACGCAGGGGCAGCGGCGCGGCAGTCATTCTGACGCCATGCGGCAAGGCCTGCGGTCCAGTGCGCCTGCACGGTCCAGTCGCCACCCGTGCGGGTTTCGAGCGCGCGGGCGGCCATGCGGCGGGCATTGGCGTCGTCATTTTCGATATAATAGGCCCATGCGACGCGCTGGCGCACTTCGGTCAGCCCTTCGGGCGTCAGGCCGGTTTCGCCATTGGCCAGCAGCGCTTCGGCCCCGACCGGATCGTCGGCCTTGACGAAATTCTGTATCTGGCCCGCCAGCGCGATCGCCAGCGTGTCCGTCTTGGTCGATCCGACATATTCGCGGCGGGGGGCGGACCCCAGCCACACCATTTTCTGCACCTGGGGCAGGGTGGGCAGCATGGTTGCGCCGCGTTTTTCGGCGAGGCGGGACAGCTGGTCCGCCTTGGGCAGCCAGGCGGCCTTGTTTATGAGGTCGAGCAGGTCGAACAGTTCGACCTTGGGCGATCCCTTGGCGAGATAGAGTTCGGACAAGGCGAGAGGACGCATGGCGTCCTGCGCATCCAGCGCGTTGATCAGCGTTCTGGCTTCTGCCCACTGCTGGCCCTGAAGAGCGGTGAAGATGGCGCGATAGCTGGCCTTTTCCCCGTCGCCAATCTGGAGCGGGGAAGCGGGCGCGGCGGTGAGCGCGGGAGAAATCGGGGCGGTTTCGGCACGGGCGGGCAGCGTTGCAGCCAGTCCCATCGCCATCAGGGCCAGGCTGGACATTTGGGTCGCGGCACGAATCACGGGCGGACTTCCTCGATCAGGCTTTGCAGGGCGCGCCAGCATTCCGCTTTCGCCGCTGGCTGGGTCAGCAGCAGGCGGGGATGAAATGTGGCGACGGCAGGCACAATGCCGCCTTCATGGTTAAAGTCGCGTAAACCATCGGCGGTCGTGGCGGCATCCGTCGGAAGCAGCGCACGGATCGTCCGATCGCCCAGCAGCAGCAGACGACGGGGCCGGGCCAGCGCGACATGGGCGCGCATCCGGTCGGCGACGGTGGAAAGATCAGATGCCTCCATCATGCCGCCAGGCGGACGGGCGGTGAAAAGCGAAGCCAGATGAATGGTGGAGCGGTCCAGCCCTATCGCGCGCAGCATCGCGTCGAACAGCGCGCCTGCGCGATCGGCCAGCAATTGCCCCGCCGCCATGTCCGCCGGGTCGGGCAGGTCGGTGACAACCATCAGCGAGGCGCCCTCGCCACCCATTGGCAATATGGGTGCGCCGGGCCAGCGTCGTTCGGGCTGTTCGGGATCGGTCGCAAGCCAGCCGAGGAACGAATCGAGGCTTTGAGGCTTTTTTTCAATGGTGGCGGACACCGGGACGGCGCGAATCGTCGCTTTAGGATCGGCGGCAGTCACAGGACGCAGCCAGTTGACCGGCGATTCGGCCACGGCGCCATCCACGCCCGCGAGCGTCCACCACGCCATATAGGCGTCGGCAGCCGCCGTATGATCCTGCAATTCACCCCGCATACGATCATCTAGGGCCAGAGGTTGACGAGGGGGTCAAGATTCTTCATCGCCATGGCTGGTAAAGTGTTGGAGTAATAAGGCGACTGGATGGACGGGGTGCAGCCCGCCGGTGGCCCATTGGAGGGTTTATGAGCGAACGGGAATCGATGCCCTATGACGTGGTCATCGTCGGTGGGGGACCGGCGGGATTGTCAGCGGCAATCCGGCTGAAACAGCTGGCCAATGACGCCGGGCAAGAACTGGCCGTGTGCGTGCTGGAAAAAGGGTCCGAAATCGGCGCCCATATCCTTTCGGGCGCAGTGATCGACCCGAAGGCGCTGGACGAATTGCTGCCGGAATGGCGCGACATGGGCTGTTCGCTGGCAGAGACGCCGGTGACCGACAATCAGCACTGGTTCCTGACCAAGAGCGGCAAGATGGCGATGCCGCACATCATGACGCCGGGCTGGATGCACAATAAGGGCACCTATACCGGATCGCTGGGTAACCTCTGCCGCTGGCTGGCGGAGCAGGCCGAAGAGCTGGGCGTCGAGATTTTCCCAGGCTTTGCCGCCGCCGAGATTCTCTACAATGAGGATGGCAGCGTGAAGGGCGTGGCCACCGGCGACATGGGCGTCGATCGGGAGGGTAATCATAAGGGCGATTATCAGCCCGGCCTGGAGCTGCACGCGAAATATACTTTCTTTGCCGAAGGCGCGCGCGGCCACCTGACCAAGATATTGAAGCGCCAGTTTGCGCTGGACGTGGACTGCGAGCCGCAGGTCTATGGCTTGGGCATGAAGGAATTGTGGGACATTGATCCTGCCATGCACAAGCCGGGCCTGGTGATCCATTCGCAGGGCTGGCCGCTGACCGATGCCTATGGCGGCGGGTTCCTCTATCATCAGGCCAATGGCCAGGTGGCATTGGGCTTTGTCGTCGGGCTGGGCTATCGCAACCCGCATCTCTATCCGTTCGAGGAGTTTCAGCGCTGGAAGCAGCACCCGGAGATCCGCAAATATCTCGAAGGCGGTCGGCGCGTCTCTTACGGCGCGCGCGCGATCAACGAGGGCGGCTGGCAGTCCATTCCCAAGCTGGTGTTCCCCGGCGGCGCGCTGATCGGCTGTTCGGCGGGCTTTGTGAACGTGCCGCGGATCAAGGGCACGCATACGGCGATGAAGTCCGGTATGCTGGCGGCAGAAGCGGCCTTTGCCGCGGTGCAGAACCAGCGCGGCAGCGATGTGCTGACCGACTATGAAGATGTGGTGCGCTCCAGCTGGATCGCGGATGAACTGAAGCTGGTCAAAAATGCCGAGCCGCTGTTGAGCAAGTTCGGCGGCACGATCGGGACCGCGCTGGCGGGCATCGACATGTGGATGCGGACGCTCAAGATCGGCCTGCCTTTCACGATGAAGCACAAGCCGGACAATGAGAAGATCTGGCCCAAGGATGCCTGCGAAAAGATCGTCTATCCCAAGCCCGATGGCGTGGTGAGTTTCGATCGCCTCTCTTCGGTGTTTCTGTCGAACACCAATCACGAGGAGGACCAGCCGGTCCATTTGCAGCTGAAGGATCCTGCGATCCCGATCAGCTACAATCTGCCCCTTTATGACGAGCCGGCGCAGCGCTATTGTCCTGCGGGCGTCTATGAAGTGGTTGGTCAGCAAGAGGGCAATCCCCGCTTCCAGATCAACGCGCAGAATTGCGTCCATTGCAAGACGTGCGACATCAAGGACCCGACCCAGAATATCAACTGGGTCGTCCCCGAAGGCGGTGGAGGACCGAACTATCCCAATATGTAAGCGCCTGATCCCGTTCGTCCTGCTGACAGTCCCGGTGGCGGTGCCCGCCGGGGCGTCGGTCGATCCCCAGGGCGCGCTGCACGCCTATGCACGGGCGCGGCTGGCGGACGGGGATGGGGCGATGGGGCTGGCGGTGGACAGCTATCGCGCGGCGCTGACGCTTGATCCGGCCAGTGTCGAGGTGGCGCGGCGATCCTATGTCCAGGCGCTGGAAAGCGGCGACCGGGCGCTGGCGCTGCGATCGGCGGCATTGCTGGAGGCGCAGGGCGCGCTGCCGCGCGACGGCACGCTGCTGCTGATCGGCGAGGCGCTGGGGCGCAAGGACTGGGCGGGCGCGCGGACGCTGACGGCGCGGATGGTGGAGGAAGGGAATTTCTCCTTCCTCGCGCCCATCATCACCAGCTGGATCAGCCTGGGCGAGGGGCATTATGCCGCGCCGGTGGTGGCGGGGCAGGACCGTTTTGCCGCGCTGGCGCAGCGTTATGTCGATGAGCATGTGGCGTTGCAGGCGCTCGGGCGCGGCGATCTGACCGCGGCGGTGCCGGCGATCCGGCGGGCGATTGCCCTGCGGGGCGGGGAGAGTGCGGCGTTGCGGCTGACGCTGGCGGCGCAACTGGCAGGGCGCGGTGCGAAGGCCGAGGCGCTGATGCTGTTGCCGCCGGGCGAAGCGGCCTTTGCGCGGGCGCGGACTGACCTCGCGCGGGGCAAGGCGAAGGTGGCGGCGGTGACGCCGGTGCAGGGCTATGCCCGGCTGCTCTCGCGGCTGGCGGTTGATGTGGCGTCTGACCCCAGCGGCTCGGCGATGGGCATCCGGCTGGCGCGGACCGCGACCTTTGCCGATCCGGGCGGGGCGGAGGCGCAGCTGGCGGCGGCGCGGCTGCTGAGTGCGGGCGGGCTGGCGCAGGGTGGCATAGCCGAAGCGCGCAAGGTGCCGGTCGATGGCTGGTATGGCGCGCTGGGGCAGGCGGAACTGGTCGATGCGCTGGCGGCGGCGGGCGAAACGCAGGCGGCGCTGGCGCTGGCACGATCGCTGGCGGCGGAACCCGGTGCGGGGAGCGAACGGCAGGTGCGGCTGGGGCGGTTGCTGGCGGATATGGATGATTTTGACGGCGCGGCGGCGGCGTTCCGGGCGGCGCAGGCGGGCTATGGCGAGGGTGAACTGCCCTGGGCGCTGCTGCTGTTCGAGGGGAGCGCACTGGAACAGGGCAAACGCTGGGAGGAGGCGCGGGGCGTGCTGGAGCGGGCGGCGGCGCTGGCCCCCAATGAACCGATGGTGCTGAACTATCTGGGCTATGCGCAGATCGAGCGGCGGCAGAATGTGACGGCCGCGCTGGAACTGATCCGCAAGGCCAGTGCGCTCAAACCCCAGGATGCCTCGATCGCCGATTCGCTGGGCTGGGCGCATTATGTGACCGGCGATGTCGCGGGCGCGGTGCCGGTGCTGGAGCGCGCGGCGGCGGGTGCGCCGGGCGATGCGACGATCAACGAACATTTGGGCGATGCGCTGTGGAGCGCGGGGCGACGGTACGAGGCGCGCTATGCCTGGGCGGCGGCGTCGCTGTTCGCGCAGGGGGATGGCGCGGCGCGGATCGCCGCGAAGGTCGAGCAGGGATTGAAGCCAGAATATGCCGCACCCTGATCTGGACGCGGGTCTGATGATCGAAACCGCCTATGCCAAGGTCAATGTCGCTCTGCATGTGCGGGCGCGGCGGGACGATGGCTATCATGCGCTGGAAAGCCTGTTCGCCTTTGCCGAGCATGGCGACCGGCTGAGCGCGGTGGCGACCGATGACGGGGCGATCGACCTCATCATCGACGGGCCGTTCGGCGGGGCGCTGGAGGCAGGGCCGGGCAATCTGGTGGTGAAAGCGGCGCGGGCGTTGCAGAGCTATCTTGGCGACCAGCGCGGCGCGGCGATCCGCCTGACCAAGATATTGCCGGTGGCGTCGGGCATTGGCGGCGGATCGGCAGATGCGGCCGCGACGCTGCGGTTGCTGGCGCGGTTGTGGGACGTGCGGATAGAGGCGGAGGAACTGGCGGGACTGGCGCTCGATCTGGGGTCTGACGTCCCGGCTTGCGTCGCCAGTGTGACGCAGATGGTGACGGGGCGCGGCGAAGGGCTGCGGCGGCACTGGGTCGAGGGGCTGGAGGGGATGCCGATGCTGCTCGTCAATCCGGGGGTCGGCCTGTCGACGGCGCAGGTTTTCAGCGGTTGGGACCGGGTGGATCGCGGGCCGCTGGATGCGGCAAGTCTTGAGGCGCTGGTGGCGCAGGGGCGCAATGATCTGGAAGCACCAGCCGTCGCGGCGGCTCCGGTGATTGCGCAGGTGTTGACCGCATTGGAGGGGCATGAGGGGTTGCGGCTGGCGCGCATGTCGGGGTCCGGCGCGACCTGCTTTGCGCTGTTCGACAGCGATGCGGCCATGGCCGACGCGGCGATGGCGGTGCAGGCGGCGCATCGCGACTGGTGGATGATGGAAACGCGGATCAGGGCGGCATGAGCGAGGCTTTCACCCAGATTGACGGCGGCGGTCTGGACGTGCTGATCATCGCCGATCATGCGTCGGCGCGGGTGCCGGACGATATCGACCTGGGCATCGACCCGGCATTGCTGGCCAATCATATCGCCATCGACATCGGCGTGGCGGAGGTCAGCACTCTGCTGGCTGCGCAACTGGGCTGCACCGCAATATTGGGCGGTGTATCGCGGCTGGTGATCGATCTTAATCGCGAAGCGGATGCGCCGGGTCTGTTGTCGGTGATGAGCGACGGCCATGCCATTCCCGGCAATCGCGACGCCGATCTGGCGCAGCGGATGGTGCGTTTCCACCACCCCTATCATCATCAGGTCGAGCGGCTGCTGGCGGCGATGACCGCGCCGTTCATCCTGTCGGTGCATAGCTTCACGCCGCATCTGGCTAGCGATCCGGGGCAGCAACGGCCTTGGGAGATTGGCGTGCTGTATAATGAGGATGATCGCGCTGCGCGGATCGCAATCCCGTTGCTGGAGGCGGCGGGGCTGATCGTCGGGGACCAGTTGCCCTATTCGGGCAAGCAATTGAACGCGACGATGAACCGCCATGCCGAGGCCAACGGCATCCCCTATCTGGGGATCGAGATGCGGCAGGATCTGGTGGGGGACGCAGCGGGGCAGCGGCGCTTTGCGGATATTTTAGGGCCAGTGGTGCTGGCTTGCCGGAGTGCGCTGACGTGAGACTTTTGCTGGTGGGATGCCTGTTGCTGGCGGCCTGCGGCGGGGAAAGCGGCAAGCTGGGCAATGAGGTGCGACCAGAGCAGGCTACGGGGCCAGTTGATGACGGCAAGGCGGACTGCGCGATTGGCGCGGATGCGGCCTGGGCGCGAGATTGCCTGATCGAGCGGGCGGGCGATCTATTGACGATCCGCCATCCCGACGGCGGTTTCCGCCGCTTCCGGGTGCTGGCTGATGGGCGCGGGCTGGAGGCTGCTGATGGCGCGGAGACGGCGCGGTTGCAGATCGTCGAAGCCGGACTGGTCGAAATCCGCATTGGCGGCGACCGCTATCGCCTGCCCGTGAAGGTCGCCGGATCGGCGCCATGATTGCCGGAACACCAATCCTGACCGCCGCGCAGATGCACGCAGCCGAACAGGCATTGTTCGATGCGGGTGTCGATGATTATGGATTGATGGAAAAGGCAGGCGCGGCGGCGGCGGAGATTATCTGGCGCGCAGGCGGGTTTCGCGACACGCTTGTCCTGTGTGGGCCGGGCGATAATGGCGGCGATGGTTATGTGATAGCCCGGCTACTGCGGGCGCGGGGCGTACCGGTGCGGGTGGCGGCACTGGGAGAGAGCGGCACGAAGTCCAGTCGCAGGGCGCTGGCGGCGTGGGACGGGTCGGTCGAAGATGTGGCGAATGCTGCGCCTGCAACGCAACTGGTCGATGCGCTGTTCGGCACGGGCCTGTCGCGGGGGCTTGATCCCATGGTGGCGGCGCGGCTTTGCGACCTGACCGGCGCTGCCAGCCGCAGCTATGCCATCGACCTGCCGAGCGGCGTGGATACGGACAGCGGGGCGCTACTGTCTGCGGTGCCGCATTTTGGCGTCTGTATCGGGCTGGGGGCCCTCAAGCCTGCGCATCTGCTCTATCCTGCTGCCGGGCATGTCGCCCGGCTGGTCTGCGCGGATATTGGCATCCCGGCGTCGGACAGGGTTCACCGGCTGATGTCGCCAAGGCTCACCGCGCCGGGAGCGGAGGATCATAAATATACGCGCGGGCTGGTTGCCGTGGTCGGCGGCGCGATGGCCGGGGCAAGCCTGATGGCGGCGCAGGCGGCGGCGCGATCGGGCGCGGGGATGGTGCGACGGCTTGCGGCGGATGACCTGCGCCATGGGGCCAATGCCATCGTGACGCAGGAGGCCGGGACAGTCGAAGCGCTCCGCGATGGGCTGAGCGATGCACGGCTGGCGGCGGTGCTGGTCGGGCCGGGTCTGGGGCGTAACACTGTGGCGCGATCGCGGTTGGATGCTGTGTTGGGCTGTGGGCATCGGCTGGTGCTGGATGCGGATGCGCTGACCCTGATCGGGGTCGATCAGATACCGGACTGCGCGATCCTGACCCCGCATGAGGGCGAATTTGTCCGGCTGTTCGGCGACCTGCCGGGCAGCAAGATCGACCGGGCGCGGGCGGCGGCGGAGCGCAGCGGCGCGGTGGTGATCTACAAGGGGGCGGACAGCGTGATCGCAGCGCCCGACGGTCAGGTGGCGGTGGCGTCGGGCGGGTCGCACTGGCTATCGACCGCCGGCACTGGCGATGTGCTGGCTGGGCTGGTCGCCGGGCGGCTGGCGGTGACCCGCGATCCATTTCGCGCGGCGGGCGAGGCTGTGTGGCTGCATGGCGATGCCGCGCGCCGGGCGGGCGCGGCTTTTATCGCCGATGATTTGCTTGCTGCGCTGCCAGCGGCTATCGCGGCGCGATTGTGACCGACACTGACCCAGACATCATCATCCGCATCGCCGCCAAGGGCGATGGCATCACCGCCGACGGCCGCCATGCCGCGCTGACCGCGCCGGGCGACCGGCTGCTTGCCGATGGCACGACCATCGCCGGGCCGCATCGCGTCGCGCCGCCCTGCGTGCATTTTCCGACCTGTGGCGGGTGCGAATTGCAGCATGTGAACGAGTTGAGCCTGGCCGATTTCATCACCGGGCGCGTCGTCGGCGCGTTGGCGGGGCAGGGCGTCGTGGCGCAGACTGTGTTGCCGCCGCATATTTCGCCACCGATGACGCGGCGGCGGGCGTCGCTGCGCGCGGCGCGGGCTGGCAAGACGATCACGATCGGCTTTGCCGAAGCGGGCAGTCATACGCTGATCGATCTTCAGATGTGCGACGTGCTGGACCCGCGCCTGTTCGCGTTGCTCGCGCCGTTGCGCGGGCTGCTGCGGCTGATCCTGCCGGACAAGCGGGCGGCGCATGTGCGCATGTCGCTGATCGACCAGGGCGTCGATCTGCTGCTGGAGGGCGTGAAGGTCGAGGGGCTGGCGGCTGACGAAGGGCTGGGCGACTTTGCGCGGACGCATGGGCTGGCGCGGCTGACGATCGATGAGGGCGACGGGCCGCAGACGCGCTGGGAGCCGGAGGCGGCGACGGTGACGTTCGGTGGTGTGCCGGTGGCCTTCCCGCCCTTCTCCTTCCTGCAAGCCACGCCCGATGGCGAGGCGGCGCTGGTCGCGATGGTGCGGGACGCCATGCCGGAGACGGGCGCAGTGGCCGACCTGTTCTGTGGGCTTGGCACGTTCGCGCTGGCGCTGGGCGCTGGGCGACCGGTCTATGCGGCGGAGGGTGCGCGCGACGTCGTGCTGGCGCTCAAGCTGGCGGGACAGCGGGCGCAGCGGCGGATGGTGGCGGATCATCGCGACCTGTTCCGCCGCCCGCTGACGCCTGAAGAGTTGAACCGCTTTGCCGCCGTGGTGATCGACCCACCGCGCGCGGGGGCGCGGGAGCAAGTGATGCAACTGGCGCAGTCGAACGTGCCGGTGATCGCCTATGTGTCTTGCAATCCGGCGAGTTTCGCGCGGGATGCCGTGCATTTGCTGGCGGGCGGATATAGGCTGGATCAGGTGCGCCCGGTCGGCCAGTTTCGCTGGTCCACCCATGTCGAGATGGTGGGGATATTCCGCCGATAAAAACTGTCCCTCGCTGCGGGGGGACGCAGCGAGGGACAGGCACCCTCTCCAAAGGGGAGCTTGAGCCTTTTAGCCCAGCTTGATGACAGTCGCGCGACGGCGGGCGGGCGCGGGTTCGGCGTAGAGGCTGGCCATCGGCTCATCCGCTACCTCGACCACGGTTTCCGCGGTGAAGCCGTTAAAGCCGGTGCGCATGGCGCAGCCATAGGCACCCAGCATCCCGATTTCGATATAGTCGCCGGTGGCGACATCGTCGGGCAGCATGAACGGGCCGACCATATGGTCCATATCGTCGCAGGTCGGACCATAGAAGGAGAAGCCGGTCATCGCCGCGTCGCTTTCCTCGTCGCGCAGCAGCACGACGGGGAAACGCCAGCCGATATGCGCCGCATCGAACAGGGCGCCATAGGCACCATCGTTGATGTAGAGTTCGGTGCCGCGACGGCGCTCTACCCGGACGATGATGGAGCTATATTCGGCGGACAGCGCCCGGCCGGGTTCGCACCAGAGCTCGGACGAATAGCTGACCGGCAGGCTTTCAAAGCCGCGATGGATCGCGTCGAAATAATTTTCGAGCGCAACCGGCTCCATGCCCGGATAGACCGACGGGAAGCCGCCGCCGACATCGATGATGTCGACCGTGACCGCCGCATCGACGATCGCCGCGCGGACCCGCTCGATCGCGTCGCTATAGGCCTGTGGTGACATCGCTTGGCTGCCGACATGGAAGCAGATGCCAAGGGCATCGGCGGCCTGGCGGGTGGCCATCAGCAATTCGCGGGTTTCGCCCAGTTCCGCGCCGAATTTCGACGCGAGGGACAGTTCGCTATGTTCCGACGACACGCGCAGGCGGACGCACAGTTCCAGATCGGTCGCATCATTGGTGGCGCGCATGATCTTTTCCAACTCGTCGATCGTGTCGAGCGAGAAGGTGCGCACGCCATGGACGGCATAGGCTTCAGCAATGGCTTCTTCAGCCTTGACCGGATGCATGAAGCAAAGCTTCGCGTCCGGCAGCGTTTCCGCGACAAGGCGCACTTCCGCGATGGAAGCAACGTCAAAGTGCGAGATACCGCTGTCCCACAACGTCCGAAGCAAATCGGGCGAGGGATTAGCCTTTACAGCATAAAGCGAGCGCCCCGGAAACTTCTCCACGAAGAATCGGGCAGCGCGGGCCGCAGCCTGCGGGCGAATCAGCGTTACCGGTGCTGCCGGTGTGAGGGTGGTCGCTACCCCCAGCGCGCTAGGATGCTTGTGCAATTCAAGGGACCTCCAGTGTCGTTCATGGGCATAAAAAGCTGCCTTGCGGTGGAAGTCCCATGGGGCAGCGGACGGTCGCTATATGCGTAGGGGTCCCCCCTGTAAAGCGCATGTGTAAATTTTGTTGCGCGAGGGGCCATGAAGCGTGGCTCAGGAGAGGCGAGCCTTGAAATCCTGATAGGAAAAGGCGCGAATTTCCCTGAGTTTGTCGGTGGTTGAGTCCCAGAGCCAGATGGCGGGCAGGGGGACGCCGTTGAAGGTGTTGGTCTTGACCATCGAGTAATGCGCCTGATCAAGGAAGGCGATGCGCGCGCCCGGTTCCGCGCCGCCGGGGATTCGATAGTCGCCGATAATGTCGCCTGCCAGGCAGGACGGTCCGCCAAGGCGCGTCAGGGGGCCGTCAGAGCGCTCATGGAGCATCGCGGGGCGATAGGGCGCCTCGATCACGTCGGGCATGTGGCAGGTCGCGGAGATATCGGTGATGGCGACTTCCATGCCATTGTCGATGACGTCGAGTATCTCGCCGACAAGGATGCCCGCGTCGAGCGCCATCGCTTCGCCCGGTTCCAGATAGAGGGTGAGGCCGGTCTGCGCCTTGACGCCCTGGAGGAAGGCGATGAGGTCGTCGCGCTGGTAATCGGCGCGGGTGATGTGATGGCCGCCGCCGAAGTTGAGCCATTTGAGGCTGGCGATGTGCGGGAGGATATGCGGCTCGACCGCCGCCCAGGTGCGTTCGAGGGGGCCAAGATCCTGTTCGCACAGATTGTGGAAATGGATGCCGTCCACACCAGTCAGATGATCGGGCGTCAGCTGGCTGACCGGGAAGCCCAGGCGGCTGTGCGGCTGGGACGGGTCATATTTGGCGACTTCACCTTCGGGGTTTTGCGGGTTGATGCGCAGGCCGATGTCGAAGCTGTGCCCGGCGGCGCGGGCGGCGTCGATCTGCGGTTTGAAACGGGCGATCTGGCCGGGGCTGTTGAAGATGACATGGTCGGAGATTTTCAGGATTTCGGCGAGGTCTGCGGGCTTGTAGGCGGCGCAATAGGTCGCGACTTCGCCCTGATACTCCTCGCGGCCAAGGCGCGCTTCGTAGAGGCCCGACGCGCAGACGCCGTCCAGATATTCGCCCACGACGCTGCCCAGCGACCACATGGAAAAGGCCTTGAGCGCCCCCAACACCTTGATGCCCGCGCGATCGCGGACGTCGGCGAGGATGGCAAGGTTGCGCCGGATCGCGGCCTCATCCACCACGAAGGCGGGGGATGGGACGCGATACAGGTCGAAATGCGCGAAGGCGGCGGGATCGCCGGCTTTGGTTTCCATGAAACATCCTCCGCCACATCGTCACCCCAGCGAAGGCTGGGGTCTCACTTCTTTGTGGCGCAACAGAAAAGGGCGATCCCAGCGTTCGCTGGGATGACGGGGTGTCAGAACGCCAGCGGGGCGTCCAGTTCCTTTACCTGCCACGGAAGCCCATGCTTGTTGAGCATGTCCATGAAGGGATCGGGATCAAACTGTTCGATGTTGAACACGCCTTCGCCTTTCCATGCGCCGGTCAGCATCATGGCCGCGCCGATCATGGCGGGGACGCCGGTGGTGTAGCTGACCGCCTGATTGCCGGTTTCGGCATAGGCATCCTCATGATCGCAGATGTTGAGGACATAGACGGTTTTCTGCACGCCATCCTTGGTGCCGGTGGCGATGTCGCCGATATTGGTCTTGCCCTTTGTCGTCGAACCCAGGCTCGACGGTTCGGGCAGCACGGCCTTGAGGAACTGGAGCGGGATGATCTCCTTGCCCTCATAGATGACCGGATCGATCCGGGTCATGCCGACATTCTGAAGGACTTCCAGATGCTTCAAATAAGCTTCGCCGAACGTCATCCAGAAACGGATGCGTTTGATTTCGGGATAGAATTTGGCAAGGCTTTCCAGTTCCTCATGATACATGAGGTACATGTTCTTGGGGCCAACCTGATCGAAGTCGAAGCTCTGCTTGTGGCTGAGCGCCGGGCCTTCGACCCACTCCCCGCCTTCCCAGTGACGCGAGGGCGCAGTCACTTCGCGGATGTTGATTTCCGGGTTGAAATTGGTGGCGAAATGCTGGCCATGGTCGCCGCCGTTGCAATCGAGAATGTCGAGCGTATCGATCGTGTCGAGCAGATGCTTCTTGATATAGCTGGCGAACACGCTGGTCACGCCGGGGTCGAAGCCGGAGCCGAGCAGCGCCATGATGCCCGCTTCCTTGAAACGATCCTGATAGGCCCACTGCCAGCCATATTCGAATTTGGGCGTGTCGCGCGGTTCGTAATTGGCGGTGTCGAGATAATCGGTTTTGGTCGCCAGACAGGCGTCCATGATGTTGAGATCCTGATAGGGCAGGGCCAGATTGACGACCAGCTTTGGCTGGACCTTCTCGATCAGGGCGATGGTGGCCGCGACATCGTCGGCATCCACCTGCGCCACGTCGATGGTCACGCCGGTGCGAGCGAGGACTGATTCGGCAACCTTCTCGCAGCTGACGATGCGGCGGCTGGCGAGGGTGATGTGCGAGAATATATCGCTGTTCATCGCCATCTTATGCACCGCGACCGACCCGACGCCGCCCGCGCCGATGACCAGAACCTTGCTCAATCTCGTCTCCATATGCTGTGCGCGGGCGTCCCGCGAAAGCGCCCATATAGGGGCTTGGGATGACAGCGCAAAGACGCAGTGCAATTGCCTTGTCTTCGCCCATGTCCTTTAGGTCATGCCTGCATCCATCAGCCCGCCTCAGGCGTATCTGCGGCGCATCCTGACAGTCTTGGGATGCCAAGATATTGGAAGGATGCCCCCCAATGAAATTTTCTCCCATGACGATCGCCCTCGCCAGCATGATATTGACGGCCAGCGGTGGCGGGATCGCTCAGGCGCAAATGGCCAAGAACCCGATGGTTGGCGGCGCGGCCATGTATCCCACCAAGGATATTGTCGATAATGCCGTCAACTCCAAGGACCACATCACGCTGGTTGCCGCGGTGAAGGCTGCAGGTCTGGTCGATACGCTCAAGAGCGCCGGGCCGTTCACCGTGTTCGCGCCTACCAATGCCGCTTTCGCCAAGCTGCCCGCCGGCACGGTGGATACGCTGCTGAAGCCGGAGAATAAGGCGACGCTGACCGGCGTGCTGACCTATCATGTCGTGCCGGGCAAGATGAACGCTGCCGACATTGCTGCCAAGGCTGCGGCCAACGGCGGCAAGGCCGTGCTGACTACTGCGCAGGGCGAAACATTGACCGTGTGGCAGAAGGGCAATGACTGGTATGTCACCGACGCGAAGGGCGGATCGGCCAAGATCACCATCGCCGACGTCAATCAGTCCAACGGCGTCATCCACGTCATCGACACGGTATTGATGCCCTGATCCCTGTCAAAATGATGTGATGGCCGACGGGCCGATGGCTTCCCCCCCTTGCCATCGGCCCGTTTGTTCACGGGTCAGAAACTCGCGCCGTCGACCTTCGTGATAGTCAGCGTGTCGATGTCGATCGACGGGACGCAGCGCAGGTTGATCGCGCGCATCGGTGCGCTGGCGGACTGGCCGAGCGCGAAGGGCTGGGTGCCGCAGGTGCGGCAGAATTGATGCGTGATGGCGTGCTTGTAGAAATGATAGTCAGTCAGATGGTCTGCGCCGCTGTCCAGCGCGAACTGGTCGGCGGGGACGAAGGTCAGGACCAGCCCCTTGGCATGGCAATGGGAACAGTTGCAGGTCATCGCTTGCGTCGGCGCGTCGGTGGCGACGGTGAAGGTGACTGCGCCGCAGTGGCAGTGTCCGGTATAGGGCATGGTGTGGGTTCCTCTCTGCGATGGAGGATAGTCAGCGGACCAGTTTCCGCAATCCCTCCACCGTATCCGCCTCCGCCGACGGTTTGTCGCGCCGGATACGGGCGATCCTTGGGAAGCGCATGGCGAGGCCCGATTTGTGGCGTTTGCTGTCGTGGATGGAGTCGAATGCTACTTCCAGCACCAGCGTCTTTTCCACCTCCCGCACCGGGCCGAAGCGGGCGACCGTGTTTTGGCGGACGAAGCGGTCGAGCCATTTCAACTCCTCGTCGGTGAAGCCGCTATAGGCCTTGCCCACGGGGTGCAGCTCTCCGTCCGCTGTCCAGCAGCCGAACGTATAGTCCGAATAAAAGGAGGAGCGTTTGCCGTGGCCGCGCTGGGCGTACATCATGACGCAGTCGGCAGTCAGCGGATCGCGTTTCCATTTATACCAGAGCGCGGCCTTGCGCCCGGCGACATAGGGGCTGTCGCGGCGCTTGAGCATGACGCCCTCGATCGCGGCATCGCGGGCGCCGGCGCGGATATCGGCGAGGGCATCGAAATCGGCGGCGTCGATGATGGCGGAGAGGTCGAAGCGGGTGGCATCGAGGTGCGGCATATAGGCTTCGAGCCGGGCGCGGCGTTGCGCCCAAGGCAGGGCGCGCAAATCTTCGTCGCCTTCGAGCAGCAGGTCGTAGAGGCGGACGAAGGCGGGGTAGTCGGTCTGCATCCTGGCGCTGACCAGCTTGCGACCGAGCCGTTGCTGCAGGGCGTTGAAGCTGGCTGCCGCCTCTCCACCCTGAAACTCGCCGCGCACCAGTAACTCGCCATCCAGCACGGCATGGCCGGTGAAGGCGGCGGCGATTTCGGGGAAGCTGGCGGAGATATCGTCGCCTGCACGGCTGTAGAGGCGGGTTTCGCTCCCCGTCCCGACGATCTGGATGCGGATGCCGTCCCATTTCCATTCGGCGGCATAATCCGCCAAGTCCACGCTGTCGGCTTCGAGCGGGTGGGCGAGCATGAAGGGGCGGAAAAAGGGCGTGCCGGCCGGATCAGGGCGGGCGGCACGGCCTTCGGCCCAGTCGAACAGGGCGGTGTAGGGTGGGGAGAGGGCGTGCCAGACCTGTTCGACATCATCGACGTCGAGGCCAAATGCCTGCGCGAAGCCGGTCTTGGCCAAGCGGGCGGAGATGCCGACGCGAAGCCCACCGGTGGCGAGTTTGAGCAGGGCGAATCGGCCAGAGGCGTCGAGTTGGTCCATCATCTGTGCAAGGGCATCGGGCGCGGCGGCGCGGCTGGTGGCGTGGAGGCGATCGACCACGGTCGCGAGCGTCAGCGTGCCATCGTCCAGATCGGGCGGTTCGCCCGGCGGCGGGGGCCAGAGCAGGGCGACGGTTTCGGCAAGGTCGCCGACATAATCGCGGCTCATTTCGTAGAGAACAGGATCGACGCGGGCGCGGATCATCTCACCAATGGCGGAGGATTTGACCGCCTTGAGGTCCAGATTGCCGGTGAGCGCAGCCAGCGCCCAGCCGCGATCCGGGTCCGGCGCGGCGCGGAGATAGGCGGCGATCAGCGCGAGTTTGCCGTTGCGGGAGCGGGTATAGACCAGGGCGTCGAGAAGTTGGGAGAAGGGTCTCATCGAGAGACACCCTGATCTGTTCGGGCTGAGCGAAGTCGAAGCCTTCTACTGAGCGGAGCGAAGGGGCTTCGAGTTCGCTCAGCCAGACCCTTCGACAGGCTCAGGGCGAACGGATTATGGAGCATAATCACCCTTCCTCCTCCTCATCGTCGCGCCCGACCAGGGCCAGGGCGCGGGCGCGGATCTGGTGGGTCATGCACCAGTGGAGCAAGGCTTCCTCGCGCCCGTGGGTGATCCAGGTTTCGGTGGGGGCAACCTCGCGGATCGTGTCGGTCAGTTCGTCCCAGTCGGCATGGTCGGACAGGATCAGCGGGAGTTCGACATTCTTCTGCCGGGCGCGCTGGCGCACGCGCATCCAGCCGGACGCCATCGCGGTGATAGGATCGGGCAGGCGGCGGCTCCAGCGGTCGTTGAGGGCGGAGGGCGGGGCGACGATGATCGCGCCGCGCATGTCCTTTGCTGCGACGCCTGTGGCTGGGCGCAAATCGCCCATCTCGACACCGAGTTCGACATAGAGATTGCACATGCGTTCCATCGCGCCGTGGAGGTAGATCGGGTCGTTGTGGCCGCGCGCGCGCAGTTCGCAGATCACCCGCTGCGCCTTGCCCAGCGCATAGGCGCCGACCAGTACGGAGCGGTCCGGGTTGGCGTGGAGCGCGGCAATCAGCCGGTCGATCTCGCTGCCCGTGTCGGGGTGGCGGAATACGGGCAGGCCGAAGGTCGCTTCGGTGACTAAAATGTCGCAGGGGACCGGCTCGAATGGCAGGCAGGTTGGGTCGGGGCGGCGCTTGTAATCGCCGGTGACGACGACGCGCTCGCCCGCATGGGTCAGGACGATCTGCGCCGATCCCAGCACATGGCCTGCGGGGACATAGCGGATGGTGACGCCGCCCAGCGCGATTTCCTCGCCATAGCCGACCGGGGTGCCCGACGCGGTGCCATAGCGCAGCGCCATGATCGCCAGCGTCTCGCGCGTCGCCCAGACATGGCCATGGCCGCCGCGCGCATGATCGGCATGGCCGTGGGTGACCAGTGCGCGATCACGCGGGACGGACGGGTCGATCCACGCATCGGCGGGGCGAACATAGATGCCGGTGGGGTGGGGTTCGATCCAATGGGCCATATAGGATCAGAAGATGTGAGAGCGCCGCCGGTTCCGCAAGCTGGTCACAGGTACGTAACGCTATCGTCACGGTGACGACGCGCAGTTGCCCTATGGGCCACGCCACGACCCGATAGCGAGGAGGCTTGAACAGCATGGCGGCACCGGCCCATAAAAAGATCACGCGCGCGGTGCATCGCCACCGTCATCTGTCCAAGCAGGGGCTGCTGGAGCGCGCCTTTACCTTTGCGTTCCGGGGTCTGGTCTATGCCCAGATCTGGGAGGACCCGGCAGTGGATATGGAGGCGCTGGCGATCATGCCCGATTGCCATGTCGTGACGATCGCGTCGGGGGGCTGCAATGTCCTGTCCTATCTGACGGCCGATCCGGCGAAGATCACCGCCGTGGATCTGAATACCGCGCATATCGCGCTCAACCGATTGAAGCTGATGGCGGCGCGGACATTGCCGGACCATGCCGCCTTCCATCGCTTCTTCGCGCAGGCGGACAGCCGGGAGAATGTCGCGGCCTATCGGGATGTGGTGGCGCCGCATCTGGACGAGGCGACGCGGCGTTACTGGGAAGGGCGCGACTTGATCGGGCGGCGGCGGATCGGCGGGTTCGCGCGCGGCATTTACAAGCATGGCCTGCTGGGGCGCTTCATCGGCGCGGCGCATCTGCTGGCGCGGCTGCATGGCGTCAATCCCCGGCGAATGCTGGACGCCACGACGCTGGCCGAGCAGCGGGTGATTTTCGAGGCCGAGCTGGCGCCGATTTTCGACAAGGCATTTGTGCGCTGGCTGACCAGCCAGCCCGCCTCGCTCTTTGGCCTGGGCATCCCGCCCGCGCAGTTCGAGGCGCTGGCCGGCGATGATCGGATGGACGCGGTACTGAAGGCTCGTCTCAAGAAACTGGCCTGTGATTTTGATCTGAAGGATAATTATTTCGCGGTGCAGGCGTTTGGGCGGGGCTATGCCGCCAATGACCCTGCAAGCGAGGGGCCGTTGCCGCCCTATTTGCAGGCCGCCAATCATGATGCCGTGCGGGCGCGGGCGGACCGGGTCGATGTGCGGCATGTCAACTTCACCGATTTCCTGCGCGACCAGCCCGCCGCGTCGGCGGATCGCTACATATTGCTCGATGCGCAGGACTGGATGGATGACGATCAGCTGAACGCGCTGTGGGCGCAGATCACGCGGACCGCGAAACCGGGCGCGCGGGTGCTGTTCCGCACGGCAGGGGAACCGAGCATCCTGCCCGGACGGGTCGTGGACGCGGTGATGGACCAGTGGGCGTATCAGGCCGAGGCGTCACGCGATTACACCGCGCGCGACCGGTCGGCCATTTATGGCGGCGTGCATCTCTATGTTTTGAGGGACGCGCAATGAGCGACCATGGACGTTTGATGGATGGCACCTATCGGTGGCAGCGGCATATCTATGATATCACTCGCAAATATTATCTGTTGGGGCGGGATGGCCTGATCGCCGATCTGGCCCCGCCGTCGGGTGGCAGCGTGCTGGAGATTGGCTGCGGCACCGGGCGCAACCTGATCGCAGTGGGCAAGGTCTGGCCTCACGCGCGGCTCTATGGCGTCGATATCTCGCAGGCGATGCTTGGCACCGCGCAGGTTGCGGTGGAGCGGGTGGGAATGGCCTGCCGCGTCAGGCTGGCGCGGGGCGATGCGGTGGATTTCGATCCGCAAGCGCTGTTCGGGCGGGCGACGTTCGACCGGGTGTTCATCAGCTATGCGCTGTCGATGATTCCCGACTGGGAGGCGGCATTGCGTCAGGCCGCGCTCTGTGTCGCGCCGGGCGGGCGGCTGGAGGTGGTCGATTTCGGGCAGCAGGAGCGGCTGCCGGGGGCCTGGCGCGCGGCCCTGTTCGGCTGGCTGGCGCGGTTCCATGTGACGCCGCGCGCGGTGCTGGGCGATGCGATCGAGGCGGTTGCGCGGGACGTTGGTGGTGAGCCAAGCGTGCGAGCGTTGTATCGCGGTTATGCGGTGCGGGGTGGGGTGGCGATAGGGCAGATGCCCTCATCCAACTTCGCCTAACTGGCTTCGCCAACAAGGCTGCGTATCCCTCTCCCGTGGGGAGAAGGATTTGCTTTACGCCGCTTTGCGTTCCGCCAGTTCCAGGTCGAGGCGGGACCAGATTTCCACCAGCGCCTTCACCAGATCGCGCATCATCGCTTCGGTGTGGGCGGGGCCGGGGGTGAAGCGGAGGCGTTCGGTGCCGCGCGGGACCGTGGGATAGTTGATCGGCTGCACATAGGCGCCATATTCGGCGAGCAAAATGTCGCTGATCCGCTTGGCCTTGACCGGATCGCCCACCATCAGCGGGACGATATGGGTGACCGTATCCATGACGGGGAGGCCGGATTCGGCCATGAGTTGTTTGAGCAGCGCAGCCGACGCCTGCTGGCCCTCGCGTTCCTCGCTGGAGCCTTTCAGATGCCGCACGCTGGCCAGCACGCCCGCGACCAGCACGGGGGAGAGCGAGGTGGTGAAGATGAAACCGGGCGCATAGCTGCGGATGACGTCGACGATCATCTGGTCAGCGGCGATATAGCCGCCCATGACGCCAAACGCCTTGCCCAGCGTCCCTTCGATGATGGTCAGCCGGTCCGCGACAGCGTCCCGTTCCGAAATGCCGCCACCGCGCGCGCCATACATGCCCACGGCATGGACTTCGTCGAGATAGGTGAGCGCGTTGAACTCGTCGGCCAGGTCGCAGATGGCCGCGATCGGCGCGACATCGCCGTCCATCGAATAGACGCTTTCAAACGCGATCAGCTTGGGCGCTTCGGGATCTTCGGCCTCCAGCAATTCGCGCAGATGATCGACGTCATTGTGGCGGAACACGCGCTTTTCGCAGCCCGAATTGCGGATGCCTGCGATCATGCTGGCGTGGTTCAGCTCGTCAGAAAAGACGATGCAGCCGGGCAGCAGCTTGGCCAGCGTGGACAGCGTCGCCTCGTTCGAGACATAGCCCGACGTGAACAGCAGGGCCGCGTCCTTGCCATGCAGGTCGGCCAGTTCGCCTTCCAGATCGACATGATAATGGGTGTTGCCGCCGATATTGCGGGTGCCGCCGGAGCCAGCGCCGACATCGTGCAGCGCCTCTTCCATCGCCGCTACAACCTTGGGATGCTGGCCCATGGCGAGATAGTCGTTGGAGCACCAGACGGTGATGGGCTTGGGGCCATTATGGCCGTGAAAACAGCGCGCATTGGGGTAGGCACCCCGGTTGCGGAGAATGTCGATAAAAACCCGATACCGGCCTTCTTCATGGAGACGGTCGATCGCCTGCGCAAAGATATGCTTGTAGTTCACGCTCGCCCTGTCCCTTGACAACCCGCATCCTTTGATCGGCCGTTTACCGGCAGATGGCGCGCTTTACCAGCGCTAACCGTTCGCAGACATAGGGAGAAATACCGATCAGTGATATTGGACCTTTTGTCCAAGAGACGGAATCAAAGCTGTTCGATCCGGTCGAGACCGTATCGGGCGAGCGCCGGAGCCAGCGCGCGGACATGATCATCGACCCGCGTGAACACGGCGATGCCCGGCGCTGGCGCGTCCGGCCAGGGCTGGCCCTGCGTCAGAAAGGCGATGCGCCGGGCGATCCCCTCACCGCCATGAACAAAGGTCAGCGGACGCGATGCCGCAGCGGCCAGTTCCGCCTCCACCAGCGGAAAATGGGTGCAGGCCAGCGCCACGGTATCCATGCGGTCGCCGCCTGGCTGATCGGTCAGGCCCGCCAGCGCGGCGCGGGCAATGGCGGGATCGAGCGGCTCTCCGCGCAGCTTGGCTTCGGCCAATTGCACCAGCGCGGCGCAGCCATGGCGCAGCATGATACAGTCCGCGCCATGTTCCGCCGCCAGCCGATCGACATAGGGCTGACGCACCGTGGCGTCGGTTCCCAGCACGCCGAACACGCGGCTTCTGGACGCCAGCGCGGCGGGCTTGATCGCCGGGACGGTGCCGACGACCGGAATGTCGAGCGCCGCGCGCACATGGCTGAGCGCGATGGTCGATGCGGTGTTGCAGGCGATGACGGCCAGGCGCGGGCGATATCGCTCCACCAGCCGCCCCAGTAAGGCTGGCACGCGCGCGGCAATCTCCGCCTCGCTTTTGGTGCCATAGGGGAAGCCTGCGCTGTCGGCGGCATAGACGACCGGCGCGGTCGGGATCAGCGCGCGGGCGGGGGCGAGGATGGACAACCCGCCGACGCCGGAATCGAAAAAGAGGATGGGAGCTTGTGGCGCGACCGTCATGGCCGCTGTGTCGCGGCAGGAGGCGGAGGTGTCAATGCGAACTGCTACCGTCGGTCAGGCGTTCGGGCCAATGCTGACTGATCAGGAACCAGCGCATGTCCATCCAAAAGCGGATAACAGCCAAATGATCTTCAATATGAAGGCGGTCCTGAACAAAGGCTCTGACCTGCGCAGACACGGCTTCAAGCTCGTTGATCTCTATGTCCCGCCCCTTGCCTTCAATGCGCAACCACTCGGCAAAGACGTCCGAATGCGTCTCCTGAAATGCGGTGTAGCAGGACTGCAAGGCGTCATAATCTGTGGTGCGAGGGAAGCGGAAAGGCATCTATTACTGCTATGATAGTTGCGTGAAATCTTCCTTACCATGCCCATTGCTCCGTGCGCCTGTCACGCTATGGTCGCGCGCACCTTTTATCGGCGAGACTATGACACCTCCCTGGCTGCTTCCCCTGTTCGTTCTGCTGCTTGGCTATGTGCTGGGTTCCATCCCCTTTGGCCTGTTGCTGACCCGCTTTACCGGCGCTGGCGATTTGCGGCAGATTGGTTCGGGCAATATCGGCGCGACCAATGTGTTGCGGACGGGGCGCAAGGGGCTGGCGGCGGCGACGCTGCTGCTGGACCTGCTCAAGGGCGCGGCGGCGGTGCTGATCGGCGCGGCCCTGATTGATGGTGGCGGGCCGATGGCGGGGGCGGCGGCCTTTATCGGCCATTGCTATCCGGTCTGGCTGCGCTTTGCGGGGGGCAAGGGCGTGGCGACGATGATGGGCGTGGTGACGGCGCTTCATTGGCCTGCAGGCTGCATCTTTGCGGCGGTGTGGCTGGGCGCCTTGTTCGGGACCAAATGGTCGTCGGTGGGCGGCATGGCGGCGGCGGTGAGCGCACCGGTCGCATTATGGTTCATGGGGCGGATCGAGCTGGTGCCGGTGGCGCTGGCGATGGCGCTGATCCTGCTGTGGCGGCACCGCGCCAATATCGCGCGGCTGATGCAGGGCACCGAACCGAAGATCGGGTCCAGCAAAGAGTGAGCGAGCAGGAGCGGTTCGACCGGCTGCGGCTTATCCGATCGCCACGGATCGGCCCGGTCAGCTATCGCCAATTGCTGGCGCGCTTCGGCACGGCGGGGGCGGCGTTGCGCGCCATTCCCGATCTGGCGGCGCGGGGTGGTGGCAAGGCTAGCGTTGCTGGCGCGGGCGCGATCGAGCGGGAGATCGCAGCGTCGCGGGCTTTGGGTGCGCGCTATTTGTTGATGGGCGACGCGGACTATCCCGCTCTGCTCGAACAGTTTGAGGGCGCCCCGCCTGCGCTGATCGTGCGCGGAGATGCGGCGCTGGCGGCGGGGCAATGCATCGCCATGGTCGGTGCGCGCAATGCGTCGGCGGCGGCAGTGCGCTTTGCGCGGACGCTGGCGCAGGATCTGGGTCAGCGGGGTGCGGTGGTCGTGTCGGGGCTGGCGCGCGGGATCGATACGGCGGCACATCAAGGGTCGGTGGGCAGCGGGACGATCGGCGTCATCGCCTGCGGGCTGGACGTGGTGTTTCCGCCGGAAAATCGCGATTTGCAGGCGCAGATTGCCGACAGCGGCCTGCTGGTGACCGAGCATCCGCCCGGCGTGCAGCCGCTGGCGCGGCATTTCCCGGCGCGCAATCGGATCATCGCGGGATTGGCGGTCGGGACGGTGGTGGTGGAGGCTGCGCCCAAATCGGGATCGCTCATCACCGCGCGGCTGGCGGGCGAGGCGGGGCGGGAGGTGATGGCCGTGCCGGGATCGCCACTCGACCCGCGCGCGCAGGGCTGCAATCAGCTGATGCAAGCGTATAGGGTTGCACAACCAACAATCCATTGAACTTGTTGGATTTTCAGTCTTTCAGGTCCGGGCCAGCTTCCAGTACGGTGTAGCCATTGACGTCGATATACGCGATCAAGCCGCCCTGACTGAAATCATAAACGGTGGGAAACTCGTCGGTGACAGTGAACCGAATCAGCGAACCGGGTGTCAGACCTTTCTTGTAGTAATCCGTCCGAATGATGACCTCAGAGCCAGCAGGAGGAACGCATTCAGCTTCGGTCTGGCAGATGTTCGATCCACTAAACATGAAACGCAATTCCATTCGATCACTCCTTTAGCCAGCAACCCGACGACAGCAGCGATCTAAATGGTGCAAGCGAGACATATCAGCAAGCAATTAGCCGATGCTAACCCCGCAACTTCCTGACCAGACGCTTCCACTGGTCCTCGCTGCTCATCCAGTCCGGGTTATCTGGTCTGCGAGGCGAGGGAGCAAATCGTTCAGGATGGCCCCGACAGCGCGAGCAGCGCAAATGCGCTCCGACTGTCTCCATTGCAGTGTTCCAACAGTTGGCAAGGAACCAACGGTTGAGTTTATCGGCATCGAGAACTCCTGAATGGCCGCAGTTGCAAATGATGAAGAGATTGGCTTGGCGTCTCGCGTAGTCGCCTAGATTTTTGAGCGTCGGGTTTGCGCCCACATCAAAGCGGGAAAGTCATCTGACGAGCATCAGGCATCGGCTGCTGCTTGTCCCATGCAGCTAGAATGCTCTGCGCCAATTCGAGCGCTGCATTTTCGCGCAGGCGTTCGTTCGGTGCTGTCAGAGCTACTCTCGCCCATCCGGGCGCATGAAGGAGGCTCTGCGCGAGCCAGAGGGAATCGGGCTGGTTCATATGAACATCATAGAGAACAAATGAAGAACATGACAAGAGGTCTTGCGATAACTAGCGTGGCAGCGGGCGAATGACCGCGCACGCTCAATTGACCGATATGTTGTTTTGTGGCCTAGACCGGATTTCAGGGGGCAAATATGACGACGAAAAAATCTGAACAAGCGGCATCCACGCCGAAACTGCCCCTGAATTTAGAAAGTCTTACGGCGGCGATAAAATCTGATGCTTTGAAGGGGCTATCTTCGGAAGGCTTTGTCCAGTTTTTCAAGGCAGTCTCTAACGCATCCGAAGCTGTGATGGCGATTACTGACAAGGCTTCTGAACATCAAAAAAGAGCTGCTGATAACATCGGCGCTGCGATATCCGGAGATTCCGAAACTCTCCGGACTATTGCTGAAAAACTGGAAACCGATGAAGCCCGACTGGAGTTCGCCCGTATTTACATCGAACGAGAAAAAGAGAAGACAAGGCAAGCTGATAGCGCTGAAAAAGTCAACCGCAGCAATAATAATTTTTATCTGCAGGCTCTGGCGACCGTTGGCACAATAGTTCTGGGAGCAATCGGCGTTGTTGCGAAAATCAGAAGGTAATGGCTCAATAGGAAACTCGACAGCCGAAGCTGCCGAGTTTTTAGCTACTCCCCTTTTGCTGGAACCACTGGGACGCTGAGAAGTCGAATTGCAATTTCGATAGCGATGTGAATTCGCTGGTCTTGAGTTAGCTCTTCTTCGATCAAGCCGAGTTCTGATAGCACGATTGCACGCAGCACTTCGATGCTCATACGACGTAATCCGCCATCTTCACGAACACGCCATTTTGCTCTTCGATGAAGTTGCGGCCCATGTAGTTGCCGTTACGCTTGATGACCTGTGCGCCTTTGCGAAACCTGAAAAAGTAGGTGGATAGGTAGCTGTTTTTGAAGATGCCTTTGACGCCAATGCAATCGGCAATCAGGCTTGCGAGACGCATAACTTCCTTGTGGTCCAGCAGTTCGGCAAGCGGAAACGCGAACATAACGGCGTCCTTGCGGCTGGCTTTTGTTTCGATCTCATAGTGAGCAATCTCGGCTGCGATCAGTGTGGCCCTGACCTTGTTCGCTGCCTCAACGGTGTATTCCAGATGGGACATTGTTGCGCCGTCATGGGCGAATGCAGTATGTTCGCCGTCCCATACGCTAAAGCTGTGGAGTAGGCTCTCACCAGTAGTGGTGCGCTGATCCGCCTGCGCCTGCAAGATCGTCTGGACATCATAATCCCTGTCCCATTCGTCTTCATGGAATGGTGCAAAGAATGTCTCGATCGGTGTTGATTTTTGGGTAGCAGTCGCGAAGCTGCTGGTGCTTAAAAGCGGCATATATTCGATCTCCTCTCGTTGGCCTTGGCCGCAATTATTTAGCCAGATGAGGGAGAAAATCGGTTCTACGGTTGAGACAGCCTGCTCAGGAAACGGAACATGATAAACCCCGGAAGGCAATTAAGACTTCCGGGGTTTCAGTTTCAGCCCTTTGAAATAATGCGATCAATGACTTCAATTAGAGCCTTGCGCTTTGGCGACGGTTCGTTGGGATAAACCCAATACGAACAATGATCGTATAAGAGAGGGAAATCAGAAAGATGCTTTATCGGAAACCTAGGAGGTTCAATGTAGCGTCTATCATCATCCGTCAAACGCTTCTCATACTGCCACTGCACCCCTGAGAGGTGACTTTCGGCAAGTCGTACAGCCCATCCTATACTGTCCGGTCCACAATTGGGATCATCCAGCGCGGAGCGCTGCCTGCCAAAAACGCTGACCGTATCCATCAACTTACGCTTCTGCGTAAGTGACAGGGTAGACTCTTCGAGTTTACGCATGACCGAAGCAATTTTGCTTTCGACCTCTTTCAAGGCCTCTTTGCGCTCAATTACTTTGTCGTTGTAAAAAATAAACTCTCGCTGCGCGCTTTCCAAATCACCGGGCCAATTAAAAAACGCCTGCGATTTAGGCGGGTCTTCTAACCCGTCTGCCTCGACACGATCGCAGAACTCACATTCATAGATCCACTCGAGACGGTTAGCCTCAGCTAAGTCCTCGGCTTCCAGATAGTCATTCAACTCATCGACTTCGTGTGGACGAAGGCGGCGCGAATCTAAAAGTCGCTCTCGCAACTTGCGAAGAGCATTGATATATAGGCTCATCGACAGTTCCTCTGACGAGAATGAGGCCAGAGCGTTAGCCCTGACCCCATTCCGTTTACTCGGCAGAAGCCGCCTCAATTTCCTGCTTAGATGCTGATTTAGCTTTCTCAAGCTGTACAATCAGCGCGTCCTTGCCTGTCGTCTTGGCTAACTTGTCGATGTGCCCATCAATCGCCTTCACCGATGCAGGGTATTGACCCATAATTTCGATGTCTCCCTTCGGATTAATGCGTCCCCAAAGAGCTACGAACTTATTGCCGTAGTCCTTGGCGATGCCGCTTTCACCGCGAGAAATCGTAACATGGGATGGTTGAGCTAACACGGCAGCTCGATACTTAGCGAAGTTTTTCAACTCCATATCGTTCGCACTGTTGACCCGTGTGTCAGATGCAATCACCTCGTCCATCTTGAGCGAGGTCAGCTTCGAAACCAATTGGCTTCGCGTCAGTTGCTCATATTGAGCGTAACGCATCACCTTGGCATACTTCTCCGCACTGCGGTTGACTTTGAACCAGAACTTCGTGCCGTTGTCATGCTTGGTAGCATAATTATTCCACTTGTCCTTGTTCTCGTCCTCCGCCTTGATTGCCTTCCACTCTCCCCACAACATGGCATTGAATGGCGCAAGCTCATTGTAGCCCTTTTTAACGGGCTTCAATTTATGTATCGCCATGAGTTCCGCTTGATCGTGATCCGAGAGTTTAATCAACTCCTGCATCACTTCCCAAGCCTCACCCAGACGATTGTAGAGCTTACTTCGGCTTTCAGCCTCAAGTGCTTTCTGGCTTGCACTGTGCTTGACAGAGTCCGCCTTCCAGTCACCTTGAAAACGTCTAATCGCCTCCAAGCCCTGTTCTGCATTGGTGATATTCTGAGTGCCAGCAGCGATTGCAATTGCGCTAACTTCGCGCATAGGGGGTCTCCTGCGGCAGATTAACTGCGCCGCACCAGCGAGCCATCAAAAGTCGATGGTCGGCGGTCTGCTGAGTTTCGAGGCTCACTTACGGCCATCACAGAGAGGCAATGGCTCAGACCATATGACGCAAGACTGCCCAAGGGCTGTCTATTGTCGGTTTGTCGCTGACAATCAGAAAATACTAGATCGCGATTTCAAAGAGCAACAACAGAGTAACCTGTTGTTAACAACCTGATTTCTCATGCTGTCCATTTTCAAATATCACGGGCGTCGGTTTCGTCAATTGGTAAAATGTCGCCTGAACAATTATGTTGGTTAAGCGATGTTTACTTCGGTTGCCAATTTCTTAACTCTGCCGTTATTCCCTCCAATGGAGAAGGATACCAAGCTGCAGGAAGGCCTGACGTTCAATTCGTAGCACCTGCTCCGCAACTAGTGGAGTAGCTCTGGTAGCTGTCGTTTCGGACGAATGGCCAGATATTTTCGCAGATCGCGGAATTATATCGCCCTCAGTCAGGGCAGAATGTATAAATACATATGTAGAACGGTGGCTCGAAACGCTGTTCAAGCGGTTCACCCATCGGCTACCAAGCAACGTGATAGAGACCCGCTTAGTGCTTCGAGCCCACTAAGCGGGTTTTGTTTTGATCCACGTTCTTCCGTATCCCAGACATAGCTCGAACTTATCCCCACAAACCATACCGGCCTTACAAACCCTACCTTTGCTGTGTAAGTCAAAGATGGAAGAGCCGCCGGACTTACTAACCCGACCGGGCAATGGTAAAAGCGCACTGGAAGAAACGGCGACCGACAATCCTCGGCAACGCATGGCACCAGTATAAAAAATGCACCCCGACGACGGCACGTGAATGACACGCAAGTGAACGCAAAGCACGCTCAGGAGATTAAATTCCCCGGTCCAAATGGACAACGAGCGTCACGAGTCCCCGGAAGTTGGAAAAGGAGGACCGCTGTCTGTTGCCTGACAAGTCCTAGCACAAACGACGCTAGTTGTATGGTTCGTTTGTGTCCGCATGTAGGTTATGATGACCTAGAAGCCTAACTGAAAAAGCGATCGGCTAAACCCCGCTGCTCCTCATACGAGCGTTAGATACAAAGTGTGTAAGTTCCGACTGGAATACCCCACATAGCTTCCCCCATATATTGGAACTGAGTAAGAGATGTTTTATCTCTTTTATGATGGTTCTGGTATATGGGGGAAGTGTGTATCGTCCTCTTGGAATGAGAAGAAAATAACTATCATCCAGTTAGCCGCTCTTCCTAATTGATACAAAGGCAACCGCTTCAAACGATCCACCGCTTGAAGTGCGAGCAGCACGCAAAGCGAGTAGATCGTGCCGAAGCAGGACTGCGCGATAGCGTATGTCCTTTTAGAATAGAGAACATCGCTCTGCGCGATTGCATTAAATTGGCTTTTCAAATCCGGCAGATCAAGTTAGCAATGACGTATGGAGCATTTCAAACCATTGCGAAATTACCTTCGGAAGTTCAATCTCACTTCCATGCTACAAGCAATTTGGTATCTCGCGAACCATATAGAATTCCATAACGAGTTGCCTCCCTATCTTCGCGAAGCGAATCCCTTTGGCAAGTGGGATTGGATGCAACTTCGTTTTTTTCTGTGGGAATTAGACACTCTCGCCCGTGAAGCCATCCTGCATTGCGATCTTGAACGCGGTCAGGAAGTCAACGAATGGCGATATGTACGAGATGCACTGAACAAGGTGAAAAGGACCGAAGAGGATGCGCTGGATATTGAGGAGCATAGCGTTTTTAGTGAAATGAGTCGAATTGCCCATCGGCAGTTCCACTGGCAGCAAGGCGTAACCCACCCGCAGCTCATCAGGGCGCGCAAACTGTATCGACATCCTGAGATGGATAGCGTGGTTCGGCACATATACGGAAGCTCTACAGAGCAGGTAGCTCAGGGTGGATTTGCTGCATTAGCGTCATACATGAAGTATTTTGCAGTGGAGCCACGTTGGTTCGAGAGCGCGGAAAAGCTACTGGGAAATGATATCCGTCCAATCATCGCAAACCTGACTTCGGATTACGAAACACTCAGGAAGTCCGCGTTCGAGACAAGATCGTTGAACATGAACTGGGCTTACACGTTTAACCCCTTATGGCTGCATCCGTTAATTAGTGTCGAAAATGGCAAGCGAATTATCTGTCCGATGCCGGGCCTGCTATCACGGCGCTTTACAAATGGCTTGTATTTCGATGTCGCAGGTCACGATGTTAACGTCCTGAGCGCTCATTTAGGTCCGGCATTTCAAAGCTATGTGGGGGAAGTTATTAAAGTAGCTGGGGCCGGTGAATATCAGATAATTCCAGAAGAACGATATGGTCCTAAAAAAGCTCAAAAAGACACGGTTGACTGGATCGTACAGGACGCCACTGCATCTCTTTTTATTGAAGTAAAAGTGCTCAAAATGGGGGTTGCCGTGAAGACATTTCTAGCTCCCGAAGAAGTCGTTACCCGCGAGTTCAAAAAAATGGCGAAGGCCATTGGTCAGCTTTATGCAACTCTAGCGGAAGCGTTGAAAGGCGAATATCCTTCGTGGAAAAGCAGCGGACAACCAGTCTATCCGTTGATTGTCAGTATGGATAATTGGAACCTGTTTACACATATGGTGCAGGGCGAATTAGATAAATTGGTGATTGAAGAACTAGATCGGAGAGGCGTAGATAAAGCGCTACTCGAGACTAACAGGTTCACCGTCTGCTCCATTGATGAATTTGAAGTGGCGATACAAGTTATAAGGCAAGTAGGGATTTGCCAGGTTATGAAGGGCATGACCGTTGGAGATAAAGTGGGATGGTTATTTTCTGGCTATCTTCGAAGCGAGTTCAGTACCGAACTTGCTAAAACCATACCGTTGTTTCCTGACGAGCGAGAAAAGATACTTCCAATCAGGCCAGCCTCCTAGCAAATGCAATAGGCGGATAAACCCCCAAGCAGATTTCGCGTTCTTAATCGAGGATGTCTGAACGACGCTTCTTTATCTTCGATACAAGCCATTCACCAACCCGGATCAGTGTCCAAGTGATCGATAAGACTGCCGCTATCTGTGGCAAAATCTGAGACAGCGTTCCGAACGCTAAGCCTACCGAAACAATGTCTCCGACGCTTTTTGCCTCTTCGGTGTGGTGGAGCATTATTGGCCTTCCTTAGGTGCAGGCTTGACCCATGCGCCGCCGATGCCGCCGATCACGATTTCCATTCCTAGTGCCAATTCACCGGCGTTCAGTTCCTTGCCGAGGAAATGGGTTGCGATCAGCGCAACAGCGACAGCCGTAAAGCGTCTGTGAGCAGCATCACCGAGATAGTTTACCAGCTTTGCTGGAAGCGCTCTGAGGCGCTGTGTTGCCCCTAGCAGGGCAGTAGTGAGTAGTTTCATTGAGTAGGCACCTCACACAGGTTGGTTGCCCACTATTTAAGCAAGACTCCGAATTACCGGCCGTATGGCTGGTTGGCTCACATAATCTGTTTGACCCGCTCGCCAAACGCTTCGGCGCGGATGCTTTGCCTCTACCTGACCCATTTGCTGCGCCGCAGCGTATTCCCGGCATCGAAGAAAAGGGAGGCTCTGTTCAGAACCAATTTGATCGTGCCTATTACGAAACAAATATGGCTAGAAATCGCCGATTAGCTGAAGAAGCCCAGATACCACATATTCGGGAAGCCCATCTGCGATTAGCAGAATTCTATGCTGTCGCACTGCAAGCGATCGAAGCAGTTGCGGAAACTGACCTTCAAAAGGCGCGTGCTTAACAGTAGTCATGGGAATACCGGGAACGGATGTGCCGAGATTTATGTAGACCGACCTATGCCGTTTGCCATTCCTTTACGGAACCAGATTAATTCGGGCGACATGCGCCAACCTATCTTGATCTTCGCTGGAGCCATTGCCGCAGGTTTAGCAGGCGGCTTCGTGTTTCGTGAGCCATCTAATCGGGTGCAGGCAGAAACCGCTTCGCAAGAGTGGACGCCACGCAATACAATCAAGCGCGATCCCCTGACATCCGCAGCAGAATTAGACGGGCAACAGCCTGCTGTCGCTGCATTCTCACCTGTTCAGAGACAGGCTCCCATGGCGGCTACGGTATCAACATGGTCATATCGAAATTGCGCTGCTGCTCGCGCTGCCGGAGCCGCGCCGATCTATCGCGGCCAACCGGGTTATGGTGCGCATATGGACGGTGATGGCGACGGGATCGCCTGCGAACCATATCCCCGCTGAAACATCTTCCTGTTTGCGGCGTCATGTCCAGGCCGCTAGGCTGCGGCTTACAATGTGGGGACAGACGAGCATGATAATAGCACTGCTTCTGCTGATTGCGGGCATCATGCTTTTCGGGGCGGGGGCAGTGAAGGGCTTCTTGTCCAACGCGATAAGCGCTGGTTTTGCCTTTATCGTAATTGGCGGCCTACTGTTGTGGGTCATTTCGCTGATGGGTATGGCGTTGCTCTATGTCGTGGCCGCGATCTTAGGCGGAATTGCCCTTCTCTTCGTTTTTGCAAAACTCGAAGCGAAGAAGGAAGAAGCAAGCCGGTCTGGCGTTTCACCTTCCCGTCGCAAAATGCGCAGCGGACCACAGCAACGGTGGAATACGAAGGGCGCGCCATCTAAAGATGAGCGCAAGCGTATGAAGCGCGAGTATAAATCTCGAAACTGATGACCAGACGATCTGACGCATGGCTATTTCAAAGCCAGTTTTACGATAGATGTGCGTTGCAGGGAAGCCGAGAAACGATGTTCCCGGCTATCATTTATTCAGCGTCCCAAGCCGCGATGATATTGTTGAGGCGGGTCAATTCCATTTCAAGCTGTAGCTTGCTGCCCATCAGAAGGCTGACATGCTGCGCAATCATCTGCGCGGTCACATAGTCCAATGTATCATCGGTGTGGGCTTCGGCTTCTGCGGCCGTTGTGTCGAGCGCATCCATCATTGTGAGGATTGCAGCTTTGCTCTGCTCGACAATCTCACGCTGGGTCAGATTTGGATTGGTGTATTGGGTCATAGCTATTCTCCGTATGTAATTACGGAGATATTTATCGCCGATCCAACCAGAGAACCGCATCGGATGCACAGCGGAAACCTCTAGCCTTCGTCGTTGATTGATGTAGTTTGCGCTCAAATTAAAGGGGGATTTATGCGCAGATTGCTTGTCGCCATGTCGTTGTTGTCTGCCCCCGTTCATGCTGCGACCGTCGAATGGACATTGGTTGCGACCACCAAAAACGGCGATAAATGGTTCGTTCAACCGAAAAGTATGCAGAATGCGGGCAACAACAATCCCCGCGTTTGGGTGCGGACAGTAAACGTAAGCCTCGGTAAATTCGGTGAAAAATCGGTTGTATCTCAGGTGCTTTTTAATTGCGTAAAGCAGGATGCAACTCTGCTTTCGTTGGTCGCATCAGATGCTAACGGCAACGTGGTTAAGACCGAAAGCAATATGAGTGGTTACATTACGATACCGCCCGGTTCGGCATGGTCCCTTGTGATGGAAGAGGTATGCCCTCGTTAGTTTGAACTGTCACAATCGACTGTAGGCCACGCTCAGGCCGATCTGCCGGTAAATCTGCCCAAGACGCTGGTGATCGTCGGTAAGTTGCATCGGCATTCCGTCATACGCTACAGCGTCTCTCACGCCCTTTTCGTGGGCTTTTAGGCTTAGGCCGACGGTATAAGCTCTGATAGCCCAGACAACCTCTACGGGTGCGACACGCAGCATTAAAGGCTGGCACGCAACGTCCACTTTTAGTGGAGCGGGACACAGCCGGTCGAGCAGCGTCCAGCGTTCGGGCATGTCGGCAAAGTCGATATCGAATTTCACAGCGGCCCAGATGCAGACGCCACCGGCAACGTGAGGTGTGAATGGCTGGTCATGCTGCTGCGCTATCGTCCTGGCGGAAGCCTCGTCGGTCACAAGGTCAACATCATCGACATGGCCGTTACGCCATGCCGGTAGGAAGCCACCTAGCTTTGCGGCCTGCGATCCTATCAGGAATATGTCAGAGGTTCGTGACATCGAGGATCAGCAGTGATGGCGGATAAATCCAGTAATCGCCGCCGTTTTGGTGGACCTGCTCAATCTGATTGCCGATGACTTCCCAGCCGCTGGGGATTTTCTCGTAGCCCATGAACTTCACTTCCCAGCCGCCGTTCGGATTGCCACGGCTATCATCGGTTTCGACAAGATCATAGATTTCCTCCCCTCGCTCGACGGCCATGCGGTTTTGATGGAAAGCATAGGTGCGACCGGCACTGTATGTGCCATGTCCAACGCCTGCTATGTTCATCGGACCCTGCTTCGAGCAATATGTGACGTTGCCAGCAGCATCATAGAGTTCCAAGCCCCAGCCAGACGTTGAAGGTGTGGGGTTCGGCTTATCGAAAATATACCAGTCGATGGACCAGTTAGGGCCGCTCATGCGCGGACTGCCCATCGTGGCAATTTGCCAATCAAAGGTGTCGCCGTTCTTCGATACACCCTGAATTGCCGCCGACACATTCGTTGGGCGAATAGCCATCAACGGATTTATGCCATTGGTCAGTCGGGGGTAGAATGTGCCGCTGCTGGCAGCCACAGTTCCGCGAGCGACGAGCGACATACAAGGAGTTTGGTCGTCAAGCTGGACAGTTTGCGCGTCGTTATAGAATGCTGCTCCGTAGGTCATCTGTATCCGTAATAAATGTAGGTCCAATCATTGTTGAGTGTGCGATAATAAATCGTTTGCCCCGTATTATATATCTGGCTGTAGCCTGAGCCGTTTTGGTAATCGTCAAAGCCAGTGGAGACGATCACATACCAAAGAATGGAATTGGCGGGTCCGTTCGGAGCGGTGATGCTCTGGTATGAGCCATTCATACTTCCCCATAGATCGACTGTATTACCGGGCGTCGGACCATAGAAGGAATGAACACCAGATAGCTGGCCGGTTCGCTGGGTCGTGTCCAAGATGGCACCGCCCTGCGCATTGTAGAGATTAAGCCCCCAAGCCATTACGCGCTCAGGTTCCCGAAGCGGCCACGCAGAACGCCGTTTTCGTCAAAGACTTTCCAGCAGCCGTTCGCAAACTCGGTTCGCGCACCTCCACCGGGCTTTTCGATAGAGAAGTTATCGGCGTGGATTTTGAAATTGCCGGTCGCTCCATTGTTGTTGGTTTCCCAACCCGTCATGCGTCCGCCGACATCGACGGTTACGGCAGCGCGGCCTAATGCCTGATTGGCCTTGTTCGTCGCGGTATTGATCGCCGTTTGCTGATTTGTGATCGTCACGCCCTGACCGCTGACGGTCGATGTCAGGCTCGACAATGTGCTGCTGGCCGTGGCAATTGCGACAGCCTGTGTGTTGACTGTGGCACTTAGCGCAGCAGCAACAGCGCCACCGCTACCGGGTGAATATGAGCAGGGCGTCGGGGCATTCGCGAATGTCGGACGAACCTGCGGACGACAAAACCATGCCCAGCTATCTGCTTGATTGCTCAGCGTGCCGTGCTTGCGAAGATACAGCCGGGCCTTTACTGCGTCGGCGGGAGCCTGCCCTTTGAAGCCAACCTGCGTCCAGCTACCGAGATTACTGCCGCCAGTGGAAGGTGTGATCGCGCCGTTTGATGGCGTTGATAATGCGCTGCCAGCTGCATTCTGGAATAGGAGATAGACCTGAACTTGGCAGCGATGCGCCGCGACGAGAACCGAAACGTCATACCACTGGTTTGGCTGAACTGTGATATTCTGCGTCCAATCGGAATATCCGGTGCCGCCGCTGCTCTGCTGATAGATGCTGAGGGCGTTCACAAATTCAGGATGCCATTCGTTGCCGCCGCCGTTGATCGGAAATGCGATACCCGACTGGCTGTTCACGCTAGTCAACCAACCGGACGTATCGACGGTGAAGTCTGTGTTGGAGAGCAGATTGCCGCCGCCGGTTGAGTATTGAGCTGTTAGACTTGCTTGTGTCGTCGCCGTCGATGCTGCGCCTGTTGCCGTTGCTGCCGATCCTGCTGCTGCATTCGCGCTATTCGACGCATTGCCTGCCTGTGTCGATGCAGTGTTGGCGCTGGTCGTCGCGCTGGTGGCTGATGATCCGGCATTGCCTGCGCTCGTGGACGCGCTCGATGCCGAGGAAGCTGCTGCGCTGGCACTGCCCGATGCTGCCGCGCTTTCGGTAATGTCCTCAATGGTCAGATTGACCACGCGGGCATCATGAACCGACCCGGAACCATCATTGTTGGATTGGATGAACGGCCTGAATTTGGCGATATTTGCTGGGACAGCGATGTTGAAGTTGAACGCTGCCCAGCTCGTCTGACCGGCGGCGCGAGCCTGTGTGTAGATGAAGTTATGTGTGTTCGCAGTCGTGATGCCGTGGATGCCGCACATGACCGCATATGAGGTAGAGGTTCCGCATTTGGCGTATCCAGAAACGCGGAATGTGCGCGCCGTGCTGGCCGTCAGCGGAATGAAGTCGCCTTCGGTCGCATCGCGCGTCTGAGATCGGAGCGCCCTTGATGTCCCGATGGCAGAAACGGCGTCAGCGATGACCGAAACGGATCCCGCCCACATGCCAACGGAATTGTCCTCATATGTCGGCTTGGCGACGAAATTGCCCGCCGCACGGCTACCCGCGTAAATCGCCTGAGACATCGCGGTATCGGCGGAATTGCCTGCTTCGCTGGCCTTCGTGCTGGCCGTGCTTGCGCTGTTGCTGGCACTGGACGCGCTGCCTGCTGCCGCGTTCGCGCTATTCGACGCATTGCCTGCCTGTGTAGATGCGGTGTTCGCGCTTCCTGCGGCATTGGACGCCGATGTAGATGCGTTGCTAGCAGAGGTCGCCGCATTACCGGCCTGTGTTGCCGCATTGGTGGCAGATGTCTGAGCCGATGAAGCCGACGAACCTGCCGCGTTCTGACTGGCCGATGCCAATGACGCGCTGGTAGCTGCTGCGCTGGCGCTGCCTGCCGCGTTTGCGCTCTCGGTAATATCCTCAATGCGGATATAGGAGTATTCGACCGTGACAGACGATGATGCGACCAAACGCAGCAACGTGCGGATGCTCGATGCTCCAGCGGCGATCACAGCATTGACGGTGCTGCCAGCAATCGTGCCACTGATGTCGCGCCACTCATTGAGCGCTGTCAGCGTTGTGGTCGATGGATTGGTGACTGTGCCATTGCCGACCGTGCCACCAGTCGCGTTGACGCCGATGCGGTAAAGCTGGAACCCAGCGAATGACGATCCGGCAGTCTGACGAACCCTCGCGGAAAAACGATAGATGCGGTCAGGCTGCAACGGCAGCATTCCGATGTTGCCGACATCAAGTTGCGACGAGGCTGTCATGCGCATCACGCGACCTTCGCCGGTCACATTTGCGAACGAGAAGATCGAGTTCGGGGTGATCGAACTAACGCTGGTCGGAAGACCACTGAACCCGTTCTGCCAGAACTTACCGTCGAGTTGGAAATCGCTCGGCATCATTGCTGCCGCGCTCAGGGACGCCGAAACCTCGCTTCCATTCGCAGCGGTCGCGCTATTGCCAGCATTCGTGGACGACGATGCCGCATTTGACGCACTGGTCGCCGCCGATGATGCACTACCTGCGGCCTCGCCAGCTTTGGTGGTCGCAGTGTTGGCGCTGGTTGTTGCGCTGCTGGCGCTATTGCCCGCGTTCGTCGCGCTGGTGCCTGCCGATGATGCTGATGACGCTGCTGCACTCGCGCTGATCGCCGCGTTTGCGCTTTCGGTTATATCTTCAAGGCGGATATAAGCGATTTCATAATTAGTGCCGTCTGTGTCGAGGCGGACCAGCGGGCGAATGTAAGCGCCGCCAGCAGCAATGATGTCATCGCCAGTGAATGTGACTTCGACATCATACCATGTGTTGAGCGCCATGCTGGTGCGCCCTTGGCTGGGAGCCGCCATCTGGGTGCCGGTTTCATTATGGCCGATGCCGAAGACGCGGATGGTCGCGCCCGAATTTGCTGTGACGCGCCCTCGCGTGGAAACGCGATATTGATGACCGGCGATAGCCTTCAGCCAGCCACGCGCAGCAATATGCGGTGTAGAACTGGTAGCAACGCGGGCTGCGCGAAGAACGCGGCCAACGCCTGCAACATCAGCGAACGTGAAATTGTTGTTGCTGAAGGACGCCATCGGCACGGTGTCGGCAGGTGCGCGGGTGTAATTTACGCAGAAGAATTGACCGTCGTTGGTGAAGTCGAAGGGCAGCGTCGAGATTGCAGCCGAATTCGCTGAAATCGAACTCACCGCCGCTGCCGCTGCCGAGTTTCCTGCATTGGTGGCCTGTGTCGAAGCGGTGCTGGCGCTCCCCGCCGCTGCCGTCGCGCTGCCGCTTGCCGCATTGGCGCTGTTTGCCGCATTTGTCGCGGAAGTCCCTGCGGCGTTCTTAGAGCCGTTCGCGTTCGTCTCGCTGCTGGCGGCCTGTGTCGCGGACGTCGATGCTTCGCCAGCTTTCGTAGATGCTGTAGTGGCAGATGTCTGGGCTGAATTAGCCGACGACCCTGCATTGGTCGCAGATGTTGCGGCGGCTCCTGCGCTTGAAGACGCTGAGCTGGCGCTGGATAGAGCTGCTGACGCGTTCTGCTCTGCTGCGATCCTATCGGTCACATCTGAAACGCGCACCGAATGAACGCGCACGACCATGCCGGTTTCGGTTAGGTTGTTACGCAGGCCAAAGCGCATGAAACGTGCATCAGCGGTCCAACGACCGACTGGCACGGTAATACCGGCGATATTGCTGGTTTGGTCCGTAAAGATCGCGGATAGTTCCATGACTTCACCAGTGACGGTGACTGGAACACCGGGAGCGCCACGGTAATTGGATGCCGTTCCAACATATGAGCTGTCCATTTCTGAACAGATCATATTGAAGTTGTATGCGCCGTCGCCAGACACGATCTTGAAGCGGGCGCGCACCTCATAATAACGACCCGGATTTGCCGGCATACAGCCGCGCGTCAGGATATTTCCACCAGCACCTGTCCATGTCATTTCGCACGCGCGGCCAAAGTCAGCATCACCATCAACGATGGAAAAGCCGGAGACGGGCTGTGGTGTAGCTGGTGAGCCGACACGGCCCGATGACCACTGGATAAGGCCATCTGAGAAGTCGAAGGGCAACACAGGCTGATTTGCCTGCGTGACCTGAATGGCGTTGTAGGTTGACGTTGCGGCAATCGAACTAGCGGTCGCAGTCGATGCGCTGTTTCCTGCCTCCGTGGCTTTTGTGCTGGCTGTCTGTGCAGAAGTATTTGCAGCGGTTGCGCTGTTGCCCGCGTTGGTAGCGCTGGTGGCGGCATTCGTTGCAGATGTGGACGCATTGGACGCTGATGTGCCTGCGGCGGTCGCGGAGTTTGCCGCTTGTGTCGCGCTGGTGCTGGCTGCGCCTGCTCTGGTGTTGGCGGTAGTCGCACTCGTCGCTGCTGATGTCGCGGACTGGCTGGCCTCATTGGCTTTTGTTGATGCCGTTGAAGCCGACGAACTGGCTGCGTCTGCTTTCTGCCCTGCGGTGTTGGCCGAACCGGCTGCGGTTGTGGCGCTGGTTTGGGCCGCTGATGCAGAGCCGGATGCGTTGGTCGCGCTAGTCGCGGCATTGTTTGCGCTGGTGCTGGCCTCACCGGCTTTTGTGGTTGCCGTGTTCGCAGAGTTGGTCGCGCTAGTGGCTGACGATCCAGCATTCGTGGCACTGGTCGAGGCTGCGCTTGCGCTGGTCGCTGCTGCACTGGCACTTGATGATGCCGCTGCACTCTCGGTAATATCTTCGACGCGGAGGCTTGCGATCTGCATCGTCGCGGGAGAGGTGCTGTTGCCCGAATTGCGTAATGCGGCACGGAAATAGACATGGCCATTCGCGATCAAGCTATCGCCCGTGATCGTGCGCGTTAGAGAATACCATTCACCACCGACGGTGTTCGGCTGATTGGGGGTGAGCGAGGTGCCGGTCTGGACGTAAGATGCGTCCATGTAATCCAAGAACAGCCCGAAGCCGGTCGTGCTATCGGCAAGGGTGCGAGCGATGGCGGTAAGGCGATAGGTTCGACCGGCCAACGCCTTGGTGACACCAACCTGACTAAGATAGCTGTTGCCATTCGAGCCGACAACTTGACCGACGCGACCGACACCCTCGACATCAACGAACGTCCAGCGGACATTTGGGACGGCTTCAAGGCTGTTTACAGCCGATGGCGCACCGACAATCGAGAGGGTCCAGTATCGACCATCCTGCGAAAAATCTGAGGGCAGCAAAGCGGCACTGGTGAGGCGCGCATCGTTGTATGACGATGCTGCACTGACATTGCTGGCGGCCGCTGCCGTCGCGCTGTTGCCTGCATCCGTCGCCTTTGTCGAAGCAGTCGAAGCGCTGCCTGCTGCCGCTATCGAACTATTATTGGCGTTGGTCGCGGAGGTCTGGGCCTGAGTTCGGGCCGTTTCAGCAGCGGTCTTCGCTGCCTCTGCTGCCGTTTTCGCGGTGGCCGAATTGGTGAACGCGGTTTCAGCATCGGTCTTTGCAGACTGCGCCTGATTGCGGGCTGATTCAGATGCGACCTTCGCGCTCTCGGCAGCAGTCTTAGCAGCGGTGCTGTCCGTGGCAGCAGTCTGGGCCTGTGATCGGGCCGTTTCAGCAGCCGTTTTGGCTGCGCCTGCTGCGGAGTTCGCTGCCTCTGCCTGCTGCTTCGCGGTCTGGGCATTAGCATTTGCGGTCTGAGCGTTGGTCGCAGATGTCTGCGCTGCATTCGCGCTGGCAGCGGCGCTTGCCGTGCTGCCATAGGTATCTTGTAGCTGCTGTGCCTTTATTGCTGCGGCGGCAATATCGGCTTTTAGCTGGTCCGATGGGATGACATTACCGCTGCTATCCTTGACCGCATTGAGCGCGGTCCCAGCATCGGTCTTCGCCTCATCAGCAGTCGTCTGGGCAGCGTCGGCAGCGTTCTGGGCATTCTCAGCAGCAAGGGCTGCATTATCGGCCTGCTGCGCCAGCTCGTTGACGATGGGCGAGGCATCGCTATCCGAGTGGACGCCCCAGCAGCGTTGGAAGCCATAACTGACTTTCTTGATCGGCGGCTTTGGCGGCTCTTCTTTCCAGTCGAGCAAGATCGGGAATGTCGATCGATCACTGTTGAGCGTGACCGCACTTTTAGTGGAGGCGTAGAATTTGCCGCACTGCCACGTGCCGCTCTTGTCGGCGAAGAGGTAGCAACCGGCTTGCTTGAACAGCGATTGTAGGGCTTCGAGGGCTTCGACCTGGCTGGTTACATAGAGGTTGGTCTGAACCGATGAGACAGCAGCGAAACTGCCGATTTTTGCAGCAGGAACGCCAGCAGCCGTCAGGATCGCAGTCGCAATGTCGGACAGCATCGTACCACCCGACATCGTTACATCGGCGGTGATCCTTGGCGTTGGTGTGCCGCCGAAACGGAACATGCCTTCTGCCAGACAGGTGGCATATTCACCCGGCACAAGCGGCATGGCGATCAGGGCCGCATAGGATGCAGCGTTGCCCTTGCGCTGGCTCACTTCTAGTGGAAGGCCATATTCGTAAGGTTGAATGGCCGAAACAGCGCCGTAGCCGTGAACCTGATAAACGAGATTGACCGGATCGACCTCGACCGGCTCAACGGACAGCGGAGTGCCAAAGCAACGAGGCTTGAGGTTGCCCTTAAAGCCCAGCGGGCCTTCCGCGTTGCCAGTGCCTAAGTAGGACTTGGTAAGCAGCTTCGAAGTTATATCGGCTTCTGGACCGAGCAGGCGAACAGTGACCTGATTGCCGTCACGCTCTAGGTTGGTAGTGCGGCCTTCACCGAAAAGAGTGTAACTTGCGTAGTCGGTGCCGTTCTCGCCATACCATGCGCGATAGAAGGCGTTATTCCAGACATAGCTAGACCAGACATGATTATCGAATTCATTGGAGCAGAAGAAGCTAAGTTCGCCACGTTCGATCTTTAGGTCATCAAGCAGACCATCCGCCGAAAGCGTCAGGCCCGTATCTGGCATCGAAGTGATACAAGGGAGCCACGTTTGCCCATTGGCCGTAGTGGCGTTCTTGTCTGCACTCAGGTTAGTCAGACGTAGAGTTGTGGGGGTGGTGCCGTTAAGCGGGGTGACTTCGATAAGGAAATTATATGTCTTCGCCATGCTCGTATTTATTGAGCATGGTCAGACCTTAGATTTCTCGGACGTAGAGTTCCAACTTGTAAAAATCCGAACTAACTGGACTGCCCTTGGCCATGCTAATGATGCGACCGAAAACGGTTTCACTTTGCAAGTATGCACTATCTCGGTCAGGCACGAACAGCACGGTTTTCTTCATTCCGACATCGCGTAAAAAGGGGAACCAGTTCTGCCAATAACTAGCTTCCTTGATGTAGCCGATTGTGAACTTCCATGATGTTTTAACATCGAAGGGATCAATGGCGTCAAAGCCGCGATACGGCGTGTTCTGACTTGTATCTTCGAAGTTGTGTTCTGCGTTCAGGTCAATGCCATCTTCTTCAATACGCTTGCCAATAATCAATCGGCCAGCTTCCACGAAGCCAGCGGGATTGCCGGTACTGGTGATATCAATTCGGACAAACGTCTCGCTGCGCGTACCACTTAGAGTGAGAAACGTAATGCTACCAAGGCTGTTGGCCGCTCCACTGAAAGCGAAGAAGTTGCCGCTGTCGTAGGTCGGACCTGATGTTGTCGCTGCTGCCGTGGAAGCTGCGCGAATGCGAACGGTATCGGTTGCGCGCAGATTGTTTTTGACGAGTGCGATTGTATCCCATGACCCAGCGCCAAGCTGCACGGTGATCTGCACGGAAGTCAGGTTCGCGGAGCGCCAGACCATCGAAGGATGATCGAGATTGAGATTTGAGGCAGGCGCGTTGCTGGCCGATGTGGATGAGCTAACGGCAAAAATGCGGGGAGAGCATAGAACTGTAGCCATTACCCGTGCAACCTCGCTTCAGTAACGCCGCTGTTGAGCGAGGCAGTGAAACTCAGAACGCGGAACGTGCGGCCATCAGTGGCATAATCCGGTATATTCGGGATATGGCGCGGCACCTCTGCAATGAAGTCATCCAGCGTCATGTAGGTGTCGATCTTCACGGAGAAGATGCGCGCCGCCTTGTTCTGATCGCGGATGAGCGTCGCAAGCTGACTTGCTGTCGTGGGATCGACATTCGCTGGGAACTGCTCGTCACGAGCATTCTTGTCGGTGATGGAGGTGTCCTCTCTGACATCCCATCGATATTCCTTCTTGATGAAGGAAGCTCTGTTTGCATCTATTGCCATGCAGTTACTTATCCCCCTTAGTTATATTGCAGCTTGCCGTTGACGGCGCTGTAATTGGGCTTGCCGTTGATGTAGGTGACAAGACCGCCGATGCCGGTCGCTTTCAACTCCTGTAGGATTTGAGCGAGGTAGTCATTCTGTAGCGTCTGGTTTGCCGTGATCGCGTTCGTTTGGTTGTTGAGCGCTGCCGACATATCCGCGCCGTTGTTTACGCCGCTGAGAGCCGTTTCGACGTTAGTCAGGAAGCCACCCGTTGTGGACTTCAAGTCTGCAATGAGAGCCTGATATTCTTTGGAGTTCATGCCGTAGATGGACTGGCCATTGCCAAGGAGCTTATCAACTAGCGAGGTATAAGCGGTTTGATCGACTTGCTTGCCTGCCAGTGCATCGGCCTGATAGTTCTTGAACTTGTCCATGTCTTCAGTGAACATCACCATTGCAGACTTGCCGCTGGCTTCGCCGTTCAGCTTGTCCAGAATGTCGCGCAGGCCGCTGGTCTGTTCCTTGATGATGTCCTGTAGCTTCAATGTGCGAAGTTGTTCTAGCTGGGCATATTCCTCGCTAGTTGCGCCTGCTTCATTGAATATCTTTGTGAGGTTCTTAAACTCCAAGCCGAGTGCATCCAGCGCAGCGCCGACCGGATCGACGCGGCTCTTCAGTTCCTTGAAGACGTTTTCAAATGTCAAAGCCTTCTGTAGCTGGGCCTCAATGTCGCTGCCTGCCTTGAGCAGTGCATTGGTCGAAGCCTTTACACCGGCGATTGCGCCGTCACTGATCGCGTTAGAGATTGCGGCACGAAGTGCTGCTTCTGCGCCATCCTTACCGAAGTCCTGAACATCGCCGCCCTTGAGCTTGCCGGTCTTGCCCGAACCGCTGACGCGCCACTTGCCCTTATACTGGCCGAGCGAGACGTTATAATTGCCGACATCAGCGCCAAGCTGCGATGCGATATTATCCAGTGTGGACATGATCGTCGTGCCTGCTGCGCTGGCATTGTCCTTATAAGCGTCCTTGTTGCCTGCGGTGGTCATCTGACCATTCACGATGCTGGCCGTTCCCCACTTGGCCTTTTTCAGCAGACCGCCCAATGCGCCGCCGATTAGCGAGCCGGCCAGCGATCCTAACGGGCCACCCAGAGCGCCACCAAGCGCACCGCCGACCGATGAGCCTGTCCCATTCAAGCCGAGCATCGAGCCGACTGCGCCGCCAAGCTGCGCGCCACCAGCAGCGTTGCCGAGGACATTACCCAAACCGGCCATGAAGTCGCCGTTCTTGCCGAACATGCTACCGAAGGACTTTTTGAAGTCCCCGAAGCTGCTGGACATGCTGGATAGCGGCTTGGTGAAAGTGTCCTTGCTAAACAGCTTCTCCCCAAACGAGCCGACGCCCTTCGAGAATGTATCTCCCAAGCCGTTCAGGCTACCATCCAACTTGCGGCCAAAGACATCCATCAGACCGCCGATTGCGCCCAGACCGCCGAAGTTCTTACCCGATGCAGCAGCAGCGATGCCCTGAATGGCAAGGCCAGCCTTATTGATGGCAGCGCCGAACTTACCGCTGAAATGATCGCCTAGCGCTTCGATGCGCTGACCGAACTCGTCACGGAACTGGTTGGCTGTCTCAAGCGCGGCACGGGCCAGGCCGCTGGTGATTTCCTTATAGACCTTTTCGCTGATGGTGCCATTTGCGCGGCCCACTTCTAGCGCGGCACGATCAGTCGCGTTCTGCTTGTCTGCCTGACCCTTACGATATGTGGCGCTATACTGTTCGGCCAGATCGGTTGCGCGATCCAATTGCTGGTTAAGCAGCTTGTTCGCGTCCACACGGGCAAGATCGGTGCGAAGAGCCTTCTCCGCTGCCTGATACGCTGCGCTTTGCAGGTCCAAGCCCTGTGCCTGAGCCTTGTTGCGGAACTCCAGAACGCCGCGCTCTTGCTCAAGCTGGTCCTTCGTCAGACCGGCTACGCGCTTCTTTGTCAGTTCCTCCGAGATCCCGGCATCGTTTACGGCATCGATATGCGCCTGAGCAGCATCGGCCAGGAATTTATTGGTGCGGACAAGCTGGGTCGCAGAGCCGAGACGCTTTGTCTCCGCGTCATTCAAATCACGACCAAGGATTTTCTGTAGCTCTAACTGCTTCTTATAATCCTCTGCCTTGATGCCGAGCAGTTCGACCGTGGCGGCTTCGTTCTTGAGAGTGTCCCAGAACTCCTTTTCCGCTTTGGCGCGCTTCTCAGCTTCGCTTGCGCCGCTATCCTTCTTTTTGTCAGGAGACGGCTTATCTTTGCCCATGGCGGCGTAGTCGCTGTTGCCCTTGCCGGATCGGCCTGCGGCTTCATCAATCCATTTGCGGTTGCCTTTCTGGTCCTGCTGAACGCGCCCTGCGCCATTGAACACGGCACCGGCGACCTTTTGTGTGCGGCTAAACGACAGGTCGACTTTATCGAATTTGGAAAAGTCACCGGTCAGGGCAGCGGCCAACGCTGCGCCGGTCTGCATGAACGTGGCCTTCAATTCTGCCAATGCGACCTTGAAGATATTGGGAAGTTGGCCAGCAACGAACTGCGCTGCGCGTAGGATGCCAACGAGGCTTTCGCCCATGCTCTGACCCGTCGATTGCGTAGCGGGCATGAGCCAGTCGAACGCTGCACCGAACGCACTACGGATGCCACCAGCGACCATGCCGATGATGTCACCGGCAAAGCCCATGACGCTCCCGATGACCTTACCGACCATCGCAACCCACTCACCGACGAACTTAAAGCCGACCGCGACATTATCGAGCGCGCCCTTAAAGCCAGAAGCGCCTTGCTCACCGCCAACCCACATCGAAAGCAGGCCGCCGCCGATATCAACGACGAAGGACAATATGCCGCCGACGACATCCATGATGCCCGATAGGAGTGGCGTGATAGCGTCAAGGCCAGCAGACACCGCGTTCGTGACCTTGCCGACCGTCTTATTCAGGACGCCATCGCCCATGGCCGCGAGTGTGTTGAAAATCTGATCTTCGAACTGCGCGAAGGCACCGGATGCCGTGGCCATCTGACGCGCCATTGCGCCGCCGAACTGCGTATTCCCGATGCCGACGATGTATTTCTGAATTTCGGTGGCGTTCTTAGCGACTGTGGTGGTCACGCCTTGGAAAGTGAACTTGACCTTGTTGCCCTCGGTGCTGGCCTTGATGCCAAATTCCTTAAGGCGTTCAAACTCACCAGTAGTGGCGTCCGCAACAGCCTCCGTGATCTGCGACATATCTTTGCCCATCGCGGACGCGGTATTACCGAAGCTGGTCATGATATCGGTCGAGGTCGCTAGACCCAGAGCGCGCATCTTGATGAAGCTGTTGACGGACTGCTCAGTCGAAAAGGGGGTGTTATTGCCGAAGGCGACCAGTTCACGATATGCAGCGTCAGCGGCTTCCGTGCTTTTCGTCATGGTCAGCAGATTTGCTTTCCAGACTTCTACCTTTGCCGCTGCGTTGACCGCCGCGACAGCGATAGCACCCATGCTGAGTGCGACCGCGCCAACGATGGCAGCGACCGGACCCATGGACAGTAGCTTGGAAACGAGATTGCCGACGACGGGGATGGCGGCAGCAGAGCGACCGCTGATGTCCTCAACGACCTTGCCAACGGCACCACCGGCCTTGGCATTGTCATTCATCGCGCGAGTGAGACGATCTACAGACTTGGCGTGATTATCGTTGGCCGCGCCAGCGACCTTCGATGATTTGCCGACCGAACCGATGGCCTGATTGACGCGACGAGCGCCGCTCTCTGCACCAGCAGCCTCGATATTAATTCTAATGACTGCTTGTGCGTCTGCCACGGGTTCTCCTTCTTATGAGAGGTTCCCGTTATTTAGTTGGTGCTAGGGCTTGGACTTCATTGCCTTCTCGGACTGCTCACGTGCTTTTGCGAGAACATGATTGTCCAATTGTCGGATGATGTAGTGGAAGTCGGAGCGGGCTTTGCCTCGCAAGTTCCAATCGTTGGCCATGCTTCGAATGGCGTTGTATGGAATTGGCAAAAGCGCACCCTGAGTTGCTGGACGATCCGTTGATAGTTCATGGAACGCCCACCAGAACCAAGGCCAGTCGATAGTCGGTTGGTCCGCGAGTGCCTTGATAGCAAATGTGTTCCCAGCAGCGGCCCCTTTCTGGAGTAGCGCAAGATCGTCGCGCATACTCCAGGTCAGAGCCTCTATTAGTTTCCCGCTACTTCATCCTTGTCAGGAGTACCGTAGTTGCGCACATTGATCGCAAATTCGAGCAGTTCAGGAAATACGACCTTACGGATAGCCGGAACGGAAAAATACTGCTTCGCGACTTCCTTACTGTAAGGCACTTCGACGCCACCCTTCTTGACGCCCTTCCAATCGAGCAAGATGGCTTCTAGGAACACTTCAAGCGCAAGATCATCATTCGTAACCTGCTTCAAGCGAACAGCCTTCTCGTTCTTGATCCTGACCTTTTCCTGAGCCTTCTTGATGGCTGGGTTGTCAGTGTCGAACATCAGTAGCTTGAACTCGCCATACTGCTGATCGTGTTCGTCCAATACAGGCGGCGTCCATACGCCCTCGACTGCAACATCAGCATCATAACGAGTTGGGATATCAAAGCCGAAGTTCTCTTCGGTCGTAGTTTCATTCTTTGCCATGTCTTCTCCCTTATAGTTTCTAATAGGCATGGTATTTATGCAGACATGGGAACGGCCCTGAGCCTAAGCCCAGAGCCGCCGAGAGCTACAGAGAGAAGAGAGAAGAAGTAGCTCTCTGAGGTTTATAGCTTGGTGATGACCAGATCGGTGCCAGCAGTTGCGTCGTAACCCGGCTTGAAGGTGATGGTCACGAAAGCCGAACCGTCGCTCATGCTATCAACGGGAATATCGCCGTATGCAGCAGGGGCTTGGAAGCGATAGCCGCTGCCGGTGCCGCCGATGTCGAAGCTGACTGGCTGAGCCAATCCAGTGATCGCGCTGTCGATGGCGAGGCTTTCGCGATATGCCCTGACTGTGATCGTCGTATCACGAAGGCCGTTGACGCCGAATGCGAGGCCGACATTGGAACCGACGACCGGGCGACGGGTGCGGTCCAGCGTGGTTTCAAAATCAATCTGTGCAACAGCGAGTGTCTGGCCTGCAACGCTGATGCTCTGGACTTCCGACGCGATGAACTCAGTCGTGCCGGTGATGGCGGTCACAGCGAGAGCACTATCAGTCGCGCTATTAGTAACGCTCGCGCCGATCAGGTTCCACGAACTGGATACCTCTTCATTGCCGCTGGTAGAAATCGAGAAGCCGGTGACCATGTTGCCAGCAAAGGTCTTATACATATCAGGAGCCAGCTTATGAATGATCGAGAAGCTGCTATCGGTGGTGCCAGCCTTTAGGACGTTCGTTGCGAACGTGCCGGACAGAGCCGATTGAAGCAGAATGTCCATGAAGGCGTGACGCTGGAAACGAATGTCGAGCGAGCCTTCTGGATTGACCATGCCACGACGCGAGCCGTTGCTTGCGCGGTTAGGGCGCTTGGTTGGGCTTGCGATGGTCGTGGCAGCGGCAGTCAGAAGTGCTGCATCCACCCCTAGTGGAAATTCGTAACGGGTTGCAGTTGCAGTTGGCGTAGTGCCAAAAGTCGTCTCAGCAATGATGCTGGACAGAATATCAGATGAGCTAACGAGTGCCATGCGGTCTCCTTGTTGTTAAACTAGCGAGCCGCAAAAACAGGCTCCTGCCTGTATTTATTGCTGTGTCAGGAGCGATTGCTTTCGTAGGCGAAGGAAGCCACAACCATATAGGACTTCTTGTCGTTGCCCTTACGCTGATCGGTAGAAAGAACGCGCAAGCAGGTGTCTGCGCTACGATACTTTCGGAAGTGGGCATGGAAGCATTCAACCAAGTCGGTTGCTGCGCCGGTCCCCATGCCATTGGGAATGAAGACCTGCAAATAGGCAGTGCCGACACTTTTGAACATATGCGGGCCAGTATTGACCTTCTGAACGCTTGCACCGGGATCGATGGTCCAACGGACATACGGCAGAGTAGCGTCAAGTTCTTCGTCTGACTGGTTCTCAACTAGCTTCTGGCTATCAAGGAGAACAACAGTCTCACCATCATCGTTCTTGTAACTTAGTTCGCAAGTCCAGAAACGGGCGTTCAAATCATCTACGTCTAAATATATCATCGGTTCTCCTTAAAGTCGGGTGGCGGCAAGAACCGCGTTATCGATCCAGCCCTTGGGCGCTTGATCGGAATGGCCGTTGACCAATTCCGGTCCGTATGGAGTGGTGTTCTCGACCTTGCCGTTCTCAAAGGGCTTAGTCGGCGTCTCTACAGTCCACTTCCCGCGAAACTCGCCGGTATCCACAGGGGACGCGATGACCACATTGGCGTGAACATCAAGTGTGACTTTTGCAGCCACATCAACGACCTTCTGTTCAACCATCTTGCTGATAGCCGGTGTCTTGTTGATTAAGTCGGAGATATCGATTTTAAGCATTCGTCACCTCTGCAAAATGAATGACAGCGAGCGTGGTTGGCTGGATAGTGGTCACTTTGCCAATTATCCAAGTGCGGTCGCCCATAGTCAGCTTGTCATTGACATCAGGCTTATGAAGCATCGTCGCGACAGTGCGGATCACATCGCGGCCCAAGTTATCATCTAGGACTTCCATGTCATCTACGACCGCGAGTGTATTGACCGGAGCGGCCACAACGGCGGTGCGCCTGCCCGTCTTCTTGTCGAACGTGACTGTCTCACGCGATAAGGTCGCGGGTTCGCCAAATTCTTCAAGGCACTCAGCGGCCAGATCAGCCATGTCCTGATAGAACGACATTAGCGGACCAGCTTTCCGAAGCTGACGGATGGCGCAACAAAAGCGGGTTTCTGTAGTGGAGCAATCAGCTTTGTGACGCCGGGAAAGGGATCAAGCGAAGCAGGTTCGAAATACTCGACTTCCTTCTTCATCCCCCTCATTTCCTTCTTCTCACTCTTTACGGTCGGCTGGGCCGCATCCGTGTCGGGCTTCTGAGATATGCGAAGAGCCAGAAGTGCGACAGCCATAAGGTAGCGTGGTGTTTCCTCTGCGTCCGCAACTAGTGGAGCATAATTGCCTTCCACATAATCGAGGGCTTTGAGCAGAAGCGAATTACGCTTAGGCACCTCTGAAATAGCGGCCCAATCGGTATTGCCGCGTTCCGCATGGTAGGTATCAACCTGATCTAGTGTAACTGGCATTGGGCCTCCCTTTCATTTTGTTATTTAGTCAGCCCAAAAAGATACCGGCTCTGTTTCTAGAGCCGGTATCTGTGAGTGTTGCTGATCAGCCGTTGGTCTTGACGATCACCAGCGGAACGGACTTGCGTTCTGCCGATAGAGTGAACGAACCAGTTGCAGCAATTTCCGCATTAGTAAGCGAGACGCCGTTAGCTGGAACTGCCTTACAGTCGAAGCCCATAGGATGCAGGATTTTTGTCGAACGCGACACGATGGTTTCCTGACCCCAGCCCATGCCCTTTAGTTCGTCACGAACCACGACAGCAGAACCACCGCCGTTGCCATAGCCGAACACAGAATCACCGAACGCATAGTTGGTGTAGACTGGATATGCTGGTAGGGTCGTGTCTTTGCCAACGCGATCAGTGACGATCACATTGTACTTGTTCAGATAACGGTAGATATCGACCGAAGTCTGAGAAAGCGGAACGAATGCGTTTGGTTCAAGCATCTGGAGGTTTGTGTAAACGTCGGAGTGGATGACCCATGTCCTGATGTTATCGCCGAAGTCTCCTAGAGCGTTCTTCGAGGAAAGCATGGTCTTCGGGTTCAGCTTGTTAGTATCGTCGATGGTGCCAGTGGAGCGGCTTGCCGATTTAACAAACTGGCCTGCGCCTACGGTTTCAATGCTCTTCAACATAGCGAGAAGCATAAGTTCTTCATCGTCCACCCACAGGCGAGCCAACTGGCCTGCTGCGTACTCTAGTGGGTCTGCGCCGATTGCGTCCTGAACGATGTCAGCAGCGGCGTATGCGAGAACACGGTGAAAGCGGCGAGCAATCAGGTTCTTAGCAGTTACTTTACGAGCGACAATCTCATTGTCGCTATCGTCACCTGACGATGCTTCTGCACCAAGATACAGGGGAGCCCAGCTACGAACAGTAGTTTCAAAGCCTTCACCGACTGCGCGGCTATCCCAATAAGGACTGCTAGAAACGATACCGGATTGACGGAACTTAGAAAGATCGGTTGCTGCTTCGGCAACCAGAGCGGCGAACACTTTTGGTTGCGCCTTAATTGTATCAGTTAGCTGTGTATAAGCCATGGAGTATTCTCCTTATGGGTTGTCGATTTCAACCGACACACGCTAAGGAGATGCCGGACTAACAAGCCCGACCCGAAGGACGCTTTGGCTTGCTGTCCTCTATTTATTATGAGAGCCAGTGTGGGTGTTCACACTGGCTCTATGTCGTCGTTATCCGTCGATGCTGTTTGCTAGTGTGCGCTTTCCCGCTGCTAGAGCCATTGCCCTTGCGGATGCCGGGTCTTGCGAGGCGTATTCCATGAACTTGGTGTTGTCCCAATTGGACGCATTCATCGGAAACGCCTTACTGCCATCGCTGCCGGTAGCACCAGAGCCACTGTTGTCAGCAACACGTCGAAAGTGTCCTCCGATTTCACTACCCAGATAGTTGCCTACGAACTCGCCTAGCGGAACTCCATCTGCGGTCGCGTTGCCATTCTCATACTGAACACGGCTTTTTGCCCAAGCGATAAACTGCTCTGCAAGTTCAGGGCGTCCAGTCTCATTGTATGCGCGGGTAAGTTCGTTATCGACGCGAATAGTCTTTAGATCGCCGTCGGCTGCTTCCAGCTTCGCTTGCAGCTTTTGCAATTCTTTGGTGTGAAGCGCTTTCAGAGCTTCAATGTCGCCGCTGCGTTCTGCTGCTTGCGTCTGTGCTTCATCGGCTGCATCTTGGGCTTCCTGAGCCTTGATTTTGGCCTTCTGCTTTTCAGCTAGAAGTTCCTTGTTCTTTGCTCTCAGCTTTTCAATCTCAGATTGAAGATCTGCACCGTCATTGGTGATGATGGTTTCGCTGCCTGCATCGGCAGTCTTATTTTCTGTAGTCATTTTGATCCTTCCCGCCACTGGCGTTCTCGGTTACTTCCACTTGGAAGCATTCGTATTTAGTGGGGACCAGATGGGGGCAGATGCAGCAGCATGGGCACAAGCGTACCTAAGCGCAGCGGCGATAGTGTTTTCCACGGCTATCGCGGTGTTCGTGCCGTGGAATGAGAGGCGACTAAACCGTCGGCGGGAAGAGGCCGCGCGACTGGGCATCGAGTGCCGCCGGTCTGATACGGGTGGTCTGGAGGTGGTTATTGCTTACACTCCGGAATTCCAGAATTATGCCGTAGGTGTGAGCATGTGGCTCAAATCGCCCACCGACGCCCGCATCTACAAGGGCCTGTTTGCGGGTGGTGAACACGGAGCAAATGAATGTCGGCCAGATGGACTAGGTGAGAGCGTCCGGTACAACGCTGTATCGCTGCGCGAGTATGACAACAGCGGGATATATCGCGGCTGCATGTTCATCGAATACCCAGATGAACGCAAAGGACCACTTCGCGCAGACGTTGAGCTTTCCGTGCTGATCCACGGGAATTATCTGATCCACAAACGCACATTGCACCTGACCGCGATTGACGATCAGCATTACGGGCGAGGTGGCCCGGTCGCAGTCATCAAAAGCTCAAGGCCGTTCGGTTAGGAATAAGCCATGGCTGTTAAACTCTACATGCCCCTACCGTTTGATCGCTTCAAAGAAGAAGGCGACTTAGTTGGCCGTATGGTTATCGAGTATGGCGAATTGGAGTGGATGCTTTGTCTGCTGGTGAGTCATGCCATTGAGGATTTGGATATTGCAGTAAAGACGCTCTATCGGCTCAGAGGAGAGACAGCACGGATCGACATTGCAGATGGCATGATCCGCAATCGGATTGATGATAAGGTCAAGCAGAGGTATGAGGATACGCTTGGTCACATGCGGTTCTGCCTCAAAATCCGCAATCAGTATGCTCATACCAACTGGCTTCACGCGGGGTCAGATAAGCTTTGCTACATCGACATTGAGGAACTAGCTTCGCGGAATGACCCTGTAGAAATGGACCAAATGTCCCTCTATCACTTGGACATGATCACAGTGAAGGATCAGGCTCGGTTCTTTGTCGAAGTGATGCAGAATATGGCATATCTGAACATGGAGGTTCAGTATGTCATGGGTGCTTCCACCATGACCGGCTTTCACTATGTGCCCAATATCATACGCCCGAAGCTCGCAAAAAAGCTAGACGGTTTAGCCTAAAATGTCTGAGTATCGCTTTTGCAACTCGTCGAGCGTGTAGAGCGAGCCGTCGCCCCGGACGAACTGGTCTAGGTCCAGCTTACCTGAGCGGAATAACTCTGCGCGAGTTGGCCCAAGCATCTTATCCTGCATGTCAGTGCCTTTACGTTTCAGCCATTCCGCAAATCGTGGAGCATCAGCAACCTGACCGTCCATGCTGGCGCGGGCCGACTTAGGCAGTTCGTCAATGTCTAGGCCAAGTTCGCGAAAGCTCTTCGTCACAGCAACGCTGATAGAACGACATCGGATATGACGCGGCGGTATCGGACCTTCACCAATGGGGAATGTCTTTCCATCTAGGCTCCCGCAGCCTATCGTGGTCCGCGTATCAAGTGTCGCGAGGAACTGCCACGCTTTGACGACATCGCTATTCGCCTTCCACGTTTCCTGAGCCGCTACATTGCTGACATGATTGACGGAGGTGCGGACAATCGACTGCGCGGATCGACGGCTAATATCCAAAACGCCATCGGTATATCGAGCGGCCTTCGTGCCTTTGATGCGGCGAACGATCGCGTCCGTGCCTTCGCCCTGAACCATCCCCAGCCTGATTGCGCTGCTGATACGATCAATGCGGCCTTGCTCCATGCCGGTGGTCCAGCTTTTGAGTAGCCGGCCCTCCATGGGCGTTTCTTCAACAATCGCTTTCAACCGCGCTGGACCGGGCAGTTTAGTGCCGATGTCCACTACGAGTGCTGTATCAAGCGCAGCCTTCTGGAACCCGGCTTCCGCCGTCGCGAAGCTGTTTAGCTCGTCGGCCAGGCTGTCATGCAGCTCGTCATAAATGGCGCTGTTGAGGACGCGGATTTCATCGAGCAGCGCAAGCAGGCGCTTCGTGGAATTCGGGCCTAGATCGTAGCCGCGTTCGTCAATGAGGGCGATCCGCTGCGCGGTCTTGGCGACAATCTCGTCGTCAGCGCTGTTGAGCAATTTGACGATGCGATCCGAAAGGCCAGCGCCATAGCGGCTGATCGCTATGGCGTGCTGAACCGCACGGTCTTGTAGGTCTTCGTTGACGCTGGGCATTAGAGCAGCCCAGCAGTTGGCCTATCAGCGGCCTCGACCTTCGTGGCTTCGATTTCCGCCTGAACGTCCAGTGCCGGTGACAGCACCTCGCCATCACGCAAGCAAAACAGCAATTGCTCATGTGTGATAGCACCAGCCTGCCACAGTCCCTGAATTGCGGCGATGGCCTGCGGCGTGAGGCTTTGAGGCACAAAGTCCTGATTAACAGCAAAGGCCAGATCGGCTTCGGCTGCTGGATCAGCCCAGCGGGCAAATAGCTTCAAGGCACGTTCGACCTTGCCCGAAATGGTGCGCGCAAAGCTGGCGAGGATCGCCATTTCCGCCGCACGGTAGATCATTTGTGTTTCGGGTGCCTCAGGCGCAGGCTTGTCCGGTGCGACAATGGAATGACCGGCAATGCGGAGTTCGTCTTTAATTTCCTTCACGCTGTTTTCGAGCGTGGCAGCGCCTTGGCCCTTGAATTCCAGATATTCGGCTATCGTGTCCTTACTTTCGAATAGCCACAAGCTACCGGGTGCGACCGGGAATTCTGGGAATTGCAGATTGCCTTCGTCATCGAGGACGTAATTGCCGTCCTTGTCCTTCTTCGGTGCGATGCCACGAATAGTGGGGATCGGCGCGCTCAGGGTGTAATGGACGTTGGAAAGCAAGCCCTGCTGGATATAAAGCTGTAGATTGAGATCTACGACATGCTGCAACAGCGACGGTTGCGGCGACAGCTTGTCCGATGTGCTGACCAGCACGAACGGAATTTCGCCCAGAGCTTTGCCGTTGACCAGCGGCGTGTAGATCGGACCGGCGACGATCTGGTCGTTTTCTCTGTGCCATAGACGAACCTGATAAACGCCGCTGTTGACCATCAGTTCGCGAACGGTGTTGCCATCATCTTCAAGGAGCCTCACGCGAACAAGCTGGCGCTTGCCGCCGACGAGGCCGGGGCGCAGTTCAAGAATGCTCTCGCCAGTATAGCCCGCAACGTAGGGGCGATAGCCTTGTTCTATAGCGTTTGCGGCGCTCAGGCCAGTAAAGCCGTCCTTGCTTGGGTGATCGACCAGCAAGCCAGTGAAATTGGTAATCAGTGTCTCGCGGATAACCCATTCGGTAAGTTCTTCCGATGTGAGGTAGTCCGGGGTGAGCAACTGACAGAGCGTCGTGATGATCGCGCTGGATGTGTTTAGCTGGTCTGGCTTGCGCTTGATTAAGCCGACCCAGCCTTGCAGCGTTTTCGTTGCCGCAGGGAAAAAGCGAGTGCGGAACAAGTGGGACTTGTAAGTCTCATATTCGTCGGCTGGGTTCGCTGCTGGAAGGTAGGTTTTCTCTTTCGCCTTCACGGCATCTTCGCCGTCTGCGAAGTCTCGGTTACGGTCAAAACGAGGGTGGCATTTCGCAATCTCTTGGGTCGCTGAAAAAATGTCTTCGATAGGCACTGTGATCCTCTGCCAATGGCATTAAGGGGTGCGTCACTGACGCGACAAAACAGCAGCGCACGGCACTGCTCGCCTATTTATTCGAGGTGATTAGCGGAGACGCCTGTAGCGGGATGCAGCACCACCACTTGGATCGGGCTTTGCTTCCTGATGCAGATCGAGAAGTTCGATTATGCCCCAGACAACTGCGTCCATGCGGTCAGGAGATTTCTTACGGCTTGCCGGGCTACCCCAATCGCACATTTGCGCTTCAAGTTCTCTGAATGTCCCAACGTGATGGACTTTGCCCTGTTCATACATACCTGCAACAGGCTCTGCGCGGGCAGTCTTGTCGCCAGTCCTTGTATTGGCATTTACGAACTTCAACGGTAGATGAGGGCTATGCTGAATGATGGTTGATTCTAACCAACGTCCACCGGCATTATCTTCCATCACAACGCGACTTGCGCCCCATTCCTTGTAAGCCTTTGCGATGATGTCGCAGACTTCGATAGGCGAGCCATGACAGCTATAGTCGGCTAGTACATAGGCGTGAGCATCTTTCCCATAACCGGCTTTACCCTGAACCGTGATACCATGAAGATCGTTCTTCACATTACCCTTTGTAGCAGGGTCACTACAAACGGTGATGCGGTTTAGTTCGATCCCTTGTTCGGCTAACATCGCGAGAACCAACGCAGGCCTATTGACCGTTTCAGGTCGCGGAATACGATAATCGACAAATAGCTTCTCAATGAAGAGAGCATTCGTGTTCTCGTCGGACCATTCACCCTCAAGGTAACGACGACGAGCGCCAGCGCCCATTGTCTCCATGCCTTCCACGTAATCAGGAGACAGGTTGTCGATGTTGGATTCGGTTCGTAGCTTCTGAGATACCCACTGATGCTCACGCGGCATTGCGTCGCCATCTTCGGGGTTCACATGAAGAATGAAGGCTTTGTATTCCCAGTCGCTGTAGAAGCGCGGGTTACAATCGAAGAACATCTTGTTCTTGAGAAGAGCGCCATCTTCCGTGGTTGACCTCATACGAAGTCGAGACATTAGTGTTGAAACCTGAGCGTAACCTAGTCCGTCCTCATTACACTCGTTGAGCCAGACCGTATTGAACTCGTCACCAAGCACCTTTGAAGTTCGGTTCTCATCCAATCCGTTGAAGTAGATTTCACTGCCATTGGGCAGAGTGACCATCAGCTTAGAGTGATGAAAGCCGCCCTTGGCTTCGATCTGTTCGCGAAGGCCGGGAAAGCCAGCATCTAGGACTTCGTAGAGCGTCTTATTGAAAAGCGTCTGCTCACAGGAATTGCGGGTTAGTCGGAAGATCGCATGACGAGTGTTCCTCGCACGAATGGCGCGCAGCAACACAATGAACAAAATAAGCCAGCTTTTGCCTGAACCAGCGCCACCATAGAAGAGGTGGAACTTATTGCCGTCAGTAGTCGCGAGTTTGTATGCGGACCATTGGTCCTCATTGAAACCATCGAAGTTGGGACGGATGCCCTTAGTTTGTTTTGCCTCTCCTGCCATCTGCTATTTAGAGGCAGACAACAAAGTCCTTGGTGATTGACCACATCCTGATACAATCGCTGACCACTCCGGGGGCCAATATGATTTTCGCACTCTTATTGCTGGCTACCACGCCATCTAATTTCGACACCGCTAAAGCGTCATCTACTATCTTGGGCTTGCAAGCTCAGTTGTCGGCTCGGTTGAAAGGACCAGACGCTCACACAGTTGAGACTAAGGAGTTCGCCAATAAGCTGACCAAGATGAGTTTTCTGGGTTGGTCATTGTGTGTGACGAAGAAGTCGGAAGAGTTTGCAACTCTCAATGAACCGTTGGGCGATTTAGCCGATGCCGCAATGGGTGCTTGCAGCGATTTTGAGTACAAGATGCTTGCCTCAGTCCAGTTAGCGGGTGAAGCCGATGAATTGAACATATCAGTTGAGCAGGCGAAGGAATTTCTTGAAAGTCACAAGAAGGCGTTACGACAGGAGGCTTTGGGAAAAGTCGCATCTACAAAGTCGGGTAGCAAATAGGTGCTTTTGGAAGGTGGAGAAAAAATCTGAGAACGCCGAGTGGTGTTTTTGGAAGGTAGAAAATAGTCCGCTAGCCCCACACCCGGTCCAAGCGCCCGAGAGGGGTATATAGTGCCCCTCCAATTCCTCCTGTCACTGATGCCCGTAGAGCGTCGCTCGCACACCACGCCGACCGCTTAGCTGTCACGCTGCCCCTTCGCCTTGTAGGGGCTTACAGGGCGCCTACGGGGATCGCTATTCAACTGCGCTGTCACATTCGGGTAATCCTCTGCGTTACGTCACATCAACTGCGCTAGACTGTCACTTATAGGTTGCTCTCCCGGTCATGTGACAACATGCTTTGCGGGTCTAGAGGCAAAGGTGACACGATGTTAGTTGGATACGCGAGAGTTAGCACGGAAGACCAAGACCTGACCATTCAAGTCGATGGACTGGCTGCTGCTGGGTGCGAGAAGGTGTTCAGTGAGAAGCGTTCAGGCACTTCGACTGACCGTCAGGCATTACAGGCTTGCTTGGAGTTCGTGCGCGATGGCGATGTGCTGCTCGTCACTCGGCTTGACCGCTTCGCGAGGTCGATGGCCGACCTACATTCGATGCTCTCCACTCTTAGTGAGCGAGGCGTTGGCTTCCGTTGCGTCGATCAGGCCGGTGTAGATACCACGACCACGCACGGAAAGCTGCTGCTAGGCATCCTCGGCAGTGTAGCTGAGTTCGAGACGAGATTGCGCGCAGAGCGTCAACGAGAGGGTATCGATCGGGCTAAGGCCAATGGCGTATATAAGGGCAAGCGGGCTACGATAGATGCTCAGAGGGTGCGTGAGATGCTGGCTGATGGCGCGAACCTGCGCGGCGACTGACAGGATGCGAGCGTAGCGACAATCAAGATGAGAATCGGTTGTTGGGGTGTCGGTGAAGGGCGGAGGGCGTAGCCCGAAGCCCGTAGCCGAGACCCCAACAACCGATGGCCCTT
>NZ_JAHRGM010000055.1 GCF_019097845.1 Sphingobium sp. AS12 | reverse complement strand
ATCAGCGACAATCAGAGCGAAGAATCGCCCTTGCCAGCGACAATCTAACCCGGCACCATGAACCCGCCGCGACAATCTGTTCTCATCCTGATAGTCGCTGACCTCTCACCCAGATCGTCGCGCTATAGCGCGAACCCCAGCACCGTAGCGAGGGCGCTGGGCATCAGTAGGCAATCGGTCTATCGGCTTATGGCCTGAGGTTACGCCGTATCCCTAAACGCCGTCGCCACCTGGGCCCTGTATGATCTGACCATCAAGGATGACCGGCTCAAAGGTGGTTATCTCAATCTGCTGCCTGTCACCGAAATCACGGCGGTTGGTTTTGCCCATAAACCAACGGTTGTCGCTCGCCAGTTCGAAATCGCGCTGCTTGTCGCCGGATGACAGGACGCCGCCACGCAGGATATTGTTGTTCACGCTCTTGCCGATCATGCTGAACATCTCCCACGCATCGCGCATGTCCTGCTTCAATTCCGGGCTTTCACGCATCCATCGGTAGATCGTCTGAACGCTGGGCATATCGGGCTGCTGGCATATCTCGATTAGGTCTTGATACGTCGCAACAGCTTCCAAGATGAGTTCCCACTTCTCAGGGCTGAACTTCGTGGGCTGTCCGGCTTTGCGCTTTACGATCTCCGCGACCTCCTGCTTTGCCTCTTGCGCCGCTATTGCTTTGCTCTGTGCGGCAACCGATAGAGCATCACAGTGGGACTTCGCTCTGGTTGTTTGTGTGGTATTTTTCGCCATAATGCTATTTATGGGCGGAAGCGATCTAGGGGGCATCGATGATACGGGGCAAGTTATACAAATACCGACCCTTTCACATTAACTCTTTGCGCTCCATCACCGAGGCGGAAGTCTTCTACGCTCGTCCCAAGACGTTCAACGATCCCTTGGATTGCGATCCTACGATAGAAGTTGATATCAATAGGTCAGGGTTGGAGCGATTGCTCTACAAGATGTTACTTCGAACAGTCAGCAGCGATCAAGCAGTCCAAGATATTGAGCAGCTCCGATATTACGCCACTCAAACGGATGATTACGGAGGTGAGATTGACGAGGAGGCTTTGCTGTCTCAAATCATTGCCAATGCGATCAAGACGGAACTTGATAATGAACTTGGTAACGCCGGAGTTCTATCACTATCGGCCACATGGGATAGCGCGCTCATGTGGAGCCACTATGCCGATGAACATCGTGGTATCTGCATCGAGTATGATACTCGCGATCAGGGTCATCCGCGTCTTGAGAGAGTGAACTACAAAGCTGGGCGAGCAGTTAAGGCGAGTGATCTTTGGTCATGGAAAGCGAAAGGTGACGAAGATGCCAAGCGCCGCGTCCTAGACACCTATTATTATTCTAAGTCGTGGGAGTGGCATTATGAAAAGGAATGGCGTGATGTCTCCGACGAGAGCGGTGTTAAGGGTTTGCCATTCCAAATTACTGCTATCCTCTTCGGTCTTCGATGCGATCCCTCGGTTATAAAGAGTATGGTCAAACTGCTAGCCGGATATCCTCAAATCAAACTGTGGCAAATGCTACCTAAGAACAACAGCTTTGAACTTCGTAGGCAGATAGTTGCTCGCGACGAGATTGAGCAGTCTGGCATTCGGGAACCGTCATTCCTTTTGTTCAAGGACATCATATGGGATGATGACTTCGAGAAAGTCGATGATTTGGACCCGCCTGACTATCCTGAGGATTGGCACAGTTAGATGCCGAAGGCATATGTGGGGCTTTTCGGTTGAATGTGCTGGCGTTGTTTCGCAAACTCTAATTTAAGTTGAGTAGAGACTAGCAGTGGCCTGTTCGTCTGGTGTTTTTTTAAGCTAACTTCTTCTAAGGGCGTGATATGCTGATTGACCCAACTGAAATCGTAAAAGGTGTGAGTGAGCCGTTTACAAACAGCTTGAGCGATGCATGGCAGTGGCTCTTGGGTGATCGCATCGCTGCATCCCGTCTAAAAAATGCTGCGAAATTGCAAGTGAAGGTAAATGCTGAACTGGCGAATGTGGGGCTGAAATTAGTTCCGGCTAAGATACCTGAGCGGTATGCTTTCGCTTGGTTTGAGGAAGCAACAAAGCAAGACGAACCTGAAATTCAAACGCTGTTTGCTCGGCTACTTGCAAAAGCCGCGTTAGGTGATGAGGACGCATTAGACCGGAGGCATCTAGAGATCGTATCTCGATTGGTCCCAATGGACGCTCAAATTATGAATGTCATTTTTAGCGGCGAGTTCGCAACTACCCACTTGTCATCAGAAAGCGAAGTGCTTGAGATTAGGATGCCAGAACCCAGTCTGTATATGGCACTTAAAGAGCGTCTTGGTCCGAAGGCTTGGCAGTCAGTAGAGCATCTGTTGGCTCTTGGTGTGTTGGAAAAATACACACTTATTTCCAAGGATTCTGTGGCTCGCTTGCTGGGCAATTTGCAGACAGATCGTTCGTCAGGACTGGTATATCCATCCTACGGAACGTCTGATGAAATTGTCACTGAAACTGAAATTGTTGTTACAGACACAGGTTTTTCGTTGAAGAAGGCGCTTTCGGATATCTGAATGCAAACTACCCTATAGCGATCCAAAGCCCATTCAAATTATTTCGCCTGCATCCACGTTGCTTCGGCGGTGTAGGAAATGTCGAACTTATGTCGGTTGTTCAGGACTGAGATAATATCCTCGGTGGAAGCGAAGCGGTTCAGGGTTTTGATGAAGTCGCGCACATACCCTTTGTCCCACTCATTGATCTTCGCGGCTTTGCTGTTGCTTTTTCGCGACGGGAAGTTGGCTATTGTTAATGCCCAAGGGGACCAGCAACCGGCGTCATTTGCCTGCACTTTCGCGAGGTTGTCGGGCGGAACGTCCTGCTCATGCAGGCTGTTAATGAGGGCTGGAGCATGTAGGGCTTTTGTTGCGTGGTACAGGCTGCTGTCCCAATTGTCCTTCCATCCATAGTCCTGCAACAACACGCAATGGCAGTGACCAGCGGCTTCTAGCAGTGAAAAGCCATAGGATTGGCTCTTGCTGGGCATATAGAAGACTTTTGACGAGGCGATAAAGTCGACCTTCTCTCGGCCAGTTATGTTGCCTCTGACATCATGTTTGACGCCTATCCCATCGAACGCATCCTGCCATTTTTTCACTGATGTCTTTGCGGTCATCACCTTCACTGGCAGCTTTGTTGCTGCGGCGACCCGGATAAACTCGGAGGGGTTTTTGCGCTCCTCCCAGCGACCAATGAAAAGCAGACCAGACTTCTCGCCCTCATATCTTTCAAGCAGTCCGCGTTCCGGCATGGGCATAGGCAATGTCACCGCGTTATGCTGACCAGCTTTCAACTCGGCTTTGTTGCGGTCAGTTTGTGTGCCGATTATAAGATGCTCTGCCCGCATAGCAGCGACAAAAAACGCATCGAACGTCGCATTGAAAACGCCTTTGAACGCTTCATTCCTGAATACCAAGTTCTCATTATGGGTGTAGAACACCATCGGGATATGCTGCGCGAGATCGAGAGGGTAAACGCCCAGCAGTGCATCCGGGGTATTGATGACGATCATATCGTAGAGGTGTAAGCGCCGACGGAAGGTGGCGTTGACGCGGCCCGTCAGGCTTTCCGGCGTGTCCGCGGTGCCCATTTTTTCGCGAGCGCTTCCAGCCTTGCCTCGATCAGGGGGATATCGGGCTGGGCGTTGGGA
>NZ_JAHRGM010000054.1 GCF_019097845.1 Sphingobium sp. AS12 | reverse complement strand
ATGTCGTGCCGCCGTGCCACAGCCAAAACGCTGGCCCCAGGCGCAAAGGCTTCTGCCAAAATCTGCAGTCGTTCCTCGTCGCTCCAACGCCGCCGCCGTTCCGGCCCGGTCATTACCGTTATCTGCCCCATGAACCGCTCCTAAGCCTACTCTCGAGAGCATTCTTAAGAGCAGTCCACTACCTCACGACAAGGCGGGCGCCGCCGGATGGATACCCATTACCCTGCAATGCCATAGTTCAAGAGAAAATGCGCAGCCTCACACAGAGGCGTCGAATTCAATAGCGTCAGCTTTCGTCGCTAATTTTTGCTCCCCGGACAGCGCCGCGCGAGCGCTGTTCCACGAAGAAAGCCGCGGCGTGCGAAGCCGGCGTCAATCGCTGCCGCCAGGCGTCTTTCGGCCGGAGCTGCGCCCGAAATCTCCCGAACTAAGCCCCGAAACGGTATGATTGTGTTAACAATAGTTTTCCCTCCAGCCTCGGCCAGCCGACCAGCCCTGTTCTCTTTTTTGTTGTTGCCGACCGCAAAATCAGGTCCGAGGACGCTATCGAGCTCCGTAGTTGCGGCCTTGATCTGCGCACAGGATTTCAAGCCGACGAGACCATATGGATTTTCTTGCGCTCTTTCCAGAATAGCTGGAATTTCGGTTTTGGCCGCGCCAATATCTTTCGCCGGCTGCGTGACGATTTCCCGACCGCGGTCAACTGTCTCATCTTTTCTGGCGGGTTGCTCGGGGGTTTGTGCAAGAGCCGCCATGGCAAAAACAAGTATCATCATCCGCCCAATATCCTGACGACAAGGTTGAAAGCATAAACACGACCGCTGTGGCGTTCGCTGTTACCGCGCTTGAAATAACAGCGGCTGCCCGCCAGGGCATGACGATCATATTGAGTGGCGCCCGTGAAGAACGGGCGCCACTATGATCATTGACCGCCGGTCAATGCTGAAGGAAGAAGTGCCTTCCCATTGGTGAGTTCCTGCTCAAGTGTGGGAACGGCGGTTCCCGCGACTTGCTTCAAGGCTGGGTCGGTGCCGTCTTGCGCATAGCCTTTGTTGATGGCCCATGCCGCCTGTAGTACTTGGGCGGACTGGGATAGATAAAGATTATCGAAGCTGCCGCGCGGCGTCTTCTGTAGCAGCTTCACGAGTGCGGCTCTGTCGGAGGAAAGCGATGACGATGGCGCTTTTATTGTCCGCTGATCGTTGCGCAGCGCGGCCATGAGTGCTTGCTGCGCGATTTGCGCTTCGGTCTGAACACGTTTGGCAAAAGCCTTCACATCGTCACGCTGAGCCTTGGTCACGGCGAACTGCGCTGCTTTTATTTGATAGAGGTTCGCATCCGATGCAGCCATCACAAAGGCTGGCTCATTCTGTCCAGCTATCGGTGTTGTGCCGGTATCCATGCTCGACATTGAACCTGTGTTTGTTGGTGAAACAGCTTGGGCGAGAGCCCCTGAACCTGAAAGCGCTAGCGCGCCTGCGGCCATAATGACTTTCAGCATAATACCTTCTCCGTAGAATAGATTTCTAGCGGTCAAGTGGCCGCATCACGTTAAGCGTGACGACGTCGTAACGATGCTGTTGGATAATCGTTCCACCATCGCCCGCATTGCATAAATTAAATTGTCAAATGAGTGTCACTTAAATCGACAGCGGACTGCATTTCATAATCCGATAGAAATATTAATCATTACGAGATTTGACTTATCACATGGTCGATATGCTATCGCTTATTAATACGTAGAATCCGGGATTATACTATCTTGCTTACTCTGGCTCCGATCGGGTCAGCCCTTCAGATAAAAACAAAAACTCGTAGATACCTACGAAGATATCTGGCGCATGGCGATTTTGTACATGCTTTCGCGCCCTAAGATTGTAGAGATCGGCGACAAGTTCATGATCAATTTATCCCCTGCTTGCGTTCCATTCGATCCTTCGATGTATCAAGCGCGCGCTCCGTGGAATGCTTCCGCGCTGTTTGCGCGGACCAATCCGTCAATTCTGTGGTTGAGCGAGCTACTGCACGATCGAAAGCGGCGACTATCCCACTCGTGGTATTTGCGGACGCTGGCTCCTGCACCAAGAAGCGCTTGGCCTCAACGGGACGACGATCAGTAAGGTCAAACAGGGTTGCATCGCCTTCGATAATGACAATGGGCGGTGCTTTTTCACCCCCATCTAGGGCATACCGTGCTTCGAATCGCTCGATATCAATCTGCATCGCATGCGATGCCCCGGTGGCATTTCTGACGCCCGTCAGGCGCACGTCAGGTGCCCGCGCCGCATATTGACGCATCAGCGCCTGGGTGAAAAGATCGGGGACCGGCGCCACCCAACGAACCCCCTTAAGGTAGAGCGCACGTTCCCCCCGCGTGGTGAGCATGCGATCGCCCTCTACCTCCTGCGAGAACCGGGGGCGAAGCAGAGATACAGAGCGAGTCGGGAGCGCACCCTGCATCCCGGTGACGGACGTGGGCTCGACCACGCCAAACCTGAAAAGGTCAGCGCGCTCGCCGCCGCCTAGCAGGTTTCCACAGCTACCCAGCAGCAAGGCGCTCGACAGAAGTGCAAAAGTCCGATTCCTGGTTGATAATGTCACTTAGGCAACTCCAGTTCAGCACCCCGGCTTTTGGCCAGAGCTTCGCGGGGACTTTGTCGGATCCCGCGAATTAGTCCGTCCAGCGATTCAGCTGTTTCTTGCAAGGTCAGCATGGTCGCATTGATATTAGGGATCGTGGTCGTACCGATATCGGCGCTTTGCGTGTCGAGTTTGGCGATCACGCCGCGAGCCTCATGAACTGCCGATTTGAGTTCGTTTGCCGCCTGGGAGATATCGGCGAAGGCGCGCTTGCCATCGCCATCGGCAATCTGCCGAACGGCCGAGGCCGCGCCCTGAATATCGTCAGCCGCCCGATCCAGTTTGGCGAGCGCGGAACCGGCATGGGCGAACATGGTCCGATTGGCCGCCAGTTCCGCCGTAGTCATTCGGACATCGCGAATGGCACCGCCGATGTTGGCGATATTACGATCCGAAAGGACCTTGTTCACACGGCTCAGTGCCTCGGTCGCGCTTGCCACCACCTGTCCTCCGCCTTGCAGCAATGAAGACATAGCGTTGGGCTTGCTGGCGATGACAGGCCGCTTACCGTGATCATTGGTCTTGAGCAGCGGCTTGCTCGGCGTGCCCGCGCTGATTTGAACGATGCTGACCCCTGAGATGCCCTGACTTTCAGAGGATGCGACCGAATCTTCGCGCACCGGTGTCCCGCGCGTCAGTTCGATATCCGTGATCACACGGTTGGGGTCGCGCTGGTCGAGGCGGATTCCGCCGATTTCCCCGACCTTGATGCCGTTGAACTGCACTTCGCCTCCAACGCTTAAACCTCTGACCGGCCCATGAAACACGATCTGGTAAGAATCACTTCCTTTGGCCGAACCGCCGAGCCAGACCACAAAAACAAGCGTGGCGATAAGCAACGCGATGGAGGCGGCGCCTACCAGAGCATAGTTGGCATGGCGTTCCATCAGCTTTCTTTCTCTTTTTTCGCGGCACGGCCGCGCGGTCCCAGAAGATAGCTCCTGAAGCGCCCCGGGTTTCCAGGAGGCTCCAACTTGTGAGAAGGAGCATCCGTTATGAGCAAGACAACCAACAAATTTTCACCTGAAGTCCGCGAGCGGGCGGTTCGTATGGTGGTGGAGCAGCGGGC
>NZ_JAHRGM010000053.1 GCF_019097845.1 Sphingobium sp. AS12 | reverse complement strand
GCCGGCTCAGCCGCTGCCGACACGCGCACGATGGACGCGCATTTCGCTGATCTCTTCACCCTCTATGAAGGGACCAGACGGAGCCTTCCGCTCGCTGCATGACAATTACTGGTCGGATCAGTGACGCTGCCGCCATCGAACTTTCATCATATTGCAGTGCGGAAGAAACGCGGACGACTCATTGGCGGGCTATGACGACGCCAGCCATTGGGGGGCATCATCATGTACAAGACCATGCGAGCCATGCTGTTTGCAGGGCTGGTCAGCTTCGTCGCAACCGGATCGACCAGCAGCAACCTGCCATATCGTCCCGATACGGCGCAAGCACTGCCGGGTGGCGGTAATACGACGCTCTCCATGATGACCTATAATATCAAGGGTTTGCCCTGGCCGCTCGCTTTTGATCGGGACATCGCGCTGGCGCGGATCGGCGGGCGTTTGCGCGCCCTGCGGCAACGGGGGCAGCAGCCCCATATCCTGTTGTTGCAGGAAGCCTTCACACCACAGGCGGCAGAGATTGCGCGCACGTCCGGCTATCGGCACATGACGTTCGGACCGGATCGGCTGATGCGTTCGCCGATCGCGCCCGCAATGGCGGATCAGGCCTTTCTTGCTGACGCCCGGTGGGATCGCGGCGAGGCGATGGGGAAACAGACCGATAGCGGCCTCATCATCCTGTCCGATTATCCCATCATGCGCGTCCAGCGGCTGGCCTTCCCCGATTTCGCCTGCGCGGGGTTCGATTGCCTGGCCAATAAGGGCGTGGTGATTGCCGACATACAGGTGCCCGGCGAAGCGACGCCCGTTGCCATCGTCAATATCCACCTCAACGCGCGCAAGGCCTCAGGCGTCTCCGTGGCGCGATCGCTGGCGGCCTATGCGCGGCAGGTCGATCTGACCGCCCGCTTCATCGCCAGCGCCGTCCCGCGCACCCGCACATTGATGATTGGCGGCGACATGAATATCGGCGGCAATGGCGATCGCACGCGCATTTTCTTCGACAGCTTTTCCCGCCATGGCTTATCATTCGTGGCAGCGGGGCAGGGCGGCGCGCAGATCGCCCTGCAACAGGCTGCGATCCCCGCTCCGCAGGCGCGTGACGACCTGATCCACGCGACCCAGCGTCGCAAGGACTGGATCTTCGCGCGCGCCGGGCATGGCACCGCGCTCGTCGTGAAGGGCGCGCATGTGCCGTTCGGGTCGGAGCCTGACGGTCAGCCGCTCTCCGATCATTTCGGCTATGTCATCGCCTATGACCGCCAGCGCCAGCAACTGGCGCTGGCCGATGCCAGCCCTGCGCCGAAAGGCGAGTATCGCTGATGCGCAGCCTGTATCTGCTCGGCCTGGTTGCGCTGGCGCTCCAGAGCGGCACCGCATCGGCGCAGGACATATTCGTCGACCAAAGCATCAGCTTCACGTTGAAGCATGCGATCCGGCGATCGCCCCTGCTGGAGGCGCGCAGGACCAGCCCCGATTATGGCTGGATCGGCGCGATCCCCGCGCTGCCCGGTGATGAGCCAGACCATATCGTGGCCCTGCGCCTCCAGCGCCAGAGCCGCCGGCTCATCGGGGCGCAGGCTGATATTTTACCCGCTATGGGCGCATCAGGCTACGATCACCGCCCGCGCAGCCGCACGCGGATGTTGTCGGTCGAGGATCATTTCGCTCTTTCCGATCAGGTCGCGATGACGCTGGGCTTTGCCGGGCTGAAAGTCAGCAACCGCAATGCCAATGTGACGATCGGCAGTGGTGATGATCGGCTGCGCGCGCGGGACTGGTTCCTGCCCCACGCCGTCGTCCACTACCGACCCACATCTGCAATCACGCTGTCGATGGACTATAACGAGTCCATGCGCGCCTATGGCGATACCGGCTTTACCGGCCCGCTCGGCCTTTCGCGCCCCGATTTCGATGCTTTGCGCCGCTCCCTCCGCCCTGAAAAAAGCCGGGTCGCCTCGATCGGCGGTCAATGGTCGGGCGGGGACATGATGGTGACGACCAGCCTCTATCGTGCCGACATCCGCAATGGTCTGTCCTTTGCCGATCGAGCCTACCTACCCGCCAATATCGGGTCTGCCCGCCTGCTTGGCGTCAGGATGATGGCCCGGCATCAGCTGACGCCGCGTCTCGACTGGTCCGTCCGCTATCAGCAGGCGGCGGTGGAAACCATGACCGGGCGATCCGTACAGGAACGGGAAATGGTCCTTGCCGCCGCCTGGACCAGCGGGGCGTGGCGTGTCGCCGCGCAAGGATCGCGCACCGGTCGTGCGGCCCTGGCCGCACTAGGCACCCAACAATCGCCCCTGCGCGCCGAAGGCAGCATCGAATATGCGCCCGTGCAACAGGGTCGCCAGCGATTGCGCTTTGCCGCGCGCTTCATCAATCCCAGCCGCCATGTCAGCATCGGCCTGTCCGGCCCGACCGCGATGGGCAGCCTCCATGCCGTCGACCAGACCCGCGCGGTCATGTTCAGCGCCGACATGGGCTGGTAGGCATCCTGCCCTGTGATGACCAAGGCTGTCTGCATACCCCCGCTGTATATTTTCCTGCTGTTGCTGGCCGTGCTGCTGGGTATTGCGGCCCTCCGGCCGATCGACCATGATGAAGGGCAATATGTCGCCGCTGTGGCATTGATGCGATCGGGTCTGCCCTATCGCGATTTCGCCTATCTCCAGACACCGTTGCAACCCCTGCTTTTCGCCTCGCTGGCCTGGTTGTGCGAGGGGTGGCTGTTCCTCGCCCTGCGCGCCGTCAACGCCCTGTGTGCGGCGGGTGCGGCGGCGCTGTTATATCAGACCGTATGTCGGGTGGGAGGATCGCGGCGCAGCGCCGGGATTGCGGCCATGGCGCTCGTCACCAGCCATGCTTTCCTGTTCGCCGCGACGGTCGCGCGGAACGATGCCCTGCCTTTGCTCCTGCACATGGCCGGTCTAGCGCTGCTCATCGACGCGCTCGGCACGGGACGTCGCCCGCTATTCTTCATGCTCGCCGGGCTTTTGCTGGGCGCGGCGGCTTCTGCGAAGATCAGCTATGGCCTGCCCGCCGCCGCCATCGGCCTGTTCGCGCTGGTCAATATCCAACGGTTCGGCCCGATGAGCGTCCTCGCACTGGCGGCGGGCGGGGTCGCGGGTGGATTGCCGACCCTGATCCTGTGGGCGATCGCGCCGGATGCGGCCTGGTTCGGCATCATCGACTATAGCCTGAAGGCGCCGCAGGAATGGCAGATGCTGAACCAGCGCACCTATATGGTGGAAACCCCGCTCAGCGCGCTGCGGCTGCTGCGTTTTCTGGCGCAGGGGTCGGCGCTCCTTGCGCTCGTCGCGATGGGGGTGTCCATCCTGCGTCGATCCGCAAAAACCTCCATGACGACAGCTCTGCTCAACAGCGTGATCCTTGCTGGCTTGATCGCGGCATGGCTACCCCGGCCCATTTATGTGCAATATCTGGTGCCGCTGCTGCCCGCGCTGTTTCTCCGCTTCGGCCTGATGCTGGACGATCTCCGCTGGTCGCGCGCCGCTGCCATTGCGGCCCTGATGCTGTGCATGGCGGCAGGCATGGCCGAAACCGCCATCCGCATCGCCCCGAACATCGCGCGCGTCCACAGTCCCATCCTGTCGGCGACCCATGATGCCCATGCGATCGGGCGAAGCGTGCGCGCTGCCGGAATCAAAGGCCCGATCGTCAGCCTGGCCCCGGAGCGGGTCGTCGACAGCGGGATTTCGCTCGATCCGCGTTTTGCCGCCGGTCCATTCCTCTACCGCACGCATGATTTGCTCACCCCGGAGCAACAGGCCGCATTCCATGTGCTGAACGGCGCAAGCGTCGCGGACGGCCTGACCCGCCATCTCCCCGCAGCGATCGTAACGGGGCAGGAAAGCGCGCCTGCCCCGGCCAATCCACACGGTCTCGATTCACCCCTGGTCGCCTGGGCGGTCGCGCATGACTATCACATCCTGTCGCTTCCGTCGGGGGAGGGCGCGCTGTATCTCCGGCAGGAATGATGGCCTATATTACAAGCAGCCTGCAAAGGATGACGAAGATCAGTCATCTGCCGAAACAGCGCTGGAGCGCACGATATTCTATCTAAGGCCTGTGGACATTAGCGCATAGCGATTTTCAAGGCCGCGAGATTGATCATAGCGCGGTAGCTCTCGTCAGTTTTTTCGTACCGGGTAGCGATCCGGCGGAATGTTTTGAGGCTGCAGAAA
>NZ_JAHRGM010000052.1 GCF_019097845.1 Sphingobium sp. AS12 | reverse complement strand
AACGGACGGACCCGCTCCCACTGCTCGTCGCTTAATCCGTGTCGATCCAAGATGGCGCTCCCTTCGCCAGTCTTGAATCCGATCTGCGCGGAAAAGGGAATCCCCTAATTGTCCACAGGCCTTAGTGTTTTGGAGAGGAAAGACGATGTGTGGATACTTTCAGGCGTGGGGGATAAGGGGCAAAATATAGCCAGATCAGCGCCCGCAAAGGTGGCGCAGTGCGCGCGCAATATCCAGGCGATGTTCGGTGGCATTGACAGCGCACATCATCACATCACGAAGCTGCCCGGTGGCGCCTATTCCTGCTTGCCGCCATCCCAGCGGATTTCGCTGGCCGCGATGATCGACTGACCGCGCATGATCGACCAGAGGCGATGAGGGGTTTTGGGATCCCAGTCGATGGCCTGGCCCTCTGTCGCGATGGGGATGGTGGCCAGCAGCTCCAGCGTCGATCCGGCGCTTGGCAGGCGCATGACATATAGCTCCGGCCTGTCATGTCCCGTGACATATAGTTGCCCGTCGGCGCTCCAGCTCATACCCGAACAGCTGAAAGGCGCAAAGCGCGCCAGTACCTCGGCTGGAAACAGCCAGCCGCGCAATTGCCGGAAATTATCGTCAAGCTGCACCAGCGTCGTGTAGCGATGGTCGCGGTCGGCTTCCCTGCCTTTTCCGTCATAATTGGCGAACATGGCCCACCATGTCCCATCATGCCGATCAAGCGCGGTCAGCGATCCCGGCCCCATGCCCAGACTGATACTGCGGATATGGTGCAGGCTTTTCGTATCGAAGATTTCAACGGCGCTGGTCTGCGGCACGGCGGGATAGTTGGAGGCGGCGCATATCAGTTCGCGGCCGACCACCGTGCAGCTGTTCATATGCGCAAACAGTTTCCGGTCACCCTTCCACTGCGCGATACGGACGCCGTCGCTGATCCGGTATTTGCCGATCCGGTCATTGTCGATGGCATAGATGTGGACGCCATCGGAGGCGACGCCCTGCCGTGCCTCCTCGGCCGCTATGCGTAAAGTAACCGGTGCGCTGTTCGCAGGGACCGGCGGCGCGGCAATGCCCTGAACGGCAAGCGACACTGGCAGGAGGAGAGGAGCAAGCATGACCGACCTATATCCCGATATTTGTGACGGGTTCATGATCGGCGCAACAATGACAGCATATTCGTCCAGACTTCATCGTTCCGTCACGAATAGTGCATCAGCCTGTTATGAATGTCCGACATGGGCGGGTCATGCAGTGCTTCCGTCAGCCGCTATCGCCGAACGATGAAGCTATCGTCGATAGCGATTGTGAAGCCGTTTCGCCGCCGCATGTCCTGGTCTTTCTTCATGGCCCCGGACCGGGCGGAGTCGAACGCATTGCGCTGCGGCTGATCACGGGCTGGCGGCGGGCCGGGATGGACGTGCGCCTGATGCTCGGCAATCCGGCAGGGCCGATGCAGCATGACCTGCTGCCCGGCGCTGCCAACCAATATCTGCCTCCCTGGCCGCTGATCGGTCGCCGTCTGGCAAGCCTGCGCCTTTTGATCGCGACATTGCGCGCCATTGATGCGCGCCCACCCGACATTCTGTTTTGCGCGGGCAATGTCTATGCGATCGTGGCTGTGCTGCTGAAATTGAGGCTTGGACGGCGCTGCCCTCTCCTTCTTGCCAAGGTCAGCAACGACCTGATGCGATCCGACATGCCGGGGATCATGCGGCCCTTCTATCGCCTTTGGTTGCGGATACAGGGCAAGGCGATCGACCATTTTGCCGCCTTGTCCGATCCCATGGCGCGCGAAGTGGTGGCGCGGATGGGCGTTGATCGCGCGCATGTGCATGTCGTGCCCAACCCGGTGCTGGCGCTGGCGGATCTTGATGCTGTTGTCCCATCGCCTTCATCATTGCCCCCGCAACAGGGCAGGCGTTTCGTGGCTGTCGGTCGGCTGGAACGGCAGAAAAATTATCCGCTGATGCTGCGCGCCTTTGCAGCGGGCAGCGGGCCGGACGACAGGCTGACTATCTTCGGGGAAGGCCGCGCGCGCCTTCAGCTGGAACGCCTCGCCGACCGCCTAGGCATCGCGGCGAAAGTGCGTTTCGCCGGGTTCAGCGCAGATATTCGTCGCCAGTTGCCGCACCATGATGTGCTGCTGCTCTCGTCCCGCTATGAAGGGCAGCCTGGCGTCCTGGTCGAGGCGCTGGCGTGCGGCCTTCCGATCATCGCCACCCGCTGCTGCGCGAGCATGTCCCCCCTGTTGGACGATGGCGCGCTCGGCACGCTGATCGATGACGGCGATGAAGCCGCATTCGCCAATGCCATCCGCACAGCACACCGGGATAGGCAGGACCGCCCGCGCGCCCGCGAAAAGGCAGCGGCGTTCACGATCGAACGCGCCGTCCCCGCCTATCGCGCGCTCTTCCATCACATGCTGGCAACGCCCGCGCACCAGCAACGCGCCACCCTTGCCAGGCCCCGTTCGCAATCCCCTCTGGAGGCGCAGCTATCATGAGCCATGCCGATACCCTTGCCCCGCTGATCAACGCGCAGGGTACGCGCGCGATGCTGGACCCGACCCCACTGGTGCGGTCGGGCCGCAACTGGACGGCATGGTTCGGGCCGGTCATCTCCTTTGCGATATTGGCGGTCGTGTTCGTTCAGATCGGCTCGTTCGATTTTCACAAACTCATCGCGATGCTGCCGCGAACGCCGCTCTTCTGGCTGGTGTTCGCCGTGACATACAGTCTGACGCCGCTATGCGACTGGGTCATCTTCAACCGATTATGGTCAATTCCGACCGGCGGCCTGTCGGCCCTGTTCCGCAAGCGGATCAGCAACGAACTGCTGCTCGGCTATGTCGGCGACGTCTATTTCTACGCCTGGGCGCGGCGTCATGTGACGATGGCGGGATCCCCCTTTGGCGCGGTGAAGGATTCAGCGATCCTGTCGGGTGTGATGGGCAATGTCGTCACGCTGGCAATGCTGCTCTTCACGCTGCCCCTGTTGTCATCGCTGCGACTGGCCATGGACGGGCGGGCGCTGGGGATATCGCTCACCATCCTTGTGGTGACGTCCTTTGGCCCCATCCTGTTCAGTCGCAAAGTGTTCAGCCTGCCCTGGCCGGAACGACGGATGGCGGCGGCGGTGCATCTGGCGCGGATCATCGCCAATGTGCTGCTCTATGCGACATTGTGGCACCTGCTGCTGCCCGATGTCGCGTTGAGCTGGTGGTTCATGCTTTCGACGCTACGGCTGGTCCTGTCCCGTCTGCCGATGGTGCCGAACAAGGATGTGCTGTTCGCAGGCGTGGCCGTATTCCTCGTCGGGCGTGAACTGGAAATTGCGCAGGTTTTGGCGGTAATCGCCAGCCTGCTGCTCGCCGCGCATCTGCTGGTCGGGCTGATCCTGGGCCTGAGCGGGCTTGTGAAACAGCGGAGGCAGGCATGAAACTCCTGGCGCTTTGGGTGATCAGCGTCATCGCCGCCGCAGCGACGCCGACCATACCATCAACCCCTGATCTGGGTAAGGCGGAAGCGCGCTGTCGCCCAGGCGAAAATGGCCCCTCCTTGCTGCTCGACATAGTGGGGTTGAAGGATCGCGAAGGCCGCCTGAAGGCGGAGGTCTATCCCGCCAACGATCAGGACTTTCTTCAGGACGACAATATCCTGATTTCTCAGGGCAAGATTTTCCGCCGGGTCGAAGTACCAGTCGGACAAGGCTCCACGCAGAACGGCTATACTGCGCAAATATGCGTCCGTGTGCCGGGTCCGGGCCGCTATGCGGTCAGCGTGCTGCATGATCGCGATGGCAATCGGAAATTCGGGCTGTCGGTCGATGGCGTCGGCTTTGGCGGCAATCCCAAACTGGGCATGGGCAAACCCAAGGCTGCGTCGGCCACGCTGGTCGTCGGTACGGGCCCGACGCGCGAGCGGATCATCATGAATTATCGCCGGGGGCTGTTGTCCTTCGGCCCGGTCAAGGCGCTTTAGACTATGCGGATCGTCGATATATGCGCCTTTTACGCGCCGCAGGGCGGGGGCGTGAAAACCTATGTCCGGCACAAGATGCTGGCGGGGCCGGCGCGCGGGCATGAAGTCATCATTCTCGCGCCGGCGGCGCAGGCGCAAGTCGAATATTTCGGCGATCATGGGCGTATCGAATATGTGCCGGGTCGCCGCTTCCCGCTCGACGGGCGCTATCATTATTTTCACGACGAAGCGGCTCTGCACGCCCGGCTGGACGCGCTGCGTCCCGATCTGGTCGAAGCATCGACCCCGTGGGGCAGCGCATCGATGGTCGCCAACTGGCGCGGCGATGTGCCACGCAGCCTGATCATGCACGCCGATCCGCTGGGCAATTACGCCTATCGCTGGTTCCGCAGCCTTGCCAGTCGCGAGCAGATCG
>NZ_JAHRGM010000051.1 GCF_019097845.1 Sphingobium sp. AS12 | reverse complement strand
GCCCTTCCGCCGAAACCAAACCGCTCTTGACCAATCGAACGATGCGCCACGTCCGGCTCTCCTCTTGGGAAAGCACATAGAATCAGCAATCAATGCCCATGTCTACACCCACCCGCGCACAGGTCTCATTACTACCCATGATGTTGAGCACCCTGGTCAAGTTGTAAGCGAAGACATGGAGCGCCATCTCGGTTGAGACGCGCGGTTTTGTCTTTGTGAGGAAGTGCGTGTAGCCCATTCGGGCCTTCAGGGTGGCAAAGGGATGTTCGACCGTCTGGCGTCGTATGCGCATAGCGTTAGGATTTGCATCCAGTCGGTGCTGCATCGCTTCGATCACCTCTTCATGCTCCCATCGGGAGACACGGCGCTGTTTGCTCGGCGTGCATTGCGCCTTCATCGAACAGTCGCACAGACACTTGCCCAATAGCGTTTTAGCGTCAGCCCCCCTTCTTCGCGAGTGAACCGATAGCTGAGAGTTTCGCCCGCTGGACAGCGATAGGCATCCTGCTCGGGTAGATAGATGAAGTCTTGTTTTCCAAACCGCCCAGCCACATGAGCTCGACATTGCGATCGGCCTCGCGCTCAAGGCGACGGCTCGGCTGCACCCGGTTGAGATATCCGTAAATGTAAAGCTTGAGCAAAACCGACGGATGATAGGATGGCCGACCCGTGGCTGCAGGTTCCACGCCCTCAAATCCAAGTCCCAACAGATCGAGCGCGTCGACAAAGGCATCAATCACTCGGACCGGATTATCTTCTCCGATCCAGTCATCTACGCAGGGCGGAAATAGCGTGGTTTGTTTGCGATCAGCACCAGAAATGAAGCGACCCATATGATCCCCCAAAACGTTGGATCACCATACCACATCTGACGCGTTTTCACACAGTCTGGACCCAAGATGGACACCTCGAAAAACTCTGGCGTTTGATGGGCAGATTTGATTCACTTCGTCGACGATGCGTTGGAGGCGATGACGGCAAATCAGCCTGGTTTCTTCGATCTTTCGGACCGGTACGATGCGCTGAGCGCGGCGGGCGATCCGCTAGAGCGATTGGCGGCAGTTGTGGATTTCGAGGTTTTCCGTGGTCCGCTGGTGGCAGCGCTTCGTCGCAGCGTTCGCGGCAAGGGTGGGCGACCGCCCTTTGATCCGGTGCTCATGTTCAAGATTCTGGTGCTACAGGCGCTCTATTCGCTGTCAGACGAGGCCATCGAGTTTCAAATCAAAGACCGGTTGTCATTCCAACGGTTCCTAGGCCTTGGGCTCGATGGCACCGTGCCGGATGCGACCACGGTGTGGCTGTTCCGGGAACGCCTGATAAATGCCAAGGCCATAGATAAACTCTTCGCTCGCTTCGACGCTGCCCTCAAAGATCGGGGCTATCTCGCCATGGGCGGGCAAATCATCGACGCCACGGTCGTGCCGGCACCCAAACAGCGCAATACCGAAGCGGAGAAAGCAGCGATCAAGGAAGGCGGGGTCCCCGAGGACTGGAAGCCGGCCAAGACCCGGCAAAAGGACCGTGATGCGCGCTGGTCGATCAAGTTCAGCAAGGCCAAGGTCCGGGAGGGGGCAGATCCCAAGGCGGCCAGGCCGGTCGATCTGGCCATCCCGATGTTCGGGTACAAAAATCATATCGGCATCGACAAGGCCCATGGGTTGATCCGGACCTGGGATGCCAGCGCCGCCAATGCCCATGACGGCGCACGGCTGCCGGTTCTGATCAGTAAGGACAACACTGCCTCAGGCGTCTGGGCTGATACCGCCTATCGATCCAAGAAGAACGAGGCGTTCCTGACCAGTGGCATGTTCACCAGCCACATTCACCAGAGACGCAACCCAAGGGCAAGCCCATGCCGAAAGCAACCGCGCGGGCCAACGCTGCCAAGTCTTCGATCCGCGCTCATGTCGAACACGTCTTTGCCCATCAGAAGAACAGGTTCGGGCTGTTCATCCGAACCATCGGCTTGGCCCGCGCCGAAGCGAAACTGACCCTTTGCAACCTCGCCTACAACTTCAACAGGCTGATCTTCCATGAGCGCCGGGAAAGCACCGGCTGAGTCTGTCTCCAATCCGGGGAACTGGATGAAATCGCACAGAATGACTTCGAAAACAGACCAAACGCTGACCCTTCAGCATCTGCCAGCACCGCCATCATCACCCGTCAGGCTGCCAGCCACGTAGCAATCGGTTTTTGCGGGTCTCCAGCTGCGCGGTCACCGTTTCAAACAGCGACCGATCCAGCTTCTGCGCGACCAGCAGCCGGCGATACCTGACGAAGGCGGTGCGCTCGGGCGTCCCTTCGTTTGCGGAGAACCCACAGAAGCGGCGGAAGGAGGCTCGATCGTCGAGCGCCTCGGCCAGCTTCACGTCGGACAGGTCGTACCAGATCGACAAAAGCAGGGCTTTGAACATTGCCAGCGGCGGCCAGGCGGGTTCGCCCTTAGTGGCCGGATAAAGCGGATCGAGAAGCGCCGTGACCGCGCTCCAATCGATCAGCGTGACAAGGGCGTCGAGCGATGATGATGACCTTGCCCTTCCGCCGAAACCAAACCGCTCTTGACCAATCGAACGATGCGCCACGTCCGGCTCTCCTCTTGGGAAAGCCCATAGAATCAGCAATCAATGCCCATGTCTACACCCACCCGCGCACAGGTCTCCCAATGGCTACCCAATCAATGAATCACGAATGACTCAAATCCGCCAGGGTTTTTGCGCGTTTCCAGCTCGGTTTCATCTGTCCGCAACAAATCCGCCTGAAGCAATTATCGTTAACAGAGCCCAATCTACTATAGAAATTTTTTAGCTTGGCTGAATTTACACTTGTCCGTCGGCGCCACCGCCTGCACAACGGGACGCTGGCAATTGGAGATGTTATGGCAAAACCATTGATCGCTGACGGATGGCTGGAGCCCGTGAACCCGGTGATCGTTGGTGGCGTTCCTGTCGCCCCACTGACAACCCAGCAATGGGTTGAGCTAATGCTGAGCGATGTCCGCAAGGCTAGGGAAAATGGTGCTTCGCCAACATATAACACCTCGGCCAATGGCAATGTTATATCACAATGGGCTAGTGACCCTGAATTGCGTGCGGTGATGTCGCAGGCAGACAGCATTGCGGCTGACGGTGTTTCGGTGATGTGGGGGGCGAAACTTTTCGCCGGAGAGATCATTCCAGATCGTGCGGCGACGACCGACCTGTTCCACGATCTTGCCGAGGCCGCCCAGCAGCACGGCTATTCGATCTACCTGCTGGGTGCGACCGCAGAGCAAAATGCCAAAGCGCTAGAACGTATTAGAAAGCTCTACCCTGGGCTCAACATAGCGGGTGGCCGTGACGGCTACTTCTGTTTAGAAGAGGAGGCCGGGGTCTGCGAGGAGATCGTTAAAGCAGGCACCGACATACTTTTTGTCGGACTTGGAGTAGGCAGGCAGGATTTCTTCGTCGACCGAAATATCTCCAGACTACAGGGGGTTGGCTGGGTGAAGACTTGTGGAGGCCTGTTCGATTTCCTTGCTGGGCTGCGGTCGCGCGCACCGGAATGGATGCAACGCAATGGTCTGGAATGGCTCTATCGGACAATGCTGGAGCCTCGCCGTCTGTTGCTTCGATATGCCACCACTAACACTCGCGCCATTTGGATGATGATTACTGCAAGCGGCAAGGCAAGTTGAACTGCTGTCTGGTTGCGACAAATCATTGGGACATGGTAAGCAGCGCTATTGCGGATCACGCATGGCGCTTTGCTGCTCTTGTTGATGAGGTTTCGTGATGGTGCAGATACATCCTCAGGCCCGAACCACGCCCGTTGTGCGGGCAGACGTTGCCGGCTCCACCGCACCCGCCAGTGTCGTGGCGAAGCGCTATGGCGTCAGCGACGAGACCGTCCGCAAGTGGCGGAGACGCGGAGAACAGGCCGTCCAGGATCGATCAAGCCGACCCAAGCGCTGGACTTGTTCCGGTTTTGCGCCGGTCACCTATCTCCTTATGCCACCTTGGCCTCGAATGCGAGCGGGCTGATGCCTCCCAGATATGAATGACGTCTGCGGGTGTTGTAGAAGCCATTGATGTACTGGAAGATAGCTGCCTCTGCCTGACGCCGGGTTGGCCATTTCTGCCGCCAGATCAGTTCGGCCTTCAGGCTTTTGAAGAAGGTCTCGACGGAGGCGTTGTCGTAGCAATTACCCTTGCCGCTCATCGAAGGACGCAGGCCATAGGCCTGCAGCTTCTTTTGATAGTCATAATACCAACCTGCTGTGATGCTGACTCACGCCGAGGATTCCCAAACCGGCAAAAGTATGAATCTATGGTTGCCTGTTGGAGGGCATGGCCATGGGTGCAGCGATCGGATTACGGAACGACTTTGATGCGACGAGTTTGAGGCGACTGGCGGAGCACAAAAAGCGCGAACCAGGGGCGCCGGCTGCTGGCGTTGGCCGAAATATATGATGGCGGTAGCCGCAGCGATGCGGCGCGGATCGGCGGGGTGACGCTGCAGATCGTGCGGGACTGGGTC
>NZ_JAHRGM010000050.1:0-2926 GCF_019097845.1 Sphingobium sp. AS12 | reverse complement strand
GGCCCCGTGTTAAATGGGAGAGGTATCACTAAGCTGAATAAAATAGGCTTTGGTGAGGCGAACCCGGAGAACTGAAACATCTCAGTACCCGGAGGAAAAGACATCAACCGAGATTCCGTTAGTAGTGGCGAGCGAACGCGGACCAGGCCAGTGCCTGGATGTTAGTTAACAGAAGTGTCTGGAAAGGCACGCCATAGCGGGTGACAGCCCCGTATGTGAAAGCGAACATCCAGGACTCGAGTAGGGCGGAGCACGTGAAACTCTGTCTGAACATGGGGGGACCACCCTCCAAGCCTAAATACTCGTACATGACCGATAGTGAACCAGTACCGTGAGGGAAAGGTGAAAAGCACCCCGATGAGGGGAGTGAAACAGTACCTGAAACCGGATGCCTACAAGCAGTGGGAGGGTCCTTGAGACCTGACCGCGTACCTCTTGCATAATGGGTCTGTGACTTAGTGTATCAAGCAAGCTTAAGCCGTTAGGTGTAGGCGCAGCGAAAGCGAGTCTGAATAGGGCGAATAGAGTTTGATGCATTAGACCCGAAACCCGGCGATCTATGCATGACCAGGCTGAAGGTGCGGTAACACGCACTGGAGGGCCGAACCGTTCAATGTTGAAAAATTGTCGGATGAGTTGTGCTTAGGGGTGAAAGGCCAATCAAGCCGGGAAATAGCTGGTTCTCCGCGAAATCTATTGAGGTAGAGCGTCGAATGATTGCCGTTGGGGGTAGAGCACTGGATGGTTGCGGGGGTCGCGAGATCTACCAACACTAACCAAACTCCGAATACCAACGAGTCTAGTTCGGCAGACAGACGGCGGGTGCTAAGGTCCGTCGTCAAAAGGGAAACAGCCCTAACCTACAGCTAAGGTCCCCAAGTCATCACTAAGTGGGAAAGCATGTGGGATTTCCAAAACAACCAGGAGGTTGGCTTAGAAGCAGCCATCCTTTAAAGAAAGCGTAACAGCTCACTGGTCTAAACAAGAGATCCTGCGGCGAAGATGTAACGGGGCTAAAGTGATGCACCGAAGCTTAGGGTTCAGTCTTTTGACTGAGCGGTAGCGGAGCGTTCCGTAGGCCGTTGAAGCGATCTGGTAATGGGTCGTGGAGGTATCGGAAGTGCGAATGCAGACATGAGTAGCGATTAACAGTGTGAGATGCACTGTCGCCGAAATTCCAAGGGTTCCTGCTTAAAGCTAATCTGAGCAGGGTAAGCCGGCCCCTAAGACGAGCCCGAAGGGGGTAGTCGATGGGAACCACGTTAATATTCGTGGGCCTGGAGGTGTGTGACGGATGGTGTAAATGGTCTGGGCTTATTGGATTGCTCCAGGCTGTGAAATCGTCCCAGGAAATAGCCCCTCCGTATAGACCGTACCCTAAACCGACACAGGTGGAATGGTAGAGTATACCAAGGCGTTTGAGAGAAGTATCCTGAAGGAACTCGGCAAATTGCCTCCGTACCTTCGGAAGAAGGAGGCCCCATCTATGCGCAAGCACTGATGGGGGGCACAGGCCAGGGGGTAGCGACTGTTTAGCAAAAACACAGGGCTCTGCTAAGTCGGCTTCAAGACGACGTATAGGGCCTGACGCCTGCCCGGTGCCTGAAGGTTAAGAGGAGGTGTGCAAGCACTGAATTGAAGCCCAGGTAAACGGCGGCCGTAACTATAACGGTCCTAAGGTAGCGAAATTCCTTGTCGGGTAAGTTCCGACCTGCACGAATGGCGTAACGACTTCCCCACTGTCTCCAGGATATGCTCAGCGAAATTGAATTCTCCGTGAAGATGCGGAGTACCCGCGGTTAGACGGAAAGACCCCGTGCACCTTTACTGCAACTTCAGAGTGGCATTAGGAAAGAGCTGTGTAGCATAGGTGGGAGGCTTTGAAGCATCGACGCCAGTTGATGTGGAGCCATAGGTGAAATACCACCCTGCTGTTTTCTGATGTCTAACCTCGCACCGTTATCCGGTGCAGGGACCCTCTGTGGTGGGTAGTTTGACTGGGGCGGTCGCCTCCTAAAGAGTAACGGAGGCGCGCGATGGTGGGCTCAGGACGGTTGGAAACCGTCTGTTAGAGTGCAATGGCATAAGCCCGCCTGACTGCGAGACTGACAAGTCGAGCAGAGACGAAAGTCGGTCATAGTGATCCGGTGGTCCCTCGTGGAAGGGCCATCGCTCAACGGATAAAAGGTACGCCGGGGATAACAGGCTGATGATTCCCAAGAGCTCATATCGACGGAATCGTTTGGCACCTCGATGTCGGCTCATCACATCCTGGGGCTGGAGCAGGTCCCAAGGGTTTGGCTGTTCGCCAATTAAAGTGGTACGTGAGCTGGGTTCAGAACGTCGCGAGACAGTTTGGTCCCTATCTGCCGTGGGCGTCGAAATTTGAGAGGAGTTGACCCTAGTACGAGAGGACCGGGTTGAACATACCTCTGGTGTACCTGTCGTCACGCCAGTGGCGCAGCAGGGTAGCTATGTATGGACGGGATAACCGCTGAAAGCATCTAAGCGGGAAGCCTCCCTCAAGATAAGATTTCATAGGACGGTCGAAGACCACGACCTTGATAGATCGGATGTGGAAGTGCGGTAACGCATGGAGCTAACCGATACTAATTGTCCTATTCGCGCTTAAACGGTTCACTTGTGAACCGCAGAGTCCCACCATCAATGACAGCTCTGGAAACAGAAACGTCAGAACATGGTCGGTTGTTAAGCCAGCCCAGATATACACTTACCAAAACGTGCACGGTATCGATTAAAACCCCCTTATATGCGCCTGCTTCATTGCTTGGTGACCATAGCGTCTGTGACCCACCCGATCCCATCCCGAACTCGGCCGTGAAACCTGACTGCGCCGATGGTACTATTGCTCAAGCACTGGAAGAGTAGGGCGTCGCCAGGCATTGAAGCACGCGCATATATCGGA
>NZ_JAHRGM010000049.1 GCF_019097845.1 Sphingobium sp. AS12 | reverse complement strand
CCGCGCGGCACGCCCATAGAAATTTGGTTCCAGGATGAGGCTCGCATCGGGCAGAAGAACAAGATCACTCGCCGCTGGGCCAGGCGAGGCACCCGGCCGTCGGCGCCCAAGGATCAGAGGACGAAATGGCATTGCGCGCCTTTGCAACATCGATTCCGATGAAAACTTTTGTAGGATGTTCCACGGTTCGTCCTCCTCGTGTGAGGATAGGCTCGGCCCACCCGAGCAACCCTCAGAGCACCAGTGTAGGGCGAACCAACATCTTTCACGAAACGGACATACATGGGGTAATCGCGGGAGCGGTCACCCATTCGGCAGGATTTCAGCCCAAGAGGGTGGTTGTTCCCGGCTATGATGAAGGACGGGCTCTCGATTGGTGACCGGGCCCAGCATCAGGGAGAACAACCATGGGTGAGTATATCGGGCTGGATGTGTCGTTGAAAGAGACCGCAGTAGCCATTCGGCGCGATGGCAAGCGTATTTGGCGCGGGAAATGCGCCTCGGATCCGCAGCTTCTTTCAGCGTTGATCCGCAAGCATGCCCCTACAGCCGAGCGGGTCGTCTTCGAGACCGGGCCTCTTTCAGTCTGGTTTTTTCATGCTCTCACAGCGGAAGGGATACCGGCAATCTGTATTGACGCCCGCCACGCCAAGGCTGCGCTCGACATGGCAGCCAACAAAACCGACGCCAATGACGCCGACGGGCTCGCGCATAGACGACCATGCTCCCGGCAAACCACCTCCCGCATCAAAAAGGCGCTTGCAAATCCCGCCATTAGACGACGGTCTTACGGAGAAGGCCTTCTCGATAGGATCGAAGTCTGGGCTGTAGAGCGGGAGGAAGCACAAGGTTGCGCCTGCCGCTTCGATCCGCTCGCGCACCGATGCGCGCTTGTGGCTCGACAGGTTGTCCATGATGACGACGTCGCCGGGCCGCAGTTCGGGCACGAGACCATGGGTGACATAGGCTTCGAACCAGTCGCCGTTGATCGGGCCGTCCAGCACCATTGGCGCGACCATTCCGGTCATGCGCAACCCGGCAACCAGCGTGGTCGTCTTGCGGTGGCCGTGCGGGAAGCCCATCCACAGGCGCTCGCCCCTGGCGCAGCGGCCATGGCTGCGGGTCATGTTGGTCGCGGTCCAAGTCTCGTCGATGGAACACGAGCCGTTCGGGGTCAAGATCGAGTTGGCCATCGAACCAGTCATGTCGTTGGTTCAGGACATCGGGGCGGTCCTGCTCGATCGCATGGCCAGTCCCTTCGACAAGCTCAGGAGAGCCTTTTTTTGCGCGTCATACCGTGACGAATGAAGAAGCGGTCAAGCCCGGCAACCGAGACGTGCAGGTCCAGATCCATCAATGCCAGGCGCAGTTCTTCAAGCGAGATGTCCTTGCGCGCCTCCAACACGGCGAGGATCTCCGCTCGACGCTCCTCGATCCGGCGCGATCGCGTATCGCCACCCTGAGGCTTGGGAGCAAAGGTGCCGGTCGTGCGCCGCTGATCGTGCCAGCGGATCGCTGTCGAGGGCGCGACCCCAAAGCGAGCCGCCGCAGCGCGGCAACTCATCCCGTCATCAATCGCAGTCAGCAGCCGCCTGCGCAAATCCATTGATAAAGCTTGACCCATCCATGCCGACCTCCCTCTCCAGCACGGATTCTGAATCGGAAATCTCGCTCCGTGGGAACCCCTCTGCGATTCATAATGGTCGAAAAACGCTCTAAACTTCCTTCGCTCCATTCATGTCCTCAAGTCTGATAAACACCTTATCTTGGTGTCCACCAAACCGGCAGCAGGCCAGTTGTCTCATGTCGGGATCAAGCTGGACACCCGCAATAACCCTAAAGCCAGCAAAATCCCATGTAACAATTTCAATTACTTGGCGTTCGAAATTTCAAGAAATCTGAGGTATTTGCGGATATCCAGCTCGCAATTGCGAAATTATGGAGTTGTCCAACTGCCGAAACTCTGCAAGAACCCGCAAGTCATTTTCGGGGGCGATAGCCCAGTTGGGGCTGACAGAGTCAAGCGCGGAATATATGAACGTGGTCAACCGACGACTCGCCGGCAGGATCTGAGGTTACATTAAATGCTCTTCAACTCTAATGAGTTCCTGTTTCTCTTCCTTCCAGTAGCCCTCATAGCCTTTCACGGATTACGTGTTCTTGGCATACGCAACTACGCTTTTCTGGCCTTGCTGCTGGCCTCGATTTATTTCTACGCGTATTGGAGCGTGCCTTACGCCTTGGTCTTTATAGTTTCGGTGGTGTTCAACTTCTTGATCGGAAGAGGCATCATGGCGACCGGATCGCGGATGTTGACGGCAGCGGGGATCATCGCCAATCTGCTGCTTCTGGGCTATTTCAAATATACCAACTTCCTAATCGAAGTAATTGGCGAGATGGGTCTGGCGGACCTGCCGCACCTCGAAATCGTTCTGCCGATCGGCATATCCTTCTACACCTTCATCCAGATCGCCTATCTTGCTGACATTTGTTCGGGCAAAGCGGTTGAGGCGAAGCCGGTCCGTTATGGCCTTTTCGTGTCATTCTTTCCACACATGCTTGCCGGGCCAGTGGTACATCACAAAGAAATGATGCCCCAGTTCGCCGAGGCCATGCCGCGCCAAAGGCTGCTCAGAATGCTCGCGGTGGGCTCATGCCTACTTGTAATTGGGTTGGTGAAAAAGGTGCTGGTCGCAGATCGGATCGCGATGTTGGCTAATGCGATGTTCGCCGCAGCGGCTGACGGCGGTGAGGTAGATTTCTTCAATGCCTGGGTCGGAATTCTAGCGTATACGCTTCAAATTTACTTCGATTTTTCGGGCTATTCCGACATGGCGACCGGCTTGGCGCTCATGTTCGGGATAAGATTTCCTGCCAATTTTAACTCACCCTATCGATCGACAAATATAATCGCTTTTTGGCGCAGATGGCACATGACCCTCTCACGGCTGCTACGCGATTATATCTATATTCCGCTTGGTGGAAATCGTAAGGGGCCAGCTCGCCGCCATATGAATTTAATGGCGACGATGGTCATCGGCGGAGCATGGCATGGCGCTGGATGGCCATTCATCCTGTGGGGGTTCCTGCATGGCCTGTATCTGATGATCAATCACTTTTGGAACTACCAGCTCGGCAACAAGATCAAGATGCCACCGATTCTTGCTATGACGATCACCTTTTTGGCTGTCGTGATCGCATGGGTGCCGTTTCGCGCCACCGACATGCAGGCAGTGAGTTCGATATATGCAGCTATGCTCGGATTGAACGGTCTTTCCGCGCCGCTAGAGCTTGGCACGATCCTTGGGCCGCTGGGCATGGATCCACGTGCATGGGGTATCGAGATGGTTGCCGCCAACCAACGTGCGCAATTCTATATGAATTGCAGTGTGCTGTTGCTCGGGATGGTGCTAGCGTTCGGCGCACCAAATTCGATCCGCATTTTACGCAGGTACCGCCCCGTGCTCAACACCCGCGCAGTGTTGCTCGACGGTCGATCTCGCAATCGGCTTGAGTGGCGCCCGGGACTGTGGAGCGGCATTCTGCTCGGAATTGGTCTCTTTCTCGTCGTGCGGTCGATCAATTCGGCAGCGCCTTCCGAATTCCTTTATTTCCAGTTCTAGGTGATCGTGACAAGACTTCCCGCTTATCCTTTTGTCCGCTTTCTCCTCGCTCTGCTCGGGACGTTTATTGTCCTGATCATGGCGTCTGTGATTGTCTTTCGGTGGCAACTTGGAACGATGACCAAGGAAACCTTGAGCCGCTGTGTGGGTGTGTATAGCAAGATGGAGGCCGCGACAGCTCAAAGCTCGCCTAAGATCCTCTTTGTCGGTGGCTCGGCAGTCCATAAGGGCATCAATACCGGTGCCGTCGGTGATGCTGTGAGCGTACGCGCGGCGAACTTTGGCACCTTTGCTGCACTCGGCCCTGATGTGATGCTGTGGAATGCGCGCAAACTGTTGAAGCCTGGCGATACCGCCGCGCTGGTGCTCGAATACGATCTTTTCTGGCATGATAAGCCGACCGAACCGGAAATCGACTATGTTACCGGCTGCGGTAAAGATTATTTTGACCAATTGTCGCTCACACGCCAGATGGCCTATGTGCTTGGTTCGGATCCACTGCGCATGTTCACCACAACGGATAAAACCGTTGAGGAGAAGCTGCCGAACGCGCGCAACCGACTGACACCCAGTGGGGACCCGCGCTTTACCGTTATCAACTTCAAGAATATCGGCGATAGTCAGCGCGAGCGAATGAAACTATATCAGCCGCTAACGATACGGGTGGATAGATCCAGTCGCGATATGCGCGCAATTGCCGAATTCATTTCCTGGGCCAACGAGCACGATGTTCGCGTACTGGCACTTTGGCCGAACACGCTTCGCTTCGAATCCTATGATCGCGATCCGGCGTTCGCTCAGATCCGCGATTTCTACGAAGCAAACGGGGTGGAAATGGTAGGTAAGCCTAGCGATACGATGGTACCTCTCGAGGAATTGCACGACACGCAATATCACCTCAACGAAAAAGGAATCGTGCGCCGGACGCAAATTACTATCAATCTGCTGAAGCCCTATTTCGACGTTAAAGGAGCGGAAGGCGGTCAACGTTAGGCAACTAGCTGTCTGGTTGCGACACATCATTGGGACATGGTAAGCAGCGCTATTGCGGATCACGCATGGCGCTTTGCTGCTCTTGTAGATGAGGTTTCGTAATGGTGCAGATACATCCCCAGGCTCGGACC
>NZ_JAHRGM010000048.1 GCF_019097845.1 Sphingobium sp. AS12 | reverse complement strand
GAAACGGACGGACCCGCTCCCACTGCTCGTCGCTTAATCCGTGTCGATCCAAGATGGCGCTCCCTTCGCCAGTCTTGAATCCGATCTGCGCGGAAAAGGGAATCCCCTAATTGTCCACAGGCCTTAACGAACGTCGGCCAGATGGGAGAGCCAGATGGCACACGCGACATTGCCCGTAAGGACGGGCGAGAAATACAGAGCCGAATGTATCCGCTGGATGACCGAGTTCAAACCCGACCTGTTCGTCACCTTCGTTTTCAACCGTGGTATCAACATAGACGAGGCGCAAAGGACGTTTGAAAAGTTTCACGGCTATATCGATCGCAAGCTTATCGGTCGCGCTTTCCTCCGCCGCCCTGATAAGCGATCCAGTTACATCGCCACCGTCGAGAAGCCCGACACCAACATCCACATCCACGCGCTATTCAGGATGAGCGATATCCAAAAGCTACGCTTCTGTTTGATCGCCGATGGCATATGGGAAACGCTGGTCAAAGGCGGCAATCTCGACATTCAGGTGGTCCATTGCGCCGAAGGTGTCGCGGATTACATCACCAAGGAACTTAGGCCGCAGACGAGTGATCGTCTCCTGCTACCCCGCCATGCGGAGATTTCGTCCTCTCGATAATTGTCGGGGGCTGCCGCCACGCGAGGCCCTACGGTTTATCGATATATCATCCAGAACGCGGACCATCGATCTTGGGCCGCAGTGAATACTATCACCAGATGATATAGAAGATCACAGACAGAGACGAAGCAGACGACGAACCAAGATGAACAGCGACACGAAGAAACACAGACATATGGAACGAATGATATTCCGTCCCATCCCAAACGGCCCAAAAACCGTGGTGATGGCGACGGAATTATTTTTGGGTATTTTTCTGGCGTTCAACGCCAATCTTCGGTCGCTCTCACGAATGACGACATTACGGCTCGCTTGTCCGAAACAGCAAGGAGATGCTCATGTCGATCCTCAAGTCCCTCAAGCTTACCGCTGCCGCCCCGGCAAATGTCGGCGCGTCCGAACATGGCTTCCGTGCGAAGCTGCTTCGCTATCTCGCAGAACAGAAGGCGTTGGCGGAGGCGGAAATCGCCGGAACGGCGTTTCAGGCTACCAAAAAGGTCACGCGCACCAACGAAGCAGGCGAAAAGGTCCGTGTCGAGGCCGCGCGCCATGTCCGCAAGGGCTGGTTCACCGATGTCGGAGGCAAAATGTTCTTCCAGCTTCGCTATGGCAGCAAACCGCTGGAGTTCGCCAAGGGCATGAACGCGGTATCCGTCCAGGACATCAACGAGGTGCCGGTCATCATCGGCTCGATCATTGAGGCGATCAACGCGGGCGAACTGGACCCGCAGCTCACCGCAGCCATCGCGGAGCGCAAGGCGAATTTCAAGCCGAAGGCGAAGAAGGCAAAGGCGTAATGCTGGAGCAAACGAGGCGGGCGACCATCGCCCGCCTCAATGACCGGCTGCGCGGCACCGGCGAGGACGGCTGGATATTCCTGTCCGCCGGTGTTGCCGCCCTGCCCATTGCGACGAAAGATGCTGTTATCAGAGCCGTGCGGCTGTTTGCCGCCTTCACCTCGGACAACGATCCCCACGGCGAGCATGATTGCGCGGTGGTCGCGGTGGAGGATCACCGGATTATCTGGAAGATCGATTATCACCCCCGCGATCGGAGCGGCGCTGACCCAGACCCGGCTGATCCAGCGACCACGAAGCGAGTCATGACGATCATGTTGGCGGAGGAATATTGACGATGTGGCGGTATCAGCTTCTCGATTTATCGGAACAGCATGTCCGGCAACTTCGCCTGCTCATCAAGCTCAACCGCGCCGAAGCCCATGTCATCGTGAAAACGGATAAGCCGTGGCCGCCCGAGATTTTACTTCATCCACGCCAGCATACTGCGAAGATCGCGCGCGACGCCATCAATTGATCCTGGCTTGATGAGCCTTGTTCAACCCACGGCCAAACGACCGGCAGATATGGCGATGCGATCCTCGGCGTCGAAACTGATCATTTTTGCCGCGACTGTCTGGTAATTTCCCCATTTTTTAGCTGACTGCCAACACTCAGGCTGGTTTTGAAAGCGATCAGCCCTTACGCATCAAGCGAAGGGCGGGTGGGAATGATCGACAAGAAACCTCTGAGCGAGCGCGACATCTGCACCAAATTCATTACCCCTGCGGTGAAGAATGCTGGCTGGGATGAAATGACCCAGATCAGAGAAGAGGTCAGTTTTACCAAGGGGCGCATAATTGTGCGCGGCAAGATGGTCAGCCGGGGAAAAGCCAAGCGCGCGGACTACGTCCTTTATTACAAACCGAACATTCCTCTGGCGCTGATCGAAGCCAAGGAAAATTCACAAAGCATCGGGGCCGGGATACAGCAGGCGCTGGAATATGCCGAAACGCTCGATATTCCCTTCGTTTTCGCGTCAAATGGCGACGGCTTCGTTTTTCATGACCGCACAGGTACCAGCGATGCCGTCGAAGCCACGCTTAGCTTGGAAGCGTTTCCCTCGCCCGATGAGCTTTGGCAGCGATATGCGGCGTGGAAGGGGCTGACGACCAAGGGCGAAGAGATCGTTCTTGAAGATTATTACGACGATGGCAGCGGGAAGCAGCCTCGATATTATCAGGTCAACGCGGTCAACGCAGCGATGGAGGCCATCGCCAAAGGGCGGAACCGTGTTTTGCTGGTCATGGCGACCGGCACTGGCAAGACCTATACGGCGTTCCAGATCATCTGGCGTTTGTGGAAGGGCGGGCACAAAAAGCGCGTCCTGTTCCTCGCTGATCGCAATATTCTCGTCGATCAGACCATGGTCAATGATTTTCGCCCGTTCGGCCCTGCCATGGCGAAGCTGTCCGCCAACGCGAAAACCATCGAGCGGGATGATGGCAGCAAGATCGACTTGACAATTGCCATGGATAAAAAGCGGCGGGTGGACACCGCCTACGAGATTTATCTCGGGCTTTATCAAGCGATCACTGGCCCGGAAGAGCGCCAGAAACTGTTCAAGGAATTCTCTCCCGGTTTCTTCGACCTCATTGTGATTGATGAATGCCACCGTGGCAGCGCCGCCGACGATAGCGCGTGGCGTGAAATCCTTGAGCATTTCACCGATGCCACGCAAATCGGCCTGACCGCCACGCCGAAAGAGACAACATACGCCTCCAACATCGATTATTTCGGGAAGCCCGCCTACAGCTACACGCTGAAGCAGGGCATCCGCGATGGGTTCCTTGCGCCCTACAAAGTTGTCAAGGTTCACATCGACCGCGATGTTGAAGGCTATCGGCCAGAAAAGGGTCAGGTGGATCGCGATGGCGTCGAGATCGAGGACCGGATTTACAATACCAAGGATTTCGACCGAACCTTGGTGCTCGATGATCGCACCAAGCTGGTGGCGAAAAAGGTCACGGAATTCCTCAAAGCCAGCGGCGACCGCTACCAGAAGACTATCGTGTTCTGTGTAGATCAGGAGCACGCGGCCCGGATGCGGCAGGCCCTCATCAACGAGAATGCCGACCTGTTTGCCGAGAGTTCGCGCTACGTCATGCGCATCACTGGCAATGATCCGGAAGGACAGGCGCAGCTTGGCAACTTCATTGATCCGGAAAGCCGTTATCCCGTGCTCGTCACCACGTCCCGGCTGCTATCGACCGGCGTTGATGCGCAGACGTGCCGCCTGATCGTGCTGGACCGCGATGTTGGTTCGATGACCGAGTTCAAGCAGATCGTCGGGCGCGGCACACGGGTCCATGAGGATACTCGCAAATACTTCTTCACCCTCATGGATTTTCGTGGGGCCACCAATCACTTTGCGGACCCCGATTTCGACGGCGAACCTGTTCAGATTTACGAACCCGGCGCGGATGATCCGGTAACACCGCCGGACGATGGCGATACCACCCCGGCCGATGATGGCGACGAAAGCGAGAAGCCCGGCGAAGGCGAAACCGTGGTCGATGATGGCAAAGACATCGACATCACCGGGGGCGGCGGTAAAAAGGCCAAAATCTATGTCGATGGCGTGCCCGTGGTCATCGTGGCAGAGCGCGTGGAATATCTCGATGAGAGCGGCAGGCTTGTTACCGAAAGCCTGCGTGATTTCACGAAGAATGCGCTGCGCAAGCATTTCGCGAGTTTGGATGATTTCCTCAACCGCTGGAATTGCGCCGAGCGCAAACAGGCTTTGCTCGATGAATTGAGCGCGGAGGGTTTGGCCTTGGACGTGATCGCGGAGGAGCTTGGAAAAGACCTCGATCCGTTCGATCTCATTTGCCATATCGCGTTTGATCGTAAGCCGCTGACCCGCCGCGAACGCGCCGACAATGTCCAAAAGCGCGATGTTTTCGGCAAGTATGGGGATCAGGCCCGAGCGGTGCTTGACGCTCTGCTGACCAAATATGCCGACGAGGGAATGCTCAATCTCGACGATACCAACGTGCTGCGCATCCCGCCTTTGAATACGCTGGGGACGCCCGTGCAGCTCATCAAAGCCTTCGGCGGGAAGGTGGGCTTCGAAAATGCCGTCCACGACTTACAAAATGAATTATATCAGGAAGTTGCTTAATCAATGTCGGTCCGCACACTCGTCAAATCCATTCAGGACATCATGCGCAAAGACAGCGGCGTTGATGGTGATGCCCAGCGTATCAGCCAACTTTGCTGGCTATTTTTCCTGAAAATCATCGATGATCAGGACCAAGAATTGGAATTGATGCGCGATGGCTATCAGTCACCCGTGCCCGACCAATTCCAGTGGCGTAGCTGGGCCGCCGACCCCGAAGGTCTGACCGGAGAGGCGTTGCTCACTTTCATCAACGAAGAGCTGTTCCCGGCGATGAAGGGCCTGAAGCCCACTGGCCAGCCCAGCGACCGCCGCCGTGTCGTGCGTGACGTGTTCGAAGATGCCTATAATTACATGAAATCCGGCCAGTTGCTGCGGCAGGTGGTCAACAAGATCAACGACATCGACTTCAACAACCTCTCCGAGCGCCAGCACTTCGGCGACGTTTACGAAACACTTCTCAACGACCTGCAGTCCGCTGGCAACGCCGGGGAATACTACACCCCCCGCGCCGTCACTGCCTTCATGGTTGACCGCATCGACCCCAAGCCGGGCGAGATCATCTTTGATCCATCGTGCGGCACCGGCGGTTTCCTCACTTGCGCCATGAAGCATATGCGCGACCGCTATGTGAAGCGACCCGAGGATGAAGCGTTGATGCAGGCATCATTGCGCGCCGTGGAAAAGAAACCGCTGCCGCACATGCTCTGCGTCACCAACATGCTGCTGCACGGCGTGGAAGACCCCAGTTTTGTGCGCCATGATAATACGCTGGCCCGGCCCTATATCTCTTGGGAGCAGAAGGATCGTGTCGATGTGATCCTCACCAACCCGCCGTTCGGCGGCAAGGAAGAGGATGGGATTGAAAGCAACTTCCCCCAGCATTTCCGCACTCGTGAAACCGCCGACCTGTTCCTAGCCCTGTTTATCCGCCTTCTGCGTAAGGGTGGCGTTGCGGCCATCGTGTTGCCAGACGGCAGCCTGTTTGGCGAAGGCGTGAAGACCCGGCTAAAAGAGGCGCTGTTGGAAGAGTGTAACCTCCACACCATCGTTCGTCTGCCCAATAGCGTGTTCAAACCCTACGCTTCTATCGGCACCAACCTGCTGTTTTTTGAGAAAGGCGAGCCTACCAAGGACGTCTGGTTTTACGAACACCAAGTGCCCTTGGGCCAGAAGGCTTATTCGATGACTAGGCCGATCCGGCAGGAGCATTTCGCGCCCTGCGTGGAATGGTGGGGCGGCCCTGATCGGAAGGGTCGCGAGGAAGGCCCGCAATCGTGGAAGGTTAGCCTCGAAGACGTGAAGGCACGGGGATATAACCTGGACTTCAAGAACCCGCACAGCGTCGATGCTGACCATGGCGACCCGGCGGAACTGCTGGCCAATCTGAACGCTGCCGAGGTCCGAGCGGCAGACCTGCGTGCGCAGTTGCAAACCATTCTGGCCGAGGCGTTGGCGCGATGAACACTGTGCTAATGCTGGAGCACTATGCGCGGATCGCGGACGCGCCGGATGCCATCAACCGATTACGTCAGTTTGTTCTGGATCTTGCCGTGCGCGGCAAGCTGGTTGAGCAGGATGCCGATGATGAGCCTGTAACTAAGGCCTGTGGACAATTAGGGGATTCCCTTTTCCGCGCAGATCGGATTCAAGACTGGCGAAGGGAGCGCCATCTTGGATCGACACGGATTAAGCGACGAGCAGTGGGAGCGGGTCCGTCCGTTT
>NZ_JAHRGM010000047.1 GCF_019097845.1 Sphingobium sp. AS12 | reverse complement strand
TCTTCGGCCCTATCGGGCACATCCCGCCCGCTGAGGCCGAAGACAATTACTATGCAGCCCTCGAGAACCTCGATATGGCTGCATAGCCAAATGAAAACTGCCTCCTGAAAACCCGGGGCGCTTCAGGCCTGGGCATGGTCAAGCATTGGGGTCTCACGATGATGATCGAGCAATGGCACGCCATGGGCCAAGAGGTGCCAGCTTCGTCGCAGTCATAACTTTATCCTCTCCCCTTGCCATGCCATCGAAGATTGAGCAAGGACATAACATATGGAACCTCAGGAAGTTCATTTGCGCGCACTCGCGACGGCCTTTGGCTGGACCTGGTACAGAATGCGGCGGCTGATCGACACGCACCTTGCGTCCCAAGGTGCATCGATGGCCCGTCTTAAGCTGCTGGTATATCTCGCCGAGCAACCCAGCCGCTCAACCGATATTGCAAGCTTCTTCGATCAGGCCCCGCGCACGGTAACCCAGGCGATTGACTGGTTGGAGCAGAATGATCTGGTCACGCGCTCGCCCGTTGAAGAGGACCGTCGTGTAAAGCTCGTGGAAATCACGGACGCAGGCAGGGCGATGCTGGAGCAGGCCCTGCCACTCTACGATGGCATTGTGGCGAAGACCTTCGGCAGCTTGACCGCGGAAGAACTGGAAGCATTGGATAGGGCGATCCTTCACCTCGACAAGGTCGTGGATCAACTCGAAACGCAAGCTGGCTTCCGCCGAGGTCGCGTCCCCACGCTCAAGGCACATAATGATGGCTGATCCTCATTTGATGGACGGGCCTGAAGCGGTCGCATTGAAGGAGCGGGAGCGGTTCGCACAAATCCTGCTTCTGTTCGGGCGACACGGCCTCAAGGGAATGGCCTCCCGGCTAGGTCTCAGACTGGGTGGTGAGGAACCATTTGATAGCGCTCGACCAGAAGCAGTCGTTGCGCTGCTGCAAGATATCGGTCCTGCAGCGGTCAAGTTCGGGCAGATTCTTGCAATGCGAAGTGATCTGCTGGAGCCCGATTGGATCGATGCGCTTTCGAAACTTCAGGACCGGGTTCCGCCGCTGCCGTTCGCCACCGTGCGACCACTTATCGAAGAGGCGATCGGCGGAACTGTGGAAAGCTATTTCGCCTCCTTTGAAGACGAAGCGATTGCGGCCGGCTCGATCGCTCAGGTCCATGCAGCAACGCTGCTCGACGGCCGGGACGTTATCGTCAAGGTCCGTCGTCCCGGGATCGAGCGGATTGTCGACGCCGACCTTCGGCTGCTGCGCCGCGTCGCCCGGATCGCAGAGCGCCGCATCCCCGAGATCGCGCGACTAAAGCCGGACGAACTGCTGCGCCACTTCGCTGAAAGTATCGATCGGGAAATGGACCTTGGCGCGGAAGCTCGCGCCAGCGATACGATCGGAGAGTATCTCAAAGCTTTCGGCGTGCGAACGGCTCGCTTTGACTGGGAGTTGTCCGGCAGGCGTGTCAACATACAGGAGCGGTTTCGAGGCGTTCCGGCAAGCAATCTGGAGGCGGCGCGGCAAAGCGACCTTGATCTCATTAGCCTCGCCAGCACCTATGCGCAGGCGATCCTCCACATGATCGTCATCAATGGTCATTTCCACGCCGATCCCCACCCCGGCAACGTCTTTTTCCTGGAGGACGGAACGCTGGGGCTTATCGACTTCGGAGCGGTGGGGACGCTTCTGCCACGACGCCGGGAAGAATTGGTACGGCTTGGCCTGGCGATCGCGGCGGAGGACACAGGCGGGGTCGTCGATATTCTGCTGCTTTGGGCGGGCGACCCTGATGTTGACCGTGTCAGGCTGGAAGAGGCCCTGGCCGAACTGATCAACCGTTTCAGCAATGTCCTGCTCGAGCAAATTGACCTTACCGACATTTTCCAAATCGTCTTTGCGATACTGCGCGACTTTCATCTCGCGCTCCCGCCCGATCTGGCACTGGTGCTCCGGACGCTGCTCACGGCAGAGGGATTTGTCCGGCGCATCGATCCGACATTCGACATCACTCGAGAACTGGCTCCGTTGGCAAAGGAACTGATGCGCGAGCGAACGAGTCCGGCGCGATTGCGTGGCGAAGCGGGCAAGCTGTTTGCAGCGCTTGGAAGAGCCGCCTTGTCAACGCCGAGCCTGGTGGGACAGATCGAGAGAGTTGCGCGTACCGGATCGATCACCGTCAGTATCGCACCCAGGGATCTTGAACGATTGCGCGGCGATGAGCGCAACAGCAGAGCCACTCCCCAGCTCTACCCCGCAGCATTGGGAATATGTGCTGCAATCCTTTTCGCCTCGGAACCGATCATCGCCGGGCTGCTGGCGGTGCTTTCCATTGCCCTGGCAATTGGCGAACGAGTGAAGCGGCGGTGATCACGTTCCAAATCTCGCGAAAATTAAAAGCTCATTTGTCGCGCTACCGGCTCCAGGATTTCTAGGTCACATGGAAACGCGTTCGAACTGGTTGAAGGTGAGCCTTGTTGTCGGCCTGCTCATAACCGCCGTCATTGGGTTCACCCTGTGGCTCATCCAGTCACGTGAGGCTGACGGGGCCACGTATGAGGTGCAGTTTAAACAATCGGTCGACGGCGTTCAAATCGGATCGGGCGTCAACCTTCTTGGTGTTCCCGTTGGGAAAGTAACCCAGGTCCGGCTCCAACCTTCAAATCCGGATACGGTCGTGGTCCGGTTCGTCCTTACCAAGGACATCTTACTCCATCGCGGCGTGACAGCGTCGGTCGATAAATCATTCTTCGATGGATCGGCAGAGATAAGCCTGGCGGGAAGCAACAAGCGTGAACCAGCACTTACAGTTCAAGCGGGACAGCCATTCCCGCTTGTACCAGTGAAGACCGGCGGCCTCCTCAGCGGCGACCTCAATCCAGGCGAGATGATCGCCAAGATATCGTCAGGTGCCGATAGCATCTCAAAGAAGCTGGACCCTGCCGGTCAGCGATCCATCGAGGAACGTCTTGGCCAACTCGCGCTGCGCTCGCGGAACTGGAAAAGCGATGTCAGTCAAATCGCGGGGGAGGCCCTGCAGGAAGACAGGATCCATTCTCTAGGGAATGTAATGGCTCGGGCGGGAGACGACGCGGAGAGGCTTCGCCTGAGGCTCGAGGCATCGCGGGGCGGTCTTCACGACAGCCTCGGCCGGCCCTTGCATGATGCCGAAGGCAAAGCCCGGTCTCTGGGCCTATCCATTTCGCACGCACGGCCCCGGATCAGGCAATTGGAAGGGGATGCGCAACAAATCGCCGAAACCGCCCGCGCCGTTCGCGAACCAGTTCGACGCGTGGGCGATGCGGCCAAGAAGATTGACCGGGAAGGCGTGGGATCTCCCAAACTACCTGACTACCGTCCCACGACTGAGGAAAGGAAATAGATGATCGCGATCGACCGCTCAGGAACAGACCGACCCTCGTCTTCATGCACAGGCGCGCAATCAGCTTCTGTGAAGCACGAACTCAGGACGATAGAACGACCCTCTCAATTCTTCGCGCGTGAGTGGATGCAACGTCCTGAAGTGGCGCAAAGGCAGAGCCAAAAATGGACTAAGGGGTTTATCTTCAATCGGGCCTGCAGGATCGAGACTGGTGGATGACCGGGAAGAACTGCAAAATCGATGGAGCCGCTGGTATCAGCCTGGCTGCTGAAGTGAAGGGCGAATGCAGGGCGATGCCCGTCTTGCTTGCCCACGGGGCGGGTCAGACTCGCCGCGCCTGGAAGCGGGTAGTGCAAGATCTGGTCGAGGCGGGGTTTCGCGCTATCGCTATAGACATGCGTGGGCATGGCGACAGCGACTGGTCGAGCGCAGGTGCGTATGACGTGCGCGACTTTGCGGCCGATCTCGTCGCGGTAGCATCAGGAATGGATCGCAAACCGGCTCTGGTAGGCGCCTCCCTCGGCGGCCTTGCCGGAATGATAGCAGAAGGAGACCTCGCCCCAGGCAGCTTCGCATCGCTCACTCTTGTAGATATAGCCCCGCGTATCGAGCCGGGCGGCGTGATGCGGGTGGTCAGCTTCATGCAAGAACATGTCGAGACTGGCTTTTCGTCTCCGGAAGAAGCTGCACAAGTCATTGCGCGCTACATGCCACATCGTCGCAAGCGCAGAGCGGGCGATGGCCTACGGCACTATCTCCGGCAGAAAGAGGATGGCCGCTATTACTGGCACTGGGATCCAGCATTTATTCGCAATATGGTGGCTGCACATTGCTGCGACACCGCGCATCAGGAGCAGCAAGTCAATATATTATACAAGGCTGCCGCTAATTTGACGCTACCGCTGCATCTGATCAGGGGCGGATCCAGTGATCTTGTCTCGGAAGGCGCTGTCGAACATCTGCGCGAACTGGCACCGCATGCTGAATATACCGACATTATCGATGCCACGCATATGGTTGCAGGCGATGCAAACGACGCCTTTTCTGCCGCAATTCTCGGCTTTTTAGGGCGCCAGTCCAGCTTCTAGAGGGACGAGCATGGGAGAAGAGATTTGCTCCTGATCATCGAGGGTCGGACGACTTGCTGTGTAGAGCGCCATACATTGGTGGGTTTGCCTAAGATGACACTCGGTAACTGGCTGCTGCCTCGCTCACTGGACTGCTATCCATAACGAAGGTGACGAAAGTTGACGACCAAAAATCTGACCGGCATGCTGGCCAAAAAGATGCCGCGGGAAACAGGCACCGCGCGCACAAAGGGCGAAACCCTGTTCCAGCTATTCTTTGCGCTCATCCAATGGCCTTGGCTGTTGAAAAGCCTTTATGGGGGAAACAAAGCTGAAAAAAATGCTGTTCTTGAGCGTATAAACCTTGAACAGGACGCCTTGCCTCATCTTGGCAGCTGGAAAGCAGACACTTACCTTCTTCACAGGATTGTTGATGAGATTGAAGTCCGACAACCGAAAAATGTTGTGGAACTAGGTTCCGGAGTAACTTCGCTGGTTATCGCCAAAGCATTGTCGCTTCACGGTGGCGGGCATTTATACAGCTACGATCAGTATGAACCGTTCGTTGAGCAGATGGGCATTTGGCTCGCTGAGCACCACCTGTCGGCAAGTTTCAGCCATGCTCCGCTGAACTTTCGGGACCAGGCCTGGCCTGGATTATGGTATGCCTTGCACGACCTTCCACAGACAATTGATCTGCTTGTCATAGATGGACCGCCTTGGTCAATTCATCCCTTTACCCGAGGAATGGCGGAACGCCTTTTCGAACGTATCGCACCGGGAGGCCTTATCATGCTCGATGATGCAGCAAGACCGGGAGAAAGATACGTGGCGCGACGCTGGAGGAAAACCTGGAGAGACTTCGAGTTCAAGTTCGAAGGCACGGGCGCCAAAGGCCTGCTAACGGGACGGAGGATCGACAGATCGGATAATCGCCAAAAGTGACGCTGTAATGCATTAGCGACTTCCGTTGCTGATTCCGAGGCAAGCCGAACTCGCGGAACTGCTGGCAGCCGAAGTGGCTGCCGACCGTCTCCCCGACATGGATGCCTTGCGGATACGCTTCGCTCCCGATCCGGCGGCGCTTCCCGACGTGGTGGTGGAACTGGTCCCCCTGGTCACCTATGATGTTCTCCTGGCGGGAGAAGCCGCATGAGCCGGAACGCTCCCGCTATCGACGCCCAGCGCCTGAGCCTCATCCTCAACGACCTGCGTCTGCCCGCAATCAAACTGATCTGGCCCGACTTTACCACGCGGGCCGACAAGGAAGGCTGGCCTGGTGCCCGTTTGCTTGCAGCGCTCGCTGAGCATGAGATCGCAGAACGGGACCGACGCCGGATCGAAAGGCATCTGGGCGAAGCCCGCCTGCCACCCGGCAAGACTCTCGACAGCTTCGCCTTCGATGCAGCGCCAATGATCTCCCGCGCCCGGGTGACGGCGCTGTGTTCTGGTGATGGCTGGCTCGAAAAAGGTGCCAATCTCATCTTCTTTGGTCCGCCGTGTGGGGGTAAAACCCATCTGGCAGCCGCAATCGGCCTTGCGTTGATCGAAAATGGCTGGCGCGTCCTGTTTACCCGCACCTCCGATCTGGTCCAGAAACTTCCGGTTGCCCGCCGTGAACTTGCGCTCGAAGCCGCGATAGCCAAACTCGACAAATATCATCTGCTGATCCTCGATGACCTCGCCTACGTGACCAAGGATCAGGCTGAAACGTCCGTCCTGTTCGAGTTGATCAGCGCACGGTACGAACGGCGTTCCACGCTCATCACCGACAACCAGCCTTTTGGTGAATGGAACCGGGTCTTCCCCGAGCCAACCATCCAGTGATACCCCTGATATCGACGGGCTGATCCGCCATGTAACGGTGACGTGCCCTCAGCATCCGCTCTTCGGCGAGCGGTTCGAAGTTCTGAAGCTGGTGTCTGATCGCGGGCCGGCTTGGGTGACTATCCGGGTGCCGCATGGCGGGCGGCGAAACATCCTTCGCACCGTCACCGATCTGGCTACCGCTCCGCCTGACTCGAAATCCGCGCCGTTGGTCTCAGGCTCCATCCTAATGCGAGTCGTTGCGCTGGCAGAGGCGTTGCGCCGTTCATCACAGGACGAGGAATGCCAGAGTGAACATCAGCTCTCCCCGGAGACGGCCAAAGATCCAGATATGGTCGAGCCTGCCGCCAGCAATCCAGCGTCAGCTGGCGGCGACGATAGCGCAGGCTTTGTGCTCGCGCCCAACTGCCCGCTACGCCGGTGACACCGATGTTGAGAGATTATGCCGTAGATGAACGGATAAGCACCACGCAGCAGGCCAAGCTGGCCTATGTCTATGTCCGTCAGTCGAGCGTTGTCATCGGTCGTGCAATTCTCCGCAAAAGTGGGCTTTGAAAATTCCCTAGTTGGTGGCCCTTTCATCTCATTCTGCCGGGGCTAGCCCCGGCAGAATGAGATGAGCCGACATTGTCCTCATCTCCTTTGCAGACGCGGAGACGGGGCCGATGATCCGACTTGGAGAATTGATGATGATCCTCGAACTA
>NZ_JAHRGM010000046.1 GCF_019097845.1 Sphingobium sp. AS12 | reverse complement strand
GGCAGAGTCGCGAGATAGAGGGCCGTTTGCGGAGCGAAGCTTGCGACCCAACCCGCCGAGCCGTCTGCCTGGGCGATCCGCTCGACAAGACGCAGTATATCCGCGAAAGGTCGTTCATCCCCCCCAAATCGCCGCGCCACCGCCGCCCGATAGACGCCAAGCCGGCGCAGCAGATCGATCACATCGGCGGGAATCTGTCCCGCCGCCTCGAATTCCGAAGCCCGATCGCTGATCTGTCGCAACAACGGATCTGGATCACCTTCATGAGTGCGCGCAGCGGGCTCTACTTTGGGGTTGTTGACAGTAGCGCCCATCATGCACCTGATCTGGTCGAACGAATGGGCGTGGTATGCGCGGCGGTTGGCAGGGCCTCAATAGGGGTATACTCGCACTCCAACGATCTGCGAAAACAGGCAATGTAGACGCAACGACACGCCAACTCTTCAGAAATCCGAGCGTGAGAAAGCGGGAGCGATTTGGAGAAAACCCTACCGAACGCCTGTATTGAACGAGGCGACCCAGCGAGCGACACCTTCGATCCGCAAGCCTACCTGTTCTTCATGGTAGCGCAGGTCAACCATTGGTACTCGGAGCGGATATCGGCTGCACAGAGATCGTCCGGCGCCGATCGATCACGATGGCGGGTAATGATGGCGTTGCGCTGGAAACCGGGCGCAAGCCTCAAGGAGTTGACCGAACTCACCAACATGCAGCAATCGACAATCAGCAAGGTAGTGGACAAGTTGCGTCGCGACGGCTGGGTCTACAGTGAGTTGGGTGTCAGCGATTCTCGCTTCACGCACGTCTTCCTTACAGAAAGCGGCGCCAATGTCGTTGATCGCCTGATCCGCACCGCATCGCGCACCTATCGCGCGGCCCTCGACGGGATCGATCCGCAGCATGTCGAAGTCACCCTCGGTCTGCTTGCGCGTGTGCTGGATAACCTGCGTGACCGGTGAAGCGCCCGCACATTCAGGCCGGCGACGCTCCCCCGATCACATCATAGCGTCAAAAGCGATAGGCGAGCTTCAACGACCATTCTGCCGGCTTGGCATAGGTTCCCTCGACATAACCCGACGTTCCCACGGACGGGTAGGCTGACAGAAGGTACAGCTTGTCGGTGAGGTTCGTTCCAGCGACCGTGATCTGCCAGTGACCGTCGCTGGTGGCAAAGCTCGCCGACAGGTTGAGAGTCGCATATCCATCCTGGCTCGCAAGGGGAACATTGGCGGCGTCGAAGAAGGTCCGGCTGCGATAGGCGAGATCCGTTCTGGTCGTCAGCGTGCCGATGCCCAGGTCGAGTGCATATTGCGCGCCGATTGACGCCGTCCACTTCGGCACGAACGGAAACTTGCTATCGAGACTGACCTCGATCGCCGTAGGTCCGATCTGGGTATATTTTGCGTCGAGATAACCAAGCGAACCCTCGATCAGCAGCCCTGGAACCGGCGCCAACGCAATCTCCGCCTCCGCGCCGTTGATGCGCGCGCTGGCCGCATTGCGCACCTGTGGCGCGACGCCGTCCAGCACCGTCACCTGCATATCGCTATAGTCCATCCGGAAGAGGGCGGCGTTGAAGCGCAGGCGATTGTCGAGCCAGCTGGACTTCAGGCCGATTTCATAGTTGTTCACGAATTCCGGATCATATGAAGGTGCGGCGGCCAGGGGAAGGACATTGCGCTGGACGAAGCCGCCGCTCTTGAAGCCCCGCGAGAAGGTGGCATACGCCATCACGTCTTCCGCGAGCTTGTAGGACAATGTGGCGAGCGGCGTCCATTCATTCGCCTTGATGGCGTTCTCCTCGAACGGCAGCACGCGGGCACCGGCCGGAAGGCCCATGAAGTCGGTTAGATAGATTTGGTCCGGCGTGAACGCCCGGCGTTCATGGGTGTAGCGAAGGCCTGCCGTCAACGACAGGCGCGGAACGATGGTCCAGGTCACTTGTCCATATGCGGCATAGGATTCATTGGCGACAAAGCCGCCTGACTGGGCCAGGACGATGGCCTGGTTCACGTTGTTGATGTCCTGCCCCTTTTCCTTGAAATAATAGAGTCCGGTCACCCATTTGAGCCGCTCCTCGAAAGCCGAACCCAGATATTGAAGTTCCTGGCTGAACTGCCATTGATTGATGATGTCCTCGGTCTCGAAGACCGCGAGGGGGGATCCATCCGAATCGCGCGTGAAATGGGCCTTGCTGTCCCTATAGCTTGTGATCGACTTCAACGTGCCCCAGTCGCGCGTCAGTTCGGCCGTCCCCGATATGCCCCAAATCTCCGCCGTGGAGACCGGCGGCTTGGAAGCATAGGTCGTGCGAGGATCGCCAGTCACCCATTGCGTGTTCCAGCAGTTCGGGTTGCTGACTGGCCCCGGCAACGGGAGGCAGCCGGCCCCCATGTTCCGGAGCGCTGCGAACTGGGCTGTTCCGTCGACGTAAAGCAAGGTGATCGGACCGGACAGCTCGTTCACCTTGCTGTAGTCGCCGATAATGTGGAATTTCAACCTGTCCGCGGGTTCCCATACCGCTTGGATGCGCGCGCCCCAGCGATCGTCTCCGCCGAGACGCTTGCCGTCCCCCAGGCGAGTCACATAACCGTCGCTGCTCTTATATTGGATGACGCCGCCGAGACGCAGCGTATCGCTCACGCCGCCGGAGAGCTGCCCCAAGGCGTTGAAGCGATCGAAGCTGCCGGTCTCCAGTTGCACGCGCCCGGACAGATCGCGCGACGGCTCCCGCGAAACGACGTTGATCGCTCCGCCGATGGTGTTCTTGCCGAACAATGTTCCCTGCGGCCCGCGCAGTACCTCGATGCGGTCAAGGTCCATCAGATCGAGCACGCTGCCGACCGACCGCGATATATAGACGCCATCGACATACAGGCCGACACCGGGATCGGTGGTCGGCGCGAAGTCGGTCTGGCCCACACCGCGAATGAAGAAGACTGCCGCCGTCGTCGCACCCGCGACAGGCGCCGCCGTCGAAATGGTGACATTGGGCACGAGCGCCGCGACGTCGCCGATATTCCCCGCTCCGCGCCGTTCGAGCGCGTCTCCGGAAAAGGCGGAAACAGCCAGCGGAACATCCTGCAGCCGTTCCGCGGTCTTGCGCGCGGTAACCACGATGTCGCCCAGGCCCGTCTCGGGCGAGGTGGAAGCTGCGCTATCCTGTGCCCGTGCCGCTCCAGAGCCGAGGACGGCGGTCACGACAGCTAGGGTGGTCGATATCCCGAAATTGCGCATGTCCCATTTCCCCCTTTTCCTGTTTTCCGGCTCACGGTGGCGTGCCGTGGCCGGGAATAGCGGACATGCTTGTTTCTCGTGGCGCTGACCGCAATTGGTGTGCACCCCTAGCCGCCGGAACTTTACGTTCCGCTGGTTTCGTTCAGGAGGGGCAGCAGCCCCGTCTCGGCGTGGCAGTTGTTGTAGACCAGATGAAGGCCACCAGGCCGACTGACCAACACCTCGTGCCCGAGATTGATCGGCATCTGGAACTGATGACGCTGGAGGACGCTCAGAGCACTGGCGATGATATCGTCATGGGTCGGATGGTTGTGGACCCAGGCTTCAAGCGCATCGAGCGACGCGAAATACCCCAGGAAGGATGAATCGATCCCTGCATCGATGGCGCCGTGCACCTCGGTGCAAAGGCGCGCCGAAAAGCAGCCGGACTCGGCACGGCTCCGCGCCAGATAGTCGGCCGCGCGCGCATAGGCAGGGTACACGCCGTCGATGAAATCACGCCGTTGGGCCGGGCTGCATAGCGACAAACCAACAACGCTGCGGATCGTGCAGCTATGGTCTTTCGAGACCCCTTCTATCACACTGCCGTTCCGCGTCACCGCGAAGCCGGCGCCGGCGGAAGCGCCCGGCAGGCGCGCGCGACCCGCCATTCGCCGACGCATCGAGCCGTAATAGAAATGTTCTTTTTCGAGCTTGCGTGGGACGTAGCGGCTGAAGCCCCAGCGAACGCCATCCATGGAATAATTGGGATCGATCAGTTCGGTGGCCGCGCAGCTGGTCTCGCTCCACAGGCCGACCAACCCGGTGAGCGGCTGCCCAAACAATGCCCGAACCGCAGCCTGGTCCGTCCATTGCCTGAACTGCTCGGGCGAACGCCAATAGGCGAAGAAAAGGGTCTCCTTGAACCCGAAGCGCTCCTGCGCTTCCGACTGCTCGACATGCAAGGGGCCGCCATCCGACGTGAAAAGAGCAGCCAGCGCCTGCACAAGCCCGGCACCGTCGCCTCCCGGCGCGATTTGTACGCCGATGGCGCTTATCGCCACCTCGGGCCAATCCTCCGGGAAGACCGAGGTAAAGGCGTCGTGCGGCGGCTCCCAGTTTTCCGGACGGCCTTTGGGCAACATGCGATGTCCTCCTCAGCCGGAAGCCTTCTCCCAACCTTCCGGAAACAGAATGGGCCGGTGTTCCTCCAGCCATTGGCGAACGGTTACCGGCTTGCGGCCGAGTGTGCGTTCGGCGAAGTCGGTGAGGTGAAAGGCGGCGTCGTTGTATTGCTCGAATGCATAGAAGTCCGCGTAATATTCCGCGCCGCACGGTCCCCAGCGGGCATAGAGCGGCGCCGCGACGCGCATATGCGTCTCAAGCGTGTCGTCATACTTGACGGGAACCCCGATCACGGCCGAGATCAGCTCAGCCAGCTCGGAAAAGCGCATCAGATCCTGACCATTGTCCATGTCGAAATGGAGATGGGTGAAGCGCTGGCGATCGGGACGGGTGAAGATGCGCGCAGCGATCTCGCCTATGTCCCGCGGATCGATGAACGCAGCCAGCCGATCATAGGGAATGACCAGCGTGCGGATATCGCGCACCGGCTGCAGCCAGCCCATCAGGTCGTCGATGAAATAGGCCGCGCTGTTGAGGAAGGTGACGGGCAGGTCCGGCGCCTCCAGCACTGCGCGTGCCGCGAAGTGCTGGGTAGCGGTGCCCCCGCCATAGGATCTCAGCTTCGCTGTAACCCGCTCAAGCGTCATGTTGGGCAAATCGCCAAGCAGCCGGACGATATGACGAATGCGGCCGGAAGCCCTGACTGCATCGGCCACGTTGGTCATGGCTGCGGTTTCGTCGAGGAAGTCGGGCGTCACAATGAAGGCGGCTTCCATGTCCGCAAAGGCGCGATGGATGGAATCGGGATCAAGAAAGTTCGCGACGATGGCCTCTGCGCCAGGATAACGCACCTGCAACGCGTCAAGCTTCGCAGGATCGCTCGTGACGACGCGCAGCACCACAGATGGATGCGCCGTGCGGACATAGTCTATCGCTGCCGGCGCGACACGGCCGAGAGCGCCGAAGAATAGAATGGACTTCAATGGTGGCTCATCGGGTCGGATCATGATCGGTGGCCTTCGTTCCCGAATTCTTCAAGCTCGGCCGCAGAAGCGGAGACATCTGTTGCGCTTCCATAGACACGCGACTGGCTGCGTCCCTCGATCTTCAGTATCGCCCGCGGCGTAGGGTCCAGGGTCATGCTGACCACATCGGGACGTCCATAATGGCCGGACGGGTCCGCCACGCTCTTGGCGATGGTGATCGCGACCGGATCGCAGTCGGCGATCACGAGGCCTTCCGCGTCCGGCGCAATGGGTGCGGTCAGCCGCTGCCCATCCGGAGCAAAGATGGCCGAAGCTCCTCCACCGGGCACGACCGCGTCGCGCATGGCTGGATCGAGGGAGCCGGTTTCGCGTATGGCTTCGGTCATCACGAAGCTGGAGGCGACCACATAACATTGTCCTTCGAGCGCGTAGACCGTGTTGATCGCGGTCGTGGCCTCGGCTCCCATGGCGTGGGCGACGCCCGGGAACAGGCAGAAGCTGGGCCAGGAGGCGACGTGGATTTGCTCGCCCATCGAATAGAGCGCCTGCTTGAACAGCGGCTGGATGTGCTCCCAGCAATTGAGCGCGCCCACGCGCACGTCTCCGAACGTACGGACCAGCAGATCGCTGCCGTCGCCGTCGCCGAACAGCGTTCGCTCGGCGCTGGTCGGCTTCAGCTTGCGGCGCGTGACAAGACTGCCATCCGGCCCGATGAGCACCTGCGCCATATAGAGGCTCGCGCCAGCCATTTCGGCAAAGCCAAGAACGACGGCGAGGCCGAGTCGGCGGGCGGCCACCGCAATGGCAGCAAGCTCCGGTCCATCGGATGCGAGCGCCTGCGACGTGTATCGCGGGACCATGGAGACGTTGGCGAACGGGCCGCCAAGCCAGATCCAGAACGGATAACCTGGTATCCAGAGCTCAGGAAAAGCGAGCAGTTCCACGCCCTGCGCGGCCGCTTTTTCCATCCACTCTATAGTCAGCTCAACGCCACGCTCCTTGTCCAGGAAAGCCGGGATCGCTTGAACCGCCGCCGCTTTGATCATGCTCGTTTCTCCATGACATACACTGCCGCCAATATGCGGTCCCAGGCAATGCAAGCGAACCCCTATGCCTCCGGCTGATGGTGTAGGTTCTGAGGGTAGCGATACCTCCGATCTGGTTTTTCCCAGCCGTGTCCAAGCGGGGAATTGCGCAAATCTCCTATGATTCCATTTACTACGGCATTGTTCTTCCCGTCCAAAAGGTATGTTGCGAGACAGGGGTATTCGGTCATGATGCGGCTGGAACATTCCGTTCAGTCGCGTGAGGGGGGTGAATCCGGGGGCATCGGCATCGATGTTTGGGCCCGGCATTTGATAGTGCGGATTTAGGCTGAAGCGTTCGGCCTCCATGAACGCTACAATCGCCGACTTCGCCCGCTTCGCCGCCGCCCTCGCGCGTGGTGACGGTCTCTCGGCTGCGTCGCGCGCGGAGATGGTGCGTCCCCAACTGCATATCACGTCCCGTCGGCAATTTCCGACTCTCTGGCCGCAGCTTCAGCTCCCGCCTGAAAAGCAGCGCCCCGACCTCGCTGCCGGCCTGGGCGTCATCGCTTTTTCGGGGCCGCAGGGGCCAGGCTGTTCAAGGGCCGCCATGATGCGACGGGCAATACCATTGAATGCGTGGAACGCGGTCGCCGCTGCGTCGTCATCCTCGCCAACGACGTGCGCGCAGAGCGCGCCTTCCCGGCCATCGTCCGCTTCATCCTTGACGAGACCGGCGCGCCTTGGGATTGGGAATATGGCGACATGGTTTTCTGGAATGCGGAAGCCCACTCTCGCTGAAGCGAGACTTGGACGCCACGCGACGCTGACACGCGAAAGGATCACTCATGAAATTGCCTGATCTGCCCTTCACGATCACCGACTGGTCGCAACTCCCCGCCACCGGGCATGCGGGCGAAACCGGCCATGCCTTGTGGCGCACGCAGGATATCGATGGCGTCCGGGTCCGCATGGTAGAGTATTCACCCGGCTATCTGGCCGATCACTGGTGCGACAAGGGCCATATTCTCCTGGTGCTGGAAGGGGAACTCGACACCGATCTCCAGGATGGACGTTCGTTTCGCCTCACCGCCGGCATGAGCTACCGCGTTTCCGACTTCGGTGACGCCGCGCACCGCAGCGCGACCCGGACCGGTGCCAGGCTGTTCATTGTCGATTGATCGCAGGAAGGACCACGGGATGCGGACGATCGGCCTGATCGGCGGAATGAGCTGGGAAAGCTCCGCGCAATACTACCGGATCATCAACGAGGGCGTCCGCCGGCGGCTGGGCGGCGCGCATTCGGCCCGAAGCCTGATGCTCTCGGTGGATTTCAGCGAGATCGAAAGGCTCCAGCACGCAGGCGACTGGACACGTCTTACCGCGCAGATGATCGAGGCGGCGCAGCAGCTTGAACGGGGCGGCGCGGACTTCTTCGTCATCTGCACCAACACCATGCACCGCATGGCCGATGCGGTCGCCGCTTCCGTCTCGATGCCTTTGCTGCACATCGCCGATCCGACCGCGGAGAAAATCGCGGCGGCCGGTTTCAGGCGCGTCGGTCTGTTGGGCACGGCCTTCACGATGGAGCAGCCCTTCTACAAGAGCCGGCTCCGCGAGCTTTTCGGGCTCGACGTGCTCGTGCCCGACGACGCTGATCGCCGGCGGGTCCACAACATAATCTACAAGGAGCTTGTCGCCGGCGTCGTCTCGCCGGTTTCACGCGATGTCTATCGCGAGATCATCGCCAGGCTGATCGATCGCGGCGCGGAGGCGATCATCCTGGGCTGCACCGAGATCATGCTGCTGGTCGGCGCCGAAGACAGCGCGGTTCCGCTGTTCGACACCACCCGTCTCCATGCCGAAGCCGCGGTTGATCGCGCGCTCGCTGTTTGAACGCGGGAGGCGCAATAGCGGCGTCAAGCGCGGTCTATTCGCCGAACTCGGCACGCTGCTTCAGGCTCTGCAGCCAAGCGCGCAGGATGGAATCCAACATTCTGCGGGTCAGGCCCGGAAGCAGCCGGGGCCACCAGCCGTCAAACGACTCTTGGGTTCTGACAAGAACCACATCCCCGCGTGGCTCGAAGTCCCAGATATGGCGCGCGCGCGCGCGCATCGCCTTGCCGGTCCAGGCGATCCTGCGCATCGGCTCTATCTCTCGAAGCGTCGAAACGATAGATGCGCCGCCGGACTTCCACTTGAACACCGAGTCGACGGCGAATGGACCTCCCAGCCTTGCGCGCTGGATTTTCGGATTCCATTGGCTCCAGCTGTCAATGTCGGTCTGGATGCGCCAGACAGTTTCGAGCGGCGCCCGGATCGCGATTTCCGCCTCGGCGACCGCTGGCGCCTCTTGATCAATCTCCATCAAATCTCTCCAGTGGAACGAAAATTCCCAGGCGCTCAGCCATCGATCCGCCAGGGCGGATGCAAGCGGTTGGCGCCCGCATGATAGAGGCAGATCACGTTACCCGCCGGATCGCGCAGATAGGCCTCGCGCCAGAGCCAGCGCTGATCGACGGGATCGGCGTCGAACACGACGCCCGCCGCCTTGAGCCGCGCGACTTCGCCGTCAAGATCGTCACATTCGAAATAGACCGTCGGTGCGTGCGCGCCCGGACCCGCCTCAGCCAGATGCAGCGAAAACGTGCTCTCGCCTGCAGGCGCCTCGAAACGCGCATAGTGCGGCGACAGCACGATGAGCCTGAGGCCGAGCGACTTGTAGAAGGCGACGGAGGCGGAAATATCCGTGGCGGCGACGGTGACTTGGTTGAGGCGCATGATCCTGGCTTGTAGCTTCCCCACTCTTGCGCACGTTAGGGCGCAGCGTAAATTCACATAGCGCGATACGCCTGCCTAGCGGAGCAAGGCGCCTTGTCGGCAGCGGCCGCTGTCGCGAGCATCGACTCGACGGTTTCCGCATCGAGCACGCAGCCATCGAAACCATCGCCAGACCGCGGAATGTGGTCGACCACGACATAGACTTTGGAGCGGATCGCCGGAAGGGCTTCCGCCTCCACGACGACATCCGTCACCCTTCTGAAAAGCTCAGCCTCCTGGGTGCCGTTCAGCAAGTCGGCCGGCGCCTGGATGGTAGTTACCGGCACGGCAATACCTTCCAATATGGCATTTGCCATAGTATGGCGATCTCCATAGAATGGCAAGACCGGTTTGACTGCAAGGGAGGATCTGTGGCGAGAACGACGGATGCGCGCGAAAGGGCCATTGAGACGGCGGAGCAGTTGTTTCGCGTCCAGGGCTATGCCGCCACCGGCCTCAATCAGATCATCGAGGAAAGCGGCGCGCCCAAAGGCTCGTTCTATTTCCACTTTCCGGGCGGCAAGCGGGAATTGGCGGCCGAGGTGCTCGCGGGGTATCGCGCGAAAACCTCGGCGGGATTTCGGATGCTGGCCGAAAAGGCTGCGGGTGACTCCAACCGGTTCGTTCGCGCGCTTGTCAAAACGACGGCGGAGGGAATGAAGGCATCCGACTGGGCGGCGGGCTGCGTGGCGCAGGTGCTTGCCCAAGAACTTGCACCCGGCGACGCGGAAATGTCCGACGCCCTCGCGTCCTTGTTCGACGAATGGGTCGAGATTGCCGCCGCCGCGATCGGCCCTTTGGCGGATCGCCGATCCGCGCGCGCGCGGGCACTGGCGCTCGTCGCGGCTCTTGAGGGCGCCAGGACGCTCGCACGAACGCTCCGCTCGGTTGCACCTTTCGACGCCGTGGCCCGACAATTCGTGACAGTGCAATCCGCTTGAGGCGGGAATGCCGCTTTCTGCCTGATGACTACGCAATTGCCGGCGATCCCCGCTCGGGCGGCACAGGAAGAAGGCGCACCGCCAGGACAGCCGCGATGACGAGCTCGACCCATGCGAGCGGCAACGCGACTGCTGCCGTGGCGGGTTTCGCGAGATTCATGTTCAGCATCGCGATCCAGAACAGCGCGAAGAAAAACAGCCAGGCGAGCGTGCCGGCGATTGCGGCGGAACGATAGTTCGCGCCGAACACTTGCATGTAGAGCCACGTGAGCAACACGCACATCACCGTGAGCAGCATGTCCCATAGCCCCCAGACCAGGAAGACGGGCAGGTTCATCGGCGCCACATCGGGCACCATAGCGAGCGTCTCCCGTGTCATCGGCATGACCAAGACGAAATAGCGGAATATCTCGGAAGTGTTGACCCAGATGCTGACGATCACGCAGGTCAGCAGAAAGGATCGCATCGGAAATCCCGCTTTCTCGGGGAAATTCGACATCTCGGTCATGGCATTTTCTCCGGTGGCCAGGCGGCGGTATCATGGTCGGGATGCTGACGGGAGACGATGTCGCTGAGGAAGGAGACATCATCGAAATCTTCTGTCGTGCGACTCTGCGGCAGCGTGTGCAGCCGGTCGACGAAGTCGAGCTTGCCTTCGACGCCGTACTGCACGATCGGCGGAAGCGAGGCGGGATCGTCGAAGCTGCCCGCAGAAAGAGAAACACCGTCGGGTGCCTCGTAGGTCATGGGCGTGCCGCAATTCCCGCAGAAGCCGCGCCGCACATGGTTGGACGACTGGAAGTATTTCAATGCGCCGCGCGTCCAGACGAGTTCGGCCTTGCCGACATTGACGAGCGGCGCGAAATAGCCGCCGAAGGCCTTCTGGCACATGCGGCAATGGCAGATCGAGGCGTCGGCCGGCATGCCGGTGAGCCGGAACCGGATCCAGCCGCATTGACAGCCGCCGGTTCGGACAGGCTGGGTCATGCCGCGAGCCCTTCTCCGATCGCCCTGAGCTTGTGCGGATTCGATATCGCGAACACGCAATCGATCGATCGCTCGGCGGTGCATTCGATCAGGACGGCCAGGACGCAGCGTCCCTGAACCTGGAATGTCGCCGCCGGCACGCCGTTGAGTTCGCCGAGCGACAAGACCGCGTCCGCGGGGAGCAATGCGCGCGAGGCGACGACGAACCTGGCGACCGCCTGCCTGCCGCGAAGCGGTCTTTTGAGCGCCGGAGCGCCCGGGCCGCCATCGCCTCGCATCGCTACGTCGTCCGCCAGGAGCAGGGCCAGGCGGGATATATCGCCGCTTCCCACGGCCTGGAGGAATTCCGCCAGCAGGGCCTTGTGAACGGCCCCGGAGACAGGCCGGCCGGGCCGCGCGAGCATCACCGCCGCTTGCGCGCGGCTGAAGATCTTGCGGCAGACCGCCTCGTCGCGCCCGACGATCGAGGCGATTTCGCCATAGCCGCAGTCGAACGCGCTCCGCAGGATGAAGACCGCACGTTGCAGCGGCGTAAGCCGCTCCAGCATGGTGAGGAAGCCGAAGGAGATTTCGTCGAGCAGTTCGCGTCGATCGGCGGCGCCGGTATCGACCGGCTCGGGGAGCCAGTCGCCGGGATAGGTTTCGCGGCGCGCCTTGCGATCACGCAGATGATTGAGGCTGAGGCGCGTGGTGATCGTGGTGAGAAAGGCGTCCGGCGAGCGGACGTTTGACCGATCGGCATTCAGCCATCGGAGCGCCGCCTCGTGAACAATGTCCTCGGCGTCGGTGCGGCTTCCCGTGATCCGGTAGGCGAGCGAGATGAGCCGAGGCCGCAGGCCGCCGAGCACATCGTCGCTCACCGTCCCATAGCCTCATAGGTTTGCGTGATCCTTGCTTCTGCTTGCTCCCCGATGCTCATGACGGTTCCTTTCGTGAGGCTCTTGATCGCGCGGTCTTCCCGGCGGATCTGACTGCAAGTCCTTCGGGCATCGCGTGCGTGAGGGGCGTCGTACCATCGATCGGCGTCAATTTGGGGCGTGCATGGCGCTGGACCTCCTCGCGCCGATATGCGCCGCGGCCCAGCCAGAATGGCAACGCCGGAAAGCGCCGTTGCAGGCCGATCAGGCGCACCAGCAACCAGACGAAGAACGACCGGATGCGGAAAGCCGTTCGCTTGCGATAGATCGGGCCGACCTGACGGTCATGGGGGATGGTGGCATAGCCCACCGCTTCCCGCCCGACCGCGATCGCCTGGCCCCAGGTCCAGAAGCCGAAGGGCCTTGGGGGCTTGCCGGCATAAAGGCGCGCGATCGTGTCCGCGGCATGGGCGCCGGTGGTCAGCGCGAAGAAGGCCGACATGCGCGGCGGCGCACCGCAATGTTCGACGGGAATGCCGGCGTCGCCGACGGCGAAGACATGGGGATCGCCGAGCGCCCGCAACCAGGGATCGACGCGGATGCGTCCCGCGTCATCCGTCTCGAACCCGGCGGCGCGGATGACTGGCTGGCCGACAAATCCCGCGCACCAAACGCAGATGTCGCAGGGCACCGCGCCGGCGCTTGTCACGACGCGATCGGGCTCCACCACCTCGACGCGCGCATGTTCGCGCACCAGGATGCCGGCCCGATCCACCGCTTCGGCGAGGCGCCGCTTCACGGCGGGCGTGGCGAAGCCGGCGAAGCTTCCAGACTCGATGATCGTCACGCGCGCGCCGGCGACCCGCACCAGCTCGGCCGCGACCTCGATCCCCGTAGCACCGCCGCCGACGACGATCATCCGCGATTCGGGCATGCGCGATTCGGGCGTGGCGAGCGAAGCCAGACGCCGCCTGAGCGCCGGCAACGCGCGGGGTCCGTCGGCGTCCAGGACAAAGGCGTGCCGATCCGCGCCCGGCGCTGCTGCATTGGTGCGCGATCCCAGGGCGATGACGAGTTGGCCGTAGGAAAGAAACCGCGCGCCATCAGGCGTGTCGAGACGGACACAGCGTTCAGCCCGGTCGATCTCGCGGACCTCCCCCTGAACGAACACGCAGCTCGGTCCGGCCAGAAAGTCCATCAGCCTCGGCAAGCGTGACGGCAGAATAAAATCGGGCTCGGTCAGCCCCTCATGCAATCTCAGCCGCTCCAGGAAAAAGGCGCTGTTACCGACCAGGGCAATGCGGAGCCCACGCTTCCTAGTCCGCCCGGCAAGCCGGACGGCGCAGGTCAGCCCGGCATAGCCGGCGCCAACTATGATAACGTCGAATGCGTCCATCGCGTCCTTCCTCACGATCCATGATGGGAAAGACACGCGAGGATGCGGATTTGTGACTTCCCGGTTGCCGCGCCCTCCCGCTTACGGCTGGGCCTGCTGATCGCCGCCGCCGAACGGGTGATCGAGCAGGAAGCGCCACGTTCCGTCCGCGCGTTTGCGCAAAATCTCCACCCCGTGAGCAGAGATTTTAGTCCGACCGTCTTCGATGATCGACCAGACGCTCCGCGTCAGCGCGCAATCTCCCGCCGGAACGATTTCGACTGTTTCCACCGCCATCACGCCGCCGAGCTGGAGAAAGCCCGACAGGGCGGCGCGAATCTCTTCGGGTCCTCGCGCAAGAGCGCCAGGCTGCGGGACGAGCGTGGCGTCCGCCTCGAAGAGGGCGACGAGGCGATCCAAATCCCTCTCGCCGTAGGCGCGCGCTAATTCCTGATGCAACTGTTCCGGCGTCTGCGCGGCGTTCATGTCTCACTCCTCACGATGTCCGATGCCGCATGATAGCCGTTTCCGTAGGCTCTTCTGAACAAGCTGAGAGCGCAAAAACCTATTCGATCATCTCAGATTGGCGTATTCTATGCGTGTAGGCGGTTTGGAGTGCGGCATGGATGTGCTTGCGGATGTGCTGCGGCTGGCGAGCCTCGGAAACGCCGTCATCACGCAATCCGAAATGATTGCGCCCTGGGCGCTTCTGGTTCCGTCCGAGATTCGCGTTGCGATTCACCTTGTCCGGCGGGGCGGATGCTGGCTGCGCATGCCAGGTGCTGCACCGTTGTACCTCGCCGAAGGCGATATTGTGCTGATCCCGAGCGCCCTGGCGCATATCCTGTCCGACGCAACCGACACGCCGCCGCTGCCGCTCGAAGAAGGACTGGCGGTTGCCCGCCAGCGCGCCCTGGACGGCGAGCAAGGCGGCAAGTGGGCCGGTCTGCTCTGCGCCGAGATCACGTTCGACCACGCCGCAAGGCACCCGCTGGCCGGCATGCTGCCGGAAGTGATCCACATTCCCTCGGACGAAGCCAAGCGCGGCGAGGCTTTGCCCGCCCTTGCCCGCATGCTCCTCGAAGAGGTGGAGCGCCAGCGCGCAGGCTCGGAGATCGTGGTTGCAAGGCTGCTTGACGCGCTTCTGGTGCTGATCGTCAGGCATTGGCTCGAAACGCAAACCGCGCCGAACGCCGGCTGGCTCGGCGCTTTGCGCGATCCGAAAATTCTCCGCGCGCTCTCGGCGATGCACCATGATCCGCGTCATAGCTGGTCGGTCGCGGAGCTTGCTGCGCGCGCCGGCATGTCCAGGGCGGCTTTCGCGCGTCGTTTCTCCCGTCTGGTCGGCCAGGCTCCGCTCGGGTATCTGGCGCAATGGCGCATGAATGTCGCAGCGAAGCTGCTGCGATCGACCGAAAGCTCTGTGGAGAACGTGGCGCTCAGCGTCGGCTATGATTCGGCCACGGCTTTCGGCAACGCCTTCCGTCGGCACTTCTCGATTTCGCCGGGCCGCTACCGCACGCGATAGGGCTTGGCCACGGTGCCCACTTGCTCACCGCATCTTCGCTCTCCACTTTCCTTTGTTCAGACCGGAGGCCGGGTTTCCACTGCTGAGAGCGTCGCCTGATAGACGGCGACCAGCTTCTCTGCACCATTCTGAACCGAAAACACGTCAGCGCGGCCGATGCTGGCCTCCGACGACACGAGTTCGCTCCACTTGCCGATCATTGACCTCACGCGCACATTCCAACGTCAGCGAGAGCATCCGCACATTAAGGTGTTCCGTGGCGGCTCGGCAATCCCGAGGATTTTCCGGCGACGACCGCTTCATCAGATGCGGGCTGGAGCGACCTGCCCGGCAAGGCGGTCCAGCGAGGCTCGATTGCTGTAGGTTTCCAGGCAAAAGTCCCGCACATCCACAGAAATGAAGTGGACACCCGGGAGCAGGTCGCAGACCGCGCGCGCCACGGCGCTGGAAACCGCCTTTTTCTGACCATCCGTACGTCCGCTCAGAAGGCCGATCGTCACATGGACATAGTCGTCCTTCCGGCCACCAACCATGTCATGATGGTAAACCGTCAATCGCGACTTCACATCTCCAGGAGCGAAGAGCCCGGTTGAATCCGCCGCGTCGTGGACAGCTTTGACCAGGATATCCAAATCCACTGCCGTCTCGATGGAAGCCGGGCACTCGATCACGCAATGTGGCATCCTGGCATTTTCCGATCTTTGAATTTGTGAGCGGGCATCACACAGGCCGACTTAGACGATCGACGGCCTGTCGCATCCGCCCGGTTCCCCGACGCGACGGCGAGGCGGATGAGTATTTGCCCCGGGCCGGGTTTGGGATCGGGAAGCACGACAGGCACCAGCCGATCTGCACGGCGCGCATGACGCCCTCCATGAATACCTATTGAACAGACGCTACAAGTCACACTGGTTCAACCAGTGTCAAGCAGGATAGCCTCGCGCCATGACAGATACCGGGTTTCGCATAGTCGGCGAAAGCCGGAACGGGATGGACGGTCTTGCCGGACCATCTTGCGCGGTGTTGGCGGCGGGGCATCTCGTCGAATTGGCGCCGGCGCGACCGGGGCCGGACAACAGGCTCTGTCTGGTCCGGAACAAGACGGTGCTTCGCCGTCACCGCGTCGTGCATGTGCGGGATTTCCTGCTGCGGGCTCGCTCAATGTGATCCGGCGCTTCCTGCGTGGATTCGCCATATGGTCAAATATTCCCTCCGCGTTCCAGCTTGTTCCCGGTCGCTGCCGACAGGCGCCTGGAGCATAGGTCATGGTCGCATCTCCTTTCCAGCTTCAGGCTGCCGCTCCGCCTTCCAGAACCAGAAGGCAAGCAAGGGTGCGATCACGATCTCGAAGAGCAGCGATGGAGCGATTTCGGGGCTGAACAGGACGCTTGGTTCATATCCGCTCATGCGCGCCAGACCGCCCACAAAGATCATCGCGGCGAGAGCGATCAGCACAGTGCGCAAGCGCTGAAACGCCAGGCTGCCCGCAAGCATCAACTGGCCCACCCCAAACCAGACGCCCCCCAGGAAGCGAACATGGCTGTTGCGCACAGCGAAGATCGTCGTATCGGTGATCGCGAAAAACGGCGCCGAGCCGCCCTGCCAGCCGAGCGTCGGGATTCCGCCCAACCCGACATTGAGTCCGAGGAAGACGATGACGGCGCCCACCAGCGCGATGGCGCCGCGCAGAAGATAGTTGGCTTTGGCTTTCGCGGTCATTGGCGCTCTCTAACTAACCCATCGCTGCTACCGTCATCTGGTGGCTCCAATGAGTCATCGTGTAATTGATGCGGACTGACAATTTGGAACTTTGAACCAACTTCGGCCTAAGTTGTCCGCTTCGTCGCGAACCGCAGCGCCACGCCGTTCATACAGTATCGCAGTCCCGTAGGCTTCGGGCCGTCGTCGAAAACATGCCCGAGATGGCCGTCGCAGCGGGCGCAACGAACCTCCGTTCGCACCATGCCGAATGCAAAGTCTCGCTTCTCAGCGACGGCACTGGGCAGATGGTCATAGAAACTTGGCCAACCTGTCCCGCTGTCGAATTTCGTCGATGACGCAAACAGCGGCAGGCTGCATCCGGCGCAAAGAAAGGTTCCTGCGCGATGTTCCGAGTTGAGAGGGCTGGAGTATGGCCGCTCGGTCGCGGCTCGCCGCAAGACCGCGTATGCTGGAGGGGACAGGCGCTTGCGCCACTCGGCGTCAGAAAGCTTCATAGGTGAGGTTGCCGTATCGCCAGCAGCGAATGCGAATTGCCTCGACAACGCTACAGTGGCGGTCGCCGAGCATAACCCTAGAAACACGCGGCGGCTTTGCTTCGGTACCATTTCACCTCTCCTTTCATCCGCGGTAGTTAGACGGGAATATTCGTTTCAGGGCTTCGACCTTCGGGCGATCGTTGAACACGATGTATGGATAGTCCGGGTGTCGAGTCATGAAGTTCTGATGATATGCTTCCGCCGGATAGAAGGGTTTCGATGACTCGATTTTCGTTACAATCGGCCGCGAAAACACACGTTGGGCCGTGAGTTGTGCGATGTAAGCCCGCGCCACGTTCGCTTGGGCTGCCGAGGTCGGAAAAAGAGCTGTGCGATATTGTGATCCGGTGTCAGGCCCCTGGCGATTGAGTGTCGTCGGATCGGCAACGACCGAAAAGTAGATTTGCAGCAAATCAGCATAGCTCACTTGCGACGGATCAAAGACGACCTTGACCGCTTCGGCATGGCCGGTTGTCCCGGTCGATACGGTCTCATATCGGGCGGTTCCGGCTGTGCCACCGGCATATCCAGACGCCGCGCTCACCACGCCCCTCACATGCTCGAACACGCCTTCGACACCCCAGAAGCAACCCCCGGCGAAGACGGCTATCTCGCGGCGCCCGGAGGAGGAAGCGACCAGCTTTGCCGGTGGTGCCTTTGCAAAGCTCTTCGCGGCTGCGGCCGAGGAGTCGATACGCATGAGCGACAAACCCCCGACGACGACGAGGGCGATGGCAACGGCGTGGACGTGGCGCAAGGTCATCTCCAGAAACTATGGCTTCTGGGATACGTCGCGGTGAGCCGCCCGGTTACATCGAACGCCGCCGATGAAGTTATTTCACAGCGGGAGGTTGCTTCACGTCCTCCCGTGTGCCCCCACGTCCAATATTTGGCGGACGTTGCATATCGTCTGGAAAATTCGCGCCAAATCGGCACAGTTGCGGACGGTCCAATCATGTATCACATTGCGCTCGATCAAATCCTGGCCGCGCTCGCGGTCGACGTTCATGAGGTCGCCCTGTGCGAGTTCGCACCGGATTCGGCGATCGCCGCGCCGCCGCTCGACGCAATCGAGGTTCACTTCGTGCTCGGCGGCACCCTGTATATTCAAATCGGCGATGATCGAGATGTCGCCGTTCCCGAAGGAAGCGTCGTCATCGTACCGCCTGGCGTTCGGCAGCGGATGGCGGCCACGCCCTCGCCAGCGACCGTCTTTCAGGCGGAGGAGATCTGCAACAGGCGGCCCGATGGCTTGCTGTTCCTGAACGCCGCCCTGAATGCGCCGAGCAGGGTGCGGATCATCTGCGGCGAGGTTCGGGCGGATGTCGGCGGGTCGTTCGGAGCGTTGCATGGGCTGTCTGCTCCCATTTGCGCCCACCTCTCGGATGAGCCGGTGGTTCGCGCTGCCTTTGAAGTCATGCTCCGAGAGACTGCGGACCTCGCGCTAGGAAGCAGGGCGCTGGTTGGCGCGCTGATGAAGGCGTGCCTGATCGTCGCCTTGCGCCGCTACGCCGCGCACCACGGGATAGAACGGACACTTCCCGGCCTTTTCCTACGCCCCTCGCTCGCGCGCGCCGTGGCCGCCGTAGTCCAGAATCCGGCCGCCCCTTACGAGCTGAACAGTTTGGCGCGCGCAGCGGGCATGAGCCGATCCGGTTTCGCGAAGGCGTTCTCCGATACTCTTGGCGCAACACCGATGGAATTCGTTGCGCGCGCGCGGCTGACATCGGCGCGCGAACTTCTCTTGTCCACGCCGCTGCCGGTTTCCGCTATCGCCTCGCAGGTCGGATTTGCGAACCGCAGCCATTTTAGCCGGGCGTTCCGCAAGACTTTCGGGATTGACCCCAGCAGCTTGCGGCGCGGCAACGCCTCAACCGAGGTGACCGATGCGCTTTGACCGACCGGATCGGAACATGCACCGCCGTCAATCTCCTCAGGGCCGGGTAATTCTTCCCTGCGCGCGCGTAACCTTTGCCCGATCGCAATCGAAACTCCCCAGATGCAGCGCATTCCAACGCAGTTTCTCCGACGGCAAGGAGAGAGGGTCGTCGCCTTCCCCGCAGCTACCGTCATGAGCGCGAAGAGTGACGATTGGGGCGAACTGATGGCGGCCGCCCAGGCAGGGCATGGCGGCGCGTATCGCCGCCTCCTTGGCGAACTGCGCGGCTGGCTCGAACGCTTCTACGGGCGGCGGTTGCCGCCGGCGATGGTGGACGATGCCGTTCAGGACACGCTGATCGCTATCCACGAAAAACGACACACTTACGATTCGGCGCGTCCCTTCCGCCCCTGGCTCGCAGCAATTGCGCGATACAAATGGATTGACCGGCTTCGTGCCATGGCCCGCACATCGTCCGAGGAACTTTCGGACGACATTGCCGTCGGAGATCATGAAAGCGCCGTGACCAGCGCCGTGCTGTTGAAACAGCTTCTTTCCCGGCTCAAGCCCGCGCAGGCGGAAGCGATACGCCTTGTGAAGATCGAAGGATGCTCGGTCGAGGAAGCGTCCGCGAGAACCGGGCAATCGGGTTCGCTCATCAAGGTCAACATTCACCGAGGACTGGCGCGGCTTGCGGTGATGATCCAGAAGCAAACCGATGCCGAATGACTTACTGATCGACGAGCTTGTGGGCGACCTTCGCCCGGTTCGCCCGCACAACCCTGTTCGTCAGGTTGCCTGGCTTGCTGTCCTGGCCGCGCTCGAGCTGGGCGGCTTTGCGGCGCTTGGAACGGTGCGGCCGGATTTGGCCTCCGCGCTCGATGGAGCGGCGTTTTGGTGGAAAGTCGGCGGCCTTGCCTCGCTTGCAGCGATCGGCGTCGCAACCGCCCTGCGGTCGTTCGATCCGGTGTCCTCCCCGCGCAAGAACTTCCGGTGGTGGATTGGCGTCGCGGCCGTGCTGCTGGCCGCTGGGTGGCTCATTGACCTCGGCAACGCGAGCCCGCTGGGGCTGGCCGAGAGGCTCCAATGGCGCATGGGCCTGCAATGCCTTTTCACAATGACGCTGCTGTCGCTGCCGCCGATCCTGGCATTGGCGATTATGATGCGGCGAGGCGCACCGACCGACCGCTCCGCAAGTGCGCTCGCAACCGGTGCCGCGAGCGCTGCCTGGGGAGCATTTATCTTCGCCTTCCACTGCCCGAGCGACGACCCGTTCTATATCGCTGTCTGGTATTCGCTCGGCTGCGGTCTCGTCATCCTTTTGTCGCGCACCATTCTTCCGTCGGTGGCCCGCTGGTAGAGCGGAGCGATCCGCTGTTCACAATGCACTGGAACGCGCTTCGCGCAACACGGGCAACAGTTCGGACGGGTCGGGGCGGTTTGTGTAGTCTGCGCTGACCTCGGCGTAAAAGATCGTGCCATCCTGGCCGATGACGAAACGGGCGGGCATTGGAAGCGTCCAGCTCGGGTCGCCGTTGACCACCGCCAGATCGTTCTTGAAGCTATTCTCGTAGAGGTTGCGAAGATAGTCTGGCAACTCGAACCGCAGCCCGAACGAGGCTGCAACGGCGTTGCCAGGGTCGGACAATATCGGAAAGCCGAGTTCGTTCTCGCGCTGGGAACGGCGGCTGTTCGGAGCGGTCTGAGGAGAAATCGCGACCAGCCGGGCACCAAGGGATTCGATGCCGGCACGCGCCGCCTCCATCGCCTTGAGGTCGAGATTGCAATAGGGGCACCAAACGCCGCGATAGAAGGTCACGACCAGTAGACCTGACGCAAGCAGCACGGCGAGCGCATGTTCCACGCCAGCGGCATCGCGAAGGGCGAAGTCGGGTGCCTTGTCCCCGACTTTGAGCGCGCGCGCCTCGGCGCCGGAGGCAATCAGTTCGGCAGTCGCGCGGTGCATTGTTTCGTGAATGGCAACGGGCACATCGCCGCGCGCTTCGAAATCGCGCCGGAAGGCGGCGAGCTGTTCGGGAAGGGTCTGGGGCATCGGATTGCTCCTGAAATACAGGGAACCGCCCGGACGTCCACAACATCCGGGCGGTTCACCCGACGGGCGGTTGCCGGGATCAGTTGGCCGGAGCGGCGGGCGGGGTCGTGCTGCCACCCTGCTTCGCACAGGCTTTGCTCGAAAGCTCCTTGAAGCCCTGGCCCTTGCAGTCGTTCTGCCCCTTGCACTCGTGGTTACCCGACTTGCAGTCCGACTGGCCCTTGCACGCATTGATGCCGTAACAGTGGACCTTGGCGGCGTTCTCGCCGGCGGCGTGGGCCGGGGCAGTGGAAGCGAGGCCCGAAAGCGCGAGCATGGCGGCGGCCGAAGCGATGGCGGCGCCGGTCTTGAAGGTCTTCATGAGCGATCTCCTGAATAGTCGATGAGGTTTCGTTGCCAATCGGCATCCCTGACTTCGTGCGCCGCTAGCGGCCGGTTACAGCCGCGTCCGCGAACCGCGTTGGCCTGCCGTCTGTAACCGCCGCGGCGTCCCGAACGGATTGGGGACTGTGGTTCGATCCCGTCAGCCTCCCGGACCACCGTGCGGCGATCCGTTTCTCCCCCAAACGGATCGCCGCATGTGAGGCCCGCCGAAAGGATTGCCCAACATGACTTCCCGTTCCGCCACTTCCGCTATTGGCGCGCTGCTGCTCGCGTCGCTCGCTGCCGGCGCCGCGACCGCTGCCCAGGCGCAAGACAAGAAGCCGATGGAAAAATGCTATGGCGTCGCCAAGGCCGGCAAGAATGATTGCGCCGCCGGCGCGGGGACGAGCTGCGCCGGCACGTCCAAGGTCGACTACCAGGGCAACGCCTGGAAGCTCGTCCCGGCCGGCACCTGCGCCAAGATCAAGACGCCCAAGGGCTTCGGATCGCTGACGCCGAAAGCCTGAGACGAGCCATGACCATGATGACCGCAGGCCTGGGCTTCAAGCTCGAACATCTCGACGATGCGCTCACCGCGCGAAGCCCCGGCTTGTGGTTCGAAGTCCATGCCGAGAATTATATGGTGGAAGGCGGGCCACGCCTTGCCGCGCTGTCCGCGCTGGCCGACCGCTTTCCCATCTCCCTCCACGGCGTCGGCTTGTCGCTGGCGTCGGTCGCGCCGCCACCAGCGGACCATCTCCGCAGGCTTCGAATCCTGGCCGAGCGCGTGCGTCCGGCCGCCATCTCCGACCATCTCGCATGGCAGAAATGGGGAGGCGTCCATTATAGCGATTTCCTGCCTTTCCCCCGCACGCGGGAAGCGCTGGACATCGTGGCTGGCAATGTCGCGCGAGTGCAGGATGCGTTGACGCGCGCGATCATGGTGGAAAATCCGTCCCTCTATATCGACCTGCCAGGCCACGAGTTTGACGAGGCGACATTCCTGGCCGAGTTGACGCGGCGCACGGGTTGCGGGCTGCTCGTCGACATCAACAACATCTTCGTGAGCGCGTTCAACCTGCATTTCTCCGCCGAGGCGCGGATCGACGCGATCGTCGGCGAGATTGTGGGAGAAATTCATCTGGCCGGCCATCGGGCCGATCCAGGCGCCGCCGGCGAATTGCTGATCGACAGCCATGATGCGCCGATCGCCGATCCGGTGTGGAGGCTCTACGAGCGGCTGATCGACCGTATCGGCCCACGCCCGACCCTGATCGAGCGCGACGACGAAATCCCGCCTTTCGCCGATCTGATGCGCGAACGCGACATGGCGCATCACCTCATCGCGCGGCGAGCGCCGGCCCATGCCTGATGCCCAGTCTTTTCAGCAGGCATTCGGAGCGATGCTCGCGGCGCCGTCGGCAATGGCCGACACGGCGCTGCGGCGAGCACTCGCAGTGCATCGAAACACCGCGACCAAGGCCGTGCGCGATGCGCTTTTTGCCAACTATCCGGTGCTGGCGGCATTGGTGGGCAACGACGCCTTCGCCGCCTGCGCCGCCGCCTATGTCGAGGTGATGCCACCGGGTGATCCCCGGTTGTGCCTCTATGGAGAACGCTTCCCGGCTTTCGTTGATGCTTGGGTGCCGTTCGTCACCGCCCCTTATCTGGCTGCGGTCGCGCGCGTCGAAAGGCTCGTAACCGAAGCTCTGTTCGCCGCCGACGCGCCTGCACTCGATCCCGATGCGCTCGTCGCCGGATTCGATCCTGACGCACCGCTCTGCTGGCACCCCGCCACCCGCGTCGCCTGCCTTGCGGCGCCCGCGGCGAGCCTGTGGCGCGCGCATCAGGCCGATGCCCCGGCGGACGCCTTCGACACGATCGTCTGGGCGCCGGAAATGGTGCTTGTCACTCGCCTGGCGGATGCCGTGGAGGTGCGCCCGATTGACGCGCCGGCCCAAGCTTTTCTTGGCGGCGGATCGCTTGCCGCCGCCGCTGCCAATGCGGCCGACGCGGGCGGGGACGTCGCCGTGATCCTGGCCGGGCTTCTCGCCGCCGGCGCCTTTGCCGCCCAGCATCGACAGGGAGAGAGATGATGAATGCCTATGCGAGCGTTGGCGCCTGGCTCGATCGGCTGCCTGGATCGATCCTGCTGTTCGTCGCGCGCGTCGGCGTTGCCGCGATATTCTTCCAGTCGGGCCGCACCAAGGTCGACGGCTTGCTGCACATTACCGACAGCACCTATGCGCTATTCGAGACGGAGTATCAGCTACCGCTGATCCCGCCGCATATCGCGGCCCATCTGGCGACTTACTCCGAGCATCTCTTTCCATTCCTGCTCGTTTTCGGCCTGTTCAGCCGCGTCGGCGCGCTCGGCCTGCTCGGCATGACGGCAGTGATCGAGATCTTCGTCTATCCCGACGCCTGGCCGACGCATTTGAGCTGGGCGGGGCTGCTGTTGCCGATTCTGTTCCGGGGTGGCGGGCGTCTGTCGCTCGATCACTTGCTTCGAGTCGATCCGGCCCAAAACCGCAAGGAGAAGGACTATGCCGCCGACTGATCCGCATGCCGGCATCCTCGCGGCCCGGCTTGGGGCGCTGTGCTACGCGGCCTGGGGTCTGTTCCACTGCAAGGTCGCGTTCGACATTTGGCGGCTCGGCACTGTCCAGGAAGGGCTGACGCAGGGACGCATGTTTCAACTCGCCGGCTATATGCCGACCATCTCGCTGTTCGTCATCGGCGTCGCATTGTGGCGCAACTGGCGCAATGACCAGGCCGGCTATTGGCTCACTCTGTGCGTGGCGGGCTGGGCCGATACGATATGGATCGTGGTCGTCGTGCTGCCGGGCTACGTCGATCCGGTGCGTGGCTTCGTGCCGCCCACCATATTTCTTGCCGGCGCAATCCTGACCACTTTGGCCCGCCGCCAAGCGGCTCGCGACCGGCATTGAGGGCGCCGATGCCCGAAACGGAGCGTTGCCGGGAGCTGGACGGGATTCGCGGCTTCGCGGTCATGGGCATCGGGTTCATGAACGTCTTCTTTTTCTCGATGCCTGGCGCAGCCTACTACAATCCGCGCGTCTGGGGTGGAACGGGCATGACCGATCTTGTCCTCTGGGCGCTGAGCTTCGTCTTTATCGAAGACAAGATGCGCGGCCTGTTCCTGGCTCTCTTCGGCGCGGGGGCGATGCTCGCCATGGAAAGGGCAGGCGCAAACGGTGCTGTCCGAGCCCATGTTTCGCGAATGGCCTGGCTGCTTATGTTCGGCCTGTTCCACGGCATCCTGGTCGCGGCCAACGATGTTCTGCGCCTGTATGCCGTCACCGGACTGTTGCTGCCGTTGTTCCGCAGGTCGTCGCCTGGCAACTTGATGCTGTGGATCGCATTGCTCGCCGCGATCCATATGGCGGCGCTCGGCTATGTCGGGGTCAATTGGCTCAATGCCTATGCCTATGCCTATGTAAAAGCACATCCCGCGGAAGCCAGATTGCTCGCAGTGCCCGAACGGATGTTCGGTTCGGACCCCGATATGATCGAGGCCCAGCTTGCCCTCTATCGGGGCGAATATTGGCCTCTTCTTGCGCGGCGGCTCACCAATTTTTCGGCACCGCTATTGGGGCTGCTCGCCTACCTGCCGATAACGCTGGCAGGCATGCTCACTGGCGTCGTCATGCTGCGCACCGGTTTTCTGACCGGCACCTGGTCCCGCGCGCGCTATCACCGCTGGGCGCTCGGCGGGTTTGTCCTGGGCGGCGTCCCGCTGGCCTTGCTGGCGTGTTGGGCCTTCGCCAGCGGCTTCGCCGCCATCATCGTCGGTGCCAATGCCCTGGTCTGGTCGACCCCGTTCGACATGGTTATGGTGTTGGGATGGGTGGCCGCGCTGATTCTCCTGATCCAGCGGATCGCACATAGGGCCTGGTATGAACGGATCGCCGCCGTCGGCCGGGCCTCGCTCACAAACTATCTCGGTACGAGCCTGCTATTCGGTTTTGCCTTTTACGGGTGGGGCCTCGGTCTTTACGGCCGCATCGGTCGCGCCGAGGCCTATGTCTTTCCGCTCCTGGCAGCGCTTCTCGCGATGCTCTGGTCCAAACCGTGGTTGGCGACCCACTATCATGGACCGCTCGAGCGGCTCTGGCGACTCCTGGCCCGGCCGCACTTTCGGCCCATCGATGATCGCGCGGCGTGACCGCGGGAGCGCGATGGGTCGAACGAGAACACCAGAACAGGCACCCATCGGGAAAAAGCTTCATTGTCCCATGGGCATCATGCTGTTTGACGCCATTTTCCCGTCCGATGACATCGCGTCATTTTCGGTCCCTTCCTTCACCGCGGCGCTCTCCGGGCCTTCCATCATCGCGTTCGTGTCGGACATGGCGCCGACTCCCTCGGCCATGCTTCCCGTCGCTTCGTTGGCGGACATGGCGTCGTCATTGCCATCGGGGGCATTGCCGCCGCATGCGGTAACGAGCAAGGCGGCCGAAACGCTCAGCGCGATGAAAAGAGGCTTGTGCGTACGCGTCATGAAATCGCTCCTTCGGTGATGATCCGCTTGACCTTTCGATGGCCAACATCCTTTGGTTACACGGCTGCACCGGACACCGCGCCGCCGAATGCGGCCTTCCGCCTTTTGAGCGGGGCAATGCCGGGCGGAACGGCGATTGATCGCTTAGCCGAACGTGAAGGCGAAAGCCCGAACACCGGCGTCCAGAAATTCGATCTCGAAGGTGCGATCCCGGATCGGCCCGTTCTGGCGCACGAGCTGGTAGAGGCGTTCGCCGGTGACGATGCCATTGCCCGCTGCATCAATATCGACGCCGCGATCCTTGTCCGGCGCTTTCCCGTCGATCGTCACGCGGAAGCGAACCGGCTTTCCATTCGAGGCGCCCAGGACGAGGTGCAGGTCACGCGCATGAAAGCGATAGGCGATCCTGCCGCCAGGCTTCGCGAGTATCGCGTGCTCGCCGCCGACGGTCCAGTCGCCGGCCAGCGCCCACTTATTGAGCGACAAGGCGCCATGTCGGTAGGTCGCGTTTCGGTCCTTGATTATCCCGCCGTTCGACGCGAAGCGTTCACCACGCGCATAGCCGACATAGGTTTCCGGCGACCGGACATCGCCGCGTGCGGCTGCAGCTTCCGCGCCGGTTCCGCTGACCTGGACCGTCTCGCTCGAAGCGAAGCCGGCGCGCGCTTCCGTCAGCAGCTTCTGGATCACTCGCTCGGAGCCCACATAGTCGCCTTCACCGAAATGGTGGTGACGGACGCGCCCTCGGGCGTCGATGAAATAATGGGCCGGCCAGAAGTGATTGTTGAACGCGCGCCAGATCGCATAGTTGTTGTCGACCGCGACCGGATAGGTGATGCCGAGATCACGGAGCGCCTTTTGAACATTCGTGACATCATGCTCGAAAGCGAATTCGGGCGTATGGACCCCGATGACCACGAGGCCCTGATCCCGATATTTTTGCGCCCAGGCTCGGACATAGGGCAAGGAGCGCAGGCAGTTGATGCAGGAATAGGTCCAGAAGTCGATGACCACGACCTTTCCCTGCAACGCTTCGGCCGTGAGCGGGCCGGAATTGAGCCAGGTCACGGCACCGGACAGTGGCGGCATCCTTCCCTCGACAGCAAGGTCTTCGTTCTTCTTCTCGGGTGCTGAATTCATTTGAAAAGCGCCGAGCAGCCGTTCCTCGATGGATGTCGTGCCGGCTAGCGACACGCGGGACAGGAAGCCGGTGTCCAGCCCGAGCGCGATCGCCACCACGGCGAGCAGCACTGCCCCGCCTGCCGCACGCCGAATCCATTCGCCAACCCCCAGCGACCGCTTCATGGCCCGGAAAAGCCGGCCGCCGACCAGCAACGCCAACGCCAGGGACGCCGCCGCTCCGGCAGCATAGGCGAACAAGAGGAATGTCGTCGTCGTGCCAGGCCCTTGGAGCACGGCCCCGGTCAGGATGATACCGAGGATCGGCCCGGCGCAGGGCGCCCACAGCAGGCCGGTCGCAATCCCGAGCAGCGCCGAAGGCAGAAAGCCCGACGCCTCGCCGGCGTTACGCGACAGGCGATCACCCAAAGCGACGATCGGCCGCGTCAGCCGATCCGCCAGCGCCGGAAACAGCAGCGTGACGCCGAAGCCCGCAAGCAGCAGCAGCGCGGCGGCGCGGCCATATTGGTTCGCGGCAACCACCCAGCCGCCGCCGAGCGCGGCCAGCGTCGCGACCGCGGCGAACATCAGCGTCATCCCCGCCAGCATCGGCAGGCCGTTTCGGAGGAACGGCTTGTCTGCGCGTGCGAAGACGAAGGGCAGGACCGGAAGGATGCACGGGCTGAGAATGGTCAGCGCGCCGCCGGCAAAAGCAAGGAGGATCAGAAGCACGTCGCGGCAGACTTTCCTTGTGTGGCGCCTACAAGGCCATACGCCCGGACGAGATAGTGGGTTACAGGCCGGGTGCGAGCGCGCCTCGACCGAGCGGAATGCCGCCCGTTGCCGTCACGCAAATTGCCGATCATTTGTAACCCGAGAGGCGGCGGCGGCGAAATCCTCGCGCGACTGCTATAACATCCGCCTGCGGACGCCCGGTTTCCACGAGATGGCTCCGCGGCGAATCCGCTTCCGTCAGACGCCAAACAAGGGAAACGCGCATGGCCGATACCGAAGATGCCGCCGCCAGCAATCAACCGGCCAGCTATGTTCCGCCTGAAATCTGGATGTGGGACAAGGAAAATGGTGGCCAGTTCGCCAATATCAACCGGCCGGTTTCCGGCGCGACGCACGAGAAGGAGCTTCCTGTCGGGCGCCATCCGCTTCAGCTCTATTCGCTGGGAACGCCCAATGGCGTGAAGGTCACGATCATGCTGGAGGAGTTGCTGGCAGCCGGTCACTCAGGCGCGGAATACGACGCCTGGCTCATCGAGATCGGGGAGGGCGATCAGTTCGGCTCCGGCTTCGTCGCGATCAATCCCAATTCCAAGATCCCGGCCATGATGGATCATTCGACCGATCCGCCGACCCGGCTGTTCGAAAGCGGCTCGATCCTGTTTTACCTCGCCGAGAAATTCGGCGCTTTCTTGCCGACCGAACATCACAAGCGCACCGAGACGATGAACTGGTTGATGTGGCAAATGGGTTCAGCGCCGTTCTTGGGTGGCGGGTTCGGCCATTTTTACGCCTATGCGCCGATCAAGATCGAATATGCGATCGACCGCTACGCGATGGAAACCAAGCGCCAGCTCCATGTGCTCGACACGCATCTGGCGACGCACGAATATATGGCGGGCGGCGAATACACGATTGCCGATATGGCAATCTTCCCCTGGTATGGCGTGCTCGTGAGCGGCACGTCCTACAACGCGCAGGCGTTTCTGGCCGTCCAGGACTATAAGAACCTGCTCCGCTGGGCCGCGCAAGTCAGTGGGCGGGAGGCGGTGAAACGGGGCCGCCGGGTGAACACGACCTTCGGCCCGCCCGAGCTGCAATTGCCCGAGCGTCACGGCGCAGGCGATTTCGAGATCGACGTTCCGTCCGCGGCGACGTGAGCTTGTCTCCGCACTGCGACGCTGATCCCGCTACGCGGCGGTGATACGCCGTCGCAGGTCGGCCAGCGGCGCCATATCATCGAAGCGCAACCCGCCCGATGCGTCCAACCGGATGCCCAGGCGGTCAAACAATTCGGGTAAGTCGGTCGCGATGCGGGTCTCGGCGAACCTTGCGTAGAGGCCGCTCAGAATGTTCTGCCCGATCGCCGCGTCGCCGACCGCCATCATCTGCTCAGCCGTCCAATCCACGATGTTGCCGCCGCTCTCCCGGTTGATCCGCCGCAGTGCGTCGCGAAGCGAGCGCGTGCCCTTGCTCGCCTGGTCGACCGCGATCTCCGCCAGCAGCCAGAACGTCGCCCCGCCCCAATAAAGGCGCCCCCAGGCGTGCGTTCCGTCCATTCCCGCATCTGCGGGCCCCGGCTCGCCTTTCGGCATCCCGAGAACCGCCTGCCGCCAAACTTCAGACGCGGGAATCTGTCGGGCAAGCGCTCGGGCAATCGGCTCGACATAGGTGGCGTTGCCCTCCTGAAGCCACAGCGCGCGGCGCGGCAAGTCGGGAAGTGCGGTATGCGCCATCTCGTGAATGAGAACCCAGTCTTCTGCGAACGCCTGCTCCGTCGCGTCCGTGCCGACATGGATGCGGGTTGCCGAGCCGGCATAGCCGAAGGTCGTGGCATGGCCGACGCGATCACCGCGCTGCGCGATGACCAGCAAGCCATAGTCCCGCACCGGGAAGCGGTCGAAATAGGCCGTTACCGCCGTCGCCGCGCGCCGAACCCATGCCGTCACCCGCTCGCGATCGAGCAGCGGAGCGCCGTCAGCGAAGACCAGCCGAATTGTTCCTCCGCGCTCGGCCAGAGACAGGGCCGGTTGCGCGCGCAGCGCGGCATACATATCGTCGGGGTCGTCATAGGAGGGTATCCCGATGGCCCCGGCGACCGTCGTCAGCGCAACCGCCGCTGCGCCCAGACCAAGGATCATGCCGCGACGATCGAGGCCCGGCATCATGCCTATTTGAGCGCGGTCGCCGCGAACGCCCGGAGTTGTGCGGGGTCGGTGACACCAACGATGCGCCCCACTTCCGTTCGTCCCTTGTAGGCGATGAGAGTGCTCTGCATCCTGACGCCCAGTGCCTTCTTCTCTGCGGTTTGGTGGTCATAGTCGAGCCGCAGGATGGTCAGCGACTGATAGGCCGGATCGGTCGCCAGGCTGTCGATCGTCGGGGCCTGCGCACGGCAGGTCGGGCACCAGGGCGCATGGACGTCGACGAGCACGGGCTTTCCGGCCGCCTGCGCTGCTTTGAGTGCAGCCATGCTAAAAGGCCGAACCGGCTGCGCCTCGGCTGGCGCCGCGATCACTGCGACGACGGCAAGAGGGAGAAGTCGGACAAGAGTCATCTATGCTCACTTTCTTTGATGCTGGGCGCTCACCCTCTCATTCGGTCCAGGCGCACAGGCGGTTACATTAGCGCGTTATGATCTCGCAGCCGCGATCACTGGCCCACCAGTCCCCGCCTGAAGGAATACGGTAGTCGACAGGCCCTGTTGTCCGCCCGGAAGGTCGAATGTGGCGCCGCTGCCCGACCAATGGCCGATCTTCACGAGCTGTCGCACGATGTTTCGGTGCGGCAGCGTGCGCCCGCCATTTTCTCCCGCGCGGATCGGCACGGCGATCGTGCGCGGGTCGAACCGGGCCATCCAGACATCGGCGCCGCTGGCCGGGGCGCGTCCCGCGCCGACCGAGATCTTGCCCGCGTTGATCGACAAGGCCGGGCCGGGATCGTTCGCCACGCGAATGGCGGTTTCGAGCTGGCTCCGGTTGTTGCCTACGATCGTGGTCCGACCGTTAATCCAAACCTGCGGCGTCGCCACATTTGGCAGATGATTGTAGCGAGCATAGTCCCACTGGCGCTGGGTAAATTGCTGCTTTGCGAAACTGTCCCTCCAGCCGAGATAGTCCCAATAGGTAACAGCAAACGACAGCGCGATCACATCGGGCCGGTCGGCGATCGCGTTGATATTGGCATTGGCCGGGGGGCAGCTCGAACAGCCCTGACTCTGATAGAGTTCGACGAGCACCGGCCTGCCGGTGCCGCGCGAAAGCGGTTCGGCCGAGCCCCGATCGCTTTGCAGCGAAAACAGACCCCCGCCTGCTGCGACAGCGAATGCCACAGAAATCACGATCGTTCGCATCGCATGTCTCCCAAGCCTTCGTTCGACGGCATTGGAAGTTCGGACTGGCTGGCTGGACGGTTACAGCCGCCGACGATTCGTAACCAATCCAACGCGCATAGCGAATGGATATAAGCTCGCGGCGTGGAGGCCCGTCCGTCGAGCGCCGACGGAGCATGTGATGAATACCGAAGCATTGATTGCCAAACTTGCCCGCGATCTGCGGCCAGTGGAAGCGGGTGCCTCTACCGCGACGCTGCGACGCGGATGGCTTCTCGGCGGAGCGACCGCGCTTGCCGGGCTTCTCCTTTGGCCTTCCTTGGGCGTGCGTCAGGACATCGTCCCGGCACTACTGACCACGGCGTTCTGGATCAAGGCATTCTACACCCTTTCGGTCGCATGGATCAGCTTCACGGCGCTCGACCTGCTTGGCCGGCCGGATGCCGAGGAACCCCAATGGCTGCAGATCCTTGCGCCGCCTCTCGTTCTGCTTGTCCTAGTCACCATATTGCATCTGGCGATCACGCCGAAGAGCTCGGAGACGAGCTTTTGGATGGGTGCAAGCTGGCGGCAATGCCCGGTCTATGTAGTCACGTTCGCCGCGCCTGTGTACGCGGGCTTGATGTTCGCTTTGTCGCGTCTCGCGCCAACCCGTCTGCGCGCAGCCGGAGCGACCGCCGGGCTTGTCGCCGGCGCCACCGGGGCGACCATATACGGGCTGCATTGCGCCGAAAGCTCGCCCGGCTTTGTCATGCTCTGGTATTCGCTCGGCCTTGCCGCATCCGGTTTCGCCGGCGCCGTCGCGGGGCCACGGCTGCTGCGCTGGTAGAATGGTTTTCCAGGTTTGTCTGTAACCCAAGCGGCATGTGCCACGAACTCGAAAACGGTGCCGGGCATTCCCCGACGCGCCGCGACGGAGTTGGCGATGCTGAATGACGGAGAGGTGTCTTTTCAGGGCTTTGGGCTTGGCTTGCGGATTCCGCATTTCCAGCACTTTCTTGACGAGACCGTTCCGGTCGATTTCGTCGAGATCATTTCCGAGAACTTCATGGTCGCGGGTGGCCGGCCGCTCTACGTGCTTGATCGGGTGCGCGAACGATGGCCGGTGGCGATGCATGGCGTGTCAATGTCGCTCGGCTCTGCTGACGGCCTCCGCGATGACTATCTGCTGCGACTGAAGGTTTTGGCGGATCGTGTGCGGCCCCTATGGGTCTCGGACCATCTGAGTTGGTCGCGCATCGCGCATCGCAACTCGCACGATCTCCTGCCGCTCCCGTTCACAGAGGAATCGCTCGACGCCGTTTGCGCCAACATCCGGCACGCCCAGGACGTGCTCGAGCGGCCCCTCGTGATCGAGAATCCTTCGACCTATCTCACGTTCGCCCGGGATCAGATGACCGAATGGGCGTTCCTTACCGAAATGACGCGGCGCACGGGCTGCTTCCTCCTGCTCGATGTTAACAACATTTATGTGAGCGGCTCCAACAACGGCTTCGATCCTCTGGACTATCTCGCCGGCGTGCCGATCGAGCGTGTCCGCCAGATTCACCTTGCCGGCCACAGCCAGGGGCGCGAGCGGTTGATCGACACCCACGACCAACCGGTGTGTGATCCCGTTTGGGATTTGTTCGGCCGCCTCTACCCGCAGCTTGGCCCGGTAGCGACGATGATCGAGCGCGACGACAACATCCCGCCGCTCGGCGAGTTGCTTGCCGAACTCGATCAGGCTCGTTCCGTTGTCACCCGGTCGATGGCGGCGGCGGCATGAGCTTGCTCGACCTCCAGCGCGATTTCATTGGCTATCTGGTCGATGAGCCGGATGATATTTCGCGCGCGATCGCTGCCGCCGGCAAGCCTGGCCTGGATGTTTACCGCAACGCTTACGGCGCCCAGCTCGCCGCGTGTCTCAAGGACAGCTACGAACGATTGTGGGCCTGGCTTGGCGACGCTGCCTTCGACGCGGCAGCGCGTCATCATATCGCCGCTCATCCCCCGGAGAGCTGGACACTGAACGACTATGGGTTGGGATTCGGCGATACTCTCGCGGACATCTATCCCGATGACCCGGAAGTCGCCGAGATCGCGGCGCTCGACTGGGCGTTGCGACGCGCCTTCGACGGGCCGGATGCAGAGGCTTTCGACGCGGCCCGGCTGAGCGAAGTCGATTGGGACAATGCCGGAATCCAATTCGTCCCCACTCTGTCGCTGCTGCCCGTCCAGACCAATTGTGGCGCGATATGGAACGCGATCGTCGCCGAGGAAGACGTCCCACCGGCCGAACTGCTCCCCGCGCCGGGCTGGGTGCGCGTATGGCGCATCGGCCTGCAACCTCATTTCGCCACGATCGAAGCTGGGGAGCGCTGCGCGATTGAGATAGTCATCTCGGGTGCGAGTTTCGCGAGCCTTTGCGATCAACTCGCCAGGGAAAGCGACATGGCGGACACGGTTGAAGCGGCTGGGCTTTATCTGCGTTCCTGGCTTGAGGATCAAATGATTGCCGGTTTCCCTCGGGTCGCACCAAGGGACCGGAGAGGGAGCCAACCCTCTCCGGTACAATGTTCGGACTCCGTAGCTTCCGCATCCAGAAAAGGCCAATCGCATGATCCGCTTCTACTTCCACCCCACGCCCAATCCGGCGAAGATCGCGCTTTTCCTTGAGGAAGCCGGCCTCGACTATGAGCTGGTGCCCGTCGATACGAGCAAGGGCGAGCAGCATCAGCCCGGATTCCGGGCGATCAACCCCAACGGCAAGGTGCCCGCCATCGTCGATACTGAATGGCCCGGCGGTGAAGGTGAAACGCGCATATTCGATTCGAACGCGATCCTTCTGTATCTCGCCGAGAAGACCGGCCGGTTTCTCGGTTCGGATAAGGACCGCCCCGAGCTGCTTTCGTGGCTGTTCTTTGTCGCCTCCGGGCTTGGCCCCTTTTCCGGCCAGGCGGTGCATTTCCAGCGCATGGCGCCCGACGTCGGCTACGCCGTCAATCGCTACCGGCGCGAGGCCGAACGCCACTACCAGGTGCTCGACGAGCATTTGATCGGCCGCGCGTTCATCGTGGGCGACGGTTTCACGATCGCCGACATGGCCGCCTGGGGTTGGATCGACCGCGCAACCTTCGTGCTACCGGGATCGGACGAGCCGCTGGCAACATATCCGAATATCAAGCGGTGGTTCGACATGATCGACGGTCGCCCCGCGGTCACGCGCGCACGACAGGTTGGCGCCGGTCACGTCTTCAAAAAGGACTATGACGAGGAAACCCGCAGGGCGCTGTTCCCGTCAAACTATCCGCCGGCGGGTTAAGCAGGCGCGATCGTGGATATATCCGACAAGCGCGTGCTGACTACCGACGAATCGAGCGGTATCGGTCTCGCGACGCCTAGGAATGCCTTGGCTGACAAATTGCCTGCGTGAGCGGACCAGATGGTTGACCTTGCTCTTGGGCCGCCGGAATCGATCTCCCGGCGGCTCTGTTGTCAGCTCACCAAACGAGCTTGGTCGCATGGCCTTCAGAGGGACGTGGTGAGATCGTTCAGCCAATCGGGCGAGGCACTGACCACCAGGCCCTCGACGATCCGGTCGGTGCCGGTCACAACAAGCAATCCCACCGCAATTGCAAGCACCCCCAGCACTTTCTTTCCGCCGCCGCCCACGCGCAGCAACCGACCGCGCCAACGCGCGATCATCCCGCGTGTTGCCAAAGCGAGCGCCAATAACATGCTCGCGATACCGAGCCCGAACGCGGCCATGACCAAAGCGACTTCGGCGAGATCCTGGCCCTGGGCCGCCAGCACGGTTGCCGCACCCAATGTCGGCCCGACACAGGGGCTCCAGACCAGGCCGAGCAACAGTCCGATCCCTGCCTGGCCCGCCAGTCCGAACCGTTCCAGCCCGGCCTGATGCCCAGCCGCCCAGCTCGCAAGTGGCCCAGCGGCGCGCTCGGTCACGATCTGGAATTGTGGAACCAGGAGAACCAGGCCGATCAACAGCAGCAGGACCGCTCCAACCACCCGAACGATCTCGCCGTCCAGGCCCAGGGCTTCGCCGAACGCGGCGACGACGAAGCCCGTGATGGTGAACGAGACGACAAGTCCGACCGCAAGCGCGAACGGCCCGAAGCGGTGCTTCTGCGCGGCACTACCAAGGACGATGGGAACGAGCGGCAGGACACAGGGCGACAGGATGGTCAGCGCACCGGCCGCGAAAGCCAGAACGGGGCTCAGTGCGTCGCTCATGATCGCGCCTGCACGGGCATTGCCAACGGCCAATGGAAATACGGATGCATCAACTCACCATCGAAGCGAGCAGAGCGGCGATCTTCTCCTTGTCGGTCATAAACTCGATCCGCCCGATCTCCTGCCGGCCGCGATAGGCGATAAGGGTCGCCTGCTTTCGGACGCCGAAACTCCGCCAAAGCGGCTTCTGCTTGTCGTAGTTGATCCGAAACACGATCAGCCGGTCATATTCGCGCGCCGTGACCGTCCGCTTGATGGTGCGGGCCTGCGAAGCGCAGACCGGGCACCACCAGGCGTGAACGTCGATCAGGATCGGTCGCCCTTGCGCCTGGGCGGCAGCGAACGAAGCCTGATCGAAATCGCGGAACTCGGCCGCGTAAGCGGGCGCGGCGGCGAGCATTGCGACGGGAAGCAGCGCGGACAGACTAAACCGTGACATGGCGATCTCCGGTGTTGATCCCCGATGACCGGCGCCGATCGGGAAAGCGGTGTTCGCAAGGGAGTTCGCGCAAACTGCTCCTGTCGTTACAGCGCGCTCAATCGAGCCGAGCGCGATGTTGAGCGAACGCCAGCATGAGGGCCGCGCCCAAGAATAGAGCGATCGGCGACCCGTGGAGGAGCACCGTGCCGGCATCCGCGCCCCGCAGCGTCGCGTCGCGTGACGCACGGACAAAGTGGGTCAGAGGGAATATCCTGCCCAATGCCTGCGCCCAGGGCGGCAGGGTCTCGAACGGATAGAGGAAACCCGACAACAGCATCGCCGGAAGATAGAAGGCGACCGCTCCCTGAAGCGCCGCCAGTTGGGTGCGGGCGCGAGACGCCAGCGCATATCCCAGCACGAGGTGCGCCGCTGCGAAGATCGGCATGAGCGCGACGAGCGCGAAAATGCTGCCGCGCAGCGGCAACTGAAAAATGCCGGCGCTTAGCGCGAGCACGATTACCCCCTGCGCCGAACCGATGACAACGAGCGGAGCGATCTTGCCCGCCAGCAGTTCGCCGCGGTTCACCGGCATGGCGATCAGTGCTTCCCAGGTTCCGAGTTCGCGTTCGCGTGCCATGCTTAGCGTGCCCAGCATCAGCATGCTTATCATCATGATGGTGCCGGTCAGCGCCGGCAGGAAAGCCCAGTCCGACCTTTCGCCGGGATTGAACAACCGCTCGATGTGCAACCGAGGTCCGTAATCGGCGACATCATTTCTTTCGGCGAGCGCTTGCCAATAGATCGCCTGAATCTGAGATTCGGCCTTGGCGGTAAGGCCGGGTTCGCTCGCGTCGATCACCGTGCGAACCGGCGCAAAAGGGCCAGTGGGCAGTTCGACCGCCACCGATGCGCGACCGCTGCGAACCATCGCCTCGGCGCTGCCTGGCGGAAGGTGGTGGGCAACAACCTTGAGTCCCGCTGCGCCAGTGAGTCGCAGGATGCGATCCTGCGACGCCGCCGGACCGGCGACGGCGAGCTTCACCTGATCCGCGGTCGGGCGAACGGCATGACCGAACAGCAGGAGTTGCAAGGCGGGAACGACCAGCAACAGAGTGAAGCTGGTCGGCGACCGGATCAGTCGGAGCAATTCCACCCCTGCGATCGCGGCTATGGTCTGCGCGGTGTTCATCAACCGGGATCAGCGGTCATGCTCAGCACCGCCTCCTCCAGGGTGGTGCATCCGGCGGTGCCGATCAACGTCGAGGGCGACATCGGCCCTTCCGCCTTTCCGGCAACATAATGGAGGATCGCCGGGCAGCGTTCCGCTTCCGCCAGATCGTGCGTGCTGACGATCACGATGTGACCTTCCGATGCAAACTCGGTCAGCCAACGCCAGAAGATGTGGCGGCTGGCGGCGTCCAGGCCCGCCGTAGGCTCATCCAGCAACAAAAGTTTCGGCCGGTGTATGGTCGCGGCGGCGAACTGGACCTTCCGTGCCCATCCGCCCGACAGGCGATCGAAACGAATGTTTGTCACCGGCGCAAGGCCGAGACGATCGATGGACTCTGCGATTGCCGAACGAGCGCGAGGCAGCTTCAAGACCCTTGCGCGAAAGGAGAGATTCTCCGCGACGCTGAGCTCGGGATATAGCGACAGCCGTTGGCTCATATAGCCGACCTGGCGGCGCAACGCATTGGAAGGGCGCGCGATGTCGTAGCCGAAAACCCTGCCCGTGCCCTCGTCGGGGCGAAGCAGGCCGGCCAACATCCGCAGGGTTGTCGTCTTGCCACCCCCGTTGGCCCCGACCAAGCCGAGCAACGCGCCCGGCGCAAGCGCGAAGGATAGATCCCGCAGCACCCACCGGGCACCGAAGCGCTTGCCCACCCGATCGACGGCGATCCCCTCGCGCTTGAAGTCAGGGGACAACATGAACGAATCCGCCGTGCATATATTTGGTAGCCTCGGCACCCAGCACCAGGGTTCGGCTGCCTCGGGCATGGCCCTGCGCGCGCAGTTCCGCCAGCGCGATCCAGATGGCCGCCGATCCGGTGTTGCCGATCCTGTCCGCGTTTACGAAGAAGCGCGAATCCGGCAGGCCGAAATAACTTGCGAGTTGGAGGCCGATCCGACCGCTTGCCTGATGCGGAATAATATGATCGACATGCGCGAGCGCGGCTCCGTTCGCTTCGGCCACGGCCGCACCGGCTTCGAACAGCGCAGCACCCGACCGACCGATAGCGGCGAAATCATGCTCGAAGACCAATGGCCCTGCCCCCAAAAGGGCAGGCCGATCCGAGCCGCCATGACGCATCTGAAGACCGGGATGGCGGCCAAGCCCCATCGCCCCGAACCAGGCGGCGTGGATGTATTCCTGCCGTGCTGCCGCCGGCCCAAGAATGATTGCGCCCGCTCCGTCACCCATCTGGACGAGGTTGACGAGCTGGCCTTGCGCGTCATCGAGCGCGTCCACATCCAGGAAAACCGAGCCGGTTTCCGAGCCGACGATGGCGACAGGGCGAGCATCTGGTTCTTTCAGGAGGCCGAACGCGATCATCAGCGCATTGGCGAAACCTGTGCATGCCTGCCGCAACTCTACATGCGGACCGCTATAGCCCAGTCGATCGGCGACCAATGCCGCGTTGGACGGAAGCGGTTGGGCGGGGGTCGCGGTATGGGCAATGAGATAGCCGAGATCGCCTGCGCCGAACCCGGCATCCCGCAGGGCGGCCCGCATGGCATCCGCCGCCAGGTCGGCGTTGCTGCACCCTTGGCGCAATATATCCGCCCGCGCTCTCCATGAGCGTCCGACGTGGCGTGTCCGAACTCCGAGCCGCTTCGCGACGGCAATCGCAAGAGACCGCTGTTTTCCTTCGAGACCAGCCATGTCGAGCAGGGTTTCCGTGCTGATCGGCAAGCCCGGCAGCGCCATACCGGCCCCCAGGACAGCCACGCTCCCTTGCGAGCACCAGTGTTGGTGCGGGCGAGCTTCGCTCATTGGCGAAACAGACCGGCCGGAAATCGAGCGATGTCATCTCTGAGCCAGCGCGGATCGAACGCGAGCGTTTCGAAGGCGTCGCCAGCGAGCGTCAGCAACGCACCCAGCCGCTCACGCACCGGCGCCGCGATGCGCTGCAATTCCCGCTCATCCGCCCGTGCCATGGCGAGGCGCCGAGTCACGCGCACGTGACGAGCTTCGTCCTCAGCGATCCGCCGAAGAACGGCGGTGACTGCCGGATCGCCCGAAAGCGGCGTTCCGGGCCGCAGCAACCGGGACAGGACGAGGCACACAGCCGAATCCAGCGCCGCGATCCGAGCGAGGAGAGCAGTGGGATCGCTCCGGCCGAGATCGAGATGAAATCGCCGGGCAATGGATCGCAGCTCCCGATCTTCGGGCGGTGCTGGCAGGTTGGCTGCTAGAGAATGGATCAACCCGTCGTGGACACGTTCCTCAATAGCGACCTGCCGCAATGCGCGGCGGCCGTCAGAGGCAAGATGGCCGATCTTGGCCAGGCTTTCAAAAGCAAGGCTGGCGGCTTCCTCGCCGCATCCGAGTACGGGAAGCAGCCTTGCCAGTGCTTCGGCGGCGCCAGATGACAGATGGGGTTCAGCCAATATCATCGCTATGCGGTGTCCGGCGTCAAAGCACCAATGTTGTCGATAGCGAGTGTTCATTGGTGGCCGCTCCCGTGGTTCCGTCCCCATTGGGGTTCGGCCGAGTGGCGGCTGACGTTACAAGAACGCCAATCCCTTCGTGCCGGCACAACGTGGCCGTTGGTCATGCGATCGAGCGTTGAATCGTGCATCAGCACGAGCCGTCCATCGGCTGTAGCCCGGATGTCGATCTCGATGATGTCGATGCCGTGCGCGATGCAGGCCCGAATGCTGTCGAGCGGATTTTCGGACGCCGATTTCCAGCAAGCGCGTTGTGAAGCCACCATCGCGCCTGGCAAAGCCGGGTCGCGCAGCCTTTGCTGGCTGGTGGCAAAAGCTGTCTCCTGGGCACCAGCGCAATCCCGACAATCTATCGCACGTTCTCGGATGCTGCCGTGCTCTGTAACTTTTTCGCGTGCTCGCACGAATTCGACCGGGGCACGCGAGCCGTATGGCGGGGTCCACAACTTGAATCGACCGATGATATCGATGGGTGACCGGCAATGAGACGCGAACATCCCGATGCCTTGTCAACGATATTGAACCGCCGGGCCACGCTCGGTGGTATCGGAGCCTTGACCGTCGCGCTTGCCGCATCATCCCCTTCCGCTGCCGGTCCGGCGGTCGAGGCAAGGGTCAAGGCGCTGGCTTTCGACGGTTTTGCCCTGTTCGACTTGCAACCGGTCTTTGCCTTGGCCGAAACGGTCTTCCCCGGCAAAGGCGGCCAACTCAGCGCGACCTGGCGAGTCAAAATCTTCGAATACACCTGGCTGCGAGCGTCGTCGGGGCACTATGAAGACTTTGCCTCCTGCATCGACGGGGCGCTCAGCTATGCGACGGCTTCACTGAAGCTGCCGCTTACCCCCGGTACGCGCCAAACACTGCTCGACGCTTTCGCCACGATAAAGGCCTTTCCCGATGTCGCGCCAGCGCTCCGAGCCTTCAGGATGGCAGGGTTGCGGCTCGCGATCCTGGCCAATCCCACCCCGGCGATGCTCGAGCAGGCGGTAGCCAACTCCAACCTCGAAGGCGTGTTCGATGCCGTCATCAGCACGGATCAGGCGAAAACCTACAAGCCGCATCCCAAGGCCTATGGGCTGGGTACGGAGATACTGCGCCTGAACGCGCCTGAAATTGGCTTCGTCGCCTCCGCCAGCTGGGATGCCGTCGGCGCCAAGTGGTTCGGCTACCGATCGTTGTGGGTAAATCGACCCGGCGCATCCGGTGAGGCACTGGGCGTCGAGGCCGACAAGGTGGTGGGCGGCATGGCCGAATTGGTCCCCCTGGTCGTTGGTTAAGGAAATCGACCTCGCGAACGGTAGCGTAGCATGTCATAGTACGCGAAAGCATCTGCAGGTGGTATACGACGGGGGAATGCAGCAGGGGGCGGCTCTAGCGTATTAGGCAGTGCGTCACATAGTTATCGGTTTTATCCAGCGCGGCGCCTGACGGGTGTGACCGCGACGCGGGGGGTCGAGGATGCGCTGCGCGGCTATGTGCCGCCGGGGACGGCAGCGAAGGTCGGGAAGCTGGTGAAGCGCGGTCCGATTCTGGCGCGGCCGTCTGGCGGCGCCAAGGTCACAATCATGACATGTCCGCCACATGGCGCACCCCAGTGACCGTTGTCGCCCGTGCCGAGGTTCATTCGGGATACGAAAGATCTTAACAAGGTGCTGTGGAGTGTCATTCTGCGCGACGGCATGTGCAGGTCGCCCAAGCTATGCGGCATAGAAATGCGTCGGAAATCGGGTCTAGCAAGCACTGCGGTATCCTGCGGCGGAATGTTCGAATCGCTCCGGGTGGTTTTTCTCGGCCCGACGGCGCTCAGATTGCGGGCGCCGCACACGAGACGGCTTTCGTCGTACGCCGTTCCCGCGCCAGCAAAGATGGACTGCCGCAAGCTAGAATTTTGTTTGCATGACACTCGCCGTCGGTTTGTCAGCACGCTCGATAGCGAACAGCCCAATGCCAGCCAGAGCGCAGCAAAGCGCGCCGACCCCTGGGATTGCGACCATCAGGATGATGAGGTCGGCGCCATCGGGACCGCGGAAATCGATCGGTGCAAGGACCGCGGCAAGAAGCAAGGAACCAACCGCGAGGGAGAGTTTGCCGGCTGCTGCGAACAGACCGTAGCTGAAGCCCGTTCGGCTGGGGCCGAGGCGTGTCACCGTTTCGCTGAACGCCGCCCATTGCACCATGCCGACGCCGCCATTGCCCAATCCGAACATGAATGCCGCGACCGCCGAGGCTATAGGGTGAGCCGGACCAATCAGCCAAAAGGCCGTGAGCGCGACGATCTGGAGCAGGGCGTTGAGCAGCATCACCAAGCCCCCTGCCATCCGCGTGCACAGATGCAGCCATACCGGTTGCCCTACGACAATCCCCGCGGCCATCAGGATGACCACGACACCGCCCCACCAGGCTGAGCGCAGCGCATAGGTGGCGAAATAGGGCTCCAGTTTACCGAAAGCGGGGGTGAAGATCGAGGTTGCGGCCATGACCAGGAGAAGGAGCCAGAAATCGGCAGGCAAGCGAACCCGAGGGAAAGCGGCCACCGTTCCTGGACGGGCTTCGGGCCGTTGGTCGCGTAGGAGATGCAGGAGCAGCCAGGCGCTGCCGATCGCGACGATGGCAAACAGGACGGCCAGACCAAGAAGGAATGAAACCGCTTCCGGCTGATCGCGTCGGGCGATCAGCGGCCCGACAGTGAAGGCGACGATGAGTGTCGCCGCGCCACTGAACCAGATCCGTGTCGAAGCGATGCGCATCCTGCCATGCGTATCGACCGTCGCCAGTGCCATGAGCGCGTTCTGTGGAATATCATAGGCCGCAAAGCCCAGGCGGAACACAATACCGGCAGCTAGAGCGTAGCCGAACCGGAACTCCATGGGCATCGAGGCACCGAGGAAGACAGCGATCAGGCTGGCCGAGCAGAGGATCGCGCCGACAAACTGGATGTGGCTAGCCGAAGACGCAGTCGTCAATCGCCTTTCGAGTCCGAAGCCGACAACCAGGTCGACCGCGGCACCGATGAGGAAGCCCGTGGCGAGGACGGCGCCCATATGATGAATGGACAGGCCGACGAACTCGGTCAGAAAATAGGCGAAGAGAAGCTCACTCGTATACCAGAACAGGCTCTTGCCGAGATGGGCAAAACCGTAGGCTAGCGTGGTCTCCCAACTGTCTGCCCGGCCAAAGATGTAACGACTCCCCCAAAAATATGGCAGCGTCCTCGTTAGCCGGGCCGTGTGACCCGCAAATGAAAAAATACCAACACCCGGTGCCGGGGTCGTCACTCCCAACCCAAGCCGGCAATTGCTGACATTGCCCTCGCGGGCGGGTCCGATGGTTGGGGGCTCGCACCCCCAAACATCCCCCGACTCAAAGGGATACTGTCATTCGAGATCAGCTGGCAACGATATTCAGCCCGATCCATTTCTTGATCCAGCCCGACGACACGGTGCAATTCGCGGAAATGACATTTGTCGGCATCTGCGACGATTGTGCCGCCAGCGCCATGGAAAGCAGCGTGCGCGCCTCGGGAGATTCCCCGACATTGCGCCAATCCGTCGAGCTGAACTTCGTGCGCGTGCCGTTGCTGTCGACCACCACGATGCCGATGTCCCTCTCATCCCCAAACGCGGGGTCGCCTTGAACGACTTCAACGACGCGCACGTTCGAGGCGCATACTTGTCGTGCCTGTGCTTCGGAGGTGACGAGGAGAACCAGAGGAACGGCGAAAGCAACAACCTTTGCTGATGATAATTTCATGATCATTCTCCAATAATTTTTTGCATATTCATGAAACGAGACTATTGAGCGCCACTAGTAAAACATGCTCTGAATGGAAGAGATGAATGTCGTTCTTTGCTGCGGTGAATTGATGAATCTACGGCGCGAGCTTGGCCATCTGATGTCCTCGGTTTCAACCTGACGGTCTTCGCCAAAATTCCTCCTGACCACGGAATCTTGAGCGGGAATACTATAAAGCCTTACAAAGCTTTTCGAACTATCGGATTCAACGATCTGGGCGTTTCCATAATATTCGCCATCAGGAAACTGCGTACAGTTTCCCGCTGGTGACGGAGTATTGCAGTTCTTTCGTGTATAATCCGCTATGCGGATCACACCCCATTTCCGACCGGGGTTCGAGAAAGTGTCGATAGACTTTTGCAGATCAGCTATTCTCTTGTCTTCCTCGCTGTTGGATCCGGTTACGAATAGCTCGACTCCATTGAAGTCATATTCGTTGATTTCAGCACCATCAGAGAACGTCCCGATAGCGCCGATGATCCCATATGTACGGCCGACTTCAACTTTTTTATCTTCTATATCATAGTATTTTGTTTTTAGTTCCTCTCCCACGAGGTCGGTATTTACGGGGTTTACGGAAAACACCCAATGACCCTTGCGATAAATCGGGTCTATATAGATACGATAGAACCCACTCAATTCGTCATACATGGGAACTGCTTCCGTCCATACCTTGAATATGATCCTGTCCCAAAGGTTGTTGTCTGAGATTATCTTAAGAACTTTATTAAGCTGGTCGTTGGTCTGTATGTCCAGTACCCATACGATCTTCGACAAAGTCGGATCTGTTTTTGCTTTTATCAGAACGGTTTCCAATTTTATTGAATTGGGACTTGCAACAGGATAACTCTGCATCATCGCGCCGCTCGCGTCATACGTCTTCGACGTGTGCAAGTTGGCAACAATGTCCGGCCAACTTAAAGACTCGATAGTTGACGCAGCATTTCCAGCGTATTCTCTAGTTATTCCAGATGGCGTTCGTATTTGCGCTCCGATTGCAGGATCGAACTGCCCGTTATTGAAATCATAGTTGGTGAACCGCATGAGGTTCACATCGTGAGCCAAGATCAAAACTCCGTCATTCGTGATCTTCAGATCGACCTCAACGGCCGTGAAGCCCTGGCACTGGGCATATTGGAACGCCAGGATCGTGTTCTCGGCAGGATATTGCGCCGTTCCGGGTAGGGGCTGCGAATAGGCCCCCCTGTGTGCAATGGATACTCTTCCCGTGTCGCGGTCGGTGATCTGGCGCATATTCTTGGCGAGAGAACTTTCAACGCGCGAACAGGTTTTGTCGTAGTTCGTGTTCCAGCCCACATCTTGGGCGAATGCAGGCGCAGAGACCACGATAGAGCTTGTTAAAGCCGCCCAGAATAAGATCGGAATGTTCCTTCGTTTCTTGCTCATCGTCGGTACTCCCTATCATGGAAACAGCTGAAACACGGGTTCACTGCTGGCATCGGCCGCGTTCGGCGCGCCGCGACGGGGGGCCTTGGAACTGCCGCCCTTCAGCGTGCAGGCCCTGACGTCGTAGATATTGCAGCAGGGCTTCGGGATGATCGGTCTGGATGATCGTCACGCCTTGATCGATGAGCTTGCCCCACACCCCAGCGGGGTCGGCGAGCGCGGTTGCGTCGGACACGCCGCCGGCCTGCTCGGGCTTGAGCGAATTGACCCACAACCGCCCATGCTTGCGAGCTTCGGCTACCGCCTCTCCGCCGATGAAAGCCGGGTCTCCAAAGTTCAGTTCGAAGCCGATGGGGCGATAACGTGCATAGCGCGCGAGCAACGGATCGAGCGCGGCAGCGCAGAAGTCCCCCGCTGGCGTCTTGGGAGTGCAGGCGAAGATCACCGGCATGAACATCGACTTCGTGGCAAACCGGCTGGTCGCCAGTTCGGAAGTATCCGGATCGGCGCTCATCTTCATGATGACCTGGCCGGTCATGCCGGCCTGTTCGACCATCTCGAAAATGCGCTCCTGCGCAGGGTCCTTGGCATCCATGTTGATGAGGATGCGGCCCTTGGCTACGGCCAGCGCTTCTTTCAGCGTCGGCACCCGGCGATCGGTCAGTGTGGTGACGTCCCGCCCGCCGCCGGCGGGCTTGAGCCGGAGTTTCCGAAGCGCCTCGAACGTGATCTCGGAGACCTTGCCATGGCCGTTGGTCATGCGGTCGAGCGTTGAATCGTGCATCAGCACGAGCCGTCCGTCCGCCGTGGTCCGGATGTCGATCTCGATGATGTCGATGCCGTGCGCAATGCAGGCCCTTATGCCGTCCAGCGAATTTTCGGACGCCGATTTCCAGCAGGCACGGTGCGAAGCCACCATGACCCCCGGTGCCATCGGATTGCGCAGCATCCGCTCATTGGCGACGAGCGTGTCATTGGATACAAGCGTGGCGTCCTGAAGGCTCGCGCATGCAGCAAGTGGCGTCAGCATGGCAGCGAGAAGGACAAGCGAGCTTGGTTTCATGGGATCAGCCTCCGTTATCAGAAGGAGGCGCGCAGGCCGAATTGGACCGTGCGACCGGTTGTGAAGCGGCCGTCCGTCAGGCGCGGCTCGTAGACCCATTCGTCCGTGCTCGCGTTGAGCAGGTTGAGCACGTCGAGAGTGAGGGTCAGCTTCGGCATCAGCTTGTAGCGCGCCGCGAAATCGGCCTGGCCATAGGCGCTGCGATATTTGAGGCCGTCCTGCTCGTTGGGCTTCTCGCGCAGGAATTCGCTGCGATAGTTATAGGCAAGACGGACGCTGAAATCGGCGTCCTCATAATAGCCGATCAGATTGAAGCTGTGCTTCGAGTTCTCGGGCAATCCATAGGTGAGCGTGGTGCCGCCCACCATATCCTTGAAGCTGCTGTCGGTGAACGTGTAGTTGGCGACGATGCCCAGATGTTTGAGCGGCCCCGGCAGGAAGGTGAGGGGCTGCTGGTAGTTCACCTCGACGCCCTGGACGCGCGCATCGTTGCCATTGACCGGATGCGTCAGCCTGTAGGTCTGCCCGTCATAGGTGACGGGCACCGTCTCGGACACGATGAAGGATTCGATATCCTTGTAGAAATAGCCCGCCGAGAGCAATCCGCCCTTGCCGAAATACCATTCGGCCGCGAGGTCGAACTGGTTGGCCCGGAACGGCTTGAGGTCGGGATTCTTGGCCGAGATCGTCAGCGTCGCATCGTCGACCACGCGATAGGCGGCGAGATCGCTGAGGCTGGGGCGCGTCATCACGCGGGCTGCCGCGGCACGCAGGAACACCCCCTTGGCCACCTCGTAGCGCAAATTCAGGCTCGGGAGAAAATCGGTATAGTCGGAACTGGAGCTTTGATCGGTGTTCGTCTTGGTGACCTTGTCAAACTCGATGCCGTTCGACGTCAATGACGTGTGGACGACCCTCAGCCCCAGATTGGCGAGCAGGGGACCGTCACGATAGGTCGCCATGCCATAGCCGGCCCAGGTCTTTTCCTCGACATCGAAGAAGTTGGTGAGATCGGTGCCGGTCGAGACGTCGAGCTTGCTGCCGTAAAGCGTGTATGCCTTGTCGAAATCCGAGATGGCGAAGGCGTGCGGGCCGTTGGCGGCGCCCGGTTCGTCATCGAGGAAACCGGTCAGGACATCGCCGATCAACGAGAATGGTTCGTTGATCTTGGTGCGTGTGACCGCATAGCGCTGCCGCATCCGTTGCCGGTCGCGATATTTCACGCCCAGCTTCAGGTCGATATCGGCGAGGATGGGTCCTTTCAACTCGAAGCCGCCAGAGAAGTCGTCGTCGCGCGTCCTGGTCCGGTTGTGACGCGCCTCCGAGGTCACATATTGCGTCGGATCGGCAATGTCGATCGGGGTCGTGATCGTATAATAGTTGCTGTCGTCGCGCGTGTCATAAGCAGCGGGCGCGGTGATGTCGCCGTAGTAGACATATTCTTCCGAGTCCCGGTTGCTCCGGCTCTTGGAAATGAAGCCCTTGAGCTTCCAGTCACCGAACCGATATTCGGCGGCGGCCGACCCTTGATACAATTCGCTCTGGTTGAGCGTCTTGTGGTTTTCCGAACGCAGGAGAACCGAATCATAGGAGATATAGTCGACCACGCCATCGTCGACATGGATGTCCCTGATGCCCTTCCCGCCATTGAACGCCCAGATCGGGCTGACGCGGCGGTAGTCCTGACGGAAATTGGTATAGAGGCCGTCGATCAGGATCTTGAGGTCGCTTGTCGGCTCCCATTCGAGACGGCCGCTCGCGGCAATGCGGCGGACATCCTGCTCCTCATGGATGAGCCTGGGCAGGTCCATCAGGAACGTATTGGTATAGTCGTTGACCTTGTCGCCGTTGACGTCGAAGTTGCGGCGGGTCCAGCGCACGGCGTCATAGGATTGCGACGCGGCGGCGAAATTGTCGATGGACAGCGCGCCGACCAGGCCGAGATTGGGAGCCAACCGCCCGCCGGCGACCAGCGATCCGCGTGGATCGAGCGTGTCGGTGATCTCATTGTAGTTGCCGCCGATTGAGGCGGACAGCAGACGATTCTTGAGATCGAGCGGACGGATCGTTTCCAGCGACACCGTGCCGCCGATGCCGCCTTCGTCGATGTCGGCGGTCGGCGATTTGAACACCTCGACCTTCCTGAACAGGTCGGCTGGCAGGATGTTGAAGTTGAAAGTCCGGTCTTCGGCGGTCGTCGGTGCGCCCTGGCCGTTGATCGTCACCTGGGTATATTCGGGGCCAAGGCCCCGAATGCTTATCTCGTTGCCGACCGCCCCGGCGAAGTCACGGCGAATCTGCACGCCGGAGATGCGCTGGACGGCTTCGGAGAGGTTCGCTTGCGGGAATTGGGCGATGTCCTCGGCCACGATCGCATCGACAACCGCCGCCGAATCGCGCTTTGTGTCGCGCGCTGCCTCGATGCTCTCGCGATAGCCGGTGACGACGATGTCCGCCGCCTGCGCGTCAGCGGCATCAGGCTCAGGTGGTGCCGATTGCGCGTGTACAGCTTGCCCACTTACCAGAGCCGCCAGGGAGCAACCCACGAAGAACCAACATTTCATTGTGACCTAACCCCCTAGTCCGAGTCGAGGCCGATCCTCGATTGGGGGACAGCTACGCGACGACTGTGGCACTTTTATTTAATGTTGCAGAAAAACATGAAAGGCGCTGCCACGGGCTGGCGAAAGGTATCGGATTTTGTTGCAGAAAAGAATTTTTGAGGCATAGAGAGGATTCGATGCCCTCGCACTCGGGAGCTTGCGTGTATCCGCGTCCAGAAATCCAACTCGCCGAGGATCAGAAGCGCCTCCTCCGACTGCTTCGGAGCGACGTGCCGCGCTCGCGCATCGAACTATCCCGTCTCCTCGACATCAACAACGGGGTCGTGACGCGCCTGTCCCGCGAGCTGATTTCGCTGGGACTGATCCGGGAAGCCGAGGCGCAGGCCGCCGCGCGCGGCAGGCCCTCGCTGCCGCTGCACCTTCGACAGGACGGAGCCTATGCGATCGGCGCCGCGACGCATCCCGGCTGGGTCGACATCAGCATCGTTGATTTCGGCGGGAATCCGCTTGCCCAGAAAAGCTGTCCCTGGGACGAAGGCGAGCCGCGTCAGTTCGCGGAAATGCTATCCGGCGAGGTTGCAGCCCTCACGGCCAATCTTCGCCTTCGCCATGCGCGCTTTCTCGGCTTTGGCATCAGCGTCCCGGGCTTCTCGGTCGGGTCGCACGCCCAACGCCACACGGTCGAGCGTATGCACTCCTGGCGCGACCAGGATCTGTCCGCCGTGCTTGGCGAATTGCTGGATGGGCCGGTATGGATCGAAAATGACGCCAATGCCGCAGCGATTGCCGAATATTATCAGGCCGGCACACGCAGCGGTTCAAGCATGCTCGTTCTATTCCTCGGCCACGGCGTGGGCGGTGGGTGTATTTCAGGTGGCCAACTCTTTCTGGGCGAATATGCAAATGCGGGCGAGATCGGCGTTCTTTACCCGCTCGACCGGCCGCGCCCATCCGCCGTGGACCTCATTCAAACACTTGAGGCTAGCGGAAACAGGCAGATCGACCTGCTTCATCTCGCAGAGCATCTCGTCCGGCACGAGGACATCGTCGAAGCGTGGATCGCGCGTGCTGCCGAACAGCTTGAACTGGCTGTGCTGAGCGGCATTGCCTGGTTCGATCCCGCGTCCATCGTCATTTCGGGAACACTACCCGACCGGATCCTGGACCCGTTGGCGACCAGGTTGCGCGACATGCCGTGGGAGAAGAGGCTTGGAGGACGCCCGATCCCATCGATCAAGGCATCGCGGCTCCAGGGCAGGGCGGCGGCGATCGGCGCCGCCTTTCTGCCCATTCATCACATGATAGCGCCGCAAGGATAGGCAATGGCTAGGGCATTTTGACATCACCTCCGCCCGGCAAAATGTTACCGCTTGTCCTCCTGGATCGCCGCTTGTCGAAGTTGGGAGCTCAACTCATGCGCCGTTCGATCGTCTTCACCATGATCGCCATCGTCATAGTGGTCTCGCCGAGTCCCGCGCAGGCGTGGACGCGCCCGGGACATATGGCTGTCGCCGCGATCGCCTATCGAGAGCTGGCTCGCGACCATCCCCTCATCGTCGACAAGATCGTCACGCTTATGGCCGATCATCCCGAGCCCGGTCCTTTCGAGGTCGCGATCGGGCGCGCCGAAGGCCGAGCGCGCGCAGAGCGCATCTTTCTCGAGATCGCCCGCTGGCCCGACGATGTCCGCCGCAGCGAATATGACCATCCCACATGGCATTATCGGTTTCGGCCGGTGATCGATAGCGCCGCGCCGCCGCCTGCGCCCCCGCCCTATGCGGCGAGCGGATCGGCCTCTGAGGCCTTGGCGCTCAATATTGGCATGGCACGCAATCCAAGGGCCTCGAATGCCGAACGGGCCGTTGCGCTGTGCTGGATCTTCCATATCGTGGGCGACGTCCATCAGCCGCTGCACGCCGCTGAACTCTTCTCCAGCCGGTTTCCCGAGGGGCTGGGACACTATTTATCCCGAAAAGCAAGACCGACCAGACTGGGGAGGGCGCCTATGCCTATCTCGCACCGGCGACGATGAAGGCGATCGGGCGCTGGCGCGAGGCTGCCCATGTCGACAAGGGCGCGCTATTCCGCAGGGTCGAGACGCATTTTGACGGGTCGGTGGCGGGTGTAGGACGGTCCGCGCTCTATCCCAACAGTATCACGCTGATCTACAAGCGGCTGATCCGCGCCGCCCATACTAAAAAGCTGCTCGGCGAGATGTCGGAAGCCGAGCTCGAGCGCTGGGTGGCGGCTGTCTCCAGTCATTCGATCAGGGTGGGCGTGGCGCAGGACAATTTCGCGGCCGATGAAAGCCTGCCGGCGATCATGCAGGCTTACCGCTGGCGCGATCCCAGGACGGCGATGCGCTATGGTGCGAAGCTGGCGCCGAAGAGCGGCGCGGGCGCGCGCATGGCGGAGCGATTTTCAGACAGTTCTTGAAATGTGCGTAAACTGTGCGTAGATAGTGCGTGAAGAACTGAAGGAGGAAGACACCGCCATGGGCACTCTTGCTTTTGCCGATGTGCTTGCGTCGGTGCGTGAGCCTGGAACGTCGCGCTTCTCTGCGGCGAACATCGCCAGTGCGCTGGGCCTCCAGTTCCAGGATCTCGCGGCGCTGGCGGGCGTGCATCGCAACACGCTGCGCACCCATCCGGAATCGCCGCGCCTCCAGATCGCGCTGCGCGATCTCATGCGCGTGCTGTCGGCCGCCGCGGTCGTGCAGCCGGATACCGAGCGTGCCTTCTTCATGGTCAAGAACGAGCCGATCCCTGCCTTTCGTCACAAGACTATCCTGCAGCTCGTGCAGGAAGGCCGCGCCGACGATGCGATCGATTATCTTGAATCGGTCAGCGCCGGCTTTGCCGGATGATCCTGTGGGCTTTGCCGCTGGGAACTACGCTCTACCGCGCGCACACGCCGCAATGGGCGAGCCGTCCTTTGAGCGGCGCCGGCGCGGCGGCCAAGGGCGGGCGCTTCAACCGGGAAGGCGTGGAAGCGCTTTACCTATCCTTGGACGACGTGACGGCGCTGCGCGAATATCAGCAGACCTCGCCCTTTTTGCCGCCCTGCACGATGGTGTCCTATGCCGCGACGCTTACCCGCCTGGTCGATCTGCGGCAGCTTCATCGCGGTGCGCCATGGGACGATCTCTGGCACGATTGGCGCGAGGATTGGCGTCATCTGAAGTTCGACCAGCACATCGAGCCCCCGAGCTGGGTGCTGGGTGACATGGTCCTCGAGGCGGGGCTGCCGGGGATCGTTTTTCCCAGCCTGACGCATGAACGGGGCGTCAATGTCGTCGTCTACACAGGCGCACTCGGCGACGGCAATCTGGTCGAGGTGAATGACCCGGACGGCAGACTGCCGAAGGATCGCTCGAGTTGGACCGAATAAGGCGATTCGCCCGCGGTGGTGGCGCGAGCCACCGAAGAAGGGTGGCCGTGCTGGCGCACGCTCCCGATCTTGATGGAGCATCGACTATCTAGTCGAACTGTCGGTGCCGCCATCCCGCCCTGTCCGGCGCGCGCGACGCCGTTCGGCTTGGCGCGACAGGGCTGTGTCGATCTCCGGCTTGTTCCAGCGCGCGGCAAGCCCGAGTACGGCGAGGTCTTCGGCGTAGGTCAGGAAGGTGAACACCTTGTTGGTGATCTCGATCATCAGGGTTCTCATCTCGGCGTCGGAGATACGCGACAATTGCGTCCAGGGAATCTCGCCATAGGGCGTGACGACTTTGACGTCGCTATAGTCGCCGGTCGCGCTGTCGGGCACGGTGCCGGCATGCAGCGTTTCGAGAAAGCTGTTGCGCACGCATTGCTCGACGAGGGCCAGGGTGAACTGGGTCTTGTCGGCGTCGGACAGGGTTTCATCGGACATCGGCGGCTCCGTAGCTGGAGAGGCTTTTCGTCAGGGGCCTGATCCGTCGCATAGTCGGCCATTCCTGTCCCAGGGTAATTGACGCATCACCCTTGCGAAGACCGGGCCCCTTTGAATGTTCCTACGTGCGGTGCCCGGGACCGATTCGCGGGTCCCCGAACTGCTATCGCAAGCATTGGCCAAGGCATCATCGGATATCTAGGTGCCAGTGCGAGCAAAGCAAAAATATTTAGCCAAATATTTTTGCGTCCGTAGGTGTGTGCCGTTGCGTTTCATTGTGTGTAGCTGTGTTGCATCGCGTTTCATATCCCGTTTTTCCAAGGGGATGGCTCTATTGACGGGCAGTAAAGCCGTCATATAACTTCATTTTATTGCCGACACGCAAACTATGGAGCGCGGTTCACTCGTGAACCGTGAGGCGGTTTTCTATGCCTTGTGATCTGGACGAACATGACCGGGCAGGCTGCATTTTATCGTGGCATGATTGCAGCGATGAACCCGCGCCCGATGCTCTTACCGTCGAGATCGCGAGCGCTAATCGCGAGGCGGTGAGGCTCGCCTTGCGCGCGATCCCGCATCCGCGCCTGGAGCGCGTTATCCGGTTACGCTTTGGCCTCTACGACGGGCCTGCCCTATCGCTTCGCGCCGTAGGCGAGGAATTGGGCGTCGGCCCGGAGCGCGTGCGCCAGATGCAGAACAAGGCGCTTCGAATCATGCGATTCAGGCTCTCGCGCCTCGAACGATTGGGGGAGCCGCCGCCTGATCGCTCGGCGAAGGCCCCTCCAACTCCTCCAGTCGCATCTCCGTCCGAGCTGCGGAAGAAGCGTAAGGACGCGGGGCGGCGTCGCGCAAGGGCATCGAAGCGCTACGTCCCGGCGCCGTGCCCGCAACCGAAGCGCTGGTTTCGCGAGCTGCTTATAGGCACAGCCTTCCATCTGGCCGTGTTCGCGACTTCGATCCTGTTGGGATGGGCGGCCATTGCGGCGCTGTTGCTCATCGCGAATGGACAATAGCTGCTGCTCGCGAAGCAAAGCTCGAATGACGGTCCCGGACCGACGCCGCCGGGACTATCTGGTCAGGCCGAGCCCTTCACGATGGCGTGCGAGCGCGAAAGTTGCCTCTCTGGGAACTACGCTGCGATTCTCGGCTCGAGATGGCTGCGAACGATAGCGCGCGTGATGCCGACCTCGCCCGATGCGACTTTGGCAAGTTGCTCTTCGAAAGTCAGCGGGGCGTTCGGCTTGGCCTGCTGCTCGGCGATGCGCGTTTCGCGTAGAGTATCTTGCCAATGGGCCTTGGCCTCGGCGAAGCTCATCGTGCCGAGGAGTTTGCGAAAGGCATAGATCTCGCGTGGGTTGGCCGGCGGCCAGAAAGGATCGTTAGCCTTGGGACGCGCCCGCCCTGGCAGCCGCGGCGACGGCAAGGCCTGGCCTTCGCTCGTCAGTTCTGTCGCGAGCTGGTCGCGGATGCGATATGCGGTCGATCCGCCGATCGCGAGTTCGAGCGCCGCTCGCCTGACAGGCACGCGGTCGAGGAGCATGGCGCGCAGCAGATCCTTCTGCTCATCGGTAACGAAGCGCGTGCTTTCGGCGTGGACATGGCGCACGCCGGCGGTGTCGCAGCCGGGCAGTTTTTCACCCTTGCGGCGCAGGCGACGTACAAGCCGTTGCCGGATCCGGATGCAGCTCGTCTTCGAAACGCCGGCGCGTTCCGAGACCTTGGCGGTGCCGAGGCCGAGCATGAATAGATCCTCGACCTGCTTGCGTTGCGCTGAAGAGAGTTTGGCGCCGGAGTAGGCCTCACCTCCGCCCGGCGGAGGCAGTGGCGCTTTGCCGCGCGATATGAGTTCGCGATCATATCGGCGGCGTTGTTCGGACACGCAGGCGGCAGAAACGCCAAGGCGCAGCTGGATGTCGACGCCCTTGAGGCCTTTCTTTAGAGCATAGCGTAGTCTCTCGATACCGAGAGGGGTGAGGCGGCCTTTCCGATCACGTTCTGCGGGCCGATAGCGGCGTCGGGCGCAAAGGGCGATCAGCACCGCATTGGAGGCGCTGGCCTCGCATATGCCGAATTGTCTTCCGATTGCAGCGAAGGACCATCTTTCCGCATCGCGCAACCTGATGGCTTCTTCCAGCGCATCGCCGCGCAGCCGAGCCTTCGGCGCTGGATTGGTGTGCGTCGTTTTCAGGCCCAGCTTGTGGGCCTTGACCTGGATCGCGTGGGCGCTTCGGCCAGGAAGCCGGGTCGCGACGCTGCGTCCTTCGGCGGGATAATATGCAGATAGCGTTGCGAGTTCACGCGCGGACCAACGCGCGGCTTTGTGAGCGGTCATGGGTCAGGCTCCGGATGAATGGCGATGTTCAGCATGGGTCCGGGCCGTCGTGGCCGGGGTTCCCCGTGAACGGACTCGCGATTCCCTCACCCGCTCCCCTCTGCCGCCGGTCCCCCAGGGACCGGCGTGGCGTGATCAGTTCGTCAAGTGGCCGGCAGCGATGGCAGCGAGCCCGTCGGCGACATGCAGGCCTATCGGCGGCACGATCGCGTGAGAGGTAAACCCCGATTGAGCGTTGCTATAGGGAACTTAGTGCAGTCTATAAAAAAACGATAAACCACCATAAGCTTCTTATGGATCGCCGCCGAAACCCCTTTGCCCCCGGAGCGAGCACACCGTCGCCCGAGCTGGCCGCCCGTGATCGACCATCAGCCGATTTCGCCTCGGCAAGCGCCGTCAGCATCGACAGGCACGCATACCGGCTCACCGCCGGCATATCCGTCCCTGCGAATAGCGCGGCCATATCGCGACTGTGTTGGTCCGCAGCATCGCGCAGCTCAGATTGCCGACCCGCGGCGCCACGCACCAGGCGGCGGTCCTCTCGCCCTTCGCATGGCCTTCCGACCGGCATTGCAATGTCGGTCCACGCACGACGACGTGGCCGGTCGGCGTTGTTCCGTGCGCACCGCCGAGCAACCGGACAAGCGCGTCGCGTGCAACTGGTCCGCTTGCCCTCGGGCAGGGATGACCCCGCCGGCAGCTCCCGTCCATTTCGCGCGCAGCAATCCCGCCAAGGCGGATACGCGGTCCTTCCGCGCACCAGATCGGGCCGTCGCCGTCCCACACTCGGGTCGGAGTGCAGGGGAATGTCGTCCCGGCGGTGACGATCTGGGCGAGCAACAGAGAGAGCATCGTGCGCGAGCCTAGGGGCGATATCCTGCCGGGGCCAGAGCGGTGCCGGACCGCGCCCGCTTCGGATCAGACGTCGATCTCGGCCCAGATCGCGGCGTGGTCGGAAGCGGCGTCGGCTTTTCGGCCGACCTCGGCATAGGGTTCCCAGCGCCGGGGCCGCGACCCCGGCCACATCCCCTTGCGGAAGATGCCGCCGGCCTGGACCAGGTCGAACAAAGCGGGTGAGAGCAGGAGATAATCGATCTTGTTGGCGGCGTTGCACAGATCGTAGGTGCCCGGATAGCCGCCATCGTCGAAAGAGGGATGCGTGAAGACGTCCTGAAGGTCGGTGTCGTGGAGCAGCGGAGCGAGCGGCGCGCTTGCCGGCGTGTCGTTGAAGTCGCCGATCACCGCGATGTGGGTCGCGCCATTGTCGGTGAGACCCTTGTAGATTTGTGCGATCCGTTCGGCCTGCGCCTTGCGTTTCGCGTTCGACGCTGCAGTGCCGCCATAGCCCTTGCTCTTGAGATGATTGACCAGGATGAGCAGTCGCGCGCCGTTCGGCGTCGTCACCTCGAACTCGGGGCAGTCGCGCGAGAAGATCGGTTGGCCGTTCGGCCCCTGATCATCGACGTGGCTGCGCAGCGTGCCGATCGAAAAGCCCTCCCGGCTCATCAGGCCGACGTCGATGCCGCGCTCGTCATTGCCGTCGATCAGCATCACATGGCGGAAGGGCTGGCCTCCGAGTGCGCGCAGGATCTCGCTGTTGAAGGCGGCGAGCACGGGGCGGCTTTCCGCCTCGATCACGCCCAGAACATCGGCCTCGAGGTCCATCATCACGCGAGCAGTGTTGCGCATCGCATGTTCGTTGACCGGCGCGTCGCGCAGCTCCAGCGAGCCGACCCAGTCGGCGCGGCCGTTGGCGTCGATCACGATGCCGCCGGCGGTGGGACGGCGCAGCAGGCCGCCGCGGTTGCGGCGGAGGATGACGAATGGGCCGGTGTCGGACTTTTCCAGACCGAGGTCGCGCATCAGCTCGACCATCCCGTTCTTGTCGGTGGGCGAATAGTCGATCTCGCCGAGTAGCGCGTTCAGTGCGGCGAACTTCTCCAGCACCGGGCGGCCTTCTTCCCAACTATCGAGGTTCATGGCCTTGGCGCGGTCGAACAGATTTTCGACATTATAAACGGCGAGCTTCATGGCATTCTCCCCTCTGCGTTGCGAGCATGCCGCAATTGCATTGCGGCATTGAGACGATTGCGGTCAGTAGGAACATTTATCCTGGACAGTTCATATGTGGGTTCCAAATGAAGTCAGTCGATCGAGATGACAGGGTGTGCACGCTGGGCTAGACGTCGAGGATCCAGCGCTGGCGGCGGCCCGCCTCTACGGCGATTTCTTTGACGATGCGCTGCAGGATGACGTCTTTCAGGAGAGGGGTCCATTCGGGCTGGACCTCTGGATCCTCAATGTTGCCCAATTCGACGGCAGCTCGCAGGACCGAGGCAGAGACTTCCCTGAATATGGCGCTGAGCAGGCGGATGATCGGGTCGAAGCGATCGCGATCATCGTCGGCGATGAGGTCGAAGGTGTCTGCTCGGATGATTACTTCCAGGGGGTCGAGGTCGAGCGCTGCGATGATGTTCCGGAGTTCGGCGACTGTGACGACTGCGCTGTCGTCGGGGTCGTGATCGATCAGGGTCTCGAGCCGGGAAACTGCGATTCCCGACGCCGCGGCGAGCGTTTTGCGACTCATTGATCGTGCTTCCATCAGAGACCGGATGAGCGGTAGGCAGTCCGGCGTCTGGATGGGGCTGCGATGCTTGTCAGCGACCTTTTCAATGCAGGACATTTGGCCGGACCTCCGGAAAAGGCCTGTTAATCAGTCCAGTCAATCACATGGATCTGCGACGGGCAAGGCCACGAGGACGCTTCCTGTCGGTGTCGCAGAGGCTAAATGTTACAATTCGAAGTTATTTTTATTACGTCATTCCCGAATAAATGCGGGCGCGCCGATGCGTGTAGCGAGTTTGAAATATCGATATGCTGACGCCCGCGGCGGATCGGGCGTTCCACGGTGGAAAGACGGTGAGACAGCGTCCGAGAGTTTCGATTTTCTTATCTCTCAACGTCAGGACCGCGCCTCGACGGCCTTGGTTCGCCAGACAGGAAACGGGGAAGGTCGGTGTCCGAAGTTTGTCCGGCCCGCATGTCGAAAAAGGGTTCCAACTGCGGCAAAAAGGCATGACTGCGATGTCCATCCATTTTGGACCCGATTCTTTTATCCGGCGTAAAAAACTGGCCGGACTCCCTCAGGGGGGCGGCTTGTCGATACCGCCCGCGTGCATTGAGCCGATCCGAGAAAGAAGGATTCGACCCCGGGGCAAGTCGTGCAAAAGGATATGCTTCTCGTCGGCGAGAGGCCCGTCGGCAGTTAGCCAGCCTGTCGGAGTTGGCGGCGCGGGCCGGCAATTTTGACTTTTGGCCAATCCTCGCCGAGCGTGACGAACTCAATGTCCCGTCCTTTGCGGAGTTCCTCGATAGGATAGACGAGGGTTTCGTGGTCGGCAGCGCCCACGATGATTGCCGACAGTGCACCGGCTTCCGAGATCACCGGCGCGCCAAGCGCTTGGGGATCTGCGAGTGGACGATTGCGACCTCTAGTGACGAGGCCGCAATAGGAATAGACGAGTGTCGTGCCCAGATCGGGGATGCGAACCTCGTCCAGGTCTCCGGCGACGCGCCCTTTGCGGTTGAGGGCGTGCCGAAGAACTTCTCGATTGGACGATCTATGTTGCTCGCCAGCTTGCTCTGGATCGGTATTGCCGGACCAGGCGAGATCATTGAGCCTACGCACATTGAACCTGCCATCGTTCCAAATCCCTTTTCGGAAATTGCGAACGATGGCGAGGGGCTTTGCGTTTTCCCGCAGGCTATTGAAAAGGGGTGTGGCCTCGAGACGAACGACATGAAAGCCCAGCCTCGCGCTTTCGGGGCCAAGCACCGTTTCTGGAGGAACCAGTGTTCCCAGCGCAAGACGCGGTTTGCCTGAGCCACGAACCAGCGTGCAGGCCACCTCCTTGTCGCTCGGCAGAATATGTGAGTGAGCGGTCAGTAGAAGGTACAGATTGTCATCGTTGCTGCCCTCACGCGTGATGATGGCGGAGATCATCATTCGGGCATCGCGGTCCCCGGCAATGCCAATCTTGATGATGGTTCCCAAGCGGAGCGCATTGCTTGCAGCCCGGCTGGGTTCTGAAAGGCCGCTACGCTTCGTCATCGAGGGGCCTGTTGCGATGGATGTTCACCGAGCCGATTCGTACTGTGGTCGGACCCATGCGCAATGGGAACAGGCGCAGCTGTTCGGCTTTCTTTCTGTCGTCCGCGCCCAGCTGGATCTTGATCGGCCTGCCATTGGTGAAGCACTCATCGACTATGATGGAATTCAAGATGATCAGGTCGTAGGCGGAGGCGACGTGGTTCAGCGTGCGGTGGATCGCGCGGGTCATCACCTCGAGGCGAACACCGGATTTTCGCATCCCGTCTTTGGTCCAGCGGAAGATCGTCTTGTCATAGTCCTTCACGTCGGCGGCCGCGGAATGTTCCACGGCCTTGACCTTGAGCGAGGCGAGTTCGGCGCGCGTCAATAGATCTGCGGCCGCGGGTTCGGCGCCGTGCCTGACGATGACGCGATCGAACGAACTTGGCGGGTCGACCGGCTCGCTATCCCCGTCTTCACTGGCCATCATATGCCGCCCAGCGCCGTTGCGGAGTTCGCCTTTGACGCTTTTGACATATTTTCTGGGACCGTTGCTGAAATAAGCCAGAAGGAGTTTGTTGATAGGGGCGGCAGTGAAAGAATAGGGGCTGACACTTTGATAAAGAAGGGTGATTTTTCTGCTGGAGAGATGCTCGTCGGATCCGGCCAGAGAGGAGAGTCTGTCCTGCGTTTCCTGAGCGAACTGCACCCTCCGGTAGAAGTCGCAGGGATCTTCGCTGTCGCGCGTGCCCGCTATCATCTTCGAGGTCCTTTCCGCTTCGACTTTTTCGACATCTTCCTTGAGCGGACTGTCCGACAAGGCGACGGCAAGCATATGCGCGGCGCGTGTGACCCTGGTTCCCAGGATGGGGGACAGGACATCGATCAGTCCGCCGTCGCCGGAGCCGCTGACGAGGATGGCACGGCTTTCATCGGCAACGGCATTCGGGGACCAGTAGCTCGGCGAGTCGAGCGTACCGAAGCCGCGCTCTGCTTTGAACCCTGTTGCCAGAACCGCGAGATCGGCCTCGATCGGCTCGCCGTTCTTGAGGTCCATGGTGATTCCGGCAGCATCGTGGTGAACCGCGGTCACTTGATCATGGATAAGACTGACCTTGTTCGCGAAGCCGCTCGCCCATTCTTTCTGTATATCTTCGACGACTTCGTCCGCCGTGGCCTGAGCCCAGTTGAGGAATGGTAAGGCCGTAGCGGGCGTCGGATGCTGCGCGGGCCAGAAGATGATATTGGGATGCAGTTCTCTATGGGCGGCGTTGCGATAGCGCTCGAATGGGGTTCGACGGGCTTCGATGAGCCGGACGCTCGCACCGAGGCTGGCGAAACCGGCGGCGAGCGTTCGGCCGGCGATGCCGGCGCCGACGATGCAGACGTTGCGTTTGCCAGGAGCGAGTTTTCTGGCGAGAACTGCGACCAGCGCCAGTGCGCGTAGCTGCTGGGAGTAGAAGTTCTGCTGGGTCAGGAAGGGATTCAGGGCGTAGAGTGTGTCGGAGACGCGGCATGCGCAATAAACCTCCCACGCGATCTTATCGTGCTCATCGTCCCCCATGGAAGTCCTTGCTTTAAGAGATGTCGTTGCACAAAGACGTCGGGCCTTCCGCTCGGCGTGGCCGGGGGCCCCTTACGTAGGACACATGCCCCGCCCGATCTTGGCAAAGAAATCTGGTCATACCGGGTGTATTCTTTGGAGGTTGGCCTTGGAGGCTCTAAATGAACTCCTGGTGACCTATCCCATTGCCGGGATTGTCAGCCACGCCGGGAAGGCGGTGAGAGCCAGATATGCTCCGAGTGGAAGTGGCCGTTCGGTTGTGAAGGCCGGATCGCGGCTCAGGCAGATCGCGGCGATCGCCAGGGCCAGCAGACTTGCACCAAGCAATATGTAAGGGAGGGCTTGCCAGCCCAGCCAGCAGCCGATGCCGCCGAGCAGCTTGGGGTCTCCGCCGCCCAGGCCTTCTCGACCACGGATCAGACGGTAGATTTCCTTCACCGCCCACAGTGATCCAAAGCCGGCGAGACCACCTATGAGGCTGTCGATGGGTGCCGGGCCGAGGCCAGCGATGCTTGCGACGAGGCCGGTGATGGCGAGGCCTGCTGTGAGGGCGTTGGGCAGGAGGAAGTGGCGAATATCGAGCGCCGCAAGAGCGAGAAGTTGCCATCCGAGCAAGGCGCCGGCGATTGCGTGGACGCCCGGCGCGGCAACGCCGGCAAGCAGACCGATTAGGCATGCTGCCGCTTCGATCAGCGAATGGATCGATTTGATCGGTGCATGGCATGTTCGACAGCGGAATCGGAGCGCGGCCGCGCTCAGCAGGGGAACGAGTTCGAACGGTTCGAGCCTGCGTGCACAGCCATCGCATCGCGATCGATCCAGGATGATCGGTCTGACTGTTCGCCAGCGCTCGATCGCCGTGGCGATGAAGCTGCCAATAAGCGCCCCGAGAAGGCCCCCGGCGGCGATCCAGATCATGTCGGGCGAGAGGTTGAGCATAGGAGCGAGTTGTTGAATCGAGCAATTTCCATCTTATTGGGGTCTCGAAATATGTCAGGAGAGTGACAAATACTCGCTGCGTTTCATCCGATGGTCGATTGGATATCGTTCTGGTTGACGGGGCTCAATGTATCGGCTTGATTTCAGGGTAAGTGTGGCGTGGGCCACAGTTGGGAGCAGGAGCTGCCTATGTGCAAGAGCGAAACGAGCTTCATCGTCGTGACGGCGCCGATGATGGGGCAGCCTTTTGCTGCGCAGCAAGCGGCACCTTTCCTGCTGTCTTCACCGGTGGCGGCTGCGAGCGATGGCGACCACGCTGTCGGATCGGGTGCCCTTTGTTCGAATTCTCTGCGTGATGGCGGCGATGTCGAGGCGGTGCGGTTGTGCGAGCCGGGCAAGGGGGAGAGCGTCCAGGGATTCGCGCACGTGTCGGGGACGCTGGTGGCGCCGCGTCTGGAACGGGGCCGCATTGGCAGGCGGGTGAATCGGGAGGTTTATCTGCCGGAGGAGAGCCCGCAGCGAGAGGAGGTCGCAGCAGCGAATGTTCCGGAACCCGTACCGACCGGAGAGGCACATCAGGTTGGAGCGGAGGCGGATGACGCGGTTACGCTTGCGGCTGGGGTTCAGCTGATAATGCGCATGCGACGTTTGCGAAGCAGTTTCTTCGAGGAAACACTCTTCGCCGATCCGGCGTGGGATATGATGCTGGACCTGATGGAGGCACGGCTGCGTCGGGCGAATGTCTCGATATCGAGTTTGTGCATGGCTGGCTGCGTCCCGGCAACGACCGCGCTGCGCTGGGTCAAGGTCCTGACGGAAAAGGGCATCCTTGTACGCAAGCCCGATGCCGGCGACCGTCGGCGGGTCTATGTCGAGTTGTCCGACTCGGCGGCCGAGGCGATGATGGGTTGGCTTGCCATCGTCCGTCAGCATCTGGTGCGTGCCGGCGCGTGACGCGCCCGGTTCGCGCTTCGACGCAAGGCCTCTGGTCGATCCAAAGAAAGCCCGTGCGCCTGCGGATTCCCCTAGGACAGCTTGAGGGACTCCTCGGCTAGTCTGCGAGCGGCTGCGGAGTGTCCATGCCTCTCTGGCCGAGCGCAAGGAACGTGCGATCATGTCTCTGCCCCGCGTGATGGAAGCCGATGCGTCGACCATTCTGGATATGGGCCGCCGGGCGATTGCTACGGAGGCTGAAGCACTTCGGGCCCTTGCAGGCCTCGACGGGGAGTTTGTTGCCGCGGTGAGGTCGGTCCGGGACACCAAGGGCAGGCTGCTCGTTTGCGGTGTCGGGCGGTCGGCGAGTATCGGCGCGAAACTGGTCGCAACGTTCGTCGCGACAGGGACACCGGCCTGCTCTCTCGACGCCGCCGACGCGCTTCACGGTGGCGTGGGCCTGATGATGGCCGGCGATGCGTTGCTCTTGCTGTCCAAATCCGGCGAAGCGCGTGAGTGCGGTGTGATCATCCGCTGGGCAAAGACGTTGTCGATTCCTGTCATTGCTATCACCGCGAACAGGGAATCGCTTGTCGCGCGCGAAGCGGACGTTCGTCTCTTTCTGCCGGTGCAGCCAGAGGTTTGCCCCTTCGGCAGCACGCCGACAACATCGACGACCATGATGCTTGCGCTTGGCGACGCGATCGCGATGACGCTCGTGCGGATCAAGAACGTGACCGCGGTTGACCTGCACCGTCGCGTGCCGCGTGGTGGCTACGGGTTTGATCTTCTTTCCGTCGATGATTTCATGCACCGGGCTGATGCCTTGCCCCTGATCCCTTGCGGCGCGTCCATGGAAACCGCCCTGGATGTGATCGGCGCCAAAGGGTTCGGTGTCGTCGGCATCGTCGCTGACGACGGCGGCCTGCTTGATGTCGTTACCGATGGCGATATTCGTCAGCACGCAAGGCAGCTGTCGAACCTGACGCCCGAGGAGATCATGACGCGGCGCCCGCGCACGCTGGTGTGTGGCGCCAACGCGCGAGAGGCGCTGGCCACGATGTCGCAGTCCCGGATCACATCCTTGTTCATTCTCGGCGATGAGATCTCGAGGCGAGTGCGCGGACTGGTGCATGTCCAGGATCTCCTCTATCTCGGGATTGGCTGATGCTCCGGATCGTGGGTGGCAGGGAGGATGCTGGTTGCGATCGCGGCGTGGCGATCATCATACCTGCCCGCTACGGGTCGACGCGATTTCCCGGCAAGCCTCTCGTCGAGCTGCGGGGCGTGGCGGGCAGCACCAAGAGTCTTTTGCAGCGGAGTTGGGAGACGGCGCGCTTGGTAACTGGCGTGGGCGAGGTCTGGATCGCGACGGACGACGTGCGGATCCAGGAGGCAGCGGCTCGGTTTGGAGCGCGAGTGGTCCTGACGCCCGCCGATTGCCGCAACGGCACTGAACGCTGCTGCGCGGCGATGGTGGCGGCCGGGCTCAAGGCTGATCTCATCATCAATTTTCAGGGCGATGCTCCGCTTACGCCGCCGCTTGCGGTCGAGGCGCTGATCGAAACCATGGCCGCGGAGTCGGGCATCAGCGTCGCGACAACCATGGTGCGGAGTTCGCCGGTCGAGGCTGATTGCCTGTGGGCGGACGAAAGGGCCGGGCGGTTCCGCTCCCCGACGGTGGTGTTCGACCGAAATTTGGACGCGCTGTATTTTTCCAGGCGGATCATTCCGCATGTTTCGGCGCGCACGGATCGTCCGCCGGTGTATCTGCATCTGGAGGTGTATGCTTATCGCCGCGACGCGCTATTGGCGTATCGCACTCTCGAGCCGTCGGAATTCGAGGAAGCGGAGGGACTTGAACAGCTTCGGTTTCTCGACGCGGGTATCCCGATCCGGATGGTCGAGGTCGGCGCGCCGCCCGGGGGGATCTGGGAAGTCAACAGCCCTTCGGATGTGGTGGCGGTCGAGGCGGGGTTGACGGAGCGTCATATCGATTGAGGGCTATTGCGCAGGCCTGTGTCGATCAGGCGACAGCGGCTCACCAAGGGCGAAGATGGGCCGCTCTGATGACTGGTCGCGGGCATACCGACTGCAACGGCCGCTTCATGGGCGCCGGTTCCGCTCGTGTTGCCGCTTAACCCAATCGGCGTTCTCTCGAGCATTCCATCCGAGAGAACGCCGAAGGTGGTTAACCGCAGCAGCTTGCGCCGGGACAACGCCCAGGATCGGAACAGCAACCGTTGCAGCAGCGCACGTAGCAGCCGTTCCCATATGCGGTGCAGCAGCCAAATGCGGCATGCTCAGGACTGAGCCGTGCTGAGGCTTCCTTTTCAGATGCTACCGTTATCGTTCCTGTCGGCACGGCCCCGAAAGTATTTAGCGCCTTGAGGTTGGAATCGTTACCTAACCAGCCCTCGGCAAGCACCTCTACCGTCTCTGCCTGAATTTTGGCCACCTGAACCCACGCCGCCGGCTGATCATCGCTTTCTGTAACCATCATGCTGATGCGGTGCTCTGGGCTGGTCACCTGATCCTTGTGCGTTCCAACTTCCATCGTCGCGGGAACACCGGCTTTCAAAATACTTTCGACCGACCGGCCATCCACTTCGACTGTAACCTTGTAAACGGACATCTCTGCCTCCTTTTTATTGAGTCTCACGAGATCAGCGGGGAAAGTGGATTCGCGCCGATTAGTCAGGAAAATCGATCCGGCAAGTTTCGGCGCTTCTCGGCTTTAGAACACGATAAGCCCGTGGCTAAGCGCGAGGACGACGGCGCGAAGCTTCGTCGGTGCTCCCAGCTTTTCCATTGCGTTGCGTAAGTGATACTCGACGGTTTTGCCCGCAATCCCGAGATCTTTTCCGCTTTGCGCGTTGGTCTTGCCCATCGCGGCCAGGCGCAGGCATTGCAGCTCGCGGCCTGACAGGCGAGGCACCCAGTCCGCGACTGGCACCAACTGCTTGGCCTTTGCGTGGAAATGGGCCGCGGTGAAGGCCAGCTCCGGCGCACAGCGCTCGGCGAGATTGCGTGAGCCGGCCTCATCGTTCCCGAAGAGACTGATGTAGGCCGGCCCGTGTGTGCAGTCCTGGACGGGGAAGGCAATGCCTGCGGAGACGCCGCGCATTCGCTCGTTTTCGAGCCAGATGCGCTGGAGCGGGTCGACGCCGGTCAACGTCCTTGTCGAATAGGCAAAGGGGGCAAAGGCGGTTCGAGCCTGGGCCGCACAGGGATCCCGGGCGAGCCAGTCCTCGGCGTCCGGCGTATCATGTGGTGAGGTCGTGCAGAAGCGGATCGGTTGTTGGGAACCCATCCCGGGATGGCTCGGCCAACAGCCACCGATATGGACATAACGGCCACCGTAGAAGCCGAGAAGGCGTGCATAGCCCAAGAGGCAGTCACGCAGGTCGGACATGGTTCGGCAGCTTGTTATGGAAGAGAGGATATCCTGCTGATTGGCCGTTGCGGGGCGCAGCAGAAGGGCGCTGGCTTCGGTGCTCCCGGAGTTCTGCTCGTTGGCCAGCGTGTGCGCAAACATGAAACCCCCCAGGTCGTGCCTCATGGAAATAGACACGGCGGGGGCAGCAATCTGGCAAGAAAAAGATGTTACAATTCAATGACTCAGTGTAACAAAGTTGACATAAACTATCGTACTTAGCTCAGGATAACCACGCTGCCGGGCAGGCGGGTGATTGTCGCGCCGACGGCCAGCTCGGCCTGGCTGAAGAAATCGTCGAGGCGGTTGATATTGTAGGTCCCGCTCAGCCGCCGGGTGGCGAGTGCGTTGTTGGTCAGGACGATCCGGCCAGGGCGATAGCGGTTGATCTCATCGATGACCTGCCGCATCGGCATGTCCTGGAAGATCAGCGTTCCGGACTGCCATGCGGTAAGCGCGGCGGTATTGGCCTGGGTGGTGACGGCGCCGATGCTGCGATCGCTGTACCGGACCTCCTCAGAGGCAAGGAGCCGGCGCCGTTCTCCAGGCCAGTCGACTTCGACCTCTCCAGAGAGGCAGGTGATGCAGGTTTCGTCCGGAGTGTGGCGCGCGCTGAACTGTCCGTTTTTACCGATGCTGGTGCCTTTGCCGGCGACGAGGGCAGCGGTTCCCGAGCGGCCGCTGGTGAGCACGGCCTCGCCGCTGACGAGTTCGACAGTGGGCATGGGCAGATCGCCGCGCAAGTTTAGGCTGGTACGCGTGTTGAGCAGGACAGTAGCTCCATCGTCCAGACGCACGAGAAGGCGCTCGCCGGTTCCGGTCCGGTATTTCGCATTCAACTCCGCAAGCGACGGCACCATGTCGATGGACCTGCCCACGAAGAGCAATCCGCCGGCGACGGAGGCCGCAACGGAACCGCCGATGAAAGCGCGCCTCGACAGGCGTCCGCTCCGTGCTTGTGCAAGATCGACGACATTGTCCACGATTCCGATGCTGCTCGGTTTCTCGACCCCTTCGGCGACGCGGACGACTTGCCGGAGCCTCAGCGCCGAACGGAAAGCAGCCTCATGGGCAGGGCTTTGGCCGCGCCATGCGGTGAACTCGGCCGCGTCCTTCTCGGTGGCTTCACCGGACAGAAGGCGATTGAGCTGATCGAGCCCCTCAAGTCGGAGGCGCGCTAGCTCAGCATCGGTCCATGTCCTTCCATTCATTTCCACAGGCCAGCCAATAGCTCGGACATGAGCGCCGCACATCGTGTCATGCTCGCGCTCCCTATTTAGATGACACTTTGGACAGCTGTTCTTGCAACGCCTCCACTGAAAAAACTTCCGTCGCCTCGTGCAGATGCCGGGTCGCCAGAAGCACTTCATGACGGATTGTGCGTTCCGATAAGCTGTATTCCAACGCGAGTTCCTTGTACGTTGCGTTCTCGATCCAGAGGCGCGTGATGATAGCCCGACGGCGGGGCGGCAGCTTCTGCAATGCCCGATCGACGGCCGCAAGTTCTGATCGTGCCTCGGCGTATTGGATTGGATCGGGGGCGTCGTCCGGGAAGTCGACCAGGCGGTTCACTTCGGCCGCCGAGAGATGCTTCATTTCGGCGCGCGCGCTGTTGCTTGCGATATTGAGCGCCATCGACAACAGGTAGGATGTAGGGTTGCGGATTTCGTCGACGATCTCGGTGCGACGAAGCCGAATGTAGGTGTCGTGGAGGGCTTCTTGGGCGCGATCGGCCGAGCCGAGGCGACCGGCGAGCCGGCGCTTCAGATCGGGATATGCTGACACCAGCAAGGACATGAGGACCTCGCGCGGGGACGCGGTCACGGGATGAACTCGTGGTGCCTGGTCAAGGTATGACGGAAGATGGCCGCACCCTCTAGTTGGCGCCTAGCAACGCAACTTGCTGCAGAGACGAATCGATTTCGATCACAAAATCCATGCGGGCGGGCAGGGACGGAGGAATCGGCGGTAGCGGCTGCGCCCGATCTAGAGCTGCCAGCGCGGCATTGTCGAGCATCTCTGACCCCGAGCTTCGTTGCACCCAGCTGTCCAGGACGTTGCCGCGTCGATCGAGGCGGAAGGCGAGATAGGTGACGCCGGCCAGGCGAAGCTTTTTGGCCGCGCTGGGATAGCTGCTGTGGCGGGCGACGGTCTCGTAGAGACGGCGCTGATATTCATCGAGATCGGCGGCCGCGGTCGCAGCGGCGATGCCGCCGCCATCTTCCGAGGCCGTGGCCGCAGGATCACTGGTCGATGGCGCTGCCTGCGCGATAGCCTTTGCGGGAGCTCCGAAAGCGGTCGCGGTGGAAGGCTTCTGCCGCGCTTCTCGCCCAAATGGCGAGGGCGCCGTGCCTGAGTGGAGTCCAGTCGTGGATCGAGTCGATTCGCCCATGCCGTCCAGTGGAACCAGATCAACGACCATCGCTATCCTGGGTTCGGGGGATGGTCTGGAGTGGGGCGCGGCGTTTGAGCTGGCCATGTGCAGGCCTCCGAGGACCGCGGCATGCCCGAGGCACGAGACCAGGGCGCCCATGACATCGATTCGGGTGGGACTGGACATGAACACTCGCATAGTTGAGAGAGTCGCTTTGGTCTCTTCTTACACATCTCTGTTGGTCTGCAATGTGACATGCACCAAGACCATCGGAATCCCGCTAGGGATTCCCCGAGCGGGTGAGTTGCACGCCTAGGGTAGAGAGTCGCCGATAGTCATGCGTGACAAAGGCGATTCTTCAATGTCAGCGATGGAGTCCTGCCGATCCAAAGGGTTTTTGTTGCCCGACCGGCGGATTGTCGGGCCGTGGCCGACGCCGCATTCGTTATCCGCGCCCTCAAGTTGGCGGCCTGATGGCGAATCGGGGCGGGGCACTGTCCTCGTCGGTATCGGCTGAGCAAGCGTCATGGCGGTCATTCTTCCATTCGAACGCCGCGGCGGTCCACCGGAGCAGGAAGCTGTCATTGGAGTATCGCTGCTCAACCTCGCGGACGCCTATGGTCTCTATAGTGGCGTCTATCTGCATTTCGGGCACGCACGCGGCGGTGCTGTGCGGTCGATCGCTTCTACACCGATTGCGCGTCGGCAATATGTCGATCTCATAGCGGGCAGCAATCTCGTGATGCAGGCGCTGGTTGCGCATCGTCCGTTTGCCTGGTCAAGCAGGGAGGTTCGCTTTTCCCGTCCTCCCGAGACCGAGCATGTCGGAATCGCCGTGCCGGTCCAGGACCATGTGAACGGGCCGGGTCTGGTGGCGTTGATGGGCACAGGCATCGACGCCGCGCGGCATGTGGTGAGCGAACATGGTCCTTGGCTTTCCTGGGCGGCGACCGATATTCATGTGGCGGCGCTTCAAGCGATCCGTGCCGGGCGCACCGCGGCACCGACTCCGCGCGAGATGGATTGCTTGCGGATGGCGGCCGAGGGCATGACGGTGGCGACGATCGCGCGGGAGCTCAGCATCGCTGGACGCACGGTGGAATTTCACTTGCGCAATATCGTCGAGAAGCTCGGCGCGACGAGCAAGGTGAACGCCGTCGCGATCGCGGCAAGCAAAGGGTTGCTGCGCTGTGATCCTTCGGGGGGCGAACGGCTAGAACCCGTGGCATGAGCGCGACACGAGCCTGAAGTTGGCTTTTGTGTGCCGGCGTCGACGTTGCCCGTTCGGGACGCCCACACCGATGGCGCACGATGCATTTTACCTTGCTGAGGTGGCCGCGGCTTTCCCCGAAATTCATCCTGCTTGGAAATCTGGAGCGTGTGACCATGAACAGCAATGAACTTGTCGAGCGCGTCGCCGAGAAAAGCTATTTGACGCGGGCGGAGGCCTATCGCGCGGTTCAGGCGGTGTTTGCCGTCATCGAAGGTGCGGCGGTTCGCGGCGAGGATATCGCCATCAATCGGTTCGGGAAGTTCGCCGTCAAATCCGTGGCGTCCAGGGAAGGCCGTCATCCGCGTACTGGTGAGTGGACGCACTTTCGCGGCTCGCGCAAGCTGACCTTCCGTGCCGCCAGGACCCTGAAGGAGCAATTGAAAGAGGATCGTTGAAGTGCCGGCGATGCACTCGAGCGCCAGCTCGGCTAAAATCGGATCGTAGCGGGCTACACAGGCCTGGTGGCGTAGTTCGGCCGCTCGGTCTGGGGGTCACAGATAAATGTGGTCGGGCGACAGGCCATTTTGACGTCGTTCGTGCATCCGAGCGAAGGCCGTTTCAAGTTTCCGTGCCGCGTCTACCGGATCAAAGAGCGAGCTGTGTGCTATCTGGCGTTCGAGCTTGGCTTTCAGCGCGGCCATGCCTGCGGTGTCTTTGGCGAGGGAGACGGCTTTATCCTCATATTGTTCGAGATCGTGCGCGATCAGTTCGGTAAGGTCCAGGGCGCTTAGAAGGCTCGCTGCAACCCTCGAGGCAAAGGAGCGACCGGGACGGGTCAAAAGTGGAAGCCCCATTCGTAGTGCGTCGCTCGCCGTCGTGTGTGCGTTGCAGGGCAGTGTGTCGAGGAAGAGATCGGCGAGACGGATTCGTTCGAGGTGGTCATTCCGACTAGCGCGAGAAGCGAACACGAGCCGTTCGCTGGCGACGCCGTGTCGCGTCGCTTCTCGGCGAAGATTTTGGCGGGCGGTCTCATTGTCGACCCATAGCCATAAGACGCTCTTTTCGTTCCTGGAAAGGACACTCATCCAGACTGAGAATATTTCGGGGGTAGTCTTGTAGGCGTTGTTGAAGCAACTATAGACAAATTGGTTGTCGGGGAGCCCATGATCTGCCCGCGTCGTCCGTTTAGGAATCTCGAAGATACGAGCGTTCGGCTGATAGCTGCCGGGCAGATATACAATTTTCTCCGAGTAGAACTCCTGGTTCGGTTCTGGAATGAGTATCCGATCGGCGATCAGATAGTCCATCCACTCAGTCCCCATCGTGCCTGGATAACCCAGGTAGTTGGCCTGCACGGGCGCAACACGGTTCGCAAAGAGGTTGCAGCGGGAGCCGGCGGTATACCCTTTCAGATCCACGGCGATGTCGAGGTCCCTTCCGCGAGCGAGTTGGACGACCTCGCCGTCTGACATTCCCTGGATATCAATGAAGTGGTCAAAGGCCGCCTGCGCGCGGTTCTGCCAGACATCATTGGTGGTTCGACCAAACGAGAAGCCGATAAATTCGAACCTGTCTCGGTCATGAGCTTCCAGCGTCTCCAGCAAGAGATACAATGTAGCGTGCTCGTAAAAGTCAGCGGAGAAATATCCGACCCGGATGCGCTCGCTTCGCGGTGACGGGGCTAGGCTCAATGGTTTTTCGGAAACCGGAAAGATCGTCGCATAAGTCGCGGCGCACTTCTTTTGAAGAGCGGGATCATCGATCGAGGTCGCGATCGGGAATGGAGACACCAAATCAGGCTGGGTCTCAATTCGCTGCGTCAACTCAGCCAAGTACGCCGGAAACTTTTCCCATCGTGCGAGCTGCAATGTGAGATTTAGGCAAGTTTCAAGCGCCTGCGGCTCTTTCCAATTGAGTTCGAGCGCCCGTTCGATATTTTCAAGCGACCGCTCGTACTCGCGCAGTTCCCATAGAAGCCATCCACGATTATAGTAGCCAGTGGACAATTCCGGTTCGAGTGCAATCGCTCGATCATAGCATACAAAGGCTTCCCTAACCTTCCCGGTTTTGGCAAGCGCTACGCCTAAATTGATGATGGCGCTGACTTTTTTGCTGTCCAATGTCAGGAGGCGCTGAAAGCACTGAATGGCATCGTTGAAGCGCCTTTGGGTGACGAGAACGAGACCTAGTTCAAAGAGCGCGTCGATATGATCCGGTTGGCGGCGCAGAACGCGCATGAAATAAATTATGGCCTCGTTCGTCCTGCCTTGGTTTGTGAGAATTTCGGCGAAGGTCAGCAAGGCGGTGACGTGGTCAGGTTCGGTTGCGAGAATTTCGAGACAGGCCGTTGCGATCTCTTCGGTGGAACCCGAACGAATGACCGCGGTTAGGCGATTTGTTTTCACATCGGTCTGGTCGGGCGATAGCTCGATCGCGTGATCGAAGCTCGCGATCGCCTCTTCATAGCGCTCGAGCTCGATCAGCATGTTCCCCCGGTTATTATGCGCCGCTGCGAATTCCGGCATCTGTGAGAGCACCTGGTCGATTTGCTCCAGAGCTTCCTGCGGACGTTTCATCAGCTTAAGCACATTCGCTCGGTTGTTCATGGCATTCAGATTCTCTGGATCGATGGCGAGGGCTTGGTCGAGGCTTGCGAGTGCCTCTTCCAAGCGCCCCAGACGTGCGAATGCGATGCCACGGTAGTCATGAAATTCGGGGCGGTGCGGCGCGAGTTCGATCGCTCGATCATAGCTCGCGATCGATAGATCCGGTTGGCCAAGGTCGGTCAGCGCGTCGGCGCGATGCGCGAACGCTTCCGCGTTCTCCGGGTGGGCGGCAATAGCCTCTTCAAACGCCCGCAGAGCATCGACGAGGCGACCTTGCGCCACCAAGCCGGTCCCCTGCGCGATCAGTTTTTTTGCCTGAACTTGATCCACGGTGTTCCTCCGCCGGTCTGTGTGGCCGAGGGTCGCGGCGCTTCGCCCCTCAATATTTGGACACTTCGGACGGGTTGCTCCGGCAAAGAGGATCGCAAATTCTTCTGCAGCTCGAGGCGGGCGGCACATTCTCGCCTGACTTGGGGGCTGCGCGTTATCGCCGTTGGTCGGCGCGTCTGGCACCCCGCAGCGCCACCGCGAGGGGCTGTTCGAGGCCATGGGGGGGTGGGGACACGATTGCTTGCAATATTGCTTCGGTGACCAGCGCATCGGTACTTCGATTGCCGCTGCTGCGGCGGATACCCACGTCGCTCAATCGTCCGTCATCGGACACTTGCAGTTGGACGACGACATTGAAGGCGAGTCGTCCGGTCCGCTCGCTCGACACAAGATGTGCCTGCAACTCGGATTCGAGTTGCGTATAATATGCCATTCTCTCGACTGACAGGAAGCGTGTCGGGGCCACCCGCTCCCGAACGATCACGCGGCCGAGCGGCACGAGCCGGGATTGCTCGATTGCCCCTGGCCTTGTGATGGTCGCCGCATCGGCGCGGCTGTAGCGAACGATAAGTCCTGTCCCGCTGAGGAGACGGCGCAACGCGTCGCGCGGCGTATATGTCCCGCTGACGCGCATGGATCTGTGTCCGGCAGCGAGCTCGCTATCATAGAGCAACTGGACGCCCGTTACGCTAAAATATTGCGCGAGTGCAGCATCGAGCGGCTGCTCTGGGATGTCGAATGGGATTGGCCGGTCGGCGTTTTCGGTCTGGGCCAGGGCGCCTGTCTGGCCTGCGAGGGCGATGGCGCCAATCAAGAGCAGGAGGGCCGCCGTAAGGCGCCGAAGGGAACGAAGCGGCAACATGTGGGGAGAGAATAGGACACGCCGCACTTGCTGACGAGGCGCGTCTCGAGAGTGGTCTGCAGAGGGGACGCGGTCTGGTGGCATGCAACCGCTTCTCCTGCTGCCTGAACCTCTGTTCCTGGCGTAAGTCAAATATCTTGCGATTAATCCGGCAAGTCGAGCCCGAATCAAATCGGCAATAATATTCCCTTACAAACCGGACATTCTCGATGAAGACAAATTTTCTTGGAGACTATTCTCAATGTCACTACGACTATCTCCGTCGTCAGTGAGAGCATGGACTACCGAAGACGAATCATATCAATTGATAATTTTCAGAACAACAATCCTCTATATTGCATTTTAATGACAATTCGCTGGAGTAAAGCAGAAAAAAATCCTTTGCCAGAATCCCGCGTCCGCCGTGTCCAATTTACAGGAGCTCGAAGGGGGCATTGTGATGTTAGCGGGTGGTGCGCTTCAGCGCCAGTTTGACCATCGGTTGTGTGCGCTTGATGCGTCATGGGCGCCGTGTCTTGTTTTGGGGGGCATTTCGGTCATGGCGATGGACCCGATCGCGGACTGTGCCTCAGCGGACGATCTTGGCGCATGGCTGGAGCGGTTCGCCCGGGAGATGGGGTTCGATGGCGGGCGCTACGTCCATATCGGCCATCGGGTGCAAGGTGCGGCAGCCGCCGAGCGGCCGCCGCTACGTTTTCTCTCGACGCTCGACGATGGCGGCGAACCGTGGAGGGCTGGCGATCCGGCACTCCCCGAGGTTGTTCATGCCTTCAAGCCATTCCTCTGGTCGACGCAGGATGATCTTTCTCGCCCGGATCGACAACGGGGGTGGCTGAGCGTCGAGAGGCTTCGGGGTGTCGAGGCGGGAGTCGCCATTCCGATACAGGATTATCTTTCGGGTCCGGCTTATATCAGTCTTTTCAGTCAGACCGAAAGCCAGGTCGCGGCCATGCTCGAAGCGCGTGCGCTTGCGATGATCGGGCTTGCCATCGATTTCCACTGCAAGGCGAAAGAGCTGTTGTCATCGCGTCCGGCGTCTTCCGGGGTGCTGACGGACCGCGAGGTGAGTTGCCTTCGCCATGCCGCTGCGGGGGCGACGCTGGTCGAGACAGGCGCTAACCTCGGCATAGCCCCGCGAACGGTGGAGCTTTATTTCGCTCGGGCGACCCGCAAGCTTGGCGCCACCAATCGGATCAACGCCGTCGCCATTGCGCTCGGCTCCGGCCTGATCCGGATCTGATATGCAAAGCTTGCATTCCAATATGTTTGCTGCCGCATCGCGGTGCGCCCCGAGGTTGGCCGGCGCATGGCCTGTTCGGTTGAGTGCGGCGGCGGCCTTGGTCGTTGGCCTTCATGCGCCGAGCGCGTGGGCGCAGGGCGCTCCTGCTGCCGGACAAGAGTCGACGTCCGAGGCTGCGGAACCGGTTCGGGCTTCGGGTAGGTTCATGATCGCTGCGATCGACGTGGTGGGCGCGACCAAGCTCTCCAACGCGGAAATCGAGCGCATTATCTATCCCTTTCTTGGTCCCGACCGGTCCGAGGAGGATGTGACCGGCGCGCAAAAGGCGCTGAAGGCGGCTTATGCCGCACGGGGATACGAAGCGGTCGAAGTCGAGATTCCGATACAGCCCAGCGATCGCTTTGCCCAGGGCATCGTCCAGCTCGCGGTGCAGGAAGTGCCTCTCGGCGAGGTGCGTGTTGTCGACGCGAAACATCATTCAAGCGAGAGCGTGCGGGGCGATGTCCCATCCTTGATCGAGGGTCAGCCGATCGATATTGCGGCATTGCAGCGCGATGTTGCCGAGGCCAATCGCTTTCCCGACCGGACGATCACGCCTCGCTTCCGTGCCGGCACTGTTCCTGGGACGGTCGACGTCGAGCTGAAGGTCGATGACAGCGCTCCCTTCCATGGGAGCGTCGAGCTCAACAACGACAACAGCCCCAATACCGAGCCGCTGCGCGCGAGCGGCACGCTACGCTACACCAATTTGTGGGGACAGGGGCATACGCTGTCGGTGACTGGGTCCATCGCGCCGCAGGATCCGGACCAGAGCGCGGTCGTATCGGCTTCCTACAATGCGCCGCTGATTGGCACGCCCTGGTCGGTTCTTCTCTATGGCTATAAATCGAACAGTAATGTGGCTGCGCTCGGCGGCACGAACGTTCTAGGCAATGGCTATCAGATCGGTCTGCGCGCGACCTATCGTCTGCCCAGCCAGAACAGTTTCCAGCAGATCAGCTTCGGGCCGGATTTCAAGTCGTTCAAGGAACGGCTGACGCTCGATGATACTGAACTGCAGCCGACGCAGATCCGCTACGTGCCGCTGGTCGCGGAATATACGCTGAGCGGCGGAAACGAACGCGAGACCTACGGCTTAACGCTCGGTATCACGGGCGGACTGCGAGTCATCAAGCGCAACGTCTGCTTCGAATCGCCCTATTCGGAAGGCTTCATCCCTGATGGCGTTCCGACCTGCGCTCTCGGCAACGGAGAGACCGGCATTCCCCAGGACCAGTTCACCGGACGCGCCGTGGATGGGTCCGAGAATTTCGTCCATCTCAATCTTGACCTCAATTATACGCGGCTGCTGCCCAAGGACTGGCAGGTCGCGATGCGCTTCGCTGGCCAGCTCGCGGATTCCAGCCTTGTCACCAACGAACAATTCTCGCTTGGCGGCATGTCGACTCTGCGCGGCTACTATGTGTCCGAAGCCGTGGGCGATGACGGGTTCGTCTCCTCGGTCGAGTTGCGGACTCCGAACTTCGGGACCTCGCTGAGCTCGCTCGTCGACGAAACGCGGCTCTTTGTCTTCAGCGATGCGGGCTATGCGCGGGTCCGGGCGCCAACGACGGGACAGACTGACACCTTCCGGCTGATCAGCGTCGGCGGTGGGATTCGCTTCGACCTGTTGAACCTAGTGACCGGCGAAGCTCTGATCGGCGTACCGCTGCGGAACGGGCCGACCTCGGACAAGGGCGATCCACGTTACAGCTTCACGATCAGGGGCGAATTCTGATGGCGGCGCAGCATCATGGGGCGGCATCGCGCATCAAGAGAGCAGTGTTCAGCATTGGTCGGAGCCCGCCTGACGGTGTCGTCTTCCGGCGATCGTCCTTCTCCGACCAATCGGGGCGATCGTGGCCATCGATCGGGCCAGGATTTCCCTCGCGGCGGCTTGGATGCCCCCTCAGCTCCCACCGCCAAGGGTCCCCGGAAGACAGGGTGGGGCAACCCCGCCAACTGGCACCACTTCGACATCAAGGTAAGCGGGCTAATCGCCGCCTTTCAACATCAACGGGCGCCGTAAGGGCGCGAGGATTCACCGCCCACAAACGGGCAGCAAAGCGACAGGAAGTAGGGGCGGCAACATGGGTCGACTGATTTTGACATGGCTGATCGCGCTCTGCGCGATGGCGACACCGGCATTTGCCGCCGAAGGCGCGGGATGGTGGGACACGGAATGGCCCTATCGCCGGGCTGTGACCATCGACACGTCGCCTTCGGGTATGAATGTCGCCGGTCCAGTCGGTCGCACCGTACTGCTCATTCGCCTCCACTCGGTCAACTTCACGTTCACGGACTCGATGGAGAACGGCGCAGACCTCCGGGTCGTGGATTCGGACGGCAAAACGCCGCTGCCGTTCCACCTCGAGCGGTTCGACGCGCAGAACGGGCTTGCGGTCCTCTGGGTGTCGGTTCCAAATGTCGGCGGCGGCGAGCAGCGGCAGATCTGGCTCTATTTCGGCAACAAGAGCGCGCCTGCGGGCAGCGACATCGCCGGCACCTACGATCCCGACACGGTCGCGGCTTATCATTTCGGCGAAGCGGCCGGGCAACCGCTCAGGGACCTGACTGCCAACCGCAACAACGGTCAGAACGGGGCGCCCGGGCTCGTCGAGAACGGGATCATCGCGCGTTCGGCGAAGTTCGCCGGACAGGGCGAGATCGTGATCCCGGCATCGGCATCGCTGACCTTCGCCGCCGGTACGCCTGTCACCTTCTCGAGCTGGGTAAAGCTTGACCAGGCGGGCGGTGAGCAGGCGGTGTTCGGCCATGGCCCCCTCGTCGTCGGCGTCGCCGACGGCGTTCCGTTCGCGCTGGTGGGGGAGCAGCGTCTTCAGGGCAACGCGCAGGTCAAAACAGGCGAATGGGCGCATCTTGCCTTTGTGGCGGACGGACAGAACCTGCGCCTCTACCTCAATGGTGTCGAGGCTGCAGTCTCGCCCGGCATGCTGCCGGAGCTGGCCGGTCCAGTGACGCTTGGCGGGGGCGCGGGGCGGGGCCTGTTCGGCGAACTCGACGAGGTCCGTGTCGCCAAGACGGCGCGTCCCGCAGCCATGCTGCTCGCCAGCGCACAAGCCGAAGGCCCGTCCGGCAAGCTTGTGAAGGTCGCGGAGACGCCCGAGCGTCCGAGCGAAGGCGGCGGCAACTTCTTCTACGTGCTTGGCAAGGTCGAAAGTGTCGATGCGTTCATCATCGGTCTGTGCCTCGCGCTGCTGGCGCTCGCGATGGGGGTCACGGTCATGAAGGCGCGCTACATTAACGCCGCGCTCAAAGGCGACCGGGCTTTCTCCAGGCGCTATGTTGCGATGCATGAGCAGCTCGCCAGTCTGAAGGACAATCCCGACGTGGGCGAGCCCGAGCGGGCGGTCCTGAGCCGGGCTCCGCTCGCGCGCATCTTCGAGATGGGGGTCGATGAACTTGGAATTCGTCGGCAGGAGAGGGGCCTTGTGCCGCTGTCTGGTGCGTCGGTCGAAGCCATGCGTTCAGCGATCGACGCGGTCGTCGTCAATGAGAACCAGAAGCTCGACAAATGGATGGTGGTCCTCTCGATCGCCATTTCAGGCGGCCCGTTCATCGGGCTGTTCGGCACTGTCATCGGCGTGATGAACACCTTTGCCGGCGTGGCGCGCGCAGGTGACGTTAATGTCACCGCGATCGCCCCGGGCATTGCGGCCGCGCTCATGGCGACGGTGGCGGGACTCCTCGCGGCGATCCCGTCGCTGTTTGCCAACAACTATCTCGCAGGGCGCATCCAGAAGCTCTCCGACGACATGCGGGTCTTTGCCGACCGGCTGATCACGCGCCTCGCCGAGATGCAGGAAACCCCGGCGCCGCGCAAGGTCGCCTGAGGCAGGGAAGGGGAGACAGGACATGCAGATCGATGGCCGCCGCAAGGTCTACAACGATATCAACGTCACGCCGATGCTCGATCTCGCCTATGTGCTGCTCGTGATCTTCATCCTGATGGCGACCGCACAGGTGCAGGGAATCAAAGTGGATCTGCCCAAGGCGAGCTCGGCCCAGAGCCTCGCCCAACCGCAAACGATCGCCATCACTGTGTCGAACGACGGCCAGATCTTCATGGACGCGTTCCCGGTGACGCTGTCGGATCTCGAAGTGCGCCTGCGCAATGCGAAGGCGAGCAATCCCGACGTCCCGATCGTGCTCAAGGGCGACCAGGCGGCACAGTATGGCAAGGTCACCGAAGTTCTCGACCTTCTGCGGCAGCTCGATCTCAACAAAGTCGGTCTGGTGACCGGCAAGCCAGGAGCGGGCGCCTGATCATGAGAGGCAACCACGCCTCCGAGGGTCTTCAGGCGGCCTCCTCCGCGCCAGGGGAGGAGGTGATCCTGCGTGCGCGTCGTGTCGGCCTCGACCTAGGCGGCTGGAACGCTGACTTCGAAGGCGCGCGCTTGTTCCTGGACGGCCTCCGCGCGGAGCGGAACGTCTCGATCGCCTATGAGGCGGGAGAGCGTTGATGGTAACGCAGAGTCTCGGTCCGTTCGAAGGCGAACGCTCCCCCCGGGCAACTGCGGCGCTCCCATGGATCGTGGGCGCGGCCCTGCTCGCGGCCTTGATCTGGTTTATCTACACCCAGTTGACGGCCAGCGGCATCGGCGTGGCGGTTCCCGCCCCCTCGCAGCAGGAGGTGAACCTTCTTCCTCCGCCGCCTCCACCACCGCCGCCTCCACCCGAGCCGCAGGAAAAGCCGCCCGAGCCCACCGAGCAGCCACAGCCGTCGCCGATGGATGCGCCCAAGGCGGCGCAGCAGCAGGCCGCGCCCGTCTCGATCGCCGCGCCTGCCCAGGCGGGGTCGGACGCCTATGGCCTCCAGTCGGGTTCAGGGCAGGGCTCCGGCGCGCCGTCCAGCAAGGGCACATGCATTGGGCCGAACTGTGGATCGGGGCCATCCGGCGGCGGCATGTCGGTCGGCATGTACACCAGCTATCTCAAATCCGCGCTGCAGGAGCGCGTGCAGGACGATCCGCGGCTCGGCCGGCTCGTCTTTTCCGCCGACTACGTCCTCACGGTTACGCAGGACGGTCGCATCACGGGCGTACGATTCCGCAGCGCCAAAGGTGGGAGCGATAGCGATATGCAGAAGCTGACGGGCCTGCTGCAGCAGGTGCGGGGCCTCGATCCGCCGCCTGCGGCCATGGCCTTTCCTCAACTTGTAACGGTTCGGGGCCGCCGGAGCTCCTTCTGATCATCGACGCCCCAAGCGGGCAAAGGGGAATACGAATGTCACAGCGATTGAAGTTTCTGCGAGCCGAAGGGTTGATGCTCACTACGGCAGTGTGCGCGACGCTGCTGACGGCAGGGCCGGCGTTCGGGCAGGAAGCTCAAGGCCAGGCCGCGCAGCCTGACAGCGCCGTGGCGACAATGGTGAAACTCCTCGTTGAGGAAGGCATCGTCAGTCCAGAAAAAGGCGAGGCGCTGATGCGGCGCGCGCAAGCCGAGGCCCAGCAGCGCGCGGTGACCCCGCCGGCGCAGTCGGCCGAGCTTGCGCCGCCGCCTGCGGGCGCGGTGCGCGTGCCTTATGTTCCAGAGACCGTGCGTCAGCAGATCAAGGACGAGTTGCGCCAGGAAGTCCTGGCGCAGGCACAAACCGAACGCTGGGCAGCCCCCGATGCCGCGGCGCCGTCGTGGACACGCAATGTCGAGATTCATGGCGACTTCCGGTTCCGATCGGCGTCGGCGCTGTATTCGAAGGACAATGCGCTTAGCGCCTATGTCGATGTGCCGGCATTCAACGAGACGGGCCCCTACGATATATCCGGCTTTGGTGGTCAGGCGCTGCCAACGATCAACACGCTCCGTGATAAGATCAACAATATGCAGATCCGTGCGCGGATTGGCATCGAGGCGAAGGTGGCGGACCGGTTCACGCTCGGCTTCCAGCTGGCGACGGGCGACGATCCGGGCCCGATCTCGACCAACGCTGGGCTGACCGGCGGTTTTCGCAAGCGCGACCTGTGGATTCAGAATGCCTATGCCAAGGGCGAGCTCTTCCCCGGGCTGACGGCGATGGTGGGGCGGTTCGACAATCCGTTTCGCGCGACGGATTTGATGTTCGATCCTGATCTCGCGCTGGACGGCGTCTATGGCGAGGCCAATGTCTCGAAGCTGCTGGGCACCGAGGATTTCCGCTTCGCAGTCCGGGGCGGGGCGTTCCCGATCGAGTTCGAGCCAGCCAATTTTCCGCTGACCTCGGCCGCCAAGCGCAACTGGCGTGACCGCTACCTGTTCTCGGCGCAGGCGGAACTCGGTAAGACCTTCGAAGGCGGGGTAGACGTTAGTCTGAGCGCGGCGTTCCACAACTTCACTTACATGCGCGGGCACGTGTCGGCGCCGTGCGACGTCTTCTCGACGGTGAATATCGAGTGCTCGACCGATATCCTGCGGCCGCTGTGGGCCTCCAAGGGCAATACCTATTTCTTCCTTCGCGATATCGACTTCACGAATGCGGATCCGGCCAATCCGCGGGAGCCGCAATATCTCGGCCTCAAATATGCCTATCGCATCCTCGACGTGAACGGCTCGGTGAGCGTGCCGATCAGCGATCGGGTCCAGGCGCGCCTTACCGGCAGCTATCTTTATAACTTCGGCTTCGATCCCGAGAACAACTGTCTGCGCGGCACGCTCGGCCAGCCGCTGAACAATGTCGAGATCACCGATCCGACCAATTCCGATCAGGGCGTATGCGACGCAACCAATCCCGCGAAATTCCGGGGCGGCAACCGGGCCTATGGCGTCTATCTCTCGATCGGCGATCCGGCGCTGTTCAGCGTCAATCCCCGGCGGGCCAAGCGCGGCTCCTGGGCGATCAACGCAGCCTATAAATATATCGAGAGCGACGCGGTCCTCGACAGCTTCACTGACTCCGATTTCCACCTGGGCGGCACGAATGCGAAGGGCTTCGTCATCGGTGGCGCCTGGGCGCCGTTCAACAATATGACGCTCGGTGCGCGTTGGCTGTCCGCCAACGAGATCGTCGATGCGCCGCTCAAGATCGATGTTCTGCACGTCGATCTTGGGTTCGCGTTTTGAGCCGGAAATGAAGATGCTCGCAGCATATGACCAGATTGTCCGGATCGCGGATTGTCCAATGAGCCTGTTCGCAAGCGCGTCGGCGTTTCCGGCGTCGCGCCGTGCCGAGCGTGCTGCCGGTAGCAATCTTATTCTGGACCTCGCTCCCATGGTCCAACGTACGAGGGCGGTGGCGCGGCTGCCACACCCTCTGGGCTGCACGGTCGCCCGACCGCAATCTTCTGCACACATCGCTGCTCCGCATGACCACGCTCGGCCCCCGCGGTTGGTGGTTCACTCTGCCTTCCGATCTTCATCTGCCTGTCCCGGCCCGCGGCCGGCTGGAGCCCTGTCATGACCCCACGCGCGTCGCAGCATTCGACCCTCGGCCGCCGTGTCCTGTTGGTAGGCGCGAGCCTTGCCGCGTTGGCGACTGCGCTGCCAGCGCCGGTGAGCGCCCAGACGATGGGCGCGGTGCTCGGCCGCCAGCCCGCGCCGCGTCCGGCGACGACGCAGGTGAACGTGCCGGTGCGCTCGGGCACGATGAAGGGTGCGCTTCAACGCCAGCAGACCACCCAGGCCCGGGTCGATGAAATTCGCGCTTATGTCGCCTCGATCCGAGAGGCGGCGAACCGTGGGCCGGTGGTCGACGGGCTCGACCGCGACGGCCTCGATCCGACCGATGCGATCCGCGAGGCGATCGCGGCGACCCGCGCGGGGAACACGACCCGAGCAAACGAGCTGCTGATCAGCGCGGGCGCGCAGTATGATCTGACCGGTCTCAAGACCTGGCAGGGTGCGGGGCTGCCTTCGCAGACCCCCGGAACCGATGGCCATGTGACGGTGACCATCGACCAGACGCAGGAGCGTGCGCTGCTGTCGTGGAACCGCTTCGACATCGGTAAGAACACGACGTTGCAGTTCAATCAAAAATCCAATGGTCAGGCGCAGCCGGGCTGGGTCGCGGTCAATCGCGTCACCAACGCCACCGATCCGAGCCTGATCCTAGGCAATCTCAAGGCCGATGGCGCGGTGGTTGTGCTAAACCGCGCCGGTATCATTTTCGGCAAGGATAGCCAGGTCAACACGCACTCCCTGCTCGCAAGCACGCTCGAACTGGGGAATGCCGCGCGGTTCGTCGACCGATTTGGCGGGCCGACGACGGCAACGACGCTGGTGGAGCGCAACGCAGCGTATCTCGAGCTTGGTCTGTTCACGCCCGCGAACGGTACGGCGGGTCTCTCCGTGGACAACACGAGCGCCGTAGCCCCGCTGCTCGTATCGGGAATGACGACGGGCGACGGAAAAGAGTTTGCCTCCGTGGCCGAGGGTGGAATCGTCGTCGATGCCGGAGCGCGCATCAATGGCGGCGCGGGCGGTTTCGTGATGCTCACCGCACCTGAGATCGCAAACGGCGGCGCGCTTAGCGCGGTCGACGGTCAGGTCAGCCTGCAGGCCGGCCGTGCCGTGATGTACGGGGAATCGACCGGCGCTGATAGTAGCCTCGATCCTTATGTGCGCGGTTACAAGCTCAACAGCTTCGCCTTCACCGGCCAGGCCGATGGCACGATCGTCAACAATGGCCTGATCGAATCCAAGCGTGGTTATCTCTCGCTCGGCACCGGGGCAGAAGGCAGCATAGCCCAGAACGGACTATTGTCGGCCACCACCAGTGTGGCGCGCAACGGGAAGATCTCGCTCACGGCGGGTCAGATCGTATTAGGAGGCAGCGCTAACGCGAGAGCCGCAGGCGCGCTGGTCATCACAGCCGACGACAATGGCGAGACGATCCCGATCGGCACGGCCAATGAACCCGCAGGCTTCAAGCCGTCGCAGATAGAGATCGGAACGCAATTCCTTCTCTTGTACCAAAGGCTCGGAGGACTGGCCGCGACCGATCTGACTCTGGGTCAGAATGCCCTCATCTATGCGCCAGGTGCAACCGTCTCGGTCGGCGTCAACACGATCGAAGATGAGGCATATCGTAACAGCTTTAACCTGACCCATCCGGGCCGTATCGAAATCGGCCGCGACGCGCTGGTCGATGTGTCGGGCCTGAAGGATGTACAGCTCGACGCTTCGCGCAATTCGATCGAGATCGCGCCGGTCAAACGCGGAGAATTGCGCGATACGCCCAACTATCGCGAGGTCGAGGTCGACGGGAACTTTTCGCTTAACGGCAAGACGATGTTCATCGACCCGCGGCTATCGGGTGTCCGCGAGGACGGAGTCGCCTGGGTGGGCTCGCCGCTGATCGAAGGCGCCAGTATCGCAGGCCAGATCCCGGCGACAGCCGCCGAGTTCATGACCAAGGGTGGCACCGTCACTCTCGCCACGAGCGAATTGCAGCAATTCGACGGCGTTACCGTCGCCAATGCGCCCAGCGTTCATATCGCAAATGGCGCAACGATCGACATCTCGGGCGGTTGGGTCAGCTACGCCGCGGGGTCGATCAAGACGAGCAAGCTCGTAACAGCGGACGGCCGCATCGTCGATATTGCCAAGGCCAGTCCCAACGACGTCTATGTCGACGTCATTACCAGCACGACCGAAGTGCGGCAACCGAGGATTGGCATGCTGCGCAGCTGGCAGCTGGGCACGGGACAGCGCGAGCGCACCGATGCCGCCTATGACGAAGGCCGCGACGCGGGCGCGCTGACGATCAGCGGCGCGGCGGTGACCGTCGACGGTACGGTTCATGCCAATGCTTTCGCGGGGGCACGGCAGATCGCCAAGGGCGATAAGGCCAGCCTTGTGTCGACCACTCTTGGCCGCAGCTTGCAGGCCTCGCCCTACGAACTGCCTTCTGGTGGCGCGCTTTCGATAAGCTCGCTCGGCGATATGCTCGTCTATCACGGCACGCGCGGGAATGCGGATTCCAACCGGGCCGAATTGCTTCTGTCCGACACGATGCTCAATTATGCCGGGCTGTCGCAACTCTCGCTTACCGCTGCAGGAATGGTCACCTTCGCCGGATTAAACCCAGTGACTCTGCAGGGTGCGGAGGCGCTCCAGATAACAGGCGTGTCTGATCTCAACCTTATGCCCGGCGGTCTTCTATCGGTCGAGGCGGGGCGGAGAATAAGGTTCGACGGAAATGTCACGGTGGCGTCGGGGACGATCGAGGCAACGACGACGCTGTTCGGCCTGCAGCTGGACCGCGACCGCTTTGGGTTAAGAGAAAATGTAAGCAATGGCTCGGCGTTCCGCACCGGCCTGTACGGTGAGGGTCTGGGCGATGACCTTCCTCCCAATTTTCTTTACGCAGACGATCCCGGTGTTTTCAGCCCATTCGATGTCATTGTCACCGGAAAGTTGTCGACGGCAGGGCTTTGGGTCAACGACTACACTAGCGACGCACCACTAGGCGGTGCCTGGCGGAATGGCGGCAGCATCAAACTGACAGTCGCGCCCAATGTTTTCTTCGGGATCGGCGACAGTCTGTCGACCGTCACACGCGCGGTGGACCTTTCCGGGAGCGTACGGGTCAGCGGCACGCTTGATGTGAGTTCGGGTGGCCATGTCACCCCCACCGGCGGTGTCGTTTTGGATGGCAAAGGCGGCGATGTCTCACTGATCAACAACACAGTTTATACGTCGACCCAATACACCAACAATGTTCTCAATATGGGAGGAACATCGAACATCCCGCTGGGAGGAACAAGTCAATCGGTCGAATTTACGCCGGTGCCGGGAGATAGGAATATACTAGCTCAGACTTTACCTCAGCTGGTCCCGGATTCTCGCTCGACGATCGACATAGCAGATGCGTCGATCCTCGGCTTTGGCTTTGCCGGTGGCGGCACGTTCGAGCTGGTTGCGCCCGATGTGAGCTTTGGTTCGGACAGCCGCCCCGGCTCAACCCATATCGGCCTCGACTTCTTCAAGAAGACGGGGTTCGGCACGCTTGACATGTCGAGCTACCGCTCGCGCATTGTCGACGATCTGTTCGCCAACGACCGCGTCTCCAAATCTGCCTTCCTCGAGACCACCCGGTTCGTGGTCGGCAATGGCGAGACGCTCGATCTCACCCAATGGATGTTGCCGACGTTGCTCACCGTCGACCAGAGCAATGCTTTGCGCAGTCTCGGGACGGGGGCCAACCTGCGGTCGCAATCCTTCCTTGCACCGACGACCAATGTTGCCCTGTGGGATCGCAAGGCCGCGCATCTGGTGCTCGGTGGCCTGACCGAACTCGATGTAATGGAAGGCGGGTCGATCATCGGCGCGCCGGAAGCCTCGATCTCCGTGTCCAAGCTCTACAATGCGGGCAATATCACCCTGCATGGCGGATCGATCATTCAGCGAAATGATCTTCCCGACAGCCTGATCGCTGCAGGGCTCGGCGTGCGTGACCTCTCCGAAGCGTTTGGCGGATCCGTCGACGGCCAAGGGCGCTTCCTCGATGCGGCGGCGAGCGCTACCGATCCATCGATCACGAATGCCGAGCTGGTGTCGAAGCCCGGCGCCGACCGCCTGATCCATTTTCTGGCCCTGGTCGACCAGGGCGACGGGATCGTCCTGAAAGAGGGCAGCACCACCGATCTTTCCGGCATTGCGACCACCAATCCGCGGTCACAGGTCATCGGGGGGCGTCAACTTCTGTCCGGACGCGTAATCGACGGAGGCGATCTGCGACTGGATGCGCCGAGGCAAGGCAGGCGTGAGGGTGGCGGGCCAGCTCAGAGTTCAGGCCGGGCTCTGGTTCGCGAAGACGGCGCGCTGCTGAATATCAGCGGCGCCAGCGCGACCTTCGACATGGCGGCCGGACTCGGCAGGCTTGCCCCCTGGTTCGAATGGAGCAAGGCGGGAACGATTTCGGCGCTCGGCGGCGGCACTCTGGGTTCCACGCCGATCCTGGCATTTGGCGGCGTTGCCCAGGCCGAGGGCGGGACGCTCGAGTGGCTTGATCCCACGCTTGGGAGCGGAGACGGCACCACGGCGGACTATCTGAACGTACAGCTACTCACCGACAGCGGGTTCGATACCGTCACTGCACGGCGCTCTCTCACCCTCGACGGCAAATTCGACCTGACACTGCGCAAGGCATTGATGGTCACCTCACAAGATCCGCTCGTGCCGAGCAATCTCTTCGACGGTGCGGACGTATCGATTCATGCGCCAGAGGGGACCGATGCCACGATCCGTGCGGGTTATGTCCGGCTGGCAAGCCGGGCGGGGAACGCCGACCCTATTGCGGGCAATGAAGGCAGCGCGCAGGTGCGCCTGGTCGGCGGCGCGCAGGGCATCGACATCGTCGGCGGGATCACGATCGACGGTTCGGTCGCCTCAATGACCTTGGCGACGCCGGGCGACGTGCGCCTGACGGGCGTCGACTGGGGGCAAGCTCCCGGAACGGCCGAAACCTACGATGGTGCACTGGTTACAGGCGGCGATCTTCTTATCGACGCTCGACGGACCTATGCGACGACCGGCACCGGCAATTTACAAGGTTTGCTTGAAGATAAGCTGATCGACTTGCCGGGAAGACAACCCTCCCGGCCGTTCGAAATCGCGGCGCTCGGCGATCACAGGATTACTTTTGGAAACAGCTTCCTCGATCCAACTGCGCGAGCGCCGTTGTCGGCGGGCACGCATCTCCGCGTCCTGGCGCGCGAGATCGTGCAGAATGGCTATCTTGCGGCGCCGCTCGGCCTGATCGAACTGGGGAGTTCCACGTCGATCGCGTTTGGCACCGCGGGGGCATTGACTTCGACCCCGACCCAGTCCCTGATTTTCGGCGCGGGCAGTGTGACGAGTGTTTCGGGTGCGGGCCTAACGGTGCCCTATGGCACCACGACCGACGGAGTGGAATATTACTTCCCGTCGATTTCGACGCCGCTGACGAAGTTGCCTGTTGGCGAACTGGTGCTGTCGGCGGGATCGATCGTGCAGGCAGAGGGCGCGCTGATCGACGGCCGGGGCGGCGGTGACGTCTATGCCTATGAGTTCCAGTCGGGCGTCGGCGGCTCGCGCGACGTGCTCGACCGCTTCAACCACGACGCGTTCAGCGCCAATCATTATGATCCGGCAACGGGCGTCGGTTATCAATATCCCGACCAGCGGCAAGTCTATGCCCTGGTGCCGGTGGCGGAGGCCGGCAAGATCGCGCCCTACGATCCGATCTACTCGGCCGACTATGGCGACCTTTACGGCGCGCAAGTGGGTCGCTCTGTTCATCTCGACGGCGGCAATGGCATCGCGGTGGGCGAGTATCTGCTGGTCCCTGCGAAGTATGCGATGGCGATCCCCGGCGCGCTGCGCCTGGTCGAGAACACCGGCTCGGCCGCGCCGCTGCCGGGAAGCAGCACGAAGCTGCTCGACGGCAGCGTGGTGGTCGGCGGCACCTTCGCCTATGCGGGCACCGATATCGCGGAATCGAGCCGCCATTCGTTCACGGTGCAGACCAAGGATGTCTTTACCAAATATTCGAGCATCAAGACCACCTCGGGCTCGGATTACCTGACTGATCGCAGCGATACTCGGCCGCGCCTGCCGCTCGACGCGGCACGCGTGGTGTTGGCCCCGCTTAATGAGCTCAAGGTCGCGGGCGCGTTCGACCTCAGCCCCGGCGAAGGCGGACAGGCCGGACAGATCGATATCCTCGGCAGCAACATCCTGATCGCCGCGGCTGATACCGAAACGCCGGAAGGCACGTTGCTGATCACCGATGCGACCCTCGCGAAGCTGGACGCGCCGAGCCTGCTCATCGGCGGTCGCCGCTCGGACAATGCCGACGGCACGACCAGCATCACCGCCACAGCCACCAACATCACGATGGCGGGCGGCGCCAGCCTGCAGGCTTCCGAGTTACTGCTCGCGGTCGGCGGCGCCGGCTCGGCGCTCACGATCGAGGACGGAGCCACGCTCGCCGCGATCGGCGATCCCGGTATCCTCACAAATGCGGACTATAGCGCCAGCGGAGCGGGGTCGATCCTGCGCATTGCAAACGGACCGGAGCGGCTGATCGCACGCGACGGATTGGGCGCATCCACGCTTCAGATTGGGGCAGCGACGCTGTCGGGCGAAGCCTTGGCGCTCGATACGAGCGGCAGCTTTGTCGTCGCCGACACCGCCACCCTCGATGCGAAGTACGCAGCGATCTCGGGGGCAGACATCCGCTTCGCCGGCAGCGACGATGTTGCGGGCGAAGCCGGCGCGATCGGGACCGGCCTTGGCGCCAAGCTCGGCGCGGCCGAACGCCTGACCGTGCGTTCGCCCGGCTCGATCCGGTTCGCGGAAGGCACGCACAGGTTCAACGACCTGGTGCTCGACACTGCGGGCCTCGCTGCGGATGCGCAGGCGGCAGCGGGCTCGGCAGTGCGGATCGAGGCCGGCAACGTGCGTCTCGCCAACAGCGCCAATGCGGCAGACGGCTGCGCGAGCAGCGCGCTGTGCGGCAGCGCTGGGAGCCTGGCGCTCGACGCGACCACGATCAGCCTCGGCAGCAATGGTGCGCGCGCTTCCGGCTTTGCCGACAGCGTCACGCTCGCCGCTTCGGATGGAATCTACGTCGAAGGCAAGGGCAGCTTTGATGCGGGCGATGCTGGGCTGATGCTCAATGCGCCGTTCATCGCCGACCGTGCGGCCGCGGCCGATCCGCGTGAGCAGACGGCGCGCCCGGATTACACATTCCGCACGAGCGGCGCTGTGACCGTCAGCGCGACGAACACCAACGCAGGGGCCGAGATCACCGGCAACTCCGCTCCCGGAGCGCGGATCGCGTTCGGCACGATCGACGATCGCGTTCAGTCGGTGTCGATCAGCGGCGCCACCATCCGCGCCACGGCCGGCATCATCGATGTCCAGTCGGAAGGCGATATCAGCCTTGCAGGCGCGACGCTCAGCGTGCCCGGCTATGAAAAGACCTTCGGCGACGAGGTCGATCCGGTCATCGTTTCCGCCGGGGGCGGGACCATCAACCTGTTCAGCGCCAATGGCAGCATCGCGACCGATGTGGCCTCGGCGCTTATCACCGACACCGGCAAGGGTAACGCCGGGAGCCTGAACCTCCTCGCCGGCAATGGAGCCGTCGCTCTGCTTGCCGCGCTCAACCCAGGCTTCGCGATCGATCCGGAAGCGGAAGTTGCTGAGGGCGCCCCCGCGCCATTGCTGCGCCAAGGTTCGTTCACCCTCGATAGCGGCAGCGGCAGCTTCGACTTCGGCGGGTTCGTCGAGAACTACGCTACCCAGTTCGGCGGCGATGTCTGGATCCGCACCGGTTCGGGCAATCTCGATCTCGGCCAGGGCCAGAACCTTAAAGCCAAGTCGGTCACGCTCACCGCCGATGGCGGTGCGATCACCATCGCCGGCGCGCTCGATACCTCGGGCGTCGATGTGAAGGGCATGAGCGCCGATGCGGCGCGCAATGCGGCAGTCAATGGCGGTGATATCGCGCTGTGGGGGCAGCAAGGCGTCACGCTCGCATCCACCGCGCTGCTCGACACCCACACCACGGGCTACGCTCACACCGACAGCCGTCCGGCCAAGGCCGGCAACGTCACAATCGGCGTCGGCAGCGAGAGCGCTGCATTGACCATCGCCGGGGGCGCCACCATCGATGTCGGCGCAAGGCGTACGCAGGCGGAAGCGGGAGTCGGCCGTCTTATCCCTCAGGTGATCACCGATCCAGCAACCGGCAGCCCAGTCACGGTGTATCGCTATGCCGAGCCCGACCAGGGCGGTACGGTCACGTTCCGTGCGCCGGTCATCGGGGCTCAACGCGACAAGGTGGCGCTCTCGCAGCGCGGCACCATCGTCGGCGCGGACTCGGTGCAGCTGGAGGCGTTCCAGCGCTACGATCTCGACGCCATGGCCGACAGCGGCCTCTACATCGGCATCACGCGAGGGCCGGACGGCGCGATACTGCTCGACTTCGGCGCCACCGGCGCCAACCCGTTCACCACCGACATGGCGCTGGCCGACGGCACGTCCTCGCTCGTCCGGTTCATCCAGGGATTCGACGTATCGACGGTCGACGGATCGAATCTCGACGGGATGCGGCTGCGTCCCGGGGTTGAGCTTTCTTCGATCGGCGCGATCGAGACCGTCAGCCAGTGGAACCTCGCCGCGGCAAGCTTCTCGCCAGCACAGCTGCAGGCCGCGGTCGATGCCGGCGTACTCGAGCTCATCCCCGAGATATCGGGCGGCGAACCGCGCTATAGGGTGGTGCCCGGCAAGGAAGGCCAGCTCCTCGACCACCATGCCACCTTCCTCTACCGCACCGATGGGTCGGCCCGGGGCGAGGCACCGGTAGTCACCCTGCGCGCCGGCAATGACCTCACCATCAACCGTTCCATCTCGGACGGGTTCTTCACGTTCCGCGACAAGTCGGATCCGGACTATATCAACTACCAACTCGGCGGGGGCGACCGTACCTATCAGCCGGGCATCCAGTTCTCTTGCGGCGGCCTGAGCGGTTCCTGTTCGAGCATCGCCGCTTACGGCAACGGCTCCAATCCCGGAACGACGAGCACGCTAACGATCTCGCTCAACACCGCTGCCAACCAGGGCAACCAATATGGCGGAGCGGTCAACGTCAACTCGCCGTTCTCGCTCATCGGCAATGGCGCCGACGGCGGTGGGGAGGATCGCAACACGCTCGGGTTCGCCGAGCTGTTCCCCCTTCTTGACGGCGACGTCGCGATGCACTCGTCCGATCTTAGGCTGGTCGCGGGTGCGGGCAACACGCTGTCGGCTAATCCGCTGGTCGTGGACCGGGCTCTGACAGCCGATGTCGCCCTTCAGGGCGAATACAGCTACCGGCTGACCGCGACCGGCACAGTCGCCTACGATGGACCGCTCCAGTTCCGCTTGCAGCGGCCATCGACCGATCCGACCAATGTCAGCTTCGATATCGGCGATACGCTGAACCTGTCCGAAACTGTGGCCAACCTGAATCAGCTCCGTGACGACGCCTATACGCAGCTCAACTGGGGGACCTCCGCCGGCCTTGGCGCGGATACGCGGGCGGCGGCTCAGGCCTATTTCGCCGGCAAGGGATACCGCTTTGTCGGCAATGCGGTGAACCCGACCGGTATCATCGCGCCGCTCCATGAGGTTGTCGCATTCCTCCAGAGCTTCGAGCCTACCTATCAGGCCGGACTGGCAAGCGGACGGACCGGTTACAGCGCCAACCGTACGCCTCCGGTGATCCGTTACGGCAACGCCAATCAGCAGGATGCACCCAGTGCGCCCAACCAGGCCTGGGTGCGCACGGCGGTTCGCACGGGCGACGGCAATATTGCGGTCGCGGCCTCACGCGACATCGACCTACGCGGGGGAGGGCAGCCCGTGTATCGCCGGGAGGACGGCACCGTCGCCGCCTTGCCCAACTATTCTGGGGGCATCTCCGCCGTCCAGTTCGCATCCTCTGCGATCTATACGGCGGGCGTGCGCATCTCCGGCAAAGACGTTATGGCCCGAGCCGTCGATACGGGCACGCTGGTGTCGATCTCGCCGGACAGTCCCTATCTCTCGCTTTCACCGGAGTCGGCGGAGTTCATTCCCTCCCCGAAAGGGATCTCGGGTAACCAGCCGGTGCTCGCCGGCGGTGGTGGCGATGTCTCGCTTGACGCTGGGCGCGACGTGCTCGGCCGGCGGGACGAGTGGACGCAGCTGTTCGGCACGAGTAGCCAAAGCTTCGGAGGCGCTCGGATCGGCAATAGCACGCCGGCCGCCTTCTCGGCCGGCTTGAACCAGACACAGCCCTGGCGCACCGGTACGGTGGGGGACGATACCGAGCTCGGTATTGCGCACGGCTACTTCCGGTCGGGCGTGGGCGCACTCGCGGGCGGTGACGTCCGCATCCACGCCGGGCGCGATGTTTCTCAGCTGACGGTGGCGCTGGGCACGACGGCGACGACGACGCTGGCCGACATCGGCAAGACGATGCTGACGTTCGGACATGGCGATCTCTCGCTGGTGGCGGGCCGCGACGTGCTGGCCGGCGCTGTCGATATTGGCAGCGGCGCGGCCACGATCCACGCGCGACGCGACATCTCGGCTCTGGGCCGCGAGCCGACCTCGGCCCAAACGCCGCAATATCTGCGTCTGCGGCTCGCCGACGCCGTCGTCGATGTTTCGGCGGGCGGGGCGGCCACGCTGGCAAGCGTATCGGCGCTTGGCGCCGACGAGCAACAGAGTTCTGCCGGCTTCTTCTCGCCAGCCGCCGGATTCTCACTGTCGGCCATCGAAACAGTACGGATTGCGCAAACTGCCGGTCTCGGCCGATATGGACAGGTCCCCTCGTTCATCAGGCCTGACAATCAAGCTCTAAGCGACTATTTTCAGATTCTTCCCCCGACGCTTGAACTGACCTCTATCGCCGCGAAGGTCGAGCTTCCGCAAAACAGCCCGCAGCTTCTCTACCCGTCCGCATTGGGGCAGCTCCGGATCTACAGCGCGGGCGACATTGACGGCCTTGTCATCGGGATGGATGACGCCGATCCTGGGCGGGTCGGCGGGGCATTCTCGAACGGCACCCAGCTATTCCAGCTGCCAGTCGTGACTGCCGTGACGACGAATACGCAACTGCGTCTCCAACATCATCAGTTCATCACGCACGCGGGCGATCCCGAGCCGGTGCGAATCTATACGGACGGCAGCATCAACCAGGGAGCGATGTTCCTGCCCAAGCAGGCCCGCATCACCGCTGCGGGCGATATCGTCGACATGTTCTTCCAGGGCCAGAATGTCGCGTCGGCCGATACGACGCGGATCCGGGCTGGCGGGGATATCACCGCCACCATGGGTGAAGCCGGCGTCTCGGGCATACCTTATGTCCGCTCGAACAACTTCATCGTTGGCGGACCCGGCGGGTTCATCGTCGAGGCCGGCGGCGATCTCGGGCCCTTCGCCACTTCGTCCAATGTGCGCTCGCCTGTGGATCGCAACCTCTACAGCAATGCGGGCGGCATCCGCACGATCGGCAACGACTATAATCCCTGGCTACCGGACGATGGGGCGAGCCTCAGCGTGCGGTTCGGCATAGCGGGCGGCGCCGACTATGCGGCATTGCGCGAGACCTACCTCAATCCTGCAAATTTCGCGATGCTCGATGGCGACCTGTTCGAGCAGGTGAGCGACAGCTTCGGCAACCGCCGGCCCGATCGGACGAAGCCGATCTACACGCCGCTGCTCGCCGAATGGCTGCGTGACAATGAGCCGTCGGCGTTCAGCGCGATCTTCGGGGCCGAAAGCTTTCCCGACAGCGAAGCCGGCAATGTGGGGCTCGCCAGCGCGTCCTATGGCAAGGCCGATGAGCTTTATGTGGCCTTTGCCGCCATCGACACGTTCCGCCAGCAGCGTTTCCTGATCGACACGCTCTATTTCAACGAGCTGGCGCAGGCGGCGATGCCGGAGAGCCCGTCCCACCTACAATATGTGCGCGGCTACCGGGCGGTGAACACCCTGTTCTCGCCCGAGCGCGGCTATACGGACAATCTCGCACCCTACACGACCGACCCCTCCACCATCAGCGATGACCGGCCGCTCGGCGTGCCGGTGCGCGCGCTCGTCGACGGCCAGCCGCAAAAGGCCGAGCGGATCGTCACGGGCAACGCCGATCTGAGGCTCGCGACGATCCAGACGGCGCGCGGCGGCGATATCAGCATCCTTGCGCCAGGCGGCGATCTCATCGCGGGCTCGGTGGTGCGCACGTCCGAGCAGGCGGCGCGGCGGGGAACCGCTTTCCAATATCCCCGGCTCGAATTCGGGCCGCACGGGATCCTCGAGGGCGGCAATCTCGCGGCACCGGGCGCCCTGTTCGAATCCATCCCGCTCGGCTATGAAGGCTTGCTCACATTGCGCGGCGGCCGGATCAGCGGCTTCACGGACGGCGATTTCATTCTGAACCAAAGCCGTGTGTTCTCGCAGCAGTCGGGCGACATCACTCTCTGGTCGTCGAACGGCGATGTAGCGGCGGGGCAAGGACCCAAGAGCGCCTCGAACTTCCCGCCGGTTACAGTCCGCCTGGATGAAAACGGCCTCGCAGAGGTCAATAGCGCGGGCAGCGTGGCGGGTGCGGGCATCGGATCGTTCCAGCGGACGCCCGACGATCCCCCGTCGGACATCTATCTGATCGCGCCGGTGGGGCTGGTCGATGCTGGCGATGCGGGCGTGCGTGCGACAGGCCGGATTGCGGTGGCAGCAGCGCAAGTGGCCAATGCCGACAATTTCCAGGCGGCGGGCGACATCACCGGCGTGCCGAACGCGACCGCACAAGTGACAGTAACGACCCCGCAGGAGGCGACATCGGCAATCGCGGCGCAGGCTGCGCAGGCAGCCAATGCGGGCAACCAGCGCGATCAGCGATCGCTCATCACCGTCGATGTACTCGGCCCGGCGAGCGATGGGCGCTGCGATCCGAATACGCCCGGAGATCCGGACTGCCGGTGAGCTATTTAAAGAGAGATCTGAGTTCCGTGTCTTTCAGGAGAATATAGCATGGCTGACAATCCTTTCAATATCGACTCGCTCAACGGCGTTAATTTTAGCGCCGATGACGTGAAATACTTTAATAGCTCAAATACAGATGTATCAGGTGACTCTAGGATAGCCCCCATAGAAGCTAACAACCTACCTGGACTTTCCGATCCCGGTACAATTACGGTTTTAAACAATGAATATACTGCGGGGTTTCTGAATGAGGGAATTCCGCAACCGAACTATCCACAATATACTGAAGATAGATACTATCTGCCAACATTTGGGTCGATACAGTTCAGTAATTTTGTTGATGGCGACGGAAATCCAATAACTTTGTGGATCCATGGATTCACGGAGAATGGAATGGTTCTGACTACAAATCAGGACGCATATTGGTTTGCAACCTCCGGATACCCACTGACAAACCTGAATGCAGGAGGCCTTCCAGGTGGTATCGGTACGCAGGAAAGCGGTTTGGTCTTTGGTGTCTATGGAGTGGTAGACGCGGCCTCCGGAGACATTCCTGCCGGCGCAGTGGCCGTTGGCCCGGAAACAATCTTCGACAAGGATCCATCCGTTTTCTGTTTTGCGGAAGGGACGCTGATTGCGACGGCGAAAGGAAATATTCGAGTCGAGATGCTTTCGGTCGGGCATGAGGTGTTGACAGTCTCAGGCAAGGAGCGTCCGGTCAAATGGATCGGCCGAACCGTGGCTCGACCGGCGCGTCATCGCCGTCCGCATGAGGTCAATCCGGTGCGCGTGCGTGCCCATGCGTTCGGCCCAGGCCTGCCCGAGCGCGACCTCAGGCTTTCACCTGGTCACGCCATCTACGTGGACGGCGTTCTGGTTCCAGTTGCGCACCTCGTGAACGGCGCCACCATTGTCCAGGACGAGGTCGAGCAGATCCGCTACTTCCATGTCGAGCTCGATACGCATGACGTGCTGCTCGCTGAGGGCCTGCCGTGTGAGTCCTATCTCAATGACGGTAACCGGTTCTCGGCGCTCAATTCCGGCGAGTTCACGCAGCTTTATGGCCGGATCGACCCCATGAACTGGGATGATGCCTGCGCACCGATGGTGGCGGACGGCCCGCAGCTCACAGCGATCCAGCAGCGCCTCCTGGCCCGCGCCGAGGTGCTGGGCTGGGCGCGCTGCGAAGGGGCCGACCTGGTGATCGAGGCCGATGGCGTCACGATCCTTCCCGAGCACGACGAAGGCAACCGCTTCCGCTTCCGCATTCCCGCAGCGGAACGCTTGGTGCTGCGCTCGGCGAGCAGCGTGCTCGCCCATGTCATGCCCGGTATGACCGATCGCCGCCGGCTCGGCGTCGCGGTGTCTGCATTGCTGATCGACGGCGAAGCGATCGCACTCGAAAACGCGTTGTTCGGCGGCGGTTTCCATCCCACCGAGAGCCATGGCGACATGGCCTGGCGCTGGACCGATGGCGAGAGTGTCATCGGCGTCGACCATCGCCGCGCCTGCACGATCGAGATCGACGTCGCTATGGTCGCACCATCTTGGCGGCGCGAGGCGGCCACCATCTTGAGTGTGGCGGCCTGACCTGCTTTCCGGTCCGGGTTCATGCACCCGGACCGGCCCTCCTTCGGAAGTACCGGATTGCTCGACTCGTCCATCGCCTCGGAGCTCCTTCACCGCCCTGCCATCGAGCCCTGCGCGTGCGGTTCAAGCTTAGCCTTCATCCACTGCTGCGGGCTGGGTGGCGGCGAGGTCCGCACCGAGCTTCCTGAGCAGGACCAGGCACTGGCGGGCGGGCTGGAGGACGCGAAGGCCCGACGTGATCGCGAGGCGACCCGCGAGGCGGCGCTCGCTATTCTCGGGATCTCGCCGGGGCACAAGGACGCGCTCCAGGCGCTGTATGATGTCTTGCAGCACGAGCAGAAGTGGGATGCGGCAAGCGCGGTGATCGACCGGCTGGCCCGGATCCATTTCAATGACGCCGTTTCGAGGATGATCGCCGCGCAATATTTCCTGGCGCGCGGCGACATGCTGCGCGCGCAGTTCCATGCCCGCATGCTCGTCCGCCTCGCGCCCGAGGCGTTGATCTCGCACCTGACCATGGGTCGGGCTTTCCTCGCCCAGCACAACGGCAAGGCGGCCGAGCACCATTTCCGGATTGGGCTCGCGCTCCCGGCACCGCGTGGACCGGATGTGCCGCGCCGCGACATCGAGGCACATCTCGCCATCGCGTTGAGGGACCAGGGCCGGTTCGATGAAGCGCGGGCTTTGTTCGAGGTCCTTGCCGAGGACACAAAGGAGCCAACCCTGCTGCTCGCTTGGGCCAAGCTCGAGGAGTCCGATCGCAAGGTCGAGGTAGCGCTCCAGCTGCTCGAACGGGCCGAAGCGCTAGCCCCGGACCACCCCCAGCTGCCGATCGCGCGCGCGACGTTGTTCCGGCGGACCCATGAGCACGATCGCGCGCTGGCGCTGCTGGACGCGAGCGTGGGCGAAGATGGCGCTAGCAGCGGCCTGCTTGAGAAAGGCCAGATTCTCGACAGCATGGGGCGATACGACGAGGCATTCGCGACCTTCACCGCGTTAAAGGCGCGGCTGTGCGAGACGAGCGGCCACAGCTACCAGGCCGAGCGCGCCGCGAGTCTGGTCAAGGACCTGCGCGAGTTCTTCACCGAGGGCCGCAGCCGGCTGCTGCCGCGCGCAAGCCTTCGCAGCGATCACCCCCAGCCGATCTTCATCGTCGGCTTCCCGCGCTCGGGAACGACGCTGATCGAGCAGACGTTGAGCGCTCATCCCGACATTGCCGCCGGCGATGAACTGCCGATCATAGGTCAACTTGCCGAACGCGCGCAGAACCTGCTTGGCAGCCTGCTCACCTATCCCAAGGCACTTTCCGAGATGTGGCTTGGCGACCGCGCGGGCCATGTCGATTCCCTGCGCGATCTCTATCTCAATGAAGCGGTTCGGTTCGGCGCGGTGGATCCCGCCAAGCGCTGGTTCACCGACAAAATGCCGCTCAACGAGACGCATCTGGGGCTGATCCATATCCTGTTCCCGCAGTCGCCGATCGTGCACCTTGTCCGCCACCCGCTTGACGTGGTGCTTTCGGTCTTCTCAAACGGGCTGACACACGGGTTTCACTGCGCCTACGCGCTCGAAAGCGCCGCGCGCCATTACGCGTTGATCGCCGAGCTGATAGCGCATTATCACACTGCGCTGCCGCTGAACTACCGCGCGGTGCGCTACGAGGAGTTGGTTGCTGATCAGGAAGGCGAGGTGCGCAGCCTGCTCGACTTCCTCGGCGTGCCGTTCGTTCCGGCAACGCTCGCCTTTCACGAGAATGCCCGCTATGCGCGCACGGCGAGCTACGCTCAGGTCACCGAGCCAATCTACACCCGCTCGGTCCACCGCTACCGCAACTATCTGAAACATCTCGAGCCGGTAATCCCGATCCTCATGCCGGCGATCCAGCGGCTGGGATATGCGATTGAAACTGACCGTCACTCCGCGCCGTCGGATGATCGCATAAAGAGCAAAGCAAAACTAATAGCCCCGGATTGCTCCGGGGCTACCAAGTGAAGCTTGCCGTTTTAGTTTACATGCCCGGCTGGGTCTCTCCGGGCAACGTCGAGACGTTGCAATGGTCGGGGGTGGGACCGGCCGCTTCCATCCAAAGGTCGAGGTTGCCGAGGCGCTGACCATTCGACATCTGGTTGGAGTTCAAGATGAACGTCTGGTTGACTGCGTTCCGCCACGGGGTCGGCAGGGCACCGATGTTCGACTGGGCCATGAGACCAGTCGTGGCGTTGATGAACCGATCATCGGGAATCCCGATGTTGAGCTCGAGCCACTTGCGAATGCTCGGATAGTTCGTCGGCTTATAGCAGGTGTGGAGGAGCATCTGGCTTGTTCCCGTAATCGGGTAGCCGGTGTGAGCTGCGGGCATGCTCGAGAGCACCTTGTACCAGGACAGTGGATTGGCTCGCGCCATCGTGATCCCATCGCGCACATCGGTGCCGAAGTTAAAGAATGAACCAGTGCTGCTGGACTCCGGCGGAAGCACCGGATTGAGGTTGGCCGTCGCTGCCGCTGCACTCGGCAGATGCCAAGTTCCCGGAGCGCTGGGCCTGTTCAGGGCGGCGGCGTGCAGATTCGGGTTCCCGCTCACTGCGTTGACGATGAAGTCGGCGCCGATATAGCCGACCTTGCCATTGACCACGCGGGTCGTGCCGATATCGGGTGCCGCGGCAATGGCTGCGGCGACACGGCTGCTACCATCGGCCATCAGGAAGAGACCTGTGCCGTTGGCGCCCGGTTGCGGGTTGGATGCGAGACCACCTGGTACTGACGGGGTCGAGTTGGTAGATACATCATACCATTGATTGCCGATCATATTGGTCGTTCCGGCAACCGGAGCGGTTGAAGAGAGCGAGTAGGGCGTGTCGGCCCGCACGCTGCTGAAATCTGCGGCCCCAGCAACACGAGCGTAAGGCAGCACCTCGGCGTTGGTATCATACTTGTTGATGGGTTCGGTGAGGATGGCGTCGCAGTGCGCCTTCATGGCCCGCGTGAAGATATCCGTGGTGCCCGAGCGATCCATCCGGCCAACCAGCCGGATCGGAGCGCCAACGGTGCTCCAGCTGGTGTCAAGCGCATCCCCCAGCGACAGGTTTCCATTCGCAGTCTGGAGCACGGCATTATTCCAGTTGGTGATCGTCCCGTTGAAGATGCCGCAATAGGCCGCGCGCGGCAGACGCAATCCGCCGACATTGACACCGTTGATTTGGGTCGTACTCGCGGCGAAGGCAGGGTTCACTCGAAAGCGATACTGGTTTCCGTCCTGCGTGGCATAGACCGGGTTGTAGGCGAGCGCGACCGGCAGCACGAACTTGGGAACCTGGATTGGCTTGAGGCCATAGGACCCGACATTCATGTTGTACTGCGAGAGTTCGTTCGCCGAAGTGCCCGTCTCGGAGAAGGCGAACTGGACCGTGTCCCAGGTGGGTTGTCCGGGCAACTGGTTGGTGATTCTGCGGAAAGCTTCGCGACCGGACCCGGATCCGACCGGTAAGTACGCAATCGGAAGCCCATTGATTTCATCCCAAACGACCTCCTGAACCGCTGAGGATCCGGCCCCGTGCAGTCGTGGATCGCCATCGTTGGGTCCGGGAGTGGTTTGCGCGGAAGCAGCAGAGGCGATCGTCACGCTGGCGACTGTCGCCAGAAACGCAGAACTTATATGTTCCATTCGGAATTCCCTGGATCGGATTCGTAGCCACAGGCCTGGTAGGCTTCAACAGACGGCGAACGATCGTCACGCGGTGTCCCGGTGAGACTGGTCTTTCTGTCCTGCGAGCCAAATCGGTCCTGCAACCGGGTTGATTGAAAGAAACAGCCCCGGATTGCTCCGGGGCTGTCGAGTTGACGGTCGATATGGTGATCACATGCCCGGCTGGGTCTCTCCGGGCAGCGTGGAGACGTTGCAGTGATCCTTGCCACTGGCTGCGGCCGCTTCCATCCAAAGGTCGAGGGCCCCGAGGGTTTGACCATTTGAGACCTGGGTCGAGTTCAAGATGAACGTCTGGTTGACTGCGTTCTGCCACCGGGTCGGCAGGGCACCGATGTTCGACTGGGCCATGAGACCAGTCGTGGCGTTCGTGAACCGATCATCGGGAATCCCGATGTTGAGCTCGAGCCACTTGCGAATGCTCGGGTAGTTCGTCGGCTTGTAGCAGGTGTGGAGGAGCATGTTACTTGCTCCCGTAATCGGGTAGCCCGCGTTAGCTGCGGGCATGCCCGAGAGCACGTTGTGCCAGGACAGTGGATTGGCGCGCGCCATCGTGATCCCATTGCGCACATCGGTGCCGAAGTTGGCGAACGCACCAGAGTTATTGGACTCCGGCGGATTCACCGGATTGAGGTTGGCCGTCGCTGCCGCTGCACTCGGCAGATGCCAGGTTCCCGCAGCGCTGGGCCTGTTCAGGGCGGCGGCGTGCAGATTCGGGTTCCCGCTCACTGCGTTGACGATGAAGTCGGCGCCGATATAGCCGACCTTGCCGTTGACCACGCGGGTCGTGCCGATATCGGGTGCCGCGGCAATGGCTGCAGCGACACGGCTGCTACCATCGGCCATCAGGAAGAGACCTGTGCCGTTGGCGCCCGGAGCCGGGTTGGGGTCGAGACCACCTGGCACTGACGGGGTCGTGTTGGTTACGGGGTCGTAGTACCGATTGCCGATCGAATTGATCGGGCCGGCGAGCGGCGCGGTGGAGGTCAGCGAGTAGGGCGTATCGGCACGAACGCCGCTGAAATCTGCGGCCCCAGCAACACGAGCGTAAGGCAGCGCCTCGGCGTTGGTATCATACTTGTTGATGGGTTCGGTGAGGATGGCGTCGCAGTGCGCCTTCATGGCCCGCGTGAAGATATCCGTGGTGCCGGAGCGATCCATCCGGCCAACAAGCCGGATGGGAGCGCCAACAGTACTGAAGGTCGTGTCAGCGGGATCCCCCAACGACAGAGTTCCGTTGGCGTTGGTAAGCGCCGTGTCGTTCCAGTTGGTGATCGTCCCGTTGAAAATGCCGCAGACGATAGGGCGCGTCATGCGCAATCCGCCGACGTTGACACCGTTGATCTGGGTCGTGGCCGCGGCAAAAGCCGGGTTCACGCGAAAGCGATAGTCCGTCGATGTCGCGGTGTTGCGAGCGTAAACCGGATTGTAGGCGAGCGCGATCGGCAGCACGAACTTGGGAACCTGGATTGGCTTGAGGCCATAGGACCCGACATTCGTGTTGTATTGCGTGAGTTCGCTCGCCGATGTGCCTGACTCGGAGAAGGCGTACTGGACCGTGTCCCAGGTGGGCTGTCCGGGCAGTTGATTGGTGACGTTGCGGAAGGCTTGGCGGCCGAGCCCAGAGCCGGTCGCCAGGTACGCTGCGGCGAAATTCGGATCGCTGATCGTGGTCGCGTCGATTTCGTCCTGGACGATTTCCTGAACCGCCGTGGCGCCCGCACCATGCAGGCGAGGATCGCCATCGTTCGGGCCGGGAGTGGCAATCTGTGCCGAGGCACCAGAGGCGAGCGCCATGCTGGCGACGGACGCCAGGAAGAGCGCGGAATGGAAACGCTTCATTGGAATTCTCCTGTTCAAAGTTGGGTTTGCCGATACGTTCACTTAAAAAGGCACAGTCCAGCGTTCGCCGACCAAGTAGTCGTCGCCCCTTTCCATGCAATTTCCTGGTCACGCAAAGTCCCGGCCGCCAAATCGTAAGAACTGGCGCGGACCCTCGTTCTATACATCCGACCGGCCGGCGGCAGGATTTGCCTGTCACCGGTCCGCCGGTGCCCGAACAATCGGGCAGCTTATCCGCTAATAATAGAGGCGGATTTCGTAAGTGCCGGAAAACGACTCGATCCTTAACCGACGATGAAGTTCTATCGAGTATAAATGACATTTTTGTTATCGCGATGATGAGCAATCTATGGCGATACTAAATATATTACATCCATTACGGCTGGACATAATAAATCAATGATTCAAGCTGGGGATGTGGTGAAACTATAATGTAGCAATACTAGCATATGCGTCGTATCTATCAGTTCCGCGGAACTTAGTTCTTCCCTTTCACCAGGGACCGCCACAGGAGGCATGGGTAGCGATAGCATGTTCCGACCGGCAAATATTGGACGATCCTGGCATAAAGGTCAGGAGCCCCCGGCAGAGGAGCCGGGTCGGGACACCTCGAATCCGCAAGGATTCGAGGGGATGCTGCGCGCGCGCGCCTCGCTTTCGGAGGACAGCCTGCAGCGCGCGCTGCTGATTTGCGGCGAGACGGGCGAGCGCCTCGACTCGGTCGTGACGCGGCTCGGATTGCTGTCGGAAGACCGAGTCGCATCCGAGATGGCCGCCCATACGGGGTTGCCGGTCATCAATGGATCCGCGCTGCCGGCTCAGGCGATCGAGGGCATCGAGCTTTCGGTCGATTTCCTGCGAAAGACCCGCGCGCTCCCTGTCGCGGCCGACGCGAGCATGGTGCGGGTTGCAGTGAGCGATCCGTTCGATCCGTTCGTCGAGCAGGCCTTCCAGTTCATGTCCGGGCGGCGTGTCGAGCGGGTCATTGCGCGCGCAAGCGACATCGATGCGGCGCTAGAGCGGCTCTATCATGGCACGGGAGCGGCCGCGGACGAGGCGGACGGCGAGATCGACAGCGACGATCTCGAACGGTTGAAGGATCTGGTCAGCGACGCGCCGGTCATTCGCGCGGTCAACCGCCTCATCGCCCGCGCTTCCGACGAGCGGGCGTCGGACATCCATATAGAGCCGAACGACGATGGCCTTGCGATCCGCTTCCGGATCGATGGCATGCTGCGAGAATCGGCCAAGCTCCCGGTCGCGATGCGCGCCCCGCTGGTTTCGCGCATCAAGGTCATGGCGGGCCTCAATATCGCCGAGAGAAGGCTGCCGCAGGATGGCCGGCTGCGGATTTCGGTGCGCGGTCATGAGATCGATCTTCGTGTCGCCACGTCGCCGGGGATTCATGGCGAAAGCGTGGTGATGCGCATCCTCGACCGTTCTAAGCTTGCCCTGGATTTCGTCGCGCTGGGCTTCGATCCCGTCCTCACGGCCCGCATGCGCGAGGCCATCGCCCGTCCTCATGGCATCGTGCTGGTGACGGGTCCGACCGGTAGTGGCAAGACGACGACGCTCTATGCGGCATTGTCCGAGTTGAACGCCCCCCACCGCAAGCTTCTGACCGTCGAGGATCCGATCGAGTATCGCCTTCCGGGGGTCACCCAGGCGCAGGTCAATCCGGCGATTGGCTTCACCTTCAGCACCGCGCTTCGCTCCTTCCTGCGCCAGGACCCCGACGTGATGATGGTCGGGGAGATCCGCGACACCGAGACCGCGCAGATTGCGGTCCAGGCGGCGCTTACCGGCCATATGATTCTCTCGACATTGCACACTAACACCGCCGCTGGCGCCGTGTCGCGCCTGCTCGACATGGAGGTGGAGCCGTTCCTGCTCGGCTCGGTACTCACCGGCATTCTCGCGCAGCGGCTCGTGCGGCGGCTCTGCACGGAGTGTCGCCGTCCCTATGACGCGGCAGACGAGATTCCCGAAATACTGCGGCCGCTTCTTGATGTGTCCGGGGTGAGGCAGCTGTTCCACGCAGAGGGTTGCGAGCGCTGCGGCGGGAGCGGCTATGCCGGCCGTGTCGCCATTCTCGAATTCCTGCGGGTCGACAAGGCTGTCTCGCGCCTCATCCTTCACCGTGCTGATACGCCCGACATCCAAGCGGCCGGGGAGGCGGGCGGCATGCGCAGCCTGCTGGCCGACGGGGTCGCCAAGGCGGCAGCCGGACTCACCACGGTCGAGGAAGTGCTGCGCGTCGCGAGCGGGGACGGTTGATGGGGACCTTTCGCTACCGTGCCGTCAAGGATGACGGATCGAGCCTGGCGGGCGAGCTGGAAGCGGCCGATCGCCAGGAGGCGGTCGCAGTATTGCGGCGAGGTGGCGTCCAGCCGCTCGAGCTTGTTGCGATGCCGCCGGCGCGCGCAGGGCGTCGCCCGAAAGCGAGGGGCAGGGGCGGGGTGGCCGCCGCGATCAGTGTCGGCGAACTCTCGGTGCTTCTCGAAGCCGGGTTGCAGCTTGACCGGGCGTTGGCCCTTGCCGTCGAGAATGTCGAGGACAAGGCGGTCGCAGGGCACCTGGCGGACATCCTGCGCGACGTGCGCGAGGGCGCGCCGCTGTCGCGCGCCATGGCCCAGAAGCCCGATCTGTTCTCGCCGACCGCGGTCGCGATGGCAGAGGCGGGCGAGGCCAATGGCAGGCTCGGCGAGGCGCTTACGCGCCTCGCGGGTGCGCTCGAACAGGAAGCTGAGCTGCGACGCCTGGTCGTTTCGTCGATGATCTATCCGATCGCGTTGATCGTGATAGCGGTCGGCGTCGTTCTGCTGATGCTGCTGTTCGTCGTGCCGCAGTTCGAAAGCTTGTTCGCGAGCTCTGCGCAGAAGCTCCCGACCGCTACGGTGGTGGTCATGACCGCGAGCCGCATGCTGCGGCAATATGGCCTCCTTCTGCTCCTCGTGATGGGGGTTGGGATATTTGCGGGGGCAATAGCCTTGCGCCAGCCGGCGGTCCGGCTCGTGCGCGATCGGTTCGTGCTGCGGGTGCCGCAGCTGGGTGAATTGGTGCGGCGGATCGAAACGGCGCGGTTCGCGCGGACACTGGGCGCGCTCGTCGAGGGTGAAGTTGCGTTGCCCGCGGCGCTGGCGCTCGCGCAGCGAACGCTGTCGAACCAGATTCTCGCCGGAGCGATCGGCAAGGTCGCCGATGGCGTCAAGGAAGGCGGCGGTCTGACCGCGCCGCTGGCGGCGTCGGGCGTGCTTCCGAGGCTCGCGATCGGCTTCCTGCGCACCGGCGAGGAGACCTCGCAGCTCGGCATGATGCTCATCCGCCTCGCCGATGTGCTGGACCGGGATGTCCGCACGCGCCTCGAGCGGCTGATCGGCATTCTCACCCCCGTCATCACCGTCCTGCTCGGCGCCACCGTGGCGGCGATCATCGCGTCGATCATGTCCGCGATCCTCGGATTCAACGACGTGGCCCTGTCTTCATGAAGGGAGAAAGCAAAATGAGAAAGAACCCCGGAAAGGAAGCCACACGGGAAGCTGGATTTACGCTTCTGGAGCTTCTTGTCGTCCTTGCGATTCTCGGTCTGCTGGCCGCGATCGTCGGACCACAGGTGATCAAGTATCTCGACAGCTCGAGGTCGAAGACCGCCCAGGTCCAGGCCAAGAACGTCGTTGCCGCGCTCAACCTCTTCAAGCTCGATGCGTCGCGCTTCCCGACAGAGCAGGAGGGTATCGCAGCGCTTGTGAAGGCGCCGCCCAACCTGTCGAGCTGGAACGGGCCATATCTTCCCGACCAGTCGGCGATCGTCGATCCCTGGGGCCGACCCTATCTTCTGCGCAATCCCGGCGAGCATGGCGAGATCGATGTTTACAGCCTCGGTTCGGATGGTCAGCCCGGCGGCACCGGGGAGGCCCGGGATGTGGGGAGCTGGTGAGGGGACCGCGCCGCGGTCTCGTCCGGATCAGGGGTTCACGCTCCTGGAGGCGCTCGTCGTTCTTGCCATTCTCGCCTTGCTTTCGAGCCTGATGTTTCCCGCAGTGGGGTCCGCCTTGCGCTATCAGGCGTTTGCCGACGGAGCGATGCGCTTCGAGGCTTCGCTGCGCGCTGCGCGCGCGCAGGCGCTGCGTCGCGGGACGAGCGTCCGCTTCGCCGTGTCGCCCGACCAGCGCGATTTCGGCTTCCGTGACGCGACCGATCGATTGCCGGAGCAGGTTCGCGGCATTGCTCCGGGCGGCGCGATCACATTCTATCCTGACGGCACCGCTACGGGCGGAGAGGTGGCGGTTTCGGATCGTGTCCGGGAGCGGCGCTGGCGTGTGCGCTCGACGACCGGCGCGATCGAGCGCGTGTTGTGAGGGTGCGGCCTTCCGAGGAGGGTTTCAGCCTGATCGAGACGCTCGTTTCGCTGGCGGTGATTGCCGGCATGTCGGGTATGCTCTTCGCGGCGATCTCGGCGCATGCGCAGGCGGCGGGCCGGGTCGTGCAGAAGCGCGAGGCGATCCTGCTGGCGCGATCGCTGCTGGCGCAAGCCACAATGCCGGAGGGGCCGGGCCAGCTGGCCGACGCGGGACGCTGGCGGGATTTCTCGTGGCGGTTCACGCGCCGCACGGTCGGCGGTGGCGCCCGGGACACCACGGTGCCGCTGCAGCGAGTCAGGATCGACGTCATGGATGGGACGACAGGCCGGCGGCTCGTGAGTGTGCAGACCCTGCGGTTGAGTCAGTGAAGCGTGAGGGCGATCGCGCACTTTTCGGCCGATCGGTCGCCGGGCGAGAGTGGCTTCACCCTCATCGAATTGCTGGTCAGCCTTGCATTGCTCGGGATGGCCGCGGTCCTGCTGACGCAAGGGCTGGCGAGTGCGGGCATCATTGCCCAGCGCGAACGCGTTTCCAAGAGCAACCTCGAGCAGATCGTCACATCCCAGCGCGTTCTGCGGGCGACGATTGAGCGGTTGCGTCCAATCACACGGATCGATTCCGCCGTTCCGATAGTCGAATTGCGCGGGACCGCCGGCGTGCTGACATTCGTGGGGCCACCTTTCGACCGCGATGGGCCCGATGCATTGCAGCGGTTCCGCCTGACGCGCACCGCCAGCGGTGACCTCGTACTCTACAGCGCACACAGCCGAAAGGTCGAAATCGATCGAAGCGGGACCGATCTGGTTGGCTGGACACCCAATCGTCTGCTCTCGGGCATTCGCGATCTGTCGATCTCCTATCTGGGCCCGCCGCGCCCTGGCGCGCCGCGGGTGTGGCAGGATCGCTGGTGGGATCGTTCCACCACGCCCGAGCTCATTCGTATCCGCGTCGCTTTTGCGGAAAACGACAGGCGCATATGGCCCGACCTGCTCGTACGCCCGAGGGCGACAAGTCACGGCCCTTGTAGAATCGATGCGTTGACCGGCGAATGTGGGGAGGAGCGATGAGCGCGAAAGGCATTCTCGATGCCGACATGGCGAGCATCGGCCGTTGGCTGGCCCAAGGCGCGCGCTGGTGGGTCAGCGAGCTGGAGCAATTGCTTCCGGCGCGCCTGCGGTTTGGGCGGAGCGACGGGGTGCCTCGGCTCCTGTTCGCGGATGGCGGCCTGTCGCCTGCGACAGATAGCAAGGGCGTCCCGCGGCCCGGCGCGCGCGTCGCGATCCTCGTGCCGCGCCACCTGTGTCTCGCCCGCGTGATCGAGCGCCCGATGCTGGGTGAGCGCGACCTGCAGCGTATGGCAGCATTCGAGGGCGATAGCGTACTTCCCTTTCCCCCTGGCACGATGATCGTTGCGGCAAGGCGGATCGGGCCGGGCTCCGGGCCGTTCAAGGTTCGAGTCGAGGTCGCCGGTTTGCCCATCGATGCAGCCCGTACGATCGCACAGACGGCGCTGGACGCGAAGCTCGTTCCGCTACGAGTTGCAATGGAAGACGACACGGCGTTTGCCAGGCCGATCGATTTCGCGCCTGCAATGCGCGACGCGGGGCTCCTGCCAAGGCCGCGCAGCGCGACGCCGCTGGTGTGGGCGGCCGTGGCCTGTTTTGTAGTCATCAATATCGCGATCCTGATCTGGCAGGACGTCGCTGCGGTCGAACGCCTCGAGCGGATTGTGCAGGATCAGCAGCCGGCGGCCACGGTCGCGCAGACGATCACGCGGCGGATCGAACAGGACCGGGCGCTCGTCGCCGGTTCGCTTGCGCGGCGGCGCGACCATGACGCGCTCGCCGGACTTGCCGCCGTCAGCAAGGCGCTGCCGGAGGGTGCATGGCTTCAGCGCTACGTCTGGGACGGTCCGAGCGTGAAGTTGACGGGCTACAAGCCGCCGCGGACCGATGTGGCTGGCGCGCTACGCCGCTCGGGCGGGTTCGCCGAGGTTCGTTCGATGAACGATGATATCCAGGCGGAAGTCCCCGCCGGGGAGCCGTTCGACATCGGTGCGAAGATTGTCGGCCGATGATGCGCCCGATCTCCCCTCGCGAGCGACGCCTGGTCGCACTTCTCATCCTTATGGCGCTCATCGCCCTGGTCTGGTTCGCGATGGTGTCGCCGATTCTCGGCGGTTTTTCGGCCCGGGCGGCGCAGCGGGAGGAGTTGAGCCTGCGCTATCTCCACAATCAGCGGACGATCGCGGCTGTGCCACGCCTGCGGCGCCAAGCAGAGGAGCAGCGGCAGCGGATAGACGTTTTCGTGCTCGGCGCGGCGAATGCCGAGGCTGGGCGCGAGGCACTGAGAGACCGGCTGCAGCGTGTCGTCGAACGAGCTGGCGGCGAGGTCCGCGCGGCGATCGACGCGGAAGGCGAGCCCGGCTGGGCGCGTGCAGGCATCAGCGCGCGTATGACTCTTCCTCAGCTCACCACCACGCTGGACCAGCTCCAGAACACGCCGCCCTGGCTGGTCGTCGAGACCCTGTCGGTGGAGGCGAACGACGCACTCGTCACGGGCCAATCCTCCAGCATGGATGTTCAGCTTGAAGCTTCGATTTCGCTCCGCCCTGCCGCCGCTCGATAGAACGGCCCGGCTGCCGCTGGCGCTCGCTGCATTGCTGGCGGCGGCAATCGTGATGCAGCTCGTTTTAGTGGACGCAGTCGAGTTGCCGCCGCCCGGTCCGGTCGGGCGCGTTGGGGTGTCTGGGGCGTCGGCGTCCGATCCCGAGCGCTCCACCGGCGGGGCGGCCATTCTGGCGCGTTCGATGTTCGCGCCATCGGGCGGTCCGTCAGCTGGCAGTGGGGCGGGCGCGCTCGGCGGGATGACGATCGCCGGCTCCATCCGGATCGGGCGTTCGACATTCGCGGTCGTCCAGGGTCCGGGTAGCCGGACGTCGCGCGTGCCCGTGGGTGGCCGGATCGGCGATTGGCGGCTGAGGGCGGTTCGCGCGAGTGAGGTGCTGCTTGAACGCGGCGAAGAGAAAATCATTGTCCCATTCGGCGCAGGAACCCCCCTGCCGGCGAATGTGGCGGCCACGGGGAGTTGAAGATGAAGAGCAAGCCGCATTTGTTGTCCGGGATCGCGCTGCTGGCGCTTGTGCCCGGCGGCTGTTCGACGCGTCAGGCGCCCGTGCCGATCGAAATGCCGCCACCCCCCGCGATCATAGCGGAAGGTGAGCAGGCGGAGGCGCAGCTGCGCTCGACGATTGTCGGCGGCCAGGGGCCGGTGCCACGCCCGCCGTCAGGCGCCGCGCCGCGCCAGCCGCGTGGCGGTAATATCAGCCTCAACCTGCCCCAGGCTGACGTTCGCACCGTGGCGGCGTCGGTGCGGGAAGTGACCGGAATACCCATCGAGGTGGACTCGGGCGTCACCGGGCAGGTGACACTGGTGACGCCGGGATCCGTGGCACGCACCGAGATCATCGGTCTGTTCGAGACGGCATTGCGGGCTGCGAAACTGGCGCTGGTGCCGGTGGGCGATGGTTTTATGGTGCGGACCGAAGCCGCGGCGCAGACACCGGTCGCGCCCAATGCGGTGGGCTATGGGACGGAGGTGGTGACGCTGGAGTTCTCCAATGCCGAGGAGGTGCGCAAGGTTCTCGACAGCGCGATTCCGGGCGTGGTCTCCAATGTCGACACTGCCGGCAACCGGATCACCATCGCCGGCACCACTGGGCAGCGGAGCAGCGCGCGCGATCTGCTGAAGCAGTTCGACGTCAACTGGCTGCGCAACATGAGCTTCGGTCTCTACATTCCCGAACGAACCGATGCGCGGTTGATCGTTCCCGAGCTCGACAAGCTCATCAACGCGGAGAATGCGCCGACACGGGGGCTGGTGCGGTTGATCACAATGGAGCGGCTGAACGGCATCCTCGCGGTCAGTGCCCAAGCGCAATATCTCGAGGATGTGCGGCGATGGATCGAGATCCTCGACCGGGAAGGCGAGAGCGCCGAGAAGCGGATTTTCGTGTATCCGGTCCAGAACGGGCGCGCGCGCGATCTCGCCCGGACCCTCAACCGTGCCTATGGAAACAGTTCGGATGAGGGCAACGATGTATCCGATCCTTTCGCGTCCCCTGAGACCGATCGCGCTCCGACGGCCAAGCCGGACGCATCGCGTACAAATGGCGCCCAGGGGACGGGAGGCGACAGGTCGGCCAAACCCGAGGGATCCGCGGACGATGCGCCCCAGGCGGCGCGGTCTGGCGAGCCCGGCGGGAAGATCACCGCCGACGAGGTCAACAACGCGATCGTCGTTTACGGAACGCCGCGCGAGTATGCGATGATCGAGGACGCGTTGCGCAAGCTCGACATCGTGCCACTCCAGGTGATGATCGAAGCGGCGATCACCGAAGTAACGTTGACCGACACGCTTCGCTACGGCGTTCAATGGAGCTGGCTGACGGGCGACAGCAATTTCCGGATCACCGACGGCGCTAACATGCCAAGCGGTGCCACGCAGCCCGGCTTCAGCTACTTTCTGGCCGGCAACAGTATTTCGGCCGCGCTCAACGCCCTCGAGCAGCGAACCAATGTGAAGGTTGTTTCCGCGCCCAAGCTGGTGACGCTCAACAATCAGACAGCCGCGCTTCAGGTGGGAGATCAGGTTCCAGTTTCCGCCGGCAATGCCGTCAGCGTCGGCAATCCGGAGGCACCGATCGTCAATGCGATCGAGTATCGCGATACGGGAGTGATCTTGAGGGTGACGCCCCGCGTCAACGCTAGCGGTTCCGTGCTGCTGGACGTTTCGCAGGAGGTGAGCGATGTCAGCACAAACAGCGCGGTGTCGGGACGCGACGGGGCGATATCTTCGCCGACCATCTCGACCCGGCGGATCTCGACCTCGGTCGTGGTGCAGGACGGGCAAGTGATCGCGCTGGGCGGATTGTTCCGCGATTCCCAGTCCTTCGGCAAGAATGGGCTGCCGATCCTCTCGCGGATTCCGGTCATCGGGGGGCTGTTCGGCAATCACGACAACCGGCAGAACCGGACTGAGCTCATTGTCCTCTTGAAGCCCCAGGTCATTCGCACGCCGGATGATGGCCGGGCGGTGACCGAGGAACTGCGTGCCAAACTTCGGACGCTCGAGCCTTTCCGAACCCATGGCACGATCCCGTGAGCGATAGTGAAGACGGCTATGCGCTCGTCGCGGCGGTCGCCAGCATCGCGGTCCTCGCGGCCATGGCGCTGACCGTTCTTTCGGCAACGCGGATGGGGATCGATGAGGTGGCGGCGGAGCATGCACAGCTTCAGGCGAGCGCGGCGGCCGATGCGGGTGTGGTGCTGGCGCTGAGCGGCCTCATGGCCGGCGACGCGACGCAGCGCTGGTCGCTTGACGGTAGGGAGCACCAGCTCGCTTTCAGCGATGCGAGGTTGCGCGTGCGGATCGAGGATGAACGGGGCAAGGTGCCCATCGGTGCTCTTGACGAGCCTATGGCCACGCGACTTCTGGAGGAAGTCGGCCTGGATGGCGACAGGCTTCTGATCGCGCGGGATTCGCTGCTCGACTGGACGGACGGCGACGACGAGCCTCGGCCCTTCGGGGCGGAAAGCAGCTACTATAAGGCGGCGGGGATATTGCCGTCCAACGGCTTTCTCTCGTCGATCGAGGAGTTGGGCAGCATTCGGGGGTTCGACGTCGCGTTGGTGGAACGAATACGCCCCATCGCCACTGCATATACGGCGCTGGCGGGTTTCGATCCAAGATTTGCGCATCCGCAGGCGATTGCGGTCATGGAGGAAGGTGGCCACGTTGGAAGTCCTGCAGCCATCGACCGCGCGCGCGAGCGGTCCGGCCAGCGAACGGCGCTGGAGTTTACGGATGCGACGGATCTGGCGGGCCGGCCGCTGACAATCATTGTCGAGGCCCAGCTGCCGGATGGCGTGCGGGCACGGCGCAGGGTCGTCGTTGAAGTTACTGGTCGATCAGATCGGCCTTACCTGGTGCGGGCGTCTGATTGAACTTGGATCGTCGATAGAGATTCCAGCGCGCGGCTGCGTCCGTCATGATGATCGCGCCATATGAAGTCCCGTAGCACTGCGCCGGCTGTTTCAGGGCCGACTGCGGGAGCTTTCCAGCGTTTCTTGGTGAAACATGGCCGGCGTAACGATGCGTGTGCGGCCAATATTTCCCATCTGCAATAATCCAGCCCGACGATCCCCTGTTACGAGAAAGTCGGCAGCTCCTCCCAGCGCCGTCGTCAACAGGAAGATGTCATCCGGGTCGTTTGGTTCGATACCGTGCGGCAACGGTGGAAGTGTCTCGAGCACGATGGCCCGTTGGAGGTTGTTGATCATCGCGCCGACACGGTGTGGCGGCAGAATTGCTTTGAGCTTTGGATAGCGACTGACGCGGCGCAACTCGCCGAGTTGAGTCATCGAGGTCACGAGTTCAAAGCGTCCCCCTCGCCACGCGCGATAGATCGCATCGGGTGGTCCTTCGGACGAAATCAGGGCGGCAAGAAGGACATTGGTGTCCAGGACAACCCGCATCAGTTGTGGCGCGCCCAGCTCACCGCCTCGTCGATCAGCCCCGCCAGTTCGGCCGCGTCCATGTCAGTGGTTGCAGCCTTGGCTTGAGCGGTCGCACGATCAAAAAGATGGGCGCGCACGGCTTCCTCGATGAAGCGTGACAAATCGCCTTTGCGGCCGCCGCCTTGTGCGGCAAGGAACATGCGAACGGACTGGTCCGTGTCCGGCGACACGGCGACATTCCAGCGGACGGTAGCCATATTGCTTCTCCGGTGTTTGTACAGATAGGTACTTATACACCGATATAGCTGAACGAGTGCCATTTTGCAATCTATTCGCGGTCCCGCGACAATTTCTCGCGTTGCCCTATGAGCTGCGATTTGAATTTGGTGCCGATGGACAGGATACCGCTCGCGATCGTGATAGCCTTGAATGTCGGCCAGATTCTGTCAGGCCAATGTAAGATAGATTAGGTGGCGCGCTCAGTAGCCGGCCGCCGTGAACTTTGTTGCCTCATCGGAAATGAACGCATCCGACCTGTGGGAGTCGCCCTGAGCAAGCGATGCTGCAGCGCCTGCAGCTTCACTTGTCTCGCGCTGGTCGACGAATCCGGTCCATTGTCACGGTGTACACGGCGGGGGCAGGCTTCGATCCAAGACTTGCGCTCATGGTCTGTCCGTTCCGAGTGCGGCGGGCTCAAGACCCCATGGCGCAAAGACGGCGGGCGCGACGCTCGAGCTCTGCTGATCAGTCGAAGCGCGCAATGAGGAAGTGGCTGGCACCGCTGCGCCCTGGAGACCGATTGGGCCATAAGGGGCTGGTTTACCCGGCGGATGATAGAAGATGTGCGCGCCGATCGTGGCAACGCGCGTTAGACTGGGCGCCCAATAGGGATTTACATAGGCAGCGTGATAGTGCGTCGCCCCCGGCGCGCGGGGCGGGGTGCGATTGGCGAGGGCATCTTCTGCGACCGTCCGGGCGGAGAGCATGACGCGCTCGGGGAGCCGGCGCTTGAGCGATCCATCGCAGGTGAATGAAAACTGGCAACCGGTGCGCCGGGTCGAACCTGCGAAGACGACGTCGCAGACGGTATGCTGGAATGACGAACTCCTCAGCCGGTTGAGTACGACTTCGGCGACGGCTTGCTTGCCCTCAAGGTTTTCGTAACCTGCTTCATAGGCGACCGCGAGCGTCAGGCATTCCAGTGCGCGGGAATAATCCTCCATCGGTGCCGGGAACGCCACTTGCGCGTGGCTGGGCAGGCTGGTTGTGAAGGCCGCCACGAGCAGCAGGAGGCCCGCGAGCGCTTGGAGGATTGCGGGACGCGCCGGACTCGTTAGCTCACCTTTTTGCGCGGTACTCGGGGCATGTCCGTCTCCTCGGGCCGTCTTGCTGGTCAAGGCGCGTCCATCCTGCATCGAAGATCCATCTTGGCTGTGTCCAAGGATTCATAAAGAACGGACACACATAATATAGGGATTGATTCGCAAAATAACTTGCAGACGTGATATAATCAGGAATATATAGCTGCAAGACAAAGTATATTATCGCGATATTGCAGAAATATATACTGTTTTATCATTCCAATGAAAAGATGATGCGCGATAAATTGGTTGCATGATCTCATGACGGAGCGATTTAATCGACGACCGAATTATGAAAATTGTAGAATCCTGGCAAAAAATTTCATCCGGCTTGGCTGCTAAAGGCGGCCTCATTCCTCATGGCTGATAACGGGAGCAGAAAGATGATCATCAAGATGGGCGCGATCACAGTGGTCTCGGCCGTTGGCCTGTCATTTTTCACGTTTCAGTCCGGGCCCGGGTTCTTACCTGCCGGCGCGCTGAATGCTGAGGATAGGTCGGCTCCGGCCACGCCGGCGCCGGTGACGCGTGGGATCATTCCGGGGCGACACCTCGATTGCACGCTGGGCCGCATTGCCAATTTTGATCCGAACCGCGTTCAGGAGGCATCGGAATATGTCTTCGAGGGTCGTCACAAGTTTGGCTTGTTCCTGCCTACGACCCCTGTTCGGACGGCACCGCCGCCCGATCCAGTCGACGCCCCGGAGCCGGTCGATCCGCAAACCCGGATTGTCGTCGACCCTGACGGCTTAGCGAGGGATTCGGAGGGCCGTCCATTCAACCGGGTGGTCGATCTTTGGCCCGAGCGGGTCGAGATGACGAAGCCGATCAACGATGTTGCCGTCACGCTCCTCATCGTCGACGGGATCGATCAAGCGCGATCCACTGCTACGGTGTTTCTGACGAAGGCGAACGACGCGGCCACATTCGACCTTAAAAATCTCTACTATGGGCAATGTGGGGTGACGGTAAGCGCGCCAGGCAAGACGCCTCCTCCATGATGGCCAAATAGCCGGTATTCGCTGCCCTTTGCATCAGTTAGCTTGAGGATTTTTAGAGCGGCAGGGCTTCGCTCGCAAAAGGCGTGTTCTAGCAATGGTAATAGGGCCGCGTATCGCGCGCCAGCACACCACGAATGCCCCTACCCGCGGCGGTGGCCTTGCGATTCTCCGCAATCGGGGCTGACCGCCTTGTTAGCGGATTCGTGCTCATAACACATTAAAATAGCACAATATTTCGAATTATTCCCTCGGACATTGCCAATCGGATGCGCCCAGGTGTCTCTGATTTAGGAGCATGTGCGGAACGATTTCCGAAAAGACAGCGCCCGCCATTACCGATCAGGGGAGGGGGCTTCATGCCGATCTCCGGGCGAGGGCGCTGCGTAAAATATCCGCACATAGCATCCGCTGGAGACGGCGATGGAAGAGATGGCGATCGATCTTGATGTGCTTTCGGTTTCCGGTCCGGAAGCGACGATCTCCAGTGGTGGCGCAAGACTGGCGCCATGGCAGATCAAGGTGGCAAAGCAGGGGATGGCGCGGCAGCTTCGCACGGGCTTGCGCATCGGAGAGGTCGCTGCCCGCCTTGAACTGTCAGAAACCCATTTCGCCAAGGCATTCCGGAATTCGGTCGGGGTTGCTCCTTATCGGTGGTTCCAGAATGCGCGTATCGCCTATGCGATGCGGATGCTTGCGGAGCCTCATCTCTCGCTCTCCGAGATCGCGGCGGAGTGCGGATACTCGGACCAGAGCCATTTCATCACGGCCTTTTCGCGGGCCATCGGCACGACTCCTGGCCGGTGGCGTCGCAAGCGTCGTTCCGCGACCAACACTGAGCCACTTGGGCGCGCAGCAGCCTGAGGCCGGCAATATCCTCGGAGCAAATCTTACTTTTCATAGCACTTGGTCGATGCTGGTCTTCAAAACCGCGTGGTTCGCCAAGGCGGCTCGCAGGCGCGGATCGACGATGACGAACTTTGCGAGGCATTTCGGGAAGCGATGAAGGGTCAGTCCAACGATTGGACGGGGATATGTAATGGCTAGGAGCAAGTATAAGAGCGATATTTCCGAGGCGCTTCATACATCTGCAGAAGCTCTCTACAAGGTCAGGGCCATCGACAAGGCGATGATGCGCGATTTCGATGCGCGCCATCTGACCGTCCCTCCGGAGATCGAGCCGGCTGAAATCAAGCGGCTCCCCGAAATAGAGTAAGGTCAGTCAGCCGGTGTTCGCCCGCTATTTGAACACCAGCGAAAGCACGGTGCAGAAGTGGGAAACCGGCGCGAAAATGCCAAGTGGCATGGCCCTCAAGCTGCTGACGGTCGTGCAGAAGCATGGCCTCGAGGTGCTCGCCTGATCGGCGACATGTCATTCACGGCGGTTCAACCAGGACGGCAGCCTATCGCCGTTGGACCGAGGGGCCCTCGCCTTGCATGAAATCGCCCCCTACCCTATATGCAATGTGCCGACTATAGATCGGCATATTGCGAGGTTCACGATGACGGCAGTAGCACGGATCCAGGAGCTGTTGGGCGGCGAAGCCATGACTGGCCCGTTGCACAACGAGCGCGACATCGTGCGCCTCATTCGCCGTGGCGTGCCGACCCAGGCGGTCGATCATTTCCTGACCACGGCAGGTCTGACCTTCAATGCTCTCGATCCCAAGGTGCTGAACCTTCGCACGTTCAAGCGCCGCAAGAAGAACGCGCAGCCGCTCGAGCCGGGAGAATCCGATCGGCTGCTGCGCATGGTGGGGATCGTCGCAGCCGCCGAAGAAGCGTTCGGCGACGCCGAGAAGGCGCATATCTGGCTCAACCGGGAAAACCGTGTGCTTGACGGCGAAACGCCGCTCGCCATGGCCGACACAAACCATGGCGCGCGCGTGGTTGAGGCATTGCTGGGACGGATGGCCCACGGCATCGCTGCGTGATCGTCTATCGGCTGTGTAAGCAGGCCCACGTCGCGCTGGATGGGGAGGGCGCGCGCTTGTGGGGCGGTCGCTGGAACTCGCCAGGGCGGCCAATGGTCTATACGGCCGCCACCCCGAGCCTCGCGGTGCTGGAGATTCTGGTTCATCTCGATCTGCCTGGAGAGCTTCTGCCCGACGATCTGCGACTGCTCGCGATCGAGATCCCCGACGACGCCGCGATCCGCAGGCTCGATCCAAGCCCAAGTGACAACGATGGCTGCCTGTCCGCTGGCGAAAGGTTTCTGGATGCCGGCGACGCGCTGGTCCTGCTGGTCAGAAGCGTGGTAGTGCCGCAGGAATGGAACGCGCTGCTAAATGTTCGCCATGCGGTCATGGCGCGCGTGACGATCCTAAGCGACGATCCATTCCGGCTCGATCCGCGTCTCTTGAGCTGATCGCACTGGCGTCGGAATGGGTGGGTCTCAATGACAACATATGGGGCAAAGCTGGCCTTGCTGTAACGCACGGCGTGATGTCCGCATCCGTGCGCCGATCGTCTTGGTGGCTGCGCTTCAATCGTGAGCCGAAACTAGACTGAGACGCGACTGGTTCGTCGGGTGATTTTCCAACAGTGCGCCGGCTCCCAGAGGGCCAATTGCGCCACGGCACGGCGGCCGTGGTCGGCGCGGCAATTTCGCAGTTCACCGAATGGCTTGAAAATCCGTGCGTTGGCTTGAGTCGCGCACCGACGAAATCGGCCATCGGTTTGCCAATCTGCCGTCGCTGCCGTGTCTATTGAATAGAAGTCGGCGCGCGGACGTCACGCTGTTCGCTGGAGAGTTAGCGGTTGGGATCAAGGGGGGTCATGCCCTGGAGGCTGATCGACGTGGCGCATTCCTGTGCATCCTTTCAAGGGAGATGCTGATGGCGCATGGCACTTTGCCGGCAGGCAATCGAGATTTCATCGAAGGCGGACATGGAGATGCGCCGGACGATGATGCAAATCCGGCTTTACGTCGCCGCCGAACTCCGAAAGGAGCCAAGCTCACGCCATGGCAGCTCCGGAGAGCCCAAGAGTTGATGTTCGAACAGCTGACGGGAACTCTGAAAGTGGTGGAAATCGCCCAAGGGCTTGGCATGTCGACCATGCATTTCACGAAAGCTTTCAAGCACACGGTCGGGATCCCGCCCTATGGCTGGCATTTGCGTCAGAGGATCGCGCGATCGGCCTCGCTGTTGCATGATGATGCCCTGACGCTGGCCGAGATTGCCGCCGAATGCGGGTTCTCCGATCAAAGTCACTACACGAAGGCGTTCAGGCGTGCGCTCGGGATCACACCGGGGAAATGGCGCCGGACGTTGAAGATCGGGGTGCTGCGTGGGGATGAAATGATCAGGCTGACCCAGGTCCGTTGACGGTGCAAAATCGCAAACCACTCGACGGGCGCTTCAAGGCTGCTGGATGCAGCGATGGTGCGTTGGTCGAGCGCTTCTGGCGGCGGGAGGGTTCTCGGCAAAGCACCCGACTGGGTCGTGGATAGGTTGCTCGGCGGGATCGCTTGTCGATCAGTGGCGTAGCTGTTTTGCAAGTTCGCTCAGAAATTCGGCGGAGAGGGCGGTGGGAGGATTGCCGATGGTCCGGTCGATGGCGAGCTGGAGGTGCGCTATGGCGTCATCATCGTTGATGCTATCAAGGATGCTCAGCGCTTCGATCATATACATGAGTGCGCGCTGCCGGGCCTTGGCCGACGCGGCGCATTGGGCCTTGGGCGCAACGGGTCGGTGCTTGCTGTCGAGCCCCTGGATCCGCGCTTCAATTTCGAGGAAACGCTTTTCGACCATGAGATCGATCGCCATCGACGAGAGTGTCGATCTTGATTTTCCATCGCTGTCGGGGGTGATGTGGCCCTCGCTTGTCAGCAAGGCCAAGGCCGCTTGGAGATGGGGTCTGGCAGCCGAGAGCCCCGAGCGCAGCTCTCCGAGGAGCAGAATCGCGTCGTTCACGGATTCGGCAGCGATGGCACAAAGGAACTCGTCGCTTTCCTCGTTGTCTTCAATCGATCTGCCGTTGTCAGGCGACTTACTCATGATTGATCCTGTTCAAGCGTGCGAAATAACTTCAGTCGAGACATTCGGACAGCCGGAAGCGCGTTCCGAATTTGGAAGCGCAACAGCCCAAAACCGGGCATTGGAAACCTGAGACACAGTTCAGGCGCGGACGCCTTTAGGCCGGGGCCTTGGACATACGCGTCCGCTGCCCGGTAGCCAAAGCTGGCCGGCTCTGTGTCATGAGAGGTTTCCACGCCTCCGCCCGCGTCTCCACGAGCGGCCGTATCGGTAGGCAAAACCCCAGCTGAATGCAAGACGACGGGCGTGTCCGACACGTCCAGAGTCTCGTTCCGGGAAGTTCGACCTAACGGCTGTGGCACCTCAATAATTCGTGATCGCTGCCTACGTCCCGCACCTCCAATCGGCGTGGATTGCCGAGTTCAACTAGGGAAAACCCTTGGTCGGCGCGATCTAGTGGTTGGTTGTGTCACACAAATGACTCGCGTCAGACGTAGTTCTCCGCCCAATTTGGCGCCCAGAAAAAAGGCGGCAGGGCCGGAAGCCCCCAATCCTCATCAACCGGAATGCGCTCAGGTCTTTCCCTTGCGCGACCTCATGGAGGGATTGGCCGAGGATCGATTGGGTCGACCATTCTGCAAAAGGCGATCGGAGCCATGAGCCTTCCTCAGATTGAGCTGCCTGCGCGATCGGAGCCCTACACACTCCATTGGCCCTCGGCGGGAAAGGCGGACGGCTTCGTCCGGTTCGACGAACCCCTTCAGTGGCGCGCATTTGTGGAGGGTCTTTCGCTGGATCCGTTGATCCCCGCCATCGTGCGCCGGAAATATGAGCGAGCGCAGAAGCTCTACCTGCTCGGTTGGATCGACACCGACCTGATCAAGGCGGGCGAGTTGGTCGCGCTGACCGCGTTGGAGCTGGCGCTGAACGATCGCTACGGCGGCGAAGTGAAGCCGGTAGCGCGAAGAAGGATCGTCTCGTCGCGCGCTGAGGCCATGATGGCATCGCCTCCGCGGCGTTCGTTCAAGGCGCTGCTCCAGCACATGGTTGTCGGGGACGGGCTGACCGACGATCAGATCCCGATGATCGCCAGTTGCGGCGGCACAGCCATTGGCCAGTTGACGGGCGTGACGAAACCGACCCTCGATGAACGGCGCAATGCGTTGGCCCACGGCGATCCGTTCGACGGGCTTCCAACGAGCGGATTGATCGAGTTGGTTCGCGACCTGATCATGTTTGCCTATCGGCGCTATCTGGCTGAAGCCCATGGGATGCCAAGCGATGGAGCGCGGCCATGACGCCCTCCCGGCAGGAGAATCGTTGCGCCGACCACATTTCGTCGAGCGGTCCAATCGCGGCGCAGTTTCTTCCTCGATGACCCTACTGCGGTTTCCCGCAGTTGGATCAGCGGTGCGCAGATGCTCTTTGTTCCCCCATGGGCAGGCGCGTGTGGAACGCCCCGCTGGACTTGGACGCGCGAGCAGGGGGGCGTGGTGCGGACAATCGCACGGCAAAATAGACATGTTGGGCAGGAATGGGCGGTGTCAGGCCGCGCGGCGCTGGTTCCAGGCATGAACATCGAGGGCTTCATCGATCGTTTCGAAGAATCGCAGCGTGTTGTTCGCGAGCACGGCGCCGCGCTTGCAGTAAGCCCTCAAGGTTTCGGGCGCATGGGATACCATCAGGAGCGTGCCCTCGCGCTTCCGGCTGGCGAGGGCCTCGTGCGATCGCTCGCGGAAGCGCTCGTCGCCGGCGGCGGTGACTTCGTCGACCAGGTAGCAGTCGAAGCGGATGGCGAGGCTGATCGCGAATGCGAGCCGGGTTTGCATGCCGGCGGAATATGTTCGCACGGGCTGGTGGAGATAGGCACCGAGCTGCGCGAAGTCCTCGACATAAGCGAGGAGGGGTGCGGCGGGCCGCCGATAGATGCGTGCGATGAATCGGGCATTGTCGGCACCGGTGAGGCTCGACTGGAAAGCGCTCGTATAGCCGATCGGCCAGGACACGCTCATGCGGCGGCGGATCGTGCCGGCCGTCGGATGCTCCACGCCGGCAATCAGCCTGAGCAGCGTCGACTTCCCCGCGCCATTCGCACCGCAGATGCCGAGCGAGTCGCCCGGGCGAATGACGAAACTGGTGTCGCGCAGCACGGTCTTGCGCAGGTTTCGGGCGTGATAGGTCATGCCGACGTTGGCGAAGCGGATCATGGCACCCGTCCGTTGCGAGGGAGATGCGAGTCTCTTGGCAGATTCCGACCGGCGTTACAACTATCCGCGACCCGATATGGAACAATAGACAAGTACAGATTGACCGGACAGGTAAATTGACGCAGGCACTCAGCAATATCGAGCGCCTCGCGCGTGTCTATGATCCAGCCTATGTGCACCGCGTCGAGACATTGAATGGCGGCTCACCGGTGCGTGTGTGCATCGAGGGTCGGATGCTCAATGACGGAGAGGGCACGGGCGTCAGTATCTACGCGCGCACGCTTTGCAATTGCTTGGGCGAAGCGGGCGCGGAAGCGCTGATACTAGACAATGGAGGCAGTCATCCACCGCGATCGCGCGCGTTGCGCTGGCTTGCGGCAACGCGCCGGCGTCCGCGCCTGGCGGAGGCGCTGGCCGACATGCCCGATATGCTGATCGTGCCGGATCTGTTTCGCGAGGCGCAGGTCTTCTTCAATATGCATGGCCGCACGCTTCCAGTGGCATTCGAGAATCCGCCGGTAGTGATGCACTGGACCTATCCGGTGCCGCTCCATGCCGTCGGAGCCCGAAATCTCTACACAATCCATGATCTCATTCCCCTCACGCATCCCGAGCTGACACCGATCCCAGAACAGCGGCACGCTCGCATTCTTCGCGCTATCCTCGAGCGGGCGGATTTGCTCGTGACGGTCACCGAGGCCATGCGGACCGAGATCGTGGAGCGTCTGGGTGTCGATTCCGATCGAGTGGTCAGCACCTGGCAGGCGGTGGAAGCGCCCTTGCAGGCTGATCCTCCGTTGCCAAATGGGATCAGGTCGGGACGCTATTTCCTGTTTTGTGGTCGGGTTGAGCGGCGCAAGAATCTCGCCGCGATCGCAGCGGCCCATACAATCAGCGGGTCTGCGCTGCCGCTCGTGATCGTCGGCCCGCACGTGCCTGGCGAGGAAAGTCTCGAGGAGACGCTTGCGGCTTATCCGGGTGTGCGACGGCTTCCCTACCTGCCGCGCCGCGAATTGCTCGGTTTGATGCGCCGGGCACGGGCGCTGCTCTTCCCGACGCTCGCCGAAGGCTTCGGCCTTCCGATCGTCGAAGCTATGACCCTGGGCTGCCCGGTGCTGACCAGCGACCGCGGCGCGACTGTCGAAGTCGCCGGCGGCGCTGCACTGCTGGTCGATCCGGACCGGAGCGAAGCAATTGCCGCCGCGATCGGCCTGCTCGACCGGGACGATGCGTTGTGTGCCCGCTTGCGGGCGCAAGGTTTCGCGCGAGCGCGCTATTTCACGCCCGAGCGCTATGCCCGGCGGCTGCGCGCGCTCTACGCGCGGGCGTTGGCGCTTCCCGGCAGCGTGGAGGCGGTCCGTTGAGCGCCTCGCCGAACCTGCGCGTCGGAATCGACGGCTTCAACCTCGCGATGCCGCACGGCACCGGCGTTGCGACTTATGCGCGCACGCTTGCCGAGGCATTACGCGGCCTCGAGCGCCCGATCGACCTCGTCTATGGGCTCAACGTCGATGCGAGGAGTGCACTGGAACAGCGCGAGACCTTGTTCTTCGCCGCGCTGGCCGAAGGCCGGTCGGGCGAGGAGCCGCCGGAGCGGGTGACCGCCTGGGGCCGGGTGCGTCGTTCGCTATTGAGCCCGGCGGCGCGCGATCTGGTCGAGGTTCCGGTTTCGGGTCGGGTCGTGCGGCGGGGCGTCGCTGCGCGCGTGCCGGCGTTCGATCGGCTGTTCACCTTCCACCGCCTGTTCTGGATCGGGCGCCGCTATCTGAAGCGATATGGCCGGCTGCTTCCCGTCCGCATGGCTGAGCCGCCGGCAATCATGCACTGGACCTATCCGGTGCCGGTGCGCCTTGTCGGTGCGCGCAACGTTTATACGATCCACGATCTCGTGCCCTTGCGGCTTCCCTATCTCAGTCTCGAGGACAAGGCCTATCACGAGCGGTTGCTGCGCGCGTGTATTGCCTCAGCTGATCATATCCTCACAGTGTCGCAGGCGTCGCGCGATGACATCATCGATTTTCTGGGCGTTGCGCCGGAAGCCGTCACCGCGATCCACCAAGCGGTGTCAGGGTTCGCACATGCGGCCGAGGCTGAGGTCGAGGCGCGGCAGCTGCGTTCCTTGTTCGACCTCGAGCCGCAGGGCTATTTCCTGTTCTACGGCGCGACCGAGCCCAAGAAGAATGTCGGCCGTCTGATCGAGGCTTATCTCTGCGCGCCGATCGACAGACCGCTGGTGATTGCGGGCCCGGCGGCCTGGCGATCGGCAGGAGAGCTTCGGCTTCTGGATGGCGCGCACGGCAAGCCGCTTACGCGCGCAGGCCAGATACGCCGGATCGACTATCTACCAGCCGAACATCTGGGTCTCCTGCTGCGCGGGGCGCGAGCGCTGGTGTTCCCGTCGCTCTACGAGGGGTTTGGGCTCCCGCCGGTCGAGGCGATGCGCGCTGGGGTTCCGGTGATCGCCGGTGATGCGGGTGCGTTGCCCGAAATTACGGGCGGAGCCGCCTTGCTGGTCGATCCCTATGATGCCGGCGCGATCGGCTGCGCGATGGCCCGTCTCGATGGGGACGCCGATTTGCGCGCCAGGCTTGTCGCGCTGGGTAAGGAACGCGCCGAAGCCTTTGCGCTCGGTCCCTATCGATCGGCTCTCGATGCCTTTCATGCCCGCCTGCTCGACCTTCCGTTTCCTGTCTTGCCCGGAGTTACCGCGTGAATTCGTCCTTCAGCCGTATGTCCTGCCGGCTTGCGATCGCCTTGCTTCCCGCGCTGCTTGCCGGCTGCGCCTCGCTTTCCTCGAGCGGTCCGACCGCGGGCCAGATCGTGCGTGCGCAGCGCGATCTGGCCCGCTTCACCATTGTCGATGTGGACGAGTCCGTGATTGGCGAGATCGAGACTTCGCCCTCGACGGGACGTGGGCGCCTTGCCGCGCTTGCGGGCCCCGGCGAGGTCGACCGCATCGGACCTGGCGACATTATCCAAGTCTCGGTATTTGAGGTCGGCACGGCCCTGTTTGGCGGTCGGAGCGGCATTTCCGATGCTGCGGCGCCGGTGACGGGGTCGGGCGAGCAGCTGCCGCCGGTGGTTGTCGGACGGGATGGCGCGGTCACCTTGCCATGGGTCGGCCGCTTGCAGGCCGCAGGTTTGACGCCCGACGAACTCGGGGCGCTCCTGACCAACCGCTATCGCGCGAACTCCGAAAATCCCCAGGTGATGGTCGTGGTCCGTGACAATGTGAGCAACACGGTTGTCGTTCAGGGCGAGGTCAAGCGCCCAGGGCGCTTGCCCCTGACCTTGGCGCGCGAGCGCGTACTCGATGCTATCGCGATCGCCGGCGGCGCGGCGAACCCAGCTGGCGACAGCATGGTACGGCTGACCCGGGGCGAACGGGCGGCAGAAGGACCTCTCAGCGTGATCGAACCGGGCTCGGCCGACGATGTGGAGCTTTTGCCGCAGGATCGGATTTCGGTCGCATTCCGGCCGCGGACATACACGTTGCTCGGCGCTGCCGGCAAACCGGCAGAGGTGCCGTTTCAGAACGTCCGCGTATCGCTGGCCGAGGCGCTGGGGCGCGGCGCAGGGCCTAGCGAGGCGCAAGCAAATCCGGGCGCGATATTCGTGTTCCGCTACGAGCCGGCCGAACTTGACGGTTCGCCCGCCAAGGGCGCGGTGCCGGTCGCTTATCGTGTCAATATGCGCGATCCCATGGGCTATTTCCTTACCCAGCGCTTCGAGATGCGCCCACGCGATGTCGTCTATATCGCCAATGCCGACGCCAATATTCCCACCAAGGCGATCCAGATCCTCAATCTGTTCTTCTCGCCATTCTACACGGCGAGGGTGTTGACGCAATAAATCACACTTGTGGACGTAGCTCATGCAAACTTCGCCGATAGCTCGGTGTGATATCGCGCTATTTCTGACCTCCGGTTGGGGTAACGGCGAACTTTCCTGCGCATTCATCTGAAGGGAGCATTTCGATGGCGGAGCCCATGCTGTCCGATAACTCCGGCGAGCGGCGGCCTACTATCTCGGACGTATCGAGGTGCTATCGGCTGCTCCTTGGTCGGGAGGTTGAAAATGTGGCAGTCGCCGGTCAGCAGATCGTAGCCTCGAAGACTGTTGGGGATCTTTTTGAGCGGATTTGGCACTCTCAGGAATCGGCCCGCTATCGAATAGGGGAGTCCTTTAGGTCGGTCCCGGCATTGCTTAGTGAGAGCGAGGCTAAGGATGCCGCCAGGCCGGAACAGTTGGATCAGCTATGGGCGCGGACCATCGACACATGGGCGCGCAGGGGATTTGGGAGCTACTACCAGTGGCTGGGACGCAACGAAGTCAGGTTCGATGGCCGCAATCCAAAGTGGAATATCGAGCACGCCCTCGATTCTGGCGAGGCGGAAGCAAGTGAGTTACTTGAATACTGCAGGCGACATGGCCGTACGATAGAGGCGACCGATAAGGTAGCGGTCTTCGGTGCAGAAGCGTTCCGGCTTGGCGCCGTGCTGGCGCCTCGTGTCGGCCAATACCTGCACTTGGAAGTAGTCCCAAGGGATCTTGAATTTGGTTCCCAGGCACTCGCATTCCGCGGACACACGAATGCGCTTGGCATGATGGTCGCTGATTTACGCGGCGGCAATGAGCAATTCGATCTATTTTATACCGTGTCGGCCTTGCAGTATGCACCGCCGCCAATGATCGCGGATCTGCTTAGAATTTCGCTGGAGTCTTTGAGGCCAGGCGGCTTCCTTGTCTGTCAGTTGCCCTGTCAGCTTCACGGCTACAGCTTTGATCTGGACACACATCTGTCGGAGGGGGGGAGGGATCCGATGGGTGAAATCCATGCTCTCGCTCAGCGCGAAGTCTTCGCTATCCTTGAGGCCGGCGATGCCGTGGCGCTTGGAGTTGTGCCGGATGGCCGCGTAGGGCCGCTCGGCATCTCCTTCACATTTATCGCTCGAAAGCGCGATTGAAAGTGGCGCCTAGTACGCCTACTAAGTTTTCGCGCTTTATCCGCGAATCCGTATGACCCTGTCGAGTGTTGCGGCTGCGTCAATTTCTCGCTGGCGGTCCGGAGCAATCCCGCCGATATGAAACGCAAGTCGACGGGTGTCGAGATTTCCAATTTCTTCGGATGGGCGCCACGTTTCTGACTCGAATTGCAGCACCGTCCCGACCTCAATCACGTCGACTGGCAGTCTGGTCTCGCCGGGAACAAACGTCATCTTCACCGCGGAGCCACCATCGCGCCGGACCTTTGCTTTAATCGGGCGGGGACGAAAGTTGTGGATGACCAACTCGCTGCGCCCACCGCCAATTGACGTGCAGAAGCGAAGCGTGGTTTTTTCACCGGCAACGAGATAGTGACCGTCAAGCACTCCACCTTCGATGGTCGAGTTCCGGTGAAGCCATTCGGCGTTTAGCACTTCGTCCCGTGCGCCGATGACGAACTGCCCAATTGACGAATCCGGATCCGTTGTCACCTGCACGTTGAGCAGCGCTCGATCGAGGCAACGGGTCAGAAATTCGAGCGACCAGCCGCTTTCGAACCAGCCATGTTTGTGGATGCAGTAGATCGACATGGGATCGAGGCGCAGGCCCCAATGCGGCCACCAATGAGTGTTGATAGGCTCCCCGCATGCCACGATTTTCCCGGCAGGCGACAGCATGGTGGCGAGCCGGCCCAGGAGTGTCCACGGCTCAACTGCGTGATGCAGGCACTCATAGAACAGGAAAAGATCGACGGGTGTCTGGGATACATAGCTGTCGAACGACGCATGGATCGGCTTGATGCCGTAGCCGTAACGTTGTGATCGCTCCGAGACGAGCGCGACAAAGTCGCGATTGATGTCAACGGCTTCAACATCGAGACCGAGATAGGAGGCCAGCTCGGAAGAGAGACCCCAACCACAGCCCATGTCCACGATTCTTGCACCCCGACGCGGTTTGGCGTGCCGCATGGCTGTAGCGAGCTGGACCAGTTGTGTTGCGAGCGCACTCGGATCGCCGTGATTGTAGGGATTGCGCGAGGTGACGTGCGCCTCGCGATTGAAGATCGTGTGCTCGTTGACCGTCTGATCAAGGGCGCGCCCTGATATCTCTTCGTAGAGTGCGATCTGTGCATTGAAATAGGCGACACTGAAAGGGTCCAGGTCGGTATCGATCTCTATGGCCGGAGCGTACGAGATGTGACGCCAATAGTCGTCAACCCGAGGATCTCCTGGCCCGCCGAGGTCATCTATTTTTCGAACGAATTCTGGCAGATCTGCCGGTCCGATGACTGTCAAGTCTTATGCTCCAACTGATGATTGGCTACGCCGGTCAACATGCAGGCCGGCTATCGAGCGACAAAGCGGATTAGGAGGTCGAAATGGAGCATGCCGTCCGGAAGGTCGCCTCGCTCGACATGCTCCGCATTTCGTTCCGTCCACAGTCGCGTCAATGTCGCGGGTGCATCGACGGCTGTGAGGCTGTGATCATGTTCGATGATTTCGACCGACGAGGCAAAAGTGAAGATTTGCGCGGCAAACCCTTCTGCATCGGTATTGCCGGCGATCTTCAGACATCGCGGGTTGAATTCGCACAAGATCGTTGGGCGATGCCGATCAAGAGTTTTGGAGAGACCATTGAGCGCCAGCGGCTCATGACCCTCGATGTCGATCTTGATGAGGTCAATCCTCGCCTCCGATGTGAGATAGTCGTCCGCAGGGATCGAAGCGGCAAGGCGCATTCCAGCCGCCGCGGGCGCGAGATAGGTATTTGAGCCGCCTTTGATCGCGAAAACGGAGCTGGTGGCGGATGCGGCGAGCGGAATGAGCCGGACCAGCTGATCAAATTTGTTGGCGATAACTCCTTGGAGGAAGCGCTGCACATTGTCGGGATTGGGTTCGAACGCGATGACCTTTCCATTGGGGCTGACGGCTTTGGCTGCGTGGAAGCTCATCACCCCAATGTTGGCACCGACGTCGACGAACACCGAACCGGGAGTCAGCAAGCGCTGGATCTGTGCGACAATGTGTGCCTCCCAAACGCCATCTCGCGAAATGGCCCGACCGAATTCACGCTCCGACTTGTCGACGCAGACGGTTACGCCGCCGATGTCGATCTCCACGATATCCTGAGCGACAAGAGTGGCACGTTCGTCGGAGCTCAACAGCTCTGTGACCAGGTCCGCATGGCTGATTCCGTCTTCGGCTCGAGCAAGATAAGTGCGGAGACCCTCGGAATCGACTTCGCGACCAAGAAGCAGCCGATAGGCTGCGCGAATATCTGATTCGATGACGCCGGTTGTTTGCGGATTGAGGTCGGGCGAGGACTGTTGCGGTCCGACCACGTCTTCAAGGTGCGACAGTCTCCTCTCGAGGCCGTTGAGCCAATCGGCAACCTGTGCCGTGGTAACGGATTCAGGCACGTTGCGCTCCTTCCAAAAAGGCTGTGAGCGAGATGAAATCTGATGGGGGACGATTGATCGATAGCGTATCGATGGATGTGAGGGAGGTGGCCTCGATCAGCGCCATCCTGGCTGCCGCGTCATCATGTTCGCAGATGTAGAAGCCGCAAATACCCACACTGATCATTCGGGTATCCCCGCCCGACGTCGTTTTGCCGAGATCCTCGAACGACGAGCAGACCAGCTCGATGTCGAATGTCTGGTTCCCGGTTGAGATCCCGGGGGCTTCCACGCACACCCAACGACGTTCGTTGGGCTCAAGGGTGCATTCGACCAAGCAATGGACGCTGTTCGCATCGATACGAAGCTCACACGGCACATTGGGTGGACCGAGGAGCAGCAGATAGAGCCGGTGATCGCGATCGGGATTGTCGACCGTGAACCGGAGTGCGGCTCCGCCGGGCTTAGTCCAGCACCCCCAGAGATCGCGCCCCCACCAGTTGAAGCCAGTGCGCAGTCGCTCGGTTGATCGAAGGCCAGGCCAGAGGCGAGGGGCAGGATCGCGACTCAGAGAGTAAAAGCGTGCAGTGGCGACGTGCGGTGGTGTATCGGCACCGCGACGATCTGACGTCGACCACTCCATCGCCGCGTCAACGATCTGATCCGCGACATTCTTCCAGTTGCGCGGTCGGAAGTCCGACGCGATATTCTGCTCGCGCTCTTTCCGGTAGGATGTGTCGAACGCAAGTCTCTCAATGCCTTCGGCAAGTGCTGCGCGGGATTCGACATTGAAATAGTGGGCGAACGATCCGCCTGCTTCAGGGAGAGAGGACACGTTGGAGCAGAGCGGCACCTTTCCGTGGCTAAGGGATTCCGTGACGGGCAGGCCCCACCCTTCATATTGGCTGGGGTAAAGTGTGAATAGGCAGCCGCGGTAGAGTTCGGCAAGTTCGTCGTCCGACAGATGCGACAGGATCAAGACCTTGGAGCGAAGTTCGGGGTGGGCTCGAAGAAACTCGTGCGTCGGTTCGTTCATCCACCCCTGATTTCCAACGCAGACGAGTTTCGGGACCTTTTTTGCGCCGCGTCTCTCAATCACTTTCAGCCATGCGTCGAATGCGAGAATGTGATTCTTTCTCGGTTCGATCGTCGAAACGAAGAGCACATAGTCGGAACGCTGGAGACCGTTTCTCGATAGAACCGACGTTGCACTGCGCGCTTTGGCGACCGGCCGGCGAATGGCGTCAAGCGGCACAACCTTCACGCGATCTGCGTCGATAGGCTGGCCCAGATAAGCGCTGACACTGACAAGGTCACGCTTGGTCGAGTATGAATTTACCAGATAGAAGTCGGCGTGTTCGAGTACGCTTGCGGACCATGCCGTGAAGTCGCGGACAAGCGCGGGCGGGCAAATGTCCGAACGGACCAGCGGGATCATATCGTGTACGAACGGAACGTAGCGGATGTTCGCTTCCGCTTGCGCGCGCCGGACATACATGAAGTAGTTGGGTATCCACCAAGAGGTGCCCAGGTTAATCAAAAACGCGCCAGTCGGAAAAGCAAAGGCGTCCGCTATGCCAAGCTGGACGGTCGCCCGCGCGAAACAGGTGCTCCACTCGGACTCATCTGCTGCATTTGTCAGTTCGCAAAGCTCTCTGAAAAGGCTTGCCGAGAGTTCAACCCACTCGTCGCGAATCTCCTGAAACGCACATAGCCGCACATCAACGCCGGAGATTGTGAATGCCTCCCGCAGGACCTCGACCTGCACACGCTGTATCCCTGTGGGTGTCCTTGAATGACGGAAATAGGAAATGAGATCGGAGATGTCGAATACGAGGCAGCCCCGTGTGGTTGCGGCAGGTTCAGAACCGTCTTCAACGCCTAGCCGCGGAACAACCTCCACCGGCGCGGACGCCCGAGGCTCTTTGGTTCTTGGTTGTTCGTCTAGGAGATTTGCAAGCTGGATCATATCGATATGAATGCCTTTGGCCACCATGTTGCTTAGTTCCACTACCGCGGCTCCGGAGGGTGGGCGGTGCCGAGCCGCTTGGACATATTGTCGGGTGGCGGCGCTCAGATCTCCTCTGAGCTTGGCGACGTGGCCGAGATGGAGGTGAGGCTCCGGAGAAGTTGGAGCGAGTTCGTGGGCACGCTCATAGGCCGCAGTTGCTCTGTCGAGTTCGCCGGATTCCTTGTGGGCATGTCCGCATTGAATCCAGATGTGGACAAGGCCGGGGTCGAGTTCGAGTGCGGCTTCATATGCCTGGGCGGCCAACGTCCAAGCCTGAGCATCGCGCGCGGCATTGCCCATGCTGATTTGTCGGTAGACATTTCGAGGGACTCTGATTCCGCCCGACCGCTTGGGTGCAAGATCGGCAAGGAATGGCAGCGAACGCCGCAGTCGATCAAGACGCATGTTCGCGAACCCCAGCAAGAATGAGCCAACCGAGCGCGTAGGCCAGGATGAGGCCAAAGAAGACGGTTGCCACGATCATGAGCCGTTTCGGATAGAGGGCTTTCTCGGGCATGTTGGGCTTGACCACCGGCACGATGAAAAGCTGTTGCTTGAGAAGCTGTTCGCGCGCAGCCTGGTAGCTCGACTGGGCGGCTTCCAATCGCTTGGCGGCAAATTGTTGGCGCATCTGAAGCTTCTCATATTGGCCGAGACCCGCGGCCACCGACTGTTCGGAGCCGGCCAAGCGGGCTCTGACCGCGGCGACCTGCCGTTCGAGCGCAGCAACCTTGCGCGCACTCGCGGCATATTGCGGCGCACTGGGGGGTAGCACCGCCGCCATCGCGTCGAACTGCGCGCGGGCTTGTGCGGCCTGCTGCTGGAGCGCGGTGGCCATCTGGATTTGGGCGGCGCTGGTTCGCTCGGGATCGGCGTCGCGGCTGGCTTGCCGGAAGCTGGTCATACGGCCTTCGATGTCCCCAACGAGGCTTTCGGCCTCGTCGACCTGACGCTGCGCTGCAACCAGACCATTTTCGAGCATGCGGTTGTTCAGCTCGTTTACGCGTCCCTCGCCGAGCCTGAGCAACGCATCGGCGAGTGCCTTTGCATCATCGGGACGAAAGGCACGGACAATTAGCGTGGTTATTCCCGTCTCGCTACTGAAGGTGGCTTGAACCTTCCCGCGGTAATATTTGAGTAGCGTTTCGTCGGGCGGCGAATCGGACCAGAGGCGTGTCACGGGATCGGCTTCTGGACGACGAAAGATTGCCGTTAAATCGATTCCGGGTTGGAGCGCGGCAATCGCGTCATGCGAAAGAAGGTAGTCGCCGACACTATGTGCGTCGGCTGGAGCTGGCATCGGGTTCAACCCAAGAAGTTGACCGAGACCGCTTGAGCCCGTGTTCGGCTGTTGGCCCCGGACGATGAAGTGGGACTCCGAAACATATTGGTCTGCTGCAACGCCATACTCGAAGGCTGCAACGATCAGTGTCGGCAGGACAACAAGCAGGAGCAGGAGCAAACTACTTCTCTGCCACCATTTTCGTGGCCCGAGGTCCTCACACTCATCGTCATCCGGAAGTTCGGAACCAGATCTTATGGTCGCGCCGGTGCGGAGTCCAAAATCGTCATCGTCGATTTGTCGAGCAAACTCGGGCGCATTCCCGCGGTTGCTGGGATCAGCGTGTATCAGTCCCTCGCTCAGTCGAGCCTTGGAAGCGTGAAGGGGGGTGCGCATAATCATTATCCGAGGTGCACGTGACGGCGGAGAACACGGAGAGCGAAAAGGCCGAGGACCGTCAGGCCAAGGCACCAGCCAGCGATATAGACTGGGTCGTAGTAAGGGCTTTCCAGGCTCGCGAATTGACCGACATGAACCATTTCGAAGATCTGGTTGATTGGGGACCAAGCAAGTGCAGAACGATAGGGTTCGGGAATCCATTTGAGCAGGAAGAAGGCTCCTGACAGCGGCATCATCAGATAGATGGCTGGATGGACGAGCTTGGCGACCGCCCTGCTGAAATGAGCTGCCGTACAAACGGCGAGGGAGATTGCGAACGAAAGCCAGGCGATGAATCCGATCCCCGCTAGGAGCAGCAACGGACGCGCCGGTGGATCTGCAACGCCAAGAGCGACAGCGCCTGACAGGAGAATTAGCAGAGCGCCAACCGACGACAGTGCTTCCAGTATCGCTCGCGATAGCAAGAGGTCGAAGATCGTTACCACGCGGTGGAAGAGAAGGGGTTTATTTGCGTCCAGCGTTGTCTCGGCGCGCGACACGATCGACCGGAGTATGATGAAAACACAGTATCCAGTGAGCGTGAATGGAATGACTCGAAAGTCGGAACCGTAATGTGCCGAAGTTGGCTCGCCGATATGAATGAGTGCCACAGCCCCTGCGAGCAACATGGGTTCCGCAAGCATCCAGAGGTAGCCGATATTGTCCCGGCCATAGCGGGTGTGGAGTTCTCGGATGATCAGCGCGCCAATCACATGGCGCTGAGCGTCCAGACCATCCAGAGTGGAGGAGCGGAAGCGGCGTGCGGGTCCGGCGTTCAGCATTGTACGACCTCCTCCGCCAACGCCAGCACGGCATCCAGATGGTTCTCCCAGGTGAACGGTGACCAACCGGGCATACGCGAGACCTGGGCCCGTCGGCGAGGGCTGGTTGCAGCGGCGTAGGCGAGGATGGTTTCGCGCCATGCAACACCATTGAGGGGGTCGAGATAATCTGGGACATCGCCACCGGCCTCGCGATGCGCTGGCAGGTCGCTGGCGATGACAGGCACCTGAGCGGCAAGTGCTTCGGCGACGGGCAGGCCGAAGCCTTCGGCGAACGATGGCATGAGGAGCGCGCGGGCACCGGCTAGCAGGTTTCGCAGTTCGCAATCGGGAATGCGATCGAGTTCGCGCACGACCCCGCGCAGCATCTCGCAGCGATCGAGCATGTCGATGACATTCTCGTTTTCCCAACCCCTTCGTCCAACAATTAGCAGTAACGGAGATCGCTCGCGACCAAGCCGTTGGACGATCGAGCGCCAGACGTTGAGTAGCAGAAGGTGGTTCTTGCGCGGCTCGATCGTGCCGAGGCACAGGAAGTACGGACGTCCTACAAGCTCGGTGACGGCCATGCTCTGGCATTGATCGACTCCCAGAGGTGCAACGCGGATGGGCTTCCCGTGGAGATCGGGTCCACTGATCTCAAGCAAGGCGTCGAGCGTTGCCTGAGAGTTTAGCAGGACGCCATGCGCCTGCGTTTCTATCGTGCGGATACGCTTGCGGTGGCTGGTCGCACCTCCAGGCCGCGCAAACTCCGGGTGCGTGATCGGAATCAGATCGTGGACGAGACAAATGAACCGCGCCTGTTCGCGCGCGACTTTGGCGGCGATCCGCTCGGGGCGGTCAAGATGATTGGGCGATGGCTGGATGAGGATACGAGGCCGCACCGCGGGCGGAACGGGCTGGGGCCACAAGCGGCAGAGCCAGCGCGCCGCTTGTCGATGGCGTTCGGCGCGGCTTTCATAAACCCCGCCCGTCTCCCAGCGGTGGCTAGTATGATCGAGAAATGCGCAAACATCGGCGTTGCGCAGTCGACCATAGAGGCCGGTCGGATGAACGGCCGCAAAGTGGAGCCGCCCGGACGCGCGGGCAAGGAGGCCGCGCGCATAGGCCATCTCGACACGGTCGACGCCGGTCGGGGTCGGATGGAGCAGACGCGCCAGCAATCGTGAAATGTCGAGGACGAGTTCGGGCTGTGGCCGTGCAGTGACGGGTGGGAGGAGATACGAGCCGCCGCCGGCCGGCAAGGTGTAGTCAAACAGTTTCATGCCGCCGCCATCGTACTGACGGAAAGGCACACGGGTGTGACGCCTTCGTCTTGCAGGCGCTTGACTGCACGAGGCAAAAGCAAGGCGCGCCCTGCGGAGCTGCTGAAACCACCGTGAAGGAGACAGCGGGCCACAAGCACGCGGCGGAATGCATCATATAGATCGCGGTGGGGCCTGGATGGCGCGGTCCAGAAATCACCGAGCGATCCCTGGTGGGTGACACCGGGCAGGTCGTAGATTGCTGTGCCCAGCACCGCGACGGGAATGCCCGAGGCGAGCGCTAGTGTTCCCGTCGTGCTGTTGACGGTTACCACGCCCGCGGCCGCGCCGACGATTGTATAGAGATCGCCATGCTCGATGAAGAGCACACGTTCTGCGATGCCAAGCTCGCGGGCCATTGCGACCACGGTTCGCCGCCAAGCATGGAGACCGTTGTCGAGCGGATGCTCCTTGATGAGCAGAACGACATCTGCCGGTGCACAGGCCGCAAAGGATCCCAGAATCCACCTCAGCGCGTCATGCATGCCCGTGAAGGGCGAGTGGATGCGGATCTGGTGATCGGAATCGAGTTGGAGTGGCAGCAGGAAATAACGCCTCTGGCCCAGGCGGCGAAGGGCGACAGCGGATCGCTGGCGGGCGACGGGCCGTGCCACGATCCGTGTCGCCCATCCATATAGTTCGGCAACGATCGGATAGGGCCGGTGTGATCGATAGCCGCGGTAGCATGCCGTCAGGAGCAGGCTGGCGAGGAAATACCCGAACGTCTCGGTTGCGCGCTGGCGGAAGCTAGGTCGCACCCGCGCGTGGTCAGGGACAGACGGAAGCGACGGCGCGAGGCGGCGATAGACTTCGGGCGTGCGCGGCAGGCTGGAATTGCCGTTCACGCCGGTCCGCTCGAGCGTAACCCAATCGGGACGAATATAGCCTTCCTCGAAGACATGGACCGCGATTCCATCGGCGGCAGCACAGGCTCTTGCCTCGAGATGGTGCTGCCGGCAGTCGCCGAACAGGACGATGTCAGTCACCAGCTCGCGGGCGATGATGCGTTGGAGATACGCGGGCCAGGCCTCGAGCGTGCCAGTGAAATTGTCGGCTGTTCCTCTCCAGTCGAACCAGTCTCCCCCATTGAGGTTGACACGGTGACAGCGGTGGCCTGCCGCGCGCAGTTCCGCGGCGAGCTGCGAGAAGAAGGGACCGGGCGGCCCTTGCAGAAAGAGGAAGGAGCGTTCGGTCATTGCCGCTTCACCGATGCCCGCCGCGCGTTGTGGACATAGCCCTGGAGCGTTCGCAGTTTCTGGAGAAGGCCAGGCTTCGGCATGGAGTCGGTGGAAAGCCGGTGCGCGAGAATCTCGGGAGGACAGGGCAGGCGGGTGACTGGGTCGAGATATCGAGGATAAAGGATCAGTGTCGCTGCCACGAGCTGCTCGAGCGTCAGCGCGCGTCCTCGCCGACCGATCGGCGGCGCGAGATCGCGTGTAAGCCCCCAGCCGGCATAGAAGGGATGGCCGTGGGTGATGACCTCGCGACCGCGTAGCAGGGCCTCGAAGCCGGTCAGCGATGACAGCACATGAACGGCGTCAACCTCTGCGAGCAAAGCGTCGATCGGCGCGTGCGGCAGGGTCAGGTCCGCATAGCGTTCGGCTTCGGTGGCGGGGAGATGGCCCTTCCGCAGTCCGGCAACCACGTCGGGATGGGGTTTGAAGACGATGAAGGCGTCGGGTTCGGCTTCGCGTACACGGCGCAACAGGTCGAGCGGGCCTGTCACGGTGGCGCAGCCAAGACGCACGCTGCGATCGTCGGCGACCTGACCGGCGACGAGTATTTTTCGGCCAGCCGCGGGCAGGCGGACGCCGGTCGAACTGGCGGCCGCATATTTGGTGATGCCGTGCCTGGTGACGAAATCGATAAGTTTTGCAGCGCGCGCGCAGAGTTCCGGTGCAAGCTCCGCATCGGCAAGGATCCGCTCGAGATCGCTCGGCGTGCGCGGATCATAGTAGATGCCGGTGTGGTCGACGACGATGGAAAGTGGAGGCGTGAGGCGTGCGCCGAGCCCGGCCGAACGGATGAAGCCGTCTTCGATCTGTATGAGGCGTCCGGTGGATGCGCGCGCCTGCTCGCGCGCGGCGCATTTCACGCGCGACGGCCACACGGCCACGGCTTTCTCGGCGGGAGGCCGGACTTTGGGCGGCTGCTTGGAAAATCTCGCCGTTTCGTCCGCCCAGAGGAACTTGCCGAGAACCGGACGTTTCCATCCAGCTATGCCGCAGACGACCGCGATCTCACGGTTCCGGTCGATGATGCGGCGCCACTCGCCAAGAATTTCGATCCACCGCGAGACAGTGATGCGCTGTCCATTCCAGGGATCGAAATAGTCGAATCCCGCAAGGCGATCGTAAAGCGTACGCAGCAGTGCTTCGTGTGAATATGGGCGCCGATCGTCAGGCTGGAGAACAGGGCGTCCGGCTGCCGCCGCGAGTAACGCGATCTCGTCGTTGATGTGCGCGATGATCGGGGCATCCGTTTCGATCCGCGGCCATGGATCGTGTCTTGCCGATCCCCCACCACGAACGCCGAGGAGGTTAGGCGAGCGTTGCTCACCAACGCAGGCTGACTTCCAGAAGCTGCCTCCAACCCGGGCTTCGGCAAGCTGCGCCGCGACAGCGCCGATTTCGTCGCGGTACAGTCCAGGCCCGGTCCTGCTGCCATGCTTGCGCAACGTTGGACGCGCACGTGGTCGTGCGGCGGGAAATGGGGGCATACGCAGGAGCGCGAGCGGATTCTTGCCCGGCTGTACCTCCAAAACCGTGATGCTCCTATCGTCCAGGATTGCTCGGCCCCCCTTGCATGAACCGCGCCGCGGCGCGCGTTGGCGGGACTATGGCGCATAACGGCGGCCGATTTGCCTGCGGAAAGCCACAGTCACCCGCACTCAAGCGCGCCGCTAGGAACAACGTCGGGAAGCGGTGAACCTGCGCCGCCGCCGTGGAGCGAATCGAGAGAACATTCATGCCCGAGACTGAAGCGAGCGCCCCGCCGGCCCAGCCGCTGTTCTACAGGTCGTTGCGACCGCTTGATGCCAGCCTTCATTCCGCCCTGCGGCTCAAGGAATATGACTTTTCCTTCGCCGCTGAATCGCCTTCGATTCCGATCGTCGTGAGCGAGTTCGCGGAGGCCTCGCGCTATTTTCCCGTCGTTTTCGCCGTGAGCGATGCGACGCCGCTCGCAGTTCTCGGGATCGATCGCCGCAATGTCTTCCTGGAGAACGGTCGCTGGGCACATGGCGTCTACGTTCCCGCTTATGCGCGTCGTTATCCGTTCGGTTTCCTGCGGATCGACGACAGCGCCCGTTTCATTCTCGGTATCGACTTCGAGTGCGAGGGTCTGGGGAAAACAGAAGGTGAGCCGCTGTTCGAGAATGGCATGCCCGCAGCGATCACCCAGCGAGCACTCGGCTTTTGCGAAGCCTTTCGCAACGAAGCTGAAACGACGCACGCGTTCGTCCGGGCGCTCGAAGGCCGCGACCTGCTGGTTGAACGGCGTGCAGACGTCATCCTGGCCAATGGCCGCAATCTCGGCCTCGACGGATTCAAGGTGGTCGATCCCGAGCGTTTCTCGACGCTTGACGCGCCGACACTGGCTGAGTGGCATGCCCGCGGCTGGCTCGCGCTAGTGACTTTGCATCTCACCTCGCTCGACAGGTTCCGCGAACTTTTGTCCCGCCTCTCGGCAACATCCGACGAGACGCCCTCGCAGCCCGGCGGCGGCGACTTTCAATCCCAGGCAAAAGAGCCTCAATCCCAAGAAAAGGACTCATGATGTCACGAATCCCATCGATGCTGGCGGCCTTCGCCGTCGTAATCATCCCCGTGCCCTCGGCGGCGCAATCGGCCGACGCGCAGAAAGGACTGGGCGGACCGCCGATTCCGGGCGTGTGTTTACTCTCGCGCGAGGCGCTATTCGCGAACGCCGCTGTCGCCAAGGCCGCGACCGCGCGTCTGAGCGAGTTGACCCGCGCGGCGCAGGCAGAAATTGATCAGCAGCGGGCGCCGCTGGAATCCGAGGCGAAAGCTCTGCAAGACCAACCGGCCAACGAAGAGACCAAACGGCGGCGCGAGGCGCTCGCAACGCGCTGGGCCGCCCTCCAGCGTCAAGCCGCACATAACAGCCGCGAAATCGATGCGACGCGCACGAAGGTGATGGAGCGGGTTACGACCGCAACGGAACCGGTGATTTCGCAGGCCTGCACCAGCAGGAAATGTGGCTTGCTGCTGGATCGCAGTGCGACGCTTGGCGGCAATTTCACGAACGATCTGACCGCAGAAGTCGCGATGGGCCTTGACGCGAAGATCCAGAGCATCTCCTTCGAGCGCGAGCGACTGCCGGAGCGGCAACCATAACGCAAGCGCTTGGCGGGCATCCAGTTGTCGTCTGTTCGCACCGCACTAGGTGCCCCGCCATCCGCGAAGGAGTCGGGCGGGTGCTTCCTAGCCCGGCGACCGGCCATCGAGCGAGACTTGCGCATTTGCTCTGCAACCTGAAAACTGGACCGCTTGGAAGTTGAGTTTTCTGCCATAGATTTTCCTGGCTGGGCGAGGAGTCATGGCACGAAAGCGTCGAAGTTCACGGACCGCGCAGAAGGCGTTCGTCGTCCAGCAGAGCGAGGAAGGCACGCCGGTAGCGGAGACATGACTCGATGCGTCAGCAGCAGGGCGCGAGTTCGGCAACCAGCGGGGCGCACAGTTCCTCCCGCCCGGCACAGCAATCCTGGGCGAGGAAGAGCATCAGGTCACGCAGCGCGTCAATGTTGGCGCGATAGACGATCGAGCGGCTGCGCCGCTCAGACCGAACGATGCCGGCATGCTGGAGGACGGTGAAGTGCTGCGACATGGTGTTCTGCGGCACCCCGAGATGCCGCGCGATCTCACCGGCAGCAAGACCGTCGGGTTCATGGCGCACGAGCAGCCGAAAGGTGTCGAGCCGGGTCCGCTGAGCCAAGGCGCTCAGCGCCATTATAGCTGTGTTGTCCTCCATATATCGTGAGTAGACGAAATGAGAACGCGCCGCAACAGAACCAATCGCCGTGCTCATCCCAGCAGTGCTATTCCACCCGGCAGATGGATCGCACGCTTGCCCAAGACCAGCTCAAGCTGATTGACGATAGTGCCTATCTGGTCAGTGAAGAACAGTCCGGTCAGGCGTCGATCGCCGAGAGCGTCGTCGGCCAGTATGATCCGGCCGTCATAGTGGCGGTTCACCGCCTCGATCACTTCGGCCAAGGGCGTGTCGCGGAAGATCAGCATGCCCTCGCGCCAGGCGGTCGCAAGCTCGAGATCAGCTATGAGGATTCGGCTGCCGTTGGGTGTCGAGATCAATTGCCGACCGGCCCTCAGCAACTCCACACCACGCCGTACCGAGCCGGTGACGCACGTAATACAAGTTTCTCGCGTGCTGGTGCGGACATCGAGGCTGCCGGCATCGACAATGACCTTCTCTGGCCCCGCCGAAATTGTAATTGGCGCCAATGGCCGTCCCGCCACGCTGACGAACGCTTGGCCAGCAATGAGGGTCATGGCACGCCCCTCGTCTGCAAAGGACAAGGCCGAGCGTCCATTCAGTTCGACGGCGAGCCCTGGTGCCGGCGCCAGCCGCGCACGTTGGCCGGCCTGGGTACGATGTTCGGCCGTCACCTCGGCGAGCGAGGGCCAGAGGCCGAGTGGTGGGTGAACGCCGAACCACGTGGCAAGGGACGCTGCGATACCACCCGACAGGATCATGCGTCTGTTGAGCAGGGCTGGCCTGGATCGCGCAACCGCGGGCGCTTCGTCGGGCGGGAACTCTGTCTGCCGGATGAGACGGCGGAGGCGGACCGCCTGGCGGAACGCAGCCTCATGTGCCGGATTCGCCGCGCGCCATTGCCGCAGAGCCTCAGCGTCCACTTCGGTGGCCGTGCCTGACATCAGATGCATGAGCCTGTTCAACGCCTCCAGCACCACGGCGGACAGCTCGCGATCGGAGGCAGGTTGAGTCACGGACGGCCTGCACGGTTGCTCGGAGTGCGCATCTGCCAACTCCCTATCCGGAGTTTAGAATCGCTATATCGTGAATAATAGAATTAATGGGCTTGCACAAGCGAGGCGGGTTACGTCCACTTCACGAAGCTCTGCCCTGCCGCGACTTCACACGGCGGAAGACGAAGCTCCCGCGAGCCTGTTCATGTTGCGCTTCCGTTGGATCAACAGCACGGCGCAGGGGCCGCGCCATCTCCCGACGACGCTGCGTCGAACGGAAGGCCGCCACCGCAGCCGGCGAACACGCCAAAATGGGTGGAGAAATCGCCGATGAAGTCGAAATGCCCGACGAAGCGGGTCTCGGCGAGCATCTTCCAGCTATTGCCGCAAATCGGGAACATCCGCCCGCGCTCGATCTGGTGATGCCGATCGAGCGGGAAAATGCGCGGGTGATCGGCAATGGTGCCGCGATAGACGACGGCTTGGCCGTAGTCCTCGCACTCGGGATCGAGGCCGTCGAGCTTGAACAGGCGATAGGTCGCCGAGAAGAAACTGATGCCGTCCAGCATCGCCGCGATAGCATCGTCGCCGATCGTAAGCGGACGGTCGGTGCATAGGCGCGGGTCGATAAAACCGGCCTGCTTCGCGGCAGCGAGGAAGTCGCCCCAATAGAGCGCGCCGGACAAGCATTCGCCGTGCAATACCGGGTCCGCCAGCAGATGCTCGGGAACGCGGCGGTCGGCGTAGATATCGGAGAAATAGAGTTCGCCTCCGGGTTTGAGGAGGCTATGCGCGGCGCGGAACACCGCGGCCTTGTCGGCGACAAGATTGATGACGCAGTTCGACACGATGATGTCGAATGAGCCGTCCGATAGGCCCAGCGCCTCGAGCTGCTCGATGTCGCCTTCGATGAAGCTGACGTTACTTGTCGCATAGCCGAAGCGCTCGCGGTGCCAGTCCAGATGCGCGTTGGCCACCTCCAGTTGTGCTGGCGTGGCGTCGACCCCGACAACTTCCCCGTTCTCGCCGACAAACTGTGCGAGGAGATAGGCGTCCTGCCCCGAGCCCGATCCGAGATCGAGGATGCGCGCGCCCTCAATCGCTTCCGGCGCTACGAGGCCACAGCCATAATAGCGGGCTTTCACATCGGGATGGACATTGGCCAGCGCGGCACGGACGCGCTTTGAGGGCATGTCGGCCGTAGTGCAGGCGTTCGTCTTGAGATCGGCTGACCCGGTTAGGGTTTCGCCATAATATCTCCGGCTATTCTCAATGTTCATGTGGACCATCCTTTGCGAAAAGGTAGTTTTATATGTATATATTGTATAAACTTGTGAACACTCGTGCCGGTCTGAACCCACGCGGCGCGTGTAGTCGGCCTCTCGCGTGGGTGTTGTTCCGCACGTTGAGAAACTGTTTGTACTGAGCAATATTAAAGCGAACTACTACTACTCCGCTCGCGAGTTCGAAATATCGCGATTACGAATCCATAGTTCTATATTAACAGAATCATAGATTCTGCCAACGGGAGTTGGAACTTGTCAGGAATTTTTTGCCAGGATTATACAATTTTGGGTGGGCGATGCTCCCGGCCGACCAGAGGTGCTGATTCCTCTCGACCTGACTCGCCGTTTCCGCCGGCAGTGGCTCGCCTTCCGCCAAGCTGACGTTCCGCCAACCGACGAAAGTAGCTGGGTCCCGGCGCAAGCCGGGGCCCCAGGGAGCTATCGGGCTGAAGGCGCAAAACTAGAGCCGCATCAACAGTTCCACGCGTTCCATGTTAAGAGGTACATCCGAAACGAATCTGGCGTAGAAACAGGTAGTTTCGAGGAAGACCTCCGAGCGCAAGGTGGTCGGGCCGCCGGTCGATCCCACGACGAATCTGTCAGCCATTGCCGTGGGGTCGGCGTAGACATGAAATCCGTACTTCCGTAAAATTATCGAAGCGCTTCCACGGAAGCACATTCACGCCGCCCGTTCAACTAGCCTGAAGCGAGCCTAACTGGCGATCATTGGCGACCATGTCGGTGATGTCGCGCTGACCGAATCCCGGCGACGGCGAAGCGCCGACCGGTTCAAGCGTAAGTCGCAGCATGATCCGGGTGGCCCGGCCATTGATGCTGATCGGCAGTTGCCGGGGAATGTCCCGTCCGCGATCTTGCGGTAGAGGGTGGAGCGGGAAAGACCGGTGCGTTGCAGCACCGTCTTCAGGCGGATGGTCCGACAGTGCTGACGTGCGCCAACATCGTTGCAAACAGCGCAATTTCGTGCGCTTTGGCGCGCAGTCGCTATTCCGGCAACGGCAAGAGCGTGAATGTGCCTGCGTCGCTCACTTCGAGCACATGATTGACCAGCACATCGGATGGTGTGCCGAGCGCGGCCAGATGCGCGATGGCATCCGTCAGTAGCCGAAGCGACAAGTTGCGGCCTACGCTGGGAAGGAGGATCAGGCCGGGGTGAATTTCCTCGCGCGCGACCAGCTTGCGGAAATCCACCGCATTCTCCGTCACGATGATCCGGTTTTCCGAGAGACAGCGCGCCAGGACGACATGATCCGGCTCGCCCAGCCGGCCCATATCAGGCATCACCTCAAGGTTTGTTCGCTGAACAACGATTTGATAGACATAACCGGAACATTGGCTATGACACGAGCTGAGCGCCATCAAGTTGAGCGTCATCTTCGGACCGTAACGCTCCGGATCACATTTGCCTACCAATAGTCGGGATGCTCGCGAATGAAGTTATCGAGCTTCCCGCGCGCGACGCTGCTCCGCAAGAACCGGAAGCGGCCGGCGAGGAAGCCTTTCGGTCCGCCCATCGCGGCTTTGCCCCACGCGTGAGGGTCGCTATGGTCGTAATGCTCGATGATCAGACCGTCCCGGAATCGAAATTGGGAACGGATCGCGTTCCGCACCGGGCGTCCCGCCCTGCCGTGGGCAAGGTCCTTCTCAAAGTCATAGCGATCCACGATGGATGCGCTACCAACTTTGTCGTCCGCCTCGACGGACTCGATTTTCGTCTCGATGCCGTTGTCGTAGATCATGTGCCACATCGCATGAATCAGACGCTTTCCGCGCAAATCGAAGGCGATATCATGGAAATGCGCCTCGGGATGATACAAGGCTGCCATGGTCGGGTGATCGCCCCGGTCGAGCGCGCTATAAAGCTCATTCAACATATTAGCATTGGCGTGCATTGTCGGTTCTCCGGCCGGTGTCGTGCCTTTATCCGAGGCTATCGGTCAGGAATTTGGTGGTCTTGTCGCGGGATTCGGTCAGCGCGGCACCCTTGAAGCCGTGCCCCTGACCTTCGACCAACTCATAGTTGTACCCTGTTCCTTCCGCGCGCCCGGCCGCTTCGAGCTGCTGGACTAGGAACTCGGATTCGCTCGGATCGACGAACTTATCGACTGAGCCATGAAAGATCAGCACCGGAGGAAGTTTCGACCAATGGGCATCGAGCAGATGCGTCGGTCCAAAAAAGTCGACGACGCTTTGCACTGCCACGCCGCCGGGTGGGTCCATGGCGACGCGGAGCGCAAGATAGCCTCCCAGCGAGAAGCCAAGGATACCCACATGGCCAACATCGAAGCGCGGATCGCCGGCGATCCATGTCAGCGCATCGGCGCAAGCCTGTGCCCAGACAAGATGATTGACCGGGATCAGCTTAAGAACGCCATCACCGGGCTCAGTCCCGGTGGATTTGAGGTACTGAGGCATGATTGCGGCCACGCCAGCCGCGGCAAGCGCCTCTGCAAATGACACAATGTCGGGCTTATATTCAGGCAGGAGGCCGAAGCTGCCGTGCAGGACGAGAACGGCCGGCGACGGCCCAGGCGATGGCGGCAAGAATATCTCCAGAGGGATGTCTTCGGTATTGCTGCTATATTGGTCAAGAACGGGGCTCATCGAAGTCCTCCCAAAGCGAAATGAAGCAAGTATGTTGGCGACTAGCTGGCGCTCGATCCGTCCGATCACTCATCGGGCGACAAGGCCAGGGATGCGACCAGCGCCACCAAGTCGGCCTGTCGACGGACACCGGTCTTGTCGAAGATATGTTGCAGATGCGTCTTCACCGTCGCCATGCTCACGCCCAACGCACGCGCCGCGCTGCCGACGCTTGACCCCTGTGTGATGCTCTCCAGCACCCTGGTCTCGGCGTCGGTCAGCTCGAACATCGTCGCAAGCGCCGGCCGGCGGACATTCAGCGTCGATGAAACCGGATTGATGAACAGCGCCGCGGAGGCGGCAGACTGGACTTCCGCGCGGCGCGACCCCTTCGTAATAGGCAGGATGTGCACCATGTAATTTTGTCCCCGCTCGTCGCGGATTGGCACGTCCACACCGCAGGATCGGGCGCCGCGCCCAGGTCTTCCCCGTCCGATGGCGGCATCCAGAGCCATCGAGGCCGCCCTGGCGGTAAACTCAAGGCAGTTGCGACGCGAAGAGATCACATCGCCGGATTGCAGCATCATCTGGGCTGCCCGGTTGGCATGCAATATCGTCTTCACCGTGTCGACAAGCACGACCCCGACGGTGAGGCGGTCGAGCACTGCTCGCAGCGATGAGGTCGTCAGGCGCTCGGTCTCCAGAATTCGGCTGATCGCGATCACCCGCTGCAAGTGCGGAAGCAGCAGGCGTCCAAGGGAAATCTCCTGCTCGCTGATTTCCCCCTGCTCATGATGCCGTGCCAGGATGATCGAGCCGATCGCGTCGGGTCCTCGCAGCACGCCGAGCGCCATGACGTCGTGAATGCCCTGCGGCTCAGCCCATTCGCAGAAATAACGGTTTGCGTGGAGGTTCCAGCCGGGATTGACTCGTGAGAGCACGGCCGGCTCGGTCAGGGGCAGCATGTCCACGCGCGCTCGCCCGCCCCAACGATCGATGAAGTCGGCGCTATAGTCGGGAATTCGCGCGAGCCACTCGGCCGCCAGTCCGCTGCTTGCCTGCAGCAGGGGAATGCCGGCAGGAAGCGCCTGAAGTGCAAGTGTCGCATATTGGAAACCAAGCTGCCTGCGCATGGCCGCGAGGGCTTCGGGCCAGCATTCCGGGTCGAGCGCACAGTCATAGATCATCCCGATCAGATTGGAGATGTCGGTGACTGATCGCTCTCGCATAGCCGGCCCCCCGCATTGAATTGCTCAATCCACGGCGACCCTCTGGGCGCTCTTCTCCTCGCTAGACCCGTTCTTCGACTCGATCAGAATGCTACATCATCCGATCATTCGCGTCATCCGAACGGTTGATGCATAACAAATGCTATGCAGCTATTCCTGACAATAAGTTGATTAAGCAAAAGCGGCTGGCCGACATATCGACAAGCATGGGCTGTGGGCTTCAAATGGAAGCAAGCATCGATTGCATAGTGTTCCAAGCGTCGGACGCACGGCGGGCCATGGCAGGCCGCTAACGCCGGCCATGCACAGGAGGTCTCAATGGCCGCTTCTTCGCTTGCCCCACCGACCCATCTCGCAATTTTCGTAACCGACCCCGAGAACGGAAATCCGGTCCAGCGACTTCCGCTCTATGCCGAGATCGCGGTGCCGCGCATCGTGCCGCCGCGCCCGCCCGCCGACGCGCGGCTGGGAGAGCCGATTAACGCGGCGTTGAACGCCGTTGATCCGACCACGACAAGCGCGGTCCGTGCGCGGGTCGAGGCTGCAGCGCTTGCCGCATTGGGACAGGCGTTGAGCGACGACAGCCTGGAATCCCTGCTCGACCTCGAAAAGACGCGGGCGCTGTTCGAGCGTGTCTTCAAGGACGTGCTGCGCGACGCCGATGCCACACGCATGGCGGACATTTCGTCGGGGAGGCTGTCCGCGCAGATGCTGGCGGCCGTGCGCGAGCTTGCACCGGGGTTCGGTCTTGAGCTTGTCGACCCGCAAGAAGAGACGGGCGCGATCTGGGCTGAGCCGCTCGGCGTACTCACCACCGACCATGTCGGATATGCCTCATTCGACCTCACCCGGCTGCGACCAGAGGTTAAACTGCTGCTCGCCGAGACGATCGCGGCGCGGCAGAACGATCCCGATGCGGTGCTGAAGCTGGCCATCTGGATCTATCCATACGGCCATCCGGGCCGGCACGAAGTGCTGGCCCAGGCGCGTTTCGCGTTCGACGCGATCGTCGCGCGGATGGAGATGGTGTGGCACACGCTGCCGCCGGCGCTGATCAACATGGGGCCCCGCGCCCTCCAGAATCCGGGCTTGACCGATTGGCGGCTGTCGCCCGCATCGTTCGCGGCGAGCCCCAAGTCACTCGTCGGCGAGGACGGGTGCGAGGAACTGTTCCCCGCCAGTCTCGCGCTCCAGCAGTTCGTGCTGCGCCAGGTAGTGCGGTTGGCTGACGCGCCGCCCGAATTCAAACTGCCGGCCGGGTCGGGCTATAAGGCCGCCTATGTCGACGACTACAAGGTGTCTTGGTATTCGCTCGGCCATTCACTGGGGGAGATACTCTACAGTCTGCCGCTGGCGCCGGGCGAGACGGTCAGACTGGCGGTGATCGATTGGTCGTGGGACAGCCTGACCGATCGCAACGAGACGACTAAGCTCACCGAGGACATCCTCCACCAGACCCACCGCGACCGGACGATCTCGGAGACGGTAAAGGCCGGGCTGAAGGAACTGCAGAAGGGCTCCTCCCTCATGGGGGGGATGGCGAGCGCGGCGGGCGCTACCGGCGGTGCGTCGCTCGGCATGATCGGGCTCGGCGCTGCGGTCGGAAACACATGGAGTCTGGGCGGATCGACTGCGACCAGCTCCGGGAGTCGCGACCTCGCAGCCGAGAACGTCCAGCGCGTGAACGACAGCTTCGCCCAGGCTAGCTCCGCCCAGCGCGAACTGAGCTCGACCGTGGTTATCCAGGCCCGGCAGGAGGAGAAGCAGAGCGTCCAGAGCCGCACCTTCTCCAACTACAATCACAGCCACACGCTGACAGTGCTCTATTACGAGGTGTTGCGGCACTATCGCGTCACGGTCGAATGGGTCCGGCGACGGCCGGCAGTGCTGGCCAAGCTCCCCGAGCGGGTGGCGGCATTGAACGAGGCGGTTTTGATCAACCATCGTCACCTGCTCGAGCCGGCCTTGCTCGAGCCGGCTTTGAAGGCGGGCTTCGACGCGATCGAGAAACGCGACGCAATCTCCAATCACCAAATCGTGCAAGGTATCGGCCCAACCGTCGACCCGGTCGATCCGTGGTGGGAGGGAACTGTCGAGCTGGAACTGTTCGAGATCGGCATCTGGACGAACGATGATACAATTAACAATATCACGATCTACGTGATCACCGCCGAGGAACATGCACGCAGCAAGAAGCACGAACTCCACTACGTCTACAAGGGAGAGAGCGATGCTTATGCGGCGCACAACGTCAATAGCGGCCAGCGGATGGAGACCGACCAAGAGCAGTTCACATTCTTGAAGCTAACCGGCCAAGCAGTCGGCGGACCCTCGGTGCGTATCCCCTGGTCGCAGGTGATCGGCTTCCAGTTCGAGAAGTGGGGCAACACCGAGTGGCGAATCGACGCGCTGTCGATCAAGGCGTGGGACCGCTACGGCTACCTGGTCGAACTCACCCCGGGGAGGGTCGACGTCAACCTATTCATCCTCGGCCGCCAACCGGGCTCCCAGGCTTTTTCAGGCATTAAGCGTCCAGGACCACCGGCTCCCGCGATTGGCCCAGCCTTATCTCCTGACAAGAGCCTGACCATCGAAGAATCCTATCAGATCAAGAAGCTCAAGGATCACATCGCCGCTCACGTCGATCACTACGCAACAGTGATCCAACTCGGCACCGACGTGAATGCGATTGCCCGCCTGTTCGAACTCGTGCCCTGGGCGCCGACGACGATGGACGACCACGTCGAGCCGACCCCTCTGGAAGTGTTCGGCAGTTACGTAGCCTATCCGCTGGTTAAGCCGATATCGGGAGTGGACGACACGCTGGTGGTCGACATCGCCTCCGCGCTAAACGGCAGCGACCCGGCCCAGCGACAGCGGGCGGTCGATCAACTGGCCGCGATGAGCGATGCGGACCGCGCTTCGGTTCTGGAGCGTCTGCCACTCGCTTCCGCCAAGTCGGAGCGGCTCATCACACTGCCGACTCGCGGTGTCTTTGCCGAGGGCAAGCTCGGCCACTGCAACGTCTCCGAGGAGATCGACAACACCCGCTTCTGGAAGTGGGACGAGCATCCAATCCCAATCCAGGCGCCGGAAATCGGGACGATAACGCCGGTCACCCCGACGCCGCAGGACATTGCGGCCACGCCAACCGCCTTCCCGCAGTCGCTCGTCAACATCGTCAACCCGACCCCCGCTCCCGATCCGTCCGGCCTCGGCGCGGCACTCGGTGTGCTCGCCACCGCCAATATCTTCCGCGACATGTCAGGCCAGGCACAAGTCGCCGACCTGCTCGAGACCTTGTCAAACAACAGCGTGAAAATTGCCGAGGTCGCGCTCGAGGCCCAGAAGGCGGCAACCAGCGGCGGCGCATCTCACGGCTCCGGTCCCGGCGATGACACGCCGCCGGACGAGGGCGGAGATACGACGCCGACACCGGCCACCCAGCCGCCAAAAACCACGCCGCCTCCGGCACAAGACGAACGGACCCCCGAGAAGAAGGAGAGTGACAAGATTGACAACGGCATCAAGAAACTCGAGGCGGCCAAGGAAAATTTTCCGCCCAAGGATCAAGCCAAAGTCCGCCAGCAGGTAATCGAGCAGGACTGGGCCAAGCCAAAACGAAAGTCGAAGGAACACATCAAGTTCAATATCGACCTGAAGGGCTACGGCAACAATCTGCTGGTCGGTCGTTTCGGGGTCGATGTCAAGCAGCGTGGTACGGCGGTAGGCTGGCTAATGGCTACCGACTATTCGCGGGAAGGTCAGCTCGAGATTGGCGTGAGCAACGAATTCGACGATCCACGCTATCAGGTCGAGATACATGGCGAAGTGCTGGGGGGCGTGGGCATTAACGCTCTACTCCGCGGTCGCGATATTGTGCAGATCCCTCGAGAGGACTTCGACCAGTACGATTACTTCTATCTGGAGGCCACGGCCGAAGTGGGAGAGTTCGAGTTCGAGACAACAAAGAGCGACGAGATTGCGCACGAGGTCGCCAAGAAGATCGGCGGCGGTGTCGACGCAGAATTCGCGGCCAAGGCCACCATTACCGCAAAAACCGAAGGCGGTGTCGAGTGGAAGGATGGCACGACGCACACGAGTGCCACTGCAGTCAAGCTCAAGATCGCTTATTATAAGGGCGGATTTAAGATAGCTTATGTTAAAAAGTCATGAGAGCAACGTCAGGTTGACGGAAGATTTGGATTCACTCCCACAATGCGTTCATGAGCTGTCGAATCGGTGGGAAGCATGGCCCGATGGTGCAGAAGCGATGATAGAGATACGATTTCGTATCAAGGATCACATTGACAATCCGCCCCGGTATCAGCTTGCGCCGCGATCAGCGCCCGAAAGTCCGAGATGAGCTTTGATCTGTCTTGAGCTGCGGCCCGAGAAAAGGTCCGCTTTCTTGGTGTTTCTGCCCGAGGACAGACCAAGCGCGTACAGTTCCATACGTTTTATTCGCCACTCTGTTCATGTTTTGCTGATCTGCGTCACGATGAAGTATAGTCTAACCGGACGTCAGGATGTCCACGTCGAATGTGTCAGATAAGAACTTCAAAGCTCATTTCTTGACACACGCCTGCTAAGCTCATAGATTCCAACCTGACAGATTGGGCCGGGAGCAGGCGATGAACGGGCAAAGGATCGGATATGTCCGGGTCAGCGCATTCGATCAGAATGTCGATCGCCAGCTGGACGGCGTGGTGCTCGACAAGACCTTTACCGACAAGGCATCGGGCAAGGACGTCAACAGACCCCAGCTTGAAGCCATGCTCTCGTTCATCCGGGAGGGGGACACGGTGGTCGTGCACAGCATGGACCGCCTCGCGCGCAACCTCGATGATCTACGCAAGTTGGTCCGGTCCCTCACCCGGCGGGGCATCCGGATCGAATTCGTCAAAGAGAGCCTGGCTTTCACCGGCGAGGATTCCCCGATGGCCAATCTCATGCTCTCAGTGATGGGCGCGTTTGCCGAATTCGAGCGCGCATTGATCCGGGAGCGCCAGTGCGAAGGCATCGCCTTAGCCAAGCAGCGGGGCGCCTATCGGGGAAGAAAGAAATCGCTGTCCGACGGTATGGTGGCCGAGCTGTTGCAAAGGGTTGCAGGTGGCGAGCAAAAGGCCGCGATCGCCCGCGATCTTGGGATCAGCCGAGAAACCCTATATCAATACCTGCGATCCGCCGCATGATTGCACCGTTCTGTTTTTGTCCGTCAAATCGTTGTCTGGCGCACAAACCTTGAGGTGACGCCTATCACGGGGATGCGTAGCATCATGCTCGCCCGTCATGTTGAGATGACGGGCGAGTTGCGGCGACAGGCATTCGTCGATGAACAGTCTCAAGCGGCTTTCGCCCACGGACGCCCGCCGGGCCTACCGACAAGTGGATGGGTGCGCGCATAGAGCGCGGCCGTCTCGATCGCCTCCCGCGTCAGGTTCGGATAATCCTCCACGATGTCGTCGATACTGTCACCGCCATCGAGGCGGCCCAGCACCGAATAGACAGTGATCCGCGTGCCGCGCAGAACCGGCGTTCCACCCATGATGTCGGGATTGATCACGATATGATCCTCCCGCGCGCGGCCGTAGCGCGCGGCGCGTGTCGCAAGATCGGACCCGACGAGCGCGGACAGATCGACTGTGACGGCGGGCGCGATCTCCAGCGGTTCGGCGGTCATGCGTTCGGGTTGACGGGCGCTGAGCGCACCCGCGAGGTTGCGCTTGGCGGCAAGCGAGAGCGTTAAAGGCAACCTCGCCACGATCGCGGCATAGGGCACGGCGTGGAGCGGCAGCATCCGGCGCCTGCCGCGCGTGCCCAGCCTGCTACCGGCAAGCACCTTTTCCTCGATCGCCTTGTCCACGGCGCGCACCGGCACATTCGCCAGTTCGGCCACTTCCCGTGCTGAAAACTCATTCGGCATGATAACTACTCCCTTGCTAGGGAATATATATGCAACGCGGTCCAGGTTCAAGCCCAACGGACGCCTTCATATTCAGTTCGAGGACGCGTTCTTCGCAATGTCGTTGAGCGGGTTGAGAATCCGCGCGTGGATCTTCGAACGAAGCGACATGGATTGTCCGCCCCGGTCAGCTTGCTGACGGATATGCGGACAGGTTGGCCTTGATCGAGTGATCAAGCATGACCAGTTGCGCGACAAGTGCATCGAGCAAATCGAGCGGCCAGGAATTGGGGCCATCCGACAGGGCCCGATCCGGGTCCGGGTGCGTTTCCAAGAAAAGGCCTGCAATCCCGGCGGCGACGGCTCCGCGGCAGAGCAAAGGAATGTGATGGCGGTCACCGCCCGACCGCGCACCGAGGCCTCCGGGCGATTGCACACTATGGGTCGCGTCGAACACGACGGGCGATCCGGTTTCGGCCATGACCGCGAGGCTGCGCAGGTCGGTGACCAAGGTGTTGTAGCCAAAGCTCACGCCGCGCTCGCACAGCAGGAAGCAATCCGGATCATGGCCGGCTTCCGCCGCGGCGCTGCGCGCCTTTTCAAGCACATGCGCCATATCCCAGGGCGCCATGAACTGCCCTTTCTTGAGATTGACGAAGCGGCCGGAGCGAGCGGCAGCCATGATGAGATCGCTCTGGCGCGCAAGCAGCGCGGGTGTTTGAAGGACGTCAACGACTTCGGCAACCGCCTGAACTTGGCTTGTCTCATGCACGTCGGTCAGCACCGGAAGGCCGGTTTCACGATTGACGCGGCTGAGGATCTCCAACCCTTCATCGATGCCCGGACCACGATCGGACGTGCCTGAAGTCCGGTTCGCCTTGTCGAAGGATCCCTTGAAAATGACCAGCATGTTATGGCGTCGGGCGAGGTGTGCGAGGCAGTCCGCGACGCGAAGCGCCAGTTCCACTGACTCCAGTACGCACGGACCGGCAATCAGGAACATGGGCTTGTCCTGGCCGATCGGCGCACCGCGCAAGATCATGTGCGGATGCCTTTTGCTGCCATCACGCGATGCCGCGCAAGGCGAGCGCATGCTCGACGAACGGGACGTCCCAAGGATTGTTGACCTCCCATAGACCGCCCGCCGGTTCTTCGATTTCGACCATCCTTATGGGGATCCGTTCGTCGAGAAAGCGCAGCTGTTCTAGGCCCTCGGCCTGTTCGAGAGCGGTTGGCGGGACGGCGGCGTAATGCTCCAAGGCGCGACGCCGATAGGCATAGAGGCCGAGATGGAGAAAGATCGGGCATTCTGCGCTGCCTCCACCATAGGGGAGGATTCGCTTCGAGAAGTAAAGCGCGTCGCCCGCTCCGTCGGTGACAACCGTTGTCCCGCCGACATGCCCCGCCGCCTCGTCGGCGTGCAGTCGCGCGATGGTCTTCGGCGAGCAGCGCACCATCGGCGTTGCCACCATCACGGCCGGATCGGCCGCCATCTCGGCGATGAGCTTTGCGACAGCGTGGGGGGGCGTGAGCGGGGCATCGCCCTGGAGGTTGATGATGATCTCCGCATCGAGCGCGACGTCTCTGACCGCGGCCGCGCAGCGCTCGGTGCCATTGAGGCAGATATCCGAGGTTATCGCTGCCAGCGCGCCGGCGGCGCGAGCGGCCTCGGCAATACGCTGATCGTCGGTCGCTACCAGAATCCCGCATCCGTCTCCGACCGTCAGCGCCGCATCGACGGTTCGGGAGATCAACGGCCGTTCAATCCCCGTGGCCCCTTTGATCCGTGCAAGCGGCTTGCCCGGAAAACGCGCAGAGTCGAACCTGGCCGGTATGATGATGGCTGCTTGCATCCTAGCCGATGCCGAGCTGGAGCAAGTCGTGGATGTGGACGAGGCCTACAACGCGGCGCTCCGTCTCGGCATCCATCACGAGAAGCGAGGTGATGCGGGAACGGGAGAGAATTTCAAGCGCGTCGCGCGCGAGCATGCCCTCGAGCAGCACATGGGGATCGCGCGTCATGACTTCGCTGGCGATCGCGGCGCCAAGCGCGCCGACATGGCGGCGAATGTCGCCGTCAGTGATGACGCCTTTGAGCTTCCCGTCTTCATCGACGACGGCCGCGACACCGAAACCTTTGTCGCCGATCGTGGCGATCACTGAGCGCATGGGGTCGCCCGGCCCGACAAATGGCAGTTCATCGCCGCGATGCATGAAACTCTCGACGGTCACTAGATCGAGACCGAGGCGGCCGCCCGGATGCAGGCGCAGCAGATCTTCCGCCGTTGTTCCCTTGAGCTTCATAAGGGTGATCGCGAGGGCGTCTCCAAGCGCGAGCATCATCGACGCGGACGTCGTCGGCGCGCTGCCATGCGGACAGGCTTCAGGCCGGTCCGCCAGGAGAAGACAGATTTCGGCGGCATCCGCCAGCCGCGAGGCTAGTGACGACGTGATCGCGACGATCGGGATGTCGAGCAATCCGGCATGCCGGACGATCGTGCCGAGCTCAAGCGTGCTTCCCGAGTTCGACAGGATGAGGAGCGCGTCATTTTCGCGCAGCATGCCGAGATCGCCATGGACCGCCTCGCCGGCATGGAGGAACAGGGACGGCGTGCCGGTGGCGGCCAGGGTTGAGGCGATTTTCCGCGCGATGTGCCCGGACTTGCCGAGACCGCACACGCAAACGCTGCCTCGGATCTGCTGTAGTGTGGCGATCGCGTGGCTGAAGGAAGGGCCGAGTTCGTTTCCCAGCGCCCAGAGCGCCTCCGCTTCGGCCGCAATGACGGCCCGGCCCATCGCCACAACCCTGTCGGGACCCGCTGAATAGGCGAGGCTCGGAAAAGTCGTGGAGTCGGACATTTATGCTGGTCCTTTGGGCAGGCCTGAATCGTCTCCCTTGCCTATCCGGTCGATGGCCGACTTGTAGCTGTGGCTTTCCGCAGTGAGATAGCTCGAACCATCTTCCAGCATGGGTTCTGCTGTCCTCTCAGGCACGCGGGCATTCCACGCTTGATGGGCCAGGAGCGCTGGGCGGAACGATTGACATGGCCAAGATTCAGCAATCTCATAAAACCCATGTCAGGTTGGACGCGGGGTCTTTCGATGGTTCGGGTCGGGATTATCGTCATGCTGCTGGCAGCAGCAGCGGCAGGAAAAGCGGAAGCGCGCACGGCAGTCGTGATAGGGCAGGTGCCGGTCAGCATGCCGCAGGAGGTGGAGAACGACGCCGGAAACGACGCGCTGGACACATTCCGCGTCCATGATCTTTCGCGGCGGTGGATCGAGCATCGGATGCGGAGCGACTTTCTGGAGCCCACACTTCAACCGCTTGCGCCGGCGCCTTCCGTGGCTGTGGATCCCCCGGCGGTTGTCATTCCTGGATGGATGCGGCCAGCCCCGGAGCTTGCGTCATGGAACGCACCCGCAACCTGTTACGCTGCAGCGTATAGACCATCGGGTTTGCTCGATTTCGAAGGCGAAGCTCGGCGCAGGTCCATCTACGATCAGGTCCACGCGACGGCCTGCCGCCAAGGCATTCCGGTCGAACTGTTCGATGCTCTGATCATTCAAGAGAGTCAGTACGACTCTTCCGCCGTGTCGCCGAAACAGGCCTATGGCTATACGCAGCTGATGCCCGGTACGGCCCAGGGCTTGGGCGTCAATCGCTTCGACCCGCTCGACAATCTTCGCGGTGGTGCGCGCTATCTGCGCTCACAGCTAGATCGGTTCGGCAAAATTGAGTTGGCGCTTTCGGCCTACAATGCCGGTCCTGGCCGGGTCGTGGACCGTGTGCCGGCGATCGCGCAAACCCGCGACTATGTCAGCCGGGTGATGCGCAACTTGCAGGTCTTGGGCGGCGGTCGAACGGCAGCGCTGGTCGCCCCCGGATTCGAGAACGTCTCCTCATCTACCGATCCCGGTCCGCGGGGACGCAGCGCCGTCCTGCTATCGTTCTGACCGCGCTATTCCTGCAATTCGGCTAGGGCAGCGCGGCGCAATGCCGTGTCGCTCATCCCTTTGATGATACGCTGGATGACGGATCTCTGGAGCACGCCAGCCCATTCCGGCCGAACCTCGGTGCCGTCGACGCCATCGACCTCCTCAAGCGCCGCAATGAGGTGCATCGGCAGTTCCCTGAACATGGCACAGAGCATCGGGATGAGTGTCGCGTAGCGCGCCGAATAGAGCAGATCGAGATCCCGGACGGTTTCGACGCAAATGATTGCCTCGAGCAGGTCGATGTCGAGCGCGGCGAGAATCCGCTGAAGTTCGTCGAAACTGATGGACGAGCGGCGCTTCGGATCGCGGTGGAGTAGCTTGCCGATCCGCGATTTGTTGATCCCGGCACGCGTCGAGAGGCAGCGGATGCTTACGGTATCCGCGCGCATGGCGCGCAAGATGAAAGGGATATAGTCCCTTTTTTGCTCGTCAGGCGAAGTCCCGCTCGTATGTGCTGGCTCTGCCCATTCGGCGCTATTTTCGTGCCAAGCCATATCCTATGCCCCCGAGGATCAACCTGGGACATGTCAGTCAATCACATGCTGAATGACGAAGCAAGAGAACGGAATCGATTCCTTCTGAATCTCTGATCGGCGATCCCGCGATTTGGGACACACGCGAACAAGCTCTCCCGTCCGGTCACGCTGGCCACGCGAACGTAATCAGGACATTGGAATCGCCATCTTTCGTAGTACTTCCGTTGTCCGATCGTCGGCAATGGAATCGAGAAGAATAAGCGACACCGCGTCAGGCACCGTCAATCTCTGTCCTATTCGGGCGGACAATTCTTTCTTGGTCGCGACGAGCTTGTCCGCGTCTTCTCGCGGGATACTCAAATAGATTTGAACGTCGCCTTTCGTGGGTATCAGCCGCAGATGATCGCGCATGATCTCGGGATCATGATCTTCGAGGATTGGCGCGCAGCTGACACGTTCAATGACCAGTTGGGCGAGTGACTGGAATCGCCCGGTCGCGTTCGAATGCACCCGGATTGCTTCAGTGGCGAGCTGGAACAATGGCGTCGATATGGAGAGCGCATACCCGCGTGATCGTCCGGTCATCGTCTCGATCCAGTCTGCCAATCATCCCACCGTCTCTCGGAACTTACTATAGCACGAATCGGGTAAAGGAGAGGATAACCCCGATTCGCCGCGTCCCCGATGCCGGACACCTTGTCCCGGAATTGAGCGCGGTCGTCCTCGATTGCGGGACAGTGTGGCCCGGAAAGCAGGACGGCCTGTCCCCAGAATAAGGACAGCGGAGCGTCTCCACCACAATATTTTTCAATTCAATTCTGTGCGCAGCCCGCGATCACCGTTCCCGGGTTGTTGTCTCACCTTTCCATTCGCACCGTTGCTACGGGTGCCAATTCCGCACCGACCCGACCTGCGAAAGGGAAGATCACATGCAACTCGTCCAGCAACGGCGGCAGCGGCTCGAGCTCGCTCTGTTCGCCTGTCTCATGTTCGCCTTCATGCTGCTTATGTTTGCCGGCGTGGCCCATGCGGGCGCCGACACCACCTTCGACACCGCGCTCACCAAGTTCTCCGATTTCCTGGAGGGCTCGGGCGGCAAGATCATCACCGTGCTGAGCCTTGCAGGCGGCATCGTCGCGCTCGCATCGGGGCGCTTCTCGCTCAGCCAGGTGGCCATTCCGGTCGGCGTGGGCGTCGGCGCCGGCACGGGCATCCCGATCGTCACTTCGACGGTGACGGCCACGATCTGAAACTGACGGTTTCCGGCGTCGTCTTGCGGCGGCGCCGGGCAGGGGGTGGCGTATGGCTACAGACCGGTATGTCGTTCCGCAGCATCTGGATGATCCCGAGCTGATCGGGCTCTGGACGCTGGATGAAGCTCTCGCGATGATCATTCCATTCGTGTGGGGCATCCTGACCCAGCATATCCTCATTGGCACAATCTTCTCGTTTGCCGGCTGGTGGGGTCTTAGGAAAGCGAAGTCGGGGCGGAAAGCTTCCTGGCTGTTCCATCTGGCCTATTGGCATTTGCCAGCAGGTTTCACGGGTCTTCGGGCCACGCCACCATCCCATCTGCGCTTGATGGCGGGCTGAGCATGGATCTCGCCCACAGCCATGCGCTTGGCCAGCGCGTCCTTCGCCAGCGCAACCTGCTGGCCGTATTGGCGGCAGTTTTTGGAGCGCTGTCACTCCTGCTCCTCACGGTGGCGGGAACGCGCGACCGCGAAGTGGTGCTCCAGCCGCTGCTCACCTCGCCGGTCACGATTTCGAGTTCGGGCGTCTCCAAGGACTATCTCGAGATGATCACGCGCGACGTCGCCGTGCTGACGCTCAACCGCAGCCCCCAGAATCTCGATTACTGGATGAGCGCCGTGCTGGCGATCACCCATCCGCGCGCGCAGGGCGAGCTCAAGGCGGAGCTGCTGAAGATCGTCGACGAACAGCGCGGCTCGAGCATCGTCCAGGTCTTCACGCTGCGCTCGATGCGCGTCGATACGACCGCGCTCATCTCGGAAGTGACGGGCGAACTCATCACCATCGTCGGCAACAAGGTGGTCTCGCGGGAGGTTCGGACCTTTCGCTACAGCTGGGAATACACGGGCCTCAGCCTGAAGCTGATCGGCTTCGGCATGGTCGTCGCCGACACCAGGAACAAGGATTCATGATGTCGGCATATCTCATCGCGTGCTTTGCGGGCGGCTCCGCGCTGCTCTCACGCCAGCAATGTCATGTCAGCCGGATCGCTGGCGCGGCGCTGGTCGCCGGCGGCATGTTCCTGCTCGCTACGCCGGCCTGGGCCGACCAGACGATCATGGCGGCCGACAGCGCGCAGGTCGACTGCGCGGCTTCGGCGCGCGATCTCACGCGCATCAGTCTGGTCGAAGACCAGTTCGCTTCGGTCTCCAAGGTGTCAACGGGCTCCCCATTGGACGACTTCACGGTCGTCAACGAGCCGGTGCGCGGGGACATCTATATCAGCGTCCCCGAAGGCTATTCACGTCCCGCCTTGTCTTTCTTCGGAACGACGCGCCGCGGCTATGTCTACAAATTCGTCTGCCGGATCGATGGCGACGACGCGCGCCAGGTGTTCGTCAGCAATCCAGCGATCGCGCGCGCGGACAGGGAGGGTGCTCCCCGCGCCGACGTGACCCCGCGAGAGGCCGCGGTCGAGCTGGTCCAGGCGATGTATGGCGGCAATATCCTCGATGGTTACGAGATGCGCCAGCGTGCGCTTACGCCCGCCACCGTCGGCCCGCTCAGGGTTCAGCTGATCGCCGAGTATAGCGGCGAGACGCTGAGCGGCCGCGTGCTGCGCATCGAGAATAGGGGCCGCGAGGCCGTCACGCTCGACAACAAGATGATCGCGCCCGCCAGCGCGCTCGCCGTGGCGGTGGCCGAACCGGAGCTGCCGCCGGGCCGCGTCACCACCGCCTATCTCGTCTGGCAAAATGGGAGCGGGCAATGAATTGGAGGGCACTCTTGCGCGGTCGCCGAGCGCCGGCCGGGACTGAAGAGATCAGCCCGGTTGCGCCCGAGCTTGGTCTGAACGACGCCGTGCGCAAGCGGCAGCGCCTGCTGCTCGCCGGCGTCGGCGCTGCCGGCATCGCATTATCGAGCCTGTGGATCTTTGGCGGCGATGGCGATGACAGCGCCGAACGTGCCGAGGGCGTGGCCGAGGTCAAGGTGTCGACGGCCGACATGGTCAATCGCAATCTTTCGGATCGCGAATGGATGGCGCTTTCGGAAAACCGCTTCCAGTCGACGGAGAACCAACTGCACACGGTGAGTGCGCAACAGCAGCGCGTCGATCAGCTAGCCCAGCAGGTCGAGCAGCTGCGCGGCGCGAACCAGTCGATGGCGGCCGACGGACAGCGCGTGCTGGCCGCCTACGAAGCGGAGAATGAGCAGCTGCGGCGCCAGGTCACTGACGCGCGCGCCGCGCCGCCGCCTGGTCCAAGCGCGCTCTACGGCCCAGGCGCACCGCCGCTTTATGACCGTCCGCCCAACGCCCCGTCCGAGGCAGGCGGCCCTGCGCCGGCTGCCCTGCGTGCCAGTGAAGTGAAGCTGGTCTCCTTCACGGCCGGCGAAAGCGGCCCGGCGACGCGCGCGCCGGCGGGGAATACGGTCTATTCCGACAGCGTCGACTATCTTCCGCCCAACAGCTTCGCGACCGCGCGCGTGATCGTCGGCGTCGATGCGAGTGCGGGAGTCAACAGCCAGACCGATCCGTTGCCGGTGGTGCTGCGCGTGACCGGCCCAGCGCGCTCGGTCGTCGATCGCGGCCGGCTGCTCACGACGAGCATCGAGGGCTGCCTCGTCAACGGCGCGGCACGCGGCGATCTGTCGAGCGAGAAGGTCTACGTGAAGCTTCAGCGGATGACCTGCCCGCAACCGGGCGGTCGCTATGCCGTCAGCGAGGTCAAGGGCTTCATCGCCTTTGCGGGTAAGACTGGCGTGCGCGGTCGGGTGGTCAGCCGGGAAGGCTCGCTTGTAACCCAAGCCTTTCTTGCGGGGCTGGTAGGCGGTTTCGGGCGCGGCTTCTCGGCAAATGCGAACAGCTTCCTTCAGGGAACCAACATCACCACCAATGGCCGGCGCGAGCAACTCTCGACGTCCGACATCCTGCAGGGCGGGCTTGGCGAGGGCGTGTCGCAGACCGGCGACATGGTCTCGAAATATCTGATCGAGCGTGCCGAGCAATATCAGCCGGTGATCGAGATGCCGACCGGCGTCGATGTCGAGATCGTCTTTCTGGAGGGTGCTTATGTCCGCAACTAGCCGCTGGGCAGCGTGGCGAAAGCCCCGTCTGCCGCTCAATCGTCTACCTCTTCGCGTGTTGTTCACCGGCGTCGGCCTGGTTGCGCTGGGCGCCGCCGGGATCGCCATGGCTGGCGGCTTCGCCGCTACCGATGCCGAGGTCGCTGCGCGGTTGCGCGACCGCCTTCCCAAGACCGAGATCAGCCGGGTGGACTGCTCACGGATCGAAGGGATTTGCGAGGTCACGGCCGGCAGCAACCTCTTCTATGTCGATCGTGGCGGCCGCTACCTCGTCATCGGCCGCGTCTACGATATGGAGACGCGGCAGGATCTGACGGCCGCTCGGCTCCTCGAGATCAATCCCGACATGCTTTTGGGCGGGTCGGCCTCCGCGGCGGTGGCGGCCGAGGCCGATGTCGGGGCGATGCCGCCCGGACGAACGGAGGCAGCCGAGGAGCCGCCGCGTAATCTTTCGGTCGCCGGCTTGCCCAAGGCTGGCGCCATCATCTGGGGCAATCCCTCCGCGCGCGACACGGTGACGATCTTCACCGATTTTCGGTGCAGCTATTGCCGCGTGTTGCATGCGGCGCTCTCGACGATGGACATCCGCGTGGTCGAGCGGCCGATCTCGATCCTCGGCAGCCGTGATCTGTCCGACCGGGTCTTTTGCGCCCGCGACCGGGTGGCCGCGCTCCATGCCGTCTATAACGGGCGCGACATCCCCGAGAGCGGTCCCTGCGACACGTCGGGCCTCGACGCCAATGAAAGCTTTGCGCGCAAGCAAGGGCTGGGGGGAACGCCGGTCATAGTACGCTCGGATGGCGCCATGCTCGAAGGGTTCCGGTCCAAGGAGCTTCTCGTGAGATGGCTCGCCGAGGGCAGGTCGTGACCGCCCCTCCGACACAGCCCGCGCTTCGGCACTTCGGCCGTGTGCTGCTGCCACTTGCCGCGCTTGCTGGCCTAGGCGGCTGCGCGGCCCTCTTCGGAAGCAATGTCCGGGGGGACTTTCAGTGCCGTGCGCCGGGCGGCACCTGCGCCCCCAGCGCGAGGATCGACGATCAGGCAATTGCGGTCATCGCACCGTCGGCGGACGGACCAGCGCCCGTTGTTCTGTCACCCGAACGAAGATCGGCGCGGGTCGTGGCTACGGCCACTGCGCCAGCGCGGACGCATGAAAAGGTTCTGCGCATCATGTTTCCGCCATTTATCGATGAACGGGGCCGTCTTCACGAGGCGAGCGCAATACACGCGGTCGTCGAGGGGAGCGACTGGCAGCTTGCGGTGGCCGCGGGCGACGCTGACGTGGCTGTGGCGGCCCCCGGCCACACGCTAGTCGAGGCGGTCGACCGGCGAGCGGCCGCCGAAGCGCCGGCGGCGGTTGTTTCCGATCCCCCCTCGGAGGCGGCCGTCGCCGCTGCGCGCGCGCGCATGCCCGTCAGCGTCGAGGCGATCCGCGAAGAGGTCGAGGCACGAATCGAAGCGCGCGCGCCGGGCTCCGGCGCGGCACTCACTCCCGCCGGTCCACAGCCCGAGAGCGCGCCGTCGACGACGGGGGAGGCGTCCGTGGTGCGTGCCGGAGGGTTTCCCGCGCAGGTGGAAGATCCGCAATGAGCGGGCGCCAAGGTCTGTTCGACGGACTGCTTGCGCGCATGTTCGGCGAGGTGCGTGCGCCCGACCGGGCGCGCCCGGAGATCGCGGTTCCGATGCTGGCGCATTGGTTGCCCTATCGCAGCTACGATCAGAAATCGGGGCTGTTCTACAATTCGGCGTCGCGCGGTTTTGTGGTCGAGGCGGCCCCGCTGGTAGGCTCGACCGAGAGGACCGGCGAGATCCTCGCGCAGTTTCTGTCCGAGGGCGTGCCGACGCCTGGTTGTATCCAGTTCTGCCACTGGATGAGTCCGCGGGTCGGGGAGCGGCTCTCGCAATGGTATCTGCCCCGCTATGCGGCGCGCGGCGTCTACGAACGCATGGCGCGCCATCGGACAGAGTTCCTGACGGGTGGCGTCTGGTCATCACTGTCGGCTGACGCGCCGTTCTCCCTGCGCAACCATCGCGTTCTGATTTCTCTCTCCTTTCCCGAGAGCGCCGCGATCACGACGGAGGAGATCGTCGCGGTCCGCGAAAGCCTGCTATCGACGCTCCAGTCGGTAAATGTCGACGCGCGCGCGCTCGACCCGGTGGCGCTGATCGCCTGGGTCGATGACATCACCTCGCCCACAACCGCGTCCGGCGACGATGCGGTGAGCTACAATGCTCTCGATCCGATCGCCGACCAGGCCGTGCGGCGCGACATCGAGTTGCGCGTAGAGCCGGACCGGCTTCTGCTGCGCACCGAGCGGTTTCGGCCGACCGGAGCGGACGTCGATGGTGCGCCCGAGATCGGCGAGATCTATCCCGATACCTTCGATATCCGGTCCTTTTCCGTCCGCAACCTGCCGACGCGCTGGGCGCCCTGGGACGTCGCCCGGCTGATCGGCGACATGTTCACCGACAAGCTGCGGATGCCCTGTCCGGTCGCGACGAACCTGTGCCTGGAATTTCCCGATCCGGAGGCGCTATCGAGCCGGGCGAGCTACAAGTTCATGCGGACCACGAGCCTCGCAGATTCCCAATCAGCGCGCTTCCTGCCGCAGCTGCGCGACCAGTCGCGCGAATGGCAATATGTCCAGGAGGAGCTCCGCCAAGGCCGCAAGCTAGTCCGGGTCTTCTATGGGGTTACCGCTGTCTCCCCCGAGGGGAGGGGCGATTCCGACGAGCGCGTGCTCAAATCGGTCTACCGGGCGGCCGGCTGGGATCTTCACGACGATCGCTATTTGCAGATGATGGGTCTCTTGTGCGCGATGCCGATGACGCTCGGCAACGGCCTCGCCCGCGATCTCGACCGCATGAAGCGGCTGCGCACGATGCTCACCACGACCGCCGCTAGTCTCGCGCCGCTGCAAGGCGAGTATCTTGGTGGGCCGATTCCGCATCTCCTGCTGGTGGGCCGGCGTGGACAGCCTTTTTTCTGGAGTCCGTTCCAGAACGCGGCGGGCAACCACAATGTCGCGGTGTTCGGCAAGTCGGGTTCGGGAAAATCGGTGTCGCTCCAGGAGCTTTGCGCGGCCCTGTGCGGTGCAGGCGCCCGTGTCGTCGTTATCGATGACGGCCGCTCCTTCGAGCATTCCGCCAAGCTGCAGGGCGGGGCCTTTGTCGAGTTCACGATGAGCTCGGGCTTTTGCCTCAACCCGTTCGGCATGATCGATACCGGTCGCGCGGAGGACGATCCGGACTATCTGCTCGACTGCATGGCGATGCTGAAGGCGATCGTGAGCCAGATGGCACGCCACATCGACCGGCTGAACGATACCGAACGCGGCCTGATCGACGGCGCGGTCAACGAGGTCTGGCAGGCGAAAGGCCGCGACGGGCTGATCGACGATGTGATCGCCTCGCTCGAGGGCAGCGGCAATCTGCTCGGGTCTGACCTCGCCATTGCGATGCGCCCGTTCGGCAGCGGTGGCACCTACGGCAGCTTCTTCATTGGCGAGGTGTCGTTTGAGCTGTCGGCAGCGCTGACGGTCTTCGAACTGTCCGACCTGTCGGCACGGGAAGAGTTGCGCAGCGTCGTGCTCACCGCGATCATGTTCATGTCGAGTCAGGTGATGCGCCGCATCGACCGGGCCATCCCGAAGATGCTGCTCATCGACGAGGCCTGGCAGCTGCTGCGGGGCGGGGCAATGGGCGACTTCGTGGAAGTCTATGCTCGGACCTGCCGCAAATATGGCGCGAGCCTCGTGACGGCGGCCCAATCGCTCAACGACTACTACAAATCCGCCGGTTCGGTGGCTGCGCTTGAGAATAGCGACTGGTTCGTCATCCTCGAGCAGAAGGAAGAGACCATCGCGGATCTGCGCAAGCATGATCGGCTCAAGCTTGACGACTATGCCGATGCGTTGCTGCGTTCGCTGAAGAGGCACGGGACCGAATATTCCGACATCATGATCAAGGGGCCGGATACGCTAGCGGTCGGCCGGTTGGTTCTCGATCCCTTCTCGGCGACTCTTTATTCATCGAGTCCGCGCACCTTCGCGGCCGTCGATGCACTGGTCGCGGACGGATTTCCCATCGACGAGGCGATCGCCCGGGTCGCCTTTCCAGAACGTGATGATGCGGCTGCCGACAGCGCCGCCCGCGCGGCGACGGAATAGGTCATGGCGACACAGCACGCGACCACGACCCGAGGCCAGACCGCCCAAGCGTCGTCAGAGCGTCCGCTTCGCGGAATCGCCTTGTTTCTGGCCGATCGGCCGTCGAGCCCGGCGCCGGCGCAACCGGAGGACCCATCATCGAAGCGACCCGCCCAGCCCGAACCGCCCCGTTTTCGGATTGGAGACATCATTCATTTCTATCTGCATCTCTTGGGCGTGGTGGCTTCTACCCAGCTGATCGTCTGGGGCCTCTTCTTCCTGCTGTTCCTGCTCCTCGGCGACGCCTCGATCGACGGCATGATGCGCCAGCTCGCCAATCTTTCGACCCGCTATGTCGCCGCAGGATTCGAACGCCAGATGCAGTTCAAATGGATGTTCGCGGCCGCCGATCTGCTTCTGTGCTTTGCCGTCATTGTCATTCGCCATGAGCGGCGGCTGCCGCCGAAGCGCACCAGGGTCTCCGCCAATGACTGAGTACGAACCCGAGCTTGCGTTGCCGCGGCCGCCGGGCACGCAACCGTCGCCCCCGCGGCACAGCATCCGCATTGGTGGCTTCACTCTTGCGCAGTTTCTATTGGGCCTTCTTGGCATGACGGCGCTCATCTGGGCCATTTGGGCGACCCATGCGATTCTGGACCGCAGTAACCGGCAGGACATCGTGTCGGTCCGCTTGTCGTCGATCATCGGCGAATATGTCCAGGCCCAGGCCCGCAGCGCGTCGCCGCCCGCCTCGGTGGAGGCCGAGATGCGGCGCTTCATGGAGAGCCTCGACACGCAGTTGCAGGCCCGCAGCGCCAAAGGCCAGATCGTCCTTGTCGGCGAAGCGGTGCTGAGCCGCAACGTGCCGGACGTCACCGCAGAGCTGCGCCGGTCGGTTTACCAGTCGGGCATCGCCTTGCCGGATCGCGCCCCGGAGCCCCCGGCAACGCCCGTCGAGCCGCGGGCCGGCGCTGCGGCGGTGGTCCCGTCGCAGGCACCCGAAACGAATCTCGCATCGCCATTCGACGGCTTCGTCGGCGGCGGAGCGGAAGGAGCGGGCGATGCCGGCCCGGCCAATTGAGCGCTTCCGACCGCGGTGGCGCCTGTGGGGCATGGGAGGACTCCTTTGCGCGGCCCTGCTTGTCCTCGATGCGGTGGCGGCATGGCGCGACGATCATGCGCTCCTGATCAATGCCAGCGATTCCCTTCCGAACTGGGCGTTCTTCATCCATCGCAATAAGGCGCCGGCGCGCGGCGACTATATCTTTTTCGATCCGCCGGACTCGGACCTCGTGACGCGGCATTTCGGGAAGCGCGCCGTGCCGTTCGGCAAGCTGGTGATCGGTATGCCCGGTGAGCTGGTCGCGCATCGGGGGGCGCTCGTGCTGGTCGAGGGCAGGGCGGTCGCCCGCATGAAACCTCGAACAAAGGGTGGCGAACCACTTACGCCGGGCGCGACGGGGCGCATTCCCGAAGGCTGCTACTATCTGGGTACCGAGCATCCCGACGGTTTCGATTCACGCTACGCGGAGATCGGCTTCGTCTGTCGCGACCGAATCATCGGCACCGGGATCGCGATCCTGTGACCCGGGCCGGGCGTCTCCTTTGCCTGGGTGTCGTACTGGCGACATGCGGCTTGTCGTCGAGCGACGCGCGGGACTTCGGCGTTTTGGGCCAGACCTTTCCGATCGTCGAGCCGGACCTGCTGGCGACGATCGAGGCGCGGCTGCGCCATCTCGAGAAGAGCGGCGGGATTGATGCCGCCAATGCCGAATTCGCGCGCAGGGCGGAACAGAACATTCGGCGCCCAAAGCCTGTCGCCGGTATCGCCCGTGCGACACAGGCGCGCAGCTGGTCGTTCGATCCGACCATCACGGTCGAGAACGATGTTCGCGATCACAAAGGCAATCTGATCGCGGCGCGCGGCGCGAGGGTCAATCCGCTCGATTTCGTGACTGTCAGCCAGGATCTTGTCTTCGTCGATGGCGACGATCGCGAACAGATGGACTGGGCCACCGGCGCCTACAACGACAGCAAGGCCAAGATCATCATGGTGTCGGGCTCGCCGATCGACGCCATGACGGCACGCAAGCGGCGCTTCTATTTCGATCAGGAGGGCCGTCTAACCGAACGGTTCGGTATCCGTCATGTGCCCGCCATCGTCACCCAGGACGGCAAGGCGATGCGGGTGAGCGAGACTCCAATTAAGCCGAAGGGAGCGGGATGATGCCGCTCTGGCTCGACCTGCTGCGAACTCCAATGGCGGCGCCGGAAACTGCGGCGCTTCGTCGCTGGCGTCTCGCGTGGCTTGTCCTGTGCCTCGCGCTCGCGGCCTGCATCATGGCGCTGAGCCCTTTGCGCCGCCTGACGGGGCGGGTTGCCCCGGCGGCGGCGGGCGTTCTGCTTGTCGCGGTGCTGCTAGTCGGTCTGGTCTATTTCCGTCGGAAGAATGCCGCGGATCGCGCCTGGAACGACGGCGACGTGCGGGAGCCAGACGAATGAGCCGCCTGCGCATCCTCGCAATGGGCTTGCTTCTTGCACTTGGCGTCGCGTTGGCGTCGACGCGTGCCGAGGCGGCCGATCCGACCTGCAACGGCAAATTCGTGAACCCGATCACCGACGTCTGCTGGAGCTGCCTGTTCCCGCTGTCGATCGGAGGGTTGAAGATCTGGCCGAGCGGGCGCCCCGACACAAACAACCCCGCCTCGCCGATTTGCGCGTGCGCCGATCCCATCCCCCGGATCGGAATCTCGGCTGGTTTCTGGGAGCCGGTGCGGCTGGCTGATGTGACCATGAAACCGTGGTGCTTCGTCAATCTCGGCGGCATGCGTGTCGCGCCCGGCTTCGACATCGGCCAGGGCTATCTCGCGGGCCCCTCGATGGTCGGCGGCCGCTCGCAGTCGACGGCGAAATGGCATGTCCACTGGTATGTCTATCCGCTGCTTTACTGGATGGAGATCCTGACTGATTTCCTCTGCTTCGAGCAGGCGAGCTTCGACATCGCGTATATGACCGAGGTCGACCCCTTGTGGCAGGACGATACCCTGACCGCGCTCATCAATCCCGAGGCCGTGATCTTCGCCAACCCGCTCGCGGTTGCTGCCTGCGCGGGCGACTGCGTGGCCGCGACCGCCAATTTGCCGCTCGACAGCCTGTTTTGGTGCGCCGGCTGTCAAGGCACGATGTATCCGCTCAACGGCAATATTCCGGCCAGCATCGGGCACGTCCAGTCCTCGCGGCTCGCGCTGTCGCGCTTCGCCTACAAGATGCACCGCCAGGGTCTTGCCTGGGGAACAATGGGCTCTCGCGGCCTGTGCAACAAATATCTGATGCCGATCATGCGCAAGCAGCAATATCGCATCCAGATGGTCAACCCGATCCCCACCGTGAGCGGGCGTTTCGCCTGCTCCGGCATCGGGGCGTCCACCATGCCGCCCGATGCGGGTCGCGCCTATCCCGCCGGCGGCGAGGATATGGGCTACCTCATCTGGCGCAAGCGCAACTGTTGCGTGCTGTGAGGCGGCGTGTGCGGTTCCTTTTCGCCGGCCTGGCCGCGCTGACGGGCCTGGCGGGGCTGACCGCGTTGCTCGCGCAGACCGTGGACGGTCTCGACCTTGAAGCGGTGAAGCGCCGCGCGGCCGAAATGCAGGCCGATGCCGAGGCATTCGCCGAGCATGTTCGCAACCGCGGTGACGCTCATCGCGGCGAAGCCGAGGAGCTGCGTGTCGAGGGAATGGAAACCCTCCGCGAACTCGCGGGCACCGACCTGCCGGCGGGCGCGTCCGGTCCGATCGATTTCGACGAGCTTGTCTCCGGCGCCGGCGCCAATGCGTCCGGGCCGCGCGGGCAAGCGCCCCAGCTCATCGTCTTTGCATCCCTGTCGATGCCCGAGGCATCGCTCAAGCGCCTGATCGCCGATACGGCGCGCGCGCGGGGTGTCGTCGTCTTTCGCGGCTTTCCGGACAATTCCGCGCGGAAGTTTACCGCGGCAATCGCCAAGGTCGTCGAGGATGAAACCGCTGGCGCCTCGGTGGGGATCGATCCGCGGTTGTTTCGGGCATTCGACGTGCGCGCGGTGCCGACCTATGTCGCCGTGTCGAGCGACTTCGATCTGTGCGACGGCTTCGCTTGCAAGACGCAGGTGCCGCCCTTCGACCGGCTCGTCGGCAATGTGACGCTCGACTATGCGCTGTCGGCATTCGCGGAGGGCAGGGGCCCCGGTGCTGCCGTCGCCGGCGTGGCGCTCGCCAATCTGCGGCGGAACGAGCCATGAGGTGGTCGTCCTTCCTGGGTGCTGTGATCGCCATCATGCTCGCAATGCCGGCGGCAGGTCAGACGACGCGCGAAGAGGCGCGCGAGGAAGGGAAGGCGCTGGCCGAGGAAGCGCGGCGGAACAGCGCGCTGGTGCCGAGCGAGGAGAGCCAGGCCGAAGTCGTGCCCGGCTATGCTGGCACGACGGTCCCGCAATCATCCTATTTCGACGATCCCGACAGGCTGGTGTCCGACGCCAGCGCGGCTGCTTGGTCCAACGAAAGCTATCGCACGGTCACCGATCCCGACGGGGTCAGGCCGACTTTCAGCAATTCCGAGATTCTTGCAACAACGGCGCGGGCGACCGCGATCGAAGGCGATCCGTCCACCTATCTCGAGGGCGAGGCCTATGGCGGATCGGCGGGAAGCTGCACGCCGCTGCCCCCAGGCACCGCCACGGCCGGCTACTATGAAGCGAGCTGCAACGTCGGCGCGACTGTGGAGGAAGAACGTCGAACCTGCACCGTTACGCTCGATGTCAGGATCGAGCGCAGTGACGTATACACATATTATACGGGTCGAATGAACGGTTTGCCGGGCGATGGCGGGGTCTATCCCGCGCGCGCCGCCTTCGATGACGAGATCGCGGCAGGCATTTGCCGCGAGACGGGTTCGATAGACTATTGCGGGAATTTCGGGCCTTTCGGCTACACGCCTTCGCCCGATTGCCGGAGCCTTGGCCACACCGCCTATGAGGTCAAATGTTCGGCGCCAGCGACCGGTATCAGCCATGGCATTTATCATTCGGGCATCGTTCTAGCGACCGGCGAATATTGGCTGTCCCATGAAGAAGAAGCGGGAGCGCCGATCTTTACGCGCAACGATTCCGACTGCGCCTCGCTGGCGGCGGACAGCCAATGCACGGTGCAGACGGAGATCTGCCTCGAGAACGATCCGGTCACGCGCGACATCGACGGCGTATCAGTGTCGCAGGGCTGCTGGGCCTGGTCGCGCGCCTATATGTGTAACAGCATCGGCCATGACGATGACTGTTCGGAATTGGCGGGGAATGCGTCCTGCTCTCATGTTCGTGATGAGTGTCTCGACGAGGAATCTGATGGCGGTCCGTGCAAGGTTACGGAGAGGATTTATCGCTGCCCGGTTCCCGGCGGCGATGCCTCGACGGACCAGCAATATATTTGCGGCGATGATGTCTATTGCATCAATGGCGATTGCGAGCCGATCGTTCGGGAAGCCTCGACCGAATTCAAGGATGCCCTGGTCGCGCTCCATGCGCTCGGACAGGCAGGCGAGGAATTCAATCCCGATACATTGACCGTATTCTCCGGCGAACGTGACACATGCCACAAGCCGGTTTTCGGACTGATCAACTGCTGTGCGGGCAAGGTCAGCGGGCTGCTCACCGTCGGGGCCGGTCTTGGGGCGCTTGCCGGCGGTCCGACAGCGATCGCCGCGCTGGCAACGCCTTTCCTCACGCTGTTCGTCTGTTCGACGCAGGAGAAGATGCTCGACATCAAGGATCGGATGGGGTTCTGCCACAAGGTCGGATCCTATTGTTCGTCGAGCTTCCTGGGGATCTGCAAGACCCGACGCACAACCTATTGCTGCTTCGAAAGCAAGCTGTCGCGGATTCTTCAAGAGCAGGGGCGGACGCAGCTCGGGAGACCCTGGGGCACGCCCAAAAACGAACAATGTCGCGGTTTCTCAATCGACGAATTCGCAAGGCTCGATCTGTCGAGGATGGATTTCACCGAGGTCTATGCCGAGTTCATCGACGCTGCCCGCTTGCCGGATGAGGTCGAAACGATCGCCGACATCCAGCAGAAGATCAGCGATTACTATGAGCTGCATGGAGCGCCCGATGGTTCCTGACTTCGAGCTGACGCGATCTCCCGCGGGCGGATGGGCCGGCGAGCCAGTCCGGGCTAGCGGCGCGGCCCGCAGAAGGGAGAATCCGCGATGCGAATGATCTTCGCTCTAGTCGCCGCCTGGGCGGCCGCCTTCGCCATGACGCCCGCTTCTGGCCAGTCGGGATCGAGTTCGCGCGATGGCGTCGAGACGGAGCGGGCGGACGACGCCTTCTACTGTCGGGAACGGCGCCTCGGCACTTGGTTCTACTGCGGCACGCCGCGACCGGCGGAGACCGAGCGGTCCGCTCCGCCACCTGAGATGGCGGCGGCCGAGCGTCTGGCGGCTATCACGCGCCAGCTCGACGAATTGAAGGCGCAGGCGATCCTCGAGCCGAGTGAGGAGAATGTCATCGCCTATGTCCGCTTCCAGCGGGAGCAGCTCGATCGTGCTTCGACCTTCTCCGACACCTGGCAGCGTGCGTTGTGGCAGAATCCGGACCTTGACTACACATTGCAGCGTCCGGTCTCGACGCTTGGCAAGCGCGCCTGGCTCGACAATCGGCAGGCCGACCGATCCGCGGTGCTGACCAGGTTGGGCGAGCGTTACGGCATTTTCTATTTCTACGCGCAGTCCTGCGGGGCTTGTGACATCTTCGGTCCGATTCTGCGCTCGGTTGCGGACAGTCACAGGCTGGCGGTCATGGCCGTGTCGATGGATGGCGGACCGTCGCGCGATTTTCCCAACTATGTCGTCGACAGCGGACAGCGCGCGCGCATGGGCGTTCCCGGCAGCGAAACGCCGGCACTGGTCTTGTTCGATACCGCGACGCGCCGCACCGTGCCGATCGGCTTCGGCATCATGAGCGCCGACGAGCTGATGGACCGAATTTTCGTCCTCACCAATACCAATGTCGGGAGTGACTTCTAGATGAAAGGGAAGCCCTTTCCGCGCCTGCGCGCGCCTCTGCGTGGATCCGTCAATGTTGCGGGCATCGCCGCGGCGCTTCATCTTGCCATGGTGCCGACGGCGGCACGGGCCGACGTCGCCGGACAGATGAACAGCTTCTTCAACGATGCTGGTGGTGCGGCCAATGTGACCGGACCCACGGCATTTCAGGGGCAATCGGCGGGCTATTATTCGCTGGGCAATCTGTGGACCCGGTTTCCTCAGAAGAGCGTCTCGCCGTTCAACCTCCAATTGCCGAGCGCGCGCGCCGGCTGCGGAGGGATCGACCTGTTCTCCGGCAGCTTCTCGTTCATCAACGCGAGTGAAATCGTCGCTATGCTCAAGGCGACCGCGAACAATGCGCTCGGCTTCGCCTTCAAGCTCGCCATCGATTCTGTCAGTCCCGAGATCGGCAAGGTGATGGATGAATTCAGTCAGAAGGCGCAGCTGCTCAATCAGATGAACATCAATTCCTGCGAAACGGCGCAGGCATTGGTCGGTGGGATCTGGCCGCAGATGGACACCACCCGGGCGACGATCTGCGAGGCGGTTGGCAATAGCCAGGGCGTATTCAGCGATTGGGCGGCAGCGCGGCAGGGTTGCAATAACGGCAACCAGCGCGACAGCACGATCGCCGGCAACAGCGACGCCGCGATGGCGGACCATCTTGTCGGCGAGCCCCACAACTATACATGGGAGGCGTTGAAGAAGTCCGAGAAGTTCGGCGCGTTTGACCAGAATTTCAGCGAATATATCATGTCGCTCGTCGGCACGATCGTGACGCGCCCATCAAGTGATCCCTCGGTCGGCGGCAATGTCGTGATCTTTGGTCCCGCGGAGGATGCGGTAGTGACGGCCCTGCTCGACGGGACGGCCGATGCCCCGCCGGTGAGGATTCTGCGCTGCAATGACGATCCTTGTCTCGATATCGGCGAGCAGACGCTTGTCGTTCCCGCCTCCTCCGCGCTGCGGCCGCGGATCGCGACGATGATCCGCGACATCAGCCTCAAAATCAGGTCCGATACGGCCATCAGCCCGGCCGAGCGGCAATTGCTCAACCTGGCGACAATCCCTTTGTTCAAGATCCTCGCGGTCCAGGCGGCCGCCAAATATGCGCTGACCGATGGCGAGATCGAGACCCTCGCCGAGATTGTTTCGGTCGACATTCTGAACGCCATGCTCGACAATATGCTGGACCGCGTCGAACAGGCGAAGATCCACTTTCAGACGGCCGACCAGGCGACCGCCGATCAGTGGCGCCGGCAAATCGCAACCACGCGAGCGAGGTTCGCGCAGCGCAGCGTGCGGCTCGACCAGAAGCTGGCTGTCACGCTGCAGATAATCGACCGCAGCATCATGCTCGAATCGACGCTTCAAAACAGCATGACACCGGCGATGGGGGCCGCGCTCAACTTCTCGCGAGGGTTGAGCGCCCAGGGTCTTAACTGACGGTCGCCCGGGATCATGCTCGAGGTCTTCACGATCGGCGGCGGCGAGTATCTCGTCAATGTCTTCAACGCCGTGGCGGCGTGGTCGGGGGGCGGGGGCTATCGCGCGCTGATCCGCGTCGCGCTGGTGATGGGACTGATCTACGCGCTGCTCGTGGTCGCGTTCACGCTTAACTATCGCTCGTGGTTCAACTGGTTCTTGCAGGCGACCGCCATCTATCTGTGCCTGATGGTCCCGACGATCGACATCAAGGTGACGGACCGGCTCAACCCGGCCCTGGCGCCCGCTACAGTCGACAACGTACCGCTGGGGCTAGGCGTGCTGGCAAGTTTCACCAGCCAGGTCGGGGACTATCTGACGCGCACCGCCGAGACGGTGTTCAGCATGCCGAGCGAGCTGAACTACAGCGGCAACGGCATGGTCTATGGGTCGCGCTTGCTCGACGCGACGCGTAATTTCGAGATCCGGGATGCCGAGTTCGCGACCAATCTCGAGGAGCATTTCAAGTCCTGCACCTTCTACGACCTGATGCTCGGCTTCAAGTCGATGACCGATCTTTCGCGGGCTGCGGATCTTTGGGCGACGATCGGTCCTGGCTCGGAAGCCCGCTCGCAAAAATGGGTCGAGCGCCAATCCGACGGCTCCGTGGAAACGTCGATCCTGACCTGCCGCACCGCATACCAGGCGCTCGACGCGCAATGGACTCCGATGATCGAGGCGAACCTGCCGATATGGGGAAGGGAAGCCTTTCCACGGCTCAGCAATGCGCTCGCCGCGGACAAGCTGCGCCACGACGTGCCTGTCGTCGCGCAGGCATTTACCGGCGGGTCGCCGACCTATGCGAGTGTGCTACGGCAAAATACGGCGATCAATGCCTTCGCCCAGGCACGCAACGGCATGGCCGGCGGCAGCGGTGCGGCCGCGATCGACACCTTCGCGACGACACGCGCCGACATTCAGGCGCGCAACACCTATAACTCGATCGCGCAGCAGGCGATGGCTTGGGTACCGGTCCTGCACATCGTACTTACGGTCGTTTTCTACGCCATGTTTCCCGTCATTTTTCCGCTATTCCTCATGCCGCAGACCGGCGTCGCGGCGCTCAAGGGCTATGCGACAGGCTTCTTCTATCTGGCGGCATGGGGGCCGCTCTATGTCGTCCTCCATATGATCTGCATGACGCGCGCGGAGATGGCAGCAACTGGAATAGCGGGCGGCGGCGTCACGCTCGGCACCTTCGCCGGGATCGGGGCAGTCAACGCCGAGACGGCGACGATCGCCGGCTTCATGTTGATGTCGGTTCCGTTTCTCGCGGCAGGCCTCGCGCGCGGTGCGATGGGCATTGCCAGCCACAGCATGTCGATGTTGGCGCCAGCGCAAAATGCCGCCGAGCAAGCGGCAGCGGAGCAGACCACCGGGAATTACAGCTATGGAAATGTGAGCGCCGGAAACTGGACGTCCAACATGCGCCAGAGCAATCAGTGGCAGACGGCGGCGAGCTATATGTCGGGCGCCGCCGGGGTCAGCGTTCGCCAGGACAATGGCGCGACCGTTGGTGGGTTTGGCAACGGCAGGGACGTGATCGACACGAGCGCCGCCATTTCCAGGCTCCAGTTCACGCCGACAATGAACACAGGGACGGTCGCCGAGTGGCGCGAGCTGGCCAGCGAGGCGGAGCGCCAGGCGGAAAGCTTCCGCAATGCCGCCTCGTCGGTGCTGACCGCGCAGCATCGTAACGCGGTGTCGACGACGCTGTCGCACGAACGCACGTCGGGAAGCGAGGCGAGTGCCGGTGTTCAGTCGGGCACATCGGTCGAGCAGTTCGACCGCCGCACCACCACCGGCGGCGAGAGTATCGAGCAGCGGTCCAGCGAAAGCGAGCGGGCGGGTGTGACGGATAGCCGCGATCGGCGCGTCATTGTCTCTCGATCCGTTGGTGGATCGCTCAATGCCGGCACTGGCGCGGGCCGCGGTGGGCAGGGTCCCGCGCCACAAGCGCAGAGCGGTCAAGGAGGAGCTTCGCAAGGCCGCCCGCCCGCTCCTATCCGCGGCGCCGGCTCCGTTTCTGTAGGGGCAAACGCCGATCAACAATCAGCGCTCGGCCACCAGACCCAGAGGTCTCGCAGCGCCGAAACCCAAAACAGCTCGGGAAGCTCCGTGCGGGACGATCATGCCAGTGGGAGCGGCGCTTCGTCCTCCGAGGGCACCTATGAACGAGCAGGTTCGTTCAACCGGTCGTCGACGACAAGCTCGGATGCGAGCGTAAGCGAGGATTCGCTGGCCCTTGCGCATTCCTACACGCGATCGGCTGAGCGGCTCGATGAGATCGCTCGATCGCTCAACCGCGATGCGAGCTATGCCGAGAGCCACGGCATGCAGCTTTCCGAGAATCTGAGCCAGGACCTCGCGCAATGGTATCGCCGCGAACAGGCACGCAATCCGGGCATGGATGTTCCCGAACTGTGGGCCACGGATCTGTCCTATCATCAGCAGTCGGTCCGTGCCGAGATGATCGCACGGTGGATGGACGAACGCAGCGACGTCATCCGCGCCGAGATCGACGACTATCTGGTCCGGCCGAACATGGTCGACATCGAGCGCCCCGACGTCTCATCTTCGGCGGACGTTCGCGGACGGTATGCGCCGGCGCGTGTGGGAGGCGGCGGCGGAGCGCCGTCAGCACGGGGCATTGCGGATGCGGATGCGATCATCGACGCTGGAAGGGCCGAATTGGAGGATCGGCGGGCAGCTGCGCGTGCTGGGCGAAATCTGCATGTCGAAGCCGGGTCGCAGGTGCGCCAAGAAGTCCAGGACAATCAGGATATCGGCTTTTTCAACGATCCCGATCTAAGGAAATGACGCTTCAAAATACCAGATGATCGATCGCCAGAATCAGCCCACCGACGACACCGAGCAGTGCAATACCGATCGCTTTTCCCAGGCCCGAATATGGCGACTGAGAGCGATCGCCATATTCCAGCAGATCGCTTCCATCGTGGACGTAGCGCGAGATCGGACCGCCTTCGTGGTCGTGCGTCGCGTTGAAGGTGTTCCAGTCGAATTTTTGCATGGCGTATCTCAGCCGCAGGCTTACAGTGTTCGTGCAATGTTCGCAAATTGATTCGACGCGAGGATCCTCGGGGCGTCTCTCTTGCTCTCGCGGAGCGGTGCCGGGCGACCTTCAGGAAGCGATGTCAAAGGCTAGGGTTAAATGTCGGGATTTAGGCGAGGGCACCCTCCACTTATGATCACACAGAATGGCGAAGCCAAGGCCGTAATTCAGGGCGTGGTCAGCTATACGAGAACCCAGGAATTGCTCGCCTTGTTCAAGCTGTTGGCGATCGCGCGCGACGACGTGGCAGCAGGCCGGGTTCAGTCTCTTGCGGGGCTAAGGGAACGTATCCGCGGACGCATTCGATAAGGATACACGCCCGATCGGCAGGAAGGGAGACCCGGCTCGCGGAGCTGGACGCTTCGATCGCACGCGGCCTAGCCGACGCGGGCCGCACGGCGCCGGCGGAGGGCCTGAGCGATGCCGAGGAGGACCACAATCGCACTCGATCTGGCTCTCGATCCCTTGTCGCCCGCCCAATCCTGGCGTATATACAAATGCGTTACATAGAAGGATGACTCCAATGAACGTCACGGCTGTCCGGAAAGAGACACCGGTCTCGATGCGTTTTCGCAACGATGATCTCGCGATCATCGATCGAGGCGCTGCATCGGTCGGTCTGTCCCGTACGGAGTTTGTTCGCCGGGCAGCGCTGCATGATGCTCAACTCGCGATGCTCAACGAGCGCGTGGTTCGAGTTTCTGACGAGACGTTTACCGAGTTCCTTGCTGCGATCGATGCACCGGTGAAGCCGCTGCCGCCGAAAGCGCAGGAACGACTGACTCGCAAGGCGCCTTGGGCCTGAACATCGCGTGGCAATTTCATCAGTAGAACCACTTTCGGCTTCACATCATCTTGAGGAGTTCGAATGCGGAAAGCCTGCTTTAGACGACTGGTTGAAATCCTATGCGCAGGCCAATCAGCGCAACGATTTCACGCGTGTCATGGTTGTTCATGAGGAAGGCCGCGTAGTAGGTTATTATGGCTTGGCTCCAAGCGCGATTGATCCAGCGGCCGCCCCGCGCAGAATCCGCACAGGTCGCCCGCCGGATCCAATTCCCTGCCTTTTGATCGGTCAGCTGGCTGTGGATCAGCGGGAGCATGGTCGCGGAATCGGGTCTGCGCTCGTCACAGACGCGCTACGGCGGTGTCTAGCGGGTGCTGAAATCATCGGGGGTCGGGCAATCGTTGTACGCGCCATCGACGCCGATGCCGAGCGGTACTGGCAAAGTTGGGGGTTTGTTGCGGCCCGCGACGATGCTTCTGTGCTTATGCGAGCGATCGGAGACGTCCGTGCGGCGTTGACAGCCACAGATAGTCAGAAGGTGTCAGCGGCGGACCCGTGAAAGGACGCGCGCTGCAACATTGCTGCGCACGGCGAGCTTGCGGCCATTGCGATGGACTATCAATCTTGCCAATTTTTGCCAAAGCTACTAAATAGACAAGCATGAGCACAATGAACATCTCGCTGCCTGAGACGCTCAAGAGCTTCGTCGACGAGCAGGTCCTGGGCCGCGGCTATGGCACGAGCAGCGAATATGTGCGCGAGCTGATTCGCAAGGACCAGGAGCGGCAGCGGCTGCGCCGCCTGCTTCTGGACGGCGCGGAGTCCCCGCCTGGAGCCCCTGCTGACGGAGCATATTTTGAGCGGCTGCGCGCGCGGGCTCGCCGCACGGAATGACTGCGAGGCGGGTCGTCCCGCGCGACCAGGCTCAACGCGACATTGAGGAAGCTATCGACCATTATGCGCGCGAGGCCGGTGCGGATATCGCGCTCGGCTTTGTTGACGCGTTGGAGGCGACCTACCAGACCATCGCGGAGCATCCCGGCATCGGCTCGCCGCGCTATGCACATGAGCTGGACCTGCCGGGGCTGCGCCATCGCCGGCTCGAGCGCTATCCATGGCTTGTCTTCTATGCCGAACGGGACGACCATATCGATGTGTGGCGCGTACTCGATGCTCGTCGCGATATCCCTGCTTGGCTTGGCGAGCCCGGTGACAGCTAGCCTTCCAGGTCAAAGGCGACGGAGATGCGAGATCGCAACTGACCGTTGGGGTTTTGCGAATCTTTTGGAAAGGCGCCTATTGCAGCGACCGTCACGCACTTGAAGCAGACGAGCGCGCGCACTTTGTCACGCGGTTAACTGCGGACCCTTGAAAGGACGCGCGCTGCGACGTTGCTGCGCACGGCGAGCTTGCGGCCATAGCGTAGCGCGGTCGTCGGCGAGCTCCAGCGGAGCGCCTGCGCAATGCCGGCGCCGTCTTCCCCTGCCGCAAAGAGATCCTGGGTCAGGCCGACGCGCAGCGAGTGGGTGGACAAGGCTTGCACCGCATCGAGCAGCTTGCCTGCAGACAGCTCCACCAGTCCGATCTCATATGCCGCGATGGCTACACGGCGGTAGATGCCGTTGACGCCCTGCCGGGTGAGAGGCGCTGTCCCAATGGAATAAGTCGTTCGCGCCAGCGCGGCCTCTGGCTCCGCCTCGTGAGCGCGCCGTCGATCGACGCCGACGCGGCGAAAAAGCGGCCCCTCTTCGATGCCGCTTGCGTCACGCCACGCGCCGACCCGCCGCATGGTTTCGGCCGACAGCCACGCCCAAGCGCCCTCCTGCTCCTGATCGGTCTTGGAGAAGGGGATGAACAGGGTCGCCGAGCCATCCTTGTGCGGGTCGATATGCTTCGCTTCCACAACAGTGAGTTCGCTGACCCGTAGACCGGCATCATAGCCGAGTGATAACAGCGCCGCGTCCCGCAAACCCTGAAGATCGCCACCGCAGGCGTCGAGCAGCGCGGCAAGGGTGAACCCCTTTGCGGCATGGGGGTCCAGCGCCTTGCCCAGCCTCAATGGCGCTGCCTGGCGCTGCAATGCACCTCTACGCCGCCGGATGGCTTTAAGTGCCGCACGCACCATCGGCGCGTCGGTGGGCGCTGCATCGCTGGCCAATCCCATCAGGCGATGAACCGAGCCGAGGCTCGCGATGCGCCGCGCGAGCGTCGAGGGCTTCTTGCCCCTGGCGTCCAGCGCGTTCACGTAACGCACCATGTCCTCGGGATCGGCCGGGAGCGGGGACCGGCCTTCGTCGTCGCACCAATCGCGCCAGCAGTCGAGATCGGCAGCGATCGCCGCCTTGGTCGCATCGGCCATTGCCGTAAGCGCGGTCTCAAGCCCGAGCTGGCTGACCGGCGGGAGGTCGGTCGGAACGATGCCGCCGATCGTGCGAAGCAGCCGTATATCGACGGGTTCGGCGTCAGCGTTGCGTGATCGCATCGGAAGCGCCGCGTCATCTGTCCTGACGACGATGATCTCCGCGTCGGACCGGTCCAGAGGCTTCTCGATCATGTGCGTATTTTGCCCCTACCCTACCGTTTGCGCGACCCTATACTTACCATAATCTCCCATTATGGTAAGTGAGAAAATCAGGTGGGGAGGGGATGCTTCGTCGCATTTTTGGCGTGTGCTCAGCCCGAATCATTTTGGCCCTGAGGCTGGACCGATCCAACATGCCGACGCTGCAATGAGCCACACGCTGATCAAGATCCGCCGACGCGGGCCGTCGCACGCGACAAGGCCATTGCCAGCCTGCTCAGGATTGAACCCGGCCAGAAGGTCGGACTGATCGGCGTGGTTAATCCCCTGGTCGCCGCGATCGAGGAGCAGGGAGGGGTTTGTCTGCCCTGCGACTTCAACATGGAAACCACGCAGTTCGGTCATGCCGTGGCGTCGGATATGGAGCCGGTCCTGGCCGACGCCGACATGGTGATCGCCACCGGCATGACCATGAGCAACGGTTCGTTCGACCGGCCGCTCGCGGTTGCGCGCGAGCGCTCCATCCCGCTTTTGATCTATGCACAGACGGGCAGCGCCATCGCGCCTTGCTTCCTGGGCAACGGGATCGCGGCAATCTCCGCCGAACCCTTCCCCTTCTCGCAATTCAGCGGCGATCCCACCCCGGTCTATCTCTATCGTTCGACGGCCGAGGGTAGCGATGAGTGATGCGGCCTCCGCCGCCTATTCCGACGAAACGCGCCGGAGAGGTTTGCGCTCGCTGCTGATCTATACATTTTTCATGGTGATCGGGTTCACCATGGTCATGCCGTTGGTCGCCGTTCACTTCGTCGACCGCATCGGCATGGCGGCTGCCACCGTCGGGCTTGCCTTGGCGGTGCGGCAGCTCGCGCAGCAGGGCCTTGCGATCTTCGGCGGGCTATGGTCCTACCGGGCCGGCCCGCGCCGGATGATCGTGCTTGGGGTTCTGCTCCGCGCCGTGGGGTTTGGCGCGCTCGCCTTTGCGCACGACCTGCCCAGCCTTCTGCTGGCGATGGTCGTCTCGGCGCTGGGCGGTGCCTTGTTTGAAGCGCCTTACCAAGCTGCGATCGCGGCGCTGACGGCCGAGCAGAACCGCGCCCGATATTATTCGCTGAGCAACACGGTGAGCGGGATCGCCACGACGCTCGGACCTCTGATCGGTGTCGCCTTGCTCCGCTTCGATTTTCAGGCCGTATCACTCGCCGCCGGTGCCTGCTTCGCCTTCAATGCGCTCATCGCCATGAAGCTGCCCCATATCGAAGCGGGAGGCCCCGACAGCGGCTTCAAAGCCAGTTTCAGCCTGGTGCTGCACGACAGGCCGTTTGTGCTGATGACGCTCTTGATGATGGCATATTGGTTCGTCTCGGTCCAAATGAACATTACCTTTCCCCTCTTGGTGATGCGCCTTACCGGCTCCGAAACAGGGATCGGTATCATGTTCGCCCTGAGCGCAGGCATGTCGATCGTGCTCCAATATCCCTTGGTCCGATGGCTCGAAAAGCACCTTTCGACCGCGCAGATTCTCATTGCCGGCGTCGTCATCATGGCGGCGGGCGTCGCGGCAATGGCCCTCGTCTCCAGCTTCGCACCCTTCCTGGCCTGTGTCGCCATTTTCTCCCTGGGCGCGATCCTGACCCGACCGACACAGCAGAGTATCATCGCGAGCATGGCCAATCCCGCCGCGATGGGGACGTTCCTCGGCTTCAGTTCGCTGGCGCTCGCATTTGGCGGCGGTATCGGGAACGTGGCCGGGGGTTGGATGTTCGACCAGGCCACCACCTTGGGCGTGCCGGCGCTTCCATGGACGGTGTTTGCCGGAATGGCGGCGCCCTGCGCGCTGGGCCTTGCCATGCTGCTCAGAACAAAGAGCACGAACCAAGCCGGCGAATAGACGCCCGGCCGCTACCGACACCGACGGCATTATACTCCGTCCAAGATCGGCAGCTCCGCCACTGATGTCAATTCCGTGCCTGCACTTATGCGTCCGGCGAAGCTGCGCCGTCCTCGGCCAATCTGTCAGGCTGCATCAACAGGAGATGCGCGCTGACCTTCAGCCCGCGCGCTATTCGCTCGATATTGTCGATGGACACGTTGCGCTCACCCCGCTCAACGCCACCGAAATATGTCCGGTCCATCTCGATATCGTAGGCAAAGTCCTGCTGACTGACGCCGAGCGCCTTCCGATAGCGACGGACATTTGCCGCCACGATGCCACGTAAAAGTCCAGGGCAAGTGCGTTTCACCCTTCATAATTCGCCCGCAAGATGGTTATAAGGCGACGGGTTTTAAGTATCATTTTTTCCGTTACGATGAGAATCGGGTGTCGGCCGGAGATAGCGATATGTGCGCGCATGAATAGTCGTCTACCTGTCGACCGATCGCTCGATCGTCCTGGATTCCTGTTTAGATCTCGCGGCTTACACGATGATGCCGTCTGCCCACGCGCAAGTCGTCCTTGGACCTTTTCTGGACTGCCCTGCGGCGCTTTCTTCTCTCCTGCGGAAAGCTCCCGGCGGTTCGAGCCCGCCAGCTATAACAAAATCCGCTGGCGGGGAGGGCGGGGTCCAAGGCCCCGCCCTCATCGTTTCAACGCCAAAGGGATTGGCGCATAAATGGGAGTAAACGGTGCATGAGGACACAATCGGAAGGGATGGCCGATGACGGCGCTGCGATTCTTGTCGTCGAGGACGAGGCGCTCGTGCGTGCCATGGCGGCCGACATTCTTTTGGACGCGGGCTATCGCATCTTCCAGGCGGGCGATGCACCAGACGCGCTGGCCATCCTGGAGGAACGGGACGATATCGGAGCGGTGTTCACCGATATTGAGATGCCGGGAATGACCGGCCTCGCCCTGGCCGCGACGATACGCGATCGCTGGCCCTGCGTCGCTCTCCTCATAACCTCGGGCCGGCTGCGGCCAGGCGCTGGCGAGATGCCGACTGGAGCCGACTATCTCGCCAAGCCCTATCATCCCGACGAACTGGTCGCAGCACTGGGCAGTATGCTTCTTTAGGCTGATTGGTCGCCACTGAACCATGGACCAGCGGACCCGCCACCGACGCCGGTTGCGCGATTGACTTATGGCTCACCGGGGTCGCTGTCACAATATGGTATCATATCACTCCTAGGGAGCGAGGCCTGCACTCACAGGGTCAGGCTCGGACGCGCGACCTTCGCAAGACGGGCAATCCCGCCATGGCGAAGCGCGATCGAGAATGGATGGAGCACATCAAGGCGATGGCACGCTTGCGGCTCCTCATGCCGATAGCGTGGTCGCCTCCGGCTCTCCCAAGCAGTTCTCCCTCGAGATGCTTTATCGGGCTCATTTTCGCGACCTGGCACGCTACCTTGCCAGGCGCTTCGGCTCCGGGCCACCCGAGCCGGAGGAAGTCGCCCAGGCGGCATTTGCCAGACTGGCTGCCGCCGACAATTTCGCCAGCCTCGATGATCCACGCGGCTATCTCTATACGATCGCGTGCAATCTTGTGATCGACCATCAGCGCCGGCAGGGTCATCGCAACGCGATGCATCGCGATTTATCCTATCTCGATGCATATCTTCTGTCAGAACCCTCGCCTGAACGCGTCCTCCTTGCCAAAGAGCGATTTGCGATTTTCGAGGAGGCGCTCCGGGCCATGCCGAAGATGAGGCGGCGTATGTTCCTTCTCGTGCGTGCGGAGGGCCACGCGCCGCGAGAGGTCGCTCGCCAGTTCGGCATGTCGGAGGATGCGATCTACAAACATGTGCAGCGCGCCCTCGAAGATTGCGCGTATGCGTTCGAAAAGGCGGAACGGCGAGGGTGAGCGGCGAAGATCGGAAGCAAGAAAGGCTTCATGCCGATGCCGAGCGCGCAACTATTGCCGCGCGCCCGAACCATGTCCATCATGCGGAGATGGAAGGTGAGAAGGACGGTCCGCCGGAATCCTGGCTTAACGAAAGTCAGGCCCCGCGTCGGCATATGCATTTCGCGTGGCGGGAAGCGGCCCATCTCACGGAACACCCGGCCTATTCCGACCTGCTGGGCACGCCGACATTTCGCGAACGCCTTGTGGCACTCCGGCATGGGCTGAGCAATTCGCGGCTGCCTGCCGTCACGGCGCCCCGCCTGGCATTGGCTTGTGTGGTAGCGGTGCTCATCTTCTCCGGCGCCTGGATCTTGCGGCCGCATAGTCCCGACTATGCCACCCAGATCGCCGAGGTGCGGAACGTTCCCTTGGCCGACGGGAGTATCGTCACGCTCGGCGCACGCTCGGCGCTCGATGTGGTGTTCACGAACAGCGAGCGGCGGGTCCGCCTGACAAAAGGCGAAGCCTTCTTCTCGGTCTTTCACGACCCGTCACGTCCATTCATCGTGCTTGTCGGCGACAAGCGCATCCGGGTCGTGGGCACGAAATTCAACGTCAATTATGATGGCAGCCGCGTCCGCGTTTCCGTCCTGCAAGGGATCGTCGACGTCTTGCCCGGATCAGTCGCCTCCAACCAGTCGCCTGGCCCAGACCGAAACGCTGCGACGCAGATAGTGAGGCTCGTCAGGGGGCAGCAGCTTGTGGCGACCGAAATGGGTCCACTTGGCCTTCCGGAGTCCTTGCACGGCACGGAGCCAGGCGCGTGGCGCAATGGCCGCCTCGACTATCAGGACGCCCCACTCGCCGAGATCATCTCGGATGCGACCCGCTATTCTCCGCACCCGATCAAGATCATGTCGCCTTCGCTCGGCGACGAGCGCCTCACGACGTCCTTCCGGACCACGCAGATCGACCAGATGCTGGAGACGCTGCCGAACACTTTGCCGATCCTTGTTCGACGGGACGCGGATGGCACGATCAGATTGGAGCGTAGTTTCAGAGCCGGCGAATAGTCGTCGCGCGATCGCATTTTTTTGCGGCTGCGAAATTTTCTCTGTCCAGATCCCCAACCTCATTCGTCCGGTCGCCCGGGTGTGCATCCAGAGAGTCATCATCGCGGACGGTCGATGGATGCACCCCGCTGATGTGCAATGAGCAAGGGGGACTGGTTCCGTGAAGAAGATCGTCGGATTTGCGTTGATGGGTATGGTGTCGTTGCCGGCGCTGGTGGCGGGAAGCCCCGCATTCGCGCAGGAGGCGGCGGCCCGGCGCGACTTCGACATTCCGTCGCAGCCGCTCGCCTCGGCGCTCGTCGAGTTCTCACGTCAGGGCGATGTTGTGGTGACGGCCCAGGCGCGCCTCACGCGCGGCCGAACGTCGCGGGCTATCCGGGGGACCTATACGCCGCGGGAGGTGCTGCAGACGCTGCTGGCTGGCTCAGGCTTGCGTTTTCAAGCCAGCTCAAATGGCGCCTACACCATCGTCCAGGATACGAGGCCGAGCAAACAGGTCGGCACCGGGAGCATCGGCGGTCAGGTGATTGATCCTGCGACTGGAGACTATAAGCGCGACGCTATCATCCGTATCGTCACGGCCAGCGGCGAGCGGCGGACGGTTACTTCGGAAGAAGGCGGTGAGTATCGGATCGTCGATGTGCCGGCCGGCGTCGCTACCCTCACGGTCAGCTTCACCGGCTATGCCGAACAGAGCGCGACCGTGGACGTGGCGGCTGGCGAGACGGCAAGGCGCGATTTTGCGCTGTCAGCGCCGGGAGACGGGCAGGCAGGAGTCGAAATCGTCGTGACGGGCGTGCGGGAAGGCGATGCCCGGGCGATCATGGCTCAGCGCCGGTCGATGAACATTACCAACAATCTGTCGTCGGAATCCTTCGGGGAAGTGTCGGAAGGCAATATCGGCGAATTCCTGAAGTTCATGCCGGGGGTAGCCACGCAGAATCAGGGCGGGGCCGACGACACGGTGCGCTATGTGAGCCTGAGAGGCTTGCCCCCGGAATATACGTCCGTCACTATCAACGGCATCAGCGTAGCCGGCGCCGATGCCAATGAAGGGGCGGCAAGCTCGCGCGCCTTCAGCTTCGAGCAGGCATCGCTCAGCAGTATCGATTCCATCGAGATTTCCAAGACGATCAGCGCCGATGTCGATGCCAATGCGCCGGCCGGCACAATCGACCTGCGGACCAAGCGCGCCTTCGACCGCAGGGGCCGGCGGATCACCATGTCGCTCAACGCCACCACCCAATCGGACCTGTGGGACAGCCGCCGCGCGGGACCGACAGAAACGGGCGGCAAGGGGCGTTTCCGTCCCGGCGGCTCGATCGAATACTCCGATGTCTTCCTCGATGGCCGCCTGGGCGTGCTGGCCAGCGCCAGCCTGTCACGCACTCATACGGAACTGGAGACGGTCCAGAACGGATGGAACTATGTCCCCACCGCCGCGAGTCCCGATCCCCTCGCCTCAGCGTCGCTCCTGGGGCGTGTGACCGCTCAGGAGGTATCGAGGTTCTCGACCAACGTCACGGTCGATTTCAAGGCGAGCGATGCCCTCACGCTGTCGCTCATGTCGATCTACAACCGCTCCTACAATCTGTCGGACCAGCGCACCTTCACTTTCACGAGCGGCGCCCGGGCGCGCGGCCTTGCCGGCAACCCCTCCTTCGACTTCACGACACAGCAACTCGACACGGCAAACACCTTGACGGCCGGCTCGAACACCATCGCGAAAAAGGGCAGCGGCCTGACCTTGGTGCCGAGCTTCGAGTTCCGGCAGAACCGGGTCACGCTGGACGGCAATTTCGCCTATTCCAACTCGCGCAGTAGCTACGATCCCCTCGGCGAGGAAGGCGCGGTCTTCAATCTCGCGAACGCGCCGACCTCGCGGGGCAATTTCTCGGCGCAACGCAGCGAGAGCTATCAGGCCGCGGATTGGGCAATCAACCAGATAAGCGGCCGGGACTGGAGCGATCCGGCGAGCTTCAATGTGTCGTCGCTTGTCCTCAATACTCAGGACGGACGATCGGCGGACGTCGAACGTCTGGGTGGCGCGCTGAACCTGGCATTCGAGGCACCGTTCGCCTTTGCGCCCGTGACCTTCAAGACAGGGATCAAGCTGCAACGTAGCACCTATGAATATGAGAACCAGCGAGAAGCCCATCGCTACCAATATGTGGGGCCGCTCGGCACCGCCGAGTTCCTGTCCCGGATACAAAGCGGCACGCCGCTCTCCTTCAACAATTCGGGTTTCAGCTACTACTCGCTCTCGGGCTCGCCCAACCTGTACATGCCCAGCAATTACCTGCTCGGCCAACTCTTCCGCGAGAATCCTGAGCAGTTCACACACACTATGACGGCTGCGAACTACTACAACGCCTTCATCGCCAATAGCCGGCATTTCGAAGAGGACACGAACGCGGCCTACGCCATGGCGACCGCGCCGCTCGCCGGCTGGCTCACCGTGCGCGCCGGCCTGCGCTGGGAGCAGACGAGGACGCGATCGCTTGAGCCCGATCCGCTGTCGGCCGCTGAGATGGAGGCAGCCGGCTATACGGTCTCTCCCACGACCGGACAGGCGACGACGGTCGAGGGCATCCAACATCAATATGAATCGCGCCCGCGGGTCGCGCGCAAGGGCAGCTACGACTATTTCTTCCCCAGCGCCTCGACGAAAATCTCCATTTTCCGCAATACCGATCTCCAGCTTGGCTATAGCCGCACCATTCGCAGGCCCGAGGTCAATGTGCTTGCCGGCGTGTGGTCGGTCAATGAAACGACGCAAACCGTCACCGCGCCCAACCCGGGCCTGACGCCCGAGCTTTCGGACAATTTCTCGGTGAGGCTGGCGCAGTATTTCGAGCCTGTGGGCCTCATCGCGGTCAACTATTTCCGCAACAAGCTCAAGGGCGCCTTCCAGGTCCAGGAAATGACCGCGCAGGAATTTGGCTACACCGGCACTGAATATGCCGATTATTTGTTCCGCACTACGACCACGGTCGGCGATGGCACGATCGACATCCAGGGCGTCGAGCTCGAATTCAACTATTCGCTGGAGCGCCTCCTCCCCTCGCCCTTCAACGGCCTGACGCTTCGCGGCTCTTACACCTATACCCACCCCGATGAGCCGATCTCGCTCACGCCCGAAAACATGGTGACGCTTGCGCTCGCCTACCGGACAGGTCCCGTTCGGCTCTATCTCAACACGGTCTGGACCGATGACCGGCCTGGAACGCTCTCGAGCGGCACCTACGACCGGGCGCGCTGGGATGTCAATCTGTCCGGCAGCTACCAGATCAAGCCCGGCTTCCAAGCCTATTTCGCGGTGCGTAACCTGCTCAACAAGCCCATGTATCGTATGGCGCCGGGAGTGGAGAATGCCTTCGGCTCGGCTCCCGGTCATGTCGCCAACTACAACCATGCGGGCGTCAACGGCACCGTCGGTCTACGCGCGACCTTCTGATCACCCTGCCCCATCCATCGCTCTCAACAGGTGCTCCATGCCGACCTTTGATCGCCGAACCGTCCTCATGTCCGCAGGCGGGCTGGCACTGTTTGCCGGCCTCGACCCATTCACGCGGGCGTGGGCAGCACCGAAATTCTCCTACGACCCCTTTGCTCTCGGAGTTGCCTCGGGCGATCCCTGGCCGGACGGCTTCATAATCTGGACGCGCCTCGCACCCAAACCTCTGGAGCTGCATGCTGGCATGCCGGCGCTCGCGGTGCCCGTGCGCTGGGAAGTGGCGGAGGACGAGCGTTTTGCCCGCATCGTCCGTGCTGGCGAGGAGATCGCCCGACCTGAGCTGGCCCATAGCGTCCATGTCGAAGTCGGGGGCCTGCAGCCTTCGCGGCCCTATTGGTACCGTTTCCTGGTCGAGGGCGGCGAGGCGAGCCCCGTGGGCAGGGTCCGCACCGCGCCGGCCGGGGGCACGTTGCCGAATCGCGTGCGGCTCGGGCTTGCCGGCTGCCAATCCTATCCGCAAGGCTGGTACGATGCTTGGCGCCATTTGAGCGAGGAGCCGAATCTCGACGCCGTCTTCCACTATGGCGACTACATCTACGAAAACGGGCGTACCAGCTCCTACGTAATCAAGGATGCCGCCGGACAGGTCGCCGATCGCACTCACGCGAGCGACGAAATCTATAGCCTGGATGACTATCGTGGGCGCTATGCCCAGTACAAGGCCGATCCCGATCTCAAGGCTGCCCATCATGCCGCTGCCTTCATCATGTCCTTCGACGATCATGAAGTGGACAATAACTGGGCATCCGTCTTCGATCAGGACGGCACCGCGCCCGAGCTTTTCCTCCTGCGCCGCTTCGCCGCCATGCAGGCTTGGTATGAACATATGCCCGTGCGAAAGGCGCAGTTCCCGCGCCCCGATGGCCTGACCATGTATCGTCGTCTCGACTATGGTCGGCTGCTGCGTATGCATGTCCTCGACACCCGTAGCTATCGCAGCGACCAGCTTTGCGACAGACCGGAGGAGCAAGCCTGCCGGCGCGAGGCCGGACCGGATTCGACCATGCTGGGCACGGCGCAAGAAGCCTGGCTCGGCGAAGGGCTTCGCAACGATGCCTGCTGGAACCTCATCGCCCAGCAGGTGCGTACCATGCCGCTGGTCCGGCGCCAGCCGGATGGCAGTCCCGGACCGATCGCCACCGACTCCTGGGATGGCTACCCGGCAGCGCGCGCCCGGCTGGTGCGGACGATCGTGGAGCGCAACCTTACGAATGTCGTTATCGCCACAGGCGATGCCCACATCCACAATGTCGGGGTCGTTCCCGCTCGGGATGACGAACTGGATGGGCCAGCGGCCGCGACGGAGTTCCTCGGCACGTCGATCTCTTCCGGCGGCGACGGGGTGGCGGACAGCGCAGCCAGACAGGCATATCTGCGCTACAATCCCCATTTCGCGCTGATGAACCAGCAGCGTGGCTACCAGACCTTCGACATAACGCCGGCGGAATGGCGCGCCGACATCAAGGCACTGGATCAGGTCCAGTCGCCGGGAGGACAGCTCAACACGCTCGCCCGCTATGTCGTATCTCCTGATAAGCCAAAACTGCATATCGGATAGGATGTCGGCGCTGCCTGCCCCATAGCATCCCGCCACTTCCGTCGTGCGAACTCGCCGTTTGCACTCAGTAGAATGGCTAGCGCCTTCAGGCCTGGTGGGCCGAGCAACGATCCTAACCCTTCGCGTCCCGCCCCCGCCGTTCGCGCGAGACTATGCCCACGCCGAGGCGGCTATCAGCGCCATGTCGAAAACGGTCACGGATGGCTGGACCCAATTTCACGGATCGGCCTGATCCAGGCCGACTGGCCGCCGAAGATCTGTCAGGCAACGAATGATTCTCGATTTCACGCCACCTGTTGCGAACGTCTTCACTTACGGCTAGCCAGAATAACCTGCCTGTCCCCTCCGAACAGACCGAGAAGCTCACAAAGCATGACCGAAGCAACCGAACGCGACAGCACACTCATCAACCTCGCCGCCGACATCGTGGCTGCGCATGTGACGAACAACAGCGTCGCGATCGCCGATCTGCCGTTGCTGATCCGCAATGTTTACGATGCGCTGAGCGATCTCGGCAACGCAGAAACCGCGCAGGAGGTGAAACAGGAGCCTGCAGTGTCGATCCGCGCGTCGGTCAAACCGGACTATGTCGTGTGTCTCGAGGACGGCAAGAAACTGAAGATGCTCAAGCGTCATCTGATGACGCATTATCAGATGACGCCGGCCGACTACCGCGCAAAGTGGAATCTGCCGCCCGACTATCCCATGGTCGCTCCCAACTATGCAGAGCAGCGCCGCACGCTGGCTAAGAAGATCGGACTCGGCCGCAAGCCCAAGGCAGTCGAGCCGGCGCAGGCGCCCAAGGCGAGAAAGGCGCCGGTAGCACGGAAGCCGCGCAAGAGGGCGGTCGAGGCCCCGCAGCCCGCATAGGGCACCGGCGCCGGTGGAGGCCTTTCGGCATCCCCGGCTCTCGACGGTGTCTGGAACAGCATCGTCCGTGGAGCGTCACGATCGCGCAACGGCACAGGTGCAAGTGGGGCATCACCACTTCGAATGAGGTAGCGATGCTAGCGTTCAGCCGTCTCCAGCTTGCCTTGGTCCTTTGCGCAGCGCTCTTCATGGCCTCCGCCCCTGCCTGGGCTGAGAAATTCACCGTCGCGGTTGTGCCGGATACGCAGAACTACGCCGACGCCACCCTCCCCCAGCCTCGCGGAGCGGACACCTTCGCCCAGCAGATGAAATATCTGGTGGACCAACGCGAAGAGAAGAATCTGGTGTTCGCCACCTTCGTCGGCGACATCGTGCAGCATGGCGACGGCCAGTTTCGCCAGAAGGTCGAGGGCGGCGCCGAAGATCAGTTCCGCACTTGGGACACCCGCGCCGAATGGGACAATGCCAATCGCGCCGTTTCGATCCTCAGCCGCTCGCCGATTCCTTTCGGGATGGTCCCCGGCAATCACGACTATGACAATTACAGCTGGTGGGAGGGGCCGGACAGCCCCGGCGCGGCACGGCCGCTTTCCGGCGGCCGGACATGGGAATATTATTTCGGCCCACAATCCCGACATTTCGCGGGCAGGCCCTGGTTTGGCGGCGCCTACAATCAGGGGCTGAACAGCTATCAGCGCTTCCCGGGCGGCGGAAAGCGCTTCTTGCACTTGGCGCTGGAGATGCAGCCGACTCCGGCCATCCTCGCGTGGGCGCAAGGCGTGATCGACGCCAATCCCGGTCTTCCGGTCATCGTCACCACGCACGAATGGCTGCTTCCCGCCCTAAGCGGCAAAACCGAGCGATCCAACGGCTATGAGAGCTATTTCGCGGGCAGCGACCATCTGCCGCCCGACGAGGTCTGGGATCGTTTCATCCGTAAGAATCCAGCGATCTTCCTGGTCCTCAGCGGCCATATGTGGACGCCGACCCTGGACGGCGTTTCGCAGGGCGAGAATCTGCGGATCGACCGCAACGATGCCGGCTATCCGGTCTATCAGGTGTTGCAGGACTATCAGGGCAATACGATCGGCCCGGATGGAACACCGGGTTCGGCCAATGGCGGTGCGGGCTGGCTGCGCTTCATCGAGTTCGACACCGAAAGACGCAAGATCCACTTCTACACCTATTCGCCACTGCTCGGCCGCTTTGCGGGCCGGAACGGCGAAGAGACGTTCGGGGTCCCCGCGCGCTACTCGGACTTCGAGCTGGATTTCCCGCCTCAGCTGCTGAATTGACGCTATGGGCTATCGGCTGGACCTGATCCAGGACTCGAAACGGAGGTGGCGATGCGCGTTCTCATCCTCGACGGCCATCCCGACGATGGCCGGCTCGTTAGCCATCTGCTCGACCACTATCAGGCCGCACTGGGCGACGACGCGGACATCGAGAGGATCGCGGTGCGCGATCTCGCCTTCGAGCCGAACCTTCGTCGGGGCTACAAGGAAGTTCAGCCTTGGGAGCCGGACCTCGAACGCGTCAGCGCAGCCATCGCGGCCTGCGATCATCTGGTCGTCGGCTTCCCGATGTGGTGGGGGGGCGAGCCGGCTCAGCTCAAGGGCTTGATTGACCGCGTGCTCCTGCCGGGGTTCGCGTTCCGTTACCACCGCGACAATCCGTTCTGGGACCGGTTGCTGGCGGGCCGCTCAGCCGATGCGATCATCACCACGGACACGCCGTCCTGGTATCTGCGGTGGGTTTACGGCAATCCGGTCGTGCGCCGCTGGCGCGGCCAGATATTCGGCTTTTGCGGTTTCAAGCCAGTCCGCATCCTCAAGCTCGGCCCGACGCGACAGGGCGGCGCCGAAAAGCAACTCCCGGCCTGGCGCAGCAAGGTCGAACGGCTCGCGGCCTCCACCACGTCGCTGCGGCGGGCCGCCAAGGTCGATCACGCGGGCGACCCGGTCGTCTAACGGTCCTTCGATCGCCTCGATGCCTTGTTCCTTCAAGATGGTCCTTCATTTCCTCCAGCTATAAAGGTCGATGTTGCCGTCTCAGAATGTCAAAGCAATCGCTATAGAGGGCTGGTTGCTTATTGAGAGGGCACAAGAAAATGACGGCAGGCGAAATCGAGGAAGTTGAAATGAAGCTGGAGCTGTCGGCCGAGGCGGCTGATGCCGTGGAAACCTCCGGCCTGTTCAGTGTCGAACCTGTCATCGTCCGCCAGCACGCTATCTATTTCGACACGCCCGACCACGCCTTGTTCGAGGCCGGCCTTTCCTTGCGCATCCGGCGCAATGGCGACCGCCGAATTCAGACTATCAAGGTCGACGGCGGCGCGGCGACGGGCTTGTTCGTGCGCCCGGAATGGGAATGGGACGTCGAGGATGACCGTCCCATGCTCGACGATACGACTCCGATCCCGGCGCTGATCGGGAAGAAGGTGGCCGAGATCGCGCCGCTGTTCACCGTCGAGAATGAGCGCCGCATCTGGGAGCATGACAGCATCGAAATCGCGCTCGATCGCGGCCGGATCGTCGCGGGCGAGCGCGAGACGCCGGTGCGCGAGATCGAGCTGGAGCAGAAGGGCGGCGACTTAGCAGCGTTGTTCGCTCTCGCGCGTCGGATCGACGCCGTGGCCCCGGCGCATCTGGGCGTGCTCAGCAAGGCGCAGCGCGGCTATCGGCTGCTGGGGCCGGCGCCGACCGCCGCCAAGGCGGGACCGATCGCACTAGCCGTAACGATGACGGCGGCCGACGCCTTTCTGACCATCGCCCGCGCCTGCCTCAAGCAATTCCGCCTCAACGAACCGCTGGTCCTCGACCATGATGATCCGGACGCGCTGCATCAGGCCCGTGTGGCGCTGCGCCGCCTGCGCTCAGCCCTGTCGATCCACAAGCCGATGCTTGGCGACGGGCGCGCGAAGACGTTGAACGGCGAACTACGCTGGCTGGCGGGTGAGTTGGGCAAGGCCCGCGATCTCGATGTGCTGGTCGAACGCGCCACGGATGGACCGCTACGCGACCGGCTCGGCCAGGCGCGCGTCGTCGCCTACGCTAACGCCGCCGTGGTGCTGCGGTCCGATCGGGCGAGGACGCTGATGATCGATCTCGCCGAATGGATCGCCATCGGGGAATGGCGCTCAGCGCCGGATGGCCAAGAAACCCGCGATCTGCCCGCGCGCGAGTTCGCGGCGAAGGCGCTCGACCGCTTCCGCCGCAAGGTCAAAAAGGGCGGCCGCGATCTAGAGGATCTGGACGATGAAGCGCGGCACGAGGTTCGCAAGGCCGCCAAGAAGCTGCGCTATGCGGCGGAGTTCTTCGCCGCCCTGTATGAGCGCAAGCGCGAGCGCCGCCGGCATAAGCAGTTCGTCGGCGCGCTCGAGGCGCTTCAGGACCAGCTCGGTGCGCTGAACGATCTCGCCACCGCCCCCGACGTTCTGAATGGCTTGGGGCTCGCAGATGATCCGCAGGCGGTCGCCTTGCTCGGAGCGGACAAGAAGGCCGATCTCCTCGAAACCGCTGCCGAAGCGCACGATGCGCTGGTGGATGCCAGACGCTTCTGGCGGTGAAATTCGGGCCAAGCAGAGGCCGTGCCCGCTGGCAAGTTCGATTGACTCTCTGCATCGATAGGAACAATTAGTGAACATTTGACCGTTTACGAGTGTTCTGTAAGTGCATGTCCGAGTCCGCAAACCCGCAATTAGCCGCGCTCCGCGCCCAAATCGCCCGCTTCGAATCGGGCAGCCGGGCGCGGTGCGGCGCGCTGCCCTTCGGCCTCGAGACGATCGACCGGAAGATTCCGGGCGGCGGCTTGGCGCTGGGCGCGCTGCACGAAGTGGCCGGCGGCGGCAACGGCGCGGTGCATGGCGCCGCTGCGGCGCTGTTCGCGGCCGGGATCGCCGCGCGCACGTCGGGCCAGGTGCTGTGGTGCGTGACGCGGCGCGACCTGTTCGCCCCGGCGCTGGCGCACGCAGGCTTGCATCCCGACCGAGTGCTCTACGCCGAGGTGGGCGACGAAAAGGCGGTGCTGGCCTGCATGGAGGAAGGTTTGCGCCATGGCGGCCTGTCGGCCGTGGTCGGCGAACTAGCCCGCCTGCCGATGGTCGCCTCGCGCCGTCTTCAACTCTGCGCGGAGGAATCCGGTACGATCGCGCTCGCTATCCGGCGATGGCGCCGCATGACCGAAGCGGCGGATTTCGGCCAGCCCACGGCCAGCGTCACGCGCTGGCGGGTGACAGCCCTGCCCTCCACGCCGTTGCCGGTGCCCGGCGTCGGACGGCCGCGCTGGCTGGTCGAGCTGCTCCGGGCGCGCGCCGGGGAGTGCGCGGACTTCACGCTGGATGCTTGCGATGACCAGGGCCGTCTCGCTCTACCTGCCGACCTGGCCCACGGACAGGCTGACACGGAGCCTGGGCGCCTCGGCGCCGTCGCCTGACGCGCCGCTGGTGCTGGTCGGCCGCGACGGGCGCAAGCGCGCCATCCTCGCCGCCAATGCCACCGCGCTGGCCGAAGGCGCAGCTCCCGGCATGGCGGTGGCCAAAGCGCAGGCGCTCATCACCGGCCTGATCGTGCGCGACGCCGATCCGGCGCGCGACGGTGCCGCGCTCGAACGCCTCGCGATCTGGGCGCTGCGCCGCTATTCGCCCGTGGTCGCGGTTGATCCGCCGGACGGCCTGCGTTTCGACATTGCGGGCGCGGCGCACCTGCTGGGCGGAGAGCCGGGCTTCGTCGCCGATCTCGCCCGGCGCTGCGCCGACAGCGGCCTGGCCGCGCGCATCGCCATCGCCCCGACCCACGGCGCTGCCCACGCGCTGGCGCGGTTCGGCTCCTCGCCGGCGATCATGGTGGCGCCGGCCGATTTGGACGCGGCGCTGGCGCCCTTGCCGATCGCGGCTCTCAGGCTCGACGCCACCGCCATCGACAGCCTGCGCCGGCTCGGCGTCGACACGGTGGGCGAACTGGAAGCCCTGCCGCGCGGCGCGGTCGCCCTGCGCTTCGGCCCCGCGATCCGCCGGCGGCTCGATCAAGCCTATGGCCGCGCGAGCGAGCCCTTCGAGCTGGTCGAGGCGCCCGAGCTGGTGCGCGTGCGCCGCGCCTTCGCCGAACCGATTGGCGCGCCCGAGACGCTGGCGCGTTATACCGGCAAGCTGGTGGTCCAGCTTTGCGAGGCGCTGGAGCAAAAGGGTCTGGGCGCGCGCCGGCTCGATCTGCTGTTCCATCGCGTCGATAATCGCATCGAGGCGATCCGCGCCGGGACCGCAAAGCCGCTGCGCGACGGCAAGCGGATGACCCGGCTGCTGTGCGACAAGATCGAGACCGTGGCGCCGGGGTTCGGGATCGAGCTGATGACGCTGACCGCAACCATCGCCGAGCCGCTCGACTATCGCGCCAGTGTGTCGAGCCTGATTGAGCCAGTGGCGCCCGATCTGTCCGATCTGGTCGACACGCTGGCGAATAGGATGGCGCACGGCAGGCTCTATCGCTGCGCGCCGACGCAAAGCGAGGTGCCCGAGCGCGGGGTCTGCCGCATCGAGGCGCTGGCCCCGCCGGTCGGCGTCACCTGGCCGGTGGACTGGCCGCGTCCGTCGCGTCTGCTCGATCCGCCGGCGCCAATCGAGGCCCTGGCGCTGCTGCCCGATCATCCCCCCGCGAGCTTCACCTGGGGCGGCGTCCGGCGCCGTGTGAAGCGCGCCGATGGCCCTGAACGCATCTTTGGGGAATGGTGGGTGCGCGACGGCGAGCTGGCGGCGGTCAGGGACTATTTCCAGGTCGAGGATGAAGCTGGGGAGCGGTTCTGGCTCTTCCGGCGCGGCGATGGCGAGGACACCGCCACCGGCGATCATCGCTGGTATCTGCATGGGATCTTCGCATGACGCGCTATGCGGAACTGCAATGCGCGTCGCACTTCTCGTTCCTGCGCGGGGCCAGTAGCGCGGAAGAGCTGTTCGCCGCAGCCGCGGTCCTCGGCATCGAGGCGCTAGCGGTCACTGATCGCAACAGCCTCGCAGGGATCGTCCGCGCTCATGAAGCGGCAAAGGCGACCGGCGTGCGCCTCGTCGTCGGCTGCCGCCTCGTGCTTGCCGACGGCACAGACTTGCTGGTCTATCCGACCGACCGGCCCGCCTATGCACGGCTGTGCCGGTTGCTGTCGATCGGCAAGGCGCGGGCCGGCAAGGCGAAGTGCGAGCTGCATTGGGACGATGTGCGCGACTGGAGCGAAGGGCTTCTCGCCGTCCTTGTCCCCGACGCCGCCGACGATCTGACGGTGCTCAAGCTGCGGCGCGTGGCGGACATATTCCCGGGTCGCGCCTGGCTGGCGCTGACGCTGCGCCGCCGCCCGCGCGATTTCCTGCGGCTGCACGCGCTGGTCAACATGGCGGCGCAGGCGGGCGTGCCGACCGTCGCCACCAACGATGTGCTGTTCCACCATCCCGACCGGCGGATGCTCCAGGACGTGATGACCTGCATCCGTGAGGGCGTCGCCATCGACGATGCCGGCTTCGCCAAGAACCGCCACGCTGACCGTTATCTGAAGCCCCCCGAGGAGATGGCTCGCCTGTTCCGGCTATGGCCGGAGGCGGTGGCGCGCTCGGCCGACATCGCCAATCGCTGCCACTTCAGCCTGAGCGAGTTGGCCTATCAATATCCGCACGAGGTGGTCGACGCTGGCCTGACCGCACAGGCCACGCTGGAGAGACGCACCTGGGAGGGCGCGGCCGAGCGCTATCCCGAAGGCGTGCCCGACGAAGTAGCCGCGACGCTGCGCCATGAGCTGGGGCTGATCGCCAGCCTCGACTATGCGCCATATTTCCTCACGGTCGACGCGATCGTGCGGCAGGCCCGCAAGCTGGGCATTCTCTGCCAGGGGCGCGGGAGCGCAGCCAATAGCGCCGTCTGCTATGTGCTGGGCGTCACCTCGATCGACCCGAGCCGCAACAGCTTGCTATTCGAGCGGTTCGTCTCGGCCGAACGGCGCGAGCCGCCCGACATCGATGTGGATTTCGAGCATCAACGTCGGGAAGAGGTGATCCAGTGGGTCTTTAATACCTATGGTCGGCATCGCGCGGCGCTGTGCTCGACCGTGATCCGCTATCGCGCCAAGGGGGCGCTGCGCGACGTCGGCAAGGCGATGGGCCTGCCCGAGGACATGATCGCGTTGCTGTCCTCGCAAATCTGGGGCTGGTCTACCGAAAGCGCCGAACCCAAGCATGCGGAGGAACTGAACCTCAATCTCGGCGATCGCCGCCTGCGGCTGACGCTCGACCTCGCGCGCCAGCTCATCGGTACGCCGCGCCATCTCAGCCAGCATCCCGGCGGCTTCGTCCTCACCGAAGATCGCCTGGACGAACTGGTGCCGATCGAACCGGCGGCGATGGAGGATCGCCAGGTGATCGAATGGGACAAGGATGACGTCGACGCCTTGAAGATGATGAAGGTCGACGTGCTGGCGCTGGGGATGCTGTCCTGTATGCGGCGCGGGTTCGACTTGCTGCGCGAGCACAAGGGCGTCGATCTCGATCTCGCGACCATCCCGGCGGAAGATCCACGCACCTATGCGATGATCCGCAAGGCGGACACCTTGGGCACCTTCCAGATCGAGAGCCGGGCGCAGATGGCCATGCTGCCTCGGATCAAGCCGCGGACCTATTACGACCTGGTCATTCAGGTGGCGATTGTCCGCCCCGGTCCGATCCAGGGCGACATGGTCCACCCCTATCTCCGGCGGCGCGAGGGGCTGGAGCCGGTCGACTATCCGACGCCCGAGCTGGAACGCGTGCTGGGCAAGACGCTCGGCGTGCCGCTCTTTCAGGAGCAGGCCATGCAGGTAGCGATGGTCTGCGCGGGCTTCTCCGCCAGCGAGGCCGATCAGCTTCGGCGCGCGATGGCCACCTTTAAACATACCGGCGGCGTGGTGAATTTCCGCGAACGCCTGCTCACCGGCATGGCCGAGCGCGGCTATGCCGAGGAATTCGCCGAGCGCACCGTGAACCAGCTCGAAGGGTTCGGCAGCTATGGCTTCCCGGAATCCCATGCCGCCAGCTTCGCCCTCATCGCCTATGCGTCGAGCTGGCTCAAATGCTGGCATCCCGATATCTTCTGCATCGCGCTCTTGAATAGCCAACCCATGGGATTCTACGCACCCGCGCAAATTGTCCGCGACGCGCGGGATCACGGCGTCGAGGTGCGGCCGGTTTGCGTCAACGCCTCGCGCTGGGACTGCACGCTGGAGCCGGTCGGCGAGGATCGGTTCGCCGTGCGTCTGGGTTTCAACCGGATCGCGGGCCTCGCCAACGACAACGCCGCCGCGATCGTCACGGCGCGCGCCGAGCGGCCGTTCGCCGATGTCGATGACGTCTGGCGCCGCGCCGGCGTGCCCGCCGCCGCGCTGGTCCAGCTCGCCGAGGCCGACGCCTTCCGTCCCGCGTTCGGCCTCGCCCGGCGCGAAGCTTTGTGGGCGATAAAGGCGCTGCGCGACGAACCCCTGCCGCTGTTCGCGGCGGCCAACGAGGATGGCCGTCCCGCGCCCGAGATCGTGGAAGAAGCTGTGCGCCTCAAGGCCATGACGGTGGGCCGGGAAGTGGTCGAGGATTATCGCCATGTCGGCCTGACGCTGCGCAAGCATCCGCTCGCCTTCCTGCGCGGAGAACTGGAGCGCGAGCGGTTCGTGTCCTGCGCTGCCGCAAATGGGCTGCGCGATGGCCGCGCAGTCCGCACCGCCGGCCTGGTACTGGTCCGCCAGCGGCCCGGATCGGCAAAGAACGTCACCTTCATTACCATCGAGGATGAGACCGGTATCGCCAATCTGGTCGTCTGGCCGGACCTTTACGAAAAGCAGCGCCGCATCGTGCTGACGGCCGCGATGCTCGGCATTCAGGGACGGGTCCAGCGCGAGGGCGACGTGATCCATCTGATCTGCGCGCGCCTGTTCGACCTGACGCCGCTGCTTTCCAGCCTGGGCGAGCGCGATGGTGTGTTCCCGAAGCCGGGCGGTCGGAGCGACGGCGCCCGGTTCGGCGCAACCGACGATCCGCGCGAGCGGCCGCCGCCGATGGCGAGCCTGCAGGGTCCAAACCGGGATGAGGGCGCGCTCCGGCTCAAGTCCCGGAATTTCCATTGAGGGCAGAATCATGAATGCCGCGTGCGGCTCGCCGGACGCGGAGCTGTAATTGTCGTTGAACATTCCTCGACGATTGCCGATTGGCCGGGTGCTGTAGCTATGGAAGGTCTGGGATTATGGATATTCGCGCTATGCTTGCGGGATGGGCCGAAAGCGCACTCGCCAGGGCGCAGACCGCAGAGCTGGCAACGGCAACGGACTTGGCGGGCGAAGCGCTCGCGATCCTGAACGGATTTCGGTTCACCGCCGAACAGGTCGATGACGCGCACATCCTCCTCGGGATCGTGCGCGAGGAGTTCGAGAGGAATCCGCTGCTTGAGGTCGCATTCCTGGCTGAATATGCGGCCGACGAGAGGCTGGAGCCCATTGAGCACGCCGCAGCCGCGTTGCACGCGCGCGCAGGCGCGCTCGCAGCCTGGAGCGCGCAACATGACCGGCCGGAGCGTTATCATGTTCGGGCCATTTTCGATGCCGCCGCGCGCTGCGAACTGATCGAAACCAGCGGCCGCCTCGTGTTCAACCACGATCGATTTACGGGGCTGATCCCGATCCCCGACGACGACGATGACTAGGCGCCAGGATCGTGCCCCCTGCCCTACCCGCTCAATGCCGATCTCAAAACGGTAGTTGGCGCTGGGCCCCCAGAGGCGGTGTCAACATCGCCAATTCCCGGCTGAAAAGCCGCCGGGTGACGGGCGCCAGCGTATAGACGGCCTGCCGCTGCGCGCCGCGGTTATGATGATCGACACGATAGCCCTGATAGTGCCGGCGCAGCAGGCCCGCCCGAACCAGGTCGGAGACCGCCCGGCTGAGATTTGACTTCCCCGCTGCCCGCACCCGGTCGCGCACTTCGTCGTCGATGGCCCGGGTGGCATCTTCGCTTGACGCGGGAAGCGTTCCGGCACGCTCGAACGCCGACCGGACGCGCTCGCACAAGGCGATCCGGCGCGGATCCCGGTGGCCCATCGGAACCAGTGCATCGCAGAGCCAATCCCGCAGCAAGACGCTCCGGCCGTCCTGTTTGACCCATGGGCCGGCGCTGCCATCGGGCCGCGCGACTTCCGCGATCAGGTTGAGCACCATGAACGCATAGCGGGGCCGCGAGGAACTGTGTGCGATCATCGCCATCAACCCCCGCATGTCGAGGGGTGCGACCCCGTGGTCGACAAGGTTTGGGGCATGCAACATAGCGGAACGAATCAAGCACATCCGTTCCGAAAAGGGAATCCCTTAGTTGAAGATTTTGCGGCGATTCGAGCAGTTTGTCACCTATGACACTTTACCGGACGCTCGCGCGATAAAGTGTCACGAACTCGCCCGGTCACCACGCATATTGTCGTTGTTGGGAGATGACCGGCCCCTCCGTTTCGATAGCAATTTACTGCCAAAACCCCAGGACCAAGACACACTCCTCGCCAGTACGCAATGATGGAACCAGTACACAATGATGGCGCAATGACATCCGACCCGTGCCCCCGCTCTGCCAGTCGCCGCCGATCGGTAAAGTGTCACTACCGACAATCTACACAATATCTGCGTGGCCCGCGTCGACCTGAACCGATTGGCGATCTATCAACTCTGGCCGCAGTCCTGCGGCCGGACTGACAAGATCAGCTCCATCCGTTCCGACGCCCCTCGCCGCGATCCCGCAGCCGCCGACCATCGAGAGCAGATTCCCGGATTTCCAGCTCGATCCTTTCGCCTTTCTGGCGAGTGCGAACATCGCTGGGATCGATCCCATTGCGCTCCGCGAAGTCCCGCGCATCGCGCTCGCTTCCGAAGCTGCCCGAACCCCTAAATTCTCATCCCATCGTCACCTCCATAGCCGCGCGGACCCTGCCCACTGCAACGTCACTCACAAATCAAGCCCGAGGGTTCGCTCCGGCAGCGGCAACGGCGGCGCGGGCGCCTTCTCCTTGTCAGTCGGCTCCGGCGCCTTGAGGCTGCCCGGGTCCGACACCATCGGCTTGATCTTGATGTACGGGAGCGGTTCGTCGGCCGGCCACTCGCCGCCGTCGGGTGGGCGATCGAGCTCCGGCGGCAACACCGGCGCGGGTGTCGTTACGCCGGTGTTGCTTACGGGATTGCTGGACCAACCGTCGAACCGCACTTCCCCGGTCGTTTCGAGCGACGACGTCTTGTCGCCCGGATTGCGCGCGATCTGACGCGCGAGCTTCTCACGATCATCGACCACCAGCTGCAGGTCAAATTGCACGCGGGTCACCACGACATTGAACAGGCGTTGGTTCGACAGATTGAACTCGTACGAGGACATCACCGCGATCGCCTTCTCGATCGTAATCCCCTGAGCCATATGCATGTTGAGGCTGTAAGCGAGATCGATCCTGCTCAACATCGGATCGCCGATCGGAAGCGTGACCTGCTTCTTGTTCGCCGTCTCGACCTGGACCGCGGTGCCGTCGACGGAAATGATCCGGGCGAGCGCGCTGTTGACAAGCGCGCGGTCAGGGTCGGTCGCAGTCCAGCGAATACGGTCTCCGGCATGGATCTCGACCTGCTTCTTTTCGGCCAGACCAAGCCGATCCTCGTCCAGGCGAGGCGGGATCTGCTTCGGATCGAAGCGATGCTTTCGCGCTCCGGCCGATACCTCGACCTTCCCATTCGCGAAGACCCTGGTCACCTCGTAGAGACCGCGACCAAGGCCGATGGCGGGCACCGACAGCGCGACATCCAAGGTCAGGCCGGGCCGGTAGTTGTGCGCGTAACGCAGTTCCTCGCGCGTCAGGTTCACGCGCTCGAGCACGGTGAGGTTGAGGCTCGTTCCGCCGATCGTTCCTTCGGACTTGAGACCATCCTGGACCAGCCGATTGAGTTCGGCACGCGCTTCGCGCCCCGATGCAAACAGCGCGGTACGCTCGCGCTCTTCGGCGGGAAGCTCGAGCCACATTGCGGCCGCGCGCCCCACATGGTCCTTGTCTTCGATCACTTTGTCGCCGAGCACTTCCATCGCGCGGGCCGCTTGTCCGCGATTGGCGAGTGCCGCGACGATTTTCAGCTGCCCGGTTTTCTGGCGAAGATTGCCGACCATCCGCGCGATCGTCGCGCCGGCTGCCTGAACAAGGGCGAACGACTTGCCGGCATCGATCGAGGAAATCTGCTTGCGATCGCCGACCAGTACGAGCTTGTCGACCCCGAGAAGATTCGCGAGCTGATGGAGGCGTACCATCTGGTTGTTGGATACCATCGATCCCTCATCAAGGAAGAGCAGCTTGCCCTTCATCGCTGCCTGCGCGGCGTCGAACGCATCGCCCCGGGGCTGGCGCAGGTGGCGCCCATGTTCGACCAGGAAGGAGGCGACGGTCCGCGCTTCAATGCCGGCGTCAGCTCCCAGATCCTGGACGATCCTGGTCTGGAAGGCGAGGCCAAGCACAGTCCGCCCCTCTGCCTCGGCGACGCGCGCGACCGCGTTCAACATTGTCGATTTGCCGGCACCGGCGCCGCCCTGGATCGTCACCATCCGATCCTCGCTCGACAGCATGAGGGTGGCGGCCGCGATCTGTTCGGCTTTGAGGGGCTTCAGCGCCACCGCCTGCAGCCGCGCTGGCGCATCGGCGGCGGGAATGATCGCCTGGCTCGCCCCGCGGCCCAACTCCATCTCGGCGATAATCCGGCGCTCGGTGGCAAGTGCCTCGGCGGTCGTCACCGCGACGATCGTGCCGTCATGCCGTGCGACACCGGGGATCAACGCGCCTCGCTCCGTTAGCTGATCGATCCGCTGTTCCACCGCATCGATGCCGACGCCCTTCAATCCGAGATCGAGCGCGGTCTTCGACAGTTGGTGTCGGTCGAACGCGGCCTCCCGCTGCGAGAGGATCCGAACTGCGGAAGCAACCGCATATTGCGCGCGCGCGGTGGCGGGCGATGTGATGAGACGGGCAAGGCCGCGATCAACAAGAGGATCGTCGGGGCGCAAGAATTCGCCGACCTTGGCAATCGCGCCGCTGATCGCCCCGGACACCGCTTCATAGCCGCGTGCCATGACACCCCGCTCGCGGTGTGCACCGGCGCGCTGGAGGGCCTCGGTGAGAAGCGCCTGTCCCGTGAACCCGAGGGCCTTGGCCTTATCTTTCCATTCTTCCCGCAGCGCCCCACGATCGGTGACCTCGAGCTTGGGGTCGCGGGTATTGATCGTGACGGCGTTGCGGCCTTCGGGCGTGCGGATTCCCAGTTCGGCCACCTTGGCAAGGATGGTGGCGCGGCGCTGGCTGAACGCCTCGATCACGTCCCTGGCGACGCCGGCGATTTCAAACATGCCATGTTTGCCGACCGTCTCGATCCGGTAGCCGAGCTGCTCGATACGGTCGCGCAGATTGGCGCGATAGATCGAGCCAATGACGGTGTTGTGCTTCCAGATGGCGCCATTGTGCAGGGCCTGCCAGATGCCGTCGGGCATGCGGGTGAGGTTCATGATCACGGCGTGGATGTGGCCCTGGGGATCGAGCGCGCGGCTCGTGTCATGGGCGAAGAGGGCATAGATAAGATTGCCGGTCCTGATCGGGACCTTGCGCCCTTCGACATCCTTGCGGCCTTCGGCGAGATTCTTCTCGACCCAGCGCATCGTGTCGCGAACGGCGGCCATGTTGGCGTCGAGGATCCGGCGGTCCCCGCCCACATAGGCCATCACCGACAGGGATTTCGGCATGGAGAAGGTAAGGTCCATGCCGGGCTGCCGGTTTTCGACCTGGCCGACCTTCTCGCCGTCGGGCAGTTCCCCGTTCAGCAGCTTCTCGAAGACATCCTTCTCAACTTCGCCGGAAAGGTCGAGCGCCTCGGCCCCCTCCCCGCCCCACGCGCTGGCCTCGGCCGAACCCTCGGACGTATAATAGTCGTCCTTCGTGAAATATTCGGCGCTCCCTGCGGCCGACCGGATCGGGCTCATCGACAGCACGGGTCACAACCCCAGATCGAGGTCGTCACGGTCAGGAGCGGACGGCGTGGAGAAGTTCTCGCGCAACTCGCGGAGCGTCTGATCCTCGACCTGGGCGGCACGATCGCCTGGCCGGGGCGCGCCCTTGTCTCCGCGATCGCGCAGCGGATCGGCGCCCCGCTCTCCCGTGCGCTCGGGCGGTCGCGGCCGTTCCGCGCCGGGGTTCGCAGCCGGATGCTGCTCAGCCCCTTGGGACCGATCGGCGCCCCGGCGTTCCGCTTCCGACCTCCCTTCCTCATCCGGGTCTGTGAGCAGGATCCGCGCAGCCAGTTCCCTGGCGACGTTGACCGGTTCGGCCGTTGCCTCATCCATCTGAATCGCGCCGTCCCTACCCCCCGCTTCGCCTTGGTTCGCGAATGTCTCTTCGCCGCGGCGTGAGCTTACCGGCGCGATATTGGGACGCAGGATGAACCCCTCCGCCACGGCCGGATAATCACGCCACTGGAGCTCGATCCTGGCAGCTGGGAAGCCGTCCGGAAACTTCACATAGCCGGTCATCGACGGCAGGTTCGTGATGTCGTCGGGAAGGACGAGCGGCTCTACCTGCTTGCGCGGCGTCAGCGTCGAGGCGTCACGGGTGTTGTTGTAGCCGTAGCTATAGGCCTCATCCATCTGACGGACCTCGCGGTTGCCGATATATTGCGAGCATTCTTCCGCGGTTTTGAACTCACTGGTGGCGAGGATCAGTTTGGTTCGGGCAAGCGAGGCAAGGTTGCGGGCGCCCTCCTCGCCATATACCTCGACCAGCTTCTGAAAACTGTGGAGCCCAAGGATCATCGCACCCCCGAAGTTGCGGGCCGTCTGAAGGCCCTTCTCGATGGCTGGCAGACGGTGGAGAGCGCCGACCTCGTCGAACATGAACCAGGTGCGAAGCGAGCGCGTGCGCGAAAGCGTCATGAGGCTGGTGATGGCCAGGTTCATCCATAGCGTCAGGAGCGGCCTGTTCATCTCGAGATCGTCATAGTCGGACGTGACGAACAGGATCGCGCCGGGGCGAGGGTCGGCTGCGGTGATCCAGCTGCGGATCGAGAAGGGCGGACCCTGGTCAGGCAGGAACCGGAGCACCTGCGCATTGGTGTTGAAGACCGCACGGATCGACTCCGCCATGCGCGCGGCTTCGGGCGCGGTCAGGGGGTCGGCGATGGTATTGGCGAGGAAGCGATGCACGCGCTTGAGATCCGCGGTCATCAGGTTCTCGGACAGCGCAAGATTGCTGGTCTGCCCGCGCTCCTGAAGACGGATGCACATCTCGATGAACAGGGTGCGCGCGGCGAGCGCCCAGAACGGTTCGGAAGAGCCGCCGTCGGAGGGTATAAGCGCAGCGGCGGCGGAGGTGAAGTTGCTGTAGCTCGAGCAGTCGTTGAAGATCGACCAGGCCGGGCAGCGCGCGTCCATCGCATTGAGAATGGTGTCTCGTTCGGGATCGTAGAACGCCTCGACATAGGCGCCGGTCAGGTCGAAGATGACGGCCCGATCCTGACGCTCGCGCATTTGCCGCACGAGGTTTCTGAGCTCGGTTGTCTTGCCCGATCCGGTGGTGCCTATGAGCATCGTATGGGACTGCTCAAGGCGATGCGGATAGGGGATGCCGGCGAGGCTATAGGGGTGGTGGATGCCCCCCGATTTGCGCGCTGTAAAAGGAAGGGCGAGCACCTGGCGCGGGGCCAGTGCCGGGAAGAGATCGCGCGCCTCGGCCTCGAACCGGGCGCGATTATGCTCGATCACTTCCTCATGCAAGAGGTCGCGATCGACGAGCATCGCGCCGCGCTCATGGCGTTCCTGAAGGATCGATTTGCCTCGCCTGCGGGAAAGATCGACGAACCAGATGCTCAAGGGGATCGCGGCGAAGCTCGCGACCAGCAGGGCACCGAGCAATCCCCTCAACGCCTTGGCCCACGCCGCTTCGACATGGGGGACAGTTTGGACCATCGCCATGACGGTGCGGCGGACGCTGCCGTCCGGCAGCCTGAGGTTGACGATCTTCATCGGACCGAGGTCCATCCAGTCCCAGAGAAGCGAGTAGAGCTTCATCACTATGAGCTGGATTTCGTGCTCATCGAGCATGATGGCGAGGATCAGCGAATAGGCAACAAGGAGAACGAATGCCCAGACGATGAAGGGGAGCTTGGCGCCCGCCAGGAACATCAGGACTTCATGCGTGAGGAGCTGGGATCCGCGGGTGAAGTTCCCGGAATTGCGCTGTACCTTGCCGCGAGCGGAATGGTGCGTCAGCGGTATCGGCCGGCCGTCGCTGCGGATGTCGGACCGGGTGTCACGCCGCGCCATGATAGCGCTCCACGCGACGGGGCGTTTCTTCGACCAGGCGATCGCGATATTCGGGATACTGCTCCCGGATGATCACGTCGATCGCCATCTGCATATATTCGGCGATGTGAGCCAGGCGCCGCTGGCTCGAGCCGATCTGCTCGGCGGCTTCCGCATAGGTCCGAAGCGCCAAGCGCATTGCAGCGGCGCGCGTGATGCCTTCCTCGGCCGCGATGCGGTCGAAGCGCCCGGTCAGCTCCGGCTCTAGGCGGAGCGAGGTTTGAACGAAGGTCGGTCGCATATCAGCCCCTTGCGATTGGGGCTGATGGGGTCTCAGGAACGGTGCCATCCTAGCGTTTTCGGCCGTCCGCGGCAATCGGATTGCATCCCGGAACGCGCATCCCAATGCATCCCGCATAAATGGCGCAAATCCGCCGATCCTGCCTCGACCTGACCGTGCATCCCGTTGGGATGCACCGGGCGCTCCCGCTAAGCGCTTGCAAAGCAAGCCAAAACTCGTGCACCTTGGTGCATAAGGTGTACCAAAGCTGCTCAGTCGGCGGGTGGTGCATGATGGGTGCCCGTTCCGGGCTGGTGGGGGAGCGTTGCCGCCTCCGGCGGGGCGCTGTGCGGGCCGTTGGCCCGGTGCGAAGCGGTCGCGCTGGGCGCGCCGCGTTGCGCCGATGCGGTGGGGCGCTATGCTGCCGGTCGGCAAACGGGAATGGTCGATGCAAGAAGGAGTCGAACATGCCCAAAAAGGGACCGAGCAATTCGCAAGCGCTGGCGCGTCTGGCAAGTGAACGCGCGAAGCTGGAGGAGCGGGAAAGGGAGGTTACGCGGCGCGTGGGCGAGGAGCTGGGCGCGGTAATCGTCGCGGCTGGTCTGGCCGACATGACGCGCGCGGAGTTCGCGCCGATCGCGCAGCGGATCGCGGCGCTTGGGGCAGCGGAAGCGGCGCGGCGGCTCGCCTGATCGCTGCGGCCCCCGCAAAAAAAGGGCCGAGCGGCGCAAGCCGCTCGGCCCCTTCATTTCAACACGCTCGATCCTGGGCGCGACGGCGCGGGCAAGCGCGATGCGAGCGCCGCCAACGGCGGCGCTCGCTGCCGATCAAGGGAAGTCCGGGAGGGCTTCCCTGCCTCTCGCGATAAATTGCGCTTGAAACTCCTTTGAGGCGCGGCGCTGTCCGTCGCGGTCGTCCCATTCGCGCGTTTTCCAGTATCCTTTGAGAACGACGGTCACGCCCTTGCGAAGGGAACGCGCCAGCACCTCGCGGACCTCCGGCTTGTGCGGAGGCAGCCAATAGCTTGCGGTATAGTCTCCCTCACCTCCGTAGCAACGCAGCGTTGCCACGTCGTCGCCGCTTCGCGTCGAGCGCCATTCGACATCTTCGGTGAGCTGCGCGATGACTGTCTTTTTCGACCATTCGGCACGGCGGGCGGCGTCGGCCTCGATCTCGGCTTTCTGCCGTTCGGCTTCGCGCTCGGCGGCGCGCGCGGCGCGTTCTTCGGGGGTTTCATTGGCGAGGCGTTTGAAGTCGATCATGTCAGTAGTCTCCTTGGCCGGAGGGAGCGGCCAGCGTTAGCTGGCCGCTCTGCGGTGCGGGCCTATCAGGCCCAACGGCGGGGTTCGTCGGGGACGATAAGGGGTTCGCGGTCGCGGTCGGTGAAGTGCCGCCCTTCTTCGCGAAGTTCGGACACTTTGAGGGGGCCGCGTCCGCCGTTCTGCTCACGCTGGCGCATGATGTGGAGGGGCACGCCCTTCCTGCGGAGTTTCTGGGACAGGTCCACCTGAATATGCGAGTTCTCGCCAATGAGGGCTTCGGCAAGGTCGAGACGTTCCCAACGCTCGTTGCGGTAGTAGCCTGCGCGCCGCCCCATGCTCTTGTTGAGCCGCCAAAGGACAACGTCAACGCCCCTCTCCGCCGCCCATTTGCTGGCGATCTGCTCGAAGCCGGAAATCTTCGCGCCGGTCTTTAGAACCATGTTGGGATAGCGCGCCTTGATGTCGTCAAGCCGCTGATAGAGCATATCCTCATCTTCCCAAGGTCCGCCCGAAACGAGGATGTGAACCCCCTTGGGGTTGTGGGCGAAATGCTGCTCGGCTTCGCGGGCTTTGAGCCAGTCGATAGCCTCGATCTGCGATGCGGAAAGGGGGCCGTTGGTGCGGCTGCCGCGCGTGGTATTGAAGGGTCGTCCGGTTTCGACGCGATAGACTTCGCCCGCATGACTGCCCATCGTTTGGATGGCCGCGCGCGCTTCTGCGAGCGACTGGCAAAGCTGCTGCTTTTCCTCGACCTGCGATTGATAGACTTCGCTCGGATCGAAGGCGCGGGCAAGCTCGCCAAGCTCCTGTGCGGCGCGATCTTCGGCGCGGTCGATGCGCCCCGCGACGACATGGAAGGAATTGACGAAACCCCATGCGAGCGATTGGGCGTATTCCTCCAGCCGCGTATCATAGGTGAGGCGGAAGATGGCGGCGATAATATCCTCGACGCATCCTTGCGCCAGTTCCGGGTCGGGCATTTCCGCTTCGGTCGGTTCCGACGCGATGGAAAGGCGGGACTCGATGATGGTTTCCGTGAAGCTCGGCGCGAAGTTCTCGGCGCTGGTGAGCGAGTCATAGACTTCTTTGAAGTCGGTAAAGCTGCTAAAGCTCTGTGGTTTCGTTCGTGCCATGGGTTCTACTCCGAATGTCTGGCAGGGACGGAAAGGGGCGGGGCGCTTCCATCGCCCCGCCCCAAACCTGTTAAGCTACGGCTGCCGGTTCCTCCGTGCTGGACTTGCCCGGCTTGCCACGCCCCTTGGCGGGGTCGGCGATCCCGCCAAGCTCGGCGGGCGCATCGGCCGGAATGGGCGGGAGGCCATTGGTCGGCGCAGTGCTTTCGCCAAGGCCATCGCTGGCGGGTTCGCTCCGGTCGCTGTCGTCCATATTGGCGCTGCCAACGGGCGCGCGGCGGGCGTTCGGCTCGTCAACCGCGACATTGAAACTACCATCATCCTGCCGGAACAGTTTGATATAGTAACGCTTGCCGCCCGTGTTCGGCGGGGTGATCGAGCCTTGATAGAAGACCGTCCCGTTTTCTTTGCCGACCTGCTCGAACAGGGCACCGAGCCGCGCCCAATCGCGGGCAGGATTGAGGCCCATCACTTCGCAGACCGGCGAGCGTTCCTTGGTGCGCTGGACCGCCGCCAGATAGACGGAGACGGAAAAGTCAGGGTGAATGAGCCGCCCGATGTGGACGCCCTGTTCATTGCGCTTCAAGTTACCGATATTAGCCATGGTTCATACTCCGATTGTCCGGCGCTTCCATCGCCGGGGTTTGGTGCCGTCCGGGGCGCTTCCCCTTCCGGCATCCCCCTTATACAAGTGCCCCGAAATACGGTCTATCTCATTGTTTTCTTGACAGATTTTCATCGTGCATGGTGAACCTGAGCCTGAACCGGGAGCGCCAGCGACCCACAAAAAAACGCATTGCGAAGCAATTCCCAATTGATCGCCCGAAGACGAAGCGGGGCGTGTCGATCATCGCGCCCGGAGCCACCTTCGCCTGGGGCGCAAGTGTCGGGTGTGGGCCGGGAGCACAAGGGACGTCGCGCTGCGGCCTTTAGCGAAGGTTGAAAAAAATGGGCCTGACGACACCTTTGGGACAAGAAATCCCGTCGTCAGGCCCATTTTTTTCTACCGTAGCTTGGCCGGAGGCAGCCCTTGTGCTCCCGGCCCACACCCGATACGCCGCGACACTGGCGAGGGTGGCGCAGCGTGCGATGATCGACTTGGTCGGAGGGCGATGCGGACCGCGGCGTCCCGACGCGGTCCGCCTCAACGAACGACGCGCGGTCCCCTGGGGACCGCCTGCATGATCGAAGGCCTCTGGCCTTCGCACGTCAGTCGATCGTCACCCGAAGGGCGGAAACTCGCATCGCGAGGTTCCGTGGAGCTTGGTGCGTGCGGCCGCGTAGCGGTCGTGGGCGCCTAGCGAAATAGAGCGCGGTCCCGAAGGGAGACGCCAAGACCTCCCTTTTCTGCATCAGCAGGCCCGAAGTCTATGGCACTACGGAACGCTGCGGTGCTTCCTTTCACTCGTCGCTGAATTTGCGCCAGCGCCGAAGGATGGCGATAATTTGCGCCTCTCCGACGAAGGCATCGGGATAGATGCCGCTCGGATATTGGCCGAGGAACGCAAACACTGTCGCCATATCGGCTGCGATGGCACGGTCGAGCCCAAACAGGTCGGCAATGTCGAAACCACCCCAGTCCATGCCGTTGTGCCAGGCGAGAAGGAAGTTGGCGACCCGACCGGCCTGCCCGGTGTCGCTCTGGGCGAGATCGAACAGGCGGTCTACCGCAGCGCGGATTTCAGGACGGATCATTGGGGCGACGCTCATGGCTATGGGAAGGTCGGCGAAGTCATCGGTCGAGTCAATCGGATGCTCGGGCGGCGCGCGGACGATCCGGAAGGGCGGAATCGGCTTGTTGGCCGCTGTCAGAAACTTAGACACTGTGTCCAGACCGCCGTGCCGCTCGATTTCAGCTTGGGTGAAGGCGACCTCGTTCCGGTCGGTCGCAAGGAAATGAAGCGGCGCGCCCTCCCCGTCATAAACGACGCGCTCGGCATCCCATTCCGTGGGAAATGCTTCGCATCAGCGTGCGAACGGGAGCGTGTGCGCAACGCAGAATGACTCGATGGCATCGAACCGGCCGCCCGGGACTTCGCGAGCGAAGAGGTCGAGGGGCTGGCCGGCACGCATGGCTTCCTCGCTGAAATGCTCGCCGTCCCAATCGAGACGGGCGCGGTCGCTGGCGACGGCGGTTTCAAACGCCGACAGCACCGCGGCGGGCAGTTGGCCTCCGATCCGGATGGTGGCCGATGCGCTGGATATCATGTGAGGCTCCTTGATATTGGCGGAGAATGAAGCGTGCAAACGGTGCGAAGCCGGGCGCGTCAGGAAGTCGCGTCGACAGCGAATGTCATGTCGCCGGAGGTGGCGGTGAGTTCGAGACGGCGGCCCGCCGGGATCATCCAGAGCAGCTCGTCGCGAATTGTTGTTCGAAGGCGCTCGATCAAGGCCGCTTCCTCACCCAGCAGGAGTCTCGCGGCGACATGTCGGGCCTCCGAGATGAAACCCTCGTAGGCGCAGTCCCAGCCGTCTTCGTCGCCGCGATAGGAGAAGCAGCATGCTTCGAGGAGGGAAACAAGCGCGTCCGGCGCGATGCCGGCGTCCTCGCGCACGAAGATCATCGCCTCTTCGGGATAATTGTCCTCCTGGCAGTGCACCAACATGTCGAGCGGGAAGCTGTGGACGACAAGGGCGTCTGCGGCTTCGTCCGGACAGTCGATGGTGACGTTCATCGTGATCGTCGACACGCGCCCCGATTTCCAGTCGTGCGGATCGAAACCGTCGGCATCGAAGCGACGCGATACGCCATTGCGAACGATGTCGAACACGACGTCGGCGACGCGCGGGAGGGTATCATACCAACGATAGCCTTCGAACGCGGGCAACGGGCGCACGGGACGGAAGCCGAGGGCGCTGCCCGCTCGCAGAACCTGCGCGGCCGCCCGTTCGATGTCGCAAGGGAATCCGTCGATGATCCCCATGGGTGTGTTGGAGACTGGCTCGCCGCGTATCGGGCTTTCGCGCTCGGCGGAGCGCGCGACCCACGCGTAGAGCCAGGACGTGGCCTCCGGCAGATCGATGCCGATCTCCTTAGCCCGGTGCCAATGCCTGAACGGCAAGCGATGCTCGCTCTCCTGAGCGATCGCCCGGTAGAGTGTGCCTTCGACGGCTGCCCGCAATTCCTTCAGCGCGGAATTCTCCACCATCTCCTTGCGCGCGGGCAGCACCAGCTGGAGGTTGGGTGCGTCGATGATGTCGACCCGCGCGGTCCAGTGGTGGCCGGGATGGTCAACCTCGCGCACATCGGGGAGCGTGCATCGGACCGAGACGCCGTGGAAATTCACGGTGGTGTAGCGCGACGTAGAGCGGTCGCCCCGGTAGATGCCGATGCGGCAACCGTTCCAGATCTCGACATGGTCAGCTTCGGCGAGGAAATCCTCCGATGCCATGATCTGACCGCGGAAGCGAACCGGCAGCGGAAAATAGCGCGTTGCCCGCGTGACCGCGCCGAGCAGCTGGTTCTGCCAGTCGTCGTCCAGCTCGATGGCGAATTCGGTGCCGTAGGCGATCGCATCATCCTCGACGGGGAGCGGGATGCCGCCCTCCCATGCATCGGCAGGGATTGCGACGCGCCAGCCCCGACTGTTGCCGCGCGCGCAGGAGCGGACGGCGACATTCTGGCCGGCCAGGCTGAACACGCCCATGCCGGCCGGATCCTCGCGGGCCATGATGGCGCTGTTCCAGCCGGAGTCACCGAGCGCGAGCAGGGATGCCGGATCGGCGATGCCGACGCCGTCGTCGCGGATGGAGAGCACATAGGTTCCGCCGCGACTGGCGGTGTCGACGATAATCTGCGTCGCTCCGGCGCGGCGCGCGTTCTGGAACAGTTCGTTGAGGACGTCGGTGACGGTGCCGTTGAACAGGCGCGTGACCTTGCCGATCAGGGCTTGGCTGATCGAGGGCTGTATGGAGGCTGGGAGGGTCATGTGCGATCTCCGGACGGACGGCGGACCATTCCACTGTCCCGCAAATGCCCTCCCCCTCCCCTATTCGGCATCACGGCCGTCGATGCCGTAGCCCGCCGTGAGGCGGGCTGGACGTTATGTGGATCGGAGATCAGTCCTCGTCAGACGAGGGGCGCGTCATAGACGGGGTCGCAAGCGGGCTCGCCCGGATAGCGGCCATCGAGATCGCACAGCAACACTTGCAGGACCGTGTAGCGTTCGTGACCGAGATAGCGGTTCGCGAGGAGGGTATAGCGCCATTTGGCGGCCGGACCCGTCAGCCGAATGCGGACAGGGTAGCGCCCGCCGAGGCTGACGTCGCCTTCGAGTGGCGCGCGCGCGGCGCGCATCCGCCGGCCGAGTTCGTTCAGGATCGGCCCCATGATGCGCGGCATGAAATTGCCGACGATCAGCAGTTCGGGCAGCCCGAGGTTGGCGTTGCCGATCGTATAGGCAAAGCCCGGGTTTTCGTCGTCGGGAAAGATTGCAAAGAGATGCTGGCCATCGCGGTCGATATTGTTCTGGATGGCACGCATCATTTCGTGGTCGGAGAGCATGGCGAACTCCTCATCGTCTGGTGGATTGAACCGAGCGGCGCGCTCAGGCGGCGCAGCTCAGCGCCTCGTCGAGCAGCTGATCGGTCGTTTCGATCTCGATCATGTTTGCATGGATGAGGCACCATCCGCCGCCGAACGCGCCGTCGCGCGCCCGATCGCAAAGCGTCGCCCACGCGAAGCCAATAGGGTGGGAGGCGAGCGACGCAATGCAGCAGCGCTGGATGAGATTTGCGACCGCATCGGGCTGGAAGTTCGAAAGTCCGGCGATCCGCGCGTTGCAGAAGCCTGATTCATCGGGCTGGTCGGTGATTAGGTGGGCGCCCGAGGCCGGGAAGCGTGGGTCGGCGAAGGTGGCGCGAAAGCCGCTCCACAGATCGCGCTCCGTCGGAGGAAAGGCAGCAAGAAACGCGGCAGAGGGTTCCCTGGGTGGGATGCGATAGAGGTATAGATCGTCGCTCGCTTCGAAGGCTTCCCGCAACAGGGACAGTTCGGCCTCGGTGCAGCGGAATGTGAAACAAGCTTTGGTGAAGTGGTTGGCCATGATGGTCTCCATCGGCAGGCGGTCGAAGTTCGCTGGGGTGGATGAGTGCTGAAGAGGGCGGAATCAGTCCGCGGGTTCCGGCACGAACTGGACCTCGATCTCGTTCCGGCGCAGTTGGACCGAGACGGCGCGGCCGTCTGGAACGATCCACGCGACGTTGTCGGCGAGAACGCAACGCAGCCTCGCGAGCACGGCTTCGTCGTCGCCGAGCAGGAAGCGGGTCGCTTGTTCGAGCGCATCGACGCGAAACCGATCGAACTGGGTCTGCCAGCTATCGAGGTTGCGATCGTCCGAAGAGCAGAAGCAGCAGTCGGTGAGGAGATCGGCAAGATCGTCGGGCGTGATCTGCGAACTCGCCGATACATAGATGTCGGCTTCCTCGAAGTCATATTGCTCCCAGGCGTCATAGTGGATCGCGACATCGGCGGGGATTGTGACGACATGCTCGCGGCCATCTTCGTGCAACGTGACGGCGAGCTGGATAGAGTCGACCTGGCCCTCATCCATCTCGGGCCCCGCATGGAGGGACAGCAGTGCAACTTCATCGCCACGCGTAAGGCGAAAGGAGAGATCGGCGACGCGCGGCAGGGCGTCATACCAATCATACCCCTCGAAGGCGGGTTTCTCATCGGCGAGACGGCCGGCAAATCGCCCGTCCGCTTGAAACGCCCGGTCCGCGCAGGGTGCGATCGCAGGACGAAAGTCGGGCATGAGGATTGCGTTGGATGCCTGCGCGATGATGTGCGTGCCCCTGCCCGTATCGGGATCCGCCGTCGCTGGTGTCCAGGCGGTAAGACGGGCCTCCGCCGCCGGTAGCGCGATCCCTGCATCCCGCGCTTCGGCCCAGTCGGAAAATGCGAGGGTGTGCGGTCCGCTCGCGGCGATCGCCCGGAAGATGACGTGGCGGCAGGCCAGTTTGAGCGCGTCCAGCGCGCTGTTCTGGACCATCTCCTTGCGCGCCGGGAGCACGAGCTGAAGTTGCGGCGCATCGACGATGTCGACCAGTGCTTCCCAGCTGCGGTTGCCGTCGGCTTCCGCGACCCGCGCGAGGACGCAAGGAACGGTCAGTCCGTGGAAGTTGATCGTGCGGCTCACTTGACGGTGGAAGCCCCCCTCGACGATGCCGATGCGGACGCCCTGCCATTCCTCGACATATATGGCGTCCGCAAGCCAGTTGACGCGGCTCAGCTCTTCGCCGTCCAGATGCAACGGCAGGGGATAGAATCGCGCGACGTTGCGCGCGACAGGCAGGAGACTCTTGTTCCATGCGTCCGGCAGATCGATCAGAATCTCGGTCCCGCGATCAATAGCGAACGGCTCGACGGACAGCGCGCGCCTTCCCTCCCAGGCATCGGCGGGAATGGTCAATCGCCAGCCTGCGTCGGCGCCGTGGGAATAGGATCGGATTTCGACATGGTGACCGGCAAGCGAGAAAACGCCCATGCCCGCCGGATCCTCGCGGGCGGCGATCTCGCTCGACCAGCCGGACCGCCCGAGCGTCACGAGGGTCCCGGGATCGTCGATGCCGCATCCATCGTCGCGCACGGCAAGCACGGGCTGGCCAGCGCGATCCCGGTTCTCGAGAAAGACGCAGGTTGCGCCGGCCCGGCGGGCATTTTGCACAAGCTCGTTGAGAATGTCGTCGATAGAGCCGTTGAAAAGCCGGCCCACACGTTGGATCGCATCAGGGCTGACGGAGGGACGGACGGAAGTTGGAAGCATCATGGCTGTTATCCTGCTGATCAACGGTGAAGCGCGTCACAACGCCACTCCCCCCTCTTCTGTCGGGCGCGCGGGCAGCGACTGGACCGCCCGCCCGTGAGGGCGGGGGGCGCAATCGGGCAAGCTCGTCACCATGTTGTCGGCTAGTAGAAGACCGGCAGTGCGTCGGTGATGTCGCCATCAGGTCCGGGGAGCAGATAGGCTGCGTCGTGCTCGCGGGCGAAGCGCAGGACTGCATCAAGATCGTCGGGCAGGTCGCCGGAAACGAACGACCGGGCGGTCGGGACGAACCAGCCGAGTGGCGTGTCCGTCACCATCAGCGGACGGGCTTGCGCATCTGTTTCGGTCCATTCGAGAAGATTGTGGCAGGTGCCCGGGCTGAGGTGGCGGTTGCTCAAGGGCAAGACCCGTCCGGCCATCAGCAATGCCCGATCAGCCAGTCGCTCGGGGGCGAGCGGTTCCACCTGCGTCGAGAGATACGTGTCGGGGTGGCGGTTGAAATATTCGCGGACGACGGTCTCGTCGTCGAGCGAGGCGTGATCCTGCTGGTGGTTGATCTCCGGCCAATGCTCGCGGCAGAATTCGGCCAACTGGCCCGTGAGCGAGGGGCGGCTCGGTGCAAGAAAGTAGTCCACGCCGTCGCAGTGGTCGATCGACGCGAAATGAACGTCGATCGACCAGGGGACCGGCCAGGCCATGAAGTGCTCCGCGGCGGCGTCGATTTCGTCGATGAGGGCATGGCGCGTCTGGTTGTCGAGATCGCCCGGTGATTCGAGGGCCGTGACGACGCGGGCAAGAAGGGCGAGATGGCGCGTGGATGTGAGCTGGGTCATGACAGTGCTCCATTCGGATGGGGTCGTGGATCAAGCCGGGAGGTTGGCGGCCTCGGCGGGGAAGGCGGCGAGCAGGTTCGCGCGCATGGCGGCGTGGCATTCCGTGTCCGGAAATTGCCCGAGCGTGAGAATTGCTGCGCGGATCGCGGCTGCGATCGACGAATGCACCGTGTGGACGATTGAGCTGCGGTCGCCATAGACGAACGGTTCGGTGAACCCTGCCTCGTGCCAGCGCCCAGGCCCTTCGTCTTCGAGACGCAGGACATAGGCGGTGGCCTCCGGGTTGGCGGGATCGAAGCGGGCTTCAAGGTCGTAGTAGCAGCCGAAGTCGTGCGGATTGGATCGCACCTTGATCGCGACGCTATCGGGCGGTGGTCCGAACATCGCGACAAGCGCGGCGCGATGGATTGCACACTCTAGCCGTGCGATCCGGTCGAAGTCGGGCGTTTGCCCCAACTGCGCGCAATTCTCTTCGTGCGGGACGGGTCCGATGCTGATGCTGGTCCAGTTCATGGGAAACTCCTTGCCGGTCGCGTCATTGCGACCGCCAATCCCTCACCCCCTCCCCTCTCGAATATGCGCGGGCGCTTTGCGCCCTGACGAGGGCGAGGAGAGGATCCTGCGCAAAGAGGTGGGAGGATCAGCGCTGCTGCATGTGTGGGTGCAATCTGGCCTCCACGACGCCGCGATTGGCGGGGTGGTGCTCGGACGGCGATACGCGATTGTCATAGATGGGCTGCGTGTCCGGACCCCACGAGCCGAGTGGCCAGATGCGGCCATTGTAGCTGATGCGGGCGACCGGCACGTCGTCCAGGTGAATTGCGGCTTCGGGAAATCCACTGGCGCCAAGACCTGACGCCTCTCGCCGCGATGAGTAGCGCCGCGAGGCGTCTGCCCAGTCCCTCGCGGAGAGGTCGGGATGGCCACACTGCTTGATGATCATCGGGAGCTTTGTCCTGCTTCGCCGGTTCGGTCTTAGACATCTGGCGATATGGCCAGCATAGACAGCGACGGCCGCCCAATAGGCAGCCAGCGGCGGTTTGCGCGTGTCCCAGGATTTCTCGGCTCGTGCGCGCGCATCGCGTTGCAAGTCGTATAGCAGGACGGCCAGAACCGCCCGGCTGTTCGGATCGAGTGCCTGCATGGCGCGGATCGACGGCAAAGTGAGGATCGGATTGCGGACCTCGGCGCGCGTGGACCGCGCGCTCATGTTGCGGGTGTCCGCGATCGCGCATTCTCGTCCAGCAACCGCTTATTGTCCTCATCGAGCATCGTGATCGCTTCGGCGGGCGATACGCCGACGATGCCGGCTCCATCGCGTGCATGGCATGCGGCCTCCACGATGGCTGACAGCCGGTCACGCTCTTGCATGAGGGAGAAGTGGGTCGTGCGACCCTCAGCCTTATGGTTCGCGTCATAGCTGCACCAGTGGCTAAATTCGGGATCGTCGGCCTCGTCGACCAGATAACCGATTACCTCTTTGGCATAGTCGGCGCCCATCACGGCGTCCGAGTTGGGAATCAGGCGAACAGCGAAGCCATTCTCGAAGAGCACGCCATCGGCCTTCTTCATCGCATCCCGATGATCTTCGGCATCAACGGCGATCTGGACGCAAACGGTGGCGTAGATGTGAACATGGCGGGGTCTCATCGCGCGGTCTCCTCCACTCGCACCCGAAACGATGAACCATCGTCGAGGGTCAGGAGGATCTCGTAGCCGTCATCGTCTCCGGCACAGGAGAGCCGCTCGATGTCGGCTCGCGTCCCATGCTGTTCGGAGGTGATATGCGGGGGTCGATCGTGTGGCTGGCCGGGGCCGGACTCGCACGCGAGCATGTGTGTTTCGATCAGTTCGCAGATCATCGCGGCGATCGAGCCAAGCTGTGTCGTCATGCATGCCTCCCGCTCGTATCGGCGCGCGCGGCGAGGAACGCGGCCAGGCATGTGGTGTCGTCGAGGGCGTCCGCGCCAGAAAGGCAGGCGCGCGCGAGCCGGCTCCAGGCGGTCAGTTCGAGATGTGTGCCCGGGAGCCGATAGTGCGGTATCTCGGCAGTGGTGAGGCCCCCACTGGGGGCACGGCCAGGGCCCCCGCGGCGAGCTGCGCGTCGGGATCGAATGAGAAAATGGTAGCGGCATCATATTCCGCCTCGCTGAGCATGACGACGAGATCGGGCAGATGGGGAATGAGGCGGTATCCCTCGTCGATATTCGGGTGCGGTGAGATCGTTGGAACAGGCATGTGGGGAGAGCCTTTCTTGGAAGGCAGTCGAGCAAGAGCGCGCCCGCTGCCGGTGGGCAGGTCTGTCGTTCGGAGGTTGGCGAAAGGGGGTGCCGCTTTGCGATCGCAGCAGTGGGGTGCGATCCGGGCTGCGGACCGGACGAGGTCAGGCAGGGTTGATGATGTTCACGATGAGCGGGAGTTTGGCGTCGATCTCCTCGTCGGTCAGGTCATCGAGAAGCTTGAGGACGGTGCCGGCGCCTCGCTGATGAACCAGGATCGTGCGTTTGCCGCGCTGTTCCCTCGGCCAAGCATCGGGGTTCGCCTCCCCGGCAATACCGCGATAGTCGGGATGTGTTCGTTCCCAGATCGCCTCCAGCTTCGCGTCGCGCGTCAAAATCCCGATCGGGGCATGCTCTTGCTCGACGATCGCGGCACGCATCGCTTCTGTGCTGCCGTGAATGCTCAGGTCGCAGTATCCGTGAAAACATCGGCGCGTGCCGCGAACGACGATTTCGAAGAGGACGGAGGCGATCGAACCGGCCTTGGGTTCGGACATGACGAACATGCCCGGCTGCATATATGCCGGCGGCATGAGGTCGAGCATCGCATCATGTTCGGCTTGCGGAAGCTCGAACCAGCGCCCGGCATAGGCTCTGCCGGATGCGAGGTCTTCCGTCGAGCAATCGGGCGGGGCCTTGAGCAGCTCGTGGATTTCGTCGCGGATGGCGACGCGGTCGAGTATTTTCCGGAATCGCGGATGTTCGGGCATGGCTGGGACTCCCGGCGGACATGCTCGCATCGCTCCAATTGGCGGAGCGATGGTCGGCGATGAAGGGATGATTGGAGACCGCTGAACTCGCGGGTCAGCTGCAAGTTCGAAGGGCGATGATTTCCTCATATTCGCGCGGGCTTTCGCGGCGCAGGAATTCGAGGGCGAGCTTGTGCAGAGCGTAACCTTGTCCCGCCCGCTTGAGCACATGGAGCTGCGCGTCCTGGTCGGTTTCGAAAGACGACGCATCGAATGGGCTTCGACCGATGCCGCCCGCATTGTCGATTTTCTGCAGCTGAAAGGGGCGGTCGCCCTCCTTGTTCAGGATCGAGCTGGCTACCTCGAAGATATTCCATCCATCCCCGTCGGCGGTCAGGCTGAGTTCCGATGGCCAATGGGTGGTCTCGGGTGGCTTGTTTCTCATGGGGGTAGCTCCTTTCTGCGAGCAGGTGTGGGGCGCGATGGATCGCGATGACCTGGGTGATTGGCCGCGCCAGCGCTGGCTGGGGGTGAGCATGGTGACGATCTCCCCGGGATCGCCGCATCCCTCCCCCTCCCCTTTTCGTGGCCCGACCGGGCCTGGCGCACGGTCGGCTGCCGCGGAAAGAGCGGAAAGAGCAGCGCCTGATGGTTTGATGGCCTCAGCGGCCGCCTGGCTGCGGACAGGTGAGAATTTGTTCAGGCCAAGGCCCGAAGCTCGGCCAGGGCTAGGAACGCCGAAGCGTCTTCTCGGCCGGGTCTCGATATGGGGAGAGCGCTTCTGAGGCCGATTAAGCCGCTTGCGGCAACAGCTTGCCTTCGTTGCTTTCACGCTCGGCCAAGGGCGCTTCCTGGTCGTTTCCCGCTTCGAATTCGCCCTTGGTCATCGCCAACTCGGCGTCGAGTTCGGCGAGTTCCCGGAGCTTGTCTTCAAGGGTTGCCGCGTCGGGGAATTCTTGCCCGAGACGCGCTTCGAAGGCCGGGAGGCGTCGTTCATTGGCTTCCAGATCGGCCCTGACGTTGGCGAGATCAGTGTCGAGATTGCGAATGGAGGTCTCGACCCGACCGACCACAGTGCTCCCTCGCGTCTTCTCGGTAATTCTGAACTCGCGGTTTTCGCCATTGTGAAGCATGGTGATGATGGTCGAGATGCAGCGGTCGCCTTCGTCATCCCTTCCGTCGTGGCCCGAGAGTTCGAGGTCGATGCCGTTGAAGCTGCCGAGCAACAGGCGAGCCGGCGTCCCGCGCGCGCGTATCTGTTCGGCCTGTCGGAGGATGCGTTCGCCGACGGCTTTGCGATCGGTGATGATCGCGCTCCCCGAATTGAACATCACCTCATCGCCGTGCGAGGAAATACGCCGAGCTATGTCGGATTCCAGCCAGGTAATCTGCCTGTGGCAGCTCTCGATTGCCTCCGACGTTCGCCTGATCGTCCTGCGGATATTATACTGATCGTCGGTGTGGGCGTCGCGAAGGCGCTGGAGCCTTGCAACCTCGGCATCTAGGCCAGCTTTCTTCATCAGGCGTTCGTCACCCGATGCGAGTGCCTTGGCCAAGGCGAACTGATTGACGTTGGAGCCGACGTCCTCAATCCGCCGGATGGAGCGGTCGCCGGACATGGCCATATTGATAAAGCGCGCCTTGCGCTCGAGCATCTGCCAGTTGGTCGCATCCATCGAGCCGCTGGTGGCGTAGCCGTAAAGTTCGATTTCGTTGTTCTGGTTGCCCTGACGTTCGATGCGCCCTTCGCGCTGCTCGATATCGGAAGGCAGCCAGGGGACATCGAGATGATGCATGGCGATCAGGCGCTGCTGCGCGTTGGCCCCCGTGCCCATCATGGCGGTCGAGCCGACAGCGAAGCTCTTGCGCCCCTGATTGAGGTCATTGAACAGACGCTGCTTCGCGCTGTGCTTCTTATAGTGCTGGATGAACGCGATCTGGTCGGCGGGAACACCCATCTCGATCAGTCTTTCGCGGATCCAGACGTAGGCGGAGAAGCCCCGCGTTTCGAGTGCGGCCTCGGTGCCGAGATCGGAGAAGATCATCTGCACGGCGCCGGGAAGCGGATAGGGTCTCCCGGTCTCCGGGTTCGTGTATCGGTAGTCGCGCGTCTCTGCCCAGATGCGGAAGGCGTTCTCAATCAGGAGATTGAGCTTGTTGCCCTCCTCGTTGCCCATCATCGGATCGACGAAGCGCAGATCGATCGCGGAGTGCCTGCCGTCGGTGATCACCGAGAGGAGGATGTCGTCGCCCTTTTGCGGGCGTCCGCTGCGGCTCTCGATCGCCTTGATGCGCTGGGCGAGCGTCTTCTGATAGGCTTTGAAGGGCGCGCCCGACTTAGCGACGACGATCTGCCGCTTTCCGCCCTTGATGGTCGGCAACCGGACATATTGACGCAAGTCGTCCTTCAGCACGACGTCGGCAACGGTGCGGTACATCGCCATCAGGTCGGCGACGTTCACGAATTCGGAGAAGCGCGTCACCGGCTTGTAGCTGCCGCTCGGCTGTAGTTCGAGTTCGGTCCGCGTATCGCCGAAGTTGGATGCCCAGGCGTCGAACTCGTGCAGGCCCTTTGCGTAGAGTTCGTCATGCTGCAGGTAGCGTTGCAACGTGTACATCTCGCCCAGGGTGTTGGTGATGGGCGTGCCCGACGAAAGGATAAGCTCGCGTCCGGGATTGATGCCGGCGAGATAGCGGCTCTTCACGAACAGGTCCCAGGCGCGCTGGGAACCCGACGGATCGATGCCTTTGAGGTCGCCGAGATTGGTCGAGAAAGTGAGTTTGCGGAACTGCTGGGCTTCGTCGACAAGTATCTGGTCGATACCGATCTCGCCGATATGGACGAGGTCGTCTTTGCGCGATTGCAGGTTCTCGAGCCTCCGCTTCAGCCCTTCCTTCAGCCGCTCGACACGCTTGCGCGAGACGCGGTCGTCGCCGTCGATGTTCGAGATCAGCGTTTCGTAGCTGGCCATCTGGTCTTCGATGATTCCGCGCTCGAACGCCGTCGGGGTCGGGATGAACTTGAACGCGTCATGGGTGATGATGATCGCGTCCCAGCTGCCGGTCGTTGCGCGCGCGAGGAACCGCTGACGCTTCTCGCGCACGAAGTTGGTATCGTCCGCGACAAGGATCTGCGCGGTCGGGTAGAGCATGAGAAATTCGCGCGCGATCTGGGCGAGGCAATGGTTCGGCACCGCGATCATCGGCTTGTTGGCAAGGCCGAGACGGCGCTGCTCCATCACGGCAGCGCAAAGGCTGAAGGTTTTTCCGGCACCGACCGAATGGGCGACATAGGTCGAGCCCGCGGACACGATCCGCCAGATGACGCGCTTCTGATGCTCGCGCATCCGGATTGTGGTCGATGCGCCCGGCAGTTGTAGATGCTTGCCGTTGAAGGACCGGGGCACGAGGTTGTTGTAGGCATCGTTATAGATGCGCACGAGCCGGTCGGCGCGCTCGCTCTCCTGCCAGACCCAGGTCTCGAAGGCCGACTTGATGGTTGCGAGCTTCTCTTTGGCCGCTTCGGTGTCGGTCGTGTTGAGTTCGCGGCGCTCCGAGCCGTCCGCTTCGTGGATGACATCGTAGATCTTGGGGATGCTGGAGTTGAGGGCGTCTTCGAGCAAGTCTGCGGCGCCGCGGCGCGCCGTGCCCCAGGTCGAAGTGGAACTGACGTGTCCTTGGAACGGGATCTTGTCGACCGTCCAACTCGCCAGCTCCACGGTATGATAGATGCGGGTGGTGACCTCCATGGTCTCGGCGATGAATGCTTCGATGACGTCCGTCGGAATCCAGGGCGCGCCTAGCCGCGCGGTGATCTCGCTCGGCCTGAGATCGACCGGCTGGACCGCCTCGAGCGCGGTCGCGGTCGCATTGAAGCGCGTATCGGCTTCGGCCTTATCGCGCGCCAAGGCGAGCTTGGTTCGGACAGGACCCGAAAGGGCCTCGTCGGCGGGCACCCAGTTGTCGAAATTCGGTGTGCTGCGGATGGGGTCGAGATAGATATCGTCGGCAAGATCGGCGATCGCCTCCGCCTCGGTCACGCCGAGCAGGCTGGCAATCAGGGCGATGTCGACGCGGCCGCGCTCATGCAGCGAGAGCGCCAGCGCATCCTGCGCCGAGTGAATTTCTTGTGTAACCGGCGGCTTGACGACGCGCTCGGTGAAGATCGGGCCGGGCGAGCCGGCATCGTTCTGCTCGTCGTAATTCTCGATCGAGGCAACCAGCCAGACGTCGGGATCGTCGAGGAACGGCTGAAGGTTCGGGCGGCGCTGAAACTCCTTTTCGGCGGCGGTTTCCGGATCGGTGCGGATGCTGGTGACGGTCCGGTTGATCGGCCCGTGCTTATTGGTGAACTGCTTGTAGTGGGTGAGCAGCTTCTCTTGGAGCCCGGCATAGGGCTGGTCATTGAGCTGCGCGCGCAGGATCGCGCGAACCGTATCGCGGATCGGAATGAGCGCTTTGATGATATTGGCGTGCTTGGGAAAGAGGCCGGCCCCTCCCCTGCCCGATTTCACCCCGACCCTTGTCGCGGCACCGCCCACGATCTGGTGCAGGATGCCGTCCGATACGAGATAGCTGCCTTCCTTGAATGCGGCCTCGTCGGCAGCGGTGCCGATATCGTGGTTCTGGGTGACGTCGATCCGTTCGCGCAGGGGTGTCGTGCGCTCGGCCGCGCGAAAAACGCCTGCGTGTTTGGATGCGATCGCCGACAAGGTGGCCACGAGCATCGTGGGAAGGTCGATGTCCGGCGCTGCGGCGCAGGAATATTCCATGCCGAACTGCCCACTTCGCCATTCATGCGTGCCCAGCACATGATCGGGGTTGTCGAGGAAGTAGCTGTTGATCCGCAGCGGCCCGAAGCCTTCGTCGCTATCGGGGACGTCGGCCAGGTCGATCCAGTTGGACGTTCGCCAGAGAGCCCCGGGCGCGCGCTTCTGGAAGAGAAGGATATCGACGACGACATCGGTGCCCGCCTCTTCCTTCATCGCCTTGCTGGGAAGGCGGACGGCGCCGAGGAAATCGGCGATGCTGTCGATATGGAGGCGGGCTTTGGGATCACTCTTGTCCAGCGAGTATCGTGATGTCACGAACAGGGCGATGCCGCCGGGCCGAAGCTGGTCGATCGACTTTGCGATGAAGAAGTCGTGAAGCGACAAGCCGAGCCGGCCAAGCGCGGTCTTGTCGTGGATGGTGAGGTTCGAGAACGGTGGATTGCCGATTGCCAGGTCGAAGTCGCGCGGCAGCGATGCCTTGTCGAAGTCGAGGCAGCGAATGAGCTGGTTGGGATAAAGGGCTTTGGCGACGCGAGCGGTGACAGGGTCGTTCTCGATGCCGACGAACAGCGTGTCGCTCGCCAGATAGTCTGGTCGCAACCCCATGAAGAGGCCGCTGCCGCAGCCCGGCTCAAGAACCTGGCCACCGTCGAAGCCGAGGATGCGGGCGGCCTCCCACATGGCGCGGATGATGTATTCGGGTGTGTAGTGGGCATATTGTGTTGCCCGCATCAGCGACTGGAGTTCAGCAGCGGCCGTTTCGGCGACCAGGCCCTGCCCCAGTTCTTCCCAGCCCTCACGATATTCGTTCCCGCGTCGCGCGAAGATGTTGTTGGCAAGCTCGGACGCCCCGAAGCCGATGAACTTCGCAATGAGCGCTTGCTCGGCGGCTGTCGCCGGGCGCTGCTCGCGATCGAGGAGGTTCAGGAGCCTGATCGCCTCGATATTGTCGTGCGCCCTCTCCTTCCACGAGGATGCGAGGTTTCGTCCCGCGGCGAAGCAAAAATCGACCAGTTCGGCGGACGCTGGTGTCGGGTCTACTATCGTGGGCGGTGGAAGTAGCGGAAGTTCCGGGCTATTGGAGGAACTGCGAGGTTCGACCGGTGCGGCGGGCTGATCGAAGTCGAGGCACAGCTGGAGAGCCAGCGCGGATGCACTGTTTCGCATGGGATGCTTCCTTTTTGATGGGCGCGAGGGCGCGGCAGCCCCGCTGGGATTCAGGTCCTGGGGGCGAACCGGGCGCCGGGCATCCGCTCAGCCCAGGCGAAGCGAGGCGGCGTATTGGCGGAGCAAATCGGCCATCGCGGTTCGAGCATGGCGCTTGTTGCCGATGACGATCTCGGGATGGAGCCGCTGGCCGAGCGCGGTGCGGTAACCGAACGCGGGCCCGCCGCTTGCATCATCGACGACAATGCGGTGACCGCGGGAGCCTGCCGGACCCGCGTAGCGGGCGGTGAAATCGCCGAGGCGTCCCGACAGCCCGGCGGCCATCTTGCTCCAGCGGATATGGCCGGCGGCGAACTGCTCGCCTGGAGCGCGGCCGCGAGCAAGCCAGAGGCGGAACTGTGCGCGCTGCTGGAGCACCGAATTGCGTGTCCGCTCCATCGTTCGGACCAGCGGCAGGAGACCCGCATCGGCATCGATGCGCGCAATTTCCGCGTCGTCGGCAGCGACCAGAATATCGCTGTAGTCCCCCGCGTGCAGCCGTTCACGGAGATCAGCTCCATCGTCAGGCGCTTCGTGCGCCGGCGTCGATAGCGATCGCAGGCCATTCGCGGCGCTGATCACATAGAGCGTCGCGGCATCGTGTCCGGGCCGTTCGCGCAGCATGGAGAGGATACCGAGCGTGCCGCTCGCGCATTCGGACGCGCCGAGCAGAATCAGGCGCCTGTGCCATGAAGCGGGAGGCGGGACGTCGGTCGGCATTGGCCATTGGCTCGGAAGCGGTCGTGCGGCTCGCGGGCTATCCGCGTGCACGGGCTTCGACGACGTGGCCACGAAGGCTCTCCGTGCAGCGTCGAAAATGTCGTCCGGTTGGCCGCCGCCATCGCGGAAGCCGTGGTCATAGGCGTGCCGACGTCGATCGATATCGGAGGCTCGCTCGGATCCTTTGAACCGCGAATCCCAGCCGGCCCGAGCGGCATGATGGCCCTCGGCATAGGTGACGGCGGCGTTCCATTCATAGCCATGGGCGTCGCGGGCGCGCAGAATGACGGCATAGCGCCCATCGTCGGTCCCGTCGGCGACCTGGCGCTCGGCGAAGGCGAAATTGGTGCGTTGACGTTCCGCCTCGGTTTCACGAGTCATCGCGTCATGGAGCGGACGCAACATCGCCACGCGCTCGCGGGTGCGGGTCATCCGCGCGTCCAGAGGCGCATCGTTCGGCAGATCGGGGAAGCAGTTCCACGCTTCGGCCAAAGCCGCGGCGTGGTGCGGCTGGCGGCCGCGCGCGATCCAACATCCCGCATCCGCGGGATCGAAGTTGTCAGTCATGGCGAGGTTCCCTTGCGCGACCACGTGTGGCGTCAGGCGGCATCCATGAACGGAAATTCCGGATGCGCAGGCGGGAGTTGCTTCGGATAGGGCTTGCGCGGGAGCGCTCGGCCCTGCCGCCGCGCCGCGGGGGTAAGCTCGAAGCAATAGGCGTATAGGCCGAGTGTTTGTTCGGCGACCAGGATGCGGTCGCGCCGCAGCCGAGCGAGCCAGGTGCCGGGTTCCTCGGTAATTTCCGGTCTTGGCGCGCCGAGGCGCACGAGCTGGTCGATCGCGCCGGCTGCGCCCCGTTCGCCTAGGCGGATTTTGGACAAGCTTCGCCCAGAGACCGGCACGCCATCGATGCGATAGGCGGTGCGCGGCTTGGTCCTGCCGCGATAGGCGCCGCTCAACGCGGCATAGCATTGACCGATATGGCCTGCCTGCGGGTCCGAATAGGAGACGACGGCGTCGATGCCGGGCCGCTCGCGCCGCAGCACGCGGAGCGCTCGCGAGAGGAACCAGGTTTCGCCGTTGCCAGGAATTTCCGGAAACAGAAAAAAGCGTGCGAGCGTCGTGCCCCGGGCCGGGTTGGCGAAGCCGGTATGCCGTGTGATGACACTGCCGGTCGACGGCATGGCGAACACCGCGACGCCGACCAGGGCGGCCTGCTTTCCGAACAGACCGACCGCGACCTGGGCGGCGGGATAGTTCGGCAGATAATGGTGCGCGGCAACGAAGCGGCGCGCTGGCGACGGATCGAGCTGGTCGACGGCGAAGTCGTGCGGATTGATGACCGTTAGGTCATCGACGAAACGGGCGCGTCGTTCGCGCCAGCGCTGGCTGCGGGTGGTGAGCATGACGGCAATCTCCATTGGATCGCCGACACCCCTCCCCCTTCCCTTTCGAGGCCCGAAGGGCCTGGGGAACATCGCTCGTCGGTTGATCGTCCCGGTGCGGAGGGGGGTCGAGCGGTGCCAAAGACTCCCTCGCGGTGAGGGTGACCGGCGATTGAGAGGCGGTGTCGGCCGCTGAGACGCGAAGGATGTGAGTTTTGGGGGTAGCCGGCAGGATCAAATATGATGATAGACATAGCCGAGCGCCGGGGATCAGGCTCTGCGCGCCACTCTATCGGCGCAGTGCGCGCTCGACGGCGAAACCTGGAGGGCGTGATGGCCGACGACGATAGTGAGCAACATGCCGGTGGCGCGCAGGCGAGCCCGTTTGTGCTGTTTCGTCGAACGGACGCAGATCCCGCGCATATTGAGAAGCTCCGGCGGTTGATCCTCGAGCTCGTCAGTGTGCCGGGCCAATCTCATTCGGCAGCCGTGGAACGAGTCGTCGATGAAAGCTTGGAAGAGGTTATGCGCCTGCCGGCCGAGAAGCGTTCCCTCGATGCGCTGCGCGTCGTGATCGGCCGGGGCTCGGAAGATCTGGCTGCGCGGCTCGGGAGATGGTGCGCAGGCGGCTCCCTATCGTGGGTTTTCCAAATCGGGGAGACCGGACCATCGATCGACATGGAGTTGCTCGATTTCGATGTCGGGAAACTCCTTGCGCTGGACGGGAAAAACCCACCCATCAGCCTTGATGATCCGTGGCTGCGCGAACCCATCGACCGGGCTGAGCTGCGGTCTTTGCTGTCCTGACCGACGGTTCAGGCAGCTGTGCTCCCCGAGCGGGGGACTGCTCGGTCACGCCGGTAGCTCCGACCAACCGCAAGCAGCGCTGATCCAGACCATGAGCGTGGCGATCTTCTCCGGATCGCCGTCGCCTACCCCGCTCCCCTTTTTGTGGCCCAACGCCTGCCGTCACGAACTGGTCGGTCAGTTCCACTGAACTTCGACACGTTCGACGTATTTGGGATTTATGAAGTGTTGAATTCCGCTGCGGTCAGACAGGTTGTACTGCGCATCCGAACGGATCTGACGCGCACAGCCGCCGCTGGTGAAGTAGACATCCAAAGTCCAGTTAAGTCTGCAACTATCTTGTTGCTCCTCGACAATGGAGCAATCGATGGCAGCAATGATGGGGTTGTCGGATACATGGGTCATTGATGAAGCTCCTCAACGTCTCGAGTTCGGCTGTGGCTGGCGAGCAATATGTCAGGCGGGCTGGGCGCTCGTCGGTGCGGATGCACGCGAGCGTTTTGTGACAAGGGGGCGGTGAGCCGGCACGATACGGTTGGTCTTGGGCGCTGTTTCAGTCGTCGCGCGGCAGCGGGATCGGAACGGCCTGACCACTGACAAGGTTGATGAATGCGCCGGCGTGGCCGATGGAGCCGCGCCCGAGAAGATCGAACAGCAGCGCGAGGGCGTGGCTCGCAACGACACGATTGACGAAGAGGGATTGGCGCTCAAGCGCCTCGGCGACCGAGCAGGATGGGGCATCGTCGTCAGGCACGCTGTCGTCGGCGAGTTCTGGAAAATACTCAAGTACGGTCGGAAGGCGCCGGTTATCCGCCCTGCCCGCGCGGCTCGGGCAGCCAATCAGATATTGTCCGTCGCGCGCGGCATTGCCGAGATCGAGCCAATAGACAGGTATGCCCCTTCCCTCCCCCATCGCCGCGCCGAGCGCGCGTCGGGCCGACGCGGTGTCGACGCAGCTGATGAGCATATCGGCGCCTTCGACGCTGGCCGCTTGAGGCGCGCGACCGTGGACCGCTTTCCAGGCAAGGCCGTGCGCGAGGTTGATGCGTTCGGTCAGCGTGCGCGCTTTGGAAGCACCGAGGTCGCATCGATAGAAGGGTTGGCGGCCGAGATTGGCTTCGGTGACGATGTCGTCGTCGACCACGGTGACATGCAGCGACCGCGAGGAGATCGCGCGCAAGGCGGTGTCGAGCGAGGCAAGGCCCATCAACATCTGCGCACCGTTTCCGCCGCACCCAACAAGCAGGATTTTGATCGTGCTGTTGTCGAAGCCGGCGGGCAGATAATGGCGTTCCATTGTGTCAGGCTGCATGATCATCTCCGGAAAATGGGCTGCGCGGCAGCGGCAGAAACATGCCGCCGGCGCAAAGGCGCGAAGCGGTCGTTGGAGCCTCAGGACGGTCGAGGTTGCCGAACACGAGCGAGATCTTCGTCGTATGCGCGTCATCGACATCGTCCGTGGCGCTGAAAAACGCGCGCCCGGCTCCATGACTGTGGATGTCGCAGACGAGGTGCCAGTCTGGATCTAGGACCGGGGCGCGGTAGACGAGGCGCGATGGGCTTGCCTCGTCGATGACGGGCAGATGCACTGCAAATTCGCAGGTAACTTCGTTCCAGAGGATGAATGCGGCGTCTTCATTGGGCAGAGCCGCGCGGAAATGATCGAGGATCTGATCGAGATGTTCGCGCGGGATCAGCCCGCAGCGCAGGTCGGCCTTGGGTGCGCCGGCGTTGCCATAGGGTAGATGGGCGGCAATCCGCGGTGTGAGAGGAACATCGAGCGCGAGCCATGGCCGGCGCAGGATGAGCATGACCCCGTCCTTCCCGATGGCGAGGCCATGGCCCCCGCGGGCGGCACGAAGCGCGTCGATCGCCGGTGATCGCCCATGCAGCGGGACCGGATAGCAGGGAACGGCGTCGAGCAGCGCGGCGGCTGTCGGATTATCGGTGAGCATGGCCATCACCGTGCGATTGCCGCAATGAGTTTTCCGACGGTTATCGCGGCGGCCACGGCCGTCCTCGATGTTCGGCGCGGTTGCCGACCGCTGGGATGGAAGGGCTTGAGACGGCCGACCGGAAAGCGGCGCGCCCCGCTCGCGGCCAGATCGTCCCAGAGCCTGACGAGGCCGCCCTTGCCCGAGACGGTGAGCTCCTGCCCCGGGTTGGGGTGCGTCGACCAGCTATCGAACACCGCGCGCTCATAGTCGGGGATTGAAGCGGTGGTGAGCGCCTTGGGCTTGTCGATATTGCCCCAGCAGAGCGTCCCGTTCACGTAGACGTTGAGGATGGGCGAGTGGAGCAGCCGGGTGTCGGCGTCGGGACGCCGGCTTGCCGGCAGGGCATAGACGCCAAGGCCGGAACGGGTCGCAACGAACAGGTGCGCAGGGTATGGAACCGACACACTCGTTCGTTCGGACAGGCGTTGGAGGCCGGCGGGCGGTGACGAGAGCGCGAAGTGGGCGGGACGCACCTGCGCCGGAACCCACCAGGCGATGAGGTCGGGATGCGCAACCAGCACGTTGGCCGGCAGGATCTCCGGGCGGACAGTCCGCCCCAGCGCCTCGCTCCACTGGCGCAGATGCGCGCGAGTCAGCGGCGCGCCGGCAGCGATCGTCGGCCTGCCCTCTTCGTCATGCTCCACCGCATGGATGCTCGCGAAGGCGGCCGCGTCGTCACGCGGCGTGCCATAGGGCCGGGGGCTGCGGGGAGCCTGGTTCCGGTAGAGCAGGATGGCACCGGCGAGTATCAAACCCCCGCCGGTGTCTTCGAAGACTGTCGTATGGTCGGACATGTTGGCCTCACATCTTCGCGGGATCGAGTTGGATCAGGGCCTGGGCGGCGAGAAGGAATTGCGCGCCGAGGTGCAAGGATGCGAACCAGTGGTCGATCCGGCTCGCATCGGGCAGCGGGCAGATGCCGGCGATGTCCATGAAGCCCATTTCCATGCCGTGCCGCCCGACGTCATCGAGCTCGCGCGCAAACTGATCGAAGGGCACGAGCGTCATTGCCGGCAGTCTGGAGCATTCCTCCATCTCGGGAACATATTCCTGGATTTGCTCCCACTCGAAATGCCAGGCGCTCTGTTCCGGCTCGAGCGTCCTGAGGGCGCCATGGGCATGGCAGAGATTGTGCAGCGCCTTGCGCAGGCCAGCGGGAAGCTCGGTTGCCGGGGCTGCGTTGTCGGCGAGCATCCATTCCGGGCGCTTGGCGTTCATCGTCGATGGCATCGAGAGTTCGTCGAGAGCCTCGGCGTCCGCGCCGTGATATTGGATCAGGGCTTCGCGCGCCGCTTCGTCCTCGGTCTCGCCGTCCCAGTAATATATCGAGATTTCGTCGAAGAGATCGTCATAGCCGAAGACCGGAAGCGTGAGCCGCAAGGTCTTCTCGAGCGTCTGATAGGCGGCGGCGCGCCAAGGGATGGGAGCTTCGCTGGTCTCGATCCACCCGAGGTCGAGCTGTCCCAGGCTCTGGCAGAGAATGACGATCGCCGGCGGCCCATTTTCCTCGCTGAGCAGGACGGCCGCACGAAAGTCGGCCAGTTCGATGGGATCGAGGATTTCGAGGACAGCGGCATTGAACAGCAGCTCGATATGCCGGCGGGCCTGCACGCGGGTGTAGGTCCGCCCCGCCTGCTCCCGCTTCGCCGCCCAGCGGCCGATCAGCTTGTGATGGGCCGCGAGCGGCGCGTCGAAGATGGCGGGGACATCGCCTGAGATCGCGACCGATCGCCCGGCGAGGTCAGCCAAGCGGCGGGAGGCGGAGGCCTGCGGGCGGCGGGAGCCGAACTGCGGCATCGCCTTTGCCGCCGTCCGGGTTGCAGGTGATGCGGGCGTGAAGAGCCTTGGCCTGAGGGCTGCAGGCAGGCGGGGTGAAGCTGGTCGTGTCGCCATCGTCGAGCTCGATCCATTCCATGAGTGTCTTGCGGGGAGCGACCGGAATGGTCGCGGTCGGGCCGCGCGCCATCGTCAGCCCTTGGTTCCGACGGTGCGCCGGTATTCGATGAGATGGGCACCGTCCGATACGCCGGCATCAACAATCTCGGCGTTATTGATCGGCGGATAAAGCGTCGCGTGATAGGCGCGCAGCGCTTGGCGATCGTCCGCGAGATGAGGCGGCACGGGCAGGTCGATGCCGTCATAGCGGTACGTGCGGGCGAGTTGAGTGATTTGCATGGGGTGCCTCCTGGGCATCTGATCGTGGAGAGATTGGAGCGAAGTCAGTCCCAGAGGCTGGCGGGCTCCTCCGGCGTGGCGCTGGCGGGGGGACTAGTCGGTGCCGCAGCTTTCGCAGGAGCAGCAGGCGCGGTCTTCTTGGGCGCGGCCGCGGCAGCTTTGGCCTTCGCGGCCTCCGCGGCAGCCGTCCGGGCGGCTTCGGCTGCTGCCTGCTGTTCGGCGATCTGGTCGGCGAGCGTCCTGCGTGCGGCGATAAGGTGGCCGAGAGCACCCTCCCCGCCTTTGTCGAGTTCGGCGTCGATTTCCGCGGCGCTCGCCGTGATCGAGATCGGTCGGGTCTCACCGGCTTCGAGATTGCTGATCGCGCCTTCGGCCTTGCGGGGAAGGATGGTCAAGGTGACGGTGTCGTCGGGGCCGGCGACGAGATCGAAGCCTAGCGAATAGCGCGCAAGCAGCGGCAGCAGGTTGGTAACCAGCATGGCAAAATTCCTTGTCTGAACGGTGGGAAACGGGGATCAGGCGGCGAGTTCGGCGATCGGGGCTTGAACCTGCGGGGCAGCGCGAGGCGGCGGTGGGCCATATTTTCCGTCGAGCGTCATGGAGCTCGGCAGGCGCCCGGCCCAATCGAACCCGGGCCGATTGAGCATGCCGGCGACGAGTTCGACCTTCTTGGAGGCGAGGAGCTTGGCGAACCTCTTCTCGCCGGTGTGCGCTAGGAGGCCGCATTCCTGGGCGATGAATTTGAGCTCGGGTTTGGTGTACCGATCGAGAAACGCCTGATCGACCTGCCAACTATCGCGCAGATCGATGGCGAAGGTCCGGGCGAGATAGGCGACATGTTCGAAGGCGAGCACGTCCTTGGCGTAGGCCGCGCCGATGGCGGACAGCACTTTCGACGCCTGCGGGGCGGACAGCGCGCGGATCGCGTCGATCTTGGCGCTGTAGTCGAGGGCGGGAAAGTCGCCGCTGACCAGCAGGCCGGCGCGGGCTGTGAGCGTATCAGCCTTGATCTGCGAGAGCGTGCCGGACATTGCCGCGACAAGGATCGTCGTATGGGCGTGCGCGGCGTTGCCTGCCAGAGAGCGCGCTAGAGCTGTTCGCCAAGTTGCCTCGCGAAGCTCGATCGTGCGGCTCGCGATCGATTTGACGGTGACGGCCGGCTTATGCGCGGCGGACGCATTGCTCGCGGATCTGACCGGGTTCGCCGGTGTGGACGCGTTCGTGTCGTCTTTCGACCCTGGCTGGGAGCCTGTCGACGACAAAGTATCGTCTGCGGAATCATCCGGTTCGGCATCCTCGATGTCATCGCTGTCGGGAGGCACCGCAGCCCTTGCGGCCTTCTCGGCGCGCTCCTGCTCCTCGAAACGGATCATTTCGGCGGTTTGGGTTTTCAACTCGAAGCATGTCGGATTGGTGCAGTGGCCATCGTCGACGTGGATCTCGAAGAGGACGCGTTGGGTGGTGGAGTTGAACGGACAGGCGGTGCATTCGGTCTTGTCGAAGATGGCGGCGGCAAGGTTCTGCGTCACGCGCGCAAGCAGCTCGCGGGTCTTACCGACGTCGAGGCCGGCGCGCAGGATCGTTTCGAGAGCCTTGTCCTGCTTGTCCGCGGGGATGGCGGAAAGCAGTTCGGCATGGCCGACCTTGATCCGGCGTTCATCGAGCGCGGTTTTGACTGTGTCGGAGAGCTCGGCGAGCGCAAGGCGGCGGTCGAGCTTGCTCCGCGACCAAGCGAGCCGACGCGCGGCCTCGGCTCGATCGCCCTGACACGCCGCGAGATGACGGACGGCGGCATCCGCCTGCTCGGTCTCCGAAGGGTCGTCGCGGTCGTCGTTCTCGGCGATCGCGGCCTCCAGCGCTTGCTGGTCGGTCATCTCGCGGATGATGACGGGGACCTCCCCTCCGGGCCCGTAGGCCTCCTGAGCGGCCCTATAGCGGCGCTCACCGGCGACGATGGCGTAGTTCTCGCCCTTCGGACGAAGCAGGAGGGGCTGTAGTACGCCGTGCTGCCGGACCGAGATTACCATTTCGGCATGCTTTTTGCGGTCGAAGTAGCGGCGGGGGTTATCGCCTTTCACGATCCTGGAGAGGGGCAGCGTGGTCGGATAGCTTGGTTGTGGCGCGTTCAAGGCTGATCTCCTTGTGGAAGAGGCGGGCGCGTCTTTCGCGCGAGCGCTGGCTGCGGGTGGTGAGCATGACGGCGATCGCCATCTGATCACCAACAGCCTCCCCCTTCCCTCTCGCGGCCCGGAGGGCCTGGAGGAGGGGCAGTTGTTTTCAAGCGGGTTGAGTGTCTCGACGCCGAGCGTCCGCGAAATTTCGCACGTTGCGGGTCGCCACGGCGAGACCATGGACATGCGCGGTCGCGGCTATCGCCGCCCATTTCATGGATGGAACCGATCTGCGTCGACACATCTCCGCACCGGGCCGTGTTCAGAGGGCCGGGGCCGGGTCGACGATTACGGTCGCGCGACCTTCCTGACGCCATTGCAGTAGCCGCCACCCAGGACGCGGGTGCCGTTTACTGGCGGCATGAAGATGGCCTCCGCCGGGAGCGTCAGTTCGCGACCCGACCAGATGCGTCGATGGCCGCGGATGACATAGCGCGGGCAACCCTCGACGATCTTTCCGACCTCGTCGACCACGCCTTCGACATAGCAATCGGCATGTGCCTCGAAGTCGTAGGACCGGACGAAGTCGCCGACCGCGATGACCTCCGCCTGCGCGGGATCATCGACGCGAAAGTCGGGACTGCTCATGGTTCGCTCCTTGGCAGAGCGGAAGCGGATGCGCCGAACGTCTCGTCGGGACCGTGATAGAGCGCTGAGAGGAGCGCGTCGCGCAGCGGGCAGGCTTCGCGCAGCATCCGCACGGCTACGGGGCAGGCGATGATCTGGCCGAGCAGGCTGCGAATATGATCGTCGATCCCGGTCGCGCGCTCGTCATCGGCGTCGATTTCGATGGCAAGCGCGGCGGCCAGCTCGGCGATCCGCGATCGTGCATGACCCGCGGCCGTGCCCGTTGTCAGGTCGGGCCGATCGAAGATCGTCTGAAAGCGGACGCCGTCCACGTTGGTGCAGCTCTGCTCGAAGATCGTCACCGAGAGATGATTCCAGGCGTCTTCGGAGAAGCTTTCCTGGGTAACATAGGCGTCGAACGCGACCGGCAAGCCCTCGAGGACCAGATCCCGTGCGTTCGCTTCCGCGTCGGCGCGTTGATGGCGGTGCTCGAACGCAACGGCCAGCGAGACTTCCACCTCCATCATGGCGATGAGTCTGGGACCGTCCGCAGGGCCATTGGGAAACAGGCCGCGCTGCTCGACCAACATGTCGACCAGTGTGTCGGAGAGTTCGTGCGGAGGCACTTCGAACATCTGGGCGGCGATCCATTGCCAGGTCGAATTCTCGAGGCTGCCGAAGGGCACGACATGGCGGGCCACGTTGCAATCGTCTTCGGCGACCATCAATTCGAACTGCAACCTGTCCCAAGCGTCGGAACGCTGGTGGCATTCGTAAAGCTGACCGCGAACGAGTTCACAGCTGGACAGGGCGATATGATCGGGACGCGGGCTATCCGCATTGGCGCGGCGATCGGCAGCAGGCTGCTTCGATCCGGGCGACGGGAATTGGAGCGTGAGCACGGGGCGCTTGGACATCGTCATATCTCCTGAAGACGCGAAAGCCCGACGCGTGGCCGGGCTTCGGATGAGGTGGCAGAGGACGCGGATGTCGCATGCGCTGGCGAACTGCTCGTCCGCGCCCTCCAGGCGGCATCGTCAAAATCCCTCTCCCCTTTCATGCCTGTGCGGCCTTGGCCGCTGGCGAATGGGCGGGTCTGTCAGACCGGGGAGGCCGGGATTTCGCGTAAGCAATTCCGCCTTCGCATGCCGCCGGTTACTCGCGGAGTTCCTGCCGAGCTGGTCGTTCCCAGACGTTCTTCTCGGCGTCGGCATGGATCGCGGCGAGTCCCTGCGCGTCGATCTCGGCCTGGACATTGCATACGAGATCGCCGACCTCGCCAATGCCAGGTCGCTCATAGATGTAGAGGTCGAACAGCGCCTTGCCGTTGGCGAGTTCGTGTCGATCCCGAATGCGGCGCCACTCATGGGTGGTGAATAGGTCGGTGTCTTCCCAATCCGGGTCGTTGCTGATCGACCGGATGTTCATGGCCGTCCGCCCGGTGTTCAGGCTGCTGCGTTCGCCGATTTCGATCGCGAAGCGGCGAGTGCCGTTGTATCGCCGGGCGATGCTCTCTGCGGTCCTGCGCAACTGCCTGACATCGCTTGCGGACAGGCGAATGGTGGTAGGCATGGTCAAGTTCCATATCGAATGAGGCCGCGCACGGTGTCAGCGGATCCATGGCGACCGCGGACGACTTCCCTCCTTGCTTCGATCGGCACAAAGCGTTGCGGCCAGACCTTCCAGGATCGCCGCGAATGCTCGGATCGCGTCGGTCGCGTTGTCGGCCTCGGCGACCTCGCCGTAGCGTGTTCCGACCCAGACAAGGTCGCGCGCCTCGTCAGGAACATCGTCGTCGTCTCGCAGGACCATTGCGAAGAAGGTGTCGAGGGGTGCATCCCATCCGATCGCGATGCAGAGGTTGCCATGCGCAGCGACGGCGTCGGGGCGCGGTTCAAGATCGTATCGGCTCATCATGTGCCCTTTCTGTTGGCGCGTACTTGCCGCATCAGCGCGGCAGTTTCGGCGGCGGTGACGGGAACGAGATGGCGGCCACGCGGCGTCATCGTCACACTGTCTCCGCGACATCGAGGCGCAGAGTTTGCAGCATGCGCGCAGCCAGCAGTCCGGGTTCCATCAACTCATCGACGCTCGCCCAGTTGTTGGCTCCACCGCAATAATCCTTGCGGCCTTGCACGCTGCGGAACATGATCTCGCGACCGGGACCCAGGCAGCTTTGCGAGAGTTCGACGTAGATTCTTTCGCCGTGGAGGCTCACCTCACCCGAGACCGCAATTCCGCCCTTGTTGGATCGCAGGGAGTAGCTGCCGCGGGACAGCCCAAGCGCGCACGCGAGCTTTCGCATTGCTTTTTGCCCTTCCTGGTGAAACGCCGCCTTTGCCTGCGCGTCGTAACCAATGCTGCGTCGCATGAGCTGAGGTAGCATTGGCAACCCGGATGCGCTTGCTACGGCGTGGGCGCAGGCGCGTAGCAGCGCTTGATCGTCCGGCTTTCCCTCGCCAGCGATGGCGCCAAGGCGACGTGATAGGAGCAGCACGGCCGGGTCATTCGCCGGATTTAGTCCGAGGCGTTGGCAGTCCTCGATCGCCGAGTAAATTGCGGCGACCGCCCCGTTTATCGTTGTTACCTGCGAGGATTCCAGCGCCTGCGTTTGTCGGCGGCATGGGTTGTAGGTCATGGGCGGGGTCCTTTTTCCCAGGAAGTTGCCCTAGTCGCTCCCCCCTCTCCTCTGCCCCCATGGTGCCGACCGCCCAACGGGCGGTGGCGACGATGGGCCAAGGCCATCAAGGTTGCTTCATCTTGGCCTTGACCTTCTCGACCCAGGCCGCGGGGTTGTTGTGATGCTCAAGGAATTCATCCGCCCATTGGAACACCGTTTCCGTGTCCATTTCGACCGTATCGAGCGCATCGCCGTAGTCGGGGTGGTTTGCACCCTTGCAGCTGTTCTTCATGAAGATGAGCGCGCCAACACACATCGCGCGAGCCTCGGTCCCGTCGCCGAGGATCGTCTTGTGGCAAGGCAGAGGCGGTCCGTCGAATTGTATCTGTCTTGTGAAATCCTCCGGCTGATAGCCGCCGAGCCACCCGGCCGGGTGCTTGCGGCGCCATGGGCATTCGTTACAAGGCTGCTTGAGAACGGCTTTAGTCACGGTCGCCACCATTGGCGCCGTGCTCGCCGCGATCCAGATGCTTCTCGTCCCATGCCGGCGTGACGATCTTTGCCGAGCTGTCGTCGATCTGGATACCGGGAGGATTCTCACCGGCAAAGATCAGAAGGACGCATTCGCCGATATCGGGTTCATCGCGGTTGCCGCAGATGGCGACGAACCCGTCATGAAGCTCTTCAGCCAGGAGGGTCGGCTCCCCAGGATCGAAAATCTTGTAGCGAAAATTCACGCCGGCATAGATTCCAAGGGCGCGGTCCCACATCGCCGGGGGATCGAACACTGCGACATTGAGTGTCACGGTGACGTTGGTGGCATCCGCCATAGTCAAGCTCCTGCTCGAAGGATCTGAAGCGCCTCGTGAAACTCGCGCAGCAGCTCTGCCTCATCGGGATATCGGTTCTCCCATTCGGCGCGAGGGATCAGGAAACCGACGTCTATCAGCTGACGCCGAAGCTCTTGGGTCACCAAGTGCTTGGCCGTCTCGGGAATTTCGAGCGGGAACGCGTGGAACTGACACATGGGGTAATCGCGGGAGCGAGTCGCTGAGATGCCTGTGAAAGGCATTGAACAGGAGGTGGCTGCCCCCCGATAAGATGGAAGTACGGGCTCACGACTGGACGCCGGGCCCAAGCATCTAGCGGAGAACAGCCATGGAAGAGTATATCGGACTCGACGTATCGATGAAAGAGACCGCCGTTTCTATCCGTCGTGAGGGCAAGCGGATTTGGCGCGGCAAGTGCGCGTCAGATCCCGCAGCTTTGGCAAAACTTGTCCGTAAGCGGGCGCCCCATGCGAAGCGGGTTGTATTTGAGACCGGGCCGCTGTCAGTGTGGTTTTTCCATGCCTTGAAGTCCGAAGGGCTGCCAGCGATCTGCATCGATGCACGGCATGCCAAGGCGGCCCTCGACATGGCGCCGAACAAGACCGATGCGAACGACGCCGACGGACTGGCGCATCTGGCCGAAGTAGGCTTTTTCCGAGAAGTGCGTGTGAAGGGCTTCGAGAGTATGATTTCGCGCACGCGTGTGGCCGCACGCAACAGGCTGGTAAGGATTTCGGTGGAGCTTTCCAACCAGATCCGCGGGCTGATGAAGACCTTTGGCTTGATCATCCCCTCAGCAAAGGGAGGAAAGTTCGATGAACATGTCTGCCGTTCACTGGATGGGCGCAATGATCTTGCATCCATTATGATGCCGATCCTCGAGGCGTGGCGCAGCATCCGGATACGAGCAGCAGAGCTTGGACGTCAACTCCTTGCTGATGCGCGGCAAAGCCAGGCGTGCCAACTGCTCATGTCGATACCAGGCGTGGGCGCCATCACAGCGACAGCGTTCACAAGCGCCATTGAGGATCCTGCCAACTTCAAGAAATCACGGTCTGTTGGTGCGTGGATCGGTCTTACGACCAGACGTTACCAATCAGGCGAAGTCGATTACGATGGCCATATCTCCAGGCGCGGTGATGCTCACCTGCGCGGCCTGCTCTATGAAGCGGCAACGGTCATCATGACGAGAGCGGCGGCAGAAAGTGATCTGCGATCTTGGGGGCTCAAATTGCGCGAGAAAATCGGCTTCAAACGTGCTGCTGTCGCCGTCGCGCGTAAACTCGCTGTTATCATGCACGCCATGCTCGTGTCGGGCGAGTTTTTTGAAAGGAAAGCAGCCGCTACGGCTTAAAACCTTGTCAGCTCACATGCCCCTGGGTGTGTAGAGGCGTCCTTGCCAGGACGTGGCCGAACCATTCCGCCGAGGCTGTTGCACTTCCGTTATTGGATCGTGCGTCTGACACATTGGAAGGTTCTCCCGCGAAGCCCCATCATGCGGCAACAACTGTTGACCGCGAAGACGACCGTGCTCCTGGCAAGTTCATCCCTACTACGCTTTAGGCCTTGCAATCTGGCCCGCTATTAGACGACAGCCAAGGGACCTCGTCCGGTTCCTGATGGTGTCGAAAATAGTCGGCGTCGAACAGCAGGTCGGCGCGAACGACTGCATCGTTTCTGAGTTCGATGACGAACTGACCGCCGGGTGGAGTTTCGGTTTGCGTGGAGGCGATCATGCGATCGAACCAGGTGCGAGCTGCGGCCAGCGCGACACCGTAGCCTGACCCATAAACCGCGTAGAGCGTCCAGCTAATGGGGTGGCCAGCGGCGCCGAAATGAAAGGTGATCTCCATATAGGTGGCTCCTGAATTGGTGTTTCGAAGAGGAGTGTAAGGCCCGCGGCCCGAAAGCTGCTCGGAGGCCCGCAACCGGTCTCGGATAAGTTTGATCGCGATTGTTCATCGGTCGACGCAGGCTTTGCGTCCGCTTTGGGCGTGTGCGCGGGAGGTTCGTCAGCCGCGTGGGTGTTCTTCGCGGGGATCCAGATCAAAGGTCCGCTTGCGCCCTCCCCCTCTGCTCGGGGGACGGGTCGTCCGCCCGAAGGGCGGTGGAGAGCGAAATGATCTCATGGGGCGTATCGTTGGCTTACCGCTTGTCCGCAGCCGGGGGCGCGCGGTGGTGTGGCACATGCTCCGATCCGCGCCCGACAGAACGCGATCAGGTCGGAAAATCCGGGTCGAGGATGTAGCTTCCGCCCCTGCCGGCTACGGCGATCGGCTGCCGGCGTAGTGCTATGATGAACGTCCGGAACCGGATACGTCCTCTTAGCAACCAGTAAAACGCGTTCGATGCATATCTTATCGTCCAGATCATGAGCTGCTCCATCCATGCTGATCAGAAGAGGCTCAGCTGCTGTGGGCGCTGGGAACGGCCGGACGGTGGGGCGCTGACGCGTGTAATGACGGCCGGTTCCGGCGGCATCTCGGCAAGCGCCTTCGCTGCCGCTTCGGCGTCGCGGCAAGCCAGTCTCGCCGACCATCCACCGAGAATATGCGCGGGCGTGTGCCAAGCTTCTCGCATTTCCAGCGACAGTGAGTCGCCAACAAACACGACTGCGGGAATATGCAGCAAGGCGAACTGGATGTAGGCCATTTGGGCGACGTGACGATCGATATCGACGGCAGTCACATGAAGATGCCGTTGATAGTTGATGTCGCGCGCGCGCATGGCCTCCGCGAGAGCGATGACCATCGCGCCGGCGCCGCACGCCGGTTCCATCGCGCTTACGAAGCCCTTGCGTTCGATCCGCTCTCTTATTGCATCGGCGTCGCTAAGCGTCACTTCGGCCATCATTCGACAGACCGGATACGGCGTGAAGAACTGTCCCTTGTCGGTGCTCCCTAACTCGAGATCCATATAGATGGCGCCGAGCGCATCGCTGGGCTCTTGTTCGAGCGCCATGACGATTTCGGCGAATACCTGCGGAAACACGTCGACTATCTTGCGCTCATAGGCACCGACGATCTCGAGATAGCGTCTCTCGCGCAATTCCCGGTTCCGGATGTCCACGCTGTTGGAGACGGAAATTGCGGCCGCTTCCATGCAATCACGGAACAGCGCGTGGAGATTATGGTGATAGGCGGAGGAGCGCAGCAGCTTGCTGGCGGCCTTGATGTGCCTCTGATGTGGTGTCATCGCGCGTTCCCGGCCGGCAAACGCACGACATCGGCCACCCATCCGGATCGGGCGGGCGTGACGTGTCGTGCGGGGCGGCATTCGGTGGATGGATCTCGGCGGCTGTCGAGATGGCGTGCGGACGGGGAAGATAGGGCGATGCTATCCGCTTTGGGGAGGGGGCCCGCTGGCCTTTCGGATCGCTACGCGGGCATAGTGAACCAATGCCTCCCGCGCCTTCGCGCTGCTTGTCTCACCGTGGAGAGGATCGCCGCAGTGAAGCCAGCGGCCATCGTGCCGGACCTCGAAATAGGTGAGACTGCGGCAGCCGGGACGTCGTGAACTGCTAAGACGAAGCGTCAGGCCCGCGATTTGAAGCTCCCTGCCGCGCCCGGTCACTATACCGGCTCCGGTGTCGCACCTGGCACGCTTGCCACCGGTTCGGGCAGGGCAATGACCATCAGCTGCAGCGCGCTGAACAGTTGCGTCGACGCGAGGCGCTCGTCGTCGAGATGGACGAACACGCCGACGGCAGACTTGAAGCGAACCTCGCCTTCGTGGTCTTTGAAGCGGGGTGGGTCGATGATGCGCACGCGCGCGCCCACAACGGGTTCGCACAGGATTGCCGGTGCGCCATCGGCGGCGACCCAGCGCACGAGGTCGTCGCCATCCGCATTGCACGCCTCGCAGAAATCGCCGACAAGCACATCTGCCAGCGTCCATCGTCCGGTATCGGCGTCCCAGCGCGCGCAGGCGTCCCGGACGATTCGGTCATTCGCACAGTAGCGGCATGCCGGCTTCAGCGAGAGAGGGAGGTCGGCATTCGGAGAAAGAGCGATCGGCTCCGCCCGCGCCAACGCCAGATCAATCGCGCCTCGGGCGGCGTCGTAGATCGCGTGGCAACGAGCCTCGTCATCGAGCGCGTCCGACGCTATCGTGGCGCAGGCCATGCGGATGTTATCCTCGGTGATATCGGTCCGCGTCACCCGCTCGTCGACGCGGAGAATATCGTCGATCGTCGAGCGCACATCCGCCTCGACCGGTGAGATGATCCGTGTGTTCGGAGCAGGCGGCCAAGACCGATCGAGCAGGTCGACTTGAAGATCGATAAGGCACTCGTCGAGCGATTTGGCCGCGAGTTGGTCTGCGGTGACGACGGTGGCGATCCCGCCGAGCGCGTGGGGATAGCGCCCGATATCGTCGCAGGTATAGCCAGCGACCACGGCAATGTGGTCGAGTTTCTCCGAGCGTCTGACGATATCCTGAAGCAACCATTCCCAGGCTGTGATGCTGAGATCGAACCCGACATGTGGGCCGTGGTCCGTCGCAAGGTCGAACGTCGCTCGCAGCACGTCCAGCGCGGCGGGGGATTGGCCGTTGGTCTGTTGGACGGCGGTCCGGAGTTCGGCAAGCGTGAAGGCAACGCGCTCGCGGAGGCCGGCCTGGCTATGGAAGTGGATACCGTGCTCGTCGACGCGGTGGTCGAACATTGCGGTGAGCAGGAGTCGCTCGAGCGGTGTCAGATCCTGCTGCGGGATGGCTGGAAGGATAACGATTTGGGATTGGAAGTCGGTCATGATGGTTTCCTCCTGTCAGAACCACCGGCCCCCCTCCCCCTTCCCTTTCCCGTCGGCGCGTCAGCGCCTGGTGCGGGATCGGGCGCAAAGAACAATTCGGCGACAATGACGTTCGATCGGAAGGAGAATGCTGCCAGCTAGGCGTTCCCCGCGTTGCACAGACCGCGACATGTCATTGCTCCTCGCGCAACGCGGCGTAGATTTCCTCGCGGAAGAGACGAGCGACCTGGATACCGGCATCCCAGAAGTGGTTGCCGGCGCGAAGTCTTGCGGAGACCGAGAGCCCTTCATCCAGGGTGCGCCATGTGCCGACGCTCGTCCAAAGGCCGTGCGGCGAGAACTCAAACCAGAGCCGCCGGCCGAGCTGGTTGCACCTCATCTCGAACGCCCAGCGACCGTCGTCCGCGCGTTCCGCTCGGACTTCATTTCCCGCGTAGAGGCCCGGCATGAGCCGCTTCATCGTCTCGCCGTAACGCTGCATGAAAACATCTCCCGATCGGCGAACGCGTTTCCCTGCCCGCTTTTGTCCCGCCTGCGGACCGACGCATCATTCCGGTCCGTCCGGGTGGGAGAGGACGTCCAGGAAAGGTGCCTCAACCAATTCGACCTTCTGGACCCGTTCGCGCGGGGTCATATCGAGGCGAAGGTAGAAGCCGAACGCGCTTTGGCGGACGATTTCGCCTTCCCGCCCCTTGAAGCGATCACCCCCGATCCGCGGGCGTTCGAGGATTCGCGCGCGCGCACCGATAACCGGCGGGAGCGGCGCGGGCGTCGGTTCGAGCGGTTGCCAATTGCAAAGATTGTCGCTTTCGGCGCCGCAGCTGTCGCATGTTACGGAATCATACACGGCCGTCAGGCTCCAATCCTGCAGGTCCTCGTCCCATCGGGCCGTGGCATCACGCCCGATATCTTCGCTTCCGCAGTCCCGGCAGACAGGCTTTACAGGGTCGCGGACTCTGGCCGTGTTCGCCGCATCGCTTGGGCGACTGCCAGCATCGATGCATCTTGCCAGCTCGTCGCGCTCACGCAATAGGGACAGCAAGGCGGCCGCGGCCTGCCGCAGATCGGGGGCGGTCCGGCTCTCGGGTCCGAACACCTTGGCGAATTGTTCGGCCTTGGCGAGAAGGGTATCCGCAATAGTCCCTATGTGCTTCGATTGGAGCGTCGTGGCTGTGCCGGAAGGTTCCTCGGGCATGAGATTCTCCTGTGATTGTGAGGGGCTGACAACCGATCTGCGCGCGGCGACGCCCTAGTCGGGCGTGTTGCAGGTCGGACAATGTCGCTACGGCGAGGCGCGGCCATTGCGCGTCGGGTCAAGAGTGGCCGGCGATGTCGTCCATGGGCGGAATGACGCGAAGCTCGACGTCGCGGCCGAGCATGTCGATGAAGCGGGCGGTCTCAGTGAGGAGGTCGCCACGATCAAGGAACGTCTCGGTCGTATAGGCGCCGCGTGCGAGCAGATTGGGATCGGTCCCTGCAAGCGATGCGTAGGGTCGCGGCCAGTGGCAGAGCAGCAGCCACGGCCAACCCGGCGCAGGCGGCGCGAGTTCGAAAAATGTGATCGCGCTTGCTTCCCGGTTGCTCGGCCGGTGATCGAGTAGGTCGGGCGCAACGAGATTTGGGCGATCCGCGTCGAGAAATGATTCGAACTCGGTAAGTTCGTCGTTCGTCTCGATGATCACGGGATAATAGCGGCCTAATGCCAGACTGCGACTGCCAAACGGGGCGGGAATATCAATTACCATGAGCGCGGGTGCGGTGATTAGCGGTAGCGAATAGAGACGCCGACGGGCGGCAAGTTGATCGGTAAGACGCATGGGCGTTGTCCTGGTATGAGGGACGGTGATCCGCAAAGGCATCGGAGCATCATAAAGGCGAGCGCCCCTCCGCTCCCCCTTCCCTCACCGGCGGCGCGTCAGCGCCTGGAGCGGATGCGGCCGATCAGCGGGGATACGCGGCGGGCGCATAGTGTCGTGCGCCGCACAAGCAGACGCCGTCATTGCCCGGTCCGCCATCGCAGATCATACAGATGCGCCGGTCAGTTGCCGTCGATGGGTCATGATCTACCGAGCGGGTGGTTGCGGGTTCTTCCAACGCGCGCTCGGCGAGGAACATGGCAAGGCACGTCGCAGCGCCATGATCCGCGGCGGAGGTGACGCACGCGCGCGCCAGGCGAGTCCATGCCGCCTTGTCCATGTGGCTGCCCGGCAAGCGATAGTCCCAGTTATCCGGTCCTGTCGCAATCGTATCGCTGGTCCCGGACAGCGCGCCGGCCGGCAGGAGAGCTTCCGGATCAAAGGCGAAAATGTTGGCGGCATCATACTCAGCTTCGCTAAGCGCGACGGTCAAAACCGGGAGCTGGGAAATGAGGTCGAGGTCTGTTTCAACCTGCGCTTGGCGGCTTGTCACCTTGTCGGGCATGATCCGGGCTCCTTTGTCTGGACAGCGAAGGCCTGGGCGCGACGGCGCTATCGGGCTTCGCGCGATCGCTGGGGCGGTCAGGTGAAGTGGACCTGCGAGCTGGGCCTCAATCCTCACCGTAGAGCATGATCGTGATGACGCGCACGGTGATCGAAGCGTTGGCCGGATCCTCCGATCCGAATTCGAGCGCGGGATCATAATAGTCGATCTTGAAGTGGAGGCGGTGGCCGTCGACGTAGATTTCGGCTCGGTCGCGCTCGGGCGATTCCTTGGTGAATGTCGCTTCGCGGAGCGCTTTTTGGAGCTTGGCTCGAGCCCATATCAGCTGGAGTTGGGTATTGTCGGGTGCCAGAGTTGCAAGACAAGTGGCAGTAACGACATGGCGCGTCGTCGGGTCATAGTGCCAGCGGGCATTATCGTTGAGGCGCGCGATCTTCTCGGTGCGTGGGATAGCATTCGTCGAAGCCATGGGACTTCTCCATTTTAGTCGAGTTGAAAGGGTGCGGTCCGCCTCGGCGGATGCTGTTCAAGCCGCGACAGCCGCGGTGTCGGTCTGCTGTGCCCACATCCAGTCCGCCGCCTGCTGGGCTTTGCTGGCAGCTGTGAAGATCGCGCGGGGATCGTCTTTTAGGGCCTCCAGCCAAGAGGCTACGTATGCGGCATGATCGGGTCGCGGATGGTGGGCAATGCCGAGGTCGGCGAGCACAAACGACGCGGTGAGCTCGGCGCAGGCTTCTTCGATGGGCAGCCAGTTGTGCGCGAACCGATCTTCGAAATTGCGGTCGAGCCGGTGCTTCGCCCCGGTCGCGTGCGCGCACTCATGCAAGGTCGTACCGATCTGGGCCGCGGCGTCGCGAAACGCCGAGAAAGGCGGCATGAAGATTTGATCGACATCGATCCTGTAGTGGGCGTCGTAGGCGCCTTCGGTGATCGGAATCTTCAATGCCGCGATGAAGGCCTCGGCATCCGCAAGGCGCTCGCTTTCGGGTAGCAAGGTCGCCGGTTCCGGTTCATATCCATCGACCTGCGCTGCGTTGAACACTGTGAACGCGCGGGCGAATACGCGGCTGCGTCCTTCCTCGCCTTCGTCATGATCGTCTTCGGCGCGCGAGGCAGCCTCCTTCCATAGCACGACGGTCGCGCCGCGTTCACCTTTGCGGACCTGGGCGCCCGCGCCCTGCCATTGGCGATACGTTCCCCAAAGGCCGCTGGCGTAGCCTCGCACCTCGGCGGTGATCCAGAGGGCGAGCACATTGATGCCGCGGTAGCGCCGACGGGAAGCGAAACTCTCCGGTCGGGTGACAGCGCCGCCGCTGTGATGCCAGGGCATGTGCCAGGTTCCTGCGCCCGCTTCGATCGCTGCGATGATTTCGGAGGTGATGCGGGTGTAGACGTCGGCGTGGTCAGCCGAGGCGTTTGATCGGGTCATGGGGATTCTCCGCGAGGGCGAAGCGGTGCAATCCCGCTCCAGCAGCCCTTCACTCGGCCGATCCCCCTCCTCTTTGCCGCCGCCCGTAAGGGCGGCGTGGCGCTGGGATGAGCGTTACGTCGCTCATGATCTGGCTCGTGCTGCGAGCTATTCCGTCCGCGTCACCTGAGCGGCCTTGCGGGCGCGAACGGCGGCGATGAACTTGTCGCGCATTTCGTTGAAGATGCCAGCCGGAAGCAGTCCATAAGCGACGCTCGCGGGATCGCCGGGCCGGGCGAATCGCACATCGGGTCCGGGCCAGATGAAGCGGTTAGCGTCGGTCACGACGATCCAGGACCGCGCGTCGTCGAGGCCGAGACGCTTCTTCGTGTCGTGGGGCAGCTCGACGGCAAGCCGCTCATCGCGCGGCGGCGTGTGGGTGACGGGCAGAACAGTGACGAGCGGCCCGTCATCCTCGTCATCCTGCGTGACGAGGATGATCGCACAGGGGCGATCCTTGCTGCCTTCTTCCTGTCCGCGATCGGCCTCCTCGCGCCATAGGAAAGCGTAGCGGAGCACAAGCCCCGCTACGGGCGTCGGGAGCGACATCGTCAGTTTCGTTCGTCGTCGAACGCCGCTGCCTCGGCGGGCGCCTCACTCGCGGCGATCGCGGCGATGTCCGTCTCGGTGAAGTCGTCGAGACCCATCACCCGCCGCTCGCGCCGCTTCAGGCGCCGAAATTCGTCCGCCGACATCAACACCAGGCTGTCGCGGCCGTGATTGGTGATGGTGACGGGCTGTCTCAGCGCCGCTTCGCGATAGCGCCCGAAGCCCTTCTGAAACTCGACCGATGTGATGCTCAGATTGGCCATGCGAACCTCCAATCTCCGTATAATCCAAATTATCCGGATTTTCAATGTGCCGTGTCAACTACGGTCCGGCTTATACAGTGTTCCACCAGGAGATGCTCACAGGTCGAGGTTCGTCAGCCGCGCGACATAGTGATTGCTGCACGCGCGATCGCGTCCGAGATGTTCGCGGCAAGCCTCGACGATGCGATTCCAGATATGTTCCGGCATGTCGGAGTCGCTTCCCTCGCCGTTGAGGCTCGGATCGACGAGCACGATGACGTCCGACCATTCGTCGATCTCGCCACCGTCATGCCAGGTGAATTTGTGGTCCCCGTTGGCAAGCCATTGCTGAAAGGCGGGGTCCACGAAGAATTCGGGGGCGTTGATGACGATGCCCCGGCAAGGCTGGATGTCCATGTTTAGCTCCTTGTCGATTGAGATGTGGGAATGGCGGCGCAATCGCGGCACAACCTCAACGATATTCCTCGGGTATATCCTCCTCGACGCCCTGCCAGGCGATCCGGTCGCCTTCCCAGACGGTCACGAACCCGCCGCGTCGGGGGATTTCGATCGGCGGCCGCGGCTTTGCCTCAAAATTGAGGCAGGAGAACTCCGCGACCGTGGCCGAGAAGGCGAGCGGCTTGTTCGGTGCCATCTTGACCCGGTCGCAGGCGCCGGACGGCCGCTTCACGCGGCGGCGAGACAGGCCGAGACGGAAATATTCATAGGCTCGTTCCTCCCACTCGGATGGGGGCGACCAATGCCGGCACCACCGGCATGTCCGAATGGTCGAGGGAGAATCGTCGTCGAGCGGCGGCCCGCCATTGTGTCCGATGGGAGGGTCGCCGCTCTTCACGATCAGGCCCCGGAGGTCGTGGTCAATTGTGTCGGTGATTGATCCGGGACGATGGATCGGCTTTCCCGCTCAAGCCGGGCAATGATGCGCTCGGCCGACCGGATTCCGCCGGCGTCGTCCGCCGTCGCAAGCCACACCGACAGCGGTGTTCTGGTCTTGAACAAAATGTCGCGCTCGATGCCGAGGCCGAGGCCGACCGCGAGGCCCTGCAGCTCGCTGTGGCTGAACGTGCCATATTCGACGCAGTCCAGGTCAAGATCGGCAATCCCCCAGAGAGTATCGCCGTCCCCATCGAGATGGGTGGCGAGCCAGACGCCGGGTCCGAGTGGGTTGAACAGCTTTGCCACTGGGACATGGTCGGCCTCGGGATCGCGACCATTGGCTTCTAGCTGCGCGCGGATTTCGGGGGTCAGGAGGATCATGCCGCCCTCCCGACAGGTTCGGCACCCGCCCCTTCCTCGCCGACGATCTCGACGACGGCGTTCAGATAGCGATTGTTCGCCATCCAGGCTTCGGCCGCCGCCATATTCTCTGCGAGATGGTGGAGTTCCTCGCGTTTATCATCGCGGGTTAGCACGCGAACCATGCCCGGTGCGGGCCGCTCGATCACCTCGAACCGCAGCTCGGTCGTGACCGTCATGGTCTGGTTCACGATTAGGGCAATCACGCCGCCAGAACCATAGTTGGCGAGGTGGAGCGTGAAGGTTGCGGGGTAGCGCGAACCGGCCGTCGAGTTGTCGAACGATTTCTCGATCAGGCGGCCGGTGCCGTTGCGGTTCTTCCATGCGGACAGCTTGCGCGTGAAGCGGGCGGGCGGGCATGGCTCGCCGTCGAAGTAGCGCAGGAGCGTGCCGAGGGGAACGGACGTCAGGACAGCTTGGCCGTCGAGCACGATTGCAGGAGCGCCGCCCGCGGCGGACGGCGTGACAATGTCGGTGGACATGATGGGGTCTCCAAAGAGGGGCGAACGATGGCGGCCCGGCGCCTCTTTTCCACCGGGCTGCCATCGCCTCCCCCCTCTCCTTTGGCGCGCCGGTCCCTGTCCGGGACCGGCCGCCGCATAGTCAGTCGCTCAGTTCGCCGTCCGCGATCGATTCAATCCAGCCTGCCGCTTCGTCGAAGTCGGCATCGTCGTCTTTCACGAGCCGACCGAGTGCGACGGCGCCATCGCGACCGAGTTGACCGAGGCGTTGAAGGGCCGCGAGAAGCACCGGGGCCAGAGCGTCGGGTTCGGCCCGTTGAATGTCATCGATGTTCATTGGAGGTCTCCGTTCGTGGGTTGAGGACGTCGCATCACGGCGGCCGGGGCACGAACCGCGCCGACAGGCCGAATTTCGACACCCTCTCTCGCCCCCTCCCCTTCAAATGCGGCGGCGACAGTCCGCCTGGTGTTTACGGGCGGGTAGCCGGTCTCACTCGATGTCGAGTTCTTCAGCGACGCCGAGCGCCCTCAGCCGATCATGATCCTCGATCCGAACGATCTCATAGTCGTCCGAACGCCCGGCATCGCCGCCGCGCCACAGTTCGTCCAAGGTCATCCACCAGCCGTCAGGCCAGATCGCGATGTCGTCGGGATGATACTCTCGCTTGGGATTGGCCATTGGTGCGCCTCCAACTCCCGGGAGTGATTTCCCGAGATTGCCATACCAAACTCTCCCCCATCTCTCTCTCGGCGGCCTCGCCGCCTGCACGAAGATGGCGCCGAGCCAAGGCGTTCAACCGTTTTCGCTGTCCAGCAGCTCCGCGGCCCAGCTCGCGATCCATTGTTCGGTGATCTGGTCATGCGCGATCTCGCCGACCTCGATGAGGCTGCGTATCTCGTCGCGTGCCACCGCAAGCGCTCTTTCCCAGCCCGACGACGCAATCGTGGGCGATGGGAGGAGAAGCTGGTGCTGGAAGTCGGCACGCCCGTATTTGACCCGCTGATGCTGTGAGATCGTCCACCGATCCATGTGGTCGGCGACCAGGACATCGGTCTTTGAGGATCGTGCCGCATGCGCCTCGCGCCGTGCCGCAACGCCATAAGCGGAGGAGTCGATGCTCGCGATCCGGTCGGCTAGCGGAGCGAGATGCGAAAGTGCCGTCCCTTTCACACCGAACCCGTGCAGACGGATATCGCGTGGCAGCGCCCGGTCGAGGGCGCTGAACACGGCAAGAAGACCTTCCGGACCATGGACGGGCCGGCGGCACATCGAGCCGATTCCGATCACCGCGCTGCCGCGCAGGAGCCCCGCGACGCCATCGAGGCAGCGAAGATAGTCATGCGGCGTTCGGCCTTGGAGAACCGGCATGAAGTTGTCGACGATGCCAGCGTCGAGACCCCGTGCGTGGCACGCATGATTGAGGGCGATCGTGCGGGAGAGCCGGTCGAGCACTTCGTCCCGGTCATGGGCGATCTCTTGCTCGGTGCAGAGGTCGAGGCTTGCCCATCGTCGGAACGGATGGCTGGCGGCGAGCGCGACATAGTCGTCAACGGACCAGGGCAAGCCCCGGTAGCGGGACGCGAGCACGAACCCCGCGGAATCGAGGTCGAGCGATGCGAGCCCCGCTGCGTTGGCGAGTGGATTGAGGTTCCACCCGCGCCAGACAGGATATCCGGCGCGGCGATCCCACCGCGAGAAGGCGTTGGCGGATACGAGGACCGGATAGCCGCGGGCGCGGGCGCGCTCGAGTAGCGGGCCGTTTCTGAGGTGGGGCAATCCGATGACGATTTCGATCGTCGCGCGGGTCGATTGCGACATTGGAGTGCTCCCTTGGGTCACTGACGCACGTCCGACCCGGCGGCAGACGCTTGCAACCGGACGCGGATTGGCGCGTAATAGGGTCGCAACCGGCAAGCCGGAGACGAAGCGGTGCAACATCAGTCGATGGTCGATTTCGAGAACTGGGCGGCGCTCTATGCGGCGACGGCGGCCTGCTGCGTGATCGCCGCGATGGCGGCCGCGATCGCCGTTGGTGTGGAGCTGTATCGCGAGCGGGCGTGGAACGAATTCAGCACGGCGCGCGGCGCGATCGGATTCTTGCCGCGCACGTGGTGGAGATGGCAGCGCCGCTATCTGCTCGCGACGCCGATGATCCTAATGATCGTCATCGCCTTCGGCGCTACGCTCGACTGGTAACCCGGAGTGCGCCCGGCGACGGGGTGTTCTAGATCAGTCAACCGTATCGGCGATGGCGAGTGCGCCATCGAGCCGCGCGGTGAGCAGGCCGCGATCCAATTCGGTGGGATCGATTGTGATGACCGGCGCGATCGTCGCCATTCGCGGATGGGTGGCTGCCTTCGCGTTCTCATATTCGACGGTCTCGAATCCGAGTGCTTCGACAATTACGGATCCTATTGTGCCGGTTTGCCGCGACACGCTCTCCACAAAGAAGTCCGGGCGGCAACTGCCGAGCGGGGTGAGTGTATCGAAGACCGGCTTGACCACGCGGCAGTCATGGCCGCAGCCCGCGAGGCGCCGCTGGTAGCGCAACAGTTCGGCGGCTGTCGCCCGTTCGAAGGCGGAATCAACGGGAACGAACCAGCGGCCCGAGCAGATGGGCTGTGCATACGCGCGCAGTGGCGAATAGCCCTTGGCTTCGGGCATTTGACCGACGACGATCAGCGCCAGATACGGGCCCTCGACGCGCCTGCCGTGGACGGACGGCGATATCACCTGGGTCGCGACCGGGATCGGATCGGACCCGGCGGCTATGACTTGATCGCCACGCACCTCGTCGGCGAACACCAGGAGAAAGCCCTGTGGCTGATGCCCTCGCGGCCAGGTACGGGCTTGCTCACGCAGGCCGGCGAAGAGGCGCCGGCTGTGATAGGCGCGGCCATGCGTCCAGAGGACACGCGCAAGGGCGATACCGGGGGCAACTTCGATATGCTCGGCTGCCGCCATGATCGCCCGGAACTCGGTGGCGATACTGCGCTCCGGCGCGTCGGCGGTGGGTGGCGGCATGATATTGCGCGCGGAGAGGTCGAGCAGGCGCCAAAGCAGGCGTGCCAGGCGGGGCACAGAGCGGTTGTGCGTGCGCTGTGCGGCGTTGTCTACGACCGGTTGCTGCGCCAAGCGCTCGGGTGCTGGCTTTAGCACCGAGAAATAGCCGTCGGGGCGCTCGAGGACGGACAGCCGCTCCTTCTTGCCGGGCCTGATGATCGCCTGCTCGCGGAAGAAGGGGCAGGATTCAAGGTGCTCGGGCCGTTTCGCAGCCGTAAGCCGCCGGAGATAGTAGGTCTCGCTCTCGCTCAGATAGGCGGGTGTCAAGATCGGGGGGTCACATTCGGCGCCAAGGCAGTCGCAGGCGATCCATTTCTCACCGATCCGTGCTTGCTGCACCAAGACGATGCTGGCTTGCTCGTCGGCGCGAACGCCCTCCCCCACATACCAGCGAACCAGTGCCTGGCGGACGGGTTCGGGCAAGGTTATTCGAAATCCTAAGCGCCCTGGCGAGTATCTGTCGATCAGCCACATGGCCGGTGCCCAAGCCTTCCAGGCGCGCGGTCGGCTTGCGGAACGACGTAAAGCGCAAACAGTGCGGTGCGGTAGGCAACCTGCCGATCGGAATGCGTGATGCCCCGCGGGATCGACCCTATCTTCGGGGCAAAATGAGGTTGACGTCAAGCCGAACTCGCTCGCGCTGACTTTGAGTTTATGGCCGCCATGGCGCAACAACTCTTGCTCGGCACATGTTGTTCACTGTATGTTCAGAGCAATCATTCATTTCGGATTTGCATCATGACCTTTGCCCAGGAACATCTCGAACCCATCGATCTCGACATCGTGCTGACCGATGCGTCGACCGATGCCGCAATTCGGCCGGAGCGGCGTGCGATCGCTGCTCTCTCGATCGGCGTCGGCGCCAATGACGCTTTTTATTCGGTGCTTGAATTGGAGGACGTGCTGTCGAGCATCGCCAAAGGCATCCCGGGCGGCCGTGCTCGCCTCTCGACCGTTCTTGGCAATCGTTGCGATGATTATCAGCGCGCAATCTATTATGCGCTCGCCGGCCGAGGCGCTACGGCGATGATTGAGGATCTGGTCTGGCTCCTCGAAGTCCTCGGGGCTCGCGGCACGGTCGATGCAGATCATCCAGTGAAAGCGCCGATTTCGCCTTATGTTTCGTCCCAGGCGGACGGTCCCGTTGGTGTGTTCCCCGAGGAATTCGCGTTGGGCCCGTCGTGGCAGACCAAGTTGGATTAATCGGGGATTCTCGCGCGTGAGGCGTCCGCCTTCGTGCATCAATCCGCAATGCTCAACACGATTTCATCTGTCGGTTTTGGTGAGGTCGTGACCCGGAATGGCTGGTCTGGAAGGCCAGTCCTGATGATGGCGAGGTGACGAACGCCCGCGTCCGCACGGCGACAGGCGAATTCGTGCGCCTTGGCGAAGCCGTTGAGGCGGGCGGCGGGGTCAATCTTCTGTCGCATCGGAATGATCCGGTCTTGCGTGGTGAAGTGAGCGGCGGCGAGGTTCTGCGGCCGAAGGGGTTTGGGCTGTGGGGCTCGGCTTTTGACTGTCAGGCCTCTTTGAGCGCACGCCCCGTCTGCCCTATCAGGAACGGAGATTTCCGGCTCCGCCACCGTGATGGCGTCCTCGACCGTATGCGCTTCGGGTGCTTCTTCGGATGTTTGCAAAGGATCGCCGTCCGCGGCGCCGAGGCGCATCTCCACGGGCACCCAGCTAACAGCGCCTTGCTGGATCTCCAGTTCGACGATCGCTTTGTCTGCGATCCGCCGTTCGCAGGTCGTGCTGAGCTCGGATTTCTGTCCGGCGTTGAAGTTTGGACGCGGAGATGGCTCGCGGGATGGCGCTGTGATGGCGGTGCTCAATCTCGCGCGTCTGATTTTCTGGTCGGCAACAACTTGGTCAGCGATGTGTTTATCGCCGTCATGGATAAGGGCGGCCTTCGAATCGGCGGGTTCGCCTAGGTGGGGCATAGGGGGGCTCCGTAAACAACCGCTGGCATTGCGGCTCGGAGTCTCTACCCCCCTCCCCTCTTGAGCCGGCGCTTGCGCCGTGGAGCATCGTTCTGCCTTTGTTCTTTCAGTGCTTTCGGCTGGTGCGTGCGCTTTAGCTGGTGTGCTTCGCTCAAGGCTGGAACCCTTATCCCCCTGTTCCTCAAAAATAATGATCTCAAATCGAGCGTTAGAGAGGTTTATTCTAGGGTTACGGAGTTACGTGGCGTTCGCTTTGCGAGTCGCGGTCCGGAAACGGGCGAGTCGCGATCTTTGGGGTGTTCCTGATGTGTCGGCGAATCGTTCTCGAAGTGTCGATCATGCCGTTCCCGAAGTGTCGATAGTGCGTTCCTGAAGGGTCGAACCTGGTTCCCGATGTGTCGATGGATGGTGCGTCGATGGGGGCAAATCGTGACGATTGAATCATTTCTGCTCGGGAATGCCCAAATGACGTTCAGCCCGCGTCGATTTGAGCGGTGTTTATGTCGCATTGGAGTCATGCAGGTCGACCGGTGCGCGTTGGACACGACACTTCGGGAACGCTGAGGGAGGTTGTTCGTGGATTCGTGAGGTGCGGCTCGACCGCGGTTACCGGCGCAGCGTGTGCCGGTTGTCGCGGTCATATTTGCGCACGAAGCCGATGAAGGCATTCTGGTAATTGGCCGGCGTCCGGCTTGGATCGGCGTCGATATATTCGCGGAAAAGCCCGTGAAGATTATGATAGTCCCAGCCCGGGCATTCATTGCGGAGAAGAGTGAGCGTAGCGTCGGTGACCTCTCCGGTCGTGACGCGCGTTGCCAAGCTGGTCACGGTGCGGCGCACGAGGCGCGTCATGTCGGCCATGTCGAGCGGGGTGTCATTAGCGGAGTCGGGTGCGGTCGCAGCGAGTATGCGCGCGCGGGTAGCAGGTTTGGCTGGCGCCAGCTCGGGAGTGGCAGCAGCCGGCTTCAATGTTTTGCTGGCACGCGGCGTGCTCGTGAGTTGAGCATCGGTTCGGCGAACCATGCGGAGGTGTGGTTCGCGCTTGCCGGGTGGTTGCTCAAGAGTGAGCGCGTAGCCGGGGAGTTCGTTGCGGTCGACGATCTTCGCGATCTCAAACTTGAAGCGGCGATATTGTCCCTCGGCGCCCGATTTCTCGAAGAGCGTCGGTAGGCTGATAGCGAAGCCGCCCTCGCCTGCCCCGCCCGCATGTTTGCGTGCGACGCGATAGAGCCAGCGTTCGCGCCCCCCCGAGATCTGGAAATAGGCCCGGTCGATTGAGAGTATGCCGCCCGACATGAGGACGCCTTCGTAGAACCAGCTGGAAAGCTCGATCGTCATGCCGCGCGAGCGCTCGGTGCGTTCGTCCACCAGCTGGGTCCAGCCGTCGAGCCAGTTGAAGGTGGCTTCACGGCGGTTTTCGGCGCGGATATTGGTCTTTACAGTCGTCGAGACGAGCCGGTCCAGCGTCTGGCCGAGCAGTTCATAGGAGCGGCCTGTCGTGGGGCGACCGATCGCGCGCAGCAGGTCGAAGGGCATGATATGGAGCTTGCGCGGGATGTCGTTGAGGCCGCGGCGCTGCATGTCGGCGAGCGTGGATGCGCAATAGATCAGGATATCGGCGTCCCAGATCGTTGCCATTCCATATTCCGGATTGGCCGAGACATGCACCCAGGTTTTGCCGTCGGGCGAGTGATAGTCGATCGGTTTGATCCGCTTGCTCTTGGCCAGTGAGAAGAAGGGGCGTTCCATCATCTCGCGCTGGTCGCGCAGCGGCAGGTCCTCGATGTAAGGGAGGAACAGGTCGAACTGGTCGCTGAAGTAAGTTTTGTTGGCGCGGCTCACAGGCGCTCGTTTTCCTCCAGATATGTATCAGGGCAAAAGTTTCTTTGAGGAAACTTTCCTGAGTTGATCATGGCGATCGTGGGCCGAGCCGCTTCGCGGGCCGGGCAAAAGTTTCCTCGAAGAAACTTTTGATCCCCATCCCGGACCAACATGTTCATGACTGCAATCCGTGGCCGGTCTCGTCCAGATAGGCAAGGGCCTCCCGGAGCGCAGTGACGAGAGCCTCCTCGTTCGCGCCGGAGCCTTTGTGCAACCGGATCGTTGCGCCCTGTCGGTTGACAGAGAGCACACTGAGCGCTTCGCGGCCGAGCTCGCTCTTGTAAACGAAATGGCTTGCTTGGGCGCGTGGCGACGTGGTCGCTGCGAGCAGTCGGCGGATGACCTCGGCCGCCGGGATCGCAGGGGCATTGTCGCGATGGCGATCGGCCTGCTCTCGGGCAAGCCGCTTGGCGGCGTCCCCGATTGCTTTGGCCTTGGTCTTGTCGTCCAGTGCCTGGGCAAGGGGATAGGCGGGGGCAATCTGGATGTCGTCGGGCGAGGCGAATGCGGCCAGCACCGCATCGGGGATCTCGGCGACCTTGAGCATCTTGGACAGCCACCCCTTGGAAACCTTGAGGCGCTCGGCCATCCGAACCTGCTTGCCACCATAGTGGGAATCGAGCGCAGCGCGGTAGTTTCGCGCTCGCTCGATGTCCGAAACATCCTTGCGGGTGCGGTTCTCGATGTCTGCGAGGCGGAAGGCGGCTTCGTCGTCGATATGCACGATATCGACGAGCAGCTGGAAGTCGGGGTAGCTGTTGGCGCGAAGCCAGCTAACCGAGAAATGGCGGCGAGTGCCGAAGATCAGCTCAAGGTCATGATCGGGATCATCCTCGACGCGTCGCGCTACAGCGGGGATACGCTGCGCACCTTCCGCGATCAGCCCGTCGATGAGATCGTGGCAATTTTCCTCGGAGAGCCGGTCGTAGCGGCGTGCGTTGCCCTCCCAGATGCGCACCCGTGCGGGATCGACTACTCGCCGCGTTACCTGCTGAATCTCGCCGCTGGCAATGCGCGCGAGTGCGGAATCGCGGCCAAGTAGCGTCGAGCCGGCCATGCGTGAGACGCGCGCTGCAGGGGCAGGGGGGGGGGCGGTCTCGGTTGCACCGTCAGCCGTCTCCGCGGGAGAAGCAGCAAGGGGTGCCGCCTCGGGTTCGGTGGAAAGCAAGTTGGCTAGATAGGCCTTTTGTCGATTGCCGGCCATTTACTGCCTCCCGTCATGCTGTGCGGCTAGGTCAGACCGCCTCATGGATGATCTCCTGCGGGCTAGCGGGCGAGACTCGCCCCCAGGAGCTGCGGATCAATTGCTCGACCTGGCCGAGCGCTTCGTCGAGATTGGTGCGGCAGCGTTTGTGGGTCTTGGGTGCGCCAATCGGCTTGTCAAGCTCGTAGACGGTCATCATCCGCATCGCTGCATGGCTGATCTCGGCTGATTCAAAAATTGGAACGGGCAACAGGGCAGGGCCGAAAGTCTGCTCCATGATCTGGCGGACCATCTCATGGCTGGGGTCGCCGCTGTTGAACTTCGAGCAAATCAGACGGACGAAATCGAAGTTGACTTCAATGTTGCCGAGTTCGAGCTGTCCTATAACCTGCTCCATCATCGAGAGGAACTGGACGGTCGAGCAGAAGTCGGGCGTGGTCGCCGCGAGAGGCACGAGCAGCGCGTTGGCAGCCTGCATGACGGCGAGGCTGATCGTGCCGAGCGCGGGTGGCGGATCGAGCAGAACGACGTCATAATTGCGCGCGAGGTCTTGAAGTCCCGCCTTGAGCTTGCGGAAGCGGGTGACGAGGACAGAGTTGCCGTCGGCGCCCTGGGCTGCCAGTTCGTATTCGACGTCGAACAGCTCGAGATTGGAAGGGATGATGTCGACATTGGGCCACGGTGTCTTTTGAACCGCGTAAAGTAGATCGGCTTGGGTCGGGTCAATCGAGAGATACGGGTAAAGCGTCTCTTCTCGGCTCACGTTGAAGTGCGGATTGAAGCCGAACAGTGTGGTGGTAGTGGCTTGGCTGTCGCAATCGACGACGAGCACGCGATAGCCGGTGACAGCGAGACTATGGGCGAGGTGGGTTGTGACGGTTGACTTGCCGACGCCACCCTTGAAGTTCTGGACGGCAATGATTGCCGGGCGGTCGTTGGGACCGCGTCTGGGCGAGGCGTCGAGCACCTCACGCATGTTGAGGACTTGGTCGATCGAATAGCCCTGCCGCCGGCCATCGGGAGCAGGGGGGAGGCGGCCGTCTGTCTCGGCTTGCCGGATCCGGTTGGTCGAGCAGCCGAGAAACTGGGCGACCTCAGCGATGCCCCAGGTGACAGTCAGCGTCTTGCGGGTTTCTGGCAAGATCGACTGGTGGCGCAGGCGCTCGACCATCCTCTCGCCCGATGCAGCAAGTTCCGAGATGCGCGCCGCTTCTGAATTCAGTTCGACCATAAATATCCACCCTGAAGCATTTTGACGCTGGGATGCCGCAAATCGCTTCAATCGTCAAATTAAACCGCTAACGACGCGAGGCGCGTGTATGGTCAGGCGGCGAAGGAATGAGCTATATATCAATGGGTTATCGAAACCTATAACCACGGCTTGCCCTGACGAATCTTCCCCGGCTTCAGGCAGGAAAGTCTTGCTGCGGGCCGTTGGAACCCGAATCATGGTTCGCGAGCATGGGCGCTAATGCGGCCATCTCCCTGTCGAACGCTGCGAGCACGGCATCAAGGTCTGGCGCGAGGGCAGGTGCCTTGCGCGGGCGGCCGATGGGAGCCGCGGCATATCCGAAATGGATCGCCAGGTCGGGGACGATATAAACGCGCCACGAGCCCCGCCCGGTCACCTCGCGCACCAATCCTGCGGCCGCTGCCTTGGTGAGCAGCTTGCCGGCCCCGGAAACGGTCAGTCCAAGCATCTGAGCTGCCTTCTCGGGTGAAAGGACCGGGTGGTGATGGAGCAGCGCGAGGAGCGGCATCAGGGCTCCAGGCCGGCGGTAAGCGGATATCGCCTGGACCGAACGCAGCCGATCGACCTCAAGAGCGCTGAGCCGATCGAGGCCGTTGTTCGCGAGGCGAGCGAGTTGGCGGAGCTGCGCCGTGACTGTGCTGGCGGCGTCGAGCCGATCGAAGCGGAACGCCTTGGCGCCGCTCACAAGGCAGGGAAGGGGCGTGACAGTGATACCCAGACGTTGGAGGAGGAGCGGCAGCTGTAACCACGGTCGGGCAGTGCGGTCGGCCCGCGCGTGCTGGCGGGTGATTTCGAGGACCCGGCTGAGGGCAGGGGCGTCCTGCCAGGTGTCGGGCAGGTCGACCGTGAAGGGCAGATCTTCGCGCCAGTGCCGCCCTTTTGCATCGAGTGCTTGCCGCCACGCGGAGAAGCCATCGAATGGATCGTCGACGGACGGGCGCAGCGGCCGATGGGGCAGGGCGACGCCGATCGCCCAGGAGAAAGTATCCGCTTCGTCGATTTCGAGGCCCTGAAGCTGCTGAGCTGTGCTATAACCCGTCCAAGACGCGCGCAGCGACCAGGCTTCGCGCATGGGACTGGCGGAGATACGCGCGTCCAGCCTTGCTATCGCGAGCGAAGTTTCTTCAAGGAAACTTGCCAGGCGCGGGGTCCAGGTGACCGATGTAAGGGCAGGGGAGGCGGCTTTCACGCCTCAATTCTATCCGCTAACGATCTTTCCGTCCATGTTGCTGCTATGCCTAGTGTTGATAATGGATGCTTATCACCACTCTATACAATAGAAAGTCCGTTGGTTATGTTCGCTGCCCGACGGAGGCAGGCGTGGATTTCCCCGATCTCCGTGCCAGATGTGAGATGGATCGAACGAACGCGACTTTATGATCAGGAGCCAAACGTGACCGCTTCCGGACGCCAGGGATCCCCGCGTCGCCAACAACGCGCCACTACCATCCGTTCGGATCGTGCGTTTACGCGCCTGGAACTGCTGACCCGCGACGGGCGCAGCAAGATCGAAATCATCGAGGAGGCGCTCGATCGGATGCCGCTCCCGGCGGAGCGCGATGCGGATCTTTATGACGAAAACGGTTTTCCACGATGATCGTCGACGGGCATCACGCTTCATGCGGCGAGCCGGTCGTGGTGAGACCGCTCCGCCGCCTTCGCCTCATCGGCATCGATCCCGATGGAAGCCCACTAGCGGCTTGGAATGACGGTTGAGGGGAGACGCCATGATCGCGGCGCGCGAAGTTCTGAGCGGAACCTTCAACGGCCTGGAGCGGCTCGACCTTTGCGTTCTTAATGTGCTTTCGCGGTCTCCCGAAGGCGCGCTCTTCAGCATGGGCGACGAATATCGTCCGCGGCTTCGCAAGTTCCTTCGCATGAAGCCGCCGCTCGCGGCGCGTTCGCGCGCGCTGCTGCCGTGGCATGCCCTCTGGACGATCACGCCGGAGGGTCAGCGCCGGTTCGCGGAGTTCGGGCATAATCCGCATTTCGACTGGGAAGATGTGCCGGGCGTCGTCGGCATCGATCCGCGCGACCTCGAGCCGGACGAGGACGGCGTTGGCGCGGCGCGATGACGACACTTCCACAAATCTCCGGCGCGGGCGCGACGGACCCGGCGGAGCTCGCGCAGGAGGTCGTGAGGTTCGCGGGGCCGAGCGGCACGATCGACTTGGCCGTCCTCGATGCCGTGCTGCGCGCCTGGTCGCCCAATACCCGCCGGGCCTTCCGCTCTGACCTGACCCTGTGGGACGATTGGTGCCGAAGGCAGCGCATCGATCCGGCGAAGGCCGGTGCGGTGGACGTGGCGGCGTGGATTCGCGCGCTCGCCGGGACCGACCCGTCGGCCGAGGAGATCCGCGCGACGGCGACGATCGAGCGCTACCTCGTCAATGTCGGGTGGGCCTATCGGATGGCTGGGTTTGCCGATCCGACCGCGGCGCCGTTGGTCAAGCTGGAGAAGAAGGCGGCGCGCAAAGCGCTGGGCGTGCGCCAGCGCCAGGCACGCGCGATCCGGTTTAAGGGCGATATCGCCGACTTCGACAGCCCGGCCTCGGGAGTCTGCCTGGCGCATCTGCTGAAGGCTTGCCGCCGCGATTTGCTGGGCCTGCGCGACGAAGCCCTGTTGCGGACTGCCTATGACAGCGCGGCACGCCGCTCGGAGCTCGTCGCGATCGATATCGTTCATGTCGATGGCCCGGACGGGCAGGGGGCCGGAACCTTGTTCTTTCCGGACAGCAAGACCGACCAGGAAGGGGAGGGGGCCTATGCCTATCTCTCGCCGGCGACGATGAAGTCGATCGCCCGCTGGCGCGATGGTGCCCATATTGACCGCGGCGCCCTGTTCCGCAGGGTCGAGACGCATTTTGACGGGTCGGTGGCCGGTGTCGGGCGTGAAGCGCTCCATCCCAACAGCATCACGCTGATCTATCGGCGGCTGATCCGCGCGGCGCATGCCAAAAAGCTGCTTGGGTCCATGAGCGAAGCCGAGCTCGAACGCTGGGTTGCCGCGGTTTCCAGCCACTCGATCCGGGTCGGGGTGGCGCAGGACAATTTTGCGGCCGACGAAAGCCTGCCGGCGATCATGCAGGCCTACAGGTGGCGGGATCCCAGGACGGTTATGCGCTATGGCGCCAAGCTCGCGGCGAAAAGCGGCGCGAGTGCGCGCATGGCGGCACGCCTCTCGGCAGAATCCAGCTCCGCACGACCGGGCGAGGAAGATAGCCATAATTGAATCTGGCTAGCCAAATGGCGCTTGCTCCGCTATATCGGTGCACAGCAGGAGTCGCCCATGTCTCGCGCCGAGCATATCCAGTTCAATGTCCGTTCCGCCTTCGCTCGGGCCCGCGCCCATGAGCTGGCGAAGCTCACGGGCATGACCGCAACCCAGGTCGTTGAAGATGCGCTGCGCGGTTATGTGCCGCCCGGCGCGGTCGCCAAAGTCGGCCGGCTGGTTCAGCGCGGACCGATCCTGGTTCGGCCCGCCGGCGGCGCGCGGGTGAGCCTCGAGGAAGCCAACGCCGCGCTCGAGGCGGCGCGCGAGCGGGACGCTTGAAGCCCGATGCGCTGCTCGACAGCAACGTGCTCATCGCGATGCTGGCGGAAGCCCACGAACATCACGTGCCCTCGCTGGGCTTGCTGATCGGCGAGCGGCGCAGTGAGTACGCTGTCGCGGCGCACAGCTATGCCGAAGCCTACAGCACATTGACCCGGCGGGGCGAGCGGGCGCCGTTCCGGTTCTCGGCCGAGGAAGCCTGGGCGGCGCTGGAGAGCGTGCGCGCGGTGACGGTCCTGGTCGGATTGACGCCGGCGCAGTCGTTCGACGCCATTCGTGCCTACGCGCAAGGCGGCGGGATTGGCGCGCGCCTCTATGATCTCCTGATCGGCGAGGCCGCGATCGTTCATGAAATTCCGGTGATCGTCACCTGGAATATCGGTCACATGCGGAGTCTGTTTCCTTCGCTGACCATCGCTACGCCCAAGGAATTTGGGGCCGGGCCGCAGTCGGCCGGAGCGGCGGGAACCGACGGATAATGCGGTTGACACGGTATAGGCTCCGCCGCACTGGAGTTCGTATCCTGCATGGTGTCCCGCTGCGGAGGAGAAATCCTCCAGCATGGTCGGAACGTCGTCCCGCACGTCGCCGACCGCCTGAGTGCCGCGCTGCGTCGCCAGCAGTTTGCGAGTATCGCGGAACGTGCGCCGGTCGGCGTCGTAGCGCGGACTGCCGCGCGTCGGCGCAGGCGGCAGCACTTGGACCAGATCGACGCCAAAACCGGAAAGGTAGCGCTCAGGCCGGCTTGTTTGTGCTGCCGCGGTCGTGCCCGCCGACAGAAGCGCGGACACGAGCCGCCTTATTCGCTTTGCCAAAAGTAAATATCGTGCATCTGTCTCCATCAGAACTTAAATACTGCGCCGACATAATAGGCACGGCCATTGTCCAACTGTTCGCGCAGCAACCGGAAATCGAGTCCGGTCTTGCGTTCCGGCCGTTCGTTGGTGATGTTCTTGATTTGACCCACGACGGTCACGTTGCGGTTGAACTTCACGCGAAGTTGAGCGTCGAACTTGTCGCTCGTGTCGTAGCGGATGTCGTTCAGCGGATCGCTGGTCGACACCGTGAGAAGCATCGGAGAACGATGGTTCCAGGCGCCTTGCAGAGTAACCGGGCCGACCGTGTAAAAGAGTTTCACGTTCGCGACGGTGTTGGCGCTTTCAACCAACGCTGAAAGCTGGCGACGGGTCACGTCGTCGGACATGGTGACACTCGGCGGCGTCGGATCGAGCAGGGTTAGGTTGGCCGAGAAGCCGAGACCGTTCAGCGGCGCCGGGAGAAAATCGAGCTTTGAAACGATGGCGTTCAGTTCGATGCCGTTTATGGTTTCCTTGTCAGCGTTGACCGGCTGCACCCGCGTAACCGAAACCAGCTGCCCGTCGAACATTTCATCCGACTGATTGCGCACATTGATAATCTCGTCCGAAATCTCCTTTCGGAATAGTGCGACCGAGAAGAGCGTCTTGCGGCTCAGATAATATTCAAAGCTGAGGTCATAATTGTTCGAGCGGCGCGGTTTCAGGCCGGGGTTTCCGCTGCTGATCCGAACGTCGCCGGTATCGCTGTCGGTGGTGATGGTCGCGCGTTCGGCGAGGTCATCATAGTTGGGGCGGCCGATCGTCTTGCTGAAAGCGGCGCGGACCCGCAGCCTCCTTGTCACATCGTAGGTGAGTTGGGCTGACGGTAGCCAGTCACCATAATGCTGAGTCCGCTGCCCATAGACGAAATCGCCATCCTGGAGGTTGAACGAGGTGGTAGCGAGGTCGGTCTTCTCATAGCGGAGGCCGGCAGTAAGGGTCAGCCGATCCGTAGCGAAACGGCCCATCGCGTAGGCGGCATAGATATCCTCCGTGAGACCATAATCGGACTGTATGCTGCCCGCCGCGCTGCTGGGATTGGGAGCGAACCCGTTCGGGTTGGAACTGAAGAAATCCTCGGCTGCGCGGGGATCTACAAAGAGTATCTCCTGACCACGCCCGTTATAGGGCGCGTAGGGGACGTCGCTGAACACATCGGAGAGCAGGAAATTCGTTCCTGAGACCGGACGGTAGTTGTCCACGCCCTTGTCGTATTTCCGATCGAGGAACCTGGCGTATCCGCCCGCTTGGATTCCGAAGCCGCGATCACCATCGTGCGAATTGAACCCGGCATTCGCCTGCGCGGTCAGGGCATTTTCCTTATTATCATCGAGCGTCGTGCCATACTCGTACTGCTTATAATTAGCGGGATTGAACGCAAAGTCGGGGTTCTTCATATCGAAATAGGTGAAGCCGCCCGGCGTCAGATCATAAGTATAGACCAGATTATTGTTGTTTGCGATGCGGTAGGTCGCGAGCCGCGCATCCTGATAATAGGTCGCCTGGGCGTAATTCAGGTCGAAATTGAGAAACAAGCGATCCGATGGGGTCAACTCGGCATGGAAATCGCCATAGCGGATGGTGCGCTTCTGGTCATATTCGACCAGATCGACTTGCGCATTTGCCGAATTCTGCGTGCCGCTGGTCGGCGTGATGGATGCGGCGACCGGATTTCCGTTCGCAACGAGAATATTGCTCTGCCGTTCCTCATTGTTCCGGTGCTCGAAATAGCCGCCCGTCAGCGAGGCGCGGAAGAAAATGCCGTCATTGAACTCCAGCTTGCCGAACAGGCCGTAACGCTGACGCACATTGTCGTAGTGCAGCCAGCGGCGCCGCGCCGGCGCGGGATTGGCGTCGGAAATGTCGACCTTGAGCGGGTCCAGCTTCGCGCCGGTAGTGGGGTTGAAATAGTTATACGAGTCGATCGCGGAATTGAGTGAGGATGAATCCCTGCGGAAGTAGCTCCCGGAAACGACGAAGCCGAATTTCCGATCGGGGCCAAAGGTATCCGAAACCACAAGCTCGGCTTGGCCGGAGGGCGTGCTGTCGTGCCGGACGCGCTCATTCTCCCACTTTCCGATATCGAACCGGCCGCCGACAAAGAGATCGCCCTTGCCGTCGAAGGCGCTGCGGGTTCGGAGATTCGCCGTGCCGCCTACCGCGTTGCCATTCATGGTCGCGTTGGTCGACTTGTAGACTTCGATCCGTTGCGCGAGCGACGACGGGATCACGTCTAGTGAAACGTTGCGACGGCCCAACTCGTTGGCCGGAAGCGGCACGCCGTCAATCTCGACCAGATTATAGTCCGCGTTCAGACCACGGATGGAGAGGAATTGCGATTCGCCGCGCCCGTTGTTCTGAATGGTGGAAACGCCGGGCACACGGTCGAGTGCTTCGCCGAGGCCGAAATCGGGCAATGTACCCACCTCGTCCGAACTGATGCTGTCGGAGATCACCGAAATCTGGCGCTTTGCGTCGACCTCGCGTTCGGCTTGCAGGCGCGCGCCGGTGACGACGATGTCGTCGGGCCGCCCTGCCTCAGCGGTCCCCGAACCGCTGCCAGCGTCCCGTGGGGGCGCGTCAGCGGTTTGGGCGAACACAGGAGTCACAGACAGCATCGAGGTGCAGAGAAGGGTAAGGCGTAGCGAAAATCGGACGGTGCTCATGGATGATTCCCCCTTGGAAGTCTCGGTCGGGGGGCATTTATTCACTCTAAGTGAAATATATATGACATTGAAGGGAGCTACCTGCAACCGGCACTGACAAATGGAGATACACTCGATGCGATGGCTTATCCGATTAGCGCTATTGGCCTTGGCCTCGGCGTCCCAGGTATCCGCTGCCCCTTCCGTGACGGCGCAGCTCCTGGCATGTGGCGACGATCAAATCCGACTGTATGAGGGCGCCGACAACGGAATGCGGGAGACATGGCGTTGGACCGCGCAGACGGCCCCCGGCCTGCCGGCTGTCTATCGCACAACGCTCTTGAGGAAGATCGACGATTGCAAGGCGGTCGACGGCGGCAAGGCCATTCTCGCGACCGCCTCGACCGGCGCGGTTGTTCTCGTCGACCGCGCGAGCGGCAAGGTGTTGTTCCGTGCCCGAGCGCCGATGGCCCACTCGGCCGACCTTCTTCCCGATGGACGGATCGCCGTCGCGCTTTCGCTGCACGAGGCGGGCAACAGGCTTGAGATTTATAGCCGGACGAAGAATGAAAAGCCGCTACTCCACCTTGACCTGTATTCAGGGCACGGAGCGGTGTGGGATGCGCAACGCCAGCGGCTGTTCACGCTGTCGCACGACATGATCCAGGCATTTCGCCTTGAGGATTGGGCGACCCGAAAGCCTCGGTTGATCGAAACGCAGCGCTGGCAACTTCCGGGCAAGCGCGATGGGCACGACTTGTCGCTCGATCCCGACACGCACGATTTCGCCGTCACGACGGAAGACGGTAGCTGGCGCTTCTCACCAGAGAGCGGAGAATATGTGGCAATTCCGTTCTTGAACCCGGCTCGCCAAGTCAAGGCGATCAATTTCAACGGCGACAGCGTTGCCTGGGTTCAGGCCGAGGATAGTTGGTGGTCATATGGCTTCACAGTTGCCAAGCGAGACGGGTCTGCTCGCGAGCGGATCAACGTCACTGGAATTCATCTCTACAAGATACGCTGGTTTCGTTAGCCAACCGCTCAGTGGCGCGATTTGGCAATGGCCAGGTTGCTCGATCCTGTTCCGAGCGGAGTCGGTTATGCGAACCTCTGTGCGGGGACGATGAAGCACACGGGTCCAACACGCACTTCGGCTAGTCCCGCCAGCTCGGATCATCTAGCTTGCGCCACCCGCTCTCGTGGGCCAACACGTCGGCGAGTGGTGCTGGCGATGCACTTGAATCTACTCGGAGCTTACTGATGAGGGATGTGTCTGCAATCTTCAACCATCGCCGAGCTGCGATCTCCAGCTAAGCCCATGCCCACGCCAGCCAAATTTGTCGGTGCGTAGATTGATGAATGGTCCTTCGGCGCGTTCGGTGCCCCCTCAGTTTTTCAGAGACGATCGCCGCCGAACGGCCACTCCGACCGAGCGGAGTTTCCTGGCGCTCTTGCAACAACATGGATCGCTTTCCCAAGCCGACATCGGTAGGGCGACTGATCTAACCGCACAGTCGGTCATGCGAATTGCCGATGCCCTGATGGCGCGCAACTTGATCCAGGAAGGCTCCCGAAAATTCGCAGGGCGGGGAAAGCCTGCCACTTTACTCCACCTCAACAGCGAAGCGATGTTCAGCATTGGGTTGTCGCTAATGACGGACGCGCTGTCATTGATTTTGCTCGATTTTACCGGGGAAGTCCGCTGGACCGTTACGGAACCACTCCTGGATGCCAGGATTGATCCGACGCTGGCGCAAATGAGACGGATGATAGATGCCGCCCTTAGCGCCCTTGGTATCCCGAGAGACCGTCTCGTTGGCGCAGGCGTTGGAATCACCGGCTATTTTGTCAACGAAACCTCATTCATGAACCCACCCGCGCTCCTGGAGCCGTGGGCACTTGTTCCGATCGACGAAATCCTGACCACTGGACTGGATCTCCCGGTGTGGATCGACAACGATGGCAATTTTGCTGCGGTAGCCGAAGCGATGTCCGGCGTTGGCCGGACCACCCAATCCTTCGCTTATCTCTTCTTCTCGACTGGTTTTGGTGGCGGCATCGTCGTTGACGGAAAACTCTCCCGCGGCCAACATGGAAATGCTGGCGAATTTGCGTCTGTTCTGCCGCACGACTGGCCACAGCCGAATCTGGAACGCCTCCGCCAGACTGTGAACGAGCATGGCGCATCGTATGAGAGCATAGGTACGATGCTGGAGGGTTTCAGCCTGGAATTGCCCGGTGTCGCCGCATGGATCGGCGACGCGACGCGATCACTCAATCTCGTCATATCGGCTATTTCGGGAATTCTTGATCCTGGCGCCATCGTTCTTGGAGGGCGCCTTCCGCAAAGTATGGCCGATGCGCTCATTCCCCATCTGCGCTTCACCAATCCGCCGCGTAGAGGCAAGCCCAGGCCAGTGCCGACTATCCTGGGGTCTGCGATTCACTATGACGCAACAGCTTTGGGTGCAGCATCAACTCCGTTGCGCGATTTATTTTTTACGTTGAGCAAGTGAAAGTTTACAAATTCATACTCGCAGGAGCCAGTAGGCCAACCGTCACATATGTCGGTTCTTAACGATCGAAATAATGGCAGGAAGCGTTCCAACGTTGTCGCTCAAAAATGGAGGATCGCCAGTCAGCGTGACTACGAAAACATTTGTCACGTCTGACGGTGTTCGGTGAGATTGATCTGCGCTCCGGTGACAGCGACACTCCCGCAGCGCGGCGTAATGTTGGCAAAACGAGCGCAACGGTCGGTCGCAGGTGGCGCACCACCAGCACCACGCTGCGACCAAGATTTGACTCCGCCTCTATCTCGCCCGAACTGATGCTGTTGGAGATGACCGCGATGTTGCACTTAGCTCCGATCGCGCAAACCACTTGCAACCGTGCGCCAACTGCGACGGCCTCCTTTTCAGCTAGTCGCGCGGCAGGCGACGCATCCCGCCGCCGTGTGAGGGGCGATGCGCGGTGGAAAGTAGCGGCGCCGCGTGGCGGATCAGGCGAGGTTCTATGACAGTCCTCCCTTGAGCGGAGGCCTTCCATTTTAATCACAATAGGTGACATAATAGGGACTGTCGACATAAAGATGTCGTTAGGCCTCTATCGAACGGCTGGCGGATGGGCGGGCGCTAGGGTCAGGAGTCGTTGATTAGAGCCAGAAGATGACGGTGGCGGCGAGAGCGATGGCGGAGAGGAACGCGACCGGGCATCGATCGTAGCGCGTAGCGACGCGGCGCCAGTCTTTGAGGCGGCCGAACATGATCTCGATGCGGTTGCGGCGTCTATAGCGGCGCTTGTCATATTTGACGGGCTTCGCTCGGGATTTTCGGCCGGGGATGCAGAGCGTGATGCCCTTTTTCTGCAAGGCGTCCCGGAATCAGTCGGCGTCATAACCCCGGTCGGCGAGCAGCCATTGTGCCTTCGGCAACTAAGGCCGAACGGGCCTGGCAAGCATTCCTGGCCGGAAGTTTTTTCTCCGATCCTTGATGGAAAGCCGGACGCGGTGCGTCCGCGACCGAAATCGCCGTGGTCGATGCCGGATATCGTCCGAGTTCAGGCACGCACCAGTCCGTCGATAAGGCGTGCGCTCCCGGTCTCGGGAAACAGTCCGGCCATCGCGCGCGGTCCCTCTATCCCGAAATGCCCGGCGACCGCGCTGCCGATCAGCGCATCGAGCGCCATCGTCGGCCTGAGATCGCGGCCTTCGTAGAGCGCGGCGTCCGCCAACCCCGGCCAGTCGGCGATCACGCGCCCGCCCTGGACCGCGCCGCCCAGCAGCATCGCCATCGACGCCGTGCCATGATCGGTCCCCTGTGTGCCGTTGATCTTGACGGTGCGCCCGAACTCGGTGGCGACCAGCACCATCGTGTTGGCCCAGAGCGGCCCCAGCCCTTGCTTGAGCGCGTCCATCATCGCGTCGAGCCCGCGCAGCTGCGCCGCCAGGCGGCCGCGCTGCTGGGCATGCGTGTCCCAGCCGCCGGTCTCGATCATCGCGATGCGGGCGCCGCCCTGTTCGCCGAGCAGCCTGGCCGCCAACGCGCCGGTCGCGGCGGCATTGCGGCCGCCGCCGCTGCCCAAATCCCTGGTCAGCGTCCGTGTCGCCATCGCCTGTTCCCAGACGGCATGGAGCCGGGGATCATTGGCATAGAGCATCGCGACGCGGGCGATGAGATCGTCCGAGGCATCAGGCAGCGCGGAAGGCGCATAGCTCGCCACCTCAACCTTTCCGCGCAGCGCCATCGGGATGGTCGCCGCGACGGCGATCCCCTTGGCCTCCTCGCGCGGCAGGAGCGCGAGCAATCGGTTGAGCCAGCCGTCCTTGACGCTGTAGGCGGCGGCGGCGCCGGTCTCGAGCACATTCTGTCCGTCGAAATGCGAGCGGTCGCGATAGGGCGAGGCGACCGCGTGTGCGAACAAGGCTTCCTTCGCCGCGTACATACGAGCGACGTTGGCGAGCGCGGGATGCAGCGCGAACATCGCATCGAGCTTCGACGCCTGCGCGAAATCCTCCGCCAGCACGCCGCGTTGTCCGACGAACGCCGGATCGCCGACCGGCGCCAGCGTGGCAAGGCCATCGGCCGCGCCGCGCTGGATTACGAACACGAAGCGCCGCTCGGTCGCCGCCCGGGCGAACACTATCGTGCCGCCGAGGCCGGTCGAGAGAACCAGGGTCGTGCCCAGGGCGGTGACGAAGCTACGACGGGTAAGCATATTCCTATCTCCACATCGATTCAGGCGAGACCAGCAGCAGCGCCAAACCCTGCTTGGGGCTTTCGGCGTGCGCGATCGCCTGTGCGGTGGCGTCGCTGAGCGCAGCGGGGAAGATCTGCACGGCGCGCCGGCGCGCGTCGATCATGTCGCCCGTCCGCCCGGCCATCCGCTCGGCCGCCTCGACCCGGCGCATGATCGCGTCGGGCCCGATCCAGCTCGCCGCGACATCGTCCCAGCCCGCCGGCGAGCCCGGCCGCCAGACCGGCTGGCCGAGCTGCGTCAGCAGGCCCGTCACCGCCTGGGACTGCATCTCACGCGTGCCCAGCGCCCGCATCGCGCTCATGCTCCATTCCCACGGAGTCTTGAACTTGACCGGCTGCGGGGTCCAGCATTCGGGCGCCTCGATGAGCAGGCGGTATAGGCTCCGCAGATCGCCGCCGGTCTTGAGGAACGCAGCCTCGAGCCGGGCGACCAATGGCGCGGGCGGGTCGTCGCCTGCGAAATGCCGGGCGAGCTTGGTGGCGATATGCCTGGCGGTCGCCGGATGGGTCGCGAGATGGTCGAGCACGGCCGAGGCCTGGTTTTCGCCTTGCTGGGCGAAGGACCGGTCCATGATCGTGCGCGTCCCAGGTTCGTGCAGGCGTTCGGCGAAGACGAAGCTGCCCGGCTCGCCGTCGATCCCGGCGAACCGTACGCCAGCGCCGCGTCCGAGACCGGCCACCGTCCAGCCGGTGAGCGCGCGGGCCAGCTCGGTTACGTCGCCCTGGCCGTAGCCAGTCCGCACGCCCAGCGTATGCAGCTCGAGGATCTCGCGGGCGAGATTTTCGTTGAGCCCCGGTTTCTGCCGACGCTGGCGGCCTGCTGCGATCTGGCCGCCGGCCGAGTTCGGGCCGATCGAGGTGACCTGGTCGAGATAGAGCAGCATCGCGGGATGGCGCTCGACCGCCTGGAGCATGTCGCCGAACCTGCCCATCACATGCGGGCGGATCGCCTCGAACTCGAGCTGGCCGGCGAGCCCGATGATGGTGAGCTTGTCGATCGAGACCGCGAAATGGTTCGCCCAGAAATGCACCAGCCGCTCGGCGAACGGCGCCGGGCTGGCAAGCGCGGTCTGCGCGCGCGCCGCGACCGCGCCCATATAGTAGCTGCGCGCCTGCTCGCGTGCGAAGCGGCGCGCCTGCGCCACCGGATCGCGGCGTTCGGCCTGATCGCCCGCGCCCGCCTGGCCGAAGCCGGGCATGCCCTGCATCGCCGCACCGCCCGGCGCAGCTTCGCCGTCCATCGACAGCGGCGCATAGCCCGCGGCGCGTCGGCGCGTCGGCTGTCCGGGCATTCCACCGTCACTCTGCCGGCGGTTCTGGCGCTGCATCTGCAGATAGTCGCTGAGATTGCCCGCGATGGTGCTGGTCGCCGGCAGCACCGCAATCGCCGCGGGACGCGGCTCGAAGCAGTCGAACTGATCGAGCAGCCACGCTTTTGGCCGCTCGGGCGCGGGCTGATCGGGACGCGCGCCGAGACCGAAGCGGTTGAGCGCGATGGCGGTTGTCGACGTTGCCGACATGGGGCGATCTCCTTCGCCTGTTGAACGCAGCCGGCGGTCCATTCCGTCGCTGCCCGGAAATTTCCCGTCAGCGCTGATCGCAACCCTGTCGCGGCTCCCTCGGCCGGCGCATCGCGCCCGATCGATCCATCGCGTCGGCAAGCGCGACACGCTCCTCGACGGGCAACTTTGCAGCCGCATCGACGACCGCTGTCTCGAGCCGCGTGCGGATGGTGACATCGGCGGTCCTGGCGCGCGCCAGCGCGGCTTCGAATGCGGCCCGGTCGAACTTGGGTTGGACGAGGAGCCGCCCGGCCTCGCGCCGCGCGGCGCGCGCCTGCTCGGCCTGGGGCCGCAGGGATTGCGCGGCGGCGCGCACCGTCTGGCGGAGCATGCGGCGGTTCGGCGGTGACAGCGCCTGAGCGGCCTCGCGCAGCCGCGCGGGTCGGCCGATACCCACCAGCGGCCGCTGCGCCTCGACCCGTTTCCACATGACCGCGGCGCCGACGAGCCCGCCGATCACGAAGACGTTGAGGACCAGCGAGACGATCAGGACAATGCGCAGCGCCCGTTCGCTCATCGGCTCGTTCCATCGAGATCGACATCGCCGAAGATCGTCTGCCCATCGGCCCAATCGGCGGCGCGATGGTCGAGCAGCGCGGGCGTCGCCAGCGACAGGGCCAGCGCCCCGGATACGGCGCCGGCCAGCCCGACGCCGGCCAGCCCCAGCCCGGACCACCACAGCTTCGCGCGCGACCAGAGCAGTGCCGGCCGCGGCGCGGCGGCAAGAATGCGGCCGACCAGCGCCGCCGAGGGAAGAGGCGTCCGATAGTGATCGAGCAGGCCGTCGAGGCGTCCCGCGCAGCCGAGAATGCCGTCGGCACGGGCCGCGTCGCTCGCCAGCAAGGCCTCGGCGGCGTCGCGCTGCACAGCGGGCCAGCGGTAAAGATCGGCGCCATAGCTGTCGGCGAGCGCCGTGAAGCGTTCCCATGCCATGTTCGGCTCATCGCGCATCATCGTTCTCCTCGAGCAGGGTGCGCAGCTTCCGCCGCGCACGCGACAACAGGCTTTCGAGCGCCTCGACGCTGATATCCATCGCATTCGCCGCCTCGATGTTCGACAGCTCCTGATAGTAAGCGAGCACGATCGCCTCGCGCTGGCGCTCGGGTAGCGCCTGCAGGGCGGCCGCCACGCGCGAAGCTGCGTCCGCTTCGTCCAGACCGGCATCGGGCGCCGGCCCAGGATCCGGGCGATCGGGAACGGTCTCCACCACGATCTCGCGCCGTCGTCGCAGCCGGTCGTAACAGAGGTTGAGCGCGACGCGGTGCAGCCAGGTGTCGAAGCGCGCCGCGCCAGGCCGCCAGCGCGCGGCCTGGCGCCAGAGCCGCACGAAACTTTCCTGCGCGACATCCTCGGCTTCGGCCGCGTCGCCGAGCATGCGGGTCGCGAGCGCAAGCAGCCGCGGCAGCTTGCGCGCCACCATCGCGCGCGCGGCCTCGGCGTCGCCGCGCCCCACGCGCACCAGCAATGCGAGATCGGGATCCTCGCCCGGCGAGGCGGTCAAGGACCCGGTCTCCGGACGCTCTCAATCGTTCGCTCTCCCGCGGGCGGCTTGCCGCTCCTCGGCGGTGAGCGTGCCGTCCCGATTTGCATCCATCCGCGCGAAGCGGTGCGCCAGCAGGGCATCGATCTCGCCTTGGTCGAGCGCGCCGTCCTTGTTGGTGTCGAGCCGGTCGAACATTCGCGCGGGATCGCCCTTCGCATTCGTGGCGCCGCGCGGGCGCGCGGTCCATTCCGCCCTGGCGATCCGGCCGTCACCGTTGGTGTCGGCCTGCATCAGCCGCGCCCGGCCCGCCGACTGGAAATCGGCGAGCGCCATGCCGCCGGTCTGGGCGCGCGCGGGTCCGGCGATGGTCGCGCCGAGCATCAGGATGAAGAACATACGCATCAACGGCACCTTCCATAGCGATCGGGAGACGCGCCGGGACCGCCGCGCCAGCCCGGGGGATTTTCCCAGTTGGTTCCGGGCCCGCCGCGCGGGCCGGGCGGGTTGCCGTCGCGGTCGAGCCAGCAGCGGCGCGCCTGGTTCCACCAGCCCCAGCGCGGATGCCAATAGCCGTACCCGGCATGATAATAATATCCGCCCGGGCGGAGAACAAACACCGTCGGGCGCCCGCGGATCACGAAGCGGCGACGGTCGGGCGACGCCCCCGGGCCGCCGCGCGGACCGGGTGGATTTTCCCAGTTGGTCCCGGGCCCGCCGCGCGGACCCGGAGGATTATTGTCCCGATCCCGCGCCACGGCCGGCGCCGCGGCGATCAGGCCGGCCGTCATCGCTACGCCGAGCCATGTGAACAGTCTGGGCATATTCGATCTCCTTGCGTCAATGCCTTACCAACGGTCGCGGCGATTGTGGTTCCTGCCGTAGATGCTGGCGCTCGCCCGGTCCTGGCGTGCGTGCAGCCGCGCCCGCTCGCGTGGGCCCAGCCCGCCGCCGTCGGCGCGCATGCGTGCTTCGGTGCGTCCGATCCGATATTGCTGGCGGCCGAGCCGCGCCGCCTCGCGGCCGGTCAGCTCGCCCGATCTCCAGCCTTGCACGATCCGGTCGCGCTGCTGGTGCTGGCGGGCATTGACCTGCGCCGATGCCGTCCCTGCCGCTGCGATGATGCCAAGGCCGGCCAAGGCCGCAATGATCATCCTCATGTCCAAGTCTCCCGTGACGCTCTTACCTGTCGTCGCTTGCGCGTCCGACGAGGCTTGAACGGGACGGGGGCAGAAATCCGTCGCGCCGGGGTATAAATACTTTCTGGGCTGCCATTTGTTTCACCGGCTGGCCTTCCTTGTCGCGGTGATTCGTCCTGCGATTGGCTGGCCGCCACCGCGGGCGGTTGCGGCGGTGCGGCGCGCCTGCTCGGCCCATGCGCGGAGCCGCTCAGGGTCATCGACGATGTCGGTTGGCACCTCATAATAGCCCGTGACCGTCACGACCCACCCGGCGGCGGCATAGCGAAACGGCGCCGCTCCCATGGCCTCGAAGGTGGCGCGGCCGGCATCATCGACGCGCAGATAGAGCGATCCCTTCATGACGAAGCCGAACTGGACGCCGTCCGCCACCAGCGCTGCGCCGCCGAAAAACCGCTTCACCGTGATCGTGTGCAGCCCTCCAATGCGTTCGGCGAGGTCGAGCGCCAGCTCTCGCGATGTAACAATATTCATCCTTGCGGCTGGGGATGGAAGAAGCCGGAGATCGATTGCAGGCGGCCGTCCGCGGCGATCAGGCCAAAGCTCGTCCCGGTCTGGAGGACCTGTTCGTCGCTGCCTTGTAGCTCCCAGTGGGCGAGGGACCGATCATGATGGTGCAGCACCGTCCGGATGTGGAACCGGCCGCCGGGCACGCTGGCCTGGAATTGGCCCATGTAGGCCGAGATCGCCGCTGCGCCCGAGAGAAGGCCGTTCGGATCGCAATAGGTGACGTCGTCGGTCAGGCAGGCGGCGAGTTCCGCTTCCCGCGCGTCTGCGGAGAGAGACCAAATTGCCGAATAGCGGTTCCAGAGCGCGTCAGGAGTCATGGCTTTTCTCGAGATCCTTGCATTCATCTGTGATGAGGCGTTCAAGCGCAGCCACGTCATGGCCGGCACGCACCAGGACCAGAATCCCCTGATAAAGTACCAGCAGCTTCGTGGCGGCCTCAGCCGGTTCCAAGCCGGCCCGCAGCGTCTTACGGTCGCGCGCTTCTTCAAGCCGCGTCGTGAAAGCCCGCATCAGGGCCTGGAGGCCCTCCTCGACACAGCGATGCGGCCGCGGCGCGGCGCCGAACTCGATCGCTGAATTGGTGATCAGGCAGCCGAAGGTTTCGCCGTTCGGTTCATGCAGCAGGGAAAGGAAGAGGTCGCGTAAACCGTCAAGGCCATGCTCGACCGGCGCGTGTCGCGCGATCCGGCCCTCGAGGACGACGTGGTTGTAGTGGGCGAAGGCGGCGTCGAACAGACCGGCCTTGTCGCCGAAGCTATTGTAGATACTGCCGGCTTTCAGACCGGTCGCCTCCTCAAGGTCACGGATCGAAACGGCTTCGTAGCCCTCGCGTCTGAAGGCGTGCATCGCGCCGCTCAGCACGGCGCCCTCATCATAGGAACGGGTTCGGCCCACGGGAAATCCATTCTTGATTACATATTCTAAAATGACCGATCAAAAATGAATCGTCAACCCCTGGCTAAGGGAAATCGCGACGGGACCGAACCGGAGCAGGTGCATTGGGCGACGTGCGACACGATCAGTCTCCCCGTTCCTCGGGTTCCGCGTCTCAGGTGGAAGAGGGCGCGCTTCCATCGTCGTCGGGGTAGTTGACTGGTGATATATATAACTATATCACTATAGCAGGTGAGCCGCACCACTATCTGCGTCGGACCATTGATGGAGTGACGGGTATGGATTCAGCGTTCAGTGACAAGCAGCCGATCTACCGACAGCTTCGCGATCGGGTCGTGGCGATGATCCTCGACGAAGTGCTCAGGGATGGCGACCCGCTTCCCACCGTTCGCACGGTCGCGGCCGACTATCGGCTCAATCCCCTGACCATCCTCAAGGCGTACGCGCAGCTTGTCGATGAGGGTCTCGTGGAGAAGCGGCGAGGTCTCGGAATGTTCGTGAACCCGGGAGCACGCGCGCTGTTGCTGCAGGGCGAACGCCAGAAATTCCTCGCGGAGCAATGGCCTGAGGTCCTCGCGACGATCAAACGGCTCGGCCTCCAGCCGGCAGACATGCCGGGCTTTTCGGAGGTCGGCCGCAAGAACGCAAAGACGCTGGTCGGGCGCTGACCGGATGACGTGCATCGAGGCGCGCAATCTCTCCAAAGCCTTCGGGCCCGCGACGGCGCTCGACGGTATCAATCTCACCATCGAAGAGGGCAGCATCGTCGGACTGATCGGCCCTAATGGCTCTGGCAAGAGCACGCTCCTCAGAACAATCGTGGGACTGCTCCCGCACGAGGGAGATCTGGCCGTCCTGGGCCGGGATCCGTGGCGCGAACGGGCAGCGTTGATGCGTGACGTGTCCTACATCGCCGATGTCGCGGTGCTGCCGCCCTGGATCAATATGGGTCAGGCTCTCGACTATGTGGGGGGCGTCCACCCCCGCTTCGATCGCGCGAAGGCGGAAGCCTTTCTTCACCGGACCAGCATCAGCCGACGGGCCAGGGTGCGCGACCTGTCGAAGGGTATGGCCGCCCAACTTCATCTGGCGCTGGTGATGGCCATCGAAGCGCGTCTGACGGTGCTCGATGAGCCGACGCTCGGGCTCGACGTCGCCTATCGCAAAGCCTTCTATGACGCGCTGCTTGGCGACCATCTCGATCACGACCGGACTATCTTGATGGTGACGCATGAACTCGCCGAGATCGAGCGGGTTCTGGACCGGATCATTCTCCTCGACCACGGGCGGGTCAAACTCGACTTCGTCGCCCACGAGATCGATGCTCGATTCACCGAGCTCGTCGCGCATCCCGATCATCTGGCGGCTGCACGCGCATTGGGGCCGATCCAGGAACGCTTGCTGCTCGGGCAGAGTGTCTTCCTGTTCGACGGCGTCGATCGCGACGAATTCCGGACCTGGGGCGATCTGCGGACACCCAGCCTTACCGATCTCTTCACCGCGCTCGTCACTGCGAAGTCGGATCAGAATGATCGGGTGGCCGCATGACCAGGTTGCTGGCCATGCGGAAATCTCGGGCCTTCGATCCGGATGCGACCCGCCCGCGGCCCACACATCCAACGCACCCACTCCTTTGGACATTACGGCGCGAACTGTGGGAGCACCGTTCGCTGATATTCGCGCCCCTCGCTGCTGTTGCCGTGGCCCTGTCAGGGTTTCTGGTAAGCGCGGTCGGCTTGCCCGCAACGATGCAGGCCAGCCTCGCCGGGACACCAAGCGAACTGAAGGACGCGATCCGCCGGCCCTTTGACATCGCCGCGGTCGCGATCATTGCCACCACATCGCTCGCAGGACTGTTCTATGCGCTTGGCGCGCTGAATGGCGAGCGCCGCGACCGCAGCATCCTGTTCTGGAAATCGCTGCCGGTGTCCGATGCGACCGCCGTGCTTGTCAAAGCCGCGATTCCCATCGCGCTGCTGCCGCTAGTCGCTTTCCTCCTCGTCCTCGCGGCGCAGGCAATCATGCTGCTCGCCAGCACCGCGATCCTGAGCGCGAGCGGCGTGGCGATTGGGCCCCTGTGGGGCAGCGTGCCGGTGCTGCACCGGGTCCATATCATCGCCTGGAGCATTGCGACGCTCGCGCTGTGGCATGCACCTATCTATGCTTGGGCGCTGCTGGTCTCCGGCTGGGCGCGACGGATGACCCTCCTCTGGGCGACGCTACCGCCGCTCGCTGCCATTGTGTTCGACCGCATGGCATCTGGGCGATGGCATGTCGCTTCATGGTTCCGCGACAGGCTGATCGGCAGCCTCGAGGCGGGGATCAAGCCAAGCGCCACGGCCGAACCGCAAATGGCGGTCATCCACTTCGCCGCGTCGCCTGGCCTGTGGATCGGCCTCGCGATCACCGCCGCCTGCCTCGCTGCCGCCGTCCGACTTCGTCGCAACATCTTCAACCCTTGATCACGGAGCCCGAGCATGGCCACAACCGTCCTGCCCCTTGGGGTCGAAACAAGCAGCAAGCCCAGCACAGATAGCTGGCTCAAGGCGTCGGCATGGGCCTGGTGCGTGACGGCGGTCATCGGGCAGATGGCCTTCATCTATTTCATCGTCGCATTCTATGGGCCGTCGACCGCCAGCGGCAATTTCGCTGACTGGAACAAGAAGAACCTGATCACCGGCCATGTCCCGGGCGACACCGCCGGTAATCTCCAGTTCGCCGTCCATGTCCTGATGGGCGCCATGATCACGGCGAGCGGCGCGCTCCAGCTCCTTCCGCAGATCCGCAGATACGTGCCCGCCCTTCACCGCTGGAACGGGCGCTTCTACATCATGATGGCATTGCTGATGTCGCTCGGCGGCATGTCCCTGGTCTGGGTGCGAGGCACCTATCTCACGCTGACCGGCGCGCTCGGGATCAGCCTGCTGGGCGTCCTCCTCATGGGCGCCGCCATCATGGCCTGGCGAACCGCTGTCGCCCGCGACTTTCGCAATCATCCGCGCTGGGCGCTTCGCACCTTCCTTTTGGCCAACGGGGTGTGGTTCCAGCGGATCGGCTACATGGCCTGGATTCTCGTCAATCGCGGTCCGGTCGGCATCGGGAAGCGCATGGACGGCCCGTTCGATCTCTTCTGGGGCTTTGGAAGCTTCCTTCTCCCGCTCGCCGTCCTTGAACTGTACTTCTTCGTTAGGGACCGGGGCGGTGCGCGCGCCAAATCCGCCATGGCTGGTGGCCTCGTGGTCCTGACGCTGCTGACTGCGCTAGGAATTGGCGGTGCGTATATGCTGATGTGGCGACCGGTCCTTCTACGCTGATCAGCAGGCGATATTTGTCGAGCTTGGCCAGGGCGGCTTCCAGCGGCCAGTTCGTGGCTGGTGGGGATAGCTTGTCCTTGGAGGAGTTGATCGCCGCCGTGTCGGGTTCCCATCCGGAACAGATCGTCGAGCGTGTCGCATCGCTCGATGCGAGGCTCACCGACGCTGCCGCGGAAGGCGAACTCGGCGACATGGGGTTCCGGAAGCGGAGACGCTGGCACTGCTCGCGAAGCTGGTTGCGGAGATGGTCGGCCTGCCGCCGGGATATATCCGATGGCAGGAAGCGCCCAGGATCATCGACGTTCAGCAGAGCCTTCCGCGATCCCGGAACCGGATACGGGTTGATGCGCATTTGACCGCAAGGAACAGGAAGCTACCGTCAGTGGAACAGTTTAGCGAAGCAACTTCACCAACCGGAGTTGCGGAAAGATGCTTCTAAACGGAAAAGTCACCATCATCACCGGTGCGAGTTCAGGGATAGGGAGAGCGGCCGCAATGCTCTTTGCAGCCGAGGGCGCCTCCGTCGTTCTGGTCGCCCGGCGAAGTGGCCTGCTGAACCAACTGGTCGCTGAAATAGAACAAGGTGGCGGCCGTGCTCTCGCGGTCGTTGGAGACGTGACGGACGAACGCACGCATCGCTCAGCCGTGGTCGCCGCGCAGACCCGATTCGGCGGTTTGCATGTGGCGTTCAACAATGCCGGTCTGGTCGGCGCGACGAAACCGTTGGCGGAAATCACGCCCCAGCAATGGTCGGACGTGCTGGCGGTCAATCTGACCGCCGCCTTCCTTGGCGCGCGCGCCCAGATACCGGCATTGTTGGAGCAGCGAGGCGGCGCCCTTGTCTTCACGGGCAGCTTTGTCGGCAGCAGCGTCGGCCTGCCCGGCATGGCGGCCTATGCGGCTGCCAAGGCGGGCCTGACGGGCCTGGTTCGCGGCATAGCTGCGGACTATGGTGCCGCAGGCGTTCGTGCGAACGCATTGCTCCCTGGAGGCACGGCGACCGAGATGGCAGGCGATGCCGCCCAGCGCGAGTGGGCTGCGAGCCTGCACGCGATGAAGCGGATTGCCGAACCGGAAGAGATCGCCCAGGCAGCATTGTTCCTGGCCAGCGACATGTCGAGCTTCGTTACCGGTTCGGCTTTGTGGGCCGATGGCGGCAATGCGGCGGTGAAGCTCTAACCTCGTTGCAAAGTCTGTTTCTTTCGTCGTGACGGATGCTGGTTTGACCGCAAGCTTCGAGAGTCCGCAGCGCGAAATCACTGCCAGACGCACGCTCCGCTGCCTTGCGAGGATATCGAATGACCCTGATCCGTCCGTTGCTCCAACGTACCCAGGCCCATGCCGCCGACTTTCTGGAGGGACTGGGCGAACGGCCGGTCGGTGCCACAGTCGGTGCGGCGATGTTGCGCGACCGCCTCGGCCTGGACCTCGGCAGCGCAGGCGTTCCGGCCGAACAGGTGATCGACGAACTGGTTGCCGCAACCGAAGGCGGGCACCTGGGATCGGCAGGCGGGCGGTTCTTTGCCTGGGTGATCGGGGGCGCGCTGCCGTCGGCGCTCGCCGCCGACTGGCTCGCTTCGACCTGGGACAATAATGCAGCGCTCTACGCCTGTGGGCCAGCCGCGTCGGTCGTGGAAGAGGTGGCGGGCGCCTGGACCAAGGATGTGCTCGACCTGCCTCGGCACGCTTCCTTCTCGTTTACGACCGGGTGCCAGATGGCGCATTTCACCTGCCTCGCCGCGGCCCGCCACGCGCTGCTGCGGGATCGGGGATGGGATGTCGAGCGCGACGGCCGGCGCACCGGCGATCCGCGTGCTCGCGACCGAGCAGCGGCACGGGAGCGTCGAACGCGCGTTGCGCTTCCTCGGGCTCGGCACTGCCGCGCTGGTGCCGCTTGCGACCGATGCGGAGGCGCGCGTCACGCCCGCCGCGTTGGCCGACGCGCTGCAAGCCTCCGATGCGCCGACGATCGTCGTCCTCGACGCGGCCGACCTGAACGTGGGCGCCATCGACCCGTTCGCCCAGCTGGTTCCGATCGCGCGCAAGGCCGGAGCGTGGGTGCATGTCGACGGCGCGTTCGGGCTCTGGGCGCGTGCGAGCAGACGGCATCGCGTGAAGCTCGTCGGGGTCGAACTGGCGCACTCCTGGGCGACCGATGCCCACAAATGGCTGAACACGCCGAAGGACATCGGTATCGCGATAGTCACGGACGTAGCCGCGCATCGCGCCGCCATGACGCTCAGCGCCGACTATCTGCTTTCCGATGGCGACACGCGCGACCAGATCGACTGGACGCCCGACTGGACCCGTCGCGCGCGCGGGTTCGTGGTTTACGCGGCCCTGCGCGAGTTGGGGCGGGACGGCGTGGCCGGCCTCATCGACCGGAGTTGCGATCACGCTGCGGCGCTCGCGCACGGCATCGCGGCGCTGCACGGCGCGGAATTGGTGGCGGCGCCGACGCTGAACCAAGCGCTGGTCCGGTTCCGTTCGCCGGAGCCGGGCGCGACCGAAGCGGATCACGATGCACGCACCGCCGCCGTGATCGCGGCCATAAACGCGGACGGAACGGCGTTCTTCAGCGGCACGGTCTGGAAAGGGCGGCGCGCCATGCGGATCAGCGTCATCAACTGGCGAACCTCGGCCAGGGATGTGGAGGCGACGATCACGGCGGTTGCGTGCGTGCTCGCCAATATGGACTCATCTGTGACCGGGGGCGCATCAAGTATCGCTATTGACCGGCTGTGTGGTGGCGGTTGACTTTGCGGGGCAGCCCAACACGACGCGGTGAAGGCTGCTCATTGGACAACCTCTGTGCGACGCGGGCTGATTCGGTAGGATTGGATCGCGTTGGTCCCGCGCCGACCAGCAGCATGATCTCGGTGCAGCCGAGGATGATCGCCTCTGCGCCGCGATCGATCAGCCGGGCCATGACCGCGCGATAAGCGTCCCGCGACGCCGGGGACACGATGCCGGCGACAAGCTCCTCGTAGATCACCCTATGAACCAACAAGCGATCGGCTTCATCGGGCACGAGCACATCGAGTCCATAGCGGTCGCGGAGCCGATCCTTGTAGAAGGGTTGCTCCATCGTGAACGCCGTGCCGAGCAGGCCGACGCGCTCGACGCCGCCCGCCCGGATCTCCTCCGCGGTTGGATCGGCGATATGCAGCAGCGGGATCGAGACCGCTGCGGCGACGGCATCGGCCATGCGGTGCATGGTGTTGGTGCAGATCAGGAAGAAGTCCGCGCCGCCTCGTTCGAGCCGCCGCGCCGCATCGATCATCCGTTCGGTCAGGGTTGCCCAGTCGCCTGCATGCTGGAGCTTTTCGACCTCGCCAAAGTCGACCGAGAACATCAGGCTCCGGGCCGAATGTGCATCGCCCAGCCGCCGGCGGACGCCCTCATTGATGATCCGGTAATATTGCGCCGAGCTTTCCCAGCTCATTCCGCCGATCAGGCCGATCGTCTGCATCCGCAATCCCTCGCTTGTTGTGGTCAGTCGGCGACGAACACCCTGGCGCCGGCGCGGGTCGAGATGCGGTGTGCGGCGTGGCCGGAGTCGGACACCCGAAAACCCATGCCGGCCCTGAGATGGAACGACCGCCCGTCCCGAAGCTCGACCTCGAGCTCGCCTTCCAGCACATGAAGGATATGGCCCTTGTCGCACCAGTGATCGGCCAGACAGCCAGGCGAATAGTTCACCGCCCGGACCCGGACGCCGTCGATGTCCTCGGTGCGCCATAGGGCATGGCCTGTTTCGCCCCCGTGTTCGGTGACGGGCACCAGCGACCGGTCGGTGATCGTGAACTGCAGGTCAGGCATCTTCGAGGACGGTTCCTCCGGCTTGCAAGTGTCGCGCTGGCGCCACGTCCTCCCGTCAGCGAGAAGGGGCTATTCCGTCCCAGAAAACCAGGTCGCCATATTCCCAATCCCAAGGCGCGCCAGTCTCGCCGAGGATGAAGCGGACGATGGCCGGGAAGGCGCGCTCTGCGCGCACATCGTTGGCGAGGATGACGACGCAGCGACGGCCGCGCTCGACACACACCATGGTATTGCCCGTCGCGTCATCATGGCCGCCCTTGTAGAAACCCGGCCCCTGCGGCCCTGCAAAGACGATGACGCCGAGACCGGCGGCGAGATCGGAGCGCTGCTGTTCGGGCGGAAGCTGGAGCTGCGGCCACAAGGTCGGGAATTGCCGGCTCGAGGTGATGCGCAATTGCGGGCGCACCATCTCCGCTCGCGAGGCAGGCGAAAGCCCCTCGCCGCGGACAAAGGCTGCGGCGAATCGGGCGAAGTCGGCGATGGTCGTGTCCATCGAGCCTGCCGCACGCACGCGCGAGCGTTCGTCATGAGGCAGGGCGGCGCCGTCGGCCGTCCAGCCATCGGCCATGTTCGCCGCGAAATCGTCGCGCCAGACGAGCGACGTGTGCGTCATGCCCAGCCGGCGGAAGTTCGCGTCCGTCAGAGCGCCGATGCTGAAGCCAAGGCCCTTCTCGATCCCGAGCTGCAAAAGGATCATGCCGTCGCCGGAATAGGCATAGCGCGTTCCCGGATCGAAGTGGATGCGTGCCCGCTTGTCGTCCTCGAAGAAGAAATAGTTCGCAAAGCCGGTGCTGTGGTCGAGCACCATGCGCGGCGTGATCGCGCGCCAGCGTGGATCGTCCGCCAGCGGGCCGTAATCGGCATAGGCGCGCACGACATCCGCATCGGTGCCGTAGTCCGGCAAGGGTCGCGGCAGCAAAGCCGCAATGGGGCGGTCGAGGTCGAGCCGGCCCTGCCCCGCAAGCTGCATCACCGTGTAGGCGAACACCGTCTTGGTCAGCGACGCGGCGTACATCACGGTGTCGGCGGTCAGCGGCTCATCCTTGGCGTTGCGGAAGCCATAGGCGCCCACATGCGCTACCCGTCCATCCTCTATCACTGCTATGGCAAGACCTCTCGCACCCGTTCCCTCCATCGCACGCGCGACGAACGCCTTGATCTGCGCGGGAGACCGCCGGGACGGCGCGGCCGTACGGGCATCAGACGCCGACGCTGCGAGTAGAACGGCCGGGATCAGGCACCATCCGCGAATGGCGGGCGACAGGCCAAACAACTTCAATGGTCACCTCCATCAACGACCGGCGTGGCGCGGATGTCGCTCGACGATGGGCATTTGAACCGTCGTCCCGTCGAGGACGTCCGGCACGACATGATCCTTCCCGCACCATTGCAGATGGGCAAGGCGCCAGCAACCGCGCCCCGATCTGCTGCCGCGGCTCGGTGAGCGTGAACCCGGAGTCGATCGGAACGACAAAATAGCCTGCCGCCACTTCGTCGAGAATAGCACGCAGATCGGGGCGCGAATCCCGGCCCGGGGGATCGCGCCCGACGCCGCGGGCATCGACCGGAAAATGTCCAGCGGGGCCCCGCCCAGCGGGTGCGTGTCACACCGTCGCGGCCTTGATCGCGGCGACCGTACGGCGAACATCCTCTTCCGTCGTCACCCAGGAGGACACGCTCAGGCGTATCGCGTCCACGCCGCGCCATCTGGTCGGTCCGAACCATGCCTCGCCGCTGGCGCGAACCCCGGCGGCGATCTCCGGCATGCGCGCCTCCTGCCCGGGCAGGGTCGCCACGACCTGATTGAGCACCACGTCGTTGAGAATCTCGAAGCCGGCCGCGCGCAGCTGGTCCGCGAACAGGCGCGCCAACCGGCAGCATCTGTCGACCAGATCGGCGACGCCTTCGCGCCCGAGGCTGCGCAGCGCCGCCCAGACCTCTACGCCTCTCGCGGAGCGGGAGAACTCCGGCACCATATCCTTGGGCGCGGCGGTGTCCCCGGCCTTCAGATAGGGCGCGACGGTCGCCATCACGGCATGGACGGCCTGCGGCTGGCGGCAGATGGCGAACCCGCAATCATAGGGCGTGTTCAGCCATTTATGCCCGTCGCTCACCCAGGAATCGGCCGCTTCATATCCCGCGATCAGGCGCCGGGTCTGCGGGGAGGCCGCCGCCCACAGCCCGAAGGCGCCGTCGACATGCACCCAGGCGCCGGCGGTTCCGGCGCGGGCGCAGATTTCTCCGATCGGGTCGATCGCGCCCGAGTTCACATTGCCCGCCTGGGCGATGACGAGGCTGCGCTCGGTCAATGCCGGCATGGCGTCGGGGATCATCCGGCCCTGTTCGTCGCAGTCGACATGGGTGATGTCCTCCAAACCGAATCCCAGCAGCGACAGCACCTTGGCATTGGTGACGTGCATCTGCGCCGTCGCTGCGACATGCAGTCGAGGCGCGCCGTTCAGCCCCCTGGACGTCACATCCCAGCCCGCCTTTGCCAGCAGGGCGTGACGCGCCGCCGCGAGGCAGACGAGCGCGCCCATCGTGGTTCCGGTCACGAAGCCGACGGAGGCCTGCCTCGGCAGGTCGAACAGGTCGAGCAGCCAGCCCGCGGCAATCTTCTCCAGCTCCACGCCGATCGCGCTGGTGCCGTCGTTGAACACGACCTGGTCCCAGGCCGAGGCGATCACCCGCGCGCCGAGGGCGGCAGGCAGCGTTCCGCCCACGACAAGCCCGAAGAACCGTCCCGCCGCTGTCGCGGTTGTCGCGGGGCCGCCGTAGCGCGCGAGCAGGTCCAGGGTAGCGGCCGGATCGCTCGGGCCTTCTGGCAGGGCTTCGTGGAAACGCTGCAGATCGGACAGCGCCGATGCGTTCGGAGCGACGTTCCTGGCTTCGAGATTCCGCAGATAGCGCTCGCCATGGCCGGCGGCCAGGCGAAGCGCCTCGATCGAACTGGCAAGCAGGGACTGGTGGTTCGGGGTCATGTGCTCATCCTGCTCAATCGCCCGTGGCGGTGACGGTCGCGCCTTCGATCATCAGCATCGCCGTCCGCTCGAGCGCACGGGTTCGATGGACGACCCCCTTGGGAACGAGATAGCCTTGGTTGGGCGACAGCTCGACGGACGGGCCGTCCTCGATGTCGACGTACAGCTTGCCCGCGACGACGTAGAACAATTCGTCCTCACGATCGTGCTTGTGCCAGTGGAACTCGCCTTCGATGACGCCGAGGCGCAGGACGCAGTCATTGATGCGGGCCAGCGGCTGGTTGAACCAGCTGTCCGGCGCGCCAGCGCGGATCGCGTCGACATCGATCATGGTCAGCGGCAGGCATTTGACGTCCGTGCGGATGTCATAATCATAGTCGGTGTCGCTCATCAGGGCCTCCTTCGCCATGCGGAGCGCGAAACCGGGCCGGGCCTTCCCCGAGCCGAGGCCGGAGCCGCCGCTTGCAGTCGCGCGTCCGCGAATCTATATAGAGGAATGACTATATTGACGAATGCCTATCCAGAATCGAGCTCCTGGTCAACCGTTGCCGCGCTGAAGGCGATCGCGAACGAGAACCGGCTTCGCATCCTCGGCTGGCTGCTCGATCCGACGGCGCATTTCCCACCGCAACGGGATGGCGATCTTGTCGAGGACGGTGTCTGCGTCGGCTTCATCACCGACAAGATCGGGCTGAGCCAACCGACGGTCACAAGCCATATGTCGATCCTCGCAGACGCTGGCCTGGTGACGCACAGGAAGATCAAGAACTGGGTCTTCTACAAGCCGGACCGGCAGCGGATCGCACGTCTGCGCACGGCGCTCGACCTCCAACTCGGCGCGATGGGCGGCAAGGGCAAGGAGACGACAAACCGGCCTGACGAGGTCCAGACCCGGCGATAAGCTTGCACAGGCGCTCATGGCGTCGGACGCGATACGCGGCGCCAGACCGAGATCGGCACTGATCCGTCCGGCCGCGGCGGAACCTCCCAGGTCAGGACATCCTCGTCGAGCGTGAACGACCGGACCTGCACCTGCCCGCGCCAGTTCGGGAAGGACGAATCCTCGATCGCAAAGCGCAGCGTCCTGGCCGTCCCGTCGACCGTCAGCGAACCAAAGTGCGTGCTCGAACCCATCACGGCGGCGCGCATTTCGGCATCCGTACCCTTGCCCTTGTCCCCCGCCGCGAAATCGGGACGCTCGGCGCGGAAGATCTGGAGCGCATATCGCCCCGCGTCATCGATCATCAGCCGGCCTTGTGGCGCGGCGCCATAGTCGCGCGTCACCGAGCCGTCGGGCAATCGGCGGTCGGCGGCGACGAGCGTCCATGTGCCGGCAAGCGACGGCGCGACCGGGCGTGAAGCGGCGTCGCGTGCGGCAGCCGCCACGGGAACGGCCGCAGCAAGCGCGAGCAGTGCGCGGCGGCCGAACAGAACGTGCGAATTCATAACAATCCTCCACCATTGATATCGAAAACGGCGCCCGTCACGAACGGGTTGGCCATCACGAACAAATAGGCCGAGGCCAGTTCCTCGGGTGTGGCGACCCGCTTGATGGGCAGCGCCGCAGCAATGCGCTCCAGCGCTTCCAGCCTCTTGGCCGAGCCCGCTTCGCCCCATTGGGCCGTATCGGTCACACCAGGGCTGATCACGTTGACACGGCGCGGCGCCAGTTCCTTGGCGAGATGCTTGCCGGCCGAATCCACGGCTGCGTTGACCGAGCCTTTGAGGACGCTGCCGACGCCATATCTGCGTGACACCTGGCCCGAGGTGAAGGTGATCGACGCCAACGGATCGAGATAGGGCAGAGCCAGGCGGACCGCGTGCAGTGCGCCGAACAACTTGGCGTCAAAGGTCTGTTGCAGATGGTCGCTCGTCAGCGTTCCGAGCGATGGCGCGCCTTGGCGGGACCAGGCGGTGTAGGCGATGTGATGGATTTGGCCGATCCTTGCGAAAGCCGCTTTCATCGACGGCAAATCGGTCACGTCGGCAACCATCCCCTGCGTGCCCTCGGGCGCGCGCCCCGAGCGGCCAAGGGCAAAGGTTCGCGCGCCTGCCTTGGCGGTGGTTTCCGCAACCGCCCAGCCGATCCCGGTGCTGCCGCCGACAACAACCACGCTTTGCCCTTCCAGTGATGTGCTCACGAGAACCTCCGTTCGGTTCGCAAAAGAATGCGGTTGACTACGCGTTCGCTGCGGTAACCTATTTGTGAGGTTACGTTGTCTTGCCAACTGTAACCTGTCAATATGGTTTCATAGCAAAACGCATCACAATCAGATGAAATGCCCATGCTTCCAGTGAAAGGTACGGCCTCCCATGAGGAAACCCGGGACGGTTTCCGCTTTCGCGGCGGCCATGCGGCGCTCGACCTCACGGCCACGCTCACGGGCCGCCTCAAGGAGGCGCAGCGCGATCTCTTCGCGGGGCCTGAGGACGTCGTGCGCTGGCTTTGGGCGGCCGGGTTCGAATGTGTTCAGAACGTGCCGGACGACCACCTGTTGGATTCTGCGCGGCTGTTGCGGGAAGCGATCTACATCCTGACGATGGGACGCATCATGGGACAGGTGCCGCCTGCGAGGGAGCGCACGGTTCTCAACGACATCGCTCGACTGCCTGCGGCAGCCCCCGAGTTCGATTCCGACGGTTCGGCGCGACTGTGCGGCGACGCCGGCGCATTGCTGGCCTTTATCGCGCGTGAGGCGGTCCTTCTGCTGGGGGGCGAGATGGCCGATCGGGTTCGGCAATGCGAGGGGGAGGGATGTGCGATCGTCTTTCTCGACACGTCGCGCTCGGGCGATCGCCGCTGGTGCTCGATGGCGGCGTGCGGCAATCGGCACAAGGTCGCTGCCTTTCGGCAACGTAAACGGAAGCCGTGATGAGAATCGACCCGCCATTTGGAGGATAGCGCGAGCCGATCTGGCGAAGAGCGTATTCCAAGCACACGGCATCGACGAGAGCGGTGCCACGGTGCTGGTGAAGAAGCTGCACCGCAAGCAGATGCTGCCCTTTTTCTCGAAGCTGCCGCCTTGCCTGATCGCGGTGGAGGCTTGCGGAACCGCTCATTACTGGGCTCGCACGCTTGCAGCAATGGGCCACGAAGTCCGCCTGATACCGCCATCGTAGGTCAAGGCTTACGTGAAGTTATGCCCACCTACGCATAACTTCACGAACGGCTTCAGGCGCAATCCGGTCTGGGCGTAACCTTGACCGGCGATGTCTTTCTGCGCGTTCCGTTGGCGACGGCGAGCAACCTGTTGACCACGGTGAGCGCTAGCGCGAATATCTATGGCAAGAGCCGGTTCAACGACATTAACGCCAGTCTCTCGACAGGGCCGGAACTGCTGCGCGGACGTTCGCGCATCCGGCCCCAACTCCTTGTCGGGAAACGCTGGTTCGGTGGTGACGGCTATTCGACCAGCTATGGCGGCTGGCTGAATTGGCGACGGCAGCTCGACCGTTCGAGCCAGGCCGAACTGGACCTTATCCTGCTTCACTATGACTATGACCGCAATGACGGCCTTGACGGACGGCTGGCGAGCAGCGCGTTGCACTACGAGCGTGCGCTTTCGCCGCGCCTGTTCGGACGGCTCGGCTTGCGGGTCGATCGACAGCAAGCCCGCGATCCGGCCTATGCGACGTGGACGGTGGGCGGGGATTTCCTGCTTTCGCGCGAAATCGGCCGCCAATTCTTTTTCGGCCAGCTCTCCTATTATCATATCAGCGCCGATGCGGCCTTCCGGCTCCCGCCCGCCCGGCGAGACGACGATCTGGTGGAGGCAGCGGCAGGTGTCCTGCTTCGTAGCCTGTCGTTCAAGGGGCTTGCACCGGCGATCAGGGTGCGATGGACGCACAGCAAGTCGCCCGTGTTCTTCTACGACTATTCCCGCCTTCGCGCCGAAATATCGTTGACGCGCGATTTCTGAAACCAAAGGCACGGGGATCGTTCAAGCGGTATCTGGCCGCTCGGCCAATCCGAACAGGCGCATCAGTCCGCCGCAACGTCAATGGTGCAGCGCACCGATTCCTTTGCTTTCGTGGCTGCGTCCTGGCATTTCTCGATTGCCTCTTGGTTGCCGCGCAACATTTCAACTGCATGGTTGAGAGTGGCCCGTGCCTGCGGGCTGCGAGACGTTCAGGCCAATGCCAGCCTCTCGGCCCGAGGCGTGGGCCAAAGCCGGGAAGTGCCGCCCTTAGCAGGCATCCAGCGGCGAAGCCGCGCCTGCCGCCCGCCATAGGTTGCGGTTCTGCTGGTCGATGGTGGCGGCCGTGCCGATGGTCGCCCGCAAGCTTCGCGCGTTTTCTGTAAGCTCGCGCTTCGCTTCGGCAAGCATGGCCTGATCCTCGCACCGCGCCATCACCGCCGCCGCCTCGAACCGCGCCCCAAAATCCTCCGGCGTCATCTGCAAGGTGGGAGCGCTCTCGATGGCGTGGCGTAATAGCGCCAATTCGCCCTGTAGTTGGGTAAAGGCCCGTGTCGCCCGGTCCGGTGCGGGCGGCTCGTAAGGCAGTGCGTTGGGCCAGCGATATTCGTCCATGTCCTTCTTCTCCTATCGGCTCATGCCAAGGTCGCGGCCATGATCGAACGGCACGGAGTCCGCCAAATCACGGGCAAGGCAGCGGCCCATATCTGCGTCAATGCCCAATTCCTGCCTGCGGCCGGGCAGCAGCGATTCCACCTGCGCGTCGCGTTCGAGGCTTTTCGCTATCCCCGCCATTTCCTGCGCGACGCGCTTCGCGCCCTGGAAATCGCCGCGCGGTAGTTCGTCCTGCGCCTGCCGGAGCTGCCGCCAGCCCTCCGGTCGCGCGCGGCCTTGTTCAGTTCGCGCACCTCGTCATTGGTGTGCGTGAGGATGATCCGCGATTGATCCGGCGCGGCGATGCGCTCGCGGCCCCACCGCTCGACAAGTTCGCTCCGCGCCTGCTCGCGCGTCTCGGCCGCATGGACCAGCCCCGCTCTGCGTAGACCCGGATCGCTTCGCGGGTTCGGCCGGTCGCCAGATGCCGCTTAGCGTCGCGCTGCCAGTCGTGAAGCTGGCGGCGGACCTGCGTAATCTCCACCCCGCTATGCTGTTCGTGGATCGCCCGGAACGCCGCACCCGCCTCGATGGCCTGCAACTGCTGCGGGTCGCCCACCAGCACGACCTTGGCCCCGGCGTCTGCGGCATGGGACCGCACGCGCTCCATCTGGAGCGTGCCGACCATGCCGCCTCATCTATAACCAGCACATCGCGGGCGGTGAGGCGCTTACAGTTAAGCGACCGCGAGACCTTGAGGCTGCCATGTCTCTGCTGTGCCGGGCAGGCCTTTTGCCATGACCTCGATCCAGGTCGGCCGAAAACCCAGCAGCACGAAGTCGCGGGGAAAGTTTGGAAAGAAAGCTTGCAGTTCCTCGCCCTTGTAGGGGTTCTTGACCGCAATGACAGCCTCGTCCCGATACACCCGCGCTTCGCCCATCAAGCTCGCGTAAGCGCCGTTCGCGTCATCGCTGAAGTGGAGCGTCGCGGCGGGATTCTGTCCAAGCTGGTCGAGCTTGCGGCTGCCGCCTCTTGTGCCGATCCACAGCGTGAGATCGTCGTCTGGCGGCGAAACAAGGACAGTGCGGGCTCTCGGCCTGCCTTCCGCGTCCACAGTGACAAAGGTTGCCAGAACATCCGTGGTCACGAGCGCTCGTGCCGCGGCAAGCACCGCTTGTACTTCGGCAATTCGGTAGAGCAGCGGGACGCGCGACTGCGCCAAAGCTTTCGCAGGGCTGGCGACCAAGGCTGCCAGCGTTGCCGTTATCATGGCCCGGCGCCGATCAACATTCATGATGGTCCTCCGCTGGCTTAGGAATTTCTATGTGCGTGTAACGCATTTTCCAGCTTCGGGTAAGTGTCGTGCCGCCGCTCGATGAATATGCCTGCCCAATGACGATCAGGCGACGGCCTGTAACCCCTTGCGTTGGATGATCGACAACGGGCGCAGCGCCGGGCCGCCCGGTCGCTTCACGCTGCGTTCCTGTCAATCGCGGGCAAGCTGCAAGGCGAGGAACGCGACAAGGCGCTCGCCCTTTGGGAAACGACGCGGCAAGCGGGCGTTCGAGAATGAAGCCGAAACGCGAGGCGATAAGGTCGTTTGATCGGGGATCAGGCCGCCGCGCGCCCGGAGTCATCGGAGGCATCCTTGCCGGTCTTGCCAAGGTCGCGCATGTGGTCGATCCGAACAGGTTGCGCGTCGGGGAAGCGGGCGACAAGTTCAAGGCTTCCGCCCGCCGCCTCGATATAGCCGCGCAGCGTGGCCAGCTTGAGGTCGGCGCGCTTCTCGATCTTCGACACGCCCGCCTGATTGGTTTTCAGCTTCTCGGCCACGGCTTTCTGTGAAAGGCGCCGCGCCCTGCGTAGCTGCGATCGGCATCTGGAGCAATACGAAGAGGCCCGGTCTTGCAGACATGGACGAATATGGGAAAGTCTTCCGGGCGGCCGATGAACTTTGTCCGCCCGGTGTTCCGACTGTCGACCGAGCAACGAACTCCCAGTGAGGCGATAGCGCCGAATAGCCCGGCGCGTTCTGGCCAGCGATCGTCTGGCTCCCGCGCATGAGGCGTTCGCCTCTCGGCTTCGTTCACCAGGTGGGCCGTAACCAGATACTGGCTCCCTTTGCAGGCATCGGGGATGGCCGGGGTTCCCCCGATGAATACGCGAACTTGTCGGCGACATGATCCGCGAGCGATTCATGCTCCCCGTCCCGGATGTTCATGGTCTCTTTGCGCGCTACAGATTCGAGCGGGTATCGCCGCCGCGCGGCTATCGAACGAAAACAGCATGGATCAGGCCGCCCCGCCAAGGTCGCGACAATCAACAATACCGACGTGTCGCTCCCCGGCAATCAACCTGCGACATAGGCTTTGCCAGCGACAATCAAACGCACCAAAACAGCAATGTCGCGATCAACGCTTCTCATCCAGATCGTCGCGCTACACTTAAGGTTTCCTGGCCTCACCGATGCTGACGGGGCGGGCGATTTCCCTGATTGCAGCCGACAATGATCGACACCCGCGCAAGGCGGCAGACCGTTACCAAGCGCAATCGTCAGTTTCTCCCATGGAAAGTTTTCACTTGCCACATTGGAAAGCGATGTTATGTCTTTCCGAATTGGAAAGTGATGGAGGCGACGTGTGCCGCAGACCCTGCTTGTGCTCGCCGGACTTACGGGGTGGGCCTGGCTCGACCGCCACTCCTATCGCGCGCTTTGTCTGGTCGAGGAAAGCACAAAGCGGCGCGCCTTCTACCGGCAGTGGACATGGGTTTCCTTTGTCGCGTTCGGTCTGGGCGGGCTGGCGCTGCTTGTGCTGGTGGGATCGCTCGAAGCGCTCCGGCGCATGCCCGCCGAATTCGCCGCGCTTCGTCCCTCGTTCGAAGCCCCCGAGACCGTGAATGCCGGCAGCGCCGATTATCTCATCGGCGTGCTGATCGGGGCAGGGCTGGTCCTCGGCCTTTCTGCTTTTCTGTGGTCGCGGCGCATTCGCAAGATGCGCATGCCGGTCATAGGCGACATCGAACCGCTCATGCCCCGCAACCGATCGGAAATCCTCAGCGCGATCCCGATGGCGATCAGCGCTGGCGTGGTCGAGGAGCTGTTTTTCCGACTGGCGCTGCCACTGCTGGCCGCCCAGGTCACTGGCTCCGCGCTGGCTGGCTTTGCGATCGCCTGTGTCGCTTTCGCGCTCGTCCACTTGTATCAGGGTTGGAAGGGAATGGTCTTTGTCTTTGTTGCAGGCGTGTGGTTCGCTTGGCTGTATCTTGGCAGCGGTTCGCTGCTGAAACTGATCCTGCTTCACATTCTGATAGACCTCGTCGCGCTGGTCGTGCGCCCGACGATCGGGCTCCTCCTTCTGCGGCGCGCCGCTACGGTTTGACTATTCTCCCCGGTATGGAAGGAAAATGAGATGGACCCAGAACCGCTGAAGCCGGAAGACGCCCGCGCGGCGCTCGACGGCATCGAGGAGGCCCGTCGCGAACTGGCGCGGAAGGCGACTGCCTTTCCGCTCTGGCGCCATGCCGCGTTCGGCGCGATCATGGCCATGTTCGTTCTCGGCCAAGATTTCGGCCCGCCGCTTCAAATCGTGCTGCCGGTCGGAGCATTGGCGGCGACCTTCTGGCTCGCCGCCGACGACCGACGGCGCCACGGCATGTTCATCAACGGCTATCGTAAAGGGCTGACGCTGATTGTGTCGGTGGCGCTGCTCGCAGCGATGCTGGGCGGTATCGCGTTCGAGGTCTACGCACGACTCGCGGGGCTGTCGCTAGCGGTAAAGCTGGGGATAGCGATGGTCGCCTTCCTTGTCGCGCTGGAGTCAAGCTACGCTTGGAACCGCGCCTACCGTCGCGAGCTGATGAACGAAACGCGGTGAGCGTGGACGGGATTGACATGGTGCTGCATCCGCCCAGCCGGCTGCAGATCGCAGCGTTGCTCGCGAAGGTGAGCGAGATGGAATTCGCGAAACTGCGCGAGCTTACGAAAGTCAGCGATTCGGTATTGTCGAAGCACCTCTCTGCACTGGTCGACGCCGGTTATGTGCGGCTGCGCAAGGCGGCAACTGGCGGGCGGCAACGTACCTGGGAGTCGCTCACCGCTGCGGGAAGGCGTGCGCTCGCGCGGCATGTTGCTGCTTTGCGTGCGCTCGTCGCGCACCTGCCGATGGCGGAATAGAGCATCACGATTCGCGGCAGCTGGTTTGTGGCCCAGGTGTCCAGAGCAGCATAGGTAGATGTGACATCGGCGGTCGGCGGCGCAAGACGGCCAATTGTGACTGGTCCGATAGCGCGTCCGAAACCCCCTGACACGGACCTCGCTTCATGATGTGTTCGCGAGATCCCCGGAGACCACGAATGAGCGAGGGCTTTGCAGCCCGATGCTGATTTTATCGCAAGAATCGGGAAGCAGCAGCAGGAGATTTGAGTCAGATTCATGTGTGGACATCCGATAATCGCGGCGCTCGATGAGTCGCTGATAGTGTCGCGGTCCGGGCGATGTTGCCCGGTGGTTTGACCATCGGAGGCTATGATGATCCACTATGTCGGTTTGGATGTGTCGCAGAAGATGACGGCGATCTGCGCGGTCGATGCGCAGGGGCAGAGACTTTGGCGAGATCAGTGCGGTTCGACACCGGAGCAGATCGAGGCGGCGGTGCTCCGTCGCGCTGGCCCTGATGCGCGTCTCGGCATCGAGACGGGGCCGATGACGCCTTGGCTGGTTCATGAGCTGCGCGATCGAGGTTTCGATATTGTTTGCCTCGATGCACGACATGCCCGCGCTGCGCTCAAGATGCAGCTCAACAAAACGGACCAGAATGTTGCCGAAGGATTGGCGCAGATCATGCGTACAGGCTGGTATCGATCGGTTCACGTGAAGTCGTTTGACACTCATCGTGCGCGGGCTTTGCTGGGCGCCCGTGCTCAACTTGTCGGCATGACGACACGGTTGTCCAACCACATTCGAGGCGTGCTGAAGACATTTGGTCTCCTGCCCGGCACGATGCGTGGTCTGCCATTCGACAGGTGGGTTGAAGCCTTGCTTGCCAATCGTCCGGATGTCGCACCGGTCGTTCACCCCATGCTCGTCGCTTGGCGGCAGCTACGGGAGCAGATTGCTGTCTTTGACAAAGCAGTGCGCGTACTGGTCAAAGCTAATCCGGCCTGCAGGCTCCCGATGAGCGTACCTGGCATCGGCGTATTGTCGGTGCTCGCCTATGTCAGCACGGTCGAGGATCCGGCTCGATTTCATCGATCTCGATCTGTTGGCGCACATTGCGGGCTTACGCCGCGGCAGTATCAGTCTGGGGAGGTCGACCGCAGTGGCAGGATATCGAAGTGCGGCGACATTCTCACTCGAACGCTGCTGTATGAAGCCGCTGTCGTGATCCTGGCGCGGATCAAGCGCGCTTCTGGGCTCAAAGAATGGGCCGAGGCGATCGCGAGGCGGTCGGGCCACGGCAAGGCACGGATAGCGCTAGCCCGCAAATTGTCGGTTATCCTCCACAGCATCTGGCGCTCGGGCGAGCCGTACCGTTGGCCGGAGGATCGGCTGGCAGCCTGACCCACTTGCGCGATTCCATTCCGTCGTTCTGGCGAATGGGATGCTTGCCCGATGGGCGAGGATGAAGGTGACTGCGCAAGAGGGCCTTGGGCCTCTTGATCCTCAAGAGAGCCCGCTGTGGACCTTGCAGCACCTCGGCTTCGTACCAGATGTTGCGGCGGCATTGCCGACCGCGAAGAGAACCGTGACCCCGGGGCGGGCATCATTGCCAGATACAGATTGACGGGAGAAGCGCGATTAGAGAACGGCCCCTGTTGGGCAAGAGGGAATTGACGCATTGATCTGAGCCGGGTCAGGTTCATTCATGTGTCCGGCCTGGCGCAGCAAGTGGAGCGGCTCGCCGACGTTACCGCCGAAGGTGAGTTCACCGATATGGGTTTATAGGTTTCTCGCAGGAGGCAAGCCTCGCGCTGCTTGCCGAGCTGCTTGCTGACATGGTCGGCTTGCCGCTCGGATAGCCGGAAAACTTTGAGTGCATTTCCGTCCGGTCTACCGAAGCCGGACCAACCCGCTAGTGCGGACTGTTTGGCGCGAGGAGATCGGACCGGATATCTAGCGCGACATCGACGATCATGTCTTCTTGCCCACCCACCATGCGGCGGCGGCCGAGTTCCACGAGAATTTCACGGGTGTCCACACCGTAATCCGCACTGGCTTTCTCGGCGTGGCGCAGGAAGCTGGAGTAAATACCCGCATAGCCCAGGCTCAGCGTCTCGCGATCGACTCGAACCGGGCGATCCTGCAGCGGGCGGACCAGTTCCTCCGCCGCGTCCATCAGCTTGTAGAGGTCGCAGCCGTGTTTCCAGCCCTTGCGGTCAGCGGCGGCGATGAACACTTCGAGCGGAGCGTTGCCTGCACCCGCGCCCATCCCGGCGAGGCTGGCATCGATGCGGATCGCGCCTGCCTGCACGCCGACCATCGAATTCGCGACGCCGAGCGAAAGATTGTGATGCGCGTGGATACCGCGCTGGGTTTCCGGTTTCAGCACACGATCATAGGCTTCGCACCGCGCCCTGTAGCCATCCATGTCAAGCGCGCCGCCGCTGTCGGTGACATAGACACAATGCGCGCCGTAGCTTTCCATGAGTTTCGCCTGCTGCGCGAGCGCGTCGGGCTCGATCATGTGGCTCATCATCAAAAAGCCCGAGACATCCATGCCCAGATCGAGCGCGGCCGCGATATGCTGGCGCGATATGTCCGCCTCGGTGCAATGCGTCGCCACGCGGACCGAACGTACCCCCAGCGCGCAGGCATGCCTGAGTTCCTCGATGGTGCCGATGCCGGGGATCAGCAGGGTGGTGAGCACGCTATGTTCCAGCACATCGGCCACCGCCTCGAGCCATTCCCAGTCGGTATGCGCGCCGAAGCCATAGTTGAACGAGGAACCGTTGAGCCCGTCGCCATGCGCCACTTCGATCGCATCGACTTTCGCGTCGTCGAGCGCTTTCGCGATCTGGCGGACGTGCTCGACGCCATACTGATGGCGAATTGCGTGCATGCCGTCACGCAGCGTCACGTCCTGGATATAGAGCTTGGTCGCGGTGGGATCGAAGCCCATCATGCGGTCTCCTTCTGCAGACGGCGCGCGGCGATGCGCTCGGCCGTGGCAAGACCCGCCGAAGTCATGATATCAAGATTACCGGCATAGGCTGGCAAGTAGTGCGCCGCGCCTTCCACTTCGAGGAAGACGCTGGTCTTGATCCCCTCGAAAGTACCCACGCCGGGAATGCGCACCGGATTGTTGGAGCCGAAGCGCTCGAACTGCAGCTTCTGCTTCAGGCGATAGCCGGGAACATAGGCGTTGACGCGGGCGACCATTGCCTCGACGGCGGCCTCGATCGCCGTCTCGTCCGCTCCCGATGACAGGGTGAAGACGGTATCTCGCATCAGCATCGGCGGCTCGGCCGGATTGAGAATGATGATCGCTTTCCCCTTCGCGGCGCCGCCAACCTTTTCGATGCCCCGGCTGGTGGTGTCGGTGAACTCGTCGATGTTGGCGCGGGTGCCGGGACCAGCCGATTTGGAGGCGATGGAGGCAACGATCTCGGCATAGTGCACTTGCGCCACCGAAGAGACTGCGGCGACGATCGGGATCGTCGCCTGTCCGCCGCAGGTGACCATATTGACGTTGGCCGCATCGAGATGCGCATCGCCGTTGACCACCGGGACCACGTATGGACCGATGGCCGCCGGGGTCAAATCGATCATGGCCTTGCCGGCACCGGTCACTACTGCGCTGTGGTGCGCATGCGCTCCGGCCGAGGTCGCGTCGAACACGATCCCGATTTCGCTCCATATGGGCAAGGCCTGCAGGCCCTCAATTCCTTCGTGCGTGGTGGCGACACCCAGCCGCTCGGCGCGCTTGAGGCCGTCCGATTCAGGATCTATGCCCACCAGAGCGCCCATTTCGAGTACGTCCGAATGGCGCATGATCTTGATCATCAGATCGGTGCCGATGTTGCCCGATCCGATGATCGCGGCCTTCACTTTCCCGCTCATGCCGCAGTGCACTCATAGCTGAAACTGGCACGGCCGAGGCCGCCGATGCGCGCCTCCACGTGGTCGCCCGGTGTCAGCGCCACCATTGGGCCAAGCGCACCGGTCAGTACCACTTCGCCGGCCCTGAGCGGCGCTCCGGCGGCGGCGAGCGTGCGGGCAAGCCAGGCAGCGGCGTTTAGCGGATGGCCCAGGCACGCCGCGCCCGCGCCAAGCGAGGCAATCGCGCCGTTGAGTTCGAGCACCATGCCGCAAGCATAGAAATCAAGGCCATCGAGCTTGTGGCGTTCCTCGCCGAGCACGAAGAACGCGGAAGAACCGTTGTCGGCCACCGTATCGGCGAAAGTGATCTTCCAGTCGGCGATCCGGCTGTCGACGATCTCGATGGCGGAGACCGCGTGGTCGGCGGCGGCGGCCACCGTCTCGGGTGTGGCGTCGGGATCGTTCAGGTCACGACCAAGGACGATCGCGATTTCTGCTTCAGCCTTGGGCTGGAGCGTCCGGGATGCGGAAAGGATTCCGCCATCGGCAATGCGCATGTCATCAAAGAGCACGCCGAAGTCGGGCTGGCCCACACCGAGCTGCGCCTGCACTGCCTTGGCCGTCAGCCCAACCTTGCGCCCCACGATGCGCCGGCCGGAGTTCTGCCAGAACCGGGTGTTGATCGCCTGTACGGCGTATGCTCCGGCCGCGTCTGTCGGTTCCAGAACATGTTGGAGCGACGGAATCGCGCCATCACTATAGGCACGACGCAGGTCGGCTGCGGCTACCTCATATTGGCCCGTCATTTCCTCTCCCTTCAAACGCCTCCCCGGCAAGCCAATATGAAGTGACCGTGATTTGATAGATGGCACTTCAGTCACCGGAAAGGGGGATGGAACCATCAGCTCACGAGGCCGTCACTTGTTGTCGAGACCTTTGCGCAGCAACTCGCGATGCCGGGAAACCCATGAACGGAAGTTTTCCATCGGACCCAACAGAGCGCGTCCGGACTCCATCGACGCCAATGCTCGCAAACTGCCGATCAACCGGAACAATCCCACGCCCTGTGGCCACTGAGCGCCGAATTGATCGAGCGGAACGCTCGCTGCCGCCACGGGAAGGCCAAGTTCCTCCGAGAAGACTTCCGCGATGCCGGCAAAGCTGACATGCTCGCCGGCGAGCTCATATATCTGCCCCGCATGGCGTGCGGGACCGGCAGCGATGACGACAGCAGACCGCCCGATATCGTCGACTGAGACAACGTCCAGCATCGCCTCCGGCGGAAGCGGCAAGGCGACCTCGTGGCAATTCTCGCTCGGGCGAATGCGAAACCTCTCCAGAAAGATGTCCATGAACAATCCGGGGCGGATGATCGTCGTGGGGACCTCCAGTTCCGCGATCCGCTCCTCAATCGCTCGCTTGGATCCCATCGCCAGAACGCCCTTGGCATCGGCGGTCACCGCAGACTGGTAGATCAGATGCGGCGTTCCGACTTCCGCAGCCGCGTCGCAAACATTGATGCCCTGTACCGCCTGACCAATGTCCCATCGACTACCCAGCGACGGTCCTGACAGATAGACTGCGGACGCGTCGGCAATCGCCTTTCTGACCGAGGCCCGGTCATCGAGATCGGCCGTCACAGGCTCTGCGCCGAGCGCTGCAAGCAAACGCGCTGCCTCGCCCTCCGCGTTTCGGGTTGCAACGCGCACGATCCAGCCGGCTTCGAGAAGATGACGCGAGACCGCGCCTCCCGCGAGGCCAGTTCCACCGAACACGGTGACGATCATTGAGGACATTCGCTCATTCCCCTTAATGTATTCGGTATACTGTCTCTAGTGCATCGCGCGGCCACTGTAAACCGCTATGCGCCGGGCATCGATACCGCCGAGCGTTGCATATGTACGGCCGAATCTCGGAATTCGGTATACATACAGGCTTTACTCCAGGGAGTAAGGTTGCCATGTTCCGATTCGACAAGATTGCCTCTGACTCGATGCCGTGTGCACGGCGACTGGAGTTCCGATGACTGATCCCGCCAAAAGCATCCGCGTTGCCGCCGCGCAGATTTCTCCTGTTTTCCTCGATCGGGAGGCGACCGTAGATAAGGCCATCGAGCATATCGCGCTTGCCGCGAAGCAAGGCGTCAATCTCATCGGGTTCGGCGAGGCATGGCTTCCCGGCTATCCCTGGTGGATATATCTGGTCTCCCCGATCAAGGGCTTTCCGTTCGCGCAGCGCCTCTATGAAAATGCGGTCGAAGTTCCGAGCCAGACTACCGATCGCCTTTGCAAGGCAGCGCGCGACAATGGCATATATGTGGTGATCGGCCTCACCGAGAAAGATCGTGGCAGTCTTTATCTGGCGCAACTCTTCATCGATCCCGAAGGGCGGATCATCGGGCATCGCCGCAAGCTCAAGCCCACGCATAACGAGCGCGCCGTTTGGGGCGAAGGCGATGGCAGCGACATCATTGTCGTCAAGACGGAGTTCGGCAATGTCGGCGCGCTCAACTGTTGGGAGCATCTTCAGCCGCTCACCCGTTTCGCGATGAATTATCTGAACGAGCAGATCCACGTCTCGGCCTGGCCGGGCTTCTCGCTCTATACCGGGATAATGCATTCGTTCAGCGCCGAGGCCAATCTGGCGGCATCCCGCTCCTATGCTCTGGAAACCCAGACCTTCGTGATCCATGTGGGTCCGCACACCGATGCGGAGACCGTAGAGATGCTGTGTGATGACGAGCACAGCGCGAGCCTGTTGCGTGTCGGGGGCGGCTATTCCGAGATTATCGACCCCAACGGCAAGACGATCGGCGGCCCGCTTGACCCCGACACCGAGGGCCTCGTTATCGCGGACTGCGACCTTTCGCTGATTGGCGCTGCCCGCATGGCGAACGATCCGGCCGGCCACTATGCAAGGGCCGATGTTTTACAACTCGTGTTCAATCGCAGCCCTCGCCGCGCGGTCGTTTTCCGAGACGTCGTTCCGTCGGGCGAATCCAAACCCAAGGAACTCGCGGAGGCGTCGGCGCTCCTCTCAATCGTGCCGCCAGAACCGAACGTGGCCGGACTCTAGGACGGATTTAGAAACATGCCCGAAAAGCGGATGCCGGAGAACTGGACCCCGCCCTATCCGGTGTGGATACCCGATTTTGCCGACGCAACCGAGAATATCGTTGTCGCCTATTTCGCCGAACAGCTTCCATCAGGCGCCAGCATCGGGGTTCTTTCCCGTGCAATGAATGCCGCGCTGGCGCATGAGGCGGCGCCGGCCACTGTGGAGCGTGCAGCCTTCGTAGACCATGATGGACGGCACAATGACGTCTATCTGACCTATTGGCTTTCGGCGAACAGCTATCGAAGTTGGTGGGGAACGAGTGGCTTTGGTGCCTGGTGGGACCATGCCGATCGCCAAACGGGTCCTTCCGGCTTCTGGCGCGAAGTGCATGTGCAGCCCGTCCGGCGCCTCGAATCCAACACGTCCACGATCCACCCTGCGGCGACTCAAAAGGGCGTGACCCGGGCCGCGCCGGCGCTGCGGGGTCCAATCCCCGAGATCGGCTATTGGGGCGCCGCGCGGGACCGGATCCCTGACTCGGCGAGTGACGATTTCGCGCCGACCCGAGCCTGGGAAGAGCCGACCGCGACTGAAAACAACAGCTTGGGGGGCCGTGTCCGCCGGCGCTTCGCAGACAACATGGCCATGATCCGATCGGGCCAGGACTGGACGCGGTCCAGCCCCGATGAGTTGCTGACATACCGGACGCTGGTCGAACCTGTCCTCGATGAAGGAATGGCATATCTGATTGGGCACCCCGCTGAAATGGGCTGTGTGTCTTGCCGGCCGATGCGGCAGTTGGATGTCGCGACCGGCGCGCCGCTCGAGCAGACGTTCACGACGGCCTATTTCCTCTCGCTCCATCATCTCGAGCAATGGGCCTGGCACCATCCCACGCACGAAGCGATCTATCGCAAGGCGCAGGAGATGATCCGGGCGCGCGCCTATCAGTTGGACCTGCAGCTTTGGCATGAAGTGCTGATCCTCGATCAGGGGAGCGAGGCGGAATATGTCAACTGCTCCGGTGCCGTGGGCCTTCTGCGTCTCGGCCCGATGAGCGTGTCGGCTGCTTGACGGGGACCGCTGTGAGGATTGCCACCCATCGACAAAATCGGATGAAGATCGTTCGATACGGACTGCCGCTTGTAAACCGGTGCCGGGAAAATCCGGCTGCGGCTTTCAGTTGGGGAAAACCGGTGGGATCGGCTGGAAAGGGTTGCTCGCCAGCACTCCCGGCGCGGGATAGGCGATCTTGCTCTGCGCGAGGCCGAGGTCGATCAGCGTTTCGCAGGCCTTGTACGCCGCAAGTCCCGGATTGATCACGGGGCAGGGAAGCACCGAAGCAAGATAGGCGTGGGACTGGTACATGGTCGTCGAGCCAAGCATGATGACTTCCGCCCCGTCCTGCTCGATCGCAGCGCGCGCCTCGGCTTCCAGCTTGGCGAAGACGATATCCTCCTTGCCGTTCAGCAGTTCGTGCGTGTCGGGGCGGACACCGATCTGCCGGACGGACGCGACCCTACCGGCCAGACCATATTTTGCGATCGTTTCGGTGATCGCCCGGCGCCAGGGTTCCCACATGGTTACCACGGAGAAGCGACCGCCGAGCTGAATCGCGAGCGAAAAAGCCGCCTGCGCCGCGCCGACCACGGGAATGGAAAGGCAGGAGCGCAGGGCGGCGATCCCGGAATCGCTGGTCGAGAAGCTGCACACGGCCGCGCAGCCTTCCTTTTCGGCATCGAGGCCAGCATCGAGCACGAAGGCATCGGCCAGCGTCGACTCATAGGCGCTATCGACAAGCGATGCGCCGGTCCGGCAGCCGACAAATTCCAGATCTATGTCCGGCCGCCGCAGCGTCTGGGGAATCTGCGCGGCGAAATTGGCAAGCGCTTCGGGTGGCAGCGGCACAGGAAGGATCATCCGGATTCGATTCACGTCTTTCTTCCCTCCCGCATCGCCGCAATTTGCGCTATCCATCGCCTAGAAACTCGTCCGCATCGAAACATTCCACCAACGAGGCGTGCCGTAGCTTTCCTCGTTGCAGCCGCAGAGTGTCGCGAGGTTGAATGTGACGTTACGGTAACGCTTGTCGAGGATATTCTCGACACCGAAGCCGATCTTGTAGCGCTCGTCCCCGGTCGTGAAAAAGACGTGGCCATTGGCGAGGAAATAGGCGTCGATCACGTCCGCGTCGAAATTGCGGATATTGCCGTAGACCTTGCTGCGCCAGCTTCCGTCCAGGTTGAAGGAGACGTTGCCCCCCAGGACCTTCTGCGGGACAGTATAGGCGATCTGGCCGGAGAAGGTCTTGCCGGGCGTGAAGCTCGGCTTGACATCCGTGATGAGGCCGGGCGCCAGCTCGAGATCATAGACCTTGGCGTCGAGCAGCGAGACGCCGAGCCCGATGTGGAGGCCCCTGACGGGCCGCAGGTTGAGCGAGGCCTCGAAGCCATAGACGCGCGCATCGTTGTTGGAAACGATGCCGGACACATTGGCGAAGGTGAAGGCCTGATAGTCTTTGTAGTCGTAATAATAGGTCGCCGCGTCGAAGGTCGCCTTGCCGTCGAGAAAAGTCGCCTTGAGGCCCAGCTCATAGGCGGTGAGCGTTTCCGGCCGGTAGGGGATGCGGTCGGGCGACAGCGAGGGCGATCCGTCGGGCAGGGCCGCGTTATAGGCGCCGCCTTTCACGCCGCGACTGACGCCCAAATACAGCAGCGTGTCGCTGTCGGGCCGATATTCGACCTGTGCCTTGCCGGCCCAGAGCGTCTTGGAACGCTTGTCGGCGAAGGAATCCTGCAGAGGGAACAGGGCCGGGCCATGATCGAAGTCATAGTCGTCGACATTGGCGTGCGCGAAGGAATCAAAGCTGTATTCCTGATGCTCCCGAATGAGGCGGCCGCCCAGGATGAAGCTCAGCTTGGGCGCGAAATCATATTCGATCTGGCCAAAGCCGGAGACCGATCGCGTTTCAAGATGGATTTCATTGATGAGGTCGATGCCATCGGTCGCGAACGGCGGGCCGAAGCTTGCCGCGAAGATGGAGTTGCTCGGGGCGACGAAGCCGGAATAGGCGTTCGTCTTGACATAGAGATAGTAAAAGCCCGTCACCCAGCGGAAAGCCCCCTTGCCCGTGCCGGCGAGCCGGACCTCCTGCGAGAAGCTGCGCTGCCGGCTGTCGCCCAGAAAGTTGATCAGATTCTCGGGGCCTGCGTCGACGTCCGTGCCGTGCACGCTGAAGAAGCGGCGATAGTTGCTGATCGAGACCAGTTCCGCCCCGTCGAACTCGTAGTTCAAGTGGAGCGCGCCGTCATAGCTTTTGAGGCGATTGAGATCGTCGAGCGCCCAGTCCTTCGAGATTGTCAGGCTCTTGGCGCTGGGCGCGCGGTAGCCGAAGAAGTCGCCGCCAGGCGTCGGACGCATCTGCGCGGTCGGCAGCCCGTTCGTGCCGACATTCTCGCCATTGGGTCCGATGTTCATGCGAGTCTCGTTGGGGCCGGCGAACTGAACGTTGACCAGCCGGCCTTCGGCATCGAACACACCGATCGTGGCCGTTGCATTGTAGGGATTTTCGCCGAACCTCGTGCGCGCATAAGAGCCGGTGGCACGGATGGTAAGACGCTCGGTCGGCTCGAACTGGATCTGACCGCGCAACGCGACGGTGTTATCGTTCCAGAGGTCCTCGCAACATTTCGGTCCAGGCGGCGTGGTGCCGGCCACCAACGAGCTGACACCATAGGGATAGATGTTCTTGAGGATCGGATCGAAGCGGTTGAACAGGCCAGACAGGCGGATCTGAACCTTCTCGCTAAGCGGAAGGCCGATCGCGCCTTCGGCCCGGACGTGGTTGAAGCGCCCATAGCTCAGGTCGAGAAATCCGTTGGCCGTGTCGGATGGCCGGTTCGGAATGAAATGGATCAGGCCGCCGGTCGCATTGCGACCGAACAACGTGCCCTGCGGCCCTTTAAGCACTTCCACGCGCTGGACATCGAATGTGCCGAACAGCTGACCATTGAGATTGGGGATGTAGGTATCGTCGACATACGCCGCGACCGGCCCCTCAATGAAGTCGCCGAAGTCGTTCTGCACGACGCCACGGATGGAGAATTGCGAGTTCTGCCCGCCCGAAGTGCTCGAAATGGAAAGGCCCGGCGTCAATCTCGCAATGTCGATCGAGGAACTTGCGCCCATTTCCCTCAGCTGCTCGCCGCTGAACGCGGTGATCGCAATGCCGACATCCTGAATGCTCTGCTCGCGGCGCTGTGCCGTGACGACGATCTCGCCATCGCCGCCAACCTGGTCGCTCGCTGTCTGCGCCAGGGCGACCTGGGTGGTACCCGCGGCCATGATCGCAATTGCCGCTTGGGCAGCGGTGCTGAACAGCGTGCCGGTCAGCGATCGGCTTTTCTGGTCTCGCCTGTCGCGCCCTCCAGGCAACCCCAACCGCCTACGAGGCGCAAAATGTCTCACCATCCCGAAGTCCCCCTCTTTTTGCTGGTCATGGCGCTTTATGAGCCATATAGTGCACCGTATACCGGATTCGATCTCTGTCAAGGGCGGTTGCGCGGGCGATTAGGTGAGGCGCTGACACTCGTTGGCATTACCAATGTATTCGGTATACATCTATTTTTGGCCACTAAGAACAAGAGACCTGCATGAGCGATGCCGACACCACGCGCCGCAAGGAGGGGTGGAAATTCGATTCGGGCCGGAACTGGGATTCCTGGCCGAAATATCAGGCTGCAGCCGGAGGGCTGCATGACTATTGGTATCCCGTAGCCTGGTCCGATCAGGTAGGCCGGAAGCCATTGGCCGTGCGGGTCTGCGGGCTCAACATCGTCCTTATGCGCTCGCAGGCCGGCAAGCCCCATGCGTTGCAGGACAGATGCCCGCATCGCGGCGTCAGGCTCTCCCAGGGCAGCCAGCAGTTTCCGGACACGCTGAGCTGTCCCTATCATGGCTGGACCTATCGCCTCTCCGATGGCGAAATGGTGGCGGCCATCACCGACGGGCCGGATTCGCGCATGTGCGGGGCTGTGGCGGTGCGCACCTATGCCGCTGAGGACCGGCTCGGGCTCGTCTGGATATTCGTCGGTGATCGCCCTCCGCATCCGTTGGACGATCAGCTGCCGGAGGAGTTGGTCGCGCCGCCGCCATTCGCTGTCGGCGGCCGTATCGAAGAGCGCGACGGCAACTGGCGTCTCTACGCCGAAAACGGCTTCGACGAGGGGCATGCCAAATATCTGCACCGCACGGCGCTGTGGCGCATCTTCAAGGTCATGCCGACCTGGAACAGGATACATATCGAGCGCGACGGTCGCTGGCTCTATCGCGTGGAGGACGAACGACACTGGGAAGCCGATTTCCCAGGTCTCGGCCGATGGACGAACAGGCGCTGGTGGAAGCTCAAGCCGCGCTACACCGAGGGCAAGATGCTCGGCAATACCGGCGGCTCGGCGCGCAGCGATCCCTATATCGCCTCGCTTCCGCTCAAGGGCTTCGCTTCACTGTCGCTGCCCGGCGTGTTGCGGATCGCCTATCCGCAGTTCATCCACTATGAATTCTATGTTCCGATCGACGAGAAGCGCACCCGCTATGTCGGCCTGATGGTGCAGTTCAAGCGAGGCCTCGCGCGCCTGGGATTCTATCTTCACTATCTCACGGTCATCCGCTGGCTGTTCCATGGGCAGTTTTCCGGTCAGGACCATTGGATGGTTGCGCAGACCGATGCGCCGCCCGAACGCCTCTATCGGCCCGACGTTTCGGTCATCGAGTGGCGTCGGCTGTTCTCGGATATCGATCTCGGCTCTGATGAGGCGCCGGCGTCACCGACGAGAACCGCGCAATCCGACGGGGGAGAAGCCTGATGCAGCTCGCGCCCGCCCCAGCGCCCGGCGGCCGCCTTTTGCCGGTAGACAGCCGAACCTATCATGTCACGGAAATGGGCGAGGGGCCGCCCACGGTCTTTCTCCACGGTGGCGGCCCGGGTTGCACGGCATGGTCGGACTTTGGCGTTGTCGCACCGCTTTTCGCCCGGCATCGTCGGTGCGTCCTTCCCGATCTGCTGCAATATGGCAGGTCGGACAAGGCGCCGATCTTCGGCCCGATGTGGACCTTTCATGCCTGCTCCATCGCCGGGCTGCTCGATGCCCTGAGCATCCAACGCGCCGACTTCGTCTGCAACTCATGGGGCGGCACGATAGCCCTTTGCCTGGCGGCGCAATATCCCGACCGGGTCCGCTCCCTGACGATCACCGGATCCATGCCGGTCTTCTATGGCCCTCTGGCCCCGTTGCCGGAAGGCGGACGGCGCGGCCGCAACGCACGCGACATCTATTATGGCGGCGAAGGGCCGACGCTTGAGAAGATGCGCCAGCTCATCGCGCGCCTCGAATGGCATAACGTCGACCTGCTTCCGCGGGAGACCGTGGAGATGCGCTATCGCCAAAGCCTTGATCCCGACGAAATGGCCCTTGCCGCCCGATCCGACAGCCCTCGCGGCGAATGGCAGGATCTGACCGCGGAACTGGCCCAGGTGAAGTGCCCGACATTGTTCTGCTGGGGAATGAACGATGCCTTTCTTCAGCCTGACTATGCCCTGATGCTCTCGCGCATGGTCCAGCGCGGGCAGCTTCACATACTGGATGCCTGCTCGCATCATCTCCAGGAGGAAAGGCCCGAGCATTATTACCTCATCGTCCGGTCCTTTCTTGATCAGCCGGACGGGCAGGACTGATGGCCTTGCTCAAGCGAATGCTCGTCTATTGGCTGCTGGTCCGCGCCAGCGGAACATGGATCGGCGCGCCCGACCGGGACCGCCGTCCTTGAGCCTGCCGCCCGCCTTGCGCCGCTCGTTCGAGCAGGCCTGTTCGCATATCAGCCGCGACCGGCTCGCCGAAACGCTGACCATGCTCGTCGACACGCCTTCGCCCACTGGCGGGGAGGCGCCGCTCGCGCGCCGCATCGCCGCGCATCTCGCCGATCTTGGAATCGAAGCGCATGAGCAGCGAATACAGGTTGACCAGTCCAATGCCGTTGGATGGCTGGGCGAATCGGGCGGCGGCGCTTCGCTGTTGCTCTACAGCCCGATCGACACCGTCACGTCGAACGACGCCGCGGAGGATCTGCCCTGGGCGGGCGAAACGCTCCGAACGGATATGCGTGCGAAAGCATGGCGAGAGGGCGACACGCTGTTCGGACTTGGCGCCCAGAACCCGAAGGGCCACGCCGCCTGCATATTGATGGCGGCGGAAGCGCTGGCCCGTGCGAAGGCGCCGCTGGCGGGGCAACTGCGTCTCGGCTTCGGCGCGGGCGGCATGCCGACCGACAGCCGGCAGGGTAAGGTCCCGGACACGGGCCATGGCGTGGGCTGCGCGCATATGCTGGCCGCCAGCCCGCTCCCCGACTTTGCGATCATCGCCAAGACCGGCTGGGCGGTGTCCTGGGAAGAGGTCGGCCTCGCCTGGTATGAGGTCCGCGTGCGGGGAACGCATAGCTATGTCGGCAGCCGACATTTGCTGCCTTATGCGAATGCGATCGAACATATGGGCCGTGTGGTCCGGTCACTCGAACAATGGTTCCCCATCTGGGCCGAACAGAACCGTTCCGGCCTCGTCGCACCGCAAGGCGTGGTTTCCTTCATTGAAGGCGGCACGGCGCGGACAGCGGCGTTCACGCCCGCGGAATGCCGCATCCGGCTCGATCTGCGGCTGAGCCCGCGCACGACTCCCGACGAAGCGGATGAAGCGATCGGCCAGATCCTCGAGGAATTGGCGGCAAGCGAAGGGATCGACCTATGCTGGCGGCGGCTTCTCGCGATTCCGGGGACGTCCACGCGGGAGGGCGATTGGATCATCCGGTCCACCATCGCGGGATGGGAGGAGATAGAAGGCAGAGCCCACACGGCCACACCCGGACTTTCGGGCGCGACCGACGCGAACATCCTGCGCGCGCATGGCGTGCCGACGGCTCGGATCGGCCTGCCCAAGGCGCCGCTCGACGATCCCGATTTTCAGCTCGGGATGAACGCCGCCTACCTCCCGCATATGGAGCGATTGACCCGTCTCCTGGTCCACAGCGCGCTCGTGACCTGCAATCGCCCACCGGACGGAGAGAAGGGTGGCTGAAATCGTCCTGGGCATCGGTGCGTCCCATACAACGCTCATGAACACATGTTGGGACGCGGTCGATCATCTCGACCGGGCACATCGTTTCCGCGATGCGCTGCGCGATGCGGCAAGGCGGCTCGCCGCCGCTGAGCCGGAGGCCGTCGTCATTATCGGTTCCAACCACTTCCGCGGATTCTGGCTTGACCTGATGCCGGCCTTCACCATCGGCGTGGACGAGGTTATTTCCGGCGGAGAGCATGGCACGCCCGCAGGCGGTCTGCCTTCCGCCCCGGCGGTGGCCCGGCACATCTGCGAATTCCTGGTCGCGCGGGATTTCGACATCGCCTTCTCGACCCGCCTCACGGTCGATCATGGCGTCAGCCATGCGTATCAGTGGCTGATGAAGGAGATTTCAGTCCCGATCGTGCCGATCGTCATCAACTGCTTCGCGCCGCCGCTGCCCTCCCTGGCCCGCACCCGGCTTTTCGGCCGGGCGCTGCGCGAGGCGTTGCTGTCGAGCACCCTCGGGCGAGTGGCGGTCATCGGCACCGGTGGGCTGTCTCATACCCTGCCATTTCCGGACTGGCGCTCGCCGAAGAGCGACGATGATCATTTCCTTGTCGACTCCTGGCGCGAAGGGCGCGGCCGCTGGCGGGATTTCGAAGCCCGCCGCCGCGCGATCGTGACCGGCGCGCCAGCCATGTTGAACGAGGAATTTGATCGGGCGTTTCTCAACGCCGTTGAAGGCGGGAAGGTCGCCGCGCTCGCCGAGACCCTCAATGACAATGCCCTCGTGCGCGCGGCCGGCAACGGCGCCGCCGAAATTAGAACCTGGCTGACCATGGCCGCAGTCATGGCGCATCAGCCCGGGCAAGCACTCGCTTATTCTCCCATGCCTGAATGGCTCACCGGCATGGCGGTGGCCATCATACCCAATGGAGCATCTTCATGACGATATGGACCGACCTCATCGGCGCCGGGTTTTCCCTGAGCTTTGTCAGCGCCGCCGGTGTCCGCACCAGAGCCCTGATCGCCGGCGAGGGTGATGATGTGATCATGCTCCACGGCACAAGCGGGCATCTAGAGGCGTTCAGCCGCAACATCGTCCCTCATGTCGAGGCGGGGTATCGGTGCCACGCAATCGACATGCTGGGGCATGGATATACCCACAAGCCGGACGCGACCAGGGAAATCCCCGACTATGGCCGGCATGTCCTGGACTATCTCGACGCCCAAGGAATCGAGCGCGCGCATTTCATCGGCGAATCGCTGGGCGGCTGGGTCAGCGGCTGGATCGCCATCCATCATCCCGATCGCGTGGGAAGTCTGCAATTGGTGGCGGCAGGGGGCACCAAGGCGGACCCCGAGGTAATGAAGCGAATCAAGGAAAGCACGCGGCGCGCAGTGCTGACCGACGACATCGAACTCACCCGGGGCCGGCTGCGACTGCTCATGCATGACGCCGCGGACGCGACAGAGGAACTCGTCGAGATACGGCACAGAATCTATCATGAGCCGGATTTCGTCGCCAATATCGACCGGCTGCTGGCGCTCCAGGAAATGGACATACGCCAGCGCAACATCCTGCGGCCGGACGATCTCGCCAGGATTGCAGCGCCAACGCTCGTTGTTTGGGGCCGCAACAATCCCTTCGGCGACATTCCCGAGGCGACTGCTATGAACGCCGCCATCCCAGACTCCCGGCTGGAATTGTTCGACGCGTGCGGGCATTGGCCGCAGCATGAGCAGTCCGGCAGGTTCAATGCCATGTCTGTCGCCTTCCTCGACGCTTCACCGCTCTGAGGCTCCGCTGCGCGCAGTCTCAATTGATTGACGCTCGTATTCGGTATACAGGGCCGCCCACCAGAAGGATGCAGGAGCAGGACATTGGCCACCATTGCAAAGAAGTCGGCAACCCTACGGGAGCAGGTGGTGGGCATATTGCTCGACGAACTGCAACGCGGGCTGTTTGCGCCCGGGGACCGGCTCACCGAGCAGGTTCTCGCTGAACGCCTCGAAGTTTCGCGGACGCCAGCTCGGGAAGCCCTCAATCAGCTGACCGAACAAGGTCTTCTGCGTTCCCGGCCGGGTGGCGGCTATGTTGTGCCAACGCCCACGGTGGAGGAGGTTCGGCAGATCATTGCTGTCCGCATGCTGCTTGAGCCGCCTGCCGTCAGGATGGCCGCCGCTGAATATGGGCCGACAAATGTGGATGAGATCAATGGCGGCATCGAGGGCGAGAAGCTTGCGGCCTCCGATCCCAATCCCGGGCAGTTTGCGCGCGCGAACGAGGTTTTCCGCTCTGCGGTTTTCGGATCGATCTCTAACGTTCCCCTTCGGGAACTGATTTCTCAGTTCGCAAACCACCTCAATTTCATTCGCGCCTCCACGCTCAAGGACATGGAACTGAGGCACGAGATCGTGAAACGGCAAATCCAGATACGCGACGCTATTTCGGTAAGCGATGGCGATCTGGCTGAGGGCCTCTGGCGATCCTATCTGCGGTATACAGAGGAGACCTTGGTCGCGGCCATGATGGAAATAGCAAACGACAGCGAAGATTGCGACCCGAACTGATGCGGAGGATGCCACAAATCTTCGCGCCGTTCATCGGAAGCTGGAATCTGATAGTGCGCTGGTATGACGAGGCCGGCAATGTCTGTCGGACCGAGGCAGGCGAATGGCACTTCCTGGGTGCTTGAGGGACGCGGCGTTCAGGACGTGTGGACCGTGCCACCCTGAGCACAGTGCAATTCCGGCGCTCGTTATGAATGTGGCGCCAGCATCCTCTTCTACAATCCCGTGCTGGACGCTTGGCGATTGACGTTGATCGGTCCGATGCACCACGTCGTTCGGACTTTTGTGGCACGAAACATCGGGCCTGAGATCGTTCTTGAAACAACGCCGGAAGTCTCTCAGGCAATGAGGTGGTCATTCGGCGACATCGCCGCAGACGCTTTCCTTTGGAAGAACGAAGTCCGGGCCGAGGGACGTTGGTGGGTATAGCAGACGTTCGAGACGAAGCACCAAGGTGATAGTCAGGCACAATTAAAATAGATGTTCTGCCGCTCGCATGGATCGAACAGATCGTCGCCTCCATCCTCACTGTGAGGCGGGGATGGAGGCATGGCGCTATGGAGGCAAGAGGAGAGCATGACGCTGACAATCTATGCTGGCAATGCCGGCGATCGAAACGAGCGCGGTATGCGGGGTGCCGTCAGCTTGGGGGGTGATCTTGCCCACCGGCTCGGCATCGCCCCGGAGACGATCGGGTCGTTCACGAACCTGGTCGAAGGCGGTTGGTCGGAACAATTGAAAGCCGCCGAACCGAACCTGCGGCAGCTTGCGGAGCGGACCGCCCACCAACTCGAACAAGGAAAGCAGGGCATCCTCACAATGGGTCGGTGCGCCGCCGGCATAGTGACGTTGCCGCTCATCGCCAAACGCTACCCCGACGCCGCCGTCATATGGTTCGACGCCCATGGAGACTGCAATGTTCCGGTCGCAGGGGACACGACCGGCCCGAACTATCTCGGCGGCATGATCCTGACTGGAGCCGCCGGCGAATGGGACACCGGCTTTGGCGGCGGCTTCGATCTTGCCAATGCGATCCTTGTCGGCGCGCGGGACTTGGACCCTCCTGAGCAAAAGCGGATCGACAGCGGCCAGATCGCGCTGGTTCGGGCCGGTCCTGGCTTGGGCCGCCGTCTGGCCGAAGCGATCAATGGCCGTCGCGTCTATGTGCATTTGGACTGCGACGTTCTGGATGCAGGCCTGATCGCGACCGAATATCAGTCACCCAACGGTCTTTCCTATGCCGATTTGCGCGAGGCGTTTGAGACCCTTGCGGAACATGACGTGCTTGGCCTCGAAATCGCCGAATATGAGGATTGCTGGCCCGATGGCGAACCCAACGACTCCGATCGACTCCTCGATGCCATCTGGCCGGTGACAGGCGGGGCGAGTCAGGGATAGCCATAGTGGAAATCGCGGCGAACCCTATCGATCCGCAATCCTTCCTCGAATCCGGCTGATCAGCCTCCCGGCGCGGCGCCGACCGCGACCTCCGCCGCTATTCCCCGGTAACAGCGGGCGAACCATACGGTCTCGCAAAGCGGCGAGATCCTACGATCGATCGCGGCTCGACACGGAATAGATCAAAAAAAGATGCTGCGCCACGCTAACGGTGCGACCGGCAGGAGGTGCGCGGAACGAAAGCCGTGGCCGGGATCAGCCGCCGAGCTTGCACTACAACTTCACCGCTGCATTGCCGCCATCGGCCCACAATGCCGAGCCGGTAACGAAGCTTGCCATGTCGCTGGCAAGGAACAGCGCGGCTCTGGCGATTTCGTCCGGATCGGCGATCCGCTTCATCGCGTGCAGACCCGCCGCCCATTCGCGCTGCGCAGTATTGCCCGCCATTTCGGTGGCGGTGCCGCCCGGCAACAGGGCATTTGCGCGTATGCCGGACGCGGCATAGTCCGCCGTGATGCCGCGCACCAAACCCATCAGGCCGGCCTTGGCGGCGGCATAGGCCGCCATGCCGGGCAAGCCGACGCTGTTGCCGACGAAGCTTCCCGTGAACACAAGCGCGCCACCGCCATGCTCTACCATCGCCGGGATCTGCGCTCGCGCGCCGAGGAAGGCGGCGGTGAGGTTCACTGCAAGCACCTCCGACCATTGCTGCGGCGTGATGTCGGCAATCGGCTTCATGGCACCGACAAGACCGGCATTGTTGAACGCGACATGCAGGCCGCCGAATTTGGAAATTGCCGCGGCGACAGCCGCCCCGTGCGTGCTTTCCTCCGCGACGTCGCCGGCAACGGCATGCGCTCGCCCACCATCCCTTTCGATCGTCCCGACCAGTTCTTCAAGCCTGTCGCGCCGGCGGGCGACCAGCACGACCGACGCGCCCTCCGCGGCAAAGAGGATCGCTGCGGCCTGTCCGATCCCTGAACTTGCGCCGGTAATGATGGCAACCTTGCCGCTGAGAAGCGTCATCCCGATACTCCGTTTCGATGGAGCTTCCGAATAGCGCGCTGCGGCCCCGGCTGCCTCCCGCCGCTTGCGATCAAATCAGCAGAATTCGCATATTGTTGAGATTTATCGACTCCTGCTGCACCGAGTTCAATGCAGGATGGCACTCATCATTTTCCAGTCTGGAAAATTATCACTTGCTAGATCGGAAAGTGATGCTATGTCTTTCCATGTTGGAAAACGATGGAGGCTGTTCATGCTGCATGTCCTGCTCCTGTTTCTTGTGCTCGCTGCGCTGGCATGGTGGGCCTATGCCGATGCTCGTGCCTATCGCGCTTTCTGCCTGCTCGAGGACAGTGCAAGGCGGCGCGCCTTCTACCGGCAATGGACTTTGACGTCCTTCGTTCTGTTCGGCCTGGGCGGACTGCTCCTGCTGGCTATGACTGGCTCGCTCGCAAACATCTGGCAAATTCCATCCCAGTTCACGCCACTTCGGCTGGTGCTCACCGCTCCAGAGGCTGTCGGCACGGGCAGCACGGACTATGTCGTCGGCGCGCTGATCGGCGTAGCGCTGATGCTCGCACTTTCCGTATTGCTCTGGACGCTGCAGATTCGCAAAATGACGATGCCGATGATTGGCAATATCGAGCCGCTGCTGCCGCGCAACGGCGCCGAGATCGTCGCCGCGCTGCCCATGGCGGTCAACGCCGGCGTTACCGAGGAGTTGTTTTTCCGCCTCGCACTGCCGTTGCTGGCGGCACAGGTCACCGGCTCGGCATTCGCGGGCTTCGCGATCGCCACCGGCGCCTTCGCGCTCGCCCATTGGTATCAGGGATGGAAGGGCATGCTGGTCGTGCTCGGGATTGGCGTGTGGTTCGCCTGGCTCTATCTATCCAGTGGTTCCCTGCTGAAGCCCATCCTGATCCATGTGCTGATCGATCTGATCGCGCTGGCGCTGCGCCCGGCAATCGCGCTGCGGTGGCACGCCCGGGTCGCAACGAACTGATGATCCATATTCAATCCGAGGATGTTCAGATGAGCCCCGAAGCATTCGACCCTGAAGATGCCCGCGCAGCGCTCGACGACATCGCCGACATGCGGCGCGAACTGGCATTGAAGGCGACCGACTGCCCGTTCTGGCGTCACGCCGTCTTCGCCGCCATCACGGCGGTGCTGGTGCTTGCGTCGGGACTGGAGTGGCTGCCGCAAGCTGCCCTGTCCATTGCCGGGCTGGCGGGGGTCGCCTGGGTAGCCGCGGACGACCGGCGCCGCTACGGGATGTTCATCAACGGCTATCGCAAGGGGCTGACGTTGCCCGTCACGATGGCGCTACTCGCGGCGATGCTGGGAGCGGTGGCGTTCGAATATTATGCACGCTTCACAGGCTTGTCGCTGGCGGTCAAGCTCGGGATCGCGGCCATCGCTTTCCTTGTGGCGCTGGAGGCGAGCTATGCGTGGAACCGCGCTTATTGCCGCGAACTGCTGGGCGACGCCGTATGAGCATCGATGGGATCGATATGGTGCTGCACCCGCCAAGTCGTCTCCATATCGCGGCGCTTCTCGCCAAGGTGAGCGAGTTGGAGTTCGCCAAGTTGCGCGAACTTACCAGGGTCAGCGATTCGGTGCTGTCCAAGCACCTTACCGCGTTAGGGGACGCAGGCTATGTGCGCCTCCGCAAGGCGGCGGTAGGCGGCCGGCAGCGCACCTGGGCATCATTGACGAAGACGGGCAAGCGGGCATTCGATCGCCATGTTGCCGCCCTGCGTACGCTCGTCGCCGATCTCCCGACGGCTGCGGAATAGGGACATCAGTTACACCGAGGCGCATTGCTGCCGGACGGATTACGCGACGCCGGGCCGGTAGCGTGCCAATTGCGGGCTTCGTCCAATGCGGATCCTGGATCGGGTCGCATCCAACGCCATTTGAGTGTGCTGATGAACGCGTCGCGCTACCGCAAGACACGCCATGCCTCGATTTAGATCATTACCACAGGATGGCGGACACCCATGCGCTTAGAATGATACGGGTGCCTCGGCCGCTTCGACCAGATCGACCAGCCTGGACAAGGGAAGATGCGGCTCGGGCGCTTCCACGACGCTTCCCCTTGCCGGCAATGTGACACCGAGTTCACGCAGGTAAGTCGCCTGGTCGGCCTTGACGCTGACCCCACGCCGACCGATCCGCTGGATCGCGAACCCATGTTCTTCCAGCATGTGCGCGGCCTGCTCGAGCAGCGTACGGCTCGGCGCGATGCCGCCCGTGGCGCCGGGGAACCGAATTCTGACTGTTGCGGTACGTTCCAACTGACCGTCTGCCTCATGCTTGTAGAGCCTTATATAGGCCCTGCTTTCTTAACGCCAAATATATCTCACACCTGCGCGATCGCGGCCGTCGCATCAACCAGGCCCCAGCCGACCGCCGTGCTCGGCTGACCAACGGCGGGCATGCCCATCTGGTTGCGCCCCTTGGTGACGGCGACCGCGGTGGATTCAAGGATCGAGCGGACACATCCCGCCGACAGCGGCTTGCCCAGTTCGCGGGCACGCTCGAGCATGAGCGCGACGATGCCGGCGACCTGGGGCGTCGCCGCACTGGTGCCGCTCGCCCCGACCCATCCATCATCCGACGCCGACTCGTCATGCTGAGGATGCGGCGTTCCCCCATGATCGACGTCCATCGTGCTTTGCGGCTGGGTCGGCATCATGATGTAGATCGCGCGCGGCAGCTGCCCCACGAGTCCGCAGACATCGGGCACCCGGCGGCCGGGGAACAGGCTGCTCATGAACCCGCTGGCATAGTTGCTGGCCTCAAGTTCCTGCTGCTCGTTCCAGAAGACGCCGCCGATCGACAGGACCTCGGGCTGGCTTCCCGGCCAGGCATAATGGCCGTTGCCTGCCGCGAAGAGCACGATCTTGCCCTCCTGGATGATGTCGAGCAGCGTCGCCTGCAGGATCGGGAAGACCTGCTCATAGTCGTATCCCCAAGAGCAGCTGATGATATCCGCCCCTGCGTCGGCGGCGTCTTCGAGCGCATCCTGGGGCGGAGAGCTTTGCTTGAATCCCAGGAGCTTCGCCTGGGGAGCCACCGCGAAGATGTTCGAGGCCATCGCGGTGCCATGCCCGTTATCATCAATGTGCGGAGATGGTTCGGACGAGGTTGGAGCGGCAACGTAGTCATAGCCGCTGGCGGCGAAGAAGGGATGATCGAAGAAGCCGGTATCGACCATCGCGATCGTGACGCCGGCGCCGGTTTGCGCCGCGGGCACGTTGAGCAGGCGCCGGATGGCCGCGTCATCGACGCCATGGAAGCTGTAGGGCGGCGGCACCGGCGAAGGCGGCGCGAAATAAAGCGGCGGGGGCGTGAACACGAGATGGTCGACCGCATCGCAGAATTGGGCCGGCACCGCGAGCGACCGGGCCGGCGACAGGAAGAGGTCGCCGGGATAGGGCGCTGCATAGTTGCGTGCGAACGCGCGTCCCGAGCCACTGGTCGCGCGTCTCTGCCGCGCCTGAATGATCAGCGGCTCGCCGGTGAGCTCGCTTACCAGCTCCGCCGGACCGCTCACGGTAATGCCGAAGCGCCCGCGCTTGACGACCGTCAGCCCCAGCTCTTCAGCCCGCGCTACAGCTTCGTCCATGAGATGCGGCACCGGCCGATAGTCCGCATAATTCTCCATGGTGAGAGCGCCGCGCTGATTCTGGATCGGCGCGTTCGCGAGCGTGGTGACGGCAAGGGTCACACGTACATCGTTTGCGAGCTCGCCGACCTTCTCGCTCAGCGCCTCGGACTCGCGAATGACGCCTTCAAGGCCTTCCCCGAAGGCGATCGGGCCGGGTGCCGCGATCACGCCCGCTTCGAGAGCATCGGCAGGTTCGGGGACGGGATCTGACATGTCGGACTATCCTGCGAACTATTGGTCCAAAAGAAAAATTCGGTTGCGGCTATTGCCCGTCGGGCTCCTTCTCCGCGGTGGCTTCGGCGATATAGGGCACGAGCGCGACCCACATGATCGTCGCGATCCCGAACAGGCCGGCGCTGGCGTCGGGGGTGATCCAGTCGACCGGATGGCCGCCTTCCTTGATCCAGTAGCCCTTCAATGAACCTATCCAGAGCAGGAACGAGATGACGGCGATACCGATCTCGTACTTGGCCGGTTTGCCGTCCTTGAGCGTGCCAAAATAGCGCAACGCCACGATGAACACGAGGATCACGATGATAAACAGCAAAAGTGTAAAGCCGCTGCCTTCGGAATAGGCCTGCGCCAGCGGAAAGGCTGTCGCGGCCTCCACCGGGAAGAGTTTGGCGACGCTGACGGCGTAGGTCGGCTGCGCCTGGGCGGCGGCCCCGCCGACGGCGGGCGCGCCGAAGCCGACCGGGCCACCCGTACGAGGCACCGGCGGCGATACGCGCAGCGAACCCACGAAATTGCTGGCCCCTTCCCGGACGACCCGCCGCGCAGCGGAAAAGACCGAACTCAGAATCGCGCTGAGCGCGTCGCAAGCCGTATCGGCAGCGGCGATCACGGCATCCACGGCGGTAGCCTCCTGCGCATCGACATTTCCGGCCGCCGTGCTCGCGGCATCGGCTGCCGCGGCGGCGCGATCGCCGCCCGGAACGTCGCCATTGCCAAAGCGCGCGGCGCATTGCTCGGCGAGCGATCCCGCGATCATCGCCCGGTGCAGCAGGATCGATTTCTGGGGATTGAGCGACGTACGCGCCGCCAGCGTCGTGAGGCTGTCCCGCAACCGGATGAACGCGTTGACCACGATATCGGCGCTTGCCATCGTTTTCTCCTCAAATGGCCGGGAAGATCGCCGCGACCTGCGACAATATTCCCAGAATCTGTGCCCGGTTCTCGCGCGCGATCCGCTGGCGATCGGCCTTGGAGAATTCCCCCGCAAGCGCCTGCCGCAACTTCATATCGATGGCCGCGAGCTGGGTGAGCGCTGAACGCAACGCAGCTATGCGCGCTTCGCGCGCTCCCGGGGAATCGTCGGCTGCGGCCGCGATCTGCCGAATCCACTCCCGGCGACCGACGAAGTCCGCATTCGCGCGCTCCCGGCCATAAGCCAGATCGAGCGCGAAGAGCAGCCGCGAGGCGGAGTTCGCGTCCTGCAACGCGGCGAGCTTCGTCACACCATCATCCAGCGCCGACAGAAGCGGCTTGCTGTCCTTCTCGGCCACTACGGCGCGAACGGCGTTGACCTTGAGGCTGGTCTGCTGGAGGGCGACGAGCGTGCCGATCAGGTCGACCACGGCCTTTGCGCGATCGCTCGTGAGCACGCCGAGGTCGAACAGCTTTTCGCCCGCTATCCGGTTGATGTCCGACGACGCCGTCGAGAGCGAGCCGATCGCGCTGTTGATCGCTTCCTTGGCATCGGGCGGCTTGTCCTCGAGCACGTCGGCGAGCGCCGCCTGATAGGCCGCCACGCCGGCAATGGCGACAGTGATTGTCTTGAGCGCGTCCTGCGACAGCGGGCGCAGGTCGATGCGTTCCTGGCGTTCCGGGGGAACTCCGGCGAGATCGCACAGTCCGGCCGGCGGGCGCCATCGACGATCGATGACCAGCACATCGCCCCAGCTACAGGACGGGTCGCTCGCGACCAGCGCGATATTGGCCTCCCGGCGCCGCGCCTTTACATCTGCGACATAGCCCTTGGCGGATTGCACCAGCGCACCGGCCTGGGTCGAGACCTGGCCGGCATATTCGAGCCGAAGAACATCAGCGGCGCAGGATGAAAGCAGGAGCCCGACCAAAGCCGTGGCGACGATCCGCATCTCCGTCCCCCTTGACTGTCCGATACGGCAAGACGCGAACAGGATGAACGCGACCGCACCGAAACATGGATTGGTACTACATTCTGATCAGACGATTACACTTGATCGGCGTCGCTTGTCGGGTCTGGTGATGAAAACGGCCGGAAATTGAATGAGACGGGCACGCTCAATTGAGAAACGATTTACAATATTTCGTTCAATGCGACTCTTGACCAACTGCGAAATTCTGTCTGATGGCGATCCCGAAGCATAGATAACATGACTGCTGTGCCGAAGCCAGCCAGTGATCATAGGAAATGATGAAATCAGGCTCCTTTCGCTAACGATATGGTGTGTCCGTGGGATGGCAGATTCTTCGTACATGTGCAGCCTCGCGCCGGAGGGTGGCCGACAGTGCGGCGACGGCCGGTAGAGACCATGAGGATGAAGGCATGATGCAGAATGTTGCCATCGTCCTGCCCGGCGGAAATCTTGGATCGCCCGCCCCGGAATCGCTTCGGGGATCGGATCATGATCATCGGTGAGGGAGTGTTTCGGGAAGCTGCCCCACCCGATCGGTAAAAGCAGCACGAGACAAGTGCGACCGGGCCGCATCCGGCGACCGCGATCGCCATACTGCTGCGGCAGCTCAGATGTCGGTTCTGAGAAATCGGACACGCTCAGCGCCTTCGACCGGATGCGCCTCGAATCCGGCATTGAGCCAGGCCCGGCACTGGACAATGCCGCGTTCGTCGCCCGGCGCATTGCCCCACCAGTCGCGAGATATCGCGCCGCGCGGCAGGATGGCGCCGATGATACGCTCGACATCGGCAAAGGTCAGTTCCACCGTGTCGGCAGTGGCGTTCTTTCTCTTCCAGCGCCTGAGGAAGGCGCCCAGCGGAGCATATTTACCCATCCTGTTTGTGCAAACCCATTGATCGAAAATCGCGTCACTTGGACACATGGAGAAACCCGGCCGGCTAGCAGCCGGACCCGCCGAATGCGCGCTACAGAACTTCGCCCGTAACCGCCGGTGCCGGAGGAGGAGGATCGCCGGCAAGGCCGCGATAGGCAAGACCGGCGGAGTGGTCTTGCCGCCTATTGGCCCGGCGCTTCGCTGCGCGATGTCGCGGCGGGCGCGACCTTCGGCTGTTAGTTCGATCCGCGCTGGGGCTGCTGGTCAGGATTTCCTACGGCAATTTGCTGGGCGATGCGGCCGACAGCCCGATCGTGCGTGAGGAAGGATCGCGCCATCAGGGGCTGGCCGGTCTTGCGCTCTCCTATTCTTTCTGACCCATGCAGGCGCGATTCTTCAGGTCTCGGCCGGGGCTGTCCTATGTGCCTTGAGCACCGTCTCGTCCTGACTGTGCCGGGACTCAATATCCGCGTGTGGTCGGCCAACTAACGCCACCGATTCATCTCGAAGCCAAATTGCTGACAGGCCGAATAGGAGGTAGCCCGCCCAGAAGAAAAATGTTGCGAAGAAGAGAGGTGAGCGTAGCGGTTCCGAACTTCCGTTTGATGTTCGTCCGGTGAATGTCGACGGTCTTCACGCTGATACCAAGCTCGTAGGCGATCACCTTGGTTGGCTTTCCCGCAACGACGCTCGCCAACACCTCCCGTTCACGTGGCGACAATGACGAGGCGCGACGCGAAAAGTCCTCGGGCGAGAAATCCGTCGGTTCATTTGGCAGCTTGCCAGTTTCGGGAGGGGGTATCCCCGCCTCGACTGCCTCCATGATTGCCCTCCTGAGCGCGAACGGCGGGCTATCGACCGGCAGCAAGTCCCAGGCGCCCGCACGCACGGCGCTCACGGCGAAAGCGACCGAGGGAGCGTCAGTCAAAATGATTACGCGCTGGCCCCTAGACTGCGCCTCCTTAACCAATGGATCGAATTTCTGCCAAACACGATGCCTGTATAGCAGAACATCGGGTACGTCAGGCCGCCCTATCTGATCTATGAGTGTTACATCGTTGGCGAGCGAGGTCCGCAGATGGCTGCTTTCAATCGCGTTGAAATTGATCAGAGCAACTGCAACACCATCGCCAATTGGCCCGATGCGAGCATCAATGGACTTTCGGGCCAAACCGATTGAGACATCGGTACGCGCAGTAGTGGACGGATGTTCGCTCTGTATCAAAGCCATTGAGATAGCTCCCGCCTGTTGGGTAGCCCTTTTCAACATCCCCCTTTCCTTATGAACGCCAATTCATATGAAAAGGAATATATTTGCAAGCACAAAATGAGCGCAAAAAAGGAAGCCGCCATGGAAATCGCACTTGCAATCAGCGCATCGACAAACCGCCGTTCATGTCCCAGCAGGCGCCGCTGACAAAGTCCGCATCGGGGCTGGCCAGCCAGGCTATGATAGCGGCGATGGAAGACATGTCGCCCAAATGCCCGACAGGGATTGCGCGCTTCACTTTTTCGAAGAGTTCAGGTGCAGCAGCCCGCGCAAGCGGACCGTCAAGCGGACCTGGGGCAACGCAGTTCACGGCAATGCCCGCAGACTGGAGTTCGCGCGCGAATATCTTGGTAAGGACACCGATGCCGGCTTTGCTGGCTGCGTAGTGTGCACCAGTTCCGGAGCCGCCGGACTGCCCAGCCAAGGATCCCAGATTCACGATCCGGCCATAAGCCTGCGCGCGCATCGGTCCGGCAAATTCGCGAGACATCAGGAAGGTGCCGCGCAAATTGGTTGTGACCACGGCGTCGAACTCTTCAGCAGTGATGTCCCATAGGCCGGTCATGGGCGTAACGGCAGCATTGTTGACCAGTGCGGACACCGCCGACCAGCGCCGCTCGATCTGGACCCGGGCCTGCACAATCGACTGGACTGACCTTATGTCGAGCGAAATGCCGAACGCACGCTCACCCGACGGATCGATTTCCCTGGCGGCGGCCTCGACCGCTTCCGCGTCGATGTCCGCCAGCACCACACGCATTTTCTGCCCGGCCAGGGCACGGGCGATCTCCGTGCCGAGCCCGCGCGCGGCTCCGGTGACTAGAGCGATATCAGTGCGACTACGCATGCTCGGCTCAGATCAAAAACGTGAGGTCGCCCTGCGCCTGATCAGCGTCGAGCAACCTACAGATTTTGCCGGCGATCGGTGCTGCCGAACCAAGACGGAGCCGGTGTTCGACTTGTGCTCCGATCATACGCTGCGTTCCGCTTCGGGCAACCAGGATGTACAGCGAAGAGGTCACCCGCACCTCGTCCCTCAAGGCGTCACGTTCGAGCAGGCGGACCTGCGATACGGAGCGCAAAGTACGTGACGGTGGCGTCATTGCGTGCACGCTGCCGCTCAGCAGCCGCTGGACCCGGCGCCTGCGCATATCGGCATCGTCATGGATATAGTTGAGCACCGTAGAATAGTCTTCGAGAGACTCGTAAGCCGTGGGCACTATGTACAGCGCGTCCGGCGCCCACATCTCCAGCCAGGCGGCATAGTCTTGCCCATCGAGCAGCGCGGCTTCATGGAAGAGAACATCGTTGGCTCGCCCAAGAAGGTTGGTATCCAGCGGTCGGTCCGAACGGAAATCAGGCATCGGCCATGACCTCCCGCCAGCGCGCATACGCGGCGCGCATGCCAAGCTCGTCGGTCGCATGCGCACGCCGCGCGTTGCCGGCGGCACGCTCCCGATTGACGCCACGATTGAGGAGCACGGCCATGTCGCCGCCGGCACGGGCGCCGCGCGCGACGCGCTCCCAGGCTTCACGGTCGTCCGAACTGCCGAGCCCGGCCGGACCCTGAAACTGTTCGTGGATCCGCAGGCGCGCCCTGTTCGCCGCCGCGGGACCGCCGCCCATGCCGAGCGCGATGTGACGAACCTCGGTCCGGTCCACGCCGAGCGGCCGCAATTCGCGCAGGAAAGCGCCGGACAGCGCAATGTTCGGGAAGATGTTGAGATTGAAACCGACACCGCCGACCGCACGCAATATGCGGGCGACGTCGGCGGTAGGGAGCGAGCCGGACAACTCGCGAGCCAATTGTTCATAGTGCTTGGGGACAGGCTTGCGGCTTGGCAGATCAAGATCGATGGCGTCGGCGTCGAAAATACCGACGCTATGTCCGTTACCGAGCGTCAGGCAATAGAGTTCGTCGGATGCCATGACGCTCGCCAGACGGTCGGAGGTTTCCGATTCCACGAAGCGCAAATAGGAATTGTGGACCACGGGAAGATGGTAACCGTCGGTGGTATTCTCCATCGGGATCTTCCAATTGCCCTCGAACTGGAAACGATGATCGCCCAGAACGACAAGCGGATAACCGGCCGCTTGACGGTTGAAACGGTCGATCCAGGGCTTTGCATCGGCAAGATAATCCGAAAGCGGCGCGACCGCATCATTGAGGCTCGCGAAGACCAGACCGCCATAGCTTTCGGTCCGCAAGGTTTTGAGACCGAGCGCGGAACGGTCGAGAACGCCTTCATAGCCTTCCGGCTGGGGAACGCCGACCAACCGGCCTTCAGGAGTATAGCTCCAGCCGTGATAAGCGCAGACGAATCGGGATGCGTGGCCTCTTTCGGCCTGGCAGACCGTGGCCGCCCGGTGGCGGCAGCGGTTCAGCATGGTCACCAGTTCGCCCTTGTCGGTGCGCGTGACGATCACCGGCTGGCGACCGATCGCCAAAGTCTTGAAGCTGCGCGCCTGCGCCACCTCGCTTTCATGCGCGACCCACACCCAGCCACCTTCGAAGATGCGTTCGATCTCGCGTTCGAATATGTCCGCACAGGTGTAGAGACGCCCGTCGATCCAGTCGGGGCCGACGAGTGCGGGCAGGGAGTCGAGGTCAAGTCTCACGCGGCGCCTCCTTGGTTGTGATTGGCGGGAAACATGTTCTTCGCGAAGTCGCACAGCGCGAGATCGGAACCGAGGCGTCCCACGATCTGCATCGCGATGGGACCGCGCTTGGTTCGGGCGATAGGGACGGACAAAGCAGGGTGCCCGGTCAGGTTGAACGGACGGACCAACGCCGTCAGTGCGATGCCCGAAGGGTCCGCACCGCCCTCGGCCAGGCTGGGCGGAAAAATGGCAAGCGTCGGCAGCAGCAATGCGTCGACCTGTGCCAGCAGCGCATCGACCTCAAGGCGGGCCCGCCGGCGCACGGCTTCGGCTTCGAGCCGTTGGGCATCGGTCACCCTGCTGCCGGCGCGCAGACGTTCGGAAACGTCAGCCGGCAAAAGGCCCGCTTCGACCAGCTCGCCATAAGCATCCCAGCTCTCGGCGTTGATAAGCGCCAGGCCTGCCTTGAAAGCCGCCTTCATGCCCGGCCAAACGACCGGGTCGACCGTCAGGTTTGCGTGAACGCAGGCGACGGTGACCGCAGCGTCCACGTCAAGGTCCGCAGCGATCTGAATCCTGCCCAACCGGCGGATCGGCCTGTCGGATAGCGGCGCATCGACGGTGACGGCATGCAAGGCCCGCGCAATCACGGCCGGGTCGCGCGCGAAGAGGCCGACGACATCGAGAGAGGAAGCGGCAGGATGGACACCGGCACGCGAAATGAGCCCGGCTGTTGTTTTCAGGCCGAAAACACCGCAGCATGCCGCAGGGACACGAACCGAACCGCCGGTGTCGGTCCCGATGGCAAGCTCGGCTTCGCCGGCTGCGATCACGGCGGCGCTGCCGCTCGATGAGCCACCCGGCACCAGTTCGGGGAACGAGGGGTTGATGGGCGTTCCGCTCCAGGCGTTGATCCCGGTTGCACCCAGGGCAAGCCCGTGCAGGCGGGTCTTGCCGGCGATTTCGAACCTGGCTGCGAGCAGCTTGTCGACCACCTCGGCATTGCGCTGTGCGGGTTGCGTCTGAGCGAAGGCCGGGCTGCCCATGCCGGTACGCTGACCGGCCAGGTCGATCGAATCCTTGACAGCGAGTCGAGGACTCTCTCCTCTTGTCGGGAAGCGAACGAGATAGCCTGAGGTCATGAAAGCTCTTCCAGCCCGGCGAGATCCGCATTCTCACCGATCCCATCCACGGCTTCCCGCCACATGAGATTGCGCGTTCTGAACCGCGCGATAGTGACTGCTCCGCCGGCCACGTCGAAGGTGACTCGTATCTCGGCTGTTGCCTCGATCGCCCGTTCATCGTTCAGCACGGAAAACTGCTGGAGAAGCCAGGCGCCGGTCAAAGCCGAACCCGGCATCCAAAGCTCATTGGTCAGCAGGTGCAGATTGAACCGGTAGCTTGGCGTCTCATCCAGCGCGAGGCGCATGGCGCCCGCGATGGCGTCGCGCCCCTCGAACCGGCCGAAGCGCTCGGCATAGCGGCCACCGACTCCTTCCCATATCGCATTAGCGGAAAAGAGATCGCCATAGCTCGTCTGGCCAACGCGACGCGGACGGTCGCAGAGCGCGAAATAGCGGTGAAGACACACGCTGGCGAGGCGGCGTATCTCGCTCATTCGTTGCCCGCAAAGAGCTGTCGGCCGATCCGCGCCTCGATTCTGGCGAATTTCCACAATTGGCCGTCCAGTGCCCTTGTCGAGCGGAAGATGTCGCAGATTGCGACGGCGGCCTTGAGATCGGGCAGGTCGGCCAGGATATAGGCGGTCCACGGCCAGCCGCCGGAAGCGGCGCCGACCGTCAATTGGTCGTCGTCGAACGTGCCCAGCACCGTGATACCGAAGCGACCGCGCAGATCGCGAAATGCTTCGATGAAGACGGCCATGACTTCCTTCGCCTGCGCAGCGGGCAAATCGTGGAAGCCTTGCGTGATGCCGATACAAAAAAGCGCTCGCAGCGGTTCAGTGGCCTGCGTCATGGCTTCATCCTCCCTTTCATGGGAAGCCGGCGGGCGGCTCGATCCCCAGCAATACCCGTCCCCCGCTTTCGACATTGCCCTCATTGGTGAAAGCGTGCTGCGTGATCATGGCTGCATCGCGCATCCGGCGCTGCAGGGAACAGGACATTCTGGTCGCCGTCGTGCCGGCGAGGCGAAAGGCTGTGCGCGTGATGGCGCAGCCGACCTCGGCCGCATGGCTGGCGGCGATGCGGGCGAGAGCCTTCTCATCGATGGTGGGCACGTCGCCACGCTTGACAGCCGCCCAGACGACCTCAACCTGCTCGTAGAAGAAGGCACGGGCGGAACGGAGTTCGGCCTCTGCCTTGCCGACCGCAAGCTGGACAAAACCGCGGTCCGCAGGGCGGGGGGCTCCGCTGATCGATATTTTTCCAATGGCGATCGACCGCAGATCATCCAGCGCCGCCCGCGCTATGCCAAGAGCCACCACCGCGTGGAAGAATGCGGCGCCGCACAGCGCGGGAAAACGGTATAAAGCGCCTTCCACGAGCGGCGTTCCCCCGCGTCGGCCGGTAAATTCGGTTGCGACGAACTGGCGAACAACCTTGAGATCATGACTCGCCGTTGCCTTCAGACCGACGACATCCCAGTTGGGAACGATCTCGACCGCAGAGGCAGGCAGCATTGCGATCAGCGGCGTCGTCCCTTCACCCTGCTGACCCTCGACGGACATGCCCACGCCGAGCCAGGAGGCCCCAAGGCATCCACTCGCGAAGGACCACTGCCCGTCGACCAGATAGCCTCCAGGAAGAACCTGGGCGGTCTGCATGGGAAAAAGGCCGCCGGCGACAACCGTGTCAGGCCCATCCGAATAGATTTCATCGAGAGCCCTGAGCGGCAGAGTCGCGAGATAGAGGGCCGTTTGCGGAGCGAAGCTTGCGACCCAACCCGCCGAGCCGTCTGCCTGGGCGATCCGCTCGACAAGACGCAGTATATCCGCGAAAGGTCGTTCATCCCCCCCAA
>NZ_JAHRGM010000045.1 GCF_019097845.1 Sphingobium sp. AS12 | reverse complement strand
AGAAACGGACGGACCCGCTCCCACTGCTCGTCGCTTAATCCGTGTCGATCCAAGATGGCGCTCCCTTCGCCAGTCTTGAATCCGATCTGCGCGGAAAAGGGAATCCCCTAATTGTCCACAGGCCTTAATTTTCGCGGCATCGAATTGCGCGATTTTCCGGCTGAGATCGCGCGTCTCGCTCTGATCATCGCCGAGTTCCAGTGCGACGTGCTCTATCGCGGCCAAAAGGAAGCGCTTGCTGACTTTCTGCCGCTCGATAGCCAGAACTGGATTACGTGTGGAAATGCGCTTCAGCTTGATTGGGTCGACCTTTGGGGAACCAGTGGCTCGCCCGTAAAAGTGAAGAGTGACGACCTCTTTGGCACCCCGCTTGATCAATCTGAGATCGACTTCGAGCATCAAGGTGGCGAAACCTACATTTGCGGAAATCCACCCTTCAAGGGCACGCGAAAGCAGGAGCGCCAAGAAAAGGAAGACTTGGAGCGCGTCTTCTCTAGCCTGACTACGCAGTGGAAAAATGTCGACTACGTAGGCGCTTGGCTGATGAAGGCTGCGATGTACAACGAGGTGTGCCACGCACCTTTTGCCTTCGTGACTACGAACAGCCTTTGCCAAGGGCAGCAGGTTCCGATTACTTGGAAAATCCTCTTGGATCGGGGTTTCCGGATCAGGTTCGCCCATACGTCCTTCAAGTGGTCGAACCTCGCAGCCAACAAAGCTGGCGTGACCGTCATTGTGACCGGAGTTGATAGGGAGCCGGGCGGGATCAGGCGGATATTTACTGATGAGAGCGTCCGTGAGGTTGCAAACATCAACCCGTATCTGACTGACCATACGATCTCCGTAGTGCCAGCGTCCAAGAAGCCCAAATGGACAAAGATTCCCATGGAGTACGGCGTCTATTATTCGAAGTCGGCTGGTCTGATGTTCGATGCTGATGAGAAGTCTGCGTTGTTGAAAGACGGGGTGCCGGAAACCATGGTTCGGCGGTTCATCGGCTCAACGGAATTTATCAATGGGAAGCTGAGGTATTGCCTTTGGATTGATGACTCTGAAGTTGAGTATGCCCGACGCTTTCCTGCGGTGTGTGAGCGCATCGACAGCGTGCGGAAGGATCGCTTGGAAACAACCGATGAGGCCGTCAACAAACTAGCGGCCCGCCCGCATCAATTTCGGGAGCGCAAAGGTGATGATGGGCGAAAGATTTTCGTGCCGATTGTTTCATCCGAAAATAGGGAATTTTTTCCGGCGGGATTGGTCGGAGATTCAGTAATCCCAACCAACAAGGCTTTCTACATTCCTGAAGGACCTCTCTGGGCCCTGGCTATCATTTCGTCGAAGTTGCACCTGGCGTGGATTGAGGCAATCTGCGGTCGGCTTGAGATGCGACTATCTTATTCTAACACTCTCGGTTGGAACACCTTTCCGCTTCCACCTTCTGGGCTAACTCAACAACACATGGCCGATCTTACCCGCTGCGCCGAGGACATCCTCCTCGCGCGCGAGGCGCATTTTCCGGCGACCATCGCCGATCTATATGATCCGGAGGAAATGCCCGAAAACCTCCGCCATGCGCATGAACGCAACGACGAGGTGCTGGAGCGCATCTATATCGGCCGCCGCTTTCGCAACGACACCGAACGGCTCGAAAAACTGTTCGAACTCTACACCAGAATGACCAGCGCCAAGGCGGCGTGATCGGGGATGGTTGACCGGGTGCTGTTCCAGATGTGGGGGCCGTTTCGCGACGGCTTGATCGCCAATCACCGCTTCTATGTGTCCGAGGCCAGAACACGCCTGCTCTCTCAGTTCGGCACCATGAAGGAAGATGCGGACCGATACGCGGATGACTGGTTGGCCAATCGGGCACCCTACTTCAATCCTGACCGGGATGATCCTGCGGATGCCTATGAGCAGGCATGGGACGAAAGCGTCTCATTCTACCTGCAACTCGAAGACCTGCAGAAGGCAACGCGATTGAGCGTGATCGCTGGTATGTACCATGAGTGGGAAAAGCAGCTGCGCGATTGGGTCACGCGCGAACTGGGCCGGGTTATCCATGGCAGCCACACGCGGGCTGCGCTTTGGAAGGCGACCATCGACCAGCTTTTAGACTTCCTGGAATGCTGGGGCTGGCCGGTCCTTTCACGTCCATATTTTCAGCGGCTGCATCAGTGCCATCTGGTGGTGAACGTCTATAAGCACGGCGAAGGCATTTCGTTTGAGAAGCTGCATAAGGATGCCCCGCAATTCCTGAAGCGCGATGATTTCCCCGAACCGCTGCTGCGTTTTCCACCTGACTATACGAACCTCACCGTGACCGACGATGACCTCGACCAGTTCTCCGATGCCATCGTTGCATTCTGGCAGGATGTTCCGGAAAACACGTTCACATCGCAGATTGGCGATCTGCCGAAGTGGCTCGAAAAGGCGATTGAGAAGGATCAGCCGCCTGCTTGATCCTGTCATGTTCGGGCGCTCTCAACGCTGACGCGCCATTTTGACATATGGAAATCTATAAATCAGAAAATGGGGCAGAAACTGAAACAAGCCCTTTGTGTCAGCGCGAATCTGACATATGAAAATCTCAATGGCAGATTGAGAGGCGTTTTCTGAGATATGGATCTTTCAGCCTATCAGGCAGGGCAGTTTGAAGCCCAGTTAGAGTATCGCAGCTTCCTGCCGGAGCCGATCAACCATGGCTGGACGATATCCGACCCGCAGGTCCTGCAACTGCTCGGCCAGGCCGACCGCGCGCTTGGCGAACTGAACGCTTTTGCCCAGCTGATCCCCGACATCGAATTCTTCATCCGCATGTACGTGGCCAAGGAAGCCACGCAATCGAGCCGGATCGAGGGCACCCAGACCAACATCGAAGATGCGTTCAAGGATGCAGAAGACCTGCTGCCCGAGGTGCGCGACGACTGGAGCGAGGTCCAGAACTACATCCGCGCCATCACCTTCGCCATCGACAGCCTGGAACGTTTGCCGCTGTCCAACCGGCTGCTGCGCGATACCCACGCCATCCTGCTCGACGGGGTACGCGGTGAAACCAAGCGGCCAGGCGAATTTCGCATCAGCCAGAACTGGATCGGGGTAAGCCTGAAGAATGCCGTGTTCGTGCCGCCGCACCACGATCATGTGCCGGAACTGATGAGCGATCTGGAAAAGTTCCTGCACAACGCCGAAGCCATGGTGCCACCGCTGATCAAGATCGCGATCGCGCACTACCAGTTCGAGACGATCCACCCGTTCCTGGACGGCAACGGACGCTTGGGGCGGCTGATGATCTCGCTCTACCTCGCCTCGGAAAAGCTGCTGGTAAGGCCAGCGCTCTACCTGTCCGACTATTTCGAGCGAAACAAGACCGCCTATGTCGACCACATGATGGCCGTGCGTCAAGGGAACCACTTGCGCGACTGGCTGGTCTTCTTCCTGCACGGGGTGGAGGAAACGGCCCGAGGATCGGCGGGCGTCTTCCGCGCAATCCTTGCGCTGAAGGAACGCATCGAGCGCGAAGTGCTCCCGCGCTTCAGCCATCGGCGACAGGAAAATGCGCAGCAACTGATGCGCAACCTCTATGCCCAGCCCGTCACCGACGTGAAGGCGGTGACGGCATTACTCTCCACCACGACCAATACTGCCGCATCGCTGATCAATGATATGGTGGAGCAAGGCGTGCTGGTGGAAGTGACCGGAGGACGCCGCAATCGCCTGTTCCTGTTCCACGACTATCTTGAACTCTTCCGAAAGTAGCTTCCGCATGGCCGACGACAAGATCATCCCTGCCGTGTCCTTCAAGGCCGCCCACACCGGCGTGTCGACGAAGTCCGACGAGCTGGGAATGCGGCCAATGCAGGCGCAGGTGTACGAAAAGCGCGGCGAGCAGTATCTGCTGATCAAATCGCCGCCAGCTTCCGGCAAGTCGCGCGCGTTGATGTTCGTGGCGTTGGACAAGCTGACTAATCAAGGTGTCCGCCAGGCCATCATCTGCGTACCGGAACGCTCCATCGGCGCGAGCTTCGGCAGCGAACCTCTCAGCAAGTACGGATTCTTCGCCGACTGGGTTGTCGCCCCGCAATGGAACCTGTGCAACACGCCCGGTGCTGACGATCCAAAGGTGGCGAAGTCCAAGGTAAAAGCGGTCGGCGAATTCCTCGCCAGCGAGGAAAAGGTGCTGGTCTGCACCCATGCGACATTCCGTTTTGCGTTTGACGAGTTGGGGCCGGAAGCGTTCGACAACCGCCTCATCGCGATTGACGAATTCCATCATGTTTCCGCCGATGCCGGAAACCGCCTCGGCGCTCAGCTTGCGCAGCTGATCGGACGGGACAAGGCGCATATCGTCGCCATGACCGGCAGCTATTTCCGCGGCGATGCCATCCCCGTGCTGGCCCCAGAGGATGAAGACCGGTTCGAGCCTGTCACCTACACCTACTACCAGCAGCTCAACGGGTACGAGTACCTCAAGACGCTCGACATCGGATACAGCTTCTACACCGGCCCCTATACCGAGAAGATTTCGGCGCTGCTCGATCCGACGGTGAAGACGATCGTCCACATCCCGTCGGTCAATTCCAAAGAGAGCACCCGCACCGGAAAGCACCGCGAGGCCGAGGACATCATGAACCACCTCGGCGATTGGCAGGGCGTCGATCCCGAAACCGGCTTTCACCTCATCCGCGCCGCTGGCGGCAAGATCATCAAAGTTGCCGATCTGGTCGATGATGACGCCGCTAAACGCGACCGCGTGGTGGCAGCGCTGAAATCGCCCAAGGCACGCGAGGACCGTGATTTTGTCGACATCATCATCGCGCTGGGCATGGCCAAGGAAGGCTTCGACTGGATATGGTGCGAACACGCCCTGACGGTCGGCTATCGTTCCAGCCTGACCGAGATCATCCAGATCATTGGCCGCGCCACCCGTGATGCACCCGGCAAGACGCGCGCCCGCTTCACCAACCTGATTGCGGAACCGGCGGCCGACAATCCGCTCGTGGTCGACGCGATCAACGATTACCTCAAGGCGATTGCCGCCAGCCTGCTCATGGAACAGGTTCTTGCGCCCCGGTTCGACTTCACGCCCAAGGATGCCGGGCCCAAGCCCGGCTTCGACTATGGCGATGATGGCTATCAGGAGGGCAAGCTTAACGTTGGCGTGGGTCCGCAAGGGCAGATGCATTTCGAGATCAAGGGCCTGAAGCTGCCAACCAGCATCGAGGCCACACGGATTTGCCGCGAAGACCTGAACGAGGTGATTGCCTCGTTCGTACAGGACAAGGCCGTGCTGGAGCGTGGCATGTTCGACCCCGAGGTCGTGCCTGAAGAACTGACCCAGCTGAAAATGGGTAAGATCATCCGGGAAAAGTACCCCGAACTGAACGAAGCGGATCAGGAAGCGGTGCGCCAGCATGCCGTCGCGGCCATGACCCTGACCCAGCAGGCGAAAGCCGCCATTTCAGGCGACACCGCTGACGGAGAGCTTAAAGCCAGCACGGCGTTCGTAGATGGCGTGCGCAAATTCGCTCTCAGCGTTACCGATCTCGACATCGACCTCATCGACCGGGTGAACCCGTTCAGCGCCACCTATGCCGTGCTGGCCAAGGCCATGGACGAAAAGACGCTGCTGCAAGTCCAGGCGGTGATCAACGCCAAGAAGGACAAGCTGACTTATGACGACGCCCGCGCTCTTGCCGAGCGTGCCCTGGAATTCAAGCGTGAGCGCGGCCGCTTGCCGTCGCTGACATCCCAGGACGCCTGGGAGCGCAAGATGGCGGAAGGCGTGGCCTTCCTCCAGCGTCACGCGACGAAGGCTGCCAGCAATGGCTGAACTGAGTGACCTTGAACTTCTCGCTGAGCTTGGCGTCGAGACAGCCCCGGAGGCCGTCCGTTCCTTCACGCCGCTTCAGGAGCGCATCATTGCCGGTTTTGAGGATATCCAGCGGTTCGTTGCTGAGTACGGGCGCTTGCCCCAGCATGGCGAAGGCCGGGACATATTCGAGCGGCTCTATGCCGTTCGCCTCGATCGTCTGCGGAATATGCCCGATGCTCGTGAACTGCTGGCGGCCATTGATCAAAGCGGGATTCTCGACGGCGCTGCTTCCGTAGCGCGGTCGCCTGCGAACCTCGATGATGCTGGACTACTGTCTGAACTGGGTATCGGCGCAGGTGAGGATGACGATATCACCCGGCTTCGCCATGTCACTTCACGCGCCGAAAAACGGGCAGCAGAGGAAATCGCCAATCGTGAAAAATGCGAGGATTATGACACATTCAAGCCGCTGTTCGATCGTGCGCAGGCCGACCTGAAGGCAGCGACCAGACAGGCTAAGGTCCTTGGGCAAACCGAGGTAACCCTTGCCGAAATCCAGCCCGGTAATTTTTTCATAGTCGGCGGACAAATGGCCTATATCGCCGCTTCCACCGAAGAATTCGTCACCCAGTACGAACGGAACGACCGCCGCGTCCGCGTGATTTATGACAATGGAACGGAAGCCAGCGTGCTATCACGCTCCTTCCAGAAGGCGCTGTATCGTGATGAAACCGCACGGCGGATCACCGAGCAAAGCGCTGGCCCGCTCTTCGGCAACGTCGCCGAGCCGGATGATCTCGAAAGCGGCACCATCTACGTCTTGCGCAGCAAGTCCGTGCATCCCTACATCGAGGAACATCGCGAGCTGATCCACAAGATTGGGGTGACCGGCCAGCCTGTTGCCAGCAGGATCGCTAACGCGCGTAACGACCCGACGTTTCTGCTCGCTGATGTCGAAATCGTCGCCGAGTACCGGCTCTACAACATCAATCGAACGAAGTTGGAAGGCCTGATCCATCGCGCACTTGGGCCCGCCCGCCTTGACCTTTCGGCCGGAGATAGGTTCGGCAAGACGGTGCAACCACGCGAATGGTTTCTTGTCCCCCTCAGCGCCATTGACGAGCTTGTGTCCAAGATCAGCGACGGCAGCGTCACGCAGTTTCGCTACGATCGGACGTCAGCCCGGTTTGTGAGTATGCATTCGGTGAAGGCCGCGCGGGGCTACACGTGAGTCCGTTTATGTTCGGCAAGGAGGTCCCGCAGGCAGTCGATGCCGTCTTGTGATAGGGCAAGCACAGCATGCTCTTCGATACCGTAAAC
>NZ_JAHRGM010000044.1 GCF_019097845.1 Sphingobium sp. AS12 | reverse complement strand
ATGTCGTGCCGCCGTGCCACAGCCAAAACGCTGGCCCCAGGCGCAAAGGCTTCTGCCAAAATCTGCAGTCGTTCCTCGTCGCTCCAACGCCGCCGCCGTTCCGGCCCGGTCATTACCGTTATCTGCCGCATCCACTGTTCTAAGCGTGCTATCGAGAGCGTTCTTAAGAGCAGGCCCCTACCTCACGACAAGGCGCGTCTCGCCGGATGGATACGCTCCAGGTCGCAGATGATCGTTCCGTAGCGCTGTCCGCGCCGCCACGCCCAATCGTCGATGCCCACGATCGTAGGGGCAACGAAACCCGGCACAGGCGCCGACCGGATCATCCGCAGCAATGTATCGCCGCTCACCGGCATCGCCAACCTATGGGCGAGGCGGGAGCCCGGCTCACCGCCCGCTACAAGAGCCATAGCGCGCTGGCTCTCTGCAAGCCGATCGGAGCGTTGCGCCCTCGAAGCGGCGACCCCGGGCAATCGCTCCGTGAATATCTGCACCCTGCAATCAGGCGTCCTGCAGCGAAAGCGCCGCGCCGTGAGGCGCATCGCCACAATCCGTCCATGCCAGGGCAAATCCGAGAGATGGCGCTGGTAATGGCTATGCACGCTGCTCGAGTGCCGTCCGCAACCGGGGCACGAGGAGGAACGCTGAACTGGCCTCACATCCAAATGGAGCCTCCCGTCCGCTGTTTCGTCGCGACTGACAATCGTCAAACCTGCAGGAACGGGAGAAACCGAAGACATCTGGACCACGAGCAAATACCATCGCTGACCGTAATCCCGACTCTATGCACTCACCCGATTCGCGTGTGAATCCCTCAACTTGCACCAAAGATGCGGAAGAACCCCAGATCGTCGCGCAACAGGCGAGTTGCACCTGCTGGCGCCGCCGCGCAAGTGCGGCATAGCCACTATAGCCGTCGACCTGCAGGATGCCCGCAAAGGTGCCGAGATGCGCCTCGGGCCGTTCCGCTTTGCGATCTGGGGCGTAGACATAGGCGACCATTGGCGGGTCGCCGCCACCCATGGTCGATCGTCACGGGCGTAGGCCCATAGCTGACCCGTCTTAGTTCGTCCGCGTCCCGGATCGAGCACCGGGGCAGTCGTCTCATCAGCGAACAGCCGCTCGGCTTGCCGCAACTCGGCAAGAATACGCTCTCGCAAAGGGCGCAGATACCATGCAGCCCGGCCGACCCAATCTGCCAGCGTCGAGCGGTCCAGGTGGATACCCCGCCGGGCGTAGATCTGGGCCTGTCGATAGAGCGGCAAATGGTCGGCATATTTAGCGACCAGCACCTGCGCGATCAGCGCTTCGGTCGGGATGCCGCCTTCAATGATGCGCGCCGGTGCCGGCGCCTGAACGACAGCGCTCTCGCAGGAACGGCCGCCGTAGCGCGGGCGGCTTGTGAACAGCACACGAAAAGTAATAGGAACGACGTCGAGCCGCTCGGCCACATCCTCGCCGATCTGGTGGAGAGTGCCGGCGCAGCAGGGACAGGCCTTATCGTCGATATCGATGACCTGCTCGATCCGTTCCAAATGCGCAGGCAGAGAGCCCCGGTTGGTTTTGCGGGGGCGATCGGCGCGTTGCCGCCCAGCCGGGGCTTCGCTGGCCGCGGGACTGTCAGGAATTTCGTGTGCGGCGAGGCGGTTGACCATCAGGCCGTCATGGCCCTGATGAAACGTTCGCCGAAGAGCACGGCAAATTGCGCCTTCGCCATGTTCCACTCACGCGGGGGCATTTTCCACTCTTTCTCCGATCGGTTCAAGATCAGATATAGCAGTTTGGTGGCAGCATCATCGTTGGGGAAATGCCCCCGGGCACGGACATACCACGCCTCAACCTCTATTATTCAGCCTATCGAGACTATTGTTCGATATCTTATTAGTAACGTTATGCTCGCCACTGTCAAAGCGATGAAAGCAGCAACTACAATTGGCGCATCACTCTGCGCGCCGATCATGCGAAAGAGCGACGCCGCCAGTAATGCTCCTAGCGTTTGGCCGATCAACCGTGACAAGGAAAGCATTGCAGAAGCCGCTCCAGCGCGAGAATGGGGTGCGGTAGCCAACATACTATGGTTGTTCGGGACTTGGAAAATCCCAAAACCCAAACCGCAAATGGCCACCGCTGCAATTATCAAGAACACTGAGCTGCCCGGATGTATAAACGAAAGGCAAATTGCTCCTCCCGCAAGTGAGATTAATCCCGAACTACACAACCCGGCCGACGAAAAGCGATTAACTAGGCGGCCGGCAACGAATGCGGCAATCATGATGCCGATCGGCAGCGGAACCATGAGCATGCCGATCAATTCAGGCCCGAAATGCAACCGTTGTTGTAGAACGAAAGGAAATGATAGTGTTATCAGTATCATAACTGCATAAGCTGAAGCGGACATGCCATATGCTAAACGAAGAGAGCCCATCTTCAGCAAATCCAGTGGTACCATCGACTCATGGCTGATAGAAGTACGCTTCCGGAGGAAAAATATAGCAGAAACCGCAACGCCGACTTTAATGAATGTCCATTCTGAGGAGGAGTTTTGGGCCAAATCACTGAGAATAGAAAAACCTGCAGCGAAACCCAGACAGCACATTAGTGCCGAAATCGTGTCAAAAGAGCGTTTCGCAGACGCCGTGGAAGGGAGAGCCCACCATCCGAGCGCTAGCGCAACCAGACCAAACGGAAGGCCCACGGCAAACACCGCATGCCAATTTGCAAACGAGAGGACCACTGCGCATGCCGCTGGCCCCGATGCAGAGGCGAAGGAAACGGCAATGGTATTGTAGCCAATTCCACGCGGGACGAGTTCGGGAGGATAAATTGACCGGACCAAAGCTCCGCTGGTTACCATTACCGCGGCCGCACCAATTCCCTGCACAAAACGCGCGACAGCGAGCATAGTCAGGCTACCAGCGAAGATACTGCCAGAGGCGGCGATCATGAAAAGCAAAATGCCTGACAGATAGACTTTCTTGTAGCCGAGTATATCGCTCACCTTTGCCATCGGCAAAAGGGCCATTACGATTGCTATCTGATAGGCGTTGATCACCCACACCGACTTCGCGGCGGTCAGTTGAAGCCCTTTGGAGATGAAGGGCAGTGCAACACTAGCGATCGATGCGTCAATAATGGTTAGAATTATCGCACACCAGATCGAGAGAGCCGCCCAATATCGCCGGGCATCTCGAAGTCCGTTTCCAACTGGAGAGGTGTCTGAACAGTTTGACCAGACGCTGGTGCCCCGTTTATCGATCGAATTCATCCGTCTGCTACTTTGTGACTTGTAATCATCCTGATTCATTTTAAACTTTACCAAGTCTTCAATTGAAAGCCGCATTGCGTAAACAGATAGGACTAAACAACTTGGTCGTAACCCGAGATCGGCACGGTGTATTTCGACCGACTAACCGCCTTTAATTTTAGCTTCGGAACTGACTGAAGGCATGTTACGAAATCCAATCAATTAAGGTCATCGCGCGTACGTCAAAAGTTTACCAGGCACCCGCATAAAAGCGCATAGGACGATATGCAGTTGGCACTGAGGCAGTCACATAAACACAATACCCCTCTCTAGACGACCGCAGACCACATTTAACGAGATATAGACTAATTCTCGAAACAGGCCAATGACGGAGTATGTTTTCACATCAATAGGTGCAAATATCCTAATGAGTTACATCAATAACTACAATCATCCCTGTAATGGATAGGCTGCCTTTGTAGTATATCTAAAATACGGTTAAATAATCAATCTCACCCGCTCTGATGCCAAGATCGATCAAACACGGCTGTATCGCCAAATCACATCTTGAGAATGGCCTTAATCGCATTACCTGTTTTTTCTGTGTCTTCGACAGCCTGATTAATCTGGTCAAAATCGTAGAACGTACATAGCCGCTCGAACGGAAAAAGGCCGGCCTCTCGCATGGCAATTAGTTGCGGAATAAAGACTTGGGGAGTGCTTGAGCCTTCGACCACCCCACGTAGCTTGCGACCGAAAAGCATGTTGTTCATATCAAGCGTGAATTCGGTGCCCAACGCCGCACCGCCGACGACGGCTGTTTCCCCCATCGTATGCGTACTGTCCACTGCGCTTCGCAGAACTTGAGGTATGGCAGTGGTATCGATCGCATAGTCCGCGCCGCCATTGGTTCGGGCAATAATCGCCTCTTGGGCATTGGTGGTCGTTGCATCGACAAGATCAGTCGCGCCTAGTTCACGAGCCAATTGAAGCCGCGTTGGATTGCGATCGACTGCAATAATCTTAAGGCAACCGGAAGCCTTAGCGGCCATCACAGCACTGAGCCCGACTGAGCCGACGCCAAAGATTGCGATCGACGAACCCGGGGCGGGCTGCAGGGCGTTTAGGACAGCGCCTGCACCGGTTTGAATTCCGCAACCCAATGGACCAAGCAACTCGATCTGGGCGGAGTCGGCGACCTTTACGCAGTTGTTTTCATTCGCGATTGAGTAGGTTGCGAACGAGGACTGACCGAAGAAGCATGCATTCAACTCTTCTCCATTGCGCCGGATCGGGGTCGTTCCGTCCAGCCTGCGCCCCATGAAATTGAGTGGAAAAAGGCTTGGGCAATAAGCCTGGTGACCTTTCATGCATGACGGGCAGGTTCCGCAATAGCTAAACGACAACACTACCTTGTCGCCAGCTTTAACTGTGGTGACGCCGCGCCCGACCTTTTCGACAATTCCTGATCCTTCATGGCCCAAGACGGCAGGAAGCGGCGTTGGATAGTATTGGTCTCGTACAGTCAGATCAGTGTGGCACATCCCGGCCGCAGCGATCTTGACAAGCACTTCGTTGTCGCGGGGTTCCTCGATGTCGATCGCATCAAGAACGAACTCACCCCCCTTGCGTTCGATGATCGCGGCATAAGCTTCCATATCGAGTCTCCCTCTCCAGCGCTCTGCGGCGCACGTTCAACAGAAAAAATACAGGTTCTTGTCTTGGGTAACCCTTGCATCGAGCAGTAGCTTACGTCGGAAGACCTTAAACCCGTCGTCAACGCGGCGCAGCTTGTCTTCGCGCCCGAGTGTATGCACAGTCATCTCAAGCTGGCGGCGATTCCGATAAACGAGCACGTTCGAATAGACGTCGAATTCTCCGTTCCCCGTGTCGAACGCTTCGATATTGCTGACGAAGTAACGGATTTTGGAAGGCGGATCCTCCATCCACACGGTACCCGTATAAAGTCGCTGAACGCGTTGATCAAGTTCGCCATAATCGTCATTATATATCGCGGCGTCGTCAGGCGTCGGGTCAGGACGACGGTCCCTAAGAAATCGCTGTTCGTAGATCGGCATCCAGTAATGGATGTCCTCGGCTACCATATTATTCAACCACTCGCGATATTGTCCGGTCTGCCATAATCGAACTTCGGCGCGGTAGTGCATATCTATGGCGTACTGGACGTCTAATCCCGCCAGAACTCGTTCAACCGACATAAACACTCCGGTTTCGGTAAGTTATGAAAAAGCTTTAGGGCTCGTGACCGACTACTCGGCCGCGTCGAGCTTTGCCGTCCAGTAGTCGCGATTGAGGAAAACTGAGTCCCATACGCTGTCGTTCGCTTTCACGGCATCCCAATTGGGTGCATCCAGCAATTCCTTCCAGAAGCGATAGAAACCCCGATGGGACGTCTCCCCGATAAAGCTGGAACCGACGATCCCTGGATAGACCGGATGCGGCCCTTCGAAGCCAACGCCCATGCTGGAGTCCATCCGCCCGTCGCGAGTGATGTTTCCGCGATTGACAAATGTGGCTGACGACATGTTCTCGCCATCGTCGCTTTCCAGCGTTCCGGCCGTTCCGAAACTCCGGCTCGCTTCGCGCTGAATGATGCTCTTGGTTTCCCGGTCTGCGTCGCGCGGCACCATCGTATAAGTCCAAACCTCAATCTCATGCGGTCCCCGCGGATGCCAGACTTTGAATGTGTTGGTGCCATAAAGGAACGAACAACTCGGGAAGATCGAGCAATTCCAGTGACCGACATAAAGACGCTCACGCTCTGGCCCGAATTTCCGCAGCACTTCACCGCGCGTGTCGGCCAGATATTTTGCCCAACCATCTCGCTTGACGTGGATAGCGGGGGCGGCATTGTCGATCACGCCAAATCCGTGGCCGTGCCGAGTTGTGAATTGAAGACCGAGATCTTCGAACGGCATTTCAGCGCGATTGCCAGCCAAACCGGCGAGTTCTCCGCCAATCCCATGCAAGGCACCGGCGTGGGTCCAGCCAACATGATATCCGTCACCGACGAAATTTTCGGTCGGCACCTTCCAGTTACAAGCCAGAATGCTTTTCATCGGAGGGCCGAGCAATTCCAGCCCGCCGCCGGCGCCTTCCCAAATCGTATCAAGATACCAGCAGAATTCGCCCAGATATTCCTCGAGGCTTGGTGCGTCAGCATCGCCGCAGCCGAAAATGAAACCCTTGTAGGTTTCTACCCGGACATGTTTGGCGCCCAGTCGCGCTTTATCAAGTTGGCCGTGATAGCATCGCGATTCGAGCGGCACATCCACGAGGCTGCCGTCCTGCCCGTAAACCCAACCGTGATAGTTGCAGACGAAAGCCTTCGCATTGCCGCTGTCGGCGTGGCAAATCTGGTTGCCGCGATGGGTACATGAATTGATGAACGCCCGGAATGAACCATCGGGCTGATGCGACAGGATGACTTTGTCTTCGGCCATATAAGTAGTGATGAAGTCACCGGGTTTTGGCAGAAGAGATTCGTGGCCCAGGAACAGCCATGACCGTCCGAAAATCCGCTCCAGTTCGAGATTGTATACGTCTTTGTCCCAGAAAATTTCGCGCGATTGGGTCGATTCGACAGTGTCGACAAGGCTGGGATTTCCGGTCATTCTTCTCTCCGCAAAGCTCATCAAGCTCGCACAACAAGGGCGATCATTGTAGGCAATGCGATGCACTATATGCAAAAAAATAGAGGCCCGCAAGCTGCTTCTGCCGAGACAGGCGCAGGCTCCCGGGCGACTGTCTCGGACTGTTTTCCAGATTCTCAACGCTGGATGAACGATTTGGAGGTTAGTTAGCGCTGCTATTTGCCGCGACTCGCCAGGCCCAAATCTTTACCGTCTAGGGAGCAAGCGGCGCACGACTTATCGTCGCCATTTGCGCGCCGTACGAGTGCATAATCCCGCTATGACCAGCGGCATGTCGGCCATGGCCCGACCGCTGCCACCCTTCGCGTGATAAAGGGTGCTGCCCAGCGAATGCCCACCCGAGATCTTGGCGTTGAAGAGTTGCGCTGCGCTTATGCGGTCGCAACTTTAGGGGGATGGCTCGTATAATCACTTGGATTGGCGTCAAAAGCTGCCCGTAGCGAGGGCAACGCTAAGTCTGCTTTGATCATACTTTCGGTCTTCACCGGGCCATACCCCCGGATCATTTGTGGCCAGCGCGCCAGAGCGAGAGCATGATCGAATTTCACGACTGACAACTGACCGAGTATGTCACGCATGAACATTTCATATCGTTCGATTAACGCACGCTCAGCACGGCGCTCTTCGCTGTAACCGAACGGATCTAAAACAGTACCGCGCAGGCCGTTGAACTTAGACAAAAAGCGCAGCCCGTACAGCATCCATGGCTTGAATTCGCGCTTTTTGGGGCGACTGGTCGCCGGATCAAGTTTCGAAAAGATTGGCGGCGCCATATGGAAGCGGAGCGTGTAGTCACCGCTGAACCCTTGCTTTAGCGTATCGAGGAAGGTTCCGTCGCTGAACAGCCTGGCCACCTCATATTCGTCCTTATAGGCGAGCAGTTTGTAAAAATTGCGCGCGACTGCCTCGGTCAAGCTGGACGACAAAGGCGCAATTAATTTCTCGGCCTGCCGTGCCGATTCTACTAGTGACAGGAAGCGAGTCGCCAAGGCTTCGCCCTGATAGGCCACAAGATCGACTCGCCTCCGCTCGACAAGTTCATCGACCGTTTCTGACATTGCCAAACTATCGCGACGCGGCTTGCCGGCCTCAGCCAACTTCGTGACCGCGGCCGGATCGTGAGCCAACATGCGTCCCAGTGCGAACGCCTGGAGATTGGCGGGCACGGCGACACCGTTGGACTCGATGGCCTGCTCGAGCGATCCATGCCCAACTGGAAGCCAGCCCATTTGGCAGGTGAAGCCTAGCAGCATTATGTTGGCACCGATTGTGTTGCCTGTCAGTTGTTCGGCTAGTTCGGTCGCCTCTATGAAGGTAACCCGTCCAGCACCGCAGAATCGTTCGATTGCGGTACGTTGCGCGAAAACCGGCACAGTGAAGTCACGGTCCCGTGTGAAAGCACCGGTGACAGTGGCATGATCATTGACGACCGCAACGGTGGCACCGGAACGCAGACGCGAGAGCGACTCGTCGGACGCTGCTGTCACAAGGTCGGCGCCGATCAACAGGTCACACTGGCCCACCGAAAGTCGGGTTGCGCGCAACTGATCAGCGTTGTCGGCGACTTTGAGATGACAATACACTGCGCCGAACTTCTGTGCGAGACCGGTGAGGTCAAGTGCCTGAACCGATTTTCCCTCCGCCTGGACTTGTAACGGTTTTGTGCCGGTCACCTATCTCATTATGCCACCTTGGCTTCGAACGCGAGCGGGCTGATGCCGCCCAGATATGAATGGCGACGACGGGTGTTGTAGAAGCCATTGATGTACTG
>NZ_JAHRGM010000043.1 GCF_019097845.1 Sphingobium sp. AS12 | reverse complement strand
AGCGTCTGTGACCCACCCGATCCCATCCCGAACTCGGCCGTGAAACCTGACTGCGCCGATGGTACTATTGCTCAAGCACTGGAAGAGTAGGGCGTCGCCAGGCATTGAAGCACGCGCATATATCGGAACACACAAACCCATTCACAGTTCATGAAAGGGCGACCCAAAAGGTCGCCCTTTTATCGTTGCCGTCGCGGGATGGAGCAGCCCGGTAGCTCGTCAGGCTCATAACCTGAAGGTCGTAGGTTCAAATCCTACTCCCGCAACCAAAACAATAGCGACATTCCATAAAGCCCCGACGCACAAAGCGCCGGGGCTTTGTGGATTCTCGGCCAATCGACGCTGCTCGATCCACTCCAGGATCCGTATCGTATGCATTCGGTGAAGGGTATGCATTCGGTGAAGGCCGCGGATCAGGCGGCTTCGCGTTGATCCTCTGCGGTGCGCCAGTTCCATATGTGGACGGCTCCCTCTTGCAAGGGCTGAACGGAAAATTTGATCGGATCGCTTGCTTCCATATGTCCGGCCTTTCGGTGCGGTCGCACGTGACCGCTGGCCAAGATGGTTTCCGCGGTGTGTGTTCCCAACAAGGCAGCGGCCTGTGATGGCCATTGGAACTGACGGAGTGTCACACGCCTCGGATCGATCGATCGCACCATCTGCTCTCTTCATGCAAGATCACGGATCAGCTCAGTACGATAGCATTGATATTTTGCTCATCGTCCCTGGCTAATTCTTATGCTGCTACCGCAGTTAGCGCGGGCGGCGCGACGCACTGGTATCGCTCGCCGCTCACCATGAGTTTCCACGCGACACGTGCGGCTTTGTTAGCAACGGCAACCGCAACGAGCTTAGGCGATTTTCGTGCAATCAAGCCGATAAGCCACGGTGTTAGATTCCTGCCTCGCCCATTGCGGGCGTGCTGAACGACTGCGGTGGCTCCGACCACGAGCGTGCTTCTGAGAAGCTCATCACCAGCGCGAGTGATAACGCCGTGTCTTGTCTTGCCGGCGGTCGAGTGATCTTTGGGGGTCAGGCCCATCCATGCCGCAAAATCCCGACCGGATTTGAATAGATGCGGATCGGGCGTTTTCATCATGAGCAAGGTCGCGCCGATAGGCCCAACGCCGGGAATTTTGGCCAGTCGCTGACTACATTCGTCGTTGCGATGCCATTCCATCAGCTTCGCGTCGATCCGTTCGATCTCGCACTGGAGCTGCGCATATTCCTTTCCCTGCAGCGCAAAAAGTTCGCGCGCCAATTCGGGTATCGTTTCATCTTCCGCGATGCACTCGAGAAGCGGTACGACGCGACATGCACCCGTCGCCGCGGTGATGCCGAACTCCGCGCCATACCCTCGTATAGCGTTGACGAGCTGGGTGCGCTTCTGAATAAGCCTTTCGCGCACCCCGACCAACATGAGCGCGGCCTGTTGTTCTGCAGTCTTTACCGGAACGAAGCGCATTGTTGGGCGGCTCACCGCTTCGCAGAGAGCTTCGGCATCCGCAGCGTCGTTCTTGCCGCGCTTGACGTAGGGCTTCGCTAATTGCGGCGCGATCAACCTTACATCATGCCCGAGCGATCCGAGAAGACGAGCCCAATGATGTGAACTGCCGCATGCCTCGATAGCGACGAGGGTGGGTGGCAGCTTTTCGAAAAACCGAATCATCTCTCGGCGCGTCAACTTCTTGCGCAGCACTGGCTTCTCCGCTGCATCGACGCCATGCAGTTGAAAAACGTTCTTTGACGTATCCATGCCTATGCGGGTAATTTGCTCCACGGGCGGCTCCCTTGATTGAGTCTTGCAACGCACTCACTCTGGCACATTGCGATGCCGTTGGGAGCCGTCCACCCCAACAAGGAAGCAGTTCATGGAGACGGTTCTGGGGGATGTCGGCGATGCGCGCGAGGACGTCGGCAAGCCAAGCCTGCGGATCGATGTCGCTGAGCTTTGCCGTGCCGATAAGGCTCAGCATGAAGGCAGTGCGCTGGCCTCCGCGGTCTGAACCGGCGAATAGCCATGATTTTCTGCCCAGGGCTATACCTCTGAGCGCCCGTTCCGCCGCGTTGTTCGTCAGGCAGATGCGGCCGTCACCGAGGAAGGCGGTAAATGCTGCGGATTCCGATGATGCCGCCCGTCTGTTCCGATATGATCGCGTGAGCTTGCGGGCGATGCGCCCGTCACCGCGCGCCAGCGCGAGATCCTCCAGCAGTCGGGGGAAGCGGGTGTAGAGGACCGAGCGGTTGTCCCGGCAAGCCTTGTGCCCGATGGCGCAGGCCAACCAACTCTTGCCGATGCCGGTAGGGCCGCAGAGCGCCAGATTGTCGTGGGCATCGATCCAGTCACCCTGGAACAGTGCCTGGAGGAGGCGCCGATCCAGACCGCGGGTGCTGCGATAGTCTACGTCTTCCGGCGAGGCTTGGTGGCGCAGCCTGGCATGGCGAAGACGGGCAATAAGGCGCTTGTCATGGCGATGCGTCATTTCCCGATCGAGCAGCAACCCGAGCCATTCGGCATGGCTCAGCGTCGCGCTGTCATCATGTTTGTCGAGTTCGCTGAACGCCTTGGCCATGCCGTACAGGCCCAGCGTGTTAAGTTGATCAAGGGTAGGATGAGTGAGCACGACTATCTCCTTCAGTGGTAGTAGGTTGATCCGCGGATATTCGGGTGATCGATTGCCCCCTCCTCGGTGCTCCGAGGGGCACGCAATGGCTGCCCGTCGAGCTTCTTTTCGAGGATGGATTTGACCGACCCATAATTGCGCGCGCCGACCTCCAGCGCTCGAAGAGCCGCAGCATCGAGCCGGGCGGCGCCATAGGGGCGCGCCAGACGCAATATGCCCAGGCAAGAACGATAGCCCTGTTCGGGATGAGGACGGTCGCGCAGGATCATCTCGCACAACAACTGTACCGATGGCCCCAGATTCCGGGCTTCCGCGACGATGCGCTCGATCGTCCAGTCGGCGTAGCGTCGATGGCTGGAGGGCATATGATCGTTGATCGTGGTATGCCGGCCATTGCCCGAACCACGCATGTGGCAGCGATGCGCTCGCCCTTGGCAAAGACCTCTACCGTCCGCGCCGTCAGCCGCACTTCGACCGCAGCGCGCGCGTGGCGGTAGGGCACCGAGTAAAAATGCTTCTCGACTTCAACATGATAATCGAGCCCAACACGTGCACGGCGCCATTGTGCCAGGACATAAGGCTCGGCCGGCAAGGGCTTGAGCCGCGGCGCATCCAACTCTTCGAACAAGGCGCGTCGCGTGCGCCCGAACCGGCGCATAACCCATTCATCGTTGAGACGGCGCAGCAGATCGGCAATGGCCGCGTTGAGTTCACCCAGGCCATGCCAGATCCGATGACGCAACCGGCCCAGCATCCAGCGTTCGACGATGCCGACACAGGCTTCAACCTTGGCCTTGTCGCGGGGCCGATAGGGTCGGGCGGCGAGTACGGCGGTGCCATAATGGGCCGCCAGCTCGGCATAGCTGCGATTGACATGAGGATCGTAAAGGCACGCCTTGATCACCGCGATTTTGGCGTTGTCCGGGATCAGCAGGCGGGCGGAGCCGCCAAAATAGCCGAACGCGCGGATATGGGCATCCACCCAGTCAGGCAGGCTTTCCGTCCAGCTCGCCCAGGCAAAGGACAGGCTGGAGGCACCCATTACGGCCACGAAGATATGCGCCTCGCGGATTTCACCCGTCAGCCTGTTGACCACCACGGGCACAGTGTCTCCGGCATAGTCGACGAACATCCGGTCGCCGCCCAGATGCGTCTGCCGCATGGTGACCGGCAGCCTGGCTTCCCAGCTCCTATAGAGCTCACAAAAGCGGCTGTATCGATACCCATCGGGCTGAAGCTCGATATATTCGTCCCAAAGGATTTGCAGCGTAACATGCTTGCGCTTGAGTTCGCGATTGACCGCCGCCCAATCGGGTTCGGCACGCCGCCGGTGACCCTGCTTGGTCCCCGCCGCACCATATAGCCGGGCTTCCAATGCTCCGTCCGTTAGGTCCGCCGGCAAGGGCCATTCCACGCCCGATGCCTCAAAGCGGCGCAAGGTCTCCCGCACTGTCGAGGGCGCGACACCCAGCTGGCGCGCAACCGCTCGAACCGGAACCTCCGCGTCTCGGACCAACCGCAATATCTCTCGCACCCGGCGCATCTGTATTCTCTCCGTCGGCATCCGATCCTCCCAAAAGGGACGATCCTGCGACGACCAGAACAGCTCCTGCAAACCGCCCAGAGGTGGGCGGCATCATCCCGGAATGATGGGCGACATCATTCCGGAACGGTGGGCGGGATCAAATCGGAATGGCGGGCGACATCATCGCGGAATGCCGGGCGCGATCACCCCGGAATCCGCAAATGCAGGCCATGCCTTGAGCATGTAATCCATGGCCTCGGCCACATCGCTGTTCTTTGATAGCTTTGACCGGTTGTCGCGCATCCATCCTTCCAGATCGACAACCAGCGGCGCGCTGAGTTCCTGCCGAAGGGCGAGACGCTCCTGAGCCGATCTGCCGTTGATGGCGCGCTCGATGTCGAAGATCGCGTCGATACGACGGACCGCCTCCACCGCCAGCGGCGAGATGACGGGTGCTTTCTTGCGGCGCTTCTTGAGCTGGGTGGCGATATCGGCCAGCTCGAAGAAATAGCGGCGCGCGTGGCTCCAGCAAAGGGCGCGGGTCAGCGGCGCCGGCAGGCGGTCGCCATGGAACAGGGCATTATATCCGGCATAGGCATCGGCCTGGAGAATGCCTCTCCAACTGCGCAGATGGCTCACAGGATGCTCGCCTCGCCGGTCGCGGGAATAATGGAAGATCGCTGCGGGCGGTGCCGGTCCGCCAAAAGGTCGATCATCCCGAACATAGGTCCAGATCCGGCCTGTATCGATCTTGGTCTTGGCCAGCACTGGCACCGTCGTATCATCGCCATGCAGCCGCTCTGCGGCCAGGACATGCGCCTCGATCAACAGATAGAGCGGCATCAGCGCAGCGGTGCAGGTGCCGACCTGATCGGCCAGGGTCGAAAGGCTCAGTTCCACGCCCTCGCGGGCATAGCGCTCGCGCTGGCGGTTGAGTGGTTGATGCGCGCCGAACTTCTCGAACAACAGCATCGCCAGGAAGCTGGGGCCAAAGAGCCCGCGAGGCGTCACATGGAACGGCGCCGGCGGTTGGGTGATCTTCTCGCAATCGCGACAGGAGAATTTCTCCCGAACGGTCTGGATCACCTTCCACTGGCGCGGCACGACCTCGAGCGTCTCGGTAATATCCTCACCCAGCTTGCACAGCCGATCCGAACCGCAGCAGGGGCAGGCCTCGGGCGCGGCAATGACGACGCGCTCGCGCGGCAGATGCTCGGGCAAGGGCTTGCGGGCGGGCCGCTTGCGCTCGAACGGTGCGACATTGGTCTTCGCTGCCGCCAACGCGGCCAACGTCTCGTCCTCGCTGGCAGTGGCCTCGCACTCCTCGAACGTCAGCTCCATCTGGTCGAGCAGATGGCGGGTACGTTCAGATCGCTGGCCATAAAGGGTACGGCGCATCTTCTCGTTCTGAAGTTCGAGAAGGGCATTGCGGGCTTCCAGATCCGCGTTGATCGCCTTGATCCGGGCCACTTCAGCGGCGACAGCCTCGGCAGCGGCAAGCCGCTCGCGAAGGCTGTCGATCTCTGCTTGTACCTCGTTCCCCATGGCCAATAGCATAGCCAAAAAGCACCGGAATCTCTATCTTTTTAGGTCATGCCAGGGCTTTTATCCGGCCAATGTCGGGCGCCATGTGGCCTGCGGATTACGCCAGTCGATCGCCTCCAACATGCAGGCCATCTGCGAGGGGGAGATGGCAATCACGCCGTCCACGGCCGAAGGCCAGATGTACTTTCCGCGCTCGAGACGCTTGGCATAAAGCGACATGCCCACGCCATCGTGCCAGATGATCTTGCAGAGGTCGCCGCGGCGTCCCCTGAAAATGTAGAGGTCGCCCGCGTAGGGATCACGTCCGAAACTCTGCTGCACCTGCAAGGCCAGGCTGCGCATGCCGCGCCGCATGTCCGTGTGCCCCGTTGCAATCCATATCCGAACGCCGGAGGAAACTGGGATCACGGCTTGATCGACCGCAGCACTGCCGACACTAGTCCGAGCGAAGCACCAGCGGGAATACGCACGACCGCCCGTTCGAACTCCACGATGATCGCCGATCCGCTCACTGGCATCGGATCGGGCTGCACCTGCACTTCTGCAAAGACTTGGGCTGCCTGCCCCATCTGCCGCCGCCATCTGTAGATCTGGTTCGGCCGCAGATCGGCACGGCGGGCAATCTCCGCCACGTTCGCACCGGGCGCCGAAACCGCCGCGACCAGTTCGCGCTTCTGCTGGTCGGTCCATACCCGCCGCCGCTCCGGCCCCGAAATTGCCGTGATCTGACTCATCGCACCGTCCTTAGTATCGGTGCAAACACCGGCGCTTGCACCGGTGCCATGTCAAAATATCAGCCGATCACCGCAAGGCGGCCCTCACCGGAGCCATACCCTTGCGCGGCGTTTCCACGCCATACTGGTCGGACGTGAAGTAGCAGAGTTCGAACCATGGCTAGCACAGGCACTTGGCAGTGCCATCGCTTCGTTCGCGCGCGGCCTCCGGCGCGATATCGGTGCAGCGCGCGCTGCATTGATTTTGCCGTGGAGCACTGAACCAGTCGAAGGCAAGATCAACAAGCTCAAGTTCATCAAGCGTTCCATGTACGGACGGGCTGGCCTTGACCTACTCCGAGCGCGTATCATGGCATAACACCTGCCTCGAAATTGCGGGAGAGCCCACTTTTGCGGAGAATTGCACGACCGATGACAAAAGCCAACGCAGCAATCGCACATTTTGTGGAAAAGGTTGGCTGATAGCCAGCTGGATTTTGCACGTGCTTACGAACAATATTTCCGATAAATGCCGTCGGCGTTTTATTCAGTGACGCGTTAGCCGATATCAAGGAGATAAGACTGCCATGAAGATCGCTGTGTTTGGCCTCGGCTACGTCGGGCTTTCCAACGCAGTGCTGCTTGCCCAGAACAACATCGTCGTCGCAGTCGACATCACGGCCGAGCGCGTCGAAATGCTCAATGCGCGCAAGTCTCCCATCGTCGATGCCGAGTTGGAGGAATTCCTGGCAACCAGGCCGCTGGACCTCGCCGCGACGCTCGACCCGGCTGAGGCGATGGCGGGCGCCAACTACGTGATCGTCGCGACGCCGACGAATTACGATGTCGAGACCAACGAGTTCGACACCTCTTCGGTGGAAGCAGTGATCTCGACCGCGTCGGGCCTGAACCCCGACGCCACGATCGTCATAAAATCGACCATCCCGGTCGGCTTCGTCAAGGACGTGCGCGCGCGGCTGGACACACAGCAGGTGATCTTCAGCCCCGAGTTCCTGCGTGAGGGCCGGGCGCTCTACGATAACCTTCATCCCTCGCGCATCATCGTCGGCGAGCAGTCCGAGCGGGCGCGCATCTTCGCCAACCTGCTGCTGCAGGGCGCCGAGGCCAAGGACTTCGAGATCCTGTTCACCGACTCCAACGAGGCCGAGGCGATTAAGCTGTTCGCCAACACCTACCTCGCCATGCGCGTCGCCTTCTTCAACGAGCTGGACAGCTATGCCATCGCCGGCGGCATGGACAGCCGCCAGATCATCGATGGCGTCAGCTTCGATCCGCGTATCGGCCGGCACTACAACAATCCCAGCTTCGGCTACGGCGGCTATTGCCTGCCAAAGGACACCAAGCAGCTGCTGGCGAACTATTCCGAGGTGCCGCAGAACCTGATCGGCGCGATCGTCGACGCCAATCGCACCCGCAAGGATTTCCTGGCCGACCAGATCATCGCCCGCAGGCCGGGCGGCGTTTACCGGCTGGTGATGAAGGCCAGGTCGGACAATTTCCGCCAGTCTTCTGTGCAGGGCATCATGAAGCGTATCAAGGCCAAGGGCATCGAGGTGGTGATCTTCGAGCCGGCGATGGAGCAGGACGAGTTTTTCGGCTCCCGGGTGGTCCGCGAGATCGATGCGTTCTGCAGCGAGTGCGACGTCATCATCGCCAACCGCATGACCGACGCGCTGGAAGGCGTGAGCGACAAGGTCTTCACGCGCGACCTGTTCGGTTCGGACTGATCGCCGGCGGCAGGACCATCAAGGGCTAAGGAGACTACATGCGCAAGGCACTGGTTACGGGATCGGCAGGCTTCATCGGATCGTTCGTCTGCGCCCGCCTTCTTGAAGACGGCTTCCGCGTCATCGGCCTCGACGCCATGACCGACTACTACGACGTTTCGCTCAAGGAGCGGCGGCTAGAGCGGCTTGGCCCCTCCAACCACTTTCGCTCCATCACCGGCTATGTCGAGGAGCCGGGCCTGCTGATGACGCTGTTCGAGGAGGAGAAGCCGGACGTGGTGATCCACCTCGCCGCACAGGCGGGCGTGCGCTATTCGATCGACAACCCGCGCGCCTATCTGGAAAGCAACATAGTCGGCACGTTCGAGCTGCTGGAGGCCGCGCGCGCCTATCCGCCGGCGCACATGCTGCTGGCCTCCACTTCGTCGGCCTTCGGCGCCAATACCGAAATGCCGTATCGCGAGACCGACAAGGCCGACCACCAGATGTCGTTCTATGCGGCGACCAAAAAAGCCACCGAGAACATGGCGCACAGCTATGCGCACCTGTTCGGCCTGCCAGTCACCATGTTCCGCTTCTTCACCGTCTACGGGCCGTGGGGCCGGCCGGACATGGCGCTGTTCAAGTTCACCAAGGCGATCCTCGAGGGCAAGCCCATCGACGTCTACAACTACGGCGACATGAAGCGCGACTTCACCTACATCGACGATCTGGTTCAGGCGATCCGCCTGCTGATCGACACGTCGCCGGTGCGCCCGGAGACGGTGGATGCGGTGCCCGCAGGTGACAGCCTCTCTCCGGTGGCGCCGTGGCGCGTGGTCAACATCGGCAATTCCGACGCGGTGCAGCTGACCGAGTTCATCGAGGCGATCGAAGCGGCGACCGGGAAGGAAGCGACCCGCAACCTGATGCCGATGCAGGCAGGCGACGTGCCCGCGACCTGGGCTGATGCCAGTCTCCTCAAGACGCTGACGGGCTACGCTCCGCAGATGAAAGTCCGCGAAGGTGTCGCGCGCTTTGTCGCGTGGTACCGCGATTACTATGCTATATAGAAGCTGGGCACCCGCAAATACCTCTGATTTCTTGACCTTTCGAGCGCCAAGTGATTGAAATTGTTAGATGGGACTTTGCTGAATTCAGGGTTGTTGCGGGTGTCCAGCTTACTTTATATCGGTCAAAGCGAAGTTCAACTTTCAAGCGTATATGCTCTCAGCAATACTTTGACTATATTAATACCAAGACCTGTGGAGTTTGACTCGTTAGGCCTATCACGAGACGCTATATCGTGATTCATGTGGACGCCCCCTTTGGCAAGGGCTTTGTTGTCGCGATGATTTGATCGGTTGCTTTCATGTGTCCGGCCTGTTTGTGCGGCATTGTGTCTGCCGCTGGCCTGATCGAAATCCGCCGGTGAGGTCCCTAATCAACGTGACGCGCTTTTGAGGCGCATTGAAGATTGTGTCCCACCTGGACACCCGCAAAAACCTTGGCGGATTTGAGTCATTCGTGATTCATTGATTGGGTAGCTATTGGAGGTGATGAGCCATGGACCCCAAGTCGCTTTTCAGCCTGAACGATCATCTTGAGATGCTGAGAGGCTGTGTCTGGACTTGTACCGGTTTTGCGCCGGTCACCTGAGCGTATAGAGCTGGATATCCGCAAATACCTCAGATTTCTTGAACTTTCGAACGCCAAGTAATTGAAATTGTTAGATGGGATTTTGCTGGATTTAGGGTTGTTGCGGGTGTCCAGCTCGCAACAGGAGACCGCAGAGATGATCAAACATTCAGAAGAGTTTAAGCAAGAGGCGGTGCGTATTGCGCTGACCAGTGGGTTGCCGCGTGAGCGGGTTGCCAAGGATTTGGGGATCGGGAAGTCGACGCTAGGTAAATGGGTGTTGCAGTATCGGCCAACCGATCTGGTATCAGCGCCGCAGGCAGATTTGGCTCGTGAGAATGAGCGACTACGTCTGGAGAACCGCGTGCTGAAGGAGGAGAGGGATATCCTAAAAAACGGTCCCCGGCTGAGCCCGCCTGTGCGCGGTAGAAACGGGTCGTGCTATGGTGCTCGCCAGGAGGGTCGCGGCCGTTCGCTTATTGGAGGCATGGTACCCCGTTAAAAAACGTGGCCCGTGGGCATTTGCGTGCTTGAGAGTGGCGACGCCGCATTGCGACGATCCCGGTTAGGAAGATGACGGTTTGCATGGCCCATACCCTCCGTTTTGAAGGAGGACGTGGAATGACAGGAGCAAAATCCTCGGGCACTGACGCATTGTCGATGGTCAACCCTGGCGCCGCCGCCATCGATATCGGCTCGACCATGCACATGGCGGCGATCAGCTCGCAGACGGATGACAATCCCGTGCGGGCATTTGGTACATTCACCGGCGAGCTGCATGAGATGGCCCGTTGGTTCAAGGCCAGCGGCGTTACCAGCGTGGCGATGGAATCCACCGGCGTATACTGGATCCCGGCCTATGAAGTGCTGGAGGAGCACGGCTTTCACGTCATTCTCGTCAACGCCCGATACGCCAAGAACGTCCCGGGCCGAAAGACCGATGTCAGCGATGCGGCCTGGCTCCAACGCCTTCACAGCTATGGGCTATTGCGAGGGAGCTTCCGTCCTGAGGCGGGCGTGGCGACCATGCGTTCCTACCTCCGGCAACGCGAGCGTCTGATCGAATATGCCGCGTCCCATATCCAGCACATGCAGAAGGCGCTGATGGAGATGAACGTGCAGCTTCATCACGTCGTTTCCGACATCACGGGCGTTACGGGCATGCGGATCATCAGGGCCATTGTAGCTGGGGAACGCACGCCCAGCACGCTGGCGGAAATGCGCGACGTTCGTTGCCATGCGTCGGTCGAGACAATCTGCGCCGCCTTGTCCGGAAACTGGCGGGATGAGCATATCTTTGCGCTATGCCAGTCGCTGGCGCTGTACGACTTTTACCAGACCAAGATCCTTGAATGCGATCGCAAGCTGGAGGTCGCGCTCAAGGCGCTCGAAATCGACAAGGGGCACGATATCCGCGAACTCCCCAAAGTCCGGACCAAAAGACGGCAGGTGAACACACCTGACTTCGAGGTCCGGTCCGCGCTTTATCGCGTGCTGGGCGTGGACCTGACGCAAATCCATGGCATCGGCCCGTCTCTGGCGCTCAAGCTCGTCGGCGAGTGCGGCACCGATCTCGCAGCATGGCCCAGTTCCAAGCATTTTACGTCCTGGCTATGTCTGGCCCCGGGCAACAAGATATCCGGTGGCAAACTGCTCTCGTCGAAAACGCGGCGCTCATCGAGCCGTGCGGCAGCACTCCTGCGTCTGGCTGCGACTACAATAGGCCGCAGCGACACCGCACTCGGCGCGTTTTACCGGAGGCTGGCGGCGCGCGCAGGAAAAGCGAAGGCGGTCACGGCCACCGCACGCAAGATCGCGGTCCTGTTTTACAACAGCTTGCGGTACGGCATGGCGTATCATGATCCCGGTGCCACCCAATATGAAGAACGGTATCGGAACCGGGTGATCGGCAATCTCCAGCGCCGCGCAAAGGCCTTCGGCTTCTCGCTCCAGGAGTTGCCACCGGAGCCCGACATGGTTGTTTCTTAGGAAGGCCACGCAGTTCTTCGCGAGCCAGCGGCCGTGAGGTTCGCGTTCGTGGAGAGCTGGCGTCATGTATGGCCGGTCGAGACGATCCGCCGGGTGATGCGGGTCAGCCCACGTGGCTATCGTTCATGGCGCGTCCGGCCCATGTGTCGCCGGGACCGGACCGACATGCGAGTGCTGGCCCATATCCGGGAACAGTATAGCCTCAGCCTTGGCAGCTATGGCCGTCCTCGTATGACAATGGAGCTTAAAGAGGCAGGCCTTGATGTCGGCGAGCGACGCGTTGGTCGGCTGATGCGGATCAACGGCATCAAGCCAGTCCGCACCCGCAAGCACAAGGTGACGACGGACAGCCACCATCGCCTGGGTGTTGCAGCGAACTGGCTGGACGGTGATTTTGTCGCTGCTGCGCCCAACCAGAAGTGGGCTGGTGACATTATACCAACCTGCATTGATCACAACCCACGCGCCCATTTGCGGCGTCCGATAGTCATGATGCGCCACGGTTGATCGACCAGCTTGTTCCAGGCTTCGCAGCAAAGGTCGATGATGTTGTCGTGGGACG
>NZ_JAHRGM010000042.1 GCF_019097845.1 Sphingobium sp. AS12 | reverse complement strand
TAGTTCGAGGATCATCATCAATTCTCCAAGTCGGATCATCGGCCCCGTCTCCGCGTCTGCAAAGGAGATGAGGACAATGTCGGCTCATCTCATTCTGCCGGGGCTAGCCCCGGCAGAATGAGATGAAGGGGCCACCAACTAGGGAATTTTCAAAGCCCACTTTTGCGGAGAATTGCACGACCGATGACAGATGTTGAGGATCAGGTCGTCGCTTGCCGTTCCCGTCGCCAGTGCCTCACGCACAGCGGCTTCGACAGGCTCCAGGCCATCGGTCAGTACAGCCGACAACACACGGACGAACCGGCGATCGGCCCTTCGACTGGCTGGCAAGCCAGCCGCTCAGGACACCCGCATCGGCGCTCCTGCGATCTCGACATCCTCATGGCTCCAGTCGAACTGGTAGGCCTCGCCTGGCCTGAACATCAGCGGGATGAAGGCGGTGACGCCATCGCCAGCATCCTTGCGCCGCTCGATCTTCCAGCGCGTCGCATAGCGCCGCACCGCATCGTAAGAACCCTCAAAGCCTACTCGCACCAGCAGGTCATGGATCCGCGTCATCCGCAGCCGGTCACGCCTGCCGCGCAGCTCGTTCTCTTCCAGCAGCGTGTTCAGGCGCTCCTGGAACGGACCGATCCTGGGCAGCGGCTGAACCTTGCGCTGATAATCAAAGGTGCCCTCCGGCGCTCGGACCGCTTTGCGGATGACCTTCCGCGACACATGCAGATCCCGTGCGATCGCCCTGATCGCCTTGCCTCCGGCATACTCGCGCCGGATCCGTAAAACAGTCTCCAAAACCAACATCCCGATCTCGCCGCCTGAAAATCCAGCCGGCTGCTTAAACCATCGAAATGAGGGGTCCCTTTTAGACGCCGATCACCCCGCTAACGGGGTTCTTTTTGCACGCCGATCCACAATCTGGTTCGGATGCACGTCAAACTGCTGCGCCAGCTCCGCCAGCGTCTTCTCGCCCTTCACGGCGGCCAATGCCACCTTCGCTTTGAATGCCGGGCTGTGATTCCGGCGTGGTCGTTTGCTCATCTCTACTCCTGTCACGCGGCCATCCTGGCCGCCGTCAGGCAGAAAATCCAATTATCCCGATATGCAGTTTTGCCAGGCCACCTCTATATCGGTGTGAGCCGGAGCTAGAGCTCAAGCGAGAAGATAGGTGCACCCATGTCGCTTATAGATTCTATTTTAAGGGCCATACGCGCTGGCTTCATGACGGATACGAAACTCGCAGACATATTCCACGAGATTATAGCAGATCGGCCCCTTACCGATTTTCAGCCGGCCATGCAAGATGAAGCGCAAATGCCGAAAATTCTGTCAGATTCTGATGTATCAGCTATCTTTGGCGATGCACCGCTTCCAATGAAATCGCTCCCTCAATAAGCCTGTCTATTCCTGTGTTAGTGCAACATCGACTGAAGCGTCGATATCAGGTTTCGTCCCAGCGCGAGTTTAGAAACCAAAGGTACGTCGGGATGCCGTCTGACAGACGGGTGATCAAACGTGCCGGAGCAAAACAGATAGGGAATATCATATAGGTCCAGATCATCGGCCAACAGGTCGATGTCTCCCCGTTTGAGGCGAATGTCCAGAACGGCTGCCGCTGGCATCGATTTGGCAAGTGCCTCCATACCATCGGACAACGTGGCATAAGCGCCATCGACGACATAGTCAGCCCTCTCCAGCATGTCGGAGATCAAAGCGGCAACGTCAGGGTCGTCTTCAACTAGCAATATGGGGCGTACCATCGTCTCATTCCAGCCCCAGATGCGCGCGATATCTCTCAAAACATCGGGCCCCACAATGAAGCCGGATAAGCGCACCTTCTGCCATTGCTGTCGCACGACGCGGGTCTTCCTCGACCAGCGGACGGATTGCCTCATCGTTCCAGTCGCGGCTATGTTTGATGTCAAGAACGGCGTGGAGATCGAAATAGCGACGCTCCGAACCACTCAATCCGATCCGTCGCAAACCTTTTGCCGTATGCGCCGAACGGTCTGGGGCAGTCAGCTCGATGACGCCGAGGGCGCCCACGCTATGCCAGGCATAGCTTCGCGATGAGGCCATGGCAGTCATGGCGTTGGCGAGCGCGAGGCTTTCCCAAACCGTGTGTTCAATCTTCGTATCAAGGCCGAGAATGTCGACCAGCTGATTGAGCATAGGACCATGCATGCCCTTGGCATTTCCTCGCCCCATCTCGTCCCAATAGTTGCGGGCGAGCTCCAGCTTTGCCCGAGCGGGCAGCTTAACCTGGGTCAGTGCTACAAGATCATCGAAACCCGCCTCACCGGCGGCTTCTTGCGACAGGAACCAACGTATTTCGTCTCGGCCGGCTTGGTCCGCCAGCCATGGAAAAAGGCGATCATGCTGTCCAGGTCCAGTCGCTTTCAAACCTTCGAACCAGGCGACAAATGCATCCGGCGTGGTGGGCGCTTCAGAGGCCTCCTCTACGACAAGCGCGCGCAATTCCTCGACAAATGCATGTTCCAACCTGAGCAGATTACGGTCATTAATGAATTGCGCGGCCGTCGCCTCCCCGGGGAACGCCGGCGCGAGCCGTTGTCTGTTCCACCTACTAAGTTCTTCCTGAAAATCCTGGCGCAAAAATTGCGAACCGCCATGTTCGAGCTGAGTGGCCACGAGATTACCTTCCGATTTGCTTTACATTATAAGACCGGAAGGGGTGGTGTCGTTCCCTGAAAAACGTCCTGATCGGGATCAATTATGCGATGATTCACGGTGCCGATGTCGCGCCATCAAACATTCAGTGCTGAAATTCGCGCCCCTAGGTGCGGCGGACAGCGCGCTATCCAGGGCGAAGGAAGGCAACCTGTCGAAAGAGCGTAGATTACGGGCATCAACTGTTAGTGACCTCCAACGCATCGACGGACGTGACAACCGATGCAGGGAAGCAACGGTGGAACGCGGACGCCTATCCTCCACTATCTTTTACCCGTTGTCGCGCATCCCTACGCTGGGCATTCCAATGCCGAAGGGGGAAAGCAATTTAACAAAGAGTCTCCGGGACCGATTACAAACGGTAAACGTTTAAAGGGCGAGCCAAGCAGGAGAGCCCCGAATGTCGAAGAGGAACTTAAGCGATCTCGCCGAGAAAATGAAGGACATCGATTTCACGATGTTATCCACGCACAGCCCAGGCGGAGCGATTGGCGCTCGGCCGATGAGCAATAATCGCGAGGTCGATTATGATGGCAATAGCTGGTTCTTCACGAGGCAAGACACGCAGATGGTGGCCGACATCGAACGAGGCTCGCAAGTGGGTCTCAGTTTCCAGGGTAAAGCCGGTATTTTCGGTGTCCGCCCTTTCTTCATTGCCATTGAGGGCCAGGCCGAGCTCATCCGCGACAAGGGCGCATTTGCCGAGCATTGGTCCAAAGATCTGGATCACTGGTTCGAGCAAGGCGTGGATACGCCGGGGCTGGTGCTTATCCAAGTGCATGCAAAAAATGTGCATTACTGGGATGGGGAAGAAGAAGGCGAAGTGCAGATTGAACATGGGCCTTCGTAGCCGTCCACGATCAGACCTTCCGTGGCTGGATTAATCACCTGCCGCCACTCTGACATCTACTCACATGGCTAATCCAATTTGGCGGCTCTAAGGCGGCCGACGCCAAAAGGGCATGGAATGAAATGAACACGTTGCCCCTGTCCCCTGAACGGTCGATCATAATCGTCAGCGATCGCATCGAATATTCTGAAGAAAAGCTGGCATCGTCGGCCCTCGGGACCGATCTGCAAACCACCGGCCATTTGCCTCAGCCTGCTGTTGAAGGAGGCTATCTAGAGCGTTTGCCGCTTTCCTGTATCGCGGCCGGCATAGTGGAACGATCCGAGGTCTGGCATCATGTGATCGGGGGGGGGCAGTCGCTTCAACGGGCCAGCGCACATCTTACTTATCGCGGAGTTCCTGCTGACGGACCTGAAAGCCCTGTAAAGTCCAGATCGATGTTGGAGTTGTTTAAACGTCATGGCGCGCCGCATATATTGGTGGTATTTGGCCTGGGCATCGACGCTACTCTGCTCGATGCATGCGCCAACAGTGTGCGGATTTATAACTCTATCGATGCGCCGTCGCTGCGCATACCCGAAGATGTCAGTGCGCGGTTCGACATCGTCCTGACGGGGGCACAATGGCAGTCCGATGAAGTGGCAGCGCGCCATCCCGGCATGACGACGGCCATCCTGCCAGTCGGCCCCGAATTTGCGGGCGTCGACCAGTTCCGGCCGCTTGGCATGCCCAAGGACTATGACCTCATCTATGTCGCGGCGGCGCAGCCCTACAAGCGCCACGACCTGCTGTTCGACGCGCTGGAGCAATGCCCCCACGACGTCCGCGCCCTGTGCGTGTTCGGCTATGGCGAAATGGCCGACGCCTTGCGTGCCGATGCCGCCGCGCGGGGCCTGTCCGTCGATTTCGTCGGTCCGCCGGGCGTCGCATTCGACGAGGTAAACCGTCTTATGAACCGTGCGAAATTCGGCGTCGTCTGCGGGCGAGACGACGGCGCGCCCGCGATCCTGACCGAATATATGCTGGCGGGTCTTCCAGTGCTCGCCAATGCGGAGTTGGTCTGCGGCCGCCATTATATCCAGCCCGAAACCGGAACGCTTGCCTCCCCCGATAATTTCGCCGCGGCGATAATGACGATGCGCGAAGAGTACGCGGCCTTCGCTCCGCGCGAGGCCGTGCTTGCACAATGGACATGGCACCACAGCATCGCAAAATTGCAGCCCCTGATTGTGCAGGCCCAGCGGCGCAAGCGGCGCTCCCACCAACATGGATCAGTGCGATAAAGCAGCTTGGCTGCGGACATAATATGCATCCCCGAGCATTTATTGCCAGCTTATGACAAGGGGACGAATACGATGCAGGGTTCCAGTTCAACACATGCCACGACCTTGTCCGAGCTCAGCATCTCAGGTGATCCCTCCCTTAACCCGCTAATCTGTTTTTCCCATCTGCGATGGGATTTTGTTACGCAGCGGCCTCAACATCTGATGCGACGCTTCGCGACCGAACGGCGGGTCTTTTTCTGGGAAGAGGTGATTTTGTGCGATCATCCCCTGCCCTATCTGGAATATCATTCCTTTCCGGCCGACAATGTCATCGCCCTGCGCCCGCGCCTTCCGCATTGGTGGGATGATGAGGCCAGGCAGACGGCGTTGCGCGAGCTGCTTGACACACTGGTCGCGACATCAGTCCCTGGCAAACCCATATTATGGTTCTATACGCCCATGATGCTGGGTTTTGCCGGCCATGTGAAGGCGCATGCCGTCGTCTATGACTGTATGGACGAACTGTCCGCATTCCGCTTCGCCGATCCGCAGCTGGCCGCACAGGAAGCCTCATTGATGAAGAGGGCTGATGTCGTCTTCACCGGAGGTTATAGCCTGTATGAAGCGAAAAGAGGCAGTCACGCCGCCATCCATCCCTTCCCCTCGGCCGTCGACACGCTGCATTTCGCCGCGGCGCGCGGAAACGTTATCGAGCCAGCCGATCAGGCGTGCATCGCAGGACCGCGCCTGGGCTTCTACGGCGTAATCGACGAACGGATTGACCTGGGGCTGATAAACGCCTTGGCGCGCGCCAGACCGGACTGGCACATCGTCATGATCGGCCCGATCGTGAAAATCGACCCGGTCGACCTGCCCCGGCACCCCAACATCCATTGGCTGGGCAGTCGCGACTATGCCGACCTTCCCGCTTATCTGTCGGGCTGGAACGTGGCGCTGATGCCCTTTGCGATCAATGACGCAACCCGCTTCATCAGCCCGACCAAGACGCCGGAATATCTCGCCGCCGGGCGCCCCGTAGTGTCCACTCCCATTGTCGACGTGCAGCGTCACTATGGCGCGGTCCAAGGCGTCGCCATCGCCGACGCAACTGACGCCTTTGTCGCCGCGTGCGAAGCTGCACTCGCACTTCCAGTTGACGGCGCTTGGCGCGACGAAACGGACGCGCTGCTCACGGCGACATCCTGGGACATGACCTTTGACGGCATGAAGGCGCAAATGGCAGCAGTCTCGGTCAAGCCCGCTGTACCGACCCTGGTCGTCGCCAATGACTATGATACTAGCCCGGTCGTTCACCCCGTTGGACGCCGCCCTGATTACGACGTGCTCGTCGTTGGTGCTGGCTTTGCAGGCGCGGTGCTGGCCGAGCGTCTCGCCGCCGGATCCGACAAGCGGGTGCTGGTGATCGACCGTCGTCCCCATGTCGCGGGCAATACCTATGATCATCGCGATGCGGCGGGAATTCTGGTCCACCGCTACGGCCCGCACATCTTCCACACCAATAGCGACGATGTGTTCGCTTATCTTTCGCGCTTCACCCAGTGGCGGCCCTATGAACATCGCGTGCTCGCCAGTGTCGGCGCAAAACTGGTGCCGATGCCGATCAACCGCACGACGCTCAACCGCCTCTATGACCTGAATCTGCAGGACGAAGCCGCCGCTGCTGCCTTTCTTGCCGCCCGCGCCGAGCCGCGCGCCTTGCACACGTCCGAAGATGTGGTCGTCGCCGCCATCGGGCAGGAACTTTATGAGACATTTTTCCGCGGCTACACTCGCAAGCAGTGGGGCCTAGACCCATCGCAACTCGACAAGTCGGTAACCGCGCGTGTGCCGACCCGCACCAGCACCGACGACCGCTATTTCCTCGACAAGCATCAGGCGATGCCGCTGCACGGCTATACCGCAATGTTCGAAGCGATGCTCGACCACCCCAACATCACGGTTCAGACCGGAACCGATTATCGCGATGTCGATGTGCGTGCCGCGCATACCGTCTTTACCGGCCCGGTCGATGAATATTTCGATCGCCGCTTTGGCGCCTTGCCCTATCGCAGCCTGCGTTTCGAGCACCAGACCCATGATTATGCGACGTTCCAGCCCGTCGCCACGGTCAACTATCCCGACGAGCAGACACCCTACACCCGCATTACAGAATATAAGCATCTGACTGGGCAGCAGCATGCCCGCACCAGCATTACCTACGAATATCCGCAAGAGGACGGTGACCCCTATTATCCTATTCCCCGTGACGAGAACCAGGCTCTATATCGACGTTACAAGGCACTGGCCGATACGTTGCCAGACGTCAGCTTCGTCGGCCGCCTTGCGACCTACAAATATTATAATATGGACCAGGTCGTGGGCCAAGCGCTCGCAACTTATCGCCGGCTGGCTATAAAGCTGGGCCAGGAGTCGGTCGCTTGAGCAGCGGCAGGAGGCGTATCTGCCTGGTGACCGAAAGCCCTGACCCTTCGGGCGTCGGCGAACATATGCTGACGTTGGCACAGGGATTGGCCGCCGATAACGATGTGACGATTGGGGCGCCGCGCGCCACCCGACTGATCGAGCGCGCCCGGGCGGCGGGTTTTTCGGTGAAGGCGGTTGATGCCGCGAACCCGGCCGATCTTGACCGCTGGTTCGCGCGCAGTCAGCCCGATATCGTCCATGTCCATGCAGGCATCGGATGGGAAGGACATGTCACGGCGCGCGCGGCGAAGGGCCGGGCCAGCGGCGTTATCCGTACCGAACATCTGCCTTATCTGCTGACGGACGAAGCCCAGCGCGCCGATCATGACGAGGGGCTGACTGCCGTCGATCGCGTCATCTGCGTATCTGGCGCCGTCGCGCAAAGCTATATCGAAGCAGGCGTCGCGCAGCATCTGTTGGCAACGATCGCCAATGGCGTGCGCTATCGCGCGCCGTCGCGCGACCGGGCCACCCTGCGTGGCGAATGGCGGCTGGATGATGCGCCGGTCCTGCTGATGGCAGCACGGTTCGCGCCGCAGAAGGACCATGCACTGCTGCTCCGGGCGCTGCCGACCATCCTTGCGGCACACCCTGACTGCATCGTCCTGCTCGCTGGCGAGGGGCCGTTGCTATGGACTGTCGCCGCGCAGATCGCCGCGCTAGGCCTGGCCGGATCGGTGCGGATGTTGGGCAGCTGCCAGGATATGCCCGATCTGATGGCCGCGGCCGACCTCTTGCTGCTACCTTCGCGCTTCGAAGGGCTTTCGCTCGTCGCGCTCGAAGCGATGGCGGCGGGCCTGCCCGTCGTCGCTACCGACGCGCCCGGCAATGCCGAACTGCTTGAAGACGGGGTGAGCGGCTGGCTTGCGCCCGCTGGCGATGCACTCGCTTATGCTGCAACCGTCATCGATGCCCTGTCAGACTGCGAGCAGCTCGGCCAGGTCGCCAGCGCCGCGCGCGATCGCCAAGCGAACCGCTTCGACGCTGACCGCATGATCGCACAAACCGCCGCCCTCTATGAAAGCGCGTCTGACGCGCGCAGACCGCAAGGAAATCCAGTGACCCGGATAGGCTTTATCGGCGCGGGCGGCATCGCCCATCGCCACTTCGGCGTACTTGAACAGTTTGACGACGTAGCGATCGTCGCCGTCACCGATGTCGATGCCGTACGCGCCGGCGATGCAGCCGCACGCTTTGGCGCGCGTGCATTTACTGATATGGACGACATGCTTCGCATAGTCGAACTGGACGCGCTCTATATCTGCGTGCCCCCCTTCGCCCATGGCGCGCCAGAACGTGCAGCGATCGCCCATGGCCTACCCTTTTTTGTCGAAAAGCCTGTTGCCCTCGACATCGATACGGCCGATGAAATCGCAGCCCGCGTCGATGCTGCGAGGTTGATCACGGCGGTCGGCTATCATTGGCGCTATCTCGACACAGTTGACGAGGTGCGCGGCCTGCTCGCGCATAATCCGGCGCGGCTGATGTCGGGCTACTGGCTCGATTCCACGCCGCCGCCGGTCTGGTGGTGGCATGAGGACCAGTCGGGCGGGCAGATGGTCGAACAAACTACCCACTTGCTTGATCTCGCGCGTTATCTTTCGGGCGACGTGGTGCGCGCCTATGGCCTAAGCGGACATACGCCGCGCGATGCCTTCCCCGGACTGGACGTGCCTACGGTCAGCAGCGCCAGCCTGTTGTTCGCCAACGGCGCGGTCGCCAATTTCGCTTCGACCTGCTTGCTCGGATGGAGCCATCGCGTGGGGCTACATCTGTTCGGCGACAATCTTGCAATCGAGATCAACGACCGCGACCTGATGGTTGACGTCGGACGCGGTCGTCCGGTGCGCGGCGCGCATGGCGACCCGGTATGGGCTGAGGATCGCGATTTCATCGACGCGGTGCAGGGCAAGGAAAATCATATTCGTTGCCCCTATGCCGATGCGGTCGAAACGCATCGACTTGCGCTTGCAGTCGTGGAATCCGCCCGCTCGGGCGCTGCCGTCGCCATCGCGCCTGCACGGGAGTTGGCCCATGTCTGAATGGCGCCACATCCGATCGCTCGGCATCGAACGCCCCAACCAAGCTTATCTCCATGGGTACGACGAGGCGCCGCCAGAACCTGAGCGCGTTCGCCTCGAAACGATTTATACCGGTTTATCCGCCGGTACCGAACTGACCTTCGTCAAGAACAGCAATCCCTATCTTCATGCGCGCTGGGACGCGGGAAGAGGTGTGTTCATACAGGGCGAGCCGCAGCAGCATTACCCGGTACCGTTCCTGGGCTATATGGAATGCGCCCGCGTCATTGAGAGCGGCGTCGGCGACTATATACCGGGCGACGTTGTCGGCACAGTCTATGGCCACAAGACCGGTCATACGGCCGATCCGTTCCACGATGTGCTGACCAAGCTCCCTCCCGGCATCGATCCGATCCTGGGCATTTATGTAGGGCAAATGGGGCCGATCGCCGCCAACGGCATCCTCCATGCCGATGCTGATTTGCTGGGCCCTCACGTGCCTACGCTCGGCGCGAGCCTGGACGGACGGCCAGTACTGGTGATCGGCGCAGGGATCGTGGGCCTGTTCGTAGCCCTGTTCGCGCAAGCCGCAGGCGCGAGCGAAGTCTTGATCGCCGATCCGTCCGATTTTCGACGTTTGCGTGCCGCCTGCTTAGGCCTGACACCGATGACCCAGGAGCAGGCCTGGAACCACGCCAAGACGCGCTGGCTGCATGGCGGCGACGATCGCGGTGCGGATATCGTCTTCCAGACCCGCGCCGATAGTGCATCGCTGCATACCGCGATGCAGGCGCTGCGCCCGCAGGGCACGGTGATCGACCTTGCGTTCTATCAAGGCGGGGCGGATCGGTTGCGACTAGGCGAGGAGTTCCATCATAACGGCCTCAACTTGCGATGCGCGCAGATCAACCGCGTGCCGCGCGGCATGGCCTTCGCCTGGGACAAGCGAAGGCTGGCGGCCGAGACGGTCAAGTTGCTTGCCGCGCGTGGGGATGAGATCAAGGCGCAGCTCATTACTCATGTCGTGCCGATCGAGGACGGCCCCGTTTTCCTTCGCCATCTGATCGCGCAGCGACCCGAATTCCTCCAGATCGTCTTCAAGGTGGCCGATTGAGCGTGGTCGCCGACCGACCTGTCCGCATCTTGTTCGTCTTCGCTTGGCTGGTCGTCGGCGGGGAGGAGACCGAAGTGCGCCTGCTGGCACAGGCGCTCGATCGGCGGCGCTACGCGATCGACGTCGTCGCCTGCTTCCGCAAGCCCGGCATGCCCGAACAAACGCATCGCCAACTCGAAGCGATCGGGGTGCCGGTCGATCGTACGCCCTATCATCTCTCCTTCGATGAAACCGTCGCCTATCTTGCCGGCCTGATCCCCGCCTATGACATCGTCATATCATGCCAGAATGTCGCCGACATCTATCCCGCGCTGGAACGGCTACACCTGCGCCCGCCGCTGATCGAGCATGGTGGGCTAGTGTCCGAAGCGCTTGCCGGGCCGAAGCACCTGACCACCCGCTATGTCGGAGTATGTACCTCGATCCGTGACGCTGCCGCGACAAGGATGCCGGGTCGCGAGGCCGATGCGCTCATGATCCCGTCGATGGTCGACACCGCCGCCTTCGATCCCGCGTTACGCACGCCGACCCGCGCTGCGCTAGGCATTGCCGACGGAGTGCCGTTGATCGGCTGGCTCGGCCGGCTCGACCCCAAGAAGCGGGTCGAGGATTTCATTGTCGCCGCCGCAATGGTGCATCGCAAACGACCCGACGCGCGCTTCCTCGTGATTGGCGGGCCTGACGCGTTTCTGCCGAATTACGCCGCTACGCTGCGTGCGCAGGCGAACGCTCTCGGCCTTGATGGCGTGCTGACGTTTTTAGGCGACCGCGCCGACGTGCCGGCCCTGTTGTCGGCGCTCGACGTCTTCGTCTGGCTCTCGCGGGGCGAGGGCATGCCCCATGTTATTGCCGAAGCGGGTGCTGCGCGCCTCGCCGTCATCGCCACCGCCGACAATGGCAGCATGGAGCAGATCGAGCATGGGCATACCGGCCTCTTCGTCCCGCATGAAGACCCAATTGCTGTCGCTGCCGCCATCGGCCGATTGATCGACGATCCGGCGCTTCGCCATCGTTTGGGCGCTGAGCTCAGGACAAAAGTCGATGGCGATTTTGCGCTAGAGGCTGTGGTGCCGCAATGGATCGCTTTGTTCGACACGCTGGCCGTGCGCAAACCGCTGCAAGCTCCCACACTGTTTCAAAGCTTTTTACAGGGTGGATTTGAATGCTCCACCCATCGCCGCGCCCATGACCGCAAACGCATTGATGTCATCGCCGCCACGCGCCACGATGCGCTGGCGCAACAGGATTACCGGCTCCTTCAGGACTGTGGCATCAAGACCGTCCGCGATGGCCTGCGCTGGCATCTGATCGAGGCTGAGCCTGGTATTTTCGACTGGTCGAGCCTGTCTTTGCAACTGACGGCTGCGCAGGCGAGCGGAACACAGGTCATCTGGGATTTACTCCATTATGGCTGGCCTGACGATATTGATGTCTGGACGCCCGCCTTCGTCACGCGCTTCGCCGCCTTCGCCGCCGCAGCCGCGCGTGTCGTGATGGCTTCGACTGCCGGCCAGCGTTTCTACACACCGGTGAACGAAATCTCGTTCTTGTCTTGGGGCGGCGGCGATGCGGCTTATCTCAATCCATTCGCCACAGCGCGCGGATACGAGCTTAAGGTCCAACTTGCGCGGGCATCCATCGCGGCAATGGATGCGATCCGCGCGGTTGATAGGACCGCGCGCTTCGTCCATGCCGAACCTGTGATCAATGTCGTTACCGATCCCGCCCGTCCTACCGATGCATCCCATGCGCAGGGTCATCGGCAGGCCCAGTTCCAGGCTTGGGATCTGATCGCTGGGCGGCTATGGCCGCAGATCGGTGGTAGACCAGATCTGCTGGATATCATCGGCGTCAATTTCTATCACAATAATCAATGGATCCATGGTGGCCCGCCGATCGATGGCGCGCATGCGCTCTACAAGCCGTTCCACCGGATTCTGGCAGAAACATACGCTCGTTACGGCCGCCCGATCTTCATCGCCGAGACCGGCATAGAGGGCGATCCGCGCCCGACTTGGTTCGCACATATAATGGATGAAGTCCGCCTCGCTCGATCGCTTGGTATTCCGGTGGAGGGTATCTGCTTGTACCCGATCCTTGACCACCCGGGCTGGGACGATGACCGCCCATGTCCTAACGGCTTGATAGCCGATGACAGACGTCTTTACGCTCCTCTCGCCCTGGCGATGCGTGCCTTGGGGACCACCAGCACCAAATAATGACTGTAGGAATGCGCAGAATGTCGGGCTGAGCAAATGCAGCCAGCCTTCTCAGATCGACCTTTCGGTGTCAGGATCACGACGGCAAATGCGTAGGTACAACGTTCGCGGTCAATCCCAAGCCCAAGTTGAACAGTGCCAGCGGAACACGCAGAGAACGTGAGCTGGTAAGTATCTGATATCGCTGGGCGTGGATTTGGTGGCAAAACCGGGTGTGCTAACAACATTTTGCCTGTGACTGGCGGCTT
>NZ_JAHRGM010000041.1 GCF_019097845.1 Sphingobium sp. AS12 | reverse complement strand
ATCAGCGACAATCAGAGCGAAGAATCGCCCTTGCCAGCGACAATCTAACCCGGCACCATGAACCCGCCGCGACAATCTGTTCTCATCCTGATAGTCGCTGACCTCTCACCCAGATCGTCGCGCTATACACTGATGAAAAAAAGCATAGGGACAAGGCGATGCCGAGGATGGCCTTCATGCTTTTCGCTCCATCTGATTGGGTTGTGTTTGCTTTGAAGACCCAGGCGCGACCGGCCGGACGTGGCCGCATTGGGGGTGGCGTCTACAGCGGATCGTTACTACACCATCCTCCGCGGTATGCTCCACCAAGCCTCCCGTAATGCACTTCGGGCATTGCTGCAGCCTGGCACCATCGACCGTCTCGAAGCGGAGGTCGTCGCCCGCAATACCGCACAGTTCGGCTATGTAGCGGGAGGGTTGCCTGTCATTGTAGAGCAGGAATGCGCCACGGCTCGCACGCGTCAGGGCGACGTAGAAGAGGCGGCGCTCCTCAGCATACTCGAATGTCTCGGGCCTTGGAATGACGAGATTGAGAAGTTCGTCGTCCTCGATCCGGCTAGGGACACCATAGTCGCCCTCACTGACATCGAGAAGGATCGTGTAGTCCGCCTCGAGGCCCTTCGAGCGGTGGAACGACAGGCCTGACACTTCGATATTCCGGTATGAGGGCGGTTCTCCGTCGAACGGATCCAGTAGGTTGTAGCGCCACAGCACCAGAACCTTCAGCCGATCGCCCTCGTGCTTACGCCACTGCTCCGTTATTCCCTCAAGGAAGGTGTCCAGACGGTCAAGCAACCTATGGCAGGGGTCCGCGAACTTCAACTTGGTCTTTTCCACCTTCACCGGGATCGCCCGGATCGAGCGCGGAATCGCCGGACGCGACGATTTCACCGTCTTGGTCATCTGCGCCGGATTTTTCTGAATGAAGGCGGCGGCAGTGTCGGCGAGTAACTGGTTGCAGCGGTATGTGCGTTGCAGGCGGCCTTCCCACGATGCCCCGAAATGCGTTTCGAAGTCAGTAAACAAGGTGATGTCGGATCCGGTGAAGCGATAGATGGACTGCCAGTCGTCTCCGACCGCGAAGAGCTTGGTGAAGGCGCGCTGATGCTTGAGCGCCTTGATCAGCCGAGCCCGCGGATCAGATATGTCCTGGAACTCGTCTACGAGGATCAGCGAATAGGGGGACTGATATTGGCCGGTCTCAACCAGTTTGACGGCGTCCCCGATCATCGAGTCGAAGTCGATGCGGCGCTGCTCCTCAAGCTTTCGGGTATATGCATCCGTTATGGCCGACACTACCCTCGCGAATCGCTCGGCGCGCTGTGGATGGTGAAGGGACTTCGCCTTTTTGAGCAGAATATCGAGAGTCAGGTTGCTCGCGCGGATGTGCTTGATGCAGACGGCGATGATTTTGCGATAGTGATTCAGAACAACGGGTTCGACAGCCTTCATCACCTCCTCCAGCGGTCGTTCCACCAGCGGCATTGCGCGACTTTCGAGTTCGCCCTTCAATCGGACGAGCAGCGACCCATCGCTCGCCTGTGCCGAGGTCGTCTCGAACAGGTCCGCACCCAGTCGCGCATAGGCGGCGCGCTTCAGCCCGGCATGCTTCACATAGTCTGGAAAGGGTGAGGTTCCATCGGCATTAATAGCGAAGTGTTCGTGGATTGTATCGGTGGCCGGGTAGTAGAAGTCCGGATCGATCCATCTGTCGCTTCCGTCCTCGTCCTGGGTCTTGGTCCGGCGCTCGTATGTGAAATCGACAGTGTTCAGCCAAAGCCAGTTGGCAATGGTCTGCTCCTCCAGTGACTTGACGTATTCGCCAGAATAGGTGCCGATCTCCTTTGGCCTTCTGCCCTTATTGTCGGCCATGTAGGCGCGATAAGATGCCTGATCCTTGAACTCGGCCGGCGGAATGTGCGCCTTTGGGTAGAGAATGAGGATCTCCACCCATAACCGGCGGAACTCCTCGTCTGTCTCGACCAGTTTTTCGATGATGCCGTTCAGGAAGCGCGCTTCGCCTGTTGCGCTCTCCACCCAGTTCACCATCTGCGGAGGTCGTCCCTCAACTTCCTTGATGATGCCGAGTCCAAGCGCGTGGAAGGTCGTGACACGGCATTTCAGGTCTCCGGCGGGGATGCCAAGCTGGCGGGCGATGCGCTCCTTCAATTCGCCCGCGGCATGCTTGCCGAAGGCGAGTACGAGAATCTCCTCCGGCTCGTGCAGCCCCTTTTCAAGGACATAGGCCACCTTACCGACCATGGTCGCCGACTTTCCTGAGCCCGCCGATGCGACGAGCAGGTTGCTGTCCTCGAGCCGGATGCAGGCTTCCCGCTGTTCCTCGGATAGCGGGAAGCCGCCCAGATCATTGAAGAAGCCCTCGAAGGCCTGCATCTCATACTCAACGAAATCGTCGTTATAGCGCTGACGCTGGCTGGCGTCGGTCAGGATGCTGAACGAGGCTGGCAGGCTGGACCGCATTTCAGTGGGCATGTGGCCATAGCTGAAAAGCGGATGGGTCAAAGCCGCCGAGGCGTCCCCTGGGACCGATGCGATCGCCCGGCTGATGTCGGACTGCGCCAGATATTGCCGTCTCGACCTGACGATGCCGGTAATGGCGTCATCGACGACCTTCAGTTTCTCCCGGTCTTTGCCGATCAGGTCTGAAAGATGGTGATTTACGAAGACGCGCAGATCTTCATGGAGGCCGCGCGCGGATTCGCCGGTCAGGCCTGTAAGGGTCTCGAGGCGGTTTCTCATCCGTATCTCGACGGAATGCCAGAGCAGGGCCTTGCTGACCGAAACGGCGGTGAGGTCCATGCAGGATATGTCATCGTCGCCGAGCCGTAGTCGGTCGCGACGCGAACGATCGAGCACCAGCTTCCAGTTCCTGCCCAGAAGCAGGCGAGCCCAGAGGCTCGGGCGATATGTCTGAGAGCGGCTAAACATCCTGATCGATCAGACTTGCTGGACGATCAGCTTCGATGGCTTGCCCAAAGATCGGTCTCCACCGCAGCTATCGCCCATCTGCCTACACTTTATGCCGCTTGTTTCCACCACCGGTGCTGCAGTTCCGGCCGCCGTGCGACCTATGCAGACGGTTCCACTGCTGGAGAGGCAGCCGGATGATCCGTCGTAGCGTCCGCCTCCGCCGCTACGTTTCCTTTTGGAGGACTTCCTCCGGAATGCCTTGGTACCAGAGGTTAATGAGTAAGGCCTTGGTAAGGAGAAGCGCGATGATCTGCCTGAATCCGTTCCGCAGGTCGTCTGCGGATATGATCGAACCGGACCGACATAATCGGGCGCAGGGATCCGAGCGATAGCGTGACTTGTATATTCCGCTATCGGAGCAAACGCGGCGGCTGCCGAGGCGGCATTCGGCGACCAGTGTTCCAACCGCTTCCCAATCACTTAGTTTCTTCGAGAATATTTAGATTAACAGGCAAATACCTAAAATCCTGCAAACGGGCGCGCCATCCGCAGATGTTTAGTGATCGCTTAACGGGCAATATCACGCGCTATCGCCCACCTTGCCTGCAACGCCACCTCGTTGTTCGATAGTGGCGAGTCACGCGTTACCCAAGTAGGTATGCGATGTCGGCCTCGGTCAGCTTGGCCCGGATTGCACTGTCACCCTCCCAGAGCATAGCGGCAAGCGCTCGTTTTTTGTCCTGAAGGCCGAGTATCTTCTCCTCGATTGTGCCTTTGGCGATGAGGCGGTGGACAAAGACGGGCCTAGTTTGGCCAATCCGGTGCGCACGGTCGATGGCCTGCGCTTCGACCGCTGGATTCCACCAGGGATCGTACAAGATCACCGTGTCAGCAGCGGTAAGGTTCAGACCGGTTCCCCCAGCCTTGAGGCTTATGAGGATGACGTGAGCTTCGCCAGCCTGAAATTTGCGCACAGGGGTGTTGCGATCCTGCGTCGCACCGCGGATTTCAACATAAGTGATGGCCAGCGCGTCGAGTTCGGGCTTGATCAGGTCGAGCATGGACGTGAACTGGCTGAACAGGATGATCCGTCGCCCTTCGCGCAGCAGTTCCGGCAGCATCTCCATCAGCCTGGCGAGCTTTGCCGAGCCGACGGCCTTCTCCATGCCGTTGCCGTTCGTTTGCGGTAGAAGGCGCGGATCGCAGCACAGTTGCCGCAGCTTGAGCAAGGCATCGAGGAAGACGATCTGCGAGCGCAACAGACCGACGCGGGCAATCTCGTCGCGCACCCGCTTGTGCATAAGCAGGCGCAAACTTTCGTAAGCGGCCAGCTGGTTCTTTTCGAGGTCGACCCACTCTTGAATTTCCGTCTTGTCGGGCAGGTCGCCAGCAACTTCATCTTTGGTCCGGCGCAGCATGAAGGGCCGGAGGCGGCGTCGGAGCATTGCTTTGGCGGCAGGATTATCATCTCGGGAGATCGGACGGTCGAGCACGCGTTTGAACTGGTCAAGTGAACCGAGCAAGCCAGGCGTGACCAGGTCGGTCAAGCTCCACAGGTCGGTCAGCTGGTTTTCTACCGGCGTGCCCGACAAGGCGATAATCTGTCCTGCTTTCAGCGCCTTTGCCGCCTTGAAGCCAGCTGTTTTGGGGTTCTTGAGCGTCTGGGCTTCATCAAACAGGATGAGTGACAACGTTTGGGCGGCAAACTGCGCGGTGTCGCGCACCAACAGGGGGTAACTCGAAACGATGATGTCGGCGTCACCGAACTGGTCATGCAGGTTGTGCCGGTCATTGCCGTGCCAGAGAACGCTGCGCAGTTCGGGAACAAAGCGGGCAATTTCTGCCTGCCAGTTGGGCAGCACAGACGTCGGGCAGATGATCAGCGCGGGGTCCTCCAGATTTCCCGCAGCTTTCAGCGTAGCGATGTGCGCCAGGGCCTGGACAGTCTTGCCAAGCCCCATGTCGTCCGCCAGCACGCCGCCAAATCCAGCGCTGTGGAGCACTTGCAGCCAGTCCAGACCGTGCTGCTGATAGGGGCGGAGCTCTGCTTTAAAGCTCGTCGGCGTTACGGTCGGCTGCAGATCGATGCGGGCGAGGGCGCGGGCAAGTTTGCGCAAGTCATCACTGCCGCGCCAGCCAATGCGGCCTGCGCTCGCCGCTTCGAGATCGGCCAGCACGGCGATATCGCTACGCGGCAGGCGCAATTTTCCTGATGCCTCACGATCGTGGAGGGCCAGCTCGAGCAGCATCGCCAGCACCGGCCTGATCTGTTCGATAGGCAATTGCGCCAGCTTGCCCGGGCGAATCGCGATGGTGATACTGTCCCCAGCCTGGTCCAGCAATTGCGGGCCGAAGTGCGCCAGTAGCTGTCGCAATATGGGCAGGATATCGACGACTTGCCCATCAATCCGGGCACCAAGGCTGATATCGAACCAATCCATGCCCGATGTCGTGACATCGAACTGCACATCCTCACCGCCGACCTCTGTGATGGTGAGCCGCCATCTGGGGCCATATTCGATGCGCCAACCGTTGGTACGCAACGTTGGCAGCGCGGTGTGCATGAACAGCGCGAAATCGGTGGCTTTTGCCAACGCGACCGGGGCAAAATCCCATTGCAGCGCCGGTTTGGTCTTCAGCTCTGGAAAGTCATCCAACGGGATGAGGCCATGCGCAAACATCTGGTCGAGCGCCCGGGTTTCTGCCGCAAGGTCGCGTCTGAAACGGATAAAGCCCGCATCGCTGTTAGTTATGATCTCTGCTGCATTTGCGTTCGGCGTCACGCGGTATCCCGCATAATCAAAGCTGATCCGCACGCAGGCCATATCAGCCTTGTAAGTGGGCGATGCCTGATAGCCGCGCCGACTCGGCATGATGGCATCGACCTTGTCTTGAACGAAGGTCAGCACCGGGACCGGGTGTATAGCGCCCAAGTCCTTGAGGCCCGTGAGCGTTGGTGCGGGTACGTCAGCGCCAGCGATGTTTTCCCAATGGATTGCTAATTGCGCTACGGCATCGGGCGGCACCGGGGGGATCAGCAACACGCGCTGGGCCAGCGCAGGATCGGTGATGCCGGTCACGCGGTGCATAGTTCCGGTGGCGTCGTCGATAATGACGGGTGGTGCCGTTGCGAAAAGCAGTTGCCCTTCGGTCAAGCCCTCCAGTGATGGGCGTTGTTCGCCGTTTGTAAGGCTCGTCCAGCACCATCTCACCGTCTGGTCTTCGCCCCAATGCAGGGTTGGCCCATCGGCCTTTCGCCAGCGTGCCCGGCCGGTCGCGATCGCCTTTTCGACCCAATCGCTTCCCGCAAGCCCTTTGGGCGAGGTGTGCGTGTCGAGGTCGCCGGTATAAGGATCCATCCGGCGCACCAACCATTCATCGACCGGATCCAGTGGCATCTGTCCGCTGCGCAACTGATAGGCATTGGGTTGCTGCCATCCGGTCTGGCCGCTGCCGCTCTGCCTCATTATCGAGGCCGCAATAGCCAGACGCTGCGGTAGAATCTGTCCCGATATTGGCAAAGCCTTGCCCTTGCGGCTTTTGCCGTCGTGCAGGGCGCGTGGCGAAAAGACGTAGGCCAGATCCACAGTGCCGCGTGCGCGCACGGTTGCTTCGGCCTGGATTTCGCTCAACCATTGCTGCAAGGGCGCGGGCAGTGGAAGCGGCTTTGAAGCCGCGTTCGGCACTATCCGAGGCTGCACCGCACCCGATGGTCCGTCAGCGTCTGACGCAGCGCGTGCTTGTGCGGCAAACAGCACGGCGGCACCATGCTTGCAATCGAAGCCGACCGGGCAGGTGCATTCGATCAAGGGTTCTTTGTCTTCGCCATCCAGATCAGTGAAGGCAATCGTAACCTCATACGGGTGTCTGGCACTGCCTTTGACGGCGGCGATGATCAGCGCCATGTCCGTGTCAATCGCAAGATCGCTCACCCGGCCTTGCTGCCAGTAGGCATAGCCCGCCGTGACCATATTCTTGGTCTGGACGGCGTTTGCGATCAGCGTCGAGGTTATCGGAGGTATCATCGCCCACAGCATTGCCGATGATGTCGGGTCTGATCAAGGGACCGCGCATCCGGCAGGAGGTGCTATATGGCCACGACATATGGAGACTATGATAGCAGGAACGTGGTCTAATTTCTTGAGCAGCGTCCTCAACACAGCCGTTGATATGTCCGCTATGAAGCGTAGCGATCGGTACGGTTCACCTAATGTATGCACACCCAGGCGAGCAAAAGAGCGACGTTATAAAACGGTCAAGGTAAGGTGCGAGGTGAGGCGTCAACTGTCCGAGCAACCTACGTCTTCACCTATGCCTCTGACGACAGCGGCCATTTGCCAGAGTCCGCGTGAACGGCAGGAAAGTACCAGTTGTGGACAATGTCCGGCCTGTCTGAGCAATATCACATTTGCTGGCATGGAGAGTCTTAACGGTTGACGAGGTGGCCCAATCGTCTGCTACAAAGCTTGCCTTGTTGGCACTGATTGATTGCCCCGATTTCGCAGTTTTGCTGGGGATAGAAAACTCGGTTGCGGCTCCTGCCGCCCCAGCCAGTTTTCCTGAACATCACCGAATCACCCTGACATGGGGAGGCGGAGAAGGTTTCCACCTTCCGCGCCTCCCGTCATGGGCATATTTAGCGCCCCAGCAGCCCGCGTGCCTGGCCCGCAATCTCCGCCAGCATGGCGACATTGGGCGTTGCCGCCGCCTTGGCGCGCTGCACCAGGGTGCGGAACTGGCGAATGCGGGGTCCGCGCTGGATCAGCCACTCTTCGACATGCGCCGAAATATCCTTGCCTTTCCCCTGCGCCAGGAAGTCGAGCCTGACCTGTTGCATGTCGCGGGCGACGCCCGAAATCAGCAGCCGTTCCCACGGGTCGGTCGGTTCCATGCGCGCGGCGGCGGACTGGACCCAGTCGATGCCCACCGCTTCGCCCAGATGGGTGAAGGCGCGGGTCAGCGCGATTTCGTCCACGCCCATCTTTCCAGCCAGGGCCGCGATTCCGACAGCACCGTCCAGCTTGAACAGCCCCGCCGTCCGTCGCGCCAGCGCATCTGGCGCGCCAAGCGCCAGCAGCCTGTCCGTCACCGCATTGGTGCGGCGCTGCGCCTCGTTGGTCAGCAGATCATCGACTTGCGCCGCCAGTGATCCGACGCCCTGGGTCAGCGCCGCCAGCCCTGCGCTGGGCAGCGTGCCTGCCGGCTGGCTGCGCAAGATATCGGCAATCTGCGCCCGCATCCCGCCGGCAATATCGCCGAACAGGGCAAGCCGCGCGCTTTCCGCCATGTCGGCGGCGTCGATATCCGCCCACAACGTGCCAATGTCATAGAGCCGCTCGGCGATCAGGAAGGCGCTGGCCATGTCGCCCAGCGAACAGCCTTCCTCCTCCACCAGTTCGAACGGATGGATCAGGCCCAGCCGGTTGACGATGCGGTTGGCGACCTTGGTGGCGATAATTTCCTTGCGCAGGGCATGGGCAGCGATCGCGTCGGCTTCCTTTTCCTGCATCGCAGCGGGGAAGGCGGCCATCAATTCGCCGGTCATGCTGTCGTCGCTGGCGAGGTCGCCTTGCTCGATCGCGTCCTGCAAGGTCAGCTTGGCGGTGGACAGTAGCACGGCCAGTTCCGGCCGGGTCAGCCCCTGACCATCCTGTCCGCGTCGCAGCAACTGGTCATTAGCCGCCAGTCCTTCAACCTGCCGGTCCAGTCGCCCGCTTTCCTCGAACGTCTCGATCAGCCGCACATAGCTTGCCAGATCCGCCGCGCCGCCGCTCTCGGCAATCGACAGGCCCAGCGCCTGCAATCGGTTATCCTCCAGCACGATGGCGCCGACCGCATCGGTCATGCTTTCCAGCAGGGCGTTGCGCTCCTCGAACGGCAGGCGGCCCTCGGCCATCTCCTTGTTGAGGGCGATCTTAATATTGACCTCATTATCCGAACAATCGACGCCCGCGCTATTGTCGATAAAGTCGGTGTTGATCCGCCCGCCACGCAGCGAAAAGGCGATGCGCCCCGCCTGTGTCGTGCCCAGATTGGCGCCTTCGCCAATCACCTTGACGCGCAGCTGCTCGGCATTGACGCGCAGCCGGTCATTGGCCGGGTCACCGACATCGCCATGGCTCTGCGCCGCCGCCTTCACATAGGTGCCGATGCCGCCGAACCAGAGCAGGTCAGCAGGGGCTTTGAGGATCGCGGAAATGAGCGCGGTCGGCTCCATTTCCGCATCGGTGACGCCCAATATCGCCTGGATTTCCGGGGTTAACGGGATGCTCTTGAGCGCACGGGAAAATACGCCGCCACCCTTGGAGATCAGCGCCTTGTCATAATCGTCCCAGCTCGACCGGGGCAGCTGGAACATCCGGTTGCGTTCTTCCCAGCTCTTCGCCGGATCGGGCGCGGGGTCGAAGAAGATGTGGCGATGGTCGAACGCGGCGACCAGCTTGATCGCCTTGCTGAGCAGCATCCCGTTGCCGAACACGTCGCCCGACATATCGCCGCAGCCAACGACGCTGACCGGTTCGCTCTGCACATCGACGCCCATTTCGGCAAAGTGGCGCTGCACCGAAATCCATGCGCCACGCGCGGTGATGCCCATCGCCTTATGGTCGTAACCATTGGACCCGCCGCTGGCGAAAGCGTCACCCAGCCAGAATTTGCGATCGAGCGCGATAGCATTGGCGACGTCGCTGAAGGTCGCGGTCCCCTTGTCGGCGGCAACCACGAAATAGGGATCGTCGCCGTCGCGCACCACGACTTGCGCGGGATGCTTCACATGATCGTTGACGATATTGTCGGTGACCGACAGCAGCGCGCGGATGAAGATGCGGTAGCTTTCGGTGCCTTCCGCCAGCCAGGCGTCGCGATCGACCTGGGGGCTTGGCAATTGCTTGGGATAGAAGCCGCCCTTGGCCCCGGTCGGGACGATGACGGCATTCTTGACCCGCTGCGCCTTCATCAGGCCCAATATTTCGGTGCGGAAATCGTCGCGCCGGTCGGACCAGCGCAGCCCGCCGCGCGCCACGGGGCCAGCGCGCAGATGGATGCCCTCGACACGCGGGCTATAGACCCAGATTTCGCGCCATGGCAGCGGCGCGGGCAGGCCCGGCACCTGCGCACTGTCCAGCTTGAACGCCAGCGCCTCGACCGCCGCCTTGCTGAAGAAATTGGTGCGCAGCGTCGCGCTGATGACCGCGCGCAACAGACGCAGCACTCGGTCCTCGTCAATCGCGGTCACCGCTTCCAGCCCCGCGTCGATCGCGGCCTGCGCCTCGGCCACCCGTGCGTCGGCGCCATCGCGCGCAGCGGGATCGTGCAGCGCCTCGAACAAAGTGATCAGATTGATCGCAACCCCCTGCGCCCGGCGCAGCGTTTCGGCAAAGGTCGCCATGCCGTAGGCCATGCCGGTCTGGCGCAGATAGCGGAACAGAGCGCGGAACAGCACCACCGATCGCGGGGTCAGCCCGGCGGTAACGATCAGTTCGTTGAACCGGTCATTTTCCGCCCGGCCTTCCAGCACCTGCGCGATCGCTTCGGTGACGATGTCGGCGCGGGCAACCACGCCCTGCGCATCGCCGCCAGCGGGCAGTTCCAGCACGAAACGCTGGACATGACCCAGCGCGCCGCCGTCGATCGCCGTCGTCATCTCCTCGATCACGCGGAAACCGAAATTCTCGAACGCCGGGACCACCTCTGACAGGGCAATCGTCACATGACTGTAGAGTTTGAGCCGCAGCCGTTCGGCGCTGTCCTCCGGGTTGCGATAGATGCGGATCGATTTGTCGCCCGCCCCCGCAAGGCCATGGATCATGCGAATGTCGATCGCGGCTTCGGCTGGACCCGCACCATTGCGATAAGCTGCCGGGAAGCCCCCGGCATAACGCTGCGCCAGCGCAGCGGCCCGGCCCGGCTCTTCGGTCTGGGTCAGCGCTTCCTCGACAGCGGGCAGCCAGCCACGCACCATTTGCTTGAGCTGATGGTCCAGCGCCGCATCGTCCGGCACCACACCGCCTTCGCGCAGGTCGAGCGTGATGCGCAGCAGCGCAAGGCCACCTTCCTCCAGCGCGATCGACCAGCTGAGCACGGGGCCATTGGCCGCTTCCGACAGCATGTCCTGCACCGCCACCCGGCGCGCGGTCGACAATTCGTCGCGTGGTAGCCAGACGAAGGCGTAAAGATGGCGCGCCAGCGCGCTGGTCGCCAGCGCCAGTTTGGGCCGGGGCCGGTCGGTCAGCGACATGAAGGTCAGCGCCAGCCGCTCCAGCGTCTCGCGATCGAAACCGATGGTGATGTCATGGGGCAGGGCGGTCAGCGCATGGGCCAGCGTCTTGCCCGCATGGCCCGCCGGGTCGAAGCCGAACTTGTCCATCAGGTTCGACAGCGTCGATCGCAGCAACGGCACCTTGTCCGGCGTTGCCGACAGGCCCGAACTGGTCCACATGCCGGCATGGATCGACAGCGCCTTCACCTCGCGCCCTTCGCGCACGGGGATGATGATCAGGTCGAGCAGGACATGGCGATGGATGCGCGAGAGGCGGCTGGACTTGATGATCAGCGGCGTGCGCTTGCCTTCCTCGAACCAGACGAACGCCGCCTCCAGCGATGCGGGCGCGATCAGCGTCTTGTCGCGCAGCGTGCAGATGCCCAGCCGCGACTGGGTGGTGCCGTCGCGATTGCACAGCTCATGCCCGGTCTGGGTGAAATGGCGCGCCAGGAACCAGCGCAGCAGCGCCGCGCCTTCCTCATCCGGCACCGCGTCGGCGTCCGCCGCCATCGCCGCCTGCATCGGCGCCCAGTCGGCCACCGCTGCCCGCACGTCGGTCAGCGTATCGCGCAGCGCCTTTTCCAGCCCCCGGCGCACCTTGGCATCGGCCCGGTCAGCCTCGATATAGATCATCGATTCACGACGCGCGCCCGGCGCGTCATCGTCCAGGATCGTGGCCAGCGACCCGTCGGCATGGCGCGTCACCGACAGGACAGGGTGCAGCAGGCGGTGGATCGTGATGTCGGCGGCGGCCAGCGTGTTGGCGATGCTGTCGACCAGGAACGGCATGTCGTCATTGACGATCGCGATCCGCATGTAGCGACCGTTCGCGCCTTCGCCCAGCGTTTCGACCATGATCGCGGCGTCGCCCGGCTTGCGCCCGTTGGCGGTGCGGCCCAGGAAGGCGGCGGCAGCGGCTATGCCCTGCTCGTCCAGCCCTTCGCGCTCGCCGGGCAAGGCGCCCCGCTCCAACGCTGCCTCCAGCGCCTCCCGGATGAACGTATCGACTTCCTTGATGTTCGCGTCCGCCAGCGCCGTCATTCGCCTAACCTCTCACGCGGGCTTGTCCCGCTTGGAATTGAACGGAGGAGACGCTGGATCGCCGCCATGCGACTCCTCGGCTTTCGACCGTCTATATGCCTCTGCCCATGGGGAGGCTCAACCCTGTTTGTGAAATAAAGTGTCTTAGCGTTGAAATAATATGATGCAGCGCAACATACCCCGCGCGTGGTGGCGGGGCAGATGGTGGCCCGACTATCGGCCAGCCCGCGCCGCATGTCGAGCGCGGATAAGGGCGCTTCTGGAGCATTTTCCCGCGATCCGCGCCGACCGGGCAGCGCGTCGTGCTGCTTTGCGCCTCTATGTGTCGGCGCTGCCCCAAAGGGGGCGATCGGTCCCTGTTACTGCGTGAACATATTTTTGTCGGTGACGACCAGATTGGTGAAGCCGCAATAGTTGGCAGATGGCAGTCCCTTTCACGGCGCGATACCGGACTGGCTGTTCCTACGGATGTGGGAAGGGATTGGCGTTCATGCCGGGCGGGGTCGGGTGAGGGTTATGAAGCGGACGGAGTGAGGTTGTTGGGAGCTGCAAACTATCCGTGCAATTCCAAGGGGCATTGGGCAAGCTATTAGTGGGTATAAGTTTCTGTTGCTGTCAGGGTGGTTTCCCGCGACGGTTGCAATATCGGATCGTTGCGGGGCAGCAAATGATGGGGGATGCAAAAGGATTTTATGCGGCGCTTGAACTCGATAGTTCGGCCTCCGCGACCGAAATTAAAGCTGCTTACCGTCGATTGGCAAAAGAGCATCACCCTGACACTGGAAGGGTCCGAGACGGAGGTGCCCGTTTCCAACAGATTATACCAACCTGCTGTGATGCTGACTCACGCCGAGGATTCCCAAACCGGCAAAAGTATGAATCTATGGTGGCCTGTTGGAGGGCATGGCCATGGGTGCAGCGATCGGATTACGGAACGACTTTGAT
>NZ_JAHRGM010000040.1 GCF_019097845.1 Sphingobium sp. AS12 | reverse complement strand
GCCCTTCCGCCGAAACCAAACCGCTCTTGACCAATCGAACGATGCGCCACGTCCGGCTCTCCTCTTGGGAAAGCCCATAGAATCAGCAATCAATGCCCATGTCTACACCCACCCGCGCACAGGTCTCATCATACTGTGGCGGCGCGTCGTTCGTGGAAGATCAGGCGATCGAAGTTATTGGCCAGGGTGAGTTTCGCCTCGGCCCGCTTGATGCCGATGGCGCGGATGAACAGCCCGAACCGGTTTTTCTGATGCGCGAACACTCCTGAGCCTGTCGAAGGATCGATCCTGGCCCGGATCGCGGACTTTGCGGCATTGGCGCGAGCGGTGGCCCTGGTCATCGGCTTCCTCTTGGGCTTGCGACGGTTGATACGACTGGTCAGCATGCGATCGGCCAACCATGTTTCGTTCGTCCTGGAGCGGTATGCTGTGTCGGCCCAGACTTCGCTGCTGCTATTCTCTGCGATCACATGGCGTAACATGCACCCATCGGCGTGGGCCGCCGATGTGACCTCCCCGGCGCGAATGAACCCGTACAGGCGGTCGATGCTGATATGGCTTTTATATCCGAACACCGGCAAGGCAATCATCGGTAGAGGCTTGCCATCCTTGTAGCGCACCTTCCCGCCGATCTTGAGCGTCCAGCGCGCATCGGTGTCCTTCTGTGCCGCCTTGGCCGGGTCATCGGGCCATATATCCTGCGCCGACTTTCCATCCTTAATGGCCTGCCGTTCGTCATCGGTGTTGCGCTGCTTGGGCGCTGGCGCCAGGCTGGCATCGATGATCTGACCCGACATGGGGTTGTAGCCCTTCTTGTGTAGTTGCCAGTCGAAGGCCTTCATCACCCGCTTGAGCGTCCCGGTCTCCGTCATCCGGTTGCGGAAGTGCCGGATGGTGTTCTCGTCGGGGGTGCGGTCACCCAGCGCAAAACCCAGAAACCGCATCCAGTTCAGCCGGTCCCGGATCATATACTCCATTCTGTCGTCGGTCATCGTCTTCTTCTCCAGGTTCGAGTTCGCATCCGAACCCTACCAGAAGATCGACGGTGGCCACCCTTCTCAGGAAAACCTTCCTACACCACCCCGTGGGACACGACCTCGTTATCAGCATGCCAGGCGGCAAACCCTCTTTAAATCTCAACCCCTTGATCTGCGCCATAGGCGCTGACGCCGAGGTCCAAAGTATAGTTAAAATAAGATCAATATTGATTGATAATACATTGAATTTTATATGAGTAAGTAATCACATGGTCAAAATGACGTTAACTAGTTTGATGCAGTCATAATACAACATTTTCCCGGAAAAGTGCCCTTAATTTATTAACGCAAATCGAAATCTAATCACAAAGGGGCGCAAAATGAATTCTACTTACGACAACAGCCTGCTTGAAACTATGAATTCTGTAAAACCTACTAATTTTATTTGGGTAGATGACGACGCCGAGCCTTTCGGCGACGGCAGTATTGGCAGTCCAATTGATACAATTCAGATGGCGTTGAATTGGGCCACGCCAGGCACCATGATAATGGTGCGCGAGGGTATGTATTTCGAGAGCGTGAAAATTCCGCGTGATGTGAGCGGAACAGAAGATGCTCCGATCTGGCTGGTGTCTGCCGACGGCCCGCAAAAAGCGCATATCATATCTGCCGACAAATCAATCGCGACAGTCAGCGGCGGTGGCGCTGAAAACATCATCATTGATGGGTTCTGGGTGTCTGGCGGCAAGAACGGCATTCAGTTTAGCCAGAACGGATTTGATTTTCAAGACATGGTCCGCAATATCGTCGTAAAGAACAACTTGATTGATGGCGTTCGCCAAGATGGCATCAAGATTAACGGTGGCGAGAACATTCTAGTCCAGAACAATGTTGTTACAGACGGTTATGACGAGTCGATAGACTTCTTCGCCGTTACTAACGGTGCCATCATCGGCAATGATGTCAGTGGCAACATCGGTACGAGTGCGGCGATTTTCGCAAAGGGCGGGTCGATGTACATCGACATCCGTGACAACTATATTCACGACACTGCTGCGGACGGGATTTCAATCGGTGGCTGGTCCGACCCAGACATACCGATGCGCGAAGGCACCGAGGCGTTTGAAGCTAAATATGTAACTGTCACGAAAAACCGTATTGAAGACGTGGGCAAGCGTCCTCTGAACTTCCTCGGAGCGCATGACTCGATCGCATATGGCAACTATCTGGAAGCGACCGAACGCTATTACACCGTGGTAAATGTCGCGACCGGCTATCCAAATGTTGAATCGCCAAAAATTTCAAAAAATATTGTGGTTAAAGATAACTATATTACTCGTGACTACAACATTATTCATGTATATGAGTCCACTGATTCGGTTGTATTTGAGAATAACAACGACGTCGCCTATGCCAGTATTGGCTCTCTGATCGGGGCTAACCTAAATACCAAAACTGCAGGGCAGGCAGCATTATTCGAAAAAAGCGCCCTTGAACAACTTATCGAGTTGCCGATCAATCAACATTCTCCCCGCTGGGACGAGAGCGATGCCTACACTTCGGTCGTCAAGGACGGCTACGGCACCGATGGAGCCAATCTCCTCAAGGGCACGGCCAGAATCATGGAAGGCGGTCTTGGCGACGATACTTACCGAATAAACGGCTCCGATATCGGTAAGGTGAAGGAAGCTCTCGACAGCGGCATAGACACAATTTTAGGAAACGGTCCGTACGTAAAGCTTGCTGACAATGTCGAAAATCTGTTCGCGCTATCCAACAAGGGGACAACACTGCAAGGTAACGTGCTCGACAATGTCATCAAGGGAGGCAGTGGCGATGATGTTCTCGCGGGCGGCGGTGGATATGACCTACTGATTGGCGGCCAAGGAAGAGACACCTTTCTCGTTTCGGCACAGGACAAAGCAACGCGCGTCGCCGATTTTGCTGACGGTGACGTGATCCTAATTGCAGGCAATCCTTTCGCCTCTTTTGCCGAGTTAAAGGCTGCCACAGTAAAATCGGGGGACGGATGCATCATACATTTTGGCGACGGTCGCTACCTTGAAATTCTGGACCAGACGCCGGTAACACTGAAACCAGAAGATTTCGCTTTCGGCGCAATTGAAGAAGCACATGCCGCCAGTTTTTCGGGTGGCGGTACGGTCAATGTAAACTCCCAGCACCTTGCCGAGGGTTCGGATGGCATCGACCGCTTGTTTGGCAAGGGTGATAGCATCATGATGGGCGGCGAGGGCGATGATGGCTACTTCATCAAAGGCCCCGGCGATCACATTATCGAATTGGCAGACGGAGGCATCGACACAGCGCTAATCTATAGTGACAGCTATATTATAGAGGCCAATGTCGAGAACGCCACCGTCAAAAACAACCATGGCATTTCGGTTCAAGGCAACGCCATTGCCAATATGATAAAAGGCGGTGACGGCGGTGACATCATCCGCGGCGCCGGCGGAGCCGACATCATCGAAGGCGGCAAAGGCGCTGACATATTCAAATACGGCCAAGCTGAGGGCGGTGATATCATCACCGACTTTGAAGTAGGCGTCGACCATTTCGACATCAGCGCAATGGGTTATAAGGAAAATAAGGTGTCGCTAAGGACTATCGATGCAGCTGAAGGCACTCAGGTCTATGCCAATTGCGGGTCGGAAGATGTTCTGCTTGCAACGCTTCAAGGCGTTCACGGCGACATCAATGGCGATTGGCTTTTGCTGTAAGCCAAAAAGATGGACTGACGTCTGTGGATGATCTCCTCAGCTGGATATCCGCAAATACCTCAGATTTCTTGAACTTTCGAACGCCAAGTAATTGAAATTGTTAGATGGGATTTTGCTGGCTTTAGGGTTATTGCGGGTGTCCAGCTGGACGCCTCGAAAAACCGCTGGTGATTAGCTCCGCTGCATGATTCATTGGCTTTCGCGACGAGCGGAGGCGGTGATGGCAGGGCAGCCTGGTTTTTTTGATCTTTCGGACCGTTACGAGGCGCTGAGCGCGGCGGGTGATCCGTTGGAACGGCTATCGGCTGTGGTGGATTTCGAGCTATTCCGGGGACCGCTGGTGGCCGCATTGCGACGCGGACCCCGCAATAAGGGCGGGCGCCCGCCGTTCGATCCGTTGCTCATGTTCAAGATCCTCGTTCTGCAGGCGCTGTATTCGCTGTCCGACGAGGCGACGGAGTTCCAGATCAAGGACCGGCTTTCGTTCCAGCGCTTCCTGGGCGTCGGGCTGGAGGGCACCGTGCCCGATGCCACCACGGTCTGGTTGTTCCGCGAACGGCTGGTAAAGGCCAAGGCGATCGACCGGCTATTCGCGCGCTTCGATGCCGCGCTCAAGGATCGAGGCTATCTGGCCATGGGCGGGCAGATCATCGACGCCACCGTCGTGCCCGCGCCCAAGCAGCGCAACACCCAGGAGGAGAAGACCGCCATCAAGGAGGGTCGTATTCCCCAGGACTGGACGCCCGCCAAGGTCCGGCAGAAAGACCGCGATGCGCGCTGGTCGATCAAATATACCAAGGCCAAAGGTCCGCGCTGCCGTCGAACATGTCTTTGCCGGGCAAAAGCACCGCATGGGGCTGGTCGTCCGCACCATCGGTATCGCCCGAGCCAGGATCAAGATCGGCATGGCCAACCTGATCTATAATTTCCAGCGCCTCGCATGGCTCGAAGGCCGAACTGCGTCTGCTTGATACCGAAACGGTCCACCAAGGAGCAGATCAGCCCGCAAAACCAGGGAAACAAGCCCACAAGGCGGCCAGTCAGGCCGTCCCACGCCAGCGCTTCCATGACAGCGCAAAATCCTGACGTTTTTCGAGCCGTCCAGCTTCTGCGCGACCAGCAGCCGGCGATACCTGACGAAGGCGGTGCGCTCGGGCGTCCCTTCGTTTGCGGAGAACCCACAGAAGCGGCGGAAGGAGGCTCGATCGTCGAGCGCCTCGGCCAGCTTCACGTCGGACAGGTCGTACCAGATCGACAAAAGCAGGGCTTTGAACATTGCCAGCGGCGGCCAGGCGGGTTCGCCCTTAGTGGCCGGATAAAGCGGATCGAGAAGCGCCGTGACCGCGCTCCAATCGATCAGCGTGACAAGGGCGTCGAGCGATGATGATGACCTTGCCCTTCCGCCGAAACCAAACCGCTCTTGACCAATCGAACGATGCGCCACGTCCGGCTCTCCTCTTGGGAAAGCCCATAGAATCAGCAATCAATGCCCATGTCTACACCCACCCGCGATTCTACGCGTGCAAACTCAAATGATTTTGCGCTACACTCTGTCGGCATCGTGGAACTCCTCTGCTGTTCGGTAAACCTTTGTCGCAAAAGAATTATCTAAGATTCAGAGCCCCGATGCACTACTTCCGTGAGATTTCCGGGTTAACGAAAATTAAAGGACATTGACCTTAAAGCGGTCGGGCTTTCGCGGATCCGGGAAGCGTTTTTTTTCGCTTTGGTCAGTTGTTATCGGATTGGCGCCATCTGTGACCAATGAGCCGGAAAGGTTCTTGAATGTTTTCCACACCGAAATCCGTGGTCTTTTTTAGCCGGATAATGTTGGCAATGGTTGTGGTTGCCGCATGTGCCGGCACGATCGGCACCTTAGGCGACATTGGCGGACGGTTATTCCCAAAGGAAATCAGCACCTTCTTGTTAGCCTATGCGACCTATTTTCTGGCGATCATATCACTGCCTTTTCTGCGCAGGAAAGACATTTTCCAGGCTAGCCTGATCTTCCTGATCAGCCTCGCCCTGTGCAAGGCACTCGTTTCGAGTGGACATGTGCTGCAGGAAACCTTGCTGGTTCTATTGGGCATTACTGCAGCGCATTTGCCTCTAAAAGTCGAAACTTTACGTCGGCATTCTCGCGAAGCGGGTGGCGAGCTGTTTGAGGTGCTGGCAATTGAGGATCGCCGCAGCCGAGCGCGACGGTCACGGCGGCGGGCCGTCCCCAAGGCAGATCGTGTCCCACGGGGTGGTTTAGGAACCGTCGATCCACGGCAGGATCGGGTTCGGGTCAGGCGGCCAGAGCTGGCAGGCTGACGATTGGGTGATGGCTCACCGAGCCGATTGTTTCCAGCGTCATGTAGCGGCGCGATACTGCCCACTCATCATTCTGCTCCAGCATCAGCGCGCCGACGAGGCGTATGACTGCGGGGTCATTCGGGAAGATGCGCGCGGTGATTACGCTTCGCACGCCATGCGCCGCCTACGATTTGACATGTACCTCCTTGTAGAAGCCCGTCCGAGCCAGTTGCGCCAGCCCCGCTGCGTCGTGTGGGTCGGTCGCCATTGTCGCAGCCAATCTCGAGCGTGTCGAACAGCGCACACATTTCGAGCAGTTGATGCCAGTCGCGGCACGATCGTGCCAGGCGCGATACTTCGATCCCAAGATCAGAAGCGGATGCGGGTACCGAGATTGAACCAGTTGCCATTATAGGCAAACTGGACATCATTTGAGTTACGGCCCGAATGGCGATACTGGCTGAAGAAGCTCCAGCGCCGGTTCATCACATAGTCCAAGCGGATATTGCCGCTATACTCGGTGCGGTCGAATGCCGGGCCGATCGGATTCAGATGAGAAACACGAAGTGACGGAGTTGCCACGAGATTGGGCATGATCGCCCTTTGCACTTCCAAGGTAGCTGACGTGCTACGATATCCGGCAAGCGTCCGCGAGGCAGCTTCGATAAATTCGCTGCCTGCTGTCAGCCGCAGTGTGGTAATCGGATTGACATTCCAAAGCAGGTCTGCGGTGAATGAGAAGCCGCCGATATTGTTGAGCTGTATCGGCTGAGCATTGAAGGTGCGCTCCAGATAGCCCACTGTCACATCGCCATAGAGACCGTTTTGTGCGAAAAATCCGACACCGCCTTCGACCTGCCAGCGCACCGAGTCACGGTCTACGGTGCTAAGCGGATCAAAACTTGGATCGCCGATACCTAGATCGTAGTCGAGCTTCTCGACAGCAACGAAACCTACAAGCGAGATGCTCTCGCGCCACAAATACCGGCCTTTTATTATGCCGCCGAGAACGGTATAGTCACGGAAATCCTGATCGAGGACATTGCCATTTGCATCCAAGGCGTCGGCAAAGTCAGCGCGGTACCCCCTCGCCTCGACTTCCAACGAAAGTCGGTTCAACACCTGCTTGTATCGGACACGGGCGGTGAAACGCCCGTTATGGATTGGCGAGTTCGCCTCATCGACATTTGCCACGCTCTCGCGGCCGATGACGTGGCGCTCGCCAACCAGCTCAATCTCTGTATGGGATTCTGAAATATGAGCCGAGCGCCAGAAGAAACGGCTACCAAATTGGTCCGTGTCTTCACCGTCAAAATCGGCATGGATACTGCGATCGTAGAAACCACTGACCGAAATGCGTTCTGCGCCATCAGCAGTCGTCAGGCTAACAACCGGGCGGATGTTCAGTGACACGTCGTCTTGCTGATTGGTTTCGGTCGCCAGTACATTGTCTGTCGCTTCGCCCTCTAGCCTTAATTCCGGGAAGAGAAAGAAGCTGCCAATCCGACCGCCAATGGGCTCGTATCCATTGAACATCTTATCCCTGACGCCAATACTCGCCGGGATCGTCCCTCTGCCGTCCGAAACACCCTGAGCGTGCGCGGTAACCGATGTCGCGCATGCGAAGCATGCCATCCACTTTATCCAATGCATCGCCCAATCCCCCCTTTGGTATAAGAGCAGCTGTTCTATTGCCCGTGCCTTGTAGAGCCTAGATCGCCTAGAGCAATAGATATTGAAAATGCTTGGCAAATTGGACGGATTTGAACCAGTCGAGTGCTTACCGACGGTTGCAATCAGTGCCGAAGCGACAACATTTTCTGTACCTTCGACGTGTACCAGGCAAGGACGTCGCCAGCATAGCGCAAAAATGCTGCGGTGCAGCAGTTGTAAAGCAAGACTTTCAAAGCTATTGCACTCGATACAGGGGCAGGAAGGGTTGTCAGCTACCTGCAGTGGCATAGGGCTTCAAAACTTTGAAAAAAACTGAAATGCTGCGATCCAGAAGGCTCTGGACGGCCACTGCAGCGGTTCTCTTGTTGCTTGTTCTTGGTGGGGGGCTGTTTTTGGCTAAACGCCATGGTTATGCCTATACCGGTGCTTCTCCCAACTTGGCCAGCCAGGAAAAGTCGATGGAGCAATCTCACCTACCCCCGCCCGAGGCGGACAATGTTGTTTACACCGACCTGCCGCGCGAAACCGCGCGCAGAATCAACGCCAAGGTGCCGTTTTCGACCGCACCAAACCCCGCGGCACCTTCCTTCGAATTCTCAGGCAGCCAAGTCGACCGTGCAAGAGCGTTGGATTGCCTTGCTGCCGCCGCATTTTACGAGGCCGGCGATGATCCAGTGGGGCAAAAGTCAGTGATCCAGGTCGTGCTCAACCGAGTACGACATCCAGTCTTTCCAACAACAATCTGTGGCGTAGTGTTTCAAGGATCCGAGCGCTCCACCGGATGCCAGTTCACCTTCACATGCAATGGAGCTATGGCGCACACACCTTCGGCGGATGCGTGGGGCCGAGCTCGTAAGTTGGCTGCGCAAGCGATGGATGGTTCGGTCGATCAACGGGTAGGGGAAGCCACGCATTATCACACAGACTGGGTGGTTCCGCTGTGGAGCGCGGAGATGGACAAGATCGTTGAGGTCAACACGCATCTGTTCTTCCGCTGGCGAGGTAGCTGGGGACGAAAAGCAGCATGGCGCCGGACTGTCGGCGGCGCTCCAGAACCTTTTATCCTGAAACTCGCCGGCATCTCGGCGATTCATAACGCCAAGCCGGAACTGAGCGATGCAGTCGAAACGAAGCTTGCTTATCTGAGATTGGACGGTGATGATGGCGCTGGTACTCGGGAAGCCAGCACCGTCAAAGGCAATAGGGTGCACCGGGTGTCCAAATCGGGCCGAGCATTCTTCATGGACATGACCGTTGGCCAGGAAGCCGGCTCCTATGCGATTGCCGCATGGGAGATTTGCAAAGGTAAGGCTGCCTGCGTAGTAATTGGTTGGATGGATGGCATAGGCTCTCTATCGACCGTAGGCGCCATGCTCAATAATGCGGCCTTTTACTATTATCACCAGACCAATGCTGGCAAAGACCTCATCCTGTGGGATTGCGGTGTTTTCCGTCGTGAAGATGCCTCCCAATGCTTGCCGGCCGATATGAGTAAGCTGAATTCGATACTTGCCATGCTTCAATGATAAACCGATATATCGAGCTGGACTTTCGCCATCGTATTCATCATTTCCTTCCCCCAATCCATTTGATTTTCGGCAGGAGCTAAGGCGAAACGTGAGCGGCGGCAGAGCCCTTGTCATAACGACGATGACCGCGCCTTCAGGCGCTCCCATGGCCGCTCTCCGGCTGGCGGCTGGCCTTGAAGAGGCAGGCTGGTCTTGCCGAGGGATATTTCTCTACTATCGCAAAGAAATGAACAACGTCGACCATACTTACGAGTGCCTGCTCGACCGACCGCCGCGTTCGCCCGGAGATTTTATCAAGATCATATGGCGCTTGCGAGGCGTCATGCGCATGGAAAGGCCTGAAGCAGTTGTATGTTTCCTGCCGCTAGCGATGGTGCTGGGAAGTCTGATCGCACAAAACTGCGGTGTGCGGCAACGTATAGTATCGCACCGCGTTCCCGCCGACACCTATGGCGCGATGATGCGGTGGCTAGACATTCTTGCCGCATGGGCTGGCCTTTATACAGAGGTTGTGGCGGTTTCGAAAAGCGTAGGCAGGTCGTGCAAACCTTACCCGCGGTGGCTAAAGCGGCGGATTCATGTCGTATATAATGGCCTCAAAGGTTGGCGGCGGTCGGATAAGAACCAAGAAGAAGCGCGCTCCCATTTCGGCTTGACCGTTAAGGGCAAGTTGATCGTTGCCGTGGGGCGACTTGATGCCCAGAAAAACTATCCAGTACTGATCGATGCCATGGTCACTGTACCTGCCGACGTCCGGCTTGCGATAGCAGGCCAGGGCGAACTGCTTGATGAGATCATTGCGCAGATAGCCCGCCTTAAGCTTCAAGAGCGGGTTACGGTGCTCGGTGCGATCTCGCGAACTGATGTCCCGCATCTTCTCGCGGCAGCCGATGTGTTCGCCCAGCCCTCGCTGTTTGAAGGGCAGAGCAATGCCCTTCTCGAAGCGCTGGCGGCAGGACTGCCGTGTATCGTAAGCGACGCGCCCGAGCAGATCGAAACAATTACCTCTAACACAGGAGAAGCTGCGGGGCTCGTTCTTCCCGCCACCGATCCCGTCGCCTGGTCAGAGGGAATTGCGAGCTTTCTGAGCGATGATGGCCGACTGATCACAGCAAAGGCACGAGCCAAGGAGCGGTCAGAAGCTTTCACCTACGACAAAATGGTTAATGGCTTTGCGAAGGTAGTCGGTGCCGACTAGCACTACTTTGGCAGAAGTTTGAAATGCGTGACTGATAGGTTCCCACCGCAGTGTGGGCATTGGTCTGGCGGAGGTCGCGATATTCGGTCAGTGATGGCCTGTCGGATGTAAGCGCCGACGGAACGTGGCCTTGTCGGCATCACCGAAATAGGAAAGCTCGCAGCCTTTAAGGAGGCGGGAGCATGGACATCGAGCAGTCAAACGAGCCTCGTACGAGCGGTCGCGGTGATGGCGGAGCGCTTGTACAGGTGGAGCGGCGTCGGAACTGTAAGCGGGGCTTGGAGACCGCAGATCAGGCGGCTGCGGCGATCGGTTGCTGATCGGTCCGCCAGTTCCACGGCATGAGCTCATCCCAGCGGGTAGCAGGCCAGTTGCCAGCGATCCTGGCGATGACGTCGGCGATATAGGTCTGTGGTTCGAGGCCATTGAGTTTGGCGCTCTCGATGACGGAATAGATGGCAGCGGCGCGATCGCCGCCTGCTTTTGAACCTGCGAACAACCAGTTTTTGCGACCCAGGGCCACGCAGCGCATGGCGCGCTCGGCTATGTTGTTAGTAAGCGCTGTTCTCAGCCCACGTAGATCCAGGGCATGAGTTCATGAACGCGATTGGCCGGGTAGCCGTTGGCGAGCGCGGTCAGCGTCTGGTTCAGCCAGTCATGCGGATTGATGCCGCCCAGCTTGCAGTTTTCGATGAGCGTGGCGATGACCGCCCAGTTATCGCCGCCCTCGTCGGAACCGGCGAAGAGGGCATTCTTTCGATTCAAAGCCAAGGGGCGGATTGATCGCTCGACGGTGTTGGTGTCGAGTTCGATCCGACCATCGTCGATGAAGCGAACGAGGCCGTCCCAGCGCGTTGTCGCATAGCGGATGGCTTCGGCCAGCTTGCTCTTGGCGCTGATCTGGCGGAGCCGGGCGTCCAGATAGAGCCTGAGATCCGCGACGATGATGCGGCTGCATTCGACGCGCTGGATGCGGCGCTGTTCAGCAGAGTAGCCGCGCACCTCATCCTCGATGGCATAGAGCATGGCGATCCGACGCAGGATCTCGGTCGCGACCGGGGAACTGGCGGCAAGATCATAGAATTTGCGCCGGACATGTGACCAACAGAAGGCGAGGCTGAGTTGCTGTCCGCGGCGTTTGGCAAGCGCTGTGTATCCGCCATAGCCGTCGACTTGCAGGATGCCTGCAAAATCTCCGAGATGGGTGTCGGGCCGTTCGGCTTTCCGGTCTGCCGCATAGACATAGGCGACCATCGGCGGACCTACGCCACCCCATGGCCGATCATCGCGGGCATAGGCCCATAGCTGGCCAGTCTTCGTCCTTCCGCGCCCCGGGTCAAGCACCGGCGCAGTGGTCTCGTCGGCGAACAGCCGCTCTGATCGGCGCAACTCCTCAAGGGTACGGTCCCGCAATGGCCGCAAATACCATGCTGCCCGACCGACCCAGTCCGCCAGGGTGGAGCGATCGAGCTTGATATCCTGCCGGGCGTAGATCTGAGCCTGTCGGTATAAAGGAACATGATCGGCATACTTCGATACCAGCACCTGGGCGATCAGCGCTTCGGTCGGGATCCCGCCTTCGACTATCCGCGCCGCAGCAGGAGCCTGGACGATCGCGCCCTCACAGGAGCGACAGCCATAACGCGGGCGTCGTGTCACCAGCACGCGGAAGGTCGTGGGAACGACGTCTAGCCGCTCGGCAACATCTTCGCCGATCTGATGAAGCGCCCCGCTGCAGCAAGGGCAGACCTTCTCCTCAATATCGACAATCTGTTCGATCCGCTCGAGATGCGCGGGCAAGGAGCCGCGGTTGGTTTTACGGGGCTGATCGCTGCGGGAACGCGGTGCAACAGCATCTCTTGCAGCACGGGCATGTCCAAGGGCGATCTCGACATCCTCCAGTCCCAGCTGGAGCTGATCGGCATCGAGTTGCTCAGACCGGCGACCGAAACGATGCCGCATGAAGGCATCGATAATCGACTGAAGGCGCTCGATCTCGGCGTCCGCCTCGCCCTTGGCAACGACCAGTTCTGTCAGCCTGACCTCAGATGCGGCCCGCTCCTCCGCCAGCATCCGGGACTGCTCCAGGACGAGCGCGCGAAGCGCGTCGATGTCTTCTGGCAGGTCCGCTTGCATGAGCATGGTAACAATGAATCAGTGAGGCAAAGCCCCGTCAACCGGCAATTTGCGGGGCCTGCGGTCGACGGCCGCCATGAACCCGGCGCCAGTCCAATCCCTCCAGAAGCGCGCCTAGCTGGGCGGCGGAAAGACGCATCACGCCGTCCTGGATGCCAGGCCACTTGAAGCTGCCTTGCTCCAGACGCTTCGCCATCAGGCACAGCCCGGTCCCGTCCCACCAGATCAGCTTGATCCGATCGGCACGCTTGGCCCGAAAGACATAGATCACGCCGGAAAAGGCATCGCCGCCATAATCTGCGCTCACCAGCGCCGCCAGGGCATCAGGCCCTTTGCGGAAATCCACCGGGCGCGTCGCCACCATGACCCGCGTGCCCGGACCGATCCCGATCACCGCTGTACCTGCAACGCCTGGATCACTGCTGCCACCAGATCGGCCTTAGCCGTACCTCCAATCCGAACGACGGCGCCTCCCACCTCAACCTCTATTGCGACATCGCTCGACAATGGCTTGGGACTGTCGGCCATGACAGGCACGAACATCGGCTCCGCATGGCTGGTGGCCCGACCTGCTTCCAACACATAGCGCAGCTCCCGGCGCCAAGTGTAGAGCAACGACGTGCGAATATCGTGCTGGCGGGAGAACTCGGCGATGTTGCCGCAACGCGCCATCTCCCCGACTATCGCCAGCTTCTGCTCCAGCGTCCAGATCCGTCGCCGACCTGCCATGCTGCGGAGCACCTCAGGGCGGCGAACAGGCTCCAGACCAACTCCAGTGTGGGTGTCCAGTGCGCTCGTAAGGCTGTGGGCTTCCATACCGACCAACGTCTGCCCTAATCACCACATCGCACAAGGTGGGTGGGAAACAGCGCTTACTGTTGTTATCGATTTCCAGACGTCCATCATCGAGAAAGCGCGTCAGAGCGACCCAGCGCTTGCGACCATAGGCAATGGCCTTGGCCATCTCGGATTTGGGCGAAAGGCGGCGCAGGGCATCGTCGAG
>NZ_JAHRGM010000039.1 GCF_019097845.1 Sphingobium sp. AS12 | reverse complement strand
GCTCTTCGGCCCTATCGGGCACATCCCGCCCGCTGAGGCCGAAGACAATTACTATGCAGCCCTCGAGAACCTCGATATGGCTGCATAGCCAAATGAAAACTGCCTCCTGAAAACCCGGGGCGCTTCACAGCTTGCCCTTGTGGCGCGCATCGGGGGCAACCTTGGCCGCGTTGTTGTCCCTCGTGCTCAGCGCCGCGATCCTGGGATAGAGGTCGAGCGTGGCGGTCGGAAGCTTGATCTTGCCGACGAAATCTTCTGGTACCTCGTACAGCCACGGGAAGTGCGTGCGCTTGAATCCCTTGATCTGGTTGTCCTTGTACCCGTCCTTCAGCTTGAGCGTCTTGAGCCGCTTACCGGCGGGCAGGTTGGACTTAGTCGGAAAATCGAGCGCGATGATTTCGTCGCTGGGCGTGATGCCCTCTTCCTTCAGGTAGTCCTTGAAGGCTGCCATGTAGTTGGCGCGCACGCCGAAGATGTTGAGCGTTTCCAATCGTTCAAGATGAACGCCCTTGGGTCGCTCGTGCGGGAGCGAACGCCTGAGCGACATGCCCTTGCCTTTCAAGCGCACGCCGCGCCCGAACAGCTGGATGATCTGGGAGCCTTCACCTTGCCCCATGTTCAGAAGGCCCATGGTCGAGACGCGCCAGCTTGACCAGCCTTCGGTGAACTTGCGTGAGCCGATCAGGACGTTGAGCTTGCTACCTTCCAGATTGATCGTGCCGAACAGACCTCCACCGAAGTCGTCGGTTTCCGTGTCGAATGCCTCGACATCCTCGGCGGTTTTAAAGAACCCGGCATCGTCGCCGATGTTGATGACGCCGAAGTGCGGCGCATTGCCGACGCGCAGGGCCAGCTCGCCCTTGCTGCCCTTGAGGTTGACCAGCTTGAGCCGCTGGCGCGCTTCGGCGTTGAACAGGCGGCGCAGGATGTCGGCGTAAATGGTTTCGGCATCGCGCTGCATGAGCGGGGCGAAGCGGCCTGCGAACACGTCGTTGCCCTTGGGATCGAGCAGGCGCGCCTTGTCCGCGATCAGGTCGGAAATCCATTCGATCGCCTGCGCGTCGTCGTTGAGGAACGAGGCCAGGAATTTGAGCACGGCCAGGACGTCACCGTCTTCACCGGACACGGTGTTGCCGACGAACACCCACAACGGCTTTTCGATGTTGAATTCGGCGATGCGGTCGCGGTGCGTGTCCCATAGCCATAGCTGCTGGTAGAAGCTGAGCAGGCAGGCGGTGAAGTAAAGCGCGCCATGCTGGTCGTACCCGGCATCGTCCAGGTTCAAGATCAGCGATTCCTTGCCGTAGCCATCGGCGTAGAAGTACTTGTAGCTGTAGTCGATCAGCACGGCCTTGGCATAAGCCTCGCGCACGCCTTCGATCCGGGCGCGGGCATGTTCGGCGGAGGTCAGCGCGATCTGGGCTTGCTGGCTGGCGTCCAGCCGTGCGTAGGTGGTGTCGAAGATGCGCTTGGCCTTGGCCTTCAGGATGTCCTGCTCGGCCTTTTCGACGGTCGCACCCTTGGCCACCGACTGGCTGAAGGTGGCGCTATATTCGAAGGCAAAGCCGCCGCGCACTAGTGCCGCGCGCCGTGCCATCCACACGCCGCCAGCCGTGCCCGCGCCACGATGCCCTTCATCGACCAGCACAAGGTTGTTGCCCTCGAACGCGCCGGTGGCGACGGTCTTGTCGCCCATCTCCTCGGCGAGCTTAGTCACTTCGATAACGTCGATCCAGCCGTTGTAGAGGCTGTCGGACTGGTTCTTGTCGAACAAGTGGGCATTGATGCCGGAAAGGCGGAATTCTTCCAGATGCTGGCGCGACAGGCCTTCGTTCGGCGTCAGCAGGATGATCCGGTCGGGCCAGACGTTTGCTTTGCCAGCCTGGAAATAGTGCAGGTACTGGTGGATGTTGACGTGGAGCAGTAGCGTCTTACCGCTGCCGGTCGCGTTCCAGAAGGCCAGCTTGTTGAGGTCGTCCGCCGTGTAGTTGCGGAAGGCTTCCGCGCCGGGTTCCAGCCGGTATGCCGCCATCTGTTCGTTCAAGCCGTCAAGCAGTTGCTGGGGGCGGTTGAAATACCAGTCGAGGTAGATTTCCGAGAACAGCAGCGAGAGGTACTGGAAGTATTTGAGCGTCAGGATCACGCCATCGGCGGCGTTGCGGCGGTGGGTGATGGCCTGCCAGTGGCGCACGATGTTCAGGTCATAGCGGCGCAGCTCGCCCTCGCTGATCCGGTCCATGTTGAACAGGTTGCGGGTCAGTTCGTGGAAGAAGCGGGTCTGGCCGTCGTCGTCGATGCCTTCGTGCCGGTCTTCGCCCAGCCGTTCCTTAAGGGCGGCGAGCGAACCGCCCTTGAAATGGCTGAGCATCCAGCGGTTGAGCACCAGTTCCTGATGGAAGGTGCGTTTCACACGGGGGACGCGTGCCATCAAACGTCGGCCACGTCGAACATGGCAGAGAGAAAGGCAGGCTCGATCTGGCGCAACTTCAGCACCTTGGTGACTTCGCCCTCGGCCTCGCTGGTGGTCAGTACGGAGGGTATGTTGTGGTCTCCGTTAAGGTAGACAACCTCGTATTCGCTGTCCGCCGGGTTGATCGCTAGCTTATCGCACAGTCGGGTCAGACCGTCGTAATCGAGCACATCGCAATCGCGCCACAGGATCAGCGTTTTCTCGCCACTGGGCAAGGTGCCTTCGACCGTGACGAAGCCCTGCTTGAGCTGAATGTCGATATGGCGGACGGTGAGGCCGATCAGGTAGTTGAAGGTCTCGACCAGATCAACCTTGCGCGGCTCATAGGCGCCCGCGCTGTCCACTGCGATGTTCAGCATATAGTCGAACGGCTTGCGGAAATCCTCCACCGACAACAGCGAACCGCGCGCTTCGATGTCGAGCATGTAGCGCATCAGATAATCGTCGCGCGCCTGGTCGCTCATGGCGTCAAGCAACGCACCTTGGCGCTCGTCGCGCCGCAGGTTCAAGTTGTTGAGCGAATCCTCGTAGCTTTCGACCTTGATGACTTTGAAGGCGTGGCTGATGCCAGTGTGGGCGGCGATGGGCTTTCCATCCCGCCAATCAGCGGAGAACACAACCTTTTGAATGCGGGGCTGAAGTACTGTTGAGAAGTAGTCGTTTTGGTCGATGAGCAGATATTTGCGTTTGCCCCCATCGGACCGATTCGTGGCAATGACCGCTTGTCCGGTCGTGCCCGAACCCGCAAAATAATCGGCGACCAACGACGTTTCATCCGTCGCAATATGAATGATGCGACCAATGAGGGATGGGGGCTTTGCGGTGAAGTTGGTGAGTGCCTCGGCGTCCTTGCCAAAGAGCTTCATGAGCTCTTTCAAGCCGTCCTGAGAATGCCCAACATCCTGATGGCTCCACCAAGTCCATGGGACCATTCCGTCCATGTCCTTAAGGAAGCGCTTGATCGCTGGTGCGCCATCGCCAGATTGGCCATAATACATGCGATTGTCGGCCTCAAACGCCCTGAATACTGATTCAACATAACCCCAGCAACGGCCGGTCGGCGGATACGCAAGACGCCCAGAAGGGACAGTAATTGGGTACATTTGATTGGGGCGAAAACCTTGGGCTGTAAAGTTGTCAGCCTTCCAAGGGCCACGAGGGTCATTGTCCGGGTTTTTGAATTGCTTTGTCTGGGCCTCCCCCAGGGGAAGCTTGTTCCGCGATAATTTGAATTGTTCAGGGTTTGTCACGAACGACAGAATGTATTCATGCGCGTCGCTGACACTTGTACGGGCATCAGGCGCATAGCGCTTTTGCCACACGATATCGGCCAGAAGCTTATCGCGTCCAAATATGTCTTCCAGCTTGCTCTTCAGGCGATGGCTTTCACCATCGTCAATCGAACTGAAAAAGCTGGAATTCTCACTCATCAAGTGACGGCTGAGCGGCACCCGATCATCGATCATGGAGAGCCAGCTGCTGTGGGAGTAGCCGTCCTTGTAGGCGAACCCGTCTGATCCTGTGTTGTACGGGGGATCAATGTAGATGCACTTCACCTTTTCACGATAGCGATCCTGCAACAGCATAAGTCCCTGGAAGTTGTCTCCATGGACGAGAAGTCCGTCTGTGCTGGCATCTATATCGGGAATGGCCTTCAGAAGGTCGGCGCGGAAGGCTGTGTCAAACAGCGCCGTATCGGCCATCAGGTAAGGTGACGCCTTCAGATCATCGACGCCGCCCGGTTGCGCACTTTCCCGCATCCCCAAGTCGTGCCACCGTGCCCACTGCTTGGGATTGGCGGCAATCGCCGGGTAGAGCTCTTCCGGCACCCGGTCGAGCGTCACGCAATAATGCGCGGCGACGACGAACTTCTTCTTCAGCCACAACTTCTTCTGGAAATCCTCGATGCTGGCGAGGAACGTGATCAGGTGCAGCGCGATGGCGCGCAGGCACTGGATCATGCGCAGGTTCTTCTCGATCGCGCCGAACGCCGGCGCGTTCTGCACGTCGTCGAGGTTCATCACCTCGTTCTTGATGTAGAAATCCAGCTCCTGCCGCAGGAACCCGCCCAAATTCTTGTGGATGAAGTAGTCGGCGGTGTTCTTCTGGGTGTAGTTGGCCAGGCACTTTTCCAGCAGCGTGCGTTGCGGGTTCTTGTCGGTCGGCGCGCGCTCGGTCAGCGCCAGCCAGCGGGCCTTGACGGTCTCGTCGGCCAGCACGGCCAGCACGGCCTGGTCAACCAACGCATCCTGCTTCGATCCCTTGGGCATCGCCTTGTAATCGAAGCGGATGACCAGATTGCTGTCTTCTTCGCTGATCGGGACGATGGTTTCTTCGTACTCGTCGCCGTCCTCGTCGATCCGGGTGACGGTGCGCTCTTCGGCCAGGACGAAGCGGCGTTCCTTGTCGTTGTCTTTCCGGTTGTCCTTGGCGGTGTCCGCCGCGACCAGCCGGAACTGGACGGTGCGTCCGTCCTCCAGCTTGAAGCCGTAGTTGCTGAACGCCTCGCCCGACTTGGTGTAATACTGGTCCTTATTGGCCCAGTGCAGCACCACCTCTTCCCCGGAATAGGGAATGGCATAGGTGTCGCCCTTGTACCGGCGCTGGCTGATGAAATCGCCCTTGTCGTAATAGCGCGAGAAGAAGGTCAGCAGGTGGGAGAAGACCTGATTTTCATGCTCCGACGCGCCGGTGGACGCGGCGGCGATTGCTTCGCGAAGCTTCTGCACGGCAGGCACGCTGTCCGGTATGACGCCGTCGGCCTCATATTGGGCGATCTTGTCGGTCAGCTCCTTGGCCAGGGCATCAGTGTTGGCGGCGGCACCGGCGGTGAAAGCGTCGGCAACCTGCGCCTTCAGGCGGGTGCTGAGGTACGTCTCGATCTCGCCCGCGCGGGCATTGAGGATGCGGTAAACCCCGAAATCCAGCTCCGGCCGGTCGATCTGGAAAATTTCGCGAAGCTTGGAAACCAGCGCGTCAAAACTGCTCATGTCGGTTGGTATGCCCCGGATTTGGTTATGCGTTATGGTCCTATACGACGGACCAGCGGATCGTGAACAAGGTTTCGCTCGACTGCCCGTGCTGAAGGCGCTTTTGCAGGCCCGCGATCAGATCGTCGCGCTTGTCAGCAATCTCGTCTTCCTGGGTAAAGATGTCCTGCCGCTGCTTGCGCTGGCGACGTTCCAGGTCCTGAAGGCGTGTCTGAAAGCCGCTTTCCTCTTCCAGCGTGGTGGCATGGCGGGATTCGCGGCGGAGCGCCTTGATCTGCTCCTTGGTGTCCTTCAGCGCCTTTTCGGCAGCGAAGATTTTGTCCTCTGCCCATTGCTCTAGCCGTTCACGCGCCACGGCGAAATGTTGGTTGTTTGCCTCCAGCGATCGGTTAAGCGCGGCGCGGATATGCTGATCGGCTTCGGCGTCCAGCCGGGTCGCGATGTCTTTCGGGACGGCAGCAGTATCGTGAACGGTCGCGACAACGCCGAACAGCTTGGTGCAGGCTTCTTGGTCAATCGACCGTCCTGCATCATCAGTCGCCGAGAATAGCAGGTATTCCTCAGTCTCGAAAGCGGTCACGGTCAATCGCCGCAAGGTCAGCCAACCGCTGCGCCCTTTTAAGGCTTCGACAATCGCCACCCTTCCGGGATGCGATGAAATGTCAAAGCGCAACTCGGCAACCGGCGTTGCGCCCGCCTTAGCTTGCTCGATCACGGATTCGCCAAGCGGGTGCGACAGGCGATAGAGGAAGTAGCCATGATCGCCCACCGGACGCTGCCCGGCTGCGTTGCGCGAAATCAGGTGGTAGCGGCCCCTGTGGATCGCGGGCGCGGGCGGTGCGGTGAGGTCGAAGGTCAGCGCTTCCTCATCGAAGCTGGCGCGGTCCTGAAGCACAAATTCGGTGAGGTCCCAAAAGGCGCAGCCAAACCGGTCAAGCTGCTGACGGGCGTTTTCCAGCCGAAGCCGCAGCCGGGCGTGAACGTCCTCGTCAAAGTGCTCCAGCAATGCCTTGCGGGTATCGTCCATTCGGGATTTGATCTGCTCGTCCAACTCGGCCTGCAGGGCATCGAACGCCGCGGCGATCTCGTCCGGCGTGCGGCAGTCCTGGTAGATTGCCAGAATACGCTTTTCGAAATCTACACCGGATTCGATTGAGCCCAGAACATCATCGGACGCGCCCAACACCCCGTTAAAAAGGTTAAACTTCTCGGTCAGCAGGGCATGAACGCGCTGATCGGCGTCATTGCGCTCGTTCAGGAAGTTGATGACGATAACGTCGTGGGTCTGCCCATAGCGGTGGCAGCGACCAATGCGCTGTTCGATCCGTTGGGGATTCCAGGGCAGGTCGTAATTGATGACCTGGGAGCAGAACTGCAGGTTGACGCCCTCGGCGGCGGCCTCGGTGGCGATCATGATCGAGGCTCTGTCACGGAACTCGTCGATCAGCGCGCTGCGCAGGTCGATAGCGCGCGAACCGGTCGCTCGGCCACTGTCGGCATTGTCCTTGGCCCAGCGTTCGTAAATTTCGGCGGTGCGCGGCCCGTTGTTGGTTCCGCTGAAGGTGACAATCTGCCCGGCATAGCCGTGGGATTCGAGAAAGGCGTAGAGGTAGTCCTGGGTGCGGCGGGATTCGGTGAAAATTAGCGCTTTGCGGCCCGCGCCCATGCGCGCCTGCTCGGCAAATCCGATGTCGAGCGCGGTTAGCAGCGCTTTGGACTTTGTGTCGGTGCCGATAGCGTTCGCCATCGCAGCGAGCGCGGCAAGCTCGTCGATCTCGGAACGCAGACGGCCGGGTTCGATGACGGCGGACGATGCGTTGGCCTCGTCTTCATCGGCTAGCCATTCGTCAAGCAGTTCCTCCTCGATCTCCTCTGCGGTGATGATTTCGTCGGTCCAGTTGTTGTCTGGTTCGCCCCCATCGCGCAAATCGACCAGCCGCTGGCCCAGCGTGGCTAGGGTGCCCGCAATGGCGTGTGAGGATGACGCCAGCAACTTGCGCAGGATCAGGACGGTCAGGTGGCGCTGCCGTGCCGGGATGGCATAGCTGTCTTCACGCTGCAGGAATTTGGAAATGGCGTCGTACAGCGCTTGTTCGGCGTCTGTCGGGCAGAACGGCTGGGTGACGGCGCGACGCTGGGTATAGCGGACATATTCAAGAACCTGCTTGCGCAAGGTGCGCTTGCAGAAGGTCGCCAGCCGCTGGCGCAGCCCCGGAAGGTCACCACCAGCGGTCACATATTTGGCGCGGAAAGCGTTGGGGTCACCGAAGATGTTTTCGTCGATGAACGAGGTCAGCCCGTATAGCTCCATCAAGCTGTTCTGTAGCGGTGTAGCCGTGAGCAGGAGCTTCTTGCGCCCTTCGGTCCCCCAGCGCAGCGCCTGACCAATGCGATTGCTCGGCCGATATGCGTTACGGAGCTTGTGGGCTTCGTCGATGACAACTAGGTCCCAGGCGACATGCCGCAGCTCGTCCTGCAGCTTGGCGGCATAGTGGTACGATAGGACTACTACTGCCTTCTGCTCCAGTGGCAGGGCGTGGCCTTCGCGACGCATAGCGCGATGGGTTTTGGCATCGATGACGACAGCTGGAAGGTTAAACTTCTCAGAAAGCTCGTTCGCCCATTGTTGGCGGATCGACGCTGGGCAGATGATGACCAGCCGCCGTTTGCGCTCCGCCCATTTCTGGCAGAGCACAATGCCAGCTTCGATAGTCTTACCGAGGCCAACCTCATCAGCCAGTATCGCACCTTCCGCCAGCGGCGATTGCAGCGCGAACATCGCGGCTTCGATTTGGTGCGGGTTGAGATCGACCGACGCATCGAACAGCGACATCGACAGCTGGTCTGCTGCTCCTGGCGGAGCCTGCTTGGTCAGGTCATACGCTAAATATTTGGCTTGGTAGGCAGTGAGCGCCATAAACCGTCTTCCGGTCGAACGATGGGTGTTGATTTGACGTGTATGTCACCCAACCGGTTAAGACATGGGGAATGTTAGGTGCAAGCCATTCATTTTTCCAGTTAAACGTCAACCTTCTAGCGGGGCGCACGCCATTGAGCTGTACACCCAACGTTTATGCTCATTTAGGGCGGCACCTGGGACGCCCTTGCACAGTAGCCTATAAATTCGCAGGCGAATGGCTGCACACAATGAGTACCAATTTCGCGCGAGACTTCTGATCCTCTGATCGCTGCGCGAGCGCTTGCTGCGATTTCCTCGCGGCTGGCGAGATGGCTCTCTATTCGTCGAGTCACGTCGGTATCAGCAAAGCATACCGCATTAAAATCGGGTCGTTTCCAATTCAGCGGCCTAGCAAGGTGACGAATGGTTGCCCGTGAAATAGTGAGACCGCAGCTGCGCATCACCCATATCTGGGTAGCAATGTCGGCGAGTTGATATTTTTTCAGCCGCGTGGAAGCTTTGACTTCGATCGCGTGCCAGCCGCCCAGACCATCAGGTTCTAGGATGTCGACACGTACCAAAACATCCTGATGCTGGAATGTTGCCTCAAAGATTGGGTGGCTCGCGTCGTGGGCAATTAGCTGCGTCGTGCGATCAATCGCTGCCTTCATATCGGGTTCGGGTTCGACCAGAACCCCGTCCGGCATGGCCACCGTTGCCAGGCGGCCAACCTCATGTCCGATCCGAAATCGGGCGAGTGTGTCAGAATCAAAATGACCGACCTCGCGGTGATGAATTTGGAGCCATAATCGCCGTGGGCAATGTTCGAACGCAGCGATCTTGGATTTTGACAACCGATATCGGTTGGAACTGGTGCTCATACCGCCTGTTCCAAAGCTGGGAGCAAGCCATCCGATCTGAATTCGTGCCTTCCAACTTTGTTCTGCTCCGCACCGATCAGATAATCAGCCGCAGCCTGAGCCCGACTGGCGGCCGTGAAAATCGCGCGAGGATCATTGCCAAGAACGCGCAGCCAAGATGCGATATATGGTGCATGATCGGTTCTTGGTTTGGAGGCGAGCTCGAGGTGGCTTACGGTGAACGCCGCGCCAAGCTCGGCAATCAATTCCTCCATGGCATAGGCGTCAGATCCAAAACGGCCAGACAGGTCGCGGTCGAGACGGATCTTTGCGCCCGTCCAATGGGTCAGCTCATGGGCTAGAACCGAATAATAGGCCTCCGCAGATACGAATGCGCCAAACGACGGCATCGAGATCATATCGGCGTGAGGGTCGTAGAAGGCGCTGTCGCTACCCTCCCAAATATTCGCTGATTGAGCACGGAAAAAGGCGTCAGCGCGCTCAATCGGTGCAATTGCAGGATGCTGAAGGGCTACCTCCTCATAGCTATCGACCTGCGCCATGTTGAAGACCCTGAATGCGCGCGCGAACATCCGCTGACGGTCGGGCTGACCATTACCCTCGTCGAGATCCATGCGCTTCTCGACGGGTTTCCATAGTAACACGGTCGTTGCTCGCTCTCCCTTGCGAACCTGCGCGCCCAATTGCATCCATTGCCGGTAGGTTGCCCATTTTGCTGACTTGAAACCGCGGTGGCGAGCCTCTGCCCAAAGCAGCAGCGTATTAATGCCACGATATGGCCGACCGGTAACAATGTTCTTCGGAGAACCAATGCTCGCACAGTTATACCAAGGCATGTGGAATTCAGCGGTGCCAGCCTCGATAGCGGCGACAATCTCGTCGGTGATACGCTGATATAAGTCTGCCTTCATTGTTGTCCTCGCACCGCAGTTGCGATGAAAGGTTCACGAACAGCAGAGATTTCTTGCGAGGAACCGCTCCAGTTCCTCTACATCTGGGTAACGGGACGCGATGGTATATGGCGGGTGATATGCCTTTCGCGTTCTTACAAACCCCGCCTGAAAATGATCCTCGAGCTGGAGGTCGTCCCCATGTCGCAACTCCCCCGTGAGGGCATTCTGCCGCAAATTTGCTCGCCTGTTTTCAAATCTTTATTATGGATTGAAACCCGGGAATTTCCGTGATGGCGTCAACAGCGAAGGGCCCGACCGGGGATGCGAGTTCAACGGTCGACTGTGTAATGCCAAATTGCAGTCATATGGACATACCGCCACCAGACGATTGCGAAAGAGCCTTTGTCATAGGTCTGCCAGCCTTTCGGCTACTGCGGGGACATTGCTGAGGCCAGACGCGTTACACGCAGATCCGCCCGTGGGCATGCGATCCCATTCGTGATCGTCTGGCAGGGTGGGTGTGATCATAGCCAGTGCATGGACGACACGCTCTTCATGCTCTTGCTCTATCGATACACCTGTACGGTCGCCAGAAATGATAATTTTGATCACTTTCGCTTCCCTGCTGCTGAGGATATCGATCCAAGGCAGGACATCAAATTCGACGCTTCGATTAACTATAGCATCCGGATTTGCAAAATCTACGACAGGAAAATAGTCTACTGCACGATCCTCCTTCCCATTTCGATATCGAACAGCTGACAACTTGATATGAGCTGGGTTACCCGGAATCAGTTCCATGCGTGCGCGGTCTGCTTCGATCACGCGCATCAGCAGTAACGCCCGAAGCATTGCCACGGCATCGAGTGTTAGGAATATTCCGTTTTTGTTAATGCGAGCGTGAATATTTTGGAAATCACTATGGTAGGGCGGCGCTATTGCAAAGGCGAGCGTGAAGACGCCCTTTTCGATGAAATAATGATTGCCGTCATCACGGATGAATGCGCCGGCACCAAGACGTCTGAGAATTCGTTTCAGAGTAGGTGCAACTATGGCGGGAATGGCAATCCGCTCACGATCTATATTTGGCGTACTGAAAGACATCGGACGAACATGGTTTGTACTGATCACAGCCCCCGCCTCTTGCAGAACGTCAAAGTTTCCAGCCCAGCGCAAGACCCAATCGAGCCCCTCAATCAAGGAGACGGTATCAAAGGTGCGGCGAGGCGCATCAAGTGCGAGGTTAGCGAGCGTCGTCTCAGGAGCGGGCATTGGATCGACACTAATATTCAGGCACGTATCACCATAGATGATCGTAAACGTCTTTTCCCGCGCTACATAATGAAAAAATACAAGCTGCTGCTTGTTGGCCACATTGCTCCAATTAAAATGTTGACCGTTTAAACTATGATCAAACAATTCCGACAGTATATGGAATCTAAAGGTGAATGAAATATCGCTGTTATGCAGTTCCGATTCATGATGAAGAGCAGGTGAAGTAGCGCATATATCGAATCCGGGTATGCTATTATGAAATTCAACTGCCTCTCTCATTAATTTTATCGTACACATCTGCAGCCTCGCCGCGAGCCTACGGTCAGAAATATACCTCTCTTCTGAGGGTGCTGTTCCTTTTATTCCTTTCAATCCATTGATTGGCTCGCGAAGTTGACGTAGGATTGCCTGGTCATCGTTAGGGAGCTGAACGCCCACTACCGCGTCATGCAGGAGATCCAGTGGGATGGCCATGAATACGCCGTGATGGCTATTAAAGCGCGTCTGCCCTCCGTCCTTCATCTCTTTCAGCGCAGCAAGTGCAAGCTTCGCGTCCTCATCCAAACCCACCGCGTTAAGACCGTCTCTAGATCGAACCTTCGCAGAGGCTGCATTTAGGTTGTTGATGGCTGCTGCACGTCGAATTTCGTCGGGGAGGTTAGTGTCAGCGGGGTCCGCGCCATTGCGAATGGCGCGATCAATCATGTGACGTAAAGCTTTCATTTTCAATTTCCTGTTCCAGATTTTGGGGAGCGAGCCGCCCAGCAAGGTCGCGTGCGTGGCCGATTGAGCGGATCTTTTGCCCAACTGGTTCGCTCGTCATGTTCAAGTTTATCGATCACGCTGAGTGCCAAGGGGTCGCCCGTTACCGCACGCCGCGCTTCAAATAGGGTCAAGGCTTCACAGCGGCGTTCACGCATTCGAACCCGCTCCCGATGTTCTTGAAGTTCCCAGCCGGTAAATAATTGATCCCATCGTCCGGCATGCCACGCGGACAGGTGAGCCATGCCTTCCGCCGCCGCGCCCGCCTGGCCTTTACGTCCGATGCTGTGCGAAAAGCGCAACCGTGCTCTTTCAACGGCGCCCGCAGGATGTCGCTGCCGATTGGCAACAGCTAGATGGTCGATAAGCGGAACGTTCTGAATGAGCAGAGCGGGATCGAGGCCTGCCCATATGTAGCGACGAAGCAGTGACCATTGCCGGTCGAGCGCATTACGCGGATCGACCGGGGCGCGAAAATCCAGCTTTGGAAGATCGTTTATGCCCGGCTGGGTAAGGACAGATCGACCAAAATAGTTATTGAGCCAGCCTTCCATGTCCGTGCCTGCCGGGAGGTGAAAAACAAGCGACCCGATAATATTTCCGGCGGCGTCGCGCCCGAGCAGCGATAGACGATGAAGCCCTGGTCCGGTATGTGTACTGCCGGTCCGGCCTCGCAGCCGTTGCGCCATTTCGCGACTAAGGTTGCTCAGCAACGATGCTGCTGATTCCTCGGACGCGATCCCAAACTCAATGAAATCGATCTTCAATGCCGCATTGAGCGCTATGCCAAATTCCTGAACCAGGAAGGTTGCCGCCTCATAGACCTGGGCAGCTTGAGCCGATGATAGAAATTGATCCGGTTGCGCTGCTGTAGACCGAGCCCGGCACCGGCTGGCTCGTGGCCGACGGAGGCGAGACGAACGATAGGGCTCGCTGATCGTCGGAAGCAGGCCTAATCTTCGTGCTGGTTCGTTGCATGAGCCGGTCGCCGCGCACAGGTCGACAAAGCGCAGCGCGTGCAGCCTGAGCGATTCGGATGTTGGCGGCGGCGTGAAACTCCAGTGCTCAATCAGCATGTCGTAGAAGGAGTAGGTTGAGTGATTGAGGTTCTTGGCCGTGCGTACAATCGCATCGACTAGCGCGACGATTGCGGCATGGTCGTACAGCAGCATCTCAGCGCGAGATGGGTGCCCGAAATGCGGGCCGATTTGCGTCACCTTGATCAGCGTTAAAAGGCGCTGGATCGAGGAAATCGCGGCGGATGGGTCGGATCCCATCTGATCGATCGCAACCGTCGCGCTTGCAGCGTCGCCGACAAGCGCAGACTTAAGAAGGGCGATCGTTGCATCCGACTCCTCACGAAACAGCGTTGTGCGGGCCAGTTCGACGCTGATTCTATCCCCATCCTCAGTAGCGTCACGGACCTGTTCAAGCCTGCTGAGCGCACGCCTGATGCTGGAGGAGCGCTCAGCAATTAACACCAACGCGTCCTGTTCAGCACCAATCTTCGCTTCGAAGCATGCCCGCTGGAGCGCGAGCAGCCGTTGCTCAACCGTTGGCGGATGCAGGCGAATGATCCGACAACGAGCCTGGAATGCCTCGGAAAGCGGTCCTTCATCGATTAAGGCGAAGATGAAAATCGTCTTGCCGCGCTGCTCTTCAAGCGATTTCAGCAGTAAATCTTGCGAATATGTGGAGAGACGCTGGGCCTCGTCAATGAAAACGACATGATGGCGATAGCCGGGCGGAACGACGCTAATGTCATGTTGTAAGAAGTCGCTCAGCTCCTCCTTGCTGCCATCGCGGCCAGCAGCATTAAGCTCATGATAGGCCCGGTGCCTACTGCCCTCGTCAATCGACCGGCAGCTCGCGCATTGGCCGCAGGGCACTGCGCCCGACTGCTCGACACAATTTAGATTCTTTGCGTGAATGCGGGCGAGCGTGGTCTTGCCGACGCCGGAAGGACCAGCAAAAATAACATGGCTCATGGTCTGCGATCTGGTCATCGCCGAAAGCTGAGCAATGGCCGCGTCATGCCCGATCACGGTATCGAAGTTGAGCGGGCGCATTGCTGTCGGAAGCGGGCTGCCGATCATACTGCTATTGTGGATTTCCATGTGAACGCAGTCCTCCGTGGCGCACGGGCGCTCAGATTTTGAAAATGGGGATTAAATCGCACGCAACGCGGGCGTTTTGGACAGCGACCTAGCTCGGCGAAGCTGTCGCGCTACACCAACTTTTGGCACCGAGTCGAAAGGCTATGTAGCGCGACGATTACGGTGTCCGGTCGGCGTCAATTTTGATGGCCGATAGGTGGCCGCGCCGGTTGGTGAATTCTGGCTACCATTTGCTGTTGCGAGGAGCAACCGTCGAGCGACAATTACGACG
>NZ_JAHRGM010000038.1 GCF_019097845.1 Sphingobium sp. AS12 | reverse complement strand
TCGCAGCCAGGGCGTGAAACCTCCCACTACTCTGATCAGAGCGGCGACGACGCAGCCCGATCGCAATCCAAAATCGATAAAGGCAAAGTGTTTCAAGGATCTATAACCACCCGCGCACAGGTCTCATAAGACGGTATGTCCGTTTCGTGAAAGATGTTGGTTCGCCCTACACTGGTGCTCCGAGGGTTGCTCGGGTGGGCCGAGCCTATCCTCACACGAGGAGGACGAACCGTGGAACATCCTACAGAAGTTTTCATCGGAATCGATGTTGCAAAGGCGCGCAATGCCATTGCCATCGCCGATGGTGGGCGCGATGGCGAGGTACGCTTCTTTGGCGAGGTCGATGCATCACTGGATGCGATGAGGCGCAGGCGTCTGGGCTGATACCGCCTATCGATCCAAGAAGAACGAGGCGTTCCTGACCAGTGGCATGTTCACCAGCCACATTCACCAGAGACGCAAGCCGCGGCGACCGTTGCCTGAGCGGATCGCCAAGGCCAATACCCGGCGTTCCAAGATCCGCGCCCGGGTCGAGCATGTGTTCGCCGGGCAAAAGCACCGGATAGGGCTCGTCGTGCGCACTATCGGCATCGCCCGCGCCACCATTCGGCATGGCGAACTTGGCCTATAACTTCCAGCGCTTGGCCTGGCTAGAGCAGAATCCGATCATTCTGGCTCATATCCTGTGGCAGTGAAATAATTGGCGCATTCTTCCGGAGTGAAGCGCGGTAAAGCGTCGCGGATAGCATCCCATAGCTGTGGAACGGTCCGTGCTGCGGCTTTTCGGAGGATGGCCTTAAGCTTGGAAAAGGCATTTTCGATCGGATTGAAATCGGGACTATATGGCGGAAGGAACAGCATGCGTGCGCCCGTTGCTTCGATCCCCTCGCGCGCGGCCATGCTTTTGTGCGCTGGCAGATTGTCGAGAATGACGATGTCGCCCGGTCGCAGCGTTGGTGCCAGAACTTGCTGGGCATAGGCCGCAAACCATTCGCCCGTCATTGGGCCGTCCAAGACCATGGGCGCGGTCATGCCGGTCAAACGGAGCGCGCCGGTGAAGGTGGTGGTTTTCCAATGACCATGCGGGATTGGAGACCGGCAACGCATACCGCGCCTTGCCCGTCCCCGCAGGCGGGCCATCTTCGTTGAAGCGCCAGTCTCGTCGATGAACACCAATCGTTCGGGGTCAAGGTCAGGCTGCGCCTTGAACCATGCGCGTCGCCGCGCGAGAACGTCGGGCCGTTCCTGCTCGCTGGCGTGCGCCGTTTTTTTTGACGGTCATCGAGTGACGGTCGAGGAAGCGCCAGATGGTGCTCGGCGCAAACACCGCTTCATGCTCCGATCGAAGCATCTCGACCAATTCAACCAATGTGATGTCCACCTGCTGCTCGATCGCACCAAGTATGACGTCGCGATAGGCGGCAATCCGCTGCGATCGCATGTCACCGCCCTGGGGCTTTGCCCGCGTCGATCCGGTCTCTCGCCAGTCGCGAACCCAGCGGACCGCGCTCGCCGCCGCAACGCCAAAACGCGCCGCTGCAGCGCGTCGAGACATACCGCCATCAACCGCAGAAATTACCCGTGAGCGCAGATCTTCTGAGATAGACTTCGTCATGCCAGGCTGGCCTCCTCGTCCAGCTGACATGGTGAATCAGACTTTCTCGCCCAAGGGAACCCCCTCGATTCCGTTAGATCGGATTATGCTCTAGAGGGGCGAACTGCGCCTGTTTGATGTGAACCAAGGGCCACCGAAGATGGACCCGGCCCCTGCGGCAACGGCAATATCGAAATCACCGACAAATACGCTGCAACGTCACTCCTCCCACGCCGCCTCAATCCGCACCGTCGACCCTAGGCCCAAATCCAGCGGTTCTTCGAGGTGTCCAACTTGATCGGTCGCGGATCATGAACTCCATCCGAGCGTCTGACAGATTATGCTGCGCCTGCAGGATCAGAGCCTTGAACATCATCACCGGATCGAATGGTGGGCGCCCGCCTTTGCTGCCATCGCCATAGCCAAGCCCTTCGACCAGCCACGCCCGGAAATACTCGAAATCCACGGTCCGTTCCAGAACCTCAAGCGGATCGCCATGGCGACTCAGCATCTCAAGATGATCGTTCAGGCTGAGAAGCGACTTGGGGTCCATGGCTCATCACCTCCAATGGCTACCCAATCAATGAATCACGAATGACTCAAATCCGCCAGGGTTTTTGCGGGTGTCCAGCTCAATCGAAACAACCTGCAAATGGCCGCTGAGCAGGATAGTGGGAAAGTCTATATTTCACCTTCTGGTTGCCCGGACGCCATGGCTTGTGTGTAATGAACTCCTTTAGCCGGTGGACGAGAGAATATGGCGTCGCTGGGATATGGTCAGCCGAATTCGCGGGGATCGTTACAACGATGTTACCATCCGCCTTAGATCCGGTAATTCGCCATCCAAGTTCGGACAAATTCAGGTCGAAATCTCGCTGCTCTATCGGCAAGGGCTCAGACGGCGCTGTCCAGAAGACGTGTTCCGGGGGCAGCATATAGGCCAGCGTCAACGAGCGAAGACCCCAATGTGCACTGCCGGGGCCGCTGTACAAATCGACGAGCCGAGGGTCTTCTTCCAAATAACCCATCGTCATCGTGCCGTCCCTCAATACTCGATGGCCGCAAAAATAGCGCCAGGTCATATCGAGCGCATGGCGCGCCAATCCCGGACTCATCGCTTCGGGATCGACTATGCTCGCGGCAACTATCGGCGCCGGGATGCCCAGTCGATAGCAACAACTGCGCCCCATGATCGGAATGCCCTTAGGCGAGATTAGATGCGACGTCAGCTTTCCGGAAGCGCAGACCGCCGACCGGATGAAGTCCGCGTCGAGTTGTGGATCAATCAGGCCGATCCAGAAAAGGTCGTAGGTTATGCCCCATGTATTGTAATAATCGACCGGACCGTCCGGGCCATCCTTGAACCAGCCATGCCCCAGATAGTTGCCCTTAAATTCGAAATAGGCGCAATAATCGGGCTCGGGCAGAAACCCGGTGCTCTTCAGAAAGGCACGGACGAGCACATGAAAAAGCAGCCAGTTATTAGCGAGTGGGACCTCGACAGCCTCGATGCCAATCAGCCAGTCGACAATCTGTTGCTTCTCTTCGACAGAAAACTGATCCCAGATTTGCGTCCGGCTCAGCCACAGCAGTCTGACGATATCTGCCGCCTCAACGGCCCGCTGGCGCGCCTCGGCGATCGAGCCCCAATAATGTGGACTGGCAGGATCTGTGCCGGCGAGAATGGCCTGACCCAACTTCGCAGGCAGATCGTGCCTCACACCGCTATAGGGATCGGTCACAGCAGCGCCACGCCCAGCATACAGCCATGCGCCGAAGAGCGGTGCCGTGCGAGCAAAACCCTCAAGCCCGGCCACCCAGAAGCCCCGGATGCTCGGTAGGCCACGATAGTGGATCAAGCTCATCTGCGGCCCCGCATGACGAATGAAGCCCCCGAAGAAATATTGGAAAAGCGCATCGAAGCGCACAATCTCGGTCGCATCCTTTGCGCAAAACTGTTCGGCAACCCAAATGTCCGTTGCATCAAGTTTGGCGGGCAGCCGCTTAAATTTACTCCACCCCTCCACCCCTCTGGGCAAGAAGAGCAGCAGCACGCCACCGGCCAGACAGATAGCGGCCAGACCAAATGCCCAGCCTATTACCGCGCTGATCATTGAGCCAAACTGGCGGCCGCCGCTTCACGCTGAGGACCTAAAGCCTCACCAACGGTGATACTCGCGTCGGATCTTGCTTTATTCAACTTTGCCGGCCAGTCGTTCTTGTAATTGCTGACCAGAAGGAAGGCCAGCACCACGCTAAACCAACTGAAGTCGAGATGCTGGAACACCGTCGAGTTGCCGATATAGTAAATCGTCATAAACGACCATAGTAAAAGCGCCCAATATCCGGAAGAATGGCCCTCGCGATAGGCCGCGACCGATCGGACGAGGAATGAGATCCAAAAAATTACAAAGAGCCCAAGACCGATGAAACCGAGTTCCAGCCAGACATCTAAATATCCGTTATGCGCATTGGATGTCATCGCACGCGTAGTGTTTCTTTCGCCCCAGTGCTGGTGAAGTACAAGGATGTCGAGAGTGAGCTTGTCGGTCCAGAACGATTTGAATCCGGCCCCAAACCAAGGCCGATCAGCGCCAATTTCAACGGCATATTTCCAAAGGCGCAGACGCCCGGTCAGCGTCAGGTCGCGATTGATTAGATACATGACTATCGATATCATCACCGGCATTACGACGGTGATAAAGAACAGCGTGCCGATAGTGATGAACCATCTAAGCGATAGGGCAAAGCGCCTTTGCCATCCGGTCGGCTTTACCAGAAAGCCAATAAGATAGACGAAACCAAGCGAGACGAAGAATGCAAGCAGCGGCGTCCGCGAATTGCTAGCGATGAGGGCCACCAAACCTGCACTGACGCTAATCATCCAGAATAGCCATTTGCGCTTATCGGCCTTGACCTGAGCCATATTAGCGATGAACAGCAGCATGCTGACGCCAAAGAAAATGCCGGAATAGGTCTTGCTGGGGAAAATGCCCTTCAATGCGCCGACATGCCGGTCGCCCGTCTGAAGGCCGACGCCGGGAATAGCCGCTGATAAATAAGATGCTGCGACAAGGACAAGTGCGGTAATACCCATGATCCGCAAAAGGCGGGGAAAAGGTACCGCCGTGATCAGATAGACCGCAACGGGAAGGCCGAGTAGAAGTGCGGTAAATCTACGAAATGAAACATCAGGCTCCACGGACCAGAGCAGAGAAAGCAGGGAATAAACGAGCACCAAAAGATAAGGCCATGCTCTTCCCAGCGCTCGCATGCTCGTATCCAACCGCATAAAACATAGCAACAGGCCGGGACCTGCCATCAAAACACTCACCAGCTGAATGAGCGGAGACCCTGCCTCCCGGTCTTCAGCATGTCCGGCGGCGGTACCCGCATTGAGAACGAGAAACAGCGCGCCCGACATCAGCAAGATGTAAAAGCCGAAATAAAGCGACTGTATCGCGACAGTTGAGTTAATTCCGCCGACAACTAACTTGCGGTCTGTACCGCCGCCAAATTCCCCATTTGGGTAAGCTGTTGCATTCACTGAATGCGGCCCCTTATTGTCCGAGAAGAGCGATCAAAGCCCTGCTAGCCCTGGCACTGGCCCGGCATTCACAGATACGTTGAACGATCGACGCATACAGCCTGGCGCTCCGATGGGCAAAGGGCTTTTTCAGACTGGGCCGCAACAAGATTACTTATGAGACCTCTCTGATTGGGTCCCTTTGGGTCAAGCTGCTTCCTCGCTTACGTGATCGTTCCCATGGATCACTCGCTTCTCTCCGCGGTCAGCGCAAGGCCTCGGCCGTAAAAACTGGCTGTTTGCCGGATCAAAGGCGGGCGGCGATCGCGCTGCCGCCGTCTATTCCGTCATTGAGAGCGCCAAACTCAATGGCCTCGAACCACAAGCCTATATCGCCGACATCATCGCCAAGATCGCTGGCAACTGGCCCGCCGCCCGCTGGGATGAACTCATGCCGTGGAACTGGCGACCAGATCAGAAACCGATCGCCGAAGCCGCCTGATCTGCGGCCTTCAGCCCACGCTCTGATGTCCGTTTTCAACCTTTAATTCGCGCGCCATCGTCCGCGTAGGATCCCCGCCTAAATCGCCATCTGTCAGACACCCACGCTGGAAAGCACCATCCTCGCGACAGGCGGTCAGGCTTCTCACCACGTCCACCGATACACTCTGCCAGGACGATGCGCGGTTCGTTGATGCCGTGCGCGTCACGTCCCACGACAACATCATCGACCTTTGCTGCGAAGCCTGGAACAAGCTGGTCGATCAACCGTGGCGCATCATGACTATCGGACGCCGCAAATGGGCGCGTGGGTTGTGATCAATGCAGGTTGGTATTACTTTTCGCAATCGCCTGCTGTGCTGATCTGGTGCCTGAACTGTAAGCGGTAAAAAAGCCCCCACGTGGCCTTGGGAGCGGTGCTGTCAGCCTTGCCTATAACTTCCAGCGTCTGGCTTGGCTCGAAGGGCGAACTGCGCCCGCTTGATACCAAGCGGCTCCCTAACGGCACCGGTGATATGGAAATCACCCCAGAATGCGCAACCACGCCAGCCCCGTTATACCTCTGCGGTCCATACCGCCGCTATCACGCAGAAATCTGATGGTTTTTCGAGGTGTCCAACTGGTTTCGACATCGCCACTCATCGCCACCTCGCAAATGCAAGAAGCAACATCTACCAGATCGCAAAATCATGAGAATGTGGACTTTTACCGCTTACACAATTTCAATTACTTGGCGTTCGAAAGTTCAAGAAATCTGAGGTATTTCCGGGTATCCAGCTGCCCGCTACCGCTCGCGCGGAGACTATTTTGCGATCAGTTTCTGGGTCGGGTCAAGTGGCGAGGGCAGGTCGTCCGCCTCGCCGTCCAGGACATAGCCGAGCGACGCCAGATCAATCCCAGTCAGTCTCGCTAATTCTCGATTGGATTGAGCAAAACGGGCCTCAATCCATGCGACCGTGTCTTTGCCTAGTATGCTTGGCGGGCTACCTTTGCCCGGCAGCATACGGTTCAGCGGCTTGTAGAGATGTTTGCGCGCCTGAAAGAAGCCAGGAATATGGATTATACTCCGCTTGTCCTTGGCCCGTTCCGCGGTGAACAAATTGAGGAACCGCATGAACGTTTGGGCCCTTGGCGTCAGCGAGGGGTTGCGGCTTGCGGAATTGAGATTGTCATATCGCGCTTCAATCCCCAGCCGGTCCATCAGCATCCTGGCGCATTCCAGCGCATCCTGTTGGAATTCTTCGAAAGGCAGAACAATGACGTTCCCGAGGCCGAACAGTTCCTGATACAGTGTTACCTGCCGATGATATTCGAAATGCTTCAGGTCGAAGCGCGGTTCATTGAAGCGGTCGGGCGAACCTGAATAGAAATAGCTGTCGGGAAACAGGAAGCGTTTTGGCCCAAACGTGCCGCCGACTTTCACATACTGGCTAAAAGCGGCGGTCAGCATGCCAGGCTGTGAGCGCACGCCGATGATGATGCGCGCGTCAGGGAAGACAGCTTTTATGCGACGGGCGACCTCCAACGGAACCATGCCGTGCAATCCGCCCACCAGATAGTTGCCGGTCAGTGCCTCTTCGCAGATTAGCGGTGCGGCACCGTCTGCTGCTTCCAGGATGCGCGCGCGCGCAGTATCTGCATCGAACGACAGGCCATATGGCTTCAGGATCATATCGCGGACGATTTGTCGGTCGATGTAGCGGTGGCTGATGCAGGCCGGATAGAAAACATCCTGCCACCAGGTTGTACCGGTCTTATGATAGCCGATATGTACGACGGGGCGAAGATCTATCTTTAAGGGTGCTGTCATAGGCTTTGAACTACGTTCGCAGGCTTCTTGCCGGAGGATTTGACGATCAATCCCAGATAGGGCTTGATCCAGACAAACCAGACAAAGCCGCATGCCGCAACAGTATAGATTGAGCCCAGAGCCGCCGCAGCCATGAGAGGGAGACGTTCCAGATATGAATAGGCAATGGCTGGGATCGCCACCAAAACGCTGCTGAAATAGGAACCAAATGCCGACAGGTCGTTTTCCTCAGTCATCTTGACCACCATCCGGCAGAGCCACACGGTAAGAAGGTTGATGATCGCCGTGGCCCAGCCGACCCCCACAATCCCGACAATGCCGACAAAGAAATATGCAAAAGCGAAGCTCGATCCTGCGCCGGCGACGGTCACCACTGACACCGTAGCAGTCCGTTTAAGGAACATCAGCTGGCGCGTTTGGAATGTCAGCTGGTTCTGGATGAAAGCAGTGAGCAGGAGCGGCGCCAGCAGAGGTAGCGCGCCAGCGTAGCGATCAGGCAGGACAAGCTCAACCATTAGGGGCATCAGCAGAATGGCGATGATATAGAGCGGCGTGATGAAGGCGAGCAGCAGCTGGCGGATCAGGCGCAGCTTGTTATGCGATTCGGAATCACGCTTAGTCCTTAGCTTCATGTACGTTGGGTTGAACCACATTTCGATAGAGATGGAGATCAGACCGAACATCGAAACGAGTGAACTGGCGAGGAAGAATATACCGACCTGTGCAGCGCTGACGCTGCCGGCAATCGCGATGCGCAGTGCCGAGGCGCGACCCCATTCGGCGATGCTGCGAGGGATGAGCGGGATCCCGTAAGACAAGAGATGGCCCACCTCGTCGTGCGGCAGCCGTCCGACATGTGGCGGAATGACGCCCGCAAAAGTGATTATGCGATATATCATGCCGAGAAGCAGCGAGCCGAGATAAGCGGTCACCGCCCCCAAAAGGCCCAGCTCAAGCCAGAACACCAACAACAATCCAAGCACGATCAGCATCACTGCTTGGAAAATCCTATAAGCCGAGAAATCCTTCGGGCGTTCGAGCAACCGGGCAATGGCGTCAAACAGCTGGCTGCTGCGGCTGGCATAGGCGGAGAGAAGTATCAGCGGCAAATATGGCCAGATTGAAAACAGGCCGCCGCTGAAGAAGTTCCAGGCGACGAACAGAGCGAGGCCCACGACTGCTAGCACACTCAGTCCAAGCAGGCGCGCCGTCAATACGACCTTTCCAAGATAGTCGCGGCCATTTTCAGGCGTGTCATTATGGTCGTGAAAGCGCCTGATAATAGCGGGGGAGATACTAAGATCGCTGAGCAGATCGACTAACGTGACGGTCGTCAGAAATAGCCCCAAAACACCGAGTTCTTCTGGTGCAAGCTTGAAGGCGTAGGCCAGCATCATCAAGCCGGTGAGCCCGCGCACCAGCGCGTTGGTAACACCATATGTCATGATCGCCGCCAGCCACGGTGCGCGCAGGGTTTTGAAGATCTTTGTCACCTTTTCCCGCCTCAACCCGGCAGGAATCGGCGGCGGAGGTAACGCGCATAGCTATTGCCGTAGGCCGTGAACGCGCGGGCGCTATCAACCATCGGATGCCTACTCGCCGTCCTGATCGCGTGGAGTTGAACCTGTAAAGTGTTCCAGTGATAGTCGGGCATGCGCGCAAATTTCTGATCGGCATGATAACGTTTCGCTACGCGCAACGTCGGGCTGCGCCCGATGGCCAGCCCGGCTGCCACCAGGCGCACCCAGAGATTGTAATCGAAATGGCTTTTGCGGGTAATGTCATAACCGCCCACAGCTTCTATCGCCGAGCGGCGGATACACGCACCCGAATGTGGTAAGGGGTTTTTCGTCCCGATAGTGGCGCTGAGATCCTCCGCTTTCGCTGCGGGTAACTGCGATTTTTCGTCCCAGGCTGGCTGTTCTTTCGGCCCTATGTAAATGCGAGCGAAGGAGAGCGCTGCCAGGGAGACATCTTGGTCAAGCAGGCGCAAGCTATCCTCTATCCATTTTGGGTGCGCGACATCGTCGGCATCCATGATCGCCACCATCGGGGCATCACCCATCCTCAGGCCTTGGTTGAGAGCGTGCCCCCGCCCACGTGTCTCGCTCGGGGCGAAGACGAAGCGCGGGTCATTCTCTCCGAATGATCTGGTGATTTCCGCGGAATTGTCCGTGCTGCCATCGTCGATCAGGATGATACGGATCGCAGCTTCACTCTGTGCGGCAAGCCCACGCAGGGTAGCCGGGAGCGTATCCGCAGCATTGAGAAACGTACAGACAATATCGACTTTGGGTGCGGTGCTCATGCCATGCCGTCCCTATTCTGGCTTTCTTGCGACGGGCCAACCGATTTCAGCCAAGTTCCGGTCCAGCCGCTTTGACCAGTATTCGGTTTCACCCGCGAATATAGTCGCGAGCTTTTGCTTTATCTGCGGCGTCGCTTCCTTAGAGACGTCCCCTTCCTCACGTCGGACCATAACGAAATTACCACGCTTGATACGCCGCGCTTGCTCCTCCATCCGACCGAGGAAGGTGGCAGTGTTGCCGACGCTGGTGATATTACGGCTAGGCAGGACATCAGGGAAACTGCTGCCGTCAACGCCAAGAAACGTCGCGATCTTTGCATTTTCGCCCTCCATGTTTTTGATCAGATCCTCGAACAGCAGAACCAATACACTGTCTGTGCCGAAAATCCGGTCAAAAACCTCGACCTGAGCCGAATAGAGCGTGTTGCCGAGATAGCGATAATTCCAGAGCACATCATCATATTGCTTAGCATAGATCGGGATCACGACCTGTTTGTACGCTGCTGCCTTGGCCACAGCCACCCGCTCAGTAAGCGCAGCCTCAAGTGGATCGTCGGACAGTGAAAGGAAAACCTCCTCCGCCGTCCGGCGCTCATGACCGCGCTTCACCATATGCATGAAACCCGAAAAGGCGCGCGAAACCGGATTGCGTAGTGCCACAATGAACCGGATATCCTTACCTAGCCGCCCGGCTATCCGTGAGGCGATTTCGGGATCAGCGAGATAGGTGGTGGTGCCGTCGATGAAATATTTCTCGCCCGCAGCCTTTTTGTAGTAGCTCCGGAGCAGGGCATCGTCGGGCAGGTTCACTGCGCGCGAAAAATAATTGGGCTCTTTCGGTTCGGAAACGAGGCAATCAGGATGATTGTTGAGTAGATCGCAAAGAGCGGTAGTTCCGCATTTCTGCGCGCCCAGGACAAACATGTTCGGTAAAGGCATCTAGCTAGTTCACTCCGCTAAATCAGCCTCTCCTACCCCGAGCGATTACTTGACTGCTCGTTGGCCTTGGGAAAGTGGGTTACCCCGGCTTGACCATTCCTGTCAACGAGGCATGGCAGCCCCGAGTCAGGCACAAGTGGCGCTTTCCATAGATTCTATGTTTCATTCTATAATGTGAGCCACAATCTGATCTTATTGTTAGCCGGTCCACGCATTTATGAGACCGCTCAGCGAACTATCAGGGTTGGACATTAAACGCTGACCTTAATCGCTGAAGGCGCGGCGGAACTGATCCTGCAGCGGCTTGGTGATATATGAAAGCATTGAGCGCGATTCGGTCGAAATGAACACCTCGGCCGGCATGCCAGGGCGAAGTGCCAAGCCTTCGTGTGCTACCTTATCACGATCGATTGCTACGCGCGCGCGGTAAAAGCTGGCGCCGGAATGCTCGTCTTGCGCGCGCTCGGCAGAAACAAATGTTACCTGGCCCGGAAATTCCGGTGTCGTGCCTGAACTGAAAGCGGTGAAGCGGACGCGCGCATCCTGCCCGGTCTTGACCTGGTCGATATCTGCGGGATTGACCGCGCACTCGACAACCAGTCCCTCCTCGTCAGGCACGATTTCCATGATCGGTTCTGCAGGTTGGACAACGCTGCCGACCGTGGCGAAAGCCAGCTTGTCGATAACGCCGTCATAGGGTGCACGGATTTCGGCACGCGAAAGCATATCGTCCGCGCTGATATTGGCAAGCTTCCGTTCGTTGAGCGCGGCATTGACTTGCGCCAATTCTTGCGCGGCCTCGGACCGGGCGGTCTCGTCGATCTGTAATAGCTGCTGGCGGGTTTCCGAGATGCGAGCGCGGGTCTGGGCGATGGACGTGTGCAACGATGCGATCGACCCGTCGAGACTTATGGCGGTACGTTCGAGCTCATTGAGCCGGTTAATCGTCACCAGCTTCTTTTCCCATAGCTTCCGCACGCCCTCACGCTCGGGGCCGATCAGTTCTTTTTGCTGCTGTAGCGCTACTATCTGCCCCCGATAGCCCTGAATCTCATAATTCAGTTGGTTTATCCGATCCTTAAGCTGGCCACGAAGGCTGGCGCGCTCGTTGGACTTCAATGACATGAGCCGCTGCTCGGCGCGCATGGCTTCCAGAGCGCCTTCGTTCTTCCTATTGGTGAGTTCCTCTGGGAAAGTTATGTCGCCGCGGCCCTCGCGCTCGGCGAGCAAGCGGGCACGCTGAGCCAGAATCTGGTCAACTGTCCTGCCTGACAAGTCCGCGCTTGCTCCGGTCACTGCAGTATCGAGCCGCAGCAGCAACTGGCCTTTTTTTACTCGATCGCCGTCTTTAACGAGGATACGGGAGATAATGCCGCCGGTCGGATGGTTGATCCGCTTTACCCGGCTTTCCACGCCCAGCTGACCACTGGTGATGACCGCTCCGCCAATCGGTATGAACCCGCCGGCACCGATAACAATGATTAACAGTGCGACAACGGCGAAATAGGTAATTCGGAGGTTCCATTTGGCCGAAGCTTCGCGCTCGGCCTCCTCCTCCAGTTGTTCGTCGATTATTCCCTGATCGCCATACGGGACAGGCAATTCGCTCATTCTGTTTTGGCCCTTTCAGTGTCCCGTCCGTCTTCATCCTTGGCGTTGGCATCATGCACCAGATCGGACTTTTGATTGGGGATCGACCTTCCGAGGTTGCGCAAGCGTGGAAGGATCTGATCCTTCGGCCCGAACATCTCCATCTTGCCGTCGCGGATGACCATCAAATAGCTGGCATTGTTCAGCATGGCCGAACGGTGCGCCGATAAGATGACGATACCTCCTCGCTCACCGACCGCTCTAATCGCCGCACCCAAGGCCTTCTCACCCGCCGCGTCAAGATTGGCGTTGGGCTCGTCGAGAACCACCATGAAGGGGTTGCCGTATAGCGCGCGCGCCAGCCCCAAACGTTGCCGCTGCCCGCCCGATAGATTGCTTCCGTCCGAGCCGATCCGCGTATCATAGCCGTGGGGCAGTTTGACAATCATTTCGTGGATGCCAGCCAGCTTTGCCGCGGCGACGATTGCTTCAGAATGCATCTGATCAGCAAAGCGGGAGATGTTCTCGGCCACGGTTCCACTGATCAGCTCGACCGATTGCGGCAGATACCCGATCTGCGCCCCAATAACGTGCCTAGGCCATTGGTCATAGGCGGCGCCGTCAAGGCGAATGCTGCCCCTTACTACTGTCCAGGCCCCGACAATTGCACGGATGGCGGAGGATTTTCCCGAACCGCTTATGCCCACTATGCACATAATGTCACCCGCTCGAAGCCGGAACGATATGCCCTGCACAGTGGGGTCCTTGGCGCCGGGGGGGATCACTGCGACGTTCTCGACCGCCAAATCGCTTTCCGGTGCTGGCAATTGAGTTGCGATTGCCTCTGAGACCGGAATTTTTTCAAGCATTTCGTTAAGTCGTGCCCAGGCAATCTTAGAAGCCTCAAAGCTCTTCCAGTGAGAGATAACTTGGTCGATCGGAGCAAGCGCGCGAGCCGAGATGATTGAGCTTGCGAAAATTACGCCGCCGCTTGCCACGCCGTCAATGACCAGGATAGCGCCCGTAGTCAGCACCGCCGATTGCAGGAAAAGTCGGAAGGCGCGGCTGATGCCTAACATGGAGGTCGAGGCTCTGGAGAGCCGATTCTGTGCAAACAGATATTGTCGGTTGACCGAGAACCAGCGGCGGCGAAGGCGTCCTTCCATGCCGAGGGCATGTACGACCTCGGCATGCCGTGCAGATTCTTCTGTCAACCAGTTTCGGGTCGACGCCAGCTTGCTCACACCATCGGCATATTTGTGCGTGATGCGCTGGGTGTAAAAGGTCAGCGCTATCATTACGATCGCGCCGACCAGTGCGACGACGGCAAGCCAAATGTGCAATATTGCAAGGATTGCGATGAAAAATATGATCCATGGTAGATCCATGAACGCTGCTGGTGCCGGGCTGGACAGAAATGTACGAATTGAGTCTAGATCGCGCATGGGCATGAGCGTCCAGTTATTCGGCAGATAACCGCGCAAGGCACTGTTGAAGACAATGTGCTGGACACGCTGAGTGAATTCGCCGTCCATCGATGAGGCTATGCCGGCGAGCAGTCGCGAGCGTAAGACATCGAAGAAACCCTGCGCGATATACACGAACAGAACCAGCGCCAATAATCCAAACAAGCTCGCAAGATTCTGGCTCGGCAGCACCGAATCATAGACAAGCATCATGTAAAGCGAGCCGCCCAGCATCAAGATATTGATGATCGCACTAAGGACCGCGACCGCAATCACGGAATTCTTGGAGCCCAGCAGCACCTTTCTCATTTCACTGACGACGTCTCTGGCCATATCGACACAGCCCCTATTCCAACCAGCGAAATCGACAATGCCGGCTGCATTGCTATTCCGCATTTTGACCTGAATTCCTAATTTTTTCTCGTATGAACGCATAAATCGGTAATTGCAGAGCTTGGTAGAGTTGATACTTTGGGGGTATCGCGGATGTCCGAGCCGGACCCGGTAGTGCGGTATTGGGTCACTCATAGGTGAATAGTGCATCGGCTCAAAGCGGGCAGGGTGGCCCATCCGGCAGCCTTTGCAGAACGGTCGTCCCTGCGGTCCCTTGTAGAACACCGCCCTCGGATCAGCTTTCGAGCTCATCGCGGGCAAAACGTCTTTACCTTGCCTTAGAGCTGGAACAAAGTGCCGTCGCTCTGCATGGCATGCATGCTAACCGCGATGCGGCGGGCAGGAGCGACACGGGCCCTGCTTGAGGCTGCGGCGCTTGACGATCATCGAGGCTTATGTCCTTAGCAGGAAGGTCTCCCGGCTTCTGGCCAAGATCGAATTCCCCGCTTCGTAGAGCAACTCGCCTAGCGCTATCTCCCTGCTTGTCGATTCTACCGGCCCCACTAGCCGATTGGACGCCTCGTAAAACTCTGGCCTTTGAGGGGCAGATTTGATTCACATCGCCGGCGATGTGGCGGAGGCGATAATGGCGGTGCAGCCGGGTTTTTTCGATCTTTCGGATCGGTACGAGGCGCTGAGTGCGGCGGGTGAGTGCGCGGCGTGTGCATTTTCGACCATTGCAGCCCTTCGAACAAGGCTGACGCTTGCGATGCCGAAAGCCGCATCACGCCATCGTGCGCCCGGGGCCAATGAAAGCCTCCGGTCTGCAAGACCTTGCTCACAAGTACCAGGCCGGTGCCGTCCCAGACCAGCAGCTTGATCCTGTTCGCCCGCTTCGAGCGGAAGATGAAGACCACCCCCGAGAAGGGCTTGAGTCCGAGTTCGTACTCGACCAGCGCCGCGAGGCTGACGGCACCTTTCCTGAAGTCGACCGGCTTTGTCGCCACCATCACCTTAAGCGGCCCTGGCGGGATGATCATCCCGACCGGTCCACAGCGGCAAGCACCCGGGCGATCTGTTCCTCGCTCGCGCCCGGCGGCACGTGGATAGCCAGGGCGGCGGTGCGGATCATCGTCATCCCCACCAAGGGGGCGACATCATCTCGGAATCAGGGGGCGAGTAATTCTCGGAACAGGGGGGGCGGCATCATTTCGGAATGTGGGGGCGGCTTCCCTCGGAGTAAGCGGGGCTTGGAGACCGCAGATCAGGCGGCTGCGGCGATCGGTTGCTGATCGGTCCGCCAGTTCCACGGCATGAGCTCATCCCAGCGGGTAGCAGGCCAGTTGCCAGCGATCCTGGCGATGAC
>NZ_JAHRGM010000037.1 GCF_019097845.1 Sphingobium sp. AS12 | reverse complement strand
TTTTTCTGCAGCCTCAAAACATTCCGCCGGATCGCTACCCGGTACGAAAAAACTGACGAGAGCTACCGCGCTATGATCAATCTCGCGGCCTTGAAAATCGCTATGCGCTAATGTCCACAGGCCTTAGCGGAGATTGCAGATCGCACTCCAAAATGTCTGACCATTTCATGGTCGAAACTATCCGGCATCCGCCGATGGCATCGACGCGCCAGATGCTGCCAGCGACTCCCTGACCCGCGCGATCGCCATGTCCATCGGCGCGGTTTCGCCCATAAAGGCTTGTTGCGTAATTGAGCTTGGGGATTCTTTGTGGGAATCGAGTGCGTTAGGGGGCACTCATGCCCAAGCTTGGTCCCACCGAGATATCGCATGACGAACTCGATCGCGTATAATCCAGCGCTGAAGCAGCGGGGTTCTCTGGATGTTTGGTTGATCCGGATATGCACTCGCTGTCGGGACCATGCGGTCGCACCGGCCGTCCTGCTCCTTTTTTCGGACAGTGCGATTGAGCTGTGCTTGACGTTGAAAAGGCTATTCACCCTGCCGTTGCGGCAGGCGACGGGGTTGGTGGCGCGCCTGCTCAAACTGGCTGATCTGGACTGTCCGGTGCCGGATCATACGACGCTATGCCGACGTCAAAAGACGCTGCCAGTGACGCTTGGCGGTCGTCCCAGTTCGGGCGGTCTGCATCTTCTGGTCGACAGCACCGGGATCAAGATGATGGGCGAAGGGGAATGGAAGACACGCAAGCACGGTGCTTCCTATCGTCGCCAATGGCGCAAAGTGCACATCGGGATCGACGCAGAAAAGCTTGATATCCGCGCCATTGAAGCCACCACCAACGCAATTGGGGATGCCCCTGTCTTCCCCGATCTGTTGGCGCAGATCCCGGCAGATGAAAAGAGCAGCAGTGTCGGCGGGGACGGCGCATACGACACCAAGAAGTGCCATGCCGGGATCGCTGAACGCGAGGCGCAAGCCATCATTCCGGTCTGCCGCAACGGTCGACCATGGAAGGAGGATGGCCCTGGCGTGCAAGCCCGCAGTGAAACGCTGCGTGCGATCAAACGGCTTGGACGCACGATCTGGAAGAAGTGGAGCGGTTATCATCGCCGCAGCCTCGTCGAAACGAAAATGCACTGCTTCAAGCTGCTCGGTCAGCGCGTCATGGCCCGCACCTTCAATCGTCAGATAACCGATTTCAAAGTCCGTTCGGCGATCCTCAATCGATTTTCGCAAATCGGTGCATCTATTACCGTCCGCGTTCCGTAGTAATCTTAAATGAAGTCTTTCATATCCTTCCTAAGTTATGCAGCAAGACCACTATACAATGATGAGGTGCGATAATTTTGGCGTCCAGCAATTCACTGGATCGCGTCTCAGCGGGAGGAGTTGGATTGGCCCCTGCATTTTCCAGCGCCAGTCTTAGCCCATCGTGTGCCTCGCACTGCCGACAGTCTGATTAGGGGATTGCCTCTAAACGGGCCATCATTTCAAAGCCCGTATAGCAGGCGCACCGGACCGCCCGTTCGCCGGACTGTTCTATGCGGATTGCGCTATTGCCCAAAGGCCAGTGTACCATAATCGGCGAAGGTTGGTATAAATCTGACTTCAGCAAATATAGCCAAAGCAATGTTTGCGAACAAACTTCGCAAGTCCACAAGTAACATTATCTGAGCCTAGTACGCAAAATTAGCGATGCCCAGCCTGCCTCGGAACCTCATTCGAAGGATCGATTATCCCGTTAGATCAGCAGATTAACTTGCGACGAAAACGGTCGCTTTGCCCTCTGGCCTTCGCGCCACAATGCCACTAATGGAGATGCCAATGCCATTGAGGGAGCAAAATATGTCGAAAAGTGCCATTGTTACCGGAATCAGCGGCCAGGATGGTGCGTATTTGGCAGAAAATCTGCTTGACCGAGGATATACAGTTTACGGTACGTATCGCCGGACCAGCTCGGTTAATTTCTGGCGAATCGACGAGCTGGGCATTTCCCAGCACCCTCAATTGAAATTGGTCGAGTATGACCTCACCGATATGGGGTCGGCAATCCGCCTCATCGAAACGTCACAAGCGACAGAGGTTTATAATCTCGCTGCGCAAAGTTTCGTGGGCGTGTCATTTGATCAGCCCATCACTACTGGCCAGATCACAGGCCTTGGCGCAGCCTATCTGCTGGAAGCGATCCGTACCGTCAACAAGGACATCCGTTTTTACCAGGCGTCTACATCGGAGATGTTTGGTAAGGTGCAGGCAATCCCGCAGAGCGAAGACACGCCTTTCTACCCCCGCAGTCCTTACGGCGTGGCGAAGCTTTACGCCCATTGGTTGACAGTCAATTATCGCGAAAGCTTTGGTATTTTCGGTACCAGCGGCATCTTGTTCAATCACGAATCGCCTCTGCGCGGCCGCGAGTTCGTGACACGTAAGATCACGGACACCGTTGCAAAAATCTCCCAAGGCAAGGCCGATATCCTGGAACTTGGCAATCTCGATGCCAAGCGCGACTGGGGCTATGCCAAGGATTATGTCGAAGGAATGCGGCTTATGCTTCAGCATGACGTTCCCGACACCTATGTCCTTGCCACCAATCGAACGGAGACAGTTCGCCATTTCGTCGAATTGGCCTTCGCTCAAGTTGGCATTTCGCTCGAATGGTCGGGCAGGGAAGAAAATGAGATTGGTTTGGATCCCAAGAGCGGCAAAACGCGGGTTCGCATCAATCCTGCTTTCTACCGGCCCGCCGAGGTCGATCTGCTGATTGGCGATCCTGGCAAAGCAGAGCGCGAACTGGGTTGGAAGCCAACAGTTCAGCTCGAGGAACTCGCACGCTTGATGGTAGAAGCCGATGTCAGGCGGAACGCTGCGGGCTGGTCGTTCTGATGCGTGTAGCGCTGACCGGCGCGACTGGGTTTACGGGTCGTTTTGTCAACTCTGCTTTAAAAAAGGCGGGGCTGACGCCGGTCGCGCTGCAGGTTGATCTGCGCGATAGGGAGGCAGTTTACAAAATTGTCGACGCGGCGGATTTTGACAGGGTCATCCATCTTGCCGGATACGCTTTTGTCAATGCCGCCGATTGGGAGTCCTTCTATACAATCAATCAGCTAGGAACACTGAACCTGCTTGATGCAGTAGCACGGAAAAAGCCTGGCGCTCGGTGCATCATAGCATCCAGCGCCCAAGTATATGGTCCACATGCCAAAGGCCTTATTTTAGAAGATGCGCTTACCAATCCCACAAATCATTACGCCCTGAGCAAATGGGCGATGGAACGTGGTGCTGAATTGTGGCGGGATAAATTGGAGATCGTTACAACACGGCCATTCAATTACACTGGATTAGGGCAGGACACCCAATATCTCATCCCCAAGATCGTTGACCATTTTCGCCGACGGGCCGATGTAATCGAACTCGGCAACATGTGGGTTCGGCGTGATTTTGGAGATGTCCGCTCAGTTGCAGACGCATATGTCGGCCTTACGCTGGCCGCTACCGTGCCTCCAGTAGTCAATATCGCAACCGGAACGGTATCTTCGATCGGCGATATTCTGGAACAACTCACAGCGTTGAGCGGCCATCATATCGATGTCCAAGTCAACCCCGCCTTCATTCGTAAAGGTGATGTAGAGGTTCTTGGTGGAAGCGCTAAAATACTGAGGGAGAATTTGCCGGATTGGCAGCCTGTGCCGTTAAGCGACACATTGAAATGGATGTATAACGCCAGTAAAAATGAATAAGATCAGAATATGCATAGCATGGTGTTGTCCAACGATATGCTTTCATAAAATTAACTTCGGGTTGCAAGCATGATATTTTTTCAAAACGTCTCCAAAAGCTATCATATTCGAAAGTTTCGAAAAGACGTGTTGAACGACCTGAACTTCGAAATTCCGACCGGATCCAGCTTGGGCATTTGCGGTGCCAATGGCGCTGGAAAATCGACTCTAATGCGCCTTATTTCCGGCGTCGAAGCGCCTACCTCCGGGAAAATAACGCGCACCGTATCTTGCTCTTGGCCAATAGGATATTCGAGCTGCTTTCAGTCCAGCTTGACCGGCGCGGACAATGCTCGCTTTATCGCCAGAATTTATGATAAGGACATCCAAGAGCTTCTTAATTATGTTGAAGATTTTGCCCAGCTGGGGCCATATTTCTATCAACCTATTTATAGCTATTCTGCAGGTATGTTGGCCCGCTTGGCATTTGGCGTGTCGCTGGCAATCGAATTTGACTGCTATCTGGTTGATGAAGTCACAGCTGCTGGCGATGATCGCTTCCGCCAGAGGTGCGAGGAAGCACTTCACTATCGTCGCTCGACCGGGACGTTGCTAATGATCAGCCATGATCCCAGCACTTTGCGTTCATATTGTGAACGAGGCGCTGTGCTAATGGACGGAAAACTTATTTTCTTCGATTCTATCGATGAAGCTATCGCCGTTCATATGGAGAACCAGGCACGCTAATATCATTGATTATATCAGATGGGAAAAGCAGCCAAAATCAAGACACAAAGTGATCTGATCCCGGAAAACTGGATCGTTTCGAGTTAGAGTTTTTCGCCGTACTCTCCCTCGCTGGGAGGAGCGAAGGACGATGAAGGCATCGAGGTTTTCTGACGCCCAGAAGGCGTTCATCCTGAAGCAGGACGCGAACGGTGTTCCCGTGGCGGACATCTGCCGCAGGGCGGGGATCAGCCCGGCGACCTACTTCAACTGGAAGAAGAAGTACGACGGCATGCTGCCGCCGGACATGCGCCGGTTGAAGCAGCTCGAGGATGAGAATTCGAAGCTGCGCAAGCTCGTGGCGGACCTCTCGCTCGACAAGGAGATGCTGCAGGACGTCATCCGCCGAAAACTGTGAGACCTGCTCGCAAACGCGAGCTGGTGAACGGGTTTCGCAGTGATTGGGGCGTGTCGATCCGCCGGGCTTGCAGGGTTTTGGAGATGGACACATAGACGTGTCATTACAAATCCCGCCGCCGCGAGCAGGCCGGCATTGAAGCCCGCATCCGAGAGATCTGCGAGACGCGTGTCCGCTATGGGTACCGCCGCGTCCACGTTTTTCTTCGCCGTGAAGGCTGGGAGATCAACGTGAAGCGAAAGTACAGTATTTACAACGAGTTAGGCCTCCAGCTCCGCAACAAGAGACCCAAGCGCAGGGTGAAGGCCAAGTTGAGGGAATACCGCTGCGCGGCCTCCCGCGTAAATGATGTTTGGGCCATGGACTTTGTCAATGACCAGTTGGCAACGGGTCGGAAGATCCGTCTCCTGACGGTCGTCGACACGTTCTCGCAGTTCTCGCCAGCGCTTGATCCGCGCTTCAGCTAACGCGGCGAGGACGTCGTCCAGACTCTCGAGGTGACCAGCGCCGTGGTTGGGTATCCAAAGACGATCCGGATCGACCAGGGCTCGGAGTTCATCAGCCGGGACCTGAATTGATGCTGGACTTCTCCCGGCCTAGCAAGTCGACGGATAACGCCTACATCGAGGCGTTCAACGGGCGCTTCCGGGCGGAGTGCCTGAACACCCATTGGTTCCTGACGCTTGCAGATGCCCGCGAAAAGTTGGAGGAGTGGCGCAGATACTACAACGAGGATCGGCCGCACGGTGCCATCGGCAACAAGCCCCCGATCACGCTTATGAATCCCGGTGACGCACCCAGCCCGTCACCGTGACCCTGGCCGGGAAACTCTAACCCCGGGTTGGTCCAGAGAATGGTGTCGGATCATGAAGGAGCCGGACTCTACCTCTGACTGGTAACAATCAGGGGAGCACGTCACCACGACCCGCCGCGCTTCTGGCACATCCGTCCGATTGTCGCCAATTCGCTATAGATTCCAAAATCATGTTTCCTTAAGTAGGACTAGCGCAATTTTTCATCCTGACAAAATATGGCTTGGGATGAATCTATAATATATTATTATATATTGAATGAGAAATTATGGCCCATCACATAATAAAAGACGCAAAAATTCTTTTTTATGGCGAAGATATAATAGTGCTTTACAAGCACTTTTCTAACGATCGGTGCGTAATAACATTTACTTCTCGAGTATCAAGCAACGATATTCCGCCTGCAGCATTTGGCATGAATATGCTAAATGAGAAAAAATGCTCATATATATGCGTAATTTCTCAGTCAAATCATTGGTGGCAAGTAGACAATTTCGTGCCCGCTATGCGGGCGATTAAAAACTATCTTAAAAATGCAAAATATGACGAGACAATTGTCTATGGCGGATCCATGGGCGGTGTGGGTGCTATTCATGGATCCGCGATATTAGAGCCTGACAAGGGTATCATATTTTCCGCGCAATATGATATTTCGCCCGACATTACCGATTGGGACAACAGATGGCACGATGATGCGCGGAAATTGAAAATCTCGTTGGAAAACGGCGCGCTAACTGCGTGCAAGACTACTGAATTTCTATATATTTATGATCCATTTAATCTCGATAAAAGACATTTTCTGATCTTTAATGACTTTTTGAATGTACATCCCCTGCCCTTGCCACTGGCGGGCCATGAGGTATTCACAACGATGAAGGAGGCTGGTGTCGCAGGCAAAGTAGCCCGTCACTTGCTACTTTCGCAAGAGTCGTTGCAGGATCGCGCAGCGTTTGTACGCGATATGTATCGAAATTCACGGCGCCAGTCGGCAATCTACTGGAGAAATTTGACAAATTTGGCCGCGCGCAGAGAAAAGTCCAGATTGCTAGACCACGCGCTGGATCAGCTTGAGCGTTTGGGCTGGAGCGATGCTGTTTCCCTTCATACGCTAGGCCTCATTTATCTTACTAAGAAGGCTGATCCTGGCAAGGCTGAAAGCTTCTATGATCGGTGCATTGCAATTGACCCAGATCACCCGGCGGCCTGGAGAGGCAAAGCGAAATGCCGGCAAGCAAAACGCGATATGACCGTCGCTGTCGAGTTTGCGATTGCCGCATTAGCCCGGAATCCAGGTTCTGCAGATCTGGGGCGCGTCTTGATTGAGGCTGCCCATCATGCTGAAAATAAAGAAATCCTTGCCTGTGCGGCACATCTTTACCTAGCTGCCAATCCAAAAGCACGAGAAGAGAAATTTATCCGGCAACATGTTCCTGATGATGTTTGGATGCGGCCGATGGACGCTCAGGTGCAGAAGTTTGTTGCGGTTATGAGGATTATCAAGGATCGGCGACCGCGACGTTATAGCCAAATCTATCAATGCCTGCGCGCAACCAGTCCCCAGTCCATTCTGGAAGTCGGTGTATTCGATGGTGAAAATGCAAGCCAGATGATCCGTTCGGCCGCCTCGCTCACAGAGGATAACGACAATTTTGCCTATCACGGCTTTGACCTTTTCGAAGATATGGACGCCACGATCTTTGAAAAGGAATTTTCCAAATATCCCTTATCTCAAGAAGAGATTTTCAACAAACTGGCTCCGCTGGATGTAAAAATCTCTCTCTTTAGAGGCGATACGAAGGTGACTTTGCCTAGCTACGCCAAGGAAGCTTTGGGTAAGAGGAATCATATTAAGTTCGCATTCATTGATGGGGGACATAGCGAAGAAACGATCCTATCTGACTGGATCAGCATATCTTCGATCATGAATGAAAAATCTCAGGTAATATTCGACGACTATTATTTGCAGACACCTGAAAATCTGAAGGGTGTCGGATGCAATCGGCTTATCGATCGTTTAAGCACTGACCCTCGTTATGCTGTTGAGATTCTACCGATCAGCGACCGCTTTCAGAAGGAAATGGGCATGTTGGAAATCGCTTTAGTCCGCGTTCGCCTCGCCCGTTGACTTGCGTGAATCATTCTCGTGCATCAAGCGCCAAGAAAACGATTTAGGGCGCCCTGATCAATCTCCAGCGCCATTGCGCAACGCGCACGAGCATCTTTGAACACGACCCATTTACCATCGGGACTTATGGCGGGTTGCACCTCATAGGGCTGACCCGAAACTGCGTTCGTGGCCCTGAATAGGAAGGCGCGCTTGCCGGTCTGAATATCGACCAATTGAATATCGCTTATGTCAAAGGCACCTGCGCCAGTTTCCGTCAGCCAGCCAGAAGGTGGCCGCGCTGGTGTTTGGATTCCACGAAACGCTGCCGACACTCCCGAAACTTGGTCGTCCGCTGATCCCTGAAGAGATACAACTGCCCATCGCCCATCGCGGCTAATGTTGCAATGGAAGTCTCGATTGGATTCGCTAATTAGACGCCTTTGGCCGTCAAAGCCAACTTCATAGAGTCCTCGAGGGGTTGCCGCGCTCGATCCATGCGCGATGGTAAGTAGCGCCGCCTTGTGAAACATCGCCCGTTCGTGAGAAACGACATAGGTCTTGCCGTCATCTGTTACTTGATCAAAAATATTGCGCCCGTTTGGCGCATTACGTGCATTCCACACCCACATGCGATGGGTAGAGCGCTGCGGAGGCCTGACATTCTGCGCATAGCAGATCCATGAGGGCGCATAGGGCGAAAAATGGGCATGATCGATTTGCCACGAAGGATGCAATATCCGATCCAACGTGCCGTCGGCAGTGGCAATCGTCGCTGCTTCGAACCCCTGCGGCTTGGCGTAGTGCGATCTCGCCACTAAAATCTTTGATCCATCCGGCGAGATGTCGAGATCTTGAGCAACCGTCCAACCTGGTTCGCTGAGAATTTGCTTTTCGGTTCGGCGGGGCGATTTAAGGTCGATCAAAGCAGCGCCGAATGTCTTGGGAATGGCGAGTAGCCCGTTTTCCGATACCGCGAAATATGTTCTAGCCGCAGCTACAGAGGCCATCGGTTCTAGGTCACCAGATGAAAAATCTATCGCAAGATAATCGAGCCCCGCCCTCCCCCTCACCGTCGAAGGCCTCGCCACCAAGCAACGTCCGTCTGGCAGGAAGCCATTAGCATGGGGATATGTGCTATAGCTGTTTGTCGGACCTCGCACGACCCGCCGGACGAAGGGAGATGAAGGTTGGTCTCTGGCCACAATTGCGGCTTGTGCATCTGACAAGATAAAACGGCTTCCACACGCCGCCAACAGCGCCAATGTGGAGCGACGATTTAGCAGGTGGCGCATCCAAATCTCCAAGGCATTGTCGCCATGCTCCCCGGTGCCGATACGTTTACGGACGCTGCAAGTTCCGCCAAATATGTCGGGATCGTCACATCTTGATCGAACGCAATCATTCGCTATTACCCGTTGATCCTGAGGATATAACAACGGGCCGGGACATGCCTAAAGGCCGTAGGGGAATTTTTGGAATAATATTGATCTTGGCTAAATGATTGGTCGTCGCTATCGGCAGTCAATTTATGTGAATTACAGAATTAGGAAATTCTATGACTTATGTGAACATTGTGCTTTCCGACAAAGGCTGGATTTTGGAAAGACTTGCTCGCGAAATAAGCATAAGATTACCCTATGTTCGGTATGGATTGGCAATTGATCCAACTGCGGACATTCAGTACTATATGACTTATTCGACGTGGAATAAACGTAATTCCAAGGTTGAAGTAGGATATTTTGCCCATCTTGAAAAAGATGAAAATACAAAGGAAAAGTTTTTTAACGTCGTCGATAATGTTGATTACTGCGTTTGCCATTCTGATCTATACAGTGAAATTATACGCGATCATGGTATGCAAAACGTCCTCACCATTTCGCCGGGGGTTGACCTTGAACATCTTCAGCCAAAGGTGAAAATTGGGATAGTTGGGCGTACTTATCATACTGGCCGCAAAGGCGAAGCGCTTGTTCGCCAGGTTATGGATATCCCCGGTATCGAATGGCATTTCACCGGGGAAGGCTGGCCCGGCCCAGCGCTGAAAATCCCTGACGGCAAAATGTCGGATTTTTACAATAGCATGGATTATATTTTGGTGCCTGCCTTGTACGAAGGTGGGCCCATGAGTGTCGCAGAAGCGCTTGCGTGCGGCCGTCCGGTGATTGCACCGCCCATCGGCTGGGTAAGCGCATTCCCACATATCGAATATAAGACAGGCGACGCGCACGATCTGCGACGTGTCTTGCTCGATGTGGTGGCGCAGCGCAATCAACTGCGGGCCTCGGTTCTCGACCGGACATGGGATGCCTGGGCAGAGGGGCATGACAAGTTGTTTCAAATGCTGGTTCGGGAACATGATCTCGCGCCCTTGGAGGCGACAAGCGCCGCGTCGATCTCGGTCGGGCTGGCCATGCATGGCAACGAAGGAAAATCTCTAGGCGGCCCTTCCGTACGCGTGCCCAAGACAGCGGATCATCTCCGCCGTATCGGGTTCGATAGCCAGGTCATCAATTTTCCAGACCCCGCCATCAAAAACGTTGATCTTTTGCATGGTTTCAACGTGTGGTCGCCGATCAGCGCGCGCGATCTGACACGCAACGCGATCGAAAATGACAAGCCCTTTGTCCTATCCTCTATCTTTCTGGATTTGAGTGAACGGGAATTCTGGCACGACAGGCTGATATCGATATTTGAACATACGGCGAACCCTGACGCGATTGACGATCAAATCGCACGCAGCCGGGCGCAATTTTTGCGCGATCGCGCACAGGGTTTATTTTCGACCGAAGGAATGCCAGGTCATTTTCAGCTGACGCGCGAGATGGTTCGCCTGGCTGATCACGTCATTTTGCTGAGCGAGAAGGAGAAAAGCGCTCTGTCGGACATGGGTGCCGTACCCAGATCTTCGACCATCGTTCACAATCCTGTCGACGCAGAGCGTTTCGGCAATGCGGACCCTTCGTTGTTTGCAAACGAAACTGGCCTGACTGATTATATTCTATGCGTCGCTCGTATCGAGCCGCGCAAGAACCAATTGATGCTGCTTCATGCCCTGCGTGACCTTGACTTGCCTATCGTTCTCTTTGGACACATAGGTAGTCGGCAATATGAAAAATTGATTGAACGGTACAGGAAGGACAATGTCCATATTTTTGGACGCATCTCTCCTGATGACCCTCTGCTGGCATCCGCAATTGCCGGGGCGAGGGTATTTACCTTGCCTAGCTGGAGCGAAGGCGCCCCCCTTGCTGCCTTGGAAGCAGCGGCAAGCGGCGCCACCATGGTTCTATCCGACCGCTCGTCCGAGCCGGAATATTTTGGCGATTTCGCTCGCTATTGCGACCCGGCCGATCCCCAATCCATTAGGGACGCCATCTTAGGAGCCTATGAAAACCCTCTCGATGCAGATGGCAAAGCTGCCCTGAAACAATTTGTGGCAAAGAATTTCTCGTGGGAACAATATGCCCGCAGAACGGGTGAAGTCTACGAAGCAACGCTGAAAGAACGCGCGCAAAGGCCCAAACCCGTCACGGCCGTGCCACAGGTCAAGTCCGCCACCGGCAAGCGCAGGATCATTCTTGATGTAACTACAAGTTGCCATCATAAAGGGCGCTGGACGGGTATTTCTCGTTCGGAAATGTCATTGGCGCAGGCACTGCGACACAATGATGACATCGAACTTAGTTTCGTAGCTTGGCACAATGGCCTTAAACGCTTCGTCGATATCCCTAGCGATGCTTTGCATCAGGATTATCTGCGCACCTATTTCGAGCAATCTATCCCGCAAAATCCGCGCCCCGTTTCCATTTCAGATGGCGATACGCTGATCATATCCGGCAGTGCATGGATGCAGAATATTGTTTATGCTGAACAATGTGTGGAGCTATCCAATCGTTTCAACATGAATTTTGTGTTCATAGTATATGACATCATTCCTACGATTTTTCCATTTTGGTTTGAAGAGAAATACTCTCCTGTTTTTACGAGAAACTTCGCTACTTTATTGAAGCGCTCCAACCGCATATTTGCGATATCTAAGCATACGAAGAAAGATATCGAAAATTTTGCGTTTAATAACAGCATCGAAATACCAAAAACGGATATTTTTTATATTGGCGAAACCATAGATGAGAGCCGGACCGGTGCCGAAATGGTGCCCGATGCTGCTATTGTTGAACGTTTTTATAGCCAGAAATTTGTCTTGAATGTCGGGGCGATCCATTCTCGGAAAAATCATCGGCTGCTTTACGATGTCTGGACGATGCTAATTGAAAAATATGGTCGGCGTTGCCCTCATCTCGTTTTGGTTGGTGGTGTGGGCTGGAATGGCCACGATGTAGCCCGCGCATTCCGCGAGGATAAGCGGATGTATGGACTGGTCCATATCCTCGAAAATATTGACGATGCGACTTTGAATTGGCTTTACGAAAACTGCCTGTTCACCGCTTATCCATCGCTTTATGAAGGATGGGGTCTGCCGGTCGCGGAAAGCCTGTCCCGTGGAAAAATCTGCATTGCGTCCTCCGCATCTTCGGTGCCAGAAATCGCCCCTGCCCTCACCGATCTTGTAGATCCGCTTGATATAAGGGCATGGTATACATGCATTGACATGTACGCCACGAGCACCGCGCTGAGAGAAGCCCGCGAGTTGGAAATTCGAACGGCTTATGCGCCACGATCCTGGGAAACGGCCACCACTCGATTGATTGCCGATATCCAAACGCAAACAGAACCCCCATTTGCGCGGTCTTCCTACACAGTGGGCACACCGTTAAAGCTGGTTGGTCCGGATGCCGCCTTGTTCAAGAGTGGAGGATGGCATATATCGGAAAGCTGGGGAATATGGTCGTCAAGCCATTCGTCTAAGCTGCGGCTAAACCTGTCTGAGCCTGCACAAGGCAAGATGGTTCTTACCATATTGGCGCGTGCGCTGGCCCAGGAAAACGAACCTGTACAGACGGGCGTTCGTGTCAATGATGCTCATGTCGGCACAATCGTCTTTTACAAGGGCGCCGAGCTTTCAGCGTCTTTCAGCATACCCGCGAACGCCATCGAGGGCCGCAAAGTGGTCGATATCGAATTTGTTACCGACAACTTGATTAGACCCAAGGCGCTGTCTCCTAAATCAACCGACAACAGAAAATTGGGTGTCGGGGTAATGGAGGTTGCGATCATGCCCCTTCAGGAATTCCATTTCGCCGACAGGGGGCAGCATAGTTCCCGGACTGCAATACCGCCATTTAAGGTTGATCAGCCGCTGTGGTTGATTGGCAATCCCAAGATCAATAGCTTTTTCGGTTCAGCTGTCGCTGTTCATCCCGCCTGGGGTGTCCGCGCGAAATCTGGGCCGCTCAAGCTTGTGCTCAATGTTCACGAACAGTTGGAGCGCGACATGATGTTGGCGGTTACCTATCGGGCCTGCGCGACGCTCGATCATCCGGTGCGCGTCCTTGTAACCGACCATTTTGGTAACATCGTCGGGAAATTCGAGGCAGTGGATGATGGTCTGCACACTGTCCGCTTACCCATCTCCGCCGCACTACGGCGGTTAAGCACGCCTATGAAGCTTGTGTTCAACTGCTCAGCAACATCGACGCCCCATGCGCTTGGCATAGGCCATTTCGGCGAAGCTTTCGGCATAGGCATGTTTGAAGTCGTTATGGAAACCGGCCTGAAAGCTCTGCCTGATCGCATTCAGGATGAAGATGCTTCGCCGCTTCCAACGGGAGGTACTATTGATTTCGAACGAGACCAGGATGCAATCCGTTATCTTGATCGTTCATTTTGGCATCCGGCGGAACGTGGTGGGGTGTGGACCCGCGGCGACCGGGGACGTTTGGTTTTTGTACTTCCGCAGCGGCACCGGACTGATTTTGTGATGGAACTGGTCGGGGTGCCCTATCAGCCGTTCGAAAATGGCTGGGAACCGACATGCTTGGTAAATGGAATTAAACAACAATCAACAATCCTCCAAGACAAGGAAAAAACCAGGCTATTCATTTATGTTTCTTTCAAAAGCATACAGGACTCTTTGCGAGACATTTCAGTTTTAAGAGTTGAATTTGAAACAAATTCCGCGATACCTTTTATTGGTAGGCGCGCTTCGGATGATAGAGATATAGGTTTTTTCCTGCAACATCTGCGCATTCACAGCGAAAATTATACAGCATTGCCAGTAAACTATCAGGACAAGCTCTGCTTTGGTCTACATAATGATATAGGCGATCTGGATGGTGGTCCATATCTACGGTTACCAAGTTGGTATGACCGCGAAGAAACCGGTTGCTGGAGCAGAGGGCGAGTTGGCCGCCTTGTCATGAGTTTAGCACAACAGCCAAATGAGGATTTCCAACTCGAAATTATAGGATTTCCCTATATCCGTATTGACGATGGCAATGCCCTTGCCATCAAGGTGAATGGAATCACGCAGAATTTCTCGATCGCTCCACAAGGTTTCGATGATCGTATTCTCATAACGGTATCAATTGCCAGTCTCGCTGACACGTGGGATGAGACCATTCAGTTGAACATTGACCTCTCGGTTGATTTCATCGGCGTGCCTGCGCTGGAAGAAGGGTCTTACGACCATCGTTCGCTCGGATTTTTCATCAAGACCTTGGCAATGATGGAAGGGACATTTTCAGTGATGGAAATGACTGAGAGCCATACTCCTGTCATATCTTCCACGCACGTCTCATTCGAAACTGAACTGCTTGAGGCGCCGGAGCAGGAGCAAATTTTTCTCGATCCCGATAGTTGGTATGCGCGGGAAGAAGATGGTGTTTGGAGCATTGGCACCACAGGTCACGTCACGATGATCCTGCCTCAGACTGCAAAGGAAGATTTTTTACTGAAGATACATGGCGTGCCATTCATTTCCCATGATGATGGCAACCTTGTTAGCATAGTTATAAATGGATTGGCCTTTGACGTCGAACCCAATTCTTACGATCATTATTACAGCTATCAAATCCATGTTCCATCTTCTGTAACAGACCTGAATGAAGCACTGTTGGAGTTGAAGATAGAAATCCGCACATTGTTATCTGGATGCCCCGCGGAAATGGGCCAATCCCCGGATGAACGAAGCCTTGGATTTTATCTGAAGGATCTATTTGTCGGATCTATTGAGCCTGTTGATGCATCGGCTTCGATAGCGATGGATATTTTGCTAGATGATCAAGACGATGGCGATTTGCCGGATCAGGTGGTGGAGCATTGAGGGTTGTAGTTGGACTGTTTTCCGATTCAGGGTCTGGATTGCAAATCGGATCAAATGCACGGATCCCATCTCCCGATGGATTCGCGCGCGGCTTGCGCCTGCCTTTTGGAACGCCGCGCGCTACCAAGAGATGGTTGTTGGGATCGCCCTTCGTTCAGACAAGGAGCAAATCTTCTAAATGATGGCTTCGACGGTAGATCGTCGAGCGCGCATTCGGTTGGATAATTTGCTGGAAACAGGCGATTCGCGATGACGTGCTCCCTTGATTGTTACCAGTCAGAGGTAGAGTCTGGCTCTTCATGATGGTTGTTTGATGGGATGGCAACGTGTCTGGTGGCATGCCCCCAGATACGTTGGCCGGCGATCTCGGCAGGGGTCTTCCCGCCCAGTTTCGAGTGTTGCCTGACCGTGTTGTAATCGTGCCGCCAGGCGGTCAGCACGAACCGGGCATGGGCCGGCAAGGTGAACAGGGTCTCGTTGAGGCATTCGTCGCGCAGGCGACCATTGAAGCTCTCGACAAACCCTTTTTGCATGGGCTTGCCGGGCGCGATGTAGTGCCACTCAACCCGCCGCTCCTGCGACCAGCGTAGAATGGCCGACGAGGTCAGTTCGGTGCCATTGTCGCTGACCAATGTATGCGGCTTACCGCGGCTACTCATCAGGCTTGTCAGTTCCCGGGCTACCCGAGCCCCGGATAGCGACGTATCGGCCACCAGCGCCAGGCACTCCCGCATGTAGTCGTCGACCACACACAGGATGCGCAAGCGGCGACCGCAGATCAGGCTGTCAGATAAGAAGTCGAGGCTCCAGCGCTGGTTCGGACCATCCGGCAGCACCATCCGTTTCCGCATGCCCAGACCCAACTTGAACAGTGCTTTTGGAAAAGGCATTTTTGTTCAATGACATGCACGCACCGGCGCGAGTGTTACCACTACATTTTTGGGTTTGGTTGAGCTTGCAGAGGCTCAGGTTCGCGGCGGCAGTT
>NZ_JAHRGM010000036.1 GCF_019097845.1 Sphingobium sp. AS12 | reverse complement strand
AGGCATATTTTGACAACCTGCCAATGGCGATGGCAGCATGAGTTTGGCCGCCGATATGGGGCGTCACTCCGGTCGGGCTTCGCCCTCCCTGCATGACGCCCCATATCGGCAGTTCGATGATGAAACCGGCAGATGATCCACTTATCGAATGCCGATCCGTGTTCAGACTACCCCGGCCACCTCTGGCATCGACTCTCGCCCTGTCCGGATGCGGTCGATCTGGACGAGATGGTGGTTCAGGCTTTCAAACACGCCATCGTCACGCATCGTACAGAACCATCGGTAGACAGTGCGCCATGGCGGAAAGCTGTCGGGCAGAAGCCGCCAGGGGCAGCCTGCCCGCAACAGATAGAAAATTGCTTCGATAATCTCCCGCATCGGCCAGCGTCGCCGTCGTCCACAACGGCAAGGTGCAGGCAAATACGGCTCGATCAAATCCCATTCGGCGTCGGTAAGATCGCTTCCATAGCGAAGCTGCGCGCGGCTATGATGCGCGCGGGCGGTCGGGTTCCACATGATGGCTTCCAAGGTTGGTGTCGCAACCCCTCGGAATCATATCAAAACTCGATCGTCCACCGTTACGTCAGCGTTCTGACACAGCCTCTCAGCAGCAATCAACACGCTATGCTTCGCTACCTAATCGTACAAAGTCGAGCTCAGTCGATAGAGTAATCGTAAACTGCCAGTGACGTTACGCCGACGATGGTAAAGCTATCGAAGAGCGAGCCATCCGCCGAAGTGATCGTCCAAAGCTGGGTCGTTGTATCGTAGGTTAGTGCGGCACCCGCACCGTAATTAAGAAATTCCAGGAAATCGCCCGATGTCTTCCCCACACCTTCAAAATCATAAATGGTATCACCGTCGATGGTCCCCGGCTTGATCTGAAATTTATCTTCTCCACCGTCCCCCCAAAGATCGTCGATTCCGTGTCCGCCGATGATAAGGTCACTGCCTGCGCCACCGTGAATTTCATCATCACCGTTCGCACCGGTCAACTTGTCCGATCCACCTCCACCGTAAATGATGTCATTGCCCTGAGCGCCGTGGATCTTATCGTTAAGGTCACCACCATAGATAGTGTCATTCCCGTCGCCGCCGCGGAAATCGACCCGCTCAAAACCGCGAATGGCTGTGCCATCCGCAAACACCTGATATTGTAAGGGATCGACTACCATATCTGCAATGTTAAGATAATAGTCGAGAGGCGTATCTTCGCGGTCAATGATCAGCAGGTCAGAGCCTTCCCCACCATCAAGAATAAGGTCCGCTTCGTTCGAAACAATTTCGTCATTGCCAGCACCGCCACGCAGAATATCGGCATCGAGACCTCCATCGATAAAATCTTCGCCTTCACCGCCTGAAATACGATCGAGTCCGGTGCCCCCCCATAATTTGTCGTTGCCATTGATCCCGTTGACGACGTCGTCTCCGCCTCCGCCATAGATATCATCATCATAATAGCCGCCGGTGATAGTGTCGTTCGCGACACCGGACGATAGCGCCAGCACCTCGATATTGAGAATGCGCGTACCGTCGGCGAGCGTTACCGAACGTGTGTCATCGGAACCTGCATCGCCATTGCCAAAATAAGAAATGTCGAGGTTTACCAATTCAACAGAGGTCGAACGATCGAGATAGGCTTTGTCTATGCCGGCACCACCATCGACGCGAGCATCTGCATCATAGCTGATGATGATATCGTCACCGCTTCCGCCTTTCATAATATCACGGTCTGCACCGCCCTCTAGTGTGTCGTCGCCACCACCGCCGACCAGATAATCTTCTCCCTGACCACCGTAAAGGCGGTCAGCATCATCACCGCCATTGATGGAATCATTACCGATCCCGCCATACAGCGTATCCGACCCTGCGAGCCCTACAAGCTTGTCATCACCGACTCCGCCCAAAATATTGTTGTCAAGCGAGTTACCAAACACCACAGTATCGCGCTTGTGATTTACGACCACGTTTTCGACATACCCACCGGGATTGGTTAACGGCTCGGGCAATCGATAGTTGTTGACCCTGCTAGACAAGACAAGTGTTTCCGTGCCTTCATTAACATATTCGATTACAACGTCACCAACATTATCGACGAAATAGAAGTCAGTTCCTTCCCTTCCATACATCACATCGGCACCTGATTGCCCCTGAATGAAGTCGGAGCCCGCAGTGCCGTATAGTATGTCGCTATTGCCCGAACCGGCTATTAATTGGCGGCTACTGATCCAGCTGGTGGAGATACCTTCAAACCACGCATAATCGCCTGCAGAATAGTCCGCATTGGAATTGTAAACAACATTGTCGCGGTCGGTATATGTAGATGCACCGCCATTGTGGAGTGCACTGGAAGTATAAACGTTGCGGTCGAACAATATGTCGCGACTGGGAACGTCGGTGGCAAAGGGAAGATATTGCTCTGTTAGACCATAGGGCGCCCCGGTTGGATCGCGATCGATGACACCAAGTCTCGTATAACCGATTAAGTTCTCGCGCACTACGATATTTTGTGATCCGGTGATCAGCATTCCGCCAGCGCCGGATTCTGTAGAGATATTGCCCTCGACCAGGACATTGCTGGCATCGTAGCGAATATAGTGCGCGCCGTCGCTGTCTTCTCCGGGAACGATAGGAATGTATCTGATACTAGTTGGCGAACCGATCTTAATGCCAAATCCTTGCGTATCGCCAACATAGTTGTTGAGGATGAGGGCATCGCTGACACCGCCCTTTATGGTAATGCCGGAGTCGCCGGTATAGTCTCGTCCGTCCGCGCCCTTCCATTCAGGCTTGGAGGTGATATTATCCACGTTGTTGTTTGCAATGACGATCCTGCGTGCGGAAATTATGTCGATACCCTGTTCGTGCGCACCCGAAATAGTGTTGCCGAGGATCTGGACGTTGAACGCTTGGCTGAGGTGGATCGAATCTATCCCCCAGTTGGTGATGATGTTGTCCTTGATAAGGACGTTTGCTACGGGTGTGCCCCCGTAACCGTCTTCAAACGTGCCACTCGCACCATTATTTTTGCTGACTAGGTTGAACCCGTTCGTGCCGATCGTGTCCGATCCCTTAATCTCGAAACCTTGGATGATAGCGTTCTGCAGGCCCTGCCCTGAAATGGCTGTTATTTCGGCAACGGCCGGCGGCTCAATTATGGCCGCGCCGACGCCATCGGCAGAAATCAACCAGATAGGTGCGTCGGTGGTGCCACTTAAATTGAACCTGATTGCCTCGGCATAGGTACCGGACTTCACCATGATTGCCGTGCCGGGCGTGCAATGATCGAGCGCGTACTGGATCGACGCAAACGGGGCCTCTGCGGTGCCGCCTCCCTCCTGATCGACTCCATCCGTCGCTACCCAGAGATAGCTTTGCGGCTCAACATCGCTGAAAATTTCAGCTTGATCGGGGCTCTTGATGTCAATTGTGAAGGCCTTGTCATAGCTAAGACCATCTGAGGCTGTAACCCGAACGACGATATCCTTGGTGCCGCCGCCTACGTACGATACCAGCGCTCCGCTAACCACCAGAGTGTTATCGGCAATTGAAAATGCGCCATCAGCATCATCAAGCAACGTATAGGTGAAGCTGTTGTGATTGTCAGGATCGGTCGTCGAAAACACGCCAACGACAGCGCCAGGTGAAGAAAACTCCTGAATCCAGTCAGTGGTAAGGCATATTTCGCTCGGGGCATCAGGCGTTCCCTCCACCGTGAGAGTGAATTTCAACGAAGTTGACTTGAGGCCATCACTGGCAATAACCTGGAATTTACGAGCGCCCTCATAGTCCTGATCGGGTGTACCCGAAAAAGTCGCCGTTAAGGAATCGAAAACGAGCCAATCTGGTAGCGGATTGCCACCGGCACCGATGGCCGTATAGCTGAGCGGAGAACCCGTGGGGCTAGAAAACGTATCCGCCGGTACAGTAAATGTAAAAAACTGGTCCTCTAGCGTCGTAACCTGGTCGAAAGTATTTTTGATCTCTGGTCCATCGCTAACATGCACGAGAAACGGCCGAGACACTTCTTCCATGCCATCACTGGCATGTACGCTTAATGGCAATTCCAGAGGTGCGCCCGCCGGCGCGGTGCCCGAAAAGACGCCGGTCGCCGAATCGAGGATGAGCCATTCGGGAAGCGGGCTGCCGTCATCCAGTGTCGCAGTGTACGTTAAAGTGTCAGACGAATCTACATCGAGAAACAGCGTGTTGGGGATTGTGTAGCTGACTGCCTTACCCGCTCCGACATTAAGGTCTGTTAATACATCGGTGGCCACCGGTGCGTCATTAGCGCCCGTAATATCGACAATATAATTGAAGATATAGCTCTCGCCGTTAGACACAACCTGCATCTGGAAGTTGTCGCGTCCGTATGCTCCTTCAGAGAGCGCTTCAAACTGGCCGTTGGTGGAATAACGTACGGTGCCCTCTTCATCGATAAAGACTGAGCCGACGGCCATATCCGTCAACGCAGTGACCATGGCATCCGGATCGCCATTGACAAACGGTAGGTCGAGGATGGCGGCATCGTCTTCACCCATTTCGAGAGTGATGACTGGGCTACCGACATTGAAACCAAAGTTGATCGTCTGAACTGCCGTCCCATCATTGGCTGTCGCCAGCATTTGAAGTTGCCTGTCGGAATAGTTGAGCGGCGGGGTGCCGGACAATTCACGTGTAAAAGAATCGAAAGTGAGCCAGTCTGGCAGCGGTGAACCGTCCAACTGCGTTATCGTCACTGAAACGTCGTGACCGCTTAGATCGCTAAACAGGACGTCCAAGAAAGTCAGTGTATATGGCGACAACGCCGGCGAGAACTGGTCACCAAGGACGCTCCCGAATTCGATCCCGAACGGCACATCAGCGCTGGCGAGCCCGTCGCTGCCGGTAAGCTTCAGGTCAAGGCGGCTATTGGCAACCGCGGTCGGAGCACTCCCGCTTAATATCCGGGTTGTCGAATCGAACGCCATCCAGGCTGGCAAGGGTGAGCCATCGGCCGACGCCACAGAAAGATTAACCGAATCGCCGATATCGACATCGCTAATCAGGCCATCGGGCAACTCATAGGAAAAGAATGCGATATGTTGATCGAGTAGATTATTAACCGTGCCGCTTGGAGTTGGCACGTCATTTTCACCTGCAATGCTAACGAGATAAGTCCATTTCCGCATGATTCCATTGGCAATCGCGATCAGTCCGAAGGTGTCCACGCTAGCTTCGTTCCGACCCAGAAATTCGAACTGACCATTGGGCGAATAGTCAATCGACCCGTCCGCGTTCAATGTTACAGCGCCGAGCGCGTCATCGGCCTGGAGTGTCAACTCCGAATTTGGATCACCCTCCTGATAACCAAGAGGCAGTCTCAAAACACCGCCTTCATTGATCTCCAGTGCGAGTTGCGGATCGCCGATGTCTAGGCCAAAAATCGTCTCTGCGGTCTCAAATCCGTCCGTTGCGGTTATCTTGATATCCACGTGCGTGTGCGACAGGGCGATTTGCGGCGTACCGCTCAACGTTCTCGTCGCCGAATCGTAAATCAGCCATGTGGGAAGCGCGGCGCCATCCGCCTGCGTTGCGCTCAGCATCAGCGTGTCGCCAACGTCAAAATCAAAGAAAGCATCCTCGGGAATTGCAAGGCTGAATTCAGAGCGGGCTGGAATGAACTGATTGTCGATTGTCCGATTAACAACCGGCGCATCGTTTAGGCCAGCGACTTCGACATGGTATTTCCATTCTCGGGTGACACCGTTGGCCTCTACACGCAGAACAAACGCGTCGTATCCCTTCGCCCCTTCGGCAAGGAGGTTATAGAGACCATTGGTATCATAATTCATCGATCCATCGAGTCCATTCGATAGCAGGCCACGTGTTCCGGTCATGACGAATGCTACCTCTGCATCCGAATGGCCCTCAAGATAGATCGGTTCGAGAGTGGCCTTACTGCCCTCTTCGACATACAAAGTGACGCTGGGGTCGTTGATATCGAGACCGAAATCGATATCGCAGTTCATGTTCGCGTCACTTATGCTCACCAATAGGTCGAGATGGGTCAGCGACGCTTCGACAGGCGGCGTTCCGGCCAACGCTTTGGCCAGCTCGTCAAAAGTCAACCAGCTTGGTAGAGGTGAACCATCCGCTGAGGTAACGACGATCGCCAAGCTCGTTTCATCAAAACCGACGAACAGATCCTCTGGTAGAACGAAGAAATATGGTGCGAGTGAAGCGGTGGCCTGCTCATCTAGCGTCACCATCATGCTAACGACCGATCGCGGGCCAATTTGGATGCCAACCTCATCTAAAAAATATCCTTATATGTTAACCCCCATTCGCCTTTTGCAGCATCGATGTCCTGATCGGAAACGACTAGGCTCTTTCAAGCGCAGCAATTACCGCGACGATCATAAATGCTGCGATCCTGCGTTTGGCAACCCAGCCAACACTGGCATTTTAATCGACACTTTGTTCCTGGAAAAAGTCTCCGCAAGGATCAACCACCAACAGTCTTTCATCTGGCAGTACTATATAATTAACAGAGCTAACATCGCAGTGCAACATGTAACCATGATGAACGGCCCTGCGATTGCGATCAACATCTATCGCCCTTAAGCAGTGCCCCGCCGGTCTTGAGGTCTACGGACATAATGCGTGAAAGGGCCGTAGAAGTAGCCCCAGAGGTGGCCTGGCAAAACTAAACATTGAGATAAGTGGATTTTCTGCCTGACGGTGGCCAGTATGGCTGCGAGACAGCAGCAGAGATGAGCAAACGACCCCGCCGGAACCACAGTCCGGCATTTAAGGCGAAGGTGGCACTGGCTGCCGTGAAGGGCGAGAAGACGCTGGCCGAGTTGGCGCAGCAGTTTGACGTGCATCCGAACCAGATCACGACGTGGCGTAGCCAGTTGCTGGAGGGCGCAGCCGGTGTGTTTGGTTCGGACAAGGCATCGGAAACGGGCGAGCCGCCGGTTGACGTGAAGACACTACATGCCAAGATCGGTGAGTTGACGCTGGCGAATGATTTTTTGGCCGGCGCGCTCGGGAAGGCCGGTCTGTTGCCGAGCGCAAAGCGATGATCGATCGTTCGCACAGTCTGCCGCTGTCGCGGCAGGTGCGGGAACTGGGAAACTGCCGATCGTGCGGCCCAACCAGGTCTGGGCGACTGACATCAGCTACATCCCGATGGCGAGGGGGTTCGTCTATCTCGTGGCCATCGTGGATTGGTTCAGCCGCAAGGTCCTGGCCTGGCGTGTGTCGATCACGATGGAGGCCGACTTCTGCGTCGAGGCGCTGGAGGAAGCCCTGGCGCGCTACGGCAAGCCCGAGATTTTCAATACGGATCAAGGCAGTCAATTCACCAGTCACGCCTTCACCAGCGTGCTCCACCGGGAGGAAATCGCCATCAGCATGGACGGCCGGGGCGCCTGGCGCGACAATGTGGTGGTCGAGCGCCTGTGGCGCTCGGTGAAATATGAGGAGGTTTACCTCCGCGCCTACGCCGCGGTCCGCGAAGCCCGGATATCGATCGGTCGTTATCTGAACTTTTACAACGCAAGGAGGCCGCATTCGAGCCTTGGCGCCCGGACCCCGGACCAGGCATATTTTGACAACCTGCCAATGGCGATGGCAGCATGAGTTTGGCCGCCGATATGGGGCGTCACTCCGGTCGGGCTTCGCCCTCCCTGCATGACGCCCCATATCGGCAGTTCGATGATGAAACCAGCAGATGATCCACTTATCGAATGCCGATCCGTGTTCAGACTACCCCGGCCACCTCTCGAGAACCTTGAGCATCGCCACCGGGTCATAAGGCGGGTGGCCGCCCTTCGCCCCGTCGCGATAGGCCAGCGCCGAAACCAAAACCGGGCGGAATGCCTCGAAGTCGATGATTCGGTCCAACTCTTCCAGCGGAGCGCCGTGCGCCGATAGCCACTTTAGATGATCCGATAATCCGAACAATCCTGCCTGCCGCATCACTGCCTCCCGTCAGGCCGAGTGAATCAAATCACACGTTGATTGGCCAGGGGTTTTTGGAAGTGCCCAGGTGGATACGCCAGGCGTGAGCCCAGTGCATACGGTCAAGCGATTGAAACGCCCAACTCTACTGATTCAATATGCGTTCTTGTGCATTACCACGCCAAAAGTGGCCATTAGGATCGCAATGTCGCGAAACATCGACCAATTGCGAAGATATTCTAAGTCATATCTCAGGCGTTCAGTCAGGTCATGGCGCGTATCGGTAGCGCCGCGGAAACCCCGGACCTGCGCCAGTCCTGTAATGCCTGGTTTGGCTGAATGCCTGAGCCAGTAACGTACATCAATTTGCCAGAAAAGGTCTTCGCCTGCCTTCGAGCCGAGCGCATGCGGCCTGGGGCCGACCATGGACATGTTGCCTATTAGAACGTTGAAAAGCTGTGGCAGCTCGTCGATTGACGTTGCCCGAATAAATCTGCCAACACGGGTGATGCGGTCGTCATCCTTCGATGCTGACCGCATACCGTTCATATCTGCCGAGTCGTCGCGCATGCTCCGAAACTTGTAAACATAAAAGAGCCGGTTTCCTCGACCCATGCGTATCTGCTTGAAAAGCACAGGACCTTTGGTGTCTAGCTTGATCGCGATCGCAACTGCAAGCAACAGTGGGGCAATTAGCACGCAGATAGCCAAGGCCAATGAGAGATCGAATATGCGCTTGACGGCTCTACTACGAAGATCCAAGGGGCCGGCTGATACTCGGATTGACGTCGATTCAATCTCGAATTTTGTGTGGTCAGAAACCACCGATCGCAATTCCGGAATGAGTAGGCTGCCAATGCATCCAGCAGCTTGAAGGAATAATGACCATTTTTCGCGATCTTCAACCGGGCAATCAACCAAAACTCGATCATATTCTTTCACCCTCCCGCTCAATGCGTGAAGGACAATGGGATCATGCAAGTCGAGTTTGAGACCAAGGTTTGCGCAGGTGATGACGTCGTAGCCCTCGATCTCGCGCGACGCTGTGCCATCGATGATGAATAGCTTGCGTAGAAAGCGCTTCCCGATCACGCGATCGACCAAGAGATAGATAGGAATGCGGATCAGCAGGAGAAAAGTGATGGAAATCAGCGCGCCGCTAAAAAACAAAAGACGAGAAACGGTGTCCGTCGATTTCGTTGCGAAAAAGCCGAAGATCACGATTGCAAGTGCCCATGCGACAGCCGCGGTTAATCGCTTCATCGAAAGGCGTAGTGATCGCATGGAGTCAAGCGTATAAAGATTGCTGTAAAAGCCGATGAGCAGAAAGACCGGCACCAGCAGCAAAATCCAGTCACGGCTGTCGCCTCGCGCCAAATGGCCAAACCGAAGAAAGCTTGCAAAATTGAAGCTGGCGATAAGGACCAGGATATCCAACGTCATCTGAAGGAAATAGGTGGTTACCCGAATCAGGCTACCATCATTGCGAGGCTTCGCAGCTGCAGCATCGATTCCTGCACCCATTTTCACCGCTAACCCCTTTTGCAGCAACATACATAGAGTGCCCAGCAAAAATTATTACAGAAAAACAATATAAAAGCAATTAAATAGACGGGAACGATCGTCGTCGCCAGCACACAAGTCCGCCCCACATTCCATTCAAGGTTCGCCGCATTTTGCAGCGCAGCGCGAAAGTTGATCCACATGTCAGGGCGTTAAGCGCTTCCGCTATGACATTTTGAAGTTCATGCCATGCCGGCTACGCTCGTATCCGCGTGAAGTCGCTATCGCCACTTGCCTTCATCGAATGGATTTTCCATACCCCTTCTACGAGTTCCGCACGCTGATCTCGTCGCAGTCAATGCCGCAGCGAAACGTTTGTGTATGCTTATGATGCTAGCTCCTATATTACAATTTCCTTTACTATGCTTTCTTAAACCCAATCCCACTTCGGGACATTGTACCCTTGCGCATGTCGCACGGTAGTAGTGACAGGTAGATCTTCGTCGAAGGCGGGAACGCCAGGCTCAATGATCCAGCTTCTGCAAGACATCGAGCACCTGTTTCAGGGCGGCCCGATCAACTTCGCCATCCACCGACACCGTCAGGCCGCACCGCCCTCGAACCTCAATCCGCCCAGCTTCTCGGGCTTTGGCCGACGGCGATGATGCTGCCAGCTGGACACCCGCAACAACCCTGAATTCAGCAAAGTCCCATCTAACAATTTCAATCACTTGGCGCTCGAAAGGTCAAGAAATCAGAGGTATTTGCGGGTGCCCAGCTCGACAGGCACGAAGCCCGCCTGCCGTGGTCTTCCGCTTCAGCGCCGATCGTGGCGGAGCGCAACCGCCGCCGCAACAATTATCATGTTACCTGACACAGGTCGCAAGACTCGGCGGCTATCTCGCTCGCGAGCGAGACCCGCCTCCCGGCAACACCGTCATATGGCGTGGATGGTCCCGTCTTATGGACATGAAACTTGGTCTTGATCTCGCTGGGCGCACTTGTGGGTAATTGAAAGCTTCCGTCGGCGCTTACGAAATTTCAAGAAATCTGAGGTATTTGCGGATATCCAGCTACACCACCTCGTGGGACACGATCCGTGTCTTGCGGAAATTCATCTCGCCAAATGATCGCTTGTTCATCGGCTGATCATCGCTGAAACATGGGTGGAATCGGGCTGATTCGAAGGGGCAAAATAATTGAAACATTCGTTGCACGAACGCGGGCTGGTTTTCCCCACTCTCCAGATGCGGTTTGAACGCTCGATTGCGAAGTATTTTGTCTCTGTGACCACAACCTCTTTCAGCTGGGAGCACGGCTCCGAAAAAGGTGCTCCCTCATGAGTTATGTCGAGCCTCTTTCTGGTTTTCTTGTCGGCACGATGGTCGGTTTGACCGGTGTTGGCGGGGGCTCACTGATGGCGCCGATCATGATCCTGCTGCTCGGCATCGCTCCGGCTACGGCAGTCGGTACCGATCTCTGGTTTGCAGCAATCACCAAGATGGTCGGTGGCGCAGTGCATCAGCATCACGGGAACCCCGACTGGCGCGTCGTTAAACTGCTTGCGACCGGTAGCATCCCAGCCTCGGTTCTCATGCTGATTTTCCTCTGGGGTGCGGAGAGCCATCAGATCAAAGGCGGCTTAATCGTCCACTTTTTGGGCATCCTGCTTATTTTGACGGCGATAGCGACACTGATGCGCAAACAGGTTCATAAACATGCGCGCACAATGAGGACCGAAACCGCGAAAACGTTCAAGCTGTGGCAGCCTGGCCTGACAGTTTTCGCCGGCGCGATTCTGGGCTTATTGGTGACCCTGACATCGGTTGGCGCCGGAGCTCTAGGCGCAACAATGCTGATCTTGCTCTACCCGCTTCGCATGAATGCAAGGAAGGTCGTCGGCACCGACATTATCCACGCCGTTCCGCTGACAATAGTGGCAGGTGTCGGGCACTTTTTCATCGGTAACGTCGATTTCAATCTTTTGCTGCCTCTGCTTGTTGGATCGATACCGGGTATCATCATCGGAGCGAGGCTCACTAAACATGTTCAGGGCAATTACCTAAGGCTCGCATTAGCCTTCATGCTGCTATTTACGGGCATCAGGCTAATGTTCTGATCTGCCGTCCGCACGAGGGGCCACATCGATGAAGATTACAACGTTTCTGCAGAACCTTGCAGGTGGCGGCGCCGAGCGGGTTGCGGTGCTGTTGATGAACGGCCTCGCTGAACGGCATGAGGTAACGCTCATGCTAGCGCGGCGGGAGGGGCCGTATATCGCTGACCTTGATCCTAGGATAAAGGTTGAAGATCTGGGCGGAAAGCGGACATTCTCTTCGATCGTGCCGCTGGCCAAATTCCTGCGCAGTAATCGCCCCGATGTACTGGTCAGCCATTTGACACATGTAAACGTTGCCGCCGCTCTAGCCGTAAGGCTTTCGATGACGAGTACACCACTTGTCGCGGTTGAACATAATCAGATGGGCTTAAATTATGAAAGGCTCCAGTCCCGAGCTGTGCGAGCCGCCTATCACCTCATCCCACTCGTCTATCCCAGGATCGATCGTGTCGTTACGGTGTCTGATGGCGTTGGTGCTTCGGTGCGGGAATTCTCCAAGATTGGTCCGCGAAATTTTCTTACTATCAACAATCCGGTCGTCACGCCGAGGGTTCGTGAGATGGCAGCTGACACGCCTGCGCACCCGTGGTTGTCAGACGGTGGTGCCCCGGTTATTCTTGGGTGCGGTCGGTTAGTCGAACAAAAAGATTTTGAGAATCTCATTAACGCTTTCGCGAGGGTGCGTAGCCAGCGGCTCGCACGCCTTCTGATCCTTGGCGAGGGAGAGAAACGCGACGAACTGGTCGCGCTTGTGGATCAGCTGGACCTTACCGAAGACGTCGCGCTTCCCGGATTTGACAGGAACCCTTTTGCGGCAATGCGAGCGGCAAAGCTCTTCGTCCTGTCCTCGCGTTGGGAAGGGCTACCGACTGTGCTCATCGAGGCATTGGCTTCTGGTGCGGTGGTGGCCGCAACTGATTGCCCAAGCGGTCCGGATGAAGTGCTGAAGGGAGGTGAGCTCGGACCGCTCGTTCCGGTCGCGAACGCCGAAGCACTGGCTAACGGCATTATTGAGGCGCTCGACAATCCGGTCCCGTCTGAAAAACGGCTGGAGCGCGCCAACGACTATACGGTTGAAAGCGCCGTTCTGGCCTATGAGCATCTGTTTAGCGAGCTAGTGGATTGACTGGAACGAAAGAGTCCGGTTTGGGATTCCCACGGGCTTGCTGGCATGCCAGTCTCGGAGGATGCGCGATGGCATCAGCTTCACCGTTTCTGCCTCCGACCGTCAACGCCTGCACGACATCTTGTCGGCTCCCTTGAGTCCGCAGAAACATGTCTGGCGCGCCCGTATCGTGCTTTTGAGCAGCGACGGCCTGGGCACCTCGGCGATTATGACGGCAACAGGCAAGTCGAAGACCTGCGTGTGGCGCTGGCAGGAGCGTTTCATGCACGAAGGCGTCGATGGCCTTCTTCGCGACAAGTCCCGTCCGCCCGGCAAGGCGCCGGTGTTGCCCAAGCGCGTGGCCGAGATTGTCCGGCTGACGCAGGAACCGCCGCCGCATGAGGCGACCCACTGGACGGCGCGCGCGATGCCCGTCGAGCTTCTTTTCGAGGATGGATTTGATGAGCAGTTTCCGTCAATCAGGATGAGAACTGATCGTCGCGGTTTTCAAGTGGTGCCTGCTTTGATTGACGCTGGCAAGCGCTACTCGCAGGTTTGATTGTCCCTGAGCGACATTTCCTCGTTGGACTTGATTGTCGCGAAGGTCCGTGGCCGACCAGCGCGTGATTGTCGCTGGATCGCCGAGCGGCGGCGGTAGCTGGGCACCCGCAAATACCTCTGATTTCTTGACCTTTCGAGCGCCAAGTGATTGAAATTGTTAGATGGGACTTTGCTGAATTCAGGGTTGTTGCGGGTGTCCAGCTCTCGACATTCATCTCGAAGATTGTCGCGTGGTGAACGAGGCGATCTACGGCGGCGAGCGTCATGGCGGGATCAGTGAATCACCATGACCGCGTAAACGCTACAGGTTTTTGCGGGTCTCCAGCTTGGGCCGATGTTTGACGTCGACATGGACAAAGCCCAGGTTATAGTCTTGGAAGCGCCCCTGTCCTTTACGCGGCTACTCCGTGGGCTTGGGCGGTCGTCGATTGAGCCCTTCGGCCTTGAGTACCCTGTAGATGCTGTCGCGATTGAGGTGTGGCAGAAAGTGCCGGAGTACGAAGGTCAGGTCATCCAGCGCAAAGCCTGTCGCCCTGCGTACAGCGCAGATGATCGCGCGTTCTTCCTCATCCATACGCCAAGCCAGACGATGAGGCCGACTTGGGCGATCCAGGACCGCCTGCTCTCCTCGCTTGCGCCATTTGCGGACCGTCTCATCGCTGATGCCATAGCGTTTCGCCACGACACTGGCAGGCTCGGTCGAACGGGCAATTTCTGCCCTTACAGCAGGCGTGGTCCGAGCCTGGGGATGTATCTGCACCATTACGAAACCTCATCTACAAGAGCAGCAAAGCGCCATGCGTGATCCGCAATAGCGCTGCTTACCATGTCCCAATGATGTGTCGCAACCAGACAGCTAGCCCGCATTTCTCACCCCACCCTCTGATCTGACGGTTTGGTCCTGACGCGGTAACGGTTGATGAGAGTTGGCGGCGAACTTCCAGGCGGACTGGTGTCGTGAAGGCATTTTGCCATTTTTGGGGCGAGCACGGCGGTTGCCACGCGGGTGGCGGACGGAGGTCGCTGGATTTTCGGACTGTGCGCTATCTGTGTCGTCAGCGCGCCGCGGCGGTTCGCAGGTAGAGATGGGCGAGTTCCCACTCGTCGCGCCACGGGTAGGCGGAAGCCATGGCGATTTTGACGCGCCGGACGCTGACGGTGACGCGGGCACCGATCTTGAGCAGCTTCAGGCGGATGGTGCCGCAACTGGCGCGCGCGAACTGGGTGAAGCGCAAGCCGATGCGGCGTAGCGCGCAGAGCAGCACATAGGCCATCGAGGCGATCCGTCGCCCCCAGCAGCAGGCTCCCGGCGTCGCTCGTCACCGCGCCGCCATCAAATGCCGCCACCACCGCCCGCGATTCTAAGCGTGCAAACTCAAATGACTTTGCGCTACACTCTGTCGGCATCGGGGAACTCCTCTGCTGTGCGGTAAACCTTTGTCACAGAAGAATTATCTCAGATTCAGAGCCCTGATGCACCTACTTCCGTGAGATTTCCGGGCTAGTTCCTCTCTCGCCCACAGGCGCTGAACTGCTGTTCGAGACCTTCTCGCAGCGCTATGAGCGGGGATCGAAGATCGTCACGACCAACCTGCCGTTCGAGGACTAGACGCAGGTCCTGGGATCCGAGCGGCTCACCGGCGCGCTGCTCGATCGGCTCACGCACCACGTCAGCATCCTGGCCATGAACGGCGACAGCTACCGCCTCAAGCAGTCCGCCCGCCGCCGTGCTGCCGGGGCGGAGCAAAACCAGGCCACTCCGGTCGTCGACCCGGACACTGGCGAGATCACCGCCACCTGATCAATGACGACAACGATATGAAGAGGGCCCCGATCGGGGCCCTCTCCATATCGTCAGGCCCGCATCACAATGGCCTACTTTTACTCCGCCCCGATGGCCTGGAATCTGACCGTCGTTGACAGCCGGCCGATACGTAACGCTTTTTCGGCAGCGCAATGTCGTCAATGATCCCCCAGCCTCTGTCAAACTGCCTTGCCATCGATCACCCATTTCGAGCCAAAAGAATCCCAAAAAATTACACTTCTGCCCAAGTGGTGCCAGTCAGTCCGCCGCAGCGGCTGCCAGTCGCTTGACAGGATTCAAGACCAATGCGAATTTGCCTGCCGGGAAATTGGATTCTTGAAAATTCAACGAGCACCAGTTTGTTTCCTTTGACCGGTTCGATGGTTGGGATTGGGGGGCGGCTCAAATGTCAAAACTGAGAAGCAGCAAGGGTAGGCAAATTTGATGGAAGCGCATAGCGAAGACCAAGAACAGATCGACCTTCGGTCACTGGCCAAAACCATCCGGCGCCGCATGACGCCCCTGCTCATTGTAACCGGTGCGGTATTTATCATCGGGCTGGCAATCATATTGACGCTCCCTGACCGTTATCAGTCTACCGCTAACGTTTTGATTGACCGACGGACCACCGAAGTCGTCGATGTCAGCTCGGTCCTCTCGGGACTGCCAGCTGACTCGGCATCGGTCGATACGGAGGTGCAGGTCCTTCGCTCGCCTACATTGATTGCGCAAGTAGTTAAAGAGCTCGACCTTGCGAAGGATCCCGAGTTCAACGAATTGATTGCCAAGCCTAGCGTCATGGACAGCCTGACCGGCTGGCTGAAAAGCGACGACAAGGACCAGGAGCCTGTAACCGCCGAAGCCAAGGCCGCGAAAACCCTAGCCAACAATCTTTCGGTTGTGCGTCAAGGCCTGACCTACGTGATTTCTGTTACCTATTCGGCGGCAGATCCGGAATTGGCTGCCAAGATCGCAAATGCGGTGGCGCGCCAGTATATAGAGAACCAAGTCACGGAAAAACAGAAGGCCGCTCGTGCCGCCCGAGATTTCCTCGGCGACCGGCTAGAAGGCTTGCGCAGCGATGTGCAGAGTAAAGAAAGTGCTGCCACAACGCTTCGCGCACAGATCGGCCTTCCCAATGCTGAAAGTCATTCAACGTATGACGAGCAGGCTATCGCCGATCTCAGCCGCGAGGCACTTGAGCGTCGATCCGCTCTAGCCGAAAAACAGGCGCGGTTACGTGTGGCTCGGTCGGCGCAGGGCAATCCCGCTGCGGTTCCCGAGGTGATCGCATCGGGCGTTATCCGCGATTTCAAGGCGCAGCGCGCCGTCGCTGCAGCCAAAGCAGCAGACATTTCCGCTCGCTATGGCGCCCAGCATCCGGAAACAGAACGTGTTCGGCAGGAACTGGTAGGTATCGACCGCGAGCTGTCGGCAGAGATGTCAAGGATCATTGCCAGCCTGCGCGACGAGGTTTCGGTATCGCAGAGCCAGCTTGCCGTTGTCGAGAATGCTCTTGGAAGCCGCCGGGCAGAGTCAATTCGCAATGCACGAGGATCGGTTGCCGTTAACCAGTATGAGCGGGAAGCCGCAGCTTCGCGTGGGCTATATGAGGGCTTCCTCGCTCGTACCAAGGAAACCGCTGAGTCCGCCGATTTTTCGAAGCCTGATGCGCAGATCATCAGTATCGCTAAGGCGTCCGATTCACCTGCTGCGCCCAATCGGTCTCTGCTCGCGATCCTCGCGCTCGCGTTTGCCGGAGTCATGGGCATTCTGGCTATCGTTATCGCTGAATTGCTTGACGTAAAGATCAGCAACACAACCGATGTTGAACGCCATCTCGGCTTATCAACCGTGGGCTCCGCACCTATGCTTGAGAAAGGCGAAACAGCCCTTGGTGGCATAGACGCGAACCTGTCGAGTTATGCCGAAGCATTTCGCATCATTAGCAGCAGGATCAAGAAGAATGGCGCATCAGTCCTGATGGTGACCTCGTCTCTGCCCCACGAAGGTAAGACAAACGTTGCGCTCAGCCTGACCAGCAGCCTGGCAAAAATGGGCGCAAAAGTGCTTCTTGTCGACACCGACCTTCGTCGTCCGCAACTCACTGAAACGCTGGTTCCTGGCAAGCCCGAGAACGGCATTTCGGAAGTGCTGAGCGGTGCTACTGCCATCGATCAGGCGGTGGTGCGTGACACGACCTGGAACTTCGATCTGCTCGGCGTGTCTGCACAGACACAGGACCGAGAGGTGTTTCGCAATAGCAATCTGTCGAAGTTAATAGCGACGCTACGCGCCCAGTATGACTACGTTGTCGTCGATACCGCGCCAGTGTTGGCACTTAATGATGCTCGGGACATTTCCTCAGTCGTCGATGATGTGCTTTTCGTCGTGCGCTGGCGACGGACATCGCGCTATGCCGCACGCGTTGCAGTTAAGGCTTTGCGAGAGGCGAACGCGCCAATCGCCGGGGCGGTTCTCAACGCAGTCGATGTCCGCCGGCAGTCCTTTTACGCTAGCGACGATTCGCTTGCTTACTATGGCGCGTATAAGGAATATTATGCGCGTTGATTTATGATGGGTGCTTTCCCTTTTCTGAGAAGTGTGGACACTGAAACATGGCAGGTTTGAAAAATATGGGAATCAAACAGATGCTCAGAGCATTCTCGCTTGCCCTTATGGCGCTGGCATCGGCTTGTACTTCGCAGATGCCTCTTCAAAGCGCGGGGCAGGGCGATGTGCCCATTTATCGGATAGGACCAGACGACAAGGTGCGGCTAACTGTTTATAATGAACCCGCTCTTTCCGGTGAGGAATATGTAGTCGGTTCGGATGGCAATGCTTCGCTGCCGTTGATCGGCAATATCAAGCTGGAGGGTATGACCGCTGCAGAAGCTCAAACAGAAGTGACTAAGGCCTATGCCAACGGGCTGATCAACAACCCGCGCGTGAATATGGAAATCACCAAATTCCGTCCGTTTTACATATTGGGTGAGGTTGAGGAACCTGGCCAGTACGAGTTCAAACACGGGATGACAGTTCTCAACGCTGTTGCGATGGCTGGGGGCTTTACCTACCGTGCAAGCCACAAGCACCTATACATTCGCCGCGTCGGATCCGGCTCGGAGATAGATGTCCCGCTTGCGGCCGACACAAGAGTCTATCCGGGGGACACGATTAGGATCATCGAACGCTTCTTCTGATCCGCGGAGTGATACCAGTTTATCTTGACCAAAACTCAAGTCCCCACTGAAGCATACTGATCGACTGGATGCGCCATGGGCGGGTTGGCCAATATCCCGCCCAGGTCCAACCGCTGGTCGCGACGGTACTCGGGTGCACGTGGTTCTATCGCGAGCGGAGCTTGATCGACCGCTTCTTCTTCAAGCTGAAGCATTCCGATGCATTGCCGCACGCAGAGACAAACCGGCAGAAACGTTCTTGCGATGGTCCAATTGGAAGCAACGCGCCTTTGGCTTGCGTTTATGAGTCATCGTGTAATTGCCCCTGCTTCCCTCGGACGTTGGTAGAAGCACACACTTCTGGTTGTCGAATCCTGAAGGAAGGAAGCAGCCATGATGCACGGATGGAGTATCTAATCCGCGATCGCCTCAGCTGGCGTATGCATCCGGTGAAGGGCGCGCGGGGCTACACGTGATCCCGTTTATGTTCGGCAAGAAGGTCGCGCAGGCAGTCGATGCCGTCTTGTGATAGTGCAAGCACAGCATGCTCTTCGATACCGTGAACCCAGATAACACCGTCCTCGGTATCCATCTGTTCGGTGAGATCGTGGAGCAGGTCTTCATCCACATCCAGGTCTTGAGCGTGCTGATTCCGAGGGGTAAGCGGGGCCTGAGGGCCGCCTTGCGCGGCGCCCATTCGCCGGGATGATTGCCGCTCTTTTAGCGAGGTGGCGGGTGTCGGACGAGATCGAGGATTCAGCAAGCGAACGGGCGAGTAGTCATATG
>NZ_JAHRGM010000035.1 GCF_019097845.1 Sphingobium sp. AS12 | reverse complement strand
TCAACATCATGGGAAGCCGTAACCTGCTGAGCGCCATCGCCAGATAAGACAACGCCGTGCAAACTCGGCCGGGCCAATATCTATAGACTATGTCGACGAAGGCGTTTTCACACAGCCTGGGTCGTTAGCGGACGCCGATATACCCCTCTCTCTTGAGGGAGAGGGCTGCGCAGACTTGGCTGCTTGCAGCCTTAGTCGTAGCTGGGTGAGGGTGTCACGGCCTCATGCGAGCGCGCGCGACTCGCGTCGATCCCCCTCATCCAACTTCGCCTAGACGACTTCGTCGCCAAGGTTTCGTATCCTTCTCCCCCAAGGGGAGAAGGGCGTGTTGCCGATCGCCGCCATCATCCGCCCGGCGCACAAAAAAGGGGCCGACTTGGCGGCCCCTTTTGTCTCATCGGCTTTGCGCCCCCTTAGCGGGGCGGCTGGGCGCCTGCTGCGCCTTGCTGTTGCTGCATCATCTGCTGCATCTGCATGATTTCGGCGCGCGACTTGAAGTCGTGGAGGGTGACGTCGAAGATCAGGATCGAGCCGGCGGGGATTGGCCCTGCCGCCTGATCGCCATAGCCAAGCTGCGGCGGGATCCAGAGGCGGTATTTGCCGCCCTTCTTCATCTTTTGCAGGCCTTCGGAGAAGCCGGGGACGACGCCGTCGATCGGCATCGGCGCCTGCGGATTTTCGTCGAACACGGTGCCGTCGAGCAGCGTGCCCTTATAGCCCACCAGCGCCACGTCGGCGGTGGTCGGGCTGGGCCCGGTGCCTTCGGTCAGCACCTGATATTGCAGACCCGATGGCGTGGTGATCACGCCCTCGGCATCGGCATTCTGCGCCATGAAGGTGGACGGCGAGGCTTCGATGCCCTGCTGCCCGGCCCAGGCCAGACCGCCAGCCGCCAGCGCAAGCGCAGCGACACCAATCCAGAGGCGCGTCAAAGACCCCCTGGCGATAGGACGAAGGGGAACGGCCGTTGTGGACATGGCGATGCTTCTCGCAATTCAAGGGCAGGCAGGCAGCAGGAAAGCGGGACGGCGCGGGCCGCCCCGGCGGCGCTTACTTCGCGCCGTCGCGCTCGGCGCGCTTGCGGTCCATCTTGCGGGCGCGGCGCACGGCAGCGGCCTTTTCACGGGCGCGCTTTTCCGAGGGCTTCTCGTAGTGACGACGCAGCTTCATTTCGCGATACACGCCTTCACGCTGCAGCTTCTTCTTGAGCGCGCGGAGGGCCTGGTCGACATTGTTGTCGCGAACGATGATCTGCATAAGTCCGTCAATCTCCAATCGAAAACGAGCGTTTTGCCGGGATTTTCCAATCCGTCCCGACAGCCCGTCGCAATAGCAAAGCCTGTGAGTCGTCGCAGGTCACCCTACGCCGTGTGGGGCGCGCCCTACCAGCAGAGTCGCGGCAATTCAACCCTAAAGCCCGCGCTCTAGACTTACGTGCGCGGAAGGTGGATAATATTTGCCATTATATAAGAGAGGATCGCCCATGGCCAGCGCCGCAAAACGCCCCGACATATTCCCCGCCGAATGGGAGGCGCGCCAGCAACTGGCCGCCTGCTACCGCATATTCGACCATATGGGATGGTCCGAACTCATCTATAACCATATCACCGTGCGCGTGCCGGGCGAGGACAGCGCCTTCCTGATCAACCCGTTCGGCCTGGGCTATCATGAGGTGACCGCGTCCAATCTGGTCAAGATCGACATTGATGGCACGGTGCTGGACGGCAGCCCCTATCCGGTCAACCGGGCGGGCTTTGTCCAGCATAGCGTGTTCCACCGCCATTTGCCCGACGCCCATTGCATCATCCACACCCATACGACAGCCGGGATGGCGGTGAGTGCCACGGCCGAAGGGCTGCGACCGATCAGCTTTTACGCCGCCGCCTTTGCCGGGCGGATCGCCTATCATGATTTTGAGGGCGTCACGATTCGTGGCGAGGAAGGCGAGCGGCTGATCGCCAATCTGGGCGACAGGCGGGTGATGATGCTGCGCAATCATGGGACGCTGGTGATGGCGGAAAGCCTGCCCGAAGCCTTTTTGAAACATTGGATGCTCCAGCGCGCCTGCGAGATTCAAGTGGCGGCCGGGGCGGCGGGGACGCCGGTGGAGCTGAGCGCAGACGTGATCGCTGTGCATCAGCGCGATCTGGCCGGGGTACAATTGCCGGTCGGGCCGGGGGTGCCGGATTTTCAGGCGATGGTGCGGCTGATTGATCGGGTGGACCGGAGTTGGCGGGATTGAGGCTCGTCCCATTCGACGAAAATAGCCGTTCGCGCTGAGTAAGGACTGAGCTTGTCGAAGTCCCGCATCGAAGCATCGCGTCCATACGCATCCTTCGATACGCCATTTCGACTTCGCTCAATGGCTACTCAGTACGAACGGCCGTTTTTACGGCCGCGGACAGCTGCTTCCCTCATCCGCCAGCCGTCGCACCTCCTGCGCGGCGACCTGGGCCAGCCAGGCGCGGCGTTCGGCCTTGTCGGCATTTTCTTCCGCCAGCTTGCGCGCGGCCTGCGCTTCGTTCCGCTGCTGCACCGCCATGCGGGCATAGGTGAAGGCAGCGATCGACAGGCCGCTCAGCACGACGATCAGCAGGAAGGCGAAAGCGCCGAGCGCAGCGGCGATCCGGCGGCTGCGGCGCTGGTCGCGGCGGTAGAGGCTGGCATAGGGGGTGCCGAGCAGTCCGGCGATCAGCTTGAGCTTGACGATATTGCGGTCATTCTTCTGGAGATCGGGCGCCAGGGGTTCGAGCGGCTGGCTGCGGTCCAGTTCGCCATTGGCGTCGAGCGCAAAGAGCAGAGGCGCGGGGAAACAGTCGGTGTCGGGATCGCCGGGCTTGCCCGCCGCGATCAGCGCGAACACCGGGGCGTCCGGGTTGATCGTCTTGAAGCTGCGAATTTCCTTGTCGACCCAGACTGAGCGGGCCGCGCTTGGAGAGCAGATGACGATCAGCGCATCCGAGCGGGCGAGCGCGCCCTGTAATTTGGGGCCGAGTTCGGCGGCCCCGGCCAGCTCATCCTCATCGCGGAAAATCGGCCGCAACCGGGCGGGGATCGGGCCGCGATCGCCCGGCGTGCCGACCAGCGCCTTTGGCACGCGATAATTTTCGATCGCGCGGTGGAGCCAGCGGGCCACCTTCATATCGGCATGGCTGTAGCTGATGAAGGCGGCATAGCGCCCTGCCCCCGCCCCGCCGACCAGAGCGGTCAATTGTTTGGCCAGGTCCGCGCCACCGCTCAGCACTGGCTTTCCGACCATGGCGGCAGTATCCACGGGAATGGAGATGATCTTGCTGAAAGGGTTGGACATGAAGCGCAAAATCCTAATCGCAAGCGGGGCGATGATGCTGGTGGCCAGCGGAGCGATGGCGCAGGAGGCTGCGCCTGTTGCCAAGGCACCCGCAGATCCCTTCGCGCAGGCGATTGCCGCGCGGCAGGTCGCCGACTTTGCCCGGCGCGAGGGCGATCCCCATGCGATGCTGACCGCAGCGCGGATGCTCAAGCAAGTGCCTATGACCGATAGTGCGACTCCGGCGGAGGGCGATGCGGCCTTTTCGCCCGACGCCTTGTTTGCCGAGGCCAAGGCGCTGGCGCGCAATGATCAGGCCTTGCTGTTGCAGATCCGGCTGGCCCAGTCGGCGGCGGGGCGCGGCGTGACGGAGTCGGCGTTCGGCAAGGGGCTGGTGCGACGGGTGCAGGATGTCGGCGCGCGCAACGCCTATCGATTCACTGTGACGGCCAAGGGCGGCGAACCGCTGCGCATCGGCGCGATCGGCGACATCGGCACCAGCATGTATATCCGCCTGCTCGATGCGTCGGGCAAGCAATTGTGCCTGGACGATAATGCCGATTATGCGCCGGTCTGCGCCGTGACGCCGCGCGCGTCTGGGCAATATCGCATCGACATCGGCAATAAGAGCGCGGCCAAGAGCCGGACGGTGATTTTGAGTAATTGAGATCGGCATTGTATCAGTTGCCGGTATAAAGTTCGCCGATCGACAGGCTGGCCTGCCCCTGCGCCTTGGCCAGCAGATCGCGGATCGGTGCGACCAGCCGGGCGGCAGCACGCTGATTTTCGACCGTGCGCAACAGGACCCGGAAAGCTTCGGGCGGCTGGGGCGTCACCAGGGCGACGACATGGTCCGCGCCATAGGGGGCGATGACCTGGCTTTCGAGAACCGGGAGCGACTGGCCGGGCGCCAGGCGACCGTCACCGTCGGAGTGTGCGGACGGGAAGAGGCGCTGGACGGTGCCGTCCGACGCTATGTTGAACACTGTTGCATATTGGGGCGCATATTGGGACGCGGCGACTGACTGAGCGGTCCCTTGCTGCGCCAGCGCCAGCGTGACGGGCGCGCCGGACGGATAGCGTGCGCCATTTTCGAGCGGGCCGACCATCAGCCGGGTGCGCTGTTCGGACAGGAGCGAACGGAGCGCCTCGATCGCAGCCCATTTGTCGATGACGCCACGCAGTTGCGGCAGGGTTTTGACATTTTGCGCGACCATATCGCCAGTGCGGCGGAGCATGGCGTGACGGGCAGTGTCCCAAACGAAATCCGCGCCCTTGCCATCGGTCAGGATGCGCCAGGGATGGTCATTGCCAGTGACACTGGCGCGCGCCTTCACATCCGCGACATAGAGGCCGGGCAGCGGCGGAGCGACCGGAGGCGCGGGGGGCGGCGGCACGGTGGCGAACAGCCCCTGCCCTTCGCGGCCCGGCGGAATGATGCTGCTGCTTTCCTGCCGCTGGCCGCTCAACATGCGCACCTGGACATTGAGATAGGTGCCCAATTCGCCGATGGTCAGCTTGCCATCGCCATCCTGATCCGCCGCCATGCCCTTGCCATCGGCGCGCGGTGTGGTCAGCCCCTGCTCGAACGACCAGGTTAGGAAACCGCGCGTCGGTGCGCCCTCGACCGGCAGGGCATTTTCCCAGGCGACCTGATCGTCGCGCGCCGCGCTGATATAGAAGAGGTTGGGCAGGTCCTCCCGCGTGGCAGTGAGCGCCGCGCCCTCGACCGAGGCAAGCGTGCTGGCGAAGCGCGGCGCAGGCCGTGACCCCAGCTCGACATTGCGCCCGCCCAGCGTCAGGCGCGGGGTCATGCCCATGGCGCGCGGATCGACCGAGCGGTGGAGTGTGCCGGAATGGCAGGTGTCGGCCATCATCAGCACCTGCACCCCGCGCGGGACATAGAGCGCAAGCCAGGTGTAGAAATCCTTGTCGACGATGAAGCGTTCGGCGTCCTTGCTGTCGGGGTCGAAACCGGGCAGCGGCAGGAACTGGTCGGTGTCGCCGTCGCGCGTCCCCTTGACGCTGGCTTCGGCCAGTGCGCCATGACCGGTATAATAAAGGAAGATCCAGTCACCCGGTTTGGAGCGAAGCCCCAAAGCATGGAGCGCGGTTTCGACCGTGGTGCGACTGACGCCGTCATTACGCAACACTGTGACATCGCTGGCACCCTGACCGCGAATCACTGTTTCCATCGCTTGAAGATCATTTTCGGGACCGGCCAGATCCATGATCAGGGAGGAGCGGAACTGCCAGGCGCCGACCAGCAGGGCGCGGGTTTCGGCTTTGGCGATCGAAGGGCATATCAATATTGTGACAAAAGCCGTTAATACTGTTGCCCAGAGTCCACGACGCCCCTTCGCCACTTGGAATCTCCCGCGCTTTTTTGTTGCCTGTTCAGTCATAACCCCATAATCTCATAATGGTTGGGGGAGCAATAACTATATCATGACTCAGGGGGGAACGATGATAATAGTCAGAAGCTTCTTAACCATTGCTTCTGCGGGACTTTCACTGGGCATGGCATCTACCACGCTGGCGCAGGCCAACCCACCCGCGACACCGCCGCAGGATCAACCGGGCCACACAGCCGATGGCGCGGCCGGACGCGGCGTGCGCATCATCGCCCCGGAAGCGCCGCCCGCCAATGTTGTTGCGAACGGGCAACAAACCGCTCCTACGACCAAGCCTCCTGCGGCTAACGCGATCGCGCCAGTGAAGCTGCGCCCGGCCGATCCCGTCGGTATGCGGCCAGCCTCCGTTCCCGCACCCGCGGTGCTGAAAGCGTGCGACCGGCCGGTGACCAAGCCCACGCTCCGTTTTGCCGATCCTGCCCGGTTCGACCGCGCACTTAAAGGTGCGCTGCGGCGGGGCAAGACCGTCGTGGTCGATCTCGATTCGCCCTACCCGGTCGCCAATGAAGCGCCTGCGCCTCTGGGTGCGTGGCTGAACGAGGTTGAAAAGAGCGGCGGCATGGTCACGGTCAGCCCCTATTGCCAGAAGGGGCGCGGCCTTGGCGGCTTCCTTGCCAAGCTGTTCGGCGGTGGCCCTGCCGAACCGTATAAGGCCGCGCGCGCCTATGATGCAGTGCTGCATGTCGATGCGGTCGACCAGATCGTCACTCAAGTGGAATTTGCGCCGCGCAAGGCGATGAAATGATCGCGCGCGCTGCTTTGTCTATAGCGCCCCTGTTTCGCGCCATGGCAGCGCTGGGCCTGCTGGTCGCGCTGCTGGCTGGCGGCGGGGCAGCGCAGGCCGCAGACGAACCCCGGCTGGCGCTGGTGATCGTCAATGGTGCTTACCAGTCGTTCGACAGGCTGGCGTCCACCTATGCCGATGGCGACAAGATCACCACAGCGCTCAACGCCACCGGCTTTGTCGATGCCAGCGGCGAGGGCCCGGTGCAGGTGCGCCGCGACCTGTCGCGTGATGCGATGCTGGCTGCGATCGCCGATTTTCGCGCGAAGCTGACGGCCGCCGGACCCAAGGCGTTCGGAATGCTCTACTTTTCTGGCCATGGCGCGGCGCTGGGCAGCTATGGCGATGTCATGCTGCTGCCGGTCGATGCCGGGCGCGACGTGACGGCGGAGACAGCAACGCTGACCCGCGCCGCACTGACCCGCAACCTGCTGGGGTCAGGCGCGAAAACGATGCTGATCGTGCTGGACATGTGCCGCAACGTGCTGGCCGCGCCGCCGCCGTCGCTGGCGCAGATGATCGCCGACCAGACCGGGGTCGAGACGAGCGCCGTGGGCGAGCTGGCCGGAAGCAAGGGGCTGCGCCGCATGGTGCGCGCGCCCGCCGCCGCGATCCGGCCCGACCAGGGCTATCTGGTTGCCTTTTCCACCAGCGCGGATCAGTTCGCCTTTGACGATGGTATTTTTTCCAAGGTGCTGGCCGAAGAAATCCGCCGCCCGCAGCAGAATATCGCCGATGCCTTAAAGCGCGTATCGGATCGGGTCGCCCTGTCATCTGGCAAGAATTTCCAGAAGCCGACCTTTGACTATGGCCTGCAAGGCGCGCCGCCCTGCTTCATTTCCTGCGACCGGGCGGCGAACGACCGCTTTTATGACTGCGCCAACTGCCCGTGGATGCGCGCCATCCCCGCCGGCACCACACCGTTCGGATCACCCGCGTCGGAGCCGGGACGTGGCAGCGACGAGCCGGTGCAGGCCAATGTGCGGATCGAGCGGCCCTTTGCGATCGGCGTCTATGAAGTGACGATCGCGGAATGGAATGGCTGTGTCCGCGACAATGCCTGCACCAAGCTGGGCAATTGGGCGAAGGAAAATCCCAACCCGCTGATCCCGGCGACCGACATTAGTTACGAGGATGCGCAGGCGTTTCTGGCCTGGCTGACGGTCAAGTCCGGGCGCACCTATCGCCTGCCGACCGAGGCGGAGTGGGAATATGCCAGCCGGGGCGGCACGCCGAGCGCCTTTCCGTGGGGCGATGACATCGGCCCAAGCCAGGCCAATTATGACCATACCGCCCGCTATCGCGGATCGGACACCGCGCCCTATCGCGGCTATCCCGAAAGCGTGAACGGTTACCCCGCCAACGCCTTTGGTCTTAACCAGATGCAAGGCAATGTGTGGGAATGGACGTCGGGCTGCACCGACCAGTCGTGCCGGACGCGCGTGATCCGTGGGGGATCGTTCGAGAGCGCGCCCGATGCGCTGCGATCGGCCAATCGCTTCACCGTTGCGCCATCCAAACGACGGCAGGATGCCGGACTGCGGGTCGTACGTGATCTGGACCCGGACGAGATACTCGGCGCGTCCTGACAGTTTTTCAATGAGGGTCAGGAACCGGACAGGGAAGCCGGTTCCGCAAAAGGGGTGAGATGATGAATAAATATCTGGCGACGGCGGCACTGATGGCAGTTGCGCCGGGTATGGCGCAGGCCGCGCCCTATCTGGCGACGGTGGGCAGTCCCAACAGCCTGCAACATAGCGCGTTGACCACGGCGCTGAACCTTAATGATCTGGACTATGACGATGACCCGGACACCCCCGGTTTCGACATGGAGGGGGATGCCGATACGATCGGCGCGGCGATCACCTATTGGGGTGCCTATGGCAATGAAGGCCAGCGCTACGAGCTGCGCTATCAAAAGGCGCTGCGTCCGTTCGAGGGCAGCCGCGCCCGCGTGCTGATCGACCCGGTACTGAATGTCCTGCACGTCAACAATGGCGCGACCGCGACTATGGGGACGCTGTCCACCGGGATAGAGATACCGGTCCAGCCCAACTGGCTGATCACCCCGCGCATCGCCTATGGCGTTACCGATGCGGGTGCCTTTTTCGGATCGACCAGCAGCGACCTGATCACCGTGTCGGCCAGCAGCCGCTACAAGATCGCGCAAGTGGGGCGCGGCGACCTGACCATGGGCAATATGATCGGCTGGTCCACCACCACCGATTGGGGTCTGGGGCGTGATCCGGCCTTCTATCTGAAGGAAAATGTCTTCACGTTCCGCAATGGCGTGGCCTATCAGCTGCCGTTCAAGGGGCGGATGTTCGGCGGGCGGCAGGGATCGCTGCGCGCCAGTTACACCTGGACCAAGCTGACCGACGATCCGCAATCCTATGAGGATGTCCATGAAGCGGCGCTCAGCATTGGTGTCCGCACCCGCGAGGCGGAACAGAAGAGCAAGGCGGAGCAACTGCGCATCGGCCTGATCTACACCCATGGCACGAGCAGCTTTTCGCATGATTTCGATTATGACGCGGTCACGCTGACCATCGGCTATCGCTTCTAAAAGCGGCACATCCAAGGGGAGGAACGGGCGATGACGCATGGGGCCAGAAGCTGGGGTGTTGCGGCATTGCTGGGGCTGTCGGGGGTCGGCCTTTCAGCGCTATCGGCGCAGGAGGCGGACGATCCGCTATTCATGACGGGTGCGGAACCCGTTTCTCCCGAAGACTATGCGAAACTGCCCAAACAGGGGCGGTTTCGCGCCTATCTGCCCAAGCGGGTGGACCTGTCCAACGCCTATCCGCCGCCCGGATCGCAGGGACCGCAGCCCAATTGCGTCGCATGGGCGACCACCTATGCCGCGCGCACCTTCCTGAATTTCCGCGACAAGGCGGTGCAGCCCGCCGCTCCGGCCGACCAGATGAGCCCGGCCTATGTTTACAACCGGCTGCGCCCGGCCGGATCGCCGTGTAGCGGGACGATCAGCATCGTCCAGGCGCTGACCTTGCTCAAAAATGAGGGGACGGTCAGCCTGGCCGACTTCCCCGACGATATGACCAAATGCGCGATCCCCGCGCCCGAAGCGCTGAAAGCCAAGGCGGGCAATTATCGCCTGCTCGACTGGCGCGCGGTCGACCGCGAGGTGAAGGATGACTGGCGCACGCCGATCATATTGGATGACGTCAAGGGCGCACTGGCACGCGGTGCGCCGGTGATTTTCGCCATGCCGGTGCCTGCCGATTTCAAGGCGCATCGGGGCAATGGCATCTATGCCCGTGCCGACAAGCCGGACAAGGCCAGCTATCACGCCATGGCGATCGTGGGCTATGATGAGGAGCGGCAGGCGCTGCGCATCATGAACAGCTGGGGTCCGATTTGGGGCGACAAAGGCTATGCCTGGATCGACTATACAACCTTCCGGCTGCTGACCGGGGAAGCCTATTCATTGGAAGCGCCGGTGGTCCCGGCGTCGTCCGGTATGCTGCCGCCCGCGCCCAAGAGTGCGGCGCAGATGGTGAGTGAACAGGCCGCCGCCATGCCGTGCGGTGCCGTCAGCGTGAAGGGCGGCGCGGTATCCGGCTTTTCCGGCGACCTGAATGCGATTGCGGCATTGCGCGAAGCCGCGTTGAAGGCGGACCCCAAAGCCAAGTTCGAGGTGCGTCACCTGCCCTGGCCGCAATGCGAGGCGGCGCTGACGCTCACTGCACCACTGTCGCGCGCGGGGACGCGGATCACGGCGCTGACCGAGGCGGGCGCGCCGCGCGAGGGCGATCCGGTGACGATGAAGGAGAATGAGATTTTCGGCGTCAGCGCGACCACCACGGCGGCGCGGCCTTATCTGAGCATCATCTATCTACAGGCCGATGGCAGCGCGGTGGAACTGCATCGCGGCCATCCCGAACCCGACCGCAAGGGGGTGCGGCAAGTGATGATCGGCCTGTCCAAAACCGCGCAGCGCTATGCTGTCGCCCCGCCCTTCGGCCCGGAGATGATCGTCGCGCTGGCGTCCGACAAGCCGCTGTTCGGCGATGATGAGGTGGTCAATGGCACCGAACGGCAATTTCTGACGCGGCTGCGCGCCAAGCTCGTCAGCCATCCCGGTGACGGCGTGTCCGCCGCCTTCGTCCGCCTGCACACCAGCAACTGACGCTCGCAGTGACCGGGGCGATGCGCGGGGGCAAGCGGGGCAAGGGATTAAGGCTGCCGCCGGTCGCGCCAATCGTGCGGTTCGGGGCGATGGGGGTCGCTTTCCTGCTGGGTACATGGGGCTTTGCGCAGGCCTATGGGCAGGCAGGGATCGCCTCCACCCTGGCGCAGGATGCGTTCCGGTCTCTGCGGCTGATCGTCGGCAATTTTCCGCAGGCGCTGGAGGGGCGCGATTTGCCCGTCGCGCTGCATATCGCGCGCTGGGCGCTGCCGCTGCTGACTTTCTGGTCCACCGTTGCGCTGGCGTGGGAGCAGTTGCGCAATCCCTGGCGGCTGGCGATGATCCGGGCGCGGGGCGACCATCTGGTGATTGCAGGCGACGCTGATGGCGGGCTGGCGGCGCAGGCGGCGTCGGGCGCGCTGAATGAGGGGCGGCGGGTGCTGCTGTGGCCGGGCGACCGGCGCACTGTCTGGGTCGCAGACGCGATCGAGGCCGGGGCGGCGGAGGTCGAGCAGGCGGAGGTGGACGAAAGCGCACAGGCGTTAGCGTTGGACAAGGCGCGGGCGGTGCTGGCGCTGAGCCGGGAGGCGCGGACCAATATCGCGCTCGCATCCGCCGTTCTGGGGCAGGCGGCGCGGGTGCGGGCCGCTGGCGATCCGCTGGACGTGATCCTGCGGGTCGATGACCTCGACCTGCGGCGCAGCGTCGAGCAGCGGTTCGAGCAGGGCGACCGCAAGACGGCGCGGGTACGGCTGGCGGCGCTGCCCGACATTGCCGCGCGGCAACTGGCGCTGGCCCGGCCGATCGACGGTTTCAGTCGCACGGGACAGGCGGGGCGCGGCGTGCTGGTGATCGGCTTTACCCCACTGGTAGAGCGCTATGTGCTACGTAGCCTGGCGGGCGGCCATTATCGCGACGGGGGCAAGCCGTCCTTCTTCATCCATCTGGCCGATGCGGCGACGACCGAAGCCGGTTTCCGGGCGCGCAATCCGGGGGCGGACAGCCTGTCGCCTGTGCGCTTTGTCGAGGGGCAGCTTGACCCGGCGGGGATCGGGGCGCTGATCGACCTGCATGTCGCAGCGCAAGGGGAACCGGTCGCGATCCTGATCGATGCGGGCGAGGATGACCGGGCGCTGGCGATCGCGCTGGCGGTCGATGCGCGCTATCGCGCCGCCGCGCTGGTCGCGCCGCCCATCCATGTGCGGATGGATGGTGGGCATGACGCGCGGCTGGGCGCGGGGATTTTGCCATTCGGGGCGCTGGCCGATCTCGCCGATCCCGACATGTTGTTGCAGGACCGGCATGATGCGCTGGCCCGGTCGATCCATGATTTCTATCTGGAGGGCCGCTTTGCCGAAGGGGAGCGGATCGGTGTGCGCGCGTCGATGCAGGAATGGGAAAATCTGCCCGAAAGCTTCCACGACGACAACCGGCTGGTTGCTGACTGCTACCAGTTGAAGTTGCGCGACATTGGCGCGCGGCTGGTGGAGGGCAGCGGACCGTCGCTGATGCTGACGCCCGATGAGCTGGAGGAGTTGTCGCGCGCCGAGCATGACCGCTGGATGGCGGCCAAGCTGGTGCAGGGCTGGACGTTCGGCGCGGTGCGCGACGATGCCAAGCGGCTGCATCCCGATATCATTCCCTATGATGACCTCAGTGAAGCGATCAAGGATCTGGACCGGGAGCAGGTGCGGATCATGGCGCGGTTGCTGGGCGCGTCGGGACGGCGGGCTTTGCGGGTGCTGCGCGTCGCGATTCGGCCGGGTGTTGAGAGTGTGCCACCCGATCCGGGGGCGCTGCTGGCGGCGCTGGATGCGCATTATCCCGACCGGGTGCCTCTGTTTGCAGGCGATCTGGCCGATGGCTGGTCGCGGGCGATGATGGGGGCGCTGCATGAGCGGGGACGGCTTATCGAACTGGCGCTGACAGAGCATGTTCAGGCGATCATCGACAGGCTGCATGGCAGCGACGGACGAATGGCGGCGGAGTTGGTTCGGGCGGCGGACGGCATCCGTGCAGTCGTCGATCCAGCCGACCTATCGGAAGCCCAATTGATCCTGACGCCGGGTCCGATGGAGGACAATCGCGCCGTGCAACTGGGCAGCGACGGCGCAATCGTCCGGGCGCCATGGGCGCGCTGAGGGGCAGCGGCAAAATCCTTGCCGCGCTGGGGGCCGGGCTGTGGCTGATCGGGCGCGCGGCGCGCGGCATGGCGCGGCGGCTGGTAGCGGGCGACCGACTGGCGCAGCGGCAATTGGCCGATGGCCTGCCGCTGCATGTGTGGCGACCCTTGCGGACCCTGCTGCCGCTCGCCGCGCTGGCGGGGATGATCGCCGGGATCGGCGCGGCGCGGCTGTTAGCGCTCTACAATGCGCAGATTCCGGTGCAGGCGGCGCTGGCGGAAACGCTGTTGCGCGACATCGTGCCGTTGCTAGTCGGGCTGTTTGCGTCGGGCAGCGTATCCGTGGCGCTATCATCGCGGCTCGGGGCGATGTCGCTCAACCGGGAGATTGACGCGCTGGAGGCGCTGGGGCGCGACCCGGTCGGCCATGCACTGGGTCCGGCGCTGGTCGCGGTACTGCTGTCGGTGCCGATCCATATGATGCTGGCGGGGTTGGCGGCGCTGGTCGGCTGCGCGCTGCCGCTGGGGTTGATGGCCAATATCGACTGGGCGCAATGGGCGGGCTTTGCCTTTTCGCACGAGGCGGCGGGGGCAATGCTGACCGGCATGGGCAAGGTGACGGTCTATGCGCTGATCGCCTTTGGCGTGGGCGGCGCGGTGGGGGCCAAGCCGGTGCGATCGCCCGCCGACATTGGTCGCCGCGCGACCACCGCCTTTACAGCCGGGTTGCTGGGGATATTCACGGCGGCGGCGGTGTGGACAGCGCTCTCGTGAGCGAATTGCTGACCTTTGAGGGCGTCAGTCTGGTGCTGGGCGGAGTGCGTTTGCTGGACCGCATCGACCTTCGCATCGGCGCGGGGGAGCGGGTCGCGATTGTGGGTGAGAGCGGGGCGGGCAAGGGCTGGCTGTTGCGGCTGGCGGTCGGGCTGGCGGAGCCGGGCAGCGGCACGGTGCGGTTGATGGGGGTTGCGCTGGACGACTCCGATACGGACCAACGCCGCCTGTTGCGTGCGCGATGCGGGCTGGCGATGCAGGGCGGGTCGTTGCTGGGCGACCTGACCGTCGAAGAGAATATGCGGCTGGCGCTGGGCCGCGTCGGCGGTCGCGATGCGCGAGCCGGGCGGCGGATCGACCGGCTGCTGCTGGAATATGGGCTGGAGCAGGCGGCGAGCATCCGCGCCGACATGCTGTCCATCGGTGAGCGGCGACGGGCGGAACTGGCCCGCGCCTTCATGCGCGATCCTGACCTTTTGATTCTGGATGAGCCGTTCGAGGGTGCCTATGGGCGTAGCATAGCGCTGGAGGAGCAGGCGCGGCGGCGGATCGTGCCGCATGGCCGGGCGCTTCTGTTGCTGACGCAGGATGCGGCGCTGGCGGGGCGCTTGTGCGAACGGGTGTATCGGCTGGAGGCTGGGCGGTTGGTGTGAACCAAGTTCAAAGGGTGGGACTGGGTTCCCGCCTGCGCGGGAACACGCGGGGTTGTTCAGCAGGGCGCGGCGGTGACCTTGCCCAATACGGCGTCCTCTACAAAGGCCGCGACCGCCTGTTCGATCGCGTTCTGAAATGCCGCCGCGCGGGTGGTGCCGGCTGCTGAGGCGATCGGCTGGGTGGCGCAATAGCGGCCGGTCCAGATGGCCTTGCCCTGCGACACCTGGGTCACGTCAAAGGCGATGACTGCTTGCGCAGTGCCAGCGCTGGTCACTTCCTCGAACCGGTCGAGCGTCGCCACGATCCGGCGGTCGGCGGCCAGCGACAGGTCCGGCCCGGTGACGGCGGCAAAGCGGGTGCGTAGCCCCGCAACCAGCGCGCGGGCGAGCATGGTGGCGGGCGGTTCTTCCCAGAAGAGCGTCGCGGCCTGGCGGATTTCGCCGGGCGTGGCGGCATCGACATAGGCGTAGCGCAGCCCGCCGCTGAGGCCTCTCGCCTGCACCGGGGCGACCGCCAGCGTCGGCGCAGGCTGGACCGCGCCGGGGGTGAAGCGGGGCGAGACACGCATGGTGACGGGGGCGTCGCCGCTTTTCAATGCGGCGCAGGCCGGGAGCATAAGGAGCAGGAGGATCGGGCCAAGGCGCATCATTTCTGTCCTCCCGGCGGTGGCGGATCGGCGTAGCGCTGGCCCCGGATCGCGAAGGTCGGGTCGCCCGCCAGCCGTTCGCTGAGGTTTCCAAGGCTGGCGCTGGTGCGTTCCAGATTGGCGCTGGTGGCGATCAATGAGGCGGACGCGCCTTCAAGGATCATCCGCGCTTCGCTGGCGCTGCCCTTCCCTTCGGCGAGCAACCCGGCGATGCTGGCCTGATTCTGCGCGACCATCGCCTGCGTTTCGCGCAAGATGCCGTTCAATGCGGCGATGTCGATCTCCGACGCGCGCCCGGTCGCCTTGCGGACGTGGGAGAGGGTGAGCGCGATGTCGCCCTGCCCCGGCGTGAAGCTGCGGTCGAGCTGGGTGCTGAGCGAGTTCAAGGCAGCGAGGGTTTCGGTCGCGTTGCGGGCGACCTGCGCCATGTCGACCGCGCTGCCCGATCCGTCGCCCTGCAACATGGTGGCCAGCCGCTGCGCCATGGCGTTGGCGGTGCGGGCGACGGCGGCGGCTTCGCCAATTGCGACCGACGCCGTTTCGAACAGGTCGGCGGGGCGACGGCATCCGGCGATATCATCCGCCGTATGCGGCCCGGCGATGCTGTCGCAGCCATAGGCACGGCGGGCGGTGGCGCATTGGGCAGTCGCCGTTTCCAGCGCGACCAGTTCGATACGCGGAGCGGTCAGCGGATTGGCGGCGGCGACGGTGGCGAAGGCGCACGGCGATGGCCGCCAGTCCTTTGCCACGCCCATATGGACGGCGAAGGTGCGGCTGGCCCCATCCAGTTTAACCGAGCGGACCTGCCCGATGGGTGCGCCGCGAAAATAGACCTGAACGCCGGGGGAAACACCCTCGACATCGTCGAGCGTCGTCGCGATGACCCGCTGGCGGAAGAAGGGATCAGGGACCAGCGCCAGTATTGCGACCAGCGCCACGGCGAGGATCGCGGCCCCGACGCCCCATCTGATCTGCGTTGTTGCGTCCGGCGTCATCAACCCCTCCCCCGCCGGTCACAACAGACCCGTGCGGGGGTCTTGTCAAGCAGGATCGGACTGGCCGAAGCCGCCGCCGCCGGGGGTTTCGATGATGAAGATGTCGCCGGCCTGCATGTTGGCGGTGGCTGTGGGACCGAGCGGTTCGAGGCTGCCATCGACGCGCTCGATCGCATTGCGGCCGAGGTCGCCCGGTGCGCCGCCGGACAGGCCGAAGGGCGGGACGATGCGGCGGTTGGAGAGGATGCCGGCGGTCATATCCTCCAGAAAGCGAATGCGCCGGATCGCGCCGTCGCCGCCGCGATGCTGACCTTGGCCGCCGGAGCCGGGGCGGATCGAAAATTCTTCCAGCAGCACCGGGAAGCGGGTTTCGAGGATTTCGGGATCGGTCAGGCGGCTGTTGGTCATATGCGTCTGCACCACCGCCGCGCCGTCAAAGTCCGGGCCAGCGCCGGAGCCGCCCGCGATCGTCTCATAATATTGGTGGCGGGCATTGCCGAAGGTCAGATTGTTCATCGTCCCCTGCGCCCCGGCCATGACGCCCAATGCGCCGAACAAAGCGTCGGTGACGACCTGGCTGGTTTCGACATTGCCCGCGACCACGGCGGCAGGATGGCGGGGGCGGAGCATCGAGCCTTCGGGCACGATGATGGTGATGGGTTTCAAACAGCCGTCGTTCATCGGCACCGCCTCATCGATCAGGGTGCGCACGACGTAGAGGACGGCGGCGCGGACGACCGAGACGGGGGCGTTGAAATTGCCGGGAAGCTGAGCCGACGATCCGGTGAAATCGACGGTGGCGGAACAGGTCGTATGATCAAGCCGGACAGTGACCTGGACAATGGCACCGTTATCCATCGCATAGCTGAATTGGCCTTCGGACAGGCGGGTGATGAGGCGGCGGACGGCGGCTTCGGCCTGGTCCTGGACATGGGCCATATAGGCGGCGACGGTGGTCGCGCCATAATCGTTGCTTATTCGTAACAATTCCTGACTGCCCCGCGCACAAGCGGCGATCTGGGCGGTGAGATCGGCGATATTCTGGTCGATATTACGCGCGGGCCATGGTCCCGATGCCAGCAACGCGCGGATATCGGCTTCGCGGAATGTGCCGCGATCGAGCAGCAGCATATTGTCGAGGATGACGCCCTCTTCCTCAACCGATACGCTGTCCGGCGGCATCGATCCGGGGGTAATGCCGCCAATATCGGCATGATGGCCGCGCGCCGCGACATAATAGGCAGGCGCGGCGTCCTGATCGACGAACACTGGCATGACGACGGTAACATCTGGCAGATGAGTACCGCCATCATAGGGGGCGTTGAGGGCATAGACATCGCCCGGCTGCATCCCGCGCCCGTCGATCGGCTGCCCGTCCGGCCCGGTCCCGCGCCGCACCATGATCGTGCGGATACTGTCGCCCATGCTGCCCAGATGGACCGGCATATGCGGGGCGTTGGCGACGAGATTGCCCGCAGCATCGAACAGGGCGCAGGAGAAATCCAGCCGTTCGCGGATGTTGACCGACGAAGCGCTGTTCTGGAGCGCGGCCCCCATTTCCTCGGCAATCGCCATGAAGAGGCCACCCATGACTTCGAGCCGGACGGGATCGACGGCGCTGGCGTCCCCGGTCTGCGGCGCTGGACGGGGGGTGTGGCGGGTGAGGATCAGGTTGCCGATCGCGTCGAGCCGGGCGCGCCAGCCCGGTTCCACCGCGGTGATCGATACGGGATCGATGATCAGCGCCGGGCCGTCGATGATGCTGGTGGCGGCCAGTTCCGCGCGGTCGTGGACCGGGGCGGTTTCGCCTGCATAGTCGATATGAACCAGCGGCGGCGCGGGTTGCGCGGCGATGGTGGCGATCGCGCTCATCGCTTCGCTGGTGTCGGCGATTGCCTCGACCCGCGCCATGTCGATGAGGATGCGGCCCTGCCCGGCGAACCCGAAGCGGGCGCTATGCTGGGTCAGGAAATCGGCGCGCATCGCCTTGATGTCCGCCAGCGGCACATCGAACAGGCTGTCGGTGCCGTCATAGCGCAGCCGCAGCAGCGTTTCGATCCGGTCGGCCTGGGGCAGGTCGGCGCTGGCATCTGCGGCGAGGATGGCGAGCGCCTGATCGAGTTGCGCCATATTATCCGCGTCGAGCGGCAAGGCCAGCGTGCGCTCCCGCACCGCGCGGCGATCGGCCAGGCCCATGCCATAGGCGGACAATACGCCGCCCAGCGGATGGATCATCACCCGGTCCATGCCGAGCGCATCAGCGACCAGACAGGCATGTTGCCCCCCTGCCCCGCCAAAGCTCGCCAGCGTATAGCGCGTCACGTCATGGCCGCGCGCGACCGATATGCGCTTGATCGCATTGGCCATGCTGGCGACGGCGACGGCGATGAAGCCCTGCGCGGCCTCGCGCACGGTCAGAGTGCGGCCGGTTTCCCCCTGCACCTGCGCGCAGATGGCGGCGATGCGGGTTTGCGCCGCGGCGGGATCGAGCGGCTGGTCGCCGTTCGGGCCGAACAGGCTGGGGAAATGATCAGGCTGAATCTTGCCGAGCAGCAGGTTGCAGTCGGTGATGGTGAGCGGCCCGCCGCGCCGGTAGCAAGCCGGTCCCGGCACTGCGCCTGCAGAATCCGGGCCGACGCGGAAGCGGCCATCAACGAAGCTACAGATCGAGCCGCCGCCCGCCGCGATGGTGTGGATGCGCATCATCGGCGCGCGCAGGCGGACGCCCGCGACCCGCGCCTCATTGTCGCGCTCATAGGCACCGGCATAGTGCGACACATCGGTCGAGGTGCCGCCCATGTCGAAGCCGATCACCTCACGGAAACCGGCCTGCTCGGCGGTGCGGGCAAGGCCGACAATGCCGCCCGCCGGGCCAGACAATATCGCATCCTTGCCCCGGAACAGGCTGCCGTCGATCAGTCCGCCGCTCGACTGCATGAACAGCATGTCGGCCTGATCGCCCAGCGCGTCGCGCAGATCATCGACATAGGCGCGCAGCACGGGCGAGAGATAGGCATCAGCAGTGCAAGTGTCGCCGCGCCCAATCAGCTTGATGAGGGGGGCGACATCATGGCTGGTCGAAATCTGGGTGAAGCCGACGTCCGCGGCGATCGTGGCGATAGCCTGTTCATGCGCCGGGTAAAGATAGCCGTGCATCAGCACTATGGCGACAGCGCGCAGGCCGCTGTCATAGCCCGATTGCAGCGCAGAGCGGGCCGCGTCCTGGTCCAGTGGTTTCAGCACCGAGCCATCGGCCATGACCCGCTCGTCCATTTCCGCTACTTGTGCATAGAGCGGGTCGGGCAGGATGATATGCCGCGCGAACAGGTCCGGCCGGTCCTGATAGCCGATGCGCAGCGCATCGCGAAAGCCGCGCGTGATGGCGAGCAGAGTCGGTTCGCCCTTGCGCTCCAGAAGGGCGTTGGTGGCGATGGTGGTGCCGATCCGCAGCGAACAGGGCGGGATCGGCCCGTCGCTTGCCCCCGTTAGCCGCCGCACTGCCTCGACCGCCGCGTCGGCATAGCGTTCCGGGTCGCTGGAGAGCAATTTGGCGGTGTGCAGTCGCCCGTCCGGGTCACGCGCCACTACATCGGTAAAGGTGCCGCCGCGATCTATCCAGAATTGCCAGTCCATGGCGCGGGTGATGGCGGGAGCGCGGCGCGATGGCAAGGGCGCGCGCGATGACACTCGTCGCAGGGGGCTTGCCCTGCGCGCTGCATTTTCCCATGAGGGGCGCCATGCCCGCCATCCGCCCCGAACGATCGATCATCCTCCTATTGCTCGCGTTGCTGATCGTCATGGTGGCGGTGAGCGGCACATTCTGGCTGTATCGCAGCCAGCAGGCGAGCGCCGACTGGATCGAACATACGTTGCGGGTGGAAAACCGGCTGTCGCTGATGATGGTGCAGGTCCAAGCGGCGGAAAGCAGTCAGCGCGGCTACATATTGACCGGACAGCCCGAATTTCTGGACAGCTATACCCGGTTCGATCGCCAGTGGCGCAAGGACATAGCTACGCTGCGCCATGACGTAAGAGACAATCCGGTGCAGGCGCGAGCGGTCGATCGGCTGGTTGAGCTGATCGAAAGGCGCAGCGCCTATCTGGAACGCGGGATCTCAAGCAAGCGCGCGCGGCGGGCGATCGATCCCAGCATTTTTGAGCGTGGCCAGATCTTGATGGCGGGCATCCGTTCGCAGATTGCCGCCATGAAGGTGCGTGAAGAAGGATTGCTGCGCGATCGTACGGCAAACCATAATCGGCTGAGCATGTTGGTGTCGGGCGGGCTGGCGGTCAGCGCGGCGCTTGTCATCCTGCTGGGCCTGATGGCGCTGCGCACCGCGCAACGGCGCATGAGCGAAGCGGTCGCCCATGGCCTGGCAATGGAACAGGCCAATCAAAGGCTGATAGCCGAAGCGCAGGAGCGCGAGGCCGCCGAAGCGCAGTTGCGCCAGATGCAAAAGATGGAATCGATCGGCCAGCTGACCGGCGGCATCGCCCATGATTTCAACAATATGCTGGCGATCGTCATCGGATCGCTGGACATGGCACGGCGGCGGCTGGGCGAGGATGGCGACCCCCGCGTCATCAAGGGCATCGACAATGCGACCGAGGGCGCGCAGCGGGCGGCGCAACTGACCGCACGACTGCTCGCTTTCTCACGCCAACAGCCGCTCGACCCGCAGCCGACCGACGTCAACAAGCTGGTAGGCGGCATGTCCGAACTGCTGCGCCGCACGATTGGTGAGGATGTGCGGGTGGAATCGGTGCTGGCGGGCGGGCTGTGGCGGGCGAGCATCGACGCCAACCAGCTGGAAAATGCGATCATCAACCTGTGCGTCAATGCTCGGGACGCGATGCCCGGTGGCGGCAAGCTGACGATCGAGACGGGTAACGCCCATCTGGACGACGCCTATGCCGCGACCCATGACGAGGTGACGCCGGGCCAATATATCATGGTGTCGGTCGCCGACAGCGGCACCGGGATGCCGCCCGATGTCGTGGCGCGAGCTTTCGACCCCTTCTTCACCACCAAGGGCGTGGGCAAGGGCACCGGGCTGGGGCTGAGCCAGGTATTCGGCTTCGTCAAACAATCGCGCGGCCATGTGAAAATCTATTCCGAGCCGGGCCAGGGGACGATCATCAAAATCTACCTGCCGCGCCATTATGGCCCGGATGCAACGGGCAGCTATGTCGTCCCCGCCGCCGACAGCCTGCCCCGTGCGCAGGGTGAGGAAATCATCCTGCTGGTCGAGGATGAGGAGCGGGTGCGGCATATGTCGGTCGATTCGCTGCGCGAGCTGGGCTATACGGTGGTGCAGGCGTCAGACGGCGAACAGGCGCTGGAGATGCTGACGATCCAGCCGCGCATCGACATGCTGTTCACCGACATCGTCATGCCGGGCATTAACGGCCGGATATTGGCCGACCGGGCGCGGGAGGCACGGCCGGGGCTGAAAGTGCTCTACACCACCGGCTATACCCGCAACGCCATCGTCCATAACGGGATGCTGGATCCCGGCGTGTCGTTCCTGGCCAAGCCGTTCACGCTGGACCAGCTGGCCGCCAAGGTGCGGCAGGTGCTGGATGGAGATGGCTGACCGGTCAGCCGACTGATCGAGGTTGTGGACAGGGCGGGATTTAGAACATATCAGGAACGATATGGTCGCCCTTTCCACCCGTCAAAAACTCGAAATCCTGGCCGATGCGGCCAAATATGATGCGTCCTGCGCTTCGTCCGGCACGAGCAAACGGGATTCGCGCGGGGGCAAGGGGATCGGATCGACCGAGGGCATGGGCATATGCCATGCCTATGCGCCAGACGGGCGCTGCATCTCGCTGCTCAAGATATTGCTGACCAACAGCTGCATTTTCGACTGTCATTATTGCATCAATCGCCGGTCGAGCGATGTGCGGCGCGCGCGCTTCACGGTGCAGGAGGTGGTCGATCTGACGCTCAGCTTCTATCGCCGCAATTATATCGAGGGACTGTTCCTCTCGTCGGGCATCATCGCCTCGTCCGACTACACGATGGAGCAGATGGTGTCGGTGGCGCGCAGCCTGCGCGAGGAGCATGATTTTCGCGGCTATATCCACCTTAAGACCATTCCCGATGCCGACCCCGAACTGTCGCATCAGGCGGGCCTGTTCGCCGACCGTCTGTCAATCAACGTCGAATTGCCGACCCAGGCGGGGCTGGAGCGGCTGGCCCCGGAAAAGGATGGCGGGCGGATCGAGGGCGCGATGGCGGGGATGCGCAGCGCGATGGAGGATATGGGCGAGGCCCGGCGCAAATATCGCCACGCGCCGCGCTTTGCCCCCGCCGGGCAGTCGACCCAGATGATCGTGGGCGCGGACGATGCCAGCGACAGCGCGATCATTACGCGCGCGAGCAGCCTTTATGACCGGCACCGGTTGCGTCGTGTCTATTATAGCGCCTTTTCGCCGATCCCGTCGCCGAGCGCCGTGCTGCCGCTCAAGCGCCCGCCGCTGCTGCGCGAACATCGGCTCTATCAGTCGGACTGGATGATGCGCTTTTACGGCTATGGAGCCGACGAAGTGGCGAGCGCGACCGATCCCGTGACGGGCTGCCTGCCGCTCGACATCGACCCCAAGCTGGCCTGGGCGCTGCGGCATCGCGGGATTTTCCCGGTGGATGTGAATTGCGCGCCACGCGAGATGCTGCTGCGCGTGCCGGGACTGGGGGTGAAGGCGGTCAACCGCATATTGGCCAGTCGCCGCCATCGCCGCTTGCGGCTGGACGATGTGGCGCGGCTAACCACGTCGATCAAGAAGTTGCGGCCCTTCCTGATTGCCAGCGACTGGCGACCGGTGCAACTGGCCGATCAGGCGGACCTGCGCCGCCAGATGACCCCTGTTCCCGCCCAGCTCGATCTTTTTTCATGAAAAAGACGCATTTTGCGGTTGATCGCGGGGATGGTTCGTGAAACTCTCAGGGTCAGCTCATCCAAGGGGATCAGGGTCCTGGCGGCAATGTTCGACAGTCATGCCATTGGCAGCCGCAATGTCGGTTTCGCAAAGCGCATCAGCACGCATCTGGCGGCGGCGCTTGTCACCTTCTGCCTGTTGCAGATCTTCATCGTCGCCAAAATGGGCGGATCGCTGGTGCTGCATCTGGGCATCATCGTCGCGATCGGCGGCTTTGCCGTGGCGGCGCGCGGGCTGGAACGACGCTGGCAGATGCTGGACCGCAGCGACCTGTCGCACAGCGGATTGGCGCTGCGCTTTCGTCGCGACCTGCTCCAGCTGTGGGTTGCCAGCTTGGTCGGCGCTATGTTGTGGATACCGGTCGCGATCATCTTCCGCTTCCTGTTCGGCTGACACGGACCTAATTGCCGGTCCCGTCGTTCTCCTCCCCATATCTGGAGGAGACTTTGCCATGGCCAACGCCACGATATTCGACCGTTTGAAGCAGGATCATGATGTCCATCGCGAAATGTTCGCGAAAATGGCGGATGCCAAGGATGATGCCGACACGCTGAAAAAGCTGTTCGACCAGTTCAAGATCGAGGTGTCGGCTCATGCCGCCGCTGAGGAAGAAACCCTCTACGCCACCATGTTGTCGCGCCCGGACCTGCGCGAGAATGCGCAGCATAGCGTGTCCGAGCATAAGGAAATCGACGATTATCTGGAAGAGCTGGACGAGTTGAAATTCGACGGCGAAGCGTGGCGCAAAAAATTTGCCGAGATGAAGAAGCGCTATCTCCACCATATCGAGGAGGAAGAGGAAGAGATGTTCCCCGCCGCTGCCAAGGAACTGACGGCGGACGAGGAAAAGAAACTCGCCGCCACCTTTGCCAAGCGCAAGCCCGCCGAACTGGCCCGCGCCGAGGCCGACAGCTAAAAACGCCATGTATCGCGCGTCGCTGGCTGCCCCGGATGATTTTGACGGCTGGCGGGCGGCGGCGCGTGGCCTGGCGCTGGCCGGGGTCGATCCGGCCGATATCGTCTGGCAGGTGGGCGATGACGGCGGCGACCTGTTCGCCAGCGATGCGCCTGCGCCGGTCGCGGCGCAGGCGGCTTTCGCGGTGCCGCGCGCCTTTGTCGATCTGGCACAAAGCGCGATCCTGCATTGCGATCCACAGCGTTTTGCCCTGCTCTACGCGCTGCTGGTGCAGCTGCGCGACCGGCCCGGCACGATGGAGGACAAGGCCGATCCGCTGCTCCGCCGGATCGAGGGTCTGGCCAAGGCGGTGCGGCGCGACATCCACAAGATGCGCGCCTTCGTCCGCTTCCGCGCGCTGGAGGATGGGGACGGCACGCGCTTTGTCGCCTGGTTCGAGCCGGAGCAGCATATCGTGCGCGCCAATGCCGCCTTCTTCGTGCGGCGCTTTGCGACGATGCGCTGGTCGATCCTGACGCCGGAGGCGAGCATCCACTGGGATGGCGAGACGTTGACGCAGGGGCCGGGCGCAGCGCGGGACGACGCGCCGGGGGACGACCCGGTCGAGGAGATATGGAAGGGCTATTATGCCGCCATCTTCAATCCCGCGCGGCTGAAAGTCGGGGCGATGCTGTCCGAAATGCCCAAGAAATATTGGCGCAATCTGCCCGAAGCGACGCTGATCCCGGCGCTGGTCGCGGGCGCGCAGGCGCGGGAGGCAGCGATGATCGCCACCGCCCCTGCGCCCGCCAAAAGACCCGGCAACGCGATGGCCGCCTGGACCGCGCTGCGCGAGGAGGCGCGCGGCTGCACCCGCTGCCCGCTCCACGGCCCCGCGACCCAAACGGTGTTTGGCGAGGGGCCGGTCGACGCGCCCCTGTTCTTCATCGGCGAACAGCCGGGCGATCAGGAGGATATGGCCGGGCGGCCCTTTGTCGGCCCGGCAGGGCAATTGTTCGATGCCGCGCTAGCCGAAGCCGGAGTTGATCGGGCGCGGGCCTATGTCACCAATGCGGTCAAGCATTTCAAATATGAGCCGCGCGGCAAACGCCGCATCCACCAGACCCCGCAGGCAGGCGAGGTGCAGGCGTGCCGATGGTGGCTGGAACAGGAACTGGCGCTGGTGCGCCCGCGCGTGATCGTGGCGCTGGGCGCGACAGCGGCGCGCGCGCTGCTGGGCAAGGTGGTGGCGATCGGCAAGGTCCGGGGTTCAGCGATCCCGCTGGCGGACGGCGCGGAAGCCTGGGTCACGGTGCATCCGAGCTATTTGCTGCGGCTGCCCGACGCGACGAAAGCGGGGGAGGAACGGGCGCGGTTTGTGGCGGAGTTGCGCGTTGTGGGAGAGCGGGTGCGGGGGTTGGGGTGAGGTGGGGGAAGGGGTGGCAAGCGGACCTTCCGGTTTCGAGCCTGGTGACCAGTTTAGCAGACGATCAACGCGCTATTTTCTCAGGAAGTAGCTTGCCGCGATCAGTATCAATACCAGCAGGACACTCGCTATCTTGATGCGCTGCCACCATCGATATCCGCGTTCGACTTTATTGTCGTCGGCTTCTTCCTGAGCCTCACGCCAGTCATTTTCATCACGTCTCATCCTTGCATGTCTGAAACAAGCATCAGAGGTCCGCAAGTGGTCGTTTGATGCCAGCGGCAGGGGATCGAACCCGCACCTTCGCCTAACGGCGAGGATCGCTGTAGCGATACGTCTACCAATTCCGTCACGCTGGCGACCGCATTTAGCGACGAAATTGGCTATGTCGCAACGTCCGGTTTCGAGGAAGCGGATTTATATGGCCTACGGCCACCAATGGTCGTTAGCGGATGCTCCCCCTCTTCCAACTGCGCCTAACCGCACTGCGTGCGGCAAGGCTTCATAGCCTTCTCCCCGCCGGGGAGAAGGTTGGGTGTAGCCGCCTAAACCAACCCCAGTTTCGCCAGTTCCCCCAACATCGCGGCGGGCATTGCGGCGGTCGCATCCTCTTCCCCCTCTCCCAGATCGCGCGGGGCATCCTCCTCCGCCAGATAGCGCCAGCCCTGATGCGCGCGCTTTGGCATGGGGTGGACCGGGATGAGCCGGGGTTCGAGCCTGATCCAGTGACGCCCTTGCCCGGTTTCGGCAAAGCCCAGGATCGGGCTGCGGCCGACGATGCGATGGCCGTGGATCCAGTAGAGCGATCCGCCCGCCATTTCCTCGACCCGCGTGGGCAGATAGCGGGTGGTGAGCCGCGCCTCATCGGCATGGCTTTCCAGCCAGGCTTTCAAGCTGGCGGGGCTTTCGCTCTGGAAGGCGATCTTGGTGATGTGCAGCGGCATGGCGGCGATCTGGGGACGGCGTGGCCGGGGTTCAACGCAGGAACAGGGTGGCCAGCCCCAGGAAGCTGAAAAAGCCCAGCGAATCGGTCATCATCGTCACGAATACGGCAGAGGACACGGCGGGATCGACATTATTGCGTTCCAGCGTGATCGGCACCAGCACGCCTGCCAGCCCTGCGACCAGATTATTGGTCAGGATCGCTGCGCCGAACACCAGCGACAGGTCCATCCGCCCATAAATCACATAGGAGCCGATGCCGATCAGCGTGCCGAGCGTCGCGCCATTGGTGGCGGCGATGCGGAATTCGCGGCCGATCATCCGCGCGGTGTTGGAACTGGTGAGCTGATTGGTGGCGAGCGCGCGCACGACCACGGCCAGCGTCTGCGTCCCCGCATTGCCGCCCATGCCCGACACGATGCCCATCAAAGCGGCCAGCACCGCGAACCGCTCGATCGTCCCTTCAAACAGGCCGACGACCGAGGCGGCAAGCATGGCGGTGCCAAGGTTGACGACCAGCCAGGTCAGGCGCGCGCGCACCGTCATCAGGATCGGTTCGTTAATGTCGCCCTCGCCCGCGCCGGACAGGCGAAGGATATCCTCGCCCGCTTCTTCGGAAATGATGTGGACGACGTCATCGACCGTGATCATGCCGACCAGCCGCCCGCTGCCATCGACCACGGCGGCGGAGATGAGCGCATATTTCTGGAAGCGCAGCGCGACTTCTTCCTGATCCATGTCGACCGGGATCAACGTCTGTTCGCGCTTCATGAGGTCGGCCATGGCGACGCTGCGCGGGCAGGTGAGTATCCAGCTAAGCTGGCAATAGCCAATCGGCCGATGCTTGGCATCGACGACGTAGATTTCCCAGAAATCGGTGGTCAGGTCGCCATTGTCGCGCAGATAGTCGATCACCTGACCCACGGTCATATGTTCGGGCACCGCGACCAGATCGCGCTGCATCAGGCGGCCGGCGGATTCCTCCGGGTAGGACAAAGCGCTTTCGATCGCGGCGCGATCTTCCGGGTCGAGTGCCTCAAGGACGGCCTGCTGATCGGCATCGTCCATATCCTCGATCATGGCGACGGCGTCGTCGGTATCGAGTTCGGACGCGAATTCGGCGACCTGTTCGGGCGCGAGATCGCCGATCAGATCGTCGCGGACATAATCATTCAGTTCAGACAGGACTTCCGCGCCGACCAGATCCCCCAGCGCCGCAGCGACTTCGCCGCGCCGGTCGGCAGGGGTCAGTTCCAGAAGGTCGGCAATGTCGGCAGGGTGCAGCGGCGAGACGAGTTTGCGCGCACGTTCGGCGTCGCCTTCCTCCACCGCGTCCAGCACGGCGGAGACGAATTCTGGCTTTAGCCGGTCATCCTCGTCATGGCGCGATTCTGCCGCGGCAGCAATCGCTTCGTCTGCGTCATCCCCGTCCAACAGGGGCTGGGCTGTGTCGCCGCGCTCGCTCATGGCGCCCCCTACTGTCCGGTTCCTGTTGCATTGCGATCCTTTCGCCCATGCACAATATAATTGCAATGGCGCAGAGGGACCGGAAGCCCAAAACACGGGCTTCCATCATGACTTGCAGCCTCTATATGGGTGCCAGCACTACCCATCCCCCCAATGAGAGGATTTTTCATGGCTGACGATACTCTGACCCTTAGCCTCGACAGTGGCGGCGACGTCGTCATCAAGCTGCGGCCCGACCTGGCCCCCGGCCATGTCGAGCGCATCACCACGCTGGCCAAGGACGGTTTCTACGACGGCGTCGTGTTCCACCGCGTCATCCCCGGCTTCATGGCGCAGGGCGGCGACCCGACCGGCACCGGCATGGGCGGATCGAAGCTGCCTGACATCAAGGCCGAATTCAGCCGCGAAAAGCATATCCGTGGCGTCTGCTCGATGGCGCGTTCGTCCAACCCGAACAGCGCGAACAGCCAGTTCTTCATCTGCTTCGACGATGCCACCTTCCTAGACGGCCAGTACACCGTTTGGGGCGAAGTGACGTCGGGCATGGAGCATGTCGACGCGCTGCCCAAGGGCGAGCCGCCGCGCACGCCGGGCAAGATCGTCAAGGCGACCGTCGCCTGATTGGCTGAACGGCTGAACAAAAGGCCCGCCTCCAGAATATGGAGGCGGGCCTTTTTGTTTGGGCGATGACACTAACTATCACCGTTCGTTTCGAGCGCGATGTTTCTCGACTTCGCTCGAAACGAACGGAGGTTGAGGAGTAACGCCTTAAGTCATCGCAAGCTAACGCCTGCCCGCCATCCCGTCGGTCGCGGAAACGGCCTGTGCCGCTTCCGCCCCATTGTCCGCCGCCTCGACAACCGGCGGGGTGTATGGCCCGATCGTCTCGATGTGCCAGCGGCGCTGTTCGGCGGTTGATCCGGCGACGTCGTTGACCCGGCGTAATATCACCTGCCGCAGCGCGTACCAGGGCTTGCCGTTGGCGGCGAGGCGTCCGTAAATCTGCACCGGCACGCTGACATAGAGCGATCCTGCTGCGCCCTCCGGCTCGCTGGGCGCGCCGATATTGGCGTGGATTTCGCTGAACCCCCGGAAGCGCGCGGCGAAATGGGCGTCGTCCTGCTGGCCGATCGCGCCGGTGGGATTCCACAGATCCTGCGCATCCTCGAACCGTTTTTCCTCCAGCAGGCCGTAATAGCCCTGGACCACCTGCGCTGCGCCCTGTGCGCTGTCGGGGTCAATCGTGCCTTCCGCCAGCGGGGTGCGGTCGTCGGGCAGGCCGCCAGGCGTACCGGGGGCTGGCGGGGTGAGCGGCTCCATCAGCGCCATCGCTTCGGCGCGGACGTTATTTTCCACTTGCACCGCATTGGCGCCATTGGCGAGATTTTCGATCGCGCTCTCCTCCCGCCCGTCGCAGGCCGCGACGAGCAGGAGGGAGAGCAAGGCGGTGGCCTGTACCGGACCCCGCATCAGTCAGGGCGTTCCTGCCGCGAGGCACCGGGTGCCCGCGAACGGACGGCACGTTCGGACGGGGCCGGACGGGCGCTCCAGTCGCGCTGCGGGCGCGGCTGGCTTGTTTGGGGGCGGTTGCCCTGTGGCTGACGCAGGCCCGGCTGGGGGGTCGGGCGCACCGCGTCATTGCCGCGCCAGTTGCCGCGACCGCGTGGCCCGTCCGTTCCCTGAGACGGGCGGGGGCGATTGGTCCAGTTCTGGCCATTGCCGGGCTGGCCGTCTCGGCCCTGCCAGCGCCCATCGCGACCATCGCGATCGCGGCCGCGCCACTGGCCGTAGTTCCGGTCGTCCCGTCGGTCATCGCGACGCTCGGCCCGGCGGCCTTCCCAATAGCGGCGCTGGCCATCATTCCAGCGCTGGCGGCGACCATTGCGGTCATAGACATAATAGCCGGTGCCGGGATAATAATAATTGTCGTACCAGCCATTATAGAGGCCGGGCTGATAATAGCCGGTCGGTCCATAATAACCGTCGCCATAATAGCCGCCACCGCCATAATAACCGGTGCCGACACTCACGCCGCCATAACCATAGCCGTCATCATAGGCGCAGCCGCCCAGTGCGAGCGCGCCTGCCAGTCCCATCATGGCCGCAATCCGATGTCGGAAGCCCGTCATCGTCTTTCTCCTCTTCTCCATCTGATGTTGGCGTAACGCCCGGCGGTTGAATTGGTTGTGAATGGATTTGGCGCGCCGCGTCCAGCGTTTATCGCAGGTTCAGATAAGGCTGGTCTTGTTCATCTGGGCGACAGAAAGCGTGTTTTTTCCGTCACATAATCGCCTTTTGCCCGATTTTTATGATCCGTTCAGGAAACCTTCGGACAGGGCCGGTCATTTATCACCCGTCGCCTGAGCCGCTTGCAGCGCTCGTTCGTGCGACCCGGCGGGTCCACACCGTCGCACCAATCCACAACAGAAAAAGGGTCATACCCATGAAGACACTGCTTTTGACGGCAGTTGCTGCCGCGTCCTTCGTTCCTGCCGCCATGGCCCAGGATCAGGCTGGCTCTACCAGTCGCATCGAACCCTATGTCGGCGTGATGGGCGGTGTGCATAATTTCGACAGCGAAACCGGCAAGGAAGGCATTCCGCCGGTCGGCTATAAGGGCCGCATGGTCGAAGGCGTGGCAGGCGTGAACTATAATGTCGCTGGCCCGCTGGTCGTCGGCGTCGAAGGTGGCGCGTCCAAGGGCGTGTCAGGCGATATCGACTGGGAATATAATGCCGCAGGCCGCGTCGGCGTGAAGGCGGGCAAGGACAGCCTGATCTTCGGCAAGGTCGGTTACAAGTGGGTCAATTTCGACGCGCTCGGCCCCGACAGCCGTGATTTCCATGGCACCACCTATGGCGCGGGCGTGGAACTCTCTCCCGCCGACATGGGCGGATCGGCCCAGAGCAGCAACATCCGTTTGCGCGTTCAGGCCGACACGATGGGCAATTTCCGATCGATCCGCCCGATGGCGGGTGTCGTCGCAAAATTCTAAAAGGTTCGGCGGGCTGTAGCGGCCCGCCTCACCGGCCAATCCCCGATCAGGGTCAGCCCTGCTCAGGGACTGGGTCCGGGACGGCGCATTGGACTGCCGCCGTCCCGGATTCGCCGACTAGCCGCTGTTCCGCAGCGCCGTTGCGATGGCGTTGATCGACAGCTCGATACCTTCCTTGATCCGCGGATCATCTTCGCCCGCACGGTGGCGCTTCAAGAGTTCCACCTGAAGCAGGTTCAGCGGCTCGATATAAGGAAGCCGCAGCCGGATCGAGGTTTCCAGCGTCGGATTCTTTTCCAGCAAACGGCTCTGGCCGGTGGCGGCGAGCAGCCCGTCATGGGTCTGCGCCCAGCCCTCGCGGATGCGGCCGAACAGCCGTTCGGCCAGCGCCTGATCCTCCACCAGCGGCAGATAATGGGCCGCGATGCCAAGATCCGACTTGGCCAGCACCATTTCCAGATTGCCCATCGCGGACTTCAGAAATGACCAGCTTTGCGCCATATCAGCCAGCAACGCCTTATCCTCAAACGCAGCGATCGCATGGCCCACGCCATACCAGCCGGGGAGCATCACGCGCGCCTGCGCCCAGCTGAACACCCAGGGGATCGCCCGCAAATCCTCGATCGCCGTGCTTTTGGTGCGGCTGGCGGGGCGGGAGCCGATCTTGAGGCCGGAGATTTCCTGAATCGGCGTTAGCTCACGGAAAAATTCCTTGAACCCCTCCGTGCCATATACAAGGTCGCGATAGGCGTTGAAGGCGTTTTTCGACAGCTCGTCCATCGCGCCTGCAAAGCGCGCAGCATCCTTGTCCGAAATGCCCTCAGGCTCCAGACTGGCAAGCAGGGTGGCGCTGGTCATCGCCTCCAAATTGGTCATGGCGACATCGCGCGATCCGAATTTGGCGGCGATCATCTCGCCCTGTTCGGTGATGCGGATGCGCCCCTGCACCGTACCGCGCGGTTGCGCCTGGATCGCGGCGAAGGCGGAGCCACCGCCGCGCCCGACCGCGCCGCCGCGCCCGTGGAACAGCTGCATCGCCGCGCCCGCATCGGCAAAGACCGGCTCCAGCGCCTTGCTTGCCTTGAACAGGCTCCAGGTCGATGTGATGTAGCCGCCATCCTTGTTACTGTCCGAATAGCCGATCATCACTTCCTGATGCCCGCGCTGCTTCACCACACCGGCAATTTCGGGCAGGCCGAAATAGGCGGACATGATCTGCGGCGCGGCCTCAAGGTCGGCGATGGTTTCGAATAGCGGGATCGACATGATCGACGCCTGCGGCGGCGCGCCATCGACACCGGCGCGCCACAGACCCGCTTCCTTGAGCAGGATGTTGACCTCCAGCAGGTCCGACACACTTTCCGCCTTGGAAATGATATAATGGGTGATGCAGGCCGGGCCGTAGATGCGGTGCGCTTCGGCGGCGGCATGCACGATCGCCAGTTCGGACGCGGTTTCCTCCGAATAATCGGCAAAGCGCGATCCCAGCGGGCGGTTGTTCGCCAGTTCCCGGCGCAGCAACGCGATACGGGCATATTCGTCAAGCGCGGCATAGTCCGGCTCGACCCCCGCGACTTTCAGCAGTTCGGCGACGACGCGCTGATGCACATCGCTATTCTGCCGCATATCCAGCGTGGCGAGATGGAAGCCGAACGTCTCGACAGCGCGGATCAGGCGGCCAAGCGCGCCCCCGCTCGCCAGCGCGCCATTGCCTTCACTCGCCAGACCCTGCGCCACGGTGACGAGATCGCGGCGGAAATCGGCGGGGCTGGCATAGGCCTGCCCTTTGAGGCCGGACGGGCGCGGCGGCTGGCCACCGGTCAGCGTCGCATAAGTCGCGGCCAACCGGGCGTAGATGCCAGACAGGGCGCGGCGATAGGGTTCGTCCTGCCGACTGGGCGACGTGTCGCCACTGGCGTCGGCAATATCCAGCACCGCCTGCGGCACATGGGCGAGTTCGGTCGAGAGCGACAGCTCCGCGCCCAGCGCATGAAGCGCATCGAGATAATAGGCCAGCGCCGCCTGCGCGCCGCGTTTCAGCGCGAACTGGAGTTGGGGCGCCTGTACAAAGGGATTGCCGTCGCGGTCGCCACCGATCCAACTGCCCACGCGCAGGAAACTTTGCGGGCGGGCGCCCAGCACCCGCTCCCACCGAGCATAGAGGGCGGGCAACACTGGCAGGAAGGTGTCGCGGAAATAGGCGAGGACATTGTCGATCTCATCGGCGACGAACAATTTTTCGCGGCGCAGCGGGCGGGTCTGCCACAGCAGGGCGATCTGGCGGAAGATCGCCTCGTCCAGATTTTCGCCATCGTCCGTTTCTTCGCGGCCTGCATCCTTGAGCAGCATCAGGTCGGCGATGCGGTTCTTGTGATCGATCATGCTCTTGCGCCGCACTTCGGTCGGGTGGGCAGTGAGGACGGGGACGATCAGGCTGTGGGCCAGCAGGTCCAGCACGGCGGCGCGATCAACGCCGTGCGAATCCAGCCGGGCGATGGCCGACGCGACATCGGCTCCCGGTTCGGCAGTAATCCCCTGCCGGTCCTCCGCCAGATTGGCGAGCATCGAGAAAAGCATGAAGCCGCGCACGAAACTGAGCGTGTCGTCGAGGCTGAGCGCATCCAGACCGGTATCGACAAAATCCGCGCCCTGGATGCCCCGCGCCCGATCGACCGAGGCGGAGCGGATATATTCGGTCTGGCGATAGAGGCCTTCCCCGCCATAGGCCCGGATCACGTCGCCCAGCAGGCGCCCCAGATAGCGGATGTCGGGGTTCTGCGTGATCGCAGGAGCGGATGCGGAGGAGGAGAGAGTCGCCATGGTAACGATGCTGCATTGCAACAGGGAATGGGTCAAGCAGTTCCCATCGCTTTACAGCCGGGTTCAGGCTGCCTTGAGCGCTTCGATCAGGCGTCCGAACTCAGCCTGCACCTGTTCGACCCCCTGTCGCACGGCAGCGCCCTGCGCCCGCGTCGTGGCGGCGGCTTGCGCCGAATGCCGCAGTGCATCGGAAATCGCATCGACCGCCTGATTGGTCGCGCCAGCATCCAGCGCGACCGAACGGGAAACCCGCTGAATATCCTCGACCGATGCAAGCTGTTGCTGGGCAGAAGATGCGGCCACCCCAATCGCCTCGACCAGACTGGCGAGGACGGTATCGACCGACCCGACCAGCGCGAACGTCTGCTCCGCGGCCTGCTCTATGCCGTCGGCACGCGCCTGAATTTCCCGTGTGGTCTGGGCCGTCTGGGCAGCCAGCGCCTTGACTTCATTGGCGACGATCACGAAGCCGCGTCCCGCCTCCCCAGCGCGGGCCGCCTCGATCGTCGCATTGAGCGCCAGAAGATTGGTCTGGCCGGTAATCTCCGCGATCAATTTGGTGGCTTCGTTGACGCTGCCCACATGGCGGCGCAGATTATCGTTGGCATGGTGCGCGGCGGCCGACTGGCCACTGGCGGTCGCGGCCGATTCGCGGATGTCATAGGCAGTGCCGGTGAAAGCACCGATCAATGCGGTCAGTTCGTCAATGGTCGCGGTAATCGCCTGGGCCGATCCGGCAGTATCGCGCGCGCGCGCGGTGACGGTATCGACATGCCGCTGCTGCTCGTCGATCGTGCGCATCGTATCGTCGGCGCTATGTTCAAGCGCGGCGGCGGTTTCAAACAAACGGGCCACCAGCACGGCCATGGATCGCTCCAGCGCCTCCGCTATCACGCGCCCGTTCCGCCGCAATTCTTCCTGATGTCGCCGTTCCTCGGTCGCGACCTTATCGGCACTGGCGGCCAATGCCCGCCGCGCGGCTTCCGCCTGCACCAGCGCGTCGCTGGCCTGCTGGGCGGCGGTGCGCGCTTCGCTTTCCGCATCGCGCGAAAGCTGGACCTGCTTGCGCAAGGCACCATGCGCCGCCACCAGCCGCCAGGCCAGCCAGCCCGACATGGCAAGGAATGTCAGGATGATGGAGGCCATGGCGGGTATGATCTGGCGCAGCGCCTTGGCCCCAGCCGATGATCGACGCCATTCCACCTGCCCCAGCACCTGGCCGGTAATATCTTTGACCCGAATCCCGTTTTCGCTGTCCCCGGTGGTGCCGACATTCCATTTCAGCGACAATTGATTGGTGCGGCTCATATCCGCCAGAAGGGTGGCGTCGATCGGCTTGGTCAATACCAGATAGCGCAGATCCCCGGACGGCAGGCGGGCGACGTCTTTCCATGGCGTGATCGCGCGGACGGCCAGGATCACCGCCTGCCCCTGCAACCGGGCAAAACGCACGATCGCCTGGCGCTCGCCCAGCGCGGCGCGATGGCTCTGCGGCAATGCCGCCATCACATCATGCAAGACAGGCAGGGCCAGCGCCCGATCCAGCGGCAGGCGGGGTGCCCGCCGGGGCAGGTCGCTGCCCGCCGCCGCCCAGACGGTGCGTCCACGGCCATCAAGCACATAGGCATCGGCCACTTCGGTAGCGAGGTTGCTTTCGGCCCATTCCCTGTCGAAGCCGCCATAAACATGGTCGACCGCATCGTCCCAGCGCGCCGACGCCATAACGGCATCCGCCAGTGCCGCGCGCTCACGCAGCAACGCGCCATTGACGACGCGATGGAGATAGGCGTCGGCATTGCGTTCGATCTGGGCGCTGAGCAGGCCAAGGAGGATGGCGGTGCCGATTATGGCCAGCAGGATGACGCCGCCAAGCGGCACCATCGTGTCCCCCAGATTGTTGCTGCCCGCCAGCAATGCACGCCTGCGCAACATGCTTCGGGCCTGAAAGAGGAGGGACTTTTTTACCATCTTCTCACGGTTAACGCAGACTGGTTGAAAATTGGTGAGCAAGCTTCTTGCGCCAACCCGGCTCACTGGGCCAAAGGACGAGCGTGACCGCCAGCATCAGCATAGGAACCGACAGCCACGGCAAGGACGTGCTGGTCGACGTGGAGGAATTGCTTGCCACCCGGCTGCTCGTCCAGGGCAATTCGGGGTCGGGCAAGTCGCATCTGCTGCGCCGCCTGCTGGAGGAAAGCGCCCCGCTGGTGCAGCAGGTGGTGATCGACCCGGAGGGGGATTTCGTCACGCTGGCCGACAATTACGGCCATGTGGTGATTGACGCTGGCGACTATAATGAGCGCGAGATCGTCAAGATGGCGACGCGGATACGCGAACATCGCGCGTCGGTGGTGCTGAGCCTGGAGGCACTGGAGATTGACGCGCAGATGAAATGCGCCGCGTCGTTCCTGAATGCCCTGTTCGATGCGCCGCGCGACCATTGGTATCCCGCTCTGGTGGTGGTGGACGAGGCGCAGATGTTCGCCCCTGCTGCGGCTGGCGACGTGTCCGACGAAGCGCGCCGGGTATCGCTGGCGGCGATGACCAATTTGATGTGCCGGGGACGCAAGCGTGGGCTGGCAGGGGTCATCGCGACGCAGCGGCTGGCGAAACTCGCCAAGAATGTCGCCGCGGAAGCCTCCAACTTCCTGATGGGGCGCACCTTTCTGGACATCGACATGGCGCGTGCCGCCGACCTGTTGGGGATGGAGCGGCGGCAAGCGGAGCAGATTCGCGATCTGGAGCGCGGGCGTTTTCTGGCGCTGGGTCCGGCGATCTGCCGCCGTCCGGTCGCGGTGAAGATCGGCGCGGTCAAAACCAGCACGCGCGGCGGCACGCATAAGCTGATGGCCCCGCCGGTGACGAGCGGCGAGGATTTTCAGGAATTGCTGTTCGCGCCCGAAGCGGCGGATGCCGCCCCGGTTGCGCCGCCGCGCGCCGATCCCCCGCCCCGCGCTGCCGAGGATATCATCCGTGCGCTAGCCGATTCGCCCCAGGCCAAGCCCGCCGCGCCGGAACTGGATTTCGGCCAGAATGAACCGGTGGTGATGGCGGTGCTGGAGGAAATCGTCGCCGATCTGGGCGATGCTGCCCCCAGCATATCGACCCTCTATCAGGATTTTGGCGTGCGTTGCCGGATGAAGGGGCTGCGCACCCCGCCGCTCGACCTGCCCGCCTTCCGCAAGCGCTTTGCCATGGCACAGGCCGGGATGATGGACGCCGCCGATGTCCGCTGGGAACCGGCGATGCGCGCCGCCGATCCGCTGCCGGAGGATATGCTGGCCCCCTTCCTGCTGATCGCGCGCGCCGCGATGCAGGGCCGCCCCTGCCCCGACGACGCCGCGCTGGCGCGGGCCTATGGCACCAGTTCGCCGGGGCGGGTACGGCGGCTGATCGACTATATGGAGAAACTGGGCGTCATCGTCGCGCGCACCGATTTTTCGGGCAAGCGCTCCATCGGCGTGCCGGGGCTGGGCCTGTCGACGGCGGTGGCGGACGGATGACGCCTGCTATCCTCTTCGTGTGTCTGGGCAATATCTGCCGGTCACCGCTGGCCGAAGCGGCATTGCGGGCGGAGGCAGAGCGGGCCGGGCTGGACATATTGGTCGATTCGGCGGGGACGGGCGACTGGCATGTCGATTGTCCGCCTGATCCGCGCGCGGTGCGGCAGGCGATGCGCCATGGCATCGACATATCGACCTATCGCGGGCGACAGGTGAGCGCTGCCGATTTCCACCGCTTCACCCATGTCTTTGCGATGGACGGCGAGAATCTCAAAAATATGCGGCGCATCCGTCCTGCCGACGGGACGGCCAAGCTGGCGCTGCTGATGGACATGGTGTCAGGGTGCAAGGGGCGCGGCGTGACCGATCCCTATTATGGTGACGAAGCCGGATTTGCGCAGACATGGGACGATGTGACCCGCGCGGCGCGGGCGATCGTCGCAGAACTCAGCTCGATTCGCGGATGACGAGGCGCGGGGCGATGCTGATCGACCCGGCATCCTCCCCGGCGAGGCGACGGAACAGCAAGTCGACCAGCTGGCGCGCGCCGCCCTCTATATCCTGCGCCACGGTGGTGAGCGGCGGGCTGGTGAGGCGGGCCATGGGGATGTCGTCAAAGCCGATGATCGACAGGTCGCCTGGCACCGAGAGGCCATTGTCGGTCGCGGCGGACAACAGGCTCATCGCCACCACGTCCGACGCCGCGAACAGGCCGTCGGGGCGGTTGCCCTCCGCGAACCAGGCGGCTGCGACCTCCAGACTGGCTTGCGGGGTGATGTGGGTGTGGACCAGCTCTACTGTATCGCGCAGGTCCGCGGGCAATGCAGCGACAAAGCCCTGATAGCGGGCGGCAAATTCGGGCACCGCGACATTGCCGAAAAAGGCGAGGCGACGCCGGCCCCGTTCGACCAGATGCTGCGCCGCCAGCGCGCCGCCCGCCTGATTGTCGGTGCCCACGGTGATATGGGCGTTGCGCGCCGACTGCTCGCCCCAGATGACCATCGGCGCATAATGGGCAGCGGTGCGGTCCAGCACCGCGCTCTGGTTCGACTGGCCGATGATGATCACGCCGTCGGTGCGGCCGGTGCGGATGAACGTGTCGAGCCAGTCGTCGCCCTGCGGCAACACACGCGATAGCAGCAGGTCATAGCCGCGATCCGCCAGCGCATCGGCAAGGAAGCCAAGCATGACCATGAAGAAGGGGTCGGACAGATGCTGGCCCCGCTCATGCCCCAGCGGCAGCAGCACGGCGATCGCCCCGCTGCGGCCAAGACGCAGATTTTGCGCCGCGACGTTCAGCTTGAAGCCATGCCGGTCGGCCAGCGCCTGTATCCGCTCGCGCGTATCCTTGTTGAGTGCGCCCTTGCCGGTCAGCGCGCGCGATACGGTGGAGACGGAAACGCCGCCGATACGCGCCAGATCGGCAATGCTTTTGACCTGTTCGGGCTTGCTGTCGTCCATCGCATTCAAGACTAGGGCAAAGTTGCGCCGCCGACAACGGCCTGTGGTTCAGGCGGCGCGCGCGGGCGTACGCACGAGCAAAGTCGCCGCGCCGGCCATGACCATCATCACACCCGTCATCAGCAAAAGGTTGCGCGGATCGCCGCCCAGCAATGGCTGGTAGATAAGAGGCACGATCAGCGTTTCCAGCAGCATGGGGATGACGATGAACATGTTGAAAATGCCCATATAGACTCCGGTGCGTTCGGGCGGGATGGCGTTGGCGAGCAGAACATAGGGATTGCCCATCATGCTGGCCCAACCAATGCCGATGCCGATCATCAGCAGGAACAGATGCGACGTGTCACGCACCTGCGGAATGGCGAGCATGGCGAGGCCCGACAAGGTGACGGCGATGGCATGAAGATATTGCGCACCGATGCGACGGCTCAAGGGCACCATGGCGAACGCCGCCAGGCAGGCGATGGCGTTGTAGAACGCCCCCGCCTGCCCCGTGAGCAAGACCGCCTGGCGAAAGCCGCTGCTGGCGGGATCGGCGGTGTCGAACAGCGAACGGGCCAGCGCGAAGGCGATGAACTGCCAGTAAGCGAACATCGCAAACCACTGGAACAACATCGACAGGGCAAGCTGGCGCATGGCAGTCGGCATGGCGCGGATCGCGGCGACAAAGTCGCGCAGCGCGGTGCCGGGGGAGAGCGGCTCTGCCTGCATCCGTGCCACATCTTCGGGTGGCAGCGGCAATTCGCGCACGCGCAGCACCGACCAGAGGATGGTGGAAATGGAGATGACCGCCCCCGCGACAAAGGCGATACGGGTGATCTGTGGGATGCCGTTGGCGTCGATGAGGTCGCCGTCAAAGCCCCACCAGACCAGTAGCGAGGGGGCGAGATAGGAGAGCGTCTGGGCAAGGCCGGTAAAGGCGCTCTGGGTCAGGAAGCCGACCGGACGCTGGCTTTCGTCCAGTCGGTCACTGACATAGGCGCGGTACGGCTCCATCGTGATATTATTGGCCGCGTCCAGCATCCAGAGCAGGCTGGCGGCGAACCAGAGCGTGGGGCTGTAGGGCATCAGCAGCAGGCCCAGGCTGCACAATATCGCGCCGATTAGAAAATAGGGGGTGCGGCGGCCCCATTTGCTGACGGTGCGGTCGCTGAGCGCGCCGACGATCGGCTGGACCAGCAGGCCGGTGACGGGGCCCGCCAGCCAGAGCAAAGGCATGGTCGCTTCGTCCGCGCCCAGATAGCGGTAGATCGGTCCCATATTGGCCTGTTGCAGGCCAAAGGAGAATTGGATGCCGAGGAACCCCAGGTTCATTTCGACAATGCGCGACAGACGCATCCGCGGTTTGCTCAACGCATTGGCCATCGTCCCGATCCTCTCCCGCGCCCCATTATCCGACGAGCGCCGGTGGACTGGATAGCAGAAGTCGAGACGATTGCAAACGTTTGCTTAAAGCATATTGTCAGTCGCCTGCGACGCGATCCCGCATCGTCTGGCTGGCGCGAAAGGTCAGGACGCGGCGCGGTTCGATCGGCACTTCGACCCCGGTCTTGGGGTTGCGGCCCATGCGCTGGGTCTTGTCGCGCAGGACGAAGGTGCCAAAGCTGGAAATCTTCACATTTTCGCCGCGTCCGAGCGCGTCGGACATGTGGTCCAGGATCGATTCGATCAGCGCCGCCGCTTCCGCCCGCGACAGGCCGACATGGCGGTTGACGCTTTCAGCAAGGTCTGCGCGCGTTAAAGTGCCTGTCCCCGTCATTGGATTCCCCATTTCCACCCCATGGACCATCACAGTCGGATGGCCTCCACTGGAATGTGCGGGATTTGCAGGGCTTTGGCAAGGTTGCCTGATAGTATGGGATCAGACCCGCAGGACGCAAGCGCCCCAGGTGAAGCCACCGCCCATCGCTTCCAGCACGATGAGGTCGCCCGGCTTGATCCGGCCATCGCGCATGGCGCAGTCGAGCGCCAGCGGAACCGACGCCGCCGATGTGTTGGCGTGGCGATCGACGGTCACGACGACCCGGTCGGGCGACAGTTTAAGCTTGCGCGCGGTGGCGTCCAGGATGCGGGCATTGGCCTGATGCGGCACCAGCCAGTCAATGTCGCTGTTGGACAGGCCCGCCATGCCCATGACTTCGTTCAGGACCGAGGCGAGGTTGACCACGGCGTGGCGGAATACTTCCTGCCCCTTCATCCGCAGCTTGCCCACCGTCTGCGTCGTGGACGGCCCGCCATCGACATAGAGAAGGCCATTGTGGCGACCGTCGGCATGAAGCTTGCTGGCCAATATGCCCCGCGCGCCTTCGGCGCTTTCCTCTACGCCCAACACGACAGCGCCCGCACCATCGCCGAACAGGACGCAGGTGGTGCGATCCTCCCAGTCGAGGATGCGGCTGAAGGTTTCCGATCCGATCACCAGCGCGCGATGCGCCGCGCCGGAGCGGATCATGCTATCGGCGACGGTGATGGCGTAGAGGAAGCCCGAACATACGGCCGCTACGTCGAAGGCGATGCAATCATTGATGCCAAGCGCTGCCTGCACTTTGGTGGCGGACGCCGGAAAAGTCTGGTCCGGGGTTGCGGTCGCCAGGATGATGAGGTCGATGTCCTGCGCGGCGACACCGGCGGCGTCGAGCGCAGCGCGGGCGGCGTCGGTGGCAAGCGAGGCGGTGGTTTCATCGTCGCCCGCAATATAGCGATTGCGAATACCGGTGCGTTCGACAATCCATTCGTCGCTGGTGTCGACCGTCTGTGCCAGTTCAGCGTTGCTGACCGCGCGGACAGGCAGGGCCGATCCGGTCCCCAGGAGAATCGCACGACGGATCACTTGGCGGGCTGCTCCAGCTTTGACGAGGCGGTGAGCGCCTGCACGGCGGCCATGTCGGCCGCGATGCGACGAGTAATATCTTCTTCCAACAGGCGCGCGGCAACATGAACCGCATTGGCAATGCCCTTGGCGTCGGCGCTGCCATGGCTTTTGACGACCACGCCGTTGAGGCCCAGAAACACCGCGCCATTATGGTTGTTGGGATCGAGGTGATGCTTGAGCAGGTGCATCGCAGGCTTGGAGATCAGGAAGCCGATCTTCGAGCGGATCGAGCTGGTGAAGGCGCGGCGTAGCACGTCGGTGACGAAACGGGCCGTGCCCTCGATCGTCTTGAGCGCGACATTGCCGGAAAAGCCGTCGCACACGATGACATCGGTATCGCCATGGCCGATCTTGTCGCCTTCGGTAAAACCGTCAAAGCTGAGCGGCAGGGCGTGCGCAGCGCGCAGGATGGCCGCGGCGTCGCGGATTTCATCCGTACCCTTGAGTTCTTCGGTGCCGATGTTGAGCAGGCGCACGCGGGGCCGTTCCAGGTCGAACGCGATGCGGGCATAGGCTGCCCCCATTACCGCGAACTGGACGAGATTGCGGGCGTCGCATTCCGTGTTCGCGCCCAGATCGAGCATGACCACATCATTGTTGCCGAGCGTGGGCAAAAGCGCGGCCAGCGCGGGTCGATCAATGCCCGGCATGGTACGCAGCGCCAGCTTGGCCATGGCCATCAATGCGCCGGTATTGCCGGCCGAAACCGCAGCCCCCGCCTGACCCGATTTCACGGCTGCTATGGCCATGCTCATCGAGCTGCTTTTCTTGCGAATCGCGACGCTGGGCTTGTCGGCACCATCGACGACGGTATCGGCATGGACGACGTCCGACGCCGCGCGCAGATTGGGATGGCTGTCGAGCGCCGCCTTGATGCGGGTTTCGTCGCCGAACAGGGTGAAGCGCAGCCCTTCATGGCGGTGACGGGCGAGCGCCACACCCGCCATCATCACGCGCACGCCTTCATCCCCGCCCATCGCGTCTATGGCGATTCGCGGTTGGCTGGACACCCTAGATCACCCCTTTGCGGAGATCGAAAAGTCGTTACGCCCCGACGGCGACGATTTCGCGGCCGTTATAATGGCCACAGGCGCCGCACAAATTGTGGGGACGCTTGAGTTCACCGCAGTTGGAGCATTCCTGGAATGCTTCGACGCGCAGCGAATCGTGGCTGCGGCGCATACCGCGCTTGGAGGGGGACGTTTTCCTTTTGGGGACAGCCATGTCGGCACCTTGTTCCGTAAATCTATCAGGTTATGCGAACGGCCAGATCCAACATGAAAGCTGACGCCACAGGCGCCGCAGACCCATGCGGCCCTGGGTGATCGCGAAGCCCTGCGCCTATAGCGCTTTTTGATCGGGGTGCAAGTCCTTCCTTGCCCGTTCCGTCCCGGCAGCTAGGGTGCAGACTATAGAAATGAGGGGAAAACCGATGCTGCTGCCGATCACGCTGACATTCGCTGCCGCCTGCGCGCTGCTCAACCTGTGGATCGCGACGCGGTGTGCGCGGATTCGCATTTCGGACAAGGTGATGCATGGCGATGCGGGCAATGCGCTACTGGCGCGACGGATGCGGGCGCACGCCAACTATATCGAATATACGCCGATCGTGCTGATCCTGTTCCTGGTCGTCGAACTGGCCGTGGGTGCCTCGCTATGGCTGTGGATCGGGGCGCTGGTCTATATCGTGGCGCGGGTCGCCCATGCGTTCGGCATGGATGCAGACGCGCCTACCGTATGGCGCGGCGGCGGGGCGCTGCTGACCTGGATCGTCATGGTCGGCATGGCGATAACGGCACTGACGATCGCCTATACTGCCACGCGCGAGGTGCCTGCGCCACCGGCGCTGTCGGCGCAGGTTTAACCCCATATCCGTTCGGGCCGAGCCTGTCGAAGCGCTGCCCTTTACTTCGAGAAGAGCGGCCCGTCGACACGCTCAGGGCGAACAGTGGGGCGCCAGAAGAGGATTAGCCCAGCACCGAATCGGCGACGAAGGGGTTGGTGCGGCGTTCGTGGGCGAAATTGCTCATCTGGCCGTGACCGGGGACGAAGGCGGTGTCGCCGCCCAACGGCCAGAGCTTGCCGGTGATCGCGTCGATCAGTTGCTGGTGATTGCCGCGCGGAAAGTCGGTGCGGCCAATCGACCCCTGGAACAGCACGTCGCCCACGATCGCCAGCTTGCTGGGGGCGTGGTGGAACACGACATGGCCGGGCGTATGACCGGGGCAATGGAGGACGTCGAGGGTAAGGTTGCCGACCGTTACCTGATCGCCATCGACCAGCCAGCGATCCGGCTCAAAACTTTCGCCCGGCACGCCCCAGCGTTTGCCGTCCTCCGCCAACTTGTCGATCCAGAAACGGTCATCTTCATGCGGCCCTTCGATGGGTACGCCCAGGTCGCGGGCCAGCACGCCCGCCTGACCGCAATGGTCGATATGGCCGTGGGTGACGAGCAGCTTTTCAATGGTTACGCCATGCTGCGCCGCGGCCTGCTTCAACACCGGCAGATCGCCGCCCGGATCGACGAACGCCCCGCGCATGGTGGCAGTGCACCAGAAGAGAGTGCAATTCTGCTGGAGCGGGGTGACCGGGATCAACGTAGCCTTAAGCGGGCGGTCTTGCGGGGAAGTCGTCATGCGCCCGATGTGGCGAAGCGGCGGGACGGACGCAAGGGGAAGCGAAGCTCCCTGTCTGGTTAGTTTGCCTCGTCCAGCGCCGCAAACGGCTCGGCGAGACTGATACCGTCCAGCACCCGCGCGGTCTCGTCACGCACGCGGAGCATCACCCGGTGGAGGCGACATTCCGATTCGGGCAGGCAGTTGGTGCAGCTTTCATGGGCGAAGCGGCTGGCGCAGGGTGTGAGCGCGAGCGAGCCGCGGGTCAGGCGGACAATGTCGCCATAGCTGATATCGACCGGGGCGAGCGCCAGCCAATAGCCCCCGTCCCTGCCGCGCTGCGTCGCCACCAGCCCTTCGCGCGACAGTTCGGACAGGATCACCGTCAGAAATTTGCCCGGAATATTCTGGCGCGTGGCGATCTCGTTCAGTGGCACGGGTCCCTGACGATAGCGGTCGGCAAGATGCTGGAGCGCGCGGATGGCATAACGGGTCTTTTGGGACAGCATATTAGCGTTATTCGCTCAGGCGATGCGTTTGACAAGTCAAGGCGCGGCTTTCTCCAGCGCGGTGCGTGCCTGGGCGGGAAAATCGGTAAAGACCGCGTCCACCCCGGTTGCCGCCACCGCGCGGACATAGCCGGCGAAATCGCCCCGGCCCTGCGCGTCATTGGGGCGCCGATATTGGGCGGGCAGGAAGAAATTTTCCATCCGCAGCGTCCAGATATGGACCTGTAGCCCGGCATCATGCGCCTGCCCTACCAACGCAGTCGCGCCGTCATCGGCCAACACCCGGCTGGTGGAGGGGCCGATGCCGTCGGCATAGTCCGCGATGGCCCGTAACCCTTCCACGCTCATCATTGCGTCATAGGTCAGGTCAGGCCGGTCGGCCGGTCCGCCACTGCTGTCAATCAGCTGGATCAGCCGCAACCGGGTGGCCGCGCGCAAGGCCTGAAGATTGCCGACCTCGAACGACTGGATAAAGACCGGGTCCGCTTCGGTCAGATAGCCATATTGTTCCAGCAGCGCGAGCATCGGCGCCTGATGCGGCAGGCCGATCCCGGCGAAATAGCTGGGATGCTTGGTTTCGGGATAGAGGCCAATACGGCGGCCCGCTTCCGCCTCCTTGGCGCGGACCAGCTTCAATATCTCCTCGAACGTCGGGATGAGGTAGAGGTCATTGAAGCGGGTGTTGGCGGGCCGCAGCAAGGGCAGCCGTTCGCGCGCGCGCAGGGTGCGCAGTTCGGCCAGGGTGAAATCTTCGGTGAACCAGCCGGTGACCGCCGCGCCGTCGATCGTCTTGGTCGTCTTGCGATCGGCAAATTCGGGATGGTCGGCGACGTCGGTCGTGCCGTTGATTTCATTTTCGTGCCGGGCGACCAGCACGCCATCCTTGGTCAGGACCAGATCCGGCTCGATAAAGTCCGCGCCTTCGTCAATCGCCCGCTCATAGGAAGCGAGCGTATGTTCGGGCCGCTCGCCGCTGGCCCCGCGATGGGCGATCAACAAGGGTTCGGCCATGGCGATCTCTACCGGCAGAAGGAGGAGCAGGAGCGTCAGGCAGGCGCGGATCAGGCGCCGCCCGATCATGCTATGGCACCTGCCAGCGCATTCTCATAGGTCGTCGCCTTGAAACCGACGATGGTCTGCTTGCCCGTGTCCAGGATCGGCCGCTTGATCATCGATGGGTTGGTCATCATCAGCAGGATGGCCTTGTCCGCGTCGATATGCGCCTTGTCCCCGGCGTCCAGCGCCTTGAAGGTGGTGCCGGAACGGTTGAGGATGGTTTCCCAGCCATGCTCCATCACCCATTCCTCCAGCTTCGCCTTGTCAACGCCCGACACTTTATAGTCGTGGAAGCTGTAGGAGACGCGCTCATTGTCGAGGAAATTGCGCGCCTTCTTGATCGTGTCGCAATTTTTGATGCCGTACATTGTGATCATGACGACTTATCCCCCATTGCACCGCGATAAGCGGTGGCTTCGATTTCGATTTTCATGTTCGGCTTGATCAGCCCGGCCACGACGCAGCTGGCGGCGGGGCGGATGGTGCCGAACACCGGCGCGGTCGCCTGACCCAGTTCGTCCCAATAGGCGGGATCGGTGATATAATAAGTGACGCGCACCACGTCAGCAAAGGCAAAGCCCGCTTCCTCCAGCGCCGCGCCAATGACCCTGAGCGCGTTGGTGGCCTGATCGGCGACGCTGTCGGGCATGGTCTTGGTTTCAGGATCAGTGCCGGTGGTGCCGGCGACGAAGCACCAGTCGCCCTGGACGACGGCACGGGAATAGCCGACCTGCGCCTCAAAGGGCGAGCCGGACGAAATAAGCTGGCGGGACATGACGGCTTCCTGCTGCAGTGCGAAAGGATCGCGCCCGCCCTTGCCCCCTTGGCCCGATGCTGTCCAGTGGATTCAGCGACGCCCAAGCGGAACGGCGGGCGATGCGGACCGTTGGGAAGGGATTGAAGCTGTTACAGGAGAGCGTCCATGGCCCACCCTATCCCCGACAATGATATCGACCACAATGCAGAACAGAGCGAAGCGGGAACGCAGGCGCAGGATGTGGCAGAGTCCGCACGGACGCGGGCTACGGACCTGAGCGAGGATAGCGAACGCGGCGGACACAGCAATCCGGCACAGATCATCCCCGATGACGTGCCGGACCTGGTCGACACGATGAATGCGATGAACCGGTCCGGCCGGATCGACATGGACGCCTATGCCGGTGAACCGGCGATGGATGACGAGGACGGGGCGGAAAGCGACGAGGACTGACGCCTTCGATCAAGCGGCCGCGCTGCCGCCGTCCAGCGCGAAATTGATCATGCCGCGCGCCATATGCCCCAGCGCCTGCGCCATCGCATCACCGATGGCAGGGTCCATATCTTGCTGACCCGCTATGGCGCAGGTCATCGCCAGCGCCCAATCGTCGGCCAGCGCGGGGGTGATCGGGAAGGCGCGGTGGAGCGACATGACGCACTGGCCGCGCCCGAACCAGTCGCGCGGGCCACCCAACCAGCCCGACAGAAAACGGGTCAGGCCATGGCGCACTGGTGCCAGATCGGCGGCATGGAGCGCGCGCAGGTCAGCATAGAGGCTGTCCTGTTCGATGAGGTCATAGAAGCGGTTGACGATCGCCGCGACCACCGGTTCGCCGCCGATGCGGACATAGGGGCTGGGCGGCGCGGTGGCGTTCATCGACTGGCTCCATTTCGGATGAAGGAAGGGCCAGCATGACGCATGGAAAGCACGCGTCATTGATCCGCATCAAACCGGATCGTGACCGGATCGGTGAGAGGATGGATCGGCTTTAACGCCCTCTTTGCCAATGGCCGCCTATCCTGGCGGCATGGCAAGACAGAGATATGGACGAGCGCAACGGCGCAACGCGGGCTTTAGCGGTCCGGCGATCATCTATGCGCTGTGCCTGGGGCTGCTGGTTGGCGGGTACGGGCCGGTATGGATGGAGCGCGGCGCTTGGCCGCCGTTAGAAATGCCCCGGCAGAGCGCGCCCGCCGATACGCTGTCAGCGGAATTCGGATTTTGCCACAGTGGCGGCGGGGTCAATTGCGTGGTGGATGGCGACACATTCTGGTTCAGCGGCGAAAAATACCGGATCGCCGATATCGATACGCCCGAAACACACGGGCCGCGCTGTGCTGCCGAGGGCGCATTGGGCGCACGGGCGACGGAGCGGTTGCAGGCGTTGATGAATGAAGGCGCCTTTTCGCTGGAAAGCGGCGATCGGGATACCGACCGTTATGGCCGGGCGCTCAGGGTCGTGACGCGCGGCGGCGAATCGATCGGCGGGATGCTGGTGGCTGAAGGATTGGCGCGCGAATGGGACGGGGCGCGGCGGTCCTGGTGTTGAACCCCACGCGCCCCTTCCCGTTTTAGCGGCAGTTCAGGCTGCCACGGTCGATTTCGCGGCCCAGCAACGCGCCTGCGCCTCCGCCGATCAGGATGCCTGCGACATTGGACTGGCCACGGTCGATCTGGCTACCGAGCAGGCCACCCAGCGCCGCGCCGACGATCAGACCGGTCGTGCCGTCCGAACGGCGGCAATAATAGCGGTCATCATAGCCGCGATAGATGCGGGTGCGGCGATCGACGCGGATGGGCTGATAACCGGCGCGATAATAGCGGTCTGGCCGATAGCTGCGACCATAGCGCGGATCGGGGCGGTTCCAGTCATAGCTGTACACCGGGCGACCGGGCCGGCGATAAGTGACGCGGCGGTCGTCCCGGCGGTCCTGGCGCCAGTCGCGGCGATCATCGCGGCGGTCGGCGCGTCGATCCTGGCGGTCATCCCGACGGTCCGCCCTGCGGTCCTGGCGATCATCGCGCCGTTCGCGATTGTCGCGACCCGGCTGCGCGAAGGCGGGCGTGGCCGCAAGCCCGGTCAGCGTCATAGCGCCGAGCGAAAGGGCGGCAATGGCCTGTCTGAAAGTGAATGTCATGGGCGGGGTCCTTCGCTTGGGTGCAGTCTTAAATGTCAGAACCACCGACGATAAAGGATGTTGCATGAACGATACAAAACCGCCCGTTCATCGTGGAGCAGGATGAGGTGGGGCGGGGCGGGGCGGGGCGGGGCGGGGCGGCGGCAGAATCGCCACGAACCGAAGCCGTATAGTGAAATTAGGTGATGCCCGAATCGTTCAGGCACCCGACAGTCTGGCCGTCAGCCCTGATCCTGATAGGCCATCTGGAGTATGCCCCAGTGCCGCCCCTTCACATGGATCGACGCGATCACCTGTTTCAACAGGATGACGTCGCCGGACGCGGTCAGGCGGCGATAGGCCTTGATGCAAAAGGGCTGGGTCGTGCGACATTGCTCGCGCGTATCGGGGAAATCGAAGATCAGCCCCTGGCGCGAATATTCCGCATTCCATGCGTCATCGCCCGGACGCTGGGGATGGGCGCGTTCGGGCATCGCTACCGCGCCAAAGGCGTTGCGGTCGGTAAAGGTCATGCCGAACAGGCCGGTGAAGGCGCGGGCCTTGTCCTGCTGCGCGCGCGCGGCGGGCAGCATCGCATCCTGCACGGGATGGCTATATTGTTGCGGATCGGTCCCGGGAATCGGTGTGGGATAGTCGCTGAACAGCGCCGCTTCGCTGATCTGCCCGCTGTCGATTGCCTGCTCGATCGCGCGGTTGACGATCTCAGCCGATTCCAGACTGAAACTGATATAGGGCGAATCGGGGATGGCAACCCCGCTTTCGGCCAGATATTGCAGCAGCATGTTGGTATCGTCGCTGGCGGTCGATACGCGGCCCGACAGCCGTTGCAGGCCGCCCGCATTGTCCGCCGACGTGCTAGCGAGCGCAGCCAGGCCGGAGCGGATTTCACCCGCCGACCCTACGATCGACGCGATCCGTTCGGCCACGCCCTCGCTATTGCTCGACAGGTCGACCATCAGGGAACCCAGCCGTTCGACCAGCGCCTCTATGTTGCGCGTGTCCGATTGCGCGGTGCGCGCGGTCTGTGCGCCGCGGTTGATACTGTCGAGCATCCCGCCCGCTTCGCCGGTCAGCGCCGCGATCGACTGTTCGATCGTGTGGGTCGCAGCGCCCGTTTCCTGCGCCAGCTTCTTCACTTCGGCCGCGACGACGGCAAAGCCGCGCCCGGCATCGCCCGCCCGCGCCGCCTCGATCGTGGCGTTGAGCGCGAGCAGATTGGTCTGGCTGGCAATGCCGCTGATCACATTGGTGACATGGGCGACGGTCTTGAGCGCTTCGCCAAAACCGTCCAGCCGATCATGGATGCGGCTGACCTGATCTATCAGATCGACAAACACATGGTTGGCGGCGGACAATTGCCGGCCCGAATCGTCGATGATGGAACGGGCGGCAATCGCCTTGGCGCGCGCATCCTGCCCGGCATTCGCCACGCTTTCGCCATCGTGCGACAACTGTGTGGCCGCGCCGCTGATCGCCTCGATCGTGCGTGCCTGATGCGTCACCCGGTCGGCCAGTTCGCTGATATCGGCCTGTAAATCGAGCGTACGGATGCCCAGGTCGCCCGACAATTTGGCCACCTTCATTACCGCTCTTGCAACGGTTTCGGATTTTGCTTCGCTACCCACGGACAGAGGGCTAATCCAACATGGTAAAGGAAAGATTAGCGATGCGTCAGAGCGATCCGGCCAGCGCCAGCACCACGCCCGTCACGACCAGCAGCAGCCCAACCGCCTCGCTGCGCTGCATCTGTTCCTTGAGGTAAAAATGCGCAAAGCCCATGGTAAAGGCCACCTCGACCTGACCAACAATCCGCACCAGCGCGACCGGCGCAGTGGCAAAGCCGGTGAACCAGCAGGCCGACCCAAGGGCCGAGAGCATTCCGACCTGTCCCGATACCCGCCAGGTAGCAAAAACGCGCCGCATCTCGCCGGGTTCGCGCGCCAACAGCCAGCCGCCCTGCATCACAGTCTGAAGCGCGACCGTCACCGCCAGCACGACCAACGCTGCCAGGATCGGATCGCCGGTTTCCACTTGCTGCGTCGCGCGGCGGATGCCGATCGCGGTCAGCGCGAAGAAAAATCCCGACGCGATCCCACACAGTGCGGCGGGCTGGCCCAACGCACGGATGAAATCCATTGGCCCCATGCGCCTGCCACCGGTCGAGAGCAGCATCACCCCCGCCACGCCGCAGCCGATCCCGGCCCAGGCGAGTGGCGACAAGCGTTCGCCCATGAGCAGGAAGGACAGGAGCGCGCCCTGCACAGCTTCGGTCTTGGAATAGGCGGTGCCGACGACGAAATTGCGATGGCCAAACGCCAGGATCAGCAGATTGGTGGCGATGATCTGCGCCAGTCCGCCGCCGATACAGAAGAGCAGGAATAGCGAGCCGACGGCGGGGAGGGGCGCGGGATTGGCCAGCCAATATCCGCCCAGCAGCATCAACGCGAACGGCAGGCCATACAGGTAGCGCACCAACCCCGCCGCGTTGAGCGACAGGCTCTGGCTCACCCGCCGCTGGACGGCGGTGCGCCATGCCTGCACCCCACCTGCCATAAGCGTTGCGGGCAGCCAGATTGGCGAAGTAATCATCGCGCCGCTATAGCCGCCCGGTGCTCTGCGTCATCCCATCATCACCAGCATCGTGAAGAATAGCGCCAGCGCGAGGCAGGCGAACATATAGAGCAAGGGCAGGCGCCACAGCGCGCCAAGGCGTGAGAGGCTGTAGGCATCCTTCATCTGCCGATACATGTGCCAGGCGGCATAGAGCAGCAGCGCGGTGGTTACCAGACCGGCGGTGACATGCAGCGCCGACAGCAGCATCGACAGCGAAAAGAGCAAGGACATGAAGGCGATCGAATAGGTCACATAGATCGCATGATCATACATTTTGAAGCGGCGGCTGAACGGGAAGAGCAGCCATACGAACGGCATGGAAAACAGGATCAGCGCCCAAGAGAATTTATAGGCATTGGCCTTGAGCTTGTAATAGGCCAGTTCCGGGTCTTTCGCTGCGGCGCTGACTACCTCCCCTACCGTGGCGGCAACCCCGCCATTCATGCCCTCACCGCGCAGACTTTCGGTCATGTTGGCGGCAAGCGAAATGCCCTGCCGCTCCTCGCGCGCCTCGCCCAGATCCTCGTTCAGCGTCGCGCGCTGTGCCGGGGTCAGGCCGGGTGCCTTCAGTTGCGCCTCGATCTTCGCAATCTGCGCGTCGGCTTTCGCCTCTTCGGCGCGCAGTTCGGCGATCGCGCCATCATCCATCTGCACCATCTTGCCCGCACTGGCGCCATGGCCGCTGGTCAGCGAGAAGATGGCGTACATCAGGAAGGCGCTGAACAGGAACAGGGCAAAGGGCGACACGAATTTCGCCCGCTCGCCAAGGATGTAGCGCCGCGTCAGCTTGCCCGGCCGCAGCGCCAGTTCGGGCAATGTCCTGAATATCTTGCCCTCGAAATGCAGCACGCCATGGGCCAGATCATGCCCGATCGCGCCGAAACTGCGATGGATATGGGCCGCCTGCCCGCATTGCGCGCAATAGGCACCCTCCAGCGTCGCGCCACAATTGAGGCAAGCCCCATGGCCGTCATGCTCTGACTCGCCATGCCCCGGCTCGACCGCGCGCGCGATCATGCCTCCGGTGATAGCGTCCCCCGCCGCGTCTATTTCCCCCGTCATGGGAAACAGGATAACAGCGGTGTATGACGCTTGCCAGACAGTTGTTGCGTTTAGCTCGGCTTGACGCCGGGCAGACCATGGCGCGCCCAGTCCCGCCCCATCGTCCAGTTCGCCTCCAGCCGCACCAGCGGATTGGGCGCACACCAGATTTCGCCACTGTCGGACAGGCCAGTCACCCAGATCAGATTATGCTCCTGCCCATAATCGATGACGGCCAGGGCATAGCCCTTCCCCTTGCCCTCCACATGGACGGGCAAGGGTGGGTCTAGTTGGGTGAAGGACATGGGACTGGCTCCGGGATAAGGATGCGGAGACAATGCCGGGTAGAGGCAGGGGTTCCGGGGGCTTGATGCAGGTTGGTGCGATTACCTAATCCTCCCCAAGCTTGCTTGGGGAGGATCATTCCCTCACACGCCCTCCAGCAGCCCTTCGCGCTTGATCTTTTCCTGCCAGACCAGCGGGGCGAGATGGTGGACATTCTGGCCTTCGCTATCGACCGCGACGGTCACGGGCATGTCAGCCACATCGAATTCGTATATGGCTTCCATGCCCAGATCCTCAAAGCCCACGACCTTGGCCCCCTTGATCGCGCGCGCGACCAGATAGGCCGCACCGCCGACCGCCATCAGATAGGCGCTCTTATGCTTGGCGATGGCTTTGGTCGCCGCCACGCCGCGTTCGGCCTTGCCGACGCAGCCCAGCAGGCCTTGCTCCAGCATCATGTCCATGAAGCTGTCCATGCGGGTGGCGGTGGTGGGGCCAGCGGGGCCGACCACTTCGTCGCCGACCGGATCGACCGGGCCGACATAATAGATGACGCGGCCCTTGAAATCGACAGGCAGGCTCTCGCCCCGGCTCAGCATATCCTTGATCCGCTTGTGCGCGGCGTCCCGCCCGGTCAGCATCTTGCCGTTGAGCAGCAGCCGGTCGCCATGCTTCCATCTCTGGACGATCTCTGGCGTCAACGTGTTGAGATCGACCCGGATCGCCTCCTTGCTCGGCGTCCAGTTGACGTCGGGCCATTCGGACAGCTTGGGCGCTTCCAGATAAGCGGGGCCGGAGCCGTCGAGCGTGAAATGGGCATGGCGGGTGGCGGCGCAATTGGGGATCATCGCCACGGGCTTGCCCGCCGCATGGCAGGGATAATCGTAAATCTTGACGTCGAGAATGGTCGAGAGACCCCCCAGCCCCTGCGCGCCGATGCCCAGCGCGTTGACCTTGTCGAAAATCTCGACCCGCATCTTCTCAATCTCGGTCTGCGGCCCGCGGGCTTTCAGTTCCCCCATGTCGATCGCGTCCATGAGGCTTTCCTTGGCCAGCGCCACCGCCTTTTCCGCGGTGCCGCCAATGCCGATGCCCAACATACCCGGCGGACACCAGCCCGCGCCCATTTGCGGGATCATCTCCAGCACCCAGTCGACGATCGAATCGCTGGGGTTCATCATCTTGAACTTGGTCTTGTTCTCCGACCCGCCACCCTTGGCCGCGACGTCGATGACGACCTTATTGCCCGGCACCATTTCGACCGACAGCACGCAGGGTGTATTGTCCTTGGTATTCTGACGGCTGAACGCGGGATCGCGCAGGATCGAGGCGCGCAGGCGGTTTTCGGGGTTGAGGTAGGCGCGGCGCACGCCCTCATCGATCACATCCTGCATGGAGCGGCTATTGTCGTCCAGGCGGCATTCCATGCCCCATTTGACGAACACATTGACGATGCCGGTGTCCTGGCAGATCGGGCGATGCCCCTCCGCGCACATGCGGCTGTTGGTCAGGATCTGGGCAATGGCGTCCTTGGCCGCCGGGCTTTGTTCCGCCTCATAGGCTTTGCCCAGCGCGCGGATATAATCCATCGGGTGATAATAGCTGATGAACTGAAGCGCGTCGGCGACGCTCTCTATCAGGTCGGCGGTCTTGATGAGCGTCATCTTACCCAGATCCCTTATGTCTGCGGCCCGGCCCTGCACGGCGGGTTCCTGCACGGGCAGCGGCTAGTCAGGAATCGTCCGCCTGTCCAGAGAGGCTAGGCATAGCCATTCGCAAAGGGGAACATCGGCCACCACGGTTCCTTCTCGGCCAGCACCCGCGCGAAGCTGGGCCGCGCCACCAGCCGGGCGAGATAGGCCGCGAGGCGCGGATGATCGCTGCCGATCGGTACGATCTTGTCGGCATAGAAGAGCGCGGGGGCCGCCGCGCAATCAGCCAGGGTGAAATTCTCACCCACCGCCCAGCCATGTGTGCCGATCCGGGTTTCCAGCAGGGCATAGGCTTTCGCGATCAGCGCGCGGGCCTGTTCTACGCCATAAGGATCGCGCGAGTCGGCCGGGCGCAGCCGGTCGGCGACGATCGCCTGCATCGGCGTCATCACATAATTGTCGAACAGCCGGTCCATCATCCGCACCTGCAACGCCGCGTCGGGATTGAGCGGAATCGGCCGGAACGTGCCCGGCTCATGCGTCATCAGATATTCGATGATGATGCTGGCCTCGGCGACGATCGTGTCGCGGGTCGAATCGCGCAGCAGCGGGAATTTGCCGATCGGCCACAGCGCCAGCCATTCCTGCGCAACGCCCTCCTCCTCCATCATCTGCGGTGTGAAGGGCGTGCCATTTTCGTAAACGGCGATCAGCACCTTCCAGCAATAGGAAGAGAGCGGGTGATAATAGAGAATCATCGGTCGGCCTTTGCGTCGGGTGAACAGGACGGGCGGCGGTCTGCTGGAGGCACCATCATAGCGCCTTTTGCGCGCACCACGCATTTGCGTGGCAAGGCAAAATTATTTTTCAGGCCGCTTTTTCCCGCTTGTCTTTCCGGGGAGCGAGGAAAGTCCGTGCGTCGCTGCGTTGCAGCGGGCGAAATCAGCGACGAAAGGAATCGGAACAGCGACGAACTGAGTCCCTAAACCGTCATTTACCCTCTTGCGCCCAAAACAGGCTATGGCACTATCTGTGGTATCGGGTAAACGGGGGTCACCCAACAGATTGTGATTGCGTCGCTGGACCAGTTTTCAGCGCAAGGGGGTTTTTGTCCCTGCAATCCCGTCAGTTGGTCCCATTTCCGCCCCGTCGCGATACGGTATCTGCTAAGGTGTCGGCACCTGCCGAACCAGCTTGACCGAATCGAACGGAACAGGAACATTGGGGGTTGAGCATGGATTTTCGGGATAGCGGACAGGGTGGAACAAACGACGTGGCGACTGTGATGGATGATGTGATGGACCGGGTGAGCGAACAGCCTGCCGCGCCGACCAAGGCGGAGCCTTTATCCTCGTCTGCGGTGCAGGAACGGCGCTTCGACGTCGTGACCGATCCGTCGCGCGACGCACTGCTGACCGAATTTGGCAAGGATACGTTGAACGACCGCTATCTGCTGCCCGGTGAAAGCTATCAGGATCTGTTCGCCCGCGTCGCGGCGGCCTATGCCGATGATCAGGGCCACGCCCAGCGCGTCTATGACTATATTTCCCGCCTCTGGTTCATGCCCGCCACCCCGGTCCTGTCCAATGGCGGCACCGGGCGCGGCCTGCCGATCAGCTGCTATCTCAACAGCGTGGACGACAGCCTGGAAGGCATCGTCAACACCTGGAACGAGAATGTCTGGCTGGCGTCGCGCGGCGGCGGCATCGGCACCTATTGGGGCAGCGTGCGCGGCATTGGCGAACCGGTTGGCCTCAACGGCAAGACATCGGGCATCATCCCCTTCGTCCGCGTCATGGATTCGCTCACCCTGGCGATCAGCCAGGGCAGCCTGCGCCGTGGCTCTGCCGCCTGCTATCTCGACGTGTCGCACCCGGAAATCGAGGAGTTCCTCGAAATCCGCAAGCCATCGGGCGACTTCAACCGCAAGGCGCTCAACCTGCATCATGGCGTACTGCTGACCGACGAGTTTATGGAAGCGGTGCGCGACGGCAGCGATTTCCTTCTGCGCAGCCCCAAGGATCAGTCGATCCGCGGCACCGTCAACGCCCGCGCCCTGTTCCAGAAGCTGGTCGAAACCCGCCTGGCCACTGGCGAGCCCTATATCGTGTTCAACGACACGGTGAACCGCATGATGCCCAAGCATCATCGCGATCTGGGGCTGAAGGTCTCGACCTCCAACCTCTGTTCCGAAATCACCCTGCCGACGGGTCGCGACCATCTCGGCAATGACCGCACCGCCGTGTGCTGCCTTTCCTCGATGAACCTGGAAACCTGGGACGAGTGGAAGGACGAGAAGCTGTTTGCCGAGGATATCATGCGTTTCCTCGACAATGTGCTGCAGGACTATATCGACCGCGCGCCCCCCGAAATGGCGCGCGCCAAATATAGCGCCAGCCGCGAACGCTCGGTCGGGCTTGGCGTCATGGGCTTTCACAGCTTCCTGCAGGCGCGCGGAATCCCGTTCGAGGGAGCCATGGCCAAGTCGTGGAACCTGCGCATGTTCAAACATATCAAGAGCCAGGTCGACGAAGCCTCCATGCAACTGGCGATCGAGCGCGGCCCCTGCCCGGACGCCGCCGATCAGGGCGTGATGGAGCGTTTCTCCTGCAAGATGGCGATAGCGCCGACCGCGTCCATCTCCATAATCTGCGGCGGCACGTCGGCCTGCATCGAGCCGATCCCGGCGAACATCTACACCCACAAGACGCTGTCGGGCAGCTTTTCGATCAAGAATCCCTATCTGGAAAAGCTGCTGGTCGAAAAGGCCAAGGATTCGACCAATGTCTGGAATTCGATCCTGGAGCATGGCGGCTCGGTCCAGCATCTCGACTTCCTGAGCCAGGAAGAAAAGGACACGTTCAAGACCAGTTTCGAGATCGACCAGCGCTGGCTGCTCGAACTGGCCGCGGACCGCACGCCCTATATCGACCAGGCGCAGTCGCTCAACCTGTTCATCCCCGCCGATGTGGAAAAATGGGACCTGCTCATGCTCCACTTCCGCGCGTGGGAACTGGGCATCAAGTCGCTTTACTATCTGCGGTCGAAGAGCGTGCAGCGCGCCGGTTTTGCCGGCGGCGTGGAAGCCGACAACACGATCGACGCGCCCAAATTCGAACTGGCCGGCGGCAGCACCGATTATGACGAGTGCCTAGCCTGCCAGTGACATATTGTGATCGGCCGGTTGATGCGCCCAGGCGCGTTCCGGTCGATCATGCCGTTTTTTAGTTTGCGGTCATTGCCGCAGGAGTAACCCCTATGTCCCTTCTCCAAGCCTCCAAAGTCTACAAGCCGTTCGAATATCCATGGGCCTATGAGTTCTGGAAGCGCCAGCAGCAGCTGCACTGGCTGCCCGAAGAAGTGCCTTTGGGCGAGGATTGCCGCGACTGGGCGCAGAAGCTGTCCGATCATGAGCGCAACCTGCTGACGCAGATTTTCCGCTTCTTCACCCAGGCCGACGTGGAAGTTCAGGATTGCTACCACGAAAAATATGGTCGCGTGTTCAAGCCGACCGAGGTCAAGATGATGCTGACCGCGTTCAGCAACATGGAAACCGTCCATATCGCGGCCTACTCGCATCTGCTCGACACGATCGGGATGCCCGAAAGCGAATATTCGGCCTTCCTCCAATATAAGGAGATGAAGGACAAGCACGACTATCTGCAACAGTTCGGCGTCGACACGGACGAGGATATCGCCCGCACCCTCGCCATGTTCGGCGGCTTTACCGAAGGGCTGCAATTGTTCGCGTCCTTCGCGATGCTGATGAACTTCCCGCGCTTCAACAAGATGAAGGGCATGGGGCAGATCGTCACCTGGTCGATCCGCGACGAAACGCTGCATTGCGAGGGCATCATCAAGCTGTTCCACGCCTTCTGCGCCGAACGCCAGTGCCTGACCCCCGCGGTCAAGGACGACATCATGGACATGTGCCAGAAAACCGTCCGTATCGAAGATGCGTTCGTCGATCTGGTGTTCGAAATGGGTCCGGTCCCCGGCATGACGCCCAAGGACATCAAGAAATATGTCCGCTACATCGCCGACTGGCGGCTGGGCCAGCTGGGCCTGAAGCCCATCTACATGATCGACGAGCATCCGCTTCCCTGGCTCGCCCCGATGCTGAACGGCGTCGAACATGCCAATTTCTTCGAAACCCGCGCGACCGAATATTCAAAGGGCGCGACGCGGGGCCAGTGGAACGAGGTCTGGGACGCCTTCGACCGCCGCAAGACCCGCGCGGCACCCGCCAACGCGGACGATGCCACCGACCCCGACATGTTCAAGGCGGCGGGCATCGCGGCGGAGTGATTGCCAAATTCGTGAAGGGCATCGGGGTAACATTGCTGTTTGCAATGGTCGCCCTGTGCCTTGCCGTGACGATCGTACCGCCCTTCCTGGACCGCATCTATTATGAAGGGCCGGAAAGCCGCCATTATGACGGCGCGCATTTCTTCAATCCCGATGGCGTGATCGATGTGCCTGCTCCGCCGGGGACGAGCCGACAGGGTTTCATCGCCCGCTGGTTGCTGGGTAATGACGATCGGCCACCATGGCCCGATGCCATTGCAGTCAAGCCAGCCCGTCCTGCGCCTTTCGCCGCGCCGCGCGGGATGGTGGCGACATGGGTGGGCCATGCCACGGTGCTGGTGCAGGCGGCTGGCATCAACATATTGACCGACCCGATCTGGTCGGACCATGCCAGCCCCCTGCCCCCCTTCGGCCCCAAGCGGGTCGCGCAGCCGGGCATCCGCTTCGACGATCTGCCCAAGATCGACCTGGTCGTGCTGAGCCATAATCATTACGATCATATGGACCTGCCGACGTTGAAACGACTGTGGGACCGCGACCGGCCCAGGATCGTCACGAGCCTGGGCAATGACACGATATTGAAAGCGCATGGCATTCCGTCGACCGCGCTGGACTGGGGCCAGTCGGTCAGCGGTGCGGCGCTCAATGGCCTTGCCCCGCAGGCGGTGATCCAGTGCGGCAATTACGAACATTGCCCCGACTATCGCGTCCATGTGACCCGCAACCATCATTGGGGCAGCCGCTGGGGCGCGGATCGCAACCGGGCGCTCTGGTCGAGCTTTTTGATCGAGACGCGCGCGGGCAATATCTTCTTTGCCGGCGACACCGGTGCGGGCGACATGGGCTGGCCCTATGAGGCCGCGCGTTTCGGGCCGATCCGGCTGGCGCTGATCCCGATCGGCGCCTTCCGCTTCTGGAAGGGGCAGATGGCATCGGACGCGCATATCGGCCCGCAACAGGCGGTGGAGGTGTTCAAACAACTGGGCGCATCGACCGCGATCCCGATCCATTGGGGGACGTTCCGCCTGTCCTATGAACAATGGGATACGCCACCCCGGATGCTGGACCTGTTCCTGGCGTGCGAGGGCATAGCGCACCAACGCTTCGCCCCGCTGCGGATTGGCCAGTCACTGTTGGTGCCGGGCTATTCCGCCGTGCCGCTGGGTAAAGGACGATGCGACCGGCGCGCGATCAAGGCGCTGGAATAGTCCCCCGCATCAACCCTTGGGACAATCCCCCACCCGCTTGCCGGAAAGGTCATAGGTTGCGCGCAGCACTGCGCCGCCGCCTTCCGATTGGGTCATGGTTTCGCCCAGCGTCAGCGTATCGGCGGTATAATTGCCCTCCACCGCAATCTCCGACGTACCCTTGCCCGCCGTGCAGGCCAGCGTCGCGATCAGGCGGCCCTTGCGCGCCATCTTGTCCTTATAGGTACAGGCCGTGCCATCCTTGCCCGCCAGGGCCGCGGCGTCCGGCATCCCTTCGGCATCGACGGTGAGGCAAATCTTGTCCTCGCTGACCTGTTTGAGCGCCGCCTGATATTGCGCCGGGGTGATGGTGGGGGTGTTGTAGCCGGTGGTCTTGCGGGTCAGCACCCACTCGCCCGCCTGCATCAGGATCGGCGCTTCCTCCGCCTGCGGCGCGGGAGCCGGTTCGCTACAGCCGCCAACGGCCAGCATCATCGCAAGCGGGATCGCCGCCAGCACGGTCTTTTGCATATCCTCTCCCCCGTTCTCTTAATCGGAACGGGGGCAAAGCTCTACCCGTCGCGGCCAAAGCGCAAGCGGAAATGCGTGGGGATTATTCCGCCGTGGTGCAGGTCGGCCCGATCCATTTGCCTTCGGACCGCGCCTTCATCGCCATGGCCGCGCCATTGGGGCCACCCACCATCTTCATGTCCATGTCCATCGCATAGGCTTCCCCGCCATAGGTGCCGGACATGGCGGCCGTCATCGTGCCGCCATCCGCCTTGCACGACACCTGCCCTTTCACGCTGCCACCGCTGACGGCGAAGCCCTGATAGGTGCAGTCCTTATTCTCCTGACCGGAAAACATCTCGCCGCTGGGATTGGCCGCTTCTTCGGGGGTGACGCAATATTTGAGCGAGGTCTGGCTCATCATGCTCTTCATCTGGTCCTTCATGCCAGCAGGCGCGCCCGGCATATTGGACAGGTCGATATCCTGCACGGTGAAGCGCCCCTCCCACTGGCCCGGCTTCAACTGCACCTTGTCGACCGCGGCCTTGACCTCCTCCTTGCTCATCGAGCCATCGGCCGCCGCGTCACCGGGCTTATCGCCGGGTTTGTCGCCGCAGGCAGCGAGCAACAGAGTCATAGTGGCGGCGGCAAATACAGCTTTGATCATCGCTTATCCCCTCATCGCGTCGGCATGGGCTGGGCCGTGGATAGGTGAGCATATCAAGCCGGTGCGACATTGCAAAATTGTCCCCGAAATGGATGCGATTGAGCCATTTGTTCTTGTTTTGTTCTGTTTATTATGCTACGTGATTTTCCGCAAATCGGGGGATGCGCCAATGCCGGGGAATGAGTCGGACCGACAGCTAGAACGGATAGCCTTCAATCTCTATCTCCGTACGGGTCGGCGACCCGACCTGCCCCCGCCCGTGCAGGTCGAAATTAAATTCAACCCATGGCACGACGAAGAGGATGGGCGGTTCACCTTTGCGGGGCAAGGCCGTTACTTTCCGCGCGGCGGTGGTAATCGCGCGCAAGCAGGTGGAACCGGGGCTAGCGGGCAGGTGCGGAGACCGGCCCGACCGGATAGCGATCGCGCGCCGGATCGCCGCCACCTGCGCCCCGATCATCCCGGCAACCATTCGACCTATATCGTGCAGCCGGGCGATACGCTGACGCGCATTGCGGCGCGGCGCAAGGGGCTGAGCGCGCGCGATCTGGCATGGTTGAACCAGCATCCACTCGACCGGCCCTGAGAATCGGCCAGCGGATCAAAGTGCCGCATCAGGCCTATCTGGATGCCGGACGTGCGGCCAAGAACAAGTTTCTGGCGCTAGCCTATTATATGGACACGCATGGCGGAAAATTGCCGCCCGACCCGGCCAATCCACCGTCGCTGAAAACCAGATCCTCGACACGAATTGGCGCAAGGAGACGAAAAATGGCTATGATTTCCATATCGATGTCATTGCGCGACCGAGGGAAGTCGTTGCTGTGCTTACAGACGGCCCGATTGCTCCGCGCTCGCGGCGCCCTCAGGCTCAGGCAGGTCAGCCAGATCGCCGTCCGGGCGATGATGGCGGGCATTTTATCGCTGCTCGCTTCAATGGTCCCGGCGACAGCGTCAATCATTTTGCCCTAGGACCGGAATTTCAACCGCGATGCCTATCGCGCCATGGAAGATGGCTGGGCGAGGAATTTGCGAGACGGCAAAAGCGTCGTCGTCCATATCGTTCCGCTATATGAGGGAACCTCCAAACGGCCCTATCGCATCAACGTCACATGGCGCGTCAACGGCAAAGAAGAATTTAGGGATTTCTCAAACGAAAGCAAAGGCAAGCCCCGTGACCGATAAACTTGACGCTTTTGGGGCCGCTCATGAACGAGATTGGACTTGAATTGGCCGCCCTGGTCGGCGGCGATCCAAATGGTGTTTTTCTTTATGTGGAAATTGGCGAGGGTTGGGTGAGTCCCAGCGTTTTTAAGGACGAGGGAGAAGTCATCCGCTATTATAATCCACGTGAGACAAATCTTAGCGATATGCTGTGGGAAGCTTGGTATCTCGAACCAGATGGCCCAAATATGCGATGGTCGGTTTTGGAATATGCCATCCAAGACAAAAAATTCCACGTCAGCATGAAATATCCCGAAGAGGTCAACGTAGAGATCGTCGATGACGAACGGCGCGAAGCCGCCCTGCGTGCGCGTTTCGGTGACAAGCCCGTCGTTTATCCACCCCCGCCCAAAGGCGCGTTCGAGTTGAAGCCGTGACGTCAATTGCGTCCTGACGCAAAGACCCCATATTGTCCCCATGGCCATCCAGATCCGCACCACGCTCGACGAGCCCGATACCGAAGCCAGCTTCGTGCCGCACCGGCCTGCGCGGCCGGACAAGAGCGAAGGGGGGCGGCCCTTCACGCTGGTGAGCGATTATGAGCCGTCGGGGGACCAGCGCACCGCGATCCCCGAACTGGTCGAACAGGCGCTGGCCGGGGAGCGAGATCAGGTGCTGCTGGGCGTCACAGGCTCTGGCAAGACCTTCACCATGGCCAAGGTGATCGAGGCGTTGCAGCGCCCGGCGCTGATCCTGGCCCCCAACAAGATTCTCGCCGCACAACTTTATGGCGAGTTCAAAAGCTTCTTCCCCGACAATGCTGTCGAATATTTCGTCAGCTATTATGATTATTACCAGCCCGAAGCCTATGTCGCGCGGTCGGACACCTATATCGAGAAGGAAAGCAGCGTAAACGAGAGCATCGACCGGATGCGCCATTCGGCGACGCGATCGCTGCTGGAACGGGACGACTGCATCATCGTCGCGTCGGTCTCCTGCCTCTATGGCATCGGCTCGGTCGAAACCTATTCGGCCATGACCTTCTCGATGAAGAAGGGCGGGATAGAGGATCAGCGCGAGATCATCCGCAAGCTGGTCGCGCTCCAATATAAGCGCAACGATGCCGGCTTTGCGCGCGGCAATTTCCGGGTGAAGGGCGACAATCTGGAGATTTTCCCGTCCCATTATGAAGATACCGCGTGGCGCGTCAGCTTCTTCGGCAACGAGATTGAGGCGATCGTCGAGTTCGACCCGCTGTCGGGCAAGAAAGTCGCCAGCCTCGATTATGTGAAGGTATTTCCCAACAGTCACCATGTGACCCCCGGCCCGACGCTCAAACAGGCGATGGAGGCGATCCGTTTCGAGCTGACCGAGCGACTGAAGGAGCTGGAGGCGGAGGGCAAGCTGCTGGAGGCGCAACGGCTGGAGCAGCGGACCAATTTTGACCTGGAGATGATCGCCGCGACGGGATCATGCGCAGGCATCGAAAATTACAGCCGCTTCCTGACCGGCCGCCTGCCGGGCGAACCGCCGCCGACGCTGTTTGAATATCTGCCTGAGAATGCGCTGCTGTTCGTGGATGAAAGCCATCAGACCGTGCCGCAGATCGGCGCGATGGCGCGGGGCGACCATCGGCGCAAGATCACGCTGGCCGAATATGGCTTTCGCCTGCCCAGCTGCATCGACAACCGCCCGTTGCGCTTCAACGAATGGGACGCGATGCGCCCGCAGACGGTCAGCGTCTCCGCCACGCCCGGCAAATGGGAGATGGAGCAGACCGGCGGCGTATTCAGCGAACAGGTGATCCGCCCCACCGGCCTCATTGACCCGCCGGTCGAGATAAAGCCGGTCGAGGATCAGGTTGACGACCTGATCAACGAATGTCGCAAGGTCACGGCCAACGGCTATCGCACGCTCGTCACCACGCTCACCAAGCGGATGGCGGAGGATCTGACCGAGTTCATGCATGAGGCGGGGATCAAGGTTCGCTACATGCACTCAGATGTCGAGACGCTGGAGCGCATCGAGCTGATCCGCGACTTGCGGCTCGGTGTCTATGATGTGCTGATCGGCATCAACCTGCTGCGCGAGGGGCTGGACATTCCCGAATGCGGGCTGGTGGCGATATTGGATGCTGACAAGGAGGGCTTTTTGCGCTCCGAAACCTCGCTGATCCAGACGATCGGCCGCGCTGCCCGGAACGTCGACGGGCGGGTGATCCTTTATGCCGACCGGATCACCGGCTCGATGGAGCGCGCGCTCAACGAAACCGGGCGCAGGCGCGAGAAGCAGGAAGCCTATAACCGCGAACATGGCATCACGCCGACCACGATCAAGCGCAACATTGGCGACATCATCGCCCATGTGTCCAACAAGGACAGCGTGCTCATCGAAACCGGCGACGCCGACCGCCCCCACATGGTGGGCCATAACCTGCGCGCCTATATCGAGGATCTGGAAAAGAAAATGCGCGCCGCCGCCGCCGACCTGGAGTTTGAGGAAGCCGGCCGCATCCGCGACGAAATCCGCAAGCTGGAGGCCGAAGAACTGGGCCTGCCCCACGAACAGCAGGTGGCCGCGCCCAGGGGCCGTGCGACCGAAGGCAAGCCGGGAACGCGGAAGTTGCGCTACGGGAAGGTGCAGAAGAAATTTGGGCGGTAGGGAGGCCGCTTCTACTTTGGCCGTTCGTTTCGAGCGAAGTCGAGAAACGTTGTGCATCGGTTTCTCGACTTCGCTCGAAACGAACGGATGTCGTGTGTTATCGCACCCTCTAAACCACCGCTGGATAATCCCGCGCCGCGCTCTACATAGCGCCTATGCCCCCTGACATGCCCACATCTGCGCCCTTGCCCCCTGTCTGGGCGACGCTTCGGCGGTTCCTGCCCTATTTGTGGCCGGCGGACGCCCCGGCGCTACGGCGGCGGGTGGTGGTCGCCATGTTGTGCGTGCTGGCGGCGAAGGCCATTAGCCTGGCCATGCCCTTTGCCTATAAGGCCGCGATCGACCGGATGGTGCCGGGGATGGAACCGGCGGCCAGCCTGGCCATCGCGCTGGTCGCGGTCTATGCGGGCGCGCGCTTTGGCAGCGTGTTGTTCGACAATCTGCGCAATGCGGTGTTCGAGAAGGTCGGGCAGGAGGCCGGGCGGCGGCTGGCCGACGATGTGTTCGTCCATCTCCACCGCCTGTCGCTGCGCTTCCATCTCGACCGGCGCACCGGCGCTGTCACCAAGATTGTCGAACGCGGCACCAAGAGCATCGACACGATGCTCTATTTCCTGCTGTTCAACATCGCCCCTACCGTGCTGGAGCTGGTCGCGGTCTGCGCCATCTTCTTCGTCAAGTTCGGTGCGTGGCTGGTCGTGGTCACGCTGGCGATGGTCGCGCTCTATATCTGGTTCACCCGCACCGTGACCGAATGGCGCAACCAGCTGCGCCGCGACATGGTGGACATGGACACCAACGCCGTCGCCCATGCGGTCGACAGCCTGCTCAATTTCGAGACGGTCAAATATTTCGGCGCGGAACAACGCGAGGCGAAACGTTACGGCACATCGATGCGGCGTTATGCGCAGGCTGCGGTCAAGAGCGAGAATAGCCTGGCCTGGCTCAATATCGGCCAGTCGCTGATCACCAACCTGATGATGGCGGGGGCGATGGGCTATACCGTGTGGGGATGGAGCCGGGGGCAGTTCACGACGGGCGACGTAGTGCTGGTCAATACGCTGCTGGCCCAGCTGTTCCGACCATTGGACCTGCTCGGCATGGTCTATCGCACGATCCGCCAGGGGCTGATCGACATGGAGGCGATGTACAAGCTGATGGACACGCCGCAGGAGATTGCCGACGCGAACGGCGCGCCTGCCCTTGTCCCGTCCGGCGGCGAAGTGCGGTTCGATCATGTGCGCTTTGGCTATGATCCCGAACGGGAGATTTTGCACGATGTGAGCTTCACCGTGCCTGCGGGCCGGACGCTGGCGATCGTCGGGCCATCTGGCGCGGGCAAATCCACCATCGCGCGCATCCTGTTCCGCTTCTACGATATTCAGGCGGGCCAAGTCAGCATCGACGGGCAGGATATCGCAACTGTGACGCAGTCCTCGCTGCGCGCGGCCATCGGCATCGTGCCGCAGGACATGGTGCTGTTCAACGACACGGTCGGCTATAATATCGGCTATGGCCGCGAAGGCGCGTCGCAGGCCGAGATCGAAGCCGCCGCCAAGGCCGCGTCGATCCACGACTTCATCCTGAGCCTGCCCAAGGGCTATGAGACCCGCGTTGGCGAACGGGGTCTGAAACTGTCGGGCGGCGAGAAGCAGCGGGTGGCGATTGCCCGGACATTGCTGAAAGACCCGCCAGTCCTAGTGCTGGACGAAGCGACCAGCGCGCTCGACAGCCGGACGGAGAATGAGATTCAGGACGTGCTGCGCAACATTGCGCGCAAACGCACCACCCTGATCGTCGCGCACCGCCTGTCCACCGTGGTCGACGCTGACGAGATCATCGTGCTGGACCAGGGCCGCATCGTCGAACGCGGTCGCCACGCCGATCTGGTCCGGGCCGACGGTCTCTATGCCGTGATGTGGAACCGGCAGGCGGCCGAGCGGGAGGATATGCCGGTCGAGCCGGGGATTGGGGATGTGTTTGAGGTGGTGCGGGAATAAACCATTTTCCGTTCGTTTCGAGCGAAGTCGAGAAACGAACGGAGCAGTGGTCACCCACCCTCAATCCACAAAATTCGCCGCCACTTCCGGCGGCACGCGCAATATGCGGCCCGTGCCTTTGTCCACGATCGCCCAGGTGGATCTGGCCGTGACCTTCACCTTGCCGTCGGGTCCGGTAAACTCGATCAGCCGGTCGAAGCGCGCACCGCGCGGGCCATCGGGTATCCAGGTGCGGGCCGTCACCGTCTCGCCCTCCGCCACATTGCCGCGATAGTCGATCTCGTGGCGGGTCACGACCCAGACATAGGCATCGACATGCGCCGGATCGGCATCATGGGTCCAATGCTCGGTCGCGACCTGCTCCATCCACTGGACCCAGACCGCGTTGTTGACGTGACCGAGTATGTCGATGTCGGCAGGCTGGGCGGTAATGTGCGTGGTGTAAGTGGCGGGCATTACCCTCTCCTCCGTTCGGGCTGAGCCTGCCCCCGGCTTGATCGGGAATGGGTTGGCTCTGTCACGCCCCGGCCATCCCCATCTGCCACAGGATGAACGCAAATTCCTCCGCGCTTTCGTGCAGGCTCTCGAACCTGCCCGACTTGCCGCCATGGCCTGCGCCCATATTGGTCTTGAGCAGCAGGACATTGTCGTCGGTCTTGGTTGCGCGCAGCTTGGCGACCCATTTGGCCGGCTCCCAATAGGTCACGCGCGGGTCGTTCAGCCCTGCCGTCACCATCAGCGGCGGATAATCCTGCGCCTTCACATTGGCGTAAGGATCATAGGCCAGGATCGTCTCGAACGCAGCCTTGTCCTCTATCGGGTTGCCCCATTCGGGCCATTCGCCCGGCGTCAGCGGCAGCGTCTCGTCCAGCATGGTGTTCAGCACATCGACGAACGGCACATGCGCCACAACCGCGCCCCACAGATCGGGATCGCTATTGATCACCGCTCCCATCAGTTCGCCCCCGGCAGAGCCGCCCGAAATGCTGATCCGCCCCTTGCTGGTATAGCCAAGGTCAATCAGCCCCTTGGCCACATCGACAAAGTCGGTGAAGGTGTTGTTGCGTTTGTCCAGCTTGCCGTCGAGATACCATTGCTGGCCCAGATCGTCGCCGCCGCGAATATGGGCGATGGCAAAGGCAAAGCCGCGGTCGAGCAGCGACAGCCGCCCGGTCGAAAAGCCCGGCTCCATCGCCATGCCATAGGCGCCATAGCCATAAAGGTGCAGCGGCGCGCTGCCGTCGCGGGGCAGGTCGGCGGGATAGACGATCGATACCGGAATCTGTGTGCCGTCGCGCGCCGGGATCATCAGCCGCTCGGTGGCGTAGCGGGTCGCGTCATAGCCCGACGGGATTTCCTGCACCTTGAGGAGCTCGAACCGCTCCTCGGCAATATGATAGTCGAAGATAGTGTCGGGCGTGACCATCGATTCATAGCCGATACGCAGCACGGTCACATCATATTCGGGATTATCATCCAGCGACGCGGAATAACTCGCCTCCGGGAAAGGCAGGCGTTTTGGCGTGTGGGTCGCATAATCGCGAAGCTCGATCTGGTCGAGGCCGTCCTGCCGCCCTTCGGTGACGTAGAAGCGTTTGAACAGGGTGAAGTCGGTCAGGTAGAAATGGGCGTCGGGCGCGATGACTTCCTCCCACTGATCGGGCGCGTCCAGCGTCGCCTTCACCAGCCGGAAATTGGGATGGGTGTCGTTGGTCTTGATATAGAGCGTGCCATCATGTTCATCGACATCATATTCCCGGCCCGCCTGCCGCGCAGCCACCAGCAAAGGCGGCGCAGTGGGATTGTCGGCAGGGATCAGCCAAGCTTCGGTGGTCACATGATCGCCGGTCGCGATGACGATCCATTTTTCCGATGATGTGAGGCCGATCGAAACACGGAACCCCTCATCATCTTCATGGAACAGCTCGACGTCGGAGGCGACGCTCTGCCCCAGCCAGTGCAGCCGCGCATTGTCGGTGCGCCAATTTTCATTGGCGAGGCCATAGAGCAGCCCCTTGCTGTCGGACGTCCACACCAAAGATGACAGCGTATCGGGGATCGATTCGGGCAAAATCTCGCCGGTGAACAGGTCCTTGATCCGCGCCTCGAATCGTTCCGACCCGTCATTGTCGATCGCATAGGCGAGGTAGCGGCCATCGGGGCTGACCGACATGGCACCCAGCCGGAAATAATCATGGCCCTCCGCCAGCGCCGGTTCGTCCAGGATCAGCTGATCCGGGCCGCCCACCACGGGCTTGCGATACCATTTGCGATATTGCGCCCCTGTCTCGAACGCGCGCCAGTAGATATAGTCGCCATCCCTTTGCGGAACGGAACTGTCATCTTCCTTGATGCGTCCCTTCATCTCGGCAAACAGCGCGTCGGTTAGCCCCTTGTGCGGGGCCATGGCGGCCTCGAACCAAGCATTTTCCTGCGCCAGATAGGCCAGCACATCCGCGTCCTTGACGTCCGGGTAGCCCGGATCGCGCAGCCAGGCATAGTCATCGCTGACGGTGATGCCATGATGGGTGATGCTGTGCGGCCTGGCCAGCGCGACTGGAGCGGCAACGGGCGGCATGGTGTTTACGGTCATTCACTATCCATCTGCAAGGGAGCAAGGCGGGCGCTGGCATATGTGCCACAGCCTGCTTATGTTGTTGCCATTATGGCCTGCGCAAGGGGGCCGATACGCAAGGAAGTATGAATGTCCACCTATCAAGACCGTCTCAACGCCCTGCGCGCGCAATTGGTGCGCGACCGGCTGGACGGTTTCGTCGTGCCTTTGACCGACGAACATATGAGCGAATATGTCGGCGCCTATGCCCAGCGCCTCGCATGGCTGACCGGATTTCAGGGGTCTGCGGGCAGCGCGGTCGTGCTGCCGGAACAGGCCGCGATCTTTGTCGATGGCCGCTACACATTGCAAGTGCGTGAGCAGGTTGATGGCGCTTTGTGGCAATATGAAAGCGTGCCGCAGACCTCAATCGCGGCTTGGCTGAAAGCCCATGCCCCGGCGGGCGGGCGGATCGGCTATGATCCCTGGCTCCACACCCGTTCCTGGGTCGAGCAGGCCAGCGCCGCGCTGGCGGAAAAGGGCGCACAGTTGGTCGCGGTGGACACCAACCCCATCGACCTGGTCTGGCCTGACCGCCCTGCCCCCAGCGATGCCCGGCTGGTCGTCCATGACGACCGCGTTGCCGGGCAGAGCGCGGCGGAAAAGCGGCAGGCGATGGCCGATTGGCTGGTCGAGAAAAAGGCCGACGCGGCAGTGCTGTCCGCGCTGGATTCAATCGCCTGGACCTTCAATATCCGGGGCAAGGATGTGGACCGGACGCCAGTGGCGTTGGCCTATGCCATCGTCCACGCCGACGCGACCGCCGATCTGTATGTCGCGCCCGAAAAGATGGACGAAGCGGTCACCAAGCATCTGGGCAATGCCGTGCGCGTGCATGATCGCGCTGCTTTTGCCGATGCGTTGGCCGGTTTTGCGGGCAAGAGCGTGGTGGCCGATCCCGAACGGGCGGTGGCGGCTATTTTCGAGGCGCTCGACAATGGCGGCGCGACCGTGCTGCCGCTGCGCGATCCCGCGATCCTGCCCAAGGCGATCAAGAATCCGGTCGAGATTGCCGGGCATAAATCGGCGCAAGCCCGCGACGGCGCGGCATTGAGCCGCTTTCTGCATTGGGTATCGGTCGAAGCGCCCAAGGGCGGCCAGACCGAAATGACTGCCGCCGACCGGCTGGAAGCGTTTCGCAAGGACACTGGCCTGCTGGAGGATCTGTCCTTCGACACGATCAGCGGCGCCGGGCCGAACGGCGCGGTGGTGCATTACCGGGTCGAGGAAAAGACCAACCGCCCGATCGAGACCGGCACCCTCTATCTGGTCGATTCGGGCGGTCAATATCGCGACGGCACCACCGACGTGACCCGCACGCTGGCGATTGGCACGCCTACGCGCGAGATGCAGGAGCGCTTCACGCTGGTGCTGAAGGGCCATATCGCACTGGCGCGCGCGGTGTTCCCGGTCGGGACGCGCGGTGGTCAGCTTGATATATTGGCGCGGCAGTTCCTTTGGGCACAGGGGCTGGATTATGCCCATGGCACCGGCCATGGCGTCGGCAGCTTCCTGTCGGTGCATGAAGGACCGCAGCGGATCGCGACCTTCGGCGGCGGCGACGAGCCGTTGCAGGCGGGCATGATCCTGTCCAACGAGCCGGGCTATTACAAGACTGGCGAATATGGCATCCGCATCGAAAATCTGGTGCTGGTGGAAGAACGCGCCGTGCCGGGCGCGGAAAAACCGATGCTGGGCTTTGAAACACTCACCTTCGCCCCGATCGACCGTCATCTGATCGCGCTCGACCTGCTGAGCGCCGACGAGCGGACATGGGTCGACGCCTATCATGCCAAAGTGCTGTCGGTCGTGGGGCCGCAGCTTGATGGCGACGCAAAGGCGTGGCTGGAAGGCGCCTGCGCGCCGCTTTAATTTTTCGGACTGTCGGGCGCAGGCGGGGGCAGCACCACTTCGCGCGCCTGCGCCTTGCGACGGCGCAGATTGTTGCGCAGCGCCTGCGCCAGCCGCGCCTTGCGATCATCCTGTTCGCTAGTCATGGCATGGCCTTAAGCAAAATGTGGCATCGGCCGCAACCCGCCTTGACAAGGGCGGCGCGCGCAGCCATAGGCCCGGCTCCGCAGGCCGAACAGGCCCGTGGACGTGAAAGAGTGCTGCCGTAGCTCAGTGGTAGAGCGCATCCTTGGTAAGGCTGAGGTCGTGAGTTCAATCCTCACCGGCAGCACCATTTCTCCCCCCGACATCTTCGTGAATCAACCCGCCCTGCGGGGCCATATGCACGCCGTCAGGCGGGCGGCGGCGCGCTCGATTCCGCGATCAGCAGCGGCAGATCGACCTGCATCAGCGTTTCGGTAGGCCGTTTGGCGATGATGTCGAACAGGCACCGCGCGGCCATCTGCGCCATCTCCCCCATCGGACGCTGCACCGTCGTCAGCGCCGGGACGATCATCCTGGCCAACAGGCTGCCATCAAATCCTATGACGGTCAGGTCGCGCGGCACCATCAGGCCGCGTGAGGCGGCCACCTTGATGACACCGGCGGCCATAATATCATTGGCCGCAAAGATCGCGGTCGGCATCGGATCGATCGACAGCAGTCGCTCCGCCGCCGTCACGCCCGATTCAAAGCTGTAATCGCCAGCCGCCTCGCCCACCAGCGTTCTCCCCGCCGCGGTCAAGGCGGACAGGAAGCCTGCACGCCGCTCGTGCGCCGACAGTATGGCTGGCGGGCCTGACACATGGGCGACGCGCCTGTGGCCCAGTGCCACGATATGCTCCGCCACCCGCGCGGCGGCACCGCGCTCGTCGGACACAAGCATAGCGTCGAACCCGGCAAGGCTGACGGACGAGAGCGCCACTGCCGGGATGCCGACGTCGTGAAGAGCGTCGGCCAGGCCCGGCACGCCCGATACCGGGGCCAGGATGATAACCCCATCGACACGGGACCGCCGCACGAAATCCAGCACATCCTCGATCGATCCATCCTCGCCCGTAGGCGTTGCATGGGCGATAACCTCATAGCCCTGCGCGGTCGCTTCGTTTGCCAAGCCGCGCTGCACCTCGCCCAGCACCAGCACATTCCTGTCATTATGGATCATGCCAATCAGATAGGACCGTCCGGTCGCCAGCCCCCGCGCCCGCGCGCTGGGCCGGAAACCCAGCGCTTCGATCGCGCTCAGGATCGTCGCGCGCGTCTCCGCATTGACCTTGGGCGATCCGTTGATGACGCGGGACACGGTGCGAATGGACACATGCGCCCGCGCGGCCACGTCCGCAATCGTGACATCGGCCCCGACAGCCCAATTCCCCTGCTTCGTCATGCAGCAGCCATAGCCGGTCTGCCGATGCAGGCAAGATCAGGCCCACTGATGCACGACCACCGGCCTGTCAATGCGCGAAACTGACACCGATCCACAGGGTGCGCGGCGTGCCCAGGTCCATCGACCCGCCCGCATTGCGGGTGACGACCGCCTTGTCGAACAGATTTTCGCCCCGCGCCACCAATGTCACGCCAGGGCCGACTGGCAGCCGCGCGATGGCATCGACGGTCAGCGCGTCGGGCAGGACGTCGCTTTGCAGATCATCCTCATATTGTTTGGCGACATAGCGCAGCGTGGTGGACAGGGTCGGTCCCTGCGCCGGGCTGTAGGCGATCGTCGCGCTGGCGGCATGACGCGGGCTTTGTGCCGGGGTCAGGCCATTGAAAGCAGCGCCAGGGGCGTGGACGCGGCTGTGACTATAGGCGTAGGACGCTGACAGCCGCAGATCGCCCAGCGCTGCCGCTGCGGTCAGTTCGATCCCCTTGGCGACGATGCGATCGACATTCTGCCGCTTGCGCGTGTTGGCGACCAAAGGATTTGTCACATTGGCGATGGCATCGTCCAGCCGGTTGTAGAAAGCGGTAGCGGACAAGGTGACACCCGGTGCCGGGGTCAAGTCGATGCCCCCCTCTGCGCCCTTCAGCTTTTCGGGGGTCAGCGCATCATTGGCTTGGGTCGTGATCGGAAAGACCACGAAAGGCCGATAGAGTTCATTCAGCGTCGGCAGGCGGAAGCCGCTATAGGCCGCGCCGCGCACGGCAATGGCCTCGCTCGCCCGGTAGAGCGCGCCGACCCGGCCCGACACTTCCCAGTCGGACCGGTCGGCAAAGGCGCTATTGGTCGCCGCCCCGGTGGTGGCGCTCACCTGCCGATAGAAACCGTTGCGGATCGACCAGCGATCGGTTCGCACTCCGCCGGTCAGGACCAGATTACCGATCGTCCAGTCATCCTCGACAAAGACGCCGCTGGTCAGCTCTTCGCCCCCGGCATGGCGGCGGAAGGTCGCCGGGTTGCTCGTGATATTGGCGTTAAACGCATCCTCGAACATATCGCCGGTGGCAAAGCGGGTATCGATGCCGACGCGCAGCAAGTGATTGCCGCCAACCGGCGGGCGCAGTTCGATCTTGCCGCCAAGCCCGGTGGAAGGCGTGTTGCGCTGGTCGAGCGACTTGCGAAAGGTCGAGGCCGACATGACGATGTTGGAGAAGTTGCGCGCCTGGATATAGGCCAGCGCATCGACCTGCCAGCGTCCGCGATTGATATAGCGGATGCTGGCGTCCTGCCCCTGGCTCATACTGTCCGCGCCAGCAAAGCGCAGGGTGCGGTTATCCTGAAACAGGGTCGTGCGAAATTGCAGTTCGGCGGTAGCGGAAATGGGCGCGACCGCGCGCAAATTGGTGGACCAGCCGTCATAGGCGGCTGGCACGGTGGCCGCGACGCGCTGGCTCTTGGGCGTTGTCTGGAACCCGTCGCCCCGGTCCCATCGGCCCGACAACGACACATAGCCGCTGCCAAGGTCGGGGGTGAAGGTCGCAGACAATTCGGTCGATTCTCGGCTGCCATACAAGGCGCTTGCACCAAAGGTCGGCAACTGGTCGCGCGTGGCGCTGGCCAGTTCTATGGTGCCAGCGACCGCCCCCGCACCGAACGCACCAATGCCGCCGCCGCGCGTCACCCGGACGACCGACAGCCGGTCAGGCACCAGCGCGCTGAACGGAATATAGCCGAAAAAGGGATCGGCCATCGGCACGCCGTCGAGCAGCACCAGCGTCCGGCTCGACGCGTTGCCGCCCAGCGCGCGCAGGGTCGCCCCTTGCGCTGAAGGGTTGGCGGATCGGCTGTCGGACCGGCGAAACTGCTGGAAACCCGCAACATCGCCCAGCACGCTTTCGATCCGCCCCGACGCGCTGTCCTGCAACCGGGCGCGCTCGATCACGACCGATCCATAGGCCGAGGTGCCGGGCGGCAGCGACAGGCCGGTGCCGGTGACGATGATGGACGGCGTGTCGCCCGCATCGTCCGGCGCCTGAGCCAGCGCGGCCGTGGTAATGGACAAGAGCAAGGCGGGCAGGACGATAATTTTCATGGCGATCCCCTCGACGCCCCTCTCTTTATTTTCCATCGTCTTTGCAAACGGAAAGGGGCCGCATCCCTGTTTAGGATGCAGCCCCCGCCCCGTCACATTGTTCCTTGGGTCGATCAGCCGGTCAGAAGAACAGGATCGCCCCCGCCGCCAGCGCGTCCGAACTGGCCTTGTTGTCATTATGCGCCTTCGACGTCGTGTGGACATATTCGCCCAACAGCGTGACCCAGCTGTTCAGGCCATAGCGCAGTTGCCCGACCCAGCTGCCATTCTTGTCCACCAGCAGCGGATTGGCGAGCGCATCGGCTGCGCTGGCATAATCGAGATGGCTTTCGCCATAGCTGCCCCCGACCGAGATTTTGCCGAACGTCGCCAGCCCCTGAAGATAGAAGCCATGGCTGTCGCGCCGGTTGCCAAGGCCATCGGTGTCGAACAGGTTGAGCGCGGTGGTGCCAAGGCCCGACGCATCATAATAGGTGCCAACCACCGTGATCGGCCCGAACGTGACCTTCGCACCCGCGTCCCAGCCCCAGCCGGTATAGTCCGGCCCGGCGATCACATTATGCTTCTGGCTGATCCCCGACAGCCACAGTCGCGTCGCGACATCGCCCAGCTTGCCATCATAGACGAATTTGGCTTGGAAGCCGGGCTGCTTGTTCGATTCAGCTGGCCCCGTCAGGGAAGAAAGCGGCTCGAAAATGCCGATGCTGGCGGTGAAGCCATTGAAACTGGGCGTCGTATAAGTGATCTGCGGCTGGAAATCGGTGTAGATATAGCCAGTGCCGATGCGCCCCAGCGTCGTGTTGGATGGCGCGACATTGCCCGCAGGCGTGCCTGACGACAGCAAGGTGATGTCGTTGAGGATCGCTTCTGAACCGAACAGACCGATGTCGCGACCGATCTTCACTTCGCCAAAACCCGCCCGGCCAAAGGTCAGATAAGTCTGGCGAAAATCGATCCCTGCGGTCTGGAGCGCACGGGGATTGCCGGGGCCGTTGGCACCGCCGGCCGCTGCATAATTGACCGAGTTGATGCCCGGATACATGCCGAAATGCGCGCCGACATCCCAGCCTGCCTGTGTCGTCATCGCCTCCACTTTCAGGAAGCCAGGCAGCAGCCCGTTGCGGACCGCCGAACTATTGCCGCCAACCGTCGCCACGCCGCCCACGACGGTGTTGGTGGCGCTGGGTGCTTCGCCATTGTCATGGACGTAGAAGCCATTGACCGAACCGGAGAATTTGAGCGTGACATCGCCCATTTGCAGCCCGACGCCGCTGTCGGCCATACGGACGAGCGGCTTGCCGCCGGACGCATCGGGAGTGACCGGCGGTGCCTGTGCGGCTTCGGCGCTCTGGCCCTTTAGCAGATCCTGATATTCCTCATCGGTCAGGATGCCCTTTTCATGCAGGCGCTTGAGCAGATCGGCGGTGGTGCCGGCCATGGCCGGCGCAGCGGTGGCGGTGAGCAGCAGCGCGCCCGCCGCGCTCATCAGGCGCAACGTCCTTTTCATATCATCCTCCCGTTCGTGACGCCGGTTTCCCCCCGGCTGAAGCAGGAGAGTGACGCGCCCGGACGGACGGGAAAATTGGACTTAGGTTCTCATCCCTTCGGACAGGATGGGCGCGTCGCCTACGGTCGCGATCAGTGACTGATCAGACCGACGATCCGCACCAGTTGCGATTCCCGGCGACACCCGGTCTTGTCGTAGATGCTGCGCAACTGCACCTTCAATGTCTCCGCCGACACGGATCGTGCGGCCGCAATGTCGGCGCGGGACTGGCCCGCCGCCAGCCGGATGGCGATGTCCGCTTCGGCCGGGGTCAGGCTGAATGTCCGCATCAGCAGTTGGACATGACGGTCGCTTGGCGCACCAACCCGTGCGATCACGATGGCGCGCGGCGCGAAGGGCAGGGACCAGGGCCGGCTGGGCAGTGGATAAATTTCAAGCATGATCCCAACCCCACCGGCGTCGTCGCCCAGCGCGACCGGGTCAGCCGCGCGGCCGGGCGGGTCGATCACGGTGCGGACGGCGCGGGTGATGGCGCGGCTTTCGTCCGCCCGTTCGCTTGCCAGCCAGCCGTCGGTCACCCTGATACGGCTGGTCGCCAGCAGCGCTTCGGCGCGCGGAGTCATGCCGCCGACCCGGCCCGTCGCATCGAGCAACCAGCAGGCCCGGTCCATCGCCTCGAACGTGCCCGACAGCAACGAAAATCCCTGCTGCTCAATCGCGCGCTGGAGCCGCACGGCGGTGCGGGCGTGGCCTGCAATTTCGCCGAACAGGTCACGCTGTTCCTGCGTCGTGCGCCCGTCCTTGCTGTCGCGCAGCAGCGCCAGCCCGATCATCCCTTCCCGTCCAGCCAGAAGGCGGGTCTGGCAGCCGTCGAAAATGTCGAAATCGGCGCACAGGTCGAGATAGTCGTCGGACCGCAATGACTGGCGGGCGACGTCATAATGCGCTTCGTGGACGATCTGGGGATTATCCGCCAGCCCGTCTGCGGCGACACGGAAATTCAGGTCGGGCCGGGACTGGTCGATCGCGGCGGTCTTGGCGATGATGCTGTCATCAATGTCGCTGATCCAGTTGAAGCCGCTGGCACCAGGACCAAAGCCGATCAACTGGCCATGACGCGAGCCCGTAGCATTAGCCATGGCCCTGATCGCCCCGTCCCAATTTTGCGGATCAAGCGCGGCGGACAGAAACAAGTCCGCCCATTTATCCCCATCCGTGGCGTATGACGCCATCCCCAAAACCCCCACAGTCCCGGGGGGCATCCGTTACGCAATATGCCAGTGAAGTCAAATAAACGGCGAGAATAATGTCTTATAATTCTTGGCGATGTTGATTTGGATTAATCCAAATCAGGCCGCCTGCGCCAGCGCCTCTTCCCGCACGGCACAGAACATCCGGCAGGGGGGAATATTACGCCATTCCAGTTCATCGCTGACCCGCCCGAAAACCGGGGCCAGCAAGCGGCGGACATAGCGCGAATATTGATAGACCAGAAACGCCCCACCCGGCCGCAATGCAGCCCGTGTCTCGGCGCAGATCGCCGCTCCCACGCCATCGGGCAGCGTCGAAAAAGGGATGCCGGACAATATATAGTCGGCTTGGGGCTTCCCCGCTTCCCGAATGAAACGGCGTACATCAGCGGCCGATCCATGCACGACCTTAAGCCGTGGATCGTCGAACTGCGCCTCCAGATAGGCGACGAAATCCAGGTTCAGGTCGATCGCCAACAGGGTGGCGTCGGGATGCAGCCGGTCGAGGATCGCCTGGGTGAAAGTGCCCACCCCCGGTCCATATTCGACGAAAAGCCGAGTATTGTGCCAATCGACCTGGTCCAGCATCCGGTTCACCAGAGCGGCGGACGAAGGGATGACCGATCCGATCATGCCGGGATGTTTGACGAACTGGCGGAAAAACATGCCCCATTGCTGGAAGAACCGGCCCGCACCTGCCTTGCCGCCCGTTATGTTTTTCTTTTTCAAGGGTATGGAGGCCATCACTATCCGTCTGTCTATAGTCGTGGTCGGGCGTCGCAAATATCGGCGCGACTGGCAAGCTGCTTTGCATGTGCATGACAAGGAACGCGCAGGCGGCAGATGGTTTCCTTTGCCACCTGCGCGTTTCGTTAATCCCGCTCCCGCCCGCGCAACATGCCCGGCGCGACGAAGCCGATCGGATCGACCTGCATCGCCTTCTGCTTCAGCGTCGCCTGGATCTTTTCATATTCATGCTCCATTTCCGGCGTCACTGACGCGCGGGTTTCCTCCAGCGCTGCCTCGAAATGCGCCATCGTCACCTTGTCGACCGACAGCGATTGGCGCAGCGCAAACAGGCCAGCGCGGCGCGCCAGATCCTCCAGATCCGCGCCAGTAAAGCGCTCCGTCCGCTCCGCCAGCGATGCCAGATCGACATCGTCGGCCATCGGCATCTTGCCCGTATGGATCGACAGGATGCGCTGGCGCCCCGCCTGATCGGGGACCGGCACATAGATCAGCTCATCGAACCGCCCCGGCCGCAGCAACGCGGGATCGACCAACGTCGGCCGGTTGGTCGCCCCGATGACGACCACTGATTGCAGTTCTTCCAGCCCGTCCATCTCCGCCAAGATCGTGTTCACCACCCGCTCGGTCACTTGCGGTTCGCCCATGCCATTGCCGCGCGCGGGGACCAGGCTGTCGAGTTCGTCGATGAAAATGACGGTCGGCGCCACCTGCCGCGCACGGGCGAACAGCCGGGCAATCTGCTGCTCGCTCTCGCCATACCATTTGGACAGCAGGTCGCTTGATTTGGTCGCGATGAAATTGGCCTGCGCCTCCCGCGCGACTGCCTTGGCCAGCAAAGTCTTGCCAGTGCCGGGCGGGCCATAGAGCAGGAAGCCCTTGGCCGGACGGATGCCAATGCGGCGGAAGGCGTCGGGGTCTTTAAGCGGCAGCTCTACCCCTTCCTTCAGCCGCATCTGCGCCTCGTCCAGCCCGCCAATGTCGGACCAGCCGATATTGGGTGCCTGCACCATCACTTCGCGCATCGCCGAGGGTTGGACCCGTTTGATCGCGGCCATGAAATCATCGCGCGTAACCGACAATTCCTCCAGCACGTCCGGCGGAATCGTCCCGTCCTCCAGATTGAGGCGCGGCATGAAACGGCGCACCGTGTCAATCGCAGCCTCGCGGGTCAGCGCGGCCAGATCCGCCCCGACAAAGCCGTATGTCATGCGCGCCAGTTCCGACAGGTCGACCGTGTCGCCCAGCGGCATTCCGCGCGTATGGATACCCAATATCTCGCGCCGCCCGCGCTCGTCGGGGACGCCGACCACGATCTCGCGGTCGAAGCGACCAGGACGTCGCAGCGCCTCATCAATCGCTTCGGGGCGATTGGTGGCCGCGATCACGACCAGATTGGTGCGTGGCTCCAGCCCGTCCATCAGGGTAAGCAATTGCGCGACGAGCCGCTTTTCGGTCTCGCCGGTCACCTGTCCCCGCTTGGGTGCGATCGAATCGATCTCGTCGATGAACAGGATCGACGGCGCAGCCTTGGCCGCTGCCTCGAAAACCTCGCGCAGCTGCTTTTCGGATTCGCCATAGGCCGACCCGACAATTTCCGGCCCGTTGATCAGGAAGAATTCGGCCTCCGATTCATTCGCGACGGCGCGCGCGAGCCGGGTCTTGCCCGTCCCTGGCGGACCATGCAGCATCACCCCGCGCGGCGGATCGACGCCGAGCCGCTGGAACAGTTCGGGGTAGCGCAGAGGCAGCTCGACCATCTCGCGCAACTGGTCGATCGTGTCCGCCATGCCGCCGACATCGTCATAGGTCACATCGGCGCGACGAGCCTCCTTCGGCTCCTCATATTCGGGGCGCAGCTCGACCTCGGTCTCGGCATCGATATGGACGATCCCCTTGGGGATGGTCGACACCACCACCAGCCGGATTTCCTGCAAGGCATAGGCGGGCGCGGCCAGCATCTGGCGCAGTTGGGGCGGCATGTCGCCGGGCGGCACCTGTTGCTGACCCGCGGTTGCAACCACATCGCCCGCCGTCAGCGGCCGCTGAAAGAATACGCGCTTCAACGCTTCGGGATGGCCCTGAAGCCGCAGATTATTTTGTGCAGGTGCGAACACGACCCGCTGCGCGGCGCGGGACTCCAATTTATCGATATGCACGAAGTCGCCGGAGCCGACCCCGGCATTGGCGCGCTGCAACCCGTCCAGGCGCAGCACGTCCAGCCCTTCATCCTCCTTGTAAGGGCGCACCACCCGCGCGGCGGTCGATCGCTTGCCGATGATCTCGACAACATCGCCTTCGGCCAGGTTCAACTCCGCCATGACCGCCAGGGGCAGCCGCGCCAGCCCGCGTCCGGCATCTTCCGGCCGCGCATTGGCGACCTGAATCCGTCGTCCCGTGCTGTCCTCTTGCGCCATGATGCTGTCCTGTCCTTGTCGCTTCCGTAACGAGATAGGAAACGCCAGAGCCAGAAAAAGGGGGCAGGCCCGAAACGAATGGCACAAAAAAAGGGCCGACCCAAAGGCCAGCCCGGAAAGTTTTAGGAGAGGATGCCTGAAAGGCACCTCCTATGTGCAGCGCGGCAGACTTTATTGCAAGTGCGAAAAGAAAAGAGGAGTTGCAGAAAATGCATCTTGCCATTTTGGAGATTTTCCTGCTCAGTGCGGTCAGGATGCTTGGGACCGGCTGGCTCTGCGATCGACAAAAAGAGATGATGCGACGCAGCGCACCGGCTTCGGATTAGTGATTAGAGATGCGCAGACTGCCGCCACTTACGGCCCTGGAGGCCTTTGTTCAGGTAGCGCGCCTTGGCTCGGTCAAGGCGGCGGCAGAGGAACTCGCGCTCTCGACTCCAGCACTCAGCCGGCGCGTTCAGGCGCTCGAACGCTTCATCGGTCGCCCCCTGTTCGACCGCAAGCATCAGGCGCTGGAAATCAATGCCGAGGGCCAGAGACTGCTTGACGATATCGCCCCGGCCCTCGATTCCCTCGCCCAGGCGCTGGAAAATATCCAGAGCGGCGGCAACCAGCTGCGCCTGCGGCTGGCGGTCATGCCGTTGTTCGCAACGCAGCGGCTCTTCCCCCATTTGGGCGCGCTGCGCACGCTGCACCCGCAATTGCACATCGACATCGAAACGACGCCCTATGCCGTCGCGCGGCTGGGCGAAGGGTTGGACGCGGCGATCGTGCTGTCAAAGGATATTGATGCAGCGCTCTATGCGCATGAACTGGACCATGACGAAGTCTATGCCATCGGCGCGCGATCTCTGCTCGAACCGCCTCATGCGCTGACATCACCAGGGGAACTGGCCCAACATACCGTGCTGCTGCACCGTGACATGCCATTGGCGTTCGATGCATGGAAGGAGGCTGTCAGCCTGCCCGACCTGCAACCGCTGGCGACGGACAATTATGATTCAGGCCAATTGATGCTGGAGGCCGCCGCTCAGGGGCTTGGGGTCGCCTTCATGCACGCCAGCCATTTCAAGGAAGCAGCCGATAGCAGGCTGGTCCGCCTGTTCCCGATCAGGGTCGAAAGCCCCTATCGCTATTATTTCGTCTGCCGCCCCCGCGCGCTCCAGACCCGCGCCGTGCGCATCTTCCGCGACTGGCTGGTAACGGCTGATATTTGACAATGGGCTTTGCCCATTCGTGCCGCACCGGCCCTCACAGATTTTTCTCTCTCTTGCCTCTTAACCTTGTTTCGCGACCGCCGTTATAGCCAACATGACTGGGGCCATTTCACCTTCCGCTAGCCCGCAACATGGGCTGACCGACCGACTGGCACGATGGGCGAAAGGCCTGTCGGGCAAGCCTGATGAGGAGGCAACCGCGGAAGATCAGCGACCCCGTCCCGGCTCCGCATCCAACCGCGAAGTGAACCGCCGCCGCCAACTCTATGGCGAGATTGGCGACTTTCTGTTCGCCCATGATCTGGACCTGACGCCCATCAATTTCAGCGTCGCGCTCGACTATCTGACCGGTGCGAATATCGGCGTGGAAAAGGCGATCAAGGCCGTGCTGATGGAGCGCGGCAAGATCACCAACGGCTGGATCGAATCAGTCGCCGCCGATCAGCGGGCCGATGAAGTCACGCCCGATTCGCTGGCCACGATGCTGGACAAGGTCGAGGAAAACCTGACCCAGTTTACCGGCCTGATGCACGAATCGCGCAATTCGGCGAAGGATTATGGCGCCGCTTTGCAGGAACAGGCCAAGGGGTTGGCCGAGGGCAGCGATGCCGAACCCGTGCTGGCGCGTCTGGTGGGCCTGACCCGCTCAATGGTCGAAAAGACCCGGCTGGTCGAAACCCAGTTGCGCGACAATCAGAAGCAAACGCAGGCGCTAAAATCCAGCCTGGAAAATGCCCGCCGCGCTGCCGAACATGACCATCTGACCGGCCTGCCCAACCGTCGCGCTTTTGAAGGCGTGCTGCGGGAGGAAGTGAAGCTGGCGCAGGATAATGGCGAGACGCTGTCAGTCGCCTTTTGCGACATCGACCATTTCAAGCATGTCAACGATACCCATGGGCATGACACGGGCGACCGGGTGCTGAAATTTGTCGCCGGGCTGCTCGCCAAAGCGTCCGACGACCATTGTCACGTCGCCCGCCATGGTGGCGAGGAATTTGTCATGCTGTTCCGGGGCAAGACCGCCGCTGAAGCGTGCGAAGCCGTGGACGCGGTGCGTGAAGACTTGGCCACCCGTAGTCTGGTCAACCGCTCCAATGGCGAACGGATGGAACGGGTCAGCTTTTCCGCCGGCGTCGCCAATGTGCTGGCCTATGACGACCCCCGCAGCGCCCTCAAGGCCGCCGACCGCGCCCTCTACCTGGCCAAGGAACATGGCCGCAACCGTGTCTATCTGGCGGCGGAGACGGATTGAAAGGGAGACGCGCTTTAGCGTCCCTTAAAAATCCGGCTTCTCATAATGGGGCGGCGGAGTGATAACCTCCATCCGTTCTGACAGGAGCGGCCGGAATGACGGGCGGGATTTGAACCCCGCATACCAGCGCCGCACCGGCTCATGCCCCTGCCAGTCGATGCCGCCCAGATAATCCGCCACAGACAGATGCGCTGCCGCGGCAATATCGGCGAGGCTCAGCGTACCGCCCGCCATCCAGCTGCGATGGTCGAGCAGATAGTCCATATAATCCATATGCACATTCGCCCGCTTCATCGCCTCGCGCAGGATGCGGGCGTCGGGCGGGGCGCGCTCAGTCAGGCGTTTCTTCATCCGCTCGTGCAACAGCGGGCCGACCACATCACCATAGAAATTCTGGTCGAAAAAGGCGGTCAGCCGCCGCACTTCTGCCCGGCCGGCCGCCGTACCGGAGATGAGCGGGAATTTCTCCACCGTCTCCTCGAAATACTCGCAGATCGCCTGGCTGTCGATCAGGGTAATGCCCTTGCTCTCCTCCACCATCACCGGCGTGGTGCCGGCCGGGTTCAGATCGAGAAATTCGTCGCGCATCAACCAGGGCGATTCGCGCACCAGATCATAGCCTACGCCCTTCTCTCCCAGCAGCAGGCGGACCTTGCGTGAGAAGGGGCAGAGCGGAAATTGATAGAGAAGCCACATAGGCGATTCCTGTTAGGCGTGCCTGCGCGCTGGGGAAAGCGGCAAAATGCGGAACGGTCGATCAAGAGCTTCGGTCATATCGACCAAAAGGATGATGATAAACGGCATGAACAGCGCTTCCGGTCGCGACATCAGGACGTTAGAAGGCCAGTCAAACAACGGTTTCGCTACGGAAAGGATGCCCGATGTCTGACGATTTTTTCCCGGTGCCGGAGGATTGGGCCAAAAATGCGCTGATGGACAAGGCCGCCCGCGCCGCCGACTATGCCCGATCGATCGACGATGCCGACGCCTATTGGCTGGAACGGGCGCAGCGTCTCGACTGGATCGCGCGCCCCACCCGCGCGAATGAAAGCAGCTTTGCCGAAGCCGATTTCGGCGTCAAATGGTTTGCCGACGGGGTGCTGAACGTCAGCGCAAACTGCATCGACCGCCATCTGACGACCCGCGGAGACCAGACGGCGATCATCTGGGAACCCGATTCGCCCGACGCGCAGCCGCGCCGCTACAGCTACGCGCAGGTCCATGAGCAAGTATGTCGCTTCGCCAATGTGCTCAAAGCTGCGGGCGCAAAGAAGGGCGACCGCATCACCCTCTATCTGCCGATGATCCCTGAGGCTGCCTTCGCCCTGCTCGCCTGCGCGCGGATCGGCGCGGTCCACAGCGTCGTGTTCGGCGGCTTTTCCCCCGAAGCGCTCGCTGGCCGCATTATCGACTGCGATTCCACGCTGGTGGTGACCGCGGACGAAGGCCGTCGCGCGGGCAAGGCGGTGCCGCTCAAGGCCAATGTCGATGCAGCGCTGAAGGATTGCCCCAGCGTCAAGACGGTGATCGTCGTGCAGGCGACCGGCGGCGCGGTGACCATGGCACCGGGTCGCGACCTGTGGCTGCATGAGGAAGCAGCCAAAGTCTCCCCCGACTGCCAGCCCGAACCGATGAATGCGGAGGATCCGCTGTTCATCCTCTACACGTCGGGATCGACTGGCAAGCCCAAGGGCGTGCTGCACACGACCGGCGGCTATCTGCTCTGGGCGTCGCTGACCCACGAACTCTGTTTCGACTATCGACCTGGCGACATCTACTGGTGCGCCGCCGACATTGGCTGGGTCACCGGCCACAGCTATATCGTCTATGGCCCGCTGGCGAACGGCGCGACGACGTTGATATATGAAGGTGTCCCCAATTACCCGACGCCCGCCCGCATCTGGGAAGTTGTCGACCGGCATCAGGTCCAGACCATCTTCACCGCCCCCACGGCGCTGCGCGCACTGATGAAGGAGGGCGACGAATTCGTCCATTCCACCAGCCGCGCGTCGCTGCGCCTGCTCGGCACCGTCGGTGAGCCGATCAACCCGGAAGCCTGGCGCTGGTATCACAGCGTTGTGGGCGAAGGGCGCTGCCCGATCATCGACACATGGTGGCAGACAGAAACCGGCGCGGCGATGATCGCGCCGACACCGGGCGCGACCGATCTCAAGCCCGGCTCCGCCACCCTGCCGATGCCCGGCGTGGTGCCGCAGATCGTCGATGCGGAGGGCCAAGTGCTGGACGGTGCGGCCGAAGGGAATCTCGTCATCGCCCAAAGCTGGCCGGGCCAGATGCGCACCGTCTGGGGCGATCATGACCGCTTCTTCCAGACCTATTTCACCACCTTCCCCGGCAAATATACTACCGGAGACGGCGCGCGCCGCGACGCGGACGGCTATTATTGGATCACCGGCCGGGTGGACGACGTCATCAACGTGTCGGGCCATCGCATGGGCACGGCGGAAGTCGAAAGCGCGCTGGTGCTGCATGAGAGCGTCGCCGAAGCCGCCGTCGTCGGCTTCCCCCACGACATCAAGGGTCAGGGTATCTATGCCTATGTGACGCTCAACGCGCATGAAGAACCAAGCGACGAGTTGCGCAAGACGCTGGTCAAATGGGTCCGCACCGAAATCGGGCCGATCGCCACGCCAGACGCCATCCAGTTCGCGCCGGGCCTGCCCAAGACCCGGTCGGGCAAGATCATGCGCCGCATCCTCCGTAAAATTGCGGAGGGCGAAGTGTCGGCGCAGGCGCTAGGGGATACCAGTACGCTGGCCGATCCATCAGTTGTCGACAATCTGGTCGCGAACCGGCAGGGTTGACACCTAAGCCCAAGGAGTTGCCATGGACCGCTATACCTCTGCCGCGCGCGCCCTGCACTGGATCATGGCGGTCCTGATCATCGTCAATCTGGTCCTTGGTATCGCTCATGACGCGCTGCCCAAGGACTGGGCGGTGATGCCGGTCCACAAGTCGATCGGCTTGACGGTACTGGCGCTCACGCTGGTACGATTGGCTTGGCGGATCGGCCACCGCCCGCCGCCGCTCCCCGCCGCCATGCCCGGCTGGGAGAAAGCGGCGGCGCACGCCACCCATGTCGTCTTTTACGCATTCATGATTCTGGTGCCGCTGACTGGCTGGATCATGACATCGGCAGGCACGCGCCCGCTCAACTGGTTCTTCCTGTTCGACGTGCCCAAATTCGCTGTGACCAAAGGCGATGTCCTGGCCGACATTTCCGGTGAGGGGCATGAAATCATGGGCTTCGCCTGGGCCGCGCTGATCATCGTCCACATCGCCGCCGCGCTGCGCCACCATATCGTGCTGAAGGACAATGTGCTGCGGCGGATGATGTAGCGGCTATTGATCGTAAGCTGACAGTTCGGCTTTGGTTTCCCTACCGCTTGCGGGAGGGGCTGTTCCTAACCGTAACTAAACCATCTCGCCCGTCAGCAACCGCGGCAACGCGCCCGACTGCCCGCGCGCTTCGGCCATGAACCGCCCTTTCAGCAGCGAGGTCCGCTGCACCGCCGCCAGCCCCGCGCGCCGCGCCAGCGCGGGCAACCGGCCCGGCACATCGAACAGCCGCACCAGCCCGTCCATCGCCACGCTGACCGACAGCGAATCCAGACTGCGCCAGCGCTGATAACGTTCCAGCAACTGCGCATCGCCCGGATCAAGACCCAGCCGCTTGCCCTCCACCAGCACCTCGACGAGCGCCGCGACATCGCGGAAGCCCAGGTTTAGCCCTTGCCCTGCAATCGGGTGGATTGCATGGGCGCTGTCGCCGACCAGCGCCAGCCGCGTGTCGGTGATCCGCGCGGCATGGTGAAAACCTAAAGGATAGGAGGATCGCGGCCCGGCCAGACTAATTTCGCCAAGGAAACCGCCGATCCGCTTCTGCGCTTCGGCCAGCCAAGCGCGCTCGGACAATTTGAGCATCGCGGGCGCTTGTTCCGTTGGCACCGTCCATACGATTGCCGATCGTGTGCCGGGCAGCATCGGCAGCAGCGCGAACGGGCCGCCCACATAGAAAATCTCATAGGCCGTGTTGGCGTGCGGCACCTCATGGTCGATCGCGCTCACCATGGCGGTATGCTTATATTGCCAGCGTGTGGTGCGGATGCCCGCGGTTTCGCGCGTCGGGCTGTTGCGCCCCTCCGCCGCGACCAGCAGCGCGCCCCGAATCGTCGCCCCACTCGCCAGCGTCAGCGTCACGCCATCAGCATTGCGATCGACATGGATCGCGCGATCAGGCTGGAAGCGGGTGAGACGGCTCGCCCCCGCCGCCGCCTGCGCCAGAGCGATGCGCAGGTCGCGATTGGGGATCATCGTCCCCATCACACCATCGTCGGCGTCCGGCACGAAATCGAGCGCCCCCGGCTCCAGCCCGTCGCTCACCCAGATGCGATCGATCGGGCAGCCCTTCCCTTCCAGAAAGGGCGCGACCCCGATCGCCGAGAGCATCGCGAAACTGGTCGAACTGATCGCCGACACGCGGCCGTCAAAGCCGGTGGCAGTGGTATCCACCGGATCGGCGGGGTCGATCACGGCACAGCGCACGCCATGGCCGGAAAGGGCGATGCCAAGGGTCAGGCCGACAAGGCCGCCACCCAATATCACGACGTCGAAGCGTTCCATGCGCGTTGTCTAGGCGCTAGGGGTGCGATTGGGAAGCGACCTGAACCAAATACCATTCTGCTCCCGCTTGCGCGGGAACACACAGCGCCCAAATATCAAATCGTCCGCACCCATCCCGCCGGATCGGCCACCGTGCCACGCTGAATACCGGTCAATTCTGCCCGCAGCGTTTCGGTGACGATGCCGCCATCGCCATTGCCGATGGTGAAGTCGCCATCCACGCTCTTGACCGTGCCGATCGCGGTGACGACTGCCGCGGTGCCGCAGGCGAACGCCTCGCGCAGCTTACCGCTGGCCGCGTCGGCGCGCCACTGGGCAAAGCTGTAAGGCTCTTCGCGCACGTCATGCCCCTTGGCGCGGGCTAGGGTGATGATCGAATTGCGGGTGATGCCGGGCAGGATGGTGCCGCCCAGCGGTGGGGTGACGATCGACCCGTCGTCCATGACGAAAAAGACGTTCATGCCGCCCAGTTCCTCGACCCACTTATTTTCCGCCGCATCCAGAAACACGACCTGATCGCAGCCATGGCCGATCGCTTCCTTCTGCGCGACCAGCGATGCGGCATAATTGCCGCCGCATTTGGCCGCGCCCGTGCCACCGCGCGCCGCGCGAGTGAAATGTTCCGACACCCACAGGGTCACCGCTTTCTTGCCGCCCTTGAAATAGGCACCAGCGGGCGAGGCAATGACGCAGAAAATATACTCATTCGACGGTCGCACGCCCAGAAACGTCTCGCTCGCGAACAGGAAGGGGCGCAGATAGAGGCTGCCCTCCCCGCCCGGAATCCAGTCGGCGTCGATCTGCACCAGCGCCTCGACCGCCTCCAGAAACACATCCTCCGGCAAAGCAGGCATGGCCAGCCGCTCAGCCGATTCGATGAAACGGCGCGCATTTTCCTCCGGGCGGAACATGGCGATGCTGCCATTATCCAGCCGGTATGCCTTCATCCCTTCGAAGATTTCCTGCGCATAATGCAGCACGGCGCAGGCCGGGTCGATCTGGAACGGCTCACGCGGGCCGACCGCATAGCTGTGCCAGCCCTGCCCTTCGGTGTAGCGGATCGTCACCATATGATCGGTGAAAATCCGCCCGAAACCAGGGTCCGCCAGCAATACCGCACGCTCGTCCGCCGACACAGCCTTATGGCTTGGGGTGACGATAAAGCGCGATGTCTGCTCGACGTCCATAGTCTGTCTCCTTGGGTTGGACGGCGAGCCTATGTCACAAATAGCCGCGCGAAACAACGTCAACTATACTGACCAATCAGGCCATTGTGCCGATGCTGGCCCCTTGGCGCTCCCCTGTCCGCCCGCTATCGCCGTGCAATGCACTTTTTTTCCGACAATGCGACCCCGGTCTGCCCGCAGGTCATGGCAGCAATGGCAGCGGCCGACCGCGCCGACCATGGCTATGATGGCGACCAGTGGAGCGCCCGGTTGGACGGCGCTTTCTCCGCTTTGTTCGACACGCAAGTCCGCGCGCTATGGATCGCCACGGGCACGGCCGCCAACAGCATCGCGCTCGCGACGCTCTGCCCGCCCTATGGCGGGGTGATCTGCCATGAGGAAGCGCATATCGTCGTCGACGAATGTGGCGCGCCCGGCTTCTTCACCCATGGCGCCAGCCTGATGACGCTGCCGGGGGATGGCGCAAAGCTCACCCCTGAAGCGGTCAGCGCGCGCCTGGCGACGATCCGTCCGGATGTGCATCAAATACCCGCCCGCGCGATCAGCATCACCAACGCCACCGAATATGGCCGCGTCTATGCCCCCGATGAAGTTGCCGCACTGGGCAACATCGCGCGCACCCATGGCCTCGGTTTCCACATGGACGGTGCGCGCTTCGCCAATGCGGTGGCGCATCTGGGCTGCGCGCCTGCCGATCTGACATGGCGCGCCGGCGTCGATGCGCTCAGCTTTGGCTGCGTCAAAAACGGCGGAATGATCGGCGAAGCCTTGCTCTTCTTCGGCCCGGAAGCGGATGCCCGCGCCGCTGAGGCCGCCCGCTGGCGCAAGCGGTCGGGCCATCTTTTCTCCAAGGGCCGCTATCTCGCCGCGCAAATCCTGGCGATGGTCGAGGGTGATCTGTGGCTGGCCAACGCCCGTGCCGCCAATGCCGCCGGGCGAGCACTGGCGCAGGCCGTGCCGGATCGCCTGCTTCACCGCGTGGAAGCGAATGAGCTTTTCATCCGCCTGACCGCGCAAGAGGTTGCAACGCTGCGCGAGCAAGGCTTCGATTTCTATGAATGGGGCGAAGGGGCCGCACGGCTGGTCACCAACTGGTCGCAGGACGCCGCCAACGTCGCGCCGCTCGCCGCCGCATTGCGGGCGCTCGACCATGGCTGAACCCGGTGCCAGGGGCGGCATCCTCTTCCCCTTCCTGCTCGTGACCCTGATCTGGAGTTCGACCTGGATCGTCATCCGCGACCAGATTGGCAGCATCCCGGCAAGCTGGTCGGTCTGCTATCGCTTCGCGCTGGCGGGGGTCGCTATGGCCGTCTTTTGCCGGATGCGCGGCGTGTCGTTGCGGATCGGTGGCGCAGGGCTGGTCTTTGCCGCCTTGCTGGGGACGGCGCAGTTCGTCCTCAATTTCAACTTCGTCTATCGCGCCGAACTCACGCTGACATCGGGCGTTGTCGCGGTGATCTACGCCATGCTGCTCATCCCAAACTCCATCCTGTCCTTCCTGATCTTTCGCCAGCCGGTCGGCCGCGCCTTCATCGCCGGGTCGGCGGTGGCGATGACCGGCATCGCGCTGATGCTGACCCATGAATATCGCGCCGCCGACATCGCGCCGGGTGACGTGCTGGTGGGTGTCGGCTTCGCTGTCGCCGGACTGCTGAGCGCGTCTGCCGCCAATGTCATGCAGGGGATGGAGATTGCCCGCCGCCTGCCGATGATAGCCGTGCTGGCCTGGGCAATGTTGATCGGCGCAGCGGTGGACGCAGCCTATGCGTTTGCCACCGTCGGCCCGCCAGTGGCCGAATGGCGCGCGGGTTACTGGCTGGGCGTCGCCTGGCTGGGGCTGGCCGGGTCAGTTGTCACCTTCCCCCTCTATTTCCGCCTGATCCAGCGCATGGGCGCGGGCCGCGCCGCCTATACCAGCGTCCTCATCCCGATCATCGCGATGCTGATCTCCACACTGGTGGAGGGCTACCGCTGGACCGGCCTTGCCGCCGGTGGTGCCTTGCTGGCGATCGCAGGCATGGCCATCGCGCTTCGGGCGAAGGCGGGGTAATTCCCCCGCCCGCGCGTCGGTTCAGCCCCGCAACACCCCGCCCAACTTCTGCACCGCCTTCACGATCGCCGTGCTGATCGCGTCCAGCTCTTCCTGGGTAAAGCTCTTCTCGCCCGGCTGGAGCGTGACTTCGATGGCGAGTGACTTGCTGCCTTCGTCCACGCCCGGCCCAGTAAAGACATCGAACAGGCGCGCGTCCACAATCGCCTTCTTGTCCGCGCCCTTCACGGCCCGCACCAGCGCATCGGCCTCAACCGTGTCAGCCACCACAAAAGCAAAGTCGCGCTTCACCGCCTGCAAGGCAGGCGGCGCATAGGGCGGGCGCATGAAGCCAGTCTTGCGCTTGCCCGGTATCGCGTCGAGGAAGATTTCCCCCGCCACCACCGTGCCGCTCAGGCCGAATTGCTTGGCCAGTCCCGGATGCAGCACGCCATATTCGGCCAGCACCACCTTCGGCCCCAGCCGCAACGTTCCCGACTGGCCGGGATGATAGGCCGCCGATGCTTCGCCGAAACTCTGGAGATTGGCGACCGGCGCGCCCGCAGCCGCCAGCAGCGCCATGATGTCAGCCTTGGCATCATAGGCGGTAAAAGCCTGCGCCTTGCCCCCCTGCCAGCTGCGCGACTGTTTCTCACCCGCCAGCACGAAGCCCACGGTCGCCCGCTCACCCTGCTTGAAATAGCGCCGCCCTAGCTCGAACAATCGCACCGACGCCGCGCCGCGATCCATATTGCGGCGGCTGGCCGACAACAGGCCGGGCAGCAGCGAAGGCCGCATGACCTTCAGATCCTCCGAGATCGGATTGGCCAGCGTCCACTGCCCCCCGCCCACCGAAGCGGCTTCCTTCTCCGACAGGAAGGACCAGTTGATCGCCTCGGCCAGCCCACGTGCCGCCGCCGTCCGCCGCACCCGTCGCTCGACCAGCTGCTCCGCCGTCGCGGTCGGACGGGCAACACCCGGCATACGCGGCAACGGGGTGGACGGCACATGCTCCAGCCCGACGATCCGCACGACCTCTTCGACAATGTCGGGCCAGCCATCGACGTCGCGCCGCCAGCTTGGCACAGTGATCGACCAATTGCCCGGCACGATCACCGGCACGCCATCCTCATAATCGGTGCGGTTTTCCTGCCCGCCCACGACAAAGCCCAGACTCTCCAATATGCGCTTCTGCTCGTCCGCCGCCACATAGACGCCCGCCAGCGTCAGGCACTGGTCGGGGGTATAGTCCACGATCTTGGGCGTCACTGGCGGCGCGCCCGCGCGGGTCGCCTCGCTGGGCGTGCCGCCGCACAGATGCACCACCAGGCTGGTCGCGATCGACAGCCCATCGTCCAGAAAGGCCGGATCGACCCCACGCTCGAACCGCCCGCGCGCATCTGAGGTCAGGGTCAGCTTCTGCCCCGTCATCGCGATCCGTTCGGGCGTGAAGTAAGCGCATTCGATCAGCACGTCGGTGGTGCCGTCCTGCGCGCCCGAATGTTCGCCGCCCATGATGCCGCCAATGTCATGCACGGCTTGATCGTCGGCGATGACGGTCATCGTCTCATCGACCGTATAGGTCTTGCCGTTGAGCGCCAGCACCTGCTCGCCCGGCTTGCCCTTGCGCGCCACCAGCCCGCCCTTCAGGCTTGCCATGTCATAGACATGCAACGGCCGACCCAGATCGATCATGATATAGTTGGTGATGTCCACCAAAGTGCTGATCGGCTTCTGCCCGATCGCCTTCAGGCGCTTGGCCATCCATTCAGGCGACTGGCCATTGGTCACGCCGCGCACGGTCCGCGCGAAGAAAGCCGGGCAGCCTTCCGCATCCTGCGTCCGCACGTCCGGCCCCGGACCCACGCCCGCAATCTCCGGCACGATGATGGCGTTCAGCGTCCCCAGCCCTGCCGCCGCCAGATCGCGCGCGATGCCGCGCACGCCCATGCAATCCTGCCGGTTGGGCGTGATCGACACGTCGATGACCGGATCATTGAGGCCCGCCCAGTCGGCATAGACCTGCCCCACCGGCGCGGCTGCATCCAGTTCGATGATGCCGTCATGATCGTCGCCCAGCTCCAACTCGCGGGTGGAACACATCATGCCGTTGGATTCGACACCGCGAATGGCAGTCTTTTTCAGCACCATGCCGTTGGCAGGCACCACCGCGCCCTCGGTCCCGAATACGCCGACAAGGCCCGCGCGCGCATTGGGCGCACCGCACACGACCTGTAACGGCGTGCCGTCGCCATGATCAACGGTCAGCACCTGCAACTTGTCGGCCTGCGGATGACGCTCGGCGGTCAAGACCTTCGCGATCTTGAAGCCATCCAGCTTCTCCGCCGGATTCTCGACCCCGTCGACCTCCAGCCCGATGGCGTTGAGCGTCTTGAGGATCGTGGGCAAATCCGCATCCGTCTTGAGATGCGTCTTGAGCCAGCTCAGGGTGAACTTCATGCGCCCACTCCCCCGCTCAGCGTGGGCACGTCCAGCGCCGAAAAACCATAATGTTTGAGCCAGCGCAGATCGCCGTCGAAGAAGGCCCGCAAGTCGTTCATCCCATATTTGAGCATGGCGAGCCGGTCGACCCCGGTGCCAAAGGCAAAGCCCTGCCATTCGTCCGGGTCCAGCCCGCACGCCTCGATCACCCGCCGGTTGACCATGCCGCTACCCAGCACTTCCAGCCAGCCGCCATCGGCCGCATCGCCGTCCCCGCCGATCACCCGCTGGCCATTCACCAGCGTGTATCCGACATCGACCTCGACAGAGGGTTCGGTGAAGGGGAAGTAGCTGGGGCGCAGCCGCAGGACGATATCCTCGCGCTCGAAAAAGGCTTTGAGGAATGTTTCCAGCGTCCATTTCAGATGCCCCAGCGTGATCCCCTTGTCGATTACCAGCCCCTCGATCTGGTGGAACATTGGCGTGTGGGTCGCATCTGAATCGCTGCGATAGACGCGGCCTGGCGCAATGATGCGGATCGGCAGCTCCTGCGACATCATCGTGCGGATCTGCACCGGCGAAGTATGGGTACGCAGCAGCATCCGCTTCTGCCCCTCCTCATCGGGAAAGTAGAAAGTATCGTGCATGGCGCGCGCCGGATGCGTCTCAGGAATGTTGAGCGCGGTGAAATTATGCCAGTCGTCCTCAATTTCCGGTCCGGTCGCGACCGAGAAACCCAGATCAGCGAAGATTTCTGCCAGCTCGTCCATCACCTGGCTGACCGGGTGAACGCTCCCCTGCGGCCCCAGATCGGCGGGCAGCGTCATGTCGATCTTCTCAGACGCCAGTCGGGCGTCGAGCGCCGCCTGCTCCAGCGCCGCCTTCTTCGCGGCGATCGCGGCAGTGACGGCTTCGCGCAGATCCTGGATCGGCGGGCCTTTTTCCAGTCGCTCGTCCGGCGACATGCCGCCCAGCGTCTTGAGCAGGCCGGTAATGACTCCGCTCTTGCCGAGCGCGCCAACGCGCAACGCCTCCACTGCGTCCAGCGTGTCGGCGGCGGCAATGTCGGCAATCAACCCGGCTTTCAATGCGCTAATCTCTGTCATCTACTGTCATTCCTGAGGAGCGGAAACATAGGCGCGCCTTAGCGAGGCGCGCCGTGCAAGGGAAGGCTTACGCCCGCGCGCCCAGCAAAGCGCCGCCAAAGCCGATGAACATCACGCCGGTCGCCCGGTTGAACAGGCGCTGGCGGTTCACCGGCGCCAGCCAACAGGCCAGTTTGATCCCGCCCAGCGCATAAGCAGCCTGCCAGCCCAACTCGATCACCACGAAACTGATCACCAGGATTGCCAGCTGCGTCCCGAACGGACGACTGGGGTCGATGAACTGGGGAAACAGTGCGGCGGCAAAGATGATCAGCTTGGGGTTGGACAGGCCGGTCAACAGCCCGGTCAGATAGAGCGCGCGGTCCGAACGCCTGGACGCCACGCCACCAACCCCGCCAACCGGCGCGCGCCAGGCCTTGATCCCCAACCAGACCAGATAGGCAACGCCCGCGTAACGCAGCACGTCGAACAGGCGTGGCGATGCCTTGAGCAATGCCCCCAGCCCCAGCGCCGAGGCGATCAGGCACAATAACACCGCGCTCATCAGACCCGCCATCGTCGCCAGCGCTCGACGCGGGCCATGAGCGATGCTCTGCGTCATCACATGCAGCATGTTCGGCCCCGGCGTGGCGGAGATCAGGAACACGGCGGTAACGTAAAGCCACCAGAGATGCAGCGACATGGGGTTGGTCCTTTGGATGAGCCTCCCTCCACCGTTTACTTAGAGCGAAGTCGAGAAGCGCATAGTGCAGTGTTGGGGTTTGGCTTCGCCGAACTTGGCTGTGCCTTTTTTCTCGACTTCGCTCGAAACGAACGGGGGTCAGTCAAATTCGCAACAAACAAAAAGGGCGCCGGAAGCATCTGCCCCGGCGCCCTTTTGACGATCTTGCGACCGACGGCCTTATGCTGCGGGCAGCGCAGCCTTGGCTTGGGCGATGATGGCGCTAAACGCCTCGCCTTCGTGCATCGCAATGTCGGCCAGAACCTTGCGGTCCAGCTGCACACCGGCGAGCTTGAGGCCATGCATGAATTGCGAATAGGTCAGGCCTTCAGCGCGGACACCCGCGTTGATGCGCTGGATCCACAGGCCACGGAAGCTGCGCTTCTTGACCTTGCGATCGCGATAAGCGTACTGGCCAGCCTTTTCGACCGCCTGACGGGCGACGCGGATGGTATTCTTGCGACGGCCATAATAGCCCTTCGCCTGTACCAGAAGCCGCTTATGCTTGGCGCGGGTGGTTACACCCCGTTTGACACGTGCCATTGTCCCTTACTCCTTACTTGAGGCCGTAGGGCGCCCAGAGGCGGACGTGAGCCACGTCGGCATCGGACAGCACGGAAGTACCACGGTTCTGGCGAATATATTTGGCGTTGTGGCTGATCAGACGGTGACGCTTGCCAGCGACGCCGTGCTTGACCTTGCCGGAAGCGGTGAATTTGAAGCGCTTCTTCACACCGCTCTTGGTCTTGAGCTTGGGCATTTTCGTCTCCTTTGCGTAGCGCGACGATTACAGACAGCCCCGGCAGCCCTAGTTAGCCGGGCGGTCCCACTGAATATCGCGAAGGGCGCGCATAGGCGGGTGGGCAAGGAAAGGCAAGCGATTCGCACATGGCGCGCTTCGGAGCCATTTCGCCCGCCGGGGCGTTGAGGCCGCCATGGTCGATGGTGATGCGCAGATTTCGGATAGCCCGGCCCACGTGCCCCGCGAAGGCTATCGCGCCCATGCGACCGCGCTGCGCGAACACTGGCGCAGATTGCCATGGCCCGTGCGCCTCCTTCTGGGCATCATTGGCTTTCTCTTCGCGATCTGGCTGATCCTGTTCATTACCAAGGGGCGCTTCCTCAAAAGCCCGTTCGAACAGATATTGGGCAATCGGCTCCAGCGCGAAGTCCGCGTCAGCGGCGATTTCCAGCTCTATTTCGCGCCGATCAGCATCAAGTTCCGGGCGGAGAAGGCGCGCATCACCAATCTGGCCTGGGCGAGCCAGCCCGACCTGTTCCGCGCCGACCTGATCGACGCGCGGATCGCGCCGATCAGCCTGATTTTCGCCGACAAGGTCCGACTGCCCTGGCTGGAGCTGCGCAATGGCGCGGTCGATCTGGAATGGTCGCGCGACCATAAGCATAATACATGGACGCTGGGCGATCCCAAGGCGGACGGCAAGCCGATGGTGTTCCCCCTGATAACCCAGGCCAGGCTGGCAGGCACCACGCTGCGCTACCGCGATCCGCGCCTGCAACTCAATGCCGACATCGGGTTCGAGACGGTCCGGGCGAAGGATACGCGCTTTGTCAGCGATATACGTCTGTCCGGCACCGGCACTATGCGAAACAAGCCGTTCACGCTCAAAGGCAGTTTGCTCTCTCCCAATGCCACGGTCTCGCGCGGCAAGAACAGCCTGCAACTGCGCGCGCAGGCGGGGGCGACGGTCGTGGACGTTACCGGCACACTGCCCGGCGCGACGCAGTTGGAAGGCAGCGACCTGCGTCTTGTCACCCGCGGTCCCAACCTTAGCCTATTGTTCGATTTCCTGGGCGCAGCCATTCCCGACACGCGGGCCTATCGCTTCACATCGGCCCTGATCAAGGTCGGCGACGAATGGAGATTTACCAAATTGCAGGGACGCTTTGGCGCCAGCGATCTGGCGGGCCGCTTCACCGCGTCGCTTCCCAATGGCCGCCTGTTGCTCAAAGCCGACCTGTCGACCCAAACGCTCGACATCGTCGATGCCGCGCCTTTCTTTGGCTATGATCCCGAAAAGATCGAGAAGCAGGGCGCCGCTGGCGCGATCGAGACGGTGCAGGGCACGCCGCGCCTGCTGCCCGACACGCCGCTGCGGGTCGAGGCGATCCGCAATTTCGACGCCAACGTAACCTACAGCGTCAAGCGCGTCCGGGCCGAGCGCGTCCCCATCTCCGACATCGCCCTGACCCTGAAACTCGACCGCAGCCTGCTCACCCTCTCACCGCTGACCTTCGACATGTCGGGCGGCCATGTCGCGTCGGACGTAGAGATCAACGCGCGTGGCACGCCGGTCAGGACCAGCTACGACATTCGCCTTGCCCCCACGCCCATGGGTAGGTTGCTGGCACGCTGGGGTGTCGAACAGTCCGGCACGACGGGCATGATCAAGGGCCGGGTGCAGATGAGGGGGATGGGCGAAACGCTGCATGATTCGCTGGCGACCGCCAATGGCCGTATCGCTGTGATCCTGCCAGCAGGCACCATGTGGGCGCGCAACGTCCAACTGTCTGAACTCGACATCGGCACCTTCGCGACCAAGATGTTTGCGGGCAAGCTCAAGGATCCGGTGCAGATCAATTGCGGTCTTATCGCCTTCACCGTGCGCAATGGCGTGGCGGCCGCCGACCCGATCCTGATCGACACGAAGAAAAATGTGATGATCGGGCGGGGCGGCTTTTCCTTCCGCAACGAAAGCCTCGACATCGCTTTCCGCGCCGACAGCAAGAAGATCAGCCTTTTCTCCGGCCAGTCGCCGATCGGTATCAATGGCTATTTCGCCCGTCCCGGCATGTCGGTCATCAGCCCCGAGCTGTTGGCGCGCGGCGGTGTGGCCGCGGGACTGGCGGTCGTGGGGACGCCACTGGCAGCCGTCATTGCCTTTGCCGATGTCGGCGACGCCAAGGGTGCGGCGTGCGGCCCGATCCTGTCCGGTGCCAATGCGATCGCCCAGCGCACCAAGCGCGGCAATCCGCGAAACGATGTCGGCCAGGGCACGACGGCAAAGGATGAGAGGGGCAAGGGCAGCAAAAGCGAGCAGAAACGCCAGGACAAGAAGTTTCTGGGGATTTTCTGACCGCCCTAACCCTGTAACTTAATGGCTGTGACCATGCGCAGCGTTCGCCATCGCCTCCAGCACATCTTCCAGCCGCGCCGGATCGCCCAGCGCCAGCACATGGCCGTCGCTATCGGCAGTCAGCGGCTCGCCATGCCAGTCGCACATCAGCCCGCCAGCGCCCTCGACCACCGGCACCAAAGCCGCGAAATCATAGGATTGCAGCCCGGATTCGATTACGATGTCGAGGAAGCCCGACGCCAGCAGGCCGTAATTATAGCAGTCCCCGCCATAGACCGGCCCCTGCCGCGGCGATCCGCCGGAGACCGCCGCGACCAGCGCCATATAAGGCGGCACGTCGTCATCATCGAAGAGGTGCGGGCTGGTCGTCGCAATGCCTGCGCCCTCGATCGCGCGGCAGGCGCGGGTGCGGATCGGCTGGCCGTTGAAGGTCGTCGGTTGCCCCGCCATCCCGGCCCAGCGTTCTTTGGCGATCGGCTGGTCGATGATGCCGATGGTCGGCCACCCCCCTTGCGTCAGTGCAATCAGCGTGCCGAAGATCGGTCGCCCGGCGATGAAACTGCGGGTGCCATCGATCGGATCGAGAATCCATACCCGATCGGCATCCTCGCGCACCGATCCATATTCCTCGCCAATGATGCCGTCGCCCGGCCGCTCTTTCTCCAATATCGTCCGGATCGCGGCCTCCGCCGCGCGATCGGCTTCCGTCACCGGCGATTTGTCCGCCTTATATTCCATATCATAGCGGGCGCGGAAAAAGGGGCGGATCGCCGCGCCAGCGGCGTCGGCAAGGCGGTTGGCAAGGGCCAGGTCATCGCGGGTGGTCATCCCCTTCGCCTAGCGGCTGCGCGGCCGTTGCGCTAGACTGCGCCTCTATGGAGAAGGAGGGAAAAATGCCCGGTTCGCCTGTAATCCCATGCCTGCGCTATGCCGACGCCCCTGCCGCGATCGACTTTCTGTGCGACGCCTTCGGTTTCGTGCGCCACGCCGTCTATGCCGATGATACCGACCCGACCGTCATCCACCATGCACAACTGGTGCTGGGTGCCGGCATGGTGATGCTGGGCAGCGTGCAGGATATGGCCACTGAACGCTCTACACCTGGTCCACCGCGCGCGACCTGGGTGGGATCACCGGATGCGTCTATGTCGTGGTGCCCGATGTCGATGCCCATTGCCTCCACGCCCGCAATGAAGGCGCGGTGGTGGTCGACGAGCCGCGCGACAATGACGGTTATCCGGGGCGCGGCTACAGCGCGCTCGACCCGGAAGGCAATGTCTGGAGCTTTGGCAGCTACGATCCCTGGGCCGCTTAAGCCTTCGGCAACCTCGCGGGGTTAAGACTCGCGGGCAAAGGAGTTGCCCATGGCGCTGATTGGCTGGTTCCTGAGTTTTGTCGCCCTGTTCGCGGGCCTTGCGCTGCGGCAGGACATGCCGGTCGGCGGCGCTGCCACCCTGTCCAACCTGCTGATCGCGCTGGCGGTGCTGGCCTGCCCGATGGTCTGGCAGGGCAAGCCGCTCGGCATATCGCGCGGCCAGCGTGTCGTGGCCGCGCTGATCATGATCCTGTCCATGCCGCTGATATTGCTACCAGCGGCCTGAACCTTTCAATCAAACAGGCTCGACACCGAGCTTTCGTCAGCAATCCGCTTGATCGCTTCGCCCAGCAAAGGCGCGATCGGCAGGTGGCGGATATGCGCGGCATTGTTGACCGCATCGGTGCCCTGGATCGAATCGGTGATCACCAGTTCCAGCAGGTCCGACGCCTCGACCCGCGCCACCGCGCCGCCCGACAGCACGCCATGGCTGACATAGGCGACGACCTCCTCTGCCCCTGCGGCCTTCAATGCGCTCGCCGCGTTGCACAGTGTGCCCGCCGAATCGACAATATCGTCGATCAGCACGCAGAAGCGGCCCTTCACGTCGCCGATGATGTTCATCACTTCCGATTCGCCCGCGCGCTCGCGGCGCTTGTCGACGATGGCGAGCGGCGCATTGTCCAGCCGCTTGGCCAGGGCGCGCGCGCGCACCACGCCGCCGACGTCGGGCGACACGACCATGATGTTGCGGTCGCCAAAGCGCGCCTGAATATCCGCCGACATGACCGGCGCACCGAACAGATTGTCGGTGGGAATGTCGAAGAAACCCTGGATCTGCCCCGCGTGCAGATCGACCGACAGGACGCGGTCGGCGCCTGCCTTGGTGATCAGGTTCGCGACCAGCTTGGCGCTGATCGGGGTGCGCGGGCCGGGTTTGCGGTCCTGCCGGGCATAGCCGAAATAGGGGACGACGGCGGTGATCCGCTTAGCCGACGCGCGCTTGAGCGCATCGATCATGATCAGCAATTCCATCAGATTGTCGTTGGTCGGATAGCTGGTGGACTGGATCACGAACACATCCTCGCCCCGGACATTTTCGTGGATTTCCACGAACACTTCCTCGTCAGCGAAGCGGCGGACGCTGGCGTCGGTCAGGGGGATTTCGATATAGTCGGCGATGGCGGCCGCGAGCGGCTTGTTGGAATTGCCGGTCATGAGCTTCATGGCCAAGTCCCCCTGCTATTTGGCGGCGTGACGAATTGATGACGCTGCGTGAAAACGCCGCCCCTTTAGCCGCGTCCGTTCCTGCTGGAAAGGCGCTTTTGCGCGTGGCGGCAAAATGCTCTAACGGCCCCGTTCATGACCGACAAACTTGTGATCGCCCTTGCCCAGATGACCCAATCGGTGGGCGACCTTGCCGCCAATGCCGACGCGATGCTGGCATGGCGGGACAAGGCCGTTGGCGCGGACCTGATCGTCTATCCCGAATTGCAGCTGATCGGCTATCCGCCCGAAGATCTGGTGCTGAAACCCGCCTTGGTCGAGCGCGCGAATCAGGAACTGGACCGGCTGGCGCAGGCGACGGCGGATGGTGGCCCGGCGATGCTGGTCGGCACCGTGGTCGCCGCGCATGGCGTCTTGTTTAACGTCGTCGCCCTGCTGGAGGGCGGCGCGGTGACGCAAATCCGGCAGAAGCGCGAATTGCCCAATTATGGCACGTTCGATGAAAAGCGCCTGTTCGCCCCCGGCCCGCTGCCCGCGCCGATCGATTTTCGCGGCGTGCGGATCGGCGTGCCGATCTGTGAGGATATCTGGTTCCCCTTCGTCACCGCCCATCTGAAAGCCGAGGGCGCGGAGATATTGATCAGCCCCAATGGCAGCCCCTATGAGGTTGACAAGGATGATCGCCGCCAGACCATGGTGGCTGGCACACGGGTGCGCGAAACCGGCCTGCCGCTTGTCTATCTCAACCGCGTCGGCGGGCAGGATGAGCTGGTGTTCGATGGTGCATCCTTCGTCATGAACGCCGATTTCGGTATCGCGCAGCAGTTGCCGGACTGGGAAGAGGCGCTGGTGCTGACCCAGTGGGAGAAATGGGATGGCCAGTGGGTCTGCCTGCCCGGCGACTGCCATGTCCCCGACGAGCGCCCCGCCGACATCTATAACGCGATGGTATTGGGCCTGCGTGACTATGTGAACCGCAACCGCTTTCCCGGCGTGGTGCTGGGCCTGTCCGGCGGGATCGATTCGGCGCTCTCCGCCGCCGTTGCGGTCGATGCGCTGGGCGCGGACCGGGTATGGTGCGTGATGATGCCGTCGCGCTTCACCAGTCAGGACAGTCTGGACGATGCGGTCGAATGTGCGCGCCTGCTGGGTGTGCGTTACGACACCATCCCCATCGAACCGGCGGTCGGCGCGTTCGACACGATGCTCAGCGATGTTTTCTCAGAGCGCCAGCGCGACCTGACCGAGGAGAATATCCAGTCGCGTATCCGCGGCGTGACCCTGATGGCGCTGTCCAACAAATTCGGCCACATGCTGCTGACCACCGGCAACAAGAGCGAGATGTCGGTCGGCTATGCCACCATCTATGGCGACATGGCAGGCGGCTATTCGGTGCTGAAGGATGCCTACAAGACCACGGTGTTCGACCTGTCGCGTTGGCGTAACGAGAATGTCCCGTCGCTGGGCGAAGGCTTTGGCCCCACCGGCCCGGTCATGCCGCAGCGGGTCATCACCAAACCCCCCAGCGCCGAACTGCGCGACAATCAGCGCGACGATGACAGCCTGCCCCCCTATGAGATACTGGACCCGATCCTCTACGGTCTGGTCGAGGAGGAATTGTCGGTCGAGCAACTGGTCGCACGCGGCTTCGAGCGCGATACCGTCGCGCGGATCGAGCGGCTGCTCTATGTCGCGGAATATAAGCGCCGCCAGTCGCCCCCCGGCGTGAAACTGGGCAGCCGCAATTTTGGCCGCGACCGCCGTTATCCGATCACCAACGCCTTTAGAACATTATGATTTTCCGTTCGCCCTGAGCGAAGTCGAAGGGTCAAGCTGAGCATAGCGAAGCCACTTCGCTCCGCTCAGTGGATGGCTTCGACTTCGCTCAGCCCGAACGGATTTAGGATTAACCCATGACCGTCATCACCCGTTTCGCCCCCTCGCCAACCGGCCACCTCCATGTCGGCAATATCCGCGCCGCGCTGCATAACTGGCTGTGGGCGCAGAAGAGCAGCGGGCAGTTCCTGCTGCGACTCGACGATACCGACCTGGAACGCTCGCGCCCCGAATATGCCGATGCGATCCGCGCCGACCTGCAATGGCTTGGCCTCCACTGGGACGCAGAGGCGAAGCAGTCGGACCGCTTTGCCCTTTACGAAGCACGGTTTGAAGCGCTGCGGGCATCGGGCCACGTCTATCCCGCTTACGAGACGAGCCAGGACCTGGACCTCCGCCGCAAGGTCTTGCTGGGGCGTGGCTTGCCGCCCGTTTATGATCGCGCCGCGCTGACGCTGACCCCGGACCAGATCGCCGCTTACGAGGCCGAAGGGCGCACACCCCACTGGCGGTTCAAGCTGGACCGTGACCAGCCGATCGTCTGGACCGACCTGATTCGCGGCGAGCAGCGTTTCGACCCCAAATTGCTGTCCGATCCGGTCATCCGCCGCGCCGATGGCAGCTGGCTCTACATGCTTCCCTCGGTCATCGATGATGTCGATATGGGCGTCACCCACGTCCTGCGCGGGGAGGATCATGTGTCCAACACCGCCACACAGATCCAGATGTTCACAGCGCTCGGCGCCCCGCTCCCGGCCTTTGCGCATGAAGCGCTGCTAACTGGCAGCGAGGGCAAGCTGTCCAAGCGGCTGGGATCGCTGGGGGTCGCCCATTTCCGTGAGATCGGACTGGAACCAGCCGCCATCGCCTCGCTGCTGGCACGGCTGGGTAGCAGTCAACCGATCGAGCCGTTCGCCACCATGCAGCCCCTGATCGACAGTTTCGACTTCGCCCATTTCGGCCGCGCCCCCGCGCGCTTCGACGAAGGGGAACTCGCAGCCCTCAACCAGAAGATCGTCCATCTATTGCCTTATGAGGCGGTCGCCAAGCGCCTGCCCGAAGGCATGGACGCCCCGGCATGGGATGCCATCCGCCCCAATCTGGAGACCGTCGCCGGTGCCGCCGACTGGTGGCGGATCGTCACCGGACCCGTGGACGCACCCGCGCCGGAAATTGAGGATCGCGACTTCCTGGCCAGCGCTCACCGCATCCTGACCGACGCCTCCTTCGACGCCGACATCTGGCGCACCCTCACCCATACGCTGAAAGAAGAAACCGGCCGCAAGGGGAAGGCATTGTTCCTCCCTCTGCGCCGCGCACTGACCGGGTTGGATCATGGGCCGGACATGGGACAATTGCTGCCGCTGATCGGCCGGGACGAAGCACTGGCACGGCTCCAGGCTTAAGGAAAGCGCAAGCGTCTCAGACGCTGATCAACTCCAGCGCCTTGCCCACGGCGGCAATGCCTTCGGGCGCGGCGGCAAAGCCCATATGGGTGCAATCCACCTCGATCGCGCTATCCCGCTCCCCGCTGCGCCCCTTGGCACATTCGGGCAAAATCACCCCGTCGCGCCGCGACCAGAGCGCGACCGTCGGCACCGGCGGCTTGGCTTCCCGCGTGCAGGGAAAGGGCGGACGATCAACCGGCGTACCCGACACCAACTGATAGAGCCGCCAGGCATGGTTCGCGCGTGGGTCGCCGGAAAAGGGCGTGCCCATCGTCACCACGCCGCCAACCTTGGTCGCTGCCAGCTTGGCATATTCGCGCGCATACAGCCCGCCCAGGCTCCAACCGACCAGCGTTACCGGACCACCAGACATGCGTTGTATGTCATCCACCCGACGGTCGATCGCCTCCAGACTATCCACCTTCGGGCCAAAATTGCGCCCTTGGCCCCAATGATGGGCGTCAAAACCCGCCCTGTTCAGGATCGCGCGCATCGGCTCCATCCGCGCGTCCGACGCCAGCAGGCCGGGGATCAGCAGCAGCGCGCGACCGTCACCCCGGATAGTCTGGGCCAGCGCATCGGCCTGCGCCCGCGTGCGTGCCAGATCGAAGGGGAGTGCCATATTGCCGACCAGATGCTGGACCGATGGCCGGGCGACGGCGCGCGGGCCGGACGCGAGGCGATCCTTCCAGAAAGTGGTAACGGCAGCATAAGGTGGCACGACGACAAAATCCCTTTGACCCAAAGGCAAAGATGACAGTGTCGTGACAAACGCCGTTCGCGTCCATCGGTTTCATCGCAGTAGAGAAACTGTTTATCGCAATATTGGATCAGGGTGCCAACGGCGACGTCTGCGCGACCGGCGCGCCCTCAACGCTGCGCAGAGCGCGTGGCTCCAATATGGCCGCCGTCTCGATCAGGTCCAGCGCACGACGCGCCTCCAGATAGCGGCGGGCCAGCTGGATCCAGCGATCCGCGACCGCACGACCCGGCAGCCGCTCCACCTCCGCCAGCGCGGCACTTACCCGCCCGCCGTCGAGATAATGGATCGCCCGGTCAAACCCGGCCTGCGGACGGGGTGAAGGGGTCGATGCCCGGCGGATCGTCACCAGTTCGCGCGCTTCATGCTCGATCGCGCTCCACCAGCTCGCATCGGCAGGCGGGGTCGTTGCCCGGTCGCCAATGTCGATCAGCCCGCCGCGCAGGTCAGCGAGCGTCACCGGCTCACGCGCGGCATTGATGATGGTCGCGACCGCGCGCGGCTGGGCCTGGCCAAAGCGCAGTCGCAACTGTCCCTCGACATAGCCGAGCGGCGCGCCGCTATCGAGCGCGCGGCGCGCGGCGAAGGCGACCAGTAGCCCTTCGGCCCGCGCGGCATTGCCGGACGCTGCCTGCGCCTCCACGGTGATGCGGGTCAGCCGCTCCTCCAGCTGCACCACCTGCGCATCCAGCATCTGCGCAGCGTCAGCGGTGAGCGGACGCTGCGCAAGCGTAGGTGCGGGATTGCTGCTGAGCAGCGGGGCCACGCTCGCCGCTTGCGGCTGCGGATCGCCCCAGCGGCGCTGGATCTGCGGCCAAGCCCAGACAGTGACGCCAACCCCTACGACAAAGGCCAGGAGGATCAGGATCAGCAGCGGCACCATGCTGCGCCGCCGTGCAAGAGGCGGGGTCGGGGTCATGCTGCCAAGGCCGTCCTCGTCGCTCATGCTGCCCCCTTTGCCTGTCATTCCACCCGTCATTCGCACAAACCACGCACAAGGGCCAGCATGTCGTCATCGCGTGGCTGGTCCGGCGCTTGTGCGCTGGCCCAGCCCGTTCCGCACGCTGCCAGTGTCGCCGTACTGATAGCGACGATATGCAATCCGGCCCGCGCCGCCATGGGGACTTGCGCCGCCAGCCGCTCCCCCGCACGGGGCGAATGGACAAGCAGCACTGTTCCCGGCACAGCGTCATGCAACAGGGCCGAATCAGGCGGCAGGCTGGTCATGCTGTAAACGGCGATCCGCGTGACATGCAGCGGTCCCGCCTCCATCGGCGCCACCGTCGTGCCTGCCAGATGCAGCACGGCGCGATGACCGTCAGTTGCGATCTGTGCCGCGATGGCGCTGGCGTTGCCATCGCCCGCGACCACGCGGTCAAATCCCTGCGCCTGCACAGCCGCGGCCGTCGCGCTGCCGACGGCATAAGCGGGCAACTTGCGATAGGCCGTAAGCGCTGGTCCCGCGAGCCGCACCGCATGGGCGCTGGTCATCAGCAGCGCGTCGAAATCCCCGGCCAGCGGCGCTGTCCACTCCAATGCCTGCGGCGCGAACAGGGGATGCACCACCGCCTCCAGACCCAGCCGCGCCACGGCCTGCGCCGTCCTGCCCGCCCCCGGTTCGGGCCGCAGGATGAGAACCCGCCTCACGCCTCGAACAAGGACCGTAGCGCCGGACTTGCCCGGTCCAGCAGCGCACGACCCATTGCCTGCGCCGCGTCGCAATCCTGCCGGTCGATAATGGCGTCCTCGCTCACCGTTTCCTGCCCGTTCGGACTGATAATCTCCGCGCGCAGGTGCAGCCGGTCGCCGTCCACCAGCGCCAGCGCTGCGATCGGTGAATGGCAGGTGCCGCCTAGCCCCATCAGCACGTTGCGCTCGGCCATGACGCAATCGAACGTGTCAGCATCACTGATCGCCGCCAGCGCCGCCAGCACCGCCTCATTGTCCGCCCGCGCCTCTATCCCGACCGCCCCCTGCGAGGGCGCAGGCAACATCATGTCGATGGGAATCGTAACACCGACATCGCTCTGCCCCAGTCGGTCCAGCCCCGCAGCCGCCAGCAGGGTCGCATGGACCTCACCCGCCGCCAGCTTGGCGAGGCGCGTCGCGACATTGCCCCGGAACAGGGGGATGGTGGCATCGGGCCGCAAGCGCGTCACCTGCGCGGCGCGGCGCGGCGAGCTGGTGCCGACGACCGGATTGGCGGGCAGCGCATCGAAACTGTCGGCTCCCACCAGCCGGTCACGCACATCAGCGCGCGGCAGCATAGCGGCGATACGGAACGCGGCGGGGCGCAGCGTCTCCACATCCTTCATGCTATGGACCGCAAAATCAATCTCGCCCTCGACCAGCGCCCGGTCCAGTTCCTTGGTCCACAGCGCCTTCCCGCCGATCTCGGCCAGCGCGCGGTCCTGTATCCGGTCGCCACTGGTCTGGACGGTGACGATCGCCACGGCGCTATCGGGCCAGCCATGGGCATCGCACAAGGCGCGGGCGGTCATGCGGGCCTGGGCCAGCGCAAGGGGCGAACCCCTGGTGCCGAGGCGCAACGGTCGTTCGGACAAAATCATATGCGGCTTGCTCTAATGACCACGGGCATTAGATGGAAGCGACAATGACAATCATCCTTGGCCTGGAATCGAGCTGCGATGAAACCGCAGCGGCGCTGGTGACGGCCGACGGCCAGATTCTTGCGCATCGCCTCGCCACCCAGGAGGAAGCCCACCGGCCCTATGGCGGCGTCGTCCCCGAAATCGCCGCCCGCGCCCATGTTGAGGCGCTCAGCCCTCTGATCGAAGCCGCGCTGGCGGATGCGGAGATGACGCTCGATCAGGTCGATGTGATCGCCGCGACCGCCGGGCCGGGCCTGATCGGCGGGGTGATGGTGGGTCTGGTGACCGCCAAGGCGCTGGCGCATGCGGCGGGCAAGCCGCTGATCGCGGTCAACCATCTGGAGGGTCACGCCCTCTCGCCGCGCCTGTCCGACCGGACGCTGGAATTTCCCTATATGCTGCTGCTGGTGTCGGGCGGCCATTGCCAGATTTTGCTGGTCCGCGGTCCCGGCGACTATGCGCGGCTGGCCACCACCATCGACGATGCAGCGGGCGAAGCCTTCGACAAGACCGCCAAAATGCTGGGCCTTGGCTATCCCGGCGGCCCGCAGGTGGAAAAGGCCGCAGCACAGGGCGATCCCAACGCCGTTCCCCTGCCCCGCCCGCTGCTCGGCACGGCGGAACCGCATTTCTCCTTCGCCGGCCTTAAAAGCGCGGTCATGCGCGCGGTCCAGTCCGGCCATTATTCGACGCAGGACATCGCCGCCAGTTTCCAGCAGGCCGTGATCGACTGCCTGATCGACCGCACCCGCCGCGCACTGGGGCAGGCGGACGGAATCACCGCTCTGGTCGTGGCCGGTGGCGTCGCGGCCAATCAGGCGATCCGGGGGGCGCTCGAAAAGCTGGCGGCAGACCATGGCCTGCCCTTTGTCGCACCGCCACTATGGCTCTGCACCGATAATGCGGCCATGATCGCCTGGGCCGGGGCGGAGCGCTTTGCCGTGGGACTGATCGATGACCTGACCGTTCCCGCCCGGCCGCGCTGGCCGCTCGATCCGGCGGCGGAAAAGGCGCGCGGCGCCGGAGTGAAAGCATGAAGGCTGGAGTCATCGGGGCGGGTGCATGGGGCACGGCGCTGGCGCAATTGCTGGCTGCCGACGGGCAGGCCGTGACGCTCTGGGCGCTGGAAAGCGATGTCGTCGATGCGATCAACGGGGCGCGGGAGAACCCGCTCTATCTGCCCGGCATCGCACTGGCCCCGTCCATTCGTGGGACCGGTGCGATGGCCGACCTTGGCGACTGCGACATGCTGCTGGTGGTCAGCCCGGCCCAGCATTTGCGGAGCGTTGTGGCCCAGGCCCCCGCCGGTGTGCCGCTGATCCTCTGTTCCAAGGGGATAGAGGCGGGCACCGGCCTGCTGATGGGGGAAGTGGCGCGTGCAGCGCAGCCGACATCGCCCATCGCCGTCCTGTCCGGCCCAACCTTCGCCCATGAAGTGGCCAGGGGATTGCCGACCGCGATCACGCTGGCGTGCGATGATGCCGTATTGGGCGCGCAACTGGCGGCGCGGATCGCCCGCCCCGCTTTCCGCCCCTATCTGTCCGACGATGTCACCGGCGCGGAAATCGGTGGCGCGGTCAAGAATGTACTGGCGATCGCGTGCGGCGTGGCGGACGGCGCGGGGCTGGGCCTTAATGCCCGCGCGGCGCTGATCAGCCGGGGCTTTGCCGAAATGACGCGCTTTGGCTTGGCGCGCGGCGCAAGGGTAGAAACGCTGGCCGGGCTGTCGGGGCTGGGCGATCTGGTGCTGACCTGTTCGTCCACCAATTCCCGCAACTTTTCGCTGGGCCAGGGTCTGGGCGAAGGACGCAGCGCTGCTGACCTGCTATCCAACCGCCGCACCGTGGCCGAAGGCGCGTTTACCGCCCCGGTGCTGCGCGATGCCGCGCGCGCGGCGGGGGTGGAAATGCCGGTGGTCGAAGCGGTGTGCGCCTTGCTGGCCGATGCCATGCCGCTCGGCACCGTGATCGACGCGCTGCTCGCGCGTCCGTTGCGGCCCGAATAAGCCGTCGCGCGTCAGCACCATCATGGCTACATTCCAGTCATCAGACGGGACGACAGAGGGGAGTCGATTGACCGCGCAGCTTCCTGCGTCGAAGGACGAGGATGACATCGCCGCCTTGGCCAAGGGCGGGCGGACCAATGTGTTCGGTTTCCTTCTTCGCCTGGCGGCACGGCTGCCCTTCCTGTTCATCGCGGGCCGGGTCTATGGGGCCGAAACGCTGGGTCGCTTCGCCTATGCCGTGCTGGTTGTCGAATTTGTCGCGCAATTGGCGACGCTTGGCCTGAAACGCGGGCTGGCGGGTGCGCTCAGCCAAACCGAACGACCCCACGCTCATGTCGTGACCGACGCGATGCTGGTGACGATGATCGCCGCGCTGCTCGGCGCAGGCCTGCTGGTCGCCTTTCCCCAGGCGATGTTTCCCAATAGCGGCATCAATGGCCTAGACCGGCTGCTGGCGCTGATCGTCATTGCGGTCGCCGGGTCGGACGTGGCGCTGGCCGCCTGCGCCTATAAATTCGATGTCGGCGCGACGGTGCGGGCGCGCTCGATCATCGAACCCTGGGCGATCAGCATCGGCGCCTTCGCCTTTTCCTTTTATTCGACCCGCGACGGGTTGATCCTGTCCTATGCCGTGTCGATGATCGCCGCCTTCATCGCCTCGATCATCCCGATGGCGCGCCATTATGGCCTGCCGGTCGGCTGGCGGCCCGATGCCGGGCGGCTCTGGCGGCTGGCGCGGCGCAACCTGCCGCTGGCGGCCGCCGACGGGGTGGAATGGGGATCGCGGCGGCTGGACATGGCGATATTGGGTCTGTTCGTCAGCCCGGCGGTGATCGGCATCTATTATATCGCGCAGCAGGTCGCCTCGCTGCCGCAAAAGCTCAAGACCAGCTTCGACCCGATATTGGGTCCGGTCATCACCCGCAATCTGGCGGAGGGGAATATGGCCGCGATTGCGCGGCAGGTCAGCCAGGTCGGTTTCTGGATCATCGCGGCGCAGGCGGGGATCGCGCTGGCGCTGGGCATCCCGGGCGAAGCGGTGATGGGGCTGGTCGGCCCGCATTTCGTCAGCGGCACCGGGGCGCTTGCCTTCCTGCTGATGGCCGAAGTGATCGCTGCGACCGCGGTCGTCAGCGAATCGGCGCTCGTCTATATCGCCCGCCACCGCAACCTAATGATCTCGCTCGGCATGATCGGCTGCCAGGCCGCTTTCAGCTTCGCGCTGATCCTGCTCGCCCGCCAGCTCGATCTGCCGGTCATGGCGGTGGCCGCAGCGCCCGCCCTCGCCCTGTGTCTGGCGCTGGCGATCGGTGCCTTTGTCAAGGCGCGGTTGCTGTCCCGCCTGCTCGATGCGCCGGTCAACGCCTGGCGCTGGCCGTTGCTGAGTGCGGCGGGCGTCGCCTGCATCGTCGGTTCCGCCTTTGTCGCCCTGCCGCCGCGGCTCGAATGGGTCGAGCTGGTCGTCGGCGTCTGGGCGATATTGGGCGCTTATGGCGTGGTCATCTGGCGCTGGGGCTTTGGCCCCGATGACCGCACCCTGTTCCGCAAGCAGAAAGCGGACTGATCAGGCGAACAGCCTGTCGCGGATCACGCCCAGATCATCCTCCGGCCGTGCGCCCCAGTGGGAAATCACCTCGGCCGCCGCCGCTGCGCCCAGTGCCAGGCAATCGGCCACGCTGCGGCCATCGATATGGGCGGCCAGGAAGCCGGCGGCGAACAGGTCGCCAGCACCGGTCGTGTCGATAATCTGCGTGACCTGCGCAGCAGGTGCTTCGTAACGCACGCCATCGACGATCGCCACCGCGCCCTTTTCACTGCGGGTCGAGACCAGCACCGGCACCTTGGCCGCAATCGCCGCCACGGCCTTGTCGAAATCATCAATCTGCGCCAGCGACTGGATTTCGCCCTCATTGGAAAAGAGGATGTCGATCTGGCCATGGTCGATCAGGTCGATGAAATCGGCGCGGTGGCGGTCGATCACGAAATTGTCGGACAGGGTGAAGGCGACCTTGCGCCCCGCCCCCCGCGCCGCGTCAATCGCCGCCCGCATCGCCGCCCGCGGCTGCTCCGGATCCCACAAATAGCCTTCGAGATAAAGGATGCCGGCCGAGCGGATCATATCCAGGTCCAGCGCGGCCTCCGGCAGAAATTGCGAGGCACCCAGAAATGTGTTCATCGTCCGCTGCGCATCTGGCGTGACGAGGATCAGGCAGCGGGCAGTCGGCACGTCGCCGGTCATGGCGGGCGTGTCGAAACGGATGCCGATCGCATGCACGTCATGGGCGAACACTGCGCCCAGCTGATCGTCATTCACCTGGCCGATAAAGCCGCATGTCTTGCCCAGCGCGGCGAGGCCCGCCAGCGTGTTGGCGGCCGATCCGCCGCTGATTTCCTTGGCCTGGGGCATGTCGGCATAGAGGGTTTCCGCCATTTTGGCGTCGATCAGCTGCATCCCGCCTTTGGTCAGCGCATGTTCGGCAAGGAAGGCGTCATCGCTGCGCGCGAGGACATCGACAATGGCGTTGCCGATGGCGACGACGTCAAGCGTCGGGGCCGAAACTGGAGCGGAAGCGGTCACGCAAAATCCTTATGGTGCGGGGAATGTCAGGCTGCCGTCTCTATCGGCGCGCGTGCGCCCATGCAACAGCGCGCGATTGACGGGCGTCGCGGCAGGCCGGATAATGACCCGATGGTCCTGACCGCCGCGCTGCGCGCCTTCCCGTTGATCTTCCACGCTGCCGCCCGGCGGTTGCTGGTCAAGACATTGCTGCTGACACTTCTGGTCTTTGCCCTGCTGGCGGTGGGGCTGTGGGCGGGGGTCCATGCGCTGCGCCTCCATTATGGCTGGGGCGGCGGTGGCATGGCGGAGGCGGCGGCGACCGCGCTGATCGTTGTCGCGGCAGGCTGGCTGCTGTTCCGCGCGACCGCGATGGCAATGATGGGCCTGTTCGCCGACGACATTATCGCAGCGGTAGAGGCGGATCGCTACCCGGATGCAGCGGCGGACGCGCGCCCGGTCGGGCTGGCACGCAGCATCCGCTATGCGCTGGCGTCGGTCGCGCGGACGATCGGCTGGAACCTGCTGGCGTTGCCCGCTTACATCGCGCTGCTGGTGACGGGGGTGGGAACGATCGGGCTGTTTCTCGCGCTCAACGCCTATCTGCTGGGCCGCGATCTGGCCGACATGGTCGAGCCGCGCCATCCGGGTCATCCGCCGATCCCGCGTGGCAGCCGGTGGCTTCTGGGTCTCGCTTCGGCGCTTCTGTTCCTTGTTCCCCTGGTCAACCTGCTTGCGCCGATCTGGAGCGCGGCTATGGCGGTCCACATGCTGCACGGCGTCAGAAGGAAGCCTGTATGAACGCCCCCCGCCCTGCCCTGATCGCGCTGCTGGCGCTGCCGCTTGCCGCCTGTGGTGCAGGCGGCGTGGTGCCGCAAACCGGGATCGCGCCGCCGCCCGCCGGTCCCCCGGCCAGCGCCTTCGGCAAGCCCGGCCCGCTGATGGGCGCAGATGCGCGCGCGCTGACCCAGATGTTCGGAACGCCCCGGCTCGACATTCGCGAAACGACGGTGCGCAAGCTGCAATTTGCCAATGGCCGCTGCGTCCTCGACACCTATCTCTATGCCCCGGCACGCGGCAAGGAGCCCGTTGTTACTCATGTGGATGCGCGCTCGCCCGCTGGCAGCGACGTCGATCCGGCGGCCTGCGCGACGGCGTTGCGGGCGCGTTAGGCGGACAGCCTTTTGATCGCCCATGCAGCCGCTTCCGCCACGACCGAATCATCATCGCCAGCCAGCGTCTGTAATCGTCCCAGCAGGCGCGCGTCGCCGCTATTCCCCGCCGCAATCGCCGCATTCCGCACCATCCGGTTGCGGCCTATCCGTTTGATCGGGGAGCCGGAGAAGATTTCGCGAAACGCGGCGTCGTCCAGCGCCAGCAGGTCGGCGATGGCGGGGGCGGCGAGTTCGGCGCGGCCTATGAATGCCTTGTTGGCCGCAGCCGCGTCCGCAAATTTGTTCCAGGGGCAGACCGCCAGGCAATCGTCGCAGCCATAGATACGGTTGCCGATGCCTTCCCGCAGATCGTGCGGGATCGGCCCCTTATGCTCGATCGTCAGATAGGAAATGCAGCGCCGTGCGTCCACGACATAGGGCGACGGGAAGGCGTCGGTTGGGCAGGCGGTCTGGCAGGCGGTGCAGTTGCCGCAATGGTCGATCTCCGGCGGGTCGGGTTGCAGCGCGATTTCGGTGTAGATCGCGCCCAGGAACAGCCAGCTGCCATGCTGGCGGCTGACCAGATTGCTATGCTTGCCCTGCCAGCCCAGCCCGGCCCCCTGCGCCAGCGGCTTTTCCATGACTGGGGCGGTATCGACAAAAACTTTGAGCGCGCCGGGCTGCTGCTCCACCAGCCAGCGGGCCAGTGCCTTCAACCCCTTTTTGACGACATCATGATAGTCTTTGCCCTGCGCATAGACCGAGATGCGCGCGCGGTCCGGCACGTCCGCCAGCGCCAGCGGATCGCGCCCCGGCGCATAGCTCATCCCCAGCATCACGACGCTGCGCACGTCGGGCCACAGGCCGTGTGGCGATACGCGTTGTCCGGCGCGCTCGGCCATCCACAGCATGTCGCCATGATGGCCTGCGTCCAGCCATTCGCCCAGCCGCTGCCCGGCCTGGGGGGCCACGTCGGCGGGCGCGATGGCGCAGGCGGCGAAGCCCAGCGACGCGGCCTGTACCTTCAGGCGGGTTTCCAAGCTTTCCATTTGCGTTGGCATGGGGGGACACTATCAGGAGCGGATGAACGGCGACACTCCGGCCCCGCCCCTCCGCTATGCGCTCGAAGGCCATAGCCTTGTCAAGACATTCGGCAGCTTCCGCGCGGTCGACGGCGTCGACATCGCCGTGCCTGCCGGGTCGATCTATGGCGTGCTGGGGCCGAATGGCGCGGGCAAGACCACGCTGCTCCGCACGTTGCTGGGCATCATCGACCCGGACGAGGGGGTGCGGTCGCTGCTGGGCGACGCCGCGCCGCTGCGGATGGCGCGACAGGTGGGCTATCTGCCGGAGGAGCGCGGGCTCTATCCGTCGATGAAGGCGTTTGAGGCGATTGCCTTCATGGGCGCATTGCGGGGCTTGCCGCTGAAACAAGGGCGCGAACGGGCGCGGGCGATGCTGGAGGGGCATGGCATGGGCGGGGCGATCGACAAGCCGATCCGCCAGCTGTCCAAGGGCATGGCGCAGACAGTGCAACTGTTCGGGACGATAATCCACGAACCCCGGCTGATCGTACTGGACGAGCCTTTTTCCGGGCTGGACGCGATCAACCAGGAGAAGCTGGAGGCGCTGATCCGCGAGCAGGCGCGGCGGGGCGTCACCATCCTCTTTTCCACCCATGTCATCGCCCATGCCGAACGCCTGTGCGAGCGGATCGCCATCGTTGCGGGCGGACGCATCCGGTTCGAGGGGACGGTGGCCGACGCGCGCGATCGGCTGCGCCCGCAGGTGCGGCTGCGCACCAAAGCCAGCGACGGGGCGTGGCGGCGCGCTTTGCCCGCCGATACGGTGGTGGAGGATGGCGCGTGGCATTTCGCCCTGCCCGACGACGGGATCGAGCCGCTGCTGCACGCATTGCTGCGTGGGCACGCCGGGATTGAGAGCCTGTCGATCGAACGGCCGGGGCTCCACGACGCCTTCGTCGCCATCGCCGGAGAAGCGACCGCACGCCAGATGGAAGAAGCGCAGGCGCGGGAGCAGGACGCATGAGAGAGATGCTACGCGCCGCTCTGGTCATCGCCCGGCGGGATTTTACCGCGGTGGTGCTGTCGCGCACCTTCATCCTGTTTCTGCTGGGACCATTGCTGCCAATTCTGATCGGCATGGCCTTTGGCGGCCTGGGTGAGAAGATTTCCAGCACCGACCTGCGACCTATGGTCGGCATCGCCATGCCCGCGAGCGAAACCGCGCGGCTGGAACGGGCGCACCAGCGTCTGACCGAAAGGATGGGGGATCAGGCGCTGGTCCGGTTGCGGCGGGTGCCGCTGACGCCTGCCCCGCGCGAGCAACTGGCGCGGGCCGATTCGGCGGTGGTGGCGATCCTTTCGGGCTCGGTGGCGCACCCGATCTTGACCGGCAAGCCCGACGATCTCGACAAGATGCAGGGCGATCTCAGCCTGATCGCCAGCGCGGCGCAGGCCGAACATACGCTGCGGCTGGTGCAGGTGGAACGGCAGGAGGTCGCCACGAGCCTGGGCGCACAGGCGCAGGCGCGGTTGCTGATCGGCAGAGTGGCGCAGGTCGTCATGTTCTTCCTGACGATCCTGCTGGCGGGCATGATCCTCTCCAATCTGGTCGAGGAAAAGACCAACAAGATCATCGAGATATTAGCTGCCGCCGTGCCGATCGATGCGATTTTCCTCGGCAAGCTGATGGCGATGCTGGCGATGAGCTTTGTCGGCATCGCTTTCTGGGGCGGTACGGCCTTTGCGATCTTCCTGGCGCTGCACGGGTCCGCGTCGGGCCTGCCTGCGCCAGCGGTGGGCTGGCCGATCTTCCTGATCCTCGCCGTGCTATATTTCGCCATGGCCTATACGCTGCTGGGATCGCTATTCCTGGGGATCGGCGCGCAGGCGGCGACGGTGCGGGAGGTGCAGACGCTGAACATGCCCGTGACCATGGGACAGATGCTGATCTTCTTCTTTGCCAGCTACGCCGTCGACCATATGGGATCACCTGCAGAAGTGGCCGCAACGATATTCCCGTTCAGTTCGCCCTTCGCCATGATCGCGCGCGCGGCGCAGGATGATGTGCTGTGGCCCCATCTGCTCGCGCTGCTGTGGCAGGCAGCGTTCGTAGCGCTGATCATCCGGGTCGGCGTGCTGCTGTTCCGCCGCCATGTCATGCAGTCGGGCGGGCGCTGGTGGAAAAATCTGTTCAGGAACACGACAGGCTGAAGGGTGTTCAAGGATGTCATGAACCGGAGACTTTTCCTGAGTGGTGTGGCGACCGGCGCGGCGGCGCTGGGCTGGTGGCGGCTGGGCCTTGATCGGGCGGAGGCCGCCTATCCTTTTGCGCTGAGCGATGCGGAGTGGCGCAAGCGACTCTCCCCGCTCGCCTATAATGTGCTGCGCAAGCAGGCGACCGAGCATCCCTTCACCAGTCCGCTGAACAAGGAGCATCGGACCGGGATTTTCGCCTGCGCCGGGTGTGGGCAAAAATTGTTCAGTTCCAAGACCAAGTTCGACAGCGGCACCGGCTGGCCGAGCTTCTATGCGCCGCTGCCCAAGGCGGTCGGCACCAGCCGCGACTTCGACCTGGGCTATCCCCGCACCGAAGTCCATTGCGCGCGCTGCGGCGGGCATCTGGGCCATGTATTCGACGATGGCCCCAAGCCAACCGGGCTGCGCTATTGCATGAACGGGGTAGCGCTCAGCTTCGTGGCGACCTGATCCGGTAGATTTTGAGCGGGCCTTTGGTGGGGAGCGGTTCCAGCCAGTTTGGCGTCGCGCCGCGCGCCAGTTGGGCGGCGAGGCCCTTGCGGTTGGCTTGTCCATAGAGGCGATATTCGCTGAGGCCGTCGCAGGTCACGACATAGCGCGCGCTGGTCATGCCGATGACGGCGCGGGCTTGATCGGGTGCATCGACAAAGCCTTCGATCACCGCAGTGATGCCCGCCGCATTGCGATGATGGGCAGTGCCGATAACGCTGTGGCTGGTCTGGACGAGAATGTCCGGGCCTAGATCAATCGGCGCGAACAGGGTCGCAGTCGGCAGGGTACGCAACGGTGCCAACACGCTGGCCGCGCGACAATTGGCGCTGGCTTTCTTCGCCGGTTCGGGCGTGGCGGCGATCGCGACCCACAGCGCGCACAGGCCAGCCGGGGTCAGCAGCACCAGCGCGACCGATCCGAATATCCGCGCGATGGCGCTGGCAGACGCCTGTACTCGGCGGAACAAGGCGATGAGCAGCCAGGCGGTACCGGGAAGCGCCAGCAGATGCGCTACCGACACCGCGCGCATCACCATGATCGCAACCAGCATGGCACCGGTCAGCAGCAACGCCAGTGTCAACCAGCGCATCCGCGCCGGGCCGCATGCACCGCGCGCTGCCAGCAATGTGGCGATCAGGCCCAGTAGCGTGGGCAGCAGGATGACGCCTGCCATCGACCGGCTCTGTTCCCAGATTGGCCGCCCTTCCATGACCTGCAAATACCAGAGCTTATAGGCCAGCGGTCCCAGCGCCGCGAAGGGATCGCCTGACAGGCATGGCCCGCCGGTCAGCGCGAAGGTCGCCAACGCCGCACCGCCGCCAAGTGCAGCGATCAGGAAACGGCGCAATGGAGAGGACGGGCCGATCAAGCGCGTAGCCAGAAGCGTTGCAACGGCCAATGCTACCAAGGGCCAGACATAAACGAACGAGAGGGAGTCGCAGTGACGCGCCAAAACCGCAGCGGGACCACGCAACAACATGAGCGGTATCAGCGCCGCTGCGCCGAGGGCGACAGTGAAACCGACATAGCGCGGCGTTTCTGCCCGGTCGATCCAGTGGCGCAGGGCAAAGATTGCGACAAACAGCGCGGCATAGGGCAAGCCTTCGCTCGAAATCTGAAGCCAGAGTGCCAGCGCCAGCCCCGCAACGATGCCGCCGCGCGCCGCGCGGGCGTCCATCGCGCCGCACAGCGCCAGAGCCGCCGCCATGATCTGCCAGCCATGATGATCGATCCGCAACGGCGTGAACTGGACGAGGATAGACGGTGCGGTCAGCAGCAATGCGACCGCGAGCAGTGCAATCCCCGCCCCGGCAATCCGCTTCGCCGCAATGAAGAAGGCCATCGTCAGCCCACCCAGCAGCAGCAGCGGCACAATCGCGCAAGCGACCAGCTCCGCCGTCGCCATACCCAGCAACGGGCGCAGCAGCAGGATCAGCGCGGCGATCAGCATGTCGACGATCCGCGACCAGTGCATCGGGCCGCCGGTGGGCGGGTTCACCCGGTGCTGGCTGACATCCCAGAAAGCCTGTCCGCCGATCCAGTCGCGCACCTGCGCCAATCGCATCGCGTCATCGGGATCACGGAAACCGAGCGTGGCGAAATCACCGTGGAACAGCCACAGCATCGCCGCGCTGCATAGCAGCCAGGCGAGAAGCGCCAACAGCGCCCCCCGACGCAGGTCAGGCGCGGGCAAAGACGCCATACTTGCGGATCGCATAAACGGTGAGGAAGCTGACCGGAACGGATAGCAATTTGGCGATCGTCGGCGCAACGCCGATCAGGCTCAGCCCGCCGACCATGGCAAGCGTAATGCCCATGCCCAGCAGTGCGCTGGCCACAAAACCCGCGCGCTGCGCATGGGTGGGACCGGTGCCGGTATCGAATACGAAGCGGATGCTGATCGTCCAGTGGACGACCAAGCCGATGGCATAGCCGCCAAAGGCCGCCAGCATCGGGGCCGCACCCAAATGGTCGAGCATCAGGAAAAGCGCCATGTCGCTCGACAGCGCGCAGATGCTGGCCAGCAGATAGCGGGCGAACATCAGCCGCGCGACCAGCGCCATCAGGACGCGCACCGGGTCAGGCGGCCTTCAGGCGGGACGGCACGGCGCGGGTGCTGGCGAGGGCTGCCTGCGCGTCGGCATCAGCCCCATCAATTTGGCCCTCGTCGCCGGCCTCATGATATTCGGCATCTTCATTGACCGACCAGACGTCATGCACGCGCGCGCCCGCGACGATGTTACGCACCGTCAGCATCGCCGTCATCATCGCATGGTCCTGATTATTATAGCGGTGCATCCCGTTGCGCCCGACCATGTGCAGCGTGGGATAGCGGGCCTCCAGTTCGGTGCGCATCGCCAGCACATTGGCGGCATAGGCGTCGTCATAGACCGGATAGGCCTTTTCCTGCCGCACGACCGCGCCGCCCACGACATCATCGGGGTTGCAGAGGCCCAGCAGTGCCATTTCCTTCGTCGCCAGCGCGACCAGATCAGCGTCGGACGAGGCCCACAGGCCATCACCTTCGAAGCAGAAATATTCCAGGCCCACACAGGCCAGCGTCGGGTCCGGCACCATTTCGGGCGACCAGCTGCGGAAATTCTGGATGCGGCCGACCTGCACCTTGCTGTCGTGAATATAGATCCAGTTGTCGGGGAAAATATCCTCCCCCTTCACCATCAGCGCCACGGTCAGGAAGTCGCGATACTTAAGGTCCATGGCTTCGGGCAGCGTCGCGGGCAACGGATGGATGCGGCCTGCCAGTTCGCGCATGGGGGCGGACGAAATGACATGAGCAGCGTTGATGATGACCTCGCCCTCCGGCCCCTGCGCCACCAGCCGCCAGCGGTTCGTCCCTTGGTCCTGCTCCAGCCGCTTGAAGCTGTGCGCCATCAGCACCTGATTGCCGCCATCGACCACATGGTCGCGCGCCTTTTCCCACATCATGCCGGGGCCAAGCCGGGGATAGCGGAAGGTTTCGAGCAGCGTCTTGGTCGCCATGCCGTCATTGGGCTTCTTGTTGAGGCCGAGCGAGCGTTTCAGCCCGTCGGTGACCGCGCCCCATAGCGACAGGCCCTTGATCCGCTGCGCCGCCCAGTCCGCAGACATTTCATCGCACGGCATCCCCCACACCTTCTCGGTATAGGTTTTGAAGAATATGGAGAACAGCTTGTGACCGAACGCATTGACGGTCCAATCCTGAAAGGAGCGCACATTGCGGTTGGGCAGCAGCTTCGCCTTGGCAAAGCTGGCCATGCACAGCGTCGAGCGCCAGACGCCCAGATTCCACAGCGCTTCGAACGCGCGGAGCGGATAGCTGTAGAATTTGCCCTCATAATAGATGCGACTCATCCGGGGACGCTGGATGAAGTCATCGGGCAGGATTTCATTCCACAGGTCAACGACCTGCTGCGATTTGGAAAAGAAGCGATGCCCGCCAATGTCGAAGCGGAAGCCATCCAATTCGACTGTCCGGCTGATGCCGCCGACATAGACCGGGTCTTTCTCGATCACCGCGACATTATAGCCCTGCTTGGTCAGCAGATAGGCCGCAGTCAGGCCCGCCGGGCCTGCGCCGATGATGGCGACGTCCACGCTTTGATCGATACGCGGCATGACAGGCAATTCCCCCGGATGGTCTTTCGTCGCCATGGGAGTGAAGGAAATATTCTAAGGACTGGTTAACGCTCGGTAAGGATCGCACGCGAAACGAGGCACATGACAAAGGGCCGTCCCGCAGCGCGGAACGGCCCCCTGCAGTCCCCTTCGTGAGGGGAACCGGGCAGACGCTTAACCCTGGCGCTGTGCCATGGCGTTGAGGTCGGTGCGCGCGCCGTTGAGCGCCTCACCAAAGCAATTGCGATAATCGTCGCTCACCGGGATGATCGAACCGTTGACGAAACCGCAGACCTGCTTGGCGGCGCGAACGACGCGATAGTCTGCGCGACGCAGACCGGCAGTGCTGGCCAGGTTGAGGTCAGCGACCGATACTGCGATCGAACGGGTTTCCGTACCCGAACGGCCATCAACGATCACGTCCATATTGTCATTGCCCGCACTTGCCACACCGGGCAGCGCTAGCGCCATCGTGGCGGCCAGCGCCACCAGCGTCTTTGCAGTCATCCTGTTTCTCCTGTCGAACATGTTTTTCTGATTGTCCGCCCCACGTCTGACGTGGAAGTAGGGTCGCGCTCTAAATAAGCGCACAGGCCGTTGTTGAAAAGAGGCCAGTTGATAAAAAGTGGCAGAAAACCGTTATTTTGCGGGTGCGAAGGCTTTTGCTTCGCACCCGCGGAGGATTAATGCCGGAAGTGGCGCATCCCGGTGAACACCATGGCGAGCCCCGCTTCGTCGGCGGCGGCAATGACTTCATCATCGCGGATCGAGCCGCCGGGCTGGATCACCGCCGTCGCGCCTGCCTCGACCGCTGCCAGCAGGCCGTCCGCGAAGGGGAAGAAGGCATCGGAGGCGACGGCTGAGCCGATGGTGCGGGGTTCGCTCCAGCCAGCCTTTTCGGCGGCATCCTTGGCTTTCCATGCCGCAATGCGCGCGGATTCGAGGCGGTTCATCTGGCCAGCGCCCACGCCCGCGGTGCTACCACCTTTGGCATAGACGATGGCGTTGGACTTGACATGCTTGGCGACGGTCCAGGCGAAAAGGCAGTCGGCCAGTTCTTGGCTCGTCGGTTCCCTTTTGGTCACGACTTTGAGCGCGTCTCGGCTGATCCGGCCATTGTCGCGGCTCTGCACCAGCACACCGCCTGCGATCGTCTTGAGCTGAAGGCCGGGGCGCGCAGGATCGGGCAGGTCGCCGGTCAGCAGCAGGCGGAGATTCTTCTTCTTGGCAAAGATGGCGCGGGCCGCATCATCGGCGTCGGGTGCGGCGACGACCTCGGTGAAGATTCCGCTGATCGCTTCGGCAGTCGGCCCGTCGAGCGGGCGGTTGACGGCGATGATGCCGCCGAACGCCGATACGCTGTCGCAGGCGAGCGCCGCTTCATAGGCCTCGATCAGGGTCGCGCCGGTCGCCACGCCGCACGGGTTGGCGTGCTTGACGATGACGACGGTCGGCGGGCCGTCGCGAAATTCGCTGACCAGTTCGAGCGCGGCGTCAGCATCGTTGTAATTATTATAGGACAGTTCCTTGCCCTGGATCTGTTTCACCTGGGCGATGCCATTGGCGGACGGGCCAGTGGGCAGATAGAGGGCGGCGGACTGGTGCGGGTTTTCGCCGTAGCGCAGCGTGGTCGAGAGCGTGCTGGCAACGGCCAGCGTTTCGGGAAACATCACGCCCTGATCGGCGAAGGCGAACCAGCTGGCGATCATCGAATCATAGGCAGCAGTCGCGGCATAAGCCTTGGCCGCGAGCATCCGGCGGAAGTCGTAGCTGGTCGCCCCGCCCTTTGCGTCCATTTCCGCGATCAGCCGGGCATAGTCGGCCGGATCGGTGACGATCGCCACGCTCTCATGATTCTTGGCCGCGGAGCGCACCATAGACGGGCCGCCAATGTCGATATTTTCGATAATCTCTTCGCGCTCGGCACCCTTGGCCACGGTCGCGGCAAAGGGATAGAGATTGACCACCACCAGGTCGATCGCGCCGATGGCATGTTCGTCCATCGACGCGATATGCTCCGGGTTGTTCCGCACGGCGAGCAGGCCGCCATGCACCTTGGGATGCAGCGTCTTGACCCGGCCGTCCATCATTTCAGGGAAGCCGGTAAGGTCGGAAATATCCATGACAGTGAGGCCTGCGTCGCGCAGCGCCTTGGCCGTGCCACCGGTCGAAACCAGTTCCACCCCATGCTTCCCCAGCGCCTGCCCCAGTTCGATAAGGCCAGCCTTGTCCGACACGGACAAGAGGGCGCGCTTGATGGGATAATCAGTCATGAGGAAAGGCTTTCTGGTTGCAGGACGACTTTGCGCCGGTCCCTTAGTCGCGTGGGCTGGAAAAATACAGCCCTGCCGTCATCTCGCTTGCGCCGGACTTGGAGCATCGCGTCGATCTTCTCCAAAGAACAGTCGAGACAGCCTATTAGCTCTCGAGGCATCCAGTGCCGACCCCATTCCCATTGATAATCAAAGACATGCTCCATATTGGGCAGAATGGTCAGCACGGGGATAGGCATTTCCACGGCCGTATCTGCGGCCCGAAACAGCGGGCGATGCGACCGGTCCCTGATTTCGACATAGGCCAGTATAATGCGATTGCGGGATAGCAGCCAAGAATGCTTACCCGCGCCCCATCCACGCCCCCACAGGCCCTCCCGCAGAAGCAGATCATAATCAGTCAGCGGCGGTTCCGCGATAAGACACACGTCGTTTGCGAGATATTCCTCATGCAGGCGACCCAGCTTCCATCTGTCCTGTTCTGTTTCGCCAAATGGCGATTTCAAGTTGCGATCGACGGTTGGGCTTGCCGGGCATTCACTCAATGGTTTGAGCCGATAGGTCTGCGCAAGATGAGACAAGGGGGCGGCGCCACGCTGGATATTGTCGAACGATAGGCCTCTGCTACTGTTGACAGTGACACTATGCACTGAATCCTCGAACAGAAGGGCGACACAGCGACTGTCGCAACTGAAAGGATCACGGCCATAATCCGGGATGCTGGATTCCATGCGGATATCGCCGAAGGGCTTTATCGGGCCGACGGGTTTCACATTCGTCAGTTGATGGTTCGCTGCCAGTCGCCTGCCCGCGCTGATGGAGGGCTGCGGGATGGCCCAGACAAGCCCGGCCGTGACCGCGATCGCCAGCATTGCAGCCCGCAATGGCGACAGCAGGAAGCCGCCCGCCCAGTAGAAGGCGGCGAACATCGCGCCCCACAGAAACGCTGTTGGCATGACTGCCAGAAAAACGCCGGGAAGGACCATCAGCATCAAGCCGAAAATCAGAAGCCCTGGTGCGATCAGTAAGATGGCCGACAGGGTTCCAGTGAAGATCAGATACCGCTTGAGAAACAGATCAAATGGGCCGTTTCCGTTACGCACTACCATCCTCACCCTACCCGCTTGAACAGCCACCCAATGCTTGATCCGCCGGGCAGCGCTTCGCTGGTCACGACCAGTTGCCTGGTCGGATGCGGCCTACCGTCGCCGTCGACCCACAGGCTGTCTTCTACCGTGAGAACGCCGGTGCCGGTGCGGAATTGCCACAGCGCGCCCATGTCGATGCGCAGCAGTGCGCCCTGATTGTCGGCGGTGAGCGTCGGTTCGACGCCGGGCGCCAGGTGGAAGCGCAGCAGGACCGGTAGTTTGGCGGGCTTGCGGCGGCGCTGCGCGGGGGTCAGCATATCCTCGCCGCGGATTTCCTTGCCGTCGCCGCTGACCAGCAGCAGGCGGCGGTGGACATAGCCGATGCGACGGACATAGCCGTCATGGGACAGGTCCACCCGGCTGCCATTGTCCAGTTCCTGCCGGTTCAGCTCCACTTCGGTCACGCCGCGCCCCAGCGTACCGTCGGGCATAAGCGCGGTGCTGTTGCAATCGTCCAGCACCAGCGTGCTGTGCGCGGCAGTTGTGCGCAGCCCCTGCGCCAGATCGCGCGGTATCCACGCCCCTTCCAGCCCAGCGCCACCGCAATTGACGATCAGGCGATGCACCCCGTCGCTAATCTCGATCGCGCCGGTCGAGGCGCAGCCTGCGTCGGCGAGGCGGGCGACCGGTGGCGGCGCGGCGTCGATCTGCACCACGGTCGTGCCTGCCGCGATCCGCTGATAGCCCCAGTCGCGTGCCTGCCGCAGCGGCCGGGCGCGCACCCGGCTGGCGGCGACTACGGCATTGACGATCAGGGGATCAATCGCGCCTGCGCCCTGCCAGTTGCCAAGGCCGCCATCGCCATGGGTCAGGCCCAGCAGCGCCGGGACGATCCGGGTCAGCCCGTCATTGAGGAAAGCAGGCGCGGTTTCGCGCCGCACATCATAGACAGCGCGCAGCATGGACAGCGCCATCACCGCCTCCAACTGCGCCAGCGGGGACCGCGAGACGATGCCGCCATCGGGGTAGAAGCCGCTGTCGATCGCGCGCTTCAAACCCGCTTCGCCGAACAATTTGCGCGCGCCGCCACCGGGCATCAGCATGGAGGCTGCAACGATCGCGCTCCAGCCGACAAGGCGCGGCAGGCCCGTCGCTGCCTTGTCCGCGATGCGATCGAGATGCCGCGCGGTGCGGGCGATGCAATTGAGGACCAGCGAGCGATAGACCAGATCGCTGGAGGACAGGATCAGCGGCGCGTGAGCGGTCCAGAAGAAGAGCCGCCAGCCCGCATTGTCGGCGCGCCAGGCCGGTTCGCTCGGCGTTTCGGCATGAGCGGCGAGCCATTTGCGCATGACATTTTCGGCGATCGGTGCGGCCTGTTCACGACTGGCGGCGCTGGCCAGATCGCGCAGCCAGCGAAAGCTGTGCAGATAATCGGCAAAGGCGGGGTCCAGGTCGATCCGGGCAAAATCGAGCGTGTCGATAATCTGCTTCTTGCCGCGAAACAGGAAATAGCCCGCGCGGATCGCCTGCCCCGCCCGCGTGTCGCCGGGCAGTTCGTCATCGGGGACGGCCAGCAGCTTGAGCGGATATTTGCCGCGCAGCTTGCGGCCGTGAATCGGCGTTTTCCAGCTGAGCAGATAGAAATGATTGGCGATTCTCTGCGCCAGCGACAGCCCCTTGTCATCCGCGACGCGGATGAGACGCTTGCCCTGTTCTATACCGTCGTCGCTGCTCTCTGGAGCGGCGGTTTCGGGCGTCTTGCGGGCAGACATGCGCCGGACCTCGTTCACCCGCCCCGCAGCTTCCGGATATTATCGGCATAGGCCGTTGGCCCGCCGCGGAAGGTGGCGGTGCCTGCGACCAGCACGTCGGCCCCGGCGGCAATGGCTTTGGGCGCGGTGGTAAAATCAATGCCGCCATCGACCTGTAGGCGGATGTCGCGCCCGCTCTTGTCGATCATCTTGCGGATCGCCTCGATCTTGCGCAGCTGATTTTCGATGAAGCTCTGCCCGCCAAAACCGGGGTTGACGCTCATGACCAGGATCAGGTCCACGTCGTCGATCAGATAATCGAGCATCTTGGCCGGGGTGCCGGGGTTCAGCACCACGCCCGCCTGCACGCCCAGCGACTTGATATATTGGATCGAGCGGTGGATGTGCGGCCCAGCTTCGGGATGGACGGTCAAGATATCCGCGCCCGCCTGCACAAAGGCGTCGAGATATTGATCAACCGGCGAGATCATCAGATGGACGTCGAACGTCTTTTTCGTGTGCGGGCGCAATGCCTTGACCACCGCCGGGCCGATGGTGATGTTCGGCACGAAATGGCCGTCCATCACGTCGATATGGATCCAGTCGCAGCCCGCTTCGTCAATGGCGCGTACCTCCTCACCCAGGCGGGCGAAGTCGGCGGAGAGGATGGACGGCGAGATGAGGATCGAGGGTGTCATTAACCGTTCGCCTTAGCTATGCCTCCGTCCAAGGGCAACGGGTGATTTGGGGGTGGCGCTTGGAGCGCACCCAAGCCGCTATAACATAACGAAAATCGTTGGATCGAGCCGGTGAGAACGGGCTGCGCCGTGCGGCAGCATTTGCTTGACGCCGTGCAGGCCGATCACCTCTTGCGCATCGTTCAGTACCGGCGCGGCGATCAGCCGCATGGCGCATTGCCCCATGCCGTCTGCCTGATGAATATCGACGTCCAGGGTGAAGCCGCGCTTGTGGCGGATGGCATAGGTGCGCAGCCGCTGCATCGCTTCGCGCGAGTCCGGGGCATAGAGCGACACAGACAGGGCGCGCGGCACCGATATATGCCGCTCCAGCCCGAAAATATCATAGACGCCCGCGGTCCAGGTCAAGCTGTCATCGGTCAGGTCGCAATGCCACAGGCCCAGCCCCCGCTCCGCCAGCGCCGCATCGTTGCGCGCCAGCGACGAGTCCAGCATCACCGGGGCGAGATGTTCGCGCAGGTCGTAGAGCGGCCAGCTATGGTGCAGGGGCAAAGGTTCGATCGGACGCACGGCGCACCTTCCAGACGAGGAATGGTCATCCTAAGTGCTTCATGGTTAAGGCTTAGTTGTCCGCCTTGGCAAGACGCGCGATAAAAAATCCGTCCGCGCCGCCGCGATCCGCCAATGTGTCAGGCAGCGTGCGCAGCCAGCCCTGCGGCGTGGGGGCCATGCCGTCGGGCAATTCATCGGCTTGTGCCGGGACAAGCGCGAAGTCCGGGCGCTGGCTAAGGAAACGGGCGATCTGCTCCTCGCCCTCGGCCTGTTCCAGCGAGCAGGTGGCGTAGAGCAGTACGCCACTCGGCTTCAGCCAGTCGGCGGCACGGGCGAGCAATTCGCCTTGCAATTCCGCCAACTCGGCAACCTGGCGCGGGCCGATGCGGTGCAGCACGTCGGGATGACGGCGATAGATACCGGTCGCGGTACAGGGGGCGTCGAGCAGGATGGCGTCGACAGGTTCGTCCGGCTGCCATTGGCGCAGATCGGCTTGCACCACGTCGGCGGGCAGGCCGGTGCGGGCGAGATTTTCGGTCAGACGCTCTAGCCGCTTTTTCGAAGAATCGATCGCAGTGACGCGCCATCCGGCCGCCGCCAGCTGCATCGTCTTGCCACCCGGCGCGGCGCACAGGTCCAGCGCATGGCGCCCCTCCCCTGCCCCCAACAAGCGCGCCGGACAGGAAGCGGCGACATCCTGCACCCACCACGCCCCGTCGGCAAAGCCGGGCAGATCAGGGATATTGGCCCCGTCGGGCAGGCGGACATGCCCGGGGGCCAGGCTGACGCCGCCCAATTGCGTCGCCCAGTCGGCGGTGGCGGCGGTATCGCGCAGGCTGACATCGACTGGCGGGCGGATGGCATAGGCGCGCGCGGCGGCCTCCACCATCGCTGCGCCCCATTGCGCAGTCCAGCGGTATGCAACGGCAGCAGGCAGGGTCGGCGGCACGGGCAGCACCGGCGCGCTGCGCGTCACCGTACCGAACACGCCATGGACCAGCTTGCGCGGCCCGCCATCGACCAGCGGCAATGCAGTGGCGATCGCGGCATGGGGCGCGGTGCCCAGCACCAACACCTGCACCAGCGCGATGCGCAGCACCATGCGCGCCTTGGCATCATCAGGCAGCGGCAGCCGGGTCGCGCCGTCGATCAGCGCGTCAAGATCGGGCAGATGGCGCAACACTTCGGCGGCGATGGCATGGACCAGCGCCCGGTCGGCCCGGTCGGCCAGCCCCTGACAGGCGCCATGCAGCGCGATTTCGAGTGGGTCGCCGCGCCGCAGGACGGCGTCGAGCAATTTGAGGGCGGAACGACGCGCAGGCAGGCCGGGGACGTCAGCGGGGCGGGGAGATTGAGCCATGCGCCCGCGCCTAGGCCATTTTGCAGGGATAAGAAAGCGTGCCGCCCCTCCATACCCTTGCGCTTGGGCGCGTCGCCGCCCAAATGACGGCTTGAGGACAGGCGCGTCGCTGCGGCGCTCCGCAATCGAAAGGCGGCTATATGGGACATTATAATGGCAAGCGCCCCGCGCATGTGCAGCCGCCCGCCCATCTGTCGAAAAGCCCGCCGGTGCCGCAACCGGACCCGATCGACAGCCTGCCCCAACAGCAGGAAGAGCTTAGCCCGGTCCGCTACGGTGATTGGGAACGCAAGGGTTTAGCGATTGATTTCTAAGCCATAGCGCTTTCGGCTCGCCGCCTATATTGCACAATTTCCGATGTGCCGTGCCACCGCCGCGAGCGATGGCGCCTGTCCCTCTGGCCTATCCGTTCCCTCCTGCGCAGGACAGGGGGCAATAAGGAGAATGGGGCGTGGGCGTACATCTGGTTGCGGATATGAATGGAAAAACGGTGTCGGATTATGCGCCGGAGGATGCGGCGTTGCTGTGCGCGGTCGGGCGGTTGGTCTGCGCCTGGACTATGCTGGAACAGAGTCTGGAAACCAAGATCGGCCTGATGCGCGAGAAGATGGGCGATATTCGCACCGTCGGCGCGCGCACCCGCCCGTCCATGGCCAAGCTGATGACCGAATTGCGCACGATGGTGGCGATGCGCGACCGGCGCAATGCCAGCGCGCTCACCGAAATCGCGGCGATCGAGCGCGACATCCAGCGGATCGACCGCTTTCGTGCGCTGATCATACAGGGCTTTCACCAGCCCCAGCCCGGCGGGTTTATTTGTCGCGATCAACGAAATATCCATCAGTTTGTCACATTCGAGCAACTTGATCAGGAAATAGGCGATCTGGAAACGGTCGCGAACCGTTTGCTTGCAGTATAGGGTGCAGCGCACACTGGAAATTCTGGCTGCGCGCTTGACCTTTTTCGCATGTGCGGCAAATCATATATGGCCGTGGGGGCCGGGGTTAAGGGGAGTCCATCTTGAATAAGCCGATTCGCAAAGCCGTTTTTCCTGTCGCTGGGCTGGGCACACGCTTTTTGCCAGCAACCAAATCAGTGCCCAAGGAATTGCTGCCGGTAGTCGACCGTCCACTGATCCAATATGCGGTCGACGAAGCGCGCGAGGCGGGCATCGAGCAGATGATCTTCGTCACCGGGCGCGGCAAGGGCGCGATCGAGGATTATTTCGATATCGCCTTCGAATGCGAGACGTTGCAGCGTGAACGCGGCAAGGATCTGTCCGCACTGGAAGGGACGCGACTGGCACCGGGCAATGCGGTGTTCCTGCGCCAGCAGGAATCGCTGGGTCTGGGCCACGCCATCTGGTGCGCGCGCGACATTATCGGCGACGAGCCTTTCGCGATCCTGCTGCCCGACGAGTTCATGAAGGGCGTGCCGGGCAATGGCTGCATGAAGCAGATGGTCGACGCCTATGACAAGGTCGGCGGCAATCTGGTCTGTGCGCTGGAAATCCCGATGGAACAGACGCCAAGCTATGGCGTGATCGATCCGGGCGTCCGCGATGGCGTGCTGACGGAGGTGAAGGGGCTGGTCGAAAAACCCGCCGCCGGGACCGCACCGTCCAATCTGATCCTGCCGGGCCGCTATATCCTGCAACCCGATGTCATGAAGATATTGGAAACGCAGGAAAAAGGCGCGGGCGGCGAAATCCAGCTGACCGACGCGATGGCCGCGCTGATCGGCAAGCAGCCTTTCCACGGCGTGACCTTCGACGGTCGCCGCTTCGATTGCGGGTCAAAGGCCGGCTATATCGAGGCCAATCTGGCGCTGGCGCTGGAGCGGGATGATCTGCGCGACCATATTCGCGCCTTCGCAGCCGAAGAACTGGCACGCGGCTGACAAAAAAAAGGGGCGGTTTCCACCGCCCCTTTTTGTAAAATGCTTCGCGCCGATCAGAACGGCACTTCGTCGTCCAGATCATTGTCGAAATTGGGGCTGCCTGCGCTGCCGCGCCCGCCGCTCGATGCGCCGCCGCCCGAAGAACGCCCGCCACCAAAGCCGCCGCCGCTATTGCCGCCGCCAAAATCATCATAGCCGCCCGACGATGCGCCCCAGTCGCTGACGCCCTGCTGCGCGCGTCCACCGCCGCCGCCCTGACCGCCGCCACCGGGTGCACCGTCCAGCATGGTCAGGACCGCGCCTGGACCCTGCACCATGACTTCGGTCGAATAGCGGTCATTGCCGCTCTGGTCCTGCCATTTGCGGGTGCGCAACTGGCCTTCAATATAGATTTTGGAGCCTTTGCGCAGGAAACGCTCAGCGACGCCGACAAGCCCTTCGCCGCCGATGACAACCGTGTGCCATTCGGTGCGCTCCTTGCGCTCACCGGTGTTGCGATCCTTCCAGTTTTCGGACGTGGCAATGCGCAAATTGCAGATTTTGCCGCCATTCTGGAAGCTCTTGACCTCCGGATCGGCGCCCAGATTGCCGACCAGAATGACCTTATTGACCGAGCCTGCCATGATTCCTCCGAAACGCGTTAAGCGGCCCCTTATAGTCCTGCGGCGGTCGCAGTCCAGTAAGTGACGCCGGCCGCGACATAGGCCAGCACGAACAGATAGCCCAGCATGAACAAGGGCCATTTCCAGCCATTGGTTTCGCGCCGGGTGACCGCGATGGTCGAGATGCACTGGGGCGCGAAGATGAACCAGGCCAGAAACGCCAGCGCCGTCGGCAGTGGCCACTGGTCCTTCAACCGGTCGCCAAGGCTGCGTTCCAGCAGCGCCTCGTCATCGCCCGCGTCGATCGAATAGACGGTGGCCAGCGCCGACACGGCGACTTCGCGCGCCGCCATGGCCGGGATCAGCGCCAGCGAGATGTCGCGGTTGAAGCCTATCGGCTCCAATATGACGTTGAGGCCGCCTGCTATCCGCCCCGCGATCGAATAATCGACCTGGCTGACGGCGCTGCTTTCCGGAGGCTTGGGATAGGAGAGCAGCACCCACAGGATCACGGTGGAGGTGAAGATGATGGTGCCGGCGCGTTTCAGAAAAATGACCGCGCGCTGCCACAGGCCGAGCAAGATATCCTGCGGCCGGGGCCATTGATATTTGGGCATTTCCATCAGGAACCCGCCGCTTGCGCCCTTGGTCACGGTCATGCGCAGGATCAGCGCCACCAGCATCGCGCCGATAATGCCCGCGACATAGAGGCAGAAGAGGACGAAGCCTTGCAACCCCACCCCTGGCGCTATGTCACGGGCGGGGATGAAGGCACCGATGATGACGGCATAGACCGGCAGCCGCGCCGAGCAGGTCATCAGCGGCGCAATCAGGATCGTCGTTAAACGGTCCTTGGGGTCCGCGATCGTGCGGGTCGCCATGATGCCCGGAATCGCGCAGGCGAAGGAGGAGAGCAACGGAATGAAGGCGCGTCCCGACAGGCCGACCTTGGCCATGATGCCATCCATTAGGAAGGCGGCGCGGACCATATAGCCGGTCGCCTCCAGCATCAGGATGAAGAAGAAGAGGATGAGGATTTGGGGCAGGAACACCACCACTGACCCCACGCCATTGATGACGCCATCGACCAGGAAGGATCGCAGCATCCCGTCGGGCAGTGCGTTGCGAGTAGCGGTGGCGGCGGCCTCGGCCAGCCCCTCGATCATCGCGATCGGCGCTTCGGACCAGGCATAGACCGCCTGGAACATGACGAACAGCAGGCCGAGCAACAGCAGCAACCCGAACACAGGATGCAGCGCCACGCGATCGACGGCGGCGGTCAGGCGGCGCGAAGGGGTTTCGCGTACGATGGCGGCGCGGGCGATGCGGCGGGCTTCGCCGCGCACCGCATCGAAATCGCGTTCCGGCGGCAGGGCTTTGGCCTCCGGCGCAATGCTGCCCAGCAGCCCGGCCAGTTCCTCGCGCAGATGATCGAGGCCGCGCTTGCGCACCGCCACGGTCGCAACCACCGGCACGCCCAGTTCGCGCGCCAGCACGGCAGCGTCCAGTTCCAGCCCGTCGCGGGTGGCAAGGTCCACCATGTTGAGCGCCACGATCGTCGGCAGGCCCAGCGCGATCAGTTCCAGCGCGAATCGCAGATGATTGTCGAGGTTGGACGCATCGACCACGATCACCAGCGCATCGGGCCGCCTTTCGCCCGCCTGTCTGCCCATCACGACGTCGCGCGTGACCTGTTCGTCGGGGCTGGCGGCGTTGAGGCTGTAGGTGCCGGGCAGATCGACCAGTTCGACCGGACGACCATCGGCCAGCGCCAGCCGTCCCGCCTTGCGCTCCACCGTGACGCCGGGATAATTGCCCAGCTTCTGCCGCGCGCCGGTCAGCGCGTTGAACAGCGCGCTCTTGCCCGCATTGGGATTGCCGACCAGCGCGACAAGCGGCAGCACGCTCATGGCACGGCGTCCGGTCCGGTGCGGACGGTCACGGCGGCGGCGTGGTTGCGGCGCATGGCGATGGTCATGCGGCCAACCTTGCAGGCGATCGGTCCCTTGCCCCACAGGCCGCCATGGTGCAGCGCCTCGACACTCGCCCCTTCGCACAGGCCAAATTCGCGCAGGCGCTGGCCTTCCGACGGGGACAGGACGGACCAGTCGATCAGGTCAACAAAGGCAGGCTGGCGCAGGGGGAGTTCGGTCAGGCGCACGGGAATGGATACTCACAGGGCAGTTGCTGCGAGTGACTATCAATACCGATTAGGAAAGACCAGAAGGAAATGGCGTCCGGCGCGGCAGATCATATCGCCGGGTAGCGCAGCCGCCCGATGAAACGCGCCAGGCTAAGCCGCTCGCCGCCGCCCACACCCTTGACCTGTGCCTTGAGCTTTTCGAACCGCATCACGCCCTCGATCCGCCGGGCGAGGAAGGCGCGGCTGTCTGAATGACCTTCGCTTTCGTCGTCCACGAATACCAGCAGCGTGGCGGCATACACCCCCGCCAGCGTCATCCGCTTGGTATAATGGGCAAGGTCGGTGGCATTATCGCCCGCCGCGCGCCACATGACATCGGCCGCGCGCCAGCCCAGCCGGGTCGCGCGCGCTGCATTGGTCGGCATCGCAAGGATGGCGATGGCGCGGCGCAGCGCTTCGCGGTCGGGCGCGAGCAGGTCGAGCCGCGCCTCCACCAGCGCGATGATCCTGCGCCGGATCGACAGCGCGTCGAGCGTTTCGGACGGTAGCGCATCCAGCATCCGCATGTCGATGCTGGCGAACCAGGCATCGATCATATCGACTGGCCCATCGGCAAAGGCGAGCGCGGCAATGTCTGGATCGACGCCCTTTTCCGCTGCCGCCATCGCGACGGCTTCCTTGCGCCAGCCATCAAAGGCGGCATGGCGCGCCAGCACGGGCGCCAGCAGGGTGCGGATTTCATCAAGGGTCATGTCGGCAATGTCGCTCATAAGTTCAATCTAGGCACGCGAGGGCAGCCGCACAAGCACCAGCGCCGCTGCAACCGCCATCGTCCCAATCATATCAGTGACGCTCAGCCACTCGCCAAACAGCATCCAGCCCAGCACGGCCGAGACCGCGGGTTGCAACAGCAGGCTGAGGCCCAGCACCAGCGGGGTGAACCAGCCGATCGCATAGGTGAGCAGCCCCTGCCCGATCAGCTGGCTGGTCAGCGCCAGCACCACCAGCGGGGTCCAGTCACCGGGCATGATCCGCTCGCCCAGCCACAGCGCGCACAGCAAGAGCGGCGGCGCACTCACCACGCTGGAGATCGCCAGCACCGACCAGCTGTCCAGCCGCCCGCGCACCCCCTGCACGATCAAAAGATAGCCGGTATAGAGCGCGCCTGCGAGCAGGCAGAGCAGGTCGCCATGGAGGTAGCGGGGCGATAGTTCATAGCTGCCCCCCATCATCACCGCTGCGCCTGCCGCCGCCAGAGTGAGCGCGATTGCCTGCATCCGCTTTGGCCGCTGGCGCAGTACGACCAGCCCCCAGATCGGCAACATCAGCCCGCTCATATTGCCGAATATGGTGGCGTTGGTGACTTTGGTATAAAGAATGCCGACATGCCAGGCGGCCAGATCGGCGGCGAAGAACAATCCGGACCAGACCAGCGCGCCCCATTCGCGGATCGTCGGCGCGGTGCGGCGCAGCCCCGGCAGCGCCAGCAGGATCAGGAAGGGCAGGGCCAACGTCAGCCGCCAGAAAGCCGCCGCCACCGGCCCGACATCGGCCAGCCGTACCAAGACCGGGCCGAGCGGCAGGATGAGATTTGCCAATATCAGGGCAGGAAATGCGAATTTGGGAATATCCGCGCGCATGGTAGGGGTTGAACTGGCCATGGCGGCTCCCTAGCTGGCTTTCAGCATCAAGTCCCGTTGCAATTTGCAACTTTGATAAAGGGAGATTTCATGTCTAGCCTGTTCAAGCCTGTCCAGATCGGCGCCATCACCGCCTCCAACCGCGCCATCATGGCGCCGCTGACCCGTGGCCGTGCGACTCGTGACCATGTGCCGACGCCGATCATGGTCGACTATTACCGCCAGCGCGCCGGCGCGGGCCTGATCATCACCGAAGCGACCGGCATTTCGCGCCAGGGGCTGGGCTGGCCCTATGCGCCGGGCATCTGGTCGGACGAACAGGTCGCCGCCTGGCAGCCCGTGACGCAGGCCGTTCATGACGCTCGTGGGCGGATCATCGTCCAGCTGTGGCATATGGGGCGACAGGTCCATAGCAGCGTGACCGGCGAGCAGCCGGTGTCGTCCAGCGCGACGGCAACTGCGGGCGACGCCCACACCTATGAAGGCAAAGCGCCGTTCGAGACCGCCCGGCCGTTGGCGACGGAAGAGATACAAGGCCTGATCGACGCCTATGTCACCGCCGCGCGCAATGCGATCCGCGCCGGCTTTGACGGGGTGCAGATCCACGCCGCCAATGGCTATCTGATCGACCAGTTCCTGCGCGACAACGCCAATTTCCGCACCGACCAATATGGCGGCAGCATCGAAAACCGCGTGCGGTTGCTGGCCGAAGTCACGCAGGCGGTGGCCGATGCGATCGGCGCGGATAAGGTGTCGGTGCGCCTGTCGCCCAACGGCGATTCGCAGGGTGTGAATGACAGCAACCCCGGACCACTCTTCGCTCATGCGGCGCAGGTGCTGGACGCCATCGGCATCGCTTCGCTTGAACTGCGCGAACCGGGACCGGACGGCACGTTCGGCAAAACCGACGTGCCACGCCAGTCGCCGCTCATCCGCCAGCATTTCAAAGGACCGCTGATCCTGAACAGCGATTATGACAAACAACGGGCGCAGGCCGACCTGGAGAGCGGTCTGGCCGACGCGATAAGTTTTGGCCGCCCCTTCATGGCCAATCCCGACCTGGTGGAACGGCTGCGCAGCGATGCGCCGCTCAACCCCATCAAGGGTATGGCGACCTGGTATGGTCCGGGTGAAGACGGCTATACCAATTATCCGGCGCTGGAGCAGGAACCCGCTACTGCCTGATCCGATTGATCCTCCCCTTGGCAAGGGGAGGACTATCGCATTTGAAACTGTCCCCTCCTTCATCGTCATCCTGAACTTGTTTCAGGATCCATTTCTCGTTCCAAGCGGCGGCTTTTGGGGCACGATGGACGCTGAGCCGCAGGCCAGCGCAGCTAAATAAATTCAGCATGAGGTTGGAGGATAACGAAAAGTCATAGGCGATAACCGTCCACCACAGAAGGTGGACTATTGCCGCACTTTTATGCTCCGAAGCGTTCGCGCAGGGCCAGCATCGCGATGGCCGCCTTGGCGGCCTCGCCGCCCTTGTCCTTTTCGGTCCGCTTAGCGCGGGTCAGCGCCTGCGCTTCATTCTCAACCGTCAAAATGCCGTTGCCGATCGCGATCGCATCCATGCTGAGCGCCATCAGGCCGCGGGCGCTTTCGTTAGACACCACTTCGAAATGATAGGTTTCACCGCGGATCACCACGCCGATGGCAATGAAGCCGTCATAGCGACCGCTTTCGGCCGCCAGTGTGATCGCGCCGGGGATTTCCAGTGCGCCCGGCACCGTCACCACCTCATATTTATGCCCGGCGTCATCCAGGGCGGCTTTCGCGCCCTCGATCAGCAGGTCGTTGAGATGGTCGTAGAAGCGCGCTTCGACGATCAGGAATTTGGCCATGATAAATCCTTTACAGCTCGATCGGACGCTGCCCAACCACGGCCAGGTCATAGCCGTCAAGCGCGATCAGGCTGTGATGGCTGTTGGTCAGCAGGACCATGTCATGCACGCCCAGTTCGGCCAATATCTGCGCGCCCGCGCCATAGTTGCGCAGTTCATCCATGTCGCCAATGGCGATACCGGCATTTTGCTGGAGCATCCGGGTGAGGACGTCGGGTTCGTCGCCGCGCAGCAGGACGATGATGCCCGCGCCCTCCGCGCTGATGATTTCCATGGATCGTTGCAGCAGGCCGGAACGCGGCCCCTGTTTGCCGAACGTATCGCTCAGCGGCGCGAACTGATGCATCCGCACCAGTGTCGGCTTGTCGGGGTCGACATGGCCCTTTTGCATGACCAACTGCTCGGTCTGGGTCGCCTTGTTGTAAAAGCTCATCGCCTTCCAGTCACCGCCCCACTGGCTCTGGAACGTGGTTTCGGCGCGGCGTTCGACGATATGGTCGTGGCGGCGGCGATAGGCGATCAGGTCGCGGATCGTTCCGATCTTCATCTTGTGCTTGGCGGCAAAGGGGATGAGGTCGTCGAGGCGCGCCATCGTGCCGTCATCCTTCATCACTTCGCAGATGACGCCCGACGGGTTGAGACCGGCAAGCCGCGCGACATCCACGGCCGCTTCGGTATGGCCGGTGCGCACCAGCACGCCGCCATCCTTGGCCACCAGCGGAAAGACATGGCCGGGCGTTACAATATCCGCCCTGCCCTTCGACCCGTCGATCGCGACGGATATGGTGCGGGCGCGGTCAGCCGCGCTGATGCCGGTGGTCACCCCCTCGCGCGCCTCGATCGACACGGTGAAGGCGGTTTCATGCCGGGTGCCGTTGTTGCGGCTCATCAGGCCCAGGCCCAGTTCATCGACCCGGTCCTTGGTCAGCGCCAGGCAGATGAGGCCGCGGCCATGGGTGGCCATGAAATTGATCGCGTCGGGGGTCGCCATCTGTGCCGGGATGACAAGATCGCCCTCATTCTCGCGATCCTCGTCATCGACCAAAATGAACATGCGTCCGTTGCGGGCTTCGTTGATAATTTCTTCGGGGCTGGCGAGCGCAGTGCCGCCCTCGCGCTTGAGCAGATAGGCCTCCAGCTTGCCCAGCGTATCGGCGGTCGGGTTCCAGTCCCCCTCGCCCAGCTTGCGCAGCGAATTGGCGTGCAGCCCCGCCGCACGGGCCAGGCCGGATCGCGACATGCCGCCATCGGTGATGAGGCTGCGGACGGTATCTATGAGGGCAGAGGACATGGCAAACGACTCCTTCCCGATCGCCGGGATGGGCCGTATATCACATTGCAATGTGATTATATCAAGAGGCAATCACATTGTGCGGTTGCGAACACTCATCATTCGGTCAAGATAGCGTGCCAGCACATCAATCTCCAGATTGAAAGCCCGCCCCTGCGGCAGCGCGTCCAGCGTCGTTTCAGCCGCCGTATGCGGGATGATGTTCAAGCCGAAATGCACGCTGCCATCGGGCTGATCCTCGACGCTGTTCACGGTCAGCGAGATGCCGTCCACCGTGATCGACCCCTTGGCCGCAAGCGCCGCGGCCAGCGCGGCAGGCGCGGCCACGACCAGCCGGATCGAATCGCCTTGCGACGTGGCCGACACCAGATGGCCCACGCCATCGACATGGCCGGTGACGATATGCCCGCCCAGTTCATCGCCAACCTTGAGCGCGCGTTCCAGATTGAGCCGGCCGCCCTGCGCCCACAGACCCGGCGCGGTGCGCGCGACGGTTTCGGCCGACAAATCGACCGCGAACCAGTCCGCGCCCTTTTCCACCACGGTCAGGCACGCCCCCGAACAGGCGATCGACGCGCCGATCGCGACCGACGCCATGTCATAGCCGCTGCCGATGACCAGCCGCAGGTCGCCGCGTTGCTCCGCCTGGCGGATGGTGCCGATGTCGGTGATGATGCCGGTGAACATGAAACGCAAAGGCCCTTATAAACCACATCCGTTCGGTTCGAGCTTGTCGAGAATGACGCGCACTGTTCTCTGACAAGCCCGAACCGAACGGAAATTGTAAAGTGGCTCTAAGCGCTCGACACCGCCTCGTAAACCTCCAGCCGATCGACCCCCAGCCGCCGCTCGTCGGTCAGCCGCCAGCGGCCATGCGCATCGCCCAGATTCATCAGGCCAATGTCGCCAATTCCCGCCAGTCCCGCGCCGATGATGATGGGTGCGCGATAGAGCAGCAGCCGGTCGACCAGTCCCGCGCGCAGGAAGGCTGCCGCCGTTTCCGCGCCCCCCTCCACCAGCAGATGATCGACACGGTCGAGCGCGGCAATCTCGTCGGGCGCGCCGATCCGTTCCCAGCCGGCGAGCGCTTCGCCACGGCTGAGCAATATCCGGCGCGGCGAGCGATCTTCCAACCCAGCCAGCCGCACGTCCAGCCCCGGCGCATCGGCGCGCAGTGTGCCGCCGCCCACCAATATCGCGTCGTGCCGCGCCCGCTCTAAATGGGCATGGGCGCGCGCATCCGGCCCGGTGATCCAGCGGCTGGAGCCGTCGGCCAGCGCGATTCGGCCGTCGAGCGAGAGGCCGAGTTTAAGCGTCACATGCGGCCGCCCGCGCGTCTGGCGCAGCACAAAGCCCGCCATGGCGCGCGCAGCTTCCTCCGCCAGCAATCCCATCTCGACCGTGATGCCACGCTCGCGCAGCCAGGCCGCGCCCTGCCCGTCGGTCCGCGGATCGGGGTCGCGCAGGGCGATCACCACCCGCGCCACTCCGGCACGCGCCATCAGGTCCGCACAGCGCGGCCCGCGCGGCGACAGATGAAAACAGGGCTCCAGCGTCACATAGGCCGTCGCCCCATGGGCCTGCTCCATTGCCTGCCCCAGCGCCTGCGCTTCGGCATGGGGGCGACCTCCCTTTTGCGTCCAGCCACGTCCCACGACATGGCCGTCCTTGACGATCAGGCAGCCGACATTGGGATTGGGGGTAGAAAGTCCGCGCCCGCGCCCCGACAGCGCGATGGCAGCAGCCATGAAACGCCGGTCGGCGGCAGGCGTGGACGTCTGGCTCAGGGTTTGGCGACTTCCGGTTGCGCGCCCGGCTTGCTCTCAGCCTCCGCCTTCACCAGCCGCTGGTCGAGCATGGCGTTGATCTGCTTGACCGCTTCCTTGCGCCGGGCGGTATTGCGCGCCTCATCCTTGCGCCAGTCGATGCCGAACGCATCGGCAATCTTCTGCATCTCCACCTGATTTTTCTGCAATATGGCGTCGCGCCGGGCCAAGTCCATTTTCTGTTGCAGGATGATCGCCGCATCGCTGCGATTCGCGTCCCAACTCTGGACATAGATGATCTTGTTGCGCGTGGGCATGGTGTTGGTGTTGGCGTCGGTGATGAAGGTCCACACGATCACCCAGGTGAACGCCATCGAAACCCCCAGCAGCGGCCATTTATGCTGGCGCGGCTGGCGGAAATAGCCCCACAGATCGCCAAGCGCGCTCTTGGGGGAAACGGGACGGGGAAAAATCGCCATGTCGCCCATATAGTGCAGGCCGCGGCCGGATGCAAAAGGGGTGATGCAACGCCCATCCTCGCCTTGTGGGGAAGATGGGCGTCGCGCGTCACCGGTCCGTCAGGGTGAAGCGCACCGTCAGGGTTTTCGTCGTCGCCACTGGTACGCCATCGCGCGTGGCGGGGCGGAAGCGCCATTTGCGCAGGGCGTGGCGCTGGGTGGCGATCCAGAAACTCTCGTCGGTCGCCGAAATCCTTGCGATGTCTGTGACGCGCCCTTCCGCACTGATCGTGACCCGCACCGTCACCGCCCCTTCCAGTCCCTGACGGATCATCGCACCGGGATAATCGGGCTGAAACTGCGACAGCGCGCGCGGATCGATACCGGCATCGACCAGCACAGGCACATGGGGCGGATCGATGGGCGGCAGGATGATGGTGGGGCCAGGATCAATCCCGTCTGCCGTCCCGGTGCCGCCGGTGATGACGGGATCGCCCTGCGCGCCCGGCACGATCGGATCCGTAGCGGTGGGTTGCTGCTCGGTCGGGCGAGTCTTGATCGGTTTCTCGACGGTCTGTTCGTCGGGTTCGGGCGGCGGCGGCTCACTGATCGGGATATTTGTCGTCGTCAACGGCGGTGGTGTGAAAACGGTATCGATCACCTCTTTGGGGATCAGCAGCCACGCCCCGATCACCAGCGCATGGACGGCGATCGCCCCGCCAATGCCAACCGGCGACCCAGTGCCGCTGCGATAGCCCGACGGTGTCGGCCTCTCGCCTGCACCTGCTATTCTCCCATGCCCGATGGCTGCCTGCATCATGCTCATCCGCATCGCCCGACTCCTCTCCTGCCCGTCCGCTGCTGGACGGTGCATGACATGTTACATCATATTTTTATGATATGTTGCAACATCATTTTTCAGGTCCCGCAGATGCTATGCTTTTACCAGTTAGGGCCGGTCGAAATTCAGATGATGACGAGCCGAAAATGGTGGTTTGTCGTGACCCGGAGCGCAGCCTACTAAAAGTAGGTGAGCACCGGAAGCACGGGAAACCGCCATTTGCAGGCCGTCAGGGCTGAATGTCGATTGGGCCTAGAACAGCGTGTCGATGGCATGGATGATCAGCCCCACCAGCCCACCGACCAGCGTGCCGTTGATGCGGATATATTGCAGGTCGCGGCCAACCGCGCCCTCAAGCCGATTGGTGATGGTGCCCGCGTCCCAGCCGCGCACCGTGTCGCTGACCAGCCGGACGATCGCGTCGCCATAGGTGGCGGTCGCCCCTACCGCCGCGCGGCGCACGAAGCGGTTGATGACATGGCGCAGCCGCGCATCCTCCTGCAACGTGCCACCCAACTGACGCAGCGCCTCGCCCAGTCGCCCGGCCATCGCCTTGCCCGGATCACGCACCGCGCGCAGCAACCCGCTGCGCGCCTGTTCCCAAAGGCCGTCGATCCAGCGCTGCATCGCCGGGTTGTCGAGAATTTCGTCGCGGATTTGCGCTGCCTTCGCTTGCATCTCAATGTCGAACTGGAGGTCGAAGGCGAGCTTCGCCATCCCCTCCTCGGCCTTCAGCCGCAGGCTATGACCCGGATCGGCGGCCATTTCCGCCAGCATCTTGCGCAGCCCGTCGATGATCGCATTGGCCAGATTTTCGTCCAGCCCGGTCCAGCGCAATACTTTGCCCGCCTTGTCATGCACCATCTGGCGGATCAGATGATCATTCGCCTCCAGCGTGCGGTCGGCCCAATGGATGATGCCGTCCATGACAGGCGCGTGGCGGCCATCACGCATCGCCGCTTCGATCGCTTGCCCCACCAGTGGGCCGATATTGATGCCGCGCAGCCGCTGGCCGATCGCGCCCTTCACCATGCCGCCCAGCCGTTCCTGGTCGAGCGCCTCCAGCATGTCGGCGATCAGGCGCGACGCGCCCTCGCGCAGCCGCCCGTCGCCCGCCGAGGGGCTGGCGAGGAAACGCCCGGCAGCGGCGGCGACATCCATGCCGCGCATCCGCCGCGCGACGACCGCAGGGGTCAGGAAATTGTCGCGCAGGAAGATGGCCAGCGTCTCGCCGATCCGGTCCTTGTTGCGCGGGATGATCGCGGTGTGCGGGATGGGCAGGCCCAGCGGGTGTCGGAACAGGGCCGTGACCGCAAACCAGTCGGCCAGGCCACCGACCATCGCTGCCTCGGCAAAGGCCTGCACGAAACCGATGGCCGGGTGCAGATGCGCGGTGCTGCGCGCAGCGATGAACAGCGCCGCCATCGCCAGCAACATCCCCGTCGCCAGCAACCGCATCCGTCGCGCGGGATTGGGCAGGCTTTCGCCGATCGACCGGGGGACGCGGAGCAACTTCATGGCTCCCCAACGGTTACGCCGCCGTTTCGTTCAGGCAAAGCGTTGTTTTGCTGCCCGCCTTACTCCGCCGGTTGGACATGCCCCGGCGTTTCCTTGTCATCGCCCGGCTTGTAGGTCAGCAGACCCCGGCCCAGGCGCTGCCCGACCCAGCTTTCGATCGCGATCGCCAGGCTGAAGGTCGCCGGCACGATCACTAGCGTCAGCACGGTGGACAGGATCAGTCCGCCGATCACCGTGATGCCCATCGGCGCGCGCCATGCGCCGTCGCCCGACAGCGACAGCGCCGTCGGCACCATGCCCGCGACCATCGCCACGGTGGTCATGACGATCGGCTGGGCACGCTTGTGACCTGCATCCATGATCGCTTCATATTTGGGCACGCCCTTTTCCATCTCCTCCAGCGCGAAGTCGATGACCAGGATCGAGTTCTTGGCGACGATACCCAGCAGCATCAGCAGGCCGATGAACACCGGCATGGACACGGGTTGGCCCGCAACATGCAACGCCAGCGCGCCGCCCAGCGGGGCCAGCAACAACGACCCCAGATTGACGAAGGGCGGCATGATCCGCTTGTAGAGCAACACCAGCACCGCCAGCACCAGCAGAATGCCGGAAATGACCGCGATGATGAAATTCTCGATCATCTCGCCCTGCCACTTGGCATCGCCTGCGGTGATCTGCTGCACGCCCTGCAACTTGCCTTCCTTGATCTGCTTCATGATCGGAATGGCGTTGATCTTGGCATTGGCCTGGCTGGTAACGATGCCCGGCGCCAGGTCAGCCCCGACGACGATCCGGCGGATCTGGTTGTAGCGGCGGATCTGCGTCGGCCCGGCGCCAAAGCTGATGTCAGCCACGACCTTCAACGGCACCGATCCGCCATTGATCGTAGGCACCGGCATATTCTCGATCGTACCGATATCCTTGCGGCTATCCTCGGCAATCGACACGCGGATCGGAATCTGGCGGTCGGTCAGCGAGAATTTGGCGCTGTTCTGGTCGATATCGCCAATCGTCGCGATGCGGATGGTCTGGCTGAGCGCCGCGGTGGTCACGCCCATGCTGGCGGCCAGGTCCAGCCGCGGCTTGATGATGATTTCGGGGCGCTGCATGTCGCCCTGCACGCGCGGCGCGCGCAACTCACGAATCTTGGCCATTTCGGCGACCAGTTCGTTGGCGGCGGCATCCAGCTTCACCGGATCGTCAGACCCGAACATCAGGATGACATCGCGGCCAAAGCCGCCACCGGACTGCGACTGGAAATTCACCCGCGCATCGGCGATCGTCTGGAATTTCGGTGCGATCTTGCGCTCCCAGTCCACCGAGGAAATCGGACGATCTTTCTTGAGCGTCAGGAAAATGTCGGCACTGGTGGTTTCGATGTCGGCAAAAGCCGCATCGACCACGTCAGTGTCGGCCGCCAGCATGTCGGCGACCCGGCGGGTAATCGCGGTCGTCTGCGCCAATGTGCTGCCTGGCACCGTCTCGATCTTCACCTGACTGAAATCGGTGTTGGTGACCGGCTGGAAGGTCATGGGCAAGGTCGCAAAGGCAATGATCGTGCCGACAAAGGCCAGAAAACCGATGCCGACGGTCCACATCCGGTGATCCAGAAAAATCGCGGTAAAGCGCCGCCATCCGCCCCGCGCTCGATGGGCGATGGCACGGCGCTCATCAAGCGACCAGCGCAGCACGTCCATATAGCGGTCCATCATCCACCCCTCGCCATGGCTCTGGGCACCATGGGCCTTGAGGAAATAGGCAGCCAGCATCGGTGTGATCAGCCGCGCCACCGCCAGGCTCATAAGGACGGACACAACCACGGTCATGCCGAACTGGATGAAGAATTGCCCCGAAATACCCGGCATCAACGCAACGGGCAGGAACACCGCGACGATCGCCATGGTCGTCGCCAGCACCGCCAGACCGATTTCGTCGGCCGCGTCGATCGACGCCTGATAGGCGCTTTTGCCCATGCGCATGTGGCGCACGATATTCTCAATTTCCACGATGGCGTCATCGACCAGTACCCCTGCCACCAGGCTCAAGGCCAGCAGCGAGATGAAGTTGAGCGTGAAGCCCATCATGTCCATGAACCAGAAGGCGGGAATCGCCGACAGCGGGATGGCCAGCGCCGAAATCATCGTCGATCGCCAGTCACGCAGGAACAGGAACACGATCACGACCGCCAGCACCGCGCCCTCGATCATCGCGGCCATCGCCGAATGATATTGGTCCTTGGTGTAGTCGACGCTGGTATAGAGCTGCTTGAAGGTGACCTTTGGGTTTTCCTTGCGCAGCTTGTCCAGCTCCTTCATCGCTTCGTCATAGACGGTGACGTCGGACGCGCCCTTGGCCTTTTCCAGGCTGAAACTGGTGACCTGACGCCCGTTCATCAACGACAGGTTGCGCTGTTCGGCATACATGTCGCGCACGTCGGCAATGTCGGCCAGCTTGACCGTGCGACCGCCGCTGATGGCGATCTGGGTCGCACCCAGATCACGCGCATTGGCGGCGTTGCCCAGCACGCGGATCGACTGTTCGGCCCCGGCAATTTCGGTACGCCCGCCCGCCGCGTTGATGTTGACCTGCTGCAACTGCTGGTTGACCTGCGCGGCGGTGATCCCGAACGCCTGCAATTTGGCGGGGTCCAGAATGACGCGGATTTCCCGGCTGACGCCGCCACCGCGATTGACCGCCGCCATGCCGCTGATCGACCGCAACCGCTTGGCCACGGTATTGTCGACATACCAGGACAGCTCTTCCAGCGTCATGTCGGTCGCTTCGGCGCTGAAATAGGCGATCGGCCCGCCATCAATGTCGATGCGGGTGACCTGCGGTTCCAAAATGCCGTCGGGCAGGTCGCTGCGAATCTGGTCGACCGCGTTTTTGACGTCGTTGACGGCCCGGTCGACCGGCGTGCCGATCACGAACTGGACGTTGCTCAGCGACCGGCCTTCGGACACGAAGGATGTGATTTCATCGACGCCGCTGATGCCGCGCACCGCCGCCTCGACCCGCTGGGTAACCTGCGTTTCCAGCTCGGTCGGGGCCGCGCCGGGCTGGCTGACGACGACGCTGACCATCGGAAAGCTGATGTCGGGATTATTGTTGATGTCCATGCGGCTGAAACTGACCAGACCAGCCAGCAACAACGCCGCGAACATGACGAGCGGCGTCACCGGATTGCGAATGGCCCAAGCCGATATATTCCGAAAATTCATGGGCTACAGCTTCCTTCGCCGGACGCAATCCGTCCCTTCATCCCGTCGCACAGCCGCCCTGTACAGGGCGCAACCTATATCTACGAAGCCTTCAGGCGCTCCGGCTTGACCTTCTGCCCCGGCGTCAGGAATGCGCCTGCCGACGTCACAATCTTTTCATTGCCAGTGATGCCGCTGGTCACGGCAACCCCCGCCTCCGACACCTGACCTACGGTCACGGCGCGCCGTTCGACCTCATTCTTGCCATTGACGATATAGACATAATTGCCTTTCGGATCGCTCTGCACCGCCGATTCCGGCAGCAAGGGTGCGCTCCCCGACCCGCTGGTGATAGTGACGGCAGCAAAGCCGCCCGGCCGGATCGCCGCCTGATAGGGCAGCGCAATGCGGGCAATGCCCTGCCGCGTCTGCGGATCGACCACGGGCGACACCTGCCATACCCGTCCGGCAAACTGATCCTTGCCACCCACCGGCGTTACAATGGCGCTATTGCCCGGACGCAGCACCGCCAGATCACCCTCGGCCACCTGCGCCAGCAATTCCATCTCGCCATCCTTGGCCATGCGGAACAGCACGCCGCTGCCAGACCCTACAATCTGTCCAGGTTCGACCGCGCGGGTCAGCACCAGTCCGTTGGCGGGCGCACGAATGTCCAGCCGCCCGGTGCGGGCGCGCTGTTCGGCCAGCTGGGCGACGGCGACGTTGACGCGCGCATTGGCCGCGTCGCGGGTCGCCGTGCGCTGGTCTATGTCCGCCGCGCTGATGAAACCGCGCCCGACCAGCGCCTTGGCGCGATCCAGCTGCGCCTGTGCCAGCTTGGCGTCGGCGCGAGCAACCTCGACCTGCGCGGCGAGCGAATTGCCCTGCTGCACCTGCACCGACCGTTCGATCACCGCCAGCACCTGTCCGGCGCGGACCCAGTCGCCCGGCTGCACCAGCACCCTGCTGACCATGCCGCCTTCACCTACGACGCCGACCGGCATGTCGATCCGCGCACCAAGCGATCCAGTGGCGGTCACCGTGCGCGCAACGGTCGACTGGCCCGGACTGCTGACCGTGACGACCGGCACCTGCGCTGTAACGGCAGGCGCTGCTGCACCGCCGCCCCGCATCGAAATCCACACCGCACTGCCGACCAGTGCCACGACGATCACCGCCGCGACCAGCCACAGCCGCCGCTTGCGCGTGCGCGCATCCTCGTCGTCGATGACGACCGCTGAGTCGGCCATGACCTGGGTTTCGTAATTCATGCGATTCTGTCTCTCCGGCGCTTCGCCATCCACCAACTGTATTATATGAATATAGCACCGCCCTCAAGCCCCAATATCATGGGTCAAAGGGGGAGGGCAAAGCGATATTGCGCGACTGTATAAGCCAAACCGGCGGAAATGGCACGATGGTTCGTTGGGCGCGAACGCGACCGGCGGCGGCCTGGAACGGGATTCATTTGCCAAAAGCCCTCGATTATGGCGCTATATGTGCCGGGTGCGAAACATCGAGGGAGAGGAGCGCGCCATGGATTTGCTGGGTTGGATCTTTATCGGCCTGCTGGCCGGGGCAATCGCAAAGCTGATCATGCCGGGACGCGACCCTGGCGGCTGTATCGTCACCATGTTGCTGGGCATCGCCGGGGCGCTGTTGGCGGGCTTTGTCGGCCGACTCGCCGGCTTCTATGCGCCGGGCCAGAGCGCAGGCTTCATCGCCGCGATCCTGGGATCGGTCGCCGTGCTGGCCCTCTACCGCTGGTTCGCCGCGCGGAGATAGTTTTTGAAAATGCGCGGAAGGGCGCATTTTGGACAGTATCCAACAAAAAAGACCGCGCCCGGTGAGGAGCGCGGCCTTTTGGGCGGTCAGTCGTGACAGGTGCGGTTAGCGCACCGACCCGCGACGGACCAGATTGACGATCGCCAGCAGGATGATCGCGCCGACCAGCGACACCAGGAAGCTGTACAGCGTCAGGCCCGCATTGTTGATCGAACCGCCGCTGAAAATCATGCCGCCGATGAACGCACCGACGATGCCGACGACGATATTGAGCAGGATGCCCTGCTGCGCGTCAGTCCGCATGACCATGCTTGCAAGCCAGCCAATAATGCCACCAACGACAAGCCACATAATGATGCCCATGATACTCTCCTTGACCACGCCCCCAGCGGGTTGGGTGCTGCGGGATTAACGGTGCACGGGGCGGAGCGTTCCATGAGCCAAAAATGATTCCGGGCGGGAAACCATCCCCGTCCCGCGTCGTTACAGGCGGTTTTTCCTGATCAGTGAGCAAAAGGGGCCGCCGAGCCTTGCCCGGCGACCCCTTTTTGCTTGGTCTGAATATATCTCCGCCTGCGCGGATCAGTATTTCTGCTGCCGTTCGTAGAGGGATTTATAATATTGGATGCGCGTCACGCGCAGGCCGTGCATCCCAGACCGGTCGACCGCCCGCTGCCAGCCGGCAAATTCTTCCAGCGTCAGATTATAGCGCGCGCACGCTTCGTCCACAGTCAGCAAACCGCCATTGACGGCCGACACGACTTCGGCCTTGCGCCGCACGACCCAGCGGGTCGTGTCCGGTGGCGGGAGGCTGTCCAGCGTCAGCGGTTCTCCGAGCGGCCCGACGACCTGGGCTGGCCGTATTTTCTGGTTTTCGATCATTACTACCCTCAAAAGCGGCGCTGGCGTTGTCAAATCCAGCAGCGAACCCCTTATCCACATCAGCCCTGAAGAACGGCTAAAGCGCCAAGGTAAACGCCACCTTCATCATCCTTTCCCCACAGCTAAACGGTTCGCGATCAGCGGATTAAAGCTTCCTGCGAGCCGAACGGCTTCGATCATGCCGCCGGAACGTGGCGCGAAAATTCCCGCCAGTTCCTGGATCCAGTCCTCCGTTCCATCCTGCCCCCGCAGGACGCCCGCAACCGCCTGGGCGGTCGGGCTGGCCGCCTGCTGTGCTGCACAGGCAGCGCGCAGGAACGGCCAGACCGGCACGCGCGTGCGGCCTAGGGGTCTGGCATTGGCGGGGGTAAGCCCGCCTGTCCGAAGAAAACTCAAATCCATGAAGCTGCTTCTACGCGGCAATGGATAAGGGTCGGTAAATGGGCGCTCGCTTTGTCGCAAAGCTGAAACACTGGCACCCGACGCCCATCATCCCTATAGGCACAGCCATGCAGCCTGAGTTTCAGCTAACCCAGCCGCTCGATGCGCGGCGCATTGTCGTTGCCATGTCCGGCGGGGTCGATTCCTCCGTCGTCGCCGCGCTTGCCGCCAAAACCGGCGCGGAAGTGATCGGCGTCACGCTCCAGCTTTACGATCATGGCGCGGCTGTCGGCCGCACCGGCAGTTGTTGCGCGGGGCAGGACATACGTGATGCGCGCGCGGTCGCCGACCGCATCGGCATCGCCCATTATGTGTTCGACTATGAAAGCCGCTTCCGCGATTCGGTGATCGCCGACTTTGCCGACGAATATATGGCCGGGCGCACCCCCATCCCCTGCGTCAAATGCAATATGGGGGTGAAATTCACCGACCTGTTCCAGATCGCGCGCGATCTGGGCGCCGACTGCCTGGCCACCGGCCATTATGTTCGCCGGGTCGAAGGCGCGAACGGCGCGGAACTGCACCGCGCCGCCGACCCCGCGCGCGACCAGAGCTATTTCCTGTTCGCCACCACCCAGGCGCAGCTTGATTATCTGCGCTTTCCGCTGGGCGGGTTGCCCAAGCCACAAGTCCGCGAAATTGCTGCGGAACTGGGTCTGGCCGTGGCGTTGAAGCCCGACAGTCAGGACATTTGCTTCGTCCCAGACGGCGATTATGCCAAGATCGTCCGCAAACTGCGCCCCGACGCGGATGAGGGCGGCGACATTGTCCATATCGATGGCCGCACGCTGGGTCGGCACAAGGGGATGATCCATTTCACCGTGGGCCAGCGCAAGGGGCTGGACATTGGCGGCCAGCCTGACCCGCTCTACGTCATAAGGCTGGATGCGGCGGGCAAGCGCGTGATCGTGGGACCAAAGGCGGCGCTGGCGGTATCGGGCGCGACGTTGAGCGACATCAACTGGCTGGGCCGCGACTTTGCCGGGCCACTGACGGCCAAGGTACGATCGATGGCGAAACCTGTGCCCGCGCGGCTCGTGGACGGGCAATTATTGTTCGACGCCCCCGAATATGGCGTCGCGCCGGGACAGGCGGCGGTGCTGTACAATGGCGACCATGTGTTGGGCGGCGGCTGGATCGCCAGTACGCAGAGTGCGATGGTGGAAGTGGCGTAACCTCCACCCACCCCGTCATGCCGGGCCTGACCCGGCATCCCGCTTTTCTTCGTAAGCCACAGAAGAAGCGGGATCCCGGCTTTCGCCGGGATGACGGTTGAAAGATGCCGTTTTTCAGCGGTCCTCTTCGGGAACCGCCTTCCAATGGGCGAATGTCTCGTAGATGTCCGTAGTTGGGAATGTTGGATTGCTCTCAGGCCGACGAGTCAGGTGGAGTTGTGCAAATTTGCCATCTCCCAGCTTGAAAAGAACATCGTCCCGTCTCCAGCGCCGTGCAACTGCCGACGCAGCTACGCCATGCAAGATATGATCTGAACAAATTTCGCGCGACAATTCATTCTCAAGTTCGCTGCGTTCGGTGTCGCTGGTGATTACATACCAATCGCCATCGAGATCATAAATTTCCGTCATGAGGCAAGTTACCGCAAAGCGTAGCATCTGCAACCCGCGCTATCGATCCCCCAAATCCTTGCCCTCCCCCCCGCGCCCGGCTAAGGCCCGCGCGTCATGACTCGCACCCTCACCTTCGCCATTCCCAAGGGCCGCATCCTCGATGAGGCGCTGCCTTTGCTTGCCAAAGCCGGTATCGAGCCGGAGGCGGAGTTTCATGACAAGAAAAGCCGCGCGCTGCGCTTCGCCACCAATCACCCCGACGTGTCGATCATCCGCGTGCGCGCGTTCGACGTGGCCACCTTCGTCGCCCATGGCGCGGCCCAGATCGGCATTGTCGGCTCCGACGTGGTCGAGGAGTTCGACTATTCCGAACTCTACGCGCCCGTGGACCTCGACATCGGTCATTGCCGCCTGTCGGTCGCGCAGCCCGCGGACCTGGCCGACGAGGATGAAGCCGCGATCAGCCATGTCCGCGTCGCCACCAAATATCCCCACCTGACGCGCCGCTATTATGAAGCGCGCGGGCTTCAGGCCGAATGCGTCAAACTGAATGGCGCGATGGAGCTGGCCCCCTCGCTTGGCCTGTCGCGCCGGATCGTTGATCTGGTTTCGTCAGGCGCGACGCTCAAGGCCAATGGCCTGGTCGAAACCGACATCATCATGCAGATCAGCGCCCGCCTGATCGTCAACCGCGCCGCCTTCAAGATGCGCTCGGCCGAACTCGCGCCGATGGTGGAGGCGTTCCGCAAGGCGGTGGGGGTGCGGGATGCGGCTTGAACCCGCTCCGTCATCCCAGCGAATGCTGGGATCCCACTTCCTTTTCCGCGCTTCGGTCGAGAAAAATGAGATCCCAGCCTTCGCTGGGATGACGAGTATAATATAATGACCCAGTGCCTCACCACCACCGCCCCCGATTTCGCCGCCGCCTTCACCACGCTGGTCGATGCGCGCCGCGAAGCCGATGAGGATGTCTCGCGCGACGTCACCGCCATCCTGAAAGCCGTGCGCGCTGGCGGCGACGCGGCGCTGGCCGACTATACGCAGCGCTTCGACCATCATGACCTGAACGTCACCGGATGGGCGGTCACGCCAGCGGAAACCCGCGCCGCACTCGACGGCATTTCCAGCACGCTGCGCGACGCGCTTGAACTCGCCGCCGCGCGGATCACCGCCTATCATGAAAAGCAGCGTCCCGTGGACAGCGACGGCGTGGACAGCGCGGGCGTGCGGCTGGGCGCGCGCTGGAGCGCGGTGGACGCAGCGGGCCTCTATGTGCCGGGCGGTCGCGCCGCCTATCCCAGCTCGCTGCTGATGAACGTCATCCCCGCCAAGGTCGCGGGCGTGCAGCGCATAGCCATGGTCACGCCGACTCCCAATGGGGAGATCAACCCGCTGGTGTTGGCCGCCGCACACATTGCGGGGATCGGGGAAATCTGGCGCGTCGGCGGGGCGCAGGCCGTCGCCGCGCTCGCCTATGGCACGGACCGGATCGCCCCGGTGGACGTCATCACCGGTCCCGGCAACGCCTGGGTCGCTGAAGCCAAGCGCCAGCTTTATGGCGTGGTCGGCATCGACATGGTCGCTGGTCCGTCGGAAATTGTGGTGGTCGCGGACGCAAAGAACGACCCCGACTGGATCGCCGCCGACCTTTTGAGCCAGTCCGAACATGACCCGACCAGCCAGTCGATCCTGTTCACCGATGACGCGGCCTTTGCCGATGCGGTCGAACGCGCGGTCGAGGGTCGGCTTGGCCAGCTCGCCACGGAAAAGGTCGCCCGCGCCAGCTGGGCCGCCAATGGCGCGATCATCATCGTGCGCGATTTTGAAGAGGCGATGCCGCTGGTCAACCGGCTGGCCGCCGAACATCTCGAACTGGCGGTGGATGCTCCCGACGCTTTGTTCGCCAAGGTGCGCCATGCGGGTTCGGTATTCCTGGGCCGCATGACCCCCGAAGCGGTCGGCGATTATGTCGCCGGTCCCAACCACGTCCTGCCCACCGGCCGCCGTGCGCGCTTCTCGTCGGGCCTGTCGGTGCTCGATTTCATGAAGCGCACCAGCTTCCTGAGCCTCGACGATGCCGCGATCCGCGCGATCGGCCCGGCGGCGGTGGCGCTGGCCGAAGCCGAAGGCCTGCCAGCGCACGCGGCGTCAGTATCTCTCCGTTTAACATAAATTCCGTTCGCCCTGAGCGAAGTCGAAGGGCTGGGCAGAGCCGAAGGCGAAGCCGCTTCGCTTCGCTCAGCAGAGGGCTTCGACAAGCTCAGCCCGAACGGCTAAGGAAGACATTATGAACGCACGCTCCAAATCCCGCTCCGCCGCGCGCCTTGCCGCGGTGCAGGCGCTGTATCAGCTCGAAATGGAGGGAACCCCCGTCCATGTCCTGCTGCACGAATTTCATGCCCATCGCCTGGGTGCCACCATCGAGGACGTGACCTACGCCCCGGCGGAGGAGCCGTTTTTCGACGATGTCGTGTCCGGCGTGGACAAGCGCCGCGACGAGATCGACGCGCTGATCGTCGCCCGCTTGTCGAGCGGCTGGAGCCTCGACCGGCTCGACAAGCCGATGCGCCAGATATTGCGCGCAGGCACTTATGAACTGCTGGCCCGCGCGGACATCGCGACCGCGACGATCATCAGCGAATATGTCGACGTCGCCCACGCCTTTTACGACAAGCGCGAATCCGGCTTCGTCAACGGCTTGCTGGATGCGGTGGCCAAGGACGCGCGGGGGTAACGCCCCTCCGTTCGCCCTGAGCTTGTCGAAGGGCTGTTCTTCTTCGATAAGAAGGACAAGGCTTCGACAGGCTCAGCCCGAACGGAAAGAATATGTCCGCCGAATCCCGCTTCCTCACCCTGCTGCGCCTGCTGGCCAACCACCCTGCCGCGCAGGGGTTGATGGATGATGTCGCGGTCCTGCCAATCGGCGATACCCACCTGATCCTCACCAGCGACACGATGGTGGAGGGGGTCCATTATCTCCCCACCGATCCGCCCGCCGACATTGGCTGGAAACTCGCCGCCGTGAACCTGTCGGACCTGGCGGCCAAGGGCGCGCGCCCCATCGGTTGCCTGCTCAACTATGCGCTGTCGGGGGATGAAGGCTGGGACGCCGCCTTTCTCGCCGGGCTGGGCGAGGCGCTCGACCGGCACGGCCTGCCGCTGCTGGGCGGCGATACGGTCAAGATGCCCGACGGTGCCCCACGCAGCTACAGCCTGACCGCCATCGGCGAGGCAAGCGGCCCCATCCCCACGCGATCGGGCGCGGAGCCGGGCGACATGCTCTATATCACTGGCCCGGTGGGGGACGCTGGCATTGGCCTCTCTCTCGCCCGTGCCGATCCCGCCGCGGCAGGCCCGCTGGTCGACGCCTATCGCCGCCCCCGGCCCCGCCTGTCCGAAGGCGCGCTGATCGCCCCGCTGGCCACCGCGATGATGGACCTGTCGGACGGGCTGCTGATCGACGCGCAGCGCATGGCGCAGGCCAGCGACGTCGCCATCACCATCGATCATATCCCGCTCTCCCCCGCGCTGGAAAGCGTGCGCGGGGCCAGCACCGCCGTTCAGATCGCGGCGGCCCAAGCGGGCGACGATTATGAACTGCTCTTCACCCTGCCGCGCGGCACCACGCCCCCGGTGCGCGCCATCCGCATCGGCCATGTCGGCACCGGCGCGGGCCTGACCCTGATGATCGACGGCGCAACCGTGCCATTACCGGCCAGACTTGGCTGGGAACACGGATAGTCCCCCAACCCGCTTGACGCGCGCTGTCGGGCCTGTAGCTTCATCTCACCCTATTCTCAGCCCGGTTGGACCGCTTATGTGCGTGTGCCTGATGCTGATTGACGCGGTGCCAGATGCCGGACCCCACCCGTCCGGCCGCCCGTCGATGCGCCCTTCGTCCGCCCGTCATTCCCTGCGGAGCGGCCGATGAAAGTCATAATTGGGGGAGAGGAACATCCATGCAAATTGTCACCATCGCCATAGGGTGCGGCCTGCTGGCCGTGCTCTACGGCCTGTTCACCAGCCGCCAGGTGCTAAGCGCCCCTGCGGGCAATGCCACCATGCAATCCATCGCGGACGCCATTCAGGAAGGGGCCAAGGCCTATCTCGGCCGCCAATATACCACCATCGCCATTGTCGGCGCGGTCGTCGCGCTGCTGGTATTCTATTTTCTGGGGCTGACTTCGGCGGTCGGCTTTCTGATCGGCGCGATCCTGTCGGGCGCGGCGGGATTCATTGGCATGAACATTTCGGTGCGCGCCAATGTCCGCACCGCCGAAGCCTGTCGCGGCACGCTGCAAAGCGGATTGACCGTCGCTTTCCGGGCGGGCGCGATCACCGGGATGCTCGTGGCAGGCCTGGCCCTGCTCGCGATCAGCCTGTTCTTCTGGTATCTGACCGGCCCGGCTGGCCATGCGCCTGACGACCGGCTCGTCATCGACAGCCTCGTCGCGCTGGCCTTCGGCGCAAGCCTCATCTCCATCTTCGCGCGTCTGGGCGGCGGCATCTTCACCAAGGCGGCTGACGTCGGCGCGGATCTGGTGGGCAAGGTCGAGGCCGGAATACCGGAGGATGACCCGCGCAACCCCGCCGTCATCGCCGACAATGTCGGCGACAATGTCGGCGATTGCGCAGGCATGGCCGCCGACCTGTTTGAAACCTATGTTGTCACCGTCGGCGCAACCATGGTGCTGATCGCGCTGCTGGTTGCTGGGGTCGACAACGCCTTCAAGATGAACCTGATGTCGCTCCCGCTGATCGTGGGCGGCGTGTGCATCATCACCTCCATCATCGGCACCTATTTCGTCCGGCTGGGGGCCAGCCAGTCGATCATGGGCGCGCTCTACAAGGGCTTCTGGGTCACAGCGATCCTGTCCATCCCCGCCATCTATTATGTCACCTGGCGCACGCTGGGCGACATGCACGCCGTGTTCGGCGCGGATCTGGACGGGGTCGGCGGCTATACCGGCATGGACCTGTTCTGGTCGATGATGGTCGGCCTGGCCGTCACCGGGCTGCTGGTCGTCATCACGGAATATTATACCGGCACCAATTACCGCCCGGTCCGCTCCATCGCCAAGGCATCGGAAACCGGCCACGGCACCAACGTCATTCAGGGGCTGGCCGTCAGCCTGGAATCGACCGCTTTGCCCACATTGGTGATCGTCGCAGGCATCATTGTCGCGCACCAGTTGGCGGGCCTCATCGGCATCGCCTTTGCCGCCACCGCCATGCTGGCGCTGGCCGGAATGGTCGTGGCGCTCGACGCCTATGGCCCGGTTACCGACAATGCGGGCGGGATCGCCGAAATGGCGCATCTGGACGACAGCGTCCGGGTCAAGACCGACGCATTGGACGCGGTCGGCAACACGACCAAGGCGGTGACGAAGGGCTATGCCATCGGCTCGGCGGGCCTGGCCGCGCTGGTGCTGTTTGGCGCCTATACGGAGGATCTGAAATTTTACAATTCGGCGCTGGGCCTGACCGCCCCGGTCGATTTCAGCCTCTCCAACCCCTATGTCATCGTCGGGCTGCTGCTGGGTGCTTTGCTTCCCTATCTGTTCGGGGCGATGGGCATGACCGCCGTGGGCCGTGCCGCCGGTGACGTGGTGAAGGACGTCCGCGCGCAATTTGCGGAAAATAAGGGCATCATGGACGGCACCAGCAAGCCCGACTATGCCCGCACGGTCGATCTGGTGACGAAGGCGGCGATCAAGGAAATGATCATCCCCTCGCTCCTGCCCGTCCTGGCACCCATCATCGTCTATTTCATCATCGCCGCCGTCGCGGGCGTCTCCAACGGCTTTGCCGCCTTGGGCGCGCTGCTGCTGGGCGTCATCGTGTCGGGCCTGTTCGTTGCGATCTCCATGACCAGTGGCGGCGGCGCATGGGACAATGCGAAGAAATATATCGAGGATGGCAACCATGGCGGCAAGGGCAGCGAAGCCCACAAAGCCGCCGTCACCGGCGACACGGTGGGTGATCCCTACAAGGACACCGCCGGGCCAGCGGTCAACCCGATGATCAAGATCACCAACATCGTTGCGCTGCTGCTGCTGGCCGCGCTGGCGCATGGGGGGATGTAGGCTCCACAACGGACTGAAACGATAACAAAAAAATCGTGACGAAGCGCCAACCCCGCCCTATTTCCCAGGGCGGGGTTGATGGTTTTCTGGGGGTAGGAATGAAGGCAGTTTTTGCATGGTTTGTCGGCACCGCCCTGCCTTTCGCCGCGATGGCGCAAACCGATGCCACCGTTGCACCGGCCCCGCCTGCTCAACCCGCCTATACGTTAAAGGATTTCGCCGCCCTGCCGCTGATGAACACGCCGGCCCTGTCGCCCAACGGACGGCATGTCGCCAGCCGTGTTGCGATCGGCGGAGTACAACGGCTCGTCATCGCCGACATATTTGAAGGGAGTGACGGTCTGCGCTCCATAGGGCTGGGCGAAAACGACCTGAACTGGTGGCAATGGGTCAATGACGACTGGCTGATAGCCGGCGTCGGCACCGAAACCAATGTGCAGGGGATGCCATGGTATATCAGCCGTGTCGCCAGCATAAAGCGCGACGGCAGCAAGGTAAATTTGCTGGCAAAAAAAGTCGCCGCGCAAAATGCCGACGATGTCATCTGGATTGCCCGCGACGAAACGCCGCGCATCATGCTTTCATACCAAAGCTCGATATATTCCAACGATCCGGGCTTCTGGCCCAGCGTCGATGAAATCGACGTCAGCACCGGACGGATGCACAGTGTCGTCTCACCAAAGCCCCATGTCGGGCGTTGGTTTACCGACGCGACCGGCACTGTTCGGATGGGCGTGGGCTATAATGATGCCACTCGGACAGCGACGCTGCTCTATCGCCCGGACCGAAAAGCCTCTTTCCGCACGATTGATCGCGCCGATCGCCGTCGTGACGAATCGCTTGTCTCGCCGCTGCTCTTTACCGCTGATCCGAACAAGGCGATTGCAGAGGATGATCGGGAAGGCACCGATGCTCTCTACGAACTGGACCTCGCCACGCTGGAACTGGGGAAAAAGATTTTTTCCGTTCCGGGCTTTGATATAGGCAGCATATCGGCCGACAGCAGCGGGATGGCGCTCGCCGGGGTCGGCTATACCGCAGACGCGCCGTCGGTCCATTGGTTCGACGCCACGCTGGCCAAGATTCAGGCGGATCTGGACAAGGCGGTTCCTGATCGGCGCGCGCGTATCATATCGCTCAGCCGCGACCGGCAAAGGATGATCGTCCATGTCGGCTCTGCCGATCAGCCAGGTGCCTATTATTATTATGATACCAACGCTGGCGCGATGAGCCTCTTGTCCAAGGTCAGCGACCGGTTCAGCACGAAGGCACATCTCGGTCCGGTCAAGACCATTCGCTACAAGGCGCGCGATGGGCTGGAGATCGCTGCCGTCCTGACCCTCCCTGTCGGTTCGACGGCAAAAGGCTTGCCGCTCATCCTGATGCCCCATGGCGGCCCCTTCGCCCGCGACAGCGAGGATTGGGACTGGTGGGTGCAATTCCTGGCGTGGCGCGGCTATGCCGTCCTGCAACCCAATTATCGCGGGTCGTCGGGCTATGGCACCGCCTTTGCGGAAAAGGGTGAAGGACAATGGGGCCTGGCCATGCAGGACGACCTGAATGATGCGGTTGACTGGGCGGTCGAACAAGGGATTGCCGACCCCAAGCGCGTCTGCATGGTGGGGGCGTCCTATGGCGGCTATGCCGCGATGCGCGCGGCCCAGCGTGACCCGGCGAAATATCGCTGCGCCATCTCCTATGCTGGCGTATCGGACCTGGCAGCGATGATGCGCTATGACAGTCGCTTCCTCAACCATGGCACGCGCAAGGCCTGGCTGAAGGAACAGGCGCCCGATTTCGTGGCGGTATCGCCGGTCCATTTCGCCGCGCAATTTGTGACGCCGATCCTGCTGATGCACGGCAAGAAAGACCGTCGCGTGCAGGTCAACCAATCACGCGAGATGGCGGAAAAGCTGAAGGCCGCAGGCAAGGTCCAGGGACGCGACTATATCTATGTCGAACAACCGCTGGCCGATCATCATTTTTCCCGCGAGGCGGATCGGGTGGAATTTCTCGAACAGATGGACGCATTTCTCAAGGCCCATAATCCGGCATGATAGGCCCTAATGGCAATGATTAGTCACAAAAAAGAAACATTTTAGTCACTGTAACGTCACGCAATGTTCATAGAGGCGCCGCACCGCCACACTGGCGGCGGAGACGATGATCCATGCGCCTGCCTTTTGCCCTGCTGCCCCTTCTCGCCGTGCTGGCGCTGCCGACGACAGCCCGTGCCAGCGAGGATGAGCAGCTCTGGACCACCGCCAATGCGACAGTGAAGCTGGGCGACAAATGGCGGCTGTCGCAGGAAGTCGTCGCCCGCTTCAGTGACGATCGCAAAGGGTTGTATGAGATCGAGTCCAACACGCTGATCGGCTACAAGCTGAGCAAGCAGGTCACGCTCTGGGCCGGTTACACCCATGACCCGCAATATGCAGGGGGCGACTTCACCGTCATGGAGCATCGCGGCCGCCAGCAGATCACCGCCGACAATATCCTGAAAATCGGTCGCGGGTCGCTCAGCGCGCGGATGCGGATCGAGGAGCGATGGCGCGACGGGGTGGACGGCACCGCCTATCGCCTGCGCCCCTATGTGAAATTCGTCCTGCCCTTTCAGGAGGGCGGCAAGACCGCGCTGGTGCTGAGCCATGAGAGCTTTTTCGATCTGAACAAGACCAATTTCCAGCGGGTGCAGGGCGAAGAGCGGATGCGCAACCTGATCGCCATCTCCACGCCGCTGGCCAAAAATGTGAACATGGAAATCGGCTATCTCCACCAGCACGGCTTCCGCCCTGGTGCCGACGACAGTAACGACCATGTGGCGTCGCTGTCGCTGGGCTTTGCGTTCTGAAAACCGGTAAGCGCAGGGCTGTCGCATATAGAACATTCCCATATTTTACTACGTCATGCTGAACTTGTTTCAGCATCCATCGTGCCGCAAAAGCCGCCGCTCGCGACGAGAAATGGATGCTGCAATAAATTCAGCATGACGGTGTGGGGATAACGGAAAGTCATATGCGATGGCCCTGCGGTCAGGCCAACCTCACCCTGTCCTACATCCCCCCATCCTGCTACAATTCCGCCCGCTCCGCTCTTTCCCATCGTCCGTCCCGCCCCTGCCATTGCACCGGGGGCCGCGCACAGTTTCGCCTGAAATGTGCATATATGAACATGGGCGAAGTTTGCGAAGTTCCGCCCCCGCGCCTATAGCCCCGGCCATGACTGCCGAACCCTTTGCCAGACAGCTGGCCGCGCTGGAATCGCGCGGCCGGTTGCGCCGCCTGATCCCACGGTCGGGCCGCGATTTTGCCTCCAACGACTATCTGGGCCTGTCAGGCGATCCGATCATTGCGGGCGCTGTCGCCGACGCGATCGGGCGCGGCGTGCCGGTCGGGTCGGGCGGATCGCGCCTCCTGCGCGGCAATGCGCCCGAACATGAAGGGCTGGAGGCGAAGGCCGCCGATTTCTTCCGCACTCAGGCTGCTTTGTTCGTCGCCAATGGCTATGTCGGCAACCTCGCCCTGTTCGCCACCCTGCCCCAGCGCGGCGACCTGATCGTCGCCGATGAACTGATCCATGCCAGCGCTCATGACGGCATCCGCATGAGCAAGGCCGCCGCCGTGTTCGCCCGCCACAACGACGTGCAGAGCTTCGCCGATCTGATCGCCGCCTTCCGCGCCGAAGGGGGCAAGGGCCGCATCTGGATCGCGGCCGAAACCCTCTATTCGATGGACGGCGACATCGCCTCGCTCACCGATCTCGCCCGCCTCGCGGCAAAGCATCACGGGATGCTGATCCTGGACGAAGCCCATGGCACCGGCGTGTTCGGTCCGGGCGGGCGCGGGCTTTCAGCCGGGCTTGATGGCCTGCACAATGTCATCACCCTGCACACCTGCGGCAAGGCGATGGGGGTCGAAGGCGCGCTGATCTGCGGCCAGCGCATCCATATCGACTATCTCATCAACCGCGCCCGCGCCTTCATCTTTTCCACCGCGCCCTCGCCACTGATGGCGGTCGCCGTCTCCGCCGCGCTCGACCGGATCGAGGAGGCGGGCGACCTGCGTGACCGGCTGACGACTTTGCGGCAGGACGCGGCCGAATCTATCTGCGGCCCGCTCGGCCTGCCCGCCCCGCGCAGCCAGATCGTGCCGGTCATATTGGGCGAGGACAGCCGCACCATGGCCGTCGCCGCCGACTTGCAGGAGGCAGGCTTCGACGTGCGCGGCATCCGCCCGCCCACCGTCCCGCCCGGCACTAGCCGACTGCGCATCTCGCTCACCCTCAACGTCAGCCGCGCCGACATCGCCGCGCTGGGCCGCGAGCTGCAACGGATCGTCAAATGACCATCCTCGTCGTCACCGGCACAGACACTGGCATCGGTAAGACAGTGTTCGCCGCTGGCCTGGCCGCGGCACTGCGCGCTTATTACTGGAAGCCGATCCAGGCGGGCATCGATCCTGACGGCGACAAGGAGGAGGTCGCCCGCCTTTCCGGCCTGCCCGCCAGCCATATCCTGCCCGAAGCCTATCGCCTGACCACCCCCGCCTCCCCCCATCTCGCCGCGCGGATCGACGGGGTGGAAATTTCTCTCGACCGGCTGGCGCTGCCACAGGTCGATGGCCCGCTGGTAGTGGAGGGCGCGGGCGGCGTGCTGGTGCCGGTCAGCGAGACGCTGCTGATGGCCGACCTGTTCGCCCATTGGGGTCAGCCGGTCATACTGTGCGCCCGCACCGCGCTCGGCACGATCAACCACAGCCTGCTCAGCATCGAAGCCCTGCGCGCCCGCAATGTGCCGATCGCAGGCATCGCCTTCATCGGCGAACGCCATGAAGAGAATGAGCGGATCATCCCGCAACTGGCCAATATTCCCAGTCTTGGCCGCCTGCCTTTGCTCGATCCTCTCCATCCCGCCACGCTGGCCGCCGCCTTTGCCACGCATATCCGGCTTTCCGATCCTTTCAACGGCTGATAATATTCGACCAACGACATGGACAGGATAGTTGGACAGGCGTTCAAGTCCCGTCATGCAGGGTGCGGTTCGCCGCGCCCACTCAAGCAAGGGATGCTTTGATGAACCACCTCCTCCTGCGCGCTGCCGCCTCCGCGCTCGCGCTGACCGCCGCCATCGCGCACGCGCAACAGCCTGCTACCCCGACCGCTACCGCACCTGCCAAGCCGACCTATGGCAGCTATGGCTTCGACGCCGCAGGCATGGACCCGTCGGTGAAGGTCGGCGATGATTTCTACCTCCATGCCAACGGCACATGGGCGAAAAACACGCCCATCCCCGCCGACAAGTCCAACTATGGCGCGTTCAACACGCTCGACGAACTGTCGCGCACCCGCACCCGCGCGATCCTGGACGCGGCCAAGGGCGACGCCAACAGCAAGATCGGCGCGGCCTATGCCAGCTATCTCGATACCGCTGCGGTCGAGGCGAAGGGGCTGGCCCCAATCAAGCCCTGGCTGGCCGAGATCAAGGGCGTGAAGGACAAGGCCAGCTACGCGCTTGTCGCTGCCAAGGCCGCCCGCACCGGAATCAGTGGCCCGTTCCGCTTCTATGTCGGGCAGGATGACAAAGACCCCGAAACCTATATCCTCTCCATGAGCCAGAGCGGTCTAGGCCTGCCCGACCGCGACTTTTATCTGGATGAAAAGCCGGAAATGGCCAAGATCCGCGCCGCCTATGTCGCGCATCTGGAGACCATGCTGACGCTGGCGGGCGAAAGCGATGCCAAGGCCCGCGCCGCCGCGCTGATGGCGTTCGAGACGGAAATTGCCAAAGTCCACTGGACCCAGATTGACAGCCGCGACGCCGACAAGACCTATAACAAGCTGACGCTGGCCGCGCTGCAAAAGGCCGCGCCCGGCTTCGACTTCGCCGCCTATTTCAAGGCCAACGGCCTGACCCCCACCGACCTGCTCGTCGCCCAGCCGTCGGCGATCACCGGGGAAGCCGCGCTGATCGCCAGCGCGCCGATCGGCGTGCTGAAGGACGCATTGCTGCTGCGCAGCCTGCACGCCTATGCCGACAAGCTGCCCGACAGCATCGCCAACGCCGATTTCGCCTTTTACGGCACCACCCTGTCCGGCACGCCGGAGCGCGAGGCACGGTGGAAGCGGGGCGTTGATTTCCTCAAAGATTCGCTCGGCGAGGAAGTCGGCAAGGCCTATGTCGCGCAATATTTCCCGCCCGAAACCAAGGCGGCGATGGACGTTCTGGTCAAGAATGTGATTGCCGCCATGGGTCGCCGCATCGACGGCCTGCCGTGGATGAGCGACACCGCCAAGGCGCGCGCGCACAAGAAGCTGGCCGCTTTCACCCCAAAAATCGGTTATCCCGACAAATGGCGCGACTATGCGGGCCTGACCATCCGGCGCGACGACCTGCTGGGCAATGCGATGCGCGCCAGCCAGTTTGATTTCGACTATAATATCGGCAAGCTGGGCAAGCCCATCTATCGCTGGGAATGGGGCATGACCCCGATGGAGATCAACGCTTACGCCAATTTCGGCATGGTCGAGATCGTCTTTCCCGCCGCCATCCTGCAACCGCCCTTCTTTGATCCCCATGCCGATCCGGCGGTCAATTATGGCGGTATCGGCGCGGTGATCGGCCATGAACTGAGCCATCATTTCGACGATCAGGGCGCGAAATATGACGAGACCGGCAAGCTCAACCAATGGTGGACCGATGCCGACGTCGCCAATTTCAAGGGACTGACCGACAAGCTGGTCAAGCAATATGACGCCTATGAACCCTTCCCCGGCGCGCATGTGAAGGGCGCCTTCACCCTGGGCGAGAATATCGGCGACCTGGGTGGCCTCGCGGTGGCGCTCGACGCCTATCATGCCTCGCTGGGTGGCAAGCCCGCGCCGGTGATCGACGGCATGACCGGCGACCAGCGCTTTTTCCTGGGCTGGACGCAGGTATGGCGGCGCAATTATCGCGAGGCGAACCTGCGCCAGCGCTTGGTGACCGATCCGCACGCCCCGTCGCAATATCGCGCCGACATCGTGCGCAATTTCGACGCCTGGTACGACGCCTTCAAACCCGCGCCCGACGGCAAGCTTAGCCTGAAGCCGAACGAGCGGGTGAAGATCTGGTAAGGGACAAAACGGGGCGCGTTGCGGGACGCGCCCCTTAACTTACAGCGCGGCGCTGTCCGCGATCTGGCGGAAGGCTGTCAGGTCACGCTCGAAATAATAGAGCGCAGGCGCTTCATAGGTGGTCATGTAGAGCAGCCCGCCAATCATCGCCGCACGCGCCTCGCCCAGCCGCCGGACTTCGCTATCGGGCCGCGTATAGCTGTAGGTGAAGCGCACCCCCGCCGCGCCCGCAAAGCGCGCCGGTTCGACACTGTCGATGCTCATCAGCGGCGTATTGAGTGCGATCCGGTAGCTGCTTTCCAACAAGGCCGGGATGTCGGTGATCAGCATCGTCCCCGATACTTTGGGCAACGGCCGATTACGCTTGTCCACCTCGCGAAACAGCGTGCGACCGTCGGGAATGCCGCCATAGAAGGTGATCTCATTCAGGCCATCGCCATCCAGCGTCCAGCTTTCCGAATTACGCCCCGGCCGCGCGCCCAGCTTGTTCCATTCGCTCGCGGGCGTCACGGCCAGCGCCGATTTCGCCACGAGAATCTTGGCCCCCGGCGCGATCAGGCTGTTACCCGCCTGCACCGGCGACGCGGCCACCAGCAGCGCGACCGTCGCGCCCATCATCCTGATCATCCCCATCCCCTTCATTGTCCGACCAGCGCCCCGATCATCGCAGCATCGGGCGCACCCGGCTTGGCGTCTAGATAGCGCCGCAACGCCGCCTTGCCCGCTTCCAGTTGCTGGCTCCGCAGCAGCGACAGGCCCAACCCGCGCTGCGCTTCCGCCCCAGCAAAACCGCCGTCGATCGCTTGCTGATAAAATTGCGCCGCGCTCGCCAGATCGCGCGGATTACCCCGCTGGCGATAGAGTTCGGCACGGGCATAGAGCAGGTCCGGCGTCCAGCCATCCGCCGCCAGTTGCGCCAGCAGATAATCGGTGCCGCCAAAATCGTTGAGCTTGATCTGATCGGTCAGAAAGTCCGCTATGAACGGAGCCAGCGCCGCGCGATAGGCCGCTGCGGCCGGATCACCGGGATCATTCGCCTTGGCCGCCGCGTCGCGCAAATAGGTGGCGCGGGTCAGTTCGGTCGGGTGGCTGGCGAAGAAACCGGCACTGTAGCGATGCGTCTTGACCTTGCGCTTGCGCCCGGCGGCGGTCGCGTCCGCCTCCGCCATCAGCCGTTCCCAGACCGGCGTAGCGCTAGCGGCGGGGTAAGGTGACTGCGCCAGATAGGCAAGGCCAAGCAGGTCGGCTTCGGTTTCCTGCCCGCGACTGAATGAATAGAAGCCGCCGATCACGCTGGTCGCCATCGACGAATAGAGCGTGGGTGACAGCAAGGCCGTCCAGGTCAATAAATCACCCAGACCCCGCGCCCGCTTGAACCCTTCCAGCGTATGGCGTTGCTCGAAATGGCCAAATTCATGGCCCAGCACCGCGCCCAGTTCCGCCTCATTGCGCACACGCAGCAACAGGCCAGACCAGACTGTCATCATCCCGTTTGGATACATGGTGGCGTTGAAGATAGGCAAACGCTGGATATAAAGCCGGGTCGACTGGCAACGGTCCTGCCCCACTGTCCGGCACAATATCCCCCGCACATAGGCGTTGAGCGCCGGGTCGCGCAGGACGAAGGGCGAATCGCGCATCTGCCGTTCGGCTTCGTCCGCCTGCATCCACATGCCGCGCTCATCCACGCCGGTCGGTTCATAGGCGGGCGTATAGGGCGGAAGTGGCGCAGCGGCGGTCAGCGCAAAAGCTATTCCCGACAGGACGGCAAGCCGCTTCATTGCCCTGCCGCTGACGCGACGGGTCGCCCCGGAAAGCCCTCGAACAACTGCGCGACCCGTTTTTGCGCGCCTTCTTCGGTCCGCACATCACCACCCATTTGCAGGTCCGCGTTCAGCCACACCAGATCGCCGGTCTTGATATCGACCAGTCCGGCGAAACCCTTATGCACGCCCGATGTTATGCCAACACCGCCCAGGGCCGCCAGCAGTTGCACAGCTTTCCGGCCAGCAGATCCAAACTGATCGTCTGTCGTCACGAACAATGCATAGTCGGCCCCCTTCAGCCCCGGCAGGCTGGCAACGCCCGGTCCCAGCGTCCAGCTGAACTGGCCCTTGCGCTTCTTGGTGGGCAGGCGGTTGCCGGGGAAGAATTGATAGACGATCACGCTGTCTGCCAACGTCGTGAACAATGCCTGATATTCAGCCAGCGCGCTGGCGTCCGCGCCGACAGGCTCGACCAGATCGACGACGCTGTTGCCCAACTGCCCCTGCACCGACCCGATCGCGCGGCCCAGCATATCGCGCGCCTGAAGCGTCCAGTCCGCGTTCGGCTCGAACATGCCGCCGGTCGATTGTTCGCCGACCCGGATCGACGGACGCATCAGCACGATCCGTGCCGTGCCGGGGGTCAGGGTAAAGCCGGGCTTGTTGCCGGTCTTTTCCTGCGCCGCCGTCGGCAAAGCCGTCGCCAGCAACGCGACCGTCACCAAGCTCTTGAAAAATCCCCGCATGTGCCCCCCGGCTTGACTCCCCTTGGCGGAATCATGGCGGTTTCAGCCTTGCCTTGTCAATTGCCGCCAACCCGATAAAGCCGCCCCATGACCTCCCCCGTCTGGCACCCTTTCACCCAGCATGGCCTGAACGAGCCGATCCCCCATGTCGTGCGCGCGGAGGGGGCGTTGCTGCATCTGGCTGATGGGAACACGCTGATCGACGGGATTTCCAGCTGGTGGGTGACGACGCATGGCCATTGTCATCCGCGCATCGCCGCCGCCATTGCGCAGCAGGCGGTGCAGCTCGATCAGCTGATCTTTGCCGGTTACACCCATGAACCGGCCGAAACGGTGGCGCGCGGGCTGATCGAGATCGCGCCCCATGCGCCGGACTGCGACACGCTTGCCCACGTCTTTTTCTCCGACAGCGGATCGACGGCGGTAGAGGTCGCGCTCAAAATGGCGCTGGGTTACTGGCATAATCTGGCACTCGACGGGCTGGCGGAGCCACGCAGCCGCATCCTCGTGCTGGAACATGGCTATCATGGTGACACGATCGGCACGATGTCGGTGGGCGAGCGCGGCGTCTATAATGCCGCCTGGTCGCCGCTCTTGTTCGATGTCGGCACTATCCCCTTCCCCGCGCCGGGGCGGGAGCAGGCCTGCCTCGACGCGCTGGACGCCGCCTGTCGCGAGAAACCTGCTGCCTTCATCGTCGAGCCGCTGATCCTGGGCGCGGGCGGGATGCTGCTCTATCCGCCGCATGTGCTGCGCGAGATGGCGGCGATCTGCCGACGCCATGACGTGCTGTTCATCGCCGACGAAGTGATGACCGGCTGGGGCCGCACCGGCACGCTGTTCGCCTGCGAGCAGGCGGGCGTTGTGCCGGACATCATGGCCGTGGCCAAAGGGATCACCGGCGGCGCGATCCCGCTGGCCGCAACGCTGGCGACGGCGCGCATTTTCGAGGCGCACCGATCGACCGATCGCGCCCGGCTCTTCTACCATTCGTCCAGCTACACCGCCAACGCCATCGCCTGCGCCGCAGCGGTCGCGAATCTCGCCATCTGGCGCGAAGAGGATGTGCGCGGGCGAATCGCCGCATTGGCCGATGGGATTGCAACGCGACTCGCAACACTGGCGCAGCACCCCGCCTTCGCCCATCCGCGCCAGCTGGGCACGATCGCGGCGATCGACATCGTCACGCCAGACGCAGGCTATCTGTCCGATCTCGCGCCGCGGCTGCGCGCCTTCTTCCTGCAACACGGCCTCTTGCTGCGGCCATTGGGCAACACCATCTATCTGATGCCGCCGTATTGCATCGACGCGCAGCAGCTTGATTGCGTCTTTGCCGCGCTCGTCGCAGCGGGCGATCATTTCAGCGCATGAAGCCGCCTTTCATTTTGGATGAATTGGCGCTATGGCGGCGCGATTTTTTGAATTCGGGATATTATGGCCAAAGAAGAACTGCTTGAAATGCGCGGACAGGTTGTGGAGCTTCTCCCCAACGCCATGTTCCGCGTCCGGCTTGAGAATGATCATGAGATCCTCGGCCATACCGCTGGTAAAATGCGCAAGAATCGCATCCGCGTCCTCGTGGGGGACGAGGTGCTGGTCGAACTGACGCCCTACGACCTGACCAAGGGTCGGATCACTTACCGCTTCAAATAAGCCACCGGGTGTCAGGCCCGATGCGGCTCATTCTTGCTTCCGCTTCCCCCCGGCGCCTGGCGCTGCTGGGACAGATCGGCGTTGCGCCCGATGCCGTGGACCCGGCCGATTGCGATGAGACCCCGCGTAAGGGCGAATTGCCGTCCGTCTATGCCGCGCGGGTCGCGGCGGACAAGGCGGCGATCGTCGCGGCGCGCCATCCGGGCGCACTGATCCTGTCGGGCGATACGGTCGTCGCGGCGGGTCGGCGTATATTGCCCAAGGCGGAGAGGGAGGAGGAAGCGCGCACCTGCCTCACTTTGCTGTCGGGGCGGCGGCATCGCGTGCTGAGCGCGATCACGCTGATCGACGCCGCAGGCAAGGCGCGGCATCGCCTGTCCACCAATATCGTCACCTTCAAGCCGCTGGAGCGAAGCGAGATCGACCGCTATATGGCCAGCGACGAATGGCGGGGCAAGGCGGGTGGCTATGCCATACAGGGGCGGGCCGCAGGCCTGATCCGCGCAATTCAGGGCAGCCACAGCGCAATCATGGGCCTGCCGCTTTATGAAACCCGCACGCTGTTGAAGGCGGCGGGCTATGCAATCGATTAGGAACTGACATGGCCGAATGGCTTTATGAAGAAGGCATTGGCGAGGCCCGCGCCGCGCTGGTGGAAAAAGGCCGCCTGGTCGAGGCGCTGATCGAGCGCGAGACCGGCGGCGTGCGCGCAGGTGCCGTTGCGCAGGGTCGCCTGACCCAGACGCTGATCCCCAAGAAGCGCGGCGTCGTGCGGTTGATCAGCCAGGAAGAAGTGCTGATCGAGCCGCTGCCGCCACGCACGTCCGAAGGATCGACCGTGCTGGTCGAAATATTGCGCGAAGCGATTCCCGAAGAGGGTCGCCCCAAGCGCGCCAAGGGCCGCATCGCCCAGCCGGGCAGCAAGCCCCATGCCGGGCCAAGCCTGCTGCAACGGCTGCGCGCCACCGGTACCCCGGTCGTCCCCTGCCCCGCGCATGAGGAGGATCGGCTGGAGGCGGTCGGCTGGACCGAATTGATGGAAGAGGCGATCAGCGGCGATGTCGGCACCGAAGCCGCGGCTCTGCGCCTTTATGTCACGCCCGCCATGCTGCTGATCGACGTGGACGGATCGCTGCCGCCTGCGCAGTTGGGGCCGAAGGGTGCCAAGATCGCGGCGCAAACGATTCGCCGCATGGGGCTGTCGGGATCGATCGGCATTGATCTTCCGACGATGAACAACAAGGATGAGCGGATGATCGCGGCGGCGCAGATCGACAAATATCTGCCGCTTCCCTTCGAGCGCACTGCGGTCAACGGCTTCGGCTTCCTCCAGATCATCCGCAAGCGCGAGCGGGCCAACCTCATCGAACTGCTGCGCGCCGATCCGGTCGAAACGGCAGCGCTGGCGCTGCTGCGCCGGGCGGAGCGGCACGGCAATGGTGGCCCGGCGACGCTGACGGCCGCACCCGCGATCATCGACCTGCTCTATCGCAAGAGCGACTGGATCGAACAACTGGCCAAGCGGCGCGGCGGGGCCATCACCCTGACGGCCGACGCGACGCTGGCGCTGGGGGCGGGCCATGTCGCCTAAAGCGGCTGCCTGCCCGGTCTGTCGCCAGCCCGCAAAGCCGGAAACCCGCCCCTTTTGCAGCCCCGCCTGCCGCGACCGCGACCTGTTGCAATGGCTGGGCGAGGGCTATCGCGTACCCGGTCCGCCAGCGGAAGAAGGGATGCAAAAAAGCAGCGATTATGGGCTAGACAGCGACGCAGATTGACGACTATAGGCACGCTTCCATCGGGCGGAGCCATCCGCAGTTGGCTGTGCCTGGATAGCTCAGTTGGTAGAGCAAGCGATTGAAAATCGCTGTGTCGGCGGTTCGAATCCGTCTCCGGGCACCACATTCCCCTTCGCCATCATTCGCTGACGGGTTTACAAACCCAGCAAATCAGCCATATTCAGCGGCGGCTCCTTCGCTGGCATTCGCTGTTATTCGCTGACAGCCGGAGATTTTGGGGGCCAGATTGGGGTCCACTTTCTGCGTGGCCCCTGGCGACATGGAAATGGCCCCCACGATGGCGTTGACCGACACGGCAATCAAAAATGCCAAGCCCAAGGATAAGCCCTATAAAATGGGTGACGCCGGTGGGCTTTTTTTGTTGGTCCAGCCGAGCGGCGGAAAGCTCTGGCGGCTCAAATACCGTGTCGATGGCAAGGAGAAAAAGCTGGGTCTGGGCACCTATCCCGAAGTCAGTCTTGGGGATGCACGCAAGGGCCGCGACAAGGCCCGTGAGCTGATCGCCATAGGCAAAGACCCCGGTGTCGAGAAGGTGCGGAAGAAGGTTCAGGATCGCATCTCCGCCGATAACACCTTTGCCACGGTCGCCGCTGAGTTCATCAACAAGCGGACCAAGGAAGGCTGGGCGGAAAACACGCTGGCCAAAGCCGAATATCTGCTGGGCAACCTGAGCCCCGCGATCGGACGGATGCCAGTGGCCGAGATTATGCCAGCCGATCTGATACCTGTTCTCAAGCGGGTTGAGGGCAAGGGCAATCTGGAAACAGCGCGACGGATGCTCCAATTCGCCAGCCAGGTCTTTCGTTATGCGGTCGCCACGACTCGGCTGACATCTGACCCCACCCGCGATCTCAAGGGCGCGCTGATCGCGCCGAAGCCCAAACACCATGGCGCGATCATCGACCCGGTGAAGGTGGGCGAACTGCTGCGCGCGATCGATGGCTACGATGGCAACCATGTCACCCTCTATGCCTTGAAGCTCTCGCCGCATGTTTTCGTGCGCCCCGGTGAATTACGTTCGGCCATGTGGAAGGAGATCGACATTGAGGGCGCTGTTTGGACGATCCCGGCCGAAAAGATGAAGATGCGCAAGCCGCATCACGTACCCCTCTCCCGCCAGGCGCTCGCCCTATTGAACGAGTTGCACGAATTGACTGGCGGCAGGCTCGGGCTGGTTTTCCCATCGATCCGTTCCACCGCCCGTCCCATGTCGGAAAATACCGTCAACGCGGCGCTCCGGCGGCTAGGCTTCACCGGCGACGAGATGACTGCGCACGGTTTCCGCGCCATGGCATCAACCCTGCTCAATGAGAGCGGGAAATGGCATTCGGACGCCATTGAGCGGGCATTGGCGCATCAGGACAGCGATAATGTCCGCGCCGCATACCATCGCGGCGCACACTGGAAAGAGCGAGTCGAGATGGCGCAATGGTGGTCGGATCATCTCGACCAGTTGCGCGCCGGTGCGGCGATCTTGAACTTCCCGACGAAGGGGCGTGGGTGAATGACGAGACCACGGGGGACAGTCCAAATACGGCTTGCCCAGCACAGAGCGTTCGCTGTTGCAGGGCTCTTGCGGCGTGCGGTCTTGCAGGAGCCTACAGCGCTAGGTCGCGCAGGTCTCACTGATGAACAGGTCTCTCTACAAATGTCGGCTCGCTACCAACGACTGCACGCCTTGGCCGCTGCATTGGAGCCGGCTTCTAAGGGGCGACCACGTACTGTCGTCTCCCTCTACAGCCTATCTCGTGAGTGCATTGAGGAAATGCAACGCTCTATCCCCGTGCTAACGACGCCCGCACACCTGAAACCAGTGGTGAAGAAGATCGTACTTCTTACGCGCCGAAAGAAGGGCCCTCCAAAATACAATGGATCAGCGCTTGCGCGTCATATTGCAGGGCATAGAGGCAGCGACGAGCGCCATGTGCGTCGCCTCCGGGCACGGTTGAAAATCGAAAAATTAAGCGAAGCGCTGGTCTGTTTAGGGACCGATGCCCCCCTCACAAGGCGGTACTTGCCGATCGTGGTATCTACCATTCGATTTTAGCCTTTTTCTTCACCCTCAATTAAATTCTGAACTCCGCCCACGTTCGTCCTCATTCGCGAATGACCGCCATTCGCTGCCACGGAGGACGAGATGGAACCTTTAACTCTCACCATCGACGACGCCAAGAAAGTGACCGGCCTCGGTCACACCAAGATCTATGAGTTGATCGGCCAAGGGAAACTGGACACGGTCAAGATCGGCCGTCGCACCTTGGTAAAAACTGCCAGTATTCGCGCACTGCTGGAAGCGGCGTGATCGATCATGTTCACAGCAGCAGGGGCTGTCGCCCGTAAGACGCGGAAGGGCCGGACCGCCACAGTCCAACCCTCCACGAATTTGCTCATCAGCAGCGGTGTAGAGGATAGCATTGCCGCCGTCCGCCTTCAACGGCTGATGCCTCTTGGTCTGATTGGTCCACGCGCTGATCTCATTTCCAGCCTGATCTGGGGAGAGCCCGCATGATGCACGATCACGACTATCCATCTGTCCCCGGCCACCGTGGGGTCGACACCAGCGCGGCGGCTGCGGCGTCCCTCACTTCTTCGCTCAGCTATCTTCAGGCGAAGGTGCTTCGTGCCATTGCAGACGCAGCGTCTCGCGGCCTTACAACTAACGAACTGGCCGACGCACTGCGCATTGATCGTGGTTCCGTTCAGCCGCGCACGTCGGAGCTTCGGGCCAAGGGTCGCATCCGGGATTCTCGCCAGCGTCGCCTGAATGCGAACGGCAAGAAGGCGATCGTCTGGGTTGTCGTGGGGGAGGTGCGCTGATGTTCGCCACCCATCGCGAAGCCGCCATGGCCGTGATCGTCAGCGGCGCAAACCTTCGCCCGAAGGAAGGCCAATTCCTGGGCGGGATCGCCTTCGACCTTAACCCGCTGACCGAGAAGCAGGATGAGTGGCTTCGCATCCTGCTGGACAAGCACGGCCTGCCCCCTCTCGCTGAACGAGGTGCGGCATGACTGCGCGCATCTTGGACCAATCTCATTGGCGTGCTGCGCGCGAGCGTCGTGCAGCCCGTGAGCGCGCCATTCTGCGCGAACTCTACGCCGGGCCTGTCCAATTCACGCGACCCTCGCTCGACGACATCCTGGGCCCTGCCTTTGACCCGACTGGCGGTGCAGCATGACGGAAGATCGCACTATCACCATCGGCGCGTGCGTGTTTGGCGGACGCTATGTCGTCACGTTCGAACCGCGGTCGATCGCGTGGCCCAGCCTGGAATTCCGCACCTTTGGCGAGGCTAGGGCGTGTGCAGATGCTCGCCATGCTGCCCATGGCTGGCCGGTCATTGATAAAACGGAGGGGTCGGAATGATGGTCACAAACTCCTTCCCCCAGCATCGCGTGGCAAGTCCGGCCAAATCAGCGCCCATGTCGGAATCTGACACACGGCTCGCCTTCCTGTCTGCAATGGAAGCTGTTGGCATGAAGCCCGTCGAGGGCATTCTGTCGCGGCTCGGCCCTGATCTGCTTCGCTTCCGATGTGAGGGCGACAAGCCCGGCAAGCTCAACGGCTGGGCAATCCTGCATCTGGACGGCGTGCCCGCTGGTGCCTTCGGTAACTACAGACTGGGCCTATCCCAGAAATGGTGCGCGGGCGTGGCGGAGCAGCTTTCGCCTGCGCAGCGGAGCGAACGGTCGGCCGCAATCCGAGAGGAACAGGAAGCGCGGGCCGCAGACCGCATTCGCTTGCAGGTTCAGGCTGCGCAGGCAGTCGAGCAGGAATGGGAGCGGGCCGGGCCGGTCAATCCGTGTCACGGCTATCTTGTCGCCAAGGGCATCGACGGCGAAGGCCTGCGCCAGCGCGGCAACCTGCTACTGGTGCCGATGAGTGATGAAGCCGGCAAGCTCTGGAATCTCCAGCGGATCGCGCCAGACGGCACGAAGCGCTTTGCCAAGGGCGGGCGGCAACGAGGCCTGTTCTGCGTCATTGGCGAGCCGCAGGGCGTTATCTGCATCGGCGAAGGCTACGGGACCTGTGCCGTGGTGCGTCGGGCCACCGGTGAGGCAGTGGCGGTTTCCTTCTCGTCCGCCAACATGGTTCGTACGGCAACCGCCTGCCGGTCGCTCTATCCCGATTCCGACATTATCGCCCTGGCCGATGACGACCCGCACCTGATCGACAATCCGAACATTCGGAAAAATCTCGGCATGGAGGCTGCCTATGCGGCTGCGGCGGCTGTCGGTGGTCGGGTGGCATTGCCGCCTCGCGGGGTGGCGGCATGACCGAACAGGAGGCGCGGGACTTCGCGGATGTCGGCAAAGATATGGGCGACAATGTCATCAGGGCGGCGATCAAGGCCGCGCGCCCTATTCCGGCCAACAGCGATGCAATCACCGCGACGCCCTACGTCTGGCGCGATCCGTCCAGCATCCCACCTCGGCCATGGGCCTATGGTCGTTGGTTCCTGCGCGGCACGATCGCGTGCGTCGTCGCGCCGGGTGGCGTCGGCAAGTCCACCATGTTGGCGGGTACGGCTCTCGCCCTGGCGTCGGGGCGGTCGCTGCTCGGGAAGACGGTCTGGGACGGACCTAAGCGCGTCTGGCTGTGGAACCTGGAAGATGATCTGGACGAATTGTCCCGGTCGATACAGGCGGCGGCAAAGCATTATGCCGTTGAGCCGGTCGAGGTCGAGGGGCGGCTGTTTGTGGATAGCGGGATGGAAGGATCGACCCTCTGCACCGCAGTAGAGGATGACAACGGGTTCCGCCTTCTGCTCCCAGTCTATGAGGCGCTTACCGCCGAACTGCTCCGGCGCAAGATCGACGTGCTGGTAGTAGATCCTTTCGTCTCCAGCCATGAGGCAGAAGAGAACGCGAACACCAAGATCGACAAGATTGCTAAAGCATGGGGACGGGTCGCGAAGGCGGCGAACTGCGTCATCGTGCTTGTCCACCACACTAGCAAGGCGGGTGCTGGCGAGGTCACAGCGCTGTCGGCGCGCGGCGCGGTGGCGCTCATCAATGCGTCGCGCTCGACGTTGGTCATCAACCGCATGGAGCCGGAACAGGCTGAACGGCTGGGCATCCCGCAGGAAGACCGGCGTCGGTACATCAGCGTGGCAGACGACAAGGCCAACCGTGCGCCAGCCGAAAAGGCGGACTGGTATAAGTTGGTATCGGTAGATTTGGGCAATGGCCCCATGGACGGGCACGCACCTGGCGACAGCATTGGCGTTGTCGAGCCGTGGAAGGTGCCCGATCCGTTTGATGACGTGAAGCCGGGGCACCTGCTGCGGGTTCAGCAGATCATCGATGCAGGAGATTTTCGGGAAAATGCCCAGGCTGCGGACTGGGCGGGCAAGGCAGTCGCGCAGGTTCTCGATCTCGATGTGAATGCCAGGACCGATAAGGCGCGCATCAAGCAGTTGCTTTCCGGCTGGCTGAAGGAGGGGGCGCTCAAGATAGTCGAGAAGTCGGACGGCAACCGTGAAAAGCGGAAGTGGATCGAGGTCGGCAATTGGTTGCAGCATACATCTGCCGCACTTGAAAAATGTGCGGCGCGGCACGGTGCGGCGGTGAAGCGCACAGAGTGCAGCACCACCACCCTCCCCCCTGTAGGGGAGGGGTGGTGCGGCAGTGCGGCAGGCATAGAAAATCAGGTGCTGCAAAATCGTGGTGCGGCAGACCTCTCTGACGACGGCGGCCTTAATGCCAATGGTGACATCAGCGGCTGGAACGACTGCGCGCCGGGGGGTGCTGCATGACCATGGCGCGCGCTCTGGAAAAGACCCCACTCAATCGAAAGGCGAAATCAGTGGACGAAGAACACCGCCGAAATGTTGCCCGTGAGATTCTTGCGGGAATGGATGGCTATGACGACCTCAACGCTGCCGACAAATCTGCCGCAGTGGACGATCTCATAGCTTACGAGGATCGAGGCCCCCGCCTGTTGGTCAAAATCGATAACGACGGCGGGAAGCTGATGATCGGCTCTCATTCGAGCGAAAGCAGCATGTTCACCGATCTCCGCCTCACCAAGATTTTCGGAACCAGTTCCCCAGCTTTTGCCAATCGGCAGGTCCTCAAGATGTTTCGCTACTTTCGCGATTCCAAGGAAAATCCCGAAGGTGAAGTGAACGCGGCCCTCAGCTTCATAGAGGGGATGGAGGCCCGTAACGAGGCTGAGGCAGCACTACTCACGCAAATGGCCATGGCGAACCATGCGGCAACTGAGACGCTTGGGCGCATGGAGAGGGTGAACTTCATCGACCAGTCCATTGTGCTGGGCAACCTGGCCAACAAATTCATGCGGACGTTCGTTGCCCAGACTGAGGCACTCGCAAAGCTCCGGCGCAACGGCGTGCAGGAAGTCCGTCACATCCACATCGATAACCGGGGCGGCCAAGCGGTCGTCGCTGAGCATATTCATCAAGGGGGCAAAGATGGACACCACCTGCACAACGCCGTCTGCTGCGCGCCTCTGCTTAGCGAAGACGCGCAAGGGTGCGGCGTGTCGCTCACGGGCCTTGAAAGGGAAGGCGCGCTGTCGGCTGCACGGCGGGAGGTCTCCGGGTGCCCCGATGGGCAACCAAAGGGCGCTGAAACACGGGGGCTATACGGTCGGAACGATCAAAGAGAATGAGCGCCTTCGAGGGGAGCTGGGCCGCTTCCGCGACCATCTGAAATCGCTCGTCGAGGGGTGACGGGGTGTCGATTCAAACAGATTCGGTTCAGCCCTATCGTCGTTCCGACGATCTATGAAAGGCATTCTATGTGCGACCCAGCAACTATCGGAACGCTCATGATTGCGTCCACCGTTGTCTCTACCGCAGGCGCGGGCTTCTCGGCGCTCCAGGCCAATGCTCAAGCTGGGTATCAGGCGAAGGTCGCGGATCAAAACGCCAAGCTGGCGGGCGAAGCCGCCCGGCAGGAGGCGGACAATACCCGCGACGCTGCGCTGGCCCATTACCGCAAGGTATCCGCCCTGCAAGGCCAGCAGCGTGTCGCCATGGCAGCGGGCGGGATCGATACCAATTTCGGCAATGCAGCCGATCTGACGGCAGATACCCATATGCTCGCGCGGGAGGACACTCGGCGCATCTACGATCAGGGCGCTGAAAACGTGCGCGGGTTCAATATCGAGGGCATGAACTATCAGGCGCAGGCGGCGGCTTCTCGTCAAGCGGGCAAGGGCGCGCTTATAGGCGGCGCGTTCGACATGGCTGGGACCGCGTTGGGCGGGGCCACCCAATATGCCAGTTTCAAATCCAAGTTCAGAACGCCGAAACTCAAATACGACCTAGCGGGGTTTGGCTGATGCCTAAAATCTCCACATATGGCGCTGCGTGGGTAAACCCGGTCCAAACGACAGGCGCTCGGTTTCGGGCCGCTGACAACGCCGGCGGGGTCGGTGACGCCATCGGCCGTGGGCTACGTCAGGCCGGGCGCGATGTCATGGAATTCGCTGTTGCCCAAGATCAGATCGAGGAGAATCTGGCCAAGATCAATTCTGATAATCTTGGTCTGAACGCCAGTTCTTCGATCACTACGACGCTTGCCGATTTCAAAACGAAGGCTGGCAAGCTGGCACTGGATGCGCGGCCCGGTGTCGAAAACTCAATAGACGAGGCGTTGAAGGGTGTGCTGGCTCAGGCTGATCCACGGACGAAGATGCATTTGGAGCCCCAGCTTGCTCGTATGCGGTCGGCAGCTTTGAACGATGTGGCGTCCTATGCGGTCGGCCAAACCAAAATCTATGATCAGGAAACAGGCAAAGCCAAATTCTCGAACCTTTTGGAGGGCGCAGTCGCGTCCGATGATCCCGCGAAGCGCTCGGAGTTCATTGCGAATGCAAAGGCCCAGGCCCGTGAAAATGCGATCATGGCGGGACTGGGAGGCGATGAAATTCTGGTCAAGGTCGAGCGCGATGCAATGTCAACGGCCCACGTCGCCGTGGTCAAGCGCTACATGGCCGACAAAGACTATGAGATGGCCGATGCTTACAAACAGGCTCATTCTGGTCAATTCAATGCAGGGGATGAAGCTGAGATTTCCGCTGATCTTGCAGCGCCATTGCTAAAGCGCTGGGCATCTCAAAAGGTTGATTCGTTGGCGATGCTCCCCCCGATCGTCGGACAGCCGGGTAAGGGTGTTGCGACGGCTGCTGGCACTCCAGTTACAAACGGCGGCGAAGCCATCAAAGCACTGTTCCCTCAGGCAGTGGTTACATCGACATACCGCGCCGCAGACCACCCCCTATCTAAGGCCAACCCGAAATCCTGGCACACCAAGAGCCATGCTGCTGTTGATGTGAAGCCGATCGCCGGAATGTCGTTTGCCCAATACGTTAAGGGTGTCGAGGGCGCAGGCTACACGGTCTTGGAAGCACGGAACGAAGTTGGCGCAGGCCGGTCTGCTCACGCGACTGGCGATCATTGGCATGTTGTTCTTGGCGAGGGAGGCGGCGGCACCGTTCCAGCAGCCCGCCGCTGGGACATGAAGGCACTGACCCAGCGCATATTCGCAGTTGCAGAGCGTGAAGGCTGGTCGATCGAGCAGCGCGACGCAGCTCTGTCGGAAGCCAAGGAGCGCGTGTCGCTGGATGAGACGCTCAAGGCGCGACAGGAGGATGATGCCAAGGATGCCGCGCTTCGATGGGTGCTGACAAAGGGAGATAGCTTTACCGACATCTCGCAGATGCCATCTGGCATCCGAGATAACCTTCCGCCCGAAGCGGCGGTACAATTTTCAAATGCGGCCAAATCGAATGGCACGAGTTCGGCACCGAAGGCCAATTCGCGCGAGGCTATGCGCCTTCATGCGATTCAGCACGGGAACCCAGATGTATTCCTTAAAGCCGACCTTGGAGAGTTTATCGGCAAGGTGACACCCGCAGAACTAGATGCAGCGGTGACTGATCAGGCCCGGATGCGTGGCCCCGGTGGCGATAGGATGCTCCAAACCCGGTCAGCCATTTCCACATCGATCGGGTATCAAACAGCCTTCGATCCAGCGATGGCTAAGTTGCTTAATGTGAAAGCAAACCCTGAGAATTACGCGCGCGTGGCTCGCGACATGGAAGGGTACATCAAATCCATAACAGCGGGTAAACGGGAGCCCACTGCGCAGGAAATCGACGCAGCATGGAAACGCGCCATTATGCCGGTAGCCGTGCCAAATTCGTCGCGGTACGGACAAGAGGTGGAAACGAAGCCCCGATTTGCAGCGGGCGGACGCTACCAGGTCGCGGTGCCGATCGTGACACGCGAGCGTATCATCAAAGAATGGAGAGACGCCCATAACGGCGAGATGCCGCCAGATGGCGTGATCGGCGACATCTACGTCCAGAACAAGGGCAAACCGGAGTATTGGGAATGACCGATCTTACATCCTCACTGATGGGCGCGCCTTTACCGAGCGGCGCGACGGCCACCCCTGACACTGATCCATTGGGGGAAATGCTGCGGACCAACCGCGATGCCGCCATTTCGCGCCGCATCCGGGAGGCCGACGCTGAGAAAGAGGCGCGCGTGTCGATGCTGGCGCGTGAGTATGACATGCCCGCCGCTGTCATTTCGGCTGATTTACCTGGCTTTGAAGCGCAGGCGCGAGCTAGGCGAGCGCAAACGGTGATGGGGCAGTATCCTGCCATTGCTGGATGGTCCCAGCAGGGCAACAACGCCGCCATTGCTGCGGACGACTTTGATGGGCTTGCTCAATTGGGTCGGGTTTTCGATGCCAAGGAATGGCAGAAGCGGCGGACGAATCAAGACTATTGGAAGAGGGCGCTAGCGGGTAATGGCGAACTGACGGCCGCGCGCCAGCCAGAGCCTACTTTGCTGAATAGCATCAAAGGCCTTGCCGTCGATTTTGTTCAGGGTGGGGTTAAGGCGCGTGAAGGTCTGAGCTTGGCATTCGCCGATTGGACGCATTTCCTTGTGCCCAAGGCCGCCCCTGGCGCGCCCTCATTGGGGGATTTCTCAGTCCCGAATGCAATGCAGCGCTACCAGCGTGCGGACGACAGGGCTGAGGCAAGTCGCCCGGCGTTCAAATCCAAGACTGCTGAAGGTTTTTATGCGGGCGCGTCGTCCCTTGCCCAGATGGCACCAGGCATCGCTGCCTCGATAGCCACAGCCAATCCGGCACCGGCATTATTGGCTGCTGGCGGGCAGAGCGGCTTCGACTCCTATGGCAAATACCGATCGCGAGGCGGAACGCGCGGGCAGGCTGCCCTTGGCGGCGCGCTCGAAGGCGGCATTGAGGTGGTGACGGAAAAACTGCCGATGGGATTCCTGGTCGAAAGCTTGGGTAAAGTCGGCGCAGGCAGATTCCTGTCGGGGTATCTAGGGCGCGAATTTCTGACGGAACAGGCCGCAACCCATGCGCAGGACGCAGTCGACACTGCAATCGCCAACCCTGATAAGACATGGGGCGAATATCTGGCGGAGCGTCCAGATGCCGCATACAAGACGGCCCTCGCTACCTTGGTGACCTCCGGCGCTCTTGCGGGCGTGAACCGCATAGCTTCAAAAATGCAGCAGCGCGCTGATAGCATGATGGAAGCCCACGCCGGTGCGATGTTGCTTGATGGTCTGGAGAAGGCGGCCCGTTCGTCCAAGACGGCGCAGCGCGATCCCGATGCCTTCGCTGCACTTGCCCAGCAGCTCGGCGAAGAGGCGGGGGTCGACCGCGTGTTCATCCCGGCAGAGGCGGTGGTCGCTTATCTCACCGCTGACGCGGACAACCAGTATTTTGGAGAGCCCAAATGTCCTTGGCAAATCTGATCGTTCAGCCACAGGCTGCCTATCTCTATACAGATTGCGGCTATTACGATGCCGACGGTGTGATTCTTAAACTGGAACACAAGATCATGCCGTTTCCCAACCAGGCTATGGCGATAGCCATGGTTGGAGCAGGCAAGCTCAACGCCACCTTGATGTTCGATGAAATTGAGCGCCGGGGGTATGACAAGTTAGGCCAGATAGCATTCTTACGTGCGTTCCGGGCGATGGTTCGGGAAACTTGCAGCGAAGATGCCGATGGTGGTGACAGGGAAGATCGCCGCTTCATGATCGGCTTTTACTCACATGAACATGGGCGTGCGCTGGGCCTGACTATTTTCACGCCCGGAATGGGGCCGGATGGAAAATCCCCTTACGAATACCACTCCGCTGACATAATCATTGCGCCCATGGTTCCGCCTGCCGACGCATTTGGCGACCGAAAGGTCAACGTGACAGTGCCTCGCTCATTTGACCCCATTGAGGATGGCAAGGTCTTGGTCGATGCCCAGCGAAGGAAGGTTGCCGGTTGGAGTCATGGTGTGGCGGATGGAAGCCGTGTCGCCGGTGATGTGCTGATGACGGAAGTGTCGGCAACCACCATGCGGTTCGAACTGATCCACATGTACCCTGATCAGGTTGGCATGAAAGTCGCAGCTTAGGAGTTCAGCGTCTCACTGGAAATGGTCGGGATACTCTCGGGCCAGGACAGCTTGAACCACCGCCATGTCCGGGTCGGACGGGTCGTCATACTCATCGAGTCGAGCGAAGGTAGGGGCGCTAGGGTCCATGCCTTTGCTTGCCGAGAAGCTGAAAAAACCAAACCCCCGGCGCTGGCCTTCAAAGTCAGCTAGGACTTGCGCATCCCGCTTCATGAGATGGATCGGCATGAGATAGAATGACACCTGCGTGGTGCGCCCGCTGCGTTCGTCGAACTGCTTATTGAATGCGGCAATCCGTTGGAGCGGGATGCGTACACCGTTCTGGAGCGCATAGACCGACCGAAGCGGCAACTCCGTTGCAATGACGCTGGAACTGGTCAGCATGACAACGGCGTTCTTTCCCAGACCGACATACTCCTCGGCCGTCGACGGGAAGCAGATGTCGCCATCCACTTGCCGGATCGCCTCAAGGCCGAGATCCTTCATAACCTGATCAGGTGAGCCTGAAGTTCGCTCTGTCTGTGTTGCGATAGCTACGTCGGCACTGATTGCTGATATGATGATGATGACCGCCTCGGTCAGTAATCTCCTAATTTTCATTCCGAATGTCCCTGCCTGTCTGACAACGGGGTCGAGCCGACGATCGCCCCAGATATGATGGCGGAAGACGCCCTCCAACCGGTCCACGTCACGGTAAAGGGCGGCTCGGTTTGGTCAATGGCGGTGCGAGTCCATAGGTTGATTCCCTGTGACATTTGCCGCCCAACCGCCTGAGAGCCATCGCCGCGCTTCGTCCATATGCGTCCTCAACGATGGAGTGACGCCGATGACGACAATCAAACCAGCCGCCCTCACGATCGACGAGTTCAGCCAATGGGCGCGGATGGGGAAAACCCGCACCTATGAAGAGATCGGCAAGGGAACTCTTCGGGCGATCAAGGTCGGGAGACGCACGCTAGTTCCTATGGACGCTGCCGAGGCATGGCTGGCCGCTCAACCCTCCTTCCGCGTGGGAGCGTGAAATGCGCTTTACCCATGATGCCGAACTGGATGAGCCCGGCGACGGCCCGCAGATGAAGGCGGCGATTGCATGGTGCCGGAAGGCCAAGATACCGGTGTATCGACCTTCGCCAACGCAACTGAAATTCGAGAACCTGAATTTCTTCCCGACCACGGGCACGCTGCACTACGACAATCAGAGAAAGCTGGATCTGCGCGGCCTAGCAGGGCTGCGAACCCTGCTCGAGCGTATCTGGGGATCTAAGCTGCCGCCGATCGAGTGAAACGCTGGGGCACTTGCCGTTCGATCGCGTGTCGGACGCCTGTGGTCAGCGCTATTTATATCAACACCTTCACCACCTTCTCCTTCACCTTAATAATGCCTTCCCCCTCTATGCCCTTCCCCTTTATCCCTCTCCATCAACCCTCCTTCGCCTGGCCAGAATCCATTATTTTAAAAGGTTATTGATCGGTCGCGATCCCACCATATGGGTGGCAAATCGCGTAGCCCACGGGCGGCCTATTCGCCGTAATTTATCAAGGGGTTACGCAAGGTCATTTCCGTTTCCTGATTTTCGCAGTTCCGTTTCCTGGTCCGGGGGCTTCCGTTTCCTGATTTGACCCTCAGCCAGCAGGTCTGATGATGCTGTCGCGATTGGCATAGAACCATTGCAGATACCGATCATCCAGGGGCGGCCCATTGTCGCCAATCGGCATGCTGGGGAAATCATTGACTGACGCCCATCGGCGGCGCGTCGCGTCATCAAGGAAGCGGGACACGCCCATTCGCTTCACAGAGATTTCGCCCTGTGGTCTGAAGTTTATGATCGTCCAATTCGCCACTCTTGGCGAGGCTACTGGATTTGAACGATCGAAAGCGATCAAGGTCTTGTCCAATGCCTTCATGAGATAGGTGAACCTGTTCCACTGCGCGATAAGGTTACGGCCAGCGCGGGGCTTGACCATCATTGTACGCTCAGTCTTCGTTCGCACCAGCGGGCCTTTGACCACGCGCGCAAGCGTCGCATTCACATATGTATTGAACTCCTCGACCAGATGCGGCGGGATCCGAAGCGTTATGTGTGTATGCAACCCCCTGCGACTGCCGCGCTCTAGGACCCAATAATAGGCTGCGGGTTCATCATGGCGTTCAAACCATCGCCGGATTGCATCCAGGAAGGCTTTTTGTCGTGCGGCCACCAGCACGTCGGAATGAATGCCCTGCATGGACCATGTGATGTCTATGCTGGAGTCCAGCACTATGCCGAGGCAATTGGCGAATGCGATGGCTTCATAGCCCTTGACGAACTGCCGCCATCTCAGCGACCGAGAGACGCCCCATCCTGCCCATGTTCGCAAGAAATCGAGTTTAGTCGTGCCGTAGATGCCCTCCACAAGTTTGCCGTATCGCCCGCCACCGACAATGCCTCCAAAACCATCATCAATCCGGTCGAGGTCGATCCCGCCTTCGTGGCAATGCCGCATCCAGCCTTCACTGTCGGAAAAATCGGCGCGGGTGAGGGGGTGTTCTTCTTTGTCCATTCAGCAGTTGTGCCGCGATGGGCCTAAAACATCGTAAAACGGGACGGCTACGCGTTACGTCCTGTTGCCTCCAAGTGAATTCTCCTCGCCTGCAATTCCTGTCGGCATGGAGAACACGCCTTGAAACGAACGCACCTACCCATCGTCCCTGATGCGGTCCTCACCCGCTACCGGGTGAGCGAACCCAACGACAACCGCTTTCGATCCTGCGCCCGTCTGCTCCAAAGCCTGTGGCGCGCTGGCCGTGAATTGCGCATCGGTCGGCACGTCCCGCCCAATGGCGAAAAGCGCTGGCTCGGTTCCCGGATCAGCGACACCGCCGCACGGCGCGGTGGCAACTTCATGTCACCGGAAATCGCCCGGCTGGTCTGGCTGGAACATGCCTATCGCGAGCCTTGGGCGACCTCGGACGAGCAGCGCCTGTGGACCAACCTCCTGTCCAGCCATCCGCTGGTGTTCAATGCGTTCGGCCCGTTGCGGCTGGACGAATGCCTCGCGACCAACATGCTTCGCGCAATGTTCCCCGATTTGGCGGATGCCACGGCGGAGACAGTGCTGTTCGAGCATTCGCCGGGGCGCGGCTCGGACGACCTGACCGGGGACAACACGGCGTGGGACGCGGCAATCACCTATGTCCGCGCCGACGGTCGCAAGGGTATCATCGCGATCGAGATGAAATACAGCGAGAGCGGCTGGGAGCCTATCCGGGATTTGCGCGCTCGCTATGCCCATCTCATGCCCGCAACGGGCCTGTTCAACGACCCGATGGCACCGGAACTGCGAAAGCGCCCCGTCCAGCAGTTGATGCGTGAGCATGTGCTGCTCCAGGCTGCGATCATGCGGGGCGATTATGCCGAGGGCCGGTTCATGGTCATCCTGCCCGAACTGAACCAGCCGATGCAGAACGCCTGCCAGCGCTATGCCGCGCAACTGGCGTTGCCCTCCGAAGGTAAGGCTCCGTTCGCCACGCTGTCACTGGAGGCGTTCATCGACCTCATGCGGCATCAGGGCGACAAGGATTACGCCGAGGATCTGCACGAGCGCTACTGCCTGTGGGAGCGAATCGACGACATCATGGAAGATGCCGTGCCTGCTGAACTGGCGGGGGGCAGCTAAGGCAATGGGCCTTCCCGATCGGCAATTCGTTCTGATCGGGAAGGCTCAGCTTTCAGGCTGGCTTGGCGAGCATTTTCTGCGCGCTGGTCTTCACGAAATCCGAGATCGGCCCGGACATCATCTTGAGCATCATGGGAACCGACACGGTGCCGCGAACCACAGCATCCTCGACCACAAGCTGGACCGGGACGGTCTGCCCCATGGCGGTGATCTTCATGTCCAGTGTGGTGTCCGTCGTCCAATTGGAAACGACGGTGCCACCGCCTGGGATGTGCTGTTCCAGCTTGGGCAGCCCGGCGTCAATGCGCCGCTTGGCCTCGGTTGCGCCGAGGGTGTGGGGAATGTCGATGTCCATTGCTTCTCCTTAATCGGCGCATCGCTACGCCTACCTGAACCGCACGCCTTCGCCGCCTTGGTTCGACGCCTCTCCGGTTGAGACAAAGGCAATTCCCGCTCGTGATAGGGCCGTTTCAATGGCAGTCATTGAAGGGTTCGCGATTGGAGCTCCCGCCTCGTATCGGCGAACGGTTGCCACGCCGATCTCGGCCTCGTTGGCCAGATCCTGAGCGGACCAATTGAGCAGGGCTCGAGCAGCGCGGCATTGGTCCACAGAGATCATGTGATCGGATCTATATCAATTCGCTCTTGTTCGCCAGCGTTCGCAGTGATATGAAAACTATCAGTCGGTCGAGAATGGAGGGCCTAATCTCCAAACTCGACCTGATCGAAACCCCTGATGAAGAGGGAAGACGACTATGAACACCCTAACGCCCTCGCGGCGCAATGTCATGCGCGCGCTTGCTGCGATCGCGACCGGCCTGCCGACGCTGGCCTATGCGACGCCAACACTGGTCTGCATCCCCAGGCCTGATACGACGGCATGGGACAGCCTTGTAGCGGACTATCGCGCCGCCACCTCCGTCATGAACGCGCACCCTTATGGGTCTACCTGCCCCTCGCACCCCGATTATGAGACGCTGGACGCCGACCATGACCAGTATCTTTGCCGCGCCGCCCGATCGCTCGACGCGGTGATGGAATACCCCGTCACCGATAACAGGATGCTGGCGGAAAAGATGGAGATCATGGTCGCAGAGTTCGGCGGCGATAATTTCGTCAGCAGCATTCTCGCCGATGCCCGCCGCCTTTGCGAACGGGGGGTGTCATGAGTTGGATCACCTTCAAGCAGCCGCATCCATTGGATGGCGTATGGTCGCAGGCGCTCGATGCCGTCCAGAACGCTCAGACTGCAATGGACGATCTGGGGGCAGACTTCACCGATGAGGAACTGGCAGAAGCAGGGGATGCGGTAACCGCTGTCCTGAACGTCGTCTGGGCGCTGCCTGCTCGGAACCTGTCGGACAGCCTAATCAAGTTGAGCCTTGCTGGGGTAGAGGATTCTCCCCGCACCGACTGCGACATCGGCGCGATCCTGATTGAGGCCATTGGGCTTTTGGACGCCAGCGTTGCCCGTGGTGAGAAGCTGCGCGGGATAATGCCCGACCTGCTGGAAGGAGTGATCCTATGATCGCCTTGCAGGAACATCCGGCGATTGTCCGCGACGACGTGACATTCGATCCCGGCGAGTGGCTTACCCGCTATGTCGAACTTGGCGGCGGCTATGCCATAGTCGGGGATGCGGTCTGGCTGCATTGGCTGCTGAACGGCGCTGCGGAGGAAGCGGTAATCCGCTCCCATGAACGCATCGTGCGTGGTGACGCTGATCGTCGCAATGCCGTCAAAGCGCTCATCATGGAGCGCGTCAGCCGGGAGATGGTCGAATGATCGCCTATCGCCAGAACTATGCCGCGCTGCAATTCACGCCCAAGCCGAGGAAGAGGGCCATCCGGCGCGATCCCCGTCCGCGCCTGGACACGCCGAAAGGCGCTGCGGCTCCGATACCGTCATCCCTGCTGGAACGGATTGCCGCCGCCATCAAGATTGGTTCGGTCCGTGAAGCCGACTTTGGGCGGATGGTGAACCGCGATCCCAATCTTGTCGGTGATCTCTATGCAGGGCGAAAGGTGCGATCGGGCACGTTGTTCCGCATCATCGAGACGCTTGATCGGATCGAAGGAGGGCAGGGCAATGGCTAGTCACGCTGCCGCCGCCGATGGATACAAGCCCCGGCATTATCGTGGTTGGCGTCGCAACCGAGACCGGCGGCGCTGGATCGCGGGCGGCTCATTGGAGGGGATGCTGGCGGTTATCCCGTCCATGCCGCGCCCGGCGCTTGCCCGTCTTGTTCAGCAGGCCATCGACCGGATGGATGATCTCGATGCGGACGTCGACCTTGAACTGAATGGCGACGAATTCGACGGCCTTCTGGGTGAAGATGATTTCTGCTGCCACGATGCCGGGTCGGCTCCTGGGCCAGGATGCTCGCTTAGCGATGCTGCTGAGGATGAAGAAATTGGTTCGGCAGAACAGGGGCAAGCCGTCATCGTTTCGATCACCCGTAGCAGGTCCACCAAACGTCGCGCTCTCCGCCGACTGCTGCTTATCGGGGAAGGAGGACTGAAATGAACATCAGCATAGTCGTGCCCAGCAACGGATTGCCCGCAATGTCCGACACCATCGGTGCTGAGATCGAACGATCGTCCGCCCGTCTCCAGATAATCGACCGGATCGAACCCGGCCATGGCGTGGTTCCCATATTCGAAGATGGCGGGGTGTTGCTCCGGCCCGGCGAGGTCGCCGTTTACAAGGAAGAGCGTTCTTACGAGTTTTGTGATGGAACGCCGCCGGGCCTTTACTGTCTGGAGCGGCAGCGGCCTGTCGCCTGCTCGGCCTTGCCTGACAGCCCGCGGGTAATCGAGCGCGAGGTTGTCTATGTGCGTCCGGCAACCCGATCCGGATTAGAAAAGGGGTGCTGGGAATATGTGCCCCTTAGATCGAAAATTATCCGGGGCGTCCGTCGGTATGCTCGGCCAGAAGGTCCGTTTTTCCCGTGGGCGCTCGGCACTTACATTCTCGGTCCGGTCGTCGGTATCTACATGCCAGTCGCTTTTTCGGGGGAGTGCTGACCATGAGGTTTCCCCCGAATGTAGCCACTGCCGACGAAGAAATTCCGGCTATCGACAATACCGACTGTTGGGCAGGTCCTGATCTGCACTCCGCTCAGGCAAGCGACGCCATGCTTCTAAAACTCTCCGAACTTGACGACGATGACGTTGGCTACGTCGATTGTTGGCTAGAGCTATTGGGGTCTGTCGGCGGCACAGCTCATGCAGAATACAGCGCGGAAGGCGATGTTCGTCTGTCTGTTGGTGTGCCGTGCGATACGCAGATGCGGCACCGCTGGCGCTGGACCCACATTCTGGCCCACGATCTCGATCGCTTGGAGGGCCGCCGGAGCCTGCTTTTGCGTCGCCTGAGCCGGTCGGGCTGGGTGATCGACATGCGGCCACGCGATGCGCAGGCGACCACAATTGCCATGCGGAACTTTATCCGGGCTGGTGGCCGCATCTTGGTTACACCCGAAGGCCACATTGAAGAAGGCGGTGGCGTTCCGCGCGCGTTGTACGATGGCTCACCGCAGGACGTGAATGAATGCCTACTTGCCGGTCGCGCATATCTCGATGTCCGTAAGCATTTCCGAGCCGATCCCCAAATTAGGCGGGCAGCGAAAATGCTCGGTCACAAGACCGCCAACGGATGGTGGGTTTTGGAGGCGCGGTCATGACCCAGATCATTCCATTCCCAAAGCCTATCAAGCGCGGGAGAAAGCGGGTCACTAGCTATGTTCATACCGCTGGCGGTGATCTCGCGCTGATGTTGAAGTCTCGGGACGGCGAGCACACTCCGCCGAACGTCGTGCGTCTCAAACTGGTGCAGGATCGAAAGGATAAGGCGCTGGATCGCTGGTGTTCCCAATTTGGGCGTTGGGACGAGGCACACTTGATGGCGCTGGCGCTCTACACCGCGCTGTCCGACGAGACGCGGATTTCCGTGCTGAAACAACTGAGGCACGCCGCTTTCGGCGATCACGATGCCCCAGACATGCGAGCGGCGGCAGACAGCCTATTGACCCGCCTGCCACGTCCGAAACCGCCGGGTGACGCAGCATGAGAAGGAAGAAGCACCGCTGAGTTCTCGATCTCAACCATTAGCACCTATTGCGCCTCGGCCCCAATCGGGCCGGGGCGTTTCGCCGTCCCGACCGCGCCGCCACCGCTTCCATGATAGTCTCGCCCTATCCAACAGTTTCACCGATGCGCCATGGTGGATCGACATGTACCGCCGGGCATTTCCAAAGCTCGCCTCTGCCGTCGCCGTGCGAAACGACGGCTGGGCGCAACGCGGCGGGATAGACCGTGTCCTGACCTTGGACTGCGGTCGGACCTACACCGTGGACGAGAAGGTCCGCATGGAGGACTGGCCCGACATTTTACTGGAGCGCTGGAGCGACGAGGCCCGGCGTATCCCCGGATGGGTCCAGAAACCTCTGGCCTGCGACTTCATCGCCTATGCCTTTGCGCCATCGGGCATCTGTTACCTGTTGCCAGTCGTGCCGTTGCAGCGCGCTTGGCGGCAGCATGGGAAGGAATGGATCAGGCAGTATGGGACGCGGCGGGCGCAGAATGTGGGCTACGTCAGTGTGAGCGTGCCGGTGCCGAAGGATGTATTAATGCGGGCCATTGCAGAGGCTATGGTGGTCAGTTTACCAGTTACGCTGGCATGAGGCGTAGGCCGAGAATATCAAGCATCCTGAACCCAGCCTCTAGGCATGGGACCGCTGCTAAGACCCGGATACCACATCCCCTCGGGTTGTCGCTTGCTTCGTAAATATAGAGACCCGTGCTGTCTTCTTTCATCCCATTCTCAGCGAGTGTTTGCTTTGAAAGTTCAGAAAGGTAAATCTCCTGGCCGTTAGGGGTTGTCCCCATTGCAAGGAACTCGTCCATGGCTCGTCCTCCTGCTCCGCGCACAAATCCTAGACTGTCGGCTTCGCAACTCGCCGACTACCTTGTCGCGCCAACTCCGGTAGGACAGATGGGGATTCTTCGGCAAGCAAAAAACCCAGGGCCTAACCGAGCGCTCATCATCCAGTACGCGCACGCTAGGCGGGCAATCTCGGAATGTTTGCGAAATCGTGCTGGCATGAACCGGATCGCAGCTCAGGCAATTACGGATCTTCAAGACCGACGTGATGACATGGCCAACGGTCCGCTGGTCCGAGATGATGCCCAACGATGCATGGACGTCATTGACTCATTTCAGCGGGCTACGAACGAGCTGGACCTTTGGAATGCAGAGTATCTCGAGCCGCGGCTTCCATCAGTTAGCCTGAATATCAATGGGGTAGAAATTTCTGTGAGCCCTGATCTCATTTCAAGGGTGGTGCGGCGTGATGGTCCGCGCGTTGGACAAGTTTTTATCCGATGCACCATCGGCGCAGGCGGCGATGCAGCGGAAGGGAGGCGAGCCGAAGCGAACGGTCATTTGGCGACAATCGCCCACCTTCATGCACAACAATATATCGGTGATCTTGGAACGGTGCACCCTCAAGCATCAATGGTCGTAGACGTGCCCAGGCGTTCAGTGGTTCGGGGACCAACGAACTCCGCGCGGAGGATCGCTAATATTGAAGCGGCATGCGCGATGATAGCAGCAGTTTGGCCGACGGTATGAACCTTGGCAAACGCACAAGCGTGATTGACGAGATGAAGAGTTTTAAGCCTGCCGAATTAACGGCGCAGAATCATGCAGAAACGCGGCTGGCCGTCGAACGCGCAACTTTCTCTTGTTCATCAAGAGCATTACGCCATTTGCCGTCCAAAACATACTGCCCGCCCATCCGGCGCGCCAGACGATCGGCAGTTCGAGAAACCTCATCGATGACATCCAGAGTGCGTTGATCTCTGACCGTCATTTTCTGTCTCCCCATTTCCCGCTTGCCTTTGATGCCTGAATCACATTCCATTTGCCAGCCTAAATGCACGAGGGGGTCTGAATGTCCGATGAGCCGAACGCTATTTTGCACCCAGAATTGGTGTTCGGAATCGCGGGTCCGATCGGGATCGATATAGATGCGATCTCTCAGACGCTTGCCCAAGCTCTTCAAGCGGTTGATTATCAAACCGTCAATATCCGCATCACCTCGGAGATCGATGAGGAAACGACCGACATCGCCAAGTCTAAAGGCAACGATTATGAAGCCGTGATGTCGTACAAGATGGATCACGCTAGCGAGGTTTGCCGACGCTATGGTTCTCCAGACACGCTCATGCGCTTTGCGATGCGTGCAATCCGTCAACATAGGGCTTCAGTCTATCCGCCTATCTCAGGCGAAGAGCCAGCTGAAGCGCTACCTCCTGAAGAGCGGGTGATCGCAAAGACCGCCTATTTAGTCCGTCAGTTGAAACGGCCGGAAGAGGTCGACCTGATGCGGAAGGTCTATGGACGCCAGTTCGTACTCATATCTGCATATGGCTCAGCCGAAAGCCGAAAGCGTATCATTGAGCAAAAGCTGAAGCGATCGTTACAATTGGACGTGCCCGATCATGAGATCAGCGCCAAGGCCGACAAACTCATGCATCGAGACATGAACGAGGATGGCGATGCTCACGGGCAGCATTTGCGCGAGACCTTCCATAGGGCGGACGTTTTTATAGACGGCATTCATAAGGAAGAGATGGAAGCGAAAACCGTCCGATTTGTAGAAGCGCTATTTGGCAAAGCCGATATAGCGCCCACCAAAGCCGAGTACGGCATGTACGCGGCCAAGTCCGCTTCCCTTCGATCGAGCGATTTGTCGCGCCAGGTAGGAGCAGCGATTTTTACTTCTGATGGTGAACTGATCACGCAGGGCTGCAACGAAGTGCCGAAGGCTTTTGGCGGCACATATTGGGATGGGGAAGAGCCCGATCACCGCGACATCAAGATGGGTCATGATCCGAACGACCTTTTAAAGCGCGAGGTCATCCGCGATTTGATGGAAAGGCTCCAACGCGGTGGAATGCTATCTCAGGAGGCCCGAAACATCGGCAGTTCTGCCCAGATTGTTGATCGCCTAACCCAAAAGCCGACCTCCACTCCTCAAATCGGCGAAGGTGCCCTTTACGGCGCACAGATCACGGATCTGACAGAATATGGCCGCGTAGTTCATGCAGAAATGTGTGCGATTTGCGATGCTGCCCGTCTTGGTCGGTCGATCAAAGGGGCGACCCTCTACTGCACCACTTTTCCATGTCACAACTGCACCAAGCATGTGCTGGCGGCTGGTATCTCCAAGGTTGTTTACATGGAGCCGTATCCCAAGAGCAAAGCCAAGGAATTGCACGAGAATGAAATCGAGATCGAACAAGAGACTGGCGGGCGCGTCGCATTCCTGCCGTTCCTAGGTATTTCGCCATATCGGTATCGTGATATTTTCCAGAAAGGTCGCCGAAAAAAGGGCGGCCTCGCTCTGCAATGGTACGAGGAAATTCCTCGGCCAATGATAGACGTGCCGGTGCCGACCTACGTCGATCTTGAGACGTGGGAATACGGATTGTTGCTAGGTCAGTTCAAATCCGGTGGTGCACCCATAATTGAGACAGACCGCCCGGCAGCCAGTCAGTCGGAAGCGGGTTCAGCGACAAGCGACGCGCCCCAAGGAAATGGTTTGGGGGCCAGATTGGGGGCCACGATGAAAAACATATTCAAACAAGACAAGGAATAGCTGATATTTCAGCCAGCAATGCGTTTCCGTCTCCGGCACCACTTTTTCCTCATTCAGATCATGTCACGCGCAGCCCTTCTGGCAGCGGGTGATTGCGCTGACCGTGCGGCGGCTCTAGCCATTGGGGCTTCATCCCTCCCTGCCGCGAGTGTTCGCCTGTCGATGCGTCTGTTTGTCCGTTGCCTTGCCATCCTGTCAGCCCTGCTTTCGTCCAGCTTTGCCCATGCGGTGCCTGCGAACCGACCGATGCCCGGCTATATCCGGGTGGCGATCGAAACGTCGGTGGGGACGATCATCGTGGCGCTCGACACTAGGCGCGCGCCGCGGACGTCGGCCAATTTCCTGACCTATGTAGATGACGGGCGGTTCGATGGCGTGACTTTCTATCGCGCGGCGCGGCGCAAGAGCGATCCGACGCAGGGGCTGATCCAGGGCGGGATCGACATGGATGTGCGGCGATCGCTGCCGCCGGTGGTGCATGAGCCGACCAGCCAGACCGGCATCCGCCATCTCGACGCCACCCTGTCCATGGCGCGGCCCAACCGGACCAATTCGGCGATGGGCAATTTCTTCATGACCGTTGGCGCAACCCCGACGATGGATGCGCGCGAGGGGTCCATCGGCTATGCCGCGTTCGGCCATGTGGTGGGCGGGATGGCGGTCGTGAAAAAGATATTGGCCGTGCCGACCTGTTGCGGAACGGGTCCGATGCGGGGGCAGATGATCGTCAAACCCGTCCAGATCCTGCGGGCGCGGCGGATGGATGGGACAGCGAAACCGACGCGCGGGGTCAAGCCATGGCTGATCGGCTTGAAAAGGCCGACAGTAAGATAGACATATGTAACGCAAGTTGCGCGGGAGGTCGGGATGGCGGGGCGGATCAGGATCGGCATTGGCGGCTGGGTGTTTGAGCCGTGGCGCGGGACTTTCTATCCGGCCGGGCTGCGGCAGAAGGATGAACTGGCCTATGTCGGGCAACATCTGACCGCGACCGAGATCAATGCGACCTATTATAGTACGCAGAAACCGGCGACATTTGCAGGCTGGGCGAAGGCGGTGCCGGACGGCTTCCAGTTTGCGGTCAAGGCGTCACGCTATTGCACCAACCGCAGGGTGCTGGGGGACGCGGGCGAGTCGGTCGCCAAATTTGTCGGACAGGGGATTGCCGAACTGGGCGACCGGCTGGGGCCGATCTTGTGGCAATTCATGCCGACCAAGGCATTTAATCCCGAGGATTTCGGTGCGTTTCTGAAGCTGTTGCCGGCCAGTGTCGATGGCGTGCCGCTGCGCCATGCGCTGGAGGTTCGGCACGCCAGTTTCGATCACACTGCCTTTCTGGCGATGGTGCAGGAGGCTGGTACTGCGGTGGTGCTGGCGGATCATGACACCTATCCCGCAATTCAGGGCGCGGACGTCGGGTTTTCGTACATGCGGCTGATGCGGGCGCAGGAGGATGAGGCGACCGGCTATGGCGCGGCGGCGCTGGCGGACTGGGGGGGACGGCTGCGGACGCAGGCGGCGGTGGGCGATGCCTATGCTTTCTTCATTAGTGGCGCGAAGGTGCGAAACCCAGCCGCGGCGTTGGCATTGAGTGCGACTATATAGTTACAGTCTGTTGCATTTGTTGCAATCGGTGCGCCGCGCTTTGCGATTGTTACAATAGCATGACGGGCGCATAGGCCCGGTCCGCCCGACTGGGGCGGCAATGAATGACCATATTGGAGTTATATATGCGACAGGCTTTTCAGGGCGCTGCGCTGGTGGTTGCGGTCGGCGTACAGATGCTGACCTTCTATTCGGTGCTTTACGCCTGAGCGCAATCCGCGCTCATCTTTATCCCGACTCGTCGGGATATTAAAAAGCCGCCCATGGCCTATGCCGGGGCGGCTCTTTTATTATAAGCTGACTTTGGTCGATCTTGCCGTCGGCTTACCCTTCCGCGAGCCAGCCTGCGAGCAGATAGGCCACAACGCCGACCGGGCCGAGAGCGCACAGCGTCAGTAGGACGGTGGCGACGCGGATCAGCGTGACGTCAAGCCCGGTGCGGTTGGACAAGCCCGCGCACACGCCCATAATCTTGCCATGGCGACGGTCGAGGGTGAAGCTGTTGTTCATGAGTCTGGCCTTCTGATTTTGGGATTTTGGCGAAAAATATGGGTCGATCAGGCGATCGGCAGGACCGGCACGGCGGCACCGACGAACAGGCTGGCGACGATGAAAGCGCCGACAAGAGCGACGGCGGCACTGTGGAACCTGGCGATGGACATGGTAGAAACTCCCTGATTTTTGGCTGGCCGGGCTATCCGGCCTTGATGCCCAATAGGATTGCAGGAGCCGTGCCAGTTTTGTTTTCCCTTGGAAATTCGCCACTTTCAGGCATTGCAGGGCAAAGTCGGCCTGCGGGCATTTCTATCAGTTGGGGAAATTTGCCGTTTATCGGGATAATTTCCATGGGCGCGGCATGAGCAGCGCTTTGCTGTTCGTCTATGGCACATTGCGGGCTGGTTTCGACGGGCCGATGGCGCGATGGCTGCGCGGCGTGGCGCCTGTCGTGGGACAGGCGACGGCGCGCGGCGCGCTGTATCGGGTCGATACGTATCCGGGCTTCGTGCCGGGTGATGAAGGGGTAGTGATGGGCGATCTGTTTGCCCTAGCCGATCCGGCTACATTGCTGGCGCGGCTGGACGAATATGAGGAATGTGCTGCGCATTTCCCGGAGCCGCATGAATATCGGCGCGCATTGGTGACGGTGCAACGGGCCGACGGGCCGGTCGAGGCCTGGACCTATATCTACGCGCGCGATGTAGCGGGACTGGCGCGGATTGCGAGTGGGGATTTTTTGGGTGAGTGAATGGCCTTGGAGGCAAACCACCCCGTTCGTCGTTCGTCCTGAGTAGCCATTGAACGAAGGCGAAATGGCGTATCGAGGGATCACACGCAGCGCATAATGCTTCGATACGGGCCTTCGGCTTCGCTCAGTCCCTACTCAGCACGAACGGCGTTTTGTTATTTCTGCTTCATCGCCTGGACCGCCGCCAGCGTGGTTTTGACATGTTCGGCATAGTTCATTTCGGAATGGACGAAGGCGATGCGGCCTGACGGAGCGATGACGTAGGAGGTGCGGTCGGTCATGCCGGGGCGCATCTTGAGCGCCACGTCATAGCCCGACACGATGCCCGGTCCGGCGGAAGCGACGGCGAATTTGCCCGCACATTCCTTGGTCGAGAAGGCGACCAGATCATCGACAGAGTCGGCCGACATGCCGATCACGGTGGCCCCGGCCGCCTTGAACTTGTCGATATTGTCGGCAAATTCGCGCGCTTCGGCCGAGCAGCCGGGCGTGAATGCCTTGGGGAAGAAATAGAGGACAACCGGGCCGCGCTTCAACTGGTGCGAAAGGGTCAGGGTGAACGTCTTGCCCGCCTGCGCACCGCGCGTGGTGAAGTCGGGTGCCTTGGCACCAATGGCAAGGGCAGCCATCGCCCCGCTCGATCCCAGCAGGGTGGCAGCGGCGGCGAGCAACAGGGACAGGCGCTTCATCATCAGGCTCCTTAAAATCACGGTCAGGCGGCGGGCGCGGGCGGCTCCCACAATTCGATGGCATTGCCTTCGGGATCATGAATGCGGGCAAAACGCCCGACATCGGGATGATCCCATTCGGCATTGGTGATGACGGCAATGTCAGCGTCCCGCAAGCCGGCCAGAAGGGAATCGAGATCGGACACGCGCAGATTGATCATGAACGCCTTGTCCGCGGCGAAATAGTCGCTGTCCGCCTTGAACGCGGAAAAGACCATCGGGCCGCCCAATGTCCGCCAAGTCCATTCATCCGGGCTGGCATCGGGATCTGACACACAGCCCGCGCCCACACCCAGATAGGTGCGATACCAAGCGTTCAGCGCGTCGGGATCACGCGCGCGGAAAAATAATCCGCCCATTCCCAGCACCGGCATGACATGCTCTCCCTCTTTCACATCGGCGGGGAGATTAGCATGGCGGCGACAGTCGGTCACGATCAGGGACAGGAACCGCGGGACGGCTCGCCAGTTCTGTTGTGATGCGCTTTCTCCTTGCCCTGCTACCGCTGATCGTCCTTGCCGCCTGCGACAAGCCTGCCAAAAAGCCGGAGGTGCAGCCCGGCGTGGTGGCGAATATCAGCGACCGGACGGAGCCTGCGCCGGATGCGCCGCCACCAGTGAACGCCACGGTGCCAACGGAGTCGCCCGTACCGGATGTGCGGGCATCCGCGCTCATCCCAGCCGCCTTGCACGGTCGATGGACCGGCGTAAGCGATAGATGCGGCGACCGCGCAGCCGATCTGGAGTTGAATATCCTGCCGGACCAGATGGTCTTTCATGAAAGCGTTGGCATGGTCGAAGCAGTAACGCCCGATGCCGACGGCCAGTTGTCGGTCAAGGCGGCCTTTACTGGCGAGGGGCAAAGCTGGACGCGCACACTGGTGCTGCGCCCGGCGGCCGATGGCGCGACGCTGACGATTATCAATGATGGAACGGCGGTGACGCGCAAGCGCTGCTAAACGCTTTCCCGCGCGCGCCGACCCGGCTACAGCCGGGCGATGATCGGCCGCCTGACCTTGAGCGATTTCCGCAATCATGCGGACGCGCTGATCGTGCCCGATCATGGCTTCATCCTGCTGACCGGCGATAATGGCGCGGGCAAGACCAATATATTGGAGGCGGTGTCGATGCTGGCGCCCGGACGCGGGCTGCGTGGCGCGGCGTTGCGGGCGATGGCGCGGCAGGACGGGCCGGGCGGCTTTGGCATCGCGGCGGACGTGGATGGCGTGGTGCTGGGCACCGGGGTTGCCGCCGCCACGCCCGACCGGCGGCAGGTGCGGATCGGCGGCGTTGCATCGTCCGCCAACGCACTGGCCGATCATCTGTCGATCGTCTGGCTGACCCCGGCGATGGACCGGCTGTTTCTCGACAGCCCCGGCGGGCGGCGGCGCTTTCTGGATCGGCTGACGCTGGCGCTGCACCCGGCCCATGCGGCGCACAGCGCGCGCTATGATGCGGCGATGCGGGCGCGCAACCGGCTGCTGGCCGATCCACGCCGCGCCGATCCGGCCTGGCTGTCCGCGCTGGAGGCGCAGATGGGCGAACATGGCGCGGCACTGGCGGCGGCGCGCTACGATCTGGTCGCGCGGCTGAACCTGGCGCTGGCGGGTCAGCCTGACGCGCCCTTTGCCCGGCCGCTGGTAACGATAGAAGGCGAGGAGGATGGCAGCGACGTGCCATTGGCGCAGCGACTGGAGCGGGAAAGGCGGCGCGATTCAGCGGCGGGGCGCACTTTGTCCGGGCCGCACCGCCATGACCTGTCGGTGATCCACATTGCCAAGAACCAGCCCGCCGCGCTCTGTTCGACCGGCGAGCAGAAGGCGCTGTTGCTCTCGATCCTGCTGGCTCACGCTGCACTGGTGGCCGAGCATCGCGGCCAGCCGCCGGTGTTGTTGCTCGACGAAGTGGCGGCGCATCTCGACCCGTCGCGACGGGCCGCCTTGTTCGACCGATTGGGGGAAACGGGCGGGCAAGTGTGGATGACGGGGACAGAATCCAGTCTTTTCAACGAATTATTGTCGGCAACCCGGCTGACTGTAACGGGTGGCCACGTTTTTCGTTCCGCGACATAACCCGCCCCCGCAACGACTCGTCGCCCCGCGCTTTTCAATGCGCCTTCGCTCTGCCCTAAAGCCTCTCAACGGGGCAAAAGCCTGAAACAAGGTCGGGGTCGCATTCGCATGATCAGTGGTTTTCAACGGCTTATCGCCGCTGCTCTTTGTGCGCTCTCGTTCCTGATCGTTTCGCCTGCGACGGCAGGCGTGCTGCAATGCGCGCCCTTTGCTCGTCAGGTGTCCGGCATACAGCTGCATGGCAACGCCAACACCTGGTGGAACCAGGCGCAGGGCCGCTATGATCGTGGCCATGAACCGCGCGTCGGCGCTGTCCTGTCCTTCGCCTCCAGCCGCGCCATGCCGGTTGGCCATGTCGCCATGGTCAGCAAGGTGGTGAGCCAGCGCGAAGTGCTGCTGACCCATGCCAACTGGTCCTATCGCGGCGGCATCGAGCGCAATGTCCGCGCCGTCGATGTCTCGGCCAATAACGACTGGTCGGATGTCCGGGTCTGGTACGGCCCGATCGGCAATCTGGGGCTGCGCTCCAACCCGGCCAACGGCTTCATCTATGCCGACCAGCCCAAGACCATCGACCTGCCGGTCCAGGTCGCCATGGCCGATCCAAGCGTAACCGGCGCTGCCCGCTCTGCTTTTTGAACGGCTTAACCTATTCATAAAAGGTCCGAACTAGGATCGATCCCGGTGGGGCGATTCTCAGGGTTTCGAGATCGCATATGGTTCGACAGTTTCGCTGGGCGGCGGTGTGCCTGCTGTCCGGTCTGAGCGCTGCACCCCTATGGGGTGCGAGCGCGCTGCAATGCGTCCCCTATGCGCGCATTGTGTCAGGGGTAGAGATTCGCGGCGATGCGCTGACTTGGTGGGACCAGGCGGCGGCGCAGTATAAGCGCGGGCAAAAGCCGAAAAAGGGCGCGGTGCTGGCCTTTCGTCCGGCTGGACCTATGACATTGGGGCATGTCGCCGTTGTCAGCCGCGTGTTGGATGACCGGCGCGTGCTGATCCGTCATGCCAACTGGTCGGTGCCGGGCGCGATCGAGGAAGATGTGCTGGCGATCGACGTGTCGGATGCGGGCGACTGGAGCCAGGTGCGGGTGTGGCATAGCCCCACGGGCCAGATGGGCGCGCGCACCAACCCGACCTTCGGCTTCATCTATCCGGCAAAGGCGAAGCTGCATGACTTCACGCCCGATCCGGCGCTGGGCAGCAGCGTACGCTTTGCCCGTGTCGATCGCGATCAATGGGACGAGGTACAAGTGCCCGCCGCGATGACGACGCGACGTGCCGCGCCGCAAATGGCGCAGGTCAAAGCGAACGGACGCCAGGCCGCGCCACGGCTGGAGGCCGATCCCTTCATCGTCGAATATGCTGACAGCGCCCCGTCGCAGCGGACGCTGAGCGCGATCATCGCCGACGTGAAGCGGGAGACGAGGCTGAACTGATCGACGCGACTGCGCTGATGCCGGTCATTCGGCGTCGACGGACTTTTCTTCCGACTCTGCCGCGGGCGTCTGGAACCAGGCTTCGACCGGGCCGCTCAGCTTGATCGTCAGCGGGTTGCCATGGCGATCGCGGGTCTTGCCGGCGGCGACACGGATCCAGCCTTCGGAAATCGAATATTCCTCGACATCATTGCGCTCGCGCCCCTTGAAGCGGATGCCGATGCCGCGTTGCAGCACGTCCATGTTGAAATGGGGGCTGCGCGGGTTGGTGGACAGATGATCGGGGGGCGTGTCGCTCATGGTCAGATATTTCCTGCAAGGTTGCGCCCGCGCCTAGCCGTTTGCCCGTCCTGCTGCAACCCGCCACCGGTCGGCGGCGGGTTGCAGGCTGGTCATGCGATCAGCGACAGATGCGCACGCGCACGTCACGGTCGCGATAATAGTCGTAGCGCCATTCGGTCCAGCAGCGCTGGCGATAGCCGCGATAACGCCAGTCGCGCCGGTCGCCGCGCCAGTGGCGGCGATTGTCCCAGCGCCTGTTGTTCCAGCGCCTGTTGTCCCAGCGGCCATTATTCCAGTGATGGCCGCGGTCGCCGCGCCAGCCATCGCGATAGCCGCCATAATATTGCGCCTGCGCCGGGGCTGCCATGCTGAGGCCCGCAATAGTCAGGCTGAGTGCCGCGGCACCTTTCCAGATGATGTTCATGTCGCTCTCTCCTCACATGCCCCGCCGCTCCAGAGGCGGGACCATGAGGGGAACAATGGCCCAGGCCGACTGAACAGTCCGCGAACACGCCATTTAGCGGCGGTTCAGCCAGTCAGCGGCCCTGGAGAGCGGCCTCCGCCTCCTGCATATAGTCGCGGGTGATCGGCAGGGTGCGGCGGTTGCGGGCATATTGGACCTGGTAATTGACCATGCCGCCATGCTCGAACACCGTTGCCGCGCCCGCCAGATAGAAGATCCAGAGGCGAAAGAAGCGCTCGTCATAAAGGGCGATGATGTCGGCGCGGTGGGCCATTGCCCGCTTATACCAGTGACGGATGGTCAGGCCATAATGGAGGCGCAGCACCTCCACATCGGTCACCATCAGCCGCGTCCCCTCACTGCCCGCCACCATCTCCGACAGGGCCGGGATATAACCGCCGGGGAAGATATATTTCTGGGTGAAGGCGTCGGTGATCCCCGGCCCGCCCATGCGGCCGATCGTGTGGACCAGCATGACCCCATCGGGGGTCAGCAGATCGTGGCATGTGTTGAAGAAGGTGCGGTAATGGGCGGTGCCGACATGCTCAAACATGCCGACCGACACGATGCGGTCGAACGGCCCCTTCATGTCGCGATAGTCGATCAGTTCGAAGCGGACATGGTCGGCCACGCCCGCGTCGGCGGCGCGCTGGCGGGCGATCTTGAGCTGTTCTTCTGACAAAGTGATGCCGGTCACATCGACGCCGCAGGTGCGGTGGAGATAGAGCGCCATGCCGCCCCAGCCGCAGCCGATATCCAGCACCCGCATTCCCGGCTTCAGCAACAACTTGGCGGCGATATGGGCCTTCTTGTCCTCCTGCGCCTGATCCAGGCTGATGCCTGCTTCATTGTCGGCGTCGGGCCAGTAGGCGCAGCTATATTGGCGGTCGCGGTCGAGGAAGAGGGCGTAGAGCGCGGCAGACAGGTCATAATGATGGGCGACATTGGCCTTGGCCCGCGCTTTGTGATTGGCGCGCCACAATTTTTGCCGGGCGCTGCCCAACCCACGGGACAGTGCGCTTTTCGCGTCGATCGAGCGCCCACTTTCCCATGGATTATTGGCGCGGATCATGGAGAGAAATTCCATGATGCCGCCACCCTCTATCGTCACGCGCCCGTCAATATAGGCTTCGGCCATGCCGAGACGCGGATCGCGCATAACGTCAAAGGCGACCCGCTTGTCCTGCAACCGCAGCGCGAGATCGGGAAAAGCGGGGTCGGACTTGCCGACCGTGAAATGGGTGCCGTCAGGGGTGTAGATCGTCAATTGGCCTTGGGTGACCAGTCGCCGCAATATCCGCTCGAACAGTGTCATGGCAATAATCTGTCACCCCGGACGGCGCAGGTCAAATCCCGGCATACCAGTCATAGCCGGCATAATCCTCCCAGTAACCGCCCTTCCCCTTGCCGATGCCGTCGAGCGATGCGACCGCTTCGATGCCCATCAGATATTTGGCCTGCTTATAGCCCAATTGCCGTTCGACCCGCAGCCGCAGCGGCGCGCCATTGGCGACGGTCAAGGGGCGGTCATTGAGCGCATAGGCCAGGATCGTCTGGGGATGGAAGGCGTCGAACCGGTCGATGCTCTCATAATAGGGCCGTCCGCCGCCCATATCGTCGGCGCAGCGAAAGACGAGGTAGCGGGCGCTGTCGCGCAAACCGGCGGCTTCCAGGATGGCTTTCAGCGGAACGCCGCGCCATTTGCCGATCGCGCTCCAGCCTTCGACGCAATCATGGCGGGTGATCTGGGTGCGGTGGGGCATCGCCTGCAACTGCGCCAGAGAAAGGGACAGCGGGCGCGTCACCAGCCCCGTCACCGGCAGCCGCCAGTCGGCAAAGCCGCCCCGCCACAGCGCCTTATAGGCAGGCGTATTGGGGTTGGCGGTGCCATTGGCGCGGAAGATTGGCGATATCTGGTCGGGCCGAAACTCCTGCGCCAGCGCGTCGCGCGCCATCAGGCTGCGTTGCGCCCAGCGGTGGAAATTTTCAGCCGAAAAAAGGGCTTCACGCACGCTTTCATTCCGCCCCAGCCGGTCGCACCCCGCCAGCGTGGCAGTGGCCACTAGCAGCAGGGTGCGGCGGGTGAGAATCATGGCCGTTCCTCCGGCACGCGATAGCGGCCTGTGATCATCGATCGGACTTCGTTCACAGGCCCGGCCAGCAACACCATCAATATGTGGACGAGAAAGAAGGCGACCAGCGCAAAAGCCGCGATGAAGTGGAGCGAACGCGCCGATTGCCGCCCGCCGAACAGGTCGACCAGCCAGGGCCAGGCCGCATTCATTCCCGGCGCCATGGTCAGCCCGGTCAGGATGATGAGCGGCAACAGGATGAAGATGACGCCGATATAGCTAAACTTTTGCAACACATTATAGCGCAGCGCGGCGTCGCCCGTGGGAAAGCGCAACCGGGCATGATCCTTGATATCCTGCCAGATATGGCGCGGGGCAAGATCATCGCGACGGAAGGCGAGGTCGCGAACGATGTGCCGGTTGGCGAGGCTCCAGAGCATGTAGAAGAGCAGCGCGAAGGCGAAGATCGGCGCGGCCGCCAGATGCCAGTGGCGCGACATGGCCAGGCTATAGAGCGCAGGCAGGGTCAGCCAGCCGGGGAAGCGATCAAGCTCCAGCCAGGCCGCGTCCAAATTCGCGCCATAATGCCCCCAATAGAGGCGGGGATGGGCGTTGAAGATGCCAAGCCCGCTGGTGAACAGCACATAGAGCAATGCCGCATTTAGCCAGTGCCATAGGCGCGTCGACAGGCGATGCCGCCTGACGGTGCCGGTCGCCTTTGGGGTCTGACTGTCCATGGTCGCTATCCTAACCGATCGCGCCGCTTAGTCCACGAATGTTCGCCATGATGCACGCACAGCCATCCCATGGCATAGTTACACTTTTGCAACAGAATATTGAAATCATTTGAAATAAAGACTTGGCCCCTTTGCAAACCAAAAGGGCGAACCTAGATGGCGGTTGCGCGATACCGATGCTGATCGCGTCCATATAATCTTCAGACAAGGAGGAGATATGGGCAGGAGGAGTTGTGTTATTTCAGCCACGATTTCTTGGCACCGAACCTGAATGCCGGATGAATTTCTCTATTCGGTTATGAATATAATATCGAGGACTTTATGAAAACTGTGATTTTCGCAGCGATTGCTGCTGCCTGCATTTCGGCCCCTGCTTTCGCTCAGGATGCTGCGCCTTTCACCGGGCCGCGCGCTGGCGTGACGCTGGGCTATGACAATGCCGGCGAAGAGGACGGCTTTGCCTATGGCGTGACCGCCGGTTATGATCTGGCGCTTGCCCCCCGCATCACCGGCGGCGTCGAAGTCAGCTTGGGCGACACCACTGTCGGCGATTCCGGCGTGGAACTCAGCCGTGATCTCGCCGCGTCGCTGCGCGTCGGCTTCGTCGCCACCCCGCGCGTTCTGGCGTTTGGCAAGGTCGGTTATGCCACCACCCGCATCGAAACGCTGGGCGTTGGCGCGGCGTTCGAGGGCGTCCGTTTCGGCGGCGGTCTGGAATTCGCGGCGACCCCCAACACCTATATCTCGGCTGAATATCAGCGCACCGAGTATGAGCAGAATATCGGTGGCCGTGACGCCGCGATGGTCGGCGTCGGTTTCCGCTTCTGATCCTTCTCAGGACCAGTTTGGAATAAGAAAAGGGCGGTCCGGCAACGGGTCGCCCTTTTTCTATCCAGGCAGGGATTGCAGGTCCGGTGCGAGCCAGTTCCGGCGTGCCGCGACGGACATCAGGGTGTCCTGCGACCAGTAAGTGAACAGCCAGTCCTTGTCCCCCAATGGCGATGCCATCAGCATGGCGAAGGCCGATGCGGGCGTCACGTCCGGCGGCAGACCAGCCAGCAGCGCGCGGGTCATATGCAACGACGCCTGGGTGATCGTTTCATGATAGCCGCCCGTGTCGCTGTTCACCCCGCCTACGCTCTCATTATAGCGGCGGATCATCGCGGGCATGTCGCGTTCGGGCGTGATGTCGGGACGTTTGAGGATGAGCCACAGCGCAGTCGCAAAATGCGCGCCGTGGGTCCATTGCCCCTTGGGCAGGGTGCAGGCGCAAAAGCCGGTGGCCAGCCACTCAATCTCGTCATCGGTCATCATCATTCCCCACATGAAAAGCCCCGCCGTGACGGGCGGGGCTTATGGCATCCTGTCTCCACCAGGAGAGGGTCAGCCCAGCGCCGCCTGCTTTTCCTCCGCCAGCCGGTCGAGTTCGGCACGGCTTTTCTTTTCGCTCGCCGATTTCAACTGCCCGCAGGCCGCCATGATATCGCGCCCGCGCGGGGTGCGGACGGGCGCGGAAATGCCACCTTCAAATACGATCGAACTGAACGATAGAATCCGCTCCGGCGCCGAGCATTCATAGTAGGTGCCGGGCCAGGGGTTGAACGGGATCAGATTGACCTTGGCCGGCAGCTTATATTTGCGGATCAGGCGGACCAGTTCGCGCGCGTCATCGTCGCTGTCATTCTTGTCCTTGATCATCACATATTCAAAGGTGATGCGGCGCGCATTGCTGGCTTTGGGATAGTCGGCGCAGGCCTGGAGCAGCTCCTCAATCCCATATTTCTTGTTGATCGGCACCAGCTCGTCGCGCACTTCCTTGGTCACGGCATGGAGCGAAACGGCTAGGTTCACGCCGATTTCCTCGCTCGCCCGCGCCATCATCGGGATGACGCCACTGGTCGACAGGGTGATGCGGCGGCGCGAGAGGGCGAGGCCATCGCCATCCATCACGACTTTCAGCGCATCGCGGACATGCTCGAAATTATAGAGCGGCTCGCCCATGCCCATCATGACGATATTGGTCAGCATCCTCCCGTCGGGCGAATATTGGGGGGCGTCCTCATCCTCATCGTCCGGGCTGGCGGCGGCGGTGCTGCCCATATTCCCCTTCGGCCATTCGCCCAGCGCATCGCGCGCCAGCATGACTTGCCCCACGATTTCGCCCGGCGTCAGGTTGCGGACCAGACGCATCGTGCCGGTGTGGCAGAAGCGGCAATTGAGGGTGCAACCGACCTGGCTCGACACGCACAAAGTGCCACGATCCGCATCGGGAATGAACACCATCTCATAATCCTGCCCGTCGTCCGAACGGAGCAGCCATTTGCGGGTGCCATCGGTGGAGACCTGCGCCTCGACCACCTGCGGGCGGCCGACGACAAAGCGCTCCGCCATCCAGCCGCGCATCGGCTTGGCAAGGTCGGTCATCGCCTCGAAATCGGTTTCGCCGCGATGATAGAGCCAGTGGAACAGCTGCTTGGAGCGCAGCTTGGCGGCCTTCGCGTCCAACCCGGCTTCCTCCAGCACGGACTTGATCTGCGGGCGCGACAGGCCGAGCAGGTCGGTGCGACCATCCGCGCGCGGGGTCACGGCGCGCGGCACGGGCACAGGGTCGATAAGGCCGGGAATCGGCATGATGGGGTTGGCGGCTGATTGCATGACCGCGCCCATAGTCGATTTTCGCAGATTATTAAAGCACTGCCGCTTTACCGCAGTCGCGCGCATCCCAGCGCCGCTGCGTCGATCGCCGTCGCCGCGCCACGCAGGGCGTAGCTGTCGGCGAAGGCGCGGCCTTGCGCGTCACTCGTCTGGACGCTCATGCTGCTGGCCGATCGCATGGCGGCGATGATCGCCGCGTCGCCGCGCTGGTCGGCGGCCCAGGCGTCACTGCGCCCCGCAACCAGAGTGAAGCGGCGTTCGCCGATGCTGAGCGTCACCACTGCCTTGTCCGCACGGCTGCGGCTTAAGCGGAAATGGACCTGGCCCCGGACCTTCTGCCGCGGCCAGGTGCCGACCGAGGCGAAGCCCGGACTGACCCGTCCGTCGCGCTTTACTGGCCGGGCGATAGCATAGCAGCGCGGGGTCGCAGGGTCGCGGAACGCCCCCCAGCGGTCGAACATGCCCAGCGAATCCCGCGCGATGGCAGGGGTTGCGGCCAGCAACAGGATCATCAAGAGGGCAGCGATGCGGCTCATGCGCCAAGGCAGAGCGCACCCTGTCCCGTTTTGCAAGCGTCCTGCTATGGGAAAGCGTGAGCGAGTGCTTGCCCATGCCGCAACAGCGGTTATGAAGAACCATCCATCATAGTCACCCGGATTCGAGTGCATCCGGGCCACTTGCAGAAAAGAAACGGACAGAACAGGGACATGAAGGCCACCATCGAACGCGCGACGCTGTTGAAGAGCCTGAGCCACGTCCAGTCGGTGGTCGAGCGGCGCAATACGATTCCGATCCTGTCCAACGTGCTGATCGAAGCGTCGGCCGATGGCGCGATCAAGCTGATGGCAACCGATCTCGACCTGCAGGTCGTCGAAAGCATTTCCGCGCAGGTGGAGCAGGCTGGCGCGACCACCATTTCGGCCCACACCTTGTTCGACATCGCCCGCAAACTGCCCGAAGGCAGCCAGGTGTCGCTGGCTGCGGCCGATGGCAAGATGCTGATCCAGGCCGGGCGCGCGCGCTTCAACCTGTCCACCCTGCCGCGTGACGATTTCCCGGTCATCGCCGAGGGCGACCTGCCGACCAGTTTCGAACTGCCCGCCGAAACATTGAAGCAGATCATCGACAAGACGCGCTTTGCGATCTCGACCGAAGAGACGCGCTATTATCTGAACGGCATTTATTTCCATGTGTCGGATGACGGGCAGCCGGTGCTGAAAGCCGCCGCAACCGACGGCCATCGCCTGGCCCGCGTCACTGTGCCCCGCCCCGATGGCGCGGACGGGATGCCTGGCATCATCATTCCGCGCAAATGTATCGGCGAATTGCGCAAATTGCTCGATGAGGTCGAAGGGTCGGTGCAGATTTCGCTGTCAGCCAGCAAGATCCGCTTTGGCCTGGGCAGCGCGATCCTGACCAGCAAGCTGATCGACGGCACTTTCCCTGATTATAGCCGGGTCATCCCGACCGCGAACGACAAATTGCTCAAGATCGACCCGCGCAGTTTCGAGGAAGGGGTGGATCGCGTCGCAACCATCGCGACCGAAAAGACCCGTGCGGTCAAGATGAGCCTGGACCGCGACAAGATCACCCTGTCGGTCACTAGTCCCGAAAATGGCACGGCGGCCGAAGAAGTGTCCGGCGTTTTTCAGGGCGAGGGTTTCGACATCGGCTTCAACGCGCGCTATCTGCTCGATATATTGGGCCAGATCGACAGTGAAACGGTGGAACTGCATCTGGCTGATGCTGCCGCACCGACGCTGATCCGCGAGAATGACCGTAGCCCGGCGCTCTATGTATTGATGCCGATGCGGGTGTGATCAGTTGCATGTTTAGCACGCGCATCTAGTGCCGTTAAACATGCAAAAGTCCCTTTGTTTGAAGTAATTCTATGTAAACGAACGGACGTTAAACAAAGCGCATGTCTCCATTGCGCGCGTCCCTTACCGATAGTCCTTCGCGATCCATGTCGCTTATCGTTGCGCTCGGACTGGCGGAGAGCGGGACCGAGGTTGCCGCGTCATGGATTTCAGGCGCCTTTGTTCAGATCGCGCGGCTGTGGCCACTGATCCTGCTGGCCAAGCTGTGTGTCATCGCCCTGCTGGGGATCCCTTTCTATCGCCCCGGTGACAGTGAGCAGGCGGCGATCATGACCGCGATGCTGCTGGTGGATGGCGCGTTGATGGTGGTGCCGCGCTGGTCGCTGTTTCAAGAGCGGTTGCCGCATATCCAGAACTGGCTGATGCTGCCAATGCTGTTCCTGTCCGGCCTGACCTTCAGCCTGTGGCTGGGGCATGAGCCGAAAGCCGCATCCGATTCGCTGTTTCTGGCCGCGGTGCCGGAACTCGCGGTCGCGCTGCTGGCAGTGTGCATCTTTGGCGACAGGCGCTTGCTGGGAATCAGTTATTTTCTGGGCGCGCTGCTGGTGTCTGTCACGGAAAAGGCAGGCCTGGCCCAGGTTGGTCTGCTGGTCAGCTGCATCATCGTCATGGCAGTCGCAACGCTGCGGCAGGCAACGGCGGACCGGGAACGCGCGATCGAACGCCAGCGGCAGGATCTACGCGCGCAACGGTCCGACCGGCTATTGCAGGAACATGAGCGCACCGGGCGCGGCTGGTTCTGGGAAACCGACCGGCAGGGATGCCTAACCTATATTTCCGATACGCTGGCCCATACGCTCGATGCGCCGCAGGGCGGGCTGATCGGCCGTCCGATCACCGAAATCATCCGCCCCGGCGACAAGCAGCAGGGCGATGGTGAACGCACGCTGGGCTTTCACCTGTCGGCGCGCACCGGCTTTTCCGACATATCCGTCCGCGCCGCCATGGCGAAGGAGGAGCGCTGGTGGTCGATTTCCGGCCAGCCGGTGTTCAACGAATATGGCCAGTTTCACGGCTTTCGCGGATCAGGCACGGACCTGACCGAAATGCGCCGCAGCCAGGCAGAGGTCACACGGCTGGCGCAGTTCGATTCGCTCACGGGCCTGGCCAACCGTATCCAGATGCTCCGATCCTTGGAGCAGGCCGTGGCGGACCGGCATGGCAAGGCGGGCGATTGCGCGCTGATGATGCTGGACCTCGACCGATTCAAGAGCGTCAACGACACGCTGGGCCATCCCGCAGGTGATGCACTGTTGCGCCAGGTCAGCCAGCGATTGCAGCGGGTGGTCGGCGACCGGGGTCTGGTCGGGCGGCAGGGCGGCGACGAGTTCAAGATTTTGCTGCCGGGGCGTCAGGACCAGACAATGCTGGCGCAGCTGGCGCAGAACATTATCGCCACCGTGTCCCAACCCTATTCAATCGAGGGAACGGCCGTCGTCATCGGCGTGTCGATCGGCATCTCCTCCTGCCCGCAGGATGGCGTGACCGCCGACGCGCTGATCCGCAACGCCGATCTGGCGCTCTACGCGGCCAAGGGTAATGGCCGGGGCGTCCATCGTTTCTATTCGTCGGACATGCACGCCGATGCGGAAGATCGCCGCGCACTGGAGGAGGATCTGCGCCATGCGCTGGCCGCCGACGGGCTGCATCTGGTCTATCAGCCGGTGGTGTCGTCCAAGACGGAGCGGATTACCGGCTATGAGGCACTGCTGCGCTGGCACCATCCGTTGCGTGGAGCGATCTCCCCTACCCTATTCATCCCGATCGCCGAGGATACCGGGCTGATCGCACAGATTGGCGAGTGGGTGCTGCGCACCGCCTGCCGCGATGCGGTCCAGTGGCAGGAGGATATCCGCGTCGCGGTCAATGTGTCACCGACCCAATTCGCCAATCCGGGTTTCCCATCAACGGTGATGAATGCGCTGGCCAATGCGCAGCTTGCACCCGAACGGCTGGAGCTGGAAATCACCGAAAGCGTGTTCCTGAACGACGATGACGGCACCGACGCGATGTTTGCACGGCTGAAAGCGCTGGGCGTGCGGCTGGCGCTAGACGATTTCGGCACTGGCTATTCCTCGCTCGGCTATCTGAAGAAAGCGCCGTTCGACAAGATAAAGATAGACCAAAGCTTCGTCCGCGGCGCCGCGACAAAGGGCAGCCGCAACAGCGCGATCATCAAGGCGATCGTCAGCCTGGCTGAGGCGCTGGGCATGGATACGACGGCCGAAGGCGCGGAGACGCAGGACGAACTGGCGCTGATCCGGCAATTGGGGTGCAGCCATATCCAAGGCTATATCTATGGCCGCCCGATGCCCGCCGCCGACGTGCTGGCCGGCCAGCGCGCCAATGGCTCTGCCGCATCGGCTGACGGCTTTCAGTCCAGCCGCCCGGAACGCAAGACGATGCTGCGCACCATCGGTGTGCATCATGACGGCCATGTCTATACTGGCCGGGTCCGCAACATCTCCGCCACCGGTGCGCTGATAGAGGGATTGTGGAACGTGCCGCTCGGCACATTGTTCGCGATCGAACTGGGCGAAGGCCAGTTCATCAACGCCACCGCCCGCTGGTCCAAAGACGACCGCATGGGCGTGGAGTTCGCCGGAACCGTGGACATAAGCGCGCTGCGTAATGCTCCAAGGACGCTGGCGTCCTGACAGGTCGCCGGTACTACCGTTTCCAGCAATAAAATATCACGAAATCATCCCGGAACTGCGCGTCTGCGCGGTGATTATGATCGGCACATACCCTAATGGAGACAGCCGATGCAGGATAGAAATGATCGCGATGTAAAGGGACATGGACGTCGTAACGAGTTGGCCGTCATCGGGGTGGCGCTGGTTCTGGGCATCGCGACGCTGAGCGCCTATATGTTGTCAGGCAATGACGCGAGCGTGAAGCCTGCCACGGGCACAGCACAGGCCATGGCGCTGGCCAGTTCCAATGCATCGACCCCTGATTGATCGGGACACGAAATAGGGGGCAGAAGCGATTTGCCCCTGCCCCCTAATTCGTTAGTCGCACTATGATCAGGCGGCGATCGCCACCGGTTCTGCTTCCGCCTCGATAAGGCCGCGTGCCACGCTCTTGATCAGCGTCACGAAGCGGGTCGCTTCGCGCACGATCATCGCCTTGTTGAAGCAGGCAGCCGCCCCCCGGTCCATCGCTTCGGCGACAATCGGCGCGCCATCACGCATCAGGCTGGACAACATGATCACCGGGCATGGTTCCATGTCCATGATCTCGTCCAATATCGTCATGCCGTCCTTACCAGGCATGGCGATGTCGAGCGTCACCACGTCGGGCTTTTCGGCCCGGATCATCTCGATCGCTTCCACCCCGTCGCGGGCGATGCCCACCACCTCGACCCGGCGGTCGCGTTCGAGCAGGGTTTCGATCATCGCACGGATGGTGAGCGAATCATCGACCACCACAATTCTGATAGGCTTCATCTGCCGTCTCCCCGAACTGTTTATGAACATCATAACGACCGGGGGTCATCATGCTTTAGGCGTGGCTAACAGCAATTTAACTACGTGGTCGATTGTTGGCGGCAAAATTGGGGAAGAAGAGCTTGCGGAAGCTTATCGTCACCGCGCGGCCCAGCGGGTCGAGATAATCCTGCTGGTAGCGCAGCGGCGTCATGCCGGTTGCGTCAGTCACCTCTCGGCGCTGGTTGAAGATATTGTCGATGCCGATCGACAGCCGCGCGCCGCGCAGGAAGGGTACGGATTTCACCAGTTGCGGCATCTGCCCCAGATTGGCGAACAGGCGCAGATTGACCGTCGCCAGACTGCCAAAGTCGAGCCGCGACGCACCCCCAAGCGCACCATCGACGTGGGTGCCGCTTTCCCAATCGACGCCCAGCCGCGCGCCGATGCCGTTATTCATGTAACCGATCCGCCCCTCCAGCTCATGACGCGGCTGGCCGCCTGACGATCCAGTCGCGTCGCCATCCAACAGGTTCAATTGCGGCACGCCGGGCGCGATGGTGATGCTCTCGGTCAGGTGCCAGGTGTGATAGAGGCTGAAGCTCAGCCGCCCGCCTCCGCCGCCCGGGCCACGCGGGCCGCCAAAGCCACCACCGCCGGGACCACGCGGTCGATCGCCGCCAGCGCCCATGCCACCCTCGCCGCGGGGGCGGTCACCGCCTTCGCCGGGCGGGCGAGCGCCTTCGGGTCGGGGCTGGCGATTGCCGAACAAGGCCTGCAATTCGGGCGGTCGATCCTCCTGCTTGCCGCCCGCCGCGCGCCAGGCTTCAACCACTTTCTGGATGTGCGATTTAAGCGGGATCGACAGGTCAAAGCCCCAGCGGAGCTGTTCGCTTTGCGAGCGCAGAAAGTTGGTCGGGCGGGTGTCGATCTGGAGCAGATTGCCGTCGGCATCGCGCAGGAAGCGCTGGGGGAAGGCCGCCTCAATCGCCGGGGTCGGCGACGGGAAGGCCGCGATCGGGTTGCTGGTCCGGCTGTTCAGATAGGTGGCGGTCAACGTCAGATTGGGCTTGTCGAACGGCTTGATCGTGGCGCCGAGGCGGAACTGGTCGCGCACGCTTTCGCGCAGGGACGCATTGCCGCCCGACAGCTGGGTGACGAACACACTTTGCCCGGTCGCATAGTCGAACACGGTGACATTGGGGGTGGCGATCAGCGGATCGGTGATCTGCGTGCCGGTCGGCGCGGCGCGATCCTGATTGGCGGACATCAGCAATTGTACCGCCTTGACCGGTTGCCAGCGCAGGCCATAGCCAATCGTCGAGAGGGTGCCGAAGTCGGAAAGCTGCTGCGCGGCGAGGTTCAGGTTCACGCCAATATCGCCGACTGCGCCCAACACGTCGCGCGACCGGCTGGTGAGCGGCAGGTCGAGGCTGACCTGACCGCTGGCAATCTCCCGGCTATAGTCGGACCGGCTTTCGATTCCGGCGCGGGTGGAGCGGCTTTCAAAGCCGTTGGCCGATGCGCCGATGCGCACGGACGTCATCGCCTGCCCGGCTGGCAGGTCGAACAGTGCGCCGCTGACCAGCAGGTCGCCTTGCACCGCCTGCGACTTCGCCCTTGCGCGGTCGGTCAGGCGGGTGGCGAGAAGGTCGGGCGCGAAGCTGGCATAGGGATTGACGCTGGCGTCGCCAGCATCAAGCGCCGCCTGGATCGCGCCGGTCGCCACGCCCCGGTCGGTGCGGGTGCGGGTGATCGACAGGTCGCCGTTGCCGGTGAAGGACCATTGCCAGCTGCCCCCCAGCCGCCCGTTCAGCGTGACGCCCAGATGCGCCGTCGTGCCGCGCACCTGCTGCCCCAGCGCGCCGGGCTGGATCAGATAGCGGGACAGGGCAACGTCATTGGCGAAGGGGGAGAAGGGGCTGGCCGCGGGCAGGGTCAGCGCGGCTTGTGAGAGGCCTTGCAGCGAGTCGCTGTCGGACAATTCGACCCGCCCGTTGATCGTCGCCGACACGCCGCCCAGAGCGCGGGCGAGGGTGGCGTTGGCGCTGAAATTTTCGGTCGCGGGGCTGAGCGTGCGATAGGGAGTGAGGTCGCTCGCTTCGGTGGCAGTGGTGCCGGGGACGAAGCTGGCGAGGGTCGGCAGGGCCGTCGCGGCGCTGGCGGGGATGCCGGTCTGGGTCACCGTCGCGCCTGCCAGCGCGGAGAGCGCCGGGTCGATTTCCGCGCCGCGTGTGGTGGCGGTGACGCGGGAGCTGCCGGTGTTGACGATGTCGCGCTCGCTTTCCAGCAATTGCGCGGCGCGGCTATATTTGACGTTCAGGGTGAAGCGATTGTCGCCCTGGATGCGCAGGAAACCGCCCTCCGCCTGGCCATTGTCGCGGCCGCCATCGGTAGTGGTGCCACCGCGCAGGTCGATGCTTTCGGCGCGGAAGCGCTGGCGCAGGACGATGTTGACCACCTTTTGCGTCGGGGTATAGCCATAGGAGAGCGCGACCTGTTCGGGCAGGATATCGACCCGCGCGACCGCTTCGGAGGGCAGGTCGGAAATTTCCGAGAAGCTGGAAATCCGCTTGCCGTTGAGCAGAACGACGGGCGATCCGTTGGTCTGGGGCGACAATTCGGTGAGCAGTTCGGAGATGGAGGTGACGCCCAGCGCGCGGACGTCCGCGCCGCTGAGCTGCTGTTCCGGTTCGATATTGCCCAGCACCGCGCCGCGCTGCGGCTGGCCGGTGACGATGATTTCCTCGCCATCGTCCATCTGCGGGGCAGCCTGTGGCGCAACCTGCGCCATCAACGCGCCGGGCGCGGCCCCCAGCATCAGCGAAAACAGGACGAACGAAGCGGATCGGCGCACGCATTTACCCCCGGACAAATATCTTGCCTCTCCTCTAGCGGGCAGTTGTCGCAAAATAGTGGCAAGGGCCAGCGGGAATTGTCGCAAGATGTAATCGGCGCGCGGAAGTTCGCTAAGTTCGCCCATGTCGCGCATGGGAATTTCATGCAAAGTCAGCGGGCGACCAGCGCAGGGGTGCGCTGTCGGGGCAGGGAAAGCAGACGGTGGGAAGGAGCCGGGGCGATATTATCAGCAACCGGCGCAGTAGGACAGGTGTGGGCTTAAGGCGCGGGCTTCAGGCGGCGGCGATATGCTGGCGGAACCAGTCGGCCAGGTCGGTTTCGGTGAGATTGCCGGCGGCAAAGGCGATCATCGTGCGGGTGGCGTCGGTCGGATCGAAGGTCAACGCAACCTGATTGAGCGCCAGGAACAGGCGCGCCAGTACCCAGCCGGTGCGCTTGTTGCCATCGACAAAGGGATGGTTGCGGACGATGCCGAACGCATAGGCCGCGGCCAGCTGACAAGGATCATTCTCGCCATAAGCCCATTGGTTGAGCGGACGGGCCAGCCCCGATTCCAGCAACCCGTCATCGCGCACACCGGTGCCACCGCCATGTTCGGCCAGCTGGCGATCATGAATCGCCAGCGCCACGGACTTTTCGATCCAGACCGGTTCGCGCCGGTCCCCATCGGGATCAGCCATGCGCGCTTACTTCGCCAGAACGCGCAATATATCGCGATCTTCCCGCATAATCTGTTCGGCCAGGTCCATTTTGGCCCCGAAATCCGGGTCGGCGGCGGTCAGCCGGATGCCGTCGGGCGCCTGCGTGACATAGAGCATGTCGCCCGGCCCAACCCGCAACTGCGCCAGCAACTCCTTGGGCAGGATGACCCCGGCGCTGTTGCCGATCTTGGTGATTTTGAGAGGCGCGTTCATACGTGGGTTATAACATGGGAGATAGCGTTTGCAATCTTCTTGCGATTTGGTACAAAATTTGGTACATATTTCCCATGCAGACAGTCAGCGTTTCCGAAACCCGCGCCAACCTCAAGGCCGTGCTCGACCGGGTCGTTGCCGACCGAGCGCCGATCCAGATCGTGCGGCCCAAAGGCGAGGGCGTGGTGATGATTTCAGAGAGCGAATGGGAAGGAATGCAGGAGACCCTGCACCTTCTGGCATCGCCCGCCAATGCCAGGCATCTGCTGGATGGCATCGCGGAACTCGATGCCGGGCTTGGCGAGGAGCATGAGTTGATCGCGCCGTGAAGATCGTCTTCCGGGCCGATAGCTGGCGCGATTATGTCGCCTGGGCTGCGGAAGATCGCAAGGTGCTGGAGCGGATCAACGCGCTGATCGGCGAATGTATGCGCGATCCCTTTCGTGGCACAGGCAAGCCCGAACCCTTGCGACAGAATCTGACCGGCTGGTGGTCACGGCGGATCACGGGCGAGCATCGCCTGGTCTATCGGGTGAGCGGATCGGGCGAGACGCAGGCGCTGGAAGTGCTGAGTTGCCGGTATCATTATTGAGCGGAAATTGATTAGATTTTTCGTGCAGGGATTTTGCCGCCAGCCGAAACATCCCAGTATCCCTGCGAGTGATTGGTCCGCCTCAAGAAATCAGCGATTACAAACATTGCGCGAGAGTACAAATTTTGCGCTTCCAACAAGTTCAACAACGGTGCCTCGTATCGGACTTTGACATAAGCCGGTATCTGATTGATCGCCTTCGTCACATCATGATCGACCGGCGATGGGAGGATGGCTGAAACCTCGTTATGTATAGTTTCTAAGTTATGTCCAATGGATCGAAGTCTTTGAGCGCTGAAGCCTTGAGCTATCAATATAGCTTTTCCGGCCAATTCGCACGACATTGACATTCCCTGCGGCAATGATGAATCGAGTTCACATGCAACAAGCTGCCTTGCCGATGCAGTAAGCTGGCTCACCGCTGTACGCATCATATTCGAGGCTGACGGCAGCTTGGGATGAAAATTCAACATCGCCATAAATAGATCGATGGCGTCAAACCCTTGCCATTGCAGTTCCCAGAAGCTCTCGGGATGATCGTTCCAAAGTCTAGAAATTTCATTATTTGATATGCTGACATGGTCGATTGGTTTGATTGCACAACGCCCATACCCCATTGGCGGCTTCACAAAATACGAAATACCTCGGGCTGATACGCAAAGCGTCAGGAAGGAATCAGCTGTGAAATCTATTGAGGGATGCAATTCCTTGTAGGCGTCTTTGAACCACCCCTCACGAGCAAGAGCTATTTCCCACTCATTCCCACAAACAATGCCCCAGAGCTTGGCAGCTTCAAACGGGCGGTTGAAAACCGGAACGCCTTGCTCAGCGAGTTGATCGTCAATACGTATCAAATCATCAGAAGTCGGCACCATTGCAGCGCTTTCATCCTCAATCATGCTCCCTATCCCCAGCGCCCATATATAGCTCGCTGCCGGTTTCCCTGAACACCCGGCTCATCTCCGCCATGCCCTGTTCTGCAAGGGCAGCGTCCAGCGGAGCGCCCCCTCCACCGTTCGGCTGCGCCGAACGGTCCCCCTCCCCGTGCCGGGGAGGATTGGCGGCGATGAAGGCGTCGGCGTCCTGATTTTGCTTGGCGGCGAAATCGCGCACTTCCTGCGTGATCTTCATCGAGCAGAATTTCGGGCCGCACATGGAACAGAAATGCGCCGACTTCGCGCCTTCGGCGGGGAGCGTCTGGTCGTGATATTGTTCCGCCGTGTCGGGATCGAGCGACAAGTTGAACTGGTCCCTCCAGCGGAACTCGAAGCGGGCGCGGCTCAGTGCGTCGTCGCGGACCTTGGCGGCCGGATGCCCCTTAGCCAGATCAGCCGCGTGGGCGGCCAGTTTGTAGGTGACCACGCCGACCTTTACATCGTCGCGGTCGGGCAGGCCCAGATGCTCCTTGGGCGTCACATAACAGAGCATCGCCGTGCCATACCAGCCGATCATGGCCGCGCCGATGCCGCTTGTGATATGATCGTATCCCGGCGCGATGTCGGTGGTGAGCGGTCCCAGCGTGTAGAAGGGGGCTTCGCCGCAGGCTTCGAGCTGCTTGTCCATATTCTGCTTGATCTTGTGCATGGGGACATGGCCCGGCCCCTCGATCATCACCTGCACATCCTGCGCCCAGGCGCGTTTGGTGAGTTCGCCCAGCGTGTAGAGTTCGCTGAATTGCGCTTCATCATTGGCGTCGGCGATCGAGCCGGGGCGCAGGCCGTCGCCCAGCGAGTAGGCGATGTCATAGGCTTTGCAGATTTCGGTGATCTCGTCGAAATGCTCGTAGAGGAAGCTTTCCTTGTGATGGCTGAGGCACCATTTCGCCATGATGGAGCCACCGCGCGAGACGATGCCGGTGACGCGCTTCGCGGTCATCGGGATATAGGCGAGGCGCACGCCCGCATGGATGGTGAAATAGTCGACGCCCTGTTCGGCCTGCTCGATCAGCGTGTCGCGGAAAATATCCCAGGTCAGATCCTCGGCCACGCCGCCGACCTTTTCAAGCGCCTGATAGATGGGGACGGTGCCGATCGGCACGGGGGAGTTGCGGAGTATCCATTCGCGCGTGTCGTGAATGTTGCGGCCGGTGGACAGGTCCATCACCGTGTCAGCACCCCAGCGGATCGACCAGACCAGCTTGTCGACTTCGGACGCGACGTCGCTGGCGACGGCTGAGTTGCCGATATTGGCGTTGATCTTGACCAGAAAATTGCGGCCGATCGCCATCGGTTCGGATTCGGGGTGGTTGATGTTGCTGGGGATGATCGCCCGGCCGCGCGCCACTTCGTCACGGACAAATTCCGGCGTCACATAATCGGGGATTTCCGCGCCCCAATCCTGCCCGTCGCGGATATATTCGGCGAGGCGCGCGCGGCCGAGATTTTCGCGCTCGGCGACATATTCCATTTCCGGCGTGATGATGCCGCGACGGGCATAATGCATCTGGCTGACATTCGCGCCGGGCTTGGCGCGCAAGGGGCGACGGTGGTGGCCGGGAAATTGCGCAACGCCGCCCGAACGGTCCGGGCCTTTGAGGCCGTTATCTTCGGGCTTTACCTCGCGCGGGTCATATTCCTCCACATCGCCGCGCGCGATGATCCAGTCACGGCGCAACTGGGGCAGGCCCGCCATGATGTCGATCTGCGCGTTGGGGTCGGTATAGGGGCCGGACGTGTCATAGACCCGCACCGGCGGCTCGCCGCTGCCCGGCTCCAGCGTGATTTCGCGCATCGCGACCTTGAGCGGGCCGACATGGATTTTCTTCGATCCACGGATAGCGCCAGTAGTCACGCGCATTTCGGTACGGGCGGGGACGTCTGCCATAAGTCACTCTCCTTGCAGCGAAAGAGAGAGAATGCGGGCGGTGTGAGTGCGCGCTTACCCTCCCTACGCCGGTGTTAGCCGGATCAGGTTCAGCGGGTCGCGGCCACAAAGCCGCCTCTCAACCGTCTGCGGACGGTCCCCCGGGGATGGCGGGGACGGTAAGGACTTTGGCGTGCGCGGTCCAGTGGCTTGTCGCTGCATCGCCGGGGCGGGCCGTGTCCGCGCAGATTCTTTGCCCGCCAAATCATTTGCATATTGCATTGCAACAGGGGGTAGCGTTTGATCCGCGCCATGCTCAAAGCCGCGCTCCACCACCGCACCGCCTATCGCTACAGCCGTCCGATCCGGCTTGGCCCACAGGTCATCCGCCTGCGCCCCGCGCCGCACAGCCGGACCAAGGTGCCCAATTATGCGCTTAAGATAGAGCCGGCGGGGCATTTCCTGAACTGGCAGCAAGACCCGCACGGCAACTGGCTGGCGCGGGTCGTGTTTCCAGAGCCAGTCGATCATTTCAGTATCGAGGTCGACCTGCTGGCCGATCTGGATATCATCAACCCGTTCGATTTCTTTGTGGAGCCGTACGCGGAAAATTACCCCTTCGCCTATGACGATCAGCTGAAAACCGATCTGGCCGCCTATTTCGATGTCGAGCCGCAAGGGCCGCTGTTCGAGACGATGGTGGATCAATATGCCGGTTACCAGAGCCGCACCGTCGATTTCCTGGTCGAGGTGAACCGCCGCCTGCAACAGCAGGTGGGCTATGTCATCCGCATGGAGGCGGGCGTGCAGACGCCGGAGGAGACGCTGGAGATCGGCACCGGATCGTGCCGCGATTCGGCCTGGCTGCTGGTGCAATTGCTGCGGCGGCTGGGCTTTGCCGCGCGGTTCGTGTCGGGCTATTCGATCCAGCTGGTCGCTGACGTCGAGCCGATCGAGGGGCCGAAAGGGGTTAGCCAGGACGTTGTTGACCTGCACGCCTGGGCGGAGGCCTATGTGCCGGGCGCGGGCTGGGTGGCGCTGGACGCGACCAGCGGCATGTTTGCAGGCGAAGGGCATATTCCGCTGTGCGCGACGCCGCACTACAAGTCCGCCGCGCCGATCAGCGGCATGGCCGAACCCGCCGAGGTCGATTTCGATTTCGCGATGACCGTCAGCCGCATTGCCGAAGCGGTGCGGATCACCAAGCCCTTCACCGACAAGCGCTGGGACGCGGTGATGGCGCTGGGGGCAAAGGTCGACGCGGATTTGGCCGCGCAGGACATGCGGCTGACCATTGGCGGCGAGCCGACCTTCGTGGCGGTGGATGGCGGCGATGCGGGCGAATGGAATGGCGATGCGGTCGGCCCGACCAAGGCCGCCTATGCCGACCGGCTGATCCGCAAGCTGCGCGCGTCCTTTGCGCCGGGCGGGCTGCTGCATCATGGGCAGGGCAAATGGTATCCGGGCGAAAGCCTGCCGCGCTGGGCCTATGCGGTCTATTGGCGGACGGACGGCACGCCGATCTGGCGCGACGACAGCTTGATCGCGCCTGACGATGCGCCCGACGGCGCGCGCATGGTGACGCCCGACGATGCCCGCGCGTTCCTAGGCCATATGGCGGCCAATATGGGCTTTTCCGACGAATATACCCATGCGGTGTTCGAGGACCCGGCGGTCTGGTCGATCAAGGAATCCGAACTGCCGATCAACGCCACCACCAACGATCCCAAGATCAGCGACCCCGAAGCGCGCGCGCGGATGGTCAAGACGTTCGAGCGCGGGCTGGACCAGCCGGTCGGCTATGTGCTGCCGGTGCAGCGCTGGCAGAGCCAAGTCGCAAAGCCTCGCTGGCAGAGCGAAATCTGGCAATTGCGGCGCGGCAAATTGTTCGCGGTGCCGGGGGATTCTGCGCTGGGTTACCGCCTGCCGCTGGGGTCGCTGCCCTATGTGCCGCCATCGGACTATCCCTATATCCACCCGCGCGACACGAGCGAACCGCGCGAACCGCTGCCCGATTTCCGCGCGCAGGTGGTGCAGCAGGCCAATGTTGAGGAAGTGCGCGCGCAACAATCACAGCGGGTCGCGGGGCCGGAGGGCGGGGTCGCGGCGCAGGACCGGGTCGAGCAGGTCATCATCGAAGGCGCTGTCCGCACCGCCGTGACGGTCGAGCCGCGCGGCCATTATCTGTCGGTATTCCTGCCCCCGGTGCAGGCGCTGGAAGATTATCTGGAGCTGATCGCGGAAGTCGAGGCGGCGGCCGAGGCGCTGCGGATTCCGGTGCGGATCGAAGGCTATTCGCCCCCGCCCGACCCGCGCATCGCGGTGTTGAAGGCGACGCCCGACCCCGGCGTGATCGAGGTGAACGTCCATCCCGCCTCCAGCTGGGACGATACGGTGGCGATCACCGAACAGCTTTACGCCTACGCCCGCGAGTGCGACCTGACCGCCGACAAGTTCATGGTCGATGGCCGGTCTGTCGGCACCGGCGGGGGCAATCATATCGTGCTGGGCGGGCCGACGCTCAACGATTCGCCCTTCATCCGGCGGCCCGACCTGCTCAAAAGCTTCGTCCTCTACTGGCAGCGGCACCCTTCGCTTTCCTATCTCTTCTCAGGCCTGTGCATCGGGCCGACTAGCCAGGCACCGCGCATTGACGAGGCGCGGCATGACGGCCTCTATGAGCTGGAGATCGCGCTGGCGCAGGTGCCCAACCCGTTTGCGGGCGAGGGCGCGTCGCCGCCGCCATGGCTGGTCGACCGGCTGTTCCGCAACCTGCTGGTCGATGTGACGGGTAACACCCACCGCACCGAAATCTGCATCGACAAGATGTTTTCGCCCGATGGCCCGACCGGACGACTGGGCCTGCTGGAGTTTCGCGGCTTTGAAATGCCGCCCGAAGCGCGGATGAGCCTGGCGCAGCAATTGCTGATCCGGGCGCTGGCGGCGTGGTTCTGGCGGCAACCGCAACAGGGCAATCTGGTGCGCTGGGGGACGACCCTGCATGACCGTTTCATGCTGCCCCATTTCGTCTGGGCGGACTTTCTGGAGATACTCTCCGACCTGCGCGGCGCGGGCTATGATTTCGATCCCAACTGGTTCGAGGCGCAGCGCCAGTTCCGCTTCCCCATCCATGGCACGGTCGACGCAGGCGGCGTCGCGCTGGAGATCAGCCATGCGCTCGAACCCTGGAATGTGCTGGGCGAAACCGGGGCGATCGGCGGCACGGTGCGCTATGTCGACAGTTCGACCGAGCGGTTGCAGGTCCGCGCCACCGGCCTGATCGCCGGGCGGCATATCGTTGCCTGCAACGGGCGGCAGGTGCCGATGACGGCGACGTCGGTGCCGGGCGAAGGCGTCGGCGGCGTGCGCTACAAGGCATGGGCACCGGCCAATTGTATGCATCCCAACCTGCCCGCCAATGCCCCGCTGACCTTCGACGTGCTGGACAGCTGGAGCGGACGGTCGCTGGGCGGCTGCGTCTATCATGTCGCGCATCCGGGCGGACGCAATTATGACACGCTGCCGATCAACGGCTATGAAGCCGAAGCGCGGCGCAAGGCGCGTTTCCAGGACCATGGCCACACCCCCGGCCCGGTCGACATGCCCGCCGCCGAACCGGCGGGCGAGTTCCCGATGACGCTGGACCTGCGCTTCAGGCATCCGGGCGCGTAAGGGCGCTTTGGTGGACGCTGACACGAGATTGAACTGGGCCGACGCCTATCTGGCCGCGGCTCCAGCGGGCGATCTGTTTGCCGGTGCAGCGCCGGCCATGCAGGATCGCTGGCGCGCCATGCTGGACCGGCTGTCGGCCCAGGCACAGGGCAAGCCGGCGATGCTGGCGGACAATGTCGCGCGGCAGGCGATCGACCTGGGCATGGCGTTCCGTCTGACCGGGGACGAACAGGAACGATCCTGGCCGCTCGGCCCGATCCCGATGCTGATCGATGCGGGCGAATGGGCGCATATCGAACAGGGTCTGGCCCAGCGCGCCGAACTGCTGGAGCAGGTGATCGGCGATATTTACGGCACCGGTTCGCTGGTGCGCGATGGCAAGCTGCCCGCCAGCGTCATCACCGGCAGTCCGCATTATTGGCGGGTGATGACCAGCACGCCGCCACCGCGCGGCCACCATCTCCATTTCTACGCTGCGGATATCGGACGCGGCCCGGCGGGCGAATGGCGCGTGCTGGCCGATCGGGTGCGGACCCCGGTGGGCGTGGGCTATGCGCTGGAAAACCGTCTCGCTCTGTCGCGCGCGACCGGCGATCTGCTGGGCGCGATGAACACGCGGCGGCTCGCCCCCTTTTTCGACGATCTGCGCCGGGGGCTGGCCGCCGATTGCGAACGATCCGACCCGCGCATCGGCCTGCTAACGCCCGGCCGGTTCAACCAGAGCTATGCCGAACAGGCGCATCTGGCCCGCTATCTGGGCCTGCTGCTGGTCGAGGGCGAGGATCTGATCGTCACCGACGGGCAGTTGTTCGTCCGCACGATCCAGGGTTTGAAGCGTATCGACGGGCTGTGGCGCTGGATGGACAGCCGCTTCATGGACCCGCTGGCCTTCGACAGCAAATCGCGCATCGGCGTTCCGGACCTATTCGATGCCTGTGCGCGCGGCGGGCTGGTGCTGTCCAACTGGCCAGGCGCGGGCGTGATCGAATCGCGCGCCTTTGCCGCCTTCCTTCCGCAGCTCAGCAAGGCGTTGCTGGGCGCGGACCTGATCCTGCCCAACATCGCGACCTGGTGGTGCGGCCAGGGCGAGGAGCGCGCCTATGTGCGCGACCGGCTGGACCGGCTGGTCGTCGGATCAGCGTTCGACCAGGATGTGGCGGGCCTGCCCGACGCGCGCTTCATGCCGGGATCGGCGCTGGACGAGCGGCAACGCGCCACGCTGGCCGAGGCGATGGCGCGGCGGCCGATGGATTATGTCGGGCAGGAGGTGGTCAAACTCTCCACCACCCCGGCAGTGGTCGACGGGCGGCTGACCCCCCTGCCCTTCACCCTGCGCGTATTCGTGGCGCGCGACGCGCAGGGCCAGTGGCGGGTCATGCCCGGTGCGTTCGCCCGGCTGGCGGGCCATGGCGATATTCGCGCCGCTTTGATGGGCAAGGGCGACATGTCCGCCGACATGTGCGTGGTCGATAGTCAGCCGGTGCCGCCCGATACGCTGCTGGGCGGCGGCGCGCCCGCGATCAGGCGGATCGGCGGAATGCTGCCGGCCAAGGCGGCGGACAATCTCTATTGGCTGGGCCGCTATATCGAGCGGACGGAAATGACGCTGCGGCTGATCCGCGCGATCGTCGGCGGGTCGATCGAGGCGGACCTTGGCCCCTCGGTCGCGTCGCCGACGATGAACCGGCTGGTGGGGCAATTGGTGCTGTGGGGCGCGATCGCCCGCGATGGCGGTGGTCCGGTCGGCCCGCTCTGCGCCACCGCGCTGGGCGATGCGCGCCAGTCGGGCAGCGTCCGCGCGCTGATGGCCAGCGTCGGCAATATCGGCGAAGGGCTGCGCGACCGGCTGGCGAGCGATTTCTGGCGGCTGGTGCGCCTGCCGCTGCCGACGTTCGACGGTGCGGTGACCGAAACCCTGCTCGATGCTTCTTCCCGCATGATCGAGCGGATTTCGGCGCTGTCGGGGCTGGCGGCGGAGAATATGGGCCGGACCGAAGGCTGGCGCTTCCACGATATGGGCCGCCGGATGGAGCGGGCGATCAATGGCTGCCGCCTGCTCGGCCTGTTCGGTGGCGATGGCGCGACCGCCGATGACCTGACCGTATTGCTGGACCTCAATGACAGCCAGATCAGCTATCGCACCCGGTATCTGACCGGCCCGGCGCTGCCGCCGGTGCGCGATCTTGTCGCACTGGAGCCGCATAATCCGCGCGCCATCGTCTATCAGGCGCAGCGTCTGGCCGATCATATTGCGGCGCTCCCGACCCTGCGCGCGGACGGGATGCCGGAGGAACCAAAGCGCCTGGCCGATGCGCTGGTCGCGCGGCTCAGTCCGCTGACCGGGGACATGCTGACCATCGCCGACATTAACGACGTCGAAAACCGCCTGCTTGGCCTGTCCGACGCCATCGGCCAGCGCTATTTCCTGCAAGTGCGCAAGGCGGAAAAGGCCGATGGAGCGGACCTTCTGTCATGATCTACCATGTCCGCCACCAGACCATATTGCGCTATGCCGCGCCGATGCGCCTCGCCCGCTTCAACCTGCGGCTGCGCCCCGCGCCCTGGGCCGGGCAATGGACGTCGGACTATGCGCTGACGGTCGATCCGGTCCCGTCAACCATCGCGTCGCGCCCCGGTGCCTGGCCGGTCCATGTCGCGCGGCTGGTGATTGAAAGCCCGATCCGGCAGCTGACGATCGAGAGCCGATTCCGCATCGGCGTGGCTGACAGCGCGCCGCCCGAACCCCAGCCCGATGATCCCACCATCGGCGCGGTGGCCAAGGCCGCGCTGGTCGATCGCGACATGAGCGCGTCCGCCCCCGCCCTTTATCTCTACGCCTCCACCCGCGCGCCGTTGCTGGCGGAGATTGGCGACTGGGTCGGCGACGGGTTGGACCCGGAACGCCCGGTGGTCGCCGCCGCGCTGGCGCTGGCGCTGCGTATCCGCGCTGAGTTCGCCTATGATCCGGGCGCGACCGACGCCAGCACGCCGGTCGCCGACGCCTTTGCCGCGCGCCATGGCGTATGCCAGGATTTCGCACATGTCATGGTGGTCGCGCTGCGGCTGGCCGGGCTGCCCGCCGCCTATGTCAGCGGCTATCTGCGCACCGATCCGCCGCCCGGCCGCCCCCGGCTGATCGGCGCGGACGCGATGCACGCCTGGGTCATGCTGTGGTGCGGGCCGACGCGCGGCTGGATCGGCTTTGATCCCACCAATGGCTGCATCACCGGCAACGGCCATCTCTTCGTCGCCATGGGCCGCGACTATGCCGACGTCGCGCCGATGGACGGTCTGTTCGTGGGCGGCGGGGGCCAGAGCATCCAGGCGATGGTGGATGTCGTGCCGGAGGAGGAGATGGCGTGACGACCAGAGTTCCCCACTACACCCGTTCGCCTTGAGCTTGTCGAAGCCTTGTCCTTCCATCTCGGAAGGCGATTAAGCAATTAGTGAAACCAAACGCATTAAACTCCTGTTAGTTTTGCCCCGGTACGCAAAGAGCATGGATCGAAAGCCTGCTCCCAGCCCACCCCCATCGCTTCAATCTTGGGGTTCACCAATCAAGCCTGACAAGCCTGATGCGATCTGCTCTCATTGCAGCAACCCATTTGTCGGGCACCATGGGATGATAAGCGAAGGTTTCAGCCTTTGCCCAGCTTGCGATGCGAGAGACTGATCATCCTGCTCCTCCAGCAATTTATGCTTCGTTACGTCTGTAGGCGAATTGAGTAGGGGAGATCAGCCAATCTTCTCGAACATCAGCATCATCCCCTTGCGCGGGCGCACGGTCAGGCGGCTGATCGGTTCGGGCTTGTAGCCGGGCCGCACGGACAGGCGATAATGGCGCAGCACGTCGGCGATCACGGTCATCACCTCCTGCTGGGCAAAGCCCGCCCCCACGCAGACGCGCGGGCCGCGGCTGAAGGGCAGCCAGGCCTGCTTGATCATGTCGGCATTGGCCGGATCGTCGAACCGGTCGGGATCGAAACTGTGCGGGCAGGCCCAATTATCCTTGTTGCGCTGGGTCAGCCAGGGGGCGACCACCAGCATCGCGCCGGGCACCAGATCCTTGTCGCGCATCCGCATCGGGCAGGGCACTTCGCGCGGGAAGAAGGCGAGCGGCGGGTAGAGGCGCAGCGTTTCCTTGAACACGTTGCGCACCACGCCCATCTCCTTGAGCATCGCCGGGGTGAGTGGCGCGTCGCCCGCCACCGCAATCACTTCGGCCCGCGCGCGGTCCTGAATATGGCCGCATTCCGAAAGAAGGTAGAGCGCCCAGGTCATGGTGCTGGCGGAGGTTTCGTGACCCGCCAGGAAGATGGTCGCAACCTGATCCATCACCGCTTTTAAGGTGAAATGTTCGCCCGTGCCGGGGCTTTTGGCGGCGATGATCGACTGGAGAATGTCGTTATGATCGCCCGGTTCGCCGGCATGGAAGGCGTTATAGCGTTCCTCCACGATCGGCGCGAACACGCCGCGAATGGCGTTGGCGGGCCGTTCCGACCAGCGTTCAAACCAGCGGCTTGGGAAGCCGTATAGGCCCAGCATGGAGGCCGAATGGGAGTAACGCTGGAACCGGCCGAACGCCTGATGGATGATGAAGGACCGCTCGGTATCCAGCGTCTGCGAGAACAGCGTGCGAAAGATGATGTCGGCGGCCACATGGGTCATCATCGCGTCGATGTTGATCGGTTTGCTGCGGTCCATCCCATCGATCCGCGCGAGGAAGGCCGCGACCGCCTCCACCATCATCGGCATCGTCTTGTTCATCGCGGTATGGGCAAAGGCGGGATTGATCATCGCCCGCTGATTTTCCCAATCCGCGCCATTGGCGGAAAAGACGCCATCCCCGATCAGCGGCCACAGCCCCTTGACCAGTTCATGATGTTTGGGAAATTCCGTCCCGCCTTTCAGGATACGGTCCACGAGCGGCAGTTCATTGGCGATATACATGAGCTGCCCGCGCCCGCGCACCTCCCCCATTTTCATCGTGTAGCTTTTTTCAAACAGTACATGAATCCAGCTGTGCCAGCCGATGAAGAAGCGCCGCAGCATCGTGCGCTTGTTGCGCGTGGGCTGCGGGAAGGGCGGGGTGAAGAGCGGTTCTGTCATGGAATCGTCCTGAATGCGGCGATTGCGTCGTCCAGGGTGCGGCGACCCGCGGTCAGGCTCAGGAAATCAACCGGGGACAGGCGATCACCCACCCGCAGATAGTCGAAATGCGCCTCATATTTGTTCGACCAGCCGCCATGATAATTTTCAGGATCGTAGAAGAGATGGAAGCGCGGCGAGAGCATGTCGACCCGCGCGGCATGATTGTCGCTTTCCAGCAGCAGCGGATTGACGTTGAAATAGGCCGCGCCATCGGGCGGGAAGCTCAAATCCACATAGCGGAAATGCTTGTCGGCCAGCGCGCGCAAATCGGCATGATACCAGCGCGCATCGGTGCGCAGCGCCACCACCGGCACCACCTGCCCCATGCCCACCATCGCGAAATGATCCGGCAGCGCCATGCCGCGCAGGTCGAACAGGCGCCGCATCACGGACATGCCCAGGATCGTGCCTGCGCTATGGGTCAGGAACAGCACTTCGTCCCAAGGCTCGTCCAGTTCCTCAGAAATCCGGCGGGCGAACGCATCAAGCCGAGCGTCGAGCGCCTCCCCCGGTCCCCCGGCGGCGAGCGTGTGGTGATAATAAGTGAAACGCAGCAGCCATGGCACGACCAGCTTGTTGAGCCATTTACCCGACGCTACCGCGCTGATGCCGATCCCCGCCAGCGCCGCCGCCCAGAAGGGCAGCACGGTCCACAGCAGCAGCGCGGGGAGCAGCGCGAACAGCAGCGGGATCATCACCGCCAGAAAGGGCGGATAGCAGATGGTCAGCACCGGGCCGGGGCGCAGCTTCTTCATGCGCTTGAACTGCATGAAGCGGCCATGGCCGACATAGGTGGCGATGGAGCGCCAGGCGAGTTTCAGCGGATTGCGAATCCACACCTTGCCGACCAGATCCTCCCAGCGGAGAAATTCATAATCCGTCTCGACCCCGGCCTGCGCATTGTCCACGCTCCACACGGTGGAGACGACCGATCCCGCAGGTCCGGCCCGCCTGCCGCTCACAATGACGTCCTCGCCGGTCAGCCGGTCATAGCGTCCGGCCTGGTCGCGATAGAGCTGGTGGTAAAAACGCACGCCGCGCGGGTCGAAACCGCCGAGATAAAAGACTTTACGCTTGAATTTTTGCACTGCCCCGGCCCTAATCGGGTCATGAACACGCCCGAACGCGACTACTGCTATTTCATAGACCACCGTAAATACAACCGAAACATCGGCTGTAGGAAGCATGACAATGCCTATGGCATCAACGGCGGCGGCAGCGAGCGGGACCGCTGGCGCGCGGACATGGCCTTCTATCGCCATATGAAAAGCCATGGCGATCCGATGGCGCTGCCCTCGCTGATCGCCTGCCTTTGCTTTGGCTGGTTCTGCTGGAACTATCATCCGGGGAAAGGTCTGTGGCGCGGCCAGCTCTTGCGGCGTTTTGCCAAAGCGCCCAAGTGACCGGCATGACTGATCCCAAACATGTGCGTGTCGGCCCGATCACCATCGGCAACGACCTGCCCTTCGTCCTCATTTCCGGTCCCTGCCAGATCGAAAGCCGCGACCATGCGCTGTTCATGGCCGATGCGCTGGCGCGGATCGCCAGGGCGGCGGGCGTGCCGTTCATCTTCAAATCTTCGTTCGACAAGGCAAACCGGACATCGGTGTCGGGCCAGCGCGGCGTCGGCATCGACGCGGGGCTGGCGATCCTGGCCGAAGTGAAAGCGACATTGGGCTGCCCGGTGCTGACCGACGTACATGATGCGGGTCAGGTGGAGGCCGCGGCCCAGGCGGTCGATATCCTTCAGATCCCGGCATTCCTGTGCCGCCAGACCGACCTGCTGCTCGCCGCCGGACGCACCGGCGCGGTCATCAACGTCAAGAAGGGCCAGTTCATGGCCCCGTGGGATATGGCAGCGGTCGCGCAAAAGGTCGCCTCGACCGGCAATGACCGCATATTGCTGACCGAACGCGGCGCGAGTTTCGGCTACAACACACTGGTCAGCGACATGCGCGCGCTGCCGGTGATGGGTGAGACCGGCTATCCGGTCGTGTTTGACGCCACCCATTCGGTCCAGCAGCCCGGCGGCCTGGGTTCAGCATCGGGCGGCCAGCGCGAGTTCGCGCCGGTGCTGGCGCGCAGCGCGGTGGCGGCGGGCGTCGCCGCGATCTTCGCCGAAGCGCATCAGGACCCGGACAATGCGCCGTCCGACGGGCCTGTCATGCTCCCGCTCGACTGGGTCGCGCCGATGCTGGCGAAGCTGAAGGCGATTGATGCAGTGGTGAAGGGGTAAATAACAGCGTGTTCCCGCGCAGGCGGGAACCCAGTTCTGACGGTGGGACTGGGTTCCCGCCTGCGCGGGAACACCCGAAGCTTACGGCCGAACCTGCCCCGCCCCCCGCACGATCCACTTATACGTGGTCAGCCCCTCCAGCGCCACCGGCCCGCGCGCGTGGAGTCGCCCGGTCGAGATGCCGATTTCCGCGCCCAGGCCGAATTCGCCGCCATCGGCAAACTGGGTGGAGGCGTTCCACATCACGATGGCGCTATCCACCGCATTGAGGAACCGCTCTGCGACCTCGGCATCGTCGGTGATGATCGCGTCGGTATGATGGCTGGCATGGGCGGCGATATGGGCGATCGCATCCTCTACGCCATCGACCAGCCGGATCGACACGATCGCTTCGAGATATTCGGTGTCCCAGTCCTGATCGCTGGCCGCGATGACGCGCGCGTCCATCGCCTGCACCGCCTCGTCGCCGCGCACTTCGCATTTCGCGTCGAGCAAGGCCTTCACCAGCGCGGGCGGGTCGCCAAAGGCGCGGTCGATCAGCACCGTTTCGGTCGCGCCGCACACGCCGGTGCGGCGCATCTTGGCATTGACCACCAATTGCCGCGCCATCGCCGGGTCCGCCGCGCCATCGACATAGCTGTGGTTGATGCCATCGAGATGCGCCAACACCGGCACCCGCGCTTCTTCCTGCACCCGCGCGACCAGGCTCTTGCCGCCGCGCGGCACGATCAGGTCGATAAATTCGGTCGCCCGCAGCAGCGCGCCCACGACCGCGCGGTCGGTGGTGGGGATGAGTTGCACGACATCGGCGGGCAGGCCAGCGGCCTCGATCCCCTCGATCATCGCGCTCAGGATCGCGCGGTTGCTCTCCTTCGCCTCGCTGCCGCCGCGCAGGATGACGGCATTGCCCGCGCGCAGGCAGAGCGCCGCGGCATCCGCCGTCACATTAGGGCGGCTTTCATAGATGATGCCGATCACGCCCAGCGGCACGCGCACGCGACTGAGTTCCAGCCCGTTGGGGCGCACGCTCTGATCGATGACGCTGCCCAGCGGATTGGGCAGGCTGGCGACCTGCTCCACCCCGTCGGCGGTGGCCGCGACCCGGCCAGCGTCCAGCTTCAGCCGGTCGAGCATCGCAGGCGACAGGCCGTTGGCGGCGGCATTGTCCATGTCGCGCGCATTGGCGGCGATGATCGCCGGTGCCTGATCCCGCAACGCCTGCGCCGCGCGGCGCAGCGCATCGGCCTTTTGCGCTTCGCTCGCCTGCGCGAGGGCCAGCGCAGCGCGACGGGCGCGTGCGCCCATCATCGCGATCAGCATTTCAGGGGTCTGGGTCAGGTCGTTCATCATGGGTCTCGCCAATATGTTGGCGGCGGCCTAGCATGAAAGCGGGATGAAGCGAAGGCGCGACATGACTGACGAAACGTCTGTGTCGAAATGCGCGAAAGAGCGCATTTCGGTTGCCGCACCGGCCCGCACCCCCACCCGACCGCCCACAGAGTGTATCCTGAATGGGAGGTCGGGTGGGGGTGTGGGCCGGTGCGGTCTAAACCTTGCGAACCAAGGGCCGATGACCAGATCATGGGTCGCGAATGATCCGGCCATCGGCAGGCAGTCAGACCACCTTGTTATGGCATTATGCGGCCCGCAGCCCGCGCGCATACCCCATCGGGGTTATGGGCGCGAATATGCTTAGCTGGTGATCTTGCAGCCTTTATTCGCCGCCAGCCCGCGCAGATAGCCGCGCCGGGCGATCCCCGCCGTGACCGCTGCCTGCAAACGCCGTTCCTGCGGCGCGGCACCGCTGATTTCGCGCACCAGACCCCGGAAAGGGATCAGCGAATTGACGATAGTCTTGCCGACCGCTTCGGCAATCTTGCCGGTGCGATTCTCGTTCGCTTTTGCGCCGACCGTGAAATCCTCACCCAGCACCGCGTTGAGTTCGCCCAAAGAGCCTTTCAGCCCCTTGCAGGTCCGCGACGCCGGGGTCGCATAGGGATTTTCCACCGCTTTCAGCAGCACCGGCGGAATCTCATCCTTGTCGAGGCCGATGTCGCGCACCGGCTGGCTGGCGATGTTACCCGCTTTTTTAAGTGTTTCGTCCTTTGGCTTTTCCGCTTCCTGCGCCAGCGCCGGTGTTGAACAGAGTAAAAGCGCGGCGATTGCGTATATTTTCATGATCATGTCTCCCGCCTGCCAAACCAGTGGCCCAACTTTCGGTTCCCTTGCGAAACGAGCGCGCGTCGGGACAAGACAGGCGGCTACCCCCGCGCTAAGGCAGGCGCGCATCATCAGGAGGACAGCAGGACGTGACAGACGCACCGGTCGGTATCGCTTCGGACCAGCTAAGCGCCACGATAAATCCCCACGGCGCGGAACTCTGGTCGCTGCGCGATGCACAGGGCCGCGAGTTGATGACCGACGCCGACCCGCGCTGGTGGACCGGCCATGCGCCGCTGCTCTTCCCCTTCGTCGGGCGCGCTCGCGGCGACGTCTATCGGCTCGACGGGCGCGACTATCCGATGCCCCAGCACGGCTTTGCCCGGCACAGCGCTTTCGCCCTGATCGACAGCAGCGAGAGCGCCGCGATCTTCCGGCTGGAGGCGGATGCGGCCAGCCTTGCCGTCTATCCCTTCGCCTTCCGGCTCGACATGGATTTCGCGATCGACGGGGCGAGCCTGCGCATGACCGCGACCGTGACCAACCGGGGGGAGGCGGTGATGCCCTTCTCCTTTGGCTATCATCCCGCCTTCGCCTGGCCCCTGCCCTATGGCGGCGCGCCGGAGGACCACCGCATCGTCTTTGAAAAAGCCGAACCCGCGCCGATCCGCATGGTGGGCGCGGAACCGGGCCTGATCGCGCGGGAGTCCGGCCCCTCCCCGGTCGATGGCGACACGCTCGTCCCCAGCCATGCCATGTTCGCTGGCGACGCGCTGATCTGGGACGATCTCAATAGCCGCTCGCTGCTCTGGGGCGTGCCGGGTCAGCCGCGCCTGAAAATCGACTTTCCCGACACGCCATGGCTCGGCCTCTGGCAAAAGCCCGGCGCGCATTATCTGTGCGTCGAACCCTGGGCGGGCATGGCCGATCTGGTCGGGTTCGAGGGGGACGTGTGGGACAAGCAGGGCATCATCGCCCTGCCACCGGGGCAGATCCGCGCCTTCCGCATGGACGTCAGCCTTGTGGACGTGTAACGGCGCTTCCTAGATTCCGTTCGGGCTGAGCGAAGTCGAAGCCCTCCACTGAGCGAAGCCGAAGTGCCTCTCCTCCGCTCGGCATGGCCCTTCGACTTCGCTCAGGGCGAACGGCTTTATTACTCCCGACCCAGAAAATCATCATGACCATCCCATCCCGCCGCACCTTCGCGATCATTTCCCACCCCGACGCCGGTAAGACCACGCTGACCGAAAAGCTGCTGCTGGAGGGCGGCGCGATCCATCTGGCGGGGGAGGTCAAGGCGCGCGGGGCGAACCGGCGTGCGCGATCGGACTGGATGAAGATCGAGCAGCAGCGCGGCATTTCCGTCACCTCATCGGTCATGACGTTCGAGCGGACGCGCGATGGCGAGACGATCACCTTCAACCTGCTCGACACGCCGGGGCATGAGGATTTTTCCGAGGATACCTACCGCACCCTGACCGCGGTGGACTCCGCCGTGATGGTTATCGACGCGGCCAAGGGTATCGAGCCGCAGACGCGCAAGCTGTTCGAGGTGTGCCGCCTGCGCAACCTGCCGATCATCACCTTCGTCAACAAGGTGGATCGCGAGGGGCGCGAGACATTCGGCCTGCTCGATGAAGTGGCGGACCAGTTGCAGCTGGACGTCTGCCCGATGAGCTGGCCGGTCGGCATGGGCGGCGAGTTTGAAGGCATTTACGACTTCGCCACCAACCGGCTGATGCAGCCAACCGGGCCGTCGAAGGAATTTGACGGCACGCGGCACCAGTTTACCGGGCTGGACGACCCGAAACTGGCCGAATTCCTCTCGCCCGATGGCCTGACCAAGCTGCGCGAGGAGGCCGAGCTGTCGCAGGGCGGCTATGCCGAATTTGATCTCGACCGCTATCGCCAGGGGGACCTGACCCCGGTCTATTTCGGCTCCGCGCTCAAATTGTTCGGCGTCACCGAACTGATCGATGCGCTCGCCGCCCACGCCCCGCCGCCGCGCGCGCAACCGGCCGAACCCGCCGCGGTCGAGCCGGAGGGCAGCGAGGTGACCGGCTTCATCTTCAAGGTGCAGGCCAATATGGACCCGATGCACCGCGACCGCATCGCCTTCATGCGGCTGGTGTCGGGCAAGTTCCGGCGCGGCATGAAGCTGACCCCGTCAGGCTCCGGCAAGGCGCTGGCGGTCCATTCGCCGATCCTCTTCTTCGCGCAGGACCGCGAACTGGCGGACGAGGCCTATCCCGGCGACATTATCGGCATCCCCAACCATGGCGCGCTGCGCGTCGGCGATACGCTGAGCGAGAAGCCCGGCCTGCGCTTCACCGGCCTGCCCAATTTCGCGCCGGAAATTTTGCGCCGGGTGCAGCTGAAAGACCCGACCAAGACCAAGCAACTGCGCAAAGCGCTGGACGACCTGTCCGAAGAGGGGGTGATTCAGGTATTCTACCCCGAAATCGGCAGCAACTGGATCGTCGGCGTGGTCGGGCAACTCCAGCTGGAAGTGCTGATTTCCCGGCTGGACGCGGAATATAAGGTCGCGGCGGGCCTCGAACCCTCACCCTTCGACACCGCCCGCTGGATCAGCGGTGACGAAGCCGCGATCAAGGATTTCATCGGCTTCAACGCCGCCAATATGGCCAAGGACCGCGACGGCGCGCTGGTATTCATGGCCCGCAGCGCCTGGGACATCGGCTACCAGCAGGAACGCCACCCCAAGATCAAGTTCAGCGCGACCAAGGAGCGGTAATCCCCTCCTCCGTTCGTTTCGAGCGTAGTCGAGAAACGCTTGCACGGCGCTTGCGGCTTCTCGACTTTGCTCGAAGCGAACGGATGTGCGTGTTACGCTGCAACCCAATCCTTGCGCAGCGCCCTGCCCGCCAGCGCCATGAACAGTCCCGCGAGCAGATAGAATCCCAGCGCTGCGACGATCGCGTAGCGTAGCGCCTCCGCGCCATAAGTCGGCGTCAGCGCGTCGGACAAAGCGCCGACACTCCACGATCCCAGTCCCAGCCCGACCAGATTGTTGATCAGCAGGAAACTCGCTGCCGCGCTGGCGCGCATATGGGCGGGGACGAGGTGCTGCACGGCGGTCAGTACCGGGCCAAGCCAGACATAGACCAAAGCCTGCGGGATCAGGAACAAGGCAAAGGCAAAGCCCACGCTGTCGGACAGCACGCCGACCACGAACAGGGGCATCCCCACGACATAGCTGATCGCAGGCACCCAGGCATAATAGGCCTTGTCCTTGCCGCCCATCGCATCGCCTAGCCAGCCGCCCAGCAGCACGCCTGCCACCCCCCCGATCAGCAGCAGCGCGCCCAGAAACTGCCCCGCGCCCATCAGGTCTAGGCCAAAGCTGCGCATCAACAGGCTGGGCAGCCAGAAGGCGACGCCATAGCCGCACATCGAACTGCACGCCGCGCCCAGCGCCAGGAACCAGAAGCCGCGCTTGACCGCCAATATGCCGAACACTGCGCTCACCGGCACGGCATCGCTTGCCAGCACCGGGCGCGCGGGTTCCCGCACCACCAGCCGGAACAAGGGCGCGATCAGCAGGCCCGCCAGCCCCACGGCGATGAAGGCGGTGCGCCATTCGACCGCTTGGGCAATATAGCCGCCCAGCAGCACGCCACCGGCTGACCCCAAAGGAATGCCGAGCGAATAGATGGAGAGCGCCCGCGCCCGCTGGTTCGCGGGGAAATAGTCGGAAATGACGGCATAGGAGGGGGCGACGCCGCCCGCCTCCCCCACGCCCACGCCGACGCGGAACGCGAACATCTGCCAGAAACTGCCCGCCAGCCCGCATAGAGCGGTAAAGCCGCTCCACACCGCAAGACTGACGGTGATCACCCAGGTCCGGCTGGTCCGGTCGGCCAGCAGCGCCAGCGGAATGGCCAGCGTCGAATAAAGCAAGGCAAAGGCAATCCCGCCCAGCGCCCCCAACTGCCCGTCGGAGAGGCCCAGCTCCGCCTTGATCGGGCCGGCCAGGATGCCAAGGATCTGCCGGTCGAGGAAATTGAACGTATAGACCAGCAGCAGCATCGCCAGCACGACGCCACGATAGGCGGGGGAAACGGATCGGTCTGTCATGTCGTTTCCTAGTGACCAGCCTTCAGACACCGTTCGTCCTGAGTAGCCATTGAGCGAAGTCGAAATGGCATATCGAAGGATTGCGTTTGGGCGCAACCCTTCGACACGGGGCTTCGACTTCGCTCAGCCCCTACTCAGGGCGAACGGATTTTTTCATATTGCCGATGTGCGCCTCAGAACTTCACCGTCCCCGTGACGAACACCTGTCGCGGATTGCCGTAAAAGGCGGTCAGCGTGCCTTCGCGGCCCAGCGACGGGGTCGGGAAACCGGCGGCATTGTTGATGATCGCGCCGGTCGTCGCATTGGCCGCGACGAAGGTGTAGCCCGACGTCTTATATTCCTTGTCGAGCAGGTTCTTGCCATGCAGCCCCAGCGTCCAGCGGTCGTCCGGCGCGGTATAGACGATGCTGGCGTCCCACAGGGCAAAGCCCTTCTGGTCGATATAGGGGTTGGGGATTTCAAACTGATAGGTCTTGCTGCGCCACGAGACGGTGCTGCCCGCGTAGAGGCTGCCGTCGCCGACCGGGGTGGTGTAACCCAGCGTGCCGCTGGCGGTCCATTTGGGAGTGTTCTGCACTTCGCGGAAAGCAGCGACGTCGGTCGGGACACCGCCGATATTGGTGACATATTCGCGATATTCCGCGTCGATGAAACCCACCGCCGTCGCCAGGCTCAGCCGGTCGCCGCCGGTCAGGAAATCCTGCGCCAGTCGGGCGTTGCTTTCAAATTCAAGCCCCTTGAACCGCGCCTTGCCCGCATTGGACACAACCCCGCAGAAGGACGGGATGCCGCCGACCGAGCAGGCGACGGAACCCGGAATCTGCACGTCGGTATAATCGGCATAGAAGCCCGCGACCGCGACATAGAGCGCGCCGTTCATGAAGTTGCCCTTATAGCCCACTTCATAGCTTTCGACGCTTTCGGGACGGAAGCTCAGGAACGAGGCGATCTCGCTATCTTCGCGGATGCCATTGCTGTTGAGGTCGGGTGCATTGACGCCCACGCCGCGCGGGTCGAAACCGCCACCCTTGAAGCCCTGCGCATAGCTGGCATAGATATTATGATCAGGCGTCGGCTTGTAGCTCACTGAGACGCGGGGCGTGAATTTCTTATATTCGCGCTCCCCGTTGAAATTGGTGCCGGGCGCGCCGAACGCCACGCCAGCACCGCCGAACAGAGGCGACCCGCCACCCAGATAATTTTGCCGCAAAATGTCGGCCCGGCGCTTGTCCCAGGTATAGCGACCGCCCGCCGAAATGCTCAATTGCTGCGAAATGTCGAAGGTGAAATCGCCGAACACTGCATAGGTTTCAGTATCGACATCGGCCTGGGTATAGGCGGTCAGCCCGGCCACGGTGGTGAACAGCCGCACGTCGAACGCGGTGTCGGCCTTGGCATCGAGATAATAGAAGCCCAGCAGGCCATGCAGCGGGCCATTGTCATAAAGGAGCTGGAATTCCTGGCTCAGCTGCTCGTTGAAATAGAAGGCCGGCACGTCGACATCGACCGCGGGCAGCGCGTCGAAATCAATGGGTGATGCGCTGTCATCCTTGCGCCACGCGCTGATCGACCGCAGCGTCACCGCGTCGGACAATTCCGCCGTGATGTTCATCGAAAGTCCGTAGGACTTCACATATTGCTTGGGATCGACAAGGCCGCCGCGCGTGTCGAACACGTCGCCAAGCACCGGCGCGCCCGACAATTGGCCGGGGATCAGGCGATGGCCGCCCCGCGCGCTGCTATTATCCTTGGTATAGTCGCCGGTGATCCGCATCAGCACCGGCTGACCATAGCCGCCCATTTCGAACGTCGCGCGCCCGGCCCAGACATCCTTGTTGTAATTCTCGTCCCCGGTGGTGAGATTGTCGCCAAAGCCGCCGCGTGACAGGCGGGCAAAGGCCCCGCCAACCCGGATCATGTCACCGATCGGCGCCGACACGCTGATGATGCCATCGGCCTGATCATAGGTGCCATAGCTGCCCTTGATCTTGAGCGCGAATTCCTGCGGCAGCATCTTGGTCACATATTTGACCGCGCCGCCAATCGTGTTGCGGCCATAAAGCGTCCCCTGCGGCCCGCGCAGCACCTCGATCCGTTCGACATCGTAAATGTCCAGGATCGCGCCCTGCGGCCGGTTCAGATAGACATCGTCCAGATAGATGCCCACGCCCTGCTCGAAACCCGACACCGGGTCCTGCTGGCCCACGCCGCGGATGAAGGCCGTCAGCGTCGAATTGGTGCCGCGCGACGCTTCCAGCGTGGTGTTGGGGGTCAGGTTCGCCAGATCGGTAATGTCGATCGCGCCCTGGCTTTCCAGCTTGTCGCCGGAAAAGGCGCTGACCGCGATCGGCACGCTGACCAATGTTTCCTCGCGACGGCGGGCGGTGACGACAATGGTGCCCTCGCTATCGTCGGCAGCACCCTGCGGCGCGTCCTGGGCGATGGCGGGCAGGGCCAGCACGCCGGTCCAGGCGGCAGACGCAAGGGTTAGAGCGCGGATGCTGTGATAGGCCTTCATGAGCGGTCCTCTCCTGAATATGTGCGCCCGGTTGGCGGGTCGCCATGTGTCTTGCTCGATTCGATAATGAAAGTTGAACCAGCTTTCAACTTGAAATATGGAGCGGGCTATCGACGCGGCCAAATTGCGGTAAAAAGAACACAGCGACGGGGGAGAGACTATGACCGATCAGGTGCCCTTGAGGGACGACAAGACCCCCCGCACGGCGCGCGGCGAACGCACCCGCCGCGCGCTTCTGGCGGCGGCTGCGCAGGAGTTCGGCGAGAAGGGATTCCATGAAGGGTCGATCAGCGGCATCACCCGCCGCGCGGGCTGTGCGCTGGGCAGTTTCTACACCTATTTCGATACCAAGGACGATATTTTCCGCGCGCTGGTGGCCGACATGTCGGGGCAGGTGCGCGACTATGTGTCACCCCGCATCGCAACGGCGCGCGACGGCATCGACGCCGAAAGAATCGGCCTGCTGAGCTTTCTGGAGTTCGCCCGGTCACACAAGGAAATCTACCGCATCATCGACGAATCGGAGTTCGTCGATCAGGCTGCCTACCGCGCCCATTATGAAAATACCGCCGCCCGCATGACGACCCGCCTGGCCAAAGCGGCAGAGCGCGGCGACGTGCGCGCCGATGTAGAGGAGGTCCATGCCTGGGCGATCATGGGCATGAACGTGTTTTTGGGCCTGCGCTATGGCGTCTGGGACGATAGCCGCCCGGCCGACGAAATCGCCGCCATCGCCAACGCCCTGATCGAAAAGGGGATCGGAGCGCGGGGATGAGGCGCCCGTCCTAGCGGACGTTCAGCCCCAGTTCGCCCAGCAGTTGCCCTGCCTGGCTGCGCGAAATGGTCGCGCCCCGGAACAGCCCTGCATCGACCAGCCGCAGCCCGCCAAGATCGGCCGACCGCAAGTCCGCGCCGTCAAAGCGCGATCCGGCCATATTGGCGTCGCGCAGGCTGCAATCCTCGAAAACCGTGTGGCGAAAATCGCATTTGCGTAGATCCGCCTGCGAGAAATCGACCCTCGTCATCACCTGCTTGCGAAACGAGAAACCCGGCAGTTTCGCGTTGATCAGCAGCGTTTCAACAAAGGACAGGTCGATACCCCTGGCGTCGGTGAAATCCGCGCCCGTCAGCTTGGCGTTGTTGAACGTCGCCGACATCAGCACCGCCCGCCGAAAGCTGCTATTGTTGAAATCGCAGGCAGTGACCTGCGCCTCACTCACGTCCGCGCCGGTAAAATTGGCAAAGGGCGCGCGGCACGATGTCCATATGGTCCGGTCCAGCCTTGCGCCGGTCAGATCCGCCTTGCGCAGCGTGCATCGCTCGAACGTCCATCCCGACAGGGTCAGGCCGGACAGGTCGGCCTCCTCCAGCTGACAGTCGACCAGCCGGCGCGGTCCTGCCCGCAACGCTTCGACATTCTCCCGTGACAGCGTCCGCCCTGCAATCGCCGTTTCGGAAAACAGATCATCCATCACCCGGTCACCCGCCTATTTCCGCAGCAAAAACACCGCATGTTCGGCGAACAGATTGGCGTTGGCGTGGGTGGTTTCCTTGTCGCCTTTCAGGAACCATTGCCCGTCGATGGTCCAGCCGCGATCCTTCACCAGCGCGCGGAAATCGTCCACCGTCACATGATGGATGTTGAGCGTGTCATACCATGTGTCGGGCAACAGCCGCGTCACTGGCATCCGCCCCCCCCACAGCAGCGAAATCCGCCCGCGCCAATGGGCGAAATTGGGGAAGGACACGAAGGCTTGGGCGGCGATCCGCAGCAATTCCTCCACCACCAGGTCGGGCCGCCGCGTCGTCTGGAGCGTCTGGCTCAATATCGCATAATCGAAACTGGCGTCGGGATAATAGCGCAGGTCCGTGTCCGCGTCCCCCTGCACCACCGACAGGCCGCGCCCGACAGCGTCCGCGACGTTGGAGCCGTCAATCTCCAGCCCGCGCGCATCCACCCCGGCATTGTCGCGCAGCGCCGCCATCAGCGCGCCGTCGCCACAGCCCACGTCCAGCACCCGCGCACCCTGCCGCACCGTGCGCGCAATCAGCGCCAGATCGGGCCGCAACTGCTCGCTCACGCCCGCCCGCCCTTCAGAAAGCCATCAACGACGCGGTTCAATTCAGGACATTCCAGCAAAAAGGCGTCATGGCCGAACGGGCTGGACAGTTCGACGAAACTCGCCTGCGCACCCCCGGCGTTGAGCGCATGGACGATGATCCGCGATTCCGCCGTCGGATAGAGCCAGTCGGTATCGAAACTGACGAGGCAGAAGCGCGCCTTGCTGGCGGTAAATGCCCTGGCCAGCGACCCGCCATGATCCTCGGCAATGTCGTAATAGTCCATGGCGCGGGTGATGTAGAGGTAGCTGTTCGCATCGAACCGCTCGACAAAGCTCAACCCCTGATGACGCAAATAGCTTTCCACCTGGAAATCCGCGTCGAAGCCGAACGTCTTGGCGTCGCGCCCCTGCAAGCGCCGTCCGAATTTCTCGGTCAGCCCCGCTTCGGACAGGTAGGTGATGTGCGCCGCCATCCGCGCGACCGCCAGGCCCGCGCTCGGCACTTGCCCGTCGGCATAATAATCCCCCCCGCGCCAGTGCGGATCGGCCATGATCGCCTGCCGACCAACCTCATGAAAGGCGATATTCTGAGCGCTGTGCCGCGCAGTGGACGCAATGACGACACAGCTTTCCACCCGGTCGGGAAACAAAGTCGGCCAGGTCAGCGCCTGCATCCCGCCCATCGACCCGCCAATCACCGCCGACAGCCGATCGACCCCCAGATGGTCGAGCAGCATCGCCTGCGCCCGCACCATGTCGGCGATGGTCAACACCGGAAAGCGCATGGCAAAGGGCGCACCGGTGGCCGCGTCCAGGCTGGCCGGGCCGCTCGATCCCATGCAACTGCCGATGACATTGGCGCAGACGATGAAATGGCGCGCCGGATCGACCGGCTTCCCCTCGCCCACCAGCCGCCACCACCAGCCGGGCTTGCCCGTCACCGGATGGTCCGACGCGACATATTGGTCCCCGGTCAGCGCATGGCAGATCAGGATCGCGTTGGATCGGTCGGCATTGAGCGTGCCATAGGTTTCATAGGCGATATCGACCGGCCCCAGCGCCGCGCCGCTATCCAGCGGCAAAGGCCCGGCAAGCCGAACCTGTCGGCGCAGGCCGAAACGGCTGTCATCTGTCATAGAGAGGCTGGCCATGGTCGCGCCGGGCTAGGACCACGGTGGAGCGCTGTCAATCTGGACTGCCGCTTTGCCTTTGGCGCGGAAGCCGCTAAAGCGCGTCGCCATGACAGAGACACTTGTAAAACCCGCTCCCAAGGACTGGATTCTCGGCATTTCGCCCTATGTGCCGGGCAAGTCCGCGACCGATGATGGCCGCCCGCTGATCAAGCTGTCGGCCAATGAAAATCCGCTGGGCACCGGTGCCGCCGCGCGCGCCGCGCTGGTCGCCGCCACCGCCGACCTGGCCACCTATCCCGATCCGGGCGCGACCAGGCTGCGCGAGGCGATCGGCGCGGTGCATGGGCTGGACCCGGCGCGGATCATCTACGGCACCGGATCGGACGAGCTGCTGCATATCGCGGCCAGCGCCTATGCCGGGCCGGGCGATGAAGTGCTGTATGTGCGCTATGGCTTTGCCGTTTACGACATCGCCGCCCGCCGCGTCGGCGCGACCCCGGTGATCGCACCGGACAAGGATTATGCGACCGATGTGGACGCGCTGCTGGCCGCGGTGACCGAGAAAACCAAAGTCGTGTTTCTCGCCAACCCCAACAACCCGACCGGCACGATGACCAGCCTGGAGGAGATTGCCCGGCTGCACGCGGGCCTGCGCCCCGACATATTGTTCGTGCTGGATCAGGCCTATGCCGAATATCTGGACGCTGACGAGGATGATGGTGGCCTTGAACTGGCCAAAACCGCTAGCAATGTTTTCGTCACCCGCACATTCTCGAAGATTTACGGGCTGGCCGCCGAACGGATTGGGTGGGGCTATGCAAGCGCGGAGGTGATCGACATTCTCCACCGCATCCGCGCGCCGTTCAACGTGACGACCGCTGGGCAGGCCGCCGCGATCGCGGCGATCAATGACAGCGGTTGGGTCGAATCGAGCCGCACCCATAATGCGCGCTGGCGCGAATGGCTGGCAGGCGAGGTGGCGGCGCTGTCCAACCACGGCCTGCGCGTGGTGCCGAGCAAGACCAATTTCCTGCTGATCCTGTTCGATGGCAAGCTGACCGCCGAAGCCGCGATGAAGGGATTGTGGGAAGAAGGGTACGCCACCCGCTGGCTGCCAGGACAGGGGCTGCCCAACGGCCTGCGCATCACCATCGGCACCAAGGCGCAGACCCGCGCGGTCGCCAACACATTGCGCGCCATGGCGGAATCGGCCTGACGCGATGCTGCCGTTCGCCCGCATCACCATCATCGGCCTTGGCCTGATCGGTTCCTCGCTCGCCCGCGCCATTCGGGCGGAAATGCCCACGGTGCGGGTCACCGGCCATGATGCCGACCCGGCGGTGCGGGACACCGCGCGGCGGATCGACCTGTGCGACGACATCACCGACACGGCGGGCGCTTCAGTCACCGACGCCGATCTGGTGGTTCTGTGCGTGCCGGTGCGGGCGATGGGTGCGGCAGCGGCGGAACTGGCCGATGATCTGCCCGCCGACGCAATCATCAGCGATGTCGGGTCATGCAAGGCGGACGTGCTGGCGCAACTGGTCGCGGCTTTGCCCGGACGGACGATCATCCCGGCGCATCCGGTGGCAGGCACCGAAAATAGCGGGCCGGAAGCGGGCTTTGCCACATTGTTCAAGGGCCGCTGGTGCATCGTCACCCCGCCCGCCGACGCTGATTCGGCAGCAATAGAGCGCGTGGCCGAACTGTGGCGACGGGTCGGCGCGGACGTCGAGATGATGGACCCGGCGCATCATGATCTGGTTCTGGCGGTGACCAGCCATTTGCCGCATCTGATTGCCTACACCATCGTTGGTACGGCGAGCGATCTGGAAAATGTGACGCAATCGGAAGTCATCAAATATTCCGCCGGCGGCTTTCGCGACTTCACCCGCATCGCGGCGTCGGACCCGACCATGTGGCGCGACGTGTTCCTGGCCAACAAGGATGCGGTGCTGGAAATGCTCCAGCGCTTTTCGGAGGATCTGTCAGCGCTCCAGCGGGCGATCCGCTGGAATGATGGCGACGCGCTGTTCAACCTGTTCACCCACACCCGCGCCATCCGCCGCTCCATCATCGAACAGGGTCAGGACGACGCCAAGCCGGACTTTGGCCGGGCGCATTAAGCTAGTGGTCCGATTCTGACATTTGCTACCTTATGGGATAAGGCGTGTTCAAATGTCAGAATCTTTTCGGACCACTAGCAATCTTTTGATTCTAGTGGATTTTACGATTTTGACATTTGCAGACCCATCCCAGCCGCCAGAGGATGCAAATGTCAAAATCAATCCACTAGGGCAGAAGGCGGGTTCAGCGCGTTGATCGCGGCATGGACCCGCACTTCCGCCTCGCGCCGGTCCAGTCCGGCGGGGACGATTTCGCCAACCTTGTACGTGATGACGCCCGCTTTTTTGAGGAAACTGCCCTTGGGCGATACCAGCCCGCTGTTGAGCGCAATCGGCACGACGGGCAGCCCCAGCAGCGCATAGAGGCCGGCAAAGCCCGACCGCAACGGCGGCGCTTCGCCATGGGGAACGCGGGTGCCTTCGGGGAAGATGCAGACCGCCCTTCCGGCTTCATTGGCTTCCTTGGCGCGGGTCCGCAACGTCCGCATCGCACTCGCCCCGGCGGTGCGCTCGATCGGGATCAGGCCGTAACGGTCAGCAATGGTCCCCCATAGCGGAATATCGAATAATTCCCGCTTGGCGGCGATGACCGGTCGGTCGAACACGCACAGCATGTCGATCGTTTCGAACATCGATTCATGCTTGACGATATAGAGATAGGGACCAAGCGGCAGATCGCCCTCTATCACCACCTTCTGCCCCAGCAGCCAGCGGGCGCAATAGCGGTGGAACCAGCCCCAGACGGTCGACACACGCTGCACGGTGGGCGGCGAAAAACTGCTGGATATCAAGGCGGCCAGCACCAGCAGCAGGCTGCCGGGATAGAAGATGAGCGAAAAGACGATGGAGCGCAGCAAGATGATCATCGGAGCGCTATGCCATCAAATGCCAAGAATTGCAGCGGCCCGGCGCAGCAGATATTTATTATATTCGCGCGCCAGCATCGTCAGGCTGGGACGGCTGGGCACCGCGTCATAGACGATGGCGACCCGGCCGGGCAGCGCCTGCCGCAGTTCCAGCGCGGCGCGGCGCATATGCCAGTCGGTGGTGATCAGTCGCACCGTCTTGTAATCGCGCCGTTCCAGCCAGCGCGCAGTTTCAATCGCGTTGGACCGTGTGTCGATCGCTTCGCGGCCCAAGGTAATGCAGCAGGTGAACAAGGCTTCGGGCGTCTCATATTGCGCCGCCAGTTCGACCGGGCGGACGGAGCGATCGACGCCGGAAATCAGCATCCGCTTGGCAGCCCCGCCCTGCAACAAAGCGATGCCCCGGTCGATCCGCCCCGCGCCGCCGGTCAGCACGACGATCGCGTCGGTTTGGCGCCCGTCGAGCGGCTGGGGCAGGAAGATCGCAAACCATACAAAGCCCAGCATCCAGCCCAGCAGCGAGACGGCGAGCAGCCGGACGATCACAGCGCCCGCCCCAGCGCCCGCAACACCGTCCAGCGCGCCGCTAGGGTGGCCAACAGGACGCCTGCCACCGGCAGCAATGCCAGCACGACCCAACTGATCGGCGGCAGGCGCACCGCGCCGAGCAGTTCCGAACCGGTCGCCGAGAGGCGCAGGCCGATCAGCAGGATAACGAAGGCAGCGAAGGCAAAGCCCAGCGCGCTGCCCAGCATGGCGTCGAGGCCAATGCGGCGCTGGAACAGCCGGGCGATCTGGACGTCGGTGGACCCCATCAGGTGCAGCACCTCGATAGTGCCGCGATGGCTGTCGTGCGCGCCCCGCGCCGCCAGCACCACGACCGCCCCGGTCGCCAGCGTCATCAGCAATACGACACCTGCGGCCAGCCAGCCCAGCGCCGAGAGCAATCCGGCAAGCGGCAGCAGGAAGGCGGCATGGGGTTCGATCCGCAAAGAAGGCGACAGCCCGCCGAGCAGGCGGCGCAACCGCGCGACCTTTGCATCAGCATCGCCGGGCGTCAGCGTCACGTCGATCAAAGCAGGCAGCGGCAGGTCGCCGCTAGTCGCTTCCTCGCCCAGCCAGGGGCGGATCTGGTCGGCCAGCAAGGCGGGATCGACCGCAGCGGCAGCCTGCACCCCGTCCGCGCCGCGCAATGCCGTCAGCGCGCGCGCCGCCAACTGGTCGCGCTGCTGCGGGTTGGCTTCGACCACCTGCACGCTGGCGCGTCCGGCCAGGTCCGCGCTCATCGACTGGACCGCTGCACCAAGGCCGAGGCCAGCGGCGGCGGCCAGCACGGTCAGGAACATCATGATCGCGATGATCCACAGCATCGGCCCGGCCACCCGCCCGCCGGGCAGCAGGCGATGACGCGCGGCGGCGGCGGCACGGCGATCCGCGCGCGACGCCATCACTCGCTGCCCTGCTGGCGCGGCGGATAGCGCAGCGATCCGGTCGGGTCGGCCAGCCGCCCCTTGTCCAGCCGCATCATCTGCGCGCCCGATACCTGCGCGATCAGCGGCAGATCATGGGTGGCGACGACGATGGTGGTGCCCAGGCGGTTGAGCGCCTCGAACAGGGTCATCAGGCGGCGGGCCATGTCAGCATCGACGTTGCCGGTCGGTTCGTCCGCCACCAAAATTTCGGGCCGCCCGATCACGGCGCGGGCGATGGCGACGCGCTGCTGCTCCCCGCCCGACAGGGTCGCTGGCCGCGCCTGACCCCGGTCGCCCAGCCCGACCCAATTGAGCATTTCGGTGACAGGGGCGTCGATCTCCCCCTCCTCCATGCCAGCCACGCGGAGCGGCAGGGCGATATTGTCATAGGCGGACAGATGCGGAACGAGGCGGAAGTCCTGAAACACCACGCCGATGCGACGGCGGAAACCGGGCAGGCGTTTGCGCGGCAGGGTCACGACATCCTCGCCAAACAGGCGGATGACGCCCCGGCTGGGGCGCTGGGCCAGGTAGAGGAGTTTCAGCAACGATGTCTTGCCCGCGCCCGATGCGCCGGTCAGGAAATAGAAGCCGCCGCCCGCCAGCGTGAAACTGACGTCGGACAGCGTTTCACTGTCCAGACCATAGCGCAAGCCGACATTCTCGAACTGGACGATGGCCGACATGTCTTGAAATATGGCGCTCGCGCGCTCCCTGTTCCCCGGAACCACAGCCATGGCACAGCGGGCAGGCAGCCGTAAAGCCCGGCCCGCATCTTGCCGCGAGTCGCGACGGAATGACGCCAACACAAGTTGACCGCTTGCGCGCGAGTCCCTGCCATGCCTATGAAGCAACATGATCCTGGTGTGCCCCAATTGCGCGACGCGCTATGTCGTGCCGGACAGCGCCGTCGGTCCGGCCGGCCGCCAGGTCCGCTGTGCCGCGTGCAAGCATAGCTGGTTCCAGCAACCAGCCGCCCTGCCGCCGCGCGAGAGCGCGCCGGTCGAGGCGCCAGTGGTGGTGCCACCGGTTGCGGCACCGGTCGAGCCGGTTGCCCCGCCTGCGCCTGTAGCTGCACCGGAAGCCACCGAGGCCGTGGTCACGGTGCCGGAGGAAGCCGCGCCCGTTGCGCCGCCGATCGCCGCGCCTGCGGACAATCGGATCGACGATATTTACGCCGGTGCGCCGGTCGATGCCGTCGAGGACAGCCAGTTCGCGCCCGCGCCGCCGTTCAAGCCGCGCCGTAATCCGGTCAAGCTATGGACCTATGCCGCGATCGCCTTTGCCTTGGTCGTCGCGGCGGCTGGCGGAGCCTTCTATTATTTCGGACCGCCTGGATGGGCGGTCAGCCTGGGGCTGGTGGCCGAAGAGGGCGATCCTGATCTGCTCTTCTATCTGTCCAAGCCTGCCGAGCGGCGCAAGCTGCCGACGGGAGAGGAATATTTCGCGTTCGGTGCGCGGATCGTCAACAGCGGGACGCAGGCGCTGCCGGTGCCGCCGGTGCTGGTGCAATTGCGCGACCGGCAAAACCGGCTGGTATTCAGTTGGACGACGAAGGCGGACAAGAATCGCCTGAAGCCGGGCGAGGAAGCCTCGATCAATGAGAGCCGGATCGACATTCCCAAGAACGCCGAGAATCTGTCGCTGACCTTTGTGCAGTAGCTTCTGATTTTGGAGCCTGATGACTTCAGGCTGAAGCCCCAACCTCCGTTCGTTTCGAGCGAAGTCGAGAATCGGAGCGCACCGGTTTCTCGACTTCGCTCGAAACGAACGGGTCAAGGTAAAAGTTATCGTGCTCTACGGATAGCTGACCGTCTTGGGTCGTCCCTGCGGGATCGGGATGAACTCCTGATCATCGCCGGGGATCAGCGGGAAGCGCAGCGCGTCCCAATCCTCGCGCGCCTGCATCAGCCGGTCCTGGCGGGAGGAGACGAAATTCCACCAGACATGGCGCGGGGTTTTGAACGCTTCGCCGCCGCACAGGACGACGCGGCCACCATCGACGCTCATCAATGTGGCGCTGGTGCCGGGGCGCAGGACGTAGAGGGTCTGGGGGGCCAGCATCATCCCGTCGAGCGCGGCATCGCCGCCCGACACGTAAATCGCGCGTTCGTCGGCTGACTGGTCGATCGGCACGCGGCCGCCGGGCGACAGCTGGATGTCGGCGTAGATGGTGTCGGCATAGGTGGTGACGGGCGAGCGCTGCCCCCAGAGCGACCCCATGATCACGCGGGCGCGCACCCCATGCGCCTCGATCACCGGCAGGCCGCCTTCGCCGACATGCTCGAACGCCGGGTCCATTTCCTCCAAGGCGTCGGGCAGCGCCAGCCAGGTCTGGATGGCGGACAGCTTGGAGAGCTTGGCCCGCTCTTCATCGGGCGATCGTTCGCTATGAACGATGCCCTTGCCCGCCGTCATCAGATTGACCGCACCCGCCTCGACAATCTGCTCCGTCCCCAGCGAATCGCGGTGGAAGAACGCGCCTTCATACATATAGGTGACTGTGGCGAGGTTGATGTGCGGATGGGGCCGGACATCGATGCCCTGCCCCGCGCCGATCTTGGCTGGCCCCGCCTGATCGAAGAAGATGAACGGGCCGACCATCGTGCGTCCCTTGGCGGGCAGCGACCGGTGAACCTTGAAATCGCCCAGATCGTGGGTGGTGGGCGTGATCGTCTGGATGATGAGATCGTCCATCGTCATCAGGCTTCTCCGGGTGCGCGGGCCTTGATGGCCAGCGCATGGACTTTCTCACGCAGCAGATCGGCAAGCGCGGCATTGACCATGCGCTGGCGGGCGACGCGGCTCTGGCCGGTGAAGCGATCCGACACGATGTCCACGGTGAAATGGCTTTCGCCAGAGCCATCATGCCCGGCATGACCGCGATGCTTTTCGCTGTCGTCGATCACGGCCAGTTGGTGCGGGGTCAGGGCATTTTGCAGCCGCGTTTCGATTTCGGTGGCCACTGGGCCTTTCAGAATCTGGGTCATGCCGCCTATATAGACGCTTTGTCGCCACTTGCATCAGGACAGTTTTGTCGACCGACCCTTTCTCGACCCGCCGCTTCAACCGCTTTCATGGCCGGGTGGAGGGCGACCGCCCCTGCTGGGTGGCCGGCTGCCCGGAAGCTGGCGAGTTCCGCGCACCGCCGCTGGAGGGCAGCGCCCGCCCCGGTGATGAGGGGCCGCGCTGGCGCTGGCTGTGCCTGGACCATGTGCGCGAGTTCAATCAGGGCTATAATTTCTTCACCGGCATGTCGCCGGAGGAAATCGCCGCTGCCCAGCGCCCCTTTGCCGGGTGGGAACGGGAGACGCGCGCTTTCTCTTCCACTGCGCACAGCCCGCCGCCCAAATGGTCGGATTTCTCCGATCCGCTCGACGCCATTGGCGCGAAGTTCAAGGAGCGGGTGGCCAAGGCACGGGCCGATGCGCAGATGCGACAGGACGGCAAGTTCCTGTCGGCGGAGGACCGCAAGGCGCTGCGCGTCATGGAACTGGGGATCGACGCCGACCGCAAGGCGCTGCGCACCCGCTACACCCAGTTGCTGCGCCGGTATCACCCCGACCATAATGGCGGCGACCGCAGCCATGAAAGCGCGTTGCAGGCCGTGATCGAGGCCTATAGCCATTTGAAGAAGGCGGCAGTGTTCGCCTGATTACAGCAGGAACCAGCCGATCAACGCGCCGATCTGGAGGACCGCGATGACCATAAGCCGGGTCGAAAACGGTTCCTTGCGGGTTTTGTGACGAAACAGGTGGCGGGCAAGAAACGCCCCCGGCGTGCCACCGATGAAGGCAAAGGTGAGCAAATCCGATTCCCGTATGCGCCGTTCACCGGCAATGGCTTTCGCCTTGTCCAGATAGAATAGCAGGACGGTCAGGGCATTGATCGTCGTCAGGAATAGGGCGGCTGTCGTGAACATGATCATCATGACGGCGTATCCCGGCATCTCTGAAAAAAGCCTTTCACCCATGTCGCGCATGGCAGAGAAGCTGCGTGTAGGACAGGCTTGTCCTGATGGGCCGGCGATGCCATAGGGCGCGGCCCCTTCCCCGGAGACAGACCATGCAGGACGTGCCGCGCGCGCTGGGCCTAGATTTCGGCACGACCAACAGCGTGGTAGCCATCGCCACGGGCCAGCAATCCGATCTGGTCGAATTTGCAGGCAAAGAAGCGACCGGCGCGGTGTTCCGGTCTGCGCTGTGTTTCTGGCATGAGGAGGGCGTCAAGGGCGGGCTAGCGCATGAGGCGGGGCCGTGGGCGATCGCGGAATATATGGAATATCCAGAGGATAGCCGCTTCCTCCAGTCTTTCAAATCGGTCGCCGCCAGCCCGATCTTCGAGAGCGCCAATATATTCGAGAAGCGCTATCGCTTCGAGGAACTGGGGGCGATGTTCCTTGATCGCATGGTCGGCCACGCCGGCGGCGCATTGGACCAAAGGCCGGAGCGGATCATCGTCGGGCGGCCAGTGACCTATGCCGGGTCGCGGCCTGACGAGGCGCTGGCGCGCAAGCGCTATGACGCGATGTTTGCCGGATTCGGCACCGACATCCATTATGTCTATGAGCCGCTGGGCGCCGCGTTCAGCTATGCCAGCCGTTTGACCCAGGCCGCGACGATCCTGGTCGCGGATTTCGGCGGCGGCACCAGCGATTTTTCCATCGTGCGGGTAGAGGCACCGGGCGCGGCGCGGCGCGCGACGCCCTTGGGATCGGCGGGTATCGGCATTGCAGGCGACCGGTTCGACTATCGGATCATGGACCATCTGGTGCTGCCGATGCTGGGCAAGGGCGGCAGTTACCAGTCGTTCGGCAAGACGCTGGAGATACCGCGCAGCTATTTCGCCGACTTTGCCGACTGGTCGCGGCTGGCGCTGATGCGCAACCGGCGGACGATGGACGAGCTGGCGCGGTTGCAGAAATCCGCCGATGAGCCCGCTGCGATCGGGCGGATGATGACGGTGATCGAGAAGGAACTGGGCTATCCGCTCTATGATGCGGTGGGGAGTTTGAAGCGGGCGTTGTCGGCGCAGGAGAGCGCGGCGTTCCGCTTTGCAGGGGGTGGGCTGGAGATCGAGACGCAGGTGAGCCGCGCCGATTTCGAGCGCTGGATCGCGCCCGATATCGCCCGGATCGAGGCTACAGTGGACAAGGCGCTGGCGACTGCTGGAGTGACGCCGCCCGCCATCGACCGGGTGTTCCTGACCGGCGGATCGTCGCTGATCCCGGCAATACGGGGGATATTCGATGCGCGCTTTGGGGCGGATCGGATCGCGACCGGGGGCGAACTGACATCGATCGCGCATGGGCTGGCACTGATCGGGCAGGAGGCCAATCTGGCCGAATGGGCCGCTTGATCCGGGACTGGTCTGTCCCCATTGTCTCGACATGGCCTTCCTGCATCGGTTAGGGCGGACATGACTCGCAGGAAGATGATGACCCGATGACTGATATTTCCAACGTTCAGCCCGACACGCGCGCCGAAACGCTGATGGATGCCCCCGACCGGTTCGTGGACGCCCGCGATGTGTTCGGCATCGACGTCGACATGCAGATCCCGGCCTTTAGCGAAGCCGACGAGCGTGTGCCGGACCTGGACCCCGCTTATGTGTTCGACCCGGACACCACGCTGGCGATCCTGGCGGGTTTCGCGTTCAACCGCCGCGTCATGGTGCAGGGCTATCATGGCACCGGCAAGTCGAGCCATATCGAGCAGGTCGCCGCGCGCCTGAAATGGCCGTGCATCCGCATCAATCTGGACGCGCATATCAGCCGTATCGACCTGGTCGGGCGTGACGCCATCGTCCTGAAAGACGGGCAGCAGGTGACCGAGTTCAAGGAAGGCCTGCTCCCCTGGTCGTTGCAGCGGCCGGTCGCGCTGGTGTTCGACGAATATGATGCTGGCCGCCCCGACGTGATGTTCGTCATTCAGCGCGTGCTGGAAACCGACGGCAAGATGACGCTGCTCGACCAGAATCGCGTGATCCGCCCCAACCCCTATTTCCGCCTGTTCGCGACCGCCAACACGGTGGGTCTGGGCGATACGACCGGCCTGTATCATGGCACGCAGCAGATCAACCAGGGCCAGATGGACCGGTGGAATCTGGTGGTGGCGCTCAATTACCTGCCCGCCGCGACCGAGGCGCAGGTGGTGCTGGCCAAGTCGGGCGAATATGATCATGAGGGCGGCCGCAAGGAAGTCGAAAACATGATCAAGGTCGCCGAACTGACACGGCAGGGCTTCATCAACGGCGATATTTCGACCGTCATGTCGCCCCGCACCGTGATCAGCTGGGCGCAGAACGCGCTGATCTTCAAAAATGTCGGCTTTGCCTTCCGTTTGAGCTTCCTCAACAAATGCGACGAGGCGGAACGGGCGCTGGTGGCCGAATATTATCAGCGCGTGTTCGGCAAGGACTTGCCGGAGAGCGTCGTGGGGAAGGCGGGGTAAGTGGTGATCGCCGCTGATCCTGTCCGCATACAGGACGCCCGATGACCGAACGCTCCCCCCTCGATGCTTTCAAGGACGTGCTGTCGGGCGCGGCGCGGTCGATGGCGCGTGATGCAGAGGTGGAGGTTGGCTTTACCGCTGATGCGCCGCATCTGGCGGGCAAGGCGATCAAGGTGCCGACACCGGCCCGTACCCTGCCCGCCGATCAGGTGGCGCTGGCGCGGGGCTTTGCCGACGCCAATGCGCTGAAATTGCGGCATCATAGCGCGAAGATACATGCTGCCTCCGCGCCAGGCGAGGCGGTGGCGCGCGCCGTGTTCGACGCGGTCGAGCAGGCGCGGGTCGAGGCGATCGGGTCACGGCAGATGGAGGGGGTGCGCGCCAACCTCAACCATGCACTCGACCTGCGGCTGAAATCCGATGCGATCCGCCGGGCGCGATCGGCGGACGAGGTGCCGCTGTCCACCGCGCTGGCGCTCAAGGTGCGCGAGCGGCTGACCGGACAGGCGATACCGAAGGATGTCGCGGCGGGCGTCGCGATGGTAGAGCAGTGGATCGAGGACAAGGCGGGGCATGATCTGGACGCGCTCGCGCTGGCGATCGACGACCAGCGCGCCTTTCAAAAGCTGACCACCGCGATGCTGGAACATCTCCAGCTGATCGACGCCGATGTGCCGCCCGACACCGACGAACCCGAAGCCCAGGATGAGGGCGACGAGGATGAGGAGCAGTCCGAGGACGGCGATTCGGGACAGGACGAGTCCGGCGACAGCGACGTAAACACCGAAACCCGCGCCGAGGATCAGGGCGGCGACACCGAAGACGGCGAGACCGAATATAGCGACGAGTTCGACGCCGACAGCGATGCGGGCGCGGACGATATGGGTGAGGAAGGCATGATGCCGGTCCGCCCCAACCGGCCGACATCCGACCTGCCGCCAGGCTTCGATTACAAGGCCTATACGCTCAAGCATGACGAGATCGTGACCGCCGACGAGCTGTGCGATGAGGAGGAGCTGGTGCGGTTGCGCGGTTTCCTCGACCAGCAGCTCGTCAGCTTGCAGGGGGCGGTGACGAAGCTTGCCAACCGGCTGCAACGGCGGCTGATGGCGCAACAGTCGCGGTCCTGGGATTTCGACCAGGATGAAGGGATGCTGGATGCCGCGCGGCTGGCGCGGGTCATCATCGACCCGACCCGGTCGCTGACCTACAAGATCGAGCGCGATACCGAATTTCGCGACACGGTGGTGACGCTGCTGATCGACAATTCAGGGTCGATGCGCGGGCGGCCGATCAGCATCGCGGCGATCAGCGCTGACATCATGGCGCGCACGCTGGAGCGGTGCGGGGTCAAGACCGAGATTTTGGGCTTTACCACGCGGGCGTGGAAGGGCGGGCAGGCGCGCGAGGAGTGGCTGGCCGCCGGACGGCCGCCGATGCCGGGGCGGCTCAACGACCTGCGCCATATCGTCTATAAAAAGGCCGACGAACCATGGCGGCGGGCGCGCAAGAATTTGGGCCTGATGATGCGCGAAGGGCTGCTGAAGGAAAATATCGACGGCGAGGCGCTGCTCTGGGCGCATAGCCGTTTGATCGCCCGCAATGAAGAACGGCGCATCCTGATGGTGATTTCCGACGGTGCGCCGGTGGATGACAGCACCCTGTCGGTCAATAGCGGCACCTATCTGGAACGGCATTTGCGGCAGGTGATCGACTGGATCGAGAACCGGTCACCCGTGCAGCTGGTCGCAATCGGCATCGGCCATGACGTGACCCGCTATTATAAGCGGGCGGTGACGATCATGGACGCCGAGCAATTGGGCGGAACGATGGTGGAGCAGCTCGCCGGGTTGTTCGATGAAGATTGAGCTTCAATAGCCGTTCGGGCTGAGCGAAGTCGAAGCCTGTCGCTGAGCGTAGCGAAGTGCCTTCACTTCGTTCTGGCTGCCCTTCGACTTCGCTCAGGGCGAACGGATATTTGTTTTTGGGAGATTGCCATGAGTGTCGCCTTTCGTCGCGAGGGCGATGATGAGCATATGGAGCCCAAGTTCGAGCTGCCGATTCCGGCGGGGCCGAACTGGGTGACGGCGCGGGGCTTGCGGCTGACGCGGGAGAAGGTCGCGGCGCTGGAGGCGGTCGACCTGAGCGGCATGGCCGAGGAGGATGCCAAGAAGCACAGCCGCGTGCTGCGCTACTGGCGGACGCGGCTGGCGACGGCGGATTTGCGACCGGTCGCGGCGGGGGATGTCGTGGCGTTCGGCTGCCGGGTGACATACCGGCTCAACGGGCGGGACAAGACGATTGCGATCGTGGGCGACGACGAGGCTGACCCGGCGGACGGGCGGATCAGCTTTTCCGCCCCGCTGGCGCGCGCGATGATGGATGCGGCGGTGGGCGAAATGGTCGATTTTGCCGGGAGGCCGGATGCGGTGGAGATAATGGCTATCGCGTTGATCGACGAACAATAGTCATGGCGTACCCCGGCGAAGGCCGGGGTCCAGTTCTTCGCTCCGGACTGGACCCCGGCCTTCGCCGGGGAACAACTGCGTGTAATGCGCGGCGGTCTTAAGCGCCCCGGCCAGCCTCGAACAGGAACCAGGCGCGCTGTTCGGCCTGGTCGGTCCAGTCGTCGACAATGCCTTCGGTAGCGTTATCACCCGCCTCTGTCGCGGCAGCCTTGACCGCGCGGAAGGATTCGACCAGCGCCAGATTGTCGTTGCGCAATTCCATCAGCATGTCGGCGGGGCTGACGAATTCGGCGTCATTGTCCTTGAGGCTCTGATGGCGGGAAATGTCGCCGATCGAGCGCAGCGTGACATTGCCGGTCTTGCGCACGCGCTCGGCAATCAGGTCCGTGGTGGCGAGGATTTCGGCGGCCTGTTCATCGAACATCAGATGATAGTCGCGGAAATGCGGGCCGGACACATGCCAGTGGAAATTCTTGGTCTTGAGATAGAGCGCATAGCTGTCAGCCAGCACACCGTTGAGCGCCTGCGCCACGGACTTGGTGGCGTTGCTTTTAAGGTCAGTGGGGGTCTTGAGATCGGCGGCGGTCATTGATGTCCTCCTGGGCAGTGCAATATTGGTTTCGGACATATAATGATCGACGGCGCATAAGGTGCCACCGAAAAACGCGATCAGCCTGATGAAAGAAAGCGATCAGAAAAGCGCCAGCGCCGACAAGGCCATGACACTTCCCGCTATCAGCAGCAGCACGCCGCCGCCCAGCCGGATCGCGCGGGTGGGCAGGGCCGCGAAGATGCGGTCACGCAGCAGCACGACCGGCACGGACGCCGCGATCACGCCGATCGCGCCGCCGACCGCCGCCAGCACCGGATTGCCGCTATGGGTGGTGATCCCCAAGACCAGAAATTGCGGGCCATCGCCAAAGCCCAGGATGAAGAGACCCAGCATCGTGGTAAGGAACGCGCCGGTCGGCCAGCCCGCCAGCGGATCGGGCGCTGTGACTGGCCAGAACATACCGATCCCCAGAAACAGGACGGAGAGCGAGAGGAACAGAAGGCGGGCGTCAGCGCCCAGCATCGGGCCGATCCACGCGCCTGCCGTGGCGGAAATGGCGGCGTTGGCGATGGCGGCGACGACGATGCCCGCAATCACAGCACCGTTGCGCTGATAGCGGGTTGCCAGCGCTAGGACTAGCAGCTGGCTCTTATCACCGATTTCGCCGAGCAGGCAGCCGAGCAGGGCAAGCAGCAGGGCGTCCATCGGCGGCGCTGGTTCAGGCGTGCAGGGTGGGACGTGCGGCGGCAGCCGGGCGGTGCGCGATGATCGGCACGATGTCGGCCACGGGCATGTCGCTGGTGATCGCGTCGCGCATCAGGTCGAGATAGGACAGCACCACCGGGCCAAGGCCATGGAGCGAGAGCGCCGATTCGAGCGTCCCGGCCAGTCCTTCGACGTCATCCAAGTGAAAGGCGCGGGCGATATGGCGAATCTGGTCGACTTCATCATGCAGCCGGGCGACCGACAAATGACCGCGCTGGCCCGCCAGCCCGTCGACCCGTCGCATCAGGTCGGCCAATATCGCCAGCTTTGGATCATGTCGCATGGGAAAGCCCCTTCGCTGTCCTGTCGTCCCATTGGCATGATGCGCCTGTCTGGTTAAGACCGGGTAAACCGGCCAAGGTCGGCGCGCCAACCTTGACAGCGACGCGAATCTGCCCCATGGGCCACCGCTGAAACGGGGCGGTCCTGACATTTGGCGGGCCGCTCTTACTTTTTTATATTCACGTCCGGGGATAAGGCCATGGCCAAGCCAGCAACTGTCAAGATTCGCCTCGTCAGCACCGCTGACACCGGCTTCTTCTACGTCACCAAGAAGAACCCGCGCACCAAGACCGAGAAGCTGAGCTTCAGCAAATATGACCCGGTCGTGCGCAAGCATGTCGAATTCAAGGAAGCCAAGATCAAGTAAGCCGCTACGGGGTTTTCGCCCCGCGCGCTTGATCGGTTTTCAGATAGCCAAAAGGCTCGTTCCAGTGGTGGAACGGGCCTTTTGCTGTTGGTTGGATTATCCAAGCCGGGATGATGATGACCTGCAAATCGCCTTCCAAATCCCCTGACCACTTGAACGATGCATTGATCATGCATCCCACAATAGTCGTCCCCTATTCCGCGTCGGGCTGATTTTCCGGCGCAGCGCGGGTGAAGGCGGGGAGTGCAAGGCAGGCCGCTTCGATCGACGGGATACGGCCATAGTCGAAGCGCGCGCCGAAGCGGCGGGCGTTGACCAGTTGGGGCACGAGGCAGATGTCGGCCAGCGTCACCTGATCGCCGAAACAATAGGGGCCGCTCTGTCCCGCGATCAGCGCCGCGCAGGCGGCCAGCCCATCCTCGATCGTCTCCCGCGCCCAGCCCGTCACCTGCGCTTCGTCCAGCCCCAGCGCACGCAATCGCCGCAATATCTTCAGATTCTGTACCGGGTGAATGTCGCACGCGATGGCGAGCGCAAAGCCGCGCACCTGCGCCCGTGTGACCGGATCGGCGGGCAGCAGTGGCGGTGCGGGATAGGCCTCATCGAGATAGTCGCAAATGGCGATGCTCTGGGTCAGCACCGCACCGTCGACCTCCAGCGCGGGGACCAGTCCCTGCGGATTGAGCGCGAGATAGGCGGGCGCGCGCTGTTCCTTTCGCAGCAAATGGTGGAAGGCGTCCGTATAGGCCAGCCCCTTGAGGTTCAGCGCGATCCGCACGCGATAGGCAGCGCTGGAGCGATAATAGCCGTGCAGGATCATGCCGTCCTCCTATCCTCGCGCCGGCAGGACCTGCGCCCGGCAATCGCCAAAGCCTATGGACACAAACCCATCCGCCCGCGCAACCGCCCGCAACGTCATTTCATCGCCATCGGCCAGAAAAGCGCGCGTCTCGCCGGTCGGCAGGGTCAGCGGCTCCTTGCCGCCCGCTGACAGTTCCATCAGGCTGCCAAAACCCTCCCGCAGCGGCGCGGAAATCGTGCCGGTGCCCAGCAGATCGCCCGGCATCAGGTTGCAGCCATTGGACGCATGGTGGGTCACGATCTGCTGCACCGTCCAATACATGTTGCTGGCCGGACCATGGCTGAGCCGCATCGGCGCCATCCCCTCCGCGCGCATCGTGGCGCTCGTCAGATAGACCGCCAGCGTCAGCCCCAGCGCGCCATGCGCCTGATCGTCGGCATCGGCCAGATAGGGCAAGGGCGCGGGATCGCCGTCGGGCCGCGCGGGCTGGGCGATGCGGAACGGGGCCATGGCTTCGGCGGTGACGACCCAGGGCGAGATGGTGGAATGGAAATTCTTGGCCAGGAACGGCCCAAGCGGCTGATATTCCCACGCCTGAAAATCGCGCGCCGACCAGTCGTTGAGCAGGCAGAAGCCGGCAATATGATCAGCCGCGTCGTGAATCCCTATCGGGCTGCCCAGATCATTGCCCGGACCGACCCACACGCCCAGTTCCAGCTCATAATCCAGCCGCGCAGTGGGACCATAGACCGGCATATCCGCATCGGGTGCCTTGCGCTGGCCGCAGGGCCGCACCAGCGCTTCGCCCGACGGGCGGATCGAGGAGGCGCGGCCATGATAGCCGATCGGCACATATTTATAATTGGGCAGCAACGGATTGTCCGGGCGGAACTGGCGACCGATATTATTGGCGTGATGGATGCCGACATAGAAGTCGCTATAATCACCGATCTGCGCGGGCAGATGCAACGCGCACTCGCGCGCGACATGGAGATGCGGCTTGACCGTCGCCTGCATCGCGGGATCGGAGAGCAAAGCGCTGATCGCGCGGCGCAGACTGCGGCGAGTCTCGCCCGACAACGCCATTAGCGCGTTGAGCGTGGGATGCGACAGCACCGCGTCTTGCGCAATCAACCCTGCCTTCACGCACGCTGCCAGATCGAGGATCATGTCGCCGATCGCAACCCCGATCCGCTGTTCCGCCCCGGCGGGCGAAAAGACGCCATAGGGCAGGTTCTGGATCGGAAAATCGCCATGCCCCTGCGCGCTCTCGACCCAGCTGGTCCGCGCCGGATCATGCGTCTCATCGGTGGTCCACCAGCGCGTCATGGCAGGCGCGCCTTGGGAAAGCCCTGCCAGCAGGCGTCATAATCAGCCTGCAAAAGGGGTGTTTCCATCGCCCAGCGGGTCGGGCGGAACGGCATACGGCTCTCGATCATGAACGCCATCGTGTCTTTTATCCTTTGGGGCGACAGGGCAGCTTCCACCGCCTTGCGCCAGCTATCGACGTCCGGGCCATGGCCCGACATGCTGTTGTGCAGACTGCCGCCGCCCGGCGCGAAACCGTCCGCCTTGGCATCATATTGGCCGTGGATCAGGCCCATATATTCGCTCATCACATTGCGATGAAACCAGGGCGGACGGAACGTATCCTCCGCCACCATCCAGCGCGGCGGAAAGATCACGAAATCGACATTGGCAGTGCCCGGCATGTCGCTGGGGCTGGTCAGCACAGTGAAGATGGACGGATCGGGATGGTCATAACTGACCGTGCCGATCGTGTTGAAGCGGGTCAGGTCATAGCGACAGGGCGTCAGATTGCCGTGCCAGGCAACGACATCGAACGGGCTGTGATCCTGCTGCGTCACCCAGAGCGTGCCGCCATATTTTTGCAAGATCTGGGTAGGTCGCTCGACATCCTCGAACGCAGCGACGGGTGCCTCGAAATCGCGGGCATTGGCCAGGCCATTGGAGCCGATCGGTCCCAATTCAGGTAGGCGAAACAGCGCGCCGTAATTTTCGCAGACATAGCCCCGCGCCGCGCCGTCCGGCAGTTCGACACGAAAGCGCACCCCGCGCGGGATCAGCGCGACCTGCAAGGGTGCGACGTCCAGCACACCCATTTCGGTAACGATGCGCAGGCGCCCCTGCTGCGGCAGAATCAGCATCTCGCCATCGGCGCTGAAAAAGGCGCGATCCACCATCGACGCACTGGCCGCATAAAGATGCACAGCGCAGCCCGTCCCTACGCTTATGTCGCCATTGGACGCGACCGTGATCAGGCCATCGACGAAATCCACCCCTGCCCCAGCGGCTGGCAGCGGATTCCAGCGCAGCCGGTTGGGCGTATCGACCTGCCCCGACGCGATCAGCGTTTCGCGCGCATGGGGCCGTAACGGCGAATGCCCGGCGCTCGGCCGCATCCGGTAGAGCCAGCTGCGCCGATTGTCGTGACGCGGCGCGGTGAAGGCGGTGCCGGACAGTTGCTCGGCATAGAGGCCGAACGGCACCTGCTGCGGCGAATTGCGCCCGACGGGTAACGCCCCGACCACCGCCTCGCTCGCATGATGATTGCCCCAGCCGGGGAGGTAATGCATGTCAATCCTCTCCTCGCGTCTCTTATGTCAGGCGTCGACGCTCACCACCCCGCGCCGTATCTGGTCCAGTTCGATACTCTCGAACAAGGCCTGGAAATTGCCGTTGCCAAAGCCTTCATTGCCCTTGCGCTGGATAATCTCGAAAAAGATCGGCCCGAACATCGGCTCGGTAAAGATTTGCAGCAACAGCCCTTCGCTTTCCACATCGCCGTCGATCAGGATGCGGTTGGTTCGCAGCCGTTCCAGATCCTCGCCATGGCCCGGCACGCGCTTGTCGACCAGTTCATAATAAGTCTCGATCGTGTCCTGCAACCGCACGCCGCGCGCGCGCAGCTTTTCGACCGTCGCGTAAATATCGTCAGTGGTCAGCGCCAGATGCTGGATACCCTCGCCATGATAGTCGCGGATGAATTCCTCGATCTGGCTATTGTCATCCTTGCTTTCGTTGAGCGGGATGCGGATCGCCTTGTCCGGCGCGATCATCGCCTGGCTGGTCAGGCCCGTCGCCTTGCCCTCGATATCAAAGAATTTCTGTTCCTCGAACCCGAACAGGGTGCGGTAAAATTCGCTCCACACCCGCATCTGCCCGCGCCGGACATTATGGGTCAGATGGTCGAGCAGGTCGAGGCCGACATTGTTGCGCGCCTCGGCCTCACGCCAGCCGGGAAATTCGGCCCAATTGGCATAGGGGTCGCCCTGGTCCGGCATGAAATAGAGGTAAGCGCCGCCAATCCCCATGATAACGGTGTCGTCCTCCTCGGTCGGCTGCGCGCCATTGGCCAGCGCCCATTGCAGCGCGCCCTGCGGATTGGCGACGCGGAACGCCATGGCGCTGGCCGAGGGGCCATGCACGCCGCGAAACGCCGCGACCCGGCCCGCATCGTCGCGGTTGAGCATCAGATTGATCCGCCCCTGCTTGTAGCGGGTGATATTCTTGGTCGGGTGCCGGTGGGTCGCGGTAAAGCCCAGCGCCTCGAACTGCGCGGCCATCGCCTGCGGCTCTGGCGAGGTGAATTCGACAAATTCAAAACCGTTCAGGCCCAGGGGATTGTCGGCGCTGGCAGTCATATCGGCTCCTCTTGCATTTTCTTATGGGCATAGGCCTGCGTCCCGCGGGTAAAGACGCGGTCGCCGGGCAGGATGGTGTCGGTGTCGAGATCGCTCTGCTGATCCAGCGCGGCGTAGAGCGGCGCGAAATCGGTCTCGACCGTCTGGCGCAGCAGCTGGTCGAAACTGTCGATAACGAAATAGCTCTGCTGGAAATCGTCAATCTTGTAGCGGGTCCGCATCAGCCGCTGGAGATCGAAACCCAGCCGGTTGGGCGAGGGATCTTCCAGCGCGAAATGCGATTCGGCGTTGGACGACACGATCCCCGCGCCATAGAGGCGCAGGCCTTCATCCGTGGCGATCAGCCCGAACTCGACCGTGTACCAGTAGAGCCGCGCCAGCTTCTCGATCGCGCCAAGCCCGTCGGCGCGCAGCCCGCCCTGGCCATAGGCCTGCATATAATCGGCGAACACCGGATTGGCGAGCAGCGGGACATGGCCGAATATGTCGTGAAACACGTCCGGCTCCTGCAGATAATCTTCTTGGTTTGGCGTGCGGATGAAGCGCCCGGCGGGGAAACGGCGATTGGCCAGATGATCGAAAAATACCCGGTCCGGCACCAGCCCCGGCACCGCCACCACCTGCCACCCCGTCGCCGCCATCAGCCGTTCCGACAGCGCGTCGAAGCGCGGGATGCCCGGCTGGTCCATCCGCAATATGTCCAGCCCGGCGATGAATTCCGGCACCACCCGCCCCGGCAGCATATGCGCCTGCCGGTCGAACAACCGGTCCCACATCGCATGATCGGCCGCGCTGTAGCGGTCCCAGTCCTGCGGGACGGTCCAGTCCTCCGCAGCGTGCGCGGGACGATGGGGCGGGGTTTCGGCCATAGCCACAGCATCGCAAATAGGGCGCGAAATTGCTTTTCAAAATGGCCGATTATTCGGCTATAGCTGTAACCAAATTTCCCGAAATGGCGATTATATGACGAAATTTGTCGAACTCGATGCCCTCGATCGCCGCATCGTTACAGAGTTGCAGCGCGACGCCGCGCTCAGCAATGCGGACCTCGCCGAACGGGTCGGCAGCACCGGCCCGTCCTGCTGGCGCAGGGTGAAGGCGCTGGAGGAGGCAGGCGTGCTGCGCGGCGCGGTGCGGCTGGCCGATCCGCAACTGCTGGGACAGGATGTCACCATCTTCTGCCATGTGCGGATGAAGGATTTTTCAGGCGACTCGATCGCCGCGTTCGAAACGTTCGTGCGTGACCATGATCAGGTGATGGAATGCTATTCCATGTCGGGCGAATGGGATTATCTGATGCGCGTCGTCGCCTCCAACGTCGCGGATTATGAGCATTTCCTGATGCGCACCCTGCTCAAACATCCTTCGGTCGCGGGCGCATCGTCGCAATTTGCCCTGTCGGTCACCAAATATCAGACGGCGCTCCCCGTGCGCGGCTAGGCGCGTCGAAGCCCCCGCCCGGCATTTTCCCCCTTGCCCCGGCGGCATTCCCATGCACAAAGAATGCCAACTGCCCCATGGGCGGGTCAATTTTTACCGGCGGTCAACCCCTTGGCTGCAAATATGGACGAGCCATGCACGACGTCACCACCCAGGACCGGCCCGCCGCCGACCACCGCCCGCTGGCCCCGCAGGAGCTGGGCGACGGCCTGTCGGTCATCTCGATCGCCAAAAGCTATGACAAGCGGGTCGTCCTGTCCGACGTATCGCTGACCGTGGGCAAGGGCGAAGTGGTCGGCCTGCTCGGCCCCAATGGCGCGGGCAAGACGACCTGCTTCTATTCCGTCATGGGGCTCGTCCGCCCCGATCGCGGGCGCATCATATTGGACGGGCAGGATATTACCGGCCTGCCCATGTATCGCCGCGCCATATTGGGCCTGGGCTATCTGCCGCAGGAAACGTCCATCTTCCGCGGCCTCACCGTGGCGCAGAATATCAGCGCGGTGCTGGAACTGGCCGAGCCGGACCGCGCCGCGCGCGACGCGCGGTTGGAACAGCTGCTCGAAGAATTTGGCCTCACCCGCCTGCGCGATTCGGCCGCCATGGCGCTGTCGGGCGGCGAACGACGCCGCTGCGAAATCGCCCGCGCGCTGGCCGCCAATCCCTCGATCGTACTGCTGGACGAACCGTTCGCGGGCATCGACCCGCTCTCCATCGCCGACATTCGCGATCTGGTGAAGGACCTTAAAAACCGGGGCATCGGCGTCCTCATCACCGACCATAATGTGCGCGAAACGCTTGAAATCGTCGATCGCGCCTGCATCATCTATGGCGGCCAGATGCTTTTTGCGGGCAGCCCGACCGAACTGGTCGCCAATGCCGATGTGCGCCGCCTCTATCTGGGCGAGAATTTCTCGCTCTGACATGATGGTGGCGCGCGCTCACTGTCCTGAATGGACCTTATTCTGATGGCGCTCGGTCCACGCCTCGACATACGGCAGAGCCAGTCGCTGGTGATGACGCCGCAGCTCCAGCAGGCGATCAAGCTGCTGGCGCTCTCCAATCTGGAGATAGAGGCGTTCGTCGCGGGTGAGCTGGAAAAGAACCCGCTGCTCGACAGCGGCAGCACGCCTGACGACCTGCCCCTGCCAGACGGTATCGACCGCGATGTCGATCGCCCGACCCTTTCGGCGGAAACCGGGTCCAGCGACGACCTGATCGGGCAAGGGCTGGGGGCCAGCGATTCCCCGCTCGACGTCGATTATGGCGCGGAAACCTTCATCGACGATGGCCCCGGCGATCGCATGGCCAACGCCCATGGCACGGGTAGCGGTTCTGGCAGCGGCATGGACGCGCTGTCGGGCGGCAGCGGCGAAGCGCTCGATTTTGACAGTTTCGCCAACCCCGAACCCAGCCTTCAGGAACATCTGATGGATCAGGCCCGCGCCGCCCTGTCCGGCATGGACCTGGTCGTCGCGGGTCAGCTGATCGGCCAGATCGACCCGGCGGGCTATCTTGAGGCCAATCTGCTCGAAACCGCCCATGCGCTCGGCCTGCCGCTTTGCGATGTCGAACGGGTGTTGGGCGTCATCCACACATTCGACCCCACCGGGGTTGGCGCGCGGTCGCTGTCCGAATGTCTTGCCCTGCAGGCCAAGGAGGCCGACCGCCACGATCCCTGCATGGCCCGGCTGCTCGCCAATCTCGACCTGCTGGCGCGCGGTGCGCTGCCCCAGTTGCGCCGTATCTGCGGCGTGGATGAGGAGGATATGGCCGACATGATCCGCGAGCTGCGCGGCTATGATCCCAAGCCCGGCCTGCGCTTTTCCAGTGATCGCGCCGCGCCGGTCACCCCCGACCTGTTCGTGCGGCCCACCGCCGACGGCTGGGCGATCGAGATCAACAGCGCCACCCTGCCCCGCGTCCTCATCAACCGCAGCTACTATGTCGAACTGGCGTCGGGCAAGCAGGACAAGAGCGCCAAGGCCTGGCTCGCCGACTGCCTCGCCAGCGCCAACTGGCTGGTGAAAGCGCTCGACCAGCGGCAGAAAACGATCATCAAGGTCGCCAGCGAAGTCGTGCGCCAACAGGAGGATTTCTTCCGCAAGGGCGTCGCACATTTGAAGCCGCTGACCCTGCGCACCGTCGCCGACGCCATTGCCATGCATGAATCCACTGTCAGCCGGGTGACGTCGAACAAATATCTTTCCTGCCCGCGCGGCCAGTTCGAGCTCAAATATTTCTTCACCAGCGGCGTCTCGAACGCGGAAGGCGACGGCGCGGTGTCCGCCGAAGCGGTCAAGAGCCACATCAAGACGCTGATCATGGCCGAAGAGCCCCACGCCATCCTGTCCGATGATACCCTCGTCGACCTGCTCCGCGCCAAGGGCATGGACATCGCCCGGCGTACGGTCGCGAAATATCGCGAGGCGATGGGGATCGGATCGTCCGTGCAACGGCGGCGGCAGAAGGCGTTGCAGGGGAAGGCGGCTTAGGCGGGAAGGCAAAAACGGAGCTTCCACCTGTCCTACAGACCCTCACCCCTGCTATAGCCGCCGCGGCTCCTTCCCATCGTCCGCCCTTCCCAACCCGCACCAGCGGACGACCGACTTTGCGCCCATTCTTCATGCGCGATATGGGCGAAGTTAGCGAAGTTCCGCACCCATCACCGGTCCAGCGCCAAGGCAATATGTGCCGCCAAGCCGCTTGACCCTGCCCGCCCGACCGGCAAAAGCAGTGGATATCCACCGCTCAGGAACCGTCCCGCTTCATGTCGATCGCCTATCTCAATGGTGCCTTTCTGCCGCTCGATCAGGCGCGGATCTCGCCGCTGGATCGCGGTTTCCTGTTTGCCGACGGGATTTATGAGGTTGCTGCGGTGATCGACGGCGGCTTGGTCGACAGCGCCAGCCATCTCGCCCGGCTGCAACGCTCTGCCGATGCGCTTGGCATTCGCCTGCCGCTCAGCCTTGCCGAGATTGAGGCCGTGCAGAAGCAGCTCGTCACTCTTAATGCGCTCCATGAAGGGCTGGTCTATCTTCAGCTCACCCGTGGCGCGGACGCGACCCGCGACTTTCTGCCATCGCCCGATACCGCGCCGACCCTGTTCCTGTTCGTGCAGGACAAGCCGTTCCTGAACGTCCCCGCTGTCACCACCGGCATCGCGGTTGCCACGATGCCAGACCTGCGCTGGAAACGCCGCGACATTAAAAGCACTGGCTTGCTGGCGCAGGCGATGGCCAAGCAGGCCGCGCGCGACGCGGGCGCGCAGGAGGCCTGGCTGGTCGAGGACGGCTTCGTCACCGAAGGCGCTTCCTCCACCGCCTTCATCGTCACCGACGAAGGCATCATTACCCGCCCTTATAGCGAAGCGGTGCTGGCGGGCTGCACCGGCGACGCGCTGACCGCTCTGGCCGCCGAAAGCGGTCTGGCCGTCATCCGCCGCCCCTTTACCGTCGCGGAAGCGCTGACCGCGAAAGAGGCGTTCATCACCAGCGCATCGACCCTGTGCCAGTCGGTCGTCACCATCGACGGCCAGACCATCGGCAGCGGCACCCCGGGCCCGGTCGCGATGCGGCTGCGCGCGCTCTACATCGCCTTTGCCCGCGCCACGGCGGTGTGACAATTGACTCCATTTCGGAGAGAATGTCAGCCCTTCCTAAAATGATAGGAAATTTCCTGCATCCTCCCGCCAAATTGGCTGCAAACTGGACGGAAAGCGCCGCCTGTCGCCCCTTGTCCATGACCGAATGAAGCCATTGCTCCAGACCCTGTCCAGAATGGCGAATATGCGGGGCTGAATCGATCCGTTCTTGCTTTATTCTTTAGAACGAAGCTAGAACGGGATTCGGACCATGATGGAAGATTTTTCCTACGCCTCGCCGCTGACGAGCCATAGCGCACCGCTGACGCCACGCGATGATCGCGCCAGCCTGCTGGTGATCGCCGACCAGATGGACGCCTCCGCGCTGGAGCCGGTCGCTGCGGCGGCAGGTTTCCGCCTGCTGGGGCTGACCGCGCTGGCCGATGCGCCGGTGCGGCTCGATCTTCAGGCCCAGTGCGACACGGTGCTGGTCTTTTGCCCCATCATCACCCCGTTGCTGGAACGCCTGCTGGTGCAATTGGAAACCCAGGCGATCCAGGCTGGCATGGCGGTCATCCTGATCGCCGGATGGGATACGGTGGAACTCGCCTTCGCCTGCCTGCGCAGCCCACATACACAATTGCTGTGCGATCCCGACCGGGTCGAACTCGCCGCCGCGCTGGTCGCCGCCGGGGATCGTCGGCCAGCTTCGGGCCAGGTGCATGAAATCGACCGCGAAAGCGCCCGCCTCCAGCAATTGAGCGAGGAAGTCGGTCGCCTTGCCCGCACCCTCGACGCGCTGACGGAACGGACGCGGGTGGCCACTCCCAGCTTTGATCTGGGCCAGCGTATTTCCGATCGGCCGAGCGACTATATCGGGATGCCCGCACTCGCCCCGATCGGCGGCGAAGCGACGCGCACCGACATGCCCGCCATCACCGCCACACAGGTCCGCGACCTGCTGCGCGCGCGCCGCATCCGTGCCGATTTCCTGCCCGGCGACCTGTTTGCCGATCCCGCTTGGGATATGCTGCTCGATCTGCTGGCAGCCAGGCTGGAACATGAGCGCGTGTCGGTTTCCAGCCTGTGCATCGCCGCCGCCGTGCCGCCCACCACCGCCCTGCGCTGGATTCGCACCCTGACCGACAAGGGACTGGTCGAGCGGCAGGCCGATCCGCATGACGGCCGCCGCATCTTCATCGCGCTGGCGCACGAGGCCGCCGAAGCGCTGACCCGCTGGTTCGGGGCCAGCCGCCGCCTGCTCACCACCTGACTCCCGGCTTGACGCCCCGGCATTTTTCCCTAGATAGACGCTTCTCCGCAGGAGCGGGCGATTAGCTCAGTTGGTAGAGCGTCTCGTTTACACCGAGAATGTCGGCGGTTCGAGCCCGTCATCGCCCACCAGTTTTGCGGATCAGAAAATGTCCGGGGGACATTTTCCCGCAAAACTCCCGAGCGCAAGCGAGGGCATCTTCGATCAAACCGCCTGCGTATCGTTCATCCTGTGGCAAGCATCGCTGCGGCACCATTAGCTCATGCCCTTTGCAGCCCTTATTGGCGGCACCATTGCGCCTGCCCTGCTGATGCTGTCGCCCTTTGCGGTGATGGCAGCGAGCGATTGCGCCGACTGGAAGCCCGCGGCCAAAGCGGTGAAGGGTGACAAGGATATGCCCTGCAAAAGGCCGCGCCTGCCGCTGATGTAGGCGCCTGTCCCATATTGCAGCGCAGCGCCGCCGCTGCTAGGTCCGCGATCATGATCCAGCCGCCTGAAATCATCCGAGTCTCCAAGTCCCGCGTCTCCTGCGACGGTTCGGGCGATATTCCTGCCGCGCTCGGCCATCCGCGCGTGTTTCTGGAAATTGACGAGCATGGCTATGTCGATTGCGGCTATTGTGACCGCCGCTTCGTGCTGGCGGGTGGCGCTGCGGATACTGGCGACGTCGGCAACCTGCCCGACATCGCTTCGGGCGCCAGCCTCTAACTTTTCCTTTGGGCCTGGATGATGTCGTCCCTATATCGGGGGCATGACCGATCTGACCGCCCAATTTACCGACGCCCGTGGCCTTCTCTATCGCCCTGGCTTGCTTGATCCCGATGGCGCGCGCCGCCTGACCGCCGATGCGCTCAAAAGCTGCGACGATGGCGAACTCTATCTGCAATATCGCGCGAGCGAGAGCTTTGGCTTTGATGACGGACGGTTGAAAACCGCCGATTATTCGACCGATGCCGGGTTCGGCCTGCGCGGCGTGTCGGGCGAAATGACCGGCTTTGCCCATGCCAACGACATTAGCGAAGCGGCGATCCGCAAGGCGGCGCAAACGCTGACCCTGCTTGATCCGGCCACCACCCCGCCCGCGCCGCCGCCCCAGAGGACCAACCGCCACCTTTATACCGATGCCAATCCGCTGGAGATCGTCCCCTTTGCCGAGAAGGTGACGCTGTGTGCCGCGATTGACGCCGCCGCCCGCGCCCGCGACCCGCGCGTCGCACAGGTGTCGGTCAGCCTGGCCGGCAGCTGGTCGGTTGTCGAGATCGTCCGCGCCGACGGCTTTACCGCCACTGATATTCGCCCACTGGTGCGCCTCAACGTCTCGTTGATTCTGGAAGAAGATGGCCGCCGCGAAACCGGCAGCTTCGGCATAGGCGGGCGCTATCTTTACGATCAGATGATGGAACCGGCCGTCTGGAACCGCGCCATCGACGAAGCGCTGGCGCAGGCGCAGGTCAATCTCCGCTCGGTCGCCGCCCCAGCTGGCGAAATGACCGTGCTGCTTGGTCCCGGCTGGCCCGGCGTGCTGGTGCATGAAGCCATCGGCCATGGGCTGGAGGGCGATTTCAACCGCAAGGGCACCAGCGCCTTTTCCGGTCGCATCGGCCAGCGCGTTGCTGCGCCGGGCGTGACCGTGGTTGATGATGGCGCGATTGCCAGCCGTCGCGGATCGCTCTCCATCGACGATGAAGGCACACCGACGCGCGAGAATATCCTGATCGAGGATGGCATCCTCAAGGGCTATATGCAGGACCGGCTGAACGCCCGGCTGATGGGGGTCGAGCCGACCGGCAATGGTCGCCGCGAAAGCTATGCCCACGGCCCGATGCCGCGCATGACAAACACATTCATCAAGGGCGGCAATGATGACCCGGAAGAATTGCTGTCACGCATGAAGTCGGGCATTTTCGCCAAAAGCTTTGGCGGCGGGCAGGTCGACATCGTGTCGGGCAAGTTCGTCTTTTCCTGCACGGAGGCCTACAGGGTCGAGAATGGCAAGCTGGGTGATCCGATCAAGGGCGCGACCCTGATCGGCGACGGTCCGACGGCGCTGACCAAGGTGGTGGGCATCGGCAATGACTGGGCGCTGGACGAAGGCATCGGCATGTGTGGCAAGGGCGGGCAGAGCGTGCCTGCGGGCGTTGGCCAACCGACCCTGCTGATGGAGGGACTGACCGTCGGCGGCACGGCGACCTGACGCTTTGCCGCTACGGATCGCGGAACCGGGCGGGAAGGTCATGGGTATAGCATCCATGAACATGCTGACCGACAGCCATGACGCCATCACCGCCGACTGGGCGGCGGCGCTGCTCGACCTTTGGTTCAATCAGGTCGGCGAGGCAGGCTGGTACAGTCATGATCCTGCGCTGGATCACCAATGTCAGGCAAGATTCCAGCCTTTGTGGCGCGAAAAGAAAGCGCTCCCTGCGGACGCTTTCCTCGACCGCGCTGACGATGCGCTGGCCGCCGTGATCCTGTTAGACCAGTTGCCGCGCAACATGTTCCGGGGCACGGCGCAGGCCTTCGCCACTGACGCGCTGGCGCGGGACGTGGCGCGCGGTGCGATCGCCCAAGGCTATGATATCCAGATTGGCGGCGCGGGGCGGCTCTTTTTCTACATGCCGTTCCAGCATAGCGAGGCATTGGAGGATCAGGAACTGTCGCTGACCCTGTTTGAAGGGGCAGGCGATGCCCGGTCGATCGACTTTGCCCGGCAGCATCACGCAACCATCGCCCGCTTTGGCCGTTTCCCGCATCGTAATGCAGCGCTGGGGCGGGAGACGCTGCCCGAAGAAGCCGTTGCCGTTGCGGAAGGCGCGCAATGGTAGGTTGATACTGCCTATTTTTTGAGCATCGAAACCGCGCTGCCCATTTTTTTGGCGCTGCCGTTCATGTCATCGCGCCGCAAGCCCGCGTTAACCCGCGTTTAACAAATTGGCACGCCTCTTGCTGAGTAGTCCCCGCACACCAGTAACAGGGGGCGACATGAAACTTGTCATGGCTATCATCAAGCCGTTCAAGCTTGACGATGTCCGCGAGGCACTCTCCTCGCTCGGCATCGCAGGTATGACGGTCAGCGAAGTTAAGGGCTTTGGCCGCCAAAAGGGGCAGACCGAAATCTATCGCGGTGCCGAATATTCCACCAACATGGTCCCGAAGATCAAGATCGAGGTCGTCTGCGACGACGACCTTGCGCCGCGCGTCGTGGAAGCGACCCAGGCAGCCGCCAATTCGGGCGCCATCGGCGATGGCAAGATCTTCGTCCTCGATGTCGGTCAGGCCGTGCGTATCCGCACCGGCGAGACCGGCGAAACCGCGCTGTAAGAAGGGGGAAATAATGACCTTTTCCAAGAAACTTTGCGGGGTAGCGGGGGCGCTTGGCCTGACCCTGCTCGCCGCGTCGCCGGCATTTGCCGGCCCGATCAAGGCGCCTGACGCCGCTGCCATGGCCGGCATGGTCAACAAGGGCGACGTCGCCTGGATGCTGATCTCCGCCGCTCTGGTATTGATGATGTCGATCCCCGGCCTCGCCCTCTTTTACGGCGGTCTGGTCCGCAGCAAGAATATGCTGTCGGTCCTGATGCAGGTTTTCATGATCGTGTCGGTCGCAGGCCTGGTCTGGGTCTGCTGGGGCTACAGCCTCGCCTTCACCAGCAACAATCCGTTCATCGGTAACTTCTCCAAGGCGTTCCTGATGGGCGTCGATGCCACCACCTATGCAGCGACGTTCAGCAATAACGTCTATCTGCCTGAACTGGTGTTCGTCGTGTTCCAGATGACCTTCGCCATGATCACCCCGGCCCTCATCGTCGGTGCTTTTGCCGAACGCGTGAAGTTTTCGGCGCTGATCGTGTTCGTGGTCGCCTGGCTGACCGTGATCTATTTCCCGATCGCGCACATGGTCTGGTATTGGGCTGGCCCCGACTTCCTGGCTGATGCTCCGACCGACACCGGCTTCCTGTGGGGCATGGGCGCGCTTGATTTCGCGGGCGGCACCGTCGTCCACATCAATGCGGGCATCGCTGGCCTGGTTGGCTGCATCATGATTGGCAAGCGCGTTGGCTTCCCCAAGGAACCCATGCCGCCGCACTCGCTCGTCATGACCATGATCGGCGCAAGCCTGCTGTGGGTCGGCTGGTTCGGTTTCAACGCCGGTTCCAACCTGGAAGCCAATGCCGTCACCGGCGTCGCCTTCATCAACACCATGGTCGCCACCTGCGCAGCTGCCGTCAGCTGGGCGCTGGTCGAACAGTTCCACCATGGCAAGCCTTCGCTGCTGGGTGCCGTCACCGGCGCTGTCGCTGGCCTCGTCGCCATCACCCCGGCGGCTGGTCTGGGCGCGCCTATGACCTCGGTCGTCCTGGGCTTCGTTGTCTCGCCGATCTGCTACATCTTCGTGGCTTTCGTGAAGGGCAAGCTCGGCTATGACGACAGCCTGGACGTATTCGGCGTCCACTGCGTTGGCGGTATCGTTGGTGCCATTGCCACCGGCATCGTCGCTTCTCCGGCGCTGGGCGGTCAGGGTTATTTCGACTATACCGTCTTTCCGGCGGGTTTCGATGCCTCGACCTACAGCATCTCCGGTCAGGTCATCACCCAGATCAAGGCGGTGCTGTTGACACTCGTCTGGTCCGGCGTGGGTAGCGCGATCCTCTACTTCGTCATCGACAAGACCATCGGTCTGCGTCCGAGCGCCGAAGATGAACAGCAGGGTCTGGATCTCTCCAGCCACGGCGAACGCGCCTATAATATGTAAGACTTGGCAGGGCGGGCCGCCCGAAAGGCACAAGGCCCGCCCGCCCCACATTGTTCCTCCTGCGAACATGCCTCGGGCCGATGCGAAAGCATCGGCCCTTTTTTTGTTCTTGGAGGAAATGTCAGGCGGCTGGGCGAGACCACAGGTCAGCTGGGCGCGGCGTCGTCGCGGGCCAGCGCCGGGTGCGACCGATCACCTGCCAGCCGGACCGGGCGACCCATAACAGCTTGTCGGACTTGGGCGTGACGACGCGATGGTCCCACGCCTGTTCGCCCCGCTTCGCGACTTCACGGGCAATGTCGCCATAGATACCCGCTGCAGCCAGCACCGCCCATGCCGCGCGCGGTGGCAGGGCACCGGTGCCGTGGCGCGCGCTTTGTTCATAGGCGGCGGCCATATCGGCCATCCGCTTGCCCAACTGGGCGAGACGCGGGCGCGCCCATGGCTTCATATGTTCGCCGGGCGGGATATCCATTTCCGCCAGCCATTCCTGCGGCAGATAGCAGCGGTCGGCGGCTTCATCCTCGCTGATATCGCGGGCGATATTGGCGAGCTGGAACGCGAGCCCCAAATCGCAGGCGCGGTCCAGCGTCGCCTCATCGGTCGGATCGACGCCCATCAGCACCGCCATCATGCAGCCGACCGCGCCAGCGACATGGTAGCAATAGCGTAGCATGTCGTCCTGGCTGCGCGGTCGCCAGTCGCGTGCGTCGAGCGCGAAGCCCTCGATCAGGTCATGGGCATAGCGGGCGGGAATGGCACATTCACGCATCACCACGCCGAAGCCGTCAAAGGCAGGATCGCCCGTCGCCTCGCCCCGCAGCGCTGTATTGGTCAGCACACGGATGGTCGAGAGTCGCGCCTGCCCATCGGTCACGCCACGTAGCGTGCCGCCATGGTCCTGACCGTCGGCGATGTCGTCGCATTTGCGGCACCAGGCATAGAGCAGCCAGGCGCGTTCGCGGGTCACCCGGTCGAACAGGGTGGAGGCCATGGCGAAGGATTTGGAACCGCGCGCGATGCTTGCCTGCGCATGGGCGACGAGGGCGGGTCGGTCGAGGCGCAGCAATCCTGTCAGAGCCGGTCCGCCTTCATCGCGAAGATGGTTTCGTGCGGTTGATAGGCGGCCATGGCGTCGAGCAAAGCGTCGATGCCGTCGGCATGGAGCAGGATGCCCGCATGTTGCGGACGGATGAAGCCGGCCTCCACCATCTGGCGGTTGAAACCGATCAGCTGGTCATAGAAGCCGCCGATATTGAGCAGGCCGACCGGCTTTTGGTGGTAGCCCAGCTGCGACCAGCTGATCGCTTCCCACAGTTCGTCCATCGTGCCCACGCCGCCCGGCAGGGTGACGAAGCCGTCCGACAGGTCGGTGAACAGCTGTTTGCGCTGGTGCATGGTCTGGACGACGTGCAGCTGCGTGCAGCCGCGATGGGCGACTTCGGCACCCACCAGCGCTTCGGGGATCACGCCGATCACCTCGCCGCCCGCTTCCAGCGCAGCATCCGCCACTGCGCCCATCAGGCCAAGGCGACCGCCGCCATAGACGACGCCGATGCCGCGCGCAGCAAGGGTGTGGCCGACATGGCGGGCGGCTTCGATGAAAGTGGGATCGGCGGGGGTGGCCGATCCGCAATAGACTGCCAATCTTTTCATACTCTTCCCATATTCACATATGGCATATCTGATATTATCATTAGATATCAGATACTTAACTTGCCGATGCCATATCGTCGATCATCAGCGCCGCGGTCGCCTTCGCGCTGCCGACGACGCCGGGGATGCCCGCGCCCGGATGCGTGCCTGCGCCCACCAGATAGAGGTTGGGGATCACATCGTCGCGATTATGCGCGCGGAACCAGGCGCTCTGGGTCAGCAGCGGCTCCAGGCTGAAGGCGCTGCCCAGATGAGCGTTCAGATCCCGCCCGAAATCGGACGGCGCATAATGGAATTGGGTGACGATGCGCGATCGTATGTCGGGGATCAGGCGATGCTGGATCTCGTCCAATATGCGTTCGGCATAGGCGGGCGCGAACTGGTCCCAGTCGATCGGCAGCTTGCCCATGTGCGGCACCGGGGCGAGGGCGTAGAAGGTCGAATGGCCTTCGGGCGCCATCGACGGATCGGTGACGGTCGGGTGGTGCAGGTAGAGGGAGAAATCCTCCGGCAGCACGCCATGATCGTAAATGTCGGTCAGCAACCCCTTATAGCGCGGCCCGAACAGGATCATATGGTGCGGGATGCCGGGCCAGCTGCCCTTGATGCCGAAATGCAGCACGAACAGGCTGGGCGACCAGCGCTTGTGCGCCAGCTTTTCGCCCTGTTTTTGCCCGCGCGGATGGTGGGCGAGCAGATCGCGATAGCTGTGCATCAGGTCGGCATTGCTGGCGACCGCATCCGCCTCCCCGCGCCAGCCGGACGCGGTATGCACGGCGGTGACCTTGTCGCCATGGGTTTCGATCCGGGTCACCTTGTCACCCAGCCGCAATGTGCCGCCCAGCCGCTCGAAATGGGTGGCCATGCCCTGCACCAGACGGTTGGTGCCGCCTTTGGCGAACCAGACGCCGCCATCCTTTTCCAGCTTGTGGATCAGCGCATAGATGGCGCTGGTGTTCATCGGATTGCCGCCGACCAGCAGCGTGTGGAAGGACAGCGCCTCGCGCAGCTTCTCATTCTTCACATAGGAAGAGACGATCGAATAGACCGAGCGCCAGGCCTGATATTTGGCGAGCGCCGGTGCGGCCTTGATCATCGAAGCGAAGTCGAGGAAAGCGACGGAGCCGAGCTTGCGATACCCCTCCTCATAGACGCCGGCGGCATAATCGAGAAAGCGTTCATAGCCTGCGACATCGGCGGGATCGAGCTTGGCGATCTCCAACCGCAGCGACGCTTCGTCATTGCTATAGTCGAAATTGGTGCCGTCGCGCCAGTTGAGGCGATAGAAGGGGCTGACCGGCATCAGCGTCACATCCTGCGCCATGTCATGCCCCGACAGACGCCACAGTTCCGACAGGCAATCGGGATCTGTGATGACGGTCGGCCCGGCGTCGAAGGTGAAGCCCTCCTTTTCCCACATATAGGCGCGCCCGCCGGGACGGTCGCGCGCCTCGACGAGGGTAGTGTCTATACCGGCGGATTGCAGGCGGATGGCGAGCGCCAGCCCGCCAAAGCCTGCGCCGATGACGATCGCTTTTCTGGTCATCAGGCGGGCGGATTCAACAATGTTCGCATGGCATCCCTTATGGGCACGGGGGGGCGTCCGCACAAGATGCGGATGCGGTCGGTGAGGGTGGAGCGTCCGGCGTAGAAGCGCTGGATGAGCGGCGCGGACAGGCGATAGAAGCGGGCGAAGATGCGCCAGCGCTGGTCGGGGTGCGCCGCGCCGAACAGCATCTTGCCGAGCAGGCGATAATAGCCGCCATTGCGCCAGTGGGCAGCGGCGCGGGTGCGTGTGACGGCAGCCAGACGATCGAGCGGCTGGTCCACCAGCCAGGTGGCAAAGCGCACCGCGTCGGGCAGCGAATAGCCGGTCATCGGCTGGAACAGCCCTGCCCGCACCCCGGCGCGGGCGATGGGATCAGCGCTGGGCCAATAGGCGTCGAAATCGCCGCCATGGACCACCGGCAGCACGCCCTGTTCGCGTTGGATGACCGTTCCGTGCCACCCCTTTGCCTGCGCATAGGCGGCGATGCGCGCGCCGATCGTGGCGACATCCAGCACCGTGCTGTTGCTGTAATAGGTGTCCTCTATGAAGATGGTGCGCGCGTCCCAAGGCAGCAGATAGACGAAACGATAGCCGTCGATCTGATCCACGATCGCATCCATGATCACCGGCCGGTCGATCCCGTGCGGCGCATCGAGCCGCAGCGTATGGCCGACAAATTTCTGCCAGCCGCAGCGCAATGCCGACAGGTCGCCCGCGCCGCGCGCGTCGATCACTGCGCCCGCTGCAATCTCTCGCCCGTCGGCCAATGTGATGGCCGATGGTGACACGGACATGGCATCCGCCCCGATCAGCACCGCATCGCCCAGCACGGCGCGGACATGGGCGTCGAGCTTGGGCGAGGCGACGCTGTTATAGGGGGTGTCGAGCCGACGCTGATGGCCGGGAAAGCGGACTTCATGGCCCTGCGGCCAGCGATGGCTGACCAGCGGATCGACCAGCCAGCGGTCGCCCGGCACGACATCGCCATCGAAGAAGGACCAGATATGATTGCCGCCGATGACCGCGTCACGCTCGATCAGCGCCAGCCGCACGTCGGGCCGCCGCGCGGCGAAGGCAAGCGCGATCAGGCTGCCCGCCAGGCCGCCGCCAAGGATCGCCAGATCGCATTCCACCCGGTTGGTCATGCCATCCTGTTAGGGGAGGCGATAGGACAAGGCCATGACTCAAATGGCGCGGCGGCATGGTTTTTGGGGAAGCGGCTGCCGACGGGTGCGCCGTTCAGCGCGGGTTGGTTTTCCTGTCCCCCGTTCGTTTCGAGGGAAGTCGAGAAACATCCGTGTGACGTTTCTCGACTTCGCTCGAAACGAACGGAGGTTGGTGTAACACGCTCTGGTCAAAGTCCTGGAAATAGGATAGGGGGCTATCCTATGCATATCATCGCGGATCGGGACAAATTGCTGGCGCGGGTGCGCCGGATTGCGGGACAGGTGGCTGCCGTCGAACGCCAGTTGGCGGGCGACGCAGGTTGCTCCGAAACGCTGCAACTGGTGGCGTCGGTGCGCGGCGCGGTCGGCAGCCTGATGGAGGAGCTGATCGAGCAGCATATGCGCGAGCATGTCGCCCGGCCCGGCCTGACCGATGCCGAACGTAGCGCGGCAAGTGAGGAAATGCTGGCACTGATCCGCCGCTACGGGAAATGACGATGCATAACGACCATCATCATCATGGCCGTCATGCCCATGATCGGGACCATGACCAGGGGCTGGAGAATGGCGCATCGCTGCAAAGCGGCGATGGCGAGGACAGCCATTATTTCGACCATATCTATCTGTCCGCCGGGCATGACGAGAATGCCAAGCGCACCCTGTGGGTCGTCTGGCTGACCGCCGCGACCATGGTGGTGGAAATTGTCGCTGGCTGGACCACCGGGTCGATGGCGCTGCTGGCCGATGGATTTCATATGGCCACGCACGCGGGCGCGCTGGCGGTGGCGGCGGCAGCCTATGGCTATGCCCGGCGGCACGCGCGCAACCCGCGCTATACCTTTGGCACCGGCAAGGTCGGCGATCTGTCGGGCTTTGCGTCCGCGCTGTTGCTGGGGGTCATGGCGCTGTTCATCGCGATCGAATCGGGGATGCGCTTCTTTCAGCCGGTCGAGGTTGCCTTTGGCGAGGCGACCTTGGTCGCGATCGTCGGGCTGGTCATCAACATCATCAGCGCCTTCCTGCTGGGGCATGACCATAGCCATGATCATGACGGGCATGATCACGCCGATGGTGCCAAGCATGGCCATGCCGACAATAATCTGCGCGCTGCCTATGTGCATGTGCTGACCGATGCGCTGACGTCGGTGCTGGCGATCGCGGCTTTGCTGGCCGGGCGCTATCTGGGCTGGTGGTGGATGGACCCGGCGGTCGGCCTGCTGGGCGCGGTAGTGATCGCGCGCTGGGCCTGGGGCCTGATGAAGGATACCGCCGCCATCCTGCTCGATACCGCCGAACCGGCGCTGATGGCCAAGGTGCGGACACTGGTAGAGGCCGAGGGCGCGACCATCCGCGACTTGCATGTCTGGCGCATCGGTCCCCATGCCCATGCGTCGATCATCAGCCTGGCACCCGGCGCGGACGCCGCGCGGATACGCGCGCGGGTGCGCACCCTGCCCCGGATGGAGCATGTGACGGTGGAAGGCTGAGATTTCCATGCTCTAAGGGGATTGCCCTGCGCACCGGCTTTGTTCGATGATGCGCCATGGATTTCATGAAATGGATCAACTCGCTCGACGAGCTTCTCTACGAAGTCATGAGCTGGCTGCTCTTCTTCCCGCTGACCCTGTGGCGTTCGATCGTCCATCCCTTTGCGATGATGGACTATGCCGACGACCAGCTCGCTTTGCCCGATGACGAGCAATATGGCGCGGCGCTCAGCCCGCCGCTGTTCCTGGCGATTGCGCTGCTGATGGCCCATGCGGTTGCGATGGCGCTGGGGGAGGTCGACGCGATCGTCGCCGATCGGCACGGGCTGGCCGGACTGGTCAATGACGATGCCAGCGCGTTGGTGCTGCGGCTTGTAGTTTTTGCGTCCTTTTCCCTGTTCACCGCGACAAGGATGGTGCGCCGGCGCGGCCTGCCGATCGATCGCAATGCGTTGCGCGCGCCTTTTTACGCGCAATGCTATCCCACCGGCGTGTTCGCGCTGGGCATTGGCATCGGCGTCGCCCTGGCCCGCACGACATGGCCCGCCACCTATATGGGCGGCATCGGGCTGGTCGTCGCAAGCATAGTCTATTATGTCATCGTAGAGACACGCTGGTTCGCCATGAAGCTGGAAACCGGCTATATTTCGGCGATCGGTGCGGTTGCCATCACCCTGTTTGAAGCATTTACCCTGTTCCTTATCGTCGGATTTCTGTTCACGCGCTAATGTTCACATCAGCGCCCTGTCAGGAGGATTGATCCATGCGTTGCCTGCCTGTGATAGCCGTCCTGCTAGCGGCATCCGCGACCCCCGCCATCGCCCAGACCCCGCCCGATGTCGCCGACCTGGTCGGTGCCAGGGCCGCCGGGGGCGAAACCCAGCTGGAGGCGCGGGGCTATCGCTTCATCACCACCAATGTGGTGCGAGACACGAAATGGTCCTTCTGGTGGAGCGACCGGCAGCGGCAGTGCATTTCGGTGGCGACGGCGGAGGGCCGCTACAACGCGATCGGCACGGTTCCGGCGGCCAATTGCAATGCTGGCGGCGGCGCGACAACGCGGCCAACGCAGTCCTTTGATCGGATTTCGCTGGTCTGTATCGGCGCGGGCAGCGGGCCTGCTGCGCAAAGCACGTCCGGCTATCGCTACAATCGCAAGTCGCGCAAATTCGAACCGGAATTTGGCACGACCATGGGGCGCGAAGCCTTCTCGTCCGATCTGGAGATCGAGATTGCCGATGGCGTCGGCCGGGTTCATCCGTCCGGCAAGCTGGTATCGCCGATCCATTCGGGCGGGAGCGACGGCTGGTGGCCGATCGCCGACCTGCTGGTGACGCCAGACCGGATTACGGGCAGCTATCGCATGAACGGGCTGAACAAGCCGCACATCGACTATGATCGCCGCACGCGCATCGTCCATGTGCGCGCGGCGACCGAATTTACCGGGCGGTGCGAGGAGCAGTGATCAGTCGCTCTTGAGCGCGTCCATGATCTGCCGCACCGGGGCGATGTCATAGCCTGCCGCAGCCGCCTGCGCTGCCAGCACGTCGCCATTATCCCCTGCCCGCGCGCGGGTGAGCGCCCAGAGCAATGTGCTGCGGGTGCCTGACCGGCAATAAGCGAGCGTCTTGCCCGTCCCGGCCTGTTCCAGCGCGGCGGCCATGCCATCGAGCTGCCAGGGGGCAAAGCCGCCATGGGCTACGGGTACGGCGACATAGGCGATGCCCGCCGCCTTGGCTGCGGCTTCGATGTCCGCGCCGTTGACCTGACCCGGCTCCTCGTCATCGGGACGGTTGTTGACGATCATCGTCACGCCCTGCGCCTTGGCCTCTGCCACCTGATCGATCGTGATCTGGGGCGAAACGAGGATATGGTCGGTCAGTTTACGGAACATCGGTGGGTCTCCTTTGCTCATCCCATGCGCCGGGACAGCGCCGGTTTCAAGGATGTCGCGTTAAAGAAAGGGCCGGATCGCCGCCAGGAAAGCATCGCCCCAGGCATCGAGCTTTTTCTGGCCGACACCGCTGATCGTGCCGAGATCGCGCAAGCTGGTGGGGCGCTGTTCGGCCATTTCGCGCAGGGTCGAATCGTGGAAGATGACATAGGGCGGCACGCCCGCTTCCTGGGCCAGCTCGCGGCGGCAGGTGCGCAGCGCGTCGAACAGCGGATCGCCGACCGGATTGGCCTCCGCACCGTTGCGGGCGTTGCGCTTGCGGCGTTCGCGCCTGGGCGGCACGAGGATGCGGACTTCCTCCTCGCCACGCAGGATCGGCCGGGCATTGGGGCCGAGCATCAGCCCGCCATGTTCGGTCGTTTCCAGCGCGTCGCGCACCAGCAGCGCGCGCGACACCGGGCGCAGCAGCGCGGTTTCGTCGCCCGACACGATGCCATAGACCGAAATCCTGTCATGGCCGCGCTCGCGCAATTTGTCGGTGACGCCGCCGGTCAGCACCGCCTCGATATGGCCGGAGCCGAAACTTTGCCCGGTGCGATAGACGGCAGAGAGATATTTGCGCGCGGTTTCGGTGGCGTCGACGCTGGCGGGCGGCGAGAGGCAATTGTCGCAATTGCCGCAAGTCGCTGGCGGGGATTCGCCGAAATGGCGCAGCAGGATCGCGCGACGACAGGTGGCTGTCTCCACCAGTGCGCCGAGCGCGGCGATGCGGGTGCGCTCGCCCTGCTGGCGGGACGGGTCGAGTTCCATGATCCGCTGGCGGGCGCGGGCGAAATCCTCTGCGCCCCAAAAGAGATGCGCGACCGCCGGTTCGCCGTCGCGGCCCGCGCGGCCCGATTCCTGATAATAGCCCTCGATCGACTTGGGCAGGCCCGCATGGGCGACGAAGCGGACGTCGGGCTTGTCGATGCCCATGCCGAAGGCGACGGTGGCGACCATCACCATATCTTCGCTGGCGATGAAGGCGGCCTGGTTGCGGGCACGGACGGCGGGGTCGAGCCCTGCATGATAGGCGCGCACGGGGCGGCCGCCACGGCCCAGCGTTTCAGCCATTTTCTCGGTCGCGGCGCGGGTCTGGGCATAGACGATGCCGGGACCGGGATGGGTCGCGACCAGATCAGCGAGCTGGCTCGACAGGCCGTCGCGCGGATGAACGGCGTAGCGGATATTGGGCCGGTCGAAGCCGGAGATGATGAGGCCGTCGCGCGGGATGCCCAGCTGGACGAGAATATCATCGCGCGTGTGCGCGTCCGCCGTGGCAGTGAGGGCCAGGCGCGGAACGTCGGGAAATTCGTCGAGCAGCGGGCGCAGCAGGCGATAGTCGGGGCGGAAATCATGGCCCCATTCGGACACGCAATGGGCTTCGTCGATCGCGAACAGGGCGACCTTTGCCGAGCGGAGCAGGCTGCGAAACCCCTCCTGACTGGCGCGTTCGGGCGCGACATAGAGCAGGTCGAGATCGCCATTGCGGAGGCGATCCTGCGTTTCACGCCAGTCGGCATCCACGCTGGTCAGGCTGGCGGCGCGCAGGCCGACCGCATTCGCCGCGCGCAACTGGTCATGCATCAGCGCGATCAGTGGCGATACGACGACGCAGCAGCCGTCCAGCGCCGCCGAGGGCAATTGGTAGCAGAGCGACTTGCCCGCCCCGGTCGGCATGATCGCCAGCGTCGGCAACCCCGCCATGACGCGGCCAACCACCTGCTCCTGCACCCCGCGAAAGGCAGGAAAGCCGAATATGTCGTGGAGAAGGGTGGGAATGGCGGGCCGCATCGCATGGCCTCTAGCGGCTGAGGCGCGGGGGGGCCAGTGGGTGTTGCGTTATGAGGGTGCGGAGCGGTCAAACGATGGGTGGGTGGCGGACTGGCGGCTTTGCGCAGTGATATGTCCAAAAGCTGACATAGCGTCTGATGCAGAACCTAGATTGCGGTGCAAAGCGTTGTCGTTCATGATTCGTGAATGACCGGCGGTTCCACATTCCAAGACTTCTTCACGCAGACGATGGGCGAGTTCGGCACTGTCCCTAAGCGTGGGCTGATCTACGTCGCAATAGCGGGCGCGCTATCTGCTATCACGGACCTAGTTCAATGGGGGGCTGGCGCGAAATTTTCCGAATGGAATTACGCCCTTCTAGCTGTTGCCATATTGCCTTGGCTCGCAGCGGCATATGCTACGACAATGACAATGGTTGAGAAGCCATCATCCGTGGTTGGCTTCGTCAAGTTCGCAGTCGTTACGATCCTGACCTTTGTGCCGATATTATCTAGCTTGGCCGTTCTGGTTTATGCATCTGGCGCTGGCGCTCACGACGGCCTGACCATTTCGACCGTTATCGCGTTGTTTCTTGCAGGCTTGCTATTTGTAGCTTTCCTGCCCGCTTGGCCGATAGCGCAGGCGATTTCGACGCGGTTGGTAAGCCCGATGCGGATCGTCAAGGCAACGAAGGGCTATCGTTGGTCGCTGATATTGGTGTTGTTCGCAGCTAGTAGCGTAAACAAACTCGTGCCTAGCATGTCGTCCGCTACGAACGTCGGTGAAGCGATTGCTCTAGCGTTGTGTGGTGCCGTCGTTGCCGCTGCAACGTTGGTCCTAACTGCTAGTATCGCCGTCACGGCATGGAAGTTTGCTGCGCGGCGGGACGCCAGCCTTGCCCCAACTGTGAGCGTCAGCTTTTGAAAGTGTCGCAGCATATACTAAACGGCAAAAACTGGTCGCTTCCAGTCATCCTCCCCTCCCCTTCAGGGGAGAGGTCAGGGGTGGGGCTTCGCCGCAAGACATGACCTGAGAGGCACCGCCCCACCCCAACCCCTCCCCTAAAGGGGAGGGGCTTTAAAGTCGCTTCTGATCACTGCCGGACCTTCAAAAAACGTCCGCTTCATTCCACAGGGTCGAGCAGGCAGCCCCAGCCGGGGCGGAAACGGGCGGTGCGGGTGGCCATGAGCGGGACGCTGGCATCGACAGCCTTGTCCTCTGGCCGATCGGTCAGCCGGACCAGGGCCATGCCCGGTTCCTTGTCATCGGTGCAACTGCCCATGGCGCGCCCTTCGACATAGCGACAGGAACAGGTCAGCCGCGCGCCATAGGCAGCGCCCAGCCGGGCCTGATCGCGCAGGCTGTTCCAGTGCCAGCCAAGCGCAACGAGCAGCGACAGACAGAGCGCAAGGGCAAGATAAATGATCGACCGGCGACCCGGCATATTCCCGACTCGGTTGAGGATGGCTAAGGCCGCGGCTTATGAAGAGGGAATGGAACAGCGTAAAGCGGCTTGGCCTGGGCGTGGCCCTGGCCGCGCTGGTCGGCGCGGGCGGGCTTTGGAGCGTGCGCGCGGCCGATCCGCAGCCGCTCTATCGCGTATCGCGCGACGCGGTGGTGGACGAGGCCGCGCTGCGCGCCGCGATCGACCCGCTGTTCGACGATAACGACATGGGCGACACGCGCGCCTTGCTGGTGATGCGCGACGGGCAGGTCATTGCGGAACGCTATGCGTCCGGTTTCGGCCCGGACACGAAATTGCTGTCCTGGTCGATCGCCAAGAGCGTGACGGCGGTGCTGGTCGGGCTGATGGTGTCGGACGGGCGGCTGGCGCTCGACGCACCCGTGCCGGTCGATGCGTGGCGCCAGCCGGGCGACCCGCGCGGGCGGATTACGCTGCGCCAGTTGCTGACGATGACGTCGGGGCTGGACCATGTCGAGGATGGCGATCCGCAGCCCGCTGGCGACACGGTGCGGATGCTGTTTGGCGACGGCGCACAGGATATGAGCGGCTTTGCCGAGGCCAAGCCGCTGGCCCATGCCCCCGGATCGACCTTTTCCTACTCGACCGGCAGCACCATGATCCTGACCGACCTGATGACGCGGATGCTGACCAACAGCGATGATCCCGATGCAAGGCGGCGAGCGATGCAGATGTTCATCGACGGCAGGCTGAAGGCGCCGGGCCAGTTGCCCAGCCTGACCCCGGAATATGACGCGGCAGGCACGATGATCGGCGGCAGCATCCTGCACATGACCGCGCGCGATTATGGCCGCTTTGGCGAATTGCTGCGCCGCCATGGCCGCAGCCCGACCGGGCACCAGATATTGCCCGAAAAATGGATCGACATCATGACCACGCCATCGGCGCGCAACCCGGCCTATGGCGCGCATCTGTGGCTCAACCGGGAAGGCAGCGAGAGCGCGCTGATGCCGGGACAGGCCCCCACAAGCCTGTTCGGCTGCGTGGGTCATAATGGGCAATATATACTGGTTTCCCCGTCGCAGCGGCTGACCATCGTGCGGATCGGCATGTCGCCGCACAAGGAACAGCGGGTCGCGGTCAAGACGGCGCTCGCCCGGCTGATCGGATTGTTTCCGGGCTAAAGCAGGAAGCGCCCTTCGATCACCGTCCGGCACCCGCCGGTCAGGATCACCCGGTCGCCCGCCAGCGTGCAGCCCAAGCGTCCGCCGCGGGCAGAGGCCTGCACCGCGCTGATAGCCGTCTTGCCCAGCCGCGCCGCCCAATAGGGGGTGAACAAACAATGGGCCGATCCGGTGACGGGATCTTCATCGACCCCGCCGCCGGGCACGAAAACCCGGCTGATGATGTCGCTATCGTCCCCAGGCGCGGTCGCCATCAGCAGCAGGTCGCCTGCCGGGCGGAGCGCGGCGAAATCGGGCGTCAGGGCGCGGATCGCGGCGGCGTCGCGATAGACGAACATGGCATAGCCACCGTCGCGCCAGCGCGTTTCCAGCACATCGCCGCCCATCCCCGCCGCCAGATCGGGCAACGGCTTGGCCTGCGTCTCCCATGCGGGCAGCGACAGTTCATAGCCCGCCCCGGCCCGCACGACCGTCAATATACCGGCATGGCGGGTGCGGAAACGGATCGTGTCCCGATCGCCGATCAGCACATGCCCGCTGGCGAGCGTGGCGTGGCCGCACAATTTGACCTCCACCGTCGGGGTGAACCAGCGCAGCGCATAGTCCGCATCCGGGTCATCCGGCGTCGGAATCGTGAAGGCGGTTTCGGAGAGGTTGTTCTCCGCCGCTATCCCCTGAAGCGTCGCATCGTCGAGCCACTGGTCGAGCGGCATGACGGCGGCGGGATTGCCGGTGAATGGCGCGTCGGCAAAGGCATCGACCTGGGTGAAGGGCAGGATGGGCATGGCGGGTTCCTTGATGGATAGAGCGCCGTGATGCCGGGCGCGCGGGCGGGCGAACAGGGCCGCCCGTGCGCGATTGGCCGCCTAGCCCAACAATACCAGCGCGCTGCACACCGCCAGCCCGACGATGATGTTGATCGGCACGCCGATCCGCACGAAATCGGCGAAGCGATAGTCGCCTGCCGCATAGACCAGCGCATTGGTCTGGTAGCCGATCGGGGTGGCGAAGCAGGCTGATGCGCCGATCATAAGGGCGATGACAAGCGGGCGCGGATCGACCCCCAATTGCTGTGCCAGCGCGATGGTGATCGGCGTGAGCAGTGCCGCCACCGCATTGTTGCTGAGCAGTTCGGACAATATGAGCGCGAAGAAATAGATGACGAATACCAGGGACCAGACCGGCACGACCGTCAGCAGCGGGGTGATCCAGCCGACCATCAGCGCCACGCTGCCCGCCCGTTCCAGCCCAAGACCGACCGCCAGCATCGCAAAGATCAGGATCAATACGTCGCCGTCGATCGCCGCCCAGGCTTCTTCCGGGTCGATGCAGCGGGTCACGAGGATGATGCCGACGGCGATGAAGGCCGCCATGCCGATGCCGATCATGTCGAGCGCCGACAGCAGCACGACCGCCGCCATCGCCGCCATGGCGATCCACGCCTTGTTCCGGCGGAAGGCGCGGGTGCGGCTGATGTCGACACCGATCAGGTGGGGATTGTCCTTGAGCGAGCGGATTGCGTCGTCGCTACCCGCGATCAACAGCCGGTCCGCGCCGCGCACCCGCGCTTCGGCCAGCGCAGGGCCGGGCAGATGGCGCGACCGGTGGATGCCGATGATGCGGACGCGCAGGGCATGGAGGAAGGGAATGTCCAGCAACCGCTCCCCGATGGAAGGGTGGCTGGGGGCGACCATCGCTTCGATCACTGTGCCTTCGCGCGCCGATGTGCTGGAATCGGCGGCCACGCCCAGATCGAACCCGCCTGATTCGCGCAGCGTCATGATGGCGGTGCCGTCGGCGCGGACGATCAGCCGGTCGCCGGAGCGCAATTCTTCTGTCAATATCTCGCGCCGTCGTATCTCGCCGCCGCGCTTGAGGCCGAGCAAGACGACCGAGGGGCTGAAGAGGCCCAGCGCGCCAATCTCGCGCCCGATCAGTTCGCTATCCTGCGGCACCACCAGTTCGGTGAGATAATCCTGCACCGTGCCGCCGGTTTCTCCGCTGATCGCGGGCGGATCGCTGGGCAGCAGGAAGGACAGGCACAGCAGCGCGACGATGCCCGCCGCCGCACCCGCAAGGGCGTAAGGGGTGATGTCAAAGATACCGAAGGATTCCATCCCCTGTTCAGCGGCGATGCCCGCGACGATGAGGTTGGTCGATGTGCCGATCAAGGTGAGGCAACCGCCCAGCACCGCGATCGTGTTCATCGGGATGAGCAATTTCTTGACCGGATAGCCGGTTGCCTGCGCCAGTTTGAACATGATCGGGATCAGCAACACGACGACGGGCGTATTGTTGAGGAATGCCGACAGCACAGCCGCGCCAAGCGCGACTTCAGCCAAAGCCAGCCGGGGATGCTTTTTGGCGCGCGCCATGATGATGTCGGCAACGCGATTGATCACACCGGTGCGGATCAGCGCACCCGACAGCACGAACATCGCCCCGACGGTCAGCGGCGCGCTGTTGGAAAAGACGGAGAAGAGCGATTTTTCGTCGAGCAGGCCGAGCAGGGCAAAGGCGCAGGCGCCTACCACCGCGATCACCGTGGGCGAATAGCGTTCGCGCACGAAGGCGATGAACATAAGTGCCAGGATGAACAGACCGATTTCCGCGCGATACACGCCCAGCAGCGCGGTGATGAAGTGCATGGCCCGTTTCCCCCCTGATCGCGTCGGTCGCGCCTCAACAAGGCCAAACGAAATGGGCCAGCCATGGTTGCATGGCTGGCCCGTATCGCGGCGGTATGGGGACGTTTTGTCGTCATGTCCGCGCCATGCGTGGTGACGTTCCCCAGGCTTACGCTCTGCCGCTGGCCCTGTGGCGGGCCTGGGACAGAGCCTATCCTAAATTTGCCGAGTCGTCTCGCATTTTCGGCGCAGGATCGCTTCGCTTTGGCGCGTCAGTCGGTTTCGGGGCGTTCGCCGCATTGGGCGCGGTGGAGCAGTTTCTGGTCGGCCAGCACCAGCGCCATCATCGCTTCGACCACCGGCACCCCGCGAATGCCGACGCAGGGGTCATGGCGGCCCTTGGTGATGATGTCCGACGCCGCGCCTTCGCGCGTGACGGTTTCGACCGGGATCAGGATCGAGCTGGTCGGCTTGAACGCAACACGGACCTTGACCGGCTGACCGGTGGAAATGCCGCCGGCGATGCCACCGGCATGGTTGGCGAGGAAGATGGGGCCGTCATTGCCCCCGTCCAAAGCAGGCCGCATCGGATCGGCATTCTGCTCGCCGCGCAGGCTGGCGGCGGCAAACCCGTCGCCAATCTCGACACCCTTGACCGCGTTGATGCTCATCATCGCGCTGGCCAGTTCGCTGTCCAGCTTGGCATAGAGCGGCGCGCCCCAGCCCGCCGGAACGCCCGACGCAATACATTCGACCACCGCGCCCAGCGACGAGCCGTCGAGTCGGGCTTCGTCGACCAGCTTTTCCCAGCGCACCGCCGCCTGCGCATCCGGGCAGAAGAAGGGATTTTGTCCGATCAGCGCCGGATCGAAATTGTCATAGTCGATGGCATCGCCGCCAATGGCGCTGACATAGGCGAAAATATCGACTTCGGGGATCACCGCACGGGCGACCGCGCCCGCCGCCACCCGGCTCGCCGTCTCGCGCGCGGACGACCGCCCGCCGCCGCGATAGTCGCGGAACCCATATTTGGCGTCATAGGCATAGTCGGCATGGCCGGGGCGATAGGCCTTGGCGACGTCCGAATAATCTTTCGATCGCTGGTCGGTATTTTCGATCATCAGGCTGATTGGGGTGCCGGTGGTCCGCCCTTCAAACACGCCCGACAGGATGCGGACCTCATCCGCTTCGCGCCGCTGGGTGGTGAATTTGGACGTGCCGGGCTTGCGCAGGTCGAGCCAGGGCTGGATATCGGCTTCGCTCAGGTCCAGCCCCGGAGGGCAGCCATCGACGACCGCGCCGATCGCAGGACCATGGCTCTCGCCCCAGGTGGTGAAGCGGAACATACGACCGAATGTGTTGAAACTCATATTCCCCTCTCCCCTGGGGGGAGAGGGAGGGCCCCGCCCGGCGCAGCCGGGTGGGAGGGTGAGGGGTTTTGGCGCGCCGTCATCAATATTGTCTCCAACACCCCATCGATATTGCTCAACACATCCGCATTGGCGAAACGGACGATGCGGAAGCCTTCTCGTGCCAGTCGTTCCGACCGATGCCGGTCGGCTGCTTCCCTAACGGCATGGTCATCGCCGTCAACTTCGATGACCAGACTGAGATCGGCGCAATAGAAATCCGCGATATAATCGACCAGCCAGACCTGTCGCCGGAATTTTAGGCCTGCAAGCTGACGGCTGCGCAATCTGACCCAGAGCCGCCTCTCCGGCTCGGTCGGCATTGCGCGAACCCGCTTCAGCGAGTCTGGCGTTGCAGGATCAGATCGCTTCATTCCCCTCACCCTCCCACCGCTTCGCGGCGGGCCCCTCCCTCTCCCCTGAAGGGAGAGGGTCAGTTGTCACTTATCCAGCGCGATATCCGGGGCGTCCTCGGCCTTCATGCCGATGACGTTATAGCCGGCATCGACATGGTGGATTTCGCCGGTCACTCCCGACGCCAGATCGGACAGGAGGTAAAGGCCCGCGCCGCCCACATCCTCGATCGTGACGTTGCGGCGCAGCGGCGAATTCAGCTCGTTCCATTTGAGGATGTACCGGAAATCGCCGATGCCGCTGGCGGCGAGCGTCTTGATCGGCCCGGCGGAGATGGCGTTCACGCGGATATTTTCTGGTCCCAGATCCATCGCCAGATATTTGACGCTGGTTTCCAGCGCCGCCTTGGCCACGCCCATGACGTTATAATGGGGGATGACCTTTTCCGCGCCATAATAGCTCAGCGTCAGGATGCTGCCGCCATTGGGCATCAGCGCGCGCGCGCGGCGGGTGACTGCCACGAAACTGTAAGCGGACACGTTCATGGTCAGCAGGAAATTTTCCAGGCTGGTGTCGACATAGAGGCCGCGCAGCTCATTCTTGTCGGAAAAGCCGATCGCATGAACCACGAAATCCAGCCCGCCCCAGCGCGCCTCAATCTCCGCAAAGGCAGCGTCCAGCTTGTCCATGTCGGTGACGTCGCAGTCGATCAGAAAGTCTGATCCGACCTGCTCTGCCAATGGCCGGACCCGCTTGGCCAGCGCGTCGCCCTGATAGGAGAAAGCCAGTTCCGCGCCCTGTTCATGCAGCGCTTTCGCAATGCCCCAGGCCAGCGACTTGTCATTGGCCAGGCCCATGATGAGGCCACGCTTTCCTGCCATCAAGCCGTTCATATCGTCGTTCCATTCCCTTGGGTGTCCGGCTCTGCGGCCTCTTCCTCTTCGGGAAATTCCGCCAGCGCCGCATTCAGTTCCGCGCCAATTACCACGCCAAGCCCGACGAGAAAGAAAAAAATGAGCGTGATCATGACGCCCGCCAGACTGCCATAGGTGCGGTCATATCCGCCCAGCAGCGACAGGGTGGGCGGCAGCAGCAAGGTGGTTGCATACCACCAGAGCGATGTGGCGACGGCGCCGGGCCATTTGGGAAAGCGGCGATCCTTGTACAGGGTCGGCGTCAGCGACACGAACAAGGACCAGAGCGCGATGCAGACGATGCCCATCGGCACCAGCTTGGCCGACGCCACCAGCGCGATCGCATCGTCGGCCCAGGGCAATATCTGTTGCAGAAACTGGTCGATGCCGGTGATCACAACCTGCAACGAGAAAGCGAACATCACCGCGACGACGCTGACGAGGGTGATGCCAACCGCGCCCAGCCGGTATCGCCAGAAGGGCTTGGTGCTTTTGGTGCCGTAGGCGCGGCGGAGAATGTCGCGGATCGTTTCAATCAGGCTGCCCACGGTCCACAGGCCGACCAGCGCGCCCAGCCACAGCAGGGGGCCGGAGCGGGCGGCCAGCACATCGTTGATCGGCTGGCGCACGACCTCCGCCACTCCGCTCGGCACGGTGGTCAGGAAGGCGTTGACCGCCTGCACCCCGTCCTGCGTCCGGCCAAAGATGCTGGCCACTGCCGCTGCGACGATGAAGAAGGGGAACAGCGTCATCAGCGAGAGATAGGCAAGGTTCCCGGCATGGATGAACCCGTCGCTATAGGTGCCGACCGCGACCCGCTTGAAAATCTCGAACGGGTGCGATCCGGGGCGGACGCGGTTGATTTGGCGGTGGATATGACCCGCCATCCGGTGGCGACGGGATTCAGGGGAGAGGGGCGAAGGCATGGGCATTCGCCCGATAACGCCCTAGACGCCCAGATGGGCGCGAACCGCCCGCCGGTCCTGCCAATTTTCCACCAGCGCCTGGATCGCCGGATCATCGGCGGGGACGTCGACCATCAGGGTGACGAGCTGGTCGCCGCGCGTGCCGTCCTTGCCGGTAAAGCCCTTGCCGCGCAGCCGCAGCGTCTTGCCCGACGCGGTGCCGGCGGGCACGCCCAGCATCACCGGGCCATCGACGGTCGGCACCTTGACCTTGCCGCCCCTGACCGCTTCGTCCAGCGTGATCGGCAGGTCGAGCCGCACATTGTCGCCGTCGCGGTTGAAGAAGGGGTGCGGGCGCAGCTCGATCGTAACGATCGCGTCGCCCGCGCCGCCCGGTCCCTGCTGCCCCTTGCCCGACAGGCGCATCTGCGTGCCGTTTTCGACCCCGGCTGGCAGCTTCAGGTCGATGGTCTTGCCATCCTGCAAGGTGATCCGCTGCGGCGCCAATATGGCCGCGTCGGCAAATTGCACCGCCAGCCGGTAGGCGACGTTGGCACCCCGCGGTTGCGGTGCCTGACGGCCAAAGCCGCCGCCCGCGCGACGCCCCGCACCGCCGAACAATCCTTCGAAAATATCGCCGAAATCAGCGCCGCCGGTCTCAAAACCGCCCGGCTGGCCGCGAAAACCGCCACCACCACCGCCGCCAAAACCGAAGGGCGCGGTCGGATTGCCATCCGCGTCAATTTCCCCCCGGTCGAAACGGGCGCGCTTGTCCTTGTCGGACAGTAGATCATAGGCGTTGGTCGCGGCGGAAAATTTCTCCGCAGCCTTCGGATTGTCCCGATTCTTGTCGGGATGCAATTCCTTGGCCAGCTTGCGATAGGCGGACTTGATCTCCGCGTCGGTCGCGCCGCGCGCGACGCCCAATGTGGAATAGGGATCGGCCATCATCTTACCTGTTGCGAAAAAGCATCACTTGGCGACTATGTGGCGGAGGATCGCGCGACATTCAAGCAATGGATGCGCGCCAAGCCCCCCATAACCCTGATGGGGTATGCGCCCCGTCCCACCAATTGCTAGCCGCCGCCTGTCTCGCGTGGGGAATGCGAGTATTTTGGGGGTTAAATCATGTTTCAGAAATTTGCATGGGGTGCCGTGGCCGCCCTGTCGATGCTCGGCTCGATCGCGACCAGCGCGCAGGCGCAGGTCGGCCCGCCACCGCCAACGCCGCAGCAGCTCGACCAGCTGGAAAGCCTGTTCCGCATCGGCGTGACGCTGGGTCTGCCAGGCGGCCTTACCCGAACCGACAGCTATGGCCTGGACATCGCCAATGACGGCCAGGATTTCATGAATCCGCAGCGTTTGCGCGAGCGTTATGGCGCGCAATATAATGATCTGCTGCCGGTCAGCGGCGTCATCGATTTTCGCGGCCTACCCATCTACGGCTTTTACGACGCCAACAGCTCGGTATTCCGCATCTCCATCCCTGCGCTCGATGCGGAAGGCGAAACCTACCAGAACCGCTTTAACGGGGTGACGCGCCAGTCTTCCTACGACCTGTTCAACGAATATCTGGACGAAGTCGACAGCGCCGAAGCCGAGCGGCTCGTGCGCCTGCTGCTCAAATCGCTGGCGCGCTATTCGCCGGTCGATCCGCTCGCGGGCAACCCCGGTTCGGTGCAGAGCGGCCTGATCCGCTCCAGCCTGGACCTGTCGTCGGGCGATTCGGCGATCGAACAGGCAGCCAATGGCGGCACCAACACGGCGGGCGACCCGTGGATCGTCGGCGCCAATTATAGCGGCGGTTCGTCGGATGGCGGCCGCTATGACTTCATGCGCGTGGACGGCCGGATTGCGCGCAGTTTCCGCCTGAGCGAAGGCGGCCGCGCTCTGCTGAAATTCGACCTGCCGGTCAGCTATTCCGAAGTGAACGGCGCGCGCGCCGCGACTGCCCAGTTCGGCGTCGGCGTCGAATTTCCGCTGATCGCGCAGCGCTGGTCGCTCGAACCGCGGATCGGCTACGGCATCACCGGGTCGGATCAGCTCGGTTCGCTCGGCCATATGATCTCCACCACGGTGGCCAGCCGCTATGTGCTGGACGGCCTGGGTCGGGGTCGGCTGATCATCGGCAATATGATCGGCTACACATCGACGATGAGCACCGGATTTACCGGCTATAATGTCAATCCGGGCCTGAAGAACTGGGCATTCCGCAACGGGCTGGCCTATGACCTGCCGCTCAAGTTCCGCGGGTTCGGACGCAATACGTCGGTGCGGGCCAGCTATGCGCTGACCAACTATAGCGGCGACAAGCTTTATTATAACACATTCCACGAAATGACCCTGTCGCTGGGCATCAGGGGTCGCGAAGAATCGGCCCGCAACGCCCGCGACCTCATCCGGCTGAACTTCAACCTGATCAAGGCTGGCGACTATACCAGCTGGTCGGCGGGTCTGGGCTTCCGCTTCTGAGGATGTGAGGGGGTGTCGCGCCGGCACCCCCTCCCCTTCGGTCAGCCCGTATCGACAGGGCCGCGTCCCGCCCCTAAAGACCGGGCATGACCGATCCCTTTGCCCTGTTCGACGACTGGTACGCCCAGGCGCGCGAGAGTGAAATCAACGACAGCAACGCCATGGCGCTCGCCACAGCCGATGCCGACGGCCATCCGTCGGTGCGGATGGTGCTGCTGAAAGGGCACGGCCCGGACGGCTTTGTCTTTTACACCAATTTCGAGGGGCGCAAGGCGGGCGAGTTGCTGGCCAATCCCCATGCTGCCTTGCTGTTCCACTGGAAATCGGCGCGGCGGCAGATCAGGATCGAAGGCCCGGTCGGCCCGGTCGATGATGCGACCGCCGATGCCTATTTTGCGACCCGCAGCCGCGACAGCCAGCTGGGTGCCTGGGCATCCGACCAGTCCCGCCCCCTGCCCGACCGCCAGACATTCATGGACCGGTATGAAGCTGAACGGGCGCGGTTCGAGGGTGGGCCGGTGCCACGCCCACCGCACTGGTCGGGCTTTTGCGTAACGCCGCAGCGGATCGAATTCTGGCAGGATCGCGAACATCGCCTGCATGAACGACGGCTGTTCACCCGCGCGGGCGATGGCTGGAGCGAAGGCCTGCTCTACCCTTAAGCGCTTCTGACGCCACCATTTCGGACGAAGCGAGGCGCGGAAAGCGTGCGCTTGTTCGTCTATGCTGATGCCCCCCTGACGCGCGCCGATTGCCGGTGGCCCATGGGCCTGTTAGGTGTCGGCCTGACAGACGTAAAAGAAGCGCGGAGCTTTGGCTCCTGCGGCCTAGAGGGACACGGATGCGTAACAGACTGACGGCCTTCATTCTCACCGGCATGGTCCTGGGGGTGATTGTAGGCTTCGCAGCCAATCTGTGGGTTGGCAGCGACAAGACGCTGGCCAAGGATGTGGCTGGCTATTTCCACCTGCTGGCCGACATATTTCTCCACCTGATCAAGATGATCATCGCGCCGCTGGTTTTCTCAACGCTGGTCGCGGGAATCGCCCATATGGGCGACAGCGCGGCGCTGGGGCGGATCGGCGGGCGGGCGCTCGCCTGGTTCGTGATCGCCAGCCTGATTTCGCTGACCTTGGGCCTGATCTTCGTCAATTTCTTTGCGCCGGGCGAAGGGCTGAACCTGGTCCGGTCGGGCGCTGAATCGGGCGTGAATACCGAAGCGCTCAATTTCCGCGACTTCATCCTCCATGTCTTTCCGACCTCCATGGTCGGCGCGATGGCGGACAATTCGATCCTTCAGATCGTCGTATTCTCGCTGTTCGTCGGCGTCGCGCTGACCGCGATCGGGGAGAAGGGCAAGCCGGTCGTCACCGTCATCGAATCGATGGTCGAACTGATGTTGCAGGTGACAGGCTATGTCATGCGCGTCGCGCCTTTCGCCGTGTTCGGGGCGCTGGCGTCGGTCGTGACGACCGAGGGGCTGGGCGTGCTGGTCACCTTTGGTGAGCTGATCGGTGAATTCTATATTGCGCTGGGGGCGCTCTGGCTGCTGCTGTTCGCGGCGGGATCGATATTCCTGGGCAAGCGGATGTTCACGCTGATCCGCTATGTCCGCGAACCGATATTGATCGCCTTCTCCACTGCCTCGTCTGAAGCCGCCTATCCCAAGATGCTGGAGCAACTCGACCGCTTCGGCGTGCCGCGGCGCATCTACAGCTTCGTGCTGCCGCTGGGCTACAGCTTCAACCTGGACGGGTCGATGATGTATTCGACCTTCGCGACCATCTTCATCGCGCAGGCCTATGGCATCGACCTGCCGATCGCGACCCAGATCACGATCCTGCTGGTGCTGATGGTGACCAGCAAGGGCATCGCCGCCGTGCCGCGCGCCAGCCTTGTCGTGGTCGCGGCCACGCTGGGCCAGTTCGACCTGCCGGTCGAGGGCGTCGCCTTCATCCTGGCGGTCGATCATTTCATGGACATGGGCCGCACCGCCACCAACGTGCTGGGCAACGCCATCGCCACGTCGGTCATCACCAAATGGGAAGGGATGCTGGAGGTCGAGGAGCCGATCGACGTGCCGCATCCAAAGGCACCGGCGCATACCGTCGCGCATGGCCGCGCCGGGCTGGAGCTGGCCCCCGACATGGTGGATGACGAGCGGAAGGGGTAATATTTCCTCCGTTCGTTTCGAGCGAAGTCGAGAAACGAGAAGCGCTCGCCTAACGGCTTCTCGACTTCGCTCGAAGCGAACGGATATTTCCGAGTTTCTCTACCACAACACCCCGCGCGCGGGCCTCAGCGGTTCCGGTGCGGGGTCGCCGATGGACTGGAGCAGGTCGATCTCGATCGTGCGGCACATGGCGTTGAGCGATACGTCATGGACCGTGTTGGCGAAGGGATCGACCAGATCGTCGCCGATCCGCAACACCGCCAGGAACATGAGGCCCGCCACGGTTGACCCCAAAGGCGTCGCCAGCCCCAGAGTCTCGACCAGCCCGATCGGCAGGAAGAGGCAGAAAAGATGGGTGAAGATAGTCGGCAGATAGCGATATTGCACCGGCAGCGGCGTATTTTTGAGACGCTCCATCCCGCCCTGCGCATTGGCGATGTCGACCAGCACCGCCTCCATCTGGGTCTGCTGGATCGTGTCGATCCACCCTTCACGCCGGGCGATGTCGATACGCCGCCCGGTGCTGTCGAGCAGGCCGTTGGCCGCATTGGTGCGGGCCAGCGCCAGCCCCTTGTCCTTTTCCTCCAGAAATCGGGTGACATCGTCATCGATCGGCAGCCGCCGCAACTGGCAGCGCAGCGCGTTGACATAGGCGATCTGGCGCTTGACGATTTCGCGCTTCAAATCGCGTCCTTCGGGATCGGGCAGGAAATTGCGGGTCGCGCGCGCCAGGCTGCGCGACGCGTTGATCATCGCCCCCCACAGGGTGCGCCCTTCCCACCAGCGCTGATAGGCCGAATTGGACCGGAACCCCAGGAACAAAGCCAGCGCGGTGCCGAAGATGGTCAGTGGCAGTTCGGGCGCCTTGAACGGCAGCACATAATAGGTGATCGTGACGGCACAGTCCCACACGAACAATAACGTCAGCGGCTTCCACACTTCCGTCGCCATGCGGCGCAGACTGGGTACGGGATCGACGATCATGCGGGTCTCCAAAGGATAGGACCGCGCCAACGCAAGAGGCGCGGAAAAGCTCCCTCGATGCTATAGCGAAATGACTGGCTTTTGGTGCAACTTGCAGCCGTGCCGGACCGTTGGACAGCTACGGTAACATGAGGACAGGCGATTGACCGGCACAAGCCCCGAACCAAGCGCTGAAACCGGCACAAGGACTGCGGCGGTATCGCTCCAGTGGCAGATGCTGGCCGGGTTCGTCATCGGGCTGGTGGTCGGCCTTGCCGTCTATATGACCGCGCCGGATGCGCGCTGGGTCGATCATGTCACCACCTATGTCACTGGGCCGATCGGCCAGATTTTCCTGCGCCTGCTGTTCATGCTGGTCATCCCGCTGCTGGTGTCGGCGCTGATCGTCGGGATTGCCGAGATGGGGGAGATTCGCGCCCTGCGCCGCGTGGGGCTGCGCACATTAGTCTATACACTGGTCGTGTCGGCGATTGCTGTGGCGGTCAGCCTGCTGGTGGTCGACCTGTTGCGGCCGGGCGCAGGGATCGACCCGGCCATGGCACGGGCGATGCTGAGCGAGGCAGGACCGGGCGCGCAGGCGATAGTGAGCCGGGGCAGTGACGCGCCGCAGGGGATGGCCGCCTTCATCGCAATCGTCCCCGACAATATCGTCGCGGCCATGGCGGGCAACGACATATTGGCGGTGATGGTCTTTGCCCTGTTTTTCGGCATCGGGCTGATGCTGGTGCGCACGCCGCAGACCCAATTGCTGCTAAGCGCGATGGAAGGCGTGCTGGCGGTGACGATGCGGCTGATGGGGCTGGTCATTCGCCTGGCCCCGATTGCCATCGCCTGCTTCATGTTCAACCTGGCCGCGCATTTCGGCTGGGACTTGCTGATCCGTCTGTCCGCCTATGTCGGCGTGGTGCTGCTGGCGCTGGCGATCCAGATGTTTGGCGTCTATTCGCTGCTGATCGCCTTCATAGCCAAACGATCGCCTTGGCGCTTCTTCGCCTCGGTGCAGGAGGCGACGGTCATGGCCTTTGCCACCGCATCCTCCAACGCGACCCTGCCCACCGCCTTGCGCGTGGCGGAAGAGGAGTTGCGCCTGCCCCGCCGCATCGCCCGCTTCGTCCTGACCATCGGCGCGACCGCCAACCAGAATGGCACGGCGATGTTCGAGGGGATCACGGTGATCTTCCTCGCCCAGTTTTTCAGCATCGACCTCAGCATCGCCCAACAGGTCATGGTGATGATGATGTGCATTTTGGGCGGCATCGGTACAGCGGGCGTGCCGGCGGGATCGCTGCCCGTGGTGGCGATGATACTGGGCATGGTCGGCATCCCCCCTGAAGGGATCGGGCTGGTGCTCGGCGTCGACCGGCTGCTCGACATGTGCCGCACCGCGCTGAACGTAACCGGCGATCTGGTCGCGGCGACGGTGATCGCGGCAGGTGAGGAGGATCGGGCATGACGGCAAGGATAGCGGCGGCGATCGTGGCCCTTGTCGCAATGGCCGGGCTGGTCGTGCAATTCGCAGCGACGCTCGATCAGACCGGGTCGGTTGCGGGCACGCTCTGGACATTGCTGCGCTACTTCACGGTGCTGACCAATCTGCTCGTCGCGCTGGCCTTTGGCTGGGCTGCGATCGGTGGGCGACCGCATCCGCGCCGATTTGCAGGCGTCATGCTGGCGATCCTGTTGGTCGGGATCATCTATGGCTTGCTGCTGCGCGGACTGTTGACTTTGAGCGGCGGTGCGCTGCTCGCCGATACGCTGCTGCACAAGGTGACGCCCGTGCTGGTCCCCTTGTGGTGGATCGCCTTTGCGGTGCGAGGCCAGTTGCGATGGCGCGATGCATGGGGATGGACGCTGTTTCCCGCGCTCTATTTGCCCTATGCTTTGCTGCGCGGCATGGCGGAGGGACGCTATGCCTATCCGTTCATCGACGTCGCGAAGCTCGGCATCGGCACGGTGCTGGTCAATGCGGTGCTGATCGCGATAGGCTTCGTCGCGGCGGGCCATGCGCTGGTCTGGATCGATCGGCGCATGGCGCAGCGCCGTTAACGCAGTTTGGCGATGTTCAGACCGTCTTCCTTGGCACGGGCCTTGGTCGATTCCTCGGTCCGGGTCAGCGCCTTGGCGATAGCCTTGAGGCCCATACCCTTCTTCGCCAGCAGGTGCAGCTTCTGGATTTCATCCTGAGTCCAGGGCTGCCTATGCCGTTCGAATTTCTCGGCCATTTATTTTCCTTCGGAAAGACCGCACCGGCCCGCTCCCCCACCCGGCCACCCACAGAATATCCTGATTGGGCGGCCGGGTGGGGGAGCGGGCCGGTGCGGAACAGTTCAGGCTATGCCTGAACCCTATAACCTTAATCCGCGAAGGGATCGCGCACCAGGATGGTATCCTCGCGCTCCGGGCTGGTGGATACGAGCGTGACCGGGCAGCCGATCAGTTCCTCGATCCGGCGGATATATTTGATCGCCTGCGCGGGAAGGTCCGCCCAGCTGCGTGCGCCGGCAGTGGTGTCGTGCCAGCCTTCGATCGTTTCGTAGATCGGCTGTGCCTTCGCCTGATCCTGCGCATGGGCGGGCAGATAGTCGTAGGTCTGGTCGCCAATCTTGTAGCCGACGCAGATATTGAGCGTGTCGAACCCGTCCAGCACGTCGAGCTTGGTCAGCGCGATGCCGGTGACGCCCGACACCGCGATCGACTGGCGCACCAGCACGGCGTCGAACCAGCCGCAGCGGCGCTTGCGCCCTGTGACAGTGCCAAATTCATGGCCGCGTTCGCCCAGCCGCTGGCCGGTGGCGTCCTCCAGTTCGGTGGGGAACGGGCCGGAGCCGACGCGGGTGGTATAGGCCTTGACGATGCCCAGCACGAAGCCTGCCGCATTGGGGCCAAGGCCGGTGCCGCTCGCCGCCGTGCCCGCGACCGTGTTGGACGAGGTGACGAAGGGATAGGTGCCATGATCGATGTCGAGCAGGGTGCCCTGCGCGCCTTCGAACAAGATGCGCTTGCCCGCCGCCTTGGCACGGTTGAGCGTCAGCCACACCGGCTTAACGAAGGGCAGGATGAAGTCGGCAATCTCGGTCAGTTCCGCCATCAGCGCGGCACGATCGATCGGCGGTTCGCCAAAACCGGCGCGCAGCGCGTCATGATGGGCGGTCAGGCGATCGAGCTGGGGCCCAAGATCGTCGAGATGGGCAAGGTCGCACACGCGGATAGCACGGCGGCCAACCTTGTCCTCATAGGCCGGGCCAATGCCGCGCCGGGTGGTGCCGATCTTGCCAGCACCGCTCGCATCCTCGCGCAGGCCATCAAGGTCGCGGTGGAAGGGCAGGATCAGCGGGCAGGTTTCGGCGATCTGGAGATTGTCGGGCGTGATCGACACGCCCTGCCCGGTCAGCTTGGCGACTTCATCGCGGAAATGCCACGGGTCCAGCACCACGCCATTGCCGATCACCGACAGCGTGCCGCGCACGATGCCCGATGGCAGCAGCGAGAGTTTATAGACTTTCTCGCCAACGACCAACGTGTGGCCCGCATTATGGCCGCCCTGGAAACGGGCAACGACATCGGCGCGCTCCGACAGCCAGTCGACGATCTTGCCCTTGCCCTCGTCACCCCATTGGGCGCCGATCACGGTTACATTTGCCATGGATACAGATCTCCGCCCGCCGCGCGGACCGGCCATGCCCTTCGACGGGACTCGACATGCCGGTAGGATCGATTGGGCGCCCGACAGAGTATGGGGCACCCGGTGCGGGCGCGGGTTAGCGGCGCGGGGCGGGCGCGTCAAGGCGGGGAGCGATTACACTTTGATACAGGGCAACGGCTTTACGAGATGATGCAGGCGCGCAATCCTGATTATCCGTCGTCTGTGGAGATGTGTGGTGCGGATAGCGCTGATCCTTGCCCTGTGCCTGTCGCTCTTGTCCCCCGCCGACGGCGCTCCGCTACGGGAGCAGGCTGGAGAGCAAGTGATGGCCTATGGCAGCGATCCGGCGCAGACGCTCGATTTCTGGCCGGGCAAAGCCGACAGTCAGCCGAACATAGTGAAACCGTTGGTGATTTTCGTCCATGGCGGCGGGTGGAAGCGGGGCAGTAAGGACAATGCCACCGGCCGGTATAAATCCCTTCATTATCAACAGCTTGGTTATGCATTTGCGTCGATCGACTATCGCCTGGTTCCAGGGGCCACAGTGGAACAGCAGGCGCAGGATGTGGCCGATGCGGTCGCCTTCCTGCGCAAGGGGGCGGCGACATTGGGGGTCGATCCGGGCCGGATCGTGCTGATGGGGCATAGCGCGGGCGCGCATCTGGTCGCGCTGGTGGGGACGGACATGCGCTATTTCGCCAAGGCTGGCCTGCCGCCCGATGCCGTGCGCGGGATCATCCCGCTGGACGGCGCGGCCTATGATGTGGCGGCGCAGATGGCGCAATCGGGCCGGTTCATGAAGGGCACCTATGAACAGGCGTTCGGCACCGATCCCGCGCGGCAGCAGGCGCTGTCGCCGACCCGCCATGCCGCCCGGCCCAACGCTCCGGCCTTCCTGATCCTGCATGTCGACCGGGACGATGGCGCGGCGCAATCGGAGGCCCTGGCCACTGCCTTGAAACGCGCAGGCACGCCGGTGGAGATACAGGCGCTGGAGGGTCGCGGGCTGCGCGGCCATATGCAGATCAACCGGCAGATGGGTGACCCCGGCTATCCGGGGACGGCGATCGTGGACAACTGGCTGGCGCGGATATTCCGTTAGAAAGCGCGCAGTTCCGCGCCATCGAGCCAGTGCGAGCAGCGCAGGGTCGCGCCATCCTCATCGCCCACCAGCGCGGCGACGGTGTGCCAGCCCTCGGCGCGCAAGGCGGCGGCGCGAATTGCGTCGGCACCCAGCGGCAGGAACAGGCGTTTGGGTGCCTCGTCACCAAAACCCGCGTCGATCAGCGGGTCGGGATAGAGCGAGAAGCCGATGGCGGGTTCATCCTGCCCGTCAGCGCGCAAAATGGCGTAGCTGCCGCCCCGGCCGATTTCGCCGATGAAGCCTTCGGCAAAGATCGAGAAGCCGAACCAGTTCTGATATTCAAAGCCGTGCCGTTCTGTCGGGTCGAGCGTCAGGGTAATGTCCCAGCCAATCGGTTTGGCGATGGCGCGCAGGCCCGCGATGCGGCTGTCGATCGCGCCGCCCAGCTGCGCGTTGAAGGCGTCGAGTCGCTCCATCGCGGCGTGGAACGGGCCGGTCGCCTCGATCAGCGGGAGATAGGCGGCGGCTTGCGGGCCAAGCGCCACGAGCGCGCCTGCATCCTTGGCATCCAGTTCGGTGCGCACCGCTTCCAGTTCGTCCGCAGCCAAGGGCAGCGGCCCGGCGGCCAGCATGTCGATCAGGTCGGGCAGGGTGAAGTCGATGGTGAGACCACTAACGCCCGCCGCCTGCAACGCCTCGATCGCGACATTGACGATCTCCACTGCGGCGGCGACGCTGTCCGACCCGATCAGTTCGGCCCCGACCTGCAACTTCTCCCGTTCGGGGCGCAACTGGTTTGCTTTCAGGCGGATCACCGGACCGGCATAGGAGAGGCGCAGCGGGCGCGGCGCGGTGGCCAGGCGCGTCGCGGCGATGCGGCCGACCTGCGCCGTCATGTCCGGGCGCAGCGCCAGGCTGCGCTGCGACACCGGATCGACCGCACGGACCAGATCCTGCGCGCGCATGGATTTAAGCCGCTGGGTCAGCGTATCCTCAAATTCCGCAAGCGGTGGCATGACCCGCTCATAACCATGGGTCGCAACCGTATCCAGCACGCGGCGGGCAAGCCGGGCGGAGGCTTCGGCCTGCGGTGGCAGGCGGTCGGATAATCCTTCGGGAAGAAGGCCGGGCGGGATCATGGTCATGGCTTGCGCCTTTACCGGAAAATAGGCGCTAGGCCACCCCCAACCACCGTTCGGGCTGAGCCTGTCGAAGCCCTGTCCTTTTAAAAAGAACAGTCCTTCGACAGGCTCAGGACGAACGGGTTAGGGGTCAGCCCTCACGCGAAACGCAGCACCTTGACCTGCTTCACGCCGGTCAGGTTGCAGATTTCCCAGCGGAGCGGTTCGGTAACGGTGCCGTCAACCGACAGCAGCAGCACGGCTTCGCCGCCCTGGTTGCGACGACCAAGGTGGAAGGTGCCGATATTGACGTCGGCGGCGCCCAGTGTCGACCCCAGACGACCGATGAAACCGGGCGCGTCCTGGTTGACGATGTAGAGCATGGTGCCGTCTAGGTCGGCCTCCACCTTGATGCCGAACAGTTCGACCAGACGCGGGCTTGCGTGGCCGAACAAGGTGCCGGCGACCGAACGCTGGCCGCTTTCGGTGGTGACGGTGACGCGCACCAGCGTCTGATAGTCGCCTTCGCGATCATGACGCACTTCGCGCACGTCGAGGCCGCGTTCCTTGGCCAGGAAGGGGGCGTTGACCATGTTCACCGTGTCCGAATAGACGCGCATCAGTCCTGCCAGCACGGCGGCGGTGATCGGCTTCTGGTTCAGTTCGGCGGCATGGCCCTCTACCTCTACCGCGACGCCGGTGATCTGGTCGCCTTCCAGCTGGCCGACCAGGCTGCCCAGCTTCTCGGCAATCGCCATATAGGGCTTGAGCTTGGGGGCTTCCTCCGCCGACAGGCTGGGCACGTTCAGCGCATTGGTGATGCCGCCGTCGAGCAGATAGTCGGACAGCTGATCGGCGACCTGCAACGCGACATTGACCTGCGCTTCGTCGGTCGACGCGCCCAGATGGGGAGTGCAGATGAAGTTGGGGGTGCCGAACAAGGGCGATTCCTTGGCCGGTTCGGTCTGGAACACGTCAAGCGCGGCACCCGCGACCTGGCCCGAATCGAGCGCATCCTTCAGCGCGGCTTCGTCGATCAACCCGCCGCGTGCGCAGTTGACGATGCGCACGCCCTTCTTGGTCTTGGCCAGATTTTCGCGGCTCAGGATATTGCGGGTCTGGTCGGTCAGCGGCGTGTGCAGGGTGATGAAGTCGGCCTTGGCCAGCAACGTGTCGAGATCGGCCTTTTCCACGCCCATTTCGACGGCGCGTTCGGGCGTCAGGAACGGGTCGAAGGCGACGACCTTCATTTTCAGACCCAGCGCGCGGCTGGCGACGATCGAGCCGATATTGCCCGCACCAATGAGGCCCAGCACCTTGCCGGTGACTTCCACGCCCATGAAGCCGTTTTTGGGCCACAGGCCCTGCTGGGTCTGGGCATTGGCTTCGGGAATCTGGCGCGCCAGCGCGAAGATCAGCGCGATGGCATGTTCGGCGGTGGTGATCGAGTTGCCGAACGGGGTGTTCATGACGATCACGCCCTTGGCGGAGGCGTAGGGGATGTCGACATTGTCGACGCCGATACCGGCGCGGCCAATGACCTTGAGGTTGGTGGCGGCGTCGAGGATGTCCTTGGTCACCTTGGTCGAGCTGCGAATGGCGAGGCCGTCATATTGGCCGATCATCGCCTTCAACTCTTCGGGGGTCTTGCCGGTGATGACATCGACTTCGACGCCACGCTCCCGGAAGATCGCGGCGGCGCGGGGGTCCATCTGGTCGGAAATAAGGACTTTGGGCATGGATTTGATCCTTCTGGAATAAGAAAGCCGTTCGGGCTGAGCGAAGTCGAAGCCATCCACTGAGCGAAGCGAAGTGGCCTCCCTTTCGGTCGGCCGAGCCCTTCGACTTCGCTCAGGGCGAACGGGAACAGACAATATGTTAAGCGGCGGCCTTCACGGTCGCGTAGGCCCAGTCGAGCCAGGGACCGAGCGCTTCTATGTCGGCGGTGTCGACGGTCGCGCCGCACCAGATGCGAAGCCCGGCGGGGGCGTCGCGATAGCCGGCAATGTCGAGTGCCGCGCCTTCCTTCTCCAGCAGGCCAGCGAAGGCCTTGATAAAGGCTTCGTCGGCCCCCGCGACGGTCAGGCAAACGCTGGTTTTCGAGCGCGAGGCTTCGTCAACCGCGAGATGGCCGAGCCAGTCGCGCTCCGCCACGATTCTGTCCAGAGCAGCAGCATTGGCGTCGCTGCGGGCGATCAGGCCAGCGGCACCGCCGATCGACTTGCCCCATTCCAGTGCGAAGATCGCGTCCTCGACCGCCAGCATGGAGGGGGTGTTGATCGTCTCGCCCTTGAACACGCCTTCGGTCAGCTTGCCCTTGGAAACGAGCCGGAAAACCTTGGGCAGCGGCCAGGCGGGGGTGTAGCTTTCGAGCCGTTCGACCGCGCGGGGGCCGAGGATCAGCACGCCATGGCCGCCCTCACCGCCCAGCACCTTCTGCCAGGAGAAGGTGGCGACGTCGATCTTGGCCCAGTCGATGGCATAGGCGAACACCGCGCTGGTCGCGTCGGCGAAGGTCAGGCCTTCGCGGTCTGCGGGGATGAAATCAGCGTTCGGCACGCGGACGCCCGACGTCGTGCCGTTCCAGGTGAACAGCACATCGTTGCTGAAATCGACCGCCGACAGATCGGGCAGCTGGCCATAGTCGGCGCGGATCACGGTGGGGTCGAGCTTCAGTTGCTTGGCCGCATCCGTCACCCAGCCTTCGCCGAAGCTTTCCCAGGCGATGGTCGTGACCGGGCGCGCGCCCAGCATCGTCCACATCGCCATTTCAAACGCGCCGGTGTCGGAGCCGGGGACGATGCCGATACGGTGGGTGTCAGGCAGGTTCAGCAGCTCGCGCATCAGGTCGATGCAGTAGGCCAGGCGGGTCTTGCCGATCTTGGACCGGTGCGAACGGCCAAGCGAGTCGGTGGCGAGCGCAGCGGCGCTCCAGCCGGGCGGCTTGGCACAGGGACCGGACGAGAAAAAGGGACGGGCCGGAAGGGTTGCGGGCTTTACGGCAGGCGCAACGGTGGCGTCAACGGCAGTCAAATCAGTCATGTAGCTTCTCCTTACAGAGAGCAGCGCGGCGTTGGGACCGCGTGGCCCGTCGGCCGCCCTAAAGATTTCGGCAGACCTGTCAAGGCGGTTGCAAAAACGGGACGAACCGATGGGGCCGTTAACCATCCGCAAGATTTGCCCTGCTACCATGGCTGGCTCCTGATAGAGCGGGCGATGACGATGAGGATGTTTCGCGGCGCGGCGCTGGCCGTGACGATGGCGATGATGCTGAGCGCGTGCGGTGGCGATCTGGTGCCGCGCGGGCGGGTAGCGCGAGTCTCCAAGCCCGTCCGTCCGGCAGCGCCGCCACCGATGGAAGTGCGCCAGTGTCTGGCAAAACTCAATGCGCAGGCGATCGCCTATACCCCGCTGCCCGACCGGACATTTGGCGGCGGATGCAGCGCGGTGGGGAGCGTCAAGCTGATCGACTTTGGCGTGCCTGCGACCAACCTTGGCGCGATGACCTGCCAGCTGGCGGCCAATTTCGCGGCCTGGGCGCGTTATGGCGTGCAGCCTGCCGCGCGCACCATATTGGGGACGGAGATTGTGCGGATCGAGACATTCGGCACCTATAATTGCCGCCCGATCGCGGGCAGCGGCAAATTGTCCGAACATGCCCATAGCAACGCGATCGACATCGCCGCCTTCGTCCTCGCCGACGGCCGCAAGATCAGCGTTGAACAGGGCTGGAGCGGCGACCGCGAGACACGCCAGTTCCTGAAAATCGTCCACGCCAGCGCCTGCAAGCGGTTCAACACCGTCCTCAGCCCCGATTATAACGCGGCCCATCACGACCATTTTCATTTCGACATGGGTGGCAAGGGAGGGTTTTGCCGCTGAAAACCAGCCCTCTTAAGGACGTGTTCCCGCGCAGGCGGGGACCCAGTTCAGAGCGTGGGACTGGGTTCCCGCCTGCGCGGGAACACTTGCCCTGAATGGCCGCCTCCTTCTGCCTAAACGTAGCAGACTTGGCTTTGTCATTGTCGCGCACTAAGTTGGTGCGAATGACAAAGAAAGACATTGAAGAACCCAAATTCCGCCCCGCACGGCAGGAGGCGGCAGACGCCCGCAAGGCGATCGACACACCACAGACCAGCAGCAGCGCCTATCGGCTGGCCTTTCAGGATACCGAATTTCTGCTGCGCGAAGATTTGCGCCCGGTCCGCTTCCAGCTGGAACTGTTGAAGCCGCAATTGCTGATGGACGAGGCGCGAATCGAATCGACCTTCGTTTTCTATGGCTCCGCGCGGATCCCCGAACCCGATCAGGTGCAGGCGCGGATCGACGCCGCCACCACGCCGGAACAGAAGCGGATTGCCGAAAATCTGGGCAAGAAGGCGCATTATTATGACGAAGCCCGCAAGCTGGCGGGTATCGCGGCGCAATATCCGGTGAATGAGGCGGGATGCCGCCACTTCGTCGTCTGTTCAGGCGGTGGCCCCTCGATCATGGAGGCGGCCAATCGCGGCGCGGCCGATGTCGGCCAGACCACGATCGGCATGAACATCGTCCTGCCCCACGAACAGGCGCCCAACCGCTTCGTCACCCCGGAGCTGAGTTTCCAGTTCCATTATTTTGCGCTGCGCAAGATGCACTTCCTGCTGCGCGCGCGAGCGCTGGCGGTATTCCCCGGCGGCTTTGGCACGTTCGATGAAATGTTCGAGCTGCTGACCCTGATACAGACCGGCAAGATGAAGCCGATCCCGATCCTGCTGTTCGGCAAGAGCTTCTGGAACCGCGTCGTCGATTTCGAGGCGCTGGCCGATGAGGGCGTGATTTCCCCCGCTGACCTCAACCTCATCACCTGGGTCGAAAGCGCCGAGGAAGCGTGGCAGGCGGTGCAGGCCTTCTATCATGATAGCGAGCCGCTGGGGTGTTGAGCGACACATCCCCCTCTTCCAACTTCGCCTGGGCCCGTTGGGCCAAGGCTACGTATCCTCCTCCCCCAAGGGGAGAAGGTTAGAGGCCTTGCCCTCATCCCCGCATCGCTCTAGGGCGCGGCCATGCTTGGCGATCTGGCCCATGTCGACACCTGGATCTTCGATCTGGACAATACGCTCTATCCGGCGAAGGCGGACCTGTTCGCGCTGATCGACGTGAAGATGGGCGAGTTTATCCAGGGGCTGCTGGGATGCGACTCGATGGCGGCCCGCGAAACCCAGAAGCGTTATTTCATGGAGCATGGCACCACCCTTTCGGGGCTTATGCACCATCATGGTATCGAGCCGCGCGAATTCCTCGATTATGTCCATGACATTTCGATGGACCGGCTGGACGTCGATGCCGATCTCAACGCCCATATTGCCGCTTTGCCGGGCCGCCGCCTGATCTTTACCAATGGCGATGCGGCCTATGCGGGGCGCGTGCTGGAGAGACTGGGCCTTTCCGACCTGTTCGAGCAGATCCACGACATTCACGCCTGCCAATATGTGCCCAAGCCCGACCCGTCGGGCTATGCCGAACTCTGTCGGGTCCATGATGTCGATCCGACCCGCGCCGCCTTTTTCGAGGATATGGCCCGCAATTTGCGGCCCGCCAAGGCGATCGGCATGGCGACGATCTGGGTCAATAATGGCTCCGAAGCGGGCAAACATGACCATCATCCTGATTTCATCGATTTTGAGACTGACCATCTGAGGCCTTTTCTGGCCAGCATCCTTGGGGAAAGCGCATGACCGACCTGCAAACCACAATCGACGCCGCCTGGGAGGACCGGGCCAATGTGAGCCTGACCACGCAAGGGCCGGTGCGCGACGCCGTCAATGAAGCGCTGGCGCTGCTCGACAGTGGCAAGGCCCGCGTTGCCGAGCCGGTGGACGGCGGCTGGCAGGTCAACCAGTGGCTCAAGAAGGCCGTGCTGCTGTCGTTCCGCCTTAACGACAATGCGCTGATCGAAAACGGCCCTGGTGGCGGTTATTGGTGGGACAAGGTGCCGAGCAAGTTCGCCGGCTGGGGCGAGGCGGAGTTCCGCGCCGCCGGTTTCCGCGCCGTGCCGGGTGCGTTCGCCCGCGCAGGCGCGCATATCGCCAAGAATGCGATCCTGATGCCCAGCTTCGTCAATATAGGCGCGTTTGTCGATGAAGGCACGATGGTCGACGCCTGGGTGACGGTGGGCAGTTGCGCCCAGATCGGCAAGAATGTCCATCTATCGGGCGGCGTCGGTATTGGTGGCGTGCTGGAACCGTTGCAGGCCGACCCGGTCATCATCGAGGATGACTGCTTCATCGGCGCGCGGTCCGAAGTCGTAGAAGGCGTCCGCATCGGCAAGGGATCGGTCCTGTCGATGGGCGTGTTCATCGGCCAGTCGACCAAGATCATCGACCGCGCGACCGGCGAAATATTCATGGGCGAAGTGCCGCCCTATTCGGTGATCGTCCCCGGCAGCCTGCCCGGCAAGCCCCTGTCCGACGGCACCCCCGGCCCCAGCCTCTATTGCGCGGTCATCGTCAAGCGGGTGGACGCCCAGACACGGTCCAAGACCGGGATCAACGATCTGCTGCGCGACTGATTGGTACGGGGGGCGTCGCCTCGATAGCCCCCTCCGTCAGCCCTGCGGGCTGCCACCTCTCCGTGCCGGGGAGGATCATTCCAGCGCCAGAAGCGCGAACGTCGCCAGCCAATGTTCGCCCATATAGTCGCCTGCGACATGGTGCAGGCTGGCGGCGATGTGGCGCTGCGCCGCGTCGATCGCCAGCTGCGCAACCGGGTCGTCCGGTCCCAGCGCCACGGCAATCGCGCGCCAGCACCAGGCGCGGCTGAGGTTCAAGCCATCGAGATGGGCGATCTTGCCGTCGCTTCGATCCGACACAGTGGCGGGGGTGAACAAGGTCGCCGGTTCGCCCTGCGCCAGATGGGGCAGGAAGGCGTGGAACCAGTCGGCGAAATCGGCGCGCGGCAGCAGGCGGCTCATCAGCAGCGCCTCACAAAGAGCGGGCGAGAGAAATTCGTCGCCGCCCGGCTCCCACGCCTGACAGGCGCGATCCTTGCCGAACCAGTGCAGCGCCCGGTCGCGGATCAACGCCACCAGCGCGGGATCGCGAGTCTCGACCCATTCGAGCGCCAGCACCAGCGCAAAGGCAATGTTGAAATGGGTGCCGACCCGCAATGGATAGGTGAGCTTGGGCAGAAACGCATGGAAGCGCGCCGCGAACGCCAGTGCCAGCGGCTCAACCGCCGCTGCCCAGGGCGCATCATGCCGCGCCAGTTCGCCATGCAGCGCCAGCGCCCACGCCCAGCCATAGGGGCGCTCGAAACCGCTCGCGGTGGGCCGCGCGAGAAAGGCGAGTTCGCCCGCCACCATGTCCGGCACCAGCATCGCGTCGGCCTGCGCCCGGATCGCAGCGGCCTGTGGCATGTCCGGGTAAAGGCGCAGCAGCCGCATCACCTGCCACCAGCCATGGACGCAGCTATGCCAGTCGAAACTGCCGTGGAAGATCGGGTGATGATCGGCCGGTTCGCGCGCATCCTGTGGCCCGGCCAGCACCAGATCCATCTTGTAGGGGTAACGCCGCCCCAGATGGGACAGGGTGAGCGTGGCAAAGCCATTGGCCATGTCGGGGGTCAGGTGCGTCATGGGAAAGCCAGCCAGTAGATGAGCGCGATGTTGACGGCGAGCAGTGGCAGGGCGGTGCCGACCTGCTGCCTAATGACGCCATGTTTGTCCTTGAGTTCCAGCAGGGCGGCAGGGACGAGGTTGAAATTGGCCGCCATCGGCGTCAGCAGCGTGCCGCAGAAGCCCGCCAGCATCCCGATGGCGCAGACGATCGCGGGATCGCCATGATAGGTGCGGATCAGCAAAGGCACGCCGATCGCGGCGGTCATCACCGGAAAGGCGGCAAAGGCATTGCCCATGACGATGGTGAAGAGCGCCATGCCAAGGCCATAGGCGATCACTGCGCCCAATAGGCTGCCCTGCGGGATCGCCTGGCTGACCAGCCCCCCGACCGCGTCACCCACCCCGGCGAGCGCGAATACTGCGCCCAGGCTGGCGAGCATCTGCGGCAGGATCGCTGCCCAGCCGACCTGATCCATCAGCCGCCGCCCCTGTTGCAACGGCACGACCGGCGACGCGCGCAGCCACAGGCACCCCATGACCAGCGCGATCAGCACGCCCAGCGCCAGCGCAATGAGCGTCGCCTGCTTGCCATCGACCCAGCCGGGCATCTCCTTGAACAGCAGCGTGCCGACCAGCGCGGTCACCGGAATGACCAGCGCGATGGCGAAAAGCCCGTTGCCAAAACGCCCTGCCCGTTCCTGTCGCACAGCATCCGCCACCGCGCCGCTGCCCCGCCCCAGCCCGGATGCAGCCAGTCCCACCAGACCCAGCACCAACACGCCATTTCCAAGGTCGCCCAGCGCATCCCCGGCCCACATCGACAAGGCCAGTAGCGCCCAGAAGGCAGCGGTGCGCCGGGCGCGCTTATTGCTTTTGTCGGCCACGCCCAGAATGGCGAAGGCAGCGAAAATCGCGCCGGCCAGCGCATAGACCCAGTGGAGCGTGATCATGGCCGATCCGCCCGGTTCAGGCGACGATCGAGCCGCCACAACCTGAACCCGTGGATCAGCAAGGCGGCGATCGCGGTCGGGATCGCCCAGACCGACAGCTGGAGCGGTTCAAGGTTGATGCCATATTGCTCCAGCAATCCCTTGATCAGCAGGATCGATCCGATGGCGAGAAAGATATCCTCGCCAAAGAACAGCCCGACATTGTCGGTCGCCGCCGCCATAGCCTTGACCTTCTCGCGCTCGGCATCGTCCAGATCGCCCGCCTGCCGTTCAGCGGCAGCCTCCGCGATCGGCGCGACCAGCGGGCGCACGGTCTGCGCGTGACCCGCCACCGATGTGAGGCCCACCGCCGCAAGCCCCTGCCGCACCAGCAGATAGCCGGTCAGGAACCGGCCCACCGTCGCTCCGCGCATCCGCCCGATCAGCCCGCGCGCCCGCTCCTGCAACCCGAACGCCTCCAGCAGGCCGACCACCGGCAGCACGATCCAGATTATGCTGACATAGCGCGCCTCGTTAAACGCCTTGCCAAAGGCGGCGAGGAGGACGACCGGATCAAGCCCCGCGGCGATCCCCGTGACGACCGCTGACGCCAGGATGACGAGCAGCGGGTTGAAGCGCAGTACGAAACCCGCAACGATCACCGCAATGCCCAGCAGCACCCACATTAGTTGAGCGCCTTAATAGCCAGCCTCGATCGCCAGCCTGATCCCCTCCGCCCCGGTCCGCACCCCAAGCGCTTTCAGCATCGCTGCGCGGTGCATCTTCACGGTGCGTTCGGTCAGGCCCAGATCCCAGGCGATCTGCTTGTTGAGCTTGCCCGCCGCCATCGCGATCAGCACATCGCGCTGGCGCGATGTCAGCGCGGCGATCCGTTCACGCGCGCCGGACGATCGCTCCGCCCCGGCAGCGTCCGGGGTTTCCACCGCCATTTGTGACCCCAGAAAATAGTCCAGTCCGCCATCCACGCCAAAGATCGGCGCGACCATCACCGCGTTGCGGAACGGCGTGCCGTCCTTGCGGTAATTCAAGATCTCCACCAGCACCGGCCGCCGTTCGCGCACGCCGGTGCGGATCGTTTCGGTCAGCCAGGGTTCGGTGTCCGGCCCGGACAGGAAGCGGCAATTGCGCCCGACAATCTCATCCCGCGTATAGCCGGTCAGCGCGATGAACGCTTCGTTGCATTCGACAATCGGATTGTCGGGCAGGCGCGGGTTGCTGATCACGGCGGCGATCGCGCTGTTGGCGATCATTTCGGACAAGGACATGGTCACTCACAGACTGGCAGGCGATCGGCGGATGCGATGCCCCTTTGGGCATGTTGCCCCAAATGCCCTGCCTGCCGCAAGCAGGCTGCATCAGGCCCCTGATGAACGAAAGGGAAAGGCCATGAATTTCATTCCCGGCGATCTTGGCGATTATGCCTTCGACGACGAAGGACGCCCACTCGTGCCGCAGGCCGTGCAGGACGCGGTGCGCACGCTTATTCGCTGGGCCGGGGACGACCCGGAACGCGAAGGCTTGCGCGATACGCCGGCACGGGTCGGCCGGGCATGGCGCGACTATTGTACCGGCTATGAGGAAGATCCCGGTCGCCATCTGTCCCGCACATTTCAGGAAGTGGGCGGTTATGACGAGATCGTGCTGCTGAAGGATATTCCGTTCCAGTCGCATTGCGAACATCATATGGCGCCGATCACCGGCAAGGCGTCGATCGCCTATCTGCCGCGCGACCGGGTGGTAGGCATATCCAAACTCGCCCGCGTGCTGCACGGCTTTGCCCGGCGGTTGCAGGTGCAGGAACGGCTGACCGCGGAAGTCGCGCAGAGCATTCAGGATCATCTTCAGCCCCATGGCGTTGCCGTGGTGATAGAGGCGCAGCATGGCTGCATGACAGGCCGGGGCGTGCGCACCCCCGGCGTTGCCATGGTCACCAGCCGCCTGCTCGGCTGTTTCCTGGACGATCGTGCCAGCCGCCGCGAACTGCTCGCGCTGATGGGCTATTGACGGTGGGCTATTGAAACGGGGCATGACAGGGTGACGCTGGCGATCATAGGCGCGGGCATGGCAGGGCTGGCCTGCGCCGACCGGCTGGCGGAGGACGGCGTTGCCGTGCGCCTGTTCGACAAGGGGCGCGGGCCGGGCGGGCGCATGTCGACCCGGCGGGTGGAAACCTCCGCTGGCACCGCCAGTTTCGACCATGGCGCGCAATATTTTACCGTGCGCGATCCGCTGTTCCGTGATCAGGTCGATGCCTGGGCTGCGGCCGGGGTCGTCGTCCCCTGGCCCGAAGCCGGCGCCGACGCCTGGATCGGCAACCCGGCCATGAATGCGCCGATCCGCCATATGGCGACAGCCCATCAGGTCGATTTCCAGCATCATGTCCATGGCCTGCAACGCGACTCGGCGGGCTGGTGGGTGCGGCTGGATACGGGCATGGAAGGGCCGTTTGACGCCGCGATCGTCGCGCTGCCGTCCGAACAGGCCGCATCCATATTGGGCCTGCATGATCTGGCGATGGCGCGGGTGGCGATGACGGCCCGCTCGCAACCCTGCTGGACCGCAATGATCGCCTTTGATGAGCCGGTCGACCTGCCGGTCGATCATGTCAGCGGCGGCGGCATCCTGTCATGGGCGGCGCGCAACAGCGCAAAGCCGGGCCGCGACGGCCCGGAAGCCTGGGTTGTGCAGGCCAATGGTGCCTGGTCGGCGGCGCGTCTGGAAGAAAGTCCGCACGTCATCGGTCCGCTGCTGCTCGATGCGCTGGGGCAAATGACTGGTGGCGCAGGATTACCGCCCGTGGCGCACCTGACCGCGCATCGCTGGCGCTTTGCCATGACGCGCGGCACCGACAATGGCGCGCTTTGGAACGATCATATCCGGCTGGGCGCGTGCGGCGACTGGCTGCTGGGGCCGCGCGTGGAACTGGCCTGGCTGTCCGGCCGGATGCTCGGCGCACGGGTCGCGCAGGATATGACGCTCCCGCTCGCCGAGTCCGGTTGAGGTTTTAGAACCGCACCGGCCCGCTCCCTCACCCGGCCACCCAACGGCAGTATATTGTGGGTGGCCGGGTGGGGGAGCGGGCCGGTGCGGCAGAATGTGCAAAGGCACATTCTCAAAAAAACTTAATCCACGAAATTGCCCGGTCGGGCGAACGCTCCGATATCCTTGCGATCGCTTGGCACTTCGCGCGCCTGCAAGGCTTCGGGCAGCACCGACTTGTCGCCCATCCGCCCGATCGCCACTGCCGCCTCGATACGGAAACGGCCCGGCACGGCCAGTTCGGTGCGGGCGGCGTCGAAATCGACCCCGCTCATCGCATGGGTATGATAGCCCAGCCGGGTCGCCTGCAGCGCCAGCAAGGCCCAGGCAGCGCCTGCATCGAAACTGTGGCTGTGCGACGGCTTGAAATCATCCGATCCCGGCGCGGCAGTCAGCGTGTCGGACAGGACATAGACCAGCGCGCCGGCATGTTGCACCCAGCTCTGGTTGAATGGCAGCAGGACGCCCAGAAACCGGCTCCAGTCCGCGCTGTCGCGATGGGCATAGAGAAACCGCCAGGGCTGATAATTAAATGCCGACGGCGCCCAGCGGGCCGCATCGAACAGCGTGTCAAGGTCCGCCTGCGGGATTGGCGAGCTGTCAAAAGCGCGTGGCGACCAGCGTTCCAGAAACAGCGGATCGACCGCGCGGGTCACGATGCGGGGGTTCGTGGCCATGAAGGCTCCTTGCATGAACGTGAAAGACCGGCGCAATATAGGGTGGATATTGCGGTTGCGAAGGGGTCAGCGGATCGCTTCAAACGGTTGGCCGGTCCGGTCGCCCTGACCGCGCCCCAACATGAAGGCGTCAGCGTCCCGTTCCAGCAGAACCACAGTGGGTTCGCGCAACAGCGCCTGCGCCAGTCGCGCCCGCAACCGGGCAAAGCGCCCATCCTGTCCCTGCCGTTCGATCATGCATCCTCCGCGCCGACTCATGCAGCTTATCTATCGATCCTATAGACAAACGTCGCTCAAGCAATGCTGGGGAGCAGGACAGAAATGCTTTTGTGCAGAGGTGCGCCGCGGCCATGCCATCGTCGAGGCGTTCCCCCAAGTCATAGGCATGAGCGTTGCAGCACGCACAATGACAGATCCGGCCTTGACCGATCCGGTTGGTGCCTGCTTCACCCTGACACTGCCCCAGCCGCTCATCCTGTCCGATCCCCCCGTTGACGGAAACCATCCATGACCCTGCGCCACTGCCTGCTCATCATCGACGACGAACCGCAGATCCGCCGCCTGGTCCAGGCCGCGTTGACCCGCGCGGATTATGACACGGTGGAAGCCGCGACCGCGCGGGAGGGGATGGAGGCGTTGCGCCGGGTGCGTCCTGCGATAACCCTCCTGGATCTCGGCCTGCCCGATCGCGATGGGCTGGAACTGGTGCCGCTAATCAAGAAGGAGACGGACACGACACTGATCATCCTGTCGGCGCGCGACGGCACGGACGAGAAGGTCGCGGCGCTCGATCTTGGCGCGGACGATTATCTGACCAAGCCGTTCGACACCGATGAACTGCTGGCGCGGGTGCGGGTGGCGCTGCGCAACCGGGTGGCCCGCGAAGGCGGCGCGGCGCAGTTGCAGGCCGGTAATATCGTCATCGACCTGCTGGCCCATGTCGTGACGCGCGACGGACAGGAAATCCATCTGACGCCCAAGGAATATGGGGTGCTGGCCCAGTTGGCCCGCTTTCCCGGCCGGGTGATCACCCACAAGCAGATCATGGATCAGGTCTGGCCCAACGAATATGCCCATCATGTCGAATATCTGCGCGTTTTGGTCCGCACCCTGCGACAGAAGCTGGAGGCAGACCCGCAACGACCGCAGATCATCTGCAACGAACCGGGGATCGGCTATCGCCTGAAACTGACGGATATTGGGGCATAATGGGTATCGGAGGCGATGGTCGCCGGAATCGGGTCAGGCCGGTCTGGCAGGACCGGCCACCCGTCTCCATTACGGGCAGGGCCCGCTCCCCGGGAGCGGGTGCCTGCGATAGCATCAGCGCTGGGCCAGTTGGACGCTCGACTTGCGGCTGATGGTCAGGCCGTTGCGCGCCCATTCGGCCTTCGACTGGCACTGGGTCACGGGGACCAGCGAACCGGTCACGGTTTCGCGGAAGCAATAGCGGTCGGTCTTGGCGTCATAGGTCACCTTGGCCTTGCCAAAGCTGCCATGCGCCTCAGCGAAAGCCGGTGTGCTGGCAGCCGAAACGGCGAGGGTGGCGGCGACAACGGCGGCGGCGAAAGCGATGGTCTTCATGATAAATGTCCTTCCCTGAACAATGATTGGCGATCCGTTTTGGATCATGCCAACAGCTTTGCAGGAGGCGTGCCAGTTTGAAAAAATCCCGGAAAAACGAGGTTTTTTACGGCATTTTATTAAAGCGTGCTGAATATTTTGCCAGCAGTTAGGGTTTTATCCGAATTATCTGCAAATATTTCGCGTAAAAGTCAGAAATCGCCGGGCGCTTCCTTTGCGGGCGCAAAAACCACCGGCGCGTCGCCTTCGCGCCAAGGCGCGATGCGCAGCATGGCGGCGGCGAACAGGGGGCTTTGCAAATGGCCGTCGAGCCAGCGGCGCAAATGGGGCAGCGCCTGCGCCGTAAACCAGGCCGGGTCGATCGACGCAAACTGGCGAACGAAGGGGACAATCGCCATGTCGGCCAGCCCCCGCGTCGCACCGCATAGCTGGTCGCTGCCGCCCAATCGCCGGTCGAGCCTATGCAACCAGTCAAGCGCCACGGCGCGATGGACCGCCGGATCGCTGCCATGGCGGTCGGGATATTTGGTGCGGTCCAGATGCGCCTTGAACGGGCCGTCATTGGCCGCGACCAGTCCGGCATCGTCGCGCATCAGCCACCCCTCCGGGTCGGACCGGCCCAGCGCCCAGCGCATGATGTCCAGACTCTGATCGATCACCTGCCCGTCGGGCAACACCAGCACCGGCACTGTCGCCTTGGGCGATGCCTGCCGCAGCGCATCCGGCTTGTCGCGCAACACGACTTCGCGCAGCAGGACCGCCTGCCCGCTCACCAGCAAAGCCAGCCGCGCGCGGATCGCATAGGGGCAGCGGCGGAAGCTGTAGAGGATGGGGAGCGACGACATGGGGACCATCATCCCTATCGTGCAATATTCCCCTTGCAGCAATGGCTTGATAGGAAACTGGCGGAGAGGCAGGGATTCGAACCCTGGGTACCGTCACCGGCACGCCGCATTTCGAGTGCGGTGCATTCGACCACTCTGCCACCTCTCCGCAGAAGGCCGGGACATGCGGCTTTTCGCATAGGAAAAGCCCGTCCCAACCGGGTCGAGCGCGGCCATTAGCGAATGATTCCCGCCTTGCCAAGCAGCCTTGTCGGTATTTTTCTTGTGTGACAGGCGAACAGTCCTAAATTGGACATATGAGAGACACGATTCAGATTTTCGGCACTGGCGTCACCGCCCCGCCGATTGTCCATGCCCGCTTCAGCATTGGCGACGTCGTCAAACACCGCCTGTTCGGCTTTCGCGGCGTCGTGTTCGATATCGATCCGGTGTTCGCCAATAGCGAGGAATGGTATGACGCCATCCCCGAACATGCGCGACCGGACAAGGAACAGCCCTTCTACCATCTGCTCGCCGAAAATGGCGAATCCAGCTATGTCGCCTATGTCAGCCAGCAGAATCTGGTCACCGACGACAGCGACGAGCCGGTCGATCATCCCGCCATTACCGGCATGTTCGGTGCCTATGCGGACGGCAAATATCGCCTGCGCCCGCTCCATCGCCACTAGTGACCCGAATCTGAAGTCTGCCACATTTTGAGTAAAGGTCTGAGCGGACTTCAGATTCAAAAGGGTCACTAGAAGTATCTGACTCTAGTGGGGTTTATGGAATTGAAATTCGATCCGGCACCTGCCGCAAAAGCAGGCGAATTTCAATTCCACCCCACTAGGGCGATCGCAGCCCTGCTGCTGGCGCTCGCGCTGCCCGGCGTGGGCGGCGCGCAGGCGCAGGACCGGCCGCCCAATGCCGACCCGGCCTTCCCCTTCGCACGGGAAATTGAGGCCTTTGCCAAAGCCAATGCCGCCAGCCCGCCAGTGGACGGCGCGACCCTGTTCCTGGGCAGTAGCAGCATCCGCCTGTGGGACATAGCGGCCAGCTTTACCGACATTCCCACCGTCAATCGCGGCTTTGGCGGGGCCAGCACGCCCGATGTGCTGCGCCATTATCGCCGCCTGCTGCCGCCGATCCAGCCTCGCACGATCGTCATCTATGTCGGCGAAAATGATCTGGCCGCAGGCGCGAGTCCCGACAAGGTGGCCGACGATATATTGACCCTGCTCAAGCGGCTGCGCACCGATTATCCCCGCGCGCCGATCGCTTTCCTGTCTTTGAAGCCCAGCCCGATCCGCTGGACGCTGTGGCCCAAAATGGCGGCGGTCAACCAGGCGATTGCCGAGCGCGCCGGGGCGGATCGCTTCACCTATCTTGATGTCGGCAGCGTGCTGCTGGCGCGCGACGGCCTGCCCGACGCGTCGCTTTTTCGCCCCGACGGGCTGCACATGAACCCACGGGGCTATCAGCGCTGGACACAGCTGATCGACAATTGGCTCGATCGCGTCGCGCCTGGTGCGGGCGCGACAAGAAAGGCGTCATAAACCGCCCGATCGCACTTTCCGATTGATCCAAAACCAAGCAACATTATTACAAGTTCCAACGACAAGCGCCAAGCCAAGGGGATTCAGGGTGACAATGGAGAAGGCACAGGCCAGCGCGATGGCCGAACTGACGCTGCGCGGGGTCATCCTCGGCGCGCTCATCACCCTGATCTTCACCGCCGCCAACGTCTATCTGGGCCTCAAGATCGGCCTGACCTTCGCGACCTCGATTCCCGCCGCGGTCATCTCCATGGCGGTGCTGCGGCTGTTTGCCACCGGCACGATTCTGGAAAATAATATCGTCCAGACCATCGCATCGGCAGCGGGCACCTTGTCCGCGATCATCTTCGTGCTGCCCGGCCTCGTCATCATCGGCTGGTGGCAGGGCTTCCCCTACTGGCTTTCCGCCTGCACCATCGCGCTGGGCGGCATATTGGGGGTCATGTATTCGGTGCCGCTGCGCCGCGCGCTCGTTACCGGATCCGACCTGCCCTATCCCGAAGGCGTCGCTGCCGCCGAAGTGCTGAAAGTCGGGGCGGGATCGCGCCTGGGCGAAGAAGAGAATAAGCGCGGCCTGTCCGCCATCCTGCTGAGCGCGCTCGCCGCCGCCGCCTTCTCCATTATCGCCAAGACCAAGCTGCTGGCCGAGGAAGCCGCCACCTTCTTCAAATTAGGCGCGGGCGCGACGTCGATGTCGACCAGCTTCTCCATGGCGCTGATCGGCGTGGGTCATCTGGTCGGCCTGTCGGTTGGCGTTGCGATGTTCGTGGGCCTGCTGATCAGCTGGGTCGGCATCGTCCCCTATCTGACCACGCCGGTCCCTGCGGGGGCTGACCTGGCTGAGCTGGTCGGCACCACCTTCCGCATGAAGGCGCGCTTCATCGGCGCAGGCACGATCGGCGTCGCGGCAATCTGGACCCTGCTCAAAATTCTCGGCCCGATCGTCAGCGGCATCCGCTCGGCCCTCGTCGCCAACGCCACGCGCAAGGCGGGCAATGCGGGTCTGCTCGAACTGACCGAGCGCGATCTGCCGATCGGCATTGTTGGCGGCACCATCGTCGCGTCGATGCTGCCGATCGGCGTGCTGCTCTGGATTTTCGCACAGGGCGGCCCGATCGCAGCCAATCCCATTCCGGTGATCGCGCTGACGCTCGCCTATGTGCTGGTTGCGGGCATCGTCATCGCATCGGTCTGCGGCTATATGGCGGGCCTGATCGGCGCGTCGAACAGCCCGATTTCGGGCGTCGGCATCCTCGCCGTACTGGGCGCGTCGCTCATGCTGGCGGCGATTTACGGATCGGGCGGCGACCCGGATCGCAGTCAGGCACTGGTCGCCTATGCGCTGTTCACCACCGCCATCGTGTTCGGCATCGCCACCATTTCCAACGACAATCTCCAGGACCTTAAAACCGGCCAGCTGGTCGGTGCGACCCCGTGGAAGCAGCAGATCGCGCTGATCCTGGGCGTGCTGTTCGGCGCGCTGGTGATCCCGCCGGTGCTGGACCTGCTCAATAGCGCCTTCGGTTTTGCTGGCGCGCCGGGTGCCGGACCCAACGCCCTGCCCGCCCCGCAGGCCGCGCTCATCTCTGCGCTGGCCAAGGGCGTGCTGGGCGGCGATCTCGACTGGGGGCTGATCGGCATCGGTGCTGGCATCGGCGCGGTCGTGGTGCTGGTCGATGAACTGCTGGGCAAGGCGGGCAAGCTGCGCCTGCCGCCGCTGGCGGTCGGCATGGGCATCTATCTGCCGATGGCGCTCACCCTGCTGATCCCGGTCGGCGCGGTGATCGGCCATCTCTACAACCGCTGGGCGCTGCGCCAGTCGCACCCCGAATTTGCCGAGCGGATGGGCGTGCTGATGGCCACCGGCTTCATCGTGGGCGAAAGCCTGTTCGGCGTCGCCTTCGCCGGGATCGTCGCAGCGACCGACAGCGACGCTCCGCTGGCGCTGGTCGGGGAAAGCCATTGGGCGGTGCCGCTCTCCATCCTCATCTTCGCGCTGGTGATCGGCGGCCTCTACGCCAAGCTGCGCCGTTGGGCTTCGGCGCCCCTGTCCTAAAGGGAAGCGGACACACATCGCCATTTGTGCATTGCTGATGCTGTAAGAAGACTCAGCAGACGGGCGCAACGATGAACCAAGACCAAAGCCGGGCAGGGCCGCCAGAGGCCAGCCACGTCTGCCTGGATGATGCCGACGCCGTCAATTATTGGACGCGCCGGTTCGACGTCTCGCGCGAGGAACTGGAGGAAGCGGTCGATACGGTGGGCGACAGCGTCGATGCCGTCGCCGCCTATCTCAACACCGCCGCCTGACGTAAAAAAGGGGGCTGCGTCCGCCGCAGCCCCCTTCCCCGTTTTCCAGAAGCAGACCGAAGATCAAAAGGCGTAGCGCGCCATGATCTGGAACACCGGTCCGGCCTTTTCGCTTTCCAGCTCATATTCGTCGAAATCGCGGTCGATCTGGTCGGCCAGATTGTCGAACTTGTTGAACGTCTCGCGCTTGGCGCCGTTCAGCAGGTTGGACCCGACCGCGCGGATCGTGAAGGTCTTGCCGATCCGCTTTTCCACGAAGATTTCCAGATCCGCGCCATAGGTGGTGGTCACTTCCTCCGCGATCACCCGGCCAAAGGCGCTGCCCTGCTTGCGATAGGTCGCGCCGAATGCCGCGCCTGCCTGCGGGAAATCCTGGATGAAGCCGAAATTATAGACATATTTCGACTGGTCGTTGAACCGCCGTTCGCCGATCACGTCGGTGATCTTGCTGTCGAGCAGCGAGAGATTGCCGAAAATGCCGGTGTTGGGCAGGCCGACAAAGCCCAGATCGGTCGACAGGTCGAATTCCACGCCCCAAACCTTGCCGTTGCCGACATTCATCGGCTGATAGACGAATGTGCCTTCGCCTTCCGACCCTTCTTGGCCGGTATTGGTCAGCTCGATCAGATCCTTGACGTCACGATAGAAGAAGTTGACGCCGAAAATGCCGCCCGACCCCATGCGATGTTCATAGCCGATATCGAAGCCCCAGGCTGTTTCCGGGCCGAGTTGCGGATTGCCCAGCAAATCGCTGTCGCCCACTTCCTCTTCCAGCACGGCTGGCGTCAGATAGTTGAATTCCGGGCGGCGCAGCGTGCGGGCAACAGACCCGATGATGCGGTCATGGTCGGTCAGCGAATATTTGAACGAGGCTGACGGCAGAAATGCGTCATAATCGCTTTCCTGATCGGCGATCGCCGCCGCGACCGTAAAGTCACTGATGCGAACCTTGGTATGTTCATAGCGCAGACCCGCTTCCCATTTCAGGCTGCCGCTATCCCCTTCGATCAGGGCGAAGCCGTCGCGCCGCTGTTCCTTGATGCGGTTGTCGCCGCCATCAATCGCTTCGGCATCGTCAAAGCCGGTGGCAAGATCGGTGGGGTTCTGGGTGAACTGGTCCCATGCAAAGCTGCCCGTGCCTTCCTGTTCGGCAGCAAAGATGCCGGTGCGGCGATTCTTGTTCTGATAGAAGCCGCCGAACACGAATTTCATCGTGTCGTTCAAGGGCACTTCATGGTCCAGCTTGACCGAAAATTCCCGATCCTTGATCGCGGTGCTGGTCAGCGCGCCCTCAAATTCCGGGTCGTCGCCCTCATCGACATCAAAACCGATCTCATATTCGGTTTCCTGGCGGTCCTCGATGAACTGGGCATAACCCACGCGCACCGATGTCTTGCCCGCCGCCCACTGGTGCGAGAGTTTGCCGTCGATCGAGAAATTCTCCTGATCGATCTTTGCGACATTGGCATTGTCGCTCAGCAGATTGCCGGTCGGCACCGGGCCGTTGATGGCGGTGGCGTCGTCATATTCGAAGCTGCGCTCGGTTTCGGTGCGGTCGGTCTTTACGAAAAAGCCGTTCAGCTTGAAATTGGTGTCGCCCGCGTCGATTTCATAGGTGCCGTTGAAGCTGTAATCCTTGCCATCGCGGGTATCGCTCTGATCCTCGCGATTGTCGAAATCGTCGGTGGCGTAATCGGCGTTATTTTCCGGCGAATCGCCATAGCGCAAGCTCTTCTTCTGCTTGGGGTTGTGCCGCCCCTGCAAATTCGCGCCCAGCAGCAGACGACCCGGACCGACCTGACCGCCCCAAACCAGACCCAGACTCGGCTCGATTTCCTTGTCGTCATAATAAAGCCCGCCCGCGCGGACATAGCCGCCATTCAGCTCATAGCCGTCGCGCAGGTTGATGTTGAGCGTGCCCGCAACCGCATCACCAGTGCGGCGCGCGGAAGAGGAGCGGACGATCTCGACGCTCGAAATCAGCTCGGCGGGGATGCGGTCAAGGAAGAAGCTGCGATCGGCGGACGATCCGGGGACGCGCTCGCCATTGATCAAAATCTGGGTATAGCCCGGCGGCAGACCGCGCAGGCGCGGCGCGTCGCTTTCGATCACGTCGGACAGGAAGGTGACCGAAGGGACGCGCTTGAGCGCATCACCGGCGGTCAGCGGCTCGAAGCGCTGGAAATAGTCGGTGCCATATTTCAGCACGGGTTCGGGCGTGTCGGTGCGGTCACGATAACCGATCCCGGCGATGACGACGATGTCGGCGGCCTGGGTGATCGGCCCGTCCGTCCGTGCTACATCATCAGCGGCGGCAGGTGCCTGCGCACCGGCGGGTGCCGACATCAGTGCAAGCGAAGCACAACCCAGCATCAGCCACTTATTCGCGACCATATAGTCCCCCTGTCATTTAACAGATACATTGACGATCGGACTATCTCTTGTATCTAGCCCGTCTGAATGGGCCGCTAGGAGGCGTTGGTGACTATATCGCGAAATAAATATTACAGTTCGATGATTTTCTGTTTCACTTTTATTACATTGTCGGCCTGCACCACTGTTGAAACCGAAATACCTGTCGCTGTTCGCATCGCCAATGCAACGCCAGCTGCCTCCGTAACTGCGCGCGGCGAAACCACCCCGGTCGGCACCACCAATGCCGATGCGGCGGACGATCCCGCAATCTGGCGCAACGCGGTTGACCCGGCCGCCAGCCTGATCGTGGGGACCGACAAGAAAGCGGGCCTCTACGTCTATGGTCTGGACGGCAAGGTGCGCGACTTTCTGGACGCGGGCCGGGTCAATAATGTCGATCTGAAGGACGGAGTGACCATCAACGGCCAGCGCGGCATCCTGGTCGCCGCCAGCGACCGCAACGCCATCATCAGTGCGAAGATCGCCCTGTTCCGGCTCGACCCCGCGACCGCCAAGCTGACCGCGCTGGGCAAGGTCGATGGCGGCGCTGGCGAGGCCTATGGCATCTGCATGGGTTCGGACGCTGCGGGTCTCTACGCCTTCATCGTGCTGAAGGACGGCACGATCAATCAGGTCGCGCTCGACATGTCCGGGGCGACACCCACGGGCCGCATCGTCCGCACCCTGAAACTGGGCACCCAGTCGGAAGGCTGCGCCGTCGATGACCGCACGGCACGTCTCTATGTCGCAGAGGAAGATGTCGGCCTCTGGCGCTTCGACGCCCGCGCGACAGGCCCGACGACGGCGGTGCAGATCGCGGCGGCGGACGGCAAGAATCTGGTCATGGATGCCGAAGGCGTCGCCATCGCGCCCATGGGCGAGAAGGACGGCTATGTCCTCGTCTCCAGTCAGGGCGACAATGCCTATGTCGCCTATCGCCTCTCCGACGACGCCTATGTCGGTCGCTTCCGCGTGGTCGATGGCACGATTGGCGGATCGGAAGAAACCGACGGCATCGACCTGATGCTCGGCGATTTCGGCCCGCAATTCCCCGGCGGCCTGTTCATCGCGCAGGACGGCCACAACGCGGCAGCGGCGCAGAATTTCAAGCTGGTCGCGTGGGACGATATTGTGAAGGCGCTGGGTTTATAATGCCCCTCCCTTCAGGGAGGGGTTAGGGGAGGGGCTGTAACACGCCCTCCCCCGACCCCTTCCACAAGCGGGAGGGGAGCGATCAACTTTTACTTTTGCCCCGCAAACCAGGCCGCCAGCGGTGCCTTCAACCGGCTGCGCGTCTCGATCCGCGTCTTGATCGCAGCGATCGAACGATCCACCACCTTGCGCGATTCAGGCGTCAGATATTGGGTCGCATAGGCGTCCAGCTTGGTCGCCATCGCCGGGTCGGCCGATCCGCCGCCCAGCCGCGCCAGTGCCTGGCTGCGCGCCGACACGTCGATCAGCGCCTCATATTGCGCCCGGTGCGCCAGCACGTAGTCGACCGCCAGCATCGGATGCTCCGCCCCCACCTGCGCGATGATCGCCGCGCTGGTGGTCTTGCCCGGCTCGTCGGTCAGGGCGAGATCGAGCGCCTTGGCGCCCAGCCCTTCATCCTTCGCCGCGCCCAGCAGCGCGAACAGGCTGCTCTTTTCCAGATCGCTCTTCGCCCCCTTGGCCATCGCGCGCAGCTTGTCCCAGGTTGCCTGATCAGCGTTCTTCGCGATGATCGCCAGCCACACATTGCGCAGCGGCCCGTCGAGCGCGGCAGGGTCGCTCGCCAGCGCGGCAAAGCGCCGGTTGGCCTCCGCCACCACCGCCTTGTCGCCCATATCGCCCAGCGTCGATACCAGCGCGGAGCGCAGCACCGGCACCTGCGCGCCCTCGCCCGACTTGGCGTCATAGCCGATCGCGCTCAGCGCCGGGGTCAGCTTTGCCGACGTATAGGCCGCGACCTTGGCCTGTGCCGCCTTGTCGCTTTCCAGCATGGCATAGGCACTGTCGAGATAGCCCGGCACCTCTGCCAGCACGGCGGGGCTGGCCGAAACCGGCACCGCGTCGATCAGGTCCAGCGCCAGCCCGATCGGCTGATAGCCGCCCAGCCCCAGCTGGAAATTATCCGCTAGCAATCCGGTCTGGTCGATCGACGCCAGCTTGGTAAAATCCTTCGCCAGTGCCTGCACATTCGCGGCGGGGTAGAGCGAGCGATAATAGCCCGTCTGCCCGGCATTGACGACATAAGCACCGCAGCCCGGTAGCACCATCTGCCCCTTGCCCTGCAAAATCAGCCGCTGCGGCGCGCCACCAATGGTCTGCGCCATCACCGGCACATTCCATTTGAGCGGCGTCTTGCCCTTGGCATCGCGGCTATATTCACCCTGGCTCAGGTTCAGCACCGTCTGCCCGCCCTGACATTGGGCGCTCTCGACCGTCACCAATGGGATGCCTGGCTGGCTGGTAAAATCATGGGCGATGCTCACCAGCCCCTTGGCCCCCGCGCCCTCGACCGCCTTCCACAGGTCGTCGGTCACCGTGTTGCCATAGGCGTGCGCCTTCATATAGCTGCGGATGCCGTTCTTCCATACATCCTCGCCAGCAAAGCCTTCCAGCATGGTGATGACTGCCTCACCCTTCTGATAGGTGATGGCGTCGAATGCCTGATTGACCTGATCGACGGTGGTGATTTTCTGCACCACCGCATGGGTGGTGGCGAGCGAATCGAGGCTCATCGCCGCCTCGCGCCCGTCCACGCGGGTCAGCAGCATTTCCCAGTAGGGTTGCAGCTTGTCGGTCACCTTGGTCGCCATCCAGCTGGCGAAACCCTCGTTCAGCCACAGATCGTCCCACCAGGCCATGGTGACCAGATCGCCGAACCATTGGTGCGCCATTTCATGCGCGACGGTTTCGTAGATGCGGCGCTTCGTCGCTTCGGATGTGAAACGGGGGTCGACCAGCAGCGCGCGCTCGAAGGTGAAGATCGCGCCCCAATTTTCCATCGCGCTGAAAAACTGGCTCTGGCCCGGCCCTGCGACATTATCCAGCTTGGGCAGCGGATAGGGGGTACCGAAATAATCGTTGAAATAGGGCAGGATGTTAACCGACGCATCCAGCGCCAGCGCCGCCTTGCCGCTATTGCCCTTGCCGGTGATCACGCCCACTTCGGTCGCGCCCGACATCTTGGTCGCGCGCTCCAGTTCGCCAAGGCCAAAGAAGAGCAGGTAGGACGACATTTTTGGGGACGTGCCGAACGTCACCTGGGTCTTGCCACTGCCCAGATCCTTGGTCGTCTTGACCGGCATGTTGCCGACCGCCAGTTCGCCCGTCGGGATGATCGCGCTCAGATCGAACGTCGCCTTATAGCTTGGCTCGTCCCAGCTCGGCACGAAACGGCGCGCATCGGGTGCCTCGAACTGGGTGAACAGGGCGCGCTTCGCCTGACCCTCATTATTGGTATAGTCGAGTGCGAACAGCCCGTTCGCCTGCGTGTTGATGACGCCTGCATAGGCGATGGCGAGCTTATATTGGCCCGGCGCCAGCGGCTTGCCGAAGTCCAGCGTTACCGTCTGCGCATCGGTATCCACCTTGGCGCTGCCCTTGATCGCCTTGCCCTTGGCCGGGGTCAGCATGACATCGCCAAAAGTCAGGTCTGCGGCGTTGAGAACCAGAGCAGGCATCGCCGTGCTGACGGTGACGTCGATCGTCACCTTGCCGGTGAATTTGAGGTTCGCCGCGTCAGGCGTCACCTCGATCGCATAATGGCTGGGCACGGCACCGCGCGGCAATTGGGTGGTGATGCCAGCAGCGGGACCGGACTGCGCCAGCGCAGGCGTGGCAAGGGCGATGGGCGCGGCTGCGATCAGCAGCGGCAGGATTTTGGCAAGCGACATAGGGTTTCAGACTCCGACACGTCAGGCAGGCTTGGGTCCGATCGGACCGGCACCGTGATGAACGCGGAATAACCCGTTTCGCTGCATCGGTCACGCAATGATATGGTATCTCAATGTCGCTGGTCGAACCCTGTTGTGCGTTCGTCAAACAGGAAGGATGGCGTTGCCACCCAACACGGAGGGATTTTACCCCCGCCCGCGATAGCCCGGCACATCCTGCGCGGGCAGCCACAAATCCTGCGGCGGCGCGCCCGATTGCCAGAACACGTCGATCGGAATCCCACCGCGCGGATACCAATAGCCGCCGATACGCAGCCACACCGGCTTCATCTCGGTAAACAGCCGTTCGCCGATGCCCACGGTGCAATCTTCATGAAAGGAGGCGTGGTTGCGGAACGAGCCCAGAAACAGTTTCAGCGACTTGGATTCGACGATCGTGTCGCCGGGCGCATAGTCGATCACCAGATGGGCGAAATCGGGCTGGCCGGTCACCGGACAGAGCGAGGTAAATTCCGGTACGGCAAAGCGCACCAGATAGTTGCGGCCGGGCCGGGGGTTGGGGACATAGTCCAGCACCGCCTCTTCCGGGCGGGTGGGCAGGGCGCTGGTCTGGCCCAGATGGAGCGGGGTCAAGGCAGGGTCGGTCATGCCGCTCCCCTACGCGATTGCACGGCTGGTGTCATCGGCTTCTCATTGTTCACTTGCGGTTCAGCCGCTCTTGTGCCTTGGCTCGACCCATGGGGTATCATCGTTCGTTTCTGTTCGCCGCGCCATTGCTGCTTGCGCTGCCCGTTCATGCCCAGCAGACGGAGGAGGCCGCACCGGTATTCACTCTGCCGCCCGCCTCCGCGCCGCAGCCCGCCAATCCCCGCCAGCAAGGCCCGGAACTGGACGTGTTCCGCGCGCCTGCGACGACTACCGCGCCTCCGCCGGTGGTAGCGCCGACGGTGAGGCCGACGCCCACACCTTCGCCTGCCCAGCCTGCGCCACAAGCCCCGGCGCAGCGCGCCGCGCCAGCGCCCACGCCACGCGCCGCCCCGGCACGGCCAGCCCCACGCCCGACAGCAGAAGCGGAACGCGCAGCCCCCGACAATCAAAGCAGCCCGGTCACCGCGCCGCAGGCTCAACCCGTAGCTGAACCTGCCCCCACCCCTGCCTCTTCTGCGCCACAGGAAGCGCCACTCTCACCAGCACCGACCGACGCCACCCCCTGGCCCTGGATCATCGGGGGTGCGCTCGCGCTGCTGGCGATCGTCGCAGCCCTCCTGTTGCGCCGCCGTCGCCAGCCCGCGAAGGACGAAGCCGACGTCGAGATTGCGCCGCCCGCGCCGGTCCCCGTTCCAGCCCCGCCCAAACCTGCGCCAACGCCTGAACCTGCGCCCGTATTCGCCATCCCCGACGCGCCCGACCGCCCCTGGCTCGACATGGCGCTGGACCTCGCCCAGGCACGCTATTCGCTGATGGGCATGACGGTCGGCTATACGCTACTGCTCCACAATCGCGGCGACACCCCGGCGCAGGATGTGCTGGTGCGCGGCATTATCGGCAATGCAGGCGCAGAGCAGCAGGCCTTGCTTCAGAGCTTCTTCGCCCAGCAGAGCGGCTTGCCGCTTCATGCCGCCGTGTCGATCATGCCCGGCGAGACAAGGCGGCTGACCGGCGAATTGCGGCTGATGCCCGACCAGATCGTGCCGGTGACGATAGGCCAGCGCAGCCTGCTGATCCCGCTCGCCGCCTTCGACGCCAGCTATCGCTGGGGACCAGAGGAGGCCGAACCTTTGGGCCATGGCCGCACCGCCCGTGCCTTCATAATGGGGCAGGAACAGGAGCCGCCCGCCGAAAGACTCGCCCCCTTCCGCCTCGACCAGGGACCGCGCCAATATCGCCGCGCCGCCACCCGCGCCGCGGGTGAACTGGTCCCGTCCTGATCCCCCTTTCCTGCCTGTCCTGCGCGTTCTACAGATAGGAAAATCAGGCCAGAGGGCATCGCATGGACATTCTCGTTTCGACCGACTGGCTGGCCGCTGAACTGGGCAAGCCGGACCTGTGCATATTGGATGCCAGCCTGTTCCTGCCCGGCACCCCGCGCGACCCGCGCGCCGAATTTGAGGCCGCCCATATCCCCGGCGCGGCCTATATGGACTTGCCCAGCCTCAACGATCCCGACGATCCGACCCCCGGCATGATCCCGCCCGACGCGCTGATGACGCAGCGCGCGCAGGCGCTGGGCATCAACACCGACAGTCGCATCATCGTCTATGACAACAGCCCCGTCCACAGTGCCGCACGCGGCTGGTGGATGGCGCGGCTCTATGGCCTTGGCGCATCCGCCGCGATCCTCGACGGCGGCCTGCCCAAATGGGTCGCCGAAGGACGCGCGACGCAAAACGGCCCCGTAACCCCCACGCCCGGCAACGCCGTCGCCCGCCGCGCGCCCGGCCAGGTCCGCACCAAGGCCGATTTGATCGCCAACCTCACCACCAACCAAGCCCAAGTCCTCGACGCGCGAGGCGCAGGCCGTTTTACTGGCGAGGAGGCCGAACCGCGACCCGGCATGGCGTCGGGCCATATCCCCGGATCGCGCAACCTGCCCTCCTCCGCACTGTTCAACCCCGACAACAGCATGAAGAAGGGCGAGGATTTGCGCCAACTCGTCACGAACGCCGGGATCGATCTCGACCGCCCGGTCATCACCACCTGCGGCAGCGGCGTCACCGCCGCCATCCTGCTTGCGGGCCTTGAACTGCTGGGCCAGCGCGACGTCACCCTGTACGACGGCAGTTGGTCCGAATGGGGTTTCGATCCCGCCACGCCCAAGGCGACCGGCCCGGCATGAGCGACGCAGATCACAATCGAGATAAGCGCAAGCCGCTGACCAAATTGGCGCAGGCAGGGCGCAAGCCCGAATGGACCGGTATGCCCGGCCAGCCTGGCGCGATTGTCAGCCCGCCGGTCTGGCGCGCCTCGACCATCCTCTATGATGACGTCGCTCATCTGCGCCGCGCCGCGGGCAGCAGCACGCATGAACGGCTCTTCTACGGGCGCAAGGGGACGCCGACCGCCTGGAGCCTGGCCGACGCGCTCACCGAAATGGAGCCGGGCGCGGCGGGCACGATGCTGTTCCCGTCGGGCGTTGCGGCGATCGCCTGCGCGTTGATGGCTGTGCTGAAGCCCGGCGACAAATTGCTGATGGTCGACAGTGCCTATGACCCGACCCGCAATTTCTGCACGCAAATGCTGCATAATTACGGCATCGAAACGATATTTTACGATCCCTGTGACATTGTCCAGCTCAGTGTCGGGTTAGCCGATCAACGGGTCCGCGCCCTCTTCCTCGAAAGCCCCGGTAGCCTGACCTTCGAAGTGCAGGACATCCCCGCCCTCACCGCGCTGGCCCGCCAGCACGGCGTCGTCACCCTGGCGGACAATACCTGGGCTACCCCGCTCTATTTTCCGGCCCTGTCCCACGGCGTCGACATCTCCATCCTCGCCTGCACCAAATATATCGTCGGCCATAGCGACGTCATGATGGGCAGCGTCACCGCGACCGACCATTGGTTTACCAAAATCCGCCAGACCGCCTATTTGCTGGGCCAGATGGTCAGCCCCGACGACGCCTGGCTCGCCTCGCGCGGCCTGCGCACCCTGGGCGTGCGGCTGAAGCAGCATCAGGACAGCGCACTTGCCATCGCCCATTGGCTCAAGGACCAGCCGGAGGTCGCCCGCGTCCTCCACCCCGCCGTGCCCGATTGCCCCGGCCACGCTTTCTGGCAACGGGATTTCAGCGGATCGACCGGCCTGTTCAGCTTCATCCTGAACGGCGGGGACGAAGCGGCGCGCGCCGCCCTGATCGACGGTCTCGCCCATTTCGGCATCGGCTACAGCTGGGGCGGCTTTGAAAGCCTGGCCCTCCCCATCGACCCGGCCCGCTACCGCAGCGCCACGGTCTGGCAGGCGCAGGGTCCGGCCGTCCGCCTCCATATCGGGCTGGAAGATCCCGCCGACCTGATCGCCGATCTCGCCGCCGGTCTCGCCCGCTTCCGCGCCGTCCGCGACGGGGGCTAGGGATGATGCCCGGCATCGACTGGTTGCTGGCCCATGTGCCGGACGATAGCGGCATCATCCATCCGCTGATCGCGCTGGCGCTCGCGCTGCTACTGCATCTGGCCGCCGCTGGGCTGGCCCGCTTCATCGCCCCCCGCCTTCACCCAGCGGTTGCGGGCGATGCTGCGCTATGCGCTCTCGGCGCTGCTGATCGGCGTGGCCACCGCCTTCTGGCCCCATGATTCGGTCGGGCATCTTGTCCTGGGTATCGGGCTTGGCCTCTCGGTCGCGCTGCTCGCCGTCTATGCGCTGCGGACGCTGGCGATCCCGCGCTGGGCCGTGTTGCCGCTGGCGCTCTTGCTATTCCTCAGCATCGTGTCCGGCACCAGCGGCGGCCTTGCCCCGGTCGGCGCGATGCTCGACACGGTCGGCATTAGCCTGGGCAAACGGCGCATCACCCTGCTTGGCCTGCTGTCGATCGCCGCCACCTGCGTTGCCCTCTTCGCCCTCGTGCGCCTCGCCAACCGGCTGATCGGCCGGTCGATCGACCATACCGACGGCTTCGACCCGACCCAGAAGTTGCTGGCGCAAAAGCTCGCGGCCATCGCGGTCATCGTCGCCGCCTTCTTTGTCGGCGTCGATCTGCTCGGCATCGACCTCACGGCGTTCGCGGTCTTTTCCGGCGCGCTGGGCCTCGCCATCGGCTTTGGCCTGCAAAAGACCTTCGGCAACCTGATCGCCGGAATCATCCTGCTGATGGACCGCTCGATCAAGCCGGGCGACGTCATCGTGGTGGGCGACAGTTTCGGCTGGGTGAACAAGATCGGCGTCCGCGCCGTCAGCGTCATCACCCGCGACGGCAAGGAACATCTGATCCCCAACGAAAACCTCATGACGCAGGAGGTGGAGAACTGGTCCTATTCCGACCGCAACGTCCGCGTTCGCATCCCTGTAGGAGTCGGCTATGATTGCGACCTGACACTGGCGCAAAGCCTCATGCGGCAGCCGCGCTCGATTGCCGGCGGGTGCTGCGCGAACCCGAACCCAATGTCTGGCTGATCGGCTTTGGCGAGAGCCGCGTCGATCATGAGATTTTGGTGTGGATCAGCGACCCGGAAGGCGGCGTCACCAATGTGAAGTCGGACATTCTCAACCGGCTGTGGCACCTGTTCAGGGATAATGGCATCATCATCCCCTATCCGCAGCGGGTGATCCACGCCGCACCCGCGCCCGTGCCGCAGCCTGCCCCCGACCTTTCGGCCACACCGTAGCTTTACGGGTCGCGCCGTCGCCTCTGCCCGCCTATATGGATGCCATGTCGATCCTGCTGCCTGTCCTTATCTTTCTCGCGACCGTCGCTGCGATGGAAGGCTTTGCTTATGTGATGCACCGCTGGGTGATGCACGGGCCGGGCTGGTTCCTGCACGCCAGTCACCACCGCCCGCGCAAGGGGAATTGGGAAGCCAATGATCTCTATTTCGTGATCTTCGCTTTGCCCTCGATCATCCTGCTGCTGGGCGGCGTGCAATGGGGCTGGGGCAATCTGGCCACCGCCTGCGGCGCGGGGATCGCCGCCTATGGCGCGATCTATTTGGGCTTCCACGACATCATCGTCCACCAGCGGGTGAAGAACCGCTACGTCGCCCGATCCCCCTATATGAAGCGCATCGTCCAGGCGCACCGGCTGCACCATGTGGTAGAGACCAAGGAAGGCACGGTCAGCTTCGGCTTCCTCGTCGCCCCGCGCCCGGAGGATCTGAAACGCGAACTCGCCCGCCGGAACCGGGCGGGAGTGCGGGCAGCAAGTGGAGCGGCGGCGAAGCGCTGACACCACCGCCCCCGTTTGTTTATTCAACCGCGTCCGGCAAGGCCCGCAGTGCTTCCGCAGACGCAGGATCGCGCACCAGCGCATCGACCGGTGCCAGCTCTTCCAGCTCCTTGCCGCCCGTCTCGATATTAAGGTCGCGCAACTTGCGTCCGGTCACCAGCACCCGGCTTTCAAAGCTGCCGACAAAGGCGTTATAATCGCCCACCGCGCCATGCAGCCGGTTGCCCAGCTTCTTGAGTGATGCCGCCGCCGCCGCCAGCCGCTCATAGAGTTCCTTGCCCAACTGACCGACCTGCCGCGCCTGATCCTGCAACTTGGCCTGTCGCCAATGCCCCGCCAGCGTGCGCGCCAGCGGCAGGAAGGTCGCCGGGCCGCAGATGATGACCCGGTTCTTGGCGGCCCGTTCCCACAGGTCCATGTCCGCTTCCAGCGCGGCGGTGACGAAATTATCGCCCGGCACATACATGATGACGAAATCGGGCGCCTTGTCGAACTGCTCCCAATAGGCCTTGCGCCCCAGCGCGTCGGCGTGGGTCCGCATCGCGCGGGCATGGTCGGCCATATGCGCCTCGCGGATCGCCGGATCGACCTGATCGACGGCATTTAGATAGGCGACCAGCGAGCATTTGACGTCCACGACCATCTGCTGGTCGCCAGGCAGGCGGATGATGAAGTCGGGCCTGAGCCGGCCATCCTCGACCGTGACCGACACTTCCTCGCTGAAATCGACGAAAGGCGACAGGCCGGCCGTCTCGATCAGATTCTTGAACTGCTGCTCACCCCAGCGCCCCCGCGTCTTGGGCGCGGCACGCAGCGCGTTGACCAGCTTGGCAGTCTCGTCGCGCACCTGCCCCTGCCCCAGTTGGACCTGGTTCACTGCCTCGCGCAATTCGGCGTAGCTGCCGACGCGATCCTTCTCGACCCGCTGCAACCCTTCCTCATAGCGTTTGAGCGTCGTTTCCACCGGCGACAAGAGGGTCTTGAGCTGCGCCTCGCTCTTGTCGTTCGCCTGGGCAAAACGCTGGTCCGCACGGTCGAGGAAGGTCTTTTGCGCCTCGCCCAGCAGCTTGCCGCCAATCTCGCTGAACTGGGCCGACAATTGCTCCTTTGCATCCTTGAGCGCCGCGATCTGCGCCTCAAACGCTTCGGCGCGCGCCTGCGTGTCGGACTGGAGCGCCGCCAGTTCGCGCAACGCCGCTTCCCGCTCGGCCTGCACCGCATCGAGCCGCTGCGAGAGCGCCGCCTGCGCCACCTCCAGCCGCTGCGCTGCAGCTGCCGTCTGTGCGACCCGCTCCTTCTCCACCGCCAGCTCGCTGATCGCACCGTTGCGCTGGCTGGTCGTCAGGTCCAGCCGACCCGCCAATTCCGCCTTCTCCGCCATCATGGGGCCAAGCGCCTTGCCGCGCAGCAGCCAGCCGACCGCCAGTCCGATCAACAGCGCAACGACAATCAACAGGATCGGCAGGATTTCCATGAACACCCCTTCTGGAACGAAAAGGGAACCTAGCGCCCTTCGCCACCCGCCGCAACCGCCCGTTGGCGAAACGCGGCCAGCCGCGCCACCGCTTCATCCAGCACTTCGTCCGCCTTTGAAAAGCACAGCCGGACCAGATGGGTCACGGGTTCGTCGGGATAGAAAGCGGAGATCGGAATCGCCGCCACCCCGGCCTCATGAACGATGCGCTCACAAAAGGCGACGTCATCCATGGCGATGCCACTGGCGGGCAGATCGACGCAGACAAACCATGTCGCTTGGGCGGGCAGCAGAACAAATCCCGCCTCTGTCAATCCCGCCACCAGCCGGTCGCGCGACGCCTGATAGTCCGCGCGCATCGCGTCGAACCAATCTACCGGCTTGGCCAGCCCTTTGGCTACCGCCCATTGCAGGTTGGGCGGGGTTGTGAAGGTCAGAAACTGGTGCGCCCGCGCCAGCAAAGTCCCGATCGGCGGGGCGGCGCACATCCAGCCGACCTTCCAGCCGGTGAGCGAGAAAATCTTGCCCGCCGACCCGATTTTAACTGTCCGCTCGCGCATCCCCGGTTGCGCCATCAGCGGATGATGGCGCACCCCGTCATAGGTCAGATGCTCCCACACCTCGTCACATATGGCGATCAGATCGCGATCGACGCAGAAACGCGCCAGCACTGCCAGTTCCTCCTCGCGCAGGACGATGCCGGTTGGATTGACCGGGTTGTTCATCAGCAGGAAGCGGGTGCGTGGCGACGCCGCCGCCTCCAGCGCTGCTGGCGTAATCCGCCATTCCGGTGGGGTCAGCCGCACGACCTTCGCCACGCCGCCCGCCCGCTCGATCAGCGGCAGATAAGCGTCGTAGAGCGGGGCCAGCAGCAGCACTTCGTCGCCCGGCTGCACCAGCGCCAGTAGGGTCGCGGCAATCGCCTCGGTCGCGCCGGATGTCACGATGACCTCCTGCGCGGTCAGGGCCAGCCCCTGATGCGCGGCATAATGGCTCGCCACCGCCGTGCGCAGTTCGGGCAGGCCAGCCATCGGCGGATATTGGTTGGATCGGCTGAGCAGCGCGTCGGCCGCCACGTTCAAAATGTCCGCCGGTCCCGGCGCGTCGGGAAACCCCTGCCCCAGATTGATCGCCCCCGTCTCACGGGCCAGCGCCGACATATGCTCGAAAATGGTGGTCGGCATGTCCCGATAGACGGGGTGGCCAAATTGCCCGACTGCCAACGCTATTCTCCTCCGCTGCGGCGGCTTGCGCCGCCGATGAACCGGGTGACCGTACCCCGGACGGTCACTTCATCCGGTTCATTCCCACTCGATTGTCCATGCACATGTATCTATCTGATTTATAACGCGAAAAATATTTTCCGTGATCATCTGCCGCTAGCAGGGACGTCAGGAAGCTAAACTTTTGAACCTATTTGATAATTTGGGCTTCTTGTCACAAACCACCTATCGAAGACATTCGATACCGCGCGCGAGCCGATTAGGCCAAGGAGCAGTCACTGCGAACCAAGGCGTCAACCGCGAAATTACCGTCCATCGACCGCATTGCCGGTGCCGATCTGTGGATCGGCGTCAAAACTGTCCCCTGCCTATGTGCGGCACAACCATTTGGAAACCCACCGAAAAAGGATATTTACAGGGTCCTAATCGGCGCTTATCGGAACCCCCGCTTCAGATACTTTCTCATGGTAATACAGTGATAGGGAAGAAATTCGAAGGTGCGCGCGCAGATCGCCAGGGGTGATTTCACTCAACAAGCGATTTCGCCACACCGGGAGCAGCTCTCGCTCGAAGATCGAGCGCCGCATCGCCCGTGTGCTGTCGGCCATGGGTGCCAACTTTAACCACTTCTCGCCGAACTCGCCGAAGCTCTTGGCCTCCTTGATCCGGCGTTTCTCCCTCTGCTTCTCGATTGACGGTGACAGCCCTTCCGCGACCATCCGCTTGGCGTCGATGCACTTCTCCCGTGCTCGTGCGAGAGAGATGCCCGATGGGCCGTATCGTCCGAGAGTGACCGTCTCTCGCCGCCCATTCAGACGGTAGTCCAAGCGGAACGAAATAGCCCCGCCAGTGGTGACCCTTACATACATGCCATCCCGGTCCGAGACCTTGTATGCTTTCTCTTTTGATTTCAGGTTCTTAAGTGCTGCATCCGTAAGCATTGTGGGACCTCCGCGACTAAAATACCGTCAGCCCAAAAACGCACCCTTCCCGGCCGAAAAAGCTTTGCTTTTCCAGTGGTTATGGAAAAAAAAATACCGTCAGGGACTGTGTTGACCCTGACGGTATCGAGCAATTTGCGATGAGACAAGAGCAGCCGGGACCGTCAGCTTGAGCGACAGATGCGAAGGCTACCCACCGATTGTTATTGAATGTCCGTGATAATAAACTATTTTTTATCAGTCACTTACGTCGCATAATGGCGTAGTTTCAGCCCCCTCTGGAGGGGTCAAAATCATTCCCACTCGATCGTGCCCGGCGGCTTGGATGTATAGTCATAGACCACCCGGTTGATACCCTTGACCTCGTTAATGATCCGGGTCGCGACGCGGCTGAGGAAAGCGGCATCGAACGGGTAGATGTCCGCGGTCATGCCATCGGTCGAGGTGACGGCGCGCAGGGCGCAAACGCTGTCATACGTGCGCAGGTCGCCCATGACGCCCACGGTGCGGACGGGGAGCAGCACGGCAAAGGCCTGCCAGATCGCATCATAGAGGCCCGCATTGCGGATTTCTTCCAGATAGACCGCATCGGCCTTGCGCAAGATGTCGCAGCGTTCCTTGGTCACTTCGCCAGGGATGCGGATGGCAAGGCCCGGACCTGGGAAGGGATGACGGCCCACGAAAATCTCCGGCAGGCCCAGTTCCCGGCCCAGCACACGCACTTCATCCTTGAACAGTTCGCGCAACGGTTCGACCAGCTTCATGTTCATGCGTTCGGGCAGCCCACCGACATTATGGTGCGACTTGATCGTTACGCTGGGTCCGCCGGTGAAGCTCACGCTCTCGATCACATCGGGATAGAGCGTCCCCTGTGCCAGGAAATCGGCACCACCGATCTTCGCGGCTTCCTCTTCGAACACCGCGATAAATTCACCGCCGATGAACTTGCGCTTCTTTTCCGGGTCCGTGAGGCCAGCAAGGCCGCCCAGGAATCGATCCTCGGCATTCACATGGACCAGTTTGATGCCATAATGTTCGCGGAACAGGGTGACGACCTGCTCGGCCTCGCCCAGCCGCATCAGGCCATGATCGACGAACACACAGGTCAGTTGATCGCCGATCGCCTCGTGGATCAGCACGGCCGCGACCGCGCTGTCAACGCCACCCGACAGGCCGCAAATCACCCGGCCTTCGCCCACCTGTGCGCGAATTTCGGCGATCTTGGTCGCCCGAAATTCCGCCATGGTCCAGTCGCCCGCGAGGCCGCAGACATGGCGGACGAAATTGGCGAGCAGCTTGCCCCCATCGGGGGTGTGGACGACTTCGGGGTGGAACTGGGTCGCGTAGAAGCGCCTGGCTTCATTGGCAGTGACGGCGAAGGGTGCGCCCTCGCTGGTCGCGACGACCTCGAACCCGTCGGCCAGCTGCGTCACCTTGTCGCCATGGCTCATCCACACCTGATGCTTTTCGCCGGGCACCCACAGGCCGTCGAACAGCGCGCAGGGCTTCTTAACCTCGATGAAGGCGCGACCGAACTCGCCGCTCTCGCCGCCTTCGACATTACCGCCCAGCTGCTGCATCATCGTCTGCTGGCCATAACAGATGCCCAGCACCGGCACGCCCGCATCGAAAATGGCTTGCGGCGCACGAGGGGAATCGTCCCACATGACCGAAGAGGGGCCGCCCGACAGGATCACGCCCTTGGGCTGCATCCGGGCAAAAGCCTGTTCCGCGCTGTTGAACGGGGCGATTTCGGAATAGACCCCCGCTTCGCGCACGCGCCGGGCGATGAGCTGGGTCACCTGGCTGCCGAAGTCCACGATAAGGATGGAATCCTGAAGGGGCAGCGTCATCGAATCGCCTTTATGTCGAGCGGTGGAAGGGATTCGCGCCCGGTTAGTCGCCCGGCCCCGATATGTCCAGTTTTCGCGACCTATGCTGCGTCCTCGTCCAGCCTGCGGCCTGCTGCCCACCCCAGCAGCGCTGCCCCGCCCAGCACGCCCGCCGCGATCAGGAAGGCGCTGCCGATGTAGGGCAGCGTCGGATTGCCGCCGACCGACAGCGCATATACGCCGCCAAAGAAGAGCGGCGATACGATTCCCGCAATGCTGCCGACGCTGTTGTTCGCGCCCTGCAACTGGCCCTGTTCGGATTCGGACACGCGCCGCGTCATCAGTGACTGGATCGTCGGCATTGCCAGCCCCCACAGCGCATTGGGCAGCATCGCTGCGACGAACAGCCAGCCGGTCGGCGCCAGCCCCATGCAGGCGATGCCGACAGCGCCGAAGGCCAGCCCCGTCACCATCGTCGCCCGATCGCCCAGCCTTTTCACTACGGGCCCGACCAGCAAGCCCTGCACGCCCATGTCGAGCAACCCGACCATGGCGAGCAGACTGCCAACCTGCCACGCCCCCCAGCCATAACGATCCCCGGCGTAGAGAACGAACACGGCGGAGAAGAGATGATGGGCAAAATAGAGCAGGAAATTGACGATCGCCAAGCTCGACAGCTCCGGGTGGGACCGCAGCAGGGTGAGCGCGCCGAACGGATTGGCGCGGCTCCAGGAGAAGGTCATACGCTTATCCCGTGGCAACGATTCGGGCAGGACGATCAGCCCGTATAGGAATGCCAGTCCCGACAGCCCCGCCGCCGCCCAGAAAGGCGCGCGCAACGAAATTTCGCCCAATATGCCGCCGAGCAGCGGCCCGGCGACAAAGCCGCCGCTGAACGCTGCGCCGATCAGGCCATAGCCGCGCGCGCGATCTTCGGGTTGGGTGATGTCGGCCATATAGGCAAAGACCGAGGTGAAACTGGATGAGGTGACACCGGCCAATATCCGTCCCAGCGCCAGCCACCATAAATTGGGTGCGAGCGCCATCAGCACATAGTCGAGCGCGAGCCCACATACCGATACGAGGATGACGGGCCGCCGCCCGAACCGGTCAGAGAGTGACCCGATGATCGGCGAACAGATGAACTGCATCCCCGCCCACAGCGCGACGAACACGCCATTCCACAGCCCAGCCGCGCTGCTGGAGCCGGACAGCGATTCGATGAGTTGCGGCAGCACCGGGATGATGATTCCCATCGACATCACGTCGAGCAGCGCCGTCACCAGGATGAAGGCAATGGCCGCGTTGCGGCGGGGGAGGAGCGTGGCGGGCATGGGACACCGCCTAGAGCGGTTGAGCGGTCATGCCAAGCGATCGGCGCGCGGCAGCGGTCCCAGCCAGAGGCTCCACGCCAGCAACAGCACGCACCAGCCGCAAGCGACCCATAATGCGCCAAGGTCCATGCGCCCAAACAGCAATGCGCCCGCCACGGCCCCCGCGACCAGGCCCAGCCAGAGCAATAAATGGGGCAGCCAGCCAAAAGCGGGGCCACCGGTCACGGCGCTGGCCAGCGCCTGCCCCAGCTTCACCAGCGCGCCGGTCATATAGGTGACGCCAATGCTCACCTCGCCATTGCGCTGGAACACATTGTTCACCGCGCCCATCGCCGCCGCCATCAGCAGGGTCAGGCCGTCGCCAGCCGATCCGGCAAGCGATGCCGCCATGGTCAACAGCGCCAGCACCAGTCCCAGCACGGCCTGCTTGCGCCACCGCCCGGCGGCCCGCGCCAGCAACGCGCCAGCAAATACCCCGCCGACAAATGCGCCGATCAGCCCGATCGCTGCCCATGCCAGCGTCGGCTCGGTCGCGATGCCGACTGCCATCCGGGTCGAATTGCCGCTCATGAAGGACACGAACAGCCCGCCCAGCTTGAGCAAACCCAAGGCATCGACGATCCCCGCAAGCGCCGCCAGGCCAAAGGCCAGGACATGGCGCGACGGAGGATGGCGATGCATCGCTGCGGCCTATTGCATCACGACATCGCGACTCAGATAGACCTGCGCCACGCGGCCATCCTTGATCGTGCAGGTGAAGCGGCGGGTGGTGCCGGTCGGGGCGCGATAGCTGGCGCGGGATTCCACCTCGCCGTCGATGTTATAGCCGTCTTGCACTGCGCGTGGCTCATCCATGCGCCGCACCTCGGCATAGCCGCCACTCTGTCCCTGCGTCTCATCACGCGCGGCAACCGCGCAGGCATCGGTCATCTGGTCCTGATCGCCATTGGCCGCGGCAACATCGGAAAAATCATCGTCGCGTCTGACATCCGCGCCATAATCAGTGCGGTTGGCAGGCGGTGGTGCGGCATCGCCGCTGTTGCGCGCTGCCTTCTTGTCCTTCGACATGGAGGAGGCGACGATCGCCACCGCGCCGATCAGCGCTGCGACCCCGACGGCATCGCCAAAGCCGAAACCATTGCCACGATCACGATGGTGATGGCTCCAGCCCCGATCGTGGCCACGATCATAGCGCGGACGCGCCTGCGCCGGGGCGATGCTGCCCACCAGCAGCGCCAGCCCCACCAGCGATCCTGCCATCCAGCGCGTTTTGCCCATGCGTCTATCTCCTGCGGTCAAACGGTCTCTATCCGCGTCCGGCTGTCGCGCGGCTGAACGATTATCGCGGATCGGCCTTGATCTGCAAACCCGTGAATGACGCCAGAAATGCATAGCTGTCGGCATATTCGTCGATCAGCTTATCGATCGGCTTGCCCGCGCCATGGCCCGCACGGCTTTCCACCCGCAGCAACCGGGGTCTGCTGCCGACATCCGCGGCCTGCAAGGCGGCGGCATATTTGAAACTGTGGGCGGGAACCACCCGGTCGTCGGTGTCGGCGGTGGTGACTAGGATTGCGGGATAATCCTTGCCCGACAGGATGTTGTGATAGGGCGAATAGCCGTACAGCAACGGAAAATCCTCTGCCCGGCCCGGCGATCCATAGTCATCGACCCAGTAGCGCCCGGCGGTGAAACGATCAAAGCGCAGCATGTCCATCACGCCCACGGCAGGCAGCGCGGCGGCGAAGAGGTCGGGCCGCTGGTTCACCACAGCGCCGACCAGCAGGCCACCATTGGAGCGGCCCTCGATCGCCAGCCCGTCGGGCGTGGTATAGCCATTGGCCTTGAGATATTCGGCTGCGGCGATGAAATCGTCGAACACATTTTGCTTGTTGGGGCCACGTCCGGCCTCATGCCATGCCTTGCCGAACTCGCCGCCACCGCGCAGATTGGCGATGGCATAGACCGCGCCCTGTTCCAGCCAAGCCAGCCGCGTCGCCGAATAGCCCGGCGTCAGGCTGATGTTGAAGCCGCCATAGCCGTAAAGGATGGTCGGCGCCGCGATCGCCCGGTCGGCCAGCGCCTTCTTGCGAATCACCGTCATCGGCACACGGGTGCCATCCTTGGACACATAGCTGATCTGCTCCACCCCGAATTCGTCCGGGTTGAAGGGCAGGTCGGGCTGCGCGAACAACTGACTTTGCAGGGTGGATGTATCGAAGCGGTATATGCTGGACGGCGTGGTGAAGCCCGAAAAGCTGAAAAATGTCTCCGGGTCGCCATCGCGCCCGCCAAAGCCCGCCGCCGTCCCCATGCCGGGCAAGGGCACGTCGCCTACCTTGCGCCCGTCCAGTTCGACCAGTTCGGCAATGGTTTCGGCCTGCGTCATATAGGCCAGGATCAGCCGGTTGCCGACCAGCGACCCACCCGCCAGTGCATCGGCGCGCTCGGCCACGACCAGTTGCGGCTTGCGCCGTGGTTCTGCCGCGTCGAGCGTCACCACACGCAATCGGGGCGCATGATCGTCGGTGATGAAATAGAGCGTCGATCCCCGGCTGCCGATCAGCCGCCAGTCCTGCACCGGCCCCTTGACCAGTCGGCGTGGCTTTATTGGCCCGCCGTCCAGCGCCGCGACATGGACTTCGCGGCGCGGATCGATCCCCTCGAACGAGCTGATCACCAGCCAGCGTCCGTCATTGGTGACCTGCGCGGTATGACTGAGTTTCGGGCGGTCGGGTGTGGCGTAGATCAACCGATCCTGCGCCTGCGCTGTGCCGACGCGATGATAGAAAAGCTGCTGATTCTCATTGGCGGACCGGAAAGCGGTATCTCCCTGCGGCGCGGGATAGCGGGAATAGAAGAAGCCCTCGCCACGCCCGTCCCAGGCCAAGGTCGAAAATTTGACCCACTCGATCCGGTCGTCCAGCACTTTGCCCGTGTCCACGTCCAGCAGTCGCAGCGTCCGCCAGTCGCTCCCGGCCTCTTGCACTGCGAAGGCCAGGGTGCGGCCGTCGGGTGACGGGGTCCATTCGGCCAGCGCGCTTGCCCCGTCTTTGGCCCAGTCATTGGGGTCGATCAGCAAACGCTGCGGCCCGTCCAGCCCTTCCCGCACATAGAGCGGCGTCTGGTTCTGGAGGCCCTTGTTATAGCCGTAGAAATAGCGCCCGCCCGCCTTGCGCGGGACAGTGTAGCGGCCATGCGAGAGCAACGCTTGCATCCGCTTCTTGAGCGCCGCTCGGCCCGCCAGTCCGTCGATATAACGGCGTGTTAGCGCATTCTCCTCAGCCACCCAGTCCTGCACCGCAGGGTCGGCGCGCAGGTCGTTCTCCAGCCAGCGATAGGGATCGGCGACCTTCACGCCGAAATGATCTTCGACCAGATCCAGGCGCTTCGCGGCCGGATAGCGCAAGCCCTGTCCGGCCGCGTCGATAGCAGCCGCCTCCGGCCCGGCAAGAACCGGGCTGGCCGCCAGCAGCAGCGGCAGCAGGAACAAGCGAGCCGTGACGCGCATCCTCTTTCCGTCTCTTTTTATCAAACAGAACAGGCCGTGGCTCCTAAAGAGCCACGGCCTGTCGGTAAAGCATCCAGTCCCCGTCAGGAGGACCGCACCAATCAGGCGGCTTCGTATTCATCCTCGTCGGCGGTCTGCACCGGGCCGCTGTCCTGGCCCTTGGCGCTGACGTCGCGGTCGACCAGTTCGATGATCGCGATCGGGGCAGCGTCCGACGCGCGGATGCCGGCCTTGATCACGCGGGTATAGCCCCCGTTACGATCCTTGTAGCGCTCGGCCAGAACCTCGAACAGCTTGGCCAGCTGCGCATCGTCCTTCAGGCGGGCGTCGGCCAGGCGACGGTTGGACAGGCCGCCCTTCTTCGCCAGCGTGATCAGCTTTTCCACATAGGGACGCAGTTCCTTCGCCTTAGGCGTGGTGGTCAGGATCTGCTCATGCTTGATCAGCGAGGCGGCAAGGTTGCGCAGCAGGGCGACGCGGTGGCCGGTGGCGCGCTGGAGGCGACGTTGACCCATTCTGTGACGCATATTTCATTCCTTCGTTCGTTAAGGGCCCGTTTGAGGTAGCCCAGACCAGGCAGTGATAGGGCCACCGCCGATACCCATTCTGTCTCCCGGCAACCGTCACGGGAGTAAATCCCGTGACGTCAGTCGGCGCTATGCGCCGCTGGCCGGTCGTTCGCGTTCGCGTTGCGAACCGCCGCGCTGCTGCGCTGCGCGGCTCGCTCCGACTTAACCCAGCAGCTCCTGTTCGAGCTTCTTGGCCATTTCCTCGATATTCTCAGGCGGCCATCCGGGGATGTCCATGCCCAGGCGCAGACCCATGGACGACAGCACTTCCTTGATTTCGTTCAGCGACTTGCGACCGAAATTGGGGGTGCGCAGCATCTCGGCCTCGGTCTTTTGGACCAGATCGCCGATATAGATGATGTTGTCGTTCTTGAGGCAGTTGGCGCTGCGGACCGACAGTTCCAGCTCGTCCACCTTCTTGAGAAGGTAGCGGTTGATCTGGTTGGTGTCGCTTTCGCCTTCCGACGCCGATGCGACCGCATGGCCACCCTGCGACGGCGCGGCGGTGGGCAGTGCGTCCTCGAAATGGACGAACAGTTGCAGCTGGTCCTGCAGGATGCGCGCGGCAAAAGCGACCGCGTCCTCCGGCGTGACGGTGCCGTCGGTTTCGACGGTCAGCGACAGCTTGTCATAGTCCAGTTCCTGGCCGACGCGGGTGTTGTCCACCTTGTAGGCGACCTGACGGACCGGCGAGTAGAGCGCGTCGATCGGAATGAGGCCGATAGGCGCGTCTGCAGGACGGTTGGCGACGGCGGGGACATAGCCCTTGCCGACGTCAGCGGTCAGTTCCATGTTCAGCGTTGCGCCTTGGTCGAGGTGACAGATCACCAGATCCGGGTTCATCACTTCGATGTCGCCAACGACGCTGATGTCGCCAGCCTTGACCACAGCCGGACCGGTGGCCGACAGCTGGAGCCGCTTGGGGCCATCGCCTTCCATCCGCAGCGCGACCTGCTTGATGTTCAGGACGATGTCGGTGACATCTTCACGCACGCCGGCGAGCGACGAGAATTCATGCAGGACGTTCTCGATCTTGATCGAGGTGACCGCCGCGCCCTGAAGCGAGGAAAGAAGAACCCGGCGCAGCGCGTTGCCAAGCGTCAGGCCGAAGCCGCGCTCTAGTGGCTCGGCGACGAAAGTCGCCTTGCGCTTGCCGTCGCTGGTTGGCTTGATTTCCAGCGCGTTGGGCTTCTTCAATTCCTGCCAGTTCTTCATGTTGACAGTCATGTAATTCCCCTGGGGATGTGGCCGAAACGCTTATGATCCTGGACCCGACAGGACGTTGCGGCCGATGCAGACGGGTAACGGGCGGCGCGTCCGCCGCCCGCCATATCGCTCAGCCGAATTTAGACGCGGCGGCGCTTGGACGGACGCACACCGTTATGCGGGATCGGCGTCACATCGCGGATGGAGGTGATGTGGAAACCCACGGCCTGGAGGGCGCGCAGGGCCGATTCACGACCTGAACCGGGACCCTTGACTTCGACTTCCAGGGTACGGACGCCATGTTCGGCGGCCTTGCGGCCGGCATCTTCCGCGCACACCTGAGCGGCGTACGGGGTCGACTTGCGGCTGCCCTTGAAGCCCATCATGCCAGCCGAGGACCAGGAAATCGCGTTGCCCTGGGCATCGGTGATGGTCACCATGGTGTTGTTGAAGCTGGCGTTGACATGTGCCACGCCCGCCGAGATGTTCTTGCGCTCACGGCGCTTAATGCGCTGGGGTTCGCGTGCCATTTTGCTCTATCCTACTCGAAATACTGAAAAAAGAAGTCGGGAGGGCGAAGCCGTCAGGCCCGCCCTCTGGCGCTTACTTCTTCTTACCGGCGATCGCCTTGGCCTTGCCCTTGCGGGTACGGGCGTTGGTGTGCGTGCGCTGGCCACGAACCGGCAGACCCTTACGATGACGCAGGCCGCGATAGCAGGCCAGATCCATCAGGCGCTTGATGTTCATCGCGGTGTTGCGGCGAAGATCACCCTCGACGGTCAGGTCGGCGTCGATCGTTTCACGGATCTGCAGCACTTCGGCGTCCGACAGATCCTGCACGCGGCGGCTGTGGTCAATGCCCAGCTTCGTGGCGATGTCGACGGCGGTCTTGCGGCCGATGCCGTGAATGTAGGTGAGCGCGATGATTACGCGCTTGTTGGTCGGGATGTTAACACCCGCAATACGTGCCATGGTCAATAAATCTCCTGCTCCACGGGGCGATTGGCGTCACCCCATCTCAAAGCGTCAGGGTTGAGCAGTCCTTGGCGTGGATGCGCAACCGATGTATACCCCCGGACGCAAAAAAGACGGCCAGTGCGCGAAGCACTGCCGCTCACCAGCGTGTCGGGATGTCCGCGCCCTAGCGATTCGGGTGCGTGGTGTCAATATCGGCAACGGCAAGCCTTGATGCCGCCCAGCCTGCCCTCGCCCCTTCTCCGCTCATCCTTTTCCGGTTGAGCCGCTCGCACGGTGCAGGCATGGGTGGGCGATGCGCTTTACCACAAACCTTGCCCTCGCCGCGCCCTTCCTCATCCTGCTTGGTTCCTGCGTCGGACCTGCGCCGCGCCAAGGCAATCCAGCGCCTACGCCCTCGCCCCGGCCAACCCCGGCTCCCGCGCCGACCCAGCCTGTCACGCCCGCTGCGCCGCAGGCCAGCGAATGGCAGCATCGCGCAACTGCGCCGGGCGACTGGCGCTGGCAATCCGATGCAGCCATGTCGATCGCGCTGTTCGGTCCGACCCCTGCCGATACCCGCCTGACTATCCGCTGTGATCGAGTTGCACGCCGGGTCAGCATCATCCGCACCGGCGCGGGTCAGGGAACGATGAAGATACGGACCAGCTATGGCGCAACCAACTGGCCCACAACCGCATCGAATGCACCGACGCCGCAAACCATCGCCGTTCGCGCTGCGGCGGACACGGCGCTGGATCAGATCGCCTACAGCCGGGGCGAGTTCGCGGTCGAGGTGGCCGGGCTGGAACCGCTGATCGTCCCCGCCTGGCCGGAAGTATCGCGCGTGATCGAGGATTGTCGCGGATAGCGACATGGGCCGAACTCGCGGACGCGAAAGTATGATTCGAAAAAAGAATAATACAAGTCTTGATCATGCAGCCCGTCTGATTCACATTCCATCCCGTGGCCGCACGAAGCGCAGTCGAAGTCGGCCATAACGGGCTTCAACATAGCGAAAGGAGGTGATCCGATGTCTCATGGTTCAGCAATGGGGTCGGTCAAGTCCATTCGGGGAACGCGCCGCTGAGGGACGCCACGCCGTCGATCTTCCTCCACATCGCGAGATAAAGCGCGCCGACATACAGGCCGTCTCCCCGTGGAGGAGATAGCGCGACCTTCGTTTCCCCTGGGCGGCACTTCCGGCCGCTGACCATGCACATGATGGGCCGTCGGGCTTTGACCCGGCGGCCCCTCTCATTTGCGTTTCTCCTCCATCGAGGCTGTTTCGCGAAACTGGCTTGATTGATTTTATATATCTATTTATCTGGATATATGGAAAACGAATCCGCCATCGCTGCTCTGGCCGCCCTTGCCCAGTCCACACGGCTCGACAGTTTTCGACTGCTCGTGCGTCATGAACCCGATGGCCTGCCCGCGGGCGAGATCGCCCGGCTGGTCGGGGTGCCGCAAAATACCATGTCGTCCCATCTGGCCATCCTGTCCCGTGCGGGTCTTGTGCGGTCGGAGCGGCATAGCCGGTCGGTCCATTACCGCGCAGACCTGGACGTGCTGGGCGCGCTCACCCTGTTCCTGCTCAGGGATTGCTGCGGGGGCAACGCCACCCTGTGCGCCCCGATCGTTGCTGAACTTTCCCCCTGCTGCTGACCCAAAGGAAACCCCCTTGGCCACCGACATCATCATCTATCATAACCCCGCCTGCGGCACGTCGCGCAACACGCTGGCGATGATCCGCCATGCCGGGATCGAGCCGCATGTCGTGGAATATCTCCTGACCCCACCGTCGAGGGCCTTGCTGGAACAACTCATCGCCCGCGCCGGCATCAGTCCCCGCGCCCTGTTGCGGCAGAAGGGAACCCCCTTTGCCGATCTGGGCCTCTCTGACGAGAGCCTGTCCGACGCGGCGCTGATCGACGCGATGATGGCGCACCCGATATTGATCAACCGCCCGCTGGTCGTGTCGCCCAAGGGCGTGCGGCTGTGTCGTCCGTCCGAAGCGGTGCTGGACTTGCTGCCCCATCCGCTGCCCACCCCTTTCGTCAAGGAAGATGGCGACGTGGTGGGAGCCGCCTGATGTCGCTGTTCGAACGCTATCTCAGCCTTTGGGTCGCGCTGTGCATCGTCGTGGGGATCGGGCTGGGGCAGCTATTTCCGTCCGTCTTCGCGCTGATCGCGGGAGCGGAGGTCGCCCGCGTCAACCTGCCCGTCGCGGCACTGATCTGGCTGATGATCATACCGATGCTGCTGCGGATCGACTTTGCCGCGCTGGGCAGCGTGCGGCGGCACTGGCGCGGCGTGGGGTTGACGCTGTTCATCAACTGGGCGGTCAAGCCTTTCTCCATGGCGTTGCTCGGCACTTTCTTTATCGGCCATCTGTTCGCGCCCTTCCTGCCTGCGGGACAGGGATCGTCCTATATTGCAGGCCTAATCCTGCTGGCCGCAGCGCCCTGCACCGCGATGGTGTTTGTCTGGTCCAACCTGCTGGATGGCGATCCCGGCTATACGTTGAGCCAGGTGGCGCTCAACGACCTGATCATGGTGTTCGCCTTTGCGCCGATCGTCGGGTTCCTGCTGGGTGTCGCATCGATCAGCGTGCCGTGGGATACGCTGCTGCTGTCGGTCGGCCTCTATATCGTAGTGCCTGTGGTCGTCGCCCAGTGGATGCGCCGGGCGCGGTTGCGGGCGGGCGGGCAGGCAGCGCTCGATCGGCTACTCGCCGCGCTGGGACCGGTGAGCCTGGTCAGCCTGCTTGCCACGCTGGTGCTATTGTTCGCCTTTCAGGGCGAGCAGATCGTCGCCCAACCGCTGGTCATCGCGCTGATCGCGGTGCCGATCCTGTTGCAGGTCTATCTGAACGCGGGCCTTGCCTATTGGCTGAGCCGCCGATTGCACGTCGCTTGGTGCGTTGCGGGACCGGCCGCGCTGATCGGCGCGTCCAATTTCTTCGAACTGGCGGTGGCGGCAGCGATCAGCCTGTTCGGACTGCACTCCGGCGCGGCCCTCGCCACCGTAGTCGGCGTGCTGGTGGAGGTGCCGGTGATGCTCACCATCGTCGCCCTCGTGAAGCGATCGCGCGGCTGGTATGAGCGGGGCGCGGCGGCGTAGGGCTAACGCTCTGCCCCCTTCACCTTGCCCCAGGCGCGCGCGGCGGTGTAGCCCAGATAGCCGGTGCCAAACAGCGCATAGAGCGGTTCGGGCAGGGCGTTGAGATAGTCGCGCATCCCCGTCGTGATCGCCGCCGCAATGTCGGGCCGCCAGCCCGCGATCAATCCCATCGGCAGTGACCAGAGCAGCAGCGCATAGATGACGTAGAGGAAGGCGGGCCGCGCGCGGGTGGCCCAGGGATCGGTGGTTGGGGTGTCGGTTGTCATCGGTCTATATCCTGACTGAGGGGCTGTTTCGGGCGATGATCACACCCCCGCTGGACGGCAAATTTCCCAGTGCGTTCATGGCCATCTAACCGATCCGGTTGGCAAGCCAGCCGTAGAGAAAGGCCTCGTTGGCCGGACGGCTTTCGGCCAGCGCGATATAGCGTTCGCCCTGCATCGCCTCTATCGCCTTCAGCAGCACCACTTCACCCGACTTGCCCCGCAACGCGCGGAAGGCACGCAATGCCGAGAGCGTCCGCGCGCCGATCGCCCGGTCGAGCGTCAGATCGGGATAGTCGCGCTGGTTGCGATTGAGCGCGTTAAGCGCGCGCTGGAGAAAGCCGGTCGTGGTGCCAACGCCCATGTTGACGGCTGTATCGAACAACTCGGCGGCTACGGACGGCGCGGTTTCCGCGACGAAGGCATAGCCCGGCTGATCCCAGTAGAGCCGCCGATAGATCGCCACCGCCGTAGCGCGCGGCAAGGCCCGCATATCCCCGGCATAGCCATTGGCGCGCGCCACCGTGTGGGTTATGCCCCAGTTGGTTGCGCCGCCACGATCGGCGGGATGGTCGCTATAGCCCCCTTCGCGGGCAATGACTTCGTCGATGAGACTATGAATATCCAAGCTGCGCCTCCCTGCGTGGAATGAGGCGAATCATTTATCCCATATGGTTTGTTGTAGGACAGGGGAAATATCTAACTGAAGACAAATGCTCAGAACACCTTATGTCATCCTGGTCAGATCGATCAGCCCTCCGCGCGCAGCCGTTCGACCAGTTGGGCGATTTCATCGGGTTCCAGCAGCCAGGTGCGCGTCCGGCGGCCTTCGCGATGGACTGGCTGGGTCAGCAGCACGCGCGCCTGTGCCTTGGCTTCGGCCTTGAAGATCGCGAAATGCTGGGCGCACTGGCGGATCGTGCCAATCAGCGGCGCTTTGCCGTCCAGGTCGATCAGGGTCGCTGGCTGGTCCCAGTCTATGGCGGACATGGCGGCATCCTTTCATCGTCGGGCGGGTCAATCCCGCGCGGTGGCGTCAGATAGGCGGTCGAGCCACAACCCCGCAAGCCCTGCGGTCATGCACGACTTTCCCGGCCCTTGCGGGGCGGGGGATTATCAATTTTTGCTGATCCTGAGCATCAGGCAAATGAATGGTGCGGCCAAGAAGACTCGAACTTCCACGGGCTTTCGCCCACAACGACCTCAACGTTGCGCGTCTACCAATTCCGCCATGGCCGCACATTCAAAGGGAAACCGGCAGGACCGGCATCTGGTAGGCGCTGGCCATTAGCAAAGGCTTTTGCGCCATGCAACAACCGATCTGCATCTGCGTTATGATTGATCGGTGGGCAGGACGCAGTGAGCCGAAGGGCTAGCGGCACGCGAGAGGATGGAAGGCAGGACCATGCACCATTGGATGCTGTCGGGCATGACAGTGACCGCCGCGACGGTCATGGGGCTGGGCCTTGGTGCCTATGTCACCAGCCCGCAATCCTCCGCGCTGCCCGGCGACGCGGGCGCTGCCGATGCAGAGTCAGGTGACAGCGGTGCGTCGGATTATGCCGTCAATCCGGTCGATCACGGTCCCAGCGAAATCCGCTGCACCGGTTGCGGTCCCAGCTTGGCTGAACGGCGCAATGCTTTGGATATGGCGGGCCTGGACGCCGACGGCATGATCGATGGCACGGGCGATCCGGTAGTGCGCGACTATCTGACGCAAGGGGAAGCGGCGGAGGTAAGCTACCTCGCGCCGCAGCCGCCATCGCCGGTCCATCAATTGCCTGAACCGATTGCCCGCTTCGCTGCCGGAGAAGGCGCTACGCCTCCCCCGGTTCTGCAACCCGCGCAGGGGAAAGCCAGCCCCGCTACCGTCGCAACGGCAGCGGGTAGCTCCCTCCCTTAACCGCTTATTCGGCGGCGACGACCTCCGCCTGCGCATGGCTCAGCGGATGAGCGAGGCGGCTGATCATCTCCTTCGGACACACCTGCCAGATATAGCGCCGCCAGCGATCCCAATCTTCCAATATGGTGCCGGACCATTTGCTATCGGTTGCCTTGGCGTGCTGTGCGATCAGATCCTTGACCTGCGCCTCCCAATATTCGCTTTCCAACCGCTGCCAGACGATCCCTTCAGGATTGGCGCGCGACGGGAAGCTGCCATCCTCATCCAGGATGAAGGCCATGCCGCCGGTCATCCCCGCGCCGAAATTGGCGCCGGTCTTGCCGAGGATCACCGCCATACCGCCGGTCATATACTCGCAGCCATTGGCGCCGCAGCCCTCGACCACCACTTGCGCGCCCGAATTGCGCACCGCAAAGCGTTCGCCCGCCTGTCCTGCCGCGAACAGCTTGCCGCTGGTCGCGCCGTAGAGGACGGTGTTGCCGATGATCGTATTGTCCTTGGACGACAGCGGCGAGGAGACGGTCGTGCGCACGGTGATGATGCCGCCCGACAGGCCCTTGCCGACATAGTCGTTCGCGTCGCCGAAGATTTCGAGCGTAATCCCCTTGCACAGGAACGCACCCAGCGACTGGCCCGCGGACCCGCGCAGCCGCACGGTCAGATGCCCGTCGGCCAGGGTCGACATGCCGAACCTGTCAGTCACCGCCGACGATAGCCGCGTGCCGACCGCGCGGTGTGTATTACGCACCGTATAGGTCAGCTGCATCTTTTCGCCCCGCTCGAACACCGCCTTTGCGTCGCGCATCATCTGTGCGTCCAGGCTGTCGGGCACGTCGTTGCGCCATTGCTTCAGGCTGAAGCGGCGCTGGTCGTCGGGGGCATCCACCTTGGCCAGGATCGGGTTGAGATCCAGATCGTCCAGATGCTCGGCACCACGATTGACCTGCTTCAACAGCTCGGTCCGCCCGATCACCTCGTCCAGGCTGCGGAAGCCCAGCCGTGCCAGCACTTCGCGCACTTCCTCGGCAATGAAGGTCATCAGGTTGATGACCTTCTCCGGCGTGCCGGTGAATTTGGCACGCAACTTCTCATCCTGCACGCACACGCCGACGGGGCAGGTGTTGCTGTGGCACTGGCGCACCATGATGCAGCCCATGGCGACCAGCGACAATGTGCCGATGCCATATTCTTCCGCGCCCAAGATCGCGGCGATCACGATGTCGCGCCCGGTTTTCAGGCCACCGTCAGTGCGCAGCTTCACCCGATGCCGCAACCCGTTGAGGGTCAGCACCTGATTGGCTTCGGACAGGCCCATTTCCCATGGCGTCCCGGCATATTTGATGCTGGTCTGCGGGCTGGCCCCGGTACCGCCGACATGGCCCGCGATCAGGATGACGTCGGCATGGGCCTTCGCCACGCCCGCCGCGACCGTGCCGATGCCTGCCTGGCTCACCAGCTTGACGCAGACGCGCGCGCGCGGGTTGATCTGCTTGCAGTCGTAGATGAGCTGCGCCAGATCCTCGATCGAATAGATGTCATGATGGGGCGGCGGAGAAATCAGCGTCACGCCGGGTGTAGAATGGCGCAGCTTGGCGATGAATTCGGTCACCTTGAAGCCGGGCAGTTGTCCGCCCTCGCCGGGCTTGGCACCCTGCGCGACCTTGATCTCGATCTCCTCGGCCGATGCCAGATATTCGGCATGGACGCCGAAACGGCCCGACGCGATCTGCTTGATCACGCTGTTGGCGTTGTCGCCATTTTCATAGGGCTTGAAGCGCGCGGCATCCTCGCCGCCTTCACCCGACACCGCCTTCGCGCCAATGCGGTTCATCGCGATCGCCAGCGTTTCATGCGCTTCGGGGCTGAGCGCCCCCAGCGACATGCCGGGCGTTACGAAACGCTTGCGGATCTCGGTGGTGGCTTCCACTTCGTCGATCGGCACGGCTTCGCGCGCGAAATTAAACTCCATCAGGTCGCGCAGATAGACCGGCGGCAAATCGCGGACGCCACGCGAAAATTGCAGATAGGTGGAGTAGCTGTCAGTCGCCACTGCCGTCTGCAACAGGTGCATCAACTGCGCGGAATAAGCGTGCGCCTCTCCGCCGTTGCGCTGGCGATAGAAGCCGCCGATCGGCAGCCGCACGACCGATGCGTCATAGGCCTGCTGATGGCGCAGCATCGCGCTGTAATGGAGCGACGCATAGCCCTCGCCCGAAATCTTCGCCGGCATACCGGGGAACAGATCGTTGACCAGAGCGCGGGACAGGCCGACCGCCTCGAAATTATAGCCGCCGCGATAGCTGCTAATCACCGCAATGCCCATTTTGGACATGATCTTGAGCAGGCCTTCGTTGATCGCGACGCGGTAACGCTCGAAACAGGCCTCCAGATCGAGCGACCCGAACAGGCCGCGCGCATGGCGATCAGCGATGCTGGCTTCGGCCAGATAGGCGTTCACCGTGGTCGCGCCCACGCCGATCAGCACCGCGAAATAATGGGTGTCGAGCGCTTCGGCGCAGCGGACGTTGATCGACGCATAGGAACGTAGCCCCTTGCGCACCAGATGCGTATGCACCGCCGCTGCGGCCAGCACGCCCGCAATCGCGGCGCGTGTTTCGCCGACACCCTCGTCGGTCAGGAAGATTTCGGTCCGCCCCTCACGCACCGCCTGTTCGGCTTCCTCACGGATACGGGCGATTGCCGCGCGCAGCTGTTCCTGCCCGCCAGTGGCGGGGAAGGTGCAGTCGATTTCCGCCACAGCGGGACCGAAATGCGCCTTCAGCCGCGCCCATTCGGCGCTGGTCAGCACAGGCGAATCCAGCACCAGCACATGGCTGTTCTGCGCGTCCTGCTCCAAGATATTGTGCAGGTTGGAAAAGCGCGTTTTCAGGCTCATCACATGCCGTTCGCGCAACGGATCGATCGGCGGGTTGGTGACCTGGCTGAAATTCTGGCGGAAGAAATGGCTGATCGTGCGCGGCTTGTCGGAAATGACCGCCAGCGGCGTGTCATCACCCATGGAGCCGATCGCTTCCTTGGCGTCCTCGACCATGGGCGCCAGGATCAGTTCCAGATCCTCCAGCGTCAGATTGGCCGCGACCTGCCGTCGCGTCAGTTCCGCCTTATCCCAGCCGGGCAGGGCGGTCGGCGCATCGGTCAGGTCGCCGATCGCCATGAAATCCTTGATTAGTTCGCCATAGGGGCGCTCGCCCGCGATCCGGTCCTTGATTGCGGCGTCGTCATAGATTTCGCCTTCCTGCAGATCGATCGCAATCATCTGGCCCGGACCCATGCGGCCCTTGCGCACGATGGTGGTTTCGGGAACCACGACCATGCCGGTTTCGGACCCGACGATCAGCAGATTGTCGCCGGTCAGCGTGTAGCGCAGCGGGCGTAGCGCGTTGCGATCCACCCCGGCCACGACCCAGCGCCCGTCGGTCATCGCCAGTGCGGCGGGGCCATCCCACGGCTCCATGACGGAGGCGAGATAGTCATACATGTCGCGATGCGCCTTGGGCAGTTCACCACTATCGGCCTGCCAGGCTTCCGGGACCAGCATCAGCTTGGCGGTCGGCGCGTCGCGGCCCGACCGGCAGATCGCCTCGAACACGGCATCCAGCGCAGCGGTATCGGACGCGCCCGCCGGGATCACCGGCTTGATATCCTCCGACTGCTCGCCGAACGCCAGCGAAGCCATCTTGATCTCGTGGCTCTTCATCCAGTTCTTATTGCCGCGGATCGTGTTGATCTCGCCGTTATGGGCGAGCGTGCGGAATGGTTGGGCCAGCCACCATTGCGGGAAAGTGTTGGTCGAATAACGCTGGTGGAAGATCGCCACCCGGCTCTCGAACCGCTCATCCTGCAAATCGGGATAGAATACCGACAGCGATTCGGCCAGGAACAGCCCCTTGTAGATGATCGACCGGCAGGACAGGCTACAGATATAGAAATCATTGATCTGCGCGGCGATCACCTGCTTCTCGATCCGGCGGCGGATCAGATAGAGATCCTTCTCGAACTCGGCCTGATCGCGCACTTCAGGCATCGGCCCGGCGATCATGATCTGCTCGATTTCGGGCCGCGTGCGCTGCGCCTTTTCACCGATGACCGACACATCGACCGGCACCTGCCGCCAGCCATAGATGGTATAGCCCGCGTCGATGATCTCGCTCTCGACGATGGTGCGGCAGGTTTCCTGCGCGCTCAAATCGGTGCGCGGCAGGAAGATCATGCCGACGGCGAGGCGATTGGGCAGCGGCTTGTGGCCGGAGTCCGCAATCGCATCGTCAAAGAAGCGCACCGGCAGGTCGACATGGATACCCGCGCCGTCGCCGGTCTTGCCATCGGCATCGACCGCGCCACGGTGCCACACGGCCTTCAGCGCATCGATTGCGGAGGCGACGACGCGACGCGACGGGCGGCCGTCGGTCGCGGCAACCAGGCCCACGCCACAGGCGTCGCCTTCCAGGTCTGGATGATACATGCCGACTTCGGCAATGCGGGCGCGTTCTTCTTCGGTGGCCATATAGTCGTTCATTGTCATGTTCCAACGATATAGGCGGCACTCTGCCGCATTGGTGCAGATGTAGTGGTTAAATAACCGGGCCGGCAGGATCGGTAATCACGGCCGTTCCTGTATTTGTTTTCAATGTCTTGAGCATGGCGAGAAGCAATGCGTCGATCTCGCCCGTTACATCATCGTCACGCTCAGGAATGGAAGACAACGCTCTGTCCAGTGCTCGGTCTGCACCGCTCTTCTCAAAGGCGACCAAGGCAGCGACATCGGCGCTGTCGGTCAGCGATCGCGCCTCATCATCGCTCATCTCGGCCATCTCGTCGCCGTCAGACAGCATCATCTCGCTTACAACCCGATCGATAATACGCTTGCCAGTTGACGTTTTAAAAGCACGCAGGGACGCATCGACTTGTGCCTGCGTCATATTAGCTAAAAAGGCAGCGGAAAATTGAGGGACCAAGGGCTGAACCGTAGCCTCTACGCGCTGTTGTGCTCGGACGGTCGCAGCCCTTAAAAAACCCGCACGGGCTGGGCTTCCGCTTGGCAAAAGCTTGGCGGCGACAACGTCGCTTTCCAATATGGTATCGAGCTGACCCTCAACATATTGGTGAATGGACAGCGCGGCCATGCGCACCACCAATTGCTCGGCAAGTTGTGTCGCCGCATTTTTCGCTGAGCCGGGTGCCACCGATGGCTGCTCCGCTGCCCTGACAGACAATGGGTCAACCATGCCTGCCGCGCCAACGGCCAACATATACATCAGCAGAGCGCGCATCACGCCACCAGCACCCTCTCGCCCGCCGCCTTCGCCTTGGCCTTCAAATAGCGGTGCATATGCTCGGTCACATCCCGCCCGTCGCGGATCGCCCACACCACCAAGGATGCTCCGCGCACAATGTCGCCGGCTGCGAACACGCCGTCCACGCTGGTCATCATCGTCTTGTGATCGACGCGCAACGTGCCCCAGCGGGTGACCGACAGGTCGTCCGCGCCGAACAGCTTGGGCAGTTCTTCGGGGTCGTATCCCAGCGCCTTGATGACGAGGTCCGCCTCCAGCGTATGTTCGCTGCCCGGATCGGGTTCGGGCGCGCGGCGGCCCGATGCGTCGGGTGCGCCCAGACGCATCTTCGTCACTTTCACGCCGGTGACATGCTCGGTGCCTTCAAAGGCGATCGGGGCGGTCAGCCAGACGAATTCGACGCCTTCTTCCTCGGCATTGGCCACTTCGCGCTGCGATCCTGGCATATTTTCCCGATCGCGACGGTAGAGGCATTTGACCGTTTTGGCACCCTGACGGATCGCGGTGCGGACGCAATCCATCGCGGTATCGCCACCGCCGATGACGACGACATTCTTGCCCGTCGCCAGCAGCGTGCCGTCGGCATGTTCGGGGACATCGTCGCCAAAGCCCGCCTTGTTGGAGGCGGTCAGATAATCGAGCGCCTTGACCACGCCCGGCGCGCCCACGCCCGGCGCGCGAATGTCGCGGGGCTTGTAGACGCCCGTCGCAATCAGGATCGCCTCATGCTTTTCACGCAGCGCTTCGAGCGTCGCGTCGCGGCCGACCTCGAAATTTTCGTGAAAGACGATGCCACCATCCTTCAGACGCTGGACCCGGCGCATGACGATGTCCTTCTCCAGCTTGAAGCCGGGGATGCCATAGGTCAGCAATCCGCCAGCGCGATCATGCCGGTCATAGACATGCACCTCATGCCCCGCAGCGCGCAGATATTCCGCGGTGGTGAGGCCCGCCGGTCCCGCGCCGATGACGCCGATCGACTGGCCGGTGGGCTTGCCCGCGACCAGCGGTTCGACCCAGCCTTCCTTCCAGGCGGTGTCGGTGATGAATTTTTCGACGCTGCCGATGGTCACGGCGCCATGGCCGGAAAATTCGATGACGCAATTGCCCTCACACAGCCGATCCTGCGGGCAGATGCGGCCGCAGATTTCGGGCATGGTGCTGGTCAGGTTCGACAGCTCATAGGCTTCGCGCAGGCGGCCTTCGGCGGTCAGGCGCAGCCAGTCGGGAATATGGTTGTGAAGCGGACAGTGAGTTGAACAATAAGGCACGCCACATTGCGAGCAGCGCGACGCCTGTTCTTCCGCCTTGTCGAGGATGAAGCTGCGGCTGATTTCCAGAAAATCGTCGGCGCGGTCATCGGCATCGCGCTTGTCGGGATAGGCTTGTCCCTTGCCTACGAATTTCAGCATCGGATTGTCGGCCATGTCTCGCCCCTGACTCAAGTTGCAAGGGCGCGCATAGCATAAAGACCCACGGAGTCACGCGGATTCTGCATTATAGGTCAGCATGACTGACTAATTATTGACCCATATAAGATCTATTTGCGAAACAATCGCAAAAACTTACCCTATAAATAGACCGTTTCGGCCCTATCTTGTCCCCAGCCACACTAAGGCCGCGATTCCGGCAACGATTCGATACCAGGCGAAGGGCGCGAATCCATGTTTCGACACCAGTCCGACGAACCAGCGGATCACCAGCAGCGCGACGATGAACGACACGACAAAGCCCAGTGCGATACTGTCCCAACCGACCGCCGCGCTGGTGATCTGATCGCCCTTCTTGATCAGTTCCAGCGCCGTCGCCCCCAGCATGGTGGGGATGGCGAGGAAGAAGCTGAACTCGGCCGCCGTGCGCCGCTCCACGCCCAGCATCAGCGCGCCCATGATCGTCGCACCGGACCGGCTGACACCGGGGATCATGGAGATACATTGGACAAGGCCGATGCCCACCACCCGGATGGCTGGAATATCGGCGATGCCGTGGAACCGCTGTTCCTTGACCGCCCGCTCGATCAACAGGATTGCGACGCCGCCGACGATCAAGGCCCAGGCGACGACCTGCGGCGCGCCCAGTAAAATCTCGATATAGTCGTGGAGCGCTAGGCCGATAATGGCGGAAGGGATGAAGGCGATCAGCAGATTGCGCAGGAACCGCCAGCTTACCGGCTCGCGCCGCAACAGCCCCATGCCGACCGCCCAGAAGGTGCGCCAGTAAAGGACGACAACCGCCAGGATTGCGCCCAGCTGGATGACGACATTGAACATCGCCCAGGTCGACGCATCATAGCCCAGCAATTCGCTCGCGAGAATGAGATGTCCGGTCGAGGATACCGGCAGAAATTCGGTCAGCCCTTCGACAATACCTAGGAGGATAACGGTCAGATAATGCAGGTCCATGCGCCTCTTTCCTAATCCCTCCCCTGCAAGGGGAGGATCATTACAGTCAGGCGCTCACCCGACCGGCGAAGCGGCCATGTTTGCGGTAGCGGACCATCCATTTGTCGGCGACCCCGGCCATCGGCGTGGCGACGACGCCCAGCGCATCCAGCCCTTTGGCCCCCGGTGCCACGACATTGTCGCGCCCCAGCATCGCCAGCTGATCGCTGGTGATCGGCCCGCCCGGCAGCATGGCCAACAGTTTCGCCGCGGCGTGCGGTACATCGACCAGCGGCTTGTTACGCCCGGTCGCCGTAGCGATCCACTGATTGATATCCGTCATGCCCTGCACCTGCGGCCCGCCCAGTTCATAGGTCTGGCCGCCATGGACGCCCGGCTGCTCGGCGGCGTTGGCGATCGCCTGTGCCACATCGGCGACATAGACAGGCTGGAATTTCGTTGCCCCACCAATGACCGGCACGACCGGCAGCATGGCGATGATCTGCGCAAAGCGATTGAGGAACTGGTCCTCCGCGCCGAAGATGATCGACGGACGGATGATGGTGGCGGTGGGGAAGGCCACCTTGACCGCGGCTTCACCCGCTGCCTTCGACCGACCATAGGCCGACGGGCTATCGGCATCCGCGCCGATCGCCGACATATGCACCAGTGCGCCCACGCCAGCATCCGCCGCCGCCTTGGCGACATTGGCCGCGCCGCGATGGTGGAAGGCGTCGAAATCGCCCTTCAAAATGCCGACCAGATTGATGACGACATCGCTGCCCGACACTGCCCGCGCGACGTTGGCGGGGTTACGGATGTCGGCGGCGATGAATTGCACCTGGCCAAGCCCGCCCAGGGGCTTGACCCGCAGCGCGGTGGACGGATCACGCTGCGCGATCCGCACCCGTGCGCCACGCGCCAGCAGCGCCTGCGCCACCTGACGACCGACAAAGCCGCCGCCGCCGAATATCGTAACTAGATAGTCTTTCATCACCTGACCCACGTTCGTCTGAGAAGGAATATGCTGCCCATTCCCTTGCCCCAGCCGCGTCGCGCTGACAACCAATTTACCCGATCCAGCCCGCCAGATCGGCGATCATCCACAGCCCCAGCAGCAGGAACAGCAAGGCCGCCCCGACCTGCAACTCGCGCATCGGCACTTTTTTCGCCAGCGCCTCGCCAAACAGCACGGCGGGCACATTGGCCAGTATCATGCCCAGCGTCGTTCCCATCGTCACCGCGACCAGATTGTCGAACCGTGCGCCCAGCGCGATCGTCGCCACCTGCGTCTTGTCGCCCATCTCGACCAGGAAGAAGGCGACCAATGTGGTCACGAACACGCCTGCCTTCGACGGCGCTTTCAACGGCGCATCCTCGTCGATCTTGTCAGGCACCAACGTCCAGGCGGCCATGGCAATGAAGCTCAGGGCCACGGCATAGCGGAACCAGTCCTGCGTCAGCACGCCCGCGATCGAATGGCCCAGCAGCGCGGCAAGGAAATGATTGGCGATCGTCGCGACCAATATGCCAAGGATGATCGGCACGGGTTTGCGAAAGCGCGTCGCCAGCAGCATCGCCAGCAATTGCGTCTTGTCCCCCATTTCGGCAAGGGCAACGAGCGCAGCGGAGGTGAAAAGGGCTTCCATCAGATAATGTCCGGGGCCGGGCGGAAGTGATAGACGCAATGCCACCGTCGCTCCCCGCCCGGCCGGACAGAAAAGCGCCGATGCCATTGGTCTCGCCTTACGCAGATTGTTCTGCGTCCCCCATGCCATGGCCTCTCGGCCAAATATGTTGACATAAGGCCCGTTCCTTTTGCGTTGGAACGGCTGGCTACTCCCCAGATGACGCGCTAGCCTCTACGCGGTGTACGTGGGGATGACAAGCTATGGGTAAGGACAGCAACAAGACGATCGAGACGGATAGCGACGTAGCGGTGTTCCTCGCCGCGGTCGAACCGTCCGAACGGCGCGAGGATGGGGAAAAGCTCGTTGCGCTGATGCAAGCGGTGTCGGGGGAGCCGCCAAGGCTGTGGGGCTCCTCGATCATCGGCTTTGGCCGCTATCATTATCGCTATGACAGCGGCCGTGAAGGCGACGCTTCCCGTATCGCCTTTTCCCCGCGCAAGGCGGAACTGGTCCTTTATCTGGCGGGCATATCGGATGAGGATTGCGTGCCGCTAGGCAAGCACAAGCGCGGCAAGGGCTGCCTCTATATCAAGCGGCTGTCGGGTATCGACATGGCGGTGCTGGAGGCGCTGATCGTTCAAAGCTGGAACCATATGGAAAGCGCCTATCCTGCATGATCCGTTTCGCATGCATCCTTGCCGCCTTGCTCTGGACCTTACCGGTCGCCGCGCAGGCGGTAGAGGATGCGACGATTACGACATTGTCCGCCGATCTCGCCGCCGGGCGAACCAGCAGCGAAGCAACAGTGCGCGCGCTGCTCAAGCGCATTGCGGCGATGGATCGGAAGGGGCCGAGGCTCAACAGCATCATCGCCCTCAACCCCGATGCGATCGCACAGGCAAGGGTGCTGGACACGGAGCGGCGCGCGGGGCGCATCCGCGGGCCGCTGCATGGCGTGCCGATCCTGCTCAAGGATAATATCGAGGCGGCCGGGATGTCGACTACGGCGGGATCGCTGGCGCTGGCGCGCAACGCGCCGGGACGGGATTCGCCAGTCGCCGCTGCCTTGAAGGCAAAGGGCGCGATCATATTGGGCAAGACCAACCTGTCCGAATGGGCCAATTTCCGTTCCGAACGCTCGATGAGCGGCTGGAGTGCGATGGGCGGCCTGACCCGCAATCCCTATGCACTGGACCGCACAACCTGCGGATCGTCCAGCGGATCGGGCGCTGCGGTTGCTGCCGGTTTCGCGCCCGGTGCGATCGGCAGCGAAACCAACGGGTCGATCATCTGCCCGGCATCAATGATGGGGCTTGTCGGGCTGAAACCGACCATCGGCCTGATTCCGCGCAGCCATATCGTCCCGATCAGTCATAGCCAGGATACAGCAGGGCCGATGACCCGCACCGTGCGCGATGCCGCCATCCTGCTGTCGGCGCTGATCGCCAGCGATCCGACCGATCCTGTGACGGCCAACGCCATGGCCCATGCCCGCGATTATGCCGCTGCGCTCGACCCGTCTGCCATTGCCAAAATGCGGATCGGCGTGCTGCGCAACGGGGCGCAGCCGGATTTGCTGGCCCGTTATGATGCCGCGCTGGCCGTGCTGAAAGGGTTGGGCGCGACATTGGTGGAAGTGAAGAAACCGCCGATGGAGGGCATGTCGGCCGCCAGTTACGACGTGCTGCAATATGAGTTTAAGGCGGACCTTAACGCCTATCTCGCCTCCACCCGACCGGATCAGGTGGAAAGCCGGACGCTGGCCGACCTGATCGCCTTCAACGCGGCGCACCCGGCGCAGGAAATGCCGCTGTTCGGGCAGGAGATTTTCGCCCTGTCGCAAGCCAAGAAGGGACTGGACGATCCGGCCTACACAGCCGCGCGCGAAAAGTCGCTGCGGCTGGCGGGGGCGCAAGGGATCGACGCCATGTTGGCCGCCGACCGGCTCGATCTGCTGGTGACGATCAGTTACGGTCCGGCCTGGCCATCCGACACGGTGTGGGGCGATCAATATGAGGGGCCGAGCGGATCGACCGGCCCGGCGGCGATTGCCGGCTATCCGCACCTGACCGTGCCGATGGGGCTGGTGCGCGGGCTGCCGGTGGGTTTGAGCTTCATCGGCGCACCCTATAAGGAGCAGCGATTGCTCGACGCAGGCTATGCCTATGAGCAGGCGGCGAACCTGAAGCTGAAGCCCGATTTCCGGGCGACGGTCGATATCGGCCCGGAACTGGAGGGCATTGGCCGCTAAAGCGGCAGCAGCGCGGCGACGATCCACCGTTCTTCCGCGCGCAGCACACCCCAGGCGCGGGCTGCGGCGCGGCTGTCCATCGCCTCTACGCCGATCCCCAGCGCCTCGACCGCGCGGACGAAGGCGCGAGGTGGCTGGCGCAATCCCGCGCCGGTGCCGAGCAGCAGAAATTCGGGCCGCGGGTCGCCGTCGAACAGATCGCCCAGCACGCCGAGCGTCAGCGCGTCGATGGCGGGCGCATCGTCCCACGCCATCGCGCGGACCGGGCTGAGCAGCAGGCCGGTCGGAAACACATCGTCCCGTACCCGAAAGCCGCGTCCCTGGAAGCCGGTGACGATCGGACCCTGGCCGCTATCGTCGCGACGCAGCTCGATGCCGATGCGCTTGTCGCCGCTCAGGGTTGCGCTCCGTCGCGCGGGCCAACCCGTTCCGCCTGCGCGGCGATGTTGGTCTTGCTCGCCTTCTTCTCCGACGACATGGGCGTCAGGCCCAGCGAGATCAGCAGCGAGGAGGAGACATAGACCGACGAGTAAGTGCCCACGATAATGCCCAGCATCATCGCCGCGGTGAAGCCACGCAGCACATGGCCGCCAAACAGCAGCAGGGCGCCCAGCGCCAGCATGATAGTCACCGACGTCATCACCGTGCGTGGCAGCGTTTCGTTGACGGAAAGGTCGATCAGCGCCTTCATGTCCATCTTGCGATATTTACGCATATTTTCGCGGATACGGTCGTCGATCACCATCTTGTCGTTGATCGAATAGCCCACGATGGTCAGCACGGCCGCAACGATGTTGAGGTCGAACTCCAGCTGCGTCACCGCAAAAAAGCCCAGCGTCATCAGCACGTCATGGACGATCGCGACGAAGGTGGAGACGCCGAACTGCCATTCGTAGCGGAACCAGCTGAACACCGCGATGCCCAGGATCGCCAGCACGACGGCCAGCACGCCATTCTGGATCAGCTCACCCGATACTTTGCCCGACACTGTGTCGTAGCGCGAGAAGGTAACGCCGGGAAATTGCGCGGTCATCGCTTTGCGGGTCTTTTCGACCACGGCATTGGCCGCGCCAGCACCGCCCTGTTCGGGCAAGGGCAGTCGGATCTGCACCGTCTTGGGATCGCCGAACTGCTGGAGCGAGCTTTCGCCCACGCCCAGCGTGCCGATGGTCGCGCGGACCTTGTCGGTTTCCACATTCTGCGGAAATTTCGCCTCGATCATCAGGCCGCCGACAAAATCGACGCCCATGTTGAGACCCTTATAGGCCGTCGCGCTAACCGCCAGCACCGTCAGCAAGGCGGTGAGCGCAAACGCCCATTTCCGCATCGCGACGAAGCCGATATTGGTATTGTCGGGGACCAGTTTCAGAAGTTTCATGGGTGTGTCCTCCCGCCCCTCTTAAATGGTGATGTCAGTCGGCCGGGTGCGGCGCACCCAGTTGGCGACGACCATGCGGGTGAAGGTGACGGCGGTGAACACGCTGGTCGCAATGCCGATCAGCAGCACGATGGCAAAGCCCTTGACCGGGCCCGAGCCGAGCGCGAGCATGATGCCGCCGGCAATGGCGTGGGTCACGTTCGCCTCGAAAATCGTGCGGCTCGCTTCCTTATAGCCATGTTCGATCGACTGGACGACATTGCGCCCGCGTCGCCGTTCCTCACGAATGCGCTCGTAGATCAGCACGTTGGCGTCCACCGCCGTGCCGATGGTCAGCACGAAGCCGGCAATACCGGGCAGCGTCAGGGTCGCGCCTAACATGCCCATCACGCCCAATATGACCGCGACGTTGATGGCGACCGCCAGATTGGCATACATGCCGAAACGGCCGTAGCTCACGAACATGAAGATCGCGACCGCGACCACCGCGATGATCGACGCGATCAGGCCCGCGCGGATCGAATCGGCGCCCAGCCCCGGACCGACCGTGCGTTCCTCCACCACCGTCAGCGCCACCGGCAGCTTGCCCGATCGCAGCGCGATCGCCAGCTGGTTGGCGCTTTCGACGGTGAAATTGCCGCTGATCTGCGCGCTGCCGCCCAGGATCGGCTCATTGATATTGGGGGCGGACAGCACCTTGCCGTCCAGGATGATGGCGAAGGGACGGTTGACGTTCTGCGACGTCACCTGCCCGAATTTGCGCCCGCCAGAGCCATTGAAGCGAATGTTAACGATCGCCTGGTTGCTCTGGTCATAGCCCTGCGTCGCGTCGGTCAGATCCTCGCCCGACACCATCACCTGCCGCTTGACCGCGATCAGCGGCACGCCCGATGGATTGTCGGGATAGGGCAGCACTTCGCTGCCCACCGGCGCGCGACCCTGCGCCACTTCGGCGGGGTTGGCGGTGAAATCGACCAGCTTGAATTCCAGCTTCGCGGTCTGGCCCAGCAGATCCTTCAGCGCCTTGGGGTCTTGCAGGCCCGGCACCTGCACGACGATGCGATTATCACCCTGCTGCTGGATCGTGGGTTCGCGCGTGCCCATCTCGTCGATGCGCTTGCGGATGACTTCGGTCGCGACTTCCATCGCGCTCTTGACCGCATTGTTGATGCCCGCCTCGGTCGGCGTGATGACGATTGTGGAGCTGTTGACCACCTCGACATTGAAATCGCGCTGGCCGGTGAGGCCCGCCCCTTGCGTCAGCGGACGGACGCGCTCGACGGCCGCATCCACCTGCGACGGATCGCGCACCATGAAGCTCAGCTTCCCATCACGGCTGGAGATGTCGCCGATCGCGATCCGGGGATCAGCCCGGCGCAATTCGGTGCGAACCTGCTCCTCCATATTGGTCAGCCGCTGCTTGGCGACATCCTGCGTGCTGGCTTCCAGCAGCAAATGGCTGCCACCCGACAGGTCGAGGCCCAGATTCACGCGGGTCTGCATGAATCCCGGCAGCCGGTTGACGACCGAATCCGGCAGGAAGCTGGGGACGGCGCACAGCACGCCGATCGCCAGTGGCAGGATGATCGCAAAGATCGTCCAGCGCGAAAAGTTCAGCATCTTTGGGCTCAGTCGTTCGCGGGCTTGGCGGTGGTCGGGTCGAGCACGTCGGTCAGGGTCGACTTGACCGCCTTCACCTTCATACCCGGCGCGATTTCGACTTCGGCGTAAATTTCGTCCACGCGCATGACCTTGCCCAGCAGGCCGCCACCGGTGATAACCTGATCGCCCTTCTTCACCGCGTCGATCTTGGCCTTATGTGCCTTCATGCGCTTTTGCTGCGGACGGATCAGTAGGAAATAGAATACCACGAAGATCAGGACTAGCGGGGCCATCTGCACCAATATGCCGCTGCCGGATGCTGGCCCGCCCGCAGTCTGGGCAAAGGCTGTCGATATGAACATGGGTGGGACTTTCCTGAAGCAGGTCGCGCCTTGGTTTCTGTCGGCCGCAGGACGCATACAACGCCCACGGATCAAGCCGCGGCGGCTACCACAGATGCAGGCGGGGAGGCAATATGATTAGGGCGATGTGCAGCACGCCCAAAAGAGCCGCATTGAATCCCTTGCAACTTCCGCAATGTGCCTCTATTGGCCGCCCTCCGGTCGGGACGTAGCGCAGCCTGGTAGCGCATCACACTGGGGGTGTGGGGGTCGGAGGTTCGAATCCTCTCGTCCCGACCAAATTGCCAAGCATTTGCAATGGGTTACACGGGTAGCGAAAGCTGCCCGTTTCCATAAGTGTGCCACTGATAAGCAGACCATCAGTTGCCTCGCTGAATCGCCACCCCTCACAGCAACGCCCCGCACCCAAGGGCACGAGGCGTTGCACAGCGTTAGGGGCGAAGAAGGCGCGTCCCCCGCTGGTGCGGTCGTTGGATTGGCGGGGAACGCACCGCTATGCCGCAGCGTGGCGACGTTTATGCCACGCAACCTCATCAAGTTAATCTCGTCGCGCGCTCCCGGCACCCGCTGTTGCCCTCATTCCCGCACAGTCGGAGCCGGACAACATCCTCGCTAAAGAATGGCTTCCCGCATCGCAGGCAGTGGGACCAGCCTATCTTCCTGACCACGCGAGGCGGTGTTATATCGGCGTCCCGCACGGCCTCCCGGCGCTTGCATCCATCGAATGGCCAGTCCTTCGGGATAATCATGCCTTGCAGGTCCGCCCCTTCCCGCGCCGGGAACGCGAATGTGTCCTTCGGCGCATAGGTGATCTTGGGCTTGGCTGACGGCGGTGCGGGCGCTGGTGCCGGTTGCGGCTGACGCTGCTGGTGCCGCCAGGGGTCATGCGCGGCATGACCCCTGGCGGATTGGAAGGGAGTAAAAGCAATGAACCAGAACACCGGCAAGCAAGACCCTCACAGCCGTATCACTGGCCGCATCTTGGCCGAACTTGAGCAAGGCACCCGCCCTTGGCTGAAACCGTGGAGCGGAGGCGACATGGCCACGTCTGGGCAGGCTCGCCCCTTGCGCGCTACCAGCCAGCTCTATCGCGGGATCAACGTGCTTCTTTTGTGGATCGAGGCGCAGGCGTCCGGCTTCGTCAGCCCGTCATGGATGACATACAAACAGGCGCAAGCCTTGGGCGTCCAGGTTCGCAAAGGGGAGCATGGTGCGACCGTGGCCTATTATGGCGACCGCACCAGGACCGTGCATGACGATGTCAGCGGGGAGGGTCGGGAACAGGGCTTCCGTTTCCTGAAGACCTAATCCGCATTCAACGTGGCGCAGATCGACGGCTTGCCCGAACGGTTCCATATCATGCCGGAGCCTGCGCCGGAGGTGGAGCGCATCGAAGCCGCCGAGGCATTCTTTGCCAGCATCCCCGCAACCGTGAACCACGGCAGTGACAAGGCATATTACAGCCCGTCAATCATAATATCCTCCGTCACGGTTGGCCGAGCTTGGGGCTGAAGCCAGAATCCGACTGAAGTCGGAGGGGTTTCTCCTCATGGAGGACTCTAATCGACCTCGATCCTAAATGAGAGAAATGGCCGCCACGATCAGCAGCCACATGGTGAGTGCCGCGCCAGCGATAATCGCCAGTTTTTGGAGCGGACTTAGCACCGCGGCTTCCGCGGACAATTCCGAATCGTCCTTTTGCGCGACTTTCGCAGGGCCAGCCTGATATTGGAAGTTTTCCTGGATGACGGAACTGTCGAAGCGGAGAATCGTGCCGAGTTCTGCGGGATTGAGCGGCTGAACGAAGATACAACCGGCGGTCGCGCCTTCGACGCGGACGACCTGCAACGCCCGGATCCCCACCCCCGGCACGCCGATAGTCATCGCCTGATCGGGCAGGACTTCGAAAGGCAATTGCAGTCGAAAGCCGGTGAGCGAGATATCCTCGATCTGGACGTCGAACGGCCTATCGTCGTCATCGCGCAGGGTCGAAGCGCGATCCAGCTGCATTCGCTGCGCGCCGCGATTGTCGCTGTATAGGGTCGCTCGAACTGACATTAGCGGGCTCCATAGCCGGGGACCGCAATTTGGACGCATTGGCCTAAGATATCGTAAACGGCCAATTGAGAATCGGGCGTTATGCGGTTCGATTCTCGGCAGTGCCGTGCCGGGCGGCTGCCAGCGACAAAGCCTGTGTCCAGAGCATGTGGCCGGTAATCGACGGGGCAGCGGGGCAAATGGCTCACCCCTCTGATCTGCCCCCCGCTGAGTGGCCCAGAGACTATGATAGTCTGGACCACGAAAGGGACATTGAATGCCGAGCAAGAAGCACAAGCCGGAAGAGAGCCTGGGAGCATATCAATATCCTGTCCCGAAGCCTCGACGTATTGGTCTTGCGCGGGGGCGCTTCCGTCACCACCCTGATCTGCGAGGATCTCGCGCGCAGCGACCCCTGCCAGGAGCTCGTCCGCGGGATCGGCCCCAATTTCGTCGTCGCCTTGCTGATGGACGGCCCCCAGCTTCGCAGCAGATGGCCGGCGCGCTATGGAACGGTGCTTGCGGACGATCCGGGATCCTCGGTGCTGACGGTGACGTCGCTTGGACCGATTCAGCGATCCAACGAGACCGGTGCGTTTCCGCCTGCGAATCAGATCGCTCTGTTTCAGGACGATACCCGCAAGATGGCCGAGATTCAGATACCCATATACGCCCAGGCCATGTGCCTCATCCTACAGTCCACCAAGCTCTACGAGCGAACGCTCGATGGCCGAACCGACGACGGTTCTCCCGGCCATGGCGGATGAGCGCCATCGTTCCGGTCGCGCTCGCTCAAAATCAGATAAACAAAGACATTCTGGCGGGCCGCTGGCCCAGGGCAGAAGATTAGTTCAAGCGCCTTCGTCTTCGGCTTCTTCATTGGCCATCTGCTCACCTAGAGCGATCGCGGCGTCAGACATCGATTCGCGCAGCACATCCAGCGCGACCTCATTCTGTTCAAGCTACCATTGCCATATTCGAACATCGAACCGCCTCGTGAATATTCAATATCATAGATAGTGACATCAGGTCGATGATTATCCGATGTCCCTTCCATATGGGAGCCCAGCATGGGCAGAGGAAGATAGGTCGATCCATGAATTTTGGGGAGGTCGGCGCTTCCCGCTAATAGTGCCGACTTTCTTGCCCTCATATATTCGCTGCTTGCCGATCATCTACTCCAGCGTTGCCCTTGCTGCCGCCTTTGCCGCCGCCGCCGCCGCCATAGCGTTCGCGCGCGAATTTGAGATGCTGGATCACGGTTTCCTTGGAGATGCCCAATATGTCGGCAATCTCCCCGTCAGTATTTCCACGGGCGGCCCATAGCACGCAGTCGCGTTGGCGCTCCGTGATCGCGGAATCCCCAGACAGGGTCGTGCGGCCCAAAAGGCGTTGTCCGCGTTCGAACGCGAGCCCGCCGATGAGTTGCGCCGTCCAGATCTGATCGCGAGGCAGCGGCTCGTCGGCTCGGGTGACAAATGTACAGGATCCACTGACTTCGCCAGGGATGTGCGAAGGGACCGTAAAACCTTCGCCAAGCCCATGAGCTTGTCCGGCAGCGAGTACCGCGCGATCGGCGGGCGTCAGTGTTAGAAATCGTGGAATGGTGAGCCAAGCAAAGCCCAGATGGGTGCGGTGGCTGGCCCGTCGGATAGGATCGCGCGGCCCCAGGTCCCTGTCCACATAATAGGCGGCCCAGCCGCGCGGATAATTGTGGATTTGAAGAGGTTGCTCTTGTGGCATCCTCAGATCGATGTGCTCAGCCAACGCGAAATAGTCGAAACCCATTTCCCGCGCGATCCTCGCCAGGAATTCGTAGAGCATGTGCATATCCGATGCTTCTGCTAACGCAGAGGCAAGGGCATCCAACCGTCGATAACGACCCATGATAGTAGCATAATCGACCGCAAGGGCGTTCCCAACCCGCAGGTCTCGCGATTCGCCTTTCACATTCTATGCGCTCCCCGATCGTCCTCACAACGATCAGTGAAACGAGATGAGCGGACAGTTTATGGCTTTTTCGCATTGTGACAATTGCATGACGGTCATTTGGGATTGCCAACCGTGCATGCTGATGTGTCTACACACAGCTGGACCGAAGGCTCGATACACAGGTGGTCGATTTCAGGTTGGTTCACTGCCAGCTAGCCTCGGATAGCCGCACATCCGCTTCTCGCCATGGCATGAGGTGCCGATACGATCACTGCCAGTCAGCCACTGACCAAAACCCGCCTCTTACCTTTTGTAACGCAGCAGCGAGCCTTAACGCCCACCAGTTTGAATCATCGTCGAGTGCGAAATGCCAACGGCAACCCAGCTACGCCACCCAACGCCAAGGACCGCTACAGTTACAAATTCGGTGGAGACAATGTGGAGACAGGGACCAATTGAAGGAGCTTTGTCTCCAACTTTTCGATCGCATCGCGCCCCAGAAACCATTGATTTTTCTATGATTTCTGGAGCGGGCGAAGGGATTCGAACCCTCGACCCCAACCTTGGCAAGGTTGTGCTCTACCCCTGAGCTACGCCCGCTCGGCGCTTGATGGAGACGCTGTCCCCGTCGGGTGAGGCGGGCAACTAGCAGCGCTTTTCGGGATGGGCAAGGGGAGAATTGCCAAGACCGTGAAATTCCTTCCGGCCCCTTCAAGGATGGCGGCTTCGCGGGGCTTTGCGCCTACCGCGCCCGATGGCCGTGGCAACTGCGTCGCCGCGAAACCGCTATTGCGGCCGATTGGGTGATTCGCGTCGTACAAAAATGCCTGCGTGGCATTTTGCAACTTTGCGTGCCGGGTCATTCTGTTAATCTTGCCATCCGATCCCATATTTCGACCAAGCGGCGGATCATTTGTCGCGTCCCTTCGTATGACAGACCGAACAGGAGGAAGCACCCGCCATGCCGTCCGATCATCTCACGCGCCGCTCCCTATTGCAGGGTAGCGCGGCGATCGCCGCAGCGGCACCCGCGCTGGCGCCCGCCGGTGCCGCCGCCGCACGGCCGACAGCCAAGGAAGGAACCGGGATGATCCCCGTGGAATTGACCGTGAACGGGCGCGAGGTGCATCTGCAGCTTGACCCTCGCACCACCCTGCTCGACGCGCTGCGTGAGCATCTGCATCTGACCGGAACCAAGAAAGGCTGCGACCAGGGCCAGTGCGGTGCCTGCACCGTCATCGTCGAGGGACGGCGGATCAATAGCTGCCTGACGCTGGCGGTCATGCATGATGGTGACAAGGTGACGACGATTGAGGGATTGGGCACGCCCGACAAGCTTCACCCGATGCAGCGCGCCTTCATCACCCATGACGGCTATCAGTGCGGATATTGCACGCCCGGGCAGATCTGCTCGGCGGTCGCGGTGCTGGACGAGATTGCAGCGGGCATCCCCAGCCATGTCACGCCTGATCTGGACAAGGTATCGCTATCCGACAGCGAACTGCGTGAGCGGATGAGCGGCAATATCTGCCGCTGCGCCGCCTATCCCAACATCATCGCCGCCATGAACGATGTGGCCGGGGAGACGAAGGCATGAAGTCCTTTACCTACAGCCGCGCGACCAGTGTCGCGGATGCCGCCAAAACCGCGGCCTCGACGCAGGGGGCGCGCTTCATTGCAGGCGGCACCAATTTGCTCGACCTGATGAAGCTCCAGATCGAAACGCCGACCCATCTGATTGACGTCAATCATCTGGGTCTCGATCGGATAGAGCCGACGCCGGAGGGCGGCCTGCGTATCGGCGCACTGGTCCGCAATACCGATCTCGCCGCCGACAAGGTCGTGCGCCGCGACTATGGCGTGCTGAGCCGCGCGCTGCTGGCGGGTGCATCGGGGCAATTGCGTAACAAGGCGACCACGGCGGGCAATCTGCTCCAGCGCGCCCGTTGCCCCTATTTTTATGACACCAACATGCCGTGCAACAAGCGCAAGCCGGGTAGCGGCTGCGGCGCGATCGGCGGGATCAGTCGCAGCCTGGCGATATTGGGGGTGAGCGATGCCTGCATCGCCCAGCATCCCAGCGACATGGCGGTGGCGATGCGGCTGCTGGATGCGCAGGTCGATACAGTCGGCGCGGACGGCGTGGCGCGTGCCATACCGATTGTCGATTTCCATATGTTGCCCGGTGACACCCCCCATGTCGAAACCGCGCTGAAAAGCGGCGAGATCATCACGTCGGTTACCCTGCCCAAGCCGATCGGCGGCACCCATGTCTATCGCAAGGTGCGCGACCGCGCGTCCTACGCCTTTGCGCTGGTGTCGGTGGCGGCAGTGTTCGGCAAGGATGGCGGCAGCCGCTTCGCCTTAGGCGGGATCGGGGCCAAGCCATGGCGGACGCCAGCGGCAGACGCTGCCGCATCTTCAGGGGCCAAAGCGGTAGCGGAAGCAGCGCTGAACGGTGCGCGAACGACCCATCATAATGATTTCAAAAAGACGCTGGTCGAACGGACATTGGCGTCGCTCTATCGCCACAAGGAGGCCCGGTCGTGAAATTCGATACGCCCGCCATCACAAATCCCATCGACAAGGGTCGGGTCATCGGCGTCGCCCATGACCGGATCGATGGCCCGGCCAAGGTCACGGGCAGCGCGCCCTATGCCTATGAACGGCATGATGCGGCACCCAATGCCGCCTATGGCTGGATCGTCGGATCAGCGATCGCCAAGGGGACGATCGCGGCCATGGACCTGCGCGCTGCCGAAGCGGCGCCCGGCGTGCTGGGCATCGTCACCCATGCCAATGCCGGGAAACTGGGCAAGGGCAATTATAACACCGCCCCGCTGCTCGGCGGCCCGGCGATCAAGCATTATGATCAGGCGCTGGCATTGGTTATCGCCAATACGTTTGAAAATGCGCGCGCCGCCGCTAAGCTGGTGCGGATTGACTATGCGCCGCAGGACGGAAAGTTCGATCTGGCCGCCGAACAGGATAACGCCGTCAAACCGCCAGACGGTGGCTTCAGCGGAGCCGCCGACAGCGCCGTTGGCGATTTTGACGGAGCCTTTGCCAAGGCCGCCGTCAGGATCGACCAGCGCTACACCACCCCCGACCATAGCCATGCCATGCTGGAACCGCACGCCACCACGGCGGCATGGAACGGTGAAAAGCTGACGCTATGGACCGCGAACCAGATGATTGCCTGGAGCGTGGGGGAAGTCGCCAAGACGCTGGGCATCCCCAAGGCCAATGTCCGGCTGGTATCGCCCTATATTGGCGGTGGCTTCGGGGCCAAGCTGTTCCTGCGCGCCGACGCGCTGCTCGCGGCATTGGGAGCGAAACAAATCGGGCGGCCGGTCAAGGTCGCGATCGCCCGCAGCCAGATACCCAACAACACCACCCATCGCCCCGCGACGATCCAGCGGATCCGCATCGGCGCGGACAAGAATGGGGTGATCGACGCCATAGGTCATGAAGTCTGGTCGGGCGATCTACCTGGTGGCGGCACCGAGACGGCTGCGATGCAGACGCGACTGCTCTATGGTGGCGCGCACCGGATGACCGCGCACCGGCTTGCGACACTCGATCTGCCTGAAGGCAATGCCATGCGTGCGCCGGGCGAGGCGGTCGGCCTGTTAGCGTTGGAAGTGGCGATGGACGAGTTGGCGGAAGCCTGCGGCGTCGATCCGGTCGAACTGCGTATCCGCAACGATGTGCAATATGATCCCGAAGCCGGGGCGCAGCGCCCCTATTCCAGCCGCAAGCTGGTGGAGTGTCTGCGTGCGGGCGCCGACCGGTTCGGCTGGAGCAAGCGTAATGCAAAGCCCGGCAAGGTCCGCGATGGCCGCTGGCTGGTCGGCATGGGTGTGGCAAGCGCCTTCCGCAACAATCTGGTCGGCAAATCCGGCGCACGGATAGGGGTGGATGCCACGGGCAAGGTCATCGTCGAAACCGACATGACCGACATCGGCACCGGCAGCTATACCATCATCGGCCAGACGGCAGCGGAAATGCTGGGCGTGTCGCTGGATGACATCATCGTGCGGCTGGGCGACAGCCGCTTCCCCGCATCGGCTGGCTCTGGCGGGCAATGGGGCGCAAACAGTTCCACTGCGGGCGTCTATGCCGCCGCTATGGCGCTGCGAGCAAAGCTTGCGGAGAAAGCGGGCTATCCGATTGATCAGGCGCAGTTTGACGACGGGCTGGTGAAAATGGGCAACCAGTCGCAGACGCTCGCCGCTCTGGCGGGAAGCGAGGGGCTGTGGGCGCAGGACAGTATCGAGTTTGGCGACCTCGACAAACGCTATGTCCAGGCGACGTTCGGCGCGCATTTTTGCGAGGTCGGGGTGGATATCGACACGGCCGAGGTCCGCATTCGCCGCATGGGCGGCGCGTTCGCCGCGGGGCGCATCCTCAACCCCAAGTCCGCGCGCAGCCAGGTGATTGGCGCGATGACCATGGGGGCAGGATCGGCATTGATGGAGGCGCTGGAGGTCGACACACGCTTTGGCCTGTTCATCAATCATGACATGGCCGAATATGCGGTGCCTGTTCATGCCGATATACCGGAGCAGGATGTGCTGTTCATCGACGAGTTGGACGATAAAAGCTCGCCGATGAAGGCCAAGGGCGTGGGCGAGCTGGGCATTTGCGGTGCGGGCGCGGCGGTCGCCAATGCGATTTACAACGCCACCGGGCTGCGGCTGCGCGACTATCCGCTGACCATCGACAAATTGCTGAAAGCGCAAATGAGCTGACGCGCGACCGACCCAAGGTCTAATGGAGCACCGTCCGCCCGCCCCCTAGCCTTCTTCCCAAACATACAGGGAGGACGGCATGAAGGGCATCGCAACGCTGCTGGCAACCAGCGCGATGGCACTGTGTGGCGGGGTCGCGCGGGCGGACGATGTGGAGGCGGCGCGCCAGCCGATCATCGTCACTGCGCCAGGCGGCGGCATTGACAGCGACGATGGCCTGTCGCTGTCCGCTGCCGATATCGGCAAAGGTGGCAGCCCCGATCTGCTCGGCGCGCTGGTCCGCAACTTTGCGGGCGTCACCCTGCTGGACGCGCAGAATAACCCGTGGCAGCCCAATCTCGTCTATCGCGGCTTCGTCGCCTCGCCGCTTCAGGGGCAGGCGCAGGGAATCGCGGTCTATCTGGACGGCGCGCGCTTCAACCAGCCCTTTGGCGATACGATGCAGTTCGACTTGCTGCCCGAAGCGGCGATCGCCCGGATCAGCCTGCTCGACAAAAGCGCGGTCTATGGTCTCAATGCGCTCGGCGGGGCGCTGCTGATCGATACCAAGACAGGCGTAAGCGATCCGGGGCTGGACGCCAGCCTGTCGCGCGGCCGGTTCGGCATGACCGAAGCGAGCATCGCGGCCGGAGGCGCGCGTGGCGATGTCAGCGCCTTTGCTGCCTTCCAATATACACGCGACGATGGCTGGCGCGCCTTTTCGCCATCGACGCTGTATAATGGCTATCTCGATCTTGGCTTCGACACGGCTGGCGGCGGCCTGCACCTGAAACTGGTGGGGGCCGATACCAACCTGACCGGCAATGGCGTGTCGCCGGTGGAACTGCTCGCGGTCGATCGGCGGGCCGTGTTTACCTGGCCCGACAACAGCGCCAGCCGCTTTGGCCGGGTCAGCCTGCACCCATGGGTCGCACTGTCGGAAAGAACGCGGATCGAAGGGACGCTCTATGCCCAGAAGCTGACGCTACGGAGCGTCAACGGGGACGCTGCCGACATTGAAGGCTGCGAGGATGAGGATCAATCGGGTCTGCTCTGTTTGGAGACAGTGGGCGATGCAGACGGTGAGGAAGAACAGGCAGTTCTGACCGACGCGAACGGTGATCCGATCACCGACAGGCTGGGCGGTGAAGGCTATGGCGTCCTTAATCGCGGGCGCACCGCGACGCGGGCGATGGGCGCGCTGGTGCAGCTGATCGACCAGCGCGCTTTGGGTGCTGGCGACAATCATCTGGCGCTTGGCTTGAGTTACGACACAAGCCGCACCCGCTTCGACACGTCCACCGAGCTGGGCGCAATGACCGATGAGCGCAGCGTCGAAGGGCTGGGACCGATCATCATCCAGCCCGACGGCGCGATCGCGCCGGTAGGGCTGGTCGCCCATACCGATTACTGGGGTGTGTTCGTGCAGGACCGTCTGCCGATCAACCCGCGCCTGTCCGCCGAAATCGCGCTGCGCTACAACCAGGCGCGGGTTGTGTTGCAGGACCAGATCGGCACTGCGCTTAACGGTCGACACAAGTTCGAGAGGGTCAATCCCGGCATCGAGTTCGACTATCGCCTGTCCGATGCACTGGTGCTGCGCGCAGGCTATGCACAAAGCAACCGCGTGCCGACCCCGGCCGAACTGTCCTGCGCCGACGAAAATGCGCCGTGCAGCCTGACCAACTTCTTCATCGCTGATCCGCCATTAAAGCAGGTGGTCGCCAAAAGCTGGGAAGCGGGCGCTAAAGGCAAGGCGCAGCTTGGCGGCTTTGCGATCGACTGGCTGCTGTCGGCCTGGCGCACGGACAATCGCAACGACATTCAATATGTCGCGTCGGAAATTCGGGGCCGCGCCTATTTCCGCAATATCGGCAGCACAAGGCGGCAGGGCGTGGAAGCGACGCTCCGCGCGAGCCGGGGCGGCCTGAGCGCTGGCCTGAGCTATGCCTTCACCGACGCGACCTATCGCGCGCCGCTCAGCCTTTCCAGCCCGGCCAATCCGACATCCGACGAGGACGGTTTGATCGCGGTCGAACGCGGCGACCGCCTGCCCGGCATCGCCCGGCACAGCGCGACATTGAATCTGGATTATGCCGGGAGAGGCTGGACGGTCGGCGGCGATGTGATTGCGCGAACCGGCCAATATCTGGTCGGGGACGAGGGGAATGATACGCCGCGCCTCGCTGGCTACGCCATCGTCAACCTGCGCGCGAGCGTGGATCTGGTGCGCGGCGTCAGCCTGTTCGGCGAGGTCCGCAACGCCCTTGGCAGGCGCTACGCGACCTTCGGCACGTTCAGCGAAGTCGACGAAGTCGAACTGGAGGAGGTGCCGGACGCATCCAATCCCTGCGCCTATGGGCCGGGTGCGCCGCGCCGCTGGCAAGTGGGGGTCAGGGCGCGCTTTTGACGTCGATGCGCGGCAGCAGCGACGCTTCAAGGCCTGGATAAAGGTGCGAGACGCTGCGCTGCATTTCGTAGCGGGCAACGGCCATTTGGGCGAAACGGTCGGGAATCGGCAGATTGCCCGCCTCCACCATGTCGAGCCCATCGCGCACCGCTTGCGTCAATGCGCCCTCCAGCCAGTTAAGCCAGTCGCCGGTCTGGGCTATGGCTGCGATCCCGGCCGGATCGATCGGCCCATGGCCGGGCAGGAGAGCGCCATGGGGCAGTACCTGCAACTGGTCGAGGCTGGCGCGCCAGGCTGGAAGCACTGCGGTCGGCGTGCTGGGCGCACGATCGTTAAACACCAGATCACCACCCAGCAGCATACCGGTCCGCTCGTCCAGCAGCGCCAGATCCGCGCTACTATGGCCCGAGAGCGCAAGCAGGCGTAGCGCCCGCCCGCCAAAATCCTCCTGCGCCGTCATGATCGCCCGCCCCGGCAGGATCAGGTCGGTACCGCGCATCCAGTCGCCCAGCAACCGGTACATCCCATCGGCGTAGCCCTGCCCTTGCGCCGCCAGCGCGGCGATCGTGCCGGGTAGCGCAGCAACGATGGCCGGGTCGAAGGCGGCCAGCCCCATGCCATGATCGGGATGGAGATGGCTGACATAGACTCGCACGATGCGCGCGCCGGTCAGTCGCTCGGCCACCTGCCGCAGGGCGCGGGCATAGCGCAGCGATGGGCCGCATTCCCACAACACGGTTCCGGCAGGCGTTGCGATGATGGCGATATTGGCGATCGCCCCGCCATTACGGGACTCGATCGGCTCATCAGCGCCGCGGACCATCCAGATGCCATCGCCGATCACCACTGGCGTGATGACATAGTCCGCCGCGCGGGCGGGTGCAGCCGCCAGGCTCGCCATTCCGCCCAGCATGGCGCGGCGCGACAATATCATCGTCCACCTGGCATGGGGGACTGGCGCGCCGGCGTTAGCGCGGCGCGATAGTCGCGCCCGTTGGTATCACGCGCCGCAACGCGCAGCGTCGCATCTGCTGCGCTGTCCACCAACAGAGTGATTGCGGGATCTTCCGAGACGGATGCCCAAATGTCCATGTCCCCCAGCAGACGGCCGGCCCCGTCGATCACCGACAAGGCCTCCAGATGATAGGTGGCGATATTTTCCACAAGGCCAGTATCCATCGGATGCCGAAAACTTAGCCGCACCCGGCGTTGGCCGTTCGCCATCGGCCAGACTTCGCCGCGTATCTCGCCCAGATGATCGGCCCAGTCGCCCTTGACCCGGCTGACCGGCGGTGCGGAACATCCCCCGCCAGCGGCATCGACCCAGCCGCCTGACACCAGCCATTGTCCGCTGTCGAGTTGCACTGCGCCACGCACCGGGGTGCGCTGGTCCAGCTTGATCCGGGTCGCGATATAGGGCGCGGCATGGGCGGGGCGATAGTCGATCGCGACGGGTATGGGATTAAGATCCGCCAGCAGGATCATCCGCCTGACCCCCACAATGCCACGCGAGTCGATGACGACCGGAAAGGCGCGCTGGTTTTCCGCGATCATCGGAAAGGAGACGATCACCCGCGGATCGAAGCGCACCGGATCATCGCCGAATAGGGTGCGGGCATGGGCGCTCCACATCGGTGAACCCAACGGATCGGCAGGCGGTATGGCCCCGGCACTGGCAGGTGCCAGCATCAGCATGAGTGCGACCCAAAGCCTCGTTGGCCTGCGCATGACCTTCTCCCTTATGACAGGTCTAATCCCGCGCGCGACGCGCTACCATTGGTCCTTGGGTCATGGGCCAGGAGACGATCATGCGCCGCTTCATCATAGCCGCCTTGCTGCTGGCGTCGCCGAGCCTGGCGCAGGAGTCGTTGTTCGATGCCGAAGGCTATCGCATCGCGCATTATCGCGCGCCGGTGCGACAGCCGCCCGCCGGGGTCGGGCGAATCGCACCAGCGGCGGCGGCGCAATTGATGTCCAACCGGGACGCCATATTTATCGACGTCCTGCCCGCTGAAGGTGGCCATCGCGCGCCGGATGGCCGCTGGCGGCTGGCGTCCGCCCATGTATCCATCCCCGGCGCGCACTGGTTCCCCGAAGCAGGGCGCGGCCAGCCCGATCCTGTCATTGCGCAAGCCTTTGCCAAGGGCATGGCCCGGCTGACCGGGCGAAAGCGCGGGCAGATGCTGATCCTTTTTTGCCGCGCCGATTGCTGGATGGGCTGGAATGCCGCCAGAAGGCTGCGCGCGATGGGCTATAGCAACATCTGGTGGCTGGCGGAGGGAACCGATGGCTGGCGCGACCTTGGCCTGCCGCTCGCCCCGGTTCAGCCCGATGGCGGCATCGCCCCATAGGACCAAAGGCCCATTGTGCGCCGTCACGCTCCAGCGGCACTCTCCTCTCAATCCAGCGGCCACGAGCCGTGCGATTCCATGGAGAGTGATGTGATCGACCTGCGCCTGTCTGGTGGCCTTGCCGCTGCCGCCCTGCTCCTCTCGCCGCTGCCCGCCGCGGCGAAGGAATTTGTCGTCCATATGAAGAATCAGGGTGCCGACGGGGCGATGGTGTTCGAGCCGTCCTTCGTGAAGGCAGCGCCCGGAGACACGATCCGTTTCAAGCCGAGCGACCCCAGCCATAATGCCGAGACGATGGCCAATATGCTGCCCGCAGGCGCGACGCCCGTAAAGGGTGTGGTGAACAAGGAGATGGTCCTAACCGTCGCCAAGCCGGGCCTCTATGGCATCAAATGTATGCCCCATTATTCGATGGGCATGGTCGCGCTGGTGCAGGTGGGCAAGGTGTCCGCCGCCGAACTGACCGCGGCCAAGGCGGTCAAGCTGCCGCCCTTTGCCGCCAAGCGCATGACGGCGGCGCTTGCCAAAGTGAAATAGACCCAAGGTGCAATGGCCCGGCCCCGGTCGCCGCGCCATGCTTTCAGCCAATTTCGACAATATAGGAGTAGGGCAATGCTGCAGCAGGCGATGGAGCGGTTCACCGGCAAGACGCTGATCCGTGACCAATATGACAATTATATCGGCGGCCAGTGGGTCGCGCCGGTCAAGGGCGGCTATTTCGAGAATATCTCTCCCGTGACGGGGCAAGTCGTCGGCACGATCGCGCGCGGTACGGCTGAGGATATCGAGCTGGCGCTGGATGCCGCGCACAAGGCGAAGGATGGCTGGGGCAAAACGTCCTCGACCGACCGGTCGAACATCCTGCTCAAGATCGCCGACCGGATGGAAGCGAACCTCGATCTGATCGCGATGGCCGAGACGATCGACAATGGCAAGCCGATCCGCGAGACGACCCATGCCGACATTCCCCTCGCCATCGACCATTTCCGCTATTTCGCCGGTTGCGTCCGCGCGCAGGAAGGGTCGATCAGCGAGATTGATCATGACACGATCGCCTATCATTTTCACGAACCGCTGGGCGTGGTCGGCCAGATCATCCCGTGGAATTTCCCGATCCTGATGGCTGTGTGGAAGCTGGCACCGGCGCTGGCCGCGGGCAATTGCATCGTCCTGAAACCCGCCGAGCAGACGCCGATGTCGATCCTGGTGCTGCTGGACATTATCGGCGACCTGCTGCCGCCCGGCGTGCTGAACGTCGTCAACGGCTTTGGCGTGGAGGCGGGCAAGCCGCTGGCCAGCAACAAGCGGATCAGCAAGATCGCCTTCACCGGCGAAACGACGACCGGCCGCCTGATCATGCAATATGCGTCGGAAAATCTGATTCCCGTCACGCTGGAGCTGGGCGGCAAATCGCCCAACATCTTCTTTGCCGACGTGATGGATGCGGATGACGATTATTTCGACAAATGCCTGGAAGGCTTTGCAATGTTCGCGCTCAATCAGGGCGAAGTCTGCACCTGCCCCAGCCGGGCGCTGATCCAGGAGTCGATCTACGAAAAGTTCATCGAACGCGCGATTGCGCGGGTGAAGGCGATCAAGCAGGGCAGCCCGCTCGACCCGGCCACCATGATCGGCGCGCAGGCGTCGAACGACCAGCTGGAAAAGATCCTCTCCTATATCGAGATCGGTCTGGCCGAAGGGGCTGAACTGCTGACCGGCGGCGCGCGCGCCCATCTGGATGGCGAACTGAGCGAGGGCTATTATGTCACCCCGACGGTCCTGAAGGGCCACAACGCGATGCGCATCTTTCAGGAAGAGATTTTCGGCCCGGTACTGGCCGTCACCACCTTCAAGGATGAAGCCGAAGCGCTCGCCATTGCCAATGACACGCTCTATGGGCTGGGTGCTGGCGTGTGGACCCGCGACGGCAGCCGCGCCTATCGCATGGGCCGGGGCATTCACGCCGGTCGCGTCTGGACCAACTGTTACCACGCCTATCCCGCCCATGCGGCATTTGGCGGGTTCAAACAGTCGGGCATTGGTCGCGAGAATCACAAGATGATGTTGGATCATTATCAGCAGACCAAGAATCTGCTGGTCAGCTATAGCCCAAAGGCGCTGGGCTTTTTCTAACGGGTCGCACCGAAGGCGCTTGCCTCTCCCCTTCGAGCGCCTTCGTCCCCGGCGGGCGTCCTTTGGGGACGTCCGCCCCATTTTTTGATGGAAGGCCTGGCTGTGACGACACCGCTTCCGCCCCGTATATTGGCGACCGACGCAGCGCTGGCGCTGATGGCGCAATTGGCTGCGAAGCACGGGCCGTTAATGTTCCACCAGTCGGGCGGCTGTTGCGATGGTTCCGCGCCGATGTGCTTCCCTCGCGGCGAGTTCAGGGTCGGCGCGCAGGACGTCCTGCTGGGCCATGTGGCGGGCGATGTTCCCGTATGGATCGGCGCGGCCCAGTTCGACTATTGGCGTCATACGCAGGTGACGATCGACATGGTGCCCGGACGGGGCGCGGGCATGTCGTTGGAAGGCCCCGAAGGGGTGCGCTTCATCGTCCGGTCCCGTATCTTTACCGACAGCGAAAACGCGCTGCTGGAGGCGGCGGGCGATCCGCCGCGGGGCAACGCCATCGACTGACGTGACAAATGCGCAGCACAGTGCATAACCCCTGAAAAAGGGGGATGCGATGGGAGAGAGCAAGATGAGCATGGAGGCGGCGGATATTGTCTTTGCGTCGAGCCACATGCCTGATCCGGCCGACGCGATGGCGCAGGTCGCCGGCGCGCTGGGCGATGCGCCGCTCGCCGGGATGCTGCTCTTTTGCTCGCACCGTTTCGACCGCGATGCGCTGGCCCGCGCCGTCAACCGCCATGGCGAACAGGTCATCGCCATCGGTTGCACCAGTTCGGGCGAACTGACCGAGGCAGGCTATGATGAGGATAGTCTGAGCGTCATCGGCTTTCCTGCCGCCAGCTTCCATATGGTGTCCCATTGTTTCGATGATATCGACGCCTTTGATCCCACAGCCGCGCGGGAAGCCGTCCGGTCACTCGCGGCGGTGGCCGAGCGCGACAGCCGCCATCTGGGTGATCGGGTCAATCATGTCGCGCTGTTCCTGGTCGATGGCCTGTCCCATCGCGAGGAATTGCTAACGATGACGATCCAGGATGCGCTGGGCGACGTGCCGCTGATCGGCGGATCGTCGGGTGACGGGCTGGATTTCCGCGAAACCGCGATCTTGCATGGTGGCCGATTCCATCACCGCGCCGCCGTGATCGCCATCCTCTCAACCCCCCGGCCGCTCCATGTGTTCAAGGGGCAGCATTACCGACCCGGCGCGGCTAAGATGGTGGTGACCGGCGCGATCCCGCAGGACCGTATCGTCACCGAAATCAACGCCGAACCCGCCGCGCAGGAATATCTGCGGCTGGCGGGCCATGCCGGCGAAGCGCTGGGCCTGGCCTTTTACGCCGCCCATCCGCCGATGGTGCGGGCGGGCGGCGACTATCATGTCCGGTCGATCCAGAGCGCGAACCAGGACGGCAGCCTGACCTTCTACTGCGCGATCGACGAGGGCATCGTGCTGACCGTGGGAGAGCCGGTGGAGCGCATCGCAGGGATGGAGGCGATGTTCGCCGACATCGCCGCCCATGTCGGCACGGTGGACCGGATCATCGCGTTCGATTGCGTGCTGAACCGGATCGACGCCGAACAGCGGCAGATCAGCCGGGCCGTGTCTGAACTGTACGGCCGCCATCGCGTCATCGGATTTAATACCTATGGTGAGCAATATCATGCGCTGCACGTCAACCAGACCTTCAGCGGGCTAGCGATCGGGCGATGAGCGTTTCGCCTAAACCCGACAGCGAGCTGGACATGTTGCGGGAAGAAAACCGCAAGCTGCGCAAGATCAATGCCGCGCTGATCGACCGGGTCGAACGGTCGAGCGACATGGCCGGCAACGCCTTTTCGATGTTCGAGACCGCGATTACGCTGGAAGCGATGGTGCGGGAGCGGACGGGTGAGCTGGAGGATGCGCTTGGTCGTCTGGCCACCGCCAACGCCGATCTGGCGCAGGCCCATGCCAGCGCCGACGCGGCGCAGACCCGGCTGCGCGACGCGATCGATTCGATCAATGAGGGGTTCGTCCTGTTCGATGCGGAGGACAGGCTGGTCCTGTTCAACGAGGCCTATCTGGGTTTCTGGCCCGAAATTGCCGATCAGGTCCGCGAAGGGCTGGCCTTTGACGAACTGGCGCGCCTGGCCGCCGCGCATCACCGCACGCCCGGATCGCTGGTCGCCCCCGACCGTTGGGTGTCCGACCGGCTGGCCCGCCACAGCGTCGCCGATGGTGGCCATGTCCAGGCGCTGGCTGACGGACGCTGGGTCCAGATCAACGAACTGCGCACCAGCGAAGGCGGCATCGTCGGCATCTATACCGACATTACCGAGGTCAAAGCGCAGGACGCGCGCAACCGGGCGCTGGAACTGGCCGAGCGCAACCTGATCCTGCAATCGACGCTCGATAATCTGTCCGAAGGCGTGTGCCTGTTCGACGCGCAGGGCCGGGTCGCGGCGTGGAACGAGGCGCTCCAGCATCTGCTCGATCTACCCGGCGACTGGGCGCAGGAGGGCGGTAGCCATGGCGCGCTGGTGCGCTGGTGCCGCGACCGGCTGGGCATGGCCGATGGCGGCTGCCTCGACTGGCGCGGCGACCGGCCGGGGGGCGAGCCGCTGCACGCGCTGGTCCATGCGGGGACACGCAGTTTCGAACTGCGCAGCACCGCGCTGGAACGCGGCGGACAGGTGATCGGCTTTACCGACGTCACCGCCATGGTGCGCGCGCAGGCGGGTTTGCAGGAAACAGCCGAGACGCTGGAGCGCCGGGTCGCCGAGCGCACCGCAGAACTGGAGAGCGAAATCGCCGAACGGCGGGCGATCGAGGCGCAGTTGCGTGACGCCAAGACGGCGGCGGAAAAGGCGAACCTGTCCAAGACCAGCTTTCTGGCCGCCGCCAGCCACGACCTGCTCCAGCCCTTGAACGCCGCCCGGCTGTTCGTTGCGGCGCTGGGCGACCGGCGGCTGGCGCTGCCGACCCGCGCGCTGGTCAACCAGACATCGACCGCGCTCGATTCGGTCGAGAATCTGCTGGAGGCGCTGCTGGAGATCAGCCGCCTGGACGCAGGCGCGATCCAGCCGGAGATTGGCGATTTCCGGCTCGACCGACTGCTCGACACGCTGCGCGTCGAATTTGCGCCGATGGCGCGGGCGGGCGGGCTGGAGCTGGCGATCACCAGCGAACCGGTCTGGGTGCGCTCCGACATCAGGCTTCTGCGGCGTATCCTGCAAAATTTCCTGTCCAACGCGCTGCGCTATACCCAGCAGGGGTCGGTGCGGGTGGAATGCACAAGCGGACCCGATGGCGTGCGCATCAGCGTGGTGGACAGCGGCCCCGGCATTGCGCTCGACAAGCAGGCATTGGTATTCGAGGAGTTTCGGCGGCTCGACACCCGCACCAGCGGCAAAGGGCTGGGGCTGGCAATCGTCAAGCGGGCGAGCGACATGCTGGGCCACCCGATTACGCTCGATTCAGCGCCCGGTCGCGGATCGACCTTTGCGATCAGCCTGCCAGCGGGCGAGCCGGTGGCCGATCCCGACGGCGAGCCGGACATAGTCGGGCGTGATCGCACCATGCGCGGCCTTAACGTGCTGGTGATCGACAATGAACGGGCGATCCAGACCGGCATGACGACCCTGCTGGCAGGCTGGGGCTGTACGGTGCAGGCGGGGGGCGGCTTTGCCGATGCGACCGCGCTGTTCGGCGACGACGCGAAGCCCGACATCATCCTGATCGACTATCATCTGAACGACGGTGAGACCGGCGACCATGTGATCGACCGGCTGCGCGCCCATTTTGGCGGGCCAGTGCCCGCGGTCATGATTTCGGCCGATCGCGGCAAGGATCTGAAGGTCCGGCTCGACGCGTGCGGCATTCCGCTGCTGAGCAAGCCGGTGAAGCCTGCGCAGTTGCGCGCGCTGCTGCGGACAATGTTGAAATAGACCGCCTGTCGCGCTGGTCAGTCGGCGCGGAAATGCACCCGGTTCGCCTTGATCACCGCCTGGGTGCGGCTCAGCACGCCCAGTTTCTGGAGGATCGCCGACACATGCGCCTTGATCGTGGTCATCGACACGTTGAGGTCGTGGGCGATCTGCTTGTTGAGGCGACCGTTGACCAGATGGCCCAGCACGGTTTTCTGCTGCGGCGTCAGGCTGTCGATCCGGCGGGTGATGTCATCTTCGTCGGCGGAAGGCGCGGCGCCCTCGCCCATGGTTTCGGGCAGGTAGATTTCGCCCGACACCACGCGGTGCAGGGCATCGACGATAGCGCTACGCTTCAAGGATTTGGGGATGAACCCCGCCGCGCCTGCGGCCAGCGCCTCCTGCACGATCGCGCGGTCAAACGCGCCCGACACCATCACCACCGGCAGGATCGGAAAACGATCACGCAGCAGCTTGAGGCCGTCGAGCCGCCGCACGTCCGGTATGTGGAGGTCGAGCAGGATGAGATCGAAATTATCTTGTTTTTCCAGTGTGTTGATAGCTTCTTCAAGGCTGGCAGCCTCGAATATCTCGATATTGTCAAAGCTGATCGCGATCACGCTGCGTAACCCGTCGCGCACCAGCGGATGATCATCGACGATCAGCACCCGCTCCATGATCGCTTCGCCGCCCATATATTGGCCCATATCCTGCCCCCGGCCCGAATGATCGGCCAAGTCATGGGACGTGGCAAGCCGCAATATAGCTGGCGGCGGTGCCGGAGTATGCGTTGCATAGCTGCCGCGTCCCATGACAATCATGACCGTAACTCCCTTATTTCGGCAGCTTGAACACCCAGAGCGCGCCGCCCTGATTGATGTCCTTGAATGATTTGGCGACTTCGCCGCCCCACAAAGGCACAGCGCCGCCCCAGCCGGACATGACGGCGACATATTGTTCGCCATCCTGTTCCCAGGTGACCGGCGATCCGACCACGCCTGACCCGGTCTGGAATTTCCAGAGTTCCTGGCCGGTCTTGGCGTCGAATGCCTTGAGGAAGCCTTCGGGTGTGCCGGTAAATACCAGATTGCCGCCAGTGGTCAGCACCCCGCCCCAGAGCGGTGCTTTGTTCTTATATTCCCACATGATCTTGCCGGTCTTGGGGTCCATCGCCCGCAACGCACCGATATGATCGTCGGCGATCGACTTGATGGTGAAGCCAGCGCCGAGATAGGCCGCGCCCTTCTTGTAGGCGATCGGTTCGTTCCAGATGTCCATGCCCCAGTCGTTGGACGGGATGTAGAAGAGGCCGGTGTCCTGACTGTAGGCCATCGGCATCCAGTTCTTGCCGCCTAGGAAGGATGGCGAGGCGAATACCGGCTTGCCCTTGGCATCGCCGGGTGCTGGCGGGCGACCTTCGACGATATAGTTGGGCTTGCCATTCTTGTTGAAGCCATTGGCCCAGGTCGTCTGCATCACGAATTTATGCGCGCCGATGAACTTGCCGTTGGTGCGGTCCAGCACGAAGAAATAGCCGTTGCGGTCGGCCTTGGCCCCCAGCTTCATCGGCTTGCCGTTGATCGTGGCATCGAACGGGATGAATTCATTGACACCGTCGAAGTCCCAACCGTCATGCGGCGTGGTCTGATAATGCCATTTGATGACGCCGGTGGCCGGATCGATCGCCAGCGTGGAGGCGGTGTAGAGATTGTCGCCGGGACGCAGATGGCTGTTCCAGGGGGCCGGGTTGCCGGTGCCGAAGAAGAGCAGGTTGGTGTCGGGATCATAGGTGCCGCCCAGCCAGGTCGCGCCGCCGCCGCTCTTCCACAAATCGCCCTGCCAGGTCGCGTTGAGCTTGCCGGTAATTCCGTTATCCTTGCCCTTGAGCGTGCCCATATGGCCCTCGATCACCGGGCGGTGCCAGATCAGCTCGCCGGTGTTGACATCGCGCGCATCGACCGCGCCGACGACGCCGAATTCGCCGCCCGAATTGCCGGTGATGACCATGCCGTTGACGATCAGCGGTGCGGCGGTCGCGCTATAGCCTTCCTTATAGTCGGCAATCTGCTTGTTCCAGATCACCTTGCCCGTGTTGCGGTTGAGCGCCACCAGCCGGGCGTCGAGCGTCGCAAAGATGATCTTGTCGCCATAGATCGCCGCGCCCCGGTTGACCACGTCGCAGCAGGGCATGATCCCGTCAGGCAGGCGAGCGTCATATTGCCATTTTTCCTCGCCCGTGCGCGCGTCGAAGGCGAACAGGCGCGAATAGCTGCCGGTCACATAGATGGTGCCGTCATAGACGATCGGCTGCGCTTCCTGTCCGCGCTGCTTTTCGCCGCCCAGCGAGGCGGAGAAGGCTGGCACCATTTTGGCGACATTGCCGCTGTTGATGGCATTCAAGCTGCTGAAACGGTGCGCCTGCGGTCCCATGCCATAGGTCAGCACATCGCCGGTCGATTTGGCGTCGTTCATCAGATCCGCATCGGTCGGCCCGCCCTGTGCAACCAGCGGCGCGGCCCCCATCGCCAGCGTGATCGCCGCGACGCCCGACAGCGCCCGCATGATCGGTCCCTTCATAACCATCCTCCCTGTGTGTTCGGGCGCATTGGACGCCCCCGGTTTATGTGCAGACTATGCCGCTGCGGCAGCGCGACAATTGAACCTTAGGTCGGACCCTCAGCCCGCAGCGTTGGCCGGGGTCCAGTCGACGCCGTGGCGCGCGAACAGCGCCTTCATCTCGCCACTCGCCGCCATGGCGGTGACGATCTCTTCCACCGCATCGCCCAGCGTGCGGCTATTTTCCTTTACCGCCATGCCGATGTCCCAGCCGGGCGAGGTGAAGGCGGGCAGCGGTCCCTTGCGCAAGGTAACGCGGCCAGCCCCCGCGCGGTACAGCCCATGTTCGATCTGTGCGCGGCTCGCCAGGACAGCGTCCGCCTGCCCAGCCGTCACCGCCGCAACCGCCGCCGATCCGGTCGGATAATGGACGACGTCCTTGGCCAATATGCCGCCGAACGAGCCGATGAGATAAAAGTCGGGGATGGAGTCCAGTTCGGCGGCGAGCTTGTGGCCGCGCCACTCCGTCGGCATCCCTTCCAGCGCCACCGCGCCGCCGACACCGGCCAGCGCAAAGCTTTCGCGATAATAGGGCGCGACGATCGCGACCTGATCGTTGCGGGCCGCGAAGCTGCGGTCGAAGGGGACATGCAGCATCAGGTCGCCAGGCATGAAGCCCAGCAGCCCGCCCTTCCACACGCCATTGCGCAGGTCGTCATCGACGCTTTCGTCCGCGACCAGTTGCGCCACATCGGCGCGCACGCCCAGCTTGGCCGCAATCGCCTGTGCCAGATCGGCGTCCAGGCCGACGATCTTGCCGCCTTCCGCCCACGACCAGGGGCGGTTGTCCTGATAGACCACCACCCGCAATGTGCCGAGCGCCTTGACCTTGGCCAGCGGGGCTGCGCCGCCGTGGCCTGCCGCCAGCGCGAGCGCCGCGCCTGCTCCGCCGATCAGAGCGCGGCGGCTGAGCGTCGCCCTATCCCTCATGTTTGGTTTCAAGCCAGGCGCGGATCGCCCAGCCCGCCTTCTGACCCAGCACGTCGCCAAAGGGTGGCATATAGACCTTGCCGTCATGGCTCGACCCGTGGCGATAGCGTTCGGCAAACCATTGGTCGCCCGATTCGCCTGCCTCCAGATAGCGCAGGTCTGGCGCGATGCCGCCGCTTTCGGCGTCGAGGCCGTGGCAGCGCGCGCAATTCTGGCCATAGGCCGACTGGCCGATCTCGATCGCCTTGGCATTGCCGCTATAGGGGTTTTTTTCGAGCCAGGCCTCGCCGATTTCGGGCAGCGCGGTCGTGTCGACTGCCTGTGGCGTGACATCGCCATGTGCCAGCAGCGCGCTCGCCCCGGTCATGCCCAAAGTGGCGATGGCACCCAGCAGCGCGATCCGTCCCAATTTCATATGCCTCATCCTCTCAAGCGGATTCTCGTTGGCTCGGAATATCGGACAAGGCGGTCGCGCAGCCCATTGGCCATTGGTACAATCCCGCTCACGCCCGGCGACCGATAGGATGGCCGACAAAGAGGCGAGAGGATCAGGGTTTATGAAGCGCATCGGCATCGCCGTCTGGGCCGTCTGGCTGGCGCTGCCGGTCGCGGCGCAGGGGGAAACCCTCTATGTCTCCAACGAGCGGGGCGACAGTGTGTCGGTGGTCGATACGCTGTCGGGCCAGGTGACGGCGACATGGGCCGTGGGCGGTCGTCCGCGCGGAATCACCCTGTCGAAGGATGGCCGCTACATCTATCTGTGCGCCAGCGCTGATCATGCGGTGCAGGTGATCGACCGCGTCACGGGCAGGCTGGTCGCCGAATTGCCGTCGGGGCAGGACCCGGAGCAATTCTTCCTCTCGCGCGACGGCGCGACCCTGTTCGTCGCGAATGAGGATGATGCCGCGCTGACCGCCATTGACCTGGCCAGCCGCACCGTCGCCTTTCAGGTCGATGTGGGCGGCGAGCCGGAGGGGGTGGCGCAAAGCCCGGACGGACAATGGGTGGCAGTGACATCCGAGGAGGATGGAGTCGTCAACTGGATCGATGTCGCCAAGCACGCCATGGTGGCCGAAACGCCGACCGACCAGCGCCCCCGCCATGTCGAATTTACCGCCGACGGCGCGCAATTATGGGTCGCGGCGGAAATTGGCGGCACGGTCCAGATTATCGACACGAAAAGCCGTGCGGTGATCGAGACGATCCGTTTTGCGATTCCGGGTGTCGCGCCGCACCGCATCCTGCCGTGCGGCATCCGCTTCACGCCCGATGGCAGGACCGCCATCGTCGCGCTGGGCCGGGCCGATCATGTCGCGCTGGTCGATGTCGCGACCCGCACCGTCCGCGCCTATGTGCCGGTGGGCAAGCGGGTGTGGCATGTCGCAGTCAGCGGCGATGGTGCCAAAGCCTATGCCGCCAACGGGCTGTCCGATTCGGTATCCGTGATCGACCTGGCCAGCGCGCAGGTTGTGGCGACCATCGCAGTCGGGGCCGCACCCTGGGGGATCGTGACGGCACCCTGACCTCAGGCCAAGATTGCGGCGCGGTGCGCCAGATGGCATGGCGGGATGATGACACGCATCGGCCTGCTCGGCGGCTCCTTCAACCCGGCCCATGGCGGGCATCGCGCCATCTCGCTGTTTGCGGCCAAGGCGCTGGGGCTGGATGAAGTCTGGTGGCTGGTGTCGCCGGGCAATCCGTTGAAGCCCCGCGCAGGCATGGCCCCCCTGCCCGCCCGGCTTGCCCATGCGCGCAAAGTCGCGCGCCGCGCCCCGATTCGCGCCACCGCGATCGAGACGCAACTGGGCACGCGCTACACCGCCGATACGCTGCGCGCGCTGACCCGTCGCTACAGGTGCAATCGCTTCATCTGGTTGATGGGGGCCGATAATCTGGCGCAATTTGCCCAGTGGAAGGACTGGCGCGGCATCGCCCGGCAAATGCCCATTGCCGTGATCGCCCGTCCGGGCTATGATGACGCCGCCCGTGGCTCTGTGGCCATGAGCTGGCTGCGGCGCTTCGTCCTGCCCGCTTGCCAGAAAGCAGGCTGGACGAATTGGAGACCGCCGGCGCTCGTGCTATTGCGCTTTCGCCCTGATCCAAGATCGGCGACCCTGTTTCGGCAGGCGAACCCCCTCTGGCATCGCGAATATGAACAAGCACGTGTGCGGGACCCGCTCACGCGTCGGCTGATCGTCTAGAATGGAGCTTTTTTGACCAGACCCCTTATTGCCAACGATACGGCCGCAGCGGCCGATAGCGTGGCTGCCCTGCACGCCCTCGTCATGCAGTCGCTCGACGACGACCAGGCCCAGGAAACCATTTCCATCCCCCTCGAAGGCAAGAGCAGCATCGCCGATTATATGGTGATTGCGAGCGGTCGTTCGTCGCGTCAGGTCGCGGCGATCGCCCAGCATCTGGCCGAGCGGGTCAAAAAAGGCACAGGTCGTTCATGCCGCATCGAAGGGTTGCCGGTCGCCGACTGGGTGCTGATCGACGCGGGCGACGTGATCGTCCATCTGTTCCGGCCCGAAGTGCGCAGCTTCTACAATCTGGAACGGATGTGGGGCTTTGTCGACGCACCCGTCGCGGGAACGGCGTAAGGAAATCACAATCCGTTCGTCCTGAGTAGCCGCTGAGCCTGTCGAAGTGGCGTATCGAAGGATTGCGCCACATGCTTCGATACGGGCCTTCGACTTCGCTCAGTCCCTACTCAGCACGAACGGGGTATATGCCATGCTCCTCCACATCATCGCGCGCGGGAAGATCGGGCGGTCGCCCGAAGCCGATCTGGTCGACCGCTATGTCAAGCGGCTGACCATGCCGCACAAGATTACCGAAATGCCCGATCGGGGCGGCAAGCTGCCCCCGCAGGCGTCCGGCACCGTCACGGTGATGCTGGACGAAAAGGGCAAGCAGCTATCCTCCATGGACTTTGCCCGGCGGATCGAAGGCTGGCGCGACGCGGGGACGCGCGAGTGTCGTTTCCTGATCGGCGCGGCGGACGGGTTCGATGACGCCGACCGGGCGAATGCGGACCTGCTGATCGCCTTTGGCGCCATGACCTGGCCACACATGATGGCGCGCGCGATGCTGGCCGAACAATTGTGGCGGGCCTGCTCCATCCTTGCCAACCACCCCTATCATCGCGAAGGATAGCCCGGTGAAGCGGGCCAGGATCATGATAGCGATGGTAGCGGGCCTTGGAGCCTTGGCCGCATCCCGCCTGCCCGCCGCCGATGACGGGGCGATCATCCTGCCAGGCACCGCCGGAACCACATTGCAGCAGGAACAGGCCGCGCTGAAGGCAGCACGTCGCCAGTCGGACGAAGCGCGCGATCGATCCGTCCGGCTCGACCAGCAGGCAGGGGCCGCGCGGGACGAGGCGGAACAGGCGCGCAGGCGCGCCGCCGCCATGGCCGCGCGCATCCAGCAGGCCGAAGCCGACATAGAAGGCGCGCAGGCGCGTATTGCCATCGTCGCGCGGATGCAGCGGGCGCAGGCGGCGCGGCTGGCGGCTAAGCAGGAGCCGGTGGTGCGGCTCACCGCCGCGCTCCAGATGATGGCGCGTCGCCCGCTGGCGCTGACGCTGGTCCAGCCCGGTTCGGTCACCGATGCGGTCCACATGCGCGCGGTGCTGGGCCAGGTGCTACCAGTGATCCGCCAGCGCACGGCGGGGCTGCGCGCGGAACTGGAGCGCAGCCGGGCGCTGCGCGCGACGGCGCAACAGGCCGCGGACGCGCTGGCCCGCAGCCAGCAACAGCGCAAGGAACGGCAGGCGCAGCTCGCCGCACTGGAGACGCAGAAGCGGGTCGCCGCGCGCGACTATCGTACCAATGCGGGGTTGGAGAGCGAACGCGCGCTGGCGCTGGGCGAACGGGCGCGCGACATTGTCGACCTGATGGACCGGCTGGAGGAAGCGGGCGACCTGCGCGAGCAGCTGGCTGCCCTGCCCGGCCCGCTGCTGCGCCCCGCCCGGCCCGACCAGACCGGCGCTCCCGCCCCGGAACGCACGGTCGCGCTGAGCGGCCCGCCACCCTATCGCCTGCCGGTGGTCGGCCAGCTCGTCACGGGCATGGGCGAGGTGAATGATGGCGGCGTGCGGTCGCGGGGGCTGACGCTGGTGACGCAGGCTGGCGCGCAGGCCGTCGCGCCGACTGCCGGACGAATCGCCTTTGCCGGGCCGTATCGCGGCTATGGGCAGATATTGATCATCGACCATGGCCAAGGCTGGACCACGCTGATCACCGGCCTGCACCGCGTCACCGCGCAAGTGGGCGACAGCGTGCGGCAGGGCGATCCCGTCGCGATCACCGGTCCGGGGCGCCCGACCATCACGATAGAATTGCGCCGTAACGGGCGGCCGGTGGATATCGTGCCGCTAGTGGGACTTGGGTGAGAATCACCCGCCCATTAACCCGACGCTCATCGAACCTGCGCAACATTGGTCGAAGCGCGCTTTTGCGTCGGGACGCGAATCGGCTTATGATGGGTCGCAGATGCCGGAATCAAGGACAGCCATGAAATCTACCTTCCTCCAGGGCGCGCTTGCGCTTGGGGCGCTTGCGCTCATTCCCGCCACCACGGCCGCGCTCGCCGACGGGGAGGCATCGAGCTACAAGGCGCTCGACGAATTTATGGACGTGTTCCAGAAGGTCCGCAGCGACTATGTCGAGAAGGTCGACGATGAAAAGCTGATCAAGGGCGCGATCGACGGGATGCTGGCCAGTCTCGATCCGCACAGCAGCTTCCTGGACGCGCGCGATTTCCAGAATCTGCGCACCCAGACGGAGGGCAGCTATGGCGGCCTGGGCCTGTCGGTCACGCAGGAGGATGGCGCGGTCAAGGTGATTGCGCCGACGCAGGATACGCCAGCCTGGCGCGCGGGGATCAAGGCGGGCGACTATATCACCCATATTGACGGGCAGCTCATCTACGGCGGCACGCTGGACGAGGCAGTCGACAAGATGCGCGGCGCGCCCGGCACTTCGCTCAAGCTGACCATCGTGCGGTCGGGCCGGGACAAGCCGATCGACCTGACGCTGACCCGCGAGATCATTCAATTGAAGCCCGTGAAGTGGGAAGTGAAGAACGGGATCGGCGTCATCAACATCGTCAGCTTCTCGGCCAATACCGGAGCCGACGTGCGGCAGGCGATCCGCAGCATCGACAAGTCGCTCGGCCACAAGCCGACCGGCTATGTGCTGGACCTGCGGTCCAACCCCGGCGGCCTGCTGGATGAAGCCGTGTCGGTCAGCGACGCATTTCTGGAGCGTGGCGAGATCGTGTCGCAGCGTGGCCGGGCCAAGGGCGATGTCGAACGCTATTATGCCAAGCCAGGCGACGACGCTAAGGGTCTGCCGGTGATCGTGCTGGTGGACGCGGGATCGGCGTCGGCGTCGGAAATCGTCGCGGGTGCGTTGCAGGACCAGCATCGCGCGCTGGTGATGGGCGAACGCAGCTTCGGCAAGGGCAGCGTGCAGACGATGTTGCCGCTGTCCAACACGACCGCGCTCAAGCTGACGACTGCACGCTATTATACGCCGTCGGGCCGCAGCGTGCAGGAAGGCGGCATCCAGCCCGACATCCGCGTTCCGCAACTGTCCGACCCGGATTATAAGAACCGTCCCAAATATCGCGAAAGCGACCTGCGCCGCCATTTGATCAACGAGATCAAGACCGACGACAAGTCGTTGGAAGAGGATGCCAAGGACGATCCGCGCTTCGCCATGTCGGCCGAGGAACTGAAGAAGAAGGGCGTGGAGGATTTCCAGCTCGACTATGCGCTCAAGACGATTTCCCGCCTGGCCAGCACCCCCGGCGCAACCATCGCGCAGGCGGCGGCACGGAAGCCGGGGGCGAAGTAAGGAGCTCCTGGCACTATGTTTTCCCGCGCAGGCGGGAACATGGTGCATCCCTCCCGCAAGTTCAGCATGACGAAAGGTGCCGGGGGGTTTAAGCGAGGGTGATGAGCAAACTTCCCCTCGCTCGCGCGCTGGCGCTGTTGATTCCCGTCGTGCTGCTGGGCGGCGCCTATGTGTCGCAATATGTGGGCGGGCTACATCCGTGCGAAATGTGCTGGTGGCAGCGTTACCCGCATATGGCGGCGATCGGGCTCGCGCTGCTGGCCTTTGCGGCGAAGGGCAACCGCCGCACCAGCGCGATGTTCACGACGCTGGCGGCGATCGCCATCGCGGTGAGCGGCGGCATCGGCCTGTTCCATGCCGGGGTTGAATATGGCTGGTGGGAAGGGCTGACCGCCTGCTCCACATCGCCGACCGGGGGCAGCGCAGCCGACATATTGACCCAGATCATGGCGACTCCGATCACGCGTTGCGACGTTGTGCCCTGGAGCCTGCTGGGCATTTCGCTGGCGGGCTATAACGGCCTCTTGTCGGTGGGTGGTGCGCTCGCCATCTTGATGCTGCTGGCACGCAAAGGACGCAACGCATGAGCGCAACCCAGGATTTCCCTCGCCCCGGTCGCCGCAGCGAGCCCGCCGACCGTGCCTCCATGCTGCGGGTCGATCAGGCCGGCGAATTTGGCGCGACCCGCATCTATGCCGGGCAACTGGCAGTGATGGGTGATCGGCATCCTGATGCGCGCATCATTGCCGGCATGGCCGCGCAGGAGGAACGCCACCGCCAGACGTTCGACGCGATGATCGCGCGACGCGGCGTGCGCCCGACCGCGCTGGCGCCGATCTGGAATGTCGCAGGCTTTGCGCTGGGCGCGGTGACGGCGGCGATGGGTCCCAAGGCGGCGATGGCCTGCACTGCCGCGATCGAGACCGAGATCGATCACCATTATGGCGAACAATTAGTGCAATTGGGCAACGACGACCCGGAACTCTCCACCGCCATTGCGGATTTTCAGGCAGAGGAAGTCGAGCATCGCGACGCTGCGCTGGCGCATGGTGCGCAGCAGGCCCCTGCCTACCCCCTCTTGTCGGGCGCCATCCGTTTGGGATGCCGGGCCGCCATCGCGCTGTCGAAGCGCATTTGAAAAGGACCGACGGATGACCAAGACCCCGATGATCGCCGCGCTGTTGCTGATGGGCGCTGCCATGCCCGCACTGGCGCAGCCGTCGAGCGCGCCTACCGCTGTCGCCGCGCCGACGACGGAGAAGGTCAACCTGGTCATCGTCTATGGCGACGATGCCTGCCCGCAAAGCCAGGGCGACGACATCGTCGTGTGCGCGCGCAAGGGCGAGGCGGAACGCTATCGCATACCCGAACCACTGCGCGGCGACCCCAATGAACCCAGCAAGCAGGCCTGGGGCGAACGGGTGCGGTCGATGGAATATGTCGGCCGGTCCGGCACTGAAAGCTGCTCGCCGGTTGGCGGCGGCGGCGCGACCGGCTGCTTCGCGCAGCTTGCACGGCTGGCCAAGGCGGAGCGGCAGGCGCTCGACAATGCCAGCTGGAAGGATCTGGTCGAGGCCGAGCGGGGCAAGCGCCTGTCCACGATCGACGCCGACAGCGACGCGATCGAAGCGCGGGTCGTGGCGGAGGAAAAAGCCAAGGCGGGGGCGGTACCCGCCTCGCAACCCTGACGGGTCCGGGCGCCGGGCGGCGTCTGGATCACGACTCCCCGCCTTTGGGCAAGGCGGGAACTGGCAGGGGCGAATGAAGGATTTTCCGGTGATGCGTCTGTCGATGTCCATGGCCCTGATCGCGGCGACGCTGGTGCCGGTTATGCCCGCGTTGGCGCAGCCAGAACCGCCGCCGGAGCGCATCTTCAACCTGATCGTCTATGGCGATGATCCCTGCCCCAAGGGCAAGGATGACAGTGAGATCGTCGTGTGCGCGCGCAAGCCGGAATCCGAACGCTATCGCATTCCCAAGAAGCTGCGCGAGAAGCCGGCCGTGGCGGGTGGTCCCGGATGGGGCAGTCAGGTGGCGACGATGGAGCAGGTCCAGCGCCAGACATTGCCCGGCAGCTGTTCGGCGATCGGCAGCAACGGCTTTACCGGTTGCACCGCCCAGATGCTGCAACAATGGTTTGCCGAGCGGCGGATGCAGGAATCCAAGGGCGAACCCTGATCCGCTATCGGCCCACGCCGGGCTGATAGCGCTGCTTGGCCGCATTGACCTTGTCGATCAGGCTGGACAGGGATTGAGGCGCGGGCATCGCACGGCCGGGGTGGGACAGGTTGCTCATCCGCTGGCTGAGTATGCAAAATGCTTGGTCGATGCGATCCATCAGTCTGTCCCCGGACAAGTGATGGCCCGCTATCGCGGTCATGTGGTTAACAAGCTGTAATCGAGCGCAGCCCTTTGCGCCCAAACGAATCAGGCGTCCGCCGAGTGGCAGGCGGCCAGTCCCTGCGCATAGGTAGGGTAGCTTGGTGACCAGCCAAGCAGCCGTTTGGCGCGGCCATTGGCGACGCGGCGGTTCTCCGCATAAAAGGCCAACGCCATGGGGGACAGGGCAGCCTGTTCCAGTGTCAGCAGCGGCGGATGCGGCAAGCCCAGCATGTCGCAGGCTGCCTCTATCACGAGGTTTTGTGGACAGGGCAGATCGTCGGCCAGATTATAGACGCCCGGCGGCCCGTCGAACGAGGCGATGATGCCGGCGACGATGTCATCAACATGGACCCGGCTGAAAATCTGGTCGGGCAGGTCGATGCGATGCGCCTTGCCCGCACGCACCCGGTCGAGCGCTGACCGGCCCGGACCGTAGATGCCGGGCAGGCGGAAGCGACGGACATCGTCGCGGAGCACCCCCCAAGCGAGATCGGCGTCGGCGCGGGCAGTGCGGCGACCGGTGCCGACCGGGCTGGCTTCATCCACCCATGCTCCGCGTGCGTCACCATAGACGCCGGTGGAGGAGAGATAGCCGATCCAGCGCGCCGGGGCCGTGGCTATGACGGTGCCGTAGCGGGCCAGCACCGGGTCGGTGTCGCCTTCGGGCGGGACGGAGGAGAGGATATGGGTGGCGCTGGCGATGGCGGCGCGGACGCCGGTTTCGTCATCGAAAGCCAGCGTGGTCGCGCCGGCATGGCGGCGGGTGGCGGTGATGTGCCAGCCGTCGGCGCGTAGTCGGTTGGCCAGACGCGACGCGGTATAGCCAAGGCCAAAGATCAATAGATGAGGCACACATACCTCCGTTCGTTTCGAGCGAAGTCGAGAAACCTGTGCGCTACGTTTCTCGACTTCGCTCGAAACGAACGGCGGTAGAGATTAGACCGTAAAGCTCTCGCCGCAGCCGCAGGCGCCCTTGGCATTGGGGTTGGCGAACACAAACCCGGCGGTGAAATCATCCTCTACCCAGTCCATCGTCGATCCGACGAGATACAGCACCGAGGCGCCGTCAATGTAGAAGGTGCCGCCGGGGGTTTCGATTTTCTCGTCGAATTTCGCTTCTTCGCTGACATAATCGACCGAATAGGCGAGGCCCGAACAGCCGCGCTTGGGCGTCGACAGCTTGACGCCGATGGTCCCCTCTGGCGCGCTGGCCATCAGGTCGGCGATGCGCTGCTGCGCGCTCGGCGTCAGGATGACGGCAGCGGGGCGGGTGCGGGTCTTGGTCTCGGTCGTCATCAGAGCATCCCCAGTTCCAGCTTCGCCTCGTCGCTCATCTTGGCCGGGTCCCATGGCGGGTCCCAGACCAGATTGACCTGCGCGTCGCCGACGCCCGGCACTGCGCCGACGCGCAGTTCGACTTCGCCGGGCATGGATTCAGCGACCGGGCAATGCGGTGTGGTCAGCGTCATGGTGACGACAACATGATTGTCGGGCGATACATCGACGCCGTAGATCAGCCCCAGATCATAGATGTTGACCGGGATTTCGGGGTCGAAAATATCCTTGAGCGCGTCGATCACGCCGTCATAGACATTGCCGCCCGGCTCGCCCGCAGGGGTTTCAGCGGGCTTGGCGGCGAGGAAGCCGTCGAGATAGTCGCGCTGACGCGGTGCCTCCTCGACGCGCGCCTTGGGCGGGGCATCCACAGCCTCGACCTCTTCCACCATGATTTTGCGCTCTTCGCTCATCATCCAAAAATCTTTCTTACCCGCTCAAGTCCGCGCACCAGCGCGTCCACGTCACCCTGATCACTGTAAATGCCAAAGCTGGCCCGCGCGGTCGCTTCCACGCCCAGATGGCGCATCAGCGGCTGGGCGCAATGATGCCCGGCGCGGATCGCGACGCCCGCTTCGTCCAATATGGTGCCGACATCGTGCGGATGCACCCCCTCTACCTCGAAAGACAGGATGCCCGCGCTGTCGTCCGGCCCGAACAGGCGCACGCTGTTGATGTTTTCCAGCGCGGCGCGCGCCTGTGCCACCAGCGCACATTCATGCGCGTGGATCGCGTCCAGGCCGATCGCCTGCACATAATCGATCGCCGCCGACAGGCCGATCACGCCGCTGATATGCGGCGTTCCAGCCTCGAACCGGGTTGGCGCGGGGGCGTAGGTGGTTTTTTCGAAGGTCACCTTGTCGATCATCGATCCGCCGCCCTGATAGGGGGGCATGGCGTCGAGCAATTCGCCCCGCGCCCACAGCACGCCGATGCCGGTCGGGCCGTAAAGTTTATGCGCGGAAAAGACGTAGAAATCGCAATCGAGCGCAGCCACATCGACGGCGAGGCGCGGCACCGCCTGGCAGCCGTCGATCAATATCCGCGCGCCGACCATATGGGCGATGTCGGCGGCGCGGCGGCAATCCAGCACGCTGCCCAGCACGTTGGACACATGGGCGAGCGCGACCATGCGATGACGCGGCGTGATCATCGCGCGCATCGCGTCGAGATCGATCCGGCCATCGTCGGTCAGCGGCACGACGTCGATATGGGCGCCGACCTTTTCCGCCACCATCTGCCACGGCACGATATTGCTGTGATGTTCGAGGGTGGAAAGGAGGATGCGGTCGCCCGCCTTCAACTGCTCGCCCGCCCAGCATTGGGCGACGAGGTTGATCCCCTCGGTCGCGCCGCGGACATAGACGATCTCGCAGTCCGACTTGGCCCCGATGAAGTCGGCGACCTTGCGCCGGGCCGATTCATAGGCCAGCGTCATATTGGCCGAGCGCGCATAGACGCCGCGATGGACGGTCGCATAGTCCGGGCCATAGGCGCGGGCTATGGCGTCGATCACCGCCTGCGGCTTTTGCGCGGTGGCGGCGCTGTCGAGATAATGCCAGTCGAGGACGCCGGGGAAATCGGCGCGGAGTTTCAAAACACCGTTCGGGCTGAGCTTGTCGAAGCCTTGTTCTTCCTTGGAAGAAAAGGACGACCCTTCGACAGGCTCAGGGCGAACGGATGTTTGATCGTCGATCATACCATTGCCTCCAGCTTGGCGATGGCGGCGGCTTCCAGCGTCTCTCGCACCGCTTCGTCCGCCACGCTGTCGAACACGCCCGCCACGAAGGAGCGGAGCAGGAGTGTCTTGGCGGTTGCCGGGTCCATGCCGCGCGAGGCCATGTAGAAGAGCGCCGCCTTGTCCAGTTCGCCCACGGTTGCGCCGTGGGCGCATTTCACGTCGTCGGCGTAGATTTCCAGCTCCGGCTTGGCATTGGCGGTGGCGGTGCGGTCCAGCAGCATCGCCTTGACCGACTGAAAGGCGTCGGTGCGCTGCGCGTCGCGGGCGACCGCGATCTTGCCGAGATAGCTGCCGGTCGCGCGCTGCGACAGGATGGAGCGGATGGTCTGGCCGCTGGTCGCGTCGGGCTGCGCATGGGTGACGCTGGTGACGATTTCCAACGTCTGATCGCCGCTGCCCAATATTGCGCCGCCCAGTTCAAAATGGCTGCCCCGGCCCAGCGTCACATCGATGGTCACCCGGCCCAGCTTGCCGCCAATGTTGAGGACATGAAAATCGCAGCGCGCGCCATCGCCCACGGTCACGACATAATCATGCACCGCCGCCGCGCTGTCAGCGGCGTTCTGCAACAGATGATGGTGCGCGCTGTCGCCTGCCGCAACATCGATTCGCACCGGCGCGGGCAGCGGCCAGACGCTCTGGAGCGCCGAAAGGTCGCTATAGCGCCAGCTTTCATCGCTGCTTGTGGGTAAGTCCAACATGCTCATCGCTTTATTTTCAATGCCTTGCGGTTCAAACTCGTCCAAATTCGCCCATATGCGCGGTAGTATTTGTATAAGTTATTGTAAATTAAGTATATTATTCCATATCTCGCCGCGATAGGACAGATATTCCGTTATCCGACCACCTCGGCCCCAACCACATCAGAATAGCCCTCACGTTCCAGCTCCAGCGCCAGTTCGGGGCCACCCGACTTCACGATCCGCCCGCCAGCCAGCACGTGGACATAGTCCGGCTTCACATAGTCGAGCAGCCGCTGATAATGGGTGATGAGCAGCACGGCCTTGTCAGGCTTGCGCATGATCGCGTTGATGCCAGCGCCCACGATTTTCAGCGCGTCGATATCGAGGCCGGAGTCGGTTTCGTCGAGGATCGCCAGCTTGGGATCGAGGATGCCCATCTGCACCATTTCGGCCCGCTTCTTTTCGCCGCCCGAAAAGCCGACATTCACCGGGCGCTTCAACATATCCATGTCGAGGCCGAGCAAAGCGGCCTTTTCCTTGGCGAGGCGGATGAATTCGCCGCCATTGAGTTCCTTCTCGCCGCGCGCGCGCTTCTGCGAATTGAGGCTTTCGCGCAGGAATTGGAGGTTGGACACGCCGGGGATTTCGACCGGATATTGGAAGCCCAAGAAAAGCCCGGCGGCGGCGCGCTCATGCGGGTCCAGATCGAACAGGTCGGCGCCGTCGAACGTGGCGGTGCCGCCCGTCACCTCATAACCCGGCCGCCCGCCCAGCGTATAGGCCAGCGTCGATTTGCCCGCGCCGTTCGGCCCCATGATCGCGTGGATTTCGCCCGCGTTGATGGTGAGCGACAGGCCTTTCAGGATCGCCTTGCCGTCAATTTCGTTGGTGAGCGTGTCGATCGTCAGCATCATTTATCCTTCGTGCGCACGCTGGAGCGTGCGGGCGGTCCAGAAGGCCATGTCGCGCACATCGCCGGGGGCCGGGAACAGCGTGTCGATATGGCGCTTGATCGGCATATAGGGCCACCAGTCGGCGTCCTTTTCCGGCGGGCCTTTTTCGAGCAATGCGACCACGAACTCGCTGACCGGACCCATGCGGGCGAGGTTGGGGGCTTTTGCCTTGTGGAACGCCTTGTCCTTGCGCAGTTTCTCCGTCATCGCCGCGTCGGATTTTTCCAGCGCGTCGCGACTCTGCGCCTCGAACGCGTCGAGATCGCCGAAATCGGCGCGGGCGCGCGGTTCCAGCTCGCCCTCTTCCAGCTCATAATCCTCGGTCAGGATACGGATCGCGGCGGTCCATGACTGGCCATTGCCAACATCCTCCGCGAAATCCGCGAGAGCATCCTGAATATCGTCTTCGTCGCTCAAAATTCTGTTCCTTGAGAGGGAGAAAGCCCCTCCCCTTCAGGGGAGGGGTTGGGGTGGGGGTATGCCCAACGATCCGGCGCCTGTTCAAGCCGATGCAGGATCGTTTCGCACACCCCGTCAAGATTGCGGATCACATCTGCATTGCCGATATGCAGCACCGAAAGGCCAAGCCTGTTCAATGCTGCATCGCGCTTGAGGTCCGCCAAAATATCATGTGTGTCGCCATTCACTTCGATAACCAGACCCTTTTGCGGACAAAAGAAATCGGCAATGAACGGCCCTATAACTGATTGGCGACGGAATTTATGGCCACCGAGTTGGGAACGGGACAAGCGAGTCCATAAGCGTTTTTCCGGTTCGGTGGGATCACAACGCATGTCGTGAGCGAAGCCATCCAATTGAGCGAGGCGCTCAACCGATAGCCCCCACCCCCGGCCCCTCCCCTGAAGGGGAGGGGAGTTTAGGCGATGCGCCTGATCACGAGGCGTGAGCGACCTCACCCCACGCTGCCTTCCAGTGAAATGCCCAGCAGCTTCTGCGCCTCGACCGCGAACTCCATCGGCAGTTGTTGCAGCACTTCGCGGGCGAAGCCGTTGACGATCAGGCCGACGGCGCTTTCCTGATCCAGGCCGCGCTGCATGGCGTAGAAGAGCTGGTCGTCGCTGATCTTGCTCGTGGTCGCTTCATGTTCGATCTGCGCCGACGGATTGCGCACCTCGATATAGGGGACGGTGTGCGCGCCGCACTGGTCGCCCAGCAGCAGGCTGTCGCACTGGGTGAAGTTGCGCACCCCTTCCGCGCCCGGCGCGACGCGGACGAGGCCGCGATAGGTGTTGTTGCTGCGGCCTGCGCTGATCCCCTTCGACACGATGGTCGATCGGGTGTTCTTGCCGTTATGGATCATCTTGGTGCCGGTATCGGCCTGCTGCATATTGTTGGTCAGCGCGACCGAGTAGAATTCGCCGACGCTATTTTCGCCGTTCAGCACGCAGCTGGGATATTTCCAGGTGATGGCGGACCCGGTTTCGACCTGGGTCCAGCTGACCTTGCTGTTCCTGCCCTGGCACAAGGCGCGCTTGGTCACGAAGTTATAGATGCCGCCCTTGCCGTCCGCGTCACCGGGATACCAATTCTGGACGGTCGAATATTTGATTTCCGCATCATCGAGCGCAACCAGTTCCACCACGGCGGCGTGGAGCTGATTTTCGTCCCGCATGGGCGCGGTGCAGCCTTCGAGATAGGAGACATAGCTGCCTTCGTCCGCGACGATCAGGGTGCGTTCGAACTGGCCGGTATTTTCCGCGTTGATGCGGAAATAGGTGCTGAGTTCCATCGGGCAGCGGACGCCCTTGGGGATGTAAACGAACGTCCCGTCGGAAAAGACCGCGCAGTTCAGCGTGGCGAAGTAGTTGTCATGCATCGGCACGACCTTGCCCATCCATTTCTTCACCAGATCGGGATATTCGCGCACCGCTTCGCTGATCGAGCGGAAGATGACGCCGGCGTCCTCCAGCTCCTTGCGGAAAGTGGTGGCGACGGACACCGAGTCGAACACAGCGTCGACGGCGATGCGGCGGCTGCCTTTGACGCCGGCGAGCATCTCCTGCTCGGCGATGGGGATGCCCAGCTTCTTGTAGGTGGCGAGGATTTCCGGGTCGACCTGATCCAGGCTGTCCAGCTCTACCTTTTTCTTCGGCTCGGCGTAATAATAGGCGTCCTGATAGTCGATCGGCGGGACATTGAGCTTGGCCCAGTCGGGCGGCGTCATCGTCTGCCACATCGCAAAGGCCTTCAGCCGCCAGTCGAGCAGCCATTGCGGCTCGTTCTTCTTGGCCGAAATGAAGCGGACCGTATCCTCGTTCAGCCCCTTGGGCGCGAAATCCTGCTCAATGTCCGACGCCCAGCCATGTTCATAGGTGGACGCGCGGTCGGCGGCCTCCTGCGCCTCGGCATTGCGGGCTTCTCTGGTGGTTACGTCTGTCATGCCAATTCTCTCGTCAAACTCGCGATCGTCACCCCGGCCAGCGCCGAACGGATCGCCATGTTCGCCACATTCATGTGCGGGCGGATGCGGCAGTCCTGCTCCAGCGTGCAGTCATGCGCGCCAGTGTCGGCGCAGGCGGTCATGGCGATCGGTCCCTCGACCGCTTCCACCACGTCGGCCAGCGTGATCGTGGCGGGCGGGCGCGACAGGCGCACGCCGCCGCCAGTGCCTCTGCTCGATTCGAGGAGGCCCGCGGCGGACAGGCGGCTCACCAGCTTCTGCGCAGTCGGCAACGGGATGCCGGTTTCGGCGCTGAGCGTCGTCGCATTCATCTTGGCGGCACCACAATGGCGCGCGGCGGCCGACATCAGGACCACGGCATAGTCAGCGAAGCTGGACAATTTCATGCGCGTTGCGAACCATTCTCAAATCAGACCATATTCGTCTGATTGCGCATTTGGTCCCCCGCGCGCCATTTATCAAGGCTTTTTTAGGCCATCTTCAGCTCAAGCGGTTGAGCGTCGCGACATCGGCGCCCAGCGACCGGCGCAGCAAGGTCAGTTGCGCCACGGCGGACGGTTCGGTCTGCAACTGGTGCGGGGTCAGACCGATGAAATGCTTGATTTCCCGGATGAAGTGCGACTGGTCGTAAAAACCCGCCTCGTCGCACAAGAGTTGCCAGCTTTCCCGATCGAGCGCGATCTTGGCCGAACAGCGCAAGGCGCGATATTTGCGCGCCAGCAGCTTGGGCGGGGCGCCATAATATTTGTTGGTCAGCCGGGCGAGCTGGCGCGGGGACAGGCCGGTGGTTTCCGCCAATATCTCGATCCGCGGCGATCCTTCATCCATCAGCCAGGCGTCGACGGCATGGAGCAGCGCCCAGGTAGCCGGGCGTGGCGGCTTGATCATCGCCCCCAGTTGCGCCCAGCACAGGGCGGCCATCGCATCCGCCTGATCATCGTCCAGCGCGCGGAGATCGTTAAGCAGGCGCGCATAGGCATCACCCCGTTCCACCGCCAGATCGCACAATCGGTCCGCAAGCACGCTGGCGTCGCTGCCATGCAGCGCCAGCCAGCCGGCGGGCAGCAGCGAAATGCCCACGACCCGTGCGGGCCGGTCCAGTTCAAACCGGGTCGCGCCCATGGTCGGTCCCAGCAAGCAGACGTCGGGCGTCGCCATCGCCACGCCGTCCTGAAAATGATAATGGCCCCCGCCATCGAGCATGAAGCGCAGTTGCGGCACGTCGGCACGGGTTACGTCGGCATAATGGTCGGCCGATACAGTGAACAAATAAAGAGAGCCGAAATAGGCGCGCAAATGTTCAGGTGGCGCAAAGTAGCGCAACCGCACAGGGCCCTGCGCGGCGGCCACGGTATAGGATAGTGGCCCCCGGTCGTCCGGTAGAGCGACACCGCCCCCGGCCCTGTCGATGTGATGCGACCCCATTTTCTTACCCCAGTTGGGATTTACTATGCGCCAACATCGTCACCGCGCAAGCGGGATGGATAATAAACTGTAACTTTTGTTCGTTTGTGCCGCGCTGCACAAAAAATGGCCCGGCAATTTGCATTGCCGGGCCAGTAAAAGGTCTCATCGGCTGGAAGCCTAAGAGCCTTCGGGTCGCAGGGACGCTTTACCCCCGAATCACGGCAATATTATTGGACGGATCGGACATTTTTCAGCTGAAAACGATCTCAATCATGACGTTTCCTGTTATGAAATGACGTTAGGAAGGGGCTGTGGCTATGCTGCAACAGCGACTCGACGGACAGCCCCGCCGCTGGCATAGCGCGGCCATGCCCTACCGTCTGATCCGCCCGCTGCTGTTCGCCCTTGATGCCGAGCGCGCCCATAATCTGTCGATCGCCGCACTGCGCCTGATGCCGACTCCCGGCCCGTTGACGCCGGACCCAATGCTGGCGAGCCAGGTCGCGGGGATCCCCTTCCCCAATCCGGTCGGTCTGGCGGCAGGTTATGACAAGGAAGGCCGAGTCGCGCACAAGATGCATGGCCTGGGCTTTGGCTTCGCCGAGCTGGGAACGCTGACCCCGCTGGCCCAGCCGGGCAACCCCCAGCCCCGGCTGTTCCGGCTGGTCGAGGACAGAGCGGTGATCAACCGTTTCGGCTTCAACAATGGCGGACAGGGCGCGGCGGCGGACCGGATCGCGCGGTATCGCCGTCCGGTGGGGGAAGGGCCGGTCATCGGCATCAACATCGGCGCGAACAAGGACGCGACCGACCGGATCGCCGATTATGTCACCGGGGTGCAGGTCATGGCCCCGCTGGCCGATTATCTGACCGTCAATATCTCCTCCCCCAACACGCCGGGGCTGCGTGCGTTGCAGGATCGCGCCGCGCTGGACGCCTTGCTGGGCGCGGTGATGGCCGCGCGGGGCAGCCGCGCGACGCCGATTTTCCTGAAGGTCGCGCCCGATCTGGAACCTGCGGATGTGGAGGATATTGCCGCCGCCTGCCTCGACCATCGGATCGACGCGCTGATCGTGTCCAACACGACCATCACCCGCCCGGCGCTGCGGTCAGTTCATGCAGGCGAGACCGGCGGGCTGTCGGGGGCGCCGCTGACCGACCTGTCGCTTCAGAAATTGCGCGATTTCCGCCGGTTGCTGGGCGCGCGGCTGCCGCTGATCGGGGTTGGCGGCATTGCCGATGCGGAGCAGGCCTATGCCCGCATCCGCGCGGGCGCATCGCTGGTCCAGCTTTACAGCGCGCTGGTCTATGAGGGACCGTATCTGGCGAAGCGGATCAATCATGGCCTCAAGGCGCTGATGAGGCGCGACGGCTTTGCGACCATCGACCAGATCGTCGGCATCGACGCCTCATAGACCGCACCTTCAGATCAATCGGTCCGCCTCCAGCGCCAGCGCCAGCGAATCGCGACCCCTGGGGGTGCGGGCGTGAAGATGGGCGTCGGCCTGGACCAGCCGTTCCACGCCGGTCGCGAGTTGCGCTTCGGGCAGGGTGAAGGGCAGGCGCAGGAAGCGTTCAAACGCGCCGCTGACGCCAAAGCGCGGCCCGGCGGCGACCCGGACGCCCAGGCTTTCGGCCAGCGCCGTGAGTGCGGTCGCCTCCGCACGGGGGAGTTCGGCCCAGAGCGACAGGCCGCCAGCGGGCGATTCGACCCGCCAATGGGGCAGATGCTGTTCGAGCAGCGCCAGCAGATGGTCACGCCGCCCGCGCAGCATATCGGCGCGCGCGCCCAGCCCTTCGTCGGCATCGATCAGATGGGCGACGGCCAACTGTTCGACCACGGGACTCGCCATGTCCATCGTCGTGCGCAGGCGTCCCAATGCCGCGACCGTCTGCGGATCGGCGCGAATCCAGCCTACCCGAAGCCCGCCCCAGAATATCTTGCTGGCTGACCCCATGGTGATGACCTGACGCCCCGACGGATCATGAATCGCGACCGGCGGTGGCGGGGCGAAATCGAGGCCCATCGCCACCATGGTTTCGTCGATCACCAGCGGGGTGTGGCTGCGGGTGGCGGCGGCGACCAGCGCGCGGCGAGTCGCCGGGTCCATGCTGCGCCCGGTGGGGTTGTGGAAATCGGCGATCAGATAGGCAAAGCGCGGCGCGGTCTGGCGGAAGGCGGCGTCCATCGCGTCGATATCCCAGCCATGGGTTGGCAGGCCGACCGGCACCGGCACGACATGGGCGCGCTGCAACGCCTGAATCGCGTTATGATAGGTCGGGTGATCGATCACGACGCGATCGCCCGGCCCGGCAAGCCAGTGGAGCAGCAGCGAAAAGCCCTGCTGCGCGCCGTTGGTGATGATGATCTGGTCCGCATCGGTCGGGCAACCCCGCCGCTCGAAATGGGCGGCGACGGCGCGGCGCAACACGGGCAATCCGAGCGGATCATAGCCCAGATCGCCCAAATAGGCGGGCAGCGCCTCGACCGCTGCCTGCATCGCGCGACCGACGCCCGGCGCAGCGGGCAGGGCGGCATGAGTCCAGTTGAGCAGATTGCCGCCCGTGATCATGTCGATGTCCGCCTGGGGCGGTTCGACCCGGCCCGGCGGCAGGCGGGTGACGCTGCCCGACCCCTGCCGACTTTCCAGATAGCCCTCGTCCCGCAGCCGGTCGAACGCCGCCGCGATCGTCGTGCGCGACAGGCCCAGCGCGGCGGCCAGCTCGCGCTCGCCCGGCAGGCGGACGTTCAGGCCCACGCGCCCGTCCAGCACCAGCATCCGCAGCGCCTGCGCCAGTTGGCGATAGGCTGGCTGGGCGCTGTCCTGCGCGCGCCATGCGCCCAGCAGGCGAAGCAGGGAGGGCGGGCGAAGGAAGGAAGTGGACATGGCGATCTGATCCAATTTGCGGACGGTCAGGGCCATTTATGTCGAAATGGTCCTTTTGGAAAAGGCCAATTGTGACGAAGAAGCCTGCCCATGATGATGCACCGCCGCCTTTTCCAGCTTTTCTGGGGCCTTGGCCTCTATGGTTTTTCCATGGCGCTGATGCTGCGCGCCAATCTGGGCCTCGACCCGTGGGACGTGCTGCATCAGGGGATGGCGCCCCGGCTGGGCCTGAGCTTCGGCATGACTGTCAATCTGGTCGGCGCGATCGTGCTGCTGTTGTGGTGGCCGCTGCGCCAGCGGCCGGGAATTGGCACGGTGGCCAATATCGTCTTGATCGGCACGGCGGTGGACCTGTCGCTGATTCTGCTGCCGACGCCGGAGGGATTTGCGATGCGTGCGGCCTGGCTGGGTGCGGGAATCGTGCTGAACGGCATCGCCGGGGGTGCCTATATCGGCGCGGGGCTGGGACCGGGGCCGCGCGACGGGCTGATGACGGGTTTGTGTCGTCGCACGGGCCTGCCGGTCAAATGGGTTCGCACAGGCATAGAGTTGGCCGTGCTGGCGATCGGCTGGCTGCTGGGTGGGACGGTGGGCGCAGGCACGGTTCTTTACGCGATGAGCATTGGCTGGATCGTCCACCATGCCCTGCCCTGGTTCCGCATCGACGCGCCGGAGCGGGCGGCGCTGGCCTGAAGGGAGATTGACCGGGGCAGCCATCCGGGCATGATCGGCCGGTCCACCCCCGACACCGGAGCCGTCGCGATGCGCCCCCTGATTGCCGCCTGCCTGCTGATATTGACCGGTGCCACGAGCGATAACAGCGCTTTAGCCCCGCTAGCCTTTGAGCAGGTCGCGCCTGCGGGCACGAAAATGCCCCGGTTCAAGGTTGATGCGGCATGGCCCAACATGCCCGGCGATCTGTTGCTGGGACAGGTGAGCGGGGTGGCGGTCGCGCCCGATGATTCGGTCTGGGTCGTGCATCGCCCGCATAGCCTGACCGCGACCGACACCGGCCTGGCCCAGACCCCGCCCATCGCGGTCTGCTGCAAGCCAGCCCCGCCCGTGGTCCATTTTGGCAGCGACGGGCGCTATCTGGGCGGTTGGGGCGGGCCTGGCAGCGCGCCGAGCGTCGATGGCGTCAACCAGTGGCCAGCCAGCCTGCACGGCATGTTTGTCGACGCCGCTGGCACCATCTGGTTTGGCGGCAATGGCAAAGACGACCATGTCGTATTGAACTATCGCGCCGATGGCACCTTCATCAGGGCTTTCGGCCAGCGGGGCAAGACCGGCGGCAATGATGCGACCGACCAGTTGGGCAACCCGTCCGACGTTAACCATTCCGACGGCATCGTCCTGATTTCAGACGGCTATGTGAACCGGCGGGTGATCGGATATGATGCCCGCACTAATGGCTATAAGGGGCGTTGGGGCGCCTATGCCAAGCCGCCGATTGCGCCGACGCGGCAGGGCGCGTTCGACCAGAGCCATGCCGTTGATCCCAGCAAGATCGCCGATCCCAAGGCGCAGACCTTCGCCGACATCGTTCATTGCGTGGTGCCGACACGGGACGGCCATGTCTATGTCTGCGATCGCAACAATAATCGGGCGCAACTGTTCAGGCGGGGCAAGGATGGCGGCCTGACCTTCGTGCGCGACCTGGTGATTGCGGGCGAGACGGGCGGCACCCATACGGTTACCGACATCGCTTTCTCGCCCGATCCCGACCAGACCTATCTTTATGTCGCGGACATGATGAACGGGCGGATCTGGATCTTGCTGCGCAAGACGCATGAGGTGCTGGGCGCGATTGGCCGGGTCGGACGGCAGCCGGGGCAATTTACCTGGCTGCACAGCATTGATACCGACAGCGACGGCAATATCTATGCAACCGAGGTCAATACCGGCCGGCGCGTACAGAAGCTGGTGTTCACCGGCATCCAATGAGAGGGGGACGCCATATGGCGACCGCATTATACGATCTGACCGTTCCCATGTTCATCCGCGGGCTGAACGCATTGTCGGGGGTACTCGACAAGGGCGCAGCCTTTGCCGCCGAAAAGGGCATTGACCCCGCGACGCTGACCGGCGCGCAGCTGATCGCGGACATGAAGCCGCTGACCGCGCAGGTGCAGTTCGCCTGCGATACCGCCAAGGGGACGGTGACGCGGCTGGGTGATCTGGAGCCGGTGGCGATGGCGGACAGCGAACAGACGTTCGACGAGTTACAGGCGCGCATCGCCAGGACGATCGCGCTGCTGGAAGCAGTGCCGCGCGAGAAGATTGACGGGCGGGAGGATGCCGCCGTGGTGCTGAAGGTGCCGAATGGCGAGATTCCCTTTACCGGCAGCAGCCATGTACTGACCTTTTCCCTGCCCAATTTCTATTTTCACCTGACCATGGCCTATGCGTTGCTGCGCCAGGCGGGCGTGCCTGTGGGAAAAATCGACTTTCTGGGCGGGATTTGAGGCCTTAGCCGGCGATCAGCCGGACATAGGCGCTGGCGACCCATCCGCTGACGCAGGGGCCGTCATAGGGCTGTTTGCGATCGACCGGGGAGGAGACGCCGCAATCGGCGGGTTCCGCGGCATTGTCGGTAGCGGGTGGTGGAGCCAGCACCACACCCAGCCATTTCTGGTCGAGGCTGCGGGTGCAGATATAGGTGCGGTCGCCTTCGGCCAGGCTCGCGAGGATTTTTGCGTCGCCAAAGGGGGCTGCGCGCAACGGCAGGCCGTTTGGTCCCGTGCGCGCCACCTGCCCCATGCCGCCACAGGCGTCCATGCGCGGGCCATCCTCACCGATCGTCACGGCGCGGGCAACCGGCGCGTCCATTCGGCTTTCGGGGACTTCGGCGCGGGGTGCACCGGCAAGCGAACTATTGGGCAATTCGTCCAGCACCTCGCGGCTGTCGGAACAGGCGGCAAGCAGGAAAAACAGGGCGATGGCGCGCGACATGGCACAGGGGATAGACTGGTCCGGCGTGCGGGGGAAGGCACCATGTTTCGCTTTAGTTTCAGCGAGGCTTTCCCTATATGCTCGGCATGAGCGACGAACCCCAGAATAGCCCGAACAATAACGAATATGGCGCGGACAGCATCAAGGTGCTGAAAGGGCTGGATGCCGTGCGCAAGCGGCCCGGCATGTATATTGGCGATACCGACGACGGATCGGGCCTGCACCATATGGTGTTCGAGGTCAGCGACAATGCGATCGACGAGGCGCTGGCCGGGCATTGCGACCGGATCGACATCACCCTGAACCCCGATGGCTCCGTCAGCGTGATGGACAATGGCCGGGGTATCCCGACCGGCATCCACACCGAAGAGGGCGTGTCGGCGGCTGAGGTCATCATGACCCAGTTGCACGCAGGCGGTAAGTTTGAGAATACCAGCGACGACAATGCCTATAAAGTGTCGGGCGGCCTGCATGGCGTGGGCGTGTCCGTGGTGAACGCCCTGTCCGACTGGCTGGAGCTGAACATCTGGCGCGACGGCCAGGAACATTGGATGCGGTTCCGCAACGGCGACGCCGAAGCACCCCTGAAGGTGCTGGGTCCGGCGGCACCGGGGCAGAAGGGGACCAAGGTCACCTTCATGTTCTCCACCGACACGTTCAAGAATGTGACGGACTATGATTTCGACAAGCTGGAGCATCGCTATCGCGAGCTGGCGTTCCTGAACAGCGGCGTGCGCCTGTTCCTGACCGACGCGCGGCATGAGGAAAGCAAGACGGTCGAGCTATATTATGAGGGCGGCATTGCGGCCTTCGTCAAATATCTCGATCGCAACAAGGCGGCGATGATGCCGGAGCCGATCGCCATTTCCGGCACCCGCGATGATGTGACCATCGACGTCGCGCTGGAATGGAATGACAGCTATTATGAAAATGTGCTGTGTTTCACCAACAACATCCCGCAGCGCGACGGTGGCACCCATCTGGCCGCGTTCCGCGCGGCGCTGACCCGGACCCTCAACAATTATGCCGACAAGTCGGGCATGTTGAAGAAGGAGAAGGTGTCGCTGACCGGTGAGGATATGCGCGAGGGGCTGACCGCGATCGTATCGGTCAAGCTGCCTGATCCCAAATTTTCGTCCCAGACCAAGGATAAGCTGGTCAGTTCCGAAGTGCGCCAGCCATTGGAAAGCCTGATGGCCGACAAGATGGCCGAGTGGCTGGAGGAAAATCCCACCCACGGCAAGATGATCATCCAGAAGGTGATCGACGCCGCCGCCGCGCGCGAAGCGGCCAAGAAGGCGCGCGAACTCACGCGGCGCAAGGGCGTGCTGGACATTGCCAGCCTGCCCGGCAAGCTGGCCGACTGTCAGGAACGCGACCCGGCCAAGTCCGAACTGTTCCTGGTCGAAGGCGATTCGGCGGGCGGTTCGGCCAAGCAGGGCCGTAACCGGCATAATCAGGCGATCCTGCCGCTGAAGGGCAAGATATTGAACGTCGAGCGGGCGCGGTTCGACCGGATGATTTCGTCCAAGGAAGTCGGCACGCTGATCCAGGCGATGGGCACCGGCATCCGCGACGATTTCAACATCGAGAAGCTGCGTTACCACAAGATCGTCATCATGACCGACGCCGACGTCGATGGCGCGCATATCCGCACGCTGCTTTTGACCTTCTTCTACCGCCAGATGCCGCAGATCATCGAGGCCGGGCATCTCTTCATCGCGCAGCCACCGCTCTACAAGGCGACGCGCGGACGGAGCGAATTGTACCTGAAGAACGACACCGCGCTGGAGCAATATCTGGTTGATAATGGCGTCGAATCGATGGTGCTGGAGGGGCCGGGCGGCAGCCGGACCGGCAATGACCTCAAAAGCCTGGTCGATCATGCGCGGCGGATGCGCGCGGTGATGCGCTATGTGCCGCGTCGTTATGACCCCACGATCATCGAGGCGCTGAGCCTGACCGGCGCACTGGACCCCGAATTGTCGCAAGATGCGCAGGCAGAGCGACTGGCGGCTGCGGTTGCGTGGATGGGCGCGCAGGATGCGGAAGGCAAATGGACCGGCCGGATCGCGGAAGAAGGCGGCTTCCATTTCGAGCGGCTGTGGCGCGGCGTGACCGACCATCATGTCATCGAACATGGCTTTGTCGGATCGGCCGAAGCGCGTAAGCTGCACACGCTGGCAAGCGAGGAATCGCAAAGCTATGTGACGCCATCGCGGCTGGTGAGCGCCAAGGCGGCGCAGGCGGCAGAAGAAGCGGGCGAGGATGACCTGCCCGTGGTCGCGGCCAAGGGTTCGACGCTCGTGACCCGGCCGAGCGAATTGCTGGCTGCGATCCTGGCCGCCGGGCGCAAGGGGCTGGCGATCCAGCGCTATAAGGGTCTGGGCGAAATGAACGCGGAACAGCTATGGGAAACCACGCTTGACCCGGACAATAGGTCGATGCTGCGGGTAGAGGTCGAGCAGGCGGACGTTGCCGACGAGATTTTCAGCCGCCTGATGGGCGAAATCGTCGAGCCGCGCCGCGAGTTCATTCAGGACAATGCGCTGAACGTCGCCAATCTGGACGTCTAAGGTGATAGGATTGCGGCTGGCTGGCGTCGTGCTGTTGAGCGCGGGGCTGGGTGGCTGCGACACTGAGCTGGACAATGATAGAGAGGCGTTCAGTCAGGCCGTGCCGGCGGTGGTGAATAGCGCGCCGCCGGCGAATGGCCCGGCGCCGGCCAAGCAGAGTAAATCATTGAAAAATGACGATATTTCTGGTTCACGAGACACGCACCCTGCCCCGTCACAAGTCAAGTCTGCGCCCGATTATCGGGCGATCGGCACTGAACCCTTCTGGGCGGTGACCGTGCGCGGGGACGCCGCAACGCTGGAGCGACCGGATCATCCGCCGGTGCGCTTCGCGGTGGCGCGTCATGTCGAGGAACGGGTGATTCGCTATTCCGGCGACGGGTTTGCCATGACGATCAGCGAAGGGCCGTGCAGCGACGGGATGAGCGACGCGCTGTGGCGCGACCGGGTGGCGGTGGCTTTTGTCGACGGGGTGTTGAAAGGGTGCGGGGGTGAGCGGGACGAGCGCGCGCCTTAAGGCGACGGCGCGCTGGTTTCTCGACTTCGCTCGAAACGAACGGAGATTACTGCCGCCTCTCCAGTTGCGCGACCATGGCGTCATTGCCTTGCCCCTGCGCCACGGCTTTGGCGGTGCGGCCTGACGCATCGGCGAGTGCCGGGTCCGCGCCTGCCTTGACCAGCATCGTCACCTGCGCGCTGCGGCCAAACAGGGCGGCCATCATCAGCGCGGTCTGGCCCGTCTTGTTGCGGGCGTTGACGTCACAACCGGCGGTCAGCAGCCGGGCGGCGATGGCGTCATTGCCCTTGAACGCGACGCCCATCTGCGCGGTATTGCCCTGCGATGCGTCGGGCTTGCACGGGTCAGCGCCTGCCGCGATCAGCGCGTCTAGTGTTTCTGCCTGCCCATTATAGGCGGCCAGGATCAGGGGCGTGAAGCCACGCGCGTCGGTGGCGTTGATGTCCACGCCAGCCTTGACCAGCGGAGCGATCATGTCGGTGCGACCGAGGCGGGCGGCGTCGAAGAGGAGTTCTTGGCGGCGTTCGGGGGTTGGGAGGGCGTCCGCTGCGGGGGATGGCGTCGCGGTCGCCAGCGCGGTGGCGAGGAGGAGGGAGAGCATGGGAAGTGGCAACCTTGTCGCGGAAGTGATCCTGTGGTCCTGAGCCTGTCGAAGAAGGCAAGTCCTTCGACAGGCTCAGGACGAACGGTGTTTGGCTTTAGCCTCAACGCACGGTCAGGCGCTGTTGTGGGTAGGCGGTTTCATATTCCGACACGGCCTTGGTCACTTCGCCCATCGGCACGTTGACCGCCTTGGCGATGCGCGTGCCATAGTCCTTGTCGGCCTGGTAGAAATAGCTGACCATGATCGTGCGGGTGCGATCGGACGTTACCTGCCCCAGATCGCCTGCAAGGTTGGCAATCAGGTCCGCCTTGTCCTTCGCCGAGAGCGAACGGTAGAAAATGCCCGCCTGCGCGAAATTATTGGTCTTTTCGATCGGCTTGGCATCGACCGTGGCGTTCACCTCATAGGTGGACTGACCAAATTCGGCCGCAGCCTGCTTTTGCACCATCGCCGGGAAATAATTGACGTTGGAGGTCGAACCCGTCGCGTCCATCACCCCGTCCTGATAATTATTCACCACCGGTGCCAGCGGCTTGTTGACCGGCAGCGCCATGACATTCGCGCCGACGCGATAGCGCTGGGTGTCGGAATAGCTGAACAGGCGGCCCTGCAACATGCGGTCAGGCGAGGCTTCGATACCCGGCACCATATTGGCAGGGGCAAAGGCCGACTGTTCGGTAAATTCAAAGAAATTGGCGGGCATCTTGTTCAGCGTCATTTCGCCGATCTTGCGGAAGGGTACGTTCAGCCATTCCTTGGTATCGTCGAACGGATTATAGTCGAGACCGGCAAACTGGTCCGGCGTCATGGTCTGGATCATCAGATCCCAGGTCGGGGCATTGCCCTTGCCCACTTCGCGATAAAGATCGTCGGTCATGAAGTTGAACTGGGCGGCGCCCGCTTCCTTGGCGGTCAGATTCTTGACGCCCTGACGGCTGATCCAGCGGAACTTGGCGAAGGTCACCTTGCCCTGCGCATTCACCAGCTTGAAGGCGTGAACGCCATTGCCGTCCATCGTGCGGTAGGAGGATGGCGTGCCCAGATTGGAATAAAGCTGGGTCAGCATATTGGTCGATTCAGGGGTGTTGGAGAAGAAATCGAAGAAGCGATTGGGATCCTGCTTGTTGGTCACGGGCGAGGGCTTGAGGCTGTGCACCATGTCGGGGAACTGCATGGCGTCGCGGATGAAAAAGACCGGCAGGTTGTTGCCGACCAGATCCCAATTACCCTGATCGGTGTAGAATTTGGTCGCGAAACCACGCGGATCGCGCAGGCCTTCAGGGCTGCCCGACGGGTGAATGACGCTGGAAAAGCGGACGAATACCGGCGTTTCCTTGCCCGATGTGAAGAGCGAGGCGCGGGTCAGGTCGCTAATGTCGGCGGTGGCGCGGAATATGCCATGCGCACCAGTGCCGCGGGCGTGGACGACACGCTCCGGGATGCGCTCACGGTCGAAGCGCGACAGCTTTTCAATGAGGGTCGTGTCCTCCAGCAGGACCGGGCCAAGATCGCCCGCGGTCTTGCTGTTGCGGTTGGCGCCGATCGGCGCGCCATTGTCGCGGGTGAGGTTGGGAACGGCAGCGGGTGCGGCTTCGGCGGGGACCGCCATGGTCTTGCCAGCGTCAGCGGGCAGGGTCACGGTCGCCATGCGTCCGGCAACCTGCGTTTCCGTCTGGGCGAGCGCCTGTGCGCCGATCAGCGCGGACAGGCTGACGGCAGCAAGGGTCAGGCCGCGCAAGGGCGCGGCCGAAATCGGTGAATTCGGCATGATCAGGTTCCTCTGTTGTTTCGTCGATCGTGGCGATCGACACCCCTCGGACTGGGAAACGCTGCATGAACCCGAAAGTTCGCCAAGAGAAACGGCTTATCTTGCTTTCAGATAGTGGCGCTTTCGATGATTGCTGGAGAAACAGTCAATCGGGGCGCATCGCCTGGGCGACCAGCGCCTCCGCCTCGATCAGCAGCGCGTCGTCCGCCGCGCTTTGCGCGACATGCTCGCGACCGATGAGGATGAGGACGGGGACGGCAAGCGGACTGACACGGTCGAGCGTGACATGCAGCATGGTCGTCGCCGCGCGGTCGATCAGGTCGCCGAGCCGCCCCACATCGGTCATGCGCGCGCGCGCGTCGGCCCAGGCGGCCTTGAGCAGCAGATGATCGGGCTGATATTTGCGCAGCACGTCGTAGATAAGGTCGGTGGAGAAAGTGACCTGCCGGCCGGTCTTGCGCTTGCCGGGATGCTGGCGCTCGATCAGGCCGGATATGACCGCAACGTCGCGGAAGGCGCGCTTCAAGAGGCTCGACTGTTCGACCCAGTCGATAAATTCATGGTCGAGAATATCGGCGGAAAACAGGCTTTGCGGATCGGTGACGGGCTTCATGCCATAGATGGCCAGCGCATAATCATTGGCGACGAAGCCGAGCGGCATCAGCCCCTGGCTCTCCATCCGGCGGGTGAGCAACATGCCCAGCGACTGGTGCGCGTTCCAGCCTTCAAAACTGTAGCAGAGCAGATAATGCCGCCCTTCATGCGGGAAGGTTTCGATGAGCAATTGCCCCGGTTGCGGCAGGACCGAGCGCAATTTCTGCATGTCGAGCCATTCGCGCACGTCGGGCGGGAAGCGGTGCCATTGATCGGGACTGGCAAGGAAGGTGCGGACCCGGTCGGCCAGCCGCGTGGACATGGCCATGCGGGTGCCGCCCCAGCTGGGGATGCGCGCCTGTTTGGACGTGGCGCGGACGATCAGGTCGCTGGTGTCCATCTTCACCACCTCCAGCGCCATGCCTGAGAAGAAGAAGCTGTCGCCGGGCGTCAGTTGGGCTGCGAACCCCTCCTCCACCGTGCCGAGCTTGCGGCCATTGGCGAAGCGGACGGCGAGGGCTGGCTGATCGACGATGATGCCCGCGTTCAGGCGATGCTGCTGGATGAAGCGGGGATGGGAGACGCGCCATGTGCCGTCGCTGTCCTGCGTCAGCCGCTTGAACCGGTCATAGGCGCGCAGCGCATAGCCGCCGCCTTCGATGAAGTGGAGGACGGCAGCGAAAGCTTCGGGGGTGAGCGCGCTATAGGGGGTGGCGGACTGGATTTCGGCGAGCATGTCCTCTTCGCGGAACGGCCCGGCGCAGGCGAGGCCCATGATATGCTGGGCCAGCACGTCGAGGCTGCCCGCGCGAAAATCATCGGCATCGCGTTCGCCCGCCTCCACCGCGTCAAGCGCGGCGCGGGCTTCGAGATATTCGAAGCGATTGCCGGGGATCAGGATCGCCTCGCTCGATTGGTCGAGCCGGTGGTTGGCGCGACCGATGCGCTGGAGCAGGCGGGAGGAGCCTTTGGGCGCGCCCATCTGGATGACGCAATCGACATTGCCCCAGTCGACGCCCAGGTCCAGCGATGCGGTGGCGACGAGGGCGCGAAGTTTGCCGTCGGCCATGGCAGATTCCACCTTGCGCCGGGCCTCGATCGACAGGCTGCCATGGTGGATGGCGATGGGCAGGTTGGCGTCGTTCGCCGACCATAATGACTGAAAGATGAGTTCAGCGAGGCCGCGTGTGTTGCAGAACACAAGCGTGGTCTGGTGCGCGGCGATTTCCGCCATGACCTGATTGGCCGCATATTTGCCCGAATGGCCCGACCAGGGGACGCGGCCTTCGGGGATAAGGATGGTGACGTTGGGTTCTGCGCCCGCTTCGCCCAGCACGGCGGCGACCGTGTCGATATCGCCATTGGGCGCGAGCCAGGCGCGATAGGCGTCAACGTCCGCGACGGTGGCGGACAAGGCGACGCGGCGCAGGCCGGGATTGATCGTCTGGAGCCGCGCCATCGACAGGCTGAGCAAGTCGCCGCGTTTCTGGGTGGCGAAGGCGTGGACTTCGTCGACGATCACGGTTTGCAGGTCCGCGAGCATCAGCGCTGCGTCGGGATAGCTGAGCAGCAGCGAGAGCGATTCGGGTGTGGTGAGCAAGATGTGGGGCGGCTTGACGCGCTGCCGCGCCTTGCGGTCGGATGGCGTGTCGCCGGTGCGGGTTTCGACGCGGATGGGCAGTGCCATTTCCTCGATCGGGGCCAGCAGATTGCGACGGACATCGACCGCCAGCGCCTTGAGCGGTGAAACATAAAGGGTGTGGAGCCGGTCGGTCGGTCGCTCTATCAGGTCGGTGAGCGTGGGGAGGAAGCCCGCGAGCGTTTTGCCCGCGCCGGTCGGGGCGACGAGCAGCGCATGATCGCCCCGGCGCGCGGCAGCCAGCATCGCCCGCTGATGCGCGCGCGGGGTCCAGTCGCGCGCGGCGAACCATTGCTCCAGCACCGAGGGGAGGATTTCCATGCAGGGGATGTAGGGAGGCGCCCGTCCGGTGTCACCGGCTTCGTAGGAGTGACCGCTTGCGTGGTAACTAAAATACCAACGCGCGAAATATTCTTACGCCACCCTCTGGCCCTCCGGCCCGTCCCTGCGTTATCATCACGCCATCAGGAGCGGCGCAGCAGACGCCGTATCGAGCAGGAGATCATCTATGTCTGGCGAAACCGAAGCCGACCTTACCAGTGTCGAATCCAACCGTCGCCGTCCCAAGCCGCCGATCATGGAGATTGACGGACGCAAGCTGAAACCCGCGACGCTGATGATGGGGCATGGCTATGACCCCACCCTGTCGGAGGGATCGCTCAAGCCGCCGATCTTCCTCACCTCCACCTTCGCGTTCGAGAGCGCGGCGGCGGGCAAGCGGCATTTTGAAGGTGTGACGGGCATCCGTCCGGGCGGATCGGAAGGCCTGGTCTATTCGCGCTTCAACGGTCCCAATCAGGAGATTGCCGAGGATCGGCTATCGGTGTGGGAGGAAGCCGAGGACGCATTGCTCTTTTCGAGCGGCATGTCGGCGATCGCGACGACTTTGCTGGCGATGGTGCAGCCGGGCGACGTGATCGTCCATTCCGCGCCGCTCTATGCCGCGACCGAATCGCTGATCGGGCGGATATTGGGCAAGTTCGGGGTGCAGTGGCTCGATTTCCCCGCTGGCGCGAGCGAGGATGAGATTGGCGCGGTGATCGAGAAGGCTAGGGGTCTGGGCCGCGTCGCGATGATCTATCTGGAAAGTCCGGCCAATCCGACCAATGTGCTGGTCGATATCGAAGCGGTTGTCGCGCGGCGCAACTTCCTGTTTGCGGGCGAAAGCCATGTGCCGCCGATCGCGATCGACAATACATTTCTGGGTCCGTTATGGCTGAAGCCGCTGGCCCATGGCGCGGATCTGGTGATCTATAGCCTGACCAAATATGCCGGCGGGCATAGCGATCTGGTCGCGGGCGGGGTGCTGGGGTCCAATGCGCTGATCACCACGATCCGGCTGATGCGCAACACGATCGGCACCATATTGGACCCGCATAGCGCGTGGATGCTGTTGCGCAGCCTTGAGACGCTGGAGTTGCGGATGAGCCGGGCGGGTGAGAATGCCGCCAAGGTCTGCGCCTGGCTGAAGGACCAGCCGCAGGTTGAGAAGATCGTCTATCTGGGCTTTCCCGAAAGCGAACGGCAGCGCGACATTTATGCGCGCCATTGCAGCGGGGCGGGATCGACCTTCTCGCTTTACCTGAAAGGTGGCGAGGCGGAGGCCTTTGCTTTTCTGGATGCGCTCAAGATCGCCAAGCTGGCCGTGAGCCTTGGCGGGACCGAGACGCTGGCAAGTCATCCCGCCGCGATGACCCATTTGTCGGTGCCAGCCGTGCGCAAGGCAGCGTTGGGGATTGGCGACAATATGGTCCGCATCTCGATCGGCTGCGAGGATGCCGACGATCTGATCGCCGATTTTGCCCAGGCGTTGCGGGCAATTGGCTGAGATGCGCCGTCCTCTGCTGTTGGTGGGCCAGCCTTTGCTGGCCCCGATCGTGCCGCTGCTGACGCAGGATTATGACGTCATGACTCTGTGGGAGCAGCCCGATACGGCGGCACTGGCGCAGGTGGACGCGGTGATCTGGGCTGGCGAATTTGCGCTGGAACGCGCGCTGGTCGACGCAATGCCGAACCTGTCGCTGATCGCCTGCTTCACCGTGGGCTATGACGGGGTGGATCTGGCGCTGGCCAAGGCGCGCGGCATTGCGGTGACCCATGCGGGCGATGCCAATGCGCAGGATGTGGCCGACCATGCGATCGGCCTGATGATCGCCCATCGCCGCTGGATCGTCGGCGGCGACCGGCATTTGCGCGCTGGCAAGTGGACGATCGAGGCCAAGACGCGCACCCGCTCGATGGGCGGGGCCAAGCTGGGGATCGTCGGCATGGGGTCGATCGGCATGGCGGCGGCGGAGCGGGCGCAGGCGATGCGGATGCAGGTCAGCTGGTGGGGACCGCGCGACAAGCCCGCCCTCCCCTGCCCGCGCGCCGACAGTCTGGAGGCGCTCGCGCGTCAGAGCGACATTTTGCTGGTCGCGGCACGCGCCGACGAGAGCAATCGCAAGATGATTTCGGCGGCGATCATGGAGGCGCTGGGGCCGGAGGGACTGCTGGTCAATGTCGCGCGTGGGCAATTGGTGGATGAGGCGGCGTTGATCGCTGCGCTGAAAAGCGGGCGGCTGGGCGGCGCGGCGATCGACGTGTTCGATCCCGAACCGACCGATCCGGCGCGCTGGGCGGACGTCCCCAATAGCGTGCTGACCCCGCATACCGGCGGGGCTACGCATGAGGCGGTCGGGCAGATGGCGCAGATGCTGATCGCCAATCTGTCCGCCCATTTTGCGGGCGAGCCGCTCCCCTCCCCCGTTCGCCTCTGAACCCTGCGTCGAGTCGTGCGTTGAGCGCGGCACGGCGACGACGCCGCAGGAGGGGGTGCGCAGTGGGTATGAGAGCAGGATCGCGATGGGCAGTCCGCATAGGGGCCGGGCTGCTTGTGCTGATCGGGCTGGCCATCCTGCTGCTGGCCGCTTTCCCATGGGGCATGTTCAAGGGCAGGATCGAGGATCGCCTGTCCGAGCGGATCGGCAAGCCGGTGACGATCGGCGCGATGGTGCGCGAGGATGCCCTGTCCTTTCACCCCGTCGTGCGCCTGACCGACATGCGCGTGCCGCAGCCCGACTGGGCGCCCGGGAGCGGCGATCTGGCGCGGGTTGGCGAGGCGCGAGTGGGATTTTCCGCGCTGGCGCTGCTGACCGGCGGACCGGTGCTCGAAACGCTGGAACTGCGCCGCGCGCGCCTGTCCTTCTATCGCGCCGCCGATGGCCGCGAAAGCTGGAGCGGGGAACGCAGCCGCGCCGACGACAGCAAGGGCAAGCGCCCTGCCCTGCGCAGCCTGACCGTCAGCGACAGCCGCATCGCCTATCGCGATCACAAGCGTGGCCGGTCGGTCGATGCGGCGCTGATCGTGGATGGCAGGGGATTGCGCCTGTCCGGCACCGGCGATGTGCGCGGCCATCCCGTGATGGTGACCGCCAGCGGCGCGCCGATCCTGGGGCATCGGGCGGGTGCGCGCTGGCCGTTCAAGGCGGAGATCGCCGGTGACGCGGTCGGCATGACGTTCGACGGCACGATGGACGGGCCGCTCGACATCGGCCATTTGCGCGGCAAGGTGACCGGCCACGCGATCGACCTGCGCGTGCTGGACGCGATTATCGAGGCGGGCCTGCCCGGCACGCAGCCCGTGCGGCTCACTGCGCAGGTGGTGCGCGACCGGCCGGACTGGAAGGTTGAAAACCTGAAAGGCACGATCGGCCGGTCCGATATTGCGGGCGACGCCACAATCCGCAAACGCGACGGACGCACGCGCATTGATGGCGCGATCCGGTCCGCGCGGTTCGATTTCGACGATCTGGCGTCCAATGAGGGCAAGCGCAAGGCCGCCGCCAAGCGGGCGAAGCTGGGCGAACGGCTGATTCCCGATACCGCAATCGACCTGTCGCGCATGGCGCGCACCGACGGGCGGCTGGCGGTGCAGGCAGACAGGCTGTTATGGCCCGGCTCCAGCCCGTTCCGGTCGCTGAGCGGTACATTGACGCTGGAGCGCAGTCGGCTGGTGGTCGAACCGCTGCGGATGGGACTGACGCGCGGCATATTGAGCGGGCGGCTGGCGGTCGATCAGCGGCAGGGCGGACCCCGGCTCGATCTGGCGCTCAACCTGCGATCGGCGCGCCTGCTCGATTTCTTTCCCGAAACGCGGATCGATGGCGGGCTGGTCGGGCGGATCGCATTGAGCGGGCCGGGGCGCACGATCCGGCAGGCGGTCGGGCGGTCATCCGGCACGATCGCGCTGGTGGCGCGCGACGGGTCGATCCCGGCGCGCACGGCGGCGCTGATGGGACAGGATGTCGGCAAAGGGCTGACGGTGGACAAGGACAAGATAGCGGTGCTGCGCTGCGTGGTGGCGCGGTTCGACGTGGCCAGTGGCGTGGCGCGGGCCAATCCGGTGCTGATCGACACGTCCCGCGCCCAGACCCGCGTCACCGGCACAATCCGCCTGACGGACGAGGCGATGGCGCTGACGATGAGCGGTCAGCCCAAACATGGCAGCCTGTTGCGCCTGAGCGGCACCGTGCCGATTGGTGGGACGATCAAGCAGCCGGACATTCGCATGCCTGCCGAGGTGCGATCGACCAAGGGCATCCTCAAGATGATCGGCAAGGCGATTGCGGGGGACAAGGTGCCGCGCGCAGCCGATGCGGATTGCGAGGGGCTGGCGCGGTCGGCGATGCGTTAAACGCAATTCTCCGTTCGTTTCGAGCGAAGTCGAGAAACGTGCGCGCCAGTTTCTCGACTTCGCTCGAAACGAACGGAGGTGGGGATATTACGTCCAGTCCACCCGCGTCCAGCCGCGCGCCGCCGCCAGCCTGGCCAGCTTCTTGTGCGGGTTGGAGGCGAAGGGGATGTCGGCAAATTCCAGCATCGGCGCGTCCGATACATGGTCGGAGTAAGCGCGGATATGGGCCTGGCTACGGTCGATCGCTTCGGCCGCCATCCACGCCTTGATCATTCGCAGCTTGCCGGTGTCGTAGCAATTTTCGCCCGCAATCTTGGCGCGGACATATCGCAAGTCCTGGGACAGGTGATCGGTCGCGATCACGGCGTCGAAGCCCAGCCGCCGGGCTATCGGCTCGACATAGAGGCGGTAGGAGGCAGTGGCGAGGACGAGACGATAGCCATCGGCCCGGTCCTGCGCGATCTGCGCCACCGCGCCCTGGCGCAAATTTGTCGCAACCACCTTGTCAGCATAGGTTTCGACATGGGGCATCAAGCGCGCGCGTTCGACATTGAAGCCAATCATCAGCGCCTGATTCAGTTCCTTCAGCCGCTGGCGGGTGATCAGTCTGGCCACATAGGCCAGCATCAGCAGCCCGACGCAGGGCAGCAGCGCCAGCCGCCACGGGGCCATGGCGCGCGCCATGTGGATGAGAAAGCCGGTATAGGTGCCGCTGAACGTCACCGTCCGGTCCATGTCGTAAATTGCCAGCCGGTGCGTCATGCCGTGTCCGAAACTTTTGCCTCTATGCTTCGTTCTGGCTTGCAGTTGGGCCGTTTCGGCTTGCCGTGCAACCGATATTGGACCAGTAATCCCATCGCATGAACAAAGCCGCCGATCTTGCTGAAGAAATGCGTGACGACGGCACAGTGATCCGGCTTTCCGGGTCGCTGGCGGTCGCCTGTCTGCATGACCTGCCCAGTCGGCTGGATGCGGTGCAGGGACCAGTCAGCGCCATCGACCTGTCGGGCGTCGAGCATATCGACACGATCGGCGCGTGGACCGTGCATCGCACCGCCAAGCGGCTGAACAGCCCGATCACGGGCGGGCGCGACGATACGATGCGCCTGATCGAAGCGGTCGGCGCGCTGGACGAGCCGGTGGCGATCCGTCCCGATCATGTCCCTGCCGTCACCCGCATTGTCAGCCAGATTGGCGAGGCGGTCAGCACCGCCGGATCGACCATGCTGGGTCTGCTTGGTTTTTTCGGTGGCACGCTGGTCGCCGCCTGGAGCGTCATCCGCCACCCCAGCCGCTTCCGCGTCAATGCGGTGGTGCAGCGGTTCGAGGTGGTCGGCGTATCCGCGCTAGGCATTATCGGCCTAATGAGTTTCCTGATCGGCATCGTCATTGCGCAGCAGGGATCGGTGCAGTTGCGCCAGTTCGGCATGGAAATGCTGACGATCAATCTGGTCGGGCGCCTGACCTTCCGCGAACTGGGCGTGCTGATGACCGCCATCATGGTCGCGGGCCGATCCGGCTCCGCCTTTGCCGCGCAGCTTGGAACGATGAAGCTGACCGAGGAAGTGGATGCGATGCGCACGATCGGCGTGTCGCCGATGGAGGCGCTGGTGCTGCCGCGCACGCTGGCGGTCGTCATCATGATGCCGCTGCTGGGCTTTTACGCATCGATCATGGCGGTGATTGGCGGCGGCTTCCTCTGTGCGATTGCGCTGGACATACCGCCGATCACCTTCGTCCAGCGGCTGCGCGAAGTCGTGCCGATCACCGACCTGTGGGTGGGCCTGATCAAGGCACCGGTATTCGGCCTGATCATCGCCATTTCGGGCTGTTTTCAGGGGATGCAGGTCAAGGGCAATGCCGAGGAAGTGGGGCTGCGCACCACCGCTGCGGTCGTGCAGGCCATCTTCCTGGTCATCGTCCTGGACGCCATATTCGCCGTATTCTTCACCTGGCTGGGGTGGAACTGATGGCGGAGCAGGATGCCATGGCCGCCGAGGACGCCCGGATCGAACAGACGATGGCGCAGAGCGACATCGCGATTTCGGTGCGCGGTATCCGCAACAGTTTCGGCGATCAGATCGTGCATGACGGGCTGGACCTGGACGTGCGCAAGGGCGAGATTTTGGGCGTGGTCGGCGGGTCCGGCACGGGCAAGTCGGTGCTGATGCGCGCAATCATCGGCCTCCAGACCCCCGACGAGGGCGAAATCCACGTCTTTGGCGAATCGATGGTCGGGCGGCTGGACGATGAAGCGCTGGCGATCCGCAAGCGCTGGGGCGTGCTGTTTCAGGGCGGCGCGCTGTTTTCGACGCTGACGGTCGCTGAAAATGTCGAAGTGCCGATCCGCGAATATTATCCCAATATCGGCGCGGAACTGCGCGACGAAATCGCCGCCTACAAGATCCGCATGACCGGGCTGCCGGCTGAGGCTGGTCCCAAATATCCGTCCGAACTGTCGGGCGGCATGAAGAAGCGCGCCGGCCTTGCCCGTGCGCTGGCGCTGGACCCGGACCTGCTGTTTCTGGACGAACCAACCGCCGGGCTGGACCCGATCGGCGCGGCGGCGTTTGACGAACAGACCCGCCAGTTGCAGCAGACGCTGGGGCTGACCGTGTTCCTGATCACCCATGATCTTGATACGCTCTATTCAATCTGCGACCGTGTCGCCGTGCTGGCCGACAAGAAGGTCATTGCGGTCGGCACGATCGACGAATTGCTGGCCACCGATCATCCGTGGATACAGGAATATTTCAACGGCCCGCGCGGCCGCGCCGCAACGGCAGCCGTGGCCCGTCATCACGACCGCGAACAGGATAGGGCGGCACAGACCCCGCCCGATGGAAGGCAATAGGATATGGAAACCCGATCCAACCATGTGCTGGTGGGCGCGGTCACGCTGATCTTGCTGGCGGCGATCATTGCGGCGGCCTTCTGGTTCTCGCGCATCTCCGATGGGCAGAACAAGGAATATGACATCTTCTTCAAACAGTCGGTCAACGGGCTGGCGAAGGGATCGAGCGTCAATTATTCCGGCGTCCCGTCGGGCCAGGTCGAGAAGATCGAGCTGTGGAAGCGCGATCCGGGCTTTGTGAAGGTGCGCATTTCGGTCAAGGACGGCACGCCCGTCCTGCAAGGCACCACCGCAACGATCGCGGGCGTGGGCTTTACCGGTGTCAGCGAAATCGTGCTGGATGGCGCAGTCAAGGGCGCACCGCCGATCCTATGTCCGACCAATAATCCGCTGTCGGTTTGCCCCGACGGCGTGCCGGTGATCCCGACCAAGCCGGGGGCGCTGGGCGAATTGCTCAACAATGCGCCGCAACTGCTGGAACGGCTGTCGACCCTGACCGAGCGGCTGACCGAATTGCTGAACGACAAGAATCAGCAGTCGATCGCTGGCATCCTGGCCAATGTCGAGCGTATTTCCAGCTCGCTGGCCGATCGCAGCCCGGAAATTTCCGCCACGCTGGCCGAAGCGCGCATCGCGGTGCAGCGCACCGGGGTAGCCGCCGAGCAAATTGGCAAGCTGGCTGCTACGACCGATTCGCTGCTGACCGACGAGGGCAAGCCGTTGATGGCCGACCTGCGCAAGAGCGTGCAGTCGGCGACGCGGAGCATCGACACGCTCGACAAGACGATTGCCGAGGCCCAGCCGGGCGTGCGCGCGTTCAGCAACCAGACCATGCCGGAGGTCAACCAGCTGGTCCGCGACCTGCGCGAAATGTCGCGCGCTTTCCGGGGTGTTGCTGAAAAACTCGACCAGCAAGGGGCCGGTTCGCTGGTCGGATCGCCCAAATTGCCGGATTACAAGCCATGATGAGAGGGACAAGGCGCATGTTCAACCGCCACACGCGCAGAGCCACGGTTGCGCTCACCGCCGCCTTCCTGCTGGCAGGCTGCGTATCGTTCGGGGCCAAGCCGCCGGAACAGTTGCTGGCGCTGAGCGCCACGCAGACGGTCGCGCCTGGGCGCCTGCTGACCGGGACGCAGGGACCAAGCCTGACCGTTGCCGATCCCGATGCGCCCAAGATGCTGGATACGGTGCGGGTGCCGGTGCAGCTGTCGCCCACATCGGTCGCCTATGTGACCAAGGTGCAGTGGGCCGACACGCCGCGCCACCTGTTCCAGACGCTGCTGGCCGAAACGATCTCCGCGACCAGCAACCGCATCGTTCTGGCCCCCGGCCAATATGCTGGCGACAATGGTCAGCGGCTGATGGGCGAACTGGTTGCCTTTGGCATCGATGCGCCGGGCAATAGCGCGGTCGTGACCTATGATGCCCTATTGACCAAGGGCAGCGGCACGGTGATCGCGCGGCAGCGCTTCACCGCCAGCGTGCCCGTAGGCGCGAAGATTGAGGCCGGGACGATCGGTGTGCCGCTCAACGCGGCGGCGAACAAGGTTGCGTCGGATGTCGCGGCCTGGCTGGCGACGCAGCCTGGCTAGAGTTGGGGAGACGCACGCCAACTTCCGTTCGTTTCGAGCGAAGTCGAGAAACTGCGCACTACCGTTTCTCGACTTCGCTCGAAACGAACGGATTGATGTGAAGGCTTCGCACCCTAAGCCCGTTCCAGCGCCTCATCCACCTCGCCGCCAGCCGCCTCGAGCAGGCGGCGTTCAAGCGTTTGCAGCCGCGCCTTGCTCTCTATCTTTCCGCCCAGCAGGTCGGTGACGTAGAACGTATCGACCGCGCGTTCGCCATAGGTGGCGACATGGGCGCTGTGGACCGTGACCTTCGACTGGAACAGCGCATTGGCCAGGCTGAACAGCAGCGCCGGCCGGTCGGCGGCGTTGATCTCTACCACGGTAAAGCGGTTCGACGCCTTGTTGTCGATTAGCACATTGGGGACGATGCGGAAGGCTTCGGCGCGGGTCCGGGTCAGCGGGCGCGCCGACAATTTGGTGATCATGCGGTGGCGGTTGGACAGCGAATCCTCGATCGCATTGCGGATGCGGGTCAGCTGATCGGGATCGTGGAAGGCGCCACCGAACGGGTCCTGTACCAGGAAATTGTCGATCGCCACGCCATCGCGCGTCGTATGGATGCGCGCGTCGATAATGTTGCCGCCCGCCAGATGGATGGCGCCGGCAATGCGGTAGAACAGCCCCGGATGGTCGGTGGCATAGACCGTCACCAACGTCGCGCCGCGCTGCGGGTAATAATGGGCCGCGATCGACAAGGGCGCATCGGCAGAAGCCAATATATGGTGCGCGTTGTGGATCAATATATCCTCTGGCTCGGCAATCCAGTAGGATTCGGGCAGCCGCCTGCGCAGCCGCTCAAACTCTGCGTCCGGCAGCCCCAGCGCCAGCCGCGTCGCTTCCTGCTTGGCCGCGACCCGTTCGCTGCGGCCCTTCTGCTTGTGGCCCAGCCGCAGCAATTCTTCGGCTGAATCATAGAGGTCGCCCAGCAACTGCCGCTTCCAGCTGTTCCACACACCCGGCCCGACCGCGCGAATATCCACCACGGTCAGGCAGAGCAGCAGCCGCAGCCGCTCCGGGCTTTGCACGACATCGACGAAATCGAGGATCGTCTTGTAATCGGCCAGATCGCGCTTGAAGGCGGTGGCCGACATCAGCAGATGATAGCGCACCAGCCAGGCGACCGTTTCCGTCTCCGCCGGGGTGAGGCCCAGGCGCGGGCAGAGATGTTCGGCGACGTCCGCGCCCAAAATACTGTGATCGCCGCCCCGCCCCTTGGCAATGTCATGCAGCAGCACCGCGACATAGAGGACGCGACGCGAGAGCAGCTTGCCCATCAGTTCGGAGGCGAGTGGATGATCTTCGGGCAGTTCGCCCTTTTCGATCCGGGCGAGCAGGCCGACGGCGCGGATCGTATGTTCGTCCACCGTATAATGGTGATACATATCGAACTGCATCTGCGCCACGACCCGGCGGAAATCGGGGATGAAACGACCGAAAACGGTCGATTCGTTCATCCAGCGCAGCACGGTTTCGGGATCGCGCGGGGACGTCAGCACATCCATGAAGGCGGCGTTGGCGCGCGGGTCCTTGCGCACCTTTGCCGTGATTAGCCCGGCGTCGCGGCTGGCGGCGCGGATCGCGCTGGGGTGGATGGCCAGTCCATGGCGGTCGGCCACGGCGAAAATCTCGATGAGCCGGACCGGATCGACCTGAAAGAAATCATCGCTGGGCAGCGAGAGGCGCCCGCGCTCCAGCACGAAACCGTCCAGCTTCTTGGGCCGACGGAACATGGCGGGAATATAGCGCCGTCCCTTCGCCGCCATCTGATCGTCCAGATGGGCCAGGAACATGGCGGTCAGATCGCCGACGATTTTGGCGTTGAGGAAATAATAGCGCATGAAGCGCTCCACCCCCGACCGGCCATGCCGCCCGGTAAAGCGCATCCGCGTCGCGGTTTCCAGCTGGAGGTCGAAGGTCAGCCGATCCTCCGCCCGGCCGGTGATGGTGTGCAGGTGACAGCGCACCGCCCACAGGAAATCCTCCGCCTTCTGGAACTGCCGCAATTCCAGCTGGGTCAGCAGGCCGACATCGACCAGTTCGGCGACCGACCGCACCCGGTTCACATATTTGCCGATCCAGAACAGGGTATGCAGATCGCGCAGGCCGCCCTTGCCCTCTTTCACATTGGGTTCGACGACATAGCGGCTGTCGCCCATCCGTTTGTGCCGCTCCTCACGCTCGGCCAGCTTGTCGGTGACGAAGGCACGGGCCGTGCCCTGCATAACTTCGGCGTCGAAGCGGGTCGATGTTTCCTCGTACAACGCCCGGTCGCCCCAGACATAGCGCGCCTCCAGTAGAGCGGTGCGGACGGTCAGGTCCGCCTTGGCCATCCGCATCGTCTCGTCGATGGAGCGGCTGGAATGGCCGACTTTCAGGCCCAGATCCCAGAGCGAATAGAGCATGGATTCAATGACCTGCTCGGTCCAGCCGGTCGGCTTCCAGGGCGTAATGAAGCCGATATCGACGTCGCTATGCGGCGCCATTTCGCCTCGGCCATAGCCGCCAACCGCGATCAGGGCGATCCGCTCGCCCGTGCTGCGGTTGCCCGATGGGTAGAGATGGTGGGTCGTTGCGTCAAAAAGCAGGCGCAAAATCTGGTCGATCAGGAAGGCAAAGGCAGTCACCGCCTCCCGCCCGCGCGTGGGCTTCGCCTCCAGCCGCCGGGCGACCTCGGCCCGCCCCTCATCCAGCGCCGCCTTCAATTCCTTGACGATCAGGCCGCGCAGCAGCATCGGATCGCTACGGTGCAGCTGCGCCTGAGCGGTAATATTGTCGGAAATCGCGCGCCGATCAATGATCGCACGGCGCGATCCCAGCGCGGGAAATTGCATGACCATGGAGGCTATCTAGTCATGGTCGCTGGTCGCGGCCAGTTGTTTCAGCCGATATAGTTGATCGAGCGCCTCACGCGGCGACAACGCATCGGCGTCGATGCCGTCGAGCGCCGCGCGCAGCGGGTCGATCACGGGTTCGGACTGGGCAGCAACGGCGGCGAACAGCGGCAGATCGTCCAGCCCCGCCGCAATGCCGCCGGTCTTGGCCTTGCCCGCCTCCAGCCGCGCCAGCACATCCTTGGCGCGCTTCAGGACAGCGGCAGGCAGACCCGCCAGCCGCGCCACGGCCAGGCCATAGCTGCGATCCGCCGGACCGTCGCTCAGTTCGTGCAGCAGCACCAGATCACCCTTCCATTCCCGCGCGCGGACATGGTGCAGCGAGAGCGCGGAGAGGCTTTCGGCCAGTCGGGTGAGTTCATGATAATGGGTGGCAAACAGGCAGCGGCAGCGATTAACCTCATGCACCGCCTCCACCACTGCCCATGCCAGCGCCAGCCCGTCATAGGTGGAGGTGCCGCGCCCGACTTCGTCGAGGATGACGAAACTGTCGGCCGTCGCCTGCGCCAGGATGGCGGCGGTCTCGACCATCTCGACCATGAAGGTGGAGCGGCCCCGCGCCAGATTGTCCGATGCGCCGACCCGGCTGAACAGCCGATCGACCAGGCTGAGCGTCGCCGCCGCCGCGGGGACATAGGCGCCCGCCTGCGCAAGGATGACGATCAGCGCATTTTGCCGCAGGAAGGTGGATTTGCCGCCCATATTGGGGCCGGTGACCAGCCAGAGCCGATCATCCTGCACCAGACGGCAATCATTGGCGACGAAGGCCTGCCCTTCGCGTCGCAGCGCATCCTCCACCACCGGGTGCCGCCCGCCGGTGATGGCGAGGCATGGTCCCGCTCCGTCGGCAGCAACGAAATGCGGCCTTTGCCAGCCGCCCTCTGCCGCACGTTCGGCGAGCGCAGCGGCAACGTCGAGCCGGGCCAGCGCTTGCGCCGCGCGGGCGATGTCGGCCTTGCGGTCCAGCACGGCGGCGATCAGATCTTCCAGATGGGCCGCTTCGGCGACCAGCGCATGGCCGCCCGCCTGCGCGACGCGCCCGGCTTCCTCGTGCAGATCGACCGAATTGAAGCGCACGACGCCTGCCAGTGTCTGGCGATGGGTAAAGCCGCTGTCGGGCTGCATCAGCGAGTCAGCGGCGCGGGCAGGCACTTCGACATGATAGCCCAGTACGCCATTATGGCGGATCTTGAGCGTCGAAATGCCCGTTTGCGCGCGATATTTCGCCTCCAGCGCGGCAATCGCCCGGCGGCCATCGCCCGCCATGCGGCGCAGCTCGTCCAGCGCGGGATCATAGCCGTCGGCAATATAGCCGCCGTTCGCCGTTTCGGTTGGTGGAGCAGGCACCAGCGCGCGCGCGAGGCTATCGACGAGCGCACCATGGCCATCAAGCGCGGGGAGCAGGCGGGCGAGCAGCAGCGGCTGATCGGGCAAGCGTCCCAGCCGCTCACGCAGCAACCGCGCTTCGCCAAGGCCATCGCGCAGCTGGCCAAGGTCACGCGGACTGCCCCGGCCCACTGCGACGCGGCCCAATGCCCGGCCAATGTCGGGCAGCGCGCGCAATGCGCCCCGCAACTGGTCGCGCAGCCCGGCATCGTCATGGAACAGCTGCACCAGCCCCAGCCGCGCTTCGATCAGCCCCATATCCATCAGCGGCGCAGACATATCCTGCGCCAGCAGCCGCGCCCCTGCCCCCGTCACCGTGCGGTCGACCGCGCCAAGCAGGCTGCCCGCGCGCGCGCCGCTCATCGTCGCGACAATCTCCAGACTCTCGCGCGTTGCCGCGTCGATCGCGACATGGCCGCCGCTGGTCTGGCGCAGGGGTGGCGCGAGGAAAGGCAAAGTCCCCTTCCCCGCATGGTCGAGATAGGCGATCAGCCCGCCCATCGCGGCGAGCTCTGCCCGGCTGAACTGGCCGAAGCCGTCGAGCGTCGCGACCCCGAACAGCCGTTTGAGGGACGTTTCGGCGCGACTGCTGGAAAAGGCCGCGCGATCGAACATATGGGCGTCGGCTATGTCGAGCGACGATCCTTCGGCCACCACCGTCTCGCTGGGGCGCAGGCGGGCGAGTTCGGCGGGCAGGTCGATGACGCGGCAGGTCATCGTTTCGAACCGGCCAGTCGAGATGTCGGCGGCGGCGAGGCCGATTTCGCCATCTCCACCCACCTGCGCGAGGGCGACAAGCATATTGTCGCGCCGAGAATCGAGCAGAGTCTCCTCGGTCAGCGTGCCTGCGGTCACATAGCGCACGATGTCGCGCGCCACGAGTGTCTTGCCCCCGCGCGCCTTGGCCTGCGCGGGCGTTTCGGTCTGCTCGGCAATGGCGACCCGGTGGCCTGCCTTGATCAGCCGCGCGAGATAGCCCTCCGCACTATGCACCGGCACGCCGCACATCGGGATCGGCGCGCCGCCATGTTCGCCCCGGCTGGTCAGCGCAATGTCGAGCGTCGCGGCGGCAGCCTTCGCATCGTCGAAGAACAGCTCGAAGAAATCACCCATACGATAGAAGAGCAGGCAGTCACGCGCTTGGCTCTTGAGCGCCAGATATTGCGCCATCATCGGCGTGGGGGCGGGCTGGATCACGGTATCGGTCGGGGCGCTGGGCATGATGGTGCGATAGCGCCAAGCCGCAGCACAGGAAAGAAGCCTTCTCGCACTTGCCCACAAGGCGCGCTTGCCGCTAGGGCCGACGCAACGGACAGCAAAGGCGGGTAAGTGATGACCGACAAGTCGAATGTGGAATTTTCCGAGCGCGAGGCGCTGTTTTTCCATTCGACCGGTCGCCCCGGCAAGATCGAGATCATCGCGTCCAAACCGATGGCGACCCAGCGCGACCTGAGCCTGGCCTATTCGCCGGGCGTTGCCGTGCCGGTGCTGGCGATCGCGGCGGACCCTGCGACGGCCTATGATTATACCGCCAAGGGCAATCTGGTCGCCGTCATCACCAACGGCACGGCGATCCTGGGCCTTGGCAATCTGGGCGCGCTGGCGTCCAAGCCGGTGATGGAGGGCAAGGCGGTCCTCTTCAAACGCTTCGCCGACGTGGACAGCATCGACATCGAACTCAAGACCGAGGATGTCGATCGCTTCATCGACGCTGTGGAGCTGATGGAGCCGACCTTTGGCGGCATCAACCTTGAGGATATCAAGGCGCCGGAATGCTTCATCATCGAACAGACGCTGAAAGAGCGGATGAACATCCCGGTGTTCCATGACGACCAGCATGGCACCGCGATCATCGCGGCGGCGGGCGTCATCAACGCGGCGATGCTGACCGGGCGGGAGCTCAAAGACCTGAAAGTCGTGGTCAATGGCGCGGGCGCGGCGTCGATCGCCTGCACCGAACTCATCAAGGCGCTCGGCGTGGCGGGTGACAATGTCATCATGTGCGACAGCAAGGGCGTGATCTATCAGGGCCGCACCGAGGGCATGAACCAGTGGAAATCGGCCCATGCGGTGAAAACCGATGCGCGCACGCTGAAAGAAGCGATGAAGGGCGCGGACGTATTCTTAGGGCTTTCTGTCAAAGGCGCGGTGACGCCGGACATGGTCAAGGATATGGGCGAAAAGCCGATCATCTTCGCCATGGCCAATCCCGACCCGGAAATCACCCCGCCCGATGCCAAAGCCGTGCGTCCTGAAGCGATCGTGGCGACGGGCCGGTCAGACTATCCCAATCAGGTCAATAATGTCATCGGCTTCCCCTTCATCTTCCGCGGTGCGCTGGACGTGCGGGCGACCACGATCAACGAAGCGATGAAGGTCGCCGCCGCCCATGCCATCGCCGAGCTGGCGCGGGAACAGGTGCCGGAGGAAGTGGCCAAGGCCTATGGCCGGTCGCACAGTTTCGGGCCAGACTATATCATCCCCGCCCCGTTCGACCCGCGCCTGATGGAAGTGGTGCCGTCGGCCGTTGCGCAGGCGGCGATGGACAGCGGCGTGGCGCAAAAGCCGATCGCCGACATGGCCGCTTATCGCCAGTCGCTCAAAGCCCGGCTCAACCCGACCACCTCTGTTCTGACCAGTGCCTATGAAGTGGCCAAGGCCAATCCCAAGCGCGTCGTGTTCGCCGAAGCGGAGGAGGAAGTGGTGCTGCGCGCGGCGATCCAGTTCCGTGACCTGGGCTATGGTATTCCGGTGCTGGTCGGGCGCGGCGATGTCGTGGACAAGCTCAAGGCGCTGGGCGTGCGCGATCCCGACAGTTTCGAGCTGCATAACAGCGTCAACTCGCCACTGGTGCCCGACATGGTCGACCTGCTTTACGCCCGGCTCCAGCGGCGCGGCTATCTGCGCCGCGATTGCGAACGGATGGTGAACCGGGACCGCAACATCTTTGGCACATTGCTCGTCAAGATGGGCGTGGCCGACGCAATGATCACCGGCATGACCCGCCCCTATGCGCAGACCCTGCGTGAAGTGAAGCGGGTGATGGACCCCGCAGCAGGGCGCACGCCGTTCGGCATCCATGTCATGGTATCGAAGGACAAGACCGTGTTCCTGGCCGACACCACGGTCAACGAGCGCCCGACGGCCAGCGAACTGGCGGACATTGCGGAAGGCACGGTCGCGGTCGCCCGGCGCATGGGCCATGACCCGCGCGTCGCCTTCCTCTCCTACTCCAATTTCGGCAACCCGCCGGGCGCGTTCCTGGAAAATGTGCGTGGCGCAGTGAAGCTGCTCGACGAACGCGATGTCGATTTCGAATATGAAGGCGAAATGACCGCTGACGTGGCGCTGAACCCGGCGGTCATGAAAAGCTATCCGTTCAGCCGCCTGTCCGGCCCCGCCAATGTGCTGGTGATGCCCGGCCTGCAATCGGCCAATATCTCGGCCAAGCTGCTGCGCGAACTGGGCGGCACGTCGATGATCGGCCCGGTGCTGGTCGGCATGGAAAAATCGGTGCAGATCGCCACGATGGCATCCAATGCGTCCGAACTGCTGACGCTGGCGGTGCTTGCGGCGGGCGGGATCGCGCTCTGATCGACACACGGGCGCAAGATGGGAAAAGCGGACATGAATGACACCACCAGTTTCGACAGCGCGACCTTCCGCCGGGTGCTGGGCCATTATCCCACCGGCGTGTGCGTCGTCACTGCCGTGGAGGCAGATGGCGCCCCTGTAGGTATGGTGGTTGGTTCCTTCACCTCGGTCTCGCTCGATCCCCCGCTGGTTGCCTTCTTCCCTGCGAAAACATCGAGCAGCTGGCCACGCCTCTCTGCCGTCGGCAAATTCTGCGTCAACGTGCTGGCGAGCGACCAGCAAGCGCTGTGCCGCCAGCTGTCCGGGCGCGGTGAGGACAAGTTTGCCGGTGTCTCCCATCGCGCATCGGCGAACGGGTCGCCCATCCTGGACGATGTCGTCGCCTGGATCGACTGCACGCTGGACGCCGTGCATGAAGCGGGCGACCATTATATCGTATTGGGCAGGGTCGTGGCGCTGGAGGTCGACCGGCCGGAAAGTCCCTTATTGTTCTTTCAGGGCAATTATGGCGAATTTTCGCTGATCGCGTAACGGTAAGGGCGAGCGCGTGACGTCTGGCAGGAAAAGTGCGGATTGACGGCCCAATGCCATCTTTCCAATATGTGACCCATGGGACATATGGGGGAAATATTACTCGTCCTTAACCCCTGACGCCTATTGCTGTCCATTTGCCGCCCCCGACCGGATCGCCCATGACTGCGCTGCTCATCACCGTCGATACGGAACTGTCCTCTTCGCTGCATCAGCGCGGCCTCAGCCTTGACGAGAATGTCCAGCGCTCGATCTGGGGGCAAGCGCAGGGGCAGCCGCATGGCATCGGCTGGCAGATGGACGTGCTCGACCGCCATGGGCTGAAAGGCGTGTTCTTCCTCGATCCCTTGCCGGCGCTGGTCCATGGTGCCGATTTCCTGACGCCGATCGTCACCGCCATCGTGGCTCGCGGCCATGAAGTGCAGATGCACATCCACACCGAATGGCTCGCCTGGGCCAAGCAATCGCCGGTCGAGGGGCGACAGGGCCGCAATATCGGCGACTTCATGCTTGCCGACCAGATTGTCCTGCTGGGCCTGGCCAAGGGGTTGCTGGAACAGGCCGGGGCGCCCGCCATCACCGCCTTTCGCGCCGGCAATTTCGGCGCGAATGACGACACGCTGCGCGCCCTTGCCGCGATCGGCGTGGCATGGGACAGCAGCGTCAACCCCGCCTATCTGGGCCGCGACTGCAAGATTGACACGCATCCGGGCGAGATAGGGGCAACCCGCCTGCATGGCATCACCGAACTGCCGGTATCGGGCATAACCGACCGGCCCGGCAGCTTTCGTCCGGCACAGATTTGCGCCATGTCCGCGGCCGAGATGCGCGCCGGGCTGCGCCATGCCGCGTGCGAGGGCCATGACGCTTTCGTCGTCGTCACCCACAGTTTCGAAATGCTGTCCCGCGACCGCCAGCGGGCCAATGAGACGGTCAAGGCCCGATTCGCCGCGCTGTGCCGGGAGGCCGCCCGCCTGCCGCAGGTCCGCGGCGCAGGCTTCCACGACCTGCCCGGCGATCTGGCCGATCGCCCCGACCGCAGCCTCACCCGCGTCCCACCTAGTCGACTGCGCACCGGGCTGCGGGTCGCGCAGCAGGCCTGGGCAACATGGCGCTATGAACATCGGCTTGTGCCTGCGTGACATCTTTCCCCGGCGCCATTGTCCTGGGTCTGGAAAACGCCATCGGCCTGACGGTCGTGCGCGAACTGGGCGAGCATGGCGTGCCGGTCCATGGCGTGGCCCGCGAAGCGCACAGCGTTGGCGCAGCTTCGCGCTATTGCACCCAGTCGCTGTTACGCCCGCCCGGCCCTGCGGCCCTCTGGCTGCCGGAGATGATCGCCCGAACCGGCGCGGGCGCGGTGCTGGCGGTGTCCGAATCGGATCTGCTGGAACTGGCGGACCTGCCCACGACGATCGGTGACTGCCATATATTGGTCCCCCGACCAGACCGGCTGGCCAAAGTCATCGACAAATTCTGTACGCTCGACATTGCCGAAAAGGCGGGCCTGCGCGTCCCGCAGACCTGGCAACCGCAGCCCGGCGAGGATTTTGCCGCCCGCGTCGCGGCGATGCGCTATCCGCTGGTCGCCAAATGGGCCAATCCCCCGGCAGTATTGCCGATATTGGAACATGCGGGGCTGGAATGGCTCAAGACCGAATATATCCGTACCTCGCAGGCGTTGACCGCGCTGCTGGACCGCTACGCGCCGGTCGGGCGCTGGCCCTTGATCCAGCAATATTGCGGGGGCGTGGGGCTGGGTCAGATGCTTTATATGGAAGAGGGGCGGGCGACGCTGCGCTTCCAGCATCGCCGCCTGCACGAATGGCCGCCCGAAGGGGGCGTGTCCACGCTGTGCCGGGCCGAACCGGCGGAACGGCATGGCGAACAGATGGCGCTGTCGGAACAATTGCTGCGCGCGCTCGACTGGGACGGACAGGCGATGGTCGAATATCGCTATGAGCTGGATAGCGGACGCTATTGGCTGATGGAGGTGAATGGCCGCTTCTGGGGCAGCCTGCCGCTTGCTCGCCATTGCGGCGCACATTTCGCCTGGGAAGCCTATCGCCGCACCGTGCTGGGCCAGCGGGATTTGGCCCCCCTGCCGCGCGACGATCTGCGCGCGCGCTATATGGTGCCGGAAACCAAGCGGCTTATGCGCCTGTGGATTACGCCGGGACGAATCGGCGATCCCTTCTTCAAGCGCCGGCCGATCAGGGATCTGATCGACTATGTGCTGGGCTTTTTTGACCCCGCCACCCGCTATTATGTGCTGACCCTGTCCGATCTACGCCCCTGGGTGCGGGATATGACGCAGATGCTCAGGAAAGCCGTGCGCCGGGAAAAGCGCTGATCAACCGCGCCACCGCCTGTTCGATCCGGGTCAGGCAGGTCGCCATATAGCGGTCGTCCAGTCCATAGGGATCGTGCAGATGCGGCAGCATCGGCCGGGTCCAGCGCCCCAGCAACAGCCGCGGCACATGGCTCAGGCGCGGATCGGCGGCCAGCCGGTGCAATTGCCGCACCTCCATTGCCAGCAGCAGGTCGCCTTCCTGCGGGACATAGTCGGCCATGTCGATCGCCCGGTGCTGCGACAGGTCATGCCCCAAAGCGCGGGCGGCAGCGATGGCGGGATCATGCGCAGCGCGGCCAGTGGTGGTCGACAGACCGAAGGAAGCGGTATTTAGCCCTGCCCGGCGCGCCACGACATCGGCAAAGGCGCTGCGGCAGATATTACCCTGACACACGAAGACCAGCCGCTGCACCTGCGCAGAATCAGCAGCGCGGCTGGCAGACAGGCCCAGCGCAAGTTGCGGATAGGACAGGATCAAGCGGACCAACCCGCGCAAAGTGCCAAAACGGGCGCGGATCATCGGCGTGGTCCGAAAAAGGGTGGCGGAGACGGAGGACGTTGAATAGCGACTATAAGGCATTGATATATCTCAAGGTGCCGTCTGAGAATGGAAACGCATACCATAACCGATACCATAGTCGGAATTCTACAGCCGCTGATGGCGGTCAGCAGATGTGAGAAGCGATATATGAGAAACCGGGCGATAGGAATTATAATGAGGGCAGTATCGGAAAAAGTGTGACATCCGTAACATCGACGGATTTCTGCGGGTTTCAGCCGTGATTTTAAGTGTGATATCGACGTAACCATATTACACTTTAAAAACGTAATATCTCACTTACAAAAAACCTTGGATTTCTGCGGGTGTTACAGTTTTTCAAATAGAAGATCACATCATCCAACACAGCCGACGTAACCTAAAAAATTGTATAAAATCAGACGTTTAATATTATGTTCGCCCGCGTCCTGACAGATGTTACGTCTTCCCGCCCCCTCCCTCACTAGCGTGGGCGTCCTCGTTAAAATTTTTCTCGCCTGTCAGCGTCACGAATAGACTCGCTAGGTGCATCAAAACGCATCAACGGATGCTGCCTTTGGATCGGCGTTCGGCCTTAGAAGCGGGCCGCTTTCCGGGGGGTGTCGATGATGCATCAAAAAGGACATAAAAAGCGCGCGGGCGAGGCGGGGGAATAAGCGCGCTTTCGAGGGTGGCACCCCCGGCCTGCCGCGCTGGGCCGCCGTGGGCCGGAGCAAGGGGTCGCCGCGGGCTTTGGCGGCCGATGATGACGGTCGAGCGGCGTGGCATGCGACGACATATTGTTGCGCACGAAAAGAAAGGGCGGCCCGCGCCATGCGGACCGCCCTTCGTCATCTCAGCATCAGCGGCGTGTCAGCCGGGCAGCGGGAAGTTGCTCACGATCAGTTCGGCAACCGGCTTGGCCTGCGCCCCGATCGTATAGGTGGTCGGGACATCGGAGACATGGAACCGGGCGAAGGTATCGCGCGCACCCTCAGTCGCGTTGATGGACAGAAGGAACTTGCCCTTGATGCCTCCAAGCTGTTCGGCCAGCGCGGCGAAGTCGTCGCGTGAAAACACGTCCTGGCCATAATCCGTCTCGCAGCCCCAATATGGCGGATCGAGATAGAAGAGCGCGCCATCCCGATCATAGCGCCGGATGAAGTCCGAATAGGTTAGCTGCTCAATGACAACGCCTGCCAACCGTTCGTGGATGTCCGCCAGCATCGGCTCCAGTTTCGTCACATTGAACCGTCCGCCAGCCACGCGATCGACGCCGAAATTCCTGCCCGACACCTTCCCGCCGAACGCGAGCCGTTGCAGATAAAGGAACCGCGCCGCCCGTTGGAGATCGGTCAGCCGGTCGGCAGGCAGTGCGCGCAACCGTTCGAATTCCGCCCGGCTCGAAACGCGCCAGCGCAGCATGTCGATGAAGTAGGGATAATGTTCCTGAAGCACGCGAAAGAACGTCGCGACATCCCCGCTGATGTCGTTGATAGCCTCTGCTCTGGGCCGCGTCGGCCGCCGCAGGAAGATCCCGCCCATTCCAACGAACGGTTCGGCATAGCTGTCGTGATCCACGCGGCCGATGATGGATATGAGCCGACGCGCCAGATTGCGCTTGCCGCCAATATATCCGGCAGCAGGGAACACAGGGAGAACATTTTCTAGTGACATGTAGGATTTTCTCGCTCAATTGGTCCACCGCCCCGGTGAGGGGGCGGGGCGGCCGGGGTGGCCGATTGGTAGTGGCGAGAGTGATCCTCGTCGGTGGCCGCGTTGCAGCGCGGTCATCCCCGTTCTCACGGAAATATCGTTATGCGGCCGTGCGCACGCGCTCCCTAAAGCGTACCGCTGCAAAACCCAGCTGGTCGTTCAATTCCAGAAATACGCTCTGGAGCGGCTCGATCTCCAGTTCGAAGAACGCATCGGTCGCTTTGGTCACATCGCCAAAGCCGCCCGCATTGGCCGGCACGATGCCCAGCAGCTGCGGTGGCACGCGGTGCGCGGCCAGCACGTCATCGCGCGTCGTGTTCTTGATCCCGACAAATTCATCCTTCGCGCCGACCTCTGCGATCGGCTTCAACTGGATGCCGCTCTCCTTGCCATCGGGCGAATGAACGAAGAGATTACGGAAGTTGCCCGGCCCCTTCGAGCGCTTGAGGGCGTCCCGCATTGCGTCAATGTCGCCATCGGCAAACTGGCCGGTGGCATAGAGGATGTAACCAGCATGGCTGCCATTCTCGAAATAGCGGCGGCGAAACAGGGTCGCGTTTTCGTTGAGCAGGGCCGACTGTAGCGCCGACAGATATTCGGGCAGGCCGTAGATTTCCTGATTAATGTCCGGGGCCAGCAGATGGTGGACGGTCCCCGATTCGAACTCAGTTTCGTTGCGGAAGCCCGGCACCCACCAGAACTGGCCCGGCTCGATGCCGCGCCGCGTATATTTCGCCAGCACATGATCGAGGCGCAGCACCCCGCCCAGGCGGTTGCGGATCTCCTGCACATAGCAATTGCCCAGGACAAGATAGTCCTGAACCATGCCCGCGAAGGCCTTGCGGCTAAGAAACTGGGTAGGATCCAGACTGGCGGCCAGCATGTTGCGCTTGAGGATGATGGCGCTCGAATGATGCGGCGATGCGCGAAACGTCCGCGCCAGACCGTCGAGCGATATCGGCGGCTCGTACCAACGCTGGTTGTGATAGCATTCCAGCATGTCGAGCATCGTCGCCCGGCTGTTGACCGGTTCGGGATCGCCAAAGCTGAAGGCAGTCATGCCACGATTGTCATTGGCCGCGACGATCGCGCCCTGCGCCGCCTCGGCCGTTTCCCGGCGGTTCATCCGGCGCGCGCGCTTGCTCATTCCATAATCTCCATTTGGCCCTTTGGCTTTTCCTTGCCGTCGAGCGGTTCATTCATCAGGATGTGCATCGTCGCCCAGGCTAGATCGGCATGGCCGTCTTCGCCGCCGCGCCCTGCCTTGAAGGTGACGTTGCGCCCGGTGGTGGTCAGCGTTTTCTTGATCGAAACGAAGGCCGACACGATGTCGAGCATGCCAAGGTCGATCTGAAGGCGACCGCGCCGGATGATATTCTGCGCCTTCATGATCATCTGTGCCTTCACCTCCAGCGAATATTCGATCTTCGCGACGGTGCAGCCCGGCATCGCGCCCACCTTGGCGAGCAGCTGATAGACACCGGCCCCGACGCCCTGCGCGTCGATGCCCAGATAGGTGCAATTGTACCGGCTCAGGACGGCCTTGATGAATTCCGCCTGTTGTTCAAAATCGAGGCCGCGCAGCTGGTGGCGCTCCAGCACCCGGAACTCGCCGCCAATCTCCAAAGGCGGCGCGCAGATGACCAGCGCGGCATTGTCGCCGGTTTCGCTCGACTGCGGATCATAGCCTGCCCAGACCGACCGATAGCCATAGGGCCGCTCGGCTTCGGGATCGAAATCTGTCCATTCGACCAGGCTATCGCGCCCGCAGGCGATCATGTCGTTGAACTTGAAGGCCGACATGCTGTCATCGACAAAATCGCACATGAACAGATTGGCGAATTCGTCGGGGGCGTACTCTTCTTCGAGTTCGGCGATGTCGAACAGGTCGCACCCGCCCGCCTCAGCATCGCGCACATTAACGATGTTGCGCCAGACCCGATCAGGCCCGACCATGCCGATCGCCAGCGCCGCATGGCTGACGTCGATTTTGATCTGGTCTTCCTTCTTGCGGCGACGGTTGCGCCGCTCGCCGGTCCAATAGGGATAGGCCGGATGGGCAATGGTCGATGGCGTGGAGAAGTAGGTTTTGCGCCACTTCTTGTGCGTCGCCATGCCCGACGCGACCTTGTTCAATTCCTCGAACGAATGGACCCAGAAGAACTCATCGAAATAGAAATTGCCGTGCCGCCCCTGCGCGGTGCGGAAATTCGTGCCCAGGAAATGCAGTTCGGCCGCCGCTTCCTCTTCAGGGCGCAGATCCGATGTAATCAGCATAGGATCGCCGGTCAGCGCCACCCCGACCAGCTTGGCGAAGCTGACAATATAAGACCGGAACTGGTGGGCCTGCGCCTTGGACGCGGACAGGAATATCTGATTGCGCCCTGTCTCGATCGCGTCGATCAGCGCTTCGAAGGCAAAATAATAGGTCGCGCCGATCTGGCGCGACTTAAGGATCATGCGGGTGCGCTGATCCTTGGCCTGCCACCAGCGATGCTGATAATCATACAAACCGTCGAGGAAGATGCGCTTGAGTTCGGCCGCTTGATCGGCAGTGAAATGGTTCTTCTTCGCCTTCTTGCGCGGCCCGGCGTTACGATTGGCGACCTTGTCGTTCAGATCGCCCGCATGGCCGCCCGGCTCGGAATAGCGGCGAACCTTGGCCAGACTTTCGACCTGGCGCGATAGCGCGTCCATCTCGACATAGTCCGCGCCGGTCTTCTTTTCCTTAGCAATCAGGGTGAGCAGCCGGATCTCAAGGCCATCCTCGATCTTGCGGATCGAGGGGGCTTCATCCCACCTGTCGCGTTGCCGCCAGCTTTCGATCGTCGCGCGCGGGAACGGTCCGCCCTTGTCGTTGACGACACCATGCAGCGCAAATTCGTCCGCGATCTGCGTCACGCCCCAGCCTCGCCAGTAGAGGCTGCGCGCATGGCGGCGCGGATCGAACTGCCACAAGACAGACGGCGCGCCGGGCTGGGTGGAATGCTGGGTCATCGCGGCGGACCATGCCGCGCGGATCAAGCGCTAATCACCGCCATCCATTTGGACTAGCGCCTGTCCAAATGCCTCCCCTTGAGAAGAGGCCTCCACCGGTCCCTTTCTGCGCAGGTCAAACGCCTAGCCGCGCTTTCGTGCAATCAAGGGAACCGGACCGATCATGGCCAAGAGCAAGTTTTTCCGCGTCGGCGTCGAAGGCGCTACAGTCGATGGCCGCGTGATCCAGCGCGAATGGTTGAGCCAGATGGCCGCCAATTACGACCCGGCGACCTATACGGCGCGCATCAACTGCGAGCATATTGCGGGCTACAGCCCCGACAAGCCGTTCAATGCCTATGGGTCTGTCCTGTCGCTCAAGACGGAAGATGTCACCCTCCTGATCGCTGGCGAAAGCAAGACGCTGCTCGCCCTCTATGCGGAAATCGAGGCCAACGACCAGCTGCTGACCATCAACAAAGCGGGGCAGAAGCTGTTCACCAGCATGGAAATCCACCCTGATTTCGCGGGCGAAGGCGAAGCCTATCTGGTTGGCCTGGCCGTCACCGACAGCCCGGCATCGCTCGGCACCGAAGCCCTGAAATTCGCGGCCCAGTCGCGCAGCAACGTCTTTTCGACGGCCCACGAAACCGCGATCGAACTGGAACCGGCGACCGACAGCACCACGATAGCCGAAGGCGTCAAGACCGGCATCATGAGCGGGCTGGCGGCCTTTTTCACCAAGGAAAAGCCCAAGGAAGAACCGGCCACGCCGCCCGCACCGGCTAATGACAACAGCTTCGACATGGCCAAGTTCGCCAGTGTCCTGGGCGATCAGATCGCCGCCGCCGTGAAGCCCGCCAACGATGCGGTCGCATCGCTCAACAGCCGCTTCGACAAGCTGGAAACGCAGTTGCAGGGCGAGGAACAGCGCCAGCCCAAATCCTTCAAGCGCAGCCCCGCGACCGGCGGCAATGCGGCTGTCGTCACCGACTGCTGATCCCCGCCGTCGTCCCGCCACTACCTATCCCGCGCCCGCCAGAAACGCCCCCAGGAGTCACCCATGCACCGTGATACCCGTATCGCCTTCGCCGGTTATGTCAGCCAGATCGCGCTGCTCAACAGCCTCTCCGTCGATGACGTAAAAACGACCAAATTTGCGGTCGCACCTAATGTCGAACAAAAGCTGGAAGAAAAAATCAAGGAAACCAGCGAGTTTCTGCAGCAGATCAACATCGTTCCCGTTGTCCAGCAGTCCGGCGACAAGGTCGGCGTAACGGTCACGCGCCCGATCGCGAGCCGTACCAACACCGCCAATGGCACGGAACGCAATGCGGCCGACCCGACCGACACCACCGACGAGGGCGGTTATTTCTGCAAGCAGACCAATTTCGACCATTCGATCCGCTATGCGAAGCTGGACGCATGGCGTCATCGTCCTGAATTCCAGACCTTGCTGCGCGACGTGATCCTGAAACAGCAGGGCCGCGACCGCATCATGATCGGCTTCAACGGCACCTCGGCCGCCGCGACCACCAACGTCGCCAACAACCCGCTGTTGCAGGACGTCAACGAAGGCTGGCTGTTCAAGATCGAAGATCGCGCGCCCGACCGGGTACTGGACGATGGCGCGCTGACCGATGGCGTGGATAAGGCCATCTATGTGGCGAGCGAGGTCGAAGTGGTCGACGGTGAAGGCAGCAATGCCGATACCGCCGAAGCCGACTATGCCAACCTCGACGCGCTGGCGTTCGATGCGCTCGATCTGCTCGATCCTTGGCATCGCAGCGACACCGATTTGGTCGTTATCGTCGGGTGGTCGCTGGTGAAGGACAAATATCTGAACCTCCTGCAGGGCGCCAGCAATACCGCCACCGAAAATGAGGCGGCGCATCGCATTCTGACCCTGCCCAAGCAGATGGCAGGCAAGCGCGCGATAATCGTGCCCTTCTTCCCCGAAGACGCGATCCTCATCACCAGTCTCGATAACCTGTCGATCTATTGGCAGGAAGAAACGCGCCGTCGCCAGCTGCTGGATGAGCCGAAGCTTGATCGCATCGCCAACTATGAATCGGTCAATGAGGATTATGTGGTCGAGGATTATGGCCGCTGCGCGCTCGTGAAGAACATCAAGATGGGCAAGAAACCGGCCTGATCGCCGCTGCCCGTCGCTCCCCAAACCGCCCCACCATAACAGGACACGCGCATGAGCATCGCTCGTCGTCATCGTGAACGCATCTTGGCTGCCCAGACTGTCAGCGCAGCCGCTGCACCTGCTGGTGGGGCGGCGCACGCCCCTGCCGCCGCGCCTCTCCCGGCGGCAGGGGCGACCAGTTCAACCCCGGCCAATTCCCCCGCCGACCGCGCAGCCGCGCAAATCGGCCTGCGCCTGACGCATGACCTGCGGGCGCTCAAGGAAACGCGCTCGATCGATAACAAGATCGCAAAGAAGCGCGAAATGATCCTGCAATATCGAGATTGGACCGCTGGGATCATCGCGGCCGACAATGGCGTTGGCACAGGCATCGCCGCCGATGTTCTGCCCACCATCATGGTCTGGGCGATCGACATCGGCGACTATGGCTATGCTCTTACCCTGGCAGAATTCGTGCTGCGCCACCGGGTGGCCCTGCCCAAACGCTATGAGCGGGACGCCGCCACCCTCATTGTCGAGGAAATCGCGGATCAGGCGATCCGGGCGCAGAATGGCGATCAGCGATTCCCGCTCGAAATCCTCGACCGCGTGCAGGATCTGACCTTCGCGGACGATATCCACGATCAGGTCCGCGCCAAGCTGCTCAAGGCGATCGGTGTCGAACTGGTGGCCGCCGCGCAGGACATGGAAGCCGACAAGGCCCGCACCGAACTCACCTCCGCGCTGTCAGCCCTGCGCGAAGCCCAGCGTTTGCATGACCGCATCGGCGTGAAGGACAAGATCAAGCGGGCCGACAAGATGCTGACGGCCATCACCGCTGCCGTCCCCGCACCCGAACAGGGCGGCGATACCGCCGCCTGACAAGCTGCCCCCGGCGCTCAGGGGCGGATCGCGCAGGGCGGGAGGATCCTCGGATCCACAGGGCCGCCGCTGACCCGATCCCCACCCCTGTAGCCGGGCCGCCCCGAAAGGATCCTGACTTGCGTTACGCCTTCGCTCTGTTTTTCCTGATCGGCACGCTGTGCCTGTGCATGGAATATGCGGCGCGCACGGTGATGGCGTGATGTCCTTCGTCACCATCCCACCCGCCGCAGACGTCGATGCGCCGCCCGCACAGGAACCGCCTGTCATCAATGACGGCTTTTTTCCCGACGTCGATCCGGCAGGGATCCGCGATGCCGCGCGTATCACCAACACGATCACGCCCGGTCGCCTGCGGGCTGCCATTCTTGGCGCGATCATGGCGATCGAAATCGACATGCGCGCCTATGCCGCCGCGCAGATCGCCGCTGGCCATGCATCGCTGGCCGCTGTCCCCGCGACCCAGCTGGACGGGCGCAGCGTGCAGCTGATCCGCTACGAACGCGCTGTCGCCCTCTATGCCAAGGCCGAACTGATCGCGCGCATGCCTGATTTCGATACGACCGGCGCAGGCGACAATCGCGCGGATGAAACCACGCCGACTATCGGCGAACTGCGCCGCGATGCCATGCATGCCGTGCGCGACATGCTGGGCAAGACGCGCACGACGGTGGACCTCATCTGATGGCCGCCGTCAGCACATTGACGGCAAAGTCTGGCGACAAGCTGGACCTGATGCTCTGGCGCGACCTCGGCCTTGGCCCGGAACATCTGACCCGCGTCATGGATGCCAATCCTGGCCTTGCCGACCTGGGCGCAATCCTGCCGCTCGGCACCGTCGTCAATGTGCCGACGATCGCCGCCCCACAAACCACGCCGACCCGCCCCCTGATCCAGCTTTGGAGTTGATCCCTTGGACCTGCGCCCCTTCCTCGACACCGCCGGAGATCTGATCGGATCGCTCACCCCATCGCTGATCGGCTCGGCCGTCGCGCAAGCATGGAAGCCTGCGCTGCCCTTTCGCCAACGCTTCCTGCAATGGGTCGTGGGTTCGACCGTCAGTTATTACGCGACCATCGCTGTCATCGCCGTGACGGGATGGAGCCACTTCGCTGCGCAGTCGATCGCTTTTGCCGTCGCGCTTCTTGCCTTCGACGCCACCCCCCGCATCGCCAAGGCCGCGATCGAAACGCTGACCAGCGTGCCGGGCCGCATCGCCGATCGCTTCCTGCCCAAAAAGGACTGACGCCATGAAGCTGTCCCCTAACTTCACCCTGGCCGAATTTACTGCATCGGCCACTGCGCTGGCCCACCGCATCGATAACACGCCCAATGGCGCGCAGATCGCCGCTATGAAGCTGCTGTGCACCAAGGTGCTGGAGCCGCTGCGCGCCCATTTCGGCAAGCCGATCGCGCTGTCGTCGGGTTTCCGGTCGCCCAAATTGTGCCTGGCTGTCGGATCCAGCGTCACCAGCCAGCACGCCCAGGGCGAAGCGACCGACTTCGAAATTGCGGGCATCGACAATGTGACCGTCGCCACGTTCATCCGCGACCGACTGCCGTTCGACCAGTTGATCCTAGAAAATTATGTGCGCGGCCAGCCCAATAGTGGCTGGATCCATGTCAGCTATCGCGACGGCCGCCTGCGCAAGGATGTGCTGACCTATTCGCGGCGCACCTATTTCAAGGGTCTGTTGCCATGATCGGCCGCGCGCACCTCATCATGGCCGCCGCGCTGGTGGCCTGTGCGTCCGGCACGGGTGGCTTCCTGTTCGGCATCGACATCGGCGTCGGGCGCGAACAGGCGGCGCAAAAGCGCGCTGACGATGCCCGCGAAGTCGAACGGCAAAAACTCCAAGGACAGATCGATGCATCCGACGAACGTTTCCAGATTTCGGAATATGCCCGACAGCAGAATGTCAGGGAAATCCACCATGAAAGCACGAAAGTGGTTGAGCGTCCGGTCTATCGCAATCTGTGCGTTGATCGCGATGGCGTCGGCCTGCTCGACCGCGCCGCCGCCACGGCCAACAGTGACGATATCTGGGGGATTGCTGGCGACACCCGCCCCGTTGCCCAGGGTCCAGAGGACTGACACCGGCGAGATGACCGGCGCGCAGTGCCATGGCAGTTTGGCCGACCTCTATGATGTGGCGGGCCAGATCCGCATGACGCTGATCGAATTGCAGCGGCAGGTGCGGATCGCCCAGGACAAGGGGCAACCCAATGCGCAAGGGCGATAGTCTGCGGCGCTGGCTGACCGCCTGCCTGCCCGATCTGAAAACCCATCCCGATCGCCTGCAGATTTTCTTTGAGGAAGGCGGCATCAATGCGCGCCGATCCGCCACCCTGTCCTTCGCCTATAGCTACAGCCTGAAGGTGCTGCTGACCGATTATGCCGGGGATCCCGATCATCTGATCGTGCCGGTGCTGGCGTGGATCGAAAAGGAACAGCCGCAGCTGCTCGCCCGCAACGACAGCGCGCCTTTCGCCTTCCGTTCCGAGTTGCTCGACAGTCAGGCTTATGACATCGAACTGTCGATCGACCTTACCGAAGCCGTACTGGTCACCATGTCGGCGGACGGCAAGGGCTGGAATATCGTCCATCCGCCCGAACCGGACTATGGTCACGCGTTCGATGGCGTGACGGCCAATTTCCGGCAGGGCTTCGGCAATGTCGAACTGCTGCTGGAATCGTCCGACCCCGACGCCGTGCTGACCCCGGCGATTCCCCCGGACGCCTGATGCCATGACGGACGAACTCGCCGAAATCGAACGCATTGCAGGAGCTCTACTGCGCGGCCTGTCATCGGGCCAGCGGCGCACCCTGATGCGCCGCATGGCGCGCGATCTGGGCGCTGGCCAGCGCGAACGAATCGCGGGCCAACACGCGCCCGATGGCAGCGCTTTTGCGCCGCGCAAGAAGAAGGAACCGCCCATCTCAGGACGCGGCGCGGCCTGTTTCCTCTACCCCTCTGGCGGCAGTGGGGAACCGCGCCGGGTCATCATGAAAAGCTTCACTTGGGGGGCGGGCCAGAAGATGACCGGCTTCGACATCGACGCAGGCGCCATCCGCACCTTCGAATTTTCCAAGATCGTCAAATGGCTGCCTGTCCCACCCGAACACGCCAACCGTAGCGGTGGCAAGCTGCGCCGCCGGGGCGGCATCCGTCGGCGCGCCATGTTCCGCCGCCTGTCCTCAGCGCGATTTCTCAGGACCGGCGCGGACGATCAAAGCCTGTGGGTCGGATTCAGCGGCAAGGTGTCAGCCATCGCGAATGTCCATCAACGCGGCCTGCGCGATCGACCTTCGATCCGCGCCAAGCCGGTGGATTATCCCCAGCGCGAACTGCTTGGCGCGACAGCGGCGGATCGGGAAAGGCTGCTCGATTTGCTCTATAGCCATATGGCGGAAGCCTGACGCATTTGGACTAGCGCCTGTCCAAATGCCGGGGCTGGCGCGGCCCCCGGCCTGCCGCCGAAGTGGCCGCCATGGCCGATGCTACCTTCACCGCTGTTGATCTGTCCCGCCTCCCTGCGCCCACCATTATCGAGGCGCTGGATTTCGAGACGATCTATGCCGCCGCCCTTGCCGAATTTATTGGATTGGTGCCGGATTTCGTCGCGCGTGAGAGCGATCCGGCCACGAAGCTGCTGCAGGTTTTCGCCTATCGCGAACTGATCCTGCGTCAGCGCATCAACGACGCGCTGCGCGGCGTGATGGTCGCCTATGCGGTCGGGGCGGACCTCGACAATCTGGGCGCGCTGTTGGGCGTGGCGCGCCTCACCCTGACGCCACCGGACACGGTGCTGAACATCGCCGCCATCATGGAAAGCGACACGGATTTTCGCCGCCGTATTGTGCTGTCCCCCGAAGGCTATTCGGTAGCGGGGCCGGAGGGCGCCTACATCTATCATGCCCTGTCCGCGCATCCCGATGTGCTGGACGCCAGCGCGACCAGTCCGGAGCCGGGCCATGTCCTGGTATCCGTGCTTTCGCGCAACGGAGCCGGGGCCGCGTCACAGGCTCTGGTCGATACGGTCGCCGCCTATCTGACCGATGAAACCCGCCGCCCGCTGACCGACTATGTCACCGTTCAATCGGCGCAGATCGTCAACTATACGATCGTCGCTACTCTAACGACGTTCAGCGGGCCTGACGGTGGCGTGGTGATCGCCGCCGCGCAGGCGAAGTTGGCCGCCTATATCGCAGACAGCCATCGCATCGGGCGCGACATCACCCGGTCCGGCATCTTTGCCGCGCTGCATGTCGAGGGCGTCCAGAATGTCACCCTGACCAGCCCGGCGGCTGACATCGTCGTTGCGCGGACCCAAGCGCCTTACTGCACCGGGCAGGCCATCACTTATGCTGGCGTTGGCGAGTGAGGCCATGACTCGGCCGACCATCCTGCCACCCGGATCGACGGCGCTGGAAAAGGCGCTCGAACAGATCGCGGCTGCGCGCACGGATATGCCGGTGCAGATCCGCACCTATCGTCAGCCCGCGAACCTGTCGGTTTCGATCCTGCCATGGCTGGCGTGGGAGTTGAGCCTCGACAACTGGTCATCCGACTGGCCGGAAACCATCAAGCGCGCGCGCGTCCGTCAGGCAATCCCCATTGCCCGGCGTAAAGGCACGGCGGCGTCCGTGCGCGACGTCGTCGCCAGCTTCGGCGGCTCCGTCGCTATCCGTGAATGGTGGCAGACCGAACCGAAGGGGGAGCCGCACACCTTCACCCTGTCGCTCAATCTCAATCAGAACGGCGTCCCGTCGTCCGCCGCCTTTGTCGATCAGGTCATTGCCGAAGTCATTCGCGCAAAGCCGGTTCGCTCGCATTTTACCTTCACCCAGGGACTGACCGCCAGAGCCGATGTCGGCGTGATCGCCGCTGCCCGGCCCGTCGCCTATGCGCGCCTCAACGCGCTTCAAGTCAACGAACCGCCCCCCATGCCGCCGGAAGGCTATCAGCTGCTCATGGGCGCTGATGGCAGCTATCTGCGCGGCGTCGGCGGCGTCTACATTTACGGAGCCGCAAAATGACAGTGCCTGCACGGATCATCTCGTCTGAAGACCTCGCCGCTGGCGGATTTCAGGGCAAAGACTTTTTCCGGCTGACGCAGAGCATCGTCAATATTGCCCCTGCGGCAAATGATAATGCCGCTGTCCTCACGACGAAGTTTCAAGCGGCGATCGACGCCATGCCTAATGCGGGCGGGACCATCATCGTGCCCGTAGGCGACTGGTCTGCGCTCGATCCGGCCACGCTCACCATCCCGCTGATCGATATTGGCACCGGACGCCAGCAGCGCAAACAGATCACCTGGCGCGCAGATGGGGCGGTGCTGCCGTCAGGCATGCCGGGCATGGTCTTGCGTTGCGGTCAGCATCGCGAATGGGGCGACGCTGCTGGCGGTGCCGCGCGATCGGGCCGCTATGGCGATGCCTTCATGCATCTGCGCGCCGACAGGATGGATCCGCGAGGACAGAACCAACAGGATTCGATCCTGTTCGTGGAAGGGCATGTCGGCAAGGACGGCAGCGGCCTCGACAATGAGAGCATCGGCTACAAGTTCGAGATGGTTTCGGAGGCCGATGATCCCAACGCCGCCTGCCGGGGGATCCGGGGAACGGTGACCGGCCAGGGCGGCGCGGCGAAGCTGCGCGTCGGCCGCCTCTATGGTGTTGGCAAGGATGGCCATGCAGGCATCCTGACGGGGTTCATGGTCGGCATCCGACGTGTCGGGGTCGTTCCCACGACCTTTGGCGGCAACGGCAGCGCCCAATGGACGCAGAATAGCAGCGCCTATTATGGCTCGTCCATCGACTACGCCTTTGTCGGCCAGACTGGTGCCGGAATCCGCGGCGCTTTCCTGGCACAGGCGTTCAGCGTCGGCGGGGACACGCCTCAAACCGCCTTTGCGATGGGCTATGGCGAACAGGCGATCAAGCCGACGATCGCCGCCGTCGATCTTCACGCGGGCGGGTCCGGCGACGTGCTGCGGGTCATGGAAAATGAATATGGCGGTGCGAAGATCGCGTCGATCCGCAAGGATGGCACCGTCTATTCGAAAAACTTCCGATCGAACGAAGCGGGCGTCGGCATAGCGGACGATGGCGTGCTGAAAATCACGCCCCCTACAAATTCGGGCATCATCAAATTCTGGGTCGTGAATGCGCAAAACCTGTTTGGGGAGGCCTATTTCCGGGCCTCCGATGGCGCACTCAATCTCGGTTACAAAGGGTCGCTTGTCGATCTGATGCCCGCCACCACACCGACCGGCACGACCGGTCTCGACAACCGGATGACGATCACTGCCGCTGGCGGCTCGATCTATCTCGAAAACCGATCCGGTGCCGCCCGCACGGTCGGCTTCGCCTTCTTCTGCGCCTGATCCCTCCAGCCCAGAGCCCTCCAGCCCAGAGCCCTCCAGCCCAGATCCCTCCAGCACGGTAGCTTCGACAATGAGCGACATCATCCTCACCATCACCAACGCGGGTCGCGCGGCACTTATCAACGCGGAAGGCAACGGCACCGCTCCCGTTCGTATCAGTCATTGCGGCGTTTCCAGTACGGCGGTCGCGCCCACGGTCACTGCAACGGCGCTTCCTGGCGAAATCAAAAAAATCGCGACGATCGCGGGAGAGTATGTCGGCGACGATACGATTCATCTGGTCATTCGCGACGAAACCACCGCCGTCTACGCGCTGCGATCGTTCGGCCTCTATCTGTCAGATGGCACGCTGTTCGCGCTGTACGGGCAGGCCAGCCCAATCATGGAAAAATCGGCGCAGGCGATCCTGCTGCTTGCCCTCGACGCCAGCTTCATGGACGTTAACGCCAGCAGCATCACCTTTGGCGCGACCAATTTCACCAATCCGCCGGCTACCACCGAACGGCAGGGCGTAGTCGAACTGGCGACGCGGGCCGAAGCCATCGCGGGCATAGACAATTTTCGCGTGCCCGCGACCCGTGAATTGAAGGAAGCCGTGTTCGCGTGGCTCGATTCACGCTTCGGCGTCAACAATGCGGCGATCTGGCACAAGGATAATGATGGGGCGGGTTCCGGCCTCGACGCGGATTTGCTCGATGGTCAGCAGGGCAGCTACTACGCCGACGTGCGCGCACGCCTTGGCTTCACACCCGTCAACAAAGCGGGCGACACCATGTCGGGGCCGCTTGAAATTTCCTATTTGGGCAGCGCGTCGCTGTCGCTCAACTCGGGTGGGGTGGGCGTCGGTCGTCTGGCGATGCAGAGTGATGGCAATCTCGTCCTGTACCGCGACGACGGCGCTGGTCAGAAGCCGATATTCAGCATCCCCAGCCAGACCGACCCGTTCAATGTGCAGCGGGTCATGACGCGGCAGGGCTTTCTGGTGTGGGATGCTGGCAATGACGGCGCTGGCTCGGGTCTGGATGCCGATTTGCTGGATGGCCAGCATGGCAGCTACTACACCAATATCGTGGCCCGCCTGGGTTACACGCCGCTTAATATGACCGCCTACACAGCCGCCGACGTGCGAGCAAAGCTACTGACCGTTGATGGCAGCGGGTCCGGTGTGGACGCCGATCTGCTCGATGGGCAGGACGGCAGCTACTATGCCGACATTCGTGGCCGCCTTGGCTTCACGCCGGTGAACAAGGCAGGCGACACCATGTCTGGTTCGCTGGAAATCAGTCATGTCGGCAGCCCTTATCTGGCCCTGAATTCCGGCGGCGTGGCGGTCGGGCGTCTGGCGATGCAGAGCGATGGCAACCTCGTCCTGTATCGTGACGATGGCAGCGGCCAGCGCCCGATTTTCAGCATCCCTAGCCAGACAGACCCGTTCAATGTGCAGCGGGTCATGACGCGGCAGGGGCATCTGGTATGGGATGCGGGCAATGATGGGTCCGGCAGCGGCCTCGACGCTGATCTGCTCGATGGACAGGACGGCAGCTATTACAGCAACGTCGTCGCCCGCCTGGGCTACACCCCGCTCGACAACGCCGCCTATACCGCCGCCGACGTGCGGGCGAAGCTGCTGACCGTGGACGGTAGCGGCTCTGGCCTCGACGCCGATCTGCTCGATGGGCAGGACGGCGGCTATTACAGCAACATTGTCGCCCGCCTGGGTTACACCCCGCTCAATGTCACCGCCTACACTGCCGCCGATGTACGCACGAAGCTGCTGACAGTCGATGGCAGCGGAAGCGGCCTCGACGCCGATCTGCTCGATGGGCAGGATGGCAGCTATTACAGCAACATCATTGCGCGCCTTGGCTTCACGCCCGTCAACAAAACGGGCGATACCATGTCGGGTTCGCTGGAAATCGCCCAGGTCGGCAGTCCCTCCCTGTCGCTTAATTCTGGCGGCGTAGGCGTGGGCCGCCTTGCCATGCAGAGCGATGGCAATCTCGTCCTCTATCGCGACGATGGCAGTGGCCAGCAGCCGATATTCAGCATCCCCAGCCAGACCGACCCGTTCAATGTCCAGCGCATCATGACCCGGCAGGGTCATCTGGTCTGGGACGCGGGGAACGACGGCTCTGGCAGCGGCCTGGACGCGGATCTGCTTGATGGCCAGCAGGGCAGCTATTATGCCGACATAACCGCGCGCCTGGGCTACACGCCGCTCAATATAACCGCCTATTCCGCTGCCGACGTCCGGGCGAAACTGCTGACCGTCGATGGCAGCGGCAGCGGTATCGACGCAGATCTGCTGGATGGTCAGGAGGCATCCGCCTTCGCCCGTCTGCTTGATTTCGGCGCGCTGCTGACGGGCAACGGATATCAGAAGCTGCCCGGCGGCCTGATTTTGCAATGGGGCAATGTCGTTGCGCCATCGGGCGGCGTCAACAATGTGACCTTCCCCATCGCCTTCCCTACCGAATGCATGGCGGCCTATGCCAGCAATCAATCGGGCGCGGTGCCTTCGGCCTGGGCCGCGACCGGCAACCTGACCCGCATAAGCATGACGGTCGGCCATGCATCCTCTTCGCTCAATCCATCCAGCGCTGGCACCGCCGCCTTCTGGTTCGCCCTTGGGAGATAAGCCTTGTCCTATTTCTATTCACCCTCCACCGGCGGCTTCTACACCGAAGCGATACACGGCCAGGACATTCCGTCCGATGCCTGCGCCATCGACGCGGATCGCCATGCCCGGTTGATGGCCGAACAGTCTGCCGGTCTGGCGATCGTCGCGGATGCCGATGGCCGCCCGGTCGCGATGCCGCCGCCCGCGCCCTCGGATATGCAGTTGCTGTCGGATCTGCGCCGCCACCGCGATCATTTGCTGGCGGCCAGTGACTTCACTCAGATGCCTGATGCCCCGCTCACCAACGATCGGCGCGAAGCATGGCGGCTCTATCGCCAGGCGCTCCGCGACCTCCCGGAAACCGCCACCGATCTTCATGCGATCGAATGGCCCGTTCTACCCTCTGCCTGAAGGATCTTCCCATGTCTGAACTGACCACCAAGATCGGCACGTATAATGCCGAAACCAAGAGCGTCCCTGTTACCTTCACCAGCGGCGACATCGTCCATAAGCGCGACGTGAATGCAGTCCTCAAGGATAGCGGCGCTTATGATAAGGCCGCCACCGCCGTGCGGGTCGCAGAAGTGGCCAATGGCGTTGCCGCCAAGATCAGCCTGGGTGTCATCGCCGTCGCACCGGTGGAAGGCGCTGTCGAAGCCTAAGCCAAAACGCCCGCGCATTTGGACTAGCGCCTGTCCAAATGCGCGGGCGCGAAACGCTTTCAAACCCGCGTCATGGTCCGCCCATGGCGCAACGTGCATCCGACAACGAATATATGACCGGCGAGACGATCCAGATCGGGTCGGTCGCATCGGTCGATCATGCCGACGCAACTTGCACCGTGCAGCTGGGCGACATCGAAACCGGCCCGCTCCATTGGATCACGCCCCGCGCTGGCACTGTGCGCATCTGGTCACCGCCCGTCATGGGCGAACAATGCCTCGTCTTCTGTCCCGAAGGCGACCTGCAGAACGGTGTCGTTCTGCCCGCGATCTTTTGCGATGCCTTCCCGGCCCCGGCCTCCAGCGCCGACGTCACCCATATTGAATTTATCGACGGCGCGCGGATCATCTACGATCATGCGGCTCATGCGCTGACGGTTTCGCTCCCGGATGGCGGCACGGCAGTGGTCGATGCACCCGGCGGCGCGACGATCAACGGCCCCGTCACCATCAACGGGCCGCTGACCGTCAATGACGACGTCCAGATCAGCGGCACCGCGACCGCCGACATTGATGTTGTGGGCGGCGGCAAGAGCCTCAAAGGCCACAAGCATGGCGGCGTCCAGGCTGGCACGGCCCAGACCGGAGCGCCCGCCTGATGACCGGCATGTCCCGCACCACCGGCACGGCGCTCGATGGCATCGATCATATCCGCCAATCGGTGCAGGATATCCTGTCGACCATGATCGGCACCCGCGTCGGCCGCCGCGATTATGGCTCGCTGCTGCCTGACCTCATCGACCAGCCCATGACCGGGGCGAATATCCTGCGCCTCTATGCCGCCACCGCTGTGGCGCTTTCCCGCTGGGAACGGCGGCTGCGCCTGCGCCGCGTGTCGCTGGCTGCCGGATCTGCGCCCGGCGCTGCCATCCTCACGATCGATGCGGATCGCACCGATGCGCCGACCGCCAACAGCCGCACCCGCCTCACCATCCCGCTCACCCTCTAAGCCCAAGGATCCGCTCATGGCTTTCAAGCACGGCATCACCCTTCTCGAAATCAGCAACGGCGCGCGCACGCTTACCGCCGTATCGACGGCCATCATTGGCCTCGTTGCCACCGCCGCCGACGCCATCGCTGGAGTCTTCCCGCTCGATACACCCGTCGTGCTGACGGACGTCGAAGCCGCCATCGGGTCCGCCGGTGTCGATGGCACGCTCGCCAAGTCTCTGCGCGCCATCGCCGATCAGGCCCGCCCGATCGTCGTGGTGGTTCGGGTGGAAGAAGGCGATACCGACGCGGAAACCGCCGCCAATGTCATCGGCACCACGCTGCCCAACGGGAAGAAGACCGGTCTGCAGGCGCTGCTGGCCGCCCAGGCGCAGCATGGGGTGAAGCCCAAGATCATCGGCGCGCCCGGCCTTGAAACGCAGGCGGTCACCGCCGCGCTTGTCGTCGTGGCGCAAAAGCTGCGCGGCTTCGCCTATGCCCGCGCGCTGGGCGATAATGTCTCGGCCGCCGTCACCTACCGCGCCAATTTCGGCGCGCGCGAACTGATGCTGCTCTGCCCTGATTTCCTTGCCTTCGATACGACGGCGCAGGCCAATGCCACCAGCTACGCCGCCGCCCGCGCCATGGGTCTGCGCGCCTATATCGATGAAGCCGTCGGCCCGCATAAGACCCTGTCCAACGTGCCCGTAAACGGCGTCGTCGGTCTGACGCAGGATATCCATTGGGATATCGAGGATCAGGCAAGCGAGGCGGGCATCCTTAACCAGGCGCAGGTCACGGCTCTTGTCCGTACCGACGCGGGCTATCGCTTCTGGGGCAACCGCACCACGTCCGAAGACGAACTGTTCGCTTTCGAAAGCACGGTGCGCGTGGCGCAGCTGCTCGCCGATACCGTCGTCAACGGGATGCTGTGGGCGCTGGACAAGCCGCTGACCCCGGCGCTGGCGAAGGATATCGTGGGCACCGTCAACGGCTTTGGCCGCCAGCTGGTGGCAAGCGGCGTGCTGCTCGGCTTCGACGCCTATTACAAGGACGCCAACAACAGCGTCGCCAGCCTGCAGGCGGGCAAGCTGCGCATCGACTATGAATATACCGTGCCGCCGCCGCTCGAAGACCTCGGCTTCAATCAGCGGATCACCGACAGCTATCTGGCCGATTTCTCCAGCCTTGCAGCATCGGGCTGATCGCCCCGGCCAACACCCCCTTTCCCTGAACCTCACCTACAAGGAGTTAGCCCATGGGCATGCCCCGCACGCTTAAAGACATGATGCTGTTCAACGAAGGTCTGGCTTATCTTGGCGAGAGCAAGACCGTCACGCTCCCCACCCTGACCCGCAAGATGGAGGAATGGCGCGGCGGCGGCATGTCCGGCACCGTGTCGATGGACATGGGGATGGAAGCCATGGAAATGTCCTTCACCTGCGGCGCGCCGATGCGCGACGTGCTGCGCCAGTGGGGCACGCCGACGGTCGACGGCGTCTATATCCGCTTTGCCGGCAACTATCAGACCGACAGCACGGCGGCGGTCGATCATATCGAAGTGATCGTGCGCGGCCGACATAGCGAAATCGAAATGGGCGATCAGGAGACCGGCGAGGTGACGGAATTCAGCGTCACCATGGCGCTGGCCTATTACGAACTGATCTGGAACGGCCGCACCGAAATCAAGATCGACCCGCTCAACATGATCGAGATCGTGAACGGCGTCGATCTGTTGGCAGAACGCCGCGCCCTGATGGGGCTTTCGTGATCCCTTTTGGCCTGATCCTGAACTGACGGCCCGGCCACGCGCCGGGCCACCTTTCTTCCCCCTGACATCTGGAGAGACCCATGTCCGACACCAATAGCCCCGACCTGCGCACCGTCACGCTCGATTCGCCCATCGTCAAAGGCGACAAGACGATCGCCTTCATCCAGCTGCGCAAGCCCAAGGCAGGCGAACTGCGCGGCCTGTCCCTGGTCGATGTCGGCCAGTTGAAGGTCGATGCGCTCATCAAGCTGCTGCCCCGCATCTGCATACCTACCATCACTGAAGCCGACGCGGCGAACATGGACCTGTGCGACCAGCTGGCCTGTGGCGCGGAAATCGGCAGTTTTTTGCTGCAGAAGTCGAAGCAGGCGGATGCCCAGCTGCAGTAGATGACGCGATGGCGGACATCGCCATCATCTTCCATTGGCCGCCGCAGGCGATGGACGGGATGGCCCTGTCCGAACTGATGAACTGGCGCGCGCAGGCCGCGCGCCGCGCCAACCCACCCGACAAGAAAAAGCGATAGGCGCATATGGCGGACCGAAATCTTCGTCTCCAGATCATCCTTGAAGCGCTCGACAAGGTGACGTCGCCGCTCAAGAATATCACCGGCGCGTCGTCCGCTGCGCGCCGCGATCTGGCCAAGACGCAAGATGAACTCAAAAGCCTCAATGCCCTGCAGAGCGAAATGGATCGCTACAAGGCAAAGGAGACGCGCTATGGCGCGGACATCGCCGCGCATAAGGCGGCGCAGGAACGCCTGACCGCCTTGCGCGCGCAGATGGAGGCGACCGAAAAGCCCACGAAGAAGCTGCGCGCTGAAATGGAGAAGGTAGAGCGCCAAACCGGCCAGCTTGCCCACCAGATCGACGCGGGCGGCGCGGAATTGCAGCAGCTGTCGGCCAAGCTGTCGGCCGCAGGCGTCGATGTCACGGACCTTGCGAGCCATGAAGATCGCCTCGCGGACAAGGTGCGAGATGCCAACCGCGCTCTGAACCAACAGACCGATGCCCTTGCCAAGGTCGATAAGGCCACCGCCAACAGTCGCAAGCTGAACGACATCAGCGCGAAGGCCACCTCCGCAGGCATCGGCATGGTCGCTGCAGGCACCGCCGCCGGTGCGCCCGTGGTCGCCGCCGTCAAACAGGCAATGACGCTCGAAAGCGCGATGGCCGACGTCAGGAAGGTGACGGACATGGCCGGGCCGCAGCTGGAGCAGCTGGGCACCGATTTCCTTGATCTATCCGAACGCATTCCCATGACGGCCAGCGAACTCGCCAATATCGCGGCAGCCGCCGGTGCGGCGGGCGTGGGCATGGATAAGCTGGGCAAGCCGATGAAGAATCAACGGCAACAGCTGCTGGAATTTACCAACGACGCCGCCGAAATGGGCGTGGCCTTCGATATGACCGCCGACATTGCGGGCGAGACCATGGCCAAATGGCGCACGGCGTTCGAACTGCCACAGGCGGGCGTGCGCGCCCTGGGCGACCGCGTCAACGCACTGACCAATACTTTCGGTGGCAAGGCAGCGAATGTCACGGACATCATCACGCGGATCGGCCCCCTGGGCAAGGTCGCGGGGCTTGCCGCGCCCCAGATCGCGGCGCTTGGTTCGACCCTCGACAGTATCGGCGTGCCCAGCGAAGTCGCGGCGACCGGCATCAAGAACACGATGCTGGCGCTGACCAAGGGGGAAGCGGCCACCAAATCGCAGGTCGCGGCCTTCGACTCTTTGGGCCTGTCGGCGACGGACGTCGCCAAGCGCATGCAGAAGGATGCGACCGGCGCGATCGTTGATGTCATGGAGCGGATCGGCAAGCTGGATGCAGACAAACAGTCGGGGATCCTGACCCAGCTGTTCGGTTCCGAAAGCGTGTCCGCCATCGCGCCGATGCTGACCAACCTCGACGGGCTGAAGAAACGCCTCGACCTGGTCGCGGACGCGGGTCAGACCGCCGGATCCATGCATGCGGAATTTTTGAACCGGATCGCCACGTCGGAAGGCGCGACGGGGCTGGCCGGTAATGCGCTTTCCAACCTCAACATCACCATGGGCAAAGCCTTGCTCCCGACCGTCGTCGCCGTCTCCGAAAAGGTGCGCGCTGCCGCCAGCGCCATGCGCGGTTGGGCGCAGGCTAATCCGGCGCTGGCGAAGGGCATCATGATCTTCATGGGCGTAGGGTCAGCCCTATTGATCGTCCTTGGCATGGTCGCTTTGGGCTTTGCCGCCGTCACCGCCGCCGCCGCGCCCTTGGCGGGCATCCTCACAATCTCTGTGGGTGCCCTGCTGGGATGGATGGTGGCCATTGTCGCGATCATCGCTGCGGTCGCCGCCGCCGCCTATCTCATCTACGACAATTGGGGCGCCATTACCGCTTGGTTTGGTCAGCTTTGGGAAGGCATCAAATCTTTCGCGAGCGGTGCGCTCGACGCGCTGCTGTCCATGTTTCTCAAATTCTCTCCGATCGGCTTGTTCATTGCAGCCTTCGCGCCGGTTCTCGCCTATTTTACCGGCCTCGATTTCAGCCGCTTTGGCCGTGATCTGATCCAAGGGTTTATCAACGGCGTCCTTTCGATGTTGGGCGCGCTGAAATCCACGGTCACGAACACGGCGGGCAAGGTGACGAGCTGGTTTAAAGAAAAGCTGGGCATCCACTCTCCCTCTCGCGTCTTTGCTGGTCTTGGCGGCTTCGTGATGCAGGGTCTCGATCAGGGCCTTTCCGACAACGCGGGTGGACCGGTGCGCCAAGTTATGCGGGTGGCGGACCGTATGACCAATGCCATGGCTGCTGCGACCGTCGCAGCCCCCATCCTGCCGCAACTTTCCGCGCAGCCCGCGCCGCCTGATAGCGAGCGGCCACGGCCGCAGGCTGTCGAACCGATCAAACCTGTCGCTTGGCCGATCGTCGCGCCAGTCTTGCCTTCCGTCCAGTTACAGGCTCCAATCGTCAACCCGATCGAAGCGCCCCGGATCGAGCCGCCACGGCCGATCGAATGGCCGATCGTGCACCCCACGATCGACGCTGTGCCGCCAATCGCAACACCGGCCCTGCAGGCAGGCAACGAGGATCGCCTATCGATCATCCCGCGCATTCTCGACAGCGCCGCTGCCATCAGCCGTGCTTTGACGACAGGTGCCGCCAGCGCTGCCGTGGTGTCCGCGCCTGCCCCGGCGGCGCGCCCGGTTGAACGCAGCCCTGTGACGACGGCGCGTAACGGCGACACCTATGTTTTCCATTTCAATGGCGTCAGCGGTGACCCGCAGGATCTAGAGGACAAGCTACGCCAAGCGCTGGAAAAGATCGAACGCGAGAAGCGCGGACGCGGCTTCCACGACGAAGATTAAGGAGGCGGCACATGTATTTGATGGCCCTGGGCATGTTCGTCTTCGAACTTCCCTCGCTCGCTTTTGACGAACTGCAACGGAAAACCGACTGGCAGCACGCCCGCGCGCCCCGCGTTGGCGCGCGCGACGCGACCCAATATGTCGGCCCCGGCGCGGAAACGATCAGCCTGTCGGGCGCGGTCTATGCCGAAATCAGCGACGGCCGCGTGTCTCTGGACGATCTGCGCGCTATGGCCGACGAGGGCGAAGCGCTGCCCCTTGTCGCGGGCAATGGCACCGTGTTCGGCAATTTCGTGCTGGAACGGATCGATGAACGCCATGCCGACATGTTCGCCGACGGCACGCCGCGCCGCATCGACTTCGGCATCGACCTCCTGCGCGTCGATGATGATGCCCAAGCGGACGCAGCCGCATGACCGCCCGCAACAATATCGCCGACTGGCGAGTGACGCTCGACGGGGAAGACCTGTCCGACCGCCTGCGCCCCCGCCTTGTGTCGCTCTCCCTATCGGAAAAGCGGGGCGATGAAGCCGACCAATTGGACATCGTGCTGACCGATCATGATGGCGGTCTGGCCATCCCGCCGGAGGGCGCGGTGCTGAAACTGCAGCTTGGGTGGAAGCAGGGCCGCGATGTGACGGTCGGGCTGGTCGACAAGGGCAGCTTCAAGGTGGACGACGTCACGCATAGCGGTCCGCCCGACCAGATCACGATCCGCGCTCGTGCAGCAGACTTCACCAGCGCGATCAGGAATCGCCGCGACAAAAGCTGGAAGGCCACCACGCTGGGCGCAGTGCTACGCGATGTAGCAGAGCGCAATGGTCTCACGGCGCGCATAGCCCCCGCTCTGGCGTCGATCGCGCTCAAGTCGGTCACACAGAGCCGCGAAAGCGATATCGCCTTCCTGCGCCGCCTGGGACGCGAAAATGATGCCGTCGCCACGATTAAGGACAAAAACCTGATCTTTGCGGCCAAGGGCGCTGGGCAGACGTCGACCGGGAAGGCACTGCCGACGCTGACCATCCGCCGCGATCAGGGCGGAACGCACAACTGGCAGCGGCAGAAGCGCGACGGTCAGGCCGGTGTGACGGCAAGTTGGCACGACAAGAAATCCGCCAAGCGCCAGGCCTTCACGATCGGCGATCAGGACGGCGCGAAGAAGTTGCGGAAGGTCTATCCCGACGAAGCGTCAGCCCGCCGGGCCGCTGCAGCGGAGCGCGACCGGTTGAAGCGCGCGCCTGCCACGCTCGATCTGTCACTACCGTTGGGGCGTCCCGATGCGATGCCCGAAGCCCGCGTGACGGTGACCGGCTATAAGGACCAGATCGACGCCACGACGTGGCTCATCAGCGAAGTCACGCATCGCCTGGACAAAAGCGGCGGGTATCAGGGCGCGCTCAAGATGGAGACGGCTGCCACGTAATTAATTGTCAGCAGAGTGTGGCTTATGTTACGCTTTTTCGCTGCAGTAGGTTGTGGGAAATAGTTCAATGACAAACCCTTATAGAAATCTGCCAAACGAAAACTTTTGGTCCCGCTCTGTAGCAAAAATGCAGCCTGTCGAAGTCGATCCTGTCAGCTCTGTGCCGTTCACTATCGACAAATTTGACAAGATCGCGACGGCTGGAAGCTGTTTTGCTCAACATATTGCTCGCACACTCTCAAAAAACGGTTTCGGCTACCTTGTCACTGAGCCTGGCGCTATCGAAGAAAACTATGGGCTGTTCCCTGCACGGTTTGGTAACGTGTATACCACACGCCAGATGCTCCAGTTGTTTCAACGAGCCTACGGCCTTTTTCATCCGACTGATGACGCTTGGAATGGATCAAATGGCGCTTGGGTAGATCCGTTTCGGCCGCAAATCGAAAAGGACGGATTTACATCAATTGAGGCATTGCGAGCTGATCGCGTCAAGTCGCTGGCAGCGACCCGCGCTATGTTTGAACAAGCGGATGTTTTCATATTCACTCTCGGTCTTACGGAGTCTTGGCGGTCAAAGCATGATGGTGCAGTTGTACCTCTCGCACCGGGCGTGGCCGGCACGCCGGCTGATCCGGCGGACTATGAATTTCACAATGCTGATGTGTTCTCAATGATTGAAGATATGCGCTCACTCATCAGCAATATGCGCGTCATAAATCCTGAGATGCGCGTCATTTTGACCGTGTCGCCCGTACCGTTGATAGCCACGTATGAAAAACAGCATGTGCTTCCTGCTACCATATATTCCAAATCAGCTTTGCGCGTTGTTGCTGAAACGATTAGCAAAGAAATAAGAGACGTAGCTTACTTCCCTTCATACGAAATCATAACCGGGCATCATGCGGGGTATGGATATTTCGATACAGATTTACGATCTGTGCTCCCCGATGGGGTCGCGCAAGTTATGGGCATATTTTCCCGGCATTATCTTTCGGAAAATCGGCCTCATGATATCAAGGGGTCACCGCCTTTGGCTAAAAAGCAGAATGCAGAAGTTGTATTGGCAAACCTAGATCACATTGTTTGTGACGAAGAAGCTATAGAGGCAAGTCTGTGAAAATTGCGATCGTAGGGAACTGTCAGGCTCGCACTATCCACCGAGCGATGGTGGCATTAGCACCAAATCACGAATTTGAACTTTATCATATGAATAGAATTCAAAGAGCGTGTCCAGTTCGGGATGACATCGAGTCATGGGCGTCGGAAGTTGCTCTGAGTGACGTAGCGTGCCTCATAAATTACCTGCCTAAAAGTGGGCTTTTTTCCGAAGCGGCGCTGTTACCTCGTTGCAAACACGTCGTCAGGTTTCCCTACATTGCCTTCACCGGATTTCACCCCGATTGCGTTTATTTGACCGCAAATGGGACGCAGTTAACAGGTCCTGCCGGACCTTATCATTCTGCGATTGTTTTTGCGGCTTGGTCGCTCGGCATTCCAGAGCATTACGTCCCATCGCTTTTTAACCGCTTCACTTTCAAGTCCCTTAATCTTCAAGCTTTTTACGACGCTGCTGTTGCCAAGCAGGGTTCGGAGTGGTCGGCTCTAGGTTATAATTTTTCCGAGTTCCTGAGTCTTAACCGGTCATTTATGCACACGGTCAATCATCCTGCTGTAGATATTTTGATAGATACAGCACGGCAGGCTCTCAGGCACATTGGCATTCAGCCTACTGAGGTCGATATTGATGTCGAAGACGAATTGTCGGAGGCCGTAATCTGGCCGGTCTATGATGGCCTACTTAAAGATGTGAATAGCTCGCCCAATTTTATGATCGAAGGTAAGGAAGTTCCGCTGCGGGATTTTGTAACAAATAGTTACCAGGCGTATGAAGATCATCGTGGCGTTACTATCGATGGCCACGGCGTTGAAGCCGCAAAGCAATTTTTGACCGAACATTACGTTTATGCCGCCAAGGTTTAGGATCATGGCCTACGAGGCGTTGAGCCGCTTCTCATAGTCTCGGACCAATCAGCGGCATCCTTTCCGTTATAGGTCGCTTATGTCCGCCGGATTACCCCGACGACGCGACCGAAAACAGACATTTCGCCATCTACTGCCGTTTCATCGCTCACATGTTGGTTGTCAGCCATCAACTTATAGCTGCCGTCAGGCATGGCGCGCACGCGCTTAACCGTGCCAAGACCGCCATAGAATAGCGCCCAGATACCCTCTTGCTCATCTATGGAGCGGCGCGATCGATCAATGATGACGATGTCCCGATCATTGATGGTCGGGTACATCGAATCTCCGCGCGGTCGGGCGATCGTTAGAAATTTTGCTGGAGCATTTGTAAACTGGCGCACCCAAGATTCCGGCATCCACTGCGAGACAGTCTGAACAGGGATTTCATCCGAATAAGCTAGACCCATTCCGATCCCCAGATCCACTTCTTCGATCTCAATGAGGCCCATCTGCTCGGCCATGTCTTGCTTCGACATTGGAATGCGAGCGCCTTCTAACGGACTATCAGTGTCGCCGCTGAGATAGGCGACCGTCGTCTCCAGTTCGGCCGCAATTGCCGGAAGATGGACAGAGTTGTTTGTACGTCCATTAACAAGGTGAGCAATTGTGCCTTGGGTAACACCCAACCGACGCGCCAACTCACTCTGAGAAATGCCCAGCTTCTGCATTCGTTGGCGGAGCCGTTCAGCGATGACCATACAGCCACCCTATTACCAAATTTATAGACCGAAACCATAGTCTGCTACTTGACTGCCTATTAATCTGGTAATAGGTAGTAGCGATGGACGACAAACCAACCCCATTCGAAGCGATGAAGCTGGCTATAGAAATTGCAGGTGGACAGTCTGCTACGGCTCGAATTTGCGAGGTTACGCAGCCAGCAGTCTGGAAGTGGCTGCAATCCGCCAAGAAGGTTCCGCCGCTATTTGTATTGAAGCTCGAGGCGGCAACTGGCGTGTCGCGCCACCTTCTTCGACCCGACATCTATCCCCTTTCCGAAACCGCACAGGACATCGACCCCGGCGAAGAATGTGGAGGCATTTTACCGGTGCGAACGGCAACCGTCGCTTGCGATCGGATTGCGCAATTGCAACGAAAGGACGTTGCATGACGGACGCCGCAGTCATGCCCGCCCGTCAGAACGGCAAATCTTTCATGCTGGATGTGCAGCTGCAGATTGGCTTGCTCAATGCGCTGTTCGACTCCGATCGTCCGATGAGCGTATCCGACCTCGAAATGCAGCTGCGCTGCCATCGCCGCGATCTGTTTCGCGCGATCACCGCACAATATCGCTTGGGCAATGTCCGGAAGGGCCAGCCCGTCGAGCTCACCAAGGCAGGCCGGTGTGCCATCACCGCTGGACGCTTAGCGTTTCCGCGACCGATCGACCGTGTCGCGCCCCTTATCGTTAACTGAGAAATGATCGGGCGGGCCTCTACCTCCCGCCCGATCGCGCCGACCTTGAAAGGACCAAGATTGGATATGCCTACGATCATCAAGACGGCGCCCCGCCGCAAGCACCACCAGCAGGCCGAACCTGTGAGCCGCCCCGAAATCACGACTACCGGCATCGCGATCCCCTACACCGCGTTCCAGTGCCTGCTCTTCGTCTGCAGCACCCTCACGCTGATCTTCACCATGTGCGCTACCGGCAGGGCAGGGGCATGAGCCGCGCCAAGTCTAGACGGCAGCTTAACCCAATGTTCGTGATGCATCGTGGGATCACAGCGGGCTACGTCTATAAAAACGGCGAGTATTTCGCATCATTCGGTTGCCCCGAGTCTGCGCAGGCGATGGTCGACATTCTAAACGCAATCGAACAGTTCGCGCCACATGGCAGCATCGCTAATGGCTCCAGCCTCGAAGATAATCGCTATCGTATCGGCGGGATCATCGCCAAGCATTGCGGCGTGTCCGTCGATTACACCCAGAGGGGCTCGTAATGACAAAGGTCCGCGCACCCCTTACCTTTTCCCTTGCGATCACGACGGTTGTCGGCGTCATTGGCTGGGATCATGCGGCAAAGATCACGCACCGGTCAAAGCGCGCGGTCCGTTATTGGAGCGAGAGCGACAAGGCCCCTGCGCCGACGCTCGATCAGGCCATTGCGCTGGATCGGGCGTTCATTGAGGCTGGCGGCGGCTCCGCGCCGATCCTCGAAAGCTATGCTCGTCAGCTGGACGTCGCACTGGCGAACACGCTGGCCTGTCGCGCCGCGCTGGCCGACGACATCGCCCAGGCATCGCTGGAAACGGCCGACGCGATCAGCAGTAGCATTCACGCGATGCAGCACGGTGCGTCCCCGACACAGATCCATCACGCCATAAAAGAGACTGAGGAGGCGAGCGGCGCTGTCAACCGCCTGCTGTCCCGTCTCAAGTCATTCCTGCCCGGCAATTCGGCCGTGCGGATATCGGGGGAACTTGATCGTGGGTGAGATTAGAATGCCGCATGTGTCGTGTCCGGCATGCGGGGGCAAAGCCTACTCAAAGGCAGTTGGCAAACACAGTCTGCTGTTTCGCGAACTCTATTACAAATGCAGGAATCCTGACGCCTGCGGCCACGAATTTGTGGTTGAAATGACGGCGGTCCGCACCGTGCGGCCAACCATCTTCCCGTTGGCCAAGCACCGGCTGCCGATGACTACATGGTTGCCCGCCGCCAATGACCGGGCTGCCAACGATGACGGTGCGCCACCGCCGCCAGCGGACGCCGCCGTGACCCAGTAAATCGGCGCGCGCGCCTAGCGCGCTGCCATTCCTACCTAATTCACCCGGCGCACCCCGTCGCCGGGAACGCCCTCTTATTGCCTGAGAAAGTTCCGGTGCTCACATGTCGATGCGTGATGATATCCGCAAGGAATTGCTCCCGAAGCTGAAATCCGATTTCCAGTGGAAGACGGATCGCGGCGACTGGCTGCGCGGCGGAAAATGCCCTGACTGCGGCGAAAAGCAGGTCTATACCAACGCCGAAAGCCCCTGGGTTCTTAAGTGCAACCGTCAGGAGCGGTGCGGCTATGAAGAGACGGTGCGGGATCGCTATCCCGACCTGTTCGACACATGGTCCAACCGGTTCCAAAAGACCCGTGAAAACCCGACCGCCGCCGCCGATGCTTATCTGATGGACGCGCGCAAACTCAATCTAATGGGGATGCGTGGCGCATATTCGCAGGAATGGTTTCAGGATCAGAAGCGCAACATCGGATCTGCGACCGTCCGCTTTCCGTTGCCCGGCGGCAGCTGGTGGGAACGGCTGATCGACCAGCCCGGTCGCTTCGATAAGAAAGCGAATTTCGCATACGGCAAGTCCTACAAGGGGCAGGCATGGCAGCGCCCTGATGTCACTATCGAGAACATGGCGAGGGCAGATACAATCTGGTTCGCCGAAGGCATCTTTAATGCCTGGGCACTGGAGCAGGCGGGCCAGCGCGCCGCGTCGACCATGACATGCAACAATTATCCCGAAGAGTTCCTGAAACAGGTCGCTAGCGCCTGTGCGACCACTGACACTCCGTTTAAGCGGCCGAAGCTGATCTTCGCATATGACGCGGGCGGGGCGGGCACCAAAGCCTGTCGTGATCATGTCGCCACGGCACGCAAGGCCGGGTGGGAGGCAGGTGCCGCCCAGCCCATGGGGGACGATGATTTCGGCAAGGCGCTCGACTGGAATGACCTGCTGGGCCTCGATCGCCTAACGGACACCCACCGCAAAGACTATCTCTGGTATGGCGATGTGCTGCTAGCACCTTCCGCCCAGGACAAAGCCTATCTGCTATGGGACCGGCACCGGTGGAACAGCTTCAACTTCACCTATAACAGCCGCACCTACTGGTGTTCGATCGACGCCAGCACCGTGCAGGAGAAGATCGAGGAATACCGGCAGGCCAAGACGCGCAAGCTGGAGGACATCGACCGCGAAGAGGAACAGGCCATCCGCTTGGCCGCATCGCGCGAAGCGCTGATGATAGAGGAAATTGCGAACTGCGCCTTCCGCGTCCTCTACCGGCAGAGGGATGATGCCACGGACGAGACTAAATTCTTCCTCAACATCACATTCCCTGGCAAGCGCGCCCCGATAAAGGGTGATTTTACCGCGCCTCAGCTGCGCAAAGCTTCAAATTTCGAAGATCGCCTGTTCGCATTTGGCGGCGTCTGGACCGGCAGCGCCTTTCAGCTGACCCGCATATTGCAGCACCAGACGCCTGATCTGCCCGACGTTCGACCGCTGGGCTTCACAGGCTACTGCCGCGACGCGCAGGCCTATGTGTTCGGCGACATCGCTGTAGCGAACGGGCGGGTCTATAAGCCCAATGACAACGAGTTTTTTCAGATCGGCAAGCAGGCGCTGAAACTCGGCACATCCGAACGGCTGCTCGATATCGACTATGACGCGGACCAGCTGGACACCAGCTGGCTCAAGGATCTTTGGACGGCATACGGTGCGAAGGGCGTCGTTTGCCTCACCTTCTATTTCGCTTCGCTCTTTGCCGAGCAGATCCGCGGCGAAATGAAAAGCTTCCCCTTCCTCGAAATGCACGGCCTGCCCGGTACCGGCAAAACGACCCTAATCGAGTTTCTATGGAAGCTGATGGGCCGCGAGAATTATGAAGGGTTCGACCCTGCCAAAGCGACACCGGCTGCAATGGCGCGCAACCTCGGCAAGGTCGGCAACCTACCCGTTGTTTTAATCGAGGGTGATCGGCGCGAGGAAGCCAGCCACGCTCGTAAATTCGAATGGGAGGAATTGAAGACCGCCTACAATGGTCGAACCGTCCGGTCACGCGGTGTGAAGAATGGCGGCATGGAGACGTTCGAACCGCCTTTCCGGGGAGCGATCGTCATCGAGCAGAATGAGCCGGTGAATGCGAGCCGGGCGGTGCTGGAACGTATCATGTCGCTCGGCTTCGATATGTCCAACTTCACCCCCGATTCTAAGGTGTCGGCCGAGCGCCTGGAACAATGGCCGGTCGAGAAAATCTCTGGCTTCATCGTCCATGCCGCGCGCCGCGAAAGTGACGTTATGGCCCGCTTCCGTCAGGCATTCGCTCAATATGAGCAGGAATTGCTGGCGATGCCGGCCATCCGCACCAACCGCCTCGCCAAGACGCACGGCCAGCTGCTCGCCTTTTTAGATGCAATCCGCGCCATCGTTCCGCTTGATGACAGTCAACAGGCCGAAACCGCGAAATTCATCGTCCAGATGGCCACCGATCGTCAGTTGGCCGTGAATAGCGAAGACCCGATCGTTACTCTGTTCTGGACTCGCTTCGATTATCTCGAAGAGAATGAGGTGCAGACCGCCAATGGCGGCCACATCAACCATCATCGTCGCTGGGAAGACGGCATGATCGCCGTCCGCCTCAACGAAATGGAGGCCCGGTGTGCCGAAAAACGCCTGGAACTGCCCAGCCATTCCGAACTGATCCGCGCTCTCAAGACGTCGAAGCAGCGCCGCTTCGTAGAGCAGAGCGCCATCATCAATTCCCGCAATGACGGCACCGGCTCTGTCCGCTGCTGGATCTTCCAAGACACTTCGCGCGCCGCCGCGAAACACGCCTGACCATGAAAGGAAACACCATGCGTAGCGTTCCCTCTCTTTTGACGATGCTGGGTGATCAGGGATCGCCCCGCCACGTCATGATGCCTTGGCACTATGTCCAGCTGCGCCGCCGCGCCGCTGGCCTCACAATCGCCCAGGTCGCCAAGCCCTTCTGGACCCGTCCCGAACATCAGCACGACGTCGAGCGCCACTTCCGCAATCTGGAAGCGGAGAACGTCCGTCATCAGCGCCTCTACATCACAGCGGGCAAACCGTACTTCTTCTCCATCGACGTCTACCATCAGCTGGCCAACCTTCCGCCGCATCAGCACCCCCGGCTCTGCACCCGCTGCGCATGGGACGAGCATGCCAACCAGTATGATCATAATGGTGGTGATACGACATGGGCGGCCGACGACAGCGGCATCTGCACCCGTTGCGAACAGGAAATCGCGTGGGAGGCGGGCAGGGCCACTGCAAAGGCTGATCGCCGTGCGGCATGATCCCAATGCGCGCATCCATGCGCTCGGCTGCCGCTGTGAGCCCTGCACGACACACCGGTGCCGCCCACGTCCCTTCGTGGATTTCGCCATCAGCTGCGCCGTCACGGCCGCCCTCGCTGGCGCTCTGAATAGCGCAGCACTCGCCATCATCATCATCATCGCTAATCGCTGAAAGGCCCGACCTATGACCAATATTCTTACCGCCGACGTAACGGAAGAACTCACGGACCCTACGGCGGATTACCGCCGCGCCTTCGCCCTTGTTGTCGGGAACCAAAAGGCCTCGACGTCTTGGCTGCAGCGTCAGATGCGGATCGGATATAACAGCGCTGCCCGGTTGATCGAGCGCTTGGAGGCCGCTGGTGTAGTCTCCGCGCCGAACCATGTCGGCGCGCGGGCGGTGCTCGTGACATCGGAAGCTTTGGTTCAAGACGATGACGAGGATGATTTCGAGGATGAAGGCGCGCCAGTGGAAAACTCCACGCCCCCCGCATCGATCGCGCCATCGGAGAAGACCACCACCGCCGCTGATCAGCTAAGACTGCTTATCGAGCGTATCGAGCGCTTGGAGGAGGAGAAGAAGGGCATCGGTGATGACATCAAAGATGTCTATCTGGAAGCTAAAGCGACGGGCTACGACACGAAGGGGATGAAGGCGGTCATCAAGATCCGCGCCATGTCCCGCGAAGCGCGCCTTGAACAGGAAGGCATCCTCGAAACCTACAAAAACGCGCTGGGGATCGAATGATGATTACTGCTCTGACGCGTACCCTTCTAATCATCGCTGCCATCCTAGCGATCCCATTTGTGATCGCATGGGGGCTGGCCAACACCACAGGAGACCGCCGGTGAAACCCGCCAGCATATCCCTGACTGATCACACGGCCCTGGCATTTCTCGCCCAGACGTCGTCTGGCCGCGCCGCAACGCATTGGGTCGCTAAAGCTTGCGGCTACCGTCTTACTTTCGTGGCCCGCACTATGCTCCGCCGCCTTTCGCGTTGGGGCTTGGTCGAGGGCGTGACGCCGATCGGCGGCGGTAACGTCTATTGGTGGCAAATCACGGACAAAGGGCGGAAGGAGGTTCAGCCATGACCGTTGAACTTTCAGCGCCCCCAAAGGGCGGCACCCGCCATCCTTGGGATTGGTATGTCGAGGAAAAATGGGTGACGCATCGCCTGCTCGACATGATCGCACTGGAGACGGACGTCACCTATCTGGACCCATGCTGCGGTCAGCTGCATATTCCCGAAGCACTGACGGAACGCGGATTTTTCGCCTATGGCACTGATCTTTTCGATCGGGCAGGCGGACATAGCCTGTTCATGGGAGAACATGATCTGCTGGGCGACCAGCGTCATATGCTGGAAGCATCGAACGGGCTGTCGATCATCTTCAACCCGCCATTTTCATTCCAGAATGGCCGCCTAGTGCGTGGCCTGGCGGAAAAATGCATCCGTCGCGCCCTATCGATCGCCACGCATAAGGTCTGCGCTCTACTGCCCCTGAAATGGCTCGCAAGCGAAGGCCGGTACCGGCTTTTCACGGACGAGACGCCGATCGGCGTGTGGATACTGTGCGAACGGCCGTCCATGCCGCCCGGCAACATTATCGAGCAGCTGGGCGACAACGCATTTGATCATGGCAAGATCGATTATATCTGGGTGGTATGGGATAAGCGCCGCGCACCCATGACGGATTTTCAGGGGCGTCCTTTTGCGCCAACATTCTGGATCCCCCCACGCGAGAAGATCACGGTCAAAGCGGAGAGGAAACTGGCGGCATGATCGCGCAACCTCAAGAACGATTTTTGCGAATCAGCGACGTCATCTCCCGAACTGCGCTTTCCCGCTCTTACATCTACGCCCTTATCGGCCGCGACGAATTCCCGGCTCCTCGGAAGTTGGGCGCACGTTGCTCGCGCTGGGTTGAGAGTGAGGTTGACGCTTGGATCGCCAAAATAGATTGAGGCCTATCGACCGGGCCGCCCCGGTCCGGTCGATGCCCAACGGATAGGCTCACCGATGTGGATCTGCGGTGGCCACATATCAGCCAGGAGAATATCGGCCCACTCGACTGCCAGTTCGCGTCGTCGCGCCATATAGGCAGCGCGGTTATAGGCTCCCTCCGATTCGGAGGTGCCTTGCGGGATATGGGCAAGCATCAGGTCGATGATCGCGCGATCAGGCGACGCGCCGCTATGCCCGCTCCCTCGCCATTGCCGCTCCACCCTCTCATTCATGATCGTGGAGAAGGCGGACCGGAACCCATGGGGCACGTGCCGCTGATAATATCCGGCGCGGATCAGCAGGGCGCGCAACGTGTTTTCACTCATCGGCTTATGCGGGTGACGGTCAGACGGGAAAACTAGCGCGAGGTCGCCGGTGAGCGGCACCATGGTGCGAATGATCGCTACAGCCTGCGGGGCGAGGGGAACCAGATGATCGCCCTCAATTTCGCCTTTCCGGTCCTTATCCCCTTTCATACGGTGCGCAGGGATCCGCCACAGTGGTTCGGGACCATCCAACCCCTCAAACTCCGACCATCGCGCGGCATGAAGTTCGTTCGGCCGCACCGCTGTCAATGCGATCAGTCGCAACGCCAATTTGGTAGGCGCGCGGCACCGTTCGGCCTCGCAACAGATCAGCAACTGCCGCAGATCGTGCAGCTTCGTGATGGCAGGCTGGGGCTTGGCTTTCGGTTTCTTCGGCAACGCGATCGACAGACTGGCCGCCGGGTCGCTGACGCCGCGCCCGGTGGCAAGGGCGTAAACGAATATGGCGCTTATGCGCTGTCGTGTCCGATGCGCTGTTTCCACCGCGCCACGTCCCGCTATCGCTTGCAGTAGTTTCAAGACAGTCGGAGCCGTAATGTCCATGATAGGCACATGCCCGATGGACGGGAAAACCTCATTCTTCAAATTATCCAGCACGTCCTGCGCGTGAACCTTGGACCATCGGCCCTTTTGCAGATCGTGCCATTCACCGCCGATGTCGGCAAAGGTCGGACGCGTGTCCGCAACCGGCGCGGCGCGTTGAAATAAATCATCAGGCCTTGGCTCCATCCCTTTCGCTAAAATCGTCTTTGCTAGATCGCGAGCGTCTCGCGCATCCTTTAATGAGATTGCAGGATAGCTGCCGATTGTCAGCGTTTTCTGCGCAGGCTTGCCTTGAGCATTGCGACCAAACTGATAATTCATGCGCCAGCTACGGCCCCCGGCGGCCGACACATGCAGGTACAGCTGGCCGCCATCGGACAGTTTGTAAGGCTTGCCTGTCGCCCGCGCATTGCGCGCCTTGGCGTCTGTCAGCACCGCCATACCATATTCCCCGAATCGCATACCATGGAACAGACCATATGCCAGACAGGCTGCATGAGAACAAACAAGGACCGGAGTGGACAATGTAGACGACAAAAAGCCCGGAAAACCGAGCCTTTAGGGCTTATGAGGCGCTGTCAGGAAATAGTGTTGGCGGAGACGGAGGGATTCGAACCCTCGGTAAGGAGTTATCCCTACGACGGTTTAGCAAACCGTTGGTTTCAGCCACTCACCCACGTCTCCAAACATGGCCTGAACGCCCGCTTGTGGCGGGGCTGCGGCTAGGCGACGTGTCCTATAGCGACGGCTTTGGCGCATGGCAACGGTCCTGTTCGGGGATTTTTTTGCCCTTTTGCCATGCTCGTAAATCGTTCCGGCCCGGAATCGACTCAGGTGGGCGTTCGTTCATTGTCGTTTCAGGTTGATAGCCGATAGTCTGGGGGATGGTTAAGATGGCAATTTGCGGGGAGCATCGGGCATGATCGGGATTAAGGGACGGACAAGCGTCCGCCTGGCGCGGGCAGCCGCGCTGGTGGCGGCACTGGCGGGGCTGGCGCTGACCCCTGTGGCGGCGTCGGCGCAGGTGCGCACGATCGATCCCAACACCGCAATCGATGCCGATCTCGCCCCGCCCCCGCCCGCGCGCAGTACACCCACAGAACCCGGCGTCGATCCCAGCGTCTATAGCGACACTCCGGCCGACAGCGCCGTCACGTCCGGTACGACCGCGACCGGCGCGCCCGTCACCGCCGCATCGCCCCCCGCCGCCATCGCGCCGGGCGATTCCTATCAGCAGGACGATCTGATCGGCGCAGCGGAAGGTGTATTCGGCAAAGGTGCGGAAGGGCTGGCAGGCCTGATCGAAAAAGTGCTGAAGGATCAGGGACGCCCCAACGCCTATATCGCCGGTCGTGAGGCATCGGGCGCCTTTGTCGTCGGCCTGCGCTACGGTTCCGGCACGCTCAATCATAAGGTGGAGGGCAAGCGCGAAGTCTATTGGACCGGGCCGTCGATTGGCTTCGATGTCGGCGGCAACGCAGCCAACACCTTCGTCCTTGTATATAATCTCTACGACACGCAGGATCTTTATCACCGCTTCCCGGCCGCCGAAGGCACTGCCTATCTGGTCGGTGGTTTCACCGCCAGCTATCTGCGCTGGGGCAATGTCGTACTGATCCCGATCCGCCTGGGCGTAGGCTATCGGCTGGGCGTCAATGCCGGCTATATGAAGTTCAGCGAAAAACGGAAATGGCTGCCGTTCTAAGGCCATTGCTGCCGTGCTCCCGCGCAGGCGGGAGCACGTAGTCCCAAAGACTATAACCCCAGCGCCAGCTGATCGCCCTGCTCAGCTTCCTCCGTCGCTTCCAGGTTATGCACCCCCAGCCCCAGCAACCGCGCGCCCATGCGCAGGGGGAGCTGGGCCAGCAACAGTTCCCGCGCCGCCTGTGCCAGCAGGTCGGGCGACCGCACCGGGGTGGCAAAGCTGCGCGACCGGGTGATGATGCGGAAATCGGCGAACTTGATCTTCAGCGTCACCGTCCGGCCCCAGGCCTGTGCCTTCTCGATCCGGCCCCACAGGCTGGTCGCGATCCGGTCGATCTCCGCGACCAGTCTTTCCCGGTCGGTCAGGTCGTCGAAAAATGTATCCTCGACGCTCACCGACTTGCGTTGTTCGCGCTCGCGCACGGGCCGGTCGTCCTGCCCGCGTGCAGCGCGATAATAATAGTCCGCCGCGCTGCCGAAATGCGCCTGGAGGAAGGCCAGGTCGCGTGCGCGCAGATCAGCGCCTGTCTCTATCCCCAGCGCGTGCATCCGCGCCGCCGTCACCGGTCCCACGCCATGGATGCGCCGCACCGGCATCGCCGCGATGAACGCCGGGCCTTCGCTGGGCCGCACGACACATATGCCGTCGGGCTTGTTCTGGTCCGAAGCCAGCTTGGCGATCAGCTTGTTATAGGAGACGCCCGCCGACGCTGTTAGGCCGGTTTCGGCGCGAATCAGCGCGCGAATCTCCGCTGCGACCTGCGTTGCTGAGGCTATGCCCGGCTTGTTCACCGTGACGTCCAAATAGGCTTCATCCAGCGAGAGCGGCTGGACCAAGTCGGTAAAGCGCGCGAAGATCGCCCGGATCTGCCCGGACACTGAACGATAGGCGTCGAATCGCGGCGGCACGAAGATGAGGCTTGGGCAGAGCCGTCGCGCCCGTGCGCCGGGCATGGCGGACTTCACGCCGAACGCCCGCGCCTCATAGCTGGCGGTCGCCACCACCCCGCGCGGCCCGCCACCGCCAACCGCGATCGGTTGGCCCCGCAGCGTGGGATCGTCACGCTGTTCCACCGATGCATAAAAGGCGTCCATGTCGATATGGATGATCTTGCGCAGCGATGGCGGCGGGGCGTCCATGGCACGATCTTATGCCATGACAGGAACGAAAGGGAAACAGCATTACCGCCGCGACGTTTATTCCTTGCCCTTGAGCGCCAGAAGGGCGGCGAAAGGACCAGCCTGATCCTCCCGCAGCACGCCTGCTTCACGTAAAACGGCATCGGCATCGGGCGCGCGGGGATAGGGCGTCATCGCCAGCGCCACGGTTTCGGCCACCGCCTCCCCCATGTCGATGCTGTTGCCGCTATAACCGATCGTGTCGCAATCCTCCGCGTTCAGCTCCATTTCTGCGCCTTCAACAACATCGCCATCCTCGGCGATGAAGCGAAGCAGGAAATCGCTGTCGATCGTTTCAGGCACCGGCAGGCCGGTCGCGACGCAGGCCTGGGTCAGGCTGGCGCGCACCCGGCCACGCGCGAAGATGCTGCCATTCTCCTCACTGATTGCATAATCCGCCTCCAGCGCGTCGAGAGCCAGCAGCGCGAAGCGGCGCATCAGCGCCTCGCGCTCGGCCGCATCGGCGATGATGGTCGTGGTGCCGCTGATATGGCCAATCTGGTCCAGCCTGATAGGCCGCGAAAATTCAGGCGTCGGCAGTGCGCTCATCCCAGATCCCCCGCCAGCATCGCATCGCGGGTCAGGCAACCGAGCCGCGTCCAGCGCTCCCGCAGTGCGCCCTCGACATGGGCGAGCGCGGCGTCGCTCACCGGCGCACCGCGATAGAGGTTACGGCGCAGGGCTTCCGCCATGTCTGCCTCACCAGCCAGCGCCGCGCGATAGGCGCTGATCCGGCCTCCCAGCGCACTCATCATCCGGCCGATATGCTTGCCGACCACGACGTCGCCAATCCCTTCCTGCCGCAACTGGCCATCCATATCGTCGACGAACAATTCGGTCAGCCAGACGCTTTCCTGGGTTGCCCCCTGCTGCTCCAGCCGCATCAGCACCTGAGCCAGCACCGCCACGATCATGTCGAATCGCCCGTCCAGCGTATCCGGCACTGCGCCGTCCATATACCAGTGCGGCTGGCGACCCTCCGCGACCACGGCATGGTAGAGCGGCATCAGCCCGGCCTTGGGATCGGCACGGCCAAACAGGCGCTGGAGGAAGGAAGGGGAAGCTGTGGACATGAGGACTATGCTTTTTCAAGACGGATCGTTGGACGGAGCGCCGTCCTGCCAAGTGTCGCCCCTTGCCGGGAGCGACGCATTTCCATATTGATCGAGCCGCTGCCCAATGCAATGGCGGCGTCATGTTTATTGGGTTCGCGGATGCGTTCCGCCAGGAGAAGTCCATGCGTCAGTTCAGCCGTCATTCCACACGCGGGCGTTTCCTGTTGGCTCTGGGCCTCGGCGCGCTGGTGCTGGGGGCATCGGGCTGCACCCGCATCCGCACCCATCAGGGCTATCAGGTCGATAAGCTGCTGGTCGATTCGGTCCAGCCGGGCATCGACAATCGCGCATCGGTTGAAGGGACGCTGGGCCGCCCCAGCTTCACTTCGCAATTCGGTGAGCAGGACTGGTATTATGTGTCGCGCGACATGCGCTCACTGGCCTTCTCCAACCCAAAGCCCGCCGACCAGACCGTGCTGCGCGTCCGCTTCGACGCGGCGGGCAATGTCGTGGCGGTGGATCGCGCGGGACTTGAGCAGGTCGCCAACATCTCGCCCATGGGCGACAAGACCCCGACGCTGGGGCGCAATCGCAGCCTGTTTGACGAGATATTCGGCAATATCGGCGCGGTCGGTGCCGGTGGCATGGGCGGCAATGCCGGCGGCAGCGGTCCGGGCGGCGGCCCGAACGGTAGCTAACTGGCTGCCCCTCACTCCAGGCTTTTGCTGGCCTGTTCGGTGACATCCTTCGACAGACCCGGCTGCGCCAATATGCGCTGCAATTGCGCCCGCATCAGCGCGGCGCGATCAGCGTCAAAGCGCTTCCAGCGGCCCAGTGGCGGCACCAGCCGTGCGGCGGTCTGCGGGTTGCGCGAATCGAGCGCGATGATGCAGTCCGCCACCAGCTGATAGCCCTTGCCCGACCGGTGGTGGAAGGCCCACTGATTGCCTGCGAACGCGCCATAGAGCGACCGCACCCGGTTGGGGTTGGACAAAGTGAACGCCTTGTGCCGTCCCAATTCCTCCACCTGATCGACCGTATCGGGATGCAGCGCGAACGCCTGGGTCTGAAACCATTTGTCGAGCGTCAGCGCGTCATGGCCATAGCGGTTGTAGAATATATCGATCGCCGCATCGCGCTCCGGGCTGGTGCCATTGGCCAGCGTGGCAACCGCCGCCTGCCGCTCGGTCATATTATCCGCCTCATGGAATTGGGCGAAGGCGATAGCAGGACCATCGTCAGCGCCCGACGCCACCAGATAATGGAGCGCGGCGTTGCGCAGCTGACGCGCGCCCTTGGCCGCGGGCGACAGCGAAAAGCCGTTCGCCTTGGTGCGGCTGTGAATGTCGCGCCATAGCGGCTCCAGTTCCGCGCCGATCCGCTGTTGCAGCGCTTCCCGCGCGGCGTGAATCGCATCCGGGTCCACCACCGCCATCTGGTCACCCAGATAGGCTTCGCTGGGCAGGCGGATGGTTTCGGCGATGAAGGCCGGGTCGAGCAGCGGATCGGTGATGGTGTTGCGCACGGCCGCGATGACGGCGGCGTCATCGACCGGCTGCCCGGCGATCGCCCCGATCAGCACATTGACCATCAACTGCTGCATCGCCTCATAGCGAGCGAACGGATCATCATCGCGCGCCGACAGGAAGGCGAGATCACCCTGGCTGCGGTTGGTTTCGACGATCACCGGCGCGGAAAAGCCGCGGTTGATCGACAGGATCGGCGGGGCGGCAAAGCCCTCGAAGCGGAAGCTCTGTTGCGCCTCCGTCAGCATCAGCAGTTGGTCGCCCTGATGCGTGCCAGTTGCCGGATCGAACAGAGCGACCCGCAGCGGGATCGCCATCGGCTGCTTATCAGGCTGACCGGGGGTTGGCGGGATGCTCTGTTGCAGATCAAGCTCGACCGCCTGTGTCACAGGATCATGGCGCAGCAGCGCGCGCACATGCGGCGTACCCGCCTGTTCATACCAGCGGCGGAACTGGGTCAGGTCGATGTCCCCGCCCTCTTCCATCGCGGCGACGAAATCCTCGCAGGTCGCGGCCTGCCCATCATGCCGGTCGAAATAGAGATCGCTCCCCGCGCGGAAGCGTTCAGCCCCCAGCATCAGCGCCATCATGCGGATGATCTCCGCGCCCTTATTGTAGATAGTGGCGGTGTAGAAGTTACTGATTTCCATATAGGATTCAGGCCGGATCGGGTGCGCAAGCGGGCCGCTATCCTCCTGAAACTGGGCCGCGCGCAGGATGCGGACATCCTCGATCCGCTTGACCGCGTGGCTGCCCATGTCGGCGGAAAAATTCTGGTCGCGAAAGACGGTGAAGCCTTCCTTCAACGACAGCTGGAACCAGTCGCGACAGGTGACGCGATTGCCCGACCAGTTGTGGAAATATTCATGCGCCACCACGCCCTCGACGCCGTCATAGTCGATGTCGGTCGCAGTTTCGGGGTCGGCCAAAATATAGCGCGAATTGAAGATGTTGAGGCCTTTATTCTCCATCGCGCCGAAATTGAAATCGGCGACGGCGACGATGTTGAACACGTCCAGATCATATTCGCGGCCATAGACGCGCTCGTCCCAGGCCATGCTATCCTTGAGCGCCTGCATGGCGTGGGCGGTGCGGGGCAGGTCGGCCTCGCGCACCCATATGCCCAGTTGCACCTCGCGCCCGCTCATCGTCACGAAGCGGTCGGCATTGCAGGCCAGATCGCCCGCGACCAGCGCGAACAGATAGCAGGGCTTGGGGAAGGGATCGTTCCAGAGCGCCCAGTGACGGCCATTGTCAGCATCGCCCTGTTCGACCGGATCGCCATTGGCGAGCAGGATGGGGAAGCGCGCCTTGTCGGCGGTCAGCCGGACGCTGTAGCGCGACAGGACATCGGGTCGATCGGGGAAGAAAGTGATGCGGCGGAAGCCTTCCGCCTCGCACTGGGTGCAGAGTAAGCCACCGCTGGCGTAGAGGCCCATCAGCTTGCTGTTATTCTCCGGCATCAGCTCGACCAGCGTTTCGACGCTGTGCGCGGTGCCGGACAGGGCAATGATCAGCGACCCGGCCTCCAGATGCCAGTCGTCTGCGGCTAGCACCGCGCCATCGACCCTCACCTCCAGCGGCACCAGCCCGTCGCCATCCAGCCGCAACGGTTGATCATGGTCGCCATTGCGCGTCACCGACAGCGTCGCGCGAACGCTGGTCAGCAAGGGATCGAGATCGAAATCCAGCGCGATGGTGGGGACGAGCCAGTCGGGCGGACTATAGTCGGAGCGGCGGATGATCGCGGGGGCGGCGGTGGAGCTTTGCATGTCGGCCATGCCCGCAACCTAGGGAGCGGGTCGGCAAAAGACCAGACTGCTTTGAGTCTAACTCGTCAAACTTCGCCCATATCAACTATGGTGATTCACAGCGCAAAAGCGCGATAACCCATCATCCGTTCGTTTCGAGCGAAGTCGAGAAACCTTAGCGCAACCGTTTCTCGACTTCGCTCGAAACGAACGGAGGCTGGTTAGATGCGTTCGCCCGACAGGCGCTGGCACAGCATGTCGAGCTGGTCGAGCGTCGAGTAGCGCAGCGACAGCGAGCCGCCCGCGCCACTCATATGGTCGATATCGACCTTCAGCCCCAATATATCGGCCAGATGCTGTTCCAGCGCGGCGATGTCCGCATCCTTGTCGCGCGAACCGCCACCGCGTCGCGCGACGGGCGCATCCTCGCCCTTCTTGACCCGGCGCACCAGCTGTTCGGTGTCGCGGACGGAAAGCCCCTTTTGTTCGACCTGCCGCGCCAGCGCCTCGCAATCGGGCGCGCCGATCAGCGCGCGGGCATGGCCCATGCTGATCTTCTGTTCGACCACCTGCTGCTGCACCATGGCAGGTAGATCGAGCAGGCGCATCAGATTGGCGACATGGCTGCGCGATTTGCCGACCAGTCGTCCCAGCGCTTCCTGGCTGTGATGAAATTCGGCGATCAGCTTGCGATAGGCTTCAGCCTCTTCGATCGGGTTGAGATCTTCGCGCTGGATATTCTCGATGAGCGCGATTTCCAGCGTTTCCGCCTCGTCAAAATCGCGGACGATGGCGGGGATGCGGTGGAGATGGGCGCGCTGCGCCGCGCGCCAGCGGCGTTCGCCCGCGACGATCTGGAAACCGCCGCCATGGGGCCGGACGATGATCGGCTGGATCACGCCGCGCTTGGCGATGCTTTCGGCCAGTTCCTGCAACGCGCCTTCATCGAAATGGCGGCGCGGCTGTTCGGGGTGCGGCTGGATCAGCGCGACCTCTATGCTCTGGATCGCCTTGCCCGATGGCGAGGGGGCAGCCGCGGCCACCGGTTCCTCACGCGCGACGTCGCCGAGCAGGGCGGACAGGCCACGGCCCAGCCCGTGCGGGCGCTTGACCACCTTGGGCTTTTCGCTGGTGTCGTCGCTCAAGCCGCTACCTCCTGTCGGGGCAGACGCGCGATCAGTTCGCGCGCCAGTCGCATATAGGCTTCCGATCCCGAACAGCGGAAGTCATAGATTAACGCCGGGACGCCATGGCTGGGCGCTTCGGACAGGCGCACATTGCGCGGAATGACCGTGGTGAACACCAGATCGCCCAGGCAGGCGCGCACATCGTCGGCCACCTGATCGGTCAGCCGGTTGCGCCGGTCATACATGGTCAGCGCTACGCCCATGATCGACAGACCCGGATTGAAGCGGCCGCGGATACGCTCGACCGTCTGGAGCAGCTGCGAAAGCCCTTCGAGCGCGAAAAATTCGCACTGCAACGGCACGAGCAAGGATTGCGCCGCCACCATCGCGTTGATCGTCAACAGACCCAGCGAGGGCGGGCAATCGATCAGGCAAATGTCCCAGCGGCCCGCAGGCGCTTCGGCCAAGACGCGCTCCAGCCGATGGGTGCGCTCTTCATATTCGATCAGTTCGATTTCGCAGCCTGACAGATCCTGCGTCGCGGGGACGAGATCGAGCTTTGGCACGCGGGTGGCGACGATGGCATCCTCCAGCGCGCAATTGCCGACCAGCAGATCATAGCTGGACTGCGCGCGATCCGCCTGCATCACCCCCAGCCCGGTCGAGGCATTGCCCTGCGGATCGAGATCGACCAGCAACACCCGCAATCCCGTAGCCGCCAATCCTGTGGCCAGATTGATTGCGGTGGTGGTCTTGCCCACGCCGCCCTTCTGATTGGCGATGGCGATGCAGATCATGCGCGGCCTTTCCTCCTGGCGACGGGTTTGACGGCGTGCGCGATCAGGATGGCGCTATCGGCATCCGTTACGCTGGCTTCCATGTGAAAGACACCTTGCCACGATGGGCGCACCGCCTCCAGTTCATTTTGCGCATTTCGTCCCTTCGGCAACACCCAGAGCGTTTTTTCATTCGCCAGATGCGCGGCGGACGACAGAAGTTTGGGCAACGGCGCGTAGGCGCGGGCGCTGATGACCGCTGCGGCTGTGGGCGGGACAGCCTCGACACGCCCGCCGAACACGCGCGCGCGCTTGAGGTCGAGCTGGTCAATCACTGCGTCGAGAAATTCGATCCGCTTGCGCCGCGATTCCACCATCGTGACCGGGCGGGTGGAGAGGCAGGCGACGACGATGCCGGGCAAGCCTGCGCCAGAGCCAAGGTCATACCACTCCCCCTCGCCCGCATTTTCAGCATGGCGCAGCAGTTGCGCGGAATCGACGATATGCCGCGCCCAGATATGGGGACGGGTCGATTCCGCGATCAGATTTTGCTCGTCCATCGCCGCCAGCAAGATCGCGACATAGCGTTCCAGCCGGTCCCATGTTTCACGTGAAACATCGAACTGCGTATCGAGCCATGCCCGCGCTTCCTCTTCCGTCACGCAGCCACCCGGCGCACATGGACGAGGATCGCGGCCAACGCGGCGGGGGTGATCCCCCTGATCCGGCTGGCCGCCGCCAGCGTATCTGGCCGGGCCACGTCGAGCCGCTCGATCATTTCGGTGGACAGGCCACCGATCAGGGCGAAGTCGAAATCGGCCGGGATCATGACCCGCTCGTTGCGGCGCATGTCGGCAATTTCCGCATCCTGCCGTTCGAGATAGGGGGCGTAATGCGCGTCCTCGAATATCTCGGCGCGCAGGTCGTCGGGTGCATCGCGCAGGCCGGGAGCAAGGGACAGCAATAGTGATTGATCGACTTCGGGGAAGCGCGCCCATTCAAACAGGCTGCGCCGCGCGCCATCCTGCCGCACGGTTGCGCCAGCGCGCGCCATTTCGGTGGCAGTCATGGGACGGGCCAGTTCAGCCTCCACGGCAGCACGTTGCGCCGCGCGATCCGCCAGACGTGTGGCGCGATCCGGGCCAATCAGCCCGTGCGAAAGGCCAATCGCGCCCAGCCGCGTCTCCGCATTATCGGCGCGCAACCGCAGCCGATATTCGGCGCGGGCGGTCAGCATCCGATAGGGTTCGGTCACGCCCTGCAATACCAGATCGTCGATCATCACGCCGATATAGCTGCTGGCCCGGTCGAGGACCAAAGCCCCCTCCCCCCGCGCCCGCGCGGCGGCATTGGCCCCGGCGACCAGTCCCTGTGCGGCAGCTTCCTCATAGCCGGTGGTGCCGTTAATCTGCCCGGCGCAGAAGAGGCCAGGAATGGCGCGCACCTCCAGCGTGGAATCGAGCGCGCGCGGATCGACATGATCATATTCGACGGCATAGCCCGGCACGACGATCTCCGCCCGCTCCAACCCGCGCATAGATCGGACCATGGCCACCTGCACGTCGGTGGGCAGCGACGTGCTGATACCGTTGGGATAAACGAGCGGATCGTCCAGCCCCTCCGGCTCCAGAAAAATCTGATGGCCGTCGCGGTCGCCGAAGCGCTGAATCTTGTCCTCGATCGACGGGCAGTAGCGTGGCCCCCGCCCCTCGATCGCGCCGCTGAACAAGGGCGACCGGCCCAGCCCGTCACGGATGATCTGGTGGGTGCGTTCGTTGGTGCGGGTGATGGCGCAGGCGAGTTGGGGCAGCACGCGCCCGTCCGATAGCGGCGACATGGTCCAGTGCGCACTGTCGGAAGGCTGCGCCTCCAGCAGCGCCCAGTCGATCGTGCGCCCGTCGATGCGCGGGGGCGTGCCGGTCTTGAGCCGCCCGATCGGCAGGCCGATGGCGCGAAGCTGGAGCCCCAATGTGGTCGCGGCGCGCTCACCGACCCGACCGCCCGTTTCGCGCTCGTCACCCCGAAACAGCTTGCCGCCCAGAAAGGTGCCGGTCGCCAGCACGACCGAGGGCGCGTGCAGGACGCGGCCATCGGCCAGCGCCAGCCCGGCAACGGCATCGCCGTCGAGCAGCAGCGCGTCGGCTTCACCCTCGACGATGGTCAGGCCCGACTGTGCGTCGAGCATCTGATGGATAGCGGCGCGATAGCGTTTGCGGTCGGCCTGGACGCGCGGTCCCTGCACCGCTGCGCCCTTGCTGCTGTTGAGCATCCGATAATGGATGGCAGCGGCGTCGGCAGCGCGGGCGATCAGTCCGTCCAGCGCATCGACCTCGCGCACCAGATGGCCCTTGCCCAGCCCGCCGATCGCGGGGTTGCAGGACATGGCGCCCACGGTCGCCTTCTCGAATGTGAGCAGCGCCACGGTTGCACCTTTACGTGCAGCCGCAGCCGCCGCCTCACACCCGGCATGGCCGCCACCGACCACGATCACATCATAGCTTGTTCGCATGGAACCGCCCTTATCAGAAAGGCGCGGTCGGGGCAAAAGCGTTCCACGTGGAACAGGCGGCTCATTTGCCGATGCAGAAGCCCGCAAACAGCCGGTCGAGCATATCCTCCGTCCCGGCCTGACCGGTCAGCGCATCAATCTCCCGCCGCGCCTGCCGCAATTCCTCGGCCAAGATCAGAAGATCGCGCGCACTGGCGGCGGAAGCGAGAAAGGCCGCAATATGTCGTACTCGCTGTCGCTGTCGGGCGTGCAGCGCATAGTCGCCCTCGCCCGGCAACAGCTTTGCCGCACGGTCGAGCAGCAGCGCGACCAGCGCGTCCATCCCTTCGCCGGTGCGGGCGGACAGGCGGAGGCCGGCACGATCCCCCTCTCCGTCCCGGTCGCATTGCGCCGCGATTAGCAATGCATTCTCGCGCGGCGCGTCCGTTGCATCACCCAGCCACAATATGATGTCCGCAGCCGCCAATGCCGACCGCGCCCGGTCTATACCGATCGCTTCGATTGCGTCGCCTGTCTTGTCGCGTAGCCCCGCCGTGTCGGTGAACAGGAAAGCGACGCCGCCGATCGCCGCTGGCACCTCGATCCGGTCGCGGGTGGTCCCGGCAATGTCGGAGACGATCGCGGCATCGCGCCCGACCAGCGCGTTGAGCAAGGTCGATTTGCCCGCATTGGGCGGCCCGGCCAGCACCACCCGCACCCCATCGCGCAGCCGCTCGGCCGATGGCGCGGCCAGCACGGCAGTCACGTCACGCGCCAGTGCCGCAATCCCTTCGCCGATCCGCGCTTCGATGGCGGCATCGGGGACGTCATCCTCGTCGGAGAAATCGAGCGCCGCTTCGGCCATCGCCGACAGGTCGAGCAGGGTCGCGCGCCATCCCTCGATCCGGCGGGAAAAATGCCCCTCCGCCATCATCAGCGCGGCGCGGCGTTGCTGCTGGGTTTCGGCGGCGAGGAGATCGGCCAGCCCTTCGACTGCGTTCAGGTCCATCCGGCCATTGGCGAAGGCGCGGCGGGTAAATTCGCCCGCCTCGGCTCGGCGCAGTCCCGGCATCGCGCCCAGCGCCGCTTCCACTGCCGCCACTACAGCGCGCCCGCCATGGCAGTGCAGTTCCACCAGATCCTCGCCGGTCACGGTCGCCGGGCCGGGCAGCCACAGCGTCAAAGCCCGGTCGAGCGGCGCATCATCCTGCGGATCGACCAGCAACGCCAGGCTGGCGGTGCGCGGCGGTGGCACGCGGCGGGCGAGTGTCTCCAGCGCGGCGCGGGCGGCGGGACCACTGACGCGGATCACCGCAATCCCTGCGGGCGGCGCACCGCTCGACAGGGCGAAAATCGTATCGGTCACGGTTGGTGGCGCGGCCTTATTTCTTCTCGGTGCCCGACATGCCCGACAGGCCGATATTCATCATCTGCTGGAACAGCCGCACCCCGGCATCGCCCATGGGGGAGAAGCTTTTGAACAGGGTTTCCATCTGTTCGATATTGCCGACGCCTTCAAATCCCTCCAGCATCGTCTTGATATATTTGTCGTGAATCGGGGTCACATCGGGCAGGCCCAGAAAGGCGCGGGCTTCGGCCGGGCTGCAATCGACATCGACGGTCACCTTCATGTTCCAAGCCCTTCCAGCGCGGAAAATTCCGTTGCGCCCGTCATGCCGCAAATGGGGCGGTCATGGCAAATTTTTTGGGTGACGCGCCCGTTGCGCTGCCCTGCGAACAGGCCAATATGGGCTACACAATAGTTGGAAGGGATTCCCCATGGCAGGCTTTATTTCCGTCCCGACGCTGGAAGGCGACGGCGCATTCGACGCTTATGTGGCCAAGCCGGCAGAGGACGCCACTGCCGCGATCATCGTCATCCAGGAAATTTTCGGCGTGAATGAAGGCATCCGCCGCAAATGCGACAGTTGGGCGCAGGCTGGCTATGTCGCCTATGCGCCCGACCTGTTCTGGCGCGAAAAGCCGCATGTCGAACTGGACGCGGACGTACCGGAAGATTTCCAGGCGGCGTTGGGCCATATGCAGAAGCTCAATCAGGATCAGGCGATCCGCGACATCGAAGCGACGATCCGCGCGGCGCGCGCGGCTGCGGGCGGCGGCAAGGTCGGGCTGGTGGGCTATTGCCTGGGCGGGCGGCTGGCGTTCATGGCGGCGTGCCGGACGGATGGCGATGCGTTCGTCGCTTATTATGGCGTGGGCATAGACGGGCTGCTGGGCGAGCAACATGCGATCGGCAAGCCCACCCTGCTGCATATCCCGACCAATGATGGCTTCGTGCCAGCGGAGGCGCAGGCCGCGATGCACGCCGGGCTGGACGATAATCGCCACCTGACGCTGCATGACTATGACGGGCTGGATCATGGCTTTGCCGCCGAAATGGGCAATCGCCGGGATGAGGATGCCGCGCAACTGGCGGACAAGCGGACGGCGGATTTCTTCGCCGAGCATCTCGCCTGATGAGCGGCGCGTGGCGCATGGTCGCCCGCAGCCATGGCGGGCCGGAGGTGATCGCGCGCGAGGATTTCGATCCCGGCGCACCGGGTGAGGGCGAATTGCTGGTCGCGCAGGACGCGGTCGGCCTCAATTTCATCGACACCTATTACCGCACCGGCCTCTATCCCGCGCCCCTGCCCGTCCCTTTGGGGTCGGAGGGTGCTGGGCAGGTCGTGGCGGTGGGCGCTGGCGTCACCGGCTTTGCCGTTGGCGACCGGGTCGGTAGCGCCAGCGGGCTGGGCGCCTATGCCAGCCACCGCATCATCGCTGCCGATAAAGCGGTCAAAATCCCCGATGGCGTATCCAATGAGGATGCCGCGGCGATGATGCTCAAGGGCATGACCGCCTGCTATCTGGCCGAAGATACGATCCAGCTTGCCGCCGGTCAGGTGGCGCTGGTTCATGCGGCGGCAGGCGGGGTCGGATCGGTGCTGGTGCCGTGGCTGCGCGACAAGGGTGTCATCGTCATCGCCCATTGCGGATCGGCGGAAAAAGCGGCGCTGGTCGATGCCGACCATAGCCTGCACGGACCCTTCGATGGCCTGGCCACAACCGTGCGCGACCTGACCGGGGAAAAGGGCGTCGATGTCGTCTATGATGGCGTGGGCAAGGATAGCTGGGCGGCCTCGCTCGCCAGCCTGAAACGGCGCGGGCTGATGGTCAGCTATGGCAATGCGTCCGGCGCGGTACCGCCGGTCAGCCTGCTGGACCTCAGCCGCGGCGGATCGCTCTATGTCACCCGCCCTACCCTGTTCGACTATATCGCGACGCCGCAGGAGTTGGCCCATACCGCCGAACGGCTGTTCGACCGGATGCAGCGCGGCGTAGTGAAGGCGGTGATCGGCCAGCGTTTCGCGCTCAGCGAAGCAGCGGAGGCGCATCGCGCGCTGGAGGCGAGGGAGACGACTGGGGCGACGGTGTTGGTGGTGTAATGCTCCCCCGGTGGGGAAGCACCGCTATCGCGTATAACACGGGCCTCATTTTACTTCGTCATGCTGAATTTATTTCAGCATCCATCGTGCCCCAAAACTGCCGCTTGGGGCGAGAAATGGACCCTGAAACAAGTTCAGGGTGACGAGTAAGGTGGGGATCGTACACATGCGATGGCTTCATTGGGTAGTAACCGCCACAAAAACGGGGCGGAACCTGCGTGGTTCCGCCCCCTTTTGTCTCGTCGCTGCGTCGGGCCTTCAGCCGAACAGCGTCAATATGCCCACCTGATGATCGACAAAGCCGTCATAGATCATCTTGACCGCGACATAGACGATGACTGCGAGGCCCAGATAGGCGATCCAGCGGAAGCGTTCGATATATTTGGCGATGATGTTGGCCGCGATGCCCATCAGGGCGACCGACAGGATCAGCCCGATGATCAGGATGCCCGGATGATCCTTGGCCGCGCCAGCGACCGCCAGCACATTGTCCAGGCTCATGCTGACGTCGGCAACGGCCACGGCCCAGGCGGCAGCCGCAAAGCTCTTGGCGGGGCGCAGGCCCGATATATCGTCGTCGCTGGTGTCGCCCGGCGTATCCCCGCCCCGCTTGGGGTGAAGTTCCCGCCACATTTTGAAGCTGACCCACAGCAGCAGCAGGCCACCGGCCAGGATCAGGCCGACAATCTGCATCAGCTGGCTGACCACCAGCGCGAAGCCGATGCGCAGCACCAGCGCGGCGATGATCCCGATCAGGATCACCTTCTTGCGCTGGGCGGCGGGCAGGCCAGCGGCCAGAGCACCGACGACGATGGCATTGTCGCCCGCCAGCAAAATGTCGATCATCAGCACCTGGCCAAAGGCGGCCAGCGCGCTGGGCGAAGTTATATTGCTGAAATCATTGACGATATGCCCCCAGATATCGGCGGGCGAACCCAGCCCCTGAGCGGCAGCGGCGGCGGTCGTGAAAAGGTCAAACATCGTGTCGCAGCCCCGCTTACTGGTTCATCGAATCGAAGAAATCTTCGTTCGTCTTGCTGTCCTTCATCTTGTCCAGCAGGAACTCCATCGCGTCGATCGTGCCCATCTGCATCAGGATGCGGCGCAGCACCCACATCTTGCTGAGCTTGGCCTTGTCGACCAGCAATTCTTCCTTGCGGGTACCGGACTTGCCGACGTCCAGCGCCGGGAAGATGCGCTTGTCCGCGACCTTGCGGTCCAGCACGATTTCCGAGTTGCCGGTGCCCTTGAATTCTTCGAAAATGACTTCGTCCATGCGGCTGCCCGTGTCGATCAGGGCGGTGGCGATGATCGAGAGCGAACCGCCCTCCTCGATATTACGCGCCGCGCCGAAGAAGCGCTTGGGCCGCTGGAGCGCATTGGCGTCCACACCGCCGGTCAGCACCTTGCCCGACGAAGGGACGACGGTGTTGTAGGCGCGGCCCAGACGGGTGATCGAATCGAGCAGGATCACCACATCCTTCTTATGTTCCACCAGGCGCTTGGCCTTTTCGATCACCATTTCGGCAACCTGGACGTGGCGGGTGGCCGGTTCGTCGAAGGTGGAGGAGACGACCTCCCCCTTCACGCTGCGCTGCATGTCGGTGACTTCTTCGGGGCGTTCGTCGATCAGCAGGACGATCAGGAACACTTCGGGATGATTGTCGGTGATGGCCTTGGCGATGTTCTGGAGCATCACCGTCTTGCCGACGCGGGGCGGCGCGACGATCAGCGTGCGCTGGCCCTTGCCCTGCGGCGAGACGATGTCGATGACGCGCGCCGACTTGTCCTTCTGGGTCGGATCATAGGGGTCGAGCGTCAGCTTCGATTCGGGATAGAGCGGCGTCAGATTGTCGAAATTGACGCGATGGCGGACCACATCGGGATCGTCGAAATTGACGGTGTTGAGCTTGACGAGGGCGAAGTAGCGCTCGCCATCCTTGGGCGCGCGGATCTCGCCGTCCACCGTATCGCCGGTGCGCAGGCCAAAGCGGCGCACCTGATTGGGCGAAACATAGATGTCGTCGGGACCGGCCAGGAAATTGGCTTCCGGGCTGCGCAGAAAGCCGAACCCGTCGGGCAGCACCTCGATCGTGCCCTCGCCCATGATCTGCTCACCATTCTCAGCCTCGGCTTTCAGGATCGCGAACATCAGATCCTGTTTGCGCAGGGTCGACGCGCCCTCGACGCCCAGTTCCTCTGCAAGCTGCACGAGGTCGGCGGGCGCGGTTTTCTTGAGGTCCTTGAGATGCATTGCGAGTCGGTCCGATGACGAGAGGAGAATAGCGCCGGAAACGGCGGGACACAGGCGAGCAGGACGCCGCCAGACGCCTGCCTAGGACAGGCAGGGTCGATAGTGGGCGCATTTAGCGAAGCGGGCCGGTCCAAGTCAAGGCAGGACTATGCGCAAGACGAGGGAAAATGGCGGCGCAGCGTCGATTCGGGTTAAGGGGTGGCACTGGTGCGACCACCCGGCTTCATGCTATAGTAGTGCCATAAAATAGGGAAAGGATGCGGCAATGGGACGGCACCGGCTCATGGGGTCAGGGGCCATCAGGCTGACGGCGCTGGCCGTCGGTCTCGCGGCGGTGGGGCTGCCGCTGGCCGCGCAGGATATGTCCGCGCTCGATCCAGCCATTCCGCCCGCCATCGTCCGCACCGGCCCCTCGCCCGACGAGCGGGTGACGATCCCCATCCATATCGATGGCAAGGGACCGTGGAACTTCATCATCGACACCGGATCGCAACGCACGGTCATCGCTCGCGATCTGGCCGAGCAGCTGGCGCTGTCGCCCCGCGCCAATGTGACGATCCTGAGCATGACCGGCCGGTCGGAGGCCGGGACTGTCGCTGTGCCCAAGCTGGGCTTTGGTGGCGGGACGATCGACGATATCGAGGCACCGGTGCTGGAGGGTGAGCATCTGGGCGCGCCCGGCCTGCTGGGGCTGGACAGCCTGCACGCCAAGAGGCTGCTGCTCAATTTCCGCACCGGACGGATGGAGATCAGCGCCAGCGGATCGCGCCGCCGCGTGGCGATCGACCCCGATGCAATCGTCGTGGAGGCGCGGCGACGGCGCGGCCAGCTGATCCTGCTCGATTCCGAGGTGAACGGCATGAAGGTCGCGGTCATGCTGGACACAGGCAGCCATTTCAGTATCGGCAATCTGGCGCTCCGCGACCGGCTGATCGCCAAAAAACGCGCGCCGGACATGGCGGAAGCGGTCCTGACCAGCGTGACCGGCGGGCAGCTGACGGGCCAAGTCGCGCGGATCAAATCGGTGCGGATGGGGCGGGTCAACCTGACCCAGGTGCCAGTGCTGTTCGCCGAAGCAAGCCCCTTTGCCGAACTGGGGATGAAGGACAAGCCCGCGCTGCTACTGGGGATCAGCGCGCTGCGTATCTTCGACAAGGTGGCGATCGACTTTGGCCGGGGCAAGGTCGACTTCCTGCTGCCCGATGCCAGTGCGATCAGCCCGGCACAGCTGGCGGCGGTGGTGCCGCCGGATAAGCTGCCCGTTCAATAATCAGGGCGCTATGACCAAGTAACCTCCGTTCGTCCTGAGTAGCCATTGAGCGAAGTCGGAGTCGCAGACGACCGTAGGTCAAATGGCGTATCGAAGGAAGCGTATGGGCGCGATGCTTCGATACGGGACTTCGACAGGCTCAATCCCTACTCAGCACGAACGGTAATTTTACAGATCACCACGCCTTACGGACTAGGCGCTGGCCGAGCCGGCGGCTGGCGCTGCCGGTCGCGGCCCAGCACATTGTCGATCCATTGCTGGTCGATCCGCTGCGACGACAGCCGATCCTGGGGATCGACCTCCAGATCCTGATCATCGCGTGGGTCCGGGGCGGCCGGGCGGGCGCGCTCGATCGGCAGGCCATTCTCGTCCACCATCATGCCCTCATCCGCGCCATTATCCGGACTGCCATAATAGGCTTCGGCGTCCGGCTCCAATTGCCATTCGGGCAGAGTCACCTCAGTCTCGAACGGTTCGACCGGGCGTTTGGCGACTGCCACCTTCATATAATCGGCAAAGGCGCGGGCTGGCGCGCGGCCACCCTGCAACACGCCGACTGCGCGCGCGTCGTCGCGGCCCATCCATACGCCGGTGGTGACGCCGCTGGAAAAGCCCAGAAACCAGCCATCCTTGTTGCTGCTGGTCGTGCCGGTCTTGCCCGCTACCGGTCGGCCGATCTGCGCCGCCTTGCCGGTGCCGGTGGATACGGCGGTCTGCATCAGGTCTGTCATCCCCGCCGCGACCCAGGGGGCTACCAGCACGCGGCTGGTATCGTCCTGATGTTCGTACAGCAGCCGCCCGTCCGCAGTCGTCACCTTGGTGATGCCATAGGGCGTCACCGCAATCCCCTTCCGCGCGATCGAGGCGAAGGCGCGGGTCATGTCGATCAGGCGCACGTCCGACGTGCCCAGTACCATGGAGGGGTGGGTGTTGATCGGCGTGGTCACGCCAAAGCGCCGCGCCATGTCGGCGACGGTCGGAAAGCCGACCTCCACGCCAAGCTTCGCCGCGACCGTGTTGATCGAATAGGCAAAGGCGGTGCGAATATCGATGTCGCCGGAAAAACGCCCCGAACTGTTGCGCGGCTTCCACCCGTTAATATCGACCGGCTCGTCACTGACGCCGGTGTCGGGGGTATAGCCCGCCTCCAGCGCGGCCATATAGACAAAGATTTTCCACGCCGATCCGGGCTGGCGGGTCGCCGTGGTCGCGCGATTATAGTTGGACGTCACATAATCAAGGCCACCGACCATCGCCCGCACAGCGCCGTCCCGGTCGAGGCTGACCAAAGCGCCCTGCGTCCCCGCAGGCACATTGGCCTGGATCGCTGCGGTCGCCGCCTTCTGCATATTGAGGTCGATGGTGGTATAGACTTCCAGCGGCTCGTTCGGCTCATCCATCAGCACGTCGAGCTGGGGCAGCGCCCAGTCGGTGAAGTAGCGCACGCTGTTCTGCGGCGGTTCGGGGGCCAGCTTGACCCCGTCTATGTCGGCCGCCGCCCGCTCCGACGCGCTGATCACGCCATTGTCGCGCATCAGGTCCAGCACCACGCCCGCACGGCCAATCGCGGCGTCGGCGTCGGCGGTGGGCGAGTAGCTCGACGGCGCTTTCACCAGGCCTGCGATGATCGCGGCTTCGGGCAGGTCCAGTGTGGTGGCGGGGTGGCCGAAAAATTTGCGGCTGGCGGCGTCGATGCCATAGGCGCCGCCGCCGAAATAGACTTTGTTGAGGTAGAGTTCGAGGATCTGGCGCTTGGAGAATTTGCGCTCCAGCGCCATCGCCAGTACCATTTCCCGCACCTTGCGGCCCCAGCTATAGCTGTTGTTGAGGAAGATGTTGCGCGTCACCTGCTGGGTGATGGTGGACGCACCCTGCCAGCGGCGACCCTTGCCGCGATTTTCCACCGCGACCCAGGCCGCGCGCGCCATGCCGATCGGGTCGACGCCGGGATGGAGGTAGAAACGCTTGTCCTCGGTCGAGATCATCGCGTCGACCATGACCTTGGGGATCTGGTCATAATCCATCCAGCGCCCGAAGCTTGGCCCCAGCGACACGATGACGCTGCCATCGGCGGCGTGGACGCGGATCATCTGGCCATTGGGGGAGGATTTGAGGCTGTCATAGTCGGGCAGCGACTGCATCGCGATGACGACGGCGATCACCACCGCCAGCAGCCCGGCGACCCCGGCCGCGACGCTGATCTTCAGGCCGCGAACCAGCCATCGCTTCGCCTTGCCCGGCGTGCCCTTGCTCTTGCCTGATCCTGCCATCTGTGCGCCCCGGATACCCGCTAATCCCGGCCCCGGCCAGCGTGTTTCATGCGCCCTGCCCGGAAAATTGCCGTGACCGTCTCCATGACGATCACCGCTTTACATGGCATGAACGGTTATTCTTCCTCGCGCGGCTTGAAGTCGAGCGAGGCGCTGTTCATGCAATAGCGCAGGCCGTTGACGCCCGGACCATCGGGGAACACATGGCCCAGATGCCCTTCGCAGGTGGCGCAGCGTACTTCGGTGCGGATCATGCCATGGCTGGCGTCGCGGATTTCCTCGACCGCATCGATGTCAACGGGCGCTGTAAAGCTGGGCCAGCCCGACCCGCTGTCATATTTTTCTTCCGCGTCGAACAGTTCCGCGCCGCAGCCCGCGCAATAATAGACGCCGTCGGCCTTGTTGCTGTTGAGTTTGCCGGTAAAGGCCCGTTCCGTCCCGCCTTCGCGCAGTACATGATAGCGTTCGGGGGAAAGGCGGTCGCGCCATTCGGCGTCGGTCAGGTTGAGCTTGTCCATGACCGCAATATGGGCGCAGCCAGCGCGCCGATCAAGCGCCTGCGATGCGGGTGAGGCGCATGGCGAGACGCGCCGCACCCGGCGTCGCCGCCAGCAGCCGGAGCAGCCCCGGATTGGCTCCCAACGCCCGAAACCCCGCCGCCGCGCGTAGCGGCAGCATCGCCCGCCGGGCAAAGTCGCGCTGATATCGCGCCGCGCCATCGCGCCCCGCCCCCTGCCACTGCGCCACCGCCGCCTCTGCACTGGCCAGCGCGATACCGATGCCCTCCCCCGCCAGCGACGGAATCACCGCCGCCTGATCGCCCAGCCGGTACAGACCGGGCCAACCCGTCGTCGCGCGCCAGCCATAGGGGACGTCGCCAATCGCATCGACAGGCGCATCACCCGGCACATCCCCCAGCCGGTCGGCCAATGCCGGGGACTGTTCGGCCAGTTGCGCAATCAGCGCCATCGGACGCCCGCCCGCCGCTGCCAAGGCGCTCTTGCGCACCGCCATGCACAGATTGGCGCTGCCATCCTCCTGCAACAGCAGGCCGACATAGCCGCCATCGACCCAGTGGAGTTCGATCCGGCCACCAATCAGCCGATGCCGCGCCGCACTGGGCGGCAGGCGCAGGCGCAACCCCAGTTCCGGGTCCGTGCCGCCATGGGGCCGCGCCGCGCCGCGCAGGTCATGCTTGCCAGTGGCCAGAAACAGGCTGTCCCAGTCGATCGCTTCGCCGTCATCCATGGTGATGGTGGTTGGCGACAGCGTCCGCACCGCATGGCCGAGCCGGAACGTCACCCCTGCATCCTGCGCAGCGCCACGCAACAGCGTATCGAGCCGGTGGCGCGACAGGCCCATGCCCGGCGCGGGAAGCGGCAGCATGATCTCCTGCCCACCCGCAAACAGTGCCAGCGTGTCGATCCTGTGGCCACCCAGCGCTGCCGGCTCAATCCCCAGCGCGTCGATCTGCGCGACCGTCGCCCAGCTGAGAAACCCGCCGCACAACGCGTCGCCCGGCACAAGCTGCCGGTCGATCAACAGCGGTGCCGCCCCTGCCCGCGCCAGCCGCATCGCTGCCGCCGCGCCGGCAGGGCCTGCGCCGATGATTATCGGCACCGTGATACGCACAGCCGGAAGGGAAAGACGCGCTCAATCCGCGCGTCGCTAATATGCGCCGCGGCCAGCATTGCCCGCCATTCGTCCGCCACGAAGCTGCGCGCGATCGAGAGTTGTCCGTCCTGCCGCACGATCGGATGGACCCGCAGCAGCCGGGCCAGCAATGGATAGACATGATAGGCGAAACCATGGCGGTGCAGGTCGTTGACGAACCAGCCCATGCGCGCCTGATCCTCCATGAAGCGCAGGAACGCCAGCCGCTCCGCCTCATCCATATGGTGCGTCACCAGACTGGAAATAATGATGTCCCATGGTTCATGCGCCAGCGCCGCATAGTCGCCGGTGCGATAGTCGATCGCCATGGCCGGGGCGGTGCGCGCCTGCGCCACGGCCTCGCTCCGTGCATTGAGATCGATACCCACCAGTTCGCAGGCCATGCCGCGCCGTTTCGCCCAATGCGCGACCTGCCGCAGCATCCCGCCATCGCCATAGCCAACGTCGAGCAGCCGAAAGTGCCCGGTCACTGCGCGATCGAGAAAGCCAAGCGTCGGTCGCGCCGCCAGCGTCACCCGGTTGACCCGGTCGAGATCGGCCAGCACCCGCGCATAAATGTCGGCAGGCAGATCGACTGCGTCCATCTGTTCCTGGGCCAGCGACCGCTTCATGGTGCCACCTTACAACCACAACCTCCGTTCGCCCTGAGCCTGTCGAAGGGCCGCACTTCTTGAGAAGAAGGACGAGGCTTCGACAAGCTCAGCCCGAACGGGAGAGAGAATAGCGCGTTACGCAATGCAATCTTCCCGACGAAAGGTCAGCCCCTCCGCCGCCAGCCCCGGCCCGAAGGCGAGCGCGATCCCCTGCCCGGTCGCTTCCCCCGCCAATATCCGCGCCAGCACGAACATCAAGGTCGCCGACGACATATTGCCAAAGGCACGCAGCACCGCCCGGCTATGGTCCAGCGCATCCGGCGCGAGATCCAGCGCCCGCGCCACCGCGTCGAGGATGGAGCGTCCCCCGGCATGGACCGCCCACAGATCGACGCTTTCGGAAGGCACCGGCAGCGTCACGGTGCCCGCCAGCGCCTGCGCGATCGCGCCCGGCACTTCGCCCGACAAATGCATGGCAAAACCATGATCGCCCAGATCCCAGCGAATGAGGCTCGCCGTATCCGGCACGGTCATGGCAAAGGGCTGGCCCAGCGCTATGCCGCCCGGCCCGCCGCTCACCAAGGCCGCCGCCGCGCCATCGCCAAATTGCAGCATCGCCAGCAGCGGCTCGACCCGCGCATCCTCCTGCAAATGCAGGCTGCTCAGCTCCACGCACACCACCAGCACCCGCGCGCCCGGTTCCGACCGCACGATATGCCGGGCGGAGCGCAACGCGACGATCGCGGCATAGCAGCCCATATAGCCGACCATAAGCCGCTCGACCGAAGGGTTCAGTCCCAGCAGCGTGATCAGCCGCTGGTCGATTCCCGGTGCAGTAAAGCCCGTGCAACTGGCCACCACCAGATGGGTAATGCCGTCGATGGCAACTTGATCCGCCAATCCCGCCACCGCCCGCGCGGCCAATAGCGGCGCTTCGTCGGCATAGATGGCCATGCGCTGCGCCGTCGTGGGCCATTGCGCGGCGTAAAAACCGTCCTGCGCCGTTGGCGATTCCAGCACCGACCAGCGATGCTCAATCCCGCTGCGCTGCGCCATGCGCGTGAACAGCGCCCGCTCTCGCCGGTCGGTGATGCGTCCGCCCGCCCAGTCGATAAAGGCCGGGTGGACATCAGTCATGGGAACAGCGGTGCCGATGGCGTGGATGGTGGCGGTGGACGAAATGATGCGCTGCCTTTGTTGCGCGCTGGCGCGGTGGCCGGTCATGCCATCCGTGTCGCGACCTGTTTAGCCGTCAAAGCGCCTGTCGTCGCCTATCGTTCCCGCGCCGCCTGCCGCGCGATCGTTAGCAGTTCGTGCCGCACCAGCAGGTCGCCGGTCCCCCTGCCCGATCGTGTGGCGCGCTCAGCCTGCGCCAGCCGCTGTATGACGCGGGCGATGCCGGTCGCGTCCCACAGCCGCACCTGCCGCGTCACCACGCCCTTTTCCTTCCAGAACACCGCCTTGCCCGCGGCCTCGACCGCGCCCTCCAACCGACCGCTACTGTCGAAATCGGCGCGGATATTGGCCAGCAGCATGGCGCGGGTCAGCAGCGGGCGGATGACCGACGCCATACTCGCGCCAACCTCCGACAGGCTGGTCAATTCGCGGTGCATGGCTTTCAGGTCACCCCCCAGCACAGCATTGACCAGCGGCGCAACCTCCGTATCGGGATTGTCCGCCGACAGCGCATCCAGCGCCTCGGCCGTCGCTTCGCGCGGACGGTCCGGCGCGGCGTCGAGATAGAGGATCAGCTTCTCGACCTCGCCGCTCATCAGCGCCCGGTCACCATTGGCCAGATCGACGATCCGCCGCGCCAGTTCGGTCGACAGCCGCAGCCCGCCCTCGCGCGCGATGCCGATCGCGATCTGCTCCGATTCGCGCGCGTCGGGCTGGTAGGAGACGAAGGCCAGCGTCGCCTTGTGATCCAGCGCCAGCTTAAGCAGCTTCGACGTGGCTTTCAGCGCGCCCGCCACCGCGATAACCGGATTGCCCGCTGCTTCGGCCTCCAGCAGCGCGGTCAGCGCGGGCAGCGATTCCTCGCCCATGCCATGGACGCGAATCCAGCGCTTGTCGCCGAACATGGAAAAGGATGCGGCTTCATCGGACAGGCGGGCCGGATCATCGCGCAGGGTCGATCCGTCCAGGTCCACCCGCTCCGCCCCCGGTCCCATCGCCCGCTCCAGCCGCCGGACCAGCGCCTGGCTGGCCGCTTCGTCCGGGCCATAGAGCAGGATGAAACGCAGCGCCGCCGATGGCGCGTCGAGCGCCTTTTCGATCTGGCCGCGATTGGCCTTCAAGGGGCGGTGTCCCGGCTGGCATAAAGGGCCAGCCGCGCGATGATCTGGTCCGCCACCGTCTGCGACAGGCGTTCCAGCGCCGTATCTTCCGCCGCGATCGTGGCAAATTCGCTGGAGGTAACGTCGATGCCCGCGTCCGACCCGGCGCTATCGTCCAGCAATTGCGCGCCCGTCGCCTCATCCACCAGCTGATAGCGCGCGCGTAATGTGCGGCGTTCGCGGGTGACGGCAGCGTCGGAACGCAGACCAAAGCCGCTGATCTGGTCGTCCAGCTTGACGACCAGCTTGTAGCGCGGCCCGGACCCGCCCTGCTGCATCGCGGCCAGCCGGTCGTTGAGCGCATTGCGCATCAGCCAGCCATTCTTGCCCGCGATCGGCTGCACCTCGACATGGCCCAGCGCCTGCGCCACCGTCCCGTTCGCGCCCCCGCCATAGACCGGGCGCAGGCCACAGGCGGTGAGCAGGAGCGGGACGGCGAGGAGGGGAATGATGCGCTTCATGACCTGAACCCTTATCCGTTCGGGCTGAGCTTGTCGAAGCCCTTTGCTGAGCGGAGCGAAGCTGCTTCGCTTCCGCTCAGCAAAGCCCTTCGACTTCGCTCGGGGCGAACGGATGTTGCATCTAAATCACCAGATTCACCAGACGATCCGGCACGACGATGATCTTCTTGGGCGTCGCTCCGTCGAGGATGCGGACCACGTTCGGCGCGGCCAGCGCCAGACGCTCCAACTCTTGCTTATCCGTCCCCTTGGGCACGGTGATGGTGTCGCGCAGCTTGCCCATCACCTGGCAGGCGATCGTCACTTCATCATCCACCAGCAGTGCCGGGTCGACTGCGGGCCAGGCCGCATCCGCGATCAGGCCGGTTTCGCCCATATCGGCCCAGGCTTCCTCCGCCAGATGCGGGGTCATCGGCGCGACCAGCAGCGCAAGCGCGCGAATGGCGGCATTGCGCGACGCGGAAGGCGCGGCCTTCTCCACCGCATTGGCCAATTCGTAAATCTTGGCGACCGCCTTGTTGAAGGACAGCGCCTCGATATCCTTGGCGATCCCGTCGATCGTCTGGTGCAGCTTGCGGTCGAGCGGCTTGTCGGTGCCTTCCGCCCCCGCCTCGATCTGCCCGAACAGGCGCCACAAGCGGTTCACGAAGCGCCACGATCCCTCGATCCCGCTTTCGGTCCAGGGCAGGTCGCGTTCGGGCGGGCTGTCCGACAGCATGAACCAGCGCACCGCGTCCGCGCCATATTGGGCGATGATGTCATCGGGATCGACAACATTCTTCTTGGACTTGGACATTTTGACGACCCGGCCAACCTCGACCGGTGCCTTGTCCGCGATCAGGGTCGCGCCATCGGCCGCGCGTTCAATCTCGCCCGGCGCGAAATAGACCGGCGGCAGACCATCGCCCTGTTCGCGACTATAGGTCTCATGCGTTACCATCCCCTGCGTGAACAGGCCGGTGAACGGCTCGGCAAAGCCCAATTGCCCCATATGCTGAAGCGCGCGCGTCCAGAAGCGCGCGTAGAGAAGATGCAGGATCGCATGTTCGACCCCGCCAATATATTGGCCGACCGGCAGCCATTTTTCCACCGTCTCGCGGTCGAAAGGCTTGTCCTTGGGCTGGCTGGCGAAGCGGATGAAATACCAGCTTGAATCCGCGAACGTGTCCAGCGTGTCGGTTTCCCGCACCGCCGCCTTGCCGCACGCGGGGCAGTCGACATGCTTCCAGGTCGGATGCCGATCGAGCGGATTGCCCGGAATGTCGAAAGTCACATCGTCGGGCAGCACGACGGGCAATTGCGCCTTTGGCACCGGCACCACGCCGCACGCATCGCAATGGATCACCGGGATCGGCGTCCCCCAATAACGCTGGCGCGACACGCCCCAGTCGCGCAGGCGGAACACGGTCTTGCCCGCGCCCCAGCCTTCGCTTTGCGCGCGGCGGATCACTTCGGCCTTCGCCTCGTCCACACTCATGCCGTCGAGGAAGCGGGAGTTCACCAGCTTGCCCGGCGCGCTATAGGCTTCATTATGGATCGGTGCCGACTCATCGCCCTCGGCTGCGACGACACGCTCGACCGGCAGCATATATTTGCGCGCGAAGTCGAGGTCGCGCTGGTCGTGCGCGGGGACACCCATCACCGCGCCGGTGCCATAGTCCATCAGCACGAAATTTGCGATGAACACCGGCAGTTGCCATTCGGGATCGAACGGATGGGTGACGGTCAGGCCCGTGTCAAAGCCCAGCTTCTCGGCCGTTTCCATCTCCGCCGCGGTGGTGCCGCCCGCCTTGCACAGGTCGATAAAGGCCTGGGCTTGCGGATTGTCCGCCGCTAGCCGCTGCGCGACCGGATGGTCCGCCGCGATCGCGACGAAGCTCGCCCCGAAAATCGTGTCGGGCCGGGTCGAATAGACTTCGATCCTTGTATCAAACGGCGCGACCGGCTCGAAATGAATTTGCAGCCCGACCGACTTGCCGATCCAGTTTTCCTGCATCGTGCGCACCTTGTCGGGCCACTGGTCCAGACTCGCCAGCCCTTCGAGCAGATCGTCGGCAAACTGGGTGATTTTCAGGAACCACTGGGACAGTTTGCGCTTCTCGACCGTCGCGCCCGACCGCCAGCCCTTGCCGTCGATCACCTGCTCGTTCGCCAGCACGGTCATGTCGACCGGGTCCCAATTGACCGCCGACTCCTTGCGATAGACCAGCCCCGCGTCCAGCATGTCCAGGAACAGCGCCTGTTCATGGCCGTAATAATCGGGGTGGCAGGTCGCCAACTCCCGGCTCCAGTCCAGCGCAAAGCCCAATTTCTTGAGCTGCGCCTTCATGTTGGCGATATTCTCATAGGTCCATTTGCCCGGATGAACCTTTTTCTCCATCGCGGCATTTTCGGCCGGCATCCCGAAGGCGTCCCAGCCCATCGGATGCAGCACTTCATGGCCCGTCATCCGGCGGAATCGCGCCAGCACGTCCCCCATCGAATAGTTGCGGACATGGCCGATATGGATGCGCCCGGAGGGATAGGGGAACATCTCCAGCACATAGGATCGCGGCTTGGGCGAAGTATCGTCCGCCCGAAAGCTCTGCTTCTCGTCCCAGATCGCCTGCCAGCGGGCGTCGGCCTCCAGCGGATTGAAGCGCCTTTGCATGTCCTGTCCTACCAAATGCGAGGGGGCTGGGCCTTTGCAAGCCCAGCCCCGAACCGTCGAAAAACCGGGGCTTCGCGCACGCAAAACCCAAGCGAAGAAAAATCAGCCCGCAATCGCGGTGCGGCGCAGGTCGCGGGCCTTGGTCAGGATGACCTCCTCCAGCTTCTGCACGGTCGCGGCCTGCACCGGCGCGTCGATCCACTGGCCGCCCTGGCTCACCTGACGGCTGGCCGCGACGCGCAGCGCGTCGGCGCGCAGATCCTGATCCAGGATCGACACGGTCAGCTTCATCCGCTCATTGGGGCTGTTGGGGTTGGCATACCAGTCGGTGACGATCACGCCGCCATTGGAATCGGTCTGCACCATCGGCATGAAGGACAAAGTATCCAGGCTGGCACGCCACAGATAGGCGTTGACCCCGATCGTAGTGACCTTCGACGCGGCCAGATCCGCCTTGGGCCGGTCCTTGGACCCGCCACCGCAGGCGGCCAGCGGCAACAGGGCGGTCAGCAGCATTGCGGCGGAAACGGAACGGAAAAGGCGGCTGGCCATCAGGCATGTCCTAGCTGAAAAGACGAAAAAAGCTCGCGCCTTCTATAGTGGTCCCGCGCCAAGGAGCAAGGGGCGGCGGGCGGGTACGCGCGCGATCCGGCGCAGGATCGAAACATATGTTTGTGTGTTCCTTGCAACAGTCCGACAAAAAGGGCCGCGAGAAAAGGCGCGGCACTAGCCAGTGGCGGCTTTGGGCGTGTAGAGCGTTATGGACTATAAGTCGGTGGGGAAAGAATCGAGTCATGCGCGTGAATAGGGGACATTTGGCATTGGCGGGCGCGGCAGTTGCCGTGGCTGGCTTCATGCTGTCTCCTGCTATCGGCGCAGCGACCGATCTGGTGCGCACGCAATCGCCCGTGTCATTGGGCGCGCTGGGCAGCATCTCCTCCTTCACGCCGACGACCAAAGACCCGCGCCTTGCCGCCGCCTATGCGAAGATCGCAGCATCGGCCAGCCGTCAGGGCTTCCGCTTCACCCCCACCAGCGGCTCGCTCAGCGGCCAGCGCGCGATCACCGTGATGGTGCGCGCGGGCGGCAATGATCGGGTTGCGGTGAACAGCACCCTGACCCCGGTCAATATCGCCCCGGTCGCCTTCAGCCTGAACGGCGCGCATGGCTGGCGCAAGTTCGCCCTGCCCGAAGCGGTCGGCCGCAAGGCGCTCGATCCGGTGCCGGTCGAAACCATGGTCGATGCCAAGAATTTCTCGCTGGATAGCAGCAAGAAGGATCGCTTCAGCACCAAGATGCTGATCGAAACCCGGCGCGACGCCATCGCCGCGACGCGCAACCCGGCGGCTGACAAGGATTATTCGCTGGACCTCGCCAGCTCCTATTCGCTGACGCGCAACCTGAACGTCACCGCGGGCGTGCGCTACAACAACAGCGTCGCAGGCCGCCTGACCCCGATGACCGACGATCGCCAGGACAGCCAGGCCGTCTATCTGGGCACTGTGTTCAAATTCTGATCGGCTGAAAGGCTGGGTGGAGGGAGCGACGGGCGTATCGCCTGCGCACTTCCTCCCGCCGTCATCCCGGACCCTTCGACAGGCTCAGGACAGGCTTGATCCGGGATCCATTCACACAAGCGTTGCGATTATGCATGAAGGTTGCGCCAATGGATCCTGACATTAGCTACGCTGCCCTTCGGGTCGTCAGGATGACGAGCGTGGTTGTCGGCAGGTAACGACCCAGGCTGTGTGAAAACGCCTTCGTCGACATAGTCTATAGATATTGGCCCGGCCGAGTTTGCACGGCGTTGTCTTATCTGGCGATGGCGCTCAGCAGGTTACGGCTTCCCATGATGTTGA
>NZ_JAHRGM010000034.1 GCF_019097845.1 Sphingobium sp. AS12 | reverse complement strand
CCCGCTGCTCCACCACCATACGAACCGCCCGCTCGCGGACTTCAGGTGAAAATTTGTTGGTTGTCTTGCTCATAACGGATGCTCCTTCTCACAAGTTGGAGCCTCCTGGAAACCCGGGGCGCTTCACTGGATCGCGCCGTGATGGCCATGTTCGACTGGGACACGGTGTTCCTCGCACTGCAAAAATACAAACTGCTCAAGGCATGGAGCAACCTGCGGCTGGACCGAAAACGCTTGGTCGACTTCTGCACCGGCGGCAACGCGTGGTACACGCTGTTCATTCCCCAGGCCGAGCTCGCCATCAACGGCTTTGCCGACGTCACCAAGCAGCAGGACATTCTGGTTCAGTTGCTGGTCGAATATACCGATCGCTTCTATCAGGCGCTGAAAGCCGGGTACGAAGGACAGTTTTACGACATTGCCTACATCACCGATGACCACGGTTCGATGCTCAAGCTCTATCAGTTCGAGATCGACGGCACCGACGTTGGCCGCGAGTACGAGGTCAAGCTCAAAGTTCTCAGGGACCTAGTTGCCGCAGGCAAAATCGGCGGAGCGAGCCGATGGAACGCGCCTCACATGGTCGCCATTAGCTTCGACCGACATCTCTACTACCCGTTGATGGCTCCTGATGTGACGGGCAGTCTGCCCCTAAAGATGCGCCCGATCGCCTTCGATTCCCCTAGCGAAGTCCAGTTCGTCCGCGATCTTGAGGCCTTCTATAATTCACCCGCGGCTAAAGAAACGCTCGCCGGACGCAGCTTGTATCTGCTGCGCAACGCCGATACCCAAGCCAAAGGCTTAGGCTTCGCACGGGCTGGAAACTTCTATCCTGATTTCCTACTCTGGCTTGTAGATGACGCGTCCGGCAAGCAATGGCTTAGCTTTATCGACCCAAAAGGCATCCGTAATCTCGACCTCAGCGATCCCAAGCTTGGACTTTTCTCTGAAATCAAACAGAGAGAATTAGAATTGGGTGATGCCGATTTAACTTTAAATGCATTTATTCTTTCTTTTACTCCATACCGCGACCTACTCAATGTTGGAATTAGCGCTAGCGAGGCTGAATTAGAAGACCGGCACGTTCTGTTTATGGATAATGGCCGCGATTATTATCTTGGAAAGCTATTCGATCGAATAAATGCGAGTGTTTCGAGCCTGTAATGACTGATAACATATGCGTTCAATTCCCAATTCATGCAACGCGATCCAAATCAATTATATTTGCCAGCTGAGCCGCAACGAGCGGCTCCGCTAGGGCGCGGACGCTACGATGGTGGGTAAACAGAAGAACCTGATTGATCTTGCCGAACTCAGCAAGCAACTCGAGCGTGGACTGGCTGCGTTCATCATCGAAATGCACCAGAATGTCATCCGCGATGAAGGGCAGAGGCTCCGTCGCACTGGCATAATTCTCAAGGCTCGCCAGTCGGAAGGCGAGGAAAAGCTGGTCGCGTGTACCGTCGCTCATGGTAGCGACCGCAGCAATACCGCCATTGGCTCGCCGTCCAACCACGACCGGGTGGCCTTTGTCATCGATATCGGTCTCGATTCCGGCAAATTCACCGAGCGTCGTGGCCGTGAACAGTTCGCCTGCCCGCGCGATGAGCGGATCTTGCTGTTCTGCGCGGATCGTTGCCATGGCCGACGTCACTAATTCGCGCGCAACCGATAACTCGAGATAGCGTTCGAGGACGAGATGCATCTGCGCTGCCGCCGCTTCGCGTTCGGCAACGGCGTGATTGACCTCGCTCTGACTTAGATAGGCAGCAAGGTCGTCCTTTGCCGCCTTCTCGGCGAGAATGGCTGCCTCAATCTCGCTCTCGATCTCGGCAGCACGCGATGTCTGCTCGGTCAGTTCCGCGCGAACCTCATCGAGGTCGCGTTCATCCCATTCCGCCCGCAAGGCAGCGAGATCAAGCTTGTCGCCCACGTCCGTCGCGGTGCGTTCCGCAAGAGCGATCTCATCGCACAAAGCCATGCGTGCTTCACACCGTGATGCTGCGTCCAGAAGGGCCCCATCATCGCCGCCATCAAGTTTTGCCGAAGCAGCGAGGGTAGCCAGTTCCTCGCGAGCGGTGCCGAGGGCCTCTTCCGCTTGGTCGGCCTCAACCTTCGCTTCCTCAAAGTCGGGCAGTACCCCATCATATTGGGTTTGCGCTGTTGCGTTGTCGGTAAACCGGGCCAGCAGCATCTGCGCTGCAACCACACAGTCTTCGCCGATCTCGATGGCGAGTTCAGTCGCGAGGCTGCGGACATCCTTCGCAAGGCTCGCCTCGTCTTCGTCCATGCGCTTCAGCCGCTGGCGGGCCTGCCCTATTGCCGAAAGCACACCGCGTGCGCCAACCCATTCGGTGACAGCACTGTTGGCATCTACCGGCGAAATGTCGGGTTTGAGCCCCAGCGCGCCTGTTGCCGCAGGCCATGCTGTGTCCCAGGCACCCTGTGCGTCCGACAGTCGCTCCACTTCCGCCTCAACCAACTTGTGCTGCCGTTCGGAGTCCAGGCGGTCCCGCGTGTCCCTGGTATATTCGGCATGTGCTTGTTCGTGCCGGGAGATGGCGTTTTGCACCGCGCTGACCCGAGCGGCGAATGACAATGTAGTATCGAGCTTGCGGCTCTGTTCGATCCGTTCGAGCAACTCAACGGTCGGCGCAAGCTGGGCCTCCTCCAAAGCCAGCGCATTGGCCGAAATCCGCAAGCGTTCTGATTCATCCAGCACCAGTTGCCGTGCTTGGCCAAATTGGAGCAGCGAGGCCAGTTCGGGATGCTTGATCAGAACCTGCGGAAAACTGTTCCGCCATTGCGCGATGCGCACTTCAGTCTGCGCGACAAGCGCGGCCGCCTCCTCCTCTGCCGTCTTGACCGCAGTCCTTGCCTCCGCGACGCGCCGCAAGGTGAGTGCGAGCGATGCAGCCCGCTCTGCCTCTGCGGCGCGGCGATCGGCAAGTGCGTCTGCAGACAGGATTGCCGTTTCCAGACCGTCAGCAACAGCTAGGCGAGCAGTGCCGTCATCGGGCAGCTGTCCCGCGACATATGCCGATTTTATCGGCCTCCAGGCATTGGCGCGCAGGGTGCGCGCCTCGGCAAGTGACACATCACTCGCAATGGTTCCGGATGCCTGAAGCGCGCCAATCTCTGTCTCACCGGCTGAAATCTCGCGCTCGGCCTGTCGCTGTAGCTTAGCTTGATCCTCGATTTGCGAGGTCAATGTTTCGCGCGCGGCCTGCTCACTGCGAATGTCGTCAACGCAGGGGCATGGCAGGGCAGCAAGCCCGTCAACGGTATCGAAGCCAAGCGCTTTGAGCCGTCCGGTCAATGTTGCGCTGTCAGTATCCAGCGACTTCTGACGTGCCTGGTGTGCCGACTTCTGGGAAGCGAGGCTGGCAAAGGTCGATGATGACGCCTCTGGCAGAGCATCATGCCCTGCCAGGCGTGCCGCCTTCAAACGATTGTCAATCTCGGCAAGTGTATCCGCGATTTCGCCAAGGCGCGTTCTGGCAGAGGCAAGACTGGGACGGCGCTCCATCATCTCATCGGCAAGCGAGCGCACAAGATTGAGGGCAGACTGGTCCGGGATCAACTGGGCAAGGTTCGCATCGGCCGGCAGGCCAAGCATGCGGCGCAGTGCCGCCAGTTGAGCCTCACCATCGTCAATTTCCCGCTGACGATTGGCACGATCGGAGCGGGCCTTGCTGACGTGAATGGCGCGTTCGGCCAGATCACGCACCCGCTGTTCGGAGGCTTTGAGACCTGGGTTTACCACTAGCGCGTCAAGCCGCGCCTTCAGGCGGTTCCGCCGCTCTATCGCGTCCTCGAGCCGCTTTTCAGCCCCGTTGCGCTGATCGAGAGCAGTCCGCATCCTTACCGCGAAATCATCCGGAAAGGGCGCGACATCGTCATAGCCGACCAGATCCAGTATAAGGTTGGCCAGCTGGCGCAAGTGCGGCGCGACGCGTAGGACGCGCTCCAGCCGGGACGTTGATGCACCAAGGCTGCGCCGCTCGGTGCGTAGGGCCTCGAGCTTTCCCCCGGCTGCGAGCGATGCCTTACGCGTCTGCTCAAAGGTTTCCCGGGTGAGTTGCGCGCCGCGTGCCGTCTTTTCGGCTGCCTCGAATGCCGTCAGCTGCTGGTAGAAAACACGATTTACCGACCGCCTCGTATCGAAGAGCTTGTCCGCTTCGCCGTTGATACCTTCGAGGCGAGATACCAGCGTGCGCAAGCCGCCGCCTGCTTCGACGATCAGACGCCCGATGTCGCCATCGGCGTGAAGCAATCGCTCCCCGCCGTTGCGCAAGGTTTCGTGGTTCAGACCGAAGAGCGTTTCGAACCGCTCTCGTGTGATGGCACCCAGCACCGGCGCAAGAGCGGTGTCATCTAGCGCCGTGCCGGACAGGTCAGCCAGTGTCTTGCCGTTGCCCTTGCGGCGCTTGAGCGTCAGGGTGCTGCCATCAGCCATCAGCATCGAAGCCCCGACGCGCATGCCATCATATCCGAAAAAGCTGCCGCGCTGAGTATTCTTGGGGATCGAGAACAGAAAGTCGCTGATCGCCTCGAGACAGGTACTCTTGCCCGCCTCATTGGCACCGTACACCACCGTGAGGCCCGCCGTTTCCGGAATGGTGAGCTCGCGACTGGCGAAGCCGCCATATTTCTCGAGGCCGAGTTCAGTCAGGCGCATGACCAGCCTCGCTGACTAGACTTCGCGCAAGGGCTGCCGCGCGTTCGGGGATCTCAGCACGCATTTGCTCGATAAAGGCATCGGCATGCGCGCCAGCGGGCAGTTTTGTCCGAATATCGGCAAGACGCGCTTCGAGCACTTGTGCAATCGCGCCGTCCTGGCTCAGGCGGACTACCTCCTGATCAAGCCTTCCAGCCACCGTCGGATCGACCATGCCGAGGGCCGCCGGATGTTCGGTATCCAACCTCAGCTTTTCGAGCCACACATCATCCGAGAGCGTTGCCAGCAATGCTTCCACGTCCTCGCGGAAGACGGTGCGCTCGAGGATCAATCTGGAATGGAGCGGTGTCGTTCCAATCACCGTCAGGCGAAGGGCGATGGGCCGTCCGTCGGCCTGCTCTGCGCTTTGTGCAATATGTCCGCGAATGACATCCAGTAATTCCCTATGTTCGCTCGTTTCTGACACATCAACTGTGATCGATGCCCAGCGCACCACATCGAGCGCGCGATGCTCGAGACTAGTGACCCTGCCGTCATTGACTTTGACCAGAACCGCCCCCTTGGGCCCCGTCTCTCGTGGGTGTCGGCCCTGAAGATTGCCGGGATAGACTATGTGCGGGTGCTCGCCGAGCACGGCATGGGCGTGGACATGGCCCAGCGCCCAATAGTCGTAGCCATGATTGGTGAGCTGCTCGGGCGTGCAGGGCGCATAACGAACGTGATGACCTTCGCTGCCCGCACATGCCGTATGGAGAACGCCGATGTTGAACAGCGCCTGGGTTGCTGCCGGATATTCGCGTGCCAGATCTTCGGAGACATCCGGACGGGGGAAGCTGCGACCGTGGATTGCGACCCCGACATCCTCCAGACGATGTGTGGCGGCCTTGGTCTTTGGAAAGACATGGACATTGCCCGAAAGGGACAGCTTGTCGGCAAAGCGATTGGCTGAATCATGGTTCCCCAACACCATGAAGACAGAAATCCCCGCTTCGTCGAGCCGTCGCATGCCCGCCATAAAGTAGAGCCCCGTCTGGAAATTACGTAAATCTCCATCAAAAATGTCACCGGCCAACAGAACAAATCGACAGCCTTCATCAATCGCAAGCGCGATGAGATTGTCAAACGCTTCGCGGGACGCTGCTTCTACACGCGCTGCAAAGTCAGCCGATTTTCCCGCTAATCCAAGTAGGGGGCTATCAAGATGAAGATCAGCGGCATGAACAAACGAGAATCCAGTCAATCTATTGCACCTCTTTTAGGCCGGATTGACACATGCTCCGCAGCCGTGCCTTGATATCATCGCCGCGAGCGACGTCGATGGAAAAAATTTCAAGGCGATCCTGGCACGAATTGACGCCGTAATCGCCGATCAGTCCCTCATCGCATCCGGCTTGGTCATGATGAGGGTAAAGTAAGGTCAGCCTCTCGCATTCATAAATGCGACCATAAGCCATCATCTGATACACGTCGGCTTGCGATACGCCACGTTTGGGGTCATCGATCCTTGCGGTAATCCGTTTCCATTTGGTGTCGACCACCTGAACTACAGCATCGCCCCGCTTAATCAGGATGTCCGGTCGTGTCTGGAAGACCTGCCTCCGATCGTCTGCCTCCAGGCAGTACAGCCGCCCGCCTTGGCTGACGACACGCAAGTCAGTGTCACCAAGGGCCCGTTTGAGCATCCGAGCGATATACTCCTCAAACAGCATGTTCATTTCGAACAGCAGTGAAAAACCATCACTGCCTCCGGCAGACGTGGTCTGAAACCGCTCGCCCAGCAGCAGGCGCGCTAGGTTCAGCAGTTCACGCCAGCGCCCGTTCGTGCGGTCTAGGACCACATCGTCCCACCGAAGCGCCTGCACCGGCAGGTCGGCGATATCCGCATAGGCAAACGTGAGTTCTCTAAGACGTCTTTGGTTGTCAGTCGTTCGAGCTATACGGGAGAGACGGGTGATCGCCGCTTTCATGATGCGATTGAGTGCGATGTCCGACGTCAGCGCATCGTAGCGGCAGGCCAGCCGTGAAGGATCGACTGCCAGCGTTGTGAACTGGCGTGTGACATTCAGCCGCCCGCGTAAGGCTGGAAGGTCGTCGGCGTGCTCGACATAGCGGCGAGGTATGCCCTGCCGCACGGCATCGACCAGCTTCTCGGAAAAAAGGCGGATCAGGATCTCAAGTAGTGTTTCACGCTGCCAATCAAGCGCTGTGACTTGGCCAGCATCGATCTTCAGGTCAAGCGCGACCGCGAGCATATGGACAAGGCGACGACGGATGCTTCCGGTCGCCTGAGAGCCTTCTTCGTTGGGAATATCGATCTTCGGCAGGATTTCGAGCGCACAGCCCCCGGCGGCTATGACGCCGACGACGCCGCGTGCTCTAAGCGCCTTGCGACCATGGCCCAGCACCCCACCTCCGCCCCGACCCGCTAACGGCGAGGCCGCCGCAACAGCAGCGATCCGATCCGCCGCATGGGCAGGGATTTCGCCTGCGGCATCACCATAACGCAGCGTCTCCCATTCAAGAATCGTCCGGCGAATCACGCCGAAGCGAAGCCGCCATAAGAGAAGGTGTCGCGCACGCTCCAACGATAGCGCGGTGCAGCATCCTCATCGCCGCCCAGACCCTTCGGCGCTTTTAATCTACGTCGATCGATGAAGCGGCCTTCCCGATCACCTTCGCCATCATCGCCGTCACCCAACACGGCAGCGACCTTCGCCCAGTCCTCGTAGAAATATTCAGCAAGGAGCGGGATAACTTTATTCCGCATGACCTCGTCCACCTCGTCGCGCGTTTCACAGCGGATGAAATAGGCATGGCCGATCTGATGCTCGCGGTCGAAGAGATATTCGATCCGTTCGTTCACGGTCGCGAGCAATGCGGCAAGATCGATGCCATCGACCGTCCCCAGGAGCGATGCGTCAGGCATAAGTTCGCGAAACTCAAACCGACGGCGCAGCGCGGTGTCGAGAAGCGCAATTGAGCGGTCGGCGGTGTTCATGGTGCCGATGATGTGCAGATTGGTGGGCACGCCAAATTCCTGCTTGGAATAGGGCAATCGGACCGTCAGTGCATTCTCCTGGCCAATTCGCTTGTCCGGCTCCAGCAGTGTGATCAATTCACCGAAAACCTTGGAGATGTTGGCGCGGTTGATCTCGTCGATGATCAGCACGAAGGGCTCCGGCGTGCCGAAGGTCGCCGTCGCGCCACCGCTTGCAACGATCTGCTCCAAACCGTCCCAGTTCACGTGTCGGCTGTTCATTTGATAAGCGGAAACTTGGCTTAGCTCCTTATCGTAGATGAGCTCCCGCGGCAGGCTTTCATCGCTGTGCCAGAGCCAGCGCACGGATCGACGATGATTATATTCGCCGTTCGTCCCGGGCACGAACTGGTAAGGACCAGTAATTTCACCGACCGCGCGGAACTTACGATTGCCGTCGGAGATGACGATTAGCGATCCGATCTGCATGTTGATGCGAAAGGCATACATCTGAGACATATTGGGATCGTTGCCGCTGGCGTCGGGAAAATCTTGCCGCCAACGTTCTTTGATTGCATCCCACGCATCGTAGCGAGGGTCCGACCAGTCGACTTCTCCACCCCAACCAAGCACGACATAGCCGTCGCGAATTGCGTCCTGATAAATAACATCGTCCTCGGACGCCCAACTGCGTCCCAGAGACATTTTGAAGATCTTCCGATTGCGGTCGATAACCGGGGCATCGCCACCTGCTGCCCTGCCGTGATTGCTCGCAGCGAGCTCTGCGATGAGCTTGAAGACGCCGTCTTGCGGCTGAAGGCTGAACCCCACGCTGCCGCTTGCGCCCTCGTCTTGCGCTGCTGTCACCGGCCGGAGCCCCTCGACAAAATCCTCATAGCTGAAATTTTGATGGAAGGTGACGAACGCGATCCGTCCTTTTTGGTGTAGCGATCGGTACGATGCCATCAGCGCCTCGCGGTCGTCTGGCACCACGGTTTCACCGCACAAGCGGACAGCTTCCTCTGCGGTCGCATATGTTTTGCCGGTGCCGGGCGGTCCATAGAGGATAAGGTTCGTCGGCATTATGGTCTGATCCCTCATAGCAGTATCGGCGGGTTCGTCGGCATTTTCGGAAATGCGCTTCTGGCAGGTCTCCCAAATGAAACCCTGTACATCCCAGAGATCGCGGGGGTTCCAACCCCATTCTTCGCGCATGATGCGCGCGATCTCTTCAGCGAGCGTGATGACGTGCCGCACTTCGTCTTCTGTCAGGGGCTGCTGCCCGAATGCCCCTTTGCCGAGCAGCATCTTCGACGCATTGTCAGTGGGCGTGGAGCGGATACCAAGGACGCGCTGCCCATCAACCAATCCACGGATCATCGTGGGTATCGTGCGGCTTTCCGCGAACGGCCGGGCCGGCGCTCTCGTCGAAAGCATATGCCATGTGTTCGACGCAAAGGCGGATATGGCGTCTATCGGGTCATCACCGCGGGCTAGCAAACCAGCGGCTTGTTCGATCTTGCCTGGCTCCTCGCGCCGGATATCCGTCACCAGTTTAGCGATGCGCCAATCCAATAGGCTGCTTGGCACACCGCTCTTGCCAGCGACGAGGTCGAGCAGCATGGCACCCAACACTTCATCGCTTTCAGCATGTTTCTCGCGCATGATAGCTGACGCCCGATCAAGCAGGGCGCGTTTAGATTGATCTTCCGCGGCAAGATATCCGCCGCTGTCATCGAAAGCCTTGAAGTCTGGATATTTTGCCTCAAAAAGGTGGCGCAGTCGTTCCAGAACGGACCGATCAAGGTCGACTGTTTCCAGAATGCCTGAATGTGCGGGAATGCCGAGTTCTGCGGCTATCGCGGGGTCGAGTTCATATCGGACTAGCGTCCGCTTTCCATAGCCTAAATAATTGGCAGGCCCTGTGCCGTCGGTGGCCTTAACCCGTGCTAGACGCCCATCGATCAGCATCGCCCGGGCTACGTCTATGATCTTATCGACCTCTTCCGCGTCGCTTGTCTTGTTGGTGGTGCCTGGGCGCTGGAGCCGGTAGGCTGATTTCTTTGTCGCGCGATTGAAGGTTCGCGTCGGTTGGAAAGCCTGACCGTTGGTGCTGAACAGGGTGAGCTGGCGTTTATGGGAACCCGCTGGATCCTTGGACAGGATGTCAAAACCGAGATGTTCCAGATGCTCGCGGGCCTCGGTCCCATTACACGTCTCGCTATTACGCGCTACATCGCCAGGCATGAAACCAAAGGCGCGACCGAAAATTGCCTTGGACGGATAGCTGCGCCCGTCGTGCTCGACCTCATAAGTTATATTGCGATCAGCAAATCCATATTTTTCCATGAAGGCCGGACGGCCGATCTGATCGAATTCCTCCAGCGCTGAAAGAACCGCATCCTTATTCGGGCGCATCATCTACATTCCTCGATCACGAGCGGGGCAGCGCAGTGCCAGCATGACCATTGTTTCCCTATCGCGCCCGCTATGGGTCGAAATCTCTGCCCCGATGTTATTCGGAATATCGAGGCTCTTGCCTGCCAGGCTCGGCATCATGCGGCCATAGCCCGCGCTGGTTCGACGAGTTGCCGGAATTCTTCAGCGGCGAAGCTGATGCGGTCCCACTGATCGACCGGCGCGCCCAGAATTGACAAGAACTTGGGCTCGTTAATTCGCGTAACTCGGCCTGCCACTTTTTCATTGAGCTGCGTGATAAAGCCCCAGAACCATAGATCGTCCCACAATGTCGGTCTTTCCGCGAGCCGAAGGCCGCTTTGCTCGATCATGCCGTTGATCGACGTGAAATTTTCTTTTGGCGCTCCAAGGCAATCGAAAATATGAATAATAACCTTATCGACAGGAACTTTCATAGTTTCCTGCGGATCGACGGTAAAGGCCGACAAGAAGCAAAGGTCGCGATTAATCGGCAAAGTATGGATTTCGATAATGGACTTAACAAAAAGCGCAGCCGTCTTCTCGCCGAACCCGGCCACTGCTTTTAATGAGGTCCACATTTCGTCAAACACTGGTTTATTAGCGCGGCCCCGCTCATCAGCTGGCTGCACAAGCGTCCATAGGGCCTCGTTCAACTCCCCAACGGAGCGGACCTGTTTGAAGGCATCGTAGTTCTGATGCAAATTTTGCCAGGTCGGCATCAATACATCTAATTTGGGAGCAGATTGAGTATGCGCTTTGGAGTGCAACAATGACCAAAGCTTGCTGCCAGTATCGGGCCATGGCAAGATATCTTGGCGATACGCAGCATGCTGCACCTTCTCATTAATTTGTCGGTTGCGAACTAAAAACTCAAAAATAGCGTCCAGCCTGCCGCGCAGTTCGGGAGTCAAGATCCCCTTTCGATTACCCATTACAAATTGTTCCTACGCTTAGTTCGCCGGTTTGCGTCCAGAATATCGCGGCGTGAGTGACGGGTTTTGTGCCCAAGCGATCCACCGCATCGGAATAGGCTGCGAGTTGCGGCCAATAGGTGGCATAGCGGGAGCGTGCATCGGACACCGGGCCACTCTTGTGGTCGACTATCATGAACCCCAAGGGGCCTTCGGCTAACAGGTCGAGGATGATCGTCTGCGCCGTGCCGTCAACTAGCGTAACATCAAGTGGCTGTTCGACATGGAGAGTGGGGAAACCGCGTGCAGCAAGCGCGCTGCGCAAGGACGACGCCTGCTCCAGCACAGCGTTCGCTTCCACCTCGCTTATCCGGCAGTGCGCGGCGACCTTGTGCATAAGGTCCGGGCGTTGCAGACAAATGCGCAAGGCCTCGTGCAGCGCAGTGCCTTTCTCTGTGGCTTTTGTCAGTTCTGCGTTTTTCAACGACACGCCAGGAGCAAGGCTAATTGTAACTAGCTCCGCAGGTTGGGGACGAGCCGTGACGAGGACAGCGGATGGGGCCAGGATCGGGTCGGCATGGGGCACGATACCTAAGCGCAGCGCATGACGCACGGCGCGAACAGGAAGATTAGCATTCTCCGTAGCTGCAAGGAATTCTGGCGGGATCTCTTTGCCACCAACACCTTTGCGTGCCGGAAATAACCGATCTTCAAGAATAATACCGGACGGGGCAAGGGCAAACCCACATTCTTCCTCAAGCATCTGCGCAGGGCAGATATTCCCTTCCTTCCATCCCTTCGAGGGTGGCTTAGGCCATTCTATCACCAAACGATCGCGTGCACGGGTCAGAGCAACGTATAGTAAGCGGCGACACTCCTCGCGCGCATCTTCGCGTCGTAAGTTGAGCGCACGGTCGGTGGATTCGCTGGCCGCGTAACTGGGAGCATAGGATAAACTCGCTTGGTCAAGTATCGCGTTGAAATCGCTGAAATCAGGAATCTCGACGCGAAACTCGCGGGCCCTGGGATTGCGCTCGTGCCCCAAGGTGGCAACCACCACTAGTGGCCATTCCCGGCCCTTTGATGAGTGCCATGTCACCACTTCGATGCCATCGCTCTGATTTCCGCTGGCATGGGGGCGGCTGTCATCCTGTTGGTCAACGCGCGCTTGGAGCCAACCTAGGAAAACGGCAATGCCGTTGCCGTAAAAGCCAGCAGCTTCGCGCGGGGCGATTTCGCCTTGGGAAAAAGCGGTAGCTTCTGCTTCGAGGCGGCCTAGATCAGCGCGCATTTGCAGCGGATCGGGCAGATTGTCGCACCATTGCCGCAGGCCCGCTTTGGATATGATCTGGGCCACCAGCGCGTCCACTGGAAACTTTCCAGCCTCGTCGTGCAGTGCGACGAGACTGTCCATGCCCGTCACCGAAACAGTCTTGCCCGCTGCTAATGCACTCAGTGCGATACCAAGATCGACCTGATCAGGTCCAAGGCTAGCAAAGCAAAGGGCCGCATGCCGGTCGTCTGGATTAGCCACGATCCCTAGCGCAAAGGCGGCAGCCTGAATCACAGGACTATTCCACCATCCGTCTTCGGCCAGTCGGACCGGAAGCCCCAGCGCGCGCAGTTTACCGGCATATTCCGCGCATTGCTTGCCGGTCTGGCACAGAACCGCAATGTCACGCGGCTCGAGTGCCCGAACCTCTTTGGTATGACGATCCTCGATCGTCATTTCTCCGTTTTTCAGGATATCCCCAATACGCTCTGCCACGATATGAGAAGGCTTGGCGGTATCGGCCTTGGTTTCTCTTCCTGTCACATCCTGTTCGATTACCTCGAGCGCAGCTGTTGGGCCAGATGCACGCATTGGGGCGAGCGGGCTGTAGCGATCGCCGAATAGTCTGGGTCCAAGCACATTCACGAATTCCATGATCGGTGCCACTGAACGCCAGTTGTTTGGCAACGCAGGGTGTGGATGGGCCTTTGCGAGCGCCTCGGCGAGGCGAGGATCGGCTCCCTGGAAACCCATGATCGCTTGCTTGGTATCACCCACAATCAGCGTGCGCGGTGCCTGAGCGGCCAATTGCCACAAAAATGCGAACTGAATCGGGCTAGTGTCTTGGAATTCATCAATGACCACGCAATCGATCTCGGCCAGAATTGCTTCCGTTACGTCGCTGCGTGAGGCCAGCATCGCCGCCGCATTGGTGATCATATCACCGTAGTCAATTACACCCAGCGCGGCCTTGGCATGACCATAATCGGTCATCACCTGTTGCGCAGCGCGAACAAGTTCGCGTGCATGATGCATGGCATCGTCGCGCGGGCCAGGCAAGCAAGGCAGGGCATCAGCAACCGAAAGAACTGCGCCCGCTAGCGCTTCATATTCTTCGGGCAGTTTTGTTCTACTATTTGAAAGCTGCAGCTTGCGCAGCCTCTCCCAAACCTTCCAGTCCTTTTCTCCCCGCAGTAGCGAGCGCTGCGCTGCGAGCAGAGCTTTATGGTCATCGCGCAGAGCAGACTTAACTGTTTTGGCGGTGACGCTGCTCGCGATCGAGCCAGGAAAAGCGTGCAGCAACGCGTCGATCGAGCGGCGCAAAGCGTCAGCCGTGTCCGCATTTGTTCCCGTAACGGGGCCGTAGGCAGCATATACAGATTGCGCAGCCTGCTCAGCTAAGACGGGATCGCACCCGCGTGGACCTAAGGTGCGCAGTGTTTCAACAAGTTTTAGGAACGCTTTGCGAAATACCTCTTCCGCACTAGCTCCGCTGTTGAACTCAAAGCTGTAGCCATGTGCTGCAAGGTTACTTGCCATTTGTCCAATTGTAGGAGCTGCCTCGAGGCAGCGACGCAGAAGCAGATCTTGCTCGGCCTCTTCGATGAGGCGCAAATGGGGGGATGCCCCGTGCGCCAAGGCATGCTCGCCAAGGAGTCGCTGGCCCAGAGCGTGGATTGTGGTGACATAGGCCTGTTCGACCTCAAGGGCTGCCTCGATATTGCCCGCAGCTAGCAGTTCCGTGCGAATGCGCTGCCGCAGTTCGCCAGCGGCGGCTTCGGTGAAAGTGACGGCTAGGATTTTGCGTGGGGCAACATCCCCAGCGCTGACCCACTGACCAAGCGTGGTTTTGATGTGGTGGGTCTTACCCGCGCCAGCGCCTGCCGGGACAATGGCAATGTCAGTCATCCTCGTTCTCCATGGCAAAGGCAGACGGCGCACTATCGTTGCGCATGAAGGCCCGGATCAACGGGCTGTCGTCAAAAGCATAGGTGCCCAACGCTGTCACCTTGTCGAAATGCTTCTCGTCCCCGCTCGCATTGGTGTGCAATTGCCCAAGTCGCAGTGCCTCGAAGCGGCGCTCCAACTCCTTCATCGCGCGGTGCGAGATTTCAGTATCGAACACTTCGACCCCCGTTGAGCCATGCCCGTCGATGCCGTTCACCAGCACGCCTGCATCGTTCATCATGTTGTAGGCCACACCGACCTTACCGCCAGCCTCCGCTAAGACCGTGCTTGCGGGACCCGGCTCTTCATTTTCGGACAACGTGATTTTTACCCGCATTTGTCGATAGAGTTCGACTTGCAGATCGCAGCCCGCCTCCATGCGCCGACGCCGTTTGCCTGACGAGCTTTTCTTGTGATCAACGATCACCGGGAGTCCATTTCCTAGTTGGAGCAGGCTATCGGCCATCCCGTGAACGGGATGCCCCATGATCTCACCCTCCAGCCAGAACTCGTTGGCGACAACCGTGGCACCCCAGTTCCTGAGCGTTGTCGCCCAGCTCTGCGCAGAACGCACGATGTCGCCGATAATTGCTTCACGTTCCATCGCCCAGGCCGTTCCCGCCATGAAGGGGGCATCAAGGGAAACGCATTCATCGAACAGGGTCGGCACAAGACCGGCCACTTCGCCAGGATCGCAGATCGGTTCGCCGGCTTTGAAGAGGCGCTCGAACACACCGTGGGCTAAGGTGCCGCGCAGCCGGACATCGAGCGCTTCGGGTGCCCAGCCCACATGCTCTGCATCCAGTTCGCCCAGCGCCCAAGCCAACGGAGAAACAAGCAGCTTTTCAAGTCGGCTTGGACTTTGCGGGCGCGGCTTGCCCTCTTCATTGATGCGCAGATGGAGCAGATTTCGGCCCAGCTCATAATTGAAAGGCGGATCCACACGCACAACCATCTTACGTTCGACCGGCTCTACCCAATCGATCAGCTGCTCCCAAACCAATGCTTTCCCTGCGCCAAGCGAAGCAAGGAAATCTTCGGGATCCTTCACGCCGTCGACAAGACGGGCAATCAAAGCCAGGCTTGATGCGGGGAGCAGCGCCTTACCGTAACCATCGCGCTCGGCGCACAGCATCACCACCTCGTCCCGTACTGCACCCAGTTGGCGGGCAAAGCGGGCGAGGCCTTTATCGAGGCGACCCCGGCGTGTGGGCATTGTTAGCCCGCAAAGCTTCTCAATCGCGTTGAGTTCACTATCGAGAAAAATCGGGTTGCGAGGGCTAGGGACGGGGTAAGCGCCCTCGTTGAACCCGGTGACGATCATTTTTGAAAAGCGTCGCCGGGGCATTTCGGAGGCATGCAGCACGCTTATCGCATTTGGGTACAGCGATCCGCGTGGCGCACGTTCAAGGCGGTAGGAGGAAGCCATCTTAAGGATGCTCTCCCAGTTCGGTGCCGCGTCCATATCGGCATTGCTCAACGAATTGAGCAGCAAGCTAATATGACTCTTGGCCTCGCCAATGTCGCGCTCTGTACGTGAGTCGGATGAGCCGAGAAGCTTGCGCAGCGCATTGAGTCGCCCGCAAAGCTGTTTGTTGGTGGATGCGCCGGGGCTCGTGAGCAGGCGGACAAGTTCCGTACCCTTGGTATCAACATCGAGACCGGCGGCCCAATAGCCCCTGCCTTGCATTACCCGGCGCGCCATGCGGCGGCCCAAATCCGCGGGCCAGGGCAGTATCGGCGAGGCGAGCAGCGAGGCTCGTGCCATCTGAGGCACTGGATCGCGTTGACAGCAGAGGAACAGGTACACCGTCTCGGCCCCGATATTCCGCGCAGACGCGCTGGCTGGGAGGCCTTGCAGCAGCAGTCCCGCATCGTCAGCAAGGCTGCGCAGTTGGGCCGCGTGGGCGCCGTCATTGGGCACGATGACTGCGATATCGGCCGGGGCAAGCATATCATCTTGGCGAAGCCAGCGCTGAATAATCGTCACGGCTGCTTCACATTCGCCTAGGCTGTCGCGAACGGTGAGAACTGCGAAACTGTCATCGGGGCGTATCGTCGTTGCAGATGGTGACAGCAGCCCGCGCTGGATATGGCCAAGCAATGTATCAACGGCAGCCGCCGGGGCGCATCGTTCGCCAACTAGCCGTATAAAATCGGGATCATCTTGACCGCAAACGACGTGTTGCTGCGCCAGGAGATTGATCACCGATTGCTCAAGTTGGCTGCGTGCCGGATCATGCGGCGGCGCAATCAACGCGACCTTTTGCAGCACATCGTCTGCTTCACAGGCAAGAAATGTGTGCAAGGTGGCGATATCGGCGGGCATGGCCGCACGCTGCTCGCGCCAGAGCCTTAACAGCGCCTCTAGATGAATGCGGGCACGGCTTCCGTCGGCCAGGGCGTTGATGTCGGTCCCGTCAGGGCTGTCACCTGGCGCAGCCAACATCACTGCGCGCAGGGCCTCTCCGACTACTTGTGCTGTTTCACGCGGGGCAACGGAAAGACTAGCGCTCCACGGCCAGTCGCCGCTCGCGCGGTCCAAGACCGCTGCAAGGTCGGCTTCAGTATGGTGGGGCAGAGCGTACAAGCTGGAAAGCAGCTCGGCGGTAAGCGGGAGGCAGCCTTTTACGGGGCCGGTGCCGAACCTTAAGTAACAATCCTCAAACATTTCTCGCCCCCTCATGATCTTTCAGCATCGAGATCTTTTGCGCCAGCCCAGGTTTTGGAAAATTAGAGCCGCGTACTGAATCAACAGCACGGAACTGTCGCGCAAGAAGCGTAAATGCGTCGATTACGGAGCGCTTGAGATCGTTCTGGGCAAATGTCCTCTTATCCCTGTCGTTCCGCATCGATTCCCCCTGTTGCGGACCGAGGTCCGCTGGACTGCATCATTCATGTCTCGCATAATGCAGTCGGACGACAGATCCTGTCGCATGGTAAGGGTTTAAGATGTCTTATCGCAATGCGATCGACCTCCTGACTATCGCTGCGCATGCAGCAAGCGCACGAGGTATCAGCCTTGAAGAAATATCCGAAATTTTGGAGCGAGACTATCGGACATCGCAGCGCGTCATTGCGGCGCTCCGAGAACGTTTCCCTGAGTTAGATCATTTCCGCGACGAGGAATCGGGCAAGACGCGCTGGCGACTTCCTAACAAGGCCATCGCACCATTGCTCGTGCCGACAGCCGAAGAACTCGCGGCACTGACCCTAGCGGAAGAAATGCTTACAAACGGCGCTGGTGCCGATCAGGTGCAAGCATTGCGCTCGTTACATGCCAAGATTTTAGCGCTGATCCCAAGTGAGCGCAGCCGCAAAATCGAAGCGGACGAAGAAGCCCTTTTGGTGGCTCTCGGCCATGCGACGCGCCCTGGGCCAAGACCCGTTGGGCGGGAAACAATCGACCTGGCCATTTCAACTGCCCTCAAAGGCACATCCCGGCTGCGCATACGCTATCGCGGCTGGAAGGATGCCGTCTCTCGCGAGCGAACCGTTGCGCCACACGGCTTGCTGTTGGGCGCACGCCGATATTTGGTTGCTGTTGATCTCGAAAAGGTCGGCGGCGGGATCCAACATTTCCGCGTCGATGCCATTGAAGAGGCTGTAGTGCTGCCGGAATCGTTTGTTCGCAAGTCAGGCTTCGACCTCGACACACATGCGGAGCGATGCTTCGGTTCCTACCAACAAGAAGATGGCATACACGACGTGGCGTGGCGCTTTGCAGCTAACGCCGCCTCGCGTGCGGAAGGCTTTCTTTTTCATCCATCCCAGATCGTTGAGCATGAGCCCGGCGGATCACTGCTTGTTAGATTTCGCGCGTCCGGCCTACTCGAAATGTGCTGGCACCTATACATGTGGGGAGACGCGGTTGAGGTGATATCTCCACCCGAGCTTATTTCGATGGTGAACGCATATCGCCGATCAGACTTTGCATCGATGCCATGACGATGTGGGGCCGGAGAGAAGCCCCTCCAGACCCCTTATCCCGGCATCAGCAGTCCGGAAGGTCGTCGAGATTATTTTTCGATGTCGTGTCGCGATCGGTACGTAAGTATTTTCCGGTTGTACCGTTCACCACTCGGATTTTGGTTTCCGGATAGTGCGTCCAATTCACCCAATATTCGTGGGTGCCGGATTCGATATCGCTGATCGCGTCCGCCTTGGCCCTTGGGGACCAGATTTCTCCAGAGTTGCAGAGCTTTGTGATGTCGCCCTGCGAATTTTTGCCTGTCGCTCTGATGTATCGTTTTGCCATAATATTCTCCATCGTTTCAGCGAATCATATTTTCGCAGGCATCAAGATGGGATTGTGACACGACAGATGCTGCCGTCATCGCAAATGGCGATTTGAACACAGGTAGCGGCAGGAGACTAGCTTGCGACGTTCCAACGTCGCTGCCTGAGCGCCATCTCACCGCCAAAACCGGTCCTGCGCAAGTTTGACTGCTGCTTTGATCTAACCACGGTCCTTTTTTGGAATACTATGTTTTGCGCTGCCCAGGCATGGCCGTCCGGGCAGAAAGACACTGGTCCTTCAGAAGCTGCCTAAACGTACCTTAATCTTCCTGTTGCAAAAATCTAAAGGCGCGCGAAGGAGTATGTTGAGTGACAAATTGGATAATGTGTCGCTCCACGATCTAGGCCTCAACATCCGAATCTATCAGAGGACGTAAAATGCCATTCAAAGAAATAACTCACTGCGTACAGCGGCTTGAGATGCTTGAAGAGCGCGCTGGAATCGAGATCAGTGGTTTGATGGTTTCGGTCAATGACGAAGCCGACGCCGATGGTGAATATAAGGTTAGTATTATGGGAGAAATCACCGCCAGAGGCGGCAGCACGATCGAACACGACGTAGAGATAAAAATCAACTGCTATAATTCGAATCGCCAAGTCTGTGGGACATCGACAGTCTATTTTAGTTCGAATGATTTCTACGGAATTGAGACGCTTGATGATACAGTTTATTCAAAAGGCTTCCCGGTCGACATCAAGATCGTCGCAAAGATCATAAAGTAGAGAATTTTCGCGGATTGTAACTATATGTAGAACACTCCCATACCCACTGTCGGCACTGCCGGTCCAGCTTCAAGGTTGCGGCCGGATTACGCAAAATCGCGAGTTCGACGAACCCTGGTATTTCGCGCTGAAGGGCAATCAGGTATTGATTACCCTTTTCTCGCGCTACAACTTCTTCATTAGTTGTGAGGATGAAGGGTTCGCCAGCCCGGCTGATTGTCTTAACCTCGACGTAGAAGGTCTCATCCCCTCTTCGAGCCAAAAGGTCATAACCAAGATTTTGTCGGCTGTGGTCCTCGACATCATATCCCTGTCCGCGAAAAACATCGCCCACGACGTTCTCGCCATGGCGCCACCTCGATATTGAGATGGTGTTTTCTGACTGTGAGGGCCGGGGAGGTGTAGGCGATTGTAGAACGCGGTCATCCTCGGGGGAGCACAGGATATCGATTTCAGCGGGCAAGATCGTAGCTTTACCGCTCTGCACTTGAAAAGCTTCCCTCAAGGTCGCCGAATTCCTGTCGATCAAATCGCCAAGTCCTGGTTTGTCTAAGGCCTGTGGACATTAGCGCATAGCGATTTTCAAGGCCGCGAGATTGATCATAGCGCGGTAGCTCTCGTCAGTTTTTTCGTACCGGGTAGCGATCCGGCGGAATGTTTTGAGGCTGCAGAAAA
>NZ_JAHRGM010000033.1 GCF_019097845.1 Sphingobium sp. AS12 | reverse complement strand
GTCATTACCACCCGCACCCACGTTTCGGGCCAGGTGGGGAATGTCTTCAAGGCAACCGGCATCGCGCTGCCGGCCAATATCAGCGAACTGCCGCCGCGAACCTGAGCCTCTGCAAGCTCAACCAAACTCAAAAATGTAGTGGTAATACTCGCGCCGGTGCGTGCATGTCATTGAACAAAAATGCCTTTTCCAAAAGCACTGTTCAAGTTGGGCATGACGCATCTCTGCCTCCTGTCAGACCCAATGAAGCAGATCAGGCGATCAAATGCGAGGGGTTTTTGGAGGTGCCCACCTGCGCACGGTTGGGGTAGACAGCGCTATTTCAATCGAAGTTCCCTAGAGGAGGGTTGGACGTGGCCCACGGTTCGATTGTTCAGGAGCAGGTTGGCTTTGCTGGGCGCACTAGGGGTTCCATCATCGCTGGACGAACTCGGAAAGCTGATCGACTGGGTAGGTGAAGCAGAAAGAAACGATCAGCCGTCGCTGACGATCGTATTTTCGATCACCCCAACGTCTGACACCTCAACGCGGACCACATCGCCCACTTTGAGCAGGCCATTAGTTGCCGCGCCTACACCCGATGGCGTGCCCGTCGATAGGATGTCACCGGGTTCTAGAGTCATTACCTGCGACAGATAAGCGATCTGATCGTAAATGTTGTAGATCATGTCGCCGGTCAGGGTAGACTGCCGCTCTTCACCATTGACCGTGAGGCGGAGCGTTAGTGCGTGTGGATCAAGGATTTCGTCGTCGGTTATGATCCACGGACCGATTGGGCCATGCGTGTCAAACGACTTACCGAGCGTGAAAGTGGGTGTGCGGTGTTGCCAGTCGCGTGCCGAGACATCATTGGCGACGGTGTAGCCAGCGATCACTGAACGTGCATCTTCTGGCAGCACATTGCGGCAACGCTTGCCGATCACTACAGCAAGCTCGGCCTCATAGTCCAACGCATTCGAAACAGCCGGATAAACGATCGGTGATGCTGGGCCAGTGATGCACGACACCTGCTTGTTAAACCACAGCTGGCTTGTTGGCACGGGTATACCAGCTGCGATCGCCTCTTGCGCATGCGCTTGATAGTTCATACCGATCGCCAGAAACTTCTGCGGATCGGTGATTGGGGCTTCGAGAATGACGCTCTCCAGCGGGAGCGCCGGTTCATCTGCCGCTTCAATTGAGCCGCGGATCTCGGGCAGATCGTTCAGCAACTGCCGCATTGAGCCATGCGGCGCTATCGCACTTAGATCGACAACATTGGTGCCCACGACTTTGCCCAACCTGGTAATTCTGTTCGCAGTGTACCGAACCAGTTTCATATTCATTCCTCCCATGAACTACTTTTTCGCTACTTTGATAGGGCACTTCAGAACAAGGTACAAAGTATATAATCTAGTTGAAGACCTAGGCACGGTTGGGGTCGACAGCGCTATTACAATGGACGTTCCCATAGCAATTTCAAAATCGGGATGCTCTTTGTTCACGCACAGCGTCCACAGCGAAGAAGATCAATCCCGACCAGATGGATCCGAACGTGAACAGGTGCAAAAGACCGAAAGGTTCATGGAATAAGAGGACGGCCTGCAGGAACTGGAGCGACGGGCCAATGTACTGGAATTGGCCTGCAAGCGAATATGGCATCTGTTTGGCTGCGACTGAGAAAAGCAGCAGCGGTACCGCCGTTACGAATCCAGTAAAAATCAATAGTACGTTGGTAGATGTGTCGCCGCCAAACACCGGTATCCCGTTTTGGGAACTTAGAAATAGCCACGCCATCGCTAGCGGTGCCATGAGAGATGTTTCGATCAGAAGGCCGCAAAGCGGATCCAAAGGAGCAACCTTTCGGATCAAGCCAGCGGTGCTGAATGTAAATGCCAGAACCATCGCGATCCACAAGCTGTTGGGGCCTTTTCCAACAGCAAGGGCGATTACACCCACAGCAGCCAGGCCGACGGCAAATGTTTGAAGCCGCGTCAAGCGTTCGCCCAGCGCCACGACGCCAAGAACCACGGTTATCAAAGGAGTTATGAAAAAACCGAGACTGGTCTCGAGTATACGATCGTTCAGAACGGCCCAAATATACACGAGCCAGTTCACTCCAATGAGCGCCGCAGTCGCAGCAAACAACCCGACCAGACGCATATCAATCGTCCGGCGTAGCGAGGTCCATCGCCCGAGCACGCTGACGATAATTGCTAAAAGAAAAACCGACCATAGGACACGATGTGCCATGATCTGACTCGGCGGCACTGCCTGCAATTGCTTCATGTAAAACGGCATGGCTCCGTAGATCAGATAGGCCAAAGTTGCGTAAACAATACCGGATCTCAACCTTAGTTTCTGACCGGAAACCTCAGGATCTGCCGTCTCGCTCAAGGTAATATTCTTTCGATAAGAAATGTCGATTAACATGTTTTAACTAGTTCATCATCCCTATTAATTTTCCTTCGAAATGACGGCGGGATTACGTCGTCCGATCGACCGTGGTTCTATTGCTGTTACTACGCATCTTTTAGCCCGGCGGCACTTGACCTTGCTTCGCCTCGGCCTTCTCGCTTCCGAAATCGAGTTGAGGTAGCCTGAATAGCCCTATCTGCTAAACCCCTAAAACTGGTAGCAGGGTTGGCCAAAGATCGCTGACAGATCGCGACATAATTACTCTTGCTCAAAGGAGAAGAGCGGGTGCTCGGATCGCCCGCTCTTCGTCACGGAGTCACCAGGCTGTTAAAGCGCTCTCAAATCTTTTCACGATCGATGTTGCTCAACGCTAGGATCAACCGCGCCTGTCAAACATTCTCGTTATTTCGCAATGTCAGAATCGAACCTCGAACGAAGCACCTATTTTACGCGGTTGCTCGTAGAAACCGTCGGTACTGAAGGCACCCGGGCGAATAGTCTGGAAGACTTTTTCGTTAGTCAGATTGGTGACCCACAAGCTCGCCTTCCAGGCCTGGCTGTCGGGGGTCCAGAAAATCGAGGCGTTCGTAAGTGTGTAGGAGGGTTGAGAAAAAATGTTCAGGAAATCGTAATATACGCGCGAACTCCAGGAAAGATTTGCGCCTGCGCCAAATGTACCTCCACCCATCGCGGTTGTATAATCCGCCCCAAAGTTACCCGACCACTTAGGTGCACGAGTCATCACGTTGCCAGAGGCATCCGTCGTGGCGACGATGTTGCCGCCGCTACCCCGGGGAATGAAGCCCTGCGCCGCCGTGAAATCTTGGTACCGGGCGTGCGTGTAGGCGACAGCAGCACGAAGCTTGAGGCCGTCGACCGGAGAAATGAAGGTCTCTAGTTCTCCACCGTAAATCTCAGCGTTGCCAGCATTCTGAAGAATATATGCAGAGCTATTAGCCGCCCGGGCCTGCAGCTGAAGGTTCTTATAGTCGTAGTAGTAAGTAGCAATGTTTATACGTAGCCAGGGCAGGGGGTCAGTTTTCAAGCCCACTTCATAGGCAGTGATTTCTTCAGGAAGAACCGGAGTGCTCAACGTCGCAGCCATGTTGTAGACGCCGCTCTTGAAAGCCGTGCTGTGAGTCGCATAAACATTCGTGCGTGATGTAATTTCGTACCGAACCCCGACCTTGTAGTTGAACTTATTAAATGTTTTGCTGACGTCGTTTGCGACCGTATTTCCGTTTAGAATTTGCGTAAAGCTGCGTTTTTCGGTTGTATAACGTCCGCCAAGCGTAATGAAAAGGCCGCCAGAAAGCTCGTAAGTTCCCTCGCCGAAACCAGCAAATGAACGACCCGAGAGCTCGGGTTGAAGGTGCGGACCTACCAGGGGACTTGGCGGCGTTGTCGTCGCAAACGGGCTAAGGTCCGCGTGGCCACCGAACTGATAGAAATATCCGCCGACAAGCCATTGAAACGGGCCTGCGTTTGTAGAGCTCAGTTTGAGCTCAGAGCTTCCAGATTCTGTAGCGAATAAAGCAGGAAAGTTGCCAATGTCGACATTGGAAGCATCGGAGTCAGTTTCTTGGTACCAACGGAGATTGAGAAAACCACTTGTCGATTCAAGGTTCACGGTTTCCAGATCGACTGAGACATGTAGCGCCGCAGTCCATCTGCGTAAGTCAAGTACTGGAACGCGGGTAAGCGAGGCTTCCCAAGGGCCGCGCGGCAGAATTACACCCGGAAATGCTCGACCTAAGGTGTTTCCATCGATCGGTTGTGGGGCATTTGTCGTGCTCTGCTGATCGAAAAACTCTCCGGTCAAAACCACCTTGACATTGTCGGCTGGTTTTAGCAGAAGTTTGCTGCGGAGGTCGATGACCCGCTGACCGCCCAGCGTTCCGCCGCGCACAAGGTCCTTGATATAACCATCGTTCTTACGGAAGAGCGAGGCGAAGTCGAGCGCCGCCGTTTCACTGATCGGTCCCGTAACATACATTCGCGCGTCGTAGTCTCCGGCATCATTGCGCATACGGCCCACTCGAACTGAGGCCTTGCCACGAAAATCAAAACTCGGGTCAGGCGTGATTACATTAATAAGACCGCCAGTTGCGTTGCGTCCAAAAGTTGTACCTTGCGGACCGCGCAAGACCTCGACGCGCTCGACTTCGACCAGATCAATCCAGTTCGCTGCCGATTCGGGCTGATAAACGCCGTCAACATATGTCGCGATATTTGGCTCGTCACCGATCGAGATGCCGGTCGAACCGACCCCGCGGATCACCGGTTGGAACACGCCCATGTTGCGGCTGCCGATGAATCCGGGAACCACTTGGGTCAATGTACGAAGGGTCGAAACATCCGCTGCCGCCAAGCCGGCTCCAGTAATGGCGGTGACTGCGACCGGCACATCCTGAAGGCGCGCCTCCCGACGGGTGGCGGTAACTACGATGTCCCCGAACGCCGAAGCCGGTTCTTGTTGCTGCGTCGAGGCAAGCTGAGAGCCCGTAGTTGGAGCCTGAGGCGTTTCCCCAGCAGCATCCTGTGCGATCGAAGCCGATGAGCAAAGCATTGCGCCCATGCAAGCACCTGAAAACAACACAAAACGACTCTTGTTATATTCCCGTTTCACGACATCTCTCCCCACTTTTTAGCTGCAACTTAATTTCAAGTGTCAGCTTACATGCATTCTATATTCGGCGAATAAGCGCAGAACGAATGCTTCCCGCCTCTGGTGCCGACTTCGAACCTTGACAACGGCCCTTTGCACCGGTTTGCTAGCAAACGCAATGTACAATATGCAACAGAGGTCGACTCTCCGCGCTTTTCTCAGGTGGGTTAGGGCCTGAATCGACACAATCGACTTTGACGAAGGCACCGGCTGATTACGATGTGCAACTGAAGCTGGACCCCCGCAAAAACTCTGGCGGATTTGGGGCATTCGTGATTCATTGATTGGGTAGGCATCGGAAGTAATGATCCATGGACCCCGAGTCTCTTTTCAGCCTGCATGACCATCTTGAGATGCTGAGCCGTCATGACGATCCGCTTGATGTTCTGGAACGGACCGTGGACTTTGAGTATTTGCGGGTCTGGCTGGTCGATGGGCTGAGTTATGGCGATAGCAGCACGGGCGGTCGTCCGCCGTTTGACCCTGCCGCGATGTTCAAGATCCTGATTATGCAGGCCCAACATAATCTCTCCGATGCCCGGATGGAGTATATGATCCGGCCACCGGCTGAGCTGGATGCGGTTTCTGGGTTTTGCGCTCGGCGATCGCACCCCCGACGAAACACCATCCGGCACTTTCGCAACCGGATGACGGAGACCGGGACGCTCATGCGGGTGATGAAGGCCTTCGACTGGCAACTGCACAAGAAGGCCTACATCGGCATGTCGAGGCAGATCATCGATGCCAGCCTGGTGCCAGCACCCAAGCAGCGCAACACCGATGACGAGCGGCAGGCCATCAAGGATGGCGAGTCGGCGCAGGATATCTGACTGATAACCCGGCCAAGGCGGCACAAAAGGAACACAGATGCGCGCTGGACGCTCAGGATCGGCGGGAAGGTGCGCTATAAGGATTGCAAGCCGCTGCCGATGTCGCCTTGCCGGTGTTCGGGTATAAAAGCCATATCAGCATCGACCGCCGGTATGGCTAGCCGATCGTATGCTGACCAGTCGCATCCACCGTCGCAAGCCCAAGGAAAGTCCATGCCCAAGGCCACCGCCCGCGCAAATGCCGCAAGTCCGCGATCCGTGCCAGGATCGAGCATGTGTTCGCGCATCAGAAAAACCGGTTCGGGCTGTTCATCCGCACCATCGGAATCAAGCGGGCTGAGGCGAAACTGACATTGGCCAATCTGGCCTATAACTTCAACCGCCTGATCTTCCACGAACGACGCGCCGTCAAAGCATGAATCTGCCCTGAAACCCGGAAACGGCTATGTGAAATGTCCTATCCGGTGACCGAAAGCCGCCCGCGAGAGCGCCCAGCGCCGCGCTCATACCGTCATCACCGCAACGGCAGCAACAAAACGCCGGTTTTTGCGGGTGCCCAGCTAATCGCCTCGGGGCACCCATGCGACCTGCACTCGCCCCGCTCGACCTTATCCTATTTAGAAGTCGAATTTGACGTTCTCGGGAACGCCGGGGGCGGGATCGTCGGCAACCATCCTCACCCCATCGATTACGATAGGGCTGGCCACCCCGGGCTTACCATCGTGTTCAATCGCCATGCCTCTCGCGATAACCTGCGGGTTCGCAAATACCTCGTCCAACTCATTGATCGGACCTGCAGGAATCCCTGCACCATCGAGCCGTTCGAAGAGATCGTCCCGGCTCCATTTCGCGGTGATCTCTTCGAGCGCTATGATCAAATCCACGCGGTTGCGGATCCTTTGTGGATTATTGCTGAACCGCTCATCTTCGTGCAGTGTCACGTTCAGTACACGACAAAGCGCAGCAAACTGGCCATCGTTCCCGACTGCGATGATCAGATCTCCATCACGGGTCGGGAACGCTTGATAGGGTACCAAATTAGCGTGGCCATTGCCTACCCGGCGTGGCACTACTCCCGAGGTCATCCAGTTGAGCGCCTGATTACCCATGACGCTGACTTGGGTATCTAGCAGCGCCATATCGATATGTGCGCCGACGTGCATTTCGCGACGCCGGTTCAGTGCTGCCAGAATTGCCACCGCGCTGTAGACCCCGGTGAAAAGATCGGCGGCAGCGATCCCGGCCTTCTGCGGCTCGCGCTCCGGTTCACCGGTCATCGACATGAGCCCGCCCATCGCTTGTGCGATATAGTCATATCCCGGGCGGGCAGCATATGGCCCGGTTTGCCCAAACCCGGTGATAGAACAAGTAATGAGATGTGGATTAAGCGCTGACAACGAGGGATGATCAAGTCCGTATTTCGCCAGCCCCCCGACCTTATAATTCTCGATCATGATATCGGCCCCTCCCGCAAGACGGCGGATGGCAGCCTGACCCTCGGGGATTGTGATATCAATCGCGATGGACCTTTTCCCCCGATTAGCCGAATGAAAATAGGCCGCGCCAAGGTTATCGCCACCGTCGGACATTACAAAGGGTGGCCCCCAATGTCGGGTGTCGTCTCCGCTTCCAGGGCGCTCTATCTTGATCACTTCGGCGCCGAGATCCGCAAGCAGTTGCCCGCACCATGGCCCGGCAAGGATCCTGGCAAGCTCAAGCACCCTGATGCCGGCAAGCGGCTTTCCAGATGCTTCGCTTTGTGCGGAGCGCCAGTCACACTGCTTCATTTTGCACCAGCGACCGCTGTATCGATGCGGCAACGCCAGTCCCGCGCAAGGTCTCCTGCGGCCTTTGCCAAAGTGAAAGAGTCTATACCCACCGCTAGGAACCGGGCACCGCCTTCCAAATATTGCTGCACCAGACGCTCATCGCGCGACAGGATGCCGCAGGGAATGCCGGTGGCCCGAATTCGGTCGAGAGCCGCTCCGGTGGCCTGGGCGAGAGCTGAGGCGTTAGCGGGCCCGAGCAGGCCGAGCGAGGCAGCCAGATCAGCAGGGCCGATAAACAGTGCATCAATGCCATCGACTGCCGCAATGGCTTCGAGATTCTTGATCGCTTCGGCCGTCTCGATCTGGGCGATGATACACAGTTGCTCGTTCGCGTCTGCCACATAAGCGGGAAAGCGGCCCCAGCGTGCGGCACGCGCACCACCGATCCCGCGATCGCCGTCCGGCGGATAGCGCGAAGCCTTTACGATTGAAGCTGCTTGCGTTGCGTTATTAACCATCGGAACCATGATCGTCTGTGCACCTAGGTCCAGGATCTGGTGGATCGTCACCGGATCGTGGCCAGGAACGCGCACGATTGCTGAGCAGTCCGATACGGTGTCAACCGCGCGCAGTTGATGGGCAATCCCTGGCAGCGTCTGCGCGCCGTGCTCGGCATCGATCAGAACCCAATCGTAGCCAAGACCTGCGCAGATTTCCGCGATGTCGGGATTGGCGAGCGCGAGCCAGAAGCCGAGCTGCGGCAAGCCGTCACTGAGTTTATTCTTGAAGTGGTTTTGCGGTGTCAGCATCGCCCTGCCTCAGATAAACCGGAAGCCTATGGCACCCAACGGCCCGAAATCGGCGCTGAACACATCACCCGGGCGGGCTTCGACAGGGCGGGTGAACGAACCACCGAGCACCACTTCGCCCGCCTCGAGCGTCTGGCCCCATGGCGAGAGCCGGTTGGCTAGCCACGCCACGCCGATTGCCGGATTGTTGAGCACGCCCGCAGCAACCCCAGTCTCCTCGATCACACCGTTCCGGGTCAGCAGCGCACTGACCCAGCGCATGTCGATCTTGTCAGGTCGCATCGGCAACCCTCCCATGATAATCCCGGCGTTGGCGGCGTTGTCACTTATAGTGTCCTGCACTTTGCGACGCCCCCCGGTTTCGGGGTCAGTAGGAAAGGTGCGGCTGTCAATTACCTCCACTGCGGGAATAACATATTCGGTCGCCCGGAGTACGTCAAAGATGGTCGCGCGGGGCCCTTCGATCCTTCTGCCCAGCACGAAAGCAAGCTCGACCTCGACCTTGGGAGTGATAAACCGTTCACAAGGCACGTCGCTTCCTTGCTCAAACACCATATCATCGAGCAGTGTGCCGTAATCGGGTTCGGTAATTCCGGCAGCTTGCTGCATCGCTCGCGACGTCAAACCAATCTTGTGGCCGATGACCTTTCTCCCAGACGCGAGCTTAAGGTCTACCCATCGTTTGCTGATGCGATAGCCGTCGGCAATGGACATTTCCGGACAGCGCTGTGAGAACTGGCGGATCTGCTGACGCGACTGTTCGGCCTGATCGAGTTCAGCCGCAAAAACGCCGACTTCGGCTTCGCTGAGACCCGCCCCGACCATGCCGGGTCCGTCACTGCGGCGGTCCATAAATTGCTCCTCATCCCCGATCTGTATTGGCAAACGCATTGCACAGTTATAAACGCTAGTCTATAGCCCGGCGGCAGAACAGACCGTACTTGGCAGAACGACACTTGATTTGGAGGAGAGGCATGATGGCAGGCGATACGAGCGTGAGAGAAGAGAAAATAACCGGTCGCGGACTGACTTCTCACACCCTGCTTGCCGGCGACCGGAGCAAGCCTGCTATTCTTCTGCTGCATGGAGCAGGGCCGGGTGCCCATGCCGGTTCCAACTGGCTCCACCTCATGCCCGACTTGGCGGAGAATTTCTTCGTGATCGCGCCCGACCTAATTGGCTTTGGGCAGTCAGTTATACCTGATCCTTGGCCAGACAACGTAATGGCGTGGATCGGAACGCGAGTTGAACAGTGTTTCGGCTTGCTTGAAGCGCTTGGGATCGAAAAGGCCCACGTCGTCGGCAACTCGATGGGCGGTGCGCTCACCTTGCAGATGATGAGCGAAGAGCCCGACCGTATCGATCGTGTGGTCCTGATGGGGTCGATCGGCGCACCTGGCCCGCGGACTCCGGAACTAATCCGTCTGCTTTCCTTTTATTCCGATCCTCGGCCGTCCCGTTACCGCCAGCTGATGCACAGTTTCGCGCATGATGCCGACAAATTCGAAGGCATGGAGGAGATCGTCAGTAACAGGTACAAGATTGCCACCGATCCCGAGATTATGAAGACTGCGGTCAAAATGATCGATTCGATGAAGCAGGGAATGGAGGGGCTTAATATGCCGCCGTCGATGCTTTGCAAGATGCCGCATAAGGTTTTGATCTTCCACGGAAGGCAGGACCGCATCGTTCCGCTCGACACCAGCCTGTACCTTATAGAGCATCTGAAGCATGCCGAACTGTACGTACTCGACCGGTCGGGCCATTGGTCGCAGCTCGAGCGCTGGGACGTCATGCGCCCGATGATGGAAATACATTTCGGCGCGCGCACCTTCTGATGCTTCCGTTGTTCCGGCATCGGGTTGCCGGGCGGGCGTGATGCTCTGCATTCGTTTGTCTGGTTCGGCGTGGGGGTGACCAATATGGCCCAGACAGCGGCCTCGGCATTTTGGCAGTTCTCGCTGGATCTGTATGCTAGGCCGCACGTGTCCACGCTGTGCCTCGCGTTGCAGGATAAACATGGCTTCGATGTCAACCTGTTGCTGTTCTGCCTGTGGTCGGCTCAGGTTTCCAAAGTGGCGCTCGATAGTTCCGAGATCAGTGAGCTTCTTGACAGAATATCGCCGCTCAATGACAACCTTGTGCATCCCGTGCGAAGCGCCAGGCGATGGGTTCGCCTGTGCATCGCCGGATCGCCGGAGACTGATCCTGCCGTTGAACTGGTCAAGGTCTACGCGTCGCTGAAGGCGGTCGAACTGCAATCGGAACGCCAAGTCCAGTCAGCGCTGGCCGGTCTTTCGCGGCAAACTGCCAACCGGGATCGGACCACACAACAAAGCGCTGCATCGGCGAATTTATGCATTTACCGTCAGGTAATCGCGGCACCCGACGCAGCGGCCGTCCTGTTATCGCAATTGGTCTTTATGGCTTTCGCGCCACCTATCAAACCCGGCGTTTCGCTGACATGATACTGAGGGACAAGCTCGAAATTTTCATCGCTGGGTCAATCATCCTTGCCTTGATTTAGGCCGCATCTTTCCCGTCCACGCGGCTAATAAACGAACCTGGTGGCACAGTTACCTTAAACGGGTGCGTCAAACACCGCCTTACCGGTCGTGGGATCGAATGGCACCGAAAGATTGTGGTATACAACCAGCCATTTTCCGTTGACCTTGCGGTAACAGTCGACCTGCCGGAAAACCCAGTCCTGAACTTTGTTCATAGCGATATTGGTGAACACGACCCGCTGGGTACTGAAAGCATAGGCGATGTCATGATCTGTACTGATAGACATTTTAAGGATCGTAGCTCGCAGATCTTTAGTTCCCGCAAAGAGCGTGGTCGCCGCGGTGGCCACCGCTTTGCTGCCTCGGGCCTGGCCTGGAAAGAATGCATCCATCACAGCGTCAGGCGCGAAATCTTTCAAAAATTCCTCTGCGGTCTGCGCAGCAGCCATGTCTTGCTCGATCTTCAGAATCTTTGCCTCATCGGGATTTTCTGCAGCGTGAGCGGTGCTCGCAACTGCAAGCAGCAAAGGCAGGAACGCTGCTCGGATGGATTTCATCACGCATCTCCACATCTTGTTGCGGTCAAATGACTGGTGCAGTCTATTCTAAAATGCAGCAAGTATACAAGAATTGAGCGAACCTTCCGAACCGGTCGGCGGGCAGGCTCCGCCTCGCTTCTTGACCGGCACCAAGATCAGGTGCCCTCAACGATAAATGCCGCACTGGTAGAGGCAGAAAGCCTCATCGAAGCCAGTTTTTGATATTCGTCGGATCGGTACCAGCTCTGAGCCTCCTCAAGAAAAGCAAACCGGATAATCACTGCTCCCTTCGGAGGCGATCCTTCCAGAGTTTCGGCGACGACCGGGCCGGCCATGAACGAAACGCCCTGCGTCCCAAGCAGATACTGAGCCTGTTCCTTATATTGATTCATCAACTCCGGATTCGAAATTTCCCCGGTCACGATGACGACATAAGCTGCCATATTAGTATCTCCTTGCCTAAGCTTTCGGCCCATTGTCATGAATTCAGTCCGCAAAGATCGAAACCCATCGCTCGAGCACGGTAAGCTAACATGCTCGGGAAACTATCCGTCATCGGTTAAATTTAAACGGGATACAACGGTTAGGCGAAACTTCTCGATCATGGCTCCTGGTTGCCTATTACCAGATATGCATCTCCGGCATTCAGTCGAAGAAGCGGTTGCTTGGGCGGGGGAGGCCCAAATGGTCACGCAGCGTCGTGCCTTCATACTCGGTTCGAAAAAGGCCGCGCCGCTGAAGTTCCGGGATGACTTGATCCACGAAAAGGTCGAGCCCTTCAGGCAAAAAAGGAAACATGATATTGAAGCCGTCGGCCCCAGACTCGTACAGCCACTGCTCCATATCGTCGGCGATCGACGCCGGCGTGCCTACGAACGCGAGACCGGCATAACTCCCAGCGGTCGCCGCCAGTTGCCGAATGGTCAGATTCTGTGTTCTGGCCATCTCCAGCAATCTGTCGCGAGCGGTCTTGCTGGCATTCGTTTCGGGAATTTCGGGCAACGGGCCATCGGGATCAAAGCCCGAAACGTCAAAGTTCAGCGCACCCGACAGCGAATGGATGCCGCTGTCATAATGGACCAGGCTGTCAAGATGCGCTCGCTTGGCTCGTGCTTCCTCGATCGTATCGCCCACCACGACAAAGGCGGCAGGTAGAATCTTGAGAAGGCCGGGATCGCGTCCGACTCTTCTCATCCTGTCCTTGACGTCTGCATAGAAGCGCTTGGCGCCTTCGAGCGTGTTTTCGGCCCCGAACACGGCTTCTGCCGTCTCGGCGGCGAGTTGGCGGCCCGGTTCGGAAGCACCTGCCTGCACAATTACGGGCCAGCCCTGCACGGGGCGCGCGATGTTGAGTGGGCCGCGCACCGAAAAATGCGCTCCCTTGTGGCGGAGCACATGGAGCCGATCCGGATCAAAATAGATGCCGCTTTCAGCGTCGCGGACAAATGCGTTGTCGGCGAAGCTATCCCAAAGTCCGGTAACGACATCGTAAAATTCGCGCGCACGGGCGTATCGCGCAGCATGATCGGGCTGGTCTTCATAGCCAAAATTCTTCCCATTGTCGGGATTGGCTGTCGTAACAACGTTCCATCCTGCGCGTCCGCCGCTTAAATGATCGAGCGACGCAAACCGCCGCGCGACATGGAATGGCTCCTCGAAGGTTGTCGACGCAGTAGCGACTAAGCCGATCCGTTCCGTCACCCCGGCAAGCGCCGAGAGCAAGGTAAAAGGCTCGTATGACGTGACGGTATGGCTACGTTTCAAGGCTTCAACCGGCATATTGAGAACGCCTAGGTGATCGGCCATGAAAAAAGCGTCAAATTTGCCCTCTTCAAGCTTCTGGGCGAAGCGCTTCAAGGCAGCAAAATTGAAATTGGCGTCATGTATCGCGCCGGGATAGCGCCATGCTCCTGTATGCATACTAACTGGGCGCATGAAAGCGCCGAGGTGAAGCTGTCGAGAGTGAGCCATGTTCAATTTCCTGTAACCCGCTGGTAGGTGCGCCGATGATCTGCGCGCTCGGCGTGACCGTCACAACGGTACAAATGATCGAGATGCTTCCAAGGCGACAGATCTTACGCCGTTTCCCTGATTTATGCGGTCCGGATCCAAACTGGGATCCGCACTTGGTTGACAGCGGCGTCCCAAAATCATATGGGAAACGCGATGCACAGTATGCAAAATAAAATGCAATTGCAAGATGCTATAGCTCAGCAAGGAGATAGGACATGAGTGCTTTTGCGCGATACGTCTCCTTTATCCGGTGCTCGGCGCCAGCAATGTGGAACTCCCCGACTTTGCTCCTTTGCGTCGCGTCCGTCTGCTGGGCTATGAACCCAATTATTGGGCGGGCGGTGCGCGACCTTGCGTCTCCTTTGTCACTCGCATTCTGGCGGTGGATGGTCGCTTTTTTGTGCGTGCTACCCTTCGCCTGGCGTCATCTCAAGGTTGACGTCCAAACGCTGCGTGCTTCCTGGCTCCTTGTCACGCTGCTCGGTTTTTTCGGTGTCGGGCTGTTTGCCTACATCGTCTACAGCGGCCTGCAATACACTACCGCTACAAACAACCTGCTGTTGCAATCGATCATGCCGATCATGATCCTTTTGATGCCGACGGTGCTGTTTGGGGAGCGGCTGCTACCCCTCCTCGCTTTAAGCGCTGCGATGTCGTTCGCGGGGATCATGTGGATCGTGACCAAGGGTCATCCCTTCAATCTAGTAGGGGGCATCTCGGTCAATCGCGGGGACTTGCTTTCCGTGGCAGGGGTATTTCTCTATTCGGCTTATGCCACCTTCCTTCGCAAGGTTCCGGCTGTACACCACCTCTCATTGCTAGCGGCGCTGTTCGCGATCGGCGCCGGCTCGCTGGCACTTCCCTACATCTCCACGCTGGCCAGAAATGGCCTGTCGATGCCGCCAATGAAACTGGCGGCGGCCATACTGTATGTCGGAGTTTTCCCTTCGCTCGTTGCTTACGCTCTTTTTAACCGTTCGGTGACGCTGATCGGATCCGTTCGTGCCGGGGCCTACATGAACCTCCCGCCAGTCTTGGGTGTGGGCCTTGCGATGCTGCTTCTTGGCGAAGGCATTGCATCCTATCATTTCATTGGTGCCCTTCTAATCATCGGCGCGATCGCCGTTTCACGCGGGTACCGCCCCAGAGCCAACGCGTGATCAGACCAAGAAAGTACTAGATATGACGGTCGGACGAGGCAATCTGGAGTATAGTGATATTTATCGTCGGGCCTCCGAAGACCCGGTGGGTTTTTGGGCGGAGGCCGCGCGCGCGATCGACTGGTTCGTTAAGCCCCGGCTTGTTTACGATGAACAGAAGGGTTGGTTTTCCGACGGGATCCTCAACACTTGTCATAATTGTCTAGACAGGCATGTCGACGCTGGTCGTGGCGATGCGGTAGCGCTGACCTATGACAGCCCAGTCACCGGCGCACTACGATCCTTCACCTATTCGCAACTTTTGTACGAAACCGGGCGGGTGGCAGCGATGCTAGCCGCGCTGGGTGTGACCAAGGGCGATCGCGTCGTCATCTTCATGCCGATGATACCTGAGACGGCATTCGCGATGCTGGCCTGCGCGCGTCTCGGGGCGATCCATTCCGTGGTGTTCGGCGGATTCGCCGCGCCGGAGTTGGCCAAGCGTATCGACGACGCCAAACCGAAGCTTATCCTGACCGCTTCGTGCGGGATAGAGGGCACACGGGCGATCGCCTACAAGCCACTGGTCGATGAGGCTGTTGCTCTTTCGTTGCAGGGTATCCAGCATGTCGTCCTTCTGCAGCGCGACCGGCTGGCTGCCGATCTTGATCATGCCCACGATATCGACTGGCAGGAATTGCGCAGCCGCACCGCCGGTGAACCTCAGCCTGCCTGCGCGCCGGTAGGCGCGACCGATCCGCTTTATATCCTCTACACGTCGGGGACGACAGGAACGCCTAAGGGTGTCGTAAGAGAAAACGGCGGCAACGCGGTGGCGCTCTCATGGTCCTTGGCAAATGTCTATGGAATTGGCCCGGGCGACGCCTTCTGGGCTGCATCCGACGTCGGCTGGGTCGTGGGCCACAGCTATATCGTCTATGGCCCGCTGTTGGTTGGCGGGACAGCCATCCTGTTCGAGGGAAAGCCGGTCGGAACGCCCGATGCCGGCACCTTTTGGCGGACGATCGTGCGCAACAAGGCAAAGGCTTTTTTCACCGCGCCCACTGCCATTCGGGCGATTCGCAAGGAAGACCCTGAAGCGAAATTCCTGAAGGACATCGGCACCGGTGATTGCCGTGTGATCTTCCTTGGCGGCGAACGTGCTGACCCCGCGACCATCGCCTGGCTCGAACGAGCAAGTGGATTGCCGGTCATTGATCACTGGTGGCAGACCGAATTGGGATGGCCGGCCATTGCATCGTGTTTTGCCATAGGCGACTTGCGTCGTAAACCGGGCAGCGCTGGACATGCGGTGCCCGGATATGAATTTGCTATCCTCGATGACTATGGCAGTCCAGTGGACGATGGCGAAAATGGCAATGTTGTTATTCGCGCGCCCCTTCCGCCTGGTGCCTTCCGTACATTGTGGAACAACCCGGCCGGATTTGCCAAAAACTTCGCCAGTTTCCCCGGCTTCTACGAAACCGGTGATTCCGGCTATCGCGACGACGCCGGCTTTCTCCACATCATGGGACGTACCGATGACGTCATCAATGTCGCGGGCCATCGCCTTTCTACCGGACAGATGGAGGAGATTGTGGCGCGACTCCCTGATGTTGCCGAGTGCGCGTTGGTCGGCGCGAAAGATCCTGTCAAAGGCATGGTTCCTGTTGCATTCGTAACCACGCGCAGAGGTTCGGCCGATGATGGGATAATTTCCAAGCTCGCGATCGACGCTGTTCGCGCCGAGTTGGGTGCCGTGGCGGCACTGAAAACCGTTTACGTTGTCGACCAATTGCCAAAGACGCGCTCTGGCAAGATTCTCCGGAACCTTTTGCGGAGGATCGTCGATCAGGAACCTTTCACTCTGCCGCCGACAATAGACGACGCCGATATACCCCAGGCCATCGCCTTGCGAGTGAATGGCGCCTGATCATTGTTTACGTGGCCGCGGCCATCCCGGTCAAACCGGAAGAACCGATTTAACGCGGTGCCCCGCTCCGAGCTTGAACTCCACCCAGCGGCGAACCCTCAGAAAAAGGCCTGCAGACCCGTCTGAGCGCGTCCCAGAATCAGCGCATGGACATCATGCGTACCCTCATAGGTATTAACCGTCTCCAGGTTCATCATGTGGCGTATAACCTGATAATCCTCTGAAATACCGTTGCCGCCATGCATGTCGCGGGATTGGCGGGCGATGTCGAGCGCCTTCCCGCAATTGTTGCGCTTCAAGATAGAAATCATCTCGGGCTCCATCCGCCCCTCGTCGAAAAGGCGACCGACACGCAACGAGGCCTGCAGTCCCAGCGCAATTTCGGTCTGCATGTCGGCAAGCTTCTTCTGAAACAGCTGGGTCTGCGCGAGCGGCCGCCCAAATTGCTTGCGGTCCAGGCCATATTGGCGCGCGGCATGCCAGCAGAACTCAGCTGCGCCCAACACACCCCAGCTAATGCCATAACGAGCTCGGTTCAGGCAGCCAAACGGCCCGCCGAGGCCCTCGACATGCGGTAACAGCGCTTCCTCGCCGACCTCGACCTCGTTCATGATGACCTCCCCAGTAATAGAGGCGCGAAGCGACAGCTTGCCACCGATCTTGGGCGCCGACAGTCCTTTCGTTCCCTTCTCCAGGACGAAGCCGCGGATATTGCCACCGTGCGCATCGGACTTCGCCCAGATTACGAATACGTCAGCGATCGGCGCGTTGGATATCCAGGTCTTCGCACCGTTGATCCGGTAGCCGCCCTCGATCTTTGTCGCGCTGGTAGTCATGCCGCTGGGGTCAGATCCGGCTTGGGGCTCTGTCAACCCGAAGCAGCCTATCCATTCTCCCGACGCGAGTTTCGGCAGAAATCCGCGCTTCTGTTCTTCCGAGCCATAGGCAAAGATCGGGTGCATCACAAGCGACGATTGCACCGACATCATCGAGCGATACCCCGAGTCGACGCGCTCCACCTCGCGTGCAATTAACCCGTAGGCGACATAACCGACTCCTGCGCCGCCATACTCGGGCGGAACCGTGGGACCAAGCAGTCCAAGCTCCCCCATCTCGCTGAAAATCGCAAGGTCCGTCCGCTCCTCTCGGAACGCGTCAATGACACGCGGTTGTAGCCGCTCTTGCGCGTAGCTCCGCGCAGCATCACGGATCATGCGTTCGTCACTGGTGAGCTGGTCGTCAATAAGAAAGGGATCAATCCATTGAAAGCTCCCGTGTACTTGTAGCTCAGGTTCGCTCATTTCCGGACCTTTATTTTATTGCTCATTAGAATAGAAGCTTGGCCCGAAACTGCCCTATCGAAGCACTCCTCCAGAGACAATTCCAAATGCATTTGGTCGACCATATCAAAGTTTTTTTGAAAGCGGCATATGAATTATTTTTCGGCTTCAGTGGCACTGTTCCCATCAGGCTGAACAAACTGGCATTGTTGCGCTGATGGAGCCGATTGTCGAGCAGAGTGCTTTGACGATCAAATGTTTGACGCGACCCGACCGGTCGCTACAGCGCGACCATGTCTTTTTTTAAACGCCTTGATGCAAAGCGATTCCGCCCAACAGACCTTGTCAGTGGCGCCTGGAACGTCCGTGAGCAGCATGTAGCACCCGCATTGGGTTTGCTCGCTCATGCTATTGAACTTGACCATGCAGTTCGTCGTGACAGCATACTGACGATGGCTCGCGTTTCCTACGACATCCTCGGCACTCTGCCGATCGATGAATTCGAAATTGACGTGTCGGTGATCAGGCCAGGACGGACCATCGAGCTGGTCGAAGCGCGTCTAAGCCACGCCGCGCGAGCCATTGTGATCGCACGGGCGTGGCTTCTTCAAACGCCGGATACGTCCGCCATTTCTGGAACACCGGTGTTGGCTATCCCAACCCCCGAGACCTTAGCCTTGTGGAAGCCAGAGACATTGTGGCGGGGCGGATTTGTCCGATCTATCGAGGTTCGTCGGTCATTGCTCGGAGTAGGCCGCGCCGTTTCGTGGATCCGTTCTGAAGTGCCACTTGTTGCGGGCGAGAGCGTAAGTCCAACAGCCAGGGCCTTAGGAATTATCGACATAGCTAATGGACTCGCAGCGAGGGAGGACGTCAACGAGATCGCATTTCCCAATATCGACTTGACTGTTCACTTTATTCGCAAGCTTCGAGGATTATGGTTGGGCTTGGACACCACGGTCTCCTTTGGTCCAAGCGGTATCGGCTTAACTCATAGTATAGTTCACGATCAGGACGGGCCAATCGGTGTCGTTTCACAAAGCTTGACAATACGGCACTAAATCAAAGCCAAATATCAGCAAATAATCGTTGCAGGAAAACGGGCTAAAATCGCTATCAAAGCAGTTGTGCGAGAGAAAATTTCCACCCCAATGCCTTTTTCAAACCAAATCGCTTCTGGCTTAATATTCTGCTTGACTATCACAGATACTCTAAAAGTCGGGTTTACAAATTCCTAACAATAAGCGATATAATGGGCTATTAGTATAAGAGTTTTATGTTAAAATCGATATTTTTAAAATTTAAACAAACGGATTTTTGGTACGGAATGCTGATTCCGACGAAGCCGCCCCTCGTTTCCGAGATGATCGCGCCCCTTAATCCGGGATATTGCCGCCCCCGGAACGGGGCCTTCGGCAACGATCGTTGTTGTTTCGTTTGAAGCCTACGTCAAGCGGGCCGATTGCCTTTTGAGCGCCGCTTGCTGTCGCCATCGAGGTCAAGGCGATGTGCATTGTGAACCAGACGATCGAGGATCGCGTCGGCGTATGTGGGGTCGCCGAACGTTTCATGATGCTGCTTTCCTGGAAGGGGTCATACTGTAATTTGGCGCTGTGAGCGCCTTTATTTGCTGGACGGTCAGGTCCACCTGCCACGGCTGTCCCTTCTTTAGTTGCCGGCCCTGAAGCTTACCGCGTTTCAGCCATTTGAACACCGTCTGCTCAGTGACGCCGAGCGCGGTCGCGGCACCTTGGATCGAGTAGCTGCCATCCGGCCAACGGGGCGGATTATGCTCGACGCCGTTGATCTTTACGGTGGGGATATTCCAGCGCTGGCGCAACAGGTGCACCGTGTTGTGGTCGAACAGCCCGTCCAGGCTGTTCCGCAGACCCTCTATGTTGAGCGCGGTAGCGACCTCGGCGTCCATCATGCCAGCGGCGTTGAGCTCTCGGATCCGCTGTTCTAGCACGTCGGCATGAGCAGCTTCAGCATAGGATTGAGTGCGCCGCATGACCCAGTGTTCGGTCGCTGCGCCCGTCTGCCAGATGATGCGGATCCACACCATGCCTTTCGCCCGCCGCTGATCTAGAATGACCTTGTCGATCACGAGGCGGAGCATCGCCTTGCGTTCGCTGTTCTCGATTCTTTCCCAAAGATCAGGCAGGTCGATGCCGAACGCTGCGATACGGGCGCGATCGTCGGCATTCAACGCAACGGTTTGCTCCGTCTTCCACCGCCGATAGTCCTGCTCGACCTTTTCGACCTCACGCAGCTTGCTTTCCCAGATGCTTTCGAGCGAACGGGCAACGAGGCGGTTCTCCGGCTCGACCGCGTCATATTGGCGCCGGGCACGCTCGCATTCATATTCGGCGCGTTCGCGCTTGAGTGTCCATTGCCGTTCGAGTCCATGGATGAAGCGCCCCGGGTTTCCAGGAGGCTCCAACTTGTGAGAAGGAGCATCCGTTATGAGCAAGACAACCAACAAATTTTCACCTGAAGTCCGCGAGCGGGCGGTTCGTATGGTGGTGGAGCAGCGGGC
>NZ_JAHRGM010000032.1 GCF_019097845.1 Sphingobium sp. AS12 | reverse complement strand
GGCGCGGCCGCCCGCCAGCAAAGGAAAAGCCCGATCTCCATCACGGCTGATCACCGACACAAACCCTCCCGCCAAACTAGGGAATTTTAGATGCCCACTTTTGCGGAATCTTCGGTGCCCGTTGACAGCTTCTTCAGGCGGATGTTCTCCTCCTCGAGCGACCGCAGTCGCCGGGCCTCGGACACATCCAGACCGCCAAACTTCGACTTCCACGTGTAGAAGGTCGCGGAACTGATCCCGTGGCGGCGGCAAACCTACGCCGTCGCCATGCCAGCCTCCTGCACCTTCAAGATCGCGATAATCTGCTCTTCGTCGAACCTGCTCCGCTTCATATCCGTCCGAATCCTTGCCATCGGACTCTACCAAAAAGCGGTCATATTTCAGGGGAGAACGTAAGCGACTACGAACCGCGGATCGACGTGCCGAAGGAAATGATCCGTGCCACTCTTCACAGCACCATACGCAGCAAATTGTCCTTCCGCGCCATTCTCCACCGGACATTAGGTCGTGAACCCATAAAGCGGACGTTGCTGGCACTTTGGGCGGACTGCGGCTCAGCCGTATTTTGCCCAGAGGATTGCGGCGGCTACCAACACGCAGAAGATAGCGAAGAGCGCCACAAATACCCTGAATGGGAGAAGCAGGAGCAGATCGGACCAGTCGAACATAGCCTGATGCTGTCGCAAACCTCCGAGACTTGCAATGGGACGGCTTCCTCGTCGGGTCGAATTGTGATTCAGGCCCACCATGGGCCGATATGATCTGACCGACTTCGAATGGCGCGTGATCGAACCGCTGCTGCCCAATGAACCGCGAGGTATGCCCCGCGTTGATGATCGCCGCGTGCTGAACGGCATTTTCTGGGTGCTTCGATCAGGTGCTTCGTGGCGCGACCTTCCTGAACGCTACGGCCCGCGCATCGCCTGCTACAATCGCTTCGCACGATGGCGGAAGGCGGGCGTGTGGGACCGAATGATGGATGCCATTACCGCAGCCCATGATGGCGACATTCAGATCATCGACAGCACTTCCGTGCGTGCCTACCAACAGGCCGCGACGGCAAAAAGGGGGATCGAGATCATTGTCTTGGTCGTTCCCGAGTGGGCTCACGACCAAAATCCATGCGGTCGTCGACGGGCAAGGCCTCCCGATCCGGCTGAGCCTGACCGCCGGCAAAGCCATGACGGCCAAACTGCCGACGACCTGCTCGACCACATCGGCGCCGGAACAATAGTGCTGGCCGACAAGGCATACGATGCCGACCGCATCCGAGCATCTCTCCGCGAGAAAGGTGCGTTCGCCAATATCCCGCCCAAGTCCAACCGCCGGTCAAAACCTTACTTCAGCACTTGGCTCTACCGCGAGCGCAACCTGATCGAGCGCTTTTTCTCCAAGCTGAAGCACTTCCGCCGGGTTGCCGCCCGCTATGACAGCTAGCAAAGAACTTCCTCGCGATGGTCCAACTCGCATCAATGCGACTGTGGCTCCGAGTTTATGGGTCTGCGGCCTAACCACCCGCACCGTCGCAATGCGGTCAATAATTCCCGCGCAGGAAAATCCGGGGAGTCCCAGGCGCAAAACAAATATAGAAACTAAGCGACGATAATCTGGGGCGCCTAGCTTGCAGGACGATCGGGCCTAGTGCAGGAAGCACGTAATTACGGCATTTGCCTTTTGGGCCTTTAGGAGCAAAATATGCTTTCAAAAATATTGGACAGCAAACGCAAAGTCACCGACCGCCGGAAGGGTAATCAATGTCGTGACGCGGGCGATTGGCAGGGAGCGGTCAACGCTTACACCCGCCATCTTGCGTTCAATAATGCAGATCAGCCCATTTGGGTTCAACTGGGTCATGCTTGGAAAGAACAGGGTCAGTTGGAAGAGGCTGCTCAGGCATATCAGACAGCCGTCGATCTGGATATCGACGACGCCGACGCCAACACCCATCTTGCCGACATTTTGCGCCGTCTTGATCGAGGCGAAGAGGCTCTTGCAGCCTATGAAAGAGCAAACAAGTCAACGCCCAATACAGAGGCAGTGCGCAATATCCGATTGTTGCGGAATGACCCCAAGGTTTCAGCCGCGATTGGACTGGGGGAAGGAACGATATTCTTTTCCATCCAGGACTTGTTTGGATATTTAAAAGCCCATGTGACCATGTCGGGTATCCAGCGCGTGCAAGCGGGGATTGCTCTGCACGCGATCAAGGATGCTGACGTCTCCGTCCGCTTCATCTTGTCCGATGCGGGGGATTGGACGCGAGTTCTTCCGGCCGGGGAATTCTGGATGGCCGACAATGCGCAGGTTATGCGCATCATCAGCTATGCGTCAGGCAAGCATGTCGATCATGATACGCTTCGTGCAATGATCCTGGAGTGCGAGGATTCAGCAGAACGTGTGCAACCGTTGGAAGGCAGCACGGTCATCCTGCTGGGTGCCTTTTGGGGATTGGGCAACACCGTAAGGCACTTCGTGCATTCCAAACGTATGGGCGTACGGATCGGCGCCTATGTCTATGACATCATTCCGGTAACGCATCCTGAATTTTGCGATGACGCATTGGTCACTGATTTCTCGATGGCGATCTGCGAACTCTGCGCCGTCGCCGACTTCATATTGACGATTTCTGATGCGACACAAGTTGCTCTGAAGGACTTCATCGCCGAAAATGGTGGCCGCTCCATCCCGATGATGACGGTACCCTTGGCACATCACCTCACGCGCGAAACGGACGAATCGGTTGAGTGGCCGGAACAGTTGCGTCGCGTGAAGGGAAAACGGTACGCGGCCTATATCTCAACCATAGAGGGGCGCAAAAATCACATTTATGTCGTCAACGTCTGGCGTCGATTGATGGCCCAGGGCGTCGATGTGCCAGACCTCGTCTTTGTTGGGCGGCATGGGTGGAAGATTGGCGCGCTCACCGACGTTTTGGCGGCTACGAATAATCTCGACGGGCGCGTCCATATCGCGCATAATTTATCGGACGGCGAATTGAACGCGGTCTATGCCAATTGCGAATTTTCCGTCTTTACCAGCTTCGTCGAAGGCTGGGGTCTGCCGGTCGGAGAAAGCCTGTTACACGGGCGTCCTTGCATTGCATCCGACACCTCCTCGATCCCTGAAGTCGGCGGTGACCTTGTGGATTATGTGGACCCGTTCAGCATCACGCAGGGAACGGAAGTCTTTCGCCGCATGATCACAGACCGGACGTATCGTGAAGGGAGAGCGCAAGCCATCCGTGATCGATTCGTACCCACGACTTGGAATGATGTGGGCGCAGATTTTCTAGAAAAGGTCAAAATATATCAGGACACTGATGTTTTGCCTTTTCAGGCTAATCTCAAGGAAGGCCAGGCCCTTTCCTTCAAGATGGCACCAGGAAGTCGAATTAATGCACGAAGCTATTTCAACCATCCTAGGCGTATCCTGATCGAATCCATGTTTTTATATGGAGTAGAAAATCACGGCACGTGGATGAAAGGTTCCAAGCCTACATTCTCAATACCTACGGAAATGAAACCTGGAACATCTGTCCTGGCATATTTGCAATTTTCAGTGGCACCAGGCGCCACTGACTGTTTGATGACCCTATTCGATGGAGTTGCAAACGAAGAAACGAATGTCGTCAGGCTCTTTGAAATCAGCCATGGCCAGCCCGTTCGTTTCATGGCGAAAGTGGGGGAGTACGGTGCCCTTCATATCAAAATCAATGTGACGGGCTCCTATCCGCGATATGCTGAAGACCCGCGTGATTTCGTCATCGGGTTGCGCGCCGTTGGCTATTGCAAACCTGAAAATATGCTGGGTCGGCAGGAATTGTTCGAAGCGATGAGCCTGATCGACTTGGCAATTTGATTTTGTGCAAACCAACCTTATCGATTCGACGAGGTCGGAACAGGTGAATCCAGATAGCCCGACAATCTGCATTGACGGAAGGATGCTGAACGATGGTGGGAGCGGCACAGGGGTAGGACAATATGCCCGCACACTGATATCAGCATTGCAGGTAGCAGGCATTCGCCCCTTGGTTTTGGAAGATGGCGGCCCATCACAGCATCGCTCACGTTCAGCCAAGATCTTAAGGGCGGCGCGCCCATGGTCCCGCATAGCGGTCGCCAATGATCGGGGCTTCTATGCGCGCGATGTGTTCCGTGAGGCGCAGGTGTTCTTCAATATGCACAAGCGTCCGATGTCGATCGTCGTGCCGGGTCGGCCTGGCATCATGCACTGGTCCTACCCATTGCCACTACGGTTGAAAGGATGGCGCAACCTATACACGGTGCATGACGTCATGCCGCTCGACCCTGCCATTCCAAGTCCCGTCAACGGTCCCAGGCTTCGTGGAATACTGGACGCACTGCGCAATGCGGGCAGTAGTTTCGTAACCGTCTCGGACACCGCAAGATCCCAGATCGTCGCAAAAATGGGATGGTCAGCGGACATGGTGACAACCTGTCATCAGGCCGCTGACGTCGCGGGCGTGCAGCTTGACTTACTGCCCTACAGCCTCGCCCGGTCTGACTATCTTTTATATGTTGGCGCGGTCGAAGCACGCAAGAACCTGCTCGGTCTGCTTGATGCCTATCATGCCAGCGGCATCGCGACACCACTGGTCATTTCAGGGCCTGATGGCCTTGATGCCGCGACCATAGATGCGCGTATCAAGATGACGCCAGGGGCGATACGACTGGGACTTCAACCCCGAGACAGGGTAATCCAACTCATTTCTGGCGCACGGGCTTTGATCCTCGTTTCCCTTGCTGAAGGATTTGGCCTTCCTGTCGTGGAAGCTATGGCGCTGGGAACCCCTGTCCTGTCTGCCGATGGACCCGCATTGGCAGAAGTTGGTGGTGGCGCCACACTGCTTGTCGATCCGCTTGATAAAGCTGCATTACGAAATGGGTTGATCGCTATTAACAGCGATCCCGTACTGCGCGATCGCCTTTCAAAACTTGGAACCAATAGGGCCAAGTACTTTGCACTCGAGCCCTATGCACAGCGGCTCATAAAGCTGTATGGGATCGCATGACTGATACCGTTTCACCGCCAATCCGCATCGGGCTGGATGGATATAATCTGGCCATGCCGCAGGGAACAGGCGTTGCGACCTATGGCCGCAATCTGGCTGCAGCCATTAGCGAATTGGGCCATCCGGTAGATCTCGTTTTTGGCGTTAACATCCCCCGAAAGGTGGATGACGACCTGAGGGAGTCCCTGTTTTTCGGACAATTAGGAGCGGACCTTCCCAAGCAGTTGACGATGCGGCGTCGGATGCGGCGTTGGCGCGTGCATCCTTTTGCGCATGACCTGATCCAGATACCAGTGACCGGCCGTACAGTGCCTTCGGGAGGCAGCGAGCAACTGCCTACCTTTGACCGGCTCTTCAATCGGGCCGAACTCTACGACATATGCGCTCGACATTTCCGACGCTACGGTAAGTTCATGACGTTAAGGATGCCTAATCCGCCTGCAATCATGCACTGGACCTATCCCCTGCCGATACGGTTGGCAGGCGCTCGGAATATTTACACTCTGCATGATCTGGTGCCGTTGCGCCTGCCCCGTGCCAGCCTTGAAGATAAGCGCTACTACGACACATTGGTACGCACCTGTGTCGATCAAGCCGATCATATCGTTACGGTATCAGAACAATCACGTATGGATATCATCGACTTGCTAGACGCCAGTCCGGCAATGGTGACGAACTGCTATCAGGCGAGCGACATGCCTCCCCTGCGCGATCCTGCGGCACTGCCCAATCGACTAGACCAGCTTTTCGATCTGAAGATGAAGGGTTATTTCCTGTTCTTCGGCGCAATCGAGCCTAAGAAGAATCTTGGCCGCATCATTCAGGCTTATCTTGAAGCGAACATTGCAACGCCTCTCGTTATTGTAGGGGCAGAGGCATGGCATGCCGATCGGGAACTGAAGCTTCTTGGCCTTGCACATGGTCGCAAATTGCCAGGAGTCGATCGGATCCGTCGCATTGACTACGTCCCGCGTACATTGCTGGCTGATTTGGTGCATGGTGCAAAGGCAAGTCTATTCCCAGCTTTGTATGAGGGCTTTGGCCTGCCAGCCTTGGAAGTGCTGACCGCAGGGGTTCCGCTATTGTCGAGTACCACGGGTGCATTGCCTGAGATAACGGGTGACGCGGCAATATCCGTGAACCCTTATGACATCGATGCCATGGTTGGTGCGATCCGTCGACTTGACGCAGACGCTGACCTGCGGACCCGGCTTGCCAGGCAAGGGCCCGTCCAAGCCGCCCGATTTTCCCGGCAGGCCTTTGCCAATCGGGTTGGAGAACTTTACCAAAAGGTTGTCAGAGGCTAGGCGCTTGCGACAGAACACGAACTGCCATCGGACGCGACCGGCTTATGCGAACGCTGCCCGGCAGCATTGGAGTGATATCATGTACGTTAAACGCCGGACGCGAACTGCGCGACCCGAACTCATCTTGTTAGCGGCAACGGTTTTAGGCGGCTGCACATCATTGCCCCGCAATGGTCCAACTGGAACCCAAATCGCACGGAGCGCAACGACGCAGAACGCCATTGGCTTTAAGATTGTCGATATCGCGCCCGATAATATTGACACATTATCAATGACAGGCAGCCCGACTAATATATTGGCTGCCTTGGCTCTCGCCGGACAGGTCGATCAAATTGGTCCAGGCGATGTCCTGTCAGTCGAAATCTACGAAGTGGGCGTTACCCTATTTGGTGGCAAAGCCAATATCGGAACATCCGACCCGTCCGCAGATAACGGGGCAGGTTTGTCAGCCAGCAGCGCGACCGTTGGCGGCAGCGGGATCGTCGTAGATCGCGATGGCAATATTACGTTGCCCTATGTCGGCACCATATCGGTTGCGGGCCTGACGACCGCACAGGTACAGGACCGGATCGTTGCTGCACTAAGGAGCAAATCCCAAAGCCCGCAAGTGGTCGTCTCACTTCGACGTAATGTGTCCAATGCGGTCGTAATTATGGGGGATGTAGCAAATCCCGGGCGTCTGCCTTTAACGCTCGCACGCGAAACATTGCTTGATGTGATTGCCGAGAGAGGCGGCATCAGCCGCACTACGCAAACCGGATCGTCCACCGCGACCGGCACCGGCGCACAGGATGTTATCGTCCGCTTCACGCGGCATGGTCGTACGGTGGAGCAGCCCCTCGACAGCATTGTCGCGGGATCGGCCGACGATTTGGTGCTATTGGGGGGCGATCGCGTCGAATTGATTCGTCAGCCTCGTACTTTTACAGTCTTCGGCGCTTTGGATCGGATATCGCAAATACCATTTGAAAGCCGCAAGCTGACCCTCGTGGAAGCGCTTGCGCGGGCCGGCGGGCCGAATGACGGTCGTGCCGATCCCAGGTCGGTATTTGTCTTTCGTCTAACATCCGATACGATCCCGCCGACGGATTCCGCCGGACCAAATGCATCCTCGGTTGCCAAACCGCCCGTGTTGACCCCGATAGCCTATCGCATTGATATGATGCAGGCTCAGAACTACTTTCTCGCGCAGCGTTTCGTTATGCGGGATAAAGACCTGATCTACATCGGCAACGCTGCGGCCAACCAGCCGCTCAAACTGGTGCAGGCGTTGGGTCAACTATTCTCGCCAGTCATCGCGGTGCAAAACGCGACTAGGTAAAAAGCGACGTGCTCGGCGTGGATGCGCCGGGCACGTCATATTGGTTTAAGCGGCGTGTTCCTTTACACCTGCGGTGATGAGCCAGCCAATCCCGTAAGCAAGCATCAAGGCAAAAAAAGCTGTAAGCACAGTTTTAGTACGCTCCGGGAATAGCGCTTTCACTGGGATGTTCGCATCGACCACCGGTACAACGAAAAGCTGTTGGCGGCGCGCGTCGTCCTGGGCGCGCTGAAGCCCGGCTGACGCAATTTCGAGCTGCTTGCCCGCCATCTCCTGGCGAACTTTGATGCCCTCATAAGCTCCCATCCCCGCCGCGACATTGCCAGGCCCGCTGGACAATTTGGAACTCTCTACAGCGACTTGGCGAGAGAGGGCGGCCACACGCTGCCGAAGCGCCACGAGTTGCGGACTGTTGGCGGAAACGACCGTAGCCATGGATGCTTCCTGAGCCTTCGCGACAGCAAGCTGTCCCTGAAGTTCAGATACCATGCCCGTTCTGGACGCACCGGTGACCTGAGGATTGAAATCAGCCTCGCTCCTGCGGAACTGGGTAATCTGCCGCTGTACCTGCGACAAATTGGTTTCAGCTTCCTGCACACGTCGTTGCGCCATTGTGATCGCGTTGGCGTAGTTGCGCTGATTGAGCGTATTGACCCGGCCTTCGCCCAGCTTGAGCAGTTCCTGTATGATGCGGTATGAATCTTCGGGTCGGAAACTGCGAACTTTAAGGGTAGTAATGCCGGTTTCGGAACTGACATCCACGTCAACTTTACCTTTAAAATACTTTTGGAGCTGCTCAGGTTTGGGATCAATGTACCATAGCCGAGACAGCGGGTCAGCCTCCGCTCTGCGATACATTTCACTCAGACCGATCTTCGATTGCAGGGCTTTGACTGCATCATGTGATTCGAGATAATCGGCGACAACCATGGCATCGCGTTCGGAAGATGTTCCGCCAACCATCGTCAACGCCTGGCTCAGGCCGCTGGGCGCAGCAGACGGCGTGTCAGACGTTCTGACAACAAAATGCGCTTCCGACTGATATTGATCAGCCGCAATCAGGTAATAATATACCGCGACCAGCGCAGTAGGAAGCAGCACGATCAGACACCAGTTACGATGTTTGCGTAGCCAGCTCGACAACCAAGTCCGAGCCGTTGAAGAGGATTGATCCAAAATAAGCACCTTAGTGAAGATGAATGCGACGTCTGGTTACCCTAATAGAAACAAGCCCGGCGTAAGTCAGCAGGAGGCACCAACTAACGACATAGGGAATATCAATATAGGTATCTTTGGCAGCATGAAATTGCCCGTATCGTAAAAGCTCAAAGATTGTCGCCAAGGGAAAACAAGTCAGCCAGTATTTATAAGGCTCCGGTATCCAGGAAAGCTGGTAGAATGCTCCTGATAACGGCATCAAAACATATGTTATCGGATGCACGAACCGTGCGACTAGTTTATTATCGTGCGTACCGGCGCATATTAATAGTGAGACCGCGAAAGAGAACCAGAACATTAAACCAATGCCGGTCAGCAACTCCAGCAGGCGAGCGGGAGGTCCAACCATTCCCAACGCGGTGACCAGGCCCATTAGTGCGATGAAGGACATCGTCGTTCCCACGCCCTCAAGCAAGCCACGGGCCAGCATCATGTCAAAAATCGTGACGCGACGATGGTAAAGCAACGGCATATTGGATTCCAATGCGCCATCTGCACGCGTCACCATTCCACGGAACATGATAAACATCGTGTATCCAAGGATCGCGAAAGGAACAGGATGTATGCCCCCATGCGGTAAACCATGGCCAGCATGGAGAAGTGCAACTGCGCTGGCCAGGCTGAGTGGTTCCAAAAATACCCAAAGATAGCCGATATTTTCCCGCCCGTAGCGGGTATGCAGTTCGCGCATCAAAAGTGCGCCGATCACGTCCCCTTGGACTTTAAGGCCCTTCCAGAAGCCGCGATCGCCGGTCGATCCGGACGTGCTTGAAATCATAGTCATAGGGAAGCTTCTAACTTGAGACGATACGCCATAAAAATATCAACCTACCAACGGAATTGCGCGTCCCGACTGGCGCAACGGGCAATTGACCGGTTGGTGATTTTGAAGCGTCATGATTGCGGTCATATCCTGATAACGGACGGTACTCAATGCACCCTGGCTCTTTTGATACCTGTTTCGGTATGGGGTCGCCTTGACGTCCAGTTTGGCATATGGGCGGACAAATGAAGCATATTTTCTCCCGTTTTCGTTCCAGTTCGATGAATGACATCGGCATCCGCCTATTTCATCTGGATCATCTCCGATCCCATCCGCGGCAACGCAACGAGGCTGTGATCCGCCAACTGTGCGCCAACGCCTATTTGGGCGAGGGACGTTCGCTGTGCCGGGTACTCGGGCGATACAAGATGATCGTGGACACTTCCGACGTGGGGCTTTCAAGCCACTTGCTGCTCGACGGTTACTGGGAAATGTGGCTTACCGAGCTGCTGGCAGATTTAGTGAAGCCCGGCATGAAAGTTGTCGATGTCGGTGCTAATCTTGGCTATTTCTCCCTCCTGATGGCAGATCTTGTCGGTCCGGAGGGGCAAGTTCACGCTTTTGAACCCAATGTTGATCTGGCGCGGCGCATGACGCAAAGTCTTGCGATAAATGGGTTTGAGAACATCGCGACGGTGCATGAGCAAGCTTTGTCCAATACCGAAGCAGACGTTCTGCTGGTCGTGCCAACCGATGAACCTAAAAACGCGCATCTTTTGCCCGCCGATCACCCGGTATCAGGCGATGCCGCGACGGAAAGTCGATTGCTGCGAACCCGCAGGCTCGACAGTTATAGCGATCTGCACGATGCCGATATCATCAAAATTGATGCGGACACATCCGAAGAGGCAATCTGGCACGGCATGTCAGCCATTCTCAGGAAACATCGCCCACTCACCATCGTATTGGAATTTGCACGGGTTCGCTATGCTGACCCAGGTGCATTCATCGATCAAATCCTGTCGGACGGATTTACCCTGTCTGTCATAACGCTGGAGGCTGGTATCCAGCCGATCAGCCGGGAAGCGATCCTTTCCGCGTCGCCGACAGATGACGTGATGCTGCTGCTCGTGCGGTAAATTTGTCAACCATTGGCATCGGCGCATGTAACCACGACCTTTTCCACGATGACGTTACCGGCAATCGGAACGATGGCAATCCGCATCGGTCCAGCAACCTGTGGCAGCAACCAAGGAATGACGGTCGACATACCGTCTTCGATCCGGAATATCCGGCGCAATCCGTCAAACTCAACTTCTACCCGCGCATCTCGACTGCCAATGCAATATATATGCAGTACGGTGTCCGGCAGCCCTGCCCAATAGAACCATAATGCGGCATCATCGCCCCTGATCCCGCAACCTGTTTCGGTCGGTGTAAGCCAGGCACGACCCAAGCGAAGCGGTTCACCCGAGCGCCGGTGTTCATAATCTTCCATAAACTGGGTGTTCGTAAAGTCCCAAATACCTACGTTATTAATGCGAACAAGTTCCTTTTCAACACGCGGAATAATTGCCCTGGCGTGTGAAAGTAAATCCTGTGCGATACGGTGCCATTTTTGCGGCACATAATCCTGCGCTATTGCGACTTCGGCAGCGGTTAATTTTTCCTCGTCCAAAAGCGATCGCACCGTAGCCGCAATGTCGGCAGGATTTTCTGGATCAAAATAGCAGGCATAGCGGCCGCCCGCTTCCGGTAATGACGAAGTACGCGAAATCGCTGGCACTTTACCGTATGATAGGGACTCAGACACGGGAAGCCCCCATCCTTCATAGAAACTGGGATAAAGCGTAAACAAGCAATGCTCATATAGCGCTGCCAGCCTATCATCAGGAACGCCATGCAGAATATGAACCATGCGCTCTAGGGCCGGATTCTCGCGAAGCATCTGGTGCAGATCTTCATTGAGCCAACCGCGTCCACCGACGCATACCAAATGCGGCATGGCCGCTTCACCCAGGGCGTCGGCAAGCGTCAACCATGCACTAAAGGCACCGCTGTGATTCTTTCTGGGTTCAAGGGTAGAAACGAGAAGGACATAACGCCGAGGAGCAAGGCCGTAGGCCTGCAGTATGTCTGCACGAGCGGAACCTTGACGGAAATCACCATTGAGGGGGAGAACAGCGACAGATTCTGGCTCGACTTCTACACCAAATTGCGCGGACTTCTGTAACAAATCTCGCTGCGTAGCCTGAGAAATTACTACATACCCATCAGATGAATACAGTAAGGATTGGAACCAAACGCGATAATCTTGTACGAGCGATTGCATAAACCAATTTTGATTGATCAGCGGAATAAGATCAAAAACCAGCGGGATATAAATAATCGCATTTCGACTACGCGCAGTACGGACATCAAGCAGATAATTTCTTTCCGACCAAGATGTACCTAAGTTTATTAATATATCTTTTGGTGAAAATGAAATCTTTCTCGATACTGCTATGCTGCAATATAATTCATATAGATTTTTTCTCCAACTTGGATCATATATATCGTCGCTTTCTTTCGCTAACTCGCAGATTTTTTTTAAGTAATCTGGCCGAATTTTTACCCATCCGCGCCTGGCGCTAGAGTAGATACAAAATATTATTTGGAAATCGCCACTGCGCTGTAATAATGCCAGCGACACCTCTATCTGTACGCGCTGAATACCTGTCGGCAGTCGTCTTTGCCCCAAAAATGCCAGCAGGTCGGTAACGTCTAGGGCGATGGAATGACAGGAACGTTGCCGTTCATCCTCGATCATCTGCGTTGCAGGATCAATGTGCAGCACTGAAAGCACATCCAGCCATGCCGCCAAATCCATGTCTTCGCGATCGGGCATCACGCGTGCCAGCTCAGCAACCGCCTGTAGATTGGCCCGATCACGCTGCAACGCTCTGATAAAATATTTTGCTGCCGTTTCAGGTTGATGCCATCTTTTTGCCATATGTCCCAGGTGCAGCAATGGCTCGGCATCCTCTAGCTTTAGACGCGCCGCTTCGTCATAAGCCACCGTGGCACCAGCGATGTTTCCGGCTTCTTTCTCAACATGGCCAAGCTGGATCCATATATGATGCAGATGGGGCTCATGGGTAAGTGCTTGGCGATAAGCTTCTGCCGCCGCGATCCAATCCTGTTGCATACGCGATAGGTTTGCGGACGTAATATGAGTATGGGCAACATAGCTCACCCGAATGCCGTTCGATCTGGGATTATACCTCTTCGACAGGCTGGCCCACCAGCTTTTAAGTAACTGCATTCTGCTGCCCTTAGGGTGCTGACCGCGCATGTGACAATGATTTTGTGATTTTGTGATTTTGAACGACTATGTCGGCACCTCGAACCAACACAGCATCCCGTCGCTCAGCAACAGTGTATTCACGGTGTGCGCAGCCGCTTCCGGCGTCCAATTACCTTGGACTGGCATCAATATGAGGCGGACTTAGACATCAACCATACCAATACCGGAATGAAACGAGATCACCCTACGCAGCCAACCTCAGCTATGGACGAAAGGCCAACACTCGACAATGGCAAGCAGTTCTGGATACCGCCGGGCTTCGCCTATAGCTTCTGCTCACTCGCACCTGATACGGTCATCTGCTACAAGGTCACTGGCAGTGATTACAGCGTCGAATATGACACGCGGCTTGCCTGGAACGACCCGGTGATCGGGATAGAATGGCCCGATGCGGCGGACCCTGACACCCTTTCGGCAAAGGATCGCAACCAGCCGCTGTTGGCCGATCTTTCCGCCGATGTCAGCTGGAGTGCATAACCCATGCGGGTAATCGTCACTGGCGGTGCCGGCTTCATTGGATCGGCCCTTGTCCGCTATCTGGTGCTAGAAAGGGGCTATGATGTCCTGACCATTGATGCATTGACCTATGCCGGCTGCGAGGCCTCGCTGAAGGCAGTGGAAGGCAAGAACAGCCACCAGCTCCTGCACGCCAATATCTGCGATCGCAGCGCGATGGACGCGGCGATCGCCGGTTTCCGGCCCGATCGCATCATGCATCTGGCCGCCGAAAGTCATGTCGACCGATCCATCACCGGCGTGGCTGATTTCATCCAGACCAATATCGTGGGCAGCTTCACCCTGCTGGAGGCCGCGCGTGGCCATTGGAACGGGCTTGAGGGCGACGCGAAGGCCGCCTTCCGCTTCCTCCACGTCTCAACGGACGAAGTCTATGGCTCGCTGGGTGATGAAGGCCTGTTCAAGGAAACCACCCCCTACGACCCCAGCTCGCCCTATTCAGCGTCCAAGGCAGCGTCCGATCATCTCGCCAAGGCTTGGCAGCGCACCTACGGCCTGCCGGTGGTGGTATCGAACTGCTCGAACAATTACGGGCCGTATCATTTCCCCGAAAAGCTGATCCCGCTGACGATCATCAACGCGCTGGAGGGTCGCAAGCTGCCCATCTATGGCAAGGGCGACAATATTCGCGACTGGCTCTATGTCGACGATCATGCCCGCGCGCTGGAGCTCATCATCGAACGCGGCGAACCGGGCGAAACCTATAATGTCGGCGGTCGCAACGAACGTCGGAATATCGACGTGGTGCTGCGGATCTGCGCCGTACTGGACGAGCTGGTGCCGACCGATTCGCCGCGTGCGGAGCTGATCGAATATGTCACCGACCGTCCCGGCCATGACGCCCGCTACGCGATCGATGCGGCCAGGCTGGAGAATGAACTGGGCTGGCGCGCTCAGGAGAATTTCGACAGCGGCATCGAAAAAACCGTGCGCTGGTATCTGGAAAACAAGTGGTGGTGGCAGCCGCTGCGCGAACATTATGACGGGCAGAGGCTGGGTCTGAACATATGAAGATTGAATAGCCCCCAGACGGCTGGATACTTTCTGCTTTCAACATCGTCATGTCCAGTCGCGGCGTGACCGCTGCCGTCTATGTTGGCATCAATGGCGCGGGCCAACGATCTTATGATATCCCGAAAATGCGCCATGGCCTGAACATCACCAGTCTGGATGTGATCGCAATCTACATGGGGTTTGGTTCATGGGGAAACTGACGCTAAAGAGAGCTAAAAGCGCTAAAACTCATAGGATATCATGCTGACACAAAAGCTTTCCCCCCACTATGTCGAAAAACCGTGGGGCCGAACCGATCTCCCGTCGCTCTTCGCCTCTGGCGCAGGGCGGAAGATCGGGGAGGTGTGGTTCGAAAGCGCCGATGGGTGCGACCTGCCGCTGCTGGTCAAATATATCTTCACCAGTGAACGACTGTCGATCCAGGTACATCCCGACGACGCGCAGGCCAGGGCCAAGGGGCTAACGCGCGGCAAGGAGGAAATCTGGTATATCGTTGATTGCGAACCGGGTGCGACGCTGGGTATCGGCCTTACGGCGCCCATGTCCCCCGACCAGTTCCGGGCGGCGGCGCAGGACGGATCGCTGGAACGATGGATCGACTGGAAGCCGGTGAAACCAGGCGACTGCTATTTCATTCCGGCCGGCACCGTCCATGCCATCGGCGCGGGCATCACGCTCGTTGAAATCCAGCAAAATGCGGACGTCACCTATCGGCTCTATGACTATGGCCGGCCCCGCGAACTGCATCTGGACGATGGTGCTGCGGTCAGCCGCCTCCAGCCCTATGGCCGCGCCGTGATCGAAGCGCCACTGGGCAGCGAAGCCCGGCTGATCGCCGACAGCGAAGCCCCCTTCTCACTCGATCTGGTGCATTGGACGACGGATCAAAGCCTCTCCCTACCCAACGGCAAGCTGCTATGGTTCACACCGCTGACCGGCGCAGGCACGGTCAATGGTCTTAGCTGGGAAAAGGGCGACTGCCTGCTGCTGGAGGGCGAGTGCATCTTCACCCTGACGGCAGGACCGGTATCGGCCCTGCTCGCCGTTCCGCGCTGAATCGGCGGATATTGGCCGCTCCCCACCTGCGCGCATGATGGGCGATCGGCCAATATCCACAAGTCCCTGATTATAAAGAGAAATAGGATTATGGCCGTTACGTCTGGGACAGTGCTGTGACGGAAAATCGTTGATTCACAATGATTTGATGTTGCGCAAACAGCGAGTCATTGTCCAGCTTACTGTCGGCTTTTCAGCCGATAGCGCGTCAGGCCGCGATAGTGTAATCGCGGACCAGTTTCAGAGCCTGCTCGTTAAGGGTCGCTGCCCGCTGCGCATTGTCGCTTTCGGTGTAGCAGCGCAGTTCCGGCGCATTGCCACTGGGTCGCAGATGGATGATGTCGCCGCCGGTAAAATGGATGCGCAACCCGTCGGTCCGGTCGATCCCGTCCGCTTCGCCAGCCAGCGCCCCGAACATGGCAGTCAGCCGCGCCAATATGGCGGCCTCGGTTCCTTGTTCCAGATGCGCGATCAGCGCCTGGCTTTGCGCCGTCGGGTAATTCTCCAGCCGCTCGCTGAACGTATAGCGCGCAGGCAATTGCGCCTGAAGCGCGGACAGCGTCACGCCGCGGCGTCGCGCATCCACCAGCACCGACAGGATCGGCAACACCGCGTCGCGCGTCGGCAGCGCAGACAGAATGCGCCCTTCCGCCTCGACCGGTGTGGCGATCAGAAAACCGCCATTGGCCTCATAGCCGCAGACGCTCTCCTGTCCTTCTGCAACCAGCCTGTTCATCGCCTCGATCACGAAGGGCGACCCGATCCGGGTCCGTCGCACGGTCGCGAACAGGCCCGACAATTCAACTGCACTGTTGCAACTGACCGGCGTTGCAATGGCACCAATCCCCAGCGCCCGCGCACTCAACATGCCCAGCACATCGCCGCGCATCCACAGGCCGTTCTCATCGGCCAGCAAGGGCCGATCGGAATCCCCGTCGGTGGACAGGATAGCGTCCAGCTTGAGCGCCGCTGACCATTCCCGCGCTAGCGCCTGGTCCTGGGGGCGAACTGCCTCGGTATCGACGGGAATGAAACGGTCGGACCGCCCCAGCGACACCGCATCCCCGCCTAGCGCCTTGACCAGCGCGACCAATATGTCGCGGCCGACGGCGGAATGTTCATATATGCCCAGTTTCAGTCCGGCCAGCGCCTGCCCACCGAAGAAATCCACATAGCGCGCGATATAGGCAGTCGCGACATCTACTAGCGGCTCGGCGGGCAGCTTATCCTTCAGCATCCCGTCCCCATCAAACAGGTCGGGCAATGTCACGCTCTGCGCACGAATGGCCAGCTCGTCGGGTTTCAGCACTTCCCCGTCGATGCGGTTGAATTTGATGCCGTTGCGGTCGTCGGGAATATGGCTGCCCGTCACCATCAGCGACGGGATGCCCCGCGCGAACCCGTAGGCCGCCACGGCCGGCGACGGCACGAAACCGCACAGATCGACATCCCCGCCCATATGGCGCACCGCCGCCGCGCAGGCCGCCATGATGCGCGGGCTGGACGGGCGCAGATCACCTGCGATCGCCACATGGACGCCCGGCGCAAACTGCTCGATAGCGCTCAGATGCTGGAGGAAGGCGGCGGTATAGGCAAAGCAGACCCGGTCGGTCATGGCGCTGACCAGACCGCGTGCGCCACTGGTGCCGAACGCGACGCCCGACTGCGCCATCAGGTCGGCGATGGAAACGGATTGCGTCATGAATCTCTCCATGCCGCACATATCAGGGCGGCCATGCGATGGAAAATCAGTGTGAGGATGTCGCGGCGGCCAGAGCCTTGAGCGCTTCGGTCACCTTGCGCACCTTCTGGGATTCACCGCGCTTGAGGATCATGACCTCGCCCTGTGACACGACGACGATCAGGTCGTCGACATCGACCAGCGTGACGCGCGGGCCGTCACTATGAACCAGGCAATTGCGGGCGCCCAGCAGCAGCGCGTCGCCACGAACCGCATTTTCATCGGTGCAACGGGTACTTACGGCGTGAAGAGAGTCCCAGCTTCCGACGTCCGACCAACCCATGGCGACGGGTACGCAGGCGACCTGCGTTTCCCGCTCCATAATAGCATAGTCGACCGAATCCGAAGGACAGGCGTGAAAAGCCATGGCGTCGGGAAAGATATGCGGGCCATCGCGCTTCGCTTGTGTCATTGACGCGCGCACTGCGGCCATCATGTCAGGCTGATGTCGCTCAAGGGCGGCCAGATAGGCGTCCGCGCGGAACAGGAAAATGCCCGCATTCCAGGCATGATTGCCTTCCGCCAGCATCCGTTCGGCATTGGCGACATCCGGCTTCTCGACGAAGCGAACGACCTTATTAACCAGGTCGCCGCAGGCTTGCCCCATCTGGATATAGCCATAGCCAGTCTCGGGGCCATCAGGTTCGATGCCGAACGTGATCAACCAACCTTGAGCGACCAACGGCAAGGCACGGGTTATGGCATCATGGAAGGCAGGCAGATCGTCGATGACATGATCGCTCGGCATCACCAGTAGTGCGTCACTGGGCTGCGCTTCCAGCGCGGCCAATGCGATCGCAGGGGCGGTATTGCGCCCGATCGGTTCCAATATGACGCTATAATCGTCGATGTTACTCTGCTGCAACTGTTCGTCGATGATGTCAGCGTGCGCGGCGTTGGATACGAGGATCGGACGGATGATCGAAGCCGCGCTGAAACCTCGCGTTCGCACAGCGGTGAGTTGCAACATGGTCTCGTCCGCCGTCAAGGGCAGCAGTTGCTTAGGACGTTCAGGCTTAGAAACAGGCCAAAGTCGCGTGCCCGATCCTCCGGACAGGATAACGGGAACGATATGCATAAGGTCGCTAACCATGTTTCGCCTGAACTAAATAAAGACATTGCTGTTCGGCGGAATCACGCGCAACCAGCTTGCGCTTCATGGGTGTAAAATGAAAGTTTGCCAAGGCATTAAAGGCTGTAGCAGACTGAGCGTCGCAGTAAAATTTGTTAGCTGGCCCAAGCCCTTGATCAATCAAGTCCGGCTTTTGGCTTGAAGCTGCCATGCGTCCATACGTATTATCGGTCATCCCGCTGCACCGGCTCAGGCCAACCACGCATTATGCCTATTATATTGTAATAACAGGAATTAATATGCCAGACCGCGTGCAGCGAAAGCCCCCAATTGCCAGCCACACTAGATCGCCGCACACTACCACCAAACACCCCACGCAATGCTTTCGCGATAGTCGCCGCTACCGGCCTTGGCATCGATGGCCGAGAAAAGTTCACGACCGCCATTGAGACGGTAGGAAACCTCTGTCGATACGTACCGCCTGTTCTGGCCCGTTGCGCCCCTACTTATCGCCCCCTCTTCCTAACCAGCCATTGCAGCCAGCATCCAGCCTTTTTTTACCTGTGCGTGGAGTCCAAAGCTCACATAAGGGCGAAGCGCAGAGGCTGCACTATTGGCGCGCGAAATAGAAGCTCGCATCGGCAAAACCAGCAGCGCGCAGGTGAAGCGGAACCCTTGACGCGGATATGCTGCCGGTTTCGGTCGCTATCTGGGGTCAATCCACCGATCGCGATTGTCGATCCCGCCGATCAGTGCATAGCCAAGAGTTTGCGCTTTCGACGTGCCCTCATGCGCGTTGCTGCTATAGAGACGTCGTTCAGTATCGCGTAATATTGTTTTTCGGCTTCAGCAGACGGCATATCGGACAGTTGCCGTTTGTTAACCAGTCAACCGATTTCAGCGTGGCATATTCGACGGACTCAAAGGATCGCCATCGTCCTCTGCGATGGATCTCCTCGGCCTTTTCACCCAATCCAATATCGCCTGCGGAACGCAGCCTATCTTCTTTGAGATCAAAACGGTGGCCGCTCAATAGGACGGAAGGTCGCCTCCGTGATCCTGAACCATCCACACCGCCCATGCCCGGATCTAAGGCGCAAACTTCTGCATCGCCTTGAACCGCCCCGGGTTCGCCGGAGCTATTCGGTTTAAATTATGCAGCCATGGGCCCGTCGTCGAGCTTGGCGTAATAGCGCTTCTAGGCTTCGGCAGGCGGGATATTGCCAATGGGCGCCAGGCTGCGTGGACAAATTTGAGGCAGTATCTGGCGGTGGCGATATAAACCATACTCAGGAAGCTGTTGGCAAGTTGGTCATAGCGGGTGGCGATCGCGCGATTGATTTTGAGGTGGCCGAACATTCGCTCGACGTGGTTGCGCTGCTTGTAAAGTGCTCGGTCGTATTCGATTTTCACCCGTCGGTTTGAACGACCGGGGATGACAGCCTCGATCTTACGTTCGGCAAGGTCGGCGCGGATGGCGTCGGCCTCATAGCCCTTGTCTGCAGGCAAGGCGTCGGGTTTGTTTTCGGGTAGGCCGATCAGGGCGTCATACGCCTTGCAACCTGCCGCCTCCCCGCCCGTCACGAGAAATGCGAGTGGTCGCCCGAGGCATCAGCCAGGCAGTGAAGCTTACTGGTGAACCCGCCCCACGAGAGGCCAAGAGCGCGTCGATGAGTCCCCCTTTTCCGCCCGCTGCCGAGACGTGGGCGCGAACGGTTGTGGTGTCAATGCTATAGCGGCCGCTGTCTGCCATGACCTCGGCGAGCGTTACCACCACTGTCTCCCACACCCCGGCTTCGCTCCATCGCCGGAATCGTCGGTAGATAGTTTTCCAGCTTCCGTATTTGGGCGGCACATCGCGCCATGGAGCCCCGCAACGGAGCAGCCAGAATATGCCGTTGATTATCGAACGGTTTGAGACGGTCTGCCAACTGGGTGGGAACGCCAGCATGTTTGCCGCTGTTGACCTCGGCCTTCTTCACCCACTCCAGCAGTGTGTGCCCTGAGCAGCCGAGCAATGGATGTGATCGCTGCCCAGCGGGATGGATGCTCGTCCTATTGGTCCAGTAGTAGGCGAACCGCCCGCTCACGAACCTCAGCGGCAAACTTGTTCGTCGTCTTGCTCATCGTAGACCCTTCCCCTCAGGTGTTAGGGCCTCCCGCAATCCCAGGGCGGTTCACCTTGCGTATATCGACACCGCTAACGCAGAAGCTGGAGACTTCAGCCAACCCGGTGGAACGGTTCAGATTCATGGCAGCATAAAGGCCGGATCAAAAAAAGAAGCAGATAACGATTATGTGATAATGCTCATTTTTTGTCATCGCATATTCCCAATATGAGAATGAAAAATGGGTTGGAGCCGTTTCGAGAACCCTTATATGGATATCGACAAATGTTCGATTTGCCACGCCGCTGCATGGATAGGCCTGTGATATGGATTGCAACATACATGCAGGATTATGGTCAGCGTAATCGAAAACAACCGTAGATCGTAAGAAGATCAATGCTTTTGATGTTGCTTTGTCCATAACTTGTGGTGAAGTCGATCTGATTTTTGGTAAATGCAGAGGAATGGCTAAGGATGAAGATCGCAGTTTTTGGGCTCGGCTATGTCGGACTCTCCAATGCCGTTCTGCTTGCGCAGCATAATGATGTGGTTGCTGTCGATATCACGCCCGAGCGCGTTGATATGCTTAACGCCCGCAAATCACCCATCGCTGACGCTGAGTTAGAGGATTTTCTTGCCAGTCGCTCACTCAACCTACATGCTACGCTTGATGCGCAAGAGGCCTTGAGTTGCGCCGACTATGTTATTGTTGCTACGCCCACCAACTATGATGTTGGAAGTAACAAATTCGATACGTCTTCGGTAGAAGTGGTGATCGAGACGGCCAAGATCGGTAATCCTAACGCTACTATCGTGATCAAATCCACCATCCCTGTTGGTTTCGTTGAGGATGTGCGTCGCCGTTTGGGCACTCAGCAGGTCATCTTCAGTCCCGAATTTTTGCGTGAAGGCCGAGCCTTATACGATAATCTGCACCCCTCGCGCATCATCGTGGGCGAACGATCGGAACGCGCTCGTATCTTTGCGAACCTATTGCTTGAGGGTGCGGAGAAAAAAGACGTCGAAATATTGTTCGCCGATCCTCATGAGGCCGAAGCAATCAAGCTATTCGCCAATACGTATCTCGCCATGCGCGTAGCATTTTTTAACGAACTGGACAGCTATGCTATTGCCCATGGCATGGATTCGCGCCAAATCATTGTGGGTGTTGGACTCGATCCGCGCATCGGATCGCATTATAACAATCCCAGCTTTGGCTATGGCGGCTATTGCTTGCCCAAGGATACAAAACAACTTCTGGCCAATTATTCTGAGGTGCCGCAAAATTTGATTCGCGCGATCGTTGATGCCAACCAAACGCGCAAGGACTTTCTGGCCGACCAAATCATAGCCAAATCCCCTCGGAAGGTTGGCGTTTTCCGGTTGGTGATGAAGGCGGGATCCGACAATTTCCGCCAGTCGTCGATTCAGGGCATCATGAAGCGCATAAAGGCCAAGGGAATCGAAGTGGTGGTTTATGAGCCAGCAATGCAGGAAACGCAGTTTTTTGGCTCCCGGGTGGTGCAGGATCTCGCGGCTTTCAAGCAGGAATGCGATATCATCATCGCTAACCGGATAACGTCGGAATTAGATGACGTAGCCTCCAAAATCTTCACCCGCGATCTATTCGGATCGGACTGAGCGCTATCTTTTTAACGGTTGAACTTGCTTCATCGGCTCATTTGCCTACGTCGGCTTGTGCACGGCTTTATTCAAATTTGCCAAGACCAGTCTCGAAGCCAAGCCAATTAACGTTGATAAATTTGGGAATATTAAGCGGGAATACCTATATTTAGGATCTGGTGGAGGCAATCCGGCTGTTAATGGGTAAGCGGGGCCTGACGGCCACCTTGCGCGGCGCCCATTCACCGGGATGATTGCCGCTCTTTTAAGCGGGGTGTCCGGTGTCGGACGAGATCGAGGATTCATCGAGCGATGGGACGAGTAGTCATATGAGTCATCGTATGAGTGGTCGGATCGAGATCGTTAGCCGGGTGTCGGGTCGTCGGCGCGGACGGTGGAGCAGAAGTTGGCGGTCTTGCGCGATGCATTTGGTCCAGATGGCTGCATTCGCACGGCCGTCGAGCGCCACGATGTTGGCAGCGGGTCGATCTACACCTAGCGGCTGCAAGCCATGTCCGGGGAGCTTGCGGGGGTTCGCAAGGTGGCCGATCCAGCCTTCGCCGAGGTCCGGATCGGCGAGCCGCCAGCTTTGCCCAATCCGTTGATGGCGCCGCTCGTCAGCGGTCTGATCGGGATCGAACTGCCGTCGGGCATCAAGGTAACCGTGGACGCAGCAGTTGATGCCGATGTCCTGTCACGGGTGATCGGCGCACTGCCGCGATGATCCCGTTGCCGCCATCGGCGCGGATATTCCTGGCCTGCGGTGCGACGGACATGCGCAAGGGCTTCGACGGCCTGGCGGTTATGACGCAAAAGGTTCTGGAGCAGAGCCCGCATTCCGGTGCGCTGTTCGCCTTCCGGGGAAGCGCGGCGATCTGGTGAAGTTCTACAAGCGGATGGACCGTGGCCGCTTCGTGGGCCGTCCACCAAGACGGGATCGGTGGTGATGACTGCGGCCCAGCTTTCGATGCTGTTGGAAGGCATCGACTGGCGGCGACCGGAACGCACTTTCATCCCTTCACTGGCAAGGTAAAACGCCCATTTTCTAGCGCTTCGTTGGCATTTCGGGACCATCCGCCCCAAGTATAGCGTAAGCGCTAAAATACCCCCACAGGGGAGCGCTTAGGCGGCTTGATCGATGACGGGGCTGGCGGTGGCGCGACTATCTACCCAGTTGTAGGGGAGCAGGTCATCGATGGGATCTGTGTCGCCGCGCA
>NZ_JAHRGM010000031.1 GCF_019097845.1 Sphingobium sp. AS12 | reverse complement strand
TGTCGTGGCATCTGTCATGGGATGGTCTCCTGGTTGAGGGTTGGTCCAGCAACCAAACCTTCTCATCAGGAGGCCATTCCGGCCAATACCCACCTCGCTCCCGCGTCAGCGGGTTAGTTCAATCCCCTGCGATTCACTCAAATGTCATCCCGCTCTAGATTTCTGGATACTTTGGGTCCAAATTTTGAGGACCGCGCATTGTTGAAGTCACATCTTTTATAATAAGGTGCCGTAGCTTACATCAACGCCTTAGCCGACCGCGACAGCGACCATTCAATTATGGATCCTGAAAGCCGGTCGCACGGGCCGACAGCGCATTGCGTCGGGGATCATGGCTGAATAACAGGGCACCGCCTTCTCGGCCATGTCCCGGCACATAGTCGATCGTCGCCTGGCTACGCTCTATAATCTTCTCTCCGCGTGCCACGGTGCCTTCGACAGTCAGAGCGGCTGCCGTGCCATTGGCGCGGTTGATAGCCTCGAATGCCACCATGTACCCCGATGCCGATTGCCGGATCGCGCCGAGCTTGATTTCTATCGATGGAGGCTCAGACTCCCGCTCGCGTAAAGCCTCGCGACCGATAACTAAGACAAGTGCAATTATCAACGCAAGGCCGATCCCCGCTGCCACCCATTCGAGCATAGGCGTTTGGCTTTGTTCGACCTTGCGCGTCATAATGTCCTCCTAGACGACAAGCCGGGCGACGGCGGCGCCGACTGCCGCTGGGAAGCCAAGCACGACCATGCTTCTTGCCATCGCTTCCAGGCTTGCGCCATCGATGCTGCCGAATGTCCAGAGTATATAGAGGCTGACTATCGCGGCGATACCATAGCCAGGGACGGTGAAGGCAAGAAACAGCCGTCCGCTGCGATAGCTCTTTGATTGTTCCTTCTGTCCAGCAAGTCCGACCGCGTAAACGAGCGCATGCAGCACCAAAATCGACGCTGCAAGCATAGCCAAGCTGTGCCACGGACTCATCTTGAAACCGATCAACCTGATCTCTTCGGTCGATGCCATGTTGAACGCCAGGAAAAGCGCGCCGGCAAGCATCAAGAACAGCTGCCCGCCATAGCCGTCCGCGCGAGCCTCCTGATCTTCGTCCTCCTCGCTTTGGTCAGCGCTCAGCCGCTTGCGCGCCAGCATCGCACCGAAGCTCGCCGGTACCGACTGGACGGCAACCATCCCCACCAGTTCGTTGATCGGCGTATCCAGCCGAACTAGTCCGAACAGGCCAAGCACGGCGGCAGCGGCGATGATGCCAACCGCATATGCGGCCAAAGCATCGAGCAAGTCCTCGGGCAAGCTATGGGTGTGCTCAAACCCGCCAAAGCGCGAGAGGGCGATCAGAATGCACAAATTAAGCAGCAGGAACAACAGAAGGCGCAGAGGATGGGTCGTGACGCCAAGCGACCACATTTCCATCGTCATGAGCAAAGGAAGGCCAAAGATGACCGCGCCGCCGAACGCACGTGCGATGCCGATAGCATATGCTCTATTGCCCGAATCCGCCCACATATGTCCCGGTTCTTTCATGGCGAAGCTGGTGATGCAAGCACTCCTGCCGCCTCGCCCATCACCAAGCGAAAAGCCCGCAAATGCTGAGATGTTCTTCTAACCCGTTTCACGGTGGCCGTTTATTCGGATCTGGAAAGACGATCGAGCATCGCGCTGATTTGCGCCCGCCGTTCGCTCTCCCGCGTAACTTCCAGCATGGCGATCAGGCTCGCACGAGCGCTACCTACTTTGTCGTGGACAGATGAAGCCGGGCCAGTTCCCACCATCCTGCACCATGGTCCGGCGCTATGATGGTCATGTGTTCATACAGGATGGATACGCGTACAGTATCGCCGGCTTGTTCCGCGCGCATAGCCTGATTGAGCAGCAGACGAACCAGGGTCATCCGATTGGACATCGGGGCAATATCATATGCACGCATCCCGCGACCCGGACCCACAGCGCGATCCAGCAAAGCGGCATAGTCGTGCGCCTCTACCAGCGCGCCGCCGTGAAACGGGTCGATCAGCGCAGTTGAGTGCGCTGGCCCCACGCTCACAAGAACATAGCTGGGCGTGTTGAGCGCATCCGCTTTCCATCCTAGCCGCCGCGCGATGGCGACATAGAGAATGGAAAGGTTCACAGGCAGGCCTCTTCGGCGATCAAGGGCAGACCTGGCAGGCCATCGCCGTCAAGGTCGACCAATTGATGGATTATCGGACCGGACGGCCCCTCAGTCGGCAATGACGCCATTCAGATACCCCCGCATTGGTCGTTAGGTTCGCGCGGCGGCCAGTCGTCGCCCCTATGACCATCAGGATCGATCATTTGCGGGGCGCTGGAATCGGCTACTCCACCGGCAAGACCCGCGTGCTGCCATCGAACGTCGGCCGTATCACTGCGCCGAATGTGGCGGCACGCTGGAAAATGGCGCGCTCCACGGCGATCTGGCCACCGATCCATTGGGCATATTCCGCCTGGATATAGCCGATGTGGACATCGCGCATGGAGTAGACGCCGATCGCGCGGCTGTCGGCTGAGTTCTTTGGCTCGCGCCTCAATTCCACAGGTTCGCCGGGCAAGCTATAGGGCTATCTCAAAGCGGCGGCCGGGGCCGCGCTTGTTCGCATAATCAGCGCCGACAACGGCGAGGGATTGGGGCGGACGTGGCATGTGCCGAAGATATGGCGACGTAAGGTGAGAGGCAACGGAACAGGTGGCGAGAAGCGTCGTTGGTTCCAATGACACTAAGGCGAGCAACATGGTAAAGCTAAAGGGGTTGCAGACGAGCAACGGGCGCGATGCCGTGGCTGCCGCGCGTGAGAGTGGCATATCCATGACTGCGCTCGCGAGCAGGTTGCACAGAGGTTGGTCGGTAGATGAAGCAGTGTATCAACCGATGTGTACGCGCAGCGCTGTAAAGTTCCGCAAGGGAGAAGATTCGTGATCGCCGAATTTAATCTACTCGATGGCAACCCGATCACCGTGAATATGGACCAGATCGATTATTTCCAGCATGCCGGGCACAATACGCTGATCGTGTTCTCAAGCGGGCGGGATATCACCGTCGCCGAGACTTACGACGCTGTTGCCGAGGTGCTGAACCCGGAGCGGCAGGCGGGCAACTAATAGCCCGACTTCCTGTATGGATTGCGCATTTCTCCTGCCCAACCAGCGGACGGAACGCTAACTTTATCCTTTCTCGGATCTGCGATGTAACAACGTACGAGGTGTCCCCTGGTCGTTTGCGGGCCTCGCTGGGATCAATCATCTCATTAAACGCAATGCCAGCTAGGCCTTGGCGGGTCCATTTTACTGACCCTGCAATTGCCTGTAGCAATCCGATAGACACTGTAACCTCGGTACCCGCCTGCATCTCATGGGCACCGTCTATCCGTATGCCGCCCGCTGAAATGTCTCGCACGCGATGCTTGGTGGGCTCTTTGCCATTTCCATATTCAATCATTGCCCCCAGCATCACGCTTGCCCTTTGGGCACGTGGCGATAGGATTTGCGCTGAGATATCAGCGGCTGACGGATCGGCGAAGTTCGGCATAAAGCAGGTCCGGTTTATTCGGTAAGCGTGATCGCACCTGCATACACGCCAAAGATTTAATGAGTCTAAAACGCGCACTGCGCGAGGGAGTTTGCGCCTGACGCCTTGTGCACTTTCAATGCATGTGCGCGGTCTACCCATTGCAAAAAACGCGAAGGTGTTTTGAATTGGCCGAAGATCAATTAATACTCGAAAGCACGAAGCCTTACCGGGAAGGTGGGGACGCCACATTTGCAACAGCACCGTTCTCAGCGTTGACCTGATCGGCACCAGTGCGATCTGTACCGAAAAAACCAAAGCCGATGACAGCGGCCATACCGATAAGCGCTAACGCTAGGCTGATGACGAGTATGTTGCGGTTGACCTTGGTCCTCGAACCAGCCCGAGCTTCGACCTTATCGAGGTGGGGTGCGCCGTCTTGATCGTTATGCATGTTGTTCTCCATTGCGCCAAACAGCGCGCGACGGCGGTCGATGTTCCAACTGCAACCTGATCCCATTGAGCGCCGCAGTCGTGCTAGCAGCGCGTCCGGCGCTTTGCTCACCGATCGCGCCGTTCCAGGACGCATCCAGCGGCCAGCGCTCTTTGCAGTGGGGCATGAGGCAGCGCAGCGCCAGCCGCACCTCTGCGGTGCCGACCTTCTCCCGAGATGATCGCTTGTCCGCCGCCTCAAGGATCTGGAGCGCTAGGTCAATGATGATGCGCTGTTGCTTGTCCACGGGGAGAACGTAGCGCGAACGGGTGGTGAGTCGCTAGGGATGTTACGACTAAGTTGTGCCGTTACAGAAAGCCCCGCCAGTCGGGGTGGCTGGCGGGGCATCCATGTCACGCCAATCGGGGACGCAAGGAGGTCGTGACTTGGTAAGTTTCAAACAGAGCGCCGATGGTTTGGTTCCGCGCGTTTCAAACAATTACTAAGTGGGGCGGCAACCAAATGTTAAACCTGCCATTGCCATCTTTCGTCCGGGCATGAGAATTGCTCCTTGATTTAACGATCATGAGCTGCCCCGGGGTTGGCCGTACCTGGCCCCAGGGCAGCTTCCCGGTGCACTAGCGTTGAGCCTGCATCTTCGTTCTAGAATGAGCATCACTGTTCCATAAGCTCAAACAATGAGGAAATGCGCTTGGACCGGATCGATGTCATGCGGCTGTTCGTACGGATCGTGGAGCGCCACAGTTTCACGGTCGCAGCGCAGGATATAGGCATCCCCCGGTCGACGATGACACAAGTGGTCAAGCAGTTGGAAGAACGGCTCGGGGTGCGCCTGCTTCAGCGCACGACCCGGGTAGTCAGCCCGACATTGGACGGCGAGGCCTATGCCCGTCGGTGTGTGGCCATCCTGGTCGACATCGAGAATGCCGAGGGCGCCTTTGGCGGGGCCAAACCTAAAGGGTGCCTGCGCATAGAGGTCCAAGGTACGATTGCCCGACATTTCCTGGTCCCGGGCCTGCCAGACTTTCTGGCCGTGTATCCTGATCTCGAAATTATCATGAGCGAGGGCGAGCGGTGGGTTGAAGCGCCCCGGGTTTTCAGGAGGCAGTTTTCATTGGGCTATGCAGCCATATCGAGGTTCTCGAGGGCTGCATAGTCATTGTCTTCGGCCTCAGCGGGCGGGATGTGCCCGATAGGGCCGAAGAGCCGGTGATTGTTGTACCAATCGACCCAGCGCAGTGTTGCCATTTCCACGGCCGAAACGCTTGGCCATGATCGCTGCCGCCAGATGACTTCGGCCTTGTAAAGGCCGTTGATCGTCTCGGCTAAGGCGTTGTCGTAGGAATCACCGACGCTGCCGACCGAGGGGACGAGTTTGGCCTCGGCCAAGCGCTGGGTATAGTTCATCGCAAGATATTGAACTCCCCTGTCGCTATGGTGGATCAGTCCATCATCGGGACCGGGCCTACGGGCATGGATCGCCTGCTCCAGGGCATCCAGAACGAAATTGGCAGTGGCTGACGTGCTGACCTTCCATCCGACGATCCGCCGGGCAAAAGCGTCAATCACGAAGGCAACATAGACGAAGCCTGCCCAAGTATGCACGTAGGTGAAATCGACGACCCACAGGGCGTTTGGCCGGCTGACGCGAAATGCCCGATTGACCTTGTCCAGCGGACACGGTGCCTTCGGGTTGCTGATGGTGGTGATCGTCTTCTTCCCACGACGGACGCCTGCCAGCCCCATGGCGCGCATTAATCGTTCCACCGTGCATTTCGCCACCATGATGCCTTCACGCCGCATCTGGTGCCAGACCTTGCGTGCGCCATAGAGACCGAAGCTGGCCTCATGGACCCGCTTGATCTGCTCCCTGATCTCGTCATCACGCTGCGCACGTGCTGGACGCCTGCCGGGATCGGCACGACGCGCGGCGTGTTCATGGTAGGAGGATGGGGCGATTGCCAGTTCCCGGCAGATCGGCTCGATCCCATAAACTTCCCGATGCTCATCAATGAAGGCGGTCATCGCTTGAACGGGCGGTCGAGTATCCGTCTTGGTCAAGGTCGTTTTGGCTGCCAATCACGCCCTTCACGCAGCAGCGTGTTTGCCAGAACGATGATGCGACGCATGACGGCGGTGATGGCGACCTTTTTCGCCTTTCCTGCATTTACGAGCTGCTGATATTTGTCGCGGAGATCGTGATTAAAGCGAATGGCGACCAACGCAGGCATGTAGATTGCCCGCCGGAGTGACGCCCGGCCACCAATAATCCGCTCTTTGCCCCGCCACTTGCCTGACTGTTGCGTCATGGGCGCAAGTCCAGCCAGAGCGGCAATCTTTTTGCTGTCGAGATGCCCAAGTTCCGGCATGTCGATCACCAAGATGGTCGCGGTTAATCTGCCGACCCCTGGAATGGTCATCAGACGCCTGATGCGCTCATCAAGGGTTCCACGCTGTTTGGCGATCTGGGCAACGACTTCATCCAAGGCTTGATGTCGGTGTCAATGTCATTGATCCGGCGGCAGAGTTGGTCTTTCACCAAAGGGTTGGTTGCTGTAGCAACCCCCTTTTCTAATCTACGTTACGATCGGCCGACGCATGTCCCCGGATCGCCGAAATAAAGTATGGCCCCCCTTGCAGGGAGCAGCGGGGCCTCGACAAGAGTCGAAAGAATCTAGCGGGAGCCAAAAGTGATTGCGTCCGACATAATATTGACCGGCGGTCCACTCTATGGTTCCAAAGAAAATGGAGGTAATGGCCGCAGATTGCTCTGCGATCCCGCCGCTTTATCCCCCTACAGCATTCGGCGCGACACTGAGAGCACTTTCGAGCCAGCGCGTCGACCCCGATCGACCGTATCGCCTTGAACGACAACAGCCGGTCGCCGAGCAGCCGCACGCACCGCCGCTTTGTGTCGCGGTTTCACCAGCAAATGGCCAGTTTCGAGGCCCCGTCTGCTCTCGTCCGACTCACAACAGCATTCTGTCGCGAAATCAGTGCCGATTGAAGGGTCGTCCACACCAACTCATAGCTGAATGAGCGGCATGCCGAACGCCGTGTTGTCAACCATGGCAGCATTGCAGTCCTGCGCGGCCGCGCTTGACAGGCCATAAAGCGAAGAAGTGCAAAGATTCATGATTCACCCAATTTACGCGCGTGAACCAAACGCTGTGCTTGGGTGTTTGCACAGCACTACGCGGGTTGCGACGAATTTTAGCGTTCCGTGCAGTCGAAGCTAAAGTCTGATGGAGAGAGAAAAGATGAGCGACAATAATCGCAGCGGCATTGGCCATGACGATCCCAACCGTGGCCCCCTGGACCGGGCTGCAAATGCACTGGACGGCCGCGATGATCCTAACCGTGGTCCGCTTGACCGAGCCGCAAACGCCCTGCACGGCCATGACGATCCCAATCGCGGCCCGCTGGATCGGGCGGCCAATGCCATTTCGGGGGGAAGTGATGGCGTCAATGCCGCAATCGGAGGATCTCCATCGTCTACATCTGGTACCTACGACGCGACCGTGGTGTCAGCAGTTTTCGACACGCAGGAAGAAGCTGAGCGAGCCGTTTCGGAATTGCGGAACGCAGGCGTAAGCGACAGCGCGCTTTCGGTCATTGCTCAAAAGCGGGGCACGTTGACGACCCGCGATGTCGATGGCGAAATTACCGACGAAGAACATACCAACGTTCTTCGCGGTATCTTGGGCGGCGGGGCTCTTGGTGCAGGCTTAGGTGTGCTCGCCCTGGCAATCCCAGGAGTTGGGCCATTGGCGGCGCTTGGTGCTATCGCGGCCTCAGCCGTCCCGGAGGCACTCGCCATCGGTGCAGTTGCCGGTGCCGTCGTCGGCACGTTCAACGAGGTGCTGCTGAAGCACGGGGTGAGCGAAGAAGATGCCGCATATTACGGCGATCAGATGAAGAGCGGTGGCGTACTCGTCACTGTCACCGGGCAAGGCTCGGCAGGCGAGCGTGCCCGCGACATTTTGTATCGCAATGGTGGTCATTCCTCGTCGCGCGCTAAAGCGGCGGCTATCTAGGCTGGCCAACGCAGTGTAGCTGCCCTCCCAAATACCTCCCCCGACGACAGCGTCGGGGGAGGTATATATTATTCTTCCTTGGCGCCGATGTTGACAGTCGTTTCGGCAAGCCGTGTCATATATTCGTCCCCGCCGTATATTTCCTTGGTCGCCGCTTTCAGCTGTTTCTGATCGTCTTTTAGCCCGAGCGTGCCTGCGAAAGAGGCAGCGGTCCCAAAGCCCGCGATGCCATAGTGCGTCATCCGTTGATATTGGGTGATGATCACAGCATCGAGTGCTGGACCCTTATCTGGTGTTTCTTCCAGGACATGCTTGGTCGCTTCCGCCACCAGGCCCTCCATGCCTTTGCAATGCTCCTTCGATACTTTCTCGCCTGCGTTGGCGATCAGCTGCTTAACGATATCCGTATGGCTGGCGATGCCTTCCTGCGATTTCGTGAGCATCTGCTGCAGCTTTTCGTCTGATGCCTGCTTGCTGATCTTTTTCAGCACGCGCAGCATCTGGTCATTTGCAGACCACAAGTCCTTGAGCTCGTCGATGTACAGGTCTTTGAGGTCTTCCGGTTTAGACATGATCCAGCTCCATCCATATGTTGAACATACGCACAGCGGATGGCGCGAAGAAGGGTTCCGAACGCCAGGCGAATGATCAGGATGGCCTCGTCAGCCCCGCCAGATTGCCAAGACGTAAACTTTCAGATCAGTGCGCTCCGCGTGCGGAGAACGCGTGAACGATAGCGGTTTCCAGTTCGGCGGACTGGATCGGCTTGCGCAACAAGGACGCACCTTGAACGGCCGCCTCCACGCGCGGCCGAGCCTGCGCAATGCTGTAGCCAGTGATGAAAATCACCGGAGCCGAACAAGCAGACACGATGGTTGCGGCGGCGGTCACGCCATCCATGCCAGACCCAAGGTGAATGTCGGATATAATCAGGCCCGGCGCACGGACCAACGCAGCGGCAACGGCGTCCTCACCGCTGGCGGCGAGACTAATTGAACTAAAGCCTAAATCCTCAAGCAAACTCTCAACCATCCACGCGATCATCGCATCATCCTCAATCACAAGGAGATGCGCATCGAGCGGTACGCCAAGCATTCGACGGGCGTCACACGCGTTGCCAATGGATGGCGGATTGTGGCCGCTTGCGAAATCATACCTGGCAGCAGTTTCTAATTGATCCATCGTTACCCACCCGTCGTCGGCGTGAACGAAAACCTAAAGGTCAGCCCGTCGGGACGCCAATGCGTTTCTGATGTACCTTTAAGTTCGTGCGCTACGGTTCGCTCTATCATCTTTGTGCCAAAGCCCTTTCGTTGCAGCTGCTCCAACAACACCAGTCCCGTTTCCAACCACTCGATCGATAACCCCTTGTGGTCTACTGCCCAGCTTAAGGAAATATGGCCGTTCGGGACAGACAGGGCGCCGTATTTCAGGGCGTTGGTCATGAGCTCATGCAAGATCATACTGACACTGAGCACATGCTTGGGCTCCAGCAGGATGTTTGGACCATTCGCTGTCGCGCGAGGAGGGTCGGCAGTTGCCATCGTGCCCAGCAAATCGTCGACCAGTGTCTGCAGCGATGCGCGCTCCCAGGTCGCTGCTGTCAGAATTTCATGCGCCTTCCCCAGCGCCATCAGTCGTCCGGAAAAGGCAGGCTCAAAGTCGGCGAGGGAAGCACTGGATTTTGCAGTCATGTGCGCGATCCCTGCCACGACGCCCAACAAATTTTTAACGCGATGATTAAGCTCCCCGATCATCAGATCCTGTCGTAGAGCCGCCTCATGTCGCTCGCTAATGTCGCGCAGAAACCCGAGGAAAACGGGTTCGCCGAACTGGCTCGTCTGTGTGATCGACAGCTCCACGGGCAGTTCGCGGCCATCGCGATGCAAGGCGTGAATTTCGATATGCTGGTTCAGGACCGGCCCTTCTCCTGTTGCGAGAAAATGCGCCAGACCTTTTTCATGGTCAGCCCGAAACCGCTCGGGAATGATCAGGTCGCTCATCCGTCTGCCGCTGGCATCGCGGAATGACCAGCCAAAGGTTCTCTCCGCTACGTCGTTCCATCCAGCTATCGTGCCATCGGTTCGCATCACTACGACAGCGTCCAGCGCGGTTCTCAGGACGGAGCCAAGACTTTCGCTTCGAAGATCATGCAACTCGCTCATGCCGCGTGCGTACCTGCTGGGGAAATACCCGTCCAACATTATCCGTCGAGACTGCACCCGCCTTGCTTCTCCACAACCTGAAAAAAAGTGTAATATTCCCCTCAGGGCAACCGAAAGACGTCAGCGGTAATGGACCTTGCATCGAAATCGACGCGCTGCGGAGATGGACTATCGTAAATGACCATGAGACCCATTGCGCCGTCCTCCAGCTTCCACAGAGCCAGCCCCTCAGGATGATCCGACCCGCGACCGAACGGGAGTTCCAGAAGGCGCTCCGGGCGATGAAGGTGCACCTTGGATGGATCATGGGGCGGGTCGTTCACCCATCCTGGCCAGCGATAGATAGCGCAGGGACCGCTGAGCCCGGTCGTTGGTCCTGCCAGGATTAGTAGGTCATCGCCCAGACGCTTAAGATCCCGCACGCCCAAGCCCTCTAACGCGACGAGCCTGCGGACAGGATCGCCTTCAAGCCCCAGTACACCCTGACCGGAAACGCCGACTTCCAACTCTAGGATGACGCCATGCCCCCCTATGATTGGCCCACGCATGCCTAGAGCAACACGTGTACCAACCACCGCGATGCCTTCGATATCGACCCCGCCCTCCTTTGCGGGAATTTTTGTAAATGGTGCGATCAGCGGGTCCCGGGCAAGTGCAGCGGCCAGGGCGTTGCCGTCGCTGTCCTGGGGAAGAACGCCCGCTCGCCTGTGCCCATCGATACGAACGGGATGATGGGTCCCTAAATGCTCGACAAGCGGAATGCGCCCAAGAAGGCAGCGCGCGCGCGTATCCTTCAAGTCGGCAAGCAGCCGCAAATCGATCCGCTCGTCGTTGGCTTTTTCCACCTTTGGGCGGGCGCGCGCATGGCTGCCCAGAACCCACAGCCACCCATCGTCCGCGCTTAAACCCTCTAAATCTACTTCTTGGCCCGGATCGGCTAACGGCAGTAAATCGCCCAGATTGAACTGCGCGTGCTCGCTCCAATCGCCTGTGGCCGATCGGCCCAAGCGATCAATATCGGCATGTTCATCTGCGCCAAGAAAAAGGCTATCGCCGACCCGCGTGCCTGCAGAGAAGTTTCGAAGCGCTTTCTTCTTCTTGCCTTTGCCAAATTGAAGGACAATCCGCTCGATAGGCACAGCCGGTGCGCTCCAACCGCTCGACCAAATGTCATTCATCGTACAATCCTTGGGCAAGATATCCGGGCCGCTCTCCGTCCGTCGCATCGATAGGAAAATGCACTGCACCCGCGGCGCTACTTGGAAAAATTTGGCTTCGTGACCTTAATTCGGCGATACTTGGCCTCGATCAGGCTGAACAGACCGAAGAGGGCCAAGCCAAAGGCAACTAACCCTAAAAGAATAGCGCCATAATCCTGCGCCCGCAATTGCTTTAGCGCCTCTCCCAGACCACCCGCACGGTTCGCATCGTGATTGAGCGCGGCCGAAATCACGAACCAGCTGATCAGGGCGAATATCAAGGCGCGGGCGGCATATCCGAAGCGTCCGATCCAGCGCACATAGTCGGGCGCGGGAACATCCCCGTCTAGCTCGTCGAATCGCGCCTTGTACGCCTTCAGCGCTTGCGCGGCGGCAACGACAAAAAGTAGCATCCCAACAAAGACAAGGAGGAACGTGCCGCCTGGCTGTTCCAGCAACCAGGCCGACCAGCTTTGCGCGCTCTGATCGCCCGGGCTGCCTTCCTGCGCGGACGACTGTTTGAGCGCGAGCCGTGCCGCCGCAACAGCCAGCACGAGGTGGGTGAGCCCGCTTAAGGCATATCCCACGCGTTCGAACTTGCCCTTATGATCGCGGCTGCGGTTCTCGGGGTCGGTTATCGCCTCGGTCAATCGCCAAACGGCATAGCCAGCGAACCCCAGCGCGCAAATCCCGAGTAAAATATTTCCAAGCGGGGCGTTGGCTAATGCTCCCAATGCACCCTGATTGTCCGTGGGTTGGCCGCCGTTGACCGCAACGTCCAGCGCGAACCAGCCAATCAGTACATATACCAGGCCGCGCGCCGCAAAGCCGATACGCGCAAATAAGGTCATCCGTTCATTGTAATTCATGCCGCCCTCCAGAAGGAAGGAAATGCGCGGTAACTGCGTCCGTTCCCTGCAACCATGGGTGACGCCGCCAACCACGGCTTCAGAATCTCGTCATTTGCGCTACGGTGCAGCCGACCGTAGCACCGCTGCCGGGCTTGGCCCCGATGGTCGGCCCATCCCTTGCGATGGAAGCGCCACATAGGCCGTGCGGATTAGAGCGTGTCGTATATCGCCTGTGTGGCGTCGCGCAGGGTTTTGCCCTGCTCGGTTCCCGCTGAACCCACCACCCGGACAACTACCCGCAACACACGATTGGCGATGCAGATCTTTGAACGTGCGAGCGGGATTGGTGACAAGGGACTGGCCCCAATCCACGCAACGGCCGCTGCCAATGCCAGACGGTTGAAACGCCGCAGACATGAGCCTGACGTTGCCCATGTCCGTGCACGGGATCAAAAGCGTGCGGCTTTGCGCCTTCGTCGCCGAGGTATCCCGAGGAGCAGCTCGACGCGCCGTGGTGAGCATCATGGGAGATCGAGCGGGCGTCGCATAGAGGCACCAAGGGCGGCTAGGTTGCACAGGCTATGCTCGTGCGCAAGAACCTGCGTGTTGAGATCGAGTAGAATGCTCCCAGCCGCCAAGTCTTTGTGCACCAATGGCCTTTTGTCTTCTCTGGCAAGTGCCTGGTCGCGCACTGCCAGATCGGCATGTTTCTTACTAACCTGCTCTTCTCAAAGGAACCGCATGGGATTCAGAGCGTCTTTGCTCTATGGATGGCGCGCTCACCCTCTTTCTCGTGATCTTTGGATGCAGTGACGATATGTCGCGATGTCAGCGCATCGACACGCCGCCAACAACCTTCGCATCTGCTTCAATCTGTAATTCCCAGGAACCTGCGGCCCTGGCGACCAAGGAAGCCATGTCGGCAGATTACCCAACCATCATTGCCAGATGCGTCAATGGTAAACAGCTGGCAGCCTGGGGCCTGAAGACGATCGATATGAGCAAGCTTTTGCGCTAAGTGGGCGGTCGCCGCCCAAGGAGGTGCAGGGCTTGGAATTCTGAACCACGCCTGTCAATGATAGCGAGACGCCGCTACCCGGCGACTCCATCCAACCCTGAAGCCTCGCGCTTTCGTTCTTACCAGCGGCTCAGCTCCGGAATATACTTTTAGGCGCGACAGTAGCACGGCTTCCCTGGCGGAACGCTGCGGAAAAAAAAGGGCCGATCCGCAGATCAGCCCGATAAGTTTTAGGAGAGGATGCCTGAAAGGCACGCTCCTTTTGTCCGGACCGCGGGCATGCGGCAAATGCTAAGGACGGCGTTGCGATTGCGTTATGGACAATCGCTCAATTGGACGCGGCTTGTAGATGTTGTTTTAATGTGTTGTGCCAAGTCCAAGTGGAGATAGGCCGGATCGAACCCGCACAACTTCCTAACCTTCTGAACACCAGCAAATGCCACACGGCCCGAGCGAAACGAAAACAGATTTTCGTCCCTAAACTGCTTCATCACGCGGTTTACGTGCACCGACGTAAGGCCCACGGCGTCGGCGATTACCTCTTGGGTCAGGGGGCAATCGAAACCGGTCTCATCAGCTAATCCTACGATGCTCAACCGTTCATGCAATTCGCAGATGAGCCATGCGACGCGATTATAGGCGCTCCGCCGACTGAGATTGGCAAGCCAGGCTCGGAGCAATCTCTGCTCTAAAAGCGACCCCGACAAAATGGACTGCAATTGATCAAAAGGCTGCCCAAACCCTACTGGTTTTTCAATCGATATGGGCTTCACGAGCGACGGGGTTAACGTACAGACGCTATAGTCGATCAGCGTACCATACATCGGGGTGCTCTCGCACACGTCGCCCGGCAAGAGGAACGCGCTGATCTGGCGCTTGCCATCTTTCATTATGTTGTAGCGACATGCCCAGCCCATATGCATCACGTGAATATAATCGAGTGCGGCGCCTTCTTTTATAATGGTGTTGTTTGCCTCCAAAAATAAGGTGCCCGCCAGTGCACCATTAGGAAGGCAGTGTTTCTTTCGAGCATGCAGATGCCCGAGATCACCAGCAGGGGTAGCCTGTAGATGCATAACACCTCACAATATTTGTTACGCCCGCAAACGTCCGTTCCCTGAAATGGTTTCCTGCTCACAGGCCATATCCATTTGATAGCGGACAACGCCGGGCTACGGCTCTGCAACCGGCTCAACCAATCCACCTCGGCGTGGCCCAGCTCCTTAAAACTGTTACCCTCCGCCACGCCATCCTGCTACCGCTTACGCAGTTCCTCTGCTGTCTTGCCGGCACGAACCCGGGGTCGGATTGGTCGACTGGGCCAAGCTGCCAATCAGTCGTGCCGCTTGTCTGGTTCAGCAATTACGCACTGAAGCCTCGCCTAGTGGCCCGCTTTCGACATGGTTCTACCATGCTCTATCGGACGAGGGAGTACCGGCGATCTTCATCGAAGCGCGCCACGCGCAGAAAATATTGGACGAGACGCTGAACAAGACCGACTCCAATGACGCCGATGGTTTGGCGCAATTAGCCGCGCCGCGCCAACAGCGCCAGCGTGGCGTCGTCGCGCACGCCACTGAACCAACGCTCCAGCGCGGCGCTGAATAGGCCGCCGCCTCCCGCCGCCTCGAACAGGGTTAGGGACGACCGCAGCTTCATGGCGTCCACATCGCCGAGCAGGCCCGCAGCGCTGTTGCCATGCGGCAGGTCCTGCAGCGCCCGCACGCATTCCCGCAGGCGCTGGCCCAGCGTCGCGTGTTCCAAGTAGGCGCGGGCCTGGTCCAGCGACGCGACGGCGTAGTGCTGGGCGGTCGGGCTGCGGCCCAGACCCATAAGCTGCGGGAAGACGAACCACATCCAGTGCGTGGTCTTCCTGCCCCGGTGCAACTCGGCAAGGGCGGTGGCGTAAGCGGGGTGTTGGGCGTCGAGGAAGCGCTGTAGGTCGTGCGGATCATTGGTCATGCCGCTATGACGCGAAAAAGGGGCGGACGTTCCATAAAGCCGCTTTGTGCCACTGTTTGCTGTTAGATGCCGGATTTCATTTCCCGAAAGCGGACGCCCATCGCTATTTCGAAGGCACCGTAAATGACGGAGGAGCTGTCGGTTAGCCGTCGTCCATACGAATAAGGCCGCCCGCAAAGGGGCGGCCTCAACCAATTATGCCATGCTGTGCTTTAGCGCGCTCATTTTATCGTGACCCTCTTTGACCGATACGAACGCCCTTTCTACGACAGCCCGCGACGACGGATCCAAGTCCGTGTCGCGCAGCGCGCCTTCAAACTTGGCCTTGATGTGATCTTCACCACGCTCCACTTCCTGAATAATTGCTTTGTCGTCCTTGCCAGTGAACGCCTGCTTCAGGTCCATGAAGGTCCGGTGAGCCGCTGCGAGGAAGCTGCTGTCGTCCTCGGGATTTCTACCAAGACGGCGAACTTCGGCCTGAAGATCGGTCGCTGCTGCGCTACGGTCTCGTGCGAAATCTGCGAACATCGTCGCGAATTGCGTGCTTTCAGCATCCTTCGCAGCGTCCTGATAACCCTTCATGCTATCGAGGGTGGTCTTGATCAGCCCGTTCAACGTTGAGATCGTACTATCTGTGGTCATGATGTTTCCTCCTTGGGGGAAATGCATTACGGAACGTGTCAATGATTGTGAGACAGCCGGGTCGTGAGATTAAGCTAGCGTATTTCGCCCGTTGGCTGGTGGATTGATCCAGACCGCTGTTGGTTTCTGTGGCGGTCGTGGTGCTTGATTGACGAAGCGCTCCGGGTTTGCGCGGAAGGCTTTGTCGAGGATCGCCTGACGGGCGGCGTAGACTTCATCTGCTTGGCCGTAATGGACCTGATCGGGCGTCATAAGGCCGATACCGAGATGATGATGGTCTTGGTTGTACCAGTCGAAGAAATGGCGGCAGAACGTCTTTGCGTCCTGGGCACAGCCGAAGCGTTTGGGGAACTGCGGCTGATATTTCAATGTCTTGAAGTGGCTCTCCGAGAAGGGGTTGTCGTTTGAGGTGTATGGCCGACTGTGCGATTTGGTGACACCCAGATCGGCTAGCATCAGCGCGGTGACCTTGGCCTTCATCGATGGACCACGGTCGGCGTGTAGGGTGAGTTGGCCTGGGGAGATCCCATGCTTGGCGACGCTGTCTTCGAACAGTGGCTTGAACAGAGCGGCGCTTTCGGTGTCGGCGACATGCCATCCAACTACGCGGCGGCTGAATATATCAATGATTACATATAGGTAGAAGTAGGTCCATTTGCTTGGCCCCATGAGCTTGGTGATGTCCCATGACCAGACCTGATTAGGGCCTTGGGCAAGCAGTTCGGGTTTCTGATAAACAGGGTGGCGAAGCTGCTGACGGCGTTCCCGCACTTCCTGATGCTCGTGGAGGATCCGGTACATTGTGCGGATCGAACAGTGATAGATGCCCTGGTCGAGCAGCGTGGCGTAGATCTCGGCAGGTGCAAGGTCGGCAAAGTGCGGCTCTCGCAGCAGATCGATGATGTGCTCACGCTTGGGTCCGAGGATCTTACGCGCCGGCGCTGGCCGCAGGTGGCGAGCAGCGGGAGGTCGAGTCGCGGCGACCTGATGACGATGAAAGGTCGCACGCGACACTCCCAGTCCGTCACAAGCCGCCGCGATAATGCCCGAGCTGCTACCTAGTGTGGCCAGCGCATCCATCACGGCTTCTCGTCGTCCTCGATCGGGAAGCCTATCAAAAGCGCGACTTTTTTTTGAATTTCGATCACAGCTTCGGCACGCTCGAGCCGTTGCTGAAGGCGTTTGTGATCTCGTTTCAGTTGGGCATGTTCTGCCGACAGCGGATTGGATGCCATCGGCTTTGGACCGCGCTTCACGGGGCTCAGACCTTCATACGCCCCGGCAGCGCGCAGCCGCCGCCACTCAGTGATCGAGGAGGAATAGATTCCTTCACGCCGCAAGATGGTGCCGATCGCCCCTGGTGTGCCAGCGGCACGATCAATCTCGTCGAGGATTTGCAGCTTGTATTTGGCGCCGAAGTTCCGCCGCTGCGGGCGGTCGGACAGCTCGGGCGATACCGCCGCAGGCGCTGCCACCAGCGTCGGCCTCCGGCCTTCCTCGGTGGCAGCGCCTGCGGCGGCGGAGTTCGTCTCGTCGTTTGGAATACGTGGCATAACCATCGTGATATCTCATCCGCGCCCTCAAGGCTAAATTACCGGCGGTGCTTTGTCTCATCATCGTTGGCACGGAGGGTTAACCATCTACCAGCGAACACGATCCATTTAGGGCGAAACATCGTCAGCTATAGAGCTTCACGCACGAGACTTCTGCTGGGAAGCCGCACTTGTCCGGTGTGCGCCACTACACGCCATTGGATCGAATTTTCATTTGCTTGGAACCGGACATTCCCGGTGGCCGTGGTTCATGCCACCGACCGCCCTTGGGACTTACCCGTCGTTCGCGCAAGGCTGATGGCGAACGACGGGTTCCAGCAGAATTTGAAGTGCGGGGGACTCCCAGCATTTTAACCTAAACAAGTTTGGCTCACTGCGGTATTGGCAGATTCAGGCAACGGACCCGAAATAGCAGTCGTTGCTACTTCATGTGCCGAAAGCGAGTGCCGACCTGATCGAGACGTTCGACCGTCTTCCGACAAACGACGACCGCTGCTTAGTTCGCGCTGCTCTCGGTAAGTCTCTTACTAACTGTAAAAGCCTCACCTGCGGTCAAATTCATCACATTCGGCCCGGATATAGGTAATTGCGTACCTGCAAGTGGTGCGTTCGCCTTAAACATCGTGCGTGTGAGGGGAACTGGGTCGCCTGTGACAATCAGCTTTGTGCCTTTGAACGATTCGTCACGTGAATAACTGCCCCCGCCCACGACAGCGCCGAAGGCGCCGGCGAGACCTCCATTAGCCTTCTTATATCGTTCAACCTGCAACAGGTAGATCGAGATGTTGTCAAACAGGAAGAAGTCGGTCACTGCGGCGTCCGCAGACTGCAATATCTGCTTGAACTGGTTCTGGTAAAGGTCTGCGAACCACGGCTGCACATTCGCTCCACTTTGAGCAATAGGAGCCAATCTCTGACGGGTCACAAGCTTCACTGAAACTTTGTAGATGTCCGATTTCGCAGCATTGAGAGAAAAGCCGAGGAACGAGATACTCCCGTCTGCCGATGTTTGGAAGTTGTGCTCACATGTCGATATGTCGGGACTTCCTGCGTCTGAAGTGATTAGAGGAAGCGGCAGCGGGACTCTGACTAAACCAGAGCCGATCGTTCCATCATCGTTTAGGACTTTCCCCGTGTAAACCACACTTCCGAGTAGCAAAATTGGATTGCTAGACTTCGTCAGTGAACCGATATCCCGCCCCTGCACACAGCCTGTGAACAAATCCTTGGAGAAGGCACTAATGGCGACGTCGGCTCGCGCCGGTACCGAGAAAAATGCACAAATTAGCGTTATTGCTGCACAGTGATATTTCATAACCACCCCCATTTACCGGAAAACTTGCCAAGTGATAGCGTGAAAGGCCAAGCAAGCGTAGCTCAATCTTCAGCCGTGGTCAGAGTTGACACCATCCGAGGTGTGAATTCGACTTTTCATGATCCTTGGCGTAGATTTGAATAACGCAGTAGCCAAACGGCAGGTATCCATGTTCGGGCTCCGAAAGCCGCCATTCCGAGATCGGCCATAACTACGCCCTAAAACGGCTCAGTGCCCGCTTCCACTCGCGCTCGTCCGGCATCCTGAGCCGCACGTCGTTGGCCTGCTCTCGAACCAACTCTAGCCGTGCCGGTCGCACGCGCGTGCCAATCTGCCGCGCACATTCTCGGCACCAAAATCGCTGACGGGCAGCCTCCAAATGATCGTCCCAGCCCTTGCGGTGGAAAAGCCACCACAGCCCATGCGGATTGAACGCCGCGCTGTGCGGACATCGGCTGCACACCACGCGCACAGCGTAGTGCCAGGCGGCAGCCTCAAGAATTTGCGTCGCCCGGCGCGGGCCCTCTCTATTCTGGCTCACCGGCCGTTACATCAGCCGACCGTCGCCGGTGTCGGAAAGCAACATGCTGGCTTGGCGTGCCGCCGCCAGAGCGTTACGGTAATGGACCGTCTCGCACCGCTCAGCTTCCTCGAAGCCTACCGGTGCCCACTCCTGCCCCGGGTACACCGCGTCGTATATGGCGCGGGTGGCGTCCCGAAGAACATTCTGCCGCGCCTTTGCACAGTCCGGGACGATTACCTTGGCCAGATTCTGGCAGTCGTAACCAAGCTGGCGTAGCAAGCCAGCCCCGTAGCTATAGAATGATTTAACATCCGCGTCATGACGTTCTCCTCCGCGACTCGACGTGGCGGTTATAGAACAAATAAGGAACACGCAAAAGACGGTACCTGGCGTTTAACTTGGGCCAGTCCAGATTCTGGGAAACTGTTCGGACAGTAGCGTCGTTTAGCCCACTCTATTGGAGAGCAAAGCAATGACCCACAAGCCAGCCGTGCCGCCCGGCAGCACACCGCCCTATCCCGCGCATCCCGCGCCGCACGCACATAGCGCACAAGCCGATCCGTTGGCTCGAGGCACCGACAACGAGCAGGACGCGCCCCAGGCGGCTGGAAGGGTCACCGCACTAGGGGCAGCGGTTGGCATAGGCTCGGCGGCTATTGTGGCAGCGCTGCTATACGTTCGGCACAGACGAGCATGACGTAAAGCTGAAATTCCTTGATCGTGAATGGACAGTCCGGCGCGATCATTCCTTTTCTGCAGAGTTATCGTCCAGCACCAGCCGCTCGCCCTGCTTTCGAACGATGGCTGAGATCGGACCCGCCATCAGCGCGAGCATGCCGGGCAGTTCCAGCGTAACCCGCAGCATATTTTCCTCAGCGTCTACAGTGCACGGCACTTCCACCCCCATAGTCGCCACGGTCAACGCCAGACGGTCGGCGCTAGGCCAGGAGTGTGTCACGGTGGCAGCGCCGCCGGGGATGTGGGACGCCAGCTTGCCAACGCCCCTGGCCATGCGGCGGCGGACCTCCTCGCGGTCAAGGCTATGGGAAATGTCGATTGTGGTTGGATTGGGCATGGCTAGGGGACGCGCGGCTGCAGGGGTTGTTCCGGCAATTGTCGATGGGTATCTTGCGAGCCCTATCGCGGACAGCAATGACCTTTCATTCCCGCCCGTTGGCCATCCGTCTGCCATAGCCTCCGCGCCGTCTGCCACCCATGTGGCACAGTAGGCGTCGAAGGGGTGGCAGACTAAACCACTCTAACAGCTCGCTAATTTCCGGTCTGCCACAGCTGCCATAGCTTATCTCTTTAATATTGCGGGAGAGATATAGAGGGAAAGTAACGTGGCCCTATAGACACCACCCTATTTATGGAGAGGGTCGAAGCCCCCAGATATGGCAGCTATAGCAGACAGACGCTCTGCAACCCGCGCAAAAGCTCGGTTTTTTCTGCCACTGTTGGGATGTCCAGCCGTGGCACCGGTATGGCAGAGCGATGGCAGGCGGCAGCAGTCGACCTTGCGTGTTAGCCCGGGCACCGGGCCTTGGGAGCCAAGTCTGCCTTTAATCGTTATGCTCGCTTACCAAAGGGAGAGACGGAATGAAGCGCACATCCACTATAGCAGCGGCTATCGGCCTGAGCCTGGCGCTGGCCGCCTGCGGCGGCAAGGGTGACGACAAGCTTGGCGAGCAGGTGCAGGAGGCAGCCGAGAACAAGGCCGACAAAATGGACGCCATGGCGGATAACATGAGCGGCACGGCCGAGGACATGATGCAAGCCAACGCTGACGCGACCCGAGAGGCAGGCGACGCCAAGGAAGAAGCCATCGACGACGCCGACGTTAACGCTGACGCGCTGACCCCGGCAGAGCGGGCGAAGATTGTAAATGGCAACTGACAGGATCTGGGCACCGAATTAAACCTTCGGTGCCCCTCTCGAGGTTTGTAAGTTCGCCCGCTTAAGCTCGGCCAGCGACGACCGTTCGTCGATGGCGTCATGTCGGCACTTTGGTCTTTCACCTCGTCGTGCGCCAACATACAGCTAGGGTCTATGCAACCACGAGAACCGCATGCCATAGTCTGATCCCGAAATATTCGAATCCCCGCTCTCGCGCACCGTAAGCCGCGACGGCATAACCGTTCGTGTCCACATATTTCGCTTGGAGAGCGAGCGTCTATGGGACTTGGAGGTTATCAACGACTGGTACGTCCATCGTGTGGGACCAGATGTTCAACAGTGATACCGCTGCCTTCGAAGCGTTTGCACGGGCGGTGGTCACCGAGGGGATGGCGACGTTTCTCGACGACGAGGACGACGTGCCAGCCGGGGCGACCCTACACTGAATACCGCCACTTTATTCCTTTGCTCGGCCCGTCGCAGAAAGCAGGGCTAACGAAGCATCCGTGTTGAACCATTTGTGCGGTCGCAGCATTGTGCATGCCGATGACCCTGGAAAACCAAATTCTTCAGCAGTTGGGGGCTGGCCCCATAGCTCTTCCAGAGTTGGCTGAGGTAAGCGACGAAGCGTTCCACCAGACCATAGCCGTAATGGTAGCGCGGCGTCAGATTTGCGTGCGCGACCAACAGGTTGCCCTTTTCTGGCATCGACACATGATTTTCAGCGGTGGGCAGCGCCCTTTTCAGAGTGTGCCGCGCACACCCGCCTGACGCGACGGTCGCCGGCATGTATGGGCGGGCAGTTATGACGGTCAGTCCGCGATATGCGTCAGCCGCGCGTCAAACCGTACGCCCGGTACCTGCTTAGACGTGCCGCGCAGCCGCAGTGTGGCGTCGTCGGTCCGGCCGCCGATCTCCACGACGATGTTGTTAAATCCCAGCACGTTCATAACAGCACCGGGCACCCGCCGATGCTGCGTCACGCTGACCTGCATGGTCAGCAAGTCGCCGTCCTCCTCGTACTTGCCCACGTATGCGTTGCCGCTGTCGCCGCCGCGCAGCTTGCCACCTTCCTGCAGGGCCAAGGCGCCGAAGTCGACGCCGTAGCTGGAGGTGAACGCGATCTTGTACAGGCCCTTTGGGAGGGACATTCTCTGGCTCCTGCTGTTGGGCAGCGGGTCCGGAGGGCCGGGCGTGGGGCCGGGTCCGGTCCGGCTGGGGATGTGTGGGAGTCGATAGCGGGATGGATTGAGGGGGACCAGTGATGGCAGGGACTGGCCGTTTCAGTCGGTCGGCTTACCGGCGGGTAGCTGCGAATAGTTGCCGTTCCGGTGTCGCGCTCTGGCCCAAGGAGAGAGCGATAGCTGTCAGTCACCCCTCGACCAGTTGCAGGCGTTCCAGTAGGGTGACACCTTGCGCCACAGTTGCAGGAACATTCGGTTCACCGATAACTCCGGAATATGATGCCTGTGGCCGCCTGTGCCTATCAATTTCTATCGTCTCATAGCCAGCGCGGCCATGCCGGTCGCTTCGTCGTTCATGAGGGGGTAGGCGTCCGTCCCAAGCTTGCGGTCCATATTGATTAACCCTTCTGTTACTGCGCCGTCCTTACCTTGATGAGCAGCCAGCCAAGCCTGTGCCGGTTTGAGCGCCAATGCTCGATCCTGCGGCTTCACGCAGAATTACCGCGAATTTGGCAATCGTATATCCGTCGCTGCCCTGCGGCAGAGTTGAACCATCAATCCTCTGCCAGTTTAACAGGCGTGGCAAATTCCATCCGCAGTCTACATGCTGGAATGCGACCAGATTTCTCGATTTCGCTTGCGCTGGTCTTGCCTGGGGGCTTCAATCGAAGGCTTTGGCGCAATCGCATATCGACGCAGATCTTTTGGTAGAATTGGCGCCGGAACATAGTGGCCGTTCCGCTATTCTGGACAGTACCCCGTCTCCATGCACAAGCCCAGCAGGCCATGACCGACGCCGTGAAGAATGTCGCCAAACTGCACCTCTAACCGGTAGCAAAGTGAAGAAGAAGACTGACCGGAATCAGGAGCGAAAAATTCGGTAACGAATGTCTCCTAAGTGTCGTTCTCTACCCGTGGATGTGGATTAAATCCGCCTCTCCAGACGCTGGATTTTGCCCGCGAAATCCTCAGCGACGATGGGTTTGATGATCACCGCGATAACCCGGTCGGCATATAGATTTGCGACGTCCTGCTGGCCTGTCACGAAGATCGACGGGATTCCCCGCTCTTTCAACCATGCAGCCGCATCGGGACCGGTGCGTCCATCAGCCAGATCGATATCCACAAGCGCGCCATCTATGTGCGTCGCGGCAGGGTCAGCCTTCAGTTGGGAGAAGCTGTCGGCAAAACCCGCCAGAACATGGCCTGCATCCTCAATCAGATGTTCGATATGAAACACGATCAGGGGATTATCTTCGATGCAATAGATCCGCAGTGGCTTGCGAACGCCGATGGTGTCTGATGTCATAAGCCCGAAACGCTGTCCGGTGCCTCCGGGTTGCAGGCGACGCGCGCCAATGGTCCCTTAATCTCGCATCGAAGGCCATCGGTCGCGAACATGATGTCGGGCTTGACACCGAACAGGCCACCGAGAGCCGCACGTAAATAGCGCGTCCCATAGCCGGAGCGCGACGGCGCGACTACAGGCGGTCCACCCGTTTCCTGCCACAAGACAGACAAGTCAGGACCCAGGTCCGGCAGTATGTCCCAATGGAACGCAACCTGGCCGTTCGGCACGGACAACGCACCATATTTGATCGCGTTGGTCGTAAGTTCATGCAAGCAAAGCGCGAGCGTCGTACCCGCCTCGCGCGTTAGCATGACTGACGGGCCGGAGGCGTCGATCCGGCTGATCCCCATCTGCCGATAGGGATCGAACGTGAGCTGTGCGATCTCGGCGATCGAGATCGCTTCTCCCTTTGCCTCGAATACGGCGGAATGCACGTTGGACAGTGCGGTCAGGCGCGCGCCGAAATCATCCGCAAGCCCGTCCACACTCGTCGCGCCGCGGCGCGTCATCTCGAAGATGGAAAACACGCTGGCGAGGATATTCTTGACCCTGTGGTTCAACTCCCGCCGAAGTTCGATCTCGCGCTCGATATGATCGCGCACTTCCCTCTGACGCATTCGCGCCAGCAGCGCCGACTGGATGCCGCTGACCAGTTCGACTTGAGTGAGCGGACGCTGATAGAAAAGCTGGCGCGACCGTGGCCATGCCGCCGCCAGCTGGCCACGGATTCGACTGTTCGGCGACGCGCGGTCAAGCAGGACCACGATCGGCATGTCGGACCATGGCGGCTGGGCGTTCAGATGCCTGGCGACGATATCGATGAGGGTCGGGGTCAATGCTTCATGAGTCGTCACGAACACGCCCGGTCCAGCCGCTAGATACGCCGTCAGTTCGTCCGCCGAGATGCATGTCGCGACGCCCATGTCATATTCGGCAAGCAACTGACCCAGATAGGCCGCGTCCCGTCGATAAGGCGCAAGAATAAGGACCTGGTCCAGCGCACCCGGCTCGGCCAGATCGCTGCTACTCATGGCGTTGGCAGCGGATTGAACGGGACGACCCTGACGCCGTCGCTTTCGATCAACAGCTCATGAACATTCAGGTCATGGGGGCCATGGCGTTTCTTGACGACGGTGATGTTGCGTCGCAGACGACCATCATCCTCCATGATCCGCAGCAGAAGTACCGTGTCGCCGAGGAAGCTGACATCGACATCGATGCCGACATTCTGGCCAAGCAAGCCGTGCTGGGCGACGATGAGCATGGTCAAAACGCCCGAACGCGCCAGATATTTGAGGAGAGACTGAATATCGCGCACCGCCTTCTCGCGGTGCGGCAACGAGTTGAGGTAGCCTGTGAAACTGTCGATCACCACGACGCGGGTCTTGAAATCCTTGACGATCGATTGTGCGATCTGAGCAAATTCGCCGGGCGATATCTCGTTGGGATTGAAATCCCGGATGATCAGCTGACCGTCTTCATGAAACTGCCGCAAATCCATGCCGAGGCCTTCCGATCGCCGGAAGAAGGTCTCCAGGCGTTCCTCGAACAGGAATAGCGCGACCGCTTCGCCCCGTTTGAGCGCTGCGGTTGCATAGAGCGAGGCCATGGTCGATTTGCCGGTCCCGGACTGGCCGATGACCAGAGTGGTGGTGCCCGATTCCTGGCCGCCGCCAAACATGTCATCGAGCGCATCGACGCCCGATTTGATCAGCTGCGGCTTGCGGGTATCGACGGCTTCGCCGGGAATGATTCGGGGGAAAACGACAACGCCTTCGCCTTCACGGATCGCCATGTCGTGATAACCGTCGGCAATCGGCACGCCGCGCATCTTGCTGACCTCAATCCGCCGCCGCACGGAGCCATAATCCTGCAGCGATTTGTCGAAACGGATGACGCCATGGGCAATGCCTTCGACCTCTTCTCCGTTGGGCGCCGCCTCATTGGTCTGGGTATCCAACAGCAGCGCGACGACCTTGCGCTGCGCGAGAAACGCCTTGAAGCCGAGCAGCTCGCGGCGGAACCGCGGTGTATCGCCCGTGATGAGCCGTATCTCCAGCAGCGAATCATAGACGAGGCGGTGTGGCTTATGCTCCTCGATCGCCAGCTCGATCGCCTGGCGCGTTTCGTCGAGCCGAAGTTCAGCGGTCTGGAAGATGGTCTGATCGGCGGCGCCATTGACGGCGTCAGATGCCGACAATTCCTCTATCCGAATGCCGTCTAGCGACCAGCCATAGGACTGGGCGATGGATTTCAGCTCAGCCGCAGTCTGGGAAAGGCTTACATAAATGCATCTTTCCCCGGCCTCTACGCCCGCGCGCAGGAATTGCAGAGCGGCTGTCGTCTTGCCAGCGCCCGGCGCGCCCTGAAGCATATAGAGGTTGGATGCGGGCAGTCCGCCGCGCAGGATTTCATCAAGTCCTGCCACACCTGTCGCGACCACAGGCTGGGCTTTACGCTTGCTCACACATGTCTCCTCGTTTGGGATCAGATCGCACAATCACCCCTGATTTGCCAGTAAGACGGAGAGGAGTTCTCACGCCTCTGATTAAAAAACGAATGCCTCTTCGCGTTGAACCAGGCGGAACATTCTTTTCTTTATCTGATCCCGCGAGAAAAAAGATTCTGTGGCTCGCGTATCAATTGAACTGGCCGGCTCTGCCTCGCGCGTGGCTCATCCAACTCCTGCGGCCTGCCTTTGACACAAAATAGTAAGACAATAATGACATATGATATGGGAGCGGCCCTGGGTCGTGTCCCACAGGCTGGTGTAGCGTGGGCCTATCCCCGCTTATTTCTGCTTCAGTCTGAGCCGATCATGTGCCGGGCACAGCCGATAGTATGACGATGGGATTTTCGCTGAGCGACGCCATGGTTTCAAGCGTCATGTAACGGGCACGCTGGACTGTCCATTCATCACTCTGCTCCATGAGGATAGCGCCGACGAGGCGGGTGATGGCAGCTTGGTTCGGGAAGATGCCAACGACCTCGGTCCTGCCCTTGATTTCACTGTTGAGCTGCTCGATCGGATTCGAGCTGTGCAGCTTAGCGCTTGTCGTGCAATCCGCCGTTCCGACAGTGCTTGTAGTGCATGCAGGCTGGGCGATTCAGGACCCAATATGGCCCCAATGCCACATGCGACAAATTATGTATTTTGCCACGGACGGTTATTTCAGAGCCCGATCCGAAAATAAGTTGAGTGGTATCAGCGGGTTAGCTTGACGCTTGCCGCAGTCGTTGATTCAGGGGTTTTGCAACAAACTTCCGGAGATCAACGATGTGGACCGATACCACTCGGGCGCAATATGCCCGCGCGGGACTGACTTTGCCAAGCGATTTGACCGATGCCGAATGGTCGGTGCTCGAACCTTTCTTGCCGCCACCCTCCCACGTAGGCCGTCCGCGCAAATGGCCGCTGCGACGGATCGTCGAGGCGATCCTGTATCTGCTGCGTGGGGGGCTGCCGTGGCGAATGCTGCCGCCCTGCTTTCCGCCGGTCTCGACGGTTCGGCGCTGGTTTTACCTGTGGCGCGATAACAAACTGTGGCTCTCGCTCAATCATACCCTGCTGTTGATGGCGCGTGAAGCGACGGGCCGCGAGGCTTGGCCCAGTGCTGGCGTGATCGATAGTCAGAGCGTGAAAACAACGGAAAGTGGCGGCCCTCGCGGCTTTGACGCGGGCAAGAAAATCAAGGGGCGCAAGCGCCACATCCTCACCGACACCGAGGGCCATTTGGTTCATGCGGTGATCCATACCGCCGACATTCAGGACCGCGACGGCGCGCCGCTGGTCCTGCGTGAAATCATCCACCGCTTTCCATGGCTGCGCCATGTCTTTGCCGATGGCGGCTACGCTGGCGACAAGCTCAGGGAAGCGCTCCGGCGTATCGGCAAATGGACTGTCGAGATCGTCAAGCGATCCGATGTTGCAAAAGGCTTCGTGGTTCTTCCGCGCCGCTGGGTCGTCGAGCGAACACTGGCTTGGCTGAACCGCAACCGCCGGCTCGCCAAGGACTTTGAACAGACCATCGCATCGGCAACTGCGTGGCTGTTCATAGCTTCCATCCAGCTATTCGCGCGTCGCATCGCAAGACTATGAAATTTCATCGGATAATTATGAATCAGGCTCTCAGCTCGACTTTGTACGATTAGGTGGCGAAGCATAGTGCTTGAGCCATACGTACGAGGCGGGTTGTCGGAATATAGTGCGGTTCTCGGTGCGGCGGGGATTGTTGATTAATGTCGCCGACCCAGAGCT
>NZ_JAHRGM010000030.1 GCF_019097845.1 Sphingobium sp. AS12 | reverse complement strand
CCTGATCAATGACGACCACGATATGAAGAGGGCCCCGATCGGGGCCCTCTTCATATCGTTAGGCCCGCTTCAACAGTGGCCTGCTTTTACTCCGCCCCGGTGGTCTGGAATCTGACCGCCGTTGACATGGCGCGCTGGTGACCGCGCGCTTCCTTGTCGGGTCAAACCCCGAAGACGCCGCGATCCGCATCAACGAAAAGATCGAGGCGAACAAGGACCGGATTCCCGTCGGCATACCCGCGCCGCAAGTGACGGTGCGCGGCATCAATGACGTGCCGATCGTGGTCCTGACCCTGACCCCCAAACCGGGCGCAGCAGGCGTGTGGAACGATCAGGCGCTGGCCGAACTGGCGGGCAAGCTCAGGACCGAGATCGCCAAGGTCGATGACGTCGGCCTGACATTTATCACGGGCGGCCAGCACATGGCGCTTCGCGTGGTGCCTGATCCGGCCAAGCTCGCGCTCTACCGCGTTCCGCTGGGCAATTTGATCGAAGCCGTGAGCCAGGCCAATCGCGCCTTCCCGGCTGGAACCGTGCGCGAAGGCGGACAGGCTGCGCTGGTTGTCGCCGGCCAGACACTGCGCGATGCGCAAGAGCTTTCAAGCCTGACCGTGCGCTCCGCCAGCGGCGCGCCGGTGCTACTGTCGGATGTCGCAAAGGTCGAGCAGGCTCCGACCCAAAATCAGGCCCGCGCCTGGCGCTGGGCAAAAGATGAGAAAAATGGCTGGAGCATGGGTCCAGCAGTCAGCCTCGCCGTGGCGAAGCGCGCCGGGGCCAATGCAGTTACGGTGTCCGAAGGCGTCGTTGAGCGCGTGGAAAGGCTCAAGGAAACGCTGATTCCGGCGGGCGTCGAAGTGTCCGTCACGCGCAACTATGGCGAAAGCGCCAACGAAAAGGCGAACGAACTCATATTCCACCTGGCGCTGGCGACGGTCTCGATCGTGGTTCTGATCGGCTTCGCCATCGGCTGGCGCGAGGCGGGCGTCACCGCCATCGTCATTCCGACCACGATCATGCTCACGATGTTCGCCTCGAACGTCATGGGCTTCACCATCAACCGGGTGAGCCTGTTCGCGCTGATCTTCTCGATTGGTATCCTCGTCGATGACGCGATCGTGATGATCGAGAACATCGCCCGGCACTGGGCCATGGACGATGGCCGCAGCCGCATCGACGGGGCGGTCGATGCCGTGGCCGAAGTCGGCAACCCGACGATCATCGCCACGCTGACCGTGGTCGCCGCGCTGCTGCCGATGCTGTTCGTGTCGGGCCTGATGGGCCCGTACATGGCGCCGATCCCGATCAACGCCTCGGCAGCGATGATCTTTTCATTCTTCGTCGCGGTGATCATCGCGCCGTGGTTGATGATCCGCTTTGCCAGGCAGGCAATTGCAACCGATGGTCATGGCGGACACGACGCTCACGGCGGCAAGCTGGGCGCGCTTTACAAGCGCTACGCCAGCAAGGTCATTGCCACTCCGCAGAGCGCCAAACGCTTCCTGATCATTGTCGGCGTCGCAACGCTGGTCGCCTGCTCGATGTTCTACTTTAAGGCAGTGACGGTGAAGCTGCTGCCGTTTGACAACAAGAGCGAGGTTCAGCTCGTCGTCGATCTGCCCGAGGGCGCCAGCCTCGAGACGACATCGCGGGTTCTGGAACAGGCAGCCGCCGTGGCCCGCTCCGTGCCTGAAGTCACTTCGATGGAAGCCTACGCGGGGACGTCTGCGCCGTTCAATTTCAACGGACTGGTGCGCCACTATTTCCTGCGTAATGCGCCTGAAATGGGCGATCTGATGATCACCCTGCTTCCCAAGGGGGACCGCTCGCGGTCCAGCCACGAAGTCGCTGTGGACCTGCGCGAGAAGCTGAAGGCGATCCCCCTGCCCGCCGGCGGCTCGCTCAAGGTGGTCGAAACCCCGCCGGGACCGCCGGTGCTGGCGACGCTGCTGGCGGAGATCTATGGCCCGGACGAAGCCACCCGCCAGAAAACCGCTGTGCAAGTTGAGGCGATCTTCAGGTCGGTGCCCTACATCGTCGACGTCGATAACAGCTTCGGACAGCCGCGCCCGACATTAAAACTGATCCCCGACCGCGCCAAACTTGATCACTATGGCCTGTCCGAACGCCAGCTGTTCGACAGCATCGGCGCACTGCTCGGTGGTCAAGTCGTCGGCTATGCACCGCGCGGGAATGAACGCGATCCGCTGCCGATCGAGCTTGGCCTCGACCAGTCGCAGCGCAGCTGGTCCGCTTCACTGGCCGCCACGCCCGTCGCCGCCACGCCCACCGGTCAACTGGTGGCTTTGGGCGAACTGGTCACCGCGAAAATGGAGCCGGGCGGACAAGCCATTTTCCGCCGCGATGGTCGCGGGGCAACGATGGTCACCGCTGAACTCGCCGGTCGCTATGAGGCACCGATCTACGGCATGCTGGCAGTCGACAAGGCGATCGACGACTTCAACTGGAAAGCCCACGGATTGGAGAAGCCAACCGTCATCCTGAACGGCCAGCCCGAGGACGAGAGCAAGACCTCGTTGCTGTGGGACGGCGAATGGGAGATCACCTGGGTCACGTTCCGCGATATGGGCGGAGCCTTCATGGTGGCGCTGCTCGGGATCTATGTGCTGGTCGTCGGCCAGTTCCGCAGCTTCACGATCCCCTTGGTGATTCTCACCCCGATCCCACTGACGCTGGTGGGCATCGTGCTTGGACATATCCTGTTCCAGGCACCTTTTACCGCAACCTCGATGATCGGGTTCATCGCCTTGGCCGGCATCATTGTGCGAAATTCGATCCTGTTGGTCGATTTCATCGGCCATTCACGCAGCCCGGACAAGAGCTTGCGGGAAACCTTGCTGGAAGCTGGCATGATCCGGTTCAAGCCGATTGTCCTCACCGCAGCAGCGGCGATGATCGGGGCAGCGGTGATCCTGACCGACCCGATCTTCCAGGGGTTGGCGATTTCGCTGCTGTTCGGCCTCGCCTCCTCGACCTTGCTGACTGTGCTCGTTATTCCAGCAATCTACATAGTCTTGCGCGACGATGGTCGCCCGTATCCGGAACTTGAGACATGAAGCCGACTGATCTTTCCGAACTCAAGGCCAACGCCGCGACCATGGCGGGGCGCCTCAAGTTGATGAGTCACCCCGAACGTCTGCTGATGCTCTGCCGGATGGATGAAGGAGAAGCGTCGGTAACCGAGCTAGTGGAACTGGCCGGACTTTCGCAGTCCTCAGTTTCGCAGCATTTGGCGATGCTGCGTGAGGAAGGCGTGGTCAGCATCCGCGGCGAGGCGCAGACCCGGTTCTACAGCCTCAAGGACCCGATTGTCCGTGGGGTCATCCATTCGCTGTGCGAGCTTTGCAACGAGCAAGGCAAATGACACCAGTCCGCCATTGGGAAAAATAGGCATGCCCGATCCAATCTTGATCATCTGCCCGACTTGCTCAACCACCAACCGGGTGCCGCATGAGCGATTGGGCGCGGGCGGCAAGTGTGGGCGATGTGGCGGTGCTCTATTCGATGCCCATCCGGTCGCGCTCGGCCCGGTCAATTTCGAGGCCCATCTGAACAAGGGCGGCATACCACTACTGGTTGACTTCTGGGCGAGCTGGTGCGGCCCCTGCCGCCAGATGGCACCCACGTTCGAAGCGGCGGCCTCCCAGCTTGAGCCTTATGTCCGGCTAGGCAAGGTCGACACCGAAGCCGAGCAGGCAATCGCCGCGCGCTATGCCGTACGTTCGATTCCAACCTTGATCCTGTTCAGAGGCGGCAAGGAACTGGCACGTCAATCCGGCGCGATGCCAGCAGGTTCAATTGTAAGTTGGGCCCGGCAAGCGCTCAATTCCTGATCTGCGGTCAGGTCACCATTTGCTCTTCGACGGTAACACCATCGCGGATGTTGTAGAGGCGCCGAAAGGTCGGGATGATCTTCTCATCGTGGGTCACGACGATGATCGCAGTATCGAACTGGCGGGCCATGGCGTTGAGCAGATCGACGACCGCAAGCGCTCGTACGCTATCGAGCGGCGCGGTCGGCTCGTCGGCCAGAATAACCGGCGGGCGGTTGACGAGTGCGCGGGCAATTGAAACCCGCTGCTGCTCTCCCCCGGAAAGCTGCGACGGCATGGCCGCCGCCCGGTGCCCGACGTCGAGGGCATCAAGCAGATCGCGTGCTTCCTTGCGGGCGACGGCGTTGGGTTTGCCCGCCAGCATCGGCAGGAGCGAGACATTATCGGTCACGTCGAGAAACGGGATAAGAAAGGGTGCCTGGAAGATGAACCCGATCAGATCACGGCGAAGAGCACGCAAGTCGCGCACTTTCCAGCCATCGTCGTAGATCACCGTGTCGCCAATGGTCATCCGGCCCGAACTGGGCTCGATCACGGCGCCCAGGCACTTGAGCAGCGTGCTCTTGCCCGAACCCGATGGCCCGATCAGCCCCACGACTTCGCCCTTGGCGACAGCCATGTTCACCCCGCGCAAGGCGTGGACCGCAGTGTCACCGCTACCATAGGTCTTGACCAGGTTTTCGATGCGGATGCCTTCAGCCACCGATCGCCTCCGCAGGGTCGACTTTGATCGCCGCTTGGATGGCCAGAAGGCTCGCTAGCGTACAGATGCCCATGACCACGAAGAAACCGCGTAGGGAATCGGCCGGTAGCAGCAGCACGTATTTCGGGAAAAACGGCGCCCAGAAGCTCGCGGCGATTTTGCCCACGGCAAACCCGATCAGGCCCAGCCCAAGCGCCTGTTGCAGGATCATGCCCGCAATCGTGCGGTTGCGCGTGCCGATGAGTTTCAAAACGGCGATCTCGCGGATCTTGCCGATGGTCATAGTATAGATGATGAAAGCGACGATCGCGGCGCTGACAATCGCGAGGATCACCAGGAACATACCGATCTGCCGCGCGGAATTGGCGATCATCTTGTCGATCAGGATGCTCTCCATATCGGCGCGGGTATAGACCGTCACCCGCTGCCAGCGCCGGATCGCAGCGGCGACCTGGTCCGCATCGGCATCCGGCTTCACCGTCACGAGCACGGCATTAACGTTATTGCTGCTCGCCTGGGCCGCATTCACCGCTTCGGCCACAGCAGGGTTGCCGGGCGGGTTCAGCACCGGGCTGGACGCCGTGCGCGCCCGTTGGCGAACAATGGCGTCGCTGTCCTTGTCGAATTGCGCGTCCTGCGCATCCTTGAGCGACAGGAACAGCATCGGGTCGCCCCCGGACGACACCATGCGGCTGGTCAACCCGACGATGCGATAGGAATTCCGGCGCACTTTCACCCGATCGCCGATGGCGAAACCGGTTTTCACGTCCGCTACTGCCTCGTAGTGGCCCTGCACGATCCGGCGACCGGCGAGTAGGTGGGGCGGCTGGCCCGGCTCGCCGGCCACGGCCACTTCCGCGCCAACTACCATGACCCGCACGTCCTTATCTTCATGCGCGATCTGCATGGTCAAGTAGGTGACGCCAGCAGCGCGATCGACCCCGGCCATGGCGCGGATCGGGCGCTCGGTATCCTCGTTGAGGCTCGATGGCTCAGCGTATGGTCCAAGCGTGTCCTTCTGCACGACCCACAGGTCCGCCCCACTGTTGTCGAGCAACGCCTGGGCATCATCGACCATGCCGCGATAGACGCCCGCCATGGACAGGGTGACGCCGATCAGCAGCCCCAGCCCCACGCCAGTGAGAACGAATTTACCCCAGCCATGCAGGATGTCGCGACCGGCCAAACTGATCATGACGAGGTCACCATGACGGACCGGTCATGGCAGCTTGTCGATGATGGAGAGGCGGCTTGATGATCCCAGCGGCCGGGCACTGTGGAGGACGACCCGCTCGCCCTTCGCCAATCCTTCCAACACCTGGACCCAGCCTTCCGCATCCTCTGCGCCCAGCCTTACCACCACGAATTCCGGATCGCCGTCACGGATCGCCCAGACGCCCAGTTCCCCGTCAATCCGGTGAATGGCCGCGTTTGGCAAGGCGAGCGCTTTTTTCTGCGACGGCAAGGCAACAGTCACTTCGGCCAGTTCACCGATCGGCGGAAGGCTGGCCGATGCATCGAAAGCCACCTTGGCAAGCACCTCTTCTGTCACCGCATCGGCGACAGGCTCGATCCGCAACACTGACCCGTTTAGCGGCTTGGCCGACCGCGAACGCAGGACAATTCGCGCCGGCAGACCTGCTGCGATGCCTCCTGCGCGCGACTGGTCGAAACGCGCATTGATCCACAGTGCTGACGGATCGACCACTTCGATCACGGCTTGTCCGGCCACAACCGTGGTCCCCGGCTCAGCAAGGCGGCGAATGACCAGTCCGGCGCGCGGCGCGACAAGCCGCAGGTTGGCTTTCTGTTCAACTAATGCCGCGCGTTCGGCGCCGGTGCGGCCGCGATCCTGCGCAGCGGCACTGCGGTTCGCCTGTGCAGTTACAAGCCCCGCCTGAGCTGCCGCGAGCGCCTGACGGCGCTGATCGAGCGCGGCGCGGGTCAGCCAGCCACCGCGAAACAGTTCCTCGCCGCGCGCGGCTTCGCTGCGGGCCAGTGCAAGGCGTGCGCTCGCATCGGCAATCTGCGAAGCTGCCGCTTGTTCAAGTGCTGCCGAACGGCCCGCACTGCCCGATGCCGCCTCGATGCGCTGGTCAAGGTCAATCGGGTCGATCACGGCGAGCAACTGCCCGGCCTGCACACGGTCGCCGACATCGACGGCAAGACTTGCGACTCGTCCCGGTGCGGTCGGGCCGACGCGCTGCGTATAGCGTGCTTCCACGGTGCCTATACCGAACAGCGCGGGAGCAATCGCTCGTTCCTCGACCGTCACCGCCGTCACCCGCACAGGCGCAAGCGGTCCGGACCGGAAAGCCACCCAGGCAAAGACAAGAAGCAATGGCAGCAGGACCGCCACAAGCATCCAGGCGCGCCGACTCAAAGTGAACGACCCCGAGGAAAATGGCAGGGTCATTTCACGGCCTCCAGACTGCGGCAAAAGAGCGCGAACTGCCGCTCGGACATGGCCGGCAATGCGGAGAAATCGTCGATGGCCAGCGCCTGCATGACGAGGCCCTGGACAAGCGCCAGGAACATCACGGTTGCGGCTTCGAGATCGGCGTCTCCGGCAATCTGCCGGGCCGCATGCGCCGCCGACAGTTCGCCTGCCACCCGCGCGCGGTACTTCGCCATCAACTGCCGGACAATGGCTTTGGCCGGAGTTTCGCCAGTGCGCTGGAGTTCGCCCCACAGGATGCGCGGCACGCCGGGATTCTCCATGATGAAGCCGATATGCGCTGCCAGCATGGCCTCGAGCCGGGCGAGCGGCGGCAAATCCAAGACATCGTCGAAGCGGCGCTGCAATTCGCTGCACGTCCAGTCGAGAGCAGCAGTCCAGATCGATTGCTTGTCGGGAAAATGGCGAAATAGCGCGCCTTGCGAAACGCCCATGGCCACCGCGATCTGTCCCGTGGTGATTTCCGCCGGATCGCACCGCGCCGCCAGACCGATCACCGTCGCAATGGTTTCAGCACGCCGTATGTCGGCGGAAAGGTAAAGACGGCTCATGCCGAGGCAATGCCACAATAAAAGTGATCCGTCGCTTTCTTTTGGAGCGCGATCGGCCTAAAGTGAAAACGATAGCCATGCAGCCGAAGGACGCCCCATGACCGATAATCCCCTGCCCCACGCCGATGCCCTGAAGTATGAAGACTGGGCCGGCGAAATGGGCGCGCGGTGGCTGGCAAACCTCAATGGCTTTGAAAGTACGATTGCGCCGGTCGGCGATGCTTTGCTGGCGCGGGCGGCCTATTCGCCGGGCGAACGCGTGCTGGATATCGGCTGCGGCGGCGGCGCTACGACCCTTGCCATCGCGCAGGTTGTCCAGCCGAGCGGCGCAGTGCTTGGTATCGACATCTCACCCGATCTGATCGCGGCGACCACGCGCCGTGCTGCCGCAGCCGGTATCACCAACGCAAGCTTCTTGTGCGCCGACGCGGCCAGCGTGACACTGCCCGATGGCCCCTACGACCGGCTGTTTTCCCGTTTCGGCAGCATGTTCTTCGCCGAGCCGATCCCCGCCTTCGCCAACCTGCGCGAGCTGCTCAAGCCGGGCGGGCGGATCGACCTTGCCGTGTGGGGGCCGCCCCAGCAGAACCCATGGATGCTGGAAGGCATGGCCGCGGCGCGCCGCCATGTCGAACTGCCGGCCCCCGTTCCCCGCGCGCCTGGCCCATTCGCCTTCGAGGATCGCGATTACATGCGAGAAGTTCTCGATGGCGCAGGCTTTCACGGCGTGGATATCGTCGCCGCCAAGGGACTGCTCGCCGTCGGCGGGCCGGGTGCTTCGCCAAGCCAGGCACAGCAATTCGCCTGCAACGCCATGGCTTTCGGGCAAGTCCTGCTCGACTATCCGGAGCCCGTGCAACAAGCGGCGCAGGCCGATCTGGTCGAGATTTACAGTGCGCACCACCGTCCCGATGAGGGCGTCATGATGGGCTACACCGCCTGGCTCGTTTCGGCGCTGGCCTGAGGTAATCCATTCAGACCATCACAATACGCGAGACAGAACCATGCGGCGATCTGCAATCATCCCATTGGTCACCCTGCTGGCGATCAGCGCTGCGGCATATGCGGAACCCACGCCGGTCACCGTGCGGGTCATCAGCCAGGATGCCAAGTTCGTAGGCGACGGCATGGGAGGCGCGCGCGTCACCCTGCGCGATGCGCGGACCGGGCGGGTCATGGCCAATGGCGTAACGAAGGGTGGCACGGGCGATACTGACCAGATCATCAAATCGATCGGTCGCAGTCCCTTGCGCGCCAGTGCGGAGGCGGCAGCATTTTTCGCCACACTGGATATTGAACGGCCCACGCTGGTCAATCTGGAGGTAGAAGGACCGCTCTCGCGCCCCGGCTCGATCATCAAGGTTTCCTCGCAGCGCTGGCTGATGCCGGGAGAAGCAGTGACCTCGGGCAACGGCTGGATGGTTGAACTGCCCGGCCTTGCGATCACGCCAGATGTGTCTGTGAGCGAGGGCCGGATCCATATCGCAGCCAAGGTCGAACTGATGTGTGGCTGCCCAATCACGCCGGGAGGCCTTTGGGACGCGGCGGACTACGAGGTGACTGCCAGCCTCTGGCGCGGGAACCGACGCGTCGAGAAAGCCGATCTCGCATTTGTGCGAGCGCCCGGCGGATACGAGGGCGCCTTACCCGTCACGCGCCGGGGGAACTACCGCCTCGTCCTGTTTGCCCGTAACCGCATGACCGGCAATACCGGCATGACGCAAGTCCAGGTGCGGCCGCGCTGAAACACTGTGCAGCGGTAAAACGCCAAAGAGGAAACGGCAAACATGGTGTTGTTCTGGTCATTGGCGATCGCCCTGGTAACGGTCGGCATATGTGTGCTGGTCCACTACGAAGCCTTGCGCATTACCTCGCTGCTGATCCCTAGCCTGTCGATACCGCCCCGGCCGAAGGTTCTGGTGGTCATCGCCGCTGTATTCGCCGCGCATCTTGTCGAGGTGACGATTTTTTCGCTCGCCTATTATGGCATGCACCAGTTCCCCGAACTTGGCGAAATCGGTGGGCATTTTTCTGCCAGCGCGGTGGACTTCTTCTATTTCTCGATCACCAGTTTCACGACCCTCGGCATTGGTGACCTGTTCCCGCATGGTGCCTACCGCATCGTCGTCGGCTTTGAATCACTGACCGGCTTTGGCCTGATCGGCTGGTCAGTGTCCTTCACTTATCTGGTGATGCAGGAATTCTGGTCGCAGCACATACCCCGCAAGCGGCGGCGGGACGGCAGCGACAGACTGAACTAAGAAAAGCGAACTAACGACCGACCAATCGATAGCTTTCATGGCAAGCAATGCACGCGTTCATCGCACGCCCGACAGCAGCGTCAGCAGTCGTAATTTGCCGGTTGCCAGCGGCCTGCGATGCCTCCGCGAAGTCCTGCCGCATTGCCTTGCTCATGGTCTGAAAATCGGCCGGTAAGGCCGTACGCAAGCCATCCGGCATCGCTCTCGCACCTTTGGGGGAACCTTGTAGCGCCGCAGCTGACAGGGAAGCGGCATCATTCGTTGCCCGCGCGGCTTGAAGATCGCGCAAGACAGCCATCAGCGCACGCATTTCCCCAAGCACATGAGCAGCCTGATCGCTCGTCACGACCACCGGCGTGCGCAGATCACCGGACCCGGCAGCGATGGGTGGCTTGGCCGGTGACGGATCAGCGGACGCATAGTCCGATGCCCGCATGGCCATGACCAGCTGGATCAGGATGACGGCCAGCAGCACTGGAGCCAGCCAGCGGTTGAGCTGTGTCATGTCGGAAAATTCCCCTCGCCTAGTGCCGCTCAAGCGGCCATGAAATCACGATCGCTCCGCGCAAGTCTCCGGGCTTGAAGCCGGAGGCCTTGTCCAGCGGATAAAGCTCCGCAAGCTTCGCCCGCACTTCAGGCGCGATGCTGGTACCGTGGCACGCGGCGCAGGGTTGCGCCTTCATAGGGATCGCCCGCAGATAATGCGCCCGCGCGTCCCGGCCCGAACCACTGGTCCACTGCACGGCAGCCGGCTTCCCGCTTGCGTCGAGTGGTGCTGCGGCAAGTTGCTCCAGGCGTTTGCGAAGTTCCCCTTCGGCCAGAGCGGCAGGATTGCGTTCCTTGAGCGCAATCCGCCTGACCTCAGCGCCGCTCTCTTCGGACAGGTTCGCAGCAATTGCTGGCGCGGCCTGTTGGCAGACCCCAATTGCGCCCACCGGGCCGCTCGCCGTCAGCGCTGCCTGCAACTGGGCCTGCAACTCCGTCTGGAACCGATCCGCGATCGCCGCCGATTTTGCCGAAATGTCAACCGGTGCCGGAGCTGGAACAGCGCACCCGCTTACAGCCAGCAACAGGGCGGCCGCCGTCAGAACGGCTCTCACAGGTTGGGATCCTCGTCGAGCGGCGAGCGGAATTCATGCCACATACCGTTGATGATGCCGAAGGATAGTGCGAGACCAAGGCCGAGTATCCAGGAAAAGTACCACATCGACTGCGCTCCTTGCTCAGTAGAAGTCAGGATTGGTGCGAACGTCGCGGAGTGTGATCCGGCCGAACAACACCTTCATCACCCATGCCGTATAGGCCAGCACGATCGGCAGGAAGATGACCGTCACGACCAGCATGATCCACAGCGTGAGGTGGCTGGAGGAAGCGTTCCACACCGTCAGGCTCGACTGCGGATCGATCGAACTTGGCAGGATATAGGGGAACATCGAGAGCCCCACCGTGGCAATGATGCCCACGGTTGCCAGCGACGATCCCGCAAGGTTCAGCACATGGCTGCGCCGCCGGATGCCGAGAAGCGCGATCAGCGGCCCGGCAAGGCCGAGGACCGGGGCCACCAGCATCCAGCCGTGCCGGCCGTAGTTCTCCAGCCAGGCCCCCGGTGCTGCCACGGACTTCACGAACAGCGGATTGGAAGGACCACCGGTATCGACAACAGCATCTAGGCGGAAGCCCATGGCGCCACTGGCGACCCAGAAGCCGCCCGCAGCGAAAAGCGCCACGCTGAGCATTGCCGCCACGCTGCCGATCTTGCGCGCGCGATCCAGCACCGGACCATCCTCGATCTTCACCGCCAGGAAACCAGCGCCGTGCATCACGATCATGGCGACAGATAGCAAACCGGTCAGCAGCGCGAAGGGTGAAAACAAATCGAGCAGCGAGCCTTCATAGAAGCTGCGCAGATCGCTATCGAGGCGGAACGGCGCGCCCTGAAGAACATTGCCGACCGCCACGCCGAAGACCAGCGCGGGCACGAAGCCGCCGATAAACAGCGCCCAATCCCATCGTGCACGCCACCCGGTATCGGCATGCTTCGAACGGTACTTGAACGCCACCGGCCGCAGAATCAGGGCCGCCAGAACGAGGAACATGGCGAGGTAAAAGCCGGAAAAACTGACGGCATAGACAAACGGCCATGCCGCGAAAATTGCCCCGCCGCCGAGGATGAACCAGACTTGATGCCCCTCCCAGTGCGGGGCGATGGCGTTGATGGCCATGCGGCGTTCCTCGTCCGTCCGGCCGATGAACGGCATGAGCGAGGCGACACCGAGATCATAACCGTCGGTCAGCGCGAAGCCGATCAGAAGGGTGCCCATCAGGCCCCACCAGATGACCCGCAGGGTTTCATAGTCGAGAGGAATTTCCATGGGTTCAAACCTCCCTTATTCCGCAGGCAGCGGCGCGTAACCGGCGGCGCCACGCGGCGCGTCGAGCTCATGATGTTCAACCGGCCCCTTGCGGATCATGGCGATCATCAGACGCACCTCGATGACCGCCAGTGCGCCGTAGAGCAGCGTGAAACCGATGATCGTCGTCCAGATCTGACCGACCGAGAGCGATGATGCGGCAAGGAATGTCGGCAACACACCTTCGACGGCCCAGGGCTGGCGTCCGATTTCCGCCAGCATCCAGCCGAACTCGATAGCGATCCACGGCAGGGGCATGATCGCCACGGCCAACTTCAGGAACCAGCGCTTGTTGAACTGGCAGACTGAGGCGCAAAAGAATGCCAGGGCGAAGAACCCGATGAAGAAGAAGCCCAGCCCCGCCATGATGCGGAACAACCAGAACATCACCGGCACATTGGGAATGGTATCCCTGGCAGCCAGCAGGATCTGCTGGTCGGTAGCCTGACGAGGGTCCGCGACGTGCCGCTTGAGCAGCATGGCATAGCCAAGGTCCGCTTTGTAACGCTCGAACACCTCTCGGGCCGCCAAATCCCTGCGATTGACCTTCAGCTTTTCGACCGCGTCATAAGCATGAATGCCGCTGCGGATGCGCTCGTCAGCCTTCAGGACCAGTTCGTTGATCCCCATGACCTCGCCGGTCAGGCTGCGGGTGGAAATCAGGCCCAGCACATAGGGAACCTTCACTTCCCAGTGGGTCTCCTGTGCATCCATGTCAGGAATACCGAAGATCGACAGCCCTGCCGGCGCGGGCTCGGTGTGCCACATGGCCTCGATCGCGGCGAGTTTCATCTTCTGGTTATCGGTCAGCGCGTAGCCGGATTCATCGCCCAGCACGACGACCGAGAGCGAAGACGCCAGACCAAAGGCTGCCGCCACCATCATCGAACGACGCGCAATATTGGTCCATTTGCCTTTGAGCAGATACCAGGCCGACACGCCCATCACGAAGATCGAGGCAGCAACATAGCCCGCGCTCACCGTGTGGACGAACTTGGCCTGCGCCACCGGATTGAACAGCACCGAATAGAAATCGGTCACTTCCATGCGCATGGTTTCGGGATTGAAGCGCGCGCCGACCGGATTCTGCATCCAGCCGTTCGCGATCAGAATCCACAGGGCCGACAGATTGGAACCAAGCGCAACCAGGAACGTCACGGCAAGGTGACCGACTTTGGACAGTTTGTCCCAGCCGAAGAACATGAGGCCGACGAAAGTGGCTTCGAGGAAGAAGGCCATCAGCCCTTCAATCGCCAGCGGCGCACCGAAGATGTCACCGACATAGTGCGAGAAATAGGACCAATTGGTGCCGAACTCGAACTCCATGGTGAGGCCGGTCGCAACGCCGAGCACGAAATTGATGCCGAACAGCTTGCCCCAGAACCGCGTGATGGTCCGCCAGATTTCACGACCGGTCATCACATAGATGCTCTCCATGATGACAAGCAGGAACGACAGCCCCAGCGTGAGTGGAACGAACAGAAAGTGATACATCGCGGTAAGCGCGAACTGGAGCCGGCTAAGCTCGACAACCGCCATATCCATCTGCATGCTCCTTACCCGGCACAAGGCCGCCGGACGGGACGGGACTCGACTCAACGCATCCAGTCACTTATTGAGTTGCCGAATATTTTAATATGATCCTCTCGTCAACATCGGCCTGACCCACCCATGCCCTTACCTGCCCGCGCCAATGCGAACGCCAATGGCCCGACCCGCACCAGCATTAACGTTGCGGCGTTATGGTGGCTGTCGGATACGGCAGGTGCCATTCTCTTTGCCGCGTGCCTCGCCGCGTTCGTGGGTCGCTGGACCGCTGGCGCGCTATCCGCGCAGGCAGGTTGGCTGCTGGCCGGCATCGCGGTGAGCGGCCTCCTAAGAGCGACGGTTCAAGGACAGGCAGCTATCACCGGACAGCGCACCGCCGGATGCAGCAAGGCCATGCTGCGAACGCAGCTGCTGGCGGCGCTACTGCCGACGGGCCAGGTCCGCAGCCGCCTGATCGGCGAAGACCTGCGCGTTGCCATCGACGATGTCGAAGCCCACGAAGGCCTGATCGCGCGGTTCCAGCCCCTGCGGCTGGCCGCGGTCCTGTCGCCGCTGATCATTGCCATGGCAGTTGCCTGCGCGAGCTGGTTTTCCGCCCTGATCCTGCTGGCAACGCTGATCCCGTTTGGCGCGGGGATGGCGCTCGCGGGTCTGGCCGGCAAGGCAGAAGCAGACCGTCAGTTCCTGGCCCTTTCGCGACTTTCCGGCCTGTTTGTCGATCGCGCCGCCAGCCTGCCCATCATTCTGGCCTTCGGCGCCGAAGATCGCATTACTCGCCAGATCGGCGGCGCGGCCCGCGAAGTTGCAGAGCGGACGATGCAGGTCCTGCGCGTGGCGTTCGTGTCGAGCGCCATGCTCGAATTCTTCGCTGCGCTTTCGGTCGCGCTGGTCGCGGTTTACTGCGGCTTTTCGCTGCTCGGCCTGCTGCCCTTTCCCGCGCCCGAAGCGCTGGACCTGGAACATGCCTTTTTCGCGCTGGCACTGGCCCCTGAATTCTATCTCGGCATGCGCCGCCTTGCGGCCGCCTATCATGACAAGCAGCAAGGCGAGGCCGCCGCATGCAGCATCGCAGAAGCACTGGCCCAAGGCCGTGCGGCACTGCCGGAACCGCTTGGCGCACCCGCGGCTGTAATCCGCATGCTGAGCGTGACGGCGCTGACCATCACCTACCCCGACGGCAACCGTGTCGGGCCGATCGATGCACACTGGGAAGGCCCTGGCCTACATGCCGTGATCGGACCAACGGGATCGGGCAAATCGTCGCTGCTCAACGCCATGCTTGGTCTTGCTCCGGGGGTATCGGGCACGGTCCGGTTCAATGGCAATGAGGAGCCGCCGGGTACGCTGCTGGCGATGACCGGCTGGGCCGGACAGCGGCCGATTCTGCTGCCAGGTACCCTCGCCGACAATCTCCTGATGGGCGGCGCTTCGGCAGCCCAGCCTGCCCTGCTGCGATTGCTGGACTCCTGCGGGCTTTCCGGCCTTGTCGCCCGCCGCGGCCTGGATCTTGCCATCGACCCGCGCGGATCACGTCTTTCGGGTGGCGAACGTCGGCGGATTGGCCTGGTCCGGGCCATTGTCAGCGACCGTCCGATCCTGCTGCTGGACGAGCCAACGGCCGATCTCGATGCCCGCACGGCCCGGTTGGTCATCGATGTTCTGGAACAAGTGGCGCAAACCCGGCTGGTGATCGCCGCCACACATGATCCTGCACTGGCAGCACGCTGCCGCAGCCGGACAGAATTGTCATGATTCGCCAGTTGCTGACCCAAGCGGCCCGAAGCGAACACCGCGCCACGCGGATCGCGATCGTCCTGTCCATGCTGGCAGCGTTCGCAAGCGTTGCCTTGCTGGCGCTATCGGGCTGGTTCCTGACCGGTGCAGCCATCGCGGGCGCGGGCGGTTTTGCGAGTGCGCAGGCTTTCAATTACCTCCTGCCGAGCGCCGGCATCCGGGGGCTTGCCATAGTGCGAACGCTCAGCCGCTATGGTGAGCGCATCTTCGGGCACCGCGCCGCGCTGTTCGCGCTGGCAGATGTGCGGCCCGCCTTGTTCGCGCGGCTGGCCGGCACCGAGGCCAATCTGGCGCTGGCGCGATCAGGCGGCGAAATGGCGGCACGGCTGGGGTCCGATGTGGATGCGCTCGAAGACAGCGTGGTGCGCAAGGTCACTTTGCCCGGTGCCATCGTCGCCGTGTTGGCGGGCCTTGCCGCGGCCAGTCTGGCCGGGTGGGCCGCCGCTTTGGCGCTTCTGGCCGGACTTGGCGCGATGCGGCTGGCGTCATGGGTACTATCCCGCCGCCTGCTCACCGTGCCAAGTCGGCAATATGCCGAGGCTCTGAACGCCCTGAAGGCCGACTATGCCGAATATGCGGCAGGCGCGACCGAGATCGCGGCCTATGGCCTCGTCCCGCAAATCACTGCGGCGCTGGCACCGAAGATAATGGCGCTGGACGCGGCAAGGCTCGGAATTGTCCGAGCCGAGACGCTGGTCCAGGGGACGCAACTGGTGCTTGCGGGCATCAGCGTAGCAGCCGTGCTGGCGCTGGCCGCAGGCGGCGCACCGCTGGTGGCGCTGGCGGCCCTGGCCGGGGCAGCCGCCGCTGAAAGCTGGTCTACCCTCGCCCGCACCGACATGGAGAGCTTGCGGACGGAAGACGCGATACGGCGCCTTGAAAGCATCGCGGCACTGCCAAGCCGGGCGCGCGCTGTAAGTAGCGCCGGATCAACCAGCGCGCTTTCCATCACCAACGAGGATCGATCATTGTCCTTGCAGCCCGGCGGGCGCTTGCTGATCGCCGGCCCATCGGGTTCAGGCAAATCCCGTCTGCTCGGCACTCTGATCGGCCTGCGCAGCGATGCGCCGGAAGTGATCGCTGTCGATGGCCGGGATGTTCGCGTTCTGGGACTGGACGCCTTGCGCCAACAGTTCGCTCATGCCCCTCAGGACGCAAGCCTGATCGCGGGCACTGTGGCCGACAACCTGCGCCTTGCCCGTCCCGGCGTCACGGACGAGCAGATGTGGTCCGCGCTGGATGTGGTGTGCTTATCGGAAACGGTGCGCGCATTGCCGGATGGCCTGAACCAATGGCTGGGCGGCGACGGCGCGCGGCTTTCCGGCGGGCAGCGCAAACGCCTTGCGCTTGCCCGCGCCCTGCTGGCCGAGCGCCCCTGGCTGGTGCTGGACGAACCAAGCGAAGGCCTGGACAGCGCGACTGAAAGCGAACTTTGCCGCAGGCTCTCGCAGTGGCTCGACGCGACCGGAACCGGGCTGGTGCTGGTCAGCCACCGCGAAGGTTTGCGCAGCCTGGGGGACCAGATCCTGACACTTATTTCGCCTGAAGATTGACCCGGCTTACCTTGGCGAACATCGCCGCCCCAAGACGCGCGTCGACAGGCTGCGGGACGGATAAACGGTCCGGCTCAGCCGATGGCCCGCCCGGCACAAGTACATCGATGATGGCGCGCACCTGACCAACCTGCCCCGCATCAATCGCGTAAAACACCTGCTTGGCTTCGCGCCGCGCGGAAACCAGCGATGCCTTGCGCAGGATCGCGAGTTGCTGGCTCAGCGCCGAAAGGCCAAGTCCGGTTCGCTCGGCGATATCGCCCACCGATCGCTCGCCGCCGGTCAGTTCCTTGAGGATCGTCAGGCGCAAGGGATGGGCCAGAACCCGCAGAAGTTCGGCTTGCTCATCCACGCTGAGGGCGGCGTTCACGATCATGCCTCGTCACCTTCCACCCGGCGGTAAAACCAGCCCGTGACATTGGTGCTGGAAAGCGCATCGGCCTTGCTGAAACCGGGCGGCGCGAGCACAGGATCGCCCGGGCGCCAGCCTTCCGGGGTCAGGAACCGGCCGTCATGCGTGCGCCGCAAAGCGGCAACAATGCGCAGCATTTCATCCACCGAGCGCCCGACGGCCAGTGGATACCAGTTCATCGCACGGACAATCCCCTCGGGATCGATGAAATAGACAGCCCGAACCGACGCCGCATTGTGCATCTCGGCCGAGACCATGCCAAAGGCCCGCGCGATCTCGAGGTTCGGATCCTCGACAATCGGGAAAGGCACCGTAACCCCAAGGTCATCGCGCAACGCCCGCATCCAGGCGAGGTGCGAAAACAGACTGTCGACCGAATGGCCGAGCAGGCTGCACTCCATCGCCTCGAATTGGTCGAACGCGCCGGCCAGCGTGACGAACTCGCTCGTGCAAACAGGCGTGAAATCCGCCGGGTGGGAAAAGAACACCACCCAACGACCGCGATAATCGCTTAGCCGGATCATGCCCTCCGTCGAGCGCGCGACGAAATCGGGCGCCGGCTCCCCGATGCGCACCGGAGCAAAGTCCATATCGCCCTTCTGATCGTCCATACCCAACTCCATCACCTCACCCTACTTCATCAATTTAAATAAATGTTGCAATGAAGGCAATCTTCTCGTTCCAAAGGCGTTCCTTGCTAAGCCGCAGCCGGTCAATGTCATTGATCGCGATCATCCGATCGGCTTGGTGGCGATCACCTCATACACCGGACAAGGCACATGAACCCGAATGACATCATCCAGATCGGCCCGCTGGCGATGGCGCTCGATCGCCTCGTCGCCATGGGGCTCATTCTCGCCTTTCTTGCCGGGATGGACTGGATCGTGCGCCGGTTTCGCGTGTCTTCGTGGCAGCCGGGAGCGCTAGCGCTGCTGGCAGGCCTTGTCGGTGCACGGGCCGCCTATGTGTGGGTCCACCGGGAGAGCTTCGCGCTCGATCCAGTCGTCGCGCTACAGGCCTGGCTCGGTGGCTGGGTATGGAGCGCAGGCGTTGTTACAGCGGCGCTGGCGCTAGTCGTGATCCTGCGCAAGCCTCGCCCGATTGGGGCGGGACTTGGCCTGCTGGCGACGCTTTCGGCGGTGTGGTGGGCCTTTGCCGAGGGACAGGCACCGCGATCCGCGATCCTGTTGCCGGCAGGCCTTCGCTTCGACATGGCGCAGGGCGGCAGCATCACGGCAGGCGATCTGCGCGGCCGAACTGCCGTGCTCAACCTGTGGGCCAGTTGGTGCCCGCCCTGCCGCCGTGAAATGCCGATGCTGATCAACGCCGCAAGCCGAGAACGCCGCGCCGCGCTGCTACTTGTCAATCAAGGAGAGACGTCTGAACGGGTTAGCACCTTCCTGCAAGGCCAAGGCCTATCGGCGCGCCACGTTGCGCTTGATCAGACGGGGAATCTGGGAGTAATCGCCGGTTCACCGGCCCTGCCGACAACCCTGTTCGTCGCGGCGGACGGCACCATACGCCAGACCCATGTGGGCGAGATTTCGCGGGTGCAGCTTGATATCGCGATCCGAGCGCTGGTTCAGCCTGATGGGCCACTGCGGTAAGCGCGCGGTTCGGGACCGACCGCCCAGAGGCTGGCCGGTCCCGCACAAACAATGTCAGTTCATCGCCCAGCGCAAGCGCACGAAGGCAGAACGTCCCGACCCCGGCAGGCGCGCGCCCGGCGGAACGTCGGAGCCGACGATGCGATTGTAGCCCGCCAGATGTTCCTGATACTGCCGGTCGAACAGGTTCTCGATACCCACATCAACCCGCACGCCATCGCGCACCAGCCAGTGCCCATAGATGTTGGCCAGGGCATAACCCTTGCTCGCCGCCTCATCATTGGTGACGGACACCTTCGTCTGTGCGGCCACAGCCTGCCCCTCGATCGACATGGACCAGCGCGCAGCCTCCCATACGAGGGCAAGGCGTACGTTGGCCGGGGCCATGCGATAGAGATTGTCGGCCAGGTCACGGCGCTTGCCCCGAACGTAGCTCGCTACCCCGTCGATCCGCAAAGGTCCTGCGATCTGCGCACCAAAGGCGATGTCGGCCCCCCAGATTTCCGCGTCGGTATTGGCAAAGCGCAGCGGCGTGGCATCGCCGCTCGCCTGCGCCACCATTTCCACTGGGGTGTTCACCACCCCCGGCGTGGCATCGAAGGGCACGCCCTGGATGAAATCATTGATGCGGCGGTAATAGACGACTGGCCGTGCGTAGGCCGTGCCATCCGTCCAATCGACACCGAGTTCGGCGATCCAAGCCTTTTCGGGCTTCAGTCCCGGCGTGCCGACGTAGATATTGCCATCGGCCAGCCCGCCGCTGGCCTCGGTCGGCAACCAGGAAAAGCGTTCAATCAGGCTGGGCGCACGGGTTTTGCGGGCCAGCGTCAAGCGCGGGGTGAAGGCGCCAAGCTCTGCCCACAGCCGCATCGAGGCATCGACCGTGGTACCCGACCATTCCCGGTCGGCATTGGCGAAGGCCAGCGCCAGACCTGCGGGACCAGCAGGCACGCCCGGACCAAAGCGCGACGCGCCGGTTTCAGCGCCATGACGGTCCACCCGCAGGCCCAATTCAGCCTCCACCGGCCCAGCACCGGTGCGCCATTCGGCAAAGGCGCCAAGCCGATCACTGTGTGCACGGTCCAGCGGGTGAATGAAGAAGGCGGGTGCCAGCGGATTGTAGAGCATGTAGCCTTTGTCGATCAGTTCAAAATCCGCACCGATCCGAAGGTGGCGCTGCGCCGAGCCGAAGCGCAGCGACACATCAGCGCTCATGGTGTCAGCATAGGTGTCAGACTGACGGGTCATCGCCATAACGGGCGCGGGTCGCTCTTCGTAGTTGTTCATGCGGTGGCTGACACCGGCATAGTCGGCGTGCGTTTCAAGCCGAACGCCATCAGCCAGATCACCCTCAAAACCGATCCGGGCGAAGTCCGTATGGAAATAGACGATGTCCATCGCAAATGGCGGATTGCCCGAACGCCCGGTTTCCTGACGGCGGTATTCAAGGCTCAGTTCACCCGGCCCCGCTCGGAGACCGGCATGAACGCCATAGACCGCGCGTTCATAACCGGTTGTGGCGATACGGCCCCCCGGAAAGCGCGTGTCGTCGCCCTTTTCCCACGATGCGATCACGCCGAAGCGCAGCGTTTCGCTGGCGAGGCCCGCCATACCGCCCAGCGCCACGCTGTCATCAACGCTGCGATACTGGCCTGAAACATCGACCTGGGGCGAGAAGCCCTGGCCTTCGCCGAACCGCACCTGCTTCAGCACAGTGTTGACCCCGCCGCCCAGCCCCGGCCCGTCGCGTACCGGCGAAATGCCGCGCGCAATTTCCACGCGGTCGATGAGCGCCATAGGCGCGTAGTGCATGGCCGGGTCCATGGCGTTCGGCCCGCCGGTGGCGAACTGCTGGCCATTGATGCGCAACGCGATGCGCTCACCGAACAGGCCGCGCATCTGCACCTGGCCTGACAGCGTGCCGTTATCGACAAGCGCAGCACCAGGCTGGCGAGCGATGAACGCCGCGCCGTCGGGGCTGGTGGCGTGTTCGTCCTCGGCAGTGGACGCTGCATCGAGCGAGGTAATCCGGGGCGCGGTGACGACGATGGTCTCGGCCGAAGGTGCCTCGCCCTCGGCGGCAAGGGCCGGAGTGGTGGAGGCAAGCGCCATCGCGATGGCGAGCGTGGAAGTTTTCATGGGTGTTGTCCTTGAATCGTGAAACGTCAGCCGATCAGGCGCTGGAGCTTTTCCAGCGCGACCTTGTCGGCTTCGTGGTGATCAATGGTGCCAGCGAACTCACCCTTGGCGGTCATCAGGTAGATCGCGGCGGTGTGATCGATGGTATAGTCTCCGCCCTCGGCCGGCACCTTCTTGACGTAGACGCCGAAGCCTTTGCTGATCTGGGCGAGCTGGGCATCGCTGCCGGTCAGGCCGATGATCGGCGTACCGAACAAGTCGACATAACTGCCAATGTCGGCGGGCCGGTCATGGTCCGGATCGACCGAGACGAAGACGATGTTGAACTTCATTCCGTCTGCACCAAGCTGCTTCCTGAGGCGCGCCATGCGTGCAAGACTGGTCGGGCAGACATCGGGGCAGCGGGTAAAACCAAAGAAGATGGCATAGGGCTTTCCCCCCAGCGCCTTGTCCGTCACCGCTGCACCGGTGCGATCGGCCAGCGTGAACGGCCCGCCGAACGCCGCGCCAAAGCTGGAAGACGGCGTGGGCTGCGAGCGGTCCTTGCTGCCCCACAGAGCCAGCCCGAGGGCCGCGACGACAAGAACCGCAAGCCATAGCGCCATGCGCAGGCCGACACGGCCTTTGGGCTCAATGATGGCCATGATGGCCTCCATCCGGCCCCATCGCGCCTATCGGCTGCACTGCCAGCCGGGCGGTTATCGTGCCCGCCCGAGCAAAGCGCAGCGTCACCGGCACACTTTCGCCCCGCCGAAGCGGTGCCTTGAGGCCGATAAACATGATGTGGAGCGAACCTGGCCGAAGGTCGACCTTGCCGTGCGCGGGAATGGCGATGCCGCCCGCCACCGGACGCATCCGCATAACGCCCCCATCCATCGACACGGTGTGGAGTTCGACTTTGTCCGCCACGCCGGCCGTGGCCGAGAGCAGGCGGTCCGGCCGGTCACCGGCATTGTCGATGGTCATGAACCCGCCGCCGACCTTCTGCGCTGGGGTGGTTTCCCGCGCCCAGGCATCGGACACGGTGATAGAGACAGCCCGATGCGGCTCAGCGGCGATTGGCGTGGGGATAGCGGCGCTGAACGCGGCTACAGCAAGGACGGGGGCAACGCCCCGATGGACCGCGCGCGCGGCGCGGCAAACGATGGTAGGCATGGGAAGTGCTCCAGCAATCCGGCACGCACGAGAAGGCACGCCGGGCAATCTGACAATCAGGCGAAAATGTCAGGCCGGAAGCGGCGGTCCGCGCGAAGGCGGCCGGATATGACAGGAGCGGCGTACCGGCTCTGCTGCAAACTGTAGAAAGCCCAACGCCAGGATGAAGGCCAGCGCCAGTACCAGAAGTTCGGTATCGGCCCCGTAATGGGCAGCCTGAGCAAGTGCCGTCCAGGCACAGTTGGCATCGGATTTGCCGTGACCGGACTGCTCGCCACCGGTATCATCTTCCATCGGGATGGCCATTTGCCGGGTCAGTTTCCCGCCCGAAGCATCAGCGCAAATTTCGATGGTGATGAGCTTCGTGTTTGCTCCGACCATGTAGCCGGCCGGCACAAGCGCCTTCATGCACAGCGCCAAGGCCACCAGAACGGCAGCCAGGCGGCGGTGTTCGCGAAGGAGGCGACTCCATGTCATCATCGCGGGATCACCTAGTCTCCCGACTTGTCGATGTCATCAGGACAATGCCTCTCATGGGCGAAGACGTGATCCGCAACCGGATACCTACTGGCAATCCGCTCATCAAATTACCTGAGTGTCAGCAGATAATCGACGACCTGCTTGCGCCGGGCCGGATCGGGGATTCCGGCAAATGGCATTTTGGTTCCAGGAACCGTCCGTTGCGGCGCGGTCAGCCAGCGATCGAGCGTCGCGGCGTTCCAGGTCAGTCCCGACGAACGCAGCGCTGCACTGTAATTGTAACCCGGCAAGCTCCCGGCCCGGCGCCCGGCCACACCGGCGAGGCTCGGACCAAAGACGGTCCTGCCCGCTTCAATCGAATGACAAGCCGTACACTGCGTGAAAGCGGTCGACTGGACGGGCTGGGCCTCGGCCCGGCCCGGGCCAGAGTTGCCGAGCGCGACTGCCATGACGGCTGAAGCGCACAGGGCCCAGAAAGTTGACCGCATGGCGATGCCTCGTTTGCATGGAGAGCCAAGAGCGACGGCAGGGGGGAAACCCTGCCGTCGTCCCATTGCAGGAGGGAAGGATCAGAAGCGGTCTGCATCCATTACCTTGGCCCAGGCCGTGACGAAGTCAGTCGCGAACTTCTGCCTGGCATCGTCGGACGCATAGACTTCCGCAACCGCGCGCAGTTCGGAGTTTGAACCGAAGATCAGGTCGACTGGGGTCGCCGTCCACTTCGCCGCGCCCGTGGCGCGATCCTTACCTTCATAGAGCCCGGACGTGCTCGCCGACTTCGACCAGACCGTGTCCATCGACAGCAGGTTGACGAAGAAGTCATTGGAGAGTGTGCCCGGACGACCGGTCAAGACACCCGCAGTGGAGCCTCCGGCATTAGCGCCAAGAGCGCGCATGCCGCCCACTAGGACGGTCATTTCCGGCACGGTCAGATCGAGCATGTCGGCCTTATCGACCAGTGCTTCAGCCGGACCGAAGTCGGCATTGGCCGCGTACCAATTGCGGAAGCCATCGGCCTTGGGCTGAAGGTGGTTGGTGGACGCCACATCAGTCTGGGCCTGCGCCGCATCGACCCGGCCCGGCTTGAACGGCACGGTCACATCCTGCCCGGCAGCCTTGGCAGCCTGCTCGACCGCGACATTGCCGCCCAGCACGATGAGATCGGCAAGGCTTACTCTCTTGCCCCCCGTGGCGCGCTTATTGAAACTGGTACGGATGACTTCAAGCCGGCCAAGCACCTTCGTGAGTTCGACCGGGTTGTTCACGGCCCAACTCCTTTGCGGCTCAAGCCGCAGCCGCGCACCGTTGGTGCCGCCGCGCATGTCGGTCGCGCGGAAGGTCGAGGCCGAAGCCCAGGCCGTACGAACCAGTTCGGCGGTGGTCAGACCCGAACCCGCGATCTCTATCTTGAGCGCCGCGACATCGGCATTGTCGATCATCGCGTAGTCGGCCTTGGGCAGCGGATCCTGCCAGGTGAAAGTCGCGCTGGGCACGTCCTTGCCGAGATACCTCGCCTGCGGCCCCATGTCGCGGTGAGTCAGCTTGAACCAGGCACGAGCGAAAGCATCCGCGAATGCCTGCGGGTTCTTGTGCCAGGCTTGCGTGATCCTGCGGAACCCCGGGTCTTCACGCATCGCGATGTCGGTCGTGAACATGATCGGCGCGTGACGCACATCGGGCCGATGCGCGTCAGGCACCAGATTAGCGGCGGCAGGATCCTTGGGAACCCACTGAACAGCACCTGCCGGACTACGGCTCTTCACCCATTCGAAGCCGTAGAGGTTGTCGAGATACTGGGTCGTGAAGGCGATGGGGTTGGCCGACCATGCGCCCTCAAGGCCGCTGGAGACGGTATCTTCGGCATTGCCCTTGCCGCACTTGTTGGTCCAGCCAAGGCCTTGTTGCTCGATTCCGGCGACTCCGGGGTCACCGGCAACACATTCCTCGGGTTTGTGTGCACCGTGAGCCTTGCCGAAAGTGTGGCCGCCGGCAATCAGGGCTGCGGTTTCCTCGTCGTCCATCGCCATCGCGCCGAAGGCGCGGCGGATATCGGCCGCTGCTGCCAGTGGGTCGGGATTACCGTTCGGGCCTTCCGGATTGACGTAGATGAGACCCATCTGGGTCGCAGCAAGCGGGCCTTTGAGGTTGCCGCGCTCATCACGGCGCTGGTCCATCAGCATCTTGGTTTCGGGACCCCAGAACACGAGATCGGGCTGCCAAGCATCGACGCGGCCGCCGGCAAAGCCAAGGGTCTTGAAGCCCATGTCTTCCATGGCAACGTTACCGGTCAGCACCATCAGGTCGCCCCAGGACAGCTTGCGGCCGTACCTCTGCTTGATCGGCCAGACGAGGCGGCGCGCCTTGTCGAGGCTGACGTTGTCGGGCCACGAATTGAGCGGTTCGAAGCGCTGCTCGCCGCCGTCCGAACCGCCGCGCCCGTCGCCGGTGCGATAGGTGCCGGCGCTGTGCCAGGCCATGCGGATGAAGAACGGGCCATAATGGCCATAGTCGGCCGGCCACCAGGGCTGCGAGGTGGTCAGAGCCTTGCGGATGTCGGCCTTGACCGCGTCGAGATCGAGCGAGGCGAACTCCCGCGCATAGTCGTAGTCGGCGCCATAGGGGTTGGACTGCGCTTCGTTCTGGCGCAGCGCCGAAAGGTCGAGGTCCTTGGGCCACCATTCCTTGGCGGCGGGCGCAGCGGTTTCCGCCTGGGCAGTGCCGACCAAGGCCAGCGGTGATGCCGCCGCCATTAACGCGATGATCGCGAGTTTGCATACTTTCATGGGCTTACTCTCCTCCTAATAGCTGCGGATCTTATCCCAAGCTGAACCGTCGATTAGTTCGCCGATTTGGCGGTGCCCAACGGCTTTACCTCATCACACTAATCGCTTCTCCCACTCAATTTTCCGATCAAGCGGCAAAAATCTAATTAAACTTGCCCGGTCGGATCAGGGAACAGGACGTGCAAGGTAGGCAACGAGATCTGTCCTGTCTTTGCGCCGCGTCAATCCGGTAAAAGGTAAGCACAATCCGGGCGCTTGCTTCTGCGGTTGCCGTAGTAAGTTCTCCAGCCTGTCCTTCGTCCACACGAAAGATTGGTCCTTCAACGCCGTTGTGTAACGAAAGCCGGGTACGCTCGCGACCCGGCGTCCAACGATGTCCTGAAGGTGCGGGCCGGTCTTCGCCGGTGCCGCTGCGCTCACCGAATGGCAGGCCACGCATCGAATGAAGTGGCGCTGGCCAGCCTGCCTCAGGGCGATGTCGTCGGCTTGTGCTTTCACCGTCGTTGTCCCTGCCATACCGGTGACGAGGGCGAAGACCGCGAGCGTAGTATAAACAATCAGGTGCATGAGAAACTATCTGGTAGTCTGGTCGCGTCTTTGCACGCAAAATGTGGATTTGTTCCGGAAGACGATGCTACCAGAGGCTCTGAATTCAGACCCACAGAAAGAGGACATCCACGTGAAAGGCTTTGTCAGCAATATCGAGCAACTCACCGAAGATAATGATGATTTTCGGCGCGTTCTTTATACCAGTCACAATCTCCAACTGGTTCTCATGGCCATCCAGCCGGGCGACGAGATCGGGGAGGAGGTGCATGACGATCGCGACCAGTTCTTTCGCATCGAAGGCGGAGAAGGCGAAATCTGGATCGATGGCGTCTGCAACAAGGTCAAGGCTGACGATGGCGTGATCGTGCCCCAGGGCGCAAGGCACAATGTCATTAGCACGGGCAAGGAGCCGCTTCGCCTGTACACGATCTATGGCCCGCCCGAGCATATCGACGGCACCGTCCACAAGACTTGTGCAGAAGCGGGCGAAGCCCATGAACATTTCGATGGCCGGACCACTGAGTGAAGCCAAAGCCCGGGTGTGTCCGCCGGGCGGACACACCAATGCATCTTGCAATACACCAGACCTTTGCTCGTCGGATGCACCGACCTCGCGCGATTATTATAACCATGGCTTTGGCTGCGCCAGCAAAGACATGTGGCATGATCGTTTTCATCGATCAATTATATTGGTATATTCTAATATACTAATTCTCAAATGGGGTTATCCTGAACATAGCTATCCAAACTTGATCCTCGCCTGGAGATCCGTTGTGTCCGACCTGCCCCTCGAAGCCACATCAAGACAAATCCGCCAGGCCTTGAGGTCCGGCCACCTGCCCGTCATCCGGACCTTTTTCGATGAAGCGACATTCACTGCCACCCATGTCGTCCACGACCCGGCAACCCGAACTGCTGCAATCATCGACAGCGTGCTGGACTTCGACCAACCGTCCGGCCGCACGTCCACCACTTCGGCCGACGAGGTGATCGCCTACGTCGGGCAAAAGGGGCTATCAGTCGCCTGGCTACTGGAAACACATGCCCATGCCGATCATCTCTCCGCTGCGCCCTATCTTCAGGAAAAGGTCGGCGGCTCCATCGTGATCGGTGCCAGCATCCTCACCGTCCAAGAGGTGTTCGGCAAGATATTCAACGAAGGGCCGGCCTTCAAGCGAGACGCCACCCAGTTTGACCGCCTTGTTGCCGATGGCGACCACCTCAAGCTGGGCGACCTCGACATCTCGGTCCTTCATGTGCCCGGCCACACGCCGGCCTGTGTCGCTTATGCCATCGGCGATGCCCTGTTCGCGGGCGATACGCTGTTCATGCCCGACTATGGGACCGCACGCGCGGACTTTCCCGGAGGCGACGCACGGACGCTCTTCCGCTCGATCCAACGCCTGATGCGTCTGCCCGACCAGACAAGGGTGCTGCTCTGCCATGACTATAGAACGCCGGAACGCAGCGATTTTGTCTGGGAAACGACGATCGCGGCGGAGCGCCAGGCCAATGTGCACGTCCACGAAGGCGTGACGGAAGACCAGTTCGTGGCTATGCGCGAAGCCCGGGACGCCACGCTTGGCATGCCGCGCCTGATCCTTCCGTCGATCCAAATCAACATGCGCGCCGGACATTTCCCGGAGCCGGAAGACAATGGCGTGCGCTATCTGAAGCTGCCGATCAACTTGCTCTAGATCAGCCCGCGCGCCAGCCAATGGTCCGGAGGAGAAGCGGGCGCATTCTCCTCCTCGGTCTGGACCAGCAGGGTCGAGAAGGCATCATTCTGAGACAGGAAGACCTTGCCCGTAAGGCTTTCGAGGAAATGCGAGCGGGCTAGAGCATCCATGACCGGCCCCTTCACTTCCGACAGGTGCAGTCTCACTCCGGCATCCGACAGGCGGTGATTGATCGCTTCAAGGCTTTCCAGCGCCGAGGCATCGATGGCGTTCACCGCCGAACACATCAGGACAAGGTGTCTGACATCCTTGTGCACGCGGCGAAGCCCGCACCATCGCCAGTCTTGCGGGCGAGAACCCCTTGCTGCGGGCGGCGGACCAGTGGAGCCGGCTGCGCAAATTGACGCCGCTGCTTCTCGAAGCCATCGATTTCAAGGCTG
>NZ_JAHRGM010000029.1 GCF_019097845.1 Sphingobium sp. AS12 | reverse complement strand
GAAACGGACGGACCCGCTCCCACTGCTCGTCGCTTAATCCGTGTCGATCCAAGATGGCGCTCCCTTCGCCAGTCTTGAATCCGATCTGCGCGGAAAAGGGAATCCCCTAATTGTCCACAGGCCTTAGGCGATACCATGGTCGTTGAGGCCTATGACCTGTTGATGGGCGATACCACCCTCGACTTCGTCAAAGGCGAGCATGTCGTCATCTATGGCGGCGGCGAAACAGGATGCGAGGCAGCGGAATTTGTCGCGGCGACGGGCGCTACCGTTACGCTCGTTTCCCGATCCCGTGCCGACCAGCTCGCCCGATCGGCCGAAGCCGTATATCGCATTAATCTTATCGGCCGGTTGAACCATCATGCACGCATCACGGTGCTGGAACGCCACCATGTCACGGCCGTTGGCGAAGGTATGGTCGAAGTTAGTGGCGAAAGCCGCGCGCCGTATTCGATCGCGGCGAGTCGGCTTCTATTGGCGCAAGGCCGCGATTCCGACGATGACCTCCTGGCTCCGCTATTGCGCGCGGGCATCGCCTGCCACGTTATCGGCGACAGTCGAAAAGGCGGGCGGATCGGGGACGCGGTGCGCGACGGGTACGAGGCGATGCGCGCGATCGTCGCACGGTACGGGACCGTTCAGCCTGCACTTTGCTGAGTTGACCCGGATGAATGGGTTGGAATGATCCGCCAAGTCGGATAAAGAGATACTTCTATCTAGGAGCAAGCTGATGACTGAACAGACGCAGGAACCTGCGGCCGACGCGCATAAGACGGCGACCCGTCTTCATATGGCATCGCTAGCAGGTGAGGATCTGGTGACGTGGCGCATGGCCGAAGTGGAAAACCGCGGCAATCCGGACGACCGGAACCTGCAAAGCGAGTTTCCCATGGGCTGGTACAATATCTGCTACGCCGATGAACTCGCCGTCGGTCAACTGAAGCCTGTCCGCTATTTCGCCCAGGATCTGGCACTGTGGCGCGGCGAGGATGGCAAGGCGCGCGTAACTGGCGCCTATTGCGCCCACTATGGCGCCAACATGGCGGTCGGCGGTGTCGTCCATGGCAATCTGCTGGAATGTCCTTTCCACGCCTGGCGATGGGACGGTGATGGTTCGTGCAAAGAAATCCCGTACTCACACGCCATCCCGCCACAGGCCAAGCGCCCTGGCTGCATTCCCGGCTGGCCGGTCGTAGAAGCCAATGGCATGATTTTGGTCTGGTACCATTCGGAAGGCGCGCCACCCCAGTGGGAGCCCATGATCTTCCCCGAGGTCGGGCAGGACGGCTGGACGGGATTCCGGAAGTATCAGTGGCACGTCTATACCGCTCTGGAGAATATGGCCGACAATGCCGTGGACATCAGCCACTTCAAATATGTGCATGGCGCAACGACCGTGCCCGAATATGAATTCGCATTTGACGGCATTTCGCGCAAAATCACGTCCTTCCTGAAGTTGCAGACCCCGCGTGGCATCATCGACGGCAAGATCGAATCGCTTACCTATGGCCCTGGACAGGGTTTCGTCCGTTTCTCCGGCCTGACCGATACGATCCTCGTCACCGGCACCGCGCCCGTAGAACGCGACAAGACGCACAGTTGCTTCGCCTTCACTCAGCCTCTTGCTGAAGTAGAAGGACCGCGCGCCGGGCTTGCCAAGGCGCTGATCAAGGACATTGTGCGGCAGTTTGACCAGGATAAGGTCATCCTCGACAAGCATCGCCGCGTCGAGCCGCCGCTGGTGTGCTTGGGTGATGGACCGTTCGGTCGTAACCGCGTTTATTATAGTCAGTTCTACGCTAAAAAGCAGCCGCCCCATGTGAAGGACGTCGCCTGATCGACAGTCGTCCACGACCGGATCGACGTCCAAGGCCGGGTCGCTCGAAAGAGCGACCCGGCCTTGTTTCGTAGCAATTTATGCTCGCCTGCGTAGATGACAACAGGCATGGTCAGAGCGATATGATGTCGCCTTCAGGCGGCACAAGCAGCATCGGCCTTACGGCTCGAAAGGATCATGTCCGCCGCCTTTTCCGCAATCATGATGACCGGTGCATTGGTGTTCCCCGAAACCAGCCGCGGCATGATCGACGCATCGACGACGCGCAGGCCTTCCACGCCGCGCACACGCAGTTCCAGATCGACCACAGACGCTGGATCTGCACCCATGCGGCAGGTGCCGACGGGGTGATGCACCGTGGTTCCGGTCCGGCGTACATGATTGAGCAGATCCTCGTCGGTTTGCGCCTGATCGCCGGGAAATATCTCTGTCATGATGTGGCGCGCCAGCGGCGGCTGTTCTGCAATCCTGCGCACCAACCGGATGCTCTCGATCTGCGCCGCACGGTCTGCGGCGGACGTCAGGAAATTCGGCACGATTGCCGGGGCTGCCGTTGGATCAGCCGACCTGACATGGACATGCCCCCGTGATTCTGGCCGCAGATGACAGGGCGCAAAGGTCAGACCCGGATGGTCGTCCGCCACCATCTTGCCGGACATCAGATCGGGCTTCATCGTTGCTGGCGTGCAATGCATCTGGATATCAGGGGTCGCGACATCGGGCCGCGAACGGGCAAACAGCAGCAATTGCGAGGAGGACTGCGCCAGCAGCCCGTCGCGCGTGACGGCATAGCGCAGCGCCTGCCCCAACAGACCAAAGCCGCGCGTCTGTTCGTTAATCGACTTGGTGCCCGGCTTCAGCCGGAAGCTGAGCGCTGTCATATAATGATCCTGCAAATTCTCACCGACGGCTGGCAGATCAACGACGGGATCGATAGAGTGATCACGCAACCGCGACGCGTCGCCGATACCGCTCAACTCCAGCAGTTGCGGCGAATTGATTGCGCCACCGCACAGGATGACTTCGGCATGGGCTATCGCCTCGGCCGGCGCGCCGTCCAGGCTGAACGCCACGCCGGTCGCGCGCCGGTTCGATATGATCACCTTTTCAACCAGTGCACAAGTCAGCACGTGCAGATTGGACCGTCCTTCCGCCGGGCGCAGGAAGGCAGCGGCAGTCGAATGACGCAGGCCCCGGCGCATCGTCACCTGGCTCCAAGCCACCCCTTCCTGGCTGGGTCCGTTTACGTCATCAATATGCGGCAGGCCGATCATTTCCGCCGCCGCGATGACGTCATGACTGATCGGCCGCGGATTGCGGCTGCGCGTCACGCTGAGCAGGCCGCCGACAGCGCGCAGATCGTCCGCGCCATTCTCGCTGTTCTGCGAACGCTTGAAATAGGGCAGCACATCATCCCAGCCCCAGCCAGTACAGCCCATCTGCCGCCACAGGTCGTAGTCCTCGCGCTGGCCCCGGACGTAAAGCATTGCGTTGATGGACGAACAGCCACCAAGCACCCGACCGCGTGGCAAAGCATGGCGGCGGTTGCCGGTTTCCGCATCCGGCTCGGTTTCGTAGGGCCAGGTGATCTGGGGGTTCTTCATCGTCTTGGCGAAGCCGACCGGCACCTGGATCAACAGATTTGACGCGAACTGGCGCCAGTTGCGATGGGGTCGGTCATCACCGCCAGCCTCCAGCAACAAAACGCGGACAGTTGGGTCAGCGCTCAACCGGTTAGCAAGCACGCAGCCTGCGCTGCCTGCCCCGACGATGACATAATCGGCCTCGAACGTCTGCATATATATTCCCTCCTTCAAGCCGCTTGCCGTGGTGCCTGCTGCCGACCCCGCACCAGACGGCCGGGCAGGCGATCGGTCGCATTGCCGTCGCGATAAGTGACCTGCCCCGCCACCAGAGTCGCGCGATAGCCCTGCGCACGCTGCAACAGACGGCGCCCGCCGGCCGGCAGATCGCGAACAACTTCTGGTGCAAACAGGCGGACGGCGGAGAGATCGATGATATTGACATCCGCCTTGTAACCCGGCGCTAACAGCCCGCGGTCGAGCAGTCCCACCACTTCGGCCGGTTTGCGTGCCAATTCCCGCACCGCCTGTTCAATTGGCAAGCGGCCATGCGCGCGATCCCGCACCCAGTGCGACAATATGGTCGATGGGTAGCTGGCGTCACAGATCAATCCATAATGGGCCCCGCCATCGCCCAATCCCAGCACGGTGCGGGGATGGCCGATCAGTTCTGCGAGCGTATCGAGCGACCCGTCCTGATAATTGCCCATCGCCACCAGCAACATCGCCTGACCGTCAAGCTCCAACAGCGCGTCATAGACAAGTGCCTCGGGCGATATGCCGGCGCGCGCGGCCTGGGCAGCGATCGACTGGTCGGCGGACGGTTCATAGTCGGGCGTCTGTGCGATCGGGAAGGTCCGCTCGAAATTGCGGGTCTGGCGCGCCAATGGGAAACGGCTGTGGTCGGGCTGCTCAGCCAGGAGGCGGGCGCGCAGGTCGGGATCACGCATCCGGGCGACACGGTCGGCCAGTGGCAGGTCGGCGACTTCGCCATAGGATGGGCAGAAGCTGAAGGGGTTCCAGGACAGGTCCAGCCCCATCACCATGCCAATTGGGCGCGGGAATATTTGACCGCTAAGGTTCAGTCCTTCACTTGCATAGCGATCGAGAGGATCGCGCAGGATCGACGATGATGCACCGGTGGTGCCCGTAAATGTGACTGGCACCCCCGTGCGCCGCGCGACATCGGCCAGCAGGGACAATTCGCTTTCCACGTCGCCAGCGCCGAAATCCGGCACGACCTGGAGAAGTCCGCCCCCGGCTTGCGCCATCGCATCGGCCAGGACGCACAATTCTTCGCGCTCCGCGCCATAGCTAGGGATCAGTTCCCCCTCAGACGTGCGATGGTAGGAGAGACGCGACGTAGCGCAACCCAGCGCGCCGGCCTGCATCGCCTGCACCACGAGCACGCGCATCTGCGCAAGATCCTCAGCGGTCGCTGGCTCGCGCCGGACGCCGCGCTCGCCCATGACGAACACGCGCAACGGCGAATGGGGCAGATAGGCGGCAACATCGATATCATGGTCTCGCCCATCCACAGCATCGAGATATTCGCCGAAACTCTCCCAATTCCAGTCAAGGCCATCAGCCATGACCGCGCCGGGAATATCCTCAACCCCTTCCATCACCGCGATCAGGCGATCCTGATCCTCCGACCGACAGGGCGCGAATCCGACACCGCAATTACCCACCACCACCGTTGTCACGCCGTGGACCGATGATGGCTGCAGGCGCTCGGCCCAGATGGCCTGGCCATCATAATGGGTATGGATGTCGACGAAACCCGGTGTCACATGACATCCGGTCGCATCGATTTGCTCGGCGTTCGCGCCGTCCACGCCGCTTAGGTCGCCGACCGCCAGGATGAGGCCGTTGGCGATCGCCACATCGGCGCGGCGCGGCGCGGTGCCACTGCCGTCCACCAAAGTCCCGCCCCGGATGACGATATCGGCCTTCTCCACCGGCATTCTCCTCAGTTCCAGAAGTCGATTTTCAGAGTGCCGCTTTGAGCCGCGCTACGATGAAGGCGCGGGAATCCTGTGCGCTCTTGAGCATTTCCATGCCAGCAAAGCCGTGGAAGGCCGCATAATCGCGATATTCGACCGGAACGCCTGCCGCTTCGAGCCTGCGGGCATAATCTATGCCTTCGTCGCGCAGCGGATCGAAACTTGCCGTAACGATCGTCGCGGGCGGCAGACCCGACAAATCGCTCGCGCGGCCTGGTGCGGCATAGCTGTCGCTGAATGCGTTCTCGTCACCGAGATATTGCCGCCAGAACCAGCGCATCGCCTCGGTCGTCAGATAATAATCGTTTGCATTTTGTTTGTAGGAAGCGGTCGTGAAGTCATTGTTGATGACCGGGTAGATCATCAGTTGATGCGCAATTTTCGGCCCTCCTGTGTCGCGCGCCCATTGCGCGAGCGCGGCGGCAAATGCACCACCCGCACTGTCGCCCCCCACGGCGATGCGGGTTGGGTCGATGCCTTCCGCCGCCGCTGCGTCCGACGCCGCCCAGATCAGGGCATCGCACGCATCGTTGAAGCCGGCGGGATAAGGGTGTTCGGGTGCGAGCCGGTAATCGACTGATAGCACCGCACAGCCGGTTTCCTGCGCAAGGCGGCGGCAAAAGGCATCGTGTGTGTCAATGTTGCAGATGACAAAACCGCCGCCGTGCATGTAAATCAGCACAGGGCGCAGTGCCGCATCGGCACCATCAATATAGAGGCGCACGGTGACCGGCCCGTCCTGCCCGACAATCTCGAAGGTTTCCACCCGATCGACAGCGACGAAATCCTTTTCGCGCATCGCGAGTTTGGCCATCTGCTCCGCGCGATAGTCGGCCGCGACCGCATCAGGCGTCGGCAGCGGCGCCAGCGTCTTGAGCGCTTCCATCAATTGCTGCGCATCGGCATCCATCAGCATCCACCTCTCCTACAGGTCGTTCAATTGCGCTATGGCGCGTATGATCAACTCTCTATACCTAGCAGAAAACATATCAAGAGGTATAGGAATAGGATGATGGGCACAAACAGACTGGCGGGCCGACATATTCTGGTCACGGGTGCGGGCGCAGGGATGGGGGCCGCCGTCGCGCGCCTGTTTGCAGCGGAAGGGGCGGCGCTGGCGCTGCTCGATATAAACGCCGACGCTCTGGCAGACGTGGCCGAAGAAACGGGGCAGCTTGCCATTCCTTGCGATGTTTCGAGCGAACAGGCCGTCGAGGACGCAGTCGCTCTCAGCGTCCGAAAACTCGGCGGTCTAGACGGGTTGGTCAATGTCGCTGGCGTGTTGATCAACAAGCCGGTCGCCGAAACAAGCTTCGCCGACTTCCAAAACCTGGTCGGCATCAATCTGGGTGGTCCGTTTCTTACCTGTCGCGCGGCGCTGCCGCACCTGCACGCGGCGAAAGCCGCGACGATTGTCAACGTGGCATCGCTTTCGGGCCTACGTTCCATCCCGAACATGGCGGTCTATACCGCGACCAAGGCCGGGCTGGTTGCTTTTGGCGAAGCTCTGTCGGGCGAGCTTGGCCCAAACGTGCGACTGAACACGGTCTGCCCCGGCATCATCCGCACTGCGATGACCGACTTCATGTTCGAGAATGGCCATGAAGCCGGCGAAGCGATGAAGAAGCTGATCCGGCTCGGCCGCCCCGGTACGCCGGAAGAAGTGGCCCAGGCCTGCCTGTACCTCACCAGTGACGAGGCATCTTTCGTGTCTGGGGCTACCCTGCCCGTCACCGGCGGCCATTTCCGCTAAAGATCAGCGCGACGATAGGGCAGGTCTGGCTTTCGGCCTTTCCCAGTTTACGCCAAATCGTTTCCGCCGGTGCCGTCGCGAGGCGGGAAGAAGCCTCCGGTCGTCACAGGGCCGAGAAAGCACATGTTAATGGGCCGCCCGTTTGGATGAAGGGACCCGCGCAACGCTCCTACCGAAAACGGTTCCGCGCGATCAGCACCGCCATCCAACGCCAGTCGCGCATCACTCCGTCATGGAACATCGCCGAACGGCGGCCTCCGTTCGGAGAAAGCTCGCGAGGATGAATCATATGCCGGAGGCCATAGAGAGAGTTTGCCGGGAGGGGGCAGGCAGGCTACGCTTATCCTCTTGGCCGCGAAACTTTCTATTGTATAGAGGCATCTTTACTGAAAGGATCGCATATGCGGGAAGCTGTCGCCAAGAAGAAGGCTGTAAAGTCGGTCGACTCAGCCGTGGACCAAGCGGCCAATGCGCTGCGCGCCTATGCGCTTTCGCGTGAGAACGGCGATTTCCTGGGGTCAGAAGAGGATCTGATCGAGCGGCTGGGGGTCAGTCGACCGACCCTGCGCCAAGCCTCGGCTAAGGTTGTGCAGGAGCATCTCATCTCCATTCGGCGGGGCGTGGGCGGTGGGTATTTCGCGCGTACGCCAGGATCGATCAGCGTCAGCCGGATGGCCGCGCTCTACCTGATGTCGCGCAATGCCGGCCTGTCGGAGATCACCGCCGCCATGAAGCCGCTTCGCGCCGAACTGGCAATGCGGGCAGCGCGCAATCGCGATCCTGAATTACAAGACCGGCTGCGCGCTTTCGTCGCCGAGGGCGAGACGCAAGAAGCGTCAGGCGGCAATGATGGTCACGGCTATCGCGAATTCCTGCGGAGCGAGCGGGAGTTTGGCCGAATCCTGGGCGAGATGAGCGCAAATTCCGTGCTGATCCTGCTGCTCGAAATTCTTTACGACTTCGCCTCCTATCTCCGCCGCGAGCAGGACGTTCTGCGCAATCGGCCAGAACGCGTGCGCACCTACAGCAAGCTGCGCGCCAAGATGGCACGCGCGATCCTGGAAGGTGATGTGGAGGTGGCCGAATTGTCGAGCCATCGCTGCTCCGACTTGATTGATGAGTGGATGCACATCGACTTCCAGAACGCCCGGTTCGACGACACCACAATGAATGCCGACTGATCGCGTGCTGGAGATTATTTGCGACGATTTGCTCGCGGAGAACCGCGAACTCGACCGTTTCGTATCCGCCTTCCCGATAAAGGACTTCGCCCGCGTAACGCCGTTTTTCGGCTGGAGCGTGCGCAGCCAGATCCTGCATCTGCATCAGGTCGATCGATTCGGCCTTATCTCGCTGAAAAGTAACGACAAATTCGCCGAAGAGGTTCAGATAGTATGGGCGGCACAGGCAGAAGGCGTCGAACTGTCGCAGCAGATTCAGCGCGAATTCGAGGGCGTCGCCGATGAGGATGTGCTGCGGATCTGGCGCGAAACCTATGAAGGCATGATCGCGGGCTTCCGTGGCATCGACCCCAAGACGCGCCTAACCTGGTTCGGCCCCGACATGAGCCTCGTATCCTTCGCGACCGCACGACAAATGGAAGTGTGGGCACATGGGCAGGACATTTACGACCTATTCGACGTGCGTCGCGCCAACACCGACCGCATCCGTAACATTTGCGACATCGGTGTGCGAACCTTTGGCTGGTCGTTCCGGAACCGTAAACTCGAGATGCCCGCCAGCCCATCGGTTACGCTGACCGGCCCCTCCGGCGCGATATGGAAATGGGAGGGCGATGGTAATGGATCGGTCACCGGTCCGGCGGTCGACTTCGCGCTGGTCGTGACGCAACGCCGTTCGCCGTCCGATACGGCGCTGCTGACGGAAGGTGATGTAGCCCATCACTGGCTCGAAATCGCCCAATGCTTTGCGGGAGCGCCGCAGGAGCCGGCCTCGCCTGGATCGCGCCCCGCCATCTGAACCGCCAACGCGACTTGGCGCGCAATGTAGATGCATTCAGACCCGTTGCGCGTGGATTTAACGCGCAGCGCATAGACGCCCCTTGATGTCCGGGGTCGGGAGCGCTATCTGAGCGAAGTGAATTGGGGTATCCCTTTTATCGCAACAGTTGGAGAGGCGGTCATGGCTGACGATCATCGTTGCGGTATCACGCCGGCAGGCGCTTTCCGGCAGGGTTACGATGACGGAAAGAGCAGGTCATGACCGCGCGACTCGATGAGGTAATGGCGCGGGCACTGGCCGGCGACCCCGACCAGATTGCGTTAGAATATGAAGATCGGCGAGTTCGATGGGGATATCTTGCCGATGTCGCCCGCCGACTTGAAGATTTTTTGACTGCTGCGGGCCTGGATGAGTGCGCGCAGGTCGGATTTGTGCCACGCAACCGCCCGGCCTTCGTCGCCGCGCTGATGCAGTTGCTGGCGCAACGTCGCACGATCATCATGGTCCATGCTTTTCAATCGCCCGAAGCGATTGCGAAGGATCTTGCAACGCTGAATCTTCCTGTCGTGATCGCAGACGAACAGGACTGGACCGACGTTACCTTGAGCGCTTTGGCGCCGGGCGCACTTGGCATATCGCTGGCGTCTTCTATGGAAGCTAAACAGCAAGTGCGGCTGGTTGCAGGCGATCCATCCGCCGATCGATCGACCACGCACGGTCCCGGCGAGGAGTCATTTATCGATCTGCTGACGAGCGGCACCACAGGGACGCCAAAACGAGCGTCGATCCGCTATACCACGGTCGAAGCGGCCATACTGGCAGGCAGCGTGCTGGACGCCTCGCGTGTCGCCGGTGAACCGGGAGAGCCCGGCACGGTCAATTTTCCGATCAGCAACATATCGGGTATTTATTCCTTGTTGCCGATGGTGGCGGAACGGCGACTTATCCTCTTGCAGGAAAAGTTCGATCTCGACCATTGGCTGGCTTTCGTGCGCAAATATCGTCCCGGTACTATCGTCATCCCGCCCGCCGGCGTGCGCATGATGCTGGACCGCGACCTGCCGGTCGACGCACTTGCGGGCGTGCAATATGTGCAGGTCGGTACCTCGGCGATCGACATTGATACGCATCGCACCTTCGAGCACCGCTTTGGGGTCCCCATCCTGTTGACCTATGGAGCGACCGAATTTTGCGGCGCGGTGACCACAGTCACCAAAGCGATGCATGCCAAATGGGGTCAAACGAAATTCGGCACGGTCGGCAAGCCATGCGGCGATAACGCAGTGCGCATCATCGATCCGACGGACGATCGCATTCTGCCAGCCAATCGCGTCGGCATCATTGAGGTCAAAGTACCGTTCCTGGGCGATCATTTCATTCGCACCACTGATCTTGGCATCATCGACGAAGACGGCTTCCTGTTCCATCGGGGTCGTGCCGACGGCGTCATCGTGCGCGGCGGGTTCAAGATCATGCCAGCCAGCGTCGAACGGTTGATCGACACATTCCCCGGTGTTTCGTTCTCCAACGTGGTTGGGGTGCCCGACCCACGGTTGGGTGAACTGCCGGTTGCGGTGATAGAGATGCAGCCGGGAGCGCGGACAGCTGATCGCGGCGCGTTGGACCGCCATCTACGCGACGCCCTACCTGCCACTCATATCCCCATTGACTATCTTTTCGTCGACGCCCTGCCCCGGACACCTTCCATGAAGGTAGACCTTCGCGCGACCAGGGCGCTCGCGCGCCAACGGGTTGAAGAGAGCAGCCTGTGATCGAAAACCACGAATACCGTTGCCAAAAGCCCATGACGGGATGACATTATGAAACTTATCGAAGACCCCTCGCTCGATCGCTTTCGCGACGAATGCCGCGCTTGGTTGAACGACAACGTGCCGCGCAATGCGCGACCGTCCGAGGGGCTGGAGTTGCGCGCCTATGACATGGCGTGGCAGCGTACGCAATTTGAGGGCGGTTGGGCCGGCGTGTCCTGGCCCAAGGCGTTCGGCGGGCGCGGCCTGTCGGTGCTGGAACAGCTGATCTGGCATGAAGAATATGCCCGTGCTGGTGCGCGGACCTCTGCCTCCATGTTCGTTGCGTTGAGCCATGCCGGACCGACCCTGATTGTGCAGGGGAGCGAGGACCAAAAGAGCCGCCATCTGCCGGCGATCCTGAAAGGTGAAGAAACATGGTGCCAGGGCTTTTCGGAGCCGGGCGCGGGTTCTGACCTCGCCGCGCTCAAGACGCGCGCGGTGATCGATGGCGATCATCTTGTCGTTTCCGGCACGAAAATCTGGACAAGCTACGCGCAAGGTGCCGACTATCAGGAACTTCTCGTTCGCACTGATCCCGACCTGCCCAGGCACAGAGGAATTAGCTGGGTGATCTGCGACATGACCCTGCCCGGCATCGAGGTGCGGCCGATTACAACGATGACCGGCTACGCTCATTTTGCGCAGATTTTCTACGACGAGGTCCGTATTCCAATGACCAATCTGGTCGGCCAGCTGAACGGCGGCTGGGGTGTGGCTATGACGACGCTGGGATTTGAGCGAGGGACAGGCACGATCGCGCACCAGATCGAACTAGCCAACACGGTCGAGCGGCTGATCACCACCGCCAAGGAGACCTATGATCGTGCGACCGGCAAATCGCTTTTCGCCGACGCAGCGGTAGCATCCCGCTTGGCCGTTTTGCGCGCAGAGGTAGCGGCATTGCGCTCGCTGACCGTCGCCTCAGTTTCGCGCGGGATGCGCGAGGAAATTCCGGGCGCGGAAGGCAACATCCCGGCGCTATATTTCGGTGAGTTGACGCGCCGCGTGAACGGCGCGGTAATTGATCTGCTCGGTCCCGGCGCCATGGCGCGCGGGGGCAGCCACAATCTTCCCAAAGCCTATCTGGAATCGTTCAAATGGGCGATCGGCGGGGGCACATCGGAAATCCGCCGGAACACCATCGGTGAACGTGTTCTCGGCCTGCCGAAAGGACCACGCGCAATATGATCGTCGATCTCGAACCCACCGACGACCAGCGGCTGATCGCCGAAAGCGTCGGCGGCATGCTGGCCGCCTCCCTTCCCGTGGCGCGCCTGCGCGAGGCAAGCGGCAACGGCGCCCAACCGGAAAATGCGCTCTGGAGCAGCCTTGCAGAACTTGGCCTGTTCGGCATGGGGTTACCCGAAGAGAAGGGTGGCTTTGGCTATGGCCTGCCTGAAGAGATGCTGGCGGCGCGCGAACTTGGTCTCGTCCTCGCCTCTCCATCCGTTCTGGCCCAGATGGCGGCTGCGCATCTGGCCGATGACGGGCTGCGCCCGGCGATCATGAGCGGCGAGGCACGCTGCGCGTTCGCCTCCTTGGGGTTCGACGGCACGGTTTGGCTCTATGATGGCGACGCGGCGAGCCATGTCGTTCTGCTCGGCGATGGTGCCGCGCTGCTGCCCCGCGATGCATTCGGCAATTGGACCGCGCAGGTGCCAATGGACGAAACGATCACGCTGGCGAACGCGATCGCAGCCGGGGATTTGCCGGCGCGTGACAATGTTGCCGAACGCATTTCGCTGCTGATCGCCGCCGCGACGACTGGCATCGCGCAAGCCGCGACAGCGATGGCGGTAGATTTTGCCGGACAGCGTGAGCAGTTTGGCCAACCGATCGGCTCCTTCCAGGCGATCAAGCACAGCTGTGCCGACATGGCGGTACGCGCCGCCGCCGCCGATGCACAGGTGCGTTATTGCGCCATCACCTTCGGCCGCACCGAGGATGACCGGCGCGAGATCGCGGCCGCACGCTGGCTTGCGACCGACGCGGCGATCGAAAATGCCAAGGCCAATATCCAGGTTCATGGCGGCATGGGCTTCACCGCCGAATGCGACGCGCATCTGTTTCTGAAGCGCGCGCATCTTTTCTCAGCCCTGGGCAGCAGCCGGCGTGAAGAGGAGCGACGCATCATCGCGGACGCCGACTGAGTGGAACATAAGCTCATCTATCTCGCACGGCGCAATCCGGCGTTGCGAGCTGACGCATTCCCGCAAGCCTGGCGCGAGCATTCGGCGTTCGCATCCACCTTTGGTCAAAGTTTCCGGAAATATTTCAAGGGCTCGTGCCAGATGGTCAGGATCTGGACTCCAGATCTGCCGGAGAGTTTCTCGAACATTTATGACGGGTCGGCGTTGCTGACCATGGTGAGCCGCGAGGGGCTACTCGCCGCACGGTATCAGCCCGGCACGACAGACGCGCTCAAGAAGGACGAAGAGCGCGTATTCGCATCCTATGTTGACGACTGGACCATGAATGCGGAGGAGTATCTCGTCGCCGGGGAAGAGAAGGGAGAGTTCGCGATCCTTTCCTTCTTGTTCCCCACGGTCTCGATCGATTCCGGCTTCTGGGACGCATCCCGTACGCGGGTTGAAGCGTTGGCCGCATCGTCAACGGTGGCAGCCGCCTCGTGCATTGCCGGGAACAAGGTGGTCGATCCATCAAGGGCGCACGGCTTTGGCGCGATGATCGAAATCTGGTTCGCTGACCTGGAGACAGCGACGCGGGCAGCGCATGACTCTGCCTTGGTTACTGCGCTTGAGCAAGCAGACATCGCCGATCCGTCACAAGGCGCGCGGCTCCTCGCGAGACGAAACCCTCGATCGGCAGCTTGACCACGCGCGGGTCAGGTCGATGGATATCTCTATCCCCCTTCCCATCGTGCGAAGAGACACGATCAAACCCCGAGCAGATCGAGGCTGCCATGATCCATCACTGCGGTGCCTAGGCGCGTAACGAAACGGTTGACGATTGCCGGTTCGACCCGCTGGGTAATGCCCCACATCATCAGACCATAGGGCAGCGCCTCACAATAATAGCGCCAAGCAGCGTCGAACGGAACGGCATCGCCGCCATGCGTCGCCAACCGTTCGAGATAATAGAGCAGCAGTTCGCGCTCGCTCGATCGGCGATCCTCGATATCGAGCGCAGCAGCGATATGATAGGCGACATCGACTGACCAATGTCCCCGCTGGAGTACCTGCCAATCGATCAAACCGATGTGGCCGTCGGCCGTCTCGTAAATGGGTCGTGCGGCTGAGCGGAACAGGAAAGTGTCGTAAGGGTCGATATTTCTTTTCAAAAGTCCCATTCGGAATTAGGTTCGCGTAGCGGCCTGAGACCGCCGTTGGCGACGGCGTCGGGCACGGAGAAGTCGTAGCGCCCGAGGAAATTGATGTGACGCCAGGATATCGGCGAAAGTCGGGCGATATCGGCGGGCAACGCGGGTGTCCCTGCATCCCCGAGTTGGCGCACGGCTTCCTGCATGTAGACGGCGTTCCAGTGGACGATGGCGTTGAGGGCGAGACCGAGGACGCCAAGCTGCTCACCTTGGCCTTGGCGCAGAGGGCTTCTGATTTCGCCGCGGTCGCCGTGATGGACGCGCCGCCCGAGCTTGTGGCGCAACTCCTGCCGGTTGAGCTGAAACAATATCCGCCGGCGAAACGGTCGGTCGTCGATGTATCGCAGGATGTGCAGCGTCTTGATGATGCGCCCCAGTTCAGACAGGGCCTTCGCCAAGGTCGTCGGGCGGTCTTTGACCTGCAGCATGCGCATGACGCCTGCGGCCTTGAGGTGACCAAGCTTGAGCGATCCGGCCAGGCGGATCAGGTCCGGCCAGTTTTCCCGGATCAGAGCGATGTTGATCCTGCCCCAGGCAATCTCATCGAATTGTCCGTAAGTCGCCTGGCGGTCGATCCGCCAGAGCTTCGCGCCGCCGATGTCCGCCAGACGCGGACTGAAACGGTAACCCAGGAGCCAGAACAGGCCGAAAATGGCGTCGGAATAGGCGGCGGTGTCGGTCATAATTTCCAGCGGTTCGAGTTCGGTCTCCTGCTCCAACAGGAGCGCCAGGACGACCAGGCTGTCGCGCAAGGTGCCGGGGATGACCGCGCCGGCCAGACCGCTGAACTGATCGGAGATCATGTTGTACCAGGTGACGCCGCGCTCCTGGCCGTAATATTTGGGGTTGGGACCGGCGTGTATGGCGCTCGATGGAGCGACGAAACGCATGCCGTCGGCGCTGGCCACCTCGCCGGCGCCCCAGTGACGGACGATATCCAGACGACTGTGCGCGGCAACGATCGCGGCGTTCGCCGCGGCGATGGTTTCGGGGCGAATAAAATTCTGACTGACCCAGGAAAGCCGGTCGCGCCGCAGCGCCGCAAATTCCGGGCGGACCACCGGCTCAAGGCCGATGTTGCAGGCACCGCCGACCAGGACCGCGCACAGGCTTGTTTCGAAATGCTCGACGGTGGCCTGACGCTCGCTCAGATGGCTAAAGGATTTGGCAAATCCGGTTCGCGCCATGACTTCAAGAAAGATGTCCGGCATGCCCGCTTTCGGCATGCGGGTCTGGATGGCGGCGCGAAGCGCACGCAGGCTCTCGGGTTCATCGAGCTTATCGAGGGGCGTGACGACGATCCCGGTCTTGCCGGCGACCGTCTCGAACCGCAGGTCCGGATTGTCGACGCTGCGCGCGGCGACATGGCGATATGCCTCGTCGAGCAGGCGCGAGAGACCGTCGATCTCGCTATTGGCGTCGAGGGATCGGCCCAGCGCGCGTGCGACCATCAACCTGGACGTGTGCCAGCTCTCGCCCTCGAGCATCCCGCGCCGGGGATCGCCGTATCGGATGCCCGGCGTGGCGAACACGTCGCGACGCTTGATCGCGAGACGCCACGCATCGATGATCGCGAAGACATAGGCTTTCGGGTCATGCACCCTGCCGTCATGATCCAGGACCTGTTGCCGCCACGCCTTCGGGATCGCGGCGGTCGGTGCACCGCGCATCCTGGCGAGCGACGACCAGTCGTCCACGCCCTTGAGGTAGCTTATCGCGGCCTTGACGGCTTTGCCGCCCGGGGCGGCATCGGTCTCGATGCGGGTGACGACTTCGCGAAACAGTCGTCGGGCGCTCCGCCATTTCGTGCGCAGTTGGTCGTAGGGCTTTGTGTCAACAGGCCTGGCGATTGCCTCCACCTTCGCCATGGCCGCCTCGATATCGGGCCTAGGCAATTGCTCGAAGAGCGTGTCCCGCCATTCGGAAAGGGGCAAGGCGTCGTCGGTCAATACCAGCAGACCCACCCTATGAAGCAGCATCGCAGCGCCATCGAGATCGCGCAGGCTGCGCAGCCGGGCCTGCTTGTCGGCGGCTTCGGCTCCCTTGACCATGTCCGCGAGCAGAGCCTCGGCCAGCTCGGCTGCATCGTCCTGAGCGGCCGCTTCGAGCGTATGAAAGAGCGCGGCTATGGTCGCGGTTCGACGCGGCTCCTGAAGAACGGCGATGGCCGACGGCTTGCCAACGCGCGCCACCCGCGCGAGCCGCTCAAGGCTTGTGGCGGGAACGCCCCGTGGCGGCGATGGCCGCAGATTGAACGCGCGGACCGCATCGAGCCGATCGAGGTGGCGGTAGAGTTCGGTCGGCATGCGCTTGGAGGGAATTGTGCGCAGCGCGTCCAGGGCGGCGAACGTCGACGTGTCCCCTTCGTCAAACAGCGCGGCGATGCGTGCGCGCTGGTCATCGCTCAGACAGGCGACCAGATTCCGCCAAAGCCGGGTGCGCGCACGATCGCGGATTCTGCCGACCAGGCGCTCGAGCACCGTGACGCCCGGCAGCAGCACCTTGTTGGCGATCAGCCAGGCGGCCGCGCGATCGATCAGCGGGGCGGGTCGATCATCACCGCTCCAGCACAGGGCGTAGAGCCACCGCGTCAGCCGGAAACGCGCCACCGCGTTGTCGCCAAAGTCCGTGAAGCCGCAATGCGTCCGGATAAGCGCGAGGTGCCGTATGCGTCGGCTCCCCTGAAAATACGCATGCACGCCGGTGGTGGGCTCAAGGTCCAGCTGCTCGATCACGATCGTCAACACCGACGCCGGGATCTCCGCGGCCGAAATGGGAAATGCGCCCAGAAATCGGACGCTCGTCAACATTACGGCAAAGCCAAGCCGATTATGGTCGCCGCGCAGCGCTCCAATGAGGTCGCGATCGGTCTGGTCCAGATGGAAATATCGCGCAAGCTGGTCGGCCAACGGTTCGCCGTCGAAGCGAGCAAACCTCTGACGCTGGGCGTCAGTGAGGTGACGGGTCGGCATACCGTGCGAAACTTTCAACTTTTGCGAAGGCGGAGGGCAGCACCAGGAAACAAGGACAATTTCTTCGCAAAACATATGTGCGAAACAAAGTCCTTTTGCAGTAACTTTCGCACGCTACTCGGAGCGGCCAAATGAAACTGGGCTACGCACGCGTTTCCACCGAGGACCAGAACCTCGACATCCAGCGCGGACGGCTCTCGCAGGCCGGTTGCGAAATGATGTTCGAGGAGAAGATATCGGGGACGGCGCGCGGCCGCCCCGAGCTCGAAAAGCTGATGGCGCACCTGCGCAAGGACGACGTGCTGGTGGTCGCACGCCTCGACCGCCTGGCACGATCCACGATCGATCTCCTGCACATTGCGGAACGCATCAAGGAAAAGCAGGCTGGATTACAATCGCTTGATGAACCCTGGGCCGACACCACGTCGCCCTCCGGCGTGATGATCATGACCGTGTTCGCCGGCATCGCCCAGTTCGAACGGTCCCTCATCCTGAAGCGAACCGACGAGGGGCGAAAGGCTGCGAGGGCGCGCGGCGTGGCCTTCGGACGCCCAAAGAAAATGCGACCCGATCAGGCTGAGCTCGCCCGCCAGCTCGTGCTCGACGGCAAATCCATCAGCGCCATCGCCAGGACCTTCAACGTTCACCCGGCGACCATCTATCGCTGTATCGAGCCAAACGGCTCCTTATGACACTTTCCTGTTCCGCTCAGCCGCACGACCCGCCATGTCGGAAAATAGCGATTCCTGGTTGTCGTCTTCGGCGCGACACGGGATTGGGCGCGCCAGTTTGGCCTTGATCCACTCGTCTTCGAGGTCGCTGGAGCGGATTTGATAGGGCGCGTAGCGCATGACCTGCTCGGCGGCGATATGCCATTCCTGAGGAAGCGTTGGATCTTGACTTGCGGGACTCCGAGTTTGGCGGCCGCGTCCGACATCGTGAGCCATTCGCCGTTCTTGTCAGAAGACCGGTAACCGCTGATCTTGCGCACCACATGGCTCACTGGCGTGTTCAGTCTGCCCAATTTAATTGTTAAGGCAATGATTGCATATTGAACGTAATCGGATGATGGACTAGGTAGCCGCGCATGCCCCGCGACCGATCCAGAACCAGCCCCGTCACGCTTTTTGAACTCACGAACGCTTTGCAGCCGATCCGGCGTGTCTGGGTTCAGGCAGTCAGTCTCGCACTCGCCGACTTCGGACTTCCCGCATCGCTCATTTCGGCGCTCATTCTGGCGTCCCGTCATGGAGACAAGGGTGTCAGGCAGAACGCGCTGGCCGAGGAAGTCGGGGTCAATCCGGGCGGCATGGTGCGCATTCTCGACCAGGCCGAAGCCGCCAACCTGCTTGAGCGGCGCGATTCTCCCGAGGACCGGCGCATCAAGACGATCCATGTCATGCCGAAAGGTCGTGACCTTGCGAAGAAGATGGAAAAGGCGGTCACGCGGCTCCGCGACGACCTCCTTGGTGATCTTCCTTCGCAGGACATCGAAACGACGACGCGCACGCTGCGTTTGTTCGAGGAACGGATCGGTCAGTTCCTGCAGCAGGCGCGGACGGGCCGATGAAAGTCAGCGCCGATCAGCTGATCTTCTCTGTTAAGCTGTTCGTCGCGGGCATGATCGCATTCGCGATAGCGGTGCGGATCGGCCTGCCCAATCCTTACTGGGCACTTGTCACCTGCTGCGTCTGCATGAACCCCATGAGCGGGGCGATCCGGTCGAAGGCCGTCTATCGGTTCACCGGAACTTTCTGCGCCGGCTTCGTCACGCTTGCCATGGTCGCGCTGTTTGCGAGCGCGCCGCTGCTGCTGATCGCGGCGTCGGGAATCGTGGCAACCCTGGCGTTCGGTATTTCTTTCCTCGACCGCACGCCGCGCAGCTACGGCTTCCAGCTTTTCGCGATCACGCTCATGCTGGTGGCCGTCGCCGGCGTGGATCATCCGGAGATCATGTTCGATACCGTTGTGGCGCGGGTCAGCGAAATCACCCTCGGCATCCTCGCGACGACCCTCGTTGACGGCGTGATCGTTCCGCGTTCTCTTGAAGGTGCGCTACGCGCGCGCCTGCATCGCTGGCTGCCCAGCATCGAGACCTGGGCGAAGGATGTCCTTGATGGCCATGAGGCGGACGCCCAAGGAGAGCATGACCGGCTAAAGACGCTGGCCGACATCACATCCCTGTCACAGCTGACCGGAGCGCTGCGCTACGATCCGACGATCCATCGCGATGACCTGCGGCACGCGCTCGCGATCCAGCAACGCCTGCTGCGCATGGTCCCGCTCCTTTCCGCAATCGGCAGCCGCATCGCGGGCCTTGGCGAAGCGGAGCGCTTGGCCCTCCGACCCTCTCTCGCCACGGCCAGGGCCCATCTTGATGCCGGTACGGAACCGCCACCCGATCTGGCCGATGCCGTGCGCGCGCTTCCGCTCGATGCCAGTGACGCGCGCGCGTGGCAGCAGCTCATTCATGATGCGCTGGCCGACATGCTGGCCGAAATGCTGACGCTCTGGAGCGAAGTTTCGCGGATCGAGGCGGCGTTGAGCGGAAAGGCGAAGCTTGCGCCCGCGCTCGCGCGAACAGTCAGCGAGACGCGGGCGTTTCCGCTCAACCCCGACATTGATCACGCTGCCCGGATCGCGGCGGGAATCCTCGTAACCTACGCCCTCCTCTGCGGGCTCTGGTATGCGACGGGCTGGCATCAGGGCGCGAACGCGGTTCTGCTGGGCACCGTAACGCTGGCCTTTTTCGGTGGCGGCGACGAGCCGGGCCGAGCGATCGGAATGTTCGCGCGTTTCGCCCTGCTAGCGACCCTGCTGGCGGGGATCCTGTGCTATGGCCTGCTCCCGCTCGCCGCCGATTTCTCGACCTTTGCGTTGATGATGGGCCTGTTCATGCTGCCGCTGGGCGTCTGGGCGGCCGTCAATCCGATGGCGACGCTAATCCTCGCCTTCGGGCTCAGCAACATCAATCTCCAGGGCCATTATTCGCCGCCCGATTTCGGAACCTTCGTCGAGGCGAGCGTCGCCAGCATGCTGGGCATATTCACCGCCATTCTCGGCGCCGGCCTGTTCCGTACCTGGGGCGTGCAGCATCAGCTTCAGCGCGTCCTCCGCATCGAAGCGCGCGAGATCGCGCGGCTGAGCCGGTCGCCCAGCCGACGGTTGCGGGACAGCTATGTCCAGCGGGCGCTCGACCGCATTTCGGTGGTGACGGCGCGCCTTGCCGCAGCCGGGCAAATCGAGCGGAGCGCCGGCCTGCTCATCCGGCTGCGGGTCGGCGCGAACGTCGCCGACCTGCGCTCGATGGGCAACGCGCTTCCCGCCGATGGGCGGCAGGCGACGGATCGGGTTCTCGATCAACTCCGCAGCGAGTTCGACAAGCCGCAGCCGTCGTCCCGTCTGCTCGCGCTCATCGACGAAGCACTTGATGCGCTCTGGCCGGGAGATGGTTCGCCCGGCGCTCGCCCCGACCGCGCCATTCATGCCTTAGCGGGTCTGCGCATCGCCCTGTTCGAGCGCGCGCCGGCCTGGGTACCGGCGACATGATCGGCGAAATCGACATCGCGGGCGTGTTCGTTTCGCCGCTGCTCCTCTGCGCGATCCTCGGCTTCGCGATGCGCCTGCTGCTGTCGCGGGTGCTCGAGTCCATCAGCTTCTACCGCCTCGTCTGGCAGCGCCCGCTGTTCGACACCGCCCTGTTCCTCATCCTGACCGGCACCGCCTTTCTGGCTCTACGCCTTGTCACCGCATCCTGAAGTGCCCGCCATGACCCTAGATCGCGATACCCTCCTCCGCCTGCTCAAGCCCCTGCTCACCCTGCTGGTGGTGGGTGCGGGCGTGTTCGTCTTCTGGCACCTCTATAATTACTACACCTACGCGCCACAGACGCGCGACGGGAAGATCAGGGCGGATGTGGTCCCGCTCGCGGCAGACGTGTCGGGCCGGGTCGAGCAGGTCCACGTTCGCGACAACCAGGTGGTCAGGCGCGGCGACATCCTGTTTACCATCGACCATGTTCGGCTGCGCAATGCCGTTGAGCAGGCCGAGGCCGCTGTCGCCACGGCACGGGCAACGTTGAACGCCGCCGAACGGGAGAACCGCCGCTATCAGGCCCTCTCTGATATCGTCTCGGGACAGCAACGTGACGACCGCCGCTCCACCGCCGAGGAGGCCCGCGCACGCTATGCCCAGGCGATCGCTGATCGCGATCTCGCCCGCATCAATCTGGCGCGCGCCGAGGTGCGTGCGCCGGTCAACGGCATCGTCACCAATTTCTCGCTCCGTCCCGGCGCCTATGCGGCCACCGGGCAGCCCGTGATGACGCTGGTCGATTCCGACAGCTACTATGTTGCCGGCTATTTCGAGGAGACGAAGCTTTCGCACATCCGCCCCGGCGTCCGCGTCACGATCCGGGTAATGGGCGAGGATAGGCCGCTTTCTGGCCATGTTGAAGGCCGATCGGCGGGCATTGACGATCGCGAACGGACGACCGCGTCCGGAACGCTACTCGCGAATGTCAATCCCACCTTCAGCTGGGTCCGTCTTGCCCAGCGCATCCCCGTGCGGATCGCCATCGACAAGGTGCCGCCCGGCATCGATCTGATCGCGGGCCGGACGGTCACCGTGACGCTCAATGGCGCGGAAAATGCGCTCGGCCCCGGCCGGAGCGAATGACGATGGGGCGCGTCGGAACGAAAAGGCTGCTCGGACTGATGGGCGCGCTGATGCTCGCTGGCTGTGGCACGGTCGGCCCCAGCTATCGGGCGCCGCCCTTGCCCGCAGGCATCTCGGATCGGCCCGCAAGCTTTGCCGAAGGAAAATCGCCCGCCTATTCGGCTGAACCCTTGCCCCAGCGCTGGTGGCGCCTCTACGCTATTCCCCAGTTCGATGCGCTCGTCCAGGAAGCGATCGAGGCCAACACCGACCTCAGGGTCGCGGCGGCCAATCTCGAACGCGCGCGCGCGATTGTCCAGGAGGTCGAGGCCGGCGCGGGCGTCCAGACTTCCACGGCGGGCGGCGTATCGGTGGGCGAGCCGTCCAATCTCGGTCTCGGCTCGCCCAACGGGACCCATGCGACATTCGACGCCGGCGTCGGCATATCCTATGAACTCGACGTCGTGGGCCGGATTCGGCGCACGATCGAAGCCGCGCAGGCCGATGCGGAAGCGCAGGCCGCCGCCTATGACCTTGCGCGCACGACGGTCGTGGCCGGAGTGGTCGGCGCCTATGGAGATGCCTGCGCGGCCGGCGCGCGGATGACCGTTGCCCGCCATTCGGTCGAACTGCAGCGGCAAAGCCTCGCCCTCACCGAAAGAGGCGTGCGCGCCGGCCTCTACACGTCGCTCGACGCTACCCGCTCGCGCGCGCTTCTGGCTCAGCTCGAGGCAGCGCTGCCGCCGATCGAGGCAGGCCGCAAAGCTGCACTATTCAGTCTTGCCGTGCTGCTCGGCCGGACGCCCGAAGATTATCCGCCCAATCTCGCGACCTGCCGGATCATCCCTTCCGTCGACCGCCCCCTGCCGATTGGCGACGGTATGGCGCTGATCCGGCGCCGGCCTGACATCCGCGAAGCTGAACGCCGGCTCGCGGCTGCGACGGCGCGCATCGGAGTGGCGACGGCGGACCTCTATCCGAGCGTCAGCCTCGGCGCATCGCTCGGCACGACCTCGCGGAGCGTGGGGGGGCTGGTCGACGATTCGGCGTTGCGGTTCAGCTTCGGCCCGCTCATCTCGTGGTCCTTCCCGAACCGACGCGTCGCCAGGGCGCGGATCGCGGAAAGCGATGCAGCGGCGCGCGCGACGCTGGCGGCATTTGACGGCAGCGTCCTCGCAGCTCTCCGCGAAACCGAGACGGTCCTCAGCACCTATGCCCGTAATCTGGACCAGAATGCAAAGCTCAGGCGCGCGCGCGATGAGAGCCGGAGGGCTTCCGGGCTCCAGGCCCGGATAACCGGGGGCGGTCTTGGAACAGGCCTTGAACTGCTCGACGCGCAGCGAAGCCTTGCCACGGCCGAAGCAGCGCTGGCGGCCTCGGATGCGTCCATCGCCTCGGATCGCGTTCGGCTGTTCCTTGCGCTCGGCGGCGGCTGGGGAGGAGCCATGGCGGGGCCATGATGACCGAGCCTTCGCGAGGCGTACGCTCCGCGGATGTTTGATGGGGCCGAATTACAGAGGAGCAGCCCCGCCTCGATAGGTATCCTTTGTGCTGACGGATCAGGTCCCGGTGCCCCTCCACGCCGCAACTGACGCCATGGTGGCGGGAAATTGAACGATCCGCTGCTCGATCAACTGATTTGACGGGCGCCGTTCTCCAACCCGTCGATTGATATCGCCGAAGCGCGTGTTCGGCACCCGGCAGCCTGATCATGTGGTGGGGTTGGTCTCGCCTCATGAGTATCCAATTCGGCACGATGCTCGCCAATGATGCACTTGTGGGTTGTTTAATCGCATCCCGGTCAAGGCAATTTCGATCTTCGTCGATCTATGGTTGTGAGGTCGTAAGCTTGGCTGGTTTTACAAGCGCCCCCATCTTCCGCCTGCGGGTGATGCCGTCTGTCGGGTACAAGGTCGTATACGCGGTCAGGACAACTCCCCGCGGGATAGATCTTCGTCGGACAGAAATTCTATCCAATCACACGTCGAGGCCGATAAACTGCTCTATGGTTGTCTCCGGTCCGATGTTGCGTCCGGCTATGCGGTCGTGAATCCGTATTTCATCCTATCGGGGGCAACCCCCGTCAAACACATCGCAATCGCCCCGGGGCGCGTTACCCCGCGAAACTCTGTATAATCGCAAGGGCCGCAGGATGGATGCCGAACAGGCGGGTTGCCCTGTGCCAAAAGTCATCATTGCGGTGGGCAGGGCCGCCGATTCTTGTATTGGCAAGTCCGGACAGATACCATCATTATTTGCTCATAAGGGCTGAAGCTTGACTCCCCGCTTCTGTCCATCCCAGTCCAAGCGACTTCTGTATGGCAACATAGCTGGCGGTGAGGGCCGCAACCGCACTGTGCAGGTTTGCCTCTGCAAGCCGCTGCTGGCGGTCAGCCTCAAGAGTGTCGCCTCTCGAAATGACCTGCCGCGCATAGCGCTGCCGCATCAGCGTTGCCGCTTCATCTGCGGACCGCTTGATTTCGGCAAATGCGGCGACGTTTCGCCTTTGCTGTGCAAAGCGCGCAAGCGACGTCTCCGCGTCCTCAAGTGCGCCGAGCACTACCTGCCTATATTGTGCCTCGGCTTCATCGCGACCAGAGCGTGCCTGCGCTATCGCCGCTGACGTTCGTCCAAAATCGAGCAAGCCCCATTGCAGCTGAGGGACGGCGATGTTGGAAATATTGCCCAGATCTACCAGGTCTCCGATGGACGTGCCGCCAATCCCGAGAATCCCCATGAAGCTGATTTTCGGAAAACGAGCTGCTTCCGCGACCCCTATCCGGGAGGTTGTGGCGGCGAGATTGTGCTCCGCAGCGCGGATGTCGGGACGACGGCGCATGAGCGCCGAAGGGTCTCCGATCGACACCCGCGCAGGGGGGATCGGGATATCGCGCCGTGGCGTCAATAGCGGATCGAGAGATCCCGGCGCTTCACCGGCGAGAACTGCTAGCGCATTCATATATATTTCGATCTCAGCATCGGCCGCGGCGAGATCGCTGATCGTGGCCTGAACCGCGCGGTTCGCTTGGCCGACAGTGAAGGCCGGGATTGTGCCTTGCCCGAAACGCTGCCGGGCTAGGGCGAGTTGCTGGCGCTGAAGGTCGAGACCTCCCCGAAAAGCAGCGGCGCGCTGCTGCCGGTCACGAAGATTGGTATAGGTCTGCGCGACTTCAGCGCTGAGCTGAACCTTTGCGTCTGCAACATTATACGCCGCTGCCGCCGCCAGCGCGTTTGCCGCTTCGATTTTTCGCACCTGCCCGCCCGCGAGATCTATTTCCCAGTTTGCGTTCAGACCAAGGTTGTAGAAACGCAGAGACGTGTCCGCATCCTGGGCGGATGAAGGTGCCGGAACAGGTGTGGGTAGAGTACTTCCTTGACTGGCCTGGAGATCGATCCCGGGAAGATCAGCAAATATGGCCGCGCCCTGAGCACCAGCCGTCGGCAGGCGGTTTGCTCGCTCCTGGCGTACAGACCCACGGGCTTGGCGAAGTCGGGCCTGCACAACATCAATCGAGGGATTCGCGACAAGAGTGCGCCGCTCGAGCTCATCGAGAACCGGATCTTGCAGCGTCGTCCACCATTCGGCGAGTTCGGGCTCGCTGGTCGACGCATCCGCTGGTTGACGAACGAATGTCGGCCGCGGCGCGGCTTGGCCGAGCTCTGGTGGTCCGGAATAGTCCGGGCCGACCACACATCCACCAAGGAGCAGCGGAAGGATGAGACCACTTAACTTTGCCATTACCACCTCAATGCATCGTCAGCGACATCCCCTTGGGGAGCGGGCGAAGGAAAAACACGAACGGAAGCGTCACAAAAGTCGCTACCGCCATCGTCAAGAATATGTCGTTATAGGTCATGACGAACGCCTGCTGCTGAATTGTGCCAGCGAGCGACTGAAGGCCCGCGTCCATATTTCCCAGAGTATGAGACATCCCCGCGATATACTCCTGCACGCTTGGATTGTTTGCCCACAGGGTTTCCTCCATCCGTTGGCTGTGGAGTGACATACGCTGGTCCTGGAACGACGTCAGGGCCGCCAGAGCGAATGAGCCACCGAGGTTTCGCGCAGCATTGAAGATGCCTGAGGCATCTCCAGCATCCTCCTTGCTGACTGAGGTAATGGCGGCCTGGTTCAGAAACAGCATGACAAAGATCATCCCCACCCCGCGCAGCAGCTGACCGGTAGTAAAGGCTTCGCCTGCGGATTCCACCGTGAGACTGGTGTTCACAAAGCAGCTAGCAGCCATAAGCGCGAGGCCAGCGCCAACGGCCAGCCTGATGTCGACAACCCGCATTAGAAACGGCACGAACGGCATCACAAAGAAGGCAGGAACGCCCATGAGAAAGATGACCTGTCCGGTCTCGAGGGCATTATAGTCGGCGATAAGCGACAGGAACTGCGGGATGACGAAGGTCGATCCATACATCACCATGCCCAGCGCTAGCGCCATGATAACGACGCTGCCGAACTGTCTGCTCATGACGATTCGCAGCTTAAGGACGGGCTTTGCTGCCCAGATCTGTCCGATCGCCAACATCACAAACCCTGCTACGGTTATAAACGTCAGCCGGATGATAAGCGTCGATTCGAACCAGTCTTCACGGTGCCCCTCCTCGAGCACGATCGTCAGTCCTCCAAGGCCAAGGATCAGGCCTATAATACCCAACCAGTCGGCCTCGCGAAGATAGACCCAATTCGTACGTTCGTGCGGCAGTCCGAGCAACAGGAGCAAGAGGAGTATCCCGCAGACCGGAACATTGACGAAGAAGGCATAGTGCCAGCTCAAATTTTCCGTCAGCCAGCCACCGAGCAAGGGGCCAAGAACGGGTCCCAAGATTACGGTCATTCCGAAAAGGGCCATCCCGATGGGCTGCTGGGATGGCGGGAGTCGCTTTGCGACAATCGTCATGGCGGTGGGTATCAGCAGCCCTCCCATAAGGCCCTGCCCGGTTCGTCCGATGATCATCGTCATAAGGTCGGTGGCGATGCCGCATAGGATGGAGAACCCGGTAAAGGCAGTCACGGAAATGAGAAGGAGGGTTCTCAGTCCCAAAAGCCGTTCCAGCCAGGCGCTCAGCGGAATGACGACGATCTCGGCAACGAGAAAGGCGGTGGCGATCCACGTTCCCTCAGTGCCGGTTGCTCCGATTTCGCCTTGGATCGTTGGCAGTGCCGAGTTGACGATCGAGATGTCGAGGGTCGCCAGCAGTGCGCCGAGCGAGCCGGCAGCAACAGCGATCCAAGCGGTCAAGTCCGCACGCGCGGAACGAGCTGCGTCTGGAGATGCTGTGACCGTGACCACTGTCAACGCTTCCGGCTTACGGCCTGACGGAGTCGATCCATCTCTCCTCTGGCTGAACGCGTATCGACCGTTACTCCAACCGACATTCCCGGCACAAGGAGCGTGCGCACTTCGAGAGGAGCATCGATTGCAATGCGTACAGGCACGCGCTGTACGATCTTTGTGAAGTTTCCGGTCGCATTCTGGGGGGGGAGCACCGAGAATTGGGCGCCCGTGCCAGGAGCGACACTGGCAATACGCCCGGTCAGTTCGACGCCAGGGAGCGCATCGATTTCGATGCCAACAGGCTGGCCGACGCGCATAAGCCCCAGTTGAGTTTCCTTGAAGTTCGCCTCAATGAACAATCGATCGACAGGAACCAGTGTCATCATGCGTGTGCCGGGCTGCACGAATTGCCCGACACGGACAGCCAGATCGCCCACACGGCCATTGATTGCAGCCTTGAGCACTGTCGATTCGACGTTGACGCGCGCTACCTTGAGTTGGGCACGCGCGGCCTCTGCTTGCGACTGGGCCTGACGCACCTGCGCGCCCAGTGTACCGACACGCCGTTGCGCGGCGATCAGCGCCGCCTGCGCAGCATTGGTTCGCTCGCGAGCTTGTCGTGCCTGCGTCTGAAGCTGCGCGAAACGCTCCCCTGGCTCAGCGCCTGATGCGGCAAGCGGCTGATATCGCGTAACCTGCTGTGCGGCGAAAGCAGCCTCGGCGCGCGCCGCGTTGAGCTGGGCTTGCGCTTGCGCTATGGTTGCCTGCTGTTCGGAAATCTGAGAGCGCGTCGTATCCCCCGCAGCCGTTGCCGTTTCGATCTGGCTGGTAATCTGTTCGGTCTGCGCCCGATATTCGCGGGGATCGAGTTCAGCCAGAGACTGCCCCTGCCGAACCGTCTGATTCTCGATAACGAACACCCGTTCAACATATCCGGCGATCTTGGGCGCTGTGATGACGGAATCTGCCGCAACATAGGCGTTGTCGGTCACCTGCATGTATCGGCCCCGGTTCTGATGATCCAAGTACCAGACAAAGCCACCGATGAGCAGCAGGATCGCGCCAATGAGCATCGCGAGGCGAACGCGCGGCGATTTAAGCGGCGACACCGCAGATTCGCCGAGGCTCTCAGAATCCGACGAAACAGTGGCCGACTTGTCCGCCATATAAATTACAATCCCAATGTTGCGCGGTGTGGTTCTGTCTTGCAGCATTAAGGAGTGATCGGCAATTGCATATTATATGGAACCTCAGCATTACGCAGAGATAACCCGCTCCTTGCCCGCCGCCGCTGGACCGGTCCTACACCTAAGCCGCATATCAGGCTGTAGCTCCCCCAAACTTCAAGCAAGAATCAAAAGATACCGAGGAGCGGTTTGCTGTACGCATCCGGTGAGGACCGCAGCTACTGACGGTTCGCAGCGGGATTTGGCATCTTACTTGCCGAGGAAGGCCTCGACGCCTTCTTGAGCGAGCACATCGCGGAATGCAGCATCGGCATCGCGGTCGGTGGGGAATAGATTGTCCCAGACCGTCGAGGTGCCGTGCTCGTTGACGACCTCGAGGGACCAACCGCGTTC
>NZ_JAHRGM010000028.1 GCF_019097845.1 Sphingobium sp. AS12 | reverse complement strand
TCTCCACGGCAAACATCCCCGGCCACCCCCCTTAAAAGGAGCAACCTATCCAATGGCTGGTTTTTAAACCGCCACGCTCAGCAAATCGCTGGCGTTCCATTGGCCTGGTTTGTCACCGCCCTCTACACAAGATCCTCGCCCGCTGCGAAGAGATCCTGATTGAGACCTATCCGCGTCGAGTGAGCGCTGATCCCCTTAACCAGCCGCGCTAGATCCTCGGCGGTGAGATCGGGGAGCGATCCATGATCAAACGCGCGCTGAATTATCGTCCGAAAGATCGGTCCGATCGACCCAGCATGTAACGGCGCCGAGCCAACGTCATACTCGACGCGGGCCGGCACCGCCGGCTTCGACAAGGTCTTACGCAGATCCCAGGCTTCGCGACCGGAAATGCTGTCGATCCGCCGTCCCTTCACCGCCGCACGGGCTTTGTAGCGCCGGACCTGCACTCGCCTGAACAGCGGACCCGCCGAAATGTCCGCCGCCTGCGTCCATGCCACAATTGCCGAGACGGTGCGCGGGCTCAGGAAGGCGGTCGCCCCCTGCCCGTCCTGGTCGCCCTTGCTGCGCAGGATCTGGAGCAGCCGGGCCTCGGGATCGATCGCTTCCTCGATCTGCTCGATCGCGACCGCGACGAGCTCAGACGCGCGCAACCCGGTGTCGTAAGCGGTCGACAGCAACGCTCGGTCGCGCAGGCTCTGCAGATCGTCCGGACAAGCGTCCAGCAGCGCGCGGATGTTCAGACCGCGCGCTAAGTCGCGCTCGACATCGCGGACCGGTCCTTTGAAGCGCAGCGGTCGCGCCTGCTTTTGCGCCGTCCCCTTTTCGCGCCGGACGGCTGCCAAGCGCAGCTTCACCAGCGGCGCCACCGTCGGATCCTTCAGATCGAGCAACTGGTGGATCTTCGCGATTGACGCCCTGTAGCGGCCGAGCGAGGCGGGCTTGCTTCCTTTACCCGCCCGGGCATCGAGATAGTCGGCCATCCGACTGATGCAACAGATCGGGCAGCGCACGCACGAACTCGGTCATCATCGTGTCGGACCCGCTGTAGATCAGATCGGCCTCGCGTCGCGCACGATCGATCCACTGCGGCGTCGGTCCGCTGACGATCTCCACCTTGGTCCCACTCTGCTGCTCGAACCGGTCAGCGGCGTCACGCATCGCCGGCGCCGGCCCGCCGGGACCAAAGACCCGCAATTGCGCCGACGCCGGCGCGGCGCCGAGCAGCAGGACGACTGCCACGTATAGGAGCGAACGTATCATTTGGCCTCGTTCTCGGGTGGCTTGAAATGGTTGAGAGGTATCTTCAGGAACGCACGGCCGCACGGTTCGGGATCGGGAAGTCTGCCGCCGCGGATGTTGACCTGCAGCGCGGCAAGCATCAGCTTGGGAAGCGGCAGTGTTGCATCGCGCGTGTCGCGCAGCTTGACGAAATCGACCTCGCTGCGATCGCCACCGACATGCACGTTCTTCGCTTTGTGTTCAGCGACGGTTGCACAGCACTGGACGTCGCGATCATCCTTTTCATAGTCGTGCCCGACGAACAGCGCCGTGTCGTCCGGCAAAGCCAGTAAGCGTTCAATACTTCGATACAATGAGAGCGAGCTACCGCCCGGAAAGTCCGCACGCGACGTGCCCATATCGGGCATCATCAGCGTATCGTGGACAAACGCTGCGCCATCAGTTGCATAGGTGATCGACGCCAGCGTGTGACCTGGCGAAAACAAAACGCGCATCTCGGTTTCACCGATCATGAAACTGTCGCCGTCCCCGAATAGCCGATCCCATTGCGACCCATCAGTGGGGAAGTCCTGAAGGCAGTAGATGTCGCGCCAAAGTTTCTGGACCTCGACCACATTAGCGCCAATCGCGCGCGGGATACCCAGGGCATCCGCCAGATAGGGCGCCGACGAAAAATGATCGGCATGCGGATGCGTATCTAGGATCCAGTCGACGGTCACCTGCTGCTCCTTAACAAAGGCCAGCAAAGCATCCGCATTGCGTGTGGCGGTCGCGCCGGACATCGGATCGAAGTCGAGCACCGGGTCGATAATAGCCGCATGATTGGTCGCGCGATCGATCACGATATACTGCCAGCTGCCGGTCGGCTCGTCCCACAGCGCCGCGACTGAAATCTCGTCCAACTCGAAGCGTCTCAACGCGCGTCTCCTTTCGAATTACACAATGATTGTAAGCGTGTTAGGTTGCAACCGCTGATGCGTGCCCCACCGGAGATCGGAAGTGAGCACTTGCAGGAGTTCAACCGTGCTTCCGTCTGCATTGGCGAAAAGATGAATTCCGTCCGTTCGCCTTGAGCAACCGGGTGATTGCTTGATCGCCGTGCACAGGGCCGCACGGGTTACTGCGCCGTACACGCTCCATTGGGTGCCGCAGGGGGCATGCTCGGCTTACGCTCGTCTAGCATGGCAATGGCTGTCGCCGGATGGCCCAAAGCATCAGGGCCATTCCGCCAGCGATCATCGGGATACAGAGCCATTGCCCCATATGCAGCCCGGTTGCGCTCGTGAAGGCAATGAGTTGCTGGTCAGGCTCGCGAACATATTCGACGAGAAACCGGAACACACCATAGCCCAGAATAAACGCGCCGCTCAGCATGCCGGGACTCTGACGCGCATTGGTGAAACGGAACAGGGACCAGAGCAACAGGAACAGACACGGCCCTTCGAGCGCCGCTTCGTAGAGTTGGCTCGGATGGCGGGGATAGGGGCCGCCGCCGGGAAAGACGATGCCCCAGGGTAAAGTCGTTGGCCGCCCCCAAAGCTCGCCATTTATAAAATTCGCAAGGCGGCCAAGCAGCAGCCCGATCGGGGCGCACATCGCGACATAGTCGATGATCCTAAGCCACCGCAGGCTATGGCTGCGCGCAAATATGATGATTGCGATCGCCACGCCGAACGCACCTCCATGGAAGGACATGCCGCCCGCCCAGAGTTGGAAGATCTTCAAGGGCTGCGCGACGTAGGTGCTCAAGTCGTAGAAGAGAACATAGGCAAGACGCCCGCCGATGATGATGCCCGCCGTCACCCATGTCACCAAGCCGTCAGCTTGTTCACGCGTCAACGGTGCGCCGTCTTCGGTGAGCAGCCGGATCAAATAGAGCCAGCCCAGTAGAATACCCGCAAGATAGGCGAGGCTGTACCAGCGCAGCGCGAACGGCCCGATCTGAACCAGCACGGGATTGAGATGCAGCGACGAAAAATAGATCGCGGTTTGGGCATGACCCGCGAGACTCATAGAATAGTCCATTCTAAGGGAAAAATGCCCCTTCGCATCTTCCTAACTCAGGCTCAATGGTATCCTCGGCATGCTCCTCCCCCAAAAGTCCTCTGCGCAGCAGAACGGCGCTCTGCGACATCCGGGATGAGTGAGCGTTTCTTGCGTCCCACGGGCATCGTGTCGGCGGCGCGCCGTATTTTTCGGTCCAGTGAAGCCAGCTTCATTCTCCTGGCGGTCGGCGTTGGCATTGCTGCGGGCCTGCTTGCGGCTATGCTCGGCGCAACTGCGCATTTTTTCCAGTCCACGCTCTACGGGCTCCAGGTCGATGATCGCTTGAGCGGTCTTGCGCACATCCCGCCCGTACGGCTTCTAGCGTTGCCGCTAGGCGGCCTGGTGCTCGCAGGGATCGTTCTCCTTGTCCGCAATCACAAGCGGACAGCTATCGACGTCGTCGAGGCGAATGCTCTCCATGGCGGGCGCATACCTTTTCGCGACACGATGCTCGTATCCGGTCAGACATTGGTTTCCAACGGTTGCGGTGCATCGGTGGGGTTGGAGGCGGCTTATGCGCAAGCTGGAGGCGGCATCGCATCACTCATCGGCCAATGGTTGAACCTGCGGCGCAACGACCTGCGTGTTCTGGTGGGTGCAGGAGCCGGGGCCGCGATCGGTGCGGCGTTCGGCGCACCTCTGACTGGCGCCTTCTACGCTTTTGAAATCGTCATCGGCGCTTACACGCCGGCGAGCATCGCTCCCGTGGTGGCAGCTACCTTGGCAGCGGTCGTAACCGCGCGCACGCTCGGCGCAACGCCCTACCTCATTGCCGCGACCAGCAGCCAGAGCCTCGCGACAGTGGACTATCTGCTTTATGCCGTCCTGGGCCTCGTTTGCGCGGTAGTGGGCATCGCACTGATGCGCTTGGTATCTTTTGCAGAAGCCTCTGTCCGGCGTACCAAGCTTCCGGAATGGGCAAGGCCGATAGTGGGCGGCACGTTGCTTATTCCGATCGCGCTGGCATCTCCTCACGCGCTTTCGGCTGGGCATGGAGCGCTGCATCTCACCATCGGTGGAGAACTGGCGATCGGCGCGCTTGCCCTAATTTTCCTGCTCAAATGCCTGGCCTCCGTGGTGTCTTTAGGATTCGGCTTTCGCGGCGGCCTGTTTTTTGCGTCACTTTTCCTGGGGGCCTTGCTCGGTCAGATTCTTACCGGGCTATGGATGCTGATCCCTGGCGTTGTCCCGTTATCGCCGGTGGATGCGGCGCTGGTCGGGATGGCCGCGCTGGCTGTGGCGGTTGTCGGAGGGCCGATGACCATGTCCTTGCTGGTACTCGAGGCAACACATGATTTTGGCATCACGGCGGTGGTGCTGACGGCAACGCTGTGTTCGAGCGCCCTCGTCCGTGAACGCTTCGGCTATTCCTTCTCGACCTGGCGTCTGCACCTGCGCGGAGAAGTGATCCGAAGCGCCCGCGATATTGGCTGGATGCGTTCGTTGACGGCACGCAAGATGATGCGCGCTGCCCCGGCGACCGCACTGCCGACACTTTCGATGTCCGATTTCAGGCAGCAGTTCCCGTTGGGTTCGACGAGCCGGGTACTCCTGCAGGACCGATCAGGCCTCTACGCGGGCCTAGTGCCGACCGCGGCCGTCTTTGCAGATTTGGGCTCGGCGGAGCGGGCCATATCCGAGTTGGCCATCCTCCAGAATGTCGTGCTCTCACCTGAAATGTCGATCGCCTCAATCATGGAAGCATTCGACGTGAGTGGAGCCGACGATCTCGCCGTTGTCGATGAAGATCGACGGATTTTGGGTATGCTGACCGAAAAATACGTTCGCAAACGCTATGCTGACGAGATCGATCGTTCGCAGCGCGACCTTTATGGCGAAAACTGACTGCCTGTCGATGTCGCGCTGGCGATCAGGTCTTCAGCCAGAAGCGCAGAATCATCGATACTGCACCGAGCGCAACAACGCTCCCGGTCCAGATCAGCGCCATCCATCCCAGCCGCTTCCAAAAGGGCGTATACTTCATCAGTGATAGCCGTGCGTGCCAACTTTGCCACGAAAGACCCAATAGGCCCATCCAGTATAGGCAAGGATGACCGGCATGATGATCGCGGTCCCTACCAACATGAATATCTGGCTCCGCTCGGGCGCGGCAGCATCCCATATGGTGATGCTGTCGGGCACGATGTAGGGAAATAGACTGATGCCAAGTCCTGCAAATCCTAACGCGAACAGGGCCAGCGCAAGCAGAAACGGTGCAGCGGTGGCCCCGCCGCGCAGTTTGCGGAAAAACAGGAAAGCGACGATCCCGGTAAGCAGCGGCACTTGCGCCGTCGCCAGCACGCCGGGCATGTCGAACCAGCGCTTCCAATATTCGAACTGCAGGAACGGGGTGGCGGCGCTGACCGCCGCCATCGCGACCAGCGTGCCTGCCCCGGCCCACAGCGCCAGCCGGCGGGCATGCGCCTCTGCGCTACCTTCGACTTTCCAGATCAGCCAGGCAGCGCCGAGCAGCGCGTAGCCGATGACCACCCCAGCGCCGGTCAACAGGCTGAACGGGGTCAACCAGTCGAGCCAGCCACCGGCATAGGCCTGGTTTTCGACCTGAACGCCTTGGAGGATCGCGCCCAGCGTCACGCCCTGCGCAAAGGCGGCTATGAACGAGCCCAGGCTGAACGCAATGTCCCATAGCGCACGGTGCCGTGGGTCGCGCCAGCGGAATTCAAAGGCCACGCCACGAAAAACGAGCCCCAAAAGCATCGCGATAATAAGTGGGTAGGTCGCGGTCAGGACGACACCATAGGCGAGCGGGAAGGCAGCGAATAGCCCGCCGCCGCCCAGCACCAGCCATGTTTCGTTGCCGTCCCACACCGGCGCGATCGAATTCATCGCCTGATCGCGCTCATCCCCAACTTTGAAGCTCGGGAACAGGATGCCGATGCCCAGGTCGAACCCGTCCATGACAACGTACATGAATACGGCGAAGGCGATGATGAAAGCCCAGACGACCGTCAAATCGACGTTGATACCCATTTTGTTTACTCCGCCCCAGTCGCGATGGCAGGCGCAGGCGTAATACCCGCAGTGCGTACCGGCACATGCTCAGGCTCGGACTCATGCGGCCCGGCCGGCTTGTGCATCAGATGCAGGATGTACCATGCGCCCGCACCGAAGACTGCGAAATACACGATGACGAACGCGATCAGCGAGGCGGCAACCGCAGGCGCGGCGAGAGGCGACGCGCTTTGGGCCGTGAGCATGTGGCCATAAACGGTATAGGGTTGGCGCCCCACCTCCGTCGTGATCCACCCGGCAATCACTGCCACGAAGCCTGACGGCCCCATCAGCACGGCGGCGCGATGCAGCCACGACCAGTTGTAGAGACGTTTACGCATCCGCGCGACCAGGCTCCACAGACCAAGGCCCAGCATGGCAAAGCCGATGCCGACCATTACCCGGAAAGACCAGAAGATGACCGGCACGGGAGGCTCACGGTCATCGGGAATCGTATCGAGGCCGGCGAGCGGTGCGTTCAGATCATGCTTCAGGATCAGCGATGACGCTTTGGGAACCTCCACGGCATAATCGATGCGTTTCTCCGCGCTGTTGGGAATGCCGAACAGGATAAGCGGCGCACCGTCCGGGTGGCTCTCGTAATGCCCCTCCATGGCCATGACCTTGGCGGGCTGATGCTCCAGCGTGTTGAGGCCGTGCATGTCGCCAGCGAAAATCTGAATCGGCGCGACGATCGCTGCCATCCACATTGCCATGCTGAACATCTTTCGCGCATGCAGGTTTGCGCGGTCGCGCAGCAAATGCCAGGCGCCGACCGCGCCCACGACAAAAGCGGTGGTCAGATAGGCGGCGATCACCGTATGGATGAGTCGGTAGGGGAAACTGGGGTTGAAGATGATCGCCAGCCAGGATTCGCCCGGCAGGAAACGGCCATCGGGTGACATCTCGAAGCCGGTGGGCGTCTGCATCCAGCTGTTCACCGACAGGATCCAGAAGGCCGAAATGAACGTGCCAAGCGCCACCATGCAGGTAGCGGAGAAATGCAGGCCTTTGCCGACCTTGGACATGCCGAACAGCATGACGCCGAGGAAGCCGGCCTCCAGGAAGAAGGCGGTGAGCACTTCATAGGCCATCAGCGGCCCGATCACCGGTCCTGCCTTTGTGGAGAAGACAGACCAGTTGGTGCCGAACTGATAGGACATGACGATGCCCGAGACGACGCCCATAGCGAAAGCAATGGCAAAGATTTTCACCCAGTAGCGAAACAGGTCGAGATAGATGTCCCGTCCGGTTTTCAGCCACAGTCCTTCCAGGACCATCAGATAGCTGGCCAGGCCGATTGAAAATGCCGGAAAAATGAAGTGGAAGCTGACCGTGAACCCGAACTGGATTCGGGCGAGCAGCAGAGCATCGAGGCCGTCGAACATCTTTAGTCTTCCGGTAAAGCTGCGCGCTGTGCGCGCCGCCAGCGATTGAATGTCTTTTCCGATATACCGATTTGCCGGCAACTGGCGCAAACGCCCTGACCGGCGGCGATCAAGGCGGCAATCGCCTGGCAGCGGCGTTCCTTGTCGGGGATCGTGGTCACAGGGCCGCCGCGCTCTTCCAGAGCATATAGGCCGCAACGACGAAGATCAGCACCGCGAACACGGTTGTCAGCGTGCCAGTGCCAGACAGCCTCTTGGCTACGATCGTGCCAATAAACCCGCCCGCAACACCGCCGGCAATGAACACGCCGGCCAGAGCCCAGTCGATCAACCCGGAAAAGGCGTAATTGGCCGCGGTAGTGAGGCCAAACGCCGTCACCGCAACCAAGCTGGTGCCGACCGCGTTGATAATCGGCATGCTGGTCGATGCAACGAGGCCGGGGACGATCAGGAAACCGCCGCCGATGCCGAAGAAGCCCGAGAAGATGCCGGTGCCCAGACCATAGCCCAGAACTTTGGGCGCATTCTCACGATTGCATTGGGCACCCGGTATGCCGAGCGCCTTGCGCCCGCGCAGCATCAGTATGCCGACGACGATCATCACCAGGGCGAACAGGAACAGCAGCTTCTGTCCGTCAAACGCCTTGCCGACCGTCGACCCGCCCAGCGCGCCAAGGATGCCTGCCGCGGCATACATTCCGCCGCAGCGCCATTTGACCGTATGCTCGCGTGCATGGCTGGCCAGCCCCGTCGCGGCGTTGACGGCGACCGCCAGCGCCGACGTGCCGATCGCGACATGCGGGCTGGAGACACCGACCAGATAGACCATCAGCGGCACGGCGAGGATCGAGCCGCCGCCGCCAACCAGTCCCAGCGAAAAGCCGACCAGCGAGCCTGACAGGAGGCCCAGCACATATTGCAGGGGTTCGAGCATGGTGATCACGCCGCCTGACGCACGCGTTCGATCGGTTGCGGCTTGACAAGCCACTCATGCCCCTTGAGCATGCCGTTCCAATAAATCCAAGGCAGCGCCTCCGACTTGAGCAGCCACGACAACCTGGCCGGCTGCGTTCCATCGATCAGCCATTTTGGGAAGCTGGGCATGAGCTTGCCACCATAGCCGAACTCGGCGAGGACGATCTTACCCTTCTCCACAGTGAGTGGGCATGAGCCATAGCCGTCATAGCCGGCAACCGGCTCGCCACCCTTCAGAATTGCGAGCAGATTGACCGCCACGATCGGCGCCTGTTTGCGCGCCGCGGCGGCGGTCTTGGCATTGGGTGTGGAGCCACCATCGCCAAGGCCGAAGATATTGGGATAGCGGACGTGCTGCATCGTCACCTGATCGACCTCGACATAGCCTGCCTTGTCCGCCAGCAGACTGTCCGCAACGAAGCGCGGCGCGATCTGCGGCGGGGTTACATGCATCATGTCGAACGCGCGCGTTACTTCGCCCGTCTTTTCGCGGAAGGTCGCTGTTTTCGCCGCGCCGTCGACCGCAATCAGGGTAGATTCGAAATTAAGGTCGATGCCGTACCGCTCGACATAGCCCATCAGCGCGGGGACATAGTCCTTCACGCCGAACAGCACGCCGCCCGCGTTGTGGAAGGCAACATCGATGTTGTTCAGGACACCGCGTTCAAGCCAGTTGTCGCACGACAGGTACATCGCCTTCTGCGGTGCGCCAGCGCATTTGATGGGCATCGGCGGCTGCGTGAACAGCGCCACGCCTTCGCGCAAATTGCGGACCAGTTCCCAGGTGTAGGGCGCCGTGTCGTAACGATAGTTGGACGTCACGCCATTCTGGCCCAGCGTTGCCGCCAGCCCGTCGATCGCATCCCAGTCCAGCATATTGCCCGGCGCAACGACCAGCGCGCGATAGCCGATCACGCTGCCATTGGCTGTCGTCACCTGATTCTGTTCGGGTTGAAAGCTTTGAGCAGCTTCCCTGAGCCATGTGACACCCTTGGGCATCACCGACGCCATCGAATGGCAGGTTGATTTCGGTTCGAAAACACCTGCACCGACCATCGTCCAGCCGGGCTGGTAATAATGTTCGGTACGCGGTTCGATGATCGCCACCGAAAGCTTGGGATCCCGCTTAAGGATCGATGTCGCCGTCGCGATTCCGCCTGCACCGCCGCCGACAATTACAACGTCATAGCGCGCGGCGGGGCGATCGGCCGCGGGGCCATCCGGGCTGCTGGTCGATGCGGTCTCGATCCGGCCGCGCAATTGCGACAGGTCATAGCCCGCCGCATTTGCCGCGCTCAGGATGGCTGCGGTCGGGCGCGATCCAGCCTGGGACAATGCCCAGAGCGTCGTGGCGCGGGTGCCTGTCCGGCAGAAAGCGAGAGTGGGGCCATCGGCAGATGCCAGCGCATCGCCAAAGGCCATAACCGATGCCTCGTCGAAATTGCCACCGCTGATGGGAATATAACGATAGGCAATGTCGAGCGCGTCAGCCTTTGCCTTCAGGTCGGCTGAGAGAGGTTGGCCGGGCTCTTCGCCATCAGGCCGGTTGTTGATGATCAGACGGACGCCAGCAGATGCGGCCTGGTCAATGTCTTCCGGGGTAATCTGGCCACAAACGAGCAGCTTTTCGTCGAGCTTATGGGGATTCATTGAACCTCTCCTTTTTTAAGTTCAGGCGTGGACCGGCGTTCGTGGTCCCGACGGGCGATCAAGCGCCCAGACGATCGCGAAGCCGACCGCCATCGCAGCAGTAAAAATGGCGGCTGCCGGAGGGTTGATGGCAAATGCGGCCAGCGCCGGGCCTGGGCAAAGGCCGCCGAGCCCCCAGCCGATGCCGAACAAGGCAGAGCCGCCGACCAGGCGCGGCGTGATTGGATCGGTGTCGGGCAGGTGAAAGTGGGCATCGGCAACAGGCGCCGCCATCCGCCGTTGGATCAGCCAGGCGATTGCCATCGGGATCATCGCGCCGCCCATGACGAAGGCAAGGGTGGGATCCCAGGCACCAAACAGGTCGAGGAAGCTGCGGACCCGCACGGGATCCAGCATGCCCGACACGGCGAGCCCCGCGCCGAACAACAGGCCGGAGGCAAGACCGATCACGCCGCGCATCACCAGCCACCCCCAACAGCATTGACGATTGCCACAGTCACAAAGCCCGTCGCCATGAAGGTGAACGTCGCAACGATGGATCGCTTCGACAGGCGCGACATGCCGCATACGCCGTGACCGGACGTGCAGCCCGACCCGAGCCGCGTGCCAATGCCGACGACGAGCCCTGCGACCGCGAGCGTTGCCATGCTCATGGGGAAGCGTGACAGGATCGGTCCCGCCGCCCATGCGACAAGTGCCGCGCCGAGAGGCAGGCCGATAATGAATGTCAGCGCGAGCGTGCGCGGTGCGCCGCCGCCCAGCCCGATCGCCCGCGCCGCCATGCCGCTGACGCCGGCGATGCGGCCCGCGCCCAGCAGCATGATGGCAGCCGCCACGCCGATCATCAGGCCACCGATCAGCCCCTGCCCCGGCATTGCATAATCAGGCATCACAGCACGTCCAGCGGAAGCTTGAGGTAGCGCGTGCCATTCTCCTCCGGCTCAGGCAGATGCCCGCCGCGCATGTTCACCTGGATCGAGGGGAGGATGAGCCGCGGCATCCCAAGCGTCGCGTCACGCCGCGTGCGCATCTCGACAAATTCGTCCTCGCCCACACCTTCATGGACATGGACATTGGAATCGCGTTCCTGGCCGATGGTGGTTTCCCACACAAAGTCGTCGCGGCCCGGCGCTTTGTAATCATGGCAAAGGAAAGTGCGCGTCTCACGGGGCAAATCCATCAGGCGGCGGATAGAGCGATAGAGCATTCGCGCATCGCCGCCGGGGAAATCCGCACGGGCGGTGCCATAGTCCGGCATGAACAGCGTATCGCCGGTGAACACTGCGTCGCCGATCACGTAGGCCAGGTCGGCGGGCGTATGCCCCGGCACGTGCAACGCGACCGCAGAAATCGAACCGATCGCGAACCTGTCGCCGTCATCGAACAGATGGTCGAACTGCGACCCGTCACGCTCAAACTGCGTGCCCTCATTGAAGATCTTGCCGAACACGCTCTGGACTGTCGTGATCGCGCGACCGATCGCGAGCTTGCCGCCGAGCTTTTCCTGAAGGAACGGCGCGGCAGACAGATGATCTGCATGAGCATGCGTTTCCAGCAGCCATTCGACTTTCAGTCCTTCGGCCTGGACATAGTCGATGATAGCCTGCGCAGAGCCGTGCTCGGTGCGGCCTGATGCAGAATCAAAATCGAGCACGCTGTCGATAATCGCTGCGGCGCGAGTCACCGGATCATGCACCACATAGCTTGCGGTGAATGTCGGCTCGTCAAAGAACGAGCGCACAACCGGCACAGGTACTTTGCCGGCGCGGGTGTCCGTTACAATCTGCGTTGCGAGCATGAGCGGCTCATCAGGTTGGTCCATCTCGACTCTCCAAACTTTCTCACTTACACGATTCAAATAATCGAGTATTATGGTTGCGTCAACCGACGAGATTGATGACAATGTCGATCAGCATGAATGAAAGGTTCGATTTGGCACCTGAACTCCCCTCCTGTTCCGCGTTGCGCCTTGGCGAGGAAGCGCCGGATTTCACCGCCCGCTCGACCCGTGGCCCGGTGTCACTTTCGGATTTCCGAGGACGATGGCTTGCGCTCTTTTCGCATCCGGCGGATTTCACGCCGGTCTGCACCAGCGAGTTTGTGTCGATCGCGCGCGCGCGTGACCGGTTTGCGACGCTGGGATGCGAACTGATGGCACTGTCGGTCGACAGCCTGTTTTCCCACCTCGCCTGGATCCGCGCGATCCGCGATCGGTTCGATGTCGTCGTGGACTTCCCGATCATCGAAGATCCGACGCTGGAGATCGCGCGCGCCTATGGCATGGTCGGCCCAAACGCGATGGATGCCAGCGCGGTGCGGACGACCTATTTCCTCGATCCGGACGGGATATTGCGGGCCTCGACCTGCTATCCGGCCAGCGTCGGGCGCTCCGTGGAGGAGATGCTGCGCCTCGTCGCCGCGCTTCAGCGTGTCCATGATGGATCGGCTCTGGCGCCGGAAGGTTGGATGCCAGGCAGTGATCTGCTCGCGGTCCCAAGCCATGATGTCGCCGATGTGCTGGCCGCGCCCGCTGGCACCGACTGGTTCTACACGCCCATCAAGGATCAGGCATGATGGCGGATATTGCGACGGTCGATCTTGATGCCGCGGCGGATTTGCTTCGGGCGCTTGCACATCCGGTACGCCTCTCCCTGCTGCGCACGCTTATAGATGGCGAGCGCTCGGTCGGCGAGATCGAGCAATTAGCCAATGTGGTGCAGCCCGGCCTCAGCCAGCAGCTCGGGGTGTTGCGGAAGGCCGACCTTGTGCAGACGCGCCGCGAGGCAAAGCTGGTTTTCTATCGCATCAACCAGGCCCGTATCGCTGAAGTCAGCGCCTTGTTTGATGCCTATGCAGGGACGGTAGCGATATCCCGTGCAGACGCGGTCGCGGCCCGACTGCAGGCCGGCGGTGGCGCGGCCATGTTCGCCCGGATCACGCCACGTAAATGATGCCGCGAGGCTCGAAAGCCTCGCAGCATCAAACTCTCAGTCCACCAAAACGGTGCGCAGATATGGGCGATGCTCGGTCCAGCCCTGGGGGAAGAGGGCGCGTGCCTCGTCATCCTTGATCGAGGGAGGAATGATCACTTCCTTACCCTTCTGCCAGTCTGCCGGAGTCGCGATTCGCTTTGCGTCACCGAGTTGAAGCGCATCGATCACCCGCAATATCTCATCGAAGTTGCGTCCCACGCTCATCGGGTAGGTCATTGTCAGCCGGATCTTCTTTTTTGGATCGATGATGAAGACCGATCGCACCGCTGCGGTCGCGCTCTGATCGGGGTGGATCATGTCATACATCTTGGCGATCGACAGATCCGCGTCAGCGACGATGGGAAAGGTCAGGTTGGTGTTCTGGGTGTCGTTGACATCCTCGATCCATTTGCGGTGCTCGTCGGCAGTGTCGGTCGACAGGCCGAGCGGTTTGACGTTGCGGGCCTCGAACTGATCGGCAAGCTGGGCTGTGCGGCCCATTTCGGTCGTGCAGACCGGCGTGAAATCGGCAGGATGGCTGAAGAAGAAGACCCAGGAGTCCCCGGACCATTCGTGCAGGCTGATGGGGCCGTTCTGGGTATCGACGGTGAAATCGGGTGCGATGTCGCCAATGTGCAGGCTCATGTCGGGTCCTTTCGGGGTTGCGATGAGAGAGACCTACCCCAGGATACCGAAAGCAACCAACATAATATGTGACTTTCTGTGATCGTGTATATGAATATTTGCAATTATATGAGTTCAGTGCTTGAGCTTTCTGCGTCTTCCGCCCCAACCCATGGTCTCGCAAGCCTTCGACGCAGAGCTTCAATCGCCGAGATAGGCAGTTTGCGCCGATTGGCGCCGAATTTCGCTGGAACACCTTGGGCAGTAATGAAAGCGGCGGTGTAGCGAGCAGATTCCTCAATCTGAGCGCCGTCGATATATAGTCGGTCAATACGGCGGCCTTTATCATTCTCCGCCTTGAAGACGAGCCGCACGCCGCGCATCCTTTTGATATAGCCGCCCATCTGCTCATACGGATCCGACGCAAAGGTTCGCTCGAGATTTTCCTCCAGCATCTCGCGGATTTCCCAGCCGGTAACGTCCACAACCGAAACAGGTGGGTCCACCGGCACCATGTTCCAAAGGTCGTTCATCGTGATCGGTCCAGGCGCGATCGGTGCGCCGTAACGCCAGCCATTGGAAAAGGCGATCGGCGTTCCCGCTGCCTCGGCAACGGCTTCGAGCAACAGGTCGTCCATCGGGCTGTTGAGCATCGCATACCGATGCAGGGCGACGTCCGTGTGCCCGACGACCTCGCTCATCGACTGCCTTTCGCTTGCGAGAGCCGCGGCGACAGCATCCGCCAGGCCCGGATCGCTCGCGACGCTATCATCGACAGGTATCAGGCGATGGCGCCAGCCCTGAATACGATTTTCCGAAACATCCAGATCGAGCCGCCCGACATAGGAACCATGACAGCCAGACTGGAAAATGATCGCCCCATTGACGACGACGGCGTTTTCCATGCGGTTATGGGTGTGACCGCTTACGATCACGTCGATTCCGGCCACGTCCTTGGCCAGTTGCACATCCTGCGGAAAACCGAGGTGGGACAGGACCACAATCAGATCGGCATCCTGCCGCAGCCGTTCAATATGTCCGGGCAGTTCGGCATTGCCCGTGACAAAGCGAAGCCCCTTGCTGAAAGATGGCGGCATCGTCTTGTCCACAATCGGGCAGGCGAGGCCGACAATGCCTACCCGCACCCCGTTGCGTTCGATGATGGTCGAGGGCGGCATAAACAATTCGCTACTGTCTTCGCAGAAGATATTTGCAGCGAGCATAGGGTGGGCCAGCTCGCTCGATATCTCAGCCACACGTTCCGGGCCGTAGGCAAACTCCCAGTGTAGCGTCATCGCGTCGAAGCCCAGCGCGTTGATCAGTGGCACCATCGCCCGTGCCCGATCCTGCACGGCGAAATGCGTGCCGTGGAACGTGTCGCCATTATCCAGCGCGATCACTCCACCGGGATTTTCCTGCCGTGCCTGATCGAACAGAGTCTTGATTCGCGCCAGTCCACCCATCTGCGCGAACTGGAAATCGCCATGCGCATCGCGCCGCAGTTCGGAATGGGGCTCCACATAGCCGTGCAGATCATTGAGTTGCAGAATGGTCAGGTTTGTCATGGCGGCTCAATGCCCTTCCGCGATCAGCGCTGCGGCATCCAGTCCCCATGCGGGCACTTTGCCATCTGCGGCAAAGAACATGTCGCGATATCGCATTTTCAGGAAATAGGGCACGCGCCCCATCTTCAGTATTTGGCGGTCACCGCCGAACCAGCTGTTGGAATGTATCCAGAACGCCTTCCCATCGCCCATATCGCCGATGCACAGCACCTCAGGCTTCAGCGGAACATCAGCCTTTTCCGCCTCCACGGCGCCGAAAATCTTGCCAAGTTGAAGCCCGATGATGTCTGATTGCTGATGTCCGATGGCGCCCAATTTGGGCACCGTAACAGCGGCGCAATCGCCACAGGCGAACACTTCGGGGTGGTCAGGGTTGCGCATCAGCAGGTCGGTTTTGATGAACCCTTCGGAATCGCTGACAGGCAGGCCTTTGACAAAGTCGTGCGGCACCCAGTCGGGGAAAATGATCTTCACCTCTGCCGGCAGGGTGCGGCCATCGGCAAACTCGATGGCGTCGGCCGTCAGTCGCGTGATGTCCTGCGTGTTGTTCCAGTAGTTGAAGCCCATCTTGGTCGCGAGTGTCAGGAGTTGTTTGACGACATCCTCGCCTGCGTCTTCCGCGATCATGGGGGCTGGCGTAAAGACAGTGACGTTTTCGGGGCCGCCAAGTTTCCGATCCTTGAGCCAGGTCGCCATCGACATCATGACCTCGACGGGAGGCCCTTCACAGGCGGCAAGCGCCCGCGGGATCGATCCGCCGGGATAGGGTTCCAGACCGTCCGCTCCGTCCCCTTGGTGGAACCTTGCCGATCCGATCGCGATCGGGCCGCCCGCGTAGCGGGTGTTGAGATAGCGGCGCAGCTTTTCCCCGTGATACAGGTCGCTGACAGTGTGGCCATGCTCGGCGAAACCCTCGATCCGGTCATAAGCAAGCCGGGCACCCAGTGCGAAGATGACATAATCATAATGTTCGACATGATCTTCGGCGCCACCCCGTTCTGCGGGCCTGAAGGTTACATTGCGCGCTGCAATGTCGACAGCAGTGACTTCCCCATGGATAAAATCGATGTCATCCTTTGCCAGAATGGGCACCAGATCCATCCGCTGGTGCAGCGCTGGGTTGCGATCTTCGAACACGTCAGCCGGGATGTTGGGAATGAACAGCAGATAGCTTTTGCGATCGATTACGGTGATGCGCGCCTTGCCTCCCAAATATTGTCGCACTTTTTGCGCGCAGGCCAGCCCCGCAAAATTTCCGCCAAGAATGAGGACATGGGGGCGACCATCATAGTGTGGCATAGCAATCTCCTTGGCTGGCGCGGGTGGCGATACGTTAGCACAACGAATATCGCGCGCGCGTTGCAGCCCTGCAGGATAGCCACGCACCTTAAGGCATCCTTACCACTCGCCGATGCGGCGAGATCCGCGCTGCGCAGCAGCAAATTATCGTCCTGACATAAGCCTGCCTTAAGGTAGTGCCGCTTTTGACCTCCCCGACGGGAGGCTCACAACCATGACCAATTCATCAGGGCGCGGCGAACGATGATCGCGCTAGTGCGCACCGCGCTGACGAAACCGCTGACTTTTATCGTGATGGCCGTGATGATCTTCGGCATTGGGGTATTGTCTATCCTGCGGATGCCGGTGGACATCTTCCCGCGCATCGGCGTGCCAGTGATTGCGACGGCATGGACCTATACCGGCCTTTCGCCGCAGGACATGGCCGGGCGCATCGTCACGCCTTACGAACGCGTGCTGACAAATGCGGTCAACGATATCGAGAGGATCGAAAGCCAGTCCCTGAACGGGGTCGCAGTGGTGAAGATCTATTTCCAACCGGGCGTCGACATCCGCACGGCTACGGCACAGGTCACCTCCATTTCGCAAACCATCCTGCGTCAGCTGCCGCCGGGCATCACCCCGCCCATGATCGTCAATTACGACGCCTCGACCGTGCCCATCCTGCAACTGGCCTTGTCGGGAAAGGGCTTGAGCGAACAGCAGCTATTCGATCTGGGATTGAACCAAGTCCGTCCACTATTGGTCACGGTGCCCGGGGTAGCCATGCCATTCCCTTCTGGCGGGAAGCAGCGCCAGATGCAGATCGATGTTGATCCGGCCGCGTTGCAGGCGCGTGGCCTTTCTGCGCAAGACGTAGCGAACGCGCTGACCGCGCAGACGCAAATCAGCCCGGTCGGCTTCGCCAAGATCGGCGACCTGCAGTATAATGTCCGCTTGAACAACGCCCCGGCATCGGTCGAGCAACTGAACAATCTGCCGGTGAAGGTGGTGGACGGCGCCACCATCCTGATGCGCGATATCGCACAGGTGCGAGACGGGTCCGCACCGCAGATCAACGTGGTCCATGTGGATGGGCAGCGATCCGCTTTGATGACCGTGCTTAAAAGCGGTAGCGCATCCACACTCGCCATTGTCGACGGGATCAAGCGGCGCCTGCCGCAGGCGCTGGCAGGCCTGCCCGATACGCTGAAAGTGACGGCAATAGGTGACCAGTCAGAACTGGTCAAAGCGGCGGTTTCGTCGGTGGTGACCGAAGGCGCTCTCGCTGCGCTGCTGACGTCGCTCATGATCCTGCTGTTCCTTGGATCGTGGCGATCGACCATCATCATCGTCACGGCCATTCCGCTGGCGATCCTGGGTTCCATTGCCGGTCTGGGCGCGGTGGGCCACACGCTTAACCTGATGACGCTGAGCGGGTTGGTGCTGGCCATCGGCATTCTGGTGGACGACGCCACCGTGACTATCGAAAACATGAACTGGCATCTGGAACATGGCAAGGGCGTGATCGCCGCCATCATGGATGGCGCGGCGCAAATCGTGAAACCTGCGCTGGTCGCGCTGCTGAGCATCTGCATCGTGTTCGTGCCGATGTTCTTTCTGCCTGGCATTGCGGGGTTCCTGTTCGTGCCGCTGGCGCTGGCGGTGATATTCGCCTTGCTCACGTCCTTCGTGCTCGCCCGCACGCTGGTGCCGACTATGGCGATGTTCCTGCTGCGCCCGCATGATGAAGGAGCAAAGACCCGCCCGACGCGCAATATATTTGTTCGTTTTCAGCGCGCATTCGACCAGCGGTTCGAACGGATGCGCGCCCGTTATGGCCAGTTGCTGCGCCGCGTGCTGGATGTTCGCCGCGGCTTTGCCATGGTCTTTCTAGGCGTCATGCTTCTGTCGCTGGCGCTGGTGCCGTTGCTCGGTCGGGACTTCTTCCCGGCGGTGGATTCCGGTCAGATCGCCCTGCATGTGCGGACGCCTGCGGGGACGCGGATCGAACAGAGTTCCGCCACTTTCGCGCAGGTGCAACAACATATCCGCAGCGTGATCCCCGATGCGGAAATCGAAACGATGGTCGATAATATTGGCATCTCTCTGGCGGCGCTGAACAATATTTATGCCAATTCCGGCACGGTCGGCTCCAATGAAGGCGATATCCTGATCACTTTGTCAAAGGATCACGGGGATACGAATGAATATGTGCGTGCATTGCGCCACCAGTTACCGCTCAAATTCCCAAGCGTCGATTTTGCTTTTCTGCCGGCAGACATGACGAGCCAGATTCTCAATTTCGGATCGCCAGCCCCTCTCGATATCCAGATACGCGGGCGCAACATCCCGGAAAATCAGCGATATGCTCAAAAACTGTTGAAAAGCGTGCGGCAGATTCCGGGGCTGGCCGACGCACGCATTCAACAATCGACCCGCTATCCCCAACTGAATGTCGATGTCGACCGCGCACGCATCGCGCAATATGGCCTAAGCCAGCGGGATGTGACGGCCAGCCTCGGCACTGCGCTTGCCGGTACGGCGCAAAGCTCGCCCGTATTCTACCTCAATCCGGAAAACGGCGTGTCCTATCCTGTCGTGGCGCAATTGCCGGAACGGGACGTAGGCTCCGTCGCCGATCTGGCCGCGCTGCCGGTCGCAGGCGGCGTCGATGCAGCATCGCAAACGCTTGGCGGTGTCGCGCGGATCACGCGCGGCAACACACTGTCCGTGGTCAGCAAATATGACATTCAGCCAGTCATCAACATCTATGCCACCACGCAAGGGCGTGATCTGGGTGCCGTTGCGACCGATGTGAACGCCGCCATCGTCGCGCTGGAAAAGAACCTGCCGAAAGCATCCACCGTTACCCTGCGCGGCCAATATGAAACGATGAACATAGCCTTCAACGGCCTTGCATTCGGCCTGATCGCGGCGATCGTGCTGATCTATCTGGTGATCGTGGTGAACTTCCAGAACTGGATCGATCTGCTTGTAATCATCGGCGCGTTGCCCGCCGCATTGGCAGGTATTGCGTGGATGCTGTTCCTGACCGGCACCACCTTGTCCGTACCGGCACTGATCGGCGCGATCATGGCAATGGGCGTATCCACCGCCAACGCCATCCTCGTCGTCAGTTTCGCGCGCGAAAGGCTGGCGGAAACGGGCAACGCTGCAACGGCCGCACTGGAAGCGGGCATGGTTCGCCTGCGCCCGGTGCTGATGACCGCGCTGGTAATGATCATCGGCATGTCGCCCATGGCGCTGGCCCTGGGCGAAGGCGCGGAACAGAACGCGCCGCTGGGCCGTGCGGTGATCGGCGGTTTGGCGTTCGCCACAATCGCCACGCTGGTGCTGGTGCCCGCGCTGTTCGCGCTGGCCCACCGCAAGGGCGCCCCCAAAACCCGCACTATCGAACTGGAACCGAGCCATGTCTGATCCCACCCCATCACGGACTTCATCGCGAAAGGGCCGCCTTTATGGTGCGGCGGCAGCTGTTGGCGTAGCGCTGCTGGTGGGTGGCGGCATCGTTGCCCGCAATGCGGACCATACCGAACAGGCAGAATTCGCCCGCGCCAATGCATTGCCGACCGTCAATGTCTTGCACCCACAACCGGCGGAAGCAGGCGCCATTCGTCTGCCCGGCATGTTGGAACCAGATAACGAAGCCGCCATCCATGCTCGCGCCAGCGGCTATGTGGCGCGGCGACTGGTCGATATTGGCGATCATGTGCGTGCGGGGCAGGTTCTGGCCGTACTGGACGCCCCGGAGGTGGCACAACAATTGGCACAGGCGCAAGCGGACCTGCGCACGGCAGAAGCCAACCGTGGACTGGCGCAAACTACGGCCGTACGTTGGGACGCGCTGCGCGCGAAGGACGCGGTATCGCAACAGGAAACCGATGAAAAGAGCGGGCGGCTAGCAGCGGCAACGGCCCTTGCCAGTTCGGCCCGTGCCAATGTCGAACGATTGCGCGCCACGCCCGGCTTCAGCCGTGTTGTGGCACCTTTTGCAGGCCGGGTGACCAGCCGCAACGCGGAAATCGGCGCCCTGGTGAATGCGGGCAACGGCGCGGCCAGCCCCCTGTTCACCATTGCAGATGACCGCCGACTGCGCCTGCGCGTCCGTGTGCCCCAGGCCTTGTCAGGACAGCTGACGCGGGGCGTGTTGGCCAGTCTGACCGTGCCGGAATATCCGGGCGAGAGTTTCGACGCCGTACTGGCACGCACAGCAGGTGCGGTGGACCGGGCATCGGGCACGGTGCTGGCCGAGTTCGAGGTGAACAATGCAGGCCAGCGGCTTAAGCCGGGCGGCTACGCTGAAGTGGCCATCCCGATGGCGGCAGGCACCGCCGTAACGCTACCCGCCAGCGCGCTGATTGTCACACCGAAGGGAACGATGGTGGGGCTGGTCGATCGCGAAGGGCGCGTCACGATGCGCCTGGTTATGATCGGACGGGACGATGGCGCCAGCGTGCAGATCGCTTCCGGCCTAACGCCGCAGGCCCGCGTGATCGCCACTCCTCCAGAAGCGCTGGCACAAGGCGATCGGGTTCGCATCGTCCGCAACCTGGGGAAAGGTACTACCAATGCGCAGAATTAACCTCGCCGCGCCCACCCTGCTGTTGATGGCGGGCTGTTCCATGGCGCCGCCACTCAATATTCCGGCCACGCCGGTGGCGGAAAGTTACAAATATGGCGCACGGTGGCAGGATGCCGCGCCGGCGGACCGGCAGCCGCGAGGGCAATGGTGGCGTGATTTCGACGACCCTGTACTGGACGACCTGATCGCGCGGGCGGACGAGGGCAGCCCAAGCCTTGCCGCAGCAGTAGCCCGGCTTGACCGCGCGCGGGCGGAGGCGCGCCTTGCGGGGTCGGATCTTGTCCCCACGCTGGATGCCCGCACGGCCATTTCGCGCGAACGGCTTTCCGCTGGACGGCCCATCGGTCCCGGCGTTCCGATAACGGCGGACCAGTATATTCTGGGCGGTGCGCTGAACTATGAAATCGACCTGTGGGGCCGGGTGCGCGACAGCATCCAGGCTAGCGAAGCGGACGTGGGAGTCGAAGCGGCCAGTCTCGCCTCCGTCCGTCTCAGCCTTCATGGCGCGCTGGCGGATGCCTATTTCCAGTTGCGTGGGCTTGACCGGGAAGGTGCCCTGCTGCGCCGCACAGTGGACGCTTACGAAGCGTCAGACGCACTGATCCGCATCCGCCACGAAGGCGGCATCGCATCGGGCGTGGATCGCAGCCGATCGCAAACGCAATTGGCGAATGCACAAGCGCTGTTCCGGCAGATCGCGGCACGCCGGGCGACGCTGGAAAACCGCATCGCAACACTGATTGGCATGATACCCGGGCAATTTGCCGTTGCCCCCGCCGATAGCATTGGGGCTTTGCCCACCATTGCGCCGGGCCTGCCATCCACCCTGCTCGAACGGCGACCTGACATTGCCGGAGCACAGCGGCGACTGATCGCTGCCAATGCCCGCATCGGCGTGGCGAAGGCGGCCCGGTTCCCCCGCATCGATCTGGCATTGACGGGTGGTTTTCAGGCCAGTGGTGCGCCCCTTGTCAGCGCCCCAACCGGATATTGGGCGCTGGGACCATTGTCGGCCGTGCTCAACCTGTTTGATGGCGGGCGGCAGCGGGCGCGGGTTGCCGTCAGCGAGGCGGAATACAAAATCCTCGCCGCCAATTACCGCGAAACAGTGCTGAATGCCTTCCAGGAGGTAGAGGATTCGCTGGCCAGTAACGCGGCGCTGGCGGCCGAGGAAGCCGACCGGCGGCGGGCCGCGCAGGCCGCTGCGCGCGGGGAAGAACTGGCCTTGGACCGTTATCGCGATGGCGCGGCGGACTATCTGGAAGTCGTTACCGCACAAACTGCCTCCCTGGCTGCGCAACAGGCCTTCATCACTGTGCAGACAGCGCGGCAACGGGCTGCGATCACCCTTGTTCGCGCTCTTGGCGGCGGGACGCAGGACAGGGTCGAACCGGCCGGTGGCTGATACGGATCCGGCTGAGGCTAGCCGGGCTGCAGCGCAACGAGATCGATCAGTGCGGACATCCCGCCATGGCCGCTGCCTTCGCGAATATCCGCATCGTAGCTTTGCAGGGAAACAATATCCCACCCGGCAAAGGCTTCGCGCAACATGCTTTGGGTATAGAGGTTGTCTTCTACCTTCGGCCCGCCTGTGCCATATTCCAGCTGCTCCGGGCGATAGCCTTCCAGCAGCAGAATGCCGCCGGGCCGCAAAGTTCTGGCAAAGCCGGCGAACATCTTGGCCCGCAATATGGGATCGGCAAATTGCACGAAGATCGCCACGACCGCATCAAATGCAGCCTCCGGCCAGTCGTAGGCGGCCAGATCGACCTGCTCCAGCGTCAAGGAAACGCCACGCTGTTGCGCCAGCCTGCGCGCCTTCGCGATTCCGGCGGCGGATATGTCGGTCGCGGTAACGTCTAGGCCCTGTTGGGCCAGATAGACCCCATTGCGCCCTTCCCCATCGGCCACCGCCAGCACCCGCCCGCCTTGCGGCAAACGGCCCGCTTCACGGCGCACAAATGCATTAGGCTCGGTTCCGAAGACATAGTCTTCCGAAGCGAAGCGACTGTCCCAGAATGCAGCTGAATCCATACGATCAGTCATGCGCTGCCTTCCATGCTCCCATCGAACCAAGATAGATGTCGAGCTTTTCAAAACCGCGGCTGGCCAGCCACCCTGCGGCGACCGTCGCGCGCATGCCGCTGGCGCACAGCAGGGTGTAATGCCGCTTCTTGTCCAGTTCGTGCCAACGGTCGTTAAGCTGGCCAACATAGATATGGTGCGATCCGTCGATGGCAGATTTGGCCCGTTCGTCTGCATCGCGCACATCCAGCAACGTCCACCCTTCAGCACCACCTAAACGGTTTTCCACTTCGTCCGTATCGATCATGGGCGTCTGCTGCATCGTTACGCCTTTCGCCGCGGCAGGCACCACGCCGACATAGCCACCGACCACATTATCCAGCGCGATCCGCACCAGATGTTCCAGCGCGGCGGCGAGTTGATCTTCATCTGAAGCGATCAGGGCGACACTTTCCCCTTCGCGGATGAACCAGCCAGCAAACGCGGAAATCATATCCACGGGCAGGCTCATCGCGCCGGGCAGATGGCCCGAGGCATAGGCCATGGGTTCGCGGATATCGACCAGATGATCCACTTTGCAGTCCCTTAACTGCGCGAGCGACAGGCGGCGCGGGCGCATCACCGGCGGCGGCGCACTGCCCCCTTCCACATTCAGCCGCTCCATCAGCCGGAAATAGGGCGGTTGATAATGGTTCTCATTGACTTTCAACCGAATGAATTCGTCGCGATCCGTGATCTGGAGCCGCGGATTATTGAGCCGCTCATGGCCGAGGGTAGAGAACTCGCGATCGGCCATGCCTGATCCGCAGACCGAGCCGGCACCGTGCGCCGGATAGATGATGGTTTGATCGCCGAGCGCCAGCAGCTTGCGGAGGGAATCGAACAGCAGCCCGGCCACCTCCTCGCGCCGGTCGGGATAAAAATCGGTGCGGCCGACATCGCCAACGAACATGGCGTCGCCAGTGAACACGCCCACCGCCTTATCCGGATAGGCGGTATCAAACAGCGCATAGGCCAGATGGTCATCAGTATGACCGGGTGTTTCCATGGCCCGGATTTCCAGTTGGCCGATGGCATAACAATCACCGTCGCGCGCCGTTGTCGCATAGACTATGGGCCGTTCCGGGTTCGGCCCATGCAGCACCTTTGCACCCGTCATGCCGGCGAGCACCGGCGCGCCAGATACAAGATCTTCGTTACGATGAGTCTCGAAGATATGCGTGATCTCAAGCCCAGCTGCACGCGCCTTTTCCAGGTAGATGGCGCAGTCGCGGCGTGGGTCGATCACGGCTGCCTGCCCGCCCGACCCCACCAGATAGGACAGGTGGGAAAGGCCCGGCGTCTTGATCTTTTCCAGCAGCATAGTTCTTTCCTTCTGGTATGGGTTTCGCGCCGCGACGACTGCTATTGTCAGCCTGAAACGAGCGGCCATCCCTGGCGTTGCAGGAGGACCAGCGTCGTCATCGCGGACAGATCGAGAGTGACCGCCGGATCGATGTCCTCCCGCGCAATGCCCTGTCCAGCGGTGGCCTGGCCACAGACATGGATTTCAACGCCAGCCCGCTTGAGTGCGGCAATCAGCGGCGTGTTTGGGTTGGCGGAGTTGAACCGCTTTTGATAGGCTTCGTCACGCAGAATCAGCGGTGTGGCTGGCCCGTGGATGATGACCTTGATATCGCCCGGTTTGGTGGAAACGCCGCTCGATGCGAGCAGATTGAGATAGCGCGCGACCCTTTCGAGACTACGGTTGACCCCGTTTGGCCCACGTGCCTCGCCGGTGATTTCGAACAGCGCACGCATATCATCCGTGGCGGCGGGACGGTTGGCGACCTGCGCCGTGGGCGCAATCGCGCCATAGTCCGCGACCGCCGGGTGCCTCGCAACTTGAGCGGATGCGGGCATGCAAACAACCAATGTGGCGGCGCCCCCCAGAATGAGTAATTTGTTATAAATGCTCATCATCTGTCTTTCCTTCCGACTCATTGGCTAGCCTGATCAGCATCTCGCTGCTTAGCATCTGCGGCAGCTCCCGAACCGGACTTTTCGACGGCGCGTAGAGATAGTAAGGGATCGAATTACGGCCGCGGCTGGCCAAGAAGCGCGTTATCGCTGGATCGCCCCGCGTCCAGTCGGCAACGAGCGTCGTTACGCCCGCGTTCGCGAATGCCGCTTGCGTGTCCGTCCGGTCGATCGCCACTCGCTTGTTGACTTGGCAGACGAGGCACCAGTCTGCTGTGAAATCGACAAAGACCGGTACGCCCTGCGCGCGCAATTCAGCAAAGCGCGCTTCACTGAACATTTGTGATCCGGTATCCGCCGGAGCCGTCGCGGCGGCCGGGCGCGGCAGGTCTACCGCGATCGCGACCAGCAGCGCTATCAGGACCGGGGCCAGTCCGACCATGGCGGAGCGCCCCCCGCTTTGCCGCAAACCCACCCACCATAATCCCACTGCGGCCAGCGCGGCGATCAGCAGGCCCAGCGCAAGCCCGTCGACGCCGCTTTGCCGCCCCAGGACCCAGGCAAGCCCGATCGCGGTCAGCAGCATCGGAATGGCAAGAATGCGGCGGAAGGTTGCCATCCACGCGCCGGGTTTCGGCAGCCAGCGTTGAAGCCGGGGCACGAAGGCGATCAACAGGAATGGGAGCGCCATACCAAGGCCCAGGCCTGCAAAGACCGCCAGCGCAGCTGGCACCGGCAGAACCAGTGCCGCGCCCAGCGCGACGCCCATGAAGGGGCCACTACAAGGAGTAGCGATCAGCGCAGCAAGCGCACCGGTGCCAAACGCGCCGAGGCCGCCTTTCTTCGTCATCCAATTGCCGGACAAAGAGGGGCCACTCACTTCGAACAGACCAGCCAAATTGAGCGCGATTGCCAGCGACAAGAGCATTAGCAGCAGGATCATCCGGGGATCCTGAAGCTGGAAAGACCAGCCAATGTCATGGCCCATCGCGCGGGCGCCGACCAATATTGCGCCCAGCGCCGTGGTCGTCGCTACGCTCCCGGCAAAATAGGCAAGCCCTTCCACTTTCGCGGTGTGCCGGTCAGCGCCCGATCGAGCGAGGCTCAGCGCCTTGAGCGACAGGATCGGGAACACGCAAGGCATCAGGTTGAGCAGCAGCCCGCCAAGGATCGCACCGGTAAGTGCAATTCTGAACGCGCGCGTGTCGGTTGGCGCGGCACGCTTAAAACCCTGCGCCGGAGTGGGCTTGTCGGTAGCGGCGGGGAGAACGGCCGCTGTGGAGGCTGGCGCCGACTGTGCTACAGGCGCCTCGGCCCTCGGAGTTTCAAGGGCACCCGAAGCCATCAACGCGAAACTGCGCTTACTATCCGCAAACACGCCACGAAAATCTGAAGGCCTGGGCGCAGCATTGTCCGATGCGGCGACAGTCACGCGCCATCCACCTTCCCGTCGCACGACGGTCTGCGGCGCCGATGCCGCGAACCAGCCATCCTGAGCGGGAAACAGGCGCACCGACGATGCTTCGAGCCTGGCCTCGCCATCAATGTCGAAGCGCCAGTCTCCACCCTGACGCCCGACCACCAGTTTAAGCCTGCCTCCAACAGGCAGCGCCGCCTCGGCGGCGCGGAAAACCAGCGCCGCAGCTGCATTGGTTGTTCCATCACCCGCCGTCAGCAGCAGATCGAGCGTGGCGCGTTCGGGGACACACAGCGTGTCCGAACAGGCAAGCCATGAGAGGTTGACGCGCAGCGGGATGGCAGTGCCCGGAGCAACATCGTCGTTCAGGTTCAAATCCGTAAGGAGCGTGAAAGCACCTTTGTGAACATAGCTTGCCAGCCCCGCGAGCTTGAGCAGGGTTGGTGCGGGATGGCGCAGGTCACCGATGGTCACGCCGTCCGGCACGGTCCAGTTCGCCTCTACCGAGAGCCCGCTGTCGCCTGGATTGTCCCAATAGCCATGCCAGCCAGTGCGTGGCACCATGCGGATAGCGATGCGCGTTGTCGTGCCGGGCTTTGGGGAACTGGTTTCGGCCAGTACCGACGCATTGATATTTGCCGTGGCCTGAGCGGCGACCGGTCCGGCGATGAAACCAAGCAAAGCGGCTGCGAACAGTGCGAAAAACCTTATCGTAAGACGCGGTAGTCGATCCATCATCGTCCTGGCCGGCATTTTCATTGTGATGCAGTTCCATTCGGATCGCGTCGCGCAAGCGCCACCGCCTCACGCAACCCGCGCAGATCAATGCCGCCGGGGATGAGATAGGGGCCGATCAGCATACCGGGCGTGCCTTGAAGGCCCAGCATTGCTGCGTATCGGCTATTGCGATCCAGCACAGCACCGATCTCAGCCTTGTGCGCGGTGAGGTCAGCCTGCAGTTTCGCCCAATCCACCCCTGCCTTGCCTGCTGCGACGCGAATACTGTCCGATGTCAGCTTGCCTGTCGTGGTCATCAGCGCATCGTTGAACTCGGCATGCTTGCCTTGCCATTTGGAGGCGATGGCTGCCCGCGCGGCTTCGATGGACGCAGCGCCGAAGACCGGCCAGTCACGAAAGACCAGTTTCACCTTGGGGTCTTCGTTCACCAGTGCTTCGAGCGACGGGTGGAGCTTGCGACAAAAGGGACATTGATAGTCGGAGAAAACCACGACAGTGACATCGTGCCCCTGCGGCGCGATGGCCGGGGCAACAGGATCATTCTGGATTTGCGAGCGGATGCGCAGCGCGTCTGCGCTGGAGGTGTCGCTCGACGCCTGACGAGCTTGCGCCGGGTCGGCATCACCGCTCCAAAGCGCCACGCCGCCGGCTAGAATCGCGGCCAAGCCGATGCCAGCGGCGATTGTCAGTGTCTTCATCTCATTGGGTCCTTTGCAGATCACGCATCCCTGCGGTCAGCGCCGCCCGGGATATCTCGCCGGCGTGGAGACCGGCAATTTCGCCCGCCTCGTTTACGAACAGGGTGGTTGGAAGCGCCACCGAAGCGACAGCCTTGCCCAAGACGCCGCCCGGATCAGTCACGATTGCCCCGTTGGCCAGGCCCTGCTTGGCAAGAAACGCACGGATAGCCGCAGCGTCCTCGCCTTGATTGACGAGCAGAACCGGAACTTTGGAGCTTTGCGCCACGTCGATCAACATCGGCATTTCGCGACGGCACGGCGGACACCATGTGGCCCACAGATTGATAACCATAGGTCGCCCCGGAATACCCAGCTCGACCGGTTTGCCATCGAGGTCCGTCAGTGTCAGGCGCGGCATCGATCGGATATCCGGTGCAATCAAAGCGGCCGCACCGAGATGGAATACAAAAAGACCCGCGACCGTGGCGATCAGGGCAAGGCCTGCAGGTCTGCGCCCCAGCATGACCCCGATGACGATCGACGCCGCCGCGGCGCCTGACCAGACCGAGAACCCGCCCTGCCAGATTGCAAGCATGGTCCAAGGTTCGGCGATAAAGGCATCGAGATTGGCAAGAATAAAGCCGATGCGCGCTACAACCAGTCCGGCTAGCAAGGACAACCATCCGGCATGCATTGCCGCACTATCCAGCCGCGCGGCAATCACACCCGCAATCGCCAGAAACGCCCAGATCGCTGCAACAGCGATCAAACGGTCTGTAGCCATGGCAAGTGGGCCGATCTGTATGACGCCATCCATTGAGGTTATCCTTGCCGCCCTTTCTTAAGGCAGGCTTAGCATCCGGCTTAAGGTAGCGGTAAGGCGGACAGGGAAAGGAGCAGAAATGCGGATTCTGCTTGTTGAAGATGATGATATTCTGCGCGACGGTATCGTGGTGGGGCTCGGCCTTGAGGGGTTCGAGGTCGATGCCGTCGCCTGTCTTGCCGACGCGCGCGCCGCGATAGGAGATCATGCTGGCGTCGTGCTCGATATCGGCCTGCCAGATGGATCCGGTCTAGACCTGCTAGCGGAATGGCGCCGGGCCGGCGTCGAGACTCCGATGCTGCTGCTGACGGCGCGTGACATGGTCACGGACCGGGTCGACGGACTTGATCGCGGTGCAGACGATTATCTGGGCAAACCCTTCGATCTTACGGAACTGTCAGCTCGCCTGCGCGCGATCATGCGTCGAGCCAGTGGCCGGGCAAGCGGCGATCTGGAACTGGGTGCGCTGACAATCAGCGAAGCGCGTAGATCAGTGGCCTTGGATGGCGAGGAAATCGCCGTGTCTCGCCGCGAGTTTGCGATCCTGCATGCTCTGGCGGAGCGCCCGGGGCACGTCCTGTCGCGCAGCCAATTGGAAGATCGCATCTATGGCTGGCAGGAAGAAATCGAAAGCAACGCAGTGGAAGTACACATCCACAAGCTCCGTGCGAAACTCGGCCGGAGCCGCATCGAAACGGTGCGCGGAGAGGGTTACCGGATTATACGATCATGACCGCGTTGCGGATCCGTCTGTTCGTTCTCGTCGCCGGCGTGACCATGCTCGTCTGGGCAGGTGCAGCAGGCTGGACGAGTTTTTCCACCAGGGCTGAAGTGCAGCGGGTACTTGATGGGCGGTTAGTGGAGGCGGCGCGCATGGTCGCTGCGCTCGACGTTTCCGCCAGCGGGTCGGCGCGGCGACCGGCATCCGCACCTTATTCCCGACAGCTGTCGTGCCAAATCTGGTCATTGAGCGGAGCTTTGGTCGGCCAGTCAGCCGGAGCGCCCGATGCGCCGTTGGCTGGGGGCGCACCCGGCTTTTCCAGTCGCCGGATCGGGGATGAACAGTGGCGCGTCTATACGCATGTCGATACAGCACGTGGCATCAGGGTTATGGTCGGCGACAGCCTGGCGGTCCGCCAGCATTTGGTCAACGATCTGATGTTGGGCTTGCTGTTGCCCGCAGCGGTCGGGCTCGTTGCGCTCGCAGTGTTGCTTTGGTTTGGTGTCCGGAGCGGCCTTTCACCGCTGGGGCGTATCGCCCGCGCAATCGAGCTGCGTTCGCCGCAGACCCTTGAGCCGCTCGCCGTCGAGCCCGTGCCCGAAGAGTTGAGACCTCTAGTGCAGGCTATGGACGATCTGCTCGGCAGACTTGAAGGGGCCAGACGGGCCGAGCGCGACTTTGTTGCCAACGCCGCGCACGAACTCCAGACGCCGCTGGCTGGACTCAAAACCCAGGCGGAAGTGGCCCGCCGCGCCACGGACCCGGCCATGCGCGATCATGCCCTGGAGCGCATCGCAATAGCGGTGGATCGCACCAGCCGACTGGTACGCCAGTTGCTGGAACTGGCCCGGCAGGAAGGGCGAGAGGCGGAACCAGCCAACTGCTTCGCACGTGTGCGTGACGTGGTGAATGGCGTGGTCGGCGATTATGCACATCTGGCCGCGACGGGCAGTCGGTCGATCGTCACCGCCTGCGGACTCCGCGATGTCGACCTGGCAATTGATGCCGAAGCCCTTCGCCTTGCGCTGGGCAACCTGGTGGAAAACGCTCTGCACCATGGAGGCAAAGGCGCAGTCCGTATCGAGTGTGCCGCAATCGATGGATTGGAACTGCGTGTCATCGATGGTGGCGCGGGCATCGCGGCGGAAGAGGTTGAGCGTGTGCGTCGCAGATTCGAACGCGGCCCTCGCGCCATGTCGGGCGGCACCGGGCTGGGCCTGTCGATCGTCGAGGCCGCAATCGCTCCAGCGCAGGGCGTTCTGGAATTTCGTCCGGATGATGCCGGCTTTGCCGCCGTGCTGCGCTTTCCATCAAATCGCGTCAGGATATCGAGCAATGGTGCCAGCTGACGTTCCCCCCGATCAAGGAGATGCATCTCCGCGAAAGGCATTCAGCCGCCGCGACTTTGCCATGCTGAGCGGATTTGCCGCAGTGGGATGGCTCGGAAGCTGGGTACTTCGCGAAACTGCGCCTTTGGCACAGGACATGTCTTCAAATGGCAGAGATCAAACCGCCGCAGACCAGCGGACGAGTCGGTCGGCTGGGAACCCGGATGGGTCGGTGACCGTCGTTGCGTTCAATGATTTCCTTTGTCCGATCTGCAAGGTGACCGCGCACATACTTGCAGCCGCAGTGAAGCATGACGGTGACGTGCGGATCGAGTATCGCGATCTGGCTTTCTTCGGGCCAATGGCGGAGCGTGCCGCCCTGGTCGGCCTCGCGATGGACCGACAGAGTCTTTATCCCGCCTATCACGACCGTACGATGGCAATGCACATACCGCTGAACGAGGCAGTGCTGCGCGATATCGGACACGATATAGGCGCGGATTGGGAACAGGCCACGAAGGATTTGAAAGACCAGCGCCAGGCATTTCTGAACCGTTTGCATCAGGACGCCAATCTTGCCTTCGGTCTCGGTATCCGCGGCACACCTGCGTTCCTCGTCGAAAGCCTCCTCGCCATTGGCCGTAAGACTGAAGATGAATTTTTGGCGATTTTTGCCGAGGCTCGGGATAAGGCTCACATCGCTGAATAACTGACCGGCTAACGCCGGTACGGTCATTGCACTATTCGTTGGCGGTCTCGCGAAGCGAGATATCGCGCTGGACGCGCTTCATTTCGCCTAGAGGAATCGGCCGCGAGCCTCCCCGACAATCGATAACCAGCGTTGTTGGTAGCGTCTGGGCTCCAGACGACGTGGTTAGGGCAGCCTGTCGGTCGAATGCGGCGGCAATGCACCGCGAAGCGCTCACTCGATAACAGTTGGCGACCCACGCGCGCCTTCTTGAATCGATAAACTAGCTCAAAACTTGTCCGGTGAGTGCTTTTGTCGATGACTGTGATATTATTATTCCGTTGGGCGCACTCGCTGGCGGGAGTTAGCAGAATGGCCAACCTGGCATCGACCAGGCCGAACAGGTGGAGAGCTCTCTCATGAAATTCCGTACCCTCGCTCTTGTCGCGCTTGTCGCGACCACTTCGCCCGTAGCGCTGATAAGCCCTGCTCAGGCAGAAACTGCTGTCACGCCTGGTACCAAGGAATGGTGGCCCAAGAGCCTCGACCTCTCGGCGTTGCGCCAGAACGAAGCACAGTCGAACCCCTACGGCGCAGATTACAACTACGCGCGTGAATTTGCCTCGCTCGATCTCGATGCGGTCAAGGCCGATATCCGCAAGGTGCTGCACACTTCGCAGCCGTGGTGGCCTGCCGACTATGGCAATTACGGCCCCTTCTTCATCCGCATGGCCTGGCATAGCGCTGGCACCTATCGTACCGGTGACGGCCGGGGTGGTTCGGACGGCGGCGAACAGCGCTTCGAGCCGCTCAATTCATGGCCCGACAATGTCAGCTTGGACAAGGCCCGCCGCCTCGTTTGGCCTATCAAGCAGAAATACGGCCGGAAGCTTTCATGGGGCGATCTGATGGTCCTGACCGGAAACGTAGCCATGGAAGACATGGGATTCAAGACGCTCGGTTTTGCCGGCGGCCGGGTAGATGCCTGGCAGCCCGATCTGGTCTTCTGGGGTCCGGAAACCAAGATGCTGATGGATCAGCGTCGCGATGCCAAGGGCAACCTCAAAGGGCCGCTCGCTGCCACTCAGATGGGCCTGATCTACGTCAATCCCGAAGGTCCCAATGGCAATCCCGATCCGCTTGCTGCCGCCGCCGATATCCGCCGCGCCTTTGGCGCTATGGCGATGACCGACGATGAAACCGCAGCCCTGATCGCTGGCGGACACACGTTTGGCAAAGCACACGGCGCCCACAAGCCGGAAGAGTGCGTTGCTACAGATCCCGGAACGACACCGATCGAACAGCAGGGCCTTGGTTGGGCCAACAAATGTGGCAAGGGCAACGCTGAAGACACGGTTTCCAGCGGGCTTGAAGGCGCATGGTCGGCGAACCCGGTTGCCTTCACCACTCAGTATCTCGACAATCTGTACGGTTTCGAATGGATAAAAACCAAGAGCCCGGCAGGCGCGACACAGTGGATCCCGAAAGACCCGGCGGCGGCGAACCTCGTGCCCGATGCCCATCGCTCTGACGTAAGGCACGCGCCGATCATGTTCACCACCGACATTTCGATGCGCGAAGACCCCGGCTTCCGCAAAATCACCCAGGCCTGGCAGAAGAACCCGCAAGCCTTTGCCGATGCCTTCGCCCGCGCTTGGTTCAAGCTGACCCACCGCGACATGGGTCCGCAGGCACGCTATCTCGGCAAGGACGTGCCCGGCGTCACGTTCACCTGGCAGGATCCCCTGCCCAAGGCAGACTATGCAATGATCGGTGATGCGGATGTCACCGCCCTCAAGGCGGAGATCGCGGGTTCGGGGCTGACCACTGCGGAAGTAATACGCACGGCTTGGGCTTCGGCCTCAACCTTCCGCGCAACCGACATGCGCGGAGGCGCCAATGGCGCTCGCCTGCGGCTTGAACCCCAAAAGAACTGGGCGGTGAACAATCCCGCAGAACTGGCAAAGGTTCTTGGACGGCTCGAAATCATTCGCGCCAAGTTCAACAAGGGAGCGACCGGCGGTAAGAAAGTGAGCCTTGCCGACCTCGTCGTGCTGAGCGGCAATGTGGCTATCGAGCAGGCCGCGACGGCAGCCGGCCAAGCCGTGACAGTATCGTTCACACCGGGCCGGGTCGATGCGACGCAGGCGCAAACAGACGCTGCCTCGTTCAGTTACCTCCAGCCCAAGGCCGATGGCTTCCGCAACTACTACGCGGCCGATGCCGATCTGGGGCCGGTTGAATCGCTTGTCGACAAGGCGAGCACGCTGAGCCTTACCGTCCCCGAAATGACCGTGCTGGTCGGCGGCATGCGCGCGCTGGGGGCAAATGCTGACGCGTCCAATGCGGGCATGTTCACGAACCGTCCGGGGACTCTGACCAACGACTTCTTCGTCAACCTGCTGTCGATGGATACGGTTTGGTCCAAGTCGGCAGGCGTGCCAGGTGAAGCGCCCCGGGTTTTCAGGAGGCAGTTTTCATTGGGCTATGCAGCCATATCGAGGTTCTCGAGGGCTGCATAGTAATTGTCTTCGGCCTCAGCGGGCGGGATGTGCCCGATAGGGCCGAAGAGCCGGTGATTGTTGTACCAATCGACCCAGCGCAGCGTTGCCATTTCCACGGCCGAAACGCTTGGCCATGATCGCTGCCGCCAGATGACCTCGGCCTTGTAAAGGCCGTTGATCGTCTCGGCTAAGGCGTTGTCGTAGG
>NZ_JAHRGM010000027.1 GCF_019097845.1 Sphingobium sp. AS12 | reverse complement strand
CCGCCGCCGTGCTGCCGGGGCGGAGCAAAACCAGGCCACTCCGGTCGTCGACCCGGACACTGGCGAGATCACCGCCACCTGATCAATGACGACAACGATATGAAGAGGGCCCCGATCGGGGCCCTCTTCATATCGTCAGGCCCGCATCAACAGTGGCCTGCTTTTACTCCGCCCCGATGGCCTGGAATCTGACCGCCGTTGACATGAAAACATGGGCCATGAAGATCGTGAAACGCCGTGGCTTCAAAAAAGCTCGTGTCGCGCTTGCCCGCCGACTGGCGGTCATCATGCATGCCATGCTGCGCGATGGCACCTTGTTCCAGGCTTGAAATGAGATAAAAGCTGTTTGCCAGCGGTGAGGCTCCAAAGCTGATCCGAGGGCGGTGTCCCGCGAGGGAACGCAGGGACGAGCGATCTGCGAAGTAGTCCGATGGGCGTCACAGCCCGCTTCGAATCAATGCAACGCTCGTTCTTGTGAGACCCGATATAGCACGACCAAGCTTCGGCTCGGCCAGTGCGGACAGATCCATGAAACCCTCAAGGGATCAACACCGACTAGCTCTGCAATTACAGATCAATACTTTAGAACCATTGCAAGGCCGAGTTTTTCAACACAATCGATCTGTAACCCGCCATTTGCGGACGCGGCCCCAGCACCGATCTTCGCTACGTTTACGAACGGGTGTCCGGTGACAAGGGGATTTCTCGCTGGTCCTTGACTCGCTGCATGGGGATGTCGGTCTTGATACTCTGAACGCCTTTGATGCGCGCAAGATGCTGACTCTGAAACCGCCGCACCCCTTCCAGATCTTCGGCCACGATACGAAGCAGGAAATCGCAATCGCCGGCCATTAGATGACATTCCACGATCTGGTTCAGCTTGCCGACCTCTTGAATGAATCGGTCGACCTGATCCTCATCCTGCCCTGTAAGCCAGACGCGGGCGAAAACCGTCATTCCGAACCCGACCTTCGCTGGATTGATCACGGTCGTGTAGCGTTCGATCACACCATTCTCCTCCAGTAGGCGAACTCGTCGCAAGCACGGTGAAGGAGAGAGGCCGACCCGTTTGGCCAGCTCGTTATTAGGAAGACGTCCGTCCTGCTGGAGCGTCCGGAGGATGCGATGATCAATGGGGTCCAGACTGGTTGGCATAATATGCCTCATCTAATTAAATATCGATAAGATTATGCCAGATTTCTGAGCCGAGAGCGACAAGATCGCAAGCACATAGCGCGATTTATCAGCTAAAGATTGCTTGCAACGACCAGACCGCCGGAACCTCGGCGGGAGCGAGGAATCTGTTGATGTCGAAGCAATCAGTCTTTCAGCGGGTCACTGCTCCATCCTTGCGGGTTCGCAAGCAACGTGGCGAGAAGATCGTATGCCTAACTGCTTACACAGCGCCGATGGCGCAACTCCTCGACCCGCATTGCGATTTGCTTCTGGTCGGCGACAGCCTCGGCATGGTGGTGCACGGGCTGCCGACCACCGTCGGCGTGACAGTGGAGATGATGATCCTGCACGGCCAGGCCGTAGTCCGGGGCAGTTCGCACGCCTTTGTGGCGATTGATCTGCCGTTCGGCTCCTATGAGCGATCGTGCGAACAGGCCTTCGATACAGCGTCCCGTATTTTATGCGAAACAGGTGCTCAGGCCGTCAAGGTCGAAGCGGCAAGCGGTGTTGCTGACAGCATCGCATTTCTCACCGGACGCGGAATTCCTGCCATCGGTCATGTTGGTCTGAGACCTCAGGCCGTTCACCTCGACGGCGGCTTCAAAGCCCGTGGGCGCAGCAAGGAAGAATGCGCGCGTGTGCTGGAAGAGGCACGGGCGACGGACGCTGCTGGTGCCATCGCAATGGTGGTCGAGGGTGTGACGCCGGAACTCGCGGCGGAGATCACGCAGTCGGTATCCTGCCCCACGATCGGCATCGGTGCATCCGCTGCATGCGATGGGCAAATCCTTGTGACCGAGGACATGCTGGGTATGTTCGATTGGACTCCGAAATTCGTCAGGCGCTACGCCGATCTCAGATCAACCGTCTCGGACGCGATCGAGGCCTTCGCTCAAGACGTCAGATCGGCAACATTCCCGGCAGAGGCGGAAGAATATCGTCTGGCGGCGCGCAAATGAGCAATGCTTCTTGAAGTGACCGAGGCGCGACTGTGCGCCATTCCTGAGCACTTGGCAGATTATATTTCTGCCCCTGCCTTCGCTGCAGGCACATTGGGACCACGCTGTGAACTTGGCACTGCTCGCCGCCTTTTGGGCGGTATCGATGATGTTCGTCCTCACTCCCGGCGCGGACTGGGCCTACGCCATTTCGGCAGGCTTGCGCCATCGCGCTGTGATACCCGCGGTAGGAGGGCTCCTGTTAGGCCACCTGTTGGCGACCTTGATCGTCGCTGCCGGTATCGCCGGCCTCATTGCGGCGATCCCCTTCGCGCTGACAGGGCTGACCCTGATCGGTGCGGCCTACCTGCTCTGGCTGGGTATCGGACTTCTAACAAATCCACCCGTTCCCCAGAGTGCCGCGATCGCGCCAGATAAAGGCTGGCGCCATTGGGCCGTGAAAGGCTTCGGAGTGAGCGGCCTTAACCCCAAGGTTATCCTGCTGTTCCTGGCGCTTCTACCGCAATTTACCGACGTCCATGCGGCCTGGCCGGTTCCGGCGCAGCTTGTCGGCCTAGGCGGCATTCACATCCTCAACTGTGGGATCGTCTATCTGGTGGTGGGTTACGGGTCCAAGGCTGTCCTGCAAACGCGCCCCGAAGCAGCGAAAGCTGTGGGCCGCATATCTGGTGCGATCATGATCGGCCTCGCTCTCGTTCTGGCAATCGAAACCCTCTCCCTCAGATAAGGCCGCCACGTGTACCGTACTGACGCTACCGGCAGGGAGCGGATGACAGTTTACTGGTTTGTCTGAACGGCGGGATGCGTCGAGACCTGGCCTTAGAAGCAGACCGCTTCAATGTCGCAATTTGGTCAAAAATCCGCCAGTAGCGCCAGCATTGATCTGGATGTAAGTCAGCATGGTCGTTTTCCCAGCAAGGCCGGGTCGATCCGAGGGCAACAATAAGAGCAACATTTGTTGCCGCTGCTGTTGCCCTTAGCCGGATTTCGCCGGACGGTGTCTGGCGATTTTCGGTCAAGAAATGCTGTGAAACCAGCCGCTTACTGGATGCTGCTGGACGTCTCCAGAGCCAGTATTGGTGCCCAGAAGAGCTTTCCGCAGGGCAGCCTAAGCGATTGATTTCGCAGTCAAATCATAGACTTACGAACTCGCCATAGGCATCACTAGCATGCTTTTAATTCGTGGAAAAGGCTGGACGGCCATGGACGCAATGTTTGGGTCCTTGCGCCTGCCAGGTCGCGCCTGGTCAGGGGGACTTTCCCGCCGCTCCCGCGCCTGTCCATGAACGACGGGTCTCGGATAAACCGGTCATTTATAACACGTCGGATAGCCCTCAATGATTTGGCCGCTAGCTGACTGCCAAGGGGCGGATCTGCGGCCGGATAGCATCCTCTAACTTCGATGCGTAGGTGGATGTCGAATAGAAGCCGAAATGCTTTAGTAGACGGGTAGACGAGCACCATGATGACAGCCATGGTGAGCCATGACTGATGTAACAAGCCTCCTGAACGAAGTAGAAGCCGGTTCCGACCTCACTCGCCGAACCGTATTTATCAGCCACGCCAATCCGGAAGACAATGAGTTTACCGCTTGGCTCGGGACCCGCCTGATCGGTGCCGGGTACCATGTCTGGAGCGACCTTCTTCGCCTGATAGGCGGAGAGCCATTCTGGCGTGATATTGGCGATGCAATCAAGGATTACGCCGAGGTCGTCGTCCTCGTTCTATCACGTGCCTCTGTCCAGAAGCCCGGCGTGCTCGATGAGATCGCGCTTGCGGTCGCGACGTCTCGCAAGCTGAAAAATCCGAAGTTTATCATCCCGGTGCGCCTGGACGATCTCCCCTATGACGAGTTTCCCGAGCAGGTGATCCGGCTCAACGCGATCAATTTCAACGGCAACTGGGCCGACGGATTGCACCGCCTTTTCGAGGCGCTCGACGAGCGCGCTGTGACTAAGGGCGAAGAAGACCACATGCAGGGAATTGCGGAGTTCCGAAACTTTCGGCTGCGGCAGAGCGCGGCGATTTCGGCGGAGCCTGAAACCGTTGAGGGCACTTGGCTTCAAATCCGTTCTCTCCCGGGCAAAGCATACCTCAGCCGCTATGGCTCAGACGCCAAGACCGTCGCGAAGGCGCTAGGCAGATTCAACACGCCGGTGGTCGCCTGGGACAGGCTCGGACTTGGCTTCGCCAAAGCCAGTGAAATCATCGAAGTCGAGACACCGGATCTTTCGGTTGAGCACGGATATGATGTGGATCTGCAGAAGTTCGTTGCGGGAGAAGCCAGCGGATCTCCACAACTGCGCGGTGTCGACGCGCGGCGCATGATCGCGAATCTGCTTCGACAGGCCTGGGAACGCTTTGCAACCGAAAAGGGCCTCCTCCCCTATGCGTTCGCGAACAGCACGGGTTGGTATGTACCGCGCGGTCTGATCGAAAAGGACACGGTCACCTTTGTGGACCGTACGGGCAGAAAGCGGCGGAAGCGCCTGAGCGGTCGCAGCGAAAAGCGTAAAGTCTATTGGAGCTTTGCGGTAACGATGCACCCCGTCGTTGGCCGGCGATGGCATCTCGAGCTCAAGCCACAAGTCGTCTTCACAGAGGACGGGATCAAGCCGGTCGAAAACAAGGCCACGATGGCGCGCTTGCGCAAGAGCTTCTGCAAGAACTGGTGGAACGACCAGTGGCGAACGCTGCTCAACGCTTATATCCGCTTTTTGGCCGACGAAGACGGAGATATCCACATTCCGCTCGGAGTTGGCGCCGCGATGGTCGTGGCGGGCGAACTGATGGCGTTTGAGGCCCCAACGAGCATAGTGGGTGATAGTATCGCGATCGAGGAGGAGGAGGCGGAGACCGACACCGCCGCCGACCAACTCGACGATGGCATCGACTTCCTCGATGCGGATGAGTTCGGCGAGGTCGAAGCCTGATGGCGGCGCTCCGACTTATTCAGCTGCCCGAGCCTCTCCTCGGCTTTGGCTACCAGCAGCGCATGGAGCATCCAAAGGACGGTTTGTTTCTCTTTGGCCCGCTGGCAGACGATGCCCATCCGGCCGAAATGCGGGTTGGTGTCATCGGGACCGAGGGCGGTATTGAGCGCTTTCGGACTTGGGCGAAGCGCGCACGGGGTTATATTCCATCCGCCAACTCAGAGGCCGCCCACCACGCCAGCTGGCCCGGCTTCGAAGCCGTGTTCGACACCAAATGGCCCGAACGTCCGATTACCGAGATCAAGGTAGACGGCGTAGCGCTGGCCGATGCGATCCGTATCGAGAACCGCCACGAAGCAATCTCGAAAGCGGTCGGGATCTTTGAGACTCCGATTCGGCGCTACCTTCGGCAGAGCGAAGCGCCACCGACCATGTGGTTCGTCGTCATCCCGGAAGATGTTCACCGCTTCGGCCGACCCAAGTCCAATGTGCCGCGCGGCGAACGGAGCAAGGGCGATGCGAAACTGAGCCGGCGCGCTGGGCGGTTCGTTCTCGAGACCGGCTCGCTATTCCAGGAAGAGGTGGACGCCGCGGAAATCTACAGGTTCGAACTGAACTTCCACCACCAACTCAAGGCCAAGCTGTTGAGCGAGAAGGCCGTGGTCCAAATCGTCCGCGAAACCACCCTCACCCCGGACGAATTCGTTGACGATAAGGGACGCCAGTTCCGTTCTACGCAGGATCCAGCAACGATTGCGTGGAATCTCTGCACGACGGCGTTCTTCAAATCGAGCGGCAAGCCGTGGCGGCTGGCCGAGGTTCGACCCGGCGTCTGCTATGTCGGGCTGGTTTTTAAGAAAGACGATACTGCCCTTGGCGGCGCAAATGCATGCTGCGGCGCTCAGATGTTCCTCGACAGCGGCGATGGGGTCGTTTTCCGCGGTGCCGTTGGTCCCTGGTACTCGGAGGCAGACAAGTCCTTCCATCTGACGAAAGAAAAAGCAGCGGAGTTGATGACGCTTATCGTCGAGGCATACCACGATATGCACGGTATTCCCCCGGCCGAGCTGTTCATTCACGGCAAGGCCCGCTTCAGCAATGATGAATGGGAAGGCTTTTCGTCGGCCGTGCCGCCGGAGACGCAACTTGTCGGCGTGCGCATCCGGCCGACCAACGAACTCAAACTGCTCCGCCTAGGCAAGACGGCAGTGCAGCGCGGAACGGCCTATCTCGCCGGCGACCGCTTCGGATATCTCTGGACGAAGGGCTTTGTCGCCAGGCTTGCCACCTACCCCGGCTGGGAGGTTCCCAATCCCCTGCTGGTTGAAATTCATCGCGGCGAAGCCGATCTACAGCGCGTAATGACCGACGTCCTTGGCCTCACCAAAATCAACTTCAATGCTTGCGTGTATGCAGACGGCCTACCTGTAACTCTAAAATTTGCAGATGCCGTTGGCGATATTCTTACAGCGGCCCCGGTCGGCGACCTGCCCCCGCTCCCTTTCCGGCACTATATTTGAGTCCGGATTCAAAGCGCTATGGGGGGGGCAAGGCCCGAAACCCACGCGGAACCGTCCGCTGGTGAAGGCTGCCCCGCCTTGGAGCTGATCACAATGGTGCCGGTACCCTTCGCGCTCTGGAGCCTCTGGCAGTCGACGACTTCTCGAAGCGGGTCATCCGTGGCGCGGCGCACGTGCTGGAGGATCGTGCCAATCCGCTTCGCCTCAACCTGCCCTCGCCAAGAGTACCGAAATTTGACCAATCGGCTCCCCGCCTCTGGCGAGGGGCCAACTTCACGACGCTAGGGACATTGCCGCCAGTACCAAGGCAGTTGCCGAATGACCGCAATCAGCAGAAGCAGGCGTTCGCGCCTAGCCTAATCGCTATTGCCCACCCAAGACTGCACCAACACCATCGTCCTTGGTTTTGTCCCTGAATTCCGGCATCGTCTTTGAGAGGTAGGTCTCGATTGTCCGCGACGACAAAGGTCGCTGCGTTGCCCGATCGACGATCGACAATCCGAGGGGAGGATGGGAAGCTGGCTGGAAGTAATAGATTCACAGACGTGGTAATAGCGGCGCTCATAACGGCGGCGGCAACGGCGCCGATCGCCGGCGGCGTCGCTTACTTTAATCACAGCGAGGCGCTGATTCGGCTCCAGAACGAGAGGATCCAGCAGGCCGATGCGGTAGTGCTAGCACGCGAACGCCTCGCCAGCGAAAGGCGACAGGCCCTCTGCGCCGGTGCCCTTGGATATCTGGAGGACGAGACGCCGAACGCTAAGCTGACGCCCGCGGAGGCACAAGTGCTTCTTTCCGACATGCGTCGTACCGCATCCGCCTGTGCGGTGCCCGCCGCGGATGAGGCGCAGGCAGCCATCGCAGGGGAAGACCGGAAATGAGCAATTCCGTTATCTTTGTATGGGCGCTGGCTATCTACGCGATCGCCGTCTTCGCCGCCGTGTTCGCTCTGCTGCGGACGCGTCGCGAGAACGAGCGACTTCAAGAACGCATCCGTAATCTGGAGGCGAGGTTGCGAGCGCGGCCCGACTACGCGGAGGACGACGCGCCGTTGAGCAGATCGCATGGCGTCGTCGATGAGTGAGACCCTAGTTGCTGGCCTGTTGGGCGGTGGACTAGCCGCGTTGATCACGCTCGCCGGGGTCCTGATCACTAGCCGTTGGCGGTCCGCCGAGGAGAACGTGATCAAGCAACGCGAGAAGTGGCGCGATGCAGTCCGGTCACTGATAGCACAGGCGGTTAACGTGGACACGCCGGAGGACGCACGACGGATATGGGCTGAGCTCGCGCTCCGGATGAACCCCGAGGACGATTTGGACAAGGATGACGCCGAGCTGGTGGCGCTAATCAAGGGGCTTGAGGAGGAAGCCGGGCGAACGCCCGAGAGGTACGCCCGCATCGTGCACCTCGCTGCCCGGATTCTGAAGCACGACTGGACCAGGGCGAAGTGGGAGACCCAGGGTTGGTTCTGGGAGGGTGAGCCTGAGCAGACGCGAAGCATCGAGCCCCCGCTTGTGGATGTCCGCCAAAATCTTCTGGATCGATCTGCCGATGGGCTCCCCCGGCATGATTAGGCTTATCCGAGAGCACGAGCTCGCGGCCGAGTTCAAACGGCTGAAGGCTCGGCAACGCCGCGTCTCGCTCGCTGCCCCGTTCTGGGGCTTGGGCGCCGCTTCGATGCTCGGGCTTCGCCGTGGCCCGGAGATCCGGGTCCTGTGCAGGTTCGACTCACCCGCATGCAACCCGAAGGCCTTGCTGGAGCTCATCAAGGTGGGTGCGTTAATCCGGTCGCATCGCCGTCTCCACGCAAAGCTCTACATCACCGATGCTGCCGTTATCATCGGCTCATCGAATCCCTCAAGGTATGGGGTGACGCAAGAGGGCGACATCCTGGGCGGCACCGTCGAGGCGAACATCCTGACGGACGACTCCAGTGTGGTCGGCGAGACGCGCGATCTATTCCAGCGGCTTTGGGACGATCAAATTGAGACCACGCAGGTTTCGAGTCGCATGGTCGAACAGGAGATCCGTCGGCGCGAACTCGACCCGCCCGCGATCACGCCTAGGACTCTCACCGCGCGAAGTCTTATTTCCGCCTGTCGCGAGGCACCCGAGCTTTTCGGAAAAGTCTTCGTAGTGGCATATAACACCGGTTTAGGAGATGGCGGGAAGGCGGCGCTGAAACAACTGCAATCCCAGTCTGGCGCTTCTGACGAGGAACTGGGAATTGCCGACTTTCGAAACGCATGGGGCTACCAGTTCGAAAATGCGCCACTTGCTGGCTCATGGCTGGTCGACCTTAGCTGCAAGGGGAAGTCGCCGCGTGTGTGGGGCGCCTCGCGCGTCCCCCTACCGGCATTGCGGCTTCGCGTCCGGGGGGAGAACGATGTCACGCCGACCATTCGCGGCATCGTGAGCGTCCCCGGTGCGGTAGGGGATTTCCGCATGTCCACGCAGGACAAGGAAGACATCTTGTCGGTTGCGCAACGCCTGTTGCGCGACGGCGAAGACTTCGTGGCGCTGCCACGGGTCGTGGAGATGATCGACAAGGCGAAGCGCGCGGTTGATGGGTCTTCTCGGGACGGGGCGCGCGCGGCCAGCACTTGAGCGTCGGTTCGAAGGAGCTTGGCTCGTGAGTGAAGTTGGTCGCCTAATTATCGCTCGGCGCCCGGCCGCCTGCACAGCTTCGCCGATCCACACCATAGGGGCTTTGGAGAATTCATGGTCAACCTTGATACCCGCTTACGACGGGGAACCGCCCTCACTAAACTCGCTGACCTTCTTTCCATAAAGGGCTGGGAAGCACTGTGTCAGGACCTGAAGCTTCAAGGTGAGGAGGCGGACAGGAATAAGGTCCGCAAGAAGCCAGGCATACTCATCCCGAAGATTTCGCATGCCCAATTGCTGGACAGGGTGCTGAACGATCGTGGTCCGGCCATCTCCATGCTGAACGAGGTCATGGAGTTCCTCGAAGTCCACGGCAACGCCGCCCGCACGACAGGAACCATCGCCACGCTGCCAGGATTAGAAGATCTCAAACCGCAACACCGCAAGATCATGGGGGAATGGGACAGACATGCGCTGAAACGACTGGGGGGCAATAGGAAGCTCGAGGACATGTGGAAGGAGGCCTCCACCACGCTAGACGTTCTGCTTGAGGCATCCAGTACTTGCCGTCCAGGTAGCTGGAGACCGTCAAGGTACGGAGACTTCTACCAGCAGAGGCCTGACGAAATTACCTATCATGAAGATGTCGTGGAGCTGCTGCGAACACAGGTCGAGCTTATCAGGACTTCTCTGCCAGACACCGAAGATCCATTTATCGGCGGCATGACTGAAAAATGCAATGCGTTGAACATGGCCTGCGACGAGTTAACCGCGAATCATCATGCCGGATACGCATCGCTGAATGACTATGCGGAAGAGAAAGACAAGATCACGATTTTCGTCGAGCAGATGCGCATAACTGCGACCCTGCTGGCAAACCTCGACGGGATCGCCGCCTTGATCGAGCTTTCCGTATTCCGCAATTTGCCACAGCTCTTCGAGGTCTGGCTCCTGTGCTACATTCTGCGGACGCTCGAAGGCGCGGGATACGCAATCACCCTCGAAAATGTTGGGCTGGTTGATCGCCCCGACGTCTGGAACCTGAGATATACCGGCGCCAGCACTCCGGTGGCGAGAATAGGATCGGACGCATGGGTCTTTTTCCAATATAAGGCAAAGATCGGATCGACGATGCCGGATTTTGCCATTTACGATAATAACACCGCGTCAGGATCGGCGATGATCGTGCTCGATGCTAAGTTTTCGGAGAAGAGCGCCTATACCGCCACAGATTACCAGGCAACGCTGACGAAGTACAATAACCTGTCACCGCACCGCTTCACCGTGGAATACATGGATCGTGCCGACATCACGTCTGAGAAGGGCATGATGTTCGGCGTGCGCCCTGGTATGCCCGCCCTCAAAGACCTGAAGCGTGTGCTGTTCGAGGCTCTTGTCACCCCGGCGAGGCCTGCCCTCGCGGTGATCGATTGCTCACAGAGCTTTGCCGACCGCTTGCCCCGGGCCCTTGCGACACTAAAGCTTTGGGCCGATGCTGGCCTACTGAAGGACGAATTCGTCCTTTTCGCGGGCAAATCCGAACTACACCAGCGGTTGGCAAGGCAGATAGAAACACACGCTATCAGGCTTGCATGCGATAACGGCACAAGCATGACACAGTTGAGAAGGCAGTTGTTAGGACTCCGCGAGCAGGCCGGAAATCTGGATGTTCTGCTTGTTTCAGATGGCGAGTTCGAAGATGGCAGTCTCGACGGCCTGCGGGCGGTAACGAACAGACTGTGGACTTTCGATATCCCATAGTCCGTTTCACCAGTGATAATGAGGACAGCCACCAATAGCGACTATCAGCAGTATCCTCGAACAATGGATTATGCCAGTCGCCATGTGACCTCCGCGGGCGGCAGCTTCCGGGATCAACAATTGGTCCGTCAAATAGCCGAAACGGGTGCGTAGCTGGCTGGCGGCTCGAATGCGTGCAAATGGCGGGTTTCAGCGTGAGCGGCCGTTCTGGCATGAGACTCGAAATGGCAAGACTTTGTCGACAGCCGCCACGCGATGCTCGGGTTGAACGCGGAATCATGTTGGGAATGTAATGCCCCAGAACGTCTTCATTGGTCCCAGCTAAAGACATAAAATCGTTCGAATTCTGGACGCTATCGGACCTGCATGGACAACCATGGACGAAGGGGCAGAAGAGCTTTCTGGGGCACCGCCTAGGCGCTTGATTTCTCAATTAATTCATGGACTTGAGTAATCGCCGTAGCCATCATTAGCACGATTTGGACTCGTGGAAAAGGCTGGACGACGATGGACGGTCCAGCCCGACCTGCATTCAATGCACCGGGAGCGCGCAACATCTTCACCAGTCGCCTTGCTCGGGTCGTGAAAATATCTTGCCATGTGCCGGATTTCGTTCCCTATATGTATCTATGCGCGACGAGAAGAGCTACGCAAAATGGGTGCGTGGTGAGAATGGGCATCTCACCAAGCGTTATCACGCCATCGACCCTGCGGAGCATGCCGTCGTTTGTACCTGTGGGCGCGACGACTGCCATCGCGCGCGCCTTTTGCCTCTTCGCGAGCATATCGCCGAACTTTATCGCGTGATCCGGGACATTCATGAGGAGGAAATTGCGGTTTGTGACCCCTCTCGATGGGAGAGCGTGCTCTACGGTTTACGGATGGCGGCGAGCATTGACGACGTCGAGGCGGACACTGGGTATGTCGAAGACCCGATGGTGTTCGCCCTCTGCGAGCCGACAATCGACTATGAATATGGGCAGAGTGAAATGGCATCCAAGTATGTCGCTGCCGCAACCATATTCAATTTTCTGTGGCAAGCCTACGAAGCCACGGTTTCAGAGACAGCATCAGACGAGCTGAAGAGGCTAATTAAAGAGCAACGATTTGGCGAAAGAGGGCGCCGGTTGCTCGAGTCGAGGCCCGAACTCAGTCAACGGTTCCGTGGAGTTAGCGACCTAGTTAAGCTCGCCTTAACTCATTGCCGTATGGGCGAGCTCATGACGGAACGCTGCGAACGCATTGAGCAGAAGTATGGCAGCAGCACGCTTGTCGCCGCTGCCGAGCTAGCGCGAGAGTTCCGCAACTTTCTTTTTCACGGCGGCGATGAGTCTCCTGGCCATGAAGATTGGGTCGACGTGGCTAAGTCACGTTGCCGAATTTACCGTTTCTATTCGGTGTCGGTCCTTATCCTATATCTCATTCAAGCGATGGCGTGGATCGACCACGAAAGTGACGATGAGCGTACCGAATATGGCTCAGAAGACGAGGCTCTGACGCCTCGCGAAATATTCGAACGGTTGCAATTCAAAGGGCCAGGCATCTGGCCTCCTCTTAAAGGCGAAATGCCTGCTACCGCTGCCTGCTAATATTGCCTGCGGGCTGGATCAGGGTGACAAAACCGGCGCGAGATTACGTCCGAGATCGGCTCCGGTCGGCATGACAATCGTTTGTCCAAGCTGATCGAGACGGTCTTGACTGTAGTGCTGGGACAATTGGTCGGCGATCTGCCGCCGCGACCGGAGAAGGGCCCCGAGGTTGCGACCATGGGTTTCGGCCGCAAAGTCGAAGTCTCCATTTACAAGACAAAGATAGACGAAGCTGGCGCCGTCCTTCAGGCGACTGACGCCAAGGGCATCGAGGTAGCGGAGATGTTTGTCGGTTTGCGGAAGGCTCGCAAACTTCGAGAATTCACGAAGCAGCTCGTCACCAGACATTCGCGATTGAGACTTTGCCTGAACATAGAGCACCATTGATCGCAGCGGGCCGCCACGTATCAGACCGATGAGATCGATGCCTTCATCACGCGCGCCATCCGTAATGAAAATAGGATCGCAGCCCAAGGCGCGCAGATAGCAAGCGCACGGAAGCAGAAATGCGCGGTTGAGGTGATCAGCAATCCATCCAGCCGCTTTGAAATGTGTCTCGGGAATAGGAACGTGGCCGGTCAGCTCTTCGTAGCGGTCATGCCGCCATGTGATGATCGTTTTCTCGTTGTCGACCTGAAATCCGAGAGGTGGCGCTAGGCCGTGAGCAAACCAGCGATTGACATGGTCGCTGACCTTGCGTTCGACCAGAGCGTATTGCTCGGCAGACAACTCCGACGCCAGATTCTCCTCAACTCCCCGGGTGCGGAGGAAGCGCGCAAAATCGACCTCCAGCTGAAACGCTGGTTCGGCATCGACCGATGCCACTGAGATCGCAAGATGTTCGTGAATATATGCCCTCACGGCCTTCTTGGCATCGCCGAGAGCACCGTAACGGACATCACTCATCCAGCTGCTTCCGCGCCATGTCCAAACGCTTGTCGATTTCGCTGCTCAGCCGTTCGAGCTCGGCGATGAAATCCTTAGTATCATCAAAAATCGCAGACTGGGGAAGATCACCAACAAGCGTGCGCGCACGCTCGACCGCTTTACGCCAATCCTGCGGTTTAGTTTCACTTGTTGCGCGGCCATATGCCTCGGAAATACCTGTTTCGTGGTTCTCAAATTCCGTAATCAGCGAGTTCTTTTGATTCTCGATGAGATACGCGAGTTCCTTGATTTGCTTGGGGTTGTGAATACGTCGGGCTTTGTCCTCATGCTCGTCGTCAGGCGAGACCCACGAGTAGAATCGTTTGATGCGATCCTCATTGGTGAATTTCCGCTGCTCCTCATCCCATCCGAGCCACTCGCGCAGGGTGGTGTTGCGATAGGCCTCTTCAAATAGCGAGAAATAATCATTGCGCGCCTTGCCGCCGAACTCATCGTCCGCTCGCATCTGCTCAAGCGCCTTGTAGGTCCGGTAAAGTCGCCCGACAGCTTGTGGGGACAGGCCAAATTGCTGGCCGGCTGCCCGGAAGGTCTTGCCCTCATCGTCAATCTGTTTGGCAACGAGCTTTGCGCGCTGCGCCGGCTCCCAATCGCGGATACCGCTGATATGACGAATTCCCTGAAGCATCCAAGAAATGTCATCGGTGCCGGAGCCCTTGTAGATTAAGACCTCGATAGCCGTAGTTTCCTCGAGCAGGCGAGCGAGGTAATCATCGTCGATCCCTTCCTCAGCAATTGTTTCTTCCTTGATCGCGGTGCGCAGCTTCGTCAGCGAACGGAACCGGCGATTGCCTTCGACAACCACATATTTTCCGTCATGCCCCTCGATCGAGCGCACCACGATTCGATCAAGCAGCAGGAAGCCGTTGCGCAATATGCTGTTGAACAAATCGTCGATGCCATGGCGGTCGATGTTGGTTCGCGCGGTCGCCTGCACCTTTTCGTCGGGGATGCGTCGATCGGGAATTTCGCGCGTATTCTGTTCTGACCAAAAGCGAGGGTTATTAGGATCGAGGAAAATGTCGTCTACCGACACCTTCCTAACTTCGAGCTCCGACATGTACATTTGCGTCTCCCCATGCCGATTCTCGACACCACCCAACTAGCGGGCCTCAGCCTGCACGAGCAACCTAGATCTATCGATATTGACGCTTACCACGCGCCGGCTGAAGCCGACGCTCAGGGGTAGCCTAAGCGGCGTGGCAGAATGGGACTGACTGAGGCGTCTTGCAGAGCAATGTTGGCAATCAGCTCAGGCTTCGGATGCGCGCGGCCACGACCTCCCAGTTAGGTTCTTCGGTCATGTGGCACCAGGAGAAGCGAAGCGCGCCATCGATGCGATCGTCGGACAGGCCCATAGCTACAAGAACATGGCTGGGATCATAGCTCGCTGAGGTGCAGGCGGAGCCATTTGACAAAGCGACTAGGTCTTTGAGCACGAGTATTACGGCCTCGGAGTCTAGGCCAGGAAAGCTGATGTTTAAGGTTGATGCCAAACCATTATCGGACGAACCGTTGATCATCGCGCCAAGAGGCTCGAAGGCATGGAGCAGATGCTGGCGAATTTCGCTGCATCGCGCGACGCGGGCGTCTGCATCACGCGACGCAGCCGCGCATGCCGCGCCAAATGCGGCGACCAGGGCGACCGGCAAGGTTCCCGGACGAAGGCCCCGTTCTTGCCCGCCGCCATAGGTCAGTGGAGCAAGCGGAACCTTGGTCTCTCCGCGTCGAACGATCAGTGCGCCGACACCCTTAGGCGCGTATAGTTTGTGGCCCGACACGCTGATCATATGAATCTTGGGATCGGTCAGCGGCCCCCGCAGCTTGCCGAAACTCTGGGCAGCATCGACATGGAAGAGTGCGTTTGTACCGACTAGACCGCTGGTGATCGCCTCAATCGGCTGCAACGCTCCAGTTTCGTTATTGGCGTGCATAACGGACACTAAAAGGGTGTCAGGCCGAACCGCCGTCAGCACGTCGTCGGCGCTCACGCGCCCGTCGGTGCTGGGCGCGACAATCGTCGCCTCGAAGCCGGCGGCTACCAGCGCCTGGACGGGTTCGAGCACTGCCTTATGCTCGATCGCGGTGGTGACGATATGGCGCCTGCCAGTCCTTTCGCCATGCGCGCGAAGTCCCAGGATGGCGAGGTTGTTGGCTTCGGTCGCGCCACTCGTGAAGATCACTTCGTCAGCGCGAGCGCCAGCAAGCTCAGCGATCTGCGCGCGCGCGGACTGCACAGCTCGCTTAGCCTGAACGCCGAATTCGTGGGTACGACTACCCGCATTGCCATACTCTAGATCTGTAAAGCGCAGCAGTGCGGTTCTCGCGTCGAGGTCGATCGGTGCAGTCGCAGCGCAATCAAAATATGATGTCATTTGCCAAACAAAGTATGTTTCCTGTTTGACAAACAGTGCCACAATCGCGAGTGTAGGTCCAGAGGGAGCGCACGTCGATACTTTCATGGTAGCAGGATTCGAATATGCCTTTCCGGCAATCCGAGGCGTCCAGGCCAGCCGCGAATTTTACGTGTCGATGTGCCCGCTCCGGCTCCTGCCGAAACTGTTTCTCTTCAACGAAGACGAGATGGTACCTGAGCTGCGCGCTCAACGCCAGTTGAACAAAGCGCGGCTGCCGGAAATGGCGCGCTACGTTCTCGAAAACCCCGACGATTACGTATTTTCCGCGATCACAGCGTCTGTCGACGCCGATGTTAAGTTTGAGCCTTTCGGCGATGATCCGGAATCGCGAAAGATGGGCGTGCTGCGGATCCCGATGTCAGCGCGATTCGTTTTGAATGATGGTCAACACCGTCGCGCGGCGATCGAGATGGCGATGCGCGAGAACCCGTCGATCGGCGACGAGAGCATCGCGGTCGTATTCTTCCTCGATCAGGGCTTAGCTCGCTGCCAGCAGATGTTCGCTGACCTCAATCGCTATGCGATCCGACCGGCGCGATCCCTTGGCGTGTTATACGACCACCGCGATGACAAGGCGCTGCTTGCTAAGCTGGTTGTCTCGCGCGCGCCGGTGTTTCGCGACGTCGTTGAAATGGAGCGCACCACGCTCGCACCACGATCACGCCGGCTGTTCACGCTGAGCGCAATCTACACCGCTACCGCCGCGCTGCTGCAGAATGTCGAGCTCGAAGAGGCAGAAGAGCGCGCCAAGCTCGCGGCGGAATTCTGGGGAGCGGTCGGCGCACAGCTGCCGCAATGGGCGCAGGTCCAGCAGGCCAAAATCACCGCCGGCGATGTGCGCGAGGATTTTCTGCACAGCCACGGCGTCGTGCTCCAGGCGCTTGGTCGAGTCGGGAATAGCCTGCTCCACCATCAGCCCAAGGATTGGAAGAAGCAGCTGAAGAAGATTGAGACAATCGACTGGCGGCGAAACAATGCCAGCTTGTGGGAGGGCCGCGCAATGATCGGCGGGCGCGTATCGAAGGCGCAGCAGAACGTCCTGCTCACTACCAACGCCATCAAGAACCATTTGGGCATCAATCTCACCGCGGAAGAAACCCGTGCCGAGGAAGCCCATCAACTAGGAGAACGCCGCGATGGCTGAACAGCCGCGGCGCAAAAGCGCCTTTAACGAACTCGGTTTCGAGGCGACTATCGCCGCGCTGATCGATGAGATTCAGACCATGTACCGCGCCGACGGCATCCCTTGGGTGGTCGGCTACAGCGGCGGCAAGGACAGCTCTGCGGTACTGCAGCTGATCTGGATGGCGATGGTCGCGCTGCCCGCGGACGAGCGTATCAAGCCAGTTTATGCGATCAGCACCGACACGCTGGTTGAAAATCCGATCGTCGCGACTTGGGTGCAGAACTCTCTCGACAAGATGGGCGATGCCGCTAAGGCTGCTGGCATTCCACTGACGCCGCACCGGCTGACACCGGAAGTGCGTAACAGTTTCTGGGTCAACCTCATCGGCCGCGGCTATCCCGCACCGCGTCCGCGGTTTCGATGGTGCACCGAGCGGCTCAAGATTAACCCGTCAAACAAATTTATCGGCGAAGTCGTGCGCGCCAATGGCGAGGCGATCATCGTGCTTGGAACGCGCAAGGCGGAAAGCGCGGCGCGCAACCATGTGATGACTCGGCTCGAGGGCAAGCAGGTGCGAGCGAAGCTGTCGCCCAACACCACCTTGCCCAACGCCTATGTCTATAGCCCGATCGCCGACTGGTCGAATGATGATGTGTGGACTTTCCTCATGCAGCGTCGCAATCCCTGGGGTCACAACAACAAGGATTTGCTGACGCTATATCAAGGCGCCTCGGCCGATGGCGAATGTCCGTTGGTGATCGATTCGACCACCCCGAGCTGCGGCGACAGCCGTTTCGGCTGCTGGGTTTGCACGTTGGTCGACCAGGACCGGTCGATGCAGGCCATGATCCAGAACGACACCGACAAGGAGTGGATGCAGCCGCTGCTCGATCTGCGCAACGCGCTGGATGTGCCCGACGACCGGCCGCTTCGCGATTTCCGGCGGATGAGCGGGCATGTCCAACTGTTTAACGACCAGCTGGTGCCGGGACCCTATACGCAAGCGGCGCGACAGAAATGGCTTGAGGACCTGCTCGCCGCACAGCTGCATGTGCAGATCCATGGCCCTGAGGAAATGGCTGGTCTCCAACTAATCACGCTCCCGGAACTTGAGGAAATCCGCCGGATCTGGGTAGTAGAGAAGCATGAAATCGAAGATAGTCTACCCAAGCTCTATGAGCGAATAATGGACAAGCCGTATCCGGGTGGGCGGCTCGACGACGGCATGAGCTTCAATGCCGAGGATATCGAGCTCTTGAAGGAAATCAGCGGCGACACCCTCCACTTCGAGCTCACGCGGCAATTGCTCTCAATCGAGCGCAAGCACCGCGTGATGGCCCGCCGCGCTGGCGTGTTCGGCGAGCTCGAACGTGCCATTGAGCGCGGATTCTATGAGGATGAGGCTGACGCAACTGATCGCGCACGCACGCGCCAACAAGCAAAACAGGACGCAGCTAATCAGGCGGCGGACATCGCGTGATTATCGATCAGCTCACTTTGCATGATTTTGGCCAGTATGGTGGCCGGGTGGTCGTCGATCTGACACCGCCTTCGCCGGAGCAGCCGATCATCTTGTTTGGTGGCCTCAACGGCGCGGGCAAGACCACTTTACTCGACGCAATTCAGCTGTGCCTGTATGGCCAGCTTGCTCGACCGTCCCGGCGCGAGGGCATGAGCTACGAGCAATATCTCGAGGGCTCGATCCACCGGGGTAACGGCGCGACGAGCGCAATGATCGAACTGCGCTTTCGCCACATGTCGCATGGCGAGGAGCAAATTTATCACGTCAAGCGTAGCTGGCGGCGCACGCCCAAGACCTGCAAGGATCAGCTTGAGGTGATCCGCAATCATCGCTTCGACGCGATGGCGACCGACCATTGGGCTGAACAGGTGGAGGAGTTCCTGCCTTCCCGCATAGCCCACCTGTTCCTGTTCGATGGCGAGCAGATCGAGGCCTATGCCGACCCGCGCAGCTCGGCGGGACTAATCGAAACCGCGGTTTACAATTTGCTGGGGCTCGACCTCGTCGAGAAGCTCGGCTCAGACCTGTCGGTGATCGAACGCCGACGGCGTATGGAAGTGCGGCCGCAGGAAGAGCAGGACCAACTCAAAGTGCTCGAGCTACGGCGTGAGGAATTGCGCGAGCGCATCGACATCGTCCATGCTGCGCATGCCAAGCGTGAAGCCGACCTCACTCGCATGCAAGATTTGCGAGCCCGACTAGAGGAGCGCTTTCGAAAAGAGGGCGGCCATCTCTATGAACGGCGAGGCGAACTCGAACGGACACTCTCGACCGCCGAAGCGCATTTTCGTTCGACTGAGCGTACGCTGCGCGACGCCGCCGCTGGGGCGTCGCCACTTTTGCTGGTGGGGCCATTGCTGCAACGGACCGCCCAACAAAGCCGCATGGAGACTGCTTCGGCGCAAGCGCTCGCGACCGATCAATTGCTGTCGAAGCGTGACGCCGAGATCATTGAAACGATTACTAAACAGAAACCGAGCTCATCTGTACTCAAAGCGTTGTCGGATTTTCTCCGCGAAGACCGTGCCAGTCGCCGCAATGCAGTCGAATTGCCGCGTCTGGGCATGAGCGATGTTGGTCGCGATCGTCTGCGCGAGCTGACCGAAGCAGAACTGAACACCGCGCGTGCAATGCTCCCGTCGCTGCTGGATGACCAGCACAGGGCGTGGATCGCGCTCGAGGATGCGCGCAACCAGGTCGCAGCGGTGCCGACCGCCGAAGCGTTGACTGCATTGTCATCTGAGCGCGATGATTTGATCACCCGCGCGGCGGTTCTGCAGACGGAGCAAAAGGCCGAAGGCGAGCAGCTCGACCGGTTGCGACGCGACCTTGAGCGCGCCCAAGCCGAAATTTCGCGCTTCACCGCCGATGACAAGGAAGCTCAGCTCGCGCAGGACGACCGCGCCCGCGTGCTGTTGCATGTGAGCAAGGTGCGCGAGACGCTCGACAAGTTTCGCGATGCGGTAATCCGCCGCCATCTGGCGCGTATCGAGGCGCTCGTTCTTGACAGCTTCCAGCAACTGCTGCGTAAAAAGACGCTAGTCGCCAGCCTGCGGATCGACCCGGAAACTTTCCATTTAGCGCTGACGGGCCGCGACGGTAACCCCTTGCCGCCCGATCGCTTATCGGCAGGCGAACGTCAGCTACTCGCGACTTCGGTTCTTTGGGGCCTGGCGCGCGCATCGGGCCGGCCGCTGCCCACGGTGATCGACACGCCGCTTGGCCGGCTAGACAGCTCGCATCGCCGACGCCTGGTCACCCATTATTTTCCGCTGGCCAGCCATCAGGTGATCTTGCTGTCGACCGACGAGGAAATCGCCGGCGGTTATTTCGAAGCGCTTAAGCCATTCGTCGGCCGCGCATACCATCTACAGTTCGATGAAGAACGCGGGACGACCAGTGTTGAGCCCGGCTATTTCAGCGAAGTGAACGCCACTAGCGAGTCTATACATGTCAGTTAGGTCGATCCGCTTTTCACAGACAGCACGAGATCAACTCGCTCGTCTGAAGCGACATACCGGAATCGAACATATGAATGTTCTGGCGCGCTGGGCGCTTTGCACTTCGCTCGCCGAGGCGATCCCTCCCCCGCCTGCGAAGATCCCGGCCGATAGCAATCTCGAAATGACGTGGGATGTGTTCGGGGGCCGCTACGCCGATATCCTGCTTGCCCTGGTCAAGCAGCGTTGCTTCGAAGACGGTCTGGGCGATGATGATGAGCTGATCGGCCAGCAGCTGCGCCTTCATGTCCATCGCGGGCTGTCCTACCTCGCCGGTGATCGCAAGCTTCGCAGCATTGCCGACCTGATCCACCGGGCTGACCGCGCAGCCTGAGCGATGGAGGTCGCCCGCGACCGCACTGCTCTCAGCCGTCAAGCGCTTTCACGTCCATGGCGTCTGGCGATTGCAGATGGCCTCGTCCGGGAGGATGCAAGCCTTTTCGATTATGGTTGTGGAAAAGGTGATGATCTTCGGTTGCTCATGGCACAAGGCCTGGTCGCCAATGGCTGGGATCCCAATCACCGGCCCGACACTGAGCTACGCCCTTCCGCGGTAGTAAATCTCGGCTATGTCATTAATGTCATCGAAGCCCCGGCCGAGCGTGCGGAGACGCTGCAATCCGCCTGGAAACTTGCCGGCCGACTGCTGATCGTTGCGGCGCGGATGACCGGGGAAGAGCGTGACCTCGCGCAGCGCACGCGGCTCGCCGACGGCATCCTAACCAGCCGGAACACCTTCCAGAAATTCTATGAGCAGCAGGAGCTCAAACACTGGATTGAGAAGGTGCTGGGCGCTGAGGCAATCGCTGCAGGTCCCGGAATTTTCTATGTCTTTCGCGATGCTGATGCTGGTGAAGCCTATCGCAGCGCTAAGACGCGCCGACGGATTGCGGCGCCATCGCTCACTCTGTCGGAACAGCGCTGCCGCGAGCATCCCGCCTTGGTCGATGGGCTGATCCGCTTCTATACCGAGCGCGCGCGGCTGCCCGAGCCCGACGAGCTCGCCGAAAGCGAAGTGATCGCCAGGGTGTTCGGAAGCATCAAACGCGCCTTTCAGGCAATCCTGCGGACCAATGCGGAGGTCGATTGGGGTCAGATCATCGCAGCCCGGCGCGAGGATCTGCTCCTTTATCTGGCGCTCAGTCGATTTGAGCGCGGGATGCGCTGGTCCAAACTAAGCGAACCGCTCCGGCGCGATGTACGTGCATTGTTTGGCACCTATGCCGCCGCACAGCGTCAGGCCGAGGCGCTGCTGTTGCAGCTCGGCCAGCCCGGCGCGGTCGATGCAGCGGTCAGCGCGGCCACGGTCGGCAAGACGACGCCGACAGCGATTTATGTCCACCTCTCGGCGCTCGAACAATTGCCGCTCTTGCTGCGCGCCTTTGCCGGCTGCGGGCATGGCTATTTAGGGGCGGTCGAAGGCGCGACGCTGATCAAAATCTACCGGCGTGAGCCGAAATTATCTTACCTCGCCTATCCCGATTTCGACCGCGACCCGCACCCCGCACTCGACTTCTCATTTAACATCGACCTGCGGGAGCTGCGCCTCAAGCGGCGCTGGTTCAAAGGCCAACCGAATCCGCCTGTGCTTCACCGCAAAGAGTGTTTTGTGGCGGAAGGCTATCCGCGCCGCGCCACGTTCGCCCGGCTAACCAAGGCTGAGGAAGCAGCGGGATTACTCGAGGCTACCGACCGGATCGGGCTGCGGCGTGGATGGGAGGCCGTGCTCAACGAGAACGGTTTCACGCTCGCAGGCCACCGGCTGATTCGCGTTCCTCAAACCGGGGTGAGTGCGTCGCCGACTAAGGCGACATAATCGCGTAGAAACTCCTCGATCGAATAGGGTTTGGTGTCGCGCTTCTGCGAAAGATATTCAAAGCCGCCACTGGCATAGGCGTTCATCCGCTTCATGCCGTGCTCTGTCAGATGGTTGTTGCCGTTGCTTGCATCGACAATGTCTTTGAACAGCCCGCGGACCGAGGATTTTTCGGTGACGTCGATGCCCTTATATTTCATTTCTGCTATCACCAGCAGGCCGATCAACAGAGTGCTCGCCGACTTATAATCGTCGATGAAATAGTCGATAAACTCCTTCGAACCCGCTCCGGTGATGTGAGTTTCGCTAGACCGACCGCTGGCGAAGCCTGCCATCAAGCAGAAATAGTAGAGATCGAATTTCGAGCGGATGTGCTGGGTTTTCTCGATCTCCGAGAGCCAGGCTTCAGCGTCAGTGCGTAGTCGGAACATCGCCATTGATCAGGCCTCCTGCTCGTCTTTGAGGCCGAAGCTCATGAAATAGTCGCGGTCCTCGACCAAGACCGCGCTGTCAGTCTGGACGACGCCGGTGGCAGGCAAGCCGGGAAGCAACCGCGCGGTGCCCTCGGTCTTGCGGAACATCGTCAGATATTTGACCGTCCCGGCAGCCTTTTCTAGCGGCAAGACGAAGCCCGGCCGCTCGGTATTGATCGTGAAGCCCACAAATTGCGTGCACAGCGAGGGGATAAGTGCTGCGATATTCTCGCGGACGTCGCCATCGATCGGGTTGGCCGGGCTATCGACGACCAAGGGGAAGTTGTTGTTGCCGCGGTTGAGCACGCTCATCAGGAAAGTGTAGCCGACCGACAAGGTTTGCCCGACGCTCGCGCCCTCCTGGTCGGCCAGTCTCAGGGAGCGATCGATCTTCGAGATTTCGAGCGGATCGTTGATCAGAATGCCCTTGATGCGCTGATTGGCCTCGACCACGAGCTCGTCGCGAATTTGGCCGCGCGCAATGGCGGCGGCGCGGGCCAGGATGTCCTTGAGAATGTCGGTCTGCTTCCGCAGCGTGACGGTCTCGGTGATCTCGGCGATCTTCGCGCTCACTTCCTTGAGCTTGCGCTCGATGAGCTTGAGCGAGAAGATCGTCTTGTCGTCGGGATGACCTTCGCTTGCGATTGAATCGATCACCGCCCGAAATTCCGCATGCTTGCCCTTGTGCTCGTCGAGCGCAGCTTCCCAAGCCTTCAGCTGCTCGTCGCCTTCATCGATGAGCTGCTGTTTCAAGGTACGGACAAGCTGTTCAGCCTTGTGCTGGGCACGGCGAGCGACACCGAGGGCACGTAGCTGCACCGCAAGCTTTTCGTTGGGCGCGTCCTCACCCTGGCTTGCGGTGAACTTGTCGATATCTGATTTGAGCGCATTGATCGTGCCGGACTCATCGGCATCAAGATAGCGCTTGGAGCGGATGATGATTTCGTGCCGCGCCCCCGGCGTCATGTCGCGCCCGCAAATGCATTCTGATTCGTTGATCAGCTCTTCGAAGAACTGCGCCGATGTATTCTCAGGTAGCCGCAGCAGATCGAGATTTTCCTTCAGCTCAACGAGCGAAGAGCCGAACGCGGCATTCATCGCCAGCGGCATGCGGATTGCAGTCATCGCGGCACTGGTGGCAGCCAACAGATCGCGCTCCGCTTCGCCCAACGCAGTGAGCGCAGACGCGTGCTCGGCCTGTGTGGATTTCATGCTAGCGAGGCGCTGGTTGATCTTCGCTTCTAGGTCGGCAATCTCCTTAGCGTGGATGCCGATCTCGCGCGAAGCATGCGAGTCCATCTTCTGCAGTTCGTCGCGACGCTTGGTTAGCGTCATTTGCTCGTTGAGATAGCGCTGCAGGCCGCTGTCGGTTTTTGGCCCGCTGTCTTTCGAGCGCCGGTCCCATTCCTCCTCGGCAAACTGCGACACTTCACCCAAAAGATAAAGCTGGCAGAGCGCATCAATTGCGCGGTCCGCCTCGGCCTTTTTGGGATCGAACAGCTCATCCGCAAACTCGCCATCGAAGATGAAAAGGCGCAGGAATTCGGGAGAGAGAAACTGGTGAACTTCGGGCGAGGGTGCCCAGCCTGTGACGATGCCGCCGCTGCCGACATTGGTGGTGCGGTAGCGCGCGGTCCCATTCTCGAAGTCGAGTGTGAGCTCGAAGGTCAGCGGCCTGCCGTTGACGAGCAGCTTGACGATGAACTGGCCTTCGGCTCGCGTGTCGAGCCGGCGCCGAAGGCGCCGAACCTGGTCTGGCGTCCAGCTGGCGGCTTCATTGCTGAGCGTCGCCTTGATCAGCTCAAGGGTGGTCGTCTTGCCGGTGCCGTTGGGCATCTGGATGAGCGCGACCTTGGCGGGCTCGCCATTACCGTCGAGCAAATCGATTTCGATGTCGGGGGTGCGCAGGCCGCGGCTGGACCAGCCGGCAAGATCAATCCGCATTGCCGGCCCCCGGCAGCAAGACCGCTTGGCGCACAGCATCATAGAATTGGCCGCGCGCGTCCCGGCTCAGTTCGCTGTCGCTCATATGGGTCAGCCAGGCAAGCAGGCGATTGGCGACCGCGTCGGGTTGCCCGGCCTCATTGGCCGCAGCTTTGAGCGCGCCGGCAAGCGCGGGGTCAAGCGCCATCGTTAGGTTCCCTTCTGGTCATGGCAAGGTCGGTCAGCCAAGTGCTACGCTCTTGGTCGGCATTGAGAAAGGTGTCGCCGGGCGCGGCTGGGCGGACAAAGTCGATCACAAGCGCCCGCTTGCCGGGATCGTCCGGATCGGTCCGCAGCACCCGGCCAATCCGCTGGATCGTCTCAAGCTTGGCGCGCGCCGAAGCAAAGAGAACGACGGTCGACAGTGAGCGGATGTCGATACCCTGGCTGATGCGGTGGCAGGTGATCAGACTGTCAATCTCGCCATCGGCGAAGCTAACCAGATGAGCACGGTCATCATCGGCATAATAAGTCCGGTAACGATGCGTGTAGCGATCGATAATGGTTAGAATTTGCGCGCCATATTCCTTGGTTTCGACGAACAAGATCGCGCGGTTCAGCCATTCCGGATGATCGCGGAGATGATCGGCGAACACCGACGGCTTCATCTCGGCGGTTTTGTAGATCTTGGCGATTTCAGTCCACAATTCCTCGTCGCGCATGGGATTACCCTCATGCGCGCGCGCAGCCTTTTTGGCATAGACGGCCGACAAACGATCGCGGTCGCCGTCGGTCAGGTCGTAGGGCAGCGGTAGATAGTCGAATTCGCTTAAGACCCCGCGCCGGATCGCCGCCTCGAGCGGAAACTCAAACAGGGTCGGTCCCAGCGCGGACTGGATGAAGGCGTTGCCAACGGCGTCATAGGCGCGGTCCGGCGTGGCGCTAAGGCCCAGTTTCCAGATGAACGCGTCATGCGCGGTGGCGAGATTGCGCACGAGCGACGGCGTGCCAAGGCCATGCACTTCGTCATGAACAATGAGCATTTTCGCCTTTGCCTTGTCAGGCAGCCGCGAGAGGATCTTGTGGAGCTGCTCGCGTGAGACGACGAGAAGCGCATGATCCGGGTCGAGCGCGAATTCGCCGAGTTCATGATGGCGTTCGAAATGCTTGTAGACCAGCCAGGACGGCTTTTGCCGCAGAGCCCAGCCATCGAGCTCGGCGGCCCATTGGTCTAGCAGGTCGGTACCATCCATGGTGACAATCGCGCTGTCGATCTGTCCCTCGGCAATGAGCCGGTCGAGGATCTTGATCGCGGTGCGGGTTTTGCCCGTGCCGGTCGCCATTTCGAGAATCCCGGCGTGCGCTGCCATGAAAGCCGCCACCGCGTCATCCTGGTGCCGCCAACGTGGATCCGGCGCGCTCGGTGCCGCTTTGTCGGTCGGCGACAGTTGATCGCGCAGACGCCGCGGCGCTCGTGCACGCAACCTGTCCAACACCTCACCTTTGGGCGCGAGCACACTTAGGCCTTCCGCGAGTCCGTCCCAGGCTTCCTCAAACTGCTCGCATTTGACTGCCACACGCTCTGTCTCTCCCGCGAGCCAGCTTCGATAGACATCGATCGACTCATAGTTGCGGCGATGCCCACCGAGTGTTTCATTGGCCGATCCGGTAAAGGCGACCGTTCGGTTCTCAGGAAAGTCGAAAATGCCGATCTTCTCATGAAAGATGCCGGGATCGTCGACGTGTTCGGCAAACGCGAAGCGCAGCTCAAGCCGCTCGTTGGCGACCAGCCAGGCCAAAATCTGGGCACGTAGGCCGATATCCGACGGAGTTTCGATCAGCGCGACAATTGCTTCGAGCACTTTCTCGACGACCATGGCGCGATAGGCGTCGCGCTGTGTTGCAGACCCTAGACCGCGCAGCGTATCGCGGTCCTGTTCGGACAGTTCTGGCGACGCGATCAGCTGAATCTTGAGGCAATCCTCGAGCGCAAGCCGGGGCAATGCGTCGGTCCAGCTCAGCAATGCTGATGTCGAGAAATAGCCGACCGCACGCCGATAACGGCTCGCCTCGCGCATGCACGGTTGAAAGAATGCCGAGGACAGATCGTCACGGCCACTGCGATAGTGGCCCTTGAGCTGGTCGATTGTGCTCATGATGCCCGGTTAGCCTCGCTCATTCGTCGAGCAGCCATTCGGCGGTCGCGTCCCGGCGGGCAACTTCTGCGGTGCGGCGATGTTCGCGCATCAGGCGGGCGAACAAATCGTCGTCCTCCTCGTCTTCAGCAGCGCTCACCGTCTCAATGGTATGAGCGGAGGCTTCGCCAAACAGAGCGGCGATGCGATCCGGAGTTGCCCAGCCAAGCACGGACAGTCCTGCTGCCATAGCCTCGGACCGCAATGTCTGGCCCAGCGTACTCTCCCAATCCAGGTTGCCGGTTTGCATGCGCAGCTGCGCAAGGTCGTCAGCCAGAACTTGGGCACGGTCGGTCGCCGGGTGGGCTAAGAGCGGCAGTTCACCCTCCTGCCCCTCCGGCAGGGTGACGCAGTCCAGCGCGAGCATAAGCGCCAGCAGCCCTTGCCCGCCGGCCGCATCGAGCCGGCGACCCATCATGCGATTGATCGCGAGCCAATTGAGATCACCGCGCTCGCGGGCGATTCGACATGCGGCCAAAAGCCGGTCCAAGCCTGGTCGCGGCTCGGGGTCCGGAATCTTGCCGGATACAATAATCTCGAAACGACCTTGGAGCGCGCGAAGGCGGCGCCAGTCAGCTCGGACCGTCTCGGCCACTGGCCAGAGATCGATCGACGCAATCGCCAATAGCGAGTGATAGAGTTGTGCGGGCGCGTCGAACCGTGCCCAGGTGCACAAGCGATATTCGGCAGCCGGCGTCCACAGACGATAGGTCCCCCATGGCTCGCCAGCCTTGCGGGCGAAAGCATATGCTCGCGCCTGCGGCTCATTGAGTAGATAAGGCAAATCTGCTGCCAACAGCGACGCCTCGTCCAGCCGATGGTCGTGAAGCGCGAACACGCCGGGGAGAACGCGGAGGAACAGGTCGGGTCGGCTGACCATCACTGGGGCGACACTGTTCCGCGACCGGCCGGGCTCGAGAATGGAATCTGCGTCTCGGTAAAGCTCGACAACTGGCGTCGGGCCCCGGCTGTGAAGTGCATCCAGCAAAGATCCAGCGATCGTAAGCGGGTCGATTGGTTCGGCAGGCCGCGGCACAGCCAGCGCCTGCGGCAACGGGTGATCTTTCGGGCCGTTGCCTACGGCCAGCCAAAGGCCGTCCTCGACCTCCAAGAAGAGATGCGGCGCGATGTCCATGACGATGTCGAAGTCGCGCAGCGAGCACGGATCATCGTCGAAGGCCGCGGTATAGGCGTCTTCCAGTTCGTATAGCGACATCGACCCGCCATGCGCGCACAGCAGGCGGTGGAGCCGGGTCATCCTGCGCAAGCGAGCACGAGGACGCTGGAGGAGTAGATAGCCGTCCGCCACCGCGAGTTCGGTCTCGACACAAACCGCGGCCGCAATCACCGTCGCGCCGTGGTCAAGCGCAAGATCGTCGAGAGCGATTGGCAGTGGGCGTTCAGCGGCAATCCGGCGTAGTTCGGCGCCGAGAGCCGACACTGCTTCGGCATCACAACAATTGGCGACGAAGCCGAACCGCATCGCGACGCTGGTCTGGGAAAGCCATTCGCCGAGACTTAATCCAGCAATATCGAGCGCAAGCGACAATTGCGCCGGCAGCTCGCGACGGATTTGATAGCTGTCATGCGCCGGCAGGAACGGCACGGCACGCTCGTCCCAAAAACGTTCGGAAGCCGTGGCGAGCAGGGCCCGGAGCGGCGTGCCGTCGAGCTTGGCCGAGAGCTTGCGCAGCGCTTTGGCCTCAATTTGCCGGATGCGCTCACGCGTGACCGAATAAGTCGCGCTGATTTCCTCGAGCGTCTCGACGTCAGCACCATCGAAACCATAGCGGCGGTGCAGAACCGAGACTTCGCGCGCCTCTAAAACCGGCATGGCCCAATCAAGGAGTCCGGCGAGATCGGTGTCGCGTGGTGGACAGGCGGCAATCAAATCGAGGATGCGATTTGCCAGTTCAAGGCGCCGAGCCTCAGGAGTTCCAAATAGATAGGCGCAATCGTCAAGCAGGATCGCCGGGTCTGAGCAACTCTTGACCAAAGTGCGCACGACCTCGCCTTGGACAAGCGCTTCGAGCTCAACTAGTGACTTGCGTCCGAAATTTTGCTTCTGCAGCAGCTCTGCGCGGGATGCTGCGCCACCGACGAGCAGTTCAGTGAGCGGATTGTCGACGAGGATCGTGCCATTGAGTGCATTGCTTAATCGCACCGAAACGACCTGACCGCGCATCGCATCAGCATAGGTAAGGCCAGCCAGTTTTCCGAGCAGCGTGTCGAGGCGCATCGGATCCTCGCCGTGGGCGCACACAAATCCAGACTCTTGTCGGCAGTCGCGCGGTTCGAGCGAAGCGTCGGCGAGAAAGGAGGAGATAAGCGCTTCAAGTTCAGTGGCGGTCCCTTTACCGAACGCCCACAGTGCCGTCATGAACGTCGCTCGGGCGCCGGGTCCGGCGTCGATATAATCGCCGACCGTAATGCACGGCATCACACCTTCGAGCACACCGCGCTCGATCGTATTGCGCAGTCGCACTGAGACGTCGTGTTGCGCGACTAGTTGTTCGATTGACATGGCGCGAGCCGCCGCGACCGCTTCGGCATTGGCCGCCGAGTCAGCAAGGTCGATATGGTCAATTTCGGCTGCGCGCTGCTCCATTAGGCCGCTTGATCCGTTGCCAGCTGTTTTCCTGCGAACTCCTTGTAAGCGCGCGCGAGATAGAAGATGCGCGGAGGACGTCCTTTGCCGCGCCCACCGGCATGATTGACGACGATCGCATCGACGTCCGCTTCGAGCATCGCGATCGTGAACAAATCAGCAGAGGCGGGATTGAGCGCCAAATCGGAATGGCCTTGCTCTTCGAGATAGGCGTTGAACGCCTGGATTTTCGGTGCGGCGATCGCTGGGCTCAGCGCATCATCGCCCAGTCGCGCACGGATCCTGTCGATCGATACGAGATCGAGCGCAATCGCCTCGTCAAATGCCAGCCCAGCGTTCACCGACAAGTCGGCGTCCGGGAAATAAGGCCGCATCCGCGCGACGAAATCATGCACGTCGGCAAAGTCACCGGTTTGCACCGCCATCCGAGCAATATTCGCCGCAAGCAACCGGGTAATGGCGGCGTCGCCCGCGCGGGTCAGATGCCCTAGCGCCTCGAGCAGCCCACGTTCAGCGTCGCTCGGCCCTTCGCCTTCAGGCTTGTAGCCGATGTCGTGTTCGATCTCATTCCAAACATGCGCCATCATTGAGCAGATCTGTATCTCGCAGCTTGCACCGCGCAGATTCTCGTAATTTCCGACCAGGTCATTCTCCGGCAGATGCACCTGGCAGTGCGTCGCACGGTAAAATTGTCCGGCCGCCGGCTTGAGCTTATCCTTGGGATCGATCTCGATCGCGCCACCATCTGCTCCGCAAAATAGGAGAGCAACGGCTTCCGCGACCCGCGCCTCGTCCTCTGGACGGTAGGTTGCGATACGCACTCCAGCGAAGTCCCCTATCTGCGCAAACACGTCGTCCACCGAAGCAAAATTTTTGTCGAGCCGGCGGGAGAATCGGCGAAGCTTGCCCTCAAAGCTTTTAACGGTCTTCGTGCGAGAGGTGACCTGCGCTCGGATAGCATTATCTTCAACTACTGCGCCGCGGCAAAGGTCGGCTACGCGGCTCGCGAGTTTGATATAGCGGTCGCGTTCACGATCATATCGCGCAACGGCTTCGACAATCACGGATTCGCTAATTGGCACACTCGTCCCCCTGGATCGATAAAGTGCCGATTCTTCGCGGACATGTCGACACCGTTGTCCTTCTATCTCAAAGACCAATGGGAAAAGGTTAGCAGCGTGGGGCTCTTTTAATATGCGCGCGCGCTTTGGACCGCTCTATCGAGCCAGTGCGCGCTTGTGGCGCTCCGTTGAGCTGATTTCCTCGATCAGGAAGAAATGCGCCGGAGGTGTCACAAGCAAATCCGCTTCCAATTTGTTGCAATCGAGCCAGTCCATTACTTGGCGGCGCAGGATGACCGCACCGTGTCGCTCTTGGTAGCGAGATATCTCGGGGTTGGCACCGACGGTGATAATTCTGAATGCAAGCGGCCATGCGCCCATCGCAGGCTCCCAAACACCGGCCAGATAGAAGAAATTGCCATCATTCAGCGTGACGCGATAGTTCTTCGACGTAACCTTCACTCGGAATTCAGAGGCCGGGGTCAGGCATCGGTGCGAAGGGAAAGTTTTTCCTTCCGATCGCACAAAGCGATATTCGATCCCGTCACTAAACCTGGGGTTAGTCCCCCAGTGCGCGTTGACGAGTTCCTTCTTGCCCGAACCATCGGGTTTGTATCGAATGATCTGGCGAAGGGTGCCCTCCGCCGCATTCGAGTCGAACGGGGTTGCAGTGGCGCTCATTGCTGAGAACATAACTGGAACATCAACGGATCGCAAGGTTCGGGATCGAGACCCCGCGGATGTGCAACGATTATCGGCTTGAGGTGGAGATCGCCTCCATAATGGAGGATTTCGACGACCTCGAGATCAATATCGAGACGCCTGAAGGCGCGCCCGACGACAATCCGCGCGCTGACATCCGCATGACTGACACGGCACCGATCGTGCGTGCAGTCGAGCGACCACAGGGCAACTACCGCGCCGTCGGCGAACTGGTGAATCGGCGCTGGAGCTGGCCGGGCAAGAAGGGGCCGGTCTACAACCTGCGCAGCGAGGGGTTTGGTGGGAAGGCCCCCGACCTCAGCATTAACCGCTGCCTAGTGCTGTGCGACGGCTTCTACGAGTTCACCGATCCCGCCGTGCCGCGCCCAAAGGACAAGCGGCTCGACAAGTGGCTGTTCGAGATGAGAGACCATCGCTGGTTCTGCATGGCGGGCATCTGGCAACATGACCCGAAGGTCGGAGAAGCCTTCTCGTTGCTGACCATGGATGCGGGCAACGACATCAAGCCATATCACCATCGCCAGATCATCCCGCTGACCCGCGACCAATGGGCCGATTGGCTCGATCCGGACGTGCCTGCCGCGGATGTTCTGCAATATCTCCCTGCTGGCATGCTTGAGGTAGAGCAGGTCTATCCCGCTCCCTCACCCGAACAGGCGACGCTCCCGCTCTGACCCAGGACGGAACTACCGATCACCGCAATCGGCTTGACGGCGAGCGTGACTCATCGGAACATATAGCGAACATCTGAGTCGTATGCTGGTCCATGTCCACACCTTCGTCCTTGCCCGATCGGCCCTCGGCCGAGCAACTGGCGTCGCTTCGCGCCGAGCTTTCGCGCGCCGACGAGACGCGCGGGCCAGCGTTGGCGTTCGGTATCGGGGCAATGGACGATCGGCTCGCCGACCATGGTCTTGACGGTGCCGGGCTGCACGAAATCGCGGCGGCGACCGCCAGCCTCAACGACGACGCAGCCGCTACGCTGTTCGCTGCGGGCATAGCTGCCCGGTTTGCGAACAGTCATGGCCGGACAGTGCTCTGGGCTCTCTCTCAGTTCGACCTTTATGCGCCGGGGATTGAGCAGGTCGGGCTTGGCCCCAACTGCATCCTGTACGCGCACGGCAGCAAGGACTCCCAGGTACTGGCGATGGCGGAAGATGGCCTTCGCGACGGCTCGCTCGCCTGTGTAATCGCCGAGGTTAAGGCGGCGGACATGACCGCTACCCGGCGGCTTCAGCTTGCGGCATCGGACGGCCGAACACCCATTCTGCTTTATCGCCGGCATCGCTCACGCGAGCGTTGCCCACTTTCGACGCAATCGGCGGCTATGACGCGGTGGCGGATCGGCTGCGTCGAATCGGCGCGGTTGCCTTTCCCCGGAGTCGGCCGATCCCGCTGGTCGGTCGAACTGGTACGGCAGCGCGCCGGCAATCCCTTCACTCTTGAGCTGGAGGCCTGCGATGAACAGGGTCGCCTCGCTCTTCCTGCCGCAGCTCCCGATCGAGCGACTGCGCGCGGAAGAGCGGCCGTTCAGGCCGCCTGAGCCGGCGCAGCAGGCGGCTGCGGCGCTCGCGCCTCCGATTGACGACAATCCTGGCGCTTGCTCCGTTCCGCGCGGCGGCGGCTGGCGCCCGGGTGCGCGATGGGCGCGCGATGGAGCGATCGTCGCGAAGCCCAGCCAGGCTGATATCGACAGGCTTCCGGCCCATCAGCGACCCACAATGCGTGAAATGGGCCGACGCAGCGAAGCCGCCGACCCGCCATTCCGAACTCTGCCTGGCGATGATGGCCGATCGAGCTCGTCTAAGGCACCACCAACGCTTACTTGGGCCAACCTTTGGGGCACCCCGACGATCCTGATCGAGCGCAGCGGGCAGAAGGAAGTCGTGACCGCCGCTTGCCTCCAAGCGCTGGAGCTTGGCTTGAACCCTGACATGGCGGCCGCGCATGCTCGCGCGCTGGTTGCTGGCCTTGAAGTGCTGGATGCCCAACCGGAAGCCGACCGCATGTGGCTCGACCGACTTGCGCTCCATGCCGTTCGCAAATGGACCCCTACCGCAGCCGTTTCGGGGCCTGACGGCCTGTGGTTCGATCTTACCGGCACCACCCACCTGTTCGGCGGCGAGGAGCGCTTCTGTCGCCGATTGCTCGGCTTCCTCAAGCGATTGGGTTTCAGTGCGACGATCGCGATCGCTGGGACGCCCGGGGCGGCCCACGCACTGGCGCGCCACGGTGGCGCGCCGATCATACTGCTGCCGCCAGGCCATGAGGCCGAGATGCTCGGGCCTCTGCCCTTGGCAGCGTTGCGGCTCACGCCCGGGGCGCTGACGGCGGCAGCGCGGTTCGGGCTCGAACGCATCAGCGATCTCTACCAGATGCCACGGGGGCCGCTGGCGCGCCGGCTTGGCCTCGCGACCGTCGAGCGGCTTGATCAGGCTCGTGGCATGGTTGCCGAGCCGATCATCCCGGTCATCCCATTTGAAAAACCCGGCGTGACGCGGCGATTGCTCGAACCGATCGGCACGCCCGAAAGCATCACCCAGGTCATATCCGATCTGGTCGATGATCTGGTGCCGGTGCTGCGCCTGCGCGGGCTGGGCGCGCGCAAGGTCGCCCTATGGCTCGACCGTGTCGATGGCGAGGTCCAGCATATCGGCATCGGCGCTTCCCGGGCGACGCGGGATGCGAAGCATCTCAAGCGCATGTTCGCACTCAGGCTGGCTGAGATCGAGCCAGCCCTCGGTATCGAGGCGATGCACCTGGAGGTTCCGCATAGCGAGCCGCTCGGCGCCAGCACGGTTGCTGCGCTACTGGAAGACGGTGCGCAACGGCCGGACCTCGCTCCGTTGATCGATCAGCTTATCGGTCGTTCCGGTCCGACAGCACTTTTCCGCCTTGCGTCACACGAAAGCGATGTGCCCGAACGCGCCATCAAGCGCGTTGGACCGCTCGTTGAGCCGCAAGGTTGGCCGGCATGGAAGCGACCGACGCGCTTGCTTGCCCGTCCGGAACCGCTGCGCAATGTCGTGGCATTGCTCCCCGATCATCCACCCCGCCGGTTCACATGGCGGCGGCAGGATTATCGCGTGATCGCTGGTGATGGTCCCGAACGCATCCATGGAGAGTGGTGGCGCCGGCCCGGGGAGCTTTGGGCGGTGCGAGACTATTTCCGGGTCGAGGCGGAGGGGGGCGCGCGCTTCTGGGTGTTCCGTCGCGGTGATGGCGTCGATGGCCCCACCGGCGATCTGAGTTGGTATATGCATGGGGTCTTCGGCTGATGGTCAACGCCGAAACAAGTTACGTCGAGCTACAGGTCACCAGTCATTTCTCTTTTCTGCGCGGCGCGTCATCGCCGGAGGAATTGTTCGCCGCCGGAGCATTGCTCGGCCATAGCGCGCTGGGCCTTGCCGATTGGGGTTCGGTCGCGGGCGTGGTTCGGGGTTGGGACGGCCAGAAAACCACCGGCTGCCGGATGATAGCGGGCGCGCGCATCGACACGCGCGAGGGCCATGCACTGCTCCTTTACCCGACCAGCCGCGCGGCCTGGTCGCAGCTCACCCGATTGCTGTCGATCGGCAAGGCCCGCGGGGGCAAAGGCTGCTGCCTTCTCGATCTCGCCGACCTCGCTGCCCATGCCACTGGCATGGTCGGCATCCTCTTGCCCGACATGCCTGACCCCGTCACGGAAGCGCACCTTGATGACGTGCGCACGATTTTCGGCATGCATGGCTATGCCGCCCTGTCGTTCCGGCGACGCCCCGACGACATCGCTCGGTTGCATTTGCTCGATAGGATGATCCGCGAGGCTGGCCTGCGCTCGGTTGCGACCGGCGATGTGCTCTATCACACGCCGGAACGCCGTCCGTTGCAGGATGTCGTGAGCGCGATCCGCGAGAAATGCCAGGTCGAGGAACTGGGCTTTCGGCGCGAGCGGTTCATGGACCGAAACCTCAAGTCGCCGCAGGAAATGGAGCGTCGCTTCGTGGCATTTCCCGACGCGATCCAGGCGAGCGACGATATCGCCGGCATCTGTCGCTTCGACCTCGGCGAGATCCAATACCAATACCCCTATGAGCAGGTGATGGAAGGCCGCACCGCGCAGGAGGCGCTCGCCTGCCTGACCGAGGAGGCCGCGTCGGGCCGGTTCCCGGATGGCGTGCCTCAGCGCTACCGTGACCAGATCGACCATGAGCTTGGGCTGATCTCCCAACTTGGCTATGCGCCATACTTCCTGACCGTGAACAGCATCGTCGCGGAAAGCCGGCGGCGCGGAATCCTGTGCCAGGGGCGTGGGTCCGCGGCGAATAGCTGCGTCTGCTTTTTGCTGGGAATCACCTCGATCGACCCGATCCAGCACGAGTTGCTTTTCGAGCGGTTCGTGTCGGGCGAGCGCAAGGAGCCGCCTGACATCGACGTCGATTTCGAGCATGAGCGGCGCGAGGAAATCATCCAGTGGATTTATGAGACCTACGGTCGTCACCGTTCGGCACTGACCGCCGTCGTCACCCGCTATCGGACGCGGGGCGCGGTTGCCGAGGTCGGCAAGGTGCTCGGGCTGCCAAGAGACCTGACGAAGATGCTGACCGGCCTCGTGTGGGGCTGGAGCATGGACGGCATTCCACAAGACCGCGTCGAAAGCCTCAATCTCAACGCCGAGGATCATCGCCTCAAGCTGACGCTTGAACTGGCGCGCCAGCTAATCGGCACGCCGCGCCACCTCTCGCAGCATCCAGGCGGCTTTGTTCTGACCCAGGACCGGCTGGACGATCTCGTGCCGATCGAGCCGGCCCGGATGGAGGACCGGCAGATCATCGAATGGGACAAAGATGATATTGACGCCCTCAAGTTCATGAAGGTGGATGTTTTGGGCTTGGGAATGCTCGGATGCATGAACCGGGCCTTCAACCTTCTTGAGCAGGACAAGGGCATCAAGGTCGGCATGGCCGACCTGCAGGATGACGATCCGTCGGTCTATGCGATGATCCAGAAAGCGGACACTCTGGGCGTGTTCCAGATCGAGTCCCGCGCGCAGATGTCGATGCTCCCGCGCATGAAGCCGCGCGAATTCTATGATCTCGTGATCGAGGTTGCGATCGTTCGCCCCGGCCCGATCCAGGGCGACATGGTTCATCCCTATCTGCGGCGCCGCGAGGGCAAGGAGAAGCCGGAATATCCCCGCCCCGAACTGCGGGCGGTGCTTGAAAAGACGCTGGGTGTGCCGCTCTTCCAGGAGCAGGCAATGAAGGTCGCGATCGTGGGCGCTGGGTTCACGCCGGTCGAAGCAGACCAGCTCCGGCGGGCCATGGCGACGTTCAAGCTTACAGGCGGAGTCAGCCATTTCTACGACAAGCTGGTGGGAGGCATGATCGAGCGCGGCTATCCCAAGGACTTCGCCGAAAGGACTTTCAAGCAAATCGAGGGGTTCGGTTCATATGGCTTCCCCGAGAGCCACGCCGCCTCGTTCGCCAAGATCGCCTATGCGTCCTGCTGGATGAAGCATCATCACCCCGATGTGTTTTGCGCGGCACTGCTCAATGCCCAGCCCATGGGCTTCTATGCCCCCGCGCAGATCGTAACCGATGCCCGCAAACATGGCGTCGAGGTGCGGCCGGTTTCAGTCAACGACAGCCATTGGGACTGCACGCTCGAACCGACTGGCGGGCGATACATGGCGGTGCGGCTCGGCCTCGGCCAGATCCTCGGGCTTGCCAATGTCCACGGCGCAGCGATCGTTGGCGCCCGTGGCCCGGCCCCCTATGACAGCGTCGAGGAAGTCTGGCGCCGGGCGGGTACGCCGCGTGCCGCGATCGAGAAGCTGGCGGAGGCCGACGCCTTCCACTGCATTGCCGAGAATCGCCGGCAAGGGCTATGGAAGGCGAAGGGCCTCGGCGAGGCGCCGCTGCCATTGTTCGCTGCGGCAGATGCACGGGAGGGTGGCTTTTCGCCCGAGGGCATGGAGCCGGCAGTATCGCTCAGGGCAATGACCCAGGGTCGCGAGGTCGTTGAGGACTATCGCTCGTTCGGCCTTTCGCTTCGCGGGCATCCGCTCCAGTTCCTGCGTGCCGAACTGGACGACATGCGCATCGTCAAATGCGCCGATCTCGCTTCGATCCGCGACGGTGGCAATGTCGAGGTCGCCGGCGTCATTCTCGTGCGCCAGCGCCCCGGTTCGGCCAAGGGCGTGCTGTTCGTGACGATCGAGGACGAGACCGGCGTCGCGCAAGGAATCCTCTGGCCTGATCGCTTCGAAATCTATCGCCGCCAGGTCATGTCCGCCTCGATGATCGCGATGCGCGGGCGGCTCCAAAAGGAAGGCGAAGTCATCCATGTCATCTGCGATCGCATCACCGACCATGACGCGATGCTGCGATCGATCGCCGGTCGCGACTTGCGGGTTATACCCGGGCATGGCGATGGCGCGACCAACGGTGGCGGCCCAGACCCACGCGATCCAGGCTTTCCGAAGGGAAGGACGCTCTCCTACCGCCCCTTCAATGCCGTGCCGGACGAGGAAGAAATGATGCGCATCCGCAGCCATGACTTTCACTAATGCCGATGCGCGCATGGCAGGCACGATCAGTCGCGCTCTCAACGTCCTTCGGGAAGCGACCGCAACCCGTGGAAAGACGCAGTCGCGCGGTGTCGCCCTGGCGCTCTGGAACCTGCGGCCCTGGGTAGCCGATGACTGGCTGATCTCGTTCTGGGAAGCGGCCGGATCGGATCACGATATTGGCCGAAGCCAAGGCCTTCACGCCGCGTACAATGGGATCGTCCGGCAGATCCGCAGCAACGGAGGCACTGCGAAATGATAGGCTATGCTTCCTATATCGCCAGCACCATGAAAGGCCGTATCGCGATCATCGCCGCTTGCGTCGCGGGCGCCTGGGCCTCTCCGGCGCTTGCCGACCCTTGCGAGGGGGCGTTGCCGTCCAAGGGCACGGCTTTCTCCGGCGTGGTGCGCTATATCGGAGATGGCGACGGGCTGTGCATCGGTCCCGCTGGCCGGCCGGCAAGCTGGATCGAAATTCGGCTCGCTGACTTCTATGCGCCGGAACTACGCGAACCCGGCGGCATCGAAGCCAAGCGCCGGCTCGAACGGATCGTGATGGGCAAGACGCTGGCCTGCCGCGCCGGGCGACGTAGCTACGATCGCGTCGTGGCATCCTGCACACTCGGCGGCCGCCGGCTCGGAAATCTGCTGCGCGCCGCGGGCGGTGCCGAGGGCGGCCGCGGAAGACCGCGATGATCGACCTCTTCGAGACACCCGTCGTTCCTGGCCTGTCGATGACCGAGGCCTGTATTTCGGCCGCCGAGGAAGCCGCGCTGATCGCACATATCGACGAGACGAGCCTCAGCCCGTTTCGCTTCCAGCAATGGACCGGCAAGCGGCTTACCTGTTCCTAGGGCTGGAGCTACGACTTCGAAACCGGTGCGTTCGCGCCAACCGAGCCTATGCCGGAATGGCTCGATGATCTCCGGGCCCGCGCGGCGAGGTTCGCGGGCCTCCACCCCGATGATCTCGTCCAGGCACTGCTTATCCGATACGATCCGGGCGCCGGGATCGGGTGGCACAAGGATCGCCCAGTCTTCGAGCATGTCGTCGGGATCTCGCTCGGGCATGAAGCAACGTTGCGGCTGCGACGCCGGACCGCTCTCGGGTTCGAGCGCGCAAAAGCGAAACTCATGAGCGGCTCCATCTATCATTTGTCCGGTGAAGTGTGGACTTGTAACGGTTTTGTGCCGGTCACCTATCTCATTATGCCACCTTGGCTTCGAACGCGAGCGGGCTGATGCCGCCCAGATATGAATGGCGACGACGGGTGTTGTAGAAGCCATTGATGTACTG
>NZ_JAHRGM010000026.1 GCF_019097845.1 Sphingobium sp. AS12 | reverse complement strand
TCTCCACGGCAAACATCCCCGGCCACCCCCCTTAAAAGGAGCAACCTATCCAATGGCTGGTTTTTAAACCGCCACGCTCAGCAAATCGCTGGCGTTCCATTGGCCTGGTTTGTCACCGCCCTCTACAAATGTAGACATGCCGCCCGCTGGCGTAGTGGCGAATGCCAAATCCGTTTTCAACGGCGATCCAAGTCGTCGTTCGCGCCTTGCCTTTGGGCTTTTGCGCCCACTTGGGGCTGACGCCGATTTCGGCCAGTGCCTTTTCGACGATCTGCTTGAGGGAGAGGCTGGTCATACCGTCAGCCCCAAGGTGTCAGCGAGACCGCCGGACACTCGCTGAGCGGCGTCGGCGATCGTGTCGTCCGCCAAATGTGCATAGCGGGCGGTCGTCTCAGGCAGGGCGTGGCCCAGCAAGCGCCCAACAGTGGCTAGCGGGACCTTCTCGCGAATGGCAACGGACGCGAAGCTGTGGCGAAGATCATGGACCCGTATGTCGGGCAACGCGCATCGGCGGCGAAACGCATACCACCACGGTTCGAGCGCCATCGGTCGCTCTCCGGTTTTGTTCGGAAAGACGAAGACGACACCCTCCTCTCGCGGAATTCTCTCGAAGATGCGAAGAGCCTGACTATTGAGCCAGATGGTCTTCGCCCCGGTCTTGCTGTCGGGCAACATCAACCGGGGCAGTTGCACCCAGTCCCATTCGAGGTCGCGGATTTCGCTTATCCGCGCGCCGGTAAAAATCAGCAGCCTCACGATGGCGACAAGGATCGGACGTTCAGCTTCTTCGGCGTCGAGCTGCCGGGCGATCCGGCGGAATTCCTGCGGGCTTAGAAAGCGCTCCTTCTTGTTTGGCTTGAAGCCGGGCATCCCCCGGCAAGGGTTTGAGCCCTTGCGCGTGTACCCCAGCTGCTCTGCATATTTGAACATCGCACCAAGGACCGGAACCGCCCGATTATATTTGGATTCGCGGCCGTTTGCGTAACTGTCACGCCAGCGCGTGATTTCGGCGCGACCAATTAGATCAAGCCGCATCGACCCGAACACGGGCAGGATGTCGAGCTTCAGGGCGCTCTGATTGCGCTTCTGCGTACTTGGCTTCCAGTGGCTGGAGTAATCTGTCCAGAATTCGTCGGCATAATCCGACAGGATCGGTGCGATTTTTGCGGCGACGCGCCGGGGCAATCCGTCGAGTGCCACTTCGGCCAGCAGCTTCCGCGCCTCTCCTCGCGCTGTCAGGGCTTCAACCTCATCAACCCGGCCAAGCGACACCCTGCGATGCCGCCCACGCTGGCGAAGGCGGACAAACCAGTAGCGCTTGCCAGAAAGGCGAACGCGCATTCCGAAGCCTGCGAGTTCGGTATCCCAGATGTCGTAATCGGCGAGCGCAGAAGGGAGCTTCCGGCGAACCAGATTACCATCGAGATAGGCCCGGTTCCCGGGCAAGAGCCGCTTGGGGACCATATGGCCATCAGACGTACCAAAACTGTCGGGCAAAGTCCCGGAAATATTGGCATTTCTGGGGACCAGGTGGCCATCGACAGCACCCAAACTCCCGAAGGACTGGAGTGCCTCACTTATTGATTTTGCTGCACTTTTTCCCATTTCTGCGGCTTTAGCCGCGTACGGTCTGCATATGATGACCTTTTACTACGCACTCGGCTGGGCGCCCTCGCTGGTCGTGGCGCTGGGTTTCGATCCGTCGCAGGCGACGATCGTATCGGTGTTCATGAATTCAGGCGGCGCGATCGGTGGCCTGACCCTTGGCCTGCTCTCGCCGCGCCTTGGCCTGCGTCCGCTCGTCATCTTCAGTCTGGCCGGTGCCGCGGCGGCAGTCGCGGTTTTTGGCGCAGTGCCGCCCCAACTGGTCGTGCTTCAGCTTGCCGCCTTCATCCTGGGCTTCCTGTCCAACGGTTCGGTGGTCGGCCTTTATGCGCTCATCGCCAATGTCTATCCCACCACCCTGCGCGCGACCGGCACCGGCGCGGTCATCGGCTTCGGCCGTTTCGGTGCGGCTTTTGGCCCGTTCGCGGCGGGTCAACTACTCGCGGCAGGGGCAGGGCGGGGCACGACCTCGCTGCTGCTGGCGCTGGGATCAGGCATTGCCGCGCTGGTTCTGCTAGCCTCACGCATCCGGCCTTCGGACGAAAATTAACGTCAAAACACGCAGCCAGGTCATCCTCCCCACAGGGGGGATTGCAAGGTGACGTTACCCCCGCCGCACCGTCACCTCGACCCCCGCCAGCCCCCGCGTCAGCGCGAACGGCTTGTCCACACAGATCCGTGCCTCGACCACGCAGGCAAATTCCAGGCAGCGCTCGCCCAACTTCTGCGCGAATGTCTCGATCAGCGGGATATGGACCAATGCCAGATCCTCGGCTGCCTGTGCGACCTTGCGATAATCGACCGTATCGCCAATCCCGTCCACCCGGTCGGCGGACAGCGCCAGATCAACCGAGATGACCAGCGGCTGGCGACGGCCGATCTCGTCGGGGTTGATGCCGATGTCGGCCAGCAAGGGCAGGTCGCGCACCTTCACGCGGGTGGTGCAGATCGTCTCAGGCATCTTGGTTCCTTTCGGCCGCCAGCACGGTGTTGCTCAGCAGGCAGGCGATGGTCATCGGGCCAACCCCGCCCGGCACCGGCGTCACCGCCTTGGCATGGTCCAGTTCATGGGTAGCGCAATCGCCGATAATATGCGTGCTATTGTCGGCCTGGGTAACGCGATTGATACCGACGTCGATCACGATCGCGCCGGGCCGGACCCAATAGCCGCGCACCAGATGCGGCGCGCCTGCGGCGGCAACGATGATGTCGGCCTTGCGCGCAATGTCGGGCAGGTGCAGCGTTTCGATATGGGTGACCGTCACCGTCGCCTCCCGCTCCAGCAACAGCATGGCCACTGGCTTGCCCACAATATTGGACTTGCCGATGACGACCGCGTTCAACCCGCGATAATCGTCGATCACGCTGTCGAGCAGCTTCATGATCCCCAGCGGCGTGCAGGGCACCAGCCCGCCGGTCCCGGTGGATAATCGCCCGACATTGACCGGGTGAAATCCATCCACATCCTTGGCCGGGTCGATCCGGTCCAGCACCAGCGCCGCGTCGATCCCGGCGGGCAGGGGCAGCTGGATCAAGATGCCATGCACCGCCGCGTCCGCGTTCAGCGCGTCGATCAGCGCCAGCAACTCTGCCTGCGGGCAATGGGCGGGCAGGCGATGTTCGATAGAGGTAATCCCCACGCGCCGACATTCGCTGATCTTGCGCCGCACATAGACATGGCTTGCCGGATCGTCGCCGACCAGCACCACCGCCAGCGCGGGTGGCTGGCCGGTCCGTTCGACCAGCGCCGCCACCCGCGCGGCGGTTTCGTCCGACAGGGCGCGCGCCATCGCGCGCCCGTCAATGATCTGCGCCATGGTCAGGCCTTGAAAACGACGGTACGCGCGCCGTTCAGGAACACCCGACCCTGCAAATGATGCTGCACCGCTGTCGCCAGCACCCGCCGTTCGATATCGCGGCCCTTGCGCACCAGGTCATCGGGCGTATCGGCATGGCCGATGGCCTCGACATCCTGATGGATGATCGGGCCTTCATCCAGGTCCGCGGTCACATAATGCGCCGTCGCGCCGATCATCTTGACCCCGCGTTCATGCGCCTGATGATAGGGCTTGGCTCCCTTGAAGCCGGGCAGGAAACTATGGTGGATATTGATGCACCGGCCGGACACGAACCCGGCCAGATCGTCGCTCAAAATCTGCATGTATCGCGCCAGCACGATCAGGTCCGCACCGGTTTCGTCAACGATCGCCTTGATCTGCGCTTCCTGCTCGGCCTTCGTGTCCTTGGTCACGGGCAGATGGTGGAACGGCACGTCGCCGATCAGCGATATGGTCAGCGCCTCGCGCGGATGGTTGCAGATGATGCCCACCACATCCATGTCCAGCTCGCCGATGCGCCAGCGATACAGCAGGTCGCCCAGACAATGGTCGAACTTGCTGACCAGCAGCAGCACTTTCTGTCGCTCGCTGCGGCGGCGCAGGCTCCATTCCATGCCGCGCTTCTGCGCCACATTGGTGAAGGCCGCGCGCAGCCCGTCGACGCTGTCGTCCGCCGCCTCAAATTCCACCCGCATGAAGAAACGGTCGGTCAGCTTGTCGTTAAACTGCTGGGCATCGGTAATATTGCCGCCCTGCTGCGCCAAAAAGCCGGCGACATCGGCCACCAGGCCGGGCCGGTCGTCGCATTGCAGGGTCAGGGTGCAAATCTCGGTCACATCGCTTCTCCGCTCAAGTCGCGCCGCCTTTAGCGGCTTTTCGTATAATCGTTGATCCATTCGACGGTCCGGGCGAGGCCGCCAAATGGATAGAAATGCAATCGCACCTTGCCATGCTGGCTTCCCAGCCCTTTGCCAAGGGCATCGACCAGCTTGTCGGGACCAGCGGTGCCGATCAGCTTGGTGATCGAAATGCCATATTTGGTCAGCACCGACGCCGACGCCCCCACGCCGCAGCGCGCGGCAAAGCGCATCAGCGTCTTGATCCCCGCTGGTCCGGGAATACCGATCCGCACCGGGGCAACAATGCCGCGCGCGCGCAATTCTGCCAGCCAGGCCAGCACTGGCGCTGCGTCGAAACTGAATTGGGTGACGATCAGCGGGGCCATGCCGCGCGCTTCGATTTCCGTACATTTGGCGATCAATATGTCGTAACACTGGTCGGGCGTCATATTGGGATGGCCTTCGGGATGGCCGCCAATGCCGATCGCCCTGATCCCCGCCCGCTCAAACGCCCCGGTACGGATCAGCGACATGCTGTCTGTATAGGGACCAGCGGCTTCGGGCGGATCGCCCGCGATGATGAAGCAGCGGGTGACACCTGCCTCGCGCACCACGGCGGCCAGATAGGCCTCGAAATCATCGCCCGACTCCAGACGGCGCGCGGAAAAATGCGGCATCGGTTCAAAACCCAGCGCCCGGACCGTGCGCGCCGCCTCGATTCGCGCCTCCAGCGATTCGCCGGGCAGGAAGGTGACGGCGACCGGGGTTTCAGGCGCCATGGCGGGCGCGGCCTCGCTCAGCGCGTCAATGTCTTTCGCCGTGATTTCCAGCGAATAGCCATCGGTCATGCCCTTTGGCGGCAAATCCCAGTTCGGATGGATCGACGGCAAGCTCATGACTCTCTCCCGGTAGCGTTCGATCAGGGGTGGCCCGCGTGAGAAAGCGGCGTGCCTCTCCCCGGCGCATTTTTCCCCTAGCCTATCCGTAAACATTCGTATAGATGAAAACTTCATGGATACGAAAACATCCGATCAGGGCAGCAAAGCCGCGCCGCTCATCATCCTTCCGGGGTTGATGTGCGATTCGCGCATGTTTGCCGATCTGGTCGATGCTTTCCCCGCCGCCCAGGTGATCGACGGCTTTTACGCCGGGTGCGACCGGATAGAGGCGATGGCCGACTATGCGCTGGCCCGGATGCCCGCGCGGGTATCGCTGCTCGTTCATTCCATGGGCGCGCGCGTCGCGCTGGAGCTATTGCGCAAGGCGCCCGACCGGGTTGAGCGACTCGCGCTGGTCGATACCGGCGTTCACAGCCCCAGGCCTGGCGAACGCGAAGCGCGCTACGCGCTGCGCGATATTGGCCGCGAGCAGAGCATGGCCGCGCTGGTCGCCGACTGGCTGCCGCCGATGGTCGGCTTTGCGGGTCTGCGCAATGAAGCGCTGATGGACAGCCTCTACACCATGGCCGTCTCGGCGGGACTTTCGACGTTCGAGGCGCAGATTGAAGCGCTGCTCAACCGCCCGTCGGTCGATGCACTGCTGCCAACCATCGCTTGTCCCACGCTCGCCATGGTCGGTCGGCAGGACCAATGGTCCCCGGTTGCCCAGCATGAAGCGATCGTCGCAGCGATTCCCGGCGCGCAGCTGCGCGTCGTCGAAGGCGCGGGCCATATGATGCCCGCCGAAGCGCCACAGGCGTTTAACAGGCTGGTGGGGGAATGGCTCGCCATGCCCGCCACACCCGATTTCCGTAACATTTCTTATCATGCCAAAGGAGAGGTTTGAATGACTGACAAGTCCCTGCAACAACTGCTCGATGAAAAGGGCGACATCGTTGAATTCCTGCGCAACCAGCAGGTCGGCCCCAATGCCTATCCGGGCGTGCCGGGCGAATATAGCAACTGGCGCGACGAACAGCGCAGCTGGGCGGAAAGCTCGGTCCTGTTCAACCAGAGCTTCCACATGGTCGATCTGCTCGTCACCGGTCCCGGCGCATTCGACATGCTGTCCTATCTCGCCCCCAACAGCTTCAAGGGCTTCGTGCCCAACCGCGCCAAGCAGTTCGCGCCCGTCACCCCCGAAGGCTTCGTCATCGGCGACGTCATCCTCTTCTATCTCGAAGAAGAAAAGTTCGAGCTGGTCGGCCGCGCGCCTTCCATCGAATGGGTCGAATATTGGGCCTCGACCGGCAAGTGGGACGTGAAGGTCGAACGCGACGAACGCACCGCCGCCCGCCCGCTCGACCAGCAGGGCTATCGCCGCAACTATCGCTTCCAGCTGCAGGGGCCAAACGCCATGCCCGTGCTGGAAAAGGCGATGGGCCAGACCCCGCCGGACCTCAAATTCTTCCACATGGCGCCGATCATGATCGCGGGCGTCGAAGTGCGCGCGCTGCGTCACGGCATGGCCGGCCAGCCCGGTTACGAGCTGTTTGGTCCCTGGAAGGATTATGACACCGTCCGCAACGCGCTGATCGAAGCGGGCAAGGATTTTGGCCTGACGCTCTGCGGCGGCCGCACCTATTCGTCGAACACGCTGGAATCCGGCTGGATCCCATCGCCGCTGCCCGCCACCTATACCGGCGAAGGCTCCAAGGCGTTCCGCGAATGGCTGCCCGCCAAATCCTATGAGGGCATGTGCTCGCTCGGCGGCAGCTTCGTCTCCGACAATATCGAGGATTATTACCTCAACCCGTGGGAGCTGGGCTATGGCATCATGGTCAAGTTCGACCATGACTTTATCGGCCGCGAAGCGCTGGAAAAGGTCAAGGACAAGCCGCACCGCCAGAAGGTGACGCTGGCCCTCGACAATGAGGATATCGTCCGCGTCATGAGCTCGATGCTCCAGACCGGCGACAAGGCCAAGTTCCTCGAATTCCCCAGCGCGGTCTATTGTATGCACCCCTATGACGCGGTGCTGAAGGACGGCAAGACCATCGGCCTGTCCACCTGGATCGGCTACACCATCAACGCCGGCCGCTTCCTGGCGCTGGCGATGGTCGATGCCGAGTTCGCCGAACCCGGCACCGAAGTGACCCTGCTGTGGGGCGAACCCAATGGCGGCACCTCCAAACCGACCGTCGAACCCCACGTCCAGACCGAAATCAAGGCGATCGTCTCCTCGGTCCCCTATTCGGAAGCCGCCCGCGACAATTACGCCGACGGCTGGCGCACCAAGAAAGCCTGATCAGACTCTCTGAGCGGGAGGAACGGGGGACACCGAAAGGCGTCCCCCGTTTTCGTTTGGGGGGCAGGTTTGGCCGCGCCTCCCGCCTGCGGGTGGGGGTTAAGAAAGCCGACTGTCCGCAATTCACTTATAGCCGCATGCCACTGCCGCCACGCCGCTACTCAGCAGGCACCTCGGCCGCCGCGAACAGTCCGACCGCCTGCTCCAGCCGCGCCACCGCGCGCGCTTCCAGTTCCGCTGTGAAGCGGGGCAGGGGAATGGCGACTGAAAAGGCACCCACTGCGACGCCATCGACCATCGCCGCTATGCCCAGGCCACAAATGCCCGGCGTATATTCCTCCCTCGTGCGCCCCACGCCCGACGCGCGGATCGCGGCAAGTTCCGCCCGCAACGCCCCCTCATCGGTCACGCTCTGCGGCGTGAACGGCTCCAGCGCGACCTGCGCGAAATAGGCGTCGATCTCGCTATCGGCCAGCGTCGCCAGCAACGCCTTGCCCGCCGCCAGGCTGTGCATCGGAATCCGCGTCCCCACGCTGATCGAATAGCGCAGCGACTGTTCCGCCGTTTCGGTGACGATCGCCTCCAGCTGCCACCCGTCGCGCACGAAGAAGGATGCCGTTTCATTGGTCTGGGTCCGCAGCGATTTGACCAGCGGCCGCACCTTGTCCGCCAGCGACAGCGCCATGCGCGGCGACGCCAGCCGGGCCAGCGCCGGGCCGGGCAGATAGCGCCGCCCCTCCCGCGCCAGATAATGCCGCTCCACCAGCGTCGCGAGCAGATAGGACAGGCTGCTGACCGGAATGGTCAGGCCGGCCGCAATCTCCTGCGCCACCACGCCAGCGGGCCGCGCGACGACATATTCGATGATGTCGATCGTCCGCATCGCCGATTTGACGGTGGACGGCGTGGTGCCATTCATGGGCTGCTAGCTCCCCTGGAAAATCAGGCTGCCCCGCCGTTCGGCAAAGCGCCATCCCGCCGCGCTCAGGATGAAGCGGTCGTGAAACGACCCGACCTTAGGCGCGCTATCGCCCGTGAACAACAGCATCGCGCTTTCCCCCACGGCCTCGGTCGCGCTCACCACGTCGATCACGACATTGGAACAGATATGCCGCGTCACCCGCGCCGGTCGGGCAAGGAAAGCCGCCAGCATCGCCTCGCGCCCCTGCACCCACTCATCGGGCGCCGTTGGCCGTGCCATTCGCCCGTCCGGCGCGTAGAGATCGGCCACCCCCTGCCAGTCGCCTGCGTCGTTCAAATTGGCATAGAGCGCCACCAGCCGGGCGCAATCCGCCTCGATGGCGCGCCGCTCCTGCGCCGTCACAGTCGCGCGTCCGCCAGATCAGCGCCCGCGCGCAGCGACCGGAGCTTCTTCCAAGTGACCGCCGGGTCGATCTTGCCATAGCCCGCAAAGGTGCCGAACCCGCAATCGGTGCTGCCGATCACCCGCTCTTTGCCAACGATCCGCGCAAAGCGCTCGATCCGCTGGGCGATCAGTTCAGGATGCTCGACATAGTTGGAACAGGTGTCGATCAAGCCGGGCGCCAATATCTTGTGATCGGGAATGGCCGCATCGCGCCACACCGTCCACTCATGCTCATGGCAGGGATTGGCCCCCTCGAACAGCACGGTGGCCGGCCGCGCGGGCAGGATGATGTCGATCACCTTCTCCAGCGGAATGTCATGATCGTGCGGGCCTTCATAATTGCCCCAGCAAATATGCATCCGCATCCGTTCGGGCGGAATATTGGCGGTCGCGGCATTCAATGCCTCGACATTGGCCGCCGCGATCTTCAGAAACTCCTCTTCGCTTGCCTCCTGATAGCCAGTGTGCCGCGACATCGCCAAATCCGGGCAATCGAGTTGCAGGTCGAACCCCGCCGCTACGATCGTCTCATATTCCTCGCGCATCGCATCGACCAGATCGGCGAGATAGGCTTCATGGCTGGGATAATGGCGATTGACCTGGAACGCGGTGATCAGCCCCGGCGAAGCGGCATTCATGAACGCCCGCACGCCGTTCCCATGCGGTGCCAGCGCCGTCTTGAACCGGCGAATATCGTCATGCAGCGGGTCCAGCGTTACCTTCCGCACCGGGCCGATGCAGGACGCGCGGGTGAAATCCTGACTGCCCATGATCGCCGCCAGCTTTTGCCGCAGCTCCGGCAGCGGCGCTAGATCGGCGGCGGGGCGTCGGTCGGTATGCCCGCCAAACCCCGATAGCCGCTCGATCATATAGGTGGAGTAGCCGACCTTGCCCAATTCGCCATCGCTGACGATCGACACGCCCGCCTCGATCTGCGCCGTCACGGCCTCCGACACGGCCGCCTGCACCAATGTATCGAACGCCACCGCGTCATAAGGCTCGCCCTTGTCGCGGGCCAGCAGCAGCGGCGTCAGCGCGTCGCCGCGCGGCAGGCTGCCGACATGGGTGGTGGCAATGGGCATGGATATCCTCCTGTTTTGGAGCATCCTGCCACAGTTTCGCGGATATGGATATATCGCGGATATGAAAAAACAGGCGCCGGAACGCATCCGGCACCTGTCAGAGGGACGCGGGAATCAGGCCTCGCTGTCGGCCTTTGTCTTGGACAGGTCATAGCTGCCCAGACCCGGCTTGTAACTCTTCTCGTCGATGAACTGGCGGATGCCTTCTTTGCGACCTTCGGTCTTGTCGTGGAAATTGGCTGCTTCCTGCATCCGCACCAGATAATCCTCGGCCTCGTCATAGGTCATGGTGTTGACGCGACGGACGGCATCCTTGGCGAATTTGAGCGCGACCGGATTTTTCGCCAGCAGCTTGTCGGCCACCGCGCGGGTGCGGTCCTTCAACTGGTCGAGCGGCACGCTTTCATTGACCAGCCGCATCGCCGACGCCTGCTGGCCATCGATCAGGTCTCCGGTCAGCGTCAGCCACATCGCGTCGCGCATGGGAAGCAGGTCGACCACCACCTTGGTCACGCCGCCGCCAGGCAATATGCCCCAGTTGATTTCGGACAGCCCGAACTGCGCTTCATCGGCGCAGATGGCCAGATCACAGGCGAAAAGCGGACCAAAACCGCCGCCAAAGCACCAGCCATTGACCATGGCGATGGTCGGCTTCTGGAACCAGCGCAGGCGGCGGAACCAGCCATAGCTTTCACGCTGCGACTTGCGCACGCCGCGCAGGCCGTCAGCCTCGGTCTCGCGGAAATATTCCTTCAAATCCATGCCCGCCGACCAGGCGGTGCCTTCGCCGCTCAGCACCAGAACGCCGACATCGTCGCGAAATTCCAGCTCGTCCAGCACCTCCATCATGCGCCGGTTGAGCGTCGGGCTCATCGCGTTGCGCTTGGCGGGACGGGCGAAATTCACCCAGGCGATCCGGTCCTCGACATGCACCGACACCACGTCTTTTTCGTTTTCCATCATCCTACTCCCTGGCTGGTCTTGTGACAGGCGGGCCGGGGGCGGCCTCACCGAATATGTATGCTAGGGATACAATGCCGTCAACGGAATTGGCAAGCAAATTATATGATGGCCGCACATGGCGCGGGCCGCCGCTGGCTTGACAACCGCCCCACGGCGTTAGATGATAACGATCGTTATTAAAACGTCGGCATGATCGACGGAGCGAGGCGGGATGGTTGAACAGGACAAGACGGCAATCGCTGCAGCAGGCCGCGCCTTCGCCGCGATCGTCGGCCAGGATCATGTGTTTTTCGATGAAGCGGACCAGCTTTCCTATCAGGACAAGTTCGCCATCGACGATGCGCTGCATCATCCCGTCGGTGCGGTCGCGCCAGCGACGGTAGAGCAGGTGCAGGCCATCGTCCGGGTCGCGGCGGAACGCGGCCTGTCGCTGTGGCCGATCAGCCGGGGCAAGAATCTGGGCTATGGCGGCTCCGCCCCGCTGCTGGCGGGATCTGTCGTCCTCGACATGAGCCGCATGAAGAAAATCGACTATGACGAAGCGAACGGGACGGTGCTGCTGGAACCGGGCGTCGGCTTCTACGATCTATACGATTTCCTCAAGTCCAAGGGCATGAAGCATTGGCTGTCGGTGCCGGGCAATAGCTGGGGGTCGGTGGTCGGCAATGCGCTGGACCGGGGCGTGGGCTACACTCCCTATGGCGAACATGCGACTCGCATCTGCGGCATAGAGGCGGTGATGGCTGACGGCCTCGTCGTGCGCACCGGTATGGGCGCTCTGGACGGCGCGCCGACCTGGCAGCTCTATCGCTTCGGCTTTGGTCCCAGTTGGGACCAGATGTTCGTCCAGTCCAATTTCGGCATCGTCACCAAAATGGGCCTGTGGCTGATGCCCGCGCCCGAATCGCTGATGGGCATGGATCTGGAATTTGACCGGCCGGAGGATTTGGGGCCGCTGATCGACGCCATCGCCCCGTTGCGACGCGAAGGGCTGTTGCAGCAATCGCCGACCATCGGCAACTGGTTGCGCGCCGCCGCCGTGGTGACGACGCGGGACCAGTGGACCGACAAGCCCGGTGCGCTCGCCGACGATGTGATCGCGGCGATCCGCAAGAAATTCAATGTCGGCTGGTGGGGGGTGAGCCTGCGCCTCTACGGTCGCGAATCGGTGAACAAGGCTGCCTATGCGGTGCTGGAACAGGCGATGGGCGCATTGAAACCCATGGCGCTGCGCCCGACGACATGGAAGGCGGGCGAACCGATGGAGGCGAGCGGCTGGACCGGCACGCCGCTGACCATGCCGATGCAAAATGCCAACTGGCATGGCGGGCGCGGCGGCCATGTCGGCTTCTCGCCCATCCTGCCGCAATCGGGCGCGGCGGCGATGGCGCAGTTCCAGCGCACCTATGCCCGCTACAAGGAGTATGGCATGGATTATCAGGCCAGCTTCGCCTTTGGCGAACGCCATCTCATCAACGTCAATGCGGTGCTGATCAACAAGGATGATCCCGCGCTGATGGGCCGGGTCGATCCCTTCCTCAAGCAACTGATCGCCGATGCTAAGGCCCAGGGCTATGGCGAATATCGCACCCATCTCGACTATATGGATGCGGTCGCAGGCACCTATGATTTCAACAAGGGCGCGCTCTGGCAACTCAACCGCAAGGTGAAGGATGCGCTCGATCCGAACGGCGTGATCGCGCCGGGCAAGAGCGGCATCTGGCCCACCCGCATGGCAGGAGGCCGGGCATGATGCGGCGGGGATGGATGGTCTTGGCGGCCTCCGCCTTGGTGCTGGCCGGGGCAGCGTGCGGCCGGGCAAGCGAAAGCGCGCCGACACCCGCGCAGGCGGCGAAGGGACCGCCACCACTGCCCGCCCCTGAAACCCTGTCGTCCCGGCCCAAAGCGGGGCCGGGCGAACGGCTTTATCTGGAAAAATGCGCCATGTGCCACGGGCCGGGCGGGATGGGGACCGGACTGCTGGCGCGCCGGACGGAGCAACCGCTGCTCGAAAAGCGCACCGACCTGACGGTCGATTATGTCGTGCAGGCCGCGCGTATGGGTATCGGCAACATGCCTGCCATCCCACGCGGCGAAGTGAGCGATGCGGACATGGACCTGATCGCCCGGCATCTGGCGCGGGCCGGGGAGGCGGGGCAATGACCATCGTGACACGGCGCGGCTTTCTGGCGAGCGCTGCGGTGGCGTCCGCTCTGGCAGGATCGGGCGGCGCGATGGCTGCGCGGACCGGCGGGGCGTTACTGCTGCATGATCCCGGCCTTGGCGCAGGACAGCGCTTTGCCGCGCGGGCGGGTGCGCTGGGGGCTGCGTCGCTGGCGCTGGAGGGCGACCGGGTGCGGCAGGTGCGCGGTCTGCTGACCGACGAACCCAGCGCGCTGTTCGGCATCACCCGGCGCAGCGATGAACTGCTGATCGGCGAGATTGCGGCAGAAGCAGGCTATCGCCGCGTCGCGCTGGTCCTGCACCGCGCCGTGGGCGTGATGGTGCCGATCTGCGCGCCCGATGGCGCGACCATCGGCACGCTGGCCCGGCTGGCAGGCACCCGCTGGCCCGAAGCCTTTGCCGAATTGGCGCTGGGCGGGATAGAGCAATGCGAAGTCGTGCTGGCCACAGGAGCGGCGGAACCGGCGCTCAGCTGGGTACTCGTCCGCTCCCGCTGAAAAATCGCCTCTCCCCTTCAGGGGAGGGATCGGGGGCTGTCGTTCGATCGCCAGGGTGGCCTAGGGCCGATCGACCCGTTACCGCCTGATAATCAGCGAATCCGGTCGCTTGCGCGGCACCCACTCGCCCCGGCCGGGGAATTTGCTCAGCACTGCGCCGTCCCACAGCCGCACGGTGCGGCGGCGGAAACGCCATTGCCCGTCATCGCCCTTGACCGCATGATCGTCATACCAGCCCGCAAAGCGCAGCAAATAGGGTGGTTCGCCATCGCACTCGGTCACGAAGGCGAAGGACCGCATGGTGCAGCTGCCATCCTCCTGCGGCATATATTGAACCTGCGTCACATGATGCTGGCGACCCGGAAAGCCCGGCGCGTTGCGATAATGTTCGGCAATCCCGCGAATCCCCTCATGCCCTTCCCAGATATCGGGTTCGTCGAACACCTCCTCCACCATACGCGCGTCGGGCGTGAAGCAGGCGACCAGCGCATCGACATCGCCGGTATCCAGCGCCCAACTATAGGCGGCGATCAGATCCTGTAGCGCTATCCGGTCCTCGATGGGCAGGCCTGGCATGACGGTCACTCTCCTGTTTTCGCTCTCTTGACGCAACAATAACATTCGTTACTATTATACGCAACTAGGGATAAGCAAGGCAGGCGAGAGGGTGCATGGGAAAGATCATCATTTCAGGGGCTTCCGGCGCATTTGGCCGCGCCGCAGCGACCCTCCCTGCCGCCATGGCAGGCGGCGAACGGATGCTCTTGATCAGCACCGCCCGCGTCGGCACCCGCGTCGGCCAGCATCGCAACGCGGTAGAGGCTGCGGTCGCGCAGGGCGTCCGCCATATCGTCTACACCTCGATCATCGCCGCCGACGAACCGGGCAATCCCGCCATCGTCAAATATGACCATCGCGCGACCGAGGAAATCATCGAGGCATCGGGCGCTGCCTGGACCCATCTGCGCGACAGCCAATATGCCGAAGCAGTTGCCGCGGCGATGGTCATCCCCGCGCTGATCGCCGGGACCAAGCCGGACAATTGCGCCGACGGCCCGGTCGCCTTCGTCAGCCGCGACGATTGCGTCGCCACCGCCGTAGGCGTGCTGACGCAGGACGGACATGAGAACAAGGCCTACACCCTGACCGGTCCTGACCTCATCACCATCCCGCAGGCGATGGCGATGGCCAGCGACATCGCAGGCAAGCCGATCGTCGTCGAACCGGTCGATGACGACGCCATGTTTGCCTATTTCGATTCGCTCGGCATCCCCCGCCATGCGTCCGACATCGCACCTGATGGCCCGATCCCCTGGTCGAGTGATGATATGGTCACTTTCGGCCAGTCGATCCGCGAAGGCTATTTTGCCCAAGCGACCGATTGCGTCGAATGGATCACGGGTCAGAAGCCCAAATCGCTGCACGATGTGATGCTGGCGCACAAGGGGAGCTGGCCGCTGTGAGAGGCGCGATTCTGGCTTTGCTCGCGCTGGCGGGTTGTGCGGCGGGTGACAAAGGCGGGGCAGGCGACGACTGGCCCTTCACCGGCGGTGATGTCGGCGGCAGCCATTTTTCGCGGCTGACCGATATCGACGCGGGCAATATCGCGCGGCTGGGCCTCGCCTGGTCGCATGATCTGGGCACCAATCGCATACAGGAAGCCACGCCGGTGGTGGTCGATGGCGTGATGTACACCAGCGGCAATCTCGGCCGGGTTTATGCGCTGGACGCCGCGACCGGTGCGTCGCTCTGGACCTTCGAGCCGGAAGTGGACATGCAGGCCAACCGTTCGGCCTGTTGCGACCAGGCCAATCGCGGCGTGGCCGTGGTCGACGGCAAGGTGATGGTCGGCGCGCTCGACGGGATGCTTTATGTGCTGGATGCCAAAAGCGGCGCGATCCTGTGGAAGGTCGATACGGTCACGGATCACACACGCGGCTACACAAGCACGGGCGCGCCCGAAGTCGCGGGCGATCTGGTCATCATCGGCAATGCCGGCGCGGAATATGACACGCGTGGCTATGTCACCGCCTATCGCATCGCCGATGGCAAACAGGCGTGGCGCTTCTTCACGGTGCCGCATGATCCTGCAGCGGGGCCACAGGAAAACCCGGCGCTCGATGCCGCGCTCAAAAGCTGGGACAAGGACAGCCGCTGGGACATTGGCGGCGGCGGCACGGTGTGGGATGCGATCAACTATGATCCCGCCTTCGACACTGTCTATATCGGTGTCGGTAATGGCGGACCCTATGCGATAAAGACGCGCTCGCCCAAGGGCGGGACCAATCTCTATCTCTCCTCCATCGTCGCGCTCGATCGCAAGACCGGTGGAGTCAAATGGCATTATCAGGAAACGCCCGGCGACAGCTGGGATTTTACCGCGACCCAGCCGATGGTGCTGGCCGATGTCGAGGTGGACGGAAAGGTCCGCCCCGCCATCCTCCATTCGCCCAAGAACGGCTATCTGTTCGTGATCGACCGCGAAACCGGCAAGCCGCTGCGGATCAATCCGCTCGTTCGCACCAACTGGACCAAGGGATTCGACAAGGACGGCATTGCGCAGATGGCGCCCGAAAATGTCGATTACTGGAACGGGCCGCGCATCGTCTATCCAGCCTCGGCGGGCGCGCGCAACTGGTATCCCGCCGCCTATGATCCGACGCGCAAACTCTATTTTGCGCATGTACTGGACATGGGCAACCTCATGTTCGGCCCGCCGCCCGGCACGCCTGAACAAGCCCGCCGTGCCAGGGCGCTCAATGTCCAGACGACCCTGATCTTCACGCCGATGTTGCAACAGGTGCTGCCGACGCTGCCCGCTGCGATCCGCGATCAGGTGGAAAAACTGCCCGAAATGCAATGGGTGAAGGACAAGCCCTATAGTTCCGAGCTGCGCGCGATCGACCCGCTGACCGGCAAGGCGAAATGGGCCGTGCCGACGCAGGGGTGGCAGGACCGGATGGGAACTCTGGCCACCGCTTCGGGACTGGTGTTTCACGGCACGATCGGCGGCAAGCTGACGGTGCGGGACGCCGACACCGGCAAGTTGCTGAAAGAGATAGACACCGGCAGCTCGATCATGGCCGCGCCGATGACCTATCGGGTCAAGGGCGTGCAATATGTCGCGGTCGCGACCGGCTTTGGCGGTGGCGGCTGGAGCTATGTGCCAGACTATGCTGCGGCCTATCGCTATGGCAATGCCAACCGCCTGCTGGTGTTCAAGCTGGATGGCGGGCCAGTCAAAAAGCCCGATCCGCTGCCGCCGCTGGAGGTCGCCTCCGCACCGCCCGCGCAAAAGCCGGGCGTCACCCCCGCGATGATCGCGCAGGGGCAGGGGCTGTTCTTCCAGAATTGCGCCATCTGCCACAGCAACCAGTTGCGATCGACCGCGCCCGACCTGCGGCGGATGCAGCCTGCGACCCATGAGATGTTCGGCGCGATCGTGCGTGATGGCCTGCTGTTGCCGGGCGGTATGCCGCGCTGGGACGATCTGCTGTCGGTGCAGGATGTTGATGCGATCCACGCCTGGCTGATCGCCGAACAAGGCGCATTGCGGACGCGCGAGACGAAGCTCAAGGCGGCGGGCAAACCGCTCGATGCGCCCAGCATCGCCGTCATGTCCAACTATTAGGATCATCCATGGAAATGACCGACATCATCGTCGTGGGCGGCGGATCGGCCGGGGCTGCGATGACCGGGCGGCTGGCCGAGGCCGGGCTGGCCGTCACCCTGATCGAAGCGGGCAAGACCGACCGGCATATGCGTTCGCGCGTGCCTGCACTGACCAGCGCGATCGTGCAGAACCCGGATTTTGACTGGTGCTATCAGGTCGAACCCGACCCGTCGCTGGGCGGGCGGGCCGATATCTGGCCCGCGGGCAAGCTGCTGGGCGGGGGATCTGCGCTCAACGGCATGATGTTCATTCGCGGCCATCGCTGGGATTATGACCAGTGGGCGGCGATGGGCGCGGACGGTTGGGATTATGCGTCGGTGCTGCCCTATTTCCGGCGGATGGAAGATAATGAGCGTGGGGCTGATGCCTGGCGCGGGACTGGCGGGCCGATCGCCGTGTCGGAAGGACGGGCGCGCTACCCGATCACCGATCAGTGGGTCGCGGCCGCGCAACAGGCAGGCATCGCGCGTTCGACAGACCTGAATGGCGAAACGGCCGAGGGCGTCGATTATGTGCAGGTGTCGCAACGCAATGGCACCCGCTGTTCGGCGGCGCGCGGCTATCTGCACGAAAGGCGCGGGGGCAAGGCACCGACGATCCTGCTGGAAGCGCAATTGCTGCGGCTGCTGATCGAGGACAAGCGCGCCGTCGGGATCGTCTATCGTCAGGACGGCGTCGAAAAGACATTGCGCGCGCGCCATGGCGTGGTGCTGTCGGCAGGGGCGATGAATACGCCGCGCCTGCTGATGCTGTCGGGTATCGGCCCGGCCGATCATCTGGCGGATATGGGCATAGAGGTTGTGCGCGACCTGCCGGGCGTCGGCCGCAATTTACAGGATCATGTCGGCACCCATGTCGTCAACGAAGTCGACGGCGCGACGCTGAACAGCGATGCGCAGGGGTTGCGCGGGGCTTGGCAGGTGCTGCGCTATGCTCTGGCGAAACGCGGCGCGCTGACCACCGCGATCGGTCATGCGCAGGCGTTTGTCAAAAGCCGGGCCGGTCTGCCCGCGCCGAATCTTCAGATCAGCTTTGCCGCCTTCGCCTTCGACTTTGACGAGCGTGGCCGGTTGATGCTGCGGAAAAATCCGTCCGTTTCCACGCTGGTCGGGTTGATGCGGCCCAGCCATCGCGGGCGGATCACGCTGCGGTCGGCCGATCCGCTCGCGCCGCCGGTGATCGCGCACCGGCAACTCGACAGTGAGCTGGACATAGAGCAGATCGTCGAAGGCATCGGCATCGCCCGCGATATCCTCCGCCAGTCATCCATCGCCGCCCATGTGAAAACCGAGCTGCGGCCCGGCGCGGCGCTGACCGATGCGGCGCAATTGCGCGACTATGTGAAGATGGCGTCGATCCCGCTCTATCATCCGGTCGGAACCGCACGGATCGGGCATCGCGACGATCCCGCCGCAGTGGTCGATGCCGACCTGCGCGTCATCGGCGTGGACGGGCTGTGGGTGGCCGATGCGTCGGTGATGCCATCGCTGCCCGCCGGCAATACCAATGCGACCGCGATCATGATCGGCGACAAGGGCGCGGATCATGTCCTCAAGAGCCTGCGCCGCAACACGCAGCAGGCGGCATAAAGGTTGCCCCGGCATACATTCTGTGCTTGCAATAATAGTAACGAATGTTAGTATAAGGCTCAGGAGAGAATAAGGAACCAAGGGCGATGCCAAGCTATCCCCAGACCATCCATTTCGTCGGGTTGAACACACCGGTGGGCATTGAATGGTCCGCGCGCAATCTGGACGTGATCGGCACAATCCCTGCCGAGATTGACGGCGCTTTCTTTCGCGCCGTGCCCGACCCTGCCCATCCGCCGATGTTCGACGATGATATCGTGCTGTCGGGCGACGGCATGGTCGCGAAATTCGCGATCCATGACGGCAAGGTCGATTATGCGATCCGCTATGTCGAAACCGAGCGCTATCAGCTGGAAAAGGATGCGCGGCGCGCCCTGTTCGGCCAGTATCGCAACCCTTTCACCGACGACGCCAGCGTCGCCGGACGGGACCGCACCGTCGCCAATACCACACCGGTCTGGCACGGCGGGCGGCTGTTCATGACCAAGGAAGATGGGCTGGGCTATCAGGTCGATCCCAACACGCTGGAGACGCTGGGGCGCTGGGACTATTATGGCGCGCTCCGGTCGCAAACCTTTACCGCCCATCCGCGCGTCGATCCGGAAACGGGCGAGATGTTCTTCTTCGGCTATGAGGCCGACGGATTATGTTCGACCAAGATTTCCTATGCGATCGCGGATCGCGACGGCAAATTGATCTCCGAACAATGGTTCGACCAACCCTATTGCTCGACCATCCATGATTTCGCGATCACCCAAAAGTACGCGATTTTCCCGATCTTCCCGACCACAGCCGATCTCGACCGGCTGAAAGCTGGCAAGGCGCACTGGGCGCACCAGCAGGATCTGGAAAGCTGGGTCGGTATCATGCCGCGCTATGGCAAGGTGGAGGAGATGCGCTGGTTCAAGGGGCGCAAGGGCGTGTCCGCTTTCCACTTGCTCAACGCTTATGAAGAGGATGGCTTCGTCCATCTGGACCTTTGCCTGTCGGACACCAATGCGTTCGGCTTCATGCGGGAAGCTGGCGGCATCCACCGCGACCAGCGTGACATTCAGGGCGGACTGACGCGCTGGACCTTCGACCTGTCGAAGGAGGGTGAGACGTTCGAGGAGCGTGTGGTCGGGCCACCCGGCGACATGCCGCGCCTGCGCGATGCAGATCAGGGGCGGCCCTATCGGGCAGCCTGGTATCTGTCGATGAACCCGCAGGGCGGCCCGCCGCTGCCGGGCGGCCCGGTCGGCGTCGCGTTCAATGCCTTGCTTCGGATCGAGCCGGGCAATGGTCGCATCGACATGATGGGGCTGGAGCCGGGCATGGCAATCAGCGAACCGGCCCATGTGCCATCCGTGCAGGAAGGGCATGATGGCTGGCTGCTGATGGTCGTCGACAGGCAGGCTGGCGAGGCGGACTTCAAGTCGGAACTCTGGGTTGTCGAGGCAGGCGCGATCGCTGCCGGGCCGATCGCTCGTGTACCGATGCCATTGCCGATGCGGGCGCAGGTCCATGGTGCCTGGGTGTCGGCCAGGCAGCTTGCGGACGCTGCTTGACAAATAGTAACGATCGTTATCTAATGTTGGAGAGGGTCGGGGCCGTAACGGTCCCATCCCCCTCCAAAAAATACTGGCAATGCAGAACAGCCTGACGAGCAGGATCAGAGGATGGCAGCAAAGGCAGGCGCATAAACGTCGCCGGACCGGTATCGCCCTTGGGGCGGTCCAGTGTCGTCCTCCCCGCGCCCTCCGGGCTGACAATAGGGAGGAAAAATATGACACATATCTGGAAAACCGCATTTAGCAGCAGCACCGCCGGCCTGGCACTGGTGGCGGCGATGATCGCGACGCCCGCCCTGGCACAGGACGCAACCGCGCCTGCGCAGGCCGCCGATCAGTCCGGCCAGCCCGCCGACATCATCGTCACCGCCCAGTTCCGCGCGCAGAATTTGCAGGACACGCCCATCGCGATCACCGCTGTGTCGAGCGAAACGCTAGCCGCGCGCAGCCAGACCAGCGTCACCGATCTTGGCCAGTTCGCCCCAAACGTGGCGTTGGCCCCGGCGACCAGCCTTCAGGGCAATTCGGTCGCGGCCTTCATCCGTGGCGTGGGCCAGCTCGATTCCAGCTTTGCGCTGGAGCCGGGCGTGGGCATCTATATCGACGATATCTATTATGGCACCACCTATGGCGCGGTGATGGACCTGACCGATCTGGAGCGGGTCGAGGTGCTGCGCGGGCCGCAGGGAACGCTGGCGGGCAAGAACAGCGTCGGCGGCGCGGTCAAGCTGTTCAGCAAGAAGCCGGATGCGACGGCGGGCGGCTTTATCGAGGCGACCTATGGCAGCTATGACAAGCTGGAACTGCGCGGCAGCGCCAATATTCCGCTGACCGAAAGCCTGTTCCTGCGCGTGTCGGGCGTGTCGAAAAATGTCGATGGCTATATGAAACTGCTCGACTATGGCTGCGTCAATCCCGCATCGGGCATTGCGCCCACCGGCACCAATGAAAAGGGATGCCAGATAGGCACCGAAGGCGGCATCGACGTCATGGCCCTGCGCGCCGCACTGCGTTACGCGCCTGCCGGATCTCCGCTGGAAATCAACATCGTCGCCGACGTGTCCAAGGATAATAGCGAAGCGGTCGCGACCAAATTGCTCTACGCCAACAACCCTGGGGTGCGCAGTTATGTGCCGGGGGATCCGACCGCCGGTATCCCGTTTGACAGCCGCTTCATCACCGCGTCCAAAAGCTACACCTCCTATGCCACTTATGCCGCGGGCGGCAATTTTACGACGGTGTTCGGCATCCCGACCCAGGTTGCCCCCGGCGGTTTTTCGGCCAACCCGACCAGTTCTGTGAAGAGCTGGGGCATTGCCGGAACGATCGATTATGACCTGTCCGACATGCTCAAGCTTAAGTCGATCACCGGCTATCGCAAGGCGGACGGCACCAGCGCGATCGACGCCGACGGTGCGCCGCTCACCATCCTGTTGCAACAGTTCAACTATGGCCATGAACAATTCACGCAGGAATTGCGCCTGAGCGCCAATTTCGACGATGTGGTCGACCTGACCGTTGGCGGCTTCTATTACAAGGCGACCGATCTGCTGACCGGCCGCAGCGCCATCCCCACGCTGTTGTTCGATTTCCTGGTCGACGACGTCGTCAAAAATCGCAGCGCATCGGCCTTCGCCCATGCTGAATTCCATGTCAGTGATGCGTTCAACGTGATTGCGGGCCTGCGCTACACCGACGACAAGAAAACCTATGACTATTCACGTCGAAATGTTGACGGCACCCTGCCTAGCGGCGCTTTCTTCACCCCCAATTTCCTTCTCGCGGGGCTGGACGGCCTGTCGGGCACGTTCAAGGGCAGCCGCCTCGATTACCGTCTGGGCGTCAATTATCGCTGGAGCGACCAGTTGATGACCTATGCACAGGTGTCCACCGGCTTCAAGGGCGGCGGCATCAATCCGCGCCCGTCTGCGCCCGATCAGGTGCAGACATTCGGCCCGGAAAAGCTGACCACCTATGAAGCCGGATTCAAGGCCGATCTGATGGACCGGATGGTGCGCCTGAACGGCGCTGTGTTCCTGAATGATTACAAGGATATGCAGCTCGTCCGCTATCAGTGCCCGGAAAGCGTGGTATTCTCTTGCTCGGTGCCGTCCAACGCGGGCGACGCCCGCGTGTTCGGCTGGGAACTGGAAGCCTCGCTCCATCCCACCGACGGCCTGTCGATCGACGCATCGGCCGGTTATCTGGACTTTGACTATAGGAAGATCACCAACCCCGCGACGCTGGTGACCAAGGACATGATCGCGCCCTTCATCAGCAAATGGCAGCTGTCGGCGGGTATCCAATATGAAGCGGATCTGGGTGGGTCTGGCACGCTGACCCCGCGGATCGACTGGTCCTGGCGTTCCAACTATTTTTACAACGCCATCAACAACCCGTTCAACCAGATCAACGCGCCCCATCTGGTCAATGCGCGCCTGACCTATCAGGGACCGGACAAGGACTGGTCGCTCAGCCTTGGCGTCACCAACCTGCTCGACAGCTATTATTATGCGGGCAAGGCGGAGAATGTCGGCAGCTTTGGCGTCGTGACCGGTGTGGTCGGACGGCCGCGCGAATGGTCGCTCACCGCGAAGAAGAGCTTCTGACGCGCCATTAAAAAATGGCCAGTTGCCGTGCAGGGCAACTGGCCATCAGGGCGCTCCGCTTTCAGGAAGGGCGGGTTAGAAGGCGTAGCGCATACCGAAGTTGAACTGGCGACCGCTGTGGGTCAACACGTTCAGACGATTGGTTTCATCCACAAACTGGTCGTTCTTGGTGTCGGTCAGGTTGATCGCCTCGATGCTCAGCTTCATCTTTTCCGTGATGTTGTAGCTGGCTTGCGCATCGACGTTGATGGTGCGGTTGGTGCCATTATAGGCGTTGCCCTCCGTCCCCGGCACGGCGGTCAGATATTTCGACCGATAGGCCACAGACCCGCGGATCTGGAACTTCTTGGTTTCATAATAGAGGGTCGCGTTGGCGGCGTGCCGGGACAGGCCGACCAGTGGCGCGGTCACCGACGTGCTGCCATTGGCGGCGGTCAGATACTCAATGTCGGACTTCACGAACGTATAGTTGGCCAGCACGCCGAAATTGGACAGGATACCTGGCAGGAAGCTGAAGGGCTGCTGGATATTGACTTCAAACCCTTTCAGGATGCCGCCCGAAGAATTGACCGGCTGGCTGACGATGAACACGTCGGTGGGCGATGCGGTGGTGCCGTCGAGCAGCGAATTGGGCAGGCCCAGGCTGGCATAGGGCACACCCACGCTCAGCGTCTGGACAAAGGTGCCGATATCCTTGCGGAAGGCGGCCAGCGCATAGATCGCCCCTTGCGTCGGATACCATTCGATCGACACGTCGAGATTCTTCGATGAGGTCGGCTTGAGATCGGGGTTGCCGGACGAGAAGCTGCGATTGCCACCCGACACGTTGAGGTTGCCACCGGGCGTCAGCGACGAGATGCCCGCGCGCGCCAGCGTCTTGGCAGCCGCGAAGCGGACCTGCAGGTCGTCGGTGATATTGCCGACTAGGTTGATCGAGGGCAGCCAGCGCTTGTAGGTGCGATCCGCGCTTACCAGATTGGTTGCCGTGCCCCGGCTGGCATAGCCGGTCGAAAACTGGTCGGTCTTGACATAGCGTATGCCCAGGTCGCCGCGGATCGGCAGGCCCGCATTTGCCAGGTTGAACTGGGTCATGCCCCAGATGCCGAGATCTTCTTCCTTCACGGTGACATAGGAACCGCGCGCGGTCGCATTCTCGACCCCGCCAGTGGCATAGATCGGATTGCCGTAAATATTGCCCTGACTGATGAAGGCAGCCAGATTGGGAATGATCCATGCGGTCGGCGTGCCGGTGGGGATGTTCAGCCCCTTGCCGAACCCGTCGAACAGGGTGGTCATGCTCGCCAGTTCGGCAGCGGTCAGCGGCGCGACCACCGTTTCGCCCGACAGGCGGCGACGCTCGGTCGAATCATATTCAAACTTCCGCCAGTCGGCACCCGCTTTCAGGGTCACCATGTCATTGGCTTCCCATTCGACAAAGCCCTTGGCCGTGGTGAAGGCATTGTCGACTGTCTGCGGCCGGATGCGCACTTCCGACGTGCCGTTGACAAAGCTCCAGGTCGCTGGATTGGCGACATCCACGCCCGGCGCGATGGTCGGGAAACGGCTGGTGAAATCATATTGGAAATTGCCGGTATTGACTGCGTCGATCGTCACCGTGGTCTGGATCGGGTTTTTGAACTCCGACTTGGCGTGGCCGCCCATGATGTTGATCTTCACCCGGTCGCCCAGTTGCTGGTCGATCGATCCGTTGACCTGATAAAATTCGGTCTTGAGCACGTCGTAGCGGGCTTGCGAGCGCATATCGACATTGTCGAACGTACCGGTGATGATGTTGTTGTCGCCATCGACCGTACCGTCGCGGATGACTGTCTGTGGCTTGCCACTGCCCGACCGGCTGAAGCTGATCGCCTGGAGCTGGGCTTCCTTGCGGGTGCCATCCAGCCGCGAAAAAAGGCTGTCGATTGAAATGGTGGTGCGGTCGGTCGGCTTGAACTGGACAGATGCCGCCGCGCCCAGACGCTTCTGCGCGATGTCGTAGCTGACAAGGCCGGGAATACGCGGATGGAACAGGGCGGTGCCGGGATTGGCGTCGTTGATCTGCGCGATTGTCTTGCCGGGCAGGGTCGATGTCGGGGCAAACCCGCCGTTGAACCCGCCATAGGTCCAGCGGGTGATGTTCGCGCCTTCCTCGACGATCTTGCGCTCTTCATAGGCGACCGACAGCAGCACGCCGAAGCGGCCATCGTCGGTCTGGGTCGCGACCAGTCCCGACAGGCGCGGGGTCGTCTTGCCGCTCAGGTCGTTGTAGCTGGCCGCCGCCGACAGGACGGCGGTAGGCTTCTTGTAATCAAGCGGACGTGCGGTTTGCAGGTCCACGACGCCGCCCAGCGAGCCTTCTTCCACATCGGCCGTCGCGGTCTTGCGCACTGACAGGTTGCTGAACAGGTCGGACGAGAAAATGTTGAAGTCGAAGCCACGACCACGATTGACGCCGCCCGAATTGTCGGTGCCGCCGGTCGTGCCGATCGCTTCCATGCCGTTGATGCGCACGCGGGTATATTCCGGGCCAAGGCCGCGCACCGTGACGTTGCGGCCTTCGCCGTTCACGCGGCTGATGGCGACGCCGGGAATACGCTGGAGCGATTCGGCCAGATTCAGGTCAGGGAATTCGGCAATATCTTCCGCCTTGATCGCGTCGACCGATGCGGTCTCGTTGCGCTTGATGTTCAGCGCGCTGTTCAGGCTGGCGCGAAATCCGGTGACGACGATGTCGGCGGCGGCAGGTTCCTCCTGCGGCAGAGCGGTGGCTGGCGATGCAGTCCCCGCATCGCTCTGTGCCAGGGCCATCGGCGCCAGGGCAATCGTTGCGATGGCGCTGGACAGGCTCAGGATCGCTTTGGTTCGACGGGTGGCGTTCATGGCCCTATCACTCCCCTAATGTTTGCGGCTTGCGCTTATGATGTCCGGCATTGATTACCGGATCGGCCCTACTTCGATAGCGCTGGAACGGGCCAAGATGCCAACCTCAATGCCGCATGGATCAATGCACGGCTTGCACTGATCGGCGGCAGCGCTGCGGAGCGGCTGCGGCATCAAGCCAAGATGGGACTGGATCATGGCGGATTTCGGCTTGGACCGGCCCGGCCTGTCCCGCTAGCGTCGGTCCTTGCCATTTCGACCGTTCCGACAGATGGACGGCACCGTTGAGGAGAGCCATTCGTGATCCGTCCTGTCACCGCGAACGCCACCGCCGTCGATCGTCCCAGCCATGTGCGCTATCGCATCATTGCGCTGATCTTCCTGATCACGTCGATCAACTATGCCGACCGCGCAACCTTCTCGATCGCGGGCAATGCGGCGTCGGGCGAACTGGGCATTTCCCCGGTGCAGACCGGCTTCATCCTCTCTGCCTTCGCCTGGGCCTATGTATTGGGGCAGATACCGGGGGGCGCGCTGCTCGACCGTTTCGGCACCAAGCGCATTTATGCAGGTGCCATCGCGCTCTGGTCCATCTTTACCGCGATGCAGGGCACGGTCGGGCTGATCGCGGGCCTGCCCGTGGTGGCGACGCTGTTTGCGATGCGTTTCATGGTCGGCTTTGCTGAATCTCCGTCCTTCCCCGGCAATGCCCGTCTGGTCGCGGCGTGGTTTCCTGGCGCGGAGCGTGGCACGGCGTCCGCCATTTTCAACAGCGCGCAATATTTCTCGCTCGTCGCCTTCGCCCCGCTGATGGGTTGGCTGGTCCACAGCTTTGGCTGGCGCGCGGTATTCTGGGTCATGGGCGCGCTGGGGCTGGCGGCGACCGCCCTGTTCCTGCGCTATATCCACAGTCCGGACCGGCATCCCTCGATCAACGCCGCCGAACTGGCGCATATCGAGGCGGGCGGCGGTCTTATCCATATGGAAGATGGCGCTGCGCAGGCGGCGCGCGCGCCGACCTTCACCTGGACCAACATCCGGCAATTGCTGGCCAACCGCATGATGCTGGGCATTTATCTGGGCCAATATTGCATCAATGTGCTGACCTATTTCTTCGTCACCTGGTTTCCCATCTATCTGGTCAAGGAACGCGGCCTCAACATCATGGAGGCGGGCTTTGCCGCCGCCGTGCCGGCGCTGTGCGGCTTTGCCGGGGGTCTTGCGGGCGGCTATGGTTCCGACCTCATCCTGCGCCGCACCGGCTCGCTCGATCTGGCGCGCAAGACGCCGCTGGTTGCCGGGATGCTGCTTGCCACCCTGATCATCGCCTGCGTCTGGGCGGAATCCGAAGCATGGGTCATTACCTTCATGGCGCTGGCCTTCTTCGGCAAGGGCGTGGCCTCGCTCGGCTGGGCGATCATGGCCGATGTCGCGCCCAAGCAGCTGGCCGGACTGTCGGGCGGCGTGTTCAACATGTTCGGCAATATCGCCGGGATCGTCACGCCAATCGTGGTGGGCTTCATCGTCGCGGCGACCGGGTCGTTCGATTGGGCGCTCATCTTCGTGGGCGCGCATTGCCTGCTCACCATTTTCGCTTTCCTGGTCATCGTCGGCCCGATCCGCAGGCTGGAGCTGGCATGATGCGCATAGGTCGTCGCGCTTTCGTAACCGGCGCTGCCGCACTCGCCTTGCCAGCCCAGGCCCGAACACGCGCACCATTTGTCGCCAGCACGCCGATGCCGCCGCCGCGCTGGGCCGTGCTGCAACGCCAGTTGCTCGCCGCCAATGAAGCGGCCTGCGTCGACTTCTATGAACAATATGTCGACCGGCGCGACCGGCTGCGCGTGTTCGAGCGCTGGGGCGCGAACGACGGTCCCGATGATGCTGCCGAAGCGACCAATGACTGGTTCCTGCTCCACGCGCTGGGCGGGGGAGCGCGCATCCGCGACCTTGCCGCCCGTTTCTGGGAAGGCCATCTGCGCCAGTTTGCTGCCGCCCGCACCATCGACGTGCCGATCGCGCGGCGGGGCATGTATCACCGCGAATTTCCCGTCCAGATGGACTGGCAGCATAATGCGGAGGGGCTGACCAGCTTCAACGTCATGGGCCTGTCCATGCCCCGCGACACGGCGCTGCGCGCCCGCACCGCCCGCTATGCCGATTTCTACACCGGCCGGGACAGGTCTGCCCCCAATTATGACCCGAAACTGCGGATGATGCGCAGCCTGATGAACGGCAGCCGCGGCCCGATGCTGCGCCCCGCGACCCCGCTCGACTGGGCGGGCGATCCTTTCGACCCGACGCCCTTCCACATGGAACATGGCGAAACCAATTATCAGGAAACGCTCGATCATTATGCCGAATATGGCGATGTAGTCGGCGACAATCCCCTGAACCTGCAATCGACGACGCTGGGTCTCAACGCCTATGCGCTTGGGGGAGGGGCGCGGTTCCGCCGCTGGGCGCTCGACTATCTCGACGCCTGGGTGGAGCGCGCCGCGCGCAACGGCGATGTCTTGCCCAGCCATGTCCGCCCCGACGGCACGGTCGGCAAGGATTGGTGGGCGGGCGTCTATGGCTGGGGCTTTTCCCCCCGCGTACCGCAGACCGGGGTGCGGGAGGATCGCAACCGCGTTCCCCGCTCGATAACCGCCTTCATGGGCGCGCTGTTGATGAGCGGCGACCAACGCTATATCGACCTGTGGCGGCGACAGAATGCGCGGATCAACGCCGCCGCGCGGATCATCGACGGCGTGTCCCACGCGCCGACCATGTATGGCGCGGACGGCTGGTATGGCTGGAAGCCCGGTCCCTACCGCACCAACGGCTTTGAAATCTGGTATATGTCGCAGCGCGCCGAAGATCGCGCAACCGCTGGCGATCATCCCTGGATCGGCTTTCTGGAGGGGCGCGATCCCACTTATGCCGAACGTGCGATCGAAGCAGACCTCAAGCGTGTGGCCGAGCGCGTCGCCCTGCGCGAAGGCGACACGACCACGCCGCAGACCCGTCTGGCTGACTGGCCGGTCGGCATTAACCCCGCCAGCGTCACGAGCCTTGTCCAGTTGATGACGGGCGGCCTGCACATTGCCCGTCCGCCCTGGTCCAAAACGTCGCCGCCGCAAGGGGGCGTGCCGCTCCATTGCCGCCTGCGCTATTTCGATCCCGCCGCCCGCCGCGCCGGGGTGCCGCCGCAGGTCGCGGCGCTGGTTCACAGCCTGTCGGACAATGCGACGGAGGTCACGCTGGTCAATCTCGACCCCCAAACCGCGCGCAATATCATCGTGCAGGGGGGTGCCTATGGCGAACATCGCATCGACAGCCTGACGATCGACGGGCGTACCGTCGCTGCGGGTGGGCGAGACGTGACGGTGCGGCTGGAAGCGGGCTGCGGCGTGCGCCTGCGTCTGGCGATGACGCGCTATGCGCTGCGCCCGACGCTCAGCTTCCCGTGGGACCGGGTATAGAGCGAAGTACGTGCCTTGATCCGTTCGTTTCGAGCGAAGTCGAGAAACGTCATGCGCAGGTTTCTCGACTTCGCTCGAAACGAATGGATGTTGGAGATTCAACTGGAAGTCATGGGGTCTAACCGCCCGGCTTGATATAGGGCGCGACCGCGAACAACAGCCTCTCCTCCCGGCGCGGATCATGTTCGATCCGCACGTCCCGGTCGAAGATCATCGTAGGGCGCTGCGTCAGCTCAAAATGCGGCCAGCGCGGCAACGCCCCGCCATTGGGATCGCCCGTCCGTGCCAGCGCGATGAAGGCGTCGGCCATCATTCCCGCCAGCCGCCGCGCTTCGGTGCTCACCCCCGTCCGCGCACCCGGTGCATCGACATTGTCGAACACCAGCGGAATGTCGAGCGTATGGAACGCGCCCAATATCCCGCCCGCGTCGGGGCAGGGGAAATCCAGCTGATACATCCATGTCGGCGCACCGATCCGCGCGCGCTCCTCCGCCTGGATCAAATGCCCCGGCCAGGATCGCCCGGCGGTGGAAGCGGCCAGCAATATCTGCCCCGGCGTCCGGTCAGGATAAAGCTGGCGATAGCGCGCAATCACATGGTCGGGGGCCAGATCCTTGACCATCTGCCGCGTCAGCCGGTCGGGCAGATTGTCCCATGTCGTATCGCCCGCGCGCAGCGTCTTTTCGATCCACAGCGCGGTTTCGTCATGGGTATTGCCGATGATCAGCGGGATATGCGCCGCCTCGCGCGGGGCGTCCGGCACGAAGGGATGCCGCGTCAGCACATGATGATCCAGCGTGGAGGTGAAGCTGATCTCGCCCTTGCCCTCCAGCGGATCGGTCATCGCCATCGCCTCGACCAGTTGGCCAATCGGCAGACGCGCCAGCGTCGCCACGTCCGCCGCGCCTGCCTTGGCCATCCACGCCTTCGCCCGCGCGGTCGCATGGTTCGGCCCGGCGGCGGTGACATGCTGCCCGCTCATCGTCGCAGCGGCGTGGAACAGGGGGCGGGCCTCCGCCATCGCCATCAGCGTGACGACCTTCGCCCCGCCGCCCGACTGGCCAAAAATCATCACCCTTGCCGGATCGCCACCGAACCCCGCAATATTGTCGCGCACCCATTGCAGCGCCAGGATGATGTCCAGATTGCCGGCATTGCCCGATTCCGCCGGGCCGCCCAGTTGCGCCAGATAGGCATAGCCCAACGCCGCGAGCCGATGGTTGAGCGTCACCACCACCACATCGCCGCGCCGCACCAGATTGCCGCCATCATAGAGCGGATCGCTGCCCGACCCATGGGCGTGCGCGCCGCCGTGCAGATAGACCATGACCGGTCGCCGCCCCTTGTCCAGTGCGGGCGTCCAGACGTTGAGGAACAGGCAATCTTCCGAGGTCTGCTCCTCTGGCCTGGTCTGCGGTGCGGCAGGGCCGTAGCGGGTGGCGTCGGCAATGCGCTGCCATGGCGCAGGCGGCAAAGCCCGCTGGAAGCGGCGCGAGGCGGTATCGGCACCATAGCGGATGCCACGAAACGCCAGCACATCCCGCTCGATCGTCCCGCGCACCCGCCCGTGCCGCGTCGTCGCAACCGGACTGGAGGGCGCCCGCGCAGCCACGACCAGCGGTGCTGCGGCCAGACTGCCGATCAGCGCGCGCCGGTTGATCTTGCTCATCCGGTCGCTTCGGTGCATAGCTGCCGCATCGCGGGCAGCGCCGGATTGGCATTGTCCCGCCGCCAGGCCATGTGCAGCTCGACCGGCTTGTCGATCGGCGTCATCAGGCGGCGGAACTGCACGTCCATCATGTGCAGCCCGGTCGCGCTTTCCGGCACGATTGCCGCCGCAACCCCGGCATGGACCAGCCCCAGCATCGAATGAATCTGCGTCACATGCTGGACATAGAGGGGCGCGACCTGCGCCTCGTCGAACAGGCGCACCAGCATATTGTGAAAATAGCTCGCCCCCTGACGCGAATACATGATCAGCGGCTGGCCGTCGAAATCGGCCGGTTCCAGCGCCGCTTTCGACTGGCGCGGATCGCCCGGCGGCAGGGCGACGAACAAGGGTTCGTGCAGCACGCAACTCGTCTCAAACTCATGCCGGTCGACCGGCGGGCGGACGAAGCCGATGTCGATCAGCCCGGTGAGCAGGGCATCGACCTGTTCGCTCGACACCATCTCGCGCAATTCCAGCTCGATATTGGGCAGCGCTGCGCGCGCCTGCGCCACGATGCGCGGCACGACATTATAGCCTGATACGGCGGTAAAGCCGAGCGCCACCCGTCCCGCATCCCCCTTCGCCACGCGCCGCGCGGATAGGGCCGCGCTGTCGGACAGGCGCACGATCCGCCGCGCCTCGATCAGGAATACGCTGCCCGCCGGGGTCAGGCTGACCTGACGGCTGGTGCGTTCCAGCAATTGTACGTCCAATATCCGTTCGAGCAGCTGGATCTGTCGGCTGAGCGGCGATTGCGTCATGTTGAGGCGCTGCGCCGCGCGGCCGAAGTGGAGTTCTTCGGCGGCGGCGACGAAGCAGCGGAGCTGGCTGAGTTCAAACATCATCACCAAGTAGCCCGGCCCTGCGCGCAAGTCACGCAGCGGCGGACAATGATCCTGGCGATACCGCTTCGATCAGCACGCGCAGTTCGGCCTCCTCAGTCGCCGACAGATCGGTCAGCGGCGACCGCACCGGCCCGGCATCCCGGCCGATGACCCGCATCCCGGCCTTGACGATCGATACGGCATAGCCCTGTCCCTTGTTGCGCAGGGCAATGTAGGGGAGCACGAACCGGCGCAGCCCGTCCATGACATGGGCCTGATCACCCGCGCGCACCGCCTTGTAAAAGGCCAGCGCCCATTCCGGCATGAAGTTGAAGATCGCCGACGAATAAGTGGTGACACCCATGGTCAGATAGGGGGTGGCGAATGTTTCCGCCGTCGGCAGGCCGCCAATATAGGTCAGCCGGTCGCCCATCCGGGCGTAGATGCGGGTCATCAGTTCGATGTCGCCGACGCCATCCTTGAAGCCGACCAGATTGGCATTGCGTTCGCACAGCTGGGCCAGGGTTTCGTCGTTGATGACGGCATTGTCGCGATTATAGACGATGACGCCCAGACCGGTGGAGCGGCACACTGCCTCGATATGATCGGCCAGCCCATCCTGCTTGGCGTGCATCAGATAGGGGGGCAGCAGCAGCAGGCCGTCCGCGCCAGCCTTCTCCGCGTCGCGTGCAATGCCGGTGGCGATGGCCGTGCCATAGCCGCAGCCGGAGATGACCGGCGTCTTGCCGCCGCCTTCCGCTACGGCTGCCGCGACCACCGTGGCAACCTCGGCCGGGGTGAGCGAGAAAAATTCGCCGGTGCCGCCCGCTGCAAACAGGCCGGTCAGTTCATGACCCAGCATCCATGCGCAATGCTCGCGATAGGGACCTTCCAAAAATGCGCCATCGGCATCGAAGTGGGTGACCGGAAAGGACAACAGCCCTTCGCCCAGATGCCGGGCCATATCGGTGGGGCTGTAGTGGCTCATAAGCGCTGCTCTCCTCTCCACGGCGGGACATTCCACGCCTGTGCTTGAAAGGGGAAATAGGCGCGTTGGGGGTCATGCGTCCAAACCAAAGACGCGCATGATCGATGCAAAAGCTGGCATGATCGTCCAATGCTATGGCGGGGGGGCGGTTTGTGCGGGTGCAGCAGAATATGCTGCTTCCGTGTCAGGAAAAGGAACATGGGATCGCGGTTTGCGATGAACAGATGCTTGTGCCGTTACGCCTGCTTGGATAGGCTGTGCCAATGCCCGCTTTGCGCCCCTCCCCAAATTCTCGCCTGGGTGCATTATTGTGCATTGTGCTGCTGGCGCTGTTTGCGGGCATGAGCCTGTCGCGGATGATCGATCAGGTCCAGCACGCGCCCGGTATGACACAAGGCCACGGGCATCTGCTGTTCAGCGCTCTATCGGTTGAGGAAGCGCATGACGCCGATCATGATGTGCGCGGTGAAGAACAGGAGGATGGCCAGCCCGATCGCCTGCCTGGCAGCCATCACCATCATGGCGACAGTGGGTCAGGCGTCATCCTGCTCGGACAGGCCGGGATTGCCGTGCCACCGTCGCGCTCTGCGCCGCCCGTCACAGTGATTGATCGGGTGGAGCCGGACTCCGTCTCGCAGGGGCCAGAACGCCCACCCAGGCTGATCGCACTTCGCGTCTGAACCTGCCGCCGCCATGCGGCGCGGGTTGGTCCACGTCGCATAGCGAAAGCCTGTTTTCATGTTTCCATCTGTTCGTCCGCGCGGCTTGCCGCGCCTGACCCTCGCGTTGCTGGTCAGCGCCCTATTCCCGACCCTGCCTTTATCGGCGCAACTGCTGTCGCTCACCGACGCCCTGTCGCGTATCGCGCAGGCCGATCCCGGCGTCGCTGTCACCGCCGCCCAGCGTGACGCGGCGACCGCCGCCATGCGTCAGGCGGATGTCCGGCCGCAGGATGTCGTCACCGTCGATGTCGAGGATATTGCCCGCAGCGGCCCTTATACTCCGGTCGCCAGTTCACAGACTACCGCCTGGTATGAGCGGACATGGGAGCGCGGCGGCAAGCGGGAGGCGCGGGTCGGCGCGGCCCGGCTGAACCGCGACGTGACCGAACAACGCGGCCGTCTGCGCCAGCTCGACATATTGGCGCAGGCGCAGGCTGCCTGGGTGGAGGCGCTGGCCGCCGAGGCCGCAATCCCCGTGGCGCTGGAGCGGCTGACGCTGGCCCAAAGGCTGGAACGCGAAGTCGCGCGCCGGGTCGGGCGCGCGCTCGATCCCTTGTTTGCGCTGGAACGCGCCCGCACTGCCGTCGCGCAGGCTCGCATTGCCCATGAACAGGCGATCGAAGCCGCCCGGATCGCGCGCCTGTCATTGGCCGCTTGGTGGGGAGCGGACAGTGACGTGCAGATCGACACCAGCAGCTTTTCCCGGCTCGCTCCCGACCCGGCAGCCGACGCGCAGCCCATCGATGTCGCCCTGCTCGACGCGGAACGTGACGCGGCAGCGGCGCGGGCGCGGCTGGCGGAGGCGAACAGCGCCACCGACCCCACGCTGCGCGCTGGCCTGCGCCATTATGGTCAGGGCAATGATGTCAGCATCGTGGTCGGCGGTTCCATCCCGCTTGGCGGTCGTCGCGCCCAGCGCGGCAATATAGAGCAGGCCGAAGCCGAACGCCGCGTTGCCGAAGCCGAAATCGCGGTACTGCGGGTGCAGGTCAAACGCGACATGGACAGGTTGCTGGCGCAGCGCGCGGCGATCGTGCGCGAAATCAACCGGATCGACAGCGCAGTGCTGCCCAGTGCCGAACGCGCGGTCATGCTGGTGCGCGAGGGCTATAATCGCGGCGGCACCGCCTTCACCTTCCTGGAAGTGACGCAGGCGCAGGAAGCCATGATCGACGCCTATGATCGCCGCATCACCCTGCTCAAATCCTATCATCTCGACGGCGCACGGCTCGACCGGCTGACTGGCCGCCACGCCCCCCTTCTTGCCAGCGCGGAGAATCGCTGATGTCCCCTTTCCTGAAAATGGCAGCCCTGCTGCTCGTCCCCACCATGTTCGCCGGTTGCAGCGAAACCCCGCCGGCCGAGGATCATGGCGACCATGGCGCTAAAGAGGCCGAGGAAGCGCGCGGTCCCCATCGCGGGCGGATGCTGCGTGACGGCAATTTCGCGGTCGAAGTCACCATCTTTGAAGATGGGGTAGACCCCGAATTCCACATCTACGCCTATCGCGATGACGAGCCGGTCAGGCCGCAAGATGTTCAGCTCAGTGTCGAGCTTGTCCGCCTGGGCGGCAAGATCGATCGCTTCGCCTTCACCCCGCAGGAGGATTATCTGCGTGGTGGCGGTGTCGTCACAGAACCGCACAGTTTCGACGTGAAGGTCAAAGCGGTCGAAGGGGGCCGCACCCACACATGGAGCTACGCCTCCTATGAAGGCCGCACCACCATCGCTGCTGACGCCGCACGGGCGGGCGGCGTGCGATCCGAACGGGCCGGGCCAGCCTCCATCGCAGAACTGATCGACATGTCGGGCCGCATCGAAATCACGCCGGAAGGCAAGGCGGATGTCCGCGCCCGCCTGCCCGGCCAGATCATGTCGATGACCGGCGAACTGGGGCAGATGGTGCGGCGGGGCCAGACCCTTCTGCGGGTCGAATCCAGCCATTCGCTCCAGACCTACATAATCACCGCGCCGATCAGCGGCACCATCGTTGAAAAAAATGCCAATGTCGGTGACATGACCGGCGACCGGGCACTGTTCGTGATCGCCGATCCAAGCAAATTGCACGCCGAATTTTTCGTCTATCCCCGCGACGCGGAGCGGGTGAAGGTGGGGCAACCTGTTTCCCTGCGCAGCCTGTCGGGTGAAGCGCGTTTGACAGGTACGGTCGAGGCGATCCTGCCGACCGCCGACCTCGCCAGCCAGACCCTGCTGGCACACGTCCATCTGCCTGAATCGGCAGCCGGGCAATTCCGCCCCGGCATGGGCGTGGAAGGTGTGTTTTCGGTTGCCGAAATCCAGGCACCGCTGGCGGTGCGGAGCAAGGCGATCCAGCGTTTCCGCGACTTCGATGTCGTCTATGCCAAGGTCGGCAACAGCTATGAAGTGCGGATGCTCGAACTGGGGCGCAAGACGCCAGAATGGACCGAAGTGCTGGGCGGACTGGAGCCGGGCACCGAATATGTGACCGACGGCGCGTTCCTGATCCGGGCGGACATCGACAAGTCTGGAGCCAGCCATGACCATTGAGGCCATTGTCGACACCCGCCCCGCCTTGCTCGAACGCATCATCGCTGCTGCCATCCGCCTGCGCTGGGCGGTGCTGGCCATTGTCCTGCTGCTCTGCGCCATCGGCATCTGGAGCTTCCAGCGCCTGCCGATCGACGCAACGCCCGACATCACCAATGTCCAGGTGCAGATCAACAGCGAAGCGGAGGGCTTCTCGCCGCTGGAGGCGGAACAGCGCGTCACCTTCCCGGTCGAAACCGCGATCGCGGGCCTGCCGGGGCTGGAATATACCCGCTCCATCTCTCGCTATGGCCTGTCGCAGGTTACCGCGGTCTTTGCCGACGGCACCGACATTTATTTCGCGCGCCAGCTGATCAACGAACGGTTGCAGACCGCACGATCGCAACTGCCGCCTGGCGTCGAACCGGAAATGGGGCCGATCGCCACCGGCCTTGGCGAAATCTTCATGTACACGCTGGAGGCCAAACCCGGCGCGCGCAAGGCGGACGGTACGCTCTATACCGCGGAAGACCTGCGCACCTTGCAGGACTGGGTGATCCGGCCGCAGCTGCGCAACACGCCCGGCGTGACCGAAGTGAACAGCATCGGCGGCTTTGAACGGCAATATCATGTCACCCCGCTGCCGGACCGGATGGCCGCCTATGGCCTGGCGCTCGACGATGTGATGGAGGCGCTGGGCCGCAACAACGCCAATGTCGGCGCTGGCTATGTCGAACGCTATGGCGAACAATATCTGGTCCGGGTGCCGGGGCAGGCGAGGGACGTCGATGATCTGAAATCCATCATCGTCACCAATCGCGGCGGCGTGCCGATCCGCATCAATGATGTGGCCGATGTCGGCATGGGGCAGGAATTGCGCACCGGGGCCGCGACCGAGAACGGGCAGGAAGTGGTGCTGGGCACCGTCGTCATGCTGGCGGGCGAGAACAGCCGTATCGTCGCCCGCGCGGCGGCCGAGCGGCTGGAGCAGGCGGCCAAGGCATTACCCGCAGGCGTCGAAGCCGTTGCCATTTACGATCGCACCGATCTGGTCGAACGGGCGATCTGGACGGTCGAGAAGAACCTGCTCGAAGGCGCGTTGCTCGTCATCGTCGTGCTGTTCCTGCTGCTTGGCAATGTCCGCGCCGCACTCATCACCGCCGCCGTCATCCCCATCGCCATGCTGATGACCATCACCGGCATGGTACAGGCGGGCGTATCGGGCAATCTCATGAGTCTGGGCGCGCTCGATTTCGGCCTGATCGTCGATGGCGCGGTCATCATCGTGGAAAACTGCCTGCGCCGCTATGGCGAGGCACAGCATAGGCTGGGGCGTCTGCTGGATCGCGACGAACGGTTCGCGCTGGCAGCGTCGGCGACGTCGGAGGTGATCCGGCCGTCGCTGTTCGGCGTCCTGATCATCGCTCTGGTCTATGTCCCCATCTTCGCGCTGACCGGGGTAGAGGGCAAGATGTTCCACCCCATGGCCATCACCGTCGTCATGGCGCTGACCGCCGCGCTCATCCTCTCACTCACTTTCGTCCCCGCCGCGATCGCCCTGTTCGTTACCGGCAAGGTCGAGGAAAAGGAAAGCCGCCTGATGCTCTGGGCGCGGCAGGTCTATGAACCGGCGCTGGAACGGGCGCTGCAATTGCGGAAAGCGATTGTCGCACTCGCTGTCGGTTTAGTGCTGGTCGCAGGTTTCGCTGCCAGTCGGATGGGATCGGAATTCGTCCCCAATCTGGACGAGGGCGACATCGCCATGCACGCCCTGCGTATCCCCGGCACCAGCCTGACCCAGGCGATCGGGATGCAAAAATCGGTCGAGGCGCGGCTCAAGCGCTTCCCCGAAGTCGAGCGTGTCGTCGCCAAGATCGGCACGGCGGAAGTCGCGACCGACCCGATGCCACCCTCGGTCGCCGATACTTTCATCATGCTGAAGGACCGCAAGGACTGGCCCGACCCGCGCAAGCCCCGCACCCAGCTGGTCGCCGAAATGCAGGAAGCGGTCGAACAGATACCGGGCAATAATTACGAGTTCACTCAACCGATCCAGATGCGTTTCAACGAACTGCTGTCGGGCGTCCGCGCTGATGTAGCGATCAAGATATTCGGTGACGATCTCGATGAATTGCTCCGCATCGGTCAGTCGATCGAGGAGGTCGTGGGTCGTATCGACGGTGCGGCCGATGTCGGCGTCGAGCAGGTGACCGGCCTGCCGGTGCTGCAAATCACCCCCGATCGCGCAGCGCTGGCGCGGCTAGGTCTCAACGTTGGTGACGTGCAGAATGTCGTCGCCATCTCGATCGGCGGCAAGGAAGCGGGCGAAATGTTCGAGGGCGACCGCCGCTTCCCGGTGATCGTCCGTCTGCCCGAAGATATCCGCCGCAAGGTGGACGAGATCGGTCGCCTGCGCATCCCGCTGCCGGGGAATGAGGATGAAGTACGCGGATTTGTGCCGGTCCAGGATGTCGCCAAGGTGGAGGTCATCATCGGTCCCAACCAGATCAGCCGCGAAGATGGCAAGCGCCGCGTGGTGGTAACCGCCAACGTCCGGGGTCGTGACCTTGGCAGTTTCGTGCAGGAATTGCGCGAAAGGGTTGAAAGGGACGTGGAGCCACCAGCGGGTTACTGGATCAGCTATGGCGGGACGTTCGAGCAGCTGATCTCGGCCGCAGAACGACTGCAACTGGTGGTCCCGGCTGCGCTGTTGCTGATCTTCGGCCTGCTCTACGGCCTGTTCCGATCAGCCAAGGATGCGGCGATCGTCTTTTCCGGCGTGCCGCTGGCGCTGACCGGCGGGGTCGCGGCGCTGCTGCTGCGGGGCTTGCCGCTGTCCATTTCAGCGGGGATCGGCTTCATCGCCCTGTCCGGCGTCGCGGTGCTGAACGGGGTGGTGATGCTCAGCTTCATCCGCACCTTGCTGGCAGAGGGGCGGCCGCTGGAGGACGCGATCCGCGAGGGCGCGCTCACCCGGCTGCGGCCAGTGCTGATGACCGCGCTGGTGGCGAGCCTGGGCTTCGTGCCGATGGCGTTCAATGTCGGGGCTGGTGCGGAGGTACAGCGTCCATTGGCAACAGTGGTGATCGGTGGAATCGTCTCATCGACATTGCTGACATTGCTGGTGCTGCCGGCCCTCTATCGGCTGATGCATGGGGGACGTCGGGAGAGGCAAAAGGCATGAAACCCGGTATTTTCGGGCCTTCGCGGACAATTTGGACGAAAAATTGCCATTACCGTGAAAAACCCTGTTGACCGAATCTGCGTGTCTACCTAGAGGGCTGTTCACCGGACGGGGCGCTGCCAGCGGGTAGCGCGTTTTACGGTCGCCAACATGATGGGATGAGCAGTCCTCCGAAACGCAAGGATCGGG
>NZ_JAHRGM010000025.1 GCF_019097845.1 Sphingobium sp. AS12 | reverse complement strand
TGTCGTGGCATCTGTCATGGGATGGTCTCCTGGTTGAGGGTTGGTCCAGCAACCAAACCTTCTCATCAGGAGGCCATTCCGGCCAATACCCACCTCGCTCCCGCGTCAGCGGGTTAGTTCAATCCCCCGCGTGAGTCATCCTCACTGGGACTTGGTATTACGGGCTATAAGATCGCCCTTGTTTCTCTGATCGACAAGGATCGCCAGTGGTTCAAGGCCAAGATTGGCCTCGAGGTCGATCAGACACCGCGCGAGTTTGCATTTTGCGCGCATGCCCTCGCTGCCGATGACATTCTGATCGTTCCGGATGCCACCAGAGACGATCGATTTTCCAGCAATCCCCTCGTCACTGGCGCGCCCAATATACGTTTTTACGCGGGCGTCCCGATACGTGCTGAAATGCGAAACACATCGTCAAGGCGGCTTCCCTTGGGAACGCTGTGCGTGATCGATGACAAGCCACGCGATGTCGATCCCGGTGACATGAAGCTCCTGGTTGAACTGGCGCATTCGGTGGAAACGCTCATTGCTGCAAGATCATCGGCTACCTACGCTTGGCCGGATGCTGGGCAGTATGCCGGAGCGGCGGGCTACAGCGACGCTGCCCGATGCGGTGCCGCAAGCGGCCTGAACTACATGCTCGGTATCTTCCCGTAGCTATCCACGCGTCCGATACGATATGGCCCGCTCCGTTGCGTCAGGGCTTTCCCCTTCCAGCTCAGTCGAACAAGGCCGTCAGCATTTAGACGGTCCGCTGCGGCATGAACGTTTGGCATCGCGGCACGCCATGCTTCGCCGGGAGCAATGGCTCGGGCCACCTCGCTCGGGCATACAGTCGCACCCGGTGTCCGCGCGGCGAGCAACGCCAGCGCCGCGTCCCGCGCGCTGGCTGTCATTATTTCCGCCGTCCTCGGCGAGTGGTTTCGCCGGTAGTCATCAGGTCTGGCTTAGCAGGCGGCTTCCAGCCCGGGGGAGGAGTGACACGCTGGCGGCTTGTTCCCAAGCCCATGGCCCCCGGCTGCTGACGCTCAATGCCTGACAGGTCTGCCCGCTCTGCTTCGGTGGCCGTGGCACCCCTCCGCATCAGACTTATCATGTCGCGGCATCGTTTCGCCTCCTCAAAGTCCAAGGCGCGAGCCGCAGCGTCCATTCTTGCTTGGAGGGTTTCGATCGTGTCGGTCATATAGGGGGAACGCATGACCGGGGCGTTGGGCACCAATGCGCCATTTCCGGTTGTTTAGACTAACGTCGATGCGCACATCGCCGAAATCCGCCATTTGCGCGAATAGCTAAAGAAGCGACCGGTAATCGTCTGGTCTCGAAAAAAACGACATGCGGGTTTTGGCCGATGAATGGCAATATCTACCACCGACTTTGCAGGGTCAACCGTCGGTAGCCCGGCCTCCTGTCCCTTGATCATCCCGATAATCCGCGCCTCGGTAAGACGGCTCTTCCTCATACGTCTGCGCCTTTGTGGGCAGATCTTATATTAGAATGGGGGAAATCTCTGGGAGCAAGTCACCAGTGGTTGCTGCTTCGTAAATGAAAAAGGCTCTCCATAGTGATATGGAGAGCCTTTCACTCGCTATGGGAGCGAAACCTTATTCGCCGCCATTGTCCTTGACGCCGACAGTCGGAACTTCAATTTCTTCCTTCTTGGTGCCGACAACGACTTCCTTGCTATCGACATCGACCTTCGGCAGCGCGCCACCATCGACGCTGACTTCAGGCAAGTCGCCACCTTTAACATCTGCGCTCCAGAAGCCGGTGGCGAACAAAAGACCCACTATTGCAAGTGCGAGTATCGCAAAAATTGCAATCGTCCGTCCAGTATTGCTCTTTTTCACAATGACACGATCATCACGAACGTCGACCATAGCACTAATCCTCCACGATTTGTGGATGTGGTAACTATCGCGGAAACCGTTTGTTCCAACATAGCAACAAATCTACTTTGGCTGGATGCTGCAGCAGTGAGTGTTTGATCCGAAATTAAACTGATTAGTATCAGTAGGTTAGCTCGACCGCATTGCCTGCCGTTGTTTCGAACATTTTGTGAGAAACTACCAAAGATCACCGATGGGGACCGCAATGGCGAATAGCCGACGGAGATCCTGACGATCCCGCCAGCCCATAGCCCAGAGCACCATCTCCCCAAGCAATTTAATCGGTACGGAACCTATGTGCACGCCACTGTGACGTCGTTTATCAAGGAAATACTAAACTTCCATCCTGCTTGGATGAAATCACTCGGCTATTGAAGATCGAGGAACGAAAGAAGCGGCACACACTCGATCCCGACCAGTGCGCTTGGCGAGGTAAAGAGCCTCGTCAGCCGCCTTTAGCGCAGTGCTCCCGTCGACATAGTTCAACCGGTCGGCCAAACCTGCTGAAAATGTCACGCGCCCAATAGCGCGCTCAGTGCGACGATTGACAATGTTTCGTTCGCTAAGGTTTTGACGTGCAGCGTCCAGTTTGACCATTGCATCTGGGACGGAATGGCCCGGCAGCAATATCCCGAACTCTTCCCCGCCAATCCGGGCAACAAAACAGCGCCGGCAGTTTTGCTTAAGCTGGTTTGCAACGAACTGGAGAACTCGGTCTCCTGTATCATGACCGTGCGTATCATTAATCGACTTGAAATGATCAATGTCGCAGATCGCCAGCACAAGCTGACCACCGTCTGCGAATGCTTTGCTGGCTTCATGCTCAAGCTGAGCATCGAAGGCGCGTCGGTTCGGGAGGTTTGTCAAAGCGTCCTTGTTCGCAGCACGTTGGGCCGCATCCAGCTTAGACTTAAGTCGAGATATTTCAGATTGATTCTGATCCATTTCGTTCTGCAGTTTGTCCGTGCGCGACACCATGGAAGAAGTGAGTTCCAGCAATTTAGAAACTAAGGGCTTAACTTCTTTGCCCCGTTCGGCCTGATTGATATCTGCGCGTAATGCATCGCCATACATATGCACAGATATACGAGAGGCAGTCGCTAATCCATCCAGCACATTGACACCCTCTTGTGCTTTTTTAAGCATATCAAGAAGGGCTTCTGCTGTTGGCACGAGGTTCGTTCTCTGCGATATTTCTAGCATAACCGCGTCCGACAGCGGATCGTCAGATTTTGTTATCGCATCAATTTCGAGTTCGACTGCGCGATTAGTGCGCGCAAGATAGTCATGGGCAAGCCCAAAATTCAAAGGAGTTATGGAGAGATCGTGAGCCAACAGAAACTCACCGACATCATCATATAACCGCCGCCTCGCGCGTTCTCGATCGTGCACTGGACCTAAAGGTCTTGTGTGAGAAACTACCGAGTTCTCGCCCTCCGCATCGTACGCATCCGGTGTGGACCGCAGGCGCGCAGCATTTTTGAGGTAAGACCTCATAGGAGTATCGCTACCGATATTCCTGTGAGATCGGGTTTACGCTGCTGGCAAATCAGGCCGCCTGAGCGGTATCGATCTTTTCGCGCAGGTGTTTCCAGGTCCATGGCAGCAACTCATGGAGGCGGTTCTGGGATATGTCGGCGATCCGCGTGAGCACGTCGGTTAGCCAGACGAGGGGATCGACATCGTTGAGTTTGCAAGTGGCGATGAGGGTGTACATCATTGCGGCGCGCTCACCGCCACGGTCAGAACCGACGAACAACCAAGCTTTTCTTCCTCTTGCAATGGCTCTCAGGGCGCGTTCGGCGGCGTTGTTCGTGAGACATATCCGGCCATCTTCGAGGAATGCGGTAAAAGCGGGCCATGCGTTGAGCATGTAATCCATCTTTTTGCCGACTGCGTCCTTAGAGGAGAGCAGCCCGCGCTGTTCACGCATCCAGTCACCCAGCTCCGCGACCAGCGGGGCTGACAGGATTTGGCGCACGGCAAGCCGTTCGGCGGCAGGACTGCCGTTGATATCGCGCTCGATAGCGAAGATGCGGTCGATGCGCTGTACGGCCTCAATCGCAAGTGGCGAGATGACGACACGCTTGCCAGGTTTACGCTTCAGCTGGGTGGCGATGTCGGCAAGTTCGAAGAAGTATCGCCTCGCATGGGCCCAACAGGCAGCGTGGGTAATCGTCCCTTCGGCCCGACCGGGGTCATAAAGCGCGTTATAGCCGGCATAATTGTCGGCTTGAAGGATGCCCCGATAGCCAGTGAGATGCCCCCGGCTGTGCTCGCCCTTGCGGTCCCTAGAATAGTAGAACAGTGCCGCCGGTGCCCGCCCACCTGCAAACGGCGCATCATCGCAGACATAAGTCCACATCCGGGCGATGTCGGTCTTGTACTTTGCCAGGCGCGGCACGGTGGTGTCGTCGCCGTGGAGGCGCCCGGCACCGAGCGTGTGCGCTTCGAGCAGCAGAAAAACCGGCTTCACAGCGGCAGCGATCGCACCGATCTGATCGGCAAGCGTCGAAAGGCTGAGCGGGATGCCCTGGCTCTCGAGGCGATCGCGCTGGCTATTGAGTGGCTGGTGCAGCCCGAACTTGTTGAACGCAAGGCATGCGAGGAAATGCGGGCCAAACATGGCGCGCGGCGTGACGTGAAACGGCGCTGGCGGCTGCGTGATGGTCTGGCACGATCTGCAGGAAAAGCGCTCGCGCACGGTCTCGATGATCTTGTGCTGGGCAGGCACAGTCTCAAGCGCACGAATGACGCTCTCGCCAAGCTTGCTCAGGTTATCCGAACCGCAGCAAGGACAGTTCTTCTCGGCGGGAATAACGACCCGCTCGACGGGAAGACCTGGCGGAAACTCCCGGCGCGTTTGACGCTTGCGTGTGAAGGCTTCGACAGTGGTCGTTTTTGCAGCTGCCTGCTGCGCAGCGATCTCATCTTCGGTTGCAGTGGCCTCTAGCTCTTCGAACTCGAGTTCCATCTGGTCGATCAGGCGGCGCGAACGCTCCGAAGATGGTCCGTGCAGCGCGCGACGCATCTTCTCGTTTTGCAGCTCAAGATGGGCGTTGCGGGCGATCAGATCAGCGTTGATTGCCAGGACGCGGGCGGCATTGGCCTCTGCCTCGACGGCGCGCAGATCCGCGCGGGCAACGGCCTCGCGCAGGTCTTGCATATCGCGGGCCGAGAGCGTCTCCATCGCCGGAATCCCTAGCAGAATCGGCCCTGAGCCCGAAGGAAAATCGCCAGAAAAATGCTACCCAACTTTGCTCGGACGCCAGGCTTTCTGCGGGTTGCGCCAGTCAATGCCCTCTAGCAGGCAGGCCAGTGCCGAGGCCGAAATCGGCACCGTACCGTCCTTCGCAGAAGGCCAAACAAAACGCCCCTTCTCGAGCCGTTTTGCATATAACGACATGCCGAAATCGTCGTGCCACAAAATCTTGATCAATGATCCGCTGCGCCCCCGGAAAATGTACAGATCCCCTTGATGAGGATCACGCTTCAGACTTTCCTGAACCTGCAGCGCCAGACCGCGCATGCCACGTCGCATGTCTGTGTGACCCAGCGCGATCCAGATCTTCGCATCGCTCGGCACGGGGATCATCCTTCAAGCCCCGCCAGCACCCGAAGCAGCGCGGCGACATCGACGTCGCGGTCGACGATGATCCGGCGGCCATTGCCGCAAACAATCTCCATCTGGCCGCGTGACGACGGAACTGGGCAATCAGGGGTCACAACCACCGGCGCAAAGCCGGATATCCCTCTGGAAATCTGCGGAAATAGCCGTCTGCGCCAATCATAGATCTGGGATGGATCAACATCATGGCGCCGCGCTACCGTCAAAACTGAAACGCCGCGCTGAAACGCCTCCTCTACGATCCGTTGCTTTGCGTCATCGGTCCAACGCCTACGCCGGCCCGTCTCCAATACATCCAGGCGACGAACGCCCGGAAACACATCGCTGATTATCTCATCCATGCCCGCGCAATGCGCCGGCTACATCCGACCGACAATGCGGCCGCTACCGGAGGCGTACTCCGCATCGTCGTGCGAAATTGGGCGCATTCGGTTTGTTGTTCGAGAAAACAGCGGCATAGCCAGACCATACTCAGCATGAGTAAACGGAAGGTAATTCCGATCGAGGCAAACTCGACTGCTTAACCGCCAATTATCATTCCTAGGTGGTGACAGCCCGCCTTTCGCCTCGGTTCGATCGTGCAAGGGATCGGTTGGAGACCATGGACTGACAGCCGGTATGAGTCTGGATTGGATTGAACCGGTTCCCCATGTCCAGCACCAACCTCCGTCCAAGTGATAGGTTTTTGAAACTGGGCCTAAATTCTTGACCGTTTAACCCGTTCTTAAGTTCGGCTTTGCGACAAAATGCGTTCGCCAACCGGGGGAGCCAAGGATGACAGAGTATTTAGACGTGCAACATCGTGAAATGCTCGATTTGGCGCGAGCCATTCTGGAGGTGGTTGAGGACTTCCCAGCGCACAGCTCTGACAAACTAAACCGCGCACGCCTGGCGTTGTCACGTACCGTGACTGCGCATTGCAAAGCAGAAGCGGCGCTGTTGGAACAGTGCAGCGAACAGATAAAGCCAGAAATCATGCGACGCTATCACGACGAGCTGCTGGCCTGGCGCTATGGCCTGATCGCCTGCAATACAGATTGGCCGCCGGAACGCGTATGGGATGAACCAGCAGGTTTTAAAGCAGCTTTCCGGAAGATTGTTGACGCTCTCCAGGCGCGTATCTTATGGGAACGCAGCGCGATATACCCGATCATCCTTCATAAGGCTGCATGATGGTCAACGCTATCAACTGCTTGGTCGCTGCGGCGGGCTAGCATGGGAGCGTGCGCGGGCTGGATATGACTTTCGCGGATTCGATGCCGAAAAGGGGACGGCGACAACGCGCATTGATAAGCCGCGTCGTCGTTGCCCGTATCTCTTTATCGAGCGCCTTCACTTCATTCATCACTCATAGGCGAGACCGGTTCGATACCTTCCTGGGGTAGCAGCGGGGACAACGGCTGCTGCGATCGCTATCAAATTATTCAAATCGTCGGAGCATAGGGGAGTTAGAAATGCCACTCCATATTTAGGACCACGGACCCAAGCGGTCCGAGCGGCGATGGAGAGCGTCTTGCATTCGATACGTATGATAGTGCCGACAGTGGGCGGGTTCGCACCATGCGCCAGCGCACCTGTGCAAGACAGGTCCAACAGATGTATCCGTTCGACAGCATGCTGATAACGAACCAGCGCGGGCTCGAAAAGTTTAATACGTTTCGCGATTCGAACGGATATTGGCTTTGTCACTGCTGGCCCTCCCCACCCGAAACGAAGCGGGTCCGCAACCGATCCATATATTTCGTCCTTAGCGAACAGTTAAGAATCAATCTGACCAGAAAATTTCAATCGAGGAGCGAAAATTACCTCCGAGGCCATACTATTCACCATTTCAGGAATTGACCGACTGCACATTTAAACAGGCTGTGGGGAGTAGACATGATCATAGTTGAGACTCATGACAAGTTCCCGATAGTCCCGTCGGTGTTGATTACTGCTGAGAAGTGACCCACCTTGCGTTTATGTTTCAGATGTCCGGGGTGGGTCAAGAAGGGGATTTCTCGTTCCGGTTATGGGCTGCTGGGCCGAGCTGTTCTTGAACCTGAAGCTGTTGTTGCTGGTTTCATGGATATGGCAGTTATGGGTAAGCCGATCGAGGAGCGCGGTGGCCATCTTCGCATCGCCGAAAACGATGGCCCATTCACTGAAGCTGAGGTTGGTGGTGATGCTGACGCTGGTGCGCTCGTAGCGATTGCTGAGCAGAACGAACAGCAGTGCGCGTAGGGTTCTCAACAAGCAATCTGTGCCCGTGCCGTTTGCTATTGACATCAAGGCCGCGATTAATGACCAGCGCTTGCACCGGAGCCATCTCGAAATATCAACCAATCACCGCAAGGTGGCCCTCTCTGGAGTGATACGCTTCAGCCGGCAAGCTGCTCGATAATCGGGCAGTCAGGCCGCTCATCCCCATGGCACTTCGCTGCAAGGTCAAGCAGCGTCGCGCGCATTTGCTCCAGTGCCTTGGCCTTGCGGCCCAGTTCCTCGGCGCGCGCGGCGGCGAGCGCCTTCACGTCTGCGCTTGATCGCGACTTGTCTAGCCATAGGCCTAGCAGCGCCCGGATCTCCTCGATAGGGAAGCCGAGGTCGCGGGCGTGGGCGACGAACCGCAGCCTCGCGACATCGGCGTCAGAGTAGTCGCGATAGCCGCTGTCCCGGCGCGGGGGCGCGGGGATCAGCGCGATCTTCTCGTAGTGGCGGATCATTCGCTGCGAGACGCCGCTCGCATTTGAAACCTGGCCGATGTTCACAGCCGCACCCTATTGAGCCTTAATGCATTCGTCACCACAGCAAATGACGAGAGAGCCATCGCGGCGCCTGCCAACATGGGCGAGAGCAGAATGCCAGCCACCGGGTACAGCACCCCGGCCGCGACTGGCACACCGACCCCATTGAAGACGAACGAGAACCACAGGTTCTGGCGAATGTTCCGCATCGTGGCCTTTGCTAGTCGGCGCGCTCGGACCATGGCCGCTAGATCCCCGTTCGTCAGCGTCATGCCCGCGCTTTCGATAGCAACGTCCGTGCCCGTGCCCATGGCTACACCCACGTCTGCCGCAGCGAGCGCCGGTGCGTCGTTGATGCCATCACCGGCCATGGCCACCACGGCACCTTTCGCCTTGAGTTCACCTATGATTCTTGCCTTGTCTTCTGGCTTTAGGTCGGCATGCACCTCGTCGATACCGCCAATCATCATGGCCACCGCCTCCGCGGTGCCGCGGCCATCGCCCGTCAACATCACGATGCGCAGCCCTTCGGCATGAAGATCGCTAATCGCTCCGTGCGCAGACGCCTTCACGGGATCAGTGACCACGAGCATGCCGGCCAGATGCCCGTCCACCGCGATGAGCATGACGCCAGCCCCTTCGGATCGCCGCACCTTGGCCGCCTCCTCGATAACCTCTGGTGCAGCGCCAACCGCCCGCATCATCGCTGCGTTGCCGATGGCGACCGACCGACCGGCTACCTTGGCCACCACACCAGCGCCAGTCGTCGAGTTGAACGCCTCCGCTGTCGGCACTTCAATCCGGCGTTCCTCCGCCGCGACCACGATCGCATGTGCGAGCGGATGTTCGGAGCGCTGCTCCACCGCTGCCGCGAGGGCCAGCAGTTCATCTTCGTCGAAGCCGCCGACCGTCTCGATAGCGATCAGCTTTGGCTTGCCCTCGGTCAGCGTGCCGGTCTTGTCGATCACCAGCGTGTCGACCTTCTCAAGCGCCTGCAGCGCTTCGGCGTTCTTCACCAGAACTCCCGCGTGGGCCCCCCGGCCGGTGCCGACCATGATCGACATCGGGGTCGCAAGCCCCAGGGCGCACGGGCAGGCGATGATGAGCACCGCGATGGCGTTCAGGAGCGCGTGGCCGAAGCGCGGTTCGGGGCCGACCAGGTTCCAGATCACGAAGGTCGCGACTGCGATCGCCACCACCAGTGGCACGAACCAGCCAGATATCTGATCGGCGACCGCCTGAATGGGCGCGCGGCTGCGCTGCGCCTCGGCGACCATCTTCACGATCCGCGCGAGCATCGTATCGGAACCGACCGCCTGAGCCTCCATGACCAGGCTGCCTGTGGAGTTGACGGTTCCGCCCGTAAGCTTTGATCCGGGCGTCTTGGCCACTGGCGCGGGCTCGCCTGTGAGCATGGACTCATCGACCGAAGAACGCCCATCGACGACCACACCGTCCACGGGAATGGCTTCGCCCGGGCGCACCCGGATGCGGTCGCCCTGCATGACCTCCGAAAGTTGAAGCTCCTCCTCCGAGCCATCAGCAGCGATGCGGCGAGCCGTCTTCGGAGCCAGGTTCATGAGTGCACGGATCGCGCGGCCGGTCGCGGCACGAGCACGAAGCTCCAGGACCTGGCCAAGCAGCACCAGCGTGACTACCACGCCTGCGGCCTCGTAGTAGACTGGCACCATCCCATGCATTCGGAACGCTGGTGGGAAAAGCCGCGGTGCGACCGTGGCGACGAGACTGTAGAGGAACGCCGCGCCGACTCCGATCGCGACCAGCGTGAACATGTTGAGGTTGCGCGTGCGGATCGACGCCCACCCACGTTCGAAGAAAGGCCAGCCGGCCCAAAGCACGATCGGCACGGTGAGCGCGAACTGCACCCAGTGGTTCCACGCGCCAGGCACGAACTGGAAGCCGAGCAATTCGGAAACCATCGAGACGAGCAGCAGCGGGATCGTAAGAATGCCTGCCACCCACGTCCTGTAGGTGAAGTCTGCAAGTTCTGGGTTCGGCGCGTCATCGAGCGACGGCTCCTCCGGCTCAAGTGCCATACCGCAGATCGGGCAGGTTCCCGGGCCCTCCTGCCGGACCTCTGGGTGCATCGGACACGTCCAGATCGCGCCTGATGTCGCTTCAAGTTCGGGCCGAGGCGCGTAATTCAGATAAGCCTCGGGATTGGCCACGAACTTCGTGCGGCAGCCTGCGCTACAGAAGTGATGTTCATGGCCGGCGTGGTTGGCATGATGCGCCGTCGTTTGCGAATCGACATCCATTCCGCAGACCGGATCCTTCACCGTGCCTTTGGGCTTCGCGCCGCCACAGCAGGAATGGGAGCCTGCGGGAGATGGCGGGTTGGCGGGACTGAGATAGGCTGCTGGATCGGCGACGAATTTCGACCGGCAGCCTGCGCTGCAGAAGTGATATTCCTGATCCTGGTCGTGAGCATGGTGCGGCGTGGCCGACGGGTCCACACTCATGCCGCAAACAGGATCTTTCACCTGACCGACCGCTTGGTCGTTGGCTTTCTTGCCGCCACCTCCGCAGCAGCCATGGCCTGCATGCGCCGTTGATTTCGGGTTGGTCATTGCCTTCTCCTGTTCGACGCATAGGGATCTAGTCCTTGACACCATGTCAGGGTCAAGGACTAAATTTGGTGGCGGTGTGCTCGCGTCCGTCTCCACTCGTCAGCTGCCGCCAGGCGGCTCAAGCTGCCAAGCCACCCGACTAATCCGAGTATGACCACTCCTGCTGCCGCGTCGGCCCAAAGGCGTCTTCGAAGCCTAGCGACAGCCACTTGATTAGCCCCGCTGTCGAAGCCGACCTCGAGCGCCGGGGTCAGGCGAAACCGGTTTGACGTCGCCATTGCGAGCATAGCGGTAAACAGGGCGTGCCTCATGAACAGCAGCTGGCCATACCGACGGGCCATTATCCCTGGGTCTGCGCCACCAACAATGGAGCCGGCATCCCGAAGGACATCGCTAAACGCATTTCCGATCCATTCTTCACGACCAGCAAGATTTCAGAAATGCTGGAAAGATCGGCCTGCGAGCTAGTCGCCATGTGGACTGGTTCAGTCGTTTCGCGGAGTTCCTATGATTTCAAGCGCGGCCGTATGCTGGTTGCTGCCACCGCGATCTCGCGAGACGACGCTGACCCTCAAGCCGGAAGATGATCCACGCTGACACGGTGGCGATACCACGATAAATTCAAGATGTTCTTGATCTTTGCTGAGGTCGTTTTCTTATGACGCCAAGGAGTTGAGGATATGTTGCACTATGGCACTGACTATGGGAGCAGTGGGTCATGATCATGACCGGCACGCACGACAGCAATCTGGTTATCCTGTCGATTCTTATCGCCATGTTCGCGTCATTCTCAGGGCTCAGCCTGGCCATGCGGATGCGTGCCTCAACCGGCTGGATGCGCCGCCTGTGGCTCGGCGCTGCGGCGGTTGCGCTGGGGGGCGGCATCTGGTCGATGCATTTCGTCGCCATGTTGGCGTACAGCATGCCGGGAATGGAGATGGGCTTCGATCTGGCTCTCACGTTGATTTCCTTCGCCATCGCACTCGCATTCACCGGCGCGGGCTTCGCGGTAATGGACTGGCGAACGATGGCAGCAGGGCGCGTGGCCGCCGCCGGGCTGCTAATGGGATCGGGCGTTGTGGCGATGCACTATTTAGGCATGGCTGCGATGCGCATAGCCGCAGACCTCAGCTACGATCATGGGTGGCTTGGTATATCTATATTCATTGCGATCGGCGCCGCCACGGCGGCGATGTGGCTGACCGCACGCGATCAGAAATTGTCCCACAGGCTTGTCGCCTCAGCAGTCATGGGGCTGGCGATCGCGGGCATGCACTATGCAGGCATGCGCGCCGCGATATTCACTTCCACGTCATCGGTGGACATGACGACGGGCGGAGCAAGCCTGGGACAGACTTATCTTGCGATCCTCATCAGCGCCATTACCGTGTTGATCCTCGTGATGGCCTTGAGTTCTGCAGCGGTGGAGAGGCTGTTCCAGGGATTCGTGCGCCGCGAGGCGCGCATTGCGCTAAGGTTACGGATCGCGGACGCTCTGCGCGGACGCGACACGCAAGAGGCGCTCCAGGAAGTCGCGGCGCTGATGGGCACGCATTTCAACGTGACCCGGACCGGCTATGGCCAGCTCGACCCGATTGAGGATATTTTCGAGTATGACGTATGCTGGACGGACGGCACCGTGCCGCCCCTACTCGGGCGCTATCCGGCAGAAGCGTTTGGGGTCAAAATCGTCGCCGCACTCAGCGCTGGGCAAACTGTCGTCATCGATGATCTTCTTGATGCCGAACTGAGCGATGAAGCAAAAACGCGAGAAACTGCTCAATCGGTTGATACGCGCGCGATCCTGGTTGTGCCGTTTGTCCGCGACGGCCGCCTGAGCACGATCGTTTATCTCAATGATCGCGATCACCGCGCTTGGCAGCGACAGGACATTGCCTTCATGGAAGAGATTGCCGAGCGGACCCGGCTGGTAATCGAACGCGCCACTGTCGAAGAAAAGCTGCGCGAATTGAATGCTACCCTTGAGGAGCGCGTCGAGATACGCACGCGTGAGCTCCGGGAAGCGCAAGAGGCTCTGCTCCATAGTCAGAAGCTTGAGGCCGTGGGCCAGTTGGTGTCGGGCATGGCACATGATTTCAACAACGTACTGGCGGCCATTGTGGGCGCTTTCGACTTAGTCCGGCGGCGTCCCGATGAACCCGAGCGGGTCCGGCGTTATGCAGAGGCGGGACTAGAGGCGGCTGAGCGCGGCGCTAAGCTAACCGCCCAGTTGCTCGCTTTCGCGCGTGCTCAGCGCATCCAGCTCATCCCACTCATCGTCTGCGACATTATTAGGCCGTTACATAACCTGCTGGCTCGCACGTTGGGCCCGATGATCAGACTCGATTTCGCACTCAATCCCCATCCAGTTCCGGTCCTCGCAGATGCTACACAGGTCGAGATGATGGTGCTCAATTTGGCGATTAACGCGCGACGCGATGCCAGATGGCGGCACCCTCACGGTCTCGACCACAGTACGTTATATTTCGGGACATCCAGAGGTCGATGATGGCGAATATGTCGAGATAGCGGTAGGCGACACTGGCGCGGGCATGGACGAGACCACACTTCGCCGGGCCATGGAACCGTTCTTCACCACCAAGCCGGTCGGCAAGGGAACAGGGTTAGGGTTGGCCCAAATATATGGCAGCGCCCGGCAAGCGGGCGGAACGGTTCACATCGATAGCACCCTTGGGCAGGGCACGACGGTGCGCGTGCTCATGCCTTGCACCGATGAAGAGCCAAACGACCCAGTTCAAGCAGTCACACCCGTTGATATCGCGGGAACGGGCTCCATTAAAATATTGTTGGTCGACGACGACCAGGATGTAAGAAGCATGATCGCAAGCGCGCTCGAATGCCAGGGGCACTACGTGACGCAAGCCGAAAATGGCAATGCGGCATTGGTCGCATTGCAAGAAAATGTCCCAGACATCGCGATCATTGACTTTGCGATGCCTGGAATGAACGGCGCTGAATTGGCAAAGTGCATCGAGGCGCGCTGGCCAGGCTTACCTATCCTTTTCGCCAGCGGGTTTGCAGATACAGACGCTGTCAAACAAGCTGTTGGAAACCGAGCGAAAATTCTTCGTAAACCGTTTCGAGTAGATGAGCTTTTAATGGCCATTCATCGGTTAGGGACGTTCGCCTAACGGCGTAATGCGTTCGAAATGCCTGCGGCAACCTGCCCCGCTGCCGGTTTGGTGGGCACCAAGATAAGGTGGGCACCTCCAATAACCCTCGACAATATCGGCCTGGTTTGATTCACTCGGTATGACAGGAGGCGGCGATGCGTCAGACGGGATTGTTTGGATTGTCGCAACGCAGCTGGCGGTTACCCAAACGCTTCATTATCAATACGGGTTTTAGCAGCCTCAGCTTCAAGGCAGCACCGTTTCCGTAGCACGCGACCGCGAAATTAGATAAGTTATCGTATGACCGTTTATGGCAACAGCCGTCATTCGCAGCCGCTAGCCGGAATGGCAGCCCAAGGCGCGAGCATATCCCATCCCCGATGAGAGGCTTGATAATGCCCCCGCAGTGGGAACGGGCGAGCCTGTCGCTCAGATAAGTTCAGCATATCTTTCCCGTCGCCATGGCTTGATCCGATCTCGCAGGCCTTGCGGGCTCGCTATGCCGATTTTTGCCTATATCAGTTTTGGCAATGCAAGATGTTTGGCTCGCCGGCTGGCCTTTCCGGCAGTCTTGGCTTTGGCTCACGGCTGTCCGCCACATTCTCGCGCTTGGCCCAATATAAATGACAGGGAGGTATGTTACGCCATTCGTAAGAGCGCCAGACAGTAGAAAAGTGACTCCGTAAGAGCGGCTCGACAGCTCGCCGCATCTGATAGGCGCAGAACTGGCCAGCTGGACGAAGCGCGGCGCGGGTCGCAAGCATGATCTTTCCAGCCTCTTCGCGGGAAATCGTCGAAAACGGCAACCCGGAAAGAATGCAGTCTGCTTGCTGCAGTCCTAGTTTCGATAAGATCGCCTCGACGCTGGTAGCCGAACCGGCGACTACATATAGGCGCCGATCCGTGATCGAGGCCTTGAGATGGGCGACAAAGTCTGGGCTTGTGTCGATCGCGACCAACTTGGCATCCGGCGCAAGACGGTCGAGAATAGCATGAGTGAACGCGCCGGCACCCGGTCCATATTCTACGAAGCTACGGATAGCCCTCCAGTCGAGTGGAGCAAGCATGGTGCGGACCATCCAGCGGCTGGCCGGAAAGCCCGAGCCCACCATAGCTGGATGTTTGAAAAACATTCGCATCGACAAGGCGAAAGCCGATCCGTCCCCCTGCCCCCTCACCTCTCCGACTTCTTCGAACAAAGACGCCATGTCGTACCCCTCATTTTCTTGCTCGTAGAGGCATGACTCCCGAGCGTCACATTTGCTCCAGGCATCGGAACAGCGCTATCTCGCCATCCCTTATATTTGGCTGTCTATGGCGTCAGCCGACCTTCACGGGCATCCGACACCGTCTGCGCGCGCGGCTGCGAGGAACCCGCTTCCGACACGTGACGGAGCTAAATCAGCACTGCACGGTTTCCATTCCTCACAAGGGGAAGGTCATGAAGCGCACATGCATATTAGCGATTATAGGCCTCAGCATGGCTCTGGCCGCGTGCGGCGGAAAGGGCGATGACAAGCTGGGCGAGCAGGCGCAGGAAGCTGCGGAAAACAAGGCGGATAAGATGGACGCGGTGGCCGACAATATGAGCGGCACGGCAGAGGATTTGATGCAGGCCAACGCCGACGCCACTCGCCAAGCCGGTGACGCCAAGGAAGACGCGATCGACAGGTCAGATGTCAATGCGGACGCGCTGACCCCAGCCGAGCGGCAGAAGGTTATCAACGGAAACTAATCGTAGCGGAGAGAGAAACTAGTGCCGGTTTACATTGGGCAGATCGGCAACCGATATTTTGGGGAGGATATCCCTGACTAAAATGTCCGCAGGACGCGGAAGGACCGCAGTCAGAGGTGGCGGAACGTAAACGCACCTCTTCATCTGTCTGCGCCGATGTTCGGCCAGGGATTATCTTTTGCAGGCAATGGGTCTGCCGCAACGCCCCGGCGGTTGTATCCTGATAATGATCGGAAACAGGCATGATTGTCTGAAGACCCTCACCCACCCATCGAATGGAAATGATTATGGCCAAGGACGAGAGCAAGCCATTCACGCCCCCTGTCTATCATGGCGACGAAGCGATCAGGGACGCGGATGTCGCGAAAACGCCCTTCACGACGCAGTCCGATCACGATCGTGGCAGACGGGCCCAGCCAGGCACGAGCGCTGTCGTTGGCAGTGGCGCGGGTGCCGGGGGAACCAGCGGCGGCAATGAAGATTATGACGACGACGATGCGGGCGGTGGTCGATTGCCACCGACAGGCGCACTGGCGAACCAGGAGCATGAGCCCGATCGCCAGGGTACGGAAGCTGCAGGGGAAGAAGCAGACATACCGCCTGGATCGATCTCCCTTTAACAGCACAGGCCCTGTCCGGCGATCTCGGCCAAAGACGGCCCGCGCAGCTGGAAGTTGAGAAAGCCAAGCGTCATGCCGGACTATCAGATTGCGCTCGTCCTCAGCGGTGGCAACGCACTGAGTGCCTATCATGCCGGGGTCTATGAGGCGCTGCATGAGAGCGGGATCGAGCCTGACTGGGTTGTCGGTGCTTCGATCGGCGCGATCACCGGGGCCATCATTGCCGGCAATCGCCGCGAAGACAGACTGGATCGGCTTCGCGCGCTTTGGCAGCCCGCTGGGACAGGGTCGAGCCCGGCCTCGCTGGGCTGGATGCCCGAAACCGTGCATCGCACCATGTCCGTCATGTGGACGATGGCGGTCGGCCGCCCGGGCATATTTGCGCCGCTCGGCCCACTTGGATCCTGGTGGTGGCCTCATGTCTGCGCGGGATCTCCATCGCTTTATGAAAGTGCTCCGCTGGGAAAGACGCTGGAACGGCTGATCGACTTCGATCTGCTCCAGTCTGGAAGCGTTCGCTATGCAGCGCTCGCCGTTGACATCGAAACCGGCGAAGAAGTCATATTCGATACACGGCATTAGCGCGTAGAGCCCGATCATATTCGCGCCAGCGCCGTGCTGCTGACCGCTTTTCCCACGATCGAAATCGATGGCCGTCCCTTTGTCGATGGCGGCCTGTCCTCCAACCTGCCGCTCGATCCGGTTCTGGGGGAAGACAGCCGTGCGCCTCTGCTCTGCATCGCCGTCGATCTTCTGCCACTCACAAGCGGGCGCCCCAAGACACTGGGCGACGTCGCCGGACGCATGCAGGATCTCGTATTTGCCGCCCAGTCGCGGCGAACCATGGAGCATTGGAAGCGCCGATATGAGGCAGATAGTCAGAAGGACGGAAGGCTCCCTCCGGTGACGCTTGTGCGACTGAGCTATACTGACCAAGGCGCGGAGGTGGCAGGAAAGGCCATGGATTTCTCGTCGGAATCGGTCCAGCGTAGATGGCCGGCCGGGCTGAAAGATGGGCAGGCTTTGGTATCTCGCCTGAAAGCCGGCGACATCAGGACCGGGCTATCGGGCCTCGCTATCACTGACGAGGCGATGGAGTAAGTCGGTGGCCGACTAGTGAAGAGCATTACGGTATCCCACATCAGCTTCTCAGTTTGATAGCACTGTTAGCCAGATGCGCCTTCATAAGCGCATTTCCCTGATGTTGCGCTACTGCGATCGCGCTATTTCCTGCCAGGCGAGCGCTTGGCGAGCGCGGTCCGGTCTGGTGGGGCAATGACGCACCTGCCTAAAATGGGCACATGGTGCACGACACGCCCTATGCGGGCTGGTTCGCGACCTTGGTCTGACGGCGTTTATGCACGGTGCCATCAGCTAGAGAGATCCAGACTGGCGCATGATCACTGGTCTTATCCCACCCGCGCACATGCGCATCGACCTGCGCGTCAACAAGCCTGGAGGCGAGAGCGGGGCTAAGTAGGAGGTGGTCGATGCGCAAACCTGCGTTACGGCCATAGGCGTTCCGAAAATAATCCCAGAAGATATAGATCGTCTCGTCGGGATGGATCGTCCGTAGGGCGTCGGTCCAGCCTTGCCCCGTCAGCCGGAAAAAAGCGTCACGCACCTCGGGGGCGAACAATGCATCATCCAGCCAGCGCTCGGGTTTGTAAACGTCGCGTTCGGTCGGCATGACGTTGAAGTCGCCGGCCAGCAGCATGGGCAGGCCGGACTAGAGCAGTCCTGCTGCATGCTCGATCAATCGATCGAACCAGGCGAGCTTATACTCGAATTTGGGCCCAGGCCGCGGGTTACCATTGGGAAGATAGAGACAGCCTATAAGGATGCCGTTGACCGCCGCTTCGATATAGCGGCTCTGCACAGGATCCGGATCGCCGGGCAGGCCGCGCGGGGTTTCGTGAATTTCGCCGACGCGGCTCAGGATAGCGACGCCGTTCCAGCTCTTCTGACCATGCCAGATCGACTGGTAGCCCAGACCCCGGATAGCGCTTTGCGGGAATTTTTCCCTGCGGCGCCTTCAGTTCCTGGAGAACGACAATGTCCGGCGCGGCTTTTTCAAGTCACCGCAACAGGACGGGCAAGCGGCCGTGGACCCCATTCACATTGTAGGTGGCGATCTTCATGCTCACGCCGTCACAGGTCCGGCAGGATCTGGTCGGCCCGACCCCAATGCGCCAGATTCTTCGATGCCGCGCGCTTCAGCATCTCAGGCGCGTCGCCGATATGCCAATGGTTGGGGCTGTCGAGATCGCGCAGGTCTTCCCATGTCAGCGGCACTGCGATCGGCGCAAAAGGGCGGGAGCGCGCGCTGTAGGGCATGACGGCCGTCGCGCCGCGCTGATTGCGCAGATAATCGATGAAGATCTTGCCCGTGCGCTTGGCCTTCGCAAGCGCGGCGGTGAATCTTTCGGGATCGGCCTGCGAGAGCGCCATCGCAAAGCGATGCGCGAAATCCCTGACCTGCGGCCATTCCGCCGTCGGCGTCAGCGGTGCGATCACGTGCACGCCCTTGCCTCCCGTGACCATCGGAAAGGTGACGAGCCCCATCTGGCCCAACACATCCTGAAGATGGAAGGCGGCGGAGACGACATCCTTGAAATCGAGGCCTTCATCGGGATCGAGGTCGAACACTAGGCGATCGGCCTTCTCAACATCCTCGATACGAGCGCCCCAGCCATGGAATTCTATCGTGCCCATCTGTACGCAAGTGAGGAGCCCCGCCGGTGTATCGACGAAAAGATAGGGCTCCTGATGCCCGTCCTTCTCCGATATTCCGACCTGCTTGACGGCATCGCCGAAGCTGCCGGCGTCATGCTTCTGGAAGAAGCATTTCTTGTCGCGACCCTGCGGGCAGCGCACCAGGCTGATCGGCCGGCTTCCTGCCCATGGCAGCATGATCTGCGCAACCGCCTCATAATATTCGGCGAGCTCGCCTTTGGTGAGCTTGCCCTCGGGAAAGATCACGCGATCCCTGTTGCTGATCTTGACGCCGCTGGTCACGGCTGGCTTCTCCGCCGTAGCGACGGGCGCTTCCACCTCGAGCAACACCGCTTCAGGTTTCTTGTCTTCGCGCAAACCCAGATAACTCGAGTGTCGCAACACACCTTCGTCCGTGAACTCGATATAGGCGACCTCGGCGACCAGCTTCGGCTTGATCCAATGAGCCCCACGCACGGCGGCGCGCGGCGCCTCTACGGTCGCTGTCTTTTGCTCGAGCGGGGCCATCAACTCCATCAGCCGTTCGATCTCATCGCCGGTAAAGCCCGTGCCGACCTTACCGGTAAAGCGCAGCTTGCCCTTCTCGTTGACCCCCAACAGCAACGCGCGAAAGCCGCGCTGCTTGTCCGAAGGCGTCCAGCCGACGATCACGAACTCCTGTCGCCGGATGCATTTGGTCTTCACCCAGGATCCGGACCGCGAGCCGGAATAGCACGCATCGACGCGCTTGGAAATGACGCCCTCCAGCCCTGCGCCGCAGAAGCTTTTGAACAGCTCCTCGCCGCGTCCGACGATATGATCAGAGTAGCGCAGATGGCCCCTGCCCTCACCGATCAACGCTGCCAACATCTCCTTGCGTTCAAGAAGCGGTCGTTGCGTCAGATCCTCGCCGTCAAGCTCGAGTAGGTCGAACGCGACATAGTCAATTTTGCCCGGATCACCCTTGAGCGCCGCCTGCAGGGCCTGAAAGCTGGTGCGCCCATCGGGCAGGATCACCACGGCCTCGCCATCGATCAGCGCGCTTGCCGCGTCCAGGGTGACAGCGTCCCCGATCAGTCCAGCGAAACGATCCGACCAGTCGAGACCCGAACGGGTATAGGCCCTCCCCTCCCAGCCGCCGATCGCCAGCAGAGTGCGATAGCCATCATATTTGAGTTCATGGATCCACTGGTCGCCCAAAGGCACATGATCGACCAGCGCCGCGAGCTGCACCGGCTGAAACGGAGGCGGCGTGCCCGCCTTTTTGCGCTTCCCGGAGGACTCGGCCGAAGCGGCCGACGGTGAGGCGGCAGGCTTCGCGCCCTTCCGCTTCGGCACGGCTTTGCCGGTGGCGATCTCGTCCATGGTGCGCCCGGTGTCGACGCTGGTCAAATGGATGCCGACCAGATCGTCCGAGCCGCCGGCGAAAACATCATTCACCTTGCGCAGGATCCAATTTTCCCTCTTCTCCTTTCCCCAAGGCTTGAGGCGGAACAGGATCCATTCGCCCTGCATGCGGCGGCCGTGCAGGATGAAATGCAAGTGACCTTCGGGCAGCGTCTCTCGGGGATCCTTGCCCGGTATCGATTCCCAGGTGCCATTGTCCCAGAGCATGACGGTCCCGCCGCCATATTCGCCTTTGGGGATCGTGCCTTCGAAGCGGGCGTAATCGAGCGGATGGTCCTCGGTCCGCACGGCAAGGCGCTTATCGTCCGGATTGACGCTTGGACCTCGTGTGATGGCCCAGCTGACGAGCACGCCATCGAGCTCAAGCCGAAAATCATAATGAAGACGTGTCGCCGCATGTTTCTGGACGACGAAACCGTTGCCGGTGCTGGGAAGCTTCGCACCTGAAGGCTCGGCGGTCCGCCCAAAGTCTCGCTTGGCCCGATAGGTGGCAAGGCTCTCGTCTGCCGACTTGCTCTGTGTCCTGGTCATGCTGATGCGTCCCTTCCCTCTGCGCCTCAATTCGTAGGACCGCGGACTCGTTCCAGTCCCTTCAGCTGTCCCTGTCGAGCGGTTTTGCAAAACGATAGCTGGTCTGCTCGAACTTCAGGGCCCGGAAGAAACCATGGGCGTTTCTGATCTCGATATCGCTGATCGCCTCCATCCGCGTGCAACCCGCCTTGCCAATCACGGCAGAAGCAACCTCGATCAAATTCGTCCCAATGCCGCGGCGGCGGTGATCTTCGTCGATCATGATCAGGGTGATCCGGCCGATCAGCCCATATTGGATCGTGGGGATCAGGGCCCAAGCGCAGCAGCCGACCAGAGTGCCCCATTCGGCAACCACCATGCCGGCCTTGGACTTGCGCGCCGCCTCGAGACTGCGCGCTATGCCAAGTTCGTCGATCTCGACATGAGCCAGTTGCGCAAGAAGCTTTGCCAACGCTGCAGCATCGGCAGGCTTCGCGGCGCGAATGTGCAACTGCGGAGCTGGTACAAGCGCGGGCGCAGGCTGGGCAGTCAGGCGCGCGTGGGGCTTAGCTTCTGGCGGCGCGGACTTGCGACCGGTTGACGTTCCGCTGACCCGCTTGGCGCTGGGCTTAGGCTCGTCCGCTGGTTGGGCCTTTCGACTTTCGGGCGCCGCCTGCCTAACGCCGGCGTTTCGGGCACCGGGGTGCCGGCTGCGGGGCCGTATGACCGACGGACCTTCGGTATCGTCATTTGTCCTGACATCCCTTTTTGGCTTCCCCGCAGGCACGACGCGGGTCGGCGCGCTTTCGGCCGAAGCTTTCCAGGTGCTTACAGACCCCTTGCGCAGATAGGCTTCGATATCGTCGGCCGAGGCCGTCAGCCCGTCCTTGCCCATTCCCAGCAACGGCTTGCCGTCCCCCTGCGTCAGCCCGAATTTGCCAAAGTCTCCCGTCCCAGGCTTGCGCTTCCGGGATTTGACGAGCTTGAAGCCGCGGTGCTCCGCCATCTGACGCAGTTTCTGATCGATGGGCTCCTCGGACATTCCCCCATAACCCGCAATCGAAACGACGGTTCAAAAAAGGTGGGTGAGGCTGCAAGCATTGCAGGACTCACTTTGGCGTGCGGCGGAATCGCCTGAGCGCAGGAGATGGAACGGCAGAGTCCGCCAGACGCTGGGCCGACATGCGCGCCTGCCGTATCAAAACCTCCTCAATGATCGAACGTGTCGCCTTCGATGATGATGCGGGCGTCTTGAGCGTGTCGTTCCGACAGACAGGCAAATATGTCTATTATGACGTGCCAGCCGCCGTCTTCGAGGCGCTCTGCAAGGCGACCTCTGCAGGCGCCTTCTTTAATGAGCAGATCAAGGGACGTTTTCAGTGCCGCCGCGATCCGGAACGACGGCGATTCGGGCCAAACGCCTGACCGAGGTCAGGCGTCGCCGAGTACCTGATAGACCGACATAAGATTGCGCCGGGCATTCGCGCGTGCGCGAGGCGAGCGGATCGTTTCCTCATTGGTCTCATGCAGCATCCTCAGCATGTCGAGCACTTCCTGGTGCGGCGTACCCACCTCCAGGACATCCGTGCCCATCAGGGCAAGCAGATTGCTCCACAGTGTTATGGCGCCTTCTGCAAAGGCGGCATCACCATCATCGTCGTTGCCCGACGCGCGCACCGGATCGGCCATGTCTCAGGCCCGCTTTTTTGCGGGCACCTTGGCAGGCGCTTTTTCCGTTGGCTTCTTCTCAGACTTCGCAGCAGCTTTGGCTGCCGGCTTCTTGACCGGTGCCTTGGCTCCGCCAGCACCGTTTGCCGGACCAATCGATTTCTTGAGGGCCGCCATCAGGTCGACCACGTTGCTCCCGCGCGGATCGGAGCCGGCCTCGCTGTCGTCATCGATGTTGAGCGTCTTGCCCTTCTTCTTGCGTTCGATGAGATCCTTGAGCGCATCGACATAGCGATCGTGAAACTCGCTGGCATCGAACTTGCCTGTCTTCTTGTCGATCAATGTGGTGGCGAGATCTAGCAGTTCCTCATCGGGATCCGCGTCGCCAATCTCGCGGAAATAGCTCGCGGCCTTGTTGACTTCATCGGCATAGCGCAGCGTTTCCATGACCAGGCCGCGGCCACAGGCCTTTATGCTGACGACATATTCTCGGCCGCGCATGGCCAGTTGCCCAAGGCCAATCTTGTGACTGCGGCGAAGCGCTTCACGCAGGACGATGAAGGCTTCTTCGGCCAGATCGTCGGCGGGCACGACATAGTATGGTTTCTCGAAATAGATGGCGTCAATCTCATGGCTATCGACGAACTGGGTCAGTTCGAGCGTCTTCTTGCTCTCAAGCTTCACGCCTTCAATCTCCTTCTCGTCGAGAAGGACATATTCGCCCTTGGCATATTCAAAGCCTTTGACGATGTCCTCCACATCGACCGGGCCGATGCCGGGCACGACCTTTTCATACTTTATGCGCTTGCCCGAGGGCTCGTGGATCTGGTTGAAGGCGATCGTCGCGCCGCTCTTGGTAGCCGAGTAAATCTCGACCGGGATCGAAACAAGCGCGAGCCGGATCTGGCCTCGCCAATAGGGTCGTGCAGCCATGATCGTCTCCTATGTCATTGCGTGCCTCAACCCTCGGCCGCTATGCCCGTTCCAACGTTCAGCCCTCCCCTGCAAATAGTCTCGGGATTGGTGCAACGGACGACAACACAACGCATTGGGAAGCTGCAATCGAAGAGGAGGACAGGATGGCCGACGACAAGACACTGCGCTCACCAGCGGACAGTTCGCGGATTGCGATGGGCGAGGATTATGAGGTCGCTTGCTGGACCGACAAGTTCGGGGTCGACCGCGAGGCCTTGCAAAAGGCGGTCGACGCAGTCGGCAACAGCGCTTCCGCCGTCGAAGCTCATCTGAAAAGCTGACGATCCGGCGAGGGGAAGTTGATGTCCAAGTCCCATCCCCTCGCCGCCACGCCGCCCATGGAAGCGAAGCTCGTGGGCGCGTTGCCAGCAGGCCCAGGGTGGCAATATGAGCCGAAATGGGATGGCTTCCGCGCTATTGCTTCACGCTGGGGCGACGCAATCGAGATCATGTCGAAATCGGGTAAGAGCCTCGCCCGCTACTTCCCCGAGATCGTGGCCGTGCTGGCGGCTACGCATGAACGCGACTTCGTCGTCGATGGCGAACTGATCCTCCCAATCGGCGAGATATTGTCATTTGATGCGCTGCAGGCCCGCCTTCATCCAGCACAAAGCCGCATCGCTCGACTGTCCGTCGAGACGCCCGCCAAGTTGATGTTGTTCGACTGCCTGGCGCTGGGCGGCAGAGACATAGTCGATGCACCCGTCGAGGAGCGGCGTACGGCGATCGAGCGCTTCCACGCTGCCGAGGTCAATTCGACCTTGCTGCTCTCGCCTGCGACAACGGATGAGCGCCAGGCAATGTTGTGGCTTGAAAACAGTGGCGGCGCGCTCGACGGCGTTATCGCCAAGCCATTGGGCGTACCGTACGGGCCGGGCGAGCGCGCGATGCGCAAGATAAAGCAACATCGCACGGCTGATTGCGTCGTGGGTGGGTTCCGGCGAAGCAAAAATGGTTCCGAGGTCGCCTCGTTGCTGCTTGGCCTCTACGACGATATAGGGCTCCTCAATCACGTCGGCTTCACCTCCGCGCTGGCTGACGAGGACAAGGCACCACTGACCAAAAGGCTTGAGGCGCTGATTGCGGAACCCGGCTTTACCGGTAGGGCGCCAGGCGGCTCGAGCCGCTGGACCGATGGCAAAGAGAGCCTCTGGCATCCACTCGCCCCCGAACTGGTGGTCGAGGTCCGATACGACCAGGTCACCGGTGAGCGGTTTCGACATGGTATCGCGCTCATGAGATGGCGGCCGGACAAGGTGCCGAGGCAATGTGGCATGGAGCAGCTTCAATATGAGCTGCGGCCCTCAGAGCTGACTGATCTCCAGGCGACCCAAGGGTAGAGAAATTCGTCCGTCTCGGGAGGTGGCGAATGCCGCTTGCGTGGTCGGCCCGGCCTTGATCAGGCTGGCATCAACGGCAAAGTCATCGCCACCGACCAGACTTTCCTGGATGCAGCGCGAGACGGTCATCTCGAACAACTCCGGCAACAGATCGCTATCCCGAAAGCCGCCGTGCCGGTTCTGCGAATGCGGAGAGACCAAGCACGCCTCCGTCGAGACCGAGGCGGCAGAACCAGCGATAGGCCCAGGTTGACATGCACTTCCTCGCACAACCGCCGGTCCGACCGGATCCCAATGCAATAGCCGAAGAGCAAAATCTAGATCATTAGTTTCGGATCGATCCAGGGGCGGCCTGTCTCGTTGCAGAATGGCCGCAGCTTTTTCCGGATGCCGTCGAGATCGACAATCCTGTCTATCGCCCGCAACAGATGGCTCTGGGGAACATGGTCTTCCAAGCTGAAGCCCTAAAACAGCGTCTCCTGCATCACCGCCCGATCGCCCATCATAAGCTTGTCTCCTAACGACAGGGCCAGGGAGTCCGGACTGCGCAATCGACGCAAGGCCGGATTTTCAACACTATCGACCCTTATTGGCCGTTCGGCAGCTGATTTAAGTTTCTCAAGTGCAGACCAGCCGCTTCGCGTTCCAACGGCAGCAAAAAATGGCGGCTTGCTCGGCCATTTATAATTATCCCCAGATGGGTGACGAAAAATTGAGACGGAATATTTCCGTTCATGAAACTCCCGCTCATTTAAATGCTTGTAGCGGTACAGCCTGCCGCAGATGGGGGGACGGAGGCTCCACTCGTTTGAGAGGAAGTCCGTATGAAGATTGCGCAAATCGCCCCGTTAGCTGAAAGCGTGCCCCCCAAGTTTTATGGTGGCACCGAGCGTATCGTATCTTATCTGACCGAAGAACTCGTTCGCCAAGGTCACGATGTCACTCTGTTCGCCAGCGGCGATTCGCAGACCAGCGCCAGGTTGGTGCCCATCACGGACATGGCGTTGCGCCTCAACCCCGCTGTGGTCGATACCATTCCCTATCATATGATGATGCTGGAGCAGGTCCGACGCCGCGCCGACGAGTTCGACGCCCTGCATTTCCATATCGACATGTTGCACCTGCCGATGGTGCAGGATTTCATTGGGCGCACGGTAACCACGCTGCACGGTCGGCTTGACCTGCCCGACCTACCGCCATTCTACAGCACCTTTGCCGACCACAGCCTGGTGTCGATCTCCGACCATCAGCGTCTGCCGATGCCCCCGGTCAATTGGGGCGGGACCATCTATCATGGCCTGCCCGCAGACCTGCTGGCTCCGCGCCTGGGTGCGGGCGAGGAATATCTCGCTTTTCTCGGGCGCATCTCGCCGGAAAAGCGGCCGGATCGCGCGATCCGAATTGCGGCGCGCTCTGGCCTTAAACTCAAGATCGCCGCCAAGATCGATGCCGTCGATCGCGGATATTGGGGGCGGGAAATCGCGCCGCTGGTGGACCATTATCCCAATGTGGAATTCATCGGCGAAATCAACGAACAGCAAAAGGTTCACTTCCTCGGCCAAGCAGCCGCGCTGCTGTTTCCGATCGACTGGCCCGAGCCGTTCGGACTCGTGATGATCGAGGCGATGGCGTGCGCCACGCCGGTCATCGCCTTCCGCTGCGGATCCGTGCCCGAAGTGATCGAGCATGGCGTGTCCGGCTTCATTGTCCAGAGCGAAGACGAAGCGGTAGACGCTGTTGCGGCGCTGCCCGATCTCGACCGGCGGCTGGTACGTGGCGCATTCGACGCACGTTTCACGGCGCAGCGGATGGCGAGGGACTATGTCGCTCTGTATCATGGTTTGCCTGGCGCACGTACCGACGCGGCGCGGCTGCGTCGCCAGCGAGGCTTGGACGCCGGATTGCAGATCGTCGCATAGGAAACGCCATGACACTGAGCCAGCCTCAGCCCGATATGCCGGGTATTGCCGGAGGCCAAGCGCTGTCCCAGGCGCAGACCCAGTTCTTCATCCCGGCGACGGCCTCGCTCCACGAGCGCAGGCCGCGAACGCTCAAACATGGCGACAGTTTCGCCGTGTTCGATCATAGCGGCGACGCCATTTCCGGCCCCGGCAGTCCGGAGGGGCTCTATCATCGCGATACCCGGCATCTCTCGCACCTCTATCTCACAATCAACGCAATGCGGCCCATCCTGCTCAGTTCCGCGCTGCGCGACGACAATGCGATGTTGACCTGCGATCTCGCCAATCCCGATTTCATCGGGGAAGATGGCCGAGTGGCCGTGGAACATGACCTCATCCACCTGCGTCGCACGCGTTTTTTGTGGAAGGACGCCTTGTACGAGCGCGTCACCATCCGCAACTTCGACACGGAACCGCGTCAAGTCAGTATCGACTTCAGTTTCGCGGCGGACTTCGCGGATCTATTCGAGATACGCGGCATGACGCGCCTGCGCCGCGGGATAATGCGCGAACCGCAGATCGGGCCGTCCGATGTCCTGCTAGGCTATCTAGGGCGTGACGAGCACGAGCGGCAAACGCACTTGCATTTCGATCCGATGCCGGACGAGTTGACCGACAGCCATGCGTTGTTCCACATCACCGTGCCGCCCGGCGACCGCTGCGCGCTGTTTACCCGCATCTCCTGCGAACAGGTAGAGGCCACAGACGCGCTCCCCAAGCAGTTCCTCAAGTCCCTGCGCGAGGCGATGGAGGCACTCCGGGCGGCGCGCAAGCGCGGCGCGACACTGCACTCGTCGAATGACCTGTTCAACGAGGTCGCCCGCCGGTCGGTCGCTGATATATCCATGCTATCGACCGATACCGAATATGGCCCTTATCCTTATGCGGGTATTCCCTGGTTCAGCACGGTGTTCGGCCGCGACGCGATCATCACTGCGCTCGAAACCCTCTGGATGGATCCGGCGATCAGCCGCGGCGTGCTGGGCTATCTCGCCGCGCATCAGGCCACCAGCTTCGATCCGGCGGCCGACGCCGAACCAGGCAAGATATTGCACGAGGTGCGCCATGGCGAAATGGCGGAACTGGGAGAGGTGCCATTCCGCCATTATTATGGCAGCATCGATTCCACGCCCCTGTTCGTGATGCTGGCGGGCGCTTATCTGGAGCGGACCGGCGATGCCGCCTTCCTGACGACCATCTTGCCGCATATCGAAGCGGCGCTTGCCTGGATCGACACCCATGGCGATCGCGACGGCGACGGCTTCGTCGAATATGGTCGCCTGACCGATCATGGCCTGCAAAATCAGGGATGGAAGGACAGCCATGATTCCATCTTTCACGCCGACGGCACGCTGGCACGCGGGCCAATCGCCCTCGCCGAGGTACAGGCCTATGTCTACGGCGCGTGGCAGGCAGCTGAGGCGCTGTTCGGCGCGATCGGCGACCATGCGCGTGCAACCGACTTCCGCGATCGCGCGGCGCGACTGCGCGATCGGTTCGATGCCGCCTTCTTCGACGCGGCGCTGGGCACCTATGTCCTCGCGCTCGACGGCGACAAGCAGCCCTGCCGGGTGCGGTCCTCCAATGCCGGCCATGTCCTCTATACCGGGCTCGCACGCGAGGAGCGGGTGGAGGCCGTTGTTCGTACATTGATGGCGCCCGCTTCCTTCTCCGGCTGGGGCGTGCGCACCATCGCCTCGACTGAAAAGCGCTATAATCCGATGAGCTATCACAACGGCTCGATCTGGCCGCACGACAATGCGCTGATCGCGGGCGGTTTCGCGCGATACGGATATCAGCGAGAGGCCGCGCAAATATTCGAAGGCCTGTTTGCCGCCGCCACCTATGTCGACATGATGCGCCTTCCGGAACTTTTCTGCGGCTTCCCGCGCCGCCGGTCGCAGGGGCCGACCTTTTACCCGGTGGCCTGCAGTCCGCAGGCCTGGGCGGCGGCGGCGCCGCTCGCCCTCATCCAGTCGAGCCTAGGGTTAAGGTTCGATGTCCCGGCGACACAGATATCCTTTCACCAACCCACGCTGCCGCATTTTCTCCAGAGCCTCACGATCAGGGATTTGGGCATCGGTCTGGACAAGGTCGACATTATGTTCGATCGCCTAGGCGATCAGGTCGTCGTCAAACCTATAAAGCATGGTGGGCGCGCTCGGATAATGACGATTGCTTGATGGTCGTCTTTAGGGCTGCTCTAAATTTGCGCGTGCCCGTCGGCTCAAAGGTAGGAGAGACCGACTTCTGGGCATAAGCATTTGTCTCAAATCGCCTGGGCACGCCGAAGATACTGGTAATCGACGGTTCATTCATGGATATTGCGGCGGCACGCGCAACCCTGATCGCGTCAATGTCGGCAAGTCGGCCCCAAGCCATATACGAGCATCAGGCACCGCTAAAACCCCGGATGCACGTTAAGGGGACTACCGTGGTCAGCAGATACAGTCACAGCCCCTATGTGTTACAAAGCTGGCGATGAGCTGAAGCAGTTTGTGCTAAAAGGAGCCCTGCTGCGCATATCGACCGGTGACGGACACTCAGTGGTCAATTTCCGTTCCTCAGGCGCAGTCAGTCCGCTTCCGGCGGCTGGCGACCACCTTACGCCGTTGCCGATAACGGAATTTAATGTCGGCTTAAGCCGAAACCGCACCGCTGCCGGAGATTGAGAAAATAGAGGCATTGCGCCTCAGCAGTACGACGCGCCAACTTGCGATCCCTAAAACCGTATCCCCCGGGCGGCGAAACCCTCACCTCACTGGTCGCAGGTGCTGACTCCAACATTCGATCCTGACGAGATAACGGATGCAGCGATAAGCTCACCGATCGCTGCGCTCAGCGTCTTGGCGCCATAGGGTTTTGACAAAACACGCAGATGCGCTTCTCCTTCCCCGACAAGTTGATCACTATGCCCTGTTGCGAGGAGCACCGGCAGCCCAGGCACCCGAATGTGCAATTGTCGCGCAAGTTCGATGCCGCTCAATCCTGGCATGACAATGTCGGTGAAGACAAGATCGAACGATTGCTCCTGGAGAAGGGCAAGTGCTTCAGCCGCGTCACCCGCACACTCCGTCCGGCAACCCAGATCGTCCAGCAATTGCTCGGCGAAATGGAGAACCTGGATATTATCTTCGACCAGGAGGACCCTGATCCCCGGCGGTATGGAGGCCAGTTTGCCGTTCTGCTGGATCGCCGCTGGCGTCTTATCGACCTTGGGAAGGATGATGGTAAGGGTGGTCCCCATTCCGACGCGGGAATTTATCTGGGCGATGCCGCCAGCTTGAGCCGCGAAGCCATGGATCTGGGACAATCCCAGGCCCGTTCCCTCGCCGATAGGTTTGGTAGTGAAGAACGGTTCGAAAACGCGGACTAGTGTTTCTTCCGACATGCCAGTCCCGGTATCTGTGATGTCGATGGCTACCGCAACATGGCCCCCATGGATGGCGTCCCGCGTTTCTATGAGGAGGTCCCCACCCTCCGGCATCGCGTCCCGGGCATTTACCGCAGCGTTTAAGACGGCTGTTTCTAGTTCAGTAGGGTCCACTTCCACGCGGGCGTTCTTCGCCGATGCTTTCACCGACAGGGCGATGCCGCTTCCAAGGGACCGAGATAGAATTTCAGCCCAGGCATCGAGATGGATATTGAGGTCGATAACCTCGGGACGGATGGCGCGACGCCGGCTGAATGCAAGAAGATGACCGGTGAGCGTGGATGCCCGCTCAACGGTTGTTGCTATGTTGTTAATATAGCGCGCCCGCTTCTCCTCCGGCAGATCGACTTTCCTGAGCATCTCGGCCGCCCCGCCGATGACCGTCAAAAGATTATTGAAATCATGGGCCACCCCGCCAGTCAGTTCGCCAATCGCCTGCAGCTTCTGTGCCTGAAGCAGCGCGCTGCGGGTTTCTTTCAACTCCTCCTGTGCCTTGCGTTTGTCAGTGGCGTCACGGGTAATCTTGGCGAAACCAACATGCTTTCCAACTTCATCGTGAATCGGATCGATCAACACATTCGCCCAAAATAGGGTGCCGTCCTTGCGAACGCGCCAAGCCTCTGTCTCATACTTCCCGGCTGCGAGGGCTGTCGCCAGTGCCCGTTCGGGTGCGCCTGCGTCCCGGTCATCGCTGGTATAAAAAATGGAGAAATGTTTGCCCACTACCTCGTCGGAACCGTAGCCCTTGATCGCTGCGGCGCCGGTGTTCCAATTGGTGATGATACCGTCGGTATCCAGCATGTAGATCGCGCAATCCTTGACCCCCTGGACGAGGAGCCCAAAGCGCTGTTCCGCCTGAAAGAGGGCGAGTTCTCTTTCACGGCGTTCGGTGATGTCGCGGCTGATTTTTGCAAAGCCGATCAGTTCTCCGGCATCGTTCCTGATAGGATCGATAACTGAATTGGCGAAAAAGCGGCTGCCGTCCTTCCTGATCCTCCAGCCCTCCGCTTCGAAACGCCCCTCTTGCGCAGCGACGCGCAAAGCACGCTCTGGTAGACCGGAATCGCGGTCTTCTTGAGTAAAGACGCAAGAAAAATGCCGCCCTACGATTTCGTCAGCGGTGTAGCCCTTGGCTTTCTGGGCACCGCTGTTCCATGTTGTGATCGCGCCATCTGGATCCAGCATATAAAGGGCGTAGTCCAGAACCGCATCGACGAGCAGCTTGAACTTTGCTTCGGCTCCGTCGGGCGTATCAGAATTCGTCAAGCGACATCCTCACCAAGCCCCCCGACCTGTTACCCCGGACTTAAGTCCATATCGCATCGCGACAGGTTGGCAAGGCCATTCAGAGCGGCCTTGCTTTAGGTTAAAGGCCCGCCTCTATGGCAATCCTGATCGCCTCAGTCGAAGTCTGAACACCCAGGCGATGCACCAATGCGCCACGATGCATCTTGATGGTCTTGATGGAAAGGCCAAGATTCTTTGCGATCTCGGCGTGGCGCATGCCGCGCGCCATTTGCTCGAGGACCTTCAACTGCTGGGGGGTCAATACAGCTAACTTAGCCTTGGCGGTTCCGGCATCTTGAACTTCGCCATCTACCCTCAATTGGGTTCCGATGAAAAAAGCGAGAACTCCAACCTCGTCATAGACAGGCGCAATCATCACTGCATTGTGGAAAGCTTGACCGTCTTTGCGGTAGTTGACCAGAGTGACAAATGCCGGTCGGCCCGCTTCAATAGCCTGGCGCATCATGGCCTGAGATGTTGGGCAAGTCGCAGCCCCAGAGAGCAAACGGCAGTTTTGGCCGATCATATCGGACTCAGCATAGCCGCTCAGCCTTTCGAAAGCATCATTGACAGCGATGATGACATTTTCGGCTCTCGCATCCGTCACGATAGTAGCGAGTGGCGAGTGGCGGCTTGACCGTATCAACACGTTGCGTAGTCGTTGCCTCTGCAAAGCGCATTGCGCAGGATTCGTCATCTGATCAGAGGGCGTTGTCATCCGGTGCGCTCACGAAAACGCCACATCAAGGTCACCGCATCCGTTAATAGTCTTGAGAGGCAAGAGCATTCCGATCTGAATAGGAGCAAGGCGGGCGGGCGGCATTTTCGGCAGCCTTGGTATCACATCGCGAACAACAGAGCCATTATGTCTACGTTCAATAGGCTATGTGATGCAGCGTGATATCTCGGCAGCATGCTGAATTGTCTAGACAGTATCAGAAAGTAGGGGAGCCCGATCGAAAGCCCTCCGTTCCAGATCAACAGTGCTGGGCCGGTCCGGGCGTGGGTTTATCCTCCTTCGGTACCTCCGCGACTGGCGCTTCGGTGGTGATCAGGAGCGATGCGACCGAGGCCGCATCTTGGAGCGCCGATCGCACAAACTTGGCCGGATCGATCACGCCTGCCTGGACAAGGTCCTGATATCCGCCGGTGGGCGCGTTGAAGCCTCAATGATGGTCCTCGGCTTCGGCCAGCTTGCAGACGATCCAGGCACCGTCCTCACCGACATTCTCGGCGATCTGCCGGGGGGGGGGGGGGCGAAGCGCGCGGCGGACGACGTCAAAGCCAGACTGCTGGTCGTCGTTGGCCGCCTTGATGCCATCCTGCGCTTTGAGCGCGCGCAGGAACGGCACACCGTCGCCAGGCAGGAGATGCCCTCTTCGACTGCGGCACGTCGGCATGCAGCGCATCATCCGTCCAGTCCTTCTTCTCCCTGACCTCGACCGAGACCTGGGTCGCGCCGCCGACGCGGATCACCGTCACGTCACCGGCCAGCTTGGCGAGCCGCCCTTGGAGCGTTTCACTGTCATATTCGCTGGTGGTCGTCTCGATCTGCTGGCGCATCCGCGCAATGTGCGCGTCTATATCGGCCTTGGTGCCGACGCCGTCGATGACCGTGGTGTCGTCCTTGTCGATCGTGGCCTTCTTTGCCCGGCCACTCGCGCAAGGCCTATTCGCGACTGCGCGGTAGCGCGTTCCGATTGTCGCGCTGGTGATATCGCAGGAACCGCAAGGTGCTGAGCGGCATTGATCCCGTCATGGATAATGAGCATGCACCTTGGCCTTCGCAACTCTGGATCGTCCGTCATGGACAAAGTGCTGGGAATGTCGCCCGTGACGCAGCGCACGACGCTGCGCTCGATCGCATCGCGCTGGAGGGTAGGGACGTCGATGTGCCGCTCAGTGCTTTGGGTGAGGCGCAAGCCAGAGCGCTTGGTCGTTGGTTCGCTCATGGCGGTATAATGGGTCCGCTACCCGATGTGATCCTCTCCTCACCCTATCGCCGTGCCGTGCAGACGGCCAAGCTGTTCAGGGGCGAGGGGGGCGCTGCGATGGAGGAGCCCGTTTGCATTGATGAGCGGTTGCGCGAGAAGGAGTTCGGCATCCTGGACGGGCTCACGACCGGCGGCGTCGCAAAGCTTGAGCCGCAGCAAGCCGCCTTCCGACAGACGCTAGGGAAATTCTATCACCGCCCGCCTGGGGGCGAGAGCTGGTGCGATGTTATCTTTCGCCTCCGGGCTTTGATGGACACAGTGTCTCTTCACTATTCGGGGCAAAGGGTCATCATCTTCGCGCATCAGGTAGTGGTCCTGTGTCTGCGCTACATCATTGAGAATATGGATGAAGCCCAGATCCTGGATATCGATCGAGAGGCTGACGTCGCCAACTGCTCGGTCACAGAATATCGTTTCGACCCGCAAGCGGGGAGGCGCGGCAATCTGGTTCTTCAGCGCTATAATGTCGTAGCACCGCAAGAGTTGGAGGCTGTGCCGGTGACAGACGCCCCGGATTTACCTGCTGTTGCCCGGGGATGACCCAGATAATTTCCCTTGATGCAGGGTGGTGCGCTTCCCACCGCCTCCCGCAGATCGATAGCGGTTGCGATAAGAATAGCAGAGGGCGTGTCCTTCTGGTTGGCGGTGCGCGCTTCGTTCCAGGTGCCCTTGCGCTGACAGGCGAAGCCGTTTTGCGCGCGGGCGCCGGCAAATTGCAGATGGCCACTGTCGATGCGGTCGCGTCGGCTTTGGGCGTGCTGGTTCCAGAAGCCGCCATGATCGGTCTGCCGATGCGGGAGGACGGAGAGATCGCGCAGGATGGCGTTACTGTGTTGGCCGATCTGGTGCCGCAATGCGATCTTCTGCTTGTCGGACCTGGCATGAGTGCAACCACGGAGACGGGCCTGTTCGTGCACGGCCTATTGGCGTTGCCCCCACCTGCCATGCTGCTTGATGCCGCGGCGCTGACCTGCGCAAGTCTAGGTGAACTCGCGACCGCCGCAAGGAAACTGCCGCTCATTTTGACACCGCATCATGGCGAGATGGCCCGATTGATTGGATGCGATCGGCAGGCCGTCGCCGCAAATCCTGCACATATGGTCGGCCAAATCGTGGAACAGACGGGCGCCTACATAGCGCTCAAGGGGCCTGAAACCTGGATCGGTGGGCCCGGCACGCCTATCCTCCACTTTGCGGGAGGCTGTCCGGGGCTTGGTGTCGGTGGATCGGGCGATGTCCTTGCCGGCATCATCGGCGGCCTGCTCGCCCGCGGAGCTGCACCGATTGTGGCCTTAGGCTGGGGTGTTGCCCTGCATGGGGCGGCCGGGCAGCTCGCGGCGACCAAGATCGGCGAAATCGGCTTCCTCGCGCGCGAATTGCTGCCCTTCATTCCTCGCCTGATGCAGACGTTGGGACAGCCATTGTCTGCGTAGAAATGGCTTCATCTGCACAGGCGACTACCAACCTTGCTTTTCATCGCCTGACCCATGGAAAACACCTTCGGACCTATCGCGGCTGATCGACGTTTCCTCCCATATAAAAAGCGGAGAGGGTGATGCGCGTATTTCGCGATAACGGACTGACGATCGTCCTGATAGGCTTGTTTGCCGTAAGCATCGTAGGCCAGTGGATAGCTGGCTGGCATGTCGAGATGGAAGACGCGCGCCGGCACGGGCAAGCCGTCCTTTCGCTCGGGGCATATACCCTCAGCCCGCAATTCCTATCCAGTGTGTTCGAAAATTGGGAAAGCGAGTTTCTTCAGATGGCCGCTTATGTGGTCCTGACGGCGGTTCTCGTCCAACGGGGATCTGCTGAATCGAAGGATCCTGACTCCCCGCCTCGCGACGTTGATCTAGACATCCAGGCGAACAAGCCGGGTGCGCCGGCTATCCTGAACTGGGGTTCATTCTGGCGCGCTTTGTATGCGCGATCCCTGGGGTTCGCCCTCGGCCTCCTTTTTATCCTGTCCTTCATCATTCACTGGACGCAAAGCGCGCGTGTCGCCGCCCAGGAAGCTTTGGCGCACGGAGAAAAACCGGTAGCCACTATGGCCTATTTGACAGATTCTCAACTGTGGTTCGAATCATTCCAGAATTGGCAAAGCGAATTTCTGTCGACTGCAGTGCTTGTGCTTCTATCGATCTTTCTTCGCCAGCGCGAATCCCCGGAATCAAAGGGCGTCTCTGCGCCGCACCGCCAAACAGGGGAATGAAGGTCAGGTGCCAGGCCAGCTTGAGCGGTGTCCTGGCGGCGGCATGCCGCCGCCAGGTTCGGGCTATCGACTAGCTGCCGCCCTGCGTGTTTGTTGGCGGCGCGAGGGGATTGGGATCCTTATCCTCCCCCTTTTCTATGTTTCCTGAACTTCCTCTCGTCAGGCACGTCCGCAGTCTTTTGCGTATCAGTCGATGTCACAAAATGCCTCCAAGAGTTGGTCGGAATTAATGGCGCGTTATCAGCGTAGCATGCCAGCGACGCTTGACGTTCGGCCCGAGCGGGCTTCAGCCCTTCAAACCATTGGCCATGCTGAGGTGCCCTGAAACGATCGGCACGAGGCTTGCAGCGAAGCTTTTATGGGCCGGCACGTCGCCATCGGTGGCTTATGCGCGAAGGGTGCCAAGCGTCTTCTCGTGCGCCTTGACCTGCGCCTGGGCATAACCTGCGACACCGAGAAACTATTGATTGCGACCGCCCATGTCGCGAGTCGTTCGCGGGGAACCAACGCGTGTCCCGAAGGATTTTACGCCTACTTCACATACAAGGAGGACGAAGATGGCAGAGCCCCAGTTCACCGATGCGATCGCCTTGCTGAAGGCAGACCACCGAAAGGTCGAAGAGCTGTTCGAAAAATTCGAGCAAGCCACGTCCGCTAACCGCAAGCAGACCCTAGCCCAGGAAATCTGCGTCGAGCTCAAGGTTCACACGTTGATCGAGGAAGAGATTTTCTATCCTGCCTTCCGCGGTCTGATCGAGGATGACACGCTCGACGAAGCGTATGTCGAGCATGATGGCGCGAAGGTCCTGATCAACGATATCGAGGCAAGCTCGCCCGACGACGATTTCTATGACGCCAAGGTCAAGGTTCTCTCCGAAGAAATCAAACATCATGTCCATGAAGAGGAAATGCCGTCGGAGGGCATGTTTGCCCAATGTCGCAAGACCGATGTCGATTTAGTTGCATTGCGCGATCAAATGGCCGGGCGGAAGACGGAGCTCCTTACCCTGGCCAAGACGTCAGGATTGCCGGCGGCTAAACCGACCGCCGTCAATCTAGTCACGGCATAGCTGATCTGTCGTGCCCCGGCGGCGCCTATGCCGTCGGGGTTTAACTTGAAATGGTGAGCGCTCCGCTTGTTCCAGGGGCTACGGCGGCGGAAGGATGCACGCGCTCTCCCGCCCGTTGCTGATTCGCAATGCAGCCATCAACGGCTTGCCAGCATACGGCAGCATCGATTGCGGATGCAATTCAGATAAAATCACGCAGTTGACCTCGATTGCCCTGACTGCCGCCGCTCTGAGCGCCCCTCACTCGAATGCTGACGGCTTGACTGACCACTGTCGGCGGGTCCTGCCAACCAGAATATAGATTGGGAACGGCAAAATTGTCCTACTTCCGTCTACTGATGTCGATCCTTTACCGCATTCAGGAGCCGATTTTCGTTCTCCAGGTCCGGACGGTCCGCTATTCCAACGGCTCTCGAGCAACTCCCGACTTTCTAGTGATACCGTATCGTGCCAAAATCCGTCATTTGGCTCATGCAAACCAGCCCGTCGGCGACACTCTTTATTGCCGTTTGACCGGACATCTAATGGAGTAGCGAAGTGAGCGTCGCTGCAAGCTCATCCTTTCGAAATGGTTTGGTCAGCCGCGGGAGTTTGGCATCGATGCCTTCGAGCTCGGCATATCCCGATACGAGCAGGATCGGCAGTTGCGGCCGCGCCAACTGGACGCGTAGGGCGAGATCGGTACCCGTCATGCCGGGCATGAGATGGTCGGTCACGACAATGTCAACGGGGGTGCCGCTATCCAGCAGCCGTAGCGCCTCCTCCGCTGAACTGGCTTCAATTATGGCGTAGCCGAGCTCTATGAGCATATCGGCTGTGCTCATGCGAACCAGTTCCTCATCATCGACAAGTAGTGCTACGCCTTGATGCGCGGCGGTGGCTGCTGCACGCTGATGATCCGGTGCCTCCTCGACACGTGTTGTGCTGACGGGGAGCCAGAGTTCGATGTTGGTACCCATGCCCGGTCGGCTTTGGATGGTTAGACCGCCGCCTAGCTGTGAGGCCAGGCCATGCACCATCGATAAGCCAAGGCCAGTGCCCTTGCCGATCCCCTTGGTCGAGAAGAACGGCTCGATCGCGCGGGCGAGCGTCACCTCATCCATGCCTGACCCTGTGTCGGCAACAGAGATTCGAACATATTCACCCGGGGGAAGGCCGGAGCGGTGGTTCGCGCCTACTGGCTTAGCTGTCGCCGAAATGCGTAGCGTTCCGCCATCAGGCATGGCGTCGCGCGCGTTCACCGAGAGGTTCAGCAGCGCCATTTCGAGCTGGTTGGGATCAGCCTTGGCCGATGGCAGGTCGCTGGCGGCATCGACTACGACTTTGATCTGAGGCCCGGTGGTGCTTTCGACGAGATCGCCCATCCCGGCGACCAGCTGGGCAATATCGACGGCGACCGATTGCAATGGCTGGCGCCGCGCGAACGCGAGCAGACGCTGCACCAACACTCGAGCACGTTCGGCGGACTGCGCCGCGCCCGCGATTAGCCGCTGCTCACGCTCCGTTCCAACCCCCTTACGCTGGAGCATGTCCAACGAACCAACGATCGGGGTAAGTAGATTGTTGAAGTCGTGCGCAACGCCACCGGTGAGCTGGCCCATCGCCTCCATTTTCTGACTTTGGCGAAGTGCCTCATGCGCTGCCTCGCGCTCCGCGATTGCCTCTGCCACCCGCGTTTCAAGCGTTGCATTGAGATCGCGCAGCGCCTCCTCGGCTTGCTTGCGCGCGGTGATATCGAGCGCGGTGCCAGCGACACGCAGACAGCGTCCCGAGACATCGAACACGCCTCGCCCTTTTGCAGCAACCCAGCGCAGAACGCCGTCTTCCTTGCCGATGGTGCGATAATCGACATCGTAAAGCGCGCGCTGCGTGGGGTCGGCTGCGGCCAGATAAGCTGCGCTAGTTGCATCACGGTCATCGGGATGCAGGCCAACGTAGAAGTCCGCCATGGTAACCGGCACGTCGGCCGAGATCCCGAACATGGCCTTGGTTTGGGCTGGCCAGATTAGCCGATCGTTGATGACATCAACATCCCAAAAGCCAATCTCGGCGTTTTCGACGGCAAGGCGCAGCCGCTCCTCGCTCTCACGCAGCCGCGCCTCGGCACCGACACGCTCCACATGCGCCCAGCAGCGCTCGACAACCTCGCGAATCAGGGTGATCTCGCTCGCACTCCAGTCGCGGGGTACATCCTGATGCACCGCCATCATCGCGGCGAGCTGCCCTTGTTTTACAAGCGGGCAACAGACGATCGCCTCGATGCCGATCGACTGGAACATTGCGCGCCCTTCATCGGGTCCGAGCTCACCCGCCACTTCGCGAACGATCAGGGTTTGCCCCTGCCGCAGCTCGGCTGCAGCGCGCGGCCCGAAGAGATTGAGGCTATAGGTCCCGGCAGAAGTCGCGATGCTTGGCGCTGTATAGTCGTTGCGGATCCAGAACCGGTCATTGTCGGCGTCGACATTCGCATAGGCACAGCGGGAGGCATCGATCTGTCGGCCCAGCATCTCCGCGGCCGAAAGCATCGCATCGTCAGCGGTGGCAGCGCCGAACAGTCGCTCTTCCAACGCTCCAAAGAAGCGTAGCCGGGCCTCGCTTTCCCGCAGCGCCGCCTCCGCTTCATGCTCGGCGGTCCGGTCACGGAAAATGGTGACGTAGCCGCCGTCCTGTTCGGCGATTGGCATGGTGAGGCCCGAGCCCCAGAAGCGGTGACCGTCCTTGCACACATGCCAGCGTTCGTTGATCGCGCGGCCCTCGGCGGTCGCCCGCGCCATCTCCCGCGCCGGCACATTCGCGGCCCGATCCTCAGGCGTGAAGAACAGGCCACCAGTCTGGCCGAGCGCCTCGCTTGCCGAATAGCCCAGCAGACGTGTGGCGCCGCTACTCCATCCAGTGATCGTGCCGGCGGGATCGAGCGACACGATGGCGAAATCCTCGGCCCCTTCGACGATCTGGCGATAGCGGGCCTCGCTCGCGCGAAGATTATCCTCGGCCCGTGCACGTGCGATGACGATGCCGGCGGTTCGCACCACGAAGTCGACGATGGCGAGGTCTGTCGCGACGGGCTCGCGCGGCTCGCAGTGGTACATGGCGAATGTGCCAAGAATCTCACCTTCGACCGAAGTGATAGGAAGCGACCAGCAGGCACGCAGGTCATGCGCCAGCGCCAGATCGCGAAAGTCGACCCAAAGCGGATCGGTACTAATGTCGGCAACGAACACCGGTTCTCTGCGATACACCGCCGTGCCGCAGGAACCGACCGCCGGCCCAACCTCGATACCGTCGATCGCGTCGTTGTAAGCGGCTGGCAGGCTGGGCCCGGCACCCTGACGCATTTGTCGGCCGTCTTCACTTAGTAGCAGGATCGACCCGATCATACCCGAAGTCGACAGGGCTTCGACCTCGCGCACGATGGCGTCCAGCGTGATGGTGAGCGGCGCGGCCTCGACGGCAAGCGCGAGAATGCGATTCTGCGCCGCGCTCAGGCGTGCGGTGTCGCGCACTTCGAACTGCCGCGCGCGCGCTTTGAGCGACGATCGGATCGCGCCGAGCATCGCTTCGGCGTGAAGCGGACGCTCGAGTAGAACCACATTGCCCAGCTCGGCAAGCCGCTCCGTCGCGGCGACCGTACGCGGCGTGCGCGACCCGTTGGCAAGAACGACGAATGGAATGTCCGACCAGCTTTCCTGCCCGGCCACCCAGCCAGCGATCTCCGAGGCGTTTGGCCCGACAAGTGCTTCTTCGGTGAGAAGGACCGCACCGGCGCCTTCATCCAGGCGCTTAGTGAGGTCGCGCGCATCCGTGCAGATTAGCGCTGCGATGGCGTGACGGCCGAGCAAACCGGCGGCGATTGCGGCATCGCGGCCGCGCGGCGCAAAGATCAGGACAAGATCGTTCATTCTATCCGCGAGTCGTATCCGGATCCGTCTGGCTCGCCATCAAAGTCTTCGCCTCGCCCGAAAAGGTTGGCACGCCTGTCAGCACACCCTGAAATTGCCTGAGCGGTTCGCCGAGCTGCAACCCGCTGCCGCCGATCTGAAACTCGCGGATCGTTCGTTCGTGCCGCGCGGTCCGCGTTTTGATGACGGAAATTGCCTGGCGGACCTCGCCATGCGCCTCGAAATAGCGCAGCTGGACGACGGTATCGGAAAGATAGCTCAGATCGACATCTGACCGGATGTCGCCGGTGATGCCGTGCAGGCCAAGAATGAGCAGGCTGACGACGCCCTTCTGGCCAAGATAGCTCAGCATCTCATGCATCTGCAGGACGAGGAACTGCTCGTTCGGCATCGACTGGAGATAAGCGTTGAGGCTGTCGATCACGACGATCCTGGCGCCATCGTTTTCGACAGCCGACCGGACCGAGCCCGCGAATTCGCCTGGCGACATTTCGGCGGGATCGATCGCCCGTAGCGTCAGCAGACCGTTGTCGAGGAAAGGCTTGAGGTCCATGCCGAGTGCAGCGCTACGCGTCATCAGCGTTGGTACGCGTTCGTCGAACAGGAAATAGACAGCGCGCTCACCACGCTCGAGCGCAGCGACCATGCATTGCACCGACGCGGTCGTCTTGCCGACCCCGGCTGGTCCGGTCAGCAAGGTCGCGGTCCCCGGAACCAGACCACCGCCAAGCAAAGTGTCGAGTTCGTCCGAGCCGGTCGTCATCGCCGTGCCGCCGTCGATGGTGTCATGATCTCCGGCGACCAGACGCGGGTAGACGCACAGGCCGCCCCGCATGATCTCGAAATCATGATAGCCGCCCCGGAACCGCACGCCGCGCATCTTGACGACATGCATTCGCCGTCGCTGCCCGCCAAACCCCGCCAGTGCCTGATCGAGCGAGATTACCCCATGCGCAATACTGTGAAGCTGCAGATCACTCCCACTCGCGCCTTTGTCGTCCAGCACCAGTACGGTGCAAGCCCGGGTAGAGAAGAAATGCTTGAGCGCGAGGATCTGGCGGCGGTAACGGATCGGGCTTTGCGAAAGTAACCGCAGCTCCGAGAGGCTGTCGAGCACGACACGCGAGGGCCTTAGCTCATCGACCTTGGCCATGATGTTGCGGACCGTTTCGCCGAGTTCGACTTCGCTTGGATGGAGCAGTGTCTGCTCGTGATCTTCGGTGAACCCGTCGGCCGGGACCATTTCGAAAAGCTGCAGCTTATCGAGCGACCAGCCATGCGATCTGCCGACCGCGCGCAATTCGACCTCGGTTTCGGCGAGCGTGATGTAGAGACCGACGTCGCCGACGGCGACACCCGCCAGCAGGAAGCCGAGGCCAAGTGTAGTCTTGCCGGTACCCGGCGTCCCTTCGACCAGATACATACGTTCGGGCGTAAGGCCGCCGTTGAGGATTTCATCGAGCCCGGCAATCCCGGTAGAAGCCATCGCAGTCAGTTGCTCATCGGCCGTCACGCAAATCTCCACGATCGTTACAGAGGCGCAACCTATAACTCCCGGCCTCCGGTTTTGGTCCGATGAGTTGTCACGCGTCTATCTTTGATTATGGGATTTAACGCGCCAGATAGGATTTTTGAACGCCAAGAAAATGCATTGGTCCGACGCAACCGATTTATCTTAGAGCCGGATCTGTAATTGCAGAGCTCTGGCGGTGTGATCCCTTGAGGGTTTCATGGATCTGTCCGCACTGGCCGAACACAAGTTCGGTCGTGCTGTATCGGGTCTCACAAGAACGAACGTTGCATTGATTCGAAGCGGGCTATGGGGCCCATCGGACTACTTCGCAGATCGTTCGCCCCTGCGTTCCCTCGCGGGACACCGCCCTCGGATCAGCTTTGGTGCCTCACCGCTGGCAAACTGCTTTTACCTCATCTCATGCCTGGAACAAAGTGCCATCGCGCAGCATGGCGTGCATGATGACTGCGAGCCGACGGGCAAGCGCAACGCGGGCCTTCTTGAAGCCACGGCGCTTAGCGATCTTCATGGCCCATGTTTTCAGGGCGAATGTCTGCTGGCACCGGGACAGGATCGAGTTGGCTGCCTCGTAGAGAAGCTTGCGCACCGTACCGTCGCCCTGCTTGGTGATCCTACCGGTCCAATCGATCTCGCCGGATTGATGGCGTCGAGGTACCAACCCGAAGTAAGCTCCGGCATTCCGGGATTGGCGGAAGCGCCCCGCATCGTCGACCGCAGCAGCGAAGGCCGCCGATGTCTGCACGCCAACACCCGGTATGCTCATCAGGATTTCGCAGGCCTGCGACTGGCTGGCGATGATACGCAGCCTTCGGTCCATCTCCTTGACCTGCTCGACCAGTTCGGCGCGAACACACAGCAGGGAGGAGATAGCGTCACCCAGCCCCGGTATGTGCGCGGCTTCCATGATCCGCGCGAGGAATGCCTTTCCTTGCCCAGGGCCAGGGCGGTAGCCGAACGTGGCACAAATGCCTCGGATCGTGTTGTCGAGCCCCACGCGGGCTTTGACAAGGTGGCTGCGCGCGGTGATCACGCTTCGCACTCCGTGCGCCGCCGAAGATTTGACATGCACCTCCTTGTAAAAGCCCGTGCGAGCCAGCTGCGCCAGCCCTGCTGCGTCGTGTGGGTCGGTCTTGTTCGCTTTCATCGCCTTCAGGCTCTGATGAGCTTGGCGGGCATCAATGCATACGACTGGAACGCTGAGTTCGCGAAGGCCAAGGCAGATCGCGGGTGACATTCGTCCCGATTCGATCACGGCCCGCTCGATCGGTCCATATCGCTCCAGCATCCCGGCGATCGCCTCGGGGGAACTCTCGACCTTCTCCGAGACCAGCTTCCGACCATTTTCGTTAACGATGCAGACCTGCGTGCTTTCCATCGACAGGTCCAATCCGGCATAGTGCTTCATGGCTGCTTCCTTCCTTCAGGATTCGACAACCAGAAGTGTGCGCCTCAACCAAGGCCCGAGGGAAGCAGCCGCAATTACACGATGATTCGGAAGTTTCTCAATTCTGACAATATCTTGCGGTTCGGCGTGTGAGCATGCGGATTGAGGCGATGAGGGCCCAAGCTGTTGACGAGGCGATGGATCGCTCCCAGTCTTTCGCGAGCCGACGACAACGCCCGAGCCAGGCAAAAGTCCGTTCGACCACCCATTTGCGGGGCAGCACCTGAAAGCCTTTCGCCTTGTCCAATCGCTTGATGATTTCGATCGTCCATTTGCCCATGCCAACCAAGGCGGATCGTAGCTTGTCGCCAGCGTAGCCGCCGTCCGCAAAGATGTTCCGCAGCCACGGAAACCGCTTGCGAATGGCTGCCAATACATCGACGGCGCCATCTCGATCCTGAATATCGGCGGCGTGTACGAGGATGAAGATGAGCCACAGGTGTCGGTCAGGATATGTCGCTTCCGGCCTTTCACCTTTTTGCCCGCGTCATAGCCCGAAATTCCGCCACTTTCGGTGGTCTTGACCGATTGGCTGTCGATCACTCCGGCGCTGGGTGAAGCTTCACGCCCTTCGATCTCCCGTAGGTTCATGACCAGCACCATGTTTATCGCGTCAAACAGACCGGCATCGCGCCAGGCATAGAAATAGCGCCGCACCGTCGATACTGGAGGAAAACACTTCGGCAGAAGCCGCCACGCGCACCCGCTCGCCGCGATGTACAGCATCGCGTTCAGAACCTCGCGCATGTCGGCAGATCGGCGTCGGCCACCTCGCCTCGCCGGTGGAACGAAAGGCGCTGCCAGCGCCCACTCCGTGTCCGTCATATCCGATGGATACCGCAAACCTTCCCGACTATGCTCCCGACGGGCAATACCAGTCCATGTCATCATTCACTCCATCTCTTCGCAAAGAGGCGTGAATCACAACATGCTGGTATTGCTCAACAACTTTCGGATCGGGCTCTTAGCTCGACTTTGTACGTTTTTGGTCAGGTCCAAGTCCAGAAGATGCTGTTTTCAGCGATGTGGTCGAGGGCCTGATCGAGTGGCAAGACGCATCCGCCCATATCGTCAATATCTTCCCATTTTCGCC
>NZ_JAHRGM010000024.1 GCF_019097845.1 Sphingobium sp. AS12 | reverse complement strand
GCCGGCTCAGCCGCTGCCGACACGCGCACGATGGACGCGCATTTCGCTGATCTCTTCACCCTCTATGAAGGGACCAGACGGAGCCTTCCGCTCGCTGCATGACAATTACTGGTCGGATCAGTGACGCGGTCCGCCTTCGAACTTTCATCATATTGCAGTGCGGAAGAAACGCGGACGACTCATTGGCAGGCTATGACCACGCCAGCCATTGGGGGGCATCATCATGTACAAGACTATGCGGGCCATGCTGTTTGCAGGGCTGGTCAGTTTCGTCGCGACCGGATCGACCAGCAGCAGCCTACCATATCGTCTCGATATGGCGCAGCTATTGCCGGACGGTGGCAATACGACACTTTCCATGATGACCTATAATATCAAGGGTTTGCCCTGGCCGATAGCTTTTGATCGGGATGCCGCGCTGGCGCGGATCGGCGGGCGTCTGCGCGCCATGCGGCAACGGGGGCAGCAGCCCCATATCCTGTTGTTGCAGGAAGCGTTCACGCCGCAAGCGGCAGAGATTGCGCGCACATCCGGCTATCGGCACATGACGTTCGGACCGGATCGGCTGATGCGCTCGCCGATCGCGCCTGCGACGGAGGATCGGGCCTTTCTTGCCGATGCCCGGTGGGATCGTGGCGAGGCGATGGGGAAACAGACCGACAGCGGCCTCATCATCCTGTCCGATTATCCCATCATGCGCGTTCAGCGCCTCGCCTTCCCCGATTTCGCCTGCGCCGGGTTCGATTGCCTCGCCAACAAAGGCGTGGTGATCGCCGACATACAGGTGCCTGGCGAAGAGAAGCCCGTCGCCATCGTCAATATCCACCTCAACGCGCGCAAGGCGTCCGGCGTTTCCGTGGCGCGATCGCTGGCGGCCTATGCGCGGCAGGTCGATCTGACCGCCCGCTTCATCGCCGGTGCCGTCCCGCGCGACCGCACATTGATGATTGGCGGCGACATGAATATTGGCGGCAACAGCGATCGTACGCGCATCTTCTTCGACAGCTTTTCCCGCTATGGCCTGTCCTTCGTGGCCGCGTCGCAGGGCGGCGCGCAGATCGCCCTGCAACAGGCTGCGATCCCCGTTCCGCAGGCGCGCGATGACCTGATCCACGCCACTCAGCGCCGCAAGGACTGGATCTTCGCGCGCGCCGGTCTGGGTACCGCGCTTGTCGTTAAGGGTGCGCATGTGCCGTTCGGGTCTGAGCCTGACGGTCAGCCGCTCTCTGATCATTTCGGCTATGTCATCGCCTATGACAGCCAGCGCCCGCAACTGGCGCTGGCCGATGCCAGCCCTGCGCAGAAAAGCGAGTATCGCTGATGCGCGGCCTGTATCTGCTCGGCCTGATCGCGCTGGCGCTCCAGGGCGGCACCGCATCGGCACAGGACATATTCGTCGACCAAAGCATCAGCTTCACGCTGAAGCCTGCGATCCGGCGATCGCCCCTGCTGGAGGCGCGCAGGACCAGCCCGGATTATGGCTGGATCGGCGCGATCCGCCCGCTGCCCGGTGATGAGCCAGACCATGTCGTGGCCCTGCGCCTCCAGCGCCAGAGCCGCCGGCTCATCGGGGCGCAGGCGGATATTCTACCCGCTATGGGTGCATCACGCTACGACCACCGCCCGCGCAGCCGCACGCGGATGTTATCGGTCGAGGATCATTTCACTCTTTCCGATCAGGTCGCGATGACGCTGGGCTTTGCCGGGCTGAAAGTCAGCAATCGCAATGCCAATGTGACGATCGGCAGTGATGATGATCGGCTGCGCGCGCGCGACTGGTTCCTGCCCAAAGCCGTCGTCCACTACCGTCCCACATCTGCAATCACGCTGTCGATGGACTATGAAGAGTCCATGCGCGCCTATGGCGATACCGGCTTTACCGGCCCGCTTGGCCTTTCGCGCCCCGATTTCGAGGCTTTGCGTCGCTCCCTCCGCCCCGAAAAAAGCCGGGTCGCGTCGATCGGCGGCCAATGGTCGGGCGGGGACATGATCGTGACGACCAGCCTCTATCGCGCCGACATCCGCAACGGCCTGTCCTTTGCCGACCGCGCCTATCTGCCCACCAATATCGGGTCCGCCCGGCTGTTGGGCGTGAAGATGATGGCCCGGCACCAGCTGACCCCGCATCTCGACTGGTCCGTTCGCTATCAGCAGGCAGCGGTGGACACCATGACCGGGCGATCCGTGCAAGAACGGGAAATGGCCCTTGCAGCCGCATGGACCAGCGGGGCGTGGCGTGTCGCGGCACAGGGATCTCGCACCGGCCGCGCGGCGCTGGCCGCTCTTGGCACCCAGCAATCGCCTCTGCGCGCCGAAGGCAGCATCGAATATACGCCCGTGCAACAGGGTCGCCAACGATTGCGCCTTGCCGCCCGCTTCATCAATCCCAGCCGCCTGGTCAGCATCGGCCTCTCCGGTCCGACGGCCATGGGTAGCCTCCACTCCGTCGATCAGACCCGCGCCGTCATGTTCAGCGCCGACATGGGCTGGTAAGCAACCAGCCCTGTGATGACCAAGGCTGTCCGCGCTTCCCCGCTGTGCATTTTCCTGCTGTTGCTTGCCGTTCTGCTGGGCATTGCGGCGCTCCGGCCGATCGACCACGATGAAGGGCAATATGTCGCCGCGGTAGCATTGATGCGATCGGGCCTGCCCTATCGCGATTTCGCCTATCTCCAGACGCCATTGCAACCCCTGCTCTTCGCGCCGCTGGCCCGGCTGTGCGAGGGCTGGCTGTTCCTTGCCCTGCGCGCCGTCAATGCCCTATGTGCAGCGGGGGCGGCGGCGCTGTTATATCGGGCCGTTTGCAGCGTGGGAGGGACTCCGCGCAGCGCCGGGATTGTAGCCATGGCGCTCGTCACCAGCCATGCTTTCCTGTTTGCGGCCACGGTCGCGCGGAACGATGCCCTGCCTTTGCTCCTGCACATGGCCGGTCTCGCGCTGCTCATCGACGCGCTCGGCACGGCACGCCGCCCGCCATTCTTCATGCTCGCCGGGCTTCTACTGGGCGCGGCGGCTTCGGCCAAGATCAGCTATGGCCTGCCCGCCGCCTCCATCGGCCTGTTCGCGCTGGTCAATATTCGACGGCTCGGCCCGATGAGCGTCCTCGCACTGGCGGCGGGCGGGATCGCGGGTGGATTGCCGACCCTGATCCTGTGGGCCATCGCGCCGGATGCGGCCTGGTTCGGCATCATCGACTATAGCCTGAAGGCGCCGCTGGAATGGCAGATGCTGAACCAGCGCGCCTATATGGTGGAAGCCCCGCTCAGCGCCTTGCGGCTGCTGCGTTTTCTGGCGCAGGGATCGGCGCTGCTTGCGCTTGTCGCGATGGGAGTGGCCATCCTGCGTCGATCCGTCAAATCCTCGATAACGACAGGTCTGCTCGACTATGTGATCGTTGCTGGGTTGATTGCGGCATGGCTGCCCCGACCCATTTATGCGCAATATCTGGTACCGCTGCTGCCTGCCTTGTTCCTGCGTTTCGGATTGATGCTGGATGCGCCCTTCTGGCACCGCCCCGCAGCGATCAAGGTCTTGGCGCTGTGCATGATGGCAGGGGCGGCGGACACGCTGATCCGTATCACACCGAACATCGCCAGCGGCCACAGCCCGATCCTGTCGGCGACGCGCGATGCTCATGCGATCGGGCAAAGCGTGCGCGCCTCCGCCATTGCAGATCCAATCGTCAGTCTCGCACCGGAGCGGGTGGTGGACAGCGGCATTCCACTCGATCCACGCTTTGCCGCCGGTCCCTTCCTGTTCCGGACGCGCGACCTTCTCACCCGGGCGGAACAGCACGCATTCCATGTGCTGAATGGCGCAAGCGTTGCAGAGGGACTGACCCGGTACCCGCCCGCCGCGATCGTAACGGGGCTGGAAAGCGCGCCTTCTCCAGCCAGTCCGCAGGGTCTCGACTCATCCCTAATTGCCTGGGCCGTCGCCCATGGCTATCGCCCTACATCACCGCCTTTGGGTGAGGGAACGCTGTATCTCAGGCAGGAATGATTATCGGGGGCAGCGGCGCACAACGCTGTTGCGGCGCCAAGCTCCTGAAAAAGGGGCAAGGTGGTAGCCATTGCCGTAGATATTCGGCGCGGTGAGATAGTCGGTCGATATAATCTGTGCGCCGCTCGCAAGCGCCGCGTCGCGACGGTCGTTTGTGCCTTGTCGCGCATCGACGGTGTCGATGTCCGCGCGGGTGCTGACCAGATACCCCTTGCGTACGGCATCGCGGATTTCCGATATGTCCGGTGTCAACGCGAAGCCGGCAATCGCGATGGCTAGCTGATCGGCGGCGGCGTCGAGCGCCAGCTCACAAGCAATGTCTCGACGCGCCTGGAATATCGCCATTTCGACCTCAGCGAGGGCGACGGCAACTTTGATCGTCACCGTGTTCTGGCGGGTCTATCCTACAGGTTCTGATGTTTCGCAGTGGGCGGAGGATATCTCCGCCCCTTTCCGACCAGCGGGGAAAACGTCCGCTATTTCCAATTTCGCACCAAAAGCTGACGGTCCCAAATCGGCCCCAAATCCCCCCTCACACCCGCCTAAACGGAAACGGCGCGCTCGTCCGCTCATACCCATGCAAATCCAGCGCCCGCGTCACCGGGGGCAGCGCGCGGTCGGGGCAGGCGCGGCGTTCGCATAGGTGGCAGGTGGGGCCGACTTCGACCGCGTCGTCCTTGTCCGGGTCGATGCCGTCGGCATGGACGATCCGCCCGGCATGTTTCGCCTCGCACCCCAGCGCGATTACCGCGCGGCCGCGTGCGCCCGGTGGCTGGGGCAGCGCCATGGCCAACGTGACGAAGCGGCGCTCGTCCAGCGTCTCGATCAACTGCACATTCACCTGATCGACCGCGCCTGCGCCATGCGCGTCCCAGCGCGGGCAGGTGCTGCCATAGCGGGCGAAGGGCCAGGCTTCGCCATCGAAGCGCTTGGATATGATGCCCGCCCGGTCCATCCTGACCATGAAGAAGGGGATGCCGCGCGCGCCGGTGCGGTTGAGGCTGGTCAGGCGGTGGGCCAGCTGTTCGCTCGACACGCCGAACCGGTCGCGCAGCACGGGCAGGTCGTGGCGGCATTGCTCCGCCGCCTGGCGGATGCGGTCATAGGGCATGATCAGCGCGGCGGCGGCATAGTTGGTGAGCGCAATGGTGGCGAGGCGGCGGCTATCCTCGTCCGGCGGAGCGGCGCGGGCGACCTGCGCGGCTATCGCGTCGGCCAGTTTCTGCGCGCACAGATGATAGGCGATGGCGAACAGCCGCCCGGACGCGGCCAGCCGCTCGCTCAGCATCAGCCGCCGCCGGTGCATGTCATAATGGCGCAACGTGCCCGCCAGCACATCGGCGCGGACGACTTGGACGGCCATGCCGTGCCGGTCCTTCAACCGCGCGCGCAGGTCCGCCTGCAACAGGGCAGGATCATCATTCAACTGCGCCGCGATGGCTTCGGCCCCGGCGTCAATCTCGGCAAAATGATTGCCCGCCCGCGCGATCGTCTCGCGCAGCCAGTCGATCGGTGCGACCAGCGGGGCGGGGCCGCGTTCGCCCGCCGCTGCTTCACCGGGCAGGCGGCGCAGATCGCTCAGCGCACGATAGAATCGGGCGATGGCTTCGCTGACGCCGGGATAATTTTCCGACACTTCCAGCACTTCGTCGCGGGCAATGCCGATGTCGCGAACCAGCGCGTCGGACAATATTTCGCTCAGTTCGCCCGATCCGCCGTCGGCCGCGCGCGCGGTAAAGTCGCGAATGTCGATGTCATAAATATTGGCTAGCCGCAGCAGCATCTGCGCGCTCAGGGGGCGCTGGTTGCGCTCCAGATGGTTGAGATAGCTGGGCGAAACGCCCAGTTCCTCGGCCATGCGGGTCTGGTTCAGTCCCAGTTCGCGGCGCAAAACGCGCAGCTTGGGGCCAAGGTAAAGTTTGCGGTCGATTGCGTCTGCCATACAGTCATGATGTCATAGAATGACAATATGACCAAATCTTATCGTGACACGTGGCCACTCATCGCCCTTCCGCATCGCGCCAATATGTCTAACTCACTGTCCATCGCCGCACGGACGGCTTGCAGACATAAGGACAGGATCATGACGACGGACACGATGGAAAATAGGACTGAAACCGGCGGCCACCCCCAGCCCGCCCGTTCGCGCGCGGTTTTCTCGCCGGAAGATTTCGGCCTGATCCGCACCGCGATCGTCCACTATCTGCGCGAGATTCAGGACCAGCCGGAATCGGTCAAATACGCCAATCTCTACCACCGGCTCGGCCGGGTTGCGTAAAGGCCATCCTCCCCCAAAAGGGGAGGACTATCGCCTATGGAGCCGTCCCCTCTTTCACCGTCACCCTGAACTTTTTTCAGGGTCCATTTCTCCAGATCAAGCAATTGTTTGTGACGAGAAATGGATGCTGAAATAAATTCAGCATGACGTTGGAGGGATCGCGGCACGTCCTGTGCGACTGCCCTCCCCAAAATGGGAGGATGATCAGAAGAACTTCGTGACCCAATAAAAGCCCGCACCGATCAGCGCGGCGGCGGGCAGGGTCACGACCCACGCGACGATGATGCGTGACGCGATGTTCCAGCGCACCGCCGACAGCCGCCGCGACGCACCCACGCCGACGATCGCGCCGGTGATGGTGTGGGTGGTGGACACCGGAATCCCCAGATGGGTCGCCATGAACAGGGTGATCGCGCCCCCGGTTTCCGCGCAGAAACCCTGCGCCGGGCTGAGCCGCGTGATCTTCGACCCCATGGTGTGGACGATCTTCCATCCGCCAAACAGCGTGCCAAAGCCCATCGCCGCCTGACAGCTGATCACAACCCAGAAGGGCACATGAAATTCGCCCTGCAACATACCCTGCGAATAGAGCAGCACGGCGATGATCCCCATCGTCTTTTGCGCGTCATTGCCGCCATGACCCAGCGAATAGAGCGAGGCGGAGACGAGCTGGAGCTTGCGGAACACCCCGTCCGCGCCATGGGGCGTGAAGCGGCGGAATATCCAGCTGATGATCAGCACCAGCAACAATGCCAGCAGCAGGCCGATGGCCGGCGACAGGACGATCGCCGCGCTGGTCTTGAACACGCCGGTCCAGATCACTGCAGGCAGCCCCGCCTTGGCCGTTCCCGCGCCCAGCAGCCCGCCGATCAGCGCATGGCTGGAGGAGGAGGGGATGCCCAGCGCCCAGGTGATGAGGTTCCAGGAAATCGCCCCCATCAGCGCGCCGAAAATCACCTGCGGATCGATGATCGCGGCATCGACAATCCCCTTGCCCACCGTGGTCGCGACATGCAGCCCAAAGAAGAGGAAGGCGATGAAGTTGAAGAAGGCGGCCCAGGCGACCGCATATTGAGGCTTGAGAACGCGGGTCGACACGATGGTCGCGATCGAGTTGGCGGCGTCATGCAGGCCATTGAGAAAGTCAAAGGCAAGCGCGACGCCGATCAGCGCGACCAGCAGCGGGAAGGCAATGGGGTCCATGGACTCTATCCGGCGGGATCGTCAGGCGTGGTCGATGACCAGGCCGGAAATCTGGTTGGCGACATCCTCGAACCGGTCGGTGACCTTTTCCAGGTGGGAATAAATTTCCCGCCCGACGACGAAATCCATCGGATTGCCCTCGCGCGCGGCGGCATAGAGCGTCTTGAGGCCCGCTTCGTGCAATATGTCGGCATGGCCTTCCAGCGTCACCAGACGTTCGGTCAGGTCGTGCAGCCGCGTGGCGTTCAGGTTGAGCGAACGCAGCAACGGCATCGCTTCGGCCGCCAGCCGCGCACATTCGACGATCAGCGCGCTCATATCCTGCATCTGCGGCGGAAATGTCTTGACCTCATAGAGGGCGATCGCCTTGGCTGTCTGGTTCATCTGGTCGATCGCGTCGTCCATCACGCCGATCAGCCCGGTGATGGCGCTGCGGTCGAACGGGGTGACGAAGATGCGCCGGACGTCCTGCAACACGTCGCGGATGATGTCGTCCGCTTCATGTTCCCGGTCGGAAATTTCCTTGATATGGACCATCATGTCCGGCCCGCCCTTGAGCAGCCGGGCCAGTGCATCGGCGCCGGCGACCAAGGTTGCCGCATGATTTTCGAATTGCTCGAAAAAGCGGCCCTGCTTGGGCATCAACGCATGAAACCAGGCGAGCATTCCAGTCCTTTCGCTTTGCTTGTCCTTGAACCAAAGCAGCATCCGCACGAACCGGCCCGGATCGCGGGGCGGTTTGCGAAAGGCGGCGATGATTGCCTGAAGATCGGGTTCGGCGACCGCGCGTGCGGCTTCTGCCACGGGGAACCAGCGCAGTTCGCGCTGCCCCTGTTCGGGCCATTGCGACAATTGGCCTGTGACGGCAAGGGGGAACACCTCGACGCTTGCCTCCCGCGCGGCACCGTTGCGCTTGCGCTTGTCATAGCTGTAGCGGCCAAGCGAGGCGGGGCAGGCGATGCCATGAATACCCGCTTCCTCAAAGGCTTCCAGTTCAGCCGCGCGATGGCCGGCCAGCCCCTTGATCCGGTTGCCCTTGGGAATGACCCATCGCCGCGTGTCACGCGACGTGATCAGCAATATCTGCATCGATCCGTCGGCATGGGTCGCATAAGGGAGGGCAGCAATCTGGCGCATTAGTCGCGCCTTGTAACGAAATTGTCACAATGCGCAATCGACCCCGTCGCACCAGAGTTTGTCTCGAAATGCGCTAAAGGCGCATTTCTGGACGAAGCGTCAGATGGACAGGCGTGCGGTGATGCGGATGTCGCGCCCGGCCAGCGGGGCGTAATCCTTCAGGAAACTGGCGTGGCGGCGGGCCTCCACGTCGAAGATATTATTGGCCGACAGCATGATGGTGGTGCGGTCATTGCCCTTGATCGGCTTCCACGCCAGCGATGCGTTGACCAGGGTGAAGCCGCCCGTTTCCGTCTCTGTCGCGGCGATCCGGTCCTGCGCGAAGCTATGTTCCACCTCGCCGCGCAGGCTGAGGCGATCGCCCTGCGCTTCCAGCCCGCCCAGCAGGCGCATCGGCGGGATGCGCGGGGCCGGGCCGGAATCGGTCACGGTCGCGCGGACATAATCGGCAACGCCATCGAAATTGATGGCGTAGCTGCCGACTTGCGCCAACTTGACCGTGGCTTCGGCTTCAAAGCCCAGATAGCGGGCCTTGGCCTGATTATATTGGAAGCAGGGGAATTCCAGATCCTCCCCGCCATTCACCGCCATGCAGGCGTCATCGGCGACCTGCACGTCATAAATATAGCCGTCGAACCAGTTATGATAGGCGGACAGGGCGAGGGTATAGCCCGGCCCCTGACCGCGCAGCGTGGCTTCGACGCCCCAGCTTTTTTCCTTGCTGAAATCGGGGTTGCCCAGCTCGAACGCCTGCGTGCCCGCATGATTGCCGCGCGCGAACAATTCCTCGGCCGATGGCGCGCGTTCGGTACGGGACAGGTTCAGCCCCGCGCGCCAGCCCGGCACGATCTCCCGGCTTGCGCCGATCGAGCCGGAGATGGAGTCGAACCGGCGATCATAGGCCGGGTTGAACAAAGTCGCGTCCGCATCCGCGCTGACATCGGTATGTTCATAGCGCCCGCCCACCTCGACGCGGGTTTGGCCCAGGTCGATCGACTGGAGGGTGAAGAGGCCCAATTGGGTGGTTTCGTTGCGGGGCAGGAATTTTTCTTCCCCCTCGACATGGAATTTGCGGGTGAAGAATTGCCCGCCGATCGCGCCGTCCCATCCGCCGCGATTGGCCTGGATCAGTTCCAGCCGTGATTCCATCGACTGGTTGTAGAATGTGGTGCCGACCTCGCCCGTATCCTCGATTTCCTGATGCTGATAATCGGCAAAACCCGCACGGAAGCGGATGGATTCCAGAAAGCCGCCATTGACCGGCACTTCGGCGCGCATGTCGGCCCGATCCTGCTTCATATGCAGCCGCACCTTCTCCGCCTCGCCGCCCGGCTCCACCGCATAGCGCACCGGCACGCCATAGAGATTGTCGCTATGGGTGACCGAAAAGCCCAGATTACCGCCATCGGTGATCAAAGCCGCGCCGCCCGACACTTCCCATGTTTCCGCCGCACTGTTGGGCAACTTACCACGCAGCGTGGCCAGGCTGGCAATGTCAGCGTCTCCGCTGGCCGCCGCCTGCGCGCGCAGGGCCGGGGTCAATATATAGCTGCCCGTGTCCAGATCGCCCGACTTGGAATAGCTGCCGTCAAAGTGAAACACGAGCTTGTCGCCCAGCGGCACTTCGACCTCGCCCGATCCGGTACGCTCGTTCGCGGCGCTGCCATAGGTGGTGATGGCGTCGATATGGACCGGTTCGTCCGGCACCCGGCGCGGGATGCGGCTGTCGATGACATTGACGACGCCGCCAATGGCCGACGATCCGTAGAGCAAGGCGGCGGGACCACGTAGCACCTCGATCCGGTCGGCGGTCAGCGGGTTGATGGCGACGGCATGGTCGACCGATGTGTTGGACACGTCGAAACTGCCGATCCCGTCGGTCAGGATGCGCACCCGCTCTCCTTGAAAACCGCGCAGGATCGGGCGCGAGGCATTGGGACCGAAGGACGTCGCCGACACGCCCGGCTGCCGCGCCAGCGTCTCGCCGATGGTCGACCGCATGTTGCGGGTCAGTTCCTCGCCGGTGACGACCGACGTGCCGGACAGGATGTCGCCCTGCCGCCGGGGGATGATGGCGGTGACGATGATGTCGGCGCGATTGTCATGATAGGCCTGATCGGCTGCTGCGTCGGGGGTCTGCGCAAGGGCCGGGAGGGCGAGGCACAGCGCAGGCAGGGCGCAGCCGGCGCGCAGGAGCGGGGAAAGGAGCATGAAGCGGCATCATCCTTGGAACGGGGAAGGTCGATGTGACCCTGTATCCAGAATGAGATATCATATCAAGTTCGGTTCATCGTCTTTTTGCTGCGGTGCGTCAGGCAGGAGGCGGGGCTTTGCCACCATCCCGCATCCGTTCGCCCTGAGCCTGTCGAAGGGCTGTTCTTCTTCGCAAAGAAGGACGGGGCTTCGACAAGCTCAGCCTGAACGGAGAAGGGATAAGCGTGGAGGCCTAAAGAAACAGAAATTCCGCCAGCGCCTCGACCGCCGGGGTTTCCGCCGCGCGCGGTCCCAGCGCCTGGCGCACCTCGATCGCGGGCAATTGCGTGTCGAGCGGCAGGCGGCCGATCCCGTCCATCCGCCCCAGATCGCGCGCCAGTGCGCCAAAGGCGGCAAAAATGCCCTTGCCCGCGCGCAGCGCCGTCATTACCGCGAACATATCGTCGCTTTCCAGCACCGGCGCGCCAAGCTGCACCCGCCCGCGCGCCAGCGCATCCTCGACGATATGGCGCATCGGATTATGCCGCTCCAGCGCCAGCATCGGCGTAACCGCCAGATCGTCGCGCGACACGCTGTCGGCCTGCGCCAGCGGATGGGCGGCACCGACATAGAGGCTGAGCGGCTCCGACCAGCCATAGCGGGAGGCGAAACCGGCCGGCTCCTCCAGCGCATAGAAATAGGCGATGTCCGCGCGCCCCTCGCGCAGCGCGGCGGCTGCGTCGGTTACCGACTGGACCTGCAAGTCCAGCGTAATCGCAATATCCTCATTCGCAGCCTCGAACGCCGACAGCGCTTCCTGAAAATGGCCGAAGATCGGGGCGGGTGCCGCGAGCATGATCGTCTGGCGCGGCGGAGCGGGCGGCACTTGGGCGGGCGCAGCCGTCTCGTCCCAATCCTCCGGCGCGTCCTGCGACAATAAAGTCATCGCCTGCGCCGTCTTGCGCCCGGCAGGGGTCAGGCGGACGGTGCCGCTCATATCCTCGAACAGGCGATAGCCCAGCCGCATCTCCAGCGACCCGATGTCGCGGGCGATATCGTCAGCCGTAACGCCCAGCATGTCGGCGCAGCGGGCAACGCTGCCCGCCGCCACCATCTGCGCGAAAATGTCCAGTTGGCGCAGGGAAGGGCTTTGCATCCCCGCCTGATAGAGGAAATGCTGCGCCGGGTTAAGGGCGATCTTGGCGCAATTGCGCATTGCGATATTGACGAAGACCCCAGGATGATGGCAGGGCGCTTCCCGGCCGGGCGGGTATAGCTCAATGGTAGAGCACTAGCCTTCCAAGCTTGTGATGCGGGTTCGATCCCCGCTACCCGCTCCAGCCCTTCTATCACCTTAAATCATGGCTTCATGTCGCGATCCGTGCCAGCCCAGACTTAGCGGGATCGGGGATGACGCTGGTGGCGGACGGGGACATGGCCGAGCATGATTTCACCCTGACTATTCGCTCTTGTCTGGCGCACGCGTCGTCGGTTGAGGCGGCGCACCGGCCAACATGCCGTTCAGGCTGCCACCAGTCATACCCAGTTCAGCCATAAGTGCGTCGATCAGCGGGCCGCCCACGCGGTAGCGCATGGCTGCCGCCACGGCCGCATCGGCAAGGTTGCCATCGCCGACGGCCGCATCCGCGCCGCCATTGTCGCCATGAAGGCCACGCGCATCGACGATGGAAATCTTGTCGATCTGCTCCATCGGTTTCGATGCGGCGGCGATGATCGCAGGCAGTGCCTCAAGCATCGCCTTGCGCACCAGTAGAGCGGTCTGGGTGTCATTGAGGATGTTGGTTGCTTCGTTCAGGGCTGTCTGTCCTGCAGCATCGACTTTGAATGCCGCAGCGCGGCCTTCCGCACGGACCTTTTCTGCGTCAGCTTCTGCGGTTGCCTCCGTTCGCATCGCTGCAGCCCGTGCTTCGGCAGCTTCCTTGTCAGCGCTGGCTGCAACCGTAATCTGGACGGCTTCCTCTTGCGCGCGCTGGGTTGCAGCAATGACTGCGACATTTTTGGTACGATTGGCAATTTCCATCGCCTTCGCCGTCAGCACGCTTTCCTCGGCACGGGCGGCCAGCGCACGGGCTTCGTTGGCCGCAGCCGTTGCAGTCGATTCCTCTTCGGATTTCTGCGCGGTCTGAACGGCCGTCGTGATCCGCGCGAGTTCGATATTGCGATCCCGTTCGATGGCCGCTGTTTGCACCGCGCCATCACGGGAAATAGTGGCGGTCTGGATGACCTTGTCTGCTTCTGTCTGCGCGACGGTTTTAGCCTGCTCGGCGTTGATACGCGCAATTTCTGCCAACCGTGTTTGTTCAGCTTCCGCTGTCGCAATGGCAGTCGCCTGCTCGGCCCGGCGAGCGGCCAATGTCTGTTCCTGCGTCAGGCGGGCTTGCTCGGCCTCCTGTGCGATTTCCAGCGACTGGTTGTTGGCATCCAGATTGCGCTGTTCGATTTCGACGCGATTAGTCGCGACAATGTCGTTGCGGATTTTCTTCCGTTCCTCGATCGTGCGGGTCAACACCGTCAGACCTTCGGCATCGAACGCATTATTTTCGTTGAAATGCTCAAAGGCTGTCTGGTCGAAATGCGTAATGCTGACCGATTCCAGCTGAAACCCGTTCATGTCCAGATCGGTCATCAGCGCTTCCTGCACCTTCTGGATGAAATCCGCGCGATTGGCATGGAGATGTTCCATCGTCATGGTCGCCGCTACCGAGCGCAGCGCTGAAACGAGCTTGCCATCCAGCAGGGACTTCACGGCTTCGGGGCTGTTGACCGCTTCGCCCAACGTCTGCGCCGCCGCCGCGATGGATTGGGCGTCCGGCTTCACCTTGATATGGAACAGGCCGACGACATCGACGCGCAATTTGTCCAGCGTGATCAGCGCATCCTTGTTGAGGCGCGATACTTCCAGCTTCACGGTCGTCAAGCGCACCTGCATCAGTTCGTGCAGGACCGGGATCACCATGATCCCCCCGTTCAGAACAACCTTTTCCCCGCCAAAGCCGGTTCGGATAAGCGCGACATCCTTGGTCGCCCGCCGGTAAAGGCGGGTAAGGATGATCCCGATAACGACCAGCGCGAGAAGAATGACACCCGCATAAATCAGGATATTGAGTAGGGATGCAGGCAACTATTCCTCCTATGAGAAGCGGGCATTAAAGCGGCCGGAGGTTCGTATCGATATCCGGCTGAATGAAGAAGGTCGGGCCAGCCCTGCGAACGAGCAAAGCGCTTTCACCCTGGGCGATGATGTCATTGTCGTGATGGGGCTCCACCATGACGTAATGGGCTTGGCCATGCTGATCGACCACCTTCGCGCGCGCAGGGTGTCCGCGTCGTGATGCGCCTTCGAGCACCGTGGCACGGCGCATTATCAAATCATCCGAACTGATGACCGTGCTTTCATATTCGGGCATCAGTCTGGCCAGCCCGGACGAAATATAGGCGTTCGAAATTCCACCAATAATCAGACTAAGGCCGCCAGCGATCGACCAGTGCAGGGGCGTTCCGGTGACCGCCGTAGCCGTCTGCTGAATAGCAAAGCCGATCAGCGTGAAACAGCCAAGGAAGGCGGTAAGCCAAATCAGGACCGGCAATCCGGTCTTAAGGCCCAACCAACTGAGAAGGCCGTCGCCTCCAGCATCGATATCAAGATGGCCAATGCCAAGGCCGATTGCCTCGATGGTGCCGATGCCCAGCATGACGATTAAAGCTATCGAAAAAATCGCATATTCAGGGGATGAGAGTAGCGTCAGCATGGCTGATCGATAGCATCAACGATTTACAGAATATAGCATAACCGGCTTGAGATTGTCGCTTTGCAATGCTGGTTATTGACGACTGTTTATATGCCGGTTCAGCCCGGCCCTGGCCCGCAGCTGCCCCGTTCCACCAGCGTGAACAGGAATTCCGGCGCGTCGAGCGGGCCGTTGGCGAGCGCGTCAATGACCGATCGGCCCATTTCCTCCAGCGGCTGGCGCACTGTGGTGAGCGGTGGCCAGCTGGTCAGGCTGGCGGGGGTGTCGTCGAAGCCGACTACCGACAGATCCTCCGGCACGCGCAGGCCGATGCGGTGGGCCAGGGTCAGGACGCCCAGCGCCATGTCGTCATTGGTCGCAAAGATGGCGGTTGGCGGCTGGAGCAGCGCCAGCAGCGCTTCGCCCGCCGCGATGCCCGATGTGAAATCGAACCCGCCCGGCACGAACAGCGCATCGTCGATAGGCAGGCCTGCGGCGGTCAGGCCGTCGCGAAATCCCTCGACCCGGCGCAGTGCCGAGCGGTGCGAGCGCGGTGGGGCGATGACGCCGATCCGGCGGTGGCCATGCGCGATCAGATGGTCGGCGACCATCCGTCCGGCGGCCCGTTCGGGGGTGTGGATGTTGAAACTGGCCGCCACCACTGACCCGGCGATCCGCGCGCAGGGCAGGCGCAGTTCCGCGAGGCGCGCCAGCAGTCCTTCGTCATCCGACAAGGGTGGCACCAGCAGCACGCCGTCGGGCCGCAGCGCCGCGACCAGCCGGTCCAGCACGTCGAACCGCTCATCGCCGCCGGGCGAGATTGGTTCCACCACCAGATGATAGCCCAGTTCCCGGCAGCGCGCCGCCGCGCCCGTCTGGATGCCGCTGATATAGCCGGGCGCGGGATTGCTATAGAGATAGGCGATCATGAAGGACCGCCCCCCGGCCAGCCGCCGCGCCGACTGGTTGGGGCGATAGCCCAGCTGATCGATCGCCGCCTGCACCCGCGTGCGCAGGTCGGGGCTGACATTGGGGGCGCTGTTGACGACGCGCGACACTGTCTTGATCGATACCTGGGCAAGGGCGGCGACGTCATGGATGCTGGTCATTAGAGTGTCATGGAAGCGAGAGGCCGCGCTTGGCAAGCCATGATCGCCGCCCCTATGATGCGATATGCGGCGCAATGGGGAAGGAACAGCCGGGACATGAGCAATGTCATCAATCTGCGCCAGGCGCGCAAGGCGAAATCGCGGGACGACAAGGCGCGCGCGGCGGACGGCAATCGTGCGAAATTCGGCCGGACGAAGGCGGAGCGGATTGCGGACGAAAAGGATCAGGCACGGCAGGACGCTTTGCTGGACGGCGCCTATCGTGAAGGACGCGGGTTAGACGACTAAAAGTATTATTTTGTAAATCTACCGTTCATGTGAAGATGAACCGTTGTTCAGGCCAATCATTCTGCCGCTGATCCGCCACCATCCGTCCTGAAAGCGAGAGTCGGTTTGCGGTCAATCGAAGATGTCGTGGGTTCATCTTTCGCTATGACTGAACACACTCGCTCAATTCGCCCCGCCAGGGCCGCGATCGCCGCTGTTCTGGCCCTCAGTGCAACCCCTTTGCTGGCGCAGGAACTCGCGCCGCCGCCGGTCGCCCCAACGGTAGCGGCACCCGCCGCACCGCCGGAGGCTGTGACAGCGCCAATCACTGCGACCCCCGCGACGCCCACTTTCGCGACCAGCGCGCCGGTGGTGCAAGCCACGCCCTCGGTCGAGGAACGTCGCGCCGCAGCGATTGCATCCGCCGAAGCCGAGGCCGCCGCCAAGCTTGCGCCAGCGCCGCGCCGCGCCGCATCGCGCCCCGTGGAACGGGCCGCTGCGCCAGTTGTGCCGGTCGCCGTCGCACAATCGGCTCCCGCAGTGACGCCACCTGCTGCAACCCCCGCACCGGTCGCCCCTGTGATCGTGCCGGAACCGGTTGCCGCAACGCCAGCCGCGCCGGTAGTGAAACAGCAGGCCGCGCGCACCGACAATGCGCTGCTCTTCGCCATGGGCGGCGCAGCGTTGCTGCTCGCAGGCCTGGGTGGTGCCGCGCTGATGCGTCGTCGTCGCCCGATCGAAACGGTCGAGGAGGAGCAATTGGTCGCGCCGGTCGCCGAACCAATGCCGGTCAACCCCGCTCCGGCACCCGTCGCGCCGCGCGCCATCTATACGCCCGCCGCACCGGTGACGGACGAACAGCGCACGATCGCCGCCATGGTCGCCGCGCCGCCCAGCCCGGAAAACCCTTTCCTCACTCACGCCAAGAGGGTGCGCCGGGCCAAGTTCCTGCTGACCGAGCGTCAGGCGGTCGCCGCGCCGCCAGCGCCCCAGCAGGCTCAGCCGGTCTCCGCGCCCACCCCGGCGATCGACCGCAGCCAGACCGTCTATCGCTTTGGCAATGATGGCGTGCGGACCGGGGTTCTGAAACCGCGCACCCACTAATCAATCCTGACGACAGGATGAGAGGGACCGGAAGCACAGCGCTTCCGGTCCCTTTTCGCCTGTCCGGTTGCACTTTTGCACACTGGCTGATACGCGCCGCGCGCATCATCCGCGCCATCACTGCACAGAAGAGTCGCTAGCCATGTCAGACAAGATCAACCGCATCGTCCTTGCCTTTTCCGGTGGCCTCGACACCAGCGTGATCCTGAAATGGCTGCAGCAGACTTACCAGTGCGAAGTCGTCACCTTCACCGCCGATCTGGGGCAGGGCGAGGAACTGGAACCCGCACGGGCCAAGGCGCGGCTGATGGGTGTCAAGGAAGAACATATCTTCATCGACGACCTGCGCGAGGAATTCGTGCGCGACTATGTGTTCCCGATGATGCGCAGCAATGCGCTCTATGAAGGCCTCTATCTGCTCGGCACGTCGATCGCCCGGCCGCTGATCGCCAAGCGCCAGATCGAGATCGCCAAGATGGTGGGCGCTGACGCGGTCAGCCACGGCGCGACCGGCAAGGGTAATGATCAGGTCCGTTTCGAGCTGGGCTATTATGCCCTGTCGCCCGACATCAAGGTGATAGCGCCGTGGCGCGAATGGGATCTGACCAGCCGCACACGGCTGATCGAATTTGCCGAACAGAATCAGATTCCGATCGCCAAGGACAAGCGTGGCGAAAGCCCCTTTTCGACCGACGCGAACATGCTGCACACCTCGTCCGAAGGCAAAGTGCTGGAAGATCCGTGGGATGAAGTCCCCGACTATGTCTATTCGCGCACGGTCAACCCGGAGGACGCGCCCGACGCGCCCGAATATATTACGATCGATTTCGAGCGTGGCGATGGCGTGGCGATCAATGGCGTGGGCATGTCGCCTGCGACCCTGCTGGAAACGCTCAACGAATATGGCCGCAAGCATGGTATCGGCCGTCTCGACCTGGTGGAAAACCGCTTCGTCGGCATGAAATCGCGCGGCATGTATGAAACGCCGGGCGGCACCATCTATCACCTCGCCCATCGCGGTATCGAGCAGGTGACGCTGGATCGCGGTGCTGCGCATCTGAAGGACGAACTGGCCCCGCGCTATGCCGAACTCATCTATAACGGCTTCTGGTTCTCGCCAGAGCGCGAGATGTTGCAGGCGGCGATCGACCATAGCCAGGAAAAGGTCACCGGCACCGTCCGGCTGAAGCTCTACAAGGGCGGCGTCTATGTCGTGGGTCGCAAGTCGCCTTATTCGCTCTACAGCGAAAAGGTCGTGACGTTCGAGGATGATGCGGGCGCATACGACCAGCGCGACGCGGCGGGCTTCATCAAGCTCAACGCGCTGCGCCTGCGGCTGCTGGGTCGGCGGGATCGCTGACCAGCCGCGCTCGGCCTGCCGCATGGTTAGGTAAGCGTTAACCGATTATCGCCGATGCCTCCATTTCGGAGGCATCGGCATGTACGGCATAGAGTTGGAGACATCGTCAATCTGTCGCGCGATCGAACGCTCGACGGCGATCGTCAGCTTCGACATGAACTGCCGCGTCATTGGCGCCAACGATAATTTCCTAGCGCTGTTCGGCTATGCTTTCGCGGACATCGAATTGCGCCCGCACAGCCTGTTCTGCGAACCGGGCTTGGCTGGCACGGCGGACTATGCGGCTTTCTGGGACCGGTTGCGCGCGGGGCAGTTCGACACCGGCGTCTATCGACGGCAGGACCGGCATGGCCGCCTGATCTGGATCAGGGGCAGCTATAATCCGATCTTCGACGATGATGGCGTACAGATCGGCATCATCAAATTCGCCACCGACATCAGTGCCGAACAGGAAGCCATTGCGGCGCGCGAGGATGCCGAACAGCGCCTCAGTCGGCAGGAGCGTGACCGCCGTGCCAGCATCGAAAGGGTGCTGGGCGAAGTCAGCGGAATAGTCGATGCGATTGACGGCATTGCCCGCCAGACCAACCTGCTGGCGCTCAATGCATCGATCGAGGCGGCGCGCGCAGGGGAAGCCGGGCGCGGCTTTTCCGTCGTCGCAGCGGAGGTGAAGAAGCTCGCGCTCGACACGCAAAACGCCACGCGGGACGCGTGCGCCGTGATTTCCGGCTGAGTTTCTATGGGGGAATGTGCCTTCGCACATTCATTCCGCACCGGCCCACACCCCCACCCGACCTCCCATTCAGGATACACTCTGTGGGAGGCCGGGTGGGGTGTGGGCTGGTGCGGCAACGCCAATGCGCCGTTACAAATTGCGACAGTTTGTCTGTTGCGCTGACATAGTTGCGGGACAAGTCTTGCCCATAAGCGATGTCAAGGACGGCGACATGCCGTTCATGACAGTCATTTGGAAGGTACAGGACATGCTCGGTAAATTTTTTGGCACCGTCGCGCTGGGTTCGCTGTTCGTCGGCGGCCTTGCTGCCTCGCATCTCGCTTTTGCCCAGCCGGGCGGTGAAGGGCCGGGCCGGGGTGGTCGCGGCGGCATGATGGCCATGGCGGACACCAACAAGGATGGCGCGATCAGCAAGGCGGAACTGACCGCAGGGCTGGAAGCGCGCTTTGCCAGGATGGACGTCGACAAGGACGGCAAGCTGACCCAGGCCGATCGCGACGCGAAGCGCGCCCAGCGGCTCGACATGCGCTTTGCCGCGCTGGACACAGACAAGAATGGCCAGGTCAGCAAGGCGGAATTTACCGCCGCGCATGAAGCCCGCGCCGACAAGCGCGCCGAGCGCCGTGCCGAAGCCGGCAAGCCCGGTGGCCCTGAAGGGCGCAAATGGGCCGGTCGTGGCCATCATCGCGGTCCCGGCCAAGGTGGTATGATGGGTGCGCGCGGTGACGCCAACAAGGACGGCACCGTCACCAAGGCCGAGTTCATGGCCGGGCCGATCGCGATGTTCGACAAGGCCGACACCAACAAGGATGGCAAGGTGACCGCCGATGAAATGAAGGCAGGCCGCGAAGCGATGCGCGGCGCGTGGAAGGACCGCAAGGCACCCCCGCCGCCCGCAGGCTAAATACCCCCTTCGCGGTCAGGCCCGGCATTCCCACTGATGTCCCTGAACCGGACCGCGAGAACTGGAAGGGCGAAGGCGTGCCCCCTTGCGCCTTCGCCCTTCCAACCTTGGTTCAGCCATGACAGACAGGCAGCATGAGCGAAAAACCCCATCTCCTGCTCGTCGATGACGAGCGTTCGATCCGCGAGCCGCTGGCGCAATATCTGTCCCGCAACGGCTTTCGCGTCACTGCCGTCGACAGTGCGGCGGAAGCGCGGATACGCCTGAACGCCAATGCCATCGACCTGGTGATCCTGGACATCATGATGCCCGGCGAGGACGGCCTGTCGCTCTGCCGCCATATCCGTGAAACCAGCGAAATCCCTGTCATCTTGCTCACTGCCCGCACCGAGGAGACCGACCGCATCGTCGGGCTGGAGATGGGCGCTGACGATTATGTCCTCAAACCCTTTTCGCCCCGCGAACTGGTCGCCCGGATCAAGGTGATCTTCCGCCGCGTCGCCACCGGCGGCCAGCGCGTTACCGCGCCCGATGGCGCCAATTACAGCTTTGCCGGATGGCTGCTCAAGACGCAGGAGCGCACGCTGGTGGATAGCGAGGGCGTGTCGCTGCCGCTATCGACCGCCGAATATAATCTGATGCTGGCCTTCGCCACCCGCCCCAACAGCGTGCTGAGCCGCGACCAGTTGCTCGACATCACCCAGGGACGCGAAGCCAATGCGTTCGACCGGGCGATCGACAACCAGATCAGCCGCCTGCGCAAGAAGATCGAGCCGGACCCCAAAAACCCGACCTTGATCAAGACCGTCTGGGGCGGCGGCTACACATTGTCGGCGGAAGTCCGCAAATTATGACAGGACGGCTGGGAATAGGGCGGCTGCGCCTATGGCCGCAAAGTCTGGTCGGGCAGATCATCCTGCTCGTCGCGCTGGCGCTGTTCGTGGCGCAGGCGATCAATTTCGCGCTGCTCTATCGCGAACGGAGCCAGGTGGAACTGACGGGTCAGACCGCTCCCGCCGTCTATCGCGTCATCGATGCGCTCGACAACCGGCCCGACCGCCCGGTCCCGCCACGGATGCGCGCCCGCTTCGTGCAGGGCACCCCGACGCTGAAAGGACAGGCGCGCCCCGATATCGAAAGGCGCGCGATGGCGATGTTCGACGATATTGGCCTCAACATATTGAGCGTCCGCGTGGTGCAGGATGACAGCATCATGCCCATGCGCCGCTGGGAGCGCATCCGCATCCGCGCCAATGGCGAGCGCCCGCACGACCATCGTGTCGGTAGGCTGACGCTGGCGGCGGAATATGAAACGGGCAAATGGGTGGTGGTGCAGGCCCGCACCGGCGACCGGCCGCAGCGCTTTGGCGGCTGGCTGATCGGTCAGACGCTCATCCTCTACGTCATCGTCCTGCTGCCCCTGCTCTGGGTCGGAAGTCGCCTCGCGCGACCGCTCAAGCAGCTCACCGGCTCCGCCCAGCAATTTGCCCGCACCGGCTCTGCCGACGCGGTTGATGAGCGCGGCCCCGGCGACGTGCGCGACCTCACCATGGCCTTCAACGCCATGCGGTCGCGCATCATCGCCATGCTGGATGAGAAAGACCGGATGCTGGGCGCGATCGGCCATGACCTGCGCACACCGCTCGCGTCCCTCCGGGTCCGGGCCGAATCGGTCGAGGATGATGGTGAACGGGCGCGCATGTCCGAAACCATCGATGAAATGAACCGGATGCTGGAGGATATCCTATCGCTCGCCCGCGCCGGACGCAGCACCGAAGCGGCGCAGAAGGTTGATCTCGCTTCTCTGGCCGACGCGGTGGTGGAGGATTTCATCGAACTGGGATCACCGGTCGACATGACCGACTGCGACCGCGCGGTCGCCTTCGTCCGTCCCCAGCAAATCCGCCGCGCGCTGCGCAACCTCATCGAAAACGCTATCGTCTATGGCGATCGCGCCCATGTGTCGGTCAACCGCGAAGGCCATATGATCCGCATCGTGGTTGCCGATGAAGGGCCGGGCATTGCCGAGGAGCGGATGGACGAAATGCTCGAACCCTTCACCCGGCTGGAAGGCTCGCGCAACCGGGAGACCGGCGGGGCCGGGCTGGGGCTGGCGCTGGTGCGCGCGATCATGGCCGAACATCAGGGCGCATTGCGGCTGGCCAATCGACCGGGCGGCGGACTGGAAGCGAGTTTGGTGCTGCCGGGCTGAGTGGACGGGGTAATTCATGCCGACTGCGGCAGAATCTTAAACCCCCAGCCGCTCCGCCACCCGCGCCGCGCGCTTTTCCTCCAGCCGCTTGGACCGCTCCTCCAGATAGACTTTGATCATCGCGACGATCGGGTCGGCCAGGAACAGTCCCATGATGCCGAACAGTGCGCCGAACAGGATTTGCGCCGCCAGCACCAGCGCGGGGGCCAGATCCGTGGCCTTCTTCGCCACCATCGGCACGATCAGATAGCCATCGACAATCTGCACCGCCAGATAGACGCCAAAGGCATAGAGGCCGGTGTCGGTGCCGCCCGAAAAGCCGACCAGGATGATCAGCACGCCCGAAATGATCGACCCGATATTGGGCAGAAAGGCGAACAGGCCGGTCAATATTCCGAGCAACCCCGCCATCGGCACGCCCCCAGCCCAGAGCAGCAGCCAGGTGCCGACCCCTTCGACGGCCATGCCGATCAGCCGCCCGGCCATCAGCCGCCGCAGCGTCCATCCCATCTTGTCGGCGATGGCGTAGAAATGGCTGCGCTTTTCCATCGGCAGCATCCAGGCGACGCCGCGTTCATAGAGTTTGGGATCGACCGCGATGAAGATCGCCAGCACCAGCATCATCACCCCGCTGGTGACCGCGCCGACAGCCGTGCCGACCGCTGCGGTCACCCGTCCCATCGAACTCATTGCCTGACTGGCGAGGCTTTTCAGATCCTCCGGCGTGGTGGACACGCCCATCTGCTGCATCCAGCCGCCCACCCGCGCAACCTGCGTTTCCACGATCGTCCGCATCGCTTGCGCCTGTTCCATCAGGCTCGATCCGGTAAGGTAGAAGGTCCACACCATGAAGGCGACGGCGCTCAGCAGCACGATCGTCAGTCGCCAGCCCCGCGCGATCGGCAGCACGCGCTTTAACAGCCGCGCCCCGCCATCCATCATCGTCGCCAGCACCAGCGCGCCCAGCACCAGCAGGATCGGCTGCGCCAGTAACGCGATCAGCCCGATGACGATGGCCAGCGCAAACCACACGCCTGCGCGCTGCAACTCCTGGGCCACCAGCGGGCTGCGCACTTCGCTGGGACCGGGTTCCTCGACATGATGCTGCGTGTCGCTCAAACCCGATACCCCTTATGTCATGACTATTTCGGGTCGGTAACGCTCGCTGACCGCAGGCTGTTCCCGGCCCGCCCGCTGCGCAGCGACCGAACCCAGCTCAGCGGATTCCATGTCGTGTCGCCATCCAGGCTGAAGGTGATGAATTCGGCCCGCCCGCCAATCGCCTCCCATGGCACTGGTCCGCCCAGCCCATTTTCCTCCAGCGGCGCGCGGCTGTCGGCGCTATTGTCGCGATTGTCGCCCATCAGGAACACATGATTGGCAGGCACCCTGACCGGCCCATACCAGTCGAGCGCGCTCGGCCCCATGTCGATCGTCAGGTACGTCTTGCCATTGGGCAGGATTTCCTGCCGCACCGGCAATTCGCAATAGTCCTTGCCGTCCACGCCGCTGACCCGTGCGCCGGGGAATTGCATCGGCGAACAGGGCGCGTTGGCATCAACGGCCAGACGCAGCGGCTTCAATGCCTTCTGCTTTACCGCCACGCCATTCAGCACCACCTGACCGCCGCGCACTTCGATAATGTCGCCGGGCAGGCCGATCACCCGCTTGATATAATCCTCGCGCCGGTTCTGCGGCGACACGATGACGATATCGCCGCGTTCGGGCAGCCGCCCGAACAGCCGCCCTTTCAGAAAGGGCAGGGGATGGAAGCTGGGCGAGACATAGGACCAGCCATAGGGGAATTTGCTGACCACCAGCCGGTCACCGGTCAGCAGCACCGGCATCATCGATTCGGAGGGGATATAGAAAGGCTTGGCGACGAAACTGTGGAAGGCCAGCACCGCCAGGATCAGCAGCGACAGGCTTTTGACTTCCTGCCACCAGTTGACCCACGGCGCAGGCGCTTTGGTTTCTGGTGCGGGGGTTTCCGGTGCAGGCGTCTCGTCGCTCAGGTCGGCTGCGGTCATTTGGGTCTGCTCGCTGGGGTCGGGGGGCAGGGCGCTCACAGCGGCACCGCCTCTATGATGACGAAGGCCTGCGCCCATGGATGATCGTCGGTGAGCGTCAGATGAATGACCGGCTTGTGGCCTGCAGGCACCATCGTTTCCAGCCGCGCCAGCGCCCCGCCGGTGAGCGCCAGCGTCGGCGCGCCCGACGGCGCATTGACGACGCCGATATCCTTCATGAACACGCCGCGTTTGAACCCGGTCCCGACCGCCTTGGAAAAAGCCTCCTTGGCGGCGAACCGCTTGGCCAGCGTCCCCGCCTTGGTGAAGGGGCGGCGATTGGCCTTGGCCTGCTCGACATCTGTGAACACACGGCTCTCAAACCGCGCGCCAAAGCGATCGAGCGAATTCTGGATACGCTCGATATTGCACAGGTCGGAGCCGAGTCCGATGATCACCTTGAAAGCCCCTCCCCTTCAGGTTCAAACGAGTCACGTGCCTCGTTTGAAGGGTTGGGGTGGGAGCGTGCCGCAGACGCGGTGCCAAGACGATGGCCCCCACCCCCGTCCCCTCCCCTGAAGGGGAGGGGTGAAGAATCGTCGCGATCGATATCTTGACTCACCGCGCCAGATCCATTTGCCGCCGCATCTCTCTGATACTGCCCTCCAGCCCGCCGAAGATCGCCTCGCCGATCAGGAAATGGCCGATATTGAGTTCGGCGACCTGCGGGATGGCGGCGATCGGCGCGACATTGTCGAAGGTCAGACCGTGCCCGGCATGAGGCTCGATCCCGTTCTTGGCTGCCAGCGCGGCGGCATCGGCCAGCTTGCGCAGTTCCGCCGCGCGCGCTTCGCCGTGCATGTGGGCATAGGCGCCGGTGTGAAATTCCACCACCGGCGCGCCCAGCCGGATCGCCGCGTCGATCTGGCGCGCGTCCGCCTCGATGAAGAGGCTCACCCGGATGCCCGCGTCACCCAGCGCCTTCACGATGGGCTGAAGCGATTCAAACTGTCCCGCCGCGTCCAGCCCACCCTCGGTCGTGCGCTCCTCGCGCTTTTCCGGCACGATGCAGGCGGCGTGCGGCTTGTAGCGCAGCGCAATGTCCAGCATCTCCGCCGTCGCCGCCATCTCCAGATTGAGCGGCACGTTCAGCGCCGCCATCAGGGTCGCGACATCCTCGTCGCGAATATGCCGCCGGTCCTCGCGCAGATGCGCGGTGATCCCGTCCGCCCCCGCTTTTACCGCCAGCAACGCCGCCTTCACCGGATCGGGATGATCCCCGCCGCGCGCATTGCGGATGGTCGCCACATGGTCGATATTGACGCCCAGGCGCAGCGGTGCGGGGGAGTGGGGCATCGGCTATATCTTCCGGCTGCCCGGCTTGATCGCCGGGATCGCCGCCAGCTCAGGCGGCACCGCATCGGCTTCATAGACCGGGAAATTGATCGACACGAGCGGATAGAAGGGGACGCCCAGCTCCACCTCGCCCGCCGACCGATCCACCAGGGCGGCTTCGGCGATGACGATGCCGCCTTCTGCCGTCACCGCCTCGATCGCCTGGCGCGACGACAGGCCCGTGGTCACGACATCCTCGACCATGAGCACTTTCTGTCCGGGCGATATGGCAAAGCCCCGGCGCAGCTCGAACGCCCCTTCGGGCCGTTCCAGAAACACAGCATCCTTGCCCAGCGCGCGGCCGACTTCATGCCCGACGATCAGCCCGCCCATGGCTGGCGAAACCACCAGGTCGATCTCCTGCCGCAATTCGCGCGGCAGTTTCTGCACCATCGCGCGGGCGAGTGTCCCGGCGCGCTCGGCATTCATCAGCACGCGGGCGCATTGCAGATAATTGGCGCTGCGGCGACCCGACGACAATATGAAATGTCCTTCCAGCAATGCCCCTGCTGCCCGGAATTCCGCCAAAACCTCTTCGTCGCTCATGCCGTTCATCTATCCTGTCGCGGGCCATGCGGGCGCTCTGCCCCCCATCATATCCCTGTAAACATGACGCACGCGACGCGCCATGATCGCGCCCCTGTGCGCGCCGCTGCGAAATAGGGGGCCAAAGGGGACGTTGCAACAGCGAAGAAAATCTGGTCATGGAAGCTTGAGGCATGAAAAAACCATGCCTATAAGCCGCGGCAGAACCGACCGGGCGGGGGCGATGCGCAGACGCGCGTCTTCGTTGCAGCGGCGCCAAGGGGTTACGGGGTAAGAATACGCTATGAACAAGGTGAAATCGCTCGTTCTCGCCGGATTGCTGGCCTTCGCGCCATCGATCGCGATGAACGGTCAGGCGCTGGCGCAGGATAATGTCGCCGCCGCCGCGCCAGCTGCGGACAATGCCGCTGCTCCGGCTGATTCGGCCGCCAACGCTGCCGCACCGGCTGCCGAGGCCGCGCCTGTGGCCAAGGTCGCCGCGCCGCCGCGCATGAAGCCGACCGAAGGCATTGGTATGCCAAAGCCGGGCGAAGTCACGCTGCAGGAGCAGTTCACCTCCACCGGCCACACCGCCCGCTGGCTGCATGACAAGATGCTGCTGCCGCTGATCTTCGCGATTTCCATCCTCGTCCTTGCCCTGATGCTCTATGCCATGTGGCGCTTCCGGGCGAGCGCGAACCCGATCCCGTCCAAGACGTCGCACAACACTTTCATCGAAGTGGTGTGGACGGTGCTGCCGGTGCTGATCCTGCTGGTCGTCGCGGTGCCATCGATCGGCCTGCTGGCCGACCAGTATAAGCCCGCGCCCAAGGATGCGCTGACCGTCAAGGTCACCGGCTACCAATGGTATTGGGGCTATGAATATCCCGACGCGGGCATCCCCGAATTCGTGTCGAACATGCTGACCGAGGAACAGGCCAAGGCCAGCGGCGAACCGCATCAGCTGGCCGCCGACAACCGTCTGATCCTGCCCGCCGGTCGCCCGATCAAGCTGATCATCACCGCCGCCGACGTCATCCACAGCTTCGCGGTGCCTTCGCTCTGGGTTAAGATGGACGCCGTTCCCGGTCGCCTGAATGAAAAGAGCTTCACCATCGAAAAGCCGGGCGTCTATTACGGCCAGTGTTCGGAACTGTGCGGCGCGCGCCACGGCTTCATGCCGATCGCGATCGAGGCACTGCCGCCTGCGCAGTTCGACCAGTGGGTACTCTCGCAGGGCGGCAAGCCCGCTGGCGCGGCACCCGCCGTTGCCGCCGCCGCCGCCGCGCCCGCCGCTGACGCCAAGCTTTGATGTAAGGGCAGAACCGCCATGACCACCATTACCGCAGATCATCATGGCGACCATGCCCATGATCATCACGACGCCGATCACAAGCCAGCCTTCTTCCAGCGCTGGTTCATGTCCACCAACCATAAGGACATCGGCACCCTCTACCTGATCTTCGCGATTTTCGCGGGCGTCGTGGGCGGGGCGATTTCCGGCCTGATGCGCGTCGAACTGGCGCAGCCGGGCATCCAGTATCTTCAGGGCTGGGCCAATATCCAGCATTCGCTGCTGGGCGCTGAGCCTGCCAGCCTCGACCAGGCCTATCACCTCTGGAATGCGCTGATCACCGCGCACGGCCTGATCATGGTGTTCTTCATGGTGATGCCCGCCATCATCGGCGGCTTTGGCAACTGGTTCGTGCCGATCATGATCGGCGCGCCGGACATGGCCTTCCCGCGCATGAACAATATCAGCTTCTGGCTGCTCATCCCCGCCTTCGCGCTGCTGCTCGGCTCGGCCTTCGTGCCCGGCGGCACCGGCTATGGCGCTGGCACCGGCTGGACCGTCTATGCTCCGCTCTCGACCAGCGGCTCTGCTGGCCCGGCGGTCGACATGGCGATCCTGTCGCTGCACATTGCGGGCGCAGGCTCGATCCTGGGTGCGGTCAACTTCATCACCACCATCCTCAACATGCGCGCGCCGGGCATGACCCTGCACAAGATGCCGCTGTTCGTCTGGTCGGTGCTGGTCACTGCATTCCTGCTGCTGCTCGCCCTCCCGGTCCTGGCCGCTGCCATCACCATGCTGCTGACCGACCGCAACTTCGGCACCACCTTCTATGATGCAGCCGGTGGCGGCGATCCTGAACTCTACCAGCATCTCTTCTGGTTCTTCGGTCACCCCGAAGTCTATATCATGATCCTGCCCGGCTTCGGCATCGTCAGCCAGATCATCTCGACCTTCTCGAAAAAGCCCGTGTTCGGCTATCTCGGCATGGCCTATGCCATGGTCGCGATCGGCGTCGTCGGCTTCGTCGTCTGGGCGCATCATATGTTCACCACCGGCATGTCCGTTAACGTGAAGATGTATTTCACCGCCGCCACCATGGTCATCGCGGTGCCGACCGGCATCAAGATCTTCTCGTGGATCGCGACCATCTGGGGTGGCTCGATCAGCTACAAGACCCCGATGGTCTGGGCGCTGGGCTTCATCTTCCTGTTCACCGTGGGCGGCGTCACCGGCGTCGTGCTGGCCAATGGCGGCGTCGACGACGTGCTGCACGACACTTATTATGTCGTGGCGCACTTCCACTACGTCCTCTCGCTGGGTGCGGTGTTCTCGCTGTTCGCGGGCTTCTATTACTGGTTCCCGAAAATGTCGGGGCGCATGTATAATGAATTTCTCGGCCAGCTGCATTTCTGGGTGTTCTTCGTCGGCGTGAACCTGCTGTTCTTCCCGATGCATTTCCTGGGCCTGTCGGGTATGCCGCGTCGTTACCCCGACTATCCTGCCGCCTTTGAAAAGTGGAACCAGGTTGCGACCCACGGCTATGAAATCATGGCTGTCGGCATGCTGATCTTCTTCATCAACGTGTTCTGGTCGCTGGCGGCTGGCAAGAAGGCCGCTGGCAATCCCTGGGGCGAAGGCGCGACCACGCTGGAATGGACCCTGTCCAGCCCGCCGCCCTTTCACCAGTTCGAAACCCTGCCCGTGATCGACGATGCCGCGCATCACTGATTGTCGGACATACTGACATGATCGAGGGGGCGGGTGCCAAGCCCGCCCCCTCATGCTATATGCCCCCAATGCGTGGGGCTGGAACCGATATGACGACCGCTATGCTGACCACCGCTCCGATCACGGCCCACTGGCGCGACTTCCTCGCGCTGACCAAGCCGCGCGTCATGACTTTGGTGGTGTTTACCGGCCTGTGCGGTCTGCTGGCGGCACCCGGCCATATCCATCCGGTGCTGGCCTTCACCGCCATCCTGTGTATTGCGCTGGGCGCAGGCGCAGCCGCTACGCTCAACCAATGGTATGAGGCGGATATCGACGCGAAGATGAAGCGCACCGCCAATCGCCCTCTGCCCGCCGGGCGCATGGACCGCACATCGGCGCTACATTTTGGCGTTGGCCTGTCCTTCTTCTCGGTCATATTGATGGGCATGGCGACCAACTGGCTGGCGGCGATCGTGCTTGCCGTGTCGATCCTCTTCTACGTGTTCGTATATACCATCTGGCTCAAGCCCCGCACGGCGCAGAATATCGTCATTGGCGGCGCGGCCGGTGCCTTTCCACCCGTGATCGGCTGGGCGGCAGTGACCGGGGATGTAACGGCCCTGCCGGTTGCGCTGTTCATGCTGATTTTCTTCTGGACGCCACCCCATTTCTGGGCGCTCGCCCTGTTCGTCAAAACCGATTATGCGGCGGCGGGCATACCGATGCTGCCGGTCGTCTCAGGTGAAGTCGCGACCCGTCGCCAGATCTGGTTCTACACCGCGATCATGGCGGTTGCGGCAATGGCCCCGGTGCTGCTGCGCCTCACTGGCCTGCTCTACGGCACCGTGGCGCTGCTGGGCACATTGCTGTTCGCCGTCTTTGCCTTCCAGGTCTATCGCCGTCGCGAAAGTGATCCCGCGCGGATGGGACCGGAACGGCGTCTGTTCAAATATTCGATCCTCTATCTTTTCCTCCTCTTTGGAGCAGTGGTCGTCGACCGCTGGCTACTCGCATGACCCCAGACGAAGAAAAGCTGATCCGCGCCCGGCAAAAGTCGCGCGCGCTGGTGACGGGCCTCATTCTGGCGGCGCTGGTGATCCTGTTCTACGCCATCACCCTGGCCAAGATCGGCGGGAGCAGCGCGATCTGATGGCGACGCTGCCGCCTTCCCCATTCGACCGCGACCGGCGCAATCGCCGGACGATGATCGCCATGGCGGGCGTCGGCCTGTCGATGCTGGCGCTCGGCTTTGCGTCGGTCCCGCTCTACCGCATCTTTTGCGAACAGACCGGCTTTGGCGGCACGACGATGCGCGCGGACGCCAATGTGCAGGTGCGCGAAGCGGCGGGCCACACCATGTCGATCCGCTTCGATTCCAATGTCCAGCCGGGGATGCCCTGGCAATTCTACCCCGAACATCGCACCGATACGGTGACCGTGGGCAGCAAGGACATGGCGATCTTCATCGCGAAGAATATGTCGGACAAGCCGGTCACCGGCACCGCCAGCTTCAACGTGACCCCGTCGCAGGCCGGGGCCTATTTCACCAAGATTCAATGTTTCTGCTTCACCCAGCAGACCTTGCAACCGGGGCAGGAGGTGCGGATGCCCGTCCTCTATTTCGTCGATCCCAAGATCCTCAATGACCCGGATAACAAGGATACGCAGCAAATTACCCTCAGCTATACCTTCTACCCTGTTGAGCAGGACAAGAAGCCAAGCTAAGGCACGAGTTAAGAACACGGACAAGCGAACAGGGAAGAGCAGTCATGGCAGGCGCCAAGAATCACGATTATCATATTCTCCCGCCCAGCATCTGGCCCTTGTTTGGCGCCATGTCGGCGCTGGTCATGGCCTTTGGCGGGATCATGTGGATGCACCCCGACGCGCTGCCCGCTGGCGGCGGCTGGGTGTTCCTGCTCGGCCTGGCCGGCGTATTGTTCACCTTCTACAGCTGGTGGGCCAATGTCGTGGCGGAAGCCCATGCGGGCGATCACACCCCCGTGGTCCAGCTGCACCTGCGCTACGGCATGATCCTGTTCATCGCATCGGAAGTGATGTTCTTCGTCGGCTGGTTCTGGGCCTTTTTCGACTTCTCGCTGTTCCCCAGCGCGCTGCCCCCGATCGACGGCCTGTTCCCGTCGAAGGGCGTGGAAGTCATGAACGCCTTTGAGCTGCCACTGCTCAACACGCTGATCCTGCTCTGCTCCGGCACCACCGTCACCTGGGCGCACCATGCGCTGATCCACGGTGACCGGGACGGCCTGATCAAGGGTCTGTGGTGCACCATCATCCTGGGCGCGATCTTCTCCTGCGTGCAGGCTTATGAATATGCCCATGCCCCGTTCGATTTCGGCGGCAACCCCTATAGCTCGGCCTTCTACATGGCGACCGGCTTCCACGGTTTCCACGTTCTGGTCGGCACGATCTTCCTGATCGTCAATCTGGTCCGCGCCTATAAGGGCCACTTCACCCCGCGCCAGCATTTCGGCTTTGAAGCCGCTGCCTGGTACTGGCATTTCGTCGACGTGGTGTGGCTGTTCCTCTTCGTCGCCATCTATGTCTGGGGTGGCTGGGGCGCGCCGATCCACGGCGGCTGATCACTCCGCGATCGCTGACAATATGAATAACGGCCGGGCTTGTCCCCGGCCGTTTTCTTTTGGGCCGCCGCCCGCTATGCCAGCCCGATGATAACGCCAGTCGAACCCGTCCGCCCCGCAGCGCCGCTTCTGCTCGATGCCGCGCGGGGTGCTTGCCCCAAATGCGGCGCGGCGACCATGTTCGACGGCCCGGTCCGATTCGCACCCAGTTGCCGTGCTTGCGGTCTTGACTATGTCCAGTTCAATGTCGGCGACGGTCCCGCCGCCTTCCTGACGCTGATTGTCGGCACGCTGATGGTCGTGCTGGCGCTGGCGCTGGAACTCAATCTCCACCCGCCGCTCTGGGTGCATATCCTGCTCTGGACCCCGCTCACCACCATCGCCGTGGTCGCCAGCCTGCGCGTCGCCAAGGGCGCGCTGCTGACACTGGAATATCGCAACCGCGCCCGCGAAGGCCGCATCGCCAGCAAAGGCCCCGACGCATGAGCAAGCTGCGCATCCCTATCATCCCGACCATCATCGTTATGGCCGCGGTGCTGGTCATGATCGGCCTTGGCATCTGGCAGTTCCAGCGCCGTGCAGAAAAGGCGCAGGCGCTGCAGCTGGCCGCCAGCAACCCGGCCCGTCCCCCGGTCGCCTTCCCGCAATTGTCGCCGGTGTCGCCCGAAATCCTCTTCCGCCCGTCCTCGGTCCAATGTCTGCGCGTTATCGGCTGGCAGGTCGAGGCAGGCCGCGCCGCCGATGGCTCGACCGGCTATCGCCACATCGCCCAATGCGCCACCGGAGCGGAGGGACCGGGCGCTCTGGTAGCCCTTGGCGTGACGGAACGCCCCGATGCCAAGGTCGCCTGGACCGGCGGGCAGGTGGCAGGCTGGATCAGCGAGGAACCCGACCACCGCGCGCTGCTGACCCGCATCGGCGGCAAGGCCATGCCGCTCCGCCCCATGCTGATCGCGCGCACGGCACCTGCGGGCCTCAAACCCTCGGCCCCGCCCAGCGCCGCCGACGTCCCCAACAACCATCTGGCCTATGCGGTGCAGTGGTTCTTCTTCGCCGCCGTCGCGTCTATCATCTATATTCTCGCCCTGCGCCGCCGCAACGCGCCCAAATCGCCCTAAAAGCTTGCCGATAGGCGCGCGCATCGCTACCGCGCTTCCCCATCATGCAATATGTCAGCACCAGGGGTAGCGCACCGGCGCTCGGTTTTGAGGATGTCACGCTGGCGGGCCTTGCGTCCGATGGCGGGCTATATGTGCCGGAAAGCTGGCCGTCCTTCTCTCCCGACGACATTCGCGCCCTGTCGGGTCTCTCCTATGTCGAAACCGCCGTCCGGGTCATGGCGCCGTTCGTTGCCGGATCGCTCGATGAGGCGGAACTGCGCGAATTATGCCAGGCCGCCTATGGTCGGTTCAGCCATCAGGCGGTTGTGCCGCTGGTTCAGCTCGACCATCGCAACTGGCTGCTCGAACTCTTCCATGGCCCAACGCTGGCCTTCAAGGACGTCGCGCTTCAATTGCTCGGCCAATTGTTCGAGCGTTTCCTGTCGCGGCGCGACGATCATCTGACCATCGTAGGCGCGACGTCGGGCGACACCGGTTCTGCCGCGATCGACGCGGTGGCGGGGCGTGAGAAGATCGACATCTTCATGCTCCATCCCGAAGGCCGCGTGTCCGACGTGCAGCGGCGGCAGATGACCACCGTGCGCGCGCCCAACGTCCATAATATCGCGATCGAGGGTAGCTTCGACGACGCGCAGGCGATGGTGAAGCGGATGTTCAACGACGCCGATTTCAAGCGTCGCTTTAACCTGTCTGCCGTGAACAGCATCAACTGGGCGCGGCTGATGGCGCAGGTCGTCTATTATTTCTACGCCGCCGTGCGCCTGGGCGCGCCCGAACGCCCGGTCGCCTTCTCGGTCCCGACCGGCAATTTCGGCGATGTGTTCGCCGGCTATGTCGCTGCGAAAATGGGCCTGCCGGTCGCGAAACTGATCGTCGCCACCAACGTCAACGATATCCTCCATCGCGCGCTGTCGCAGGGCGACTATAGCCAGGGCCAGGTCGTGGCGACCGCGACCCCCAGCATGGACATTCAGGTCAGCTCCAATTTTGAGCGGCTGCTGTTCGACGCGGGCGGGCGCGACGGGCTGGCGCTGGCCGCGCAGATGGGCGGCTTTGAAGCGACCCGCGCGATGCGCCTGACCAATGCGCAGCAGGAGGGTGCGGCAGCGTTGTTCACGTCCGCCCGGATCGACGCCGACGGTATGACCATGGCGATGCGCTGGGCCTATGACGCGGCGGGGCAGATTATCGACCCGCACAGCGCCATCGGTCTGGCCGCGGCGCAGGCGACCGATCTCGATCCGTCGATCCCCGTCGTCACGCTCGCGACCGCCCACGCCGCCAAGTTCCGCGACGCGGTCGAGCGCGCCACCGGTACTCGCCCGCCGCTCCCCGCCCGCGTCGGCGACCTGTTCGCGCGGGAGGAACATTATGTGAAGCTGCCCGGCACGTTCGAGGCGGTGACCGCCTATGTCGCCGAACGCGCGACCCCGCGCGCCTAGATATTGTCCGTTCGCCCTGAGCCTGTCGAAGGGCTCGGCCGAACGTAGTGAGGCCTTCGCTGTCGCTCAGGCGGGGGCCTCGACTTCGCTCAGCCCGAACGGAGAGTTGCTATGATCCTTCAAACCCTCATCGGCGAACCATGGGCCGACTATGGCCTGATCGATTCGGGCCATGGCCGCAAGCTGGAGCGCTATGGCCGCTTCCGCTTCATCCGCCCCGAACCGCAGGCGATGTGGGCACCCGCGACCGAAAACTGGAAGGCGGACGGCGAATTCGTGCCCGGCTCGGACGAGGAGGGCGGGGGCCGCTGGTTCTACGAAAAGCCGGTGCCTGCCGAGGGCTGGCCGCTGAAGTGGAAGGAAGTGACCTTCCAGTCGAACTGCACCCCCTTCCGCCATCTGGGCTTCTTCCCGGACATGGCCCCGGTGTGGGACTGGATGCGGGACCGCACCGCCGACAAGCCCGACGCCGAAGTCATGAACCTGTTTGGCTATACCGGCGTCGGCACGCTCGCCATGTCGGCCAGCGGCGCGCGCATGGTCCATGTAGACGCCTCGAAAAAGTCAGTCGCGCAGGCCCGCGCCAATGCCGATCTGTCAGGCATGGCGGATCGCCCCGTGCGCTGGATCGTCGAGGACGCCGCCAAATTCGTCGCGCGCGAAGTCCGGCGCAACCGCCGCTATGATGGCATATTGCTCGACCCGCCCAAATATGGCCGCGGCCCCGACGGCGAAGTCTGGCGGCTGGAGGAAGATCTCCCCGCGCTCATCGCCAATTGTCGCCAGCTGCTCGACGCCGACAGCCGCTTCCTGTTCCTGACCGTCTATGCCGTCCGCATGTCGGCGCTGGCGATCGGTGAATTGCTGCGACAGGCCTTTGCCGACCTGCCCGGCGAGGTGGAAGTGGGCGAACTGGCCGTGCGCGAAGAAGCGCGCGGGCTGCTGCTCCCCACCGCCATCTGGGCACGCTGGAAGCGGTAAGCCTACTTCCCGACCTTGATCTCAAACAGCTTCGGCCAATATTTGCCGGTGATGAAAACCCGGTCCTTCGCCGCGTCATAGGCAATGCCGTTCGCCACCGCCTCACTGTCGCGCACGCCCGCTACCTTCACCAGCGGCGCGACATCGATCCAGTCGATCACCGCACCGGTCGCGGGATCGATCCGCGCAATCTTGGTTTCATACCAGATATTCGCCCAAATCTCGCCGCGCACATATTCCAGCTCATTGAGCCGCTCGACCGCGCGCCCGTTCCACGTCACGGTGATGCGGCGCTGCTCGGCCAGGCTTTTGGGATCAAGGAAGCGCAATTGCGCGCTGCCGTCGCTCTGGATGATATGCCGCCCGTCCTGCGTCAGCCCCCAGCCTTCGCCCGTATAGCGAAAATCCCCGACCGGCGCGAAATCGGCCAGTTTCCAGACGAAACCCTGACCATGGCGCCAGGTCAGGCTGATCAGCCGGTCGCCCCAATTGACGATACCCTCGCCAAAATAGCGCGGCTCCAGCACACGCCGCCGGATCACCTTGCCATCCTTCAGCCGCACCTTGCGAATATCAGACCGCCCCTCCAGCCCGGTGCTTTCATAGAGCGCGCCGTCATGAAAAAAGAGCCCCTCGGTAAAGGCGGCGGGGTCATGCGGGTAGGTTTTAACCAGCGTCCAAGGCGTGTCGGCGAGGGCCGGGGTGGCGAAGAGGGCAAGGAGCAGCACCACTGCCCTCCGTTCGTTTCGAGCGAAGTCGAGAAACCATAGCGCGACGTTTCTCGACTTCGCTCGAAACGAACGGATGAGGGGAGATAGCCCGCTCATTCCGCCGCGGCCTGATCCGCAACCGCCGTCGCCAGCCAGTCGGGCAGGGTAACGGGATCGAGCGTTTCCACCCGCCGCAACTCGATCGACAATCCCATGTCCGGCAAAGCCGCCCGCTGCCTTTTCTCGTCGGCTTGGCGGAGCGGCACCGCGACGAGCCGCCGGTTCACCTTGGCGCGATAATGCATCCGCGCGGTATTTTCCTGCCCGACATAGCAGCCCTTGTCATAATCGACCCCGTTCAGCTCCCCGGCATTGGTTTCCAGCCACAGCGTCTGGTCCTGCCCCAGCTCAGCCGCGCCCTCGAACACGCCTTGGCTTAGCCGGTGCGCGCGAAACGCCGCCGCTGCGTCGCCATCCCCCGGCGCATCAATCCAGCGATGTCCCAGCGCAGGCAATCGCGGATCGCGCGGCCTGTCCGCTGCCTCCAGCGCCCAATGCACCGCCAGCGACTCATCGCGAGCAATCACGACCTTCCGCCGCAACCGATAGAGCGTCAGCCGCTTTGCCAGCGCATCCGCCTGCGCCGCCTCACAGTCGATCAGCACGTCATCGCCATCGGCCCACAACATCACGTCGAACAGCGCCTTGCCCTGCGCCGTCAGCAGCGCGGTCCAGCGCGGCGCGCCTGGCACCAGCGTCAAAACGTCGCGCGTCAGCAAGCCTTGCAGGAAGGGGCGCGCCTCCTCCCCTGAAATTCTCAGGATCGCGCGGTCGGTGAGGGTGGTGTCGGTCATCGGCTTTAGGTAGGACAGATGCACCCAATTACCAACCCGTTCGGGCTGAGCGAAGTCGAAGCCCTTGCCTGAACATCGTGAAGGCCTCACTGCGTTCGGCATGGCCCTTCGACTTCGCTCAGGGCGAACGGTTTTTCACGGAGCGCACCATGTCCGAAACTTTCGACCTGATCCTGAAGAACGGCACCATCCACACGCCGGGCGGCGCGGAGCGGGCCGATGTCGGCGTGCGCGGCGGCAGGATCGTCGCGATCGGCATGGGCCTTGGCGACGCGGGCGAGTTGATCGACTGCACCGGCCTTGATGTCCTGCCCGGCTGCATCGACAGTCAGGTTCATTTCCGCGAGCCGGGGCTGGAGCATAAGGAAGATCTCGAATCGGGCAGCCGCGCCGCGGTGCTGGGCGGCATCACTGCCGTGTTTGAAATGCCCAACACCAATCCCAACACCGACACGGCCGAGCGGGTGCATGACAAGCTGAAGCGCGCCCACCACCGCATGTGGTGCGACCATGCCTTCTATGTCGGCGCGACGGCGGACAATGCCGAACATCTGCGCGATCTGGAACGCATCCCCGGCACCGCAGGGGTCAAGATTTTCATGGGAGCCTCCACCGGCAGCCTGCTGGTCGATGATGACAATGCGCTGGCCCGCGTGCTGGCCAGCGGCACCCGCCGCGTCGCCATCCATGCCGAGGATGAGACGCGGATGAACGCTCGTAAGGGCCATGCGCTGGCGGGCGACCCGTCCTCGCACCCGGTCTGGCGCGACGATGAGAGCGCGATGATCGCGACCAAGCGCATCATCGGGCTGGCCCGCGCCGCGCGCCGTCGCATCCACATATTGCACATCACCACGCCCGCCGAACTCGCCTATATCGGCCAGAACAAGGATATCGCGACCTGCGAGGTGACGCCTCAGCATCTGACGCTTGCCGGGGAGGAGGCCTATCCGCGCCTTGGCACTTACGCCCAGATGAACCCGCCGATCCGCAGCGGCGCGCACCGCGACGGGCTGTGGCACTGGCTCAACCAGGGCGTGCCTGATGTCCTGGGCAGCGATCACGCCCCCCACACGATCGAGGAAAAGGCCAAACCCTATCCCACCAGTCCCAGCGGGATGCCCGGCGTCCAGACGCTCGTGCCGTTGCTGCTCAATCATGTGGCGGAGGGGCGGCTGACGCTGCGCCGCTTCATCGAACTGACATCCTCCGGCCCGCAACGTGTGTTCGGGCTGGTCGGCAAGGGCCGGATCGCGCTTGGCTATGACGCCGACTTCACCGTGGTGGACCTGAAAAAGCGCTGGACCGTGGGCAGCGACTGGCTTGCCTCCCGCTGCAACTGGTCCCCGTTCGAGGGGATGGAGCTGACCGGCAAGGCGATCGGCACCATCATCCGCGGCCATCGCGTGATGTGGGAAGATGCGCTGGCCAACGAAGCTGTGGGCGAAGCGGTGCGCTTCGAGGCGACCGAGTTTTCCTGACACCCACCTCCGTTCGTTTCGAGCGTGTCGAGAAACGCGAACACTGCGCCAACGTTTCTCGACTTCGCTCGAAACGAACGGGGATAAATTAAACCGTCGCCGCCCGGTTCCGCCGGGCCATGCGCACGCCGTCGGTCGCAAACAGGATCAGCGCGATCCAGATTAGGCCAAAGCTCAGCATCTGGCCCTGGCTCAATGTCTCGCCGAACAGCACGACGCCGCAGAAAAATTGCAGCATCGGGGCCAGATATTGCAAGATTCCCAGTGTCGCCATGGGCAGCCGTTGCGCCGCCATGGCGAACAGCACCAGCGGCACCGTCGTCAATGCGCCGGAAATCACCAGCAGCGCGGTCGTCCCGGCATCCTGTCCGAAACTCACCCCGCCATGGCCCGCTTCCCAGATCAGGTAAGCAATGGCTGGCAGCGTCAGCAGCAGCGTTTCGACGCCAAGGCCCGTCATCGGCGCGACTGGCGTGATTTTGCGCAACAGGCCATAGAAAGCAAAGCTGATCGCCAGTGTCAGGCTGATCCACAACGTCGTCAGCGCCGCCGCCGCCAGGATCGCAACACCCACTGCCGCCACGCCGATCGCCAGCATTTGCGACCGCCGCAGTTTCTCCTTCAACACCAGCACGCCCAGCGCGACATTGACCAGCGGGTTGAGGAAATAGCCCAGGCTCGTTGCGACGACATGCCCGTCATTGACCGCCCAGACATAGGTCAGCCAGTTGATCGCGATCATCAGCGCCGAAGCGGCCAGCGGCACGATCAGCCGCCGTTCGCGCAATGCCGATATGAGCGGGGCCAGCCCCCGCCGCGCCACCAGCAGTATGAGGATCAGCAGCAGCGACCACAGCACCCGCTGGGTGACGATCTCGATCGGATCGACATGATGGACCAGCCGAAAGAAGATTGGCAGCAGCCCCCAGGCGGTATAGGCGACGATCGCAGCGATCAGGCCATTGCGCGTATAATTATGCGTCGGGTTCAGAAAATCCCCCCGCCCAGGAACAGCCGCAAAGCGCCAAAGGCCGCGACGATCAGGCAGAAATTGCGCCCGCCATTGCGCGAAGAGATCATGCCGATCACCGCGCCGAACAGCGCCATGGGCACCAGCAGCCAGTTCAGTGCGCCCAGCAACGGAATGAAGGCTGGGATCATCAGGACCAGGGTGACAAGGCCGATAAAGCCGGATAATATATTTAGCATCCAGCTTTAATGGCCGTTCCGCCGGGTGGCCACAAGGCAAACAGGCAGGCCAGTAAGCAGAAACTGGCCCGATGATGCGGAATTTTCCCGCGATTCACCAAAACTCCTAACGAAAAATTAACCCGCACTCTTCATGCATTGTTTACGAAGGAGTGCAGCATGGCGTTTTTCAGGTCCGTTTCCATCATCACGCTGACGCTGGCGCTCGCCGCCTGTGGCAAGGGGAACAAGGATGCCAGCCTCGCCGCGCTCGATGCGCAACTCACCAACAATGCGGTAGATCCGGCGCCGAAAGGCGCGCTGGCCGACCCGATCATCGTCGATCCCCAGCTGGTCGGCCAGTCCAACCGCAACGCCGTGCGCCCAGCCGATCGCCCCGCCAATGGTGCGGTGCCGTTGCTTGGTGGCGACGCGGGTAAGGCGCAGGCCGCCGCGCTGCAACAGGCAGGCGGCAAGCTGCTCACCGCGCCCGCACCCAGCGCGGGCGAGGCCATGGCATCGACCGTCACCCTGGGCGCAGTTGCCCGCGAACAGGCGTCGCGCAACGGCGGCAACGCCAATTGCAGCAAGCAGCTCGCTTACGGCATGGAATGGGCGCAGCGCCTGCCCGATCCCTTCACCCTCTATCCCGGTGCGCAGCTGACCGAAGCGGCGGGCGCGGAACGCAATGGATGCACCCTGCGCGCCGCCAGTTTCGTGACACCCGCGCCGCGGCAGGGTGTGATGGACTATTATTACACCCTCGCCCGCCGCGCCGGTTATGACGGCGAACATAAGATATTGGGCGGCGATCATGTGCTGGGCGGCACGCGCAAGGCCGATGGCAGCGCCTATTTCATCCTCTTCACCGACGCAGCCGGCGGCAAGACCAGCGTCGACATCATCGCCGACAACGGCAAATAAGCCCCAAATCCTCCCTGCGCCGCAGGCGTGGGGAAGGGGACCGCGCCCGCAGGGCGTGCTGGAGGGGCAATGGCGCGCAGATGCGACCTTTCCCCTTTGACGCAATCGCTGTAGGGGCAGCGGCATGACCAATATTTTCCTTGTTATGGGCGGTGGCGCGGTGGGCGCTGCGCTGCGCTACCAGCTGGGCCGTTTCCTGGGCGCGATGACGCCGGGCGCGACCTGGCCGTGGGGCACGTTCGCGGCCAATCTGATCGGCGGTTTCGCCATGGGCCTGCTGGCTGGCTGGCTGGCGCGCGGCAGCCTGACTTCGGGCGAACCGATGCGGCTGCTGCTGGGTGTCGGCGTGCTGGGCGGCTTCACCACCTTCTCCGCCTTCAGCCTGGAAACATTGCTGATGATCGAGCGCGGTCAGTTCATTGTCGCGCTCGCTTATGCGCTGGCGTCGGTGATCGGCGCCGTCGTGGCGCTGGCGCTGGGCCTGTCGCTGATGCGGAGTGTCGTGGCATGAAGGGTCGTCCTCCCGGCAAGAGCGACGCCCCGCGCGGTCGCAAACCCGCTGCGCCCGGCAAAGCCGCCGCTGGCAAAGCAGCGCCCGGCAAAGCCTTCGGCAAGCCCGCTGCCGGTAAACTAGCCCCCGGCAAACCGTCCGGCGCGCCCGGCCGCGCCCGTGGCGGCGCAAAGGCCGCGACCGCGCGCAAGGGGGAGGGCGGCAAGCCCGCCTTCAAGCCGCCCTTCAAGTCCGGCCCGAAAAAGCCCGCCGCCAAGCTCGCAGTCGCCAAGGCCGCACCCGTGGTGCAGGCCGCCGCGCCCAAGCCATCGGCAGCCAAGGGCGTCTCGCTCGACGTGCGCCAATATCGGGTCCAGCCCGACGATGACGGCATCCGCCTCGACCGCTGGTTCCAGCGGCATCTGCCCGATGTCGGCTTCAACATCGTGTCGCGCTGGTCGCGGACCGGCCAGTTGCGCATCGACGGCGCACGCGCCGCGCCGGGCGATCGCATCGCCGAGGGGCAGATGATCCGCGTCCCCCCCGCCGAAGCCAAGGCCGCGCCCTCCGAACGCCCCGCCAAGCGCGCGATGGTCATCGACCTGACCCCGGACGAGATCGCCTATGTGCAGGAGATGGTGATCCACCGCGACGCGCAGGCGATCGTCATCAACAAGCCGCCCGGCCTTGCCACGCAGGGCGGGACCAAGACGGACGAGCATGTCGACAAATTGCTCGATGGCCTCATCTTCAACGCCGAATCGCGGCCCAAGCTGGTTCACCGGCTGGACAAGGATACGTCGGGCGCGCTGCTGCTGGCCCGCTCCAGCCGCGCCGCCGCCCATTTTGCCAAGGCTTTCTCCAGCCGCACCGCGCGCAAAGTCTATTGGGCGCTGGTCATCGGCGTGCCTGCCATCGCAGACGGCATGATCGAACTGCCGCTGGCCAAGCAACCCGGCACCGGCGGCGAAAAAATGCATGTCGATGAAGCCGAAGGCTTGCCCGCGCGCACCCGCTATCGCGTCATCGAACGGGCGGGCAACCGCGCCGCCTGGGTCGAGCTGCAACCCTATACCGGCCGCACCCACCAGCTGCGCGTCCATCTCGCCGCGATCGGCCACCCGATCGTCGGCGACGGCAAATATGGCGGCAAGGACAGTTTCCTGACCGGCACGATCAGCCGCAAGATGCACCTCCACGCCCGCCGCATCCGGGTCGATCACCCCGATGGTGGCCGGGTGGACGTGATGGCGGATCTGCCCGCCCATTTCGCCTCCAGCCTCGCCGATCTCGGCTTTGACCTGAGCCTCGGCGACATGCCGCTGGACGATGAGATCGACCGCAGCCCCACGCGCGAGGATGAAAAAAAGTTCGCGCGCCAGCACGCCAAGCAGGTGCGCAAGGACCGCAAGGGCGAGCGGCGCTCACGCGGCGGGGGCGAATAGGGACAGCGTCGATGCCCAACCCCCTGGTCGTGTTCGATTGCGACGGCACGCTGGTCGATAGCCAGCATAATATCTGCGCCGCCATGGCCCGCGCGTTCGAGGACGCGAAGCTTGCCGCGCCGGATCGCCTCGCCATCCTCTCGGTTGTCGGCCTCTCGCTGCCTCACGCCATGGCCCGGCTGCTGCCCGATGCGGAGGCGGATTTCCATGATCATCTCTCGGAGCGCTATAAGCTTGCGTTTCAGGCGATGCGGCGCGAAAATGCCGTGTCCGAACCGCTCTATCCCGGAATTGCCGATCTGGTGCATGATCTGGATCGGGCGGGCTGGCTGCTGGGCGTCGCCACCGGCAAGTCGGATCGCGGCCTGGCGCTGTGCCTTACCCATCATGGCCTGATCGACCGCTTCGTCACGCTCCAGACCGCCGATCGCCACCCGTCCAAGCCGCACCCCTCCATGCTGCTGACCGCGATGGCCGAAGCCGGGGCCGCGCCCGACACTACCGTCATGATCGGCGACACCAGCTTCGACATCGACATGGGCATGGCCGCAGGCGTCCGCAGCATCGGTGTCGCCTGGGGCTATCATGCGCCGGACGAGCTGATCGCGGCGGGCGCGCAAGCCGTGGCCATGGACAGCGCGCAATTGCGCGGCCATATCGGCGCGCCATGACCGACTTTCCGCCTCCACCCCCCGTTGATCCCGAAAAGATCGCCCGCCAGCGCCATTTCGCCATCGGCCTGTTCCGCCTGTCGGGTGCGTTCATCGTCATGTTCGGCTTCCTCGCCATCATGCAGCGCTTCACCTGGGTGCAGGGGGACAAGGCCAAGGCGTTCGGCGCGATCATGGTCGTCGTCGGCCTGTTCCAGTTCATGATCGTGCCCCGCCTGATGCTGGCCCTGTTCAAGCGCACCAAGCCATGAAGCGCTTTTACAAGGACGTCGCCGTCGTTCCCGCTGACGAGGGCTTTGCCATCCAGCTCGACACCCGCCCGGTTCGCACCCCCGCCCGCGCGCTGCTGGCGCTGCCCACGCCCGCACTGGCCGACGCGGTGGCTGCCGAATGGCGCGCGCAGGGGGAGAGCGTCGATCCCGCCACCATGCCGCTCACCGGCCTTGCCAATGCCGCGATCGACCATATCGTCCCCAACCATGCCAGCTTTGCCGCCGGCATCGCCCGCTATGGCGAGAGCGACTTGCTTTGCTACCGCGCCGAAGCGCCGCAAACTCTGGTGGAGCGGCAGGCGGCAGCATGGGATCCGCTGCTCGACTGGGCGCGGGCGCGCTATGACATCGCCTTCGTCGTGACCCAGGGCATCTGGCCGGTCGACCAGCCTGCACAGACGCTCACCCGGCTCGGCGCGGCGGTCGCGGCCTTCGATCCCTTCCTGCTCGCTGGCCTCTCCACGCTGGTGAACCTCAGCGGATCGCTGATCTGCGGCCTCGCCATTGTCGATGGCGGCCATGATCTGGGCGCCATCTGGCAGGCCGCAGAAATCGACGAGGCGTGGCAGATCGAACAATGGGGCGAGGATGCGCAGGCCGCCGCCCGCAACGCCCGGCGCGCCGCCGATTTTGCCATAGCTGGAGCGTTTTGCGCGATGAGCCGCCCCTGACCATCTGGGAACCGGCCTGCGCCTTCGTTCATTGTCTTTGGGAACTGCTGACCGCAACGACCAAGGAGACCCTGACATTGGCCAAGACCGCCCTGATCGCTTTGATGAGCCTGTCCGCACCGCTGGCACTTGCCACCCCCGCGCTGGCGCAGGACACCCCCGCAGCCCAGGCCGCTCCCGCCGCCGCGCAGATGACCCCGGCGCAGATCGCTGCCTTCAACAGCGCAGTGACCCAGTTTACCGCCGGACAAGCCGCCCAGCAGGCCGGCGACAATGCCGGGGCCGTCGCCAAATATGACGCCGCGCTCCCCGCCATCCGCACCGCGGTAGAGGTGGACCCGTCGAAGATCGACAATGTCAATTTCCTCGCTAACGCGCTCTATGCCGATGCCGCTGCCTATGGCGCGCTGGGCCAGATGGACAAGGTGATCGCACTGTACGGCGAATCGGTGCCGCACTGGCGCAAGGTGGTGGAAGCCAAGCCCACTGATGCCGCCAGCCGCAACATATTGGCGGGCATCCTGATCCAGATGGGCAACCAGAAACTCGCCGCGCAGGATAAGGTCGGCTCCGCCCCGCTCTATACCGAAGCGCTGGGTCTGGCCCGCAAGTCGGCATCCGAAAATGCGGCGGACAAGGTGACGAAGAACATCCTCCTCTCCGCCCTTATTGGCGCAAGCCAGACCAGCACCGATACGGCGCTCCAGGCCGAAGCAGTGGCTCTGAGCAAGACGATGCTGGCCGACGGCTCGGTCGACGCGACCAACAAGCCTGCGGCTGAAGCGCTGACTGGTGCTAAGGCGGGGTAATATGTTTGTCGGGAGCGGGTGGCGCATCGCCCCTGTCTCCCGTCATGCCAGCGAAAGCTGGCATCCCGCTTTTCTTCGCAATCCTGCGCCGGAAGAAAAGAGATCCCAGCTTTCGCTGGGATGACGCTGGAAAAGCTAACTCGCAACCCCGATCTTGTCCGCATAGAGCAACCGCCCGCTGCCCAGCAGCCCCAGCAATTGCGGCAGCATGTGCGGCGCGACCGCGAAGCAGCCTTCGCTGCGCCCGCATTTGCCCCAGGTGGCGATATGGTCCTCGCCCACATAGTCCGCGCCATGGACAACGATGGCGCGCGGTTCGGCATTGTTGTTCTGCGGGTCCAGCCCAATGAGCCGCATCGCCCGGCCATGCTGGCCGATATATTGCTCGCCGGTCTTGAACGCGCCCGAACTGCTGGCCAGCGAATTGGGTTCGTTGGAAAAACTGTGGAGCCAGCCGCTATGCGCCGGGTCCGACCCCCGGCCATGGGCGACCAGATAGCTGCTGCTCTGCCCCCCGATCAGATCGACGATGTGGAAGCGCAAATCCTTGGACGGCGCATTGAAATCGGCGATCGCCACCCGGTCGCGCAGGGTGAAGGCGTCGCCATGCCGGTCAAGCGCGGCCTTGGCGCGTTCCAGCAGCGACGCATAGGGCTTGGCCGCCACCGGCTGCACAACCGGCGTCGCTGGCACAGGCGCGGAGGCAGGCAAAGGCGATGCCACCACTGGCACGGCCGCCCGGCCGATGCTGTCGGATAGAAACGAAAAGGCGAGTCCGCTTGCAGCGAACTTCGTGAAATTGCGGCGATCCATGAAGCCAATATAGCAAAGTCGCAGCCCCGCTCCAAGAGCGGGGCGATGCGCCTTATGGGGCGGAACCGCTCGCTTCGTCCACGGGCTGGCTCTCTTCGCCTTCCTGGGGCAGGCGTGCGGTCATGCCGGTGGCGTCGGCATCATCCTGAATTTGCTGCTGTTCCGACACGGACGGAGGCGGCGCGGCCGGAGTCGCGACGGCATTGTTGGACGGCGGCGGCAGCACCGCGTCCGGCTCCTCGATGATGACATTTTCGACCGGCGGCTCGACCAGATTATTGGTCGCGGTCGGCTCTTCTTCCTTCTTGCCGCAGGCGGACAGGGCAAGGGCACCGGCAAGGGCGAACAGGGCAATTTTGCGCATGGGTGGTCAGTCCTTCGATGCGATCGTGGGGGAGGGGAGGGCGGTGGGATCGGCCCGGCGGCTCGACGCCTCGATCTTGTCGGCCAGCAACTTGTCCCAGCCATAGGGGTCGGCGCGGAAACTCATCGTTCCGTTGCTGCTGGCAAAGGCGGTCCAGTAGAGCAGATAGACCGCCACTTCCTGCGGCAGGGACACGCGCTGGGTCTTGCCCGCGTCGATCAGCGTCTGGATCTGCCCGTTCAGTTCCGGGTCGCTCGCCACCATCAGCTCGGCCAGCGACACCGGCTTTTCCAGCCGGATACAGCCATGGCTGGCCAGCCGGTCATAGCTCGCAAATTTGCCGCGCGACGGGGTGTCGTGCAGATAGACGGCGAACGGATTGGCGAAGTCGAACTTCAACCGCCCCAGCGCGCTGTTCGGGCCGGCGGGCTGGACGATCCGTTCGCCGCCTTCGGGCGTCTTGATGATCTTGTAGCCCTGCCTTGCCAGCGCCGCGCGACCCTTCGGGAACAGCTCCCGATTGGCGATCGACATCGGCACGTTCCATGGCGGATTGACCACGATCGAATGGATGTTCGACGTCAGCATCGGCGTCGCATTTTGCGGGCTGCCGGTAACCGCGCGCATCGACGTGACCGGCTGGTCGCCCTGGAACACGGTCAGCACGGCGGCGGCGATGTTCACCTGCACCCGGTTGACCGGCAGGCGGCGCGGCATCCAGCGCCACCGCTCCATATTGGCCATGATCGCGGCGATCCGGTCATCCACGCTGACATTGAGCGCCGCCAGCGTTCGTGCATCGAGCAGACCCGTGGGATTAAGCCCATAGCGCCGCTGCGCCCGTTGCAGCACGTCGGTCAGATTTTCGGTCGGCGTGACGCTCTTGTCCTCCAGCGCGATGCGCGCGCGCACCACCATCGGCGCGGATGTCGCGGTCAGCACTGGCCAGCCGCCTTTGTCGCGGATCGCCTCATAGGTGGCCAGCCCCTTGCGCAGCCCGTCATAGCCCGCATAGGGCGGCGTCAGCGCGTTTGCCCATTGCGCCAGCCGATCCTCGGCCACCGCCTTGGCCAGCCCTGGGCGCGGATCGAACCGTTCGGGGCGCAACGCCCATATCTCCAGGAAATCGGCGGTATCGACCCGCCCGGTGGACAGCGCCTTGGCCCGGTCCAGCACCGCATTGACCAGCGCTTCGCCGGTCAGGCTGGCGGTCGCCTTGCTGCGCGCCATCAGCCCCTGTTCCGCGCCACCACGCAGCCAGCCATTCGCCCACGCCTCCTGCGCCGCCGAAAGCGGCGGGATGGGCGCTGGCAATGGTGCGGGCGGCACCGGTTGCACCATGGCCGGGGGCAGCGTCGGCGCGGTGGCCGGGGGTTGCGTTACCGGCGTCTGGGCGTAAGCGGGCAGGGTGCTGGCATTAAGGACACTGGCGCTCAGCAGGGCCAGCATCGAAAAACGGATCATGTCGGGACGGTTCATGCTGGACCAGATAGCGCAAAGCGGCCACCGTTCAAATCACGATAGCGGAAAAGATCATGCTGCACGTCGTTCACCATCCTGCCTATGTCTCTCCCGCAACACCCGGCAGCCGCTTTCGTTTCGACAAATATGGTCTGGTGATGGAGGCGCTGCGCGAAATAGCGCCGCCCATGACGCTCCACACCCCCGATCCGATGCCGCGCGCCTGGATAGAGGCGGTGCATGATCCCGACTATGTGGAGGAGGTGCTGACCCTTACCGTCCCGCCGCCCAAGGAACGGCGCATCGGCTTTCCGGTGACGGAGCGGGTGATGCGTCGCTCCCTGCTGTCGCCCGGCGGCACATGGGCGGCGGCGCAGCTGGCGCGCATCCATGGCTTTGCCGCCAATGCCGCAGGCGGCAGCCACCATGCGCTGGCCGATAGCGGGGCGGGCTATTGCGTGTTCAACGACCTGGCCATCGCCGCCAACCGGCTGATCGCGGAGGGGGAGGCGGACCGTATCCTGATCCTCGACCTCGACGTGCATCAGGGCGATGGCACGGCGTCGCTGCTGGCGGGCCGGTCGGACATCTTCACCTTGTCGATCCACGCGGAAAAAAATTTCCCGGTGCGAAAAGCGCGATCGACCCTCGACATCGGCCTGCCCGACGGGGTGGAGGACGCCGCCTATCTCGCCATCCTCTACGACACGCTGCCGCCCGTGCTGGACGATTTTGCGCCCGACCTCATCCTTTATCAGGCCGGGGTCGATCCCCATGGCGACGACCGGTTGGGGCGGCTGGCCCTGACCGACGCGGGCCTCGATGCGCGCGACCGCTATGTCATGCGCCAGGCGAGGGTGCGGGCCATCCCCGTCGCCAGCACGATGGGCGGCGGCTATGGCGAGGACCGCATGGCCGTCGCCCACCGCCACGCCGCCTGCATGATCCGCATGGCGCAGGAAGCGGCGGCTTAATGCACCGTCCCGACCGCGGGTTTCGCCCCGTCCATCAGCTTGGCCGCGATCAGCCCTGCCACCGCCAGCGCGACGAAATCGCTGAACCCCAGATAGAGAATATAGCCCCAGGGCGCATGGTTGAACACGGATTGCCCGACATGCATCCACAATACCCCCGCCAGCGCGAAGATCAGGCTGACCCGCGCCCGCTCTGCAAATCCGGTGGTGACGAACCGCAGCGCCAGCGCGATCAGCACGCCCACCACCAGCGCCAGGATCAGCCCGCCGATCAGGCTGGCGCTGTCCATCACCGGAAAGCCGCTGCTATTGTAGAAAATCTGCGCGACCGGACCCTTGCCATATAGGATGGTGCCTTCGGCCGTCGCCGGATCGGGGATGGTATAGACGCCGGTGCCGGTCGTGTTGAGCGCCTGCGCCAGCGCCGCCTGCAAATTGGCGCTCGCCTGCCCCTCGGCGCGGCTCATCGCCAGCGCGCTCAGCGGCGTGCCCCAGAAGATGAAGCCTGTGATAAACATCGCAAAGCCGCCCAGCAGGCCGCCGATTACCGTCCGTATCATCATGCTCTCCACTCCCTGTCCCGCCCATGAGGCTAGGCCAGAACGCAGCGGGCGCAATATCTATCCGATGATAATCAGTCCGCGGGGCGCGATGCCTTCTCGGCAATGCCCGACACGCCCTCGCGCCGCTCCAGCTCGTCGCAAACATCGTCGATCGAAATGTCGAGGTCGGCGAGCAGCAGCAGCAGGTGGAACAGCAGGTCCGCGCTTTCGCCAACCACGCCCGCCCGGTCGTCCGCCATCGCGGCGATCACCGTCTCGACGGCTTCCTCGCCCACTTTCTGCGCAATCTTAGCCCGTCCCCGCGCCGTCAGCTTGGCGACATAGGAGGTGGACGGATCAGTCGAGCGCCGCTGGCGGATCGTCTGTTCCAGATGGTGCAGGGTTTCGCGCATGTCCGTCCTCACGCCTCGGCCAGATTGGTGCCACGCACCGGCACGCCCGCCGCCGCCAGCGCGCGATGCGCCTCAGCGATCGTATGCTGCCCGAAATGGAAGATCGACGCCGCCAGCACCGCGCTGGCATGGCCGATCGTCACGCCCTCGACCAGATGGTCCAGCGTCCCCACGCCGCCGCTGGCGATGACCGGGATCGATACCGCGTCCGCAATCGCCCGCGTCAGCGCCAGATCATAGCCCGCCTTGGTTCCGTCGCCATCCATCGACGTCACCAGCAATTCGCCCGCGCCCAGTTCCGCCAGCCGCAGCGCATGGTCCAGCGCGTCGATCCCGGTGGGTTTGCGCCCGCCATGGGTGAAGATTTCCCAACGCCCCTCGCCGACCCGCCGCGCATCAACGGAACCCACGATGCACTGGCTGCCAAAGCGATCAGCAATATCGGCGACTAGTTCGGGCCGCGCCACCGCCGCGCTGTTCACCGCCACCTTGTCCGCGCCTGCCAGCAGCAGCGCGCGCGCATCCTCCGGCGTCCGCACCCCGCCACCCACCGTCACCGGCATGAAGCAGACCTCGGCCGTACGCCGCACCACGTCCAGGATCGTGCCGCGCGCCTCATGCGTCGCGGTAATGTCCAGAAAACACAGCTCGTCCGCGCCCGCCGCATCATACAGCTTAGCCTGCTCGACCGGATCGCCCGCATCGCGCAGATCGACGAAATTCACGCCCTTGACCACGCGCCCATTGGCCACGTCCAGACAGGGAATGACGCGGGTACGGACGGTCATGGCGTCACGCCGCCGCCTGCGCCACGGCCAGCGCGACTTTCAGGTCCAGCCGCCCGTCATAGAGCGCCCGCCCGGTAATCACGCCCTCAATCCCATCGTCGGCGTGCAGGCTCAGCACGCGAATGTCGGCAATCCCCGCCACGCCGCCGCTGGCGATCACCGGAATGTCGGTCGCCCGCGCCAGATCGACCGTCGCCTCGACATTGCAACCTTTCAGCATCCCGTCGCGGCCCACATCGGTGAAGAGCAGGCTGGCGACGCCCGCATCCTCGAACCGCCGCGCCAGGTCGATCACCGGCATGTCGGATTTCTCCGCCCAGCCGTCGGTCGCGACAAAGCCGTCGCGCGCATCGACCGCCACGACGATCCCGCCGGGAAAATCGCGCGCCGCCAGCTTGACGAAGGCCGGGTCTTTCAGCGCCGCCGTGCCGATGACGATGCGCGATACGCCCAGGTCGAACCAGCGTTCCACCGACTCCCGGTTGCGGATGCCGCCGCCCAGCTGGACATGGCCCGGAAAGGTCTCGACAATCCGCTCGACCGCCGCGGCATTGACCGCATGGCCGGCAAAACTGCCGTCCAGATCGACGACATGCAGATGCTGCGCGCCCGCCTGCGCGAACAAGGCCGCCTGCGCCGCCGGATCGTCGCCATAGACGGTCGCGCGGTCCATATCCCCCTCGGCCAGGCGCACGACCTGCCCGTTTTTCAGATCGATGGCGGGAAAGACGATGAGGCTCAAGGGCGCCACTCCAGAAAGCGCGACAGGAAGGAAAGGCCATAGCTCTGGCTCTTTTCCGGGTGAAACTGGCAACCGATGATCGTGTCGCGCGCCACCGCCGCGACCAGCGGGCCGCCATGGTCGGTCACGGCCGCGACATGCGCCGGATCGGTCGCCTCGAAATGATAGCTGTGCAGGAAATAGGCCTCGCCCGGCTCCAGCAGAGGCGGCGCGCCATTCAGCACGACATCGTTCCACCCCATATGCGGCACCTTGATGCTGGCGTCGCCCGGCTGCATCAACCGCACCGTGCCGGGAACCCAGCCCAGCCCCTCATGCCGCCCGAATTCCTCGCCAGCCTCGGCCAGCAACTGCATCCCCACGCATACGCCGAGAAACGGCACGCCGCGCCTATGGACGGCCTCGCCCATCGCCTCGACCATGCCGGGGATTGCGACCAGCGCATCGCGGCACGCCCGGAACGCGCCTACGCCCGGCAACACGATCCGGTCGGCCCGTGCCACCACATCGGCGTCAGCGGTGATGACGACATCGTCCGCCCCCGCCTTGCGCAGGGCATTATAGACCGAATGCAGATTCCCCGCGCCATAGTCGATCAGCGCGATCGGCGAATTCACAACATCCCCTTGGTCGACGGGATCGCGTCGGCCTTGCGCGGGTCGATCTCCACCGCCTGCCGCAACGCGCGGGCCAGCCCCTTGAACGCGCTTTCGACGATATGGTGATTATTGCTGCCATAGAGAAATTCGATGTGCAGCGTGATGCCGGCGGCCTGCGCGAAGCTGTGGAAGAAATGCTCCACCATCTCCGCGTCCCATTCGCCGATCTTCTCGACCGTGAAGGGCAATTTGCACACCAGCCAGGGCCGCCCGGAAATGTCGAGCGCCACCCGCGTCAGCGTCTCGTCCATCGGCGAATAGACCGATCCGTAGCGCGAAATGCCCCGCTTGTCGCCCAGCGCCTTGGCCACTGCCTCGCCGATGGCGATTGCGGTATCCTCGGTCGTGTGATGCTGGTCGATATGCAGGTCGCCCACGGTCTTGACTGTCATGTCGATCAGCGAGTGCCGCGACAATTGCTCGATCATATGGTCGAGGAAGCCGATGCCCGTCGACACCGTATAAAGACCCGTGCCGTCAAGGTTGACGGTTACGTCGATCTGGGTTTCCGCCGTGTTGCGGTGAATCTCGGCCGTGCGCATGGTGGCCCTATAGCGCGTGGCGCGCGTCATGCAATCTGGACCTGCAATCTGAGGCGCGGGGGTTGACCCCCTGTTTCGCGCCGTTAGGACATTGGCCCATGAGCGATGACCTGCCCGACAGCCTGATTCCCTATGACGAAATCGTGCAGGAAGCCCTGCGCGCCGTCGTCGGCCGCGTGCTGGGAGAGGTGCAGGCCAGCGGCGGCCTGCCCGGCAGCCACCATTTCTACATCACCTTCAAGACCCAAGCCCCCGGCGTCGATATCCCCAAGCGACTGATCGAGCGCTTCCCGGACGAAATGACTATCGTCCTCCAGAATAAATATTGGGACCTGAAAGTCAGCGACCATCATTTCGAAGTCAGCCTGACCTTCAACCAGGTCGCCGCCCACCTCAACATCCCCTTCGCCGCCATCACCGCCTTCGTGGACCCCGCCGTCAACTTCGCGCTGCAATTCCAGGTCGCGGGCGACGCCCTGCCCGAACCCCATGATGAGGCCGAAAATGACGGCCCGCAGGTCGTGGCAGAAGATGGCTCCAACGTGGTAACGGTGGACTTCGGCAAGAAGAAGTAGGCGCGAGCGGCGGTTAGGCCGCGCCTATTCGCACGACCGTCCCCCCCCTTTCGTCATCCCGGACTTGATCCGGGATCCAGAGCGGCGCTTACGACCCTGGATCCTGACGTTTTGTCAGGATGATGGCTTGTCATTTGGCGGGTGACGACCTCCCGGCCGTTCGCAATGCCGTGAACATTCTCAGTTGCAGACACTCGTTAAGCGAGGCAGCATCCCAACATGAAAAGGATTGGGTCGGTCGCAGTGCTATTTCTCTTGCTGATAGGCTGTGGAGATCAAAAGGCTTTGCAGGGGGGCAAGAACGAAACAGCGGAGATCATCTCGGCGGTTCTCGCCAAACAGCCCGACCTTGTCGCACAGCGGAAAGCGTTTCTTATGGAGCATCCGCAGGAAAGAAGTTCCCTAGAGGGAATGATTGACAGCCGCCTATGTGTTGCACCGGAAACGGCTGGGTTGGATGATGAGTTTGACAAAGCGCTTGTTGGCAGGCGTGGTGCCACACCAGAAGGACTTAGCGTATTTAGCCATCGCTGGGTCGCGTCAGATCGACGTTTCGCGATCAACGATATAGTCAAACTTCCTAAACATTTGCGTTGGAAGAGTGCATTCTCGTTCTGTCCTAACGGCACACTTTATCTTGGTAACCCAGCAATCAGGGCGGGCCGCGCCCATATACTCATCGAGAATAAATGCTCAGGCCATTGCAGTTGGGGCGGACGAGCTATTTTGCAGCGCAACAAGGGTCGGTGGCGTGTCGAGGAAGAAATAGTCTGGTGGCAAGCGTAAGCTATCCATCGTCGAAAACCGACAGTCGCCTTCCCACCCAACTCAGCCAGAAACTATCCCGGCCAAACATCATCCTGCCAGTCACGCGACGTATGGATGACGCGCAAAATCGTCACCACCCCATCATCCTCGCTCAGCATATAGGCAATGACATAGGGCAGGCGCGCGACGGATTTCTCGTAAGTGCCTGCGACGCGCCCCATATGGCCAGTCGCAAATGCGCTCAGGCCGTCGCCGACCTCTCGAATCCGCTTGGCAACTATGCGCGCGGCGGCGGGATTGTCCCTCGCAATGTGGACGGCCTGCTATTCAAGATCGGCCAGCGCGTCATTCGACCAGAATACACGCTTCATGCGGGATCAGGACTGGCCGCCGCGATCGCAGCGTCAATCCGCGCCATCGCCTCGTCATGCGGGGTGACCCGACCGGCCTTCATGTCGGCCAGACCGCGCTGGATGCCCTCGATGATCTGCAATTCCCGGTTCACATAGGCTTCGACAGCTTCCGCTGCGAGATAGGAGCGGGTGCGGCGCGTATCCTGCGCCAACCGGCCGAGCTTTTCCTTGAGCGCGGGGGTCACCCGGATCGTCATCGTCGTGCTGGCGCTCATGGACCGTCATTTCGTAACCTGTACACCTTGTAACACAGGCGCACACCTCGCCGCCATCCTGCAATTCCCACTGTCCTACATCGCTGCCCAGCGCTAACTCTCCATATGCGACATGGGCGAACTTAACGAAGTTTCACACTCTATCCCCTCCAACCAACCCGCCCCTGTCACCGCTCTACCTGTAACCCCTTGGATTTCCTTCCCCTCACCTTAAATCAGCATCAGATTTGCGAATGACTCTTAACTGAAAGGCGTCTCCAATGCCCGCAACCCGCACCGAAAGTGACAGTATCGGCGCCATAGAGGTGCCAGCAGACGCCTATTGGGGCGCGCAGACGCAGCGGAGCATCGAGAATTTCCCGTTCGACCCGGTCGAGCGGATGCCGATCGGCATCGTCCATGCGCTGGCCATCGTGAAGCAGGCCGCCGCGCGGGTGAACCGCGATCACGGGCTGGACGCAACCCAGGCCGACGCGATCGAAACCGCAGCCGCCGCCGTGGCTGCGGGAAGCCATGACGACCAGTTCCCCCTCGTCATCTGGCAGACGGGCAGCGGCACCCAGACCAATATGAACGTCAATGAAGTGATCGCCAGCATCGCCAATGAAGCGCTCACCGGCACGCGCGGCGGCAAGCATCCGGTGCATCCCAATGACGGTGTGAATTTGGGCCAATCGTCCAACGACAGCTTCCCCACCGCGCTCCATATCGCGGCGGCTCTGGCGGTTACCAAAGCCCTGTTTCCCGCGCTCGACCGGCTCCATGCCGCGCTCGATGCCAAGGCGAAGGCGTGGAACCATATCGTCAAGATTGGCCGCACCCATTTGCAGGATGCGACCCCGCTGACGCTGGGGCAGGAATTTTCCGGCTATGCCCATCAGGTCTATCGCAGCCGCAAGCGGATCGAGCCTGCCGTCGTGCACGGCATGATGGCGATGGCGCAGGGTGGCACGGCGGTCGGCACGGGTCTCAATGCGCCCAAAGGCTTCGACGTCGCGATCGCGGCGGAAATCGCCACCATCACTGGCCTGCCGTTCCGCACCGCCGACAACAAGTTCGAGGCGCTGGCGTCCAACGATCCGCTGGTCCATCTCTCCTCCACCCTCGCCACGCTGGCCGTCGCGCTCACCAAGATCGCCAATGACATCCGCCTGCTCGGCTCCGGCCCGCGCTCCGGCCTCGGTGAGCTGGACCTGCCCGCCAACGAACCGGGCAGCTCGATCATGCCGGGCAAGGTCAACCCGACCCAGTGCGAAATGCTGACCATGGTCGCGGCGCAGGTCATCGGCAATCATCAGGCGGTGACCGTCGGCGGGATGCAGGGCCATCTGGAACTTAATGTGTTCAAGCCGATGATCGGCGCGGCGGTGCTGCGCTCGATCCATCTGCTGAGCGTCGGCATGGACAGTTTTGCCGGACGCTGTGTCGAGGGGCTGGAGGCCAATGAGCCGCGTATTACCGAACTTGTCGATCGCTCGCTGATGCTGGTCACCGCACTGGCCCCGGCGATCGGCTATGACAATGCCGCCGCCATCGCCAAGCACGCACACAAGACCGGCCAGACGCTGAAAGCCGCGGGCCTCGAACTGGGGCTGGTGGATGCGGCGACCTTCGACGCGCTGGTGCGGCCGGAAAATATGACATGATCCACATCAGCATGGCGGAACCGCGCGCCGTTCGATACATTAACCCAGTATGAAAAAGCCCTTCGCCCCCAAAGCCCCGCTCGTCACCGTCACCGCGCCCAAAAAGGCCAGCCTGTTGCGCAAGGCAGCGCGCGTTGGTGCGACCGTCGTGGCCGCCCGCGTCGCGGCGGACACGGGCAAGAAGGGCGTCGTCGGCCTGATCGCAGGCATGGGCGTCAAGCGCCTGATCATGCGTTTCCCCGCTGGCGCGCTCTTCGTGACGGGCGCCTATATGGCGGGCAAAATGTATGAGGCCAAGCGCGAGGTCGACCGCAAGCGCGCGATCAAGGCCTTGCCTGATTTGAGCAAGGAACCTGTCCCGATCGACGCCGCGCGCAAGGCCCGCAAACTCTAAAGCGCGGCCTGCCAGTCGCGAATGGCGTCCACAGGAAAGGTCAGCATCAGCACATTGAGCGTCAGATTGTCCCTGATGACCGCCAGCGCCAGCAACTCGAACCCGACGGCGACCGCCACTGACAGCCAGACCGGCGCGCGCGACGCGAACAGGAAGCCCAGCGCCATCATGCCAATATCGCTCATCGAATTAAGGACCGAGTCGCCACTATAGCCCAGCGCGATCGTCGCGGTTCGATAGCGATCAATGATGATCGGTGAATTCTCCGATATCTCCCAAGCCGATTCCACCGCCACAGCCAGCGCCAGCCGCACCCCGACCGGACGGCGTCGCAGCAGCCACAGGGTAGCGGGGTAAAAGAGCAGCCCATGGATGACATGGCTCAGACTATACCAGTCCGCGACATGCTGGCTGTTGCCGCTGTCGAGCGCCCCATGCCACAGCTCGACCCGGCCACAGGTGCAGATGGGCGGTCGGTCTATCAGCAGCAGGACGATGCAGGTCAGCAGCGCGATCAGCCCCGCGGCGATCAGACCCCGGCGATGGACCATCTGCCTGTGCCGCATCCCCACATTTCCCCCTCTTGCAAAAGCCCGCTTCAAGCGGCACTAGCGGCCATGGCCGACACTATCCCGATCGAGACGCCCGACTTCAAGCGACGCGGCGTCCTCTTCGTTCTCTCCTCGCCGTCTGGCGCAGGAAAGTCCACCATCGCGCGCAAGCTGCTCGCGGCCGAGCCGGATATGTCCATGTCAGTGTCGGCGACCACCCGACCGATGCGGCCGGGCGAAGTCGACGGCAAGGATTATCATTTCGTCGATCTGCCGGAATTTCGCCGCATGACCGCCGACCAGGAATTTCTGGAATGGGCTCATGTATTCGGCCAGCGCTACGGCACCCCGCGCGCACCGGTGGAAGCGATGCTCAAGAGCGGGCAGGACGTCTTGTTCGATATCGACTGGCAGGGCGCGCAGCAATTGCACCAGATTGCCGGGGGCGATGTGGTGCGGGTGTTCATCCTGCCGCCGTCGATGGAAGAACTGGAACGCCGCCTGCGTGGTCGCGCGACCGATAGCGACGAAGTCATTGATGGCCGCATGGCCCGGGCCGCTGGCGAGATCGCGCATTGGGACGGCTATGATTATGTGCTGTGCAATGTCGATGCCGACGATTGTTTCAGCCGGGTGCAGACCATCCTTCACGCCGAACGGATGAAACGCAGCCGCCAGACTGGTCTTATCGGTTTCATCCGCAAACTGGGTCGCTATCACCAGGAAGATTGAGGGCGATCAGTCGCCAAAGCCTGCCGGATCGGCCCAGTCGGGATGGACCCAGGCCATCGCCTTGAACAGGCTGCCCATGGCGTGGGCATCGGTCAGCCGGGCGCGGGTAGCCTCCACTTCGGCGGCGCGGGCCGGGCTGGTGCGGGCCAGCTGATCGGCGCGGGCGTCGATGCCCAGTTCGCGCAGATACGCCCCCTGATCGACCGGCCCCGACACACGCAGCCCCGCCTGTCGCGCCATATTGCCGATCATGGTGAAATCGACATGAGTAGTCAGATCGACTTCGCCCGGATCGGCAAAGGGGTCTGCAAAGGTATGGGCCTTGACCGCTTGCAGCGTGTCGCCCAGCAGCGGCCCGGCATAGCCATAGTCGATTATGATCGCCGCGCCGCCCTGTTTGGCGATCCGCTGCGCCAGTGCATAGGCGATGCCCGCACCCACGATCGGCGTCTCGATGATCGCCCCGTCCTGCGCTTGCGTGGCGATGGGCGGCAGGCCCGATTCGATGCGGCGATAGCCGGGAACGGCCATGAAGCGCCCTTCCTGTTCCCGCCGGATGACGACCCGTTCACGCCATTCCTCGCCAACGCGGATGCACTGGCGCACCGGCAGCGCGTCGAAAAATTCATTGGCGACGATCAGCAACGGTCCTTCATCGGGCAGGCTGTCGATATTGTCATGATGGGTGACATGAGGGAGCAGCGCACGCTGCCGTTCGCGCAGCGTGGGGCTGGTCTCGACAAAATGCACGCGCGGCGCGAGCGCGGCGCTTTCCATCGCGCGCAGCGCGTCAGCCGCCAGCGTCCCGCGTCCCGGCCCCAGTTCCGCATAAAGCGGCCCCCGCCTCCGGCCCGACCGCATCCAAATGTCCGCCAGGCACAGCCCCACCAGTTCGCCGAACATCTGGCTGATTTCCGGCGCGGTGGTAAAGTCGCCACCCGCGCCCAGCGGGTCGCGGGTGGCGTAATAATGCTGGTTTGCCTCAGCCATATAATGGGCAACCGAGATCGGCCCACCCGCCGCGATCTGGCGCGAGAGCCGTTCGGCGAGGCTCAGCGGTTCAGCTGACACTCGCGCTTCCGGCGATCGGTTCCACCCGCACGCGACGCCCCTTCGACGTTGCGATCAGGTAGAGGCCGCCCAGGATCATCGGCACGCACAGCCATTGGCCCATATGCAGGCCGGTGCGGGCGGCGAACTCCATCAGTTGCGCGTCCGCCTCTCGCACATATTCTACGCCGAAGCGAAACACGCCATAGCCCAGCAGGAAGAGACCCACGAGCATACCCGGCTGATAACGGGCGCGGGTGCGCCAGAAGGCGAAGGCCAGGATGGCGAACAGAAAGATCCCTTCCAGCGCGGCTTCATAGAGTTGGCTGGGATGCCGCGCGAACGGGCCACCGGTCGGGAAGATGATGCCCCACGGCACATCGGTTTCCTTGCCCCACAATTCGCCATTCACGAAATTGGCGAGGCGACCGAAGAACAGGCCGAAGGGGACGGTGCAGGCGACATAATCATGGATGCGCAGCCAGCTGAGCTTCTCCTTGCGCGCCATATAGAGGATGCCGAGCGACACGCCCGCTGCGCCGCCATGGAAGGACATGCCGCCATTCCACAGCTTGAAGATATCTAGCGGACTGTTCAATATTTCGGGCTGGTAGAAGATGACATAGGCCAGCCGCCCGCCGATGATGATGCCGAGCGTCGCATAGAAGATCATGTCGTCGGCATGGCGGCGACCCATCGGTGATCCGGGTTGGGCGATCAGCTTGAGCAGATACCAGTAGCCGATCAATATGCCGGCCAGATAGGCGAGGCTGTACCATTTCAGCGTGAAGAAGCCGAGGTCGAGCGCCACCGGGCCGACGCCCAGATCGTCAAAACGGATCGCACCCGAAGCGGCAGCGGCAAGGTCCAGGATCAAATCGGCTTCCTCTTGGCAATAGGAGTGTGGCCATAGAACAGGCGGGCGAGAAGATGAAGGGGAGGGGCCAGGAAAAAGGTCGCTCCGCAGCGCGGCTCCCGATTTGGATCGTCGGTCGGGGCGCGCGCCTTGCGCATTGGCGCTTATCTGCTTAAGCAGGTTCCCAAGTTCCGGTCCCGCTTTGGGGCTGGCGATATGTGAAGCGAGTTACGGCATGGTGCAGCAGAGCCGCCCATCGCCGCAGAGTTCCGGCCCGGCCGGCCGTTATGCGGGCAAGCGCGCCCCTTCCGGTCCGGGCGATGGGAGCAAGGCTGCGGCCATTCCTCCCCCGTCGACGCAGCGGGGCATTGCGCCTTATGGCGCGCGCGAACGGCGATCCTATGCCGCGATCGACCTTGGCACCAATAATTGTCGCCTGCTGATCGCCAAGCCGTCGGCTGACGGCTTCATAGTGGTCGATGCCTTTTCGCGGATCGTACGGCTGGGCGAGGGGCTGGCATCGACCGGCCGGATCAGTGATGCGGCGATCGACCGGGCGATCGCGGCTCTGTCCGTCTGCGCCGACAAGCTGCGCCGCCGCCATGTCACGCTGGCGCGGTCGGTCGCGACCGAAGCCTGTCGTCGCGCCACCAACGGCGCGGAATTCATCCAGCGCGTCTATCGCGAAACCGGCATCGCGCTCGACATTATCAGTGCGGAGGAAGAAGCGCGGCTGGCGGTGCTGGGTTGTCACGCTTTGCTGGAACCGGGCAACGGACCGGCTTTGATCTTCGATATTGGTGGTGGATCGACCGAACTGGTACTGGTCGATTCAAAGGGGTCATCGGGCGCTCCGCGCATCGTCGACTGGGTGAGCGCGCCCTGGGGCGTCGTGTCGCTGACCGAGAGCGAGGCATTCGAGCATGACGATGCCGATGCGCGACTGGCCGCCTATGACCGGATGCGCGCACGGGTCAGCGAAGCCTTCTCGCCACTCGCCCGCCGCCTGCCGCAGGGCGCGCAGGATATACGACTGCTGGGTACGTCGGGCACGGTGACGACGCTCGCCAGCCTGCACCTCAACCTGCCACGGTATGACCGGCAGGCGATTGACGGGCTGATCGTGCCATGCGCATCCATGCGGTCCATTTCGGAGCGGCTGTCGGCCATGGCGCTGGGCGAACGGCAGAAACTGCCCTGCATCGGCACGGAACGGGCTGACTTGGTGGTGGCGGGCTGCGCGATACTGGAATCGATCCTCGACATCTGGCCGGCGGAGCGACTGGGTGTTGCGGACCGCGGCATTCGCGAGGGCATATTGCGTGGTCTGATGGACCGCGACGGGAGAATGATGTGAGAGGCGCCATATGAGAGGATCTGGTGCTGGCAGGGTGCGGGTCAAGAGCGCGAAGGGCCGCACGGCGCAGTCGGTACGCTGGCTCGAACGCCATCTGAACGACCCCTATGTCCATAAGGCCAAGGCCGAAGGCTGGCGCAGCCGCGCCGCATTCAAGCTGATCGAGCTGGACGAGAAATTCCATTTCGTGAAGGGGTCGCGCGCGGTTGTCGATCTGGGTGTCGCGCCGGGTGGCTGGTCGCAGGTGGTGCGCAAGCTGGCACCCAAAGCGGCAGTGGTCGGCATCGATCTGTTGCCGGTCGATCCGATCGGCGGCGTTACCCTGTTCGAAATGGACTTCATGGATGACAAGGCACCGCAGCTGCTGCGCGATGCGCTGGGCGACGCGCCGGATCTGGTGATTTCCGACATGGCGGCCAACACGGTCGGCCATGCCCAGACCGACCATCTGCGTACCATGGGTCTGGTCGAAGCGGCGGCCTGGTTCGCCGTCGAAAATCTGCGCAAGGGCGGCACCTTCGTTGCCAAGGTTTTTGCGGGCGGGACCGACGGCGAATTACTGGTCCTGCTCAAAAAGAATTTCACGACGATCAAACATGCCAAACCTCCCGCCAGCCGCAAGGGCAGCGTGGAATGGTATGTTGTGGCGCAGGGGTTCAAGGGGCGACCCGATGAACCGACGCGGGACCGGACGGGCGCGCCGATCGACAAATAAAGCCGGATGGCTGACGCATAGCGGGAAGAAGCGGGGGTCACTTGGTCGCAACGGTATCGACGGTCGCTTATTTGGGTCTGGAGGCGCGAGGCGTCGAGGTGCAGTGCCAACTGGTCCCCGGCCTGCCCAATTTCATCGTCGTCGGCCTGCCGGACAAGGCGGTGGCCGAAAGCCGTGAGCGGGTGCGCAACGCGATCGCCGCCATCGGCCTGTCGCTGCCGCCCAAGCGTATCACGGTCAATTTATCGCCTGCTGATCTGCCCAAGGAAGGGTCGCATTATGACCTGCCGATCGCGCTCGCGTTGTTGGGCGCGATGGGGGTGATCGATGCCGAGACGCTGTCGGGCTATGTCGTCGTCGGCGAACTGGGGCTGGACGGGCGCACAGCGCCGTCGCCCGGCGTGTTGCTGGCCGCGCTTCACGCGAGCGAGCAGGATATGGGGCTGGTCTGCCCGGTCGCGCAGGGGGCCGAAGCCGCCTGGGCGGGGCAGGTGGAGGTGGTCGCCGCGCCCGATCTGCTCAGCCTCCTCAACCACTTCAAAGGGACGTCGGCTCTCTCGCCGCCGCAACCGGGCGCGGTTGAAGCGCCCGTGCGCACCGCCGACCTGAAACAGGTCAAGGGGCAGGAGACCGCCAAGCGCGCGATCGAGATTGCGGCGGCGGGCGGGCATAATCTGCTGATGGTCGGGCCGCCGGGTGCTGGCAAGTCACTGATGGCGAGTTGTGTTCCGGGCATATTGCCCGAACTGACGCCCGGCGAAGCGCTGGAAACATCGATGGTGGCGAGCGTCGCCGGGACGCTGGAGGGTGGATGCATCAGCCGCGCCCGGCCCTTCCGCAACCCCCATCACAGCGCGTCGATGGCGGCTTTGGTCGGCGGCGGGTTGCGGGTGCGGCCGGGCGAGGTCAGCATGGCGCATCTGGGCGTGCTTTTTCTAGACGAACTGCCGGAGTTTCAGCGTGCCGTGCTGGATTCGCTGCGCCAGCCGCTGGAGACGGGCGAGGTGACGGTCGCCCGCGCCAATGCTCATGTCACCTTCCCGGCGCGGGTGCAGTTGATTGCCGCGATGAATCCCTGCCGCTGCGGGCATCTGGGCGATCCGGCGCTGGCTTGCTCACGCGCGCCGCGCTGTGCGGCGGACTATCAGGCGAAGGTGTCCGGGCCGCTGCTCGACCGGATTGACCTGCATGTCGAGGTGCAGGCGGTGACCGCCGCCGATCTGGTGCTGCCACCGCCCGCCGAAGGATCATCCGAGGTTGCCGCTCGCGTCGCGGCGGCCCGCGCGGTCCAGACGGCGCGCTATGCCGACAGCAAAGTGCGCACCAATGCTGAAGTCGATGGCGAAGCGCTGGAGGACGTCGCCGGACCCGACGAGGCGGGCCGACAATTGCTGGCGCAGGCCGCCGCCGCAATGAAGCTGTCAGCGCGCGGCTATACCCGCGTGCTGCGGGTCGCCCGGACGATTGCCGATCTGGCCGGGGCGGAGAAGGTCGGGCGCGTCCATATCGCCGAAGCGCTCAGCTATCGCCGTCGCGCGCCAGTGAATTGAGGCCAGGATGCTGGCCGCGCTCAAAGCCTGGGCAAAGCGGCTGAAACGCGAGGTCGTGGCGCTTTGGATCGCGGCGCGCAGTGCCGACACACCATGGTTCGCGCGTCTGATCGCGCTGCTGGTGGCCGCTTATGCGCTCAGTCCGATCGATCTGATTCCCGATTTCATACCGGTGCTGGGTCTGCTCGATGATCTGCTGATCGTGCCGCTGGGCATTATGCTGGCGGTGCGGTCCATCCCGCCTTTGCTGATGGCGCGCTATCGGGCAGAGGCGGCGGAGAGCGCGGAGCGGCCATCCAGCCGTGCCGGGGTCATTATCGTGCTGGTGCTGTGGGCGGTCGGACTGGGTGCCTGCCTTTATTGGCTGACAGGCTGACCGGTCAGGGAATCGGCTGAATGCTGATCAGCGTGAACAGACCGATGGCGATGCCGCCGATCGCGAAACCGATCAGGAAACGGCGTATGTCTGGCCAATAATCGGGCGTGTCCATGCTGTCGTCTCCCCATATCGGTGACGGGGGACGGGTATCGTGGCTGCGCGGCCGCATCCAGTGACAAATGTGGTTAGGAGAGGCGGCCGGTCAGGCCGCGCCGTCACCAGCGATCAGCTTGAGTTCCGGGGCCGCGCCATGGTCCTTATGCGCGAAATGCCCTTCGATGCGGCTGCCCGGTTCGATCGTGATCCGTTCATAGCGCACGTCGCCGGTAATCCGCGCGGTGCTTTCGACCACCAGTTCCTGCGCGGTGATCGACCCGTCGACCAGTCCCGCAAGGCGCGCGCTCTGCGCGGTGACATGGCCGACGATCCGGCTGTCTGGTCCCTGCACGAGCGCGGCGCAGCTGATGTCGCCCTCAACCGCGCCATCGACATGCAGGTCGACCGATGCGGTCAGGTTGCCGCTGATCGTTACGTCGCTGCCGATCAGCGAGAAGGGGGTATTTTTAGCCCCGGTTGCCGACATCGGCGAAACGCGCTTTGGCGATTTGCTGGACTTGGAGAACATCTTGGCGGGCCTCCAGAAAACGGCGCGGGTTGATGGCCTGGCCGTTCAGCCGGACCTCGAAATGCAGATGGGTGCCGGTCGAACGGCCGGTCGATCCCATGCGACCGATGGTATCGCCCCGCGCGACCGTCTGGCCGACGCGGCTGGCAAAACCGGAGAGGTGTGCGTAGCGGGTCATCAGACCATTGCCATGTTCCACCTCGACGACATTGCCATAGCCCTGGCGCTGGCCGACAAAGCTGATCTTGCCACCGGCGGCGGCGTTGATCGGCTGCCCAAAGCGGCCGGGAAAGTCGATTCCGGCATGGAAGGCGGCATGGCCGTTAAAGGGATCGCGGCGATAGCCATAGGAACTGGTTTGCATCGGCGCCGTGGTCGGCTGGCCTGAGGGAATCGCGAGCAGGCTGCGTTCCAGCAATTCCATCCGGTTGAGCGCGCTTGCCAGCTCTTCAAGCTCACCGGTCATCGCGCCCTTGTCGCCCTTCCACGGGACGAAGGGACCACCCTGGGCGCGGGCGGCGCTGCGGGTCAGGCTGTCGGGGTTCAGGCCAAAGCTGCGGATCGCGGCAGCGGCCTTGTCGGCGCGCCGTTCGACCGCGCCAGTCAGCATCATCGCGAACTGGCGCTGCCGCTGGGCGAGGCGGACGAGCGGCGCGGCTTCGGGGGCCATGCTGATCTTGGCGGTCAGCTTGCCCTTCTCGCCATTCTTGGCCGGGCCGACCAGATCGGCCCCCGCCGCGTTGCCATCCTCTGCACCGAAATGCGTCTTGTACAGGTCGTCCATGAAATCCTGGCGCGCTTCCAGATCATGCGCCAGATCCTCGACCGATTTGCGATAGTCAGCGACTTTGTTCGCTGTGCTGGCGACGGCCTTGCCCTGCTGCGCAAGAAACGCGCGTTCCTGTGCGACCGAGGCATTGTTGGCCAGCATCGAGATGGTTGCGCCGCCCCAGCCAATCAGCGCGGTAGAGACGATGGCGATAGCGGTCAGTTGCGCCCGGCGGGAGACGCGCAGGAACTTCACCTGCCCCCCGGAGCGGAGGAAAATCTCCCGCTCAGGGCAAAGCGCGCTCAACCGCGCGCGGAGAGCGGATGCCCCCGTCTTGGCTTTTTGCGACAATTGCGACCCCACACTCTTATTCGAGTCGAGCCGTTAGCAAAGCATTGCCGAACAGGCGAATCCGTCGTTGCGGAGTCGTGACGAGTCGAAGCGTCAGCGCGGTGAAATGAACGGTTGCGTCATTTGTTCCAGCCAGATGGTAGTTTTTAACCGCACTGTTTCAATCTATTTTCGGGCAGGGCGGGCAAGTCCCTGTTTCGCCAGCAGCTCCGTTATGGCGGTGGATGGCATGGCCGCGCCGAAATGATAGCCTTGACCATAATGGCATCCGCCCGCGCGCAGATAGTCGACCTGGTGGCTGTTCTCCACCCCCTCCGCCACCGTGCGAATGCCAAGGCTATAGGCCAGGTTCAGCACCGTGCGCACGATCGCGGCGTCGTCCGGGTCGGTCTCCAGATCGCGCACGAAGCGCTGGTCGATCTTGATGATGTCGATCGGAAATTGCTTGAGGTGGGACAGGGAAGCGTAGCCAGTCCCGAAATCATCAAGGGCAATAGAGACTCCAGCCTCGCTCAGCCGGTTCAGCACCTGTCCGACATGGTCAGCATTGCGGCCCAGAAAGACCGATTCGGTAACTTCCAGCTCGACTATCGCCGGGGGCAGGCCGGCTTGCGCCAGTCGCTCCAGCAAATGATCGACGAAATTGTCATTATTCAGGTCCGCGCCTGACACGTTGAGGGCCACATGGCCGATCGACAGCCCGGCGTCGCGCCAGCGGACGCAGTCGGCAATGACACCCTCTATCATCCGGCCGGTGATGGCAGGCCCCAGTTCGGGATGTTCGAAGGCTGCGGCAATGTCGGCTGGCATGATGACCTTGCCATTATCGGTCGGGCAGCGGAACAAAGCCTCGAACCCAACAATCGCGCCGGTATCGAGCGCAATCTTGGGTTGATACCAGGGACAGGGGCGTTCCTGCGCCAGAATATGGCGGGCCCGATCAAGCATGGCAGCTTCCCGATCCCAGCTTTCCAGCAGGTCAGGCCCAAATATTATGGCACGGCCCCGGCCATTATTCTTGGCATGATAGAGGGCGATGTCGGCATGTTTGACGAGGGCCGTTACATCCTCGCCATGGTCGGGGAACAGCGTAACGCCGATGCTGACGCGGCATTCGATAGGGCGACCACGATAGTCGAGCGGGGCGTGCAGATGATCGGCAATGCGTGCCAGGATGGGCTGCAGCGCATCAGCGTCGGGCAGGCGGGTCAGCAGCACGGCAAATTCATCGCCGCCCATCCGCGCAACCAGATCGCCCGGTCGCAGGGCGTGACGTAACCGTCCGGCAACCGCGCACAACAGCGCGTCGCCTGCATCATGCCCGGCAGTATCGTTGACCCGCTTGAATTCGTCCAGGTCAATGAGCAGCACGGCCAGTTGTGCCCGGTCTTTCGATGCAGTTGTTGCTTGCGTGACGGCAGCCATGAAATGCGCGCGATTGGCAAGGCCCGTCAGCGCGTCCGTCATGGCCAGGCGTTCCAGATGCCGTTCGGTCTCCTTGCGTTCGGTAATGTCGACCACGCTGGTCATGAAGCAAGGTTCACTGTCGATCACGATCGGGCGGGCGGACAGGAGGGCATGGCGCAGGGCTCCGTCGGCGCGGCGCAGGCGACATTCGAAATTGTCGACCGCCTCGCCGCGCTGGAGCATCGCGAACAGTTCGTCGCGTACCGGCAGATCGACATATGTTTGTTCGACATTGTCGAGCCGGACGTCCTGCCCCACCGCATAGGCATTAATCGCTGCACGGTTGAGCCGCAGGACGCTGCCATCATAGCGGGTGACCAGCAATGGGAGCGGCACCGCCATGAACATATGTTCCAGCGTGTCGCGGCTGTTCGCCAATGCCGTCTGCGCTGCCTGCGCGAACTGCCCGGCGGTCCATTCCTGCCGCTGAAGCCGGTTGTTCCGGGCGATCGCGATCCACATGCCGCAATGGAGCATCAGCATGGCCAGGATCATGCCGGGCATGGTGGAGGAAAGCGGGGCGGGGGAAAGATAGCCGATCAGCAGGACGATGCAGCAGCCCAGCCCGCCGCCCACATTGCCGCGAAAACTGGTGGGAACGACCAGATAGAATACCAGCGGCAGCATGACGAGGACGAAGATGGCGATGTCACTGCGCGAACTGACGAGGAAGGCCACGCCGATGGCGGTCACCACCTGCCAGGCGAAGCAGATGCGCTCGACCGACGGAAAGCTGGTCATCCGGCGGCAGAGCGACAGGCAGATGATGGACCAGACAATCACCGTCAGCCGTGCCGGCACCGCCACCCAGAAATGCGACGTCCCGGCAAAGCGCCAGTCGCTCAACAGGAAGAGCGTGTTGAGAATCGCGGAGAGGATGAACAGGATGCGGGCATGGCGTCGCGATTCGGGCAGGCGTTCGGCCTGGAACGCCGCTTCTCGTTCGGCTAGGCGAAATTCGCCACTGATGGTCGAAAGCCCGTTCACGCCCTGTCCAGTTGACGCACCCCGTCGGTGCCAGGCGCAAAATAGGGCAGGCAGGGTTAGTAATTCCCTAACCAGCCTCCATCGGCCCCGCCCGGTCAGCGGCATGGCCAGCCTGTCGGCGATTGGCTTGACCCTTTGCCCCGGCATCGCTATAGGCCCGCCTGCCCAGCGGTCTGCCGCGTAGAGACTCGTCTCCTCGCATCATCCCACGCGGGCAATACAGAGCTGAACATTACCGGATGCTCTTGCGGCTCCAGGGGGGTATTGCACCCGCCGGGGCCTTTGCTGTTTGGAAGTCACATGCTTCCCTGCTGCAAGGAACGCGAGCGGCACTGCGGTAAAGTAACTGAAAAAGGTGAAGGGCTTCATGCCAACAATCAACCAGCTGGTCCGCAAGGGCCGCGAACCGCAGAAGGCCAAGTCGAAGGTCCCTGCCATGGATGCGAACCCGCAAAAGCGAGGCGTTTGCACCCGCGTCTATACCACGACCCCGAAAAAGCCGAACTCGGCGCTCCGCAAGGTGGCCAAGGTTCGCTTGGTCAACCAGCGCGAAGTCATCACCTATATTCCTGGTGAAGGCCACAACCTGCAGGAACATAGCGTCGTGCTGATCCGTGGCGGTCGTGTGCGAGATCTTCCGGGCGTGCGTTACCACGTTCTTCGCGGCGTTCTGGATACCCAGGGCGTCAAGGATCGCAAGCAGAGCCGTTCGAAATACGGCGCCAAGCGTCCTAAGTAAGGGGAGAACAAACTATGTCACGTCGTCGTCGCCCCGAAAAGCGCATCATCCTGCCCGATCCCAAATATGGCGATCAGGTTCTGTCGAAGTTCATGAACTCCATCATGCAGGACGGCAAGAAAGCCGTTGCTGAATCGATCGTTTATGGCGCCCTGGAAACCGTCGAGGCTCGCGCCAAGAAGGATCCGATCGGCATGTTCCATGACGCGCTCAACAACATCAAGCCGGGCATCGAAGTCCGCAGCCGCCGCGTTGGCGGTGCGACCTATCAGGTTCCCGTCGAAGTGCGTCCTGAGCGTTCGCAGGCTTTGGCCATCCGCTGGCTGATCACCGCTGCGCGCAACCGCAGCGAGACCACCATGGCCGCCCGCCTGTCGGGTGAGTTGATGGATGCAGCCAACAACCGTGGTAATGCGGTCAAGAAGCGCGAAGACACGCACCGCATGGCGGAAGCGAACCGCGCCTTCTCGCACTATCGCTGGTAAAAAGATTGGCGGGGCGGCGGTCGATCGACAGTTGCCCCGTTTATCGCTCTTAAAAATCCATCCGTTCGTCGTGGGCCTACCCATGGCGGACGGATTGGTTTAGGGGCCACGCAAGAACACGAATCCCCAACCGCCGGTGCGCCGGCAACGGAGAAGCATCATGGCCCGCAGCCATCCGCTCAAACTGTATCGCAATATCGGCATCATGGCCCATATCGACGCCGGCAAGACGACGACGACCGAGCGTATTCTTTATTATACCGGCAAGTCCTACAAGATCGGCGAAGTCCATGACGGCGCCGCCACGATGGACTGGATGGAGCAGGAGCAGGAGCGCGGGATCACGATCACCTCGGCTGCGACGACCTGTTTCTGGAACGGCCACCGCATCAACATTATCGACACCCCCGGCCACGTCGACTTCACGATTGAAGTCGAGCGTTCGCTGCGCGTGCTCGACGGTGCGGTTGCCTGCTTCGACGGCGTTGCCGGTGTTGAGCCGCAGTCCGAAACCGTGTGGCGTCAGGCGGACAAATATAAAGTCCCGCGCATGTGCTTCATCAACAAGCTCGATCGCACCGGTGCCGACTTCTATTATTGCGTGCAGTCGATCATCGATCGTCTGGGTGCGCGTCCCGCCGTGCTGTATCTCCCGATCGGCACGGAAAGCGATTTCAAGGGTCTGGTCGACCTGGTCGAAAACCGCGCGATCATCTGGAAGGACGAGTCGCTTGGTGCCGAATTCTTCTTCGAAGAAATCCCCGCCGACATGGCAGACAAGGCTGCGAAATATCGCAGCGACCTGATCGAACTGGCCGTCGAGCAGGACGATGCCGCGATGGAAGCCTATCTTGACGGCACCGAGCCTGACACGGCGACGCTCAAGGCGCTGATCCGCAAGGGCGCGCTCAACCAGTCGTTCGTCCCGGTGGTTTGCGGTTCGGCGTTCAAGAACAAGGGCGTTCAGCCCCTGCTCGACGCCGTCGTCGACTATATGCCCAGCCCGCTCGACATTGAGGACGTGCAGGGCGTCAAGATGGACAGCAACGAGCCGGACAGCCGTCCCGCGACCGACGACGCGCCGTTCAGCGCGCTGGCGTTCAAGGTGATGAACGATCCGTTCGTGGGCTCGCTCACCTTCATCCGCATCTATTCGGGTACGCTCGTCAAGGGAACCTACCTGAACTCGGTGAAGGACAAGAAGGAAAAGGTCGGGCGTATGCTCGAAATGCACGCCAACGAACGTAAGGACGTTGACGAGGCATTTGCCGGCGACATCATCGCGCTGGCCGGCATGAAGGAAACCACCACCGGCGACACGCTGTGCGCCGAGCGTCAGCCGATCGTGCTGGAGCGGATGGAATTCCCTGAGCCGGTTATCGAATTGTCGGTGGAACCCAAGACCAAGGCGGACCAGGAAAAGATGGGCATCGCGCTCAATCGCCTGTCGGCCGAAGATCCCAGCTTCCGCGTGTCGACCGATCACGAATCGGGCCAGACCATCATCAAGGGCATGGGCGAGCTTCACCTGGAAATCCTTGTCGATCGTATGCGTCGCGAGTTCAAGGTCGAGGCCAATGTCGGTGCGCCGCAGGTGGCCTATCGCGAATATCTCGCGAAGAAGGTCGACATCGACTATACCCACAAGAAGCAGTCGGGTGGTTCGGGTCAGTTCGGCCGCATCAAGGCGACCGTCATTCCTGGCGAGCGTGGTTCGGGCTATCAGTTCTTTGACGAGATCAAGGGCGGCAATATTCCCAAGGAATATATCCCCTCGGTCGAAAAGGGCTTCCGTGAGACGGCGCTGACCGGTCAGCTGATCGGCTTCCCGATCATCGACTTCGAAGTCCATCTGTATGACGGCGCCTATCATGACGTCGACTCGTCGGCTCTGGCGTTCGAAATCTGTGCCCGCGGCGCGATGCGCGAGGCGGCCCAGAAGTCGGGCATCAAGCTGCTCGAACCGATCATGAAGGTCGAAGTCGTGACCCCGGAAGACTATCTGGGTGACGTCATCGGCGACATGAACAGCCGTCGTGGCCAGATCCAGGGCACTGACAGCCGCGGCAACGCACAGACCGTCGATGCCATGGTCCCGCTGGCCAACATGTTCGGTTATGTGAATACGCTGCGTTCCTTCACCCAGGGTCGGGCCAGCTATTCCATGTCGTTCTCGCACTATGATGAAGTGCCGCAGAATGTCGCTGACGAGGTGAAGGCCAAGATGGCCTGAAAATCCTGATCCGCCCCGTGCGAACGGGGCGGTTAGGGCTTTCATTATGCGAATTTGCTGCTATGGACGCGCCTTCGCAAGGCGCGGCCGAGCGGTCAAACCCATCGGATTTGATTAGAAGGTAGGATAAAATGGCGAAAGCTAAGTTTGAGCGGACGAAGCCGCATTGCAACATCGGCACCATCGGTCACGTCGACCATGGCAAGACCTCGCTGACCGCAGCGATCACGAAGGTGCTGGCCGAAACCGGCGGCGCGACCTTCACGTCGTATGACAATATCGACAAGGCGCCTGAAGAGCGTGAGCGCGGCATCACCATTTCGACTGCCCACGTCGAATATGAAACCGAGCAGCGCCACTATGCGCACGTCGATTGCCCAGGTCACGCTGACTATGTGAAGAACATGATCACCGGTGCCGCCCAGATGGACGGCGCGATCCTGGTCGTGTCCGCCACCGACGGCCCGATGCCGCAGACCCGCGAGCACATCCTGCTCGCCCGTCAGGTCGGCGTGCCGCAGATGGTCGTGTTCATGAACAAGGTTGACCTGGTCGACGATCCAGAAATTCTGGAACTGGTCGAGCTGGAAATCCGCGAGCTGCTGTCGTCCTATGACTTTGACGGCGACAACATCCCCATCATTCCGGGTTCGGCTGTTTGCGCCCTTAACGGCACCAACAACGAAATCGGCCATGACGCCGTTCTGAAGCTGATGCAGTCGGTCGACAGCTGGATCCCGCAGCCCGACCGTCCGGTCGACAAGCCCTTCCTGATGCCGATCGAAGACGTGTTCTCGATCTCGGGTCGTGGTACGGTTGTGACCGGCCGCGTCGAAACCGGCATCGTCAAGGTTGGTGAAGAAGTCGAGATCGTCGGCCTCAAGGACACCCGCAAGACCGTCGTCACCGGCGTTGAAATGTTCCGCAAGCTGCTCGATCAGGGTGAAGCTGGCGACAATATCGGCGCGCTGGTTCGTGGCGTTGGCCGTGAAGACGTCGAGCGTGGCCAGGTTCTCTGCAAGCCCGGCTCGATCAAGCCGCACACCGAGTTCGAATCGGAAGTTTATGTTCTGTCGAAGGAAGAGGGTGGCCGTCACACGCCGTTCTTCGCCAACTACCGTCCGCAGTTCTACTTCCGCACCACCGACGTGACCGGCGAAGTCGTGCTGCCTGAAGGTACCGAGATGGTCATGCCCGGCGACAACGTGAAGCTCGGCGTCAAGCTCATCGCACCGATCGCGATGGAGCAGGGCCTGCGCTTCTCGATCCGCGAAGGCGGCCGCACCGTCGGTTCGGGGGTTGTTTCGGCAGTCACCAAGTAATATAGGCAGCGAGCCGCGCGGGTCACCTGATTCGCGCGGCTCGGATTTTAACCGCCTCGGACCGATCCTCGCCGGCTTTGCGCTAGAGGGTCTAAACGGGGCGGTTTGTTTTTTGGCTCTTTCGCATCGGTAGTAGGACATGGACAGCAACATCCGCATTCGCCTCAAGGCGTTCGATCATCGCGTGCTCGATCAGGCGACCGGCGACATCGCCGACACCGCCCGCCGCACCGGCGCCCTCATTCGCGGCCCCATTCCTTTGCCGACGCGCATCGAAAAGTTCACGGTCAACCGTGGCCCTCACGTCGACAAGAAGTCGCGCGAACAGTTCGAAGTCCGCACTTACAAGCGTATGCTTGACATTGTGCAGCCGACGCCGCAGACGGTCGACGCGCTGATGAAGCTGGACCTGGCTGCCGGCGTGAACGTCGAGATCAAGCTGGCCTAAAGCCAGCAAGTCCCTGCTGACCGAAAGGTGAGCAGGGTATCGGGCATTCCGCCCCCTCTTTCTTTTGGGGAAGGGTGGAAGCTCAAACGACACAAGGGATACCGCGCGGCTCATGCCGTGGCCCTGGTCCCCCGTCGCTGTTCCCGAATAGGGGGTGGCATCCAACCCAGACGGGGTGATCTACAAGCAAAGGGTTGGCCGCGAAGGAGAAATCCTGAGCGGTTTTTTCGTTGGATACGCCCGCTGGAGTCGTTTTTGAGACTTGGGCGGGCCTCTATTGGGAGTATGGATCATGCGCACTGGCGTGATCGCGAAGAAAGTCGGGATGACCCGCCTGTTCCAAGAGGACGGGCGTCACGTTCCGGTTACGGTTCTGGCCCTTGAAGGCAACCAGGTCGTGGCTCGGAAGGATGTGGACAGCGACGGCTATGTAGCCGTGCAGCTGGGTGCCGGCACCGCGAAAGTTAAGAATGTCGCCAAGCCGCAGCGCGGTCACTTCGCCAAGGCGGAAGTGGAGCCTAAGGCACGTCTGGTCGAATTCCGTGTCGCCGAGGATGCGCTCCTCGATGTCGGCGCAGAAATCGCCGCTGACCATTTCATCGCCGGCCAGCTGGTCGACGTGGCGGGTCACACCCAGGGTAAGGGCTTTGCCGGCGCTATGAAGCGTTGGGGCTTCGGCGGTATGCGCGCCACCCACGGCGTGTCGATCAGCCATCGTGCCCATGGTTCGACGGGTAACCGCCAGGATCCGGGGCGCGTCTTCAAGAACAAGAAGATGGCCGGTCACATGGGCGATCGTGAACGCACCCAGCAGAATCTGGAAATCGTGCGCACCGACGTCGAGCGTGGCCTGATTTTCGTCAAGGGCAGCGTTCCAGGCGCCAAGGGCACCTGGCTCACCGTCAAGGACGCGGTCAAGGTTGCTCGTCCGGCGGATGCACCCTATCCCGCTAGCCTGAAAAAGGCTGACAACAGCAATGACGCTGCGAACACCCCGGCTGAAGAAGCCGTGGCGACCGACGTCACCGAAGGCCAGGAGGGCTAAACCATGAAGGTCAAGGTACAGACCCTCGACGCAGCAGAAGCTGGCGATCTGGAGCTGAACGATGCCGTTTTCGGTATTGAGCCCCGCGCCGACATCCTTCATCGCGTCGTCACCTGGCAGCTCGAAAAGCGTCGCGGCACCGCTCGCGGCACCCGTGAGCGTAGCGATGTTGCCCGCACCGGCAAGAAGTTTGGCCGCCAGAAGGGCGGCGGCACCGCCCGTCACGGCGATCGCCGCGCGCCGGTGTTCATCGGCGGTGGTAAGGCCCACGGTGCCCGCGTCCGTGACTTCAACCCTTCGCTGAACAAGAAGGTTCGCGCGCTGGGCCTGAAGATGGCGCTGTCGTCGAAGGTCAAGGCCGGAACGCTGACGATCATCGACAGCCTGGATGTTGCCGAAGGCAAGACCAAGGCGCTGGTCGCCAGCCTTGCCAAGCTGAACCTCACCAAGGTGCTGTTCATCGACGGTGACGCTGTGAACATCAGCTTTGCCAAGGCATCGGCCAACATCATCGGCGTGGACTTGCTTCCTGCCGTCGGCGCCAATGTCTACGACATATTGAAAGCCGACTCGCTGGTGCTTACGCGCGCTGCGGTCGAAAAGCTGGAGGCCCGTTTCAATGGCTAAAAAGCAAGCCGGAACCGTCGACAACCGTCATTATGACGTCGTCGTCGCGCCGCACATCACCGAGAAGTCGACGCTCCTGAGCGAAAACAACGCCGTGGTTTTCAAGGTCGCCAACACCGCGACCAAGCCGGAAATCAAGGCCGCTGTCGAAGCACTGTTCGGCGTGACCGTCAAAGCGGTCAACACGCTGGTGCAGAAGGGCAAGACCAAGCGCTGGAAGGGCAAGCCCTACAAGCGTTCGGACGTCAAGAAGGCGATCGTGACGCTGGCCGAAGGCCAGTCCATCGACGTCACCACCGGTATCTGAGGCGCGGACCATGGCACTCAAGCACTATAACCCGACCAGCCCCGCCCAGCGCGGCCTGATCCTGGTCGACAAGTCGAGCCTGCACAAAGGGAAGCCCGTCAAGGCGCTGACCGAAGGCAAGCGCAAGACCGGTGGCCGCAACAACAAGGGTCATGTGACCTCGCGCGGTATCGGCGGCGGTCACAAGCAGCGCTATCGTATCATCGATTTCAAGCGCCGCTTGTGGGATGTCGAAGGTACGGTCGAGCGTCTGGAATATGACCCCAACCGCACCGCCTTCATCGCGCTGGTCAACTATCCCGACGGCACCCAGGCCTATATCCTGGCGCCGCAGCGTCTGGCGCCCGGTGATAAGGTCATCGCGGCGAAAAAGACCGACGTGAAGCCGGGCAACGCGATGGAACTGGGTCAGATGCCGGTTGGCACGATCATCCACAACATCGAAATGAAGCCAGGCAAGGGCGGTCAGCTCTGCCGTTCGGCAGGCACCTACGCCCAGCTCGTCGGTCGTGACCGCGGCATGGTCATGGTTCGCCTGTCGTCGGGTGAACAGCGCTACATTCGTTCCGACTGCATGGGTACCATCGGTGCCGTCAGCAACCCGGACAATGGCAATACCAACCTCGCCAAGGCAGGCCGCAACCGTTGGAAGGGCATTCGTCCTCTGACCCGCGGTGTTGCCAAGAACCCGGTCGATCACCCGCATGGTGGTGGTGAAGGCCGGACCTCTGGCGGCCGTCATCCGGTCACGCCCTGGGGCAAGCCGACCAAGGGTGCCCGCACCCGCCACAACAAGGCGACGGATAAGATGATTATCCGTAGCCGCCACGCGAAGAAGAAGAGGTAAGCGAGATGGCTCGTTCCGTCTGGAAAGGTCCGTTCGTGGACCTCAGCCTTCTGAAGAAGGCGGAAGCCGCGCAGGACGCGGGTGGCCGTGCGCCGATCAAGACCTGGTCGCGTCGTTCCACCATCCTGCCGCAGTTCGTTGGTCTGACGTTCAACGTCTATAACGGCCGCAAGCATGTTCCGGTCTCCGTGAATGAGGAAATGGTGGGTCACAAGCTGGGCGAATTCGCCCCGACCCGCTTCTTCCCCGGCCACGCCGCCGACAAGAAGGGCAAGCGCTAATGAGCAAGGAAAAAGCTCCGCGTCGCGTCGCCGACAATGAAGCGCTGGCCGTTGGCACGCAGATCCGTGGTTCGGCCCAGAAGCTGAACCTGGTCGCCACTCTCATCCGCGGCCGCAAGGTCGAGGACGCGCTGAACATCCTCGCCTTCTCCAAGAAGGCGATGGCGGTCGACGTGCGCAAGGTGCTGGCTTCGGCCATCGCCAACGCCGAAAACAATCACAATCTGGACGTCGACGCACTGGTCGTCGCGGAAGCATCGGTAGGCAAGGCGTTCACGCTCAAGCGCTTCCATGCCCGTGGCCGCGGCAAGTCGACCCGGATCCTCAAGCCTTACAGCCGCGTGCGTATCGTCGTGCGTGAAGCTGGCGAAGAAGCGGAGGCGTAAGCACATGGGTCACAAGAGCAATCCGATCGGTCTGCGTCTCCAGATCAACCGTACCTGGGACAGCCGCTGGTTCGCCGAAGGTGCCGACTATGGTCGTCTCCTGCTGGAAGATCTCAAGATCCGCCAGTTCATCTTCAAGAATATGCCGCAGGCCGCGATCTCAAAGGTCGTGATCGAGCGTCCCGCCAAGCTGTGCCGCGTGTCGATCTATGCCGCCCGTCCGGGTGTCATCATCGGCAAGAAGGGTGCGGACATTGAGAAGCTTCGCAAGAAGCTGGGTGCGCTGACCTCGTCCGACGTGTCGCTGAACATCGTCGAAATCCGCAAGCCGGAAGTCGACAGCCGTCTCGTCGCGCAGGGCATTGCCGACCAGCTGGAGCGTCGCGTGGCATTCCGCCGGGCGATGAAGCGTGCGGTTCAGTCGGCGCTGCGTCTGGGCGCCGAAGGCATCAAGATCACCTGTGGCGGTCGTCTGGGCGGCGCGGAAATCGCGCGCGTAGAATGGTATCGCGAAGGCCGCGTTCCGCTGCACACGCTGCGTGCGAACGTCGACTATGCCGAAGCCACCGCGCATACCGCCTATGGCGTGTGCGGGATCAAGGTGTGGATCTTCAAGGGCGAGATTCTCGGCCATGATCCGTTCGCGACCGACCGGCTCATGCTGGAGGCTCAGACCTCCGGCGTGCGTCCGGCGCGCTGATTTTGAATAGGGTATAGCGTCATGCTGCAACCGAAGAAAATGAAGTTCCGCAAGACCTTCAAGGGCCGGATCAAGGGCGATGCGAAGGGCGGCACTGCGCTGAACTTCGGCGCCTATGGCCTCAAGGCCATGGAGCCGGAACGGATCACCGCGCGCCAGATCGAAGCGGCCCGCCGTGCGATCACCCGCCATATCCGCCGCCAAGGCCGTCTGTGGATCCGCGTGTTCCCCGACGTTCCGGTGACGAAGAAGCCGGCCGAAGTCCGTCAGGGCAAGGGCAAGGGTTCGGTCGAATATTGGGCGGCCCGCGTCGCCCCCGGCCGCATTCTGTTCGAGCTGGACGGCGTTCCCGGCCCGCTCGCAGCCGAGGCTTTCTCGCGTGCCGCGATGAAGCTGCCGATCAAGACGAAGGTTGTCGCTCGCCTCGGCGACACCTCGCATCTGGAGGGCTAAGGTCATGGCGAAAGTTGCTGATCTCAAGACCAAGACGGACGACGAGCTGTCGACCGAACTGAACAACCTGAAGCGTGAGCAGTTCAACCTGCGTTTCCAGGCGGCCACCAACCAGCTGGAAAAGCCCAGCCGGGTCAAGGAAGTCCGCCGGTCGATCGCGCAGATCAAGACCCTGCAGACGGAGCGTAACAGCTCCGCTGCCAAGTAAAGGAACCACACGATGCCCAAGCGCGTGCTGACGGGAACTGTGGTTTCCGACAAGACCGACAAGACGGTGGTCGTTCGCGTGGAGCGCAAGGTAAAGCACGCGCTCTACGGCAAGATCATTCGTCGTTCGAAGAAATATCATGCCCATGACGAGGGCAATGTCTACAAGGAAGGCGAGACGGTCCGCATTGAGGAAACCGCCCCGATTTCCAAGCTCAAGACCTGGAAGGTCATCGAGCGCGTGGACACCCACAAGTCGCCGGAAACGGCGGCCTGAGGGATAGGTCACCGACTCTTTGAGTCTAATTGCGACGCGGGGCTGGCCTTTTCATTCAGAAGGGGTTACAGGCCCGCGCTTCGCGTATGACTCCAAGGGTCCAGACACGAAATTCGGAACCGCCGGAATTTTTCCGGTAGGCCAAATAAGAAGGAACCGGATCCATGATCCAGATGCAATCCAATCTTGACGTCGCGGACAACAGCGGCGCCAAGCGCGTCCAGTGCATCAAGGTGCTGGGCGGGTCGAAGCGGCGCTTCGCCGGCGTTGGCGACATCATCGTCGTCTCCGTCAAGGAAGCGGCTCCGCGCGGCAAGGTCAAGAAGGGCGACGTTCACCGCGCCGTCATCGTGCGTACCGCCAAGGACATTCGTCGGGCCGATGGTTCGGTGATCCGTTTCGACGGTAATGCCGCTGTGCTGATCAACAAGAACGAGGAGCCGATTGGCACCCGTATCTTTGGCCCCGTGGTTCGTGAACTGCGTGCCAAGAAGCACATGAAGATCATCAGCCTAGCCCCTGAGGTGCTGTAATGAGCGCTGCTAAGATCAAGAAGGGCGACAAGATTGTCGTCCTGGCTGGCAAGGACAAGGGCCGTACCGGCGCTGTCCTGCAGGTGATGCCCAAGGACGACAAGGTTCTTGTCGAAGGCATCAACGTGCATGTGAAGCATCGCAAGCCCGACCAGTCGAACCCGCAGGGCGGCATCGAGCGCAAGCCTGCGCCGCTCCACATCTCGAACGTGGCGGTCGCCGACAAGGACGGCAAGCCGACCCGCGTTCGTTTCGAGGAGCGCGACGGCAAGAAGGTTCGCGTCGCCGTCAAGTCCGGTGAGGTGCTGTAATGGCCGACATGTATATCCCGCGCTCCAAAGCGCTCTATGACGCCGAGATCATCAAGGCGATGACCGACAAGTTCGGTTACAAGAACGTCATGGAAATCCCCCGGATCGAAAAGATCACGCTCAACATGGGCGTGGGCGAAGCGACCCAGGACAAGAAGAAGGTCACCCAGGCCGCCGAGGAAATGGAACTGATCGCTGGTCAGAAGCCGGTCATCACCAAGGCGAAGAAGTCGATCGCGCAGTTCAAGCTGCGTGAGGGGATGCCGATCGGTGCCAAGGTCACGCTGCGCCGCGAGCGCATGTATGAATTTCTGGATCGCCTGATCAACATCGCGCTCCCCCGCGTGCGCGACTTCCGTGGTCTGAACCCCAAGAGCTTTGATGGCCGTGGCAACTATGCCTTCGGCATCAAGGAACAGATCATCTTCCCGGAGATCAGCTATGACCGCGTCGACAAGGTGCGCGGCATGGACATCATCGTGACCACCACCGCGAAGACGGACGACGAGGCGCGCGAGCTGCTGCGCCTGTTCGGTTTCCCCTTCCCGCAGGAAGAAGAGAAGCAGGCGGCTTAAAGTCCTTAGGGATTTTGGCCCGGCTTCTCTCCCAACGCATTAGCTAAGGAAGAGAACTTAAGTCATGGCGAAACTGAGTTCGATCAACAAGAATGAACGTCGCAAGAAGCTGGTGAAGAAATATGCCGGCCGTTATGCGAAGCTCAAGACGATCGCAAATGATACCAATGCTGACGACGGTGATCGTTTGATCGCCCGTCTGAAGATGGCGGAAATTCCCCGCAACGGTAACCCCACTCGCGTGCGTAATCGCTGCGAGCTGACCGGTCGCCCGCGCGCTTATTACCGCAAATTCCGGCTCTGCCGTATTCAGCTGCGTGATCTGGCCAACAAGGGCCTGATCCCCGGCGTCACCAAGTCGAGCTGGTAAGGATATCATCTCATGGCATTGACCGATCCCCTGGGTGATATGCTCACCCGCATCCGCAACGGGCAGCAGGCGAAGAAGGACAGCGTTATGTCCCCCGCGTCCAAGCTGCGCGCCCGCGTTCTCGACGTGCTTCAGCGCGAAGGCTATATCCGTGGTTATTCCGAGGAAGCGCTTGGCGCCCACCCCGGCCTGCGCATCGAGCTGAAATATTTTGAAGGCCAGCCGGCCATCAAGCATGTCGCTCGCGTGTCAAAGCCTGGCCGCCGCGTCTATTCCGGTTCCAAGGAACTGCCGGTAGTCCGCAACGGCTTGGGCATCACCATTGTCTCGACGCCCAAGGGTGTTCTGTCCGACGCGGAAGCGCGCGAACAGAATGTCGGCGGCGAAGTGCTGGCGGAGGTGTTCTAATGAGCCGCATCGGTAAAAAACCGGTCGCGATCCCCAATGGGGTGACCGCGACCATCGAGGGCGGGCAGCTCTCGGTGAAGGGCCCCAAGGGCACCCTCGCCATGCCGCTGCGCGACGAGATCAGCTACACGTTGGAAAATGACGGCATTTCGGTGCAGCCAGCCAACAAGACCAAAGCGGCGCGCGCCTTTTGGGGTATGCAGCGCACGCTGGTTCAGAACCTCATCACCGGTGTGACCGAAGGCTTCACCAAGAAGCTGCTGATCACCGGCGTCGGCTACCGCGCCAACTCGCAGGGCAAGAACCTGAAGTTGCAGCTGGGCTACAGCCACGACGTCGATTACGCGATCCCCGAAGGGATTGAGATCAAGACCCCGGATAACACCACGGTCGAGATCATCGGTATCGACAAGCAGAAGGTCGGACAGGTTGCGGCCGAGATCCGTCGCTGGCGTAAGCCCGAACCCTATAAGGGCAAGGGCATCAAGTACGACGGCGAATTCATCTTCCGCAAGGAAGGGAAGAAGAAGTAAGATGGCAAAGCTTTCCCTCTTCGAGCGGCGTCGTCGCCGCGTTCGCACCGCCCTCAAGGCCGTGTCGGGCAATCGCCCGCGTCTGAGCGTTCATCGTTCGGGTCGTCACATCTACGCCCAGGTCATTGATGACGCCGCCGGCACCACCGTCGCCGCCGCCTCGACCCTGGACAAGGATGTGCGTGGCAAGACCGGCGCGACCGCTGATGCGGCTGCCGATGTCGGCAAGCGCGTGGCGGAAGCCGCGACCAAGGCCGGCGTTACCCGCGTCGTGTTCGACCGCGGCGGTTTCCTTTTCCATGGCCGCGTCAAGGCGCTGGCCGATGCGGCCCGTGAAGCCGGGCTGGAGTTCTGAGCATGGCAGACGAAAACACCATTGAAGTCGCTGCGCCCGTCGACGGTGCAGACGCTGCACCGACCGAAGGTCGCGGTCCTGGCCGCGGTGCCCGTGGCAACCGTGGCGGCGGCGATCGCAACCGTGGCGGCGGCGATCGCGGCGGCCGTGGCCGTCGTGACGATCGTCGTGGCGGCAACCGCGACGAAGATCAGGGTGAAGAACTGATCGAGAAGCTGGTTCACATCAACCGCGTCAGCAAGACCGTCAAGGGCGGTAAGCGCTTCGGTTTCGCGGCTCTGGTCGTCGTTGGCGACGGCAAGGGTCGTGCGGGCTTTGGCCATGGCAAGGCGCGCGAAGTGCCTGAAGCGATCAGCAAGGCGACTGCCGCTGCCAAGAAGGCAATGGTTCGCGTCCCTCTGAAGGAAGGCCGTACGCTGCATCATGATGGCCTGGGCCATTTCGGTGCTGGCAAGGTGACGGTCCGTTCGGCACCTGCCGGTACGGGCATCATCGCCGGTGGTCCGATGCGCGCCGTGTTCGAAAGCCTGGGCGTTGCGGACGTCGTGACCAAGTCCAACGGCACGTCGAACCCCTATAACATGATCCGGGCGACCTTTGCGGCGCTGGGCGAGCAGACCAGCCCCAAGTCGGTGGCGCAGCGTCGCGGCAAGAAGGTCGCCGACCTGCTTCGTCGCGGTGGTGCCTCGGTCGAGTTGGCCGCTGCCGACGCCGAAGCGATTGCGGAGTAAGCGATATGGCCAAGATCAAGATCAAGCAGATCGGTTCACCGATCCGCCGTCCCGCCGACCAGAAGAAGATTCTGATCGGCCTGGGCCTGGGCAAGATGAACCGCGTGGTGGAACTGGAAGACACGGCGGAAGTCCGCGGTGCCATCCGTAAGCTGCCGCACATGGTGCAGGTGGTCGAGGGCTAAGGCCCTTTGATCCGACGAAATGAAGCGGGAGAGGGGAAAACCCCTCTTTCGTTTTTCTAGGGTTGGGCTATCGGCCCGGCCTCTTTAGTTCCCCGCTTGGGGATGGCGCGAACATAGCGAAAGCGAGTGCAAGACATGAAACTCAATGACATCCGTGACAATGATGGCGCCCGCAAGGGCCGTATGCGCGTTGGACGCGGCATCGGTTCGGGCAAGGGCAAGACCGCCGGTCGCGGCCAGAAGGGCGCCAAGGCGCGTTCGGGCGTCGCCATCAACGGGTTCGAGGGTGGCCAGATGCCGCTCCACATGCGGATCCCGAAGCGCGGCTTCAACAACATCTTCGCCAGCGATTTTGCGATCGTGAACCTGGGCGCGGTGCAGAAGGCGATCGACGCCGGCAAGCTGGACGCCAACGCGACCATCGACCATGCAGCGCTCAAGGCCGCCTCGCTTGCCCGTGGTGGCAAGGATGGCGTCCGTCTGCTCGCCAAGGGTGAACTGACTGCCAAGGTCAGCTTCCTGGTCTCCGGTGCGTCGAAGGGCGCGCTGGAAGCGGTCGAAAAGGCCGGTGGCAAGGTTGAAGTGATCGAAGTCGTTGCGGCCGCCGACAAGGCGAAGGCCAAGAAGGGCACGGCACTTGCCGCTGCCAAGGCTGCCCGGAAGGCCTAATCCGCCGTCCCAGACTTGCATGTATAGCCCCGCTGCCCGATATGGGTTGGCGGGGCTATGCGTATCTGGGGGGAGGCTTTTGTCGCTTGCGCGGCAACTCCCCGTTCGACACGGCTAACCCGTCCCGCTAAGGGATGAGCGATTCCGCTCCGGGGCCATGGCGCTCCGGCACGCATGATTTGAAGGGCAGCCACCATGGCATCGAGAGCCGACCAGCTCGCATCCAATCTCAGCCTCGCGAAATTCAGCCAGGCGACCGACCTCAAGAAGCGCCTGTGGTTTACGCTGGGCGCGCTGATCGTGTTCCGTTTCCTCAGCTTCGTGCCGCTGCCCGGTGTCGATCCGACGGCCCTGTCGCAGCTCTACAGCCAGACGCAGGGCGGCATCCTCGACATCTTCAACACCTTCTCCGGTGGCAGCCTGTCGCGCATGAGCCTGATTGCGCTCGGCGTCATGCCCTATATCACCGCCTCGATCGTGGTGCAGTTGGGCGCGTCGCTGTCGCCCAAGCTGGCAGCGATCAAGAAGGAAGGCGAGAGCGGGCGCAAGAAGCTCAACCAATATACCCGCTATGGCACGGTAGGTCTGACCGCGGTTCAGGGCTATTTCATTGCCGTCGGGCTTGAAGGCTTTGGCGCGCAATCGGGCGTGGCTGCTGTCATCGAACCGGGCATGTTGTTCCGCCTGACCGCCGTGGTCTCGCTGATCGGCGGCACCATGTTCCTGATGTGGCTGGGTGAACAGATCACCTCACGCGGCATCGGCAATGGCGTGTCGCTCATCATCATGGCGGGCATCGTCGCCCAGCTGCCGGTGACGCTCAGCAACCTTTTCAAGTCGGGCAGTGAAGGCACGATCTCCGGCCTGCTGATCTTCCTGATCATGGTGATGGCCGTCGGCCTGGTCCTTTTGATCTGCTTCATGGAGCGCGCCCAGCGCCGGGTGCTTATCCAATATCCCAAGCGCCAGACTCGCCAGGGCCTGATGCAGGCGGACCGCAGCCATTTGCCGCTCAAGGTCAACACCGCTGGCGTCATCCCGCCAATCTTCGCCAGTTCGCTGCTGCTGATGCCGCTCACCATCTCGCAATTCGCGGGTCAGACCGTGGCGGGTGAGAGCAGGCTGGGCGATTTCGTGCTGACGCTGAACCAGTATCTGTCGCACGGCAGCCCGGTCTATATGGCGTTGTACGGCCTTGGCATTGTGTTCTTCTGCTTCTTCTACACCGCCGTGGTGTTCAACCCGGAAGAAACGGCTGACAATCTCAAGCGCAATGGCGGCTTCATTCCCGGCATCCGTCCGGGCAAGAATACCGAAAATTACCTGGATTATGTGCTGACGCGCATCACGGTGATTGGCGCGGCTTATCTGGCCTTCATCTGCCTGGTGCCGGAGTTCGCCATCGCACGGGCGGGAATTCCATTCTACCTTGGTGGGACTAGCTTGTTGATCGTCGTCAATGTTACGGTCGATACGGTGACCCAGATTCAAAGCCATCTGCTCGCCCATCAATATGGGGATCTGATCAAGAAGGCGAAGCTGAAAGGCCGTATGCGCTGATCGGCGCATAATGGCCAAGGGCGCACAACAGGGGAGAATGCGCGCGATGAACATCATATTGCTTGGCCCTCCGGGTGCTGGCAAGGGGACGCAGGCCAGCCGTCTGGTCGAAAGCCGGGGCATGGTCCAGCTGTCCACCGGCGACATGCTGCGCGCCGCGGTGAAGGCGGGTACGCCCGTCGGTTTGCAGGCTAAGGCTTTGATGGAATCTGGCGCTCTGGTGCCTGACGAAGTCGTATCCGGCATCATTGGCGAGGCGCTCGATGCGCTCGCTCCCGACACCGGGGTCATCTTCGACGGCTATCCGCGGACCGAGGCGCAGGCCCATTCGCTTGACGCCATATTGGAGCAGCGCAGCCGTTCGCTCGACCATGTCGTCGAACTGGAAGTGAATGAAGACGCGCTGGTTGAACGCATCACTGGCCGCTTCACCTGCGCCAGCTGCGGCGAAGGCTATCACGACACGTTCAAGACGCCCAAGGTCGAAGGCGTCTGCGACAAGTGTGGCGGCGGCGAATTCAAGCGTCGTCCCGACGACAATGAGGAAACGGTGCGCACCCGCATGGCCGAATATCGCGCCAAGACCGCACCGATCCTGCCGATCTACGAAGCCCGCGGCATCGTGTCGCGCGTTGACGGCATGGCGGACATGGACGATGTCAGCGTCGCGATCGCCGCCATCTTGGACGGCGGCGTCGCCTGAGCTAGACTGCCCCCGCACGCAATAGGGGGAGAGCATGATGCGCATAATCGGACTATTGGCATGGGCTGGTGCGGCGATGGCCGCGCCAGCCCATTCTGCTGTAACGGCGACCAGCGATATCGGCTTTGCGACGCAAAGCAGCGTCGAGATCGCGGCGGAGGCTGGCGCGGTCTATGCCTTGTTGGCGGCGCCCGGTCGCTGGTGGAATGATAGTCACACCTATAGCGGCGATTCGGCCAATATGACTCTCGACCCGCGTGCTGGCGGCTGTTTTTGCGAAACACTCCCCGATCCATCCGGTAAAGCCGGCAGTATCGAACATGGCCGCGTCATCTACGCGGTCCGCGGCAAACAGTTGCGCCTCTCAGCCGCGCTGGGGCCGCTCCAGAGCGAAGGCGTCGTTGGCACGCTCGACTTTACGATCCAGCCAAAGGGCAAGGGGGTTCAAGTCATCATGACCTATATGGTTGGGGGCTATTTGCGCAGTGGTCCAGCCGCGATGGCGCCGATCGTCGATCAGGTGCTGAACGAACAGTTGCAGGGCCTGAAACGGGCTGCCGAGGCGCATTGATGGCCTGACTGATGCGATCTGGCAAACTATCGGCAACAAAAGAGGGTTAAGGCACGATAGTTAACCACGATGTTAACTGATTTATTGCTGTCGTGTTGCTATAGCGCAGCATGGCCGGATCGCTTCCCTCCCGCACTCGCCTGACCGAGCTGGACGCCTTGCGCGGCATCGGGGCGCTGTGCGTGCTGATCTTCCATTATTCCACCCGCTTCCACGAGCTGTTTCCGCAGGCCAGCCATGTCCCTTTCAGCTTCCCCGGCGGCAATTATCGCGTGCTGCTGTTCTTCACCATTTCGGGCTTTGCCATTTTCTTCACGCTCGACCGCATCGGATCGGTCGCGGACTTCATCGTCAACCGCTTTGCACGCCTCTATCCCGCTTATATCGTCGCGATGCTGCTGACGCTGGGTATCGAATATCTGGCCCATGCAACCCAGTTGCTGGTTGGCCCTGTCGCCATCCTTGCCAACTTTACCATGTTGCAGGGCTTTGCCTTCATGCCCGAAGTCGACGGCGCCTATTGGACGCTGACGGTGGAGATCGGCTTCTATGTCTGCATGATCGCGCTGTGGCGCTTTGCGGGCCTCAAGCGGCTTGAACCGGTGCTGGCGGCATGGCTGGCGGTGCGCTGGCTCTATTTCGCTTGGCCCGACATGCCTGAACGCATCATCATGCTGCTGGTGCTGCGCTATCTGCCCTTCTTTGTCATCGGGATGCTGTCCTATCGCGTCTGGGCCGGGCGGCGCAGTTGGCGACAGCAGGCACCCTATATGCTGCTGGCGCTGGCATCGGTGGCGACGATCGAGACGTGGGACGTGACCATCGTCGCCTGCGTCCTGATCGCGGCCTTCGCGGCGCTGATTGCGGGACGGTTGCATTTCCTCAGCCTGCGCCCGCTCGTCTGGATGGGCGGGATCAGCTATTCCTTCTACCTCGTCCACCAGCATGTCGGCTTCATTGTCATGCTGGAGGTTGCCAAGGCGGGCTATAGCCCCTGGATCGGCTTCTTCGCCGCCTTCGCCGTGGCGCTGCTGCTGGGGACAGCGATCAACCGCGCGGTCGAACGACCTGCGGGGGAAGCAATATTGCGCTGGTGGAAACGCCGACGCGAACGGGCAGCGGTCGCCATCGTCCCGGCATGAAAAAGGGCGCAGCCAGATAGTCCGGCCGCGCCCCTACAGATCTTATTTGGCGACGGGCGCTGCCGCTGCCGCATTTTCAGGCAGGCCGCCCATCTGCGTCACCATCTTGGTATAGGCGTCCAGATAAGCGAGCACGATCACCTGACCGATGTCGGTATTCTGGTAACCGCCGCCGCCAACTGCAGCCAGACCGCCCATCCAGCCCAGGCCGCCACCGCCGCCAAAGCTCAGGTCTGACTTGCGGAAATAGCCTTCCGCCATCACTTCCTCTTCGGTCGTGCGGGCGTTGACCACCGACAGCATGACATTAGCTTCGCTTTTCTTCACCGAGATGCCGCCGAGCAGCGCGCCGCCGATCCGGCCGCCCAGCATCCCGCCCAGCATCCCGCCAAAGGCATTGCCGCCGCTATTCTTGTTGGTGGTCACAATGTCAGGCTGGATGAAATAGTCCGCAGCCTTGACCTGACCCTTGCCCAGATTGCTGCCCGACTGCAATTCGCCCGAATCCGCCATGGCGCGTTCGAGATTGCGGCTGGCCATTGATCGGCCGCGATTGACGATGCCGAAACAGCCCGATTGCTGGACGAACAGCTTGATGATCGCTTCGGGGCTGCCCAGATTGAGTTCGCGCCACCACTGATTGTCCGGCTCGACGATCGCGACGGTGCCCAGGCGCTTGGTGCAGCGGGGGATTTCCATCTGCTTTTTAGTCTGGGCCTGACGACCGGACGATCCCTTGTCGGCGGCCATGGCTTGCGGCGCGGCCAGCGCCAGACAGAGCGCCGCTGCTGTCACCCTCTTAAATACACGCATTTTCAAGAACCCCGTTTGTTGCTTGATCTGAATTTGTGCGCGCCCGATATTTTGCCTGAGCATATCATAGCAGTGTTACGCTTCCAAGCGGAGCGGGGCCGAGTGACGGCCATTGTCATCTTATCGGACGGGGCTTTCGCGATCCTGCTGACAGGGCCGATGACACCTGCTATCGGCGCGCAATGACTGAGCTTAGCCACATCCGTAACTTTTCGATCATCGCCCATATCGACCATGGCAAGTCCACGCTGGCGGACCGGCTGATCCAGCGGACCGGCGGCCTGTCCGACCGCGAGATGAGCGCCCAAGTCCTTGATAATATGGACATTGAGAAGGAACGCGGGATCACCATCAAGGCGCAGACGGTGCGCCTGGACTATGTCGCGAAAGACGGCCAGACTTATGAGCTGAACCTGATGGACACGCCGGGGCATGTCGACTTCGCCTATGAAGTCAGCCGCTCCCTGGCCGCGTGCGAAGGCGCGCTGCTGGTCGTGGACGCGGCGCAGGGGGTGGAAGCGCAGACGCTGGCCAATGTTTACCAGTCGATCGAGCATGATCATGAGATCGTGCCGGTGCTCAACAAGATCGATCTGCCCGCTGCGGAACCGGAAAAGGTGCGCAAGGAAATCGAGGATGTCATCGGCCTCGACGCATCCGAAGCGGTGCTGGCCAGCGCCAAATCGGGCATCGGCATCGACGAGATACTCGAAGCCATCGTCAAGAAAATCCCGCCGCCCAAGGGCGACCGCAACGCCCCGCTGGAGGCGATGCTGGTGGACAGCTGGTATGACCCCTATCTGGGCGTCGTCATTCTGGTCCGCGTCGTCAATGGCGTGATCAAGAAGGGGCAGGCGATCAAGTTCATGATCGGCGGCACCGAACATCTGATCGACCGTGTCGGCTGTATGCGGCCCAAGATCGAACAGCTGCCCGAACTGGCGGCGGGCGAGATCGGCTTCATCACCGCGCAGATCAAGGAAATCGCGCAGACCCGCGTGGGCGACACCATCACCACGGTGAAGAATGGCGCGACGGCGCCGCTGCCGGGCTTCAAGGAAGTGCAGCCAGTGGTGTTTTGCGGCCTGTTCCCGGTCGACGCCAATGATTTCGACAAGTTGCGCGATTCCATCAGCAAGCTGCGCCTGAACGATGCCAGCTTCAGTTTCGAGATGGAGAGCAGCGCGGCGCTGGGCTTCGGCTTCCGCTGCGGGTTCCTCGGCCTCCTCCATCTGGAGATTATTCAGGAGCGGCTGACGCGCGAATATGACCTGGACCTCATCACCACCGCGCCGTCGGTGGTGTACAAGATCCAGCTGACCTATGGCGCGGGCGAGATCGAGCTGCACAATCCCGCCGACATGCCCGACCCGACCAAGATCGACGAGATTGAGGAGCCGTGGATCGAGGCGATCATCTATTGCCCCGACGAATATCTCGGCTCCATCCTGAAACTCTGCCAGGACCGGCGCGGCATCCAGAAGAACCTGACCTATGTCGGCGGTCGCGCGCAGGTGACCTATGAACTGCCGCTCAACGAAGTGGTGTTCGATTTCTACGACCGGTTGAAGAGCATCAGCCGGGGCTATGCCAGCTTCGACTATCACCAGATCGGTTATCGCGAGGGTGACCTGGTCAAGATGAGCATCATGGTCAATTCAGAGCCGGTCGATGCGCTGAGCATGATCGTCCATCGCGGCACCGCGGAATCGCGCGGGCGCGGCATGTGCGAGCGCCTCAAAGACCTGATCCCCCGCCATCTGTTCAAAATCCCGATCCAGGCGGCAATCGGCGGCAAGGTGATCGCCCGCGAAACCATCGCGGCGATGCGCAAGGACGTGACCGCCAAATGCTATGGCGGCGATATCAGCCGCAAGAAGAAGCTGCTCGACAAGCAGAAGGAAGGCAAGAAGCGGATGCGGGAATATGGATCAGTCCAGATTCCGCAGGAGGCGTTTATTGCGGCGTTGCGGATGGGCGACGAGAACTGATCGATCCGCAGGGCGCTTGCACGAGCCGGGATTTCGCCTATTCTGGCCGGGTGAACGAGCATACGCCTTTAACGTCCGAGTTTGAGACGCCGGAACAGGCCATCGCCTGGGAAGCGTGGCTGAACGCGAAGGTTGCAGCGTCGCTGGCCGACACGCGCGCCCCCGTGGCGCATGACGAGGCGATGGCGCGGGCGCGGGGGATCATCCGGTCAAAGGCGCGCGACCGCGCGTGATGCGTCTGTTATGGCGCGCCAGCGCGCTCGACGACCTGGAGGCCGCGATCAGCTATATTGCGGAACGCAACCCGGCGGCAGCGATCCGGCTACAGGACGCGATCGAAGCCTGTGCCGAACGCCTCGCCGAGCATCCTTTTCCATATCGGACCGGGCGGGTGGCTGGCACGCGCGAAGCGGTGGTGCATCCCAATTATATCCTGATGTACCGGGTGACGAGTGACGCGGTGGAAATCGTCAACCTTGTCCATGCGCGGCGGGAATATCCGTGATCGATCCCCACGCCGCCCTGACCGGCCAACTGGACCGGATCGAGCGGGCGGCGGCGTTTCTGGCCAATGGCATGTCGCTGGGCCAGTGCCCCGATGCGGCCATGCAGCGGCGTGGCGCGATGCCCGCCCGGCTGATCGGCAATGGCCTGCGCGAACTGGACCTGTTCCTGACCGACATGATTGTCGAGGCGCAGCGGATCGACCGGCTGGGGGCGGAAGCTGGCGCTGACCCCGGCGTGCATCCGGGGCGGCGGATATTCAGCGCGGCGGAAGCCTGGCGGCGGGCTGGCAAGCAATTGGGGCTGGCGGGCATTGAGCGCGGGCGGCTGCGCATGATGCGCGCGGCGCAGAACCGGCATTGCTATGGCGGCCTGCGCGACGGTGACGGCGGCGCAGCGATGCAGGCCGCCTGCGCCGACTATGCGCGGCTGGCGGGAGATGTGCTGGCTGCGGTGCGGGGGAAGATGGGGTAGGGGCGAGGGTGCGCCACTTTTCGCCGTCCGGCACCTCGCTTCCGACTCCAGGAAGCAGTCATTCGTTCAGGTTTCCGCTGCCCATCTGGTGACAAAAAGCTGCCGGTCGGTCGTCGACCACTTGCCGCCGTCAGAAGCCGCCGCTAGCCTCTTCATAAGCGGACGGAGATGGCTGGGTGCATTTGATTGATTTGCTGAAAAACACGCAGCAATGGAGTGACGACGACGGCACGATTTATGCTGCCAAGCCTTGGGGGTGTTTTGCAGACGCTATCGTTATCAACCCCGCGCCAGACGCGACCGATGACATCGAACGATCAGGGATAGTTTACAGCTATTTTCTCGAAACGTTTATCGCGCGTGATCTCTTGGAAGATTTCGCAGGGTTAGCAGAGGGCGACGAAGCTGTGGAGCGCGTTAGATGCGAACGCCTTATCAGGTATGCCATCGATGACGCATAACGATCGCGACAATGAGACATGGCTGCTCGATGCAACCGACGAACTCATGAGCGCAAAGGCGGAGATCGGCTTCGCGGCTATGACCTCGATCCAGCGCGTCATCTATTGCTTGTGGATTGCCGATTACGGAATGCGAAATGCAGGCGATTTAAGCACGGCGATTGATCTGTTTGCATCGTTTATGAGTGACGGTCACGTCGCTGCTGAGGAAGCTGGCCTGCCTCTTTCGGCACACATGTTTTCGCTTCCTATCGCGGATTTGGAAGCGAGATACCTTGGCCTGTTCGACAGCATCGCTAACGAGATCAGGGCCGTGTAGGTTTAGCAGAAGGCGATCATATGTCTGCTCTGGCCGATTATTGGCCAAAAGCCGCCCTTCCGCTTACCACCCATCCCGGCGATTTGGCTGGGTCAAAGGCGTAGCGAGCCGCGTCGGTGCTGCCGGTCCGGTCTATATCCGAATGAAATCGAACGCGAGAACGGCGCTGGAGGGTGGTTAGGCGACCGACCGCTTTCGGCGATTATCAGGGGTTAGCGGACTTCAGTTCCGCGAGGCGCAATTGTGTCGCGCGGATCATAGGCTTACCTGTCGCTCCGTTGGGAATAACATCTCCCGATAGGAAAACTCTTTGGCTCACAAAACCGAGATTATCCGCAGGCGCTGAATGCACAATGCGGTCGTAGGCTCGATCTACCGCGTCGTTAGCCGCCGCAAAGCCCACGCCGGGGCAGCTATGACCCGACACAGATGCTCCACACTCGATACATTCACTGCCAGAATAGGCGGAAAGAATGGCCGTGCCTTCAACCTTGTCACCGACAGAAACGGACCAGCATTGCTCGGCAGCTATATCGACCGGCTTAGGGGCACAGGATGCCAGCACAACAGCGCTTATCAAAATGGAGGGCGATGACCGCATTCGGGCATCGTCACAGAACGCCTTATTGTCTGCAAGTGGTCGACGGATGACCGGCAGCTATTTTCGCCCACGATCGTGTCGCCTGCCCTAAAGAGGACCGGCGGCTATCCCCTCTTACCCGCCGGTAAGGCGACATTCCGAAATCGGCCCAAAACGGAACGGGAAAAGAGCAACCAGTTGCCCACCAAAGCATTGGCGGGCAGCTGACTCAGTCTAAACGATGCAAAGCCCCGTTACTTGGGGAAGTGGATGCCGCATAGCTTGTTTCCATCTGGATCGCGGAAGTACGCGAGTACGATCGTACCCATAGACGCTGTTTCGCGAGGACCGGGCGCTACCTCGATCGACGTGCCACCATTGGCGACTGCAACATCATGAAACTCCTCCACCTGCTCTGGCGAATCGCAAGAAAAAGCGATGGTGCTGCCGTTCGCGACAGTCGCCGGTTCGTCATTGATCGGCTGGGTGACAATGAAATTGGCTCCATTCCCACTGTTGTAGATCAGGCGCGTGTGGCCACTGTCGGCGACGTTGATCGTCGCTTCCCCAATTCCGAGGGTGCCAAGCACCGTGTCATAGAAGCGCTTCGCCCGGTCGATGTCGTTCGACCCCACCATCGTGTGAAAAAGCATACATCTTCTCCTACTTGGGCCACGCCATGATTGAACACTGCCCGTGCTGGCCTTAGCAGGATCGAACGCGCGGTCACGCCTGGATCGTTGGGCTGGCGTTGGCATGCTTGAATCAATGGAGAAAGAAGTCGCACCTTGGTCGATGGGCGACAGCTAGCTATTTCTGCCAACGATCGTGTCGCCTGCCCAAGAGAGGACCGGCGGCAATCCCCTTTTACTGATCGGTAGCAGACATTCCGAAATCGGCCAATTCCCGCCCCACATCCAATCTCAAAACGTCCGCGCCTGTGGCCCATCGCGACGGTCGTGCGCGTCCGTGTCCGGGCTTGGCAGAGCGATGCCTTGCGTCGCGGCGCGCCAGCGGTCGAAGGCTTCGCGCTCGTCACCCTCTATGGTGATGCGGCCGCGCGGGTTGCGGCGGTTGGCTTCTTCCTTGGCTTCCTCTTCGGCGCGCATCTTTACGACCTCCTTCAGTGCCGCCTTGACCCTCAGATCAACCGGACCGCCGGTGCGCATTTCCTCGCGCTTCCATTCCAGCTTGAGCGCTTCGATATCGACCGGGCGGGATGCGCCGCGGATCGCGCCTTCGGGGTAGCGGTCATGGGCGCGGTTGCGCAGCAGGAACATGAGCAGCCGGTCGTTAAAGACGCGGCGGGTGCCGACCAGCTTGCCATAGCTATAGACCGGCACTTCGATGCCGTTGATCGCGCGTTCGAGCGCGATATCCTCCAGCCGCTGCACCCCCTGATCCAGCGCGGCGAGCCAGGCGGCGGCGAAGCTGGCGGCCCCCTTTTGCCGTCGCAGCTGATAGGCGCCATCGGTCGACATGCCGACGCGCTGGGCGGCGTGCTTGACCGATCCGGTTTCCGCCAGCGCGGCGATGAAGGCGCGCTGACGCTCCGGCGTCCAGCCATCATGGCGATAGCGGCGGGGGATGGGGGTGAAGTCCAGATGGACAGGCTGCGCCATGGTGCGCGGAAGGGATCGGCTGGTCATGGCGGGTCATATAACCTATATGGTTATATGTAGGACAGTATTTTCTGGCGTATCCGCACCGGCCCTCACCCCCACCCGACCTCCCATTCAGGATACACTCTGTGGGCGGTCGGGTGGGGGTGAGGGCCGGTGCGGCAACCGAAATGCGCTCTTCCGCGCATTTCGAGACAGATGCTCAGCCTTCCTCGCCCGCGCACCAGTCGATCGGCTTGGGCGACCAGGGCCGGGCATGGCCCTTGAGGATCATCAATTGGCCGATCGACACGCCGTCGCGCACCAGCAGTCTGGCCGACGGGTCGGGATCTATCGGATCAGGCTGGGCGTCGAACGTGCCGCCGTTGATCATCGCGGCCAGCGCGGTGCGGCCCTGCTGCGCCAGTTCCGCTTCGGCCGGGCATCGGGCATCGGCCAGGCTGGGGACGGCGATGTCGGCCAGATGATAGCGTTGGCTCTTATAGGCATAGCTGTCCGCCGAGAGGATGCACGCCTCGCCGGTCAGGTCGTCGCAACTTTCGAACGGTTCGGAAATGGTGATCGAGCCAGCGACTTTGGCATCATCGGGGGTGTGCCATATATCCTTGAGCAGCAATATGGCACCGACCGCGATCAGCAGCGTGAGCAGGATGATGCCCGCCGGCAGGATGTGGTTGCGGCCGTCCTGCGTATCATGCAGCCAGGCACCCGAAGCATTGGGTGCGCGATCGCCCAGGTCGTAGAGATTATGTGCCATGATCGGTTTTCCACTATTCTGTTCATAGGTACCCATGTTTCGCAAATATTTCGTTAACCACATTGGCGCAGGTCGGGGGATCGGCGGCTTGACGATGGCGCGGGGGCATGGTCAAACCGGCGCGTTCCCGACGCAGGAGGCGGCATGAGCGAGGGCTGGTTATATGATGAGCATCCCGCGATGTTCCGGGCGCATCCCGTGCTGTTCACGCTGTTGCTGGTGTCGGTGGTCGGCATCCTGGCGATCGCGGTGTGGTGGGTGATGCACAAGGGCGAGCGGCTGGCGCTGAGCGAGCGTGAGGTGCTGATGGAGCGGGGGCTGCTGGCCAAGCAGCGGACGGAGGTCGCGCTGTCGAGCATTCGCAGCGTGCGGATCACGCAAAGCCTGGGCCAGCGCATCTTCGACGTCGGTCATGTCGAGCTGTTCAGCGCGGGCGATGTCGCCGAAATCGCGATCAAGAATATGCCGCGACCCGGCCGCATCCGCGCCATTGCCGCCGCGCGCAACCTGGATCTGTTGCCGCAGAGATAGGTTGCTGCACGCTACCCCTTGACTTTGACGCATATATTTCAACGATAGCAGATTGAGGGACCGGCAGAGTTCCCAGCCGCAGAGGACGCCAGAAACAGCAACGCCGGGCCGCATGATGTGGCGCGGCGCGGACAAGGGGTCGTCTGCATGGGCTTGCGAGTGATGCCGTCATTGACGGAACTGACGGCCGAGCAGCGCGCGGACATAAGGCAGGCCTGCGGCTTTGCCTGTGTGCGGTGCGGGGTGACCATCTATCGCTATCTGGGCCTGCCCGACAGCAATGGCGCGACTTTGCTGTGCCCGACCTGCCACGGGCTGGTGGAGGAAGGGCGGCTGACCGCGACGCAGGTGCAGAGTTTCCACGCCAATCCCGTCGTGCGCCAGCGCCATTTCGCGCGCGACCGGCTGCCCTTTTCCGCCGAGCTGCCGCAGCTGATCGTCGGCGGATCGCGGTTGCTGCGCGACACGCCGATCCCGATCACGCTGGACGGCGAGCCGATCCTGATCTTTGCCCCCCCTCGCCGCACCAATGGCGCGACGCGGATCAGCGTGCGGCTGGGCGCGCCCGATGGCGAGCCGGTGCAGGTGATCGACGGCAATGAATGGCTGCCCACCAATGGCAGCTGGCACTTCCTGCTGCGCGGCGACCGCTATTCGATGATGGCATCGCGGGGCGATGGCCTGGCCGTGCTGCGCATCGTCGCGCGCAACCGGATCGCGGTGGAACATCTGCGCACGACGATCCGGGGACGACGGCTGGAAGTGACGCCCGACTGGCTGGAGATTGACGGCAAACGCTATGTCGACCGCATCAGCAGCGGGACGCTGATCGGGCTGGAGATGTAGGGGTTTTGACAGCGGGGGCGGATAGGGGCAAGGGCTGGTGATGCAGCTTTCCCATTTCGATCCCGCCCTGTTCCTGCGCGACTATTGGCAGAAGAAGCCGCTGCTCATCCGCAACCCTTGGGGGGAGTGGCGCAATCCGCTGGAGCCGGATGAGCTGGCGGGGCTGGCGTGTGAGGAGGGCGTGGAATCGCGGCTCATCACGCTGGGCGATGATCGGCTGGCGATGGAGAGCGGGCCGTTGCCCGAAACCCGCTTTGGCCAGCTGGGCGGGCGGCCCTGGACATTGCTGGTGCAGGCGGTGGACCATCATGTGCCGCAGGTCGCGGCGTTGATCGACCCGTTTCGCTTCGTCCCCAACTGGCGGATCGACGATGTCATGGTCAGCTACGCCACCGATGGCGGCGGGGTGGGCGCGCATTTCGACCAATATGACGTGTTTCTGGTGCAGGGGCTGGGCCGCCGCCGCTGGCAGGTGGGCGGCCTGTGCGATTCCAGAACGCCGCTTTTGCCGCATGACGATCTGCGGCTGATCGCCGATTTCGTACCGGAACAGGAATGGATATTGGAGCCGGGCGACATTCTTTATGTGCCGCCGCGCGTCGCGCATCATGGCGTGGCGGTGGGGGATGATTGCATGACCTATTCGGTCGGCTTCCGCGCGCCGTCGCGCGCCGAGCTGGTCGAACATTGGTCCGAGACGCTGGTGGACGCGATGCCGGACGAGGATCGCTATGCCGACCCCGATCTGGCGCGGCAGGCCAATCCGGGCGAAATCGCGCCTGCCGCGATCGACCGGCTGCACGGGCTGGTGACGGCCGCGCTGGCCGATCGCGACGCCTTTGCCCGCTGGTTCGGCCAGTATAGCAGCAGCCCCAAATATCCCGATACCGACTGGCGACCCGAAGAGCCGATGGAAGCGGGCGATGTCGCGGCGATGCTGGCGCAGGGCGCGGCGCTGTGCCGCAATCCCGCGAGCCGCTTTTCCTTCGTGCGGCAGGGGGCGGGTCTGCTGCTGTTCGTCGATGGCGAATGTTTCGATTGTGCGGGCGACGTGGCGGCGCTGGCCGAAACGCTCTGCGCGCAGGATCATGTGAGCGTTGATCCGTCCGATGCCGGGCTGACGTTGCTCACTGCGCTGGTCAACCAGGGCAGCCTGGCATTTGAGGAAGAATTTTAGGCCATGACGCTGATATTGTTCAACAAGCCCTTCAACGTCCTGTGCCAGTTCACCCCCGAAGCCAATGGCCCGGAGCGGCAGACGCTCAAGGATTTTGTCGATGTGCCGGGCGTCTATCCCGCCGGGCGGCTGGACACGGACAGCGAAGGGCTGTTGCTGCTGACCGATGATGGCCGCTTGCAGGCGCGGATCGCCGACCCGCGCTTCAAAATGCCCAAAACCTATCTGGCGCAAGTGGAGGGCGAACCGGACGAGGCAGCGCTCGACGCGCTGCGGCGCGGGGTGACCTTGAAAGACGGGCGGACCTTGCCCGCCGAGGTCGAACGGATCGACGACCCGGCGCTCTGGCCCCGCGATCCCCCGGTGCGCTTCCGCAAGACCGTGGCCGACTGCTGGATCAGCCTGACGATAAGGGAGGGCAAGAACCGGCAGGTGCGGCGCATGACGGCAGCGGTCGGGCATCCGACGCTCAGGCTGGTGCGCTGGGCGATTGGCGAATGGACGCTGGAAGGGGTGCAGGCGGGGGAATGGTGCGAGGTTGGGTGAGGGGGCCGCAAACGACCAGAAGTTGCCCTGAGACGCGCCAATTGCGTTGGCTAGAAGCGGACGCTAACCAGATATCATGACCGCTCAGCGTTTCACGATCATGTGCGAATTTGATGGCGGAACATTTCTGTCGCAGGTTCATGCTACCGACGAAGAGCAAGCGCTCATTGCGTGGAGTGAGGTGCTTCGGCGCGAGAAGCCGATGGGGGGAGATTCCCTTTTAATCGCCTACGAGGCAGCCGCACGAAAGGATGACCTTACGGCTGTCGAAAGTCTCTCCGGGGTATGGTGTTGGAGTGGAATGGTCGAAAGCCGCTTGATCCTGACGCACATGGTGCGCTCAGCATAACTCGGCTGGTGTCGACCAGAAACGGTCACTCATTGAAACAGGCTTAATCTCCAGTAGCAGACAAGTCAGGCCTGATTATGTTTGCTGTTCACGGCGTTTTGTATCCGATTGAACACCCTGCCAGTCGCAAGGAAATTGATTAGCGCGAACTGCCCGACCATGAACCGAACGACGGATAAGAAATGCGTGCCATCTCCATGCTTCAAGCGAATGACGCGGCCGATCTTGTGGAGGCGGATCAGTTCGACATCCTCAACATCGTGGAATGCAATGTGATAAGAATTGCCGCCTGATTTAATGGCAATGGCCTTGTTGTCGATTTCCAGAACGCCCTTTGCCACTTTCGTAGCTAGGCCAAGTTCAGCGCCGTGGTAATAGAATATCCGATAGCTCATATATTGCCTATATCGGTGATGCCGACCTTGCGATGCTAGCCCATAAGCGGACCGTCGCAAATGCACCCAATTCAGCCAGAAACGATCGTCCGTGAAAAATAGTGGATTTCTGTAGCGCGCATCCCCCCTCCCGCAGGCGGGAGGGAGTTAGGGGGTGGGCTTGCGCGAGGTTGCGTTGGCCCACCCCGCTGCGACTAAGGCGCTGCGCGCCCAAGTCTCGCTGCCCAGCGGCGGGTGAACAGTCCCCCGGACTGTTCAGGTCATGCCGGGGGCATGACCGACCCGACGCTCGCTTGCGGGAGGGGCGTAAATCACGCCGCGGCGCGGCGTTCTTTCAGTTCTTCGTTCAGCATTTCGGCCAGCAGGAAGGCCATTTCCAGGCTTTGCGCCGCGTTCAGGCGCGGGTCGCAATGGGTGTGGTAGCGGTCGGCGAGGCCTTCGTCGGTGATGGCGATGGCGCCGCCGGTGCATTCGGTGACGTTCTGGCCGGTCATTTCGGCGTGGATGCCGCCGCCAAAGCTGCCTTCGGCGCGGTGGACGGCGAAGAAGCCGCGCACTTCGGCCAGGATGCGCTCGAACGGCCGCGTCTTGTAGCCATTGGCCGCCTTGACGACATTGCCGTGCATCGGGTCGCAGGACCAGACCACCGGATGGCCTTCGCGCATGACGGCGCGGACCAGCTTGGGCAGGCCCGCCTCGATCTTGTCATGGCCATAGCGGGTGATGAGCGTGATGCGCCCGGCTTCGCGCGACGGGTTGAGCAGGTCGAGCAGGCGGATGAGCGCGTCCGGCTCCAGGCTGGGGCCGCACTTCATGCCGATCGGATTGCCGATGCCGCGCAGATATTCGACATGGGCCGACCCTTCGAAACGGGTGCGGTCGCCGATCCACAGCATATGGGCGGACGTGTCATACCAGTCGCCGGTCAGGCTGTCCTGCCGGGTCAGCGCCTGTTCGAACGGCAGCAGCAGCGCTTCATGGCTGGTGTAGAAGCTGGTCCCGCCAAGCTGCGGCACGGTTTCCGCCGACAGGCCGCAGGCGCGCATGAAGTCGAGCGCCTGGCCGATCTGGTCGGCCATCTGTTCGAACTTTGCCGCCCACGGACTACGCCCCATGAAATCGAGCATCCAGCCATGGACGCGATCCAGGCTGGCATAGCCGCCGGTCGAGAAGGCGCGCAGCAGGTTGAGCGTCGCCGCCGACTGGTTATAGGCCTGCACCATGCGCTGCGGGTCCGGCTCGCGCCCTTCCGCGGTGAAGGCGATGTCGTTGACATTGTCGCCGCGATAGCTGGGCAGCTCGACCCCGCCGATGACTTCGGTATCGGCCGAGCGGGGCTTGGCGAACTGGCCCGCCATGCGGCCGACCTTCACCACCGGCAGCTTCGAGGCGAAGGTCAGCACGACCGCCATCTGGAGCAGCACGCGGAAGGTGTCGCGGATATTGTTCGGGTGGAACTCGGCAAAGCTTTCGGCGCAATCGCCGCCCTGCAACAGGAAGGCTTCGCCGGCCGCGACCCTGGCCAGGTCCGTTTTCAGGTTGCGCGCCTCGCCTGCAAAGACGAGCGGCGGAAACTGGCCGAGCTGGGCCTCCACGGCGGCCAGCGCCTGCGTGTCCCTGTAAGCGGGCATCTGAATGCCCTTGTGCGCGCGCCAGCTATCCGGCGTCCATTTCGCCGCCACGACGAGTCTCCTAAAATGAACCAAAAAAACAGGGGCCGCACCTACGCCGCCGCGCCGTTCAAGGCAAGTTTATAGCAGTCTTGCGTGGCCCATGCGCAATGATCCTTTCGATCAGACTGATCGAGCGGCTATTTCTGGCATGGATAGCGGTCGTTAAGCGCCACGCTGACCAGCACGGAGGCGGGGCCGCGCCGCTGGTCGGGCCAGCGTTCGAGATAGGCGACGACGGTGCGGCGGGCGTCGTCCGCGCTCATCTTGTCCGGCCAGCAGATCGGGCGACCCCGGCCGATGAAGCTGTCCTTGCGAATGCCATCGACCACGCCGACGATATAGGCGGTGCAGGCCAGCGCATATTCGGGCGCCTTGTTGCGGCATTTGGCGAGGAGCGATGTGCCGCTTTCGAACATGAAGGCGCTACCGCTGGTGGGCGCTGCGGAGACGGGAGTTGCCGCCGCTGCGACGAGGGCGATCAATAACAGGCGCATGAAGGGCGGACACTTTCTGTCAGTCAAAGCGGCTGGGCTTGGTGCGATAGTGCCGCCAGCGTCCGCGCCTGTCCAACCCGGACGACTGATGCCCGGAACGCTCCGCCTCAATCCTTCTGTCTGGCCGTGAAGGCGAAGGTCAGCGCCACCTGCGGGGCCAGCCCGCCGCTGCTCTCGCCATTGCCGACGCCAAAGGCGGCGCGGGCGATGGTGGCAGCGCCGCTGACCTTGCGGGTCGCGCCGTCGCCCGACAGGGTGAAGCGGATCGTCTGGGGCTTCGCGACGCCTTTGAGGCTGAGCGTGCCGGTGGCGCGATAGGCGTTCGCGCCCGTTTTTTCCGCGCCCTTCGCGGTGAAGGTTGCGGTAGGGTGGCTGGCGACGGCGAAAAATTCGTCGCCGGGCAGCATCCCGTCCTGATAAGCATCGCCGACGCTGGCGCTGGCCATGTCGATCGTCACCTTGATGTCGGCGCTTTCGGGATGGTCCGGGTCCATGACGATCGCGGCGGTCCATTTGGCAAAGCTGCCGCTGATCGTCTGGCCATCATTGCCGACGGAAAAGCCGATTTTGCCGCCAGGTTGCACGGTCCAGGCAGGCGGCGGTCCGACGGGTTCTTCCGGGGCGGCGTCGGTGGCGTTGGCGGCGGCGTTGTCTGGTGCAGGCTCCACGACATTTGCGGGTTCGGCGATATTTTCCGGCGTTTCGGGGGCCTCGACCGCGGCGGCGGCCTTTGGCGCGGGGGCGGGCAGGATCGCCTTGCCGACGACCAGACCCAGCAGGATCAGCGCGGGCAGGGCGATCAGCAGCGCGGTCGAACGGCCCGGTATCATCCGCCAGATCAGCCCGTCGCGCATCAGAAAATGGTGGCGCAGCGCGCCTGCGACATGGAGCAGGAACAGCGCGATGCCGAGCCAGGCGATCAGGCCATGGCTGCCCTCTGCCAGTTCATGCGCGCTGGCGGGCAGCGGCAGATGGGGCAGGGGCAGGACGCCGAACAGCAGGGTCGGCACCTTGACCTTGGCGGTCGATACCAGCGCCCAGCCGGTCAGGGGCGCGCCCAGCATGAAGGCGTAGAGTCCGACATGCACGCCCGACGCCAGCGCGCCCTGCCAGCCGCCCTCCAGTTTGGCCGGGCGCGGTTTCCAGTAGCGCACGACGATCCGCAGCAGGGTCAGCGCAAGAATCGTGATGCCGACCGACTTGTGCCACTGATAGAGGGCAAAGCCCCGCGCACCCAGATCTTCCAGCGCCCAGCCGACGCTGATCTGGAAGGCGAGCAGGGCGGCGATCGCCCAGTGCAGGATGATGGCGACAAGGCTGTAGCGTTGCATGAAAACCCCGGCAGGATGGACTGGCGCGGAAGCTATGCCGCGCGCGGGGCGAAGTCCATCGCCCTGCCGGGAAACGCAGCGTTGCCTATGGCTGGAGGGGAAGCGCTTCGGCGTCCGCGTCGGGCAGGGATGCGCCCATGACCTTGGCCAGCGTCGGCGCGATGGCGCGCATGTCGATCAGGCCCAGATCCTTGTCCCGCGCAACGCCTTTTCCCATGACCATGAAGGTCGCGCGCAGATTGGCGGGACCGGGGAAATAGCCGTGCATCCCCTTGACCGGGCTGCGGGCCACCACCGGCGCGGTGGGCCCGCGATAGATGTCGGTGACATAGCCGGGGGTGAGGTTGATGTAATAGGTCGCCTGCGGATTGCCGCCCATCGCGGCGATCTGCGCCTTGTCAGCGATCCTGACGATGCCGTTGGCCGGATTGGCGGCGAGCGTGTCGAGTAGCGCCTTCACCCGCACCGCCAGCGCCGCGTCGTCAGGCCGGGCGAGCATGATCGCGGTCGATCCGCCCGATATCCAGGGCATGGCCAGCCAGGAGGCGACCTTGCCGTCCTTGTCGAGCGTGATCAGGCCCGCGTCGATGAAGGGGCGGTAGAGGTTGATTGCTGTTTGGGTCGCTTCAAAACCATGGTCGCTGACCAGCGCGATGACGGCGTCGGGATGGGCCTGCATTTCCGCGGCCACCAGATCACCGACGATCGCGTCGATCTTTTCCAGCACCGCCCTGGCGGCTGGGGTGTCCGGTCCCATGGCATGTTGCTCATGGTCGAGCGCGGTGAGGTAAACGGTCAGGAATTGCGGCTTGTGCGCGGCGATCAGCGCGGTGGCGAAACGGCCGCGCAGCTGGTCGCCGGGCAGGCTTTCGTCAATGCCCATGGCGTAGGGCGCGCCGACTTTCGCCTCCAGTTCGGCTTTCAGGCCCGGCGTCGCCAGCGCATCGATTAGCTTGGCGTCGTCGGCATGACCCGTGCGCCAAATTTGCGGCAGGTTCCAGGTCACGCCCTTCGCCGCGACGCTGACCGGCCAGTGGATATTGCCGGTGGACAGGCCCGCCCTGGTCGCGGCCTCCCACAGGGTCGGCACCTTGATGTCCTGCGCATACCAGTACCAGCCGCCCTGATTGATGCCGGTGGGATCGAAGCTGTTATTGGCGACGATGCCGTGCCTGGCCGGGGTTACGCCAGTCATCAGCGTCGTGTGGCTGGGATAGGTCAGTGTCGGCAACACGCCGGTGACGCCCGATGCGTGCGCGCCCTGCGTCACGAAGCGGCGCAGATTGGGGAGGGAAAGGCCGCGCTTGTCCGCATCCAGCACGTCGCCGGGCCGGAGCCCGTCGATCGAGATGAGGAGGACGGGGTTCGCCAGCGCCGTTGCCGGGATGCAAGCGGCGAGGACGGTGGCGAGGAGCGCGGTCTTTTTCATGATGATTGTCCCAACTGCCGTTCGCTTCGAGCGTGTCGAGAAGCGGATGACGCTGTGCGCGCCGTTTCTCGACTTCGCTCGAAACGAACGGAGCTTGTTGTTTAGAACCCGGCCTTCAGCGTGGCGAAGAACTGTTGCGGGGCGCCGACCAGCAGGGTCTGGGCGTCGCCGCTATTGCCAAAGCCGCCCGACCCGATCGTGCCGACATAGCGTTTGTCGAGCAGGTTGGTGGCGTTGAACTGGACTTCGAGCTTGTCGGTGAAGCGATAGCCGAGCGAGGCGTCGACGATCAGGCGACCGGGGACCGAAGCGTCGTTGGTGTAGCTGTAGTAGCGGCGCGACATATAGTTGAGGCCGACGCGGAAGAAGCGCTGGCCATCGTCATAGTTGAACTCGCCGCGCGCCATATGCTTGGGGCTGTCCACCACGGTCTTGTCCTTGATCGCCGCAACCAGCACGCCGTTGCCGTCCACGACATCGTCGCGATAGGTCGCGTCGGTGTAGCTGTAGCTGGCATAGAGGCCAAAGCCGCCGCCCAGCTTCAGGTCGCCCGCGGCCTCGACGCCGATGGCGCGGACGCCGCCGACATTCTGGAGCGCCGACGGGTTGCCCTGGATCGCCGATCCGACCTGCACCGCGAGCAGGCGGTTGCGGAAGTTGACCAGATAAGCGCCCAGCGTGCCGTTGAAGATGGTCGTGTTGTAACGCAGGCCCAGTTCATAGGTGTCGGAGGCTTCGGGCTTCAGATCATCCTTGATCGCGTCGAAACCAGCCTGGTTGGTCGAGAAGGGGCCGGTCGTGGTGGCGCTGGCAAAGGCGCGGGTCGACTGGCTGAAACCGCCAAAGACTTCTGCTTCTGGGGTGACCTTCACGACGAAACCGGCGGTGGGCTGGAACCAGTCCTGCGCCTTGATCTTGCCCTGCGGGAAGCTGGCCTGCACGACGGCCTCTGCCTTGTTGGTGACCGAAAAGCCCTTCCACCCCAGGTTGATCGTCACCATGCCAAGGTCGATCTTGTCCTGCACATGATATTGGAACGTGTCGGTGGTGAAGTCGAACTCCCACTGCGTCGCGAAGGGGTTCTTCGGATAGTCGCGGAACGACAGGCCGGGTTCCGTGCGGCTGGCAAAGGCGTAGAAGCGGCGGGCCTGGTTGAACTTGTTATTTTCATACCATGCGCCGACGTTCAGGGTCTGGCGGCCGATCGTGAAATCGACGCTGCCGAAGCCGCCGATCCGGTCCATTTCATATTCGGTGGTGCGCACCGACATGGGGACGCCATTGGGGCTGGGGACATAGGGGGTCGCCCACAGGCCCATGCCGCTGTTGTTGTGGTAATAGCCCTTGAGGTTCAGCTTGGCTTGTCCGCCCAGCGGGGTCGTGAAGCCGATCGCGCCCAGCCAGTCCTTGCGGAGGCCCGATGCGTCATAATAGGCGTCGTCGGCGCTGGTGACATTGCCGGGGTAGGTCTGGCCGGTGGCGACGCTCGCGCCGCTATAGTCGAAACGGCCATCGGGGAAGGGCGATCCGCCGCTGTTGCTGATCCGGTCCACGTCGTTCAGGCGGGCGGCATAGTCGATCGCACGGGCATAGTCGGGATAGGTGTTGTCCCAGTCCCAGCCGAGCCGATTGATCATGCCCATCGACATGTCCTGATAATCCTGCTCACGGCGGTCCGAATAGCTCAGCCAGCCGTCAATCTGGGCCTCGCCTACCGGCACGATCACCTTGGCATTGCCCATATGCTGGTCCTGCGTGCCCTGGCCCTTATATTTGTCGGTCGATCCATAGCCGTAGGAGACATAGCCGCGCACGCCATCCCTGGTGCCCAGATTGAGGCGGGCGAAGGCGCGGATCGTTTCGTTGCTGCCATAGGTCAGGCCACCCAGCGTGCCCAGTTCGCCGGTCGGGTCGGCCGAGAAGGTCTCGACCGTGCCGCCCAGATTGCCGGTCGCCTGCGTGCCGAGCGAACCGGCACCCTGCGACACGCGCACGCTGCCGATATTTTCGCTGCTGATGGCGCGGGTGATGTGCAGGCCATTATGGTTGCCATAGCTCATGTCGCCCAGCGGGATGCCATCGAAGGTGAAGCCCAGCTGGTTCTGGTTGAAGCTGCGGATGGTAACGCGCTGCGACCATTCATAATTGCCGAACGGGTCGGCCGACTGGAAATTGACGCTGGGCAGCTTTTCGATGGCTTTGAGCGGATTGGTGCCGGGCGTAAGCACGACAATCTCACGCGCCTGAACTTCCTGCACCTGGCGGGTTTCGCCGCGACCAAAGACGATGATCGTCGCATCGTCCGGCGCTGCCTCTGCGGCGGGCGTGACGGGCGCAGCAGTCTGGGCGAAGGCGGGCGTAGCGGCCAGCATGGTGGAGGCGAGCAGCAGGGCAGTGGCAGGACGCATGAAATTTCCCCTTGGATGACCGTGATCGGCTTGGTCCGGGGCCGTAGGCGCGGGATGTTGCACCGCAATGAGAGGAGCTTGACGGATTGGCGTCGTCTGCGTGACACTCTTGTGATGCGCGCGGATCTTGCGCTAGATTGTGTCATAAAGGTCGCAGTCGCGCCATTTTCGCGGGCGCGATTGCATCACTCGTCAGCATGGCTATGGCATTGCCATCCCTATCTTATTGGAAAGCAGGACATGGCCAAACCCGAATCCTGGCGTTTCAGTCCCGAAGCCTATCGCTTCGTTACCAGCATCGACACCCGCTTTCAGGATCTCGATACGATGGGCCACATCAATAATGTGGCGATTTCCGGTATCTTCGAGACCGCGCGTATCCGCTTTCACCATCATATGGGCCGCCATCCGCAGGAACAGGGCGTGCGCTGGCTGGTGGCGAATGTGAACCTCAACTTCATCGAGGAATCGCACTTCCCCTATCCGTTCGACGTCCATTGCGCGATCGGCCATATCGGCCGGACCAGCTGGACGATCAGCTCGGCGGGGTTCCAGAAAGGCGTCTGCGTCGCCACCTGCGACACCACCGTCGTCACCCATGGCGCCGAAGGCCGCCGCGAGATTGACGAGACGCTGCGCGAGGCGATGGAACTGAATTTCATCCGCCAGCCGGGGTGATTGGGGACATAGTGAAAGGTCATTTCACTTCGTCATGCTGAATTTATTTAGCTGCGCTGGCCTTCGGCTCAGCATCCATTTCTCGTTACGAACCACCGCTTGATCCGGCGAAATGGACCCTGAAACAAGTTGAGGGTGACGAGTGAGGTGAGTCAGCTCCCTAGGCGACTTACCCGCCTTAAAGGGCGGGCTTGTCAGGTCATGATCCTCAACTTCAGCATTACCCAAACCCGTGCATCCGCCGCGACCATTGGAAGGCGATGACTGCGCCCTTGACCGGCTGGATCATCGCGACCGCCAGCAGCAGCGCCAGGCTCGGCCAGATCGCGGCCTGCCAACCCAGCGGAATGTCGAGTGCGCTGTTCACCTCGATCATAAGCGGCACTAATATATGGCCCAGCAACAGGATGACGATATAGGAGGGGAAGTCGTCGGCCTGATGCGCGTCCCAGCGCTGGCCGCAATGGGCGCAGGCGGTCGTCGGCTTGAGGAAGCGGGCGAACATCCGTCCCTCGCCACAGGCCGGGCAGCGCCCGCGCAGCGCCAGGCCGATGGCGGCGCCAAGCGGACGATCGGGGGCGGCTTTGGGGGTCTGGTCGGGCATAGGCGTTTAGGTAGGGGCTGCGCCACGGCCAGGCAACACAGCATATTCCCTTACTGGCCCTTTCGCCCGCGCAAAAGCCTGTTAATAAGCCGCCATGCGTCTCCCCGGTCCGTCCGAAGTCTTTGCCCTGTTCGACGATGCGCGCTTGCGTGGCGCTGCCCCGGCGCGGCTCTATCGCGATCCGGTTGGCATCATCGCGGCGCATAGCATGGACGAGGTCCAGCCCGCGCTCGACCGGCTGGCCGACGCGCGCGAGAGCGGGCTGCATGTCGCAGGCTATATGGCCTATGAGGCCGGCCTTGCGCTGGAGGAGCGGCTCGCGCCGATCGCCCGCCGTCGTCAGGCGGACAGCAAAGCCGGGCCGCTGCTGTGGTTCGGCCTGTTTGAAGGGGTGCGGCTGATCGCGCCGGGGACGCTGCCCGACCTGCTGCCCGATCCGGCCGGTGCCAGCGTGACGCCACCCCGCCCGCTGATCGACGAGGCCGAGTATCGCGCGGCGTTCGACGCGGTGCAGGACTATATCCGCGCGGGCGACATTTATCAGGCGAACCTGACCTTCCCCTGCGAAACGAGCGTCATCGGTGATCCGATGGCGCTCTATGCCGCGATCCGCCCCCGCGCGGCGGCGGGCTATGGCGGAGTCATCCGCACTGGCGGGCAGGCGTTGCTGTCCTTTTCGCCCGAACTCTTCTTCACGTTGGTGCGCGGCCAGCTGACCGCGCGGCCGATGAAGGGCACCGCAACCCGCCATGCCGACCCGCAACAGGACGCGGCGCTGGCCCAATGGCTGCAAAGCGACGCCAAGCAGCGCGCGGAAAATCTGATGATCGTCGACCTGTTGCGCAACGACCTGTCGCGCGTGTCGCGCGCGGGCAGCGTGACCGTGCCGGACCTGTTCAAGGTGGAGACCTATCCGACCGTCCACCAGCTGGTGTCGACCGTGCGCGCGCGCATCCTGCCCGGCCTGTCGCCGGTCGATGTGCTGCGCGTGCTGTTCCCGTGCGGTTCGATCACCGGCGCCCCAAAAGTGCGGGCGATGGAGATACTCGACGCGCTCGAACCCCATGCGCGCGGCGTCTATACAGGCTCCATGGGCTGGATCGACCCGGATGGCGACGCCGCGTTCAACGTCGCGATCCGCACGCTGACCATCGATGAAGGCGCGGGCGTCGGACGGTTGGGGCTTGGCTCTGGTCTGGTGGTGGATTCGGACGCCGCTTCGGAATGGGCGGAATGTCTGGCCAAGGGGCGGTTTCTTGCTGGCGCTTGACATATTTGCCGCCAACGGCTTGGAATAAGGGCAATGTCACTGGCCGATGGACGCTATGATCTGCTCGAAACCATGGCCTTCGATCCGCTCGAAGGCATCAGGTTGCTGGAGCTGCACCTCACAAGGTTGAAGGCGAGCGCCGATGCGCTTGGCTTTGCCTTCGATCGCCACGGCGTGCGCAACGAATTGCAGGCCGCGACCTTCCGCCTGCGCGACCATAGCCGGGTGCGGCTGATGGTGTCGCGCGGTGGGGCGGTGGCGATCGAGGTGCGCGATGCGGTTGCCTGGCCCGCCGCGATCGTCCCGGTCAAGGTGGTGCCGCGCCATGCGCCTGCCGACGACCTGCGGCTGCTGCACAAAACGACCGACCGGTCGCTCTATCGCGATGCGCTGGCGCGTGGCGGCACCTATGAAGTCGCGCTGATCGACGCGCAGGGCTATCTGACCGAAGGCTGCTATTCCTCGATCTTTGTCGAGCGCGGCGACAAATTGCTCACCCCGCCACTGTCGCGCGGCCTGTTGCCGGGCATTTTGCGCCAAAGCCTGATCGACATGGGGGAGGCGGTCGAGGCCGATCTGCGCCCGCATGATCTGGACAATGGTTTCTTCATCGGCAACGCCGCGCGCGGCATGGTCGCGGCGACTCTGGCCCATTAGCCACATCATTCTGCCGTAAATCCATTAAGCCTGAACTGGCCGGTTGCCCCTGCGTCTGTTGCGCACTAAGGACCGCCGCGTCCGCTTTGCTTGCGGATACGGGGATTCTTTCGAAAGATAATTACCATGAGCCAGACTTCCGCCGCCCTTGGTCGTATCCAGCCTTCCGCCACGCTCGCCATGAGCGCGCGGGTGAATGCGCTCAAGGCGCAGGGCGTGGACGTGATTGGCCTGTCGGCGGGCGAGCCGGACTTCGACACGCCCGATTTCGTCAAGGAAGCGGGCATTGCCGCCATTCGCAACAATCTGACCCGCTATACCGACGTGGACGGCACTGCCGACGTCAAGGAAGCGGTGATGTTCAAATTCCAGCGCGACAATGGCCTGGCCTACAAGCGCAGCCAGATCACGGTGAACTCCGGCGGCAAGCACACCCTGTTCAACGCGCTGGTCGCGACCGTGGACGCGGGCGATGAGGTCATCATCCCCGCGCCTTACTGGGTCAGCTATCCCGACATCGTGAACTTTGCCGGCGGCACCCCGGTGTTCATCGAGGGGCCGGCGAGCCAGGGCTACAAGATCACCGCCGCCCAGCTCGACGCCGCGATCACCCCGCGCACCAAATGGGTGATGCTGAACTCGCCGTCCAACCCCAGTGGCGCGGCCTATTCGGCGGCGGAACTGAAGGAACTGGCGCACGTGCTGCTGCGCCATCCCCATGTCCTCATCATGACCGACGATATGTATGAGCATGTCTGGTATGCGACCACCCCCTTCGCCACCATCGCGCAGGTCTGCCCGGAACTCTATGACCGCACCTTGACGGTCAATGGCTGCTCCAAGGCTTTCTCCATGACCGGCTGGCGCATCGGTTTTGCCGGCGGTCCCGAATGGATCATCAAGGCGATGGGCAAGCTGCAATCGCAGTCGACCAGCAACCCCTGCTCGATCAGCCAAGCCGCCGCCGTCGCCGCGCTCACCGGGCCGCAGGATTTTCTGGAGGATCGCAACGCCGCCTTCAAGAAGCGCCGCGACATGGTCGTCGCGATGCTGAACGACGCGCCGGGCCTCGATTGCCCGACGCCCGAAGGCGCTTTCTATGTCTATCCCGACGCCAGCGGCGTGATCGGCAAGGTGACGCCCAAGGGGGTGACGATCGACAGCGACGAAACGCTGATCGGCTATTTCCTGGACGAGGCCAAGGTCGCCGCAGTCCACGGCGCCGCCTTCGGCCTCTCGCCTGCCTTCCGCATCAGCTATGCGACGTCGGAAGAGGTGCTGAAAAAGGCCTGCACCCGCATCCAGGAAGCCTGCGCCGCGCTGAAATAACAGTCCTCCCCAAGCTTGCTTGAGGAGGGGGACCGCTGGCGAAGCCAGTGGTGGAGGGGTGGGGCGTCCAGACGCCAACGCCCCCATTCCCACACAAACAGAAACGGTCCTTTTCCACCCGCGCCGTCTTGCAGGCAGCGCGGAACGCTCTATATGCACGTTGCATAGTGAAACTGATTTAAGGCGACGCCCCGTTCGTCGTTCTGTTCCTTGGCTTGGTCGAAAGCCGCACCCGTGCGGCGCGATGTTCAGCAAGGGGCAAGACAGCAGGGTGTAACCGATCGGCCTGAACCGCCGAAACCAAAGAATAAGAAAGGCACAGGCCATGTTGACGTTTTTGAAATCCGAATTGTTCCTGCGCTTTCTGGGCGGGTTTGCGATCGGTGCCGTCGGCATGGTACTGCTCCAGCCCGATGAACAGCCGATCCTCAGCTCCCCCGCGATCGCCGCGACCAGCACCAATCATGCGGCGCTCTGACGGCATCAGCCTCGCCATTTTCGCGGCGCTCGCCGTCGCGTCCCCGGCGCGCGCCGAGCGCCCGGTCCTGGCCCCTGTCGCCACCATTGACGCCGCGCCCACCCGCAAGCTGGAAACCGCCGTGTTCGCGGGCGGCTGCTATTGGGGCGTGGAGGGCGTCTTTTCCCATGTGAAGGGCGTCCATCTGGTCAAGTCCGGCTTTGCCGGTGGCCCGGCCAACCGCCGCGTCGATTATGAGATGGTCAGCGGCGGCGGCACCGGCTTTGCCGAAGCCGTCCGCGTCACCTATGATCCCAAACAGGTCAGCTACGCCACGCTGCTGCGCATCTTCTTCTCGGTCATCGCCGATCCCACAACGCTCAACTATCAGGGGCCAGACCATGGCACCCAATATCGCAGCGCGCTCTTCCCGCTGAACGCCGAGCAGGGCAAGGCAGCGACCGCCTATCTGGCGCAGCTCAGCAAGGCGGGCCTGTGGCGCGACCCGGTGGTGACCAAGGTGGAGCGCTTCACCGGTTTTCAGGACGCTGACGCCTATCATCAGGACTTCATGACGAAGAACCCGCGCCATCCCTACATATTGCGCTGGGACGCCCCCAAGCTGGCGGCGTTCAAGGCGATGTTTCCGGCGCTGTATCGGGATCGGCCATCGGCTTGAATCACAACCTGGCTGTTGCGCCTTCCGCGCCAGTTCGACAGCCCCTCGACATTTGACTCAACCGCTATAGGGTTTGAGCATTAGTCGGCTGTACGTCGGGGGAAAGATTGCGTTCGTATATTTCAGCGGGTTTGACCGCATGTGCCATTATCGCGCCTTCCAGCGCCCATGCCGGTGACACGCCCTTATATCAGCCCGCTGCGGCGTGGGTCGTGCCGGCAAAAGTGCCTATTTCGTCCGGCGCAACGCCGCTGGCCAAGCTGGACATCCAGCACCGCATCGAAAATGGCCTGCTGTCCACCTATGTCGATCAGGCGACGCGGATCACATCGGCTGAGATTTTGTCGCAGGCCGCGACCCTCGTTGTCCCATGGGCACCTGACAAGGGTGACCTGATTGTCCACGAACTGTCGATCCTGCGCGATGGTACGACGATTGACCTGCTCGCCAAAGGACAGAAGTTCACGATATTGCGGCGCGAACAGACGCTGGAACAGCGGGAGTTGACGGGAATATTGTCAGCTACGCTGGCCGTCGAAGGATTGCAGGTCGGCGATCTTCTTCAAATGCGTCTGACCATTACCGCGAAGGATAGTGCGCTGGCCGGGCGCGTCCAAGACGTGGTGCCATTGCTGGCATTGCCCGCGCGCGTGGATTACGCCCATGTGCGCTTTTCGTGGCCGACCAAGGAGCAGATGCGATGGCATTTGCTGGCGGAAGGAGCCAAGCCGCAACCCGTGCGGAAGGGTAATTATACCGAAATCGCCATGGCACTGCCGCTGCCAAGCAAGCAGAAATGCCGCAAGATGCTCCGTCGCGCTATCAGCACCCGCCCTTGATGGAATTAACGAATTTCGCTGATTGGGCTGACGTTTCCAAGGTCATGGCGCCACTTTATGCGACGCAGGGCATGATCGATCCCGGTAGCGCACTCGCGCTGGAAGTAGCCGCGATCGAGAAGGCGTCGAACACGCCGCTGGGCCGTGCGCAGCTTGCCCTTGAACTGGTGCAGGACAAAATCCGCTATCTGGCAGTTGGCATGGATGGCGGCAATTACCTGCCGCAAAAACCCGCGAAAACGTGGGAAGTGCGCTATGGTGATTGCAAGGCCAAGTCGCTGCTGCTGCTGGCATTGTTACATGCCATGAAAATCGACGCCGAACCGGTTTTGGCAAATGTCGGTATGGGTGATTTTGTCGTGGATCGGTTACCCAGCGCGGCGGCATTCAACCATATTCTGGTGCGAACCACAATTGATGGCGAGACATTCTGGATGGATGGAACCGGCAGCGGATCGCGCATGGCAGACATTCGGGATACGCCACCATTCTACCATGTCTTGCCGGTCAGGGCCGATGGTGCAGCATTGGTTAGGATCGAGACCCATGCAAATGCGCGACCGATGCTGGACCTGTCGGTCGATGCTGATGAAAGCACCAGCGTCGATTTGCCCAGCCCCTTCCAGGCGACTGCCATCTTGCATGGGCCAGCGGCGGCGCAGATCATTCTGGCCAAGAACCAGTTGGGAGAAAAAGAACAGCGAGAAGCGGTCCAAAGCCTTTTTCAGACTTGGTTGGGCCAAGGACAATATGCTGATGCCGCCATCATCCCGGACAGCAAGACAGGTGATGTGACGATCAGGGTGCGGGGCGTCACGACGACGCCTTGGGTCACCGAAGATCGGCGTCGCAAGCGGTTTGTAACGCGGGCGGTCAATGCGGTCAGCTTTGCGCCAGATCGCAGCAAGCCGAATTGGTCCGCCATTCCGGTGGCGGTCCGCCCGCCGTCTGGTATGCGCGATCGACTGCGCCTGAAGCTTCCAGTCAACGGGCAGGGATTTTCGATCGACGGGACGCCCGACATGAAGGAGCGTATCGCCGGATTTGACATTGCGCGCACTACGAAGCTGGAAGGTGGCATCGTCACGCTGGACGAGCGTATAGATTCACTGGGTGGGGAAGTTCCCGCCGCCCGTATTCCCGCAGAGCGCGATGCCGTCGCGACGGCGCAGGCACGCGCGCCACGCCTTGTAGCGCCCGCTGATACTCGTCGGCGGTGGGACATCGCTGTAGCTGATATGCGTAGTTCGAGCCAGATCGGTGCGATCAGGGCGATCTTCGACAAGGTCATTACCGACGATCCCGATGAGGTGAGCGGTTATGTGAGCCGCGCGGCCTTCCTGGAAGGCGTTGGGGACCGACGGGCCGCCTTTGCCGACAGAACGCGCGCGGTAGAGATCGCACCTTCGGTTGAAACCTATATGGCGCGGTCGAACGCGGCCTATCAACTGGGTGACATCAAGGCGGCACTAGCTGATGGAGAATCGGCGCGCGCCCTTGATCCGTCGTCGGCATGGGCCACTGGTCGGGTTGCTTTCATGAAGGCAGAGCAGGGCAATCTGGCTGAAGGCGTGTCTTTGTTGGACGAGCGTATCGCACTAGGTGGCGAGATGCGCCCGGCTTATCTCAACAGCAAAGCTGAATTGCTGGCCGAATATGGCAAGGTGGAGGACGCCTTGGCCATTTTTGATGAACTAATTATCCAAAAGCCCGGCTCGCCGTCGCTCATGAACCAGCGTTGCTGGGCCAAAGGCACACGATCGGTCATGCTGGACAGTGCGGTCAAGGACTGTACGACCGCCATTGAATTGAGCAACGATACGAGCGCTGCGCTCGATAGTCGTGCAATGGTCTGGTATCGGCTGGAGCGATATGATCAGGCGTTGGCAGATCTTGATGCCGTACTCGCCGCTAATCCAGGACAAAGCGACAGTCGTTTCCTGCGCGCGGTCGTTTTGAAGGCATTGCACCGGGATGCTGATGCCGCCGTCGATAGTGCCATCGCCCGTCGGCTAGATCCGAGTGTCGACCGGCGCTATGCGAGATTTGGGATCAAGCTGCTCTGATCCTGTAGAAAAGTACGCCACGTCGCGACGCAAAAAGGGGCGGAGTCTGGTAAAAGACTCCGCCCCTTTTGGTACATGAGCAGAACAAAATTTTACTTCGGGGCCAGCACCATCAGCATCTGGCGGCCTTCCATGCGGGGATAGGCTTCGACCTTGGCGACTTCGGCGACATTTTCCGCGACGCGCTGGAGCAGGGCCATGCCGAGTTGCTGGTGGCTGAGTTCGCGGCCACGGAAGCGCAGGGTGATCTTCACCTTGTCGCCGTCGCCGATGAAATCATGCACCTTCTTCATCTTCGTATCATAGTCATGATCGTCGATGTTCGGACGCATCTTGATCTCTTTGAGTTCCTGCGTCTTTTGCGTCTTGCGGGCGATATTCGCCTTTTTCTGGGCTTCGTACTTATATTTGCCGATGTCCAGAAACTTGCAGACCGGCGGGTCAGCCGTGGGCGATACTTCGACCAGGTCCAGGCCGACATCGGCCGCCTGTTCGATCGCTTCCTGCGTAAACATCACACCCAGATTCTCGCCTTCCCCGTCAATCACGCGGACTTTGGGGACCGTGATGAATTCATTGTAGCGAGGGCCGGATTTCGGCGGCGGCGCCAGCGGGCGGCGCATCATTGGGGGACGTATAGCAGTATCTCCTATGGTCGTTGCAAAAACGAGTGGCTCTTAGCGGCTTTTTGGCAAAGCGCAAAGGGGTCCGTGATCCTCAGTCAAGGAATCACGAACCCTGTGGCATTGCAGCCGCTACAGCATATCGGGCGCGCGGGCTTCATTTGCAAGGCGGGAAATCGCTTCGTCGAGCGAAAGGAAGCTCTGCCCGTCGCTGCCCAGCACGCGCAGCGCGACCTTGCCTTCCTCCGCCTCCCGCCGGCCCACGACCAGCAGGTTGGGGACTTTGGCGAGACTATGTTCGCGCACCTTGTAATTGATCTTCTCGTTGCGCAGGTCCGCTTCGGCGCGGATGCCCGCGGCGCGCAGCTTCGCCAGCACCTCGCCCGCATAGTCGTCCGCGTCCGACACGATGGTCGCGACCACCGCCTGCACCGGGGCCAGCCAGGCCGGAAAGCGCCCGGCATAATGTTCGATCAGGATGCCGATGAAGCGTTCATAGCTGCCGAAAATGGCGCGGTGGAGCATGACGGGGCGATGCCGTTCGCCATCTTCGCCGACATAGCTGGCGTCGAGTCGTTCGGGCAGGACGCGGTCCGACTGGATCGTGCCGACCTGCCATGTCCGGCCGATCGCGTCAGTGAGATGCCATTCCAGCTTGGGCGCGTAGAAAGCGCCTTCGCCCGGCAGTTCTTCCCAGCCAAATTCCGGCGTGTTGAGACCCGCGGCGGCAACGGCGGCGCGCAGTTCATTCTCCGCCTTGTCCCACATCTCCTCGCTGCCGAAGCGCTTTTCGGGGCGCAGGGCCAGCTTGATCGAGTAGGTAAAACCGAAATCCTTGTAGATTCGGTCGGCCAGCGCGCAGAAGGCGCGGACTTCCTCGACAATCTGATCCTCGCGGCAGAAGATATGCGCGTCGTCCTGCGTGAATTGCCGCACCCGCATCAGGCCGTGCAGCGCGCCATGCGGCTCGTTGCGGTGGCAGCAGCCATTTTCGTAGAAGCGCAGCGGCAGGTCGCGATAGCTTTTGATCCCCTGACGGAAGATCAGCACATGCGCCGGGCAGTTCATGGGCTTCAATGCCATCCAGTCGGCATCGTCCGACACCAGCGGGCCTTCATCGTCGACGTTAGGCACTTCGTCGGGGATGACGAACATGTTTTCGCGATATTTGCCCCAATGGCCCGACGTTTCCCACTGGCGCGCGTCCATCACCTGCGGCGTCTTGACCTCGCGATAGCCCGCATCGTCGATGGCGCGGCGCATATAGGCCTCCAGCTGACGCCAGATCAGATAGCCCTTGGGATGCCAGAACACGCTGCCATGCGCTTCCTGTTGCAGGTGGAACAGGTCCATCTCTGCGCCCAGCTTGCGATGGTCGCGCTTGGCCGCTTCTTCCAGGCGCGTCAGATGTTCGGCCAGTTGCTTCTTGTTGAGCCAGCCGGTGCCGTAGATGCGGGACAGCATCGCATTGTTCTGATCGCCGCGCCAATAAGCGCCCGACACCCGCGTCAGCTTGAAGGCCGACGGATCGAGCCGCCCGGTCGAGGCCAAATGCGGGCCACGGCACATGTCATACCAGCCGTCACCGCTATGATAGACGGTCAGTTCCTCGCCCTGGGGCAGTTCGGCGGCCCACTGCGCCTTGAACGTTTCGCCCGCCGCCTGCCATTGCGCAATCAGCGTGTCGCGGGCGATGACTTCGCGGCGCAGCGGCTTGTCGGCGGCGATGATCTCCCGCATCTTCGCCTCGATCGCGGGCAGATCCTCGTCGGTGAAGGGGCCGCGTTCGGGGTTGGGCGCGAAATCATAATAGAAGCCGTCGTCGGTGGACGGGCCGAAGGTGATCTGCGTGCCGGGGAACAGGGTCTGCACCGCTTCGGCAAGGATATGCGCGAAATCATGCCGCGCCAGTTCCAGCGCGTCGGCCTCATCCTTCGCCGTCACCAGCGCCAGCGTCGCGTCCTGCTCCAGCGGGCGGTTGATATCGCGCAACTCGCCATCGACCCGCGCCGCAATCGCCGCCTTGGCCAGCCCCGGCCCGATCGCCGCTGCAATATCCGCCGGGGTAGTGCCGGGCGCGACTTCGCGCACGTTACCGTCGGGCAGAGTGATTTTGAGCATGGCGGACACAGGATTTCCTTGAAAGGCTAAGCGGAGAGCGGCCGCAAATGCCGCGCCTTCCCCATAAATGGGCCGCCCTGCCTGTCAATAGAAGGGGACTTGCCGACAAACAGGAAAAGGCGCATCAGATATGTTCTAACATAACATTTTATCGCAGGAGGGTTTCATGGTTTCACGCCTGTCATCACCCGTTATCCCGTCGGGCGACATGCCGATGGGAGAGATGAACACGACGCCGCTGATCGACGTCATGCTGGTGCTGCTCATCATGTTCATCATCACCATCCCGATCCAGACGCACAGTGTTGGCATCGACCTGCCCCAGACCCCGGTGACGCCGCAGCAGCCGATGCCCGATCCGGTCAAGAACAAGGTCGGCGTCGATGCCGATGGCGTGATCCGCTGGAACGGTGCGGCGGTCGACCGGCTGACGCTGCGCCAATATCTCGCCGCGTCGCTGCGGATGCCGGTCGAACCGGAATTGCAGTTCCAGCCTGATGCCGCCGCCCGCTATCTGGCGGTCGATGAAGTGCTGGCCGACATCAGGCGATCGGGCGTGACCAAATTGGGGTTTGTGGGTAACGAACGCTATCGCGACTTCTGACTTGACCCTCCGCTTTCGTCCATGTCTTGTGGCCTCCGGGGTATATTTGGGGGCATAGATGACGGACGATGTGGACGCGCAAGCCAGTTTCGCGTTCGAAGGCAGTTGGCGCAGTTATGCGCCGATTGCTTTTACCAACCTGTTCCTGACGATCGTGACGCTGGGCGTCTATCGCTTCTGGGCGACGGCGCGGACCCGGCGCTATTTGTGGGCGAATACGCGCTTCATTGACGATTGGTTGGAGTGGACAGGGACGGGCAAGGAACTGTTCTTTGGCTTCCTGATGGTGGTGTTGCTGATCGGCCTGCCCTTTCTGTTCCTTCAGTTCGGCGCGCAGGCGTTGCTGCTGCAAGGACACACGGCTTTGGCCGGCATCCTCACGATGGTCGCGGGCTTCACGATCTTCTACTTTACCGGCGTCGCCCGCTTCCGCGCGCTGCGGTACCGTCTGAGCCGGACCTGGTGGCACGGCATCAGAGGCGGCAGCGACGATCGGGGTTTTGGCTATGGCCTGCAATATATGTGGCGCACGCTGGTCGCCTATCTGCCGTTCGGCTTGCTGATCCCCTGGTCGATGATGTCCTTGTGGAATCGCCGCATGAACCGGATGAGCTTCGGGTCGGAGCCTTTCGTTGCCCACGGCCGCGCCCGGCCGCTCATGAAGCGCTTTTTGCTCTTCTATCTGGCACCGATCCTGTTCGTGCTGCTGGCCGTGGCGACGGCCGGAACCTTTGGCGGATATCTGGGCGGTGTCTGGGTGACGTCCAACTTCCCGCCGATCCTGCGCATCATTGCCTTTCTGGTCATCTCCGTTGGTGTTTATGTTTTGCTTGGTTTGATCGCGCTGGCGTATTACGCCGCCTTCCTGCGCGAGGCGATCGACAATCTCACGCTGGGCGGCCTGCAATTCTCGTTCGAGGCGAGCACCGACGATTGGCTTGCGCTATTCTTCGTGGACGTCGCGCTGGTGGTGGGCACGTTGGGGATCGGGGCGATCTTTCTGGAATATCGCCATTGGAAATTCTTCATCACCCACATGGGCGCGGCTGGCGAAGTCTATACCGATCAGCTGACGCAGTCGCAGACCAGGACCGATCGTCATGGCGAAGGCCTGCTTGATGCCTTCGACGTAGGAGCGTTCTGATCGCCATGTCCGATTTTCGGCTGTGGCACTATGATGGCGTGACGGCCATCCGGCGCGACGTGCTGCTCCAACCCGACGTGACAGGCTTTTACTTGCAGGAGGCGGATAGCGGCTGGACCGGCACGTTGGTCGATTGGGCCGACCTGACCGTCATCGGTGCGGAGAAAGGACGGTCGGCCTACGGCCATCGCGCCTTGCCTGGCTGGCGCATGGGTTTTGCCGGTCAGGCACCGGCTGAGATTGCCGCGCATCTGCCCAGAGTCGAACGCTATGGTCGATGGATCGACCGTTTCGGATTCTGGCCGGCGGCTGGCGTCTTTACGGTCATTGCAGCGCTCGTGGTCTGGGGTGCGGCGGAGGCACCCGCTGTTATCGCGCCGCTGATCCCGCAAAGCTGGGAAAACCGGATGGGCGACGCGATGGTTGGCGATTTTGGCGGGCGCTTTTGCCACACACAGGCGGGTGACGCGGCGTTGCGGGCGCTGGTGGCGCGGGTCGATCCCCAGGGGGAAGCGCGCGACATCGCCATCGCCAACATTCCGCTGGTCAATGCGGTCACCCTGCCGGGCGGGCGGATCATCCTGTTTGACGGACTGGTGCAACAGGCCGGGTCGCCCGACGAGGTGGCTGGCATCCTTGGCCATGAACTGGGCCATGTCCGGCATCGTGACACGGTGGCGGGACTCGTGCGGCAATTGGGGCTGAGTGTCGTGCTGGGCGGCTTTGGTGGGAGCAGTGGGGGCTATCTCAACAGCGTGCTGGCGCTCAGCTATGGCCGCAATGCCGAGGCTGCGGCGGACGGGGTTGCGATCGACCAGATGCGGCGGGCGGCCATTTCCCCGGCGCGCACGGCGGATTTCTTCATGCGCATGGGCGGGAAGCGTGAAACGACACGCGAGGGGCAGGCCATGACCTGGCTATCCTCGCACCCACTGTCGAGCGAACGGCGCAAGCGTTTTGCCGCAGCCGTCGAGCCGGGCGCGCGCTATCGCCCGGCGCTCGATGCGGCGCAGTGGCGCGCGCTGCGGGCGTCCTGCGCAGCCGATCCCGATGTCGCCAAGGCCTGGGGCCGTGACTTCTGATCGTTAGCCGAACAGCAGCCGCGCATCATCGCCGGTCGCCTGCATGAACGCCACAGGTCCGCCGACATCAACGCCCGGCGGCAGCGCATCCGCCGACATAGCGCACAGCGCCAGCCCGCTCTGACAGGCGTTGATGGTGACGCCCAGCGCCTGTGCTTCGGTCAGCAGGGTGGCGAGGTCAGGCAAGCCCGCCGCACGGTGCGCCGCGTCCTCTGGCGCGGTGACCGGAGGGCGGAGCAGGGCGACGGCATCGAGTTGCAGGAACAGCGCCGCTGCGCCACCCAGCGCCGCCTGCGCACTAGCCAGCACCAGCGCGCCACGCAGCCTTTCAGCGTCAGCGGCGGTGACGATAATCCTTAAGGGACGCATAGTTGCACGGCGCAGGCCGGGCAGGCGGCGTCTTTGGGGACGTCGAGCGTGCGGAACCGCATGGACAGAAGATCGGCGATCAGCAGCCGCCCGGCCATGTCCGCGCCGAAAGGCACGAGGGCGCGGATCACCTCCAGCGCGGCCAGACTGCCCATCGCGCCGGTGAGTGCGCCGATAACGCCGGTTTCGGCGCAATTGCGTTCCGGCGCATCTTCGGGCGCACCCACCAGGCAGCGATAACAGGGCTTGTCCGCTTCCCAGCCGCGATAGGTGGCGATCTGTCCCTCAAACGGGCCGACCGCCGCCGAGACGAGCGGAATGCGCAACCGTTGCGCCGCGCCGGCGACCGCCAGCCGGGTCGTGAAACTGTCGCTGCCGTCCAGCACTACGTCCGCATCGCGCAGCATCAGCGCGGCATTGTCCGCGTCGATCCGCGCGTTGATCGGGATCAGCTTGACGTCCGGGTTCAGCCGCGCGACCGCCGCCATCGCGACTTCCGCCTTGGGCCCGCCGACGTCCGCCGTGCCGAACAAGACCTGCCGTTGCAGGTTGGACAGCGCGACCGCGTCATCGTCGATCACCCGGATGGTGCCGACGCCAGCGGCAGCGAGATAGAGGATCGCCGGGCTGCCAATGCCGCCCGCGCCGATCACCGCGACATCGGCGGACAAGAGCCGCGCCTGTCCCGCGCCGCCAATTTCCTTCAGCACGATATGGCGGGCATAGCGCTCCAACTGATCGTCGCTCAGCGTCATGGCGCGTCGGACCAGAGGAAGCGGACCTGCGAGCGCATCCAGACCGGGCCAGTCGGGCGATTGTCATCGGCGGTCTGGCGCGCCGTGCCAATGGTGCGCCCGTCCACCATGACGGGCTTCACCACGGCCTGACCATTATTGCGGAAAGAATTGCCCAGCGTGCCGAGGATGCGACGACTGACGAACTTCTCCACGTCCGGGCAATTGGCGTTGACTGGCGCGATCTTCAGCGGCTTGCCGTCCTCCGTCAACAGGAACAGGACGTCGATCTCCAGCAGGTTTGATCCTTCATAGGGTACTGCGCCACGACATTTACCGCGCCGATACAGCTTCGCGACATCTTCCGACCAGCGCGGCGAAATCTTGCGCCCCAGCCAGCCTTCGATGACCGGAACGCCGGACAGATCCTGCGGCATGGGCGGCAGGGCGTCGGCCACCGGGGTCGCAGCCAGCATCAGCGAAAGCAGCATCGTCATCGCGTGTCACACTCCTGTCGAACCAAAGCCGCCCTGTCCCCGCGCGGTGTCGTCCAGCATATCGACCTCTGTGAAGCTGGCAAGCTGCACCGGCGCGACGACCAGCTGGGCGATACGGTCGCCGCGCTGGATCGGGAAGGGGGCGTCGCCCAGGTTGATGAGGATGATCTTCAATTCGCCGCGATAATCGGCGTCGATCGTGCCGGGGGTGTTTGGCAGGCTGATGCCATGTTTGAGCGCAAGGCCGGAGCGGGGGCGCACCTGCACCTCATAGCCTTCGGGAATCGCCATCGCAAAGCCGGTGGCGACGGCATGACGCCCGCCCGGTGGCAGGACCAGTTCCTCTGCCGACACGACATCCATGCCCGCCGCATGGGCGGTGGCATAGGCAGGGATGGGCAGGCCTGCGCCATGGGGCAGGCGCTTCAATTGAATATCAATCGGGGCGAGCGGAGAGGGCATCAGCGACCTTTGCGATAAGTTTGTCTGCGACTTGGCCCTTGGGTAGGACAGGCCAGGTTTCGATGCCGGACGCGGTGACGATCTGCACGGCATTGGCGTCGCCGCCCATCACATCGCCCGATACATCATTGGCGACGATCCAGTCCGCCCCCTTGCGCGCCAGCTTGGCCTGCGCGTGACCGGCGATATTCTGGGTTTCGGCGGCAAAGCCGATCAGCAGGGCGGGGCGCCGGGCGTGATGGCCGAGCGTGGCGAGAATGTCCGGATTTTCGACCAGCGTGAGCGGGGCGGGTTGGCCGGAACCGTCTTTCTTGAGCTTTTGGTCGGCGGCATCGGCGGTGCGCCAGTCGGCCACGGCGGCGACCATGATCGCGGCGTCGGCGGGCAGCGCGCTTTCGACCGCGCCCAGCATGTCGCGCGCGGTCTGCACGTCGATGCGGGTGACGCCTTCGGGCGTTGGCAGATGCACGGGGCCAGCCACCAAAGTCACGCGCGCACCGGCCCGCGCGGCGGCGGCGGCGATGGCGAAACCCTGCTTGCCCGACGACCGATTGGCGATGTAGCGCACCGGGTCGATCGGCTCATGGGTGGGGCCGGCGGTGATGAGGATATGCTTGCCGCGCAAGCTAACCCCGTTCGGTTCGAGCTTGTCGAGAACTGTGTGGCATGTTCTCGACAAGCTCGAACCGAACGGGGGTAGAGAGAAATCCGGCTGGCCCGCCAGCGGGTCGCTCCCCTTGGGCAAGGCGAGCAACCGCTCCACTTCCGCTACGATGGCCTCCGGTTCCGGCAATCGCCCGGTGCCATATTCGCCGCACGCCATCTCGCCATCGTCGGGCGTCATGATATGGACGCCATCAGCATGGAGCCGCTCCAGATTGCGCTGGGTCGCCCTGTGATGCCACATCCGCACATTCATCGCAGGCACCGCCAGCACCGGCTTGTCGGTCGCCAGCAGCAATGTGGTGGCCAGATCGTCGGCAATGCCGTTCGCCATCTTGGCCAATATGTTGGCCGTCGCGGGGGCAACCACGACCAGGTCGGCCTGACGGCTCAGTTGAATATGGCCGATTTCCTGCTCGTCCTTCAGGTTGAACATGTCGGTAAAGACCGGATTTTCGGTCAGGACACCAAGGCTGAGCGGCGTCACAAATTGCTGCGCGGACTGCGTCAGCACCGCCCGCACGGTCATACCGCGCTTGCGCAGCAGGCGGACGAGTTCGAGCGCCTTATACGCCGCGATACCGCCGGAGATGATAAGGAGGATGCGGGGGGTCATTGAGTAAGATTATCCAGTTCGGCACGGCACAACGCATGGAGCGCATCCAGCTTGGTCGTTGCCGTGTCCCATATGCGCCAAGGTATGATCGCGGGATAGTCGTGGCTGATGACATTACGCATCTGGTAGATGGCAGCCCATGGAAGGGCCGGGTGCCGCGCCTTGATATCAGCCGACAATTTGTGGGCTGCCTCGCCGATGTGCAGCAGGCGAAAGGATGTCAGGTCGATTTCGTCCTGATCGCGCAAAAATGCCTCTTCCGTCACTGTCGTCAGCCGACGGCGGACATGGTCGATCAGTTCGACGATCAACTCCAGTCGATCAATGTCGCGATTGACCGCCACGCTCAGAAGATAGCAACCATGTCCGATTCCGCCGCTGCGCGGATTCGGGGTCTCATGGCCACACGTTCGACAAGATCGACCGGACTCTGCATGAAGTCTGCGATCCGTAGCTGCACGCCGATAAATTCGAGCAGGCCCATGCGACTGTTGCTGTCAATCTCGCACATCAGATCAACGTCCGAATCTGCGCGCGCATCGCCCCGCGCTACCGATCCGAACAGCGCCAGTGACGTGATCCCCGCAGCACGCAGTTCCGCCTCATGCGGCTTGATCCGGGCAATTGCTTCTTCGCGGGTCATGGCCTCAAGATAGGATAAAGGGCGGGATCACGCCAGCCCGGCCGTTATTGAACGATCGCACCGGATCAAGAACCAATTTCGAGGATCAATTTTCGTGAAAGCATCATAACCAGAACACCACTGACTATAGCTGTGATATCGAGATAGGGGCCAATCGGGGCCAAGCCAAAGCCGTTCATTTCCCAACGCATGATTTGAGCTATGACCCCGCCAATTGCAGTGCCAACGGTGATCCAGAACAAGAGCAAAAATATGCGGCGAAGCGCCATAGCGATGCTGGCGACAAGTATGAGGGTTATTGCTGCGGCACTCGACCACGGCAGAATGAATGGGGCGAACAGGGAATAGAAGAATATCCGGAGCAAGGCGAAAACGGCTGGGCCTACGCCGATCGTCCGAAAATCGGCAAGTATCGTACCGCCGATGAACAACAGGCCCATTATAGGAAAGCTGGCCAAAGCGGCCAGAAACGAAGGCAGAAAAACGGACCGTGCGGTCACCCCAATAATGCCATCACGCCAGCCCCCGCCGCCGCGGCCAACACCGCCACAACCACATAACGCCAGCCCCCGCCGACACGGATCAGCTTGACCTCACTCAGCGGCGGCGGCGGTGGCGCACCGCCCTTCTCCGGGAAGGCGTCCTCGATCCGGCGGACCAGCCCCGGCAGGCGTTGCAGTGTGCGCCAATTTTCAATCAGCGTGTCGGCCGCCTTGGCTTCCGGTCCCAGTTCGTCGCGCAGCCAGCCCTTCACATAGGGGCCGCTGGTTTCCCACAGGTTGATGTCGGGGTCGAGCGAGGTCGCCACGCCCTCCACCATCACCATCGTCTTTTGCAGCAGCAGCAGATGCGGCTGGGTCTGCATGTCGAAATCGCGGGTGATGGCGAACAGCCCATCCAGCATCCCGCCGACCGACAATTCGCGCACCGGCTTGCCGCGCATCGGTTCGCCCACGGCGCGGAGCGCGGTCGCGAATTCGGCGACATTATGGTGGGCGGGCACATATTGCGCCTCGAAGTGAATCTCCGCCACGCGCTTATAGTTGCCAGTGATCAGGCCGTACAGAATCTCCGCCAGCCACATGCGCGCGCGCCGGTCGATCCGCCCCATGATGCCGAAATCGATCGCGACGATATCGCCATCGGGGCAGACGAACAAATTGCCCTGATGCATATCGGCATGAAAGAAACCCTCGGCGATCGCCTGGCGCAGGAAGGCGTTGACTAGGCGCGCGGCAAGCGCTGGCAGATCATGCCCCGCCGCGATCAGCGCTTCGCGGTCGCTGATCTTGATGCCGTCGATCCAGGCCATCGTCATGACCTTGCCGGTCGTGCGGTCCCAATCGATGGCGGGGACGCGATAGCCCGGTTCCGCGACCATCGCTTCGGCCAGTTCGGAGGCGGAGGCCGCCTCGCGCCGCAAATCCAGCTCGCGCGCGGTCCAGCGCTTCATGTTGGCGATGACCAGGCGCGGGCGCAGCCGGGCGATTTCGCCGCCCAGTTGCTCGACATGGGCGGCGGCCCATTCATAGGTCGCGATGTCGCGATTGAACTGCTCGGTCACGCCGGGGCGGATCACCTTGACCGCGACATCGCGCCCGTCGGTGGTGAGTGCGCGATGGACCTGCGCGATCGACGCCGCGCCAACCGGCACTTCGTCAAACCGGACGTAGATCTGCTCCAGCGGCTTGCCGAAACTGGCCTCTATCTCCGCGCGGATCGTGGCGAAGGGGACAGGCGGCAGGGCATCCTGCAAGCGCAGCAGGTCGAGCGCGGCGGCGTCGCCCACCAGATCGGGCCGGGTCGCCAGCGTCTGGCCCAGCTTGATCGCGGCCGGGCCGATCGACTGGAAGGCATCGGCATAGCGGGGCTGCTTGGGAACCCGCGCGCCGAATCGCGCCAGCCGCACGAGCCGCCGCACCGGCGCAGGCGTCATCGGATCACGCTCGATCCCGCGCAACGCACCATGGCGCGCCAGCGTGCGGCCCCATTTGAGGAGCCGCCAGATATGGGTGATGTGCGCGGTCATATTATTTCCTCCCCTCCTCTTTAGGGGAGGGGCCGGGGGTGGGGGCGTGCCGGATGGCGCAGCGTGTGGGGATGGCCCCCACCCCAACCCCTCCCCTGAAGGGGAGGGGCTTTGTCGGCGCGGCCATCAAATCTTCCAGCCCGAATGGATCGCCACCAGCCCGCCCAATATCGGTTCGACCTTCGTGTTCACGAATCCGGCGTCGCGGATCATGCCCTCGAATTTGGGCATGGGCGGGAAGCGGCGGATCGATTCGATCAGATAGCGGTAGCTGTCGGCATCATTGGCGAACAGCTTCCCCAGTTGCGGGACGAGTCTGTGCGAATAGACATCATAGACATCCGAAAAGCCCGGCCAGGTCGTGGTCGAAAATTCCAGGCAGAAGAAGCGCCCGCCAAACTTCAGCACCCGTTGCGCTTCCGCCAATGCCTTGTCGATATGGGTGACGTTGCGGATGCCAAAGGCGATCGTATAGGCGTCGAAGCTGCGGTCGGAAAAGCTCAGCTCTTCGGCATTTTGTTCGGACCAGAGCAGGCCTTCCAGCCCCTTCTTCTTCGCCCGCTCCATGCCCACGCCCAGCATTTCGGGGTTGATGTCCGACACGGTGACATGCGCACCATATTTGTGCATCCGGAAGGCGATGTCGCCGGTGCCGCCCGCCATGTCCAGAATCGCTTCGCCGGACCGCGGTTTTACGCGGGCAACGAACTGGTCCTTCCATAGCCTGTGCGCGCCCATCGACATGGCGTCGTTCATCAGGTCATATTTGGCCGCGACGTTGGAAAAGACCTCACGGACCATGCCCTGTTTTTCGGCGGCATCGACGTCCCGATAGCCAAAGGATGCTGTTTCGCTCATGGGATGATCCTCTAGACAGAGATTGCGCGTCGTTCCAGCCAAGAAGCTGGGAATTGGCAACGGCTTTGCCTAGATGGTCCTTATGCCAGAACTTCCCGAAGTCGAAACCACCGTGGCGGGGCTGCGATCCGTGCTGGAGGGCGCGGTGCTTGCCCGTGTCGAGCCGCGCCGCGCGGACCTGCGCTTTCCGATCCCTGTGGACCTGCGCCAGCGGCTGACGGGGGCGACCGTGACCGCGCTGACCCGGCGCGCCAAATATGGGCTGATCGCCACCGACCGGGGCGACATGATGATATTTCATTTAGGGATGTCGGGGCGCTGGCGGGTGGACCCGACCGAAATCGGCACCCACGACCATCTGATTCTGGAAACCGGGGCAGGGCGGTTGCTGGCGCTCAACGATCCGCGCCGCTTCGGTTCGGTCGATCTGGTGCGCAGCGATGCGTGGGAAGCCTATAGCCCCTTCACCCGAATGGGACCGGAGCCGCTCGGCCCGGATTTCGACGCGGCGGCATTGGCGCGCGCGCTGGCGGGCAAGGCGACGTCGATCAAGGCGGCGCTGCTCGATCAGCGAATCGTCGCGGGGCTGGGCAATATCTATGTGTGCGAAGCGCTCAACATGGCGGGCATCGCCCCCACCCGCGCGGCGGGCAAGATCAGCCGCCCGCGCCTGACTTTGCTGGTCGATGCGATTCGGGAAGTGCTGGCCGCCGCCATCGTTGCGGGCGGATCGACGCTGCGCGATTATGCGAGGCCGGACGGGGAACTGGGCTATTTTTCCAAACAATGGCGTGTCTATGGCCGCGAAGGCGAGATATGCCCGTGCGGCGGCACGGTGCAGCGCCGGGTGGATGGCGGCCGATCGACCTTTTTCTGCCCGAAATGCCAGAATTAGGATACTGCCCACCGGTTGACGACCGGAATGAACCGCTGTAAGGCGCGCACCTTCACGAGGCGGGTTGGCGAGTCCGACTGGTCTCTTTTCATATATTGACGAGAACCGAGGACTCTAAATGGCCAATACGCCGCAAGCCAAGAAGCGCATCCGCCGCAATGAACGTCGCGCTGCCATCAATGGCGCCCGCATCAGCCGGATTCGCACCCTGGTGAAGAAGGTGGAAGCCGCGCTTGCCACCGGTGACAAGGAAGCGGCCGCTACCGCGCTGCAGACCGTGCAGCCTGAGCTGGCGCGCGGTGTTGCCCGTGGCGTGCTGCACAAGAATACCGCTGCGCGCAAGTTTGGCCGCCTGACCAAGGCTGTCAGCGCGCTCGCCTGAACCCTTCCGGGTCAGTATCGGCACAGACAAGGCCCGCCCCGATCGCCGGGGCGGGCTTTTTGTCGTCCCGTCGGCACCAGTCACAGGCCAGTCATATTGCAGACACGCGCATTTCCCGCGATTCGACGCATTGCAGCATGACAAGGCGGTTATAAATTACTGGAAAACAATGATAATTTCATTGTCCTTCATTTTCCGTGGGTTTGCCGAGTCAACGGCTTTATTTCATTTTTTTGAATGCCCGCGCCCTTGATCCAACCCTGCACCCCTGTCTATTTTTGAAATCCGGCCGCCATCGAATCACCTTTGGGCGGTCGTCATGTGACTGGTTGACGCATCATACTCGGTAAAGCGGGGGCTTTTCCGATCGGGTGTCGTGCGTATTTTTTCCTGCCCATAACCGGGGGGCAGCGGGTAGGGTCGGCGAAGTCTATGAAGGATCATGCGTTAGTGACAGCTTGGCAGGACGGAGAGGGGAGCCAGGCTGATTCCAGCCTAGAGGCCGCCTGGGCCGCTATCCGCGCCGGGCTGCGCCGCGACATTGGCGCGCGCATGTTCGACCAGTGGCTTAAGCCCGTACGGCTGGGCGACTACTGCCCCGAATCGCAGACGCTTGACCTGCTCGTCGCCACCGATTTCAGCGCCAATTTCGTGTCCGGCCAATTTGGCGACCGGCTGCGCATGGCGTGGCGCGCGGCCAATGTCGGCGTGCGCGAAGTGCGTCTGCATCGCGCGGCCGATGCGACCGGACCACGCCTGCTCGAAGTCGTCCATGTCGAACCGGTCGCCGCGCCCGCGCCGCAACCGGTCGCCTCCAATTTCCAGCCGCGCCATGGCTTTGCCGATTTTGTCACCGGTGACAGCAACCGGCTGGCCTGCTCGGCAGCGCTGGCGATGGCGGGGGAGGCGGAACCCCGGTTCAGCCCGCTGTTCATTCATGGTGGCACTGGCCAGGGCAAGACCCACCTGCTCCATGCCATTGCCCGCGCCTTTTCCGACCATTCGCCTGCAGCGCCGGTTCTCTACATGTCGGCCGAACGCTTCATGATGGAATTTGTGAACGCGATGCGCGCCAATGAGACGATGGCGTTCAAGGCGCGGTTGCGCGCCGCCCGGCTGCTGCTGATCGACGACATCCAGTTCATCGCGGGCAAGGGATCGACGCAGGAGGAATTTCTCCACACGATCAACGACCTGATCGATTCGGGCGCGCGCATCGTCGTGACCGCCGATCGTCCGCCCCAGCGGCTCGAATCGATCGACGCGCGCATCCTGTCGCGCCTTGCGGGCGGGCTGGTCGCCGACATATTGCCGGCCGATCTCGATCTGCGTCTCGCCATATTGGAAGCCAAGCGCGCGGTGGCGGGCGATCCGCCGGTGCCCGACGCGGTCATCGATTTCCTCGCCCGCTCGATTCGCTCCAACGTCCGTGAGCTTGAAGGGGCGTTCAACAAGCTGGTCGCCTATGGCCAGCTGACCGGCCGCGCGATCGACCTGGATTTTGCGCAGGGGATGCTGGCCGACGCGGTGCGCGCCAATGCCCGGCGCATCACCGTGGATGAAATCCAGAAGGTGTGCGCCGCCCATTACAAGATCGACGCGTCGGAAATGCGATCCAAGCGCCGCGCCCGCGCCGTCGCCCGCCCGCGTCAGGTCGCCATGTATCTGGCCAAGAAGATGACACCGCGCTCCCTGCCCGAAATCGGCCGCATCTTTGGCGGACGCGATCATAGCACGGTTATCCACGCCGTCCGCACGATCGAGGGGCTGCGCGAGAGCAACCCGGAGATCGACGCCGACGTGCGCGCGCTGCTGCGCCAGCTGGAGGGGTGATCAAACCCTCTGGCGTCCGGGATTGGAGCAGTTAGGCTGGCGACCATGATTCGCGCCCTCTTCCTTCTGTTCGCCCTCCTCCTGCCTTTGCCAGCCATGGCGCAGGGCGATGTGCGCGTCGCGATCGACACCAGCGCCGGGCGAATCATCGTGGCGGTCCATGCCGACAAGGCACCGGTGACCGCCGCCAATTTCCTCGCTTATGTCGACGGCAAGCGGCTGGACGGCACCAGCTTCTATCGCGGCGTCGGCGGGGCAGACTATGGCTTTGTCCAGGGCGGGGCGCAAAATGATCCCGAACGGCTGTTGCCGCCGATCAAGCATGAACCCACGACGCAGACCGGCCTGACCCATGACGACGGTGCGCTGTCGATGGCCCGCTATGCGCCGGGCAGCGCGACCGCCGACTTCTTCATCGTGCTGGGCAAGATGCCCGCCATGGACGCGCACCCGGATGCGGCGGGCGACAATCAGGGCTTTGCCGTGTTCGCCCATGTGGTCGAGGGGCTGGACGTGGTGAAAGCCATCCTGACCGCGCCCAAATCCGCAACGGCGGGCGAGGGGGTGATGAAGGGCCAGATGCTCGAAGCCCCGGTGAAGATCCTCACGGCGCGGCGAGTGCCGTAAGGCGTTCAGTCGACGAACGCCACATATAGCAGGAGTGCGCCGAAGCCGAGAAAAGGGATGAGGATCACCATCCAGTAGCAGCCCCATCCGCCAGTCCTACGCGCCAGTCCGGCAAGGCCTTCCCATAGAGCCGCTATGTCGGTGCCATCGATACCGCTCATGGCACGTCAGCCTGCATAGTTTGATCCACGATCCGCGCCACCGCCATATCCGCCGTCACATTGCCGACGGTGCGGAAAATATCGGGCACCGTTTCCACCGCCAGCAGCAGCGGCAGCGCCTCGACCGGCACGCCCATCGCCAGGCAAATGGGGCCGGTGGTGGTGAAGAAGGTGATCTGGCTGGGCAGGCCGACCGCCGCCAAGCTGACGATCGCCGCGACCAACACGCCCATTACCAACTGCGCCGGCCCCAGCGCCACGCCGTTCATCGCCGCCACATAGAGGGCGACGCCCAGATTGGCGGGCGGGCTGGTGATGCGGAACAGCGAGATGGCGAGCGGCAGGACGATCGAGCGGCTGGTCTCGCGCACCGCCAGCGGCCCGTCACTCGCCTGGATCATTGCGGGTAGCGAGGCTATCGAGCTTTGGGTCGAAAAGGCGATGGCCTGCGCGGGCAGGACGGCGCGGGCGAATCGACCCGGCGCGATCCGGCCCAGCAGCACCGCCAGCGGATAGACCAGCAGCGTGACGATAACGCAGATCAGCACGATGAAGCCAATATAATGGAGCAGCGCGCCTGCGGTTGCGAGGCCGGACCGTGCGCCCGCGACCAGCGCCAGCGCGAACACGCCGATCGGGGCCAGCCATAACACCCAGCCGACCACGACCAGCAGCGCATCGGCCAGCGCCTCGAACAGGCCGGTCAGTTGCGCACGGCGGGCGTCGGCAATGCGGGTGACGGCAAAGCCGAAGATCAATGCGAACAGCACCACCGCGACCACTTGTCCATCAGCAGCCGAGCGGATCGGATTGGTCGGGATGAAGCCCAGCAACCATTGCGCCGACGGGCGCACGTCCGGCACCTCCGATATGCCCTCCGCCCCGGTCAGCGCCCCGACCGCGCCGGGCGGCACGGGCCAGAGATGCAGCATTAGTGGCCCGACCAGCGCGGCGACCGTGGCCGACGCGGTGAGCAATATTGCGAACAACGCGATCGCCCGCCCGGCCATGCCACTGGTCCGCGCGGTCGTGGCAGCCTGTGCAATGCCCGTCACCAGCAGCGCGAAGATCAGCGGGATGAGCGGCATTTGCAGGCCATTGAGCCAGGCCGACCCCAGCGGCTGCGCTAGCGCGACCATGTCGCTCTCCCAAGCCCCACCCCATTCGGTCAGCGCAATGCCGCAACTCAAGCCCAGCAGCAGCGCGATCAGGATTCGGACGGTTAAGGACATAGGCTTAGCTTCCCCCAACGCAACGATGCGCGGAGACAGGCTAACGGCTGTTGCGGCCAAGAGGACAGGAAAAAATGCGCACCCGCGCCTTGTCCCCACGGGGAGAAGGATACGGAGCCTTACCGAGCATAGTGAGGTTAGGCGCAGTTGGATGAGGGGGTTCGGCGCTGGCGTGGCGCGTTTCTTCGATGGCAGCACACCCTCTCCCAGCTGCGACTAGGCAGCAAGCTGCCAAGTCTGCGCATCCCTCTCCCTCAAGGGAGAGGGGGCACGCTCCCCCCCCCCCCGAAAAGAAGGCCCGGCGATCACGCGAGATCGCCGGGCCAATCGGGTCAGGCTGGGAGCCGCCCCGTAACTTGTGCCTGCCTCAGCCCTTTTTTTCGGGCGGCAAAGTGATCTTCACATCCTCGCCATTCTGGCCGGGGAAGTTGGTGAACATCGCGTCGATCAGATTGGGGACCAGATAGGTCAGCTTATTCGACAGCGACCGCGCGCTTGCCTTGCCCTCGAACAGGCGGCGATTGTCGGCGGCGCGATCGATCTTCATGCTGAGGTCGCTGGTATAGACGGTGTAGCTCGACACATCGTTGAAGCCGCCACCGCCGAACAGCCAGGGATCATAAAAGCCATAGCCCCAAGGACGGCCCCAGCGGCCGCGCATTCCCCAGCCGCCGCCATACAGGAACGGGTCGGCACCCCAGCCGCCGCCAAAGCCGGTCGAGCGTATCTTCTCCCGGCCATTATCGACGTCATAGGCGACACGGACGATCAGGTCAGCGCTGGCCGGATCGCTGGCTGCGACATAGCCGGTCTGGCTCAGCCGCTGGCCAACCAATGCGGCATAATGGGAAAATTCAAGGCCGCCGGCCAGTTGCGGATTATCCGCGACGATCGTGAAGCTCTGGCCCGCAGGCGCGGGGAGCTGCTGGAAGCGCGCCACATCAGCCTTGAACGGGGTGGCGCAGCCAGAAAGCGCCGCCAGCGCCAGAGCGGGGGCCGCGAACATGCCGAACTTCTTGAAACGGGTCATTTTTCTGCGTCCTGTACCAGGCATGGAGCCTCATGAACTATGTGCGCCGTGCGATAGCAAAACGCAACTGAACATCATTTGAACGCACGAAGTAACCGAACGGGCGCAAAGCATGTTCTGTCAGGTCAGGGACGTTGCCGACCGGTCAAACCCGTCAGCGCATCAGCCCCATCGCATCATAGGCCGCACGCAGCGTCGGTTCTGCTGCCGTCGCCGCCTTGGCCGCGCCCTTGTCCAGGATCGCGTCGAGCGCCGCGTCCTCGGTGCGCAGCTCCAGAAAGCGCTGGCGAATCGGGCGCAGCGTTTCGACCAGCACTTCGCCCAGCACCGGTTTGAACGCGCCAAAGCCCTTGCCGGCAAATTCAGCGCAGACCGCGTCGGTGGTACGGCCGGTCATCGTCGCCAATATGCCGACCAAATTGCCTGCTTCGGGACGGCCCGCGAGCCCTTCGGCGGTCTCCGGTAGCATGTCCTGATCGCTCTTGGCCTTTTTCACCTTGGCCATGATCGCATCGTCATCGTCGGTCAGGTTGATGCGGCTGAGGTCCGATGGATCGGACTTGGACATTTTCGCCGTCCCGTCGCGCAGCGACATGATGCGCGCGCTTTCCTTGGGGATGATCGGCGCGGGCAGGGTGAAAACGTCTGCGCTGAAATCGGTGTTGAATTTGGTCGCGATGTCGCGGCACAGTTCCAGATGCTGCTTCTGGTCCTCGCCCACCGGCACATGGGTCGCCTGATAGAGGAGTATGTCGGCGGCTTGCAGCACGGGATAGACGAACAGGCCGACCGACGCGCCTTCGCGATCCTTGCCCGCCTTGTCCTTGAACTGGGTCATGCGGTTGAGCCAGCCGATCCGCGCGGTGCCGTTCAATAACCAGCACAGCTCCGCATGGGCGGGGACGCGGGCTTGGTTGAACAGGACCGACCGGTCGGGATCGATCCCGGCCGCGACCAGCGCGGCGGCCATGTCGCGCACGTTGCGGATACGCTGTTCGCGCCCTTCATGCACCGTGATCGAGTGCATGTCGGCGAGGAAGAAGAAGCACTGGCTCTCCGCATCCATTTCATCCTGCATCTTCACCCAGTTGCGGATCGCGCCCAGATAATTGCCAAGGTGCAGATTGCCGGTGGGCTGGATGCCGGAAAGGACGCGCATGGGTCGATTAACTCGCTTTGGGCGCACGGCGCAGGGCGCCACGCAATTCGGTGATACTATAGGCCCGGACGATCAGGGCCGCCGCCCCATAGACCAGACCGCCAATCCCACACAACAGGCCAAGCGCGACGATGCGCTGGATCAGGCTGCCCGCCATATATGGATCGACCAGCGGATTGAGCAGCAGCAGCGCCCCGCCCATGATCGCACTGGCGGCAATGATGCGCAGCGCCTTTCCACGGAACCGCGCGTCCATCCGCAACTGGTCGCGGCGATGGAGCAGCCAGTAGAGGATCAGCACATTGACCCAAGCGGCGATCGCGGTGGAGATCGCCACGCCGACATGACCGAACGGCCAGATGAGAGTGAGATTGCCGACCAGATTGAACAGCATGGAGAATACGGCGATCCGCACGGGCGTTTTCGTGTCCTGCCGCGCATAGAAGCCGGGTGTCAGCACCTTGATCAGGACATAGGCGGGGACGCCCAAGGCAAAGGCGGCAAGCGCACCTGCTGCGCCGATCGTGTCGGTCGCGGTGAAGGCACCATGCTGGAGCAGCCCGCGAATGAGCGGTGTTGCCGACAGGCATAGCGCGACGGCAGCGGGCAGGGCTAGGAACAGCGCGAGTTCCATTGCCCGATTCTGGGTATGGCTGGCGGCCTGTTCATTGCCCGACCCGATCTGGCGCGAGAGGGCAGGCAGGATGGCAGTGCCAACGCCGATGCCGATCAGGCCTAGTGGCAACTGGTTGAGGCGATCGGCATAATAAAGATAGCTGACCGCTCCTTGCGGCAGGAAGCGGGCGGCAAGGCTGGTGGAGATCAGGAGGTTGAACTGGATCGCGCCTGCGCCCAGCGCCGCCGGGCCGATCAGCGACAGCAACCGGCGCACCTGCGGCGAAAGGCGCGGTCGCTGGAGCCGCAGCACCACGCCAGCGCGGCGGCAGGCCCAGATCAGCCACAATAGTTGCAACAGCCCGGAGACGGTGACCGCAATCGCCTGCGTATGCGCGGTCTCGACCGGGGTAGCGCCGCGAAAAAACAGCACCGCGCCGATCATGCACAGGTTCAGCAGCACGGGCGCGGCGGCATTCACCCAGAAACGGTCGAGCGAATTCAATATGCCACCCAGCAGCGAGACGAGACTGATCAGCGCCAGATAGGGAAAGGTGATGCGGGTCAGCGTGACGGCCAGATCGAACTTGGCCGGGCCACCATCGGGGAAGCCCCCGGTCATCGCCCAGACCACCGGCGCGGCCAGCGCCATCATGAGCAGCGAAAAAAGGACCAGCACCGGGAACAGGATCGACAAGATCTGCCCGGCAAAGGAGACCGCGACCGCCTTGCCACTGCCCGGTGCGTCCTTGTCCCCTTCCGCCATCGTCCGGTTGAACATCGGCACGAACACGGCGGCAAAAGCGCCCTCGGCAAAGAGGGCGCGGAACAGGTTGGGCAGGCGCCAGGCGATCAGGAAGGCATCGGACGCCAGCCCCGCGCCCAGAAAGCGCGCCACCAGCATGTCGCGCACCATCCCCAAAATCCGGCTGACCAGCGTCAGTCCGCCAATGGTGGAGGTGGCTCTCAGCAGGCCCATAGCCGCCCTCTCACGATATAAACCCCGTTCGTCCTAAGTAGCCGCTGAGCTTGTCGAAGCGGCCTATCGACGGATGGTGCGGATGCTTCGATATGGGCCTTCGACAAGCTCAGTCCCTACTCAGCACGAACGGTTGAAAATGGATGTCAGGCGTGACCGGCAGGCTCGCCCGCGGTCGTTTCCATCTGCTGCGCCTGCTGCAAATACAGAGCGCCAAAATCGATCGGGTCGAGCAGCAGCGGCGGGAAGCCGCCGTCGCGGATCGCGTCGGCCAGCACGCGGCGGGCGAAGGGGAAGATGAGGCGCGGGGCTTCGGCCAGCATGAAGGGCTGAACCTGATCCTCCGGCACGTTACGCATCCCGAACAGGGCGGCATAGAGCAGCTCGACGGCAAAGGCGGTGCCCTGTGGCGCGACAGCCTTCACTTCGATCTTCAGCGAGACTTCCAGCACTTCTTCGCCGACCTTGTCGGCACCGATGTTGAACTGGACGTCGATCTGCGGCTGGTCGGGCCACTGGTAGCAGGCCGGTGCGTTCGGGTTTTCGAACGACAGGTCCTTCACATATTGGCTGATCAGCGCGATCTGCGGCGCGGTGTCGGCGCCATTGACTTGGGTGTTCACGGTGTAGTTGGTGTCGACTTCGTCGGCCATCGTCTGTCCTGGCTTTCCCTGTTGTCCGGCGGGCGGCAAGCCCCCCTTTGCGATGACCCGCGCGCTTAGCAGGGGCGGAAGGGCAGGGCAATGCCACGCCGTGCAACCGGCCTATTTGAAGTTGCGTGCAAACATGCCTATGTTGGTCGGAACATTGTCCCCACACAAAGGGTATAGCCTTCCGTGTATGTGATTGTCATCCTCGCCATGATCGCCGGTTTTCTGGCGCTGCGGCTCTATTCCGTTCTCGGCAAGCGTACCGGGCACGAACAGGAGCCTGCGCTGCGCCCGGCTGAGGACCGCGCCAAGGTGACGGTCCTGCAACCGCGCCCCGCCACTGAAATGGCGGGCGATTCGGTGCGTCTGGCCGATGGACTGATCGCACCCGGCGCTGAAATGGGTGTCCGCGCGCTGATCGCCGCCGACCGCAGCTTCGACGTGCCACAATTCGTCGACGGCGCAAAGAGCGCCTATCGCATGGTGCTGGAAGCCTTTTGGCGCGGCGACCGCGATGAACTGGCCTGGCTGTGTGACGAGGATGTGCGCGCATCGTTTGAAGAGGCGATTGCCGCCCGTGAGGCGGAGGGGCACGTCCTCGATAACCGGCTGGTCCGAATCGAAAAGGCCCAGATTGTCGAAGCGTCCGTCGATGGCCGTATCGCCCAGGTCGCGCTGCGGTTTGAGGCCGACATCGCCGCCGTCACCCGCGACAAGGACGGCAATGTCGTCGCCGGGTCGATGACCGACGCGGTCGGCACCAACGATATCTGGACCTTCACCCGCGACATTCGCAGCGCCGATCCCAACTGGAAGCTTAGCGAAACCGACGAAGCGTGATCGCGGCATGAGTTTTCGGCATTCGGCGGGCGCGCTGATCGCAGCGCTGGCGCTGTCCGCTTGCGCAGGCGGGATGATCCCGCCCTCGGCGAGTGGCCCTGCCACACCGTCGCGTCCCGTGCCATCGGGCGAGGCGACCCGCCCGACTCCTGCAACCCCGCGCCCGACCCTGCCGGTCGAAGTTCCTGCTGATCCGGCGCTGGACAGCAGCACGGCAGCGGGCCTTGGCGTGACGCGCGGCCCCGATATCGCCAGCCTGATCCCGTCGGGCGAACGGTCGCGGCTGGCCCTCGAAGCCTTCCGCATATCCTGCCCCACGCTGATGCGTCGCACCGACCAGAGTGGCCTGACCAAGGGGTCCGACTGGAACAATGCCTGCGCGGCAGCGTCCAGTTGGCCTGAAGCCAGTGCAAGCGAGTTTTTCTCCCGCTATTTTGAAGCGGTGCAGGTTGGCACAGGCGCGGCCTTCGTCACCGGCTATTATGAACCGGAAATCGCCGGATCGCGCACCCGCCAGCCCGGCTATGAAGTGCCAATCTATCGCCGCCCCGGCGACCTGATCGACGTCGATCTCGGCCAGTTCAGCGAAAGCCTCAAAGGCCGCACGATCCGTGGCAAAGTGTCCGGCACCAAATTCATCCCCTATGACGAACGCGCCCAGATCGTGGCAGGCGCATTGGCCGGGCGCGGGCTGGAACTCGCCTGGGCCGCTGATCCGGTCGAATTTTTCTTCCTCCAGGTGCAGGGCAGCGGGCGGCTCAACCTGCCCGACGGCAGCGTCATGCGGATCGGCTATGACGGGCAGAATGGCCGCGACTATAGCGGCATCGGCAAGCTGATGAAGGATCGCGGTCTGATCCAGGCCGGGTCGATGCAGGATATCATGGCTTATCTGCGCGCCAACCCGGTCGAGGGCGCGGGAATCATGAACGAAAATAAGAGCTTCGTATTCTTCCGCGAATTGACCGGCGCCGGGCCGATCGGCGCGCTGGGGGTACCGGTGACGGCGGAGGGAACGGTCGCGGCCGACCCCAAATTCGTGCCGCTGGGCGCGCCGGTGCTGCTCTCGCTCGACCGCGCCGAACCCAATGGCGTGTGGATCGCGCAGGATACGGGCGGCGCGATCAAGGGCGCCAATCGCTTCGACAGTTTCTGGGGCGCGGGCACGCGGGCGCGGGGCATTGCCGGCGGCATGTCGGCACGCGGCAGCGCGCTGGTGTTGCTGCCGATCGGCTCGGCGGCGCGCCTCGTCCGACCCTGACCGGCCGTTCGATGGCGCGGCGGCACCTGTCCCCCGATGAAGCCGCGCTCTGGACTGCGCTAACCCGATCGGTCCGGCCGATCCGCCCGCATGGCCGGGTCATGCCCGCGCTCCCGACCCAGCCGGTGGCTGTCGCCGTCAAAACAGGGTTAACGCCGCCCCCACGCTCGACACAGGCTCCCGTGCCGGTTCGCACCCCCGCAGCAGTGCTGGATAGCGGCTGGGAAAAGCGGATTCGCGGTGGCACGATCAGCCCGGACATGAGCATCGACCTGCACGGTCACAGCCTGTCGGCGGCGCATGTGCGGCTCAATCAGGCGATCGCGTCGGGGCTGGCGCGGGACGCCCGCGTCCTCCTCGTCGTCACCGGCAAGCCGCCCAAAAACGCGGCGGACGGGGCATCGCGACGCGGCGCGATCCGCGCGGAAATCGGCCATTGGCTGGAAACCAGCCCCTATGCCGACCGCATCGCCAGCGTCCGCGTCGCCCATCCGCGCCATGGCGGCGATGGCGCGCTTTATCTGGTTTTGCGTCGCAAAAAATAACGGCTTTCGCTGATCTTTTCTTAACCACTGTCCTTCATATCCGGCGGATCATGATCCTCTTTCGGGGTCGCTTGCGGGGGTAAGGAGGCAGATGCACGGCGTTACGTTGAAAAGCCGCGCTGCTGCCTTTGCCTGCGCCGCAGGGGCGCTGGTGTTCATTCTGTCGCTGGTGCTGGGTTACACGCCGGGCGCGCAGGACGACATCGTCCAGATTGGCCGCGCGCTGATCATCGCGATTCTTTGCGGCACGATGAGCTGGGCGTCCGCCAGCCGCACCATTGCCACGACTGCCACCGCGATCGACGCCGCCACCGAGCGCCTGCTTGCCGCCGCCCATGGCGATCTCCAGTCGCGCGTGCCACGCGAAATCGGGCTGGAACTGCCCGATCTGTCGGTCGCGCTCGAAAGCCTGTTCAGCCAGGTCCGCACCAATCTCGACCATGTCCAGGCGCTTGCCCTGTTCGATCAGGTGACGGGGCTTGCCAACCGCACCAGTTTCTGCCGCCAGGTCGAACGCCAGCTTGCCGAGCGCGAGGAGGGGGGCATGGCCGCCCTGTTCTTCATCGATCTCGACGGGTTCAAAAGCGTCAACGACACGCTGGGCCATGCCGCTGGCGACCAGTTGCTCGCGCGCGTTGCGGGCCGCCTGCGCGAAGTGGTGATGGCGCAGATCGGCGCGGGGATGGGCGACGCGGTCATCGGTCGCCTCGCCGGTGACGAATTCACGATGTTCTTCCCTACCTTGTCGGGCCACAACGCCGCCGCGCGGATCGCCCGCGCCATCCAGTTCGCGCTGAGCGAACGGTTCGACCTTGGCAGCCAGCATGTTGATCTCGGCGCATCCATCGGCATCGCCTGCTATCCCGACCATGGCGACACGCTGTCTACCCTGCTGCGCGCCGCCGACATCGCCATGTATCATGCCAAGCATGAGGGGCGTGGCCGTGCGGAAATGTATAGCGATGCGCTGGCGCTGGAGGCATCCGATCGCGCCGATCTGGAGCGCGACCTGCTGCTGGCGCTGGAACGCGACGAATTTCTGCTGGAGTTCCAGCCGCAGATCGACGTCCTGACCGATCGCGCCGTCACTGCCGAAGCCTTGGTGCGCTGGGCGCATCCCGAACGCAATATCGTCATGCCCGGCGCCTTCGTGCCGGTGGCGGAGGAAAGCGGCGCGATCGTCGCGTTGGGCGACTGGGTGATGAACCGGGTGTGCGAAACCGCTGCCCGCTGGTCCCGCGCAGGCATCCATCAGCGGATCGCCGTCAATATCTCGACCCGCGAACTGGGGCAGGCCGATTTCTTTCTGCGCCTGCGCCACGCCATCGCCACGCATCATGTGCCAGATGGGATGCTGGAGCTGGAAATCACCGAATCGCTGGCGATGGAGATGGAACTGCGCGTGCTGGACCAGCTCGCCGCACTGCGCCGCGATGGCGTGCGCATCGCCATTGACGATTTCGGCACCGGCTATTCCAATCTGTCGCGGCTGAAGGAATTGCCGGTCGACCGGGTCAAGATCGACCGCAGCCTGGTCCGCGACATCGCAACATCCGCCGAAGCGCGCACCATCTGCTCCGCCGTCGTCGGCCTCATCCAGGGGCTGGGGATGGAAGTGGTTGTCGAAGGCATTGAGAACCAGGCGCAAATGGACATGCTGCGCGTCATCGGCTGCACCCTGTTTCAGGGCTATCATCTGGCGATGCCGACGGGCGAAGAGGATTATCTGAGCCGTTATACGGCGCAGCCTGCTGCGCTGGAGCGTGGGGCAGGTTAACGAGCAGGATGGTTTTGGGTTGCAGCGCCCAGCCTCCGTTCGTTTCGAGCGAAGTCGAGAAACCGTGCGCTACAGTTTCTCGACTTCGCTCAAAGCGAACGGGAGTAGAGTCATGGCGCGTTGAGCCTCAGCCCTCAACCCTTCCCAACGCCCGTTCCACGATCAGCCGGTAAATCTCCACCAGATCGCGCAGATCCTGCACCGCCACGGCCTCGTCCAGCTTGTGCATGGTCGCGTTGTTCAGGCCGAATTCCACGACCGGGCACAGGCGCGAGAGGAAGCGGGCGTCGGACGTGCCGCCGGTGGTGGACAATTCCGCGTCCACGCCAGTCACCTGTCGAATCGCGTCCGACACCAAGCTGGACAATGTGCCGGGCGCAGTCAGGAAGGGTTCGCCGCTGATCTTGGCCATCACCGTGCCGCCTTCGGTCGCCGCGATCGCGCTGATGCGTTCGACCAGCGCCGCACCGCTATGCTGGTCGTTGAAGCGGATCGAGATGCGCGCGCTGGCTGCCCCCGGAATGACATTGGTGGTCGGGTTGCCGACCTCCATGTCGGTTATCTCGATATTGCTGGGCTGGAACCAGTCGGTCCCCTCGTCCAGCATCAGCGCGTCGATGGCCGCGAGGATGCGGACAAGGCGAGGCACGGGATTGTCGGCCAGATGCGGATAGGCGACATGGCCCTGCGTGCCTGCGACGTTGATCCACATATTGACCGACCCGCGCCGCCCAATCTTCACTACATCGCCCAGCCGCGCCGACGATGTCGGTTCGCCGACGACGCACAGGTCCGGGCGCAATTCGCGCGCCGCCATCCGTTCCATCAGCGCCAGCGTGCCATAGACGGCTGGCCCTTCCTCGTCCCCGGTGATGATCAGGCTGATCGTGCCGGGCAGATCGTCGGGCAGGGTGGCCAGCGCCGCTACGAAGGCGGCGATCGATCCCTTCATGTCCACCGCGCCGCGCCCGTAGAGCAGGTCGCCGCGAATTTCCGGCACGAAAGGATCGCTGGTCCAGCCGGGACCGGGCGGCACCACGTCCAGATGCCCGGCAAAGGCGAAATGCGGCCCCGCGCCGGTAGTGCGCCAGGCCAGCAGATTTTCGACCGGCCCGTCAGGCGCTTCGCCCGCGATGAAACGGTCCACGCTAAAGCCCAGGGGCAGCAGCATATCCTCCAGCGCGGCAAACACCGCGCCGGTCGCGGGGGTTACGGATGGGCAGGCGAGCAGGCGCTGCGCGAGCGCCACCACATCATCATTGGCTCTGGTCATGGTCATGCCCCGGCGTTAGCGAATGGAGGACCGCTTGGCCAGCAGCAGGAGGACAGGTCATGCCCCGGATCGCGCTAGAGCATATCGTGCAGACCAACAGCACCGGCTATCCCGCCCCCCATGACGCGGCCGTGGCGGAGCGATGGGTGCGGCGACTGGGACCACCCCACGGCCTGACCGATTTTGGCGTCAGCCATGTCGTGCTGAAACCCGGCGGCGCATCCGCCCAGCGGCACTGGCATGAGGATGAGGATGAGTTTGTCGTCATGCTGGCGGGGGAGGCGGTGCTGGTCGAGGATGACGCTCGCACGCTCATGCGTGCGGGCGATATGGCGGCCTTTCCCAAGGGTGAAGCGAACGGCCATCATCTGCTGAACGAAAGCGATGGCGATTGCGTGTTTCTGGCCTTTGGTCGTCCGCCAACGGGGGATTGCCATTATCCCGACATAGACCTGTTGTGGACGGCTGGCGGCTATCGGCGCAAGGACAGGAGCAGCTTTTGACGATTGCCATGGATCGCCGCGCATTGATGGCCGGGATGGGCGCATTGCTGGTCGCGGCCAAGGCACCCCCGGTTGCGCCCTTGAAGCTCGTAAAGCCGCCGCGTCTGCGTCCCGGTGACACGGTCGGGCTGATCGAACCGGCTGGTTTTACCGACGACGGATTCGATCTGGACCTGGTGCGCGAAACCATGCTCGCCATGGGGCTGAAGCCCAAGGACGCCCCCCATCTTGCGCAGCGCCATGGCTATCTGGCGGGCAAGGATGCGGACCGGGCATCCGACATCAACGCGATGTATGCCGATCCGGCGGTGAAGGCCGTGTTCGCGGTGCGTGGCGGCTGGGGCTGCGCGCGGCTTTTGCCCTATCTCCATTTCGCTACGATCCGGGCGAACCCCAAGCTGTTGGTCGGCTTTTCCGATATTACTGCGCTGCATCTGGCCTTCGCGGCGAAGGCGGGCTTCACCACCATCCATGGTCCCAATGCCGCGAGCAGCTGGGGCCAGCTGTCCTGGGATGCATTCCGCGCCGTTGCGTTCGAGGGGGAAACCCCGACCTTCGCCAATCCGCCGGGTATGGAGGACAGGCTGGTCCAGCGCACGGGCCGCATCCGCACCTTCCGCCCCGGCGTAGCGCGCGGGCGGCTGCTCGGCGGCAACCTCACCGTGCTGGCGGCGCTGATGGGGACGGGCTGGCTACCCGACTTTACCGGCGCGATCCTGTTCATCGAGGATATTGACGAAGCCCCCTATCGCATCGACCGGATGCTGACCCAGCTGGCGCTGGGCGGCGTGTTGGGGAAGCTGGCGGGTGTGGTGTTCGGCCAGTGCAGCGGCTGCACCGCCGCTGGTCCCTCCTATGGCGGCTTCACTTTGTCCGAAGTGCTGCAACAGCATCTGGAACCGCTGGGCGTCCCGGCCTTTCAGGGTGCGCTGTTTGGCCATGTGGCGAACCAGTATAGCCTGCCGGTGGGCGTGCGGGCGGAGATTGATGCGGGCGCGGGGACGATCCGGTTGCTGGAGGCGGGGGTCGCCTGAGTCATGATCGTTGGAGGGTGGAAGCCCCGTCACCGTTCGTTTCGAGCGAAGTCGAGAAACGTCGCGTGCAGGTTTCTCGACTTCGCTCGAAACGAACGGATCATGGTGTAGTCATCGGGCTTTACTCATCTCACGCAATCGCCAGCACGCTGGTCAGCACGATCCGCACCAGTTCCGCCTGACCCCGCGCACCCGTTTTGGCATAGATTTTCTTGCTGTAATTGCGCGCGGTTTCCACCGTGATGCCCAAGTTCGCGGCGGCCTCGCTGATCGGGATGCCCTGCGCGATCGCCCAGGCGAGTCGCGCTTCGCTGGGCAACAGGCCGAACAGTTCGACCAATTGCTCGCACCGGTCCGCCTGTGACCAGCGGTCGCCGCTCAAATAGGCGATCGCCACCGGGGTCGATCCCGCCGACACCGACCGCCCCCGGATCGGCGCGACCAATATGTCCATCCATGGATCACGGCTGAGGTTAATGGCGCGCGGGCGGCTGTCGGGATCGTCGGCCATGTGCCGCACCAGCGCGGTCAGTTCCCGGTCGATCAGCGGCGATGCCGGGGTCAGCCGGTCGTAGCGCCCGCGCCGCAGCACGCTGGTGCGCTGGAACAGCTGTTCGACATGGGCGGTCATGTCGATGATGCGGCAGCGCGCGTCGAGCGTCAGCCAGCCGAAATTGAGCCGCCCGAACGCTTCGGACGTCAGCGTCGATCGCAATTTCTCCCGCTCCAGCGCGACGAAGGCGCGGAGAGCGATGCGCAGATGCGGGGCCAGCGCGGTCAGAAGTGCGCTGACCGCCGGCCCGATGGACCGCCCGCCCGCGCAGGCCAGCCAGCCATCCACTCCGCTGGGTTCCGTGACGCGGATGGAGCGCATGTCGCTGATCCCCTGCGGCACCAGCAATTCGCTGTTGAAGGCGCGGTGGACCGGATTGCTCTCTTCCAGCAGTTCGGCGAGGGCATAGACCCGCCCGTCGCGCATATGGCGGTAGGGGAAAGGGGCGCGCCCATATTTTTCGACGAATAAACTGTGCAAATGGGTCGGTGGCGTCGGGCCGGCGTGCAACTCGACGATCGCATCCTCATCGACCGGGCGGAAAACCAGCGTGGTATAGACCGCGTCAGTGCGCAGCCGCAGCTTTTCCAGGAAGTCCTGCCACAGCGGTTGCTGGAACATCCCTTCATGCAGGGCCGCCAATAATCCGCCATCATCCAGCCGCATGAATGATGCTCATACATCCTCCCATATGGGAGGTCCAGTATATTGGCTTTGCTGCCATAAGAGACGTACAAACAAGCTGAGGACCGCATGGCAGACGCAAAAACCCTGACCCATCTGGAGCGACTCGAAGCCGAGAGCATCCACATCCTGCGGGAAGTGGTGTCGGAGGCAGAAAAGCCGGTGATGCTCTATTCCGTCGGCAAGGATTCAGCCGTGATGCTGCATCTGGCGCGCAAGGCCTTCTATCCTTCGCCGCCGCCCTTCCCGCTGCTGCATGTCGACACGACCTGGAAATTCCAGGAAATGTACAAGCTGCGCGACCGGATGGCGCAGGAAAGCGGCATGGAATTGCTGGTCTATCAGAATCAGGAAGCCAAGGACCGGGGCATCAACCCGTTCGACCATGGCGCGCTGCACACCGACATGTGGAAAACCGAAGGGCTGAAGCAGGCGCTCAACCTTTACGGCTTCGACGCAGCCTTTGGCGGCGCGCGCCGCGACGAGGAAAAGAGCCGCGCCAAGGAGCGCATCTTCTCCTTCCGCACCGCCTCCCACGGCTGGGACCCCAAGAACCAGCGCCCGGAACTGTGGAACCTCTACAACGCCCGCAAAGCCAAGGGCGAGAGCATCCGCATATTTCCCATCTCCAACTGGACCGAGTTGGACATCTGGCAATATATCCATCTGAACGACATCCCGATCGTCCCGCTCTATTTTTCTGCCAAGCGCCCGACGGTGGAGCGTGACGGCATGTTGCTGATGGTCGATGACGACCGCTTCCCCCTCGAACCGGGCGAAGTGCCGGTCGAACGCTCGATCCGCTTCCGCACTTTGGGCTGCTATCCGCTCACCGGCGCGGTGGAGAGCGAGGCTGCCACCTTGCCTGAAGTGATCCAGGAAATGCTGCTGACCACCACGTCGGAGCGGCAGGGCCGCGCGATCGACAAGGATGCCGGCGGCGCTGGCATGGAGAAGAAGAAGCAGGAGGGGTATTTCTGATGTCGGACATCATCACCAACGATTCAGTCTATCAGACCGATTCCCTCATTGCCGAGGATATCGACGCCTATCTGGACGTGCATCAGCACAAGACGATGCTGCGCTTCATCACCTGCGGGTCGGTGGACGACGGCAAGTCGACGCTGATCGGCCGCCTGCTCTATGACAGCAAGATGATCTTCGAGGATCAGCTCGAAGCCTTGCAGGCCGACTCTAAGCGCGTCGGCACGCAGGGTCAGGAGATTGACTTCGCGCTCCTCGTCGATGGCCTTGCCGCCGAGCGGGAACAGGGCATCACGATCGACGTCGCTTATCGCTTCTTCGCCACCGAAAAGCGCAAGTTCATCGTCGCCGACACGCCCGGCCACGAACAATATACCCGCAACATGGTAACCGGCGCGTCCACCGCGGATCTGGCCGTCATCCTGATTGACGCGCGCAAGGGCATCCTGACGCAAACCCGTCGTCACTCCTATCTTGCCCATCTGATCGGCATCCGCAACATCGTGCTGGCCGTCAACAAGATGGATCTGGTCGGCTATGATCAGGCGATCTTCGACAAGATCGTCGCGGACTATACCGAGTTCGCCGCCAGCATCGGCATCGCTGCCTTCACACCGATGCCGATTTCCGGGTTCAAGGGCGACAATATCACCGGCCCGTCGGAAAACACGCCCTGGTACGCCGGCCCGGCGCTGATCGAGCATCTCGAAACGGTCGAGGTCAACAGCGCGGTCGATGCCGACAAGCCCTTCCGTATGCCGGTGCAGTGGGTCAACCGCCCGAACCTCGATTTCCGCGGCTTTTCCGGCCTGATCGCCACCGGCACGGTCAAGCCCGGCGACGCCATCCGGGTCCTGCCATCGGGCAAGACCTCCACCATCAGCCGCATCGTCACGATGGATGGCGACCTGGATCAGGCGGTCGCTGGCCAGTCGGTTACGCTCTGTTTTGCCGATGAAATCGACTGTTCGCGGGGCGATGTCATCGCCCTTGCCGACAATCCGCCCCAGGCCGCCGACCAGTTCGAGGCGACCATCGTGTGGATGGCGGATGAGGAGATGCTGCCGAGCCGGTCCTACTGGCTCAAGATCGGCACGCAGATGGTCACCGCGACCATCCAGCAGCCCAAATATCAGGTCAACGTCAACACGATGGAGCATCTGGCGGCCAAGACGCTAGATCTCAACGCCATCGGCGTCGCCAACCTGTCCACCGACAAGCAGATCGTGTTCGAACCCTATGCCCAGAACCGGACGCTGGGCGGCTTCATCCTGATCGACAAGATCAGTAACGCCACGGTCGCGGCGGGGATGCTGCACTTCTCGCTCCGCCGGGCGCAGAATGTCCATTGGCAGGCCACCGACGTCAGCCGCGATTTCCATGCGGGTCTCAAGAACCAGAAGCCAGCCGTGCTGTGGTTCACCGGGCTGTCGGGTGCGGGCAAATCGACCATCGCCAATCTGGTCGAGAAGAAGCTGGCGCGGATGAACCGTCACACCTTCCTGCTCGACGGCGACAATGTCCGCCATGGCCTGAACAAGGATCTGGGCTTTACCGATGCCGACCGGGTGGAAAATATCCGCCGGGTGGGCGAAGTCGCCAAGCTGATGACTGATGCGGGGCTGATCGTCATCACCGCCTTCATCTCGCCCTTCCGTTCGGAACGCGACATGGTGCGGCAGATGATGCAGCCGGGCGAGTTTATCGAGGTGCATATCGACACGCCGCTTGCCGATGCCGAGGCGCGCGACGTCAAGGGACTCTACAAGAAGGCACGGTCGGGGCAGCTCAAAAACTTCACCGGCATCGACAGCCCCTATGAAGCCCCGCTCGACCCGGAAATCCGCGTCGATACCGTGGCGATGAGTGCCGATGAAGCCGCCGACGCCATCGTCGCGAGGTTGATCCCATGAGCGGCGGCATGACCGACGCCGCGCTGGCGGCCCATTTGGCAGAGGTTGCGGGAAAAATCCTGCTCGACGTTCGGGAATCAGGGCTGTTCAGTCCCAAGGCGCTGGGTAAGGCGGGCGACCAGACCGCCAACCAGTTCCTGTGCCACGCCCTGCGCGAGGTGCGGCCGGAGGACGGCCTCCTGTCCGAAGAGGAAAAGGACAATGAGGATCGGCTCAGCCAGTCGCGGGTCTGGATCGTCGATCCGGTCGACGGCACCCGCGAATATGGCGAAGCGCGCGCCGACTGGGCGGTGCATGTCGGCCTGGCGATCGACGGGCAGGCGGCGATTGGCGCGGTGGCGCTGCCGGGGCTGGATGGCGGCGTCGTCATCCGCACCGACCAGCCGCGCGTCGTGCCACCCGCACCCGATCAGCTGCGCATGGTCGTCAGCCGCACCCGCCCCGCCGCCGAAGCGGTGGCAGTGGCTGAGAAACTGGGCGCGGAACTGGTGCCTATGGGCAGCGCCGGGGCGAAGGCCATGGCGATCATCCTGGGGCAGGCGGATATCTACCTCCATTCGGGCGGCCAATATGAATGGGACAGCATGGCCCCCGCCGCCGTTGCCTTGGCCCACGGCCTGCACGCCAGCCGCATCGACGGCAGCCCGCTGATCTACAACCAGCGCGACGTCTATATGCCTGACCTGCTGATCTGCCGTAAGGAGCACGCGGAACAGGTCTTGGCTCTGGTGGCGGAGGTGCAGGCGGCATAACCCTTCTCCCTTGGGGGAGAAGGACACGAAGCCTTACCCGGTAGCGGGTTAGGCGAAGTTGGAAGAGGGGGTTCGACGCGGAGCGTGCGCGCTCCTCTGACGCCGCTACACCCTCTCCCAGCTGCGACTAGGGCTGCAAGCAGCCAAGTCTCCGCAACCCTCTCCCTCAAGGGAGAGGGTTAGGGGGCATATTATCCGGCCACCTTTTCCGCCGCCGCCATCACCCGCAGCACATTGCCGCCGACCAGCTTGGCGACATCGGCGTCGCTCCACCCGCGCCGCATCAGCTCCGCCAGCAACGCCGGGTAAGTCTCCACCCCGCTCAACCCTTCGGGCAGATCGCCCACCCCGTCGAAATCGCTGCCGATGCCGACATGGTCATGACCAGATAGCTTGACGATATGCTCGATATGGTCGGCCACCTGTCCGATCGTCGCAACCGGCTCCGGGTGCGCCGCCTCCCACGCCGCCAGCGCCTTTGCCGCACCGTCCGGGTTGCCGATATACAGCCCGCCCAAGGGCGGCGCATTATAGCGGGCGATCTCCGCGCTGCGGTCCGCGCCCCAGACGCGGCGGGCTTCGGACACATATTGGGCGGCGAAATTGACCATCACCACGCCGCCATTGGCCGCCACCTGTTTCAGCACCGCGTCCGGCACATTGCGCGGCGTGTCGCACAGCGCACGGGCGTTGGAGTGGGAGAAGATCACCGGTGCCTTCGTCACCCGCAGCGCGTCCAGCATCGTCGCCTCGCTGACATGGCTCAGGTCCACCAGCATCCCCAGCCGGTTGAGTTCGCGCACCACATCCTCACCGAACGGGGTCAGCCCATCATGCTTGGGATTGTCGGTCGCACTGTCGGCCCAGTCGATCGTGCGGCTGTGGGTCAGCGTCAGATAGGCCGCGCCCAGTTGCCGGTAAGCGCGCAGGACGGCGAGGCTGCCGTCGATCTGTCCGCCACCCTCGACCCCGATCAGCGACCCGATCCGCCCGGCCTTGTGCGCCGCGCGCAGCTGCGCCGCCGTCGTCACCAGCGTAAAATCGCTGGGATAGCGTTCGGCCAGATGATGCACCATGCCGATCTGGTCCAGCGTATCTTTCACCTGCTGCACCTGCGGCAGGTCCGCCGACACCCAGACCGACCAGAACTGCCCGCCGACGCCACCCGCCTTCAACCGCTTGATATCGGTATGATATTGCTTGGGGTCCAGCTGGGTCAGGTCCATCGTCCAGCGCGCATCCTTCGCTTTCTCCGCCAGCGCTTCGGGCCAGTCATTATGGCCGTCGATCAGCGGCGTGGCTTTCAGCACCTTGGCGATCCGCGCAGCATAGGGATCGGGCGCGGCCTGGGCGGGCAGGGCGGCGAACAGCAGCGGCAACACCGCGAGACTAAGGCTTTTCATGGGGCGAGAGGGTAGGCGCGCGCGCCCCCAAGTCAATCGCCCGCGCGTCAGCCGAAGAAGGTGCGCCCGGTGCGCTGGCGCTGCGCCGGGGCGGTGAAGATCGCGCCCGCCGACACGCGGCTGCCGCGCACCACTAGCAGCACCTGATCCTGCGCTTCCAGCCTCACTTCCTCGCCGGGATGCTGGATGCTCTTGCCATTGGCATGGTCGATCTGGACGACGAAGAAAGCGCCCCGGCCACGCCGCTCGGCCTCTCCCACGGTCACGCCGGTCATTGCGCCCTTGTCGGGCACGACCACCATTTCCAGTTCCAGCCCGAATTCGTGCAGACCGCGCTTCATCTGGCCCATCTCGGCGGAATTGGCGACGAACCCGGCGGTCGAGGGATAGAGGATCATTTCGGCTATCCGCTCCGCGCCGATATGGGTGGGCAGCACCACCTTGTCCGCGCCCGCGTGCAGCAGCTTGCTTTCCGTGGTCGGTGCCTCGCCGCGCGCGATGATCTCCAGGCCCGGATTCATGTTGCGGGCCGACAGGGTGATGAACACATTGGCGGCATCGTCGGGCAGGACCGTCGCCAATATTTTCGCCCGGTCGATGCGGACGGTGCGCAGCGCGCTTTCCTCGGTCGCCTCGCCGCGATGGCACAGATAGCCCAGCGCCTGCGCCTCGGCTATCTTGCCGCCGTCGCGTTCCAATATGACAAAGGGCGTGCCCGCCGCGTGCAACTCCTTGGCGAGTTGCACGCCGATCCGGCCAAAGCCGCAAATCACCACATGGCCGCTCAGCCGTTCGATCAAAGTCTGCATACGATCCAGTCCCAGCAATCGGCGCAATTGAATGGCCGCGAACATCTGCACCAGCGCGCCGGTCAGCACGATCATGCCGGTGCAGCCAAGCACCATCGTGGCGATTGTGACGGCGCGCAAATAGGGCGTGGCGATGGGCCGGACTTCGCCATAACCCACTGAGAATATGGTTAAAGTGACCATATAGGCAGCATCCGCGACTGGCCATCCCGCCGCGACATAGGCCGACACCGCCGCGACAAAGACTATGCCGACAAAGATCAGCGTCCCCACCAGCAGCCGCGCCGGTGAGGCAAAGAGGCTGGCTGTGTCGCTGCCCGTCCGGTCCTGTACCATCGTCCCTGCTTCCCCCCGAAGCCTGCAATGTGGTGGCGCTTTTGCGCGATCCTGTCGAGTCCGGTGATGACCGGCAGGATGCTTCGCGCTAGAGCGGAATGTGATGACGATCGACCCGCTGCTCCTGCTGCAAGCCTATGCCATCGGCGTGTTTCCCATGTCCGACGATCGGGAGGCGGAGGAGGTCTATTGGGTCGAACCCAAGCGCCGGGCGATCCTGCCGCTCAACGGCTTCCATATGTCGCACTCACTGTCGAGAACGCTGCGTCGCGACCGTTTTCGGGTGACCGCCAACCGCGATTTCGCCGGGATCGTGGCGCTCTGTGCGCAGGCGGCGCCGGATCGGCCATCGACCTGGATCAACGGCCCGATCGAACACTCCTACCGCCAGTTGCACGCCGATGGCTTCGCCCATTCGATAGAGGTGTGGGAAGGGCAGGAACTGGTCGGCGGCCTCTATGGCGTGTCGTTGGGCCGCGCCTTCTTTGGCGAATCCATGGTGTCGCGGCGCACCGACGCGTCGAAGGTTGCGCTGGCCTGGCTGGTGGCGCGGCTGCGCTTTGGCGGCTTCACCCTGCTCGACTGTCAGTTCATGACCGACCATCTCCACTCGCTCGGCGCGGTGGAGATCGCCCAGCGCGACTATCTTCAGTTGCTGGGCGCAGCGGTCGAAGGTGTGCCGCTGGGGGCAGGGGCGGGCGTGCTGTCGGCAGGCGCTGGCGTCGCGGCGGAACTGGCATTCGCACCGCTGGCAGGGGAGGCGGCGACCGGTTCGCCCTTGCCGCCGATCTTCACCGAATCGGGGCCGCTTTCGGGCCATGCCATCGCGCAGCTTCTGACCCACACGTCATAGACCGGGTGCTGCACGACATTGCGGTCGGGCCGTTCGCGGAACAGCCAGCCGGAAAAATTGCGCCGCCATTTGCCGTCCGCGCTGCTGCGCACGTCCAGCTGCACGAAGGCGCCGGTTTCCTGTACATTTTCCCATGGCGCGCTGGTTTCGCAGGCTTGCAGGCGCACGATCGCGTCGCCCACGCGCATCGCTTCGCCCGGCTTCATCGTCAGGTCGCGGGTCAGGCCGTTGCGCTTGTTGAGCAGGCCGATCACTGCCGTGCGCTCTGCCATCGGCGTACCAGGCAGGGTGGCGGCATTGCCCGAACGGATCGGCGTCCCGTGCACCCGGACCGGGCCGGTCTGGTTGGCGGCAGGCACGTCATTGTCGCCACAGGCGGTCAGCGCCAGCAGCGGCGCGCCAAGCAGGATCGGCAGGCAAGCCCCCGCCGGACGGCGGATCATGATGCGTCGGGGCTCCAAGCCTCATAATCGCCGGTCGCCTTCTGGCGCAGGCCGCCCTTTTCCATCGCGCCGGACGGGCGATAGGCAAGCGCGGTGCCGGTGGCGTTGGGGGTGAATTCCCGTTCCCAGATGCGCGGCGGCGGCAGGAAGCTTTCGGGCGTCCCTTCGATCGAATGATGCAGCCAGCCATGCCATTCGGCCGGCACTCGGCTGGCGTCGTTCGCGCCATTATAGATCACCCAGCGGCGCGGCACGCCATGCACGTCGCTGCCACCTTCATAATAGACATTGCCCTGGATATCCTCGCCGATCTTCTGGCCCTTGCGAGCGGTGAACAGCGAGGTGCCGATGGTCGCGCCATCCCACCAGGTGAAGATCTTGCCGAGAATTCCCATGGCCCACGCGCTTAGCCGCTGCGACGGGGGATTGGCAAGGTGGATATGGCGCTACGAGACGGGAGTGGGGCAGAAATTGAGGTCGGTCTTGACCTTTTCCGTCGGCACGGCGCAACCGCCCCACTGCACGAGGTCGCCCTCTTTGATCCCCAGTTCCGCCGCGCGCCCACCGCGCAGCTCCAGCACGGCGGCGACGGGAACGCCTGCTGACACCGGTTCGCGCGAATAAGGGACGGTGTTGGCACCAATGAAGGCGATCGTCCCGTCAGTGCGGATGAAGAGCATGTCGAGCGGGATCAGCGTATTCTTCATCCAGAAACTCGCGGTGCGCGGCGGATCCATCGGGAAGAGCATTCCGCCATTATCCGCCAGTGATTTGCGGAACATGAGGCCCGCTTCCTGCTGCTGCGGCGTTGCGGCAACCTCCACCGTGAAGCGCTGCACATCCTTTTCGGTCTGGATCACCAAAGGCAGCAGCGCGACGGGTGCCTGCGCTACGGTAGCGCTGTTGTTGGTGGCTTGCGGGTCGGCCGAACAGGCGGCGAGCAACGCCAAGGCGATCAGGGCAGGAAAGCGCATCATCCCGCCTGCCTAATGCGATTCGTGGATCATGGGGAGGGGATTAACCCTCATTCCTCTGCCTCCGGCACTTCGCCCGGCGCGGCATCGACCCAGCGTCTCGCGATGGCATAGCTATGGCCGGCGCGCAGGAAGGCGGCGATGGCTTTTTCCCGCTGCTTTGGGTCGGGCATCGTGCTGGCATAGGGACCGACCCGTTTGCGCCGGGCATAGCGTTCCGCCGCGATCCAGGTTTCTGCGTCCACCTGCGCGTCCGCATCCGTCCGGTCGGCCGGGGCAATGCCCGCCGCGCGCAGGCTTTCGTCGATCCGACGCGCGCCATAGCCCCGGCGGCCCAGCGCCGCGCTCTTCATCACTGCATATTGGCTGTCATCGACATAGCTGAGCGCCGCCAGCCGTTCGACCAGAGCGGGCAGGTCCGCGGGCTGTTCTCCGCCCCAGCCGCGTTCCTTGACCTTGCGTTGCAGATAGGCGAGCAACTTGCCCCGGCTGGTCGCGAACCGGCTCACATAACGTAGCGCGGCTTCGCGCAGGCTGTCCTCGTCAAGCGGTGGGCGGGGGCGTTTGCTGGTCATGTTGGACCATCATGCGCCAGCCGCCATGTTTATGCCACAGTCGGGCCGGAATTTCACCGTGCCTTATGCGCTACAAGGGCGGACTGGAATGGAATATCCGGTGCATGTCGCGGTCAAAGATGATAGCGGCCGCGCCGATCACATAATTTATGACATTGGGTGAAACCAATATGACGGGTTCGCAAGAGATGATGGCACCGACGCCGACCACTGATGATCTGCCGCGCCGCTTCTCGGACTTCGAGACGCTGGGCGAGGCGCTCGACTATGCGGCGCAGGGCGTTCGCGGCCTCAATTTCCACGATGCCCGTGGCAATCTGGCGCGGCCCTATCCGTTCAGCGAGCTGCGCAGCGACGCTCTTCGTTGCGCCCATCGCCTGATCGCTCACGGCGTCAAGCCGCAGGACCGGGTCGCACTGGTCGCCGAAACCGGCGTCGATTTCGCCCAGCTCTTCTTCGGCATCATCTATGCGGGCGCCTGGCCGGTGCCACTGCCGCTGCCGACAAGCTTTGGCGGCAAGGAAAGCTATATCGACCAGCTCAACGTCCAGCTTTCCAGCTGTGACCCGATGCTGTTCCTGTTTCCACAGGAACTGGCCGAGATGGCGGGCGAATCCGGTCGCCAGAAGAATGTCGAGAGCATCGCGTTCGAGGATTTTATCGCCCGCGACGTGATCCCCGCCGATCTGCCGCAGGCGCAGACGCAGGATATCGCCTATCTGCAATATAGCAGCGGATCGACCCGCTTCCCCCATGGCGTTGCGGTGACGCATCATGCGCTTCTCAGCAATCTGGCGGCGCACAGCCATGGCATGGAAGTGCAGGACAGCGACCGCTGCATCAGCTGGCTGCCTTGGTATCACGACATGGGGTTGGTCGGCTGCTTCCTGTCGGTCGTCGCTAATCAGGTGTCGACCGATTATATGAAAACCGAGGATTTCGCTCGCCGTCCGCTGGCCTGGCTCGACCTGATCAGCCGGAACGAAGGCACGTCGATCAGCTACTCGCCGACCTTCGGCTACGATATTTGCGCCCGTCGCATGTCCAGCCAGACCAAGGCGCAGGACCGGTTCGACCTGTCGCGGTGGAGACTGGCGGGCAATGGCGCGGACATGATTCGCCCTGACGTGATGCAGAGCTTCGTCGATGCCTTTGCCGACGCCGGTTTCTCGCCCAACGCCTTCCTGCCCAGCTATGGCCTGGCCGAGGCGACTTTGGCCGTCACCATCATGCCGCCGGGCGAGGGGATCATCGTCGAACTGGTCGAGGAAACCGACCTGTCGGGTGGCGACGCGACCGAAGGCCGTCCGCAGCGCTTCCGCTCCATCGTCAATTGCGGCAAGCCCGCGCGCGGCATGACCGTGGAAATCCGTGACGAGGATGGTGGCCCGCTGAACGAGCGCCAGATCGGCAAGGTCTGGACCACGGGCCCATCGCTGATGGTCGGCTATTTCCGGGACCAGACTGCGACCGACGCCTGCATGGCGGACGGTTGGCTCGATACGGGCGATATGGGGTATCTGAGCGACGGCTATCTCTACATTGTCGGCCGCGCCAAGGACATGATCATCATCAACGGCAAGAATCACTGGCCGCAGGATATTGAATGGGCCGTGGAGCAGCTGCCCGGCTTCAAGCAGGGCGATATTGCCGCCTTCGCCATCACCACGCCTGGCGGGGAAGAAGCGCCCGCCGTGCTGGTCCATTGCCGCACGTCCGACAATGACGAACGCTCCCGCCTGCGCGACCAGATTCGTGAGCGGGTGCGCGCGATCACCGGCATGAACTGCGTCGTCGAACTGGTGCCGCCGCGCACCCTGCCACGCACCAGCTCCGGCAAATTGAGCCGGTCCAAGGCGCGCAACCTGTATCTGACCGGCGAAATCAGACCCTACGACATAGCAGCGTGACAGGCTGACCGCTTCATGGTCGTGGGGCTTACCAAATCATAACCCATGGCTGCTATTGCGGGACCGTGGGTAGCAAGCAGGATCATATCGCCGAACCGGACCGTCAGGCGCGTGCATCGCTGCGCGCGATGATGGGCCTTTGCTGTGTAAGTGGCGACGCGGGAACGCGGGTGCTGGAATCGCAGCTGCGCACCGCGGACAGCGTGGCCCTGCTGCGGCAGGTCATGAACCTGTGTGCCCTGCTGTTCATCTGGCAGGTTTTTGTCCATTGCTGTTCGCCGACCATGCTGGGGCTGTGGAGCGTCGCGCTGATCGGTTGCACCCTGGTCGCTGTCGTAATCGACCGTGACCGCCGTAAAGCCAATAATATCGGCCTCACGGCCCGCGATCTGCGCCGACACGGCTTTGGCGCGCTGTTGCAGGGCATCGTATGGGCGGCCTGCATGGTCCTTGTTTCGCGATCGGGTGAAACGGAGGAGTTGGTTGCGCTCTGGACGGTGATCAGCTGCATCATGGTGTGCGGCGCCATCAGCTATGCCGCGACGCCGCTGTCCGCTACGGCCTTCCTCTTGCCCTGCATCGCGGGGTTGTTCACCATGTTCCATGACGGTGGCCAGTTACCGTTGCGCGCGCTGGCGACCAGCTATGCGCTGTCGCTACTGGTCGGCTGCGTCATCTATGCCCGCACCTTCGCACGCCAGCAAAGCACCACGGTGCAGCTGGAGGAAAAGAGCGAAGTCGTCAGCCTGCTGCTGCGCGAATATGAGGGCGGTGGGGCCGACTGGTTGTGGCAGACCGATCCGCTGCGCCGGATCAGCAGCGTTTCTGCGCGCTTTGCCGAAACCATGGGGTTGGAGCCTGCCCAGTTGGAAGGGGAGCCTCTGGTCCAGATATTGGCCGGAAGCGGTTGGGAAAACGGCCGTTTCGCTGCCGGGCTGCACAGTCTGGCCGACCATCTCAAGCGGCGCGAAAGTTTCAGCAATCTGGTCCTTCCGGTCGAGGTGCAGGGCCAGACCCGCTGGTGGGAATTGTCCGCTTCGCCACGCCATGATGAAAACGGCATATTTCTGGGCTTCCGCGGCGTGGCGTCGGACGTCACGACGCAGCGCGAATCGGCAGACAAGATCGCCATGCTGGCGCGCTTCGATCCGCTGACGGGCCTGCCTAACCGCAGCCATTTGCGTGAAGTGCTGGATCAGGCGATGGCAGCGACGCAGGGGCGAGCGTCGGGCTGCGGCTTCCTGATGATCGACCTCGATCGGTTCAAGGCGATCAACGACACGTTGGGGCATCAGACCGGCGACAAGCTGCTCAGCCAGGTCGCGCGCCGTCTGCGGCAAATTTGTTCAGGCCCGGAATTTTGCGGGCGCATCGGCGGTGACGAATTTGGGGTCGTCATTCCCACCGTCGCTGACAGCCATCGGATCGAACAGCTCTCCTCTGCGATCATCGGCGCGCTGTCCGCCCCCTATCAGGTCGATCAGCATATGCTCTATGTCGGGGCATCGGTCGGCTCGGCGATCTCGCCCATGGACGGGCGCGAATCGGAATCTCTGATCCGCAGTGCGGACCTAGCGCTCTATCGTGCCAAGGGAGATGGTGGCGGGCTGCATTGCGCCTATGAACCGCAACTCCATGCCAAGGCGGAAGAAAGGCGGCTGCTCGAACTGGCGCTGCGAGAGGCGCTGGCCAAAGACCAGCTTCATGTCCTCTACCAGCCGGTGGTCGATGCGATCAGTGGCGCAGTGTTGGGTTTTGAGGCGCTGGTGCGCTGGACCCACCCGGAAATGGGGCCGATTTCCCCGGTCAAATTCGTGCCGGTTGCCGAAGAAGCGCGCCTGATCGCACCGATCGGCGAATGGGTGCTGCGCACCGCCTGCATGGAAGCGATGCGCTGGCCCGATGATGTGCGGATTGCGGTCAACGTGTCGGCCGAACAATTGACCCATCCGAGCTTCGTATCGGCGGTCATATCGGCCTTGGCGCAAAGCGGGCTGGAGGCGCGGCGGCTGGAGCTGGAAGTCACCGAAAGCGTGTTCATGAACGAGGATGCGGGCGCGCTACGGGTCTTGGACCAGTTGCTTGGCCTTGGCATCCAGCTGTCCCTCGATGATTTCGGCACCGGCTATTCCTCGCTCGGCTATCTCAGCCGCACCCGTTTCAACACGATCAAGATCGACCGCAGCTTCGTGGTCGGCGCGTCGAAAAATACGCCCGAAAGCCTGGCGATCATCCGCGCCGTCGTGACGCTGGCCGACAGTCTAGGCATGGCGACCACCGCCGAAGGGGTGGAGACCGAGGTCGAATTGGAGATGGTGCGCCAACTGGGTTGCACGAAGGTCCAGGGCTATTATTTCGGCCGCCCCATGGCCGCGCAGGACGCAATTGGCCTGTTCCCGCCGCAGCAGGAAAGAGCGCGGGCCTAGAGTCGTATGGCTTCAGGTTGAAATCCCAACATCCGTTCGTTTCGAGCGAAGTCGAGAAACGGTCGCGCGCGGTTTCTCGACTTCGCTCGAAACGAACGGGTCAAGGTAAAGTCATCGCACTCTAGTTACCTAGCAACTGTCGTTCCACCATGGTCCACAGCGCGGCAAAATCCTTGGCTGGCGGCGATGCCGGGGCAAAGGCGCCCAGCGGCTTGCGACGCACCGTCATCTGCTCGATCGTGCTGGCCATCGGGATGGCGGGCCAGCCGGGCTGTTCGTCCAGCGCCTTGCGATGCAACGTCCGGCGGCGATCGACCATCGAATAGACCGGCAGGATCGGCGCATGGCTGCCGCCGCGCTGCACCAGATAGCGTGCGACTTCGCCCATTGCTCGCTGCGACAGGGGAGACGGAATGACCGGAATGACAATCAGGTCGGCGGCGCGCAGCACCTGCTCGCTGGTTTCGGTGAGGCCCGGCGGGCAATCCAGGATGATGCGGTCATAATCCTTGCCCAGGCTCTCGATCAGCTTGGACAGCCGCTTCTTCTTGTCCATCTCGCGGAACAGATGGTCCAGGCTGCGCAGCGATGTGTCCGCGGCGATCAGGTCCAGCCCCGGCACGGTCGACGGCTGGATCAGCTTGCGGACCTCGACATCCTTGCTGAAGATCGCTTGCGCCGCGTCGCGGCTCTTACTGTCGGTGGAAATCAGCCAGCTTGATGCCGCCTGCGGGTCCAGATCCCACAACAATGTTCGCCGCTTCGATATGCTCGCCGACGCCCAGGCGAGGTTGATCGCGAAGGTGGTTTTACCGACCCCGCCCTTGAGGCTGTAAACGGCGATGGTCGCCAATGCCGGTTCCTTTGCCATGGGGTGAAGGCTACGGCTTCCTCCCGCCAAAGCAAGCCCTCAATCATGGCAATGTTACGCTGTGGTGACGTTACAGGACGTCACGCGCCTTTTCCGGCGGTCGGGCGATCACCGCGCCCTTGTCCGTGATGACGATAGCGCGCTCGATCATGATCGGATGCGCCGCCATGGCATCTAGGATGGCGGCGTCGTCGCTGGTGTCGAGGGCGATTTCCTTCACCACGCTCTCGCCCTTGCGTAGCGCGTCGCGAGGCGTCAGCCCGGCCTTGGCCAGCACTGCCGCGATTTCAGCGCGGCTTGGCGGCGTCTTGAGATATTCCACCACCGTCACGTCGATGCCCGGCGTCTTCTCCAGGATCGCCAGCGCCGCGCGCGACTTGGAACAGCGGGGATTATGCCAGATGGTGGCGTTCACCCCTGACCATCCCGCGCCAGCCACTCTTCCAGCCATTTGATGCTATAGTCGCCGTTCAGGAATTCCGGGTCTTCCAGCAGCGCCTGATGCAGGGGGATCGTGGTTTTCATTCCCTCGATCACATATTCCTGCAGGGCGCGTTTCAGGCGCATGATGCAGCCTTCGCGGGTGCGGCCATAGACGATCAGCTTGCCGATCATGCTGTCATAATAGGGTGGCACCTTATAGCCCTGATACAGGCCGCTATCGACGCGGACATGCATCCCGCCGGGGACATGATAGCGGGTCACGGTGCCGGGCGAAGGCGCGAAGGTCCGGGGATCTTCGGCGTTGATGCGGCATTCGATGGCGTGGCCGGTAAAGCGAAGATCTTCCTGCGCCACTGACAGCGGCTTGCCCTCGGCGATGCGGATCTGTTCGCGGACCAGATCGACCCCGGTGATCATTTCGGTCACCGGATGTTCGACCTGAAGCCGGGTGTTCATCTCGATGAAGTAGAATTCGCCATCTTCCCAGAGGAATTCGATCGTACCCGCGCCGCGATAGCCCATGTCGGCCATAGCTTTGGCGCAGATACCGCCGATCCGGTCACGGTCGGCGTGGCTCAGGATCGGGGAGGGGGCTTCTTCCAGCACCTTCTGGTGGCGGCGCTGGAGTGAACAGTCGCGTTCGCCCAGATGGATGGCATTGCCATTGCCATCGCCAAAGACCTGAATTTCGATATGGCGCGGATTGCCCAGATATTTTTCGAGATAGACGGTCGCGTCGCCAAAAGCCGCCTTCGCCTCCGACCCGGCCTGCTGCATCAGCGTTTCCAGATCATCGGGCGAGGTGCAGACCTTCATGCCGCGCCCGCCGCCGCCAGACGCGGCCTTGATAATGACCGGATAACCGGCCTTTTCCGCTATCGCCTTGGCTTCCTCCAGATCGCTTATCGCGCCGTCGGAACCGGGAACGAGCGGGAGGCCCAGCGCGCCAGCTGTCCGCTTGGCCTCGATCTTGTCGCCCATGGTGCGGATATGTTCGGGCTTGGGGCCGACGAAGGCGATGCCATGGGCTTCGACGATTTCGGCGAATTTGGCGTTTTCGCTTAAGAAGCCATAGCCCGGATGGATCGCGTCGGCACCGCTGATTTCGGCGGCAGAGATGATCGCCGCGACATTCAGATAGCTGTCCTTGGCGGCAGGCGGCCCGATACAGATCGCCTCGTCAGCCAGCCGCACATGCATGGCGTCGGCGTCGGCGGTGGAATGGACCGCGACCGTCTTGATGCCCATTTCATGGCAGGCGCGGTGGATGCGCAGCGCGATTTCGCCGCGGTTGGCGATCAGCAGCTTTTCAATGGCCATGGGTGTCGCGGCCTTATTCAATGACGATCAGGGGCTGGTCGAACTCGACCGGCTGGCCATTATCGACCAGCACCGCCTTGACCGTGCCGGACGTTGGCGCGGCAATCGCGTTCATGACCTTCATCGCCTCGATGATCAGGACCGTCTCGCCAGCGGCGACCTGCGCGCCGATACGGGCGAAGGGGGCTGCGCCCGGCTCGGCCGACAGATAGGCGGTGCCGACGATCGGCGAACGGACCATCGTGCCCGAAGGCGCTGCCGGTTCGGCGGCGGGCGCGGCCACTGGGACAGCAGCCGGGGCGGTGGGGGCAGGGGCGTAGGATGGCGCATAGACGGGCGCGCCGCCGCCAGCCTTGCGGGCGACGCGGATCTTGCGATCGCCATCCTCGACCTCGATCTCGGTCAGGTGGGTATCGTCGAGCAGTGCGGCCAGTTCGCGCACCAGCGCGACATCCACCTGCATTGCGCCCTTTTCCTGCTTGTCGTTCATGGTTGACCCTTGTTTCGCATCTAGACGTGATAATTGCGGCCAGCGCCTATGCCGATTTGCGCCAAAGCGCAACTTTGTAGCGTTCGCCCGAAGCAGGGCAATGGCCGCTAGAGTTCGAGCGCGGCTTCCAGCGCCAGCATATAGGACATCGGCCCAAAGCCGGCGATCGTCCCCTTGGCGGCCATGCCGACATAGCTTTTGTGACGAAATGGCTCGCGTTTGTGGGGGTTGGACAGATGGACCTCTATCACCGGCACGCTAATGCCCTTGATCGCGTCGTGCAGCGCGACCGACGTATGGGTCAGCCCGCCGGGGTTCAGGATGACGGCATGGGCACCATCCTGATTGGCCTCCTGCAACCAGTCGATCAGATAGCCTTCATGGTTGGACTGGCGAAAATCGATCGCGACATGGGCGCGTGTCGCCGCATCCTCCATTCGCTCGGCAATGTCGTCCAGCGTGTCATAGCCATATATTTCCGGCTCGCGCGTTCCCAGCATGTTGAGGTTGGGGCCATTGAGCACATAGATTTTGCGCGTATCCGCCACGGCGTTCCCCTTGGTTGTTGCGAGCAGGGGACAAGCGCCCCTATATGCGGCGACGATCTTTAGCCTTTCGTGTCGCGCCAAGTCGAGACACGTTTCCATCTTGCATGAACGGGACCGCATATCGTGAGCGTCGACGGCACCATATCCATCCACATCAATGGCGAACATCGCCGCGTGCGCGACGGGCTGACACTGGCCCAATTGGCCAGCGAACTGGGCTTCGTGCCGGAAAAGGTGGCGGTGGAGCTCAATCTGGAGGTCGTGCCGCGATCGACATTGGCGCAGGTCATGGTCGAGGATGGCGACGAGCTGGAAATCGTGCATTTTGTCGGTGGTGGCGATGTTGCATCGCTTGCCGACGATAGCTGGTCCGTCGCGGATCAGACTTTCCGCTCGCGCCTGATCGTCGGCACCGGCAAATATAAGAGTTTCGAGCAGAATGCGGCGGCGGTCGCGGCGTCGGGGGCGGAGATCGTCACCGTCGCGGTGCGCCGCGTCAATGTGTCGGACCCCAAGGCACCGATGCTGACCGACTATATCGACCCCAAGGTCATCACCTATCTGCCCAATACGGCGGGTTGCTTCACCGGCGAGGATGCGATCCGCACGCTGCGGCTGGCGCGCGAGGCGGGCGGTTGGGAATTGGTGAAGCTGGAAGTGCTGGGGGAGGCGCGGACACTCTATCCCGACATGGTCGAAACGCTGCGTGCGACCGAGATATTGGCCAAGGAAGGCTTCAAGCCGATGGTTTATTGCGTCGATGATCCGATCGCTGCCAAGCGGTTGGAGGATGTCGGCGCGGTGGCGATCATGCCGCTGGGCGCGCCGATCGGGTCGGGGCTGGGCATTCAGAACCGCGTCACCATCCGCCTGATCGTGGAAGGCACCAAATTGCCGGTGCTGGTCGATGCCGGTGTCGGCACCGCGTCCGAAGCGGCACAGGCGATGGAACTGGGCTGCACCGGCGTGTTGATGAACACCGCGATCGCCGAAGCGAAAGACCCGGTGCTGATGGCTGCCGCGATGAAGGCGGGCGTGGAGGCGGGCCGCATGGCCTATCGCGCGGGGCGTATGGGCAAGCGCCTGTATGCCGATCCGTCCAGCCCCTTGGCAGGGTTGATCTGATACTGCTTAACTTACCCCCGTTCGCTTCGAGCGAAGTCGAGAAGCCGATAGCATAGTGTCCATGTTTCTCGACTTCGCTCGAAACGAACGGAGGGTGGCTTTTCGCCGATGCAGCAAATTGACCATTGCCTATCTTGTCGCCTATGGGCTGGGGCAAGTTGAGGAGGAGAACAAGCGATGGTGAACAAGCTCTACCCCGATGCAGCGTCCGCGCTGGAGGGACTCCTCTTTGACGGTATGCATTTGTGCGCGGGTGGCTTTGGCCTGTGCGGCATTCCCGAACGACTGATCGATGCGATCCGCGATTCGGGCGTCAAGGATCTGACCATCGCGTCCAACAATGCCGGTATCGACGGCGAGGGGCTGGGCAAGCTGCTGCGCACCCGGCAGGTCAGGAAAATGATCTCCTCCTATGTCGGCGAGAATAAGGAATTTGAACGCCAATATTTGGCCGGTGAGCTGGAAGTCGAGTTTTGTCCTCAAGGCACGCTGGCCGAACGCTGCCGCGCTGGCGGGGCGGGCATTCCCGGCTTCTATACCAAGACCGGCGTTGGCACGGCTGTGGCTGAGGGCAAGGAAGTCAAGAATTTCGACGGGCAGGACTATATTCTCGAACGCGGCATCTTCGCCGACGTGGCCGTCATCAAGGGCTGGAAAGCCGACGAGAGCGGCAACCTGATCTTCCGCAAGACCGCGCGCAACTTCAACCAGCCCATGGCGACCGCTGCGAAAATCTGCGTCGCCGAAGTCGAGGAAGTGGTGCCGACCGGCAGCCTGGACCCGGACGCGATCCACCTGCCCGGCATTTACGTCAAGCGCATGATCATTGGCGCCCCCTATGACAAGAAGATCGAGTTCCGCACCGTTCGTCAGAAGGAAGCCGCATAATGACGTCGCATGATGGCATCGCCAAGGGCTGGACCCGTGATGAAATGGCTGCGCGTGCGGCCAAGGAACTGAAAGACGGTTTCTACGTCAATCTGGGCATCGGCATTCCGACTTTGGTTGCGAACCACATTCCGGCTGGCGTGGAAGTGACGCTTCAGTCGGAAAATGGCATGCTCGGCATCGGACCCTTTCCCTATGAGGGGGAAGAGGACGCAGACCTGATCAACGCTGGCAAGCAGACGATCAGCGAATTGCCGCAGACCGCTTATTTCAGCTCGGCCGACAGTTTTGCGATGATCCGCGGCGGGCATATCGACCTCACCGTCCTCGGCGCGATGGAGATTGCCGAAAATGGCGACATCGCCAACTGGATGATCCCCGGCAAGATGATCAAGGGCATGGGCGGCGCGATGGATCTGGTCGCGGGCGTGAAGAAGATCATCGTCGTGATGGAGCATACGTCCAAGAACGGCGATCCCAAATTCATCCCGGCCTGTACCCTGCCGCTGACCGGCAAGAATGTGGTCGACATGATCATCACCGACCTGTGCGTGTTCCAGCGTCCCGACCATGACAGCCCGTTCACGCTGGTCGAAATGGCGCCTGGCGTCACGGCGGAAGAAGTCGCCGCCAAGACCACCGCTCATTATCTGGTCTGATAGCGTCATGAGCCTCGACGGTGTCTATGATGAGGGCAATGTCTTTGCCCTCATCCTTGCGGGAAAGATCCCTTCGGTCACCCTGTACGAGGACGCCGATACGCTCTGCTTCCTGGATATCCAGCCCCAGTCCAAGGGTCATGCGCTGGTCATTTCCAAATGGTCGAAGGCGCGCAACATATTGGAGATAGAGGAGGATGCGCTGGCGCAGGTGATGGCGACGACCCGCAAGGTCGCGACTGCCATCCGCGCCGCGCTCAACCCCGACGGCCTGCATATCGCCCAGTTTAACGGCGCGGCGGCAGGGCAGACCGTGTTTCACCTCCACGTCCATATCGTGCCGCGCTGGGTGGGGCAGGCGCCCGGCTTCGCCGCGCACGGGCAGGGCGGGTTCGCGGACGCCGATGCGCTCAAAGCGCTGGCGCAAGAGATTCGCGCGCACCTCTGATGCGCCCTCATCCTATTATGGCGCGCGCGCCCTTTTTTGCCGGCGGACGCTGATATGGGCTTACGCCCCTTCAATGTGCCCGGCGCTCGGCTGGCGCTCCGCACCAAGCGGGCCAGCCCGCTGTTTCAGGGCAAACGGGGTGAGAGCGAGGTCATTCTCGACCTGTCGCGCCTGCTGTCGCGTTCCTTCCACCCCGCGCCGACCGGCATCGACCGGGTCGAATATGTCTATGCCCGTGAATTGCTGGAGCGGATTCCCGACCGGCTGTCCTTTGCTGCTGTCCACCCGGCTGGCGGCTATTATGGCCGGCTCGATAGTGCGGCGGTGCGGCAGTTTTTGGCGTTCACGGCGGCCAAATGGCGCAATGCCGGGGTGGCCGACGCGCGGGAGAGCCGCGCGGCGACGGTGCGGCACATGTTCGCGCTGCGTCCCCGCCCGGTGCCACGCGCGACAGGGCCGCGCCTCTATTTGCAAGTGTCGCCGCACCATCTGGACGATGCCGATCAGGTCGGAGCAATTCTGCGTGCCGAGGGCGCGAAATTCGTGACGCTGGTGCATGACGTGATCCCGCTCAGCCACCCCGAATATGCCCGGCCGCAGGGCGCGGACGAACATCGGCGGCGGGTGCGAACGATCGACCGCTTCGCCAGCGGCATCATCGGCAACAGCCAGGCGACGATCGATGCGCTGGAACCGCACATGGCGAACGGCCTGGCGGGGCGTGCGGTCCGCGTCGCCCATTTCGGCGCGGATGCCCCCGACATATTTGGCGGTCGGGATGAGGTGCTGCCTGATCGCCCCTATTTCGTCTATATTTCGACCATCGAACCGCGCAAAAATCACCTGCTGCTGCTCACGATCTGGCGGCGGCTGGCCGAACAATTGGGCGATGCAGCCCCGGTGCTGGTGCTGATCGGCAGGCGCGGCTGGGAAAATGAGAATGTCGTCGATCTGCTCGATCGTGCCGAAGCGTTGCGCGGCCATGTGATCGAAGCGGGCGAAGTGTCCGACACGCGGATGCAGGCACTGGTCGCCAATGCGCGCGCCATGCTGATGCCCTCCTTTGCCGAAGGCTTCGGGATGCCGGTGGTCGAGGCGCTGGCCGCAGGGGTGCCAGTGATATGCAGCGACATCATGGCCCATCGCGAAGTGGGCGGAGACGCGCCCGATTATCTCGATCCGCTCGACGGGCTGGGCTGGATGAAGGCGATTTGCAACTATAGCCAGCCGGATTCGCTTGATCGCGCGGCCCAACTTGCCCGGCTCTCGGTCTGGCGCGCGCCCACCTGGCGCGACTATTTCGACATCGTGACCGATCTGCTGGAAGATGTGACAAGCTCTGTTTCTTGACCTTGCATCGGCCCAAGCCCATGAACTGACTGCCACCATGATGTCCACGCCCTTCCTGCGGTCCCCGCCCTTTCCCGGAATCGACACGTCTCTCGCCGCTGTCAGCCTGTTGCGCGACGCGGGCGAGGTGGGTGCGCCGGTTGACGACGCGGTGCTGGACGCGATCGTTGCGGCGCGGGTTGGTGGCACATTCTGGGGCGCGGGGCCGGATGCGTTGGGCCAATCCCATGGAGGCGAGTGCGATCCCTGGGCGCTGGTTGCGCAGGCGCAGTCGATCCAGGCCCAGGCCGATGACGAACTGGCGTTGATCGCTGGCCTGCTGGGCGTTGCGGTTATCGGTCCCGATGGCGCGGTCATCGACCCTGATCAGCTGCGCGCTACCCTCAAGGCGCGAATCTCTGCTGCTCGCTATCGCGACTGTTTCACAGGCCAGCCGGTGGATGCCATGCAGGCGGTAGCTCAGCTTGCCGACTGGCGACGGCATCTTGATGGCAATCGCGGCATCGTCGCGGCCAGCGGCATGGCCTTCTGGAAGCGCGACGCGATCCGTCATTTTTTGTGGGACGGCATTGCTTCGCCGCCCTTCCTGTCCGCCGAGCGGGGTCTGCGCCGCGCCCGGCGGGACAAGGGCGCGCTGGCGGTCTGGCCATCGCGCGTTCCTGTCACCCTGCCGCAGGATGCCGCCGATCAGGGCGTGGCGCTGGCGCGGGTCGAGGATGGTTTTTTGCGATCGCGCGGACTGGGGGCGGGGCTGCACCCGCCCGGCTCCGTCGTGGTCGATCGGACCGGCATCTATTATAATGCGCGCGCTGCCAACGACCTGGAAACGCTGCTGGCGACGCATGACTTTCCGCCCGCGCTGGTCGATCGCGCCCGCCGCCTGCGCGAACGTGTCTGCGCGACCGGCGTAACCAAATATGGGCCGGAAGCGGGGCGGATGATCGACCTGCCAGCGGGCAGGCGCACGGTATTGGCGATCGGCCAGGTGGATGACGACCTGTCGGTGCGGATGGGCGGAGCTGGGGTCGATGGCAATCTTGATTTTCTGATGCGGGTACGCCGGACCGAACCGGACGCCTGGATTATCTATCGGCCCCATCCCGACGTGCAGGCGGGGCATCGCAAGGGGCATTTACCTGACGCTGTCGTCCTCAGCCATGCGGATGCGATCGACACGGGCGCGCCTTTGATGGAGCTGGTGCAGGCAATTGATGAGCTGCATGTCCTCTCCTCCCTGACCGGTTTCGAAGCGCTGATGCGCGGCCGTTCCGTAACGGTACACGGTATGCCCTTCTATGCCGGGTGGGGGCTGACGCGCGATCTGGCCAAGCCCAGTGCGCGGCGCGGGCGTCAACTCAGCGTGGATCAGCTTGTCGCGGCCGCTCTCATTCTCTATCCTCGCTATCTAGATCCGGTAACGCGGTTGCCGTGCGGTCCCGAAATCATGGTGGATCGCATGGCGGATGGATCGACGCCGCCGATGACATGGCTCATCGCGTTGCGGGCGCTACAGGGGAAGTTTCGACGTTTTATGACCTTGTCCGCTGAGTTTCTACATGGCTAACCGCCCATCCAAGACATTTCTGTTCCTGCAAGGACCGCATGGTCCTTATTTCGCGATGCTGGCCAATGCTTTGCGGGCGCGGGGCCATGCTGCGTTGCGAATCAACATCAATGGCGGCGACAAGGTCGACTGGCCCGGCGATGCGACCGACTATCGCGGCACATTCCGCAACTGGCCGCTCTTCTTCGACGATTTCGTCGTGACCCATGGCGTCACCGACCTGATCCTGTACGGCGATTGCCGTCCCTATCATGCCAGCGCGCATGGCATGGCGCGCTTGCGCGACCTGCGTGTCCATGTTGTGGAGGAGGGGTATATCCGCCCCGATTTTCTGACGCTTCAGGCCGATGGCGTGAACGGCAATTCCACGCTGCCGCTCGACCCCCAATGGTATCGCGACCAGGCGCGCGGCCTGCCCCCGCTGGACGAGAATCAACCGACGATCCCGTCCAATTTCAGCACCCGCGCCCGCAACACCATGCGCACTGGCCTTGCCGCTGCGGTGTTGCGGCCACTGTTCCCTTTCTACCGTACCCACCGGCCACACAGTTTCCTGATGGAATCGCTGTCCTGGGGGCGGAAATTGTTGATGCGCCGCCGCGATATGCAGCAGTCAGCGCAAGCATGGGCGAAGGTCGAAGGGAAGCGCTATTTCACCCTGCCGTTGCAGCTCAATTCCGATTATCAGCTGCGCATCCACTCGCCCTTTGGTGACATGCGTGCGGCGTTGCGCTTCGTCATCAAAAGTTTTGCCCATCACGCCCCTGCCGACGTGTTGCTGGTCATCAAGCAACATCCGCTCGATTCCGGCCTGGTCGCCTGGGATCGGCTGATCCGGCGTCTGGCGACCGATTATGGCGTCGCGGATCGCGTTCATTATCTGTCAGACTGGGACATTGCCGAGGTCGTTGAAAAGGCGGTGGGCGTGGTCACGGTCAACAGCACGGTCGGCACGCTGGCGCTTAATAGCGGCAAGCCGGTCGTGGTCCTTGGTCATGCGGTGTACAAGGTGCCCGGCATGGTCAGTGTGAAGGGGCTGGACGCTTTTTGGACTGATCCCTCCCCACCCGATATGGCGCTCTATTCGGCCTTCCGGCAGGTATTGGCCGATCGCTGCCTGATTCGCGGTGGTCTGTTGAGTGACGAAGGCTTGCAGATGCTGGTCGATAATGCGGCGGATCGGCTGGCGCCGGTGAGGCGGTCAACCCGCGGCCATCTGAAACTGGTCACGCCCAAGGTCAGCGATTTCATCGCGTCAAATACGGCGTCCTGATTTCAGGGGGCAGTAAAGCCGTAGCGGGTGAAGATCGCTTTGCCGGCTGACGAAAGCAGGAAGCGGCGAAATGCTTCTGCTTCCTTGTGGCGGCTACCGGTCAGGCGCGCGATCGGGTAGCGGATCGGCGGATGGCTGCGCGCCGGGAAAGCGCCGACGATCGCAACGCCGCTGGCGACCCGCGCGTCGGTGGCATAGACGATCCCCAGCGGCACCTCACCCCGTTCGACCAGCGCGAGCGCCGCGCGGACATTGTCGCCGCGCGCGATCCTGCCAGCGACGCTGGGCCATACGCCAAGGCTAGTGAGCGCCGCCTTGCCATATTTGCCCGCCGGCACGCTGTCGGGGTCTGCCATGGCCAGCCGCCCGTTGCCCAGCGCCCGCGCGATCGGCATGGCGCGACCGATCCGCAGGCGCACCGGCCTGGCCTTCGGCGTCACCAGCACCAGCCGGTTGCCGACCATATTGGTGCGGGTGCCGCGCACGACAAACCCGGACTGCTCGACATCGCGCATCCAGTCCTCGTCCGCCGACAGGAAGAGATCGGCGGGCGCACCCGCCCGGATCTGCCGCGCCAGCGCGGAGGAACCGGCGAAGGACAGGACGGGGCGGGCATGGCCTTGCCTGGTCCATGCATCGGCGGCGGCGGTCATCGCCTCCTGCATACTCGCTGCCGCCAGCACCAGCGGGCCACGATCATCCGGGGCGGCCTGAGCAGTCGGGGCCAGAAGCAGGAACAGCGTGATGGCGCAGAGGAAGCGTTGGATCATGCCGTCTGTCTGCCTTCGCCCTGTTGGCGATGCAAGCGTCGCACCATGCTTTTGTCGCGCGGATCAATCGGCTAGAGGAGATCGCATGATCAGGAACCCGCGCTGACATGGCGATCGTCAGAAGCCAGTGCGGCCAGTGTGGCGTCGGCTGCGGTATCCGCGCGATCACCGACACCGACCGCCGCGTCATCATAGACGGCGACCGGCTGCACCCGGCGAATGGCGGAATGCTGTGCGATCGGGGGCAGGCGCTGGGCGATGCCGCGATGACGCTGGAAGGGCGGCTGCTCCAGCCTTTGGTCGATGGGCGACAGGTTGGCTGGGAGCGGGCGATTGCGCAGGTTGCGCGGCGGCTGACGGCCATCTTGACCCGCCATGGTCCTGGCAGCTTGGCGCTGCATGTCGGCGGGAGCCTGCTGACCGAAGATTATTATGTCGCCAACAAGCTGATGAAGGGCTTTCTCGGGTCGGCCCATATCCATACGCCTTGGCGCGACGGAAGCAGCGCGGCGCAACGCAGGGCGTTCGGCGAGGATGTGATGCCAGCCGCTTACGAGGATATTGATCGCGCGGCGACGATCCTGCTGGTGGGCGACGGCATCATGGTGCATCCGGTTTTGCTGGAAAGGGTGCAGGCTGCGCGGCAGGCGGGTGTGCGGCTGGTCCTGCTGGCAGGCGAGGGGGCGGCGATCGAGGCGGACCTGCGTTTGAACGTGAAGCCCGGCAGTGCCGTGCGGTTGTTGGCGGGGGCGCTGTTGCATGGTCATGACAAGGGACAGCATGACCGGGATTTTCTGGCGCGGAGCGTCGTTGTGCCGGACGGCTTCTGGGACGGGTTGCGACCGGGGCATGATATCTGGTCGATCGCCCGCTCGACAGGGCTGACGCCGGCGGCGATCCGGGCCTTTTACGAGGAATGGGCGGCGACCGAGCGGGTCGTCACGCTGTTCGGTGGCAGCCAATCTTCCGATCTGGCCGCTGCGGTCATCAACCTTCATCTCGCCAGCGGACGGATAGGGCGACCCGGCGCGACGCCCTTTGCCATGGCTGGCGCGGCCAATGGCATGGGTGCGCGCGAAACCGGCTGCGTGGTGGACAGTCTGGCCGCACATCGCGATTTCACGCCCGATGCTCGCGCCAGCATCGCCCGCTTCTGGGGTGCGCGACTGCTGGCGGACGGGCCGGGGGTGGAGGGGGAAGCGCTGCTGCAGGCGATGCGCAACGGGCGGGTCAGGGCGTTGTGGAGCATCGGCGCGGACCCGGCGGCGGAGGCGTGGTTGGGCGAGGCGAGGAAGCTCGCCCCGCTGGCGATCCGGTCGACCGACATGCTGGCGGAGCAGGGCGATGGCTGGTCGGTCCTGCTGCCCTCTGCCGCCTGGGTCGAAAAGGACGGGACGCTGACGGGCATGGACCGGCTGATCAGTCGTCAGCGGCGGCTGTTCCCCTTGGCCGGAGAGGCGCGACCGGACTGGTGGATGCTGACCAAAGTGGCGCAGGCGATGGGGTGGAGCGACGCCTTCCATTATGAGCGGCCCGCCGACATTTATCGCGAACATGCGCGGCTGACCGCCTACGGCAATGAGGGCGAGCGGTTGCTCAACCTGCGGCGGCACGCGCCGATTTCCAACCCGGCCTATGACGAGTTGACGCCGTGGCGCTGGGGCGAGGTGCCGTTCGATGGCGGGCATTTCCCGACGCCGGACGGACGGGCGAGATTCGCTTAACTTCGCACTTTTCCCGGCAAATGCGACATTTTGTTACGCAATTCTGATCCTATCGGAATGCCGACATGCGATCTTATCGCGTTGGGCCGATGTAGGACAGCCTGTCAGCGGGGCGTTGCTGCGATGTCCTGAAGATGGGCGAGCAGGGCGTCGCCATTGGCCGCCCAGGTGAAGCGCAGCGCGGTGGCGCGCACGGCTTCGCGGTCGGGCGGATTGTCCAATATCGCACGGATGGCGGTGGCGATGGCTTCGGGATCACGATCGACAATCTGCCCCGCTTCCGGCCGGTCGAGCAATTCGCGTGCGCCGCCGACATCGCTGATGACGATCGGGGTGCCGCAAGCCAGCGCCTCGACCCAGGCATTGGCCAGCCCTTCGGAGGCCGACGGCAGCGCCATCACATCGGCAGCGGCGAAGATGCGTGGCAACTTATGGTGCGGAACGGAGCCGAGAAAGCCGAGCCGCCGGTCGACACCCAGCTCCTGCGCCAGATTTTCAAGCGTTCGCCGATATTGCCCCTGTCCGGCCAGCAACAACGTGACGTCGGGAAGCAAAGGCAAGGCGCGGACGAGCAAATCCTGTCCTTTGCGCGGGATCAAGGCACCCACGCACAGCACGACCGGCCCGTTAAAATCGAGCGCGGCCTTGGCCTCCGCCCGGTCGGCAATTTCGAACGTGTCGAGATCGACCCCGGTATAATGGACCCGAATTTTGTCCTGATCCATGCCCATGCGGACCATGGAGCGGCGCATGGCGTCCGATACGGCGAGCAGGCCCGTTGCGCCGTCGCCAGCCCTCCGCACCAGTTTGCGGGTGCCGCGCTGGCTGCCCCAATGGTGGATGTCCGCGCCGCGCGCCTTGGCCGAATAGGGGATGCCGAGCGCGCGCGACAGGCGCTGCGCCACCGGGCCGTCGGGGAAGAAGAAGCTGGCGTCGATCACGTCGAACGGCTTTTCCGCGTGCAGCCGCTTGATAAGCGGCAGGATGGCGCGGGTCATGGTCCACACATTGGTCCGTCCGCCAAATTTGGGGATGATCGGGAAGGTGGGGCGATAGACGGTCAGCTCCCGCCATTTCTCGCGGCGCGGCAGCGCGTGCAGCGGGGCGTAGCGCGGGGCGAGCGAAAGCGGCCATGGCGGCAGGCCGACCGGGGCGATGACGGTCACGTTGGCTTCCGGGCGGCTCGCCAGTTCGCGCGCCTGCCGTTCCACGAACACGCCGAAGGTCGGACGGCTGATATCGGGAAAGAGGGTCGATAGCATGAGGACGTTGAGCGTCATGATCTCTCTTTCGCGCAGGAGCCTTTGCTATTGGGTTAAGATGCCACCAACCTTTTTGCTAGAGCCGTCGGACGAGCTGTTCCGCGACTGCGGCCCATGGCGGGTCGGTCAGCACCAGCTGGCGCGCGCCGGAACCCAGTGGCAGCAGCTGCAAACGGTCGCCTTCCCGCCCGATCAGTCTCCCAAACAGGAATCGGCCCGCCGGGCGGGGCAAGAGAATGTCGCGGTTGAGCGCGCTGGCGAAATCCTCCGGCGCGATGCGACGGCACCAGATGGCGTCGCCGCTGCGATAGTCGCCGATGCTGGCGCTCACATGGACGCCGACCATGCCATCGGCAGCAACGGGGGAGGGGAAGGCGAGTGGCCGGGTCGGTGCGCGCGCGCCGTCCGGCCCCAGCAGCGCGGCGACCGGCACCTCGCTCTGCCCCGGCATGGCGACCAGTTCGGCGCTGGTGACGCCGAGCGCCAGCGCGATGCGGTTGAGCCATTTGATCGACACGGTGCGGGTGCCGGTTTCCAGACGGCCGATCGTCTGGGCGGTCGTCGGCGGATCGCACAGCGCGCCGACCTGTTCCAGCGTCAGCCCCTTTACCTTGCGGACTTCGCGGATGCGGGTGATCATATCTGCCTCGCTGAATAACCTATTTGGTTTTCTCTTTCCTACAAACTATCCGCCATGGCAAGGCTGATTTCCCGATTCCCCATCGTCAAAAGGAGAAGGCAGCATGACCGCCACCCATATCGAACAGAGGATCGAGGACCCCCATGGCCTCCATCAAACGGTGCTGGTGAATATCGGCGAATCGCCGCTCGCCTGGCTCCATGCGCGCGGGCACTTAAGCGAGCGACATTATGTCGCGGGCGACCGGCTGCGCACCGACTGGGAGAAAGCGGGGCTGGGCGCGCGGGTCACGATGCGTTGGGATGCGGCGCCGCGCGCGAGTGGGCGGGCCATGCCGGGGCGGCAGCCGGATCCAACGCTGCTGCAATTGTCGGCGCGCGAACGCTTCGACGGGGCGATCCGCGCGGCGGGGCCGGGGCTGGCGGATATATTGTGGCGCGTGGTGTGCGCGGGCGAAGGGCTGGTCGCGGCGGAGCGGGCGCTGGGCTGGCCGAGCCGCGCGGGCAAGCTGGTGCTGACACTGGCGCTCGATCGGGTGGCGGGCTGGTATCGGGTCGCGTGACCCGTCAGCTGATTATGCCTGCACCCAGCAGCAAGAGCAGCTTGACGTCGATGGCATAGCCTTCTTCGCGCCAGGCGGTGACCTGGCGTCCCAGCCCGGCAAGCGGCACGCGGTGGACGTGGATATCCTCGCCATCCACGCCGCCGCCGTCGCCGGTTTTTTGCAGATCATGGGCGCGGAACAGGGTGAAGCTTTCCGCGACCATACCGGGCGAGCTGAAAAATTCACCCAGCGATTCGAGGCGGGCGGCGCGATAGCCGGTTTCTTCCTCCAGCTCGCGGCTGGCGGCGATGGTGGCGTCCTCGTCCGCGTCATGATCGCCGACCAGCCCTGCCGGCAATTCGATACAGCGTTTGCCCAGCGGCACGCGATATTGGTCGACCAGCAGCACATGCCCGTCATCGATTGCCAGAATGACGGCCGCCCTGATGCCCCGCGCGCGGCCGACATATTCCCACTTGCCGCGCCGTTTCGCGGTGATGAAGCGTCCCGCCCACATCACTTCTTCGGGGGCAGACGCATCCGGGTCGCTCATAATTCGATCAGCCTGTCGGGAAGTTCGTTGATGTCGTCATCGGCGCGGGGGAAATGGGTGGCCAGTACCAGCCCGACCTGCCGCACGGCCTGCGCCAGCCCTTCGCCCGCGCGACCGTCGCGGATCGCATCGATCAGCGCCGCCATTGCCGCGCCCCATTCTTCGGGTGCGACCTTGCCATTGATCGCGGCGTCGGCGACGATTTCGGCGCGATGCTCGTCGAGCGAGATGTAGATCAGCACGCCGGTGCGGCCATGGGTGCGCGCTTCGGCAGCGGTGCGAAACAGCAGGATCGCGCGCCGCCGCACCCGCCGCGCCCGTGTCGCGCGCGGGGTCATCCACATCCGCAGCGCCGGGATGGCGAGCAGATAGCGCACGACCAGGAATTTCAGGATCAGCAGGCCGAGCAGCCCGGTCAGCAATTTCCAGTCGGCCAGCTCATGCTCCCAGTCGCGCAGCAGGGCGGACAGGACATGGCGCAGATGCTCTGGAAAGGCCGCTGCCACGGACAGGGTGATGAACACTGCGGCGATCGCCCAGTGCAGCCCGACATCATGATAGGCGTCCGACCGGCGCGTTACGATCGTGACAATCTCGCCCGATGTCTGCGCCTCCGCCTCCGCCACGGCGGCAGACACAAGGGCATGGTCGGCTGCTGAAAGATGAAGCTGCATCACCAGTCCCCCGACGCGCCGCCGCCGCCGAAGCTGCCGCCGCCACCCGAAAATCCACCACCGCCGCCGCCAAAGCCGCCGCCACCCCAGCCGCCGCCACCGCCCCAGTCGGAATCGCCCGGTCCCCACAGGATGATCGGCATGCCAGAACCGCTGCGATAGCGTTTGCCCGTGCCGCGCCGGCGCGATGCCAGCGCGATGAAGGCAACGATCATGATGATGACCCAGATCATCGCCATGCCACTGACATGGCCGCCCGATCCCTTGCGCGCCGCTGCCTGCGCCGCCGCGGCGCGCGCCTTGGCCTCCTCGGGCGGCAGGGTCATGATCGCGCCGATCTCTCCCACGCCAGCATCGATCCCGCCGGGCATGTCGCCCGCCTTGAAGCGCGGGGCGATGGCGTCGCGGATGATCTGGGACGACTGGGCATCGGTCAGCAGGCCTTCCATGCCATAGCCGACCTCGATCCGTATCTTGCGCTCATTGGGCGCGACGATCAGCAGTGCGCCGTCATTCTTCGCCTTGTCGCCAATCCCCCATTCGCGCCCCAGCCGATAGCCATAATCGGCTATGTCATAGCCCTGAAGATCGGGGATGGTCGCGACCACCAGCTGCCGACCGCTCTGCGTTTCCAGTGCAGCCAGCTTGTCGGTCAGCGCCTGTTCCTGCGCCGGGGACAGCAGGGCGGCATCGTCCACTACCCGGCCGGTCAGCTTGGGGAAAGACTGGGCCTGCGCTGCCGGCGCAAAGGCCAGCAGCGCGAGGAGGATCAGCAGGCGGCGGATCACGCTATCAATTGCCGAAATCGACCTTCGGCGCTTCTTCCGCGCCGGGCGTCGTCGCCTGGAACGGGGTCATGGGCTTGGCGCCGTGGATGATCTTGGCGCCGATCGCGTCGGGGAAGGTGCGGATGCGGGTGTTATAGGCGCGCACGGCTTCATTATAGTCGCGGATGGCGACGGCGATGCGGTTTTCCGTGCCTTCCAGCTGCGATTGCAGGTTGAGGAAGTTGGCGTTGGTCTTGAGGTCTGGATAGGCCTCTACCGAGGCGAGCAGGCGGCCAAGCCCCTGGCTCAGCTGCGCTTGCGCGGCCTGGAACTGGGCGACCTTGGCCGGGTCGGACAGATCTTCGGCATTGACCTGCACCGACGTTGCCTTGGCGCGGGCTTCGGTGACGCGGACCAGCGTGTCCTGCTCCTGCTTGCCAGCCGCCTTCACCGTGGCGACAAGGTTGCCGACCAGATTGGAGCGGCGCTGATATTGTGCCTGGACGTCGGCCCATTTGGCCTTGGCCTCTTCCTCGGCCGTGGGGACGCTGTTGATGCCGCAGGCGGACAGGGCGAAAACCCCCAGCAGCGGCAGCAGGAAAGGGGCAAAGCGGCGCAGGAGCGTCATGGAAGATCCTCAAGCTATTATCTGCGCCCTGAAATAGGCGGTTGCCCTGTTTCGCGCAACGGGCCATCCAGTGATTATCTTTGTAAGGGAGAGCGGCGGACATGGGACTGATCAGCGAATTCAAGACCTTCATCAATCGTGGCAATGTGATCGACCTGGCGGTCGGCGTCATCATCGGCGGGGCGTTCGCCACCATCACAAAGTCGCTGACCGATGATCTAATCATGCCGGTGGTGGGCTATATTTTCGGCGGGGCGGATTTTTCGGGCTATTTTATCCGGCTGGGCGACCTGCCCGCCGACTATAAGGGCAATCCGCAAAGCTATGCCGACCTGAAGGCCGCAGGCGTCGCCATGTTCGGTTGGGGCCAGTTTCTGACGGTCATGGTCAATTTCGTCATATTGGCGTTCATCATTTTCCTGCTGGTCAAGGCGGTCAACCGGCTGACGGTCAAGCCGGAGCCGGAGGTTGCTGCGCCCGCCGCGACGCCGGAGGACATCATCCTGCTGCGCGAAATTCGCGATTCACTGCAAAAATAAGGCGCTATGCGACGAACGGAGCGGTTGGCGGGAACCATCGGCGGCGCGACCGGTTGATCGCGGTCAGGGTAGGGAGCGGCTGAGGCCGTTTCCGCCCGTTGAACAATGCAGTCTGCCCCAGGGGGCGCAACAGGAGAAAACGCCGTGAAAACTTTCGTCAAAATCCTTGGCCTTGCCAGCCTTGTCGCCCTCGCCGCGTGCGATTCGGCCAAGGAAAATCAGGTCGAGAATGCGTACGAAAACAAGGCGGATGCGATCGACAATCAGGCTGACAATATGGAAGCCATGGCAGATAATCTGACCGGCAGCGCCGAAAATGCGGCTGAAAACGCCGCCGACACGCTGGAAAACAAGGCTGAAGCCACGCGTGAAGCAGGCGACAAGGCCGAGGACGCGGTCGAAAAGCAGCAGTAAGCACTTTTCGCCAATCGATATGAAAGGGGCGGCGCGAGTGGATCGCGGTGCCCCTTTTGTTTGCGCTTTAACCCGCTCTTAACCACGTCCCGCCATGGTGCCGTTTGCGCGCATCCGTGGGACCATGGGCATGGACGAACTGTTACAAGAATTCATTTCCGAGACCCAGGAAACGCTGGAGGCGCTGGCAGGCGAAGTCGTCGCCTGGGAAGCCGACCCGTCGGACCGGGACCGGCTCGATGCGATCTTCCGCTTTTTCCATACGGTGAAGGGCAGCTGCGGCTTCCTGAACCTGCCACGGTTCGAGCGGCTGAGCCATGCAGCCGAGGATGTGCTGTCCGACATTCGCGCGGGCAAGCGCGTCGCTGATCCATCGACGGTCAGCGCGGTGCTGGGCCTGATGGACCGGATCGGCGAACTGGCCGAGGCGGTGGCAATGGGCGCAGCTTTGCCCAATGAGAATGACGAATTTCTGATCGCCGCGCTGACCACCCCATCCGACCCATCGCTGACAGTGGAGGTAGAGCATGGCGATGCCGCGGCCCCCGTCGCGGTAGCGCGGCAGGGCAGCCAATCTGGTCCCCGCACCATTCGCCTGCCGCTCAGCCTGATCGACCAGTTGATGAACGGCGTGTCGGACATGGTGCTGGCCCGCAACGAATTGTCGCGCAAGCTGCGCGAACGCTCGGTCGACACTGAGCTGGACACAGTGTTCGAGCGGTTGTCGACCTGCGTCGCGGACATGCGCGACGTGATCAGCAAGACACGGATGCAGCGGGTCGAACGACTGTTTGCCGCGATCCCGCGCATGGTGCGCGATCTGGGCCGGGATCTGGGCAAGCGGATCGACCTGACCCTGGAAGGCGGTGACGTCGAGATGGACCGCGAGATGGTAGAGATGGTCGTCGACCCGCTCACCCATATCGTGCGCAACAGCATCGACCATGGCATCGAAACCCCGGAAAAGCGCCGGGCGGCGGGCAAGCCGGAGACGGGCCAGTTGCGTCTGGAAGCTCGCCAGTCGGGCAACCAGATCGTTATCGTCGTCACCGACGATGGCGCAGGCATCGACACGGCGCGGCTGGTCGAAAAGGCGATTGCCGCTGGCCGCCTGACCCCGGAAGCCGCCGCCCGCATGAGCGAGGCGGACAGGCTGGAGCTGATTTTCCAGGCCGGTCTGTCCACCGCCAATCAGGTGACGGCGATTTCCGGACGCGGCGTCGGCATGGACGTGGTGCGCGCCAATGTGGAGCGGATCGGCGGGCTGATCGCGCTGGACAATCATCCGGGGCGCGGCCTGTGCATCACTTTGCGGGTGCCGCTGACGCTGACCATCATTCCCGGCCTGATCATCCGCGCGGGTGGCCTGCACTTTGCGATCCCGCGCGCGGCGGTGGTCGAGATTCTGCACGACAATAATGACACGCTCCAGATCAGCGAAGTTGGCGGGGCGAAGATCGCGACGATCCGTGGCCTGCGCCATTCGATGATCGACCTGGAAGATGTGCTGGGCATGGACAAGCCGGTCGAAACCGGGCCGCGGGCCATCATGGTGGTGCGTTCGGCGACCGGCGTACCCTTTGCCATGGGGGTGTCGGCGGTCGACAATCATGAAGAACTGGTGATCCGTCCCGCTTCGCCGCTGGTGATGGCGTCAGGCGTCTATGCAGGCATGACCCTGCCCGACAATGGCAAGCCGATGCTGCTGCTCGATGCGGCGGGCATCGCCAGCGCGGCCAGGCTGCCGACGATGATCGACGACCGCGCCGCGCGGCAATCGGAGCAGGAGGCCGATGCGCAAAGCGGGGTCGAGATGGTCGCGGCGCTGCGGTTCGAGGAATGTTCGGGCGAACGCCGCCTGTTGCAACTTTCGCTGATCGAGCGGGTCGAGGATATTGATGCGTCGCTGTTCGGCCGGTCGGGCGGCAACGCCTTCGTCCGGCTCGACGGACGGCTGGTGCCGGTGGCCAATGGCCTGACCGATTTCGGGCGTGACAAGATTTCCGCGCTGCGCCTGCGCGATGGTTCGGTGGAAGCCTGCTATCCGGTCGCGGCGGTGCTGGACATCGTCCAGATGCCGATGGTGCCGGACATGGTGGCGATGCATGGCCATGTCAGCGGCGTCGCGGTGATCGACGGCGAGCATCTGGAAGTGATCAATCCCTTTGCGCTGTTTGCCAGCCTGCCCGATGGCGGCATTGTCGAACGGGCGCGGGGGCGCTGCCTGCTGGCCGACAGCGACGATGGCTGGACCCGCGACATATTGGCGCCGCTGCTGCGGCAGGCGGGGCAAGAGGTGGTGATGGGTCTGCCCGATGATGCAGCGGTCGATCCGCGTGACGTGCTGCTGTTGACCGGCCATGACGCCGCGCAGACAGCGGGCGTCATGGCCGGGATGATCGGATGCCGCATCGTCCATCTGCGCGCCTCGCCGCGCGCGGCGGGACCGCAGGACAGCAGCATCTATCGTTATGATCAGGACGCGCTGATGGCGGCGATCGCCGGAGGCCAGATGGCCGGAGGAGTGGGGTAAGGCCATGGACAGACTCTATCTTTTCGCCACGCTGGCAGGTACGCGCATCGCGGTCGAGACGGGCGAGGTCGAGGCCGTCGTCCGCCTGACCGACGTGTCGCCCGTGCCGGGCATGGGCGCGCATGTTGCCGGGCTTTCCGCTTTGCGCAGCCGGGTACTGACCATCATCGACGTCGCTGCGCTGATCCATGGCGTCGCCAGTCCGCGGGTGGAGCGGGGGCTGGCCATCATCGCCGACATTAGCGGCCACAGCTATGGCCTGATGGTCGATGGCGTCACCGACATTTGCCGTGTGCCCGAAGGCGAACTGCCCCTGCGCGGCCAGATCGGCCCGGCCTGGGCACCCTATGCCCGCGCGATCGTGGAGCATGATGGGCATCCCTGGCTGCTGGTCTCGCTCGCTGCCTTCATCGAGGGCGGCGCGCTGGCGCAGGCGGCGTAAAAGGCTGGCAGGCCAAATTTGCGACCAACCGAAAAATCATCCTTCTCCTGTTTACCAATTGATTGGCTTTGCCGGTTAAACCGTCAGCCGGGACGATAAACCAAAGGGACGCCTCATGAAGAATTGCCTGGTCGTTGACGACTCAAAGGTCATCCGCAAGGTGGCGCGCCATATCCTTGAATCGCTGGACCTGACGGTCAGCGAAGCGGTGGACGGTCAGGACGCGCTGACCCAGTGCGAAGCATCCGCGCCAGATGTCGTCCTGCTCGACTGGAACATGCCGGTGATGAGCGGGATGGAGTTTCTTCAGGCGCTGTCGAGCGCGAAGATGACGGCACGGCCCAAGATCATCTTCTGCACCACTGAAAATGGCATTGGCCATATCAAGGCGGCGGTCGAGGCCGGGGCCGACGAATATGTGATGAAGCCGTTTGATCGGGAAACGCTGGAAAGCAAGCTGGTCATCGTCGGGGTTATCTAGCGGGCGGGACGCAGTCCTCATCCTTGGGAGAATTTCGACCTTTTCTTCGTCCTTCGTGCAGAAAGTCCCGTGATGACCTTCATCGCGCCGATCATGACCAGTCACAGGAGCGAACCCAAGTCGGTTCGCACGCTGGTCGTTGACGATTCGGTTGTCGTCCGCACCGTTATCGAACGTATCCTCAATGCCGACCCGGCCTATGCCGTGGTCCACAAGACGAACAGTGCCGAACAAGCGCTGGGCTATCTGGCGGGGCATGATGTTGATCTGGTGCTGCTCGACATCGAATTGCCGGGGCAGAGCGGGCTGGCGGCGTTGCCTGCCATCCTGCACGCAAACCCCGACGTCAAGGTCGCGATCCTGTCCGGCAAGTGCGAGGAGGGCAGCGCGGCAGCCATCGAGGCACTGGCGCTGGGCGCCAGCGACATATTGTCGAAGCCGGGCAGCGGCAGTTTTGGCGAGCATTTTCCCCAGACGCTGATCGAGCGTTTGAACCGCCTGTTCACCGATCGTCCCGCCCCATCGCCGCCGCAGCGCCCGCTCGCGCCCCCTGTCGTCCAGCCTGCCGCGCAGCCGCTTGCCTGCCTTGGTATCGGTGCGTCAACGGGCGGCATCCATGCGCTGAGCCAGTTGTTTGAAGGGCTGGCCGCGCCGCTGGGCGTGCCGGTGCTGCTGACCCAGCATCTGCCCGCCAGCTTCACCGTCTATTTCGCGCAGCAACTGGCGCGCATGACCAGCCTGCGGGTCAAGGTCGCCGAGACTGGCGATCTGTTGATGGCCGACACCGTCTATGTCGCCCCCGGCGACGCCAATCTGCAACTGCGCCGTGGCCTGCATGGCCGGGTGACGATAACGCTGAACCCGGAGCGTACGCCTGCCGGCAACCTGCCCGGTGTCGATCCGATGTTTGCCAGCATGGCGGACGTCTATGGCGCGGGCGCTGTGGGTATCGTCCTGACCGGTATGGGCCGCGATGGCACGGTCGGTGCGCGGGACATTGTCGCAGCGGGCGGCTGGATCGTCGCGCAGGATGAAGCCAGCAGCGTGGTGTGGGGGATGCCCGGATCGGTCGCGGGGGCAGGCCTGACCTGCGCGGTGATGGAACCGCTAGCTATTATGGACTTCGTGTTCCGGCGCGGAAAGGTGCTTGTTTGATGGTCATGCCCCCTTCGCCTGCATCGACATTACAGGGCGCGGCGCGCGTGCTGTCCGGGCTGCTGGAAGCGCGCACCGGGCAAGTCCTGTCGGAAGGCCGGGCGTGGCGGATGGAAACCGCGCTGCGACCCGTGCTGCGCGATCATGGCCTGACCGACATGGACGAACTGGCCGCCAAGCTGCTGCGCAAGGGGGACGCGCGGCTGGAGCAGGAAGTCGTCGATGCGCTGCTCAACAATGAAAGCAGCTTCTTTCGCGACCTCCAGATTTTCGACATGATCCACCGGCAGATATTGCCTGCTATCCACGCTGAAAAGACCGACCGGACGCTGCGCATCTGGAGCGCGGGCTGTTCGACCGGACAGGAAGCCTATTCGCTCGCGATCCGTCTGCGCAATGACGCCGCGCGCTGGAGCGGATGGCGGATCGAGATATTGGCGACCGACATTTCGACCGCGGCGATCGACCAGGCGCGATCGGGCATATTTTCGCAAATGGATGTGCAGCGCGGGCTGGCGGTCGGCGACCTGCTCAAATGGTTCGAGCCGTCGGGCGAGGACTGGCGCGCCAGTCCCGAATTGCGGCGCATGATCGATTTCCGCCACGACAATCTGTTCGATGCCAAGGCACCGACCGGTGCCTATGACCTGCTGCTGTGCCGCAACGTCCTGCTCTATTTCAGTCCGGAACGGCGGCAGGCGGTGCTGTCCCTGCTCGCCCGGCACAGCCATGCCGGGTCGATATTGTTGCTGGGCGCCGGGGAAACGGTGATCGGGCAGGGTGATGATTTTACCGCCCATCCCGAATTTCGCGGCGGCTATGCGCGGCAGGCCGCATTGCCCGAAGGCGCGATCGGACGGGTGCGGCGCGCCGGATGAGTCGCCGACCCGGCGCTTAACCATGCTTGATTGCCGCGCCTGCCTGCGCCATTGTCATGTCCAGGCTGCGCGACTGCACGGCCGGGCCGAAAGGGCATGATGAACGAGCTGCCGATGATCGAAACGCCGTCGCCCAATTTCGACGAGCGCAGCCTGCCGGTCTCGATGCTGGTGTTGCATTATACCGGGATGCCGGACGCGGCGAGTGCGATCAATTGGCTGGCCAACCCGGAATCCAAAGTCTCAGCCCATTATGTCGTGACCGAGGATGGCCAGATCATCCGCATGGTCGATGAAGCCAAGCGCGCCTGGCACGCGGGGCGATCCCACTGGCGCGGGGTGGATGACATCAACAGCGCCAGCATCGGCATTGAGATTGTCAATCCGGGGCATGAATGGGGCTATCGGCCCTTTCCGCAAACCCAGATGAGCGCGCTGATCCCGCTGGTGCATGACATCGTCCAGCGGCATCGCATCACGCGCGGCAATATCGTCGGCCACAGCGACATCGCGCCCGCGCGCAAGCAGGATCCGGGTGAATTGTTCCCCTGGGGACAGCTGGCGCGGTTGCGGCTGGCCTTGCCGCGCCCGACCAAGAATCTGATGGACCCGCACTGGACCGACGGCGGCTTCATGCTGGCGCTCGAACGGTTCGGCTATGATATTGCCGATCCGCAGGCGGCCGTCGTGGCGTTCCAGCGGCGCTTTCGCCCCGAACTGATCGACGGGGTGATTTGCGGCGAATGTCGCGCCATACTGCTGGCTTTGCTGCTGCCCAAGCCAATGGGCGATGAATAAGGGCGTGACGGAAGGCCAGAAGCTGGCTAGGGACCGTTCCGCCAGAGGGCCGGGCGGCCGCGGCGTGGCGGGTAACTTCCACGGCGAGGAAAGTCCGGGCTCCACGAAATGACGGTGCCGGTTAACGACCGGCTGGAGTGATCCAAGGGACAGTGCAACAGAAAGCAGGTCGCTAAGGTTTCGGCCCAGTGACATTGAAAGGGTGCGGTAAGAGCGCACCGCGTCTGCGGCAACGCAAGGCGGCATGGTAAACCCCACCGGGAGCAAGACCGAATAGGGGCGGCGCGCAGCTTCATGCTGCTAGGTCTGTTTCGACCGAGACCGTCCGGGTTGGTTGCTTGAGGAACGGAGCAATCCGTTCCCTAGAGGAATGGTCGCCTATCCCTGCGAAAGCGGGGTGGACAGAACCCGGCTTACAGGCCCTCTGGCATCTATTTGAGATATTTTCCGCACCGGCCCGCTCCCCCACCCGGCCGCCCATTCAGGATATTCTGTGGGTGGCCGGGTGGGGGAGCGGGCCGGTGCGGGCTTCAAAATGCGCTCTTTCGCGCATTTTCAAAATATGGCGCGATGGGGTGGCTTTCCACCCGCACCTTCCCTAATTCGGACTTATGGCACGAAATAGCCGATCGAATGACTGGGGCTTTCCCCGCTGGCGTGCCTATGGTGCATCGCGTGAGGCGCAGCGCGTGCGGATGTGCGACCGCTTTGGCTGCGACAAGCCGGGCGACTGCCCCGCGCCCAAATCCCCCAACAGCCCGGAACGCTGGTATTTCTGCCCCGATCATGCGGGCGAATATAACCGTAACTGGGACTATTTTCAGGGACTGGACCAGGAAGAACGCGAACAGCGCGAGCGGGATGAGCGGCGCGATGCGGGCGGTTATCAGGGCAGCGCCTATCATAGCTGGGGCGGGCCGGGCGATGGCAGTCGGTCGCGTGACGAACTTCATGCGCTGAAAGCACTGGACCTGGAGGATGATGCCGATTTCGAGGCGGTGAAGAAAAGCTGGCGCACGCTGGCCAAGGAATATCATCCCGACGTCAAGCCGGGCGACGCGCAGGCCGCCGCCCGTTTCCAGACGATCCAGGCCGCCTATGAAGTGCTGCGCGCCGCCGAGGAGCGGCGGACGTGGAAGCCGCGTGGGGCAGTGGATTGAAGTCGCTGGTTCGATCCAACTGGCAAAATACCGTGCTGGTCTGCCGCAAATGCGAAAAGAAGCTGGACGGCGGCTTTGGTCCCGATGGCGACACGCGGCTGGCCAAGGCGCTGAAGCGGCATTTGTCGCTGAAAAAGGGGCGCAAGGCGGCGGCGGGTATTGTCGAGGTCAGTTGCCTGGGCGTCTGTCCCAAGGGCGCGGTGACGGTGGTGAACGGCGCGGCCAGTCGGGAATGGCTGCTGGTGCAACCGGGCGCTGATCTGGACGAGTTGGCTCGGACGCTGGGGCTTGCGCCGACCGATCATCGTTAAAGCAATCCTTACCAATTCCAGCCTAATCGGTTGGAATGAGATATTTCCTTTCTGTGCAACGCGTTATGCCGATAGTAGGTCAATGCAGCCTGATCCTGCTTGGCCTGATTGTGCTGACCCTGTCGCCGCCCGTCAGCGGGCGGATGCTGCTGGTGCCGTTGACCGCGCAGGCCCGCACGGTGCTGGCGCCTGCCGCCATCGCCCATGGCGCGCGACTGGTTGCGGCGGGACCATGGGCAGGATCGCTGCTGATTGAGGGACGGCGTGATCGGCTGGCGCTGCCGATGCTGGGTCATGGCGTGATCGCGGTCGCGACGAACCGCACCGGTTGCGGAGGCGCCGCGTGATGCAGGCCGAATCGAGCCTTGGGCGCTTGCGCCTACAGGGGTTGCGTGTCCTGCTTTTTGCCAGCTGGCTGTGGACGATCGCGCTGGGTTCGATGTCCCTGCTGTTGGGGGTAGAGCGCGGCGGGCAGGCGATGGCGCTGTCTGTGCTGGTCAATGCCCTGCCGACGATCATGGTCCTGCGTAATCGGCGCGATGTCGAGACGCGGCTGGCGATGGGGACGCTGGCGGCGGTGCAGCCGGCCATCGGCCTCTATCTGCTGTCGGGCCATGTCTGGCAGATGGACGGACATATGTTCTTCTTCGTGGCGCTGGCCGGGCTGGTGCTGCTCTATGACTGGCGCCCGATCGTGCTGGGGGCGGTGCTGACGGCGGCGCACCATCTCCTGCTCAACAGCCTGCTGCCAGCCTGGGTTTTTCCGGGCAGCGGCGATCTGGAGCGGGTCGCGATCCATGCGGTTGCGGTGCTGCTGCTGACTGCCGTGCTGTGCTATCTCACCATCCGGTTGCGCGCCTTGCTGCTGGCACTGGATGGCCAGATCGCGCAATCTGCGCAGCTGGCGGACGCGGCGGAAAGCGGGCGCAATTCGGCGGAGGCAGCGATGGCCGCCAGCCGGGACGCGGATTTGCGCGAAGCGGCGCTGCGCCACGCACAGGAACAGGACAAGGCGCGCATGGCGACCGATCGGCGCGCGGCGACTCTGGCATTGGTGCAGGATTTCCGCAGGTCCGTGTTCGGCATTGTCGAGGCGGTCGGTGCCGCGACCCATGATCTGGAAGAATCGGCGCGATTGCTGAACGGTCTGGCGCGAGACGCCAGCACCGGCACGCATGAAACGGCAGCGGCCGCCGAACAGTCGTCCGCCAGTGCCGCACTGCTCGCGCGACGGATCGAGACATTGTCTGCGTCGATTACCGCCATTGCGTCCGCCGCGCAGCAGCAGGCGGTGCTGGGCGGAGAGGCGCAGCGCGTGTCGACCGCCGGGCATGAGGCTGTGCGTGATCTGGAGGAACGGACGGCGTCGATCACCAGCTTTGCAGGCTCCATCACTGGCATTGCCGCACGGACCAACCTGCTGGCGCTTAATGCCACGATCGAGGCGGCCCGTGCGGGCGAGGTCGGCCGCGGCTTTGCCGTCGTGGCAGGCGAGGTCAAGCAATTGGCCAGCCAGACGGCCAGCGCAACCGGCGAAATCGAATCGCTGGCCTGGTCCGCCCGCGAGGGCGCAGGGATAGCGCAGGGCGCCCTTTCGAATGTGGCGGGCGCGGTCGAACAGCTGGCAGAGGCCGCCGATGCGATCCAGCGCGCCGTCGCCGATCAGCGCGACGCGACGAGCGCGATCGAGCAGGCTGCCCGCGATACGGCGCGCGACGCCACGATCATGACGCGGCAGATGGAGGGGGTGGCTGACGTCGCCCGTGACACCGAAAGCCTGTCTGGTCGGGTGTCGAGCGCAGCGACCGGCCTGTCGCGCACGGCGCAGGAGTTGCAGCGGGCGACCGACATGTTCGTGGCGCAGCTGGAAGCTGCCTGATCGGCTCAGCCAGCGCGGGCGATCCGTGGCGCGCTATCGTCAACCTTGTCGGCGAGAGGATAGAGGGTGCGGTTTTCGCGATCGACCCGTTCGCTCAGCGCCCGGATGATGGCCTGTGTCTCGACGCAGAAATCGGCCCATTCGCGCGCGACGCGATCGTCGCTCCACGCGATCATGTAGTGGGCAAAGCTTTCGGCAAGCGCGCCGGTTTCGGTGTGGAGCGTGGCGGCGGTGGTGCGGGTGCGCTCATCAGTGGCGCGTTGCATCGCGGGATAGAGGATGCGGTCCTCCAGCGCGAGATGGGCCATCAACTGGCGCGCAAGCTGCCAGCGTATGGCGCCCACGCTGCGCGGGTTGGCGCGGTCAGCCGTCGCTTGCGCCAGTCTGTGCGCCGTGTGGCTGATCTCGTCATGCTGCCGGCGCAATTCGGCCATGTCCATCGCTTCGCCCTTCCGTCCCCACGGAAAGCCGAACATGGGTGCAGCGACTTAATAAAGCGTTGCGGTAGGTATAATTACGGTCGTAAATACACCTATGGCCCGGCACCATGACGATGCAGGGCCATAGGTGTCGGATCAGCCCGGCTGGTCGGCGCGGCTGACGCCTTCGCCGTCGAGGTTCAGCGCAACGAAATCCCAGTCGATCGCTTCCTTCAGCAGCTTTTCGGCATAGGCCGGGCGCAGGTTGCGATAATCGATATAATAGGCATGTTCCCACACATCGAGGATCAGCAGAGGCGCATGGCCTTCATGCGCGACCGGCGTGTCGGCGTCATGATAGGAGGTGACTTCCAGCTTGCCGTCCTTGAGCACCAGTGCGGCCCAGCCGCTGGCGAAATGGCCGACGGCTTCGGCTTTAAGCTTTTCAACCAAGGCATCGACCGACCCGAAGGCTTCGTTGATCAGGTCGAGCAGCTTGCCCGATGGAGCCTTCTTTTCCGGCGACAGGCACAGCCAGTAGAAGCTGTGGTTCCAGATCTGGCCGACCTGGTTGAACAGACCGCCCTTGGACGATTTGATGAGGTCAACCAGCGACTTGCCCTGGAGGGCGGCGTCGGCGGCGACCAGTTCATTGGCCTTCACGACATAGGCATTGTGATGTTTGCCATGGTGATAGTCGAAGGTTTCAGCCGACAAAACGTCGCCAAAGGCATCCTTGGCATAGGGCAGGGCGGGCAGGGTGAAGGCCATGAAATACTCCTCGGTTCATGGATGGGATTGGCCACATAACGAAGCTGCGGCCTTAAGGCTCCGTGCCCGTAGCAGGCTTATTGCGCTGCGGAAAACAGGATATTTTCACTCTAAACTGAGGAAATATCCATGTGACATATCCGTAACGATGACATAGACTTTCCGGTCAGGCCGCCCGACACATGCGGCGGCCGGAAAATGGGGGTAGGGTCATGGCGAAGTTTTTCGGCAATCTGCATCTCGTTCTGGCGGCGGGGCTCGTCCTTGCGCTGCTGGTCATTCTCGCGGTCCCCGCGAACACGATACCAGAGCAGGCGATCTTGCGCTGGCTCCATCTGTTTTTCGGCATCACCTGGATCGGCCTGCTCTATTATTTCAACTTCGTGCAGATCCCGACCATGCCCAAAGTGCCCGCCGAACTGAAACCGGGCGTTTCCAAGTTTATTGCGCCGTCGGCTTTGTTCTTCTTCCGCTGGTCCGCCGCGCTGACCGTTCTGACCGGTGTGGTCATCGCCTGGCGCAGCTTCTATCTGGTCGAGGCGCTGACGTTCAAGCCGGGTTTCGTGCTGATCGGCATCGGCATGTGGCTGGCGCTGATCATGGCGTTCAATGTGTGGTTCGTGATCTGGCCGAACCAGAAAAAGGCGCTGGGGCTGGTCCCTGCCGAAGATGCGGTGAAGGCGAAGGCAGCGACCACCGCGATGATCTTTTCGCGCACCAACACCTTGCTGTCGCTGGCGATGCTCTATTGCATGATCAACTTCAACGGTGGTTGATGGAATGATGGCTGCCGGGGTTGCGGCCCCGGCAGGTCCGTTATCCCTGCGGCGGCGATGTGCCGCCAATCTCGTCGCTGTCGAGCTTGTCGCCCAGGTTCAGGCCGTGGCGCATCAGCATCGGGATATTCGCGGCGGCAAAGACCACCGACACGATGGTCACGCCCCACACCTTGACCGCCAGCCAGCTGTCGAAGCTCATCGTGCGGCGCATCACTTCATTGGCGATCGCCATGGCGACGAAGAAGATCGCCCAGTTGCGCGACAGCTTGCGCCAGCCGGTTTCGGACAGGCCATCATAGGCGGCCTGAAGCAGATATTTCAGCAGCGGCTTGCCGCGCAGCAGCCCGCCAAACAGCATCAGCGCGAAGAAGCTGTAGATGATGGTGGGCTTGATCTGGATGAAGCTCTGGTCGTGGAAATAGATGGTGAGGCCACCGAAAAACAGCACCAGCGCGGCGGACAGCCAGAGCATGGGCGACACTTTGCCCAGCTTCCATTTCGACACGATCACCGCGACGACGATGGCCGCCATGAAGGCGCCGGTGCCGACGATCATCCCTAGGAATTTATAGCCCAGGAAGAATACCAGCAGAGGTCCGAAATCGAGCGCCAGGCTGAGCGTTCCTGAGTGGGCGGGGCTTACGGCGTGTTTGGTGTCAGCCATGGCTGTTTTTCCTATCGTCATCCTGACGAAAGTCAGGATCCAGGGCGTCGAAGCGCTGCGTGGGGGACTCTGGATGCCGGATCAAGTCCGGCATGACGGCGATTTCACCGCGCATAGGCGGTCCCGGCGATGGCCCGCGCCATGTCGCCCGGATCGAAGGGGCGCAGATCCTCGATCTTTTCGCCTACGCCAATGGCATGGATCGGCAGGCGATATTTCTCCGCCGCCGCGACCAGCACGCCGCCGCGCGCGGTGCCGTCCAGCTTGGTCATGACGAGGCCCGTGACATGGGCGACTTCCTTGAAAACCTCGATCTGGCTCAACGCATTCTGTCCCGTGGTGGCATCCAGCACCAGCACAACGTCGTGGGGCGACGCCGGGTTCAATCGGCCAAGAATGCGGCGGATCTTGGCCAGCTCGTCCATCAGCTCGCTCTTGTTCTGGAGGCGGCCTGCGGTGTCGACGATCAGCACGTCGATGCCGGTGGCGGTGGCCTGCTTGACCGCGTCGAACACGATACCCGCTGCGTCGCCGCCTTCCTTGCCCGCGACGATGGGGATGCCAAGGCGGTCGGCCCAGACCTTGAGCTGGCCGATGGCTGCCGCGCGGAACGTGTCGCCCGCCGCCAGCATCACGCCATAATCCTGCTCCAGGAAATTATGCGCCAGCTTGGCGATGGTGGTAGTCTTGCCGGACCCGTTGACGCCGATGACGAGGATGACCTGCGGGCGCGGGAAAGCCTCGATCTCCAGCGGGCGGGCGACCGGGGCCAGCACCTTCTCGATTTCCTCCGCGATGATTTCGCGCAGATATTCCTCGGTCAGTTCCTTGTTGAACCGCCCTTCGGCCAGCCGTTCGCGCACCCGCCCTGCCATGGCCGGGCCAAGATCGGACACGATCAGCGCTTCCTCAATTTCGTCCAGCGTCTGGTTGTCGAGCGCGGCCTTGCCGAACAGGCCGGTCAAATTTTCGCCAAGCTTGTCGGATGTGCGCCGAAGCCCGCCGAACAGGCGATCGCGCCAGGAAGTGCCACTATCTGTCATGGCTGGCCTCTTGCGCGATCAGCGCGCCATTCTCAAGGCCGCTGATCGTTGCGCGGACGATAGAGGATGGCGTCTGCGGGGTAGCAAATCGCACCGGGGCGAAATTTTCGGCATGGCCCGACAGCCCGCTGCGCTCGACCAGCACTGACTGGCGGGTGCCGACAAGGCTCTCCAGCCAGTCGGCGCGCTGCGTTTCGCAGGCGGCGCGCAGCCGGGCGGCACGCGCCTTGATGGTCGCGCGGTCCACTTGCGGCATCCGTGCGGCGGGCGTGCCGGTGCGCGGAGAATAGGGGAAGATATGGCCGTGGACGATGCGGCAGTCGGCGACCAGCGCCAGGCTGCGCGCGAACATCGCCTCATCCTCGGTCGGGAAACCGGCGATGATGTCCGCGCCGATGCTGATGTCCGGGCGCGCGGCGATCAGTCGATCGACGATGCGGACGGCGTCGGCGCGGCTGTGGCGGCGCTTCATGCGTTTGAGGACCATGTCATCGCCCGCCTGTAACGACAAATGCAGATGCGGCATCATCCGGGGTTCATAGGCGATCAGGTCGAACAACCGATCGTCAATCTCCACGCTGTCGATGGAGGAGAGGCGCAGGCGGGGTAGGTCCGGCACGCCGTTCAGGATGCGCTCCACCAGCAGGCCGAGCGACGGGCTGCCGGGCAGATCGGGGCCGTAGCTGGTGACGTCCACGCCGGTCAGCACGATTTCCTTGTAACCCGCCGCGACCAGTTCCTTCGCTTTGTCGATCACCGCCCCGGCGGGAACGGAGCGGCTGTTCCCCCGGCCATAGGGGATGATGCAGAAGGTGCAGCGATGGTCGCAGCCATTTTGCACCTCCAGGAAAGCGCGGGCATGATCGGCAAAGGCGCTGGCCATATGCGGCGCGGTGTCACGCACGGTCATGATGTCGGCGACGCGGACTTTCTCCGCCTTGGGCGCGAAGGAGGCCGCTTCCATTTTCTCCCGGTTGCCGATGACCGTATCGACTTCGGGCATGGCGGAGAAGGTCTCCGGCTCGGTCTGCGCGGCGCAGCCGGTCACCATGATGCGCGCGTCGGGCCGGTCGCGGCGGGCGCGGCGGATCGCCTGCCTGGTCTGGCGCACGGCTTCGGCGGTGACGGCGCAGCTGTTGACGACGATCAGGTCGTCCTGCCCGCCCGCCATTTCACGGATCGCCTCGCTCTCCGCAATGTTGAGGCGGCAGCCCAGCGTGATGATGTCCGGGCCGCTCATTAGAAGCGCGACCAGTCGGCCTCGCCATCGAACACATGGGTGGCGGGGCCGGTCATGCGGATCGTGCCGCCGGGTGCCCAGTCGATGACGAGATCGCCGCCGGGCAGGCTGACGGTCACGGGGCCGCTGACCAGTTTGCGACGGATGGCGGCGACGGCGGTGGCGCAGGCGCCGGTGCCGCAGGCGCGGGTGAGGCCAGCGCCGCGTTCCCACACGATCAGGCGGAGATGATTGTCGCCCACGACCTGCGCGAAGTTGACATTGACGCGGGCGGGGAAAAGCGGGTCCGTCTCTATGATCGGGCCAAGCCGGGCGGTGTCCACCGCATCCAGATCTTCGACGAAGAAGATGACATGCGGGTTGCCGACATTGACGGCGGCGGGCGGGGGCAAATCCTCCCAACTGGCGCTCATGGTCAGCGTGTCCATGGCGTAGGCCAAGGGAATCGCGTCCCAATCGAAGCGCGGCGCGCCCATATCGACACTCGCGCCGCCATCGACCGCCTTGGCGTCCAGCAGCCCCGCCCGCGTGCGGATCAGCACGTCGCGGCCCACGAACAACGGCACGCAGCGTGTGGCATTGCCGCACGCCTCCACTTCGCTGCCATCGGCGTTGAATATCTGCATCGACACGTCGGCGTCGGGCGCATTGCCGATCAGGATCAACTGGTCGCAGCCGATCCCGGCGTGACGATCGGCAATGGCGCGGGCACGGCCTTCCGTCATCTCGACCGCGCGCGCGCGCGCGTCGATCACGACAAAATCATTGCCCAGGCCATGCATTTTGGAAAAGCGTCCCATGATGGGGGCGCATGTAATGCGGGGGAAGGGAAAAGGCCAGAGCGTCGGAAAAACTGCTTATCCAGCGGCAGCTTTGAACAATATATGTAAAGAGCGGATGACCGATATCGGCTGGTCGGCAGCGTCCTTCGTTATCGACACATAACCTGCCTTGGCCTGAGCGCAGGCGACCGCACCCAGTTGTTGGGAAACAGCGGTTTGGGGTTGATGTTCGCAATATGCGACGCGCCCGGACGTGTCCATTCGCACAATCACCACAACACGCTGCTGCTGTAATCCATTAGGGAGCTTCGCGACTTGAAGCTCAAAATCGGTGTCGTCCAGTTCCGGTTTAGGCGCTAGACTACGATTGGGTCGATCCATATGACGCCAGTTAATACTCCCTTTGTAGGTGTCATAAACTGGTTGACCATTTTCATCGGCGGCAGGCTTGAATGATGCTCGGACAGACAGCAGCACGCAGGTTCTTTTGTCGAGTTCTGGAACATCACTTGACTGCGTTACAAAACAACTAGCCACTTTGCCCTGTGGTGAAACTAGGACGAGAAAAGAGGTAGTCCCTCTTTTCGTCAGTCGGATGGCTTCGGGAGGGTAGTCCAGATCGCTAGCCCAAGTGCCGGGGTATGAAGCGGGCGACGCTCGCAACAATGCGGTAGTAGCCAGTGCACCAAGAATAATGCTCAAGTTAAATCCCCCTCACGCCGCCGTCGCCCGCTTCTGCCCATGGAGAAAATACACGACCAGCCCTACGGCGTTCCATCCCAGGCAGGCCAATATCGTCTGCATCGGCAGGCTGATGAACAGATAGGCGCAGCCGCCCATCGCGCCGAGGCCCACGAACCAGGCGGCGGGCGTGCGGAAGGGGCGACGCATGTCGGGGAGGCGACGGCGCAAGACGAGGAGGCACAGGCCCACCGAGGTGAAGGCGATCAGCGTGCCAGCGTTCGCCAGCGCGGCAATCTCGTCGATCGGCAGCAGCCCCGCAATGATCGCGACCAATATGGCGGTGACCAAGGTGATCCGGGCGGGCGTGCCGCGCCTGGAGATTTTCGCGAGGCTCTGGGGCAGGAAACCGTCGCGCGCCATGACCAGGAAGATGCGGCTCTGGCCATAGAGGAAGCCCAGCAGCACGGTGGGCAGGGCGATGACGGCGGCAATGGCCACGATCCGTGCCACACTGCCCTGGCCCATTTCGCGCAAGATGAGGGCCAGCGGCTCCGGGCTGTCGGCAAAGCGGGTGAAGGGCATCGCGCCGATCGCGGCGGCGGCGACAAGCACATAGATCAGCGTGCAAACGACCAGCGATCCGACGATGCCGATGGCCAGATCGCGCTCCGGGTTCTTGGCTTCTTCCGCCGCGGTTGAGATGGCGTCGAAGCCGTAAAAGGCGAAGAAGATGATGGCGGCGGCCGCCATGACGCCGCGCTCGACCCCGTCGGCACCCATATGTTTGGCAAAGCCGAACGGCATGAACGGCTCCAGATTCTGCACGTCGAAGGCGGGCAGGGCGACCCAGACGAACAGGCTCAACGTCGCGATCTTGATGAGGACGAGCAGCGTGTTGAGCCTCGCGCTTTCATGGGTGCCGAGCATCAGCAGGCCAGCGACCACGGCGATGATGAAGATGGCAGGCAGGTTGATGAGGCCGCCCAGTTCCGGCCCCTGCGTCAGCGTTTCGGGAAAGCCGATCGCGGTGAGCAGGGGCGCGGCATAGCCCGACCAGCCGACCGCGACGGTCGATACGACAAGGCTATATTCCAGGATCAGGCTCCACCCCACGATCCAGGCAATGCCTTCGCCCAGCACGACATAGCTATAGCTATAGGCGCTGCCGGCCGCAGGCATCATGGTCGACAGTTCGGCATAGGCAAGCGCGGCGCAGGCGCATATCGCGCCCGCTATGGCGAAGGAGAGGAGGACGGCAGGACCGGCCCTGTCCGCGCCGACGCCGATCAGCGTCAGGATGCCCGTGCCGACGATAGCGCCCACCCCCAGCGCCAGCAGATGCGGCCAGGACAGGGTGCGCGCCATGCGATGCTGGTCACCGCTCGGGCTCATCGCCTCCATCGGCTTGCGGCGTGTCCAGCTCATGATGTTCGGCCCCTCATTCTTTCTGTGTTGCCCGATTGCTGACCCAAAGCGACGGCCCGCGCAAGGGCTGTGCTGGCGCGCGACGACTTCTTGCAAGACAGGGCGATGGGACAGGTGTAAAATTGCAAAAATGGGGGAATAGCGGCAATGGATGGACGGGGGCGTATCGCGGCCGGATCGCATGGGGTGGCGCGCGATCATGGTTTCTATGTCTGGATGGCGCTTGCGATCGCGGTGACCGTGATCGGCGGCTTCGGCTCCTTCGCCCTGCGTGGGCAGGTGGACATCGCGCGCGTGCCCTATTGGGTGCATGTCCATGGCGCGGTGTTCATGGCGTGGACGCTGATCTTCGTTGCGCAGGCCGTGCTGGTGCAGCGCGGGTGGCGCGCCTTGCACCGGCGCCTTGGCTGGATCGCAGCCGGGCTGGCGGTGGTGATGGTGCCGCTGGCGCTGGGGACGGCGGCGATGTCGGTGCGGATGGGCCGGGTGCCGCCCTTCTTCCCCGACACGATCTTCGTGGCGCTGAATCTGCTGGAAGTGTCCGCCTTTGGCGGGCTGCTGATCGCGGCGATCCGCCTGCGCCGCCGGACCGACTGGCACAAGCGGCTGATGCTGTGCGCGATGGTGGCGATGATCGGCCCGGCCTTCGGACGCATATTGCCGATGCCGCTGCTGGGTCCTTGGGGTGGACTGGCGGTGATGAGCGGGCAGTTGTTGTTCGTGCTGGTCGCCATGGTTCATGACCTGCGCAGCCGGGGCAGGGTGCATGCCGCCTGCTGGATCGGCGCGGCAGTGATCGCTATCGAGGGGCTGGCCGTCCCGATCCTGGCCGCGACGCCGCCCGTCATCGCGCTGACGGCCGCGCTTGCACGGTCATAGTTGCATCACGGGCTTGGCTGGGCTAAGGGCGCGTCTGCAATCGGGCGGTTTGCCGTCCGGTCCCTGACATATCCATTGAGCGCGCGTCCGGCAAACGGGTCAGCATCAGGCGCTTTGTATGGACGCTGGTTGGCGAGGTTTCGCCCACCGGCGATTTTGTCGTTTGACGGGAATGCAAGGATTTTCAGGCCCTTGGGCCAATTGAGGTGATGATGTTCGATTCGCTGAGCGATCGTCTGGGTGGGGTATTCGACAAGCTGCGTGGGCGTGGTGCGCTCACGGAGGACGATGTCCGCGCCGCGATGCGCGAGGTGCGAATCGCGCTGCTCGAAGCCGATGTCGCCCTGCCTGTCGTGCGCCAGTTCGTCGATCAGGCGACCGAGCGCGCGGTGGGCAGCGACGTTTTGCGATCGGTCACGCCGGGGCAGATGGTCGTCAAGATCGTCTCCGACACGCTCACCGAAACGCTGGGGTCCGACACGTCGGACCTGATGATCGATGTGACCCCGCCCGCCGTCATCATGATGGTCGGGCTTCAGGGGTCGGGCAAGACGACCACGACCGCCAAGATCGCCAAGCGGCTGAAGGAAAAAGACCGCAAGAAGGTGCTGATGGCGTCGCTCGACGTCCAGCGCCCCGCCGCGCAGGAACAGCTGGCCGTGCTCGGCACCCAGTGCGATGTCGCCACCCTGCCGATCATCGCCGGGCAACAGCCGGTCGATATCGCCCGCCGCGCGCTCCAGTCGGCCAAGCTCCAGGGCTTTGACGTGGTGATGCTCGACACCGCCGGGCGTCTGCATGTCGATCAGGCACTGATGGACGAGATGAAGGCGGTGGCCGATGTCGCCACGCCTGCCGAAATCCTGCTGGTCGTTGACTCGCTGACCGGCCAGGACGCCGTCAATGTGGCGCAGAGCTTCACGGCGCAGGTGCCGCTGACCGGCGTGGTGCTGACCCGCATGGATGGCGATGCGCGCGGTGGCGCGGCGCTCTCGATGCGCGCGGTCACGGGCCGCCCGATCAAGTTCGCGGGCACCGGCGAGAAGCTCGACGCGATCGAGGTGTTCCATCCGCAGCGCGTGGCGCAGCGCATCCTAGGCATGGGCGACGTCGTGTCGCTGGTCGAGCGCGCTGCCGAGAGCATCGATGCGGATGAAGCCGACAAGCTGGCCAAGAAAATGGCCAAGGGTCAGTTCGACATGAACGACCTGCGCGCGCAGCTGAACCAGATGCGCCGCATGGGCGGGCTGGGTGCGCTGGCGGGGATGATCCCTGGCCTGAAAAAAGCGCAGGCGGCGATGGCCAATAGCGGCGCGAACGACAAGACGCTGATCCATCTCGACGCGATGATCGGATCGATGACGCCCAAGGAGCGGGAACGCCCGGCGCTCATCAACGCCAAGCGCAAGATCCGCATCGCCAAAGGCTCCGGCACCACGGTGCAGGAAGTCAACCGGCTCCTGAAAATGCATCAGGAAATGGAAGGCGCGATGAAGAAGATCCGCAAGATGGGTGGCCTCAAAGGGCTGGCCAAGATGTTCACTGGCGGTGGCATGGGCGGATTGGGTGGAGCGGGCGGTCCCGATGGCGGGGCCGGTGGCCCGCCTGACCTGTCGGGTCTGGGTGGCCTTGGCGGACTGGGCGGTAACATGCCCAAGCTGCCGCCCGGCTTTCAGAATTTTATGAAGAAATAAGCAATTTTTCGATTTCAGTTTACGTCAGAAAGGTAAGTTCCATGGCAACGTCCATTCGTCTCTCGCGCGGTGGTTCCAAGAAGCGCCCCTATTATCGCATCGTCGTGGCCGACAGCCGCGCGCCGCGTGATGGCAAGTTCATCGAGCGCATCGGCAGCTACAACCCCGTCCTGCCCAAGGGCGACGAAAAGCGCGTCGTTCTGGACGTCGAGCGCGCCAAGCATTGGGTTGCCGCCGGTGCCCAGCCGACCGACCGCGTTGCCCGTTTCCTCGACGCCGCTGGCGTGAAGGAGCGGATCGTGCGCAACAACCCGAACAAGGGTGTGCCGGGCCAGAAGGCCAAGGATCGCGCCGAAGATCGTGCGACCAAGCTGGCCGAGGCCGAAGAAGCCCGCATCGCCGCGGAGGAAGCCGCCAAGGCTCCTGTCGAAGCGCCTGCCGCTGCCGTTGAAGAAGCACCCGCTGAAGAAGCGGCTGCCGAACAGGCCGAGGGCTGATCCTCTTGACCGACAAGCCCGTCACTCTCGCCGCAATCATCGGTGCGCATGGGGTGGCGGGCGAAGTTCGCCTGAAACTGTTTGGCGAAGGGGTCGAAAGCCTCAAAGTTCATGGCAGTTTCGATGCGGGCGGGCGCAGGCTGACATTGAAGTCGCTGCGCCCCGGTTCCAACGGTGCGGTCGCGCGCTTCGCCGAAATCGGCGATCGCAGCGCGGCCGAAGCCATGCGCGGCACGGCGCTCACCGTCCCGCGTTCCGCCCTGCCGCCGCTGGGCGAGGGCGAATATTATCATGCCGATGTCATTGGCCTGCTTTGCCTGTCGAGCGACGGCGAAACGCTGGGCGAGATCATCGCGATCGAGAATTTCGGCGCTGGCGACATTATCGAGGTCCAGCGGCCGCCGGTGGACGGCAAACCCGGCAAACGCTTCATGGCACCCATGCACGCGGTCACGCTGGACGCGGAGCGGGCGGTGATTGACGCGGCGTTCGTGGAATAGTATATACTTATTGTATATACGGAGGTCCGCGATGGGCGAAGAGTATAAGGCTAAGATTTTCAAATCCGGCAATTCAGTCGCTTTGCGACTGCCCAAGGCGCTTGGCCTGTCCGAAGGCGAGGAAGTCGTGCTTGTTCCCCATGCTGACGGCAGTTTCTCTTTCTGGAAAGAGGAAGATACGCGCGGCATGTTTATGAGCCTCTACGGCAGCATGTCGCACGGCTTCATGCAGGATGGTCGCGGCGATATCGATCAGGATGAGCGGGATTGGGGATCGGCTGGCGACCGGCCCGCAGCCGCCTGAGCCGGACAAATGTATCTGCTCGACACCAATGTCTGTATCGACTTTCTGCTGGGGCGTAGTCCATTGCTCGCAAAGCGGGTCGGACGGGCGTTCGGTACGTTAGCGCTGTCTGCGATCACCGTGGCGGAACTGCGCGTTGGCAGCCGGACGTCCAGCGACCCGCAAGGCGATGCGCGGCGTATCGATAGCTTTGTCGCGGCCCTGCCGGTCATCGCATTCGATGAGGCGGCGGCCACGACCTATGCGCAGGTGGTCCGCACCATCGGCGTTCGGCGCAAGAGTTTCGATCGGCTGATCGGGGCGCAGGCAGTGGCATCGCAACGCATATTGGTGACCCGCAATGAGGCCGACTTCGCCGACATCCCCGGCCTTAGGATCGAGGACTGGACGCGCTGACGTTTTCCGGTTGGCCGGGAACTGGACGCTGCCGCCCCCATCGCCTAAGCGGCAATCATGGCTCAGATCCTTACCGCTCTCTATCTCCTCGCGATGCTGGCCGCTGGCTGGCGGTTGTTCGGCCTTGGCTGGTCGCGCGGCGTCAAGCTGGCGGCGGCGGTTGGGCTGGTTTGTCCGGTGCCGTTGCTGGTGCTGCTGCCGGGCCTGATCCACCCTGAGCGGCCCTTTGCCGACCTGCTGCGCGCCATAGGGCTGGTGTTGCTTGCCTGTGGCGCGCTGTGCCTGGCGGGCGGTGTCTCGGCGGCCTGGCTGCGCGCGCGGCGGCGATGAGCTTTGCCGCGCAGATAGTGACGCTCTACCCGGAGATGTTTCCGGGGCCGCTGGGCGTATCGCTGGCGGGGCGCGCGCTGGCGGAGGGGCGCTGGTCCTGCGCGCCCATCCAGTTGCGCGATTTCGCCACCGACAAGCACCGCACCGTGGACGATACGCCGGCAGGCGGCGGCGCGGGCATGGTGTTGCGGGCCGACATATTGGCGCGGGCGGTCGATCATGCGCTGGAACAGCGGCCAGACCTGCCCGTCATCGCCATGACTCCGCGTGGCGCGCCGATCACCCAAGCCCGCATCCGCGCACTGGCGGACGGTCCTGGCGCAACGATATTATGTGGACGATTCGAGGGGTTTGACGAGCGGATTTTCGACGCCCGGCCGATCGAGCAGGTCAGCATGGGCGACATCATCCTGTCGGGCGGGGAAATGGGCGCTTTGATGCTGCTGGACGCTTGCGTCCGGTTGCTTCCCGGTGTAATGGGCGCGGCTTCCAGCGGGGTGGAGGAGTCCTTTGAAACGGGGCTGCTCGAATATCCGCACTATACCCGACCGGTTGAATGGGAGGGGCGCACGATCCCGCAAGTGTTGCGATCGGGGGATCATGCGAAGATCGCTGCCTGGCGGAAAAGCCAAGCAGAGGTCGATACACGGTCACGGCGGCCGGACCTTTGGGAACGTCACATCGGCGTTCGGGTCCAGTCGCCCTCTGGCGCGCAACGCGACTTGAAGGACTGACGTTTCATGAACATCCTCCAGCAGATCGAGGCGGAAAGCATTGCCGCCCTCGCCAAGGACATTCCCGATTTCCGCCCCGGCGACACGCTGCGCGTCGGCGTGAAGGTGGTGGAAGGCGAACGCAGCCGCGTCCAGAATTACGAAGGCGTGTGCATCGCGCGTTCGAACAAGGGCATGGGCAGCAACTTCACCGTCCGCAAGATTTCGTTCGGCGAAGGCGTGGAGCGCGTATTCCCGCTCTATTCGCCCAACCTCGATTCGATCGTCGTCGTCCGCCGTGGCGTCGTGCGTCGTGCGAAGCTCTATTATCTGCGCGGCCGCACCGGCAAGCGCGCGCGCATCGCCGAACGCCGCGACGTGCGCACCGAGGGTTGATCGCAAAAATCAATTCTTGACAGTTGCAAAAAAGAAACAGGCGGTGGTCCCACGGACTGCCGCCTTTTTCTATATGTTACAAATATTTGGCTGGAAAAATGGTAGCGCTCACTCCTGCGTTTGCGAACAGATTCGCACGACTGTAAAAAAGGGCCATTCCGCCCATAGCGGATTTATGCCAGCCTAACGTTTCCATATGTTGCTGAACAATGTTGCACTGAAACCTAGGGTTTCGGGCAGGGAGACCTGTAACCTGGTTCGGCCAAGAAAAGGCAGAAGCGGAAGGGATGTCGAAAAGGCCTCTGTAAAAGAGACACCAGGGGGCTTTTTTTGATGAAATATCGGGGACTGATTTCGCGCAGCGCCATTGCCGTTGCGCTTCTCTATTCAATGCCTGCGCTGGCGCAGGACGCGACGCCGCAAGCTGCCGCGGACGCGCCGGGCCAAACTATCATCGTTACCGGAACGCGCCGCACCGATCGCACGGTCGCAGAATCGCCGACGCCGATCGACGTCTATTCCGGCGTCGAACTGCAAAAGCAGGGTACGGCGGACATGAACCAGGTCATCCAGAATCTGGTCCCCTCTTTCTCGGTAGCGCGCTACGCCATTGGCGACGGTTCCTCTTTCGTGCGTCCGCCCAACCTGCGCGGCCTGGCGCCTGACCAGACGCTGGTGCTGATCAACGGCAAGCGGATGCATCGTTCCGCACTGGTCCAGATTGGCGCCAATGCGCAGTCGGCCGGCGCCCATTCGGCCGACTTGGCGCAGGTGCCCGCCATTGCGATCCGCGCGGTCGAAGTGCTGCGCGACGGCGCATCGGCGCAATATGGTTCCGACGCAATCGCCGGGGTCATCAACATGACCCTGCGCGACGATACCGACGGTTTTTCCGGCTATGCCCGTTACGGCCAATATTATCGCGGCGATGGTGAAGATTATCAGCTTGCGCTAAATGGCGGGTTCAAGCTGGGCGACAGCGGCTTCATCAACATCAGCGGCGAATATGTGAATGCGGGCAAGACCAGCCGCGGCGTGACCCGTGCGGGCGCGCATCTGCTGGCGCAGGAGCAGCCGACCATCGGCGTGCCCAAGCTGGCGCAGCGCTACGGCAATCCGGCGATGGAATCCTACCGCTTCTTCGTCAATGGCGGCTTTGATCTGGGCGAAAGCTCCATCTACTTCTTCGGCAATTATGGCCACAGCTTCCAGGAAGAAAGCTTCAACTATCGCCAGTCGGTCAATACGTCGGGCGTGGATATTGAAGGCAACAGCTTTGGCAAGAACGGCATTTTCAACGACTATTTCACGGATTTCGACAATACGTTGCCGGGTATCCAGTCGGGCGCTGCGGGTGGCAATGTCTATGCACCCAACAACTATGAAGTCACCACGCGTGATTATACCAAGGTCGCAACCTGTTCCGACCCGTTGGTTCAGAACTGGAGCTGCGTCTATCCCGGCGGCTTCACGCCGATTTTCTTCGGCAAGATCGACGATATTTCCGGCACTGTGGGCTATAAGGGCACATTCGGTTTCGGCCTGAATTATGACATTTCGGGCAGCTACGGCCAGTCGACCCTGCGCTACACGATGAACGGCACGATGAACCCGTCTTTGGGCATCACGTCACCGACGGAATTTTACCTCGGCAAGCTGGAACAGCGTGAAACCCTGTTCAACGCGGACTTCAGCTATCCCTGGGAAGTCGGTTTCGCCAGCCCGGTCACGATCGCCTTTGGCGGCCAATATTTCCGCGAAGCCTATGAATTGGGTCTGGGCGACCAGCCATCCTGGGCGATCGGCCAATATACCGGCAATCTGGTTTTCCATCAGGACGGCACCCCGGTCCTGAATGCGGACGGCACCCAATTGTCGGTCGCGTTGCCAGTCGGGGCCAATGGCTTCCCCGGTTACGGCCCGGCGATTGCGGGCGAAAGCGACCGCAATTCCAAGGGGCTGTACATCGATATTGAAGGCGATATCACCGAACAGCTCTCCTTCGGTATTGCGGGCCGTTACGAACATCTGTCGGACTTTGGCAATTCGACCACCGGCAAATTCTCGGCCCGCTATGCCGTGGTGCCGGACGTCGTGGCGCTGCGCGGCACGGTGGCGACCGGCTTCCGTGCGCCGACGCCAGGGCAGGTCAACAGCAGCAGCATCGCGACCGGCTTCAACCCCGGCAATCCCAATGCGATCGAATCGATGACGCTGCCGGTCACCAGCCCGGTTGCCGCCTTCCTGGGCGCGACGCCACTGAAACCCGAAGAGTCGGTCAGCTTCTCGCTGGGCACCGTGTTCACGCCTGCACCCGGCTTCACCCTGTCGGTCGACTATTACAACATCAAGGTGAAGGACCGGATCGGTACGTCCGGCACATTTGAAATCGCCGATGCGCAGCGGCCGACGCTCCAGTCGCTGGGCCTTGCCAACTATGCGACCGTCAATGAAGTGCAGTTCCTGACCAACGCCTTTGATACCCGCACCCAAGGTGTCGATGTCGTCGGCAGCTATCGCTTCGCGACCGACAGCATGGGTACATTCAACACCACGCTGGCGTTCAACTATAACAAGACCAAGGTCATCGCGCGCGATCCGGCAATCGTATCCGACGTCCGTGTCGCCCAGCTGGAAAAGACCCTGCCCAAGACGCGCGTGATCCTGACCGAAAACTGGAACAGCGGTCCTTTCTCCGTGCTGGCGCGCATGAACTGGTACGGCAAATATACCCAGACGGATGACGGCCCGGTCTCGCAGACCTTCGGCAGCGAATTCGTGTTCGACTTCGAAACCAGCTATGAAGTGAACGACAATTTCACGCTGAGCGTTGGCGTGCAAAACTTGTTCAGCAACTATCCTGACAAATATTCGAACACCAAGGGGACGTTGGGTCCGGTCTATGCCTCGACCGGGGGACGCTTCACCGGTGACATTTACCCCGACGTATCGCCTTTCGGCTTCAACGGAGGCTTCTGGTACGGCAAGGTCGGCTTCAAATTCTGATCCGATCCTGACAGGTGAAGGCCGGTCCCTTGCGGGGCCGGCCTTTGCCGTTGCAAAAGATGCCTTGATGACGCGCACCCTGACCCATCGCCCCGCCACCTTGGCCGACGAACCCATGCTTGCTGCGCTGATGCGGCAGGCGATTGACCAGTTGCAATCACCCTTCCTGACGCCCGATCAGGTGCGGGCCAGCCATGCCTTCATGGGGCTGGACAGCCGCCTGATCGCCGATGGCACCTATTTCGTGGTGGAGGAGGGCGACGCGATTGCGGGCTGTGGCGGCTGGAGCCGGCGGGCGACCGCCTATGGTGGCAATCACAGTGCCGGGCGCGATGACCGGCTGCTCGATCCGGCGACGGAGGCGGCGAAGGTTCGCGCGATGTACACGCACCCCGACCATGTCCGCAAAGGCGTGGGCACGTTGGTCCTGTCCCTGTGTCAGGCGGCGGCGCGGGCGGAGGGCTTTGCCGCGCTGGAATTGTCCGCCACTCTGGCGGGCGCGCCGCTCTACCGCAGCTTCGGCTTTGTCGATGTGCGTCCGTTCGAAGATAGCGGCGTGCCGATGATCCTGATGCGCAAGGCATTGGACTGACCGACGGCGACCTCAGTGATATTGCACCAGCACATTGAAACTGCCGCGATAGGTGCCAACCGCCTGGTTGGCGCGGACCTGCAACGTGCCGAAAATCTGGAACACCGCTTCGCCCCCGTTCAGGCGGATGAAGGAATGGGACCGGCTGAGGCTGGCCGCTATCCGGTTGCCCGCTGCATTGGTCAGGTCCACTGACGACCGGTCGAGATCAATTTCTACCCGCTCGTTTGGCCGCCCGGAGATGGTAAAGGAGGCCGCGCTGGCGCTGCCCATGCAGACCAGCCCGCTGCTGCACGTACGGCTATTGTCGGCGCGCACCCGCACGACGCCCGGCTGGGCAGGCACCGCCAATTGGCCGAAATTGAGATCGCTGGTCTTGGTGACGCGCAGGCCGCTCAATATGGTCGCGCTGGACCCGCCGGTCGCTGGCGCAGCCTTTGCCATCGGCGCGGTGGCCAATGTCAGTATCATGCTGGCAGCAAGGGCAAGGCGTCGGATCGTCACCCGACCGGCTTTGCCACGACATGGTAAAGCCGGGATTAACGCTGTTTGTCAGCGATCCGGCAAGCTGTGCTGGCGGCTGGTCCACCATAGCCCGCCAAGGCTGATGAGCGCCGCCAGCGACATATAGAGGCCGACCAGCCCGACACCCTGCGCGCCGATCAGCCAGGTGGCAACGATCGGGGCCAGCGCGCCGCCGATGATGCCGCCCAGATTGAAGGCGAAGGATGCGCCGGTATAGCGCAGCTGGATCGGAAAGAGGGCGGGCAGATAGGCACCGAGCGGTCCGTAGATGAAGCCCATCATGAAGAGCGCAAGGCTGAGCGCCACGAAGATCGGCAGCAGCGCCCCGGTGCCGATCATCGGGCCAAAGACAAGTCCCATCACGACCGTGCCGACGCAGCCCCAGGCAAGCGCAGTGGTGGGGCTGGTGCGGTCGGCCCACCAGCCGGCCAGGATGATGCTGGCCGCCATGAACAGGATCGCGCCCAATTGTATGGCGAGGAAGATTTCCCGGTCGATTTTCAGCGCGGTGGTGCCGTAGCCCAGCGCAAAGGCGGTGGCGATATAATAGACCGCAAAGCAGGCCGCGCAGGCGAAGGTGCCGGCGATCGCCGCGCCCAGATGCGAGGATAGCAGGGTGGCGAGCGGCACAGCGGGCGGCGGCGTTTCTTTCTGCGCAGCGGCAAATTCGGGGGTCTCGGTGAGTTTGAGGCGGACCCACAGCCCTAATATCACCAGCACGGCGCTGCCCAGGAAGGGGAGCCGCCAGCCCCAGGCAAGAAAATCCTTTTCGGTCAGCAACGCGCCCAGTATCAGGAACAGGCCGTTGGCGGCGATGAAGCCGACGGGTGCGCCCAGTTGCGGGAACATGCCAAAGCGCGCGCGCCAACCCGGCGGGGCATTCTCAACCGCCAGCAACGCCGCGCCGCCCCATTCGCCGCCCAGCCCGAAACCCTGGCCAAAGCGCAGCACGCACAGGATCAGAGGCGCCCAGTAACCGATCATCGCATAGGTCGGCAGGAAACCGATCAGCAGGGTGCAGCCACCCATCAGCATCAGCGACGCGACCAATGTCGCCTTGCGCCCAACGCGGTCGCCATAATGGCCGAACACCGCAGCGCCAACAGGCCGCGCGAAGAAGGCGAGGGCCAGGCTGCCATAGGAGGCCATCAGTTGCGCAGTGGGCGAGGAGGAGGGGAAGAAGAGCGAGGGGAAGATCAGGCTGGCAGCGGTGGCGTAGATATAGAAGTCGTAAAACTCCACTGCCGTGCCGACCAGGCTGGCGGTCAGCACGCGCTTGTGCCGCCACATTTCGCCGATGCCGCTCATTTGCGCCCCCGCACCCGCCATCCTTACGCCCTCCGTTTCTGGTTCAGCAGTTCATAGGCCATCACGGCGCAGGCCACCGCCGCGTTCAGGCTGTCGGCCTTGCCCCGCATCGGCATCTTGACCAGCAGGTCGCATTCCGCCTCGTACGATTCCGGCAGTCCCTGCGCTTCATTTCCGACCAGCAAGAAGGACGGGCTTTGGTAGCGTGGCTCCTGATAATCGTGGGTGGCCTTCAGGCTGGTGCCGATCAGTTCGCCCGGCCCCTGCCGCAGCCAGTGCATGAACTCGCCCCAGCGCGCCTGGGTGATCGACTGGGTGAACAGCGCACCCATCGACGCGCGTACCGATTCGACCGAGAATGGGTCGACGCAATCGTCGATCAGGATCAGCCCGCCAGCCCCCACCGCGTCGCCGGTGCGCAATATCGTGCCCAGATTGCCCGGATCGCGCAGCGATTGCGCGACGATCCAGATGTCCGCCGTGTTGCGGTCCAGCTTTTCCAGCGGGGTCAGCCGGTCGCGATAGACGCCGACCACGGCCTGCGCATTATCCTTGCCGCTGATCTTGGACAATATGTCGGCGGATGTTTCGATCACGTCGCCGCCCGCCGCCTCCATCGCCGCGATCAGGTCGATCGCCAGCGGGTGGGTGGACCCGGCATGGAACAGCATTTCGGGCAGCACGCCTTCCTCGCGCGCTTCGGTCAGGATGCGCAGGCCCTCGGCCAGAAACAGCCCCTCGGCCTTGCGATATTTCTTTTCGCGCAGGGATCGGACGCGCTTCACCAGCGGGTTGGAAAATCCGGTGATTTCGCGTGCCACGTTGCGTCTGTTCCTGATCGGCGGATGAAGCGGCTTCTCTACCGGTGGATTGCATAAAAGGACAGGGGCAAGGGCCGCTTCGGTTCAGTGATGGATTTGCCGCCGTTTTTTTGCGAAGGGACAGGGCATGAACCCAGACGCCCCTGCGCCCACCCGTATCGAGGATGGCTTTTTCCTAGCCCTTGTGCTGATCGTGTCCATCGCCTTCGCGCTGGTGGTCGAACCCTTTTTCGCGGCGATATTGTGGGGGGTGATTGCGGCGATCCTGTTCGCGCCGGTCAACAAGCGGCTGCTGGCGGCCATGCCGACCCACCGCAACAGCGCAGCGTTGATCACCCTGCTGCTGATCATCGGCATCGTCATCGTGCCGGCCATCGTGCTGGCCATGGCGCTGTTGCAGGAAGCGGCCTATTTTTACGGCAAGATCCAGTCGGGCGAGATCGACTTTGCCCGGCTGTTCGCGCAGGTGCAGGCCAGTCTGCCGGGCTGGGCGACCCGCTGGCTGCGCGACTGGGGATTGACCAATTTCGACGCGGCGCAGGCGATGCTGACGCGCGGCATCACCAGCAGTTTCCGCACGCTGGCGACCCAGGCGCTGGTGATCGGCCAGAGCGCTTTCGGTTTCCTGATGGCACTGGGCGTCATGCTCTATCTCGCCTTCTTCCTGCTGCGCGATGGCGAGGATCTGGGTCGCCGCGTGGTCGATGCGGCGCCGTTGCGCGCCAGCCAGCGGCAGGCGCTGATCCACCAGTTCGTCGTCGTCATCCGCGCCACGATCAAAGGAAGCATCGTTGTCGCCATCGTTCAGGGGCTGATCGGCGGCATCGTGTTCGGGATGCTGGGGATAGAGGGCGCATTGTTGTGGGGCGTGTTGATGGGCGCCTTCTCGCTGCTGCCCGCGATCGGCACCGGCCTCATCTGGGTGCCGGTCGCCCTGTTCCTGTTCGCCACCGGGGCGATCTGGCAGGGCGTCGTGCTGGTGCTGTGCGGGGTGCTGGTGATCGGCATGGTCGACAATGTGCTGCGCCCGGTACTGGTCGGCCGCGACACGCGCATTCCCGACTATGTCGTGCTGATTTCGACGCTGGGCGGGATCGAGATGTTCGGCTTCAACGGCATCGTCATCGGTCCGGTCATCGCCGCGCTGTTCATCGCGACGTGGAACATCTTTACACGGATGCGGGGTGTGGGTGACGTGGGGCAATAGGGCGGCAGGTTACATCCGTTCGGGCTGAGCTTGTCGAAGCCATCCACTGAGCGGAGCGAAGTGCCTCCCTGCGGTCGGCTGAGCCCTTCGACTTCGCTCAGGGCGAACGGATATTTTTACTCTTCCCCGAACTTGTCCTCGACCAGACCCACCAGCTTCCCCAGCGAATCGACCGCTTCCGGGCCGGTCGCCTTGATGGTGATGCTGTCGCCCATCGCCGCGCCCAGCATCATCAGGCCCATGATCGACGTGCCGGTCACGTCGCTGCCATCTTTGCTGACGATGATGTCGGCGGGCAGGCCGCTGGCCAGGGTCACGAACTTGGCACTGGCGCGGGCGTGGAGGCCGCGCTTGTTGCTGATAAGGACTAACTGGCTGACTTCATTCATGTGGTGCTGCCCAACAGTTCCGACGCGACGCTGATATATTTCTGTCCCGCCTCTCGCGCGGCGGCGACGGCGGCTTTCACGTCCATCACCTTGCGCGCGCTTTCCAGCCGGATCAGCATGGGCAGGTTGATGCCCGCGATCACTTCGATCTCGCCTGCCTTGAGCAGCGAAATCGCCAGATTGGAAGGGGTGCCGCCGAACAGGTCGGTCAGCAATATGACGCCGCTGCCGTCATTGACGCGGGCAACCGCGGTCGCGATGTCGGCGCGGCGCAATTCCATGTCATCCTCCGGCCCGATGCAGATCGTTTCGATCTGCTGCTGCGGGCCGACGACATGTTCCATCGCGACGACAAATTCGGTCGCAAGCGACCCATGGGTGACGAGTACGAGTCCGATCATGTGCTTTTGCGGCCCACCTGCTTCATGATATTGCTTTCGGGCCTCCCGGTGGGCGCTTCTCCAGACTATCCTGTGGCGCCGATTCCATATTGCGGTGCGAGACCGTGGGCGAAAAGCCCGCATCTTGCAAGTATCTGGCGACACGTTCGGCCACATGGACCGACCGATGCCGTCCCCCGGTGCAGCCGAACGCCACCGTAATATAGGCTTTCCCCGCTTCCGCGTAGCGCGGCAGGACGATTTTGAGCAGTTCCTCGATCTTGCCGACCGCCTCCTCATAGGCCGGATCGGCGACGATATAGGCCGCGACGTCCGCATCCTGCCCCGTTTTGGCCCGCAGCGCCTCGTCCCAATGCGGGTTGCGCAGGAATCGCATGTCGAACATCAGGTCGGCGTTGCGCGGCATCCCGCGCGAAAAGCCGAAGGACAATATGGTCAGCACCGGGTCCGACAGCCGCTCGCGCGAAAACCGGTCGCGAATTGCCTGCTGCAGCGCGTTGCTGGAGAAGCTGGTTGTGTCGATCACCTGTGTGGCCCAACGGCGCAGCGGCTCTGTCAGTTCGCGTTCGCGCGCAATTCCGTCGGCCGCCGGGCGATCGAGCGCCAGCGGGTGCCGCCGCCGCGTCTCGGCAAAGCGGCGTTCCAGTTCGGTGCCGGAGCAATCGAGGAACAGGGTTTCGACATCATGGCCATGCTTGTCGCGCAGCGCCTTGATCCGCTGGACGATGGCGTTGGCGTCGAACCCGCGGGTGCGCGCGTCGATGCCCAGCGCCAGCGGCCGGTCGTCCGCGCCCGCATGTCCAGCGGGCAGGGGGGTGTCGAGCAGCCGGTCGAGCAGCACCAGCGGCAGATTGTCCACCACCTCCCATCCCATATCCTCCAGCGTTTTCAGCGCCGTGGTCTTGCCCGCGCCCGACAGGCCGGACAGGAGGAGGATGGACTTGGGGTGGGATTGGGTCATGGCGTGCCTGATCCCTGACCTAGCGTCCGCAGCGCCAATTCGACCTTGATCGGGGCGGAGACCTCCAGCGGCGCGATCTTGACCACCCGCACGTCCATCCCCGCCACCGAGCGCATCAGCGGCTCCAGCGGCATCCGATCCACCTTGTCGAACAGATCAACCAGCAGCGCGACCGGCACATCAGCGACATGGGGCATCGCCACGATGCCAAGCCCGCGCACCTCCATCTTGCCGACGATCGTCACGGGCGCGGTGGCGACCAGTTGGCCGTCCACCCGCTTGACCAGCGTATAATCGTCGCTGATCAGCACCGCCCCTCGGTCGATCAGCCGCAGCGCGAGGTCGGACTTCCCGATCCCGCTCACCCCGCATAACAAAATCGCGCGGCCACCAATGGCCACGCTGGTCGCATGAAGCGTCTCGGATGAAAGGGCGCGCGGCATATCTGTTCCGCTTGTAGAACAGACTGGGGGAAAGTGGGAACGGGTTTTTGGGGCGGCGGCGTGCCAGTGTGGGGCGGCGAGGGGGCCGGTCGTGCAGGGGCTTCGCCATTGCGGCGCAGGGCGGGATCCAGGGTAGTGTGCGTGACACTGGATGTTGACTTTAGTTACGCTGCCCTTCGGGTCGTCAGCATGACGGGAAGGGGTGGAAAGCGGTCGTTTCTGGTGTAGCCTTACCGTATGCGATCCCACTTTGAATTTCGTTCACCTGACCTGCTAACCCGCAACGACGAAGCCGTGCCATATGGCAAGCCAGTTGCCGAAATGCTCGCGACGCAGCTTCCGGCATATGGCTATGAAGTCGAACGTATCGTGCAGGACGATTGGGGCTGGCTCGTTCGCTTAGTCAATCCATCTTTCCCGCTGTGGATCGGTTGTGGCCACTACGAAGAGTACCCCGATGGCCACCTCTGTTTCATCGAGCCTTCACGGCCATACGTTCGACGTTGGTTGAAGCGGGTTCCCACCGCTGAGATTGTCGAGCGGCTGGCAACCGCGCTTGAAAAAATCGTCCGCGATAGCGGGCAGGCAACCGATCTTCATTGGTGGACCGACACCGAAGCAGGTACGGGCTGACGTCCGCTGGTGGTCGGCTTCCTGCCATTCACCACCGCCGTCATCCTGACGGAAGTCAGGATCTATTGGCTCTACCTATGCGTCCAATCACGGCCGTTGCGTGAATGGATCCCGGATCAAGTCCGGGATGACGGGGGAGTGCGGACGCGACGCTCCAACACAGAAAAAGGGCGGCACCTTTCGGCACCGCCCCATTATCCGCCAGCCATAAAGCCAGCCCGTTCAGCTCCGTATGAAACGAAGCATCCCGATTACTTGAGTTCGACGGTCGCGCCGGCTTCTTCAAGCTGCTTCTTGACCTTCTCGGCCTCTTCCTTGTTCACGCCTTCCTTGATCGCCTTGGGCGCCGACTCAACCAGGGTCTTGGCTTCGGTCAGGCCCAGACCGGTGATGGCGCGGACTTCCTTGATGACGTTGATCTTCTTGCCACCGTCGCCGGTCAGGATCACGTCGAATTCGGTCTGCTCTTCAGCAGCCGGAGCAGCGGCAGCGGCCGGGCCGGCGACGGCGACGGCGGCAGCGGCGCTAACGCCCCACTTTTCTTCCAGCGCCTTCGACAGGTCGGCGGCTTCGAGGACGGTCAGGGCCGAAAGCTGTTCGACCAGTGCGTTGATGTCTGCCATGATATTTTTCCTTCTGAACGGGGTGAACCCCGCAATATGTTGAAACGATTACAGGAAGCTGGTTGCAACCGATCAGGCCGCTTCCTTCTCCGCATAGGCGTTGAAGACACGAGCGAGCTGCGAAGCCGGCGTCTGGATGACGGTAGCGAGCTTGGTTGCCGGCGCCTGGATGAGGCCGATAATCTTTGCACGCAGTTCGTCCAGCGAGGGCATCGATGCGAGCGCCTTGACGCCCTCTGCATCGAGCAGCACACCGCCCATTGCGCCGCCAACGATCTCAAGTTTGTCGTTGGTCTTGGCGAAATCGATCACCACTTTGGCGGCGGCAACCGGATCGGCCGAGGTGGCCAGCGCAACCGGGCCGGTCAGCATGGAGCTGATCGTTTCGTATTGCGTGTCCTTCAGCGCGATCTTGGCGAGCTTGTTCTTCGTAACCTTGTAGGACGCGCCCGCTTCGCGCATCTTCTGCCGCAGGACCGTCGACTGTGCGACGGTCATGCCCAGGTTGCGTGTGACCACGACAACACCCAGGTCGGCAAAAGTAGCGTTCAGCGTGGTGACGACCTCAGATTTCTGATTACGATCCATGCCATTCTCCACTTCATGTCCACCGGAAAGCCCGATGAACGGCAAAAACCCGCGTGCAAGCACACGGGATGTTAGTCCGAAGGGGAGAGATCGACTGGCCGTTCGTCCGTTTAAAGGAAGGCGGCAGACCCGAAACAGGCCGATATGCCCTGTCCGGTAAAGAACTTTTCCCCGTCTAGGCTGGAGATTAAGAGGGGCACATTCCCCTCACCAACTGTCTCGGACGGTGAACCCACAGGGGGTTCGCTGCGGGGCCATTAGCGGGGAAGGGGCGCGATGTCACGCGGAAATTCCTTACGCCGTTCGCCCTGAGCGAAGTCGAAGGGTTCCGCCGAGCGAAGCGAGGTGCCTTCGCCTCCGCTCAGGTGAAGGCTTCGACTTCGCTCAGCCCGAACGGATGATGCCTTAAACCCTGTCCGCCTGCACCACTGTGTCGAGCGCGCGCAGGGCGGACAATATCCGCATCAGATGCTGGGCGTCGGCGACTTCCAGGTCGATGATGTCGGTGTGGAACGGGCCTTCGCGGTTGACCAGTTGCAGGTTGAGGATGTTCGCCTTGGTCGCGCCGAACACGTTGGTGACCGCCGCCAGCGCGCCCGGCTGGTTCTTGACGATGACCTGCAATCGCGCGGTGCCGCCCTTGGACTTGCTGTCCCAGGACAGGTCGACCCAGTCGTCATCCTGCCCCGCCTCCAGCGTGCGGCAGTCGATGGTGTGAACCTCGATCGGGCCGCCGGTGCGGCGGATGCCGACGATGCGGTCGCCCGGCACCGGGTGGCAGCAATCGGACAGGCTGTAGGCGATCCCCGGCGTCAGCCCGCGGATCGAGATGGGCGCGTGCTGGCGCGGATGGGCTTCCTCCATGCCGGTGCCGGTGGTGGAACCGGGGACCAGCGCTTCCATGACTTCCGAATCGAGCAGGCGATGGGTGGCGATCGCGACCATCAGCGCGGCGCGATCGTCCAGCTTCAGCCGCTTGAGCGCGGCCTTGAGAGCCTTGTCGCCCAATTCGCTTGCCAAATCATGGGAGAAGCGGCCGACAATCTCCTCATAGAGTTTCTCGCCCAGCGCGACTTCCTCGCCGCGCTGCTTCTGCCGGATATAGCGGCGGATCGCCGCGCGCGCCTTGCCAGTGATGGCGAAGGTCAGCCAGCCGGGCTGCGGTTCCTGCCCAGCGGATTTGAGGATTTCGACCTGATCGCCATTTTCCAGAGACGTGCGCAGCGGCACGACCCGGCCGTTGACCTTCGCGCCGACCGTCTGGTTGCCGAGCGAGGTATGCACCGCATAGGCGAAATCGACCGGGGTCGATCCCTTCGGCAGCTGGTGCAGCTCCCCCTTGGGGGAGAAGGCGAAGATGCGGTCCTGATACATCGCCATGCGCGTATGTTCGAGCAGCTCGTCCGCGTCCTGACTCTGTTCCAATATCTCGACCAGATCGCGCAGCCATGCCGCATTCTGGTCGGTCGCATCGCCCTTTTGCTTGTAGGCCCAGTGCGCCGCCAGCCCCAGTTCGGCGTCGTTGTGCATGTCGCGGCTGCGCAACTGCACCTCGATCCGGGCATTGTCCTGATGGATGACGGTGGTGTGGAGCGAGCGGTAACCGTTGCGCTTGGGGGTGGAAATATAATCCTTGAACCGGCCCGGCACCATCTTGAACGTCTGGTGGATGACGCCCAGCGCGCGGTAACAGTCCGCCGCGGTCTCGGTAATCACGCGGAAGGCCATCACGTCGGTCAGCTGTTCAAAGCTGATATGACGCTCCTGCATCTTCTTCCATATCGAGAAGGGATGTTTTTCGCGCCCCGATACGGTGACCGGGATGTTCGATCCGCCCAGCAGCAATTGCAGTTCCGCGCCGATCCGGTCAACCTTGTCATGGCCGCCTTCCTTCAGCTGCTCCAGCCGCTTGGTGATGCTGGCATAGGCTTCCGGCTCGATCTCGCGAAAGGCCAGCAGCTGCATTTCGCGCATGAAATCATACATGCCAATCCGCTCGGCGAGCGGCGCATAGATATCCATCGTCTCCTTGGCGATGCGGCGGCGCTTGTCGGGATTTTTGATGAAGTGCAGCGTGCGCATATTGTGCAGCCGGTCGGCAAGCTTGACCAGCAGCACGCGAATATCGTCCGACATGGCGAGCAGGAACTTGCGCAGATTTTCCGCCGCCCGCTCATTTTCGGACATGGCTTCGATCTTCGACAGCTTGGTCACGCCATCGACCATGCGCGCGACGTCGGGGCCGAACGCGGCCTCTATCTCCTCATAGGTGACCAGCGTGTCCTCGATCGTGTCGTGCAACAGCGCGGTCACGATCGTCTGGTCGTCCAGCCCGAAATCGGTGAGGATGCCCGCCACCTCGATCGGGTGGCTGAAATAGGGGTCGCCGCTGGCGCGCTTCTGGCTGCCATGCTTCTGGACCGAAAAGACATAGGCGCGGTTGATCATCGCTTCATCCGCGTTGGGATCATAGCGTTTGACGCGCTCGACAAGTTCATACTGGCGTAACATCGTTTCCCGATTGTGTGGGAAGTGCCTTGCGGCGCAACAAAAAAATCCCATTCGCCCTAAATACACAGCGCTTTTGCAAGTCTGGCCGCTTTGGGCTATCTAGTCATGATCATGAAACATAATCTGGCCCAGGATCTCGAACAATGTGCGCTTCCCGCCGCGCTGGAGGCGATGGGGGAGCGATGGTCCTTCCTCATCCTGCGTGGCGCCCTGTCGGGAATCCGCCATTTTGAGGAGTTTCAGTCGACGCTGGGCATCGCCCGCAACATATTGGCGAACCGTCTCTCCCGACTGGTCGAAAATGGCATCATGCTGCGGCAGCCGATGCAGTGCGACAAGCGCAAGGTGGAATATCGCCTGACCGAAAAGGGACAGGAACTGGCCCCCGTCATGATCGCGCTGCGCCAGTGGGGCGAAAAATGGGGCTGCGGCACCGTGTCCTGCCAGGTGCTGGCCGACCGGCGCGATGGCTTGCCGATCCGCAGGGTCACGATACAGGCGCATGATGGTCGCGTGCTGGAACTGAGCGATCTGGTGTGGCTGTGCCCGGATGAAGTCACGCCGATGGCGGAGGAACCCGCTGCCGCCGCCTGACGGGCGGGCGCAGCAGGGGATAAGCCGCGGCGGCTTCACCCGTCGGCTCAAATCGCCTAGGCTGCCCGTAATGTCTGTTCATCCCTTTCAGCCCCAGCCCTTTTTCGCGGACAAGAATCGCGCTTTCTGGAACCTGCAATCGCTGGGCTGGGCTGGCGCGTTCCTGCTGCGCGGATCGTCCACCATCGCCAATGGCCAGCCGCTTTCCAGCCTGGTTCCGGTGCTGATATCGACCGTTACCGGCTATTCGGTGACGCTGCTGATCGCGGTGATGTTCCGCTTCCTGCTCCGGCAAAAGCCGATCATCACCTGGGGCGTGTCGATCCTGACGGTTGTGGTCGCGGCGGGACTGGTCGCCTTTATCGACGCCTGGGTATTTTCCACCCAGAATAAGGGTAGCGAAACGGCCGGGCTGCAACTGTTTCTGGGCGCGTTCTACCTGTCGATGACGCTGCTGGGCGCATGGTCCGCCCTCTATTACGCCATCAACTTCTATCTGACGGTGGAGGAGCAGGCGGATCAGCTGCTCCATCTGGAAAATCAGGCGTCGAGCGCGCAGCTGGCGATGCTGCGCTATCAACTCAACCCGCATTTCCTGTTCAATACATTGAACTCCATCTCGACGCTGGTGCTGCTCAAGCAGACCGACCGGGCGAACGCCATGCTGTCGCGCCTGTCCTCCTTCCTGCGCTACACCCTCATCAACGAACCGACCGCGCAGGTGACGATCGAGCAGGAGATAGAGACGCTCAAACTCTATCTGGAGATTGAGAAGATGCGGTTCGAGGACCGGCTGCGGCCAGTATTCACCATCGACCCGGCGGTCGGGCAGGCGCGGCTGCCATCGCTGCTGCTCCAGCCGCTGGTCGAAAATGCGATCAAATATGCCGTCACGCCCAAGGAGGAAGGCGCGGAAATATCGGTCAGCGCGCAGCCTGCCGGTGAAAATGTGCGGATCGTCGTATCCGACAGTGGGCCGGGATTGAATGAAGGCGGAATGAAGCCACACATTCCCGTCAGCGAAGGGACGGGCGTTGGCCTGCCGAATATCCGCGACCGGCTCATTCAGGCCTTCGGGGAACGACAGAGCTTTGAAACACGTTCAAGTCCCAGCGGTTTTTCGGTGATCATCGAAATTCCGCTCAATTTGGAAGATTCATCGAAAGTGGCCGCATGACGATCAGAACAATCCTCGTCGACGACGAAAGCCTGGCGACCCAAGGGCTTATGCTCCGTCTGGAAGCGCATGAGGATGTCGAAATTATCGAAACCTGCAACAATGGGCGCGAAGCGATCCGCGCCATCAAGACGCATAAGCCCGACCTTGTGTTCCTCGACATCCAGATGCCGGGCTTTGACGGTTTTTCCGTCGTGCAGGGGATCATGGAAGTGGAGCCGCCGCTCTTTATCTTCGTCACCGCTTACATGGATCACGCGATTCGCGCGTTTGAGGCGCAGGCGGTCGATTATCTGCTGAAGCCCGTGGAAGAGGGCCGTCTGGCCGACGCGCTCGACCGGGTCCGCTTGCGGCTGTCGGACAAGCGGCAGGTGCAGGAAGCGGAGAAATTGCGCGAGGTGCTGGCTGAGGTTGCGCCCCAAGCGATGAGCGATTTCAACGCGGCCGACGAGGAAGGCCCGGCCTCAAATCGCTTCGAGAAGCTTATCAACATCAAGGATCGCGGCCAGATTTTCCGCGTTGATGTCGATTCGATCGAGCGGATCGACGCGGCAGGCGACTATATGTGCATCTACACCGCCGACAACTCATTGATCCTGCGCGAAACGATGAAGGATCTGGAAAAGCGCCTGGACCCTCGCAATTTCCAGCGCGTCCATCGCTCCACCATAGTCAATTTGAGCCAGGTCAAGCAGGTCAAACCCCACACCAACGGCGAATGTTTCCTGGTGCTGGAATCGGGCGCACAGGTGAAGGTCAGCCGCTCCTACCGCGATGTGGTGGCGCGGTTCGTTCACTGATTTCTACGCCGTTTGAAATTGCGGCAACGTTCAAAGTCCGTTCGGGCTGAGCTTGTCGAAGCCTTGTCCTTCTCTTCAAGAAGTGCAGCCCTTCGACAGGCTCAGGGCGAACGGTGGAGGGGTTGTGCAATTCAGGCGATCCCCCGCACAATACGCTATCGAAACACCCATTGCCGGTTCAGCCCGAACATCACCGCGGGCGTCACGAAGATCATCGCCGGGATCGGCGACCATTCGGGCCAGTCCATGCGGGTCACGCATAGCCACACCCACAAGGCGTTGAGCGCATAGCTGACCAGCGACACCGTGACGAAGCGGAAGCCCCGCGCCGCCGCCTTGTCGCGGGTGCCGTGGCCGCGAAAGGTAAAGGCGCTGTGGCTGACATAGCCGATCACCACCGCCGCGCCATAGCCGATCAGATTGGCCAGTTGCGGATGCAGCCCGGCCAGCGCCGCAAGGCTCCAGTAGATGCTTGCCTGACACGCCGTCACGAACAGGCCGGTCACGCCATAGCGGACGATTTGCCAGAAGAGCGCGCGATGTTGCGGTGAAAGTCGGTAGATGATGGCCATGGTCCCCGTTGCGCTTTGCCACGGCTCGTTTAGGGGGCGAGGATGAGCTTGAAAAGCGCCGATGCCCTGCGCGCGCGGGTGACCCATATCCTTCCCCCCTTGCTGGCGTGGAGCGCGCGGCACTGGAAGTGGCTGACCTTCCTCATATGGATCGTCATTGCGGTCGCAATGGTCACTACTCGCTGGCCCGCGATCCACTGGCTGGTGCTGAGCGATACGGACGACAATATCCGCTATGTGCAGGTGAAGGACTGGCTGGCGGGCCAAGGCTGGTATGATTTGCGCCAGTATCGGCTCGATCCGCCAGGCGGCGCGAATATCCATTGGTCGCGGCTGGTCGATATCCCGATCGCCGGGCTGATCCTCTTCTTCCGCGCCTTTGTCGATCAGGGTCTGGCCGACCGCCTCGCCTGCGGCATCGCGCCGCTGATCCCGCTCTTGCTGCTGATGCTCAGCCTTGGCTTTATCGGGCGACGGCTGGCCGGGCCGCACGGCTGGTTGCTGGCGGCGCTCGCCCCGCTCGCCGCGCAGATGGGGCTGGGCATGTATGCGCCGATGCGGATCGACCATCATGGCTGGCAACTGGCGCTGGCGGTGACGATGCTGGCTGGGGTCATCGACACCAACCGGCTGCGCGGTGGGGTGATGGCCGGAGTCAGCAGCGCGCTGTCGATCGCGATCGGCATGGAGATGATCGTCTATCTGGCCGCGGGCGGCGGGCTGATCGCGCTGCGTTGGGTGTTTCGCGAAGGGGCGGAGCGGCGGATGCTGCCCTATGCGCTGAGTTTGGGTGGCGCGACATCGCTCTGCTACCTGCTGTTCGCCAGCTATGCCAATCGCGAAATGGTCTGCGATGCCATCTCGCCGATCTGGGTGGCGGTGTTCGGCGCGGCGTCGGCGGGGATGGTGCTGCTCTCGCTCGCGCCTTTACGCGGCTGGGCGGTGCGGCTGGCGGCAGGGATGGTCGTCGGCGGCGCGGTTGCGGCCTTCTTCTGGCTGAACTGGCCGCAATGCCTCAGCCCCTATCAGATTTCGCCCGAACTGGAGCGGCTCTGGCTCGCCAATATTCGTGAGGCGAAGCCGATCACCGCGCAGGCGCAAAGCCTGGTCGTGCCGCTGCTGGCGATTCCGGTGGCGGGGCTGATCGGCCTGATCTGGGCCTTGTGGGATGCGCGGCGCGACGCCGAGCGGCTCTGGGCCTGGGCGACCGTGGGCCTCATGATGCTCTTTTCCACCGCCCTGCTGTTCTGGCAGCTGCGCGCGGGGCCAGCGGCGCAGTTGCTGGCGATCCCGCCCGCTGCCTGGGCCGCGCACCGGCTGATCGGCGCGATCTTTACCGGCACGCGCCGGGTGCGAATCGCAGCCGGGGCAGGGGTGGCGCTGCTCGCTGCCATCGCCTTTGTCTATCCGCTCTATCCGCAGGCGGTGAAGCTGTATCAGGACGCCACGGGTACGAAGCCCAAGCCCTGGCGCCCCTCCGCGATCGCCCGCAATGATGCGATCAAGAAGGCCAATGGCCGGTGCCGCACGCTGCCCGCGCTCGAAGTGCTGGATCAGCTGCCCCCCGCCACCATCTTCACCATGGTCGATCTCGGCCCGCGCCTCATCGCCACCACCCATCATAGCGCGCTGGCCGGTCCCTATCATCGCAACGGCGCGACGATCCTGGACATCCACCATGCCTATGACGGCCCGGCCGATGCCTTCCGCGGAATCGCGGCGCGGCATCATGCCACCTATTTGCTGGTCTGCCCCAATTTCCCCGAAGGCACGATCTACCAGTCACGCAGCCCGCGCGGCTTCTATGCGGACCTGATGCGGGGGATGATACCGAACTGGCTGGTGCCGGTGACGCTGAATAGCGGCATGACTTTGCCCTATCAGCTCTATCGCATCGATTATTCAGCGCCGGGCGGCAAAAAAATCCCGCAGCAACGCTGAGGCTTCGGCTTCGGCGAGGCCGCCATAGACTTCCGGCCGGTGCAGGCATTGCGGCTGGGCGAAGAGGCGCGGTCCCTGTTCGATAGCTCCGCCCTTGGGATCGCCCACGCCATAATAGAGCCGCGCGATCCGGGCGTGAGAAATGGCGCCTGCGCACATCGGGCAGGGCTCCAGCGTCACCCACAGGTCGCAGCCGGTCAGGCGAAAGTCATTGAGATGGATCGCCGCCGCACGCATCGCGACGATTTCGGCATGGGCGGTGGGATCATGGTCGCGGCGGTTGCGATTCTCGCCCTCGCCGATGATGACGCCATCTCTGGTCACCACCGCGCCGATCGGCACCTCGCCCGCCGCCTCGGCAGCGCGGGCAAGGCTCAGCGCACGGCGCATGGGGTCGGGCAAGGGAAAGGGCGAGGGCATCATACGCCCCCGGATACTATGCGTTGCAGAACCGCACCAGCCCGCTCCCCCACCCGGCCTCCCAATCCAGGATACACTGTGGGAGGCCGGGCGGGGGAGCGGGCTGGTGCGGCCAAATGTGCGGCACGCACATTTCAAACAATCAGGGCTTCTTAACGTCGACCGTCGGCACTTCGACGGTTTCGTTGCGGGTGCCAACCTCGACCTTGGCGACATTCGCTTCATATTTGGGGAGAGCGCCTTGTTTGACCGCGATTTCGGGCAGGCGTCCGTCCTGCGTTTTCTGCAGGTCGATGAAGCCGGTGGCGATGCCGCCAGCCAGCACGAGCAAGATGATGATCAACAGCCCACCAATGAATCGCATTTCAACCTCCCATATGTTACGGGGCCACAACGCTTCGCCGTGCAAAAGGGTTGCGACCGGCCGTGCGGCGGGTTGACGGCCAGCGGGAATCCCGTTATCGGCGCGGCTTTCCGAACGAACCCGAACTACAAGGTTTATTGATTATGTCGCGCATTTGCGAGCTGACCGGCAAGGGTCGCCAGGTGGGTCACAATGTTTCCCACGCCAATAACAAGACCAAACGGGTGTTCCTGCCCAACCTTCAGAATGTTTCGCTGATCTCCGAAACGCTGGAAGCCAGCTTCAAACTGCGCGTATCGACCCATGGTCTGCGTTCGGTCGAACATAATGGCGGTCTGGACAATTGGCTGGTCAAGACCAGCGACGACAAGCTGTCGCTCAAGGCCCGTCGCCTGAAGCGCGACATCGTCAAGAAGCAGGCTGCCGCAGCCGCCTGATTTTCTCGATTCGTTTCGGCATAAGAAGCGGCCCCGCAACGGGCCGCTTTTTTGCGTGTGAATAGGGTGCAGGATGGCCGACCCGCAAGCCGCGCTTCGGTTGGGACGAGTGAGGGATCAATCCAGCCCGAATTTCAGTAGCAGGGTGCGCTGGAAAAACTCGTGATTATCGTCGGACACCACCCACAGGATCGTCCGTCCACCTTCCCGGCTCACCGCTATCCCCTCGAAATTATCGGCCAGTATCGGCGGGGCGAGGCGGGCGAGGGTGCGGGCCTTCAGCTCCATGCCCGGTTCCAGCCGTTCGGGCAGATCGACGATCGCGATCGTGGCGGTGAACAATTCCTGCAACGTCAGGCGGCGGTTGAGGACCAGCAAGTGCCGGGCATCGAGCGCCACCGCATCGGTCGGACGATAGCCCTGCGGCGGGCTATAGCGCAGATGGATCGGGTCGGCGGTATCGCGCTCGGCCGGGTCGCCCGTAAACAGCAGCATGTCATGCCGGCCATCGGGCGTCATCCCCATCTCGCCAATCGCCACGAAGCGGCCATCGGGCAGCCGGGCGAGCGATTCGATCGATCCGGTCGGGGGCCATGCCATGATCTGCGGCCACGTCCGGCACGCCTCCACCCGCGCAAAACCGGGCGCATAGCGGCAGATCGCCTGTTGCAACTCGAACCCCACCCAATAGCGGTCGCTCACCGGATCATGGGTCAGCGATTCTGAATCCCACGCCCACCAGGGACGATCGCGGTCCTGCGACCGGATGGGCAGGGGGGCGATGAAGGGGCGACGGCGCGCCTCTCCCGGTCCGACATGCAGCCCCATCAATATGCCGGAATCGCTCAGCGCCAGCACATCGCCCGGTGGTGATACGATGAGCGCCGATATGCCGCCGAACCCCGGATTGGCGCTGCGCAATTCCCAGCCACCCAGATAGTCGAGCGCGCCCACCCGCCGCAGCGCTGGATCGCTCGCGCTGAGTGGCAGCGCCCGTGCAGTGACCAGCAAAGCGCCGGGCTGCACCGCGTCGGGCTTGCTGTTGTGCGGGGCCGGCAACAGCAGGATGGCCAGCGTCAGGACGATCAGGATTCGCGTCATCCCCTTCGCCATAGAATAATATCAGGCAGGACGCAGCAAGGCGTTGTTAGCTTGGAAATGCGCCTTTGGCGCCTCCGCACCGGCCCTCACCCCCACCCGACCGCCCATTCAGGATACACTCTGTGGGCGGTCGGGTGGGGGTGAGGGCCGGTGCGGCAACCGAAATGCGCGCTTTCGCGCATTTCAAGACAGACTCTTAACAACGGCTGTCAGCCCCATTCAGGGTCGGCTCAAGGCGAATCACCCATAAGACGTTCATCACTGGCGAAACCCGTCCCTGGGAAGCGCCGACGAAAAGACGAATTTTGGAAGGAGCAACGCCATGAAGATGAAGTTTCTGATCAATATGGGAGCCGCTCTGGCGATGGGCGCTGCTTCCCTGGCTGTAACCGCAACCCCGGCCATGGCCCGCGACGGCTATTATCGCGGTTATGAGCGTGGCGATTATTATGGCGACCGTGGCTATCGCGGATATCGGGGTGACCGTGGCTATCGCGGCGACGGCGGCTATTATCGCGGCAATGACCGCTATTATCGCAGCAATGCCTATCGCGGCGGTTATCGCGGTGGCTATCGTTGCCGGGACAATGGCACGGGCGGCACCATCATCGGCGCGATCGCCGGTGGCCTGCTGGGCAATGAAGTCGGCAAGGGTTCGGGCCGCTATGGCCGTCGCGGCGACGGCACGACCGGCGCGATCATCGGCGCAGGCGTAGGCGCTCTGGCCGGCCGGGCGATCGACCGCAACTGCTAATCCAATCCCCGTACTGAGCAAAAAAAGAAAAGGCCGTCTCGTCCGAGGCGGCCTTTTTGCGTCAGGGTTTGGGATCAGGCTGCGCTGCAACCCTACCACGATCGGCACCCGCTGCCGCGCTGGCAGCGGGATTGAGGCCCACCTCGCCGCTCTGCGCTGCGCCGGCGCGCGCGTCGAGCATGGCGGCTGCATCATTGAGCGCGCTGGCTTCACTGGCGCTGACCCCGCCGACGCCATCGGGCGATCCCGAACCGCAGGCGGTCATTGGCAGCAGCGCGGCGGCGATGAAGATGGTGCGGATCATCGGTCAGTCCCCAATGGAAAAGGGGCCGCCCCGTTTCCGGCGCGACCCCTTCCCGAATTCTGAAAAGTCCGTCTGGACTTACATCGCGTTCGCGACGTTGTTGGTCGCGTTCGACGCAGCGTTCGCGGCGTTGTCGGCAGCGTTCAGCGCGGCGTTCATGGCGTTGTCGGCAGCGTTCGATGCGTTCTCAGCCGAGTTGGCGGCGTTGTTGGCGGCGTTTTCCGTGCCACCCGAACAGGCGGCCAGGCCGAGCGAAGCGGCGAGAACGAGCGAAAGAGCGATAGACTTGGTCATGGGCAGAAACCCCTCTCTGAGAATAAAAACGGTGCAGACCACTCTCGGAGAAAAGCTCACCCCCCATTGCGCCTGCGCGTTGATTCGTAATGCTTTGGTTGATGCAAGGCAATCCCATTCCTGCAATCCGGGCGGGAAACGGGTGTGCTTTTGTTCGCAGTTGCGGAAAAACTGCGGCCATTGACGCATATAAAGATTTCTTTATATGATGCGACCATGCACACGGCACTCGATATTTTCCGGGCACTTGGCGACCCGACGCGGCTGCGCATCATCCACCTGCTGCGGGCGATGGAGCTGGCCGTGGGGGAGATCGCGCAGGTCGTGGGGCAAAGCCAGCCGCGCGTGTCGCGCCATGTGCGCATCCTGGCTGAAGCGGGCCTTGTCGAGCGACGCAAGGAAGGCAATTGGGTATTCCTGCGGCTGGGCAAGGGCGATGATGTCGCCCCGTTCGTGGCGCTGTTTGACCTCCTGACCCCGTCGGACAGCGAAATATTGTGGCAAGCGGCCGATCTGGCGCGGCTGGCGGCAGTACGGGCGGACCGGGCGCGGGCGGCGGAGGGCTATTTTGCCGACCATGCCGAGGAATGGGACGCGATCCGATCGCTCCATGTGGCGGAGGCGGATGTCGAGGCGGCGATGACCGCGCTGCTGGGGCGCGAACCGATCGGCCACCTGCTCGACATCGGCACCGGCACCGGGCGGATGATCGAACTGTTCGGCGGCGCGGCGCAGGCAGTGACGGCGATCGACCGCAGCCCGGATATGTTGCGGCTGGCGCGGGCCAAGCTGCCCGAAGATGCAGGCGACAAATATGCGCTGCTGCTGGGCGATTTTGGCGCTTTGCCGCTGGAGCCGGGCAGCGTCGATACTGTCCTGCTGCATCAGGTGCTGCATTATGCGCAGGTGCCGGAGCAGGTGATCGGAGAGGCGGCGCGCGTCACGGCGATCGACGGCCGGGTGTTGATCGCGGATTTCGCGCCGCACGAGCGGGAGGAATTGCGCGTGCGCGATCAACATGCGCGGCTGGGCTTTTCCGACGAGCAGATAGAGGGCTGGTTCGCCGCGGCGGGCCTGCAACTGGAACGGGTGGACACTTTGCCCGGCCATGAATTGACGGTGCAACTGTGGCTGGGGCGACGCAAGCAAACGCCTGTCCAGCAGCAAGAAGGACGGATTTCCGCATGACTTTGAACGATCCTGTCGCCCCGCTTTATGCGGACCTTGCGGGCGACTGCCATGTCAGCTTTGAATTCTTCCCGCCCAAGACGGAGAAGATGGAAGCCCAGCTCTGGTCGGCAATCGAGACGCTGACGCCGCTCCAGCCCAAATTCGTGTCCGTGACTTATGGCGCGGGCGGTTCGACCCGCGAGCGCACCCATAATACGGTGGCGCGGATCGCGCGGGAAACGCCGCTGGCGGCTGCGGCACACCTGACCTGTGTTGGGGCGAGCAAGGCAGAGATTGGCGAAATCGCCGACGCTTATTGGGAAGCGGGCGTGCGCCATATCGTTGCGCTGCGCGGCGATCCGCCGGAAGCGGGCGGCACGTTCGAGCCGCACCCGGACGGGTATAAGGGTGCGGCCGAACTGGTCGAAGGACTGATGCAGCGTCATCCGTTCGAAATTTCCGTGTCGGCCTATCCCGAAGTCCATCCCGAAGCCGCCAGTGCGCAGAGCGACCTTGATAATTTGAAGCGCAAGCTGGACGCCGGTGCGACCCGCGCCATCACGCAATTCTTCTTTACCCCCGACGCCTATTTCCGCTTCCTCGACAAGACATTGGCGGCGGGCATCACGGCGGATATCGTGCCGGGCATCATGCCGGTCAGCAATTTCGCCGCGACGCAGCGTATGGCGGCGATGTGCAATACGCAGGTGCCCAGCTGGATGGGCCGCCTGTTTGAAGGGCTGGACGATCATCCCGCCTCCCGCCAGCTGGTGTCGGCGACGATCGCGGCGGAATTGTGCCGCAGCCTCTATGGCGGCGGCGTGCGCGACTTTCATTTCTACACGCTCAACCGCGCGGAACTCAGTTTTGCGATCTGCCATTTGCTGGGCTTGCGGGCGAACATATCATTGGAGACAGCAGCATGAGCGCTGAACAGACATTGCGCGCGCTGGCCGCAGACAAGATTCTGATCTTCGACGGCGGCTATGGCACGTCGATCCAGAAGCATGGCCTGACCGAAGCGGATTATCGCGGTGATCTCGATTTGCCCAAGGACCAGAAGGGCAATAACGACCTGCTCTGCCTGACCCGGCCCGACATCGTGGAAGGCATCCACAGCGCCTATCTGGAAGCGGGCGCCGACATGATCGAGACCAACACGTTCAGTTCGACCAAGATCGCGATGGCCGATTATGGCTGCGAACATCTGGTGTGGGACATCAATATCGCAGCGGCCAAGCTGGCGCGCAGCGCGTGCGAGAAGGCGACGGCAAAGGACGGCAAGCCGCGCTTCGTCTGCGGTTCGATCGGCCCGACCAACAAGACGCTCTCCATCTCCCCCGACGTCAACGACCCCGCCTTTCGCGAGGTCGATTATGATACGCTCAAAGCCGACTATCGCGAGCAGTGCGAGGCGCTGATCGCGGGCGGGGTCGATTTCCTGCTGGTCGAAACCTGCTTCGATACGCTGAACGCCAAGGCAGCGGGTATGGCCGCGCGCGAGGCGGAGGAAGCGGCGGGCCGCTCCGTGCCGCTGATGCTCAGCTTCACCATCACCGACATGTCGGGTCGGAATCTCTCGGGCCACACGATCAACGCCTTCTGGTATTCGCTGCGCCATCTGAAGCCGCTGACCATCGGCGTGAACTGCGCGTTCGGCGCGGATTTGCTGCGGCCGTATCTGGCCGAGCTGTCCAAGAACGCCGATACGCTGATCCTGGCCTATCCCAATGCGGGGCTGCCCAATGAACTGGGCCAATATGACGAACTGCCCGCCACCACAGCGCGACTGATCCGCGAATGGGTGGACGAAGGGCTGGTCAACATGGTCGGCGGCTGTTGCGGCACGACGCCCGCGCATATCGGCGCGGTGGCGAAGGCGCTCGACGGGCATAAGCCGCGTGTGGTGCCGGAGCTGCCGGTCGTCACGCGGTTGGCGGGCCTGGAGCCGATGCATATCGCTGCCTAGTCATGTTCCCCCTCCCGCTTGCGGGAGGGGGTTAGGGGGTGGGCCGATCTTGGCACTGCCCCCAGAAATCCCCACCCCCAGCCCCTCCCGCAAGCGGGAGGGGAGCAGGTAATAAAATGACCACCAAATCCACCGCCACCTTCGTCAATATCGGTGAACGCACCAACGTCACCGGATCGGCCAAGTTCAAGAAGCTGATCATGGCGGGCGATTATGCCACCGCCATCGACATCGCGCGTGAGCAGGTGGAAAATGGGGCGCAGATCGTCGACGTCAACATGGACGAGGGGCTGCTCGACGCAGTCGAGGCGATGACGACCTTCCTGAAACTCATGACGTCGGAACCGGACATCAGCCGCGTCCCCGTCATGATCGACAGCTCCAAATGGGAGGTCATCGAAGCCGGTCTCAAATGCGTATCCGGCAAGCCGATCGTCAATTCGATCAGCATGAAGGAGGGCGAGGAGGCCTTCCTGTTCCATGCCCGCAAATGCATGGCCTATGGCGCCGCTGCAGTCATCATGGCGTTCGATGAAACGGGGCAGGCGGACACGAAAGAGCGCAAGGTCGAGATTTGCGAGCGCGCCTACAAGCTGCTGATGACCATCGGTTTCCCGCCGGAGGACATCATCTTCGATCCCAATATCTTCGCGGTCGCGACGGGGATTGAGGAGCATAACAACTACGGCGTCGACTTCATCGAGGCGTGCAAGGAGATCAAGGCCCGCTGCCCCCACGTCCACATCTCCGGCGGCCTGTCGAACCTCAGCTTCTCCTTCCGCGGCAACGAGCCCGTCCGCCGCGCGATGCACAGCGTATTCCTCTACCACGCCATCCCCGCCGGGCTGGACATGGCGATCGTCAACGCTGGCCAGCTCGACGTCTATGACACGATCGACCCCGAACTGCGCACCGCCTGCGAGGATGTCGTCCTCAACCGCGATCCTGAAGCGGGCGACCGCCTGGTCACGCTGGCGGAAAAATATCGCGGCACGGACGCGGTGGCGGACAAGGCCGCCGAAGCCTGGCGCAGCTGGCCGGTCGCCAAGCGGCTGGAACATGCGCTGGTCAAGGGCATCGACATGTATGTGGTCGATGATACCGAGGAAGCCCGCCTGACCGCCGACAAGCCGATCCATGTGATCGAAGGCCCGCTGATGGACGGCATGAACGTCGTTGGCGACCTGTTCGGCGCGGGCAAGATGTTCCTGCCCCAGGTCGTCAAATCCGCCCGCGTCATGAAGAAAGCGGTCGCGCACCTGCTGCCCTTTATCGAGGCGGCCAAGGAACCGGGCGCCAAGGGCAAGGGCAAGATCATCATGGCCACGGTCAAGGGCGACGTCCATGACATTGGCAAGAATATCGTCGGCGTCGTCCTCCAGTGCAACGGCTTTGAAGTGGTCGACATGGGGGTGATGGTCCCCTGGCATGACATCATCAAGGCCGCGAACTATCATGACGCCGACATGATCGGCCTGTCGGGCCTTATCACCCCCTCGCTGGACGAGATGGTGACGGTCGCCACCGAAATGCAGCGCGCGGGCATGACCATGCCGGTGCTGATCGGCGGCGCGACCACCTCCAAAGTCCATACCGCGCTGCGCATCGACCCTTCCTATACCGGCCCGGTCGTCCATGTACTCGACGCCAGCCGCGCGGTCGGCGTGGCGACGGCGCTCGTGTCCGAAACCCAGCGCGACGATTTCGTCCAGAAAACCAAGGATGATTATGAGCATGTCCGCGTCGCCCGCGCGAACAAGGGACAGAGCGCGCTCGTGCCGCTGGAAGACGCCCGCGCCAATGCGTTCGAGATTGACGAGAGCCTGAAAGCCCCGCGCCCGCGCCTGCCCGGCGTCCATCGCTTCCCCGACTGGGATCTGAAGGATCTGATCCAATATATCGACTGGACGCCTTTCTTCCGCGCCTGGGAACTGGCGGGCAATTATCCGGCGATCCTGACCGATCCGGTGGTGGGCGAAAGCGCCTCCAGCCTGTTTGCGGACGCGCAGGCGATGCTGGACCGGATCGTTAAAGAAAAATGGCTGGTCGCGCGCGGCGTCGCGGGCCTGTGGCCCTGCCGCCGCGAAGGCGACGACATCATCGTCCATGTCGAGGATGAGAAGCACTATACCCTGCCGATGCTGCGCCAGCAGATCCAGAAGCGCGAAGGCCGCGCGAACATGTGCCTCGCCGACTTCATCAGCCATGACGGCGACTGGATGGGTGGCTTTGCCGTCGGGATGCACGGCATCGAACCGCATCTGGCCCGGTTCAAGGCCGCGATCGATGACTATTCGGACATTCTTCTGAAAGCCTTGGCAGATCGCCTGGCCGAAGCCTTCGCCGAACGCCTCCACCATTATGTCCGCACCGCGCTCTGGGGCTATGCGGAAGGAGAGCAGCTGACCAACGAAGCCCTGATCAAGGAACAATATCGCGGCATCCGCCCGGCCCCGGGCTACCCCGCCTGCCCGGAACATAGCCTGAAACCGATCCTGTTCGAGATGCTGGACGCCCACCACGCGACCGGCATTACCCTGACCGAAAGCTTCGCGATGCTGCCCACCGCCGCCGTCAGCGGCTTCTATTTTGGTCATGCCCAGGCCGAATATTTCGGCGTAGCGCGGGTCGGGCGCGACCAGCTGGAGGATTATGCGGTGCGGCGGAGGATCGATATCGATACGGCGGAGCGGTATCTAAGGCCGAATTTGGATTGAGGGGGGGTGGGGCATGTGCGAATATGGGATGGACGTTGGCCCCGCGAGTAATGCTGGCCGGTCTCTAGAGAACGCCGATGCAGTGGAGCAAGGCTTTTAGCTCGGCCTCGACATCTGCTGCCCTTAGAACAGCATCCCGATCAATTCGGCGGGCGAGATTGGCTCGTGTCATTCCCTTTCTATATTCTGGCCATTCTCTTTCGAGCGCCCTCAATGCGCCCGGTGTGTCGGGCGGCCGGTTGGCGGCTTTGCCTTCCAGATGGCGCAGCAACACTGCCTCAAAGCAGGGCCGTTGCCAGACAATCATGATCTCGTTGTCGGCGGCAAGTCTGAGCGCTCGCTCGGCTCGTTGCGGATCACGTTCGGCCTGATCAAAATCCAAGAGAGCGAAGCGTTCTGCTGGTGCGCTACGTTTCTTCTGGAGCTGCTTCAGGCGCAGCGCTGCCATCTCAATGCGTGACAGCGGATCGCCGGTTCCTGGCCCCAATTCGTCAATATGCAGGTGGACAGGCAAGTTGGCATCACGGATCAGGTCTTGTAGAAAGCCGGCATAACCGACTTCTGAAACTCCCTCACACCCGATGTAAATCGGACGGCGAAGCGCTATATACGGTGGACGACGACGGCTCATCCGAAGTGTGGGACCCCGCCATATGCACCGCTTAGATATTTGCGGTAGTGGTTCTCGTCTCGGCGCACCTTGACATCCATGAGGCTGTAAAAGTGGCTGCGCCCTTGCCGGTCCTTCTCACAGATCACGATTTCCTCCTTGTTGAGGTCATCAAGTAGTGAGGCGGAATGGCAAGAGAGCCAAAGCTGCGCATCGAAGTTGTTGCGCCCTGATGTCGCGTAAAACCAACGTACCAGCTCCGGCAGCATGATCGGGTGAATAGCCGAGTCCATTTCGTCGATTGCGGCGATGCCGCCAGTATCGAGTGCGCTCATGATGAAGGGGAACATTTTGATGAAGGCCCGCGTGCCATGACTTTCCATCCACCACTGCATTTCGACCTCAAGCCCCGCGTGTTTGAACAGCAGCATGGGTCCGTTGTCTGTTGCTTGAAAGCGCACGCCTTCCACGCCAACGTCGATGCGACTCAGCTCGTCCTTGAGTCTGGAGACGACGGTCGGTTTGTTCTTCAGATAGTCGATGACGTCGCCGTCTGCGAACGAGTGTACAGGCTCAATCTGAAAATAAACTTTGCGCGCCATGTCCACAAGAAGCTGCGCGGTCGGATGTTGAAACTTCGCGAAAGACGACAACACTGTGTGATTACCAGCAAGTGTTTTTACTAGGTGTTGAAAGCCCGACAGGCTGAATGTCTTGGAGTCCTTTACCTTACCCTCGGCGTCGCGTTCATAGACGCGCTGCCATTTTCCTTGGCCGTTCGGCTTCTGACGCAGCGCCTCGGACGCGATTCGCACTGCAAGCCCTTCTTTGAGTTCAATTTCTAGCTCGTAGCGGTAAGTACCTTGCTCGACTTTTTCGCCGTTAAGCGCACGCTGAAAGACGTCTGGCGTCAGATTCATTAAGCCGCCCAGCTCGATCGCGAACCGGATAGGACGATTGGCAGAACCCAGGTCATTGAAACGCTCGATGCCGACAAAGCCGGGGGCCGTGCGCGCTACGCTGTCGCGGATCATAGTTACGACGAATTCGAGCGCGCGCAGCATCGTCGTTTTGCCAGAGGCATTCGCGCCATAGAGGGCAATGACCTTCGGCGCGCGCACATCCGCACCCTCGAAAATCGGGGCGTAGCGGCCTTCGGGGTCAGGGACCTTCCCATCCACTGACAGGTCAAGCATCTGCCGGTCGCGGATAGAGAAGAAATTTTCGACTTCTAGCTTGTAAAGCATGGTATCCCTCGTTTGGGATTATAATGACACATTTAACGATATTTCGTCAATAATCGAATTATAGAGTGACTATTTTTGCTGGTAGGCATGGCCTGCTTCAGTGCTTCCGGGATCGGAAATGGGTCCGCAAAATGACAAACATGGCGCATCCAACACACCATAAGCCTTCGAAAATTGGAAAGTCTCTGGTTCATACTCATCAATTGACCAGTTCTCCCCCCACCAAAAAGGGCGCCCGGTTGCCCGGACGCCCTTCTTCGTTTCGTAAGGAAAGGGGATGCCTTACGCTTTATAGACCTTGTCGACCGCCGCGCGGAATTTGGCCATGTCGTCGGCGGAGCCTACGGTGACGCGGGATACGGTGGGCCAGATCGCCCAGCTGCGGCCGATCTGCACCTTTTCCGGGGTCGCCAGCAGCGCGGCCTGCATGTCCTTGGCGGGCTTTTTCCAGTTCACCATGAACATATTGGCCTGGCTGCCGGGGTGGACCTCGATGCCTTTCTTGGTGAGCCAGGCGATGGTTTCCTCGCGATTGGCGATCATCTCGTTACGGCGCGCCTTGATGAGGGCGGCTTCGGTATAGACCGCATTGCCGCAATGCATCGCGGTGATGGCGAGACCGCCCGCCGCCGGGCCGAACAGCATGATGCGTTTCTGCACTTCGGGATCGGCGAAGGTCAGGCCCAGGCGCACGCCGGCCATGCCGAACAGCTTGGAGAAGGTCCGCATGACGATGATGTCCTTGCGGGTGCCGATCAGCGTCGCGGCGCTGGGGCTTTCCGAAAAGTGGAGATAGGCTTCGTCCACCAGCAACATGGAATCGGCGGGCTTGTTGTCGAGCAGCCACTGGATGTCGGCCAGCGGCGTGATCGTGCCGGTCGGGTTGTTGGGCGTGCAGATATAATAGAGGCCCGCATTGGGATTGGCGGCCAGCATTGCCTTTACGTCATGGCCCTTGCCGATGGCCTGGGGTGCCTTGGCGATGGGGGCCTTCATATAGTCGGCGGTGCGCCAGGCGGATTCGAAGGTCGGGTCGGCGGTGACCAGACCCTTGGTCGGCGAGCAATAGGCCGCCACGATGCTGACCAGCGGGCCGCCCGAACCGGGCCAGGGCATGACATGGCTTTCGGGGATACCCTCGACCGTGGCGACAGTCTTGACCAGGTCGCCGCGATAATTGTCGGGATCATACCAGTTGCCAAAGGATGCAGCTTCGGCGGCGGCGGCGACGCCGGACGGGAAGGGGCCGGTCCAGCATTCGTTCGCGCCGATCCGCACCGCGCCCTTGATGCCGCGCCCGGCCTGCTGCTGCGCCATCGCAGCATTGCCCAGCAACGTGCTGGCGGCAACGCCAGCGCCGAGCAGCGCGGCCACTTCGGCCAGCTGGCGGCGCGAATAGCCGCGTTCGATCAGATCGTCTCTGGCTTCCTTGTCGAGCATCATGGTCATGTCGTTACGTCCCTTTGTCCAGCCATCCGGGCGTTCGTTCCGGGGGTTCATGGGGATAAACGAAGCGGCGGCGCATTTCCGCAATGCGCCGCCGCCAGAGTTTGTAAAATTTATGGTGGTGAAGAGGGGCGTGACGTTACGCTTTCCACACCTTGTCGACTGCCGCGCAGAAAGCGTCCATTTCCGCCGCCGACCCCACCGACACGCGCGAGACATTGGGCCAGATCGGCCAGCTGCGGCCAATCTGCACATTTTCCGCCAGCAGCGCGTCGGCCATGGGCTTGGCGGGCTTGCCCCAATCGATCATGAACATATTGGCGTGGCTGCCGGGGATGACCTTGATCTTCTTCTTGGTCAGGAAGGCGATCGCCTTGTCGCGATTGGCGTTCATCTCCGCGCGGCGCGCCTTGATGAGGTCAGCCTGCGCGACCGACACCGTGCCGCACGCCACGGCGGTCATCGGCAGCATGCCGGTCACCTGCCCGCCATCATAACGCATCATCTTTTCCATCAGCGCGGGCGCGCCAAAGGTCAGGCCCAGCCGCATCCCGGCCATGCCGAACAGCTTCGAGAAGGTGCGCAGCACGATCACATCATCGCGGGTCGCGGCCATGCTGGCGGCGGTGCCGGTCTCGGTCCAGTGGATATAGGCCTCGTCCACTACCAGTATCGCGTCCTTGGGCTTGTTGTCCGCCAGCCACTGGATGTCCGCGATCGGCGTTACCGTGCCGGTCGGGTTGTTGGGGGAACAGACATAATAAAGCCCGGCATTGGGATCAGCCGCCAGCATCGCCTTGACGTCATGGGCATAATCCTTGGTCAGCGGCACTTTGGTCACTTTCGCGCCCAGCCAGTCGCCGGTCCGCCAGATTGCCTCATAGGTCGGGTCGGCCGTCACGATGCCGCGCGTGGGCGAGGCAAAGGCGATCGCGACGCGGCTTAGCGGATCGGACGATCCGGGCCAGGCGACGATACGATCGGCGGGAACCCCCTCGACAGCTGCCACGGCATCAAATAATTTCTGATGCTCATTGTCGGGCTCATACCGATTGCCCTCGGTCACCAGCTTGAACGCGGCTTCGGCCGCGACCGGGAAAGGGCCGGTCCAGCATTCATTCGCGCCGATTCGGACAGCGCCAGCGACCGGCTTGGCCGCCTGCTGCGCCACGGCGCTGGTCGCACGGATCGCCGCGGCGCCAGCGCCCAGCAGCGCGGTCGCCTTGGCCAGTTGCCGCCGCGAATAACCCCGGTCCAGAAGATCGCGTTCAAACGCCGTTTCACCTGATGTCGCCATGGTCCCATTCTCCCTGAAAGCCGATTTTGCATTCTTAGACGATTGTACAGAATGTTTCCGCCATGCAAATGACCTCTGCTAACTATCGCGCTGCATGAATCGCCTTGGAAAGCAGGCCGCCGATCTGATAGCGCTGACGCCATGCCCAGCACACCCGCCGCCGCCGCTCGCCAGATCCTCACCCGCCTTCAGGAAGTGATGGCGTCGCGCACCAGCGCGCAGGCCAAATTGAACAAGGTGGTGGAGATTATCGGCCAGTCGCTGTCGAGCGAGGTTTGCTCCATCTACCTGGTGCGCGAAGGCGTGCTGGAACTGTTCGCGACGCGCGGCCTCAAGCAGGAGGCGGTCCATGTCACCCGCATGGCGATGGGGGAGGGGCTGGTCGGCCTGATCGCCACCAATGTCGAAACGCTGAACCTGGACGAGGCCGCGTCACACCCGGACTATAGCTATCGCCCCGAAACCGGGGAGGAGCTGTTCCACAGCTTTGCCGGCGTGCCGATCGTGCGGCGCGAACGGGCGATCGGCGTGCTGTGCGTGCAACATGCCGAACCGCGCAAATATGAAGAAGTGGAGATAGAGGCGCTCCAGACCGTCGCGATGGTGATGGCGGAACTGATCGCGAACGCGGAACTGGCCGATGACGGGCCAAGCGACCAGCGCGTCACCGATACCGGCACGACGATGCTGCACGGGCTGCAACTGGTGATGGGCATGGCGCGCGGCCATGCGGTATTCCACCAGCCGCGCGTCCATATCGAACATACGGTCGCGGAAGATACCGAGGCCGAGCGGCAGCGGGTCATTTCCGCCTTCGCCAAGATGCGCGAACAGATTGACCGGATGACCGGCGCTGCTGAATTCGGGATGGAGGGTGAGCATCAGGAGGTTTTGGAAACCTACAAGATGTTCGCCTATGACGAAGGCTGGACCCGCCGGATCAATGAAGCGATCGACAGCGGCCTGACCGCCGAGGCGGCCATCGAGCGGGTGCAGCAACGCACCCGGATGCGGATGCGCCAGATTGACGATCCGCTGCTGTCGGACCGGATGCACGATCTGGAGGATCTGGCCAACCGTCTGCTGCGGATCGTGTCGGGGCAGCTGGGTACGGCGGCGCAGATGGGCCTGCGGCAGGACGCGATCCTGATCGCGCGCAATCTGGGTCCGGCCGAACTGCTGGAATATGATCGCCGCCGGTTGAAGGGCGTGATCCTGGAGGAAGGATCGCTGACCGCCCATGTCACCATCGTCGCGCGCGCCATGGGCGTGCCGGTGCTGGGCCGCGTGCGCGACATCCGCCATCTGGTGAATGAGGGCGACCTCATCCTGATGGACGTCAATGCCAATGCGCTGCTGGTCCGTCCGACGGCGGACATGGACGAGGCGTTCGACAATAAGCTGCATGTGACGCAAAAGCGCCGCGCCGAATTTGCCGCCATGCGCGACCTTCCATCGGTCACCGCCGACGGGCAGCGGGTGGAGCTGATGGTCAATGCGGGCCTGCGCGAGGACGCGCAGGCGCTCGACATGGTGGGGGCGGACGGCATCGGCCTGTTCCGCACGGAATTCCAGTTTCTGGTGTCGGCCACCCTGCCGCAGCGCGAAAAGCAGCAGCGGCTCTACAAGGATGTGCTGGACGCAGCGGGCGATCGCCCGGTGATCTTCCGCACCGTCGATATCGGCGGCGACAAGGCGCTGCCCTATATGCAGCGTGAAGATGAGGAGCTGGAGGATAATCCGGCGATGGGCTGGCGCGCGCTGCGGCTGGCGCTCGACCGCGACGGGCTGATGAAGGCGCAGGCGCGCGCCCTGCTGGAGGCGGCGGCGGGCAAGGTGCTCCATGTCATGTTCCCGATGGTGTCGGAACCCTGGGAATATGAGGAGGCGCGTGCGCTGGTCGAACATCAGCGTTTATGGTTGCAGGAACGCAGGAAGAAGCTGCCGATCGCGGTCAAATATGGTGCGATGCTGGAGGTGCCTGCGCTGGCCGAGGTTCTGGACATATTGCTGCCCCGGCTCGATTTCCTGTCGATCGGCACCAATGACCTGACACAGTTTCTGTTTGCAGCCGACCGCGCCCATCCGCGCCTGGCCGAACGCTATGACTGGCTCAGCATCGCGATACTGCGCTTCCTCGACCGGGTGGTGCGGACCTGCAAGGACTATCAGGTTCCGGTCGGTGTCTGCGGCGAAATGGGCGGGCGCACGCTCGAAGCCATGGCGCTGGTGGGCCTGGGTATTCGCCGCCTGTCGATCACCCCCGCCTCGGTCGGGCCGGTCAAGGCGATGATCCGCGCGATCGATGCCGCCGAGTTGCAGGCGCTGATGCGCGAATTGCTGGACGGCGGCGCGCGCGACATCCGGGCGCGGCTGACCCAGTGGGCGGTCGAAAGGAACATCGAACTGGGGTGAGGTGAGCCGCTAGGGCGCGGCGCGCCGTTGACAATCCCCGTCCCACAGTGAGACAAGACCGACCATCGAAGGTCGCGGAGCAGCATGGCAGACGAAACAGAATTGGACACCGGTGCGGACCGCGCACCGGAAATGCAGCCCGACACCCCCGGCGCGAAATTGCGTGCTGCGCGGGAGACGTTGGGCCTGTCGCTGGCGGAGGTCGCCACCCGCACGCGCATCGCGCTGCGGCAGCTCGAAGCGGTCGAGCGCGACGATTATGCCGCCCTGCCTGGCATCCCCTATGCCGTCGGTTTCGCGCGCGCCTATGCCCGCGCGGTCGATCTGGACGAGGTGGCGATTGCCGCCGAAGTGCGTCAGGCGGTGCATAGCAGCGACATGGGCGCCAATCGCTACGAAGCGTTCGAGCCGGTCGATCCCGCGCGCGTGCCGTCGCGCACGCTGGCCTGGACCGCGGCCATCATCGTCCTTGTCCTGATCGCGGGTTATACGCTCTGGCGCTCGCAATCGCTGACGCCGCCGACCGGCGAGGAAATCGCCCAGGAACAGGCAAAGGCCAAAGCCCCCGCCGCCGCCAGCGCCGCGCGGGTCGCGCCTGCCGCACAGCCGGTCGTCTTTACCGCCATCGACGACGTCTGGCTGCGCATCTATGATGAAGCGGGCGAACGGCTGAAGGACGGCTTGCTCAAAAAGGGCGAGGCTTTCACCCTGCCAGCGGGCGCGCGTAACCCGATGATCCTGACCGGGCGGCCGCAATCGCTGAGCGTCACCGTCGGGGGCAAGGTCGTTGCGCCGCTGGGCGCGCCGGATCGGACGATTGCCGATGTGCCGGTCAGTGCCGAAGCGCTGCTGGCGCGTGGCACAGCCGCTGCCGCGCCCGCCGCTGCTGCTTCGTCTGCAACGCCGTCGTCCCGTCCTGCGCAGCGCCGGGCGACCCCGCGTCAAACCGCGTCACCGTCGGCTGGCGACGTGGCACCCGCCGCAGCGCCTGCGTCCGCTCCGCCCGCACCGGCACCGGCACCGGCTGCATCGGGCGATGGCACGGGCGGCTGAACGTCACGCTTTACCGCGCGAAATAACGCCTTATGGTTAAGGCGATAGAGTTAGTCGGGGAATATCATGCGTCACGCCTTTTTCGCGACCTCCTGCCTGGCATGGAGCGCGCCACTGCTGCTGGCGATCGCGCCATCCGCCATCGCGCAAACCGCGCCGGTCGAGGTGCGGGTCGACCGGCTGGAAAAGGAAATGAAGGCGGTCCAGCGCAAAGTGTTTCCGGCAGGCGCGCCTATCGAAGCGCAGATTGTCCGTCCCGCTGCCCCGACGCTCGCGCCTGGATCGCCATCCTCTTCGCCCATTTCGGACCTGACCGCGCGCGTCGGCGCGCTGGAATCGCAGCTGGCGTCAATCACTGGCCAGGTCGAGGAAAACAGCTTCAAGCTCAAGCAGCTGGAAGAGGCTTTCACCAAATATAAGGCCGAGATCGAAGGCCGCCTGCTCCAGCCCGAAACTCCGCCCGAAGTAAAGCCGACGGCGGCTGCGCCTGTTGCGGCCGACCCGGCGCCGGTCGCGGCCAAGCCAGCTGCACCCAAGGCCGCGCCCGCAACACCGGCCGCCAGCGAAGCCCGTAAAGCGGCGATCGCCGCGATCGAGCGGCCTGATACCGGCGACGCGCCGATGGATTCCTACAGCTATGGTTATCGTCTGTGGGACGCAAAATTTTATCCCGAAGCGCAGGCGCAGCTGAAGGCCACCGTCGACAAATATGGCGACGCATCCGTTGTCAGCCGTGCGCAAAACCTGCTTGGCCGTGCCTATCTGGACGACGGCAAGCCTGCTCTTGCCTCGGTCGCTTTCTATGAAAATTACCAGAAGCGCCCACGCGGCGACCGCGCGCCTGACAGCCTGGCCTATCTGGGCGAAGCGCTGATCCAGCTCAAAAAGCCTGCCGACGCCTGCAAAGTCTATGCAGAGCTGGAGCAGGTCTATGGAACGAGCCTGTCCGTTAGCCTGCGTGGCATGATGGACAAGGGCCGCGCCAGGGCGAAGTGCAGCTGACGAGTGACCGCGCTGGCCTGCAAGCCCGGCTGATCGCGGTGACCCACGCGCTGGTCAGCGATGACCCGGCGGCGCGCTTTGGCGTTGCGGTGTCGGGCGGGCCGGACAGCATGGCGCTGCTCTATCTGGCGGCTCGTGCCTTTGCCGGGCGGATCGAGGCGATTACGATCGACCATGGCCTGCGCCCGGTTTCCGCCGACGAAGCGGCCATGGTCGCGCACTGGTGCGCGGGGCAGGGCATCGCTCACCGTGTCGCGACGCCCGATACACCGCCCGTTGGCAACATTCAGGCCTGGGCGCGCACGCAGCGTTATGCGCTGATCGAACAATGGCGGCTGGCGCAGGGCATCGACTGGATCATGACGGCCCATCATGCCGACGATCAGCTTGAAACCCTGCTGATGCGGCTCAACCGAGGGTCGGGGGTTGGTGGTCTGGCCGGGGTGCGCGGGCGATCCGGCACCGTCATCCGCCCGCTGCTGGGGGTACGCAAGGCCGTGTTGCAGCAACTGGTGGATCGTGAAGCGCTGCCGCATGTCCATGATCCTTCCAATGCCGACCCACGGTTCGACCGAGCGGCCTTGCGTGCTGCGCTGGCAGGCGCGGACTGGCTGAACCCGGAAGCCGCAGCCCGCAGCGCAGCGGCGCTGGCGGAGGCGGAGGCTGCGCTGGACTGGAGCGTTGTTGAATTGGCGGCGCGTCATGTCGAGCGGGACGGCGCGCAGTGGCGGCTCGATCGCACTGACCTGCCGCGCGAATATCTGCGCCGTCTGATCCTCCACATGCTGCACGCCGCTGCGCCCGATGCGGCCATCCCGCGGGGCGATGCGCTGGATCGCGCGATCGGCGCGGCGCAGGTTGGCGGACAAGCGAATCTGGGGGACTGGCTGCTGCGGGGCGGGTCGGTCTGGACGTTACGCCCCGCGCCGCCACGCGCCGATTCCCAAAAAGTTCCGCAACCCGACGCATGAACCCAACGGCCTGCCGTTTTTGTGCGCCGCAACAGTCTTTCCTTAATGCCTCCCATGCGTCATTCTGGCCGGAGATAAGCGGAGATTTGCAGCAATGATGGAATTTGCGGCCCTGACCTATGGCCTGTTGGCCAGTGTCATTCTTTCGGCAGCGCAACGTAATCATAAGCTGGCCCGTCCTCACCCGCCGCTGCTGCTCTACCTGGGCTATCTTCTGTGCGGCCTTTCTGCGGGGCTGGCGCTGGGGTTGGCCTATCTTGTCATTGTCCAACTCACCGTCGGTTAATCCTTGCCATATAGGGTCAGGCCCAAGCTTGCGCTTTGGCCGACGCGCCCTATCTTGGCGGGTGAAAGAGAGTGATGATGAACGACGAGAAAGACCCGCAGGGCAATCCCTGGATCAAGAGCGCGATGATTTGGGCAGGGGTGATTGTCGCCCTGTTGCTGTTCGTGTCCATGTTCGACAGCCGTTCCGCCTCCACTGCCGGGACAGGGATCGCTTATTCCGAATTCCGCTCGAAAGTGCAGGAAGGGCAGGTCAAGGACGTCGCCATCGCGCCCAACAAGATTTCGGGCACGCTGGCCAGCGGCCAGAAGTTCAACACCATTCCTGTCAGCGATCCGGGCCTCACGACCCTGCTTGACGACAATGGAGTCAAATATTCGGGGCAAGCCGAAGAACAGCCCAGCTTCTGGATGATCCTCATCTACCAGTCGCTTCCCTTCCTGCTGATCCTTGGCATCGCCTTCTTCGTGTTGCGCCAGATGCAAAAGGGCGGCGGCGCGGGCGGCGCGATGGGCTTTGGCAAGTCGAAGGCCAAGCTGCTGACCGAAAAGCATGGCAAGGTCACGTTCGATGACGTCGCGGGCATCGACGAGGCGCGCGAGGAATTGCAGGAGATTGTCGAGTTCCTCAAGAACCCGACCAAATTCGCTCGTCTGGGCGGCAAGATCCCCAAGGGCGCGCTGCTGGTCGGGTCGCCCGGCACCGGCAAGACGCTGCTGGCCCGCGCGATCGCAGGCGAGGCAGGAGTGCCTTTCTTCACCATTTCCGGCTCCGACTTTGTCGAAATGTTTGTGGGTGTCGGCGCGAGCCGTGTCCGTGACATGTTCGAGCAGGCGAAGAAGAATGCGCCCTGCATCGTGTTCATCGATGAAATCGACGCGGTCGGTCGCCATCGTGGCGCGGGCCTTGGCAATGGCAATGACGAGCGCGAGCAGACGCTGAACCAGTTGCTGGTCGAGATGGACGGTTTTGAAGCCAATGAAGGCATCATCATCGTTGCGGCCACCAACCGTCCCGACGTGCTGGACCCTGCGCTGCTGCGTCCGGGCCGCTTCGACCGTCAGGTCGTCGTGCCGCGTCCCGACATTGAAGGCCGCGAGAAGATTCTGGCCGTCCATATGAAGAAGGTGCCGCTGGCCCCTGACGTCGAACCGCGGACCATCGCGCGCGGCACGCCCGGTTTCTCCGGCGCGGACTTGGCCAATCTGGTCAACGAAGCGGCGCTGATGGCGGCGCGACGCGGCAAGCGGCTGGTTGCGATGGACGAGTTTGAAGCGGCCAAGGACAAGGTGATGATGGGCGCGGAACGTCGCTCCATGGTCATGACCGACGATGAAAAGAAGATGACCGCCTATCACGAAGCTGGCCATGCCATCGTCTCGGTGCATGAGGCGGCGTCCGACCCGATCCACAAGGCAACCATCATCCCGCGCGGTCGCGCTCTGGGCATGGTCATGCGCCTGCCCGAACGCGACAGCTATTCCTACCATCGTGACAAGATGCACGCGAACATGGCGGTCGCCATGGGTGGCCGCGTCGCCGAAGAGATTATCTTCGGCTATGACAAGGTGTCGAGCGGCGCTTCGGGTGACATTCAATATGCTACCAAGCTGGCGCGCGACATGGTCACCCAATGGGGCATGTCCGACAAGCTGGGGCCGCTGCAATATGAAGAGCAGCAGGGCGAGACCTTCCTTGGCTATTCGCAGAGCGCCCGTGTCCATATGTCGGACGAGACCGCCAAGCTGATCGACAAGGAAATTCGCGGGCTGGTGGAGCAGGGCTATAACCGGGCCAAGGAATTGCTGACCGGTCATGAGGACCAGCTGCACCTGCTGGCCAACGCGATGCTGGAATATGAAACGCTGAGCGGTGACGAGATCAAGGCGCTGCTGGAAAAGGGTGAGATCACCCGCGACGATGGCACGACGATCAAGCCGTCGGTCATTCCCGCAGCCGGTTCCTCCATTCCCCGCGCGGGCAAGCGCAAGGGACCGTTCGGCAACCCGTCGCCCGCCGGAGCCTGATCCGCCAAGACATCTAGAGGGCGCGCGACCGCAAGGTTGCGCGCCCTTTTTCATGCCCCTGCCACCAGCGCAATAAAATGCCCCAAAGGGACTGGCCGTCCGCGCCCATAGTGGTTACATGGGCCGCCACAAATCCCCCGGAACCAACCAGAGGTTCCGCATCAGAAAGTGGCATTTTCCATGGATATCCGCCTCGGCCTCACCTTTGACGACGTGCTGTTGCAGCCCGGCGAATCCGACGTGCTGCCCAGTCAGGCGGACACGTCCACCTATGTGACGCGCGAGATAAAGCTGAACATTCCGATCCTGTCGTCAGCGATGGATACGGTGACGGAGGCCGACATGGCGATCGTCATGGCGCAGCTGGGCGGCATCGGTGTGCTGCACCGGAACATGACGGTGGAGGAACAGGCCGACGCGGTACGCGCGGTCAAGCGGTTCGAGAGCGGCATGGTCGTCAACCCCATCACTATCCTGCCCAGCGCAACGCTGGCCGACGCGCAGATGCTGATGCAGCGGCACAAGATCAGCGGCATTCCCGTGGTGGAAGAATCGGGCAAGCTGGTCGGCATATTGACCCACCGGGATACCCGCTTTGCCGAAAACCCCGCTCAGCCGGTCAGCGAGCTGATGACCAAGGATAATCTGGCCGTCGTCCCCGCTGGCGTCAGCCAGGATGAGGCCAAGCGGTTGCTGCACCAGCGCCGGATCGAAAAGCTGCTGGTGGTGGACGATGCTTATCGCTGCGTCGGCCTGATCACCGTCAAGGATATGGAAAAGGCGGTCACCTATCCGCAAGCGACCAAGGACGGCACCGGCCGGCTGCGCGTCGCGGCGGCGACGACGGTGGGCGACAAGGGGCTGGAGCGCAGCGAGGCGCTGATCGACGCGGAGTGCGACCTGATCGTCATCGACACCGCCCATGGCCATAGCAAACAGGTTTCCGCCGCAGTCGAAGCGGTCAAGCGCCTGTCCAACCATGTTCAGGTGGTTGCCGGCAACGTCGCCACCGCCGAAGCGACCCGTGCGCTGATCGGCGCGGGCGCGGATTGCGTGAAGGTTGGCATCGGGCCGGGATCGATCTGCACCACCCGCGTGGTGGCAGGCGTGGGCGTGCCGCAGCTGACCGCGATCATGGATTCCGCCGAAGCCGCCGCCAAGCTGGGTGTGCCGGTGATTGCCGATGGCGGCCTGCGCACGAGCGGTGACGTGGCCAAGGCGCTGGCGGCGGGCGCTGGCTGCGTCATGGTCGGATCGCTGCTGGCCGGGACCGCCGAAGCGCCGGGCGAAACCTTCCTCTATCAGGGGCGCGCCTATAAAAGCTATCGCGGCATGGGCAGCGTCGGCGCGATGGCGCGCGGCAGCGCCGACCGCTATTTCCAGGCGGACATCAAGGACCAGATGAAGCTGGTCCCCGAAGGCATTGAGGGGCAGGTGCCGTTCAAGGGACCGGCCAAGGATGTGATCCACCAGCTGGTCGGCGGCGTGAAGGCCGCGATGGGCTATACCGGCAGCCGCACCATCCCCGACCTGCAGGAGCGCGCCCGCTTCGTGCAGATCACCAATGCCGGGCTGTCCGAAAGCCATGTCCATGACGTCACCATCACGCGGGAAGCCCCCAATTATCCGACGCGCTGATGATATTCCCCTTCCGCTTGCGGGAGGGGTTAGGGGAGGGCGTGTGCTGATCGTCGATTACTGCGACATGCCCTCCCCCAACCCCTCCCTGAAGGGAGCGGAGTCATGACCCCCGCCGCCCGCCTTCAGGCTGCGATCGAACTGCTCGACGCCATCATCGCGTCGGCGCGGGACGGTGGGCCTGCCGCCGACACGCTGATCGCGCGCTATTTCAAGGAACGGCGCTATGCCGGGTCGCGGGACCGGCGGGCGGTGCGTGACCATGTCTATGACGCTATCCGGCGCGCGGGCGAGCGGCCTGATACCGGGCGCGAAGCGATGATCGGGCTGGCGCAGGAACGGCCGGATCTGGCTGCGCTGTTCGACGGATCGGTCCATGCGCCAATGCCGATCGAGCCGGGCGAGGTCGGGGCCAGCGCCGGGGCGGTGCCAGCCTGGCTCGCGCCGCTGCTGGCTGCGCCGGTCGAGCAGGACGCGCTGCTGGGCCGCGCGCCGGTCGATCTGCGGGTCAACCGGCTGAAGGCCACGCCTGCCGCCGTCGCGCCGCACCTGCCCGACGCGCAGCCGATCGCCGGATTGCCTGATGGCCTGCGCCTGCCCGAAGGCTTCCCGGTCGAACAGGCCGATCCGTGGAAAAAGGGGCTGGTCGAGGTGCAGGATGGCGGGAGCCAGATGATTGCACTCGCCTGCGCCGTCGCGCCCGGCATGACCGTGGTCGATATGTGCGCCGGGGCGGGCGGCAAGACGCTGGCGCTGGCCGCTGCGATGGCGGGGCAGGGAACGCTGATTGCTGCTGATACGATCCGCGCGCGACTGGCGCGGCTCAGTCCGCGGGCCGAGCGGGCGGGGGCGACCTTCATCGAAACGCTGCTGATCGATCAGGGGCATGAGGGGCGGGGGCTGGACAGTCTGAAGGCGGAGGCCGATGTCGTGCTGGTCGACGCGCCCTGTTCAGGCACCGGCACCTGGCGGCGTAACCCGGAGGCGCGCTGGCGGCTGACGCAGGCGCGGCTCGATCGGCTGGTCGCGGAACAGGCGCGTATTCTGGATTTTGCCGCGCCCTTGCTGGCCCCCGGCGGGGCGCTGGTCTATGCTACCTGCGCGCTGACAGATAAGGAGGGACGCGATCAGGTGGACGGCTTTCTGACCCGGCATGACGGATGGACGGCGGAGGCGCTGGATATGCCGCTGGGCCGCGCCCATGGCGCAGGATGGCTGCTGACGCCGGGCCATGATGGCACCGACGGTTTCTTCTTTGCGCGGCTGCGCCGGTCGGCATGAAAGCAGCGGCGTGAAACAGGCCATGGACAAGCGCCCGCAAAATGGCGACACTTGGACCACATCAACGCCTGAAACATGGCTGGAGACACTCATGCGTTTTACCCCCGCCTCCATCGCGCTCGCCGCCGTCCTGACCACCGTGTCCAGCGTCGGCCTGACCCAGCGTCCCGACGCGCAGATCGAGCCGCGCTCGATCGAATGGCAGAAAGCCGGTGCCGCTGCCTTTGCGGCGGGCAATCTGAACGGCGCGACCGATGCGTTGGAAAGCGCGCTGGCGGTCGATCCGCGCAACCGGGCTGCCTATGTCGATCTGGCTGAGGTCGCCCGCGCACAGGGGTTGCAAGGCAAGGCGATCCGGCTTTACAAGGAAGCGCTGCTGCTTGATCCGACCGACGTGACCGCGCTGGCGGGGCAGGGGGAAGCAATGGTGGAAAAGGGCGCGCTGGCCAAGGCCAAGGAGGTGCTGGCCAAGGCGCAGAGCCTGTGCAAGGCCGACTGCGCGCCCGTTGGCAAGCTGGCCGCCGCGATCCAGAAAGGGCCGCCCACCGTGGCGCTGACCGCCAAGGAAGCCGTCCCGACCGCGCCCAAGACGGTGCCGACCGAGACGCCGTAAAATAGGATTGGCGGCGCTTAACTTCGCACATTTCCCGGCAAATGCGACATTTTATTATCGGGTTTCGATAGATTGTTACGCGGGTCGTTTTGGGTGTCGACGGTGAGAAAGAGCCTGCGCGCGCAATGTAACATGGCTGGCGGCGTGTAGGACAGCGGTCCTCCCGTGCGTCTGGTGGGTGGTGACCTTGTCCAGATCCGTTCGTCCTGAGTAGCCATTGAGCGAAGTCGAAATGGCGTATCGAAGGATGCGTATGGGCGCGATGCTTCGATACGGGATTTCGACAAGCTCAGTCCCTACTCAGCACGAACGGATGTTATGTAAGCGAAAGTCAACCGCCTAGGTCGCAGTGCAAGCCTACCGCCCCAACACCCGCGCCACCGCGACAAATTCTTCGACGCTGACGGTTTCGGCGCGGCGTTGCGGGTCGATGCCGAGTTCGGCCAGTGCGTCGAGCGCGCCGGGCAGGCCTTTCAGACTTTGCCGCAGCATCTTGCGGCGCTGGCCGAAGGCGGCGGCGGTCAGGCGTTCGAGATGTTTGAGTTGCACGCCGTCCGGTGCGGCCTTGGGCGTCAGGTGGACGACGGCGGACATGACCTTGGGCGGCGGGGTGAAGGCGCTGCGGTGGACCTTCATCGCGATGCGCGCGTCGCTGCGCCACTGGGACAGGATGGCGAGGCGGCCATAATGGTCGGTGCCGGGCTGGGCGACGATGCGTTCGGCGACTTCCATCTGGAACATCAGCGTCAGGGTGGACCACCAAGGTAGCGGCGACCAGTCGGCCGACAGCCAGCCGATCAGTAGCGCGGTGCCGACATTATAAGGCAGGTTGGCGATGATATGCGCGCCATCGCCCGCTTCGGCGCGGGCGTCGATTTCCATTGCGTCACCCGACAGGATGCGCAACTGGCCCGGAAAGGCGGCGTCCAGTTCAGCCAGCGCCGGCAGGCAGCGACGGTCACGCTCGACTGCGACCAATTTCGCGCCAGCGCGCAGGATGGCGCGGGTCAGGCCGCCGGGACCGGGGCCGACCTCGAACGCGGGCTGGCCGTCGATTATGCCCGGAACGGCGGCGATCCGGTCGAGCAATTGTTCGTCAAGCAGGAAATTCTGCCCCAGCGCTTTGCTGGCCTGAAGCCCGTGCATGGCGATCACCTCCCGCAGTGGCGGGAGCTTCACCTTGGCCTCAGCAGACATAGGCGGCACGCGCGCGGGCGGCGTCGGCGGCCATGCGAAGCGCAGCGATCATCGCGCCGGGATTGGCGCTGTCGGTGCCTGCAATGCCAAACGCGGTGCCATGGTCGGGCGACGTGCGGATGATCGGCAGGCCCAGCGTGATATTGACGCCATCGTCGAAATTCAGCGTCTTGATCGGGATCAGCGCCTGATCATGATACATGCACAATGCCGCATCATAGGCTTCGCGGGCGCGGGTGTGGAACATGCCATCAGCCGCCAGCGGCCCGACAATGTCATAGCCTTCGTCGCGCAGCGATTCGACCGCCGGGCGGATGATGTCGATTTCCTCACGCCCCAGCGCGCCGCCTTCGCCCGCATGGGGGTTCAGCCCCGCGACGGCCAGGCGGGGGCGGGCCATGCCGAAATTCTTTTGCAATCCCTTGGCCGTGGTGATCGCGCGGGCGCGGATCAGGTCGATGGTCAGCGCGGACGGCACTTCGCTCAATGGAATATGGATCGTGACCGGCACCACCTTGAGCGATGGCCCGGCCAGCATCATCACGGCATTGTGCGGCGATACGCCACAGCGTTCGGCGACAAATTCGGTCTGGCCGGGATGGGTGAAGCCCACGCCATACAGCTGTTCCTTGCCCACCGGCGCAGTGACGATGCCCGCTGCGGACCCCGACCGGGCGAGGCCGACCGAGGCTTCGAGCGATTCGAAAGCGGTGCGCGCACCATCGACGCTGGGGGTGCCGGGAATGATCTCGCCCGCCTGTCCGACCTGAAGGCAGGGCAGGGCCAAGCCGAAGGCGGCGGCGGCCTCCTCCGGCGCGCTGATCATGGCGATCGGGCCGAGCCAGACTGCGCGCAGGGCCGCGACGTCGCCTACCGCAAAGAAGGGCGGCAGGCCACGCGCGTCGCGCATCACCCAGCTTTTGGCGACGATTTCCGGCCCGATCCCGGCGGGATCGCCAAGCGAGACCGCAAAGGGCAGCGGCGGCTGGCCGACCGGGGGGGCGGCGTCAGTTATATTCGATGATCGCATCACGACGCAGATCGCGCAGATAGATGCGCGCACGCTTGTTGACCCGTTCTTCTTCCAGCTGCGCCATAATCTGTTCGGGATTGGGCGCATTGGCCGACGCCGGATCATCACGGCCACAGACGATCAACACGCGCACGCCGTCGGTGATGGAGCCGAAGGGGGGTGTGGCCTCGCCGACCTGGAGGTTGAGCAGGATTTCCTGCAACTGGGGCGGCAGGTCGCGCAGTTTCACATTGTCATTGTCGACCACGTCCGCGCCGATCTTTGCGCCAACCTCATTGGCCTGACCGCAGCCCTTGATCTCCTTGATCGCGGCGGCAAAGCTTGCGGCCTTGGCGCTCGCCTGCTCCTTGGTTGTGCCTTGCGGGAACAGAACCGACAGCTGTTTCAGGCTGAGCAGCGAATCGCGCGGATCGGCGGTCAGCACCTTGCGCTTGTCCATCACGTAGATCAGCGACACGCCGCCTGCGACCTCGATCGGCCCGGCAATCTGGCCGACCTGCATGTCGGCGGCGGCGGTGGCGAGTTCAGGCGGCAACTGGGCCGGGCGCACCCAGCCCAGATCGCCACCGACCGCGGCGGTCGATGCTTCGGAAAATTGCCGGGCATAGGCGGCAAAGCTGCCGCCCTGCTGGATCTGCTGGATGATGTTGCGGGCGTTGGCGAGGATCTGTTCGCGATTTTCCGGGGTCGCCGACAGATAGATTTCGCCGATGCGGAATTCGTCGCTGCCCTTGGCCGCGTTCAGCCGATCGACCACCGACTTAACCTCGTCCTCGGACACGTTGACGAAGGGCTGGATGTTGCGCCGTTGCAGGCGGCTCCAGGCCAGTTCGCCCTCGATCTGGCGCTTGATGCTGGCGGCCGAGCTGCCCTGGCTGCGCAGATAGGCATCGAACTGGGTTGGCGACTGGCGGAAATTGGCTGCGACCCGCTCATAGCTTTGCTGGATTTCAGCCGGATCGACCTTGATGTCGTTGGCGGCTGCTTCCTGAATCTGGAGCGTTTCGTCGATCAGGTTGCGCAGCACCTGCACCCGCAGACGCTCTTTTTCTTCCGCTTCCACCTTTCCGCCATTGGCGGTGATGATCAGCGCGAGGCGCTGGTCGATGTCGGTGCCGGTGATGATGCGGCCGTTGACGATGGCGGTTGCCTTGCGGACATTGGGGTCGCTCTTGCCAAAGACGGTGACGTCCCTGGGCAGGTTGAGCTGCTGGCTGGCGACGTCGCCGCCATCATCGACCGTTTGCGCGGAAACGCCCTGCACGCCGACGCCAAGCAGCGCTGAGGACAGGAACAGGGTGCGCAAGGCCGAACGAACGACCGGAAACATGCGGGTGGGCGTGGAAACGACAGGCAGCATCGTCGGCAAATATCTCCAATACGGTCCGGCACGAATGCGCCAGTCCGCCTGAACCAGCCCTGACAGGGTAGCGGGAAGGGTGATCCTTATATGCCAATATTGCGGAAAGCTAGCCGAAGCTGGAAAGCATTGCCCTTTCGCGCGTCACCATTGGCCTGATAGTCGCGCCGCCAGGTGAGGCCGAGCGTCAGACAATCATCCTCATAGGCGATGCCCAGGCGATGGCGGACGGGTTCATAACCGTCGGCAATGCTGAGCGGATCTTCCTTCCCATCGGTCAGATCTATGACGGTAGAGCCGAACACTGACCAGAAGCGCGCGAACTGGATACGCCCGCCCAGCCGCAATTCCTCGCGGTCCTGCAAATCCTCCAGCGCGGCCAGTGCATCGCGGTTGAGCCGCAGATAGCCGACCATGGCATAGGTATTCTTGCTGCCTACGGTCGCGTCCAGCTCATTGCGGCGGACGGCCAGATGATCCTTGTCCAGCCGGAACCGGTGGGTGAAGCTGATGAAATCCTTGTAGCGCACGGTCGTGCGGCCAACGATGTCGGACGTGCGATCCGACAGGCCGGTGCCGTCGGGCAGGATGCTGGTGCGACTGCTGAGACGATAGCTTTGCCCGACGATGGTCTGGAGCGAGAAGTCGGGCAGGGAAAGGCTATATTCGATGCCGTAGGTGATACGTGTCGAATCCTCGAACCGGTCATAGCCCGCAAAGCGGTTGAGCGCGAAAAGATTGCTGTCCTCCAGATCGACGGCGCGGGCATCCTCATTGGGGAGCGACAGGTTGGCGAGTTTCGGCGCGGCGACGATCTGGACGCGCGGGGCGATCCGCTGCATCCCGCCAAAGGCTTCGCCGATGAAGGGCCAGCGCATGTCCACTGCGGCGGCGGCGATGCCGCGCGCCTGCCAGCCCGGATCGCCCGCATAGCTGGCGGTCGTTGTCAGCGCATTGTCGCTGCTGTGGTAGGCGTCGCCGCGCAGATAGCCGGTAAAGGTCACTTCCTGCCCCATGCCGGTCAGCGTGCGCAGATTCCATTCGGCAGCGGCAAAGGCGCGTTGCGTGTCCTGGCCATGGGTGCGGGTGATGGCCAGCGTATTGGCCTGCAATTGCAGCACGCCGCCCAGCAGCGGGTCTTTCAAGCGCAGGCGATAGTCGATGACCGGCAGCGCGATCGGCGTCTGCCCCTGCGAATCGCCTGCGCGCAGCGTTTGCACCGCCCAGCCGCGTAGCGAGAAATAGCTGTTCTGGCCGATTCGCTGTGCGCCCAGCGTCGAGCGCAGACGGTCGTCGCGGCTGATGTCGTAGCGGCGCAGGAATGTGCGATCGCTGGCGAAGCGGATCGATCCATCGACGCTCCATTCCGGCGTCAGCTGCAATCCGCCGCTGGCGTCGAGATAGAAGCGCGGATCCTTTTCGGATGCGGCAGGCGTCGTACCGCTGGTGTCGCCGGTGGCGACGCGGCTGCCATAGGTGGCATAGCCGGTGATCTGATATGCACCGCGATCATAGAGATGGCGGAAGCCCGCCTCCAGCATGGGCAGGCTGTTGCTATAGACATGCGGCGTGACCGTCAGGTCGCGATTGGGCGCCAGCTTGAAATAATAGGGCACGGCCACTTCAAAGCCGTTGTTCCGGTCATAACGCAGATTGGGCACCAGCAGGCCGCTGCCGCCGCCTTCACCCACCGGATGGGACAGGCCGGGCAGCGGGATGAGCGGCAGGCCGAACAGTTCGATATTGGCGTTGGTGTAGGTGACCCGCTCGCGCGTCGGGTCATAGACGACCTTGACCGCGTTGATCTGCCAGGTTGGTTCCTTTGGGCAGCCGTCACTATCCTCCACCGCGCAGCCGGTATAGGCGGCGCGGTTGAGCGTGTAGATGCCGTTGGTGCGGGTGCCGGTCGCTGCCGCCAGCCGACCGCCCGACTGGAGGACCAGCAGCATATTGTCGACCACGCCGTCTTTGAGCGTATCGGTGACGTCGAACCGGTCGCCATAGGCGATATTGCCGTCAGGATCGGTGACCGAGACATTGCCGATCGCCTCCACCTTGCCACTGGTGCGGTTCCACACGACCTTGTCGGCGCGCAGGCGATTGCCGTCGCGTAGCAACTGAACCGCGCCGCTGGCGGTGACGATTTCACTATTGCTGTCATATTGCAGCGCGTCGGCGGAAAAGCCGATCTGGTCGTCGCTCGCCGGAACGGGAGCGTCGGGCGCGCTGATCGGCACCTGTGGTTCGTTGAGTTGCTGTGCCATTGCCGGGGCGGTGATCGACAGGCACGACAAAGCGCAGCCGATCAGCAGGGCAGGGCGCAAAGACAGGGACATAGGGGAGATAGCCAAAAGGTCAGGCCTCATGAAGGGGCGGTATCAGCGCCTGCCTATCGCATTGCTTGGCGCGCGCCGCAATCGCTGCGCTACGCTCTTTTCCGGCAAAATCGGTCGAACGCCTTTGCCAGACGGGACAAGCCGCACTATTTGGCAAGGATTACGTCCCAAAGCCCGAACAAGAAAAGGTCCCTTGATGGATATCGCGATCAGCCCGACCCGTCCCGATGCCGACACTCTGGTCCTGGCCCTGCCCAAGGGCGCGCCGGACAGCCTGCCGGTCGCCGCATCCGCGACGCTGGTGGCGGGCGCTGCGGCGGCGCGCTTTACAGGCGAAGCGGGCGCGACGTTCGAGAGCTTCGCGGATGAGGGCGGCAAGGTGCTGCGCATCGTCCTGCTGGGCACCGGCACGGGCAGCGACGCGGACCTGGAGCGCGCCGGTGGCGCATTGACCGCACGGCTGCTGACCAGCGGCGCGACCCATGCGGCGGTCGAGTTTGTCGGTGGCGCGAGTGGCGAGGGTGCGGCGCGGCTGGCGCTCGGCGCATTGCTGCGCGGTTGGCGGATCGACACCTACCGCACCCGGCAGCCGGAAAAGGCCAAGCCGACGCTGGCGACGGTGACGATCGTTTCGGCGGACGCTGGCGCGGCATGGGATCGGCACGCAGCGGTCGCGGCGGGCGTGGCCCTGACCCGCGAACTCGTGTCGGAACCGGCCAACATCATCTACCCCGAAAGCTTCGTCGCGCGCTGCCAGCATCTGGCTGAGCTGGGCGTCAAGATCACGGTGCTGGATCGCCCGGCGATGGAAGCACTGGGCATGGGCGCGCTGCTCGGCGTGGCGCAGGGGTCGGTGCGCGACGCGCGGATGCTGGCGCTGGAATGGGATGGCACGAATGGCGCGGCTGAAAAGCCGCTCGTGTTCGTCGGCAAGGGCGTGACCTTCGACACGGGCGGCATATCCATCAAGCCCGCCGCTGGCATGGAGGACATGAAGTGGGACATGGGCGGCGCGGGCGCGGTCGCAGGCGCGATCAAGGCGCTGGCCGGGCGCAAGGCCAAGGCGCATGTTGTGGGCATTTGCGGGCTGGTCGAAAATATGCCCGACGGCAATGCCCAGCGTCCCGGCGACATTGTGACGTCCATGTCCGGCCAGACGATCGAGGTGATTAACACCGACGCCGAAGGGCGTCTGGTGCTGTGCGATGCGCTGACCTGGGCGCAGAAAACTTACGCGCCCGATACGGTGGTTGATCTGGCGACGCTGACTGGCGCAATTCTGGTGTCGCTGGGCGATCAATATGCCGGGCTTTTCTCCAACGACGATGGCCTGTCGGACGATCTGACCGCCGCGGGCAAGGCGGCTGGCGAACCGCTTTGGCGCTTCCCGCTGTCCGACGCCTATAACAAGCTGATCGACAGCCCGATTGCCGACATGAAGAATATCGGTGGCCGTTATGCCGGGTCGATCACCGCCGCCCAGTTCATCAAGCGCTTCATCGACGATGGCGTCAAATGGGCGCATCTCGACATTGCCGGGATGGTGTGGGCCGACAAGCCCGGCGCAACCTTCGACAAGGGCGCGACCGGCTATGGCGTGCGTTTGCTCGACCAGTTTGTTGCGGACAAGTTCGAGCAGTAAGATGCTCCCACGCCCGTTCGGGCTGAGCCTGTCGAAGCCTTGTCCTTCTACGCAAAGAAGAACAGCCCTTCGACAAGCTCAGGGCGAACGGGGTTAGGATTTTAAGGCCATGCAGGTCGACTTCTATCAGCTGAGCCGCGATCCCGTCGATCAGGTGCTGCCCGCCATTGCGGCGCGCATCCTGGCGATGGGCGCGCGCCTGCTGGTGGTGGCGGACGAGCCGGACCGGCTGGAGCGGATTTCCGCCGGGCTGTGGAATGGCCCGCCCGACAGCTTCCTGGCCCATGGCCGCGCGGGCGAGGCCGGGGAGGGGCATCAGCCGATCCTGCTGGGCGCGTCCTGCGATGCGGCCAATGGTGCGCGCCATGTCGCGCTGGCCGACGGACTGTGGCGCGACGAGGCGCTCGATTTCGATCGGGTATTCCACTTCTTCGACGATAGCACGATCGAGGCGGCGCGGGCGAGTTGGCGGGCATTGGCCAAGCAGGACGGGATCGAATCCCGCTACTTCAAGCAAGACGGCCGCAAGTGGCTGCAAATGGCATAGAAGGGGCGAAGGCGAAGCCCCTTGCGGCCCGGCCCGGCCCCGTCTAAAGGCGCGCCCAGCATTTCCAACCATTCGGAGTATCGAGGGCCATGGCCGTCACGCGCACTTTTTCGATCATCAAGCCCGACGCGACCCGTCGCAACCTGACCGGCGCCGTCACCAAGATGCTGGAGGAAGCCGGTCTGCGCGTCGTCGCATCGAAGCGCATCCGCATGAGCCGCGAACAGGCAGAAGGCTTTTATGGCGTCCACAAGGAACGCCCTTTCTTCGCTGACCTTGTCGCCTTCATGATTTCCGGCCCGGTCGTCGTCCAGGTGCTGGAAGGCGAGAATGCCGTGCAGCGCAACCGCGACATCATGGGCGCGACCAACCCCGCCAATGCCGACGCCGGTACGATCCGCAAGGAACTGGCCGAATCGATCGAAGCCAATTCGGTCCATGGTTCGGACAGCGAAGAAAATGCCGCGACCGAAATCGCCTTCTTCTTCAAGCCGGAAGAAATCGTCGGCTGATCCACGCTGCGGCGTGACAATGAATTAGGGCCGGGGAGCGCGTGCTTCCCGGCCCTTTTTTAATCACACCGCCTGCGGCGGCACCTCGAACCGGTCGATCACCCAATCTTCGGCCTGCGCGCCGCCGATCCATTCCTGCATCCACGGGTGCGCGATGATGGCGTGCATATAGGCTTCGGCAAAACGGGCCACGGGCAGTTGATAGGTGATAAGGCGCGTCACCACCGGCGCGAACATGACGTCGGCCGCGCCGAACGGGCCGAACAGGAAATCGCCGTCGCCGCCATGGCGAGCGCGGGCCTGCGCCCATAGCTGCATCAGGCGCGCCAGATCCTGCTTGACCGCTTCGGACGGAGGCACCGCATCGTAAATCTGGCGGATATTCATGCTATGCTCGCGGCGCAGGGCGGCGAAGCTGGAATGCATTTCCGCAGCCATCGACCGGGCCATGGCGCGCGCGGCGGGATCGGCTGGCCAGAATTTCTCATTCCCGGTCTTTTCATTGAGATATTCAACGATCGCCAGACTGTCCCACACGACAATATCGTCGCCATCCCACAGGATCGGCACCTTGCCGGAGGACGGCGCAAACTCGTCGCCCTCGCGCCGCTTTTCCCATGCCTCGTCATAGAGGGGGACGACCGCCTCTTCGAAGGGCAGGCCGGACAGCTTGCACGCCAGCCAGCCGCGCAGCGACCAGCTCGAATAGGCTTTATTCCCGATAAACAGCTTCATCATGCCGCTGCTTTAGCCGCAGCAGCGCGCATAAGTCGAGAGCGGGAAACCAGCGACGGAACTGAGAATGTGGAGGCCCGAGCCGGAATCGAACCGGCGTGCAAGGATTTGCAGTCCTCTGCGTAACCACTCCGCCATCGGGCCATCCGTCGCGGTGGACGCCGCAAATGTGCGGCTTTGGTTGCAAAGTCAAGCGGCGGATCGGGCGCAGGCGTCAAGATTCTGGTCACCTGCCATGCAAAGCCGCTTGGCGTGGCCTGCGCGCTGATTTAGAGGTCCGTTGATCCCCTTGCTGTATTGCATTGCCAATACAGTTGTGCCAAGTCCAGTCGACCAAGCGAGAATGATCGTGACCGAGCAGAATTTTTCTTCGATGCGGACCGCCATGGTCGAAAGCCAGTTGCGCACCAGCGACGTGGATGATCCGCGCGTGATCGCCGCGATGGCCAGCGTGCCGCGTGAGGATTATGTCCCGGCCGAACGCCGCGCCATGACCTATATCGATCGCCCGATCCCGCTGAGCGGTGGCCGCGCGCTCAACCCGCCTTTGGTGATCGGTCGCCTGCTGACCGAGGCGAAGGTTGCGCCGGGTGACAGGGTGCTGCTGATCGGCGCGGCGACTGGCTATAGCGCCGCGCTGCTGACCGCGCTGGGCGCGCAGGTGACGGCGGTCGAGGAAGAGGGCGGGTCGGACATTGCGGGCGCGACCGTGGTGCGCGGGCCGCTGAACGCCGGGGCGGCTTCTGGTTCGCCCTATGATCTTTTGTTCATCGACGGCGCGGTGGCGGAAGTGCCTGCCGCGCTCGTTGGGCAGCTTGTCGACGGGGCGCGGGTCGTAACCGGTGTGGTCGAGCGCGGCGTCACGCGGCTGGCCAGTGGCCGGGTCGTTGCGGGCGTGCTAGGTCTGTCCAGCGTTGCGGATATAGAGATGGTGGTGCTGCCGGGCTTTGCTGCGCCGGAGCGATTCGTTTTTTGAGACGGGGATCATGACAGCAAAGCGACCTAATTTCCGGCGGACCACCGCTACAGCCTTGCTGTTGCTATCCTCTTGCCTGGCCGGTCCGGCCATGGCCGAAACGCTGCAAGGCGCGCTGGCGAAGGCCTATGCGTCCAACCCGACGCTGACCGGCGCGCGCGCAGGGCAGCGGGCGACCGATGAAAATGTGCCGATCCAGAAGGCGGGCGGGCGTCCCGCGGCGGATGTGAGCGCCAGCTTTTCGGAGAGCATCCTCAAGCCAACGATCAGTTTTACGTCGCCCCAGCGCACCGTGAATGCCCAGGCGCAATTGAGCGTACCCATCTATTCGGGCGGTGCCGTCCGCAATGGGGTGAAGGCCGCCAAGGTCCGGGTCGAGGCGGGGCAGGCCAATCTGCGCGGCACCGAAGCCAGTATTTTTTCGCAGGTTGTCGCCGCCTATATGGATGTGATCCGCGACAGCGCGATCGTCTCGCTCAATCAGGCCAATGTGAAGGTGCTGGAGGTCAATCTCCAGGCGACCAACGACCGGTTCGAGGTGGGTGACCTGACCCGCACCGACGTGGCGCAGTCGCAATCGCGGCTGGCGCTGGCGCAGGCCGATTTGCAAACGGTGCAGTCGAACCTGATCACCAGCCGCGAAAATTATATCGCGCTGGTGGGCGAAGCGCCCGACATGCTGGAGCCGCCGCCGGTTCTGCCGGGGCTGCCCGCCACGCCCGACTTGGCGGTGCAGGTCGCGCTGGTCGACAATCCCGACATTGCGGCAGCCAAGAAAGTGCGGGAGGCGGCCAGCTATGATGTGCGGGTGGCCAAGTCGGCCAATCTGCCTACCCTCTCCGGCTTTACCCAGGCGGGCTATACCAATTATCTCAATACGCTCGACAATGGCACGGCCGGGGGCGGATCGCAGATCAACAAACAGGCGCAGGCCGGCGTCCAGCTGAGCATCCCCCTGTATCAGGGTGGCCGCCCCGCCGCGCAGGTGCGCCAGCGCCAGGCGCAGGAATCGCAGGCGATCGAGCAGGAAATCCAGGTCGAACGCGGGGTCATTGCCCAGGCGCGCGCCGCCTATGCCAGTTGGCAGGCCTCGCTCAAGGCTATCGAGTCGAACCAGAAGGCGGTCGAGGCGGCCAGCCTGTCGCTGGAAGGCGTGCGGGCCGAAAATTCGGTCGGCAGCCGCACCATTCTCGACATCCTCAATGCCGAGCAGGAAGCGCTCAACGCCCGCGTCCAGCTGGTGTCGGCGCGGCGCAACGCCTATGTCGCGGGCTTCAGCCTGCTGGCGGCAATGGGCCATGCCGAAGCAGACGATCTGGGGCTGGCCAGTGGCACGCTTTACGATCCGATGGTCAATTATGACCGGGTGAAGGGCAAATGGTTCGACTGGGACTATGGTGCAGCGCCCATGCCGGTTGCCACGCGCACCGTTGACACGCTGCCACAAAACGCCAATGTGAGTCCTGAAACGGCACAACAGCCATAAGCGGCTGCAATTGCGGGGCCGATAGTCAGGGGACGGCATGGGCGACATGACAAAGGAACCCTCGATGGAAGAGATACTCTCGTCCATCAAGCGGATCATCGCCGAGGAAGGCGAGGAAGCGGTGCAGGCTGCGCCGCGCCGCGGCCGGGCCGATCCCGCGCCCAAGTCCATGATTGAGCCGGGCGAACCGGCGCCTGCACCCTTCGTCCCGCTGGTCGACGAAGTGCTGGAACTGACCGATGAGGTCGTGGTGGAGGATGTGATGCCCGCTCCCAAAGCTGCCGCCAAGGCGACGCCGGTGGCCAAGCCTGCCGCCGCAGCAGACGAATCGATTCTGTCGGTCGAAAGCGAAGTCGCGGCACGCCACTCGCTATCCGCTCTCTCCTCCATGCTGGTCGCCGCCCCTGATGGCGCGGACAATACGCTCGACGGGCTGGTCCGATCGATGCTGAAACCCATGCTCAAGGAATGGCTCGACGCCCGCCTGCCCGCATTGGTCGAGGATATGGTGGCCAAGGAAATCGCGCGCATAACCGCGCGCTGAGCCGCACCCCCTCCCGCTCCATTTTTTGATACGGGGCGTGGACTATAACATGATGGACATGCGCCGCCCGATCCCCGGATAGACAGACGGGTTTTCAGGGGATTGGTGATGATGTTGAGCAGACGCGGTCTGGTTCGTGGCGTTGTGGGCGCATCGCTCGCTGCGATGACGCCCTCCCTCCCGGTGTGGAGCGCGCTGGCCCAGCAGGCGGGCAATGCCGCCGACATGGCCCGCTTCATCGCCGCGCTGCCCAAGGCGGAATATCATGTCCATCTGGAAGGCACGTTGGAAGCGGAAATGAAATTCGCGCTGGCGAAGCGCAACGGCCTGGACCTGCCCTTTGCCGATGTCGCCGCGATGAAGGCCAGCTATATCTATCATGACCTGCCGAGCTTTCTGGCCATCTATTATGACGGCATGAAGGTATTGCGCACGGAGCAGGATTTTCACGATCTGGCCTATGCCTATCTAGCCAAGGCCGCGTCGCAGAATATCCTCTATGCCGAGATGTTCTTCGACCCGCAGGAGCATCTGAAGCGCGGCGTGCCGATGGCGGCGGTGATTGGCGGCATCACCAGCGCGCGGGTGGCGGCTGCGGCGCAACTGGGGATCGGATCGCAGCTCATCCTCTGCTTCGTGCGCGATCTGTCGGCGGAATCGGCGATGGCGGCGCTCGATGCGGCGCTGCCGTTCCGCGATCAGCTGGTCGCGGTCGGGCTGGATTCGGACGAGAAGGATCATCCGCCGATCAAATTCGCCGCCCATTTCGCCAAGGCGCGGGCGGCGGGCCTGAAGGTCACGGCGCATTGCGACCTTAACCAGAAGGATATTTTGGCGCATATCCGCCAAGCGATTGTCGATATCCGTGTCGACCGGATCGACCATGGTGGCAACATATTGGAATCGCCGGAGTTGATGGCGATGGCCAAGGCCCGGAACCTCACTTTCACCGTCTGCCCCAGCTTTTCTGGCACGGTGCGGGGGGATCAGCCGCCGGTCGATGTGGTGCGCGGGATGCTGGACGCGGGTCTCAACGTCACCATCAATTCGGATGACCCTGCCTATATGGGCAGCGAATATCTCAATGAAGTGCTGGTGAAGGCGCAGGCGCGCAGTGCGCTGACCAAGGCGGAACTGGTGCGGTTGCAGCGCAACGCCTTCAACGCGGGGTGGATGAGCGAGACGCAGCGTGCCGCCTGCCACGCGAAGCTGGACGCCTTTACCGGGGCCCAGGGCGTGGCGGGCTGATAGTTTCGCTGGAATGGAAGGGGAAGGGCCATTAAGGGCGCTTCCATGACCGATCTGCCCAAGACATTCGACCCCGCCGATATCGAAGCCCGCTGGTACGCGCATTGGGAGGCGAACGGCCTGTTTCGCCCCGAACGGCCGGACGCGCAGCCCTATACCATCGTCAATCCGCCGCCCAATGTGACGGGCAGCCTGCATATCGGCCATGCGCTCGACAATACGTTGCAGGACATCATGATCCGCTACGAACGGTTGCGCGGCAAGGATGCGTTGTGGGTCGTCGGCACCGACCATGCGGGCATCGCGACCCAGATGGTGGTCGAGCGGCAGATGAATGCCAAGGGCGAGAAGCGCACCGACTATAGCCGCGACGAATTTGTCGCCAAGGTTTGGGAATGGAAGCAGGAGAGCGGCGGCACGATCACTGGCCAGCTGCGGCGGCTGGGCTGTTCGATGGACTGGAGCCGCGAACAATTCACCATGGACCCGCATTTCAGCAAGGCCGTGGTCAAGGTGTTTGTGGAACTGCACCAGCGCGGCCTGCTCTATCGCGACAAAAGGCTGGTCAATTGGGACCCGCATTTCCGCTCCGCCATTTCCGATCTGGAGGTTGAGACGAAGGAGACGCAGGGCGGTTTCTGGCGGTTCAGATATCCGCTGGCCGATGGTGTTCGCCTCGCGGACGGGGCGGATCATATCGTGGTCGCGACGACCCGGCCCGAAACGATGCTGGCCGACATGGCGGTCGCGGTCCATCCCGACGATCCGCGCTATCGCAGCGTTATCGGCAAGGATATTCTCCAGCCGATTACCGGGCGGCGCTTGCGGATCGTGGGCGACGATTATGCCGACCCGGAACTGGGGTCCGGCGCGGTCAAGATCACGCCGGGGCATGACTTCAACGATTTCGAGGTCGGCAAGCGCGCGGGCATCGCGGCGGGCGCGATGCTCAATATGTTCGATGCGGATGCCAATGTCGTGCAGACCGCGGACGGTCTTGTGCCGGAGGCGCATCTGGGCCTGCACCGCTTCAAGCGCGACGGCGTGGATGGCGCGCGTGAGGCTGTGGTCGCGGAGATGAAGGCGCTGGGCTTCCTCGTGCCGCATGTCACCAAGAATAAGGAAGGGGAAGAGGTCGTTGCCGACTTCGAGCCGCGCGTCATCCAGACGCCGTTCGGCGACCGGTCCGGCGTGGTGATCGAACCCTGGCTGACCGACCAATGGTATGTCGACGCCGCCAAGCTGGCCGTCGCGCCGATGCAGGCGGTGCGCGACGGGAGGATCGAGATCGTCCCCAAGACATGGGAAAAGACCTTCTTCAACTGGATGGAGAATATCCAGCCCTGGTGCGTGTCACGGCAGTTGTGGTGGGGGCATCGGATTCCGGCTTGGTTTGGGCCAAGAAAAACTGAACTAGGACTGGAAATAGTTCACCAAGAAATCTTCGGCGTCGAAAAGCCTCACTTTGTAGCTGAAGATGAGCAGCTTGCTGTGAAAAATGCGGCAGATTTCTATGGTGTAGATCCATCGAGGATCGTGGTCGTGGCTGATTCCAATGAAGCCGCCGGGTTTCCACCTCGAACGGAGACGCCTGCTTATCTCGTCTCTGAAGGCATTAGCGAGCTTGGTCCGATTCCCATTTATCGAGACGCCGACGTTCTCGACACCTGGTTCTCCTCGGCGCTGTGGCCGTTCGGGACGCTCGGCTGGCCGGATGGCGCAACAGAAAAGCCCCTCCCCTTCAGGGGAGGGGTTGGGGTGGGGCCTGTCGCCGATGGGCAGCCTATCGGGCAAAGCCCCACCCCCAGCCCCTCCCCTGAAGGGGAGGGGAGCAACTCGCTGGTGTCCCGCCACTACCCCAATGACCTGCTCATTTCCGGCTTCGACATCCTGTTCTTCTGGGACGCGCGGATGGCGATGCAGGGGATGGAATTTATGGGCGATGTGCCGTGGCGCAAACTCTATCTCCACGGCCTGGTCCGCGCGGCGGACGGGCAAAAAATGTCCAAGTCCAAGGGTAATGTGGTCGATCCGCTGGGCCTGATCGACAAGTTCGGGGCTGATGCGCTGCGTTTCTTCATGAGTGCGATGGAGAGCCAGGGCCGCGACGTGAAGATGGATGAGAAGCGGGTCGAGGGCTATCGCAACTTTGCGACCAAGCTGTGGAACGCCGCGCGCTTCCTCCAGTCGAACGGCGTCACCGCATCGACCAGCATCGACGCGCCTGCCGCTACGGCGCCGGTCAACCGCTGGATCATCGCCGAGACGGTGGCCACCGTGCAGGCGATCGACACAGCGCTGGCCGACCTGCGTTTCGATGCGGCGGCCAATGCCATCTATCATTTCGTCTGGGACCAGTTTTGCGACTGGTATATCGAGCTGACCAAGGGCGCGATGGACGATGAGACGCGCGCCGTTGCGGGTTGGGCGTTCGACCAGATTTTGGTGATGCTCCACCCGTTCATGCCCTTCATCACCGAAGAGTTGTGGCACCTGACCGGCGATCGCGCCAACGCGCTGATCGTCGCGCAATGGCCCAAGGCGCTCGCGGCGGTCGATACGGACGCGCAGGCGGAGATTGACTGGCTGATCCGGCTGGTCAGCGCGATCCGCACCGGGCGCACCGAACTCAATGTGCCGCCGGGCGCAAAGCTGCCGATGGTGGTGCGCGACGGATCGGAGGAGACGCATCGCCGCCTCGACCGGCAGGGCGCTGCGCTGGCGCGGCTGGGGCGGATCGAGAGCCTGACGTTCAGTGAGCCACCCGAAGGCGGCGCGGCGCAGATCGTGGTGGATGAGGCGACCTTCATCCTGCCGCTGGAAGGCGTGATCGACATTGCTGCGGAGAAGGCCCGTCTCGCCAAGGCGTTGGCTGCGGCGGAGAAGGAGCGGGATGGTCTGGGCGGGCGACTGTCCAACCCCAGTTTCGTCGAAAAGGCCAAGCCCGAAGCCGTTGCCAAGGCGCGCGAGGATCATGCCGAAAAAACCGCCGAGGCGGAAAGGCTCAAAGCGGCGCTGGACCGGCTGGGGTGAAGCTATAAGGACTATGTGTTCCCGCCTGCGCGGGAACACCGGCACGAGGGGAGAGGCGGCAAGTGGCAGCAAGCACAGCAGGCGGAAAAGACCTGACGCAGGGGCCGATCGCGTCCACGCTGCTGCTGTTCGCCATTCCCACGCTGGCGTCGAATATCCTCCAGTCCCTCAATGGCTCGATCAACGCGATCTGGGTGGGGCGGTTTCTGGGGCCGCAGGCGCTGGCGGCGACCGCCAATGCCAATATCATCATGTTCCTCATGTTTTCGGTCGTGTTCGGCTTTGGCATGGCGTCGACCGTCATGATCGGCCAGTCGATGGGACGGCGCGATATCGACGCGGCGCGGCGGGCTTTCGGGTCGGCGGTCGGTTTCTGCATGGCGATGGCGGTCGTGGTTTCGACGGCTGGCTGGCTGGGCGCGCCAGCGCTGCTGCGGATGCTGGCGACCCCGGCGGAAGCCTATGACATGGCGCTGGTCTATCTGCGCGTCATCTTCGTTGCGATGCCCGCCAGCCTGTTGTCGGTGATGATCATGATGGGTCTGCGCGGGGTGGGGGACGCGCGCACGCCGCTCATCTTCATGATCGTCAGCGTGGCCTTGGACCTGATCCTCAATCCCGTGCTGATCCTGGGGCTGGGGCCGTTTCCCGCCATGGGTATCGCCGGATCGGCTACCGCGACGGCGGTAGCGGGCTTTGTCAGCCTGATCGGCATCATCGTTTACACCTATGCCAAGGATCTGCCGCTGCGATTGCGCGGGCCGGAGCTCGCCTATCTGCGCCCCGCGGCCGACCAGATGGGGGTGCTGCTGGGCAAGGGGCTGCCGATGGGCCTCCAGATGATCGTCATGTCCGCGTCGGGGCTGGTGATGATCGGCCTGGTCAATCGCGAAGGGCTGCTGGTGACGGCAGCCTATGGCGCGTCGCAGCAGCTATGGACCTATCTTCAGATGCCCGCCATGGCGATGGGCGCGGCGGTCAGCGCGATGGCCGCGCAGAATGTCGGCGCGGGCCGGTGGGACCGGATCAGCCGGATCACCGGGGTCGGCATCAGCTATCAGCTGCTGATCACCGGCACGATGGTTGCGGTGATGCTGGCGTTTCACGAGCCGTTGCTGGGGCTGTTCCTGGGCGATAATGGCGCGGTGATCGCCGAAGCGTGGCACATGCAGTTGCGGGTCAGCTGGAGCTTCATCGCCTTTGGCTGCACCATGATCCTGTTTGGGGTGATGCGCGCCAATGGCGTGGTGGTGAAGCCGCTGATCATCCTGATCTTCACTTTGTTCGTGGTGCGGATCGGCTTTTATTATGTCGCCTATCCACTGATCGGGCCGGACGCGCTGTGGTTCAGCTTCCCGGCCGGGTCGTTCGTGTCGCTGCTGCTGGCCTTCCTCGTCTATGCCCATGGCGGCTGGCGCAAGGCCAAGCTGTTGGTGCCGGTGCATGAGGAAGAATGTCGCGAGGCGGTGAACAGCGAGGCGGAGCCAGCCGGACGGATCGCGCCGACGGGGTGAAAGATCGAAGTCCTGCATTGCATTTCAAGAAGGGCAACCCTTCGACAGGCTCAGGGCGAACGGATGTATTTTTACCGCCCCTGATTGCGCCAGCGGGTGATGGTGCGGTCGAGGATGGCGTCCTCTCCGCCCGACTGCCGCCATAGTTCGGTGAAGCTGGGGTCGCCCGATGCGGGGCGGCGATGTTCTTCCAGATTGTCGAGCGCGACGCGGATCGGCACCGCGACGCCTTCGCCGCAGATGATCGCCTCCCGATTGCGCAGCGCGGGAATGGAATCGAGGAAACCGCGCGCGCCTTCGGGCATGGCGGCTTTCACAAAGGCCTGGTCGCGGTCGTTATTCAGGCGCATCGAAATGATGGTGCCGCACTGCGACAGCACGCCTTCGGCCAGATCGGACGGGCGCTGGGTGATGAGGCCCAGCGAAACGCCATATTTACGGCCTTCCTTGGCGATCCGCTCCAATATCTTGCGCACCGCCTGACCAGCACCGGTGGTGCTGCTGGGGATGTAGCGATGGGCTTCTTCACAGACCAGCAGGATCGGCCGCTGCGGTTCGTCGCGCGCCCAGATGGCATAGTCAAACACCAACCTCGACAATACCGACACGACGGTTGAGGTGATGTCGGACGGCATGGCCGACACGTCGATGATGGAGATCGGCTTGCCGTCCGATGGCAGGCGGAAAATCTTGGCGATGAAGGCCTGCATCGTGTCGGCGACCAACATGCCGGAGAACATGAAGCTGTAGCGCGGGTCCGCCTTGATCTCGTCAATCTTGGTCTTGAGCCGCATATAGGGCAGCGAATTGGTGCCCTTGTCGAGCTTGCCCATCTCATTCTGGAGGATGGAGGTGAGGTCCGACAGCAGATAGGGGATCGGCGAATCGACGGTCAGGCGACCAATCTGTTCAGCCAGCCGATTCTTGGACCGCGCGGCGAGCAGGCATTTGGCGAGAATGTCGCAATCGACGGTGCGCTCGGAACCGGACGAGGTGACGAACACCTCGCAATGTTCCTCAAAATTCATCAGCCAATAGGGCAGGGCCAGATTGTTGATGTCGAATACCGCGCCATTGGTGGCGAAGGCCGCGCCATATTCGCCATGCGGGTCGATCATGACGATATGCCCCTGCGGCGACAGGTCGCAGATACGGTGCAGGATGAGGGCCGCGCTGGTCGATTTGCCGGTGCCGGTGGAGCCGAGCAGCGCAAAATGCTTGCCCAGCATCGAATCGACATAGAGGGCGGCGCGGGTATCGTTGGTGGGATAGACAGTACCGATTTCGACATTGGGGCGGTCGTCGGCGGCATAGATTTGCTGCATGTCGCTGCCCGACACGGGGAAGATATCGGTTCCCGGCGTGGGATAGCGGGTCACGCCGCGGCGGAAGCGATAGATGCGGCCGGTCAGTTGCTCCTCGTCGCCCTCGCCCAGAAAGTCGATGTCGGCGATGATGCTCTTGCTGGCCTGATCCAGCGTCATCGCGCGCACGCTGGCGACCAGCCAGCATTGGCCGACGCGCATCTTCACCTGGCTGCCCACCTGTCCCGCCATTGCGGTGCAGGGATCGGGATCCTGTCCCAGCACGGCGAGGCGCGTGGCGTCGATCATCACCTTGGAACTGGAGCCGGCAATCTGGAACACCATACCCATGGCCTGCCCCAGTGCGGGGTCCGCTGACGATGCAGCATTGGCAAATTGATGTGCGCCCGGCATCTGGGTCATGAGCCTTTGTCGTCCCTTCGACCGGAGCGGCTTCCGGCAAACTCGGACTGATCTAGGCGATAGAGGTAAAGATTGGCTTATAGCCGTACAGGGTTAATGCGCGGTAGGCACAGGTCCGAAACGGATCGACATGATACGGGGCGGAACAGCGGGCCAGTTGGCGCATTATTGCCGCGTAACAGTCAGGATCTTTGCTTGTCCGAAACGATAGTGGCCGATGAAGCGCGTCGCTCCGACGCGATCGCCATAGCCCGTGTCATCTGTATCCTTGGCGTTGTCTATGTCCATGCCTGGACCGGGCAGAATGGCGAGGCGCTCGACGCGCTGCGCGGCACGGCGCAGGATAATCTGCGCTGGGCATTGATGGAGATATTCGGGCGCAGCGCCGTACCGCTGCTGGGGCTGATTTCGGGCTGGCTGGTCGCAGGGTCGCAGAGCGCGCGGCACTGGCGGGGCCATGTCCGGCGCAAGGCGCGGACGATAGCGCTGCCGATGATCCTGTGGAACGGGCTGGCGATCCTGCTGGTGTCGGGCGCTGCCTATTTCGGGTCGCTAAGCGCGCCGGTGCCGACGTCGCCCTGGTGGGTGGTGGAGGAACTGCTGATCGTCAGCCGCAATCCCGACATCAATGTCCAGATGCCGTTTTTGCGCGACCTGTTCCTGTGCATGGTTGGCGCACCGCTGCTGGTGCGAGCGCCGGGATGGATATTGTGGCTGGTGATCATGGCGGCGGTGGCGGCGCATGTTGCGGGGCTGGGGCCGCCGGTGCTGATGCGGGCGTCGATCCTGTGCTTCTTCACGCTCGGCATCCTTGCCCGGCGCGGCGAGTGGGAGCGGCGGGCGATTGCGGCGCCGCTGGTGGCGGCAGTGCTACCCTTTGCGCTGATGATCAGCGTCCAGCTTTATGTGATGGTCGGGCTGGCGGAGTTGCCGCCCGTGCCGCTGCGCAATGCGATCGATCTGGCGGTGCGGATCGCGGCAGCGCTCGCCTTCTGGCGGCTGGCCTGGGCACTGGCGGGGAGCGGTGTGCGTGGCCTATTGCTGCGGATTGAGCCGTTCGCCTTCTTCCTCTTCTGCGCGCACCTGATCCTGATCTGGCTGTTCGGCCCGTTGCTGGGCCAGATGTTCGGGCCGCTCGGATCGCCGCTCTATCCGCTCTATCTGGTGATCCAGCCGCTGCTGGTGCTGGGTGCCGTGATGCTGATCGCTACGGCGCTGCGCCGGATCGTGCCCGGCGCGGCCACTATGCTGAGCGGCGGACGGATCAGGCCGGTTCGTGAGCGGTAAGCGCCTGCGCTGCAGCCATGGCGATGGTGAAGCTGTGCTTGCGCGCAGCCACATCGTAAATCTGTCCGGTGAGGATCAGTTCATCGACCTGGGTCCGGCGCAGAAAAGCCGCCAGATCGCGCTCGACATCGGCCTGGGTGCCGATGCTGGAGACGCTCAGCACGTCGGACAGCATCGCCTGCGCCTGGGGCGGCAGGCTGTCATAATAGCCTTCCACCGGCGGCTGGAGCTTGCCCGGCTGGCCGGTGCGCAGGCGTACGAACGCTTGCTGCATCGAACTGGCGAGGAGTTGGGCCTCATCTGCGCTATCGGCGGCAAAGACATTATAGCCCGCCATCACATAGGGATATTTGAGCTGCGCCGACGGGCGGAAGTCGCGGCGGTAGATGGCGATCGCCTCGTCCAGCGCGCCGGGTGCAAAATGAGAGGCGAAGGCGTAGGGCAGGCCGAGCGCGGCGGCGAGCTGCGCGCCGTAGAGGCTGGACCCCAAAATCCATAGCGGCACCTCCTCGCCCGCGCCGGGTGTCGCCTGAATGCCCAGTCGATCGTCGCCCGCGAAATAGGCCTGTAACTCCATGACGTCGCGCGGGAACTGATCCGCGCCGCCTGTCAGATTGCGGCGGATCGCCTGTGCCACCCGTTGGTCGGAACCGGGCGCGCGGCCCAGCCCCAGATCGATCCGGCCGGGGAACAGGGCGGCGAGGGTGCCAAATTGTTCGGCGATCAACAGCGGTGCATGGTTGGGCAGCATGATGCCGCCTGCGCCGATGCGGATGGTGGAGGTCGCATGGCCGATATGGGCAAGCACGACCGATGTGGCGGCAGACGCGATGCCCGCCATACCATGATGTTCGGCGACCCAGTAGCGATGATAGCCCAGCGTTTCGGCATGGGCCGCAAGATCGGCGGCATCGGCCAGTGCGGTGGCGACGCTGTCGCCTTCGCGAACGGGGACGAGGTCGAGCGTGGAAAAGCGTGTCATGCCCGCCATATGGGGGCAGGTTGGGTTTTATTTCAATACGGAAAAATCAGACCGCGCGGCCAAAGCCCTGTCCCGGGGTGTCCGCGCGACGGCCAAATGTCACCGGACGACGCGCCACCAGTGGGTTGGCGTCGCGGTCCAGCAGCGCCATCGTCTCGGAAAAACAGGGGCGCAGCGCCACGACGGTTTCGATCAATTCGTCCGGGCTTTCCCGCGTTTCCACGCAGCGGCGGGCGACCATCTCGATTTCTTCGGCCATGGCGCTCAGCCGATAGGCGCCAAATTGCGCCGATTCGCCCTTGAGCGTATGGGCGGGCGTCACCAGCGCGGCGGCATTGCGGGCGCGAAAGGCATCCTCGACAGCGCCGATGGATTTGGCGCCATCTTCACGGAAATAGCCAAGGATGCGCAGAAATGCCGTACCCAGTTCACCGCGGGTCCGTGCAAAATCGCTCCAATTGACGAGGTCGGCTTCTTGATGAGGCACCCGTGCCACTCCTTGCTCTAACAACAAGAAAATAGGCGGTGCATGTAAACAGAGCGTTAAAGCGTCGCGAATGGCAATGGATTGTTCGCTTCAATCTGGTGCAATGTGAGCCAGCGCATAACGATGCGTGCCGAGGATCGCAAAGGACCAGCCATGCTGCCGGGCGAGCGCTTCCAGTTCGCGCCCGGCAATCGGGTCGTCCGCTTCGATCATAATGGCGTGCGTATCGCGCATGGCCCGTGCCGCGCGCAGGGCTGGCCAGGGACATTTCATGCCGCGCGCATGGACGATGACCGGATCGGCCATCGCGCCTATTTGCCGAACGGGTTTTTGGCGCTGCGGAGCGTCAATCGCACCGGCACCGCGCCAAAGCCCAGTTCCTTGCGGATGCCATTGACCAGATAGCGGCGATAGCTTTCGGGCAGATCGTCAAGCCGCGTGCCGAACAGGATGAAGCCGGGGGGGCGGGTCTTGGCCTGGGTGATGTAACGCAGCTTGATCCGCTTGCCGCCGGGTGCTGGCGGGGGATTGGCCTCCAGCGCGCTTTCAAACCAGCGGTTGAGGACGCCGGTGGACACGCGCTTCGACCAGGTGGTGCGGGTTTCGAAGGCGACGCGGATCAGGTCGTCCAATCCCTTGCCGGTCGCGGCCGACACGGTCATGATCGGCACGCCGCGCACTTGCGCGAGGCCGTCGAACAGCGCCTGCTTGATGCCCTGATAGAGGGCCGAACCATGTTCGACCGTATCCCATTTGTTGAGCGCGACGACGAGCGCGCGCCCTTCCTCCAGCACCTTGTCGGCGATGCGCAGATCCTGCGCCTCCAGCCCGCGGGTCGAATCGAGCAGCAGCACGACGACTTCGGCGAAGTTCACAGCGTTCAGGCCATCGGTGACGGCCAGCTTTTCCAGCTTGTCCTGCACCTTGGCATGTTTGCGCATCCCGGCGGTGTCGATCAGGCGGACGGGACGTTCGACGCCTTCGTCGCTGACCCACATCCAGTCGACGGCAATGCTGTCGCGGGTGATGCCCGCTTCCGGGCCGGTCAGCAGGCGATTTTCACCCAGCAGCCGGTTGATCAGCGTGGATTTGCCCGCATTGGGACGACCGACGATGGCGAGCTTGAGCGGCGCGCTCTCGTCATCCTCGTAAAATGTCTTGTCCTCGGTTTCAAATTCCTCCCGCTCCAGATGCGGGAGCAGCGCCTGAAACAGGTCGGCAAGCCCCTGGCCATGTTCGGCGGAGAAGGGGATGGGTTCACCCAGGCCCAGGCTGAAAGATTCCATCACGCCATCATCAGCAGCCTTGCCCTCCGCCTTGTTGGCGACCAGCACGACGGGCACGTCATTGGCGCGCAGCCAGCGGGCGATTTCCTCGTCCAGCGGGGTGATGCCCGCGCGCGCGTCGATCATGAAGAGCGCAAGGTCGCAATTTTCGACCGCCGCCTCGGTCTGCATCCGCATCCGGCCGGGCAGGCTGTTGGCGTCCTCATCCTCATAACCGGCTGTATCGACGATGATGAAGTCCAGGCCGAGCAGATGCGCCTCGCCCTCCCGCCGGTCGCGGGTGACGCCGGGCTGGTCGTCGACCAGCGCCAGCTTCTTGCCGACCAGGCGGTTGAAGAGGGTGGACTTGCCCACATTGGGCCGCCCGACAATGGCTACTGTGGGCAGCATGGAGGCCCGTTTCCTTCTGACAAATTCAAAATCGACAAACGCCGCGCTCCCGCGAAGGCGGGAGCCCAGTCCGTATCGGGGAACTGGACTCCCGCCTTCGCGGGAGCGGGCTTAGCATGTTTGTTGCTCTTAGCGGAGTGCCGTCAATTTTCCATCATCGGCAAGCACATAAAGCATATTGTTGGCGACGATGGGCGAGAGCGACATGGAGCGATCCATGTCCACTTGCGCCTGCACGCTGCCATTGGTGGGATCGACATAGACCATCTGGCCGCGCGTGGACACGACGATCAGGCGATTGCCCGCCAGAACAGGGCCGGTCCAGCGGATCGCCTTGTCCTTCTTCTTTTCCTTCTGCCAGCGGCGCAGTTGGCTGACCCAGCGGATCTTGCCGGTGGCGCGCGCGACGCAGAGCAGGCGGGCATCGCTGGTGACGACGAACACCCATTCGCCGACCACCGACGGGGTGGAAATGCCCGCAATATTGATTTCCCACAGGCGCTGCCCGCTGGTCAGTTCATAGGAGGCCATGCGGCCGCCCTGACCGATCGCGAACACCCGGCCCCGGTCGATCACCGGATCGGCATCAATGTCGGTCAGCGTCGCCACGGCGGTCGAAATGCTGGTGCGCGAGAGCGCGTCGCCCCACAGGGTGCGGCCATTTTCATAGCGATAGGCGGTCAGTTCGCCGGAGCTGTAGCCTGCGATCACGGTCCCCTGCGCGGCGGCGGGGGCGGCAACACCGAACACGCCGGTCACCTGCAACGTGCCGCTGTCGGTCCACTGGGTTTCGCCATCGGACTGGTTCAGCGCGAAAATCTGATTGTCCTGGCCCATCACATAGACATGGCCATTTTCCAGCGTCGGCGCGCCGCGCAGCGGCCCGGCCAGATGCTTCTTCCAGATGATGGCCCCGTCGGTGGTATTGAGCGCGAATACATCGCCAAGGCCAGTGCTGGCGAACACCCGGTCGCCCAATACGCTGACGCCGCCGCCGAAGAGCGAACGGCCATTGCCCTTGCCCTCGGCAGGCAGGCTGGTCTGCCACAATTTGCCGCCAGTGGCCGCGTCGAACGCGATGACATGCGCGCCTGCGTCGGTCACGAACAGCTTGCCGCCCGACACGACCGGCGATGCGGCCAGGCGCGCCTGCGGCGAGCTGCCCTCGATCGAGGCGCTCCATACCTGCGTTGGTGATCCGCCCAGTGAGACATTGCCCATCGCCTTGGACGGGTCGCCGCCCGGCTGCGCCCATTGTTCGTTGACATAGGGGGCGGGCAGGCTGACCGGCACGTCGGCCAGCGCGGGTTCAACCTCGACACCCTGTTCATTGTTCAGGATGGACACGCGGTTACCCAGTACCGGGGTCTTGGGACCACCCTTCTTGCCGCCAACAATGCCGCAGCCGGCCAGCAGCGCGATCATCAGGGTGAGCGTCACGGCGCGGCCAATGGGCGCTTTATTCTTCATGCTGTCCATTCCCATGCGCTCATTCATCCCTGTGCCGGATCAGCGGGCAATTCGACCGCATCGATCCCCAATAGTCCTGCCATCTGTCGCGCGCGTGAACGGATCGACTGGGGCACATTGGCATCCTTGGCGATTCCGGCGAAAAGCGGCCCGGCGAGGTCATTCTTGCCCATCTTCATGTAAGCGATGGCGACCAGCTCGCCCGCGCTGCCGAACCAGGGCGCACCCTCGATCGCCAGCGGTTTCAGGCGATCGACGATCTGCTGCGGCTTTAGCGTTTCAAATTCCAGTGCGGTCTGGCGGATCAGCGCCAGATCACGATAGGGCTGGTCCAGCCCGGTATCGGCAACCATCGCGCCATAGAGGGCGATTGCCCCCTTGGCGTCGCCCTTGCGCGAAGCGGTGCCGGCCTGCACCAGCAAAGCCGACGCGCGATAGCCTGGCTGGTTGGCCTTGGTCAGAGCGTCCAGCTGCTTGGCGTCGGGCGTGCCGCCGCCGGTGGCGGTCGCCAGCACGGCGTCCATCTGTTCCGACACGGCTTCCGATTGGGTCTTGCTGTGATGTTGCCAGTAGAGCCAGCCGCCAAAGGCCGCCAAGCCGACGACGACCGCAACCAATATCCAGCGCCCATAGCGCTGCCACACCGTCAAAAGCTGGTCCTGACGGACCGCTTCATCGACTTCACGCATGAAGGCTTCGCTATTTTGCGGCGTCAGGGCCACGATATTCTCCGGGACATGGATCAGAAACAGATGGGCAGAAGGCGCGATCAATAGCGGCGCTTATGCCACAGGCAAATCACTTTTTCGGGCGATAGACCTGTTCTTCCGTCGGAAAGCTGCGCGCCCGCACATCGGCGGCGTAACGCTCTGCTGCACTGGCAATGGTTTGCGCGATATTGTCGAAGCGTTTGACGAAGCGCGGCACCCGTTCGAACATGCCCAGCATATCTTCGGTCACCAGCACCTGCCCGTCGCAATGCGCCGATGCGCCAATGCCGATCACCGGCACATCGACGCTGTCGGTGATAGCGACGGCAAGCTCCTCCATCACGCCTTCCAGCACCATGGCAAAGGCGCCCGCCTGCGCCACGGCACGGGCGTCGGCCATGATCTTGGCATGTTCTTCCTGGCTCTTGCCGCGCGCGCCATAGCCGCCCAGCGCATTGACCGCCTGCGGGGTCAGGCCGACATGGGCCATGACCGGGATGCCGCGCTGGCTGAGGAACGCGATGGTTTCCGCCATGACCTGCCCACCTTCCAGCTTGACCGCCGCCGCGCCGGTTTCCGCCATGATGCGGCTGGCGCTGGCGAAGGCCTGTTGCGGGGAGGATTCATAGCTGCCGAACGGCATGTCGACGATCACGACGCTATGATAGCTGCCGCGCACGACCGCCGCGCCATGAGCGCACATCATGTCGAGCGTGACGGCGAGGGTGGAAGGCAGGCCATAAATCACCTGCCCCAGCGAATCGCCGACCAGCAGCATGTCGCAATGCGGATCGAGCAATTGCGCCTGCCGAGCGGTGTAGGCCGTCAGCATCACCAGCGGCTCTTCGGTTGTCCCCTCAAACTTGCGCCGCTGGATGGCAGGCACGGTCAGGCGCTTCATCGGCGCAGGGGTGGGATTGGCGCGGCTGGTCGATGTGTCGAGCGTGAAGGTCGTGGACATGGGCAGGCTCTAGCCCAGCCGGTCCCGCGGCGCAAATGGCCAGCAATGGGCGGAGTGGCATGGTCGTGCCGCTCCGCCCACCGGCGGGGTGAGAGGGATCAGAAGCTGAACTTGATCGTGCCGCCCCAGGTTTGCGGATCGCCGGGCTGGCCGGCGATCAGGCCGGTGTTGCCGGGCGCGACCTGGAGGGTTTCGATATAATCGACGTCGAGCGCGTTGCGGACCCAGCCGAATACGTCGAACCCTTCGCCCCGGAAACCGGCGCGGAAGTTGGTCAGCGCATAGCCCTTCACATTGGTGTAGATCGAGGGTGAGGCGTTGCTGTTCCAGTGCGAACGGTAATTGCCGTCCACGCCGAAATAGACTTGACCCTCTTTCGCCAGCAGCGTCACCGGCTGGTTGATCTCCGCACCATAAGAGAAGGCCCATTTGGATACGCCCGGCAGATCGGCACCGGAAATGTCGCACTGGCGCGGGCTGAGCGCACCCGGCACGCCCGGCTGCGAATAGTCGGGCGTCGCATTGGCCGCCTGGAACGTGCCGCCCGACAGTTCGGGCGGGCAGGGCGCGTCCACGAATTTCTTATATTTGGCGTCGGTATAGGCGCCATTGGCATAGGCGGTGAAGCGGTCGCTGGCGACGATCTTGAAATCCGCCTCGATACCCTGCGACTGGACCTTGCCCGCATTGGCCAGATAGCCGCGCACCGTACCGAACTGGCCGCCATTCACCGTTGCCTGGAAATTCTTGATGTCGGTGCGGAAGGCGGTGAGGTTGAAGGTCGCGCGGCGATCGAAGAACTGGGTCTTGAGGCCGATTTCATAATGGTTGACCGATTCCGGCTTCACCGTGCTGGCGTCATAATTGACCGTATTGTCGGCGTTGAGCGGCAGGCCGTTCTGGTTGATCCCCAGCGTCTTGAAACTTTTGGCATAGGTCGCATAGGCCAGCACATCGCGGGCGATCTTGTAATTGATGTTTAAGTCGTAGGTGAAATTCCATGCGCTGTCGGAGGGGGCGCTGACCTGTGGCTGATAGACGCCGCATTGCTGGGTGGTTCCCTTGATGGTCCCCGGTTCAGCGACGGTGGTGCAACTGATGGCCTGACCCGGGGCGTTGGTGACGACGCGCTGATAGAAGCCAGACTTCTTGTCATAGTTAAGGCGCAGGCCCGGCTGGATCGTCAGCGCGTCCGTCACTTTCCAGCTTAGCTGACCGAATAGAGCGGCACTGTCGGCCTTCAGATATTGGGTGTTGCTGGCGGTCAGGCCTGCCAGCGTAGCTGGGATATTGGCGGGATTGGCCGGATCGGTCGATGGTGCCAGGCTCCATTTCGCAGCGGCGTTGCCCTGCTGTTCTGTGCCCTGCGTGTCGATCCGCTGCTTGAAACCAAACAGGCCGAGGACGAAATCGACATCCTGGCTTTCGTAATTATAGCGGAATTCCTGGCTATACTGGTCCTGCTGTGAGGGGTTCTGCGATTTCGACACGATCGACAGGCCGGTAAAGTCGCGGTCATTTTCCGGCATCCAGTCCCAGAAGCGCCAGGCGGTGACGGAAGTCAGGGTGCCGGGGCCGACATCCCATTTGATCTTCGCCGACACGCCGCCAATCTTGTTGCCAGCGTTCAGGTTGCTGTCCAGATCAGTCAGCCGGTCATAGGGATTGCGGCTGGGGACGACATAATTTTGCGCGGCGGCCAGTGCGTCATATTGGCGGTTGAGCGGACGCTGGGTGCGACCGACGCGCACGAAGGTGGTGCCGCAGCATTCGGGGTCTTGCTTGCTGTAATCGCCCGACAGGGTGATGCTGAAATCCTCGCTGGGCTTGAACAGCAACTGGCCGCGAAGGCCCAGATTGTCCTGTTCGTTGATCCAGCGCTGGCTTGTCACATTGTAGAGCGTGCCGCGACGGCTGGTCGATGCCATGGCAATGCGCACGGCGACCGTGTCGGACAGAGGACCAGAAACGGCGGCCTTTGCCTGTTTGAGGTTGAGGTTGCCGACGGTCAGTTCGGCGCGGCCCTCAAAATTAAAGGTCGGCTGGTTGGTCGTGATGTTGATCGCGCCTGCCGTGGTGTTCTTGCCATAGAGCGTGCCCTGTGGCCCGCGCAGCACTTCGACCTGCGCGACGTCGAGGAAGTCGAAGGTCGCAGCGGCAACGCGGCTGTTATAGACGTCGTCGACATAGATGCCGACGCCCTGTTCAAAGCCGTCGCTGGTCAGGCCGAACGGCACGCCAAGGCCACGAATGTTGACCGACGTGTTGCGCGGGTTGGTGGTATAAACCTGCAGCGTCGGCGCGAGCTGTTGCAGCTTGACGATGTTGAAATTGCCGGTCGCCTCGATGCTGTCGCCACGGACCACGGAAATGGCCAGTGGCACTTCCTGCGCGGTTTCCTGACGGCGGCGGGCGGTCACGACGATGACGTCGCTGCGCGGGTTCTGCGTTTCGGCGGCCGGGTCGACCGGTTGTGGCGTGGCGTCCTGCGCAAAGGCAGCAGGCGTGATGAAGGAAGCGCTTGCCACGCTGGCAAGCAACAGAAAACGCGCAATCATATTGGTCCCCTTTTTCCGGCGGTCCGGTGTTTAGTCGATCGCGGCGTTTCCGGTGGTCCGGTCAAAGCCTGTATTTTCAGGATGATGCTCAATAGTGCGGCTCACCCCCTTGCCGCATGGGTCATGATGACCCGGTAGCCCCGTTTTACTCGCCCTCCGCTGTCAGCTGGTCAGGCGCGTCTTTTCAGTCACATCGATCTGGACCACGCGGGCGTCATGGACGGTCAGCGTGATCGATCCGAATTTCAGGCCCGCTAACACGCCTCGCACCTTGTCGATGCTGATCGTGATGTCGGACCGTTGTGCGTCGGTGCGACCGATGCGCAAGTCAGTTGGTCTTGTGTCAGTCATGCGTACCTCTTTCCGCACATTATCTCAACTAGATTGATAGACAAAAAAGTAAATATAAGGGGCGCTCAAGTTTCTCTTGTCGCGCCCCTTGGGGTTCAATGATCACAAATGGGCGCGAAGGCCCGCAGAGGTCAGCGTTTGCCGCGCCAGCGGAATGGCGGGACGGGACTGGCGCATGGCGGACGCCTGTTCCTGGGCATTGTCGATCAGCCGTTCGAGCAGCCCCTGTCCAAAACTCCATTCGCCAAGGCCCGAATCGGCGTTGATGTGGCCGACATGGCCCGCATCGACAAATTCGCTGCCCCAATATTTGCCGACGCTGTGGGCGCGCTCGAAGAAGATATAAGGGTCGTCCCGGCTGGCCACCAGGATGGACGGGAAGGGCAGCGGCGCGCGCGGAGTGGGGCCAAAGCCACCGATCGTTTCTGGCGTTTCCATCCGGTCGCAATCGGGCGGCGCAACAAGCAGTGCGCCGGTCACGGGCCAGCCATAGGCCTGGCTCTGCAACGCACCCCACCAGGCGACAGCCATGCAGCCCAGGCTGTGCGCCGCCAGGATGACGGGCCCGTTGGCAGCGCGGATCGCTGCATCCAGCCGCGTGACCCAAGCATTGCGGTTGGGGCTGGCCCAGCTGCCCAGATCAACCCGCTCGCAATCGCCGCGTGTATCCTCCCACAGGCTTTGCCAGTGGCCCGGCCCGCTATTGTTCAGGCCAGGGATGGTCAGCACGACCGGCTGGCGCGTGTCACCCGAAAATCCGAATCGCTCCATGGTCTGATCCTCATCCTGTCTATCCAGGACATGAGGATAATTCTATTTTTATGGTAGACAATGGGCAAGCGACAAAATGTGTCGAAATCTGGGCGACCGGAAAGCGCAGGCGGGCAGGCGGCTTTGCCACCACCGCCCGTCCACCAGACAGCCCCTACCAGGGGTAGATCAGACCATAATATTGATAGACGTTGCGGCCATAGCCATCGTCATAATCGGGGCGTTCGTCGGCCATGTGGCGCGGCGCTTCTTCCAGCAGCTTGCGGTCCAGGTCGACTACATAGCCGCCCTGCTGCTTGTCGTAATTCAGCATCGACCAGGGCAGGGGATAATGGTCATGCCCCATGCCCAGAAAGCCGCCAAAGGACAGCACTGCATAACGGACCTGCCCCGTAACCTTGTCGACCATGAAGTTGGAGATTTTGCCAAGCTTTTCGCCCTGCCGATTATAGACAGCAGTGCCCTCTACCCGATCGGATGCGATTAGCTGGCCGTGATTTTCAAGTGTCGTGTTAGACATTGTCACTCTCCTGCACAAGAAGGATCATAAGGATGCAACCACGGGGATGCCCGCGGGTTCCTTGTCGGCAAGAGCAGGAGATAGAGTCATGAAGATCAATCGTAGCGGATCAGCGGTGTGGAGCGGCGGGCTGAAAGACGGCAAGGGCGCGATATCGACCCAGAGCGGCGCGCTGGACGCCTATCCCTATGGATTTGCGACACGTTTTGAAGGCGTGCCGGGCAGCAACCCCGAAGAACTGATCGCCGCGGCCCACGCCTCGTGCTTCACCATGGCGCTGTCGCTGATCCTGGGTGAAGCCGGGCTGACAGCCACCAAAATGGACACAAAGGCGGTCGTCACGCTGGAAAAGCTGGACGATGGTTTTGCCGTCACCGCCAGCCATCTGACGCTCAAGGCCAGCATCCCCGACGTGGATGACGCGACATTTCAGGATCTGGCCGGCAAGGCCAAGGCCAATTGCCCGATTTCCAAATTGCTCAAGGCCGACATCAGTCTGGATGCAGAACTGTTGTCCTAACCCGCGCCGCCTTGCCGCGGACATGTTCGCGCCAGGCAATATAGAGACCGCTGGCGATGATCAGGCTTGCCCCGATCCAGGTCGTCGCCAGCGGCCATGGCTCGCCGATCGCAAGGCCCAGCAGCGTCGTCCAGATGATCGCGCTATAGTCCATTGGCAGCACCACCGACACCGGCCCCCAGCGCAGCGCGGCGGTCAGGCAAAGCTGGGCGATGCCGCCGAACAGGCCGATCAGCAGCAATAGCCCCCATGTGACCGGATCATGCATCTGCGCGAAGAAGGGCATGGCGATGCCCAGCGGGATCATCGACAGCGTGGTGAACCAGAACACCACCACGCCTGCGCTTTCGGTCCGGCCCAGTTCGCGCAGCACCAGGCTGACGCTGGCCGTCACGAAGGCGGCGGCGATGGCGACTGCGACCCCCTGTAGCGGGAAATGGCCGGCATCGGGCCGGATCATCACCAGCACCCCGACAAAGCCGATCAGCACGGCGGCCCAGCGATGGACGCCCGTCGCCTCCCGCAGGATCAGCGCCGACAGGATCGTGCCGAAGATCGGCATGGTAAAGCCGATCGTTGCGGCTTCCGCGGGCAATAGCAGGATATAGGACAGGAAATTGAGCAACATGCCGCTCAGCCCCAGCATCATGCGGCTGGCATGGACGCGGATGCGGTTGGTGCGCACGGTGCGGAGGCCATCGGCCATTGCCACCCAGCCGAACACGAAGGGCAGGGCGAGCGCCTGGCGATAGAAAAGCGATTCGACGACATGGACGCCCCGCCCATCGACCACCCGCACGGTCACGAACATGATCGACAGGCAGATGACGGCGGTCAGCCGCAGCCCGATGGCAAAAAGGGGCCGATGTGGTCGGGGTTGGGGCGGAGACGGCGTCACGGCCCCGCCTTAACCCGGTTGCGCCGTGGCGCAACCGGGTTGGGTCTATTTACAGCGGCTTGATGAATTTGAGCGTCATGCGGTCGCTTTCGCCGATCGCCAGATATTTGTCCCGATCGACATCCTTGTTGGTCAGCACAGGGGGCAGGGTCCATACGCCCTTGGCCCAATCCGCCGTATCCTTGGGATTGGCGTTGACTTCCGACGCGCCGACATAGGTGAAACCGGCGGCCTCAGCGATGCGGCGGATGGTCGAGACTTTGAGATAGCCGCTGGTCTTTTCCAGCGCGCTGTCGCGCCCTTCGGGCAGGCGATGATCAACCACGCCCAGCGTACCGCCGGGCTTGAGCATCGCAAAGAAGGCGGCGAAGGTCGCAGCTTCGTTCCCCGCCATTACCATATTATGGACATTGCGGAAGGTCAGCACCGTGTCCACGCTGTTGGCGGGGATCGTCGCGGTCGCTTCGGGATAGGCGACCACCATCACCTTGTCATAGACGGCAGGCTTGGCGGCCAGGAATGTCTTGTAGCCGTCGAGATAGCGGCCAGTGGGTTGCAGCGCGTAGAATTTGCCCTGATCGCGCAGCAACGGCGCCAATATTTCGGTGTACCAGCCACCGCTGGGGGAATATTCCACCACAGTCTGGGTCGGTGTCACGCCGAAAAAGGCCAATGTTTCAGCCGGGTGGCGATATTTGTCGCGCAGGACATTGGTTGGCGTGCGGCTGGGCGCGGCGACGGCGGCGGCAATCGGGTCTGCCGCCTTGTGCGCGGCATGATCGCCATGGCCGACATGTTGGGCCAGCAGGGGCAAAGCGGGCAGGCCAAGGCCGGTCAGCAGCAGTCCGGCACGGGCGAGACGGTTCATCGGCAGTCCTCTCTTGATAGGTCAGGAGAGGGGTGTGCCGGTCGTAGCGAGTGGAAGCAAGGGGGCTGGAGGGGAAATCCCTTCCAGCCATGATTCCTTACAGGCAGGCTTCCAAGAAAGGCTGGTCGAAGCCGAACATGCGCGCCTTGTCCAGCGTGTAGGGACGCAGGCCCATCGACCGATATTCGCCGACGATTTTGCCGCTGTCGTCCTCGTCATGATATTCGAATTTGAACAATTCCTGGGTGACGATGACGTCGCCTTCCATGCCAATCACCTCGGTCACGTTGGTGATGCGGCGCGAACCGTCGCGCAGACGCTTGACCTGGATGATCAGATCCACCGAGTCGGCGATCTGCTTGGAAATAGCTTCCTTGGGGATTTTAATGTCCCCCATCAGGATCATATTTTCCATACGGCCCAGGCACTCACGGGGTGAGTTGGCGTGGAGCGTACACATGGAGCCGTCATGGCCCGTGTTCATCGCGGCGAGCAGATCGAAACATTCCGCGCCACGAATTTCGCCCAAGATGATCCGGTCCGGGCGCATACGCAGGGCGTTCTTGACCAGATCGCCGATGGTGATGGCGCCATTGCCCTCCAGATTGGCCGGGCGGGTTTCCAGAGGCAGCCAGTGTGGCTGTTGCAACCGCAATTCGGCGGCGTCCTCGATCGTCAGCACGCGCTCACCCGGATCGATCATCTTCGACAGGGCATTGAGCATCGTCGTCTTGCCCGAACCGGTGCCGCCCGAAATGACGATGTTGAAGCGGCAGGCGCCGGCGATCTTGAGTGCGGTCGCCATCTTGGGGCTCATCGCGCCCCATTGCGACAGCATGTCTATGGTGATCGGCTTGGCCGAAAACTTACGAATCGAGATGGCGGTGCCGCGCAGGGACAGCGGCGGCACGATGACGTTAACGCGGCTGCCGTCGGGCAGGCGGGCGTCGGCCAGCGGGGTGGTCTGGTCGACGCGGCGGCCGACCTTGCTGACGATCCGCTGCGCGATCTGGAACAGATGCTCCTCGTCCCGAAACTTGATCGGGGCAATTATCAGCTTGCCCTTCTTTTCGATATAGGTCTGGTCCGGGCCGTTGACCATGATGTCGGTCACGTCCGGGTCGGACAGCAATTCCTCAAGCGGCCCCAGGCCCAGCAGTTCATCGACCAGCACCTTTTCCAGCGCGAACTGTTCGCGCCGGTTGAGGGTCAGCTTCAACTCCGCCAGCACTTCCATGATGATCGGGCGAAATTCCTCTGCCAGCTCATCCTTGGTCAGGGTGGCGGCAGCTTCAGGATCGACGCGCTCCAACAGGCGGGGCAGCACCTGTTCCTTGATCTTGTGAACGCTAGCTTCAAAGCCCTGCGGCCCGGCGTCAGCCACATGTTCATGATTGGCGCGGTCGGACAGGCGCTGGATGGCATCGGCATTGCGCTGCATCTGGCTGGTCGGCGCGGTGAGCGGATCGAAGCTGGTTTCGCCGGGCAAGGCGGCAATATCGAGCGGGGGGAACTGGTCACCGCCGCGCGGTTCGTCCTTGGGCGCGCCGCCGCCCTGCATCGGCCGGGCGACGCCAAAGCCGGGCTTGATGCCAGCAGGTCCATTTTTCCGTCCAAAGGCGCTCATAGGTCTCCGCCAGTAATTCGCGATCGAAGCCGCCCGAAAGAAGGCCGATCAGATAGGGCTTGGGAAGGTGAATAAGATGGAAACTTTGACAAATGGCTAATGCGGCGGCGAAGGATCAGCAGCGCCAGCCCCAGCAGCGCGATCAGGCTGATCGCCGCGCCGACTTTTTCCTGCCACAGCCGTACCCGTTTGATACTGTAGGTGCCGGGCCGGGCATCGAAGCGGATCAGCGGGCCGTGGCTTGCCACCGCCTGCCCATTGCGTGTCACCTGCCAGATCGGGAAGGCGGCATGGCCGATCGTCACGGGGCCGGGGCGGGTGACGGTGATGTCGTCGCCGCGCTGGAGGCTGGCATAGCGGCCAAGGTCAGTCCAGCGATCGACCCGATCGACCAGCGAAGCGTCAAATCCTGCGGGCAGATATTCCGGCGCGTCGGGCTGGTGCCGATCGATCCGGGCATAATCGACCGGCATGTGCAGCAGGGCGCTGGCGATCAGGCCGGTGAGCAGTAGCGGGAAGGCCAGCACCACGCTAGCGCCGATCGCGATGATGCGGCGGGGCGGGCAGGTGGCAATCGCGGTGATGGCGGCAAATTCGGTGATGGCGAGGATACGCCAGGGAAATTGCACCTTGTCGAGCAGGTCGATGCTCCACAATGACGGGATCAGATTGACCGCCGCCAATGCCGTGCCGACCGTGATCGCGGTCCATAGCGACCGTGCGCGCCAGGCGAGCAGGACGAGGCCCAGCGCGATACAGGGGAAGAGTTCGACATCCTCGCGCCAGATTGACCAGCCGCTCGCTTGATATTTGCCGCTCCACAGCAAAGCCGTGGACATATGAGACTGGAGCGTGGCGGCGGGCAGCAGATAGAAAGCGGCGAGCGCAAAGGCCATCACCCCGGCGACAAGACCCGGCAGCAATGTCGTGCGATCCTGCACGATCCGCTGGAGCATTAGCGGGGCGATCAGGAACAGGCCGGTCAGTGTCGCCAGCGGCAAATGGGTCATGATCAGCGCAGCATAGGCGCTGGCAAGGAGGGCCACCCCGCGCCGCGACGGCAGCCAGTGGATGCCCAGTGCGATCAATGGCAACCAGACGAACCCGGCAAATTCCGCCAGCGCGCCACGCACATAGAGGTCGAACAGATGATAGGGCGCGATCATGTAAAGCGCCGCGCCCAAGAGCGGCCTCGTTCCGCGCGCAGCCAGCCACGCATATATGGCCAGTCCCGACGCGATCATCAGCAGCAGGCCAGCGCCGGTGATCGCCTGCCCCACGGTGAGGCCGATGGCGTTCAGCCCGCCCGACAGCCAATAGGCCAGAGGCGGGTAGAAATAGAAGGTGGGGCTGCCCAGCCCCTCGAAACTGCGCGGTAGCCAGCGTTCATAGAGATGCCCCGCCGCCATCTGCTCGCCGAAATGGCGGGTCCACATATGATTATAGAGATGGCTGTGCGTCGCGCCCGGTCCCCATAGCAGGGCAGGCAGCATCAGCACACACCCCAGCAGGGTCAGCGTCCAGAGCGGATGACGGCTGGCAAGGGAGGCGATGGCGCGCATGGGCCGGTGATGGCGCAATATGGTAAATGAAGCGTAAGGATGTCGGCGCGCCCTTACCTTCCATTAACCATTATGGCCGATAGCAGAGGCAGCTTTTCCGTGAGGATCATCGCGCCCATGCGCACCCTGTCGATCGTCATCCCTGTCTATAACGAACAGGACAGCCTGTCGCTGTTTCTGGAGGCGGCGCGTCCGGCGGTGGGGCGTGCGCTGGCGCTGATCGGCGCGGATGCGCGGGCCGAATATCTGTTCGTCAATGACGGTAGCAGCGACCGGACCGGCGACATATTGGGCATATTGGCGCGGCTCAATCCCGATGTGCGTTGCATCACCCTGTCGCGCAATTTCGGCAAGGAAGCGGCGCTTGCCGCCGGGATCGACCATGCCAGCGGCGATGCGGTGATCCCGATCGACGTCGATCTGCAAGACCCGCCAGAGGTAATCGTGGATATGGTCCGCCACTGGCGGGCTGGGGCGCAGGTGATCAACGCCCGCCGCACCGATCGGTCCACGGATGGCTGGTTCAAGCGGACGAGCGCGCGGGGATTTTACCGCCTGCTCAACCGCCTGTCCGATTATCCCATCCCCGAAAATGTCGGCGATTTCCGCCTGCTCGACCGGCAGGCCGTGGACGTCATCAAGCAACTGGGCGAACAGGCACGGTTCAACAAGGGGTTGTTCAGCTGGATCGGCTTTCGCGTCGCCACGGTCGATTATGCCCGTGCCGCGCGCGGGACGGGGACGACCAAATGGCGGCTGGGCAAGCTCTGGTCGCTGGCGATTGACGGCATCACCGCATCGACCACCATGCCATTGCGCATCTGGTCCTATATTGGCGGCGGCATCGCCTGCCTGGCCTTTGCCTATGCCGCCTTTCTGGTCGCGCATACGATCATCACCGGGGTCGATACGCCCGGCTATGCCTCCATCATGGTCGCGGTGCTGGGCCTGGGTGGCCTTAATTTGCTCAGTCTTGGCATCATCGGCGAATATCTCGGCCGGGTCGCGCGCGAAGTGCGGCAGCGGCCGCTCTATGTGGTTGCGGATCAGTCGACCGCGGTGGTGGCCCCGGTCGCCACGCCAATCAGGGAAGAGGACCAATGGACCGATCAGCCTATGCGAGCCTGAGCGCGCAGGAGGGGAGCCATTGGTGGTTCGTCGCCCGTCGCGCCATATTGGACGCGTTGATCCGCACCCGGATCGCGCCGCGCGCCGACGCGCGCATATTGGAGGCGGGCTGCGGCACCGGCGGCAATCTGGCGATGCTGGCGCGCCATGGCAGCGTCGATGCGCTGGAATATGATGATGACGCGCGCCGCCATGCGAATGAACGGGGGATCGCGCGGATCGAGCCGGGAATGCTTCCGGGCCGGATCGGCTTTGATGGCGCGCGCTATGACCTGATCGCCCTGCTCGATGTGCTGGAGCATGTGGAGGAGGATCGCGCCTCGCTTGCCGCTTTGCGCGCGCGACTGGCGGAGGGGGGCAGGATCTTGCTCACCGTTCCGGCAGTGCCCTGGCTCTGGTCCGACCATGACGTGCTGCACCATCATAAGCGCCGCTATACGCTGGCCGGGCTGCGCGCGGTGGCGCAGGAGGCGGGACTGAAGGTCGAGGCGATCGGCTATTTCAACAGCCTGCTCTTTCCCCTTGCGGTCGCGACCCGCACCGCGCACCGGCTGTTGGGTCGCAAGGGCGGGCTGGACGCGCAGCCATCGCCACCGGTCAATGGCATGTTGCGACGGATCTTCGGCTGGGAACAGCATCTGCTTGGCCGCGTGCGCTTCCCGATCGGCCTGTCGCTCTACGCGATCTTGTCAGCCTGACGGTTCGTCGGGATGGTGCCATGGCCCGTCCCAGCAGCGGGCGGGTTCGATGGCATTGACCGGCGCGGGATTGGCGGGCCGCACCAGCGTCGGCATCTTGCCCAATGGCGCGACATAGGAGTCGATCGGAAAATCGCCAAAACTCTGATGCCATGCCTTGAACAGGCTGCATCGGACCTGCGGCGCGGCGGGATGCGCCAGCGCCCGGCGGATTTCCACAATGCCAGTGACGGACCCGATCGCCAGCAGCACGACCAGCGGCACGCGCGCGCGTTGTGTGCCTAGAAGGGCATCGGCGACCATGACGGCCAGTATCGTCAATGCGCAGATCGACCCGCGCATCATGAAATCGGTGGACGCGCCAATCTGGACGAAGGGGATGGCGATCAGCCACAATGTCAGCAGCGCCAGCGTATCGCGGCCAAAGCGCAGACGATGGACCAGAAGTGCCAGCGGCGCGACATAGACCAGCACTTCCAGCAGCTCGAACAGGCCCCATTGCAGCGGCGACAGCGCCATCAGCCGCACGCCGACCCCATCACCCGCCGCGCTCAGATAGAGCAGGCCGGGGAGGCAGAGCAGGGTGGTGAGCGCGGGGAGGACGATGTCAGCGGGGCGGATGGCGCGCGCGCGCAAACTGCGGACGCCCGCGAGCGCCGCGAATGGCATTGCGCCCATCAGCCCCAGCGGCGACCAGAGCGCGGTCAAAGGCAGCAGCGTCAGATAGACGCCTAGCGGCAGCTTCTCCGCCCGCCACAGCAGGAAGCCGAGCGCGCCGATCCAGCCCGCCAGTGCATGTTGCGGCACCCAGAAGGCGAGCGTGATGGTCGATGAATATTGGAGATAGGCCCAGTTTTCGAGATGATCCGACAGCCCGCCGCGAAACAGGATGCGACCCAGCGCGTCGAGGCCGCTGAACCCGATGACGACGACCAACGCGATCAGCCTGGCGCGGCGCGTCGCAAACAGGGTGGACCCCAGCGCCAGCAACGTGCCGAGCAGCAGGCTGTTCTGGACCAGCAGCGCGATGTCGGCGGCGCGTCCGCCCAGCGCCTTGGCCGCCAGTGCAGGCATCAGGAACATGCCGATCGGGGCGCGCAACACGTCCGCTTTGCCGCGCGCGGTATAGACGAAGGGCCAGGGATTGACGCTCATGTCGCGCAGCACCGCAAACCGCACCTGCCAGTCGATATTGGCGTAGAAGAAACGGCCCTCTCCCCCCAGCATCAGCAAGATGGTCGCAACCCCGATGCAGAAGATCCATGTCGCAGGCGTCGGCCCGGCAAAGCTGTGCGCCAACCGGACGACGGCGACACAGAGCGTCGCTACCAGCAGCGCGCCCAACCCATAGGCCCAGAGCGGCATGACATCCAGAAAGCGCCACAATAGCAGCTGGTCGACGCCCAGCCAGCCGACCAGCAGGGCGATCAGCCAGCCGCCGGGCAAAGGGCGCTGGACGGCACGGGCAGGGGACGGGACGGTCATCGGCCCTGTTCATGGCAAGGCTGGGGAGGCGCGGCAATCGGCGATTGATGATGCGTAATAATTGTTGCGGCCTGTCCGCCGATTGCGGAGACTGTCATAAGCGATCGGGAGGCAAATAATGCGTGTGATGGTGCTGGTGAAGGCGACGCCGGAGAGCGAAACCGGCCTGTTCCCCGAACCCTGGACGAGCGAGATGATGGCGGCGATGGGTCGCTATAATGACGCCTTGCGCGACGCTGGCATATTGGTTGCTGCTGATGGCCTGACGCCCACGTCGCAGGGCAAGCGCATCGCATTCGACGGCGCGGATCGTACGGTGATCGACGGGCCGTTCACGCCCAGCCGTGATCAGGTGGCCGGTTTCTGGCTCTGGAATGTCGCGGACATGGACGAAGCGGTTGCCTGGGCCAAACGCTGCCCCAATCCGATGCCCGGACCCAGCGAGATTGAAATCCGGCCCTTTTACGAGTGACCGCCCAACAAAAAGGGGCGCTGTCGAGCGCCCCTCTGGATGACCGCGCCACGTCGGCCCGGTTGTCAGGTGCCGTGATCAGCCGACTTTTTCGGCCAGGACCGTCAGACCCTTTTCATTGACCTCGGCAAAGCCACCCTCGACCGGGATGATTTCCGGCGTGGACCCTGCGGTCGCATAGATCTGGATGCTGCCGTCGCGCACGGTCGACATGAAGGGCGCATGACCCTCCAGCACGCCGAAGTCGCCATCGGTGCCGGGCACCACGACCTGATAGACATCCTCCGACCGGAAGAGCTTTTCGGGGGTCACGAGTTCAAAATGCAGTGCCATTTTTCTTACTCCCCCCTCCCTTTAGGGAGGGGTCGGGGGAGGGGATGTTGGTCAGGGATCGCCCATGACAGGCCCTCCCCTGCCCCTCCCGCAAGCGGGAGGGGAATTTGGATTTACGCCGCTTCGGCAGCTAGCTTCTTGGCCTTTTCGATGGCCTCGTCGATGCCGCCGACCATGTAGAAGGCGTTTTCGGGCAGATGGTCATATTCGCCATCGACCACCGCCTTGAACGACTTGACCGTGTCCTCGACCGCCACGAACTTGCCGCTGATGCCGGTAAAGACTTCCGCGACGTGGAAGGGCTGCGACAGGAACTTCTGGATCTTGCGCGCGCGGGCGACGGTCAGCTTATCTTCTTCTGACAGCTCGTCCATGCCCAGAATGGCGATGATGTCCTGCAGCGACTTGTACTTCTGCAGGATCGACTGGACCGCGCGGGCGGTGTCATAATGTTCCTGGCCCACGGTGCGCGGCTCGAGCACGCGGCTGGTGGAGTCCAGCGGATCGACCGCCGGGTAGATGCCCAGTTCCGAAATGGCGCGGTTGAGAACGGTCGTCGCATCAAGATGCGCGAACGAGGTTGCCGGTGCCGGATCGGTAAGATCGTCCGCGGGAACATAGACGGCCTGCACCGAGGTGATCGACCCCTTGTTGGTGGAGGTGATACGTTCCTGCAGCGCGCCCATGTCGGTCGACAGGGTCGGCTGATAGCCCACGGCTGAAGGAATACGGCCGAGCAGAGCGGACACTTCCGCGCCTGCCTGGGTGAAGCGGAAGATGTTGTCGACGAAGAACAGCACGTCCTGATTTTCGACGTCGCGGAAATATTCCGCGATGGTCAGACCCGACAGGGCGACGCGGGCGCGCGCGCCCGGCGGCTCGTTCATCTGGCCGTAAACGAGCGCAACCTTGGAGCCTTCGGAGATGGCGTTGCCATCAGCATCCTTGGCGATGACGCCTGCGTCGAGGAATTCATGGTAGAGATCGTTACCCTCACGGGTCCGCTCACCCACGCCTGCAAACACCGACGTGCCGCCATGGCCCTTGGCGATGTTGTTGATCAGTTCCTGAATGAGAACCGTCTTGCCGACGCCCGCGCCGCCGAACAGGCCAATCTTGCCGCCCTTGGCGTAAGGGGCGAGAAGGTCGATGACCTTGATGCCGGTGACCAGGATCGAGCTTTCGGTCGACTGGTCGACAAATTCGGGTGCCTTGGCATGGATCGGCGAACGCATTTCGGTCGCGACCGGGCCGCGCTCGTCAATGGGTTCGCCAACGACGTTGAGGATGCGGCCGAGCGTGGCGGGGCCGACGGGGACGCTGATCTGCGCGCCGGTGTCGGTTACTTCCTGGCCACGCGTCAGACCTTCGGTCGAATCCATCGCGATGGTGCGGACGGTGTTTTCACCCAGATGCTGGGCGACTTCCAGCACCAGGCGCTGGCCGTTATTGCTGGTTTCGAGCGCCGAAAGGATCGACGGGAGCGCATCAGGGAAGGTCACGTCGACGACAGCGCCGATGACCTGCGAAATGCGGCCTACATTGTTGGTGGTTGCCATGACTGCTTCCTTGCGTGCGTGTGCTTAGAGGGCTTCAGCGCCCGAAATGATTTCAACGAGTTCGGTGGTGATCGCGGCCTGGCGGCTGCGGTTATACTGGATCGTCAGCTTGTTGATCAGGTCGCCTGCGTTGCGCGTGGCATTGTCCATCGCGGTCATCGAAGCGCCCTGTTCGGATGCGTTATTTTCCAGCAGCGCCTTGAACAGCTGGATCGCGACGTTGCGCGGCAGCAGGTCGTCCAGGATCGCTTCCTCGCTCGGTTCATATTCGACCGTCGCGGCGATGGCGTTGCGGTCGGCGTCGGCGGGGATCTTGACGGGAATGATCTGCTGTTCGGTCGGGATCTGCGCCAGCGCCGACTTGAAGCGCGAGTAGAAGAGATGCGCGACGTCGAACTTGCCGTTCAGATACATGTCGGTCAGCTCGCCAGCGATGGCGTGTGCCTGATCGTAACCAGGCTGCTTCGCGCCGGTCGTGTCATATTGGGCGACGATCTGGCCGGGATACATGCGGTTGATCACCGGACGGCCCTTGCGACCGATCAGATAGAATTTGACCGTCTTGCCCTGTTCGATCAGCTCGTCCGCCTTGGCGCGCGCGGCCTTGACGATGTTGGCGTTGAACGCGCCAGCCAGGCCACGGTCGGAGTTGGCAACGACCAGCAGATGCACGTCATCTTTGCCCGTGCCAGCCAGCAGCGGCGACGCGCCTTCGCCCGAACCGCCCGCAATCTTCGAGGCGAGCGAGGCGACGACGGCTTCCAGACGGCTGCTATAGGGGCGCGCGGCCTCCGCTGCGGCCTGCGCCTTGCGCAGCTTCGCGGCGGCGACCATCTGCTTCGCCTTGGTGATCTTCTGGGTCGATTTGACCGACCCGATGCGGATCTTCAGTTCTTTGAGGCTAGCCATCTCAATCCCGAATTCAGTGTAGGGAGGCCGCCGGTCACCCGGCGGCCTTCATCAAATCACTTAGGCGCCAGACTTAAGCAAAAGTCTTGCCGAAGCTGTCGAGCGCGGCCTTCAGCTTGCCCTTGGCGTCGTCGCCCAGATCCTTGGTGTCGCGGATCGTGGTCAGCACATCGGCATGATCGTGGCGCAAATAGGCCAGCATCAGCTCTTCGTAACGGGTCACGTCCTTGACAGCGACGCTGTCGAGATAGCCGTTGGTGCCAGCGAAGATCGACGCGGTCTGCTCTTCGAAGGGCAGGGGCGAGAATTGCGCCTGCTTGAGCAGCTCGGTCAGGCGCGCACCACGGTTCAGCAGCTTCTGGGTCGAAGCGTCAAGATCAGACCCGAACTGGGCGAAGGCCGCCATTTCGCGATACTGGGCCAGCTCCAGCTTGATCGAGCCGGACACCTTCTTCATCGCCTTGGTCTGCGCAGCGGAACCGACGCGCGACACCGAGAGGCCGACGTTAATGGCGGGACGGATGCCCTGGTAGAAGAGGTTGGTTTCCAGGAAGATCTGACCGTCGGTGATCGAGATCACGTTGGTCGGGATGTAGGCCGACACGTCGCCCGCCTGGGTTTCGATGATCGGCAGCGCGGTCAGCGAACCCGAGCCATTGTCGCTGTTCATCTTGGCCGCGCGCTCCAGCAGGCGGCTGTGCAGATAGAACACGTCGCCCGGATAGGCTTCACGGCCCGGAGGACGACGCAGCAGCAGCGACATCTGGCGATAGGCGACGGCCTGCTTGGAGAGATCGTCATAGACGATGACCGCGTGCATACCATTGTCGCGGAAATATTCGCCCATGGTCACGCCGGTGTAGGGCGCGAGATACTGGAGCGGGGCTGGTTCCGAAGCGGTCGCGGCGACGACGATGGAATATTCCATCGCGCCATTTTCTTCGAGCTGCTTGACGATCTGCGCGACGGTCGAGCGCTTCTGGCCGATCGCGACATAGATGCAATAGAGCTTCTTGCTCTCGTCATCGCCAGCGTTCGCGGCCTTCTGGTTGATGAACGTATCGATCGCGACGGCGGTCTTGCCGGTCTGGCGATCGCCGATGATCAGTTCGCGCTGGCCACGGCCGACGGGGACGAGCGTGTCGATGGCCTTCAGGCCCGTCTGCACAGGCTCATGGACCGAGGTGCGCGGGATGATGCCGGGCGCCTTGCGCTCGACGCGCATACGCTGGTCGGACACGATCGGACCCTTGCCGTCGATGGGATTGCCAAGGCCATCCACGACGCGACCCAGCAGACCCTTGCCGACGGGAACGTCGACGATGGTGCCGGTGCGCTTGACGGTGTCGCCTTCCTTGATCTCGCTGTCCGAGCCAAAGATCACGACGCCGACATTGTCGGCTTCCAGGTTCAGGGCCATGCCCTGAATTCCGTTGGAAAACTCGACCATTTCGCCCGCCTGGACGTTGTCGAGGCCATGGACGCGGGCGATGCCGTCACCTACGGTCAGCACGGAACCGACTTCGCTAACCTGCGCTTCGGTGCCGAAATTGGCGATCTGGTCCTTGATGACCTTCGAAATTTCTGCGGCGTTGATATCCATGTTCAGCCTTTCATCGCCATGGCGAGACTATTCAAACGGGTACGAATGGAGCTGTCGATCATCTGGCTGCCGATCTTGACGACCAGCCCGCCCAGGATCGCGGGGTCAACCTTGGCATCGACGGCAACGTCGCGGCCGACACGGGCGCGCAGGCTTTTGCCCAGCGCCGTGATCTGCGTCTTGGTCAGCGGATGCGCGCTGGTGACTTCGGCGCGGGCCTCGCCCTTGTGATTCGACAGCAGGGTTTCATAGGCGCGGATGACTGCGGGAAGCTGGTCAAGCCGGCGGTTCCCGGCAAGCACGCCCAGAAATTTCGTGGTCAGGGGATCGATCCCCATGGAGGAAGCGACCGCACCGATCGTCTTGCCAGACGCATCGCGGCTGAGCACCGGGCTGTTGATAAGCGCTTTGAAATCAGGCGATTGGGCAATCGCCGCCTTCAACGCGGCCAGGCTTTCCGCCACGGTGTCAAGCGATTGGCCGTCGCGTGCCAGATCGAACAGCGCAACCGCGTAGCGGCCGCTGAGGCTGGCCTGTATCCCGCCGGTAGTCTCCACGCGCTTACCGTCCTCCATATGATGTGCCGGTCATGCAAAGAGGGGGGAGCAGTTACGCCCGTCCCCCTTGTTGTGGGGCCGGTTAGCAGCGCGATTATGACTATGCAAGTCATGCTGCGCGATTCCGTCAATAGTGCGAAATCACCGGCATTTGACTGAGTTTTTCTGTGAGCGCGAATCGACTATTGCGCAGGATCAACCGGAGCAAGCCGGCCTTTCTGGCAATGATACACAATCCGCTCATTGGGCTGGGCCGGGACCAAGGCCGCCATTTGCGATTGCAGCGCGGCGATCCGGGCCAGCGCCTCCGGGTCGCTGCCACAGGCGGGAATCGGTTTGTCGCCCACCAACGCCCGCGCCTTGGCCATCGTATCCCCATCGGGCAGCCAGCGATCGACGCGCAGCACGCCATTGACCGGATCGAAGCGGCTTGAGGCCAGATAATTTCCCTCCGCCGGGATGGTGACGCGCTGCCATTCGGTGCCGCTGGCGACATATTGGGTGTCGCCATTGACGCAGCCGCCTTCGGCCCAGTTAAAGCCGATATCATTGGGTTGCGATATGGTCAGACGGCTGCGGGCCAGGTCGACCTTGCAGATATTGTCGCCCGCCCAGGCGAAGGCGGCATTGCTGACGACGCCCCCGTCCTGCGCCACGGCGACCTTCTCGTCGATGCTGGCGAAGCTGGGTTTGAAGAAGAATAGCCCCAGCGCGCCGAACAGCAGCAATCCGCCGATAGCAATCGCCCAGGTTGCGTGCTTCTCCCGCTTCTGGCTGTAGAACAGCCCGCCAGCGCCCAGGCCCAGCACGGCCAGCGCCAGCAGCATAGCGGCCCCGGCCATGGCGTTTTCGCGCGCGGAAATGACCTCCCGCTCGGCAGTATCGCGGGCGCGATCCATCGCCTGTTGGCGTGCGCTGTCGCTGGCGCGCAGCTTCTGCTCGCTCATCGCCGATTCGCGCTGGAGGATGGTGGCTTCGGCCGAATCGGCGTCGGCAAAGGAGCGGCACGGCACGACGGTGTGGAGCGACGACACGCCTGCCTGCCGCAGGAAGGAGGCGATTTCGCGCCAGGATACGGCAAAGCCGAATTCCGCGTCGCTGCCGTCGGATAACGACCCGAAACTGTTGACCCCCAGCACCCGGCCGCAATCATCGACCAGCGGCCCACCACTGTTTCCGGCAGCAAGCGGGGCGGTGTGCAGCAGCGTGTCGAAGCTGCGGCTCGCCCGACCCGCCGACACATTGCCGCTGGTTTTCACTGTCGCCACCGGCTCGACCATCTGTTTGAGGCCCAGCCCCTGCGCCCGATCGACCGTGCCGGGATAGCCGATCGCGGTGACATGCTGGCCATCGGTCACGGCACCGGCATAGAAAGTGCTGACCGGCAGGCTGCCCTGTTCCAGTTGGATCAGCGCCAGATCGTTGCCCGGTGAAAAGGCGATGATCCGCCCGCCATAGGTCTTGGCCCCTTCGGACGGGATGACGCCGATGACGAGATTTTTCTCCTCACGCGCCAGTTCCACGACATGGGCGTTGGTCAATATCTTGTCCGGCGCAACCGCCAGCCCGCTGCCATGGCCGACAAAATAGGCCTCGCTGCCATCGGTCGCGACCAGCACGACACGCACCACGCCGCGCGCGGCAGCGGCGATGTCCTGCTGCTCGGCATGGGAGGCGACCGGCGCGGCAAGGGCGAGCGCGAAGAGGATGAAGCGGAAAAGAGCGATCATATGGGGCGCATACATATGCGAAGGCGGGCGCTGCGCAATCGGGAAAAGTGCGTGGTTTTTTTGAGCGCAAGGCGCGGGAAGCATGGCCAGCGGTTTCGCTTTATCCCATAACGCCATGAACCAGATGACCCGCCTGTCCGCCGCCTCGATCGCTCCGGCGCCCCTGATGCCCGATCCCGACCAGTGCTGGGCGGCGGTGTTGCGCCGCGACCGGGCGATGGACGGGCGGTTCGTGGGCTGCGTTGCTACCACCGGCATCTATTGCAAGCCCAGTTGCGCGGCGCGCCATCCGAAGCGTGAGCATATGAACTTCCTGCCTGATCCCGCCGCCGCGCGCGCGGCAGGTTTTCGCGCCTGCCTGCGCTGCCGCCCGGACGAAATAGGGCGGGATCAGCGTGCAGTGGCGGACGCGATCGCCCTGATCGAAGCGGCGGAGGACACGCCCCGGCTCGACGCGATTGCCGCGCATGTCGGCTACGCCCCGCATCATTTCCATCGCCTGTTCAAGCGTGAGACGGGCCAGACCCCGGCAGGCTATGCGCGGACGCTGCGGGCCGACCGGCTGAAGGCGGCGCTCGATGCGGGCAGCAGCGTGACGGCGGCCATATATGAGGCCGGCTATGCCGCGCCCAGCCGCGCCTATGCCGATGCAGCGTCCCATCTGGGGATGACGCCCAGCGCCTGGCAGGCGGGCGGACGCGGCGTCACCATCCGCTGGCGCAGGATCGACAGCAGCCTTGGTCCGATGCTCGTCGCTGCCACGGACAAGGGGCTGTGCCGCATCAGCTTTGACGAGGGCGAGGCGGCATTGCGCGCGCGTTTCCCCAATGCCGACCTGCAATCCGCCGACGCCGCGCTTGACCGGCTCGCCGCTGCGGTCGTGGCGCTGGTCGATGATCCGAGCAGAGCGCCGGACCTGCCCGTGGATATCGGCGGCACCGCCTTCCAGCAGGCGGTCTGGTCCGCGTTGCGCGCCATTCCCGCCGGGCAGACGCGCAGCTATGGCCAAATCGCCGCCGCTATCGGTCGCCCCGGCGCAGTGCGCGCAGCCGGCACCGCCTGCGGCGACAATGCACTCGCGGTCCTCATCCCCTGCCACCGCGTCCTGCGCAGCGACGGCACGGCGGGCGGCTATGCCTGGGGCGTGGAGCGGAAGCAGGCGTTGCTGGCGCGGGAGCGTGACGTTTCGGCCACGGATTGATCGAATATCCACCAATATCGGAACGATAACGTCACAAGCGCTTGACTCCGTGACTATTTGGTCGATTTTTACGGCTGATTAACTAAGCATCGGGCCGCATCACGGCTCGCTGGGTTGGGGCGGGGATTGCGACTTCTGCTGTTTTGGCTTTTGCTGCTGGCACCGATCGCGGCGATGGCAGCGCCGGTGTTCCAGCCAGCCATGATGCCGCTGGGGTCGGGTTCTGATCGCATGGCCGCGGGTGCGGCGCGGATGACCGACGCGATACTGGAATTTACCCGCTGGCCTGTTGAAAAAACGCTGGTGCATCTGTGCGTTGTTGGCGTGGCCGATCATGCCGGCCAACTGGACGAGATCAGCCTGTCCAACGGCGCGCGCGTGCAGGTGAGCCGCTTGCCTGATCCGGCCGCAGCGACGCAGTGCGACGCTCTCTATATCGGTCGGATGGCGGCGCTCGACAATCGGCGGCTTTTGACAGCGGTGCGGGGCGCGGCGGTGGTGACGATCGCGGAGGCCGATGCCGATTGCCGCAGCGGTGCGATGTTCTGCCTGCTCTTCACGCCGCAAGCGCTCAATTTCCAGCTCAATATCGATGCCGTGTCACGATCGTCCGTACGGATAGATCCCCGCGTATTGCGCCTGTCGAAAGGGGGCTATTGAGGCCATGACCCGTCCGGCTGCCCCACTCATGCCAACCCTGCGTCATATATTGGCGCGGGTTCACACACGTCTCATCCTGTTTGCCGTGCTGATGGCGGGCGTGACCCTGATCGCAGCGGGCGTCCTGATCATGCGCGATTATGCCGAACGCAATCTGGCGCTGGTAGCCCGCACTGCCAGCTACACGATTGAGCCTGCGCTTTTGTTCGATGACATGGCGGCGGCGCAGGACGGCATCGCGATGGTTGCCAATGGCCAGGGTGTGCGCCTGGTCGAGGTACGCGACAATCAGGGACGGTTGATGACGCGCTGGATCAGGCCCGACGCTGGGGCAATGGCGCGCCTGGAGGCGACGGCAGAGAAATTGCTCTGGCCATCGCCCGTGACGGAGCCAGTCCGCCATGGCCGAGACATTATCGCCCGGCTGACCGTCCATGGCGATGCCGGTGCGATCGGTCGCTATTTGCTGTCGGGCGTCGTTATCGCACTGGCCTGCCTGGGCCTGACCGTCATCGCCACGCAGATATTGGCGCGTCGGCTGCAAAAGGATGTGACCGGGCCGCTGGCGCAGATCGCCGATGTTGCCCATGCCGTGCGCGTGGACAGGCGCTTTGACATGCGCGTGCCGGGTGCAGACATCGCCGAAGTCGATCAACTGGCGCGTGATTTCAATGCATTGCTGGACGAATTGCAGCAATGGCACGCAGGCCTTCTGTCCGAAAACCGTCAGCTGGAGCATCAGGCGACGCGCGATCCGCTCACCGGTCTTGGTAATCGCGCCATGTTCGAGCGCCAGTTGGCGGCATCGGTCGAAGCGGCGGAACAGACCGGTCAAGGCTTTGCGATCATCTACGCCGACGTAAACCGCTTCAAACAGGTCAATGACGGCCATGGCCATGATGCGGGCGACGTAATGCTGATCGTCATCGCCGCGCGGCTGCGCGCCGCCCTGCGCAATGGCGACCTGGCTTTCCGGTTGGGCGGAGACGAATTTGCGCTGATCCTGGCATCGGACACGACCCGCGAGGTGGTGGAGGCACTTGCCGCGCGGATCGACACTGGCATGGAGCAGCCGATCATGCTGCCCAGTGGCCAGAGCATCCAGTCGTCGCTCAGCCTTGGCTGGGCGCTATATCCGCAGGACAGCGCCGACCCGCGCGATCTGCTGCGTCACGCCGACGCGGCCATGTACGCGGCCAAGGGACGCCGCCACGCAACCACTGATTGACGGATATTCGTTATGCGCCCAATTCTCTCCCTGCTGATCGCAACTCTGGCCCTGACCGGGTGTCAGACTGTTCCTGATCGCGGTGGCTTTACCCCGCGCCAGCAGGCGACGCTCCGGCAAAACGGGTTTGAACCGGTCGGCGATGGCTGGCAGTTCGGCATGGCCGACCGGCTGCTGTTCGCTACCGATGAAAGCGTGCTGATTCCGGCCCAGCATGTCGTGATCGGGCGTATGGCCCAGACGCTGGTGGCCGTCGACATTCGCGGCGCGCGGGTGGAAGGTCACACCGATTCAACCGGATCTGCCAGCTATAATGATGCGCTGTCGCTGAAACGCGCGCAGGCGGTCGCCGACGCGCTGCACAGCGGAGGCATGGCGCAGGGCGCTCTCCGGGTGGTGGGCATGGGCGCGCGCATACCGGTGGACAGCAACCGCTCTGTCGATGGCCGCCGCGAAAATCGCCGCGTGGTGGTGATCGTGTCACCGGCCGATGCGATCCGCCCCTGATCGACCCTATCGGAACAGGTCGAGATGGAATTTCCTTTCCATTCATGCCCTTCTCCGCCATTCTTAAACCGGGGATATTGCAAGGGAGCGGGATGATGCGGGCAACGGCAAAGGCCATTCTGGCCATGATGCTGACCTGGACGGCGCTGCCCGGCACGGCACAGGCAGCGTGGTGGCAGGCAAAAAGCCGCCACTTTACCGTTTACAGCGAGGGCAATGACGAAAAGCTGCGCGGCTTTGCCGAACGGCTGGAGAAGTTCGATTTTCTGCTACGACGGCTGTACAATGTGACCGATCCTGAACAGGGCAGCCCGGTGTTGGTCTATCTCCTGTCGAACGACCGGAAGGTGCAAAAGCTCGCTGGCAATCCGAATATTGGCGGCTTTTACACTACGTCCGACCGCACCGCCTTTGCTGTGCTGGCGCGCGGTGACAAGACCGGCAAATTTGATTTCGGCGCGGAGGAAATCCTCTTCCACGAATATACCCACCATTTCATGCTGCACCATTTCCCGGCAGCCTATCCCGCCTGGTATGTCGAGGGATTTGCCGAGTTTTTCTCGGTCGTGAAATTCCCTAAAAGTGGCGCGATCGAGTTTGGCCATGTGCCAATGGCTCGGTTGCCCGGACTGGTGCTGGGCCAGCCCTATCCGGTCAAATATCTGTTTGCCCGTGACACGGGTGATCTCAGCCGGCGTGACGGTGACCGTTATTATGGCACCGCCTGGCTGCTCACCCACTTTTATCAATATAACAAGACGGAACGCCGCAAGGAAATCGCCAGCTATTTGGAGGATTTGGTGCGAGGCGTGCCGGACCGGTCGCCTGACAGCTATTTTGAGGGCGGGCTTGACGGTCTGGAAAAGGATCTCAAAGCCTATATGCGCCACCGCCTGTCGGCGTCATCGCTCAAATCGAACGAGATGAAGATTGGCGAGATCGTCGTCAGCCCGGTGGATGCCGCGCAAGGCGCGCTGGTCGAGGATGAGTTGCGGCTCATCTATCACCCGAAGGCCGATGAACTCCCCGCCATCGTCACGGCCATCCGCGTGACTGCCAGCAAATTTCCCGATTCCGCCTATGCCGCCGCGCTGTTGGCGGAAGCGGAATGGGCGGCGGAACAGAAGGACGCAGCGCTGGCCGATGCCGACCGGGCGATCGCGCTCGACGCCACATTGTCGCGCGCTCATGCGGTCCGTGCGCAAGTCCTGCTAGAGCGTGCGCATGACAGCGACAAGGCGGAGGATTGGAAGGCGGCGCTGACCGCCATCGTCCGCGCCAACCGCGCCGATACGGAAGACCCGGTGCCGCTGGCGCTCTTCTACCGCTATCATGCGATGCGCGGGGGGAAGATGCCCGACCTTGGCTATGATGGCCTGTACAAGGCCTTCACCCTGTTGCCGCAAAGCTCGGGCTATCGCTTCAATTTCGTCCACGCGATGGCGGCGCGGGGCGACTATGCCACCGCCTCGCTGCTGCTCGATCCCATCGCCTATTCGCCCCACGCATCGGACATGCGTGAGGCGGCGATCAGGTTGAAGGCGGAGCTGGACGCCCAGGCAGCGGAGAAGTCGGGGGAGAAGGCGAAGAAACCGGGAAATCCCGCACCCGCGCCATGACGGCGGCGCGCGCTTCGTCGCCCATGCTGCGCCAATGGACGATCTCGTCGATCGTGCGCCCGCACCCGACGCAGATACGTGCTGCGTCCAGCGCACAGAGGTTACGGCAAGGGCTGGCAACTGGCGTATCCATCACATGAAACTATAGGGATCGACATCCACCGCCACGCGGGTGCTGGATTTCCACACGATATTGCCCAGCCATTCGCGGATCGCCGCCTGTATGTCGATCTGCCGCTTGGCGTGGATCAGCAGCCGGTGGCGATGGCGCCCGCGCAGGACGGAGAGCGGCGCAGGGGCAGGGCCATAGACCCGCATCCCTTCGATCAGCGGGGCCGACTTGCCGATCAGCCGCGCGACCTGCGCTGCCTCATCGGCATCCTCGCTCGAAATGATGATCGCGGCGAAACGGCCAAAGGGCGGTGCGTTGGCGCGGCGTCTATTCTCCGTCTCAACCGCATAGAATCGCTCGGTATCGCCCTCGATCAGCGTCTTGATCACTTCGCCTTCGGGCATCCGCGTCTGGATGAATACCCGTCCCGGCTTCTGCCCGCGTCCCGCTCGTCCGGCCACCTGCATGATCTGCTGGAAGGTCCGCTCCGACGCGCGCAGATCGCCGCCCTCCAGCCCCAGATCGGCGTCGATCACCCCCACCAATGTCAGGTTGGGGAAATGATAGCCCTTGGTGACGAGTTGCGTGCCGACGATGATATCGACATCGCCCGCCTCCACGGACTTCACAAAATCAGCGACCCTGGCGGGCGAAAACAAAGTGTCGGACGTGACGATGGCGGTGCGCGCCTGTGGCCATAGCGCCTTCACCTCATCGGCGATCCGTTCCACCCCCGGCCCGCAGGCGACCAGGCTATCTTCCTCCTTACACTCCGGGCAGAAGCGCGGCGCGGGGACGACATGGCCGCAATGGTGGCAGGCCAGCCTGTGGGTCAGCCGATGCTCGACCATCCAGGCGGTGCAATTGGGGCATTGGAACCGATAGCCGCAATGGCGGCACAGCGTCAGCGGCGCATAGCCGCGCCGGTTGAGGAAGAGCAGGCTCTGCTCGCCCTTAGCCATCACCTCGTCGATCGCCTTGACCAAAGGCGGCGCGATCCAGCGGCCGCGTTCGGGCGGATCAGTCAGCAGGTTGATGCCTTCGATCGCGGGCATCTCCGCCCCGCCATAGCGTGAGGGCAGTTTGATCTCGCGATAGCGGCCGAGTTCGACCTGATGGCGCGTTTCGATCGCCGGAGTGGCCGACGCCAGGATGACCGGGAATTTTTCGATCAGGCCACGCATCACTGCCACGTCGCGGGCGTGATAATGGACGCCATCCTCCTGCTTGAAGCTCGCCTCATGCGCCTCATCAACGACGATCAGGCCGAGCTTCGGATAGGGGAGGAATAGCGCCGACCGCGCGCCGACCACCACCTGTGCCTGTCCGCTGGCAATCGCCCGCCACGCCCGCCGCCGCTCGGTCTGGCGCAGGCCGCTATGCCAGTTGACCGGGATCGTGCCGAACCGTGCCTCGAACCGCTCCAGAAACGGCTCGGTCAGCGCGATTTCGGGCAGCAGCACCAGCACTTGGGCGTCGGCGCGGATGGCGGCGGCGATCGCCTCAAAATAGACCTCGGTCTTGCCCGATCCGGTCACGCCATCGAGCAGGAAGGGCGCAAAATCATGCGCGCGCACGGCGTCCGCCATCGTCGTTGCCGCGTCCGCCTGCGCTGCCGACAAGGCGGGCGGGGCATGGTCCGGGTCGGGCGCGGGGAAGGGGGTGTCCACGCTCACTTCAATGGCGTCGAATATATCCTGCTTGATGAGGCCGCGAATCACCGCGTCGCTCACGCCGCCGATCAGCGCCAGTTCGCGAATCAGCCCCTGCCGCTCCCCGATCCGCTCCAGCGCCTGCGCGCGCTGGTCGGTCATGCGATCGGGCTGGCGGCCATTGGCCTTATATTCGATGACGGTGCGCGTCCCCTCCAGCGCCGCCATCGACGCCAGCGCCATCCGCAGCACGGCGGCAGGGGGCGACAGATAATAGTCCGCCGTCCATTCGATCAGCCGCCGCAGCGTTTCGGGCAAGGGCGGGGCATCCACCACTTCGATCAGGTTGCGCAGCCGATTGTCGCCCACGCTGTCCACATCGGGGAAACTATCTTCCTCCCACACCACGCCGACCAGCTGGCGGGGTCCAAGCGGCGCAACGACGATGCTGCCGGGCTTGACACTCATCCCGTGCGGTACGCGATAGTCGAGCGGCCCCAGGGCAGCGTTGAGCAGGAGGACACGGGCGCGGGACATGCCCCGTCCTTAGCGCCTGGCGCCCGGCAGGCAAATGCCGCCTGCCTACATTCGCACGCTTAGCGTCAGCCATGGGATGTGCGCGACGACATCGGGCCGACCGTCGCGGAAATTCTGCTGCCGCATATAGAGCAATTGCGCGTCCACATGATCGCTGATCGGATGGCGCAGGCCGATCTGGTGCCGCATTGTCGCAAGCCCGGTCTTGTCGCTGGGCCGTGCGCGGTTGAGGTGAAAGAATATTTCTGTCGCGGCGATCGCGGTCCATTTTTTCGCCCGGTCCAGCGGCACACTGGCCTGCACACGCTGGCGCAGCCGCCAACTGGCGGCGTCGGCATTGTCGAAGAAACGCTGCTCCATCCGGGTGCGGGCCAGCCACATGCCTTTGCTCAGCGTTACCTGCTGATGGAAGCGTAATTCCTGATCGACCTCGCTCTTCAGATAGGCGAAGCCGCCGCCCACCTGCACCAGCGGGGTCAGGCGATGGTCGATCGCGATCCGCGCCAGAAACTGCTCACCCCCACTGCCCGCGTCGGATCGGGCGCGCTGGCTGGAATCGATCGTCACCAGATCGGCCTTGCTGGCCCGGATCGTCGCCGTTTCCGTGATCCACATTTGCGATTCCTGGGTCGCGGCGATGGCGGGCGATGCGATCGCCATGGCCGGCAGGACGCCTGCGAGCAGGCAGAAGTGCAATAAGCGGAGCATGTCTGGTCCTTTGGAAGGGTGCCCGCGCTGTAACCGTCCTGATCCAGCGATACAATCACCCGATCCGACATGGCCAATCCCCCCGCCAGCCGCTAAAGGAACCGGATTCGCCTATCCCCGGAGCCGCATCCCATGAAATTCTTTGTCGATACCGCCGACACTGCCGAAATCCGCGACCTCGCCGCCACCGGCCTGCTCGACGGCGTCACCACCAACCCGTCGCTGATCCACAAGTCGGGCCGCAAGTTCCTGGAAGTGGTCGGGGAAATATGCGAGCTGGTCGATGGTCCCGTCTCCGCCGAAGTCGTCGCGCTCGATCATGAGACGATGATGAAGGAAGCAGCCGTCCTGCGGAAGATCGCGCCCAATGTCTGCATCAAGGTGCCGCTGACGATCGACGGCCTCAAGACCTGCAAGGCGCTGACCGATGATGGCTGCCAAGTGAACGTCACGCTGTGCTTCTCGGCCAATCAGGCGCTGCTTGCGGCCAAGGCCGGCGCCAGCTTCATTTCGCCCTTCGTCGGCCGTCATGACGATAATGGCTTTGACGGCATGGCCCTCATTCAGGACATCCGCCTGATCTACGACAATTACGGTTTCGACACCGAAATTCTGGTCGCTTCGGTCCGCCACCCCATCCATGTGCTGGAAAGCGCGCGGATCGGCGCCGACGTCATGACCGCGCCGCCCGCCGTCATCAAGGCGCTGTTCAACCATGTCCTGACCGACAAGGGTATTGCAGGCTTTCTGGCCGACTGGGAAAAGACCGGTCAGACGATCCTCTGATCCATGGTCGCCGGGCGCGTGGAACCACGCGCCCGGCCCCTGACCTCGATCAATGGTGAATGGTGACCCCGGCGTGACCGCCTGAATTTCATGATTTCAGAAAGTTACGTTGGACAACCATCCGCAAAATATAGGACCCAACCACGCAGAACTCCGTGGTCATGGATAACCTTTCTTTGGCATTTTAGGCCGTTGTCACCTAACCCACAAAACAAGCTTGGGAGGCGTGTGAAGTCGCGGATTTTCGCCGTTTTTCCATTTTGTGCGTTAGTATATTCCGAGATCATATCGCAAACAATCAGAAAACATTTGACGGCTTTACCGCACGGTTATCGTAGGCTTAAGCGCTGACCCGATCGCCAGCGCTTGATCGGGTAGCGGGGATCAGTCGATAGCATACATGCTGGCGAAGTCCCGACGCTGATCAATCCCTTCCAGTGGATTTTCATCACTTGAAGCTGGCGTCGTCACCCCTGCAAAAACATCTGGACCAAGGACAGAAATAGCGCACCCACACCTGCCAAATTGCCAGCCAGTGAAATAAGATCTTTAATCACTTTTTCCGGTGGCTCGGGTGCTTCGGCTAGCACCTTTATGGCAGTAATGATGGCCATCGCCTGCTGCTTTTCACTATTGCTCCCACGATCGAGCGCTTCCACCTGTCGCTCAATTGATGTCAGCTCCATTTGTAATTTTGCGAGCCGCTCCCCTTCCAAAACTGCTGGCTTTGGGACGCCTGTCCATGACGAGCTATCGATGGGAGAAATTTCTGACGAAGCATTTTCATCTAAGCCAGGCATAGCCCGAAGCTCTGCCGGCATGGTCGAAAGTGGTTCACTTTCAGATCCCTCCAGCGTTGCAGCCCGACGCATTGCAGGTTCAAATGATAAAACAACAAAGCGCTCTACGCTTAAATTAGGTTGCATTTCTGCATCTCGCAGCCAGTCCGAAAGTGCGCCCAATGATCTGTAGTTGCGTACGAACTCGGGGACTACGTCTGAATATTCGCTATTGGAAATCAGACCTTTACGGAGGACATCGTAAGTGTCACGGCGAGGCTGCGTAACCTCCCCCTCTATCGCTGAATTTATTGTGTCTCGAAGTGATGTTATTGCTTCTACATCGGATTGATTGTGAGTCCATTTGACTGTTGGTAATGCAATTGCCAATGCCGCCCCCGCGCTTCAGTGAAGGGCGAACGTATAATGGCTGGCACAACATCTCAACAAGCCTTCCAAGCTCTGTACAATCCAGCATTTCTGCCGCTCCAGCTGTAAAACGGCTCAAATTGCGGACCTTTCTTTTCAGATGCTTGCGACCAGTCGGTAAAACGTGCGTTGCAGGCTGATCGAAGAGGGAGCGTGAATATGATCACCGAATTCAATCTGCTCGACGGCAACCCGGTCATGATCAATATGGACCAGGTCGACTATTTTCAGCCGGCAGACGACAACACGCTGATCGTGTTCGCCGACGGTCGATCGCTGACGGTTATGGATAGCTACGACGCCGTCGCCGAAATTCTAAACCCGGAACGTCAGGCCGGGGACTGATCACAATAACTGCGGCGGAGTCGGCAGCTCATCTTTCTTGCGAAACCATGGCGCATCCGTCGCATCGACGTCCAGACGCTCCGCCGGATAGGGCCGATCGAACTGATATAGATCCTCCAGCGGCGCGGTGAGCCATGTGTTCCAGTCCTGCGGATCGAGGATCACCGGCGACCGGTCGTGGATGTCCGCCAGCTCCGGCGCATTGTCAGTCATCACGCCGGTATAGACCGCGCCCCATTCGTCGCTCTGCGTCCACAGCCCCGCCCAGGCAAAGATCGGCTGATCTTTCACGCTCAGCCATGTTTCGGTCATGTGGCCCTTTTCGCCCACGGCCTCCGCGAACCGTACCGTAGGGATCAGGCAGCGCTGGCGCGGTTCAGCGGCCCAGCGCTTCCAGAATGATCCCAGCTTGTCGAAGCGCGCATTATTGACCGGCTTGGGCTTGAGCGGCCGACCGCTCTTGCCGCGAAGTGAGACCGGGAAACCCCATGTCATCTGCTCCAGTACCAAGCCGTCGCCATCCCTGCGCACGACGCTGCCCGGTGATTTGGGATGCACCTGCAACGGCCCCTCATTGAATCGCGCGCCGATCCGCGCGCCGAATAGGTTCAGCACCTTTTGCGTGTCGCCGCGCTCTGCCCGATTGCACATAGGGAGGAAGGTGGTTTGCGACGGACCGCCTGTCAACGCGCTTGACCCGACTCGCGCCTATGTTCTCATTACGTTCTTATGGAACAAGTCGATCAATCACGCCTCGCCCTTTGGCGAAGGAACCATCGTATGGCTTTCGCGACAGAATTTGAAAGCCGTGGCACCCTTTGGTGTTGCTGGATCACAGCGGTGCAACAAGGCAGCCTGTTAGGCCAAGGCAGCTCAATCCAGGTATATGGCAAGCAAGCCGCGTTCGACAAAGCACTGGCCGATCTTGCCGCCGCGCTGCGTCGAAAGGGTTATGAAATGAAGGGGCAGGAATGAAAGGCCGCAGGCTTTTTGCGGTCATCCATAGACCTCGACCAGCCGCGCCATCTGCCCCTTGGCGCGCTTGGCAGTCGCCATCCGGTTATCGCGCAGCAGCTGCGCCACGTCGGCGTCCGCGCCCTTGGCCAGCGCGATCGGGTTGCCGGTGACCGATATTTCATTATTGGCGATTGTGATCCGCTCCGCGCTGCGATCAGTCCATGGCGCCTGCCAGCGCGGCGCGGTTTTCTCACCATAGTGGATGCCATCGACGCAATCGCGGATATCATTCGCCCTGATCTCGATATCCTGCGCGCCGCCCTTGCATGTGATCGCGCAGGTCGCGCCGGAAAACTTGGATCGCCGGATACTCCCGCGCCCGCTTGGTCGTTGTCAGCGCTTATCGCTGACCAGAGCACCGCTTTTAGCCGACGATGCGAACCTATTGCTACCGATCCGAACGTTTGGCCCGCAGTCTCTGGTGATCTTGATAGGCGCATCGCCACAGATGCCGCGATTATTCGCAATAACGATATCGTCGGCGGAGTGTTGCGCCCCTGGTCGCCGCTCCGAACTTTCTGGACCGCCGATCACGATTGCGGAGCGGCTGTCGCACGTAATATGATTATCCGTGATGCGGACTTTGCTGCTGCCCAGCTTAACCAGCACGCCAGCTTCGGCGCGCGGTGCGTCGATACTGTTGCCTGCGATCCTGACGCCGAGACTACTACCCACGTCTATCCCTTGATCGCTCCCGGCAGAAACCATGTTTTCAACGATCGCGATGCGTTCGCACATCGCTAGCTTTATGCCATCCTGCGCCGGTGTGTGCGTCTCGCTACCTTCGATCTCGCAATCGGTGCACTTGTAGAGGAAGATCCCGTCGCGCCCACCCCATGTCGCAGCCTTGACGGTCACATACTGACAATCGATCAGGGTCAGTGCTGCTTCTTCGGCGCTGTCTGCAACAATGCGCACGAAGGTCAGTACGATGGGCGCGTTGGCGGTCCCTTTGACGCCACGAACCAACATGTTAGTCTGCGTCAAAGGGACAGATTGCGAGCCAGTGAACATCATGGAAACGCGGGTCATGTGTTGCCACCGCCATCCGTGACCGAGCCAACGATACGCGTGTCGCACGCAACATGCGTGTTGGCGTAGGATATGGTTCCCGCGCCGTTGTTAATGCCCGTTGCAAAGCCAGTGATGTCACACTCGTCGATTGCTACGCTGCCATTCGGGGCGTTCGAATAAGACCGGACACCCGCGCTTCCGGTGTTGCTGCCGGATATGTCAAACTCGACACTGGTAATCGTGATGTTCGCGCCTTGATTGGCGCAGCCGTCGGGATATGCAGTACCACCCGCGAGAAGCAGGACGCGGCCATTGCTGAATGCATGGGTGCCGCTGGATGCGCCGTTCGATGCCACGCCAATAGGTCGGTTGTAACCGATGGCGAGAAACGTGTCTGTCGTGCCGTTAATGTCTCGCACGTCGCCAAAGCCGGATTTGTTGCCCATAACGGCGACACAGCGCGCGCGGGTTTTCGTGCCGCCGTGGTTAGAATAACAGTCAGAATTGGAGCCGCCGCCCGTGAGATTGCCATAACCGGCCCAACCCGCGAAGCACTCGGTATCGAACTTGTCGGTCGCCGCGCTGCCGCCTATACCGTCGCTGTCTACATAGCGTACGTCCACGCCTTCGATGGTGCCAGCGGAACAGTCAACGCCGGTCCCCGATCCATACCAAATCCGACCGCCTTTGACCTTGGCTCCTGCTGCCGCGACAAGGAAGATGGACGTGGCGAAGAGATTTGCCGCCGTTGCGCCGCGCTTTGGAACGCGGAACCGACCTTGTGGTGATCCGCTCGCGAGCTTCACGTAGTAGTTTCCGCCGCTATAGCCGTAGCTACCCACTGCCGGGTTCGCAGGGGACGCTGCATCGTACCGCCATGCCTGCCCTGCCGGATTGGCCAGAACAGCCGCCTCGACCGAAGCGATGCTTGCGGCCCACCCCGAAGTGGAGAGGTCCGGGCTTGCCGCTGGATGTGATGCGGCAGTATCGTATACGCAGCCGTACTCAGTGGTGCTGCTGGCGTTGTTGTAAGGCGGATTCCCGGCGTGGCTCCACAACCCGCCGCCTTCGTCGAACCAATCGGTCCACAGGTGCGACATTGTGACAAGCGCTTGCTCACCGGTCCCAAATTGCGTGCAGTCAACGGTGAGTCCCGCAACCGTAATCGACGCTTGGCCGTCAAGGTTGAACTCATCGCCTCGCTTGGGGCAGAGAACGTCGCCGCTGCGAAAATTAGTGTAAGACGATAGCTTGCCCAGCGTCGCCCAAGGGGTGACCGCATTAAAGCCGACTGCGCTGTCCGAGCCGGAATTGCTGACGTAAAAGTGATTGCCGACCCAATCCGCCATATAAGCAAAGAGGTCCGCGCGCTCCTGCGCCGTCAGTGCCCGGTCATAGCCGCGAACGACGCCAAGCCAGCCGTTCGGACCAGTTGTGGTCCTGCCGAACTGATCGAAGGTGAAGCCGCCTGAGAACAGCCCCGCCGCAGTTGCCGCGCCCGGAACCTCATTGACGAATGCCTGCGCCGAGCCGTCCGCATTGATCTGGAGGCGCAGCACGTCGATGCGGCCGATCGGCAAATAACCGACAGGAAACGGAACAGTCGTCGCCGCGCCGCCATTTGAGCGGACGGTGAAGCCGTCGCGGGCATTGGTCAGCCCTATATACTGCGAAGTTGCCGCTGCCTGCGCCCATAGTCGCACATTGGTTGCGGACGTATCGCGCGCACCCAGCGCAAAGACGAACTCGCAGGCTGTAGAGGCCGGAATGGTCCAACTGGTAAACGTGCCGATCTGCGATGATGCCGCCGTGAATTCCAGCATCTGCTGACCAGCGGGGCCGTAGCCTGGGCGAACCGCTGGGAAGTTGGCGAGAGTGAGAGCGTGGGCGCTTTCATCCAACGCTGGCGCGGTTGCGGTAGTCGCCTCAGTGAAGTCGAACGCGCGCGCTGGAGCGAGGGTGGCGGGGTCGAAGGGTGGCGCAGGCGCACCGCCCGCCGCACCCAAAACGCCCATGGTGCCGAGCGTGAGCGCGCTGACATCGCCCAGGCAACCGAGCATCAGACGGCATCCTTGATGGCGACTTTCTCGCCCACCGCCGTGACCGCAAAGGACCGCGGCTGATTGGCCAGCACAAGGTGCCCGGTGTCGGACGCGGCAGTGGGATCAGTTCCGAATTTGACCCAAACGTCGCCCTTTGACGCGATCGTCCAGAAGCGTGCCTTAAGCAAAACCGGACCATCCGCCACGATCGACGATTGCGCACTGGTGCCGGAACTTGTGATCGTGTCCGCCGCGCCTTCGACGCTGTCGGGGATCGGCATGGTCACGCCGGTATCGGCACGCGCCTGCACATTGCAGAGCGTGATATGGACTAGGGCCATCAATATGTCCTTTCAGGGGAAGGGAGGGACGTTAGCGCACGTCCATCGGGCAGACACGGTCCACGACGCGCTCGGCGAGCGCCAGGGCGGCCTTGGCGTTCGGGCAGTTGGCGTAGGGACGGACGGTAGCGCAGCCGCTCAGCAGCAGCACCAGGGGGAGCAGGCGGATCACCAGTCCACCCCCCGACGGATCGCGCGAATGACGAAGGGCGCAGCCCCCCGCGATGATCACCAGCGGAAAGCTGACAAACCCGGCGATGAATATCCCGATGCTGGCCATCACTTCTGCGCCAGCCTGCGGGTGCTGATCTGCCCCCACACCAGCGGCACCACGACCAGCGCAACCGCGCCCAGCATTTCGACCGTATCTGCGCCCAGCCAGCCCTTGCCGATGGCATAGCCGCCCACGATCAGCACGACCTGGCGCACCCCGGCCGCGATTTGTGTGGCAGTCACGTCGTTCATTTCATCCTCCGTGCAAAGGCCGCAGCCAGTTTCTCGTCATATTTATTTTCGCGGTAAGCGGTGCCGTTGTAGCCCCGCGCGAAGGCCGCCCAGTCGCCGCGCCGCAGCGCCCCTGTCAGCCCGCGCCCCTCGATAAGGCGCACGAAGGCGTCGAGCTGGTCGCCCTCCGTCTGCGCCTGCCGCCAGGCGAACGACCATGGGTCAGGCGCGCCGCACACCGCGTAATTCTCGCCCAATATCTGGAACGCGCCGTAGCTGGCCGACATGAAGCCGGCATCGACGTCCAGGGCCACGGCGCCTAGCAGCTGCTCCCACCGACCGCCCTGCGATCGGGGATAGAGCGCACGGTTCCATTTCCGCGACGACAGGGCAGGGTGGCTACGGTCGAAACGATGGCCCGTCGATTTGCTGAACCGGTGCGCCTCGAACAGGATCGTCGGTCGCCCCGTGATAAAGGCGTCACCGGACGATTCAACGTCATAGACAGCCCAGACTTTGGCTTCTTCCACCCGCAGGGTCGATGCTGCCAACGCAATGTCTCGCGCATCCACCGGATAGTCGGGGCCAGCAGTCAGGCAGGCCAAAATCGCGGCCTTGCTTTGCGGCCCGATACGGCCGTCCAGCAGTCCATGATAATAGCCCAGCGCCGTCAAGCGCTTCTGCAACTCCAGTTGATCCATGCTGCTTGTCCCATGAAAAAGGGCGCTCGAAAGCGCCCCGCATTGTCAAAATGTCGTGCAATTCAGTCCGGCTTGATATCTGTGCCGATGCGCTGCGCGCTGATCCTGGTTTGCACTGCGTTGCGCAGATCGCCCCGGCTTTCCACTACATCCGCCGCGACGTCGCGCAGCGTGGCGGCTTCGACCCGCGCGAGGAACCGTTCGGTCAGCAACTTGATCAGCCTGTCGGCGCCGACTGTGCAGAAAGCGGTCATCAGGGCCGCTGCCTCATTCCTGACCCCCGCCTGTGTCACCAATGAAAAGGCGATCAGCGCCACCATCGGCAGCAGTAGCAGGTCGGCCAGCACAAGCCGCACCTTCACCTGCACACCCCTTTTGATGAGCAGCGCATATTTGGCCAGAAAGCCGAACGACAGGCCAATCCAGACCCAGCCATATTTTGCGAAAAGCGCCTCGAACCCTGAACCCATCGGCCCCTCTCTGCATAAATTTCCCATCCGGGCCTCCCGTTCGGGCCTAAAACATTCCGGCAGTCGGCAAGCGTCGATCAGAAAACATGCTCACCCCCTGTCAGGCGGGGATCAGGCCCCGCCTGACAGGCATCACGCGGCCTCACAAAATGCCGAATTCAGCCAGGCAGGCCTGCGCCCATGTCCAGAACGCCGCCTTTTCGGCTTCCGACAGATCACGGCTCCAGCGCGCCGCGATGGCCATGTCGCCGGTGCCTTGGAATGGTGTCACCGGTGCCGAACCGATCGTCCAGGGCAGACCGCTACCGACGCGGCTATAGCCGGCCGCAAGACTCTGTGTTGCGGACAGGTTCCCGCGCAATTCGCTGATCAGCGGATCATCCTCCGCCGATCCGTCCGCGCCGGTTCCCGATGTGGAACCAAAGATGGCGCGGAATTGTCCTTGAGGAACAGATACAGCCGGGTTGCGGGACACGCCCGTCCCGTTCGTGTAGCGCACCGTGAAGGTCGCGGAATCGTCGGCATTGGTGAAGATCGATGCGCCGGTTGTGTCCGCGCTGGCAGTCGAGAAGCTTCCACCGAAGAAAAAGCGGTGCGCGTTGTCGGCCTGCGTGTCGGTGTCGCGGGCAATGAACCCCAGCGTAACAGCGCCGCCCGTGTCGTTCACCGGTTCGCGCAAATAGTTGACCGACGATTTGAGCGAGAGATAGCCATCATGCGCCACCGGCGTGCCGACGATCGCCACATCAGGCTTGCCGCGCGCGTAATTGCGCTCGGCATAGTCCAGACCCCAGCCGAGCATCAGCAGGGTTTCAAGTCCATCGCCCAGCGTGGCGGGCATGATGAGTTCCGCGCAATCAGGGAGGAACAGGGCGGCACCAGAGACGATTTCGAGACCGGGATTAGTGGGCATGGTCTATCCTTTCAAAAGAAGTTGGCGATGGCCGCGGCGAGCGGCTCGGAATGTTGGTCACGTCCGCCATTGAGAGGGTGGACCGGTTCGGTCAGCTCGTATGGCGCAAAGCCGGTTGCGGCATCGACCGCGCCAAGGGTCTGGAGCCATCCAGCCTCTTGCGATTGATGCGCCCACGCCGAGCAGAGCCGGATATTTGTGTCGCCACCTGCCACGCGCGCGCGCACGAATTGCTCGACAGCGGCAAGGATATTGGCCCAGCGCGACCAGTAGAGATCGCCATAGGGGCCACGCGGCATGGTCGTTGCCCAGATCAGGATTTTAGCGGTCGGCGCGACACGGCGGATTTCGTCAACCAGATAGCCGTAGCCGCTGGCAACCTGCGTCAATGCGGTTGCTTCATCCTCCTCCAGCATGTCGTTCATGCCAAGATTGAGGACGAACAGGCCAGGCGTGGCGAGACTGAAGCGGGACAAATAATGGCCAAGGTCGAAGCGGTAATTGGTGCCGCCTACCGTGACGATCGGCGCGGCAGAACCTGCGCCAGTGTCAGGGTTGAGGAAGGGATTGGCGAGGCGCTTGTTCGCCTTGCTCAGGGCAAGATATGCCGCCTCCGCACCCGGCGCGACAACGCTGGTCCAATCGGCATCCTGTTTGGTGCCAAGGAAGTCGGAAAGCGCCCAACCTTCACGCCCCTCGCCGAGCGGGCCTGTGGCATCGTTGCTGTCAGACGTGCCTGCGCCATTGATCGTGCCAATCCAGTTCGGCGCATATCCCCACCCGGCCAGCAGCGCATTGCACTTTTGCGCGGTCTGCCGATTCGTGATGCTGTCGCCCAGGAACAGGCCATTGATGGCGGGCAACCCTGCGACAGGAACCGACTTTACGCGCGCGGTCAGTATGCGGGAGATACCGCTGCCGCTGTCCTTGCGACGAATGGCCAGCGTCGTCTGACCGCTCAGTCGCGCGGGGTCCAGCAGGATCGTGCCGTCCGAAGCGGTGACAGAATAGGCGCCGCTCAGATTTGCGATCGTGACGATTGCTGGCGCATCATCGCGGCGGACCTTGAACAGTGACCCGACATGCAGCGCCAGCCTGCGGTCGGATACAAGCGCGAGATCGCCGCCAATGAGGGGCGCGATATCCGGCGCGTCCGGGGCAGCTATCGCTGTCGCCGAGGAATAGATGACGCAGCCAAGCGGGTTGATCACACGGAATGCTGCGTCCGTGATCTCGCGAAACTGCCAGTCGGCAATCTGTGCGCCTTCACCGGATTTGGCTTTGAAAGCCACCCCGCCGCCGCGCTTCAGGATCTTGACACCGTCGCCATAGCCGCGCCAGCGCGCGCCGCCGGGCATCAAAGCGCCCTGATCATCGAACAGGAAGCGGACGCAGCCGAGCGGACTGAGCGAGGATTGCGCCGGCGCGTCGGGGTGAACGATCTTGCCAAGGGGCGGCGCATTCAGCGCCACACCGGGCAGGGACAGCCCATTGCCATAAAGCAGTGCGAACACAGCGCCCACTGCCGTGGCGAAGCGATGCATCGGCAAATCACGATCGCCCGCGCCGTCTGTGCGAAGCAATGCCGCACTGGCCACCAGCGCCGCATCAACGGATGCTTTGCTGGGATAGGAGCCGATTTCCACCGCCGATCCGGCCTGATTGACGTAGGACGTCGCATAGACATTGCCGGCACCGAAAACCGTGAACGCTTCACCATCTGCGGTGGCGGCCAAACCTTCGGCGATCGTCGCATAGGGGCCAGCTATCACCGCCTGGAGCGCGGCCATCTCTGCACGGTCTGCATCGCCGCTGGCGCTTTCGGCGCTCAGCTGCGCGCTCTCGCTCTTCTCGATCGCCACGTTGCGCGCCGCCTCCGCCGCGTCGGCGAACGGCCGTGCGCCTTCGGCCCCTGCCTGAAGATAGCGCTCGTCCATCTTCTCGGTGGTTGGCTCGTCGATCAGGCCCGCGTCATACAGACGGCGTTCCGCGCCGAATCCGGGACGACCGCGCTCGACGACCAGCTTGCGCTGCGCCGCTACCGTCACGCTCAACATTGGCAGGTCCATATATTGCGGGACGACATCGCCAGGGATGTCCGACCCCGGCTGCACCGCCACCCGCTCGGTCAACCGGCTTGCCGTCGCCCCACCCGTCAGTTCCATGAAATCATAGGACAGAGACCGGGTGAGGCCCGCCGCATAGATCAGGCTGGCCTGTTCGGCCGTCCCCAGCGCCACCGCAGTGACTGCCAGCCCGTCCAGTTCCGCGTCGATCGTCAGAAATGGCACTGTCTGGTCGGTATAGCGGATCGCGAGCGCAAACAGGCGACCGGTCAGGTCCTGCAATGCGTCCGCTTCATCGACATAGCCGACCTGCAACGCAAAGGGTTCGCCGGCGCGCACGATCAGCGCACCGGCGGGGGAAAGGCCCGCCAGGGTCATCAGATTCACCTCAATGAAAGAAGTCTAGGTCCAGTCTGTCGCCGCAAAGGCGGCCTGCTTTGCCGTCACCGTTGCCGCCGCGCGGATCGCCCGCTTGGCCTTTGTGGCGACCGCTTCAACCGCGGCGATCCGAATGCGGGAGGTCGCCATTCCTGCCTCGAAGCGGGCAATGACAACCGCCAGCGTGTCGCCGGTCGCCGTCGCTTCGGCCATGGCGAACGGATATCGCGCCGTCTTTTGCGGCATCGTCAGCGCCGTGAGCAGGGTGCCGACGATATTGCGATAGTCATAAACTTCCGACGCCTTCTGGGCATAGGCGTAGGACTGGCCCACGCCCTGCGTCATCACCGCTGACCGCAACGCCTCCCGCCTACGATCGACCTCGGCCAGAAGCCCGGCCTCCACCGCAACCAGATCGCTTGCCTCGTAATAGTCTGCCGGCAGAACTTCGATGTCGCCGGGCGCATAGCCTTGTGGAAAGACCAGCGATCCGTCCGCCTTCAGGCGGTGGGTCGGGCGTCCCATCAACTCCACCCGACCGTCATCGCGCCATCCAGCGCCACCAGCGTGCCGGTCCCGGATGACCGCCGGGTGAGCAGCTGGAACTCCCAGTCCGCAGCCGACGATGGCCCGGCGATCGACGCGGACAAAGTGAGGCTGGAAGGCTCGCCGACCGTCGCGCCATAGGGATCGCTTTCCTCGGCCGCCATGTCGGTCCACGAACCGCTGCCCGGCGTCGTGCGATACTGGATCTTGCCCGCCAGCGCGCCGGTGCCGCTGCTTGCCCCATAATTGAGATTCACATCGACCTGGATCGTCCCATCCGGCCCGACATTCAGGGTCAGCGGCCCGCCACTGACCGCGCCATAGGAACCGCTGCTGTTGACAGACAGCGTCGAATCGGTCGCGCTGTTGACCGAACCGCCATCGCGCACCTTGGTCAGATTGACGCTCGCAACGGACACCACCGTGCCGTCATGGCTGATTGTCACCTGCGCAGACGCGCGATCGGCCGACATGGCGTCGATCGTCAGCACCCGGTCATTGGCGCCGCCCAGCGCCGCCACGCAGTTCGTCGTCGTCAGGCTGAAGGTCGTCAGCGCATCCTCGCTGATATCTTCGGACCCCTGATACACATAATAGGCCGCACTGAGCGGGAACTGCCCCGTCTTGGGTGTGCCGGCATAGGTGCAACTGATCGCCCGCACCCAGCTGGACGGCGCAACCGAAAAACCGTCTGCGCCGCGGACGATCTCCGTCGCGATATCGTCGCGATCCTCGCCCGTGGTCAGCGCCGGGGTCGGTGGCGCGGTGCCGGTGCGACCCAGCGCGAAATCATGCTTGCCTTCGCTTTCCGACATGAAGGTGAAGGTGACGACCATTCGCGCCGGATCGATCTGCCGCTTCAGGATGATGGCGTCGATGCCGCCCAGTCCATGGTCCGGCAGATCCAGTGTCAGCATGTCACCCGGCCCGAAATGGCGCATGTGGGGTTTGCAGGGGACGACGATCGGCGCAAGCTCGCGGCCGTTCAGCAATTTATACGCAGCGATCTGCGCCGCCTGGTTCTTCTGCTGGATCAGGTCATATTGCTGCTCTTCGATCTTTTCCTCGCCATCTTCGGTCAGATAGCTGGCAATGCTGACAAGGTCCGATTGAACATATTCCCACTTGTTCGCCTCCGACCGATATTTCGGGCGAATGCCGTTCAAGCGGGCAGCCCATGTCTGCTGTGCGGTGGCGTCGACATCCTCATCGGCCAGATCGTCGGCAGTTAACGTATGGAGGGAGAGGCGGGGCGCATTGAAGCGCAGCCCCAACTTGCCGCCGCGCCACATCGGCTCCGCCGCGCCCGCCTCCAGGATGCGCTTCAGATTGGCCCATCGATCGCCCGGTTCATAGACGACGCCGCCGACCTTCCACCCGTTCGCGTCGCAGATGTTCGACAGGGTAACGAAATCCTGTACGATGATGCCGTCGGGCGGAAGCCCGACGCCGAAAACCTTCTCATATTTGGCATCCGGATCATCCTCATCTCTTGCCCATGAACCCAGCGCATATTTGAGGCTTTGCAAGCCAGGGCATTCAGACCACTCCCATGTCAGTTTAGCTGCATCGAACGCCGCCGTATCACCCGGATCGGCCCAGTGGTGCGATCCTACCCCACCCGGATAGGTGTCATCTTTGCGCGGATCATAGCATTTGACGCCCCTGCACACAGCGCCCTGGATCGGCACACCGCTGGCATATCGCTTGGCATCCTTGTCGAATTTCAGGTTCCAGAGCACCGCCGCCTTGCCTGACAGCTTATGCGCGCTGGTCCAGTTGGGCATCCCGGCCCAGAACGGGGTCAGCGCAGTTTCGCTGGCCAGACCCAGCCGAAAATCGCGATAAAGGTAGCTGGCATAATAGCCGGTCGCCGCCGTTCCGCTGAAACTGACCGGCTGAAAATCGAGATACAGCCCTTCAAATTCTTCGATGGGACCGGCGACCGAATAGACCAGCACCATGCCCCGATAGGGGTTCTTCACCTTCTTGAGTGTCGGGCCATAGCCGACATCGTGCCGCAAAACCCCGCCGCTATAGGTTCGCCCAATGATACAGGGCGACACCGGCTCCGCTGCGATGATGACCTGGTTGATGGTCCCGCGCGCCGGCGGCTTCTTGGCCGTCAGTTGCGCGCCGATCGAGGCGAGGGTTGACGCCACCGATGCGACAGTCGCGACCGTGGCGAGTGTCGCAGCAGAGATGCCCGCCAGAGTGGCCGTCCCTGCCATGCCAGCAGGCGCGAGTGCCGCTAGTGCGGCACCGCCGGTTGCCGCGACCAGCGCTACAGCGCCCGCTATGACCGCGACAGTGCGAAGGGTCTTAGACACGCCACGCTCCGATCACATGATCGAGGGACAGGACAAGCTGCGGTTTGACCCCGCTTGGATCATCCTGATGCCAACCTACCAGCTTGCCGACCGTGTCGCTGATGCAGATCGAATCGAACAGGTCGTCGCCGGGCAACAGCGCCAGGTCGCCGACCCACATCTGGGCGGGGCTGATGCGCGGCAACAGACTGTCGAACAGCGCGGCGATGTCGACAAACCCGGCCTTCGACAGCGCCGTGCGCGCGCCAAGCGCCGAACGGAAATCAGGGATCGATGGAGGACGATGACCCATGTTGCGCATCTGCGTCCGTGCCATATGGATGCAGGTCGCGCGCCCGCGCCAGCTGAAGGGGCGCGCATATTTGCTCAGCGTTTTGCGGGTCGCCTCTACGCGGCGTGTCATTTCAGGCAAGTTGCGTCCTCACCATGTTAGCGTAGTTGGACCAGCCAGCGCTGGGATAGACAACCGATGCCGCGCCATTGGAGCCGGGCTGGGCCTCGGTGCCCCACGCGACGGCGGACGTCAGCCCGGTCGCATTGTCCTCGCCCAGCTCGCCGGGAAAGACGGACTTGTGGAAGGCCGACGACAGGCTGTTGCCGTCGTTCGAATTAAAGAAGCGCTCACCGCGCGGAACGAAAGTCATCGGCAGTTCGCGCTTGCGCAGACCAGTAACCAGTCTGACCTGATCCATCTGGCCATCAAACTGCTGGTCGGGCGTGCCGATGATCTGGCCGGTCAAATCGTCCAGCTCCGCGATCCACAGCCGCAGCCGCGACCCCTGCATCCCCGGCGCGGCCAGATCGACGGCGGCGGCGGTGCTGGCGGGCAGGAAGGTCAGGGAAAAAGCCGGGACTTCGTCGCCGACCCCTTCTTCAAATGCCTCCATCGACCCGATGATGCCAAAGGTCGGATCGCGCGCGATGAACTTTTCCGACGCCCATGGCACCCAGCCGCCATCGCATAGGCGGATCGTCCGCCCGTCCCGCAGTTCCAGCTTCAGGAGGCCGCTCAGCCGCACATGCCGCATGGATGGGCGCCTACTTCGGTGCCACGCCGCTCAGGGCGAAGCCGCAGCCCGCGATGAACGCTGCCAATGCCAATATGGCGCACAGGATCGCCGCTATTTGCGCGATGGACCCTGATTTGTACGAAGGGATGGGGTCATGGCTTGCGGCCTTATCGGCCATCTCATCCTGGGCGTTCCAGGCGAGATACTGCGCCATTATATAAAAGCGGTCCTGAGAGAGGTGCGCGCCGAGATAGGCGCAAATATTAAAGACCAGACCTGCAGCGAAGAAGCCAAAGGCCCACCAGAGTGTCGCAAGATCGAACGTCACGGCACTGGACGAAGCCACGAAGCTGAACAAGGCCACTAGCGCGCCCCCGTTGATCAGGGTGAGCGCCTGTAAACCGCTTTGCGCGAAGCCGATCGAATAGCTCAGCCGCGCCGTCGCCTCCGCGTTCTGGGATGCGAATTCTCGCTCAATGTGCATTCTATCCGGCTTTTCCATCAGGCCATTTCCTCGATCGTGAACTGTATGCCGGTCACCCGGTTGCCGCGTGACAGCTGCCAGCTCTGCTCATTGCCCGCGATGTCGCCCTCGATCATGGGCTGGTCCAGATGCACCGCCGCGCCATCGGCGAACGGGATGCGCAGATGTTCGCCCAAAGTGATCGTCACCTTGCCGTCGCCCGCCACGATGCCGCCGACAAACACATTGTGCAGATAATGCTGGCCGGTCGAATCCTCGATCGACATCCAGAACCCCTTGGCCAGATCATAGCCGGGCGTCAGGCCGCGCAGCGACAGGACGCGCCCCGCCTGGTCCGCACCATCGATCACGGGTGTGCCCGAACCGCTCTGATCGACGCCCTGCAAAGGGTAGGCCGTGCGCAGCCCTTCCTGCTTGCCGCGCACCAGATCGGCAATCAGCGCGGATCGTTGGGCAGCAGTCCCTATCCCGATGCTGATCGCGGCGCGATAATGACCGCCGGGTCGGTCAATACGGACGCCCACCGCATTCGTCGCGCCGCGCACCGTCCCGCCGACATCGACGAAGGCGGGCGTGACCGATGCGGGCAGGTCGCTGGCGGACAGTTCGATCATGCAAGCCTCCGGCTGTTGCGCCTGGACACTGCCTGTTGCGCGCCGTTGCTGGCACCCGACGCGATGATGGGGGCAGCCGCGCTGACAACCTGAGCGCTGACGCCGGTGCTGATACGGCTGATCTCGACATCGAACAGGTCGCCCTTGATGACGCGGATCTGCAAGCCGTTGTCATTGCTGGCCATGGCCCGGCGCGTGTCGCTGGCCGTCATCACCTGCGCGCCGCGCGGCATGTTCACGATTTCCGGCCCGTTTTCGCCGACCAGCATGGCCCCGGCAGGGGTGTACATGTTGCCGATTGCCGATCCGCCATTTTTCGCCCGCCCGCCACCAAGCAGCCCGAACAGGCTGCCGATCGTGGGCAGGTTGCCGCCGCTGATTTGATTCTGGATCGGGTTGATGACCGCCAGTTTCCACATGGCTGACACCACATCGTTGATGGCGCTCATCGCCACATTCTTCCAGCTGCTCCAGTTGCTGGGATTCAGCACCGTATCGACGACATTGGACCCGATGTCCCGCATCGCCATCAACCGCCCGTTGCTGTCATCCAGAGCATTGGTGAAGGCGATCTGCGCGGCCTTCGCCTTCACCAGCACGTCGACCTGTTCAGCGGTCAGGTCGCGGCCCTCCCGCTCCAGGTCCAGCTGATAGCGCCGCACTTCCACGGCCGCCTCGATCTCCCGGCGGCTCTTGCCTCGCATTTCCCATTCAAGATTGAGCAGCACGGTCCCGGCGCTGATATCGTCATTGGCGGTCTTGAAGAATTTTTGCCGGTCCGCCAGTTTTTCGCCCTGAGCGTTCAAAGCGTCGCGTGAGCCGCCGCCAACATTCTGACTGTTGAGCCAGCCAAACCGCTCTTTTTCCAGAGCCAGTATTTTGCGGAGAGCCGCTTCACGCTCCCGCTCAGCTTCGCGCTCTTCTTTTCGCGCCGCTACGGCGCCTGCACGGCTCGCTTTGCCACTGTCCCTGGCGGAATTCAGGCTTCGCTCGGCCGAAGCTAGTCCCTCCAGAAGGACTTTCTGGGCCGACGCATCCTTGTTGCTAGCCTCATAGGCCGCCCGCATCTCACGGACCGTGATAGTATATTGCGCCTGAGCGCGGTCCGCCGCCGACGTCGCGCCAGCCAGTTTTGCGCGGGCTTCGATCATGCTGGTGTCGGTTTTGAGCAAGGCTGCCGTATCGCCATTCAGCGCTCGTAGTTCTTTTGCAAGATCCTTGTTTTCACGCGCCGCCACGACCGCCTGTCCGCCAATGCCGGTTATCTCCAGCGCCAGACCCTTCAGGTCTGGCCGACTGGTGCGCGCCAGATTAGCAATGCTGGTGGAAAGCTTATCGATATCGCCTCCAGAGGCACGGAGGGCGCTTTGCACATCAGTGTCCAGGACACGCTGCACATTGGCGACGTCCGGGTCCCACGACTGGGGGTTGCCGGCGACATCGCGGCGCGCATTCCCGGCGATAGAAAAGACCTTGTTCCGGCTTTCCGTAATCGCCTTTTCATTGGCCGCTACCTGCGCCTGGCGGGTCAGGATCGCGTTCAGAACGAGGGTCCGGTTCTGTTCCTTCAGCGCACCCGTGGTGGTGTCGATGAAATTGGCGATGTCGGACTGGCGGTCGCCAAAGGCTTTTGCAGATGACTCCGCCTTCTTGGCGGCCTCATCATTGCTAAGATAGTGCCCAGCCAGCGTGGCGAGCACGATGCCCGCCGTTGTGAGTGCCATGCCCCATGGTCCGCCCAGCCAGCCGATGAAACCCTTGCTTTCGCCCGCCATCAACTGAATGGACTGAATAACCTGCCCGGCCTGACTGGTGAATATCTGCATGACCGGAGCCTGCATACTCCACATCGTGACCATATCGTTAAGCTGATAGGACATCTGCTGCGCGCCGGCGCGCATCGCGCCGGTTGAGGTGATGACGCGCCCGTGGTGCCCGCTGACCTCGTTAAGCAGTCCCTGCTCAATACGCAGCTTACCACAATATTCATCGAGTGTGATGGCGCCCGCCGCCACCAACGTGCGTGCCTGCGCGATTTCATTGTTGAAGCGCTGCTGCGCCACCCAGGTCGGATCGATCTGCGCACGCAATGCCGCCGCGCCGGCCGTCAGCCGTTCCTGCTCAGCGAACAATTCGCGAAAGGCGGCGGCCGACGCGCGGGCAGACCCTTCCTGCAAACTGGATCCGGTCCCGACCGCATCGTTGATCCGCATCTGCACCGCCGTCTGCGGCATGATCGCGGCTATCTTTTGCGCAGCGGCAGCCCTCCGCCGATCGGCAGATTCAAAGTCGGTGGCAGCCTTGTCATAGGCCCGGACAGCCCGGTTTGCGGACGCTTCCCAAGCTTCGCCCACTTCGCGCGCATCGCGCTTCACATCTTCCTTGCCCTCCGTCCCGAGACGGATGGCGACTTTAGGCGCTGTCATTGTCCGGTCTATCCTCGGTCATTTGGTCGAGCAGGATGCGCTCGATCGGCGGCAGAACCTGCGCGAGCAGGGGCATGTCGGCATGTTGGGCTGCCCCCATCGCCAGGACGGCCCCGAAATCGAGGCCATAGGGTGGGCCCATGCCAGCGCGAAGCTGGCGGCCGCAGCCCGATATCACGTCCCAGACGGAGACCGCGGCGTCGGTTCTCAGTTCGTTTTCGCGATAGGGGCAGCTTTTTTGACGGCCTTTTTCCGGGTCCGCTTCACATCGGCCCTGCCGCTGCGCCTGGCAGACCGATTGGCAATATCCACTTCCTGCGTCGCCCCCGCTGAAATGCCATTCGGCAAGGGCGATGATCCGTTTTTTTCCAGTTCCTTCATGACGAACGGGCGGACATAGGCTTCGTCGAGTCGCTCGAAGCGGATCGGGTCGGCCAGGAATATAGCGAGGCGTTCGGGCGTCACCGTGACCGGATTGCCATCGCTGTCGCCCACACCGCGCCAGTCGTCGATGCCCGCTATCAGCAGGCTTTCGGACAATATGTCGCCTGCCTGCTCGATCAGGTCTGTCGGCAGGGGCGCATCGTCATCGTCGGGCAGGGCGCTGCCGATCGCGGCGGCGGCGGCCCGACGGGCGTTGCGCAGCGCGACACGCCCGATCGGGACAAAGCGCACCTCGACCGCAGGCAGGTCGCCAGCCGCCGCCTGATCTGTAAACCACCACGGCTCCAGCGCTTGCTTTTCCGCGTCAAGGTTCAGCATCAGAAACTGTCTTTCTGATTGCCGGTCGCCCATTCGATCCGGATGGGGCGTTCTTCCTCGATCGTCTGGAAGTGGTCGCCATCACGCACGAGTGCGCCGCCTTCGACGGCGAAGCGCAAGAGCTTGCCGGTTTCAGCGTCGGCCTCGATCACCTTTTCGATGCGCTTGCCGGTCTCGACATCAATGACGCGCACCTTCCCGCAGACAGATGGCGGTGTGACCCCGATCTTCACATAGGAGGGCGGCGCTTCCTCCGCGACGTCGGGCGCTTCGACCACAAGTGGCGCGGCAATATCGGCCAGCACCGCGTCAGATGGCGGGGCAGATTTGGCTTTAGTCATGACAGCGCTCCTTAATAGCTGGACTGGCTGTTGATCAGGGTGGCGGTCACCTTGTGCGCACCGACCAGCGCGGCCGCCTGGCAATTGAACTCTGCCATGATGCCACCCGGCCCGTTGATGATCCGCTTGGTGCGCGGCAAAAAGACGCGAGGCAGGGCAAACTTGAGGCTGGCCGGGCCTTTTACCCATCCGATCTCATCGAGATTGACGGGAACCCCGCTGGTGGCCAGCGCCAATAGATCGACGCTATCAAAGCGGGCGGTGAAACGCAGGCTCGCCTGCACCACCCCCGGCACGACCCCGCCAATACGTCCATCGGACTTGATGACCTCGACCTTATCCAGACTGTTGGAGACAGAAAGGTCGGCCGAGACGACATTACCCAGTGCGGTGCCATCGCGCTTGATGACGCCGGTCGCCTGGGCGAATCTTGAACCCAGCAAGCCAGCGATCGTCCCGGCGACCGACGTCGAAACAGGCGCGGTTTCACCCTGGGCGATAAGCGACATTGTGGCGTTCAGCATGCCCGACCGCGACATGGCAATGCGCATCTGATTACACACCGCCCCGTAATTCACGGAAAAGGACGGGACTTCCGGGCTGCCGATTTCCAACGATCGGCTTGGCAGAACGGCCGCACCGGACTGGAAAACATGGGTGAATGTGCCACTGCCGGTCGTCGCCGGCGCGCCGAACATGCCTTTGAGCCAGAAGCCGAAGGCGTCGGTATCGACAGGTACGACAATATCGCCGTCGTTGGTGGCGACGTCATAGGTTGGATCAAGGCCTTCCCGACCATAGCCGAGCAGATCATCTTCGATCAGGGGGCGTTCCTCGCCCATGGAATGACTGACGAACGGTATCTTCTTGAAGCCGCTGGCGGGTGTGATGCCATAAGTCGCTTCCTCGACCGCGTGCAGCACAGCATTGATGCCCATGCCAAAGCCCATGGCAAACTCCTGTGTTAAAGTGGATTTTCCGTCGAATAGGTGGCGACGATGTCGAACATCCCGCCTTTTTGCGTCTGCCCGCCGGCGACATTGATGTTCACCAGATCCAGCGCGGTGACATCGATATAATTGACCAGGCCGCCCAGAAAGCGGTCCGCCTTGATTGGGGTCGCGATCATGGTCGCCATCCTGTCCAGCACCAGCCGCAGCGGCTCGGACGACGTATAGGCAGCGATCTCCACCGGGATGCGGTGCGTGTAATGATAGGTCGGCGGCGACAGGTCGATATCCGGCTCGGCCAGCTCGCCGTCACGCAGCCATACCGTGCCGCGCGGATCTATGCGCCGAGGCCGATCGCCACCATCATCGTCGAGCGAGATGATGAGATAGTCGGGAACCGCCAGGCGGATCAGATTGGAGACCGCCTGATCCACCTCAAAGCTCTTCGCCATATCAGCCCCACTTGGCCGCGATGCGCCGCGCGACATTGGCGGCGCGCTTTTGTGCCGGCCCGTCCAGATCGAACAGCCGTGGCATCCGCACGCCGCGCACCAGATTGAACATCAGCACCGCCTTCTGCTTGCGCGGTGCCATGCCACGCCGCCCCTGCGTCCTGCCCGGCGTCGCGCGGCGATAGCCCCCGGACAGTCCCGAAACGACGTCGATGAAAGCCGATCCCTTGCTACCCTCGATCACGACCTGAAGCTCCGCATTGAAATGCATTTCGACCTCTTCGGGCGACATCCGCGTTCCATTGGAGCGCTTGACCGATGAAGCATATGTGCCGCCGCGACGTCGGGCGGGAACGTTGCGGGTCGGTATCCACAGCCACTTCGCGCCGTTGACCGGGCGAATATGTGCGCCCCGCGCAAACGCGTCGATGATGGCTGGCGCATTCGACCAGATATAGCCCGCCGGGTTGAGGGACCGACCACCCTTCGGATAGACTTCCGCGCGCCATGTGTTGGCGAGGCGATTGCCCATGCCCGCGTCACGAACCTGTTGGCGGTAATCCATGGTGAGATCACGCGTCTCTTCGCGCATGATCTGGGTGACATCATCGGCGATCTCGCCCTCGATGACGTCAAGCATCTTGGTGAGCGAACCGGGCCGATATTCAGCGCTGATCCTCAACGGGACGCGTCAATCGGCTCTGCGCCGATTGTCCATGTCAAATTCTCGGTATCTCCCACGGGTTCCCCGGTCAAAACCAGTTCCTCCACCGGCGTGAAGATATCATCTTCTCCGATCTGCCCGACGATGATCGTATCGCCTTCGCGCAGGTCCGGCAGCTGGGATTTGCGGACTTCAATAAGGTGCGTGCCCGTGATGATGGGCGCATCGCCGAGCCGCATCATCTGGTCGTTGCGCGACCTGATGATGCGGACACCAGATGTCTGCACCCCGAAAATGGAGGTGTGTTCCGCCACTTCGGAGCCAGGAGCCGTAAATATGGCGTCCAGCGCCGAAGCGAACGGATCGGGCATCTGGATGGATGTCATGGCTTTTAGCCCCAAGCGTCAGATCGTCGGGATCAGCTTCACGGCGACGGAAGCGACGTTCGACGCTGCCGCCGCCTGAAAGATACCGATCTTGGTGTTGCCGCTTGCGACGTTGGTGACCACCTTCGCGGTATTGTCCCAATAGGCGATCGTTTTGCGGACGACGGTAACCGCCGCTTTGGGCAGCGTGAACATGCCCCTCGTAACGCCCACCACAGGCGCGCCTAGCGCGGCATCGGTGGACGCGACGGCGAATTCCGCGCCGTCGAGGAAACCAGCGCCCGAGGCAACGGCATAGGGTGCGATGCAGTCGACATTGACGCCGGCCTGAATATAGTTCTTCATGGTCTTTGCCTTTCGATTGGGAAGGGAGGAGAGGCCTTAGTTGGCCGCTGCCTTTACGGCTTCAGCGACGCGCTGTTCAAAGGCGGCATCCTGCTCCGCCGTCTGCGCCTCCAGTGCTTCGGCCAGCTGGCGTTCGCCGTCCTCAAGGATTCGGGTCATTTCGGCTTCAAGTGCCGCGTCGCCCTCCGCCTTCTGCCGACTGAACGCGTCGGCGAGCTGCTTGTCATAGTCGGCGCGCAGGTCGCGCAGCTTGGCCTTGACCGCCTTGTCGACGGCCCGGTCGAACGCTTTGCCTGCAAAGGCTTCATCGTCCGCAGGCTCTTCCGCTGGATTGTCGATCTCCGCGTCGAGCACATTTTCTTCCAGCACGTCGCCGTTATCGACCAGATGCTTTGCCAGGGCATTGGTCACGGTCTGCGGGCCATCGTTCGGCCCCTTGGGAAGGCCGTTGATCATGGCCGTCCGCTCAAGTGCTACGATCTTCATGGGATTCTACCTTTCCGGAAGCGACAAGGGCGGCCAAAGCCGCCCTGTCGAAATGCTGTGATGATGCGCAGATCAGGCGCCGGGGTTCATATATGCGCCGCGATAGTCGATCGCCTTGGCATTGAAGTCGGTGCGCCCCTTATATTCGACGCCATCGACTTCGAAGCCTACGCGGGTCTCGGTGTAAACGCCCCGCTGGCCCTTCAGATAGGCGTGCTGCACCACCGGTGCGCGGGATGGCTCGGCGAAGAGCATCCAGCGATTGTCGGTGATGCGCGGTTCTACGACCAACGTCAGCTTGTTCGCGAACAGGTTGACGTTGCCACTGGTAGTAGCGGCGACAGCAGTCAGCACGCCTTCTGCTTCCGTCTCCTTGTCGGGACCTACGACAAGATATTTCGGCACCAGGTTGATGACGGTAACGCCATCGCGATCCTTCTGCTTGCGCATCGCGGCGCGTGCTACGCCAAGGCTGCCGGTCGTGATGGCCGCGCCTGCGCCGGCAAGGTTGCCATGTTGCGAAGAAAACAACGCATAGCCGTCTGACAGGATCGGATTGCCAATGATATTGGCCCACGCGGCATTCGCTTCATGCAGCGCTGCGCCAGTACCGAGCTTGGAAGAGATATCGCTGAACAGCCCCAGCTGGTCATTGATGATCAACTGCCTCGAAAGCGAATAGATCTTGCCAGCGGTCCACAACTTGTAGCTGTCGCCGATGTCCTGGAAAGAACCGTAGGTATATTCCCCATTCTCTGCGACGATCTGGAATTCGGCAGCGCCGACCAGGCCAACGATCGGCGTAGGCCGGAAGTCATTGGCGCTGGTTTCCTTGGACAACAGCTTCCAGTTTTCGGTAGCCGCCTCATATTCCGTCATGATGACCAGATTGCCCGCCTGCTGCAGAGCGATGGCAAAGTCGCTGGTCGTCATCGCGCCATGGCGGAAGCCAAGTGCTTCCTGGCACAGCTGATAGGGCGACATTGTGGCGGTGCGGACGCCCGATCGCTCCAGATACTGGCGGGCGATTTCCAGCGTACCCATGTGACCGAACAGTTCACCGCCGTCGGCGGGCGTTTCGAAGCTGTTGGCCATGCGCACCACGAACGCACCACGCATCGCATTGCGGTACTTGTCCTGCTCGTCCGCGCTGATGGTGATAGTTCCGGTGATTTGGGGCTGGGCGCGATCGGCTACATAGGCGTCGGTGATGGCGTCGGTCAGCTGCTCTTCCGTCATCGGGGTTTCGGCGTGCCGCGACAGGATCGCGGTGCGCTGCTCCGGGCTAAGGCTAGAGCGGCCGAACAGGTCCATCATGCGCTTCAGCGTGACTTCGCCGGCGCGCACGTCGGATTCGGGAATGGTCACGGGCGCGGGTGCGGGCGCCGGCGCCGGGGCGATCGGTTCGGGCATATCAACTTCCTCGATTGTCGCGGGCGCACCGCGAATGATGCAGGGATGGCCGCCCTGCTCGGCTTTCCGGGCGCGCACCTGCGCGCCGGCATCGAAGGGCACCGCCACCATGGAAAGCTCGATCGGCTCCCAATCGGTCGCAAGCATGTGGGGCTTTTCGCCCTGCTTTTCGGTACGCAGATAGGTGTGGACCATGTATCCGACGCTGACGCTGCGGATATGGCCGTCGATGATCTTCTGATTCGTGTCAGCCACGTCTGGCGTTTTTGCGAGGCGGACCCGCGCGACGCCCTGACCCTCGCCGATCTTGACTGATCCGGGAACCACGGATCCCAGCACGCTCCGCAGCGTATAGTCGTTATGGCTGTCCAGCAGGCACGCGCCATTGTTCAGTCGGTCAAGGCGGACGGCAGAGCGATCGAGGCTCAACTCCTCGATATAATATTCGCCGTCCCACCAGTCGAAGCGGAGGCCGGCGGCTCCCGTGGTCCAGCAGATTTCTATGCTGTTGTCCGCTTCATCATACGACGACGGTTGAGTCGCCGCCGCCCGATACATCATTGGCGCTACCGTCTGCGCCGGATTGACCTGTGTCTGTGGCATTTTTCGCTCCTGGCGTTTTGGGGTCACCCATGAAGGCGATGAGGCGCTTGGCGTTCGCATCGCGGTCGGCGGCGATCTCATCCATCAGTTCATCATGATCGTTGCCGCGTTCCGCGATCAGGTTGCGGCGGCTTTCGATGCCGGCCTGCATTTCCAGCAGCGCGGCCTTTGCGTCCCCGGCGCGATCGATCGTTTTCACGCGCGGCGGCGTGTGCTTGAACTCCGCGCGCAGGTCGCGCGGCCCGATCCGGCCCGTCGCATAGGCCGCTTCAAGCCACCAATTGACGACGCGGACACAGAATTGCGGGATGATCGTCAGCCACTGGATGCGACCCATGCCGGTCTCGAACTCGTTTGATCCGGCCTTGAAGCTGGAAAAATTGACGTTCGACAGGTCGCCGGTCATGCCTTCATAGGTGACTTCCCCGCCGGCAGCGACGCGCAGGCTTCCCCAGCGCATGAAGTCGGAGAAACCCCCCGCCGCTTTTGGTTCGCCGAATGTCACCGTCTGCCCCTGATCAAGGTAGCTGATCATTCCCGGATAGAGGGATTCGAAGGGCTGGCCGGATCGGCCGTCTACATCCCCGTCGCGGTCGCCCACAGCCACATTTTCCGCATCCGGCGATGTTTCGACGAATGCCGCAAAGCAGCTTTCCAGCTTCTTGCGAACGCCCTCCGCCTCCAGATAGTCGTCAACATCGTCCAGCCCTTCGATAACGGACTCGAAGTGGCTGCGCCCGCGCCACTGGCCCGGATCTTCCCGTCGGAACAGGTGGATTACGTCGGCCGCCGGAATGCGGTCGCTTCCCGACTTGAACATGGGATCCAGGGAACTGCGAAAATGATAGAAGGCAGGCTTGCCTTCCTCGCCCCATTCGATCCCGTCGCGGACGTTCGTGCCGGCGACCGTGCCGTCAAGCTGTTCGACCTTCAGCACCTGAAGACGCAGCGGATGCCCGGCCCCCGCTACCAGCCTGCGGACGATGAACACTTCGCCGTCCTGCAACATGGTCCAGGTCACCAGTTCCTGGAGCCCGTAAAGGTCTTGCACGCCATCATGATCAGCGTTCGCGATCCATTCGCGCCAGGCGCTTTGCAGCTTCTTCGACCCCTTGGGGGTGGCCGTAATGCCGTAGGCAACCAGATTGTTCAGCAGGTTGGCCTTCATCTTCCGCGCGAACGGGTTCAGGCGAAAGATGCGGCGCAGCCTCTGTCGGTCGACGATCGACATGACCCCGGTCGCCGTCTGGACGGTGCGTGCGTTCGGATCATTGATCGACCAGCTGTCGCCGCGCCGCTTCTGTTTCCGTGTCTGGACCGACCGCACCTGCTCCGCACGCGCCAGCTGCGTCCGCTGGACGCTCCGTTGCAGCGCCCGCGATGGCGATACGAACGCGATGGCGCGGTCGATGATGTTCACCGGCGCGGCATCCTGCCGATGGTAAAGCCTTTCTTCGGCAACGCGCGGCTTTCGTCGGCCGTGATTTCCGCCTTCATTTCGGCGCGCAGCCGGCGCAATTCGTCCAGGCTGTGTTTTTCGCTGCTGCGGCCGTCAGAAAAAGTTACCTTCTTCGTTGGATCCAGCAACACCTGATCGATCTTGTCCAGATCGGCACGGGTGAAGGCCATCTATCGTCTCCGTTGTAACCAATCAGATCGCCGGGCTGGCAACCAATCGCGTTTCGCTACCGGCAGCGCTGCCCTCCCGGCAGGGCGTGCAGCGCCCTCGTGAGGGGGAACCGTTGCCTGCACTTTTGCCGATTGCGGCTTGTTCACCGCTGCATCATTTGCTGGTGGCGGGGGAAGAAGGCCCACGTCATCGGTAGGCCAGATGATGCGGTAATTCTTCGGCACCCACCGCATGTCGGTGCGTGACTGGGCAAAGGGCGGCTTCAGGATCGCCGCTTCGCCATAGACAAGAATATCCAGCGTCTCATTTCGTGGCCGCAGCTTGACCCATTTGCCCTTCTTCAGCTCTTCCGCCGTCAATTCATCGACATGGTCATCGTCCAGATTCTCGGGCAGATGGATATAGCCCGGCCCTGGCACGTCACGGCGCAGCTTTGCGTCGATCATATTCTTGATCTTATGGACATTGGGTATCCACAAACGCGCACTACCGCGGCGCGCACCGCCCTTTGCCTTCTGGTCGGCAAACTCGCCGGGTGGCATCAACTTGCCCTTCGGGTTCGACCCGCCCTTGACCAGCGTAATGCGCGATGCATGAACCCCCAGCGCCCGCGCTGCATTATAGAACCATTTAGCTCCAGCCGTGGCCTGGTCGCCTTTCTGGTCGCTGCCGCCCGTGTCGATCGTGACCGACAGTATGGGTGCATAGCCGACCGGCTTGCCGTCTGCGCCCATTTCCGCGAGGGGATATTTGCGGTCGAACAGCGGCAGCAGTACCTTCCAATGCTCGTGATGGATGAAGGGCGACACCTGGGTCAGCCCATCGTCCAGCACGTCGATCGCAAATCGGTCGATCAGCCAGCGTTCGCCATCTTTGCCATAACCGACCGCGCCACCCTCGAACCGGTCATGTTGAACGTCGATGACGATATTGACGACCATGGGGCCGCGCGGCACCGTGCCTAGCTTCCAACCCGCCCGCCGCCGATTCTTCAGCACGTCGACCGCGATCGGCTTTTCGCCGCTGGCCTGAGACCGGTAATTCTTGCCCGCCTTGGTATTGATGAACGTCCGCAGGTCGCTTTCATCCTGCCGCGTCTCCCAGGCAATCTGGGCCGCGCGCCAGATCCGCGCCAGGCGGGGCCAGCTGGTCAGAGCCATCAGCCCATCGACCCGGAACGTCCGCCTCCTTTTGCTGGCCGCCGGATTGGCAGCGACGAAACCCCTGTTCGGCAGGTCGATCAGGCTGTCGAGTACCGAGCGCCTGTCCTGCGGCGTCAGCACACAACCGTTGCCGGTCCCGCAAAGGACATGCGCAGTACGTTCGGCGTCATCGGCGGTGCCGGTGCGATCAAACTGCAAATCGCGCAATATGTCGATTTCCCAGCGTTCGCCGCAGGACGGGCAGACAGGATGGATGCGTTCATCCGTACCTTCCGCCACGAACGCCTCGACGCCGCCACCATCTTCCCGCGCCGGGGACGATGATATGAACTTCTTTTCGCGGCCTTCATGCGATGTGCCGCGCCCTTCCAGCAGGCCGATCCCCGATCCCTGACCGCCTTTATCCTTCGACGATCCGATATCTTCATCATACTGGTCGTAATCGTCCAGCCAGCCATAGCGCACAGGACGCTGGGTGAACTGCGCTGGCACTGGCCACACCGACGCTAGCGACATGCCCCGGAACAGTTTCAGGTGGATGGCATTGGCATCAGGCGACGGCATCAGCTTCTGTTTGACCGCCGGCGTTTCGTCGATCAGCGGATTGAGCCGCGTCTTGGAAAATATCCCGGCCATCGCCTGGTCGGGCTGGCAGACCAGCGAATCGGACGGGTCCGTGTCGATGATCCAACCCATCCAGGCCAGTCCGATTTCCGTGCCGCCGCACTGCGATGGCTTGATCATGCCCACTTCCGCGACTTCCGCGTCGGATAGGCAATCCATGATTTCCGGCTGCCATGGCAGCGTCGTCGGATCGTAACCGCGATGTACGATCGCCCAGCAACTGACAGTCGTTTTCAGTTTCGGGCGGACGTTATGCGCCTGTCGGCGCAGTATATCACCGCCCGTCGTTGGGGGCGGGAGCCTCCAGCGCGGCGGCGGGATCGTCGCGCCGGTCAACAATATCCTTACCCCAATTCTCCATCTGATCGGCAAACCAGTTCTGGTCCGCAGCGCGCAACGCCTCGATCGCCACCAGTTGCTCGCGGGTCAGGTCGATCTTCTTGGCAAGTCGCGCGCTGAAAGTTGCCGCCCGTTGGGCATAGCGCGCCAATATGTCGCCCACCGCACCATCGACCGACACCACCGGCACCAGTTCCTTGCGCAGATGTGCCAGCTTCATCGCTGAAATCTCTTCATCGACCAGCGCCTTGCGGTCCGCGATCGACAATGTCGGCCCTGCCGGTGCGACAAGACCCAGCTCCAGGGCCAGCTGGCCCAGCGCTTCGGACTTCTGTCGCTCGACTTCCGCCTTATCGCCCTCTTTCGCCTTCCACGCCGCGATCGCGCCGGGAATGTCGATTTCATAGGCGTCGCCGTTCGACCCGCGCTTTTTCAGCCAGTCGCAATCGGGCTGTTCCTTCAGCCACTTCCGCAAGGTCGGCTCAGACGCCAGCCCCGTGGCGGCAAGGTCGGCAAGGTTACCTAGCATGGCGCACGACCGAAACCGAAAGAACAAGAGTAACCGATTGAAAAATATGGCGCGCTGTCAAACACAACCACTTCGTCCCCCGTACTTGTCTCTGGGCCAGGAAGGACCCAAAGGGGGAGGGGGTGCCATCCGCCCGCCACGTCGGTGCATGCCCGCCCCTCCAAAACGGCAGTACCCCGCAGGGCAAGGGCCATGCGGGGTGCTGCAAGGTCAGGAGAGGTCGTCGCGCTTGCCCCGAACATAGGTCCGTCACCAGCGTAGTTCCCAACTAGCCGATTTTGCCGAAAAGGCGAACAAACTATATTTCGTGATGGCAACATTCTACCCCTTGTGCCGTGTCTATACGCGCGTTTCTGCGGCGTTCAGCGATGCACAAATGCAGGTCACTGCGCGCCCGTAGCGCATCCGCAAGCCATCAGCGCCGCGCGCCATGCCCATGGGCCGCAGCAGCGCCCGCCACGGCACCACCTTGCGGCCCGCTGCCAGCGCCGTGACGGCCAGCACCACCAGCCTGCGGTCCCGCTCGGGTGCCAGCGCCAGCCATCCCGACGCCTCTTCCATCCGCGCCATCTGCTCCCGCGACAGAGGGATGCGCGGCACCGGCTTATCCTCATGCGCGGCCCAGTCCCACCAGTCCCGCACGATCAGGTGCCACGGCCCATCGCTGGCAAAGCCCCACGTCCCGCTTTCCGTCCGCCACTGGAACTGCATCGCCTCGACCAGACGCGCCTCGACATCGGCAAAGCTCCAGAAAATCGACCCTTCCGCCACCGGAACCATCATGTTCAACCCTTCCGACCTATAAATCACTGATTTAACTATCTATTTTCTTCTATTTGGAAGCTTTGGAAGGATTGGAAGGATATATGTATATTTTCATCGCGCCTGCGCATGTGCGCGCACGCATGTGTGACGACAACATAGCGAAAACCCTTCCAACCCTTCCAAAGGCGCAGAAATCCGCGCTTTCTCCCTTCCGATGAAGCTTCCACCACCCTTCCAGACCGGAAGCATTTTGAACCTAGCGCACCGCCGCCGATCAGAAGTCGGGCACATAGTCGTCGCCAATGCCGGGCGGCGGCTCCCCATCATCCGCCATGCCCAGCACAGCGTCAGGCCGCGCACCCATCTCCGACCGCACCTTTCCATGCTCATCGACAAAGTCGGCCACCTCGCGGACCAGGCGCATACCCAGCCACTGCATCCCGTCGCTCTGCTTCTTGCTGAACCCCTTGTCGGCCATCGCCTTGCTGAAGCCCTTCTGGCTCCACTCCCGTTCGCCCGCCGCCTTGCACCACGCCACGAACACGTCGTAGAGCCGCGACGACTGGATGCGCCCTTGCGGGTCCGCCTCGGTGCACAGGCGCAGGAAGCGGCCGAGCGGGTCGCTGCTGTCGCGATATTCGGCCGTGGCCTCCCGCACCGCATCCGGCTCGATCAGCCCATGGTCCAGCCAGTCGATCATGCCAGCGACGATATGGTTCAGCACGCCGGCAGCTTCCGCCCGCAGCTTGGCGGGCAACTCTTCGTCCCGATCGGCATCGGCGACATGGGCGTTCCACGGCACCAGCTTCATGCGCCGCCATATGCCTTCGTCGGTGCCGGGAATGTCCGGCTTGTAATTGCCGCCGATCGTCAGCTTGAACAGCGGCATCAGGTCGAAGAATCCACGATGCAGCGCGCGCACCGCCATCGGCTCCCCGCCTGTCGCGGCCTTGATCAGCGCTTCATTCAGCTTCGCCCCGCGTTCCGGTTCCGACGCGCGCAACATCCGCACACCGCCAAGGCGCGCCAGATCCGGCGAAGCCTGCTCCCCGCGCTTCTTGATGCCCTGGTCCAGGAACGTCTCGATGCCGATCGTGCCGCTATAATCGCCCACGACATGCGCCCACAGGTCGATCGTGGTGGACTTGCCATTCGCGCCCAGCCCATACCAAAAATGCAGCTTTTGCTCCGATATGTCGCCACTGGCGCTATAGCCCGCCCATTGGTGCAGGTATCGCCGCATGGCCGGGTCAGGCTGCGCCCAGGCCAGAAAGCCGTCATAGATGGGCGACTGCGCCGTCGCGTCATAGTCCACCGGTGCCAGTTTGGTGTTCAGATCCTCGCGCCGGTGCGGCTCCAGCGCCACGGTCGCGCCATTCTTCTTGTCGCGCACGAAGCGCAACGTGCCGTTCAGCACGTTGATCGCCAGCGGATCGCGGTCGAAATCCTCGATAGGCGCGGTAACCCATCGCTTGGCGAGGCCCGCGATGCAGCCGAGCTTGCCCGACGCCTCCGACGCGCGGCCCCATTTGGCAATCTGTTCGGACAGGATTACCGGCCCGCTGCTCTTCAGCTCGATCACGCGGTCCATCGCCGATGCCCGCTCCCCGGTCTCGCGATGCAGCTGCCAGCGGAGCACCAGCACCAGCGGCGGCTTGCCCTCCAGCGGCAAATCCTCATCCGGCTCGACAAAGCCCGACGCCGCGACGAACGCGCTTTCCCGCTGGATCGCCCGCACCGTGTCGAACACGGCGGCCTGCACTTCCGCCGGCAGCGTATCCTTGTCCTGGTCCAGCACCTTCCAGCGCCGCCCGTCCCACCCCAGCCAGCCCTTGGCCGTGGTGAAGCGGAACGCCCCGCCATAGCGCGCATGGAACCGCTCGGCATTGCCCAGGTCGGTGCGCTGGAATCCGGCACACCGCATGTCCAGCAGCATCGGCGCGACATCGAAGCCGCGCGCCACGCCCGCGTCGAAACTCTTGTCCAGAGCGTCAGGGTTGATACCCTCGACATCGGCCGACACTTGGCCGATCGCGTCGTCTGCCACGTCCCGGTCCAGCAGCCCAGCACCGACGCGCCGCCCCATGCCCCAGGCGAACAGGCCCACCGTCTCGGCATCCCGTCCGGGCTTGTCGATCGCCGCCGCAATCGCGCCGGGAAGCCGCGCCAGAGCCGACGCGCGCAGCCTTTCCTGCACCGCCGCCGTCTGGTCGCAGAAGAGCGCTTCCACGCTTCCAACCGGAAGCTTTTGATCCTCCACCACCCACAGGGGTGCGGGGGGGAATTCTTCGTCGAACAGCCGACGCCAATAGGCCAGATATTGCGCCCGCGTCTCTTCGTGCAGCACTGTGGCGGCCAGCCCGGCCAGATCCGCCCAGATCGCGGCCCTGCCTTCCGGCGTGGCGCGGTCACCGGCGGCCAGTACCCCGGACCAGATATAGCTGGACAGCGACAGCGCCGCCTCGACCAGTTCGTCGATCGCCGCGCGACCGCACGCCCGCACCAGATCGTCCGGGTCGGAACCCTCCGGAAGCATCGCGATTTTCAGCGACCGCCCCGGCCCGATCAGCGGCAGCGCGCGCACACAGGCCCGCTCGGCCGCTTTGCGCCCTGCCGCGTCCCCGTCCAGCAGCAGCACCGGGCAATGATGCACGCGCCAGGCGCGCTCCAGCTGCTCAGGCGTAATCGCGGTCCCCATGGGCGCGACCGCTTCGCTGATGCCCGCCTGGTCCAGCGCAATGACGTCGAAATAGCCCTCGACCAGGAACAGCCGTTTGGCCGCGCGTGACGCCGGTGCCGCGCGATGCAGGTTGAACAGCACCCGGCCCTTGTCGAAATGGTCGGACTGCGCGCTGTTCAGATATTTGGGGATATTCTCCCCGATCGCGCGCCCGCCAAAGCCGATCGGCCGCCCCCGTCCGTCATGGATCGGCACCATGATGCGGTTGCGGAACTGGTCGCGCCGGCCATCATCCCCTTCGACGATCAGCCCCGCGGCGATCAGCTGGTCGACCGCAAGGCCGATCGCGGCGATTGATCCGCGCGCCGGGGCGTAGCCGATGCCGAAGCGCGCGATCGCCGCATCATCGACGCCGCGCGCCGCCAGCGCTTCCATGATCGCCCCGGCAGGCTCCAGCGACCGCGCGAAATAGTCCGCCGCCTCGCCCAGCACATCGCTGACATGCGCCGCCCGCCGCGCCCGTGCCGCCTGCTCTGGCGACTGTGCCGGCATGTCCAGCCCGGCGGCCTGCGCCAGTTGCTTGACCGCATCCATGAAATCCATGCCGTCATGGATCGTCAGCCAGCTGATCGCGTCGCCATGCGCGCCACAGCCGAAACAATGATAGAATAACTTGTCGTCATTGACCGTGAAACTGGGCGTTTTCTCGCTGTGGAACGGGCAGCAGCCCTTATGCTCCTTGCCCTTCTGCTCCAGCTTGACGGTTTTGCCGATCAGCGCCGACAGCGTCGTGCGGGCGCGGATTTCGTCCAGGAACGCAGTTGATAGAGACACGAAAACCCACCCCGAAAATCAGGCAAAAAACAACAACGATGCGGTGATGCTGGCCTACTGGTCTGCGTCGCCGAGAAGATCCGGCGCACGAAAGGGCGTCAGTATGTCGTACAGGCACGGCCCGGCGCTGGTGGCGTCCCACACGCACCAGATCACCTCCATCGTTGGCGCGCCGCCATCCAGGAAATCGGGCCGCCAATTGAGCGCATGGATGCGCGATGGCGGTCGCCAGCGCCAAAGGCCGGTACGCTTTTCCGCGTGCCAGAATGTCGATTTGAGCAGCAGCGCGACATAGCGACAGTCCAGATCGCCCAGCAGGTGCCGGATCATCTCGCCCGCCAGCGTAAAGGGCGGATTGGTGACCGCCACCGGCGACAGCGCGCGGCGGCACGTCAGCAGATTCTGTTGGGTCACCCGGTGCGCCGGATCGGCGACCAGGTCGGTGGCGATCGTCATGAAGCCCGCCGCCTCCAGCTCCACCGCAATCGCGCCGCCGCGCCCGCACGGTTCCCAGACCGGATGCTCCAGATCGACCGCGTCGCGCAGCGCCCGCCGTTCCGCCGCGATCAGCGCGCGCGTGACCGTGGGCGGCGTGGGATAATAGTCATTGCCCTGCCGCTCGACCTTGCCGGCACCGCCGGTCATCATCCGGCCCAGCCCCTTGGGCGACGCCGCCGCGATTGGCGGTTCGGGAAACAGGCCGGTCATTGAAGCGACCCTATGGGCTTCGCCATATTGTCGATGGCGCGGGCGATCAGTTGAAAATAGGCGGCGCGAAAACCGGCCACCGCAGCTGCATCCTGAATTTCGCAACTGATCATGTTGAACATGCCAGCTGAAACCGCAGCCGCAGCCGCCAGCGCCAGTTCATTGGACGCATCAATTCTATCAAGAGCCGGGACGAATTCCACACCTGAGCGCAGAACTGCATTGCGCAAAATGGCCGGACAGGATCGATATGCTTCCGATGCCTTGTCGATAATTTCCTGAATTTGGCGTGCCTGTTCCATCGCCCTAAACCCGCATCGGCATAAGCACATACAGCCGCGCGGCATCATCGCTCTGCTGCCACAGCGACGGCGCGGCGGCGTCCGCCAGCAACACCCGCGCCCGCGTGCCTTCCGCGTCCGTGCCTTTCAGATGCGCCAGCACGTCCAGCAGGAACCGCCCGTTAAACCCGATCGTCAGCGGCGTGCCGTCATAGTCGCAAATCACATCCTCGCTGGCCGTACCATTTTCCGGGCTGACCACGCGCAGCGTCACTGTCTCCGACGTGAAATCCATCGCGATCAGCCGCGTCTTGTCGCTGCTGATCGTCAGCACCCGCTCGACTGCCTCCGCCAGCGCCGCCGGGTCGAACCACGCCGCCATCGTATTGGCTGCCGGAATGACCCGCGTATAATCGGGGAAGGTACCGTCGATCGTCTTGCCGGTCAGCACGCACGCGCCGATGGCAAAGCGGAACTTGCCCTTGCTGACCGCCACATCCACGGTGCCAGCGCCTTCGGCATCGATCAGCGCATCGAGCGCGGCCACCGCTTTGCGCGGCAGGATGATGCCGGGCATCGCCTCTGCCCCGTCGGGCACATCGCCATGGAAGCGCGCCAACCGGCTGCCATCGGTCGCGGCGGCAAACTGACATTCTGACCCACCGGGCACATGCCAGTAAATGCCATTCAGATAATAGCGCGTCTCTTCGGTCGATATCGCAAAGCGCACGCTGTCGATCATCGCCGTCAGACCGCTGCCCGGCTGCTCCCACTGCGCATCCCAGTCGCCCAGCGCGATCACCGGGAAGTCATCGGTTGGCAGCGTCGGCAGTTTGAACCGCGCCCGCCCGCACCGGATGCTGATGGCGTTCTTGTCATCCCGGTCGATCGTCGCGACCCCATCGGCCGACAGCTTGCCCGCGATCGACTTGATCAGGTCCGCCGCCACGCAAAAGGCCTCTGCGCTGTTTGCCCCCGCATCCTCCAGCGCGATCGTCTGTTCCACCATCAGGTCCAGGTCGGTCGCGGTCAGCATCATCTGCCCCGGCGTCGTGCGGATCAGCACATTGGTCAGGATCGGCACCGTCGCTCTTTTCTCGACCACCGTCCCGATCGCCGCCAGCGCCCCCCGCAGCGCCTTCACATTCACCTGGATCATGCCGCAGCCCCTCCATCCAATGCACTGTCCAGCAGCGCGATCATCGCCACGATGGGCCGTTGCCCGCTGCGCTCGGCATGGCGGCACAGCCGGTCCCATGTCGTCGCCCACCGGTCCCGCACGATGCCCGCCGCCAGCAGCGGCGCGCCATCCAGCGCCTTTTCCTGCAATTGCGACCCTATCGACGGCTTGCCGATCGGACGGTTCAAGCCGGTGACACGCGCCGCTTGCCGATTGGCACCCGCCGCCAGCGCCTCTGCCGCAACCTGTTCGGCCAGATCGGGCACCGGGTCAGGCACCGCATCCACCGGCCACATGCTACGCGCCAGCGCCAGGTCATAGGGATGCATTTTGCCCTCGCGGCGCAGCTGCACGACCGCAGCGGCAAAGCAGCCGACCGACACCCCGGCAACCCGGCGCAGGTCCGGCATCGTCCATCCGCCGACTGGCGCAGGCAGGTCGCGCAATGCCGCGACGATCGCCTCCATCGCCTCATCCATGGCGATGTTCCTCCCCGCCCATCGCTTCGGCAATGGCCCGGCCGATCGCCAACACCGCCGCGTCCCGCATGTTCAGATTGGGCTGCTCAGCCTTGGCTCGGTTGATGGCGTCGCGCCATTCGCTCTGGTCGCAACTACCCAGCACCATGCCGATCAGGTCGCCCTGCGCGACCCCATGCACTGATACGCCCGCCGCGATGCCCGGAAAGATCGTCCCGAAATAGCGCAGCACCTGTCCGTGAAAGGCCACCGACGCCGCCAACAGGCTGGTGCGCAATATTTTCTCGCCATATTGGCGCACGCAATATTCCAGCCCGCCGATATTGCTGACCTGACCCGGCTTCCAGCTGTCTGGATTGGTGGTGGTCGCGACCGACAGGCCTGCCTGCGTCAGCGCCCCATGGATCACGGTCGCCTCGGTCTCCCCGGCGGCCAGCGCCGCCTTGAACAGCTCCAGCTTGCTCAATGGGCGGCGTTGCTGGTTGAGCGCGACAAACGCCGCCGCCTCATCATCGGCGCTGCGCGATGCCACCACGACACAGGGCAGGTCGAATATATCGCCCCGCAACCGCGCCGCCGCCAGACGGTGCTGGCCATCGATTACATAGAGCGCGCCATCGTCCCGCTTGGCGACATTGAGCGGTTGGCACAGTCCCCAATCCCATGCCCGCGCGATCCGCTTGACCAGCGACTGACTCGGCCCGCTGTCGATCGAGCGCTGATAACTGTCGTCGATCATCAGGTCGCCCAGCGGGCGAAACTCCAGACTCGGCCGTCGCCCCGCCTGCGGCTGCATCTTGGCCACGCCGCTCACGCCGCTTCCTCCACGCTGTCGTCGGCCCAGCCGACATGATCGACATCGTCCGCCTCCGTCGGTGCGATCGCCGCGCGATACTCCTCAATCGTGACATAGAAATCACCGATAACTGCCATGGTGTCGGCGATTTCGTCGATGCCCTCCAGGCCTTGGCCGTCGTCGGCGTGTTCGTCATCCTCCGGCAGGTCGAAATAGTCGCCGCTTGCCCAAAGGAACCACGGACTGGGTGCATCCTCTACATAGCCCGCAGCCATGATCACGGCAGGCAGCGCGGGAAGCGCGCGAATTGCAGCGAGCTTGTCGGCGAACTCTTGCGCCTTGGCGTCTGCTTCAGCTTGCTTGGCCGCATCCTTTGCAGCGCGAGCCAAAACGACAGCATCACGCTCTTCTATGGCGCGGGCGCGGCCTGCCTCCATATTGGCTTTAATCTCTTCGTCGGTGACGAACACGCGCAGATCGAATGCCGTCATGCGCGGTGCGTTATAGGGATCGCCAGGGCGGCGCTCGTTGGTGCGCAGCCAATATTCGCCGTAAAAGACCTTGCCTTCGAACGGCGTGCCCTTGAAACTCGGCCCGGCCAGGCGCGCGGCCCATAGCTTGGCGTCACGCTGCAAATCCTGCTCGGCCTGCTGCTCCAGGGTCAGTTGCTGCCCGCCATAATGGGTCGCTTCTTTGGGCGGCAGTACTTGCTTCACCATGTCGCGCGGGACGAAGAAGCGCTCGCGATCGTAGCCCGCGACATATTCCAGTGCCGAACCGTCATCATCGTCGGCAATGGGCTTCTCGCGCACGATCCCGACGACGATATGGATCAATGCCTCCAGATGCCGCGCACGCTTCCAGCATTCCTTAATATCAACATGCCGGTTGAGCGTACTGCTCCAACCGCCAACGATTTCAGCAAAGCCGTGGGGCGCGGTCGGCTTGCCGCCGCCCAGGATCAGTTCGGGAGCCAAGACGAACCCGGCGACAGAAGGATAATCGCGCTGCGCAACGGGCAGCACACGCTGGTCGCCTTGGAAACTCAGGCAGCGCGTAGCGATTTCGCGGGCAAGATGCCCCTTGTCCAGCCGTCGACCTGTCCCCTCGTCATCATCCTTGGCGAATAGATCCTCGACATACCCACCGCCCTCGGCCTCATACGTTGCGCGATCGATGAACTGGAAGATGGCGCTATCTTCAGTCAATTGCTTCGAACCAAGCGATGCCCGCAGCGTCCAGATGCTATCGCGATTATAGGACGGCCCCCGCTGCATTGCGCGGAAGACGTCATGTTGAAGCTGTTGATCGGTCGTCCTCGCATATTCGGTAGCAAATTCGATGCTGATTTTGCCGTCCCGCAACGCGCCAAGTACATCGGGGTGCAGGGTCGCAAAACGTAGCCGCTGCTTTACATAGCGCTCGGTGAAGCCAAACCGCTTGGCTAAATCTGCGGGCGACATGGTGCCGGGTTTCATCAATTCCTGAAACGCGGTGAATTCGTCCGCCGGGTTCATGTCGCGCCGGGCCAAATTCTCCGATAGCGATAGTTCGATCGCTTCCTCCTTTGGCCTGATTAGCACAGGCACGGGAAAGTCGTCGCCGATCGCGCCGCGCTCACGTAGCAGTTGCAGCGCCTGGAGGCGGCGACCGCCACCCACAATGAAAATCGCGGACGTTGTCGGCACTCGCTTGTTCCAGACGTACCCGATCAGCGACTGCAACAGCCCGTGCGCGGCGATGTCGTCGGCCAGGCTCTCGACATCGGCAGCGATATCGGTCTGCCGCACATTCTCCGGCGCGCGGCGGAGGCGGGAATAGGCGATTGGGTTGATTGCACTGGGCGCGACCGAGGTGATGGTCTGAGTTTGAATGTCAGTTTCCGGCGCAACCGGCGCCGCTTTCTTCCTAACCCGCTTGGTAGCTGTGGTCATGGGACGTCCTTCTCTCTGATGCACCGATATCGGCTTATGATTGGGGGTGCGCGGGGGTGGCAGTAGTCGCGAAAGCCACCCCCGCTATGCCGCCGCCCTGCGAGAGGGGGAGCCGAACGGCGGCAATCTGCAATTCCGTTTCCCGGTCGATCGCGTCGGCCCAATTTTCGGCGACATCGACGTCCAGGCCATACATGTCGGCCAGTGTGGCCAGCATCGCGCGACCGACATTGGCATAGCGCGCGGCGAACTGGCGGCGGGTGATTTCCATGTCGACAAAGCTCACAGCATCGCCCTCCGCGTCTTTTTGCCGGTGGCGACGATCGTCACGATCCGCCGTTCGCACGGTCCCGGTTCCTCCACGATGATCATCCCGTCGCGCACCAGCCGCCGCATCCGATAGGACGCCGCCACCGACCCGGTCAGCCCGACCCGCACCGCAATCTCCGCATTGGTAGGGCAGGGCGCATCGCGATTGGCCGCCTGCACCAACAGCCGCAGCACCGCCCTGGTCGTGCGCTTGGCGTCCCCGGATGCGGGCTGGCACTGGCCGTGCCGAAACTGACCCGAATTGCGTCGCTGCCGCGCACGGATCTGCGATGGTCGCGGATCGGCCAGCCGCTGCGCGATGAAACGGAACCCGCCCCCCGACTCTGCCGCCACCCGCCGCGCCGTCAGCGTGACGACGCCGCTCTCGCACAGCGCCCGCGCCGCCGCGCCGATGCTCTCATCGGGCCGCACCCCGGTGCAATAGACGACATCCTCCCCCGCCTGCGCCCGTTCCGCCCAATCGCTCAGCTGCTGTGGCTTCATCTCTCTCACCCCTCCGCCACGGCACGAAGCTGCGCCAGCAACTGCACGGCAATCGCCACCAGTTGCTCTGCATCATCGATTAAATCATGCTGGCGAATATCCCCGGCACACACGCGCTGGTCGTCGGCCAAAGCGGTGCAGATTTTCGATGTGATCTGCCCGGCCTCGGTCGAAATCGCCCCGACATGGTTCAGCCAGTTGGCCGTATCGGTATCGACATGCGGCAGCTGAAACAGCTCAAAACCCTGCATCCGCGCCAGCGTGCGCGTGATATGCGGCCATCCTGGCTGCCCCGTCGCCATTTTCTCCAGTTCCGGGACCAGCCGCAGCGGGATGAACTCTGCTGCATCCTCATTGCACCAGGCCATCAGCGTGGACCGGCTACGCCCCAGCATATGGCTGACATAGACCTGCTTGCCCGCCGCATGGACCGCATCGCCGGTCGCCTCGCTGATGGCGATGTCGGTTGGTTTCAGATTTTCTGCCCCCCGCGCCATGTCAGAGCGCCTGCCCGACATTTTGGACTGAAGTGTCGGATGACGCGGGGGTGGCGGAGGCGGTATCTGCCGAGGCATGAACCACATGCTCGACAAAATCATCGACGGTCAGTGCAAACCCACGCACCGCAGCGGCAGCGATAATCTTCTGCCAATAACGTGGGGGAATACTTCCTCGATAGCGCCATTGACTGACCGTCACAGACCGTTCGGCAATGTCACGAGCCATCGCAGCAGCATTGCCAGACCATGGACGATAGATCGCGTCGAATGATGTTTGTTCAATCATGGCGACATAATACGGAATGTATTTTTTCCGTCAATACCACACGTATGATTTCATGCGATACGCATGATTTCATGAGTTCACGCAAGGAAATCGCCGCCAGCCGGCTGCGCCAAGCACGATCCGAGGCGGGTTATGAAAGCGCGCGCGCTGCCGCAGAGGCATTCGGCTTCACGACATCCACCCTCACGAGCCACGAGAATGGCACTCGCGAGTTCGATGTGGAGACAGCGATCCGGTACGGGAAAGCCTTCAAAGTCAACCCCGGCTCCCTGCTCGCCCTAGATCATGTTGAGGCGAAGACCATGCGAAACGTCCTAAGCACCACAACAATTCCTTATCTCGGCAAGGTCGCCGCCGGACTGTGGCTTGACTCTACCTTTGGCGAGGCTCAACCCCCCGAATATGTGACAATCGATCGGTTTGCAGGCGACGTGGACGGAGAACTATTTGCGGTCACTCCAGAGGGACCCAGCATGAATTTGACCATACCAGCGCACTCGACGCTCATCTGTCGCCGCGTTGCGTATGGTCTCGACGGCGCGGTTCCCGGGGATCTCGTTGTGGTGGAGCGGCTAAATCACGACCTGCGCGAAATGACCTGCAAACGTCTTGCTATGGACGGCGACGAATACGTCCTGTTGAGCGAGTCGGACCGTCCAGAGTTTAAAGAACCGATTCGCCTTGGTCGTCCAGACGAAGCCCTCCACGTTGATGACGAGATAACCGTTATCGGTGTGGTCTTGAGGGCCATCCAGGACCTGCGCCGACGGATATAATTCGTAACGTATTGACAGACTCAATACAAAACGTATTTTACCTCCTGTCACCAACGGGAGGCCATCATGCTTCGTCAAGTCGAAACCCCATTTCCTTTTCCCGGTAGCATCGCGCTGTTTATGGGCCTGCGCTGGCGCGTGCATCAGCATGTCGGCAGCCAGGCGGTCATCACCCGCGAAGGCATCGCCGCCAGCCTGACCCGCCGCGCGCCGATCGACGATCTGGTCGATCCTGCAAAGGCCGACGCCAACGCGCTGATCGCCCTGACCGACGTCAGCGAAGCGACTGCCCGCATCGCCCTCTACACCGCCGCCCTGCTGCGCGATACGAATGAAGTCGCCCTCCACGATCTGGGCGGGCGGCTTCACACCGCCGCGCAGGAAGGCCGCATTCCCCGCTACCAGGACAACAGCCACTTGGTCCGCATCATGCGCCGCCTGGGCTGGCGCAAGGATGGCTACACCGGCGACGGCATGGCCCGCTCCCCCCTCTACCGCCGCGTCAGCACCCAGGACGCCACCAGCGCCGCCCAGGCCGCCTGACCATGGCCTTTGAACGGCCCGCCGCGCCCAGATTCCACCCCGCCGCCCCGTTCGCCATCGGAATTGTGGCGGCGGCGCTCTGGATCATCCTCTTCCCCGCGCTGGCATGGCTTTTGCCGATGGCCGACGCCCTGATCGACTGGATTTTCGCATGACCATCACTGTGATCCACGGCCCCATGCGCAGCGGCAAGACTTTCCACAGGGATGCCTTCGCCGCGCATTATCGCTGCACCCGTATCGTCGACGACTGGTTGCCGCAGCGCCCGTTCCGTCAGGCCATGCCCGATGATGACAGCCTGGTGCTGACCACGGCCAGCACCGCCGAAATTGAGAAGGCAATGAAGCGCACCCCGACGCGCGACGCTGTCCGCATTGTCGATATCTATACCGCTCGCCTCGCTATCGGCCTCCCCGAATTTGCGCCACCGATCGACGTAGATCCGGAAGCGAGGCGTATCACGCCCGAAGATGTGCAGACGGTCGAGAGCCGATGGGCGCTGGCGCAGGCCATTGCCGAAGAGACCCGCGCGCCCGCCGAAGCGGGAGAAGGCCTCTTTCCCCTCATCCACATTCTGGCGCAGCTGCTGGCCGAAGAACTGCGCATCCGGATCGTCGGGACACCGGAATGAGCGACGGCACCCACATCGAATGGACCGATGCGACCGTAAACGCCATCAACGGCTGCACCGTCCTGTCCCCCGGCTGCACCAACTGCTATGCCATGCGGCTTGCCGGCACGCGCCTGCGCGACCATCCGTCCCGCGTCGGGCTGACCAGCGACAGCAAGGCAGGGCCGGTCTGGAACGGCACCGTGCGCCTGAACGAATCCGCGCTGCTCCAGCCGCTCCGCTGGAAGCGCCCGCGCCGGATCTTCTGGAACGCCCATGGTGACATCTTCCACCCGTCAGTCACCGATGCCTGGATCGATCGCTGCTTCGCCGTCATGGCGCTGACCCCGCATCATATCCATCAGGTGCTGACCAAGCGTTCGGACAGGATGCGCACCTATCTATCCAGCGGTGCGGCCAACAGGCGAATCGCACGGGTCATCATCGACTGGCTGGTCGATGGAACCATCACGAAGGGCTTGCGGCACTGTGCAACCTGGCCCGTCAGGTCGATTGGCGACATAGACGATCCGACCGACATCACCGTGGACCTGCCGCTGCCCAACGTCTGGCTTGGCGTATCTGTCGAAGATCAGATCCGCGCCGATGAACGCATCCCCGACCTCCTCGCCACACCGGCCGCCGTCCGCTGGCTGTCCTGCGAACCGCTGTTGGGGCTGATCGATTTCGCGGAGGTACCGGCTGAGCGGGGAAGCCGCAGTCGTCCCATTTTCGGGCCGCTTTCCGGCTATTGTCTGCGTCATTACCCTCGCAGTCGTTGCGGGTGCGCAAAGCAGCAGCCAGCGATCGATTGGGTGGTGGTTGGCGGCGAAAGCGGTCCCGGCGCGCGACCGATGCACCCGGATTGGGCGCGCGACCTGCGCGACCAGTGCGCCGCTGCCCAAGTTCCCTTTTTCTTCAAGCAATGGGGCGACTGGACGCCAGGCGAGAACGTGCAGCGACAGTCCGGTTGGGTGAACGGCGCGCACTGGTTCGATAACAGATGGCTGTTTGAGGAGCAAAATCTGTCTGCAACAGACGGTCACATCGATGATGAGCCAGACCTTTACCGCGTCGGTAAGCGCACTGCCGGTCGCCTGCTCGACGGCGTCCAGCATGATGGGATGCCGGGATGAACGCCGATCCCGCCCTGCTGTTCGCCACCGCGCGCGCAGAACGCGCCCGCCGCAAGGCGGCGTGGCAAGCAGCGGGGCAGGGGCTGTCCGATCGGGCGGCATGGGACGATGTCGTCTGGTCGAACATAGAACAGCGCACCGGACTCGCGGCGGCAGACCCGGCCTGCCGCCAGCGCCAGCCACAATCCTGGTATCCCCCGGCCATAATCATGATGGCGCGCAGCGCATGGGCGACCGCGGTCAAGGCAGAAACCAGCCTGGACGCTACCGACCCCGCCAACGCCGCCAAGATCACCGCCCTCTGGACCCTCTTTCGCTGGCTGAAGCCCGCAGGCTGGTCCCCCTATTTCGAGGCAAAGGCATGACCAACCAACCGACGGATTCTATCGTGTCGCAGCGGGCGAGGGAGTTCGCGCTGTCAATTCCGGGCGTGTCGTCTGGCTACACCAAAGGTCGCGGTTACAGCGACGGGTTCTGGATAGCGCGCGGAGATTATGACGATCACCCTATAGTCGATGCCGCGATCCGCTTCGAAGCCGAGATAGAAGCCGCCACGATCAAGCGGTGCGCGGGGGTGGCTGAGGCGAGAAAGGACGAATGGGCGGCGGCCATTGCTGGCGGCCTTAAGCGCGTGGACGTTACTAAACAATATGCTGCCGGTGCCATGACCGAGGCCGAACTACTGGCTCTCACCCTCCGCAACCTGAAGGGATCAGCTGCATGACGAGGGAGGCTTTGACCGCACTGCTTCCCATCGACCTATTCGGTCACGAAACCGTGCGCCGGGACGCGATATTTGTGAGCGGTGATCGGATCGAACTCAGCCGTCGCTGGGGTCCGGGGCCGATCGCCTGCGTCATCGGTTGCAACCCTTCGGATGCCGATGCTCTGAAAGACGATCCGACCTCGCTGTGGTGGAATGCTTGGTTCGAGCTTTTCGGCTTCGGGGGTTATCGTGCAGTCAACCTTTACCCCTTCTGCACGTCAAGCCCGGTCGAATGCCGCAAGCGGGCAGACTGGCATAAGACGGATGACTGGTTCTCGCGCGACCAGATGATCATGACCAACCTCCCGCACGTCGCAAAGGTGGCAAAGGAAGCGGCGCAGGTATTCGTCTGCTGGGGCAACATCGCGTGGGACGACATGTGGATCGACCATGTCATCGAGGCGATACAGGGCGACGAAGAGCCGTGGCCCGACCTGTGGTGCTGGGGAAAGACCAAGAGCGGTGCCCCAACGCACCCGATGGCGCGCGGCAAGCATCGTATCCCCCGCGATCAAAAGCCCATTCTATGGAGGGCCGCCGGATGACTGCGCCAGCCCGCATCAAACAGCAGGACATGACCCGCATCCTGCGCGGCGCAAAGAAGGCGGGCTTTTCGCGCGTGCGGATCGGTATTGACCCGCACGGCAATATCGTGGTCGAAGCCAGTGATGAAGTCGCCGAACCGGTACGACTCAATCCGCTGGATCGGCTGCTGGGGACTCGATGAAAACTCGCTATCCCAATGTCACGGTTAATCCCGATCGCCATGGAAAGCTGCGCGCGCGCTGGCGCAAAGGCGGACGGGAAGTCTGGCTCAGGACGTTGCCCGACCAGCCGGGATTCGAGGCGGAACTGAAAGCGGTCACCGCCGGCGCGGCCGTCACTGTCGAACGCCACACACCGCGCAGCGTCAACGATCTGGTCACCCGCTATTATCTCTGCGCCGATTTCCGGGCGAAGGGCGGCGATGACGATCGCGCGCGCAGGCGTGGCCTGATCGAAAGCTTTCGCGCCGATTTCGGCAACGACATGGTCGCTGACTTCACCTTCGAGCATATCGAGGCGATCCTGCTGCTCCGCACCGAAAAGCGCCGCAATGACAAGGGCCGCATGGTTGGCGGACAGGTTGCCGCCACCAACCTGCGCAAGCAGCTGCGCCGCCTGTTCGCCTATGCCAAAAAACTGCAATGGATCGCCACCAACCCGGTTGATGAGGCGGACACCGTCGGGAAGCGCCGCCTGGAAGGCTTCCACCCATGGACAGAGGCTGAGGTCGCCCAGTACCAGGCGAAGCATCCGATCGGCACACGCGCCAGGCTGGCGTTGGAAATCTTCCTGTGGACCGGCCAGCGGCGAGGCGACGGTCGCTTGTTCGGCCCGAAGCATATCGTGCGCGGCAAGATCAATTTCACAGCGGCAAAGAATGGCGCCGACCTGTGGCTGCCCATGGCCCCGGACCTGAAGCGCGCGATCGATGCGATGCCCAGCGTCGGCATCAATACCTACCTGATCAACGAACACGGCCGCCCGTACAGCAAGGGCGGCATAGGCAACAAGATGCGCGAATGGTGCGACGAAGCGGGCCTGCCGCAATGCACCGCCCACGGCCTGCGAAAAACAATCGGCCGCCGCATGGCCGAAACGGGCGCCAGCCAGCAGGGCATGAAGGCCGTGGGCGGGTGGAAAAAGGATGAAGAGGTCGCGATTTATTCCGCCAGCGCCGAACAGGAAGGCTTGGCCGACGTCGCCATGGCAGGCCTGATCACCCGCTTTTCAACCGACGAAGCTCCCAAAAATGGGTAACCCCCCAACCCCAAAAATGGGTAACCTTGGCTAAAACCAAGCAATTCCGCCATTTTCTGGCGGGGATGGTGACCCCGGCGTGACTCGAACACGCAACATCCCGCTTAGAAGGCGGGTGCTCTATCCAGTTGAGCTACGGGGCCTTGGGCTGGCTCGATAGCGGCGGCGGGGTCGGCTTGCAATCGCTGGTCTGTGCGATATGCACGTTGCCATGATCGACGGGGCGGTTCAAAAAATCGATGCAGCTGTGCTGGCTGGCCGCCCGCTGCGCTATTTCGACTTCGTCATGGCGGCCTTCGTCGTCATTCTGCTGCTCTCCAACCTGATCGGCGCGGCCAAGCTGTCGACGCTGGGCGGCGTCACCTTTGGCGCAGGCATCCTCTTCTTCCCGCTGGGCTATGTCATCGGCGACGTGCTGACCGAAGTCTATGGCTATGCCCGCGCGCGCCGCTGCGTCTGGGCCGGTTTCGTCGCGATGCTGTTCATGGCGCTGATGAGCTGGGTCGTGGTCGCATTGCCACCCGCGGCGGGATGGCCGGGGCAGGCGGCCTATGAAGCGGTATTCGGCAGCACCTGGCGCATCGTCTTTGCCTCGCTCGTCGCCTTCTGGGCCGGGGAATTTGCCAACAGCTTCGTCCTCGCCCGCATGAAAGTGCTGACGCACGGCAAGCATCTGTGGATGCGCACGATCGGGTCGACCGTCGTGGGGCAGGGGGTGGACAGCCTGCTTTTCTACCCGCTCGCTTTCTATGGAGAGTGGAGCAATGCGCAGGTGTTGACCGTCATGGTAACCAACTGGGGCATGAAGGTTGGCTGGGAAGCGCTGCTGACGCCGGTGACCTATGGCGTGGTCAACATGCTCAAACGGCGCGAGGGGCTGGACGTTTACGACCAGGGCACCGATTTCACCCCCTTCCGCGCCCGGCTCTGACTTTTTGTCCGTTTGTGTGATGGGGTAAAGTCCCTGTTTACCCCCGCTGCCGCATGGAGGCGGGATGAGCAGGCAGTCGCACCGGCAATTCCATGAAACGAACCTGAAGAAGGACGGGCAGGACGCGCCCGTCGAAGCGACAGCGCTGCGCCGGTTCGAGGCGACCTTTCTCCACGCGCCGGTTGGCATCGCCCATGTCGGGTTGGATGGCGGCTTCCTGCTGGTCAATCCGCGCTTCTGCGAGATTAGCGGCCATGATGCCGACACGCTGATTCGCACCGGGTTCCAGCAGATCACCCATCCCGACGATCTGGATACCGACCAGCTGTTGCTCGCGCGCCTGAATGCCGGGGACTTTCCGCGCTACACGCTGGAAAAACGCTATATACGCGCTGACGGCACGATCATCTGGATCAACCTGACCGTCGCGATGGTGCGCGATGCGGCGGGCCAGCCCGAATTTTACGTCGCGGTGATCGAGGATCTGTCCGAATTGCGTCAGGCAAGTTTCGAGGCGATGCATGATCCGCTGACCGGGCTGCTCAACCGGCGCGGTCTGGCCGTGCGCGCCAATGCCATATTGGCCGACGCCGCGCGCGTTGGCACGCCGGTCAGCCTGTTGTTCCTTGATCTCGACGGCTTCAAGCTGCTCAACGACAGCCGGGGCCATGCGGCGGGCGACGCCTGTCTGGTGGCGGTGGCAGCGCTGCTGTCGCGTCATGCAGGGACCAGCGACGCGGTTGCGCGCGTGGGGGGCGATGAATTTCTGATGCTGATCCCCACGCTGGACACAGGTTCCGCCGCAGAACGGGGCGAAACGATCCGCCTCGCGCTGGGCGCGCAGAGCATCGGCGTCAGCGGATCGTTCGGGCTGGTGACGGCCAGCGGCACGACCGAACTCGGCCGGCTGATCGACAGCGCCGATGGCGCGATGCTGGCCGCCAAGCGCGCGGGCAAGAACCAGTTGCGGGTCGCGACCCTCCACTAAGCCGGATAATCGGCGCGCACGAAATAGAGGCCATCGGGCGGCGCGTTCAGCCCCAGCGCCGCGCGATCCGCCGCCGCCAGTGCCGCGCGCAGATCTTCCGCCGACCATCGCCCCATCCCCACATAGACCAGACAGCCGACCATCGATCGCACCTGGTGATGCAGGAAGGACCGCGCGGCGGCATGGATCGCAATGCGGTCCCCCTCCCGCTCCACCGCCAGCCGGTCGAGCGTCTTGACCGGACTGGCCGACTGGCAATGGGCCGACCGGAAGGTGGTGAAATCATGCAGCCCCACGAGCGCCTGCGCCGCCTCATGCATCGCGCCTGCATCGAGCGGCTGTTTCACCTGCCAGGCCAGCCCGCCCTCGAAGGTCAGCGCCGCGCGGCGATTGACGATGCGATAGACATAGGATCGGCCCATGCAGGAAAAACGCGCGTGCCAGTCGTCCGCGACCTCTTCGCACGCCAATATCGCCACAGGCTGCCGTCCCAGCCGCGCGTTGATCGCCTCCATCAGGCGGAACGGCGTGATCGCCTTGGCCACATCGGCATGGGCGCGCATCGCCAGCCCATGCACGCCCGCATCGGTGCGCCCGGCGGCATGGACCGCGACCCGTTCGCCGGTGACGCCATGGATCGCATCCTCGATCGCCTGCTGTACGCTCGGCCCATGCGCCTGTCGCTGCCACCCCATAAAGGGCCGTCCGTCAAATTCGACGGTGAAGGCAAAACGGGTCATCGCTTAAGGCCGTTCGTTTCGACCATAGGCGAGACACTCGACGCGCGCTGTCTCACCCATCCACCCGGCTCCCCGCCGGCATATCGAAGCCGCGTAGCATCTCGTCGGGTGGCATCGCCGCCTTGCCTGCGCGCTGGATCAGTGTCGGGCGGATCGCGCCATGGCCACAGCCGATCAGCAGCGCGTCGTCCAGCATTTCGCCAGGCGCGCCGTCCTCATGCTCGATCTGCGCCGCCAATATGCGGAACCGCTCGCCGCCATATTCGAAAAAGGCGCCGGGAAAGGGATTGAAGCCGCGCACCTGCCGCTCGACCTGGATCGCGGGGCGGGTGAAGTCGATCCGCGCTTCGGCCTTGGCGATCTTGGCGGCATAGATCACGCCCGCTTCGGGCTGCGCCATCGGCGGATGGAGCGCGACGTCGTCCAGCACCTCGACCATCAGCGCCGCGCCAGCCTGCGCCAGCTCCGCCGTCAGCGCGCCTGCCGTCTTGCCCTCTATCTTGGTCACATATTTGGCCCGCATCGGCCCGGTGTCGAGGCCCGCTTCCATGTCCATGATCGTGACGCCGGTGACATTGTCGCCCGACAATATCGCCCGCTGGATCGGTGCCGCCCCGCGCCAGCGTGGCAGCAACGACGCATGGATATTCATGCAGCCATGGCGCGGCGCATCCAGCACGGCGCGCGGCAGGATCAAGCCATAGGCCGCGACCACCGCGACATCGGCGTCGAGCGCCGCGAAATCCGCCTGCACCGCCTCGTCTTTCAGCGACTCCGGCACCCGAACATCGATCCCCATCGCCTCAGCCCGCTGATGCACCGGGGAGGGGGTCAGGCTCTTGCCGCGCCCGGCCGGACGGGGCGGCTGGCTGTAAACCGCAACGATCTCATGCCCGGCCTTGGCCAGCGCGTCGAGCGCGGGAACCGCGAAATCGGGAGTGCCCATATAGATGATACGCATGGTGCAACCTCAAAGCCCTTGTCGGGACGGGTTGCAAGTCCTTATCTCACTACATGGCATCCACTGAAATCGAAGCGCTGACGCAAGCCCTGTCCCGTCTGCCTGGTCTTGGCCCGCGTTCGGCGCGGCGCGCGGTGCTGCACCTCATCAAGAAACGCGAAGCCGCGATGGCCCCGTTGCTGCGCGCGCTGGAGGCGGTGAACGAACGGCTCGTCACCTGCCACGTCTGCGGCAATGTCGATACGGTCGATCCCTGCGGCATTTGCACCGACACCCGCCGCGATCCCCGCGCGCTGTGCGTCGTGGAGGATGTCGCGGATTTGTGGGCACTCGACAAGTCCCGTCTCTTTCCGGGCCGCTTCCATGTGCTGGGCGGGCGTCTCTCCGCACTGGAGGGTATCCGACCGGAAGATCTGACGATCGACGCGCTGGTCGCCCGGCTGGAACAGGGCGGGGTCGATGAAGTGGTGCTGGCGATGAACGCCACGCTGGAGGGCCAGACCACCGCCCATTATCTCGCCGAACGGCTCGAACGCTTCCCGATCCGCCTGACCCAGCTGGCCCATGGCGTCCCGGTCGGCGGCGAGCTGGACTATCTGGACGAAGGCACATTGGCGCAGGCGCTGCGGGCAAGAAGACCGGTGGGGTAGGGGCGCACCCTGCCAAAGCTGTTAGCTGACCCCGCTGCATCCCTCCGCTAGACCGGGCCAGATAACCCACCGGAAGGATGCCCGATGATCGACCTTAGCCGCACCCATCACACGGGCATTGCCGTTCCGGACATCGACCGGGCGGTGGCGGATTATAGCGCGGCGCTGGGGCTGACATTCGCGCCGATCCGCGATTTCGATCCGCTCCCCTTCTGGACCCCGGAGGAAGGCGCGCGGGAAATCAGCGTGCGCGCCACTTACTCGCTGGGCGGGCCGATCCATCTGGAACTGGTGCAGGGCAATAGCAGCTTTTACGATACCGCAAGGCCCGCAGGCGCGCGCCATATCGGTGTGTGGGTGGATGATCTGCCCGCCGAAGCGGACCGGCTGGTCGCGGCGGGCTGGACGCCGCGCGCCGCCAACCTGCCGCCGGAACAGGGCTATGGCGCGATCGCCTATCTCACCTCGCCAGATGGCGGCTTGCTGGTCGAGCTGATTTCGACCATATTGAAACCCGCGATCGACGAATGGCTGGGTGAATAGCGCGATGCAGCGCATCGCTTGAAATTCTGCGTCTTTCCGCTATTTTAGAGCCATGGCCATTCTTCCTATCCTTGAGGCGCCGGACCCGCGCCTGCGCACCATTTCGACCCCCGTGGAGTCGATCGACGCCGATCTGCAACGGCTGATCGACGATATGTTCGAGACGATGTACGACGCGCCCGGCATTGGCCTGGCCGCGATCCAGGTCGGCGTGCCAAAGCGGGTGCTGGTGATGGACCTGCAAGAACCAGAATCCGACGCGGAGGATGCCCCCCCGGTCAAGAAGCCGATGGTGTTCATCAACCCGGAAATCCTGCGGGAATCAGAGGATCTGTCAGTCTATAATGAAGGCTGCCTGTCCGTCCCCGACCAATATGCCGAGGTGGAGCGCCCCGCGACGATCCGCGCCAGCTGGATGGACAGAGACGGCCGCATCCATGAAGAACAGCTTGAAGGGCTGCTCGCCACCTGCCTCCAGCATGAAATGGACCATCTGGAAGGCGTTCTCTTCATCGACCATCTGTCGCGCATGAAGCGCGACATGCTGATGAAGAAACTGACCAAGGCCCGCCGCGCCGCCTGACTTGCGCCCGTCATCCCGGCGAAAGCCGGGATCTCACTCCTTCTGGCGCGACGCTGGAAAGAAAAGGGAGATGCCAGCCTTCGCTGGCATGACAGGTAATTGCCTCAGCTCACGCCATCGGTATCCAGCGCATAGCCCGCTGATCGCACGGTGCGGATGATGTCCTGAAACTGGCCGTCGCCGTTGATCGCCTTGCGCAGGCGGCGGATATGGACGTCGACGGTGCGCAGTTCGATGTCGCTGTCCTGTCCCCACACGCTGTCGAGCAGCCGCTCGCGCGAGAATACCCAGCCGGGATGCTCCAGAAAATGGCGCAGCAGGCGGAATTCGGTGGGACCAAGCGGGATCACCTGCCCGCCGCGCCGCACCTTGTGCCCCACTGTGTCCATCTCGACGTCGGCAAAGGTCAGTGTCTCACCCGCCAGCGCCGGGCGCACGCGCCGCAGCACCGCCCCGACCCGCGCCACCAGTTCGCGCGGAGAGAAAGGCTTGGTCACATAATCGTCCGCGCCTGTCTCCAGCCCGCGCACCCGATCTTCTTCTTCCCCGCGCGCGGTCAGCATGATGATCGGCACATTGGCGGTGCCATTGGCGCGGCGCAGGCGGCGGCACACCTCAATCCCCGACAGGCTTTCCACCATCCAGTCGAGCAGCACGATGTCAGGCACATTTTCCTGCGCCATCAGCAAGGCTTCCTCGCCATCGACGGTATGGGCGACGTCGAAATCCTCGCGCTTGAAATGCCAGATCAGCAGTTCGGCGAGTGCCGCGTCATCCTCGACCAGCAGCATTTTTGCACGGGCCATGATCTTTATTCCTCCGCCGCCGCGCCGCCGCGGTCGCGGTCGGGCAGGGTCTGGCCCGTGGCCGCATAATAGACCATCTCCGCGACATTGGTCGCATGGTCGCCGATCCGCTCGATATTCTTGGCGATGAACAGCAGATGCGCACATTCGCTGATCGTCTTGGGATTTTCGACCATATAGGTCACCAGCGTACGGAACACGCTGTTGTAGAAATCGTCGACCACCGTGTCGCGCTCGACCACTGCGATAGCCAGGTCGGCGTCGCGCGCGGCAAAGGCGTTGAGCGCGTCATGCACCATTTCGCTCGCCACCTGTCCCATGGACGGCAGCAGCGACACCGGTTCCAGCGTGCGCTGGTTGACCATGATCAGCGGCACGCGCTTGGCGATATTCTTGGCATAGTCGCCGATGCGCTCGACCACGCCGACGATCTTGAGCGCGGCGATCACGTCGCGCAGATCGTTGGCCATCGGCGCGCGGAGCGCAATCACCTGGATGACCAGCTTCTCGACTTCCGCCTCGATCGCGTCGATGCGCTTGTCGTCGGCCACCACCTGCGCCGCCAGCACCAGGTCCTGCCGTTGCAGCGCGATCATCGCGCTTTCGATCGCGGCTTCGGCGCGTCCGCCCATTTCCGCGATCAGGCCGCGCAGCCTGTCGATATCCTCGTCGAACGCCTTGATCGTATGTTCAGCCATATTCGTCTCTCCCGCGATCAGCCGTAGCGACCGGTGATATAATCCTTGGTCCGCTCCTGCGTCGGGTTCGTAAATATGTCGCTCGTCACGCCATATTCGACCAGATCGCCGAGGTGGAAGAAGGCGGTCCGTTGCGACACGCGCGCGGCCTGCTGCATATTGTGGGTCACGATGACGATCGCATAGCGGCCGCGCAGCTCGTGGATCAGCTCCTCGATCTTCGCCGTCGCAATCGGGTCCAGCGCGGAACAGGGCTCGTCCATCAGGATGACTTCCGGCTCCACCGCGATGGCGCGGCCAATGCACAGGCGCTGCTGCTGCCCGCCCGACAGGGCGGTGCCGCTGTCATGCAGCCGGTCCTTCACTTCTTCCCACAGGCCAGCGCGGCGCAGCGATTTTTCAACGACCACGTCCAGGTCCGCCTTGGCATGGGCCAGCCCATGGATGCGCGGCCCATAGGCGATATTTTCGTAGATCGACTTGGGGAAGGGGTTGGGCTTCTGGAACACCATGCCGACCCGCGCGCGCAGCTGCACCACGTCCATCGACGGGGAATAAATATCCTCGCCATCCAGCATGATCATGCCTTCCACCCGCGCGCTGGCGACGGTGTCGTTCATGCGGTTCAAAGTCCGCAGGAAGGTCGACTTGCCGCAGCCCGACGGGCCGATGAAGGCGGTGACATGGTCCATGTCGACGTCGATCGACACGCCCTTGATCGCCTGCTTCGCGCCGTAGAATACCTTGACGTCGCGGGCCGACATTTTGGGGTTGGCAATGGCCAGAGGATTTGTTGCTTCGGTCATGGGTGCGTTTACCACCGTGTTTCAAACTTGTTGCGCAGATAGATGGCCAGACCATTCATCGCGAGGAGGAAGGCCAGCAGCACGATGATGGCGGCCGACGTCTTTTCGACAAAGCCCCTGGAGACTTCATCGGACCACAGGAAAATCTGCACCGGCAACACTGTCGCCGGATCGCTGATCCCGCCCGGCGGCGTCGCGATGAAGGCGCGCATCCCGATCATCAGCAGCGGCGCGGTTTCGCCCAGCGCGCGCGCCATGCCGATGATCGTGCCGGTGAGGATGCCGGGCAGGGCGAGCGGCAGCACATGGTGGAACACCACCTGCACCGGCGATGCGCCGATGCCGAGCGCGGCGTCGCGGATGCTGGGCGGCACCGACTTGATCGCGTTGCGCCCGGCAATGACGATGACCGGCATCGTCATCAGCGCCAGTGTCATGCCGCCGATCAGCGCCGCCGATCGCGGCAGATGCAGGAAGTTCAGGAAGATCGACAGGCCCAGCAGGCCGAAGATGATCGAGGGGACAGCGGCCAGATTGTTGATCGACACTTCGATAATGTCGGTCCACCACGCCTTGGGCGCATATTCCTCCAGATAAAGGGCCGTCGCCACACCGATAGGGAAGCTGAGCGCCAGCGTCACCAGCATCGTCAGCAACGATCCCTTGAACGCGCCCCATATGCCGACCTGAGTGGGGTCAGTGCCATCGCTTGCCGTCAGGAAGCTCCAGTTGAAGCCGGTCGTCAGCAGGCCTGCCTTGCGCAGCCGTTCGACCGCGGCTTCGGCTTCCGGCGCGCCTTCATGCTTGGCGGCGAGGTCGATGGTGGTGGACGCCGGGACGCGGATCGTCACCGTCCGCCCCAATATGGCGGGATCGGCCTTGATCGCATCGCGGATGCTGATCCAGGCGGTCGATGACAGCAAGGCGTCGGCATCCGCACCCAGTGCTTGTCTTGCCACCTGCCCCGTCACCATCGGCAGGTTGGCATTGGCCAGCGCCGCGTCGGTGATGTTGGCCGGATCGAGCAGCAGAGGGGATGCCGGGAAATTGATCTGGAGCGCAATCTCGGTCCGGGTGAAGCCGCGCAGCCCGTTGCCCATCATTGTGAACAGCAGGAAGGCCAGGAAAGCGGCAGACAGCGCCACGGCAAACAGCCCGGCGAATTTAAACCGCCGCTCGGCCGCATAGCGCCGCGCAATCCGCTTGCGCATTTCGTCCGACTTCCAGTCGGTGGGGTTGCGAGTGGGTGTCATTCGTAAGCCTCGCGATATTTCTTCACGACCCGCAGGGCCACGATGTTGAGCAGCAACGTGACGACGAACAGCACCAGTCCCAGCGCAAAGGCCGCCAGCGTCTTGGCGCTGTCAAATTCCTGGTCGCCGGTCAGCAGCTGGACGATCTGCGTCGTCACCGTGGTCACGCTGGCAAAGGGGTTGAGCGTCAGATTGGCGGCAAGACCAGCGGCCATCACCACGATCATCGTCTCGCCGATGGCGCGGCTGACCGCCAGCAACACGCCGCCGACCACGCCGGGCAGGGCAGCGGGGATCAAGACCTTGCGGATCGTCTCGCTGGTGGTCGCGCCCATCGCCAGGCTGCCGTCGCGCATGGATTGCGGCACGGCGGCGATGCTGTCGTCGGCCATGGAGGAGACGAAGGGAATGATCATCACGCCCATCACCAGACCCGCCGCCAGCGCGCTTTCCGACGAAGCGCCATGGATGCCGATCATCACCGCGAAGTCGCGCAGTGCCGGGGCAATGGTGAGCGCCGCGAAATAGCCATAGACGACCGTCGGCACACCCGCGAGCATCTCCAGCGTCGGCTTCATCCACTTACGCACGACCGGTTGGGCATATTGGGTGAGGTAGATGGCGCTCATCAGGCCCAGCGGGATCGCGACGACCATGGCGATGATCGCGCCGATGAAGATGGTGCCCCAGAAAAGCGGCACCGCGCCGAAGGCATCCTGATTGCCATAGCCCATCGCGGCTGACTGCGGTGACCATTTGGTGCCGAACAGGAAATCCAGTGGGTTGACCATGGAGAAGAAGCGGAAACTTTCCCACAGCAGGGAGGCAACGATCCCCACCGTGGTCACGATCGCCAGCAGCGACGCGATCAGCAGCGTCGCCATCACCAGCCGCTCGACCCGTGTGCGTGCCCGGAAATCGGGGCGGACGCGGGTGAAGGCATAAGCGCCGCCGGCAAAGGCCAGCACGATCGCCAGCACTGCGCCGGCGACGCCATATTTGTTGATCGCAGCGCGATAGGGTTCGACCAGTCCCTGCGCCAGCGGGTTGAACGCCCCGGCCTGCGCGCCCGTCGCGATCGACCGCGCCTCGCCCAATATGGCGGAGCGCGAGAAATCATCCATAGGCAGGCTCTGCGCCGCCGGATCGGCCAGCACCGCCTGCGTTACCAGACCAGGCACGATATTGGCCCAGACCGCCAGGAACAGCACAGCTGGCGCGATCGTCCACAGCGCCACATACCAGCCATGATAGCCCGGCAGCGAGTGGACGGCATCACGCCGCCCGGTCGCCCGTGCCACGGTCTGCAAGCGCAGCGCGCGGGCGCGGGCGCTGACCCAGGCGATAGCGCCCAGGCCAGCGAGCAGCAGGAAAAGTGCGGGACCGGTCATTATGGCCCTTACTTCAGCTTGGAGCCATCAAGAACGGTCAGCGCCTTGACCGTTTCGGCGCTGGCCTTGCGCACATCTTCGGGTGCCGCGACCATGCCGCGCTTGGTCAGCGCGCCGTCGGGCGACCAGTTGGCGGCAAAGGCGTTCAGATAGCCCTGAAGCCCCGGAATGGCGGCGATGTGCGCCTTCTTCACGTATATGTAGAGCGGACGCGCGCCGGGATATTGGCCGGTAGATACGGTCTCATAGGTCGCCTCGACGCCGTTGATGGGCACGTCCTTGAGCGTATCCTTATTCTCTTCCAGGAAGCTGTAGCCGAACACGCCGACCGCATTGGGGTTTGCGCCCAGCTTCTGCACGATCAGATTGTCATTCTCGCCCGAATCGACATATTTGCCGTCCTCGCGAACGCGGGTGCAGGTCGCCTTATATTCGTCCTCGTTCTTGTCCTTCAATTCCTTCATCGCCGGATCGGACTGGCAGCCCTTTTCCAGAATCAGCTCAGCCAGCGAATCGCGCGTGCCGCTGGTCGAAGGCGGGCCAAAGACGGAAATCGCGATGGCGGGCAGGGAGGGATCGACATCCTTCCACGTCTCCGCCTTGTTCGGACCCTTGCCATAGGGATTGGCGGCCAGCGCCTCATAGACGATCTTGGGAGTCAGCTTGTAGCCGGGGCCGTTCTTGGCTTCGGCAAAGGCCAGGCCGTCGACGCCGACCTGCACTTCGATGATGTCCTTGACGCCATTGGCTGCGCACATATCAAATTCGGACTTCTTCATCCGGCGCGATGCGTTGGCGATGTCGGGATGCTGCGCACCAACGCCCGCACAAAACAGCTTCATGCCGCCGCCCGTGCCGGTCGATTCGATGATCGGCGATTTCATGCCGGGATTGCCCTGCACGAACAGTTCGGCAACCGCCGTGGCGAAGGGATAGACGGTGGACGAACCGACCGCGCGAATCTGGTCGCGGGTCTGGCCAGCGCCGCCACCGCTTTGGTCGCCACAGGCGGAAAGGGAAATGACGCTCAATGCCGTCGCGGCGAACAAGGTGAATTTATTCACGGAAACCTCCATCATGAAAGGCCGCGATTCGCTGTTCGCTGCCCCCTTTGACCGGCGCTATAGGGCCGCTCCATCGCGGCATTGTGACATTCAGGTTTCAGTTTGATGACATAGTGCCGGGCGATGATGACAAGGCCGGACTCTCTGCGTCATGCATCAGGGGCAGCAGCACGGTTACGGTCGTTCCCTTGCCCAGTACGCTCGCGACATCAAGCCGTCCACGATGCCGCTCGACAATATGTTTGACGATCGCCAGCCCCAAACCCGTCCCGCCCATCGCCCGGCTGCGCCCCGAATCGACGCGATAGAATCGTTCGGTCAGGCGCGGCAGATGATCCGGGCCAATCCCTTCGCCTTCGTCGGCGACGGACAGACGGCACATGCGGCTGCCCCCCTCGCTCAGCGTCACCCGGATCGGCGTGCCGGGACGGCCATATTTCACCGAATTGCCGATCAGATTGTGCAGCAGTTGCGACAACTGCGCCCGGTCGCCCTGCACCGCCTGCCGCCCCGGCGAAACCTCCATCTCCACTTCGCGGCCCCGTTCGCCATGGCTGGAGCGGAACACATTGACCGCTTCGGCGACCAGTTCGCCCAGATCGACTGATGCGTCCGGCGCGCGATATTTTTCCGCCTCGATCCGCGAAAGGGAGATGAGATCATCGACCAGCCGCTGCATCCGCCGCGCTTCGCCGTCCATGATTTTCAGGAAGCGCTGCCGCGTCTCGTCATCCTTGCCGAGTTCCGGGTCGGCCAGCGTCTCTATAAAGCCCAATATCCCGGCCAGCGGCGTGCGCAATTCGTGGCTGGCATTGGCGACGAAATCGACCCGCATCCGCTCGGCGGCATGGGTGCCGCTATGGTCGACTAGATGCACCAGGCGGCGCATGTCGGCCACTGCACCCACCGGCGCGACCCGCATCTGCCAGCGCTGCTCGCGCGTTCCCAGCCCCACAAGCTCGATCATGAACGGTTCGGCCAGCGGGGCCAGGCTCGCCAGCCGTTCGGCAGCCGCCGGGTGGCGGATGGCGATGCGCGCATCGTCCCCTTCGATATGCGCGCCCAGCAGGCGCTGCGCCGCCCGGTTGGCGCGCGCAATCCGCCCGCGCTCCACCAGCATCAGCGGATCGGAAATCCCCTCCAGCAGGCTGGCGAAATCGGGATGGTCGATCAGGTCCGGCTCATCCATCGCCACGTCCGGCACGTCGGGCGGTGGCGTCCCGGCATCCGCCGTGATGGCCAGGACGATCACCCCGGCCAACACTGGCAGCGCGATGGCAAAGGGGGATGCGCCCATCATCAAGGCAGCGCCCGTGCTGAGCAAGAGGACGGCGAAGGACGCGATGATCTGGGAAAGACTGAGTCGATTCATGGTTACCGCACTGGATTTGTCGCGTATTTGCTGCGATGTCAGGCCCAATAGCGTGCAATCATGACGCTTTGGCAAGCCCGATAGCGGATCAGGATCAGATGAGCGAGCCGATGACCGGACAGGATGATGACCAGCAGCCCGAAACGGCTGTGCAGGCCGATACGCCCGATCTGGCCGTGCCGTCGCGTCGCCAGCTGCTGATGGGCGGCGCAGCGGCGGCCTCCGCGATCGTGTCGATCCGCCCTGCACTGGCCAATACCGCTGCCTCGGTCCTCAACTGCACGATTCCCGTGCCGGACGCCAGCCGTGCGGGCAATCTGATCGCCCCCAATGGCCAGCTGGTTCCCGCCGGGACGCCCGGCGCTTTCCCCGGCACTGGCCGCCCATTTACCGGCGAACAGGTCAAGCAGGCGCTGCGTGGCCGCCCGCTGCCCGGCACCAGCTATCAGCAAAATCAGGCCTATCTCAACTATATTCGCCGCCTCCAGTCAGGCACCAGCGGCTTCACCTGCTACGCCTCGCTCCAGATGCCGCGTTAGGCACTTGGCTACCCCTCTGCGTTAGGAGAGGGATTGTATATGTGAGGCCAACATCTCCTTCATCGTCACCCTGAACTTGTTTCAGGGTCCATTTCGCCAGATCAAACAGTTGTTTTGGGATGAGAAATAGATGCTGAAACAAGTTCAGCATGACGGATGTGGGATGGCACCATATGCGATAGCGCCGGAGCAGGGCGTAGCTTATGGGATGGCAGAGAGTGGCAGCAACGAAACTCTATCGGCGGGAAGGAGTGGACGCGGTGGCCGCCTGCGCGCTCGACGATATCGTTCTGCTCTATCATCCCCGGTCGGGCCAGACCCATATGGTGATCAGCCCGGTCCCCGAAATTCTGGATGAACTGGCCGACGGCGCCCCCGCCAGCGTGGCGCAGATTCACGACCGGCTGGCGCGCAGCTTCGACCTTGGCCCGGCGGACGACGCCATGCGCGAAATCGCCGTCCATCTCGACGCGTTGGTCGCGCTCGGTCTGGTGCGCCCGGCATGAGGCATCAGCTGACTCTGCGCATCGGCCCTGCGACCTTCCGCATCGGCTCCGCCTGGCCCGCGCCGATCGCGCAACTGACCAGCCTTTACGCCACCTATCCGCAACCCGCCGATGCGATCGCCGACTTCACCGTCCGGCTCCAGCCGACCAGCCTTGTGCGTCGCTTCATCCACCCGTCCATCTTCATCACTGGCGACCATGGCCTGGCCGACGCCGCGCCGATGAGCCTGTCCCACGGCCTGCTGGCGGCGGAGATGGGCATGAACCTGCAAATGGCGCTGGGCTGGCGGCGGCATTTGCTGCTCCATGCCTCCAGCGTGGAGAAGGATGGCCGCGTGCTGGTGATGACCGGCGAGTCCGGCTCCGGCAAATCGACCTTGGCTGCCCTACTGGGTGAGCGCGGCTGGCGCTTCATGGGCGATGAATTTGCGCTGCTCGACCTCGAAAGCGGCGCGATCCTGCCCTTTCCCCGCCTCGTCAGTCTCAAGAATCGCGCCATCGGCGTGGTGGCGGGCGAAGTCGGGGCGGCCCGCATGGGACCACTGCTCGCCGCCACGGCCAAGGGCGACATTCGCCATATGGTCCCCCGCGCCGATGCGGTCGCGCATATGGGGCAGGGGGCGATGCCCGCTTTGCTACTCTTCCCCCGCTTCGGCCACGCCGCCGATATGCGAGCCGTTGGTCAGGCGGAAATCTTCATGCGCCTGACCCAAGCCTCGACCAATTATGTCGCGCTGGGCGAACCGGCTTTCACCGCACTGACCCGCTTCGTGCGCGATGTTCCTGCCCGCGCGATCGACTTCCCGACCGGCGAGGAGGCGATCGCCATGGTCGAACGGCTGTGGGAGGAAATGGCGTGAGCGCCGCGCTGTTGGTGCGGACGCTGCGCGATCCCGCGTCCGTTGCCGCACTGGATGCGTCAGGCTGGAACAGCCTGATCGCCGCCGCCCGTGCCGAACGGCTGATCGGCACGCTGGCCTTTCGCCTGGCCGACGTCACGGTGCCACCAGCGGTCATGCCGATCCTGTCCGACGCGCGGGCCGACGCCGCCCGCGAAGCGCGCCAAGCCTTGTGGGAAGCCGACCGCGCGGCGCAGGCGCTTGGGCCGCTTGGCGTCCGCGTCGTGCTGCTCAAAGGCACCGCCTATGCCGCCGCTGGGCTGAAGGCCAGGCAGGGCCGTTTCATCGGCGATCTCGACATCCTCGTCCCGGTGGAGGCGATGGCGGCGGTCGAACAGGCGCTGATCGTAGCAGGCTGGGAATGGGTGAAGGATGATCCCTATGACGACGCCTATTATCGCCAGTGGATGCACGAACTCCCGCCGATGATCCACGCCACGCGCGACCGGATGATCGACGTGCATCACACGATATTGCCGCTGACCGCGCGCCAGACCCCGGATGCTGCCGCGATGATCGCCGATGCCATGCCTTTGGGTGACGGTTTGTACGTCCTCTCGCCCGAAGATCGCGTCGTCCACGCCGTCGCCCATATGCTGGCTGATGGCGATTTGCAGGGCGGCCTGCGCAACCTGTGGGACATCCATCATCTGCTGGCCGACACTGAGCCGAACATATTGGAAGCCCGCGCCGCCCGGCATGGCTTGGGTTTCCATGTCCGGCAGGCGCAACGCCTCGCCGCCGCACTCTACGGCTCCGGCGCGCGCCTGACGCTATGGGATCGCCTGATCCGCGCCCGCCTGCTGGCCCGCAACGGCTGGGGCCGCGAAACCCGCAAGGCGCTGGTATTCGCCTTCTTCCTGCGCTCCCACTGGCTGCGGATGCCCCCGCTTATGCTGGCCCGGCACTTATGGACCAAATGGCGCAAGGGGCATCGGCCGCAATAGGCAGCCTACTCCTTCTTCAATATATCCAGCGCGAGCACCGTCATCGCTTCGCTGGCGGATGCGATCAGCCGGTCGGCTTGTGGCGCCCAGAAAGGGCTGTGGAGCGAGGGGAGGGTCACCTGTCCCGCCTGCGCCGCCGCCATCTTGTCGGCAGGCACGCCGCCGACCCAGAAGATGAAACTGTTGATGCTCTTGTCCGCGCGATAGAAGCGGCCGAAATCCTCGCCGCCCATCACCGCCGGGGTCTTGACCACCTGGTCTTGCGGGAAATGCTCTTTCAGCACGCCTGCCATCTGTTCGGCAAATTCGGGTGGATTATAGGTGGAGGGCGTAAATTCGTCCTTCACCGTCACCACCGGCATCCGGTCGTCCGGCACCCCTGCCGCAATCGCCTCGCCGCGCGAAATCCGCTTGATTCCCTCGATCAGCTTGGCCCGCGTCTCGTCCGAATAGCTGCGGATCGTCAGCAGCAATTTCGCTTCGTCGGGGATGATATTATGCTTGGCCCCGCCCTGGAAACTGCCCACCGTCACGACCGCCGGGTCGGACGGTTCCTGCTCCCGGCTGACCAAGGTCTGGAGCGCCCCCACGATCCGCGATCCCAGCACGATCGGGTCCTTGGTCGTTTGCGGATAGGCGCCATGGCCGCCGACGCCCCGCACCAAAATATCAACGCTGTCGACATTGGCCAGCGCATAGCCCGGCGTATAGCCGATCTTGCCCGCCTCCAGATTGGCCGCGTCATGAAAAGCGATGGCGTGGGTCGGCTTGGGGAAGCGGGTATAAAGCCCATCCTCCAGCATCAGCCGCGCGCCGCGTCCGACCTCTTCGGCGGGCTGGAGGATCATCACCAGCGTGCCTTTCCACTCATCCTTGGCCGCCGCCAGCAGCTTCGCGGTTTCGATGAAGGCGGTCATGTGCGTGTCATGGCCGCATGCGTGCATTACGCCGGTCTCGACGCCTTCGGGGGTCTTGGTCCGCACCTTCGATGCGAAGGGTAGGCCGGTCTGCTCCACCACCGGCAGGCCGTCCATATCGGCGCGGATCAGCAGCACCGGGCCGGACCCGTTCTTCATCACCGCGACGACGCCGGTGCCGCCGACCTTTTCGGTTACGTCAAATTTCATCGCTTTCAGGCGTTTGGCGAGCTTGGCGGCGGTGTTCACCTCCTGCTCCGACAGTTCGGGATTGGCGTGAAGATCGCGATAGAGCGTCATCAGCCCGTCCATATCCTTCGCGATCGTCGCGCCGATCGCGCTTTGCGGCGGCGCAGCCGGTGCGGGGGCTGGAGTCGTCGGTTCGGTCTGGGCGGTAGCGATGGACGACAGGCTGGCGGCGGCCAATATGGCCGTGAGCGCATGGCGCATGATGAAGTCTCCCTTGGTTGCCCGCAGCATAAGGGGATTTTACGAGCGTTAAAGGGGGCTGCGGGCCGGATCATGAAAAAGCGCCCGCCCTTGTAAAGTCGTGCCATCCAACCTATTTCACAAGTGAAAGGAACGATCCGCCGCACTGAGCGGCCCCATGATCGTCCGCCCCCTTGCGACATGACTGACCCGCGCGCGTGTGACGAAGCGCGCCCTGTCGCCCTGCTATCCCGATTTCCTCGTGCAAAGGAGCCTGCTCATGGCCCAGACATCCGCCTTCTGCCTTGCCCAGCAGTCGATCCATCACGCCCGTTCCTTGTCCGAAACTCTGCCCAACGCCCGCCGCGTCGCGGTTGCCGCCGCCAATGCCTGGGGCCGCGAAGCAAAGCTCGCCGCCAGCGCCGAACGCCGCCGCGCGACCCGCACGGTGGAGACGGAGGATGAAGCGATCGCCGCCGAATTTCGTGCCGAGGATGATGCCGAAGCGGCGTTGAACGCAGCGCAACAGCCGTTCACGTCCGCAAACTGAAAGACCCAGACCATGGCCAAAAGTCAGAAGAAATCGAGCCGCGAAACGCGCAAGCCCAAGGCGGAAAAGCCGCCCAAGGCCAATGCGTCCAACCCGTCGACCAAGCCCGGCCCGGTCGGCATCGTGACGCTGAAAAGCTGACAAGATGACGACCGACACCCCTGTTCAGCCAGCGCCAGCCACCAACCGCACATCGCCGGGCCGCCGCTTCGTTCCGCATAATGCGGTGCGCCTGTCCCCGGCGGAAGCCGAACGGCAGGGCCGCGTCACCCGCATCGCGATCGAGAAACTGGGCGCGCCTGCCGCGATCCTGTTCCTCAACAGCCAGCATGACGGCCTGCCCGATCGCCCCCTGCCGCTGGCGACGGCGAGCGAGGATGGCCTGCAATCGGTCCTGCGCCTGCTGGAGCCGAAGGCGACTTAGAGCGCGATGGCTTTAGCTTGCATAACGTCCGTTCGTGCTGAGTAGGGACTGAGCGAAGTCTAAGTTGAACAGGTCGGATCGTCCCCCGGACGATCCTGAACCATCCGGGGGATGGTTCACCTGTTCAAGTATCGAAGCATCGCGTCCATACGCATCCTTCGATACGCCGCTTCGACAAGCTCAGCGGCTACTCAGGACGAACGGATCAGGTGTAACCATCGGGCGCTAAATATCAGTCACGTCGGCGCGTCACTGCGCCGTCCACCCCCCGTCGATGCTCATATTCGCGCCGGTGATGTTGGCGGCGGCGTCGCTGCACAGGAACATCGCCATGGCCGCGACCTGTTCGACCGTCACGAACTGCTTGGTCGGCTGGCCCGCCAGCAGCACGTCGTTCATCACCTGCTCGCGCGTCATGCCCCGCGCCTTCATCGTGTCGGGAATCTGGTTTTCAACGAGTGGCGTCCAGACATAGCCAGGCGATATGCAGTTGGCTGTGATACCGAAGGTCGCGACTTCCAGCGCCACCGTCTTGGTGAAACCGGCCAGGCCATGTTTGGCGGTCACATAGGCGCTCTTGAACGGGGATGCGGTCAGCGAATGGGCGCTGGCGGTCTGGATGATCCGGCCCCATTTCTTGCCCTTCATATAGGGCACCGCCAGCCGCGTCGTGTGGAATGCGCTGGTGAGGTTTAGCGCGATTATCAGGTTCCATTTGTCGACCGGAAAATCCTCCACCGGGGCGACATGCTGCATCCCGGCATTGTTGATGAGGATATCAACCCCGCCAAAGGCCGTCGCCGCCTCCGCCATCATTGCCTCGATCTGGTCCTGCTTGGTCAGGTCGTGGCCGCTGTAGAGCGCCTTCGCCCCGCTCAGCGCCTCCAGCCCCAACCGCTCCTGCTCGATCGCATCCTTGTCGCCAAATCCATTGATGACGACATTCGCGCCTTCGCCCGCCAGCGCCTTGGCATAGGCCAGGCCAATGCCGGAGGTCGAACCGGTGATCAGGGCCGTCTTGCCCGCAAAAGCCTTGCTCATGCCTTTTTCTCCTTGAGATGATCGGGCGCGTCCAGGTCGAAGGTCGCGCTCTTGCCGTCCAATATGTTGCGGGCGATCAGGTCGCCCTTGTGCATCACTTCCTCCACTGCGTCGCGGCCCTGGCTCCAATGGTCCAGCATCGTGGCGCGGGAAAATTCAAAATCCTTCGCGCCGCTTTCCCAGTTGCGGCTGCGATAGATCAGGTGAACGATGTTGATCGAACCGCCGTCGAGAATGTCGCGCAGCTTCTGCGCCTCCGGTTCGTTGCGCAATTCGGGCGGCAGCTTGTCGAGCAGCGCGCAGATCGCCCCATGTTCGCGGCGCAGGCGCAGATATTGGTCCGTCACCTGCCGGGTGCGGCTGCTATACTGAATATCTTTCGCGCGCGAATAGACGTCGGTCATCTGGCGCGGCATCGGCCCTTCGGCGGGGAAGAGGTCGACCTGGAACACCAGCATATCTTCGGTCTGATGGTCCAGCACATGGGCAAGCGGGGTGTTGGACACGATCCCGCCATCCCAATACCAGCGCCCGTCAATCTCGACCGGCGGCAGGCCGGGCGGCAGCGCGCCCGATGCCATGATGTGGCGCGCGTCGATCCGGGTGTTGCCGCCGGGGCCGCGCGTATCCCAATAGGCGAAATTGCCGGTCTCCACATCGACCGCGCCGACCGACAGCCGCACCGGCCCGTCGTTCAGCAGATCCCAGTCGATACAGGCGTCCAGCGTGTCTTTCAGCGGCGCGCTGTCATAGAAACTGATCGCGCCCGCCGATCCTTCGGGCATCATCGTGGCGGGCCACAGGCGCGGGCGGAACATGCCAGGCACGCCGAAGGTCGCGACCGTGCCGGCAGCGGCTAGATGGGCGATCTCGCGAATATGGTCTATGTCGGGCAGCAGGATATTGGGCATCCCGCCCGACACGGTGTACCAGAATTTCTTGAGGCGGCTGATCCGCCGGTGCGGCGGGTTGCCCGCGATGATCGCGGCATTGATCGCGCCGATCGAAATGCCCGCAACCCAGCTGACATCGACCCCCAGTTCGTCCAGCCGCTCATAGACGCCCGACTGGAAGGAACCCAGCGCACCGCCCCCCTGAAGCAGCAGCGCCACTTCGCGGGGCAGGGGCAAAGGCGTGCGGGCGCGGCGGAGGGGCTTGGGCTGAATATCCATGATGCGGTGCAATATAGTCTTTGCCGACCGCAATCCAACTTTATGTCGCCAGATAAAATTTGCTTTGTCCGCAACCCTCTGCCCATCCCGGCGGTTTGCAGCATTCCGTGAATCGGGTAGGCAGAAGCCTAAACAGGGAGGGCGTCATGCGTCTCGACGACGAACAGGAAAGCAGCCATTTCGAGGTGCAGGACGGCCGGGGTGGCGGCGGTGGCGGCTTTGGCGGCGGGCTGGGGATGCTCCTGCCGCTGATCGGCAGCAGGTTCGGCTGCGGCGGCATTGTCGTGGCGCTGATCATCATGGTGGTGATGGGCATCAATCCGCTCAGCCTGATCGGCGGGGGTGGCGGCGGGGGCCAGCCCGTCCAGACCGAACGGCCCGCCACGACCGAGCTGACCGACATTCAGCGCACCTCCTTGAAGGTACTGGGATCGACCGAGCGTCGCTGGGACGAGATATTCAAGGCGTCAGGCGAACAATATCCCCCGCCGACGCTGGTATTCTACAGCCAGAATGGCCAGTCGGGCTGCGGCGCGGCGCAGGCGGCGATGGGACCATTCTACTGCCCCGCCGACCAGCGCATCTATATCGACACCGATTTCTTCAATGAAATGGAAACCCGCTTCAACGCGCCGGGCGACTTCCCGATCGGCTATATCATCGCCCATGAAGTGGGCCATCATATCCAGACGGTCACCGGGCAGGCGGACCGGATTCGCAAGGCGCAGCAAAGCGCGTCGGAAGCCGACGGCAATGCGCTTCAGGTGCAGATGGAATTGCAGGCCGACTGCTATGCCGGAGTCTGGGCAGCGCGCGATACCAATTTGATGGAAGCGGGCGATCTGGAAGAAGGGATGCGCGCGGCTGAGGCGATTGGCGACGATACGCTGCAAAAGGCCGCCGGTCGCCGGCCGGTGCCTGAAAGTTTCACCCATGGCAGCAGCGCGCAGCGCATGGCTTGGCTGCGCAAGGGGCTATCGACCGGCGATCCGGCCCAGTGCGACACGTTCAAGGGGTCGGTCTGACGCTTATTCCGCGTCGGGTGATCCGGGCGGCGCTGCGTCCGGGGTCACCATCTGGTCGGTTTCGACCGCCGGCTCGACCGTCGTTTCGGGTAGGCCAGCGCCGGGGGCCAGCATCGGCTGACCCGCTTGCGCCATCGGCTGACCGAAACCGGGCGCGCTCGCGTCTGCCGATGGCGGGGCGACGGGAGGTGCCATAGGAACGGAGACCGGGGGCGGGGCGTCAGCGATATTACCCTGCACAGGCGCAGATTCCGGCGGTTTGGGCATAATATTGTCCACCGCCAGCACGATCAGCGGTGCGACGACCAGCGTACAGATAGCGAAATTGCGATATATCATGGCTTGAACTTCTTGCTGGCCGACGTCTTGGCCAGCAATAGTCAGAATGGGTAAACAAAAAGCTGCGCGCTGATCAGCCCTTTACTTGCCCGAACTTGTCCAGCCGGGCCAGCAGCGCGGTCATGTCGTCAGGCAATGCGTCACGCGGTGGCGCATAGGTGGAACGCAGCGCATTGCCCACGCCCTCATAGGGCAGGGGGAGCGCGACGGTCACAATCCGCCCGTCGTCGCCTTGGCGACCCGGTGCCGATCGGCCGGAAGATTTGCGCTGCATTTCCATGTCGGTAAGAACGGACGGCGCACACAAAAGTTTCTGGCGTTCGTCGCAAGCCCAAGCGATAGCGCCCCAAAGCACGCCCGCCGCAGGGGGAGAGACGATGGTGACGGACTGGCCCGAAACGCAGGCACGGATACGCGGCCATTCGCCCTTCCTGACACGCGCGCTGGATCGCTATCCAGAAGTTGCGGAGGCGCTGGCGACCGGTGATATGGACGCGGCGCTGGCCGTCGCGCAGGCGTTGGGCAGGCCGGAGGATGGCGTCGCCCGGTCGCTGCGGCGGCGGCGTACGGGGATCGCGCTGGTAACAGCGGCGGCTGACCTGTCGGGGGCCTGGGGGCTGGACCGGGTGACGCGCACCCTGTCCGACTTCGCCGATAGCGCGGTGGAGGAGGCGCTGGCCGCCGCCATGGCCGAACGCTATCCCGATGCCGAGCATAAGGGTTTTGTCGTGCTGGCTTTGGGCAAGCATGGCAGCCGCGAACTCAATTATTCGTCGGATATCGACCCGATCCTGCTCTATGACCCCGCAACCCTGCCGCATGGGCCGCGCGAAGATCCCGCCGATGCGGCGGTTCGAATCGGGCGGCGGATGAGCGAATTGCTGACCGCCCGTGATGCTGACGGCTATGTGTTCCGCGTCGATCTGCGCCTGCGCCCCTCGCCCGAAGCCACGCCGATTGCGCTGCCGGTGGAGGCGGCGATCGGCTATTATGAATCGACCGCGCTGGGCTGGGAGCAGGCCGCCTTCATCCGATCGCGCGCGGCGGCGGGCGACATCGCGCTGGGCGATTATTTCCTGCGCCAGATCCGCCCGTTCGTGTGGCGGCGGCATCTTGATTTCAGCGCGATCGACGCGATCGTCGATATCAGCCGCCGGATTCGCGACCATTATGCGCAGGGGCAGGCGTTCGGGCCGGGCTATGATCTGAAGCGCGGGCGCGGCGGCATTCGCGAGGTCGAATTTTTCGCGCAGGTGCATCAGCTCATCCATGGCGGGCGCGATCCGGCGCTGCGATCGGGCAATACGCGTCAGGCGCTGGCCGCGCTGGCGCAGGCGGGCGTGATCGAGCCTGACGTCGCGACCCAGCTGGACGAAGCTTATGTCCTGTTCCGCACGATCGAACATCGGCTCCAGATGGTCGAGGATTTGCAGACCCATGAACTGCCCAAATCGGCAGCCGCCATGGATAATGTCGCGCGGCTCCACGGTCTGGCCGATGGCGACGCTTTGCTCGACCTGCTGCGGCCCCAGGTCGAATGGGTCGGGCGCAATTATGACCGGCTCAGCCCGGAAAAGGACGATGCTTCGCTGTCGCAGGATGAGGCGCTGCTGGCGGCGCAACTGGCCGATATGGGCTTTGCCGATCCGCAAACCGCACTGGCGCGGATCGCCCACTGGCGTGGCGGAAAGGTGCGCGCGCTGCGCAGTGGCCTGTCGCGTGAGGCGCTGGAAAGCCTGCTCCCAGGCCTGATGCGCGCGCTGGCGACCGCGCCCGATCCGTCGCGCGCGCTCAACCGGCTGGACGACATGATCGGGCGGCTGCCGAGCGCGATCAACTTCTTCAAGCTGCTGGCCGCGCGTCCCGCTTTGGTCGCGCTGCTGGCGGAGATATTGAGCCATGCGCCGACGCTGGCCGATGCACTGGCGCGGCGGGCCGAGCTGCTCGACGGGCTGATCGACGCCACCGCCTTCGACCCGCCGCCGCCGGTCGATGTGCTGGCGGCGCAGCTGGCGGCGCTGGAGTCGGGCGAGGATTATCAGGCCTTGCTCGACCGGGTGCGTCAGAGGGTTGGCGATCGCCGCTTTGCGCTGGGCGCGCAGATCATCCGGGGCGGCGATCCGCTGGAGGCAGGGCGCGGCTATGGCCGGGTCGCGGAAGCGGCGATCGAGGCGCTGGCGGCCCGGACAGTGGCCGAGTTTGAGGCAGCGCATGGCAAGGTGGCGGGTGGTGAGATCGTCATCCTCGCTCTGGGGCGGCTGGGCGGCGGGGTGCTGACCCATGCGTCGGATCTGGACGTCATCTTCCTGTTCACCGGCGATTTCCGGGCCGAATCCGATGGACCCAAGCCGCTGGGCGCGACCCAATATTTCAACCGGCTGGCGCAGCGGATCGTCAACGCGTTGTCAGTGCATACCGCGTCCGGCCCGCTTTATGAGGTCGATACGCGGCTGCGACCGTCCGGCGCGCAGGGTTTGCTGGCGGTCAGTTTCGACAGCTTCGCCAAATATCAACGGGAGGAGGCCTGGGCGTGGGAGCATCTGGCGCTGACGCGGGCGCGGCCGATATTCGGATCGGCTGAGGCGCGCACGGCGCTGGCCGCGATTCTGGCCGAAACGCTGGAAAAAGATCGAAATATCAATGATATGACGCGCGAAGCAGTCAAGATGCGGGGTGACATCGCCACCCACAAGCCGCCCGCCAGCGATCTGGACGTCAAGCTGGTGCCGGGCGGTCTGGTCGACCTCGAATTCCTGATCCATATCACCCAATTCCGCTACGGCATGGCCTTTGATCCCGACCTGGGCAAGGCGCTGGCGACGCTGGTCGCGGCGGGCCATCTGCCCGCTGAGCTAATCACCGCCCACGACCTCATCACACGCTATCTGATTGTGTCCAGGTTAGTGTCGCCTTCGTCCACAGAGCCGCCCGAAGCGACCCGTCCGCTGGTTGCGCGGGCTTGCGGGGCTGACCATTGGGACAGTCTGCTTGAAAGCTATGCCAAGGCGCGGCAAAGCATAGGCCAAGCCTGGGCCGCGCTTGCCGCGCCCTATCAGGAGGACAGATGATGCTGGTACAAGGCGACAGCGCACCCGACGTCGCGCTCAAGGATAGTGATGGCGCGGACTTCACCTTGGCCGGCTATCGCGGCAAGCCGGTGGTCGTCTATTTCTACCCCAAGGCGGATACGCCCGGCTGCACCAGTGAGGCGAAGGACTTTACCGAACTGGCCGGCGACTTTGCCGCGATCGGCGTGCCGGTCGTCGGCGTGTCGAAGGACAAGCCAGCCAAGCTCAAGAAATTCGCCGACAAATATGGCCTGACCGTCACGCTGGCGTCGGACGAGCCGGGCGACGCCTGCGGTGCGTTCGGCACCTGGGTCGAAAAGTCGCTCTATGGCCGCAAATATATGGGGATCGAGCGGGCAACCTTCCTGATCGACGCGGACGGCGCCATCGCACGGGTCTGGCCCAAGGTGAAGGTCAAGGGTCATGCCGCCGAGGTGCTGGAGGCGGCGAGGGCGCTTTGATCCTGCCCGATAGCCTCGGTGCGGCGTGCCGCCATGTTCTGCTGACCGCCGATCCCCATGCCAAGGTCATGGCCGCGCGCGCGGTGGCGCGGGCGTGGCGGCTGGGCCGGTTGGCGCATCGGTTCGATGGGACGATGCCCGACCAGCCAGCGCGCCCAGAAGCGCCGATATTGCTGCATCCCGGCCAAATGCCCCGGCGCGGCAAGATGGGGTCGGAACGGTCCCGCATCGCCATGCTCCACGCGCTCGCCCATATCGAATTTGTCGCGATCGACCTGGCCTTCGACCTGATCGGCCGCTTCGGCGATCAGTTCCCGGCGGCCTTCACGGATGAGTGGATGCAGGTCGGCGCGGAAGAAGCGATGCATTTCGCCCTGCTGGACCGGCGGCTGCGCCAGTGCGGCAGCCATTATGGCGCGCTCCCCGCGCATGACGGATTGTGGCAGGCGGCGGAAGAGACCGCGCATGACGTCCTCGCCCGGCTGGCGATCGTGCCGATGGTGCTGGAAGCCCGCGCGCTCGACATTACGCCTGCGACGGTCGAGCGGTTCGAGGGGGCAGGGGATTTCACCTCCGCCAAATTTTTGCGACGCATCATGGCGGACGAGATTCGCCATGTCGCCGCTGGGACGACATGGTTCCTCGCGGCGACGAACCGATTGGGCCTATCCGCCCCAAATCATTACCAAATGCTTGTGAAAAGGCATTTTCGTGGTTCGGTTAAGCCTCCGTTCAACGACTCAGCGCGTCGACAGGCCGGTTTAACGCGGGAATTCTACGCCGCGCTTGCAACATGACCGGCGATTTGCAGTCTGCGTAACTGCGGGGGCGATCCAAGTCGCCAAAAAGTAACACGGGAAGCTCCGAGGGGCATAAGCCTCCGGTGACACAGTCGGGGTCGGCATGTTTGAACTTGATATGATCAATACTCGTGGTGCGCGTTTGTTCCATTCTGCCTTCAAGGCGACACAGATTTTTGCAGGACTGGGCATTGCAGGCGCGCTCTGCGCCGCTGCCCCGGCCCATGCGACCGAAACAGACGATCCCTATGGCGATGCGTCGGAAATCAACACCAGCGCCCTTGGGCCGCAGGATGTCGGTTTCTCCAATCTCTTCTCCAGCCTCCAGCGCCTGGACGGCAATGCCAAGACCGCAGCCTATATCCCGTCGGGCCGCCCGGTCGAAAAACTGTCGCTGACCTCCAATTTCGGCGTCCGGTCCGATCCCTTCAACGGCGGCGCACGGATGCACAAGGGGATCGATATTCCCGGTCCCACCGGCACCCCGATCCATGCCACTGCCGACGGCATCGTCAACCGCGCAGGCTGGGCCAGTGGCTATGGCAACCTCGTCCAGATCTCGCATGGCAGCGGCATGGAAACGCGCTATGGCCATATGTCCAAGCTGCTCGTGCCAGCCAACAGCTTCGTCAAGCGCGGCCAGATCATCGGCCTGATGGGCTCGACCGGCCGCTCGACCGGCAGCCACCTCCATTATGAAGTCCGTGTCGACGGCGCCGCGATCAACCCGCTGCCCTTCGTCGCCGGTCCCGATTATCTGGTGGCGATGAACAGCAAGCCGCCGATCGCCATGGGCGGCCCGACCAAGGCGGAGGAAAAGAGCGTCGACTGATCGCGCTTTTATCGACATTCGCAAAAGCCCCGGCACCCCATGGGTTGCCGGGGCTTTTGCGTCATCCTATCTAGGGTGCCATGACCGATATTGATCTCACCCCATCTGCCGCTGCCCGTGTCGCCGCGATTGCCGCCAAACAGGGCAAGCCTGCGATCCTGCGGCTGGCGGTGGAGGGTGGCGGCTGTTCGGGCTTCCAATATCGTTTCGGTCTGGCCGACAGCATCGAGGCGGACGACCTGTCGGTCGAGCGCGATGGCGTGACTCTGGTGGTGGATGACGTCAGCCTGGACCTGGTGCGCGGATCGGCGGTGGATTTCGTCTCCGACCTTGGCGGCGCAGCGTTCAAGGTGACCAATCCTAACGCCACCGCAGGCTGTGGTTGCGGCACCAGCTTCTCGGTCTGATAGCCAAAAGCGGTTCTTCCCATTAGGGACATGGGCGAGGAGAATCGTCCATGCGTATCGCCACCTTCAACATCAACGGCACCAAGGCCCGCCTGCCGCGCCTGCTGGAATGGCTGGACGAAACGCGGCCCGACATTGCCTGCCTGCAGGAAATCAAGACATCGGACGAAACCTTCCCGGCCAAGGATATCGAGGACGCAGGCTACGGCGTCATCTGGCACGGGCAGAAGGGGTTTAACGGCGTCGCCATCCTTGCGCGCGGCGAAACCCCGGTAGAGGTGCGGCGCGGTCTGGATGGTGAGCCGGACGATGAGCATAGCCGCTATCTGGAAGCCGATGTGAAGGGCGTGCGCGTCGCCAGCATCTATCTGCCCAACGGCAATCCGCAGCCCGGCCCCAAATTCGATTACAAGCTGCGCTGGATGAAGCGCCTGCGCGCCCGCGCGGCGGAAATTTGGGCGGAGGAAATCCCCGCGATCCTGGCGGGCGACTATAATGTCATCCCGCGCGACGATGACGTCTATTCGGTCAAGGCGATGGCCAGTGACGCGCTGATGCAGCCCGAAAGCCGCGCAGCCTATCGCCGCCTGCTGGCCGATGGCTGGACCGACGCGCTGCGCAGCCGCCATCCGGCGGGCGGGGTGTGGACATATTGGGACTATCAGATGAATGCTTGGCCCCGCGACGCGGGTTTCCGCATCGACCATCTGCTGCTCAGCCCCGCCGCCGCCGACCGGCTGGTCGATGCGCAGGTGGACAAGGAGTTCCGCGGCAGAGAGAAGGCCAGCGACCATGCGCCGACCTGGGTGGAATTGCGGGGGTGAGGGGTGAGGGCGGAAACGGGTGGTTTGGGGGAATGGCAGTTTTCGCTACGTCGGATCGTTAACTTTCGAACCTGTGACGACCACGATCCTACTCTTCCTACCGGTAGCGGAACGCCATTCTGGGCCGAAGGTGACCCGAACGTAGGCAGCATCATTCACGATTTGATCGAACAACGACCCGGTCCAAGCGCCGTCGGCATCTTTGGTATTCAGCGCATTGCGGCAATATGATGGGTTATCGCGTTCGAACTGCGCGAGGGTCGAGGCGAGTCGGCGATATTCTGATCGGATCACATATTGAGCAGCGGCAACGCATGTTGGTCGCGACCTAATATACTGATCTGTGCCTCCAAATGCCGGCATCGTGAACAATGACAAAATGCACAGCAAGCTAAGGCCAACTATGCCTGGCAAAGCAATCCCCCACGCGCTTCGAAATGATGCCGTCATGTGGCACGTCTATCGCGCAGGCAAGTGTCCGCCATTGGTTTCTTGCCCTAAGCCGCCAGTCGCAGGAACGGCACCGGCTGGGTCGAACGTAGCACGATCGGCTTGCCCTCGGACGCTTCGAACAGTTCGCCGTCCAGAATGACGCTGCTGTGATTGCCCTCGATGCGGATGGTGTCGCCCTGTTCCAGATGGATGCCCTGCATCTGGCTCTTGCCGACCCGCTTGAAGATGCTCGCGAAGATCAGGCGCAGCAGGGCGGGCAAATTCTGCTCGACCGCCATCAGCTTCATGTTGCCGCGACGGCTGTCGCCCGGCTGGACGCCCAGCAGCAGCCGCTCCAGCGTGGTGACGATCAGCACGGAGAAGCGCCCGGCCAGCTGCCCGTCACGAATCAGCGAGATGCTGACCGGCTTGCTTGACGGCGGCAGGAATTTCGCCCGGATGCCGAAGATCAGCGAGACCAGCACCGCCATCGCCGTCAGGAAATGGCTAAGGCCATTGGACAGGCCCAGCGGATAGATCTGGTTGCGGCAATAGAGCATATAATCGGCCAGCCCCGCTCCCCCTAAAAACATGCCCAGCACCGGCCGGCTGCCGACCTTGCCATCCGACAGGGCGATCAGTTCGCGCGCGACGACATGGTCGTCCACGCCGGCCTTGGCCAGCGCGACGATCCGCTCCAGCGCCTTGATCGGATCGCCATGAATGCCAAGGTCGAGCGCGATCAGGTTGGTCTTGCCATTGGGCAGCACCGCGATCGGCGGCACCCGACCCTTGAAATGTTCGCCCTGATACAGCTCGGTCAGCGCCGCCTGCACCGTGCCGTCGCCGCCATTGATGACGATGACGACGGGATCGACACGGGCGATCGTCTGGAGCGCGCGGCCAATCTGGTCGACATGCTCCACTTCATAATGGAAGATGTCCGGGTTGCTGGCGCAATAGCTGCGCACGCGCGGCAGGGTCTGGCGGTTGCCCGTGGATTTGGGATTGGACAGGAGCGCGACGCAGACCATGGCTTTTGATCACATATATTTGAGGGTGATAGTGATTTTCGTCACGCCGGGACCGGCATAGAAAGCGGCCTTCTCGACGCCGGGCTTGCCCAGGTTGAAGATGCTGATCGACGGATTGTTGGAAAAACCACCGCCGTCCCGGCTGATGTCCGTTTTGCCATTGCCGTCGCGATCGTGGCGCACGGCAATGCCATATTTGCCCGCCTGCGGCACCGGCACGCAAAAGCGCATCGCGCCATTGGCCGGGCGAACCGGGCTGTCGATACGATTGAGCCATTCGCCCTTGGTCAGCCAGGCGGATTTGGTGGCGGGATAGGACTGAACGCGAACCTTGCCGGTCGCGGCCGCAAAGCCGCGCACATCGACCAGCACGGCGGGGCCATTCCCGCTGCTGGCGCAGCGTTCGAGATCGTTGGCGATTTCCTGGCCATGGGCCATTGCCGGGACGGCTGCGATCATCGCTGCCACCGACATCAGACCCACTGCAACTTTTACCATGACCATTAGACTCCTGGAAGCTATAGCCGCCCGACCGGGTCGGACGGACAGCCCCTGTTCGCCCCGCTACTTTCCCTGATTCCGATATGGGATGGGTTTGCGGCCAAAACATGGTGATGGGACGACGACTTAGAGAATGCTGACCGCCACCGACCGTTATCTCGCCCGCCTGATCGCGGTGCCCATGCTGGGAACACTGGTGATCGCCGCGATGCTGCTGGTGCTCGACAAGATGCTCAGCCTGTTCGATTTCGTCGCGGCGGAAGGCGGACCGGTCAGCGTCGTATGGCGGATGCTGGCCAACATGCTGCCCGAATATCTCTCGCTCGGCATCCCGATCGGCCTGATGCTGGGCATATTGCTGGCCTTCCGCAAACTGGCGCTATCGTCGGAACTGGACGTGATGCGTGGCGTCGGCCTTTCCTACGGACGCCTGCTGCGGGTGCCGTACATGTATGCGATCGCGCTGGCGCTGCTCAATTTCGGCATTGTCGGCTTCGTCCAGCCTTTGTCCCGCCACGCCTATGAGGCGTTGCGATTCGAGCTGCGATCGGGCGCGCTGGGGGCGTCGATCAAGGTCGGCGAATTCACCAGTTTGGGCAAGCGGATGACAATGCGGATCGAACGCAGCCTGGACGAAGGGCGCAATCTGCAAGGGATTTTCGTGCGCGCCGTCAGCCGCGACGGGCAGTCGGTTGCGGTCACCGCAGCGCAGGGCATGTTCCTGGCGACGGACGATCCCGACACGATCATCTTCCGCCTGCGCGATGGCGTGCTGGTCAATGACGCACCCAAATATAAAACGCCGCGAATCCTGTCCTTTTCCAGCCATGACCTGCCGATCGACCTGCCGCAGATCGAAAATTTCCGCGGGCGCGACGTGGACCGGGAAAAGACGATTCCCGAGTTGGTAGTGATCGGCCGTAACCCGGCGACCCCGGAAAAATTGCGCGACGAAGTGCGCGCCAATTTCCACTTCCGCATGGTGGAGGTGGTGATGATGATGCTGTTGCCGCTGGCGGCGCTTGCCTTTGCGATCCCGCCCAAGCGATCGACATCGGCGCTCGGCGTGTTCCTTTCGATCATCTTCATCGTCACCTATCACAAGATCAACCAATATGGCGAAAGCGTCGGTGCGCTGGGCAAGGTGGACCCGATCATCGCTTTGTGGGGGCCGTTCCTGCTGGTGGCGGGCCTGATCTTCTGGATGTATCACGTCATTGCGCACCGCCCCGGCGGCCAGCCGATCGGCGCGCTGGAAGTCGCCTTCGCCAAGATCGGCAAGCAGATCGTGCGCCTGTTGCGGCTGGGCCGCCGACGCCCGCCCGTGGCGGAAGGAGCCGCCTGACCCATGCAATTTGCTTTCTTCCCCTCGCGCCAGATCAGTTGGTATATGGCGCGCCTGTTCCTCACCCGGACACTGGCGGTGCTGGCGCTGCTGGTGCTGGTGTTGCAGACGCTGGACCTGCTGGGCCAGTCGGGCGACATCCTTGCCTATCCCGGCAATGGCGACGCGCAATTATGGCATTATGTCGGCCTGCGCGTGCCGCAGATCGTCGCCCGCTTCCTGCCTTTCTCGGTGCTGCTCGGCACGCTGGTGATGCTGGCGACGCTCAACCAGAATAGCGAGATTATCTCGATGAAGGCGGCGGGCCTGTCCGCGCACCAGATATTGGCGCCGCTCGTGGTGGCGGCGCTGGGCGTGGCGGTGATCAGCTATGCCTTCAACGAACGCATCGTCGCGCGATCCACTGCGGCGCTCAGCGCCTGGCAGGCGGTCGATTATGGCCCGATCCCGCGCGACAGCGGGGTCAAGAGTAACCCCTGGGTGCGCGATGGCAATAATCTGGTCAACGCCGCGATCGTGGCGGGGCGCGGCACGCAGGTGCAGTTGCGCAAGGTCGAGATTTTCAACCGCATCAATAACAGCCTGACCACCATCGTCCAGGCACCGCGCGGCCATTATGACGCGGCGAACAAGAGCTGGCTACTGGAAGATGCGCGCCAGTTCGACGTGGCACGTGGCACGGTGGCCAATGTGGGCACCGTCCGCTTTGGCCGCGACATTCGCCCCGACCAGTTCACCCTGGCGAAGGTCGATCCTGATGCTTTGACCTTTAGCCAGCTTCAGGCGGCGATTTCAGACCTGCATGATGCCGGGCGACCTACGGCGGAGTTGGAGGCCAATTTGTGGCACAAGCTGTCGGGGCCGCTGTCTGCGCTGCTGATGCCGATATTGGGTTCGGTCGCCGCCTTCGGCCTCGCGCGATCCGGCCAGCTCTTCGTCCGCGCCGTCATGGGCATGGCGCTGGGCTTTGCCTATTTCGTCGCCGACAATTTCTCGCTCGCCATGGGCAGCCTTGGCGCTTATCCGCCATTTCTGGCGGCTTGGGCGCCTTTCTTCCTATTCCTGCTGGTCGGGGAAACCGTGCTGTTCAGGACAGAGGAATAGCTTAGCGCGCCGCCATCGTGCTGCGCGCGATCTTGCCGACCAATGGCATCATCCCGCGATAATTGCCGCGATGATAGGGTGATTGCGGGTCGAGCGTGGCGATCAGCTTGCGGTGCGCGGCGGCCAGATTGTGGTAAGGCACGCTGGGCAACAGGTGGTGCAGCGCATGGTAGCGCAGGCCGACCGGCGCCCACAAAGCAGGCAGGCTGCCGGGCGGCGGCACATTGACCGAATCGAGATATTGCGCGGTCACGGTCATCGGATCGCCCTCATTCTCCCACAGATGCGCGACCAGGGTGCGCAACTGATTGATGACGGTCATTGCCGAATGGATCGCCATATAGACAAGCAGCGGCTTCCACCCGAACAGGAACACGCTGCCGACCAGCGCCAGAGCGAACAGGCACGCGCCAGCCTCCTGCCACGCCCACATCCGTGCAAAGGCGCCTTCAGGCGCGCGACGACGATAGGCGGGATTGATCGACAGGGCCGACAATTCCGCCACCACCTTCGCGCGCAGCGGCGGGATGATCAGCGACAGCGGCGTCAGCACGCCAAAGCGCAGGATCAGGCCGACCGGGGCCAGCGAGGCTACAAGGATGAACAGCGGCAGCGACCAGGGCTTCATCAGCGCCAGCGGCAGATATTCCGGGTCCTCCGCCGTGCCGTACCGGGTGCGGGCATGATGCTGGGTATGGACGCCTTCATAGAGGAAGGACGGGATCATCAGCGGGATGCCGACGATCAGGTTCCAGCCCGCCCGGAAACCGGGCAGCGCACCAGCGCGGATATGGGTGAGTTCGTGGATGAAGCTCGCCGCCCGATAGAGCGCCAGCATCGCCACGACGCCGCAGGCGATGGCCAGCGGCACATAGTCGATCAGGATCGCACCCGCCAGCGCACCCCAGCCGATCAGCGCGGACGCCAGCATATCGGGCCAGTAGATGCGCGCATCGGCGGTGGACAGGTCGCGGGTGAGTTCCGCCGCCGCGCGCAGCATCGCCACGTCATCGGGGATGGTCGCCCGCGCGCGCTGCGCGGCGGCAAGTATGGGATCATGCACAGTCATGGCAGGCGTCCTAATCTCCAAATGCGCTGATATCGTGGCAGCACGATGACATTATCTGCCCGATAGCGGGCTGGCGGCGGCCTGTGATTGACAATCCGCAAACAAGCGGCGAACTGCTCCCCTCTTTTGGTGAAAGCGGCAGCCGTGGCACAGAATGATCTGGTGATTACCCCCGTTTCGGGCAAGGGCGACCTCGAGGCCTTTATCGACCTGCCCTGGTCGATCTACGCCAACGACCCTAACTGGGTGCCGCCGCTGAAGGCGGAAATGCACGAGCTGCTGACGCCGGGCAAGAACCCGTTTTTTGAACATGCCAAGGCGCAATATTTCCTCGCCCGCCGCAATGGCCGCGTCGTCGGCCGCATTTCGGCCCATTATGACGAGCTGGCGCTTGCAATGCCGCCGGAACAGGGGATGGGGCCGGGAACGGGCAATTTCGGTCTGTTCGAGGCGGAGGATTCGGCGGTCGGCGCGGCGCTGATCGCACACGCCGAGCAATGGCTGCGCGAACAGGGCATGACCCGTGTGGTCGGGCCGATCTCGCTTTCGATCTGGGAAGAGCCGGGCCTGTTGATTGCCGGGCATGATCATCCCCCGACGGTGATGATGGGGCATGACAGCCCGGCTTATCAGGCGATGGTCGAGGGCGCGGGCTATCAGCCGGTCAAGACGCTCAACTGCTTCGAACTGGACATCACCAAAAGCTTTCCCCCGCTGATCCAGCGGATCGTCGCGTCGGGCCACAAAAATGACCGCATCCGCATCCGCAAGGTCGACAAGTCGAAATTCGACGCAGAAGCGGCGATCATCCTCAATATCCTCAACGATGCCTGGGGCCGCAACTGGGGCTTTGTCCCGATCACCGATTCGGAAATCGCGCATACCGGCAAGAAGCTGAAACCCATCGTGTTCGAGGATCTGATCATGATCGCGGAGGTCGATGGTGAGCCGGTCGCCTTCATGATGACGCTGCCGGACCTGAATGAGGCGATCAAGCCGCTCAATGGCGCGCTGTTCCCCTTCGGCTGGGCCAAGCTGCTCTGGTGGCTGCGCAAGCCCAGGGTGCGGACGATGCGGGTGCCGTTGATGGGCGTGCTGCAACGGTTGCAGGCGTCGCGGCTGGCCAGTCAGCTGGCCTTCATGATGATCGAGACGATCCGGCTGGAAGCGCTGGCCCAATATGGAGCGACGCGCGGCGAGATCAGCTGGGTGCTGGACGATAATCAGGGCATGAACGCGATTGCCGAGGCGATCGGCAGCAAGATCAATAAGGTCTATCAGCTCTACGAAAAGCCTCTCTGATCAATCATCCGCTGGGACTGCGACCTCGATCGCGCCCGGCGCGACTTTTGCCACCACCGGGGTTTTCGCCAGCACTTCGCCGTCGATCGATATGCGCTGGCGCGGGTGGGTGGTCAGGGTGAAGGCCTTGCCGTGAAACTCCTCGGTATGGGCGTCGCGGTCGCGCAGCTTGAAGAATTTGGCGTACCAGTCCCATGCCAGCCGCGGCTTGCTGCGCCCGACGACCGCCTGGATGACGATTTCGCCGGTATCGACATCGGCATTGTCGGACAGCTCAACCCCGCCATGATAAGGGCCGTTGAGGATACGCACTTCAGTCGACCATAGCCGCCATTCCTGCTGCCCGTCGTCAATGGTCAGGCGGAAGGCACGGAACCCCACCGAACATTTGACCGCCCATAGCAGATAGCCGATCCGCCCCAGATAGCGTTTGAGCTTGTGCGGCACCGTCTGGCCGATCATCGGCGAGAGGCCGAGCGAGGCGGCGTTGACGAAATAATCCTTGTCGATCATGCCCAGATCCACCCGGCGGCGGCGTCCGTTGGCAATCGTCGCGACCGCACCGTCCAGATCGAGCGGCAGGCCGAGCGTCCGCGCGAAGCTGTTGGCGGTGCCGAGCGGCAGGACCGCGAACACGCAATCCTTGCCCACCAGCTGATCGACCGTGCCGGACATGGATCCATCGCCACCACCCACAATCACCATCGGCGCACCGTCGGCAATCGCCTTGGCCACGGTTTCTTCCATCAGTTCGGGGTTTTTGATCGCATGAGCGGCGAGCAGCTCGACCCCAGCCTGCTCCAGTTTTGCCTTGGCTTCAGCAAACAGCGCCTCTCCCTTGCGGCTATGGGCGTTGACGATCAGCGCGGCCTGACGCGGCAGAGGGCGGGCATTGGTGCGGGTCGGGGATTTCGTTTCCATGGCACAACAACTCGCGAGAGGCGGTTCGGGTCCGGGGAAACCATATCGCGCCGGATCGTTATCGGATCATGGCCCGTATCGCTCACCTGTCCGACATTCATTTCGGCGCGCATGATCCCAAGATCGTTGACGCTGCCACCGCCTGGCTGGAGGAACGACGGCCCGATCTAGTCATCATCAGCGGGGACCTGACCCAGCGGGCGCGGGTGGAACAGTTCCGCGCTGCATCGGCCTGGCTCAACCGGCTGCGCGCGGCGGGGCTGAAGCTGCTGGTGATCCCCGGCAATCATGACATTCCGCTCTATGACGTGATGCGGCGCTTCGCCGCGCCGCTCGACCGCTACAAACGCTATATCAGCCCGGACCTGTGCCCCTGGTATGAGGATGATGAGGTTGCGATCCTGGGCCTCAACACCGCCCGGTCACTGACGATCAAGGACGGGCGGATCAACCATGACCAGATGGACATGCTGCGCGAACGCTTTGCATCGGTCGCCAGCGCCAAGACGCGCATATTAGTGACCCATCATCCCTTGTTCGCCATGCCGATCGGCCGGGGCGGGGAGCTAAGCGAGGCGGTCGGCCAGCATGATGATGCCGTGCAGGCGGCGCGCGAGGCGGGCGTGCATCTGGCGCTCGCGGGCCATTTCCATCGCACCTATGCGCAGGCCGCGCGCAAGATGGTGGAGAAGGCGGGCGGCGCGCTGATCATACAGGCAGGCACCGCGACATCGACCCGCCTGCGCAACGCCGAACCGCAAAGCTTCAACTGGCTGCATGTACTGCGGCATGACGAGATGGAGTTGCAGGTGATCGTGTGGGACGGCGCAGGGTTTCAGCGGGCCAGCCATGTTGAATATCGGCATGACGGGGCGGACTGGACGTCACGAGACTTGGCGGATGGGCCGACGATCGGTGAGGTCGTGGCGTGAAGGACTGCGTCCCGATTACGATACAAATTTTTCGGGGTAGCTGCTACCGTTGGCCTGACCTAGTCCGTGGACATTATGGACACGCAGAGGACGGATATGGGCTGGGCGCTGACCGAGAAGGAGAAGCAGACGCTGCGTCTGATCGTTCGCGGTCATGACGCGAAATCAGTCGCTCGGAATTTGGGCCTTTCCGTCCATACGATCAACGAGCGGTTGCGCGATGCGCGGCGGAAAATGGCGGTATCGAGCAGCCGGGAAGCGGCCCGACTGCTGCTAGAGGCAGAGGGCGGCGGTGCGGGGCCATCCCCCGATTATCTGGGGGACAAGGAAATCCGGGCAGACGCGCCGGATAGTTCGATGGATCAAGACAGCGCGCCGATCAGCGGCGCGGGGCGGCTCACCCGTCCTTTCTGGATCATCATCGGAGTAGCTCTCATGACGCTTGCCCTTGGCCTGTTGGCGCTCACCGCCATTCCGCAATTCGCATCTGCCCCTTCGTCACAGGCACCGGTCGCCGCCAGCACTGCGCGGAACCCGGCGGTGGTGGATGCGGCGCGTCGATGGCTGGCGCTGGTGGACGAGGGGCGTTGGGACGAAAGCTATCGTGGCACCACTACGTCCTTTCGCCAGTTGAACACGGCAAAGGTCTGGGCCGACACCTCGGAAAAGGTGCGCGTGCCTTTGGGCGCGGCACTATCGCGTATTTTGGTCAGTCAGGAAAATCTGCCTGCGCCGCCCGCTGGTTATGAAGTGGTGAAATTCCGCACCCGCTTCGCCAACAAGGCGGAGGCGATTGAGACGGTCAGTCTGGATCGGGAGGATGGCGGCTGGCGCGTGGCAGGCGTCACGATCGAGTGAAGCGGCGCGGGAGGGCGGGCGTTACCCCGCCTTCCCCTTCAACGCTGCGGCCAGCGATACCGTCGCGCTGCCGCGTCGGGCTGGCGCCGCCTGGCTGGGGTCGGGTTTCCAGCCGGAGAGATAGACGATCGCGATCTGCTCCGCCGTGCGGCCATCCGGGTCGGCGGCATCGGCAAAATGGGCGGCGGCACTGATCAGCGCGTCGCGGCGCAATGCGGGCGGGCGGGCCGTCAGTATATTGCCCGCGCCCATGCCGCGCAGGTCGTGCATCAGGCGCAGCAGGTCGCCATAGCGCACGCTGAGTGTTTCGCCGTCCGCCACCGGCATCGCGAAACCGGCGCGGCTGAGCAAGTCGCCAGCCGATCGCACATCGACCTGCGGGTGGATATGCTGGCCCGGCCGGTCGCCTTCGCCCGCCATCAGCGCGGCGCGCAGCCGGGGCAGGCTGCCTGCGCCGGTGAAGGCCGCGAGCATCAGTCCGTCGGGGCGCAGCACCCGCCGCATCAGGATCAGCGCGCCGGGCAGGTCATTGACGCTGTCGAGCGTGCCGCAGGCGATCACCAGATCGAAACTGTTATCGGCAAAGGGCAGGGCATCCTCATCCCCCTGCACCCCGCCCCCCTGGACCCCGCCATTTGCGCGTGCGGCAAGGAAACCGGGGTCGATGCAGGCGACCCGCTTGCCCATCGCTTCCAGCGCTCCCCTGGCGCTGCCATCGGGGCAGCCGATCACCAGCGCTTCGGGCAAATCGCGCTGTACATCGCCCAACCGGTCGAGCAGTTCGTCGAGCATGGCGCGATAGAGAAAGTCATGGGCGGCGAAATCGGTCAGCATCCGGTCCCGCCGGATGCTGCGCAAGGATCGGTCGAAGATGTCGGGGCTGCTCATGCCGGGCCTTGTGCAACGGGCGGGAAGGGGGAACAAGGCAGATGATGCCTTTCCTGCCGCTTCTCAAGAGCGCGATCCGCCCCGCGCTCGATTATGGGTTGCCGCCGCGTTGCCCCGGTTGCGGGGCGATCGTGGGGGAGGATCATGGTTTCTGCCTGTCTTGCTGGGGCGGCATGGAATTTTTGGGCGAACCTTGCTGCGCGCGTTGCGGGATCCCCTTTCCGCATGACATGGGGGATGGGTCGGCGTGCGGCGCGTGCCTGGCCGATCCGCCGCCCTTCGACAGCGCGCGGGCGGTGCTGGCCTATGGCGATGTGGCGCGCACGGTGGCGCTGCGGCTGAAATATGGGCGGCGCATCGGTCTTGCCCGGCTGGTCGCGCGGCAGATGCTGCGCCATGTGCCGGTGGCGGGCGATGACCCGCCGCTGATCGTGCCGGTGCCGCTGCATCGCTGGCGATTATGGGGGCGGGGGTTCAACCAGTCGGCGCTGATCGCGGAACATCTGGGGCGGCTGACAGGACTGGCGGTGGACAAGCACAGCCTGTTGCGGGTCAAACGGACGGTGCCTTTGCGCGGTATGCATCCGGGCCAAAGGGCCAAGGCAGTGCGCGGGGCGTTTGCGCTGGCGGACGGGCATGGGCTGAAGGGGCGGCGCATCCTGCTGATCGACGATGTGCATACCAGCGGCGCGACGGCGGCGGCCTGCACCCGCGTTCTGAAGCGCGGCGGGGCGGGCGAGGTGCGGCTGCTCTGCTGGGCGCGCGCCTTGCCCCGCGAAGGCGTCGATTGACAAAGCCGCGATAAGCCCCAATTTCAGGGAATAAGGAGTGACGACGGACAGATGGCAAAGGTCGAAATCTACACCAAGGCATTTTGCGGCTATTGCGCGCGGGCAAAAGCGTTGCTGACCGACAAGGGCGTCGCGTTCGAGGAATATGACATTAGCATGGGCGGGCCGAAACGCACCGAAATGCTGGAGCGCAGCCGGGGCGGCAGCACCGTGCCGCAGATTTTCATCGACGGCCAGCATATCGGCGGCAGCGATGACATGGCGGCGCTGAACCGGCAGGGCAAGCTCGACCCGCTGCTGGGCCTGTGACCGCCATGCGCGCTGCGCTGTTCCAGATGACCAGCGGCATCGACCCTGCCGCCAATGCCGCCGCGATTGTCGAGATGGTGGAGCGGGCCAAGGGCGAGGGGGCGGACATGCTCTTCACCCCGGAAATGGCGGGCTATCTGGACCGCGACCGCCGCCGCGCCGCCGCGACTTTGCGGTCGCAGGCGGACGATGGCGTGCTGGCCGCCGTGCGCGAGGCCGCGGCGAGACATGGCCTGTGGGTCCATATCGGATCGCTGCCGCTGAAGGACGAACGCACCGACGGCCGCTGGGCCAATCGCAGCTTTTTGATCGATGATACAGGCGCGATACGGGCGAGTTATGACAAGATCCACCTGTTCGACGTCGATCTGGCGACGGGAGAAAGCTGGCGCGAATCGTCGGTCTATGGGCCGGGCGAGCAGGTGGTCGCGGCCGATACGCCATGGGGGCGGATGGGCTTTTCGATCTGCTACGACATGCGCTTTCCCGACCTGTATCGCGCATTGACCAATGCCGGGGCGACGATCCTGCTGGCGCCAGCCGCCTTCACCGTGCCGACGGGTCAGGCGCATTGGCACGTCCTGCTGCGCGCCCGCGCGATCGAGGCGGGTTGCTTCGTGATCGCGACCGCACAGGTCGGCGCCCATGCGGACGGGCGCGTCACTTATGGCCATAGCGTAGTGATCGACCCGTGGGGCGAAGTGCTGCTGGATATGGGCGATACGGCAGGGCTGGGGCTTGTCGATATCGACCTGACGCGGCTAGGGGATGTGCGGGCGCGCGTGCCCGCCATCGCCAACCGCCGTGTCATTCCGCAGGAAGTGCAAATTTCGTGATCGTGTTCGACCTGAAATGTGAAGGACAGGGCCATGTGTTCGAAGCCTGGTTCGGCTCCAGCGCGGACTATGTCGACCAGCAGGCGCGGGGCCTTCTGACCTGCCCGATCTGCGGTGACGCCCAAGTGGTCAAGGCGGTAATGGCTCCCGCCGTCGCGGCCAAGGGCAACAGTCGGGCAGTCGCGGTGCAGGATGCGCCGACGCCCGACGTTCCCGTCGCAATCAGCGCGGGCGACGCGGCCAAGATGCGCGCGATGGTCGATGCGCTGGCGCAGGCGCAGAAAAAGGCGCTGGAAGGCTCCACCTGGGTCGGGCGCGGCTTTGCCGAACAGGCGCGCGCCATGCATTATGGCGAACAAGCCAATAGCAGCATCCATGGCGAGGTCGCCCCGGCGGAGGCGAAGGCACTGATGGAAGAAGGCGTCCCGGTCGCGCCGCTGCCTTTTCCGGTCATCCCCCCCGAAGCGAAGAATTGACCGCGTCGCCCGCCCATAATAGAGGCCAATCCGTGGGCACCCGTAGCTCAGCAGGATAGAGCATCAGATTCCTAATCTGAGGGCCATGGGTTCGAATCCCGTCGGGTGCACCACCTTTTTCATTTATGCCTCCTTTTTCAATGGCTTGCCGCTCTGATTGGCTAACCGTTTGCGAAGGTTAGCCATCAACATCGCGCCAGCTTCGTCCGAAAGTGACTTTTGATCAGCCGCCGCTGTGTAGCGCGCGACCTCGCTATCGGTCGTGTGACCGGTCCAAGATTTGATTTGCTGATTGGAGCAACCCGCCTCCGCGAAGCGTCGCGCAGCTGCCTTGCGAAGGCCGTGGGCGCTGCATTCGGTTAGACCGGCATCGTCGCACCACTCGCGGATTTTGTTGCCAAACCCCTTGCGCGTGAAGGGGCGACCGAAGCCGTTGACGATGAATACCATCGCGCGGGAAGGGGTCGCCAGGATCGACGCGGCCAGCGGCGGCAGAATGGGCAGACTGACCGTCACGCCGGTCTTTTCCTGTGTGAGGGTTATGCGCTTGTCGCGGACATGCCCCGGTCCCAGCAAGCGAACGTCGCCGCCGCGCTGGCCGGTGAACAGCAGCAGGTCGAACGCAAGGCGCGCCATCGTGCCGATCTGGTGCGTCGCCTCATAGGCGGCAATCTCTGCCTCGCTCCAGGTATGAAAGCCGCCCCCTTCGACCTTGAAGGGGCGCGTAGCATCGACGGGATTGGTTTTCGCCAAGCCCTGCCGAATCGCGAATTGCATGAGTGCCTTTAGGCGCTTGCGGAGCATGTTTGCCGATGTCCGGTGCGGAAGCATGTCGGCCATCATCTTCTCGACGTGACGCGCCTGCAGGTCTCGCACCAGCGCCTCGCCATAGCGCCTGCCGCTGGACGGCTTTTGCTGCCGCCAGCGCTCCAGCACCCCGCGATACACGGTCCGCGTGCGTTCGCCAGGATCGAGAAAGTCGGGCGACCGGTAATAACGGGCTATCAGGTCGTCAAAAGTGCCGGGCATCGCCCTATCAGCGCCAGGATCGACCGCAGGCGCGGCTATGCCCTCGAGGCAGGCCGCATATTCTTGCCGGAATGCTTCTGTCCCCGGCGCGGCCTTGAAGGCATAGGTAACGAAGCCCTTGCGACGAAAGCGATAGCGCGGCTTCCCGTGCCGGTCGCGATACTCGCTAACCCATTCAGGAAGCCAACGCCGTTTCATGTGCCTTGGATCTCATCGAATGAATTGGTGGTTGCGGCGCGTGCCTGGCCGTCAAACAGAACTTCGATCAAGCCAGCCGGGTCAAAACGAACGCCGGTTGGCTTCAATCCGGCCGCGACAGCTGCCTTTAAGGCGCGTGTCGCGTCGGCTTGTTTGAATGTAGCGCGGCGTGCGGCCATGTTCAGCGCGCCCCCGCTGCATCCCACGCGATCGCGCAGATATTCTCCCACTGAAACACCACAACGGAGGCGGCGGGCATGCGCTCATCCTGCGGCAAACTGTCTTGTGCGAGCCATTTCCCAGTGCTGTCTTGCCAAACCATCATTATGCCGGTGGCGTTGCAAAATCCGTATCCCAATCGCCAGTCAGGCCAGCGGTCAAAAGGAAATATTTCGGCTGCCTTCGTCGCGCGCGCCTTTAGATCGGGCGCGCGCGATTGCCACTCAGGCTGGCTGTCATAAGCTTCAAAGACTTCCTGCGCTGGCAAGCCATAGCGAAGGCCATCAGCATGTAACAATTCATCGAAGCTGAAGGAAAAATCTTCAAACAAGGCTACGCAATCACGGATTTTCATCGTCAAAGCACGCATCGCCGCGACATTCAGATGGCAATTCCGTGCCTCGCGTAAAAATGCGGTCAGCATGACCTCGATCCTAGGAAAACGACGATGCTTGCGGTCACCTACTTCGATGCTTCGTATCAATCCATCGCGCAGCCAAGACCCCAAAAGGATCGTATCAACACCTGCAAGAGTGCATGTTTGTCCCCGGCTGAAAAGTGCGCGCTCAGTCATGATGATTGAATTAGAGCACACTTCTCCATTTGTAAATAGAGCAATGCGCTCTAATTCTGTCAGGGGCATCACCGGCACCCCATATCCCTGCGCCGCTGGCGCTCAGCGTCGATCTCGTTAAGCGGCCCCAATGTCTGATCGACGCCATAGACCGGCAAAAGGCGATAATAGTCCTGTCCCTCTGCCGCCTGCGGTTCGTCCTCGACATTGCCGCCAGGCCAGTCGTCCTCTTCATCATCGCTGTCGGGTTCGGCGTCGGGGTCGTGTAACGGAATGTCATATCCGATCCGACCTAGCGAAAACATGCGCGCGCAGTCGTCCCATGCGGCGCAGCAATCTTCATCGTCATCCTCCCGATCGGGGTCGCCATCCGCCGCGTCGAGCATGGCGATCAGAAATTCAATCTGATCCTCGATCGCGCGACGATTCGCGGGCGACCAAGGCAGGGGCGATGCTACGGGGAAAGGGAAATGCATGCTCATCGGGCAGCCTCCCACATGCTAATAAGGTGATCAGCGTCACGCAAAACTAGATCGATGACCGCTGGATATTCATCATCACCATCCAGCACGTCCATTTCGCCTGTTTTGATGTAGGTGAGCTTGGCCCGTAGTGCTGTCAGGGTGGCAATAGGCGCAGCCATCATGGCCCGCTCTGCCTCCCTATGAAGCGCGCCCCAATCATTCATTTCCTCATCCGACATGTCAGATGACGTCGTTTTGAAACTCGCCTCCCATGCCGCATCGATCTTGATCCTGTGCGCGTGCAGCTGCCAAAAATGCGCGTCCGCTTCATCTGTGCGAGCAAAGAGAGGTTTCCGCCCTTCCGAAATGGAAGGGGATAGCGCGTGAACGGAGGGCACTGCCGCAATTTGGGAAATGGCCAAGGCAGCGAGTGCCTGGCGGCGGCTGATAGGGTTGGCATAGGCGGATTCCGCCCGTAGAGGGGAGTGAGCCACGATCGATCTCCTGGATCGGTTGACGGTTAGAGCCGGGCGGAAGTTGGTAGCTTCCGTTCGGCTCGCCTTTCTGGTACGCGTTAACCATGACAGATGCAATAGCTGGTACGCGAAAAAGGGGCAGACCGCCGACCGGCTCTGTTTCGATCCATCTTCGGCTTGAACCCGACCAACTAGCTGCACTGGACGCTTGGATTAAGCGCCAAGAGGGCGGGCAGCTGTCACGGCCGGAAGCGATCCGTCAAATACTAGATATTCAAATGAAAGATAAACAGTGAGTAACTGGGTTTGCTCATATTGCCAACGCGCGCAAGTGGCTGTTGGTCAAAACATATCGATTTCCGATTCCGAGATAGACATACGTGGTCTCGATATTGGAAGAGTAGGTTTGTCTTTTATTGCTATAGGCTGTGCCAATGCTGAGTGTAGGAAATTGACACTTTCCGTTTCAGTTAAAACTGCCGCATTTGATGGTTACGGACAGTATAATAAAGTTGTCGGTGATCCGATATATTTTTGGAACTTGTTGCCGGAAAACAATGCTAAGCCGCAGCCTGCCTATATTCCAGAACCAATTGTTGAGGATTATGTCGAGGCATGCAGAATTCGAAACCTAAGCCCGAAAGCATCGGCAACACTGTCTCGCCGGTGCCTTCAGGGCATGATCCGGGATTTCTGCGGTATTTCCAAGGCACGACTAATAGACGAGATAAACGAGTTAAAGCGTCGGGTGGACGAAGGGAAAGCTGCTCCCGGCGTTAATTTCGAAGCGGTCGAAGCGATCGATCAGGTGAGGGGCATCGGCAATATCGGTGCACACATGGAAAAAGACATCAACCTGATCATTCCGGTTGATGCCGATGAAGCCCAACTTCTAATTCAATTGATCGAAATGCTGTTCGAGGAATGGTATGTTGCTCGCCACAGCCGCCAGCAGCGCCTTGCACGCATTGCCAGCGTGAGTGATGAAAAGAAGGCAGCGATCGCTAACGCTCGCGCCGGACAGAATGCCCTTGCTCCGCCGACGGTCAATCCTTCCGAAAACGCACCTGAATAAGCATAGGAGGGACAGACTTTCGCCTGCCCCTCCTACTGCCGTGCTGCGCGATTGAACCAATCAGCCCACGCTAGGCATCCGCCAGGCATCGCACTTATCGCTATCGGCCGCACGGCGTCGGCCTCGGGAGTCGGCGGACTTATTCGGCGGAGACCCGCAGCAACTTGATAGCTTCACTGTTCAGAACGGAGCCATGAACCCGTTTGCGGAAATACCATTTGATGATCCCCTTCGTGGTGTAAGGGTCGCGCAGCACATTCAGCTTAGTGCGGTCGCCGATCACGTAGCCGCGTTGCCAATTGCCAAAGGCGAGCGGCGTAGCGTCCGCAACAACCGGGTCCATATGTTCCGCCTCCAGCACAGGATAGCCCAACAGCGTTCCTGGCACACCATCGGTCAATGACGGGATGAAGAGCGGGCGGCCAAGTTCATCCCTGAGCTGGGTCAGATAGGAAATCATCTCGGTTGCGGCGAGCCATGCCACGCCAGGCGCCTGTCGGTAACCGGCCTTCATGCTGAAAATCATCTTCACCAAGAGCGAGATCATGTCAGTGGAAAGGGACGCAGGGTTTCCGGTCGGGATATATTGCAGGGTGCCCACTGGACGCGCGCCGTCGGCCTGCGTCGTGGGGATGCGATCCGGTGCAAGGAAACCGGCTGGTTTCTTAATCCCGTTGCCCCGGATGAACGCTTCGCTCTCGCTTTCCGCGAAAGCGTCGACCACGTTTTCCTCCAGGAACTGGTCCATGTTGATGATCGCATCCTCTACCACTTCTTCGCTCGCAGCGGGTAGGGCGTAGAGGGTGCCACCCGGCGGATTGACGGTCGCCAGTTCAGGCGTCTCTGTTTCAGTGCGATCCTCGGTTTCACCGACCCATCCGGCCGTCGCACCCCGCGCGTTTACGGGCAGTACGACCTTGGGGCTGGATATGAAATCAACCACCCGACAAATGCGGCGCAAAGGCGACTGGCGCAGCACTAGGGTCTCGATCTGCGCTGCTATGACCTCCGGCACCAGATAGCCTCCATCGGGGTCGCTATTTTCACGCATGGCCGAAGTCACCACGCCTCGCATGATGTTGGCCAGGCTGTCGCGGGCATCGCCGCTGCAACTCAGGTTCCGCATATCCGCCATGCCGAAGCTCGAAGGGGCGATGCCGTCGACGCTGCCTGCCTGCTGGTGACCAGGGCGGGATATGCTGCCGCCACGCGCTACGGCGGTTCGTATTGGCTGCTGGCTTTGCGAGCGCTGGAGCGCCTGCACGGCGTCGTTGATGGTGGTAATCTGTCCCTCGAAGCCGGAAAGTGCCGCGTCAACGCTATCGGTATGCCTGCGCAGCAGTTCTTCAATTTCGCTCATGTTCAGTCCTTTTTGAAACGGGCCAGTCTGCTGCTGGCGGTGGTAAGGATGGTGGAGAGGGCTTCATCGGCCTGTCCGTCGCTGGTATTGATCGCGCGCCAAGCGGCGCTGGCGGCAATTTTTGCTTTGCGCCCGGACATGCCTGTGTCGCGGAACAGCTCTTCAATCTCGCGTGGTCCATCAAGCGAATTGACCTGAAGGATGGTCGTGCCTTTGTTCGCCGGGACGCTTACAAGGCTGATCTCGACAAGATCCGCCTCCGTGATGACCTCGCCCGCAACGTCGCCGGCGGATCGTCCAGTCGGGCGGACAACCTGGCTTTTGATGTGAATTGCACCAGTCGATAGGCTCTGGATCGCCTTAGCTTTGACAAGGGCATAGGCCTCTGCACCGTCGCGGGTCGATCGCTCGATCGTTCCTTGCACGTACATCTTGTTGCCCTGCGACTGGATCGACCTCCATGCACCGACCGGGCGATTCAAGTCGTGATGTAACAACATGGCGGGCATCGTCCCGGCCGCCATATGTGTCGCTACAGACTTGTCGAAGGCTCCGGCTGCATAACGCCGCCGGTTTCGGTTCAACTCACCGTCGTCGAACGCGGCAATGCCCATCAGGGTGCCAGCATCATCAAGACTTGAAATTGTAATTGGGAAATTCATGCGCATAGTCCGACAGCTCGCCCAAATGGGCGTTTCAGGAAGCCGTCGCCTTGCGCGATCCTCGCGGTTGGCAGAGGGTCAGAAACACGGACACCCGCGTTTTGACCTTCACGGCATAGCAAAGGAAAGACCTGGGATCAAGCGCTCCCAGTTTGGCGCGCCGCGGTGTCCAGATGATCCATGCGGTCCACGCGGTCGGCTTCGGTGCGAAGGGCATTGGAAAGCACGCGGCGCGCACCAAACCGTCGGAATAGCTCGACCGTAGCAACAACGGCTCCAGCAAGAACGAGATGCCGGGGATGTTGGGCAAGCGCTTCGTCCAGCACCGTAGTAACGCGCTGCACTACGGCGTTAGCATGATCCAGTTCATTCACTTTCGGTTCCTTTGCGTTTGGAGAGAAGTTCGTCCGCGTAGGCTCGGCGCAACGTCGGTTGGGAGATGCCCAGCGCCATCGCGATCGTCATCTTGCATGCTCCGGCTTGGCGCATGCGGGCGGCCAAGGCGCGGTTCGCATCGGACGGGACATGTTGGGGCCGTCCGCGCCGGACTGAGCCGACACCAAGCTCAGAAAAATAAATGGCGTAAAGGGTGGACTGTGCGACGCCGATTGCCCGCGCTATCTCAGGTCGCGTCTTGCCGATTGATACTAAGCCACTGACAAGCAATGCTTTTTCAGGTGTTTTGTCGTGGGGTGGTATGCCGCCGCGCCGGGGTGAGGCATCACACGCCGAAACCGCGCTCTGAAAATCGCTTTCGGCTAAAAAAAAGTCTGCCGATGGGGTCACAGGGGGTCCAGACCCCCCGGACCTTGTGGACTTCTGACCACCCCCCTGGCCCCTGTTTGCTAGTGGTGCATCACACCCTGCATCAGCAGACATGTGATTTTCCACACCGTCTCGCTGTCCCTCTTCCTTCATCGTCCAGCCTCCATGTCGGTGGCGAGCGCTGCGATCTCCCGGCGCAGTTCGTCGCGCCGCTCGAAATAGCGTTCGGGGTTTTGCCAATCGGGATGCAGGCGGCCGACTTCACGGGCGAGCGAGCGCAGCCGGGATGAAGGGGAAACCCGCCTCATAACGCCGACCCTTGCACCAAAAGCTGCGAGCCTTGCACACCCTTGCGCGCACTGGAGAGGTGGAATGGTGGAAAACCGCCATTCTCTTTGAGAGAATGCAACACTTGCAAGACTAGCAAGGCTTTTGTGTAACTCTCGCGCATGCGCGCAGACACGCGCCCGCGCGCACACGCATGAGAACAACTATGCACATGACCCTTGCAAGTGTTGCAAAGGCGCAGAAAACCGCGCCTAAAGCCTTGCATCAGGTGTTGCACTACCGTTGCACGAAGCCTTGCAAGCCTAGATTGGCAAGTCATCATCATCCTCCCAGGGGCGACGGGGCGCTTCAAATCCGGGCACGAAGTCATCGGCCATGTCATCGCTCGCCAGGTCGTCGGCCGTGCGTGTCGTCTCCAGGTCGAGCCACCGCATGCCGTGGCTTTCGATCTTGCGATAACCGCGATCGAGCATCGCCTTGCTGAAGCCCATCTGTGTCCATTCCCGTTCACCGGCCGCGCGCGCCCATGCCAGGAACAAAGCGTAGAGCTTGGATGACTGGACCCGCTGCCCATCGGCAGGGCGCGTGCAGGCGGCCAGGAAGCGTCCAAGCGGGTCGCTCTGCTCCCGATAGTCGGCCGTCGCACCGCGCACGCTGGCTGGTTCCTGAAGGCCGCGAAGCCGCCAGTCGAGTAGTCCTGTCAAAAGCCGATTGAGTATCCCGCTGGCCTCATCCCGCAGCTTGGCGACCAACTGCCGGTCTTTCTCCGCGTCGGGGATTTGGACGTCCCACGGCACCAACATCACGCGCCGCCAGATGCCATCGTCCACCCCGCTGATCGACGGGCGATGATTGCCCGATATGATCATCTTGAAGGCAGGATGAAGGTCGAACGGATCGCGGTTCAAACGCCGCACCGGCATAGGCTCGCCGCCCGTCGCCAATTTGATCAGCGCTTCCGCCAGCTTCGATCCCTTTTCAGGTTCGGACGTGCGCAGCAGGCGAACGCCCACAAGCGCCGCCAGGTCCGGGGAAGCCTCTGACCCTTTCCGCTTTCGACCCTGATCAAGGAACGTCTCGATCGGCACGGTCCCGGCATAGTCGCCCGCGATCGTCGCCCATGTGTCCACCAGCGTCGATTTGCCGTTTGCGCCCTTGCCATAGAAGAACGCCAGCTTTTGCTCGCTCACGTCGCCTGTCAGAGACAACCCGCCCCATCGATGCAGAAAGGCCCGCATTTCGTCCGAGGGCTGCACCCTCTCCAGAAAGCGATCATAGCGCTCGCACGTCGCGCCTGGCCGATACTCTACCGGCACAAGCCGCGTGATCAGGTCGCACGGATCATGCGCGCGCAGCCGCAGCTGCGCCCAAGGTTCCGGCGCATCCGGTTCATGGACAAGCTCTAGCGTGCCGTTGGCGCAATTGATCAGGAACGGATTGCGATCGAGCTGTTCAGGCTGGACCGTCAGGCCATAGCCTTCGAGCTGGCGCGCAATACCAGCAATACATGCAAGCTTTGCCGCGCTCTCCGAAGCCTTGGCCCAAGCCGCGAGCTTATCCGACAACAGCACTTCATCGCCGTTGCGCTTTGTCTCCATCAAGTCGTCCAGCGCGCCGGGTTCGCCCCGATCGCGACGGCCGCTATCACGCATGACGCGGGCTTCGTGCCGGATTGCCCGCACGGTCGCATGCACCCACCCGCCGATCAGCGCTTCTGCGCCGTCATGAATAAAGCGCCGACCGTCATGGGCGATCCAGCCCCACTTATCGACATAGCGCACGCGATCACCGAACCGTGCGGCAAATCGCTCCGCATTGCCCAGGTCGGTCAGTGGCACCATGCACAAGCGGCGGTGAATCGCATCGTCATCCGGGGCGTTGTCATTTGCCTCCGTTGGTCTGGCCCGCCCCTCATTCTGGCGACGTGGTGCCCGCCGGTCCGCAATGGCTGCAAGGTCGCGTGGCTTGCCGAGGCCCGCCAACCAACCGCTGTCAATGGTGGCCGTCAGTTGCGCCTCGCTGTCCCTTCCCGGATTCTTCGCGGCCGACTGTTCCAGCGCTGCGCGCGCCATCCCTTCCGGCAAAGCGCCCGCCGCGACCAGCTGAGCAATATTGAACGCTGCGCGGTTAAGGCTGTCCTGCCTGCCGCCCGTTCCTGCGGTTTCCACTTCGGCGCACTCGCGCTGGAGTGCGGTCAGTGCATAACGCTCCGCCGCCGCGTCACCCTTTCCCTTGCCCACAGGAGGCGACCCATTGGCCTTGCTGGCCTTGCGCGGACGAAGGATCGACAGCAGCGCGTCTGGCGCATCCACAATCGGCGCGGCGCTATCATCGCGCAGCCAACGATAAACGCCACCGGCGGCATTGCGCCCAGGCGGTGCGATCACATAGCCGCCATCGCCGCGCACATCGACATGCTCGGGCAGCGCATTGCTGTTTCGGATCGGATCGTCGTCAGGCTGGCGAAAATAGACATGGACCCCGCCCGAGGGGGTCCGGACGGCGAGCGACGGCGGCAGGGCGCAGCCCATCTGGGCCTCTAATTCCGTCTTCAGTCGATCAAGCGTCCATTCCTCGCCCGTGTCAGCGTCGATTCGCGGATCGAAGTCGAGTGCGAAAAAACCGCTCTTTCCCGTCGCGATGCCGATCAGCGCGTGCGGCCAGCGCTTCCACCAGGCGCGCACCGTCTCCGCGTCGCAACTGGCCTTGGACAGGCCTCCACTCTTGGGGACCGGCTTTCCGTCTACAACGTCGCGCTGTACGAGCGGACGCTTGTCGCGCGGATTGCAGGGCAACACCGGCCAACCCCGCGCGGCATAGGCCAGGGCGGTGGGAAGTATTTTTTGGTCGATCGCAGGGGGGCTAGGCTCAGTCGCCATGAACCGAACCGAAACATAGCCGCGCCGCCTTAGAGAGGCGCAAAAGTGGCTTCGTTCGGTTCGCCAACGCGTTCGTAACGCATTGAACTTGCTTGGTAGCTGTTAGCCGGGTTCGCCAGCCTAAGTCATTGTAAATCCGAGAAACAAGCACCCCCGTCGGGTGCACCATTTTTTTGCCTCAGTCGCCGGCGCGGGCCTCCGCCCGCTTGGCTATCCTCGCATAAGCTCGGGCGGCCGTTCGGCCTTGCGAACCCTGACGGGTTCGAAGTCGATCTTGCCAGTTCCCCTGTTTTCTCAATCCTCAGCCAGCATCGCGTCGATGACCGCCTGCCAGACGGCAAGCGCTGGCCCGTCCATCGGCACGCCCGGATCGCGGATCGTGGCCAGCACGACACGGGCGTTTTCGCGATACATGCGCCGCATTGGTTCCGCATCGGGATCGGCCCAGTCCCAGTCGGGCGCGATATTGGCGTACATGGCGCGGGCGGCGCGTTCCAAGGCTTCTGTCACAGCCATTTGAGTTTCCTGAAGCGGGCATAGAGCAGGGTGCAGACGATGCTGATCACGCCCAGCACCACGAAATAGCCGTAGCGGGTGCGCAGTTCGGGCATATGGTCGAAATTCATGCCGTAAATACCTGCGATGGCCGTCGGCACCGCCAGGATCGCGGCCCAGGCGGCCAGCTGGCGGGTGATGACGCCGGTGCGCTGCTGTTCCAGCAAATTGCTGAATTCAAACACAGAGGTCAGGATTTCGCGCAGATCCTCCACCATTGTCTGGACCCGACGGACATGGTCGCGCACGTCGCTGAAATAGGGACGGGCTTCGGGGTCGATGCAGGGCAGTTCCTGCTTGACGAATTTGGTTGCCACCTCGTGCATCGGGGTCAGGATGCGCTGGAAGCGCAGCAGCTGGCGACGCAGGTTGAAGATGCGGGTGATGTCGTCGCGGCCAAGGAATGTATCGACCGTATGCTGCTCCATCGCCAGCACCTCTTCTTCTATCCCCTCGATAATCGGCAGATAGCCATCGACGACGAAATCCAGGATGGCGTGGAGGACATAATCGACCCCTTGGGCGAGGCGCGCGGGCACTGCCTCCAGATCCTGCCGCAGCGCTAGATGGGCGCGCGCCGATCCGTGGCGAACGGTGATGATATGGCTGTGGCCCACGAAGATCGCGGTTTCGCCATAGCAGATGCTGCCATCCTCGACATGGGCGGTGCGCGCGACGACGAACAGCTGGTCGCCATAGAGATCGACCTTGGGCAGCTGGTTGGCCTTGATCGCATCCTCGACCGCCAGCGGGTGCAGATCATAGGCGCGCTGGAGCGCCTGCATCTCAGCCAGCGTCGGGTCGGCGACGCCGATCCAGACAAATTCTGACTTGTCATGGGCGCAGTCGATTCGCTCGTCGATCGACACCGCCCGGACGCGGGCACCATTGCGATAGAGATAGGCAGCAACGACGGTCATGGACAGGTCCGGTTATGGGCAGGGAAAAGCCGATTAGCAGATGGGTGATGCGGCGTCCTATCCCAGTCGCCACACGACTTGCATGATTTTTCGTCAAGAGGGTGGCGGCTGACTTTGGCGTGACATAGTTGGGGGCGACAGGGGGGCATAGACAAGCGCGCGAAAGCGGAGACGGTTCTGCCCATGTTTGCTATAGATTTTGAGGCGTCCTGCCTGCCGCGCCATGGACGGTCCTTTCCGATCGAGGTCGGACTGGCGGGCAGGGACGGTGCGCGCAGCTGGCTGATCCGGCCGCACCCTGACTGGTCGGGGTGGGACTGGACAGCGGAGGCGGAGGCCTTGCACGGGTTGAGCCGGGCGCGGATTGAACGGGACGGCCTGCCTGCCCATGTCGTGCTGGACCAGTTGGCCAATGCTGTGGGCGGGCAACGGGTGGTCGCCGACAGCCTGATCGATCCCTATTGGCTGGACACCCTTGCGGCAGCCGCTGGACGGGAGGCTCCCTTTGCGATTGATCATGTCGCGACGCTGATGGATGAGCGGCAGGTCGATGAAGCGCAGATCAGCGTGGCGGTGCGGATCGCAGACCAGCGCTGCCCAATGCGACACCGGGCAGGCAGCGATGCCTTGTGGCTGGCAAGCGTGATGGCGCAGCTATGGCCCGATGTGGCCGGCTATCCCGCCACCCGGATGCCGCTGATGTCCCGGTAGCAACAATTTGTTACGTCCGGCAAATTTCGGAGACATTCGCCGTCCCTAATTCGGGCGCTCGGTTCCACAGGGATCGGATGCTTTCGCCTGAGCAGGAGTTGCGATGATGACGGACAATGCCGCGCCGAACGGCCAGCGATGCCGGTAACCGCGCCGCTGATCATGGTCGCCGAGACGCAGCCGGACCTGCGCCGGACGATCCGCGAATTTCTGGAGGAGAGCGGCTTTCGCGTCCTGCCGGTCAAATCCTCCGATGATATATTCCAGGCGCTGGGCACGATGCCGGTCGGTGTCGTCGTGCTGGATTCGGCGTTGCGCGGGGCGGACGGGCTGGACCTGTGCCGCGATGTGCGCGAACGCAGCGATGTGCCGGTCATCCTGGTCGGGGCCAACAGCAGCGAGGTTGACCGAGTGGTCGGGCTGGAGCTGGGGGCGGACGATTATATGGCCAAGCCCTATTCGGGCCGCGAACTGGCCGCACGGGTGCGGGCGGTGCTGCGCCGTGGGCGGACCGAACGGGCGCTGGGGCTGAACCGCCAGACCGAAGCGTTCTTCGACGGTTGGGTGGTGCATTTCGGGCGGCGGGAGGTGCTCGATCCGGCTGGCACACCAGTCAATCTGACGGCAGCGGAATTTACATTGCTGGCTGTGTTGCTCGATCATCCGCAGACGGTGATTGCGCGGGCGCGGCTGATGGAACTGGCCGGGGTGCGGGATGCGCCATCGTCCGATCGCAGCATCGATGTGTTGATCAGCCGCCTGCGCCGCAAGCTGCGCCATGGCGACCGGCCCGCGCCGATCGTGACCGCGCGGGGCGTCGGCTATATGTTGAGTGCGACGGTCGATCGCCGCTGAAATCGGGCTTTGTCGCGCTGGCGTATCAATTCAACGTCCAGACATACTATTTAACAAAGCCGCTGCGACGCAGCAAAACCGCTCTCCTATCTAAGCTGGCAGGCCGGTCCGCCCCCAGACCGGCAAAGCAACAAAAGGATAGACTCCATGAACGAGCTTATCGGTCGCGTTTTCAACTTCGAAAAGCACACTTTTCCGAATGAAAGCGCGCTTTACAATCGACTCGCCAGTGACGGCCAGAGCCCCAAGGCGCTGATGATCTCCTGCGCCGATTCGCGGATCGTGCCCGAACATATCATGCAGGCGCAGCCCGGCGATCTGTTCGTATGCCGCAATGCGGGTAATATCGTTCCGCCGCACGCGACGCAAAATGGCGGCGTGACCTCCACGGTCGAATATGCCGTCATGGTGCTGGGCGTGCGCGACATCATCGTGTGTGGCCATAGCGATTGCGGCGCGATGAAGGCGCTGTCCACCGAGGCCGACCTGACCAACATGCCCAATGTGGCCGCTTGGCTGCGGCACAGCCACGCCGCGCAACAGGTGTGCAAGGCCAGCTATCCCGCCGATCTGAGCGATGCTGAAAAGCTGCGCAACATGGCGCTGGAAAATGTCGTCGCGCAACTCGCACACCTGCGCACCCATCCCTCGGTCGCATCCGGCATCGCGCGTGGCGAGATCGCCCTGCACGGTTGGTATGTCGACATCCATGCCGGTCTGGTGATGGGCCTTGATGGCGAAACCGGACGCTTCTCGCCGTTGCGCGAAGGGCAGCCCATGCCCGTCGCGCTGCCCCACGCCCGTCGCCTCGCCGGCGAAGGCGAATATGCCCTAGCGGCGGAGTAAGCCATGTTGAAAGCCTTTTCCGGCGGCACATTCAGCCGCGATTTCGTAGCGTCGATCGTTGTCTTCCTGGTGGCGATGCCGCTGTGCATGGGCATTGCGGTTGCATCTGGCGTGCCGCCGGAAAAAGGCCTGATCACCGGAATCATCGGCGGCATCGTCGTGGGTTTGCTGGCAGGTTCGCCGTTGCAAGTCAGCGGTCCTGCGGCTGGTCTGGCGGTCATCGTCTTTGAAATCGTCCGCGAACAGGGGTTGTCCGCCCTTGGCCCCATCCTGATCCTGGCGGGCGCGATCCAGGTTGTTGCCGGCCTGCTGCGGGTTGGCGGCTGGTTCCGTGCCATTTCGCCGGCGGTCGTCCATGGGATGCTCGCGGGCATCGGCGTGCTGATCGTGGTCGGCCAGTTCCATGTGCTGTTCGATGACAAGCCGCTGTCGAGCGGTTTGCAGAATCTGATCGCGATGCCGGGCCAGATTTTCGGGCTGAGCAATGGCGATGCGGCGACGGCCTTTGCGGTCGGCCTCGTCACCATCTTTGGCATGTTGGGTTGGGAGAAATTCCGCCCCGCCTCGCTCAAGCTGGTGCCTGGCGCGCTGGTCGGCGTGGTTGCTGCCACGCTGATCGCGTTCCTGCTCGGCCTGCCGGTCGCGCGTGTCACTGTGCCTGAATCGATTGTCGGCGCGATTGCGCTGCCCGAAGGCGGGCTTTTGGCGCAATTGCTCAACCCGGCAATCTTTACCACAGCGATTGCGATTGCCTTCATCGCCAGTGCCGAAACTTTGCTGTCGGCCGCAGCGGTCGACCGGATGCATGATGGTGTGCGCACCGACTATAACCGGGAACTGAGCGCCCAGGGCGTCGGCAATCTGCTTTGCGGCTTTGCCGGGGCGCTGCCGATGACCGGCGTTATCGTCCGTAGCTCCGCCAACGTGCAGGCGGGGGCCAAGACCCGGATGTCGACCGTGCTGCATGGCATCTGGATTTTGGGCTTCGTCGCGCTGCTGCCATGGTTGCTGCGTGAAATCCCGATGGCTGCGTTGGCGGGCATCCTCGTCGTCACCGGCGTCCGTCTGGTCAGCGTCGATCATGTTCGCCATCTGCTCCATCGCTATGGCCCATTGCCTGCGGTGGTATGGGCTGCGACGCTGATCTGCGTTGTCGCGACCGACCTGTTGACCGGGGTGCTGGTCGGCATCGGCCTGTCTATGCTGGAACTGGTGCCGCACCTTAGCCGTCTGCGGCTCAGGATGGAGGAAGAAAGCCGAGGCGACGCACATGAAGTGGCGCTGCGCGGGTCTGCGACCTTCCTCAACCTGCCCAAGCTGTCGGCCAAGCTCGACTCGCTGCCGACCGCTGGCCTCGTCATCCTGAATGTCGAGCGGCTGGGGCATATCGACCATACGTGCGCGGAAATGGTGCGCGAATGGGTCGATCGCCGTCGCGGTGCAGGGTCGCCTGTAGAACTGTTTGGCGCAACCGGACGGATGCGCCAGCTCGTCGCCTGATCATCCCCCCTCGACCAGGTGACAAAAAGTGCCGCCGTGTCTCCCCGACACGGCGGCATTTTTATGTCTTGGGACCACATTGTACCGACAATGAATAGTTACTTTTATGTCACAGCGATTAGCATCATCTCGCATCTGCGAGAAAATCCTGTTTGCCTGATCGGCATTTGAGAATTAGGCAGACCACGACCACCGATACTGGAAGCGCAAGCAACAGACTTTCGGATCAGAGTGGACGCAGGACGGAACATTCTTTCGTAAAGGGGAATGTTCATGAAGTATAAGATCGCTACTGTCGCCCTCGCGCTTATGTCCAGCGTACCGGCTTTCGCGCAGGAAGAACCTGCCAGCCCCGTCACCGTCACGGGCAGCGTTGGCCTCGTTTCCGACTATCGCTTCCGTGGCGTGTCGCAGAGCGACAAGGGCATGGCCGTTCAGGGTGGCATCACCGCCACGCATGAAAGCGGCGCCTATGTCGGCACCTGGGCATCGAACCTGGGCGGCTGGGGCCGTTTTGGTGGTTCCAACATGGAACTCGACCTGTTTGCCGGTTACGCCATTCCGCTGGGCGGCGCGACGCTGGACGTCGGTCTGACCTGGTACATGTATCCGTCGGGTGCCGACATCACTGATTTCGCTGAGCCCTATGTCAAGCTGTCCAGCACGATCGGCCCGGTCAAGGGTCTGGTTGGCGTTGCTTACGCGCCCAAGCAGGAAGCCCTGGGCAACTGGTGCAGCGATGCGGCTTGCACCATCTTCAACCCCGGCGACAAGGAAGATAACCTGTACGTCTGGGCTGACGTGAGCGGTGCGGTTCCCAACACGCCTGTCACGCTGAAGGCGCATCTGGGCTATTCGAACGGTAACCCCGGCCTTGGCCCGAACGGCACGTCGATTGCCCCGACCGGCAAATATGTCGACTGGCTGGTTGGTGCGGATGTTGCCATCCCCGGCACCCCGCTGACCCTGGGCGTCGCCTATGTCGACACCGACATTGCCCGCGTCGAGGAAAACTACCTGCGTCCCAACTTCGCCGTTTCGGGCGACAGCAAGGACGTCGGCAAGTCGATCGCGCGCAGCCAGGTCGTTTTCTCGCTGACCGCCGCTTTCTGATCCAAAGCGCCGGGCCTGTTCGTACAGGCCCGGCGCACCTTTGCCTGCCGCGATGGCGCTGGCATGACAAATTGTTGCTGCTGCCGCTGCGGAACGTTTCGCAAGCCGCTCATGGTTGACCCCTGTTAAGGGCGACCCTATCCCTGCTGACATGACCAACGCTCTGTCGTCCCCATCATGACTGCCCCCACCATCATCCTGGTCGAGGATGACCCGCCGCTGCGCACCCTGACCGCGCGGGCGTTGCAGGAACATGGCTATCAGGTTCGCCCTGCCTCTTCGGGACCGGAAATGTGGGTGGCGTTCGATGCCGGCCCGGTCGATCTGGTCGTGCTGGACGTCATGCTGCCGGGCACTAACGGGATAGACCTGTGCCGCCAGATCCGGCGCAAGAGCGACGTTCCCATCATCTTCATCAGCGCCAAGGGCAGTGAGACCGACCGGATCGTCGGGCTGGAACTGGGCGCGGACGATTATCTGCCAAAGCCGTTCGGCACCCGCGAGCTGATCGCCCGCATCCGCGCCATATTGCGTCGGGTGGGGCTGGAGCGCGGGCCGGACGATCATCGCGAAAATGAAGCGCGGTTCGATGATTGGGTGGTGAATTTTCCCCGCCGCGAACTGCGATCGCCCACGGGCGCGATCGTTGACCTGACCGGCGCGGAATTTGATCTGCTGGGCAGCTTCCTCAGCCATCCGCAGCGCGTGATCGCGCGGGAGCGACTGATCGAACTGTCGCGCACCCGCATGGGGGACAGCAGCGACCGCAGCATCGATGTGCTGGTCAGCCGCCTCCGCCGCAAGCTGACCACCGAAGATCGCCCTGCGCCGATCACCACGGTGCGCGGCGTCGGTTATATGTTCAATGCCGAGGTCAGCCGCGCTTGAAACGGCATTTCAAAGGATCGCTGGGGCTGGTCGGCCGCATTTTTGCGATCCTGTTGCTGACGGTGATGCTGGAATTTGCGGTCGGCACGTTGATGTACGAACGCGCCAGCCAGCTATCCCTGCAGGATGACGAGGCGCGGCGGCTGGCCGAGCATCTGGTGATCGCGCGCAAGCTGCTGACCGAGCAGCCGGTCGAGGAACGGCGCACCATGGGCGTGCAACTGACCACGGATCGGTACGATGTCCACTGGTCCCCCGCTGCGCCGCCGCCGCCGCCGCTATCGCCGGAACTGGAGCGGATGCGGCAGCAGATCATCGCCTGGGAACCCAGTCTGGAACGATCGCGGCTGTGGCTGCGGTTGGCGTCGCCCGGTCGCCATTCGGAGATTAACGGCGGGCTGCAATTGCCCGACGGCAGCTGGCTCTATTTCGGGATGCATCATGGCGGGGGCAAATGGGCCTTTACCATTGGCAGGTTGGGGATGGCACTCATCCCGGTATTGGCGCTGCTGATCGCGGGCTGGGCGCTGATCCGCAAGACGCTGGCTCCGCTGCGCGACCTGACCCGCGCGACCGAGCAGATCGGCCTGGGACGGGAAGTCATCCTGCCTGAAGCAGGCACCAATGACGTGCGCAACCTGATCCGCGCCTTCAACGTGATGCAGACCCGCATCCATCGCCTGATCGACGAGCGGACGGAGACGCTGGCGGCGGTCGGCCATGACATGCGCACGCCGCTCGCCCGACTGCAATTGCGGCTGGAGACGGTGCCGGATGGCGAGACGCGCGCGGCGATGGACGGCGACCTGGAGGAAATGGGGCAGATGATCGAATCGCTGCTCGATTTTCTGGGTGGCGAGAAAGATCCAGAACCCGCCGTGCGCACCGACCTGGCCGTCACGGTGGCAACGATTGTCGATGCGTTTCAGGACCATGGCCATGATGTCGATTATGCCGGGCCGGACCATCTGGAAATGGCGGTGCGGGCGCTCTCGCTCCGCCGGGCGGTGCGCAACCTCATTGAAAACGCGCTTCATTATGGCAAGCGCGCGCGCGTGACAGTGGAGCGCAAGGGGAATGAGGTGCTGATCCGGGTCGATGACGATGGTCCCGGCATTCCGCGCGATCAACTGGACGCGGTCCTCAAACCCTTCGCCCGGCTCGACACCGCGCGCCAGCGTAATACAAGCGGGCTGGGGCTGGGCCTGGCGATCGTGCAGAAGGCGGTCGATGCCGAAGGGGGCAAGCTGACGCTGGCCAACCGGCCCGAAGGGGGCTTGCGCGCCGAAATCTGCCTGTTCCTGCCCGCCAGCAAATGAGAAACTGTCCGGCTACAAGCAAAACTCGTTTATCGCCGCGCCCCTGCACAGGCTAAGCCTGCGCCATCAAGGAACGAGGCGCATATGACGGCGGACGTGGATAAGCCAAACAGCGAGGTTGACGGTTACTGGGATCTGGATCGGCTGGTCGCCGATCTGGGCGCGGTGCGCGGCCGTTGGCGGCGCGACCAGCAGCATCATGCCGAATATGGCGCGGAGGGCTTCCCCTCGCGTGCCAATCTGACGAAGATCATGCAGGCGCTGTGCGGCGCGCTGTTCCCGCTGCGGCTTGGCCCCGATTTCGTGCGGCTGCATAATGAGAACAGTTTCGTCGCCGAGACGCTCCAGACTGTGCTGAGTCGCCTCTACGGCCAGATCAGGCTGGAACTGATCTATGCGCTGAAGGACGAACCGGCGACCGCGATTGACGCGCAGGCGGCGCGGATCATCAGCGGCTTTGCGCAAGCGCTGCCCGGTTTGCGCGAACTGCTCGATACCGATGTGGAGGCTGCGTTTCTGGGTGATCCCGCCGCGCGCAGCGTGGATGAGGTGCTGATCTGCTACCCTTCGATGCTGGCGATCATCCATCACCGGCTGGCGCATCGGCTGCATGAACTGGGTGCGCCGCTGGTGGCGCGGATCATCTCCGAAATCGCCCATAGCAAGACCGGGATAGACATTCACCCCGGCGCGAAGATCGGTCCCAGCTTCTTTATCGATCATGGCACCGGCGTCGTTATCGGCGAAACCGCGATCGTGGGACAGCGGGTGCGACTCTACCAGGGCGTGACGCTGGGCGCGCGCAGTTTCCCGGCGGACGAGAAGGGGACGCTGGAAAAGGCGCTGCCGCGCCATCCGATTATCGAGGATGATGTCGTCATCTATGCCGGTGCCACGGTGCTGGGGCGGATCATCGTCGGCAGCCGGTCGGTCATTGGCGGCAATGTCTGGTTGACCGACAGCGTCCCGGCCGATTCCAATGTGCGTCAGGCCAAGGCGCAGTATGAAGTCACCAGCCGCGTCGACGTATCCGCCCCGCACCGCGTCCATGCATTGGTGGAGAGCACCGACGGGGTGGGGGAGAATATTTGATCCACCACCTGTTCGTTTCGAGCGTGTCGAGAAACGCTGGCAGAGGTTTCTCGACTTCGCTCGAAACGAACGGAGGTAGGGTGTTTGATCGGATTTATTGCGCCGGGCAGCTGGTTCCTTCGCCCGCCACCAGATCCAGGCAACGGCCGTCAATCTCGCTCTTGGCAACCGGCAGGGCGATCAGCGCCGCCAGGGTGGGCATGATGTCCACCGTCTCCACGCCCAGCGGCTGTTCGAAATGGGTCAGCCCCTTGCGCCAGAAGAGGATGGGGACGCGGCGGTCATAGTCCCATGGGCTGCCATGGGTCGCGACATAGCCCTTGGTCGGATCGACGATCGGCGTGATGCGGGGCTTGAGCAGCAGCAATATGTCGCCCGACCGTTGGGCGTCGAAGCTGGCGCGCGCTTCCTGAAGCAGGGTCCAGCTTTCCGGCGGGCCGGAGGGGGAGGGGACCGCGGCGATCTGCGGCTTGGTATAGGCGGCCTCGACCTGCGGATGGGCGCGTAGCAATGTGAGCGTTTCGGCCTCTACCTTCGCGCGCTGAGCGGCGGTCAGCCCCTTGTCGAAATACAGGTCACCCGCCGGGCCGTCGCCCCATATCAGCTTCTTGCCGGTCAGGCCGGTCTTTGCCCCGATGGTCGCGGTCAGCGCCTTGGGCGTCAGCGCCTCATCGGCGCGGCTTTCCATCGGCATGGCATTTTCGCGGTGGCGTTCGGGCAGGTCGTGGCCGCCATGGTCGGCAGTCAGCACCACGGCATAGTCGATGCCGTCCTTGTCGAGTCGATCGAAGAAAGCGCCCAGTTCGCGGTCGAGCCGGTCGATCTGGATGCAGCTTTCGGTGCCTTCGGTGCCGTAAGTGTGGCCGACATAATCGGTCGCCGACAGGCCGATCGAGATGATGTCGGTCTGCGCCTGCTTGCCCAGCCCCATGCTTTCGATCGCACCGGCGGCCAGCACCAGCGTCATCGCATCCTGTTCGGGCGAGGCGCGGAAGGCTTTGAAATCGCCAGCGGCGCGTGCGAAGCGGCCTGTGCCGACACTTTTGCCAGCGCCGATCGCGACGGGGAAATCCTTGGCCACGCATTGCTGCGGCAGGTCGAAGCCCGCATTGGGCTGGGTCAGACGCTGGGCGAAGGCTTCGTTGATTTTCGCGACCAGCGGCGGGGTGGCGACGCCCTTATAGCTGACAAAGCCCTGCGCGCCGCCGATCCACCAGGTCTGGTCGGCGGTCGGCCCGCCCATCATGATCGCGGCGCGATCCTTCCCCGCGACGGACACGACGCGAGTGGCGGGATTGGCGATCTTCATCCGGCCGCCCAGGGTCGGGACTTTGAGGTGAATGGGGGAAGCGACATAATCGCCGCTGTTGCTGCCGGACACGCTTTCATCCTCGGCGCAATAGATCGCCTTGTCCTCCCGCGCGATCGACAGGTCGAACCAGGTGTTGGCGATGATGCCGGTGCGCGACGGGCGGCTGCCGGTCAGGATGGTCGAATGGCCGGGGCAGGTTTCGGTCGCCGCATGGCTTTGATAGCCTTTGGGGAACACGACGCCCTGCGTCAGCCGCTTTAGACCGCCGCTATAATATTGCCGGTATTCGCTGAACAGGTCGGCCGAAAACTGGTCGACCGAGATCGCGACGATCAGCTTGGGCGGCGTCGTTTGTGCGGTAGCGGGGATTGCGGTGGCGAGCAGCAGGGCGGCGGCGACTTTTCTCAACATCTACTGTACCTTCTCCAGCCTTGACGGCGAACGCCACCGGACCTAGCCCGCTGACATCCACCCGACCAGAGGCCCGATGCGGATTTTTCATGTCATACTGATGACGCTGGCGTTGCTGGCGGGGGTTTCAGGCGCGCAGGCGCAGGGGGCGTTCGGGGGCGCCGCGCCGCATATCGCCGCGCGACTGGTGGCCGAAAGCGCCACGCCCGCGCCGGGCAAATCGACCAGCATTGCCTTTGCCATGGTGCCGGAGGCGGGCTGGCACGGCTATTGGGAAAATCCGGGCGACGCGGGCCTGGGCATGACAGTGAGCTGGACATTGCCAAAGGGCGTCACGGTGGGGCGTCTGCGCTATCCGGTGCCGGAAACGCTGCTGATTTCGGGCCTGATGAACCATGTCTATGAAGGCCCCTATGGCGTGCTGGCGACCCTGACGGTCGCGCCCGACGTCGCGGCTGGCACGCGCCTGCCGGTGCGGGTCAAAGCGCAGTGGCTGGCCTGCACGGACAAGGTCTGCGTGCCCGAAAGTGGCGAGATGGCGCTGGATCTTGTTGCGGGCGACGGACGGGTTGTAGTGGCAGATCGTGCGCGGTTCGATGCGTGGCGCAGCCACCTGGCCCGTCCGCTGGGGTCGGAGGCGACCTATGCGATTGCGGGTGGCAAGCTGCGCCTGTCGGTGCCGTTCCCCGCCGATGCGCAGGTGAGCAATGTGCATCTTTTCCCGCTTGCCGAAGGGCTGGCGCGCTATGCCGCGCCGCAGAGCGTGACCCGCGATGGCGACCGGCTGCTGGTCGAAACCGACGCGGGCGAGGGTGGCAAGGGCGGCGCAGTGCAGGCGGTGCTGGCGACCGGGGACCATGTCGGCTTTCTGCTGACCGCCCGCCCCGGCGCGGTCGCGGCGTCGGGCGGCACGATGCAGGCGATCCTGATCGCGCTGGGTGGCGCTCTGCTCGGTGGATTGCTGCTCAACATCATGCCCTGCGTGTTCCCGATATTGGGGCTGAAAGCCATGAAGCTGGCCAAGGCTGGCGGCGATGAACCCACGGTCCGGCGCGAGGCGCTGGCCTATGCCGCCGGGGTGATCGCCACCTGTCTGGCGCTGGGCGCGGCGCTACTGGCGTTGCGGGCAGTCGGCGCGGCGGTGGGCTGGGCGTTCCAGTTGCAGGACCCGCGCATCATCCTGTCGCTGCTGCTGCTGGTCAGCGCCATCGCCTTCAATCTGGCGGGGCTGTTTGAACTGCGGGCGGTCGGCGGCGGCGAGGGGCTGGCGGGCAAGGGCGGTATGGCGGGTGCCTTCTGGACCGGGGCGCTGGTCGCCTTCGTCGCGACGCCCTGCACCGGGCCGTTCATGGGCGCGGCGATGGGCGCGGCGATGGTGCTGCCGCTGGCAGCCGCGCTGGCAGTGTTTGCCGGGCTGGGGCTGGGGCTGGCGCTGCCCTTCCTGCTGCTGGCCTATATCCCGGCGCTGCGCACACGGTTGCCCCGCCCCGGACCATGGATGGGGCGCTTCCAGAAGATATTGGCGATCCCGATGTTCCTGACCGCGCTGGGGCTGGCCTGGTTGCTGGGGCAACAGCGCGGCGTTGTGGGCATGACCATTGGTTTGGCTGCCATGCTGGCCTTTGTCCTGCTGCTCTGGTGGCTGGGCAGTCGGCAGCGGGCCGGGCGCGGTGGTGGCTGGATCGTCGCGCTGGCGGGGCTGGCCGTGCTGGGCGGGGCGGTTGCGCTGCTGCCGTCGCGCGCGCCTGCTGCGGCGGCTCAGGAAGGCGCGGCGCTCCCCTTCGACGAAGCGAAACTGGCTAGTCTGCGGGCATCCGACAAGCCAGTATTTCTCTATTTCACCGCCGACTGGTGCCTGACCTGCAAGGCCAATGAAGCCGCCGCGATCGACCGTGCCGAAACCCGCGCGGCGTTCGACAAGGGTGGCGTCACGGTCATGGTCGGCGACTGGACCAATGCCGACCCGGCGATCACCCGCTTTCTGGAAGGGCAGGGGCGGTCGGGCGTGCCGCTGTACCTCTGGTATGCGCCGGGCAGGGAGGCGCAGACTTTGCCGCAATTGCTGACGCCAGCCACGCTGACGGCGCTGGTGCGCTGATGGCGAAAATTCGCGCTGATCAGTTGCTGGTCGACAATGGCCTGGCGGAAAGCCGGGCGCGGGCGCAGGCGCTGATCCTGGCGGGCCTGGTCTTTTTGGGCGATCGGAAGATCGACAAGGCCGGGCAGCAGGTCGCGCTGGACGCGGAACTGGACGTGCGGGGCCGGGACCATCCCTGGGTGTCGCGCGGCGGCATCAAGCTGGCTCATGCCTTGGCCGAATATGCGATTCCCGTGACCGGCATGGTGGGGCTGGACGTGGGTAGCTCGACCGGCGGCTTTACTGACGTGCTGCTGACCAATGGCGCGATCCGAGTCTATGCGGTGGACAGCGGCACCAACCAGCTGGCGTGGAAATTGCGCAGCGACGATCGCGTCATCGTCCATGAACAGACGAGCGCGCGCATCCTGACAGCGGCGCACATCCCCGAACCGATCGACATCATCGTGTGCGACGCCAGCTTCATATCGCTGGCCAAGGTGCTGGAACGACCGCTGAGCTTCGCGCGCCCCGGCGCGGCGCTGGTGGCGCTCATCAAGCCGCAGTTCGAGGCGGGGCGTGAGGAAGTCGGCAAGGGCGGGGTGGTGCGCGATCCAGACATCCACGAACGGGTTTGTGAAGAGGTGGGCGCATGGATACAGGCGCAGGGATGGACCGTTATCGGCATCACGCCCAGTCCGATCACCGGACCGCAGGGCAATGTCGAATTTCTGCTCCATGCCCGGCTTGGTGGATAAACGCCTTATGTTCGTTATTTGGGACGTTGTTACATCTTGCGACAAAAGGCCATGTTGTGTCGCACCGAAAGGCCCGATAGCCCTCCACCATGCGTAATTCCCTGTTTCTTTTCACCGCCCTTTGCCTTGCCGGTTGCAGCGGCGACAAGGCGCCCAAGCCGCGCCCGGCTGCGCTGGTCGAGGCGGCGCCGATCGCAACCGCCGATTTCGCCGATACGCTCGACGCTGTCGGCACGGCGCTGGCCAATGAACAGGTTATCCTGTCTGCGCCGGTGACCGAGCGGGTTACGTCGATCAATTTCGCCGATGGCGGCTATGTCGCCAAGGGGCAGGTGATCGCGACCATGTCGATCGCCGAGGAACAGGCGGAACTGGCCGCGGCGCAGGCGCAGGCGTTGCAGGCCGGGCAGCAATTGCAGCGGGTGCAGGCTTTGAAAACGCGCGGGTTCGCGACGGCCGCTTCGCTCGATCAGCAGTTGGCGCTGGCCAATGCGGCCAAGGCGAGCGCCGACCAGAGTCGCGCTGCGATCAGCGACCGGGTGATCCGCGCGCCCTTTGGCGGCTGGGTCAGCCTGCGCACCGTATCGCCCGGCGCGATCGTGACGGCGGGGACGGCGATCGCCACGGTCAGCGACATTTCGCGAATCAAGCTGGACTTCACCGTGCCGGAGACGCGCCTGGCCACCATTCGCGCGGGTCAGGCGATCCGCGCTGTCTCTGCCGCCTGGCCCGACCGGCCCTTTACCGGCACGATCGCAACGATCGACCCGGTGATCGACCCCGCCACCCGCGCCGTGCGCGTGCGCGCGATCCTGCCCAATCCCGATCGTGCGTTGAAGCCTGGCATGTTGCTGACCGTCAGCATCGTGTCGCGCCAGCGCAAGTCGCTTGCGCTGCCCGAACTGGCAGTGGTCGGCGATGGTGAGGAACGCTTCGTGTTCGTGCTGGAGGATCGCAAGGCCAAGCGGGTCAAGGTCGATACCGGCCTGCGCCAGAACGGACTGGTCGAGATTTTGGGCGGGGTGAAGGCCGGGCAGATGGTCGTTACCGATGGCGTCGTCAAGCTGAGCGATGGCGCGCCGGTGCGACTGGCAGGGGATAAGCCCGCGCCATCAGCCAAGCCCGCAGGCTAAGCAACGCCATGCAGCTGTCCGACCTGTCCGTCCGCCGCCCGGTTTTCTCCGCCGTCGTCGCGGTGCTGCTCTGCATCGTCGGGGTGGTGGGCTATCTCAGCCTGTCGGTTCGCGAATATCCCGACACCGATCCGCCGGTCGTGTCGGTCGAGACCAATTATACCGGCGCTGCGGCTTCGGTCGTGGAAACCCGCATCACCCAGCTGATCGAGGATGCGGTCGCGGGCGTGCAGGGCATCCGCACGATTACATCGACGTCGCAGGACGGTACGTCCAACATCAGCATCGAATTCGATCCCTCGCGCGACATAGACACCGCCGCCAACGATGTGCGCGACCGGGTGGGGTCAGTGGTGGAGGATCTGCCGGAGGATGCGCTGGCGCCTGAAATCCGCAAGGTCGATGCGGATGCGCGGCCGATCCTGTTCCTGGCCTTCTCCCGCCCCGGCTGGAGCGCGATCCAGCTGAGCGATTATATCGACCGCAATATTGCCGACCGTTTCTCCGCGATCGACGGGGTAGCGCGCGTCACGATCGGCGGGGAGGCGCGGCCATCGACCCGCGTGTGGATGAATGCGGAGCGGCTAGCCGCCTTTGGCCTGACGCCGGCCGATGTCGAAAATGCATTGCGTGCGCAGAATGTCGAACTGCCCGCCGGGCGGTTTGAATCGAAGGATCAGAACCAGACGCTGCGTGTGGATCGCCCGTTCGCCACGCCGGAGCAATTTGCCCAGTTGGTCGTTGGCCGGGGCGACAATGGCTATCAGGTCAAGCTGGGCGATGTCGCGCGGATCGAGGAAGGGCCGGAAAACCCCTATAGCAGCTTCCGCTCCAATGCCGGGACCGCGATCGGCCTTGGCATCGTGCGGCAGTCGGGCGCGAACACGCTGGAGGTGGCGGACAAGGCCAAGGCGCTGGCCGAACAGTTGCGCCCGACCCTGCCGCAGGGGATGCGGGTGGCGGTTGGTTCCGACGAATCGCTGTTCATCAGCCGCGCGATCGAAAATGTCTATGACACGCTGCTTGAAGCGGCGCTGCTCGTCATCCTCGTCATCTTCCTGTTCCTAGGGTCGGTGCGCGCGACGATCGTGCCCGCCATCACCGTGCCGATCTGCCTGCTGGCGACCTGCGCGGTCATGTGGCTGCTTGGCCTGTCCATCAACCTGCTGACCTTGCTCGCCTTCGTGCTGGCGATCGGGCTGGTGGTGGATGACGCGATCGTCGTGCTGGAGAATGTCTATCATCGGATCGAGCAGGGAGAAGACCCGCTGGTCGCCTCTTATCTCGGTACGCGGCAGGTGGGTTTTGCGATCATTTCCACCACATTGGTCGTTTGCGCGGTGTTCGTGCCGGTGATGTTCCTGGCGGGGCAGACCGGACTGCTGTTCCGCGAACTGGCGGTCGCGATGATCGCCGCCATCGCTTTTTCGGGCTTCATATCGCTCAGCCTGGCCCCGATGCTCTGTTCCAAGCTGCTCAACAATGCCGAACGCGGGCGGCTGGCGCGCTGGGTCGATGCCCGGTTCCAGCGGCTGGAGGGCGGCTATGCCCGCTGGCTGGACCATGTCCTGCGCAAGCCGCTGCTGCCGCTGATCGGGGTTGGTCTATTTCTGGCGCTTGCGGGGGGGATGTTCACCCTGCTGCCGAGCGAACTGGCACCTGCCGAGGATACCGGCGTGGTCGACAGCCAGATCAGCGCGCCGGAGGGGGCGGGCTTTGACCGGATGCTGGCCTACATGCGCAAGATCGAAAATGAGCTGGCCCCGTTGCGGAAAGACGGAACGCTCCAGAATCTGATTGTCCGTGCGCCGGCAGGTTTCGGGACGTCGGATGATTTCAACAGCGGCAATGTCATCGCCTTCCTGCGCCCATGGGAGGACCGCACGATCACGACGGCGGAAGTCGCGACCATTATCAACAAGGTGATTGCCGACCAGCCCGGCGTGCGCGGCAATGCGGCACCGCGATCGGGGCTGGGGCGTGGGCGCGGCCTGCCGGTCAATATCGTGCTGGCCGGATCGACCTATGAAGGGCTGGTGGTGGCGCGCGATCGGATCATTGCCGCCGCGGCCAGCTATCCGGGGCTGATCAACCTGGACAGCGACTATAAGGAAACCAAGCCGCAGATGCGGATCGACGTCAACCAGCAGCGCGCGGGTGACCTGGGCGTGTCGGTCAACGACATCAGCCAGGCCTTGCAAAGCCTGTTGGGGTCGCGGCGCGTGACCACCTATGTCGACCGGGGCGAGGAATATCGCGTGCTGGTGCAGGCGGAACAGGAGGGGCGGCAGACGCTGGCCGATCTGGAACGGATACAGGTGCGCGCGACCAATGGTGCTCTGGTCCCGCTGTCGGCGTTGGTCACGGTACGCGAAGTGGCCGGGCCGCGCCAGCTCAACCGTTACAACAAGCTGCGCGCCATCACGCTGACCGCTGCGCTGGCCCCCGGCACGTCGCTGGGACAGGCGCTCGCCTTTCTGGAGACGGAAGCGCGCCAGTCGCCCGAAGTGCTGGCGATCGGCTATCGCGGCGAAAGCCAGTCGCTGCGCGAAACCGGCGGGTCGATCTGGCTAATTTTTGGCCTCACCATCCTGATCGTCTATCTGCTGCTGGCAGCGCAATTCGAGAGTTTCATTCATCCCGGCGTCATCATAGCAACGGTGCCGCTGGCGGTGGCGGGTGGCGTGCTGGGGCTGATTGTCACGGGCGGGTCGATCAACCTTTACAGCCAGATCGGCATCGTCATGCTGGTGGGGCTGGCGGCCAAGAATGGCATCCTGATCGTCGAGTTCGCCAACCAGTTGCGCGACGAGGGGCTGGAGGTGGCGGAGGCCATTCGGGAGGCCGCGACCCGCCGCCTGCGGCCGATCCTGATGACGTCGATCGCGACCGTCATCGGCGCGGTGCCACTGGTGATTCGCGGCGGCGCTGGCGCGGCGGCGCGCAACTCGATCGGCGTGGTCATCGTCTTTGGCGTCAGTCTGGCGACGCTGATCACCCTGTTCCTGATCCCCATATTCTATTCGCGTGTTGCGAAGCGGACCGTTTCTCCGCAAACCGTTGGTCGCAAGCTGGATTCGGCGTTGAAGGATTCGCCCGATCCGGCCGAATAGGATGAGCGTGGAGAAGCGTTGCCGATGAACGAAATCGCGTCCCCCGGCCAATTGCGCCTTGCCTATCTGCGCTGGGCGCTGGTGACCGTGCCGGTCATCGTCCTGTTGGGTTTCCTGTCGGGGCAGTTCGCCAATAGCGGCTTTGGCAATCGCTGGTTCGACGCGCTGGTAAAGCCCGCGCTGATGCCGCCGGGCTGGGCATTTGGCGTCGCCTGGACCATTCTCTACATTGCGATGGCACTGGCGCTGGCGATCGTGCTGCACGCGCGCGGGGCGAAGGGGCGGGGCCTGGCCATCACCCTGTTTCTGGTCCAGTTTGTCATGAACCTTGCCTGGTCGCCGCTCTTTTTCCGCGCGCATCAGGTCGGCAGCGCGCTGGTGCTGATCCTCGTCCTGTTCGTGCTGGTGACGGTAACGGCCTGGCTGTTCAGCCGTATCCGCCGCGTCGCAGGCTGGTTGCTGCTGCCCTATCTGGCCTGGCTGGCCTTCGCCTCCTTCCTCAATTATGAGATTAATCGCCTGAACCCGGACGCGCAAACCCTTGTCGCGCCCGCGCTTCAGACCCAGATATGATTTTTGGCGCGGTTGCCGCGCCCGTTGAGAGGATGAGCATCATGCAGAGCGAGAACCGCTTTTTCGACGATCTGGCCAAGCTGGTGAATGGCGCGGCCGGGACCGTGGCGGGCATGAGCCGCGAGTTTGAGGCCAATGCGCGCGAGAAGGCCAAGGAATGGATGGGCGGCGCGGACTTCGTGTCGCGTGAGGAGTTTGACGCGGTCAAGGCGCTGGCGGCGGCGGCGCGCGAAGAGGTGGAATTGCTCAAGGCCCGCATCGACGCGCTGGAAGGCAAGACGTCCGAACCGGTCAAAAAGACGGTCAAGGCGACCAAGACCAAGCCCGTTGAAGCGGACTGATCCAGTCTGTCCTTTCGCCGTTCGCGGTGTTAAGGCGCGCCGATGATGGATAGTGACGAGTTTGAGCATGGCGGCCAGGAAGCCGCGCCGATCGACATGCTGGCGGCCTTTTTCGAGGCGCATGGCTGGACCTACGAGCAGGTTGGCGAGGATGAGATCGTCGCCAATACGCAAGGCAGCTGGGCGCAATATGAGCTGCGCGGCATCTGGCGCGACGAGGATCAGGTGCTGCAACTGCTGGCGCTGCCAGATATTCGCGTCACCGATGAAAAGCGCGGCACGATCTACGAGACGCTGGGGCTGATTAACGAACAACTGTGGCTGGGCCATTTTGAGCTATGGTCGTCGAGCGGCATCATTTTGTTCCGCCATGGCGCGCTGCTGGGCGCAGGCGGCACGCTGACGCTGGATCAGGCGCAATTGCTGGTCGAGACCGCGATCGACGAATGCGAGCGTTTCTATCCGGTGTTCCAGTTCGTGTTGTGGGGCGGCAAGAGCCCGACCGAGGCGATTGCCGCCAGCCTGATCGAAACCCGCGGCGAGGCCTGAGCGCGTGGCGATCCGTTGGCCCGATCATTTGTTCCTTATCGGCTGCGGCAATATGGCCGGGCAGATGCTGGCACGCTGGCTGGATTGCGGCCTGGATCCCGCACGGGTGACGGTGCTGCGTCCAAGCGGGCGTCCGGTCGCGGATGGCGTGACGGTGGTCACTGACTATCCGGCCACGCTGCCCGCCGGGACGACCGTGTTGCTGGGGATGAAGCCCTATCAGATTGCCGATGTTGCAGCGGCGATTGCGCCTTTGTGCGGGGCGGACATGCGGGTCGTCTCGATCCTCGCTGGCACCTTGCTCGCTGATTTGCGGGCGCGTTTTCCGGCGGTGCGGGATATGGTGCGGGCAATGCCCAATCTGCCCGTGGGGCTGGGCGAGGGGGTTACGGCGCTATTCGCCGATGACAGGACATCGGCGCAGGCAAAGGCGGATGTTGCTGCGTTGATCGCGCCGTTGGGCCTGGCCGAATGGATTGGCGATGAAGCACTGTTCAATCAGGTGACGGCGCTGTCGGGTTGTGGACCCGCCTTCCTTTTCCGCTTCATCGACGCGCTGGCACGGGCGGGTGAGGCGCTGGGCATCCCCGCCGATCAGGCCGCGCGCATGGCGCTGGCGACGGTGCAGGGTTCGGCCAATATGGCTGCGCGGGCGAGTGCCCGCACCGGCGACAGTCCGGGCGTGCTGGCCAATCGCGTCGCCAGCCCCGGCGGCATGACGCGCGAGGGAATGAATGTGCTGGACGCCGACGACCGGCTGCTGGCATTGCTCACCGACACGCTGACCGCCGCCCGCGATCGTGGTGAAGCGATGGCGCGCGGAGCGTAATCTTCATCGGAGCCTTGTCATGTTGTCCCCCGAAACGCCCATCCTGATCCTGACGACCGGTGGCACGATCGACAAAATCTATTTCGATGCCCTGTCCGACTATCAGGTCGGTGAAACGGTGATGGCCCGGCTGCTGGATGTGGCGCGGGTAAAGCGGCCCTTCCGGATCGAGGAGGTTGTGCGCAAGGATAGTCTGGAACTGGACGATGCCGACCGCGCGCTGATCTATGCCCGCGTCGCTGCTGCGCCGGAAAGCCATATCGTTATCACCCATGGCACCGACACGATGACCGACACGGCCAAGGCATTGGCGGATATTCCCGGCAAGACGGTGGTGCTGGTCGGCGCGTTGGCCCCGGCACGCTTTGGCGAAAGCGACGCGAGCTTCAATCTGGGCATGGCCTTTGCGACGGCGCAGGTGGCGCAGCCCGGCATCTATATCACGATGAGCGGTTCGGTGTTCCGCGCCGATGCGGTGGTCAAGGATCGCGCCAAGGGGGCGTTCGTGCCATTGGACGAGTGAGCCGCCGTCACCGCCCGGAACCGTCCCAACCCGTCGTGCATTATCCGCCCGTCTGAACGATGAGGAGGAGAGTTTCATGGCAGACTATCAGGAGCGTCCGGCAACGACGACGACCACGGTGATCGAAAAGCGCAGTGGCGGGGGCATGACCTTTGCAATCCTGCTGCTGGTAATCGTGGTGGCAGTTGCCGCCTTCTTCCTGGTCAGCAGCGAGACGAGCAATGATAATGCCGTTACCAGCGCTGCAACAGAAGTCGGGCAGGCTGCCAGCGATGTCGGTGATGCGGCCAAGGATGCGGTCGACACCAAGGGCGAATAAGCCCGCGCATCGCTGCACGAAAAAGGGCGCGCCTTTCGCAAGGCGCGCCCTTTTCGCGTCAATGGCTGATGTCAGCCTTCGACCTTGGCATATTTCGGCGCGGCTTCATTGAGGATCGCGAGGATCTTCTTGAGCGCGGCGGGTTCGTCCGTCTCTTCCATCGCCGCCAGTTCGCGGGCGAGGCGGCTGGACGCGGCCTCGAAAATCTGGCGTTCGGAATAGCTTTGTTCGGGCTGGTCGTCGGCGCGGAACAGGTCACGGGTCACTTCGGCGATCGACACCAGATCGCCCGAATTGATCTTCGCTTCATATTCCTGCGCGCGGCGCGACCACATGGTGCGCTTGACCTTGGGCTTGCCCTTCAATGTTTCCATCGATTCTTCCAGCGTCTTGTTGGACGAGAGCTTGCGCATCCCGACGCCTTCAGCTTTGTTGGTCGGCACGCGGAGCGTCATCCGCTCTTTTTCGAAGCGGAGCACATATAGCTCCAGCTCCATGCCGGCGATCTGCTCCTTTTGCAGTTCGATCACACGGCCCACGCCATGCTTGGGGTAAACGACATAATCACCAACGTCAAAGGACAGCGCCTTGGCAGCCATTTGGAACCTTTCCAATCAACCGGGGAACGGGGCCGTCGCGGAACATATGCGCTAGGGGCATATGCATGGGGGGTCCACGGCGCCACCGTCAGAACATGAAGCTAATTCTCCAGGGACGGACAGGAGGGTGTCCGACCGTTAAAAAGTGACATAGCAGATTCGTAACAAAATTACCACCCCCGGACATAATCGCCGGGAGTGCAAGGCAAAACGGACAGGGAGGGGGCGGCGCAGGGCCGCCCGGATCAGTCGCCGGAACCGGGTTCGGGCGAGAAAAACTTTTCTAGCTTGCCTTCCACGCCCTTCATGGCGTCGGCGTCGGCAGGCGCTTCGCCCTTGACTGTGATGTTGGGCCATTCAGCCGAATATTTGGTGTTAAGTTCCAGCCATTTTTCCAGGCCATTCTCGGTATCGGGCAGGATAGCCTCGGCCGGGCATTCCGGTTCGCACACGCCGCAATCGATACATTCGCTCGGATTGATGACCAGCATATTCTCGCCCTCGTAGAAACAGTCCACGGGGCAGACCTCGACGCAATCCATATATTTGCAGCGGATGCAGTTGTCGGTCACGACATAGGTCATTGTCAGGGCACTCTTGGTTGGAAAAGCGCGGTCCTGCTATGCGCAGCCACGCGCAAGGTCAATGAGGATAATGTTGGCCGCCTACAGCTTGCACTTCACTCCCCTACCGTCAGTTCCTCATAACAGCCCTGTGCCTCGACCGCCGGTCCGCGCCTGACCGGGAGTTGAGCTACCCGCACCACGCGCACACCCTGGCCATGGGGGAAGGTGATGAGGTCGCCCACGCGGATGGCGGCATGGGCGCGTTCGATGCGGCGGCCATTGACGCGGACATGGCCGTCCTCGGCCAGTTTCTGCGCGCTCGACCGGCTGGGGCATAGCCGGACGAACCACAGATATTTGTCGATGCGCAGTGTCGGGCCATGGCCGCCCACCGCGACCGGATCAGCCATTGCGGCCGAGCAGCGCGGCAAGACCGGCAAAGGCGTTGTTGGCGGGGGCCGCAGGCGCTCTGGCGGGGGTGGCGGCAGCGGGCCGCGGCGCGGGCTTGCCGCGTGGTTTGCCGTCGCGCGCCGGGGCGGTCTGCTGCGGTGGGCGCGCCTTTTGCCGTCCCTTGAACACCCAGTTGGACTTGCCCTCCTCTGCGCCTTCCACGGCACGGAAACCCGCGGCGCGCATCAGGGCGAGAAATGCGGCTTCGGACAGGCCGAGCGAGACGATCTGCGGGCTGGTGGTGGTGAAGGCTTCGCCCTTGGCAATAGTTTCATGCGCGGTGCGGGCCATGCGTTCGGCCAGGTCGATACGCAGCATCTGTTCGCCAAAGGTGCGGAAGCCTGCGATCCGCGCGCCCATCTGGTCGAATTTCTCGCCCGCCGGGATCAGGGTGAGGCCGGGCAGGGGCAAAGGCAGGCAGGGCTTGCCGATCCGCGCCGCGAGCAATGCGCCACGCCAGCGCGCCGCACCGGGCTTGAGCAGGCCCGGATGATAAATGTCCAGCACGCCGATATCGATGCCCGCCCGGCGCAGCAAATGGCGCTGGTCCTTGTCCAGATGGCCGAGGGCCGAATCGAGATCGGTGCGGGGGCTGACCCCGCCTGCGTCTCCCAGCTGCGCAAATACGGCGCGCACCACAGGTGGCACCTGCGGGTCGGCGGCGCTTTCGGCCATCTTGACCAGAGGCAAAAAATGCTTCTGCTTTTGCGCATCGACCCAGTTGGTCAGGCGCGATGTTATCTGTTTCTGCACATCCTGATCCAGCGCCAAAATCGCGCGATCCAGCCGGATTTCGGGCGTCAGCAGGGTCGGCCCCGCCAGCAATGCGGCGACCGGCGTACCGTTCCACGCGATGCCGGGCGCGTCGCCCGCTGCGTCCAGAAGCGCGAAATCCACGTCCGCCGCGCCGATCAATTCGTCTGCCTTCACCCGTAATACCTTTCCAAGGCGCCTTTCCGCCGCAGCCAACAGCAATTTCCTGTCCTGATGGCGCGTAGCGGGATCGACCGAGAATCGGAAGCCGTCAAGTCGCCCGATCGTTTCGCCATCTACACAGACGTTGCCCTCGGCTTCTACCGTCACGGGTAACTGGTTCACATTCTGGCCGATGTCGCGCAACAGCACAGTGGTGCGCCGGTCGACGAAGCGCTGCGTCAGCGCGGCGTGCAGGGCGTCGGACAGTTTTTCCTCCAGCGTGCGGGTCCGTTCGGCCATTTCGGCGGGATCGGCCAGCCAGTCGGCGCGATGGGCGATATAGGCCCATGTCCGCGCCGCCGCGATTCGGCCCGACAGCGTGTCGATATCTCCCTGCACCGAATCGAGCCGGGCGAGTTGCTGCGCGAACCAGTCGCGCGGGATATGACCGGTCCCCTCCGAAAGGAAATGCCAGATGCGGCTGACAGTGCGGGCATGATGGTCCGCGCCCAGTTTCTGGAAATCGGGCAGGCCGCAGGCGTCCCAGAGCCGCGCGACCTGCCGTTGGCCGCGCACCCGGTCGATGACGGTAGGGTCGGCGGCCATGCGCTTCAGGACAGCGAGATCGACCGCTTCGGGGGCGGCGCGCAGTTCGGGGCGGTCGGGCCGTTCCTCCAGATCGGCGATCAGGGTCGCCAGACTGTCCAGCCGGGGTGCGCCATCGCGCCAGTAGAGATGCTCGATAGGCGGAAAGCGGTGCGCCTCGATCGCTTCGATTTCTTCAGGGGTGAAGGCGGCATTGCCATCCTCGCCGCCCAGACTGCCGAAGGTGCCGTCCTTGTGATGGCGGCCTGCGCGCCCGGCGATCTGCGCCATTTCCGCGACGGTCAGGCGACGGCTGCGACGGCCATCGAACTTGCGCAGCGAGGCGAAGGCGACATGGGCGACGTCCAGGTTCAACCCCATGCCGATCGCGTCGGTGGCGACGAGATAATCGACCTCGCCGTTCAGGAACATCTGCACCTGCGCATTGCGGGTGCGGGGGGAAAGCGCACCCATCACCACCGCCGCGCCGCCGCGGAAACGCCGCAGCATTTCGGCCACCGCATAGACTTCTTCGGCGGAGAAAGCGACGATGGCGGAGCGTTTGGGCAGGCGGGACAGCTTCTTTGCGCCCGCATAGGAGAGGGTGGAAAAGCGCGGGCGGCCGATAATGTCGACATCGGGGATCAGCGATTTGACCAGCCGGGTGATGCTGGCCGATCCCAGGATCATCGTTTCCTCGCGCCCCCGTGCGCGGAGCAGCCGGTCGGTGAAAATATGGCCGCGTTCCGGGTCCGCGCCGATCTGCGCCTCGTCCAAAGCGACAAAGGCGTAATCGGACTGGAGGGGCATGGATTCGGCGGTGCAGAGGAAATAGCGGGCCTGTGGCGGCACGATCTTTTCCTCGCCGGTGATCAGCGCGACTTGGGCCGGTCCTTTGATCGCCACCACCCGGTCATAGACTTCGCGGGCCAGCAGGCGCAGCGGAAATCCCATCATGCCGCTGCTATGGCCGCACATGCGTTCGACGGCCAGATGGGTCTTGCCGGTATTGGTCGGACCCAGAACGGCGGTGACGGGCGAACGGGTGAACTGGACCATGGTCCATTCTGTCGGGCAGGACGGGGCCGGGGGCAAGCGGATTTAGCGGTTCCCTAGCTAGCCGCAATCCTGTCGGACCGCTGGCACTGTTCGTCGCACGGCCAAGTGTCACAGGGCCGTCTTAAATTGACTTTAACCTTGGGGGTTCACAACAGAGAGGCTCGACGCACGGCGCGCGGGGCCGTTGCGGACGCAATGACAAAAATGCCCTGGGGGTCGCGGGTTTGTTTCAGGAAAGCCAGTTCGGTTCGCAACAGGGCGGCGCGTCCATGTCGCTGTGGCTGGCCGATTCGCTCGCCCGGACGCCGGTAGCACCGCCACCGCAGGACTGGCGCGCGCGGTTGCGCGAATGGTCGGACGAGGTGGAACTGGTCCCCGATCTTGGCCAGCGCGTCGGCAGCCTGACATGGTTTCGTGGCCTTGCCACCTGTATCGGCCTGTGCGCCACCGCCCTCTATCTCTCGCCCGGTTTTCAGCCGGTGCCTGGTGCGCCCGGCGCGCTGCTGGGCGACAAGCAGTTTGACGAAGTACGCAGCCAGATGATCACGCCACTGGCGCTGGGAGCGGACAGTGGTCATCGCATGGGATCGACCGATGCGGTGCAGCCGCTGCGCCAGACGCCCGAACGGCCGCAGATTGAATTGAATGCACAGGTTGGCAGCAGCGATACGCTGTCCCGCGCCTTGTCGCGCGCTGGCGTCAGCGGCGGTGACGTCGCGACGATCAACGCGCTGGTCGGCGGGGACATTGCCGGCGGGGTGAAGCCCGGCACGCGGCTCGACATCATATTGGGCCGCCGCGCCAGTCGCGACCGGCCCCGGCCACTCGACCGGCTGGCGTTCCGCGCCCGGCTCGACCTGGGGCTGGAACTGACGCGGGCCGGTGGCGTGCTGTCGGTCAAGCGCATCCCCATCCGCGTCGATGATACGCCATTGCGGATTCAGGGCGTGGTCGGCGACAGCATCTATCGCTCCGCCCGCGCCGCCGGTGCGCCGCCCAAGGCAGTGCAGGCGTTCCTGCGGGTGATTGCGGGGCAGGTAGATCTGGGCGGGATCGGGGCCGGTGATCGCTACGACATCGTCACCGCCTATCGCCGCGCCGAGACCGGCGACGTCGAGGTGGGCGATCTTCTCTATGCAGGTCTGAAGCGCGCCAGCGGCAAGTCGGTCGACATGCTGCGCTGGACCAAGGATGGCCGCACCGAATGGTTCGAGGCATCGGGCGTAGGCGAACGGCGCGGCGTGCTGTCGTCGCCGGTCGCGGGACGCATGACGTCGGGCTATGGCCAGCGTCGACACCCGATCCTGGGCTATACGCGGATGCACGCGGGTATCGATTTCGCCGCGCGCTACGGATCGCCCATCTATGCCGTGACCGATGGCATTGTCGCTTTTGCCGGGCGGCATGGCGGGCATGGCAATTATGTCCGCATCCAGCATGGCGGCGGTCTTGCCACCGGTTACGCCCATATGAGCCGCATCGCTGCTGCGCCGGGGCAGCGGGTCCGCCGGGGCCAGGTGATCGGCTATGTCGGCTCCACCGGCCTGTCGACCGGTCCGCATCTCCATTATGAACTCTATCGCAATGGCGCGACGATCAACCCGCTGTCGGTGAAATTCACCACCACCGCGCAACTGGCAGACGCGGAACTGGCAGCGTTCCGCGCGAAGCTGGTGCAGTATAAGGGGCTGCAAGTCGGCCAGCAGGACCGCTTCGCGCAAAAGGTGGTGGCGCCGGTGGCGAGCGGGAAATAATCACATTTATCAATTCCTCACCTTTAAGGGCAGGGGAATTGCACATGACTTTTCGTTATCCCTACAACGTCATCCTGAATTTATTTCAGGATCCATCGTGCCCCAAAAACCGCCGCTGGAGACGCGAAATGGATGCTGAAACAAGTTCAGCATGACGATGAAGGTGAGGGCAGTTCAATATGCGATAGCCCTGCCCTTGCAGGGGAGGACTTCCTCAACAACCCGCTTTGCGCGCCGCGCTCCCTTGGCTAGAGGGCAGACATGACCGTGCCCATTACCGCCATCCTGCTCGCCGGATCACGGCCGACGCCCGATCCGCTGGCAGTAGCCGCAGGGGTGGCGATCAAGCCGCTGGTGCCGGTGGCGGGCGAGCCGATGATCAACCATCCTGCACACACGCTTCTGGCGCATCCGGCGGTGGGGCAGGTCATCATCCTGACCCAGTCTGCTGATCCCTTTGCTGCCGATCCTGCGACGGCGTGGTTGCTGACACACCCCCATGTCCGGTTCGAGCAGAGCGGCGTGGGGATTGCTTCCTCGCTGCTGGCGCTGCTGGAGCGGGGTGATGTGCCGTTTCCGATTTTGCTCACCACCGCCGACCATGTGCTGCTCGATAGCGCGATGCTTGACCAGTTCACGCGCGAGGCGGCGGGGGCGGACATTGCCGTCGCCATGGTGGAGCGGCGCACATTGCTGGCGCGTTATCCGGGGTCGCGTCGCACCTGGCTCAAATTTCGCGATGGCTGGTGGTCGGGAGCCAATATCTTCTGGTTCGGCAGTGACCGGGCGCGGCCCGTCATCGCTTTGTGGCAGGAGGTCGAGCAGGATCGCAAGAAGGGGTGGAAGATCGTGTCGGCCTTTGGTCCCGTCGCGCTGATCGGCACCTTGCTGCGCCTATTGACACTGCGCGGTGGCATCGCGCGGATCGGGCGGCGCTTTGGGCTGGTGGCACGGTTGGTCGCGATGGAGAAGGCCGAAGCCTGCATCGATGCGGACAAGGTGGACGATGTGGTGCTGATCGAACGGATCGTCGCCGCGCGAATAAGCACCTAGCCCCCTAATCTCCGTTCGTTTCGAGCGAAGTCGAGAAACCTGTGTGTGACGTTTCTCGACTTCGCTCGAAACGAACGGCGGTGGAGTTTCAGCCAAGAGCGACGATGCGCTAAGCCGCCTTGCGCGCGCCGTCGAGCTTGTCCAGCAACGCCTCAACATCTTGCGCCGGGATCGGGCGGCTGAAAAGATAGCCCTGGATTTGGCCGCATCCTTCGGCGCGCAATATGTCGAGCTGTTCGCTATGCTCCACGCCCTCAGCGGTGGTTTCGATCCCCAGCGCGTCGGCCAGCGTCGTGATCGCGCGGATGATCGCGGTTGCGCCCTTATGCTCCAGCAGATCGACGATGAAGCTGCGGTCGATCTTGAGCTTGTCGAAGGGGAAGCTGCGCAAATAGCTGAGCGAGCTGTAGCCGGTGCCGAAATCGTCGAGCGCCACCCGAACGCCCAGCGCGCGCAGACTGTGGAGCGAGGAGAGCGTCGCCTCCACATTGTCGATGAACAGGCTTTCGGTGATTTCCAGTTCCAGCCGGTTGGCCGCGATGCCGGACCGCGCCAGCGCCTGTAGCACCACCGCAGCCAGATTGGGGCTGCGAAACTGGATCGGCGATATGTTGACAGCAACACGGATATGGTCGGGCCAGGTCGCGGCAATGCGGCAGGCTTCGTGCAGCGCCCATTCGCCGATGGGGATGATCAGGCCGGTTTCCTCCGCCAGCGGGATGAAATGGACCGGCGACACCATGCCGCGCGTGGGATGTTGCCAGCGCAGCAGCGCTTCGAACGCGGTCACGCGATTTTGCGACAGGCCAAAGAGCGGCTGGAAATGCAGCGCCAGCTCGCCGTTGCGCAGCGCGTCGTGCAGGTCCGTTTCCAGCGCACGGCGCGCCTGCGCCTCGGCATCCATGGCGCTTTCAAAGAAACGATGGCTGCCTTTGCCCTCGCTCTTGGCGCGGTGCAGTGCGAGTTCGGCATTTTTGAGCAGGCTGGTCGCGTCCGCGCCATCCTGCGGGCTGAGCGCGATGCCGACGCTGGCGCTGACGATGATGCGATGGCCGTCTATGTCGAAGGGTTCGGCCAGGGCCGCGACGATGGCGCGACCGGCCTGATCGGCGGTCTGTCCGCCTGCGCGCAGTTTGACCGCAAATTCGTCCCCGGCCAGTCGGGCGACAAAGCCGCTGGGGCAGGTCGCGGCCAGCCGAGTGCCGACTTCGCACAGCAGGGCGTCGCCGACCGGGTGGCCAAGCGATTCGTTGATCGATTTGAAATTGTCGATGTCGATGCAGAACAGCATCAGATTGCCGCCCTCGGCACGGGTCAGGCCCAGCGCGACCTGTTCGCGCAGCATCGCCCGGTTGGGCAGGCCAGTCAGCGCGTCGTGAAAGGCCATGTGCGCAATCTGCGCCTCTCGCGCCTCGACCGCATCGACCATGCGGTTGAAGCTTTGCGCCAGCCGCCCGATTTCGTCGCGCGTCTCCACTTTCACCTGCGCATGTTCGCCTGCGCTCACCTTGCGCGCCGCGGCCTCCAGCGCGACGATCGGCTGGGTTAGGCGGCGGGAAGCGGCAAATACGCCAGCCACCGCCAGCACGCCGCCAACCGCGCCGAAGCCGAACAAGGCCCACAGGATCGGCGCATAACCTGCCATGGCGCGGGTCAGGCTATATTCCAGCACCAGCATTTCCGGCGCCGTCTTAATCAGCGTTTCGACTGGCCGGGTCTGCACCAGCATCAGTTCGCCATCGCGCATGACTTCGCGCATGCCGCTATCGGCCTTGTCTGCTCGCGCGACACGCGCCAGAGGCATGAGTTGCGGATGCAGGTCGATCGAGGAGAGTTTCGCCAGCGCGTTGAGGTCGGCTGGACCCATGTTGCGGGCGAATACGACCCAGCCGGTCAGAATCGGCGCTCGCACGGGCGCCGCGGCCGCGATATGGCTGTCGCTACCCCATCGCACGACGCCCTGCGTCCTACCGGCGTCGAGCGCGTCATATAGCTGATCCTGTTCCGGGCGACTCAAATCCTTGATGTCGCCCATCACCGTGCCATCGACCCGGACGAACAGCGCATGGTCGAGCTGGAAACGCCCTTCCAGACTGTGCAGCGCGGACTCGATAGTCGGGGCGTCACCGGTGCCGACCGCCTCGCGGAAGCCGAAATCGCTGGCCAGCACGTCGGCCCCCTGGCCAAGCTGGCGCAACTGCATCGCCGAGATCCGGTCGAACAGCGCGCTGCCGACATTCATTTCGCGCCGAATGACATTTTCAGCATAGATTTCGATGGCATTGCGCGTGCCGAACAGGGTCAGCGTCGTCACTGCGACGAACAACGCGCCATAAAAGAGCGTCATCCTGATCGTCAGGGTCGACCGCGCCGCGCGCCGCCAGCGCCGCCATCGTCTTTTCAGGCGAAACGCGCGGGTCATCTGGAGGCGCGTAACGCCAATGGGACGCTTTTGCTCACCGTACCGCTGCCGGGAATGGGCAGGTTGATCAGCAATTCATTATCCTTGCCCTTGAGCAGGGGGTGCCACACCGTAACCTGCGCCGTGCCCGTCGCCAGCCCGCTGATCCGCGCTTGCCCTGCGGCATTGCTCTTGGTGGCAAAGGGGGTGTCTACCACTTTGATGAAGCCGCTCATTGCGTCGTGAATGTTGCAGCCCAGTGCCACCGCGCCTGCGCTGGTGAACGTATAGCTGCGGCTTTCATCCTGCCCGAACAGCTTGATTTCAAACTTTGCTGGTTTAGAGAAGGAATAGACATGGTGCCGCACCTTGTCCTTGTTGGGGAATTTCACCGTCGCGCCAACGGGTACGATCAGCACATGGGGCGCAAAGGCGATATTCTGCTGCACCATGGTGGTACCCCAGGGGAAGCGGATCGGCCCTGCCGGAATGCCGCCTGCGGGACGAACCGTGACGACCGCGTCACTGACCGGGCGACCAGCGGAATCGACGATCCGAAGATCAAGGTCACCCGCGATTGCCGGGCTGGCGATCAAAGACAGGGCGACAAGGAGTAGGCGTGACTCGTTCATGGTTACGCTTGGTAAATGGAAATATTAAACAAATGTTTAGTTCATTTTGGATCAGATTTTCGGAGGGGTAGGGTGGCGAACCCTATCTTAACCATGATCTGCCTAATATCCGATCATGACCTATCTCCGTCCGCTCCTGCTTGCTGCCCTCATGCTGGCCGCTTTGTCGCCGCAACAGGGTATGGCCAGACCGATCCGAAATGGCGGAAAATTGCTGCTGACCAATGGCATCACGTCGCTGGAGGGGGCATCGGGTGGTGGCCTGACCCCCTGGGCGGTGATTGCGGGCAATGAAACATCTGACGGCATCGGCCTGTCGGCGCATGGCACGCTGGTGGAGGTCAAGGATTATGACTATCAGAGCGCTGGCGTGGCGATCGGCATCCGGGACCGGATCGAGCTGAGCTACACGCATCAGGATTTCAACACGAACGAGATTGGCGCGGCGCTGGGGCTGGGCAAGGATTTTGCCTTCTCGCAGGATATTTTCGGCGCGAAGGTCAGGCTTGCAGGCGATCTGGTCTATGACCGGCTGCCCGCCATCGCGGTCGGCGTCCAGTATAAGAACAACAATCAGGGCGCGATCGTCCGCGCGGTTGGCGCGAAAAGTGACAAGGGCGTCGATTATTATGCTTCCGTCAGCAAATTATTCCTCTCCCGCTCCATCCTGCTGTCCGGCACTGCGCGTCTGACCAAGGCGAATCAGATGGGGCTGCTCGGCTTTGGCGGCGGCAAGCAGGCCGGTCATACGCTCCAGTTTGAAGGATCGGCTGCCTGGCAATTGTCGCGCCGCATCGCGATCGGCGGCGAATATCGGCGCAAGCCCGACAATCTGAATATCGCGCGGGAGGATGACTGGTTCGACGCCTTCGCCGCCGTCGCCATCAGCCGCAATGTCACCGCGACCATCGCCTATGCCGACCTGGGATCAATCGCCACGGTCAAGAAGCAGCGCGGCGTGCTTTTCCAGCTCCAGACCGCTTTCTAAAGGACGCAACTCCATGTCCATCATCCTGTCGCTACTGCTGTTGCAGGCGCCCTATGCGCTGCCGGGCGAAACTGCCGTCGATCCCTATGTGGCCGATAACCGCCATGCCGGAGCCGCACCTTTTGAAGGGGACGGCATGGCCAAGGCCTTTGGCGGGCAGGACGGCATCCGCCGCATCGTCGACCGCTTCGTCGCGATCAACTTTGCCGATCCGGTCATTGGTGAGATATTCGCCAATCATGATCAGGTCCGCCTGAAGCGCACCTTGTTCGAGCAATTCTGTTTCATTCTGAATGCCGGGTGCAGCTACACCGGGCGCGACATGGCCAGCGCACACAAGGATCTGGGCGTGCAGAAAGCGGACATGAACCGTCTCGTTGAAACGCTCCAGCGGGCGATGGGCGAAGAGGGCGTGAGCTTTCAGGCGCAAAATCGTTTTCTGTCCAAACTCGCGCCGATGCGCCGCGATGTGATTGAAAAGTAACGTTACGCCTGCGGTCCGACGGAAACCCTTTCTCCATGCGCTCGTTTGATATGTGGAAATCACGCAAGGAGTAAATCAGATGGGTGAAGCAACAGACAAGCTGAAGGCCGCTGGCAACAAGGCCGCTGGTGCCGTCAAGGAAGGCGTCGGCAAGGCGACCGACAATGAGCGTCTGGAAGCCGAAGGCAAGGCGCAGAAGGCCAAGGGCACGGCGCAGGACGTCGCCGGTTCGGTCAAGGGTGCGCTCGGCGACAAGATCTGAATTTGAGTTGCTCCCAAGCAGGAGAAAGCCCCGCCCTTATCCGGCGGGGTTTTCTTTGTCCGCCAGATAGGCGCACACGTCTCGCCGTAGCTCGCCTGCGCACAGATACAGGGCGATGACATTGGGAATGGCCATCAGGAAGAAGCTGCTGTCCACAATGTCGACCACGCGGCCAAGGTCGATCGCGGCGGCGGGCGGCAGGGCGACGATGTAGAGGATCTTGTAGGTCCATTGCGCCCTTTGGCCATGGCCAAACAGATAGCCCCAAGCCTGCAAGCCATAAAAGCCCCACGCCACCAAGGTCGAGTATGCGAACAGGAACACCACGACCGCCAGCAGCCAGGGAAACCAGGGCGACACCTGCGCGAAGGCGGCGGACGTGATCGCAATCCCCTCCAGCCCTATATTCCATGTTCCGGCAACCACCAGCGCGAGTCCGCCGAGCGCGCAAACGATCATCGTGCCGAGCAGGGGTTCGAGCAGCGCGACCAGCCCTTCGGACACCGGATGCCGCGCCCGTGCCAGGCTGTGCGCCATCACCGCCGACCCGACCCCCGCTTCACTCGCGAACACGGCGCGGCGCATTCCCGCGACAAACGCGCCCACCGCGCCACCCGTCGCCGCCTGACCGCTCCACGCCCCGTTCCAGATCAGCGCCAGCGCGCCCGGAATGGCGTCCAGATGCAGGATCAGGATTGCCAGCACGCCCGCCAGATAGACTGCGACCTTCAGGGGGGTCAGCCTTTTGGCAACCTCCCCCAGCCAGGCCGCGCCACCCAATGTCACCAGCGCGACGGCTCCGGCCAGGAACACGCCATAGGCCCAGCCATTGGTGAGGCCGGTGACGACCTTCACCTGCGCGAAGCTCTGGTTCACCTGCACCATCGGGATCGCGCCGAACAGGGCGAAGAAGGCATAGGCGCCGCCCAGCATCATGCCGATCCTTGGCCAGCCGCGCGCGGCGCCGACGGCCTTTAACACATACATCGGCCCGCCATGAACATGGCCGACCTCGTCGAAGATGCGATATTTAAGGCCCAGCGTGACCTCCGCCATCTTCACCGTCATCGCAAACCAGCCGATGATGAACATCCACAAGATCGCGCCCGGCCCACCCATCGTCAGCGCCACCGCGACACCCGCAATATTGCCAAGGCCGATCGTACCGGACAGCGCGGTGCTGAGCGCTGCCCACTGGCTGACATCGCCCTGCGCCTCGCCCTTGTCCGGCTGGGTGCGCAGGATGCGGATCGCCCGTCCGACCTGGGTGACATTGGGGAAGCCCAGCCACAGGGTGAAGAACAGCATCGGCAACGCCAGATACAGCACGATCAGTTCGATCTGCGCCCCCGCCACAGGCACCTTGAAAAACACCGCGCCCGAAAGCGCGTCGATAAACGCATTGAAACTGTCCATCGCGCCGGGATGCCGCGAGGCCGCTGGAAAGTCGATGAAGAAAACTTGGGCTTTCTCTCATCCCGTTCGCCCTGAGCGAAGTCGAAGGGCTCGACCGAGCGCAGCGAGGTGCCTTCGCCTCCGCTCAGGCAAAGGCTTCGACTTCGCTCAGCCCGAACGGTTCTGGGGTTGATACCGGGCACATCTCCGGTGCATGAGAAACGCATGACCAGACGATATTTCGGCACCGACGGCATACGCGGGCGCACCAACGCATGGCCGATGACGGCGCAACTGGCGATGCAGGTCGGCATGGCGGCGGGCACCCATTTCCAGCGCGGCGACCATCGCCATCGCGTGGTGATCGGCAAGGATACGCGCCTGTCGGGCTATATGGTCGAAAATGCGCTGGTCGCGGGTTTTACTGCGGTGGGCATGGACGTGGTGCAGTTCGGGCCGATCCCGACGCCTGCCGTCGCGATGCTGGCCCATTCGATGCGCGCGGACCTTGGGGTCATGATCTCGGCCAGCCACAATCCCTATTTCGACAATGGTATCAAGCTGTTCGGGCCGGACGGCTACAAGCTGTCGGACGAGGATGAGCTGAAGATCGAGGCGTTGATCGACCAGCAGGTGCCGTTGGCCGCGTCCAAGGATATTGGCCGCGCGCGGCGGGTCGAAGATGCGCGCGGCCGCTATATCCATGCGGTCAAATCCAGCTTCCCCGCCGACCTGCGGCTCGATGGCCTGAAAATCGTCATCGATTGCGCCAATGGCGCGGCCTACCAGGTCGCGCCGTCCGCCCTGTGGGAACTGGGCGCAACCGTCGTGGCGGTCGGCGTCAATCCCAACGGCACCAACATCAATGACGGCTGCGGATCGACCGCGCCCTTGCTGTGCCAGGAAACGGTCGTGTCGTCGGGCGCGGATATCGGCATTGCGCTGGATGGCGACGCGGACCGGCTGATCGTGGTCGATGAGAAAGGCCAGATCGTCGACGGCGACCAGATCATGGCGCTGATCGCCGCCAATTTCGCGCGTGCGGGGACGCTGCGCGGGGGCGGACTGGTGGCGACGGTCATGTCCAATCTGGGGCTGGAGCGCTTCCTGACCGGGCAGGGCATCGGCCTGGAGCGCACCAGCGTGGGCGACCGCTATGTGCTGGAGCGGATGCGCAGCGGGGGCTTCAATGTCGGCGGCGAACAGTCGGGCCATATGATCCTATCCGACTATGCGACCACCGGCGACGGCACGGTGGCGGCGTTGCAGGTGCTTGCCGCGCTCGTGCGTTCCGGCAAACCTGCCAGCGAGACGCTGCACCAGTTCGACCCGGTGCCGCAATTGCTCAAAAATGTCCGCTTTTCTGGGGGCAAACCGCTGGAGCATGACGACGTCAAGCGCGTCATCGCGCAGGCGGAAGCGGAGCTGACCGGGGTTGGCCGTCTGGTCATCCGCCCGTCCGGCACCGAACCGGTGATCCGGGTAATGGCCGAGGGCGATCGCGAGGAACAGGTGCGCGACGTGGTCGATCGCATCTGCGCGGCGGTCGAGAAGGCGGCGGCGTGATGGGTGTTTCCAACCGTCATCCTGACGAAAGTCAGGATCCAGAGTCTCTCTCTCAGCGCCGGGCGCTCTGGATCCCGGATCAGGTCCGGGATGACGAGGATGGGAGTTGGCTCAATGCTTGAAATGCGCCCCGACTGCGAACGCTGCGGCACGGACCTGCCCGCCGATGAACCCGGCGCGTTCATCTGCTCGTTCGAATGCACATACTGCGCGCCCTGTGCCGAGGCACTGGACGATCGCTGCCCCAATTGCGGCGGTGAACTGATGGACCGACCGAGCCGCACAGGCAAGGCGCTGGCGGGCAATCCCGCGTCCACCATGCGCCATTATAAGGGATGAGCATCGCGCGCATCCTGATCATCGCCGGGTCCGACAGTGGCGGCGGTGCGGGTATCCAGGCGGACTTGAAAGCGGTCACGATGCTGGGCGGCCACGCCATGACCGCGATCACCGCGATCACCGCGCAGAATACGCTGGGGGTGCAGGGCGTGCATCCGGTGCCGACGGACATGGTGCTGGCGCAGATGCACAGCTGCATCAGCGATATTGGCGTGGATGCAGTGAAGATCGGCATGATCGGATCGGCAGAGACGGCGATGGCGGTGGCGGAACTGCTAACTGGCCTGAGCGACGTGCCGATCGTCTTTGATCCGGTGATGGTGGCGACCAGCGGGTCGGTGCTGGCCGATGCGGCGACAATTGCGGCGTTCGAGAAATTGATGGCGATCGCGACGCTGGTAACGCCCAATATTCCCGAACTGGCGGCATTGGGCGGCGAGGGCATTGCCGCGCGGTTCGGCACGCATGTGCTGGCCAAGGGCGGGCATGGCGTGGGTGCGCTGCTGGTCGACCGCTTGGTCGGGCCAGAGGGGCTGGTCACCGATTGGACCGACCCGCGCATCAACACGCCACATACGCACGGCACCGGTTGCACATTGGCGAGCGCGATTGCGACCGGGCTGGGACAGGGGATGGCGCTTGCTCCCGCGATTGCGCGGGCGCGGGCTTATGTGCGCGCGGCGCTGACGATCGCGCCGGGGCTGGGCGGCGGGCATGGGCCGATGGGTGCGCCGCCAGAATTTCTTGCGCATTTTCATGCCTGATTTCACCCATGAACTGCGCCATCATCCGGGGCTCGTCGCCGGGGTGGATGAGGCGGGCAGGGGACCGCTGGCCGGGCCGGTGGTTGCCGCCGCTGTGATTTTGCGCGCGGAGGATTGCCCGGAGGGGCTGAATGACAGCAAGAAACTCTCGGCCAGTCGCCGCGCGGCGCTGGAGGGGGAGATCAAGGCGCGCGCAATCTGCTGGGGGCTGGGGGTGGCCAGTGTCGAGGAGATCGATCAGATCAATATCCTCTGGGCGACAATGCTGGCGATGACGCGGGCGGTCGAGGCGCTGGGGCAGGATTGCCAGCATGTGCTGGTCGATGGCAACCGGGTGCCGGACTGGCGATGGCCCGCCACAGCGGTCATCGGCGGGGACGCGCTGTGCCTGTCGATCGCCGCGGCCTCCATTTTGGCCAAGGAAGCGCGGGACCGGATGATGCTGGAGGCGGCGGCCAGCCACCCCCATTATGGCTGGGAAAGCAACAAGGGCTATGGCAGCGCGCAGCATCTCGCCGCGCTGCGCACCCATGGGCCGACCCCGCTGCACCGGCGCAGCTTTGCCCCGGTGGCGCAGATGGTGCTGATTTAGGGCGGCCCAAACGAACGGAGGTGGCGCGACGCGCCGCCCTGTCCCAAGTCGGGACCGTTGCGGTAAAGCGATTTCTGCCCCTCTGGCGCGCGGCGGGCTTATGGTTAAGAAAGGTTTATGCTTTTCCCCCGGCTGTTCGTCCTGCTGTGCTGCCTGGCTATGGGCGTGCCGTCCGCGCGGGCGGAGCTGGCGGATATGCCGTTGGCACCCGGCGCGTTTCGCTGGGCTGACGATGGCGCTGCCAGCGGGCCGCTCTATTTGATCGTCAGCATCGCGCGGCAGCGTGTGCATGTCTATCGCGGTGACCGGCTGATCGGCGCGGCCAGCGTGTCGACGGGGACGAAGGGTCACCGCACCCCCACCGGCAGCTTCCCAATCCTGCAAAAGCGGCAGTGGCATCGCTCCAACCTCTACAGCAATGCGCCCATGCCCTTCATGCAGCGGCTGACCTGGGACGGCATCGCGCTCCACGCCGGGCATAATCCCGGCTACCCCGCCAGCCATGGCTGCATCCGCCTGCCCTATGCCTTTGCCCGGCAGTTGTTCGCGCTGACGCAGATCGGCACGCTGACGGAGGTGACCAGCAACCGGCTGAACGCCGCGATCCTGCTCGACCCGCTAGTGGTGGGTGATGCAGGGAGCAGCGTGGTGACGTTCGGGATGGGCGGCAGCGACAGGCGGACGGGCGCGGCGACGCGGGTGCCGCTGCTGGAGATCGACCCGGATATTTTCGGTGTCTGGGGTCGGCGCTGAGGGGGCAGGCGGGGTACGATTGCTGACAGGCAGGTTTGAAACACCAGCCGGGTTACGTAGACCTTCGCGCAAGCAGATTTTAGAAGCGTTCACGCTCGCCACAACCTGAAATAGAATGTCTGTTGTTGTATCAAATCATCGCCACCTGCATCATCTAGATGAAAATGCGCGATGGATGGAGTTCGGTTAGCAATGCGTTTGTCCTGCCCAGTATGTCTAACGCGCTATATCGTCCCGGATGATGCTATCGGAGAGGGAGGACGACAAGTCAGGTGCGCCGCTTGCAAAAGTTCTTGGTTTCAAGACGAAAATGGCGCGGTTCGGGAAGTAACGAACCAGAGTCGGCAAAAAGATAAACTATCTATTCTGGAAAAAAGTCGCAAGTCGGTCAATCAGCTGAAGTTCCATAACATATCTCCACCATTGAGCCCGCTAGGTGCGCAAGTCTATAATGGCCAGCTTGTCCGGCACGATCCGGGGGGAAGGGATGGATTCATGTCGTCGCCGGATAATATAGAAGCTGTGCGCCGTGACTGTCTGGAAGACGCACAGGCTCTCTGTTTGCTTTTGACCAACGCAGGAGAGGCATTCGAACGCAGGTTTGCTCGCATCCGATCGATTCTCTCTACAGAACTGACTGGACAAAGCTGTGTCCGTCTTGGCTGTCAGATACACGCCCTTCGCCATTCGCTTATAGGCATCCAAGACCAGTTACTCGAGTCCACAATCGGCGACATCCGTGCGTTCATCGACACCGCCAGCCGACTGACTGCCCAGCATTCGGAATGGCATAAATTTCTACATGAGGCGGAAGCAGCGAAGGCTGATGCCAAAATCGGCGATGCGGCGAAAGAGGCGCTCAAAAGGCTTGCCGACAACCAAGGTTCAGTATCACAGCCATTATTGGACGATATGAACGTTCTTGTCGAAGACAATGGAGATGAAGATCCGATATCTTCCTTTTTCCTAGTTCGGGCTGCGCAAAGTCTTTACAGCGCCATAGCGCGTGCGATCATCGCTCGTTTTGATGGCATCATGCAGCAGGTCAAACAAGGCGTAGATAAAGGTGCGGCCTTGGCTCTGTTGGGTGGCGGGTTAATTTTAGCATCTGCGGCGGCGGCTGGTCCATTGAACGAGCTTGCCATCCGCTATCCTGAGGACTTCTCTTGGGTTCAAAACTTCCTCGAAGCTGTAAAAGCAATCAAAGACTTTATAAGCTGATTATCTGGCGGATGCTTCCTCCATCCACCATCTGATGATGCAATCGACGCCATTGCCCTGCCCCTCACTATAAGACTGTCACGGAGCAACAAGCTGCTCCAGCCCATGCTCAATAGAGGCGAGTGGTGCTGTTAACGGCAAGGGCAGGCTTTGCACCTGCGCCCCGCACCTCCAGAGTGCTAACTGGCTGCTTACAGGAACTATCTTATCGAGCGCGGGCGACCAAAACTGGAGTAACTCGGCCACTCCCCAACCCACAAAAAAGCGGCCGATCCGTCCCCGGATCGGCCGCTTTACATATGTCCAACTCGCTGTCGGACTTATCTCGTCACGCTGCCTGTGCGGCTTCTTCGCTCGCGGGCAGGCGGATCAGATAGTCGAACGCCGACAACCCGGCCGTTGATCCAGCACCCATGGCGATGACGATCTGCTTGTAAGGCACCGTCGTGCAGTCGCCTGCCGCGAAGATGCCCGGCACGCTGGTTTCGCCGCGGGCGTCGATTTCGATTTCGCCGCGGGGGGAGAGGGCGACGGCGTCCTTCAACCATTCGGTGTTGGGAACCAGGCCGATCTGGACGAAGATGCCTTCCAGTTCGATGTCATGTTCGGTGCCGCTGTTGCGGTCCTTGTAGGACAGGCCGGTGACGCGTTCGCCATTGCCGTCGACCTTGCTGGTGAGCGCCGAGGTGATGATCTTGACGTTGGGCAGGCTGGCGAGCTTACGTTGCAGCACCGCGTCGGCGCGGAGTTGGCTGTCAAACTCGATCAGCGTCACATGGGCGACGATGCCCGCCAGGTCGATCGCGGCTTCGACACCGCTATTGCCGCCGCCGATCACCGCGACGCGCTTGCCCTTGAACAGGGGGCCGTCGCAATGGGGGCAATAGGCCACGCCTTTGTTGCGATACTCTTCCTCGCCCGGCACGCCCATCTGCCGCCAGCGCGCGCCGGTGGAGAGGATGAGGGTGCGGCCCTTGAGCGACGCGCCATTTTCCAGCACGACCTCATGATAGCCGCCTTTGGTGCGGGCGGGGATCAGCTTGGTCGCCTTTTGCAGGTTCATGATCTCGACATCATAATCCTTCACATGGGCTTCCAGTGCGGACGCCAGCTTTGGCCCTTCGGTGCGGGACACAGAGATGAAATTTTCGATGTCCATCGTGTCGAGCACCTGGCCCCCGAAGCGTTCGGCGGCGACGCCGGTGCGGATGCCCTTGCGCGCGGCATAGATGGCTGCCGCAGCCCCGGCAGGTCCGCCGCCGACGACGAGAACCTCGAAAGGCTCCTGTTTCCGGATCTTCTCGGCGGCGCGGGTGGCGGCGCCGCTATCGATCTTCGCGACGATCTGCTCCAGTTCCATCCGGCCAGAGCCAAAGGGTTCGCCGTTCAGGAAGATGGTGGGGACGGCCATCACCTTGCGCTCGTCCACCTCCGCCTTGAACAGCGCGCCGTCGATGGCGACGTGGCTGATGCGGGGGTTGAGGACGCTCATGAGGTTCAAGGCCTGCACAACATCAGGGCAATTCTGGCAGGAGAGGGAGAAATAGGTTTCGAAGGCGAAGTCGCCGTCCAGCCCCTTGACCTGTTCGATCAGGTCCTGCGCGGCCTTTGATGGGTGACCGCCGACCTGGAGCAGGGCGAGGACGAGGCTGGTGAATTCATGGCCCATCGGGATGCCGGCAAAGCGCACGCCGATGTCGGTGCCGACGCGGCGGATCATGAAGCTGGGGACGCGCTTGTCGGTGCCGGTGGTGACGGTCACCTTGTCGGACAGGGCGGCGATTTCGTTGAGCAGATCGCCCAGTTCGCGCGATTTATTGTCGTCACCCAGAGAGGCGACGAGTTCGATCGGCTCACGGATGTTGACCAGATAGGCCTTGAGCTGCTGCGTCAGGGTGGCGTCGAGCATGGAATAATCCTTACGTTAGATACAAATATGGCCCGGAGCGGAGGAGAGGTTCCACTCCGAGCCACTTTGCGACCCGCTTGGGGAACCGTTATTTAGATTTTGCCGACCAGGTCGAGCGAGGGGGCGAGGGTGGTTTCGCCTTCTTCCCACTTGGCCGGGCAGACTTCGCCGGGGTGCGCGGCGACATATTGCGCAGCCTTCACCTTGCGCAGCAGTTCGGTCGCGTTGCGGCCAACGCCTTCGGAGGTGATTTCCATGAACTGGATCACGCCTTCGGGATCGACCAGGAAGGTCGCGCGATCGGCCAGGCCAACGCCGGGGCGCATCACGTCGAAATTGTTGGTGATCGTACCCGACTGGTCACCCAGCATATAATAGTTGATCTTGCCAATGGCAGGCGAGGTGTCGTGCCAGGCCTTGTGGCTGAAATGGGTGTCGGTCGATACCGAATAGACTTCGACGTTCAGACCCTGGAGCGTCGGGTAGATGCTGGCCAGATCTTCCAGCTCGGTTGGGCAGACGAAGGTGAAGTCGGCGGGGTAGAAGAAGAAGATCGCCCACTTGCCCTTCACGTCCGCGTCGGTGACGTCGACGAACTTGCCTTCTTTATAGGCGGTCGCGGCGAACGGCTTGATGGTGGTGTTGATAAGAGCCATGGGCTTGTCAGGTCCTTCTGAGGGGTTGCTGTTGCGAACACCATGTAGGGAAGGCGACGGCCCAAGGGAAATTGGTTTTCTCGGACTTGGATAGTGAGAAAAGCGATCACGGCCTGTCGGATTGATCGACCCACTCATCGCGCCATTGGCCGAGTGCCAGCATCATGGCGCGTTCGACCATGGCCTGCGCTTCGTCCGCCGAGAATGTTGTCGAGTCGAGGCAGATTTCCAGCCAAAGGCCATCGACCAGCGCAGTCAGACTGATCGCGGCGAGCCGGGCGCGGTCCTGCGGCATTTCCGGCACGATAGCGCACAAAAGCGATTCGAGCTGGGCGCGGGTGCCGCCATAGACGTCGGCATGGATGGCGGCGATGCGGGGGTCGGTCTTGACCAGACTCCAGAAGGCGGTCCAGGTCGCGAGCAGATCGGGATCGAGGATCGGCGCGCGGAAATTGGCCTGGAGGCAGGCGCGCAACTGGTCACGCGGATCGGCGCCCGCTTCCTCGACCGCCTGTTCGAGCGCAGCGGAGACTCGCGCACCGACATCCTCATAGGTGGCGACGATAAGCGCATCGACGCCATCGAAATAATGGGTGAGCAGGCCCGACGACACGCCCGCGCGGGCGCAGATGGCGCGGACGGAGGTGCCGGCGACGCCTTTCTCGGCAAGGCAGCGTGCGGTCGCCTCGATCAGGGCCTGCCGTCGCACGTCCGCCGTCTCGCGGATGAAGCGCGCTCTTGGTTTGGAAATTACGCTACGTTTTGCTAGATTTTCTGTCATCGTTCCCCCCGAAGACTCACTTTGGGGTCTGGCGGCGTGGCTGGCAAGATAGGCCGTTGCTTGGGATATGTCTCTAGCGACGAAAATTGTCGGCTGCGGCACTGGCCAGACGGTCGGCGCGTTCATTTTCAGGGTGTCCGGCATGGCCCTTGACCCATTTCCACGTCACCTGATGCGGGGCGGCGGCTTTCAATAGCGCCTGCCAGATTTCGACATTCTTGACCGGCTTGTTGTCTGCGGTGCGCCAGCCCTTCTTCTGCCAGCCGAACACCCATTTGGTGATGCCGTCCATGACATATTTGCTGTCGGTGTGGAGCGTCACGCGGCAGGGTTTCTTGAGCGCATTGAGCGCCTCGACCGCCGCCATCATCTCCATGCGGTTGTTGGTGGTCAGGGCTTCGCCGCCCGACATTTCCTTTTCCGTATCACCAAAACGCAGCACAGCGCCCCAGCCGCCAGGGCCGGGGTTGCCCTTGCACGCGCCGTCGGTGAAAATATCGACTGTGGGGGTTTCGGTCATTATTAGCCTTGCACTGCCAGTCGGTTTCTCGACTTCGCTCGAAACGAACGGATGTTGGAGTTAGGCGCCCAGCAGGTCCGCCGGATTGGCGCTGGCGTAGAAATCGAGGCGGCGCAGATAGGCGAGCGGGTCCTTGCGGGTCACCAGCGCGTCAGGCGGCGTGTTGATCCAATCATAGGCGCGGGTCAGCAGGAAGCGCAGCGCCGCGCCCCGGCACAATATCGGGAAGGCGGCGCGTTCCGCGTCAGTCAGGCCATGGGCGGCGTCATAACCTGCGCCCAGCGCTGCCGCGCGATCGGCAAAGAAGGTCGCGCCGTCATGGCTGAATACCCAGGCGCTGTGGGTGATGGCGAGGTCATAGGCCCGAATGTCGGTGCAGCTGAAATAAAAGTCGATGAGGCCCGTAACCTTTTCGCCCAGCATCAGCACATTGTCGGGAAACAGATCGGCATGGATGACGCTGCGGGGCAGATCGGCGGGCCAATGGGCATCGAGAAAGGCGAGTTCGTCGCGGACGCGGACGGCAAGGCCCGGCGCAATCTGGTCGAAATCCTCGCCGCATTTGTCCGCCAGATCATGCCAGCCTGCAAGGTCCAGCGTATTGCGCCGTTCAAGCGGGAAGCCTTCCGCCGCGCGATGCAGCTCGCCCAGCGCCGCGCCAGTCGCGCGGGCTTGTTCAGGCGTTGGTTCAGTGAGCGAAATGCCGGTCAGAAATTCAATGAGGCAGGCGGGGCGGCCCGACAGCGTCTGGAGCCGCTGGCCGTTCCGGTCGGCGATGAAGCGTGGGACGAGACAGCCGCGCGCGCCCAGATGGTCGAGCAGGTCCATAAAGAAGGGCAGGTCGGCCTCATCCACACGCTTTTCATAGAGGGTCAGGATATAGCGGTGGCCGGAACCATCATGGCCGGTGGTTTCGAGCAGATAATTGCTATTCTCCACCCCTTCGGCAATGCCCTTGGCCGACACGAGGCGGCCTGCGTCATAGCGGGTGAGGAAGGCATCAATCTCTTCGGCGGGAACATGGGTATAGACGGCCATGACTTATGCCGTCTCCAGCCCGCGCGGCAGCTTGAAGGCGATGGTTTCCCGCGCGGTTTCGACCTGCTCCTCGGTCACGGTGAAGCGGGTGGCGATGGCTTCGACCACTTCGCGCACCAGTATTTCGGGCGCGGAAGCGCCAGCGGTGAGGCCGAGCGTCGTGACGCCTTCGAGCCAGGCAAAGTCGATCTCGTCGGCACGCTGGATCAGGCGGGCGGGGGTGCCTTCGCGTTCGGCCACTTCGACCAGCCGCAGCGAATTGGAACTGTTGGGCGCGCCGATGACATAGAGCGCGTCGCAGCGCGGGGCGATCGCCTTCACTGACGTCTGGCGGTTGGAGGTGGCGTAGCAGATATCCTCCCCCTTTGGCGCGACGATCGCAGGGAAGCGCTCTTGTAGGGTGGCGACGATCGCGGCGGTGTCATCGACCGACAGGGTGGTCTGGGTCAGGAAGGCGAGATTGGCGGGATCGGCCGGGGTGAAGGCCTGCGCATCCTCGACAGTCTCGATCAGGGTCATGGTGCCGTCCGGTACCTGACCGAAGGTGCCGATGACTTCGGGATGCCCCTTATGCCCGATGAACAATATGTGGCGGCCATCCTTGACCTGCCGTTCGGCCTGACGATGAACCTTGCTGACCAGCGGGCAGGTGGCGTCGAGATAGGAAAGGCCGCGTTCTTCCGCCTTCGCAGGCACCGCCTTGGGTACGCCATGGGCGGAAAAGACGACCGGCACGCCGTCCGGCACCTGGTCCAGTTCCTCGACAAAGATCGCGCCCTTGGCCTTCAGGCTGTCCACGACATATTTGTTATGGACGATTTCATGGCGGACATAGACCGGCGCGCCATAGGTTTCGATCGCCCGTTCGACGATGATGATGGCGCGGTCGACCCCGGCGCAGAAACCGCGCGGTGCGGCGATCAAAAGGGTCATGGGCGGGCGGGCGGCGGCGCTGTCGGTCATGGCTTTGCGCTTAGGCGAATGTGGGCCGGGAGGAAAGCCGCTTCCTTGCGGTTGCGCGAGCGGCGGGGGATGGATAAGGAAGCGCAAAGCTTCTGGCCGACGGGCCATGCCAAGGAATTTCTGCCTGTGCCAAGGAATATCAGCCTGTCTCATACTGCCCCGTCTCGCGCCGTTCTGGCCCGGATCGTTACGACCGGCATGGTGGCGCTGGCCCTGGCGGGTTGTTCGCGCCGGGGTGAAATCGACGCGACCGGCGGCATTGTCGCGGTGCGCTCCGCTTGCCCTACGGCGGCTGTGCCTGCCTATACGGGCGACATCACCCTGTTCAATCCGGCGCAGAGCCGTGACGCAGCGGCGATCGATGTGGTGGCGGACATCACCAATTTGCGGTCGACCTGCACCGATGGTGCGCAATTCTACACCGAGGCCAGCTTCACCGTAAATGCCCGGCGCAGCGACGCCAGCGTGGCGCGGCAGGTGACCTTGCCCTATTTCTCCGCCGTGGTGCGCGGCGGCAATGCCGTGGTCGCCAAGCGGGTCGGCCAGGTCACGCTGAACTTTGCCGCAGGCGAATATCGCGCCAGTGCGCAGGCGAAGGCCGGTTCCTATGTGGACAAGGCGTCGGCATCGCTGCCCGCCGACATTCAGGCCAAGATTACGCAAAAGCGCAAGGCAGGCGACGCGGATGCCGCGATCGATCCCTTCGCCCAGCCCGACGTCAAGGCGGCACTGCAGCGAACCAGCTTCGAGTTGCTCGTGGGGTTCAACCTGACCCAGGACCAGCTCAAATATAACGCCACGCGCTAACGGCTCTACCGGATTTACCTTTCTCCGTTCGTGCTGAGTAGGGACTGAGCGAAGCCGAAGGCCCATATCGAAGCATCACACGCTGCGCTTGATCCTTCGATACGCCATTTCGACTTCGCTCAATGGCTACTCAGGACGAACGGTATATTTGTGATGCAGGATATAATCTGATGTCCCTCTATACCCGTTTCACCGCCCATCTCGACACTGTGCTGGACATATTGGAGGCCGATGGCGTCCTGCCGACAGGTCTCAATCGCAAGCCGGTGACGGTCGAGCCGCCGCGCGATGCGTCCCATGGCGATTTGGCGACCAACGCGGCGATGGTGCTGGCCAAGCCTGCGGGGACGAACCCGCGCGCGCTGGCCGAGGCGATCGTGGAAAAGCTGGAGGGGTTGACCGAGGTGGCGAGTGCGTCGATCGCCGGGCCGGGCTTCATCAACCTGACGCTGACCGATGTGACATGGCGTTCGGAACTCGCTGTGCTGGCGGAAGAAGGCGATGATTATGGCCGATCCGACATCGGGCAGGGCGTGACCGTCAATGTCGAATATGTGTCCGCCAATCCGACCGGTCCGATGCATATGGGCCATTGCCGGGGCGCTGTAGTGGGCGATGCGCTTGCGACCCTGCTGGAATATGCCGGGCATAAGGTGATCCGCGAATATTATATCAATGATGCGGGTGGGCAGGTGGACGTCCTCGCCCGGTCGGCGCATCTGCGCTATCGCGAGGCGCTGGGTGAAGCGATCACGATCCCCGAAGGTCTTTATCCCGGCGACTATTTGGTCTTGGTCGGTGAGGCCTTGATGCATGACTTTGGCGACACCTATAAAGACAAGCCAGAATCAGAATGGCTTGGGCTTTTTCGTAAGCGTGCCGTCGAATATATGATGATCCTTATCCGTGAGGATTTGGGGAAACTGGGAATCAAGCACGACGTATTTTCGTCCGAAGCCGAATTGCAGGCGGCGGGCAAGCCGGACGAGGCCGAAGCCTGGCTGCGCGCGCATGACCTGGTCTATGACGGCGTGCTGGAAGCGCCCAAGGGCGAATTGCCTGATGACTGGGAGCCGGTCGTGCTGCCGCTGTTCCGGTCGACCAAGTTCGGCGACGATCAGGACCGGCCGATCAAGAAGTCGAACGGAAGCTGGACCTATTTCGGTGCCGACATGGCATACCATTATCAGAAGGCCCAGAGCGCGGACCAGTTGATCGATATTTGGGGCGCGGACCATGCCGGCACGGTCAAGCGCATCCAGGCGGCGGTTGCCGCGCTGACGGAGGGCAAGGCGCGCTTCGACGTCAAGCTCATCCAGATGGTGCGGCTGCTGCGCGATGGCGAGCCGGTGAAAATGTCCAAGCGGGCGGGCAATTTCGTGACGCTGGCCGATGTCGTGCAGGAAGTGGGCAAGGATGTCGTCCGCTTCACCATGCTGACGCGCAAGGCCGACGCGCAGATGGATTTCGACTTCGCCAAGGTGGTGGAGGCGTCGAAGGACAATCCGGTATTCTATGTCCAATATGCCCATGCGCGCATTTCCTCGCTGGGGCGGCGGGCGGAAGAGGCGGGGATCGTGCTGCCAGCGCCGGACCTGTCCCTGCTTGGGACAGCGGAGCTTGGGCTGATCAAGCTGGCGGCGCAGTTCCCGCGCGTGGTCGAAGGGGCGGCGCTGACCCGCGAACCGCACAGAATTGCATTTTATCTTAACGACTTGGCTTCGGCTTTTCATGGCTGGTGGAATATGGGCAATGACGATCCGCGCGCGCGCGTGATTCTGGCCGACGATCCGGCGCTCACGTCGTCGCGGCTTTTCCTGAGCCGTGGAATAGGGCAGATTATACGCAATGGCCTTGCGCTCATGGGCGTGGCGGCATTGACTGAGCTGAACTAGAGCGGGCGGAGTTTCGGACGATGGGCGATTATGCACGGGGCCGGCTGGATTTTGACGATGAGGACCGGCTGCCTTGGCTGGAGCCTGCGGTCGATGACGAGGATGAAAATGGCATCTCGCCGCTGCGTCTGCTGTGCCTGATCCTGCTGGGCCTTGCGCTGATTGGCGTCGTCGTGGCGGGCATATGGTGGGTGCAGAATCGCAATGGTCCGGGCGCAGCGGGCGAGGGCCAGCTGATCGCGGCGCCTGCCGACAATTACAAGATCGCTGCCAATGAAGCCGACGCCAAGAAGTTCGATGGCGAAGGCGACGCGAGCTTCGCGGCAAGCGAGGGCGTGCTGCGCGACGGGCGGATCGATGCCAGCCGCGTGCCGGAAGCGCCGATCACCAAGTCCGCACCTGCGCCCACGGGGACCAAGCCTGTCGTCCCGGCCAAGCCCGCACAGAGCGTGAGCGCCCGTGTCGCTGACGAAACCAGGGATCGCGCAGCGGTCGCGCCCAAGGCGGCACCGGGCGGCGCTTTGATCCAGCTGGGTGCCTATGGCAGCGCGGCCGGCGCCAAGGACGCCTGGACCCGTCTGTCCAAGCGCTTTGCCTATCTCGCGCCGCTCACCATGGTCGTCGAGCCGGCAGAAGTGGGCGGCAGCACCGTCTATCGCCTGCGGGCGAGTGCGGGCGGGCAGGCCAGCCTGATCTGCGGCAAGCTGAAGGTCGCGGGCGAAAGCTGCATGGTGGTCAACTGAGCCTTCGCCCTGCGATGGACATAGGCGTCATGCTGCCCGAAAGAGGGGCATGACCGAACGGAAACTGACCCGCGCCACGATCGCGGCGGCGGCACTGGATGTGCTGAACGAGCAGGGGCTGGACCAGCTGAGCCTGCGCAAGGTCGCGGCACGTCTCGATGTCAAAGCGCCCTCGCTCTACTGGCACGTCGCGGACAAGAATATGCTGCTGGCGCTTCTGGCCGAAAGCATCTTCACCGATTGCCTGACCAAAATCCCGGCTTGTACCGACTGGCGCGACTGGTTGCGCGGGTTCGGCATGGCGTTGTGGCAGGCGCAGAATGCGACACGCGACGCGGGACGGCTGATCCTGGGTGCGGGACAGCCGATCGAAGTGCTGGAAGCGATGCAGGATGCGATCGCCACACCACTGATTGCGCTGGGACTGGCGCCGGAGCGGGCAATCATGATGCAGGCGTCGGTGCAGGCGCTGGTCACGGGCTGGACCACCTTCGCACAGGGACCGAATGCGGCCTATCTGCAATCCCGGCTGCCGATTGACACGGCCTTTGCGGCGGGGCTGGACGCGCTCATTCATGGCCTTGATCGCACTCCCTAACGATGTTAGACTAACACTGTTAGTTTATCTGGGTCGGCATTGATCGCGACACGCGGCGATGCGGGCCTTTGTCAGGGAGAGATGTCATGTATCCGTTTCGGGAAGGGTCTTTTGCCGTCCGCAATGGCTGGTATGTTGCCGCGTTTCGTAACGAACTGGGCCGCGATCTGCTGGCACGCACGGTCCTGAACCAGCCGGTCGTCCTCTATCGCAAGGAAGACGGCGAGGCGGTTGCGGTTGGCGGGCGCTGTCCGCACCGGCATTTTCCCTTGGGCAAAAGCTGCCTGACAGGTGATACGATCGTCTGTGGCTATCATGGTATCGCCTTTGGCGCGGATGGCAAATGCGTCGATATTCCGTCGCAGGACGTCGTTCCGCACGCCTACAAGATCCCGACCTATCCATTGGTCGAACATGGGCTGTGGGCGTGGATATGGATGGGAGACGCGGACAAGGCCGACGTCGCGCTGCTGCCGGACCTGGAGGAGATTGGCGTGACCGCGACGGGCATGACGGCGCGGCCATTTTATGTGCAGGAGGTGCAGGGGCGCTACCAGTTGCTCAACGACAATCTGCTCGATCTGTCGCACCTTGCCTTCCTCCACGCCAGCAGCATTGGCACGGTGGAGAATGCGCGGGCACCCGAAGAGCTGGTCAAGCGCCCCGGATTTCTGAGTTGCCGCCGATATATCCGCAATGCCGAAGCGCCGGCGGTGATGGCGGCGAGCGGGCGCTATGCGGGCAAGATCGATCGGGTGACGGGGATGGATTTCTACCTGCCGGGCTTTCATGCGGGGATTGGCGATATGGCCTATCCGCAGAACCACCCCGAACATGCCGGCGAAACGATTGTGACCAGCCGGGTCTATCATGCCGTCACGCCCGCGACGCCGCACAGTTGCATCTATTTCTTCGCCATGGCGTCGGAGGATGTGGAGGGCATGGATTTCATGTTCGATTATCTGAGGCCCGTGCTGGAGGAGGACAAGTTCGCCACTGAAGAGATTGAGAAGATGCTGGCGATCGTCGGTGAGAATCCTGACGAACTGCTGATCAAGACCGATCGCAACGCAGTAGAGGGGCGGCGCATGTTGCAGGCGATGATGGATGCGGAAAGGTCGGCGGCGGCTGCGCCAGCCTGATCGCCGCTCGTCAATTCGCCTTCGACAGGGGCGGGACTTGGCGCTACCATCTTCCGCATGAAACCCGTCATCTTCGGCCTGTCTGGCGCAACACTGACCCCTGACGAACGCGCGTTTTTCGTCGACGCACAACCTGCCGGATACATATTGTTTCGGCGCAATATTGTCGATCGGGCGCAGTTGCATGCGCTGACCGACGATTTGCGGGCGCTGCATGGCCGCGACGACCTGCTGATCATGATCGATCAGGAGGGTGGCCGGGTGGCGCGGATGCAGGCACCGGTCTGGCCGACCTTTCCGGCTGGGGCGCTGTTCGACCGGCTCTATGATGTCGCGCCGTCGAGCGCGATCGCGGCGGCCCGCGCCAATGCCCGCGCCATTGCGCTCACGCTGGCGGAGGTCGGCATTACGGTCGATGCGCTGCCGCTGCTGGACGTGCGGCAGGAAGGGGCGAGCGACATCATGGGCGACCGCACATTGGGCGCGGAGCCGATGCGGGTCGCTGCGCTGGGGCGGGCGACGCTGGAAGGGCTGGCCGATGGCGGGGTGGTCGGCATCGTCAAGCATATGCCGGGCCATGGCCGCGCGCTGGTCGACAGCCATCTGGAACTGCCGGTGGTGCGCGCGGACGCGGACGCGCTGGCAAGCGATCTGCAACCGTTCGAGCGGCTACGCGACGCGCCGATGGGGATGACCGCGCATGTCGTTTACACTGCCTGGGATGCGGAGCGCCCCGCCAGCCTGTCCCCGACGGTGATCGAGGAGATTATCCGCGGGCGAATCGGCTTTGACGGGCTGTTGATGTCGGACGATCTGGACATGAAGGCGTTGCAGGGCAGCATTCCCGATCTGGCGGCGGGCGTGGTGGCGGCGGGGTGCGATCTGGCGCTCAATTGCTGGGGGCGGATGCACGATATGGTGGGCATTGCCGAGAAGCTGCCGGAGATGGGGGATGCGGGACGTGCGCGGCTCGACCGGGCAATGGCGTCAGTAGTGCGCGGCGGGGATCAGCCGGAGCTGGGCGAGTTGTTGACGATGCGGGACAGTCTGCTGGGGTTGGTGGCGGCTTGAGGGGCGAACTCGAAAATTCCTCCCATAGGGGGGGGATTATTGCGCATGACGTTCGGTTATCCCTCCAACGTCATGCTGAATTTATTTCAGCATCCATTTCTCGTCACAAGCAACTGTGTGAGCTGGAAAGATTCATATGTCATAATCCGGGCCCATGGGGGAGGGTCTAGACGTGGACGACCTGTTCATTGCCCCCGCCATCCCCAGCCCCGACACGCTGACCGTCAGCTTCGACGCATGGGAGGGACCGCTTGATCTGCTCTTGACGCTGGCGCGGTCGCAGAAGGTGGATTTGCGCGAGATTTCGATCCTGGCGCTGACTGAGCAATATCTGCAATTTATCGATGGCGCGCAGCAGTTGAAGCTGGAGCTGGCGGCGGATTATCTGGTGATGGCGGCGTGGCTGGCCTATCTCAAATCCGCCTTGCTGCTGCCGCGTCAGGAGCAGGCCGATCCCAGTCCCGAAGAAATGGCGTTGCGGCTGCAATTGCGGCTCCAGCGGCTGCACGCGATGCGCGACGCGGCGGCGCGGCTGATGGCGCGTGACCGGGTGGGGCGTGATGTGTTCGTGCGGCGCAAGCCCGAAGGGCTGCGGCTGGTGCGCAAGGCCAAGTGGCAGGCGAGCCTCTATGACCTGATCCAGTCCTATGGCCAGATTCGTGCGCGGACGCAGCCTGCCGTCCATGTCATCGCCGTGAGGCCGGTGATGACGCTGGACGAGGCGATCCAGCGAGTCGGCGCGCTGGTCGGCGCAGCGATCGACTGGACGCGGCTGGAGGCGTTTTTGCCCAAGGGGCTGGACAGCGCCAAGGCGAAGTCGGCGCTGGCGAGCAGTTTCGTTGCTGCGCTGGAACTGGCGCGGCAGGGGCGGCTGGAAATCCAGCAGGAGGGGATTTTCCACCCCATCTATCTGCGCGCCGGAGTGCCGGATTTGGAGGCGGAGTCATGAACGGGGAGCCGGACGATTATCTGCGCGCGGTGGAGGCGGCCCTGTTCGTGGCCGAAGCGCCGCTGACACCTGCCGAATTGCGGCTGCATGTCGGCGATGCGGGCGATCTGGCCGCGGCGCTCCGGCAACTGTCCGACGATTATGCCGGGCGCGGCATCAATCTGGTCGAGCGGGGCGGGCGCTGGCATTTTCAGACGGCGGCGGACCTGGCGCATATCTTGCGGCGCGAGAAGGACGAGGCGCGCAAATTGTCGCGCGCTGCGATGGAGACTTTAGCGATCATCGCCTATCATGAGCCGGTCAGCCGCGCCGAGATAGAGGCGATCCGCGGCGTGCAGGTGGCCAAGGGGACGCTGGACGTGTTGATGGAGTCGGGATGGGTGCGGCCAGCGGGGCGGCGCGAGGTGCCGGGGCGGCCGCTTATCTATGCAACGACCGTAGATTTTCTGTCACATTTCGGGCTTAGCAGCCGCCGTGACCTGCCCGGCATCGACGATCTGCGCGCGGCCGGGCTGCTCGATCCGGTCGATTTGGCGCTGGAGGGTCTGGGCGGGCAATCCGTTCTGGAAAATGACGATGATGTGGCCTAGATAGGTTGCCTTACAGGAGTATTTGAAATGGGTTCCTTCTCGCTGATGCACTGGGTGATCGTGCTCCTGGTCGTCATGCTGCTGTTCGGTGGCGGCCGGATTTCCGGCCTGATGGGTGACGTGGCCAAGGGTATCAAGAGCTTCAAGAAGGGCATGGCGGACGATGATGACGTCGCCACACCTGCCAAGCCCGCGACCCGGCTGGAGGGTCATCGCGTGCCCGAACAGGATGCGACCACAGCTACCGAAGAAAAGACCAAGGCCTGACGCTCAGGCGCCGGGTGGTAGGGTAGCCACGCATGTTTGGTATCGATTCGACCGAGTTTCTGCTGATCGTCATCGTTGCGGTGATCGTAATCGGGCCGAAGGATTTGCCGCGCGCACTCTATAAGGTGGGGCAGATCGTGGGCAAGGCGCAGGGCATGGCGCGGCACTTTCGCACGGGGCTGGACGCTATGGTGCGCGAGGTCGAGCTGGAGGAGCTGGAAAAGAAGTGGGCCGCGCAGAATAAGCGGATCATGGACGAGCATCCGCCAGAGGTGGCCGCGCCTGCGATGGAAGCGCTGCCTTCGCCTGAGGGCGACGCTGAGGCTGCGCCTGACGGGTCGCCGCCTTTTGTGGCGCAGTCGGCACCCGTGGCGTCGGCCAATGATGCGCCGCCCTATCTGGCCGGGGAAGCGGCGGCTGACGGCAAGAGCGGGTCAGCGGCATGATCGGCGATATCGACGAGAGCAAAGCGCCTTTGCTCGACCATCTGATCGAATTGCGCGGGCGGTTATTGAAATGCGTCTATGCGCTGGTGCTGACTGGCGCGATCTGTTTCTATTTTTCCGCCGAATTGTTCGCGATCCTGGTCCATCCGCTCAAAGAGGCCTTTGGCGATGGCGGCGGCAAGCTGGTCTATACCAAGCTGTACGAGGCCTTTTTCGTGCAAGTGAAGATCGCCTTTTTCGGCGCTTTCTGCCTGTCCTTCCCGATCATCGCCAACCAGCTATGGGCGTTCGTCGCGCCGGGCCTTTATGCCAAGGAAAAGAAGGCGCTGCTGCCCTTCATATTGGCGACGCCCTTCCTGTTCGGTCTGGGCGCGAGCCTGGCCTATTTCGTGGTGATGCCGACCGCCTTCCACTTCTTTCTGGAGTTTCAGGGTAATAGCAGCGGCTTGCAGGTCGAGGCTTTGCCGAGCGCAGACGCCTATCTGGGACTGGTGATGCAGTTCATATTGGCGTTTGGGATCAGTTTCCTGATGCCGGTGCTGCTGATGCTGCTCAACCGGGCCGGGTTCGTCAGCCGGGCGCAGTTGATTGGCCTGCGCCGTTACATGATCGTGGCGGCCTTCATCGTCGCGGCGGTGCTGACCCCGCCCGATGTCGTGTCGCAGCTGATGCTCGCGATTCCGCTGCTGCTGCTTTACGAAATCACGATCCTAGCGATCTGGTTTACCGACCGGCGGCAGGCAAAGATGCAGGAAGCCGAAGAGGCGTCGGCCTGAACAAAAAGCGGCCCGCCTTTTTGAGGGGCGGGCCGATGCTTGGGAGTCGGGTAGTCGTAAAGCAGAAAGCAATCAGTCCGCTGACTTCTCCACTGCCTTGCCAGCGCTCTGCACGTCGCGGCCTGCGCCTTCGACCGTGTTGCAGGCGGCGACCATCAGCGACCCGGTGAGCAGCAGGGCTGCGAGAATCTTTTTCGTCATCGAAACTCTCCTTGAGAAACGTGCGACCGCATGGGGTGAGCCATGCCAGTGACGGGATACAGAACCCGCCGCTGGCCCAAGCGTTCCGACCACGAAAAATTTAATGATTTCAAGAAGAAAAACGCCCCAAAAAATCTGAGCCCGGAACGCGTCGGGGGGGGGAGGCGTTCCGGGCTCATATTGTGTGGATAGCAAGAGCGGGGGGCAAAAGATTTGCTATCCGAAATAGAGAACCCACAATATCGCCATTCGGTTCCCGCGAATGCCCAAAAAAGTGCATTTTTAATCCCGCGCGATTCCAGATATTTGGGTGGTATCGCGGGGGTTAACCGCAAAAAAGTCGAGGCTCAGACGATCGGGCGGCCGCTGTTGCGATATTCCGGGCGGATGGTGGATTCCGGCAGGTTGTCGTCGCGATTGGCGGGGGCCGAGCGGGTCACGGGAGCGGTCCAGCCGGTCGATGGCAGGGTGGGAGCGGTGCTGCCGAAGGGTGCGACAAACGCCTCGACCGGGACAACCGGCTTGGCTGGCCAGACCCGGCGTGCCGGACCCGATATCGTTTCGCGCCCCAGATAGGCGGCGCGGAAGGCGGCGGGAGTGCCGTTGAAGCCGGGATTACGGTAGAAGATATGCGCGCCGATCACTGCGACCGGTTGCAGGCTGGACGACCAGTTGGGGCGCACCGCCAGCGTGTGATAATGGGTAGCGAGGCCTACGGGCGCATAGACGCGGCCCGCCAGCGCATCCTGCGCCACCCGGCGCGCGCGCACCCATTGGGCAGCGGCGGGCAGGCGCGCCATCGCGCCATCGCAGCTGAAGGTGAACTGGCATTTATAGTCGATGCGTTCCGACCCTTCATAGACGACGCCGCATACTGTGTTGGGCCAGAGCTGACTGCGCACGCGGTTGAGGACCACTTGCGCCACCGCGCGCTGACCATCGTCCGGCTCGTTCCCGGCCTCATAATAAATAGCCGACGTCAGGCAATTGAGCGCGCGATAGCTGTCGAGGCCGGTGATGCCGCGAAACACGGCAGCGGGCGCAGCCTTGACCTCGTCCAGCCCCATGACATGCTCGCTTTGGACCGTCAGCGCGCCGGGGACAGGATCGAAAGCGCCCTCTGCGAAGAAGAAGGCGGAGCCGGGGAAGTTGGCGGCGGCTTCCTCCGCCGGGTCGTCCTGGGCGTGATGGCCGTCGAGCATGTCGAGCGGCGCGGCGGTGATGAAGCGCGGCGCGACGAGCGCGGCAAGGACGAGAGCGATGATGGTGCTGTGTCCTTTCCATCCGATCGCCTGCATGTGAAGCCCTCATGTGCCGCGACCCGCTGTCGCCCATGCCGCCCATAGCCGCATTTCCTTTCCACTTCCTCCCCGGATTCGCCCCTGTGCCGGGATGGGACAGGGAGAAGGGCGGGGGTTAACGTGGCGGTGAAATCGGCTCTTTTGAGCGGCCATCATTCCCTTGCTTGGCAAAGGTGCGCGGGGTCCGCTATGCGTGGGTCATGCTGCTACAACCCCATAGTCTCGCGCTGATCGGCAATACGCCGATGGTGCGCCTTGCCGGCCCCTCCGATGCGACCGGCTGCGATATTTTCGCCAAGTGCGAATTTGCCAATCCCGGTGCTTCGGTGAAGGACCGCGCGGCTTTGTTCATCGTCAATGATGCTGAGGAGAAAGGGCTGCTGAAGCCCGGCGGCACCATTGTCGAGGGGACGGCGGGCAATACCGGCATCGGCCTGGCGCTGGTCGCCAATGCCAAGGGGTACAAGACGATCATCGTCATGCCCGAAACCCAGAGCCGCGAGAAGATGGATACGCTGCGTGCGCTGGGGGCGGAGCTGGTGACAGTGCCGGCTGCGCCCTATTCGAACCCCGGTCACTTCGTCCACACATCGCGCCGCCTTGCGGAGGAAACGGAAGGGGCGATCTGGGCCAACCAGTTCGACAATATCGCCAACCGCAAGGCGCATATCGTCGGCACTGCCGAGGAAATCTGGACCCAGATGGAGGGCCGGATCGACGGTTTCACCTGTGCTGCGGGCACCGGCGGCACGATTGCGGGCGTGGGATTGGGCCTCAAGGCCAAGGATGAGGCGATCACCATTGCGCTTAGTGATCCGCATGGCGCGGCCCTGTATCAATATTATGCCTGCGGCGAGCTGAAGGCGGAGGGTAGCTCCGTTGCCGAAGGGATCGGGCAGGGCCGGATCACCGCCAATCTGGAAGGCGCGCCGATCGACACGCAATTCCGCATTTCCGACGAGGAAGGTCTGGAATGGGTCCGCCGCCTGCTCGCCGAGGAAGGGCTGTGCCTGGGTCTGTCGTCAGGCATCAATGTCGCAGGTGCGGTCGCGCTGGCGCGGCAATTGGGGCCGGGCAAGCGGATCGTGACGATCCTGTGCGATACGGGGTTCCGCTATCTGTCGACGCTCTATGACCGGCAATGGCTGGAATCTAAGGGCTTGACGGTCTTTCCCTGGCTGGCGCAGACTGCATGATCGCCGACACGGGTCGCGGCGAAGAGCATAAGAGCGCAGGCATGGCTGAAACACCCCGCCGACTGGAAGGGTTGCAGCGCGTCCAGATCGGGCTGACCGGTCTGGCTGGTGTCGTGTTGCTGGTTGGGTTGGCCAATATCGTCATCGACAAGGCGCGGCAGGATGATGCCGCGCTGCCACCGCCGGTGGTGCCGACGCTGTCGTCCACCAATGCCGTGTCGCCCAAGGATCCGCTTGCTGAACTCGGTGTGCAGCCCGCGCCGGAACAGGCACCGGTCGTGCCCGATCTCCAGCCCGATCCCAATCTGCGCAAGCCGATGGACCGCGATCCGCAGCAGCGCTGAATGATGGGCGGATGAGGGTACCGCGCCGCCTGACGATTTTTCTTGTCCTGTTGCTGCCCGTCCTAGCGGCGCTGATGGCGGGGCTGGCGCGTGCCTGGCGATCGGGCGGGCAGGCTGATCCCTGGAACTGGGCCTTGCCCGCGGCGCTGATGGTCGCGCTGATGGCGCAATTGCTGGCCAGGGATTTATGGCGGTGGCTGGTGTGGATCGCGGTTGGCGCGGCCGGGGCGGCGTTGATTTTCTGCACGATCGCGGCGGCGCGTCCGCCTGATCCCTGGGCGGCTGTGGGACTGTTGCTGGTGATGCTACTGGCGGGGTTTGGCAGTCGGGGGATCCGTGATGGCAAGACACGATTGATCGGGATCGGGCTGCTGGCGCTGGCCGGCTTGCTATTATGGCGCGGCCCGGCGCAACCGATCGCATCGGTGGCTCAGCGGCCAGCGTTGGCTGTCATTACCGCGTTGCCCTTGTTTTGGGATAAAGCGGGACTGGCTGACGCGCCGATCATCACCCTGCTGCGTACACGCTTTACGGTGCGGCCTTTGGATGATCCGCGCGCCTTGGCCAAGTCGGGCGCGCGCGCCCTGCTATTGGCGCAGCCGCGCGCGATGACGCCCGACCAGTTGGTGGCGATCGATACATGGGTGCGGGCGGGCGGCACGGCACTGGTGCTGGCTGATCCATCACTGCGCTGGCCGTCCGATCTGCCGCCCGGCGACCGGAGGCGCGCGCCATCGGCCAGCCTGATCGACCCGCTGTTGCGGCATTGGGGAGCGGTGCAGGACGCACTGGTGGAGGCGGAGACGCGGCAGTTTCTGGACGATGGGCGGCTGGTGACCCTATTTGGAGCGCAATCATTCAAGGCAGGCGGAGCATGTGCGGCGGAGCAGGGTGGCGGGATTGTCCGTTGCCGGGTGGGGCAGGGGGGCATCGTGCTGGTGGGGGATGCTGATCTGATCGATGACCGGCTTTGGCTTGCCGATCCGGCCCGTCCGCTCGACCCACGGGCATGGGCGGCGGATACGCCTGCGCTGGTGGCGCAATGGCTGGGCGGACCGATAACGGGCGAACGGCGCTGGTTGCGGGCTGGGAGCGATGTGGTTCTGGGGCTGCGCTGGGCGTTAATCCTTGGGATAATTTGGGCGATGGTGGGAATGGCGCTGTTCAGCCGAACTGGACAGCGAGCTGGACATAGTGCCGATGGGAACAAATCATGAAAATATGCTGGAAATGCCGATGAAAATCAGTTAGACCCATTTTCTAACGACTGATCCCAGTTTCTCCCGACTTTTCCCTTTTCAGTTGCCCCCTTGCTTGATAGGTAATCAGCAATTGGGGTTAATCAGGTGTTGGCGATTCCTGCGGGCCGGATATCCATTCAGTGATTCCGGCGACGGGTGGCCTGTGCCCCGCATGAAAGGGGCGAATTTCCAGCGTGTCGGACGTCATTCTCTATTCGGGCAACGCGTTCAGCGTCGCGGACGGCAAGGGCCGTTTCGTGCTGCCCCTAGAGATGCGCAAGCTGGTCCGTCAGGCCAGCGGCGATGAAAATCGCCTGTGCCTGTCCGTCCACATGGACAATGGCTGCGCCACCGGCTTTGGCCTGTCGCACAAGCGCTTCCTGTTCGATGAGGTTGCCGAACTGGAACGGCTGGCGCGCGAGGCTAACCGGCCCTTCAACGGCGATCTGGAACGCGAAAATCGCCTCGGCACGATCGAGGACGTCAATTTCGATGATGGCGGCCGCTTCTTCCTGCACCCCGATATCAAGGATGAAGCCGGCATCACCGACGTGGCGTTCTTCTATGGCGTGGGCCGCTATTTCCAGATCTGGAACCCGCAAGCGCTGGTCGAAAGCCCCGATCGACCGGCGCTGATCCGTAACAAGGTGAAGCGCTGGCTCGATGCGCGCGCGGCGGAGGGCGGCAAGTGAGCCTGCCCGACGCTGATACTGCGCCGCATATCCCGGTTCTGCTCGACGAAGTTCTCCGCGCCCTGGCCATTACCCCTGGCGAGATTCATGTGGATGGCACGTTCGGCGCAGGCGGCTATTCGCGGGCGATGGCGCTGGCTGGGGCGAGCGTGTTTGCGCTGGATCGCGATCCCGATGCCATCCGTGAAGGGCAGGCCTTGGCTGACGCGCATGGCATCACGCTGATCGCTGGCGAATTTTCGCGCATGGCGGAATTGCTGGCGGAGCGCGGCATTGAGAAAGTGTCGGGCATCACGCTCGATATCGGCGTGTCGTCGATGCAGCTCGACCGGGCCGACCGGGGCTTCTCCTTCCAGTCCGATGGCCCCCTGCTCATGACCATGAGCCAGGACGGGATGAGTGCCGCCGATTTCCTGAACAATGCAACGGAGGAGGAGATCGCCAATGTCCTCTACCGTTATGGCGAGGAACCGCGGTCGCGCCGGGTCGCCCATGCCATTGTCGATGCGCGCCCGCTGGAGCGCACGGGGCAGCTAGCGCATGTCATCCGCCGCGCGCTGGGCCACAAGCCGCACGACAAGAAAGACCCCACGACCCGCGCATTTCAGGCGATCCGCATCCATGTGAATCGCGAGCTGGAGGAGCTGGAGCGCGCGCTGGAGGCGGCCGAGGCGCTGCTGGAAGAGGGCGGGCGGCTGGCCATCGTCAGCTTCCACAGTCTGGAAGATCGCATCGTCAAGCAATTCCTGCGCAACCGCAGCGGCGGCGAGGGCGGCTGGTCGCGGCACATGCCCGAAAAGCGCGCCGCCGACGCGCCGACCTTTGCCAAGCCCGCCAAGGCGGTGCGCGCGGGTGAGGCGGAACTGGCGCGCAACCCCCGCGCCCGATCCGCCACGCTGCGCAGTGCCATCCGCACATCTGCCCCTGTTTCGTCCTCCGGGAGTTCCCGCTCATGATCGCCGTCAAAAGGTTGCAGAGCCTGATCTGGGTGTTGCTGGTCGCGCTGGGCGCGCTGGGTGCTTATCTGGTGTCGCTGAAGGTCGCGACCGAGCGCAACGAGTTGATGCAGGTGCGGATGCAGGTTGCGCGGGCGAAGGGCGATATTCGCTATCTGGAGACCGAATTCAGCGCGCGCGCGTCGATGCGGCAGCTGGAAAGCTGGAACCAGCATGACTTCATGTATGGCACGCCGACTGCCGGCCAATATCTGGCCGGTGAGCGGGCGCTGGCGCAGCTGGACGGGGTGCAGCCCAACGGGCCGGACTATGTCGCCCCGCCGGTGATGGTGGCGATGGTCGAGACCCCTGCTGACCTGCCGTCCGCCCCGCAGGCTGCGCCTGCCAGTCCCGCCGCGACCCAGATTCGCAGCGACATTGCCGTGATCCGCGAGGCGCACGCCGCCGACAATGTTGAGAAGCTCGCCAAGCCCGCGCCCCGCACTCCGGCGGTGCAGGCAAAGGTGGATGCCGACGTGTCGAAGCCCAATCCGGTCGCGCGCAAGGCGGAGCGGATGGCGATGCTGGACGCCAAGCTGCTGGACGACAGCACGCTGGGCGAATTGAGCGCCACCGCGGCGCGCGAGCGCAAGAAGGGAGCGCGCTGATATGGCCACGATCATCGTCCAGCCCGGCGGGGCGCGGGCGGGAAGGCAGCGGGTCAGCCTGACCGCCATCGCCCATAACCGGCTGATGTTGCTGCTGATCCTGTTCATGGCGGTGACGACGGTATTGATCGGCCGGCTCCTGTGGGTCGGCGTTTTTGCGCATGGCGCGACCGGGGACGATGCCCTGTCGGCATTCCTGCCTGCGCGCGCCGATATTGTGGATCGCAACGGCGTGCCGCTGGCGCGGACGATGGACGCCTATTCGGTGGCGGTGCGCCCGTCCAAGCTGATCGGCGAACCGGCCGAACTGGCGCGCAAGCTGCACGAGATTTTCCCCGACGAGGCCGAGGCGGCATTCTACAAGAAGCTGACCGGTCGGGGCTGGGCCTATCTGCGCCGCCGCGCCATGCCGGAGCAGGTGGCGGCGGTGAATGCGCTGGGCGAAATCGGCATCGAATTTCCGCGCGAGAAAGAGCGGCTCTATCCGCAGCGCACGCTGGCGGCCCATGTGCTGGGCTTTGCACCCAATGCTGAAGGCGTCGGCGGGATGGGCGTGGAGGCGGCCTTTAACGACCGGCTGACCGATGCGGCGCTGCGCGGCCAACCCTTTGCCATTTCGATCGACAGCCGGGTGCAGGGCGCGCTGGAAAGCGAGCTTTACGCCCAGATGGTCGCGCAACACGCCAAGGGTGCGGGTGGCATCATATTGGATGCCAATACGGGCGAAGTGATCGCCATGGCCTCCATCCCGGTGTTCGATCCCAACAAGCTGCAAAATTATGCGGGCAAATCGTGCAGCCAGTCGCCTTTGTGCAACCAGATGGTGCAGGCCCGTTATGAGCTGGGGTCGACCTTCAAGCCGATCTCGATCGGAGCGGCCATGGACCATGGCGTCGTGACGTCGATGAGCAAGCGCTATGATGCGACGGCGCCCATCTCGATCGGCGGTTTCCGCATCAAGGACGATCATGCGCTGGGCCGCTGGATCAACGTGCCCGACACGCTGGTCCATAGCTCCAACATCGCGACCGCGCGCATCGCCGACGAGATGGGCGCGGCACCGATGCAGCAGATTTTCCGCGCGCTCAAATTCGACCAGCGTGCGCCCATCGAACTGAAGGAACAGGCCGGGACGATCTGGCCCAGCAATTGGGGACGGATCACCACCATGACCGTATCCTATGGCCATGGCATTGCGGTCACCCCGCTGCATCTGGCCAGCGCCTATGCCGCGCTGGTCAATGGCGGCATGTATCGTCCCGCGACGCTGCGCAAATTGAAGCCGGGCGAAGCGCCGGAAGGACAGCGCGTCTTTTCCGCCGCCACCAGCGCGCGGATGCGCCAGCTGTTGCGATTGATCGTTGCGGCGGGTACAGGGCGTAGCGCCGACGCCACGGGTTTCCGGGTGGGCGGCAAAACGGGTTCCGCCGAGAAACCTGAGGATGGTCGCTATAATAAGAGTTCGCTGGTGACGACATTTGCTGCCGCTTTCCCGATGGATAATCCGCGCTATGTCGTGCTGACCATGATGGATGGCGCGACCAGCGCGATCGGACTGCGCACCGCCGCCTGGACCGCAGCGCCCGTGGTCAAGCGGGTGATCGAGCGCACTGGCCCGATGCTGGGCGTGATGCCGGACGAGCGCCGCGACGTCGATATTTCGGACCTGACGCCATTGCTGTGGAAGCCCAAGGGAGAAGCTGAATGACGCGCCTTGGCGGGCTGATCGACGGGCTGGATGCGGCGGTGAGCGACGGTGCGGCGCTAGATGCCAACGTCACGGGTTTTGCCATCGACAATCGCAAGGTTGCGCCCGGCACGGTGTTTGGCGCATTCCAGGGGCTGCGCGTCAATGGCGAAGATTATATTGCCGACGCGGTGAAGGCGGGGGCGATCGCGGTCGTTGCCCGGCCTGAGGCCAAGGTCGACGGCGCGATCCATATCGCCCACGCCAATCCGCGCCGCCTGTTCGCGCAACTGGCCGCGCGCTATTTTGCGCCCTTTCCTGACGTGACGGTGGCGGTCACCGGCACCAATGGCAAGACCAGCACGGTCGAACTGACCCGGCAATTGTGGCGGATGATGGGCTATCATGCCGCGTCGATCGGCACGCTGGGCGTCACCACATCGGTCGATCAGGTATCAACGGGCCTCACCACGCCGGACATCGTCACCTTCCTGTCGAACATGTCGGGTCTGCGCCGCGAGGGCATCACCCATGCGGCGTTCGAGGCGTCGAGCCATGGGCTGGCGCAATATCGCACCGAAGGGTTGCCGGTGCTGGCGGGCGGTTTCACCAATCTGTCGCGCGACCATCTCGACTATCATGGCGACATGGACAGCTATTTCGACGCCAAGATGCGGCTGTTCGACGAGGTCGTCGGCGCGGACGGCGCGGCGGTCGTGTGGGCGGATGACGCCTGGTCGGACAAGGTGATTGCACGGGTTGATGCGCGTGGCCTGCGGTTGCTGAGCGTCGGGGAGAAGGGTGAGGCGCTGCGGCTCGTCACGCGCACGCCGACGCAACTGGGGCAGACGCTCGGCATCGAGGCGCCAAGAGAAGGTGGCGTCACGACGTATAAGGTCAATCTGCCGCTGATCGGGGCTTATCAGGCTGCCAATGCGCTGACGGCGGCGGGGCTGGTCATTGCGACTGGTGGCGACGTGGCGAGGGTGCTGGAACTGCTGGGCCGGGTGCAGCCGGTGCGTGGGCGGCTGGAACGGGCGGTCATCAGCAAGGCGGGCGCACCGGTCTATGTCGATTATGCCCATACGCCCGACGGCTTGCGCGCCGCGATCGAGGCGTTGCGGCCGCACACCAAGGGCAGACTGATCGCGCTGTTCGGCGCGGGCGGGGATCGCGATGCGGGCAAGCGGCCATTGATGGGGCAGGTTGCGGCGGAACTGGCCGATCATGTCATCGTGACCGATGATAATCCGCGGTCGGAGGAACCGTCTGCGATCCGGGCTGCCGTGATGGCGGGTGCGGCTGGCGCGCAGGAAATTGGCGGGCGTCGCGCGGCTATCGCTGCTGCCATTGCGCTGGCCGGGGCTGACGACATCGTGCTGCTGGCGGGCAAGGGTCATGAGCAGGGGCAGATTATCGGTGACCGGGTGCTGCCGTTCGATGACGTGACGGTGGCGCGGGAGTGCGCGGGTTGAGTGATCTCTGGACCTCCGCCGAGATCGCCGAGGCAACGGGCGGCGCCGTGTCGGCGCCGTTTGCCGTTTCGGGCGTGGCGTTTGACAGCCGCGAAGTCACCGGCGGCGACCTGTTCGTCGCGATGAAGGGTGAGGCGACCGACGGACATAAATTCATCGGCAAGGCCTTTGCGCAGGGGGCGGCAGGCGCGATCGTCAGCGAGCCGGTCGATCATCCGCACATCTTGGTGCGCGACAGCGCCGCCGCGCTCGAAGCATTGGGCCGCGCGTCACGCGCGCGGATGGGTGGCAAGGTGATCGGGGTCACCGGATCGGTTGGCAAGACGGGGACCAAGGAAGCGCTGTTTCAGGCGCTGGACCGCGCGCATCCGGGGCAGGTCCACCGGTCGGTCAAAAGCTACAACAACCATGTCGGCGTGCCGCTGAGTCTGGCGCGGATGCCGCGCGATACGGCATTCGGCGTGTTCGAGATGGGGATGAACCATGCGGGCGAACTGGCCGCGCTGACCCGGCAGGTGCGCCCCCATGTCGCGATCGTCACTGCCATCGCGCCCGCCCATATCGAATATTTCGGCACCGAGGCGAAGATCGCCGAGGCCAAGGCGGAGATTTTCGAGGGGCTGGAGCCGGGCGGCACGGCAATCATCCCCTATGACAGCCCGCATGTGGCGCTGCTGTACAACAAGGCGGAACGGCACGCCGCCAATATATTGACCTTCGGCCTGAGTGACGAGGCGGATGTTCATGCGCGCGAGACGGTGCCAGCGCCCGATGGCGGCACGCTGGTGACGGCGAAGCTGCCGGATGCGGAACTCTGCTTTACCGTGGCAGCGCCGGGCGATCATTGGGTGTCCAATGCGCTGGCGGTGCTGGCGGCTGTGTCGGCGGTCGGCGGCGATCTGGCAGCGGCGGGGCTGGCGCTGGCGGAAATGCCCGGGCTGCCGGGCCGGGGCGAGCGGCGCATAGTGCCGGTCGCGGGCGGCGAGGCGCTGCTGATCGATGAAAGCTACAACGCCAATCCGCTGTCCATGGCCGCGACGCTCAAGCAATTGGGGCGTGAAACGGCCGATCGGCGCGTTGCCGTGCTGGGCGGAATGCGCGAGCTGGGCGCGCGCAGCGCTGAATTGCACGCCGATCTGGCCGGGCCGCTGGAGGCGGGACAGGTCGATTACGCCATCCTGGTCGGCGCGGAAATGGCCCCGCTGGCCGATGCGCTGGACGGTAGCATGGCCTATGCCCATGTCCCTGACACGGCGAGCGCCATAACCCTTTTGACCACTGACATGCGCGCGGGCGATGCTATCCTCGTCAAAGGCTCCAACGGCATCGGGCTGTCCCGGCTTGTCGCGGCGCTTGGCGAACGCGCCCGCGACGGAGAGACCCACTGATGCTCTACTGGCTGGCCCAGACCATGGATTTTGCGGGCGGGTTCAACCTGATCCGTTACCTGAGTTTCCGCGCGGGCGCGGCGATCTTTACCGCTTTGTTTATCGGCCTGCTGATCGGTCCCAAATTCATCGGCTGGCTGCGGGTGCGGCAGGGCAAGGGGCAGCCGATCCGCACCGACGGGCCGCAGACCCACCTGGCCAAGCGCGGCACGCCGACCATGGGGGGGCTGATGATCCTGACCTCCATGGTGGTGTCGGTGCTGCTGTGGATGGACCTCAACTCCATTTATGTCTGGGCATGCCTGTTCGTGACTTTGGGCTTCGGTGCGATCGGTTTTCTGGACGATTATGACAAGGTGACCAAGGCCAGCCATAAGGGGTTGTCGGGCAAGGCGCGGCTGTTGTTCGAATTTCTGATCGCGGGTTTTGCCGCCTGGCTGATCGTGTCACAGCATGGCAATACCGCGCTCTATGTACCTTTCTATAATGGTCCGGCGATCGAGCTGGGGCCGTTCTATTTCCTGTTTGCCGCTTTCGTGATCGTGGCGTTCGGCAATGCGGTGAACCTGACCGATGGGCTTGACGGGCTGGCGACCATGCCGGTCATCATCGCCTGTCTTGCCTTCATGCTGATCGTCTATCTGGTGGGGCGCGCGGATTTTGCCGAATATCTGGGGATCCCGCATGTGCCGGGCGCGGGGAACCTTACGATATTGTGCGGGGCGATCATTGGTGCGGGACTGGCATTTCTGTGGTTCAATGCGCCGCCAGCCGCCGTGTTCATGGGCGACACCGGGTCGCTGGCGCTGGGCGGGACGATCGGCGTGATCGCGGTGACCGCGCATCATGAAATCGTGCTGGGCATCATCGGCGGACTGTTCGTGGTGGAGGCGATGAGCGTCATCATTCAGGTGTTCTTCTACAAGCGCACCGGCAAGCGGGTGTTCAAGATGGCGCCGATCCACCATCATTTCGAGCAACTGGGCTGGGCTGAACCGACCGTGGTGATCCGTTTCTGGATCATCGCCTTCATCCTGGCGCTGGCCGGCCTTGCGACGTTGAAGCTGCGATGATCGTTTCGGACGCCTTTAAGGGCAAGACCTATGCGGTGCTGGGGCTGGCGCGGTCCGGCCTGGCCACCGTCGATTGCCTGTCGGCCAGCGGCGCGCGGGTCGTGGCATGGGACGGGCGCGAGGAAGCGCGGGCGGCGGTTGCGGGCAAGGCGGAGCTGGGCGATCCGATGGAGATCGACCTCACAGGCTTTGACGGCATCGTCGTGTCGCCGGGCGTGCCGCTTAATCGCCATCCGATCACGATGCGCGCGAAGCTGGCTGGCGTGCCGATCATCGGCGACATCGAACTGTTCGCGCTGGCCCGCCCCACGCTGCCGCCGCACAAGGTGGTCGGCATCACCGGCACCAACGGCAAGTCGACCACCACGGCGCTGATCCACCATATCATTGAACAGGCCGGTTATCCCACGGTGATGGGCGGCAATATCGGCCTGCCGGTGCTGGGCCAACCGCCGCTGGAGCCGAACCTGAAAGGGCCGGGCGTCTATGTGCTGGAACTGTCGAGCTATCAGATCGACCTGACGCATAGCCTGGACTGCGATGTGGCGGTGCTGCTGAACATCACGCCCGATCATCTCGATCGCTATGACGGGTTTGACGGCTATGTTGCGTCGAAGGCGCGGCTGTTTGCGATGCAGTCGGCGGGCCATGTTGCGGTGGTCGCGGCGGAGGATGAATCGAGCCGGGCGATCGCCCACTCCATCCGTCATCCCGGCGAAAGCCGGGATCCCGTTTCTTCTGGCGCGCCCGAAGAAAAGAGAGATCCCAGCCTTCGCTGGGATGACGTGAAAGATGTGGCGTCGAGTGAGATCGATCCCGTCGCCCAACTGACCTGGCCGGCATTGCAAGGCCCGCATAATGCGCAAAATGCTGCGGTAGCGATTGCTGTCGCGCAAGCGCTGGGCATTGATGAGGCGACGATCGCTAACGCGCTCGTCAGCTATGCCAGCCTGCCTCATCGGATGCAGGCGGTCGGCACCCGCAACGGTGTGCTCTACGTCAACGACAGCAAGGCGACGAACGCCGCCTCCACCGCGCCCGCGCTCGCCGCATGGCCTGCGATCGACGGACGTCCACGCATCCACTGGATACTCGGCGGGGTCGCCAAGTCCGACAATCTGGACGAGTGCGTGCCGCATTTCGGCAATGTCGCCCATGCCTATACGATCGGTGAGGCGGGGCATATGTTCGCTGACCTGCTTCGCGGGACTATGGCGGTGGACGATAGCGAGATGCTAAGCGCCGCGGTGCGCCGTGCGGCGCGGATTGCGCAGCCGGGTGACGTGGTGCTGCTGTCGCCCGCCTGTGCCAGTTTCGACCAGTTTCGCGATTTCGAGGCGCGCGGCGATGCTTTTGTCGCGGCCGTCGCAGCACTGGAATAGGGTGATGGCGGGGCATCAACAAGGAAGGGGCGGGGCAAATGTCTAGGGCAGGCGAACTGGTGAAGGGGTTTCGCACCCGCACCGTGCCGCGCGAACGCACCGCGCTCGCCATCTGGTTCTGGGAGATTGATCGCGTCCTCCTGTCGCTGATCGTCACGTTGATGGCGATCGGGCTGGTGGCGGTTGCGGCGGCGTCTCCGGTCGCGGCGATCGACCGGTCGACCGCGCAGATTGCCGTCAATCCGCTCAACTATTTCTACCGCCAGCTCGTCTTTGTTGGTTTGGGCCTGCCGATCATGCTCGTCATATCGATGCTGCCCCGGCCACAGGCGCGGCGGCTGGCGACATTTTTGTGTGTCTTTTTCTTCGTCATGCTGCTGTTCGTGCCGCTGCTGGGGAGCGTGGTGAACGGGGCGAAGCGCTGGATCGACCTGCCCGGTTTCCGCTTCCAGCCGTCGGAGTTTCTGAAACCCGTCTATGTCGTGACTTTGGCCTGGCTGCTGTCGCTGCGCGGCAAGGATGCGAGCCTGCCGGTGATCCCGCTGACCGGCGCATTGACGCTGCTGATCGCGGCGATCCTGATGCGCCAGCCTGACTTTGGCCAGACGGTCATTTTCCTGGCCTGCTGGGGATGCCTGCTGCTCTTGTCGGGGATGCCGATGCGCTGGATTGCGGCGCTGGGTGGCATGGGGCTGGCGGGACTTGTCGCGGTCTATATGTTCTATGAAAATGGCCGTCAGCGGATCAATGATTTTCTGGGGATCGGCGTTGATCAGAGCGCCGGGCCGGACCAGACGGACCTTGCTTTCCGCACCATCACCCATGGCGGCTTTACCGGCGTGGGACCGGGCGGCGGGCAGCATAAATTTCGCCTGCCTGAAGCGCATACCGACTATATCTTCTCGGTCATCGGGGAAGAGTTCGGCCTGCTTGCCTGCATCGCCATCGCTTTGGTCTATCTGGCTATCGTCGTGCGGGTGCTGCTGCGCCTGCTGGACGAGGAGGATAGTTTCACCATTTTGGCTGCGGCGGGGCTGACGACGCAGTTCGGATTGCAGGCGATCATCAATATGGGCGTAAATGCGCAGATATTTCCGTCCAAGGGGATGACGCTGCCCTTTATCAGCTATGGCGGCTCCTCTATGCTGGCGCTTTGCATCGGCGTCGGCCTGTTGCTCGCCTTCACGCGACGCAACCCCTTCATGGGTCGGCATACGGTCGTCAAATGGAGTGGTCGATGAGCATTTCCCGTCACTTCGTCCTCGCCGCCGGCGGGACGGGTGGTCATATGATTCCGGCTCACGCCGTGGCCGAGGAACTGATGGCGCGCGGCCATCATGTCGCGCTGGTCACCGATGAGCGGGGAGCCAAGATCCCCGGCATTTTCGACAAGGCGCAGGTTCATGTCCTGCCCGCCGGGCGGATGACCAAGAATCCGAAAAGCTGGCCGGGGGCCTTGAAAGCGATCCTGGCGGGCCGGGCGATGGCGCGGCGATTGAATGAGACGTTCCGCCCGACCGCCGTGGTCGGCTTTGGCGGTTATCCGGCGATGCCTGCGCTGCTGGCGGCGCTGGCCGATGGCGTGCCGACGGCGGTGCATGAGCAGAATGCGGTGCTGGGCCGGGTCAACCGGCTGCTGGCCGGGCGAGTCGATGCGATTGCGACCGCCTATCCGGGGGTTGAGCGGCTGAAGGACAAATATACCGCCAAGGTTCACCTGATCGGCAATCCGGTGCGTGAGGAAGTCAAACAACTGCGCGAGGAGGATTTCCCCGCGCTGACCGACGAGAGCGTGTTCCGGGTGCTGGTGATCGGCGGTAGTCAGGGTGCGTCGATCCTGTCGAGTGTGGTCCCAGAAGGCCTGTCGATGCTGCCGGTCGCGCTGCGCCGCCGCTTGCAGGTGACGCAGCAGTGCCGAGCCGAGGATATTGAGCGGGTGCGCAAAACCTATGCGGAGATGGAAATCCCCGCTGACTTGGCCACCTATTTCAACGATGTGCCGGAGAAACTGGGCTGGTCGCATCTGGTGATTGCGCGGGCGGGAGCGTCCACGCTGGCGGAACTGACCTGCGCCGGGCGGCCTGCCATATTGGTGCCATTGCCGAGCGCGATGGACGATCACCAGACCGCCAATGCGCGCGAAATGACCGAGGCGGGCGGCGCGCGGACGATTCCGCAGGCGCGCTTTACCGCTGTGGAACTGGCCAAGCAGATGCAGAAGATGGCGATGGAGCCGGGTGCCTTGCAGAATGCGGCGAAGCGCGCGCGCGGCTGCGGCCGTCCCAATGCGGCGCGGGACATGGCGGATTTGCTCGAAAGCATCGGCCAAGCGCCGATCGTCAATGATCCGGTACGGGTCGGGCCGACGCCCACGACGCTCAATCTGGCGGGGGTTCCGGCTTGAAGAACGCCAGTCTTTCCCCGTTCGGTTTGCAATCATTCTTCGTTCGCCCTGAGCTTGTCGAAGGGCCGTCCTTCTTTCCGACCCTCGTTCAAAAGAAAGGGCAGGGCTTCGACAGGCTCAGCCCGAACGGTTTAATATATAAGGAATTTCGCTCATGAAGGGTGTCGGCACGGACATCGGCACGATCCATTTCATCGGCATTGGCGGCATCGGCATGTCGGGCATTGCCGAGGTGATGCATAATCTGGGCTATGATGTGCAGGGCAGTGACGTCGCCGAAGGCTATGTGGTCGAAGGGCTGCGGGCCAAGGGCATCCGCGTGATGATTGGCCATAAGGCGGAAAATCTGGGCGATGCTGCCGTGGTGGTGACATCCACCGCGATCAAACGCGGCAACCCGGAGGTTGAGCTGGCGCTGGAAACGCGCGTGCCGGTGATCCGCCGGGCGGAGATGCTGGCCGAGCTGATGCGTCTCAAATCCACCGTCGCGGTGGCGGGAACACATGGCAAGACGACGACGACATCGATGGTCGCGGCGCTGCTCGACGCGGGCGGGGTGGACCCGACCGTCATCAATGGTGGCATCATCAACAGCTATGGCTCCAACGCGCGGCTGGGCAATAGCGACTGGATGGTGGTGGAGGCCGACGAGAGCGACGGCAGTTTCCTGCGGCTGGACGGCACGATCGCGGTCGTCACCAATATCGATCCTGAACATCTGGATCATTACGGCAGTTTCGACCGGGTGAAGGACGCCTTTGTCGAATTTGTCGGCAACGTGCCTTTCTATGGTGCCGCCCTGCTGTGCCTCGATCATCCCGAAGTGCAGGCGATTTTGCCGCGCGTGCAGGACCGGCGGATCGTGACCTATGGCTTTTCCGCGCAGGCGGACATTCGCGGCGACAATGTGGTGAGCTTCCCCGGCGGAAACCGCTTCGACGTGCAAATTCGTGAGCGGGACGGATCGACCCGCAGGATCGAGGGGATCGAAATGCCGATGCCTGGCCGCCACAATGTGCTGAACGCCATGGCGGCGATCGGCGTGGCGCTGCACATGGGGATTGACGACGCGACGATCCAGACCGGTTTTGCCAAATTCGGTGGGGTCAAGCGGCGCTTTACCAAGGTTGGCGAGATTGCGGTCGGTGCTGGTTCCGCCACGGTTATCGACGACTATGGCCACCATCCTGTCGAGATCAAAGCGGTTCTGGCGGCTGCGCGTGAGGGCGCGCAGGGGCGGGTGATCGCCGTTGTTCAGCCGCATCGCTTCACCCGGCTGCGCGACCTGATGGATGATTTCCAACAGGCGTTCAATGACGCCGACATCGTCTATGCTGCGCCCGTCTATACCGCGGGCGAACAGCCGATCGAGGGCGTGGACAGCGCGGCTCTGGTCGCGGGATTGAAGCGGCGCGGGCATCGCCATGCATCGACCATTGCCGACGCCGATGCGTTGGCGAGCGCGCTGGCGGCGGATGTTCAGGCGGACGATATGGTCATCTGCCTGGGCGCGGGCGACATCACCAAATGGGCGGCGGGGCTGGCGGCTGCCGTTTCCGTCAAGGTCAAGGAGTCGGTCTGATGTTCGAGCTGTTCGCCGTAGGGTTGGAAATGCAGAAGCGCATGATCGACGTCCAGATGCAGGGCGTGGAGGCCGCGCGCGACATGGTGGAGGCGGCGCAGCAAAATGCCAAGGCCGGGATGGCTGCCAATCAGGCGGGCGAGGCGGGCATGAAGGCGATGAAAAGCTGGATGAAGCTGTGGGGCATGCGCGGTTGAGCGACGGGATTGCCCTTCCGCCCGTGCGCGGCAGTTTGAAGGCGGATGCGCCGCTGGCCCCGCTCGTCTGGTTCAAGGCGGGCGGCTCGGCGCAATGGCTGTTCGAACCGAAGGATGCCGACGATCTGTCGGATTTTCTGGCCATACTCGACCCTGACGTGCCCGTGATGGCGCTGGGGCTGGGGTCCAACCTGATCGTGCGCGATGGCGGGGTGCCGGGCGTGGTGGTGCGGCTGGGCAAGCCGTTTGCGAAGGTCGAGCGACTAGACGAGGTGACGCTCACCTGTGGCGGCGGCGCGTCGGGGATATTGGTGTCCTCGACCGCGCGGGATGTGGGCATTGCGGGGCTTGAATTTCTCCGCTCGATCCCCGGCACGGTCGGCGGTTTCGTGCGGATGAATGGCGGCGCTTATGGACGTGAGACGCGCGATATCCTGGTCGAGTGCGAGGTGGTGTTGCGGTCAGGCGAGCAGGTGACGCTCTTGAACCGCGACCTGCATTACACCTATCGCCATTCGAACCTGACGGACGGCGCGATCGTGGTCAGCGCGACGTTTCGGGGCGAGCCTGGCGAACCGGCCGCGATCCAAGCGGAAATGGACCGCATCGCCGCCGCGCGCGAGGAAAGCCAGCCGCTGCGCAGCAAGACCGGCGGATCGACCTTCAAGAATCCCGACGGGCACAAGGCGTGGCAGCTGGTGGATGAAGCGGGGTGCCGCGGGCTGCAACTGGGCGGCGCGCAGGTGAGCGAGAAGCATACCAATTTCCTGCTCAACCTGGGCGAGGCGACCAGCACCGACATCGAAGCGCTGGGCGAGGAAGTGCGGCGGCGGGTAAAGGACAAGAGCGGCGTGGAGCTGGAATGGGAAATACAGCGGGTGGGGTTGGTGAAGTGAGTGGCGGAATGAAGTTCCTCCCCTGCAAGGGGAGGGGAACCGTTCGCGAAGGGAATGGTGGAGGGGTGTCGCCCTATCGTGAGGGCGACACCCCTCCGTCAGGCTTCGCCTGCCACCTCCCCTTGCAGGGGAGGATCTGGTTGTGACCCGTGGCCCCTGGCATGTCGCCGTCCTGATGGGCGGCTGGTCGGCGGAGCGGCCTGTTTCCCTCATGAGCGGGGAGGGTGTGGCCAAGGCGCTGGAATCGCGCGGGCATCGGGTTACGCGGATCGATATGGACCGTGATGTCGCGGCGCGGCTGGCGGAAACAAAAGCGGACGTGGTGTTCAATGCGCTGCATGGCGTGCCGGGCGAAGATGGCACGGTGCAGGGGATGATGGACCTGATGGGGCTGACCTACACCCATAGCGGCCTCGCCACCTCGGTCATCGCGATCGACAAGCAACTGACCAAGCAGGCGCTGGTGCCGCACGGCATTCCCATGCCCGGCGGCCATATCGTGCAGAGCGAGAGCCTGTTCGATGGCGATCCGCTGCCGCGTCCCTATGTGCTGAAGCCCGTCAATGAGGGCAGCTCGGTCGGCGTGGCGATCGTCACCGCCGAGGGCAATTATGGCAACCCGATCGCCCGCGACAGCGTGGGGCCGTGGCAGGATTTCCCCGAACTGCTCGCCGAACCCTATATTCGCGGGCGCGAACTGACCACCGCCGTGCTGGGCGACGAGGCGCTGCTGGTCACCGAATTGCGACCCAAGAGCGGCTTTTATGATTTCGACGCCAAATATACCGATGGCATGACCGAACATGTCTGCCCCGCCGACATTCCCGACGAGATTACGCAGGCGTGCAAGGCGCTGGCGCTGCGGTCGCATCAGTTGCTGGGGTGCAAGGGGGCGTCGCGGTCCGATTTCCGCTGGGATGATGAACAGGGTGTTGAGGGGCTGTTCCTGCTGGAGGTCAATACCCAGCCGGGCATGACCCCCTTGAGCCTGGTTCCCGAACAGGCGGCGAAGCTGGGCATTGACTATGCCACGCTGGTGGAGACTATTGTCGAGGAGGCGCTGCACCGCGCCGGGGGTGAGAAACATGGCTGAGGCACGGATCCGGCGCGGCGGCACTGCGCGGCTGAGCAGCGCGAAGGGCAGGGCGACGAAGGGCGGTCGCGGGCGCGCACTCAAGCGCCAGTCGTCGCTCGACCGGCTGATCGAGGCGCTGCCGGTCAGCGAAGCGACGCTGCAACGGCTGGCCAGCTGGGCGATTGTGGGGATTTTCGGGGCGATCCTGATCGGCTTTGCGATCTTCTTTGGCCTGCCCGCCATGGCGCAGCAGCAGGCCGCGCTGATCGCGGCGCGCGCGGGTTTCGAGGTGGACAAGGTCGAGGTGCGCGGCGTCGAGCGGATGGATGAGCTGCCGGTCTATAATATCGCGCTGGGGCAGGTGGACCGCTCTATGCTCTCGCTCGACCTGCCCAAGGTCCGCGCCGATATGCTGAAACTCGGCTGGGTCAAGGATGCGCGCATTTCCCGCCGCCTGCCCGATACGCTGGTGGTCGATATCGTCGAGCGTGATCCGGTCGCGGTGTGGCAGCATGGCGGCCAATTGCACCTGATCGACGTGGCGGGCGTGGTGCTGCAACCGGTGTCGGCCAGCGCGATGCCGGACCTGCCGCTGGTCGTTGGTCCCAATGCTAATCGGCAGACGGCGGGGCTTAACCGGCTGATGGAAAATGCGCCTGCGTTGAAGCCCATGCTGGCGGGCGCGACCTGGGTCGGCAATCGCCGCTGGGATTTGCGTTTCCAGTCGGGCGAGACGCTGTCGCTGCCCGAAGGGGACAAGATTTCGGCTGCCGCGCTGGTCAATTTCGCGCGGATGGACGGGGTCAACCGGCTGCTGGGCCGGGGTATCGTGAAGTTCGACATGCGCGATCCCGATCGCTTCGTGCTGCGCCTGCCGCAGGGCAGGGTCGAGGAGAAGCCGGTGGATGCCGCCGACACGGCGGCCAGCACCGCCGCGCTGGGCGAGGAAGGCTAAGCCCCATGGCGCAGCCCAAGGTCGAAAAGCTCATCACCGCGATCGACATCGGATCGTGGAAGGTCTCTGCGTTGATCGCGGGGCGGACCGACACGGGTGAGCTGGCGATTTTGGGCACCGGCCAGCGCGAAAGCCGGGGCGTGCGGCGCGGCTTCATCGCCGACATGGAGCGCACCGAACTCGCCGTGCGCGAAACGATCGAGCAGGCCGAGCGGGTTGCTGGCACCAATATCGAGGATGTCTGGGTCAGCTTTTCAGGCGGCAGCCTGGTCAGCGATGTCGTGACGGTCGAGCGCGACATGGGCGGCTATCGCATCGAACAGGCGGATATTGACGATCTGCTGACCACTGGCCAGCAGGGGATCGATCCCGATGGCCGGGTCGTGCTGCACGCGCAGCCGACCTGCTTCACCATCAATGGGAAGGTGCCGGTCAAGAAGCCCGCCGGGATGCACGCAGACCTGCTGGGCGTGGATATCCATGTCGTGCTGGCCGACGGCGCGCCGCTCGCCAATCTGGACCTGTGCGTGCGGGGCGCTTATCTGAACGTCAACTCCATCGTCGCGTCCCCGATCGCGACGGGGCTGGCCTGCCTGTCCGAAGAAGAGCGCGATCTGGGCGTGGCGCTGGTGGAACTTGGGGCAGGGGTCACCAATGTGTCGCTTTATGCGGGCGGGATGCTGGTGGGGCTGCACTCGATCCCGATCGGCGCGTCCGACATTACCGACGATATCGCGTCGGCCTTTGGCATTCGCCGCAGTCAGGCCGAGCGGATCAAATGTTTCTATGGCTCGGCGATGCAGAACCGTCGCGATTTCCGCGAGATAATCGAGATCGCAGCACCCCATGGCGATGTCGCGCTGCCGGGGCAGAGCGCCGGTCCCAACGCCGAAGGTGGCAAGATCACTCGCGCCGCGCTGGTCGGGGTCATTTGCGAGCGGCTCAACCAGCTGATGTCGGAAGTGAATGCGGCGCTGGCGGGCATGGGCTTTAATTCGCCGACCGGGCGGCAGGTGGTGCTGACGGGTGGCGGCGCGGAAATGAAGGGCATTGCCGATTATGCCCAGGGTGCCTTGGGCCGGGCGGTGCGGATCGGGCGGCCACGGGGCTTGTCCGCCATGCCCGAAGCACATAGTGGCCCGGCCTTTGCGACATTGGCGGGACTGGCGCTTTACGGCGCTTCCAACCCGGTTGATCTCCGCACGATGGCGCCTGCGCCGCAAACCGTGCATCGTCTGGGCGCACCCTTGTGGTGGCAACGGATGATGCGGGCGATAAAGACCAACTATTGAACGAAATTACAGTAAGAAGAAAATAGCTGGTGAAATACTCCAGTTTCTGGTGTTAACATTTGGTGTTGGTTGTCGCTTCCTGACGAGGAAGCTGAGGGAGCAGAATATATGAGCATTGAGATCAGCCCTCCGCATGTGGATGAACTGAAGCCGCGCATCGCGGTGATCGGCGTCGGCGGCGCGGGCGGCAATGCCATCGCAAATATGATCGCCGCCCATGTCGAGGGCGTGGACTTCATCGTGGCGAACACGGACGCACAGGCGTTGAACGCCTCGCCCGCCGAGCGCCGCATCCAGCTTGGCCCGCAAATTACCGAGGGTCTGGGCGCCGGGTCGCGCCCCGAAATCGGCAAGGCAGCGGCGGAAGAAACGATCGCGTCGGTCGAACAGGCGCTAGAAGGCGCGCATATGTGCTTCATCGCCGCTGGTATGGGCGGCGGCACCGGCACCGGGGCTGCGCCTGTCATTGCCAAGGCGGCGCGGGAGCGCGGCATCCTGACCGTTGGCGTGGTGACCAAGCCCTTCACGTTCGAGGGCAATCGCCGCATGAAGTCGGCAGAGAGCGGCATTGACGAGCTGCAAAAGCATGTCGACACGCTGATCGTCATTCCGAACCAGAATCTGTTCCTGATCGCCAACCCGAACACGACCTTCAAGGAAGCGTTTCAAATGGCGGACGAAGTGTTGCAGCAGGGCGTGCGTGGCATCACCGACCTGATGGTGATGCCCGGCCTCATCAACCTCGACTTTGCCGACGTCCGCTCCGTGATGGGCGAAATGGGCAAGGCGATGATGGGCACCGGCGAAGCCGAAGGCGACGGCCGTGCGCTTCAGGCGGCGGAAAAGGCGATCGCCAACCCGCTGCTCGACGGCGTGTCGATGCGCGGCGCGAAGGGTGTCATCGTCTCCATCGTCGGTGGCGAGGATATGCGCCTGATGGAAGTGGACGAGGCCGCCAACCACATCCGCGAACTGGTGGACCCGGACGCGAACATCATCTGGGGCAGCGCGTTCAACGACAATCTGAATGGCAAGATCCGCGTGTCGGTGGTCGCCACCGGGATCGACAATGATGTCGGCAATCATGCCGCGCCGCTGACTCAGCCGTTCAGCTTCGCCAGCCGCCCCGCCGTGTCGGTGCCGCAGTCGGCAGCGCCCAAGGCCGCTGCGCCTGCGCCACTGGCGGCTCCTGCCCCTGCGCCGGAACCAGAAACGCTGGAACTGGACGTGCCGGAAGCGCCTGCGCCCGCTCCTGTGGAAGCCGCAGCGCCCGCACCCTTTGCCCCGCCGCGTCCGGCAGCCGTCTTTTCGGACGACGATCCGGCCGAGGACGAATTGGTCCTGGGTGCAGAAAGCGCTGCCCCGGCCGCCCCTGTGGAACCTGCGCCGCGCGTAGCATCGGGCGGCACCTTGTTCGAGCGGATGGCGGGTCTGACCCGTGGCACGGAAAAGGCACCGGGGGCGGACGAGCCTGCACCGGGCCTGGACATTCCGCGCTTCCTCAATCGCCAGAACAACCAGTAAGCGATCCGCTTGCAGGGGCATCTGTCCCGCCAAAAGCGCGCCGTCGGTCCCACAAGGCAACCGGGCGCGCTTTTTCGTATGGGGTCATTTCCCATTCAGCACGGTATCGGCTAAGGCACGGATGTGAAACGCTCTCTTCCCTGGATCATTGCCGCGCTCATGCTTTCGGGCGGGGCGCAGGCGCAGGTTGATCAGTCGCAACTGGTGCGTCCGCCAGACGCGGCGGACCTCAATACATATCTTGCCCGCCTGTCCACCAATCCGCGCGACGTGGCGGCGCTGATCGGGGCGGGGGAGGCGGCGCTGGCGCTGGACGATCCGCGCGCTGCGGCCGGTTTCTTCGCCCGCGCCGATGCGATTGCGAGCGGAAATGGGCGGATCAAGGCCGGGCTTGGCCGGGTGATGCTGAAACTGCAAAATCCGGGCGAAGCGCTGCGGCTGTTCGATCAGGCAGTGCGGCTGGGCTATCCCGACGCGACCATATTGGCCGATCGCGGTCTGGCGCGCGACATGACCGGGGATCAGGCCGGGGCGCAGCGCGATTATCAGGTGGCGCTGCAACGCACGCCCAATGATTTGGAGCTGCTTCGCCGCTATGCCGCGTCATTGGGGATAGCGGGCCAGATCGAGGCGTCGGACAAGGTGATGCAGCCGCTTTTCTACAAGAGCGACCGTGCGGCCTGGCGGTCCCGCGCGTTCATATTGGCGATGAACAACCGGCAGGCTGAAGCGCAGAAGATCGCAGAGCAGACCATGCCTGCGCAACTCGCGGCTGCCATCATGCCCTATATGCGCAAAATGCCCTATCTGACCCCGGCGCAGAAAGCCGCGGCGATCCATTTCGGCCATTTTCCGACGCAGATCGGCACGACCATCGCTGCGATCGTGCCCACTCCGCCGGCGCCCGGCTACAGCCAGCCAGTTGTCGCCAAGACGCCGCCGGTTGCAGTGGCGGCGGCACCGACCAGCCCGGCGCAGGATCGCCGCGCGCGGCGTGCCGAACAGCAGCGCCAGCGCCGCGAAGCGACTCGGCTGGCACAGGCCGATGCGGCGCGCCCGGCTGTGGTTCAACCGGCACCCACGCCTACGCCCACACCGACCCCCGCGCCGCAACCGGTCCAGCCACCACCGGCGCAGGTGCAGATGGTTCAGCAGACGCCCGCCGCGCCCGCGCCGGTCCAGACCGCGCCGCCGCAGCAGGTCGCCGCTGCTTCCCCGCAGGTGCAGGGGCCGCCTGCGCCCGGTTTTGAATCGGTCGATACATCCCGGACGGCTGCCCCTGCCGCCAGCCAGGCTGCACCCGCAACACAGCTGAATGCCATCACGCTGGCGCAGGCATCGGTCCCGCCGTCCACGCCCCCCAGCGCGCAGCCGTCGTCGCCGGTCGTGCAACCAACGCCAACGCCTGCCGCGCCGCCGCCTCAGCCCGATCCGCAGGCGACCCGTACCCTGGCCGACATCATCCGCGCGATCGATGTGCCGGAAACCGAACGTCAGTCGGCGGTCGCGGCGGTCGATCTGGCCGAGATCGAGAAAATCCAGGCCGCGCGCCGGGCCGAGCGTCTGGCCGCTGCCGACAAGGTGAAGAAGGCCGCGGCTGCCAAGGCCAAGGCGGAGGCTGATGCCAAGGCGAAGAAGGAAGCCGAGGAAAAGAAGCGCCTGGCCGACAATCCCGCGCGCAACTGGCTCCAGATCGCGACCGGGGCAAACAAGAGCGCGCTTGGCTTCACCCTCAAAACGATGCGCAAGAAATATGACGCGCTGGCCTCGCAAAGCGCCTGGGTCGCTAGCTGGGGCCGGACCAACCGGCTGGTCGTTGGTCCCTTCGCCAGCTTCACCCGCGCCAAAACACTCGAAACCAAGCTGAAGGGTGAGGGCGCGGACGTTTTTGCCTGGCAAAGCGATGCGGGAGAGGTAGTCGAAAGGCTGGGCGGCGAGTAGAGGGGCGTCTCATGACGATCCTTGCCTCCTATGCCTGCCACCCCGCCGCCAGCCGTGGCCGCCTCCACCCCGAAGAAGGGGGTGAGGTGCGCGGCCCGCGCGACATGTTCCAGCGCGACCGCGATCGCATCATCCATTCGATCGCGTTCCGCCGCCTGCGCCACAAGACGCAGGTGTTCGTCTCGCCCGACGGCGATCATTTCCGCGTCCGCCTGACCCATAGTCTGGAAGTCGCGCAGATCGGCCGTACGACCGCGCGGACGCTGGGGCTGAACGAGGATCTGACCGAGGCGTTGTGCCTGGCCCATGACATCGGCCATCCGCCGTTCGGCCATGCGGGGGAGGATGCGCTGGAGGCGGCGATGGAGGCGTATGGCGGCTTTGATCACAACGCTCATACGCTGCGCACGCTGATGCTGCTCGAAAGTCCCTATCCGCGTTTCAGGGGGCTGAACCTCAGCTGGGAGATGCTGGAGGGACTGGCCAAGCATAATGGCCCGATCGCCAATCCCGGCTGGGCGATGCGGGAGCTGGATGCGCTTTTGCCGCTGGACCTTGCCAGCCATGCCTCGCTGGAGGCGCAGTTGGCGGCGATTTCGGACGACATCGCTTATGACAATCACGACATTGACGATGGGCTGCGCGCCGGGTTGCTGACGCTGGAGCAGTTGCTGGAGGTTCCGTTCGTGGCGCGATGCTGGGAGAGGGTGCGGGCGCGCTATCCCGATGTCGCGCAGGACCGGCTGCTGCGCGAACTGGTGCGCGAACAGATTGGCGTGATGGCCAATGACCTGATCGCCGCGACCCGCGCGAATATCTCGGAGTCGGGGGTGGAGACGGTGGAGGATGTTCGCGCGCTGGGCCGCACGCTGGTCGCCTTCTCGCCGGAGCTGGCAGCGGAAGAGCGCGAGCTCAAGCGCTTCATGTATGCCAGCCTTTATCATCATCCCGAACAGCTGGCCGCGGCCGACCGGGCGCGGGTGATTGTCACCGACCTGTTCGCCGCCTATCAGGCTGACCCCGCGCTGATGCCGGACGAATGGCGCGATGAGTGCGTTACGGGCGAACCCGACCGCAGCCGTCACATCGCCGATTTCATTGCTGGCATGACCGACCGCTACGCCGAAAAGCGCCATGCGGAGATATTCGGGGCGCTGGCGGATTGACGCGCCGGTGCGTTTGACGCAATGCAACACATGTCTCCGGCGCTGAGGATTCGGTGCCGGGCACGATGCGGGAGAGCATGGGCGGTCTTTCAGGCCAAGCCCGTCGCCGAAGGAGCAACCGCCCCGGAATCTCTCAGGCCAAAGGACCGCATCGCGCGCAGGCACTCTGGAAAGCGGACGGGGAAACCTGTCCCACCGAAGGGGTAAGCCGTTTCCTGCAACAGGACGGTCAAAGCTCTCAGGTTCCCGTGACAGAGGGGGTGACGAACAGGGCGGTCCTTTGCGGGCCGGGTTGATCGTCGCTGCGCCCTCTCACGGAAAGGCCGTCCCATGACTGCCAATGACAATATCGCCATGCTGGAAGACGCCCTGCCGCTGGAGGCCTTGCCGCTCGACGCCTGGCATCGCGCACGCGGCGCGCGGATGGTTGGTTTTGCCGGTTATCATATGCCGATCCAATATGATGGCATCATGGCCGAACATGGCTGGACCCGCGAACATGCTGGCCTGTTCGACGTCAGTCATATGGGGCAACTGACCTTTTCGGGTGAAGGCGCGGACGAGGCGCTGGAACTGCTGCTGCTCAGCGATATCAAGGGGTTGAAGCCCGGTCGCCAGCGCTATTCGATGCTGCTGGATCAGGATGGCGGCATCCTCGATGACCTGATGGTCTCCCGCCCCGGCGATGGCGCGTTCGACGATGCGGCGATCTATATGGTGGTCAACGGCGCGACCAAATATGACGATATTGGCTGGATGATCGAGCATCTACCCGACGACGTCATCATGAACCATATGGCCGATCAGGCGCTGCTGGCGTTGCAGGGACCGGAAGCGGGCGAGGCTATGGCCGCGCTGGTGCCTGGGACCGCTGATCTTATTTTCATGCAATGCGGCGCGTTCGACTGGAACGGGGTGCCGCTGTGGATCAGCCGGTCTGGCTATACGGGCGAGGACGGGTTTGAAATCAGCCTGCCAGCGGACGCCGCCGTCGCTTTTGCTGACGCCTTGTGCGCGCTGCCGCAGGTGAAGCCGATCGGCCTTGGCGCGCGCGATTCGTTGCGGCTGGAGGCGGGATTGCCGCTCTATGGCCATGACCTGACGCCCGCTGTCAGTACGATCGGCGCGGATCTGGGCTTTGCGATCCAGAAACGCCGCCGCGAGGAAGGCGGCTTCATCGGCCATGGCCGGGTGATGAAGGAACTGGCCGATGGTCCGGGCGCAAAGCGGGTGGGCCTGACGATCGAGGGCCGCCTGCCCGCGCGCGAGGGCGCGCAGATTTATCTCGGTGATGTGCAGGTGGGCGATGTCACGTCCGGCGGCTTTGCCCCGACCGTGGGCGCGCCGATCGCGATGGGCTGGGTCAGCCTGCCCCATAGCGCCATCGGCACCGCGCTGGAGATTGAGGTGCGCGGCAAGCGCATCGCCGCGGTGGTTGCGCCCATGCCGTTCGTGCCGCACCGTTACCGCCGCAAAGCCTGATTCTCACGCAAATCATTCCGGGGAGACTATCCATGAGCCGTTATTTCACCGACGAACATGAATGGATCGACGTCGAGGGCGAGATCGCCACGGTCGGCATCACCGATTATGCGCAGGAGCAGCTGGGCGACATCGTATTCGTCGAACTGCCTGCCGAAGGCACGACATTCGACAAGGGCGACGATGCCGCCGTGGTCGAATCGGTCAAGGCTGCGTCGGACGTCTATGCGCCGATTTCGGGCGAAGTGATCGAGGCCAATGGCGCGCTGGAGGATGAACCCGCGCTGGTCAACAGCGATGCCGAGGAAGATGGCTGGTTCTTCAAGCTGCGCATGACCGACCCGTCCGAGCTGGAAGGGCTGATGACCGAAGCGGCCTACAAGAAGTTTGTCGCGAGCCTTTGATGGTGAGGGGCGCAGTCCCGACGGCGGCAATCGCGCTTTGTGCGTTGCCTCTCATCTTGGAGGGCTGCGACCGGTCGCCCCAGATGGCGGTGGACAAATTGGTGCCGGACATCGAACGGCTGAACGGTAAGCGCGTAACGGCGACTGGCTACTTGCCAGAGTGTTTGGGCTATGAATGTCGATTATTTGCTAATGAGGCCGACGCCAGACGGGCAGCCAACTATTTTGCTGAGCTGAAGTCAGCCAGGCGACCATCCTTCCAGCCTAAGGTCAAAGAGCCGATCTGGTTGGGCATCGGGGTTGGCAAGAATATGAAGTTCGATGAGCAAGCCAAGCCATTTGTCGGCGGCTATGTGAAGGTCACCGGTGTCGTCACCAATCGATGCCGCTTTCAAGGCCGCCCTGCCTGTTCCGACCGGTCCACCGACATCGAACCCGATTCGATAGAGGCCGGGCGTCGTTCGCAATGAATATTTCCTCCAGTTATGAGAGGCGCTGATGCGTTACCTACCCCTTACCGACACCGACCGGCAGGCGATGCTGTCCGTCATCGGCGCGGCCTCGATCGACGACCTGTTTGTCGATGTTCCCGCCGAGGCCCGCCTGTCCGCCAAGATTGCGGGCCTGCCCGACCATGCCAGCGAACTGGCGGTCGAGCGCCATATGAGCAAGCTGGCGCGGCAAAATCTGTCGGCGGGGGAAGCGCCCTTCTTTCTGGGCGCGGGGGCGTACAATCATCACGTCCCGGCCAGCGTCGATCATCTGATCCAGCGCGGCGAGTTTCTGACCGCCTACACCCCCTATCAGCCGGAAATCGCGCAGGGGACGTTGCAGGTGTTGTTCGAGTTCCAGACGCAGGTGGCGCGCCTGCTGGGCTGCGACGTGGCGAACGCATCCATGTATGACGGATCGACCGCCTGCTGGGAAGCGATCGGCATGGCGCGGCGGATCACCAAGCGGAGCAAGGCGATATTGTCGTCGGGCCTGCACCCCCATTATGTATCGGTCGCCAACACGATGGCGAAATTCACCGGCGACCAATTGGTCCATGACGCGCCGACGCTGAGCGCTGACACTGATATCGAGGCGCTGATCGCGGGCATCGACAAGGACACAAGCTGCGTCGTCGTCCAATATCCCGACATTTTGGGACGCATTGCCGACCTGACTCCGCTGGCCGAGGCGGCCCATGCCGCCGGTGCGCTGCTCGTCGCGGTGGTGACCGAGCCGGTGGCGCTGGGCGCGCTGGTGCCGCCGGGCGAGATGGGCGCGGACATTGTGGTGGGTGAGGGCCAGTCGATCGGCGTCGGCCTGCAATTTGGCGGGCCGTATCTGGGCCTCTTCGCCTGCAAGCAGAAATATGTTCGTCAGATGCCCGGTCGCCTGTGCGGCGAGACGGTGGATGCGGCGGGCAAGCGTGGTTTCGTGCTGACGCTGTCCACCCGCGAACAGCATATCCGCCGCGAGAAGGCGACGTCGAATATCTGCACCAATTCAGGGCTTTGCGCGCTGGCGTTCAGCATCCACATGACCCTGCTGGGGGAAAAGGGGCTGCGCGAATTGGCGGCGCTCAATCATGGGTTGGCGGTGCAGGCCGCCGATCGATTGGCGCAGGTGCCGGGCGTGACTTTGCTCAACGACAGCTTCTTCAACGAATTCACGCTGGTCCTGACCAAGGACGCGCGTGAGGTCGTGCGTAGCTTGGCCGACAAGGGCGTGTTGGCGGGCGTATCGCTGGGCCGCCTGTTCCCGCAACACACGTCCGTGGGCAACGGTCTGGTCGTCGCGGTGACCGAGACAGTCACGGCGGAAGATATCGAAACGCTGGCCCAGGCGCTGGAGGAGGAACTGGCATGACCATGCTCAAGGAAGGCCGTCCCACCGCGCCCGTCGCCGTCGCGGACGCGCACATGGCCCCCGCGACCGTTACGGGCAACCGCGCGCTGATGCTGGAAGAGGCGCTGATCTTCGAGATTGGATCGACCGACACCACCGGCGTCGATTTCGCGCCTGCGCCCAAGGTGGCCAGCCGCCTTGCCGGGCTGGAGCGCCGGGCGATCGGCCTGCCGGGCCTGTCGGAACAGGAAACGGTGCGCCACTATACGCGCCTTAGCCGCCAGAATTATGCCATTGACCTTGGCCTGTTTCCGCTGGGCAGTTGCACGATGAAGCACAACCCGCGCCTTAACGAAAAGGTCGCGCGGATGCCCGGTTTTGCCGATCTCCACCCGCTTGCCCCGCAATCGACGGTGCAGGGCGCGTTGGCGGTGATCCATGAACTGGCGGAGTGGCTGGTGACGCTGACCGGGATGCATAGCGTCGCGATGTCGCCCAAAGCGGGCGCGCATGGGGAATTGTGCGGCCTGCTGGCGATCCGCGCGGCGCTGGAAGCGCGCGGTGACGCACGCAGCGTCGTGCTGGTCCCTGAAAGCGCCCATGGCACCAACCCCGCGACGGCGGCTTTCTGCGGCTATAAGGTCGAGGATATTCCCGCGACCCCCGAAGGCCGGGTCGATCTGGCGGCGTTGACCGCGCGGCTGGGACCGGATGTGGCGGCGGTGATGATCACCAACCCCAATACGTGCGGCCTGTTCGAGCGCGACCTCAAGACCATTTCCGACGCGGTCCATGCGGCGGGCGCGTTCGTCTATTGCGACGGCGCGAATTTCAACGCCATTGTCGGCCGGGTCCGCCCCGGCGACTTGGGCGTCGACGCAATGCACATCAACCTGCACAAGACCTTCTCCACCCCCCATGGCGGCGGCGGCCCCGGCTCCGGCCCCGTCGTGCTGTCAGAGGCGCTCGCACCCTATGCGCCGCTGCCCTTCGTGGAAAAGCAGGGCGACACATTCGTCCTGATCGAGGAGGAATCGGCGCAGGATCATCATGCCGGGACGTTCGGCCGCATGGTCGCTTTCCATGGCCAGATGGGCATGTTCACCCGCGCATTGGCCTATATCATGAGCCATGGCGCGGACGGGCTGCGGCAGGTGGCGGAAGATGCGGTGCTGAACGCCAATTACATATTACGCAGCCTGGACGATGTGCTGGACGCACCGTTCGGTGGCAGCGGACCCTGTATGCATGAGGCCTTGTTCAGCGACAAGGGGCTGGCCGAAGGCTTCACCACGCTCGACATTGCCAAGGGGCTGATCGACGAGGGTTTCCATCCGATGACCATGTATTTCCCGCTGGTCGTCCATGGCGCGATGCTGGTCGAACCGACCGAGACCGAGAGCAAGGCAGCGCTCGACCAGTTCATCATGGCGCTGCGCAGCCTGGCGCAGCGGGCCAAGGCCGGGGACGAGGCATTGAAGGGCGCGCCCTATCATGCGCCGCGCCGTCGCCTGGATGAGACGCTGGCGGCGCGGAAACCCGTGCTGACCTGGGAAGCGCCGATGCTCGCACAGGCGGCGGAATGACGCTCTGGGTTCCGGGCGAAGCGGGCGGCGAGGCGCAGAAACGCCACGCCCCCGCGACGCTGAGGAACCGGGACGCCATTCTAGCGATCCTGCGCGACGTCTTGCCGTCCGCCGGACTGGTGCTGGAGGTGGCGAGTGGCAGCGGCGAACATGCGATCCACTTCGCCGCCGCGCTGCCCGCGCTCGACTGGCAACCCAGCGATCCAGATCCGGCCGCGCTGGGCTCGATCGCGGCTTGGCGGGCGGAGGCGGGGTTGCCCAATCTGCGCGCGCCGATCCTGCTCGACGCGGCGGGTGACTGGCCGATCAACCGGGCCGATGCGATATTGTGCATCAACATGGTGCATATCAGTCCGTGGGACGGGACTTTGGGGTTGCTGCGCGGGGCAGGGCGGGTGTTGCCGCCCGGCGGTCTGCTCTATCTCTACGGTCCCTATATCCGCGACGATGTGGAGACCGCGCCCAGCAATCTGGCGTTTGATGCCTCGCTCAAGGCGCGCGACCCGCGCTGGGGGGTGCGGCGGTTGGAGGATGTCGTGGCGGCGGCGGAGGCGCAGGGATTGCGCTTTGACCGGGTGGTCGAGATGGCGGCGAACAATCTGTCGGTGATTTTCAGGCGGCGGACTTGAAATAATGGCCTGTTCCCGCGAAGGCGGGGACGTAGCCCTGCTATTGGAACTGGGTTCCCGCCTTCGCGGGAACACGGCGTGCATGAAGGACCGATGCCTCAATCTCTCCTCCCCTTGGTCACCGCCGAGCTGCTCCAGCCCGCCGATCCGCGCGCGGCGGCGATGGCGGGCGCGTTGGCGGCGAAATATCCGTCAGCGGCGCGGGCGTTGTTGTTTTATGGCTCTTGCTTGCGGGAGGCCAATCTCGACGGGTTGATGCTCGATTTCTATCTGATCGTGTCGGACTATCGCGCCGCCTATGGCAAAAGCTGGCTGACGCGGGCCAATCGGTTGATCCCGCCCAATGTCTTTCCATTTGAACATAATGGTTTGATCGCCAAATATGCGGTGTTGTCGGAGGCGGATTTCGCCCGGCTGTGCAGTCCGGCGGCGGACAATGTGTCAGTCTGGGCGCGCTTTGCCCAGCCGTCACGGTTGTTGTGGGTGGCGGATGAGGATGCGCGCGAACATGCTATCGCTGCTGTCGCGCAGGCCGCACCGACCTTGCTTTCGCTGGCCCGGCCGATGGCGGAAGGGCAGGATGCGCTGTCCTTGTGGAAGCAAGGCTTCACCCTGACCTATGGGGCCGAATTGCGCGCTGAGCGCAAGGGGCGGTCGCTATCGATCGTCGATGCTGACCCGGATCGCTATCGCCGTTTTGGCGAGGCGGCGCTGGCCGATGGCCTGCCGCCCTCGCCCGATCAGGCGGCGCGGTGTTGGCGTGCACTGCAACGGCGTGGCAAGTGGCTGTCGGTGGTGCGGCTGGCCAAGGCGAGCTTCACCTATGCGGGCGGGATCGACTATCTGGCGTGGAAGATCAACCGTCATGCCGGGACGGCGATCGTCATCAAGCCCTGGCAGCGGCGCTGGCCGCTGCTGGGCGCGCTCACTCTGCTGCCGCGACTGTTCCGCTCTGGTTCGATCCGCTGAGCGCGCTCGACAGCGCATTGGCCAGCGCCATCAGCGTATAGGGTTTGCGCAGCACTTCATGGCCGACAAAATCGGCGCTGGCGGTCGCGTCCCCGGCATAGCCGGTCACGAACAACACCGGCAGATGGCGATATTGGGCGGGCAGCGCGCGGATCATTTCCGGGCCGGTGAGGTCGGGCATCAGCACGTCGCTCATGATCAGGCCAATATCGCCATTATTGGCCAGCAGCTTGGCGGCCTTGGACGGATGGTCGCAGGCGATGGGCAGGTGGCCCAGCTCCGCCAGCGCCGCCATCGTCTGGTTCAGCACGCGCGGATCATCCTCCACCACCAATATGCGCGTGGGCGGATGGAGCGTTGCGACGCGCGCGGGTGATACCGCATCGACCGCATCGTCCGCTGCGCTCCCCATGCGGCGGGGCAGGTAGATATGGACGCTGGTACCTTTGTCGGGTTCGGATTCGATGCGGATTTCGCCCTCGCACTGGCGCACGAAGCCGAAAATCTGGCTGAGGCCAAGGCCGGTGCCCTTGCCGACCGGCTTGGTGGTGAAAAACGGCTCGAACACGCGCGCCAGCACCTCCGCGCTCATGCCGCAGCCATCGTCGGCGACGGTCAGCACGACATAATCGCCCGCCACGCAATCGCCCACTTCGCCTGCCGCCAGCACCGCCTGTCCGGTGCCGATGGTCAGCCGCCCGCGCCCGTCCATCGCGTCGCGCGCGTTGACGCACAGGTTCAGGATCGCATTTTCCATCTGGTGCTGATCGACGAAGATGCGCCAGCCCTGCGCCTTGGGCGCCAGGGCTACGATAATCTGGTCGCCGATGGTGCGGTCGATCAGGTCCGCCATGCCCGACACCAGCGCATCGGGATCGACCGCGCTGGGCAGTAAAGGTTCGGACCGGGCGAAGGCGAGCAGGCGGCGGGTGAGGGCCGACGCGCGATTGGCCCCCTCCATCGCATTGTCGAGATGGCGGGATGCTTCCTGCGGTTTCAACCGAATATTGCGCTTTGCCAGTTCCAGCCCGCCGACAACGACGGCCAGCATATTGTTGAAATCATGGGCGATACCACCGGTCAGCTGACCCACCGCGTCCATCTTGTGCATCTGGCGCAGATTTTCCTCCGCCGCCTCGCGTTCGATCGATTCCTGTTTCAGCCTTTCATAAGCGTCGGTCAGTTCCGCGGTCCGTGTGCGCACCGCCAGGTCCAGCCGGTCGGCGCGCTCGGCCTCCGCCTCCGCCAGTCGCCGCGCGTTGCGGCGGTCGCTATAGGCGACATGGGCGAACCAGGCGGCGAACAGGACGCACACCAGCATCGCCAGCCCCAGCAGGCGCGATGTCTGCCCCATCCATTCGGTACGATCCCCCGCCAGCGTCACCGCCAGGCTGCGTTCGCGCAGGCGCAGATTTTCCGCCTGGATCACCCGGTCGAGCAAAGCGGTGATGCGTTTAAGGTCGCGCGACGTCCCGGCTTCATGAAAGCGGCCCAGTGCGGCCATTTTCTGGTCATAGGTGGTGCGCAGACCGATTTCGTTCAGCGTCTTGCCGCGCGCCATATAGGCATGTTGCAACGCCTCGACATTGCCGCGCTGCCAGCCGGTACCGCGTGTCGCATAGCCCAGCGCCTTCAACTGCGCGCCGGCGGTGCGCCACTGGTCCTGAAACAAACGGCCAGTGTCGGGATTCAGGCCGATGACATAGCGGGCCAGCGTCACTTCGGCGCGGGCGGTCTGCGCCTCGAACGCGCGGGCGAGGGCAATAATCTCGAAGCTGCGCTGCTGTTCGGCCAGCGCCTGCTGATGATCACGCGCAGCGTTGCTGGCACTATAGAGAAGCGCGCCAAGCGATCCGATCAGCAGGATGCCGAGCAGGAACGGCAACAGGCGCCGCATCGCCACGCGCCAGCCCTGTTCCCGATCATCTATGAAATCGCTGTCTGCCATGGCCCTTTATCATAGCTGATAGCAGCGAAACATCGCCGGTCAAAGGGCAGGGATCAGGCGATAGCCCCTGTCGCTTTGCCCGCAACCTCGAACATGCCGATAATCTGTTCGACCTGTTCGTCGCTATGGTCCGCGCAGAGCGAACAGCGCAGCAGGAAGGTGCCGGCAGGGGTTGCTGGCGGGCGGGCCATGTTGACGTAGAGCCCCAGTTCCAGCAGCGTCTGCCAGATCGCAACCGCCTGGGCCTGATCGGTCAGTATCACCGCGATGATCGCCGATTGCGGCGTCTTGGTCCCCAGCGTGAAGCCAAGATCGGTCAGCCCCTTGTGCAGCCGCTGGCTGTTCTTCCACAGATGGGCGCGCTTTTGGCCTGCATGCATCAGCTTGCGGATGCTGGTCGCGGCGGTCGCGACCACGCTGGGCGGCAGCGAGGCGGTGAACACATAGGGTCGGCAGACCAGGCGCATGATCTCGAACTTGGGATGGTTGGAGACGCAGAAGCCGCCGACCGTGCCGACCGATTTGGAGAAGGTGCCGACGACGAAATCGACGTCCTTCTCGACGCCCTGTTCCTCATAGACGCCGCGGCCATTGGGACCGAAAAAGCCCATGCCATGGGCTTCATCGACCAGGATCATGCAATTCTGATGCTTGCGCACCGCCGCGACCATATCGGGCAGGGGGGCGATATCGCCCAGCATCGAATAGACGCCTTCCAGCACGACCAGCTTGAGCGCGTCGGCGGGCAGGCGGCCAAGGCGCTTGTCCAGATCCTCGACGCTATTGTGGCGGAAGCGGACGATTTCTGCGTCACCCAGGAAGCAGCCATCATAGATGGAGGCGTGGCTGTCGGCGTCCAGCACGACATAGTCGCCGCGCCCCGCCAGCGTCGAAATCACGCCCAGATTGGCCTGATAACCGGTCGAAAAGACCATGGCGGATGATGTGCCGTAAAATTCCTTCAGCGCATCCTCGACCTCGCGATGGCCCTGATAGGTGCCGTTGAGAACGCGGCTGCCGGTGGTGCCAGCGCCAAATTCGTCGAGCGCCTTCTTGCCCGCCGCGACCACGTCCGGGTCGAAGGTCATGCCCATATAATTATAGGTGCCGAGCAGGATCGTTTCCTTGCCCTTGATGATCGCGCGCGTGGGCGAGAGCACCTGATCCATCACGATCGAGAAAGGATCGCGCACGCCCGTGTCCAGCAGCGCCTGGCGCTCGGCGATCAGGGGATCGAATTTGGACAATAGGTCGCGGGTTTCGGCGGCGATGGCGGTGTCGGTCATAATATCCATGGTCCTAAAACCGTTCGGGCTGAGCGAAGTCGAAGCCCTTTGCCGAGCGGAGCCGAGGCTCCATGCTTCGCCTTCGCTCAGCAGCGCCCTTCGACTTCGCTCAGGGCGAACGGACGTTGTTCCTATTTACGCGGCCTTCAGCTTCGCGACGGCATCCACCAGCTGGCCGACCGTTTCGATCTCGGCCTGCATGTTCATGGTGATCAGGATGTCGAATTCATCCTCGATCGCAGCGACGAAATCCATCACGGTCAGGCTGTCCCATTCCAGATCGCCGGCAAAGGTGGTGGTTTCGGTCAGCGCGACGCCCTTTTTATTGAAAGGGGCGACCTGCGCGGTGACGCTGTCGAAAATTTCGGTGCGATCCGTCATCTTTTGCTTCTGTCTTTCCGTAAAGCACGGCTTTTGCCGCCTCGCCCTGCCCTATGGCAAGCGAATAAGGCGGCAATCGGGCAGGATCGCGCCCGAATTTGCGCGGTGCTTTGCGCCTTTACCGGAAATTGTCGGCGTAGGCCTGCAATTTCAGCGTCTTGGGCGGGGTCGCGATGACGGTATAGGCCACGCCCTGCTTTTGCGCATAGGCAATGGCGGCTTCCTGCGAGGGGAAGCTGAGCTTGAGCTGCTGTTGCGTGTCGCCAGAGCCAGCCCAGCCGGTCAGCGGATCGGCCTGCTTGGCTTCGGCCGGGGCATATTCCAGCACCCATTTGTGGGTCAGCGCCTTGCCCGATTGCAGGGCGTTCTTCTGGATCTGGTAAATGCGCGCATTCATCGCGAAAGACTCCGGTAAATCGTGATGCTGCGTTGCACCAGCGTCCCGCGTGAAGTCAAGAGCGGCTGCGGGCGTCCGCGCGCTTGGTGCGCAGCGTGGGCGGGGCGGCGGCCGGATCGTCGGGCCAGGGATGGCGGGGATAGCGACCGCGCATTTCCTTGGCGACGTCGCGCCAGTTCCCGACCCAGAAGCCGGGCAGGTCGCGCGTCGTCTGGATCGGGCGGCCAGCGGGCGAGGTGAGCGAGAGGATGAGCGGGATGCGCGCGCTCCCCACGGTCGGATGCTCGGCGAGGCCATAAAGCGCCTGCACCCGCAGTTCGACGCGCGGTCCGCCATCGGCCATATAGTCGATCGCGTGGCTACTGCCTGCGGGGGAGCGGAAATCGGGCGGGGCGAGTCGGTCAACCTGCTGCTTGCCGTCCCAGCCGATCAGCCCATCCAGCACGCCCGACAGTTGCGACCGGTCGATGTCCGACAGGCGGCGTTTGCCCGCCAGAAGCGGCGGGAGCCAGTCGTAGAGGCTGGCCATCAATGCTGCGTCGGACAGCGCCTCGACCCCCGCAAAATCGGCGCGCATTCGCAGCGATTGTGCGGCCTCCGACCAAGGGAGCAGGTCAAGGCCGCCCTGCCGCACGCCGTCCAGCAATGCCGCAACCACCGCCGCCGGATCTGGCCGGTCGTCGGAGCCGGACGACAGGCGCACCGCGCCCAGCCGCCGTTCCCGCAGCGCCTCTATCCCGCCATTGGCCGGGCGGAAACGGACAGTGCGGTTGGTCATGATCCGGTCGGGGAACAGCGCCAGCACGTCCGCCTCGCTGATCGGTGCGGCCGACAGGATGCGTGCGCCTGCTGCGCTGCCCTGCACCTCGCCCACGGCCAGCCATTCCTCACGGGCTAATGGGGAGAGGGGATCAAGCCGGAAGCCGCGCCCGCCCACGCTCGCCCAGTCCGCGCCGTCGGCGGAGCGGCGTTTGGATACGCGGTCGGGGAAGGCGAGGGCGAGGCAGAGGCCGACAGAAGGTCTACCCCCTGGCCCCCTCCTGCTTGCGGGAGGGGGAACAACAAGTCCTGACCACCGTTTCGCGAGCGCGCGTCCGGCGTCCGCGCGTTTGCCGCCTTCGCGCCGCCAGCGTTGCAGGCGCAGTGTCAGGTCGGTGTCTTGGCCGCCAATGCCGCGTTCGCCCAGCAGCACGGCGATTTCGGCGGCGGTCTGCGCCAGACCCATCTCGCCCGCGCGCACCAGCATATGGGCGATGCGCGGACTGAGCGGCAGTTTGGCCAGCGCCTTGCCATGCGGGGTGATGCGCTCGTCGCTATCCAGCGCCTCCAGCGCCATCAGCCGGGTGCGCGCCTCCGCCACCGCCGCAGCGGGCGGCATGTCCAGCCAGCGCAGCGTCGCCGGATCGCTCACGCCCCAGAGCGCGCAGTCGAGCAGCAGGCTGGAGAGGTCGCTTTCCAAAATTTCCGGTGGATCGAAGGGCGGCATTCCCGCGCTGGCGGCGGCTTCCCACAGGCGATAGGCGACGCCGGGCCGCTGGCGGGCGGCGCGGCCTGCGCGCTGGGTCGCCGACGCCTGACTGGCGCGTTCGGTGACCAGCCGGGTGACGCCCGCCGCCCGGTCATAGCGGGGTCGCCGCGCCAGCCCGCTATCGACCACGATCCGCACGCCGTCGATCGTCAGGCTGGTTTCGGCAATGCTGGTCGCCAATATGATCTTGCGCGCGCCCGAGCGCGCTGGCCGGATCGCGGCGCGCTGGGCCGCGGGATCGAGCGATCCATGGAGCAGATGGACCTCATAGGGACCGCCCTCGATCCGCTCCGCCGTCCGCTCAATCTCGCGCACGCCGGGCAGGAAGGCGAGCAGGTCGCCTTGCGCTTCCTCGCTGATCGCGCGGCGGATGGCGGCGGCCATTTCATCCTCGATCCTGCGCTCTGCATGGCGGCCGATATGGCGCACTTCGAGCGGCTGGATGCGCCCCTCACTTTCGATGACCGGCGCATCACCCAGCAAGGCGGCGAAGCGCGCGCCGTCCAGCGTCGCCGACATCGGAACGATGCGCAGGTCGGGGCGCAACCCCTCCTGCGCGTCGAGCGCCAGCGCCAGCCCAAAATCGCTGTCCAGGCTGCGCTCATGCACTTCGTCGAACAGCACCGCCGACACGCCCGCCAGTTCCGGGTCGTCCTGAATCCGCCGCACGAATATGCCCTCGGTCAGGACGAGCAGCCGGGTGCGCGCGGACATCTTGCTATCCATCCGGGTGGCATAGCCGACCGTGCCGCCGGGCTGTTCGCCCAGCATCTCGGCGATCCGCTCGGCAGCGGCGCGGGCGGCGAGACGGCGGGGGGAGAGCAGCAGCACCTGGCCGCTGCACCATGGTTCGTCCAGCAGGGCTGGCGCGACCGCCGTTGTCTTGCCCGCCCCCGGCGGCGCGACCAGCACGGCGTTGCTGCCGGTGCGCAGCGCGGCAAGCAGGTCGGGCAGGACGGCATGGATGGGCAGGGCTGTCATCGCCCATCCTCTCGCGCCAATCCCGCCAAACCGCAAGCGGAACGAAAAATGCACGGCCATGGGAAAGAATCGCCATTCCAGGCGTTCGCGCGGCAGGCAGGCATTCCAACCCCTGCGCCACCATATGGAAGATCAGGGGGACGATCGGGGCATGTCGGCATTTACAGAAGATGCGGAACGCTATCGCACGCTGTTTGAAACGATGGACGAAGGCTTTTGCATCATCGAATTTTTCGATGGGCCGCACGGGCCGTTAAGCGACTATATCCATATCGAGGCGAACGCCGCATACGAACGCAATGCTGGCATCCCCAATGTCGTTGGCCAGAAATTGCGCGAAATGGTGCCTGACGAGGCCGATGGCTGGGTCGAACTGTATGGCCGCGTATTACACACGGGCGAACCGATCCGCTTCCAGCGCGAACTGGTCGCGACCGGCCGCTATCTCGACATTTCCTCCTTCCGCGTTGGCGCGTTCGAGGACAAGCAGGTTGCAGTCCTGTTCAAGGATGTGACCGACCGCATCCGCATCGAAAACGAAGTCCGCCAGCTCAACGAAACGCTGGAGGCGCGGATCGCGCAGGCGCTGGCCGAGCAGGAGGAGGCCGAGGCCGCGCTGCGACAGGCGCAGAAGATGGAGGCGGTTGGCCAGCTGACCGGCGGCCTTGCCCATGATTTCAACAATTTGCTGGCCGGGATTTCCGGCGCGTTTGAGATGATCGGGCTGCGGCTGGCCGAAGGGCGCACCGCCGATGTCGAACGCTATCTGGCCGCCGGGCAGGGCGCGACCCGCCGCGCCGCCGCGCTGACCCATCGGTTGCTCGCTTTCTCCCGCCGCCAGACGCTGACCCCCAAGCCGACCGTCATCAACCGGCTGTTCACCGATTTCACCGAACTGGTGCGCCGCACCGTCGGGCCGCAGATCGAGGTGCAGACGATCGCGGCGGGCGGACTATGGCCTGCGCTGGTCGATGCCAACCAGCTGGAAAATGCGCTGCTCAACCTGTGCATCAATGCGCGCGACGCCATGCCGGACGGCGGCAAGATCACGATAGAGACCGCCAATCGCTGGCTGGACGATCGCACCGCGCGCGACCATGGGCTGACGCCCGGCCAATATGTGACCGTGTGCGTCAGCGATACCGGGACCGGGATCGACAAGGCGATCCTCGATCGCGTGTTCGATCCCTTCTTCACGACCAAGCCGGTGGGGCAGGGGACCGGGCTTGGCCTGTCGATGGTCTATGGCTTTGCCCGGCAGAGCCACGGCCATGTCCGCATCTATTCCGAAATCGGGCAGGGGACGATGGTATGCGTCTATCTGCCCCGCCATCGCGGCGAGGATGATGAGGAGGCACCCGTCGCCCCGGACGCCACATTCGAGGCGGAAGCGGGCGAAACCGTACTGGTTATCGACGACGAACCATCGGTCCGCATGTTGATGGTCGATGCCCTGACCGATCTGGGCTATGCCTGCGTCGAGGCGGGCGACGGGCCGTCGGGCCTTAAAATCCTGGAATCGCGGACGCGGGTGGACCTGCTGGTCACTGACGTTGGCCTGCCGGGCGGGCTGAACGGGCGGCAGGTGGCGGATGCGGCGCGGGCGCTGCGGCCGGACCTGCGGATATTGTTCGTGACCGGCTATGCCGAAAATGCCGTGCTGAACCACGGCCATATCGAACATGGCATGGAAGTGCTGACCAAGCCCTTCGCGGTCGAAGAATTGCGCCGCCGGGTGGCTGGGCTGCTCCAGCCGGACGATCAGCCGAACAGATAGATGTGGATCGGATTTTTGGGATCGATCAGCATCTTGGCGGTCAGCGCCAGCGACATGATGATCAGCAGCGGCTTGATCAGCCGGGAGCCGAACCGCATGGCAAGGTGCGAGCCGATCTGACCACCAATGACGCTGCCGATCGCCATGGTGAGGCCCGCGATCCACAGCACATGGCCGCCCGCGACCATGGTGAGCAGGCCCGCGATATTGCTGGCGAAATTGGCGGCCTTTGTCTGGGCGGTGGCGCGCAGGATGGAGAGGCCGCCCAAGGCCAGGAAGATGGTGGTGTAGAAAGCGCCCGCACCGGGGCCGAAAAAGCCGTCGTAGAAGCCGATGACGCCGATCAGGCCGCTGAGCGCAGCAATGCCGACGCGGGCGTGTCGGTCGGCCTCGCCCAGTTTTGGCGAGAAAGTGAAATAGGCGGCAATGGTGATGAGCAATGCAGGCATCAGCCCGGCCAGGATCGACGGATCGACCCGCTGGAGCAGCCAGGCGCCGCCGACCGATCCGATAAAGGCGGCGATCACCGGGCCTTTGTAGGTTTTAAGGTCCATATGCCCGCGCCGGGCATAGGCAATACAGGCGCCGAAAGTGCCAAAGCAGCTTTGCAACTTGTTGGTCGCGACCGCCTGCACCGGCGGGATACCTGCGGCCATCAGCGCGGGCAGGGTGATCAGGCCACCCCCGCCCGCCATCGCGTCGATACAGCCCGCCATCAATGCGGCGGCCATCAGGAATGCGAGGGTTTCGGGGGGCAGGATCATGGCTGCTTCGGCCCGCCACCTCATCCCGTTCGGGCTGAGCCTGTCAAAGCCTTATACTTTCTCAGAAGAACGCTCTTTAGACTTTGCTCAGGGCGAACGGCGTTTATGGGTCAGACGAAACGCAGACCCAAATCCTCAATAAGCGCGGATCGTTGCGAATTCGACGGCTTCGGTCAGCGCGGCCTTCGCTTTGCCATTGTCGAACATGCCGAGCGCGTCGATTGCGCGCTGGCCGTAATGGCGGGCGCGGGCGAGCGTGTCGGCGATCGCGCCGGTGCGGCGCAGCAGGGCGGTGGCGTGGGCCAGATCATCGTCGCCAATCTTGTGGCCGGCAATCGCCGCCTTCCAGAAGGCGCGATCCTCGTCACTGCCACGAGCATAGGCGAGGATGACGGGCAGCGTCACCTTGCCATCGCGGAAATCGTCGCCCGCATCCTTGCCCATGGTCGCGCCGTCCGATTCATAATCGATTGCGTCGTCGATCAGCTGAAAGGCGATGCCGAGGTTGCGGCCATAGACGTCGAGCGCCTGTTCCTCCCGCTCGTCGCGGTCGGCGACCACGGCGGAGATGCGGCAGGCGGCGGCGAAGAGCGCAGCGGTCTTGGCGCCGATAATGTCGAGATACTGGTCCTCGCTGGTGTCGATCTTGCGCTGGGCGGTCAGTTGGTTGACCTCGCCCTCCGCAATCACGGCAGAGGCATTGGCCAGGATTTTGAGGACTTTGAGCGACTCCGCCTCGACCATCAGCTCGAACGAGCGGGAGAAGAGGAAGTCACCCACCAGCACGCTGGCGCTGTTGCCCCAGATGATATTGGCGGTCTTTCGCCCCCGGCGCAGGCCGGAGCCATCGACGACATCGTCATGCAGCAGCGTGGCGGTGTGGATGAATTCTACCGCAGCGGCCAGCTTGAAATGGCGCGACCCGGCATAGCCGACCAGATCGGCGCAGGCCAATGTCAGCATCGGCCGCAGCCTCTTGCCGCCGCCCGCGATCAGATGGCCGGCCAGTTCGGGGATCAGCGGAATGCGCGACTGCATCCGGTCCAGAATCACGGCATTGACCTGGTTCATGCCGTCGGCGACCAGATTCATGATGGGAGCCAGCGACGGCGCGGCTTTCGCGCGGCCGATGGGGTGGACGTTACCGGGGGCGGGTGCTGTCATGACCTGCGTCCCTTGGCGGGGCAAAATGCAGATGGCAAGCGGGAATAGCTTGCCTGAAAGGCCATATGGCGCAAAAAGCGCGCCGATTGAGCGGAGGATGGACGTGACCGACACATTGCAGCGCTATCGCGAGAGCATCGACAATATCGACGCGGCGCTGGTGTTCATGCTGGCCGAGCGGTTCAAGGTGACGCAGGCGGTGGGCGAATATAAGGCGACCCATGCGCTGCCCCCCGCCGATCCGGGGCGGGAGGAGCGGCAGGTCGCCCGGCTGCGCCAGCTGGCGCTCGACGCCAATCTGGACCCCGATTTCACCGAAAAATTCCTGCGCTTCATCATCGATGAGGTGATCCGCCACCATGAAAGGTTGCGGGAGGGCTAGGCCGGTTCGGTCAGGTCGGCTTCTTTCGCGGGGGCTGATCGACCGAGCAATACCCCGCCCAGTGCCAGCGCAAAGCCGATCAGTTGCACCGGGCCAAGCCGTTCGCCAAAGAGCAGCCAGGCCTCGATCGCGGCGAGCGGCGGTACGAGCAGCAGCAGCATCGACATGGCGGTTGGCCCCTGATGCCGCACCAGCCAGACCAGCAGGCTCAGCCCCGCCGCTGACAGGCCAAGGACGGACCAGCCGAGCGCCGCCCACAGCAACGGATCATTGTCCCAGCGCCATTCGCCCACGATCAGCGTCGCGGCGATCGCGACCAGTGCGCCGCCGATATTCTGGACTCCGCCCGACACGAGAATCGGATCGTCCGACAGTCCCCCGCGCTGGATCAGCGTGCCGCCGGTCATGGCGATGATCGCGATGATGCCTGCGATCGCCAGGCCCACGGTGATGGAGCCGGTGCCGCTGCGGGCGATGGCGGGTAGCAGGACGCAGGTGACGCCCATGATCGCGATGGCAAGCCCCGCCCAGGTGCGGGGCGGCAGCCGGTCGCCCAGCAGGACGACGCTGGCGACCGCGACCATCAGCGGCTGGAGCGATCCCAGCAGCGCCATGACCCCGGCGGGCATTCCCCGACTGACCGCCCACCAGCTGACCGTCAGATAAACGCCATGCAGCATCGCCCCTGCGACCAGATGCAGGACGAGCCTGCGCCCGCGCGGAAAGCCTTGCCGCGCAAACAGCGCCGCGCCGCAAAGCAGCAGCGCCACCAGCGTCAGGCGTATCGCCAGCACCAGTTCGGGCGCACCATGCGGCACCACCGCGCGGGCGACGATGAAGCCGGTGGACCAGATGAGGACGAACAGGGCGGAGGCAGCAAAAGCAAGCATGGCCGCGGCTTTGGCGCAGGCGCAGCGCGATGTCGAGTGGCGGAAGGGATTGGGAGGGGCTTCGGCTAAGGGCATTTCTCCTCACCCGTTCGGGCTGAGCCTGTCGAAGCCCCGCCCTTCCTTGCGAGAAGAAGAAGTACAGCCCTTCGACAGGCTCAGGGCGAACGGAGCTTGGGTTGCAGTGCGCCGGAGCTCACTCCCGCCCCGCCCGTATCGCAGCCCCGCCAGCAAAGGGCGTGATCGCCACCAGCAGGAGCGAGGCGGCGGCCAGGTATTTGAGCGCTGCTCCGCTGCCATCGCCCAGCGTGCCTGCGCCAAAGATCAGCAGCGGCACTGCCAGTGGCAGGGCCAGCAACCCCGCCAGTGCGCCGCTAGACCGCAGGCCCGCCGTTAGCGTCGCGACCAGCAGGCCGAGCGCGGCCAGCGCCGGGGTGCCGACCAGAAGCCCTGCCTCCAGCATCCAGATAGTGCCGCCATCCAGCTTGAGCAAAGCCGCGGCAGGCAGGGTGGCGAGCATCAAGGGCGGGCCAAAGCCCAGCCAATGAGCGATCAGCCGGGCCAGCACGACCATTTCATCGCTTATGCCGCGCAGCGCGATCTGGTCCAGCACGCCTGCGTCGCGATCCGGTGCGATCAGACGGTCGACCGGCAACAGGCTGGCGAGCAGCGCGGCGATCCACAACATCCCGCCACCGGTGCGGCGTAGCAAGGTCAGGTCCGGCCCGACCGCAAAGGGATAGAGGCTGGCGACCAGCAGCAGGAAGGCGATCGGCAGCCATAGGCCCGACGACCGCCAGGCGGCACCCAGATCGCGCGAGGCGAGGAGCCAGAGCATCCTCATGCGTCCCACTCCGCCGGGTCGGGCAGATGGTCGGTCAGCGAGAGGGTGACCGGTGCGCCGAGCGGGAGCGGCTGGTGCGAGGCGGTGACGACGATACCGCCAGCTGCCAGATGCGCGGCGACGGCTGCGCCCAGCAGATCAAGCGAGGCGGTGTCGAGGCCGTTGCCCGGCTCGTCCAGCAGCCAGATCGGCGCACCGCTGGCGATGACCCGCGCCAGCATCGCCCGCTTGCGCTGCCCGGTCGAAAGCATCCGCACCGGCACATCGGCCAGCGGGGCAAGCGTCATGGCGTTGAGCGCTGCGGCGACCGCGCCATCGGCGCTGTCGTCCAGTCGCGCCCAGAAATCGAGCGCGCGGGCGAGCGGTAATTCGCTGTCGAGCGCCAGCCGCTCATCGGCCAGCGCGACCGCGCCCGTACGCTTGATCGTGCCGGAAAAGGCGGGGAGCAGCCCGGCGCATAGCCGCAGCAGGCTGGACTTGCCGACGCCATTGGGTCCGGTCAGCAATGCGCTGGCGCCTGCATTGAGCGACAGGCTGACGCCCCGGAACAGCATCCGGCCGCCGCGCAGGCAGGCGACATCGGACAGATGCAGCCCCGCCCCGCTCATGGCGCGACCATATCCTCCAGCACATGCATGTCGAGGTCGGACAGGCCGAAATGATGGCCGATTTCATGGACGACGACATGGGTGATCAGCGCGTCCAGCGGCACCCCGGTTTCGACCCATTCGTCAAGCAGCGGGCGGCGGAACAGGTGGACGGTGGGCGGCGCATCCCCGGTCTGCGCCTCTTGTCCGACAGGACGGCCGGTATAAAGGCCGGTCAGGCCGAACGGGTCGTCAATCTCCATCTCTTTCAGGACTTGCGCGTCGGCAAACTCCTCCACGAACAGGACGACATTGTGCAGATGGTCGGTAAATGGTGCGGGCAGGCGCGCGAGTGCTTCGAGCGCCAGCGCCTCAATATCCTGCGCGGTGGGAGCGAAGCGGGGCGGTTGACCGTTATGCGACATGGCTGCCACATAGGCGAAACTATTTTCAGAGGATAGGGACATGATCGAGAAGCTGAGCGATGAGGCGCGCGCGCTGGCGCTGGCCAACCTGCCCGAATGGACGGTCGTGGCCGACCCCGACGGTATATCGCGCCGCTTCACCTTCCCCGATTTCGTCGCGGCGTTCGGCTTCATGACGCGGGTGGCGATAGTGGCGGAGAAAGCGGACCACCATCCTGAGTGGAGCAACGTCTATAACCGGGTGGACGTGGTCCTGACTACGCATGACGCGGGCGGGCTGTCGCAACGGGACATTGATCTGGCGCATCAGGTGGAAGGGTTGTTGTAATAGCTGCACCGTTCGGGCTGAGCGAAGTCGAAGCCTTCCGCTGAGCGAAGCGAAGTGCCTTCACTGCGTTCAGGCTTGCCCTTCGACTTCGCTCAGGGCGAACGGGTGAGGGGAGTCCCTACTCCTCCTCCCGCCCCTCGATCCGGTCCTCATAGCTGTGCAGCGCGGCGGTAACGGCGGGGTCGGTGGCGTAGCGGCGGCGGAGCATGGCCAGGGTCGCGTCGGACCCGTGGCACAGTTCCGCGACATTTTCCTCGATATAGGCGCGGCGTTCCGCGTCATAGGGTTCCTCGCCCCGGAAATGGTCGCAACTGTCGCGCGCGACCATGAACCGGGTCACTTCGCGCGGGAAAGGGTCGGCGCTGGCAGCGACGTCGGACGGGGGCAGGTCGAGCGAATGCCAGGGCGCGGGCTGGGCGCGGACGGTGACCACGGGACCGGCTTTGGGCGTTGGCATGGCTACTGGTTCGGGCTGCGGCTGGACGGGGGCGGGGGTAGCCACAATGGCTGCGGGCTTGGCAGGGCTGGGGTCGGTCTGGGCAACCTGCGGCGACGAGTCCCCGCAGCCCGCGACCAGCGCCAGCATCATGCACATCGGAACCAGCCTTGACCGCCTGCTCACCCGATTTCCTCCCGCAAGCTGGCGATCAGGTCCGCGACATGGGGCAGCCGCGACTCTTCTTCGTCCAGGATCGCCAGAAAAGCCGCCCGCCTATAGTCCCGCAGCGCGTCGGGGGAAAGGCGGCTTGCGGCGGGCATGGCCGAAATCACGATGTCCAGCAGCCGCTCGACCCCGTGCAGGCGACCCCACAAATAGTCATTTTCCCGATAGACCCTGCTAAAGAAAGCGCCGAAATTATTGAATTCTATGCCTTTGAGCGTAGCCGCTGCGCCACCGGGCCGGATCGCAGCGCAATCTTCGGGCGAAATCCGGTCAACCTTCACCGGATCATATTCATCCATAGTGTCACCCTGAAGCAACGGTAGGGTGGCGATGTCGTAGAAAGGGAAGCCGAGATAGGCGAGCAGCATGGAGCGGCGGCCTGCCTTGGGCAGGGCGGCAAAAGCTTCGGCGAGGATCAGGTCCGCGCCATCATCTCGCGCCCGCAGGTCACGGTCCTGCGCCACCGCCTCCAGCGCGGCGGCGGCGTCGCCCGGCACGTTGCGCGCGGCGGCCAGCACGGTCGCCCTATGAAAATCGCTTTCCTCGCACGCGGCATAAAGGGCCAGCGCACGGTAGATGGCGTCATGCATCGCCAGCACGGCTTCATCCTCCGCCGCGCCGTCGCTTTCCAGCGTGTCGGCCAGATGCCGGGCCAGAAAGCGCAGGCGACGGATGCGGAAGGCCAGATCATGGGTGCGGAAGAAGGTGACGGGGGCGGAGCCTGACCCGCCGCTGTCGTTCAGCTGGTCCGCACCATCCTTGCGCACCTGCGCCCAGATCGCGGCGCGATAGGTTTCGCGCAGCATCCGGCTGTCCTCCCCCGACAGGCGGAACAAGAGGGTGGCGAGCGATTCGACGATGCCTGACAGTTTGAGATGACCATAAGCGGGGAAGGCGAAGCCGGCGGAACTGGCCGCGCGCTGCTGCGCCTTGGCGCGCCAGGCCGACAGGCGGGCAGGGGTCGGGCGGTCGAGGAACAGCATCCCGCCGATGGCCCCTTCCACCTCCGCCTCGATACCGGGACGCAGCGCGTTCAATATGCGACGCATCCGGCGGATACGTGCGGAATGGCGGTCGATCGCCTCCAGATTGTCGCGGATCGGCTGTTCGCGCGGAATATCGCTCAAAGCGCCGAAGATGGTGCGAAAGAAGCCGGGCAGCGGCGCATCCTCGCCGGTCGGCACCGCGACCTGATCACCATGGCGGTTGAGCTGGATGGTGCGATGGCCGGGCTTGGGATCGATATAGACGAAGCGCCGGTCAACCTCCCGCCGGGACGGCCGGTTGCGCAGCGCACCGATCGCCTGTGCGAAAGGCGCATTGGCCAGCACCGATCCGTCGATCAGCACCGCGTCCTCTGCCGTGCCACGTGCCCAGTGACGGGGCAGGGCGCGGGCCAGAAACGCGTCGCGTGTCGGCCAGTTGCGATGGCGGCGCTTCAACACCCGGTCCAGTTCGCGCACGGTGAAGGGCGGGAAGGCGCCGGGGAAGCTGGCGGTGGCGCGCGCGGCGAACACCAGTTCGGCGGTATCGGCAAAATCGCGCGTCCCCCGGCCCCGCGCCCGGAAGCCGATCGACAGGCGATGCTCGGTCTCGATCACCTGGGGCGGGCTGTTGAGGGTCAGGCTTTGCGGATGGCCTTCAAAATCGGTGACGGTGACGAACAGGTCGAGCGGATGGCCGTCGGGCAGCAGCACCGGGCCGCGCTCGCTGGCGGCCATGGCGTCGAACGCGTCGAGGATGAGGGTGGTGAAAATCTCTCCGCCAAAGGGTGGCTCGAACCAACGGGAGCGGATGAAGCGGGAGAGTTTCATCCGCACTTCCTCGCGCGTGTCCGGTGCTACGGTGCGCTCCACCGCGTCACCCGGTCGCCGCGCTGCCATCCAGACGAGCGGCGTTGCCCAGAATTTGGTGAGCGCGCGGGCGGGGCGGGCGTCGGGGTCGAGCAGGCTATCGACATCGGCATTGTCGAGCCACAGGTCGGTCAGCGGTTCGAGCGACTGGCCGGTCTCGATTGCCTGCGCCAGAAAGATGCCGTTGATCCCGCCCGCGCTGGCCCCGGCGATAATGTCCGGCAACACGCGCAGCCGCACCCCGCTCGCCGCCTCCATATCCGCCAGCAGCTTGTGATAAATGGCTTCGCTGCCCGTGGTCGGCGGTACGCCATCATGGAAGGCGCGACTGGCGCGCGCCAATCGCCACACCTCCTTGGTGATGCCATGCATGTAGATCGCCAGGCTGATGCCGCCATAGCAGACCAGACCGAGCCTGAGTTCCCTCTCCTTCATGGCCTGAACGTCGCAGAGCGAGGGCGGCTTGTCGAGGGGCTGTCAGGCGCGGAAATCGGCCCAGATCGGAAGATGATCAGACGCCTTGCGCGACGATGCGCTGTCATGGACGCCGCAGTCGGTCAGCGTCAGGCGGGCGCAATGCATGATCCGGTCGAGCCGGGCCACCGGACGGCGCGCATGGAAACTGCGGCCGCATGGCGCGAAACTATAATGATGGGCAAAGTCCGCCAGGCAACCGCGATTGGCGCTCCATTCGTTTAGGTCGCCCATCAGCACAGTCGGCATCGCCGCGCCCTGCGCCGCTGCGTGGATCACCGCTGCCGCCTGCCGCCGCCGCCAAAGGCCCGACAGGTCCAGATGCATCCCGAACACGCGCAGCGACAGGCCACCCAGCGTCACTTCCGCCATGGTCGCGCCGCGCGGTTCCAGATAGGGGAGGTGCAGCACATCGCTCATGTCGATCTGCGCGGCCTTGCGCACCAGCAGCGCATTGCCGTGCCAGCCCATCGAATCGATCTGCACATTGAGCGGCACCGGCTTGTAGTCGCTCAGTCGCTCCATCAGCGCGGGCGGGATGGCGGCGGATCGCACGCCAAAGCGCCGGTCGGCCTCCTGCAGGGCGATGATGTCAGCATCCACCTCCGCCAGCACCTCCAGCACCCGTTCGGGCATCCGCCGCCGGTCGGTGCCGATGGCCTTGCGGATATTGTAGCTGGCAACGCGGATTGTTCTCATCGCCGCCTCAATGCCTGAGCCGTGGCGATGTTTCCAGTGTGTCGCCAGATGTTCTTGCAATGTTCGCGCTTGATCGGCATATCTTCGCCATGGCCAAGGCAAAGCGTAAATTCGTCTGTCAGCAATGTGGCACCGTGGCGGCACGGTGGCAGGGGCAGTGCGAGGATTGCGGCGAGTGGAACAGCATTGTCGAGGAAGCGCCGGAAACCGCCTTTTCCGCGCGGCATGATCTGCACGCTGGCGGGCGGGCGATCACGCTCATCGGGCTGGACAGCAAGATCGAGCTGCCGCCGCGCACCAGCACCGGCATTGCCGAGTTCGACCGGGCGCTGGGCGGCGGGATCGTGGCGGGATCGGCGACGCTGATCGGCGGCGATCCGGGTATCGGCAAATCGACATTGCTGTTGCAGGCAGCGGCACGGGTCGCGGCGCGCGGGTTGTCGGTCGTCTATATCAGCGGTGAGGAAGCGACCGATCAGGTGCGGTTGCGGGCACAGCGGCTTGGATTGGGCAGTGCGCCGGTGATGCTGGCGAGCGCCACGTCGGTGCGGGATATTTTGACCACGCTGGGGGAGGGGGAGCCGCCCGCCCTGCTCATCATCGATTCGATCCAGACGATGCATAGCGACCTGATCGAGGGTGCGCCCGGCACGGTCAGTCAGGTGCGCGCCTCGTCCCAGGAACTCATCCGCTTCGCCAAGCAGCGCAACACCGCGCTGGTACTGGTCGGCCATGTCACCAAGGATGGCAGCATCGCCGGGCCGCGCGTGCTGGAACATATGGTCGACACGGTACTGGCGTTCGAGGGCGAACGCAGCCACCAATATCGCATCCTGCGCGCGATCAAGAACCGCTTTGGCGGCACCGACGAGATTGGCGTGTTCGCGATGGTGGCAGAGGGACTGGAGGAAGTCTCCAACCCGTCCGCTTTGTTCCTGACCCATCGCGACGAAAGCGTGACTGGCGCGACGGTGTTCCCCGCGCTGGAAGGGACGCGGCCCGTGCTGGTCGAGATACAGGCGCTGGTCGTGCGCCTGTCGAGCGGGGCGACGCCGCGCCGGGCGGTGGTCGGCTGGGACAGCGGGCGGCTGGCGATGGTGCTGGCGGTGCTGGAATCGCGTTGCGGCCTGAGCTTTTCGACCTGCGAAGTCTATCTGAACGTCGCGGGCGGTTATCGCCTGTCGGACCCTGCGGCGGATCTGGCCGTCGCGGCGGCTTTGGTGTCGGCCCTGTCGGAAAAGCCGGTGCCCGCCGATGTCGTACTTTTCGGCGAAATCGCGCTGTCGAGCGAAATCCGGCCCGTCGCCCATGCGCCGCTGCGGCTGCGCGAATCGGCCAAGCTGGGCTTCAATCGCGCCTTCATCCCGGCGGCCGCCGCCGACGGAGTGAAGGGGATTGCGGTCAATGGTTTCCGCACGCTTGCAGGGCTGGTTGACCAGATGCTGGGCAGGGGATAGCCACGCTGGCGATGAACGCCGTCGATATTCTCGTCCTGCTCGCCATTGGCGGTTGCGCCGTGCTGGGCCTGCTGCGCGGTTTCGTGCTGGAAACCCTCTCGCTGATGGCCTGGGTGCTGGCGATCTTTGCGATCCGCCTGTTCCATGCGTCCGCGACCGATTTGCTCAGCGCCTTTGTCGGCACGAGGAGCGGTGCGGCGGTGCTGGCGCTGGTGCTGGTGTTCGGCGTCACTTTCGCCGCGGGCAAGATGGTCGCGCACGCCATCGGTCGCCGCACGCGCCAGTCGGTGCTGGGTCCGGTCGATCGTGTGCTGGGCGGCGGCTTCGGCGCGGTCAAGGGACTGATCGGCGCGACGCTGATCTTCCTCGCCTTCAGTCTGGTCTATGACACCATGTATGGCAGCGGCGGGCGCCGCCCCGACTGGCTGTCCGACGCGCGCACCTTCCCGTTGCTCAACGCCAGCGGACAGGCGATCAGTGAATTTCTGGCGGAACAGCGGGCGAAGAAGGTGGCGGCAGATTAATAGTCCCGTCATCCCAGCGACCCGAAGGGCAGCGAAGCTAATGCTGGGATCTCACTTTTCTTCAGCGACGCAAGAAGGGAGATGCCAGCCTTCGCTGGCATGACGGTGAAGTCACACCCAACCCTTCGCCCGATACGCCTCCGCCGTCGCCTTCAATCCCGCCTCAGTCGGCACCTGCGGCATCCACAACTGTTTCGGCACATGCGCCCCGGTCGCGGCGACCCAGTCGGGGTGGCAGAAATAATCGACCCGGTCGGGTGTCAGCTTCGCGCCTTTGCCCCGGATCATCCGGTCGGTCCGCGCGGCGACGCCCAGCAGCCACGCCGGTGTCGCCAGCGTCCGCACCGCTCGTCCCATGGCCCGGCCGATCGCCGCGCCGAAATCCCTATGATCCCAGCCGCCGACCGTGCCGTCATCCGCCTCATAGATGCGGGTCAGGCTGATCTCCCGCTCACCGGCCAGCACCAGCAGCAACCGCGCCAGATCGCCAACCTCGATCACCGAAAGCCGCCCGCCCGGCGGCAGCATCATGATGCCGCGCTTGGCCATGCGGAACAGTTCCAGCATTTCCCGGTCGTTCGGCCCGTAAATCGCCGGTGGTCGCACGATCGTCCAGTCCAGCCCGCTGGCTTTCACATGGCGTTCGGCCAATGCCTTCGACCAGCCATAATCGGACAGGTCCGGTTCGCGCGCGGCCAGCGACGACACATGCACCAGCCGGCGCACACCGCGTTTGCGCATCGCGTCGATCACCGCGATGGTCCCGCGCGCATTGCCCGCCTCGAACGCATCGCGATCGGGCGCATTCACCACGCCCGCTATATGCACCACGACATCGGCGTCGCGCACCAGCGTATCCAGGCTCGCCGCATCGTCCAGCGACCCCGGCACCCATTTCAGCCGCGCGCGCGGCGGCTGCGCCTTTCGGGTCAGCGCGGTGACATGATGCCCGCTGGCAAGCGCCTGATCCAACGTCTCTGTACCGACGAAACCCGTCGCGCCGGTTATAGCCATCCGCAAAGCCATGGTGTCAGACCATCGCCATATGGTCGCGATGGACCAATACGGAACGGGGCAGGTGGCCGAGCAGCGTGGCGATATCCTCGCTGCGCTTGCCCGCGATCCGCGCCGCTTCCTCGCTGTCATATTCGGACAGGCCACGCGCGATCACCCGGCCATCAGGGGTCACGATATCGACCACATCACCCCGCGCAAACACCCCTTCCACGCTGGCGACCCCGGCGGGCAACAGGCTGTTGCCCTTGCCCAGCGCCCGTTCCGCGCCCGTATCCACGATGATCCGCCCGCGCACCGTCAGCCGCCCGGCCAGCCAGCCCTTGCGCGCGCGCTTGGCGGGTGCGGCGAGGAAGATCGACCCCTTGCCGCCGCCCGCCCAGTGCGACAGCGGCGCATCCACCTTGCCCGAAATGATGGCCAGATGCGCACCCGCGCCGGTCGCGATCTTCGCCGCCTCGATCTTGGAGGTCATGCCGCCCGATCCCATGCCGGACGCGGAGCCGCCGTCGGCCATGGCGGCGATTCGCGCATCAATGCGCTCTATTGTTTCGATCAGCATGGCGTCCGCATCGACGTGCGGGTTGGCGGTGTAAAGCCCGTCCACGTCCGACAGCAGGACAACTGCGTCAGCCCGTGCCGCCTGTCCGATACGCGCCGCCAGCCGATCATTATCGCCAAAGCGGATTTCGGCAGTCGCTACGCTGTCATTCTCGTTCACCACGGGCACGACGCCCAGCGCCATCAGCCGTTCTAGCGTGGCCGAGGCATTGAGGTAACGGCGGCGATTTTCCAGATCATCGAGCGTCACCAGCATTTGTGCAGCGACAATGCCCTGTTCGTCGAGCAGGCTGGCCCAGCATTGCGACAGGGCGATCTGCCCGGTCGCTGCCGCCGCCTGCGCATCCTCCAGGCTCCCGCGCCCACCCTTGGGCAGTTTCAGCCGCCGCGCGCCCAGCGCGATCGCGCCCGACGACACGATGATGACCTGCTGTCCTGCGACCTTCCGCGCCGCGACATCGGCCACCAGCGTGCGCAACCAGTCCACCCGCACCTGCCCTGCCGGATCGACCAGCAGGGCAGAGCCGATCTTGATCACCAGACGGCGGATAAGGGTGGGGGGGAAACCGGAGAGGGGGGTCATAGACTAGTCCAGCAAAGCCCCTCACCTTCAGGGGAGGGGATGAAGGTCAGAGCGGCGACCATGGGCTCTCGCCTTCTTCGTCCCCATCGCTTTCAGGCTTCGCATCGTCCAGTGCTTGGCCCACGATCGGCAGGATCGCGTCGAGCAGCGCTTCCACGCCCTCGCCGGTCCCGGCGGAGATGATGAACACATCCTCCACGCCTTCCTCGCGCAGCTGGTCGGCAATATCCTCCATCAGCTCCGGGCCGAGCAGGTCGCCCTTGTTGAGCGCGACGATCTGCGGCTTTTCGTCCAGCCCCTCGCCATAGGCGGACAATTCGTCCTGCACGATGTGGAAGGCCTCGATCGGATCGTCACCGGTCGCGTCGATCAGATGGAGCAGCACGCGGCAGCGTTCGATATGGCCCAAAAACCGGTCGCCAATCCCCACGCCTTCGGCTGCACCCGCGATCAGGCCCGGAATGTCGGCCAGCACGAATTCGCGCTGCTTGTGCAGCACAACGCCCAGCTGCGGCTTGGTGGTGGTAAAGGCATAGGCGCCGACCTTTGCCTTGGTATTGGTGACCTGATTGATCAGCGTCGACTTGCCCGCATTGGGCATCCCGACCAAGCCGACGTCGGCCAGCAGTTTCAGCCGCAGCCACACCCACATTTCCTGGCCCGGCCAGCCCGTGCCATGCTGGCGCGGGGCGCGGTTGGTGCTGGTCTTGTAGGACATGTTGCCCCGCCCGCCATCGCCGCCGCGCAGGAAAGTGACGCGCTGCCCCACCTCGGTGAAGTCGGCCAGCACATCCTGATCCTCATAATCGGGAATGCCGTCCTCATCCTCGCTGCCCTCGATGGGCTTGGGATCGGACAATATCTGGGTGCCGACCGGCACCTTGATGACCAGATCCTTGCCACCCGCGCCATAGCGATTCTTGCCCATGCCCGGCGTGCCGCGCTGCGCCTTGAAATGCTGGGTGTAGCGGAAGTCGATCAGGGTATTGAGACCCTGCACCGCTTCAAAAATGATGTCGCCGCCCTTGCCGCCATTGCCGCCGTCCGGGCCGCCATATTCTTCATATTTTTCGCGCCGGAAACTGACCGCACCGGGGCCACCCCAGCCGGACTTGATAAAGATTTTTGCTTGATCGAGAAAATGCATGGGGCGCCCATAGCGCCTAATGGCGTGAAATGTAACCTCTGTGCGAGGGGATAAGCAACTGGTTGTTGACGGGCCGAACGGAGCGGCCTTTGATCGCGGCATGATGACCGCGCCCGTGCTCCATACCGACCGCCTGATCCTGCGCCCGCACGGCCTTGCGGACTATTCCGCCTGCTGTGCGCTGTGGGGTGATGAGGCGGTGATCCGCCATATCGGCGGATCGCCGCAGGATGCGCAGGCCGTGTGGTTCCGCCTGCTGCGCTATGCGGGCATGTGGTCGCTGCTGGACTATGGCATGTGGGTGATGGAGGATCGCGCGACCGGCGCGGTCATTGGCGAGGCGGGCTTGCTGAGCGCCGCGCGTGGCCTGCCCGAACTGGACGGTGTGCCGGAGGCAGGCTGGGTATTGGGACCGCAGGCCTGGGGCCGGGGGCTGGCGACCGAAGCGATGGCCGCGGTGCTAGGCTGGGCCAACGCCAATCTGGACGGGACCGCGATCCGCTGCATCATCGAGCCGGACAATGGCGCGTCGATCAGGGTGGCGGAAAAGCTGGGCTTTACGGAATTGGGCGATGCGGTGTTGGGGGGCAAGGCGATCCGGGTTTTCGATCGGCCATTTCTCCCCGGCACGGGGAGGGGGACCGGTGCAGCCGGCGGAGGGGGCTAGCCGCCTGACACAAGTCTCGCGTCCAGACCTCACCCCCTCCGTCACGCCTTCGGCGTGCCACCTCCCAGCGAGCGGGGAGGATTACGCCGCCATCGCAGGCAAGGCATCGGCATAGAGATCCATCGCCGGATCGTCCCCACTTCGCGCCACCGCGCCTTCCTCGAAGATCAGGCAGGGTGCGGTGCAGCCGCGGGCCGGGCTGAAGCGTGCTTCGACCCGGCCATTATGGCGAAAGCAGAGCTTGCGCAGGACATTGCCCGACGCGCCATTGTCGGCGAAATGGGCGGCGCGGATGTCGTCCACGCCGTTGGCGCGCGCCATGCGCAGCACCGCCTGCGCGGCTTCGGTCGCGAAACCCAGCCCCCAATAGGGGCGTGCGATCCAGTAGCCCAGTTCATGGCCGCCATCTTCGGCGCGCATGACGCCGCAGCCGCCGACCAGACGCGGCGCGCCATGGGTCCGGGTGAAGGCGAGCAGGCTGGGCTGGCGCACATCCTGCGGTCGGGCCAGAAATTCCTGTGCGTCCGCCAAGCCATAGGGGCTGGGCGCGCGGGTCAGGTTGCGCAGGACCGCCGGGTCACCAATGGTCTGGGCCAGGGCAGGGGCATCCTCCATCCAGCCCGGACGCAGGAGCAGGCGGGGGGTACGGGCGAACATTCTCGTCTCTCCTCTTTGTCTGCGCCGATAGCCGCCAATGATGACGGCTTGACGACGCTGTGGCTTTCTGGACTGGCCCCGCCCGCATGACGCGCGGGAAGGGCTTTAGTTCCAGGGACTTGAGGGAAAGTGGAGGGGAGGCCCGTAGCAACGAAAAAGGGGCGTTCCTTGTGGAAGGAGCGCCCCTTTTTCCCTAGAAAACCGACAGCGCCTGATGGCCCTGTCGGGAGGATCGCCCCTTTGCGGAGGACGACCCGTCATCTTGTCGTCCGTTATTCGGCGGCCTGCGCCACAGCGTCGACCGACACATATTTGCGGCCCTGCTTGCCAGCATGGAATACCACGCGGCCTTCGCCCAGCGCGAACAGCGTGTGGTCCTTGCCCATGCCGACGTTACGGCCGGGATAGACGCGGGTGCCGCGCTGGCGAATGATGATGTTGCCGCCGATCACTTCCTGACCGCCGAACTTCTTGACGCCAAGGCGCTTCGATTCCGAATCACGACCGTTGCGCGACGAACCGCCAGCTTTCTTATGTGCCATTGTCTAAACTCCTAATTCTAGTCGCTAAGCGATCAGGCTTCAGCAGCGGCAGGGGCCGCGTCATCACTCTTGGCAGCGGCCTTCTTGGCCTTCTTCTCTTCGCTGCCGATCGACACGATCCGCAGGATCGTGTGACGCTGACGGTGGCCGTTCTTGCGGCGATAATTGTGGCGGCGGCGCTTCTTGAAAACGATGACCTTCTCGCCCTTCGCCTGCGCGATGATCTCGGCTGCGACGGTCAGACCGGCCACATCCTTCAGGTCGCCGCCTTCACCGGCCAGCAGGACGTCGTCCAGCGTGATCTTGTCACCGGCCTCACCGGCCATTTTCTCGACGACGATCTTGTCTCCGGCGGCGACGCGATATTGCTTGCCGCCTGTGCGCACGATAGCGAACATGGCTTGTCTCTTCTCGTTCAAATCTGCTTTACGCAAATCACCAAAGACATGAAGCCTTAGCCGACCCGCGCGGGAATGTGGCCCGGTAGTGGAATGACTCGGACCTGTCAACCATGATGGGCCGGTTCAGGGGGTGGTTTTCCACCTGCCTTACCCTATCTATAGCAGGATAAAGGGATAGTGGCACGCATGAAGCGCATCGGAGCAGACAGCAAAGGATTTGCGGGCCAACGCCTGCCAGTCATCGCTGCCCTGCGGATGCTGATTGCTATCGTCTTGCTCTCCGCCCTCGCGCCGCTAGGGCCGCCGCTTAGCCTGGTCGCAGGGTCCGCCTTCAATCCCGCGACGAGCGATGTGGTGATAAAGGCGCGCGCGCCGCTCCCTCCGCAGACGGTGCAGACCGCCCGGCTGGACGGCGATGGTCCGTCGGCCTTTCACCTGCTGCTGGCAGTCGCGGCAGCCTCTTTACTCATCCTCTGGCGGTTATGTGCCGTTCCGGCATTTTCTCTTTCAGCAGCGATGGTGCGATCCGGCGTTCACTCCCGTTCCAGGCTCGCGCGCGCACCCCCTGCCTGTTCCTGACGAATCGACTCTGGCCCCAGTGCGCGGGCCTTCGTTCGGAACAAGGATTTGCCTATGCCTCATCACACGCCCTTGATCGGCACGATCGTTGCCGGTCTTGTCGTCGCCTTCATCATGGGGGCGATCGCGCATCGCCTCAAACTCTCGCCACTCGTCGGCTATCTTTTCGCCGGGATCATGGTTGGTCCCTTCACCCCCGGCTTCGTGGCCGATGCCAGCCTCGCCAATGAACTGGCCGAAATCGGCGTCATTCTGTTGATGTTCGGGGTGGGGCTGCATTTCTCGATGAAAGACCTGCTCTCGGTCAAGCATATCGCCATCCCCGGCGCGCTGGTGCAGATCGCGGTCGCGACCGGCCTTGGCATGGCACTGGCGCATGTCATGGGCTGGCCGCTGATGGGGGGCATCGTCTTTGGCCTTGCCTTGTCGGTCGCCAGCACCGTCGTGCTGCTGCGCGCCTTGCAGGGCGCTGATCTGGTCGAAACGAAGCGGGGCCGAATCGCCGTCGGCTGGCTGATCGTCGAGGATCTGGTGATGGTCCTGGCGCTGGTCCTGCTGCCAGCCCTCGCCGCCGTCATCAACGACGCCGATTCCGGGGCGGGGGCGGGCGCACTGATCGCGCCGCTGGTCGGCACACTGCTCAAGGTGGCGGGCTTCGTCGCGCTGATGCTGGTCGTCGGGCGGCGGGTCATTCCCTGGGCGCTGCACTGGGTCGTCCATACCGGATCGCGCGAGCTGTTCCGCCTCGCCGTCCTCGCCATCGCACTGGGCGTCGCGTTCGGCGCGGCCTATGCGTTCGATGTGTCCTTCGCGCTGGGCGCTTTCTTCGCTGGCATGATCCTGGGCGAAACCCCGCTCAGCCGCCGCGCGACTGAAGAGACACTGCCCCTGCGCGATGCTTTCGCGGTGCTGTTCTTCGTGTCGGTCGGCATGTTGTTCAATCCCGCCGTGCTCGTGCAGCAGCCGCTGCCGCTGCTCGCCACCGTCGCGATCATCATCGTGGGCAAATCGATCGCCGCCTATGCCATCGTCCGCCTGTTCGGCAAACCGGGCGACACCGCCATGACCATCGCGGTCAGCCTGGCGCAGATCGGCGAATTTTCCTTCATCCTCGTCACGCTGGGGACAGGCCTTGGCGTGCTGCCTGCCGACGCACGCGACCTGATCCTGGCAGGCGCGATCGTCTCGATCTTCCTCAACCCCATCCTCTTCTCGCTCGCCGTGCGCGGCCGCAAGCAGGAGGAGGTCGATGCCGAAGCCGCCCGCATCGCCGCCGCGCGTCCGGCGATGGGCCATGTCGTGCTGGTCGGCTATGGTCGCGTCGGCAAGCTGATCGCCACCCGCCTGACCCAGCGCGCCGTCCCCTTCGTGGTGATCGAAGGAGACGCGGAGAAGGCCGAGGAGGCGCAAGCCGCCGGACTGTCCGTGGTGCGCGGCAATGCGCTGGAGGACCGCCACCTCATAAAAGCGGGCGTGAAGGAAGCGCATCACCTGCTGATCGCCGTGCCGGAGGGTTTTGAGGGCGGCGCGATCCACGAACATGCGATCCGCCTGAACCCCAAGCTGGCGGTTATCGCCCGCGCGCACAGCGACGCGGAGGTCGATTATCTGGAGAAACTCGGCGTCCCCCATGTGGTGATGGGCGAACGGGAACTGGCGGGCCGTATGCTCAGCCTGTGCGGCGCGAATTAATCCAGCGCACCCAGAAACCGCGCGGCCTGATCCCTGATCGCCGCGCGGTCCTCCTCCGCCATCCTGCCCCAATTGCGGTAGGGCATGGCCAGCCGCACATTGCCGCCCAACAGCTTTTCGTTGCGGGCCAGAAAATCCCAATAAAGCGCGTTGAACGGGCAGGCATCCTCGCCCACACGCTGCTTCACATCATAGTGGCAGGACGCACAATAATCCGACATGCGGTTGATATAGGCGCCGCTCGCCGCATAGGGCTTTGACCCCAGCAGGCCACCGTCGGCAAACTGGCTCATTCCCAGCGTGTTGGGCAACTCGACCCATTCATAGGCGTCGGCATAGACCTCCAGATACCAGACATGCACGGCGTGCGGTTCGATACCCGCCAGCAGCGCGAAATTGCCGGTGATCATCAGCCGCTGGATATGATGGGCATAGGCATGGTCGATCGTCTGGCCGATCGCCTGGGCCATGCAGTGCATGTCCGTGTCACCCGTCCAGTAGAAGCCGGGCAGGGGCCGCGTCGCCCCCAGCGCATTGCGCCGCGCATAGTCCGGCCCTTCATGCCAGTAGATGCCGCGCACATATTCGCGCCAGCCGATGATCTGGCGGATGAAGCCCTCCGCCGCGTTCAGCGGCACCTTGCCCGCCCGATAGCGGGCCTCGACCGCGCGGCAGAGCGCCAGCGGATCGAGCAGCCCGGCGTTGATATAGGGCGACAGGATCGAGTGCCACAGGAACGGCTCGTCCGTCAGCATCGCGTCCTGATAATCGCCAAAGCGCGGCAGCGCCTCGTCCAGAAATCGGCGTTGCTGGCGCAGCGCTTCCTCATGCGTCACCGCAAAATGGAACTGGTCGAGGCTGCCGATATGGTCGGCAAAGCGATCCGCGACCAGCGCCAGCACATCCTGCGAGATGGCGTCGGGCCGGAAGCGGATCGGCTGGGGCATCAGCAAGTCGCGCCGGGGCGGGGGCTTGCGGTTTTCCGCGTCATAATTCCAGTCGCCGCCTTCCGGCTTGCCCGTCTCGGTCATCAACAGCCCGGTCTTGCGCCGCATGTCGCGATAGAAAAACTCCATCCGCAACTGCTTGCGCGCTGCCGCCCAAGTGTCGAACTCCACGTGGGAACAGAGGAAACGGTCATCCTCATGGATCGTGACCGGCAGGCCGAACCGCAATGCCCAGCTGTCGAGCATCGCGCGCACCCGCCATTCGCCCGCCTCGGTCACATGGACGGCGGCGGGCATGTGCCGCTCGATGGCGCGAGCAACCTCGCCAGTGAAGCTGCCGCTATTTGCCGGATCGTCCAGCGCCACATAATCGACGGTCCACCCCAGCGCCCGCAGCCGTTCGGCATGGTGGCGCATGGCGGACAGGATGAAGGCGATCTTTGCCTTATGATGGCGGACATAGGTGGTTTCATCCGCCACCTCCATCATCAGCACGACGCTGCGCGCCTTGTCCGCGTCGCGCAGCGCGGCGATGTCGGGCGTCAGCTGGTCGCCCAGTACCACAATGAGAAAGGGGCCGTCGGTCATGCCCTACAGCAATGACCGACGGCCCCTTTGGCTCCTAGCTGTTCTAAAGTGTGCTGGTTTACTTCAACACCGTTCGTCCTGAGTAGCCATTGAGCGAAGTCGAAATGGCGTATCGAAGGATGCGTACGCGCACAATGCTTCGATACGAGCCTTCGACAAGCTCAGTCTCTACTCAGCACGAACGGATGTGTAAGTATCTTGCAACTTACCCCCGGCTGCGCGGCGGACCCTTGCGTGGACCACCGGCGCCAGCGCCCTTGAACGGACGCGGGCTGTGCGGGGCGGCGCCACCACGCGAGAAATTGCCCGGACCGCCACGGGGCGGGCCGGTGCGATTGGGACGGTCGCCATTGGCGGGACGCAGCTGCTTGCGCTTTTCGCGGGCTTCCTCGCGCGGGGCGCCATCGACCGGATCGAACAGCACGTCCGCGCCCTCGTCACCCGCTTCGCCGGTGCGGCGGACGGCGGCCAGGAATTTGGACGCGATCGCCTTGGGGATTTCGAACATCGTGTCGTTGGTGGTGATGCGTATCGCACCAATGTCTCCGCGCGACACATGACCGCGACGGCAGATCAACGGCAAAATCCAGCGCGGATCTGCATTTTGCGTGCGGCCGATATTCATGCGGAACCACTGGGTATCCTCGAAACCGGGGCGCGGCCCTTCACGGCGGGCGGGGGCATCGCTGCCGTCCAGCAACTCTTCGGGCGCGGGCAGCGCGGCGCGGGCGGACCGCACCAGCATGGCCGCGATTTCCTTGGCGCTCTTGGCTTCCAGCAATTCGCCGCCCAGCGCCCAGTCGGACTCTTCCAGCTCCATCGGCTCCAGCAGGCGCGCGCGCAGACGCTCGGCATCCTGCGCGGCAATCGCTTCCTTGGTGGGGGCGGACGTCCATTCGACGGGAATCTTCGCACCCTTCAGCATCCCTTCCACCCGGCGACGGCGCGGATAGGGGACGATCAGCACGGCGGTGCCCTTCTTGCCCGCACGACCGGTACGGCCCGACCGATGCTGCATGGTTTCCGCATCGCGCGGAATTTCCACATGCACCACCAAAGTCAGCGTCGGCAGGTCGATGCCGCGCGCTGCAACGTCGGTCGCCACGCACACCCGCGCCCGCTTGTCGCGCAGCGCCTGCAACGCATGGTTACGCTCATTCTGGCTATGTTCGCCCGACAGCGCCACGGCGGCAAAGCCCCGTTCGGTCAGACTGGCGTGGAGATGGCGCACATTGTCGCGCGTCGCGCAGAACAGGATCGCCGTCTCCGCCTCATGGAAGCGCAGCAGGTTGACCACGGCATTTTCAATGTCGGCGGGCGCGACGGTCATCGCCTGATAGCTGATGTCGCCATGGCCGCGATCATTGCCGGCGGACTGGATTTGGAACGCATCCTTTTGATAGCGACGGGCCAGTGCCACGATCGGCTTGGGCATGGTCGCCGAAAACAGCAATGTGCGGCGGCCATCGGGGGTGGCGTCGAGTATGCCCTCCAGATCTTCGCGGAACCCCATGTCGAGCATTTCGTCGGCTTCATCCAGCACGGCGGTCCTGAGCGCTGACAGGTCGAGCGCGCCGCGTTCCAGATGGTCGCGCAGACGGCCCGGCGTGCCGACGACGATATGCGCGCCCTGCGCCAGTGCCTTGCGTTCCCGCGCCGCGTCCATGCCGCCAACGCAGGTGGCGATGCGCGCGCGCGCCCCGGCATAGAGCCATTCCAGTTCGCGGCTGACCTGCAACGCCAGTTCGCGCGTCGGTGCGATCACCAGCGCCAATGGCCACGCTGGAGGCGGCAGGCGGCCTTCCTCGTTCAGCAATTCGCTGGCCATGGCCAAGCCAAAGGCGACGGTCTTGCCCGATCCGGTCTTGGCCGACACGATCATGTCGCGGCCAATCGCTTCAGGCTCGATGACGGACGCCTGCACTTCGGTCAGGCTTTCATAGCCCTTGGTCGTGAGCGCCTGCGCGAGGATAGGGGGTAGAGTTTCAAATGCCATATTATTGTATTCCATCGGATAATAGCGACCCGCCATATGCCGACGGATACCAAAAGACCTGTTCCTTCCGCCCGATCGATCGGACGCCCGGAGTGCAAGGTCGCACACTCCGGTTCCAGGTTGGAAACCAACCTCCGTTCAAGCTCAGCCTGAACGGTTGAGGGGAACGACCTGTTTGCCGTTCCCTAAAACAGGAAAGCCTCCTTCCCCATTTCGCGAGGAAGGAGGCTTGCCTGATTGTCTATAGCGCAAAAATCAGATTGCGGCGACTTCCGCCACATCGACCTTCACGCCCGGACCCATCGAAGAGGACAGGGCGATCTTGCGCACATATTTGCCCTTCGAGCCGGTCGGCTTGGCCTTGACGATCGCATCGACAAAGGCGTCGAAATTCTTGCGCAGATCTTCGGCGGTGAAGCTCGACTTGCCCAGGCCCGCATGGATGATACCGGCCTTTTCGACGCGGAATTCGATCTGGCCACCCTTGGCGGCCTTCACGGCTTCGGCGACGTTCGGGGTCACGGTGCCAAGCTTGGGGTTCGGCATCAGGCCCTTGGGACCAAGCACCTTACCCAGACGACCGACCAGGCCCATCATGTCCGGCGTAGCGATGACGCGCTGGAAATCGATGTTACCGGCCTGGATCGATTCCAGCAGGTCCTCGGCACCCACAATGTCGGCACCGGCGTCGAGCGCCTGCTGCGCCTTGTCGTTGCGGGCGAACACGGCGACGCGAACGTCCTTGCCGGTGCCTGCGGGCAGGGTGACGACGCCACGGACCATCTGGTCGGCGTGACGGGGATCGACGCCCAAGTTGATCGCGATTTCGACGCTCTCGTCGAACTTGGCGGTCGCATGGGTCTTGATCAGGCCCAGCGCTTCGTCAACGCCGTGCAGCTTGTCCTTGTTGATCGCGGCGGCCAGAGCCTTCGCCTTCTTGGTCTGCTTTGCCATGGTCTTAGCCCTCCACCACGTCGAGGCCCATCGCGCGAGCGGAGCCTTCGATGATCTTCGTTGCTGCGTCGATGTCGTTCGCGTTCAGGTCAACCATCTTGGCCTGCGCGATTTCGGTCAGCTGGGTGCGGGTGATCTTGCCAGCGACGATCTTGCCCGGTTCCTTGGAACCCGACTTCAGGTTGATCGCCTTCTTGATCAGGAAGGTGGCAGGCGGCTGCTTCATCGTGAAGGTGAAGCTGCGGTCCGCATAGACGGTGATGATCGTCGGCAGGGGCGTGCCCTTTTCGACATTGGCCGTCTGCGCGTTGAACGCCTTGCAGAATTCCATGATGTTCACGCCGCGCTGACCCAGTGCTGGGCCGATCGGCGGGGCAGGCTTGGCATCTCCAGCGGGCACCTGGAGCTTGATATAGCCCGTAATCTTCTTGGCCATGATGACTCACTCTGTTGCTGGGCGTGCCCGAAAGCGCGCCCGGTTCAAGTTTAGCGGTGCAAACGAAGGCAAAGCCTCCTCCCGCGCTTATTCCCGGTTGCCCGGAAATTCTGTTTGCCCCGTCATGCCGGACTTGATCCGGCACCCAGGGCGAAATCATGCGACGTCACGCCCAGACGCCCTGGATCCCGGCCTTCGCCGGGACACGAGCTTTCCTTATTTGGAAAGCTCTACCTGCTCGAAATCCAGTTCCACAGGCGTCGCGCGACCGAAGATCGACACCGACACCTTGACCCGGTTCTTTTCGAAATCCAGTTCCTCGACCGTGCCGTTGAAGCTGGCGAAAGGACCGTCCAAAACCTTGACCGCATCGCCGATTTCGTAATCGACGCTGACCTTGTGCTTGGGGGCGGCTTCGGCTTCCTTGCGGGCGCCGAAATAACGCGCGGCTTCCGATTCGCTGATCGGCTGCGGCTTGCCCATCGACCCCAGGAAACCCGTCACCTTGGGCGTGTTCTTGATCAGGTGATAGATGTCGTCGTTCATCGCGAGCTTGGCCAGGACATAGCCGGGCATGAACTTGCGCTCGACCTGCACCTTCTTGCCGCGCTTTACCTCGGTCACGGTTTCGACAGGCACTTCGACCTGCTCGACCAGCTGCGTCAGGCCCATGCGCTCCGCTTCGGACAGGATCGATTCCTTGACCTTGTTCTCGAAGCCCGAATAGGCGTGGATGATGTACCAGCGCGCCATGTTACCGTTTCAAACTCCCAAAAACCAACGCAGTCACGTTCACGCCTGACCCGCCGCAAGGCCCAGCAGCCACTGGACGATCGCACCGAAGAAGGTGTCGATGCCAAAGAAGAAGAGGCCCAGCAGCGTCGTCATGATGACAACCATCACGCCGGTCATGACCGTTTCGCGACCCGTGGGCCACACGATCTTCGACGCTTCGGTTTTCACCTGATTGACGAATTCGCCGGGGGAAACCTTCGCCATCGCCTGCCTCAAACCCTTTGCACAAACACCAAAACGCGAAGCAATAGTCCGCCCTCCCGATCCCGCCCATATCGGCGTCCGGGGGATGCGGCCGCATGGCTTCGCGACACAATTTCGACGGCGCGTCTAGCGGCAAACCTCATGGAAAACAAGGATGCTGCTGGAACGCTTGGCAGGAGTGGAGGGACTCGAACCCACGGCATTCGGTTTTGGAGACCGACGCTCTACCAACTGAGCTACACTCCTGTGCCAGCGAAGGAGGGCGCTTTAGCGTGGCCTGCCGGGCAGGGCAAGCGCGATTATGCAGCTTTTTCTTGGGGGTCGGCAATGGTCGTTTCGGCACTGGTCTGCCGCTCCCCCTCCGCATTGATCTGCGCCCCCAGCAGCACGACATAGGCCGACACGAACAGCCATAGTTGCAGCACGACGACTGCGCCCAGCGACCCATATGTCTCGTTATAATTGCCAAATGTCGCGACATAGAAGGACACGCCCAGCGTCACGACCAGCCAGAACAGGGTGGCCGTGACCGACCCGACCGTCAGCCATTGCCATTGCGCCTGCCGCCGGTGCGGCCCGAAGCGGTAGATCAGGCCGAAGATGACGCTGGCCAGCAGTCCCGCACTAATCCACGTCACCGCCTTGATCGCGAACAGCACGCCCGGTCCCCAACTGACCAGCAGCTTTTGCAGCAGGCCAATGACCGTCGCGGTAAACACCCCCGCCACCATCACGAGCACGGCGGAGAAAGTGATGCCCATCGACACGCGGGTAAAAGCGATGATCCCGCGCCCTTCCTTCTGCCCATAGACGATATTGAGCGCCTCCATGATCGCCGACGCCGCCCTCGTCGCGCCATAGACCGCAATGCCGAGCGCCGCCGCCAGACCAAAGCCGATCGCGGGCTTGGCGGTGCTGACGACCCCCAGCAACTGGTCGTTGATCAGCTTGGCCGCATCGGTCGGCACAACCGCGATGATCGCCTGCATATGCCGCCCGACCATCGCCGGATCGCCAAACAGCCCATAGGTCAGCACCACAGCCGCCATCATCGGCGCGATCGACAGAAAGGCATAATAAGCAACGCCCGCCGCCAGCAATCCCACATGATTGGCCGACAGCGCGCCATAGACCCGCTTCAAAATCTCCCACCAGGCCCGCGGCGGTATCTTCCATGGCGCATCGACATGCACTTGCTGCGCGACTGGCTGGTTCATTGGTGTCCCCTGTTGCTCATCCGGGCAAGCGCATGAAGGGGGAGGGCGGTTCCAATCATCCCCAAGCTGGCCTGGGAAGGGGACCACGCGAAGCGTGGTGCAGGGGTTGGGGCGCAAGGCGCTCCTTACAAAAACACCCCGCCCTTCATGATCCGCCGGGCGCGGCCCTGTACTGGCACGCGGTCGAACGGCGTATTGCCCGCCGCCGCCGCCATCTTCGCGCTGTCCACGATCCACGGCGCGTCGGGATCGACGAAGATCAGGTCCGCCGCGCTGCCGGGCGCAAAGCTGCCCGCATTGACGCCCAAAATCCGCGCCGGATTGGCGCTCAGCAGCGTCATCAGCCGGTTGAGCGACACTTGCCCCTCCCGCACCAGATTGAGCGAGAGCGCCAGCAGCGTCTCCGCCCCCGCCATACCGGGCGAGGCGTCGGCGAAGGGCAGGCGCTTGTCCTCGGCCCCGCGTGGATCATGGCTGGAGGTGATCACATCGACCGTCCCGTCCGCCACCGCCGCGATACTCGCTTTGCGGTCATCCTCCGACCGGAGCGGGGGCGACAGACGCGCAAAGGTGCGAAAATCGGTCACCGCATTGTCGGCCAGGAACAAATAGGCCGGGCTGATCCCGCAGCTGACCCGCAACCCTTCGGCCTTCGCCGCGCGAATAAGGTTGAAGCCCGCCTTGGTCGTCACCAGCCGGAAATGGATCGCTGCGCCCGCCTGCCGCGCCAGCATGATGTCGCGCGCAATCGCCATCGCTTCGGCGCAGGCGGGCGCATGGGGCAGGCCCAGCCGCGTCGCTGTCTCACCCGATGTCGCCACCGCCTTGCCCGCCAGCCCGCCATCCTCGGCATGGGCGATCACCGTCAGCCCCAGCCCGGACGCATAGGACAGCACCCGCAGCATCACGCCCGAATCCGCGATCCACTGCCGCCCGGTGCCGACCGCCTTCGCGCCCGCCGCCTGCATCATGCCGATCTCGGCCAGCTCCGTGCCTTTGAGGCCGCGCGTCGCCGCCGCAATCGGATGGACCCAGAAATCGGGCTTCCCCGCCCGCGTCGCCTGCCGAATGAGCGCCGCATCGTCCAGCAGCGACGACTGATCGGGCATCAGCGCCGCGCGGGTGATCCCGCCAAAATGAAAGGCCGGCTTGTCCGTGGCGAATACGCCCAGGTCGATCAGGCCGGGAGCCACCACCAGCCCCTGCGCGTCGATCCTCTCCGCGTCGGCAGGCACGGCAATATCCCCGGCCGCGACGATCCGGTCGCCCTCGATCAGGATGGAGCCGGAGACCGGCGCATCCCCCGCCGGATCGGCCAACCGACCGTTGATGATGGCGAAGGTGGTCATTGAACTACCTCAATTCCGTTCGCCCTGAGCCTGTCGAAGGGCCGTACTTTCTTCTGGGGAGGCGCGAAAGAAGAGCAGGGCTTCGACAGGCTCAGCCCGAACGGGTTTGGGTTTATCATCAACGCCACCCCTCCACACCGCGCGCGCCCCGCGTCAGCACGTCCAGGCACGCCATGCGGATCGCCACGCCCATCTCCACCTGCTCGGTGATCGCGGAGCGCGTCGGATGGTCCGCCACCACGCTCGAAATCTCCACCCCCCGGTTCATCGGCCCCGGATGCATCACCAGCGCATCGGGCTTGGCCAGCGCCAGCCGCTCCGGCGTCAGCCCATAGAGCATATGATATTCGCGCGCAGACGGGATGAACGCCCCGTCCATCCGTTCATTCTGGAGCCGCAGCATCATCACCACGTCCGCGCCGTCCAGCCCCTGCGCCATGCTGGTAAAGGGCGTCGCGCCCAGCATCTCGACCTCCGGCGGCATCAAGGTGGGCGGCGCCACCGCGCGCACCTGCGCGCCCAGCGCGGCCAGGCACAGCATGTTGGAGCGCGCAACCCGGCTGTGCAGCACATCGCCGCAGATCGCGACGATCAGCCCCTCGAAACTGCCCTTGCGCCGCCGGATCGTCAGCGCGTCCAGCAGCGCTTGCGTCGGATGCTGATGCCAGCCATCGCCCGCGTTCAAGACCGGGCAGTCCACCTTGTCCGCGATCAGCGCGACCGCGCCGGAACTGGCATGACGGATGACGATGACATCGGCGGCCATGGCGTTCAGCGTCATCGCCGTGTCGATCAGCGTCTCGCCCTTCTTCACGCTCGACTGGCCCGCGTGCATGTTCACCACGTCCGCGCCCAGCCGCTTGCCCGCAATCTCGAACGACAGCAATGTCCGCGTGCTATTCTCGAAAAAGGCGTTGATCTGGGTCATCCCCGCCAGCCGGTCATCATGCTTGCGCGCGCCGCTGCGGTTCGCCCGCGCCCAATGCTCCGCCTCATCCAGCAGAAAACGGATTTCCCAGGGCATCAGGTCCGCAATGGACAGCAAATGCCTGTGCGGAAACAGCGCCCGACCAGTCAGGTCAGACGAAGCGGGCGCGGCGGTCGTTTCGGGCATGGGATGCGCTTTAGGCGAGGGGAGGGGCGAGGGCAAGGCGGAGATGCGGGCGTGCATACCAACATCCGTTCGTCCTGAGCTTGTCGAAGGACCGTTCTTCTGTTCTTCTGCCCCCATGCCCTTCTGGACCTACATGCTGCACTGCGCGGGAGGCGCTTTCTATGTCGGCCATACCGATAATCTGGAACAGCGGATCGGTCAGCATGAACAGGGGATCATAGCCGGCTTCACCAGTGACAAGCTGCCGATCAAGCTGGTCTGGTGCGAATGTTTCACCCAACGGATTGAGGCGCTGGAAATGGAGCGCCGTTTGAAAGGCTGGAGCAGGGCCAAGAAAATGGCGCTGATCCGGCGAGACTGGGACAAGATCAGCGCGTTGGCGCGAAACAGGAAGGACGACCCTTCGACAGGCTCAGGGCGAACGGAGGAGGGATTGCCTCTCAACCGTTCGGGCTGAGCCTGTCGAAGCCTTGCCCTTTCTTCTGGTACAAGGTCGACCTACCTCCGCCGCCACAACCGCCCAAACACCGCTCCGTCGCGCAACACCTCCCGCGCGGCATTATGCCCCGGCGCGCCGGTCACCCCGCCGCCCGGATGCGTGCCAGCGCCGCACATATACAGCCCCTTCACCGGCCCGCGATACGCGCCATGGCCCAGCACCGGGCGCGCGGCCCACATCTGGTCCAGTGATAGAAGGCCGTGCATGATGTCGCCGCCGACCAGACCGAATTTGCGCTCCAGGTCGAGCGGCGAGTGGATTTGCCGTGCGATCACGCCACTCGCAAAGCCCGGCGCGGCCATTTCCACCGTCGCGATAATGCAGTCCGCCGCCGCCTCCCGCTCATCGTCCCAGCTCCGCCCATCGGGCAGTTCCGGCGCGAATTGCTGGCAGAAGAGGCTGGCGACATGGCACCCTTCTGGCGCGAGTGACGCATCGACGATGGACGGGATCAGCATCTCCACGATCGGCGCTTTCGACCAGCCGTCGCGTTTGGCGTCCATGAACGCCCGGTCCATATAATCCAGCGTCGGGGCCAGGATGATGCCTGACTGGTGATGCTCGCCCACACCCGGCAAGCAGGTAAAATCGGGCAGTGCGCTCAGCGCCACATTCATGCGGAAGGTGCCGGATCCGGCCTTGAACGCCCTGATCCGTTTGACGAAATCGGCGGGCAGGTCGGCCGGAGCCATCATCTGCTCATAGAGCAATTTCGGTCCGACATTGGCGATCACCGCCTTGCCCATCACCTCTTCGCCGCTTTCCAGCCGCACGCCTACAGCGCGCGCCCCATCCACCAGCACGCGGTCCACCGGCGCTTCCAGGCTGATTTCCACCCCTATTGTGGTCACGACCCGCGCCATGATCTGGGTGATCGCGCCCATGCCGCCGACGCAATGGCCCCAGGCGCCCTTCTTGCCATTCACCTCGCCAAAGACATGGTGCAGCAGCACATAGGCGCTGCCCGGCGTGTCCGGCGACGCATAATTGCCCACCACCGCGTCGAAGCCGAACGCGGCCTTCACCGCGTCACTCTCGAACCAGCTGTCCAGGAAGCTGCGCGCCGATTTGGTGAACAGGTCGAGCGCGTCGCGCTGCTGCTCGATCGACAGCCCAGCGATCCGCCGCCCCTGTTTCAGCGCATCCACGATCATCGAAAGCCCGTCGCCGACATTGGGCGGGCTTTTGAGCACCATGTCGCGCAGCACGTCCGCGACCACCTCCAGCGTGGCATAATAAGCGGGCAGGGCGGCGGCATCCTTCGCGCTGAACCGGGCAAACTCGGCCTGTGTCCGCTCCAGCCCGCCGCCCAGCTTCAGATAACTGCCATCGGGCTGGGGCAGGAAATTGCTGATCGGTCGTTCGATGACGCGATAGCCATGATCGGCCAGCTTCATGTCGGCAATGACCTTGGGATTGAGCAGGCTGACGGTGTAGCTGGCGGTCGAATTGCGGAAGCCGGGATGAAATTCCTCGGTCACCGTCGCGCCGCCCACGACGTTGCGGCGCTCCAGGATGCGCACCTTATAGCCCGCCCGTGCCAGATAGAAGGCGCAGACCAGCCCATTATGCCCCCCGCCGATGATGACGGCATCGTAGGATTTGGTCATGCGCTATTACTCCACCCCGCCGCCGGCGCGCGATGCAGCCGGGCCTGCGGGATCACTCCCCGCATCCGCCCGCAAAAATGGCGCAGCGCCACTTCATCCTGGTGCAGCGGTCCCACGGTAAAACTGTCCGACGCCATCCCCGCCTGCACCCGCGCGACCAGGGCCGTATCCTCGGCATTGACCTGCCGGTTGATCCGCCAGTTCAGGTAGCGCGCCGCCTTCATCTCGCGCCGCGCGTCCGGCACCGCATAGCTGATCTCGCGGATCAGCGTCTGTGTCGGCGATACCGGCAGCCAGGCCATGAAATCGACCTGATCGGGATAGATGTCGAAGGCGACATTGGGCCACAGCTTGAAATAGGTCCACAGCCGCTGCCGTTCGGGTGGTAGATGAGGCACGTCCGGCAGAAAGCGCTGATAGGCCCGCTCGGACCAATTGGCCGATGGCCGCGCGACAATCGGTCCCCACATCTTGTCGACATGTTCGCTTGCCTCGACGCCATAGCCATCGCCTATCAGCCGTTTCAGCCCCGGATGCGCGACCGCGATATGCAGCCCGTCGGAATAATTATCGCCGATATTTTTCCAGTTCACGTCCCGCGGCCGCAACGTCACCCGCCCCAGCGCGCGCAGGTCGGCAAAGCGATAGGGCGTGATTTCCGCGACATAGGGCGCCATCATCTGCGCCACAGACGGCCCGCCATCATCGGTCAGCCGGACAAACAGGAAGCCGTGAAAATCCTCGACTTCCACGCGCGTCAGGCCATGGTCGGCCATGTTCATGGCATAGCCCGCCTTCATCGGTACGCCGGTCAGCCGCCCGTCATTTTCGTAAGTCCAGCCATGATAGGGGCAGACCAGCTTCTTCGCGCAGCCCGAAGCACCATCCATGATCCGCGCGCCGCGATGGCGGCACACATTAGTGAAGGCGCGCACCGCGCCATCCTCGCCCCGGATGACGATGACGCTCTCGCCGATATAATCGAGCGTGTGGAAATCGCCGGAGTTGGGGATGTCGCTTATGTGGCAGACGATCTGCCAGCTGGGACGAAAGATGCGTTCGACTTCGGCGGCGAAAAATTCCGGGTCGCTATAGGTCCAGGCTGGCAGGCTCCAGCCCGCATCCGGGTCTGCCCCGCTTTCCGCCTGCTCCAACATCTCCGAGCATCCCCCGACGCTGCCGATCAATTTTACGAACGTATAATAAATGCGCGAAAAATGCCAGCTATATGTCCAACTCAGTGTCGGCTTTTTCCCCCTGCGCACCGTAGCGTCGCGCCAGCACCGCGCAGGCCATCAGCTGAATCTGGTGGAACAACATCACCGGCAACAATATCGCGCCCACTGCACTGGCCGGGAATAGCAGCCCCGCCATCGGCACCCCGGTCGCCAGGCTCTTTCTCGACCCGCAAAAGACCAGCACGATCCGCTCCGCCCGCGCCAGCCCCATCATCCGTCCCAGCCCCCAAGTAAAGCCCAGCACCATCGCCAACAGAGCGACGCAAAGCCCGGCAAGCAGTGCCATCTCCCGCGCCGACACGGTCCGCCACAGCCCTTCGACCACCGCCGCGCTGAACGCGGCATAGACCACCAGCAATATCGACCCGCGATCGACCCGCCCGATCATCGCCTTGTGCTGCGCCACGAACCCGCCGATCCACGGCCGGGCCAGATGGCCGATCAGGAAGGGCAGCAGCAATTGCAGCACGATCCCCTCGACCGACGCCAGCGAGACCAGGCTGCCGCTGCCCGTCCGTTGCATCAGCAGAGCGACCAGCAGCGGCGTCAGGACGATGCCCAGCAGGTTGGAGAAGGAGGCGCTGACCACAGCAGCGGCGACATTCCCCCGCGCGATCGCGGTAAAGGCGATGGAGGATTGCACCGTCGATGGCAGCAAAGTCAGGAACAGCAGCCCAGCCCGCATCCCGTCCGGTACTAAGCCGATATGCTGGCTCGCCAGCCCCAGCAGCGGAAAAACAGCGAAGGTCGTCGCCAGCACCGCCAGATGCAGCCGCCACGCCTTTGCCCCCTCCCATATCGCCGCCCGCGACAATTTTGCGCCATGCAGAAAAAACAGCAGCACAATGCCCGCATCTGCCACGGCATCTGCAATCCGCGCACCATCACCCCGCGCTGGCAGCAATGACGCTAGCGCAACCGTCGCGATCAGCAGCAGCAGGAAGGGATCGATCAGTTCGCGAAGGCGGGTCATCAGCTAACCTGAACAGGGAAGGGCGAAAAAAGGGGGATAGACGCCGCCCCATCGTTGAGCCAACAGATTCGCACAAGCCACACAAGGAGCGGATCGTGAGCGAGTCTATTGCGGTGATCGAGCAGGGCGGCGTGCTGGAAATCCACATCAACCGGCCCGACAAGAAAAATGCGCTGACCGGTCCCATGTATCGCACCATGACCGCCGCGCTGGCCGATGCCTCCGCCCGCGCGGACATTGGCGTGGTGCTGTTTGTGGGGCGGGGCGACGCCTTCTGCGCAGGCAATGATCTCAAAGACTTCATGGCCGGGCCGGAGGGGGGCGCTGCCGCTTTCGCCTTCATTCGCGCCATCGCCGCCTTCGACAAGCCATTGGTCGCCGCCGTACAGGGGCTGGCCGTGGGCGTTGGCACGACGATGCTTTTCCACTGCGATCTGGTCTATGCCGCGCCCGACGCACGCTTCATCATGCCGTTCGTCAATCTGGGGATCGTGCCGGAAGCGGGGTCCAGCCTGCTTGCGCCGGCCGTGATGGGCCATGCCAAGGCAGCGGCAATGCTGATGCTGGGCGAACCGATGGACGCGGAAGGGGCCGACCGTGCAGGCTTTGTCACCGCGATCGTCCCGGCCGACACGTTGCTCGCCCATGCTCGCGCCAAAGCCGCCGCGCTGATGGTCAAGCCGCCGCAGGCGTTGGCTACCACCCGTCGCCTGATGAAGGGGGATCCGGCAGCACTCACCGCCCGGATTGAGGAGGAAGCGCAGCTGTTCCGGGAAACGCTGGCCTCGCCCGAAGCCCAGGAGGCCTTCACCGCCTTCTTCGAAAAGCGCCCGCCTGTCTTTAAGAGGGGGTAGGGCCGTCCACCTGTTTGCCAAACCGCAACTCACTCACGATCACCGCCGCGACGATCAGCACCCCGCCCAGCAGCGCCAAGGGTGGCAGGCGGTCGCCCGCTATTCTGCCGATGATGCCAGCCCAGACCGGCTCGCCCGCATAGATCAAGGTCGCCCGCGTCGGGGACACGGTGCGTTGCGCCCAGTTCATCACCAGCTGGATGATCGCGGTCATTGCGCCAAGACCGCAGGCTGCGATCACCACAGCCCAGGAGAAGGGCGGGATCGCCTCGCCAGCCGGGATCATGCAGGCAAAGGCAAGCAGCGACGTCACCGCCAACTGCACCACGGTTACCCGCAGCACGTTGACGCTGCCTGCCCACAGGCTGATGAAGATGATCTCCAGCGCGATCGCCACCGTGCCGATCAGCGTCAATATCTCGCCCCGGCCCAGCGCCATGCCACCCTCCGGCGCGGCAACTAGTAACAGGCCGACGAACGCCAGCGCCACCCCGATCCAGCTCGCCAGCCGGGGTCGCCGTCGCAGGATGATCCATTGCAGCACCGGCACCAACGGCACATAGGCTGCAGTGATGAACGCCGACGCGCTGCTCGAAATCGTCTGCAACCCCCAGGTCTGGAGCGTGTAGCCCACGAAAATCCCTAGCCCGATCATCAGCCCCGCCCAGGCTTCACGCCAAGTCAGCCCGCGCAGCACCGGTATCGCGAGCGGCAGTGTCAGCAACGCAGCCGTGCCGAAACGCAAGCCGACGAAATAGAGCGGTCCTGACTGCGTCATCGCGCCATGGACGATCAGGAACGTCCCTCCCCACAGCATAGTCACGCCAATCAGCGCAAGTTCGGGACGGCCGATTAGCCAGCGGCTGGGGGCAGGGAGATGGTCGAGGACGGCGGCGGCTTGGGTCATGCGCCGACCGCTATGGGCCGCGCAGGGCGCGGTCAAGCCGGGGGTGCGCGGCGTGAGGGCCGCGCACCCGGCCAGATCATTCGTTCTTCAGGTCCTTGCCTGCTTCTTCCAGCGATGCGCCGACATCGCGCTTGGCGGCGTCCGCCTTGCGTTCAGCGTCGCTGGTTGCTTCGCTCGTCGCCGTGCCGATCTTGTCCGCGCCCTCGTCGATCGCGCGTCCGGCCTTGTCCAGCCCATTGTCGATCTTGTCACCAGCGCGATCGACCGACTGGCTGATGTCATTGCCGATGGAAGCGCCGGCATTTTCGACGTTATCCTCGGTCTTTTCCGAGCAGGCCGAGAGGCTGGCGACCGACAGGACCGCAAGTGCGGCCAGAACAGATGTGCGCATGATGGCTCCTTTTCCCATTTGCGTGGAGCGACATAAGCGCAGCAGGCGCGATAAGGTTGCGTGCTATCCGCCGCGCAGTCCGAACACCATCGATCGGTCCTGATCGGGAATCAGCCCTTCCAGCACCCGCCAGAAGCCGGTGACCGACCCTTGCCCTGCTTGCGCATAGGCGGCAGCCATCTTTTCGCGCAGCGCGCGGAACAGCTCCGCCTCCAGCGCCGCGCCCGCCGCGCTCAGCCGCAGCAGTTTCTGGCGGCGGTCGTTGGGACCGGGCCGCGTCTCGATATACCCACGCTCGATCAAGTCGTTCAGCACGCGTCCCAGCGATTGCTTGGTGATCGCCAGCAGCCGCAGCAAGTCCTTGACCGTCAGGTCAGGCTGGCGCGAAATGAAATAGAGTGCACGATGATGCGCCCGGCCCAGCCCGATCGCTGCCAGCCCTTCGTCGATCGACCGTGTCAGGGCCGAATAGCCGAAATAGAGCATCTCGATCCCGCGCCGTATCTCATCCTCGCGCAGGAACAGCGGGGAGGCGGGCGACATTTGGGCGGAGGAAGGCGATGAACTGGTGACGGTCATGGCTGTGATGATCCAGCGCGGGAGGAAAGTATCCTAATGCCGTCCCAAAAGGATGATGACTAGGCTTTCCTTTCGCCAATCACACGCTATATGCCTGACCGCGCCGACGAAAGTCGGCCATGCTGGGGCGTCGCCAAGCGGTAAGGCAGCGGCTTTTGATGCCGCCATGCGCAGGTTCGAATCCTGCCGCCCCAGCCAGTTTCCTATCAACACACTGCAAAACCTTGGTTTTCGAACAGCGCCGGAACCGTGGTGGGGCATTTGCTACAAAGCTCTGCTACAAAGTTGAGGCTTTGTTGGTATGGGAGCCATCCCAAATACAGTGCGTCGGGCAGGGATTTATCATTTCCGCAGAGGGATTCCGGCCGCCCTTCAACCTATTCTTAAACGGGTTGAGCTGACATGCAGTCTGGGTACGAATGATGCGGCGGTGGCACGAAGCCTGTCCCGCTATTTGTATCTCCAATCGGAGGAGATGTTCAGTGTCGTTAGGTGTGTCCCGTTGCTGACCGATCAAGACATTGCGGCCCTGATCAAAGATTTCTACGCGACGATCCTCTCTCGCGATGAAAGCGTGCGGTTGGATAGCGATGAGCCTGTGTGTGAAGAAGTTCGCCAGGGGCTTAGCGATCATTACCGGATTTTGGCAGAACGCTCACGCATCGACCTGGCTAGTAATGCGTTTGACTCCGTGCGGATGATTACCGGCGCAATGTTGGCCCGTCGTTTCGGCATTGACGCCAAATTTGAGAGGAGCGAGGTGCGCCGCCTCGAACATGCGATGCTTCGGGCAGGGATTGAGGTTTCGGAAACGTTGCGCGCGCGATGGGAAGGCAATTTCAACTACGAGCCTTCCGACAAACTGCTGGCCCAAGCGTTGCGAGAAACGCCCTCTGCTCCGATTTCTAACCCAGCGCCCCCTTCGACTGAAGTGCCTTCCGTAGTGGCCGGTCCTACCTTCTCGGCAGCGGCGGAATTGTTTCGCGAGGGCCAGTTGCGGCGGAAAATCTGGGAACGTCAAACCTATCTACAGGCAAGAGCCACATATTCGATTTTCTGCGACTTTGCTGGGGATCGGCCACTCAGCGGATACGTCCGAGCCGATGCGGGTCGTTTCAAGGCACTTCTTGAGGAGTTGCCCGCGAACTACAGCAAAGCGGCCGAATATCGGGGTTTGTCAGCACAGCAAATCGTTGCTCAAGCGCTACAGCAAGACGTTCCGCGCCTATCGTCCCGCACTGTGCAGCGGCATTTCGCTGCTTTGTCTACTTTATGGGATAGCGCCATCGAACAAGGGACGGCGAGCATCAAGATTTTTAACGATTGGAAGTTTACGGCAGCCAAACGCGCTCGGGACCAACGTAAGATGTGGGACAGTGAAGCCCTCCAAAAGTTGTTCTCGACTCCTATTTGGACTGGCTGCCAATCTGAGCATCGGCGATCCAAGCCAGGGCAGCATGTCCTTCGTGACGAGAAATTCTGGCTTCCGCTCATCGCTGTATATTCCGGAATGCGTCAGGAAGAAATTTGTCAGCTTCGGTTAGCCGACGTGCGCCAAACCGAAGGGATATGGGTGTTTGATCTCAGAGAGGGTGATGGACGCCAACTCAAAAACAGCAATGCTGTGCGGAAGGTGCCGATCCATAATATGCTGATCCGGCTTGGTTTATTAAACTATGCTGATGCTCTGCGGACTGAATCCGCCCAGTTACTGTTTCCGAATTTACAGCCTGGAGGCGCGGATGATCGTTTAGGGCATAATTACTCCAAATGGTTCACGCGCTATCGGCGTGACACAGATCTTTACGCCGAAGGGCTGGATTTCCATTCGTTCCGCCACAGCGCCACGACGTTTATGAAGCGGGCAGGTGTTGCAGATTCCGTCATTGATGAAGTGACGGGCCATGCAACGGCTGGTGAAACAGCCCGCTACAATAAGGGATTGACGGTCGCAAACTTGAAAGACGCCATCGATAAGATCGACATCGACGTAAATCTAGTCAAACTCGAGCAAAAATAACGGGAAACGCTGGCGGGATCAGCGCTCGAACGACTCGACAAGGGGGGCTCTGCGGTGCATAAATTTCTGGCGCTCCAGACGCCTATGCCCTCCCTAATACCTACCTTACCTTACCTTTATCTATCCTGCCTTTATACATACCATCCTTCTCTCCCTTTCCCTCTCCATCCTTGGAAGAGAAATGAAGGAAGATATGATGAGATTTAAGAAGATGCCGTCAGCGGAAATCCAGCCGGATGATGATGCGTTGATGGCTACTGCCATCGTTCAGCTGCGCGGTTACGGCGCAGATGTGCGCCGACCTGAAGGTTCATCATTCCAGTTGAAGCTGCCCAAGGGCGTCAACTTCTATCCCACCACTGGAAAAATCTACATTGATGGTGGGGTGTCGGCCCTCACGCAGAAAGGCCTGGAGGCCCTTCTGCTGATTTTGCGTGATCAAGGAACAATTGCAAATCCTGCATAGATATCGACCGTTTCGATGAATCTTTGCTGCCGGACAATGCCCGGCCAGCAGAGGAGAATTCATGACGCCAGAGCCCGGCAAAGCCATTGGCCAACTGCCCATTGTGCCAGAAGAGTTGCTAAAGGCGCACTTCGTCCACGAAAAGTTCGATACTCGCTTTCGTGCATGTGCGCGGTTACTGCAGGCGATGTGGCGGGAGCGCCAGGGGCTTCCTGTAGGCATCTTCCAGGGACGAGATGGCCGCAAGCGGAAGGTCGGCTCCCTTCTTAGCACGACGGCAGCAGCGGTGGGCCGCAATTTCCTCGGACCCGCCGTGGCCCATCTGGCACGACGTGAGGTCATCTATCAGGAGACAGGAGCACTCATCGACCGACAGAGGCTTTACAGCAATCTGCTGAGCTCCATGCCATTGGCCTTTAACTTCTTCGCACCATTGCGCTTTGATCTCGCGCTGGCAGCAAAGGTCATGCGAGCCATTGCACCCACCATCGACATCGCCGCCGTTCGTCACGTTTGGTTCGAGCATTCGCCGGGCCGTCGTCAGGCAGACCTGACCGGTGACCGCACCGCCTTTGACGTCGCGATCGTTTATGAGCGAAGCGATGGCGCGACAGGCCTAATCGGCATCGAAGTCAAATATTCTGAAAACCTTGCTGAACCCGCTCCTCCCGAGCTGAAGTCACGTTATGATGAGCTGGCACAAGCATCCGATCTGTTCAAAGAGCCGATGCATGCTGCTTTGCGCATCAATCCGATGCAGCAGCTGTTCCGCGAACATCTGTTGGCGCAAGCGGCACGGATGCGTGGCGATTGGGCCGAAACGCACTTCATGCTGCTTGCCCCTCGGCACAACCACCACGTCCAACAGGGCGCGCAACTATATGGTAAATTCCTCAAGACGCCGGGCTCGGATCAGGCATCCTTCCTCAACGTCGATCTGGAGCAGTTCGTCGAGGCACTTGGCTGGGCTGGCGCGCGCGATGAGGCCTATGCGCTCTTCGATCGATACCTCAACTGGGGCATCGTGATCGACGCGGTCGAAGCCTGCCTTCGTGGCAAAATGGACGACTGGCACATCGCCCCACCGACCGCACCGATTAGTCTGATCGGGAAGGCTGCCTGACATGGACAAGCCAGCATTCCTCGATACTGTCACCTTCGCGATATTGCTGGCTAACGGTCGGCGAAGTGCGTCGGGCGAAGATATAGATCCCGTGCCGGTGGTGAAGCTCTTCACCCCGGACGCCGGGGCAACCTGGCTCCTCACAGAAATTGATCCGATTGATCCCGACCGTGCTTTCGGCCTGTGCGACTTAGGATTGGGAGAACCCGAGCTGGGCTATGTAAGTCTGGCCGAATTAGCCGAGGTTCGCGGGCATCTGCGCCTGCCGATCGAAAAGGACATCGCGTTCGTCGGTGCTCAACCTCTGTCGGCCTACGCCACCGAGGCGCGGATCGCCGGTAGAATTATAGCTTAACGTCGAGGGGGGGCGGCTGGAGCAAATCCAGATGCGAAACGCCCAGTGCCAGAGCAAGCTCATACACCGTCACGATCGTTGGGTTCCGTCGACTGCCTTCAAGGCCTGAAACATACTGCTGACTGAAGCCTGAGCGTTCAGCAAACTCCTCCTGCGTCCATCCTTTGTCTTGGCGCAGACGCTTAAAATTTGATCCGATCAGGCGGCGCATATCCATGCCGCCCTGATCGGGCTTGCAATGTCCGTAAGTTTATCAACTATAATATGTATTGTTCATTGGGGGGTATATGACTGATCGGATCGATGCGCTGGAGCGCCTAGCTAAACTCAAGGCAGATGGCGCGCTTTCGGAGATGGAATTCGCTTCTCAGAAGGCCAAAATTCTCGGAGAGCAGGCTAGTCAGCAGGCTCCCACCTTAAGCGAGCGTTGGCGTGAAGGACGGACAAAAACGCATGGGACGCGGCGCTTCTTCCGTTGGTTCTGGGGAATCCAGATGTTGTTTATCGTGTGCATCGGAATTTACTTCCTGACAGTCGGTAGCAAAGAGGAGGCCCGGCGCAGCGTCATAGCCGATGAGGCCCCCGCCGCCGCTGTACCACAAACACGCGAGCCGACTCAGCCACTCCGAACGGTCGCGATTACAGATGCGACCCTTACCGACCCTTGGAATTACGACGGGGATGGCGGCAAAAACAGCCATATGGATGTGTGCGCAAGCAAACAGGTCACAATTGCTAACCGGTCTACCAGGACGCTGCATCTTGATATTTACGACCTGGCAACCGTTGAGGCACAGGGCACGATCCCAGACTTGGTTGCAGGCGAAAGCCGCCTCTTTAGTGTCGGAAAAGTCGGAGAATATGTCATCAGCAACAGTGCCGAGGCGGGACAGGTGGCGACTACGCTTTTCCTCCTCAACGCCGTGAAATGCTCGTCGGATGAATGACCATCTCGAAAAGATCGAGAGGCTTCATCGCCTTCGCGAGCAAGGGCATTTGTCTTTAGCGGAGTTTGAAGCCGAGAAGGCGGATCTACTCGACAGCCTCGAGAACCACGAGACGCCACCAATTTCCCTCGTGAGATCAGGCGCGGTTCGCTTCGTCTGGATCATCGCGGGCATTGCCGTCCTGCTTTGCGCAACATATTTCGCCGCGCTATATCGTACCGCTGAACGCGTAAGTGAAGTGCCGATATCGCCGACGACCAGTACGGCCGACACCGTGACCTCCGACGATAAGCCGCGCAGTGTCGGGCCACCGCCAGATTATATGAGCCTTTGCATTTATAGTGGCGTGACGCCCATGGGCACGCGCCTATCTACCATGGCTAGCTTGCTTCAACAGCAAGGTCGATTGGTGGCTTGGCAGGAAAATGGCACTGATTGGATTATGCGGACGACCTGGCATGATCGATTGACGGACACCGATCATGAAGAAGGGTTCGAATTTCATCGCCGAGATGGTGCAGAGCCAGCGCCAGCCTGTAATCGCCCCATAGGAGAGGTCATGCTGGATCGCGTAGCCCGTGATGGCATGGAATTGCCGACGCTCGATACGTCCCTCGCCACGCTTTTTTACAAGGACATTGGACAATCGCAGCCGGGTGGCGAACACGATAGCGGGGGTGACGACGAATCTTCTATCCGGGCCGTGCCGATCGTGGCTCAATATATCGCATTGAATGACCGCTGCCGTGGCGGGTCCGGCGATGACGATGCGACGATGAAGGCTTGTGAGAAACGCGATGCCCTCATGCCGGAAGTCGAACGTCAGGGATATTGTTGGGGCGGCGCGTCGGATCAGTCTGAAGCAGATAGAAAATGGCAGCGCTGTGATGGACGATGAGTGCGACGCCGTAGGCCGACAGTCCTTGGCCCGTAATGGCGCGTCCTTCGAAATTGGACAGCGCGTGTTTTTCTGGACCGGGCGTGGGTCTCAAGGATATGGCACCATCGCTGCCGTCAAAAACGAACGGTTCCTCATCGAACCAGATGCTGACGCCTTAAAAGGAAGCGATTTTCGGGCACATCCACCTGGGTCGAAAAAAGCAGATTCATGGGCCCCCCGTGACTATGGTGTCGTGCCAAGCCAGATCAATTCGCCGCCAGATCCTTGGTTTCAGAACTCCTGACATTAATGAATACGAAAGTAGAATGTTGGACATTCATACTTCGTCGACCAACTTGCATTGATGCAATTCCGCCGCTTGGCGTGTTTCGTGGTCGGGTTCTAGGGTAAAGAACAGGAATCAATTTTAAGCACGGAATGCCTTATGGTCTGGGTTAACACGACAGATGAAGTCCCCTTTATGCCGAAATCCCCTTTCGAAATGAAGAAGGGTCACCAGGTAATTAAATTTCGGGCGGATAAATTCGTTCCTTCTGCCGTACATGATGAGGATGGCCGCGACGATCCCTATGGCCGCTCAGTCATGCCAATTATGCACGCATTAAGTCGTGGTGAGTTGCGCGCCTACATCCAACTTGATTCTGGATATTTGCCCATCCCCAAATCGATGTGGGCACCAGATGAAAATGGAAGCTGGCCGGTCGGCTGGTTGATTGGGCAAATGGACCCGATACCGTTTGGTGATGAGGCAGAGCGCATAATTGAATTTCCATACGTCGGCGCTTCGGTCCTGTTTCTTGAAAGCGAATATAAAAAATGGGCCAACTCGCCAAATGGCAAGCCGAGACAAGCCATAGACCAGCCAGGCTATGTGTCAGAGCAGAATATTCGTACTTGGTTGACAACCGTCGACACGACTCAATTCAAGCAAGCTGAACTTCTCGCTGCGGCACAGAAGTGGTTTAGTCCGCATATCGTTCGACCTTACCATGTGAAAAAGGCCCGTCGTGAGATCGAGCCTGGCAATCGCAAATCGGGTCCAAAAAGCGGATCTCGAGCCATCCCAGACTGAGTGCGTAGAAGGCGCTCGGCAACTTCTGCCGATTGCCTTTTTCCTCTTAATTATTGGAAAATTTTCCCCGACGCATTTCCGAATTTTCTTTTCCAAATAGCCCGGTCCAGATCCTTGTGTGCACAGGCAATTGCCCCTGCATATCAGGAGACTATCATGGACAGCATACCGCTTACGGTATCGATCGAATCCGCCGGCAAAATCATCGGCGTCTCCCGCACTATGATTTATGCGCTGATCAACGCCAAACGCATCACCGCGGTAAAGGTAAACCGTCGAACGCTGGTCACGATGGAGAGCTTACGGGCGCTGGTCGATTCCGGCTGATCTGCCCGCTAGGTGAGAGAGGCTATCTAGACCAGCGACCAAATAAGCAGGCCAACTTTCATGCGGTAGGGCTCTAACTTACATCAAGTGTAGCCCCATCTGCGCCTCACAGGCCTCGTAAGCAAGCCGAATATCAGAATATAATACAATGTTATCAATGCCTTACGGAACGATGGGGCACTTGTCGGTTTGGAGACCTAGCCTGCGCGGCGACAACTACGATGGCCGGTTGAGCGGCGACTATGATGGCCGGTAGGATCGGTTGTCTGGTCTGATCGTAGGGAGGGGCGCAGCCCCGACCGGAGAGCGGACCAGACAACCGGTGGCGA
>NZ_JAHRGM010000023.1 GCF_019097845.1 Sphingobium sp. AS12 | reverse complement strand
CTACACAGGGTGGAAATAACGTCGTCTGCTTGCGATCAGCGCCAGAAATGAAGCGACCCATATGATCCCCCAAAGCGTTAGGGCATCATACCATATCCGCCGCGTTTTCACACAGTCTGGACCATTTGCGGAACTCTGATCGGTAGGATAGCTTGTCAACATGCGGACTGTCTGGACTGATAAATACGCTGTCAAAGTATGGCTGCCATCGGGCCTTGGCATCGGCTATTTGGCCCTCTGGCTTGCCGACGACCGCCGCCCTTGGGTTATGTTGGCATTTGGGTGTATGTTGCTAATTGTCGGGATCAAAGGCGCTTATAACCGTTGGCAGAAGCCCTAAAGGCTTACGTGACCTGGGTCTGGTATCGACCAAAGCCGGAAATTCAGTTGCAAATAAACCTGTTCTAGAACCTGACTAAGCAGGATTTCGCTCCGGCCCATATAAGGGATCGGGAACAGTCCAAGCAGAAGGCAAATCTGAAAAGTTACCCCACAGGTTCCACGCGCCGTTAGCTGCATCAAACGATGCCAGTCCCCATTGGGGTGGATCAGGCCAGCCAAACCAATCCCGATCAATCAAGAACAAGATTTCGTTGCCAAACTCGGCAACGAACCCAGTTCCCATCTTCCGAGCCCAATCGTGGTCATCTCCGAGTGCGGATATCGCTAGCCAGTCATTTAAGCCCGCGCGCCGCCAAGTAAGGGGCCAGCTTGCGCGTTCGCGATACCCCTTCTTCATAGAACGAGATCGCAAAAAGCTCGTTTTCCATGGGTTTGCTTCCCAAAACATTTGCGATTGGGCCTCCCGTGTCCGGTTTGCCTCCTTTATGCGCCGAAGGCTGACAGTCCGCCACCCACCCAAATCCGCCTTGGGCCTATGGGCGCGCAAATATCCACCACAAAACTGCTGCTAAAGCGCCAAAAAAAATAAATACGACGGCGGCAATGCCCCACGCTCCGGAACGGTCGCCAGCCTTGGTAACAAGCCACTCAAAAAAAGTGCTTCGAAGAACATATCCATGGTGCCATCTTGGATCGGAGCAGACCGACAAGCAATCGTCGCTTTTCATGCCTTACGCCCTCGGAAGCAGACCGATCGCAACCCACCCAAACACACCCTCACTAACCCGCCAATCCATCAATCGCCGCCCATCCCGCAGCCCCGATGCCGCGCAACATCCGGCCATGTTCGCGCGTCACGCCACCCAGCGCAACAACCGGCATCATCGCCCCTCGCGCCAGTGCCGCAAACCGCACCCGGCCCAAACTCGCCCCACCCGGATGCGATCGTGTGGGAAACAGCGGCGACACCAGCACCATATCCGCCCTGCCCCGCCGCGCCGCCACCATCTCCCGCGCATCATGCACCGGCGCGCTGTGCCGCATCGGTCGCTCTGCCCGGCGCGCGTCCCGCCCGTGCCAGCCGTCCGCTGCCCAAGCCGCCGCCTGCCGCGCCGTCCCCGCCAGCATTAGCATCAGCCGCCGCCGCCGCGCGATCGCCCGCACCGCATCGAACAGCGCCCGCCGCGCGCCCGGCTCTGTCCTGTAATGACGAAAGATGATCCCCGCCCGCCCCTTCGGCAGCCGCGCCACCGCAGCCAGCAATGCCGCATCGCTGATCCGCTCGTCGGTCATCAGCCAGATCAGGGGCATATTTTTGCGGTGGCGACAGGTCATGACCCTGCCCTATAGCAGCGCGCATGACGACAGACAGCAGCATTGCCACCCAAGACGCCGCCAGCCGACTGGCCACCATTCAGGACGACATCGCCAGGGCCGCCCGCCTGACCGGCCGGACCGCCGACGCCGTCACCCTGATCGCGATCTCCAAGACCAAGGATGCCGCCGCCATCTGCCCGCTGATCGCAGCCGGGCAGCGCGTGTTCGGCGAAAACCGGGTGCAGGAGGCGCAGGAGAAATGGCCCGCGCTGCGACAGGCGCATCCCGACATCAGCCTGCATCTGGTCGGCCAACTGCAATCCAACAAGGCCGCCGATGCCGTCGCCCTTTTCGACGTGATCCACAGCCTGGACCGCCCTTCCCTGCTGACCGCGCTGGCCAAGGCGATGGACGCAGCGGGCAAGCGTATCCCCTGCTATGTTCAGGTCAATATCGGTGCGGAGCCGCAAAAGGGCGGCTGCGCGATCGCGGACACGCCCGCGCTGATCGCAGCGGCCCGCGCCGCCGACATTCCCCTGCTCGGCCTGATGGCCGTACCGCCCGCCGATGTGGAACCCGCCCCCTACTTCGCGCTGCTTGCAAAAATGGCGCGGGAGGAGGGCCTCCCGCGCCTGTCTATGGGCATGTCCAGCGACTATGAAACCGCGATCATGCTGGGCGCTACCGACATTCGCGTCGGCACCGCCCTGTTTGGGGATCGTCCTCCGCCAGCCCGCCCCGTACCCCGGAGCGGGCTCGGTATGCTTAGAAACTCCCCCGGAGCGTGATGCCGTAGGTGCGCGGCTCGGCAAGGTAGGAGGAGATCAGCTGGTTCGCCATCGGCGCACCCTGGCTGAACTGACCGGTGGTGGATGTCGCCGGGCTGCTCGACTGGAGCGGGCTGCTGAACGACACCTGGGTATAGTCCTGATTAAAGATATTCTGGCCCCACAATTCCACCGCCCAGCGCTGGTTGGGCCCGCGAATGCCGACGCGCGCATTGAAGATGGCATAGCCATCCTGCCGCTTTTCGGGGAACAGGTCCGACCCGGTATTATAGTCGCTGGTCATGCGGCCATCGACGTAGAAGAGCGCTGACAGGCCGCTGGTGCCGATGTCCGGGGTCCACGCCATGCTGGCGGTCGTCACCATCTTGGGCGCATTGCTGTTGATCGCGCCGGGCAGCAGGAACAATGCCGGGTCCAGCGGCACCGCGCCATTGCCGCTGCCGACCAGCCGGTTGGCGAATTTCGCCTCGGCATAGGTCGCGCCGCCCGCCACGCGGAAATTGCGCGCCGGGGTAACCGACCATTCCAGTTCGATACCCTGGCTGATCAGGCCCGGCCCGACATCGTCCGCTGCGCAGGTCCGCGCCGCGCTCAGCGCCCCGTCGCAGCCATTGATATTCTGGACGACGAAGCTGGTGCCGTTGAAGGTGTTGAGCTGGAAATTCTTGAACTCCTGCCGGAATCCGGCCAGATTCACGCTCCATTTGGGCGCGCTATATTTCAGGCCCACCTCGAACGAATCCACCTTTTCCGCGGCAAAGCGCAGGCTGGTCACGTCGGCATTGGTGCGCGGCGCGAATACGGCAGGCAGGACGTTCAGTCCGGTCGATCCCAGCTGGAAGCGATCCAGGTTGAAGCCGCCCGCCTTATAGCCCTTGGAATAGCTGCCATAGACCATCAGGTCGTCGGTCGCCTTCCAGGACAATACGGCCGTGCCGGAAAATTCGCCGTCGCTGATCTTGTCATTCAGGTCGAGCGCGTTGAGGCTGGTGGAGCCATTGCCCAGGCACCCCAGCGTCAATATGCCAGCCGCCAGTGCCGCCGCGCTGCCCAGTGCCGGGTTGCTGGCGATCGGTGCCAGTCCCGGCTGCAACGCCGCGCAGGTCGCGTTGTTATTGTTGAAATCGGACGAGAATGTCTTGCTCTCATGCGTGTAACGCAGGCCCAGGGTCAAATCGAGCCGCTTGGTGATGTGGACGATGTTGTGGGTGAACAGCGCCCAATTCTCGCTCTTCTGGCGATAGATGGACGCAATGTCGCCGGTCCCCGACGGGATCGCCGCCAGCGCACGCAGGCCGTTGCCCAGACCGGTTGAAATGGCTGCCGCCTGCCCCGCCGCGACTGGCGCGGGCAGGCCAGCGTTCAGGAAGGCCGCGTTCAGCCCGGCGTTCAAATTGGCCTGCGTGCCGGTGATCAGCGCCCCGGTTGCCAGCCCGCTGCCACAGGCGGCCAGCGTCGACGCCGGGAAGTTGCTGTTCACACCCGCCCCCGCCATCAGGCGGCAGGCGGAAAAGCGGCCATAATCGGCGCCGAAGCGGATATTATCCTGCAAGGTCAGCCGTTCATTGGCATAATAGCCGCCGACCAGCCAGTCGAGCATCTCGCCAAAGGCAGAGCCCTGCGCACGCAATTCCTGGGTGAAGGTCTTGAACTGGCGATAGGTGTTGGGATCGCGATAGAGCAGGTCGGCGCGATTATAGTCATAATCGCCATAGTCGCTCGACTTGTAATCGCGATAGGCGGTGATGCTGGTCAGCTTCGCGCCGCCCAGGTCATAATTGACCTCGCCCGACACGCCCCAATCCTTCAATTTGCTCACATAATCGCGGCCCGGCGTGGTCGTGAGTTCGCGATCATAAGGGTCGGCGGCAATCACGCTGCCCTGCCCCGCCAGGATCGCGGCAATCCGGTTGAAGCTGGCGGTGTTGTAGCCGCCGCCCGCCGCCGGGGTCCGTTCCCGCGCTTCGGTATAGGCCGCGCCGCAGCAGCTTTCGTCGCGATTGGTGTAATCGCCGATCAGGCGGATCGACAGGTCGTCATTCGGCTCGATCAGCGCCTGTCCGCGCAGGAAATAGCGGTCGCGGTCATTGGTGTCGCCAACCGTGTTGCCCGCCGTATCGACCAGCTTGTAAAAACCGTCCCGCTTGGACCAGACGCCGTCCAGGCTGAGCGCTATGCCGTCCGCCACCGGCCCGGTGACACGGCCCGACAGCCGCCAATAATCATAATTGCCATAGGTGATCTCACCCTTGGCGCTGAACGTATTTTCCGGTGCCTTGCTGATGATATTGATCAGGCCCGCCGACGCATTGCGGCCAAACAGCGTCCCCTGCGGCCCGCGCAGCACCTCGACCCGCTCAATCTCGCCCAGTTCATTAAGGCCCGCGCCGGTGCGCGAACGATAGACGCCGTCGATGAACACCGCGACCGAGCTTTCGAGGCCCGGATTGTCGCCGACCGTGCCGATGCCGCGAATACGCGCGGACGCATTGGCTTCCGATCCGGTCGATGACACCAGCAGCGACGGGGCAAGCTGGTTCAATGTGCGGATGTCGCTCGCACCGCTATTCTGCATCGCCTGCGCGCTCACCGCAGATACGGCGATCGGCACGTCGGACAGCGGACTGGCGCGCCGGGTGGCGGTCACGATGATTTCCGCACTGTCCTGATCGACGGCGGCTTGCGGCGCGGCCGTCTCCTGCGCGGCGGCGGGCATCGTCATCGTCAATGCGATCATGCCGGCGGTCGTCAGCCAAAGGCTCTTGTCTGTCATCATGGTCGATCCTCTCCTGGCCCGCACGCCTTTTCGGCGCGTCGGGTGCTGTGCCTGTTTATGCTGCCACAGCCCGGCGAAGGCAAGAGAGCCTAGCTTTTCTGCGCCTTTTGCGGGGTCGGGTGGCGTGATATTCACACCCTGTTGCTTATCGGCAACGGCTTAAAATCCGGTTTCCGTAGCGTTTCTTTACGATAACGGAAAGCGTAACAATCTGTCCGAAACGGGCACCAAAGCACTGGCTCCCGGTCCCACCACACGCCGAATCTCGCCATGGCCTGCATCCAGTCCCCCCGTCAGCGCCCCCAGCGCGGGTAGAATCAGCTTGGTGGCCGATTCCACGAAGCAGCGGCGCGCCACATGGCGACCGCGCACCGACAGGCGGAATTTCGGGTGGAAATGGCCGGATATTTCGGGCCGTGGATCGTCCGGCTGCGCCTCATGCCGCAGGATGATCCCGCCCAGTTCCGCCTCGACCAGCCTGCGTCCCCCCGGCATGTCCGCCACGCCGACGTCATGATTACCGGTAATCCAGGTCCAGTCCATCCTTTCCGTAAGGGAATCGAGCCGCTGGCGCGCGCGCGGGTCCAGCCGCGCCGCCCCCCCGGCATCATGGAAACTGTCCCCCAGCGACCAGACCGACCGCGCGCCCGTCTGCGCCACCAGCGCCTCGATCAGGTCCAGCGTCGCCTCACTGTCATGGGGCGGCAGGAACTGGCCAAAGCGGGCATACCAGCTCGCTTTCTCAAAATGCAGGTCTGCGACCAGCAAGGCCGCGCGCGCAGGCCAATAGAGCGCGGCCTGCGGCAGCGCCAGAAACGCCTCACCAGCGAACGAAAGGGGAACCATCACCCGGCTATGCGCCGATGCGGTCCCGCTTTCAAGAGGGCCAACGAACGCCTATAGCGCCGCCATGCCTGACACTGCGCCTTTCACCGTTGCCGCCCTCTACCGCTTCGCCCGCTTCGATGATCCCCAGGGCATCGCGGCGGATCTGCGTACGCTCTGCACGTCGCTCGACACGCGCGGCACGCTGATCGTCGCGGGCGAGGGGATTAACGGGACCGTGGCGGGCAGCGCGGACGCGATCGCGACGTTGATCGATCATCTGCGCCAGCTGCCCGGCTGCGCCGATCTCGACGTCAAATATGCGACGGCCCATGTCGCCCCCTTCGCCCGGATGAAGGTTAAGGTGAAGCCGGAGATCGTCACGCTGGGCGTGGGCGATCTGGACCCTGCGCATCGGGCCGGCACCCATCTCGACCCGGCCGACTGGAACGCGCTGATCGCCGATCCCGATACGATCGTCATCGACACCCGGAACGCCTATGAAGTCGCGGTCGGCACTTTCGATCGCGCGATCGACCCCGGCACCCGCGCCTTTCGCGACTTTCCCGGCTGGTTCGACGCCTTCGCCGCCGACCTGAAAGCGCAGGGCCGCGCGCCCAAAATCGCCATGTTCTGCACCGGCGGCATACGCTGCGAGAAATCCACCGCATTGGTCAAGGCGCGCGGATTCGACGATGTCTATCACCTCAAGGGCGGCATCCTGCGCTATCTGGAGGAAATGCCGGAGTCCGAAAGCCGCTGGCAGGGCGACTGCTATGTGTTCGATGAACGGGTGGCGGTGGGCCATGGCCTGAAAGTCGGCGACTATAGCACCTGCCGCGCCTGCGGCCTGCCCTACCCCAACGATACAGCCCATGCGTGCGCTGCCGACGGCTCAGGGGTGTGGCCGCACCGAGGGTAAAAAAACCACCTCCGTTCGTTTCGAGCGAAGTCGAGAAACCTGTGCGCTGGTTTCTCGACTTCGCTCGAAACGAACGGATTAAGGCACCGTCTCCACCAGCTCCGCAATCTCGAACGCATAGCTTTTCCAGCCCCGCATCCGCGCGCCATCCGCTGCCGCCGCCCGCTTCCTCTTCGCTTCGGCGAGCGAGCGCACATGGCCCCAGAACACTTCCGTCTTGCCATTGTCCAGCACGGCGACGATCCGCCAATAATGGGTGAAGGGGTCCGCGGTCGGCCCGATCGTCTTGACATAGCCGTCCGGCATGGTGGCGGTCAGATAGCGTTTCCGGCGCGCCATTAGCTCAAGCCCGATAGCGGTGCAGCCCCGCCCCGTTTGCGCGCAACCAGGCCCGCGCAGGTCGCGGGTCCGCCCCGTAAATCCGCGCATGGGCGGCGTGGAAGGCCGGGCTGTGGTCCATATGCAGCAGATGCGCCAGCTCATGCGCCACGGTCGACCGGCGCACGTCGGGCGGGCAGAGGATCAGCCGCCAGCTGTAGCGGATCGCGCCGGACGAGGTGCAACTGCCCCAGCGGCTGCGCGGATCGCCTACGCCCACCGACGCAACGATCAGCCCATGGTCGCGCGCCAGCTCCTGCGTCTCGGTCTCCAACACCGCCCGCGCCCGCGCCACCAGCCAGCGCTGCACCCGCGCACCGACCGACTCCGCCGCGCCACCGAGCATCAGCCGATCGCCCTCCAGCCTTATCGTGCGCGACGCGCCTTCGACCCAGCAGATGCGCACCTCCCGCCCCTCCAGCGGAAAGACCGCGCCATCGTCCAGTAAAGTCACCGCCGGTTGCGCCGCCATTTGCGTGCGCACCCAGCCCTCATGCTGCTGCGCCCAGCCCAGCGCCCGTTTCAGGTTCGCCCGCACCGGCATCGACAGGCGGAGTTCGCCCCGCGCGCCGTCGATCGTCAGCCTGTAGGCGCGCGCCCGTGCCGACCGGCGCACCCGCACCGGCATCGCGACACCGTCGATAACGATCGCGGCGTCGGGATCAGATGTCCCGATCGACAAGATGATTCTCCAGGTCGCCCGCTTCCGCCTCCGCCACGGTCCAGCCGCGCACCGATTCCTGCGCGCGATGCACCGCTTCCCGGTCGCCACTCACCAGATAATGCCAGTCCGGCAGCGGCTCGCCTGCCTCGCGCAGGCGATAGGCGCAGGTGCGCGGCAGCCAGCTGATCTGCTTCACCTTGGCCGGGGTCAGCCGCACGCAGTCAGGCACGAATTTGCGGCGATTCTTGTAGCTGGTGCATTGGCCGCTATGGCGGTCGAGCAGGCGGCAGGCGACATTGGTGGGGTAGATATGCCCCGTATCCTCATCCTCCGCCTTGTGCAGGCAGCATTTGCCACAGCCATCGCACAACGCCTCCCATTGGGCGGCGTCCAGCGTGTGGAGAGGCTTTTCCCAGAAGTCCAAGCCCTATTTCACCCATTTTTCGAGGAAGGCCAGCACCTTGCTCGGCGATCCCTCATCGGCCGACTGTTCATCGTTACGCGCCTCAAGCTCAATATTTCCGCGCGTTTCGTTTCCGGTGATTTGATAATCTACCGATGCCCCGGTCGTAGAAGGATCATCGACCGGCACCAGCGCAACGGGCTTACCATCGGGATCGAACAGGTACGGCGTGCGGCTGTGGCTGACCAGATAGTCCTTATCCCCAGGCTTCCCCTCCACATTATAGAGGACCACGAAATCCTTGGCGACCTTGGCGATCTGCTCCGGTGTGCCGGTCAGGCCGATGAGGCGCGGGTGAAAGGCGGCGACATAGGGTTTCAGGATTGCGGAGGTATCGCGCGCGGGATCGACACTGATGAAGATCGGCTGCACCTTCGCCGCCAGCGCGGGCTGCGCTTTCTCGAACTGGGCAAAGGCCTGCATGATGCGTTGCAGGTCGACCGGGCAGACATCGGGGCAATAGGTGTAACCGAAATAGACCAGGCGATACTGGCCCTTGAAATCGTCCCAGCCTCGCGGCTTGCCATCCTGATCGGTCAGGGTGAAGGGCGCGCCGATACGCGCGCCAGCCAGTTCGCCCGGCGCACTTTCGCCGCTTGATGCGTTCCCGTCCGCCCCCATATTGCACGCAGCCAGCAAGGCCAGCAGCGGCAGGGCGATCGCAATCTTTGCTTTGTTCATGGTGCCGCCAGCCATGCCTTGCTATGGGCCGTTTTGCAAATGATACGGGGCTAATGATGATCAAGACCGGGTTGAGCGCATGGATGGGTCTGGGACGCGCCGCCGCGCTGACGCTGGCGCTGCTGTCCCCGGTCGCGGCGCAGGCGCAATTTTCCGACAATTATAATTTCCTGAAAGCCGTCAAGGATGCCGACGGGCAGAAGGTCACCGACCTGCTGCAAAAGCCCGGCTCCACCGTGGTCAACAGCCGCGACGTCACGACCGGCGAAACCGCGCTGCACATCGTCATCGCCCGGCGCGACGCCACCTGGCTGGCCTTCATGCTGGCCAAGGGGGCCAACCCCAATATGGCCGACAATGCGGGCAATCCCCCGCTGATGAAGGCGGTGCAGGGGCGGTTCGAGGAAGGCGTGCGCACGCTGATCACCCATGGCGCACAGGTGGACAAGACCAATGGCAGCGGCGAAACCCCGCTAATCCGCGCGGTGCAACTGCGCGACCTGGGCCTTGTCCGGCTGCTGGTGGCGCAGGGCGCCAATCCCGACAAGCGCGACAGCATCGCCGGCATGTCCGCGCGCGACTATGCCAACCGCGACAACCGCACCCCCGGCCTCACCGAAGCCCTCGCCGCCGCCAAGACCAGCACCACGCCCAAGGGACCGGTGCAAGGTCCGGTGTTCTGAGGCAAAACGCAGCCTACCACCCGATCTCCGCCGCATGATCAGGGTCGCTGATCGCAGTCAGTCGCCGCGCCGCGCGCCGGGCAAAGCGTAACGTCTCCGCCTTTCGCCGCGCCGCGGCCAATGGCTCGATCGGCGCGGGGCGGACCAGTTCGGCGTCATATTGATCCGCAACGATCAGCCCGGTGCGCGCGGGCCATAGCGCTTCACTGTCGAACAGCGAAAGGTCGAACCCCATCGGCACCGCCCAATAATAGCGATCGCAATAGTCGAAATAGTCGGGCCACTTCATGTCGCCCAGCAAGTCCGCGCGGCTGCACTTGATCTCCACGATCGTCAGCCGCCCGGCCCCGTCGATCGCCATGATGTCGGCCCGCCGCCCATTGGGCAGCGGCACTTCCAATATGCCGCTCATGTCATGACGAAAAAACAGCCGCAACGTCCCCCGCGCCACCGCCAGCGCAGTGCCGTCGGTCAACGGGGAACAGCTTTCGATCGGGGCGCTACTCATTGGGTGACTTTAGAACAGGTCGGGAACAAAAGAAAAGGCCGATTCGGATAATCCGAACCGGCCTTTTCATGATCCACCCCAAAAGATGCGCGCCAATCGCGCGCTGTCTCTCAACGATAGAAAATATGATTGTCGATCATCGCCAGCTTGGCCTTGCCCCAACCGGGCGAAACGCGGCGGGCGTGGAAGAAAAGCGCGCCTTCGGCCGGGCTGTTCCAGCTGTCGTTCATTGCGATCTGGGCGATGGCGACGGCTTCGCGCCAGCTGCGGCTGTCGATGCGGATCGGCGGCATCCCGTTGCCACGCACGAAGCTGAACTGGCTGGGCTGATAGACGACGCCGCAGAGGCTGTCGGCGAAACGGCCGGACTTGGCGCGGTTGATGATCACCCGTGCCACGGCCAGCTGGCCTTCCAGGCTTTCGCCCTTGGATTCAAAATAGACCGCCCCGGCCAGGCACTTCATGTCGCCGTCCACGGCTTCGGCGTCGCCATGGGCGGCAACCAGCGCGGACAGGCTGCTCGCCTGGACGTCGGATTCGGGGGAATAAGTGAGGTCGGCCCTGGAGGCCGAAGCCAGCGGCTGCACGATTTCGCGCGGCGCGGCAAAAGTGATGGCGGGCTTTTGGGCGGCCGCGGGCGCTGGAATCAGCGCATTTTCCCTGGACAGGGAGGCTACCGACTGGACCGACTCACCGGCGATCGACATATCGGAAGCGGTCACTGCCGCTGTGGCGGACAGTGCAAATGCCACGATGATCGCGGCTCTCAAACGAAAACTCATTACTACTCAAAAACGTGCGGTTCTTGGCCTTAAACGTCGTTTTTAACACATATTCCCTGACGTTGGGCCGCCCCCCGTCTGCGTGTTTACGACATTCACCCCCCTTGGACGAATGCAGCAACCTGCGCGTTCAGCGTGGGCGGGCCTCTGCACGGACCATTGCGCTATGTCAACGATCAGCAGATCGTTTCAGCGGCAAACCGTTCTGCTTCCGGGATATCGAGTTCGACTATCCACAAATCGGGGTCCGATCTGCGCCGGCGCGCCACATAGGTGGCGAGCGCCTCCGGGCCGTCCTCCGGGGAAGGTCCACAGCGCATTAACGCATGACCCCCGGCAAAGTTCGATACCCGCTCGAACAATCCGGTTTCCTTACCCTTTTCAAGCGCTTGTATCAGGATCACGCCGCTGGTCGCGTCGCCCTTGACCAGCACCATGGCAAAGCCGCCCGCGGCGTTCGTCCGCCGCACCAGCGCGTTGACCAGGATCGCACTGGTCAGCCGCGCATTGTCCTGCGACTCAGCCACCATATCCCGACAGCGATGACAGGGGGAATTGCGACCGCATGAAGGTGCCGGTGCCGCGCCCGACTTCCTCACCGTCCGAATCGACCAGACTCGCCTCGGCCACGTAAACGCGGCGCTTGCCGCTGATCCAGCGCCCCTCGGCGCGAATCCGGCCCGGCGCGATCGGCCGGGTGAACAGCAGGTTGAAGGCGGTGGTCAGCAGGAATCGGTCGCTGACCAGGCTGTTGGCCGCATAAAAGGCCGCATCGTCCAGCATCTTGAAATAGACGGTGCCATGGACGGCGCCGGCGGCATGGAACTGGCTTTCATCGACATCGAAATCGATGATGCAACGGCCCGGTTCGTGAATCGCAATCTCCGACCGGAACAGCCGGTTGATCGGCGCGGAGCGATAGAGATTTTCCAGCGCACGGAAATGCGCGGCCTCGCCGCTGGCGGGCGCGCCTGTCTCAGGCAGCGTCACGCGCCCCGCCACCGGCCAGCAGCGCATGAAGCGCGGCGGCAGACTTGGCCCCGCGCAACCGCACGACCTGATTTTCATCGCGCAGATAGCGCGACACCCGCGCCAGCGTCTTAAGATGTTCCGCGCCGCTATCCACGGGCGAGAGCAGGGCAAAGACGATATCGACCGGCGCATCGTCCACCGCATCGAACGGCACGGGCGGATCGAGCAGCACGACCATACCACGCATCCGCTCCAGCCCGACAATCTTGGCATGGGGAATGGCAACACCGCCGCCAAAGCCGGTCGAACCCAGACGCTCGCGCTCGAACAAAGCGTCGCCAACCTCATCGGCGTCCAGCCCATAGGCGCAGGCCGCGAGCGCCGCGATCTTCTGGAACAACTGCTTCTTGCCGTTCACCGAAAGGCCCGTGGCGAGCGCATCCGCTGAAACGATGTCGTGGAAATCAACCATGGTCTGTCCGAACCAGCCGAGCCGCGCCCAGCCTGGGGTCTAGATGCGCGGCGATCGGGAAATATAAAGCCCGGCCCCATAAGCCGCCTGCACCATCAGGTCAACAGGCGGCCCATGGCAGATGGCCCGGCTCAGCCCGCCGCCAAACGCGGCTCGACCCAACCGATCGTACCGTCATGGCGACGATAGACCATGTTGTAGGCCGCGGTCCCGGCATTGACGAACAGCAGCGCATTGGTGTTGCGCAGGTCAAGCATCATCACCGCATCGGACACGCTGGCTTCGGGGATATCGACGCGGGTTTCGGCGACGATCAGCGGCGAATCCTCGACCACCTCCTCATGCTCGTCCACGGGCGAGGCGAAGATCGTGTAGCCCGCCCCGTCAATATCATCGACGCTGAAGCTGCTGACCCGCTGCGCCTCGGCCGCTGTCGCCTGGCTGTGCCGGTCCTTCAGACGGCGCATATAGCGGCGCAATTGCTTTTCGATCCGGTCCGCCGCCTGGTCGAAGGACGGATGCGCCTCCTGCGCCTCGCCAGCCCCTTTCAGGATCAGGCCGGTCATGACATGACAGACGATGTCGCAGTGGAAGGCGCCGTGCGGCGCGGGTCGAAAGGTCACATGGGCCGAAATCGTGCGGGAAAAATATTTCTCGGCCATCGCCTCCATGCGGTCGGCGACATGCTGCTTGAGCGCATCGCCCGTGTCGACCTGATGCCCGGAAACACGAATATCCATATGCCTTCTCCTTATTCTTGCCGGGTCGCAGGAAGCGGCCCGGATGACCTGGAGGCACGGACACGGACCGTTTTGTTCAGCCCGGCTGCGCCTCCTCCAGCCAGATCGGCTTGTCCAGGGTCGCAATGAACCTGCCATGCCGTTCCAGCTCCGCCGCGCTCGCTGTAAAAACGCGCGCGGGACGAACAGGGCGAACCATGGCGCCTGCGCCAAGTTCCCCGTCTGTGGCTGCTTTTTCCTCCTCCTGTGCAAGACCCAGGCCGATCTGACGGCCGCCGGTCAGTTCGATGTAAAGCTGCGCGAGCAATTCGGCGTCGAGCAGCGCGCCATGCTTGATGCGATGGCTGCGATCGATGCCATAGCGGGTGCAGAGCGCGTCCAGGCTATGCTTGGCGCCCGGATGCAGCGTCCGTGCGATCGCCACCGTGTCGATCATGCGAGTCATCGACACATCGGCGCGGCCGCACAGCCGCAATTCATGGTTGAGGAAGCCGAAATCGAAACGCGCATTATGCGCGACCAGCGGGCTGTCCTCCAGAAAGGCGAGCAGATCATCGACGCCGCTGGCGAACAGCGGCTTGTCCTTCAGGAAAGTCGATGACAGGCCATGCACCGCCTCCGCCGCAGCTGGCATGTCGCGCTGCGGATTATAATAAGCATGGAAGGTGCGGCCGCTGGGCACGCGATTGATCAGTTCGATGCAGCCGATCTCGACCAGTCGGTCGCCGGATGCCGGATCGAATCCGGTCGTTTCGGTATCGAAAATAATCTCGCGCATCGCCCTCTTCATATCGACTCTTGGGCAAACCCTTATCGACCTATCTTTGCGCCAAGGCAAGCGACCAGACGCCGCACCTGCGCGCGGGTCTGGGTGAAGGTGGTGCCGGTGTGGATGATATGATCAGCCCGCCGCCTTTTTTCCGCGTCCGGTGTCTGGAGATGGACGATCCGGCGGAACTTGGCGGGCGTCATCCCCGGCCGCGCCAGCACCCGCTTGCGCTGTTTCCACGCCGGTGCGGTCACGACGATCACGCCTGCCAGCCTTTTTTGCCCATGCGTTTCGAACAGCAGCGGAATGTCGAGAATCACGAAACGCCGCGAGCGGTGCCGCCGCAGGAAAGCGCGCCGCGCCGCCTGCACCGCCGGATGGACGATCGCTTCCAGAGCGCGCAGCTCATGAGGATGGCCAAACACCGCCGCGCCCAGCTTCGCCCGGTCCACCCCCCTGGGTCCGGTCGTGCCGGGAAAGCGCGCCTCGATCGCGGGAATCAGCGCGCCGCCTGGCCCCTGCAACCGATGCACTTCCGCATCGGCGTCGAATAATGGCACGCCCTCACGCCGGAACATCGCCGCGACTGCCGACTTGCCCATGCCGATCGATCCGGTCAGGCCGTAAATCTTCATGGGGCTGCCCGTCAGTCCGCCGCCAGCAGCAGCGCGCGCAATTCCGCGTCCAGCTCACGCGGCGCCTGCGCATCGAAGAAAATATCGAACGCCAGCGCCGCCTGCCCGATCAGCATTTCCAGACCGTCGAGCGTCTTGAGACCGCGCGCGCACGCCGCTTTCAGCAAATCGGTCTCCAGCGGCGCATAGACAATGTCATAGACGGTCGCGCCGGCGGGCAGGGGGGTGAGGTCAAGGTCCAGCACCGGCTGACCGACCATGCCCAGCGACGTGCTGTTGACCAGCAGGTCGCAGGCAGGCAGCGGATCGGTCAGGCTGATGACCTGTCCCTTCACCCCCGCCCGATCGAGCAGCGCCTGCCCCTTGGCGACATCGCGCACCATGATCGTGATGTCCGGCACGCCCAGGCTCGACAGCGCGAACAGGATCGCCCGCGCCGCGCCGCCCGCGCCAATCAGGACGGCCCGTTGCCCCTTCCATTTGTCGCGCAGCAGGGGCTGGAGGAAGCCACCCGCATCGGTATTGGTGCCGATCAGCGGCCCGCCGGTTTCGCTGGCGATGGTGTTCATCGCCCCGATCCGTGTGCGCACCCCGCCCGGATCGTCGGTATAGTCCATCACCGCAATCTTGTGCGGAATGGTGACATTGCAGCCCAGCCAGTCGGGATCGGCGCGCCGTTGCAGGAAATAAGCCGCCAGCCCCTCAGCCCTCACATGGGTCTTGCGATATTCCGCCTCGATATCCAGCGCTTTCAGCCAGAAATTATGAATCAGCGGCGATTTGCTGTGGGCGATCGGATCGCCAATCACTTCTGCATAAGGGAGCGTGTCAGTCATGCCGCCAAAACGCCGCGCACGCGCAGAAAGTCAAGCAGCGGCAGCAGCGGCAAGCCCTGAATCGCAAACTGGCTGCCCTCGACCTTGCTGAACAATTGCGCGCCCGGCCCCTCGATCCGGTAGCAGCCCACGCACCAGCGGCATTCGTCCCAGTCGCGCGCCAGATAGGTGTCGATAAAGCCATCGCTCAGGGGTCGAACCGTCATCCGCACCCGCTCGACATGCCGCCATATGGGTTCGCCATTCAGCACGATCACCGCCGCACTGTGCAGATGATGCACCCGCCCCGACAGCAATCGCAGGATGCGCGCCGCGTCGGCCCGGTCGACCGCCTTGTCGATCATGCTGCCATCATCCAGGCTCAGCGTCTGGTCGCACCCCAGCACCAGCCCGCCCGGCACCCGGCGCGAAACCTTGAGCGCCTTCAACTCCGCCAGCGCATCCGCCAGCGCCCGCGCATCCACCCCGTCGGCGCGCAAGGCGTCCTTGGCCGCTTCCTCATCCACGCCGGGCGACAGCGCCTCGAACGGCACATGCGCCGCCTCCAGCAGCGCCCGGCGACTGGCGCTTTGCGATGCCAGCACGATCATGATGCCGCCCCTTCACCCAGAACATGGTCGTTGAACAGGTTGATGATCGCCGCGGCGGCTTCCTCAATCGACCGGCGGGTCATGTCGATCACCGGCCAGCCATGATCGGCAAACATCCGCCGGGCGAAAGCCAGCTCCTCCTGCACCTTCTCATTATCGACATAGGCCGTCTCCGGCGCCTGATTGAGCGAGAGCAGCCGGTTGCGCCTTATCTGGATCAGCCGGTCGGGGCTGACGGTCAGGCCGACGATCATCGGATGTTTCAGGCTATAGAGGCTTTTGGGCGGCGGCGATTCCGGCACCAGTGGGATATTGGCGGTCTTGTAGCCGCGATTGGCGAGATAGATCGACGTCGGCGTCTTGGACGCGCGCGACACGCCCGCCAGCACTATGTCGGCCTCCTCCCAATTTTCATGGCCCACCCCATCATCATGGGCGATGGTGAACTGGATCGCCTCGATCCGGGCGAAATAGGCTTCGTCGAGAATATGTTTGCGCCCCGGCCGGGTCCGGGTTTCCTGCCCCAATATGTTGGACAGCGCGTCAGCCACGCTGTCGAGTGCGGCGACATGGGGCAGGCCGAGCGCCCGGCAGCGCGTTTCCAGCCGCCGCCGCAACACATGGTTAGTCAGGGTGAACAGCACCAGCCCCGGATTGGCGGCGATTTCCTGCATGATCCGGTCGAGATGGACTTCGGACCGCACCATCGGCCAGAAATGGCGGATCGCCTCGACATTTTCAAACAGGCCGATCGCGGCCTTGGCGATATTCTCCAGCGTTTCACCGGTGGAGTCCGACAGGAGGTGCAGGTGGATGCGCGACATGGCCCATATCTGTGTGTGCAGGCTGTGGATAAAGCAAGGGAGGAGTTGGGGACAAAATCCCCGCTTTTGCTCCGTCCACGACTCCGCAAATCTTATCCACAGCCCCCCAACAGACCCATATTTTCATCCACAGCCTGTGGATAACGGGGATAGAGTGACTGACTCAGGCCGCAAAGCGTAAGCCAAGGGAGTCAAGCTGTTGGCAAATCCGGGCACAGCGCATAAACCCCGCTGCCAACGTCCCTACTATCTCCATCATCCTACTTAAATCTATATTAAGAGAGAATAGATGAGTCTCGACGCGCCGACGGTCCTTGCTACCAAGCCTCTGCTTGGCGTCCTCCAGGGCGATCGCCCCGCCGTGCCGCCGATGTGGCTCATGCGCCAGGCCGGGCGCTATCTGCCCGAATATCGCGCATTGCGGGCGGACAAGGGCGGCTTCCTCGAACTTGTCTATGACAGCGAAGCCGCTGCGGAGGTGACGCTCCAACCCCTGCGCCGCTTCGGCTTCGATGGCGCGATCCTCTTTTCCGACATATTGATCGTCCCCTATGCCATGGGACAGGATCTGTGGTTCGAGGCGGGCGAAGGCCCACGTCTCGCTCCCATCCTTGCTGAAACGGATCTTGGCACTCTCAAACCCGATTTTAGCCGCTTTGAGGCGGTCTATGAGACGGTCAGGCAGGTCAAGGCAGCGCTCGACCCTTCGGTCACCTTCCTCGGCTTTGCAGGCAGCCCCTGGACCATCGCCACCTATATGGTGGCAGGCCAAGGCAGCAAGGATCAGGGTGCTGCCCGTCGCCTCGCCTATGGCGATCCTGTCCGCTTTAGCGCGCTGATCGACGCCATTGTCGATGCGACCGTCACTTACCTGTCGGGCCAGATCGCGGCGGGGGTCGAGGCGGTGCAATTGTTCGACAGCTGGGCCGGCAGTCTCGCCCCGCTCCAGTTCGACCGCTGGGTGGTCCAGCCCAATGCCGCGATCGTGCGCAAGTTAAAAGCGCTGCATCCCACCATCCCGATCATCGGCTTCCCCAAGGGCGCGGGCGCGAAACTGGCCGATTATGCCGCTGGCACCGGGGTCGATGCAATCGGCGTCGATGAAACGGTCGATCCCCACTGGGCCAACCGCGTCCTGCCCCAGGGCCTGCCAGTGCAGGGCAATCTCGATCCGCTGGCACTGATTGCGGGCGGGCAGGCGGTCGAACAGGCGGTGGACAATATCCGCGCCGCCTTTGCTGATCGCCCCCACATCATGAATCTGGGCCATGGCATCCTCCCCGACACGCCCATCGCGCATGTCGAGGCGCTGATCGCCTATGTCCGCAACGGAAAGCATGTCTGATGGCCTATCTTGGTGCCGCTTATCTCTGGGTGAAGGCTGCCCATGTCATCTTCGTCATCTTCCTGATGGCGGGCCTGTTCATGATGCCGCGCTTCTTCGTCTATCATCAGGAAAGCGCGCCCGGATCGGACGAGGACCGCAAATGGATCGATCGGGAAAAGCGGCTGCTCAAGATCATCCTCAACCCCTCGCTGCTACTGACCTGGATTTTCGGCCTGATGCTGATGGTCGAACTGGGCGCATGGAGCTTTGGCTGGTTCCACCTGAAACTGCTCTTCGTGCTGGGTCTGTCGGCCTATCATGGCTGGATTGCGGGCTATGCAAAGAAACTGGCCAGGGGGCAGCGGACCCTGACCGACCGCCAGCTGCGCCTGTTCAACGAAGTCCCCGGCGTGGCTGCCGCGGTCATCGTTATCGCCGTGATCGTCAAACCGTTCTAAATCTTCGGGGGAAGGGGAGGGGGGCAGGCTATCCTACACCTAGCCGCGCTGATATAATCCCGCTGTCGCTTTCCGATAGGATCAGACCCGAGCAATAAAATGTCCGATTTACCGGGAAAAGTGCGAAGTTAAGCGAAATTACTGAACCTTGATCCGTTCGTTTCGAGCGAAGTCGAGAAACCAGCACACGACGTTTCTCGACTTCGCTCGAAACGAACGGAGGGCGGGATTTTGACTTTCAGGCGGCATCCACCGCGATATTGTCGATCAGCCGCGTCTTGCCCAGCTTGGCCGCGCCCAGCAGCCGGGCAGGGCGGTCCAATACGCTGATCGGCTCCAGCGTGACCGCATCGCACAAAGTCACATAATCGACCGGGTCAAAGCCCTGGGCGTTCAGCATCGCGACCGCCTTGGCCAGCGCCTCCTCGACCGCGCCGCCCTTTTCGATCTGCCGCTTGGCCTCGCCCAGCGCCCGCGGCAAAGCCAGCGCAGCCTTGCGCTCATCGTCGCTCAGATAAGCGTTGCGCGATGACAGGGCCAACCCATCCTCGGCCCGCTGGGTCGGCATCCCGACAATCTCAATGCCCATGTCAAGGTCAGCCACCATCCGCCGGATGACGGCGAGCTGCTGATAATCCTTCTCGCCAAAGATCGCGACATCGGGCCGCACCTGGTTGAACAATTTGGTCACCACCGTCGCGACGCCATCGAAATGGCCCGGCCGCGCTGCCCCGTCCAGCCCGTCGCTGACCCCGCTCACGCTGATGTTCGTGGCAAAACCTGTCGGATACATGACCTCGACCGTGGGCATCCACAAAATTTCCACCCCGGCGGCGCTAAGCATCTGCGCGTCCTTGGCCTCGCGCCTGGGATAGGCAGCCAGATCCTCGTTCGGCCCGAACTGTTTGGGATTGACGAAGATCGACACGACGACATGCCGTCCGTGCCGCCGCGCTTCCTCGACCAATGCCATATGCCCGTCATGCAAAGCGCCCATGGTCGGCACCAGAACCAACGGCTTTCCGTCGCTTTTCAGCGCAGCGATGGCGGCGCGCAGCGCGGGCAGGTCAGACAGGGTTTGCACGGGAGGAACGGCTCCGATAAGGGCAGGGGTGACAGGGACGTCCTGCTAGGCGCGCAGTCGCTGGACGGTCAAGAATCATTGCGACAATCAACGGGGTTATCAGGGGTCCAATGGCCAATTCGCAGCCGCATCTCATCGTATTCGCCAATGAAAAGGGCGGAACGGGCAAATCGACCACTGCTGTCCACACCGCGATCGCGCTGACGGCGCTTGGCCATCGCGTCAGCATGATCGACCTTGATCCGCGCCAGCGCACCGTTACCCGCTATCTGGAAAATCGCGCCGAAACCGCGCGCCGCCGCGGTATCGAACTGGTCGCACCGACCTTTGCGGTGTTGAAGGGGGACAGCATAGAGGCGCTCGAATCCGAAGTCGCTGCCGTGTCGCAGGACACGGATTTCCTGATCGTCGATACGCCCGGCCGCGATGATGTATTCGCCCGCCATATGGCCGCGCGCGCCAACACGCTGGTCACGCCGATGAACGACAGTTTCGTCGATTTCGACCTGATCGGGCAGGTCGATGCGGAAAGTTTCAAGGTCAAGCGCCTGTCCTTCTATTCCGAACTCATCTTTGAAGCGCGCAAGACCAGGGCCAAGGCCGACGGCGTCTCGATCGACTGGGTCGTGCTGCGCAACCGCGTCCAGCATCAGGACGCCCGCAACAAGAAGCGGGTCGGCGACGCGCTGATGGAATTGTCCCGCCGCGTCGGTTTCCGCGTCATTCCGGGCCTGTCGGAGCGCGTCATTTTCCGCGAGCTTTTCCCGTCGGGTCTCACTCTGCTGGACAAGGGACATCTGGGGGAACTGGGCGTCAGCCACATCGCCGCGCGGCAGGAATTGCGGGAAATGGTGGCGGGCCTCGCGCTCCCCGAACGCAGCGGCGTTGGCTCCATGGACTTGATCGGCGCGGCCTGATGGGCTGGCTCGCGCTGCTGCTGGCGGGCCTTGCAGGCTGGCTGATCTGGACAGGAAGGCTGCAACGCATGAGCGCGAAAGACGGAATGGCGCTGGGCGTGGCGTTGGTCGGCGCAGTGTTGGCGGCCAAGGGCAAGCCGGTGATCGGTGCGCCGCTGCTGATCGGCGCGGCCATGTTCTTCGTAGGACAAGGCAAGCTGCGCGGCAAAGCCAAGACCGCCGCGCCCAAACCCCTGCCACCGCAGGATATTGCACAGGCCCGCGCCCTGCTGGGCGTCGCGCCTGACGCTGACGCGGACATGATCCGCGCCGCCCATCGCCGCCTGATCGCGTCGGTCCATCCCGACAAGGGCGGGACGGAGGCACTGGCGGCCCAGATCAACGCTGCCCGCGACCTGCTGCTGCGCCATCAGGCGGAAAGGTGACTCACCGTTTCGACCCTACCCTGCTGCGCGACTATGACATGCGCGGCACGGTGGGCGAAACGCTGGACGCCGCCGACGCCTGGGCGCTGGGGCGCAGCTTCGGCACCGTCATCGCGCGGGCAGGGGGATCGCGCATTGCCGTGGGCTATGACGGACGGTTGAGTTCAGTGATGCTTGAAGCTGCGCTGGTTGACGGTCTGTGCGCCAGCGGCATCGACGTGCTGCGCATCGGGCTGGGACCAACCCCTATGCTCTATTATGCCGAAATGGTCGGCCAGGTGGACGGCGCCATTCAGATAACCGGCAGCCATAATCCCGGCGATCAAAATGGCTTCAAGCTGGTGCAGGGTCATGCGCCCTTTTTCGGCGAAGCGATCCAGCAATTGGGCGTCATGGCGGCGGCGGGCGACTGGGACGATGGCTTTGGCCAGAGTCAAAGCATCACGATCATCGACCGCTATGTCAACCGGCTGATCGAGGGATTTGACGGGTGCGGATGGCGCATCGGCTGGGACGCGGGCAATGGCGCGGCGGGCCAGGTGGTCGAGAAGCTGGTGCAGCGCCTGCCCGGTGAGCATCATCTGCTCTTCACCCACATAGACGGCAATTTTCCCAACCATCATCCCGATCCTTCCGAAGAAGCGAATCTGGCCGACCTGCGCGCCCTTGTCCTTGCCAAGCAGCTCGATTTCGGTGTGGCTTTCGATGGCGATGGCGACCGGATCGGCGTGATCGACGGGCAGGGCAGGGTGATTGCGGGCGACCAGCTATTGGGCCTGTTCGTGCCAAGCGTGCTGGAAAAACGCCCCGGTGCCGCGATTGTCGCCGATGTAAAGGCCAGCCAGTCGCTGTTCGACGGCATCGCCGCGCTGGGTGGTAGGCCCGATATGTGGAAAACCGGCCACAGCCATATCAAGTCCAGAATGAAGCAGATTGGCAGCCCGCTAGGGGGCGAGATGACCGGGCATCTCTTCTTCGCCGACGATTATTATGGCTATGACGACGGCCTCTATGCCGCCGTCCGCCTGATCCGCGCCGCCCGACAGGATCGCAGCATCACCGACCTGCGCAGCGCGATGCCCGACCTTGCCAACACCCCCGAACTGCGCTTTGCGGTGGCGGAGGATCGCAAATTCGCGGTGATCGACGAAATACGCGCCCGGCTGTATGCCAGCGGCGCGGATATGAACGCGATCGACGGCGTGCGTGTCCGCACGGCGGATGGCTGGTGGCTGCTGCGCGCCTCCAATACCCAGGCGGCGCTGGTCGCGCGCGCCGAATCGCAAGATAGCGCAGGGCTGGCCCGACTCATGGCGCAGGTCGACTCACAGCTGCACGAATCGGGGATCAGGCGACCCATTATATGATCGACCGATAAAAAATTTGGTATCGCTATCATCGCGACATTCGCATTTCCCTTACGGAAAGCTGAAAACTCAGACTTGATTGCATTTTCTGCAATCACTCCATCATATTTCGCATTTGCGACAATCGCTGCTGCACCGCAAAAGAAACTCGCCTTTCAGGCATCCTCTCCTAAAACTTCAAGGCCGTCCTTCGGGGCGGCTTTTTTTTGTCTTGTCGCATGGCGGTCCTGCCGTAGCGTCAGACCGCGTTCACCCTCGCAAACGCCTGTAAATGCGACGAACCGGACAGGCGCGATACTGGAAATTAACCACGATGCTGCTATCCGCGCTGCGCAAAGTCGGCCAGCGCGCGCGGGATAGCGCGCCGGTGCCGGCACGATATTGTGTAGAGGATCGTCCATGTCGCTTAGCCGTCGCCTTCTTCCCCTCCTGCTGTCAGGCGTGCTGGCGGCCCCGGTCCCGGCGCTGGCGGGCGGCTTCTACCTCCAGGAACAATCGCCCAAGGAAACCGGGCGTGCGCTGTCAGGGGGCGCTGCAGCAGGCGACGATCCATCGACCATCTATTTCAACCCGGCGGCGATGACCCAATTGTCGGGCATCCAGACGTCGGTTGGCGGCATCATCCTGTCGGCGACCGCGCAGCAGAGCAATCGCGGGTCCACCCGTTCGGTACCGGGCCTGCCCACATCCGCGCCCGTCACCGGCAATGATGGCGGCAATCCGTTTGCCAAAATCATCCCGATCCCGAGCTTCTACGCCACCGCGCAGGTCAGCGACCGCCTCTGGCTCGGCCTTGGCGTCAACGCGCCGTTCGGGCTGAAGCTGGATTATGACGAAAGCTATTTCGGCCGGTACGACTCCCTCCATACCGATCTGAAGACCTACAATATCCAGCCCTCGGCGGCCTACAAGCTGAGCGACGATCTCTCGATCGGCGGCGGCGTCGACGTGCAATATGTCAAGGTGACGCTGACCAACGCCCTGCCGCAACTCTCCCCGCTGCTGGCCGATGGCCATGCCTCGATCGAGGGCGACGATCTGTCAGTCGGCTGGAACGCAGGCCTGTTCTACACCAGCGGCGACACCAATTTCGGCGTCCATTATCGCTCGCGCATGACCCATAAGCTGAAAGGCGAGCAGGAGATTTCGGGGCTTCTGGGACCGCTGGCCGCCGCCAACGGCACTTTCGCCGCCAATGCGCCGCTGGAACTGCCCGATATCGTCACGGTCAGCATGATGCACCGCCTGACGCCGAAATTGCGGGCGATGCTGACGGCGCGCTGGTATAATTGGTCGGTGTTCAAGGCGATCACGATCAACACCGCGACCGGCACATCGGTCAAGGACATGCACTATCATGACAGCTACAGCGTCAGCGCTGGCGGCGAATATGATGTCAGCGACCGGCTGACCCTGCGCGCCGGCACCATGTTCGATCGCACGCCCACCAATCCGCAATTCCTCACCACCCGCGTCCCCGATGGCGACCGCGTCTGGCTGAGCGGCGGCGCGACCTGGAATATGTCCGCCGCGCTGGCGCTCAACCTCAGCTACGCGCATACCTTCGTGGAAAAGGCGAACATCATTCGCCCGGACCATTATTATCCGGCCCCCGCCACGGTAACCACCACGACGCTGTCGAGCGCCAGCGGCAATGCGGATCAATTGGCTGCTTCCCTAACGATCCGGTTTTAACCGTCACCAAACATCCCTATAGCGGCTCCATATTGATGGAGCCGTTCACAGATGTCCGACCATAATCCCGGCCTGCGCCCCTGGCGTGACATTGCCCGCCGCCAGAGCCGCCAGATCATGGTCGGCAATGTGCCGGTGGGTGGTGGTGCGCCGGTCACGGTCCAGACCATGACCAACACGCTGACCCATGATATCAAGGGGACGATCGACCAGATCCGCCGCTGCGAAGAGGCGGGCGTGGACATCATCCGCGTATCCTGCCCTGACGAGGAATCGACCGCTGCCTTGAAGCAGATCGTCCGCGCAGCGCGCGTGCCGATCGTCGCGGACATTCATTTCCACTATAAGCGCGCACTGGAAGCGGCCGATGCTGGCGCCGCCTGCCTGCGCATCAACCCCGGCAACATCGGATCGTCCGCCCGCGTCAAGGAAGTGGTGGATGCGGCCAAGGCGAATGGTTGCGCCATCCGCATCGGCGTCAACGCCGGCAGTCTCGAACGCGACCTGCTCGAAAAATATGGCGAGCCCTGTCCCGAAGCACTGGTCGAAAGCGCGCTTGACCATATCAAGCTGCTCCAGGACCAGGATTTCCACGAATATAAGGTCGCTGTGAAGGCCAGCGACGTGTTCCTCGCCGTCGCCGCCTATATGCAACTGGCCGACGCGGTCGATTGCCCGCTCCATCTGGGCATTACGGAAGCGGGCGGCCTGATCGGCGGCACGGTGAAGAGCGCGATCGGCATCGGCAATCTGCTCTGGGCCGGGGTTGGCGATACGATCCGCGTTTCCCTGTCCGCCGAACCGGAAGAGGAAGTCCGCGTCGGCTATGAGATTCTCAAATCGCTGGGCATCCGTACCCGCGGGGTCAAGGTCATTTCCTGCCCGTCCTGCGCGCGGCAGGGCTTCGACGTCATCCGTACCGTGCAGGCGCTCGAAGAACGGCTCCAGCATATCCACACGCCCCTGTCGCTCTCGGTGCTGGGCTGCGTCGTCAACGGCCCCGGCGAAGCGCGCGAAACCGACATCGGCCTGACCGGAGGCGGCAATGGCAAGCATATGGTCTATCTGTCGGGCATCACCGACCACACCATTCAAGACGAAAATATGATCGACCATATCGTCCAACTGGTCGAGGCCAAGGCAGCGGAGATCGAGGCCGCCAATGCCGAATCCGACATGACCGATGCGGGCAAGGCCGAAGCGGCGGAATAGGCAGCTTGGAAATTTAGGACCGATATATTATCTAGGTCCTGGAGGCATTTCATGACCTATAGCGGAAAGATGATTGCAGGCGGCAAGGCCGTATTCCCGGCAGAGTTGCGCCGACAACTGGGCTTCAAGGATGGTGACCGGATCGTGTTTGAGCGGCACGGCAGCGGCATATTGGTCAAAAGCTATGATCAGGTTTTGCGCGAAGTGCAGAGCGATCTGAAAGCATTGATAAAAAAGCCTTTCACCGTCGATGATTTTCTGGCCGAGCGCCGCGCCGAAGCGGAGCGCGAATGACCGCGGTCATCGATACATCGGCTTTGTTGACCATATTGCTGGATGAGCCGGGAGCCGATCAGGTGCGGCCGCATTTGGCGACCGGGCAGATGTCGGTCATCAATCTGTGTGAAACCTACACGAAACTTGTCGAAGCTGGCTTGTCACGAGACGATGCGGAGCGTCAGGTCATGCGCCTGGAACTGCGTATCAGCCCATTCCACGAAGCGTACGCATTGGAAGCCGCCATGCTTCGCCCGATAACCCGACATTTGGGATTGTCCTTGGGGGATCGAGCCTGTCTGGCGCTTGCGCGGCTGACTAATCTGCCAGTCATCACCGCTGACCGGGCCTGGACCGCGCTGGACATCGGCATCGACATCCGGCTCATCCGCTGAACGCCATGCCCGCGCGCTCCAGCTTCCTCATTCCCTTTGCCGTCTGCTGTATTGGTGTTGCGCTGTTTTCGGTGATGGATGCGGCGATGAAGGGGCTGAGCCTCGCCATCGGTCTCTACAACGCCCTGTTGTGGCGCGCGATCACGGGGACGCTGCTTGGCCTTGGCCTGATGCTTCTCACCCGCCAGCGCTGGCCCGACCGGACGGTGCTGCGCCTGCACATGCTGCGCGGATCGGTCGTGGCGCTGATGGCAGGGCTGTTCTTCTGGGCGCTGATGCGGATGCCGCTCGCCGAAGCGATAGCCCTGTCCTTCATCGCGCCGCTGATCGCGCTCTATCTCGCCGCTCTGCTGCTGGGCGAAACGATCGGGCGGCAGGCCATCGGCGCGTCTGTGCTGGGGCTGGTTGGCGTCGGCGTGATCCTGTCGGGGCGTTTGCAGGGCCACTATGATCGCAACGCCTTGCTGGGCGCGCTGGCGGTGCTGGCGTCGGCGGTGCTGTTCGCCTGGAACCTCATCCTGCAACGCCAGCAGGCGCAGCGCGCGTCCCCGATCGAAGTCGCCTTCTTCCAGCATCTCGTCATGCTGGGCGTGTTCGCCATCGGCGCGCCCTTCTACGCCCGGCTGCCCGCGCCGCCAGCCATACCGCTGATCCTGCTGGCGGCGGGTCTGGCCTTCACCTCGCTTGCCGCGCTGGCCTGGGCCTATGCACGGGCGGAGGCGCAACGGCTGATCCCGGTCGAATATAGTGCCTTCCTCTGGGCGGCGGTGGTCGGCTGGCTGGCCTTTGGCGAGCGGCTGACCCTGACCACAGTGGCGGGCGCAGCCCTCATCATCGCTGCCTGCCTGATAACCGCACGCGGCAAACGGGCGGCTATCGCCCATGTCGAACCGGGAACCGCCTGAATGACCCTGACCATCCGCCCCGCCACGCCAGACGATCTCGATGCGATCGTGGACTTTATTCATGCCTTGGCTGCGTATGAAAAGCTGTCCCACGCGGTGAAGGCGGACCCCGCGACGCTGGCCCGCTACCTGTTCGGCCCGCGCCCCATGGCCGAAGTGCTGATCGCGGAAAGTGACGACGCGGCGATCGGCTTCGCGCTCTTCTTCCACAATTTCTCGACCTTTGAAGGGCGGCCGGGTCTTTATCTGGAGGATCTGTTCGTGCAGCCGGACGCGCGTGGCATGGGCGCGGGCAGGGCGTTGCTCGCCCGGCTGGCGCAGATCGCGCTGGATCGCGACTGCGCCCGGCTGGAATGGTCGGTGCTGGACTGGAACGCGCCCGCGATCGCCGTCTATCGCGCCATCGGCGCGCAGCCGATGGACGAATGGACGGTGCAGCGGCTCGACGGCGAAGCGCTCCGCGCACTCGCCGCCACCGCCCCGATCACCGCTTGAGCGCATCCTCGACACTGACAAAGATCAGCATGGCGGCAAAGGCACCCAGCGACAGGGCAACGACGGTGGGAAAATAGTCGGCGATCATGGAGATTCCTTTCGGGCCTGTTCCTGCCCCGCCGCAGACCCCGCCCGCTATACGGAATGTTACGGATCAGTCGGGACGAGCCGTGGGCGCACACCCTTGACGCCGACTCCCCGCCCGGCGCATTGTGCGCAAACGGAACATTTGGGGGACACGGGGTTAACATGGCTGTCAGCCGCACAGTGAAGCGCACGCCCGAATGGCGCGAAATGCTCAAGCGCAGCCTGCTCCGCAGCGGTGCGCTGATCGGTGCCATCGCGCTGATGCTGGCGACGCTGTTTCTGGCGCTGGCGCTGCTCAGCTATACGCCGAGCGACCCGTCGATGAACACCGTGGCGGGCGATCATGTCGCCAATGTCATGCAGGCACCGGGTGCCTGGACCGCCGATTTCCTGCTCTGGCTGCTGGGCGTACCCATCGCGCTGATCCTGCCACTGATGGCGGTCACTGCGCGCCGCCTCTGGGGCGATCAGGATATGAGCGCGTGGAAGGGGCAGTTTGGCCAATGCCTGTTCGGCATCATCCTGATCGGGATTGCGCTGGCCCTGTTCCAGACTAATCCGCTGGTCGGCCTGCCAGCGGGGTGGGGCGGGGTGATCGCGCTGGTTACTGCCAAGGGAATATTGAGCCTGACGGCGCAAGTACCGGTGGCGCAGCCATGGATCACCGGGGCCATCGTGATCATCGCCATGATCGGTGGCTTGGTCGCCTGTTATCGCAGCCTGGCATTGGAAAAGCCGATTCTCGCGCTCCGCCGCCCGGCCCTGCCCAAACTCAGCCTGCCCAAGCCCAGCCTGGGCTTTACGGGCAGCAGCGCGGCGGATGAGGACGAGCAGGAAGAGGTCGGCGAACGGGTCATTGCCCCGCGCAGGACCGTGTCCAACGAACCCAAGCCGCCGATCACCATCCAGACGCCCAAGCCCGCACCCACCCAGCGACAAATGGCTCCGGTCAGCCAGGACGATCTGTTCGGCCACAGCTCGCTGCCTTCGCCCGACCTGCTCAATCCCGTCCCTGTCAGCCAGGGCGGCAAGATCGACAAGGCGGCGCTGGAGCGTAACGCCCGGCTGCTCGAATCCGTCCTCGACGACTTCCATGTGAAGGGCAATATCGTCGAGGTCCGCCCCGGACCGGTCGTTACCATGTATGAACTGGAACCAGCGCCGGGCATCAAGGCCAGCCGGGTGATCGCGCTGGCGGACGATATCGCCCGCAACATGTCGGCGCTGTCGGCCCGTGTTGCGACGATTCCAGGCCGCACCGTCATCGGCATCGAACTGCCCAACGCCCATCGCGAAGGCGTGTCCTTCCGCGAACTCATCACCAGCGAGCAATTTGGTGGCGAAGGGACGCTGCCGATCATCCTGGGCAAGAATATTTCCGGCGAACCGATCATCGCCGACTTGGCCCCCATGCCCCATCTGCTGATCGCGGGCACTACCGGGTCGGGCAAGTCGGTCGGCCTTAACGCCATGATCCTGTCCCTGCTCTACCGCATGACGCCGGACCAGCTGCGCCTGATCATGATCGATCCGAAGATGCTGGAACTGTCGACCTATGACGACATTCCGCATCTCCTGTCCCCGGTCGTCACGGAACCGCAAAAGGCGATTCGTGCGCTCAAATGGGCGGTCGAGCAGATGGAGGATCGCTATCGCATGATGGCGTCCATCTCCGTCCGTAACCTCGCCAATTACAACGAAAAGGTCCGCGCTGCCAAAGCGAAGGGTAAGCCGCTCGGCCGCCGCGTCCAGACCGGTTACGACCCCGAGAATGGCAAGCCCATCTATGAGGAAGAACAGCTCGATTTCCAGCCGCTGCCGCAGATCGTGGTGGTGGTGGACGAACTGGCGGACCTGATGATGACGGCGGGCAAGGAAGTCGAATTCCTGATCCAGCGTCTCGCGCAAAAGGCGCGCGCCGCTGGCATCCACCTGATCCTCGCGACCCAGCGCCCCTCGGTCGATGTCATCACCGGCGTCATCAAGGCGAACCTGCCGACCCGGATCAGCTTTTTCGTGACCAGCAAGATCGACAGCCGCACCATCCTGGGCGAACAGGGTGCCGAACAATTGCTGGGTAAGGGCGACATGCTCTACATGCACGGCGGCAAGGGGCTGATGCGCGTCCATGGCCCGTTCGTGTCCGACGATGAAGTCCGCGTCGTCGCCGACCATTGGCGCGCGCAAGGGCAGCCCGACTATATCCAGGCCGTCACCGAAGAACCCGAAGAAGGCAGCTTCGCCCTAGACGGCGTGGACTTGGGCGACGACAGCCCCGATGCGCAGTTGTTCCGCAAGGCGTGCCAGCTGGTGTTCGAGAATCAGAAAGCCTCGACCAGCTGGCTGCAACGGCAATTGCGGGTCGGCTATAACAGCGCCGCGCGTCTCATCGAGAAAATGGAGGAAGAAGGGCTGGTCGGCCCCCCCAACCATGTCGGCCGCCGCGAAGTGCTGCGCGATGAGAATGGCAATCCGCTATAGCCTGACAGGGGGCGTGGCTGAACCGCAGGGAACGGCAAGGTTCACAGGTCGTTCAATCGCTTCATCCTACACCGCATCCGTGACAACCGGAGAGTATTCATGAAGCGCATCAGTCTCGCGCTGGCCGCCGCGCCTGTCGTCCTTGCCGTCCCGCTCGCCGCGCCGTTGCTGGCGCAGCAGGGCCAGTCTGAACTCAGCCGGGTCAATGCCTATATCCGCGCAGTCAGCAGCATGACCGCCGATTTCAGCCAGACCGACCGTAATGGCCAGACACTCACTGGACAGCTGACGCTCAAGCAACCGGGCAAGATCCGCTTTCAATATCAAAAGGGCGTGCCGTTGCTAATTGTCGGCGATGGCAAGGCGCTGATCATGATCGATTATGAAGTGCGGCAGGTGCAGCGCTGGCCGATCGGCAATTCGCCACTGGGCGCGCTGCTTGATCCCAGCAAGGATCTGTCCAAATTTGGCAAGGTCGTGCCGACTGGCGATCCGTCGATCCTGAGCGTACAGGCGCGCGATCCCAAGCGGCCCGAATATGGCACCATCACCATGATTTTCCGCCGGGACGCCGCCAGTCCGGCGGGCCTGCAACTCTATGGCTGGGTCGCGCTCGATTCGCAGAATAACCGCACCGCCATCCGCCTGTCCAACCAGCGTTATGGCGTGCCAATCGCCGATTCCGCCTTCCGCTGGACCGACCCCAGGCCAAAAGGACGGTCGGCGGGCGGCTGAAACGAGCGCCCCGCGCGATGGACGGATAAACTTGCCGTTCCGTTCATCTGCCGCTCATATCCGGGGCGCTATTGAGAACTCCACGGCGAGAGGCCAACCGGGATTTCCCCCCTGTTACCCGGCACAGTCCTCCCGTCGCAAAGCGCTTCAAGGGCGCGATCGAGACCCCCGTTCCATGCCCCCGGAGCGGGGGTCTTACTTTGTCCGCACTGCGCGCAGCCGTCTTGCATGGCGCGGATTAGCCTCCTAGTGCGACACCATGGCCGACACTCTTTCCATCGCATCCTGGAACATCAACAGCGTCCGCGCGCGCATCGACATCGTCGAACAATTCCTGACCCAGGAAGCGCCGGACATATTGTGCCTTCAGGAAACCAAGGTGGTGAACGAGACCTTCCCCGCCGATATGTTCCGCCGTCTGGGCTATGTTCATCAGGTGCTGAACGGCCAGAAAATGCACCATGGCGTCGCGATCATGAGCCGGGTGCCGATATATGAGGACGACCGGCTCGACTGGCAGGCCAATGGCGAGGCACGCCATGTCGGCGTTCGCCTGGACAATGGGGTGCGGATAGAAAATGTCTATGTCCCCGCCGGGGGCGACATTGCCGATCGGGAGCAGAATCCCAAATTTGGCCAGAAGCTCGATTTTATCGAACGCATGATCCAATGGTCGTCGGCGCTGGATAACAAGCCGACCATCCTGACCGGCGATTTCAACATCGCGCCGCTGGAATGCGACGTGTGGAGTCACAAGCAATTGCTCAACGTCGTCAGCCACACGCCGGTCGAATGTGAAATCCTCGCCCGCTTGCAGGCATCGAACGACTGGGTCGATATCGGCCGTCATTTCCACCCCGCACCAGCACGGCTCTACACCTGGTGGAGCTATCGCGCCAAAGACTGGGCCGAATCGGATCGCGGTCGCCGGCTCGACCATATGTGGATGACCCGCGAAGTCGCCGAAAAGGCGGTTGCCCACCGCGTCGTCGAACCTGCGCGCAACTGGGGCAAGCCGTCCGACCATATCCCCATCATCACCGAATTCGCCTTCTGATGGGCAGGCGGGCGATCGGGCGCGACGCGGCGCGGGCGATCGACGCACTGCGCCGCGGCTGGGCGGTGCGGGTGTCGGCCGCCGATGGCGCGCTGCGTCTGATGGCGGTGGAGGGAGCGGACGCAGTGACGCTGGCCGACTTCGATCCTGCGGGCAAAGCCGACATATTAATCTCCGCCTCGCGCGGCCAGACCCTCAAGCTCGCCAACCAGATCGCGGCGGCCGATCCCGACATGCCGGTGCTGATCGCCCGCGCGCCTTGGATCGACGCCGATGTGGCGACCGCTATCTCCGACCCGGTGCTCGACCTCGCCTCTCCCCTTAAAGGACCGTTTCAGGCCCGCGCGCTCACTGCGCCGCTGGCGGCGAAGGCGGCGCTGCGCCTCGCCCGTCTTGCCGGCATCCTGCCCGCCTATTTCGCGCTGGACGGCGACGGCGACCGGGATGTCGATGTCAGCGCCGATGCGATCGACGCCTATGATGATGCCGTCCACCTCGCCATCGCCACCCGCGCCAGCTTGCCGGTGTCGGCCAGCGAAAGCGCGGAAATCATTGCCTTCCGCAGCCCGGATGAACCGCGCGAACATGTCGCACTCATTGTCGGGAAACGGGACTCCTCACCCCCCGTCGTCCGCCTGCACAGCGAATGCCTGACCGGCGATGTGCTGGGCAGCCTGAAATGCGACTGCGGCCCGCAGTTGCATGAAGCGCTCCACCAGATCGCTGACGCGCCCTGGGGCGTGCTGCTCTATCTGCGGCAGGAAGGGCGCGGCATTGGCCTCGTCAACAAATTGCGCGCCTATGCGATGCAGGATCAGGGCTTCGACACCGTGGACGCCAATGTCCGGCTTGGCTTTGCCATCGACGCGCGCGATTTTTCGGTCGCGGCGCGGATGCTGGACCTGATCGGGGTGCGCACCGTCCGGCTGCTGACCAATAATCCGCAAAAGGTGGCGGGGCTGGAGGCGGCGGGGATCAGCGTGGCCGAACGGCTGCCGATCATCCTGCCGGCCAACCCGCACAACGAACGCTATCTCGCCACCAAGCGCGACCGGACCGGCCACCAGCTATGAGCCTGATCCGCGTCGATAGCGGCGCGGGTCGCCTGAGCTTTGGCGCGATCTCCATGGCCTGCACCATCGGTCGGAGCGGTGCCTGCGTGGCGAGCGACAAGCGCGAGGGCGACTGTTGCACGCCGCTGGGCGTCTGGCCGCTTCGGGGCGTGCTGCTGCGACCGGGCAAGGTCGATCCGGCGGGGCTGCACCTGCCCTGGCGTTGGGTGCGGACTGGCGATGGCTGGTCTGATGATCCGGCCGATCCCGCCTATAACCGCCCGGTCCGCCTGCCGCGTGGTTTCTCTGCCGAAAGCCTGATCCGCGCCGACGACGCCTATGACGTGATCGTCATCCTCGGCCATAACGACCGGCCGCCGGTGCCGGGGCAGGGCAGTGCGATCTTCTTCCACCTCTCAGAAGGCCGGCCGACCGCAGGCTGTGTCGCGGTCGAGCGGGCCGATATGCTGCGGTTGCTACCGCTGCTGCAACCGGGCGACGCGATGGAGATTGTTTGAGATCGGGCTGGTCACCTTAACCGTCGGTCAACTCGCTTGAGAAGCGGAGGCGGTAACCGATCCCAAGTTCATTGCCGATAATCTGCGGACGCTGCGGATCATCCTCAAGCTTTTGCCGCAAGGTGCGGATGAGGACGCGCAGATATTCGACATGATGCTCATGTTCCTTGGGCCAGACCTCCTTCATGATCTGGCCATGGGTGATCACACGGCCGGGAAATTGGGCGAGCTGGGCCAGCGCCGCATATTCCTTGGGCGTCAGATGCACCTCCTGCCCGGCCTTCCTCACCACGCGGCCCAGCAGATCAATTTCGACATTGCCCGCACGCACCGACGGGACGCCGCCGCCCTTGGTCATGCGGTTGCGCAGCGCCACGCGAACCCGCGCCAGCAATTCGTCCGTATCAAAGGGCTTGGTCAGATAATCGTCCGCGCCCAGATCGAGCGCCGCGACCTTCTCTTCGGTGGCATCCCGCGCTGACACGATGATCAGGGTCGTATCGCTTTTCTGCTTGAACAAAGGCACCAGTTCCAGTCCGTCGCGGTCGGGCAGGCCCAGGTCGAGCAGGCTGATATCCGGCCGCTCGGTCCGCAATTTTTCCAGCGCGTCGCGCGCATTTTCGGCCTCGACGGTCGCATAATTGGCGCGGCTCAGCGCCGCGTTGATCAGCCTGCGGATCTGCGGTTCGTCATCGATGATAAGAACCTTGTGGCGGATGGTCATGACAGTGGCTCGCCGGGAAAATCGCTGATGATGAGATGTTCGGGTATGCGCAATGTGAAGCAGGCACCGCGCGGTTCGCTATTGGTCGAAGCATCGACGCCCAGGCCCATCGCTTCTGCAAAACCCTTGACGATGGCGAGGCCAAGTCCCGTGCCATGCTTGACCCGGTCCGATCCTTCCAGGCGCGTGAACGTATCGAACACCTTCTTTTCCGCGCCGACCGGGATGCCCGGTCCCTCGTCGATGACGGATAGCAGGATGGCGTCCGCGATCCGCTTGCCGCTGATCGTGACCGGGGTGTCCGACTCACCATAACGGCCCGCATTGTCGAGCAGGTTGATAAGGCAGTGGTGCAGCAGGACTGGATCGACGCGCACCAGCGGAATGTCCGAAGGAATGTCGACCCTGACCTCATGGCCGACAAGCGACTGGCGGGTGTCCTTGATGGCACTGGCCACCGCGTCGAACAGATCGGTCGGCTCGATCTTCATCGGCAGGGCACCGGCTTCTACCCTCGCCATGTCCAGCAGGTTGGCGACGAACCGGTTGAGGCGCTGCGCTTCCCCCTCGATCGTGTCGAGCAGCGCCGATGGTTGCTTTCTTCGCAATTCCTGCGCCGCGGACATGATCGTCGTCAGCGGTGTGCGCAGGTCGTGGCTGACGGAGGACAGCAGCGCGGACCGCAAACGGTCGCGTTCGTGAATCTGCCGCGCGCCCTGCATCTCTTCCTCCAGCGCCATGCGATCGAGCGCAATCGCTGCCTGATCGAGAAGGCTCATGAGCAGGGGCGTCTGATCCGATCGCAGCGGTTCCCCCGCATCGTCGCGCGCCATCCCCAGCACGCCCAGCACGCCGCGCTGGGTGCGCAGCGGATGGAACAGCCAGTCCGACGCCGTCAGCGTCGATGATCCGCGGCCCGCTGGCTGGGCATTGTTCATCGCCCATTGCGCCGCTGCCCGCTCGATTTCCTGAAGCCTGTCGTCGGGCGGGTAGGCGGCGCGCAGCGCGGGACCGGAATCCGACGGCAGCAGCATGACTGTGCGAACGTCCAGCAGCCGCGCAATCTCCGCGCAGATCGCCTGGATCAGATCATCCTGGCTGGCGGCGGAGGTCAGCTGCCGTGAGAAACCGGCAAGCGCGGCATTCTGGCGCGCGCTGGACTGGGCAAGATCGGCTTGCCCGCGCACCCGCGCAGCAAACTGGCTGGTGACGATCGCAACGCCCAGCAGCACGAGGATGGAGATGACATTTTCCGGGTTGTTGACGGTCAATGTGCCGGTCGGCGGCAGGAAGAAGAAATTATAGGCAAGGCTCGATACCAGCCCGGCAAACAGTCCGGCGCGCAGGCCGTAGGTCGCTGCGGCGAACATGACCGGGACCAGATACAGCAAGGCGATATTGCCAAGGTCGATGACCTCCAGCAGCAGGCGGCCAACCGCCGTCATTGCGGCGATCGTCAGCGCCGACCAGAGATAGTCGCTCGGCTTGCCCCATGCCATGCGGGTCGAATGCCGGCTACGCGGCGGCGCAAGATCGTCGTCGTCGGATGGGAGGACATGGACCGCCACCGACCCGATATCGCGGACGAGCCGGTCGACCACGGATCCGTGGCGCAGCTCAAACCACCAGGATCGGCTCGACTTGCCGATGACGATCTGGGTCGCGTGCGCATCGGCGGCAAAGCTCCGCAGACCCTCGACGACATTTTCCGCCGGAATGCTGGCTGTCGCCGCGCCCAGTCGGGATGCCAGCGCCAGCGTATCGGCCAGCGCCTTGCGCTCCTCGTCGGAAAAGGCCTGCGCGCGCCGGGTCTCGATATGCACGGCGGTCCAGGGCGCCTTGAGCGCATCGGCGAGGCGCTTGGCCGCGCGGACCAGGCCCGGCGCGCTCGGTTGCTCGCTGACAGCGACCACGACGCGCTCGCCCACCGCGAAGCTGCCCGCCAGCGCATGGGCGCGGACATAATCGAGCATCTGCGTATCGATCGCCTGCGCGGCGCGGCGCAGCGCCAGTTCCCGCAGGGCGGTCAGGTTGGACTTGGAGAAAAAATGGGAGAGCGCCCGCGTCGCCTCTGCCGGGATATAGACCTTGCCTTCCTTGAGCCGTTCGATCAGCTCGTCGGGCAATATATCGACGACCTCGATCTCTGCGGTTTCCAGAATGGAATCGGGCACGGTTTCGCGCACGCGCACATGGGTGAAGGATGCGACGACGTCGTTCAGGCTCTCTATGTGCTGGATATTGATCGTCGAATAGACGTCGATACCGGCATCGAGCAGTTCCTCGACGTCCTGATAGCGTTTGGGATGACGGCTGCCCGGAGCATTGCTGTGCGCCAGTTCATCGACCAGGGCGAGCTTTGGCTGCCGTTCAAGAATGGCGTCCAGATCCATTTCGCCAAGGTTGATCCCCCCATGGTCGATCTGCCGCCTTGGTATCACTTCATGACCCGCGATCAGCGCTTCGGTCTCGCGTCGGCCATGCGTCTCGACAACGCCAACCACGACATCGACGCCGGACTTGAGCCGCCGCATTCCGTCGCTGAGCATCTCGTAAGTCTTGCCAACTCCAGGCGCTGCGCCGAGGAACAGCTTGAGACGGCCGCGTCCTTCCTGCGCGGCTACCCGCAGGAAGGACTCTGGCGAAGGGCGTTTGTCGGTGTCGTTCACTGTGCTGTTGTAGCGCTGATCCGGTCCAGTCGTCGATTAAGATCGAGAATGTTGACGCTGGGGTCGCCCAGGAAGCCGAGGAACGGCGTCCTGATCGTGTCCTGCACGAGGGTGCGAACGCGCGCTGCGGGCAGGCCGCGAACGGCGGCGACCCTCGCAACTTGATAAAAAGCCGCCTCAGGCGAGATGTCAGGATCAAGGCCTGAGGCGGAGGCTGTCACCAGGTCGGACGGAACAGGGAGACCGGGGGACATTTGCTGAAATTTGGCGACATCGGCTTTCGTGCGATCGACCAGCGCCTGGCTCGTTGGACCAAAGTTAGAGCCTGATGAAGCAAGGCCATCATAGCCCTTGCCAGCGGCAGACGGGCGTGAGGAGAAATAGCGCGGATCGGCAAAGCCCTGGCCGATGAGCGACGAGCCAACGAGCTTGCCCTGTTCCTCGATCAGGCTGCCATTGGCCTGATGCGGGAAGAGGGTTTGGCCGATGCCCGTCATCGTCAGCGGATAGACGATGCCGAGCAGAAGCGCGAAGAGGATGGTCAGCGTGAACGCTGGCCGGAGAGAGGTGAGGAAGTCCTTGCCCATGATGCTTTCCTTCAGGCCCGATGATGTCAGGCGAGGCCAAGGCCGCTGACGGCCAGGTCGATGAGTTTGATGCCGACGAACGGCGAGAGGAGTCCGCCAAGCCCGTAGATGGCGAGATTGCGCGCCAGCAGCGGCCCGGCACCGATGGGCCGGTAGGTCACACCCTTCAACGCCAGCGGCACGAGCAGCGGAATGATCAGCGCATTGAAGATGATCGCCGACAGGATCGCGCTCTGCGGTGTCGCAAGCTTCATGACGTTGAGAATGCCGAGGCCCGGATAAAGCACCACGAACATGGCCGGAATGATCGCGAAATATTTGGCGACGTCGTTGGCGACCGAGAAAGTGGTGAGCGCGCCGCGGGTCATCAGCAGCTGCTTGCCAAGCCCGACTATCTCGATGAGCTTGGTCGGATCACTGTCCAGATCTACCATATTGCCCGCTTCCCGCGCTGCCTGGGTGCCGGTATTCATCGCAACGCCGACATCTGCCTGGGCGAGGGCTGGCGCGTCATTGGTGCCGTCGCCGCACATGGCGACCAGGCGTCCGCCCTCCTGTTCCTTGCGGATCAGCGCCAGCTTGTCCTCTGGCGTCGCCTGGGCAAGAAAGTCGTCGACGCCAGCTTCGGCGGCGATCGACGCGGCGGTCAGGGGATTGTCGCCGGTGATCATGACCGTGCGGATGCCCATGACGCGCAGTTCGCCGAACCGTTCGCGGATGCCTGCCTTGACGATGTCCTTCAGGAAGATCGCACCCAGCAGCTTGCCGTCCTTTGCAACGGCCAGCGGCGTGCCGCCTGCGCGTGCAATCTCGTCGGTGATGCGGCGCAGTTCCTGCGTTGCCGGTTCCTTGTCCAGACCGGGATTGGCGCGAAGGATGGAATCGACCGCACCCTTCTGGATCACGCTGCCACCGACCTTCACACCCGATATCCGCGTTTGCGCCGTAAACGGGATAACCTCTGCTCCGTCGGGCAAAGCCTGCGCCGATTGGCCGAACTTATCACGGGCGAGCAGGGCGATGGAGCGGCCCTCCGGCGTCTCGTCGGCCAGGCTAGCGAGCAGGGCGGCCTCTGCGAGCGCAGCCAGGCTTGCCCCGCCGACGGGACGGAACTCGGTCGCTTGCCGATCGCCGACCGTGATGGTGCCGGTCTTGTCGAGCAGTAGCACGTCAATGTCGCCTGCGGCCTCCACGGCACGGCCGGACTTGGCAAGGACGTTGAAGCGCACGAGCCGGTCCATGCCGGCGATGCCGATCGCAGACAGCAAAGCTGCGATCGTCGTCGGGATGAGAGTGATCAGCAATGCGGCCAGGATCGCGACGGGAATCGACCCGCCAGCATAGCTTGCAAAGCCGGGGATGGTGCCGACAGCGATCAGGAAGATGATGGACAGGCCCACCAGCAAGATGGTGAGAGCGATCTCGTTGGGGGTTTTCTGTCGCTCGGCCCCTTCGACCAGGGCGATCATCCGATCAAGGAAGCCCTGGCCGGGGTTCACGGTGACACAGACGCGAATCTCGTCCGAAATGACGCGCGTGCCCGCCGTGACCGCCGACCGGTCGCCACCGGCTTCGCGGATGACAGGCGCGCTTTCGCCGGTAATGGCCGCTTCGTTGACAGACGCGACGCCTGACACGACCTCGCCATCGGCCGGGATCAGATCCCCTGTCTCCACCAGAACGATGTCGCCCATGCGGAGCGCGCTGGCCGGCACATTTTCGCTCTCGCGACCTTCGCCTTTCAGGCGCTTGGCGGTCAGGTCGGCTTTGGTCGCGCGCAGCGACACAGCCTGCGCCTTGCCACGCCCCTCTGCGATGGCTTCGGCAAAGGTGCCGAACAACACCGTCAGCCACAGCCAGATGACCAGTTGCAGCTTGAAGCCGACTGTCAGCCCGTCCTGCCCGACAGCCAAAAGGACGGTCAGAAGAACAGCCACCGCCGCGGTCGTGAACATCACCGGATTGCGGATCAGTTGTTGGGGGTTGAGCTTGCGGAATGCATCGCCGATCGCCGGAACGATCAGGTCTGCGGTGAAGAGCGATTTGGACGCTGTGCGTGCCATTGTGATGCTCCGATCAGAAAAGCTGGCCGCGGATCATCGCAAGATGATCGGCAATAGGACCAAGCGCGAGGCTGGGCAGGAAGGTGAGGCCGCCCACGATCAGCACGATGCCGATCAGGAGGCCGGTCCAGAGCGGTCCGGTGGTCGGGAAACTGCCCGCTGTCGCCGGTGTATATTTCTTGGCGGCAAGGCTGCCTGCGATCGCCAGCATCGGAATGATCACGAAGAAACGCCCGAGCCACATCGCGATGCCCAGCAGCCCGTTATAGAAGGGCGTATTTGCGGTAAGACCCGCAAAGGCCGACCCGTTATTCCCAACGGCGCTGGTAAAGGCGTAGAGTATCTCCGAGAAGCCGTGCGGCCCCTTGTTGAGCGGGCCGGCAAGTCCGGCATCCATGACCGAGGCGATGGCGGTAAAGCCAAGAATGATCAGCGGCAGAACCGCAATGGCCAGCACTGCCAGTTTTACTTCGCGGCTCTCGATCTTCTTGCCGACATATTCCGGCGTCCGGCCAACCATCAGGCCAGCGACGAACACGGCCAGAATGGCGAACAGCAGGAAGCCGTAGATACCGGCACCAACGCCACCGACGACGACTTCGCCCAGCTGGATGTTGAACAGCGGAATCATGCCGCCGAGCGCTGTGAAACTGTCATGCATCGCGTTGACTGCACCGCAACTCGCTGCTGTGGTGATGACGGAGAAGAGTGCCGAAGCGGCGATGCCGAAGCGGACCTCCTTGCCCTCCATGTTGCCGCCGGGAACGCCCAGGCCGTGCAGGATCGGATTACCGGCCGCTTCCTGCGCATAGACGACAGTCACGCCGATGAGGAAGATGGTGAGCATCGCGGCGAGGATCGCCCAACCCTGGCGCGTATTGCCGACCGCCTTGCCGAACGTCCAGGTCAGGCCGAAGCCGATCAGGAAGATCGACACCATCTGCACGAAATTGGTGAGCGCGGTCGGGTTCTCGAACGGGTGGGCCGAATTTGCGTTGAAGAAGCCGCCACCATTGGTGCCGAGCATCTTGATCGCTTCCTGGCTGGCGACCGGGCCAAGCGCGAGTGTCTGCTTCACGCCTTCCAACGTCGTCACATCAACCCAACCGGCCAATGTCTGCGGCACACCGCTGGCGATCAGGAACAGCGCATAGACGATGCAGATCGGTAGCAGCAGATAGAGCGTCACCCGCGTCATATCGGCCCAGAAATTGCCGATGCCCGTCGCGCTGCGCCGCGCGAATCCGCGAAAGAAGGCGAAGGCGAGCGAGATGCCGGTCGCGGCCGACAGGAAATTGTGGATGGTCAGACCCAGCATCTGGCTGAGGTTCGACATGGTCGATTCGCCGCCATAGCTTTGCCAGTTGGTGTTGGTGGTGAAGCTGACCGCGGTGTTGAACGACAAATGTTCGCTCAGCCCCGTATATCCCAGCGGATTGAGCGGAAGCCCCGCCTGCAACCGCAATATAGCATATGTCAGCAGCAGCAGCGCGGCATTGAAGATCAGCATATGAACGGCGTAGCGCCGCCAGCTCTGATCCTCGTTCGGATCAATGGCCGACAATTTGTAAAACCCACGCTCGACCGGGCCGAGTATGGCATGAAGTGGTGTGGGGCGTCCCTCATACAGAGCGAACAGCCAAAGGCCGACCGGCTTGGTCAGCGCCAGCAAAATGCCCACAAAGGCCGCGATCAGCAGCCATCCCTGGAATGTCATGAGAGCTTCCTTTGTCTAGAAGCGTTCGGGCCGCACAAGTACGGCGACCAGATAAAGAAGGAGGCCAAGGGCGGTGATCGCCGCGAGCCAGAGATCAAGAGTCATTGTCCGGCCACCCTCACGCGTTGTCGCACAGTGCGACATAGCCAAGGCTAGCGCCGAGCAGAGCGAGGATGAGGCCGATCCAGAGGATGTCCTGCATGGGTTGTCTCCCACAGTGCTCGCGCGAAGGAGGCCGCATGAGTCATCTGCAGTCGCCTAGATATTGCAGGGCGTCGTTGGAATTCGAGACGGAGGATATCCCAATCGCATAGTATTTGCGTATGGAAGGGGGCAGCACACCGGCCATGACCGGACGTGAAGTTTTGTATGATCGCCGCTGATGGCCGTTTCATCGGGCGGAAGTGCAGCAAATCGTCATGCGTCCAACGCGACCTAGCGCCACGGCCAACTATACACCGATTGATTGAAGCGCTGGACCAGGACAATGGCTTAGTAGATCGATACGCCATCGGAAGTGCCGACCACTCCGTGGTGTCAACGGCGGTCAGATTCCAGGCCATCGGGGCGGAGTAAAAGCAGGCCACTGTTGATGCGGGCCTGACGATATGAAGAGAGCCCCGATCGGGGCCCTCTTCATATCGTTGTCGTCATTGATCAGGTGGCGGTGATCTCGCCAGTGTCCGGGTCGACGACCGGAGTGGCCTGGTTTTGCTCCGCCCCGGCAGCACGGCGGCGGGTGGACTGCTTGAGGCGATAGCTGTCGCCGTTCATGGCCAGGATGCTGACGTGGTGCGTGAGCCGATCAAGCAGCGCGCCGGTGATCTGTTTTGAAACTCCAGGCTAGTCGAACGCTCCATTGCGGTGGAGGGGCTGCGCGCGGCCCTTGCCCAGCGCAGAGCGACCCCGGGCGTGATCGCGCAAGCGGCCATCGCCGGCGGCGCATGGCGTATCATGCGGCCTTATCTCGAAGCTCTCACCTGCTAGCGCTCGACCAATCGCTTGATGCATCGGTAGGGGATGAACGTGGATCGTCCGATCTTGACAGTTTCGATCGTAAGCGCCGACGGAAGACGGCCTTGTTGCCGGCACCGGAATAGGAAAGCTCGCGCCCTTTGAGGAGGCGTGAGCATGGACATCGAGCAGTCAAACGATCCTCGTATGAGCGGTCGCGGTGATGGCGGAGCGCTTGTACGGGTGGAGCGGCGTCGGAACTGGAGCGACGAGGAGAAGCTGGCGATCCTGAAGGAGACGACGGTGCCGGGGGCGATCGTCTCGGCCGTGGCTCGGCGGCACAGCGTTGGAACAGGCCAGCTTTATCCCTGGCGCAAGCAGCTGCTTCGCGGAGCGATGGCAGGCTTCGTGCCTGTCGAACTGGCATCGTCGTCGCCGTCGGCCAAAGCTCGAGAAACTGGGCGGATTGAGGTTCGAGGTGTAGAGGGCGGTGACAAACCAGGCCAATGGAACGCCAGCGATTTGCTGAGCGTGGCGGTTTAAAAGCCAGCCATTGGATAGGTTGCTCCTTTTAAGGGGGGTGGCCGGGGATGTTTGCCGTGTAGAGCTACGCCGCCGTTCGGCACTTTGTTTTTGTTGAAGGTAACAGCCAGCGCGAGGCCGCGAAGGTCTTTGGACTGAGCCGCGAGACGATATCGAAGATGTTCCGGTTATCTCTGCCGCCCGGCTACACGCGGACCAAGCCTGTGGCGAAGCCGAAGTTGGGACCGCTGCTGCCAGTGATTGACGCGATCCTGGCAGCGGATCGCATTGCGCCTGTGAAGCAGCGGCACAGCGCCAAACGGATCTTTGAACGTCTGCGCGACGAGCATGGCTTTGTCGGCGGCTACACTGTCGTAAAGGATTATGTCCGGCTGTGCCGGGCGCGCGGACGCGAGACGTTCGTGCCGCTGGCGCACCCGCCAGGACATGCACGGGTGGATTTTGGCGAAGCGGTAGGCGTGATCGATGGTGTCCGCCGGAAAATGCACTTCTTCTGCATGGACCTGCCGCAATCGGATGCCTGCTTTGTGAAGGCCTATCCAGCGGAGACGACCGAGGCCTTTCTGGACGGGCATGTATCGGCGTTCGCCTTCTTTGGCGGTATGCCGCTGTCAATCCTTTACGATAACACGAAGATCGCGGTTGCCAGAATCTGCGGGGATGGGAAGCGCGAGCGAACACGCGCGTTCACCGGGCTCGTCAGCCATTATCTTTTCACCGATCGCTTTGGTCGGCCTGGAAAGGGGAACGACAAGGGGAAGGTGGAAGGCCTGGTCAAGCACGCCCGATCGCACTTCATGGTGCCGATCCCGCATGCGCCCAGCTTCGATAACTTCAATGATGAGCTGTTGGACCGCTGCCGGGCCCGGCAGGAAGAGCGGTCTGGCCGACATAGTGAGACGATCGGCACACGGCTCCTGGCCGATCTGGCGGTGATGCGGGCATTGCCAGCAGGGCAGTTCGAACCGTGCGAGACCAGGGCCGTTCGCGTATCGTCGACCGCTCTGGTGCGCTACCGGACCAACGACTACTCGGTGCCGACCCGGTATGGCTTCCAGGATGTCATGGTGAAGGGCTTCGTCGACACGGTGGTCATCCTATGTGGCAATGAGGAGATCGCTCGGCATGCGCGCTGTTATGGTGAGGCCATGTTCGTGGCGAACCCGCTGCATTATCTGGCGCTGATCGAGACCAAGCCCAATGCGCTCGATCAGGCCGCCGCGTTGCAGGACTGGGCCCTTCCGCAAGCGTTCCAGCATATGCGTAACCTCCTTGAGGCGCGTATGGGCAACAAGGGCAAGCGCGAGTTCATCCAGATCCTGCGCCTGTTGGAGGCGATACCGATGGAGATCGTCACCTTCGCGGTGAACGAGGCGATCTGTATCGGCGCAATCGGCTTCGATGCGGTCAAGCAGATCGCGCTGGGGCGCATCGAACGGCGGCCCGCCCGCCTGGATCTGGCAGCCTATCCTCACCTGCCGAAAATGGACGTGAAGACGACGCGTGCCGCCGACTATGCTGCGCTCGTGCCCCAAACATCTCAGGAGTTGGCGGCATGAACCGGGGCACAGAGGACAAGATGCCCACCGGCACCATGGCGGGGACGCCGCAGGTCCTGCTCGCGCATCATCTCAAGCAGCTCAAACTTCCTACGGTGCTACGGGAATATGAGAAGCTGGCGCGTGAATGTGCACGCGACGGGGTCGATCATAGCCGATACCTGCTTCGCCTCATCGAACTTGAGCTGATCGATCGTGAGCGCCGCACCGTGGAGCGCCGGATCCGGGCTGCGCGGTTCCCGGCGGTGAAAAGCTTCGACACGTTCGACTTCATGGCCATTCAAGGCCTCAACAAAATGCTCGTGCTGGAGTTGGCGCGCTGCGAATATATCCTGCGGCGGGAAAATATCATCTCGCTGGGCAATAGTGGCACCGGCAAAACCCATGTGGCGCTCGCGTTGGGACTGGCGGCTTGCCAGAAAGGCTTCACGGTCGCGTTCACGACCGCCGCTGCCCTGGTCAACCAACTGATGGAGGCGAGGGACGAAAAGCGACTGCTCAAGATGCAGCGCGATCTTGCGGCGGTGAAGCTGCTGTTCGAGACATTCTCGCAGCGCTATGAGCGGGGATCAACGATCGTCACATCCAACCTGCCGTTCGAGGACTGGACGCAGGCCCTGGGATCCGAGCGGCTCACCGGCGCGCTGCTCGATCGGCTCACGCACCACGTCAGCATCCTGGCCATGAACGGCGACAGCTATCGCCTCAAGCAGTCCACCCGCCGCCGTGCTGCCGGGGCGGAGCAAAACCAGGCCACTCCGGTCGTCGACCCGGACA
>NZ_JAHRGM010000022.1 GCF_019097845.1 Sphingobium sp. AS12 | reverse complement strand
TCCCCATGACGAGGATGGCACCACCAAGATTCACGATCTTGTCGGAAGCCGACCCGAGCGCGCGGCGTGGCTCACCACCAAGGAGGGCTTGGCGTCGGGCGAGTGGATGACGGCTCGCGATCCGATTGAGGGCTTCGCGCTGTTCCGCAATCTGCCCGCCACGGACAAGAACAAGGTGGCGGCGATGATCGCCGGTCACATGCTCATGGCGACCACTTCGGTTTACTCCGACGGTCGCACCCCGCGCATGGTGCGTGAGCTTGCCAACTGCATCGAGGCCGAGCCCGGTTTTGGACGCTGGCGCGATACGGTCGAGCTAGACGAGGCGTTTTTCAGCACCTTCTCCAACAAAGCCCGGCTTGCCCTTCTCGAAACGTGGGGTCTGTCAGATCGTGCAAAGGGCATGAAGGGCAACGAAACCGCCGCCTTCTGTGCCCGCATTGCGAATTGCGACGAAGAGGACGCCAAGTTGCTTGGCCTTCATCCCGACGATGTTGCCGAGGCAGTGAACTGGCTCCCCGACTTCATGGAGAGCGCAACCGTTGAACCCCTCCCCGCCAAGGAGGAACCGGAGGCCGATGAAGCCGATGAGGGCGACGAGGGCGACGAGCTGGGGGACGACGATCACGAACAGATCGACGAGGCCGCTTGATCGATGGCGGGGGGCTTCGGTCCCCCGCAGCTATATGAGTTTCCGAGCAACCGAGGACGAAGGCGAAATCTCCAAGGTTGTTCGTCTTGCTGGCCGGTGGAGCCTTCCGCTCTACCGGCCCCTTCCGCATGATCGAGGCCGTTCTTTATTCGTTCAAGACTTGATGCTATAGGAAAGGCATGACGATGAGTGGCGAGACTAGCCCCATGTGGACCCAAGATCAGGCGGTTGCCTACGAGGCGGCGCTTGAGGCCATCAATGACGTGATAGCCGGGTATAGCGAGCAGATTGCGCTTGAGCAGGAGCGGGCCGCTCCCAGCGCGGCGCGGATCGAATGGCTCGAAATGCGGACGGATCAGGCGACCGCAATCATGCACTCGCTCAACGTGACCGACACCGAGAATGTCCGCCAAGTTCTCTCCGAATATAGCGCGATCGTTCGCGCGCGTGACGCCGCCGAGGCCGTCCCTATCGCTGCCTAAGAGGCAGCATGGACCGCGACCCAGAACGTCATAGCCTCTCACCCGACGCCCTACAGAAAATCTATGAAACCCGCGTAGCTCCCCGCCTTTTCAGGGGCGCGGAGAGTGTCGAGCAGCCGACCGCGATTATTCTAGGAGGGCAACCCGGCTCCGGCAAAACCCCCATGCAGAACCATGCTACCCGCGAATTTGCGGGCAGTGGCGGAATGGTGAAAATCATCGGTGATGATCTTCGCGCCTATTTGCCTCACTATAAGAGCTTGCAGCGCGCAGACGACAAAACCGCGGCCTTCTATACCGACCGCGATTCTGGCCGATTGGTCGAGAAAGCCATTGCCGAGGCCGCACAGCGGCGCGTCAATGTTCTGGTGGAAGGCACGATGCGCAACCCCGAGACGGTTGCGGCGACCTTGCAGCAATTCAGGGATGCGGGGTTCCGAACCGATGCGCGAGCCCTGGCCGTCAGTCCCGAAATGTCGAGCCTTGGAGTGTTGCAGCGATATGCGGCGCAGAAGGAGAGCCGGGGTATCGGGCGGATGACGACGACCGAGGCCCACCAGAATGCCTTGCGCGGGATGCTCGACACGCTGGACCGGATTCAGGACGGGCGCCTTGCCGACAGGCTCACGGTCTACCGGCGCGGCGGCGAAGTAATCCATAGCTTCGACCTTACCGGGCCAGCGCGCGCGGGCGAGCCTCGCGCCCGAGAGCTGGTGGAGCGCGAGCGCAATCGACCTCTTTCGCCGCAGGAGGCCCAATATAAGCAGCGCGAGATTGAGAGGCTGACCCCGATCCTGCAAAAACATGGCGTCATTCCAGCCCGAGATCCGCAGCGCAGTCCCGACCTGGCGCACGGTAAGGATAGGCCTCCTGCCCCTCCCCGTCGCGACGACGATCGCGAGCGATAGAGTTTGCGGGCCGCCTCCTAGGCTACAGGGCTTCGCGTCGGGAAAACCGGGCCACGTACTGTCATTTGATCCGGATCGAACGGCATTTGGAGTTGCACCACGTCATCGTAGGAGCCGCGAAGCCAGACATCCACGTTCTCCGGATCGAGGATTGTAATCATTGCTTTGGGATGAATCGGCGCAACCAAGGCGTTGGGATCGCATGTCACCATAGTGAACCCCCTGCCCGCCTCTGTGTGTTGCCAGAAGCCCGCCACAGCAAACACCGGTTGTTCCGGCACGGCGAACCACATCTCGCCTTTGAGCGGTGGCTTCCCGTCGCCCAGGTCATGCTTATCGGGCGTGAACTCGCAAAACTCGGTTAGAGGGACGATGCAGCGGTTTTCCGGCTTTTCAGCGAGTTTGCGCCATTGGGGAAGTGCTAGATTGCGGACATTCGTCATGGGCCATTTGGCCTTACCGCCCAGCACGTCCCACGTCATCACGTCCCAGGCGCGCTCACCGTCCTGCTCGCGCACAACGTAGTTCCGGCTTTTTGGCCGCAGCTCGTTCGGGCTGAAGCGGTTGTCACGGGGACGCTCACTAAAGAGTTTAGCCGCAGAACCCCATAACGTTTCCGGCTCGTTCGACATGCGGGCGCGATTGCACATGGCCTGTCAGTCGTTCAATGCCCGCGCGCGAATGGCTGTTGCCAGCTCCGCCAGCAGCTCAAGCACTCGCGGCTCTTCCTCGCTTTCAGCGAACGCTTCAACGATGCGCGCAGATTCTTCATATCCGATAGGTTCAGTGTCCATTTGGCGAGGATGCCTCACCATTGCCTCCGCAGCAACGCATTCAGCGAATGAGCGCGCAGCGTCAGAAGGGCCACAGCAACGCCAGATTAGAGAATAACCATTTTGGCTATGAGCTTGGCCTTTCTCCAGAGGCGCTCTGTGGCTAAAGGAATAGGTCGGGGGGTGCAGGCGCTTACGTTCTTGTTTTGTTCCTCTCTGGTGCCATAAGACCAAAGACGAATTTTGAATGAGACGAAGGTAGCAAGCATGGACCAAAACGGCAGCAACCCTAGCGATCCGGCTGTCGCGATTGACCATCTCGATCGCGAAGACCTCGTAAAGCTGGTAAAATCTATGCTGAGCAATGGGGTCGCGTTGACGTTCCATGGCAAGCGAACCGCTGTTGAGATTGCCCGGCGCGTCCGTCCACGGGTGACTCGCCGTGAACCGAAGCTGCATGTTGGGGAGCCTGCTGACCAAGCGAAGAATCTGCTGGTCGAAGGTGAAAACCTTCAAGCAATGGTTACGCTATATAAATACCGTGGTCAGGTCGACTTGATCGTAACAGACCCGCCATACAACACGGGTCAACAGTTCCGATACAATGACAAATGGGATACCGACCCAAACGATCCAAATCTTGGAACCTTGGTAGCCAAGGATGACGGATCACGTCATACGAAATGGATTAAGGCAATAATGCCTAGACTTCAGATGATGAAGTCTATGCTGAAGCCGAGTGGGATCATCGCGGTTTGCATCGATGACAATGAGTTGTTTCATCTAGGCATGTTAATGGACGAGGTTTTCGGGGAAGAAAACCGAATTGGCATCATTAATTGGCAGAAGACCTACTCTCCTAAGAAGACAAATCACCTGTCTACTGCAACTGAGTACGTTCTAGTTTACGCACGCGATGCTTCATTAGGGAAGACTGGTTTGCTTCCACGCGATGATGCGATGGACGCGCGCTATGATAATACTGATTTTGATCCCGAGGGAGGCTGGCGCGGTGGAGATGCCACCGCACCGCAACATCGCACGACTACCTCCTTTGCGGTGCAATCCCCCTATACGGGCGTACTCCACTACCCAGAGGGGGAATACGCTTCTCTTCCGGTAGCGCCAAAGTCGTCTCATCACTGGCGGCTAAGCCGCGCTGAAATACGGGCTTCTCTACAGGCTACAGGCGTCAAATATGAAGAGCGTGACTTAGGCGATCGCCGTGGGCCGGCGCTTGTTATCAAGGGGTCCAAGGTCGCCCTCAAAGGCTATGATCCCGCTGATGATGCTGCGGTGACTAAGGCTATTGAAAGCTCGATTGCTACCCGGCAAGCGAAGTCATGGCCGCTGTTCTTTTTCAATGATTCAAAAAACGGCAAAGTTGGTGGAGGCCGACCTTCCGTAAAGAGGTACATTGATAAAGTAGTTAAGGGTCGTATTCCATGGACTTATTGGGCTGATGAAGAATATGAGAGCGCCGAACTGCTAGGCGCTCAATCGTGGGACCACGCCGAGTCCGGGCACTCACAGGCTGGGCTTAATGAACTGGATGCTATCGTTGGTAAGGGGCACGGGTTCCAGACCGTCAAGCCTCTGCGACTTATCAAAAAGATCATCCAACTCTGGTGTCCGCCGAACGGGCTTGTGTTCGACCCCTACGGTGGATCGGGAACAACCGGACACGCCGTTTTAGAATTGAATAACGATACCGGCAGTGATCGCCGCTTCATCCTGGTCGAACAGGGTAGCCCTGAGAGAGGTGATAAATATGCACGGTCGCTCACCTGGCTGCGGCTCAAAAATGCCGTCACGGGCGAGCGTCCTGATGGGAAGGGTAAGTTCACAGTAACGGCCGATCCGCTTGGCGGAGGGTTCGAGTTCAGAATGCTTACCCGGCAGATCGACGCAAAGACCGTGCTTTCCATGAAGAAAGACGAACTCATTGATGTCGTCATCACCTCCCATTGGGAGCCAAACCGCCGAGGAAGCCCGAATCTAATTCGAGTGGATGACCCCCGGTATCTCTACCTTGTTGGCATGAACGAACAGAATGAGGGCTACTTCATAATCTGGGATAATGGCGGGCCTGTCGGCCAGCTAGATCGAGAAACCTACCGGGGTGTCCTTAAAGACGCAGAGAAGGCTGGGATTTCCCCACCGTACAACGTGTATGCCAGATATGAAGTGTATCAGAGCCGGAATGTCCGCTTCTGGAAGATACCCGACAAGATTCTCTCGCATCTGGGCCTCAACGAAAGTAGCGACAGGTATAACGAAGAGGACGAAGCAAACTAATGGATCTGCTTAAATTCCAGGCCGATGCTTCGACCCAGATAACCGAACGGTTCGTCCAGTATATGGAAGACCCGCTTACGGTTCGTCGCAATCAAGTTGTTCCATTCTACCAGAACCTTTCATCAATAACCGGTAGCGGGAAAACTCTTATTCTCGCTGATACCGTTGAGCAGATTCGGAGCCGCCTGCCAATTGAGCCGGTCGTGCTGTGGATTTCAAAGGGGCGGGTTGTCGTATGGCAAACCTTGGCTAATTTGGCGGATGGCAAATACTCCGGATTGGTTGGCGGCTACGACGTTAAGCCCTTGATGGATTGTCGTGTCGATGATGTTGAGGATTCCAGCAGGGGGCTCCTACTGGTAGCTACCGTCGGCAAATTCACTCAGCGAGACAAAGAAGAGGGCGATCGGAAGATATACCGCGTCCAGCTTGACGCTGCCGATCGATCATTATGGGATCTCCTGAAGGCGCGGCGGGATGCTCAGCGTCGCAGGCGGCCATTCATCATCGTCTATGACGAGGGCCACAACCTTTCGAATTTGCAGACCCAGTTGTTACTAGAGTTAGAGCCTGACGCGCTGATTGCAGCAAGTGCAACATTGCGTGTTCCAGAGGCCCTGGGATCGACAATAGAACGGCTGAGGCGCGACAAAAAGTGGCAGGACGCAGACTTCATCACTGCCGTTCGAAGCTCAGATGTCGTGGCCTCGGGTCTAGTCAAGAAGCACATTCTACTCGGTGGCTATGTCACCCCAATGGAAAGCGCCGTTGACGATCTGCTTTCGCAGATGAAGGGGGCGGAGGAATCTGCAGTCGCTCTCGGATTGCCAATTCGGCCGAAGGCTATCTACGTCAGCACTACCAATACGGTTGATGGCGTTTCTATCCGCGATGACGCGGCTCGACCGTTTCGTGAGAGGCAGGCTCGACCGATCCTCATTTGGCGACATTTGGTTGAAGGGTATGGCATCGATCCGTCTAGTATAGCGGTTTACTGTGACCTGAAGTTTGACGGTAAGTTCCCCCCTCCCCCGTCCTTCAACCTTCTTTCGGGCGGGGATGCCGATTATGACCGTTTTGTCAGTGGTAATTTCCGACACATCATTTTTAACCTGGGTCTGCAGGAAGGGTGGGATGATCCGGAATGTGCTTTTGCGTATATCGACAAGGAGATGGGCTCCCCTGAGCAAGTGACACAGGTTGTCGGTCGAGTTTTGAGGCAGCCTAACGCCGAACACTATCCTTCGCCGAATTTGAACACCGCACATTTCTATATCCGGACGGATGAGAAAGGCGTCTTCGAAGCGATATTGACCGATATACGCGCCAAATTGGCTTCTGATATTCCCGACATTACCTTGACCGTGAAGCGTGAGACAAGTTCAGGCAGCAGGCCGTATCTTCCTGCGCTGAAACAGCGTTTCGTCCCCACCGTTTCCGTCGACTCGACCCACGCCAGGGCGCCCATCGACGCAATTATCTCCGCTACGCAGGACTACCGTCAGGGGGGTGTGAATACCGCCGGGAAAGGGAACCGCATTCAGGTGCTCCAAGACGTGGGTGGGGATACCGACGGGTCGGAAGAATGGATTGAGATGGCCCACAGCAACCGTGTTACGGCGCGCTGGGTCATTCGCAGAGAGGTGCTCAAGCTTTTCCCTGCGCATGGAGACCGACAGAGAAGTCCGATCAATCTTTGTGATATCGAACAGGCTAAGTTCGATGCACATGTTGAATATACGAGTGCTGCTGCAACCCATCTTCGAGAACAAGCGGCGCGTGTGGTAGAAGCCTACGTCGATAACTCTGCTATCGTGCAAAACGCATTAGATCATCCTTATTCGCCTGACCGCATCGCGGTCGATGAGGCTAAGTTGGTTAGGTTCAAGAATGCGCTGCATGAAGGTTATAGCGATCTAAACGGATTAGAAAAAACCTTCGCTGAAGCTCTCGATAAGACGAAGAAAGTTTGGTGTAGGAACCCATCCCAGGGAGGGTTTACCATCCCGCTTCTGGATCGTGGTAATACGAAAACCTTCAGCCCAGACTTCCTAGTGTGGTCTGATAAGATTGTATTTGCCCTAGACACTAAGGGCGATCACCTCATCACGGAAGATGCCGGACGGAAGCTATTTTATATTGATAAGATGGAGGATGGTGCGGAGCTGGTTATTAGACTTGTGACGGAAGGCGAATGGACTGTCGCTTCAACTGGGGAGTTTAGCCGGAAAAGTGGGTCATCTGGTTATACGGTGTGGTCGCTACGGCAGGGTAAGCCGAAGCCGCAGCACAGTGCCACTTTAGGCGGAGCGGTAGACCTCTGCCTTCGGGCTTAGGGGCCACGCAGGCCAGTTGTCTGACAACAAAACGGTGGTTTAGTTGACTGACAACCACATCGCCGGAAACCCGCAGAAATGCGATGCTGAAATTGGCGATTTTGACCGCTGACAACTTAATATGAAAATAATCCGATTAAGTTGACAGATGGTGCTCCCGCGTTAGTGTGAACATAACGGCAACGCGGAGTAGACCATGAAACGAACGAAGGAACCGCCCAGCGCCGTTTCGGCACTTCGTCGCTGGCGCGATCGTCAGCGCCATGAACGCATAGCCCAAGACCAACAGAGGGCGAGCGACACGCGCAAGAGCGGTCTGCGCCGCGAGCGCGCCGCCGAGCGGCAGGCAGAACAAAAGGCTGTGGCGATCAATGAGGCGGCTTCCGACTTGGCACGCGAGGAACGCTATTTCAGCGCGAGCAAAGAAGCGGCTGAATCTCGCCGCATCCTTGGAATAGCATCGGGCAGTTTGATGGCGTTCGCGGTGATCGGCTTGATCGGCGCATCGCTCATAGTTTACCACCTCTCGCACCACCCCATCCCGCGCGACGAGAACGCATTGTTAGTCGCCTTGACGCTGTTGGCGGCATTCGTGATTGCGTTGGCGGCGCTGTATGGTTGGTTTCTCTTCTGGTGTCAGCCTTGGCTCGAACGCAAGCGCGATGCGGCGGAGGCCGCCAAGCAGCTCGAACGGATCGCAAACAAGCGTCAGGCGCTAGAGAATGGCGCTTTCACCGTCGCCAAGTCCCGCCGTCCCTTCGGCGGACCTTACGAGGTCCGTTTCACCGATCAAAAGGCGTGATGGTATGAAGATCGGCTATGCCCGCGTCAGCACTGGCGAGCAGAACCTAGCGTTGCAGATCGACGCCCTGCGCGCCGCTGGTGCCGAGCGGATCTTTGAGGACAAGGGCGTAAGCGGCTCCACCGTGTTCAAGCCAGCATACGGCGATATGTTGCGTCACGCGCGAGCTGGTGACGAAATCATGGTTTGGCGGCTCGACCGTCTAGGCCGCTCTCTCCCTGGCCTCATTATCGAGCTTGAAATGCTGGGGAGCCTTGGTGTCGGGTTCCGATCGCTCACGGAGCAGATCGAAACGGTGACACCGGCAGGCCGGTTGTTTTTCCATATGGTTGGGGCATTTGCCCAATTTGAGCGTGATGTAATCCGCGAGCGCACCAACGCGGGGATTCAAGCAGCGCGCCGCGCTGGTAAGAAGCTGGGGCGGCCTGTGTCGATCAATGAGGATCAATGGAAACAGGCCAAGACGCTGCTGGCTGAACCTCACAAAATGAGCGTGGTGGCAGTCGCGGGCCTGTTGAATGTCACCCGCCAGGCCATCTATAAACGGCTCAGTGCTGAGAAACTGGCCGAACCAGTCGAGGCTTGATCCATGGAATACCCCCCTGCCCTTCCCTTCGCTTAGCGCACCCCCCTTAAGCATCGCCTTTCCTTGAGCAGCTACCTAGGCCGGTGATGATTGTGCGAGCGAGCATGTCTCCTCGTGCTCGTCACTGCTGATTGACGCACCTGGGCGGCTCCCCTGCCTCATGCGGGATCGGACCTTCGGCCCCAAGCAGAAAACCACCGCTACGCGCCTACGGTTTCCGCAAGCGGACCCTCCGTTTTTCAGCTTGCCCGCGTCAGGGGGCCTCCCCTCGAAAGTGCGTCAGCAACGACAGCACGAAGGAACGGACATGCAGAACATCGCTGAATTTCGCATCATCGGTCGCATCGGTAGCACGGAGATCAAGGAAAAGGTGGCAACGCTCGACGTTGCAGCAAACTACGGCCGCAAGGTCGGCAACGATTGGGAGGATGATACCCATTGGAACCGAGTCACCTGTTTCGGCAAGAATATCGAGCGCGCAGCCAAGATGGCCAAGGGCGATTTGGTGCATATCACTGGTCGCATCCGCCAATCCCGCTACGATCGCGAGGGCCAGACCGTTTACGGCGTTGACCTGATTGTTGATCGCTTGGCCGTGATCGCGAAGAATGGCCGCCCCGCCGATGACGATCGCGACGGCGGCGAGGATTGAAGTGTGCGGGCGGCGCTACGTGCCGCCCATCACATTACATGCAAATCAAATTACATGCACATACATGCAATTCAATGTGCAGGCAAGTAAATGGCATTGCAAGGTTGTCATTGGCATTAAATGGCTTTCCAAGTCTTTCAAGGACAGGTATGGTAAGAGAATGCCTTTGCTGTCTCGTGCAGGTTCGGGGCATCCTATGAATGTAAAGGAAAGCAAATGGCAGTCATCGCCTTGGCATCCCCGAAAGGAGGTTGCGGCAAATCCACAACGGCAATCGCGTTGGCCGGTGCATATGCCGAGCAGGGCTATACCGTCAGGATCATAGATGCCGATCCCCGCCAGCGTGTCATGCGCTGGGGCGAGGCGGGTCAAACTGGTCCACAGATCGCGGTCGTAAGCGCAAAGGCAGAAACGATTGTTGCAACGATCCGTGCGGCGGAGAGCGAGGCGCAAATCGTCATCATCGACGTGGAGGGAAGCGCGAACATGGTTGTTCCGTTTGCCATCGCTCACGCCAATTTCGTCATCATCCCGGCTAACCCATCAGCGGCGGACGTTGAGGACGCTATCGCAACCGTGCGCGTCGTTCTGGACACCCCAAGCAAGCACGGACGCAGTGTTCCTTACGGGCTGCTATGGACGCGCGTTTCAACAGGGTTCCAGTCTCGCGAGTTTGCGGCGCTTGCTGGGCAACTCGCAGAGGCAGGGGTGCCGGTCATCGGCCAGTTTGTTGAACGCACCGCCTACAAGTCACTGTTTTCATACTGCACCACATTGGATCAGCTTCCGCGCGACGAAGTACCGGGCACCGACAAAGCGCGGGCCGAGGGGGCCGCGCTTGCGAACGCAGTGGCCGACGCGATTTTAGCCGATCAGGAGAAAGCCGCATGACCGAGCCGCTAAAGCCTCAGAGGCGCAACCTGGGCCTGCCTCTGGCATCGGTGCGTAGTACGGCAACGGAGACGCCTGCGGCCGACGACAGCGCCAGGGAGACCGCGCTGCGTCACGGGTTCGACAATGTGCCGATCGCGGCGAGCGAGGTAGATCGCCTGAGAGCCAATCAGAACAGCGAACCACCGCGCCGGAAACGTGGGGCAGGGCGGTCGATGCCCTTCTCGGTGAAGCTCTCGCCCGCCACGATGGAATACATATACGAGGTGGCAAACTCGCGCGATATTCCCTTGGCACAGGTGATCGAGGAGCTTGTGGAGGCTCATCGAGCGGTCGCAAAGTGATGCGCCGTCGATGACGATCAACGAGAACGGGGAGGGCAGGGCCAACCCCTAAAATGGCGGGCGAGGCCGTTGGCTGGAACCAGCGACCCCGCCCTAATCACAACCGCAAAATTGGAGCTTTGCGAATCATGACTGACACCACCCTACCGAATCCGCAGCCTGCGAGCGATGCAGCTTGGACCGTTGTGCTTGCAGATTATCGAGCCGCAGTTACGAGCTTTCATGCCGAGGTGAGCCGCGCTGCCGCTGCCGGTGACGACATTGACCAGGCCACCGCCGATGCTCACGCATTTGCAGCCGTCGCGCTTATCGGGACGCCGGCAACGCATGTCGTGCAGATCGGCCAGAAGATCAGAGCAGCCGACAATCTGGTAAATCTCGGGCAGATCTATCCCAACCTCGCAGAGATCCTTCTGAGGGACGTGCTTGGCTTGATCGGGATCACGAGCGGGGATGATCGACTATTGCCGTATCCCCTTCACTGAGACGAGGGCGGCCAGCGCGATGTGCTGGCCGCTACGCTGCTCCGGTGAACCTATAGCAAGGCGACTGTGACGCAGAGCCGTTGCAGAAACCAACCAGAAGGATCATGACCGGGGCGCGTGCCAGTGTCATTCGGCTCGCTGATCCTTCCCCGTCATCGCAGCGCCCGTCTGTGGTGAGGGCGCAGGCTGACGGAGAAGAACATGACCGCATCGACCATCATTGCCGACCTTCCTACCGGCCTCATCGTCGTTACCGGCCTTGTGATGCTGATCCTGGCTGTTCGCTTCCGTGGCCCAATGTCGATCGCTTTCGCAATCCTCTGCCTGTTCGGAACTTGGAACGCGGGAGAGGCACAGCCCGTCTTGGCGGCTATCATGGGCATTGTGCTTTATGGCGGCCTAGCCATCATCGGAAGCATCTTTGGAGGTCGCGGCGACCTGGACCACGAAGCCCGATCCGGGGGCTATGACTATGCCGCCGAGCAAGCGCGCCTCGCCAGCGAGTATCATCGCCGCGACCGGGAAAGCCGCTTTTAGTCTCCGGACAATCCGCCCAACGCCGCAGCCACTTTCGCCGCACCATGCTTCGCAATGGCGGCGGCAATGGCGCGTGCGTCCGAGCGATCCAGTTCAGGAATTTTGACACGTTCTAGTGCCGCTAGAAGCACAGGGCGGCCCGCATCGCGCAATGCGTCCTCAGCCTCCTTTTCGCGCTGAACAATGGCCGCCAGCGCAGCCTCAAGTTTGACGCGCTCTTGCTTGATGCTTTCAAGGGCAGGGGACTTTGCCATGAGATAGATTCCTTCGTTGTGGTCGAGCTATCGGGTGGTTTGAGCTGGGATTGTGTCGATGGGATCAGCCATCATCACCAGACTATCAGCCTATCACGGCGACACATGCGAGGCCGAGTTTGCATCTAGTCCGCCTTCTCTAACCGACATTTCAGGACTGTTCTATTCTTGTCGCGAAGAATGTCCAGACCGTCTGCGATGCGTTGAATTTTGAAATCCAAATTCCAGAAACGCGCGGCGAAGCCGCTCCTTTTCTCTCTGCGACGATCCAGCCAGGCGCTCCGATCGGCTTTGGTTAGATAGCGCCTGCCAAAAAGTGCACCCCCCGGTCCACGTCTTTTTGGTTTTGCTTGAGGGAGGGGAATGCGAGTGGTAAGGAAGGGATAGAGATTGAAGTTCGCAGGATAGCACCATCGACAGCATTGTAACACAATGCACTCTATGGTGTCCGCTGCACGGGGCTTAAGAATGGCGCATCTGACGTTGCGAGTTGAAGACGACATTGCGGAAGCCATCGACATGCTGGCGAGGGCGGCAGGCATGACACGCAGCAAGTGGATCAACCGTGCTATCCGCGATGCCTTGCCTGCTCGTCCCGACGAGGTGCGAGACGTACCGACAGTTGCAGGCGCCTCTAAGATGCTATCGCTTCGTTTGCCCGCTGACGAGCTGGCGGCCATTGATATGGTCGCGGCCAAGGCGGGCATGACCCGTTCGCAATGGGTCAAACGTACATTGCGTTGGCAACTCTGGACGAAGGCCGGCGAGCTGCGCCTCGCGCCTAGCAGCTATCGTTCGATCATGAAGATCGTCGGCCAGGTGCGCGCTATAGGCTATTCGCTCAATCAGGCCGTGAAGGCGATGAACGCTGCCAACCGTCCAGAAAGTCCGCTCTTGATCGAGCAGGTTGCGCAGCATGTGATCGCGATGGAGGGGCGACTTTCGGCAACCATCAAAGAGGCGAATGCCACCCTTACTGCTATCGTGTCAGGGGAGGTTGATTACTGGACGGGGAGGGGCATCACGTCCCCTATCGCCGATGAGGTTCAGCCGTGAACGGCTTTGAGTTTTCCGATCAGACCCTTGAGGATTTGGAGCGGGTGCAGGGTGCGCGTGGGGCTGGGCGTGGCAAGGTTGACCATCGGGGAAACCGTGCTCTCTCTCGCGACTTAGGCAGTCTGATGCGCGCGCCGGGGCAACTCGCTTCTAGTACCGCCCGTGCCGCTTCGCGCAGCCGTGGAGATCGAAGCGCACGGGCCATTGAACAGCTTGGTCGAACTGCCAAGCGCGCGCCTCAAGTCGTCGTGAAGATCACTAGCCGCATCCATGGCGCGGCCAGCACCGTTGGCGCGTTTACCTACGCCGGTCGCATTGGCATGTCCGATCAGGAGCCTATCGGGATCGAAACCAGCGAGGGCAAGGAACTGATGAGCGCACAGGATATGATGGTCCTGGCGCGTGAATGGCAACAGTGGGAAACGGCGGACGAAGCGCGCCGCAATGGTGCGACAGCTATCGCCATGGTGTTCTCTATGCCTCCCGGCACTGACCCCGAAAAGGTCCGTGAGGCGGTGCGCGATTTTGCTGAAACCGACCTTTCAAATCGTCGCTGGGTGATGGCCCTCCATACCGACGAGGCGCATCCTCATGTCCACCTTATCATAGCTGGCCGTGATAATGACGGACGCCGGTTCAACCCTAACCGCGAGTTCCTGCAACAGTGCCGTGAACGCTTTGCGGAGAACCTTCGGGATCGTGGTGTTGAAGCCGACGCCACCAAGAGGATGGCTCGCGGCTACCCTCCCAAGCAAGACCCCACGCCCGTTCTAAAGATGCGTGAACGTGGCGGGGAGCCAGTCGCGGATAAGGGGAGATTGGCCGTCATCGGTGGACAGGCGCCCGATGCCGCGCAGCGCCTTGGTGAGCGCGAGAGGGAGCGGAGCAAGACCGTCGCGAACCATGTTTCGGTACGCGAAATCTATGTGCGTGCGGCGGCAGAATTGGAGGCTCATGGCGGTTCTGCCGAGGCAGATCGAGCAAAGGCGCTTCGCGCATTTGTGGAGGCTATGCCGGCGCCCGCCAACGCCCGCGCGGAGATCATCGAGCGCCTGCGTACCGGCAATGCGCTGCCTAAGGACTTCGCGCCCGATCGCGAGCTTGAGCGGCTTAAGGCTCGCGTCCAGCAGCGTGACGCTGAACAGCGAACCGCCGCCCTGGACAGGATTGAGCGGGCAACCGGGAGGATCAAATCTGTTTCTGCCGAGCTGAAAGGGAGCGACAACAAAGCCGGGGCAGGGGAGGGGGAACCGACCGTATTCGACCGTATTCGTGCCAAGTCGGCCGAGCTGAAGAACGACAGCGTACCTCCCAACGCCGCACCCGATCGTGCGCTTGCTAGCGCCCGTGAGCGGCTACAGGCTATGCAGCGCAAGATGGATAAAACCATCAAGGATCGCGCGCAGGATAAGGATCGAGATCGCAGCCAGGACCGCACTCGCGATCCCGATAGGGAAGGGCCGGGCCGGTGAATGACGACGAACTATTGGGCGCTTTGCTTGAGCAGATCGGGACGCTGGCCGAAGGTGTGCAGGCGGTCATGGAGAACCAACAGGCGCTATCCGCGAAGCTGGATGAGCAGGCGTCGAGCTTGGCCGCTATCGGCGTTGCAGTGGGATTGACCTACCTTGCCACGGGAACCGAAGCGCCGCTTCCCGTCGATGTTCTTGAGGAGCGCGCCTTCGCGCGTTTCCTCGACAACTACCCGCTTGATGGCCCCCCGATCATGGGTAAGGCGGTAATGGATGAGCACTTGGCTCGATTGGATCAGATCGACCCAGCTCGCCTTGCAGCAGGTTTCCGCGACCTTGAGCGGCAAACGCACCTGTCCATGATCGAGCGCGTCCGCAACAGGCAGATCGAGCGCGTAGCGCGCGAGAAGCATGGCGATCTCGAGGCCATAGAAAAGGGGCGCGCCGTCGCCGGCACGCCCCCTCGTGAGACAGATCGCGGAGATCAGGGTTAAGGCCCCTGTGCATTACTCGGACACAGATTCACGGTAGCGGCTTGATAAGCAGTGGCATGAGGCCGTTGGCATCGAGATCGAGGCGATTGGACCAGACGTAATCGCTGGCGAGATTGATGCCCGCCATAATCATCCTTTTGCTCTTTGGGGAATCGTAATTTCACCCCGGCGAATAGGGCGGCATCACGCCCGTCCAGATTGCGCCGCGAGATCGCAGAATCCGTTGTTTCGGGCCGCAAGTCAGGTGCTGAGATGGCCTGCCCTTACGGTGTCCGTGAACCCACCGTTTCGCGCGTCGTCGCCGAACACCGGCAAAGCGTCGAAGTCAAATCGGCGTAAGCGCTCGCGAACAGCGATGAATGGTGGTTCTGCTTTCGAGCCGAAAGATGCAGAAGCCTTCGTTGTTGCGGTGTCATAACCGTTCGGTTGTGACACTTGGCGAGATTGCCCATAAGAGGCGCAGCCCGAACCGCAATTCGTCTGCGTCCCGGCTTGCTTGGCTAAAGCGCCACGAAAAGGGTCGCGCTCAGCACGTGGTTGGTGCGATCTTCTCCGCGACGAAAGACGTGCTGGTTCAGGTAGCCCGGTTCTAATCGCATTCGGGGCGCGACCGGTACGCCGACTCCGACGAAAGTACGCCACTGGTCCACGCCGTCACGGGCACCCCAGCTTGTCGAGTTCAGGTTAAAAAATCCTTCGGTGAAGGCGACTGCCTGCACTGTTCCCTGGCGTGCGATCGGCACCTGCACCCGGACAAACTGTCGCAACCGCCACCCGGTATCATCTCGACCCTCCAGCATGCGCTGTTCGAGCCGCGTGCGACTGATGAGGAGGGGGGTCCCGTTACCATTCCGCACGACGGCGAATTGCACCTGCTGCCAAAGCCTGTGTTCGTTCGTGATCCGGCCGCCTTCCGGGTCGGTACGGATATAGGCGTAACCCGCGATTGCATGAGCGTCGTGTGCTATCCTCGCGCCGATCGCGGTCCGTGCAATGAACTGGCTGCCTCCCCCGACGTCATCGGTCGCGCGTCCCTGTGCTTCGAGCCATAGAAAGAGGTCGCCGCGAACCGGTCCTGTGGCGATCACCGATCCCCATGCCTGGGTGTCGTCCTGCGCGTGGGCGGGAGAGCCGATGACCGCGCTCGCCAAACAGGCGAGAAGAAGCGGGATATATCGGACGTTCGGCATACCCATTTTACTGCTACCCTTCATATGCACTGCTCCAACCCGGACATGCGTTTAGACGTTGCTTCAGACTTGAGATCAGGGGGCGTCGCTATCCCATCAGGTCAGGGTGAACGCTCCGACCGCGGCCCCGATAGCCAGAACGACAGGCGTGGCGAGCTTGCTTTTCCAGCGGTACATGACGGCAAGCGCTACGCCAAAGATGAGCAAGCTCGCGATCGGGTTCGGTGTTCGCGTGGCCGTGGTCCGGGCAAGATCGATCACCGTCACCACGATCAGACCGACAACACCTGCCGCCACCCCGGCTAGGAATAGCTGGAGCCGTTTGTGCTCGACGACGGCTTCCAGGCGATCGTAGAACAGGAGCGAAAAGGCGAATGCGGGCAGGAACATGCCGGCCGTCATTGCCAGCGCACCGGCCAGCCCGCCGCTGATCCAGCCTACAAAGGTCGCAAAGATCACTAGCGGCGCAGGCAGAATGCCCGACAGGCCGAGGCCATCTAGGAATTGTCCATCGGTCATCCAGCCTTGGCCCACCGTGTCGTGCCGGATGAACGGGATTGCTGTGTACGCTCCACCGAACGTCAGCAGGCCGCCCTTCAACCCCGCCCAGAAAAGCGCGGCCATCGTAGGAGCGGATTCCCGCACGCCGGTCGTCGGCCCCGCCAGGGTTGTGCCACCCGTCCAGGTCAGGGTCGCCGCGCCGATCGCGAGCGCCACCACGACCGCGGCGAGTGCGTAACGGCCGGTCGAACCGAGCGCATAGACTGCACCGGCGGCGAGAAGCACAATCCAGAAGCTGACCCCGGCGAGCGACGCGACTGCGGCTGCGATGGCGGTCGCCCATAGCCACGGCCCGAGCAGGATGTGCTCGCCGATGCGGTGGATGGCGCGCACGATAGCCGCAATGACCGCCGCTTGGACGCCAAGGAAGATGGCGCCGAACACGGTCCCCTGGATCGGTAACCGTGTATAGGCCCAGGCGAGCGCGAGCATAAGGACAAGTCCCGGCAGCATGAAGCCCAGCCCGGCGAGGACACCTCCCAGACGGCCCTTGGCACGGATGCCGAGATGGACGCACAGCTCATGCGCCTCCGGTCCGGGCAGCACCTGCATCACGGCCAGGAGCTTGTTGAACCGGTCGCTTGGAATCCAGCGTTCCTCATCGACCAGCTCGCGCCTGATCATGGCAATCTGCGCCACAGGGCCACCGAACGCCATCATGCCGAAACGGAGGAAGCGCAGGAACAGCGCGGGGTAGCTCAGCTCAGGTGGCCGAGCTTCTCCGATGACCGAGCTTGTGGGGGCGAAATCACCGATATGTGCCATCATCCGGTCCCCTGTCCGCCGCGTTGTTTGGTGAAATGCGCGTGGAAACCATCGAGCGCGCCCGAGCCTTGGGCGATCCGCTCCACGTCATCATCGGTTCCCGCGCAGATGCCGTTGACCAGCGCGGCGATCCCCGCCGCTTCCGGGCGGCCGAACTTGCCATCCGCAATGTCGAGGTCATGGATGATCTCGGCGAGCGCGATCAGCGCCCGGTCGGCATCGAGACCGGTTCGATATACCAGTGTTTCGAAGGAGCAGCGGTCGCCCTCGTGCGTGAACTCCGCGTCTGCCATGTCGAAACGCAGTTCTTCCGGCTCGGGCACGTAGCCTTTGCCGTCCACGAACTTGAAGCTGGCTTGCGGATCGATGAACCGGCGGATCAGCCAGGCCGACGCGATGCGGTCGACATGGACATGCCGGCGCGTGACCCAGGTGCGGCCCTTCAGCTCCGCGGGCGTCAGCTCCAGCGCGCCCGTCCCGCTTACGTCCGGATGTTCATGGACGCGGCGGTCTGCGTCGGCGAGGGCGGCCAGGACAGCCTGTCGCCCGTGCGCGCCGAAAAAGTCGATCGCGGCGATCTCGTCCAGACGCTTTCTAAGCCGCCGGGTATCCGCCGGGGCCACCTCGCCGCCTTCGGTCAACGAGCGTAACTCACGCGCCAGATCGTCATAATCGGCGTCGCGGGCCGCATCGAACATGGCGCGAAGTTCCGCGCCGGTCATGCCTTCGACAAGCCGCGCCTCCAGGATCAGTGCCTCGCCGCCTCCGTTTGTGATTTCCGCTCGCAACTCCTCAAACAGCGCGCGCGTGTCGGGACGCAGGGGTAGCGCGTGGACTGCGTTCTTCAGCGGAGCGGCACCGATCGCTTGCAAGCGCCGCCACACCCGCACGCGCAGATAGGCCGGCTTGGCCGGTAGCTGCGGGATCAGCAGCAGCCAGTCATGTGGCTTCATAAGTGGATCGTCAGTCATGCAGCATTCTGTATCACAATAATAAATCTAGCGTACACTTGTATCATTTCACACCACAAGCTAAATGTTGTCCGGAAAATTCGTGGTGCACATCATAGGGTCGCGAGCATTCGCGAATGCGGCCCGCCAGTCGAATCCAAGGAGAAAAGCATTGCGTCACTTGTTGCTACCGCTTGCCGCCCTGCTCGCTGGACCGGCAGTCGCCCAGACCGCTCCGCAACCGGCCCCAGCTCAGGCGAACAGCAACAGGTGGGCAACAGTGGACGAAAATCTTGGCCGGGGCGGCACGACGCAGCCGGACGGGGTCCGCCGTTATGCGTTTCCTCGCTCCGATCTGAACGTCCAGCTCGACGGCGTGGCGATCAAGCCCGCGCTGGCGCTCGGTTCCTGGCTCGCCTTCATGCCGATGGGCGAAGAGGCGATGGTGATGGGCGATCTCGTGTTGACGCATGACGAGGTGAACCCTGTCATGAGCAAGCTGCTCGCAAGCGGCTTCACAGTGACGGCGCTCCATAACCATTTGCTCCGTTCCTCACCGGCGACGATGTACCTGCATGTCGGCGGGCACGGCGATCCGGGAGAGATGGCCAAGAACCTGCGGTCCGCGCTTGCCGAGAGTCGGACACCGATGACCGCGCCTGCCAAGGCCGCAGATGCCAAACTCGACTTCGACACCGCCGCGATCGACGGGATCATGGGCGGCAAGGGAAAGCCTAACGGAGGCGTCTACCAGTTCGGTTTTCCCCGAGCTGAAAAGCTGAGCGACGGCGGGATGCCTGCACCCGCCTCGATGGGCACGGCAACGGCGCTCAACTTTCAGCCGACCGGCGGAGGAAAGGCGGCCATTACGGGCGATTTCGTGCTGACCGCCACCGAGGTAGATCCGGTGCTTCGTGCTTTACGGACCAACGGGATCGAGGTGACCGCGCTTCACAACCATATGCTGGACGATCAGCCGCGGCTCTTCTTCATGCATTTCTGGGCCAATGATGACGCGCGTAAGCTGGCACGCGGGCTTCGCGCCGCGCTGGACAAGACCAACATCGTCCGCCCTGCGGGCTGAACATTTTAAGGCCGTAGTAAGTCAGGAGCAGATCAATGAGGACGTTATCAGGCGTATTTCTATGCGCGCTATCCATGGCGAGCTTTGCGATGCCGTTCTCGCCGTCCCTCGCTCAGGCCGGGATCAGCACGAACCCGGCACCGTTGGAAACCACGGGCTATTCGAGCGCCGTGGAAGCATTGAGCAAGTACGAGGTCGACTCCAGTCAGCTCGCGCTGACCCGCTCGAAGAGCCAGGCTACGCGAGCCTTCGCGCAACAGATGGTCCATCATCATAGCCGAGTGAAGTCAGACCAGAAGATCGTTGGCCGCTCCGACACCGGAAGCGCGCTGGACGCCCCCTTGTCTCAGATGCTGTACACGTTGCAGAACACGCCGAGCGTTGAGTTCAACGCGGCCTACAAACGCGGGCAAATCGCCGCGCACGAGGAAGCGCTGAAGGTTCATGGCGCCTACGCGGCGCAGGGTAGCGATCTTGCTGAACGGGCAAAGGCTCAAGCGGCCATGCCCGTGATCCAGAAGCACCTCGGTGCAGCGCGCGATCTACCGGAAGCCTGAGGTAATCGATGATGGCGTCATGATTTGTCGGTTATGGTGTTGGTGAAGCGCGCTGCCTATCGGCACTCGACCGTGAGATGCACTATTTCGTGGACTGGCATCAGGCGGGCGCGGATCGCGTCGCCGTCTATGTTTTGCCCGCATACGACACTGACGATCGCGGCGTGCGCTTCCGGGCCGACCCGCCAGACGTGGAGGTCTGCAATCCGGGCATCCCCCGGTGCCTCGACCAGCTCGCGCACTTCATCGGCAACGTGATTGTCGGTCGCGTCGAGTAGCACCGAGGCTGTGTCGCGCATCAGTGTCCACGACCATCGCGCGATCACAACCGCGCCGACGATGCCCATCACTGGGTCCATCCATATCCAGCCAAGATAGCGCCCGGCCAATAGCGCCGCGATGGCAAGGACGGAGGTGAGCGCGTCGGCGAGGACGTGGACATAGGCCGAGCGCATGTTGTTATCGCCACCATGCGTGCCGTGAGCATGGCCATGATCGTGCCCATGATGATAATCGTGTCCGTGGTGATGCCCGCCCGAGAGCAGGAAGGCGCTGGCGATGTTCACGCCTAGGCCAACAACGGCAATGATCGTTGCTTCGCCGAAGGCGACCGTAATCGGCTGAAACAGGCGCAGGACGGATTCGACCGCGATCCCGAGCGCGATCAGCCCGAGTACCATCGCCGAGGCGAACCCGGCCAGATCGCCGACCTTGCCCGTGCCGAAGCTATAGGCGGGATTACGGGCGTGCCGTTTGGCATAGGCGTAGGCAGCAGCCGTGACGCCGAGCGCACCCGCGTGTGTCGCCATATGAAACCCGTCCGCGAGTAGCGCCATTGAGCCGGTCAGGTATCCGGCGACAATCTCGACCACCATCATTCCGGCTGTGAGTGCAACCACCCAGAGCGTGCGCCGGGCGTTTTCGTCATGCGAGGAGCCGAGGAAAACGTGATCGTGAGTGTGGCCCTTGATCGCGGGGAGCGTTGCCATAGATGTCCCTATTTAGAGTAGCGGCGGATCGCGGCGATGAGCTGCTCCGCACCAGCGGCGCGATCGTCGTCGGATAGATCGGGCCGGGCGACATGCTCGCGAACGTGCGATTCAATAATCGCGTCCATGAGGCCGGTCATCGCGCCTCGCGTCGCCGCAGCCAGGTGAAGAGTGGTAGCGCAATCCTTCTCTGAAATCAGCGCTCGCTCGATCGCGGTGACTTGCCCGGCGATGCGCCGGACGCGTTTCAAAAGGGCGTCATCAGTTTGCAAATGAGACATAGCTTACCCCCCTACCCTATATAGGAAAGATTAGGCAATGCGGTGTCAAAATCGGTCGGTTGTGACACACCGGCATCCGGCCTTCACACGCACGCGGCTTTGCGAAGGTCAGAACCCAGCGTCACAATATCGGCTGCGGGGATCGACAAACCAGCTCGATCACGACCGCTATATGGTTGCCGAACAGACCAATTCGGGGCTAACGTGAATCTGTGTCCGAGTAATGCACAGAGGCCGCTAAGGTTCTTCAAACGAGCCCTGGCGTAAATAGATGAGCCGTGGTTTGGCGCTTATACCGGGGTCGTTAAACCAACCCTCCACATGCTCGCATCCCAATGCAGTGTGCAATTGATCCATCATCTTTCGCCAATTTGGATCGGTGTCACGGACCATAACAACCCTTTCACTGTCGATGCCGACACACGCGACCACTACGGGTTTGAAGCCGAAGGAAACCCGGCCAACCGTTACTTCATCAATCGCGGTCCATGGCTCGCACCATTGCTCATTGCCGTTGCTCAGCACGATCCCTTTCGTCTCCGCGCTGATGATCCGCAGCGGTCCTGAATTGGCATGGTCGGTCGGTCGCATGACTATCGTTCCAGATCTTTTGAGGTCTTATCAGCAGCGGTGCGGTGCTGGTCGCGCGTTTCGTCCCGGCGCTGTTCGACCTCTCGAACACGAGGCGTCCGTACTTCGCCACCGCGCTCCATCGTTTGGGCAACGGCTTCCCGTGCAGCAACCTTCATCCTTGCCGCCTCCGGTGTGGCCTGGCCGTACTTTTTATCAATTGCCGCATCCATTGCGGCTACCTGTTTGGCGGCAGGATTCAGGCGTTTGTCGTCCAATCGCTCCGCTTGCGACATTTGCCTGAAATCGGATGCAACACGCCGATCCCGATCCTCTCGCGCGGCATCGCGTGACCCATCCAACCTATCAGCAGGCTTGCCGGATGATGCAGCCCTTTCGGTTCTATCGTCGGCCATTATCCCTTAGCTCCTTTCAGAAATGATAGTGCGTCGTTGTCGCCCTCTTCCTCGGGAGGATCGGCGGAACCGACCTGATCGAAATTCATGCCCGTGAAGTCGGCAGGTAATCCGAGCGCTGCGAAGAATGCGGCGGCTTTGTGCGGATCGCCATCATCGGGAAGCTCATCAATGGGGAAGCCGACCAACCGCCCGTAATCGACGCCCTGTAATGCTTCCTCGTCTGTCATTTCGGGGGATTCTGCCCGTTCGATCAGGGCAAGCGAACGCCGCGCTATGGAAGGATCGAGAGGCCGCGGCCGAACGGGTGGCGGCGGGACTTTCGACGCTTGCAGCATCCACTTGTCTTTGTAGTAACGGATCTTCCCGCCCTTGAGCGGAGGGATACCGGCGCGAAGGACAATCACCTCTTCTTGAGACAGTAGCAGCAGCTCTTGCGGCAGCATTAGGGGTCGGCGCTGATCGGAGGTCGATACTGACCCCTCAAATGCATCCCACACCCGCTTCGAGCGGGATTTTGCCTCGTAGGTGTAATTGCCGAGGCGTTCGGATACCTCCTTCGCCACATCGACGTGCTTTGGCGTAAAGACCAACTCGACGCCGCAGTTCTGGACGATTTCGCTGGTCACGTCAGGCCCGTACACGTCGCGGAGCTGGCCGCGTGCCTGAATGACCGGCACAAGGCGAATGCCGTAGCCGGCGACGTAGGAGAAGCCCGAGGCGATCACACTGGCGCGACCAAGCCGGGCAAACTCGTCCAAAAGGAGCAGCAGCTTGAGGGGGTGCCTGCCCTTCTCAGGATCGGGCAGCTCGCGCACGTTCAGGTCAATGAGTTGCTGGAACAGCAGATTATACACGTCTGCCATGCGTTCCATGTTGTCCGGTGACACGCCGAGATAGAGCGAAATCGGCTTCGTCCGGAAATCTCTCAGGTCAAAATCGGATTCCGACGTGGCGGCGTCCACATATGGGTTGATCCAAAGATTGATCTTGGCAGAAACGGATTGCCGAATGCCGGTGAAGGTATTGGCCGAGCTGGAAATCCAGTCGTTCAGGGCCGAAATGCAGGCTTCTGACAGGGGATCGCCTGTGACCTGTCGTTCCTTGATGATCTTGGGAAACCGCTCCTTCGCATCGCCCGCGCTGAAATTGCGGTATATTTCCCCCATCGTAAAAGGGAGATCCGGTGTTGCTGCGATATAAGCCGACACACCGAGAAACGCGGTGCGCGCGCTGTCCATCCAGAAGCTTTCGCCGTTGGCGGGCGGCGGCCAAAGCATCGCTGCGATCTTTTGCAGCTCGTCAATGACTTCTACCGGATCGGTGCGCTTGATATGCGCGAAGGGATTATAGCGCGCGGTGCGGCCTTGTGGATCGAGCGGATCAAAAAGGAGAACCTGGTGGCCGAGGCTTTTGCGCCAACCAGCAGATTTCTCCCAATTCTCCTGCTTCACATCGAGGACGACAACAGAGTCCGCCCAGGTCAGCAGATTGGGAATAACGACGCCTACGCCTTTACCGGCGCGCGTCGGAGCTTCCAGCAAGACATGCTCAGTGCCGCTAAACTGGATGAAATCTCCACCACGCCCGAATAGCGACTGGAAGAAAGTTTTTGGGCTGCGCCCGAGCAGCAACCCTTCATTGGGGTCCATCAAGCCCGCCTCGCGAGCCTCGTTCCTGTTGGCCCAGCGCGCAGCGCCGTGAAGGGATTGCTTATGGTTGAGGAACACCATGAAGGCGACCAGCGCGCCAGCGGCGGCTACACCGCCCATCCCCTTGGCGAGCCATCCCATGACGGCGGGATTATGGCGGTAGAACCAGAAATATTCGGGCATTTTGAAAATGTTCAGATCGGTCCTGAACTGCCCCAAGCCTATGATCGCTACCAAGCCGCCCAAGGTCAGGACCGTGATGGTGCCGATTAGTACGTAACCGATCAGTTTCCGTCGCTCCATGAGCCACCCTCCTACATGCCGGTCAAATCCGGCTCGAAATAGATTTCAGTGACGCGAAAGCGGCCATCGACCTTTTTGCATTGGACAACGACATCAACGAGCAGGTGCAGCAGATCGAGAATGTCTTTGCGTTCGAGGTCGCGACCGCCTTCCGATTCCTTCACCAGCAGCGACAATTGCTCGAAGGCCAGCGCTGCGGAATCAGCGTGAACGGTCGTGATCGAACCGGGATGGCCGCTGTTGACGTTTCGCAGATAAAAGAACGCGGTCCCGTCGCGCAGCTCTTGCAGCAAGATACGGTCTGGCCGCATTCGCAGGCTCGCTTCTAGGAGGTGCTTTGCGCCGACCTGGGCTTGGCCTTGCCCATCCTTGGAATAGATCATGTGCACCGCATTGCGGTGCGGCACGATCAATTCGCGCGTATCCTCGATAGTCAGCAATCGCTCTTCGGACGGGATAAGCTGGATCAGCGCCTTGGAAAGCGTAGTCTTACCGGACCCGGTTGCGCCGGAGATCAGGATATTCTTGCGGGTTTTGACGGCCAGTTCGAGGAACCCTGCCCATTCCTGCTTTTCCTTGAGCGCCACCAGTTCAGCGTCGGCCGCCGTGGACCTGCCCCGAGCTATCTTCGTATGCTCGAACAGGCCCCCGGCATGAAGCTCACCCAAGCCGAACGTCTTGACCGAAGGCTTGCGGATCGTGATTGAATAATTGCCGAGGTCGCAGGCAGGGGGTGCGACAATCTGGACGCGCTCGCCAGTCGGCAAACTGGTGGAGCATATCGGCGTTTGCGGCCCGACCTTTTGCTTTGTGTAGTTCGCCATCGAGTTCGACAGTGTTTCAAGCCATTGAACGGACAGACGCTCTTCCGTCACCCACTCCCAGCCCTTGCGCCCCTCGATGCCGACTTCACCGGGCTTGTTGATGACGAGTTCCGTAACCGCGTCGGCATCGAGCAACGCGCGCAGCGGCTCAAGGTGATGAGTGAGAATGGCTTGATCGAACATCATCGGCGCAACCTCAAAGAGTAGACGCTGCTGAAATCCACGTCGCGCGCGACCATGATTGTCATTTCCTTGCCTTGAGGAGCGCGAAGGCGTGGACGGATGCGTTGCGAGTCCTGCGCTGCGATGCCCGCCGCAGCATTTGGCGCAGCGATCGTCTGTTCGACGCCCGACACGCTATTGCCAAGAGCGTTGCCGGCGTCCCCGACGATCGACAGCAGCAGCGCGCCGCCGAAGCGCTTCCAGAAGAAGGTTTCCACCTGGCCGCCCATACCGGCGCGGCCGAGCTGATCGGCCGCAGGCGAACCCAGCGTGACCGACACACCCGCAGGCGTGATGGCCCGGTTCCACAGGACGAAAATGCGGTTTTGCCCGGTCGAGAACCCGCCCTGATACTCACCCAGGACGCGCGTTCCCTTCTCCATCAGGATTACACTGCCGTTAGCCGACCAAATATCTTGTGGGATCAGGCAGCTCGTCAAACCGGGCTGGGTCGAATCCATCGCCGTTTGGAGGACGCACGGAATCTGCATTCCTGCTGTGATGAGGAAATTGCGGTTGCCAAGCTGACCGGCAGACACTTTGGCTATGTCCATCCCGTTCAGTTTCTGAGCCAGTTCGTTCGGGGCTTTGGCTCCGGCCTCGTCATCGCCAGATCCTCCAACGCGCAAATTGCTGAAAGGCCCTGCATTGGGGTTGCCGCCAATACCCGGAACGCCAGCGGCGGGGGAAACCGCCATGATCGGCGCACGGCGCATAGCGTCCTGGCGCGCTCGCTCGCGCTCGATCGCGGCGAGACGCGCCTGTTCGGCCTTCTCCAAACGCTCTGCTACCGGATCGCGGGGACCACCCTGCACCGCAGGGACCGCCGCACCGGACAAATCCTGACCGGGAGCCATGATCGGGTTGCCGAATGGATCAGTCCCCACCTGTGCGAGCTTGTTGGGATCGGTCTGACCCACAACAACCGAGGCGGCCTGGCGCGCCGATTTCTCGGCCGACACGTCATCCCCGAGCTGGAACGTGCTATCATCCCGCTTTGGCTGGCCCTTGTCGCTTTGCGAGGCCATTGAGAAAACAATGAACCCGACGAACGCGGCGCCGCAGGCCACGGCTACGCCTGTGCCCTTGCCCATGGACTGCAACCGTCCGCGAGGATTGAACGCCTTGCGATCGACCTCCGGGGTTGTGCTGTTCGCTTCATTGAGCGCTTCCGCATTCACGTCCGTCTCGTCGTAAGTCGGACGCTGGCGAGGCGCGCCATGATCGGCGCTGTTTTCAATCTCACTCATCGGGGGCTGCTCCCGTCCAATTTGCGTTGCACTTCGGGCGATGCCGTTCCCGATGAATTGTCCGGCCCATATCGGTCATAGGCATTGTTCCAGATGCACGCGATCGACAGGCCACGACGCAGCCGGAATTGCTTTGCGACCTGATGAATCACGACAAATTCGCCGCGAACGTCATAGGGTACGACCGCTTCCGATCCGTCAGGGCTGACCGTGAAGATGGCGGGGAGCTGTTGGTTGCGCGGGAACCGCAGGATCGTGAATTGCCCGTTGTCGGTCACTTCCGACGGGGCGAGATCCGATGAACCCGCAATCGAATAGTCAAGGTTGCGCTTGCCTTGGACCGCAGCCGCATCGAGCGCGACCCTGACCCCGCCAGCTTCGACCATGAGCATTTGCATCTGCAACCGCTGCATATCGGCATTCTGGCGAGCCGCCGCTTCCTGTTCAGGATAGCGGAAACGCACGACGAATTGGGCATCGGTGCCGGTTGCTATGTCCCCGCTGCGCGCAGACAGAGCAAAGGTATAGGTACGAACCACCCCAGCTTTGCGCGTTACGACGATCAGATTTGTCGGCGGCGCTTTCTCGCGAGGCTTGATGAAAAGGATATTATCAGCCGGGGCGACTTCCCAACTTACGGTATCGCCTAGCGCGACACTCGAAATCGTCTCCCCGTCCCCGAAAACAATCTGCGATGCAGCACGGAAAACGCCTTTGATCCGCACGACTTCATCAATATTGTAATTGATATATCGGATGCGGGTATCTTGCTGGCCCGAGCGAGGAATTTCCTCAGCAAAGGCGGGGTTGGTGACGATCGCGGCGACCAGCGCCCCGCTCATGAGGACATTGCGAAGCGCGTTCATCGGCCAATCTCCGGATCGGCGCGGTAGCTGACCACTTGGAAGCCCAGCGGGTTGTCGAGCCTGCCAGCTTCGGTTGTCGGCTTATCCACGTACTTGAAGTTGATCGTGGCAATCCATTGCACCTGTTCGTCAGGGACGTTCCCCGGCTTCGCCACGGACTTGACGAAACGGACCTGCGCCACGCGGTTGTTGATGAAAGTGATGTTGCGGACGGCGGCAGCGACCAGTTCGCCGCCCTGGTACACGTTGACCGGAGCATTGGGGTTGGTCGCGCGGCGAGTGCCTGCAAACTTCTCCTGCTCTTGCGGCACCGACAGCGCCAGCACCTTACGCTCTGTGTCGCGCGAGGATGAGGGGTTCCAAGACTCCCGGTTGCGAACGTAATCGGACAGGAAGTATTTGTTGACCGCTTCGTCGGCGGTGATGTTGCGCGTATTGGTCAGCCGCGTCACCACGTCGATGGCGCCGGTCTGGCGATCGACGCGGATCACATAGGGTTCCACCGATCGCAGCGGTGCCGCAACGTGCCATGCCAACATGGAGAGGCCGAAGATGACCCCGCCAGCGCCCACCATATAAGCAATGCGCTTTTGCTTGTTCGCCTCGCGAACGCGATCAAAATCCCAATCCTTCGCATCCGCGAAATACTGGTCCAGATCGCTCTTTTTCTTGACGCCCAGGGCCATCGTCAGCAGCTCCTATAAGCGAGTTGAGGGGATGCCGGCGCTTGCATCATGGAGAGCGGTTGGCCCGGCGCGGGCTGGTCAGGTGCGGGCGGTGGCGCGGGCACCACTGCGCCGTCAGGGCCATCGGCTTTCCCAGCATCGCCCTCTTTGGGGAACACCATCACATTGCCTTGAGGCGCTGTGCTGACCACCGGGGCGGAGAGGACCGATCCATAGGGATTTGCGGGGCGCGCGTCCGACCGACTGCACGTTGAAGGGGGATTGCGACTCTCCGAAGTCGTCGCACAGGCCACAACACCGCAGCTTGCGACCCCGACACAGAGAATCCTTCCCCAGCGGCGCGCAACCAGCGCACCGTGATTATTCAACCACATTGCCATTACTCCTATCTGTTGCCGGGGCGGGACGATGCACCGGGCATCGAAGTGCGACCCGAAGATGCTTGAGCCTGTTGAACGAATGCGGCCCGATTGGCGGTCTGCCTGTTGAGCGACCAGCGGGCCGTGTTGCCGACCGCGTTCGCCGCGCCCTTCGGCGCGCGAAGGGTCGAGTTCATGATTTTGCGTTGGAGCATTGACGGGTAGATCGCGGACAGGAAGCCCGCGCCAGATGATCCGCCGCCGCCCGCAAATGAACCGATGGACTGCGCCTGCATGATGATGAAGCCGCCGACCAATACCGCGACAAGTTGCAGCATCATCGCCGCCAGCGCCGTCCACGTATCGCCACCAGCGCCAGCGCCGACAGAACCGGGGATCGCGTTCACCAGCGCCACCACGAAAAGCAGCGCGATCGAGACCGCCGCCGTTTGAATGGCGTAGTTCAGCACCGCACCGAGCCAGCTAAAGAACAGGCCCGAGGATGACGGGAAAATCAGAGCGCCGACAAAGATCGGCATCGTGGCGATCGTCACGAAAAGGCCGAACTTAATGAACAGCACGATTGTCATGGCGATAGCCGCGATGATGTAGGCCATCACCATAATGAGAATGACCATCAAGCCGGTCGCAAGGTTCGGGATCGTGTACGGGAAGAATGTGCTTGGCTCGATCCAAGGCTCCATCTGATTATGGATCGAAAGCGCAGGCTCGACGGCGTTTTTAACGAACGCATCGAACGTCGCATTGAGCGCACCACCGCCCAATGCGTTCGCGAGCTGGTCCGGAGCTTGTTGGGCTGCTGCTGCAATTTGCGGCGCGATCGTGGACGTCGCCGCCAAGATCACGAGGTAGCATTTGAGCCAGGTGCCGAGATAATTGCCGAATGGCTCATTGGACACCCCGCGCATGACGGCGAAGCCGACGATCACCAGATTGATTGCCATAGCGGTTTGCAGTGGCGCCGACACCAACCCCATCACGGCAGCGTACTTGCCGGAAAGGGTGCCGGTAATCTGGCCTTCAAGCATGTTATAGATCGCGTCGAGCATGACCTATTTCCCGTTCCAGGTCGGCCAGATCGAACCATTCTTGAGGTTCTTTTCCGTCCGCGCGCGCTCACGCTTGAATTGCTCTTCGGCATTGCGCTTGATGGCTACAGCGGCGTTCCCGCAGTTGACTCCCGCGTCACCATTGCTTTGGCAACGCGCGGTCTTTTCCCGCGCCTCGTCCAGATGCTTCAAATAGTAATCGACGGACTTTTCCGCCTCACCGCAGGCGGCCAGCGGAAGCGCCGCAGCCGCAAGTATTGCAAAGCACTTCCGCATGGCCCGATCCTCCATTTTACTTAGTTGCCGTTCCACGTCGGCCACAGCGCGCCGCTGTCGATGTTTTCCTGCGTCTTGCGCTGTTGATTGGCGAAGTCCGCAGAGGACTTCACCGCCAGCGCACCGCGCGCAGCCTGTTCCGCCGCTTGCATCTGCAAGAGTCGGTTGTTGATCGCGGCGTTTTCGATGTTCGCTCGCGCTGCAATGTCCTGCGATTGACGCGCCGTTGTTGCGGACGCGAGGCCGGTGCTCAGCTCCTTAAGGCCGTCACCGCTCGCCGTGGTGGCTTCCAGCATATATTCGCCATAGGCTTGATCGCGCGCGCCTCGCGTGGCTGCGCCGTTCAAGATGCCCTCGGCATCGCCAAAGTCGCCACTTAGTCCGGAAAGCGAAAAATCGCTGGTATCCATGATCCCCTTGGCCCGGTTGCCGAGCGCGCCCAGGTCAGCCAGATCGCCGGAAATCAGATTGATTGAATCCTGCATTCCGTCCGGCAAGGCCGTCTGCAAAATCTCCGCTTTCAGCGATTGAGCGACATTCGAGATTTGCGAAAGGCTGTTCATCGTGTTGTAGAGTTTCTTTGCCTCTTCCAACTGATTGAGCGTGTTTTTGGCCGTTTGCAGGGCTTGCGCGATCGACTTAACATCAACGACCGCCAGTTGGGCATGGGCCGATCCGGACATGCCGCCGAGCGACAAAGCCAGTGCTGCGAAGGTGAGAATTTTCTTCATATCAGGCACTCCATTCCTTCTTGCCAACTGAACGCCAGCGGCGCTTGAACTCGGGCAACCAAACATCGGGATCATCCCCGAACTCGGCCCGCAGCTCGTCAAGCAACTGGACCGTCCCTTGGCGGCCCGAGAGCACCGCCAATTCGTCAGCCATGCCGTTGAGGTCCAATTCGACCACAACGGAATCATGACCCTGTTTGATGAGGAAGCGCCGACTTTCCGGCGATAGATCGACCTTGATAAGCCGGAACTCGGCTTCGGTCAGATTGAGGCCGTCGATGTAGTCGCGGGCCTGCGCATTCGGGTTCGGCAGAAGGATTTTCGTTGGGCATTGCTCGATGATGGTTTCGGCAATGTCCGAGCGCAGAGCGTCAGCCGGTGACTGCGTTCCGAACATCATCATGGCGTTGCGCTTACGATAGGTTTTCAGACCATCACGGGCGAAATGCCGAAATGCTGGATCGCCCAAGGCTTTCCAGAACTCGTCAATGTCGATGATGACCGGGTTCCCGTCCACGATGTCATCAAGCCTGTGGAACAGGTAGCTCATGAGCGGCGGACGGATCGCGTTGTTTTCGAGAAAGTCCGTCATGTCGAAGCCCATAAGGCGGGCATCGAGCCGCAACGTGTCCTCGTCATTATCGAAAACCCAGCCAAATTCGCCAGATTTGGTCCACCGTTCCAAACGTGCGCCAATGCCTTCCACGCTGGTTTGGTCGAGCTGCGACCGTATCGCCGCGAGGGACCGAAGTTCTTGCGGCAGTCGGGCCACGGCATCGAGCGCCTGATTGATCTGGTAAAGCTCCGGGGGCGTCAGCTCGCCATTGTCAGGGGTGACGAGCTGACGCAGCCACGATGCAAGGAACTCACGGTTGCGGGGGCTGTGATCCAGCGCCTTGAGCGGCGCGAAGCCCGATGGCTGGCCGTTCTTGAGAGCAAGGTAGGTGCCGCCCGAAGCGCGGACGAAAATCTCCGCGCCGCGATCCTTGTCGATGAAGGCCATGCGCGCGCCGGTTTTTTCAGCCTGCGACAGAAAGAAATTCTGGATGACGGTTTTACCGCCGCCAGATGGTCCGAGAATGAGGGTGTGACCTACATCGCCAAAATGGAAGTTGAAGAAATAGGGCGAATTGGCCGTTGTCTTGAGCAGGGCAATTGCATTGCCCCAATGGTTTCCTGTCGGCTGACCGAGCGGATAGGTATGGATCGGCGCCAGTGCCCCAAAGTTGCGCGATGTGAGGGCCGCAGGCCGCGTCCTCCATGCGAAGTTGCCCGGCAGCATCGACCAGTAGGCCGCTTCCAGAGCCAAATCCTCACGCGCCGCGACAATGCCGCTTTCGGAGAGCGCCGCACGGGCAACGCTCATGTTTTCCGCGAGCTTTTTCGGCGTCTCGCCAAAGACCGACAGTGCCAGATGATGCTCGCCAAGGACGAAGCGATTGGACTGCAAATCGTCCATGGCTTCATCCAGTTGGGATTGCTGGCTGAACGCCACGTCATCGGTGGCACTCAGTTGCGCGCGCTTCCGCCGCGCCGTCTCCATACCCATTTGCTTGCCGAGGAAGGCGAAGCCCTGGCCCAGCACAAACTCAAATTTCGATTCCAACAGCGCGTTGAGCTGGCCGGGGAACGTGCGTGCAGCATGTTCGCGCACCGCCAAAATGCCGCCGTACCGCGAACCTCCCGGCTCCCGAACCTCGAACAGTTCCTGTCCAAAGATGACCCGATCCGAGTAGACCGCACGGCCCAAATGGCCGCGCACCAACGGCACCCGCCGCTTGTCGGCGGTCATAATCCGCTGCATCAATTCCATAGGCTCGCTGAATTGCAGGCCATTGAACTCGTACACGCCCAAGATGCGCGGATTGACGCGACCGAGCAGCTTATCCACGTCACGCAGAATGTCGGTGAACGTCTCGATAATATCCTCTTCGGCTTCCGCAGCGCTGGCCTTGGAGAACATTGAGAATACCGATGACGCGGCCTTGTCGGCTGCGCCCACCGCTGGCCGGTAGAGGACGGTCAGATAATGCTCGTTGACGAACATACGCTTGGCGAGGACGCGATTGCGATAGGCGGCGTCGAGATCGCGCGCGAAGGCAGACCGGAACTCCCCTTCGGGATAGCCGCTGTCGATACGCCGGATCGTGTTGACCATGACCGCGACCCGTTCGTGCGCGATAGTGCGCCAAGCGGTATTCAGCTTCTCGTGCCAATCGTTGATGGTGGACACATCAGCCGTCTCGAACGCGATCCCGTCGAGCGCGAAAACGGCCATATATTCGCCGTTGTCGAGCGCGACGATGTTGTCATTCACATGGCGCGCGTAGGGCAGATACAGCGACGGGTCGCGCTCCAGCTTGATAGGGGGCTTGCGCTTAAACACGATCAAATCCTTTCCGCTTCACGCCCTTGACCGGCAGCGGCGAATAGCTGGACCCGCCCCAAACCGACTTGTTCGGCGCGGGCGCTTTCGTGCGGCCGAAAAGGAAGATGATCTTGAACATATTGTAGTCGGCACGGACGATGAGCCGGGCTGCGCCCAGGAGCGCGCCACCAATTGCCAGCGCCCAAATCGGGTTGCCCACGACCATGAGCGTGAACACCGATGCCATTCCGATCGCCAGCGTTGCCTCAACAGGGACGCCGAACCACAGCGTCGGACGTGTCAGGGCCAGGAACAGCGGATCTTCGGTTAGATATTCTGGCTCAGACACCCGGAACCTCTCTTTTGCCGCCTTGCGGCTTCATGTCAGCAAAGCAACGATGGCCGGGGCACACAGCAGCACGATTAGGCCAGCAGCCCACAACGCGAGCGACTGGCGATCACCGTGACCGGCCATGAAGAAATACCCGGCGATGACGAGCGCGAGCGTCCCGATGGCAGCGCCAGCGGCCATCATCTTGGTTGCCATGGAAGAGGCTTGGGCGGAGGCGGAGGCGACTTGCGCCGCCCCCGGAACCGACCAAGCCACCCCAGCAAGGGTCGCCGCAGAGAGACGAACCCTGCGCATCACGTTCCCGAAATGGTATCGACGAGCCAACCGGCGCCGAAAACGATGAAGCAGCCGACGATGATCGAGCCGAGCAGCCCCTTATTGCCAGCGCCGAAGAAGAACATGATGCCGGCGATGACCAGCGCGATTGCGGCCAGACCCTTTGCGATAGGCCCGGTCAGCAAATTGAGGATGGAGTCGACCATGGACGCCACCTCTGTCTGGTTTGCGGCCTGCGCCCATGCGGGAACAGGCAGCATCGAGAGGACGGCACCGGCGAGCGCGTAGTTGGTCGACCACCGCCCTTTGATGTTGGAAACGAGCTTTTTCATCAGAAGAAACCTCCACTTGCTACGATTGCGATGCCCACGCAGAAAGTAATGAACACGATAAGCGTCCCTCTTCCTGTCATGATGAGAATGCCCAGCCAAATGACGCCAAGCATTATTGCCGGTCCTACAAGAGCTTTTAATTCGTTGAGGACCGTTGTTGCTATCGCGTTCACATCAGCATGAGCGGGAGTTGCAACGAGGCCGAGCACAAGCACGACCGACAATCTCTTGATGATCTTCTGCAAGATGCTCACAGGCCTCCCTCCACCGAACCGGAGGGCTGGCGTTGCCGCCAACTGGCCTGTGCGAAAACGTCCCACGCGGGGGGCGGGCTTGCGCCCTCCGCACCGTCCCGCGTCTCGGAGTTGAGTGAAGCGGACACCTGATAAGCGCCTGCCACCGCCTGTTGCGGCTGATATGTCGCCACCGCCCAGGGCGCTTGAGCATAGCTAGGCGGTTCGAGGGGAGCGCCTGTGTCCGTCCCCCAAGCGACGTGCCAATGATCCGAATGCTTCGGATCACCTGGCCCAAGCAATTCTACGATCCGAACACCATTGGCCGCCATCACGGCGCGAATTTGATCGCGGGTGATCGCGCCAACGCCGCCACGCGGCACGAAATCGACCGCACGACCGACCTTATGATAGCTATGGACGGCTCCATAGGTCGCGTTGATCGGGCGCAGCGTATCGGTGATCCTGCCGCCGAATGCCGAAAGCAACAGGTTCCCAACCGTGTCCGGCGTCACCGAGCCATAGGAGAGCTGCACCACCACAGGCCGCAGCGCAGACGTGCGACCAGTCGCCGCCGCATAGACCTTCCGGACATATCCGTTGAATAAGCCCTTGGCCCGCGAGCCGGTATTATACTCGCTCAGCGCCGCGCGGAGGGGGTCAGCGTGCCCCGCCACACGAGCGCGGCTGTAATTGTCAGCAAGCAGCGCCGCGCCTGCCCGCAGGTTTGTGCAGGGGTCGAAAACCGTCTCGGCTGTCACACCGAGGCGCGCAAAATTTGCGCTGTTGATTTGCATGAGGCCAGCGTCAAAGTTGGCCCCTTTGCGGAGTAGGCTCCGCGCTGTGGCAGTTGCATCGGCCCCGTTGGCCGGTTGCCGTTGGAGCGAACCGCCCGAATTGACGCCGATCCGATAGGGATCGCCCTCAGATTCCACCTGTATGATTGCCGTCATCGTTGCAGGCGCGACATTCGCCGCGCATGATTGCAGTAACGCCGCCAAAACCATAGCATCTAAAGGCATTCAGCGCACCTTTTCGGAGAGTCCGGTTTCTCTGGTACACATATCCGACACTACCGACAACACGCATTCGGCTTGTGGGATTCCGCGATGCGATGAACGGTTGATCGTCTTTTTGGCCGGAGCTGAACCCGAACGCGCTTGATGGAGACGGCACCTATGGCTTAGCTCTTGCTCCATATTTCGGCTGAATGCTGTTCAGCTTCACCTACGAGCCAAAGCGGAACCGCATTGCCAAAGACGATCCTATTTCTGTCGGAAACGGCTCATTCTCCATCCATTTCGGAGCAGAAGGCTCTCTGCATGGAGGACAGTGATCTAGTCGCGAACGAAGCGCGGATGGATCTCAATGATTTGCCGAACAAGCTCGCACAGGGCGGCATGCCGCTGGAAAGCGGCGACAGGATCAAAATCTATGATTTCACCTGTCTGCCCATGCACCCGCAGAACCTTCTTCGTTTCATGCGGCAAATGCTGAAAAAGGGGGTCAGCATCCAATTCGCCGCCCCTGGGATCGTTATCAAGCCCGAGGAAGGCAACGACCTATTCAAGCTGGTCACAGGCCTCGACAACCACTGGCGCCTCACCCACGGCGTCAGAACTCGCCCGACCGATTCAAAGCCCGGTCGCAAGCCCAAGCTGACCGAAAATCAGCTTCCTGCCATCAGGCGCATGCTTGACGATAGCGGCGCAACGGTGAGCAGCGTTGCGAAGGATTTAGGCGTCGGCCGCACCACATTATTTGATTTTTTGCAGCGGCATCGGGATTCCGAGGCAGTGCCTTCATGAATCTCCGAGCAATACAGATAGCGACGTTCCAAGGCCGAGGGCTAAACCAGCCATCTCGCGGAGCGTAATCTCTTTCGCATTGCCATCCATTATGGAATGAAGCCGCTCAACTTCAATTGCACTGGCTAGTGCGAGTTGGGTGACTGACATACCCATCTTCTTGCATTGTCTTGCAGTTTGATTGGCGAGGGTCTGGTTGAGACTTAAACCCTCGCCCCTTTCGTTAAGCATGGTCATTGTCTCTGCTGCCGTTGAGAGGCCTATCACCCTAACCCTGCCTCTCCCGCCATGTCCAGCTAACAATAATCATTAGCAGGATTACTTCTTCTTTATCGGTTCGCTCAGAAGCTCAATCACGCTGCACTCCAACCCCCTTGCCAGATGTTCGATGACCTCCAGCGTGGGATTCGCCTTGCCGTGCTCGATATACGATAAATGGGATGCGGCGATGCCGCTTCGCTCGGACAATTCAGCCTGCGAAATCTTGAGCTTTGCTCGGCGCGCTCGGCAGTTTTCCCCTAGCCTTGTGGCTAGTTCAGACGCCGCTTGGTCTAGTTTTAGGTATTGCGGCATTGCGACCCAGGTATCCTTTGCTGGCAGTTAATCATCCGATTTGGACACATATAACGCTGTGGCGGCGAACGAAACACTATCTCTGATTAACTACCTGCGGGGCGTTGAAATTTGACAACCCACCGCATTCGCAATAGCCAAGGCACCATGGGCCAACCCGTCGCACAGAATCGAGTCGTGACTCCCGCCGCTTGTATGAGACGCAAGCGGCAGGCGCTCTATGATGCTGACTTTGTTCAATGTAAGTTGCAAATCCCAATTAGCTTTGCCGAGCACCTAAAGGAGCTGAAGGCCCGCCATAAAATGCGCGGCCTTGACCATGTTGTTTCTGCGATGATTAGAAAAGCTATTCTTGCCTACTCTGCGGCTGAGCTGGTTCCACCGCCCCCGCCAGACGATCACATGAATATGAAGCAGATCGCCGTGCATATACCGCGCGAGCATCATGCCTTCCTTGAAGCCATCGCACATCGAAATCGTGGCATCCCGCTAGGGGCCGCGCTCGAAACCATTGGTGCCTACGTCAAGGATTTGACGCCAGCACCCGTGCAACTGCCACTGATCGAAGAAGGGGGAGCCGTGAGCGGATAAACGAAGCCCGGCACGAGGCCGGGCATCGGGGTTGCTATCAGGTGGTTGGCGCCACTTAAATCGCAAATCTGTCATTCAAAGCTAGTGATTAGATAGACCTCCCCGAACCCACTGTCAAGAAACAGCGCGTCTCGCGCCACGCTATAGCTTTGCCCGCGAACGGCCTTCCACATGGGAGGACGAACGATGCTGCTTACCCTTGAAACAAGCCTCGCTGACATGCCGACAGGCGCAGTCGCGGAGCTGCGCGCCTTCGGCATTGTTGATGCGGACATTGCCGCCGCGTTCGAGCTTCAACAGAAGCAACGATCCTGCGGCGTGCCCGTGCTGCCCCTGGCCGTCATTTGCGGCGTGCGTCCGCTCGAACGCGGCACAAAGACAGGGCTTAGTCACACCGCCTCGCGCCTCATCGGCACAAAACCCCGCGTCCGCATAAGTCGGGGCGGTACGCACGTCACAGGGCGGCCCGTATGGGCGAACAGCGTCAGGACCGGGGATGCGGCCGAGGCCGAATTTGTCCGGCCCGTCTCATTCGATCAACTCAAAGAGCTTCGCCGCGCCATCCATCTGATGTTCGAACGCGCGCGAGATCTAGCCGCCGAAGCAAGGCAGGGTGGCGAGCTAACGCCCGAACAGCATAAGCTGACACTCTTCACCCGGTCTTGCCGAGATATGCTCCTCAAGATCGTGGACGAGCTGCGCTATCGTAAAGGCTGGTGCGTGCCCTCTTATGAGACGCTCATGCGCTGGACGCGGCTTGGCCGACGCACCGTAAAATACTCGCTCGACCGGCTGCGCGAGTTGGGCTTACTCGAATGGATCAGACGGTACGACTACACCCGCGACAGCCAGCACGGCGCGCGATCCGAACAGACCTCCAATCTCTACCGCTGCAATGTCCCTCAGTGGATCGGTAAGATGATCGGGCTTTTCTCCCCCGTCCCCGAGGATGAGACGCAGCGTCGGGCTGACAGCTTGGAGCAACACGCGGACATGCTCGCATCGGTCGGAGCGATCGAGCGCCGCCGCCTTATGCCCGACGACCCAGCCCAGCGGGCGGCACTGATCCTGGCCGCCGAACGCTCCGCTGCCCGGCAAGCCTCAGATGCGTATCCCCGTGGGTGCAATAACGGCACTGCTCCTCATACAGTTTTATATTCTATCTCTACGGAGAAGCGGAGTTGCCCTAGTCGGGCAACGATTCAGCCCTGACGGGCATCGAGGCGGCACGGTAACGGCTTCGATTTCACCCCCAATGCCAAACCAAAGGGCAGGACCGTCGGCTACGCCGCCGGAATGCTCCCCAGGTGGAGCAAGCGGCTATGGCAGCTTCATATTACTCCCCGTCGCGCTTGCTGCCCGCTTTGAACGGCCTCAGCGTCAATATGCGGCTCCGTTTGCAGGGAATGCGATCCGACTTTTCAAAGCCTAAAGCGATAAGTCGGCGGGTTAGTGATTGTCCGCTTTTGTTCAATACGCTATTACCGGACTATGAACCTGACGCCGACCGCCGCTGCTAAAGAAGCTGTGAAACGCCTCAACGGAACGTGGCACGGGTCTTACGGCAAGGCGCGTTGCCCGGCCCATGAGGATCGCAGCCCGTCGCTTTCCGTCACACCTGGGAAAGACGTGGTGTTGTTCCACTGTTTCGCCGGTTGCAACCAGGCCGAGATAATGGCTGCGCTATCCCGGCACGGCGGATATGTCCGCCCTACAGAACGCGACACTACGCCGCCTGTTGCACGCGACCTTGCACCGCTGGCGCGCGAGCTATGGAGCAAAGCGTTGCCGATCGCCGGCACCCCTGCCCAACTCTATCTTGAAATGCGCAAAATCGGCCATTCGACAATTGGCCGATATGAGCCTGCATCGCTTGTCTACGAAGAAGGCAAAAAGCTGCGCCTGCCGGCGCTGCTCTTGCCAATCACCGAGCGCCGCCAAGTCATCGCTCTCAAGCGCATCTTCGTGGACCGGGCAGGAAATAAGAACGGCAGTTTGGTCGAACCCAAACGCACCCTCGCTCTACCGCGCGGCGGCTCAATTCAGATCGGCCGCATCGAGGCCGACCATCTGAATCTGGCCGAGGGCTTTGAAGATGCCGAGTCCGTCATACGCATGTTCGGTTTGACGGGATGCTGGTCTGCGAACGGCATCGAGCAATATGCCCACCTCGTAATCCCCGATCATGTCCGCACGATCACAGTCTATTCCCAGCACGGATCAGCCGCGACCCGTGGCCTCGCCAAAGGCGAAGCAAACCTGACCGCAAACGGGCGCCGTCTATCCGTCGAATTGCCGCCTATCGGCGGCGATTGGAATGACGCATGGCGAGCCGCCGCGTGAAAGCTCAGATAGGTATTTTGCTCGCAGGAGCCGTCATTCTTGGCGCGGTTTTCGTGCAATCTCACCCTGATTTTGTCGCGCATCCTCCCCGTAGCTCGCGCGAGGCCTGCGGCCAGTTCTTCGATCCGGCGAATTGTCAGGCAGCGGCGACCTTCGTCGCAATCAATGCAAAACAGCCGATCCGCCAGATCGTCTTGCCCTCGATCCCCAACCCAGCTCGCACACCTGGCGCGATCAATCCCGCGATCACCCAAGACAATATCGCCGCTACCATCTGCAAAGGCGAGTACCAGGCCGAAAAGTCGCCGCCGCCTTCGTGGAAGGCCGCGGCGACCCGCCGCCTTGTTGAAAGTCTCTATCCCGGCGAAAATCCCGACGATTTTTCACTCGACTATCTGGTGCCAATCTCTCTCGGCGGGGCGGTGGCCGATCCGCGAAATCTATGGTTGCAGACGTGGACCGGGCCTGACCGCGAGCTGAAAGACCATCTCGAAACGCTTCTGACGAAGATGGTCTGCAACCGCCAGATTGCGCTTTCGGTCGCGCAGCAGCGGATCGCTGGCGATTGGCGCGACACGTATCAGCGCGCGATGACGCCGAAAAATCTCGCTCAGTATCAAATGCCTTTGAAATGGGCCGTGTCGCCCGAGCAGTTTCCCCCGTTCACGTCCCCTAATGTCGGCCAGATCGAGGGGGAACGTGCCCAGGTCGCAGGGGAACCGCTGATCTTGCAAGCCGAGCTGGTTGACCCGGAGCCATACGAGGTGCCGGCGATCCCGACCGAGCCACTTTACCCGCAACAGTAGGAGTGCTGGAAATGCCAAGGAATATCGCTGAATTTCGCATCATTGGACAGGTTGGCGGCGTTGATGAGAAGGAAAAGGTCACGTTCGTCAATGTTGCATCGAATTATAATCGGCAGGTTGACGGTGAATGGCAGGAAGAGGTTCATTGGAACCGGGTGACTTGCTTTGGAAAGTGCGCTGAATATGCCCAAAACTCGGCAAAAGGTGACATGGTTCATGTAACGGGGCGGGTAAAGCAGACCTCATATGATCGTGATGGACAGACAATTTATAATACTGATCTAGTTGCTGATTCATATTCCGTTCTTGTTCGGAAAGACGCCGGGTAACATGGAGCTGGGGGCGGCCTTCGGCACGGCTCTATCTCCGCTCCGCTCCGACCGAACCCGCAAGCGGTTTCGTCCCATTCGGGTGACGATCCTCGCCTTGAAATCGCCGCAGGATCTCGAACGAGGTTCTTGCGGTGTTTTTGTATCTGGCACGCCGGAATACCGGCGCGATCGAACAGGAGGCGGCATTGCCGCCGCGTCACTGATCCAGTTCCGGGGCCTGTTCCGGCCCCCTGGCGCAAGGGCTAGACCGTCTCGGCCGCTGCGCGACCTCGCTTGGCGATCAGGACGGTATCCCCATCCTTCCTTCGCTGCGCTCTGTGCAGGACGGGCGATCCCCCTCCGCCCTGATCGGCCCTCACTGCGCCATTCCCCGACCCACTTCGCCAGCGGGCAGAAGTCGATGGACGCCATCGCCTTCGGCTCCATTTTAGGAAGGGAACAGCACATGCCACGGAACACCGCCAAGACCCGCAAGACCACCGCTGCGCGCGTCGACGTTTACGAGGAAGTCACCAATCAGATTGTTGCGCTGCTAGAGGCAGGCACCCGCCCATGGTCCCCACGCTGGGCATCGGGCGCGGCATCGCTTCCGCTTCGCCATGAGGGCACCGCCTATCGCGGCATCAATATCCTGCTGTTGTGGTCCGCCGCCATGGCGCACGGCTACACCAACCCGCATTGGATGACCTACCGGCAGGCGCACGAGCTGGGCGGACAGGTCCGCAAAAGCGAGAAGGGCAATCTTGTCGTTCATGCTGGCACTTTCACCCCCAAGGATGGCGAGACAGGCGAGCCAATCACCAACAGCGAGGGCGAGGAAACGAGCCGCGCCTATCTGAAAAAATATGTCGTGTTCAACGTCGAGCAGATCGAGGGCTTGGACATGAGCAGGTTCCCCGCGCCTCAGATCGAGGTGAAGAACCGCGACCAGCGCGACAGCGAGCTTGATGCAGCGTTTAGCCGCTATCCCGTGCCCTATAGCGAGGGAGGCAGCAGCGCCCACTACAACCCCGGCGCCGACCGTATCCAGATGCCTGCCTTTGCCGACTTTGTGACCGGCAACGCTTTCTATGCCACGCTTGCCCATGAGGCGATTCACAGCACCGGCCATGCTTCACGGCTCGCCCGCGAAACCCTGCGCGATTATGGCAAGGCCAAGGAAATCAGGGCCGCAGAGGAATTGATTGCGGAGATTGGTGCAGCGATGCTTTGCGCACAACTTGGCATGGAGCCGACCGAGCGCGAGGACCACGCGGCCTATGTTGCGTCCTGGCTCACCACCCTTCGCAACGACAAGCGCGCGATCTTCCGCGCCGCCACCGCAGCACAGGCGGGAAGCGAACTGATCCTGTCCCACATGGCAGCGCCCGCCATGGCTCGCGCCGCCTGATCCGAGCGAGGGCGGCCAGCAGCGCCGCCCCCTCTTCCCCGTTCCCGAAGGATCGACCAATGCCCAAGAATCCCCCAATGATCGAACTTAGCTGGCGTGATGAGAATTATGGTTCCGTCTGCGCCGTCGCAGCCTTCCGCAACTATGCTGGCAGCGTGGATTGGAGCGAGCGCACCCATCAGCGTTTTAGAGGATGCGTGAAGCGCGCCGGTTTCGAGTTTCACTATGGCCGATGCAGCTACATCGCCACGCGCGGTACGGGCGAGGAGCGCCAACGGGCCATTTGCGAGGAACTTGACGGCGCCGGTTTCCAGATCGAGCGGGGCGACGTTCGCACTCCCGAACCGCAACCATGAGCGACGCCCCGCCCGTTCAGAGCCTCACAGCGTTTGCGAAGGCGCGGGGCTTGGTGACGATGGCCGACGCGCGCGGCCATATTCATGCGGGCTTGCGCTGCGCACCGCCCACCAAAAGATTCCGCCGATGGTACGAGGCCGAGACGCGCCGCCTACTGGCCGAAGCTGACCAGACCGCGCGCGCCTATGGCGCGGCAATTGAGGCGGGCCGCATCGCCGCATCGCCGCGCGCCACGCTTGAGCAGATCGCGGAGGGCCACCCCGATCTTGCATCGACACATGCGGCCCGCCGCGTCATCGAAAAGCGACGCGCGCGCCGCAACGCAGAGAGGATGGATCATGACGCCAATGCGCAATCTTGACCGAGACACCCGCCGCGCGCGCCTGCTAGCGGCACGAACCCGCCCCGTGGGCGGGATCAATCGCAAAGGCATCCTTCGCGGCGATTGGGACGGTGGCAACGTCGTCCGCCAATTCCGCGACGGCGCTGGCGATGCGCGGGGCCTGGCCCCGTACTCGACGCCGCCAAAGGCCGAGGACTGAGAAAATTTCGGGGCGCGGACCTGTGGGCCCGCGCCCCTTTAACCTTGCTGGAAAGACCCGACATGGCCGCTACCATTATCGCCGCAGGGCTTATGTTCGCCTGCACCCCGACCCTAGTTGCAGATGGGGACGGGCCGGTTTGGTGTGCCGAAGGCCCGCGTATTCGTCTCTCAGGCATCGCCGCGCGTGAGCGCGACAATAGCTGTAGGCCCGGCCATCCTTGCCCGAGAGCATCCGCACAAGCCGCCATGGACGCCCTTGTCGCCATCTTAGGTGGATCGCGCGGGCGAACGCGCTTTCCCGGCGCACGCTACGACCATGTTCGCGTCAGTGCTCCGACAATGCGTTGCCTCTCCGCTGGCAGTGGAAAGGGGAACCGCACCGCCGCATTCTGCCAGATGGCGGATCGGCGGATTCTCAATTGCGCCATGCTCGCGACCGGCACCGTTGCGCGATGGGATCGCTACTGGCGGCGCGATATTGTCTGCCCGTCTTCACAAAGACGATAAACCGATGTTCCCATTTCGTTCCTTAGTGCGTTAGAAGGGGGCGAAAGGGAATCATCATGTTGCTGCCACTGATGCAGCCGGTCCCGCTCGCCGAGGTGCCAGAGGGGCTAATTCCCTTTATCATCGGAGCAGCAGGAGCCGGCTTTCCGTCCCCAAGCCAGGATTGGCAGGAGGACGCTATTTGCCTGATCGAGCTTCTACGGCTCGACAGAGCGGCGAGCTTTGTCTTTCGCATCAGCGGCACCAGCATGATCGACGCCGGAATCTACGACAATGATGTTGTCGTGGTAGACCGCGACACGCGGGCTGTTGAGGGGCATATCGTCATCGCCATTGTGGATGGCGGCTTTGTCTGCCGTCAGCTCGCGCGCCGCCAGGGCGGGACGTTTCTTGAGGCTCGCAACGCCCGCCAGCACTATGACCCTACTCCCGCCGAGGGCGTGGAAATATGGGGCGTCGTGCGAACGAGTGTCCGTGATTTTCGGCGCTAGGCCTCGCGGATGACCCATGGAATCGTCGACGTCGCCAACTTCTACGTCTCTGCAGAGAGGCTTTTTGATCCGTCATTGCGCGGCGTTCCCGTCATCGTCCTGTCGAACAACGACGGTTGCGCGGTAGCGCGCAGCGAGGAAGCGAAGGCCCTGCATGTCCGCATGGGCGAGCCGGTTTTCAAAATCCGGGATCGGATCAAGCGACATGGTATCCAGCTCCGATCAAGCAATTACGAACTCTATGCCGACCTCAATCGGCGGTTCAACGCCGTCATTGCCGAGCATACCGATACGGTGGAGATCTACTCGATAGACGAGAGTTTCTACCGCGCCCCCACCTTGCACAACGGCCTTGGCGACGTGGAAGCCGCGCACAGGTTGCGCGAGGATATATTACGGCAAGTTGGCCTGCCGACCCGGATCGGCCTTGGCCCGACGCGCACCCTATCGAAAGTCGCAAATGCGCTCGCCAAGGCCACCGAAAAGGTTTGGGGCGGCGTGGTGGATCTTCACGACACCGAGCTACGCCGGCGACTGTTCGAGCAATGGCCTATCGGGGAGGTGTGGGGGATCGGAAGCGCGCTTGAAGCGCGGCTCCACCCCCTTGGCATCCGAACGACCGCCGACCTGGCGGCGATGCCGCCAGCGGTCGCGCGCGACGTGGGAACGGTTGTGCTTGAGCGGCTTGTGCGCGAGCTGGGCGGCATCGAATGCGCGGACTTCAAAGTTGAGCCCGACGCGCTGAAGGCAACCGCCGTCACTCGCCAATTCGGAGAGCCGGTCAAAACGCTGGACGAGCTGCGCGAGGCGATGGCGCGGCGCGCGGCGCGCGCGACCGAGAAGATCCGCGCCCAGGGCCTCGTTGCGAGCCGACTGATCGCCTTCGCCCATGGCTCACGCTATCGGCCGAACCCGCCTTCCGCTTCGCGATCGGCGCGGTTGTCGCCGCCAACCAACGATCCGCGCGTAATCTTGCGGATTGTCGGCCAGATGACGGAGGCCATATTTCAACCGGGGGGCGTCTATACGAAATGTGGCGTTCTGCTGGAGGATTTGACCCCGCAGGGCCAAGGCCAGGCAGACCTATTCGCTACGGTCGATCCTCGTGCCCCGGCACTGCTGGCCGCCATGGATGGCCTCAATAGTCGGTTCGGCCGCAACACCATCACGCTCGCGGTCCAAGGCCACGGCGCCAAGGCTTTCGACACTAAGCGCAGCCAGAAAAGTCCGGCTTGGACGACACGGATCAGCGAAATTCCAGTCGCGCGCTAGAACCAAAGCGCTGAAAGAGTAGCGCCGTTTTAATTGCGATTGAGGCCCATTTGGCGGCTTTGCAGCTTATCCTTCCAGCGGCATTCCAATTCGATCAGATCGGCCATAGTGGCGGAGGTGCCGACGGTCTCCAAGATCGACACCTGATAATCGCTCGGATCGCGGCTTTTCAGCGCGACATTCCCTCCATGCCCGGATGCGAAATACTCGCGCCAGCGGCCAAGAAAGCCCTCTCCGCTGGACGCCATACCGACATACTGTTCCCGCGTTCGCGGGCACGTAAGGAGGTAAATTCCGCGCGTCGCGCGCAGAGCCTCCGCCCAATGGGCCGGCATTGTCTCAATATCAGAGAGGTTCAGGATCAATGCCGCGAAGCCGGGGAACGGATCTTCGCGAAAGGTCCGGCGAAGCTCGACAACCGGCTTTGGAACGCGATCGCCACGCTGAATCCACGCGCGATAGCCCTTGCCCCAATCGATCCAGAGGCGGCCCGCATATTCGGCCAGCTCGGGCAGCAGCGCTAGCCGATATTGGTTGCAGCTTCCTGCCGGTTCCACTCCTCCGGTGACAGGATGCGGCCGATCTTCGGCTAGCGGCCCGATCAGCTCTGCAGAGTACAGACCGACGAACAGGGTTTCCTTCCCAGGAACACCGACGAAGGATGCCCAATAGGGTGCGCGTAGGTCCGGGGCGTCGCCTACCCCTTGGGTTTCCTGATACGCCTCAAAGCGGCTCCTATGGTCCCGCCAGAGGGCATATGGCGTCGGGAACCCCGGATGCCTGTTATCTTGGTGTCGCAGAAGCCGAACCGAGCTTCGGCTAATACCCGCTAGGTCCAGAAGATTGCCAAATGTGAGCATCAGGCCTCAGCTCCCGCGTCGTCCACGACGACCGGGGCAGCGTCATGCGGCAGCGGGCCGAATAGCGTTTCTAGCATAGCGTCCATCGTGTCGATCCGCCGAAAATGCTTGGCCGGCACCTTGCTATGATTGACCCGAAGCGGCCGATCGCCGCCTTCACGGCGGCCGATACGCTTTGGACTCGCGAAGCCCGACAGGTCAGGAAGCGGTTCGCCGGGTGCCCCTCCGAACCACCAGAACGGCCCAAGATCTAGATCGAGCGTCACGCAAATCCAGATAACGCAGCCGCTGGGTTTGTCTGCGAGGGCTCGCCCCACTGAGACCGGCGCTGGCTTACTACGGATGCCAGTCTTGAACTGGATATGGCGAACGACAGGCCCTCGCCCCATGACCAGATCGTAACCATGCGCGTCGAACTCAGATCGCAAGACTTCCACGTCGGTTATTCCGCGCCGCCATAGCGTGCGGAGGGCTTCACCCACGAAGACATGCTCAACGATGCGCTCCCGCAACGTCGAATGATGCGAATGCATGTCAATGCTCGCCATGAGTTTACTTCCCCCTTCAACGCCCATCGATCGCGCCTACGCCCCTAACCCCGGGCCGGTGATGCAACCGGAATCCACAGGTAGCGGAACAGGCCAGCTTTACCGTCGATCCGATTGTAGTCCTGCCAAGTGAGGGCATATCGCCCCTTGATTTCTAAGGCCGCTTCGCGGTTTTTCGTTGTCCCTGGCTTCGCCAGTTCGTGCCAAGCGAGCGAGCCGGTCAGCTCGCGCAGGTCGCAAAGGTTGAAGGCTGCATCTACAGTGTCAGTGCGCGCCCGCGGCTGCCAATAGTTTGGATCGTTGGTGAGAACCAAGACGCCAGCGCCATAGCCGGTTGCCTCCGCATAGGCTTCCATGCGCGTCACATCCTTGCACACGTCATAGCGGCGCTGGTCATGTGCCCCGTGCTGCTTCAGCGTGACCGGCTCCCCGTCGAGCGTGGTCGAAAAGCCCTTGCTGAGATATTTGAGTTCCAGGGCGAACCGGGTTTCGCCGATCACGATAACATCGATCGCGCCCCGCGCGGAGGCGGTTAACGGCCATTCCAGCCTTACATTTAGATTCGGATCGTTCTTCCGAATTTCATAGGCCAGCTCATGCTGGAAATCAGCTTCGGAGCAGAACACGGGCCGACGCACCGCTAGGCTTGCCATCAGATCCTCAATGACGATCAAGTTTGTCTCCGTTCATCATGCGACTTAGGCCAAGCCTGTAAACAGAATATGGCAACACCTTCCACAAGTGGTTTCGACGCCGTTACTTTAGCCTACTAGATCAAGCGCCGTCCCGGTCAGGATATGAGGCGGCAGCGCCGCCGTTTTGATTGTGTGGTGCGGGGCCTGTTCCGGCCCCCTGGCGCAAGGGCCTGGCCGTCTCCGCCGCTACGCGGCTCCGCTTGGTGATCGCGGGGGTTTCCCCGTCCTTCCTCCGCTTCGCTCCGTGCAGGCCGGGTGATCCCCCTCCCCCGCGATCAGCCCATATTTGCGCCATTCCCCGACCCAGTTCGCCACTTGGCAGAAGTCGATGGGGCCATCGCCTTCGGCTCCATTTTAAGAAGGGAAACAGCACAATGGCTAAGACTTCCAAGCCCACCATCCTGCATCTGACCGTCGATCAGCTTCACCGCAGCGAGCAGAATGTTCGCAAGAAGCCGTCCAGCGCCGCGAGCGATGCTGAAATCTCCGCTTCGTTGCTGTCGGTGGGCCTCATTCAGCCCATGGTCGTCATCCCACGCGAGGCCGGGGGATATGAGGTAATCGCGGGGGATCGCCGCCGCCGCCTTCTCACGGCATTGGCCGAGGCAGACGCGAGCCGGAAGGTACTGACTTTCCCGTGCATGAAGGTCGATGACTTGAGCAAGGTCACGGAAATCAGCATGGCCGAGAACCGCGCGCGCGAAGCGATGGCCCTGCCAGATGTGTATATGGGTTTCGCCGCCATCCGAGCCGAGCGTCCCGAGGCCACCCTAGAAGAGTTGGGCGCGATGTTCGGCTACGATGTGGCCCGCACCGCGCGGATCATGCGGATCGCGAACCTTCATCCCGAGATCATGGACCTCTACAGCGCGGGCGAGATCGATGACGCCCAGGCACAGGCTTACGCGGCGACCGAGGATCGTTCGCTACAGATCGCGGTCTATCGCCAGTTGGAGAAGGAGGCGACCCGTCCGCACGAGAAGAACGCGAGCGCCATTCGCAAGGTGATGAACTCCGGCAATCACGAACTGACCAAGCTAATGTGCTATGTCGGTGTCGATGCCTACCGCGCTGCTGGCGGCGAGTTTGAGGCCGACTTGTTCGCGCAGGATGGCGCTGGCATCGTCCAAAATCCCGACGTGCTGCACCAGCTAGTCGAGCAGCGCATGGCGGAGGATAAGGATCGGTTCGAGCATAATATCTCGCGCAATGGCCGGATGCTTGGCGAGAAGTGGGGCCTTGGCGACCTTCAGTTTTCGTGGACGGCAACCCCTCCGCAGATCAAGCAGTACGGCTATCTTTCGACGGACCATGAGCTTCGCATTCGCAACCCGAAGCGGGGCGACCTCCCCAAGGACCTCGCGAAAATCTATGCGTCGATGGAAACGCGCCTCGCTGCGATGATCGGAGAGGATGACGAACCACTTCCCGATCAGGAAGAGGCTTACGAAAAGCTGGCGAGCGAGATTGCCGAACTGGATGCGCAGCGCACGATCATCCTGCCCAAGAAGGGCGCAGTCGTCGCCGTCGCATCGGTCGAGAATGATGGCAGCTTTGACGTAGAGCTGTGGTTTGCAGATCGGGCGGCGAAGGGCGCAGAACTGCCCAAGGGGGCAACCGAGCAGCGCGGTCCCAAGCCAGCGCCAACACCGGCAGAGGCCGAGCGCGCGCGTTTCGGGCTGTCCAAGGACAACATGCAGGTGATGATGCTCATCCGGCGCGATATGATCCGGGCCGAGCTAATGCAGTCCGCTTCCGCCGGTTCGTCGCTCGCGCTCGACTTCATGATGTTCACGCAGGCCCGCACGATCCTGACCCCGGCACATGGCTACGGAAACACCGTCTATTTCCATGGCGAGCATCAGGGCATCAACGATCTTCCCCATGACGAGGATGGCACCACCAAGATTCACGATCTTGTCGGAAGCCGACCCGAGCGCGCGGCGTGGCTCACCACCAAGGAGGGCTTGGCGTCGGGCGAGTGGATGACGGCTCGCGATCCGATT
>NZ_JAHRGM010000021.1 GCF_019097845.1 Sphingobium sp. AS12 | reverse complement strand
CCTACGACAACGCCTTAGCCGAGACGATCAACGGCCTTTACAAGGCCGAGGTCATCTGGCGGCAGCGATCATGGCCAAGCGTTTCGGCCGTGGAAATGGCAACGCTGCGCTGGGTCGATTGGTACAATAATCACCGGCTCTTCGGCCCTATCGGGCACATCCCGCCCGCTGAGGCCGAAGACAATTACTATGCAGCCCTCGAGAACCTCGATATGGCTGCATAGCCAAATGAAAACTGCCTCCTGAAAACCCGGGGCGCTTCAGGGTGTTACTCCTGACCAACTCGTCTGGACAAGATCGGCCTATATCGCACCCGACAACTACAAAGCCGCGCTGGCACGGATCATCGATGCCCATCACGCGCTGCCGATCGCGGCGGTATGGGGTCAGGGCACGACGTCCTCATCGGACGGCCAGTTCTTCCGCTCGGGTAAGCGCGGCAGCGGCGCCGGGGACTTCAACGCCAAATACGGCGTCGATCCGGGCTTTTCCTTTTACACGCACGTCTCCGATCAGCACGGCCCCTATCATGTCACTGTCATCTCGGCCGCAACACACGAGGCACCCTATGTACTCGACGGCCTGCTTCACCATAGCACCGGGCTGGGGATCGACACGCATTACACCGACACCGGTGGCGCGACCGATCACGTTTTCGCACTGTGTCGGATGCTCGGATTCCGCTTCTGCCCGCGCCTGCGTGACTTTCCCGATCGCCGGATGGCGTGCGTCGATGCCCCTGGACAGTATCCCTTGCTGAAACCACTAATGGGTAACCGGGTGAAGGTCGATGTCATCCGCCAGCATTGGGACGAAATCGTCCGTCTCGTCGCCTCGATGAAAGCGGGTGCCGTCCTGCCCTTGGCAATGCTGCGCAAACTCGCCGCCTATGAGCGCCAGAACCAGCTCGACCTCGCACTCCGTGAGATCGGCCGCGTCGAGCGCACGATCTTCATGCTCGATTGGCTGGAAAGCCCCGCATTGCGCCGACGCTGTCAGGCCGGCCTCAACAAGTCCGAACAGCGCCACTTCCTCACGCAGGCAATCTGCACTTTCAAACAGGGCCGCATCGCCGATCGCTCCCACGAGGCCCAGCAATTCCGCGCCTCGGGCCTTAATCTCATCATTGCCGCGATTGTCTATTGGAACTCGACCTACATCGCGGATGCGGTCGCGCCTCTTCGCACGATCGGCGAAGACGTGTCGGACGAACTGTTGGCGCACACCTCGCCCGTTGGCTGGGGGCATATCGCCTTCTCAGGCGACTTCCTATGGGATCGCGCGGCCGCGATGCCAGCTAAACGGCGACCGCTCAACCTGGCACGGACGAGCGGGGCCACTTGATGCAAGCACATGTTTCGCTATCTGTACTCGCTTAGCGCAATTCAGATAACATCCGTTGCGACAAACTCATAATGGAAACTACAGCCTGTCGCCTGAATGGTCGCGAAGCGGCGCAACCCGCACTAAAGACCAAAACCGATGGCTTTTCAGTCTTCTACACCCACCCGCGCACAGGTCTCATAAGACTGGTCTTTCAACTCGTTGACCAAGCGGGGACCGAGCGGATGAGTATGCGTGTTGCTTCACCCGCGATCATGCGCAATAATACGGCCCTGCTGTAATTCCAGCTTGGGTATGCTGGAGCCATGTCAGATGATGTTCAGATCGCTACATAACTCAAATCGGATTATCATGGACCACCAAAAAAAAGTAATAGATTCGACTGAAGATAAATTCGAAGACAATGATAGTCCGAGAAAGTCGATTCAATCGGTTGAAATTGGAGTAAGAGTCCTCCTGGCTTTGATGAAGAAGGGGGAGGGGGCGTATCTCCGAGAAGTCGCTGAGAATTCCGGCCTATCTCGTAGCCAAGCTCATCGTTATTTGCTGTCTTTTGTCAATACCGAAGTGGTCGAGCAGGACCAAAAGAGCGGACGATATTCGCTAGGGAGCTTCGCAGTACGTCTGGGCTTGGCGGCGATGGCCCGACTGGACACCGTACGGATAGCTAACATGCATTTGGAAAATCTGCTGGCAGAATTGAAGGCCACGGGCTTGCTCTGCGTTTGGGGCGACTACGGTCCGACGGTCATTCGGTGGGTCGATGGAGGAATGCCGCTGTCTACATCGCTGCACACGGGGTCAGTCCTTCCGTTGCAGACGTCATCGACCGGCATCCTCTTCTTGGCGTATTGTCCCCGAGCACAGACTTGGGAACGGGTCAAACTGGAACGGGCGGAAGGCATTATTGTTGATGACCTCAGGCTTGAGGCCCTGATTGACGAGGCGAGGCAACTTGGTTTCGCGCGTACTTTCGGAACTTTCGTGCCGGGACTATCAGCCGTGTCAGCGCCGATCCTAGACTCGCAAAATCGCTTGGTTGCGACGGTAAGTGTCCTAGCCCGCTCTCAACATAAAGCGGTTTTCAGCGAGGCCAAGATGGCAAAAATTATCGAGGCAGCGCAAGGCGCAAGCAGGGCGCTCGGCTGGCAGGGCTAGCCCGGTCGCAGAAGGGTAATCTGGGATTCCTGTTGAGATGAGGCAACGGCATGGTCATGAGAAGCAAATCAGGTGAGGCAATGCGCAGTTCACCTACTAGTGCTAACTGTAATGCTTGGTTCGATAAATCCGATAAATCCCGAGACTTAACTTTTATGTTCCATATCACGTGCTCTCTCGCACAATTTTTGCTCCGAGCGACGCTAGGCGCGCCTCCAACCGAGCGAGGAGCGATGCACGCACCGGCTTTCCAGCTATCAGCTTACGCCACGTATTGTAACTTATGCCGAACTGCGCGTTGAGCGCCTCATCGGTGAGATGGGTTACCATCGCTTGCATCTGCCGCACCAGATGAGGATCGACAGCTCTGCACCCGTTAGAGCTACCGACTTTGGGAAAACTATGGTCCTGCATAGAATCTCTCTCTCTTACGGCTCTTTCGTTGTCTGAATCGCAGTGGCTGGTTTTGAGGGCTTTCCGCGCATGATGTGAGCATAAATTTCATCAATTTCCGCTTCGCTTAATTCCGTTGGACGAAATGGCGGCATCTCGATTAATCCCTGCCGCACAACCGCGCGCAAATATTCAAGCTCAAGATCTTTCCGACCGATCAGTGCTGGCACTGGTCGCCCTGCTTGCTGAAGTAACATGGTTGCCGGGTGTCCTGGGCCAGGATCGTGGCATCCGGCGCACATCAACGCATAGTTTTCCGCGCCGTCAGCCTTCTGATCTTTCGCTTCGGCGATGCAGCCGCTCAGCGTAACTAGAAGCGACATGGCAAAGACTATTTTCATTATGCCTCCAACTCGATTGATCGCCCTCCAAATCAGGCGGATGCAAATAGCCCCGTGGGGTCGAGAGCCTTCTTAACCTTATCGTGCAGTATCGATAGTCCACCCTCAGCGAACGTCTTGTCGACGGTTGCACGCAGACCCGGTTCGGTGAACACTTGACCAAACCCGGCGGTCGCCTGCATCGCAATTAAAGCTTCGGCACATTGGCGACTGCGCTCAACACTATTTTTGTCCCCGCCAGCGGAAGGTAGAAACTGGCGGTGATTGGCGGACCGCCAGATGGCAACAGTTTCGCTGAGGAGGTCGAAACCGTGTTGCGCGCAGGCGTCACGTGAAAGCGCGTAGAGCCGCATCACTTCTTCCCCATCGACCGGGCTCACCGGATTCACTGTGAGCGCTTGGCCGCCGCTCCATCCCGCGACCTGCGTCGGTGGGCTTGCCACAGCACCGGTCATCGTGCCCATCCTCCATGACCAAAGCCTGGGATCGACACCCTCTCCGTTTGCAATGACTTTCGCTCCAGGAACTGAACCAAAGGCACTCTTTACGCTATCCCACAGAAGCGAAACGTTGTCCGGCAAACCGTAAAGCGCGCCATAGAGGTTCCAGTATCCTAGCCCCATCAACTGGCCGGCCGCCTTGACGGCGCTTGCCGCCATGGGACCTTGACCGGCAAAGTCGCGACGCTTTCTGCCGAGCAAAGCGGCTTCATGCAAGGCATTACCTACGGCTACGCCATTGGCGACGACCATGTTGAGCTTGAGCGGTCCGAGCACGTCAAACATCGGCGCAAGCCCTTCCTCGTCGGAGACAGTGACCATGAATGTCTTGGAAGCTGGCGGTACTGGCATCAACCAGGTCCCAACCTTGGTCGGCACGGCAAAATCAGATTGCGTGAACAGCCCGTCAATCCAAGGGCCGTAGCCGAACTTGAACAGCTGCCAGCAGGTGCTCTTGGGCATGGCACCCATGCCGGTGCGAACCATCTTGCCATCGGCAAGCATGACCTCGAGTCCGCACTGCATCAGGAAATGATCAGAATAGGGCGTGTACCCTGCGCTACGGCTAACGAAGCTGGCAGCCACGCTCGCGTCGGGATTGCCGGTAAAATCGATCCACAGCTTAATTCCCTTGCCTTTGATATAGGCGTCAAGCTCGCGAAAGGTGACGCCGGGTTCGACCAGGCAATACGCCAGTGACTCATTCACCTCGAGGACTCGGTTCATGCGCTGCAAATCAAGCACTATGACCTGATCCAGGCCAACTTTTTCAAGTCCGTGCGCACCATTACAGACGGGCTGCAGCACAGCACCGGCCTTTTTTGCTGTGGCAAGTGCCGCCGTCAGCTGTCCCACATCGCTAGGCATCACGACACCGATTGGAGTCGCAAGCGCTGTAGCGTAACGAGACAGTATTTTTGCAGATCGTTCTACCGCTGCGGTACCCAAGACGGCTTCGAGCGCTGCAAGCGCAGCCTTCTGGCGGGCTTGATCTGTCATCGTGTCTTCCTCACTTGCCAACTTGCTGAAGAATCTTGGGATAGCGATCTAGATTTGCCGCATCGACAGCGAAGTCCGCCGAACGCGCACCAACCCCAATGGTGCTAGCGGGCTCGCTGTCGCGCCATGAGAAACAGCATGTAATACAGCGAAAGATCGTCCAAACGACGGTGTCGTCCTGCCACCCTTGATAGTCTACTATCGCGTTAGCTCTCGAACAGCGTGGACACAGCATATCGCTCATTGTGCAACTCCTTGCTGAAGTACCCGGATGGCTTTGCTCAGGGCATCGATTTCCAGGCCGGTTGGCGGGTTGACAAGATGCGCTTCGCCAATGGGGTCGGGACGCAGATAGCTTGTCGCGTCGATGATCAGGCGATGGCCCTTGCCCGGAACGACCGCCGACGGATCGATCGGCACGGCCGGCATGTTCGGCAGCACGATGATATCGTCGGCGCGGGTGCGGGTTGAAAGCGCCCACATGACCTGATTTAGGTCAAAGGGATCTACATCGGCATCGACCATGATCAGATTCTTGAGGTACATCACACCGTGAGGGGTGCTCAGCGCGCGTAGGGCAACGGTCTTGGCAAAACCAGCCATCCGGTTCTTGACAGAAATAATTCCTGTCAACCCATGTTGGTAGAGCGCATTGACTGCGGTTACTTCTGGAAAGTCCTTGCGCAACTGTGCGTAAATCGGCGCCGACGTGTGCAGCCCGATGAGCGTATCATGTTCGGTCCATCCACGACCGATGTAGATATTTTCGAAGATCGGGTCTCGACGATGTGAGACAGCGGTGACTTTGAAGAGTGGCGCCTTCCGGACGCCGCTATAGGAGCCAGGGAATTCGCCGAATGGTCCTTCCAAGACTCGTTCGCCCAATTGCATTTCAGCTTCTATAACGATTTCGCTGTCCGCGAGAATATCGACACCGTTTCCCGACTTGGTCAGTCTGATCGGCGCACCCATCATCGCGGATGCGTAGGAGTATTCGGATTCCTCATAACCTATGGGAGTGGCTGCGAAGACGGCAAGCCCCGGGTGATTACCGAGCATTACCGCAATTTTGAGCGGCAGACCGGTACGTTCAGCGGCCATGATCTGCCGACCCATGTCGTGCGACGGAATGGTCATTAGGCTGAAGCAATCCGGGCCTTGCAGCTGCAGCCGGTAGATGCCGACATTCTGTTTGCCAAAATTGTCGGGATCTTCCGGATCGCGCGATGCGACTGATGCCTTTCCGAGGTAAAAGCCGCCATCATATTCATTGATACGGTATACTGGCAGAATATCATAGAGATTAATTCCGCTTTCTACCCGACACTCGTGGACCGGAGCTTGCTCCTCCGGAACAAAGCTGATCTGCGCCTCGGCGTCGCCCCACCGACCGGCTATCTCAAAAAAGAGTTCGCGTATCGTCGTGCCTTTCGGACGCCCTAAAAGTAGCGCGATATTGTCCCACGAACCGTGTACGCCGACCACGGTCCGCTTGCCAGGATAGCCCGCAATGTTGTCGAATATGATGGCAGGCGCGCCGCTGGCATCGCGCGAAGCTGCAACAGCGATGTTTCGCAGGTCTGGTTCCGGCATCACCCGATCACTCCAGGTGATCGCTTGGCCTGCATCTTTAAGCAGTTCCAGAAAATCGCGCAAAGAGGAAATGCCGCGCGCCCTATCGGCCAAATCGTTCATGTCCCGTTCCTTCCGCTGCCGTTCAGTGGCTGCTGGCAATAGCCGTTGCAGATTGGATTGTTACCCATTTCCATTCGGTCATGATCTCAAGATCTGCTTCGGTTCCTTCCCGTCCGAACCCGGAAGCTTTGGTTCCCCCGAATGGAACATGCGGTTCATCGTACAGGGTTGGGGCGTTGATGTGCACCATTCCGCTCTCGGCTTCCCTGGCAAAGCGCAAGGCTTTGTCGAGGTCGCGCGTGAATATCGCGGCAGAGAGGCCATAGTCGGTCTCGTTGGCCAGTTTGATCGCTTCTTCGAGCGTATCGAACGGATAGAGCGACGTTACAGGCCCAAAGGTTTCTTCTGCAAACACGGTCATATCAGCAGTAACGCCGCTGAGCACCGTGGCAGCGCAGCAGTTGCCATTCCATTCACCGCCGGCGAGCACTTCAGCGCCCTTGGCGCGGGCATCATCGACATGGCTGCGCACACGATCACGCTGGCGGCTGGAAATGATCGGCCCTAACATGGTGGTTGGATCGCGAAGGTCGCCCGTTCTGGCGCCAGTGGCTGCGGCGGCGAAGGCTTTGGCAAAAGCTTCGAATACGGGGCGTTCAACGTAAATACGAGAAGCGCCCATACATACCTGACCTTGATACATAAAAATACTGAACAGCGCTGCGCTAACAGCTTTGTCCAGATCGGCGTCGGCACAGACGATCAGGGGGCTCTTGCCACCCAGTTCAAGCGTATATTTCTTAAGGTTCCTCGCTGCGATTTCGGCAATGTGCTTGCCCACGCGGGACGAACCGGTGAATGTTATCGCGGCAACATTGGCGTGGCCGGTAAGAGCATCTCCGATCTCCGCGCCATTTCCGTAGACGATGTTGAACAAGCCATCGGGTACGCCCGCCTCACGCCACAGCCCGGCGAGTAGATCGGCAAGGCGCGGCGCAGCTTCCGAAGGAAGCAGTACAAAAGCGTTGCCGGTCGCCAGCGCCATGGCCGACTGCTTTATACCCTTGATGAGAGGCACGTTGAACGGGGTTATGCCTGCCACGACGCCCACGGGCAGGCGCAAGCTCATGCTGAAACGACCTGGGGTGTCGGACGGGATTGTTTCGCCTCGGACGCGGCGAGGAACGCCTGCGGCTGCGCGCAAAAAACCGATACCAAATCGGGTCTCAAACCCTGCCTTGGCGACAGGCGAGCCGACCTCGTCGATCAATACGTCCTGGAACTTGGCGATATCCCTTTCCAGTATCTCTGCTGCCTTGACCATCCAGCCTTCGCGAACTGCGGCCGGCAGATCACGGTGGAGGCGAAATGCAACAGTTCCTGCCTGTACCGCGCGATCGACATCGTCGACAGTGCCAGCCGCTACTCTTGCATATACACTGTCGTCGATCGGGTTGAGATCGTTGAAGTAGGCGTTGCCACCCGGCGCTACCGGGGCTCCGCCGATCCAGTGGTCCAAATTCTTCATTGCTCTTCGATCCTTGATTTGGGCGCGGAACCCGCGGCTTCGATCATGACAGCGCGCGCATCGCTTTGGGCCAGATGCCCTGCTTGCCCGGTGAGAGGATGCCATTTGGGTCCATTACATCCTTGATGCGATGGTGAACGTCCCACAGCGCGCCGTCATTATGCTTATAGGTCTTGGCGATCTGATCCATGAAAGCGAGGTGGGTGCGGTACTCTCCAAAGCCGCCTTCCGCCGCCTCATTGACCAGCAAACCAAACAGATCGTAGGCACCTTTGCGCATAGCCTCATCAGCCCGGTCGTACATGATCATCAGGATGTGATGCATGTCGCGCCAACCGACGAGAAACTCGCCGATATAATCGAACCCATGGTCATGGCAGCGCCGCTTGATGAGATTATATTGCGCAAGAGCTTCCGAGCCACTTGGCGCGGATATCGGTGAGAAGTTAATATGCCCGCCGCCACCAACCCAGTTCATGATGCTAAATTCAGTCATATTTGGCTCCCCGCGCATCAGTCGCACGCGGTAGTCCCAGGCCGGGTCGTTCTCACGGTTGAGATACAATTTGGCCCCCGGGATGCTCATCAGCGCGTCCTCGACGATCTTCCAGTTGTTCGCGATCACAGGAAGTGGTCCATACAGCGCCCCATAGTAATTCCACATCCCCAAATGCAGGTCCGAGGCGATCCGAGTGCGGATTGAAGGTGGCAGGGGGCCCTTGCCATCGAAGTAATGACGACGCGTCGTCTTGGCAGACGCTTCCCACAAAAGATCAACTGCGACAGCGGCGTTGGGGATTATCTGATTAACCTTGAGCGGGCGCGTGATCTCGAAGATAGCCTCGAGGTCCTCTTCCCGCTGGTAAGTTATCATGAAAGGTTTGTAGCCGGGGGGTTCAGGCATCAGCCAGATGCCCATTTTGGTAACTACGCCGAAGTTTGATTGGGTGAACATGCCGTCGAACTGAGGCCCAGAGGCGTGCTTGGTCGCCTGCCAATGTTTCGAGCCTGCAAGAGCCCCCTGGCCGGTCCGTATCACGTCGCCGTCAGCGAGCACCACTTCCATGCCGCACTGCATGATGAAATGGTCGCCATAAGGTGTATAGCCTGCCCCATGCTCCAGCGCGTTGCCCATCACGCCGCCCCATGCCGGTGCAGCTGGATCAACCCACAACTTACTGCCAATTGCGCGCAGGTGCCGGTATAACTGCATGTACGATACACCCGGTTCGACAAGAGCGTAACCGTATTTTTCGTTGACTTCGAGAATTCTGTTCATGCGTCGCAGGTCGAGGATGACGTAGCCGGACTTGCGGGGGGCAGGGCCGCCATAGGCAAGATTTCGACCGGTGCCGATCGTCCAGAGCGGGATTTTGTATGCGTTGGCGATCGCCAGGATCTTCTGAATCTGTTCGACCCCGTCAGGTGCAACCGCTGCGGACGGCAGCATGGCATCATCGGCTAGTGGCGAATAAGCGTCGCGATAACTCGAAAGAGGTTGTTCATCAATGAACACCCACGCTTTGCCTACCACCCCGACGAGCTCGTCAAGCGCCTTTTCGAAGTCGGCAGGTGCAATTCCCTGGGGAAGAATAGGGCTCATGACCGGTGTCCTTCCAATTCATAAACCCACGAAGTCAGCATACCCGGGCTGCTGTCGGGCAGCGAGCACTCGGCTGATGTGCAGATGTTCGCCGATGGCTCAGATCTGCCATCAACGGCGTCACGCAACTTTTGCGCGACCGCCACTGGCCAGTCGTGCGCTGCGGCCTCGAGGAGGCGAGCTTCGCCCACGGTCCGATGAACCCACCTACTGTCTGTATAATGATGTTGCCAAAGAAGACGCGAATAAGCGCCACGATGGCTCAACACCATGCCGGCGATCATCGCGGCGGGGTCAGAGGTTAGCCCAACAATCATGCCTACTGGCGCTTCGAGCTCTTCGAGCAACCCGTTGAGCGAGCGGTCGATACGGATTACTTTATCTACTGATCCGCCAACAGCCAACGCGGAGGCGAACTGGCGGCTTTCGGGGACGGCGCTTTCCTCAACCAACGTGACGCCATAGTGCGCTCTTGGCATTCTAAGAAGAAAGCTTCCCAAGCCTGTTGCTGCAGCTCCGGCCGCGCAGGCCCCTAACACATCCCTACGTCTGATCATCCAATCCATCATCACTGCCTTTCGGGTTGGAGTGGGGTCGAAGTTTCGGCGCGTTCGCCGGTAAGGCCCTGCCAGCGATCCTGTATGTTACCATGTACGCCAAACTGATCGAGCACCCGCATACAGCTATGATCGACGATGTCGCACAGGTCGATGGGGCGGCTATAAAATGCAGGAACCGGAGGAAAAATCACCGCTCCCATTTCAGTGCATGCGATCATGTTGCGCAGGTGTGCGAGGTTTAGCGGTGTTTCACGCGTCATCATCACCAATTTGCGCCTTTCCTTGAGCATGACGTCAGCTGCGCGTGTGATCAAATTGTCGGATAGCCCGTTGGCAACCGCGGCGAGCGTCCTCATCGAACATGGAGCGATCACCATACCCTCGCACAGGAAAGAACCGCTCGCGATGCTTGCGCCAACATTGCGAATGCTGTGAAGCACATCGGCGGCGGCCTCGATCTGCTGACGACCGTCAACAAGTTCCTCGCGGATGTTAAGCAAGGCGGCTTGCGACATGATGAGATGGGTTTCCCAGCCTCCATGATCTCTCAGCATTGATAATAGACGCTGCCCATATATCGCACCTGTCGCTCCGGTTATGGCGACCACAATACGTTTCATGGGTGGGTGGCAGCCAAAACCGATTGTTTTAGAGATTCAGTGAAGAGAACTGCGATCGTCATTGTTCTGCCGCCTTCATGTTGCCAAGTACCAGGGACGGCGTGTGTCACCGCCCCTGGCCCCAATGATCAATACTTGTAGCCTACTTTGAGAAACCATTCGCGTGGTCGGGAATAAGTGGCGCCTGCCGCACCGCCAACGTCCAAATCGACATATCCGCCTTGGATGTAGCGCTTGTCGGCCAAATTGGTTACGCCAGCAGTTACGGTGAAATGTTCGCCTGGCAGCGCGTAAGATGCGTTCGCACCAAAGACGCTGTAGCCTGATTGATACAGTTGCGGGTTGTTGACGGCATCCTTGAAGGTGCCGCTTTGATAGTACCAATCTCCTCGGATTGTCAGCTTACCGTTGTCGTTGTCGAATGCGGTAATGTTGGCTGCCACGGTCGTCGTCCACTCGGGCACGAAAGCGAATTTCGAACCGAGCATGACGGGAAACGCTGACGGATCAACTGTGCGATATTTGGCGTCGAGATAACCTAGGCCATAATCGATCCGCAGCCAATCGGTTGGAGCTGCCTGTCCTTCGACTTCGAAGCCTTTGATCCGTCCCTTGCCGGCGTTGCGTACCTTCGGCGCGATCCCCTCGTTCACGACGATCTGGATGTCGGAGTAATCCGATTGAAACAACGCCAGGTTCAAGCGGAGGCGCCGATCGAACAGTTCGGTTTTAAGGCCGATTTCATAAGATGTCACGAATTCCGGTGTAAACGAGGGCGTGACTTGTTCGGCCGGGAAGATGCGTTGGCTGAAGCCACCATTTTTAAAGCCCTTCGAGTAGGAGGCATACCCCATGATGTCATCCGTTAACTGGTAGTTCGCCGCGACCGACGGTGTCCATTCCTTCGCCTTTGCATTAACCTCGACGGCAGGAATGGGATGGTTGCCGCCGGGATTGACCGCCGCAGGCACACACGCCGGGTCAGGGAACCCATTTGGCAGAAGCTGCGGTACCGCCTGTCCGACAATGCAGCGACTATACTGTATAAATACGCCATCAGGATATGGCGGAAGTACGCCTTGCGTATAATCACGCGTAATGACCTGTGCCGAAGGATCGAAGCGTTTGGTCTCATCTGTGTAGCGAATACCGGGAGTTATTGACAGGCGATCTGTAACGTCGAACGTTGCCTGAAGATAAGCGGCGTAGCTGTCATTGTTAATTTTGCCACCGCTGAAGAAATTAGCAAAGCCGAATCGTAATGGTTCGATGTCCTCACCTTTCTCCTTAAGGTAAAAGGCACCCAGGGTGAATTTAAGCCGGTCATCTAGTACGCTTCCTATCAGTTGAAGCTCCTGTGACGCCTGCCAGAGATCGATATTGTTGGTAAGACCCAGCACCTCAAGCGGGGTCACGTCAAAATCAAATTCAATAGTCGACTTCTGGTCGCGATAGGCGCTGATCGACTTAAGCGTCACATCTCCCATGTCGTATTCCAGCGTCAAGTTCGTTCCCCAGAGGTCGAAATCGGATCGGTTGGGGCCACCGGCCCAGGTCTCGTCGATGTCGTCGGTTAGCCAACGAGAGGAGACGCAATTGGGATTACTAACTGGAGCAAGCTCTCCAGGTGCGCCGCACTGCCCAGCACCGCCGCCAAGTTTGTTATATCCGAAGTTGGAGCTGGGAAATGCCACCGTCCGACCGTTAATGTTCACGATCTGCAATAGGTCGGGCGAGTCCCGATTCTCAACGAGCGTGTAGGCTGCTGATGCTTCTCGGCGGATGTTCACGTCGCCCGCGAGGGTCGCGGTGAAAGCATCGCTAGGTTCCCACTTAAACGTTACACGTCCTGAAAAGCTGTCCTTGTCGCCTTGCCGGCCGCCGTCGAACAAGCGACGTTGGTACCCGTCTCGCGTTTCGTAGGAGGCAACTGCGCGCATGGCGAGTGTATCGCTGATGGGTATATTCACAATGCCCTTAACGTCGGCTCGGTTGAACCGTCCGGTTGTCGCCTCAAGCTGCAACTCGAATTTGTCCGTCGGCTGTTTGCTGTTGACAATGATTGCGCCGCCGATCGTATTCTTGCCAAACAGTGTGCCCTGCGGCCCGCGCAGAATCTGCACACTGCCGATATCGGCCATGTCGAGCAGACCGCCGACCGAACGCGCAACATAGACGCCATCAACATAGATTCCGACACCAGGATCTACTGTGATATTGAAGTCGGTTTGACCGACACCGCGGATGAAGGCTGTGAGCGACGCGCTAGACCCAGAGATATTGCCTACCGGCTGAATATTGACGTTTGGTGCGTAGGATGCGACCTGCGCCACGTTAGCGATCTGCCGGTCTTCAATCATACTGCCGCTCATTGCCGTGATGGCAATTGGCGTGTCCTGCGCATTCTCCTCGCGTTTGCGTGCGGTTACGACAATATCGTCGAGACCTCCCCTGCTCTGCTCACTAGCGGCTTGGGGAGCTGCCGCATCCTGGGCCCAGGCCGAGGTCGACGATGCGACTATATATCCAATCGCTAAGCTGCTGCCCGCCAAAAAGAATGCCCGCTTCCTAGCAATGCGCAAAATAGTGTTCATTTTTCTCTCCCTGATAGAATAAAGTGAAATTTCCACCACATTTATCCTTTATATTATTATTATTATAAGTACTTAAAGTAATCGTTTATCAAGTGAAACAACCTAGATACAACTAGTAACAATTCTTCCGTCTGGAAAATTGACTAAATGTCATGTCCATGAACGATTTTATTTATAAGGCCAATCTTTGAACGAGGTTATTAGCCTTCCGAAAAACTGCTTGAAGATCTGGGTTAATGAGCGTTGCTCAAAGACTTGAACAGCGCCACCGATAGATGAATCCCTTGATGCCAGTTCCTGATCGGGAACAATAGCGTCACATTTGTCGAGCCTTGCGAAATCAGCATGGCAATCGCCATTTCTCGCTGCAATATTGTGCGCCCATGCAGAAAACTCTCCAAAGATCAGCTTAGCGGCCATAGAGTCAACGGACGGCTCTGTTTGTTCTTCGATCAACATAAACACGATTCCAAATCAAAATAGACTATCGGCTATTGATCAAGTACGATTCAAGAAAATCGAGCCGATCGTTGCCCCAAAATATCTGTTCATCGACAAACATTAGCGGTGCGCCAAACACACCCCTCTGGTAAGCTTGACTCCGCACTTTACGAAATTCGTTCCGGCCAATGGACGAATTAACAAACTGTAACAATGCATCAGCATCAAGCCCTACGTCGTGGGCGCACCGACGCAGCTCACTGGCATTGCCTGGATCGATGCCAAGCCCCCAGATCTGATGGTACGCTGCCGTTACAAATGCCTCGGCCTTACCTTGGCTGCGAGCGTAGAGCACCGCGCAATTCCAGTCCGCACAGGCGAAACTGGCGGGGAACTTCAATGGCGCTGCATATTTGATAGCCCACCGCTGCAGATCGGCCATCATGACCTTGATCTTCGGCACCACTTCCCGGTTGGAGGGCCCATAATTGCCGGCAGCAATTTTCGCTTCTGGAATGTCAATCGGCCAATATTCGAGCGTGCAACCTGTCTTGCGTGCCAAGTCTGGAAGCTTTAGCTGCGCAAGATAGCTAAAGGGACTAATAAAATCGAAATAGAAATCGATCGTTTTGTTCATGAATTGAACTCGTATCCAACCAGCTTCTCATAGTTGTGCCAAAATCCGATAATTGCGCCCTCGGTGACCAGATGATCGGCGTCATCCGGGCTACCGCCACCCATGGCGATGTAGGATGTCGCGTCATTCTCGCCAATAATGGATCGCTGCACGATCTCGACCGCTTCGCCATCTTCCATCGAGATCAGCCCGGCAGGCCCGATCAGATTCGCCTGTTTTTGCCGGATCGATTGCATCTCGGCGTCATCGTCCGCGTACCCGAAATGGGTCCAGACAAGTTCAAACGCATTGGTGCCCTGCGTCACAATTTGCCGGACCGCCAGCGTGTTCTGAATCTGTTGGAGAACCAGGTTTGGGAACACGGCGAGGATGACGAGGGAAACTCCGTCATCGAATTCCTGCCGACCCTTCAGGAGCGACATATCCTGAAGCTTGAACTCAGTATCGAAAGTTCGTGAGTCGCCATAGGCCTTTTTGTCTGACGCATCGTCGTTACTCGCAGCAATCGAGTAAAGCAGCGAATGGCGCTTGCTCGCGTCCATGACACTCTTGCCAGTCTGGGTAGAGCGGTAGAGCCCAAAAGTATTATGAAACAGATGGAGCAAGCTCGCATGATAGGGGTCGCGGGTGTTTTCCGCATAAAGCTTCCAGTTGCCGTGAACCTTCTGCCGTTGATCTCCAAGAACCTTGATTGGCTTGCACATGATGCGCGCGATTTGCTCGACCACAATCGGACCTAAGAAGTCCGTTAGAGGTTCAACAGTCTCTGAAAAAGTTGCAAACACAAGGCCATCTACCGAGCCAGCGCGCAACTTCTTAAGACCATGCTGCTTCATGTCGAAGTCGCTTGGCATGCCGCCTTGACCCTTGAGCCCGCGGCGGAACGGAACCCCGACGAGATTACCTTCCAAATCGTAAGCCCACTGATGATACACGCATTCAAGGTTGGGCCGGTTGCCGCGAACCTCGCGGCAGACCATTGCACCGCGGTGGGCGCAGCGGTTCACCATAACATGAACTCGGCCGTCGCTTGCGCGGGTTACTATCACCGGCGTTTCACCGATGAACGTGGACTTAAAGTCACCCGCCTCAGGCACCTCTGCTTCCAGAGCGACGAACGACCAGGTCTCACCCTGGAAGATTTGCTCTTGTTCGCGCCGGTAATAGGCCGGATCAGTGAATACCCGATAAGGAACACGGTAGCCAGCTGTGCCCGTCGTTTCCGAAGCCACTTTGTCTTTAAGCGCTGTTTCTACCATGGCTAAACTCCCAAAAAAAGCGTCAGATTGGACGAACCATCATCGTGTCCATGACATTGGTATCGAATACAGCGATCTTTGAAATAAAACGCGATTGGTCTTCGTCGCATTCTATCTCGTCAATATACTTTCCAGAATTGTATATTGTCGTGTGCCCGTCGGTTCGCGTCATAAGAACGACGTAATTGGTTTGTGCGGTAACCGTTAATCCCCGTTCCGAAACGATGCGTGTTGGACCAAGAATATGGCGGTAGTTGTGAACGGGAAAGATATTCGCCTTGCGCAGTGACACGATGCGGTCAAGCAGCATGCCCCTGCTGTCGCAGAATATCGCGGCTAACGTCAAATTGCGGTCAAAGTTTTCACGCGCTATGACCCTGTAGGTGCAATTGGATACAAAGAGTTCGGCCCATTCCTCCAGCCGATCTTCATCAATAAATTCAGCATGGGTTGCGTTTAAGTCGCTCGCAAATTGCTGCAGCCGAAGTCGATCAAATGTCGCGCTGGTCATTTTCGGCTTGGCTCCCCCGGCTTGTCGATCCAAACCCAGCCCTCGTCGATTGCCACGGTGTAGGTCTTGATCGGTACTTGGCAGGGAAATGCCTTGGCTGCACCGGTGACAATATCGAACGAGCCGCCATGAAACGGACATTCAATGATACCTCCATCCTGGTATCCGTCGGTCAGCATTGCGTTTCCATGGGTACACATATTATCGGTGACATATATATCCCCGCTGACGTAGTAGACAGCCAGTGCTGGCAAGTGCTCGAGGAACACGCCTACGGGCTCGCCCTCCTTCACATCGGCAACTGGGCAAAGGCGTACCTTATTTGACATCGTGCTATGTAATCCTCTTGCATTCTAGTTTGACAGCCGATCTCAAGCCCTCTTACATGAGAGGAACATCCATACCATATCCCTGGGCTTCATTTCCGTGACCGAAAATATCGCGGGTGTAGAATTCCTGCTGTTTGGGGGCTTTGCGGGCACCCCATCCGAACTCCCACAACCACCCTGAAGGATTGGCGCAATAGAACGTAAGAGCTTGGTCGTTAGCATGCTTACCGAGCTGTAGCGCAACATCGATTTGCCGCTCCCGCACGATATCGTGTGCAAGACCTACGTCGTCGAGATGGGTATATTCAAACATCAGGTGATTGATGCGCTTTTCCATCGGGCCGAGGCCGAAGGCGATCGAATGCTGGCGATCATTACAATGCATGAAGTAGGGCGACGCAACCATGCCGTTGGGCAGATGCAGATGGTATTCGACCGAACCGCGCAGGCCCAGCAAACCATAAAAGCTGGCTGCTGCGGCGACATCATCTTGGCGCAATATACAATGGCCGAGGCCCTCCGAACCGGTCAAGAAGCGCCCGAACATTGCCCGACCGGGGTGGAAAGGTTTATGAGCATCCACTTGAGGACCGTAAAAGATTTCGGTTGGGTTACCGCCTGGATCCACGAGTTTTGCCAGCGCCAGGACGCGGCGCTCACGCGCTTCGGCATCGCTCGCAACGGTAACTGCGATACCCGCAGCCGATAACTTGCCAACCATAGCCTCAAACTCAACTGGATCGCCAACCCGCCATCCGAGGTAGGCGAGGTCGTCGACCTCGCCCGCGTGTAGCACAATGCGATGGTGCCACGCGTCCATCCGGAGGTAGATGCGATCGCCCTCTCCGTCATCGACGACTTCCATCCCGGCAACCTCGGCTGCGTAGGTCCGCCACGCAGCAAGATTTGTCACCGAAAGGCCGAGATATCCAAGCTCTGTGACCGATGGCATTGGCAGCTTCTCCCCTTAATCTTTGTTCCGGACGCTCTTTTTCGAGAAAGAGGCGCAGGCAGTCGCGCAATGGAGCACGGTCGCATGAAAGCGTCTAGCCCCATATTTCATAGTGTGCAATACATTGCACGACAAAAATTATCCGTGTACTAGGCTCAATGCAAGTCCGGGTTTCGAGTCGTTCCTTAGCACGAGGTGCGCGTTCCCTGTTTTTCCGGTGGATTTTGGGAAATCGTGGCTTGGCAGTTTGGGATCGTCATTATCGGCGGCTGACTGAGGATCAATAAGTGCGGGAGAGATCAAACATGAATGCTATGGAAGATCTGGCGGGCCGTATACAAGATCTGCAGGTCCTTCGGGGGCGTCTGCAATCCTGGCTGTCCAAGGATCCGGCGCGTGGTATATATCAGGTTGATCGCGCAGCTTTTACTGACCCCGATATTTTCGAGCTTGAGCTTAAGTATGTCTTCGAACGCAATTGGGTATTCGTTGCGCACGAGAGTCAGGTCGCCAAGCCGCACGATTTCGTCACGACGAAAATCGGGCGGGTGCCCATCATCATCTCGCGCGACAGGGCGGGTGTTATCCGCGGCATGATTAATGCCTGCGCGCATAGGGGGGCACGGGTATGTCGGGAGAAGGCTGGCAGCAAGAAGGTTTTCATGTGCCCGTTCCACGGATGGACATATTCGTCTGCAGGGGACCTTCTGGATGTAACGGAAGAAGCGGCTGGCGGCTATGCTCCCGCCTTCAACAAAGCCGATTTCGGCTTACCGCAAATTGCGCGCGTCGAAAGCTATCGCGGCTTCATCTTCGCCAGCCTTACCGAAGACGTCTTACCGCTTGAGGATTATTTATCCGGTTCTAAAGCCTTCATTGATCTGCTGGTCGACCAATCAAAGAACGGCGAACTGGAGGTAATTCCTGGCGCAACGCGTTACCGTTATCGGGGTAACTGGAAAATGCAGGTTGAGAATGGGCTGGATGGGTACCACGTCAGCACGGTACACGCGAACTACTTCATGACCGTTCAAAGGCGTGTCCTAGGTGAATCGAAGAACGATACAAAAGCTATCGACTTTGCGAATTTCAATCGGCAGGATGGCGGCTCGTTTTCTTTCAAGAATGGCCATACTGTATTATGGGCTGACTACGCGAATTTCAGCGACCGGCCTAACTTTGAGGCGCTTGAGTGGCTCACTGCCAGTCATGGCGATGAGAAAGCATTATGGATGAACAAGCGCATCCGCAATCTGCAACTGTTTCCTAATGTGTTTCTGATGGACCAGACCAGTAGTCAAATCAGGATCATTCAACCTGTGTCCGTCGATGAAACCGAAGTTACGACATATTGCATTGCGCCCGTTGGCGAAAGTGCCAAAGCCCGTGCTTTGCGGATTCGCCAGTATGAAGACTTCTTCAACGCTAGCGGCATGGCCACGCCTGACGATCTAACTGAGTTTAATAATTGCCAGATCGCTTTTGCTGCCGGAGAAGGCCGGATGAACGACATGTCGCGCGGTGCCCCAAGGTGGGAACGGGGAGCCGGCCAATTCGGTGTGGGGTTGGGCGTAGACGCAGTTCTTAGCAGTCCCGCCGTGGCTGACGAAGGCCTTTACGTGGCGATTCACGATGAGTGGGTGAACCGGATGCACTTGGCGATTGATCGTGAAAGCGCTGAACTAATGGCTTTTGGGGACAAGGAATTGATTTCTTGACGGACGTAGATGCAAGATGGGTAACGGTTTGCCGTTTTTTGGGCCGGGAGGCTCAAGCGCTCGATGAAAAAGACTGGGATTCCTGGCTCGCACTCTATGCCGAGGACGCTGAATATTGGGTGCCTGCCTGGGATGACCGCGAACGCCTGACGGTCGATCCGCAACGTGAAATTTCCCTGATTTATTACCATAATCGGGGCGGGCTGGAAGATAGGATCTTTCGCATCCGGACTGGTCGGTCTTCGGCTAGTACGCCTCCTCCTCGTACACAGCATATATTTAGCCTGCTATCTCTGGAGGACACGGACGATGCGTTGCATGCGCGCACGTCATGGTCCGTGACATCGGTGCTTGAAGGGGATGTTACCGTCTACAGCGGAACCGCGCACTATGATCTCTCTCCGGCAGGCAATTCCTTCGTAATCAGGCGCAAGAAGACGATTGTTATCAACGACGTCGCGAAGACCATGCTCGATGTCTACAGCATCTAACCGACTGATGGTCTCGTCAGGCCCTAGGCCGGTTGTTGGTACGCTGATAGGTGACCCAGCGGGTATCGGTCCGGAGGTTGTAGTCAAGGCCCTTGCAAGCGGTCGCGTTCACGACGAATCGGTCCCTGTTCTGGTCGGATCGGCCGCTGCCGTAGAGCGGGCTGTCGACTTCACAGGCGTGAAAGCGCGCGTTCGTATCATGAGATCGTTCGAGATGCCAAGCGACGATCGGGGCGTTATCGACGTGATTGATACCGGGGCCTTGCCCGCTGGGTTTCTACCGCTGGGCGAAGATACCGAGGCCGCGGGTCACGCCACCGCGGAATGGCTCGATCAACTGGACGCGCTAGCGCGAGACGGGTCCTTCGCGGCGACGATCATGGGTCCGATCAGTACCGGCTCTCTCAAGATGGCAGGGAAGCTGGACAAAGTCATCAGCCCCACACCTGGTGAGAGCTATCTTGTTCTTTTGACCGGACCTTTACGAGTCGCGCATTTGACTGATCATATGCCCCTACGCCAAGTGATCGACGTCATAACGGCTGACTTGGTGGCTAGTGCTATCGGGCAGGTCAACGACGCCATGCGGTCCTGGGGCATTACCCACCCGAGGATTGTGGTTGCCGGGCTCAATCCCCATGCCATGGGCGACGAAGAGCGGCTCTCCATTGCGCCGGGTGTCGAGCAGGCGAAGGCCATGGGGATCGCCGTTGAAGGACCCGTCGCACCGGACTCGGTCTTCCGCCAGTGTATTGAGGGTCGCTACGACATGGTTTTGGCCATGTTCCACGACCAGGGGCATATTGCCGTCAAGACGTGGGGATTTTCCGGCAACTGCGTGATCATGATGGGGCCGCCCTATCTCCACATGTCGGTTGCCCATGGCACTGCCTATGACATCGTCGGCACTGGCAAGGCGGACTCTTCAATGATGCTCAGCGCGATGCGCATCTGCGGACAACTCGCATCGGGACAGGGCTTTGGAGGAGAAACGAAATGAATTCCATCGGACGGGTAGAGGCTGAACGATCCACTCCGACGGCGATCGACTACAGGGTCTACCACGAGCCGGACGTCTTCGCCGCTGAGCAGCGAAACGTCTTCAAAGGTCGAACCTGGTGCTACCTGGGGCTCGATGCGGAAGTCCCCAATGCTGGCGATTTTCGAGCGACGCATGTCGGCGAAACACCCGTGGTTTTGGTGCGTGGACGAGAGGGCCAGATTCATGCCTGGGTTAACCGATGCGCGCACAAAGGAGCAACGGTGTGCCGGTCGCTACGCGGCAACCAGGCAGATGGCGCGTTCGTCTGTGTATATCACCAGTGGGCATACGATGCCGAAGGTAAGCTGGTTGGCGTGCCGTTCCGGCGTGGCATGAAGGGCGTCGGGGGGTATGACAAGGATTTCGACCCGGCCAATCACTCGCTCGAAACGCTACGGGTTGAAAGCTACAAGGGGATGGTGTTCGGAACGTTTTCGTTGGAGATGGAGCCGCTTGAGGATTTCCTGGGTCCTGTGATGCGCAAATATATTGATAGGGTTTTCCATCGTCCAGTCAAAGTGCTGGGCTATGCACGTCAGTACATGTCCGGCAACTGGAAGCTCTATTCCGAAAACAGTCGGGATAGCTATCATGGTGCCTTGCTGCACCTGTTCTATCCAACCTTCGGCATCTATCGCCAAAGCCAGGACAGCGCCGGGGAGCTTGCCGAGCAAGGCTTCCATAACGTCTTTACCGTCTCAAAGCCTAAGGGTGACATCGATTATACGTCATTTGGTGACGAGGCCAATCGGGAGATGCAGGGGGCCACGAAATTGCAGGATGAAAGTCTACTCCAGTTCCGGCCGGAGATTGCAGATGATATCGGGCTGCATATTCAGTCGCTGTTTCCATCCGTTGTGCTGCAGCAGATCCAAAACACGCTGGCGACGCGACAGATCGTGACACATAGCGTTGACAAGACCGAACTGGTCTGGACCTATTTTGGTTACGCCGATGACGATGAGGAAACGACCCGACACCGGCTGCGCAACCTGAATTTGGTGGGACCTTCCGGGCTGATATCGATGGAGGACGGCGAGGCGGTTGAACTGTGCCAGCAAGGTACCGTTGGAGCGGAAGGCAAATACAACTTCATCGAAATGGGCGGGGATGACGTGCGCGGATACTACGCGCCGATGGGCATGGATGAGAACGCCGTACGCGGGTTCTGGAAAGGATATCTGGAGCTGATGGACGATGCTTTAGCCCCTTCGACCGCGGAGGTGCTCGCGTGAGCCTGGTTGATCCCGTTCTACAGGGTCTTGTCGATTCTTTGAACGCTGCTTATGGTCTTTGCTTGGATGACGGACGGCTCGAGGAGTGGCCGGAGTTCTTCGTGGATGACTGTTTATATCAAGTGATAGCCCGCGAGAACGTGGACAACGGCTTTCCGGCTGCGGTCATGTATTGCGACAGCAAAGGCATGCTCGCCGACCGCGTGGTCGCGTTGCGTCGAGCCAACGTCTTTCCTGAACACTTCAGTCGCCACTTGATCTCGCGAGCGGTCCTAACGGCGGTCGATGCTCACGTGGTTACTGCTGAGGCGAGCTATGCCGTGCTGCAAACCCGTAACGACGGTGAGACGCGCATTTACAACGCGGGGAAGTATGTTGATCGGTTTCTTGTTGAGGACGGCGCTGCAATGCTCATGAGCCGAACGTGCGTCTACGATACCCACCGCATTGCCACCCTGCTGGCGACGCCGATCTGACAGTAGAGATTTTTCTGCGGTCGTTTTTACTGAAAGATGCAAGAGGAGAACCACAATGCAGTTGTTCATCAGCCCCGGTGCCTGCTCGCTCGCTCCACATATTGCCCTTCTCGAAATTGGTGCGGATTTTGAAGCGGTAAAGGTCGATCTCGCCACCCGCAAGACCGACGCAGGCGACAATTTTTTGATGGTCAATTCCTCCGGGAAAGTCCCGGCCCTTGTCTTGGACAGTGGCCAAATTTTGACGGAAAATCCGGCTATTTTGCTTTATGTCGCTGATCAGAGTCCGTTATCTGGGCTGGCACCAAGCGAGGGGAGCCTTGAGCGCTATCAGTTTTTGAGCCGTCTCAACTTCCTAAGCTCTGAATTCCACAAGGCCTTTGTGCCCCTATTTGCTCCCGGAACGTCTGACGATCTCAAGGCGGCAGCAGCAGTATCGGTCCAGAATCACCTTTCTCTGCTCGAAAAGGAGCTAACCGGTCGAGATTATTACGCCGGCAATGCGTTCAGCGTTGCGGATATTTACCTGTTCGTGATGCTGGGATGGACGCGATATGTGGGGATCGATATGTCCGGCTATCCCGCGCTTGGCGCTTATTCCGGCAAGATCGGTCAGCGTCCCGCAGTGGGGGCCGCGTTCAAAGCTGAGGGATTGGACTGAGCCTTCGCAAAATGCGTCTCGCAGGCACATAATCCGCGACATGCATTCCCCATTTGCAAATGCGTTCTCTTTAGTGCAATAATGAGTAAGTCGTTTGAAGCGTTCTAAGCAATGCATTTCCCATTTTAGCGACAGAAAATAGCGGCGCAGGAGTGTAGAAAATGATAGATTGGGAGAGCTAAGGTGGCCGTAATGAAAGATGTCGCGCGCCCCGAGATCGGCACGTCGCTGGTTGTCGATGGCAGTGTAACCAACTATCATGATGTGGGAGAGGGCGCTCCGGTTCTGCTGATCCACGGATCCGGTCCCGGAGTAACCGCTTGGGCTAATTGGCGGCTAAACATGCCTGAACTTGCCAAGCGTTTCCGCGTTATCGCACCGGATATGTTTGGGTTCGGCTATTCCGATTCCAAGGGCAGGATCGAAGACAAGCAGGTCTGGGTCAGCCAGTTAGTCACCTTGCTTGACGAAATGGGTATCGACAAGGTGTCAATGGTCGGCAACTCGTTCGGCGGCGGTATTACCCTCGCTTTCATGATCGCCCATCCAGATCGCGTGGAACGGGCTGTGCTAATGGGGCCGGCGGGCATTAATTTTCCGATCACACCGGCACTGGATCAAGTCTGGGGCTATGAACCATCGGTAGAGGCCATGCGCTCTTCTCTAAAGTTTCTGGCTTGGGATCAGAGCAGGCTGACGGAAGACCTGATCCAGTCCCGGTACGAAGCGAGCGCGCGACCGGACGCGCATGAGCCCTATCACGCGACCTTTGGCGGCGAAGACCGTCAGCGCAATGTAGCGATGTTGGCAAGCCGCGAAGAAGATATTGCCGCGTTGAAGCATGAGACACTGATCCTGCACGGTCGTTTCGATCAGGTCATTCCGTTGGACTCGAGTGTGCGCATGGCAAATCTGCTGCCCCGCGCCGACTTGCAGGTGTTCGGCGAGTGCGGCCATTGGGTCCAGATCGAACGGATGGCCAGTTTCAATCGAATTGTGTCTGAATTTTTCACCAACGGCCTGAAGGCCTGATTGGACTAGGAGAACTAGAATGGCTTTGACCGGTGTACTCCGCCCTGGATATGTGCAGTTGCGGGTTCTGGACCTTGAAGAGTCCATCCTTCATTATCGCGACCGGATCGGTCTCAATCTCGTCAGCGTTGAAGGCGGTCGCGCCTTTTTCCAGGCTTTCGATGAGTTTGACCGCCACAGCATCATCCTGCGCGAGGCGGATTCGGCCGGTCTGGACAGAATGGGGTTCAAGGTCGCGAAGGATTCGGACTTGGATCATTTTGCCGAGCGCCTGCTCGATGCGGGCGTGCATGTCGATGTCATTCCGGCCGGTGAGGAACCCGGGGTTGGGCGGAAGATCCGTTTCAATACGCCAACCGGACATATGTTCGACCTTTTTGCGGAAATGGAGCTGTCCGAAACCGGACCTGCAGTCCGAAATCCCGATGTCTGGATTGCCGAACCGCGAGGAATGCGCGCGACGCGTTTTGATCATTGCGCACTCAACGGCGTGGACATTTCAGCAAGCGCCAAGATTTTCGTCGAAGCTCTGGACTTCTCAGTAACCGAGGAATTGGTCGACGAAGCCTCCGGTCAACGCCTCGGAATATTCCTGTCGTGCAGCAACAAGGCCCACGACGTCGCTTTTCTGGGATATCCGGAAGACGGCCGTATTCACCACACCTCTTTCTGCCTTGAATCCTGGCATGACGTCGGGCACGCAGCTGACATTATCAGCCGTTACGATATCTCGCTCGATATCGGGCCGACGCGCCATGGTATCACCCGCGGCCAGACGATCTATTTCTTCGACCCGTCCGGCAATCGCAACGAGACGTTCAGCGGCGGTTATTTCTACTATCCGGACAACCCACGCCGCATGTGGCAGGCCGAGAATGCCGGCAAGGCGATCTTCTATTATGAAAAGGCACTGAACGACCGCTTCATGACGGTCAATACCTGACCATGGACGGCCTGGTGACCATCCGGACAATCGGACACGCCCTTGCCGCTCAAGCGGTTTCGGCTTCGGTTGCCAAGGGACAGGAAGCCGGCTGCGCGGTCGTTGCCGCAGTCATCGGGGGAGGGGGCGATTTGGTGGCAATGCTGCGCGCGAGCGGCGCACCATTCCCCTCGTCGCAGATCGCTCAGGACAAGGCTTATACCGCTGCCAGCTTCAGGGTTTCGACCCTTGAAGTGTACCAGATGGTAGCGGGCAATCCAGCTCTGAGCACCGGTCTGGCGATTCAACCGGGAATTGTAATGTTCGGCGGAGGACTGCCGATCGTAATCGACGGCGAATTCGTCGGCGCAATCGGCGTCTCGGGTGGGTCTGAAGAACTCGATATTGCATGTGCGAACGCCGGCTTGTCAGCGATCGGCGGGCGACAGCACTAAGAAGTCTGCACATGCAGATAAGATTGGAACGAAGTAAGCAGATGAACAGCAATATGTCTAGATCCGTGACCGACACCATTCTTAATTTCATCGCGGGTTCATATCGCGAGGGCGGGGATGGCAAGACGTTTGTCAACGTTAACCCGGCGACCGGCCGGGAGATTGGCACGGTTCATGAAGCGAGCGAAGCTGACGTGGCCGACGCTGTCGCGGCGGCAAAGGCAGCGCTCAATGGTCCGTGGGGCAGTATGACGACGGCCGAACGGCTTAAACTGATTAGTGCCGTAGCCACGGAGATCGAGCGTCGTTCGGACGACTTTCTCGAGGCCGAGGTAGCCGACACGGGCAAACCGCGTCACATTGCCTCGCACATCGACATTCCTCGCGGCGCCGCGAATTTTCGCATGTTCGCCGATGTCGTTGCGACCATGCCGACTGAATCGTTCAACACGCCGACGCCTGATGGCGGGCAGGCGATCAACTATGCCGTGCGCAAGCCCAAGGGCGTGATCGCGGTGATATGCCCGTGGAATTTTCCATTGCTGCTTATGACTTGGAAGGTCGGACCCGCTCTGGCCTGCGGTAATACGGTGGTGGTCAAGCCGTCGGAAGAGACGCCCAGGACCGCGACCCTCTTGGGCGAGGTGATGAATGCAGTCGGGATGCCCGAGGGTGTGTTCAATGTCGTCCATGGTTTCGGCGCGGGTTCGGCTGGGGAATATCTGACTTCACACAAGGATGTCGACGCAATTACCTTCACCGGCGAGACCGGAACTGGCCAGGCGATCATGCAGAAGGCCGCTGTCGGGGTCCGGGACGTTTCTTTCGAGCTCGGCGGAAAGAATGCGGCGATCGTCTTTGCCGACGCCGATCTCGACAAGGCAATCGAGGGACTTTCGCGCTCGGTCTTCCTCAACACCGGCCAGGTCTGCCTTGGCACGGAGAGGGTCTATGTCGAACGTCCGCTATACGACGAATTTGTCCGGCGGATGGCGCGGGCCGCAGAGGCGTTTAGACCCGGCGCCATCGGCGATCCGGCCTATCTTGGCCCGCTGATCAGCGCGGAGCACCGAGACAAGGTCCTCAACTATTACGCGAAAGCGATAGAAGAAGGGGCAACGGTCGTGGTCGGCGGCGGGATCCCCAAGATCGATGGAGAGCACGCGGACGGCTTCTATATCGAGCCAACATTATGGACCGGCCTTGCGCACGACAGCACCGTGATGCGCGAAGAAATCTTCGGACCATGCTGCGGGGTTATTCCGTTCGACACGGAGGATGAGGTCACCGCACTGGCCAACGACACCGCTTATGGTCTGTGCGCGACGGTATGGACCGAGAATGTCTCGCGCGCGCACCGGGTGGCTGCGACCATGCGCGTGGGCGTGTGCTGGGTCAACTGCTGGTTCCTGCGCGATTTGCGCACGGCATTTGGCGGATCGGGTCAATCCGGGATCGGCCGGGAGGGGGGCGTCCATAGCCTCGAATTCTACACTGAAACCGCAAATATCTGCCTGAAGCTTTGAGATCATGAACATGGAAAGCACGATAGACCCTCAGGTCATTCAACAAGCCGCCGAATTGTTGCGCGGCGCAGCGATAAGCGGAACGCCCGTAACGCCGGTACGCGATCTCATATCGGCCGGTGGCGTTGATGCGGCCTATGCCGTGCAGGAGGTCAATACGCGACACTATCTCGACAGCGGTCGAAGGCTGGTTGGCCGCAAGATCGGCCTTACTTCGCTTGCGGTCCAAAGGCAGCTTGGTGTCGATCAGCCCGATTACGGTATGCTGTTTGCCGATATGGACGTTCCCGAGGGCATACCGATCTCACTTAATCAGGTCATTCAACCCAAGGTTGAGGCGGAGATCGCCATCGTCATCGGCCGCGACCTTCTCTATCCGGACCTTACGACTGCCGAAATGATCCGAGCGGTGGAATATGTCGTGCCGGCGATCGAGATCGTCGATAGCCGTGTAGCCAACTGGGACATTCGCATCTGGGATACTGTGGCCGATAATGCCTCCAGCGGCCTGTTTGTGCTGGGAGCCGTCCCGCGCAAACTCGAGGCGCTCGACTTGCGCGAGTGCGGAATGGTCATGGAGATCAAGAGTGAGCCTGTTTCAGTCGGGGCAGGCATCGCCTGCCTGGGCAGCCCGATCACCGCATCGTTGTGGCTGGCGCGGGTCATGGCGCGCGTCGGGCGTCCGTTGCTCGAAGGCGACGTGATCCTGTCGGGCGCACTCGGGCCCATGGCGGGGGTGAGCCGCGGCGATGTTGTGGAAGCAAGAATTAACGGAGTCGGAACGGTACGGGCGGCCTTCGCCGCCGACGCCGTCTGAAGATTGGAAGAGAAACAAGCATATGGCAAAGATGAAGTGTGCGATCATCGGCTCGGGAAATATTGGTACTGATCTGATGATCAAGTTGCTGAAAGGTTCGGACAGGCTCGAACTCGCCGTAGTGGTTGGCATCGACCCGGCTTCAGAGGGTCTCGCTATGGCCCGCGAGCGAGGAGTGACGACTACGCACGATGGCATCGAGGGGCTACGCAAGCTTCCAGTCTATCCAGAAATTGGCATCGTCTTTGATGCTACCTCGGCTTACGCTCACAAGGAGCACGACGCCGCTCTGCAAAAGGACGGCAAGCTGGTCGTCGACCTGACACCTGCTGCGCTGGGGCCGTTTTTCGTGCCACCGGTCGATAGCGCGCTGGATGACCATGTTCGCAACGTGAACATGGTTACCTGCGGAGGCCAGGCGACTATCCCGATCGTCGCGGCGGTGTCGCGCGTGAGCCCAGTTCATTATGCTGAGATTGTCGCATCGGTTTCGTCGCGCTCGGCGGGACCGGGTACGCGAGCCAATATCGACGAATTTACCCGGACAACGGCGAAGGCGATCGAAGTCGTCGGCGGTGCGAGCCGCGGGCGTGCGATTATCATTCTCAATCCCGCCGAACCGCCGATGATCATGCGCGACACGATCTTCACGCTGACTGATCAAGTCGATGAGGACAAGATCCGCCAGTCTGTGCAGGACATGGTGGCGACCGTTCAGTCCTATGTTCCCGGCTATCGTCTCAAGCAGGAAGTGCAGTTCGAGCGGTTCGGCTCTAATCAGCCGCTGAAAATTCCCGGCTATGGCGAGTTCGCTGGTCTGAAGACCAGCGTTTTTCTCGAAGTCGAGGGTGCGGGCGATTACCTGCCCAAATATTCGGGTAACCTCGACATCATGACCGCCGCTGCCAAAGCAGCCGGTGAAAGGCTTGCCCAGAAACACCTTGAGAAGGCGGCATCATGACTTTCGATCCCGAAACCGACAAGCTTTACATACAGGACGTCACCCTTCGTGACGGCATGCACGCCATACTTCATATGTACGGCACCGATAGCGTCCGCACGATCGCCAAGGTCCTTGACGATGCTGGTGTCGATGCTATCGAAGTATCGCACGGCGATGGCCTCAATGGCACCTCGTTCAACTATGGGTTTGGTGCCCACACTGATTGGGAATGGATCGAGGCGGCAGCCGACGTGATCAAACGGGCTGTGCTGACCACGCTGCTTGTGCCGGGCATAGGCACGGTCGAAGAACTCCGTCGCGCTTATACATTGGGCGTTCGCTCTGTGCGGGTTGCTACCCATTGCACCGAAGCGGACGTTGCCAAGCAGCATATCGGCATTGCTCGAGATCTCGGCATGGACGTCTCGGGCTTTCTCATGATGAGCCATATGATAGACGCCGAAGCTTTGGCCCAGCAAGCACTGCTGATGGAAAGTTATGGCGCGCACTGCGTCTATGTGACGGACAGTGGTGGTGCGCTCGACATGGACGGCGTGCGCGATCGGTTGCGCGCGTACGATCGCGTGCTCAAGCCGACGACCCAGCGTGGTATGCATGCCCATCACAATCTTTCATTAGGTGTCGCAAATTCAATCGTTGCCGCCCAGGAAGGAGCTGTACGGATTGACGCTAGTCTCGCCGGTATGGGAGCGGGGGCGGGCAACGCGCCGCTTGAGGTGTTCATTGCCGCCGCTGACCGCAAGGGCTGGAATCATGGATGCGATGTCATGGCGCTGATGGACGCGGCCGAAGACATTATCCGCCCGTTGCAGGATCGCCCGGTCCGGGTCGATCGCGAAACGCTCAGCCTCGGTTACGCCGGCGTCTATTCAAGCTTCCTACGCCACGCCGAAAAAGCGGCCGGGCAATATGGTCTCGATACCCGCGAGATCCTGATCGAACTGGGCAAGCGGCGCATGGTCGGCGGGCAGGAAGACATGATCGTCGATGTCGCGCTCGATCTCGTTTCCGCGCGAGCGGCATAGGTAGATGGCCATGGATAAACTTGCACGATATGCGGAAACTTTGGATGGTGCGGCGTTGGGTGCCCACGCTACACCACAGTTAACGTCCAGCGATCCGAATCTGAGTGTGGCTGATGCGTATCAGGTCCAGAAGCTCTCGGTTGATCGTCGCTTGGCGCGCGGCGAACGCCGGATCGGCGTCAAGATGGGGCTCACCAGCAGGGCCAAGATGCTGCAGGTCGGTGTCAATGAAGTAGCCTGGGGCCGTTTGACCGATGCGATGCTGATCGAGGAAGGTGCGGCGATGTCGCGCGCACGCTTCGTTCATCCTCGGGTTGAACCGGAAGTGGCCTTCCTGATGAAGGCACCGCTCTGCGGCCGGGTCACTGCCGCTCAAGCGCTCGCAGCGGTCGAAGCCATCGCACCTGCAATGGAGATCATCGACAGCCGCTACGAAAACTTCAAGTTCGCGCTTTCCGACGTGATTGCCGACAACACCTCGTCCTCCGGCCTCGTAATCGGGCCGTGGAATGATCCGACCAAGGATTTCTCGAATCTGGGTGTGATAGTCGAGATAAACGGACAGGTGATAGAGGTCGGTTCGACCGCCGCCATCCTGGGTCACCCCCTTCGATCGCTCGTCGCAGCAGCGCGGCTCGTCGCCGAAGGCGGGGAAGGGATTTCGGCAGGTGATATTGTCATGGCAGGCGGGATTACCGCCGCGCCAACGCTCGCGCCGGGCCAGACTGTACGCACGACAATTCAAGGGCTTGGTTCTGTTATGTTCCGGGTGGAGGCGTAAATGCCGATCATCGAAGTAAATCTGCTCGAAGGGCGATCGGCTGAGGACAAGGAGCGACTGATTCACGCACTTACCGAGGCAGCGATAAGTTCCATTGCTGCGCCCCGTGAATCTGTGCGGATTATCTTGCGGGAGATGCAAGCGGAACATTTTGCGGTGGGTGGGCTATCATTTGCAGCGAAGGCCGCGGAAGCGGCATTGCGTGATGCCTGAACCCTATGAGATTCGTATAGTGGGCGGAGCGCACTTCCGTTGTGCGGCGGACGAACGGGTTCTAATCGCGATGGAGCGATGCGGAGAGAATGACATAGGAGTAGGTTGCCGGGGTGGCGGCTGTGGTATTTGCCGCATCAGGGTCGTCGATGGCGATTACCGAACCGGTAAGATGAGTACGGCGAGAGTCTCCGAGGCAGAACGGGAAGCGGGCTTTGCTCTTGCTTGCCGATTGTTTCCGGCGAGTGACCTTTTGATCGAAGTTGGATAAATTCTAAGGAGAGTTGCGATGGCTACCCAGTTGAAGAGCGACACAAACGACTACGGAATCAAGAGTGAATATGGCCACTTTATCGGGGGAGAGTGGATCGCCGGTGACAGCGGTAAGACAATTGACCTAGTCAACCCTGCAACCGGACAGATCCTTACCAAGATCCAGGCCGGCAATGCAAAGGATGTCGAACGCGCAGTTGCTGCCGCTAAAGGCGCTTTCCCTAAGTGGTCGGAAAGCTCGCCCGCTGAGCGTCAGGATATTCTGATAGAGGTCGCCCGGCGGCTTAAGGCACGGCATCAGCATTACGCAACGCTCGAAACGCTGAACAACGGCAAGCCTATCCGCGAATCGATGTATTTTGACATGCCGCAGGCTATCGGCCAATTTGAACTGTTCGCCGGAGCGGCCTATGGCCTTCATGGACAGACCATGGATTATCCTGACGCCGTGGGCATCGTTCATCGCGAGCCGCTGGGGGTCTGTGCTCAGATCATCCCCTGGAACGTGCCGATGCTTATGATGGCGTGCAAGATTGCCCCCGCCCTTGCTTCGGGTAACACGGTAGTGCTCAAACCTGCAGAGACGGTATGCCTGTCAGTGATCGAATTCTTCGTGGAAATGGCCGATCTTCTGCCGCCGGGCGTTATCAACGTGGTCACCGGTTACGGCGCTGACGTTGGCGAGGCGCTTGTCACTCACGAGGACGTCCGTAAGGTGGCGTTCACCGGTTCGGTGGGAACGGCCCGCCGGATCATGCAGTATGCTTCGATCAATATTATCCCGCAGACGCTGGAATTGGGCGGCAAATCCGCTCACATCGTCTGTGCCGATGCCGATATCAATGCTGCGGTCGAAAGCGCGACGATGTCCACCGTGCTGAACAAGGGCGAGGTTTGCCTGGCGGGTTCGCGTCTCTTCCTGCACGAAACGATCCAGGAAGAGTTCCTGGCCAAGTTCAAGGTGGCACTAGAAGGCATTCGTCAGGGCGATCCGCTTGATTTCGCGACGCAACTCGGCGCGCAGGCGTCGAAGATGCAGATGGACAAGGTCGAGAGCTATCTCAATATGGCGACCGAAGAAGGTGCTACCATTTTGACTGGCGGCACCCGTAATGCCAGCCTTGCAGATGGGCATTTCATCATGCCGACGGTCTTTACCAACGTCAACAACTCGATGCGCATCGCGCGCGAGGAGATTTTCGGGCCCGTCACCAGTGTCATCAGTTGGAAAGACGAGGAGGAGATGATGAAGGCGGCCAACGATACGAACTATGGCCTCGCTGGGGGCATCTGGACCCGCGACATTATGCGTGCGCACCGCCTGGCGCGTAAGCTCGAAACCGGCACAGTGTGGATCAACCGCTATTACAATCTTAAGGCAAATATGCCGCTGGGCGGCTACAAACAGAGTGGTTTCGGTCGTGAATTCAGTCATGAAGTACTCAATCATTACACCCAGACCAAATCGGTCGTGGTTAACCTGCAGGAAGGTCGCACTGGTATGTTCGATCAGTAATTTCTGACCGATCGACACGTAAATGGTGGAGGAGAAGGCATTGTCTGCAAGGCTTGATGGACAGGTGGCGTTGCTGACCGGTGGCGCAACTGGGATCGGGGCAGCGGTCGTCGCCCGATATATAGAGGAGGGCGCCAGGGTAGGTGTCCTCGTCAGGGGTGAAGACCAGGCCAAACTCGTGCGTTCGCGCCACGGCGACAAGGTTGTGGTGGTGGTGGGAGACGTGCGGTCCTATGCGGACAATGCCCGCGCCGTGGCGGAAACTGTCAGGGCATTCGGAAAGCTTGATGTCTTTGTCGGAAATGTTGGGATCTGGGATTTTATGGTGCCGCTAGAGCAGCAGGAGCCCGAACAGCTTGCTAAGGTCTTTGATGAAATCTTTGATGTAAATCTGAAAGGCTATTTTCTAGGTGCCCGGGCGGCCATTCCTGAACTCAGGAAGGTTAAGGGCAGCATCATTTTCACCGCCTCGACTTCGAGCTACTATACCGGTGGGGGAGGCACGTTGTACGTTGCGTCGAAACACGCCGTTCTTGGCCTGGTCAAGCAACTGGCTTGGGAACTAACGCCCGACATCAGGGTCAACGGTGTTGCGCCGGGCGGGACACGCACCCCGCTCAGCGGTGCGATGACCGGAGGTTTTTCAGACACGAAAATGGAACAGATGCCGGGGCTTGACGTCCTGATATCCGAAATGACCCCGCTTGGGCGGATCGCGGAGCCTGCCGATCACGCAGGTCTGTACGCCCTCTTGGCCTCGCGGCGGGACTCTTCATACGTGACCGGAACGGTGCTGCTTAGCGATGGCGGCATCGGCATCGGTAAGCGCCCTCAAGGTTGAACAGCATACAACTGGCCTAAGGCCGTTAATAGCAAGCACATCGGAGGGAAACGGCCATGGCTGAGAGATTTCAATTTTCTGATCTTCTCATCATTTCGGGAGTCATGGGCGCTGCTAGGTGGAAGCCGACCCATCTAGGCCCAACGGTATCTCCCCCTCAACTCGTGGAATTCGGCGGCAATCTGACGAGAGATCGTGCGGAACGAATGATGGCGCATGCCGAAGCTGGAGGGCTTGCGATTTATGGGATTGGCCAGCTGAGCTACCATCGGGCGCCGGTCGATAAGACGGTGGTTTATCCAATCGACGCTTTTTATGCCCACGGTCAATATACGTCCGTTATTGCTACTATGAACCGTGTTGCCGTACTGCTCGATAACACTCAAAAAGTGGATGTCCAGGAATTGGCTGGAAAGATGATCCGGGTCGATAACTGATTTGTTTCGATGTCACCCTCTGCCATAGCCGCGATCGACAGGGGGCTTGAGAGCGGTCCCTACCATGTCGGCTAACGTACGTCGCTGCGGTCCACGAAACGGTCTGCGGAGATCGCATCGGGAGCTAACCCGGCCTCGAGTAATTCTGCTTCCGCGAGGTCAACCATGGCGGGCGGTCCGCAAAGATAGGCCTCATACCGCATCTCAATTGGGAGTTCAGCAATCTGCTGGGTCACCGGACCTCTGGCGCCCTGCCAAGGGCTATCGGCCGCCTCGTCAGAAAGCACCGGGATGAAATCGAATGGCCCCCTCCAGGTGGCCTTGAGTCTCCCGATTTCATCAAGACAATAAAGGTTGGTCCGGGTTCTTGCGCCATAAAGAAGCGTTACCGGCCGCGTCGCCCCCAGCGCAAGTGCTTCCTGTAATATGGAGATGATAGGCGCAAGGCCGCTGCCGCCTGCAATGCACAGAATGGGCGCTGCGCTTTGCTTCAGGTGGAACGCGCCATAGGGTGCTCTCAACGTCAAAGAAGCCCCGACCCGATCATCTGCGAACAGCCAGTCCGTGAACGCGCCGCCCGGGACATGGCGGACGTGGAATTGCAAGTTCCGGGTCGAGCCTGCTATGGGAGCGAAAGCGAACGAATAGCTTCGTAGACCATCCACACCCGGCGCACCAATATCTGCATACTGACCAGGGACGAAGGAAAGCGGCCGGTCCAGCTCGACCGTAAGATTGATAATGTCAGGGCAAAGCCGAGGAACTGACACGATTGTTGCGCGATAGTCGTCCACGGTTTGCTGGACCGTCAGTGGCGCGTCGAGTGCAATCGTCAAGTCTGACCGGGGTATCGCTTGACAGGCTAGCCTGTATCCAGCGAGCAACTCATCACGTTCCAGAGCCAGCGCCGAAGGACTGAGCTCCCTTATTTTGCCGTCAAGAAGCTTGAACTTGCACGTGCCGCAGGACCCGACTTTACAATCATGAGGCATCGCCAAGCCCTCTGTAAGCATGGCTTCGAGCAACGTCTTGTCTCGAGCGACCAGCAGTGTCCGGGCTTCCGAGGCAAAGATTACCTTGTTGGGTGGGGGCTTCTTCAAGAAGGAAAACATAAAGCGGATCTACTATGTTGAGTGAGGGCGGTGCGGTGAAGACAAGGGAGCGTCATCCCATAAGGATGACGCTCAGTTCACATAGAGACAATCAAACGCGTACGTCTCCATGCGGGGTGGACTGTTTCATGCAGTGGCGAGCCACTGCGGCCAGCCGGCCTGCGCATTCGCGGCATCTGCCAACTTGCGCTCGCCGGGCGATGCGAACCTTGTATCCCAGTCTTTCAGACGCGGCTGGGCTATGAACCGGTGCCAGATCGGAGGGACAAGTCCGCAGAGGAAACACAGGAACAATGACGGCATCTGCGGCGCGTCGCACTCGGGTTGGAGTTCGTAGAACGGTGTGTGGCCATCGAGGTGGTGGTTGATGTGGTTTGTAATCTCCACCCCGATCGGACGGGAGATCATGCCCAGATGGTTCCAGGCATGATGCTTGGCGATGGGTTCGCCTTCAATCCGGATCAGCCCGTAGTGCTGGAAGTAATTGAAGCCTTCGATCAACATTTTGGCGAGAAAAATGGCGACAGCAGTGGCGATACCAGCAACAGGCCCCGCGAGTAAGGTTGCCCCGCCAACAATTGTGCCAAGCAGGATTGGGAGTAGCCACATCGCGTTGCGCCAGCTCCACGTCGAATAGCCCATGCGTGAGAGCATTTCGCCCTGTTTTTCCCAAGTATCACGATAAGAACCCCACGTCGCCGAAAGGACGAAGCTGTAGATCGTCTGCCCTCGGGGCGGCGTGTCGCTATCCTTCTGCGTGTCTAGGTGGACGTGATGGGTGACGATATGCGCGATATCGCGATTGGGGTCGCCGTAAAAGGCGCTAAGCCCCTTGGCGAGAGCGCGCGGGAACCAGTGCCGACGGTGCATGAGTTCGTGCGCCACGGGCAAGGTGGGAACCGAGGATAGCCAGGCAAGGCTGGCGATCGACCCAGCCAATTGCCAGGATGAACTCGGTGCCCCCCAAATTAGGTTGGAGCCTGATTCAACAGAGTAGGCAAAAGCGAGATAGAGCGCAATCATCAGCGGAAAATGCAAGTAGATAGCGAAATCCGCAGCGGCCGATATGCCGCGCACGCGCATCTTGCGATCACTAGGCAAGGCGATGTCCAGCAGCATGAGCACAGGGAATGTACCAATGCCGAGCCACACAAATGGCCCGCCAAGGACAAATCCGGCGATGGCCGCGAGTGTAACCATAGGCACCAGATAATATCGCAGTGCGTCCATTTCATCTCTCCATCCGAAAGACAGCAAACAATTCAGACCAAAGGAATGAATCGGGCGGTCAGAAATCATCCCGTCATCATCAATTTTGTTAACGGCGACCAGCACAGCTTGCTTAATACCGTAAGCTATAGGCTGATTAGAGAAAGATGTTAAGATTTTTACTGAGGAGAACATTATGCTTTAGAATGATACGACGCATCACTAACTGAAAACTATTTTCTACTTCACGCCAGATATCGATACGGTTGCCGATCAGCGAGTCTTCCTCGCGTTCATTACGATTGCGATATGCATAGAAGTTGGAGAAAACCTGGTACTCGCCGGGTATTGCGGTCAGTTCTACCTCAACATTTGTAATGATGTGAGTATAACGCGTGGCGGGATCCTCGGACCAGGCAGTACCTGTTTCCAATCGAGAGAGACGTTTCTTAATTTCGGTAAGATTATCATTATAATAGGCCATCCTGGTCAAGTCCTTGACCTGGTCTGTTTTGTCACGGCGATAGCGAGTCTCGATGCCAGGCATATGGTAAAGCAAATCGTCGGCCAGCAGCTTGACCCAATCGACGTAATTTTCTTCGTCGAGCATCCGCGCTTCGCGGTATAGCGTCTGTGTCAAACTATGCGTCTGTTCAACGGAGGCGCTCTGTCCAGTGGTTGGACGTTCCAATGTAGCATTCTGTATCATTGCAGTGATCCTTTTCAGAGCGCGAACAGGCCGGGGAGATTGCGTGTATCGCCAACGCCGGAAAGGCGAGGTTCCGGCCGTTGGGGCATCGTGTCCAGCTTGTCGGCCTCCATCATATCGAGCCACCGCTGGTAAAAGCCCCGCTGGTTGGCATCGTTATATTGCCCGCGGTAAACGATACCCGGAAGCGTATCATGGTCGATCTGGCGTGAAATACCGCAACGGTAGTGCAGGCGTTCGTGACGCGTGATTACACCACGGTTTACGGTGGTGCAGTTGCTCCAGTTCTCACCATCATCCATCTCGAACGTGCCTCCCGGGCCAAAGGTTTGCATGACCCCCTTTGTGATTTCATCCTTGATGTCATCAGGCATCGTCTTGTTGACGATCACCCAAGTCTTAAGCTCGAATTCCATAGGGCCTTTGGGCTGCCACTGCCGGAAGGTCGAAATACCTGGCAGGAACGATACGTTGGGGAAGATCGAGGCAGAAGCGACCGATCCGAAGATCTTTGAGCGCATTTCACCAAGCCGTTGGGCCATCTTCGGGCGAATTCTCTCATAATATTCGAGAACTTTCGGTCGGCCCAGCAGGAACAGGTCGCCCACACCTTCGGTGCCAAACTCCCACCCATGGCCATTGACGCTGGCATGGTAGGAATTTTCCATATCGATCGGCGGAAAGGGCTCGCCGTTGTTCATCGAGCGGCAGCCTGAATCATGCGTCCATCCAGCATGGTAGGCGTCGCCGATGAAATTTTCGACGCCAAACTTCCAGTTGGCGTTCATCACTGACTTGATGCAGCCGCCGATCAGTTCGGTGCCGCCGTCCTCGTTGTCGAGCAGCATGTCCAGATACCAGCGGAAGTCGCCCAGCCAAGCATCTAGGCTAGGACCGTCCTCGGCGAACGTCGCAAACACCAACCCCTTATAGCTGCCAACCCTGGCAACCTGCTTCAGCCCGTTCTTACGGCGATCAATATCGTTGTCGTCGTAACAATATTCCTCATGCATGCCTTTCAGATCGCCAGCAGTATCGAACGCCCAGCCGTGATAATTGCACACAAAGCGGCGGGTGTTACCTGCATCGGCGAAGCAAACTTTGTTGCCGCGATGGGGACAGGAATTCAAGAACACCCTGATCGAACCGTCGGGCTGTCGCGCGACGATTACGCCATCCTCACCCATGTGGGTTGTCAGGAAATCGCCAGCCTTAGGCAACTGACTCTCATGGGCAACGAACAGCCAGGACCGTGCGAAGATACGATAGAGCTCTTCTTCATAGATATCCGCATCACTGAAGATCCTGCGATCGAGCCAGCCTTCCTTGAGATTCATGTAACGCGAAAACTCCGGCTCACGACCGATCCGCTCAATGCGCATGTCATTCTCCTCTCAATGATTACATGTTAGAAAAATACGTTGATGTTGCTGTCGGGCAGTACCGCGTGATCAAGTGCTATTTCGCGCGCCGCCAATTTCCAGCCATCGGCATGCATACGCCAACGATCGGAGCGCCCGGCAGTAAGAACCCTTGTCAGGCCGTCGATGCGGTTGCGATGGATGACGATCACCGAGTGCACGATAGCCTCGTTTTCGGCATCCGCGCGCTCGACCTCAACATTTGAAACGACGCGGCGCACAAAATTTGGCGGATCCTCAGCCCATACAAATCCGGAGCGCAGGCGATCGATCCTCAGCTTGAGCCGCGCAAGATTCTCGTTGAAAACGACGCCGACGCCAACCGCCGCGGGCGGCGAACGATCCGCCCGGAACCGCCGTCTCTTGAGCTCCATGCGATAAGTCACATCGTTGCACATGAATTCCAACCAATCCTCGAAGCGCTCCGCGTCGAGCAGACGCGCTTCGTGGTACAGGCGCTGAGTCAGGCCGGTGACACTCTCCGTGGACATCGGAGCGACGCCCGACTCAAGCATTGATTGTCTCCTCGGCGACCACTGAATTGATGTTGTAGGTGGGAACACCGGCCCAGTTGTCAGCCTGCATATGTTCCTGCCAACGGCGGTAGAAATAACGCTGGTTGTGCTCGCTCACCAATCCGGCGGCGATGTCGCCGGGGAAACCTTCGCGCGGCCCTGAACGGTTTAGCGCCATGTTGGTGAACACGTCCATTTGCGCTGTGCGCCATCCACGGGACTGTTCGGTGCAGGCAGCAAGATTATCGCCATCGTCGTTGTCGAAGAGGCCGGCCAGGCCGAAGGTCAGGCACTGATTGTCCAGGATCGCCGCCTGTATCTCGGCGGGCATGTCGTTTTCGACCATAGCCCAGGTCCACTGCTCGATTTGGCCCGGACCCTTGGGATGATAGACCCGGAACCAGTTGAGGCCCGGCAGGAACTGCAGGTTGGGAAAGATCGTGATATTGATCTGCGAACCCCAGAGCTGCTCGCCGCGCACCTTGCCCAGCCGTTCGATCACCTGTGGACGATTGAATTCAAGATAGTCCAGCATTGGCTTTGGTTTGGGGTAGAAGGCATAGCCCGAAACCCCGTCGAGGGAGGTCAGGGCCATGTGGCCGTTCAACCCGGCAACGGAAAGCCCGCCGTCGAGATCCGTGCTCGAATTGCCGACGCTAAGACCGGCAAGATCCAGAGACTGCACCGCCCTCATCGCCCCGGCGTGCGCCCAGCCGAGATGATAGCCGTCGCCACAGACATTCTCTACTGGCAGCTTCCAATTACTGGCGAGCACCATCTTCTGGGTTTCACCGACGAGTGACGTTCCACCCGGCATTGCATCGAGCCAGACGTCGAGGAAGAATTTTGCATCGCCAAGATAGTCTTCGAGTGAAGGCGGATCGGCATCGAAACAGCCAAAGACGAGGCCTTTATACTCAGCAACGTGGGCCACGGGAACAAGGCCCAGCCTGCTGCGGTCCAACTCACCGAAATAAGCTTCTTTCTCCAGCGGTACAGCGCTGAGCGAGCCGTCCGGTGCGAACGACCAGCCATGATAATTGCAGGTAAACGCCTTCGCGTTTCCTCGGTCGGAGCGGCAGATCCTGTTGCCGCGATGCGTGCAGCTGTTCAGGAAGGCCTTGATCGTTCCGTCCTTCTGGCGAATGACGATGACATCGTCCTCGCCCATAAAGGTACGGAAATAGTCGCCAGCCTCAGGAATCTGGCTAGTATGCACGAGGAACAGCCAGCACCGCCCGAAGATGCGTTCGAGCTCCTGCCGGTAAAGTTCCTCGCTCGAATATATCGCCCGCGATTGACGGCCCGTTGCCGTATCGACCAGTCCGGAAACATCCATTCTGTCTTCCCTCTCCCAATGTCCGCCGTCAGATTCTCGCGGTCAGCGCGCTCCGACGCCTGTTCCAAGTGTTGTTAGCATGAACCGTGCCAAATCATGGAACAGCGTATTTCCAGGAAGATTGCGCAGATGGGGTATCGCAGCCACCCGAAATATCGACATATTTGTCGAATGCTGGGACTTCTATGGCAGCCAGTGGCCATATATGTTATGACGAGCCATGAAGCATCTCCCCACATATGCCGATTTGACAAGCCGACTGCGGTTCTCGCCCGAACAGGGCCGCATCTGGCGTGACAGCGAACGTTGCGTTTTGCTCAGTAACTCGGCGCTGACCATGTTGCGGAACGCGATGGTCGTCCAGTTGGGTCTCGCCAGCGCGCGGCAGCTATTTTGGGAGTTAGGTTTCGCGGAAGGCGCGCGGTGTGCCGTGGAGGCAAAAAATCTTCGGCCCAACCGTGATTTTCTCGAAGCCTTTTCAGTGGGTCCGCAGGCTCATGCGTTGACCGGGTTCGGCTGGACCGAAATCGAAACTTTGGACAGCGACCTTGCAAGCGGCCATTTCGAAGGGCGTTTCCTGGTCCACGATTCGATCGAGGCGGGAATCCACCTTGCTACCGAAGGGATCAGCGCCGATCCGGTGTGCTGGTTGCAGACCGGTTTCGCCAGCGGGTTTGCCAGTACATTTGCTGGACAGTCGATAATCATGCGCGAAATCGAGTGTCAGGGGATGGGTGATCCGGTCTGCGTGCTCCATGCTAAACCAGAATCCGAATGGTCCGGCCTGGAGGATACGGAAAGGGCCGTGGTTCCGCTCGTGTCGGCTGGAGGTCAATGCCCAGAAACTGACTTTGTCGCCGGCGTATCTGCGGGCTTTCACGCAGTACGTAATCTAATCGAGCGGGCGGCGGGAACCGACGCCAGTCTGCTGTTCCTGGGGGAAACCGGCGTCGGCAAGGAGGTGTTTGCCAAGATGGCCCACCAACTTAGCCTTCGTCGAGATGCGCCTTTTGTCGCTCTGAATTGTGCTGCGATTCCTGAAGGTTTGATCGAAGCGGAACTATTTGGCGTGGCCAAGGGGGCTTTTACAGGAGCCGTGGCCAACCGGCTGGGGCGCTTCGAACTCGCCAACGGCGGCACGCTGTTTCTTGACGAGATTTCGATGCTCTCGCCATTGGCCCAAAGCAAAGTTTTGCGGGCAGTTCAGGAGGGCGAATTCGAACGGGTAGGAGACACCAAGACAATCCATGTGAATGTCCGCCTTATCGCCGCGTCGAATATTGATCTAGAGGCTGCTATGGCTGCGGGTGCCTTCCGGCCCGATCTGTATTTCCGCCTTTCTACGCTTCCGATACGTGTTCCGCCCTTGCGGGAGCGCAGGGAAGATATTCCGCGTCTGATGGAACATTTCCGGGCCAAATATGCCAGGCGCCACAGGCGTGCGGTTCAAGGTTTCACAGCGCGCTCGATTAACGCGCTGCTGATGCATGATTATCCGGGAAATGTGAGGGAATTGGAGAGAATGGTAGAGCGCGCCGTTCTCCTTGCCGACGAAGCTGGTGCTATTGACTTGGGGCATATTTTCATCGGGTCTGATCGGCTGCACGTCAAAAGCGGACTTGCTTTGAACGAGAAGGGCCACCTCGTCGGAGCGGATGCGCAGCAGGAAGAGACACTATCGATCGAGCAGCTTGCTGGCTTGATGCGTCAAAAGGGTGAAACGCTTGCGTCGATAGAACGTGTCATCGTACAGGCTGCAGTTGAAGCCACTGGTGGCAACGTTGCTCAAGCGGCCAGAGATTTGGGGCTGACACGTCGGCAACTTGCCTTCAAGCTCGAGAAAATGCACCGACCCGACTGATGCTGCTGTTGACGCTTCTTAACCAATTGTATAATGTGCAATGGTAGATACATATTAGAATAGATTTTAGGGTATGGATGTGTCCATCGAACTGGGAGGTAATAATTGCGATCGGTAGCGATAGTAGGTGCCAATCTCGCTGGTGGGCGAGCGGCAGAGGCGCTGCGGCAGGCTGGATTCGACGGTCGGATATCGCTGATCGGTGAGGAGCCTTTGAGGCCCTACGAACGGCCGCCTTTATCAAAGGAGTTCCTTTGGAATACTTCCCAAGCTCCAGCCAATTTTTTCCTGCAGGATGAAGAATGGTACGCCCAGAACAGGATCGATCTGCTGCTTAATACACGGGTCGAATCACTGGATTTGACCGGGGGCGGAGTGCGCCTGGCGGGCGGGCAGATGGTCATCGCTGACAAGGTACTGCTAGCGACCGGTGGACACGCCCGCAAGCTCAACTTAGCAGGCGCTGAATGCTCCAACGTGCATTATCTGCGCACTTGTGAAGACGCCGCCAGAATGGCCGTCGATCTTCGGCCGGGGGCGCGGGTCGTCATCGTGGGGATGGGCGTGATTGGCGCTGAAGTGGCCGCTAGTGCGATCAAGCTGGGCTGTGATGTGACCGTAGTTGAGCCGTTGGCGGCGCCGATGGAGCGGGCGCTTGGCAAGCGGTTCGGGCAGTGGCTCGGCAATGAGCACCGCAAGCGAGGCGTCAAAACTCATTTCAACCGAGGCGTAACGGGATTCAAATTCGCGAACGAGCGTGTCTCCGCTGTCGAGATAGACGACGGCACTCTCATCCCCTGCGATGCTGTCGTTGTCGGAGTGGGGATCATTCCCGCAACGTCTCTTGCGATTGACGCAGGTTTGACAGTGAACAACGGGATCGTTGTCGATCGTCGATGCCAGACCAGTAATCCGGCGGTATTTGCCGCAGGTGATGTGGCCGAGCAGGATGGTTTTTTTGGCGGACGCTTCCGGCAGGAAACATATCAGAACGCGGTCGACCAAGCTCAGGCTGCAGCCTTGGCTATGCTGGGCCATGAGGTCGCTTACTGTAAGCCGATGTGGTATTGGAGCGATCAGTTCGATTTGAACATTCAGTTTTCGGGACAAATTCCGGTGCAGGCAGAAATCGTCGTTCGCGGGGATATCGAAAGCAACGCTTTCGTTGCTTTCTTCCTGTCAGACAAAATCATTGACGGCGTCCTCACCGTCAACAGGGCCGCTGATATGGGGATAGGCAAGCGACTTGTCGAACGTCGGTTGAGCGCCGGCGCGGATCGGCTAGGCGATACAGGCGTGTCTTTACGCGAATTGCTCCAGCAGGCAGCTTAGCCATTTTTTGGCTAAGCTGAGGGTTCTTATCCGATCCCTCCGCCTGCAACGAATAGAGTCTGCCCGGTGATATAGGACGCTTCCTCAGAGGCGAAAAAGCAAATTGCTGCGGCGAGTTCCTCGGGTTCGCCGAACCGGGCCATTGGGGTGTCGCGCACGGTCTGCTCCATGACCTTTACAAAGCCTGATTTCACAGCATCGGTCATCGGAACAGGATCGCGTGGCGTTACACGCGTCACATTGACACCGCCCGGCGCAACGCAGTTGATGCGAACTCCGCTCGTTTCCAGTTCAAGCGATAAAGCGGCAGTCAATGCAGCGACCCCACCCTTGGCCGCAGCATAAGGCACCCGGTTTACGCCGCGCGTGGCGACAGAACCGATGTTGACAATGGAACCGCGCCCGGCTGCCAACATAAAGGGTAAAACGGCGTGGCAGGACCAAAGAGTCGGCCACAATGACCGGTTTATTTCAGCTATGATCTCGTCTGATGTATAGTCCCAGTAGGGTTTGGCCCAAATAGTACCGCCAACGTTGTGAACCGCCACATCGATTCTTCCGAAGCGATCGGCAACCAGCCGGTACAGTTCGACGGCCCCCTCGCAAGTCTCTAGGTCGAAGTTGGCGGCGTGGACATTCGCGCCACTGGTCTGCAGCCGTTCGACCGCAGCCCGCGTAGCCTCAACGGCGCGGTCGGCGATGATTACGATCGCACCCTCTTCCGCCATGCGTGTGGCGGTGGCTAGCCCGATCCCCTGCGCTCCACCCGTCACGACTGCGACTTGTTTATCGAACCGTCTTGTCGAAGTCATAATTAGGGCGTCCATCCTTAGCGAGCTCACGCAACGAACCGAAAAGCCGTATCGCGCTGCCCTTGTTTATCCTCTCGCCTTGTGTCATGCAAGGCAAAGCATTACACAATGAATAACGTCCAGCAGCTCGGCTGCATCATCGGACCAAATGTTAGGAGAGCCACGAAGATGACCCATAGACTTATGACCCCTAGTGAGGTGACAGGTGCGTGGGCGATTATTCCCACTCCGGCGAAGGATAATGCGTCGGATTGGAGAGCGACGAATACCGTAGATCTCGATGAAACTGCTCGCGTTGTAAATGGCCTGGTAGAGGCGGGTATAAACGGGATACTCAGCATGGGGACGCTTGGCGAAGCGGCGACTATGACTCACGGGGAAAAGCTCGATTTCATAAAGGCGCTGGTTGATGCCGCAGCCGGTCGAGTGCCAATATTTGTCGGCACAACCTGTCTCAATACCCGCGATACCGTAACATTGACCCGGCAAGCACTAGAGCTCGGTGCGGATGGTACAATGCTTGGAGTTCCTATGTGGTGCGCGCCAAGTCTTGAGGTTGCAGTCCAGTTCTACAAGGATGTCGCTGAAGCCGTACCAGAGATGAACATAGCGATCTATGCCAATCCCGAAGCCTTCAAATTCGAATTTTCGCGCTCCTTCTGGGGTCAGGTGGCTGATATTCCTCAGGTCGTAACAGCGAAATATATCGGTGTCGGCAATCTACTGGCAGACCTTGCAACGATCCGGGGCCGCATAAAGCTATTGCCGATCGACTTCGACTACTATGCTGCGGCCCGCATGGACGATTCGATCGACGCATTCTGGTCGAGTGGTGCTGTATGTTGCCCGTTGGTAACCACTACCTTGCGCGATGTAGTGTTGAACGCGCGCTCGACCGGTAACTGGAAGGAGGCACGTGCCTTTCAGGCGCTGCTCGGTCCTACCGCAGCGCCGCTGTTTCCTAATGGGAGTTTCAAAGACTTCTCAACGTACAACATCGCGCTTGAAAAGGCTCGGATGAATGCAGGTGGGTGGATGAAAGCTGGTCCGGTGCGCCCGCCCTATCATCTATGTCCCGAACCGTTCCTGGAAGGTGCCCGTAAATCGGGCATTATGTGGGCGGATCTCGGCAGAGCGCTCGAAGCCGAGAAATAAGATAAGCGTGATAACTGGGAGAGAGCGATGACCGAAATGAAGTTGTCCTGGCCAAAAAACTACAATGAAGTTCCAAAAGAGGCTTTTGTCCGAGAGGACATATACGCGGAAGAGGTCAAGCGTATCTTCCACGGTACTGAATGGCATCCGGTCGCTCATGAAAGTGAATTGCCTAACGCAGGTGATTTCAAGACATACCGATTGTCGGGTGTGCCACTGCTTATCGGGCGCGACGTCGAGGGCGTGGTGCGGGTGTTTTATAACGCGTGCTCGCACCGCGGCAATCAACTCGAAACGGCGGTCATGGGCAACAAGACCGAATTTGAATGCCCCTATCACCGTTGGCTGTTCGATTCGAAAGGCGATCTGGTCGGCTGTCCGAACCCTCGGGAATTTCTTCCCGGCTTCAACAAAGCAGACTATCCGCTTGCCCAGCCGCGGTTTGACATTTTTTTCGGCCTTGTTTTCGTCACGCTCTCATCAGAAACCGAGCCGCTATTGGCATATCTTGGAGATTCGCAGAATACGTTGCGCGAACTGCTAGCAGGCGATGGGCGTCTCAAACTGCTCGGCTACCAGAAAGTGCGCTATGATACGAACTGGAAGTCGTACACCGACAATGATGGCTATCATGCCCCATTGCTTCATCAGGCGTTCAAGATGCTTAACTGGCAAGGCGGCAACGGTCGCCAGTTTACAGCAACAAAACGCGGCCACATTTGTTTCGAATCTGCGCTTTCTGTGGCAACCGGGCCCAGCGTGCTGAAAGACAAATCGCTGATCGAATTCAAAGGGCAGGATCCGGCGGTCGGCTCACGGATCGTTTCTCTCTTTCCCACTTTTGTTTCGACGAAGCATCTTGATGTCATCAATTTGCGTTTTGCGACACCAATCGATGCTGAGACGGTCGAGGTCCACTACGCCTATTTCGCACATCAGGATGACGACGAGGACATGGTTCGGCACAGACTGCGGCAAAGTTCAAACCTGCTGGGGCCATGCGGCCTGATCAGCATGGAAGATGCCTCGATTTTCCATCGCATCCATATCGGAAATCATACGCCCGGCTCTGCCATCTTCCAAAAGGGAGTGCATGACCCTTTGAAGCTGGAATCGGAGTTCCTTCAAAACGACGAGAGCGGCAATCTGCCGCGCTGGGAATATTATCGGTCGGTCATGGGTTTCGAGAGGGCGACGGCATGATAGAGACAGATATGTCGCTTGAAGCGGCGCTCAATGCCGTTCTGCTAGCGGATGCTGACGCGCTTGATAGCAAAGATATGCAGAGATGGCTTGATAATTACGCGGACGAGGAGAATGCGTCGTATTTCTGCCGTTCGGCGGAAAATTCAGAGCACGGACTTGCCCTTGGCTTTATGTACGACGACTGCCGGGCGAGGCTCGAGGATCGCGTCACTTTCGTAAATGACATTTGGGTCGGCACATTTCAGGACTATCGTACACGTCATTTCGTGCAAATGACCAGCTATCATCGAGCCGATACAGCCACTTTGGAAATGCGGTCCAACTTTTCCGTGTTCATGACGCCTAAAGACAGTGGCATCACCCAGGTGCTTGCCGCAGGCCAATATCTTGACAGCGTGCGGCAACAAAAGAATGGCGGGCTGAAGCTATTGTCGCGGCGGGCTGAGCTCGATACCTCTGTGCTTCCACGATATTTGGTCTATCCGATATGACGATCCGGTGATAGGTGTTGCATATTATGCAACACCTGCTATAGCTAAAGCTGTTGAACGACAGCCAAAATTGGGACGCGCGGACCGTAATTGGCCAATTGGCAGACTGGGCGCTAAACTTGATTGGCCGCCCTCATCAACAAGTAAGAATTCGGGAGACGTGGCATGGTTGCGAGTGCTTTTCCAAAAAGCCAGCAAGAATATTTTGAGCAACTTCGCCAACCTCCAGTGCTGGCGCTGCCAACCGCCTTGTTGTTTGTCGCCTCGATGGGTGGTATCGGCTGCGTCTGGTATCTCTCCTTGACGGGGAAGATGCCCATTTGGCTTGGCACCATTGCCAACGGCTTGATCACTTACCTACTTTTCAGCGTAATACACGACGCAGCGCATTATTCTCTCTCGAGAGTAAAATGGCTGAATGAGTCGATTGGGGCGATCGGGCTCTTCTTCTTGTTCCCCTATGCGCCGATGGTGCTATTACGCTGGGTACACAACAAGCATCACAGTTACGCCAATGGTCCACTCGACCCCGATCGCTTCGAGCATGAATCGCCTTGGTGGCAGGTGCCCTTCCGTTGGACGTTTTTTGATGGTGCGTACATCCACTACTTCCTGAAACGAGGCCAGAGCGTTCGCAAGAGACACGGGAAAGAACTCGTCCTGTTCTATAGCGGTTTGCTCTCCTTGTTCGTAGGTGCGCTCTATTTTGGATTTGGTTTTGAACTGTTCATGCTATGGTTCCTGCCCTCGCGCATAACGTTATTCCTGATTGCTGTGGTTTTCGTGATTCTGCCGCACTATCCGGCTATGGTCGCGCAGGACGAGCAGCCCTACATGGCGACAACGATGCGCTATGGATGGGAATGGCTGCTGACGCCATTGCTGGTCTATCAGAATTACCACTTGATCCATCATCTCTATCCGGAAATTCCTTTTTACCGGATGCACAGGGCCTATTTCGTTAAATATGACGAGATCAACCGTCAGGACATCAGCAGGCAGACAGCATTCGGGCTCAAGCCAGAAAACATCGCATCTCATCTAGCCTATCGTCAATCTAGAGACTCGACAATCCAACCGGCGGAATGATGGCGGTCGGCATCCGTGGCTCGGTGACGGAGTGGTCATGGCGCTGGCTTTGAACCGCGTTTGGCTACCGAGCTTGAGGGAGAGCCACGGCATTACAGGGAGATGCGAAGGGTGGGAATGCTTGAGAATAAGGTCGTTGCTGTGACTGGTGCGGGAGGAGGGATTGGTCGTGAGATCGCGTTGCTTTGCGCTCGCGAAGGCGCCTGCGTTGTAGTCAATGATTTTGGCACTTCCTCTTCGGGCGAAGGCAAGGATGCGGGTCCCGCATCACAAGTGGTTGCCGAGATCGAGGCGGCGGGCGGCAAGGCGTGCGCTAATCTCGCCAGTGTCACTGATTCGTCTGGCGCGGCTTCGATTATCGAGGATGCGGTCAACACCTTTGGACGCATCGACGCCGTGGTGAACAACGCCGGTATCCTTCGCGACCGCATTTTTCACCGAATGAATGAGGCCGAATGGCGCGCCGTGATAGACGTTCATCTGCATGGTAGCTTCCTCGTGTCGCAAGCTGCCGCGCCGCACTTCAAGGAGCAGGGCTCCGGGGCATTCATCCATTTCACGTCAACGTCAGGATTGATCGGCAATTTTGGTCAAGCGAATTACTCCGCCGCGAAGCTGGGCATTGTGGGCTTGTCAAACTCGATTGCGCTCGACATGCAGCGCTTTGGCATACGCTCAAACTGCATCGCGCCCTTTGCCTGGAGCCGAATGATCGGCACGATCCAGGCCGAGACCGAGGACGACAAGCGTCGCGTCGAGCGAATGAAGTCGATGTCGGCGGCAAAGATCGCGCCGTTTGCCGCATTCCTCGCCAGCGACGCATCGAAAGATGTGAGCGGCCAGATATTTGCGGTTAGAAAGAACGAGATTTTCCTTTTCAGCGTGCCGCGTCCGCTCCGCTCTGTACACCGCTCCGACGGCTGGACCGTCGAGACGATCGCGAGCGAATTGCTGCCTGCGCTTAAGCCCAGCTTCCACCCGCTGCAGAGATCGACAGATATTTTCAGCTGGGATCCTATCTGAGGTGGCGCTCGACCCGGATCGACTGCTACAGCTACCGCCTCAGGAAACCCGGCACAGCTTCACCAAACGTGACACGATCTTATACGCTTTGGGTGTGGGTGCTGATGATTTGCGCTTCGTGTACGAGAAGGGGTTGCAGGCCCTGCCGTCAATGGCAGTGGTACTCGCCTATCCCGGCTTCTTCTGGCAGGATCCTGCTTACGGCATTTCATGGCAGAAGATCCTTCATGGTGAGACCTCGGTTGAACTGTTTGCGACACTTCCCACAGAAGGCGATCTTTTGGGCCGTACATGCATTGATGCCATTTTCGATAAGGGCGTGGACAAGGGCGCGATCATACTTACCTCGCGTCGTATCGAGAATTCTACCGGTATACACCTCGCGACGGTGCGCAATACTCTGCTCCTGCGCGGCGACGGCGGTTTTGGCGGCCAGGCCGATGGCGCTCCTCGCCCCCGTCCGCTCCCGGACGATCGCGCACCTGACCATGTCGTGAAGCTGCCCACCGATGAGAAACAGGCGCTGATCTACAGGCTGTCAGGCGATTATAATCCGCTGCACGCCGATTTGGACGTGGCGCGCGCAGCAGGGTTCCCGCGTCCAATCCTACATGGCCTGTGTACATACGGCATTGCGGGCCGCGCTGTTCTGTCGGCTCTATGCGGTAACGATCCAACGCTGCTTAAGCGGATGGATGTACGCTTCTCGAGCCCAGTCTTTCCGGGGGAGACGATCAGGGTAGAAATTTGGCGTGAGGATGGCGACCGCGCCGCCTTCCGAGCGACTGCTGAGGAGCGCAGTGTGGTCGTTCTCAACAACGGTTATGCGGAGATGGCACCATCATGAACGCCGATTCCGGAATCCTTTCCTATGGCGCCTACATACCTCGCTTGCGGCTGCAACGTTCGGCGATATTCGCGGCCAACGCTTGGTTTGCGGCCGGCCTCAAAGGCCTCGCGATGGGCGAGCGTGCGATTGCCAACTGGGATGAGGACAGCGTCACGATGGCAGTCGAGGCGGCGCGCGATTGCCTCACCGGGTTTGACCGCGGCACAGTCACAGCGCTGTCGCTCGCCTCGACCACCCACCCCTTTGCCGATCGGCTAAACAGCGGTATAGTCAAAGAAGCGCTGACTTTGTCGGACAGCATCTCAGCGCTGGACGTCGCGGGAAGCCAGCGTGCTGGCACATCGTCGCTTATTCAGGCGCTGAACGCCGGAGTAAACGGGGGAACGCAGCTTTGCGTCGCGTCCGAGTTGCGCAAGGCGCGTCCCGCATCAGAAGGGGAACTGGTCCAGGGCGACGCTGCCGCCGCGATACTCGTTGGCGCTGGCGATCCGATTGCGCGCTTTATCGGGTCACACAGTGTGACGCTCGACTTCGTCGACCATTTCCGAGCATCGGGTGCCGACTTCGATTATACGTGGGAAAGCCGCTGGATCCGGGACGAGGGCTACTCCATGCTCCTCGGCGATGCGCTCGCCGCTGCGATCGAAACTCTTGTCGTTGATCCGGCGAAGATCGACCGCCTCCTGATCCCCATCACCGTGCGTGGCGTGCCCGAAGGCCTTGCAAAAAAGCTTGGCGTGCCCGCCGCCGCCGTTGCCGATACCCTTGCGCCGAACGTCGGCGACAGTGGAGTTGCCCATCCGCTGCTGATGCTGGCGGCGGCGCTGGAACAGGCAAGGCCCGGCGAGACGATCATGCTGGTCGGCTTCGGACAGGGTTGCGACGTGCTGCTGTTCGAGACGACCGAAGCCATCGCTAACCTGCCGAGGCGTGACGGCTTTTCCGGCGCGCTTGCGCGCGGCAAGGCGGATGAGAATTACCTGCGCTTCCTGTTCCACCGCGGCCTGCTCGATCTCGACCGTGGCATGCGTGCCGAGGCCGACCAAAAGCAGCCCGGCACAACCTTGTTCCGCAACCGCAAGACAGTGCTTGGTCTGGTCGGCGGGCGCTGCACCAAGACCGGGACCGTCCAGTTCCCGCGCTCGGAAATCAGCGTCAATCCGACCGACCGTGCCATTGGCACGCAGGAAGATTATCCGCTCGCCGAAAAGCAGGCGCGGATCGTCACCTACACCGCCGACAGCTTGACCTATTCGCCTGCCCCGCCGCAATATTATGGCATGATCGATTTCGAGGGCGGCGGGCGGATGTTTACCGAATTCGCCGATGTCGATGCCGAGAGCATCGAGGTCGGCTTGGCGATGAAGATGATGTTCCGCATCAAGGCGGTCGACGAGAAACGCGATTTCATCAAGTATTTCTGGAAAGCCGTGCCGGTGCAGCAACCGGCAGCGGGGGAGTAATCCGATGGCTAAAGGCATCAAGGACAAGGTCGCAATCCTCGGCATGGGGTGCGCGAAGTTTGGCGAACGCTGGGACAAGGACGCCGAGCAGCTCGCCGTCGAGGCCTTTCAGGAAGCCATCGCCGACGCGGGCATCGACACCTCACAGATCGACGCTGCATGGCTGAGCGTGGCGTTCGACGCGGTCAATATCGGCCCGTCCGGCATCCCGCTCGCCACCGCGCTGCGCCTGCCCAATATCGGCGTCACCAAGGTGGAGAATTATTGCGCCAGCGGCACCGAGGCGTTTCGCGGCGCCGTCTATGCCGTCGCATCGGGTGCCGCCGACATTGCGCTCGCGGTCGGGGTCGAGAAGCTCAAGGATACCGGCTATGGCGGGCTGCCGGTGCGCACGCGCGGGTCGACCTTCGACATGATCGGCGTCACTGGCTCTGCACCCGGCAATTTCGCCCAGCTCGCTGCGGCCTATCGCAACGCGCATGGGGTGTCGAAGGACGACCTCAAGCTGGCGATGGCACATGTTTCGGTAAAGAGCCACGCCAATGGTGCGAAAAACCCTAAAGCACACTTGCGCAAGTTGATCGACATTGACACAGTCATGAACGCGCCGATGATTGCCGATCCGCTGGGGCTTTTCGATTGTTGCGGTGTTTCCGACGGCGCGGCCTGCGCGATCGTCACGACACCCGAGATCGCCCATACGCTGGGCAAGCGGGACCTGGTAACAGTCAAGGCGCTACAAATCGTCACCTCCAACGGGTGGGAGAGCCAGGGCACGGGCTGGAACGGAAGCTATTTCCACACCACGCGTACCGCCGCCGTCAAGGCTTATGACGAGGCCGGTGTCACCAACCCAAGAGACGAAATCAGCCTAATCGAGGTTCACGACTGCTTCTCGATCACCGAATTAGTAACGATGGAAGACCTTTACATTAGTCCCGAAGGCGAGGGTTGGAAGGACGTGCTCAACGGCTTCTTCGATGCCGACGGCAAGGTGCCTTGCCAAATTGACGGCGGGCTCAAATGCTTTGGCCATCCGATCGGCGCGTCGGGACTGCGCATGATCTACGAGAATTATCTGCAATTGCTCGGGCGCGCGGGCGAACGCCAGCGCAGCACACCGCCAAGGCTCGCCCTGTCGCACAACCTTGGCGGTATGCCCAACCAGAATGTCAGTGCGGTCGCCATCGTGGGCCTTCCGGATGCGTAGTTACCAGGCCGGAACTGCGGCACGCCCGCGCGCAACGCCGGGCTGATCGGCGATGTACCGGCTGCTTGACAGGATGCGCGTGGTCGAGGCGTCATCGTTCGTCGCCTCTCCCACTTGCGGCATGTATCTGGCGCAAATGGGGGCCGAGGTGATCCGCTTTGATCAGATTGGCGGTGGGCCCGATTTCAGGCGCTGGCCGCGCGCGAAGAACGGAGCCAGTCTCTATTGGGAATCGCTCAACAAGGGCAAGAAGTCGATTGCGATCAATCTCGCAAGTGCTGAAGGCCGCGCACTTGCGACCACCTTGATTACCGCGCCAGGGCCAACGGGCGGACTGTTCGTCACGAACTATCCTGTCGAAGGGTTCCTGTCGCATGAACGCCTTTCTGCATTGCGGCCGGACCTCGTCACGCTGCGGATCATGGGCCGCGCCGATGGCGGTCCCGCGCTAGACCACACCGTCAATTGCGCGGTTGGCTTTCCCCAGATCACCGGACCGTCCGGCCTTGGCGATGCGGTGGTCAATCATGTGCTGCCCGCCTGGGATTTGCTGACCGGTGCCTATTCCGCTTTTGCTTTCCTTGCTGCCGAACGCCATCGACGCGATACCGGCGCTGGCCAGGAAGTGCGCGTCCCCTTGGCGGATATGGCGATCGCCAGTGTCGCCAACCTTGGTATGCTTGCCGAAGTGCTCGACAGCGATGCGAACCGGCCACGGCTCGGCAACCAGATATTTGGTGCGTTCGGGCGCGATTTTACAACCACCGACGGCCACCGGCTGATGCTGATGGCGCTTACTGTGCGCCAGTGGCAAGGTCTCGTTGAGGCGCTCGGCATTGCCCAAGGGGTTGCACAGATCGAGGCCGGGCAGGGCGTTTCGTTCGCACGCGATGAAGGTATCCGCTTCGAGCATCGCGATAAGCTGGTGCCGTTGGTCGAGGAGGCGGTCGCCAAGCGCACACTCGCCGATCTTGCCTGCGCGTTCGAACCGCTCGGGGTTTGCTGGAGTCCCTACCAGAGTATGCGGGAAGCTGCCGATGATCCCGATCTGGTCCGTGCCAATCCGATCTTTACCGAGGTCGAGCAGCCAAGCGGTGCACGTTACCCGATACCCGGCGCGCCGGCCACAATCCCAAAAGCCGAACGGCTGCCACCGGCCCGGGCGCCGCGGCTCGGCGAGCATACCGATGAGATTCTCGCCAACGTGCTTGGCCTAAGCTCCGGCGAGGTCGGCAAGCTGCACGACAGCGGCATCGTGGCCGCGGGTTGAGATGGGCTGTTCGGCTTATCCGTCGCTCGAGGCTCTGGTCGACCAGACGGCAGCGGCGCTTGACGCAGCGCGCAGCTTCGCCGCCGACGTTCGTAGCCGGCTCCTGGGCAATGTCGGTGAGGGCGCCGCAGTCAATCCCGCGCTGCTCGATCACCATCAGCATGATGCCCATGGCTATGCCTGGATTGAAACGACGATCGCCGCGCTCAAAGCGCTGATGGGCTGGGCGGTGGCGGCGCAGGAGCGTGGCGATTTCGGCGAAATCGATGCGCTGATCCTGCGCCTCGCCTTCGCCGACTATCTCAGCCAGCTTGCAGGGGGACTCGCCATCGGCCCCAACGAATATTTTCGGCCCGGGCGAATGGGGCTCGAGGCGTCGGCACGCCGGATGGTGGATGATCCTGCAGTCTGCGCGCTGATCGCGTGCGCGGACGCGCGAAGCCGCGCCAGCCTGATCGCGCTGGTGCGTGCCGGGGCCAGCGTGAACGAGGCGTCCGGCGACGCAGCGCTCGACGAAATCCGCGCTCAGTTTCGACGGTTCACCGCCGAGCGGATCACGCCGTTTGCACATCGCTGGCATCTCGACAACGCGCTGATACCGGACGCGCTGATCGCAGAGCTCGGCGCACTCGGGACGTTCGGCATATGCGTCGATCCCGAATATGGCGGGCTTGGGCTTGGCAAGCTGGAAATGTGCGTCGTGACTGAGGAACTGAGCCGCGGCTGGATCGGGGCTGGTTCGCTTGGCACGCGTAGCGAAATCGCCGCCGAGTTGATCGGGCTCGGCGGCAGCAAGGCTCAGAAGGCCCGCTGGCTGTCGGGCCTGGCAAGCGGCGAGATTCTGCCAACCGCGGTGTTCACAGAGCCCGGTGCCGGGTCCGACCTTGCCAGCCTGACCACGCGCGCGGTGGCGGCGCCCGACGGGAGCTGGCGCATCTCAGGCGCCAAGACCTGGATCACCCATGCCGCACGTACCGATCTGATGACCATGCTCGCACGCACCGGCGGCGAGGGCCATCGTGGGCTCAGCATGTTCCTGCTCGCCAAGCCGCGCGGTAGCGAGACCGACCCGTTCCCTGGTCCTGGTCTCGCCGGAAGCGAGATCGCGGTCCTGGGCTATCGTGGTATGCGCGAATATGAGCTGAGTTTCGATGGCTTCGAGGCATCCGCTGAGAGCCTGCTCGGGAACGTTGAGGGCGAAGGCTTTCGCCAACTCATGCGCACCTTTGAAGGCGCACGCATCCAAACTGCTGCGCGCGCGGTCGGCGTTGCCTGGCGTGCGTACGAGCTCGGGATCGATTACGCCCTTGCGCGCAACCAGTTCGGACGCCCGCTGGTCGACTTCCCGCGGGTTGCCGACAAGCTCGTTGCGATGCTTTTCGAGACGGTGGCTGCCCGCGAACTGGCCTATGCTGCGGCGCGCACCAAAGACGCCGGCGGACGCAGCGACGTAGAGGCAGGGATGGCGAAGCTGCTTGCCGCGCGGGTTGCCTGGACCAACGCCGACGCGAGCCTGCAGATCCACGGGGGCAACGGATATGCGCTGGAAACCGAGATCAGCCGCATCCTGTGCGACGCGCGCATCCTCTCTGTGTTCGAAGGCGCGGCCGAGATACAGGCGCACATTATCGCACGTGGTCTCCTCGAGCGCGGGACCGCAGAACGATGACCGAGGCGTATGAGGCGATCCGGGAAGAGGTTGCCAAGTTGTGCGCCGACTTCCCGGGCGAATATTGGCGCGCGAAGGACAAGGACCGCGCTTATCCGGGCGAGTTTGTCGAGGCGTTGAACAGCGCGGGTTATCTCGCCGCGCTGATCCCGGAGGAATATGGCGGTGCCGGGCTGCCGCTTTCGGCGGCCGCAGCGATCTTGGAGGAAATCCACCGCTCGGGTAGTAATGGGGGCGCCTGCCATGCGCAAATGTACATCATGGGCACGGTGCTCCGCCATGGATCGCAGGCGCAGAAGGCCGAGTATCTGCCCGGAATTGCCAGCGGCGCGCTGCGGCTCCAGGCATTCGCCGTGACCGAACCGTCAAGTGGCACCGACACCTTGTCTATCACGACTTTCGCGCAGCGCGACGGCAATCGCTACATTGTGAACGGGCAGAAAATATGGACGTCCCGCGCCGAGCATTCGGACTTGATGCTGCTGCTCGCTCGTACGACCCCCCGCGACCAGGTCGAAAAACGCACCGATGGCCTTTCGGCCTTCCTCGTCGATATGCGTGAAGCACACGGGAAGGGCATGTCGATTCGTCCTATCGACACCATGATGAACCATTCGACGACCGAAATCTTCTTCGACGATGTGGCCATCCCTGGCGCCAATCTGATCGGCGAGGAGGGCAAGGGCTTCCGATACATCTTGTCCGGGATGAATGCCGAGCGGATACTGATCGCTGCCGAATGCGTTGGCGATGCCAAATGGTTCATAGACAAGTCCGCCGCCTATGCCAGGGAAAGGTGCGTTTTCGGGCGGCCGATCGGACAGAATCAAGGCATTCAGTTCCCGATCGCCCGCGCCTATGCGCAGATGCGCGCCGCGGAGTTGATGGTTCACGACGCGCTGCGCCGCTACGAGGCGGGCGAGAACCCCGCAGCTGAAGCCAATATGGCGAAAATGCTCGCGGCCGAGGCAAGCTGGGCCGCGGCCGAGGCCTGTGTCCAAACGCATGGTGGCTTCGGCTTCGCCGCCGAATATGATATCGAGCGCAAGTTCCGCGAGAACCGCCTTTATCAGGTCGCGCCGATCTCGACGAATCTCATCCTATCCTATCTCGCCGAGCATGTCCTTGGCCTGCCAAGGGCCTATTGATGGCGAGGGTCGCACGATGAGCCAACGCTGGAACGATTGGCTCGGGAAGCCTTTGCGTACGCACGACATGGTTTCGCAACCGGCGGTGAACCGCTTCGCCGCGCTGCTCGACGTGCCGCAACCCATTGGCGCGGATGCGCCCCACGGCTTCCATTGGTGCCTGTGCTTGCCGGATGCGAACATGGCCGATATCGACAGTGACGGGCATCCCGTGCGGGGCGCGTTCCTCCCGCCGATCGCGCTCCCGCGACGGATGTGGGTGGCGAGTGATGTCAGTTTCCATACCCCGCTTCAGATCGGCGCGCAGATCGAACGTGTTTCGACGGTAATGTCGGTCGCTGAAAAGGACGGGAGCGCGGGCAGCCTTGCGTTCGTTGAGGTCGATCACGTCACCAGCGCGGGTGGAACCGTCGCGATCCGCGAGCGACAGACGATCGTCTATCGTGAAGCGGTGGGATCCGTCCAGGCGACGGCCAATACGGGGGGAGCACGGCCCGATCTATCAAACTGGACCTGGCACCGGCACATGGTCCCGAACGAGGTGCTGTTGTTCCGCTATTCGGCGTTAACCTTTAATAGCCACCGCATCCACTATGACCTTCCCTATGCGACGGCGGTTGAGGGCTATCCCGGCCTAGTGGTACAAGGGCCGCTGACGGCAAGCCTGCTGCTCGATTTGTGCGTGCGTGAACTCGGCTCGGACGTACTCACCAGCTTCGCCTTTCGTGCCCGCACGCCCGCTTTCGCGGGGCCTGAAATGCATCTTGTGGGGCGGCGGGACGGCGGTGAAATCAGTCTTGCCGCAATCGGACACGACGGCCGTACCATTATTTCTGCCTCTGCAACGATACGGTCGTGAATATCAAAAGATGAAAGGAAATGCCGCCATGGCACTCGATCTGGAGACACGAGATCAGTTGATCGGCACCATTCGCCGTTTTGTTAGCGAACGGCTGCGGCCGATCGAGGCAAAGGTCGCCGAGGCGGATGAGATCCCGAACGAGGTGATTGATGAAATGCGCCAGCTCGGCTTGTTCGGCCTGTCGATCCCGGAGGAATTCGGCGGGCTGGGGCTGTCCATGGAAGATGAAAGTCTCGTCGCGCTTGAGATCGGTCGTACCAGCCCGGCATTCCGCTCGGCCTTCGGCACCAATGTTGGCATCGGCAGCCAGGGCCTCGTGATGTTCGGCAATGATGAGCAGAAGCACCGCTGGCTTCCGGGAATCGCGAGCGGAGAGATCATCACCAGCTTCGCGCTGACCGAGCCTGAGGCCGGCAGCGATTCTGGCTCGGTCAGGACACGCGCGCGGCGCGAGGGTAACGAATATGTTCTCGACGGATCCAAGATCTATATCACCAATGCCGACAAGGCCGGTCTGTTCACGGTGATGGCGCGGACCAACCCGGATGAAAAGCGCGGGGCAGGCGTCACCGCTTTCCTTGTACCCAGTGAATTGCCGGGGTTGGGCGTCGGGCCGCCCGAGCGCAAGATGGGCCAGCAGGGCGCGCATATCTGCACGGTCAACTTCGACGGCGTGCGTGTCCCCGCGGCGAACCGCCTCGGCGAGGAGGGAAGCGGGTTCCGTGTGGCGATGCAGGTGCTCGACCGCGGCCGGCTGCACCTCTCGGCTTTGTGCGTCGGCGTGGCCGAGCGGCTGATCTCCGATTGCGTCGCCTTTGCCTCCGAACGGCGCCAGTTCGGCAAGCCTATCGCCGAGTTCCAGCTCGTCCAGGCGATGATCGCAGATTCCAAAACCGAGGCGCTGGCCGCGCGAGCGCTAATGCTTGAGACCGCGCGCAAGCTCGACGCCGGCGAGAGTATCACACTGGAGGCGGCCGCTTCAAAATTGTTTGCGTCTGAAATGGTCGGCAGGGTTGCCGATCGCGCGGTGCAGATCTTCGGCGGCGCCGGATATGTCGCCGGTCATGGTATCGAGCGCTTCTATCGCGACGTGCGCATCTTTCGTATATACGAGGGCACTTCTCAGATTCAGCAATTGGTGATCGCGCGCGAGACCCTGAAGCGCGGCGGTTGAGCTGGTCTTGCCCTGTCTTGAACAGGACCAGGCAGAGAAGGGTGCGGCGTATGTGGTGCAGTCGAGGGCCTACTTGGGGCATATGCACCGTGGACACGAAGGTATCTTGACCATGCGGAGCAGCATCACACTGCTTTTCGTGCCTGGCGACCGGCCCGAGCGTTATGCGAAGGCGGCCACCTCGGGCGCGGATGCTATTATCATCGACCTTGAGGATGCGGTTGCTCCCGCCAATAAGGTGCAAGCCCGTACAGCACTTTGCCACGTCGTCGCCTTGCCCGCTGACATGGATATTTTTGTGCGTGTAAACGCAGTCAATACCCCATGGCACGAAGAGGATCTGGCGGCGATCGCATCGCTTCCCCTGTCCGGGTTGATGCTCGCCAAAACCGAGTCCGCGCATGACGTCGAGCAGGCTTCCGAAGTGGTCGCGGGCCAGCCGGTCATCGCCTTGCTCGAAACGGCGCTTGGCTTGTCGAGGGCGCGAGAGATATCCGCCTCCGCCTGCGTGCGGCGCCTGGCGTTCGGCAGCATCGATTATTGCGCGGATATCGGCGCCGCGCATCGGCGCGAGCCGCTGCTGGCGGCGCGCAGCGAGATTGTACTCGCCTCGCGTCTGTCATCCTTGCTTTCGCCAATCGACGGCGTGTGCACGTCGCTGGGCGAAGAAGCGCTGCTGGAAGATCACGCGCGTTATGCCTTGGATCTTGGGTTCGGCGGCAAGCTCTGCATCCATCCCAGTCAGATTGCGCCGGTGCGAAACGGCTTCGCCCCCACACGGGAGGAGCTGGCTTGGGCGCAAAGGATATTGGCTACAGGTGAGGATGGCGCGACTTCCGTGGATGGAACCATGGTCGATGCCCCGGTCAGGGTCCGCGCCCGCCAAATCCTGCGGCGCGCCAATCGTGCGGGCACGGCTATTCAGGAAGAAGCATCATGAACAATTCAGAGGGTCTGTGGAAAGCGGACGCCGGCGAGAATCGTGGCGACCAGTCGCCTGCTGGTCTGACAGATGCTTGCTCGGCACAACTGTGGCGGGCGGAATGGGAGCGCCGCCGCATTGCGCCGCTTAGCTCCGCTCACCCCAGGCTGTCGGAGGACGACATCTATGCAATTGCCGCGCGCACCTTCCAGAGGCGCGACCGACAGAAGATCGGTTTCAAGCTGGGCTACACTAGCGCCGAGATGCGCGCGCAGATGGGCATTAACGACCCCAATTTCGGCGTGCTGACAAAGGATCTGCTCGTGTCCGAAAGAACGGGTCGGGTAGATAGCGAAAACCTGTTCCATCCCCTGATCGAGCCTGAAATCACACTGCGTGTGGGGCGCGACGTCCATGGCCCCGATCAGACGCGCGTTAGCATCAGCTATGCGGTGGTTTCCGCAATTGCGAGCCTCGAAATCGTGCATACCCGCTATCAGAGCTATTGCTTTTCCGCGGTCGACAATATCGCGGATAACAGCTCGAGCGCGCGGGTGGTGCTCGGCCGCCTCGATCATTCCGGTCGCTCGATGACCTGCGCCTGTGCGCCGTGCTAATGTCGTCGAAAGGCGCGACGATCGCTCATGGGATCGGCGCGAACGCGCTCGGGGATCCGCGCGCGGCGCTCGCCTGGCTCGCCAATTTCCTGGGGCAGCGCGGCGAATGTATTCCCGCCATGAGCATCATAATGACGGTCGGGCTCTCACGCGCGCCCACGCCGCCCAAGAAGGAGATACAGTCACTGGTGAGTTTACCCTGCTGACATTGTTTCGGCCATTTTCTGATGTGGCCGTCAATGCCGGTCGAAACCAAGAAGGGATCCTGTCGATGGATTTGAAGCTAAGCGGCAAAACTGTGGTGCTGACGGGTGCTAGCAAGGGCATCGGGCTAGCGGCGCTCCGGACTTTTGCCATGGAAGGTGCCCGGGTGATTGCCGCTGCGCGTGCAAGCCCGGCTTTGGAGGTGGAGGTCGCCGCGTTGCGCAAGGCAGGGCATGACGTAATTGCATGCCCCTGCGATATTACACGCGATGACGATGTGCAAAATCTGATCGAGACCGCGCAGCGTTATGCGGGGCGCATTGACGTGTTAGTCAATAATGCCGCTGGTAAACTACCCGCTGGCGACTTTATGGCGATCTCCAGCCAGGAATGGCTGGATGGTTGGAATGAGAAACTGCAATGCTACATCCGCACCGCCCAGGCGGTGTTCCCGCTCATGCGCGATCAGGGCGGCGGTCGCATCGTCAACGTCGTTGGTGCTGCTGCGCGAAACCCGAAAGCGTCTTACATGGCGGTCGGCGTCACAAACGCCGGATTGATCAACTTTACGAAGTCGCTGGCGGATCATGGCGCGCCGCATGGCATTCTTGTTGCCGGGGTAGCGCCTTCGGGGGTTATGACGGATCGCTGGCGACGCCTGATCGAAAAGCGCGCCGAAGGCGAAGGCAAGACGCCCAAAGCGCTACAGGCGGAAATGGACGCAACCTTCCCGCTCGGGCGAATGGCTGATCCTGAGGAAGTCGGCGATGTCATTTGCTTCGTGGCGTCGCCCCGGGCCTCATATATTTCTGGCAGCATCATCACGGTAGACGGAGCCTCGACGACTGGCGTATTCAATTAGAAGACCTGGGCACCTCCATCAACCCGTTGATCTGAGCGGACTTGAGCGTTCAGCGCAGGATTTGGCATGATTGGGGCCGCTTGGGTCTCCATTCTGATGGCTTTTGTTGGCATTGCCGTCTTTCAGGCGCAGCTATCCCGTCGCTACCCGTCGTTCATGGAAGATGAGTCGGTGCATGTTGTAGACGAGGGGGGCGTGGGTGATCTTGGCTTCGGCGCGCTAGATGCCGATGGTGCGGATGAACAGCCCCATCTGGTCTTTCTGCCGGGCGAACACATGTTCGACGCGGGCGCGGATTTTCGATTTGGCGGCGTTGGCTCTGGTGGTGCGTTCGGGCATCGGCTTGCCGCGTGGCTTCTTGCGATGGATTCGGCTGACCCGGCTCTGCCGCTTGAGCCATGCCTCGTTGGCTTGGCTCCGATAGGCCGTGTCGGCCCAGACATCGGAGGCGGTGTTGTCGCTGGTGACTACATCACGCAGCATTCGTCCGTCGAAGCGCGCTGCGTCGGTGACCTTGCCCTTGCGGATGAAGCCGAAGGTCCGGCAGATCGACACGCTGCTCTTGTAGCCGAAGCTCGGGATGGCGATGTCGATGCCCGGCTTGCCATTCGCCAAGGGTTTGGCCTTTGCGAACTTGAGCGTCCAGCGTGCGTCGGTGTCCTTCTGCGCCGCCCTGACTGGCTCATCGGGCCAGATCTCGCAGGCCTTCTTGCCCGCCTTGATCGCATCCTTTTCAGGCGCCATGCCAGCTGTTGCGCTGCTTGGGCGCAGCCACCAGTGTGGCATCGACGATCTGCCCACCCACGGCGAGATAGCCGCGTTCCTTGAGCTGGAGACCCGCAAAAACCTGTAGCGTTTACGCGGTCATGGTGATTCACTGATCGGGAGCGATTATGGAGAGCCGTGGTGGATCCGAAGTCCCTGTTCAGTTTGAGCGACCATCTTGAAGCGTTGAGCAAGGAAGGCGGTACGCCTCCGGTGAGGGCCGCCTTGCGGTGATCGGCTGATATTTGGAGATGGCACCGGTGCAAGCACTGGTGTTTGCACCGGTACTAGAGACGGTGCGATGGGTCAGGTGACGATAATTTCGGGCG
>NZ_JAHRGM010000020.1 GCF_019097845.1 Sphingobium sp. AS12 | reverse complement strand
CCATCGACATATTGCTGAACGAAGAACTGTCGCTCCGGGAGAACCGCAGGATCAAGGCAGCCCTGCGCATGGCAAGGCTGCCGATCATCAAGACGCTGGACGGATATGACTTCTCCTTCCAGCCATCGCTCGACCGGAACCGCATCCTGGCGCTCGCTGGCCTGGACTTCATCAACCGGGCCGAGGTGGTGCATCTGCTGGGCCCGCCCGGTACCGGGAAAAGCCATATCGCCACGGCCCTTGCCGTCGAGGCCGTGAAGGCGGGCAAGAGCGTCTACTTCATCCCGCTCGCCGATCTGATCGCTTCACTGACCAAGGCTGAACGCGAGGGCACGTTGCGTGAGAAGATCCGCTTCCTATGCCGATCCTCCCTGCTCGTCGTCGACGAGATCGGGTATCTTCCCGTCACGCCCGGCGGCGGCAATCTCTTCTTCCAGCTCGTCAACGCCCGATACGAAAAGGGTGCCATGATCCTGACATCCAACCGCGGCTTCGCCGAATGGGGTGATGTCTTTGGCGATCCGGTGGTGGCCACCGCGCTGCTCGACCGCCTTCTTCACCACGCTGTGGTCGTCCAGATCGAGGGCTCCAGCTATCGCATGCGACAGCACGCCGACCTGCTGCCTGAGCATGCGCGCATGGCACCGTCCATCAACCCACCGCCCTTGCCGAAACGGCGCGGCCGCCTGCCAGCAAAGGAAAAGCCCGATCTCCATCACGGCTGATCACCGACACAAACCCTCCCGCCAAACGAGGGAATTTTAGATGCCCACTTTTGCGGAATCTTCGGTGCCCGTTGACAACATCCTGGCACGACGCCGGGAGCCTCCGCGTCCGCTAACGATCATCACCTCCGAGGATAGCGCCTTGCGCCATCCCCCGATCGCCGACTGTGCCCGTTACGACCAGCTGAGGACCTTCGATGCAGCGGCATGATATGATCGAGGCCATGCGCGGCCTTGGTCTCAAAGGCATGGCGGGCGCGTTCGACGATGCCGTCACCACCGGCCTTCAGCGCCAGCGCACCACCATGGAGATACTGACCGACCTCCTGCGAGCGGAGGCGACGCATCGTCATGCCGCGTCGATCCGATACCGGATGGCCGCTGCCAAGCTGCCAGTCGTAAAGGACATCGATGCCTTCCGGTTCGAGGGTACCCCGATCAACGAGGGGCTTGTGCGTTCATTGCACAGCGGCGCGTTCCTGCCCGCACGGCGCAATATCGTCCTGGTCGGCGGCACAGGCACAGGAAAAACCCATCTGGCCATCGCCATCACCGCCAATGTAGTGCGCTCCGGCGCCCGAGGCCGCTACTTCAACACGGTCGATCTGGTGACCCGCCTCGAAGAGGAGGCCAGGATCGGCAAGAGTGGCGCTCTCGCCGCCCAGCTATCCCGCCTCGATCTCATCGTGCTCGATGAACTGGGGTATCTGCCGTTCGCTCGATCGGGCGGCCAGTTGCTGTTCCACCTGATCAGCAAACTCTATGAGCAGACCAGTGTCATCATCACCACCAACCTCGCCTTTGGCGAGTGGCCCACCGTGTTCGGCGATCCCAAGATGACAACCGCGCTCCTCGATCGCGTCACCCATCATTGCGACATTGTCGAGACCGGCAATGACAGCTGGCGCTTCAAAAACCGCAGCTGATCCGCCCCAGCAGCGATCAATTAGAAGATGTTTTGCGCTGCGCGCGCCTCCGGTCGGGCTACGCCCTCCCTACGCCGCGCGCAGCGCAAGGAAGCCCGTCACATCAACGTTCCGCCATCCTGACAGGGGGTCCCGTTTGCACGCCGATTGACAGCCATCGTTCAAGCCGGCGGTGAAGCGCCCAGATGGCGCCCGCGTCCACAAGCGTTATCACTCTCCTGCAACGCCGTGCCAGCGCCTGTTCGACGATCCGCGAACGAATAATGCTACCCGAACGGCTCCGGATCATGCAGGAGGGGCTTGATCCGGTTCGGTTGCTGCGCGATATCAGGTCCGCGCAGCAGCGGTTGGTCGCGCTCGCCGACATTACGGTCCCAACCAAAGTATTGGCTGTAATAATCAGATTGTCAGTCGCACTGCCCGGACCATTTCGTCTATCCAACCAGTTAAAAGGGTTGCATAGGTTCGCTGGTGGTTCTTATCGCGCATGGCGTGGGTAGCGCCGTGAATGATGCGATGGGTGAGTGAGTTGGCTCGACGGAACGCACCCTGCATCGAGATTATGGCTTCGCGGGGAATTTGCTCGTCTTTCTCACACTCGACAATCAGCACGTCGCCGCAGAAATTTGCGCAGGCTGATAGGGCGCGGTCCGCGCCAGCGTCATGGGATTGTTCACGGTACGCCCGCACGACATCCTTATTAAGCTTCGCCTTGGGCATATCCCAATCATCGTCAGGATAGAGGGCAGGCACCCTCATAGCCAACCATCGCACTGGACGATGCGCTGTTAGCAACATAGCCAGGTAACCACCGTAACTCGTACCTACGACGCCAATTGCATTCGTGTCGACAAGTGGGTTCGCCGCGAGGTAATCATAAGCGGCGAGCACATCATTGAGTCCGTCCTGCCGTGTTACCCACTCCTTGTCAGCGTCACTATCGGCATGCCCACGAAGATCGAAGGTGAAACAGACACATCCAAGCCGCGCAAGCGCCTCGGCATGTCCCAGATCCTCGGCTTGGTCGCCACCCCACCCGTGTATGAATAGAACGCCAGGGACGGGCACTTCCGGTTGCAGTAGCGTGCCAACTACCTTCTGTTTTTCTACCGTGAGGGCCACCCCATTTTCGTCAATCTCACTTGGGTCGCTCATGCGTACCTCATAGCGTATTTGGTCATTGCACCGACGACCGGATCGACGCCTTGATAGTAAAGTGTCGCGCCAGCGGGCAGCGTTACAATGTCATAGACCTCAACCGTCGAGCATCGCACCTGCGTCGTATTGGGCTCTGCGCGAAAGGCTTCCAAAGCCGCAATCTCCGCGCCGCTTGCACCCCCTACCCGCCAGGATTGCTCAAGCACGCCGATGCGCCGATCACCATGGATGTCGGTGCCTTCAATCACATCGTAATTTCGCCGGGTCAGGATAATATCAGGATAGGCGGCATGCGCCGCCCTATCGAAGATCGCCGCGCAGCGCACTGCTTGGGTAACGTGTTCAGGGAGGTCTAACTTCGCCAGAGCGGCAAGGCCTCCCCGCACGACGAACAGATCAGAACCGGCATATACTTCGCGACCCTGATGATCAGTGGTGAGGTTCTGACTGCCCCAGTAGCTGATGGTTTCACCACCAAGTTCCACGACGCCGACGCTGTAGGTCACCACGTCAGCGAGGTTCTCCTCCAGCACGATGCCGTAGCGGGCAAGATCGTCGGCATCTTCAAGAGCAAGGGCAGCGTCAAGCTCGGCCTCGCTACGTATTACGGCCTGGCCGAGGCCGGCCTTGCCGCATACGTCTTTGATCCGCACCGGCCCCTTGGCAAGGAGGAGGCGACCAGCTTTGGCCGCATCCGAATGGCTGAAGGCGGTATAGCCTGGCAGAGCGGCATCGCCCAAGAGCCTGGCCATTTCAAAAGACCACTCCTGGGGTCGCTGGGCATTTTCATCGACTAGACCATGCGCAATGCCCTTCGTGCCGATAAAGAAAGCCGGCACGACCCCTCCAAGAATGTCGCTTCGATCGAAAATGCCTGCCTCCGTAGCCGCACCTTCCTCAAGCGCGTCGCCAGGCACTAGCAATGCATTCGTCTTCGCTGCCTCATCGGCACCCATTGGAGCCAGCAGCGGTTGCTCCAGCAGCGATGCGATGCGGTCGAGCAGCACCGCGCGCGATGCCCTGTCATGAACGTTTCCTTCTGACGCGTCCTGATTGACGAGCGCGGCGACGCCCCTTGGCTGCCATGGGAGAATGCCCGTGGCCAAGGGCGCAGATGTCGCCAGTGAGCGAGACTTGAAAGCGTTCAACATGCCGTTCACCCTGCTAGAAGGAATTACGACAACGTACGGCTGCGACGCGGGTTCAACTATGTTCTTTGCCACTATGTGAATTTTCAGACAAATTTAGATACGACGTTTTGAAAACGGACGGGCTGAGACCGTAAGCCAACCTCCGCCGCGCCGATCAAAAAGTCGGATGGCGCCCGGTAACGCGCATACCTGGCAGCTGTTCGCCCAACTTGTTGCTCTATGCTGCCAGGTTGCCACCAACAGGCAAGTCCAAATTCACGAGTGCCGAGTGCTTCGACCACCGGTCAAAATTGATCCCAATTAATTGCGTCGTATACTGGCGAACGAGCGCTGTGAGGCGTCGCAACTCTCCAACCAAAACCATACGATCAATATGTTCCGCCAATAACAACACCGACGGAATAGCGGACGGACCGCAACTGATTATCGGAATTTGCCCGTTAAACGTCTCCAAAGGGTCGACCTATGCCTGTCGATCTCTAACGGCGCATGGCAAATGCAGCCATGCCTGTCGCTTCGTCGGTCATGAAGAGATAGGCGTCCGTCCCAGGCTTGCGGTCTTTGTTGATCGACTTTGCCGTTACAGAGCCGTCCTTGTCCTGATGAGCAGCCAGCCAAGTCTGCGCCTTCATGAGCGCGGCGGCGCTGGTCACGCCTCCTGCTTCACGTAGAATGACCGCTACTATGGCAGTGGCATATCCGTCGCTCTCTTGCGGAAGGCTAGAGCCGTCGATCCTCTGCCAGGTCGACAGGCTTGGTAAATTCCATCCGCCGTCTGCTTGCTGGCAAGCGACCAGATCCGAAACGATCCTGTTCCGCTCATCCGCAGCTAATATGCCGCCAAGCTGGCTGTCGGCCCACAGGATGAGAGCGTGGGAATACAGCGAGCCGCCGATGCCTGTGCGCAGATAGCCGCGAAGTGCATCAACCTGCGGAGCAACCACCGGATCGGCGGCATACCCGTCCGGCGCACGCGCGACAGCCAGCGCGGCTAGTGTCGCCCCCCAATAGGTCGCGGTCGGAGACTCGAAGGGTTCCAGCCGGAAGTTGAGCCAGGTAAAGCCGCCCTTCTGATCGCCCGCCTTCATCTGCACGCCCCACATGTTGGCGAAGGCCTGTCGCGTGTCCGGTCCAAGGTGGCCGCGTTCCTGATCCCGCGTCGCCAGTATTAGCGCGTTAAGTACGGCTTCGACGCCGCGCGATTCCGCCGACTTGGGTACGCCGCGTGTCTGGTCGGGATAGAATGGCTCTACTTCATCCCAGAGATAGACCCGCTTCACCACGTCATCGAACATTCCCATCTCATCGATGCTTCGCTGTTGCTTGCCTGACTGGTTGCGGAGCGATGGCATCGCAAGGACATGGGGCAAGGAGGTGTGGCAGGATACACAGCGTGTACCATGGTCCCGCTCGGCCTTGGGCCATTGACGCCACCAAGTGAGGCGATTGTCCAGATAGGTGGCTGCCGCTGTGCCATTCCAGGCCGACTTCTTTGTTGGCACGGCGTCTCCACGCGCGACCATCACCATGGCGAGTAGAACGGCGGAAGAAATGAGCGGCCAGCGTGTCATGCAGCGTTCCCGACGATGAGAGAAAAATGATAGCGAAGAGGTGCATTGGCACCATGGGTCATTCGACGTAATTCGCCTGAACGGGTGAGGATTTCATGCCTTGCTGTCGGCTAGGCTGTGCATGATCAAAGCCATCGGCGAGAGTGAGTTCTGGGCCATCAATCCGTCAATCACGCCAGCCTTGTTCGAGGCCGGATGGTTTTGGCTGGCCTTCCACTTACCCTCGATCCGGTCGATCGCGATTTCGATGCCGGTGATGCCTTTAAGCTGGCCCTCAATATAGGATGCTGGCGCATCGGCGACGGACCATGGCTCGGGTTGATATTGCTCCTGCTGCCCGGTCAGAGCATCGATCTGCACCCTAAGCCAGTCGGGGTCGTCAATGATGGCCGGCCGCCCTCTCGCCTGCACCATGACATAATTCCAGGTTGGAACGACTTTGCCATGCACCCGCTTGGTGGGATACCAGGACGGCGAGACATAGGCCTGTGGTCCCTGAAAGATCACCAGCGCTTCAGCGCCCGCACGAAGGTCCGCAAGCTGCGAATTTGCCTTCGCCAGATGTGCCTGCAGCACCCCTCTTTCGCCAGCGTCGGACTGCAGCGTGAAAGGAATGAGGTTGGCGCTGATACCACAAGCGCCCGATGTCACGAGCATGGCGAGCGGATAGGCGACGATCGCTTGATGGAGGATTTCGATGCGATCTTCGCGGAAAGCGGGAGGCCGATACATGGCGCGACCCGTCAGGCTAAGGTGCGCATCAGCAAGGATGCCGCGAGGCAAACCATGGTGATCCCCACGATAGCATCCAGCACGCGCCAGGCCATGGCACGGGCGAACAGCGGCACAAGCAAACGGGCACCGTAGCCCAGCGCGGCGAACCATGTGAAACTGGCTGAAACGGCCCCTGCGACAAAGATCGGCCGCAAGGCAGCGGGCTGAGCCGACCCTGCCGCGCCCATCAGCAAGACCGTATCAAGATAGACGTGCGGATTGAGAAAGGTGAAGCCAGCTGTCGCGGCAATCGCCCTGCCAAGGCTGATGCTGCCGTTTGAGGCTACCGCCATAGCCTCCGGTGCGGCCATGCGTCGCAATGCTTTGAAGCCGTACCAGCCCAGAAAGGCTGCGCCGCCGATTGTTAAAAAGAGCGTCAATTGCGGGACAGCTGCCAGGAAGGCACCGACGCCTGCAACGCCCGCCCCTATTAGCAGAGCGTCTGCGCTGCCGCAGAACAGGACGACTGGCCCGACATGCTCGCGCTTGAGCCCCTGTCGCAGCACAAACAGGTTCTGGGCGCCGATTGCCATGATCAATGCGGCGGACAGCAGGAATCCAGAGAGAAAGGGAGCAAATATGTCAGTCATTCCCTCCATATCCAGCATATGCGTGGTTTAGTATAACTTGTTATTCAAATCTCGATGAAGCAATGCTTCATCATGCTGGATTATTCCTCCCTTGCGGCTGTCGCTGCCGTCGTGCGCGAAGGCAGCTTCGAAAAAGCCGCCGCTCTGCTCAAGATCACCCCCTCGGCGGTATCGCAGCGGGTCAGGGGTTTTGAAGAGCGGTTGGGGATTGCCCTCGTCGTTCGTGGGCAACCTTGTACGGCGACAGAGCAGGGCCGGGAGCTATGTTCACATTTCGACAAAGTGCGTCTGCTTGAAGCAGACCTTCCGATGAGTTTTGCCAATGGAAAGCAGGATAGCTCCCGTCCATCTCTGAGCATTGCGGTCAATGCGGACAGCCTTGCGACATGGTTTCCATATGCCATGGCGGACTTTGCCCGAACGACCGGCATGCTGGTGGATTTGACGCTTGAGGATGAAGGGCACACGGCCGATCGTCTGCGGACCGGCGAAGTGCTTGCTGTTGTCTCGTCCGACCCGGAACCCGTCGCCGGATGCAGAACGATTGCAGTGGGATCGCTCAGCTATGTCGCTTGTGCCAGCCCGGATTTTGTCGCTCGATATTTCCCGAACGGGATCGACGGGGACAGTCTTAACATAGCGCCAGTCATGCGCTTCAACAGGAAAGACCGGCTTCAAGGAAGGTGGGCTAACGCCGCCTTCGGCGCGGATCTGAATGCACCAACGCACTGGATTCCATCGACACAGGGATTTCTCGATCTCGCCTGCGCAGGTCTTGCCTGGGGGCTTCAACCAAAGGCCTTGGCGCAACCGCATATCGACGCGGGTAACTTGGTTGAATTAGTACCCGGAGACACAATGGACGTCCCGCTATTCTGGACAGTATCCCGTCTCCATGCACAAGCCCTTCAGGCCATGACCGAGGCTGTGAGGAATGTCGCCGAGCAACATCTCTATCCTGTAGCGACATGAAAAAACAGACTGACCGGAATCGGGAACGAAAAAGTCGATCATGAATGTCTCATAAGGGTCGATTGGCGACCGGCAAGTCAAAGAGCAGCGGAACCGTTCCCGTCCGGGTCACGCCCATGCCGTCGGTCAAGCATCCGCATGGCGGGAGTGACTGTCAGGCCGTGCAGCAGGATTGAGAGCAAAGCCACCAAACCCACAATCGCCCATAGTCGAGCTCCCTCATCAATCTGCAGATGGTTGAGACCGTACGCGAGATAATAGAATGATCCCACGCCCCGGATCCCGAAGAAAGCGATTGTTCTCTTCTCCGACTGACTTGCCTTGAATCTCGCCAGAGCTATCATGCCGAATAGCGGCCGAACTACCAGCAGGATCGCCAACGCCGCCGCCACGTCGATCCACTGAAGCGGACGGAACAGGCCACTCACAAGCGCGCCGCCAAATAACAGAAGCAGCGCCATCATCGCCAGCCGTTCCACCTGCTCGGTTAAATCGTGCATCTGCCGATTGAACTCATGATCTCGATGAGATCGCCGCAGCGTTAGCGCGGTTACGAACACGGCCAGGAAGCCATAACAGTGCAGGAGCTCGGTGAGACCATAGGACACGAACGTCGCGGAGATCGCGACCAATCCGTCGCCGGTCTTTGACAATCTCGTGTCGGCAGGGACGTGGAAGGTGAGCCACCCAAACAGACGGCCGATCAGCCAGCCACCCAGAACGCCTGCGAAAATTTCCCACAGGACATTGTGCATTAGCCATTGTGCCGCCCAGGGCTCGCCAGTCGTTGCCGCCAATCCCAGAGCGATGGCGAGATGGACGAACGGGAATGCGAAGCCGTCATTCAGCCCCGCCTCGGAGGTAAGTCCGAAACGCACCTCGTCCTCCTCGCCACTCTTGGGCGGGCCCACCTGAACGTCGGAGGCAAGCACGGGGTCGGTGGGTGCCAGACTGGCCGCTAGTAGCAAGGCCGCTACCCACGACAGGCCGAGAAACCACCCGCCGATGGCCGTGATAGCCAGGATGCCCAGCGGCATAGTGACAGCCAACAGGCGCCAGGTGATATTCCATTTTCCCCAGCTGAAAGGTCGGTCAAGTTTTAGGCCGGCTCCCATCAGGGCAATGATCACAACCAGCTCAGTGAAGCGCTCGGTCACCTCGGGGTAGGTGAGAGGCAAGGGCCGCAGCGTGACTGCCGGCATTGAGAATATAATGACGCCAATCCCGATGCAGACGATCGGCAGGGACAGGGGGAGCCGCTTGAGGACCAGGGGGAGCCATGCGACCAGCGCTATCATCAGCCCGGTGCCGGTCAGAATGAGGATATACGGGTCAGGCGCTGAAATAACTTGCTGCATCGACTGTCAACGACGCAGCCGCCTCATCGGCTACATGGCGCGCGTAGGGACGCCAATTTTCGTAGAATTGGTGGACAGGCAAGGTCCGTTTTCTAGTCGTATTTCAAATACCGGATGAGGTGGATGGCTCCCGCTCACGGCATCTAAGTGCCAAGATGGGTTTGCTGTCATGCAACCCGAGAAGGAGCCACCCGCCATGGAGATTAGCACGATCGGCCTCGATTTGGCCAAGAACGTTTTTCAGGTTCACGGTTCAGCGCAACCGGTGAGGTCGTCATTCGCAAGGCGCTGCGGCGATCGCAGATGCTGCCGTTCTTCGAGAAGCTGCCACCCTGCCTAGTAGGCGCCGAGGCCTGCGGGACGTCGCATCACTGGGCGCGCGAATTGACCAGGCTGGGTCATGAGGTGCGGCTGATGCCACCGGCTTACGTAAAGCCTTATGTGAAGCGCGGTAAGAACGATGCCGCCGACGCTGAAGCGATCTGCGAAGCGGTCACACGTCAAACGATGCGGTTCGTGCCCATCAAGTCGCGCGAGCAGCAGGCGGCGTTGTCGCTGCACCGCGTGCGCCAGCTGTTGATCAAGCAGAAACCCAACACGGTCGATCCGCGCTTTGTCGCTCTGCTCGCCAGAAAGCCTGCGCGCGTCGCCTCGGTCGCCATCGCTAACAAGATGGCGCGGATCGCATGGGCGGTCATGGCGCGCGGCGGTGTCTTCGAACGCGGGCATGCGCCTATGCTGGCGGCAGCATAGATCAGGAGCTTGGCTGAGGAGATCAACTTTACGAGGTTGTGAGAGCGAAGGATGTGATGGCAAAACCGGTCGGACCGGGAGCAAGGACAACCCAAGGACTGTCATAGGCGTCATAGCCTGCAAACCCGATCGGACGTTGTTCGCGAACCCCATCAGGGCCAGCAGTCTACACCGACTGCATCAACAGGCCGGACAGACGACTGCACCCGACGGAACGTCAGATCATCACTTTACACTTGCAACGCGGGAGCCATCCACAGACGACAGTCAGGACCTGCGCAGGATAAATTGGCAGTCGGATGACCATAAAGGGTCGTCCCAGGAAGGCAGATTAACGGCTGAGGTCAGGCATTTGACGCTGCCATGACTGCCGGTGCCGACCATTCCCATTACGGGGTCAAGCGATGGTATCCTTATTCCCGCCTCCGGCCGAGCTTTTTACGGCCCGGCCTTGGACAGGCGCCAACCTCGCTGTCGGGCAATGGTCCGTCAGTTCAGCGATTTCGCCATCAATCGCTCCAGCCGCTCCGCAAAAGCGCGAGGATCGGCGGGTGGCTGACCTTCGGCGATGCGCGCCTCGTCGAGGAGCAGGAACGCGAGGTCGCTCCGCTCTTCGTCGCTGGCCCCGGTCTGGCCGAGCTTGGCGATCAGCGTATGGCCGGCATTGACCTCCAGCACTGGCTTTGCCCGCTCGGGGACCTGCCCGGCCGCTGCCAGCATCCGTTCGAGCTGCAGGTCCATCGCGCTTTCTGACGCGACGATGCAGACGGCGCTGGTCGTCAAACGATCGGACACCCTAACGTCGGACACCTGGTCGGCCAAAGCTTTCTTGGCAAAGCTAATGAAGCTGCTCACATCCTCGTTCGGCGCGTCCGCCGCTGCGCTGCCTTCAGCCAGCGGGATTAGGCTAAGGTCAGTCGCGCCTTGGGTCACCGACTTGAAGGGCTTGCCGTCATAATCCACACCAACGGTCGTCCAAAAGCTGTCGACCTGGTCGGGGAGCAACAGAACCTCGATCCCACGCGCCTTGAAACCCTCGAGCTGCGGCGATTGGGCGATGCGATCGAGATCGGTCCCCGTCGCATAATAGATGGCGGTCTGGTTGAGGGACGCAGCATAGTCCTTGAGCGAGCGCCACTGACCGTTCGACGTGCTGGTCTTGAACCGGGCAAGGCCCAGCAACTGCGCGCGCCGCTCGAAATCCTCATAGAGGCCTTCCTTGAGCACCGCTCCGAAATTCTCCCAGATCGCGCCATAGCGGTCAGCATCGCTAGTTGCGATCTTGTCCAGTTCCGACAGGATGCGGTTGCTCACGCCCTTCTGAATCGCGGACAAGACCGGGCTGTCCTGGATCATTTCGCGCGACATGTTGAGCGGCAGGTCGGCGGAGTCCACAAGACCCCGCACAAAGCGCAGGTAGCGAGGCAGGATTTCCGCCTCGTCGGTGATGAAAACACGGCGGACATAGAGCTTGATCCGACCCTTGCGGTCGGGATCGAACAGGTCGAACGGCTTGGTTTCGGGAATGAAAGTCAGCACGGAATATTCGTGCCGCCCCTCCGCGCGATAGTGGAGCGTTAGCGCGGGCTTGTCGAATTGTCCCGCGACGCTGCGGTAGAAGTCTGCATAATCCTCTTCGCTGATGTCCGACTTCGCCTTGGTCCAAAGTGCCGCCCCATCAGCGACCTGGCGCTCTTCCTCTTCGCTACCCAGCTCCTTGATGAAGATGGGCACGGGGACATGGCCCGACTGCGCCTTCACGATCCGCTCGACCGTGTAACGCTCGGCGTAGGTCTTTGCATCGTCCAGCAGATGCAGGGTCACGCGCGTGCCGCGCGCAGGCGCCTCTGCGGTGTCGGCTGGCGCGATCGTGTATGTTCCGAGGCCGTCCGACGACCAGCTGGCGGCCTCATCGGTTCCCGCACGCCGCGACACGACGTCGACGTTCCCCGCCACCATGAAAGCGGAATAGAAGCCGACGCCGAACTGGCCGATCAACTGTTGGCCTTCACCATTCTTGTCAGCGGTCAGCTTGTCCATGAAGGCCTTGGTCCCCGACCGCGCGATCGTGCCCAGCGTCTCCCCCATGTCGGCGGCGCTCATGCCGATACCGTTGTCCTCGACCACGATTGTCCCGGCTTCCTTGTCTAGCACCAGCGTGATGCGCGGCTGGGGATCAGCGCCGAACAGGGCCGGATTGGAAATTGCCTCATAGCGCAGTTTCTCGCACGCGTCGGCCGCGTTGGAGATCAACTCGCGCAGGAATACGTCTTTGTCGGAATAGACCGAGTGCACCATCATGTGCAGCAACTTTGAAACGTCCGCCTCGAAAGCATGCGTTTCAGGGGCGCTCACGGTGTCGGTCGTCATGGGTCTTTGCTCTCTCATATGGCAGACTGTGCGACGGTCAGATGGATCGAATGTGATTTTCATTCAAGAGGTGAGCTTGAAAGCACCGACCTTCCTGGACCTGCCTGTTAAAAGCGGTGCCTGCCAGCATTTCCTCGCTGCCTTTGTTTCACGGCAACCTTGCGCAGTGATTTCTCGGCCTCACCGCCACAATAGGCATCACCATATTCCCTGATTGACGCCTTGTTCAGTTGCGCCAGGGCAGGCCTGTTTTGCAACCGACGCGACACCCAGGGATTTCTCGATCTTGCTGGTGCCGGTCTTGTCTGGGGCGTCATACACCAACCTTTCAGGCCATCACCGACACCATGAAGACCGTCGCCAGGCAGCACCTCTAACCCATGCTAACGTGAAGAAGTAGACTGACTGGAAGCGAGAACGAGAAATTCGGTCATGAATGTCTCTGAAGGGTCGACACCGGTAGGCTTCCGTTTCGGGTTCTGATTAGATCGCGCGGGTCGGCAGCTACAAAAGGCTAATCAAGCAGATCTGGCGACGAGAAATCTCGCAAAACTGCTCTATCACGCCCTCCGATTTTTGTCTGAGCCGATGTCGATGTTGACATTCTCACCGAAAATCCCTTGGCTTCACCTTGATGCCTTCGGTCGGCTGCCCGGGCATGATGCCTGATCCCAGCCGCAGGTCAGGGATGTATATCTCACGCGCTTTTCGACCGAGCAATTTGCTGTCCGGGTCTCGAGGATCAGGTCCGCCGCCACTCTTCGCGCCATCGCCGCGCGCCGGGCGGAAGACGTTGGAAAGATCGCTCCGTTCCCCCACACTTGCCAGCAACCCCGACAGATTTTCTAGCCGCTGGACGATAACGTGAATGACCTCGCCTTCTTTCTGGACCTGACCGCGCACGCCGAGCATGGATGCGCCAAGGACAGTGCCGCGATTGGCCTCGAACACTTTGGTCCACACTACAAGATTTGCGATCCCGGTCTCGTCCTCGATGGTGATGAACATGATACCCTTGGCAGAGCCGGGCCGCTGCCGCACCATGATGATCCCTGCAAGATTGACCCAGCGACCATCGCGGATGTCAGAAAGCGCCGCGCACGGGACCATCTTCCTCGCTGCCAAATCCTCCCTGAGAAAGGTTACCGGATGGGCGCGGAGCGATAGCGCGAAGCTGCGATAGTCTTCCACTACCTCCTGGCCTTCCGCCATCGGCGAGAGCGCGACCTCGGGTTCGACCGCTTCGGCGCGGAGCTTTCCCTCGCGCTCGTCTGCCGCGGCAAAAAGGGGCAGGGGGCTGTCGCGCAACCCTTTCACATCCCACAGGCCAGTGCGGCGGCTGTGCTGGAGCGAGCCAAAGCCATCAGCGTCGCCGATCCGGTTGAGAGCGCCAGCACCCACGCCGGCTCTGCGCTGGATTTCTTCGACTGAAGCATAGGGCTCTGCGCCACGGGCCGAGACGATCGCCGCGCCGTCTGGATTGGCAAGATCGCGGACCATACGCAGCCCAAGGCGCACGGCCTTGTACCGCCGGTTCCCCACTTCAAGCGTGCAGTCCCAGCGACTATGGTTCACATCGACGGGGCGGACCTCAACGCCATGTTCGCGTGCGTCGCGCACGATCTGGGCTGGCGCATAAAAGCCCATGGGTTGAGCGTTCAACAACGCCGCACAGAAGACATCTGGATGATGGCATTTAAGCCAGGAGGAGGCATAGGCGATGAGCGCGAAGCTTGCGGCATGGCTTTCGGGAAAACCATAGGAGCCAAAGCCCTCGATCTGCTTGAAGGTCTGTTCGGCAAAAGCCTGCTCATAGCCGCGCTCGACCATTCCGCCGATGAGCTTGTCGCGAAAATGGCTGACCCCGCCGGTCAGCTTGAACGTCGCCATCGCCCGCCGCAAAAGGTCCGCCTCGCTGGCGGTGAACCCGGCACACTCAATGGCGACCCGCATCGCCTGCTCCTGAAAGAGCGGGACGCCGAGCGTCTTTTCAAGGACCCGGCGCAGCTCCGGCCTGGGATAGCTGACCTTTTCCTTGCCTTCGCGGCGCCTTAGATATGGGTGGACCATGTCGCCCTGGATGGGGCCGGGCCGCACGATGGCGACCTCGACGACCAGGTCATAGAATGTCCTTGGCTTGATACGGGGCAGCATCGCCATCTGCGCCCGGCTTTCGATCTGGAAGACGCCAAGCGTGTCAGCCTTGCGGATCATCGCATAGGTTGCCGGGTCTTCGGCCGGTATCGTGGCGAGGTCGAGGTGGATGTCCTTCTCCTCGCGCAGGAGATCGAAGCCGCGTCGCATGCAGCTGAGCATCCCCAGGGCCAGTACATCCACCTTCATAAACCCCATGAGGTCGATATCATCCTTGTCCCATTCGATGATCTGGCGATCATCCATGCGGGCAGGTTCGATCGGCACCAACTCGTCGAGCCGGTCGCGGGTCAGCACGAAGCCGCCGGGATGCTGCGAGGAATGGCGCGGCGTATCCATGAGCAGACGCGACAGCTCCAGCGTGAGGGCAAGGCGGCGATCGGTCATATCAAGATTGAGCTCGGCGACATGGCGGTCTTGCACACCCTCGCGGCTCCAGCCCCAGACCTGTCCTGACAGCGCGTCTGTGACATCGGTCGACAGGCAAAGCGCCTTGCCGACCTCACGGATCGCGCCTTTGGTACGGAAGCGGGAGATCACGGCAGTCAACGCACTATGGTTGCGGCCATAGGTCTCGTAGATCCATTGGATCACCTCCTCGCGCCGCTCATGCTCGAAATCGACATCGATATCGGGCGGCTCGCGTCGCTCGGCGCTCACGAACCGTTCGAACAGCAGTTCGGTGCGCACCGGATCGATCGAGGTGATGCCAAGGCAGTAGCAGACCGCCGAGTTCGCGGCCGATCCCCGGCCCTGGCACAAAATGTCTTTCGAGCGCGCAAAATTGACGATCGCGTGGACCGTCAGAAAATAGGGTGCGTAATCAAGCTGGGCGATGAGACGCAACTCATGCTCCAGCTGGGCCCTTGTCTTGTCGTCGATGCCGTCTGGATAGCGGGCAGGGGCTTTTGCCCAGGTAAGGCGCTCAAGTTCCTGCTGTGGCGTGCGCCCGCTTTTGCCGATTTCATCAGGATATTGATAACGCAACTCTTCAAGGGAAAAGCGGCATTGTTCGGCGATGGCGACACTTCGCCGAACTGGTCCTGTATCACCCAAATAGCGCTCGAACAGCCGGTCCATCTCGGCGGCGTCCTTAAGGTGCCGGTCGGCCATCTGCTCGCGTCGCTCGCCCAGATCGTCGATCGTGCATTTCTCGCGGATACAGGTCATAACATCCTGCAGCATTCGGCGCTCGGGCATGTGGTAGAGGACATCGCCGGTGGCCACTGTTGCGACGCGCGCCTGCTGTGCCATCTGCGTGAGCCGTCGCAACCGTAACGCGTCGCCGGGCTGCCGCTGCAGGGTCAGCGCGAGGTAGCTGCGTTCCTGAAAGATGGATGAGACGCTGACGAGGTCCGCCTGCGTTTTTGCGTCGTCGCTATCGGGGATGAGGATGGCGATCAGCCCCTCGCTCCACGTGGCGACATCATCCCAATGGAGTTCGCAGCCCCCTTTACCGGCGCGCGATTTGCCGAGCGTCAGCAGACGACAGAGACGGCCATAGGCTGTGCGGTCGGTCGGATAGACAAGCAGACCAGTGCCACAGTAAAGATCCAGCCTGCAGCCGTTGATGACGCGCACGCCCGTCGAACGGCCAGCGTCCCAGGCGCGCACCAATCCCGCCAGACTGTTGCGATCCACGATGCCGACCGCCGGCAGGCCCAGCATGGCGGCGGCGGTCAGGAGTTCCTCAGGCGAGGATGCACCCCGCAGGAAGCTGAAATGGCTCGTCACCTGCAACTCGACATAGCGCTGATCGGCAAGGCTCATGCGAAGGCGCCATGGATGAACCAGGCCATCGGCCCGGTCGACGACCATTGGCCGTCGCCCAAGCGAAACAGCCAGTAGCGCCCGCCGCCCTCGACCTCGACCTGGAAATAGTCGCGCACAAGATAGGGGCTGTCGGCTTCCAGCCCCTTGGCGCGCCACCATTCGCCCTGGAGGCGTTCGGGACCATCGGCCTGGACGACCTTGCGGCGTTTGCCCCGCCAGACGAACTGGGCCGGCGGATGGTCGGGCATCATTGCGATCACCTGGACCGGCTCGGGCGGTTCGATCATGCGGCCCGGGCGCGGCAGGACAGCGTTCCAGCGCCGATCCGCGCCCTCGCGCAGCGCCATTGTGCGCTCGACCGTTCGTTCGGGCATGGCGGACGAGCAGGGCGTCGTGCCGTACAGCCGGTCACGGCCGAAACGGTTCGCCAGCGCGTCGATAAGGGCACCAAGGTCCGGGCCGCGATGCGTATCGCCTGTAAGATCAGTCTGTGCGCTGCGGAGTGGTTCGACGATCGGCGCGATCAGGATCATGGTCTCGATCCCAAGGCCTGGATCTATCCGCTCGATCCTGGGAACCAGGAGCTTTGTCAGATGCCGGGCATCCCTTGTAGGAGATGCCATCCCGATCCTGACGGACTGATATTGGCCATCGACCCGTTCGCAATGGAGGTCGAGGCGCCGCGCGCCGGTACCGTCCCGCATCAACGCAGCGCAAATGTCGTCGGTGAGATCGCCGATGACCTTCGCGATGGCGTCGGCCGTACCGATGGGTTCAAGAAGCCCGCGGCGCGCCTGGGGCAGTGACGGCGGGAAGATCGGGGCCATCGCCTCTGGCGCATGGCCAAGGGCCTGGTCGAGGCGGCGGTAGAGTTCATGTCCGTAGCGGCGCGCAATGGGACCGCGCGGCTCGGCAATGAGTTGCTCGATCCGGGTGAAGCCCATCTTGTGCAGATCGCTTGCCACTTTTGCCGGGATGCGCAGGGCGGCAAGGGGTAGGAGGCCGACCGCCTTCTTCTGGTCTCCAGGAACAATGATAACCGGGCGACCGGCAGGGACATGGCGCGCGACCGCATGCGCGCAGCCTGCCGTGTCAGCAACAGCGATCTGTGCTGTAAGGCCCGAGCCGTTCACCCGGCGGAACAGGTCCTTGACCAGCGCTTCCTCGCCGCCGAACAGTTCGCTGCATCCGCTGATGTCGAGCCATAGGCCATCGGGGTAATCGACCGCGACGAAGGGGGCGTAGCGCTGCCCTGCCCACAAGGCGAGCCGCTCAAGCCCTTGCGCGTCGGCCGCTTCGTCTGCATCGAGCACGTCAAGATCGGGCACCAGGGTCCTTGCCTTGGTGACGCTCATGCTGGGCGTGATGCCAAGGCTGCGGCCAAGCACGTCCACCGCCGCGATCAGCTTGCGACCGTGCGATTCTATGGCCGTGACAAGCGGCGGCCGGGATGGCGCTGCGTTCGCCTCAGACGGCGATACGCCACGCTTCCTGCTGATCCGGTCTGTCGACCAGTATGGCAGGTAGAGCGAGACGACCCTGCGCATCGCAGGCCTCCACTATCCAGCTTTTAGGTTCTGCGCCGCGGACGCGCTCGAGCGCGACCGACCAGCGCGGGCGGGCAAGGGCAGGGATGCCCAGATTCTCGCTGGGGGACGCCGTAACGCGCCATCGTGTCTGCGCTGCGGAGCCCTCCAGCAGCGCATCAGCTTTCGCGGCGCGACGCAGGATGAACGCGGTCACCCCGGACCCTTCTGCAGCAAGCTGCAGCCGTTTCGACGCGGTCGTCGAGAGCTTTGAGACCTCGCCCACAACGCCGGCGATGCCAGCCACGCGCAGGCAATCTTCCATCGCGATCAGCGCGCCCTTGTCATCGCCAGGCTCGACGATGGTCAGGCGGTCAGGATGAAGGCCTGCAAGGTCGAGGGCAGGGGTGAACAAATCGCGCCAGCGCAGACACCAGAAAACCGGGCCTTCCATGCGCGCCAATATGCCTGCGATGAATATCGTTGCGGCTGCGTCGTCGCAAATGTCGAGAGAGCCCAGAACCTCATGCAATGCGCCGGTTGCAAGACCATTTCCGGGCAGATGATCGTCGATGTCGTCAAGGCCGAAAGGATGGACGCCATGACGGCACCCATCGCCCGTCACATGGGCGATCGACGAACGCAAATCCTCGAGGATGGCATTGCGGGGCATTCCTTGGTCTCATCGGTCTAACAGTGTGTTCCCTTTCTGTTCTCCATGACTCCCCGGACTGTCAAGTTAGTCGAGCGCATGTTTCGGGGTGAACGAGGTCCTGCTTGGGGCATCCGACGGATCCAACGTCATGAATTCCCTGAATCGTTTCGCAACGCGATCGTGAGTTCAAAAAATATTAAGCGCGAGAGAAAATCGAGGGGCGATGCCCGAATCGAAATCGCCAAATCATTCGGTCGCTGTTCGCCGTGTTCGCATTCCGAATCGGGGACGATCAAAGAGATGCAGATGTCTGTTTCCCACCACTCGAAACAGGAGAGATCAGGCTGGTGACGAGTTCATCCGGCGTTCCGAAGCTGGGAACCAGGCGGGTTCACCCGGCAGTTTCGAAAATCGATATCGTTATCGAGTACCAAAGCGACTATCTCGCCATCTATGATCAGGGCAGCGCCTGTTGCTTCAAACCGTCGCCCAAGCGATGAGTCCCTTGGCCTGAGCGCGACCGTCCGCCTCCCGATCGTTACGAGCGCGCCATCCGGGCTGATCTTGGCAAGGAAGGTTCGACCGCCGTCGCAATATATGGTCAGCTGCTCGCTGTTCGATGCGCAGGCTGCGGCCGGAACAGCGGCGACAAGCAGGGCAGGGAGGAGAAGGCGTCCCATCGAAACAGATGCTCCATGGGAGGGGCCCACGCGAAGCTTAACCTTCCGGCTCCTGCGGCGTTCCGTGCGACAGCGCATCGACGATCATGGCGACAAGCGTTTCTTCGGCCCGTCCACGGGCATTGAGGTCCTTTGACGACAGGTCGTGGCGAAGCCATTGCGGCGCGCGCGCAATGACACGCATGATGAGCTCGGAAGTCTCTTGGTCCATTTGGACCCTATGGGTGGTCGCGTGGAGACAAGCAATCATCAAGGTGACACCCAAAAGGCGATCGTGATGAAAGCAGGGGACGCATAAAAAAGCCCCGCCAGAGCAAGGCTCGCGGCGGGACCGAAGTTCAGGGAGGTGCCGCTCCAAAGGGGGAAGAAGCGACAGGGCATGAAATAGCATGTTGCGATGAATGACGGGTGAAGCTGCTGTTCATGAGCGCTGCAGCCCGGTTTTTCCAGCAAGGCTTGTGGCTGCCACGGCATCGGAACGCAAAGGCCACGCCGCATTCGTCAGCAGACAGCTCTAGCGGAACCGCGCCATTGTCCATCTGTTCGATCTATCGACCGGCTCTGCGAAAATCGCCGATGCATATGACCCGAAAGAAAGAGGAACCGACCATGGCTGAGACGCAGGACGTCCGCGATAATGAAGGCGAGAGCCGCTATGAACTCAAGGTCGATGGTGGCACGGCTATTGCGGCCTATGAACGGCGCGATGGCGCATTGATCTTCACGCACACGCAGGTTCCTGAGGCGCTCGAAGGGCAAGGCATTGCCAGCAAGCTGATCGCCGGCGCGTTGGCGGACGTGCGGGAGAAAGGATTGAAGGTCGTGCCGCTATGCGAATTCGTCGCCGGCTATTTTGATCGCCATCCAGAGGAGCAGGATTTGTTGGCGCTCGACGCGCCAGGCTGATCGCAGGGATGTGTGGATCATCCATGACTTATAACCATTCCCATGTCTCTCCCGCGCCAGCTAGGTCAACGCAACGATGAAGATCGCGACCTATAATGTGAACGGGATAAACGGGCGTCTGCCTGTCCTGCTGCGATGGCTGGGCGAAGCCGCACCTGACATCGTCTGTCTCCAGGAATTGAAGGCGCCACAGGATAAATTTCCTGAAACAGCGATCCGCGACGCAGGCTATGACGCGATATGGCATGGGCAAAGCCAATGGAACGGCGTTGCGATCCTGAGCCGTGTCGGTGATATCCATGAGACGCGCCGCGGCCTGCCCGGCGATCCGGACGATATGCAAAGCCGATACATCGAAGCGGCGGTTGCCGGGGTCCTGGTTGCTGGTCTTTATCTACCCAACGGCAATCCACGCCCTGGACCCAAGTTCGACTTCAAATTGCGCTGGTTCGAGCGGCTTCATGATCACCTTGCCTTGCTCGTCGATCTCGATGCGCCGGTTGTGGTCGCCGGGGACTTCAACGTCATGCCAACCGATCTGGATGTTTATGCGCCCGAGCGGTGGCGGGACGATGCGCTCTTCGCGCCGGAGGTGAGGGACGCCTATCGCCATCTGCTGGAGCAGGGATGGAGCGACGCTCTGCGCGAATTGCATCCTGATGAGACCATCTACACCTTCTGGAAATATTGGCGCGGGGCGTTCGAGCGCAACGCGGGCCTTCGGATCGACCATATTCTGCTCAACGCAAAGGCACGCAGCAAGCTTGAATGGGCGCAGGTCGATACAGCGCCGCGCGGATGGGAAAAGACGAGCGACCATGCTCCAGTTTGGATTGAGCTGGCCAACAAGCCGGTGCGCAAGGCGCGTCAGTCGAGGGCTGCAAACCAGTCAGCATAGGGCGTATTGCGCGCCATATGGCGATTATAGTCAGGTGCGCCATCAGTCCACCAGACTGGGCCACGCTCGCCAAGTCCGCGTTTGGCAATGTCCGCCGCCGCATGCGCTTCACGCTCGGCCGATACATCGCCGTTTTTACGGGCGTCGCGCACGGCTCTACGCGCCTGCATCAGATCCGATACCAGGGCAGCGCGAACGTCCTCGTCCAACGCGGGATTGGACAGTCGCCACAGGCGACCGCGCACGACGAAATAACGGCCATCGGGCGTCGCCGGGTGGGTGGCGGGCTCCCGGCTCACGCCGGTCGTGCCGCCTCGCGCGCCCATGCAACGATGGCCTGTTGCGGCATAGCGCCCGATTGCCGCGCAATTTCGCGGCCACCCCGAAACAGGATCATCGTGGGAATGGACCGGATGGCATAGCGACCCGCGATCGCTTGATGCGCCTCGGTATCGAGTTTCCCAAGGCGCATATAGGGTTCAAGTTGTCCGGCCGCGGCGCTGAAGGCGGGGGCCATCTGACGACAGGGGCCGCACCAGTTCGCCCAGAAATCGACAAGCAGGGGAATGTCGGACCGCGCGGCATGCGCGTCGAAATTATCTGCGGTCAGTTTGACGGGCTCCCCAGAGAATAGGGGGCGCTTGCATCGGCCGCAGGTTCCTCCCTTGGCCAGCCTTTCGCGGGGCAACCGGTTCGCCGTTGCGCAAGCCGGACATATGACAATCAGGGCATCATTGGGCGCAGTAGCCATTCTGGTCTCCATCCTGCATCGTCTTTGATGGCATAGATGCCATAGATGGGATCGGGCATCCCGAATGTCAGGCCCCGCAAAGGCAAGCACGTCCTGGGAGGACGATGAAGCCCATAGACTGCCAAAAAGCGATGGCGTCCTGGCTGGACGTTGGCTTGCGCTCTCGTCTATGCCCGCCGTCCAACGACACAGGATATAGCCCATGAACAATACAGATCTCGCGGAGAAGATCGCCGGCGACAACGGCCTCTCCAAGGCGGATGCCCGCAAGCTGGTCGATGCGGTCTTCGCCGCAATCGCCGATGCCGCAGCAGCGGGCGAAGAAATTGCCCTGAACGGCTTTGGCAAGTTCAAGGTCAAGGACGCGCCAGCGCGCGAAGGTCGCAACCCCTCGACCGGCGCCACTATCCAGATCGCAGCTGCCAAGAAGCTCGGCTTCACGCCTGCCAAAGCGATCAAGGACAAGCTGAACGGCTAAGGATTTTCCGGGAGGCAGCCTTTCAAGGCGCTTCCCGGCTATCGCCGGTTGACAATATTGTTCGCTTTATGTTCCAATCATCGGATGTCTTTCGAGTCTCCCTAGGAGCGGTCGATGTCCAGATTGCATACGACCCTGGCGAGTGTCGGCGAAGTCGCCATGCATTTCGGTGCGGCGCTGCCGCAAGGGCCTGTCCATTTTGCTCGTGAAACCACCGAGGGCGCCAACGGGCTCGTCGTCTTTGAAAGCCGGGGACGTCGGCTGTTACGGTCGATGGGGTGGGGCTTCCCGCGCCTGACCCGCGAGATGCGCGAACATGGCGATGATCCTCAGCGGCTGGGGCTGGTTGCCGATCTCACCAATCCCATGTGGGAGCATATGGTCGTGGACCCTCGCTATCGCTGCCTTATCGTCCTGACCCATTTCGCCAATCCAGACGGCGCGCCCGGGCATAAGACGAGGACCTGGTTCTCGGTCAAACATGCGCCCGTCATGGCCTGGGCCGGCTTCTGCCGGAACCTGCCTGATTACGGCCCTGTCTATGCGGGCATGACAATGGTGGCGAACGCCGCTGTCATGCCGACCAATGACAGGATGCCGGTTCTTCTTGATCCGCATGACTATGACGCATGGCTGCACGGCAGCATCAGGGACGTCATCGGATTCCAGCATCGCGCGCCTTTTGCTGCCGAACGCATGGTCGTCGAGCATACAGACGATCTCTGGCGCAGCGGAAAATCGCCCGCCACAGCGCAGCCGCAGCTTGCCTTGCTCTGAGCGCTACGCAACACATGTAGTCGGGCGGCGCGACAAGGCAGGTGCAACAATGTGCAACCTCTATACTGAGCGATTGAGTGCAGCCGAGGTGGCGGCGCATTTCGGCGTCGAGGCGCCCGACATCGCCGCCATGAACGTGCCGGACGAAGTCTATCCCGGCTATCCCGGCATGGTGGTGCGCGAGGCAGAAGGGAAGCGTATCCTTCAATCCATGGTCTGGGGATTTCCGCTGGTCCTGCGCGGCATGAAGCCTGGATCCAAGCCCAAGCCTGTCAATAATATCGCAGACCTGCGTAAGCCCATGTGGGTTGGTCTCGCGCGAAAACCGCAGTGGCGGTGTCTTATCCCGCTGACCGCCTTTGCAGAGGCCGAAGGCGAGAAGGGGAGCAAGACCCGTACCTGGTTCAATCTGAAGAATCGACCGGTCTTTGCCTGGGCCGGCCTTTGGCGAGAAAGCCAGGAATGGGGCGCGGTCTATTCGGGCGTCATGACCGATTGCAATGAAGCGATCCGCCCGGTGCATGATCGCATGCCCGTGCTTTTGGATGAGGATGAATATGACCAGTGGCTGGGCGGATCGTTCGAGGATGCAGTCGCTTTCCAGGATCGCTGCTTCCCCGACGATCTGATCGAGATGACGCGCACCAGCGATCCCTGGAACAAGCCGCGGGCAGCAGCATCCGCGCCGTCGCTCCTGTAAGGGGCGATCTTGAGCGCTGGGCCGAAGCGCTGGCGGTAGAGCGGCAACATGGCGCCGATGCAGGGCAATTTATCGCAGAAAGAGTAAGAACTCTCGCACTGGCGGGTGATGAGGCAGGCGTGACGCGATGGCTCGACATTGCAACACGGCTCGATCAGCTACTTGATGCAGGCGCCCTGGAGCACTGAAGCTTTGTTGCTATCTGACCATGTTCCGGTCCGTCAGTGTGTCTGACAGCGTACGGAAGGTGATCGACCAGCGGGTCTCTTCCATTTCGGCTATGCTATGTTCCCATTGGTACCGCGCTTCGCCACGGAAGTGATAGATCGAACGCGGGGCCAGCGGGACGGTGACGCGATCGAAGCCTTCCGCCTTGCGCCGCCGAAAGCGTAGCGGTGCGGACACGCCCAGCGAAATGCCAACGACATGGTCGAAGACCGGGCGATCGCGATGCCAGCCAATGCCTGCGCCGGGATCATATCGGATCAATAGTGCCTGGGCGAGGCTGGCGGGCTCAAGGCCGGCAAAGACAGCGGCTCTGTCGCGGGCAGGCAGTAGCCAATCAGGTATGGGATCTGTCGGCCCGAAGCGTGCATCATCAAAATCATAGCGCCAGCCAAAGGAACTGGTCAGGCGCTTGCCGAGCCAGCCCTGAAAACGGAATGGCTCGAGCGCGGATGCGTCGATCCCGGCGATCAACCTCAACTCTTCGTCGCGCGAGAGAAGGTCGTCACGATAGGAGAGGCCCGGAATTTTCGGGGTCTCGAACAGATCGGGAAACAGGCTGGCCATCCATGCCTAAATTGAGACGCTGCGCTTAGAAGGCAATCGCATAGGTGATTTATGATTTCCCGCCTTCCCATAACTCAATAATCCGATCAAGCAGACGGTCGACGATGGCAAGGCCTTGGGCCGTCATCGAAATCGCGACGCGTCGCCCATCTGGACGAGGAATCTCCCGCGTCACCAGCCCTCGCTTTTCCATCTCGGCGATCTTGCGGTGGGCGGTCGATTGCGGAATGTCGGGGGCGGCCGTATACAGGGAGAAGAGATAGACCTCCCGCTTCTCATATTGCGCCAGGTAAAGATCGAGCAGCATGTCCCAGACAGGGCTGGGGCATAGACGATAGCCAATAGCCTCACCAATCGTCCGCCGCATGGCCACCAGCCTGCGGCACATATCGATACGTCTGTCGAGGGGATATATCTGCGTCATGTCATGCCTCCTTTTTTGGATACTGACCCTTCGCTCCTCTCTTCGGCCGGTGGACGAGCGGGCCATGTTTGACAGCCACATTGATCATTGCGGTTCGCCTGAAGTGGTTGCCGCCTTTCTGGCTACGCCTGCTGTGCGGCGCGGCGGGGCGTGGGGCTAAAGATACCCCGCCTGGCGGAAGCTCACATGCCCGGCATGGGCGATGACCAGATGATCATGAACCGCGACATCCAGGCAGCGTGCGGCATCGACAATCTTCCTCGTGAAGGCCCGGTCAGCCCGTGAAGGCTGAGGTTGGCCCGATGGATGATTATGAATAAGAAAAATTGCGGTCGCGCCTATCTCGACGCATCGCTTCATGATTTCGCGCGGATAGGCGTGCACATGAGATATGGTGCCGGTCGCCAGCACCTCATCTGCCAGTATCTCATTGACGGCGTTAAGGAAAAGCACCCGCAACTGTTCGACCGGCGCGAATGCCATGGTGGCGCGCAGATAGTCCAGCAGTGCCTGTTCGTTCGAGAGTATCGATTTACCGGCGAGTTTTCCGCGCAGAATATGGTGGATAGACATTTGCAGGCACTCAAATGTCCGCTCGACACAAAGCGCGCCATCCAGAAGGCGCATCCGGTCCTGGCGCCGCGCAGAGAGGGTTGCAGCAAAAGAACCGAACCTGTCGACCAGCCGCTGCGCCAGTTCGGGCGCGCGCGCCGGACAGGTGAGCGCGATCAGCTCTTCCAGGGCCTGTCGACACCGCGCTGTTTTATCCGGCTGCGATGTCGAAAGGTCGCGCCGATGAGCATGGTTTGTGCCACCCAACTCCACACCGCCAGCGCATCGACATAGGCACGCGGTACAATCGCCGGCATCAGGATCCGCATCAGATGCACGGCTACCTCTGCGCCTAGCATCGCCGCAACCCAGAGCGGCCAGAACCGTGTGCTTTGTAGAGAAAGCCATATAAACACACTCAATAAGGCAAAATCGACCAGGAGAATGGCGATCTCGATATGATGGAACCGGTCGCCGAACGGATCGACAAGCCCTACGGACAGACAGGCAGCGCCCAGCAGGGCTGCAGCGCCGATCCTTTCGGGCGTGCCGCCCCGCCATGCGGCATAGAGGGTGCTGACAATGAGCAGGGTCAGGAACGCGATTTGCCGGGTCATGACCTGATTGAACCCAGGTAGCCGCATTGCGTCAATCGTCTCTTGCGCGTCAAACGACGCGCAGATGGGCAGGCTGATCATGCGAGACAACTTTGAAAAGATCGCCATAGGCGGTTTGCCCGAGGCCAACATCATCGCTGGCCCGTTTGAGATGGGCGTGGGTTATGACCATCTGCTCGCGTGTCTGCGCAATCAGCATGACAGCAGCGGCAGATGTCGCGATAGCCTCCTGGCCGATCGCGGCCGCAAAACGGGCATCAAGACGGGCCAGAGGTAGCGAGGCGTTGAGTTCGGCAATCCGGGCAGCAGCAATATCGAGCGCAGCTTCGGCAGCAAACAGCCGCTCGGCAACCGATTTGGCGATGGTCTGTCGTTTAATACGCATAGAATCTCCTTCCCGCAAAAGCGGGTGAACAGGGAAAACATAAAAATGTTGGTTTTATTGGCGAGCCAGGGCGTCTAGCGCCGAGAGCAGTGAAGCGGCCGATCCAGCCATCACAAGAGCAAGCGTCGCCATGATCGCAAGAGCGATCAACGTCATGTTCGAAGTCAGGTCATTGTCGGGCCTCCCGCTTGTGCGGAACGGCAGAAAATTGCCCATAAGGGGAAAGCGCACCAAACCATGGTAGCCCTCCTGCTGCGTGGCCAATAAATCGGCATCGGCAATATCTGCGTCCACTTGATCGTCAGTGGAATCAGATTGGCCAGACGCAGCCGGGAATGGCAGGACCAAAGATTGGGCGCCTATTTTTGGGCCCCCGAAGATGTCTCGGTGTGGTCCTCTTCGTAGGCAGCCACGAGGCGTGCCGCCTGCTGCCGGCCAATGCCGCCCAGCTTGCCGCGCGCTTCATATATATGCTTGTCGACACGGCCGGAACTATTGCCCAGTCGCGAAGCAATTTCCTTGCTAGAATAGCCCTGCGCCACCAGTACAAGGCATTCCCGTTGCCGACCCGTAAGGCTGGCGAGCCTTGTCTTGAATGCCGCAATGTCCGGCGAAACGGGTGGTTTGTTCACCATCGCGCTACTGTCTCCAGCCTGGCGACGCATCCGGGGCAGATCGGTCGCGTCTAATATCTCCTCTGCGGCCCCGCTCACAATGTCATGAAATTGCAACGCAAACGCAACCATTGGGCCGAGCAATTGAGACGAATTGAAGAAAATTTGCATAGCGATGTCGCAACTGGCCTGGTGCGGGATGCCGCCATCCAGACCTCCGGGCATGGAGGGGAGGGGATGGACAGGGGATGATCGGGCAGGTTTCGGCCAGAACGTCCCAACGGATATCCACCATGAACGCACTTATCGTAAGCCTCGCGCGCCATATATGCGCCTGCCTGCGTTGCCGCAGGGATCAGGCTCTCATAGGCACTATATTTGTCTGGCTCGATGACCAGGAACAAGCGGATCGGCATGATCTTCTAACCAAGCAGCGGTCGCAGGACCGATCCGCATGGCCTCGCGAGCAATCTGCTTTGCCTTCCGACAAAACCGATATGACCGCACGATGCGCTGAACATATGCCAACACTGACCCGGCTCATTCTCTTGCTGCGCGTACGTTATGCCATGCAGATTGACGACATTGCCCGGACCTGCGAGATCCGCCCCCGCCGGGCTCGTCGCCATTTACGGCGAGCCGTGGCGATCCTTGCGCGCGACAGGCATTGACGCAATGACGGTTCCCATCGACCGGCTTGTCATGGAAGCGCGCGCAAAGCTGCTGGTCAACCGTCTGGGCGGCCGCTGGACGTCGTCTGGCGGTCTGTGCCTTTGCCCGGCCCATGACGATCATAATCCCAGCCTTTCTGTCCGACTGGGCAAGACAGCTCTGCTCTTCAAATGCTTTGCAGGCTGCCATGCCAGCGATGTCCTGCGCGCAATCGCACGGATCGACCATCAGGCGCTGGCAGCTTGTCATAAGCCAGGTCATTCGACGCGCGATTTCCAATCCGGTTTCGGGCGCCAGGCGAGGGACATCTGGCGTGCGAGCCGACCGATCGCTGACACGCTGGCGCAGGCCTATCTGCAGTCGCGTTCCATCACCAATCTGGGAGAATGGCTGCGTTTTCATCCGCGAACGCCCTTGCGAACCGACACGGGGCTTGAGTTTCGCCCTGCCATGATTGCTGCCGTGCGCGACAGAGAAGAAATTGTCGCCATCCACCGGACATTCCTTGATCCTCGCTATTCCCGTCTCGCCGCTGCCGTGCAACCGGCCCGTCGCTTGCTGGGCCGACCCGGCCATGGTGCCGTCATGCTGGCTCCTGCTACCGATATTCTTGGTCTTGCCGAGGGCATCGAGACGGCCCTGTCGGCCATGTCCTTTCTCGACATTCCGGTCTGGGCCACGCTCGGTAGTGAGCGCTTGCACACCATTGCTATTCCCGCGTCGGTTAGCCGGCTCATTCTGCTTCCCGACAACGATCGTGCGGGCAAAATCGCCGTTGTGCGTGCGCTGGCGGCTTATCGCGGCGCCGGCAGGCCAGTCAGGCATATCTGGCCGCCATCAGGCTATAATGACTGGAACGATGTCCAGCAGGCAAGGGAGGGAGGGGGATTGGATGATGTGGCGCAGGAAGACCCGATGGGCGGGTCTTTGGCGCCTGGAGATCCCAGTCGATGAACCAGCTTCCCATTCTCGTTGCCGCGGCGAACCTCAGCAAGTCGCCATCCAATGTCCGCAAGTCCAGCGATGCTGTCGCCGACGCCCAGCTTGAGGCCAATATCGCCGCCAAGGGCATAAGGCAGAATCTGATCGGCGTGCCGGTTGCGCGCAAGAAAGGCCATTATCGTATCGCCGCGGGCGGACGGCGCCTCGATGCGGTGCATCGTCTCATCGAAAAGGGCGTCTTCGGGCCAGACTATCAGGTGCCGGTGCTGGTCCTGCGCGACGCGAAAGATGCGATCGCCACCAGCCTGGAGGAAAATTTCTTCAAGCTCAGCATGAACCCAGCGGACACCTGCCGGGCTTTCCAGGATATTGTCGAAACCGAAGGCAAGACCCCGGCCGAGATCGCCAAACGTTTTGGCCTGACCGAGCGCTTCGTACTGGGACGGCTGCGCCTTGCGGATCTGGCACCCTGCATTTTTGACGCCCTGCGCGACGGCGAGATCAGCCTTGAGATTGCCACGGCTTATGCCAGCCGTCCCGATGCCGTGCGCCAGGCGCAGATATTCGAAACTCTGGCGCAGAGCTATTACCGCAATAATCTAAACGAGATTCGGCGCCAGCTTGCCCAAGGCAGCTATAGTGGCAATGACCCTAAAGCCCTGCTTGTCGGCCGCGAGTGCTATGTGGCCGCCGGTGGCCGGATCGACAGCGACCTGTTCACCGACGATGCGAGCGAGATGTGGATCGATGGCGACCTGCTCGATCAACTGGCGACCGACAGGCTGGCGCAGGCGGCGCAAGCGATCCGGGAACGGGAAGGCTTTGGCGATGTCCGCATCGTGCCGACCACCCATATTACCTATAGCGCAACCTGGGATCTCAAGCCCATTGAGGGCGAACAGCCACCGCTGACGCCAGAGCAGGAACAGCGGCTTGCTGATATCGAAGTGGAACTGGAAGCGTTCGAGAACCCGGTTGAAACCGACGAGACCGAGGAGGAGGTCGAAGCGCGCTATGATCGGCTGAATGCTGAATATGAGGCAATCCGGCAACGGGCACCGATTCTGACCGAGGAGCAAAAGGCGTCCGCACTGGCCTATGTGGTGATCGGTTCCGACGGTCAGCCGCGCGTCCACGAACAGCTTTATCATGTTCCGGCTGAACAGGCCGACGATGCGCAGGATTCGACCGGTGATGATGAAGGCGATGCGGATGCGGATTGCGCGCCAGCACAGGTGGCGCCGGCCCAGCCAAAGATCAGCCAGCGCCTTGCCGATGAGCTCGCTGAAATGAAGGCTGAACTTCTGCGCGTCCATATCGCCAGCGATCCGCGGTTCGCGCTCGATCTCGCCACCTTCTTCATGGCTGACGCGGCAACGCGCACCTATGGCAGCGCCGAACGGGCCACCGACCTGCGCGCCAATGCCCCCGCATCGCCGCTTCATGGCTATGAGAGCGATACGCCTGCCGCCGGACAGTGGCTCAAGCTGCAAGGAGATCTTGATCGATGCTGGATCAATCATGCCGATGTGCGGACACGCTATGACGCCTTTTGCGCTTTGAGCCAGGAGGCACGGGCTGCCTGGTTCAGCTGGGCAATTGCCCGGACGGTCCAGGCGGTGCCTGCCGGGCGGACCGGCAGCGTGTTTCTCGACCATCTGGGGGTCAAGTTCGGGATCGATGTTACCGCCTGGTGGCGACCGACCGCGCGCAACTATTTCGACCGGGTCAGCAAGGCGATGATCCTCCAGGCGTTCGAAACGGTCGGCGGCCTGGAACTGAGTTCCCGCTACGCGGCGTCGAAGAAGCATGATCTTGCGCTCTCGGCCGAGCGACTGTTCAGCGGCGATCTCATCGTCGAGGCAGAGGTCAAGGAACGCGCGCTGCAATGGTTGCCGGACGCCATGCGCTTTGTGCCGGTTGGTGAAGCTGAAGCCAGTCTCACCGGAGATGGCGATGCCGATTGTGGCGTCGGGCGGGTCAGTGTCGATGGAGATGCTGCGGCGGAAGCGCTTGCTGAGGCGCCTGACGAAGATTCTGGAGAGGACCGCGTCGCGCAGGCGGCCTGAGCCCGGGGTATAATGCTGGGGACCATGATGTGTCGTCATGGTCCCTTTTTCTGTCCGCCGTCCTGGGAGGGAAGGGGAGCGGACGAGGTGTGGACCGATCGGGTCCGAGCCCTGGAGATTTTTATGACTCTTCCTTTGTTCGCTACGCAGCAGCCTGATCCCGTCGCAACGCGTTCATGCGCGCAACGCCTATTCGATGTCGCGACAATACTCGCCGGCAGTCTGACGCAATCGCAGATACCGACCCGACATGCCCTACGAAAGCTGATGACAGCAAGCTTTGGCGCGAGCGATGCACAAGGCGCATGGTCGATGCGCCAGGCCTATGACGCGCTTGAAATCGCCCTGATACTGTTCCTGCGGCGGGGGAATAGTGGCATCGCCAGATCCGGAGATCCGACTGCCTGTTACGCCGCTTTGCGCCGTCTTGAAACCAGCCTGCCCACGCATAGCTATCGCAGCGAACAGCAGATCGAGATGCAGCAGTTCAGCACGCCGCTGACCCTCGCCTGGCTGGCGGTCCAGGCAGCACGCCTTGGGCCAGAGGATCATATTCTCGAACCATCGGCAGGCACGGGAATGTTGCTCGGACCCATTCCGCCTGGACGCTGCACCTTCACGCTCAATGAACGCGATCCCGACCGCGCGGCGCTGCTCACGCTTGCCATCGGGCAGGCTGTCACCTGCCATGACGCGGAATATATCCATGACCTGTTGCCCCTGGGCGATGATCCTTCTGTGGTCCTGATCAATCCGCCCTTCGGTCGCAGCGAGGGACGCGGCAATGACCGGCAGGCCGGGGCGCGGCATTTGCGCTCGGCCTTGCTACGACTGCGCCAGCACGGTCGCTGTGTCGCCATCATGCCACCTGGCTTTGCTGCTGATGGCAGCGGCGCAAAAGCCTATGCGACGATCGCGCAATTGATCCCTCCTCGCGTTGAAATCACCATCCTGGGCAGCCCCTTTGCCAAACATGGCACCGGTATCGCTGTACGACTGCTGTTATTCGACAAGGGATGGCATGGTCAGGGACAAAGTCATGTCGCCGATAATCTGGACGCAGCGCTTGATCTCGTCCTGGCACTGCCTGACCGGCTCGATCCACCTGCCTTGTTGCCACCCCCGCCGTTGCCAAAGCCACCAAGTCCTGCCGTCGCGTTCCATCTCCCTCGCCCAAAGGCAAAGGATGAGGCGGCATCGCTGTTTCGCACTTTGTCCGCCACGCCGCTCGCCGCGCCGGCGCGTATAGCAGCAAACAATGCCAATGCTGTTCCGCTTTCCTACGCCGTTCGCGACACGCCTCTGCCGGTAGGCGAGCCTGTTGGCATCTATGCGCCCTGGCGGCTTGCGCGGATTGCGATCGAAGGTGCGACACCTCATCCCGACAATCTGGTGGAATCCCTGGCCATGGGATCAGTATTGCCGCCCGTACCGCGCTGGCAGCCATTATTACAACCAAGGGCGCTCGCTGCCCTGTCCGAGGCGCAACTGGAAACCATCATCCATGCAGGCGAAGCCTTTTCACGCGATCTGCCCGGTACGTTCACGCCCAATGCAGCAGGGGATCAACTCCATGAAGATCCTGCAGGGCGCGCCTATCGGACGGGCTATTTCATTGGCGATGGCACAGGCGTTGGCAAGGGCCGGGAAGGGGCGGGCCTGATCCTTGACCAGTGGAACAGGGGTAATCGCCGTGCCATCTGGATTTCGCGCAGTGCTGCCCTGCTCGAAGACGCCCGAAGGGACTGGAGCGCCCTTGGCGGCCTGCCGATCGATATCCAGCCGCTCGATGCGTTACCGCTCGGTGAGCCGATCGCCATGACGTCTGGCATTCTCTTCCTCACCTATGCAACGCTGCGCTCGGTCCGTCAGGACAACATCTCACGCCTGCAGCAGATATTGGGCTGGACCGATGCTGAATTTGAGGGCGTCATCCTGTTTGATGAATCCCACGCGATGGGCAACGCTGCGGGCACGCAAGGCGATTTTGGAACGGCGAAGGGGTCAGAGCAAGGCCTGGCGGGCGTTCGCCTCCAAAATGCCCTGCCCCGCGCGCGGATAGCCTATGTGTCCGCGACGGGTGCCACCAAGCCTGAAAACCTCAGCTATGCCTCGCGCCTTGGCCTGTGGGGGCCGGGCACAGGCTTTACCGACCGCAGTGCTTTCATGGCGGCGATGGACGGGGGCGGGATCGCCGCGATGGAGATCGTGGCGCGGGATCTCAAGGCCACCGGCCTCTACACCGCGCGGGCGCTGAGCTTTGCCGGAGTAGAATATGATCCGCTCGAACATCGATTGAGCCCTGACCAGATCGCCATCTATGATGCCTTCGCGGATGGGTGGGCGGTGATCCATGCCAATCTGCACCAGATATTGGGCACTTCCGGCGTCGTCGATGCCATGTCGGGTCAGACGCTGAACGGCCAGGCCAAAGGCGCGGCGCTCAGTCGATTTGAAAGTGCCAAGCAGCGCTTCTTCTCGCAATTGTTGATTGCGATGAAGGTGCCGAGCCTGATCAAGTCCATAGAGGCAGAGATAGCCGTCGGCCATGTTGCTGTCGTGCAACTCGTCACGACAGCCGAAGCGATATTGGAACGCCGTCTTGCCGATTTATGTGCGGAAGATCGTGCCAGCTTAAATCTTGACCTGTCGCCGCTTCAAATCCTGATTGATTATCTCACATCGGCCTTTCCCACCCGGCAGATGCGGGTGTACCGCGCCAGCGACGGCGAACTACGCTCTGAACCGATGATCGATGCCGACGGGCAGCCCGTCCATTGCCAGGAAGCGCTCGATGCGCGCGACACGATGATCGAGGATCTGTGCGCGCTCCCTCCCATCCCTGCTGCCCTGGACGCGCTCATCGCGCATTTTGGTGCGGACAAGGTCGCCGAGGTTACCGGGCGCTCACGCCGGATCGTCGTTGATAGCAGCGGGCGGCAGCAGGTCGAGCGGCGCGGCACACATGCCAATATCAGCGAAACACGAGCGTTTATGGAAGGGGTCAAGCCCATATTGATATTCAGCGACGCCGGATCCACCGGGCGCTCCTACCATGCCGATCTTGCCAGCAAAAGCGCAGACAAACGCCGCATCCATTTCCTGCTCGAACCAGGTTGGCGTGCCGACGTCGCGATCCAGGGGCTTGGACGCACCCATCGTACCAACCAGGCCTGCCCCCCGGTGTTCCGGCCTGTGACCACCAACTGCAAGGGCGAACGCCGCTTCATCAGCACGATTGCGCGAAGGCTGGATGGCCTTGGAGCCCTAACTCGCGGACAACGGCAGACGGGCGGCCAAAATATGTTCGATCCGGCCGACAATCTTGAAAGCGACTATGCGCGTGAAGCGCTTGGGCAATGGTATCGGCTGCTTTTCGCAGGCAAGCTTTCCAGCGTGACGATGGGCGACTTCGTCACACTGACTGGTCTCAAGCTCGTCGATGAGGGCGGTAACCTGCTTGAAACCCTCCCGCCCATCCAGCGCTGGCTCAATCGCATCCTGGCGCTGCGGATCGCGATCCAGAATGCGATCTTTGAGGAATATATGGGTCTTATCCAGGCGAGGGTGGACGCAGCACGCGCGGCGGGTACGCTGGACCTTGGCGTCGAGACTATTCGCGCCGAGCGGATCGAGACCTTGTCTGAGCAGATTTTGCGCACAGATCCGGTGACCGGCGCGCAGACCCGTCTGTTGCGCCTCGAGCTTCACATCCGGCCCCGCGTTACCACATGGCACATCCTGAACCAACGGTATCAGGGCATGGACGACATGGCTTGGTTGCGCAACAGCCGCTCCGGGCGCGTCGCTTTGCTATTGCCCTCCTGGTCGATCACCGATGAAGAAGGGCGACCCATTACCATGTGCCAGCTTGTCCGGCCCACCGGATCGACGCGGATCGGCCGGGCATCGCTCGCTCATAGTCACTGGGCCTGCATCGATGCCGAGACATTCAAGGCTGACTGGGACGAGGAGGTAGCCGCCGCGGCAGGACGGCTCGACGTCGAGACCATCTGGGTCGCGACGGGCCTTCTTTTGCCTGTCTGGAACAGGCTACCACAGGACGATGTGCGGGTGTGGCGTATCGATAATGGCGCGGGCACATCCATTTTGGGCCGGATCATTCGTCCGGGCGCGGTTGAAAAACTGCAGGCAGCCTTTGGACTGGAACAGGGCATAAGGCTCGGTGCCAGAGACCTGCTTACTGCCGTAAAAGCTGGGGACGACGTCGCCATACCGGGTCTTGGCAAAGCGCGTCTTGCCTATGTTCTCGTCAACAGTGCCCGTCGCCTTGAAATCCGCGCCTATGATACTGGTGACCGCGCCTGGCTGAAAGCGCGCGGCGTGTTCAGCGAGATCATCCAGTATCGCACGCGGCTTTTCGTTCCCGTCGACAGGGCTGTCGAAATACTCGACGCGATCATCGCGGAGCGACGCTGAGACAGCCATGTGTAACATGCCAATGCCGTACCCGCTTATCTGACAAGGAAAACTGATGTTCAATCCGTTTCAGCGTACATGCGCCGACGCCTATTGCGAGGGTGACTTCGCCCATGTCGAAGATATCGAGCAGGTTCGCGCGATGCGCGACACGCTCTTCACATTTCTGATGATTGAGTTGGGCAACCCCGAGGATTGCGACACGCGCGAAGAAGCACTGCGCAGAATGACGGTGGCCATTGGAAACATCCAGGATGTTGCCGCCGCCATTGAAAAGATGCAGACAGCCTGAATATCTGGACTCGCAGGTAGCAATCCTAAGGTCAGACATTGGCCGCCGAAGCTCATGGAACCCAAGCACCCCGGCGGCTGTCCTGCTTAACTCGATGCCTCGGACCAGGTCAGCTTTCCGCCATTTCCGACGCGGGCTGTGCGTCGGGCGTTTTGATACCGAGGGTCTTGCGAGGGGATTTTACGGCTTTTGCAGAGCGAGCTTTAGGTGCGGGTTCCGCTGCCGTCTTTTTCGCGGTGACGCTCGATTGACGTTTCGCTTTCGCAGGCTTCGAGGCTTTGACGGTGTCAACCGGAGGCGCGATCGCATCACTAGATGTCGCCGATATGCTGGCTTTGGATGGCGCTTTTTGCGCAGGCTTGGCGACGGGCTGGTCTCCTGCTGGCTTCACCTTGCGCGATGCCTTGGGCGGTAAAATGTCGGCAGATGTCGCTATGGCGTCTTTTGGAGCGTCGGTTGCGGACACCTTTTCATCGGCGGTTGATGCTATGGGCGCAGATACAGCCTCGCTTGCAGGCCTGGCCCGGCTTGTTGCGACCGTTGTTTTAGGCGTCTTTACCTTCCGCTCCTTGCCCGTCACAGGCACAGCCGCTTGTTCAGTGGGGACATCAGCGATGGTCGGCTCGCTCGTGGCCGGCGACGCATTAGCAGCGCTCGCTGCGGCGGCTTTTGCTGCAGTTCCGCGCTGTCCAAGGCCAAGCCTTTGCGCCACTTCCCGGCGCTGCGCGGAATAGCCCGGTGCAACCATGGGATAGGTTGACGCAAGACCATAGCGCTCACGATATTGCGCTGGTGTAAGGCCATGCGAGGCCAGATGCCGCTTGAGCGTTTTATAAGGCCGGCCATCGATGAGGCTGATGAGATGCTCGCGGGAGGCGAGACTTTTGCGAACACTGACCGCAGGCGTGTATTCCGGTACGGGCTCTGCTTCCGCTGCCGATGTTTGCGCCACCAGCGCTGCACGCGTCGACTGGATCAACCCTGCCAGATCTGCGCTTGGCACCATATTATTGGTGACATAGGCGCTGAGCAACTGAACGGTCAGAACCGTATAGTCGGGCTGGTCGGCATCGGTCATGGGAATATCCTGTCCAAGACATGGTGAGAATGTCGGCGCTGCAGGAGCCGCAGCTCAAAAACAGGACTTTAGCCATCCGGGCCGTGAGTTGTCAAAGGGGAAGGGGGGGGGCGAAAGGCAGGCACTCGGCCTGTGAACCGGAGATAAAGGAGTTTCGACATGGGCGATCGTACATCAGCCTCCATAAGCATCGGGGGTCTATTATCCCATGCCCTAACCCCTGATCTGATCCATGCGATCAGGGCGGATGGCGGTCGTGCGGATTGGGAGGGGTCATTTCTTAAATCGGGCGACATCGTAACAGGACAGGTGATTGAGGCGCACGCATTCGATCTCAACGGGGGCATTTTCGACATCACCGAAGATTTTTGCGTTTCAAACGGCATACCATTTGTTCGGACGTCAGGAAGTTGCAGTGGCGTCTATGGTCCAGAAAAGGTCGTGCACACGGGAAACGGCGTCCTTCGCCATTTCGAGCTGAATGAAAACGGCAGTGTCATATTCTCGTTCTGCGAAATACAATCCTTGGGTACGATTGATGCGATCAGAAAGCGGGCAGAATTCGCTAACTTTCTGCCACCGCCGATCAGTATGGTCGAAAATGCCGTCGCAGACATCGCAGGAGGTCCGGATAATGGCTGACATTTATATTCAGGGTAGTTTTGCGCTCACATGCCATATGGCAGAGGCTGAAACATTGGGCCAAGCCTGGTACGCAGTAATGGCACTGCGTGATGAAGTCGAGCCTGACACCCCCTCCGCGCCTCTGATTGCTTTGTTTCCCCCGCGTGAACCGCACGATCCATGGTCGGGTCTGCTCAGCCTCTTCGACGATCCCGATTTCCCCGACTATGGCGCTGAGCCCCAGTTCGATGTCGATCGGGATAATCGGGACATGCGAATAGTGGTAATTTGCGGGATGACGGATTTTCAGCCTGCGCCGATCGCCATGCTAATCCAGCGATGCTGTGCCCAAAGCCTGGCACAGGCACCGATCGGTTTTGAATGGGCGGAAGTCTGTTCCAGACCGCGCGTCGGACATTTCCGCGGCGGGTGGTGCGCCATCTTTCCTGATCGCCTCGAATTTGAAAGCACCCATCATGCTCTGTCTGCCGCCCTGAGCGGTGCCGTGATCTGAACGGTGACACGCTGTTTGTGGGACACAGGACCATGGCCAGACATGCGGAAGGGAGGGGGGAAGGGATTTGCGAGGATCAGTGGCGCTGCCCTGGCTTCATGACTCTTATGAGGAGAGCCTCCCATGTCCAGTCTTGCAATCCCTGTCGACAGTGCGCCGGTAACGGGTGCCTATCGCGTCGATATTTCCCGCGGCCATAATGTCAGCCGTGTCTCGTCAGAATGGTTTTCGCGTCCCGATGACGAGAAATTCCTGTCGCTGACCGACCTTTACGACAATGTCCGCACGCGGGCCGAGCGAGCGACGACACGGATCGTCGAAAGCCGATCGCTCCGGGTCGAGGCGCGTGCCGATAATCCGGAACGCCTGACCCTGTTCGCGCCGGGCGAGGATATGCCCATCGCGCCCACCAACTGGTCCTTTGGCCAGCTCTCCAGCCTGGTCGGTGCACCCGCTTCCTATCTGCGCTCGCTGCCCGCTGCGCTTGCTGGCATCAATCTCCAGCATGGCCTGCTGGCACATCGCGGAGAACAGGTGAAGCTGCTTCAGACGCAAAATGGCCGCGCTGAATTGCGCGCGGTCACAGGTCCTGATTATGGACGCATCTGGGATCATGAGCTGGTCGCCGCAGTCATGAAGATCGCGGGCGACGGCGTGGGCGATGCGCGCTGGAAAGTGCCCGGCGTCCTCGACTGGTCTTCAATGCACTATAACCCCTTTGTCGATGTAACCCGCGATACGACGACGCTCTATGCGTCCGATCGCGATGTCTTCCTCTTCCTTGTGGATGATACCCACCCGATTGAGGCCGGACGCCTTGCCAATGGCGATCCGGACCTGTTCTTCCGCGGCTTCTACTGCTGGAATTCGGAAGTCGGGTCAAAGACGCTGGGCATTGCCACTTTCTACCTGCGCGCCGTCTGCATGAATCGCAATCTGTGGGGTGTCGAGAATTTCGAGGAAATCTCGATCCGCCACTCCAAGTTTGCCGCCAATCGCTTCGCCCATGAAGCCGCGCCTGCACTTGAAAACTTCGCTGATTCCTCCGCCAGCGGCTTCATCCAGGGCATTCGCGCCGCACGCGAGCGCATCGTTGCCCGCAGCGACGAAGATCGCCAGACATTCCTGCGAGGTCAGGGTTTTTCCAAGGCCGAAACCGGCAAGATCATCGCCACCGTGCTGGCCGAAGAAGGTCATCCGCCTGCCAGCATTTTCGACTTTGTCCAGGGCATCACCGCCCATGCCCGGTCCAAATCCAACCAGGACAGCCGTCTCGACGTTGAGGCGAAGGGACGCCGCTTACTCGAACGGGCGCATTAAACCCGGCTGATCCCGGCACCGCGTCGCCCAATCCCCCATTCCCCCACCAGTGACGGTCGTTGGAAGGCGATCGTCACGCTCGCCCTTGAAAGGACGCCATCATGCGGACCTCGTCCCAGCATTCGCTCCAAAGCTTTCGCGTCGATATCCACTTCTTCAGCGGATCTGACCTTTATGCCTGTGAAACCTACCGGATCGATGCACCCGATTGGTATCGCGCCGAGCAGCAGGCGCTGCAATTGTCGGGCGAGAGCGCTTACGACAATAGTCGGGTGCCGGATCTTCGGCGCACGGCGACATCATCGCTGGCCTGATCGTGCGTCTACCACGCCATGTCGCCGCGCAGACACACCTCCTACACCATATATTTGAGGAGTTTTCCTATGCCTTCCTCTGCAAAGCACGGCCTTGCCTCGCTACTGGCGGGATCGTCCATGCCCGCCCGCACCCATCCTGAATTGCGCAGCCGACCTGCAGAACAGTCGCCCACGCCCGCAATTGGCATGATCGGCAAATATCAGCTGCTTTCCACCGCGCATCTCTCAATGAACACGGCGCTGCTGCTCGATAGCTGGTGCAATGGCCACGCCCATGAAGCGCCAACCACCGTGGCGCGCAACGCCCATGGCTGGTTTCTGTCGACCCGCTCTATGTCAGCCGATTGCGAACGCGCCCTGCCTGCCGATCTGATGGCGGCCATCCTCTTTGCGCGGCGGCGCGGCATCGATCTGCTGCATTTCGACTGCGATGGTCCAACGCTGCCGCAATTGCTGGTGCATGACTGGTGAGCATGGAGCACGCCCACGGCATGTCGCTTTGCACCGATCGGCCTGGCAGCGTCGCATTTGCGATCGGAGGGGAGGGGGACTTTGAGAAGGGGTGGAAAATGACCGCCTGTCCAAGGAGACACATATCATGGCTTTACCTCTCACGATCACCCCACAGGTGGGCGCGTCCCTCATCACGCGCGTCACGCGTCTGTTCAATGGCACGATCCACGATGTGCTGAACGAACTTCTGCAAAATAGCCGCCGCGCTGGCGCCAGCGCTGTAAATCTGGATCTTGAAGGCTCCGATGGTGCCCCCATCCTTGTTGTAAGTGATGACGGTTCGGGCATCGATGACCCGGCTGCGCTGCTGACTCTTGGCTATTCAGGCTGGAATGATACGGTTGCCCACCGCGAAGATCCGGCCGGCATGGGCATGTTCAGCCTTGCAGGACGTCAAGTCGAAATACGATCCTGGTCGCGCAGCGCGGGCAGGGGCTGGATGGTCGAGATCCCCGATCAGGGCTGGCAGAGCCTGTCGCCGCTCATGATCCAGCCCTGCGCCATAACCGGCGGTACGCAGTTGCGCATCGCTTTGCCGGACGCATGGGCCAAGAATTTGCTTGCCGCTGCCCGCAACGCCGCCCGCTATTTTCCGCTGCCGGTAACTTTGTCAGGCACGCCACTGCCACGGGAGGATTTCCTCGCCGAAGCTGTTCGGGTCGAAAACTGGCAGGGCTGCCGCATCGGCATTTTCGGCTGGCGCGGCTACCAGCCGGTCGACATGGCCCGTATTAATTTTCATGGGCTTACCGTGCCTTGCGATTTGCCGTTCGTTTCGGAGGTCGGCAAAATCGACAAATGGTGCGTGAAGGTCGACATTATCGACGCGCCCGATCTGCAACTGGTTCTGCCTGCGCGCAAGGAAATGGTCCGCAATGCAGGGCTCGACGCGCTCAAGATCGCTGCAGAAGCCGCTATTTATCGGATGATCTGCGACAATGGCGACCATCGACTGGGCTTTACGGAATGGACGCGCGCCAGGGCATTGGGCATCATGCTGCCGCATGCAGCGCCCTGGCTTCCATGCTGGGCACCAATGACCGTCGACAGCATGGGGTGCGATCAGGGCGAACCCATATCGTCTCCTGATATGCTGGTCGTGCCCGCAATGGAGATAGATCTTCAGCAAGGCGCTGCGCCGATACTGAATGCGCCGGAAAAGCTCGGCATGTGCACGGTACGGATCGCGCCGGAATTTTCTGGCTATGACTGGTATGACAGACTGCCCCGCCTGCAGACTCTTGCCTTTGTGATAGAGCAAAATGGCCTCGAACATATCTATGAGGCCGACACCGAACTGGATCCTTCCTGCACATCGGGACGGGCCGACGCAATCACGCTCGAACTGGGGATCGCCGATTGCGCCTTGCCTGGCGCGACGCTTACGAACCGATGCTTCCCGCTTGAAATGCTGGTGTGTCGCAATGAAGGCTATGATCTCGATGATGCGATCATCCTTATTGGAAGGAACGCCGTCGTTTCACCCGATGATCTGGCCTGGCAAATGGAGCTGAGCCTTTTTAGGTCATCGGATGACAGCGATTGCGACAGTTGGGAAACCCAGCAGGATAATTTTCAACGAAGCGCGCGTAACAACGCTTATGCGTTGCTGCTGAGCGAGGAGGAGGCTCTGCTGCGGCAAATCCGCGACAGGCTTACCGACAAGGTGCAATGGCTGATACCGCCGGACCGCACTCTCACGGTTACAGCGACCCGTACGGGCGTCGAACTGACATTGGAACCGGCGCCATGACGCCTTTAGACCCTCCAAAAAGTCCTGCTCTGGGGGAGGCCTGATATGCGACGATCCGCGATGTTCACCCTGTCCACTATGCATATTCCGCTCGCCGAGCGACAGAAGATCGAAATGCTGATCAGGGCAGCGCCGCGTGGCGATGACGGCCGCTTGCATGTCGCGCACGATGATCTGGTTATCGAACCCCATCTCTACGGCTTCTTCGTTCATTGCGGCATCGCCGCCTGCCAGGCCGCCGATCCGCCGGACATCTCGCCTCAACTTTGGGCGCTTCTTTCGGCAGCCGATGCGAGCGGAGCATCCTGGCTGCTGTTCGACCGGGATGAACCTCCATCCTCTTGCTGGCCGATATTCGATGTCGAATGATCGCGCACTTTGTCTCCCTGCCACAAGCGCGCCGGGTCTGTATTTTTGACAAGCCCTGGCCATGCCGGACTATATCAATAATGATATTGGACGTCGTCGAAGGAGTTTTATCATGCCTGACCGTTCCAGCCTGGAAACGCGCCTGCCAGAAGGGCAAGCTTTCATAGGGCATACGCGGCTCGACATATTGCGCGCTGAACTAGATCTTGGTGCGACCAGCGGGCCTGGCATTCCCGCAGAACAGGCCTTTGCAAAGGCAAGGGCGCGCGTTGCCGATGTTGCTGCCGACTATGATGTGCCTGGCTGTTCCTGGCGTGCGGGGAACCGACCGGCCGATAGCATGAAAGACCAAAGTGATTCTGGTGGAAAGCCATCGGCATAAAAAGCCCCTGATGGAGAAGTCTTAATGTCCAACGCCGATCCTGCGGCATCGCTATCGCCGCGCCGCCAGCGACTGTCCTCGTTCGAAAATTCTTACGCCGTCGCCTTGCAACGCCAGCGGCAGACCGGCGTCAGCCAGTTCATCCTTCGCACGGCGAACCCTTTGCAGCCCTTCCGCACGACCAGTCGTGCGCCCAGGTTTCAGGAATATATTGTCGCGCTGGTCGCTTGAACAGAAATGGTCTCGCTCAGCCCTCCCAAAAACCCCGTCTGCGTCCATGCTGTGCCTGGAGCGCTGCTACATAGGTTTCATGGTCGGGATGATCGCCATAATCATCGATCCTGCAGGCAAGATGCGCGCAGCTCTCCAAATGGCGGGCGGCATGCGGATATCGTTTGACCCGCGCCCGTTCCAGCGCGAAATTGACCATCGCGCGAAGCGCCAATGTGGCCGCCAGCGGATGGCGGCTTTCCAGTGCTTCGGCAGCATGGTTGAGAAGTTCATAAGGATCGCCATCCAGTTCGTCAGCGCGCGCCAGCACCATAGCTGCCGCGCCCTCCATATCAGGCCAGGCGAGCAGGAAATGCAGGGCATGGGATAAGGACGGAAAGGCGCGGACGTGGGCCAGCGCCTTCTTCTCCGCGTCGAGATCGTCAAAATCGGGTAGGCGTTTGAGATATGCCCGCAGATATTGCGCGTCGAGCGCCGTGGCGAACCTATCCCATCGTTCGGCCTGCGCCTCGTCGGTGCGGCCCAGGGAATCGAGGATAGCAATCCGCACCCGGTCCCAATCCGGCCAGTGGCCACCTTTCTGCCTTACGGCCTGCGCGTGCTCGATAGCCGCCATCGCCTCGTCCGTCCGGCCCGCGTCGCCCAAGCGCTCGGCTATCGCCGCGGCGATGGCGGGATTGTCGCGCTGTTCGATGGGATATTGGGCTATGAAAGCATCCACATCACCCAGAGCATCGGCAATATCCAGCAGCGCAGTCTGGACCGTGCGGGCGTGACGCCGGATCTCCATATCATCCTCGTAGATGGCGCCGCCTGACCCATAGCCGATGACCTGCCGCTCGGCCTGCGCCTGGCGTTTCGGAGGGTTTGTCGCCATCGCCTCGAACCTGGTCTTGAGCAAGCGGAGGCCGCCTTCCGCCAGAACCGGCGCCATCAGGGTGATGAGTCCGTCAAACTGGCCATAGCCATTGTCGCAGACGCTATCGAATACCCTGTCCGCTAGCCGGGCGGTTGGCATTTTCGCTGCCGCGGCCAAGGGCGCAAGATCGGGTAACGCAGTGGCGAATATCGTGCCGATCTGGCCGCTGCTATCATCGCAGCGATCGAACACTGGCCTTGCCAGGGCAACCAGCTTCCAGATCAGATCCAACGCCGTCGCCGGATCATGGGGGGCGACATGATCCATGATCGCTCTCCGTTGCGTCTCTATGTCCGCTGCCAGCAGCTTTACCTTGTGCCAGTCGACAAAGGCTTTCGCCTTGGCGATGGTCGCAAGCCGCTTGCCGATCTCGCCGGCAACATCCCCGCTGCCACGCACGCTGGCCAGCTCCAGCCGCAACCGCCGCTTGGCCTGCGCGTCCCCCGTCACAAGCTCCAGCAGCAATTGCGCCAGGCGCTGGGCGCCAAGCGCTTCGAGGTTGGTCTGATTGAGGGTTTTGGATGTGGCCATGCGCCATTTCTGTCGTCCCGGGACGATGGGCGTCAAGCGTGGAATGATATCGGAACTGGGGAAGGGCGGCTGCCCGCGCGGTGCGCGGGCACCGGGCTGGCGGGCTGGCGCCCCAAGCCCCGCTGCGCGGGTCTTGGCCCTGACGGGCGCAAATCCCTGCCGCGTGGGGAGGGGGTTTGCCCAAAAAGAAAGCGCGGTGGGGCGTGGGGCCTTGGGGGCATAAGGCGGAAAGGCAGCGGGTCGCCGCTACCAGTGGCGCAGGGGGCGAGGGCAGGATCAGAGGAGAGGAGGATCTGAAAAGATTGTCGCCGGAAATGGGTTTCGAGCGATTATCTGGAAAGGTTAAGTCAATGAACATCGGAGAAGTTCGTATCGTCAATGGTCGTCTGGAAGGCCGTGTCGCCACCCGCACCATCGATCTCCCCCGCATCGGCCTGCGCAAGGTCGACAGCCAGAACCCCCGTGCGCCGGTCTATGAAATCCTCGCGCTCAACGTCGCACGGCGCTGGGTGCAGGTCGGTGCGCTGTGGGAAGCGGTGGCCAAAAAGTCGGGCGAAATATTCCTCGCCGGCAATATCGATGATCCCAGCCTGCCCGAACCGCTGCCGGTGGCCTTTTTCCCGACCGACAATGGCGGCTATTCGATCGCCTGGCGGCGTGACACGCTGCGCTCGGACTTTGGCGGCACCGGCTTTGGCGCCGCCAATTATGACCGGATGGGCGGCGGTGACGCTGGCTATGATCGGGCAGAGGATAGCGGCTTTGGCGCTAGCACCGCCGGCATGGACGGGTCGCTGGCCGGTGCCGACGCGGGGTTCGACAGGCAAGCCGACTTTGAACGGCTGAACGGCTGATCATCCGCACTGTGGCCGGGGAAGCATTCGCTTCTCCGGCCATTTTTTTTTGTCATGCCATCACCCAGGAGACAATCCATGTCCCAGGATAATGCCCGCAGCGTCGACAGCTTTGCTGATCTTAAAACGCTCTATGCCGCCATCACCGCCAGTCCCGATTTTCAGCGGGCCTTTGGTGATCCGATTCCGCTCAGCATCATTGAGCCGGGCGAAAGCGCAGGCGAACATGACATGCCCGAACCGCTTGCTGCGCAGGCCGAATGCGGGGCCGTCATTGCCACCATCTTCGACCTGTTCGCTGGTACGCGGCTCGAACCGCTGGCTGCCGAGATCGCCTGGGGGTTCGTCAACAGCTTCCATTTCGTGGCGTCCAGACTGGAGCGGCGCGAGGACGCGCTGGTCGATGAACTCCGCGACATGCTGCGGCGGCCCGATCTTTCCGAAGTCTTCAACAGCGAACTGGAAGAACGGCAGTTGCTGTGCCAATCGACCACCGAGCAGCGCGAAGCGATAGAATGTATGCGCGACTATGCCGCCCATATGTATAGCGCCCAGTCGGGCTGGCCCTGGTCGCCCTCCCGGGGGACGCGGGCGTCGCCTGCATCCAGCGCCACCCAGATCGCGGTGCAGGATTTCATGCGCGCCCGCGATCTGGCTGCGCGCGAGCGCTATCTGCCCAAAGGCCCGATTGTGGTCGCCTCCGGCCATGCCGACTGGCATGACTGGCAACCGATATGGGACCGGCTCGATCTGGTGCGCAAGCGGGTGCCGCACATGACATTGGTGACAACAGCCCAGCGCAAGGGGTTCGACGCGATCGTCGCGGCCTGGGCCGGTGACCGCGGCGTGCCGCTGGTCGCTTACACCCTGGCGGGGTCCGGTCGCAAAGCCCCGTTCCTGCGCAACCGCAAGATGGTGGAACTGAAACCTGTCGAAGCGGTGCTGGGCGAAGGATCGGGCATTCAGGCCAATCTCTACCAGGCGCTGCGCAAGGCGGGCATTCCAATCCATGCCTTCCGCAAGGCGGATCAGGCCCCGGCCGAGGCCGTGGGCAGGCCTGGCGCTATGCGCCGGCGCAGCGCCGCTGCCTGATCGTCCAATCTACTAAACCGGGGACGGCGCATGAGCGACCGTCCCCTTCTTTTGGGGAGGCCAGTATGGCGATACCAGATCATCACAGCCGTAATTTTCAAACGCTGCTGCGGGCAGCGGAAGACGGCAATCTTGCGCTGATGGAATGTACCGATTCCGCGACGGGCGAACCAAAATATGTTCTGTGCGCGGTTGGACGGGATGGAGAGGCTTATATCATGACGCCTTTCGGGCATCTGTGTGAAGGCGATCCCTACCTCGCCTATGTGCCACCGGGAAATCCTGAAACATTCTGATCGCAGATCTGCGCGCGTGGCGGGCAGGCGTCTAAGGCGAGTGTCGGGGCATTGCTCTTAAGTGAGCGACTGCAAGCTTGCGGCCCCAGGATAGGAGCGGAGGAGGGGGGATGTGGCGCGATGACAGGATCATCGCGTAGCTATGAAGGAGCCTGCGCATGGAAGAAGGATCAGAACGGGGCGATGGGTCTGTGTCGCCTGTAGAGGTAGACGACATCATGGCCAGATGGGCGCGCCGGGAAGCGCAGGAGGCCCAGCTTCTGCCGGTGAACAAGACCAATATTTTCGCAATATTGGCGACTGCTGGCATGGCCATGGTGCTGATCCGTTTCGATGGATCGGGCGATAGTGGCCAGATCGAAGAGATGGAAGCGCGCGATGCACAGGGTATCAGCCTTCCGATAACCGATACGCCGGTGAACATGCTGGTCCTGCCTTGGGGCGAGCATATCCCCAAATCCGAAACGGTCCCGCTGGGCCAGGCCCTGGAAAATATCACCTATCATTTACTGGGTTCAGCCCATCCGGGCTGGGAAAATGGAGACGGGGCCTTTGGTGAATTTACCTTCGATGTTGCCGCAGGAACGATCCGGCTCGACCATTATGACCGCTATACCGCCACGGAAGAATCTACCCACCATTTCTAAAGGAGCGGATCATGGGACATTGCTATCATCATGCGCTTTCGAGCGTACGCAAATGGGGCGGCGAGGCCGAAGATTTCCTGCCTCTCCACCAATGGTTCGACGAGCCGTCCAAACTCATCATCGCCGACTATCGGCACCGGAGCCTGCGCCATCATGCCGAAGGCATTTTCATGGCGGAGCATTTCTTTGGGCCAACGATCACCCTTTCGACGGGCCGCATTGTTCCCGTGCGCCTGATTGCCGAACAGCATGTCATCGAGGATCTGGGACTTATTCCTTCCTTTGCCGACTGGGTTCGCGCCATCAAGCCCGAACCATGGATGGGACGCGCGCAGCCTATCCATAGCTTGGTCGATCCCTTTGCTATCACCGCGGCGGCGGCCTGAACTTTGGCATATTTAGGCGCGATGCCCTGAAGAGTTCGTGTTCAAACGGGGTTTGCTGATGGCGTAATATCGCCAGGTCATCCCAGGACCCATTCCCGAATCAGGGGCATCGAGCCCCAGATTCGGGAGCCTCCTCTCTTCTCTCAACTCTTTTTAGTGTGGCACGGGGTCAGCACCGGCCTCAAGGACGGCGGGGCCCCACCATTTTTTCCGGCGGGTCTGACCTGTGTCTGTCGATCCAGCCTTAGTGGCCGCCAGAAAAAATCGTGACCCCCACCGCCGCTGCGCGGTCGGGCTACGCCCGATCCTTGACCCCGCTGCTCGGAGCCCGTGCCGAAGAGAAAATCTCAAACTGTAAAGAGGAGGTTTTCATGACAAGGATTTTCCGTACCGTCCGTTCCATCCCCGAAATTGCCGACCTGCTGGCGCTCGAAACCGGGCAGGTGTCCGACCGTTTCACCCGGGCTTTTACCGAAACGATCGACGGGTTCCGCATGGGGCATGCCGAGGAGGAGAGCGATGCCGGGATGCCCGATCCCTGGCAGGTGCAGCAGGCGACCGAACTGATGATCTGTACCCTGTTTGACGTCCTGCGAGACACAAGGCTTGAAAGCATGGCTGGGCGGATCGCCTGGGGGATCGTGCACAGCTTCCACAAGGTTGCAGGACAGCTCGATGGCGAGGCTGACAAGGCAGCGCTCAAGGTCCGGGATCTGATCCGCGATGCCGACGGCAGCGAGGTGCTGATGGCGCAGCTGGAGGAAGCGCAAACTATCTGCCAGTCCCTCGACGAAGCGCGCGATGCGGTGGCTTGCATGCGCGACCATGCGGCAGGAAGTTATCATAACGAAACCGGGCGACCCTGGTCTTCATCGCGGGGATCGCTGGTGTCGAGCAAGCGCACAGCCTCGGTGGTTGCCGCCCAGGACTTCCTGGCCGCTCGCAGGGAGAAAAAGGCCGCAAGCCATTCCCCAAAGGGACCGATCGTCATATTCTCCGGTGGGCAAGCCTGGGAGGATCATGACCAGATCACTACGACCCTTGATGCGATACGCCAGCGCATTCCGACAATGGTGCTGGCGACGAGCGCGCAGGACAAGGGATGCGATGCGATCGCGGCATCCTGGGCGGCACGCAGCGGTACACCACTCATTGCGTTCACCCTCAACCGCAAGCTGGGACAAAGGGCCGGGTTCGCGCGCAATGAGCAACTCCTGGCGCTGCAGCCGGTCGAGGCGGTGGTGTGCGAAGGCTCAGGGCTTCAGTCCCATCTGGCACGATTGGTGAGGGCTAAGGGGGTACCGGCGCACTTCTTCAGGCTCGCAGGTCAGCGGGGCGGCGCAGCAGGGCAGCGTCACAGCGCGGCCTGACGGGAAGGGGCCAGGAGGATCGGTTCGGGTTTGCCGGACCGGTCCTCCTTTTTTTACTGTTGGGATATGTCGCCCCGCTCAGGGACCCGCAAGGGGTCCGTCGCGGAGCGATGCGGTGTCGCCCTTGGGGCTACCCCGGCCTCCTGCGCGCGGCTCCGCCGTGCTCGTCGCAGGGACGCCCTGCGGGCGCGGATCGGGTTGTTGGTTATGTGCGATTGTGGCGGGTGGCAGGGCCTTGAGCATAGCGACAGATGCTGCGCCACCCGCGCGGATCGCGTGGGTGAGAATGTCGCGCAATTCGCGTTCGGTCAAAAACTCGATCGGCAGTTCGGAGACGATAGCGGCATATCTGCCGCGCAAAGCGCGGCGGGTCTGGTCGATCTCCTGCGCGACTTTCTTCTGTCGCGCTTCAAGGTCAGCGAGGCGTTCGCGTTCGGTCATTCTGGGCATGGCATCTTCCTGTCAGATGGCCTGCCCGCCACCTTTTTCTTATCGATGGAGTGCATCATGATCGCAATGGAAATGTTGCAGCCGGGGTGCGTTTGCCTGTGGCGCGATGTACCGCGGGCCAGGACAGAAACCCCTGCGGGGAGCCCCGCGCCTTCCGGCACGAGGCAGCGCAGCGGCAAGCGCGCTGCGAAGGAAGGACGCACGGCACGAGGCCGTTTTGTAATGCACCGTACGCACGGGTGCTGCGAACGCGAACCGCCCTAATTTCCGCAGCTTATGTCTGTCACACCGGTCGGACAGTTTGTCACTGATCGTCACACCGGTATGACGCCGGATCAGTCTACCTACGCTAAGTCTTTGTTCGTCCATGTCATCATTTGTCCGACATGGCAGACACTGAACATTTCTCTATGGCATTGAGATCAAGCGACGAATCTGCTATAACAGCTACGCTTCACTATCCGTCGGCGCAGAAACAGGATCTGCGCATGGCCCGAATAACCATTCGTCTCGATGACGCCCTGTTCGACCGACTGGTCGATCAGGCCCATAACAGTGGCAGCACTCCGTCTGCCTATCTTCGTGATATTCTCCACCGCTTTGAGGGGGATGATCCATCGGGCTATCATGCCCGTCTGGATGAGCTGCACGCGACTGCTATTCAAACCCTTGCGATCCTGGCCAAGTCAATCGGCGCGCGCACACCCGACATATTGGCAGCAGGACTGGCTGATGCCCGACGCCTGCTCAAGGAAAGGGGGCTGCTCGATCCCGAGCAGGACCGGCCATGAGCATTTTCCGGCATGATACATTGGGGTCCTGGACGCGTGGCGGCCAGGCGATCGTCCACAATGTCCGCATGACCACGCAGGTCTTCTACCAGACCTTTCTTGCCAGTGTCATCATCTGGATTGGCGGCATCATCTGGTATGCGCTGGAGAAGTCATCCGACTATGAACGCTTCGTTCTGATGAAGCTCGGCCAGGCAATGGTGATGGGGGATACTGTCCCTGGCAACGTCACGCCCATATTGTTCAAGACACCCGCTAGCCGCGAATATTGGACGACGCCCAGAGATATTCTGGAATCCGGCATTGCCCATAAGACGCTTGCCGCTTTCGAAACCTATCTCCTGCACGGGGCGGCGCTTTCGGGTCTATTTGCCCTCGCTATGCTGTTCTGGGCTTGGCTCTATTTTACCCGCATGGGCAGGGGGCTCGGGTCGAACCAGTTCCTGCGCGGCGCGCGCTTTGGAACCGTGCGGCAGATACGCCGGGCGTTGCGCTGGCAGAAGCGCGGCAGCCTCGCCATCGGCGGCGTTCCCGTGCCTCACGCATTCGAGCCAGAACATATCCTCATCTGCGGCGCGCCTGGCACAGGCAAGACCAACCTCATCATCAAGATGCTCGACGGGGTACGCAAGAAGAAGCGCCGTGCTATCGTATATGACACTGCGGGTACGTTTGTGGAGAAATTCTACCGGCCAGGCACCGACATCCTCCTGAACCCGCTCGATGCCCGTGCTGATGCCTGGGCCCCCTGGGTCGATGTGCCGCGCGACTATCATTATGACCAGATTGCGGAATCGACCATCCCCGACAAGACCGGCGATCCCTTCTGGGCGAAAGCGGCGCGCGGCACGCTGGTCGCCGTCATGCGCAAGCTGGCGCGGCAGGAACGGACCCTGGTTTCGATCCTGCTGGACACCCTGCTTCGGTCCAAGCTCAAGGAACTGGCCGCTTTTGCCGCCGGAACCGATGCGTCGGCCTTTATTTCCACCGAAGGGGAACGAACCTCAGCGGGCATCCAGGCGGAACTCGCTTCGGTCATGCGCAGCTTCTCCTATCTGGATGATACAGATGATGGCCTGTCGATCCGCGATTGGGTCGCCAATGAAAAGGATGATAGCTGGCTATTCATTACCGTAAAGGCTGACCAGTTGCCCTCGCTTCGTCCGCTGATAACGGTCTGGCTGGACATCGCGATCAGCGCCATCATGAGCCTGGAGCCGGACCAGGATCGGCGTCTTTACTGTGTGATCGACGAACTGCCATCACTCCAGAAACTGCCCTCGCTCTCCGACTTTCTGGCCCGCGCCCGCAAATATGGCGGATGTGGTATATTGGGGTTTCAAAGCTATCCGCAGCTTGAGGCCACCTATGGTATTCAGGATGCAGCAGCCATCACCGGCTATTGCTCGACCTGGGTAGCGCTGCGCGCCAACGACACCCCGACCGCAAGGCATATTAGCGAAAATCTGGGACAGGTTGAACAGGTCGAAGCCAATGAGGGCATGTCCTACGGCGTCAACGATATGCGCGATGGGGTAAACCTGTCGCGCATGCAAGTGACCCGGCCGCTGGTCATGCATACCGAGGTTACCAATCTTCCCAATCTCGTCGGTTATCTGCGTTTTGGTCGTAGTCTTCCGGTGGTGCGCTTTATCGACAGCTATAATAAGCTGCCCTCAATTGCTCTCGCGTTTGCAGAGCGGACCGCCCCGCCTGTCCGCCTGTCACCGCAGTTGGATGGGGAAGGGGCACCGACAAAAACTGCACCGAAACGCGGGGCCAGGCCGACCCGTCGCAAGACTTCATCGTCATCTCACGCGACCGCCGAAATTCCGCCTGAACAAGAAGAAGCCGGTTTTGGCGGGGTAGATGCGCCCGCACCAAATGCCGTTGTGCCGAGCAGGAATGATGGTGAAAGCCAAGCGCCACCTGTACCACCGCCGTTGGAGCTTTTTGGTAAGCCCGCTGGCTTCCGCCTTTCCCAGCATGCGCGTCATGATGGTGCTCGCAACAGGGCGACGCCGGCATGATCCATCCTCGTCGCTTGAAGGGCACACCGGCCAATCTCACCCGCTATTATACGGTGGGTGATTATTACACCAAAGGTGCCGACGAACATTCGCAATGGGGTGGCGCCATCGCTGCGGAGCTTGGACTGAACGGTAAGGTCGATCCCTCGACCTTCCAGGCTTTGCTCGATGGGAAGGTCGATGAGCAGCAGCTGGGCCGCCGCCGCGGTGAAGGCAAGATCCAGCATCATCCAGGATGGGACTTTGCAGTGAATGCGCCAAAATCGGTGTCGATCATGGCGCTCGTTGCTGGTGACGAACGGGTCATTGCCGCGCATGAAAAAGCGGTGAGCGTGGCGCTGTCTTATCTGGAGGAGCATGCGACGCTGCGTCACCGGGTCGATGGCAACATCACTCACGAAACCACCGGGCGTCTGATCTATGCTCGGTTTACCGAACATGCCTCGCGCGCACTGGACCCCCACCTCCATACCCATGTCGTGATCATGAACATGACCAATCGGGGGGACGGAACGCCGATGTACAGCCTCGAAACCCGGGCGATGTTTTCAGAACAGATGGTTGCAGGGCAGGTTTATCGCAACGATCTGGCGCATCGGGTGAAGGAGCTTGGCTATGGAATCGACTATGATCCGCGCAAGGGACTGTTCGAGATTGCTGACGTTCCGAAAGATCTCATCAAACATATGTCCCAGCGCGCGGAGCAGATCGAGGCGCATGCGCGGGAAAATGGGCTGGCGGGCCAGGCGGCCCGACGCATGTCCTTCTACCAGACGCGCGGTCCCAAGGAAAAACTTGCCCTGGACGCGCTGCACGGCCGTTGGTCAGCACGCCTGGGTGTTCACCAGGATGCTATCGAAGGCGTAAAGGAGGCGGCCGAGCAGAAGGGGGAGCGCCGCCTTGGTATCGAGCCCGCCACTGCTGCGCGCGCCATGCTCTTTGGCCTGCGCCAGGCGGAGGGGCGCGAGGCGGTCAATAATCTGGGCAAGCTGTTGCGTATCGGCCTTGCCTCTCATGTCGGCGAAGTACGGTTGGAAGATATCCGCCCCCTCGCGCGGGCGCATGAAGCCAGAGCAAGGCTGCTTGAAACCCGCCACCCAACTGGCGACGAAATTCATACGCGCGGGCGCACTTCGCGTCGAACCGCGCGGCTTGAACTGGCGCTCTCGGATCAACTCGCGCTCGCGCTCAATGATGCAAAGCCAATCGCAACCGGCGAGAAACTTCAAAATCTGGCTGACGAAAATGGTCTCAACGCCGAGCAGGCTGCGGCGTTGGTGATGATCGGCACGACGGCTGACCGCGTGGTCGGTGTCCATGGCGTTGCGGGCGCGGGCAAATCGACGCTGGTCAGGGTATTGAACGCAGCCGCCGGGCCTGAAACGACCCTGATCGCGCTAGCGCCCACCTCCTCGGCCGCCGCCAATCTGGGTTACAGCGCGGGAATAGAATCGCGGACCGTGGCCAGCCTGATCGCGGGTGGTGGCCGCAATGTCGATGACCGCCATGTCCTGATCCTTGACGAGGCCGGGCAGCTTGGCAACCGCCAGGCGATGCGGGTGCTGGAGATCAGTCGCAAGACCGGCGCGCGCCTGATTCTGCTCGGCGATAATATGCAGACCGGTGCGATCGATCAGGGTAAGCCTTTCTGGCTCATGCAGCGCCTTGGGCTGCCCAAGGCAGAACTGACCGCGTCGGTTCGGCAGGAAACACGCCCTATGAAGGTCGCAGTGACGCAGGCCCGGCTTGAGAATTACGGGACTTCGCTCGCGTCACTCGACAAGGTGGTAAGTGGCGATACCGCCGAAAAGCTGGCACATGCGCTTGTAGGAGAGTGGACGCGCCTTGGTGCCAAGAGCCGCGCCAAGACCAACATATTGGTGCTGGAAAATGCGACCCGTCTTATCCTCAACGGCAAAATCCGCGAAGCTTTGAAGGCCGAAGAAGCGCTCGCCGGGCAAGATACCAGTTTTTCCATTCTGACGCCTTCCGGGATGACGGATCAGGAAAAGCGCTTGCCCCGCTTCTACAGGCGCGGGCAGATCGTGCTTTTCTCGCGCGACAATATTGGTCTTGGTGTTACCCAGGACAGGGAATATCGGGTTGCTGGGATTACCAAGGACGGGAAAGGGCGACACCGGGTCCGCCTTTCCGATGAAAACGACCGCACGATACTGTGGGATCCACGTCTGGGTCGGACGTCAAGGGTCAATATCTTCAATGAGGAGCAGCGCTATCTGGCCAAGGGCGATCGGATCCAGTGGCGTCTGGTCGATCATGCGCTCGGTATCCGAAATGCTGACCGGGGGACCATAGAAAAGCTCACAGGTCGAACCGCGACGATATTATGGGATCGCGACGGCAAACGTCAGGAAATTGACCTCACACGATACAAGAACTGGGACCACGGCTATGCGGAAACAGTCTATTCCGCACAGTCAAAAACCTATGATCGTGTCTATGTGCTCGCTCCGGTAGGTTCGTCGCTGGTCACTGGTAAGAATTATTACACGGCCATCACCCGCGCGCGCTTTGGAGTGAAGCTTTGGACGGAGAATATGGATCGCCTGATCGAAAAGCTTGAACGCAATTCTGGTACCAAGACGTCTGCGCTCGAAGGGCTCGGTCGGCTCGACAAGGACAGCGTGAAGGGCAGGGCAGTCAGACATGGGCAACGCTGGGACGAGTTGCGGTTGCTACAGCAGTCGGATCGAGAAGCGCGCAAAATGCGGGCATTTGATGAGCGAGAGCGGCGATCACAGTCGCCGCCTGATAGTCTGGCGGCGGGTCTTGCCAGCCGCGCGCAGTCGGTTGCGCAAATGCTCGATGGGTGGCTGACGTCATTGCTTGGCAAGTCCGACGATCAACATCGGCAGAGTATCGATCAAGCAGCATCACGAAAATCTGATGTCAATACGCCACCCCAATCGCGTGAACATCGAGGTGGTCATGATCGTTAAATGGGCAACCAGCGTTTGCCGTATTGGGGTCGCGTTGCTCGCAATGTTGCTGCTGACGCAAACTGCGCCCGCACAAGCCAAATCAATACTCTTTGCTTCGCACGAAGCGAAGATCGGACAATGTATTCGGCAGGCAGCGGCGGGACACGAATGGCTCGAAAGGACGCTGTGGGGACTGCGCGATCAGGAAGGTGGGTGGATTGGTGCCGAGATTTTGAACACAGACGGCAGCTATGATTTGGGACCGATGCAGGTCAATAGTTGGTGGGTGGGACGGATTTCCAAAATCCTCCGCCATAGCGGGTCGGATGTGCGCCGTTGGTTGATCCACGATGCCTGTTTCAATGTGCGGGCCGCGCGGTGGATATTTCTATCTGGGCTCACTGTGACGGGTAATTATTGGCAGGCTGTTGGCGCCTACCATAGTCCGAAAAAGCTGCGTCAGCAGCGCTATCGGGCGAATGTCGCGGGAAAATTGATTAAAAGATTTGGTTCAGATTTGTTCGAATGACAATATGCCAAGTTGCAAGTAAATCGGAGAGCGAACTGCTATAATAATTTGGAAATCGGACAAAATAACTCTAATATGGATACTCGATAATTGTAGTTATCACATAAGCGGAATTGACGCCTCTTTATAAGGTGGGCTACGCATCACGCCGATGGATCACCGGGCGCCCCTCGACGATAATGCCCTGATTGCAGGAGAAACTACGCCAGCGCCGCCGGCTCCGGTTGATGATCTCTGCTGGGCGGTGGTGAAGATGCACGCGGTCGAGCGCATTGTTGTCAACGAACCGCTGATCGCCGCGTACCAAGCGGCATCCTCGCCGCACAGCATCCGCGCGCTCAAGTCCGACCTCGAGGCATTCGACCTCTGGTGCCGGCGGCACAGCTGTGTCGCCCTCCCGGCATCGCCTGAAATCGTGGCGGACTATCTTGATGCGCGCGCGGAGAAGGGGAGCAAGCCAGCGTCGCTTGGCCGCTACAAGGCGTCGATCGCCAAGATCCACCTGCTGCTTGACCTCAAGGACCCGACATCGGCACCCCTGGTGAAACTTCGGTTCGCAGCGGTGCGACGGGAGAAGGGCACGGCGCAGAAGCAGGCGCGACCTTTGCGGTTCAAGGGCCCCGTGCGCGACGTCGAGCGCGACAAGGCGCGGGGGCTCAACATCCGCGCGCTGCTCGAGAGTTGTGGGGACGACCTACCAGGGCTGCGCGACCGCGCCTTGCTGTCGGCTGCCTATGACACCGGCCTCCGCGCCTCTGAGCTGGTCGCGGTCACGGTCGAGCATATCGAGGAGGCCATCGATCCCGAGGCGCGGCTGCTGCAGATTTTGCGCCACAAGGGAGATCAGGACGGGGAGGGGGCAACCGCGTATCTCAGCCCGCGCACTGTCGCGGCGATCGCGGCCTGGACCGACGCGGCCGGGATCACGGCGGGGCCGCTGTTCCGACGGGTGCAGGTGCGGCGCTACAAGGAACGCCCCGCCGTGCGGGGTCGGTCGATCGACAGCATCTCGGGGCGAGAAACCTGGGATCTGCGCAAGACGCTCTCCAAACCGGCGGTGAAGGCGCGCGTCGAATATGACATCGGCAGCGTGGCGCTGCACTCCGGGTCGATCGGGCCGATCTTCCGGTCGATCATCCGGCGCGCGTTCGATCTCGGCGCGCTGCCCGATCTCACGGCCGAGGATCTGGCTCGGCTGCTGAAGGGAATCAGCGCGCACTCGACGCGGATCGGCCTAAACCAGGACCTGTTCGCCAGTGGCGAGGATCTCGCTGGAATCATGGACGCATTGCGCTGGAAAAGTCCGCGCATGCCGCTTGCCTACAATCGCAATTTGGCTGCGGAACACGGGGCTGCTGGACGACTAATGGCGAAGATCGGATAGGATTGGATTGGAATCGTCTGGCACGGTCACCGCGATTGATATGACCATCGGCACGGCCTTAATTTTGAACTCGGAGCGGGCCGATATTTCGTCTCTCCTGACGCGAATTTTGCCCACGACGGGAGAGACGGTGATCGGGAGGGGCGATTCCCCCTGTAATCAATCTACGTTGTTCTGGACGATCGCGCCCGTTGCCGGGTTGAAATAGACCTCAGCGCGTTTGCCGTCCTTGGTGTGAGCATAGATTTCATAGCAGCTTCCGGACACCTGGAAGACCTTGATGTCGCGGTAGCCCATCCGGGCGATCTTGGCCTTCATCTGAGGCTGCGTTAGCCATTTTCCGTGCGGCACCTTGGTGCAGACAGGTGCTGCAAACGCCAACGAGCTAGCAGAAAAGGCGAATACGGTGAGAATGAGCTTGGGCAAAGTGGAACGCTTCATGTGCAATCCTTGATCGTTTGTTGCGGGCAACGCACCCGGTCTGATCGATTTCGCGCTCGCCGCTGATGAAAGGCTGACAGGCGAAAGAAATAGAGTTCGAACGCGCTGGGAGATTTTCGAGACAGCGTCAGGGGTGTGTCAGGAACTTGGGCGAGATTCCGATTGTCGCCGCTCTTGGCGCAACCCGGAGTTTACATCATGAACCGAATGCTGCTTTTGGCGACGACCTGCATGGCTGCCTTCCTGTCCACCGGTGCCATGGCCGCACCCTCCTCGCCGAAGCCGCTTTCGCCCCGGACGCGTGCCAATCTCGAGGCGGCGATGCACGGCGAAGACTATGCAAACCTTAAATATCTTCGTTACGCCGACCAAGCCGCCGCCGCCGGGAAGCCAACGCTCGCCAAGTTGTTCCGCGAATCCGCGAACATCGAAGCCAACGAGCATTTCGATCGTGAAGCCCAGGCGTTGCCGCTGGGTAGTGGGACCGACGTGAACCTCGAAGACGGGATGGCCGGCGAGCATTATGAGAATGCCACTATGTATGTCGACTTCGCCGATCAGGCAGAGGCCGACGGCGACGTAAAGGTTGCAGCGATGTTTCGTCAGATCGCGGTCGACGAAGGCACGCACTACGAAGCTTACAGGCTTGCGCTGGCCAAAATCACCAATAAGTGACCCCAGCGCACGGTGTCGGCCAGCCGCCCCCGCTGACCGACACCGATCGTTTCGATTGGGCAACCGATCAGGGGGTGGGGATCGGGGCGACCGCGCGCGACGTCGATGCCCTCAGGGCGTTAAACGGCCGTCCCGACAAGCATGCCGATCCCGGCGGTGAGCGCCATAGCGAGCGCCCCCCAAAACGTAACGCGCACCGTTGCCTTCCAGATCGGAGCACCCCCTGCATTGGCACCGACCGAGCCCAGCAAGGCAAGAAACAGCAACGAGGCCGCGGCTTCGATCACCACGAGCCGACTTCCCGGAGCGAAGATCACAATCGCCAGCGGCAGTGCGGCACCGGCCGTGAAGGTTGCAGCGGAGGTCAGCGCGGCCTGAATCGGACGGGCCGTGGTCATTTCCGAAATGCCAAGCTCATCATGGGCATGGACGGCAAGCGCGTCCTTCGCCATCAGCTGCCGGGCGACGGACTCTGCAGTTGCTGGATCGACACCTCGCTTCACGTAAATCCCTGCGAGTTCGTCGACCTCCGCCTCAGCATTTCCCGCCAATTCTTTGCGTTCGCGATCAAGGTCAGCATGCTCGGTATCCGACTGCGAACTGACCGAGACATATTCGCCCGCTGCCATCGACATGGCACCAGCAACGAGGCCCGCTGCGCCTGCGACAAGTATGTCCGCCGGCTTTGCGGCGGCCGCGGCGACGCCGATTATGAGGCTCGCGGTTGAAACAATCCCGTCATTTGCGCCAAGCACGGCGGCGCGTAACCAGCCGATGCGAGACACCAAGTGTCGTTCGGAATGCCGGTGAAGCCGTGTCATGATCATGTTAGCCTTTCGCAGCGTTGCTGGTCGTTCAGGCAGACATGCAAGCCTAAAACATGAGCCAACTCTGCCTCTATTTTCTGACCAAATCCTGACACGGCCCCGTGCGGGGTTGCATTGTCACGATGGAGATTGAAGCCTTATCCGAAAGAGAGTTCCTCCACCGGGTGGATCTTCAACATCGATCTTTCCCCCGTGGGCCTCGACGAGCCGTTTGACGATGCCCAGGCCAAGGCCTGCGCCGTCGCTCGCGCAGCGATCGCCGCGCCAGAATCGTTCGAATATGTGCTCGCGGTCCGCCGCCGAGATGCCCTTGCCATAATCGCGCACCGAAAACTGGGGACCGGGACCGGCAACGATCTCGATGGGACTGCCGCCACTCGTGTGCGCCAGGGCATTGTCGATGAGGTTTCGAATGACCCGAAAGATCGCCTCGTCATGGCCGAGGGCTACCGTATCGCCCGCCTGTTCGAAGCGCAGCTCACGATCCTGTTCGAAAGCTTTGGGTGCGAGCGCGGTGACAACCGCTCGCGCGGTATCGGCAAGGTCTACCGTGTGCGCCTCATCGATCATGAGGGCGTCGGCCTGGGCCAGGTCGAGCATCTGGCCTACCAGCCGGGTCATATAGAGATTGTCGCGCGAGAGTTCTTCGCGATCGCGGCTCTCCGGCAAGCGATCGATACCAAGCTGCATGATTGCGAGCGGGGTCCGCAGTTCATGCGCCGCGTTCGCGGTAAAGGTGCGCAAGATGGCGATGGCACCCTCCAATCGCCCAAGCGCCCGATTGACGGCGCAGACAAGCGTGTGAACCTCGCGGGGGGCTATCGGCTCATAGAGCCGGGCTGCCATATTGTCGGGATCGAGACCGTCGACCTCCTTCTCGGCCTGGCGCAATGGGTCGAGGACACGACGAACGGCAAAAATGTTGAACGTGAGCATAAGCAGGGAGAGGGGAACGAGCGGCAGCACCGCATGCTGCAGGATTTCGGCCCAGATAACCGGCACGTAGGGCCTGAGACCTTCCCCTTCGAATTGCATGAAAAGCCAGCGTTGCTGGCCATTCTGCACGATCGTGCGAACCCCGGAGATGCGATGGCCGGTGCTCGTCCGCTCCCGTTGCGTCCAGTCTACCAGAGCAGCCCGGGCGTGGGTCATTGCATGGTCGGGATCGTGCACCATTGGCTGATTCAGATAACGGACCTGCCAATGGGTCGATCCTGGAAGCCCCTCATGAACATCGGCGGTGTCCGGACTGGCCGCAAGGCGGCTCGCCTCCAGACTGAGGAGCTCCTGCGCCAGTGATTCAGGCTGTCGACTGTAGGTGATGACGACAATGGCGATGTTCAGTACCGCAAAAACGACAGTCAATATCGCCAGCCGAACGGCGATCTGGCGGAACAGGCTCGGTCCCGTTCCTATCGGCGCGGATGTGGCAGCATTATCCATTAGCGAGGCGCGGAGCGAACAAAGCGTAACCTACGCCGTGAACAGTTTTAATCTGAACATCTGCCTCGGCCGCTAAAAGGCGCTTCCGCAGGCGCGATACCGTGGCCTCCAGCGCATTGGGCGTAACCTCCGCATCCATGGAGTATAATGCGCTCTCGAGTCCCGTCTTAGCGACGACATGACCTGATCGACGCAGGAGCTGTTCCAATAAAGCAACCTCGCGTGGGGTTGCATCGATTACCGTTCCGGCGACGCACACCGATCGTTCCGAAGGATCCAGGGTAATGTTGCCGGCGGTTAGCACCGTATCGATTGAGCTGCCGGGCCGCCGCAAGAGCGCTCGGCACCGAGCGGCAAGTTCTGGAATTTGGAACGGTTTCACCAAGTAATCATCCGCGCCGGCATCCAGACCTGCAACGCGATCGTCGAGACCACCCCGCGCCGTCAAGACCATGATAGGTATCGAATTGCGACGACGGCGCATGGCTCGGATTAGGTCGAGACCGTCGCCATCGGGAAGGCCGAGATCGACGAGCAGCAGATCGTAATGGGAGACCTGTTGGGCATGTTCAGCGCCTTCGATAGAATCATACCAGTCTACGGCGAACCCTAACCTGTCCAACCCGTCACGGACAAGTTCCGCTAGCCGCGCATTATCCTCAACTAATAATATGCGCATGATCGACGTCCGTTCCGCTTGCCGCTCTTTTCTTGCCCGTTACCATCGACCATGGCAGATTTTCGCGGTGACGAAAGCTTTCCACGATGGCCGCAGCAACGTGGAGGAAGGCCGCCGCAATGATCAGGTTGGCAATGGTCTCATGTGCTTCCTCAACCCAGGCAACGCCCCAGAAACGGTCGGTGCCCATCATCCAGCCAGTCAGTCCCATCATGGCGATCAGCGCCATCAGCGCCAGCATCATGACGGCCCCTGCCGGGTTGTGGCTTATATGACGCTGCTCCCGGCGATGGATCAGCGCCTTGAGATATCCGATCAGACGCCGTGGTCCGGGGACAAAATCGATGAAGCGGGCGTGCTTGCTTCCAACGAAGCCCCAGGCGAGCCGGACCACAAGGGCCACGACCATCGTATATCCAAGATAGATGTGAAGATTCTCGACATGCCGCAGGACCGTCAGATTTGCAATGACCCCAAACGCCACGGTCCAGTGAAAAATGCGGACCAATGGGTCCCAGACCCTTATCATCTTGGGGAATTGTGCGTGTGCGCTTGTAGGGGAGGGTGCGATCATGGTCATCACCCGATGTCATTCTGGACGATCGCACCCGTCAATGGGTTGAAATAGACCTCGGCGCGGCGACCATCGCGGGTGCGGGCATACACTTCGTAACAGCTTCCGGACACCTGGAAGAGTTTTACCTTCTGGTATCCCATCCGCGTAATCCGCTCGCGCATCTGTGCTTGCGACATCCAGCGCGCCTGCGGCTGCGCCGTACAAACGGGGGCCGCCGATGCCACCGTCGTGGCCATGAGCGCTGCGCTCGCGCCGAGGATCTTCAACAGGTTCGAGCCGCCGCTCATGGCATTTATCCTACATCTGGATGCTGTCGATCAGCCCCTATTTGAACGATGCACCGGATCGCTGACCAAAAGCTGACAGGATCCGCATATTCTGGGATTGGCCATCGGGGCAGCTGACCAAGCTGTCCGAAGTTACCGGACGGTTCATAGGCACTGTTCAGCTATCGCCAGGCGTGACCCAAATGCTGTGCGAATCGATTTGCAATTTCGTGATGGCCCGCACCGCTTCGCCGCGCGCTTCGATCTCGGCGCGCTGTGCATCATGCGCCTGCCGACGCGCGTACAGCATGTCAGAAAGATCGACGGCTCCGAGCAATTGACCCCGCTGTGTTCTGGCGGCTGCCGCTAGGCTGCTGTCTGCGGCGTCGGCCATGCCACGCCACACGTCCATGCGTGTGCGAGCGTTCGAAAGGTCGGCATCGGCTGTCGCTTCGACCATGCGTTGGACGTTGGACAGATCGAACCGCGCGGCATTGGCTTCTGCGCTTGCCTGATCGGCAGCTGCCCTGCGATATCCGCCGCCCAGAGGTATGGAGGCAACAAGACCTGCGCCGCGTTCCATGCCGCTGCGCTCGCTAAACAGCCGGACGCCGAAAGTGGGGTCGGCGATGCGATCTGCACGGACGCGTTGCGACACAATGCCAAGCCGCTGCGCCTCGCGGTCCGCGGCACGAAGCTCATGACTGCGTTCGATAACCAACGCTCGCATAGTCGCCAGCGGTTGGGCTGGGAGTTCGGGCGCGCCCAGGACGGGTGGTTCGACAGGCAGGGGCAGGTCGGGGAAGGTCGCGGCCAACATGGCCCGTGCCTGCTCCCGACTAGCGAGCGATCCCGCGGCTTGTCCGCGCGCCTGCGCCAGGGCAGCGTTCGCCTGGTCGATGTCGAGATCGGCCGCATCGCGCAGCTGGCGCCGTCGGCGCACCGCCTGAACCGACGTTTCCAGCACGCTCACCGTTCCCATGTCGTTGCGATGTAGAGCGGCCGCAGTCAGCCAGTCATACCATAGCGCGGACAGCGTCAGCGCGGCCTGGTGACGGACATCCTCAGCGCGGTTTTCGGCGACTTCAATGCCCAGCGCGCCTGCCTTTCGATCGAGCGCGGCCTTACCCGGCAGGCGGAATGCGCGCCCGATCGTAGTATCGAACTCATCATAACCACCTTCGCGATCCACCGTCCGGCGGATGTAGCTGCCGGTCACCGTCACCTCATGCGGGCCACGACGGAGCATATCATCCTGCGCTTTGGCCGCGCCAACGCGCTCACCAGCGGCCGAAACTGTCGGGTGATTGTCGAGGATTGCGATCACCTGCGCCTCCGGCGGCAGGTCTGCGCGCTGCGCGAACGCGGCGACAGGGGTCAGGCAGGTAAAGGCGGCCAGAGCTAGGGTGATGGCTTTCATACTATTCTTCCTCGCGCCATGACGGGTGTCTGATACCAGCGCACCGGAGACCGGCGTTTCGCCTTGCCAATGGCCTCCAAAATGGCATCGATTGCGGTAGCAAGCTCGACCAGTTCGATGGCGGAGCGCTTCAGTGTGGCGGTGACCTGTTCCGAAGTCTTGGCATCGCCAAAGTCGCGGCCATGCACGGTCTCTGCACGAACATGCAGAGGTGCCCGGCTGGTCGTGCGGATTGCCTCGATCAGGCCTTCCGTATCCCCGGCTGCGCAGTGTATGGTGAGCAGAACGTCAGTCATTTGCAGCCTCCTCACGGCTTTCGCCAAAGCGCTCGAACAGGATCGGCAGGAGGACCAGCGTCAACAAGGTGGAGGTGATCAGCCCGCCGATCACCACAATCGCGAGCGGTTTCTGGATCTCGGAGCCGGGACCACTCGCGAACAGCAGCGGCACCAAACCGAAGGCAGTGATGCTGGCCGTCATCAGAACGGGTCGAAGCCGGCGTTCGGCGCCCAGTCGCACCGCGTCGGCAAGACTCGACCCTTCCTCCCGCAATTGTCGGAAATAGGCGACGAGCACGAGGCCGTTGAGGACGGCAATACCAAGCAATGCGATGAAGCCAACCGAGGCGGGGACCGAGAGATATTCGCCCGATGCCCAGAGCGACACGAGGCCGCCGACCATCGCAAAGGGAATGTTGAGCAAGATGATGACGGAGGCACGCAGCGACCGCAGCGTCGCCAGCAGGACGAAGAAGATCAGCAGCAGGGCGATGGGAATCACCAGCATCAGCCGCGCGGATGCACGCTGCTGGTTCTCGAACTGGCCGCCCCACACCACATGGTAACCCGCAGGCAGTATGATCTTTGCCGCCACGGCCGCCTTGGCCTCATCGACATAGCCCACCAGATCGCGGCCTGAAACGAAGGCCTGCACCAGGGCGAAGCGGGAGCCATTCTCATGGTCGAGCTTCACGGGTCCCTGGGTGCGCTCGACCTGCGCCATGTCGCTGACCCGCGCCAGCGTGCCGTCGGGCGTGCGCAGTTGCAGGTCGGCAAAGCGGGCGGGATCGGCGCGGAGGCTTTCATCGCCGCGGATCAGGATCGGAATGCGCTTCTGGCCTTCCGCTACGATACCGGCATGAACGCCTTCGACCTGCGCGCGCAGCATGTCCTGCATCTCGGCCACCGGCATGCCGAACCGTCCGGCTGCGGCGCGATCGATGTTGAGTTGCAGATAGTCGACCCGATCGTTGGCCACGGTCATGACTTCTGACGCGCCGCGCACGCCAGACAGGGTCCGCTGCACTCGGCCTGCGAGATCGGAAAGCGTGGCGCTGTCCGGGCCGAAGATCTTGACCGCGAGATCACCCCGCGCGCCGGTCAGCATTTCCGAAACCCGCATCTCGATCGGCTGGGTGAAGCTGGGCTGGATGCCGGGCATGCCGGCCAGCGCCTTGCGCATCTCGGCGAGGACGAAGTCCTTGTCGCCGCGCCATTCTGATCGTGGTTTCAAGCGCACGAAGCTGTCGGTTTCATTCGGACCCATCGGATCGAGTCCAATTTCATCCGATCCGACGCGGGCGATTACGTCCTGCACCTCGGGCACCGTAAGCAGCGCGCGCTGCACGGCCTTGTCGTTTTCGACCGACTGGGCGAGATTGATCGAAGGCAGCTTGGTCAACTGGACGATGACCGACCCTTCATCCATCGTTGGCATAAAAGCCTTGCCCACCGCGCCATAAGCGACAGCGGCAATGACCAGGCCCGCCGCGGATAGTGAATAGACCAGTCGCTTGCGTTGGAACGCTGCCGTGAGCAGTGCATGGTAGCGGGGTGCGAGCTTGCGCATGATCCACGGCTCGCCGTGATGGCCGCTTTTGAGGCCGAATGAGGCAAGCACCGGCACGAGCGTCAGGGCAAGCAGCAATGAGCCGGCCAGCGCGAACACGATGGTCAGCGCGACAGGCGCGAACAGCTTGCCCTCCAGGCCTTGCAGCGCGAGCAGGGGCAGGAAAACAAGGGCAATGATGATTATGCCCGCCGATACCGGCACGACGACATCGCTCGTCGCGCGAAAGATCAGGTTCAGGCGCGGATGGCCTGCCTCCTGTTCATGTCCCAGCCGCTCGACGATATTTTCCACGACGACGACCGCGCCGTCGACCAGCATACCGATGGCGATCGCCAGACCGCCAAGGCTCATCAGATTGGCCGACAGACCCATGCCTTGCATGAAGAGGAAGGTGATGAGCGCTGCCATGGGCAATGTCACTGCGACAATCGCCGCTGCCCGCCAGTCACCCAGAAACAGGATCAGGAGGACGATGACCAGGATCGTGGCTTCGAGCAGCGCTTCCTCGACCGTCCCGACCGCGTGGCTGATGAGGTCTGACCGGTCATAGAATACGTCGATATGCGTGCCTGCGGGCAGGCCTTTCTCAACCTCGGCCAAGCGCGCACGCACGCCATCGACGACCTGCCGGGCATCGGCGCCGCGCAGCGCGATGACCAACCCTTCGACCGCTTCATCCCGGCCATTCTTGCTGACCGCGCCATAGCGGGTGAGGCTGCCGCTGCTTATCGTCGCCACGTCGGAAAGGCGAACGATGCGCCCGTCGCGGCTGGCGATCACAAGCGCCTGCAAATCCTCGACCGACTGGATCGCGCCGACGGCACGGATTATGAGCGATTCCTCGCCTGATGTCAGGCGCCCGGCACCGTCATTGCGGTCGCCGCTTTCGATGGCGGTGCGCAGGTCCGTGATCGACAGCTTCGCGCTGGCCAGCGCAATCGGGTCGGGACGCACTTCGAAGGTGCGGACAAAACCGCCCAGTGAATTGACGTCGGCGACGCCGGGTACAGTGCGCAGCGCAGGCCGGATCGTCCAGTCCAGCAGTTCGCGCTTCTGCTGGAGCGTCTGCGGCCCCTCGATCGTGAACATATAGACGTCGGACAGCGGCGTTGAGATGGGTGCGAGGCCACCGCTAACCGATGCTGGCATATCGCCCAAAACGCCGGTCAGTCGCTCCGACACTTGCTGGCGTGCCCAGTAGATGTCTGTGCCATCGACGAAATCGATCGTGATGTCGGCAATCGCATATTTGGCGGTTGAACGTAGGATCGCCTGTTTGGGGATGCCCAGCATCTCCATCTCGATCGGCGCGATGACGCGGCTCTCAACCTCTTCAGGCGTCATGCCGGGCGCCTTGAGGATCAGCTTGACCTGGGTCTGCGCGATATTGGGATAGGCATCGACCGGCAGCGTGACAAAGGCCCATGCGCCGAGACCGGCCACGACGATGGACAGGGCGATGACCAACAGGCGATAGGAAAGTGCCTGCGCGACGAGGGACCGCAGCATCAGCGTGCCTGCGCCAGCGCCTTGAGCGCGCTCGTGCCGGCGGTGACGACGCGCTCGCCAGGGCGGATGCCGGAGAGCAGCAGGGTCATGCCGCCACTCGAACCCCCGGCCACGACTTTACGGGGCGCAAAGCCGCTCGCAGTTGAGACGAACACAATATCTTGGCCGTCGAGCTTTGTGACGGCCGAGAATGGAACATCGACAGCCCCGGCCGGGGCAGGTCCAAAGACCGAGATGCTGGTCGCGCGGCCAGCGATGACGGGAGAACCTGGCGGCAAAGTCGCCTTCAACATTGCCGATCGGGTTGCGGGATCTACCGTCGTGCCAACGGCCGTCACCACGCCGCGTAAGGCGCCGAGGCGAATCGACAGGCCGGGACGGATCGTCCCCACCAGCCGCTCGGGAAGCTGTGCCTCCACTTCATAGCGGTCGACGGCATCGATGACATAAGGCGCGGTGGTGCCATCGACGGGACTGCCAGCCTGGATGGTCGCGCCGGTTACCCGGCCTGCGATCGGGGCAACCAGTGTGTAGGTGCCGCTGCCGCCATGTCCGTTGACCAACCGCAGGATGCGCGATTTTTCGGCGACATCCGCACGCGCTTCCATGGCCAGGGCGCGCGCCTCGTCGGCACGGGCGCCAGCGATGATTCCCTCGCGGTCAAGCTGGGAGAGGCGACCGGCGTTAGACTGGGCCACACCCAGTCGCGCGCCCGCACGCGTCAGATCGCCGCTCAGGCTCAGGACATCGGGGCTCGAGATTACCGCCAATGCCTGACCCCGGCGCACGCTGTCGCCTTCTACGACCATCGTTCGCATTACGACGCCGGGGAGGGATGCCGCGACGGCGACCCGTGCGCCTGGCGGTGGCGCAATCATCGCGGGGAGATCGGCAAGGGGTACCTCGGTAGCCGATAGAGCGGCCTGCACCTGGATACCCAATTGCCGTGCCTGTGCTGCCGGGACGGCCAGGATAGTCTGACCCTTTTGCGTCGAAGCGGCGCGGGGTGGCGGGGCATCAGGTGGCGCAGGCGTGTGATTCAGCCAGAAAAGCCCGCTCACAAGAGCAACTGCTAAAGCGCCGCCAACGGCATATGTCTGTCGTCTATCCATGACTCCCGGCTAGCCGGGAGTTCTGACGAAGACCTGACAGTCGATCCCGCCAACGCTCCTCCCGAAGTTTACGGTATCAGAGGTCATCGCATCAGATGTTATCTGAATTACCCTAAGTACGAACGGATGGCGAACACCGCTCAGGGGGCAGTGCGCCGGACGCCAGCGAGCGCCATTTCCCGATAAACGGTAGCACGGCCAAGGCCGAGCTGGCGCGCAGCATGGGTTGGCGACATTCCCTCCACGACCAGGTTGAGGGCGGCTTTCGCCTTTTCAGGGTCCAACGGCGGGCGGCCCGGTAACTTGCCCTTGGCCCGCGCCGCGGCGATACCGTCCTTCGTCCGCTCGGCGATCAGCCGCCGCTCAAAATGCGCGATCGAGCCGAAGACGTGGAACACAAGTTCGCCTGCCGCCGACGAGGTGTCGAGCTTCTCCTCGAGGCTAAGCAGCGCGATGCCGCGCTCCTTCAGGGCTGTCACGACGGTCAATAGTTCGCCGAGCGAACGACCGAGTCGGTCAAGGCGGACGACCGCCAGCGTGTCGCCGGCGCGCGCGTACGCGAGCAGTTCGGCCAATCCGGGTCGGTCCATCGACTTGCCCGATCGCACGTCGGTAAACACCTTGATCGCACCCGCCTGTTCGAGACGCATCGTCTGCCCGGCGACATCCTGGTCGCCGGTACTCACGCGCGCGTAGCCCAATATGCCGCTCAACCACCGTCTCCCAAACGTCCGGTCTAGGGACGTCGACGCCGAGGCTGCGCGACACCACCCAAAACCGTCCAGAGACTACGTCTCATTAAGACCGTATGTCCACGATTATTTTCACCCTTTTGTGGACGGATTTCACCATGGCACGACGCGACCTCCTCACTGATGCCGAACGGCGTGCGCTGTTCGGCGTGCCCGAGACCCGCGAGGATCTCGCGCGGCACTATATGTTGTCGCCGCGCGACCTCGTTTCCGTCGTGGCCAAGCGTGGCGACACAAACCGGCTCGGCTTCGCGGTGCAGTTTGCGCTGCTTCGCCATCCCGGGTTCGGCTTCACGCTCGAGGAGGGCGCGCCCGAACACCTTGTCGCCTTTATGGGTGAACAGATTGGCGTCTTCGCTTCGGCGTTCGACCGCTACGCGGCACGCCCCGCCACCGCGTCTGTTCACGTACGCGACGCCGAGGCGGCGCTCGGATTGCGACAGCCGACCAATGCCGACCTGCCTTTGCTGATCGAGGCCGGGGCCAAAGCAGCATGGTCGACCGATCGCGGGGTGCCCATTGTGATCGGTATCACCGAAGCGCTTCGGGCGTCGTGTATCACGCTGCCATCGCCGTCGGTGATCGAGCGTGCCGGAATCGCCGGTCGCGCCCGCGCGCGACTGCGTGCCTACGACGCCCTGCTCGTTGGTGTATCCGCCGACAGCCTGGCCAAGCTCGATGCTGTGCTGGTCGTCGATCCGCAGACCGGGCTGACGCCGCTCGCCTGGCTGCGCGAGATTACCACCGCCCCGACGCCGGACAATGTGCGCGGGTTGCTTGACCGACTGGCGCGCGTGCGCGACATCGGGCTGCCCGTCGCGATCGGCGACGCGATCCATCCCGATCGGCTTCGCCAGCTCGTCCGCGAGGGTCGTGCCTCCTCTGCGCAGCTTATCAGTCGCTATACACCGTCGCGTCGGCGCGCTACGCTTGCGGCGATGATCCTCGACCAGGAGGCAAAACTGATCGACGCCGCGCTCGACATGGCCGATCGCATTATCGGCGGCAGCTTTACGCGCGGCAACAACAAGCAAAAGAAAAGCTACGCGGCAACCACGCGCGATGTCGGACGCATCATGCGGCTGTTCGATCGCATGGTCGCTGCGCTGGAGGAAGCACAGGAAAGCGGGATTGATGGCTTCGTCGCGGTCGATGCAGCAGTGGGCTGGGACAAGCTGCTCCGCGCACGCGGCGAAGCCCGCACCATCGCCAGTCTTGCGGGCGAGAACCCCTTGCTGCGGGCGGCGGACCAGTGGAGCCGGCTGCGCAAATTGACGCCGCTGCTTCTCGAAGCCATCGATTTCAAGGCTG
>NZ_JAHRGM010000019.1 GCF_019097845.1 Sphingobium sp. AS12 | reverse complement strand
GAAACGGACGGACCCGCTCCCACTGCTCGTCGCTTAATCCGTGTCGATCCAAGATGGCGCTCCCTTCGCCAGTCTTGAATCCGATCTGCGCGGAAAAGGGAATCCCCTAATTGTCCACAGGCCTTAGAGAGCGTAGGCTTCAGAAGCGGGTTTCCTGTTTCCGCCGTAAAGTTGGTAAAAATGCCCGGCAGGTTATTGCCCGGCGTGCTGGCGGGGTTGGCCGTCGTAGCGACACCCACTGAACCCGACGCACGCAGCGCCTGGAAAGACGGGAGATCGAGCGTGATATTGTAACCAGCACGAATCTTCATGTCGCTAGTGGGTGAATAATCGAAATTCACAGATGGCAGAACGTGCGTGAAGGATGCTTTTCCAGAACGCGGCACAAATCCGCTGGCTAGCGTAAGCGTCTGTCCATTGAGGATGAAGGTTGCGCCATTTTGCTGGATCATACCACTGCCCTCATTTTCCAGATGGACAATGCGGACGCCAACATTACCGGCAATGCCGCGACCGTCGGGCGCACCAAAACGCACGAGCGCGTAAGCGGCGGTGGTCTTTGTGCTATGGTCGGTCTGCACAAATGGCGGATTCCCAGCGCCGCCGCCGTAACCTGTCTGGGGCAGTGGTCCTGATGCCGAACAATTAAATTCCGTACCCGGCGCGCAGAAACCGGCCGGTGGGGAAGCGGTCAATTGCGGCCGGTTGAACCGGCGAACCAGGTCATCGGTGGGGAACATGAGATGAGCAGGCAATACTGCCTGACCATGGAAGAAGTTTTTGAAGATATGCGTTTCGACGTCGCCGGGTGCTGCGTTGGCATAGGTCAACTGCGGATCGCCGTTCCAACCACGACCCAGCGCTGCCCAGGCGTAGCCATTGTCGAAATCGCGCTCTTTGCGCTCGGCAATACGGCCACCAACCTTGATCGACCGGAAAAAACTGTCTTCAAACTTATATTCTGCGTCGAGTTGGGCCGAATCCAGCCGCCCGCTATTATCTTCATTGTGCGGCATGGAAGCCGTCCAGAAATAATTGGCTGGATCAGAGAAGGTTGCCTGCGCCCCGGCCGGCAACGACACCACGGGCAGGTCGCCGCTCAGATCAAGGCCGAAACCCGATGGGAACGACACGTCGCGGAAAACGTCCAGGCGATCATAGATTCGCGACGATGACACACGCTGAATCGCACCCTTTACAGCAAACGGGCTGTCGGTTGGCGCCCAGTTGAAGCTGAGCGAGTAATCGCGCGTTGTCGTCTTGCTCTCATACGCACCCTTGTTACCGCCGCTGGTAATCGGCCCAGCGGGATTGAAGCTGTTAGGGTCACGGTTGAAGAAGGATGGCGATGAAATCAGGACGTTATTGGCATCGAACTCGCTGTTCGCGGGATCTACGGCGAGAGATTGCGAAGCCACGAAAGCCCCCCAGTCGCCAGAGCTGTTCTTATAGCGTGACTGGAAGAACGTGCCGGTAAGAGTCAGCGAATCCGCCGGCGCCCACTGAACCGCACCGTAAATGCCCGTCCGGGTACGCTGGAACTGCTCTTCACCATAAGTATAGCCGCCCGGCACATAATAATCCGTGCCGCTCAGCCTGGTCCGGAAATAGGGTTCGACGCGGAAGAAATGTGAGTTGGAGCTCAACCGGCTATAGGCGACATCGCCCAGAAAGCCGATTTCACCAAGTGGCGTCTGCCATTTGTGGCTGACCAGGAATGATCCCGATGCGTCTGCCTTCTTCGCCAGATCGCCCATGCTAAGATCGCCAGTGGCCGCGACATGCAGTCCGCCCGAAAAGTCGAATGGCAATTTGGTCCGCAGATCGATCTGCCCGCCTGTACCGCCTTCGATCAGGTCTGCGGTGGATGCCTTGTAGACATCCACTGCCGCCATCAATTCAGGCGTCACATCGGCAAATTGAAGCGCGCGCCCGTTGCTGGCGCTGAACACTTCGCGGCCGTTCAGACGCGATGCAACACCGGTCAGGCCGCGGACCTGAATGCCGGACCCTTCGACCGAGAAGTGATCGGGATCGTTCAGCGCTGCGAATCGCACTATGGTGACACCTGAAACGCGTTGCAGCACTTCGGTGATGGAATTGTCGGGCAATCTGCCCGCGTCATCGGCGACAACCGAATCGATGATGGTTTCGCTATTGCGCTTGCGGGCATCGGCCTTTTGCAGCGCTTCACGCCGTCCGGTCACAACAATGCTGGAATCGCCCGTATCGCTGCTGGCCTGTGGCGCGGCGCCTGACGCCGAATTGGCCTGAAGCTCGGCGGCGCCCACCGGCGCCGCGATTCCCGTGGCCGCCAAAGCAACGGTGGATACGCCAATCCGCAACATAGCGCCCCAATGGCGCCGCGGATTGCTGTGCAACACTTTCATCTCTCACCCTCCCCATTTACACTTGCCTGCATCATGTCACCGACATGTGCTTCAGCTTTTGCGTTATCGCTATCATTACGGTGTTGCAGCGTTGCTGCCAACATATTTATTATGCACCGGACCAGCATTTTTTTGTGCGATGAGACATAGGTTGGTGGCGGCTCTGTTACCGCAATCTTTTCGTGCCGTGGCTATCGCTGGTGTGCGATGGACGGTCGGCTATTTGCCAAGATCGGTGATCGCTGCGATCAATCCGGGGAACGCTTTGGTCGATCGCGCGCGATCGAACAGACCGGATTGGTGGTTAGCGACATAGCCGCTGTCCCAATAATAGGGCACCATGCCATGTTTGCGGGCCGATCGTGTGACATAGGCATCCCAATAGTTTCGGTATTTGCCCGTCGGGTCATATTCCGCCCGCAGACTGGCCGAATATTCCCCCAGCAACACCGGTACGCCCTTGTCGACGAACAGCGTTTTCATCTTCTCGAATTGTATATCGACATGCTTTTCATCCGCCCATGGTTGGGCAGCGCTCTTGTCGGTGGTGATGACGCCCCATTGCCAGATTTTGCTGCTGGTATTCAGCGTGAAATCATAAGGATCATAAAAATGCACTTCCATCATCAACTTGTCGCTGGCGATATCGCGCGGCAGGGTGGCATTGCACCCGACCGTATGATCGATATTGGTATTATATCCCTGTACCACGAGATATCGAAACGCATTCCCGCCGCCAGTTGCGCGCACGGTATCGACGAACACCTGGTTAAAGCCGTTCTGAACGGCGCAATTTTCTTCAGTCGGTGCGGTGTAAACATCCTTGACCGCAATTTCGTTAATGCCTGCGAATAGCAGATGATCGTCATAATCGCGGAACCGGGTTCCAATCTGGGTCCAGAACGACGCCAACTTGGCGTTCGCCGCGTCGCGGTTGGCATTGGTCGGCTGCAACCAGCCGCCGTCCCAATGCACATTGATGATCACGTACAAATTGGCTTTCCGCGCAAATCCGACCACCTGTTCCACACGTTTGAACCAGGCATCGCTGATCTGATTGTCACCTGTCGTATATTGGCTCCACGAAACGGGAATACGCACGCTGCGGAAACCGGCGGCATAGACCGCTTTCATCAATGCGGCCGTGACCGGTGGATTCCCCCACGCACCTTCTTGCGATGTCGTTGCTTTCCCGCTTGGCGCCAGCGCTTCGAGCGCATTGCCCAGATTCCATCCTGGCGACATTTGGTTGGAAAAAGCGATGGCGGTGGTCGCGCTGCTCGGCGGCGTTGCTTCTGGCATTTGCGCCGACGCCGGCGTCGATATCGCGAGCATTGACGAAATGCAGGACGATATCAGCATGATACGCCGCAAATGAAGGGCAACCCTAGAAGAATGACCTGTGGCAATATGGGCAATCTCCATATTCTACTCCTGTGCATGATCCTTGTCTGGGCAATGACATCCTGATGCTCTGGCTGCCTTATCGATCGGGTCGACCGCGCAGCTTTGCAGGATGGTGGAGGGCGTTTATGGCTTGCGCGATCGCTGCGGAGACTATTGGGCGCATGCGCGCATACCCCGTATCATTGGGGTGCAGGCCGTCGCCACTACATGCGGCACATAATAATCCGTGCGCATCCACCAGCGCCATTTCATAATCGGCGAAGGCATAGCCCCGTCGCCGTGCCAGGCCGCGCAACCCGGCATTGATGGCGCGCAATGTTGCTGGCGGACGCTCCTTCACCACATAGCGGGCATTCTCGTTATAATCATTCACCGGCAGCAGCGCGCCGATCACGACACGAATGCCTCGTGCATCGGCAATGTCGGCCATCGCGCTGATATTGGCTATGATCGTTTCCGGCGTCTCGATCTGAAGGAAACCCGTCACGTCGTTGGTGCCAGCCAGGATCACCACCGCCGTCGGCTGCAACGCGACCACATCCTGTTCAAACCGCACCAGCATCTGCGCCGTTACCTGCGCGCTGATGCCGCGATTGACATAGGGCATGCCCGGAAAATCGCGCGCCAAATTCCATTGATCGGTGATCGAATCGCCCAGGAATACGACACGCTGTACGCCTTTGACCGGCGGTGGCAGCGCGGCATTGGCGGGCGCGTAGATGTAGCGCTCGCCAAAATCCTGCATCATGGATGGCACCAGCTTGGCCCGGAACGGCCCTGCCCACTCGCCCCAGTCTCTGGTTTCGACGACCGTGCGCCGTTCAGGCGAATTGCGATAGGGCGGCGCATCGGTCGCGACGATCGCGCCAGCGAGCAACAGCAGGGCGATCCGCTTCATACTTCCATCATCCCAGTGCGGCGCATATAGGCGATCAGCAACTCTGGCCATGCTGACGCCGGCACCGTCTTGGGCAACCGCACGCCAAAGCCGTGTCCGCCCTGGTCAAAAGCATGGAGTTCAACCGGCCGCTGCGCCGCCAGCATTGCCTGATACAGCGCCAGACTGTTGGTGATCGGCACCAGCCCATCGTCGCTGGCATGGACCAGAAAGGCGGGCGGCATGTCCGCGCCGACACCATGCTCGATCGAAGCGATGCGTTGTTGCTCTTCGATCGACCCCGCACCCAGCAGCGCGTCGCGCGATCGGACATGGGTGAACGGCGCTACCATGCTGATCACTGGATAGATGAGCGCAACCAGGTCTGGTCTGGCCGACAGACGATCGGCGGCGTCGACCGGCGTATAGGATGGTTCGGCATGGCGCGTCGCAAGACTGCCCGCCAGATGCCCGCCCGCCGAAAAGCCCATTACCGATATGCGGCTCGCATCGACGCCAAATGCCGCCGCATTGGCCCGAATCAACCGCATTGCACGCTGCGCATCGGAGAGCGGTACGCTAGCCCTGTTTGCCCAGCCTTCGCCGGGCAGACGATATGTCAGGATAAAACAGGTCACACCCCGCCCATTCAGCCAGCGCGCCTGTTCTTCGCCCTCATTATCCCATGACAGAAAACCATAGCCGCCGCCGGGAATCAGCATGACCGCCGCGCCATTGGGGTTGGCGGGGCGACGCACGGACAGCGTTGGTCGATCGACACCCGTGATCCAGCGATCGTTGAAAGCCGGATCATCTGAACGCTGCTCTATTTTGCGCACAGGCATCTTCCCCGGCGCGCCGGGTGCCCTGCCGGGCCAGATATCTATCGTCTCCGGCGTCGCTGCATACGCCTTCAACGGCGCGGCCAGCGTTGTCGCGACCATCGCCGTGATCACCGCGCGTCGGGTTGGACCATGCATCAGGGGCACACCGTGCCAGCAGGGTCCGTGGCCAGACGCAGATCGGAAATCGCGATGGTGAACGGCGCGGTTGCCGACAGCGCGAACGGTTCAGTTACCGCGTCCATCTTTCCGCCCTTTTCGCGGAAGCATTTGAGTGGCACGCGCAACATCTGCCACCCGTTTGATGCGCCGACAATCGGCGCAATCTCGACCTTGCCGCCGCCCAGCGACAGCGTGACCGGACCGGTCGGCGCGGCGATCGTGCGATAGGTTATCTGCAAATTGAGGTCGGCATTGACTTCGCGCACCAGCGCCAGTTCCGGCCCGGTGATCCGCGCTGTCCCGGCCTGTGTCCAGGCAAACTGGACCGCGCCTTCCTGCGTGGTGGCGCTGTCCACTGCGCTCCGCTGCACCCCGCCATCGACCGTCAAACTGAACGGGGCCGGAACCTTGCCGCGCGCGAAGAACAGGCTGGTATTGGCCAGGCTTGCATCGACCCCGGCTACTTCGCTCAGCACAGGCACGGTCGCGCCCTTTGCATAGTTCAGGCCATAGCCAAATGCGAACAGCGGATCATATCCTGCCATGCCCTTGTTCAACACGAACTGGCCCGCCGTCTTGGGCCAGCTATAGGCCAGCTTGCCGGTAAAATCAGCGCGGGGCTTGCCATCGCTATCGCCGATCAAAACATCGGCAACTCCTGCGCCTTCAGACCCTGGGAACCATGCGGCGACAAACGCATCCGACTGGTTGAGTTCCGGATTGACCCACAAAGGCCGCCCCGACAGGAACACCGAAACCGTCGGCACGCCCGCCGCCTTCAGCGTTTTCAACAGGGCAAGCGCCTGTTTGTCGCCTGCCTCAAACTCCAGGGTGCGCACATCGCCGCGCATTTCGGCATAGGGCGTTTCGCCAAAGACCACGATTGCGACATCGGGCCGGGTGGAAAAGCGGCCATCGGGCGACAATGTGGCGGTGCCTCCGCCAGCCTTGGCTGCGGCGGCAATTCCGGCATAGATAGATGTTGCGCCGGGGAAATCGGCATTGGTGTTGCCATCGCCCTGCCATGACAGGGTCCAGCCTGCCGATTGGCGTCCAATGTCATCTGCCGCATCACCCGCGACGAGAATGTTAGCGCTGGCCTTTAACGGCAGGACACCGTTATTCTTCAGCAGGACGAGGCTCTTGGCCACCGCCTCACGCGCGACCGCACGATGGGCTGGCGACCCGATCGTGTCACTTTTCGCTTCCCACGGACGCCCGGCGTCGAACAGTCCCAGCTTCATCTTCACGCGCAGGATGCGACGCACCGCATCGTCGATCCGCGACGTCGATATCGTACCAGCCCTGGCGGCGGCGAGGGTCGAGTCAAACAGACCCTTCCAGCTATCGGGTGCCATCGCCATATCCAGCCCTGCGTTGAAGGTCGCGGGGCAATCTATATTGGTGCAGCCGGGAATTTGCCCGTGACCGTTCCAGTCGCCAACGATGAAGCCGTCAAAGCCCATCCTGCCTTTCAACACATCGGTCAACAGCGTCTTGTTGCCATGCATCTTGGCATCATTCCAACTGGAAAAGCTGGCCATGACCGTCATCGCAGCGGCGTCGATCGCGGGCGGGTAGCCGACAGCGTGTACCTTGATAAGGGTCGCTTCATCGACTGCTGTATCGCCCTGATCGATTCCGTCCGTCGTGCCGCCATCGCCAAGGAAATGCTTGGGTGATGCCGCGACCTGCCCGCGTTGGATGCCAAATGCGCCGGGCTTCCCCTGCAATCCTTCGACCATCGCGGCGGCATAGGACGCAACGACCGCCGGATCCTCCGAATAACCCTCATAAGTGCGACCCCACCGGTCATCCTGCGGGACGGCCAGTGTGGGACCGAATGCCCAGTCGATCCCGGCAGCTGCGGTTTCGCGTGCGGTCACTTCGCCGATGCGACGGATCAGCGCCGGATCGCGCATCGCACCGAGCGCGCTGTTATGCGGGAAGATCGTCGCACCGATCACATTATTATTGCCATGCACCGCATCGACACCGAACATCAGTGGAATCGCGACATGGCCGGGGCGCTGCTCCAGGGCCACCGCGTTGAATGCGCGGCTGGTGGCGATCCATGGCGCGGCTGGCGAACGATCCGGGCTGCCAATCGGTGGGGAACTGCCGCCCGCCAGGATCGAACCGAGTGGGTAACGCCGCAGATCCGCTGGCGTAATCGCGCCAATGTCCGCCTGAATCATCTGGCCGACTTTTTCTTCAAGGCTCATGCGCTTCATGAGCGCGGTAATCCTGGCCTCGGTCGACGAATCGACCAGGCCGCGGCTTTTTGCTTTCGGCCATTGATCGGGATGCGCAACCTGCGCGGTGGCTACTGCTCCGGTCATGCCCATCAACATGACCAGAGTCCATGGTGCCAGACGTGTCATAGCGTTCCCTCCTCATTTTATGATCTGCTTCTTAAAGCGACATTTTTGGTATCGCTATCATTAATTTCATGGAAGATTGTCGCAGATCGCTTTTCTTGGCGCGGTCTCCTGCTACAGGTGCGGCATGACAGGATCGACACGGAAGCCTCGTGAGGGCACATCACGACAGACCGGTGCGCCGACGATTTCCGACGTCGCGCGACTCGCGGGTGTGTCGCCAATGACCGTCTCGCGCGTCATCAATGCAGAACGCAACGTCCGCAACTCGACACGCGATGCGGTTAAGGCGGCGATCGATCAGCTCAACTTTGCACCCAACCGCGCGGCGCGCAGCCTTGCGGGTGCATCGCAACTGCGGTTGGGACTGCTATATTCCAACCCGTCCGCCGCCTATCTCAGCGAATTTCTCGTCGGCAGTCTCGACCAGGCCGGGCGGTCCGACGTCCAATTGGTGGTCGAAAAATGCGAACTGGGCGATCATGAGCGCGAGGTGGTCGAACGGATGATCAGCAGCGGAATAGACGGCGTCATCCTGCCGCCGCCCTTGTGCGATTCGCGCGCTGTCCTCGACATTCTGATTGGCGCCTCTGTGCCGACCGTAGTCGTCGCTACTGGCTGTCCACCGCCCCAATGCGCTGCAATTTCGATAGATGACCGGGGCGCGGCGCAGGCGATGGTGCGTCATTTGATCGGCCTGGGCCATGTGCGGATCGGATTTATCGCGGGCAACCCCAATCTGACCGCGAGCGGCCGACGGCTGGAAGGCTATCGCGCGGCACTGGCGGAAGCGGGCCGCGCATTTGACGAGCAACTGGTTGCGGATGGCCTGTTCACATATCGGTCGGGCCTGGACGCAGCGGACGAACTGCTTGAGCTTGAAAATCCGCCATCCGCGATTTTCGCCAGCAATGACGATATGGCGGCGGCAACCGTCGCGGTCGCCCATCGTCGCGGGCTCGACGTGCCGGGCGACCTCACCGTATGCGGATTCGACGACAGCGCGCTTGCGACGACGATCTGGCCTGAACTGACGACGATTCACCAGCCGATCGCCGATATGTCTCGCGCTGCCGTGGAAATGCTTGTCGGCATGTTACGCGGCAAACGCGGCGAAGCAGTGATACGGCATATGACGCTCGATTATACGCTGATCCGTCGTCAGTCCGATGCCGCACCCCGTCAACGCCCGCCGGTGCGCATTTAACAATCCGGCCAACAACACAGCCCCCGACGGCAAATCTCATCCTTCCATCGCCTCCAATTCGCGCCCGCGAGTCTCCTGCACCATCGTCTTGACGAAGAAGAAGGACACCGCCGCCGCGATGGCATAGCCGACATAGGTCAGCGAAAGGCCGGGCGATACAACGAGGCTGGGGAAGCTGACTGAAATCACCGCGTTGGCGATCCACTGGGCAAATCCCGCAACGGCCAGTGCCGATCCGCGAATCTGCGTCGGGAACATTTCACCCAGCATAACCCACATGACCGGACCCCAACTCACGTTGAAGAAGATCACGTACAAATTTGCTGCAACGAGCGCGATCACGCCCGAATGGCCCGGCAGCGATACTGCGCCGCCGGCATCGCTGACGGCGGTCGAAAATGCCCATGCGACCACCGCCAGCGTCACCGCCATACCGGCCGATCCGATCAGCAGCAGCGGCTTGCGTCCGATCTTGTCGATCAGCGCAATGGCCAAAAGGCAGGCACCGATCGACAGCACGCCCGACAGGATGTTGGTCTGAAGCGCATAATCCTCGGTAAAGCCGACCGCTTCCCACAAGGTCGCGCCGTAATAGAACACGACGTTGATGCCGACCAGTTGCTGGAACACGGCGAGGCCGATGCCGATCCACAGGATAGGGCGGATTTTTTTGGTGCGCTTGTCGATCAGGTCGGACAATGTGGGGCGGTGGTGGTCGGCGGAAAGGCTGTCGCGAATTTCGCTGACCTTGCGTTTGGCTTCAGCCGCACCGAACAGGCGGGTCAGGACGCTTTGCGCTTCATCGTCTCGGCCTTTCACGACCAAATAGCGCGGGCTTTCGGGTATGAAGAAAAGCGCCACAAAATAGATTGCGGCCGGAACGACCTGTAACCAGAACATCCAGCGCCACGCTTCATAACCGGCCCACAAAATCGCCGTCGATCCGCCCGCATAACGCGCCAGCGCAAAGTTCGCGACGAATGCGCCGGTAAGGCCTGAAATGATCATCACCTGCTGGATGCTGGACATGCGACCACGAATATTTGCAGGGGTGACCTCCGAAATATAGACTGGCGATGTGACGCTGGCTGCGCCGACACCGAACCCGCCGATGATCCGTGCAAAGATGAAAATCGCCGACGATGCCGCAGCACCTGCCAGCAACGCGGAAATGACGAATAGCGCAGCGGCAATCATCATCGTGTTGCGTCGTCCGATCAGGTCAGACAATCGCCCGGCTGCAAAGGCGCCGATCGATGACCCGACAAGAATCGCGCCGACATTGATGCCGATACCCAGGCGGCCCAGATCGAATGCGGCTTCCAACCCCTTTTGAGTGCCGTTGATAACGCCCGAATCATACCCGAACATAAACCCGCCAATCGTCGCAACGGCGACGACCAGCGTAATGAGCGCCTTGTTGACCTGCCCCGGCTCCATGAAAAATTCCTCTCTTTATCCTCACGCCTCTGGCGGACGCTCAGTTGTTGGCCTGGGTGACGGGGATGCCGGGTAGCGACCAGTGGTCACCTGCATCAGCGCCAACCGGCATCAACGAAATAGTCGTGTCCGGTACACATGCGCGCGTCGTCAGACGCCAAAAACAGTGCCAGCGCGGCAACATCGGCAGGCTGGATGCGACCATCAAGGCATTGGGCAGCGACGATTTCAGCCTCACCCTCTGGCGTGTACCAGCGTTCCTGTCGTGGCGTTTGAACATTGCCCGGCACAATCGTGTTCACACGAATGTTGCTCCGGCCAAGATCGCGGGCGAGCGCGCGGGTCATCCCTTCAATGGCGGCCTTCGATGTCTGATACAGGATCAGGTCGGGCAGCGCGAGATGCCAGCTGATAGACCCGAAATTGACGATAGCGCCTCCGCCTGCACGCTTCATCGCCGGGATCACCGCCTTGGCGGTAAAAAACTGGTGGCGCAAATTGACGTTCAGTCGATCTTCCCACACCGCAGGCGTGACATCATCGATCGTGTGCCGATCGTCATTGGCGGCGTTGTTGACAAGGATGTCGACGCCGCCCAGCGCGCTTTCCAGCGCCGCCATCGTTGCGCCAAGCTGGTCAAGATCGGTCAGATCGCAATAACGGTACACGGGCGCGTGGCGCGCGGTGCTGGTCAACTGATTGGCCAGCACCGCGCCCTCGTCTTCCGCAATATCGACAAAACCGACCCTGGCACCCTGTGCGACAAACGCCTCGACCAGCCCGGCGCCGATGCCGGACGCACCACCGGTGATGATTACGCTCTTGTCCTGTAGGCTGCCGTAAATCGCACGGGTCGGGTTCGTGCTTGTCTGCTGTAACATATTGGTTCCTGTCGGTGTCATGCTGCCAGCAGCCCGCGGGCCGCCAGATTGCGCATCAAATCGCCAATGCCAAAGCCCCATGGCGGGGCGTCGCGTGACGTGGTGACGGTATTGATCAATGTGCCAAGGCGCGCGCTGGAAATCGTCACCACGTCGCCTGGTTTATGGGTGAATCCCCGACCGACATCGTCGCGGTCTTGCGTCGGCGCGAACAATGTACCGCAGAACAGCACAAAACCATCGGGATATTGATGTTCGCTCATCGCCTGCGCCAGAAGATTTTCGGGATCGCGGCTGATTTCACGCATCGTGCTTGCGCCTTCCAGCAGATAGCCATCGGCGCCCCGGATCGTCAGGGCCACATCCGCATTGCGCACATCGTTCATCGTGAAATCACCGTCGAACAGGCGGATCAACGGGCCGAGTGAGCAACTGGCGTTATTGTCCTTCGCCTTGCCGAGCAACAGAGCGGAACGCCCCTCAAAATCGCGCAGATTGACATCATTGCCGAGCGTCGCGCCAACCGCCTGCCCTTGCGAATCGGCCACGAGTACAATTTCCGGCTCTGGATTGTTCCAGGTAGAATCCGACCGCACGCCGATTGGGGCATTCACCCCAACCGTGGACAACACCGGCGACTTGGTGAAAATTTCCGCGTCCGGCCCGATCGCGACTTCCAGATATTGCGACCACATGCCACTTTCGATCAGAGCGGCCTTCAATGCTGCGGCTTCGGGCGATCCCGGCACGACCGATCCGATGCTGCCGCCAAGCGCTGCTTCCAGCCGTTCGCGCACGGCAGCGGCGGCGGTGTGATCCCCGCGCGCTTGTTCTTCGATCACCCGCTCCAGCGCGGACACGGCAAAGGTTACACCCGCTGCCTTGACGCATTGCAGGTCGATGGGGGAGAGAAGCTGAGCAGGATCAATCGACGCGGCGTCCCCGATCAGCGTGCCGCCGACAAACGCCCGCGTAGCGATCAGCGCAGAAACGGTGGGTGCGACATGCGACATGTCATAGGCCATCCCGTCACGCACCATGATAGGCACCGGTCCGCAGCCCGGATCGATCCTTCCCAAAAATCGTCCACTCCGCCAATCACACGGCATGGTTTGGTCCAGCCGCAATTCTTCTATCGACACGTCATTCCCTCCATTGTGGTAGCGGTATCGTATATGCCATAAGGGGCGTCAAGAGATGCGATCAAACATCTAAGACATTATCAAATTGGGGAGGGTGCAAACGGATGAGGTGGGGTGCAAGCTTGGCGACCGTGTCAGTCCTTTGCACGGCTGGGAGCGTTCCCGCAATCGCGGCTGCCGACCGTGCTGCGCCCTATCGCTGGACCAATGTGACTGTAGGCGCGGGCGGTTATGCACCCAACATCATCTTCAGCCCCTCCGAACCAGGCCTGGCCTATCTGCGTACCGATATGGGCGGTGCCTATCGCTGGGATGTCAAGGCCGCGCGCTGGATTCCGCTTCAAGACGGCATGGCGATAAGCAGCTACATGGGCGTCGAAAGTATCGCCGTCGATCCGCGCGACGCCAACATCGTCTATCTTGCGGTGGGTATGGCCGCGCGTCTGCCCGCCGCCATTTTGCGGTCCATCGATCGCGGCAGGACATGGACGACGACGCCAGTACCGTTCGCGATGGGGGGCAACGAGCCGGGTCGCGGCATGGGCGAACGGCTGGCGATTGATCCCCATAATCGTTCGACGCTGTTTTTTGGATCGCGCCATGACGGCTTGTGGCGGAGCGATGATTCGGGCGCGCACTGGGCCAAGGTCACGACCTTCCCGATTGCCGGGCTTGGGGCACCCGCTGCGGGGCAAGCGCATGGCGGCATATCGTTCATCGCGATCGATTCGCGCACCGGGCGCATCTGGGCCGGGATCGCGGATCCGGGCGCGGACCATCTGTTCCGATCCGATGATGGCGGCAAAAACTGGCTGGCGGTCAAAGGGCCGGCCCCCGATTTGCTTGCCACAAAGGGGGCGGTGGGCGCAGACGGCACATTATATGTGACATATTCGGACGGCATAGGTCCAAGTGACGCAACGACCGGCGCGGTGTGGCGCTTCGCACCGGATGGGAGCGCGCGCGACATCACGCCGCGCGACTATGGCATGGGCGGCTTCATGGGTCTTGCGGTATCGCGGGCCGGGATAGTGGCGGTATCGACCATCGACCGCTGGCAGCCCGGTGATACCGTCTGGCTATCGCGCGACGGCGGAGCGCGCTGGAATGATCTGGGCACCCGCAGCAGGCGCAACGTCTCTGCAACGCCTTATCTGCTGCATGAAGGCAAGGGCGCGGATTTCGGACACTGGATTTCGGGACTGGCGATTGATCCGTTCGACGCCGGACGCATGGTCTATACGACAGGCGCAACCGTCTATGCGGCGGACTCGGCCAAGCCCGGGGGCGAAATCCTGTGGAAGCCATGGGTGAAAGGGATTGAACAGACTGCGATCATTACGCTGACTTCCCCGACCGGCGGCGCACATCTAATTTCGGGCTTTGGTGACATTGCCGGTTTCGTCCATGAAGATTTGAATGCGTCGCCGAAGCCGACCTTCACCAACCCCTATCTCTCGAACACCAACAATCTCGATTATGCCGGACGCACACCGCATGTCGTCGTGCGCAGCGGCAGCCTCTATGCCGAACGCCCGCGCGATGCGACCCTTGGCTGGTCCCAGGATGGCGGCAAAAGCTGGAAACCGCTTCGGGTTCCGCCGATACGCCTGGCTGACGGCGAACAGGGCAAACGCTATGACCTTGCGGGCGAAGCGGCGGTGATCGTGTCGGCCGATGGCGGCACGTTCGTCGTTGCCACGCCTATGCCGCTGGTCACGCGCGACCGGGGTAAGTCATGGGATCTGGTGCAGGGACTGGGGCTGAATGCCCGCCCGGTAGCGGACAAGGTTGATGCGCGGCGCTTTTATTCGGTCGATTTTGATCATGATCGGCTGCTCGTGTCGAACGATGCGGCACGAACCTTCGTACCGGTCGCGGGCCTTGGCCTACCTGCGCGACTATCGCTCGGCAAAGTCCATGGCCGCGAACAACAATATCGTCTTGTCGCATCACCTTTTGGCACCGGTGACCTGTGGTTTCAGGTGGGTGAACAACTGTATCACAGCATCGATGGTGGACAGAGCTTCGTCATGGCGAGCGGCATGTTGAAGGTCGAACTTTTCGGGTTGGGCCTGCCGATGGCAGGGAAAGACGCGACGATTTTTGCGGTTGGGACGCTGGGTGAGCAACGCGGCGTGTGGCGCTCGACCGACCATAAGAGCTGGACGCGGATCGACGATGACGCACATCGCTGGGGTGGGCGTTATCGCGTCATTTCGGGCGATCCGCGCCATGCGGGCCGCGTCTATCTGGGCACTGACGGCCGCGGACTATTCTATGGCGATCCTGCGGGAGAGACGAAATGAAATTTCTGGCGACGCTGTTGCTCATCACGCTACCCGTTCCGGCAATCGCCCAGCAGGTCACGCCGATTCCCAAACTGGTCAGCAAAAATGGTCGTCATGCGCTGATAGTCGACGGTACACCCTTCACGATATTAGGGGGGCAGGTCAATAATTCGAGCAACTATCCAGAGGCGCTGAAATCCGCCTGGGATGTGCTGGATCGGGTTCATGCCAATACGGTCGAAGTGCCAATCGCCTGGCAACAGGTTGAACCGGTTGAAGGTCAGTTCGACCTGTCTTTTCTGCAAACCTTGCTGGATCAGGCGCGTGCCCATGACAAGCGCGTCGTGCTTTTGTGGTTCGGCACGTGGAAGAATACGTCCTACGCCTATACCCCCGATTGGGTAAAGCTGGACAGTCGCCGCTTCCCCCGCATGAAGACGCGGGACGGCAAAGATCATGGCGTGCTCAGTGCGCACGGCACCGCAACGCTCGCCGCCGACATGCGGGCGTTCGTCAAGGTCATGGAATATCTGCGTGATCATGATGCACAAAATACCGTAATCCTGGTGCAGCCCCAGAACGAGACTGGCAGCTACCGTAACCCGCGCGATTATGGGCCGACCGGCGATGCACTGTTTGCAAAGCCGATCCCTGCGGCACTGGCCAAAGCGACGGGCAAATCCGGCACCTGGAGCCAGGCATTTGGCGCGCAGGCGGATCGTGCCTTCAATAGCTGGTACGTCGCCGCCTATGTCGATGCGATCGCGGCGGCAGGCAAGGCTGTCAAACCCTTGCCCATGTATGTCAACGCCGCGCTTGCCGGGCCTTCAAACGTGCCTGACCCGGATGGCGTGGCGAGCGGCGGCCCGCAACAGGATGTGCTCGACATATGGAAGGCGGCGGCACCGCATATCGATTTTGCCGCCCCTGATATTTACGACCGGGCAAGTGCCAATGTTGTGCAATATCTCGATAAATATGCGCGTGCCGACAATGCGCTCATGGTACCGGAAATCGGCAATGCGCGGGAATTTCATCGCTATTTCTACGCGGCTCTGGGGCGCGGCGCGATTGGATATGCGCCGTTCGGCCTCGATGCGAGCGGCTATTTCAACTATCCGCTGGGTGCAAAAGATCTGGACGCCGCCACGCTAGATCCGCTCGCCTTGCCCTATCAGGCGGTCGGGTCAATCATGCGCGATTGGGCGCGCATCGCATTTGAGCGGCCGACATGGGGCGCAGCCAGGCCCGATGATGGCGCGCCGGTCTCGACCAATATGGGCGGTTGGACGATTTCGGCCTCCTGGGGCGAATGGCAATTCGGGATGAAGGCCTGGACGTGGCTCAAGTCGGAACCCGCCCCATGGAGCAAGGATTTGATCGGCGGCGTTGCGGTGGCGCAACTGTCGGCGGACGAATTTCTGGTCGTCGGCGATCATGTACGGCTGACTGTCGCAAGCGCTGACGGAACCCCCAACAGCATGGTGCTGCGTGTCGAGGAAGGCGCGTTTCGGGACGGTAAATGGGTGATGACGCGCGTGTGGAACGGCGATCAGACTGATTACGGCATCAACCTGCTCGATAAGCCGCAAATATTGAAGATCACTATGGGGCGCTACCGCTGAGCGGTGCTGCCAAGGACGATTCAGGGAGAAGGACGATGAAGAAGTTAATCCTCACGGCGTTGATGCTGAGTAGTGCGATCGGCGTGGCGCAGGCACAAAGCTATCGCCAGACCGCGACCGGCGTGCTCGTCACACCCGCCACCGGCCCATCGGCCAGCGTCGAATTGTCTGTGCATGGGACGGGTATTGTCCATGTCGTGGCGCTGCCAAAGGGACAGAAAATCGCTGCCCGTGCGCCCAGTCTCATGGTGCCCAATCCACCGGCAACGGGCGCATTCACTGTAGTGGAAGCCAAGGATCATGTCTTCGTAAAGGCGCAAAAGGCAACCGCTGATGTCGATCTTTCCACAGGACAGGTGACATTTCTCGACCCGGACGGGCATGTCCTGCTAGGCGAAAGCGGTGCGCCGCAATTCCGCCCGACTACGGTGGATGGCAAGCCCTACGTCAGCATATCACAGCAGTTCAATCGCGGCACTGACGAAGGTGTCTATGGTCTTGGCCAGCACCAGAACAGCCAGATGGACTATAATGGCGAGGATGTCGAACTTGCCCAGCACAATATGGACATCGCCGTTCCGTTTGTCGTCTCGACGAAGGGCTATGGCCTGTTGTGGGACAATGACGGGATCAGCCGTTTCGGCAATCCCAAACCCTACGCATTGGTGGGCGAAGATATGTCCGTCACCAGCGATGGCAAGCCCGGCTGGAAAGCTGAGTATTTTCTGGATGGCAAACCCGTTGTGACACAACAGGAAGCGACGATTGATTATCAGTTTTTGAACGATCAGTCGAAATGGCCCGAAGCCGCCAAGGCCAAAACCGTCGCTGCGACAGGCGGCCAAAATACGGCAGGCAATGCCGTGCAGAAACAGACGGTGATCTGGAGCGGCGACGTGATGCCGGACGCCACCGGCGTCCATAAGTTCCAGCTCTACGGTTCAAGCTATTACAAGGTCTATGTCGACGGCAAACTGATGCTGGATCGCTGGCGGCAGAACTGGAACCCCTGGTTTGCCAATTTTGAAGTACCGCTGGTCAAGGGCAAGCCTGCCGCGATCCGTGTCGAATGGGAACCCAATGCGGGCTATATAGCGTTGCTGCACAATGATCCCCTACCCGCGCCCGACCGGCATTCGGTCTGGATGACCAGTGATGTGGCGCAAGCGAAGGATTATTGGTTCGTCCCCGGCAGCACCATGGACAACGTCATCGCGGGGTACCGCCAACTGACCGGCAAGGCGGAGATGATGCCCAAATGGGCCTATGGCTTCTGGCAATCGCGTCAGCGTTACGACACGTCGAAGGAAATCACCGATGTCGTTGCCAAATATCGCGAACTGGCCATTCCGCTAGACAATATCGTGCTCGACTGGCGCTATTGGCGCGATGATGACTGGGGCAGCCACCGCTTCGACCCGACCCGCTTCCCCGATCCCAAGGGGTTGATTGATCAGGTTCATGACAATCACGCCAATTTCATGATCTCGGTCTGGCCGAAATTCTATCCGACCACCGACACTTACAAGGAACTGGCCGCCAAAGGGTTAGTCTATCAGGGCAACATCAAACAGGGGAACAAGGACTGGGTCGGCATCGGCTATCAAAGCACCTTCTATGACCCCTACGCCCCCGAAGGCCGCAGCATTTTCTGGAAACAGATTGAACAGCGGCTGGCCAGGTTCGGGGTTGATGCCTGGTGGGCCGATGCCAGTGAACCGGACATGCATTCCAATCTGTCGATCGCTGAACGGGTCGACACCATGGGACCGACCGCGATGGGTCCGGCGGCGGAATTCTTCAACAGCTATCCGTTGATGAATGCGCGTGCCTTCTATGATGGCTGGACTGCCTATAAGCCCGACGTCCGCCCCTTTCTGCTGACCCGGTCGGGCTTTGGCGGGTTGCAACGCTATGGTGCCGCGATCTGGTCGGGTGATGTGGCCAGCCGCTGGTACGATCTGCGGGCGCAGATCTCGGCGGGTGTCAATGCATCGCTGTCGGGCATCCCCAACTGGACCCATGATATTGGCGGCTTTGCGCTGGAAGATCGATTTTCCACCAAGACGCCGACTGCTGCGGATCTGGAGGAATGGCGCGAACTGAACCTGCGCTGGTTCCAGTTCGGCGCATTCTCTCCGCTTTTCCGCAGCCATGGCGAGGCGCCCTACCGCGAAATTTACGAAATCAGCCCGGAAGGCTCGCCGATGCGCGAATCGATGGTCTGGTATGACAAGCTGCGATACCGCCTGATGCCTTACATCTACACGATCGGTGCCGACACCTATATGAAGGATGGCAGCATCATGCGCGGAATGGTGATGGATTTCCCCGCCGATGCAGAGGTCCGCAAGATCAACGATCAATATCTGTTCGGCGACGCCTTCCTTGTCGCGCCGGTCACCGATTACAAGGCGCGCAGCCGCAGCGTCTATTTCCCCGGCAATACGCAATGGTATGACTTCTCGACAGGCAATGCCTATCGCGGGGGGGCTTCGGTCAAGGTCGATGCGCCCTATGAACGGATGCCCCTGTTCGTCCGCGCTGGCGCTGTGGTGCCGATGGGTCCGGTTACACAATGGGTCGATCAGCACCGCGATGCACCGCTGACCATTGCAGTCTATGCCGGGGCAAATGGCCAATTCTCGCTCTACGAAGATGACGGTCGCAGCGTTGCCTATAAAATGGGGGCATCGAGCCGCATCCCGATGACCTATGACGATAGCAAAGGCACGCTGACCATCGGCGCACGCCAGGGCGCGGGCTGGAAGGACATGCCTGCAACGCGCACAATCCGCATCAAATGGGTTGTGCCGGGCAAGCCGGTTACCGACGACAATGCCTTTGATGCGGAAGTAACCTATACCGGCGCAGCGGTGACCATCGGCAAGCGCCGCTGATGCAGGACAACTGGCATCGGCGCGGTATCCTGGCGGGGCTGGCGGCGATGCCAGTCCTGCCAGCCCTTGCGCGCAATGGCGGGATCATGTCGGGACCAGTGCAGCCGACCTGGCCATCGCTGGTCGAACATTACAAGACTCCCGACTGGTTCCGCGATGCCAAGTTCGGCATCTGGTCGCACTGGGGCGCACAGGCCGTGCCAGAACAGGGCGACTGGTACGGGCGGTTCCTGTATATGCAGGGTCACCCGATGTATCGCCAGCATCTGGATGCCTATGGTCACCCGGCCGACACCGGCATGATGGATGTGCTGAACCGCTGGACCGCGGAGCGCTGGGATCCGCAAGCACTGATGCAGCGGTTCGTGAAGGCGGGGGCAAAATATTTCGTCTCTCTCGCCTGCCACCATGACAATCTGGATTGCTATGACAGTCGGCACCATGCCTGGAACAGTATGCGGGTCGGCCCAAAGCGCGATATCGTGGGTATCTGGGCAAAGGCCGCGCGGGCGGCCGGGCCGCGCTTTGGCGTGTCCAACCATGCCAGCCATGCCTGGCACTGGTATCAGCCTGCTTACGCCTATGATGCCGAAGGACCGCGCAAGGGCGAACGCTATGATGCGTACCGGCTCAGCAGGGCCGACGGCGCGGGCAAGTGGTGGCAGGGTCTTGACCCACAAACGCTCTATACCGGCCGCCACATGGTCGCGCCCGATGGCATCGAGAGCATGTCGGCGATGGATCAATGGCACGCGGCGCATAACGGCCAATGGATCGAAACCGCGCCGCCTGGCGACGCACACTATGCCCGGCAATGGTTGCTGCGCCAGATCGACCTGATCGAGAAATACCGCCCTGATTTCTGCTATATGGACAATCATGAGCTGCCCTTTGGCCCCATCGGGCTGGCGGCGGCGGCGGATTATTACAACCGGTCGATCCAATGGCATGGCAAGGTCGATGTCGTGCTCACCGCCAAGCAACTCAAACCCTATGCGCGCGGCGCCATGGTACAGGATGTCGAGCGCGGCTTTTCAGACCATTTATGGGAAGAGCCGTGGCAGACCGACACGTGCATCGGCGACTGGTTTTACAATCGCGCGCGGTTCACCGACAAAAGCTATGTGTCGGCCGAAGCCGTGCTCCAGCGCCTCGCCGACGTCGTGTCGAAGAATGGCAATCTGCTGTTATCGATCCCGCAGCGCGGTGACGGCACGATTGACGCGGAAGCAGAGAATATCCTTGACGATCTGGGCGCTTGGATGGCGGTCAATGAGGTTGCGATTTTCGGTTCGCGCCCATTTCACATCTATGGCGAAGGGCCAACGCAATTGGCTAGCGGCATGCAGAACGAAGGCGCATTCAAAGGGTTCGACACCCGCGATGTTCGCTTCACGGTGAAGGATGGCGCGCTCTACATCTTCTTCTTGAAACCGCCGCGTGCGAAGGCGCGCATCGCCGCGCTGGGCAAGGCCCGTTGGGCCGGACGGATCGCGCGCGCCACACTTCTTGGGCATGGCGAGATTGCACACAGCCACGGTCAGGCCTGTCTGGAGCTTGACATGACCACCAGCCCGGCCATCGTCCCGGTTTTGCGGATCGATGGTTCTGGCATCGGGTCGGGGACCAAGCCCATATGATACGCCGCGCGGGCTGGCAAAGGCCATTCCAACGGCATCGGCCAGAAGAGTCGGGCATGTGCGTAGGCGCTTCATGATCGGGAATTGCATCAAAATTTGGGGTGAATATGGGGATGGATAGTTTTTGGTCAGGCATTGGCGGATTGCTCGGTCCGCATGGTCCAGCACAGACCGCCACGGCGCACAGTTATGCGCCGGGCGATTTTTCGATCCACTTCTTCCTGCAACTGGCGGTCATACTTGTCGCCTGCCGCCTGGTCGGATGGCTCGGCCGTAAATTTCTTGGTCAACCGCAGGTGGTTGGCGAAATGATCGCGGGCGCCTTGCTTGGACCATCGCTGTTTGGTCTGCTCCTGCCCGATCTGCAACGCGCGATTTTTCCACCGGAAACGCGGAATATACTTTACGCTGGAGCGCAACTGGGTGTCGGGCTGTATATGTTCCTGGTCGGCACGACGCTGCGGATAGATCATTTCAAGGCCAAAGCCAAAAGCGCGGCGGGTGTCTCGCTGGCGGGCATCGTTGCGCCTTTTGTCGTGGCCGCACTCATCATGCCGTTCCTGCTCGAAATGCCCGGATTGTTCGCGCCCGGCATATCGCGCCTCAATGCGACACTTTTCATGGGCGCGTGCATCGCGCTCACCGCATTCCCGATGCTGGCGCGAATTATCAACGAGCGGGGGCTGGCGGACAGCGCGCTGGGGACGCTGTCGCTTACGGCTGGGGCGTTTGACGATGCCTGTTCGTGGTGCGTATTGGCGCTCGTTCTGGCGACCTTTGGCGGTGGTCCATCGGTAGCGATCATCGCGATCGGCGGCGGGCTTGCCTGGGGGCTGGTCGTCCTGTCGTTCGGGCCACGTCTGTTCGCACCGCTGGCCGCGCAGGTCACGCGCCAAGGGACCATGAGCACCGGCATACTCGCCATCACGCTCGCAGCATTCTGCACTTCCGCATTTTTGATGGATGCGGTTGGAATCCATGCCATTTTCGGAGGCTTCATCCTGGGCGCGGTGATGCCGCGTGGACTGTTCGCGGACGAAATCCGTCGCAAGGTCGAACCACTCGCAGTCGTCCTGCTATTACCCATGTTTTTCACTTATTCTGGGCTGAATACCCAGATGAACATGGTCAATTCGCTTCCATTGCTGGGCATCGCCCTGCTCATCCTGATCGCCTCCATCATGGCCAAAGGCGGCGCCTGCTATCTTGCCGCCCGGCTTTCGGGCGAGGATAATCGCACGGCGCTCGGTATTGGCGCGCTGATGAATTCGCGTGGACTGATGGAACTCATCATCATCAATATCGGGCTGCAAAAAGGCATTATCGGACCGACTCTGTTCTCGATGTTGGTGCTGATGGCGATCGTCACGACGATGATGGCGGGACCATTGTTTGAACTATTCTATGGCCGTCAGGCACGCGAGCGCGGCGACCTTGGCGCGCTCGATTTGTCACCGAGCGCGATCAAGTAGGGATATAGGCGTTCGCCAATAATGATTGACCCGCGCCTCGCGGAATGGCCAACAGACTCCCGCATTCGCGGGAGCATGTAATGGAATAAGCGCGACCGTTGATGGGTATCCCCCGCCCGTTCGTTCCATACGTCATATGCCCCATGTCGTGACCTGCCGCGCCTGATCAGATGGTGTCCATGACCCTGCAACGCGCCATCACCGTGCCGCCCAAGTCCCGGCACCAGCGCGTCGATGGCCGCGCGATGGTCGCATTCGGCGCCCGCGGCATCCGCGACATGATGCAGGTTGCGCCAGCCCGGCTACTGTTTCCGCAAGGGCAGGAGGGCGATTTTCCGCTGGCCGTCACCGTCACCACCTGTGGTGGGCTGACCGGGGGGGATAGGCTGGCGCTCGACATCATCGTCGATCCGGGCGTGGGCGCGACCATCGTGCCGCAGGCCGCCGAAAAGCTCTACCGCGCGCTGGATGAGGATGAGCCGTCGCGCATCGAAACCCGTATCAGCATCGGCGCGGGCGCGACCTGCGAATGGCTGGCGCAGGAAGCGATATTGTTCGATCGCAGCAGGATGCGCCGCACGCTGGAGGCCGACATGGCCCCCGACGCACGGATGCTGGCGATGGAGATGCTGGTGCTGGGCCGCAGTGCCATGGGGGAAAGCTATCAGAGCGGGCTGATCCATGACAGCTGGCGTATCCGGCGCGATGGGCGGCTGATCTGGGCCGATGCGTTGCATGTCGAAGGCGACTTTGCGGCACAGGGGCGCGCGCCGTTCGGCTTTGGCGATGCAGCCGCGATCGCCACTCTGGTCTATGCGGGACAGGATGCTGGCGATTATCTCGACCTGGCCCGCACGCTGGTTGAAACGCCGACCGGCGGCGCGACCAGCTTTGACGGGCTACTGATCCTGCGTCTGACGCGCAATGACGCGCAGGCGCTGCGCAAGGATGTGATGCGCGCGGCAGGCGTTTTGCGCGCCGCGATATTCGGACTGTCGCCCTCCATGCCCACTATCTGCTACTGTTGATCCCATGAACCTGACGGGACGCGAAAAGGACAAGCTGCTGGTGGCGATGGCCGCCATGGTCGCGCGTAATCGGCTGGCGCGCGGGGTCAAACTCAACCATCCCGAAGCGATAGCGCTGATCACCGATCATGTGGTGGAGGGCGCGCGAGACGGCCAGTCGGTCGCTGCGCTGATGGCGAGCGGAGGCCATGTCCTGACCCGCGATCAGGTGATGGAGGGCATCGCCGAGATGATCCACGACATTCAGGTCGAAGCGACTTTCCCCGACGGCACCAAGCTCGTCACCGTACATCGGCCGATCCGGTGAGAGGCTTGGCGATCAAAATGACCGTGTCAGAGATAGTCCCATGATCCCCGGCGAAATCATCCCCGCCCCCGGCGACATTGTGCTGAACGAAGGACGCGAAGCCATCACCCTGACCGTCGCCAATAGTGGCGACCGGCCGATCCAGGTGGGAAGCCATTATCATTTCGCCGAGACGAACCCAGCGCTGTTGTTCGACCGCGACGTGGCGCGCGGATACCGGCTGGACATTCCGTCCGGCACTGCGGTTCGGTTCGAGCCGGGGCAGAGCCGGGACGTGCAGTTGATCCCCTATGCAGGCGACCGGATCGTCATCGGCTTTCGTGGCGATGTGATGGGGGCATTGTGATGGAGTGCTACACAACAGCCGCTCGAAACGAACGGAGGGTTGTTTAATGCCCGTAACCATTCCCCGCCGCGCCTATGCCGGAATGTTTGGCCCCACAACGGGTGACCGCGTGCGACTGGGCGACTCTTCCCTCCTTATCCGGGTCGAGGATGACCTGACCGTCTATGGCGAGGAGGTGAAGTTCGGCGGGGGCAAGGTAATCCGCGACGGCATGGGACAAAGCCAGATAAGCCGCGCCGGCGGCGCGCCAGACACGGTCATCACCAACGCGCTGATCCTGGACCATTGGGGCATCGTCAAGGCGGACGTGTCGATCCGCGACGGGCGCATCGCAGCGATCGGCAAGGCGGGCAACCCCGACGTCCAGCCCGGCGTCAATATTCCCATCGGTCCCGGCACGGAGATCATCGCGGGCGAAGGGCGCATCCTGACCGCTGGCGGCATCGACGCGCATATCCATTTTATCTGCCCGCAACAGGTGGAGGAAGCGCTCAACGCCGGCATCACCACCATGTTGGGCGGCGGCACCGGCCCGGCGCATGGCACGCTGGCGACCACCTGTACGCCGGGCAGCTGGCACATTGGGCGGATGTTGCAGGCGCTCGAAACCATGCCGATGAATTTCGGCCTGATGGGCAAGGGCAATGCCAGCCAGCCTGCCGCGCTGGTCGAGATGATCCGCGCGGGCGCCTGTGGCCTAAAGCTGCACGAGGATTGGGGCACAACGCCCGCCGCCATCGACTGCTGCCTGTCGGTCGCGGACGAGTATGACATTCAGGTCGCGATCCATACCGATACGCTCAACGAAGCGGGCTTTGTCGAAAGCACGATCGGCGCGTTCAAGGGGCGCACGATCCACGCCTTCCATACCGAGGGTGCGGGCGGCGGCCATGCGCCCGACATCATCAAGCTGGCGGGGCTGCCCAATGTCCTGCCCTCCTCCACCAACCCGACCCGGCCCTATACCGTCAACACGATCGAGGAACATCTCGACATGTTGATGGTGTGCCACCATCTCGACCCGCGCATTGCCGAAGATGTCGCCTTTGCCGACAGCCGCATCCGCAAGGAGACGATCGCGGCGGAGGATATTCTACACGATCTGGGCGCTTTCTCGATGATGTCGTCGGACAGCCAGGCGATGGGCCGCGTGGGTGAGACGATCATCCGCTGCTGGCAGAGCGCCGACAAGATGAAGCAGCAACGCGGGAGCCTTGGCACGGACGACGCGGACAGCGACAATTTCCGCGTCAAACGCTATATCGCCAAATATACGATCAACCCGGCCATCGCCCATGGAATCAGCCATATCGTCGGCTCGATCGCGGTCGGGAAGCTCGCCGATCTGGTGCTGTGGTCGCCCGCCTTCTTCGCGGTGAAGCCCGATCTGGTCATCAAGGGCGGCAGCATCGCCACCGCGCCGATGGGCGACGCCAATGCCAGCATTCCTACACCCCAGCCGGTGCATTACCGCCCGATGTTCGGCGCGCTCGGTCGGGCGGGCGCATTGTCGGCGGTGCATTTCGTATCGGCGGCGGGGATCGCGGAAGGGATCGGCGAACGGCTGCGACTGGCCCGGCCGCTGGAGGCGGTGCGCAATACGCGCGGCGGGATCGGCAAGGCGTCGATGCTATTGAACGACGCGATGCCCGATATTCAGGTCGACCCCGAAACCTATGAAGTGCGGGCCGATGGCGAATTGTTGACCTGCGAACCGGCGAGCGTGCTGCCGTTCGCGCAGCGCTATTTTTTGTTCTGATGGGTCAGCTCACTTTCTCGATCCTCCCCTTTAGGGGGAGGTGGCTGGCCAAAGGCCAGACGGAGGGGTGTTACCCTATCGATAGCGCGACACCCCTCCACCACTTGCTTGGCAAGCGGTCCCCCTCCCCTTGCAGGGGAGGAATTTTTAGGAATGCCCCATGCTGACCGCCCATACCGTTCTCCCCCACGGCCACTGGTCCGGCCCCGCCGCCGACCATATCATGCTGGACCATGACGCGCGCCACCGTCGCCGCTGGGTCTATACTGCTGACCATGGCACGCTGTTCCTGCTCGATCTGGCCCGCGCGACGGTGCTGAACCATGGCGATGCAGTGCAATTGTCGGACGGGCGGCTGGTCGAAATCCTCGCCGCGCCCGAAGCGCTGGTGGAAGTCACTGCTGCCGATCCGTCGATCATGATGCGGCTGGCCTGGCATATCGGCAACCGGCATTTGCCCGCCGAACTCCATCCCCATTCCATCCGCCTGCGCGACGATCATGTCATCAACGCGATGCTGGAGGGGTTGGGCGCGACCGTGGTGAAGATCCACGCTCCCTTCACGCCCGAAGGAGGTGCCTATTCCGGCGGCGGCAATGGTCATGGCCACCATCATGACCATGATCACGCGCATGCCCACCATCACGACCATGCTGGCTGACGCCGCGCTCCACCGCCTGCTGGCCTGGACCTCGCCTTCCTATCCGGTGGGCAGTTTTACCTACAGCCACGGCCTGGAAACCGCGGTCGAGGATGGCCGCATCACCACTGCCGCCCATGTCACCGCCTATGTGGAGGCGGTGCTGGCGCGCGGCGGTGGCTGGGTCGATGCGGTGCTGTTCGTTCATGCCCATCGCGCCGCGCAGGACGAGGTCGCCTTCGACGCAATCTCCGAACTCGCCACCGCATTCCGGGGCAGCAGTGAAACAGCGCTGGAAAGCCGCCAGCAGGGTGGCTCCTTCCTCTCGGTCACGCGCAGGGCATGGCCCCATCCCGCGCTCGATGCTTTCGCCGCGCGCAATGGCGATCACCCGATCGTTCACGCCACAGTCATGGCACTGGCCTGCGCCGTCCACGACATCCCGCTGGCACCCGCGCTGCACGGCTGGCTGCACGCCACCGCCGCCAATCTCGTGTCGGCAGGGGTCCGCCTCGTGCCATTGGGCCAAACCGATGGCCAGTTGGCGCTGGCCGCGCTATCGCACGCCATTCCAGCCATTGCAAACAAAGCGCTCAACTCCCCACTCGACGATCTGGGCACTGCCGCCCCCGACCTCGAACTCGCCAGCCTCTCCCACGAAACACTCTATACAAGGCTCTTTCGCTCATGATGTCTCACAACGGTCCCCTGCGCGTCGGCATTGGCGGCCCGGTCGGCTCCGGCAAGACCGCGCTGACCGATCGGCTGTGCAAGGCGATGCGCGATCATTATAATATCGCCGCCATCACCAATGACATCTACACCCGCGAGGATGCGGAGTTTCTCACCCGCTCCGGCGCGCTGGTGCCGGAACGGATCATGGGCGTGGAAACCGGCGGCTGCCCGCACACCGCGATCCGCGAGGATGCCAGCATCAACCTGGCCGCCGTCGATACGATGCACCGCAAATTCCCCGGCCTGGAACTCATCTTCATCGAAAGCGGCGGCGATAATCTGGCCGCGACCTTCAGCCCCGAACTGGCCGACATCACCATCTATGTCATCGACGTGTCGGCGGGCGACAAGATCCCGCGCAAGGGCGGTCCCGGCATCACCCGGTCCGACCTGCTGCTCATCAACAAGATCGACCTTGCCCCGCTGGTCGGCGCGGATCTGGGCGTGATGGACCGGGACGCGAAGAAGATGCGCGGCGACCGCCCCTTCCTCTTCACCAACCTCAAGGACAATATCGGACTGGCCGCCGTCATCGACTTCATCGTTGCGACCGGCGGCCTGCGCCCCTTCCCTGCCGCGATCTGATGGACCGCGCCGCCTATGTCCTGCGCGAAAAACGGCTCTACAATAAGTGGGTCGCCAGCCAGACATTGGAGGATTATGCCCTGCGCTACACCGCAGACAGCGCCCGGCGCTGGTCGGCGGGGCAGGTCGCCAACACCGCGATCGGCGCAACCGCCTTCCTCGCCTGCGAAGCGATCGGCGCGTCGATCACGCTGACCTATGGCTTTGCCAACAGCGTTGCAGCCATTGCCGCCGCCGTCGCGCTGATGTTCGTCATCGGCCTGCCGATTGCCTATCACGCCGCCAAACATGGTCTGGATATCGACCTGCTGACGCGCGGCGCGGGGTTCGGCTATCTCGGCTCCACCCTTACCTCGCTCATCTACGCCAGCTTCACCTTCCTGCTATTCTCGGTCGAAGCGACGATCATGGCCGTGGCGCTGACCGCCATGACCGGCATGGCGATGAGCGTCGCCTATCTGGTGAGCGCACTCGTCGTCATCCCCATTGCCCTTTACGGCATGAGCGCCATCACCCGCTTCCAGAATGCGACGCAGGGCATCTGGATCGCGCTGCAAATCGCGCCGATCGCCTATATCATCTGGTCCGGCCCGGCGGCGCTGGCGCAGTGGTCCCGCTTCACCGGTCAGTTCGGCGCGCCCGACGGCAGCGTCAGCCTGCTCTATTTCGGCTTTGCGCTTTCCACCTTGCTCTCGCTCCTGCCGCAAATCGGCGAGCAGGCGGATTATCTCCGCTTCCTGCCCTCCGCTAAAAGGATCGGCAGGGGCAAATGGTGGGTCGCGATGCTCGCGGGGGGGCCGGGATGGACGCTGATCGGGGGCATGAAGTTGCTGCTTGGCTCGTGGCTCGCCCATTTCCTTGTCACCAGCCTTGCCGCACACAGCGACGCCTCCAGCCCTACCGCGATGTTCCGCGCGATCTTCACCGCCATGTCGGGCCATGCCGGGCTGTCTTTGCTGCTAACCGGCCTGTTCGTCATCATCTGCCAGCTCAAGATCAACGTCACCAACGCCTATGCCGGGTCGATCGCTTGGTCCAATTTCTTCGCCCGCCTGACCCACAGCCATCCCGGCCGCGTCGTGTGGCTGATCTTCAACGTCCTGCTCGCGTTGCTGCTGATGGAAGTCGGCATTTTCGACGCGATCGAGGCGATATTGATCCTCTACGCCACGGTCGCTGCGGGCTGGATCGGCGCGCTGGCCGCCGACCTCATGATCTCCAAGCCGCTCGGCCTCTCCCCAAAGGGAATCGAATTCAAACGCGCGCATCTTTACGATATCAACCCGGTCGGCATTGGCGCGATGCTGCTGTCCATCCTCATGTCTGGCAGCGCGCATCTGGGCCTGCTGGGCGCGGTCGCGCAGGCATTCGCGCCGGTTATCGGCATGGCCGTCGCCTTCATCGCCGCGCCGTTGATCGCGCTCGTCACCCATGGGCGCTATTATATCGCCCGCCGCTCCGACGGGGCGGAGGGGGAGGACGCCAACACCTGCATCATCTGCGAAAACAGCTTCCAGCCAGTCGATATGGCGCATTGCCCCATGTATGCCGCGCCGATCTGCTCGCTGTGCTGCACGCTGGAGGCGCGTTGTCACGACCGCTGCAAGACCGACAGCCGCGCCACGCAGCAGGCCGCGCGCTGGCTCGAACGCCTGCTGCCGCAGCGGGTCGCGCGCTATGTCCATACGCCGGTCGGTCATTTCATCGCCGTCATGGCCGCCATCACCATCGCCAATGCCGCCTTGCTGGGTGGGATCAACTGGCAGATCGGTCGCCAGATGCCGGATATTGCAACGGAGATGTCCGGCCTGATGCTCGGCCTCTTCCTGCTCTTCTCGCTCATCGGCGGAGTGATCGCCTGGATGGTCGTGCTGGCCCACCAAAGCCGCCGCAGCGCGATGCAGGAAAGCGAACATCATGTGCAGAAGCTGATGGAAGAGGTGATAGCCCATGACGTCACCGGCACACAGCTGCAAAAGGCCAAGGAAGCCGCCGAATCCGCCAATGCCGCCAAAAGCCGCTACCTCGTCAGCGTCAGCCATGAAATCCGGTCGCCCTTGAACTCCATCTACGGCTATGCCCAGTTGATGGAGCGCGGCCACGACATAGCGCCGGTCGAAGCTGCCAAGATCATCCGCCGGAGCGCTGAACATCTGACCAATCTGGTCGAAGGCCTGCTGGACATCAGCCAGGTCGAAAGCGGCGTGCTGCGCATCAGCAGTGAAACCGTGCGCCTTGCCCCCTTTGTCGATCAGATCGCCAACATGTTTCGCCCGCAGGCGCAGTCCAAGGGCATCGACTTCCTGTTCGAGCGCCCCGACCAACTTCCCGATTTCGTCCGCACCGACCAGAAGCGCCTGCGCCAGATCCTGATCAACCTGCTGTCCAACGCGATCAAGTTCACCCGCTCCGGTTCAGTCACCTTCCGCGTCACCTATCGCAGCCAGATGGCGACCTTCGACATTATCGACACCGGCATCGGCATCGCGCCAGATGACCTGAAGCGCGTGTTCGATCCGTTCGACCGCGGCAGCAACCCGGACGCGCAACGGCAGAAGGGGATCGGCCTTGGCCTGTCGATCACGCAGGCGCTGGTCCAGATATTGGGTGGCGATCTGTCCGTCGTCAGCGAGAGCGGAAGAGGCACGCAGTTCACCGTCCGCCTGATGCTGGGCCATGTCGCCAACCCGGTGGAGGATGCGCCGCCGGTGGATCGGATTTCCGGCTATGTCGGCGACCGGCGCAAAGTGCTGCTGATCGACGATGATCCCGCGCAGGTCGCGGTGCTGCGCGGGCTGCTCGAACCGCTCGATTTCACCGTCATGGAGGCATTGAGCGGCCGCGCGGGGCTGGAGATCGCCGCCCGCGATGCACCGGACATCATCCTGCTCGACATCTCCATGCCCGGCGAATCCGGCTGGAACATCAGCCGCGCGTTGCGTGCAAAGCTGGGCGGAACGGTGCGGATCATCATGGTGTCGGCCAATGCCCATGAATATCATCGCGGTGGCGACGGGCAGGCGGCGCATGACATGTTCCTGATGAAGCCAGTCGATCTCGACGCGCTGCTCGATGCAATCGCCGATCAGCTCAATATCCGCTGGACCGGCGACGCCCCGCTGCCGCCGGCACCCGCGCCGGACGAGCTGGACCTGCCTATCCTGCCGGATGATGCTCTGCCAATCTTGGCGGACATCGAACAGAAGGCCATTATCGGCCATGTCCGCGGCATCGAATCGAGCATCCGCGAGCTGGAAGCCGCCGTGCCGAGCGCCAAGCCGCTGGCCGCACGCATGCTCGCCCATCTCGACCGTTTCGACCTCAAAGGGCTGATAAAAATCATAAGGGCCGTCAAATGACCACTCCCCATGCCGACACCGTCCTCGTCGTCGATGACACGCCCGAATCCCTGCGTTTCCTCACCGACACGCTGGAGGCAGCGAACATCTCCGTTCTTATCGCCACGAGCGGGGAAGCAGCGCTCGAACTGCTCGCCCATGTGACGCCCGACCTCATCCTGATGGACGCGGTCATGCCTGGTCTCGACGGCTTTGAAACCACCCGCGCGATCAAGCAGATGCCTCGTGGCGCGCCGGTTCCGATCATCTTCATGACCGGCCTCACCGAAAGCGAGCATGTCGTCCATGCGCTGGAAGCGGGCGGCGTCGATTATGTCCGCAAGCCTATCGTGGTGGAGGAACTGCTCGCCCGCGTCCGCGTCCATATGGCCAATGCGCGCCAGACGCAGGGCGGCCACTACGCCCTCGACGCCACGGGCCGCAATCTCATCGCAGTCGGCGCGAGCGGCGCGCTATCATGGCGCACCCCCGGCGCCGACAAACTCATGGAAGCGCTCGAACCCGGCTGGTCGCGCACCGACACTGCGCTCCCCATAATGCTGCGCGCGCCGGTCGCCCGCCTGCTGCCCGAAGATCTGCCCGCAGGCACCACGATCAAGACCGACAGTCCCGGCGGCGACACTGTGGAACTGATCATCGTCGGCCGCCCCCGCGCAGGCGAAACCCTCATCCGCCTCAATCATCTGGACCCGCAAGCCGACATTGCCCGGCTGCAAAGCCATTTCACGCTGACCCAGCGCGAAGCCGAAGTGCTGCTGTGGATCAGCTATGGCAAGCCCAACCGCGTCATCAGCGAGATACTGGTCATCAGCCCCCGCACCGTGAACAAGCATCTGGAGCAGATTTTCGAGAAGCTGGGCGTCGAGACGCGCGCAGCGGCGGCTGCCTTCGCGGTCAGGATCATCGCGCAATAGCCATGCTTTATCGGCGGCTGCCCTCAACGCTTTTGGCCCATGCCGAACAAGCGAGGGTGACGAGCCAGCCGACCACGGCATAGCCGCCCAGCCACAGCAGGCAGGTCGCCGCATCGCCGCGCAACGCAAAGACGATCCCCGGCAACAGGCTGGCAGCGGTGAGGAGGCGGCGCATCATCGTCCCCTGCGCATCGCCGGGCAGCTTGATACTCCGCCGCCGCTTGGGATCGCCCAGGCATAGGAGTGCCAGCAGGCCGGCGGAAAAGGCGATTGAGGCCAGCAACATGCCCGTCATTCCGCCGCCTGCAAAAGGCCATGCTCAGCACTTGGACGGCTCTGGCTGGTCCGAACAATCGACCATAGCAACCAGCCGCCAGTCAGCAGGAAAGCCAGATCCAGCGCCACGATGACCGGTTGTCCCGCCGCCATCGCGCTTGCCCAGCCGGGTCCGCCGGTCAGCAGGCGGAGCGGCAGCAGGATCAGCATGATGGCCGCCATCGCCGCTTGCAACACCCGCGCGAAGGCGGCGCTCGACCGCCACAGAAACCCGGCCAGGATGATGACGGCGGACGCGATCAGAAAACTCGCGGGCGTCCAGTAGGTGGCGCTGCCCATCGGCATGGTGACAAGGAAGGCAACGGTCGAAGCCAGCAGCGCAACCGGCAAGCCCAGCCCGACGATAACCAGCGAGCGATCCAGCCAGCCGAGCGACCGCGCGCCCTCTTCCCGTCGCACAAGCCAGAGGCGGATGCCGGTATAGGTAACATAGCACATGGCAAAACCCAGGCCGAACCATATCGCTTTCGACACCAGGCCCGCGAAATTGCCGAGATGGAGTGGCGACATGATCGCGGCCAGCGTGCCCCCGGCGGACGGCGCGGGACCGATCAGCGGTTTGACCTGATTGAACTGCGCCGTTGCGCCATCATAAAGCAGCGAAATGGGTGCAAGGCCGCCACTCTTGGGCGGATGATAGGTCGTCACCTTGGCATCGGCGCGGCCGAAACTCTCGACCGCGACGAAGGTCGGGATCGCCCCCGCGCGCGCGATCGCATCGCTCGTAATATGGTCGAAATTGCCGATCGCGGCGGGACGCGGATCGGGCTTGCCGGGCGTGCCATAGACCGCTTCGGTCAGGGCGACGACATCCCCGCCAAAGGCCGCCATCGCGACGATCGGCACGCCGATCGTGCCGAAGAAGGAGAAGAAGCTGCCGGTGAACGCCAGGATGAAGGCGAAGGGCAAGCTCCATGTGCCAGCGACGCTGTGCCGGTCGCGATTGACCAGTACGGGGTTCGCCTTGCGCCGCAGGGTGAAGATATCCTTGAACAGATGGCGATGGATCAGCAGGCCCGATACCGCCGCGACCAGCATCGACAGGCCGACGATCCCGGTCAGCAGCAACCCCCAGGGATTGGGCACATGCAACCGCACATGGGTATCGACCAGAAAGCTGCTCAGCGCACTATCGTTGCGTGGGCCGAACACATCCTCATTCGTTCCCGTCTGGGTGTGAATGACACGGCCATCCTTGCCGACCACGTAAAAGATGCCCCGGCTGATCAGTTCGCCCTTGTCCATCTCGTGCCGGTGAAAAAAGGCACCCAGATCATGATCGCCAACCTCGAACAGGTCGACAGCTTCATGATATTGGGCCGGCGTGCGGTCGCCCAGCGCCCGGATCGTGTCCGCCATCGGCCGCTCGAACGCGGATTGCGAGGTAACATGACCTGCCGACCAGATGCCGATTTCCTCGGCAAATACCGCAGCCGTGCCTGTCAGCACCACCGCATAGAGCAGCAGGCCAAGCAATATGCCCGACCAGCCATGCACCGCGACCATCGCCTTGGTTTCGTCCTTGGGCAGGTGGATCATCGATGGCTCTCCGTTGCAGCCGGCTGTGCCTGGGCGAATTTCTGCGCGATCAGCCCACCATGGATCAGGAACAGCCCTCCGGCGACGATAGCGACCCGCCCCAACCGCCGATCAAGGCAGGCGTGAAAGAATAGCCCGGCCCAGACCAATGGCACCAGCACCAGCGGCAATATCAGATTGTCGATGCCCGCCGCGCCGCCCGGCAGCCAGAGCGCCATGCCCGCCATCATGACGAGAGCAACGATCACCGCCCCCGGCCCGGCAAAGGCTATGCGTATCCAGCGGCGCGACGTGGGTGACATGGCAGGGACCTCAATGGAACAGCGTGAATCCCATATCGCGGCCACCGCATATTGCAAGTCATTATCATAATTGAAAGTCGTTGGCGCCGTGCGAGGTACCGCTTACATCCTATTTTCGCTTGTTGGCTGCCGCCGCCGCGATCCGGTCCAGCGCGCGGCGCTCGGCCGGACTGGCGCTATTATAGATCTCTTCCGCAACCAGCGCGCGCCAGCGATCAAGACGGGCGAGCGTCAGCGTTCCGTCGGCGATCGCCGCCTGGACGGCGCAACCCGGTTCACCCCTGTGGGCGCAGTCGGAAAAGCGACACCGCTCCGCTGCCTCGACTATGTCGGCAAATACGACAGCCAGACCCGACGCCACATCGGTCAGCTGCAATTCCCGCATCCCCGGCGTGTCGAGCAACCAGCCGCCCTGGTGCAGCCGATGCATCTCACGCACCGTCGTCGTGTGCCGCCCCGTGCCGTCGGCCTTGCGGATATCCTGTGTGGCTATGCTATCGGAGCCGCGTAAAGTGTTGACCAGCGTGGACTTGCCGACGCCCGACGATCCAACCAGCGCGACGGTTTGTCCCTTGCCACACCAGTCTGACAGGCTTGCCGCACTGGCGGGATCCTTGCCATTGATGGTTTCCACCTGCAATCCCGGTTGCAAATCACGCGCCGCCGCGGCGAAAGTTTCCGGCGTATCGGTCAGATCGGTCTTGGTCAGGATGATCACGGGATGCACGCCGACCTCGCGCGCCAGGATCAAATAGCGCTCAAGCCGGGGGATGCTGAAATCCTGATTGCAGGACGCGACGATGAACAGCGTGTCTACATTGGCCGCGATCAGCTGCGTTTTCTGGTCACCGCCCGGCGCACGCCGCTTGAACAGGTTGGCGCGCTGGAGGATCTGGGTGATCTGCAGCGTCGCAGGATCGACCAGCACCCAGTCGCCCACGGTGGGATGATCCTCCGCCGCCATGCCATCACCAAAGCCGGGCTGAATATCAAGCGGACCGCCCGCCCCGGCCACCGCAATCTTACCGCGATGCACCGCCATCACGCGAAACGGCTCGGCCCCGCTGTCGTCAGTCTGCGGGATTTGCGCGCTGAAAAACGGCCGCCAGCCAAGCTCCTCCAACGTCTGATCAGCTGATTCCATAATTGCTGCCATGCCGCTCAAATGGCGGTTTGTATAGGGACGCATTGCAGCCCGTTACAAGGTGACGCCGCGTTTCCAGATACCGATAGAGCGTTCGTCATTGCGTTCGTTGCACGCTGGCTCACCGCTGGCGACCGCGACGATGCGATCCAGCAATGCCTCAGCGGCTGCATCCATGCCGTCCGTCAGCACCATGCCTGCGTCAAAGTCGATCCAGCCCGGCTTGGCCACCGCCAGCGCGGAGTTGGAAGCAATCTTCATCGTCGGCACCGGACTGCCGAGTGGCGTACCACGGCCTGTGGAAAAGAGCGTCAGGGTCACCCCCGCTGCCGCCAATGCTGTCGTCGATACCGCGTCGTTGCCCGGCGCCTCCAATATCGTCAGCCCGTGCCGGGTCGCGATATGGCCATAATCGATGACATCCACGACACTCGCCAGCCCGCCCTTCTGCACGGCGCCGAGCGATTTCTCCTCCAGCGTGGTGATGCCACCCGCGATATTGCCAGGGCTGGGATTTTCCGAAACCGGCTCACCATGATCCAGAAAATAGCGTTTGAACCGGTTAACGACCTGCGTAAGCCGATCGAAAACGGCCTTATTCTCCGCCCGCGCCAGCAGCAATTGTTCTGCGCCGAACATTTCGGGGATTTCGGTCAGAACCGCCATTCCGCCCGCCTGGGTAACCGCATCGGCAATGCGGCCAATCAGCGGATTGGCGGTCAACCCGCTCATGGCGTCCGAACCACCACATTTGACCCCCAGTCGCAGCCCTGACAGCGACACCGGCTGGCGCACATCCTGCGCCATCAGATCGGCGAGCGCCTCCAACGCCGCCTTGCCAGCGGCAAACTCGTCCTGCTCACTCTGCGCCCGCACAGTACGCACCCGCGCCCGCCTTTCCGGCGGAATCTGGGCCAATATCAGGTCAAGCTGATTGGACTCGCAGCCCAGCCCGACAATCAGCACCCCGCCTGCATTGGGGTTTTGCGCCAGCGAAGCGAGGATCGCGGTCGTGCCTTCCAGATCATGGCCAAGTTGCGAACAGCCAAAGGGATGGTTGAACGCATGGACGCCGTCGACATGCGCGCCCACCAATGCCTCACCCCAGCGCGCCAATCTTTCGCCAAGACGCCCGACGCAGCCGACCGAGGGCAATATCCAGATTTCGTTGCGGATGCCGACGCTGCCGTCCTGCCGCGCATAACCCATAAAGCCAGGCTGTCCACCGCCCGGCCTTTCGACAGCATCCGCAGATTTAGCCACATAGTCATAGGCCAGTTCGCCACGCAGCGCCGTTTGCACATTGTGACTATGCACATGCGCACCAACGCCGATCATTTGCGTCGCTACGCCTATCGGCGCGCGATAACGGCGGACAGCGCTTCCGGCAGATATGTCATGGACCGCAAATTTGTGGCCCGGCGCGATCGCATCGACAATCGCCACTTCGCGATCGCCGATGGCAACCATCTGCCCCGGCGCAAGCGGCATCAACGCAACAGCTACATCATCGTCCCGATCGACTTGCAGCGCCATGATATCTGGGTCTGGCATGGCCCTCTGCCTAAATCGTTGCCAGCGCTAGCACAAGCCATATCATGATGCGGATTCGCCATCAACTGATGCGCTGCAACGCGGCTTCTGCGGCGTGCCGTAAATGGCCGGCCCATATCCATTGCCCTTCGGCAGTGCCGATCAAATCCTGCCGCACCTCAATCTCCGCATAGGCAAGGTCGCGGGAGAAAGCATGCAACGGGACCGTATAATCGGTCGCGTCCATGGCGTAGGGAACATTGTCGCCCACAGTGAACGCAGCCTTGTCGCGTAATGCCGCCAGCATGGCGCGGGCAAAATCGGTCCGGCCGCGCCAGTGGAGGACGCCCACCTCCCACGGCCGGGCAATCCCGCCCATGACGGGCGTGAAGCTATGCAGGGATAGCAGGATCGTGTCGCGCCCGGCCGCCCGTCGCGCGTCGATCATGTCCGCGATTGCCCTGTGATAGGGCGCATGGATTGCCGCCACCCGCGATGCGCGCGCACAACTGTCCAGTCCTTCATTACCGATTATCCGGCTGTCGTCGGAAACCACCGGGATCGCGTCGTCGCGCATGGGATCGCGGTTGCAATCGATGACGAGGCGCGAATAATGCTGATGCACAAAGGGTGCGTCGAGCCGTTCGGCCAGCGCATGACCAAGACCATGGACACCAATGTCGATGGCAATGTGGCGGCGGCGGTCAGCAGCCGCCAGGCCCAGGTCGCCAAGCGCCCCCGGTATCGCAGCCCCGGCATGATCGCCGATCAGCAGGAACGGGGAAGCGCCTGCTGCGTTGAACAGCCCGAACGGTGCCGGATCGTTCAGACCCAATAGCTCATTTGCCGCGCCTCCCGCCATCAGGATCCTCCCCCATGCCCATGCTGACGATCCATTCTGTCATCTGCTACCGCGATCGGCATTGGGGTTTCCTGCGTGAACATGGCATCCTGATGCGCTTGCCAGAGACATTTTGCCAGTATCCCGATCTGCGCTGATCCGCGGCCTGCGTCGCCCTGCCCACCTAATGCCATCAACGGCCGCCCTGTCGGCGCTTCAGGAAAGTCCCCTCCATGCTGATCCGCTGCGGATATGAAATCAGATTTGAAACCCAGAACAAGACCGCGATGATGGCGATGTTAAGCCTGCATCCCTCCCGGCATCTCGACCTGCGTACGCCCCAGCGGCTGCTCGCCGATCCGGACGTGCCGCTCTATCATTTCGAGGACGGCTTCGGGAATGTTGCGACCCGCCTCACCATTCCCGCAGGCGGCGTCACCCTTTCATGTGATTTCGTGATCGAAGATAGCGGTCTGGTGGACCTGCCCGCTCCTGATGGACCGCATACCCCGGTCGAGGAATTGCCCGATACCGTAATGCCGTTCCTGCTCGGCAGTCGCTATTGCGAGACGGACCGACTGATGGCGTTCGCCTGGGGCAATTTCGCACATTATACGACTGCAAAGGCGCGGGTCGACGCCATTGTCGATTTCGCCCATAACCATATCGAATTTGGCTATCACCATGCTCGGTCGGACATGACCGCCTGGAACGCCTTCCAGGAAAAGCGCGGTGTCTGTCGCGATTTTGCCCATCTGGCCGTTACCCTTTGCCGCTGCATGAATATTCCGGCCCGCTATTGCACCGGCTATCTGGGCGACATCGGTGTTCCCCCGGTCGATGCGCCGATGGACTTCAGCGCCTGGTTCGACGTCTATATCGACGGACAATGGTACACGCGCGACGCGCGCCACAACCAGCCCCGGATCGGCCGCATCCTGATGGCGCGCGGACGTGACGCCACCGATGTCGCGCTGACCACGGCATTTGGCCCGACAAATCTCGTCCGGTTCGACGTCCACACCGATGAGGTGCAATCGATCGACGAAAAATCATACTGATGGAGGTTAAGCGGGGCGCAATCGATGCGACTTTCACGAAGGACGGTCGTTGATGGACCACGCAGTCGCCCACCGCCGCGGAGACTGCCTCCCCCTATAAGAGGAAATTCCTATGTCCGATAACAGCCACGATATTTCGACCCTCAACGGCCTGATCGCTACGACCATCGACAGCGCCGACGGCTATACCGAAGCCGCCAAGGACAGCGAGAATAGCCGCTTCACCGCCCTCTTCACCAGCCGCGCCAGTGAAAGGCGGGCCATTGCCACCCGTTTGCAGCAGCAGGTTACCGCGCTGGGCGGCAATCCGGAAGATGACGGCACGCTGCTCGCAGGGGCGCACCGTATGTTCCTCAATCTCAAGTCCGTCGTCACGGGCAATGATGACAAGGCGATCATCAACGAAGTCGAAGCCGGCGAAGATCATATCAAGGCCAAGTTCGAGGATGCGCTGGAAGATAGAAAGCTCAGCCCGACCGTGCGCGATCTGATTGAAACAAGCTACATGTCGGTCAAGGCCGGTCATGACGAGATGCGCGACATCAAACATTCGATGCAGCATTGATGCAGAAGCGGCGGGGCAACCCCGCCGTTTTTTTTCCTGGACAAGCATCAAGATAAGGCCGCGCGTGCCACCCGGTCCCGACCACTCCCCGACTCATCGAACGGTATACCGATAAATTTTGAACTCTCACCTTGTCGCATCGGGGTCCATAGCCATATTGTGCAGTGCAGCATAATCCGCCGCCGAATTTCATGGCCGACTTGGCCGCTCTTCAAGGCCGGAGGTCATTTCATGAGAAAATTATCCACCAATATCGCCCGATTGATGGCCATGCGAACAAGCATGACTGCGCCCATGGACCGGAGCGAACCGTGCAGGCTGCAGGATGTCGGGCCGTTCGGTAGCAATCCAGGCGCGTTGAAGGCGAAATGTCACATTCCTCCGCAGATCGCCAGGAAGCCCGCGCTGGTCGTCATCCTGCATGGCTGCACCCAGACAGCGGACGGCTATGATCGTGGCGCCGGATGGTCACAACTGGCCGATGAGCATGGCTTCATACTTCTGTTCCCCGAACAGCAGCGCGCCAACAATCCCAACCTCTGCTTCAACTGGTTTTCACCCGCCGATAATAAGCGCGATCGTGGCGAGGCGCTTTCCATCCGCCAGATGATCGAGGCCATGATCGACACGCACGGCATAGACAGGTCGCGCATGTTCGTGACCGGCCTGTCCGCCGGGGGCGCGATGACGTCGATATTGCTGGCAAGCTATCCTGAATTATTCGCTGGCGGCGCGATCATTGCCGGGCTGCCCTTTGGCGCTGCATCCAATGTTCCGCAGGCGCTGGAGGCGATGCGCGCGCCCGGTCAATCCAGTGGCGATCAATTGGGCGATCGCGTGCGGAACGCATCTGATCACGCCGGTCCCTGGCCGCGTGTTTCGGTCTGGCACGGAGCGGCTGACCCTACCGTCAACAGCGGCAATGCCGACGCGATCCTCGCCCAATGGTTGTCAGTTCATGCCCTGGACGGTCAGCCCAGCGCGACCCAAAATATCGCCGCTCATCGTCACCGCATCTGGAATGACGCCACGGGTCGCACCGTGGTGGAGGATTACCGCATTGCGGACATGGGCCATGGTACCCCCCTCGCCACCACCGGAGATGATGCGTGCGGAACGCCGATGCCCCATATGCTGGAAGCGGGCATTTCCTCGACCCGTCGGATCGCGGCATCCTGGGGTCTTTTGGCCGGACGAAAGGCCACGCCGCAACCCAAACCCGCTGACATATTGAAAACGGAAACGCCCAATCTGCCGATGCGGAAAGGGGCGAAACTTGAACCCCTGTCAGCCATCCAATCCCCGCCGACCGCCGCGAACAAAAGCAGCGTTCAGGAGATCATCGAGGACGCACTGCGCACCGCCAGACTGATGCGCTAGGGTTCGGAATTCGCCTCATTTTTCCGCCACCCATAATAGCGCGGACGCACTGACTGTCCCGTTCCTGCTCCTGCCACTTGCGCGCCGCATCGGCCAGGCGAACCCCCATGCCGCCGCCTTGATACTGGGCGCGTCATCAATTGCCGTTGATGACTTTCGCCCGCTCGGCAGGCGTTAGTGCGGCGGCATTAATGTCAGACTCATCGATCGCCTCCTCGCGGGCATCGCCCGCTTCGCGCGTCGCGTCCGCCTTGGCCTGCATCAGATCCTCAGCGGTACCGCTCATATTGTCGGCCATGGCGTCCATCTTGTCGGCTTTGTTCTCCGCCGCTTCCTGCGCCTGTTCGCCCAGCTTGTCGTCGCCCTTGCCGCCACATGCGGCCAGCGCCAGACTCAAACCAGCGACCGCTGCCAGGATGGATGCACGCTTCATATTCTGTCTCCCGATGTGGAGCGAGTATAACGGTCGCGAGCGTGCTTGGGTCCATAGCCATCGATGACCGGTGAAGCGCCTGTCCGACACCCTCCAGCCAATATGCGGCGGAGAGCGCCACCTCAATTGACTGTTGCGAATAACTATTAATAACGATATTCGCGCACCTGTTGAGAATCAATTGCAACAGGAAATTGAACCTATGTCTGCCACCCGCTCCTTCGCACTTTGCGGCGCTGCTCTTATCGCCCTTTGCGGCACGGCCGTTCAAGCAGCGGAGCAGGCTCCTGATGTTGCCGATAGCGAAAGCCAGATCATCGTCACCGCAGCCAATGCCGGCACAAAAACCGAAACGCCGCTGATCCAGTTGCCCCAGCCGATCAAGGTCATCACGTCGGACCAATATCTGGCGCAGGGTGCAATCAACATCAGCGACACGGTCAAATATGCCGCAGGCGTCCTGGCCAATCCCTATGGCCGCGATACCCGCGTCGATGGTTTCAATGTGCGTGGCATTGACGCGCTGCAGTTCCGCGATGGGATGCGGGACATCTTCTCCTATTATGCCAGCATCACATCAGATCCCTATAATTTCGACCGTGTCGAAATCGTGCGCGGCCCGGCCTCTGTGCTGTTTGGCCAGGGGTCGATAGGCGGCCTGGTCAATCTGGTGTCCAAGACGCCGGGGTTCGATACGCGGGGCGAAGCCAGTCTGGTCTATGGCAGCTTCGATCGGAAGGAAGCGTTGGGTGACGTCAACATCGCCTTGGCTGACAATCTCGCCATCCGCGCCGTTGCCCGCGTCCGCGACGCCGACACCTATGTCGACCATGTCCCTGACGATCGCGTGATGTTTGCGCCATCGATCCGGTGGCAGCCGACCCCCGACACCGATATCGTCCTGACCGGCCTCTATCAGGAGGATGACACCGGATCGACCTCCCAATTCCTGCCGATCGTCGGTACCTTCCTGCCGAACACGGCCTATCCGGCGGGCAAGCTCGACCAATATGCGTTCGTCGGCAAGCCGGGATGGGACCGCTATAATGGCCGTTCGCTTCAGGGCGGCGGCTCTATCACGCATAATTTCTCTGACCATGTCCGGCTCAGTGTCAAGGCACGCTATATCGACAGCGACTTGGAATATAAGACCCACTACGCGGACAGCTACAGCAATCCGACCAACCCCTTTGCCGCCGACGGCCGCACCATCGGCCTCTACGCCGACGCAAGCGACGCGCGGATGAACGTCTTTTCGACCGACAATAATCTGCAGTTCAGCTTCAACACCGGAGCAAGTATCGAGCATAAGCTGCTCGTCGGCCTGGATTATAGCTGGAACAAGGTGGGCAAGCGCACCGACTTCGGGATCGAAACGATCGACCTCTACGATATAGATCAGGATGCGCTGCAAACCTATGATCCGACCGGTCCCTTCATCTATGAATCGCAAAAGCAGCTCGGCGTCTATCTGCAGGACCAGATCCGCTTCTTCGACCGTGTTTCGGTAGTGCTGGGCGCCCGCCGCGATCGGGTGACCGGCTCCTCCGGTCAAAAGGATAATGCCACCACCTTCCGCGCTGGTATCATCGGGGAAATCGGCGCAGGCCTGTCGCCCTTCTTCAGCTATACCGAAAGCTTCATGCCGATCGCAGGCACGCTCACCGGTCCCGGCGGGGTCATCGGCGATCCGTATAAGCCCCAGACCGGCACCCAGTTTGAAGCGGGGGTGAAGTGGCAACCCATCCCCAATAGCCTCGTCACCATCACCGCCTTTCGCATCAAGGAACGCAACCGCGTCCTCTATCTGGCCAATGGTGCCACGACCCAGTCGGGCGAACTGACCACCAAGGGCTTTGAGATCGAGGCCAGCCATAGTCTGCCCGGCAATTTTGAGCTGCTCGCTAATTATGGCTACAGCAAACTGCGTTCAGAAGTGAACAGCAGCCTGGATTATATGCCGCGTCACACCGCATCGCTCTGGTCGACCAAGAACTTTGGCGTCGCGGATGGTGCCCAGCTGCGTCTGGGCGCGGGCGTGGTCCATAGCGGCAAGAGCATATCGACCAACGCGCTCTGGTCGATCGTCACCCCGGCGCGTACCACGGTCGATGGTCTGGCGGAGATCAACTGGCGGAACTGGCGCTTCGCGCTCAACGCCACCAATTTGCTGAACAACAGATATTATGCCTCGTGCCTTGCCCGCGGGGACTGTTTCATGGGCGCGCCCCGCAATGTCATGGGCACGGTCGGCTATCGTTTCTGATCGGCTTGCCCCAGCATTGCCGTAGATTCGCGCACGACCAGTCGGTGCTCCAGATATTTTTCCGTCGGCGCGGCTATGCTTTCCCTATCTCCTCTGGCGAGCGAGACGGCCAGAATAGCTGCTTCGGCAGATATGTTCTTGCCCGGATGTTTGACCGTGGTCAGCGATGGCCAGATTTTGACCGCGATCGGCGTGTCGTCAAAACCTGCCACCGACAGGTCACGCGGCACGTCCAGTCCGCGCCGGTGCGCCAGCGATATGATCGCTGCAGCCATGTCGTCATTGCTGGCGAAGATGGCGGTCGGTCGGTCCGGCAGGTCCAGCAGCGTTTCTCCCGCCACCAGACCTGACTCAAAGCTCATGTCACCGGTCACGATCAGGTCCTGACGGATCGGCAACCCCGCGTCCCGCAGCGCCGACTGATAGCCTTCGCACCGGGTCCGGTGGATCATGTGACCCGCCCCCCCCCGGATGAAACCGATATCACGGTGCCCCAGTCCGATCAGATAGGCCGTCATGTCCCGCGCCGCGCCAAAATCGTCGATCCGCACGATATGGTCCCCCGGCAATATGTCACCGGGCGACATCGCCACGACCGGCACGGGAAAGTCGCGGGTCAGGCCATGGTGATTGGCGACCTCGCAATAGGGCGGTACGATCAAAATTGCGTGCGCGCCCGTTTCCACCAACCCTTGCATCTGCTGTGCGATTTCCTTGGGATCGCCGCTTTCCAGTGGTCGCAGCAGCAATTGGGCACCCAGCCGACTGGTCGCATCCAGCGCGCCCACCAGAATCGAACTCAGAAACGCATTTTCGATATTGCGATAGAGCAGTCCGATCCGGATCGCGCTTGCGCTGGCCAGCGCACGCGCCGCCATATTGGGGACATAATTGAGGTCTCGCACCGCCGTCATCACCGCGTCGCGCGTCGCCTGACGCACGCGCGGGCTGTTGTTGAGAACATTGGACACGGTCATGGCGGACACGCCGGCGCGCTCAGCGACGGTCTGAATAGTGATAGCCTGGCTGGTACGACGCCCCGAACGGGCCATGGCTGGAGACTCCTTGAACGGACGCGGACGCGCCCTTATGCGCTGTTTAACGCTATATCCCTGACAGTTGCAAATGGTGGACGGTCTTGCTGTTGCAAAATATCCGCAGTTCGAGCGAAAAATGTAGCGCTAAAATATTCATATTGACTCGTTCGTCGGTTCGGAAGATTTAGCGCTACAACCTAGCGGACAACCGCAGGTGGAAATCACTATTGCCAGACCGCGCGCCGACACAGGCACCGGATAGGGGAGGATATATGCGTTTTTCCAAAGCCATGATGATGCGCCGCACTGCGGTGTCGCTTTTCAGCCTGAGCGTCGCGATCACGCCTGCAGCCGTGATGGCGCAGGACGCCACGCCCCAGGAACCGCAGGATGGCACCGACATCGTCGTCACGGCGCAGAAGCGCGCCGAGCGTCTGCAGGATGTGCCGCTGGCGGTAACCGCCGTGAGCGCTGACGCGCTCGCCAATCGTCAGATCAACGACAGCAATTCGCTGGTGCAGGCCGTGCCGTCGCTGACGTTCCAGCAGGGCGCGACCCCCACCAACAGCAGTTTCCGTATTCGCGGCATCGGCACCGCGCTGTTCGGCCAGGGAGTTGAATCCTCGGTATCGACCGTCGTCGATGGCGTTGTTGCCGTCCGCCAGACCCAGGGTTTCACGGACCTTGCCGACATTGAGCGGGTCGAAGTGCTACGCGGCCCGCAGGGCACATTGTTCGGCAAGAACGCGACCGCAGGCGTCATCAGCGTCACGACCGCGCGCCCATCGCGCGAATTGGAAGGCCGTGGCGAAGTCACCATCGCTGAACATGGCGAATATCGCGCCCGTGGCACCGTGTCCGGTCCGATCAGCGACACGATGCGCGCCCGCGTCACTGGCTTCTATAACGACGTGCGCGGCATTGCCCGCAATATCGCCACCGACAGCTGGGACAATGGCTCCAAATCCTGGGGCGTGCGTGGCAAGCTGGAATGGGACGCGACCGAAAACCTGAACCTGCTGTTCACCGGCGAATATCGCAAGACGACCGCCGATTGCTGCGCATCGACCTGGATCGCGATCACCAACCCCAATTTGCAGACGCTGGTTGGCCCGATCAACGCCACGCGCAACAACCGCACGCTCAATGACGAAACGGTCACCTATTCCAACAGCGACCAGCAGACCTATTCGCTCCAGGCCGACTGGGATCTGGGTGCCGCGACGGTCACCTCCATCTCTGCCTATCAATCCTACAATCTGGACGTGAACCAGCCGATCGAGCGTATCAACAGCACGGTTCCCCTCTTCGTCGGCGCGGCTGCACCCTATGCGATGTGGAGCCAGAACCACGGCCAGGTCGATCTGAGCGCCTTTAGCCAGGAGTTGCGGATTGCCAATAATGGCGGCGGCGACCTCAACTATGTCGCTGGCGTGTTCTACATGCATTCCGACATCAAGCGGCCATTCGACCGTCGACGCGTGCGTTGCACCGCAGGCACCTTTGGTCAGCCCTGCGCGCCTGCCAACACCATCTATCAGTCCTCGGCCAGCAATGTCCGCCTGAAGCAGGACAGCGTCGCCGTTTTTGGCCAGGTCGATTATCGTATCGTCGGCGGGCTGAAGGCGATCGGCGGGCTGCGCCTGCAATATGAAAAGGGCACCAATAGCGGCAGCCGCATTTCGCCGCTCGTAGCGGGTGACGCGGTGCTGCCGGGCAATGCGCCGGTGAGCGGATCGATTACGGCCAGCGATACGGCGGTCACCGGCAAGGCTGGCCTGCAATATGAATTCAGCCGCAATGCCCAAGTCTATGCCAGCTATACGCGCGGTTATAAGGGGCTAGGTTATGACATGGAAATCGGCACCGATCTGGCGAACCAGACCGTGCTGGAGCCAGAACATGTCAACGCCTATGAAATCGGCTTCAAGGGCCGTACCGCCGACGGCGTCCTGAGCGTCAGCACTGCGCTGTTCCTGGCCGACTATTCCAACCTTCAGGTGCAGGCCAACCGGTCCGATATCGCCGCAGGCGTGGTCCAGTTCGTGTCCACCAATGCGGGCAAGTCGCAGACCAAGGGTTTCGAGGTCGAAGCGACCGTGCGTCCCGACGACAATTTCAGCCTGACCGGCGCCGTCACCTACTCTGACGCCACCATCGACATTGATGGGCTCAACTGCCCGCAGCAGTTCAATGCGGCGGCGCCGATCATGTCGGGGATGCCGACCAACATCTGCTATCGCACGGCAGCGGGCGTCACCCCGACCCAGAATCTTCGCGGCGCAACCCTGCCCGTCAGCCCCAAATGGAAGATCACCGTTGCGCCGCGTTACGAGGCGGACATTCCCGGCACCGACTTTGCAGGCTTTGCCCAGATTGGCGTCAACTTCCAGAGCGCCATGAACTTCTCGGTCGAGCAGGACCCGCTGCTGGAACAGCCCGCTTATACCCTTGTCGATGCCAGCATCGGCGTGAAGCAGCTTGACGGTCGCTACAGTCTGACCCTGTTCGTCAAAAATCTGTTCGACGAAAATTATCTGACCAGCATCGGCCACACCTCCTTCCTGGGGGGTAATTATGATCTGGTCGGCACCTTCAACAAGGATGCGGACCGCTATTTCGGTGCCACGCTCGGCGTGAAATTCTGACCAAAGGGCGCGGCGGCTTCGGTCGCCGCGCCTGCCATATTGAACCGGGAGAAGGTCGGATGAAGGCGCGTTGGCCGTTGGCCGCATCAATGCTGATGAGCATGGGCATTTCAAACGCCTTCGCTGCCCCTAAACCCGTCCAGCCTGCCAAGCCCCGCACGCAATTTGTCGACGTGGTCGATCTTGCCCCGACGCTGCTCCATGCAGCCGGAACGAGTTTCGCCCCTGCAATCGACGGGGCTGCCCGCTATCCGGCCAAACTGGCGGAGACGAAGGCGCTCCGGTGGCGCGAAGCGCGCCAATACAGTAAGCCGTTTGCCGAGCCGCTTGAGATTTTTGTCAGACGCGCGCGTTACGACGACGCCTCTACCGACCAGAAATGAGCGCGACCATCGCCATGCCCCCTTTCGACGCGCCGTTGCGCGCCTCGCCCCTCGCCCTGTCGCGGAAGGATCAGCACTGGGTTGAGCAGACCCGCGACGCGATGAGTGTCGAGGCACAGATCGCACAACTGTTCGTCCTGTCGGCGCGCCATGACAGTGCGGCGGAAAATGACGGGCTGCTGGCCCATGCGCCGGGCGGCATCCATCGCTTCCCGACCCGCAATCTCGACGCCGCCTGGGGCGCTGCACGCCACGCGATCGAGCGGTCGGACGTGCCGCTGATCCTGTCGGGCGACATCGAAGGGGGTATGATCAGCTATCCCTTCACAACCGCCATCCCCAACCAGATGGGCATCGCGGCGTGTGACGATCTCGCCCTCAGCACTGATCTGGCCGCCATCGTCGGGCGCGAAAGCCGGGCATTGGGTTATAACTGGTCGTTCACGCCCGTGGTCGACATCAACCGCGCCTTCCGCAACGCCGTGGTCGGCACCCGGTCCTATGGCTCCGACCCGGAGCGCATCCTGGCACAGGCGCGCGCCTATGTCCGCGCGTTGCAGGCGCAGGGTGTCGCGGCCTGCGTCAAGCATTGGCCGGGCGATGGGCTGGACGATCGCGACCAGCATCTGATCATCAGCGTCAACGACATGGACATGGCCGAGTGGCGCGCGACCTTTGGCAATATCTTCGGCACATTGGTCGATGACGGCGTGATGACGATCATGTCAGCTCACATCGCCCTCCCCGCATATATCCGTGAAGAACTGCCTGACGCTGGCGCGCGGGCATTCGAGCCAGCCTCTGTTTCCCGCCTGCTGAACCTGGAACTGCTGCGCGGCGAACTGGGTTTCCAGGGTCTGATCGTGTCCGACGCCACCATTATGGGCGGCCTCACCAGTTGGATGGCGCGGGCGGAAGCGGTGCCCGCAGTCATCGAAAATGGCTGCGATGTTTTCCTGTTCAGCCGCAATCCGTCGGAGGACATGGCGCTGATGTTGCAAGGCCTGCGCGAGGGGCGCCTCTCCGAACAGCGGCTGCATGAGGCCGTCACCCGCTTCCTGTCGCTCAAGGCGAAGCTGGGCCTGCACCGCATGACACTGGACGAGCGGATCGCCCCGTTGGAGCAGGTGCGCGAAACGCTACGCCAGTCCGATCATCTGGATCAGGCAGCGCGCGCTGCGGCGAGCAGCGTCACGCTGATCAAGGATCGCGATGCCCTGCTGCCCATTGCCCCCGATCGGCATAAACGGGTCGTCATAATCGCCGACGAAGGCTCCAGCTTTTTTTCTGGCGCGCCCGAACGCGACTTCACGCCGCTGCGCGCGGGCCTCGAGCGCCGGGGTTTCATCGTCCGCAGCTTCGATTCCGACGCGATTCCGACGCCCGACGACGCCGACCTCATCCTCTATCTGATCGGGCAGGAAGCGACCCCGGCGCTCAGCCATATCTTCCTGGATTTCGCCAGGCTGCATGGCAGCCCGCGCAATGGCATGATCCAGTTCAACCGCGAAATCCCCACGCTGCTGGTGTCGTTCGGCCAACCCTATTATCTTTATGACGCACCCAATTTCTCGACCTATATCAATGCCTATGCCTCGCTGCCCGATGTCCAGACTGCATTGGTGGAAAGGCTGACGGGCGATGCGCCCTTTATCGGGGTCAGCCCGGTCGATGCCTTTTGCGGGAAGGAACAATTGACATGGTAAGAGCGCGCTGGATCTTGGCGGCGTCGCTTTGCATGCTGGCAGTGCGCGGTGTGGCGGCATTGCCGACGGGCTGGCGCGATCTCAACCATAATGGCCGGCTTGATCGTTATGAGGATGTGCGCGCCCCGATCGACGCGCGAGTCGAGGATCTGCTGGGACAGATGACGCTGGCGGAAAAGGCCGGGACGCTACTGCACGCCACCCTGCCCACGCCGGGTTCCTCGATCGGCTTTGTGGGCATTGTCTATGATGCTGACGCAACCACTAAACTGCTGCATGATCGCCATATCAGCAGCTTCATCACCCGGCTGGTCGTCGCGCCCCTCGACCTCGCGGCACAGAATAATGCGGTGCAAAAGCGCGCGGAGGCCGGTCGGCTTGGTATTCCGGCGACCATCAGTACCGACCCGCGCCATCATTTTCAGGCGACCTTGGGTGCCAGCACGACTGGTGGCGGCTTTTCTCTGTGGCCCGACACGCTGGGTTTCGCCGCATTGGGGGATGCCGATACGGTCCGCCGCTTCGGCGACATTGCGCGGCAGGAGTATCGCGCGGTCGGCATCCATATGGCGCTGTCGCCGCAGGCCGACCTCGCCACCGAACCGCGCTGGCCGCGCTTTTCGGCGACCTTCGGTTCCGATCCCGCAGCGGTATCACGCCTTGCGGGCGCCTATGTCGAAGGCTTTCAGCATGGCCGCTCCGGCGTGCGGCCCGATGGCGTCGCCACGGTGGTCAAACATTGGGTCGGCTATGGCGCGGAGCCGGAGGGTTTCGACGGCCACAACTATTATGGCCGCAACGCCAAGCTCAGCGACGCATCCTTCGCCCAGCATGTCCGCGCCTTTGACGATAGCCTGGCTGTTCGCAGCGCCGGGGTCATGCCCACCTATGTCATCGTCCATGGGCCGAAAATAACAGGCCAGTCGATCGAGCCGGTCGCCGCAGGTTTCAACAAGCAGATGCTGACCGGCCTGTTGCGTGGGGAGAAGCAGTATCGCGGCCTGATCGTCTCGGACTGGTCGATCACCCGCGATTGCCCGCAAGCCTGCATGGCGCCCGACGCCGCCAATCCCCAGACTCCTGCGTCGATCGGCATCCCCTGGGGCATGGAAGCAGCAGACAAGACGACCCGCTTCGCCAAGGGGATAGAGGCGGGCATCGACCAGTTTGGCGGCGCGGACGATCCCGCGCCCATTCTGGATGCGGTGGCCAAGGGACTGATCAGCGAAAAGCGGATCGACGAGTCCGTGCGCCGCGTGCTGCGCCTGAAGTTTGAACTGGGCTTGTTCGATAATCCCTATGTCGATGAAGCCGCTGCCGCAAGGATCGTCGGGAACCAGAAAGCACAGCAGCAAGCGGACGCCGTCCAGCGCGCAAGCCAAGTCTTGTTACGCAACGACAAGGCGACCCTGCCGGTCGCGCCGGGCAAGCGGATATGGCTCTATGGCGTCGATGCAAAGGCAGCGCGAACGGCGGGCTTCACGGTGGTGGAGGATCCCGCGCAGGCGGATGTCGCTCTCGTCCGCACCGCGACCCCCTTTGAAACGCTGCACCCGCATCATTTCTTTGGCGCGCGCCAGCATGAAGGGCGGCTCGATTTCCGCGCCGAGGACAAGGATGTGCAGGCGATCGCCCGTGCCTCCGCCCATGTCCCCACGATCGTCGCGGTGGAGATGGACCGACCCGCCATCCTGACCGCTATCGAGCCAATGACCCGCGCGCTGATCGTCACCTTCGGCGCGAGCGACGCGGCGGTGCTGGATGTGGTTACTGGCCGGACAGTGGCGAAGGGCCGCCTGCCCTTCTCGCTCCCCCGCTCCATGGCCGATGTCGAGGCGCAAAGCCCCGACCTGCCCGACGACGGCCCGCCGCCCGCCTATCCGCGCGGCGCCGGCATATCGCTCAAGGCTGCCGATCGCCGTGACTGAGGGCATGATCCACTTGCCCGGCGGCGCTTTCCAGATGGGATCGGACCGTTTCTATCCTGAAGAAGCGCCAGTGCGCCGGGTGCAGGTGGATGGGTTCTGGATGGACGCAACGCCCGTGACCAATCGCGACTTCGCGCGATTCGTCGAAGCCACCGGCCACGTCACGCTGGCGGAATTGGCGCCCGATCCCAAAGACTATCCCGGCATGGATCCGACGATGGCGCAGGCCGGGTCGCTCCTGTTCCAGCGAACCAATGGTCCCGTACCGCTGGACGATGCCAGCCAGTGGTGGCGCTTCAGTTTCGGCACCGACTGGCGGCATCCCCATGGACCCGACAGTGAGCTGGACATATTGGCGGATCATCCCGTCGTCCATGTCGCCTATGCCGATGCGGAGGCCTATGCCCGATGGGCGGGGAAGACGTTGCCGACCGAGGCGGAATGGGAATATGCCGCGCGGGGCGGGTTGGACGGGACGGACTATGTCTGGGGTGACGAATTGGCACCCGGCGGTATTTGCCAGGCCAATTATTGGCAGGGCGCTTTCCCTTTCGCCAACACATTGGCGGACGGCTATGAGCGCACCTCGCCAGTGCGGACCTATCCGGCCAATGATTATGGTCTGTTCGACATGATCGGCAATGTCTGGGAATGGACGACCGACTGGTTCGCCCAGCCCCGGATCGAGCGCAAGGCCAAGGGGAGCTGCTGCGTCCCCGCCAATCCGCGCGGCGGCACCAAGCGCGAAAGCCTGGACCCGGCCACGCCCGACATCCCCATTCCACGCAAGGTACTGAAGGGCGGATCGCATCTGTGCGCCGCCAATTATTGCCAGCGCTATCGCCCCGCCGCGCGCCATCCGCAGGCGGTGGACAGTTCGACCAGCCATATCGGCTTTCGCTGCATCATCAGGGACAAGAAGGGAAACCGCCCATGAAGAACGCCCGTCGCGCGCTGAACGCCGCCATGATTGCCGCCTGCACCCTGTTGGGACCGGGGGCGCTGGCCAAACCGGTGGGCGCGCCACAACAGAAGCCCACCAACATGATCTTCGTGCTGGTGGACGATTTGCGCTATGACGCGATGGGTTTTCTGACGCCTGGCCTCCAGACGCCCAATATCGACGGGCTGGCCAAGGATGGCGTCTATTTCTCCAACGCCGTGGTCACCTCCTCGCTCTGCTCGCCCAGCCGCGCCACCATCCTGACCGGCCAAACCGCGCGCAACCATGGCGTGGTGGACAATAATAACAGTTCGGAGGAAGGGCTGACCTTCTTCCCCAAATATCTGCAGCAAGCGGGTTACCAGACCGGCTTCTTCGGCAAATGGCATATGGGATTCGACACCGACGCCCCACGCGACGGATTCGACAAATGGGTCAGCTTCAAGGGTCAGGGCACCTATTTCCCGACCGAACAGCTGTCGCCTGAGCGGATTGCAGCGGGCGATCGACAGATGCTCAATGTCGATGGCGCGCCCGTCAAACGCACCGGCTACATCACCGACGAACTGACCGATTATGCGATGAACTGGCTGGAGAAGGGACGCGACAAATCCAAGCCCTTCTTCCTGTATCTCAGCCACAAGGCGGTCCATAGCGACCCGCTGCCGCCAGACCGGTACAAGACGCAATACAGCAAGCTGGACATCAAGCTGCCCGCCAGCATGGCGAACACGCCGGAAAATAACGCGGGCAAGCCGATGTGGGTCCGCAACCAGCGCAACAGCTGGCATGGCGCGGATTTCCCCTATCACACCAACAACCCGATGACGGATACAATGGCAGCTTCGCGCATTTTTTCCTCACCCATAGTTTTCAGGACGATCGGCCGGGCATAGTCCGCCGAACGATGACGGACACCGCCCCGATACCAGGATGTGGACGTCCTCCACCAGATCAATGGAGCCTTCCAGTCACCTCGTCAAGCAAATGAGGTATATGTTTTGCGCAAGCCCTATTCGACCACCGCATCCTGCTCTGCGCGGGTCAGCATGAACCCGCGATAGCCGTCCTGCGCCACAGCGTCACACCGCGCACGGTAATTATTGAGGCCACCGGCATAAGTCATGAAGGCGCGCGGCTTGCCGGGGATATTCTGACCCAGGTACCAGTTGTTGGTGTCACTGGCGCGCAGACCCCGGCTGCCGACTTCCGCGACATGGGCAAGCCATTCGTCCTGCGCCTCATCGGTCGGCTCGATTGACGCGATGTCGTTGCGCTGCAAATAGTCCAGGCAGTCGGCGATCCAGTCGACATGCTGGTCAATCGCGAAGATGACGTTGGCATGTACCGTCGGACTGGTCGGCCCGGTGATCGTGAAGAGGTTGGGGAAATCCTTGACCATCAAGCCGAGATAGCTGCGCGGTCCATCGCGCCAGACATCGGCAAGCCTTACCCTGCCAGTCCCGGTAATGTTCATCGCCAGCAGTGGCCCGGTCACGGCGTCGTAGCCGGTCGCGATCACCAGCATGTCGAGTTCGATCAAGCGCCCGCTTCGCAACTGAACGCCATTTTCAACGAACCGATCGATCGGATCTTCGCTGATATCGACCAGGCTGACATTGTCCTGATTGAATATCTCGAAATAGCCGGTGTCCATAATGATGCGGCGGGTACCGATAGGATTGGCGGTCGGACACAGCTTTTCGGCGATAGCCGGATCGTTGACGATCGAGCGGATTTTTGCGCGGGCAAATTCCGCAACCTCGGCATTGACATCGGCATCGACGCCAATGTCAGCATAGCAGGCGATAAGATCCTGCCGCCCGGCACGCCAGGCTCTCTCATAGACTTCCAGCCGGCGCTTCTTTGGGTCGTCGAAAGCCTTCATGCCCGCTGGCGGATCCATCTGCTGCCCGGCAAAGCTGTTGCGCTGCCAGGCGCGATGCTCAGGATAGCGCGCCTTCATTTCCGCCTTTTCTTCTTCACGCAATGGGCGGTTGAGCGAAGGCAGGCTATATTGCGCTGTACGCTGCAGGACGAACAGATGCCCGGCCTCCCCGGCGATCGCGGTCGATGCCTGAACCCCGGTCGATCCCGTGCCCAATACCGCGACCTCCTTGCCCGCTAGCGTGACATGATCGTGAGGCCACTCTCCGGTGTGATACATTTCGCCCCTGAAATCCCGGATGCCTGTGATGTCGGGTAAGTTGGGCGTCGAAAGACAGCCTGCCGCCGTCACGACATAGCGCGCTTCATAGGTCTCGCCAGCGTCAGTCTCCACCTGCCAAAGGCCCCTGCCCTCATCGCGGCATATACCCGTTACCGTCCGATTGAAGATGATATCGCGGCGCAGATCGTGCCGGTCGGCCAGATGCTTGGCATATTCGAGGATTTCGGACTGGCCGGAATAGCGTTCAGTCCAGTCCCATTGCTGGTCCAGTTCAGGATCCCAAGGGACGCTATATTCCATGCTGGGCACGTCACAGCGACAGCCAGGATAACGGTTCCAATACCAGGTGCCGCCCACTTCCCCGCCGCGCTCCAGCACCAACGTATCAAAACCCATCCCGCGCAGCTTCCAAAGGGCGTTGATGCCGCCAAATCCTGCGCCGATGACGATAACGTCCGCCTGCCTGTTCATATCCTGTCCCATCCGCTTCGCGCGCCATGTCGCAACTTTGGCGATGAACATAAGAGAGGCCTGCCCGTTCTCGACTTCAATTACCTACTCGCCTCGGACAGTTTGTTTCCTTTTCCGCCACTGCGGTGCCTGCCAATTATTATCAGGTACATGGTTACTGGAATTACGCCTGACCGACGCGGTGCCAGAAAGTCGGCGGCACGCGAAAAATCCTGTTGAGCATCTGGACGCCTTAGCCATGTCTACGCTATAGAGGTATCTGAAAATGAGAAGGGAGGATGCCCGACTTGATCTACTATCTTGCCCTTCAATCGGCTTCGTTTCGCCCCGATCGGGCGCTGTTGCAACTGACATGATCCGTTTCGAGAGTGCGCGCTTCGACGGGGATGGCTATGCTATCGAGCTAAAAAGTCGCGAATGGGCTGGCCCGGTCATTACGCGACTACATCAGGACAGTCATCTTCTTTACCTGAGCCTGCCGCCTATCGTCTATCGCGGCGATGTCCGCTTTCCGGACATTCCCGACGCCAGGAAAATCCGGCTCGGGCGCAGCGTCTATTATCCAGCCGGACATGCGATGGAATGTTGGGGCACGGGCGGGACCGCCTATTCGATCGGCTGTACGATAAAGCGCTGGCGGTTCGAGCAAATTTTGGGCTTCGTTCCGTCCTGGGGCGCTGCACAGCTGGAACGCGGATGCAACCTCGATCGCTCGCCTGTACTGGCGGTGCTGGCTCATCTCGCCCAGGAGATGCGGTTGCCCGCCATCGGTCATGCCGCGTTGGTTGAATCGCTGACGACGCGTGCCATCGTCGAACTCGCCCGATATCTGGGTAACCGGCCGGGCGACGAGGAAGAGACCGGCAAACTGTCCGCGCAACAATTGCAACGGATCAACGACCGGCTGCAGGCTGAAGAATTGGGCCCGCCGACCGTCGCCGAATTGGCGCAGATATGTTCGGTCAGCGAGCGGCATCTGCTGCGCCTGTTCCACGCGACCACTGGCACGACGGTTTCGGCGCATATTCGCGCTGCCCTGATCGATCGGGCTCGCGCAATGCTGGAGGTCGGCAAGCCGATCAAGCAGATCGCCCATGCGCTGGGCTTTTCGGGGCCGAGCAGTTTCTCCCTAGCTTTCCGCAAGATCACAGGCATCAGCCCCGCCATCTGGCGGGCCGACCGGCAGAACGTCCGCATGCTGCCGGATGCCAAAGATTAGATTCCTCCCTCCTTCACGAAAAGAAAACTCTCATGATCGATCAAGCTTTCCACCCGTCGCTGACGCATCCCGACAGCCTCTATATCGATGGCACTTGGGTCAGACCCGAAACGGACGCCATATTCACCGTCATCGCCGCCCACAGTGGCAGCGCCTTCGCACGGGTGGCGGAAGCCGGACCGGCGGACATCCATCGCGCCATAGCGGCTGCGCGTCAGGCGTTCGATAAGGGACCATGGCCGCGCATGAGCCATGTCGAGCGCGCCGCTTGGCTGAATTTGATCGCCCAGAAGCTCACGGAACGGGCGCCCGCTCTGGCGGCGGCGCAGAGCAACCAGATGGGCATATTGGCGAGTCTGGCGGCGCCGGGTTCCTATGCAGGAACGATGATTTTTACCAATTATGCGGCGCTTGCCGAAACCTATCCATTCGTTGAGCAGCATAAGACGATTACTGGCGGAGCCGGACTGCTGGTGCATGAGCCGGTCGGCGTCGTCGCCGCGATCGTGCCATGGAATGCGCCGCTCTCACTGATGGCACTCAAGGTCGCGCCGGCATTGTTGGCGGGCTGCACGATGATCGTCAAGGCATCGCCGGAGGCGCCGACCGAGGCTCTGATCCTGGCGGAAATCTGCGATGAGATCGGCCTGCCGGCGGGGGTCATCAACGTCGTGACCGCCGATCGCGCAGTGTCCGAACTGCTGGTACGCCATCCCGATGTCGACAAGGTGAGCTTCACTGGCTCCAGCGCGGCAGGTCGTCAAATCGCGGCCATCTGCGGTGAGCGCATTGCCCGCTGCACTTTGGAACTGGGTGGCAAGAGCGCGGCGGTGCTGTTGGAAGATTATGATGTCGAGCAGGCGGCGCAACAGCTGGCAGCGCCGCTGATGTACATGAACGGGCAGGTGTGTGCCGCACTGACCCGCATCGTAGTGCCGCGCCGGCGTCAGGCCGTATTCACCGACGCGATGGCCGCCGCGTTCGCCGCGATCAAGGTCGGCGATCCGTTCGCCGAGGACAGCCAGCTGGGTCCGCTCGCTACCGAAAGCCAACGTCACCGTGTTGAAGGCTATATTCAGCGTGGGCAGGCAGAAGGCGCGACCCTGGCGGCTGGGGGCAAGCGGCCAGCCCAATGCAATGCTGGCTGGTTCGTCGAACCGACCCTGTTCTGCGATGTCAATCCGAACGCCACGATAGCGCAGGAGGAGATTTTCGGACCCGTAGCGGTGATCATTCCTGCCGACGACGAGGATCATGCGATCGCCATCGCAAACAATTCTCCCTTCGGCCTCAACAGCGCGGTCTTTACCCAGGATCCGCAAGACGCATGGCGCGTGGGACGGCAAATCCGGGCCGGGACGGTTGGGCACAACGGCTTCAAGGTGGACTTCAACATCGCCTTCGGCGGCTTCAAGCAGTCCGGTATCGGTCGCGAGGGCGGCGCGATCGGCCTGCGCGCCTATCTCGAGCCCAAAACCATGTTGATAGACGCAGCGGAGGATTGGGTTCCAGCCTGAAGATGCGCGAGAATGGGAGCGAATGATGGCGAACACCGAAAACATACTAACGTCGCGCGATGGGGATCTCGCGATCCTGACACTGAACGCGCCCGAACGGCTCAATGCCCTTTCCTACGACATGCTGACCGCATTGCCCCGGTTGATCGATGGCGCGGCGCGAGATGGAGCGCGGGCGCTGGTGATTACGGGCGCAGGCTGCGGCTTCTGCTCTGGCGCGGCACTGACCGGGGAAAGAGCGGGCCGAGATCTGGGCGAAGTTGCCGAGCGATACTATAACCCGCTGGCGCAGGCATTGGCGGAAAGCCGGTTGCCCGTCGTAACCGCGATCAACGGCGTGGCGGCGGGTGCCGGTGCATCTCTTGCCCTGGCGGGTGACATAGCCGTGGCGGCCCGATCGGCCAGTTTCATGCTGGCGTTCGCGCGTATCGGCCTGGTACCGGATATGGCTTCGACCTGGCTGGTAGCGAAGTCAGTCGGGCGCGCCAAGGCATTGGAAATGGCGCTGCTAGGCGACAAATTGCTGGCCCCCGATGCATTGGCCGCCGGACTGATCAACCGCATCGTCGACGATGAGGCGCTGATGGACGAAAGCTTGGCGATCGCCCGGCGACTGGCCGCGATGCCGCCGCTGACGTTGCGAATGATCCGTCGGCAAGTGCGCGCCGCGCTGGATGACGGCTTCGATGCGACGCTCACTATGGAACGCGATCATCAAAGCGCGGCAGGCTTTACGCGCGATCACCAGGAGGGCGTTGCCGCCTTCCGCGAGAAACGACCAGCAATGTTCATTGGAGAATAGAGATATTTCAATATTGCCATTCAGCCATTTCGGCTGCATGCCATTGGGCAGGAGTAAAATTAAATGACGCTTGCTGGGAAGACGCTGTTCATCAGCGGGGGAAGCCGAGGCATCGGTCTTGCGATCGGGTTGCGCGCAGCGCGCGATGGCGCAAACGTAGTGCTGGCGGCGAAGACGGCGGAACCGCACAAGCATCTGCCCGGTACGATTTACAGCGCGGCCAGCGAGATCGAAGCCGCAGGCGGTAAAGCACTGCCACTGGTGATGAACGTGCTTGAACTCGACACTGTAGAGGCGGCGATGGCGCGGGCCACTGATCATTTTGGCGGCATCGACATCCTGGTCAACAATGCATCGGCGATTTTCAAAACACCGGTCGAGGAGACCGAACCCAAACGCTACGACCTGATGCACGATATCAATGTTCGCGGCACTTTTTTCGTGTCCAAAGCCGCTATTCCTTATCTGCGCAACGCAGATAACCCGCATGTGCTGACCATGTCGCCGCCGATCAATATGGACCCGCGATGGTTTGCCGGCCATGTCGCCTACACCATGTCCAAATATGGCATGTCGATGACGGTATTAGGCATGGCCGAAGAATATCGGCGGCAAGGCATTGCCTTCAACGCACTATGGCCCCGCTACGGCATCGCCACCGCGGCCATCGAATTTGCTGCGGCCAATGCCGAACAATTGCGCCATTGTCGCACGCCTGAGATCATGGCCGATGCGGCTTACGCCATCGTCACCCGCCCGGCGCGCGAGTGCACGGGTCAGTTCTTCATCGACGACACATTGCTGGCGAGTACCGGCGTATCCGATTTTTCCCATTATCGCGTCGACAAGTCGGTCGAACCGCGGGTCGGCATGTTCTTGTCCGACGCCGACATGGCACCCGCAGGAGGCTGATATTTTCGACATATCGCGGCGATCAGCAGAGGAAAGTGAACATGGCCAAATATATGATCCTCGCACTCAATGGACCCAAACCGGGCGAAGAACAGGAAATCCAATATAATCGTTGGTATGATGACGTGCATCTGCCCGAATTGCGCGCGGTGGACGGCATTGTGGGCACGCGGCGGTTCAAAGCATTGGGCGACAAGGCTCCATGGCCCTATTTTGCCGCCTATGAAGTGGAGACTGATGATTTGCCTGCCTTTCTCGCGCGCATGAGCGCAGCGACGACCGGCTATGACCCCTCTTTTGATCGTGAAGGGTCCAGCAGTATCCTCGCGGTCGAAATCAAAGCGCTCTGACGACTGAACTGTCGCGTCATGCCGTCGATATAACGTCAGCCCATTCAAATGGGACTTGCATGTCGATCGGCCAAACGGCAATAGAGAAACCTCTATTACAAAAATTGTCAGGTGCGGATAGTCGCCCGACATGGGAGGCGGGTTTTGGATCAGGAGACATTTTCCCTTTTGCGCGATACCGTTCGGCGGTTCGTCGATGAGCGGTTGATCCCCAATGAGGATCGCGTCGAGCATGAGGACGCCGTTCCTACAGAGATCATTGCGGAGATGCGCGACCTGGGCCTGTTCGGCCTGACTGTGCCCGTGAAATATGATGGGCTGGGCCTGACAATGTCGGAAGAGGCCGAGATTATCTTCGAGCTGGGCCGCACATCTTTCGCTTACCGGTCCGTCATCGGCACTACGGTCGGCATCGGTAGCCAAGGCATTGTCATGGATGGCACCGAAGAGCAGAAGTCGGAATGGCTGCCCAAGCTCGCTGGCGGCATGTTCGCCAGCTTCGCGCTGACCGAACCCAATGCGGGATCGGATGCTGCGTCGATCCGCACGACGGCGGCTAAAGATGGAAACATCTACCGCATTAACGGCACCAAGCGATACATCACCAATGCCCCGCGTGCGGGCATGTTTACCGTGATGGCCCGCAGTGAGTCCGATGTCAAAGGCGCAGCGGGTATCACCGCCTTCATCGTCGATGCCAGCACGCCGGGCATCAGCTTTGGCAAGAACGACAAGAAGATGGGCCAGAAGGGCACCGTTACCTGCGACGTCATCTTCGACAATGTCGAGGTGCCGGCCGCCAACATCATCGGCTTGGTTCCCGGTCGCGGGTTCAAAACTGCGATGAAGGTACTGGATCGCGGGCGTATCCATCTTTCCGCCCTGTCGTCGGGCATGTGCAGCCGGCTGGTTCAGGAAAGCGTGCAATATGCAGTCGAGCGGCAACAGTTCGGGCAGGCAATCGGCGCGTTCCAATTAGTGCAGGGGCTGATCGCCGACAGCCAGACTGATGCCTTCGCCGCCTGGTGCATGACGCGTGACGTCGCGGCACGCTTTGACGCGGGCGAAAAAGTGTCTCGCGACGTCGCTTCGACCAAATATTTTGCGAGCGAGGCGTTGGGCCGGGTCGCCGATCGCGCTGTCCAGGTCCATGGCGGTGCCGGCTATATGGCGGAATATAAGGTAGAGCGCTTCTTCCGCGACGTCCGGCTCATGCGCATCTACGAAGGCACGAGCCAGATCCAGCAAACCATCATCGCCAAGGCGCTGCTGCGCGAGGCAGGACTGGCCGTCTGAGGACGGCTAGCCACCAGGAGAGGATCGATGACCGAAAGCAGCACTGCAACCCGCAAACGCATGAAGATATACAGGTTCGCTGACGGCGCACCGCTGACCCGCGAGAAGATGCCGATGATCGGTTTCGACGAAAGCGTGATGGCAGGCTTGAGCAGGCTCGCCAAGGTCGGAAATACGGAGGAACTTGGTACGAAGGTCATCGTCCTGTTCGAGGACGAGGCGACAGGCACCAGCCTGACCTATGCCTGGTTCAAGAGCGGCTATATTCTGCCCCGACACAGCCATGACGCGGACTGCCTCTATTATGTGATCGCTGGATCGCTGACGATGGGTACGCAAAAGCTAGGACAGGGGGATGGCGTGCTGATCCCTGCCGACTTCGTCTATAGCTATGAAGTCGGACCAGAGGGCGTCGAAGTGCTGGAGTTCCGCACCGCCACACATTTCCACTTCAAGTTCCAGGGCAATGACGAAGCACATTGGGACCGGATGATCGCCGCCAACGAACGGGGCAAGCATATTTGGGCCAGCGAGACCGCACCGACAATCACCAAGAGACAATCGAGTAGAGCAGAATGAGCGAAGTGAACATCCTGGGCGTCGTCGGTGCCGGACCAATGGGCGCGGGCATCGCCCAGATTGGGCTTACGTCCGGGCTGGACGTCATTCTGTTCGATCTTTCACCCGATGCGCGAGCGAAGGCGGGCAAGGATATCAAGGGACGGATCACCCGTCTGGTCGAAAAGGGCATGTTACCCGACGGGTCAACCGAAACGATGATGGCGCGGTTGACGCTGGCGAGCGACCTTGCCGCCTTCGCCCCCGCGCAGGCAGTGGTCGAAGCGATCATCGAAAGGCTGGAGCCAAAACAGAAATTGTTCGCAGATCTGGAAGCGATCGTTGCTCCCGACGCGATCCTGGCTACCAACACGTCTTCGTTGTCGGTCGCGGCGATCGCAGCCCATTGCACGCACAAGGAGCGTGTGTGCGGCCTGCACTTCTTCAACCCGGTGCCGCTGATGAAACTGGTCGAGGTCATCACCGCTCCGGGTACGAGCGCAGCGATCGCCGAACGCGCCACTGCGCTGTCGAAGGCGATCGACAAGGTGCCGGTGACGGTGAAGGATGGACCGGGTTTTCTGGTCAACCTGCAGGGCCGCGCCTACGCGCAAGAAGGGCTGGCGATCGTGCAGGAGGGCGTAGCCGAGCCTGTAGTGATCGATCGCATCATGCGCGACGCTGCGGGTTTTCGCATGGGGCCGTTCGAGTTGATGGACCTGACCGGCATTGATGTAAACTACGCAGCGTCCACCTATATCTATGAGGGTTATCAACACGACCCGCGCCTCAAAACCACTACGCTGCATGCACTGATGGCGGCAGCGGGGCGGTTCGGACGCAAGACCGGACAGGGGTTTTTCAGCTATGCAGCCGAAGCCATCGGGTTTCCCGCTTCACCAGAAGCAACTGCAAGCCCGCCCGAGATCAAACCCGCCCTTGGCGAGGCGGCACCAGAATTCGAGGCGCTCGCTGAGCGGGCCGGATGGGAACAGGGCAATGACGTCACGCTGATCGCCCCGATCGGCGAGGATTGCGCAACCGCTTGCGCACGGCTGGGACTCGATCCCAACACCACGGTTGCGATCGACTTCACCGCCTTTGCCGCCGACCATCTGACGGTGATGGCGGCGGTCGGCGGGCGGTCGACGGCGGAAAGCGTCGCGGACTGGCTGCGCTCCAAGGGCTTGTGGGTCGAGGTGATCGGGGATTCGCCCGGTTTCGTGCTGCAGCGCATGTTGGCCATGGTCGCCAATCTGGGCTGCGAACTTGCACAGATCGGCGTCGGCACGCCCCGGGACATCGATATCGCCATGAAGCTGGCGCAGAATTATCCCAAGGGTCCGATCGAATGGGGAGAATGGCTGGGTATCGCCAAGACCCACCTGATCATGCAGCAACTTCAGGCGATCACGGGGTCCGACCGCTACCGTCCCAGCCTGTGGCTGCGCCGTCGCGCGCAACTCGGCCTGTCGCTGTACGAGGTGGGCTGATGTACGATCTGCTCAAGGGCATGACCGTTGTCGAGGGTGCGGCGTTCATCGCCGGCCCATCCTGCGGTTTATATCTGGCGCAGATGGGTGCCAAGGTCATCCGTTTCGACCAGATCGGTGGTGGACCCGACAGTAAGCGCTGGCCCATTGGCCCCAGCGGCCAGAGCCTCTATTGGGAGGGGCTGAACAAGGGCAAGACGTCGGTCGCGATCGACCTGAGCCGACCCGAAGGGCGCGAATTGGCGCAGCGGCTGGCGAGCGCGGGCGATGGCCTGTTCGTTACCAATTTCCCGGTGAACGGCTTCCTGTCCTATGATGCGTTGAAGGCGCTGCGCAAGGATCTGGTCTGCCTGCGCGTCATGGGTTGGGCGGATGGCAACCCGGCGGTCGATTATACGATCAACGCCAGCGTCGGCGTGCCGGCGATGACTGGCCCCACCGATGATACGCGACCGGTCAATCATATACTGCCCGCCTGGGATTTGCTCGCGGGGGCCTATGGCGCCTTCGCCCTGCTGGCGGCGGAGCGCGACCGTCGGATGTTGGGCAAGAGTCGCGAGGTGAGGCTTGCGCTCTCAGACATCGCGGCGGGGACGCTCGGCAATCTGGGCAATGTCGCGGAAGTGCTGCTGTCGGGCGCGGACCGGGTTCGTGCAGGAAACGACCTGTTCGGTGCCTTCGGTCGCGATTTCGTGACAGCGGACGGCGTGCGCGTGATGATCGTGGCGATCACGCCGCGCCAGTGGACTGGAATGCTGTCCTCGCTCGGCATCGCTGAGGAAGTGGCAGTGCTGGAGGCGGAATTGGGAGTTTCGCTCGCGAAGGACGAAGGACTGCGTTTCACCCACCGCGACCGGATCAATCCGCTGGTCGCAGATGCGATCGGGACACGGTCACTGAACACCCTCGCTCCAATGTTCGACAAAGTGGGCGTCACCTGGTCGATCTACAGAACGCTGAGCGAGGCGCTGAATACGGAACCGCGCCTGTTTGGCGACAATTCGATCTTCGCTGACATCGGTCATGCAGGCGGTGACGCATACCCGACGCCGGGCGCGCCCGCGCGTATCCTGGGTGAGGATCGGCTGGCCCCTGCGCCCGCCCCCACCATCGGCCAGGATACGGACGAAGTGCTGGCGGAGTTGCTGGGCATGGGCGATGGCGAGATCAGCCGCCTGCATGACGAGGGGCTGGTCGGATGAACGCCATCAGCGAGGCGGGGATCACCGAGTGGCAGAGCGCCATCGGCCGTGCTGAAAATATCCAGCAGATTTTGGAGCTGGAGAGCCTGCGCCGTTATGCGCTCGCGATCGGTGCCGATCCCGACGTCGAGCGGGTTCTGCCGCCGCTGGCGCACTGGGCGTTCTTCCTCCCTGCATCGACCGACGGCGACATAGGAGAGGACGGTCATCCGCGCCGCGGCGGCTTTTTGCCAGCCATTCCCCTGCCCCGCCGCATGTTCGCGGCGGCGTCGATCGCTTTTAAGGCACCCTTGGAACTCGGTGCGCCCGCAAGCCTGACGAGCAGCGTGGCGCAGGTAACGCACAAAAGCGGCCGATCGGGCGATCTGATATTCGTGGAGGTCGATCGGCTGTTGGAGCAAGCAGGCGTCGTGCGCGTGTCTGAGCGTCAGAGCTATGTTTATCGCGGCGAGGGCGGTCCGGTACCGATGCCGGAGGCGGCGGCGAACGAACCCGAAGGCGAACGCTGGCATCCCGCCGAGGTCAACCTGTTCCGATTTTCAGCGGCCACCTTTAATGGCCACCGCATCCACTATGATCGTGCCTATGCGACCGGCGTGGAGGGCTATCCCTCGCTCGTGATCCATGGCCCACTGACCGCCGCGAAACTGGCGGGACTTGCGATGCGTACAGGTCCGATCAAAAGCTTCAGCTTTCGTGCCCAGGCGCCATTGTTCCTGGGCCAGAGCATATTCCTCCAGACCGGTGAGGCAGACGAGGTCTGCGCCGTTCGCTGTGACGGCACCACCGGCATGACTGCGAAAGTGACACGATAAGATGACAGACTGGGTTCATTCCGCCCTGGGCGCGGCATCCGCCGCCCATGCCTATTTCGCCGCAGCGCTGGCACGCACGGCCGGCGTCATCGCGCCGGAAGGTCATGTCGATTCCAAGCTTGCTGATGTCAACCAACGCCTGGTCCACGGCTTCGCCTGGATCACCACTACGGTCGAGGCGCTGGCCGCAACCGCCGATTGGGCCGGACGCGCGCAGGCAGCGGGTCGGTTGCGGTCGATTGACGAACTGGTTCTCCGCGTGGGGTTCGGCGAATATTGCGCACAGTTGCTGGGCGGCGTGCCGATGAGCCAAAACGAACTGGTTCGCCCGCACGAACTGGGACTGGACGAGGCGGCTGCCATTTTTGCTGCAGACCCCTCCGTGACGCTGTTCCTGGACGGCGGGAATACTGCCGCGACCCGGTTGGCGCTAGTAGCACGGCTGCGCGACGGCGAACTGCCCGACGAATCGTTCGACGACGAGACTCTGGACATGATCCGCCAGCAGTTTCGCAACTTCGCGGCCGAACGCATTGCACCCAACGCCCATCAATGGCATCTGGACGACGTGCTGATCCCCGACGAAGTGGTCAAGGAGATGGCGCAGCTTGGCGTCTTCGGCGTCTGCATCGATGAAGCCTTTGGTGGGCTGGGGCTTGGCAAGCTTGCGATGAGCCTCGTGTCGGAGGAATTATCGCGCGCCTGGATCTGCGCAGGATCGCTCGGAACCCGTTCGGAGATCGCGGGCGAACTGATCGGCGAGAACGGGACGCCTGATCAGAAAGCGAAGTGGCTACCGGCGTTGGCCGATGGCAGCGTACTTCCCACAGCGGTGTTCACCGAGCCCGATACCGGCTCCGACCTCGCGTCCGTGCGCACCCGCGCGCGGCAGGGTGCCGAGGGCGAGTGGCGGATCACGGGATCAAAGACATGGATCACCCATGCCGGGCGCGCGGATCTGATGACCGTTTTGTGTCGGACCAATCCGGACAAGCCGGGTTATGGCGGGCTGTCGATGCTGCTCGCGTCCAAATCGCGCGGTACTGCCGGAACTGCATTTCCCGATGAGGGCATCGATGGTGGCGAGATCGAGGTTCTGGGCTATCGCGGCATGAAGGAATATGTTCTGTCCTTCGACGATTTTCCGGTGGCAGCAGATGGCCTGCTGGGCGGCGCGGAGGGTGAAGGCTTCAAGCAGTTGATGCGCACCTTCGAGGGCGCCCGCATACAGACCGCAGCGCGCGCCGTGGGCGTAGGCTGGAACGCTTTCGATCTTGCGCTGCGCTATGCCACCGAGCGCAAGCAATTCGGCAAGCCCCTCGCCGATTTTCCGCGGGTGTCGGACAAGTTGGCGCTGATGGTGGCCGAACTGGTCATGGCGCGCGAGCTGACCTACGCCGCCGCACGGCATAAGGATAAGGGTGATCGCTGCGACATTGAGGCGGGCATGGCCAAACTGCTGGGCGCGCGCGTCGCATGGTCGAATGCAGACCTCAATGTCCAGATTCACGGCGGCAATGGCTATGCGCTTGAATATGAGGCGAGTCGCGTGCTGTGCGATGCCCGTATCCTCAACATCTTCGAGGGTGCGGCCGAAATCCAGGCGCATGTCATCGGCCGAGGCCTTGTGGCCGGGCGCAACTGAAGCCTTGAGGGATAATAGTCATGGCCGATAATTCCAGCGAAGACGTGCTGCTCTACGACATCGTGGACAGGCATATTGCTGTGTTGCGTTTCAACCGGCCACAGGCGCGCAACGCCGTTAATGGCGAACTGGCCAATGCGATGGTCGCGGCGATCGAGCGAACGGAGGCCGATCCCGCCATCCGCGTAGTGGTGCTGACCTCTGCTGCGCCTGGCATGTTCAGCGCGGGCGCGGACCTAAAGGTCGTATCGGCCGGGCGTGTGCATGAATTGCGGCCCGGCGACGGGGGTTTTGCCGGATTGATCGACGCGAGCCGCGCCAAGCCATGGATCGCCGCCGTGGACGGTCCGGCGCTGGGCGGCGGGATGGAAATGGCGCTGGCCTGCGACATGATCGTTGCGTCCATCGACAGCCGTTTTGGCCTGCCCGAAGTCAAGCGTGGTCTGATGGCCAATGCCGGGGGCGTCCATCGCATCGCGCGCGTGTTGCCGCGTAATATCGCCATCGAGATGGTGGCGACGGGCGATCCTATCAGCGCTGCGGAGGCTGCCGACTATGGCATGGTCAACCGGCTGGTGGCATCCGATCGCGTCATGGACGAGGCACTCGACCTCGCCCGCGCGATCGTCGCCAACGCGCCGGTTTCCGTCCAGGAGAGCATCGCTTGTACCCGCATGGCGGGTGACCATAGCGATGTCGAGATGCGGCGCATCTCCCGCGACGGAATGAAGCGCGTGATGGCCACCGAAGACAGCAAGGAAGGCCCCCGCGCCTTCGTGGAAAAACGTGCCCCAACCTGGACGGGTCGCTAAAAAGCTTTGGAGAATGCACATGCGTGACGTGGTGATCTGCGAACCGGTCCGGACCCCGGTCGGGGGCTTTGGCGGCATCTTCAAGGACAAGTCGGCGGTTGAGATGGGCGTCGCCGCCCTGAGCGGCCTGCTGAAGCGCACCAAGCTGCCGCTCGACGCGGTCGAAGATGTGATCTTCGCGCAATGCTATCCTACGATGGAGGCTCCGGCACTCGGTCGCGTGGTGGCACTGGACGCAGGGCTGCCGATCGAGACGCCAGGCATTCAGATCGATCGGCGATGCGGATCGGGACTGCAAGCGGTTATCTATGGCGCAATGACGGTGGGCAGCGGCGGTGCCGATCTGGTGGTGGTCGGCGGCGCAGAATCGATGAGCAACGCTGCCTTCTTCAGCCATGAACCGCGTTTCGGGGTCAGGGGAGGCGGCTTCATGCTGCATGACTCACTGGCCCGGGGCCGCATCACCGCCGGCGGCAAGAATTTCCCCATTCCCGGCGGTATGATCGAGACGGCGGAGAATGTCCGCAAGGCCTACGCAATACCGCGTGAGGAACAGGATGAATTCGCCATCGCCTCCCACCGCAAAGCGGTTGCCGCACATGAGGCGGGCCGCTTTGCCGACGAGATTATCCCGGTCACCGTGCGAGATCGGAAGAAGGGCGACATCATCATCGACCGCGATGAGCATCCCCGCCCGGACGTGACGATCGAGGCACTCGCAAAACTGAAGCCCTTGCTTGGCAAGGGCGATACCGACGCAACGGTTACGGCTGGCAATGCGAGCGGCCAGAATGACGGCGGGTCGGCTGCGGTCGTTTGCACCCGAGCTGCCGCCGACAAATATGGCCTCAGCCCCTTTGCCACCCTCAAGAGCTGGGCGGTGGCCGGCGTAGCGCCCAACATCATGGGGATCGGCCCCGTGCCCTCGACCGCAAAAGCGTTGGAGCGGGCGGGACTGTCTCTCGCGGATATCGACCTCATCGAGCTGAACGAGGCTTTCGCCGCGCAGGTGATCGGCTGTCTGCGCGAATGGAAGTTCGGTGCGGACGACTATGCGCGGCTTAACGTCAACGGCTCTGGCATTTCGCTCGGCCATCCGGTCGGCGCCACTGGCGGTAGGATCATGGCCACACTGCTACGAGAAATGGATCGACGCGGCGCGCGTTACGGTATTGAGACGATGTGCATCGGCGGTGGCCAAGGCTTGACGGCGGTGTTCGAGCGCGCCTGATCCACGGCGGTTTGGACATCCTATGTGCCCTTCGCATCCGGTAACGTCCGATTTTGCTCCACGGTGGCGGATGGCCGCAAGACAAAGCCGCCTGCATCACTTCTCACTCCGCGCGCGACACCATATGCTGGCGTCAATACGCAAGCTGTCCGCCGGATAAACCAGCCAGCACGCGAAAGTAGATGGAGAGCATCATGTTCCTGAAGAACGTGTGGTATGTCGCGGGACCGGCGGAGGAATTTGGCGACGCCGTCATCAGCCGCCGCATCTGTAACGAGTTGATCGCGCTTTACCGCAAGCAGAACGGTACATTGGTTGCGCTTGAGGATCGCTGTCCGCACAGGTTCGTGCCTTTGTCGATGGGTCGACGGGAGGTGGACGACCTGCGGTGCGGCTATCATGGCCTGAAATTCGGTCCGGACGGCCAATGCAGTGAGCGTCCCGGAGGCACAGGCGAAAACCCCGCTCCAATCTGCGTCAAATCCTACCCAGTGGCAGAATGTCATGGTTATGCCTGGCTCTGGATGGGCGATCCGGCCCACGCGGACACCGCCCTGATCCCCGACTTCTCCTTCATCACAGACCCGGCCTTCAAATGCGAGGCAGGCTATCTGCACGTAAAGGGCCATCATGAACTTGTGACCGACAATTTGCTGGACTTGAGCCACGTCAATTATCTGCACCCGCAGATAGCCTCGACCAGCCACTGGGCCGAATGGGACAATCAGGTAGAGGTGACCCGCAACACCGTCTGGTCGCGGCTCAGAAGGCCCAATCAGATCCCCGGCGCGTTCCAGAAAATGATGTGGGGATCAGACAGCGAACGCGGCGATGGACGCGGCGACGTGCGCTGGGATGCCCCGTCGGTGCTTTATGCCAACACCGCCATCACCGAAGTTGGCGCCGACATCGAAACGACAGGCCTCCATACGCCTTCGGCGCATCTGCTGACACCGGAGACGGACCGTTCAACCCATTATTTCTGGGTGACGGGCCGCAACAAGCGGAAGGACGATGCGGAGCTGACGGCCGCGCTGGAAAAGGGAGTAGGTACCATCTTCTCGACCCAGGATGGCCCGATGGTAGAGGCGGAACAGGCAGCCATGGGGGATAGTACCGATTTCCTGGGGCATAAGCCGCTGATCCTGAAAGCCGACGCCGCTGGTATACGGGCTAGGCGCATATTGCGCCGGATGATCCGCGAGGAACAGGAAGCAAACGGATCTGCGAACAATATCACTGTCGAACCGGCTGAATGATTGAATACTGCGGTGTCGCCGACTGGAATATTCGGCGCAGCCTGGTCGACCGTGAATGGATATGGAGCGGGTCAGCGAGGCAGCCATGATCCAGCGCCGCGCCGCATAAAATCGCTTTGATGCGACGGCCACGCCAAGCCCTTGCGCACACTATAGAAACCACCAATAGAGTAATATGTTTTACATGTCGTATCGAGCATGTCGCTGCTGAAGGATGCCCTATCCGGTGAATGCCTATCCCCATCTTTTCTCGCCGTTCCGGCTGGGACCACTCGAACTGAAGAACCGGGTGGTGATGGCACCGATGTCGTCATCGCTAGGCGGCACTGATGGACGGGTGACGGCGGATCAGATCGCCTTTTACCAAGAGCGGGCGCGCGGCGGCTTCGGCCTGATCATCGTCGAGTTCACCAGCGTCGATCCCGACACCGGCCGTACCGAAGCGCATCAACTCTCGCTCGAATCGGACCGCAATATAGAGGGGCATGTGCGGCTGGTGGAGGCGCTGCATCAGAGCGGGACGAAGGCCTTCATCCAGTTGCAGCATGGGGGGCGCTTCGCTCCCGCCACATTCCTGAAGGACGGGATCACGCGGGGGCCAAGTCGTGTCTATTCGCGACGCGACCCCAGCAAGCTGGTGGTCGAGGCGATGGACCAGGCGTTGATTCAGCGGCTGATCGCAGCATTCGGCGCCTCCGCCCGCCGCGCCGCCTCGGCAGGCTATGATGGTATCGAACTGCACGGCGCGCACGGCTATCTGCTCTCGCAATTCCTCTCCCCTATCTCCAACCACCGTGACGATGAATGGGGCGGCGACGCAAAGCGGCGCATGGCTTTCCCCCTTGCCGTCATCCGCGCGGTGCGGGCGGAAATCGGCGATCTGCCTTTCTGCTACAGGATTTCGGCGGATGAATTCGTCAAAGGCGGGCTAACGATCGACGACAATGAAGAAATATGCCGTCATTTGGTGGCGGCAGGCATCGACATCCTGCACGCCAGCACCGGCCGCGGTCCCGAAGCCTTCGACAAAGTGATGGAACCCATGTCTGCGCCGGAAGGCTGGCGCCTGCCCTACGCACGGCGGCTCCGCGAGGCGACCGGCGTGCCAGTGATCGGTGTAGGCCAGATCCGCACGCCTGAACTGGCGGAGCGTGCGATTGCCGACGAGGATTGTGATCTGGTGGCGCTCGGCCGGCCTTCGCTGACCGATCCCTATTGGCCGACGAAGGCGGAGACCGGACGGCCCGACCTGATCCGGCCCTGCACCACCTGCAATTTCTGCATAGCCCAAGAAAATCTGCACCGGGTCTGCTGCGCGGAAAATCCACGTACCGGCCGCGAACTGGACGCGCCCATTCCAGCCGATCTGGGCATCGGACGGCGCGCGGTAGTGGTCGGGGCCGGCCCTGGCGGGATGACCACCGCGCTGATGCTGGCCGAGGCGGGATTTGAAACGCATCTGTTCGAGACGCGCCTCGGCCTGGGCGGCGGCATCATTGCGTCCGGTACGCCCCCGGGCAAGGAGATGCTGTTACGCTATCGCGACTATCTGGAGCGTCAGGTGCTTGCGAGCAGGATCGTCGCCCATGTGGGCGAACCTGCCGACGCCGATACGATCCTCGCCATGGCTCCCGATCTGGCGGTTATAGCCGCCGGAACGAAGCGTCGCCTCCATGCCATCGAGGGACTAAGGCCTGTGGACATTAGCGCATAGCGATTTTCAAGGCCGCGAGATTGATCATAGCGCGGTAGCTCTCGTCAGTTTTTTCGTACCGGGTAGCGATCCGGCGGAATGTTTTGAGGCT
>NZ_JAHRGM010000018.1 GCF_019097845.1 Sphingobium sp. AS12 | reverse complement strand
AGCGTCTGTGACCCACCCGATCCCATCCCGAACTCGGCCGTGAAACCTGACTGCGCCGATGGTACTATTGCTCAAGCACTGGAAGAGTAGGGCGTCGCCAGGCATTGAAGCACGCGCATATATCGGATCACACAAAACCCATTCATGATCTCGATAAAAGGGCGGACCCAAAAGGTCCGCCCTTTATCCTTTGGTGGCGCGGGATGGAGCAGCCCGGTAGCTCGTCAGGCTCATAACCTGAAGGTCGCAGGTTCAAATCCTGCTCCCGCAACCATCTGAAATTGCGATACCCCGCCGAGGGTCGCAGCCTTCGAAGAACCCGCCCTGGAGGCGGGTTTTTTGCGTTCTACCGCAATCGCGAGGATGCCTGCCAGATCGCCGCGCACATCGATCTTCAGTTCGCTGCCTTCAGGCACCAGTATGATCGCGTCGATGAGCGAACGAATGACCTCAGCCGCCTCGAAGCGCTTGTTCTCGTCGACATGCTCCAGCGCTCGATAGAGATTGTCGAGTTGAGCCCGATAATGGTGCGCCATGTTGGGATGGAGCAGGGGAGGGGGCTCCTGGGCCTGGGCGAGGTCGCGCTCCAGCTCCTTTTTGCGCGCTTCAAGACCTACCATTTTGGCGTTGATCTTGTCTGCGGCGCCGCCGCGCAGGATCAGGTTCACAAGCATATCCAGATCCCGGTCGATCTTTTTGATCTCTGCCTGAGCGCTGGCTATGGCTGCGCCTGCATCGCCCCTTAGCCTATTGGTTTCGCGCGTGAACTCGTCGCAAAACTCGGCAAACAGCGCAGGGTCCATCAGATGATGGCGCAGCGCATGCAGCACGCGCTCTTCCAGACGATCGCGTCGGATATTGAGGCGGTTGTCACAGGTACCCTTGTTCCGTGCTGCCGAGCAGCCCAGCATCATCGCTGAAATCATCGAATATCCGCCGCCGCAGCAACCGCATTGCAACAGGCCGGACAGGAGATATTTCTGGCGGCGGCGATCGCGGAAGTTTGCGGAGCCCACTGCGGCATTTAATTGATCCACTTGGCAGGATTTTTGCCGCTCCTTGGCATGCTGCCAAAGAGCATCATCGATGAGGCGCAGTTCGGGCACGTCCTGAATGATCCATTCTGATTCTGGGTTGGGCCGGGCTTGCCGTTTGCCAGTATCGGGATCCTTGATGAAGCGTTGCCGATTCCAGACCAGCTTGCCGACATAAAGCTCATTGTTGAGGATGCCGGTGCCGCGCTTGGGATTGCCATTGATGGTGCTAAAACCCCAGGTGCCGCCGGTTGGTGCCTCGATACCCTCTTTGTTCAGTTCGGTTGCTATCCGTTTGGCCGATTTGCCAGCGACATAGTCGCGAAAGATGCGCTGGATGACGCTTGCTTGTGCGTCATTGATGGAGCGGTCGCCCCGGATCAGTTCGCCGTTGGAATCGAGCCGTTTGACGACGTCATAGCCATAGCTGTTACCACCTCCAGACTTGCCTTGCTCGACCCGGCCGCGCAGGCCACGCCGTGTCTTGTCGGCGAGATCTTTCAGAAACAGGGCGTTCATCGTACCCTTGAGGCCGATATGCAGATGGGTGATCTCGCCTTCAGACAGGGTGACCATCTTAACGTCACCATAGGCCATCCGCTTGAACAGCCCGGCAATATCCTCCTGGTCGCGCGACAGGCGATCCATGGCCTCGGCCAGCACGAAGTTGAAGCGTCCGCGATTGGCGTCTGCGATCAGCGCCTGAATGCCGGGACGCAGTAGCGAAGCGCCTGAAATGGCATGATCGGTATATTCCTCGACAATCTGCCAGCCCTGCTTTTCGGCATGCAGGCGACAGATGCGCAACTGGTCGGCAATGGAAGCGTCACGTTGATTGTCGGAGGAATAGCGGGCGTATAAAGCAACCTTCACGGAACGAAACTCCTCGTCTCAGGAGCGGGTCGTGCGGCGCTCCTCCAGCATCTCCAGATACGCCTTCCGCGCGGCACGACGGGCAAGCAGGCGAACCAGCTTGACCAGACGCGGATCGGGGCCGCTGCCGCAGGAGGCAAGGTTGAGCACCGACTCATCAGGCCGGGGAAACTTCTGTCGCTGCTGACGGCTACCGGTTGCCATCGTGAATCCGATTACAGCAGATTGCAAGATAGGTTGGGCTCAGTTCGTCGCGGCTCGACGAGTTTTTGCCTCGCGGATCGACATCTGCAGAACTCGTAATTAAAACAGGCAAGAGCCGTCGGTGTTCGACGGGAAAAGGCACTTGGTTCACTTGGCACACCCACAAAAGGGCCTGCCCGCCACAAATCCTATCATGCTGCGGAATGCTCAGCTTTGCAATGGTCTCAGTCTTGCAAAATGTTGCTGGCACCGATGTTACTGAAATTATAGCTAAGCCTAGAATCGTGACCGAAAAGGGCAACTGCCGACCAGATCTCGTCGTTTGAGGTCGGCCGCCCTGATGTCCGCTGAGGCTGGAACCGGTCTTTCGCACGTCGGACGGCTACCGGTCGGTTAAAGCCGGAAGAACTGACGCTAGATGTTGGATGCGAAAATAGTTCTGCGTGCTGACGCTAGAAACAGAGGTTGCTATATGAACGTCGGGCACTAGAGCGGGTAATATTGATGGCGGCAAGAAAAGCGATACCGGCGGAAACCCGACTGCGACTATTCTCTGGCGCGGCTGGCTTCTGTCAGAAACCTGACTGCCTTGAAGCCCTGTTTCCAGCGGAGATGGGTGGCGACAAGCACATCGCCGAAATGGCGCATGTCATTCCGCATGGTGAAGCAGGCCCACGCCATGAAGACCGGCCGGCGGACGACTTCGATCCCGACGCCTTCGAGAACTTGATCCTATTGTGTCCGACCTGCCACACGAAGATCGACAAGGACCCCGAAGCCTATCCGCGAAGTATCTTGCTTAATTGGAAGGCCAGTCATCTCGGGCGGCTTGCGCACAAGCAAGGCATACGGGCTTACGACGATCGCGATCAGGCTCGAACTGCGTTTGCCGGTATTATGGCTGAGAACCGGGCCATCTGGGAGAAGTTTGCGCCGGAGGAAGGTTCGGACTTCGAGTATGACCCGGAATCGGGCACGGCTGCGGTCTGGGATCAGCGCATGAGAAGCGTAATCTTGCCCAACCACTATCGCACTTTGGCGATCATTGATGCCAATCTTGGCCTCGCAACAGAGGAGGAACGCCGCACGTTCGCTGAGTATCAGGAGCATGTTCGCGGCCTGTGTGAGCGGCATATATGCGGCGTCTCGGGTCGAGCTATCCGCTTTCCGGGAGCGATGGACGGGATGTTCGCATGAGCTGGCAGGTCAAATATGCGCTCGCCAATTTTGATAAGGAGGGTTCGTCGATCGCGGAGCATCTCGGCGGTGACGCCATTCGGATCGTTACCGAGGATCGACCGGATGTCGTCGCTGCCATCTCGGCTGCCACGACAGTCGATCAGGCAACAGCTGCCGGCTATCTGGACCGCGTCGAGGGCCTCGATTTCCTCTGTGGCTATCGGGCGGAATGTGTCTGGGAGGGCGAGGCGATCTGGCATCTTGAAGCCAACCATGTGGGCTGGGGAAGTTTCGGAACGCTGCGGTCGGCGGTGCTTGATGGCGATGCCAACACTGCACAGCACAAGGTTTACAAATTCTCGGATCGGCTTCTTCGGCAGTTTGGCGCAGTGGCGGCCGTCGACCGGGAGTTCGACCGCATTCATCGGGTGATCCTGCGGTCTGGGGAGGTGCTGCGGATAGGGATGATCGCTGACTATGAGCCGACGGCTGATGAGGTTCGGTCACTGTGGGACCGCTTTGGCCCGGTCGACATCATCTGGAACACCAATCCGAATGGCACGCCGCAGCCCGAGGCGAACGACGCCGGAAGGGAACTGGGGTGTGATGTGATGCTGTGGGACGCGTTAAGAGAGCGATTGGCACGGGCATGATGTCGGCCAACGAGATCGCGGTTCACCTTCTGGCGTCCTGCCCCTCGCTCGAGCATTTCGAGGCCTATATGTTCGGCTCAGCGGTAGCGGGAGTTGGGGCGGACATCGACATTCTGATCGTCGGTCCCGGTGGCTCGCTGCTGTCTCAGGTGAAAGGCGAGCTTCGTTCGGCTGGGGAAGCCTTGCCACTGCACCTTCTGTGCATGTTGCCGTCGGAAGCGCTCCACACGCAGTTTGTCTCAAGGGAGAAATGCGTGCCACTATCTCAGCTTGTGCTGTCTAATCATGAACAGACAGTCGCCAAAATAGTCTCGGTTCAGGCTTGGGGGAACGATGAAGATAGCGCTGCTCGACGCGGGGAAGACGCGATCTGTGCTGAAACGCCTAATCAAAGAGTACGATGATATTCAAATCGCTGTGGCTTGGGGCTACAATGGGAAGCTCGCTGATCTCCTGATGGAAAACAGGGGGAAATTCCGTTCTGTCACATTTGGCCTCAACGGCTTTGCGACGTCGCCCGATCTGGTGGAGCGATTAATTGGCACTAAGAACGCCTTCATCGCAAAGGCGGACACTGGCATCTTCCATCCCAAGATCTATCTATTTCGGGCTGGCGGCGTTGCGCAGGCGATTGTTGGAAGCGCCAATTTCACGAAGGGCGGGCTCGATAGAAATTATGAGGCGTGCGTCCACATCAAGGGACCGACCGACGCCGAAATTTTCAAGCAAATCCAACGCGAGCTGTCCGGCTATGACGTGCTCAAGCAGCGCGTGACTCAGACGTTGGCGGACAGTTATCGGCGGCAATACGCCGCTGCACGAAAGCACCGTGGCCAGCGCGACCCGATCCTCCCTGACGACAAAAATGGCGGAAAAGGCCTGACCTCGCCCTTGGCGATGATGAGCTGGCAGGACTTTGCAGCGTCGGCGAAGCTCGATCCGCAACATAACTTCAAACGCCGGATGACGCTGCTTCGGGAAATTCAGCGCCTCTTTGCGAGCGTGGAGCGTTTCTCGGATCTCACAGCGACAGAATGGAAGGGTATCGCGGGCACCCTGGGTAAATCCGAGAGGATCGCTGCGGGTCTCGACATCCATGACTGGGGATGGTTCGGATCGATGGGCGGCAATGGCGATTTTGCGGGCCTTATCTCAAGGCAGGACCGTCAGCTCAGCGACGCGGTAGACTGCATCCCTCGCAAGGACCCGGTCACTCGCGAGGATTTTGAGGAATATTGTCGCCGTTTCCGCAAGGCGTTCACGGATGCCGACGCCCATCATGTTGGAGAGTTTCCAACGGCGACGCGGCTGCTTGCCATGAAGCGACCAGACACGTTTGTTTGCGCGAACGGGAAGAATAAGGCGAATTTGGCCGAGGCGCTGAACTTTGCCCCAACGACGCTTTCGCTGGCGAATTATTGGGATCGGATCATCCTGCCGATCCAGTCGTCGCCCTGGTATAACGCATCCCATCCCAGCGGGGGTGACGGCGAGTTGTGGGACTATCGTGTCGCGATGCTCGACACCCTCTACTATGACGAGGACGCCTGACCCTTTTTTCGATGAGATGGACGGGCACCGCGCGGCGCCCTAGTCGAAGCGAACCCCGAAGAGGCCGCCATCGGGCGTGTCCGACAGTTCCGTTTCGAGAACATATTTAGCGAAGCTGGCGCCGCTCTCACGCTCGGCTCGGACAAGTTCATCCGAGTTGAGGAGTGCCACATATTGGATGCCTGTGCTCTCTGAGAAGTCGGCGGCGATTTGCAGGGCGCGAGCGAACTGGCGACCGTCGACGGGCTCGAATAGGTGGCTGTCATGAATGATGAAACCTGGGCCTTCGCCGCGCCTTTTAGCTAAGGCAGCAAGGGTGAGGTCGAAGCAAAAGACTTCCATGCTCATGACGCCGGCGCTGCCATCGGCGGGTGTCTGCGGGAGGAACCTCAGACCCGTATCAGTTGCTGAAATGGCTAATTGGCCGGCCTTCTCGTAAAGGCGTTCCGAGATTTCAGAGAAGGTGCGGCTCGCCGTATCGACAATTGTCGATCGCTCGCGGCGATCCTGGCGCAGGGCGCGAACAGCATCCTCCACCTCACGCTCAAGCGCCTCTGCACGTTCCTCGAGCTTTCGAGCTTCCTGTAGACGCCCCTCGAGCTGCTTGAGCTCGGACTCGCGTCCGGAAAGCTCATCGCGCAATCGCAGAAGTTCGTCAGCAGGACCGCTCGCACGCAGGGATCGCGTGATGTCGCGGCGGCGCGCTTCTATCATCTCGCGACGCGGCTGACGATTGGCGATCCGCTGCTGAGCCGCTGCGATTTCATTCTGCAGATGGGATTGCCGATTTTCGACCAGCTTCTCATGGAAGCGGTGAACCTCGTCATATCGATCAGTCACGAGGTCGGGAAAGACGATCCTCGCCTCTTCGAACAGGCGGGCGATGTCCGGCGCTTGTGTGAAGGTCTCGGCCTCCAGGGCTCGCGCGTTCACGTCGATCGCCTCCTGATCAATCACGTCGCCATCGGAGAGGTCGCGGAAATCCTGGTTCAGGATTGCGAGTTCGCGCTCCAGCTCGCGAAAGGCAGGAAGGACATTAAAGGCTTCGATGCGCTCGGCCAGTCGATCGCGCCCGAGCTTCACCGAGGCGATTTCAGCTTCGAGCTGCGCCTCCAGGTCGGCGCGCTTGGACCCGTCGGCCGCCGCTTTGTCGAGCGCGGCCAAAGCGGTCTGCGCATCCTTGGTCTGCTTGAGGGCTGCCTTGGCCTGATGCAGGCGGCGCACCAGTTCGGCGTCCAGACCGAACAGATGTGCGAGCGAGGTTTCAACCGAAGCGGTGGACTGGTTGCGAAAGGTCCGGATCGGGCTGTCGAGCCCGCCGTCACGCTTGCGGCGCGCGAAATAGCTGACGAGCTGGCGGTACGAGACATCGCCATTGCCGCGTTTCTCGCGGAGGCCGAACCAATCCTCGCCAAGCCGTTTGCACCACTGGGCGTTCTGGATGCGATCTACGCCGGTCTGGGCGGAGCGGATGAATACCTGCTTGGCGTTGGCGACGCTTCGCGTGACTTCGACACGCTCGTGGCCGACATCGACATCAAGCGAAAAATTCCATTCGGCGACAGCGGCCGCGGTGAGGGCCCCCTCGGCCTTGCCGCCAAGGAGAAAGTGAATCAGGTCGATAGTGCTCGATTTGCCGGCGCCGTTGCGGCTGCGCCTCTCGTTGGCGCTGCCACGATCTGCGTCACCGCCGTCAGCTCGCGTCGCAAGAATGATGTTGAGGCCAGGCCGGAAGGTCAGTGTCCTGAAGCCGTCTCGATCCGCTGCGAGGCGGTGCAGCATCACTGTCCTCCGACGCGGCGACGAATCAATCCGTCGTCGCCGAGCGATACCAACTTCATGAGGAAGAGCAGATCGATCGCGAGAATGAAGAAGGCATAGGAGACCGGGCGAGCCTCCTGTTTGGCGCGGAACTCGTCCCAGACGCCGGAAACCGTGCGCGGTGAACCGAGGCCGTCGAAGACCTTGCCCGCCAGCGTGAGCAGGGCACGATCGGGACTGATATTCTTCGTCGGAAGAATCATGACGCAAAACCCACGACTGGTATCTCAAATATCTGACACGTTACGAAAAAGCGGGTCACGATCGCGAGAGCTGCGGTGTCGCGCTCCGCTTCGCCCGTGCCGCCGCCTGCGAAGATTACCATTTCCCTGAATGTGTGATCGGGTTCAAGGCCGGATGAGACGCATTCTGCATATCGTGCCTTGAAACCCTGGGCCATGCGCTCCGGCTCTTCAGGATCGGGTTGGTCGCGAAGGTAATCTTCGACTTTTGCGGCCCCGGTTTGGCCGATCGAGAGAAAGTGGCGCGTTGCATCGGAGAGCGCGTTGAAGGTCACCTTGGTCGCAAGGTCGGCGGAAAGTGGCACGGACTCGTTGGGGTCCGTGGCAATGGCGCGTCGGATAAGAGTAAGCGCGCGCCCGAGGTTCGCGTAGGTGATCCGCGCCATGTCGGTGGCCCGGGGGGCGCGGCCGTAAAGCCGCACACGCTCATCGGCTGGAAGGCTCTTGATCAGTTCCAGAATATCAGATCGCGTAAGCGGCCCCGCCGGCACGTCGAGTTCCTCGGCGAGCTGCTCAATCTTGCGCACGAGTTCCGAGGGCAATTTGTCGCGGTACAGATTGACGACGAACTTCCATTCTCGAACCCGAGTGCCCCAATGTGCCTTCGCTCCACGAAAATCCTCGTCAATTTTCGCGAGGGCGTCATCGACGTTTGCCTTACCGTAGCGCGGGCCATAGCATTGATAGACCGTGCCGGTTGAGGAGCGGAAGCCATCGCATTTCAGGTCGCCGCGGCGGCCCATAGGAATGGTGGGCGTGAAGTCTTCCTGCCAGAGCGACTTCGCAATTGCCTGAAACCGCGTTTCGAATGCGTCACCCTCAAGGTCTTTGAGTTCCGATTCGGCACGCAGCCCCTGCCATTCCCAGTCAAATTCATCCATTTGCGGTGTGCTCTCCTTGGTAACGCCCTATCGATCGGAGTAGGGGCTGTCGAATGTTTCAGATGGCAAGCCGGTCGGTGCCGCGAATGCGGATCTGGCGCGATTGCTTTCCGCATCCCACTGCCCGAAACCGACATTCTCCCAGCGGCCAGCCTTGCCCGTTCCCTGCCTACGCTCACTGTCTTTGAGAACGTCCGGTGTTCGGCTCAAAGCCGCCCTTTCGACGTCGGCCGGCGAACGACGGCATTGTCCCAGCACGAGGCGTCTGTTTCCTGAGGAGCCGACCGATCATTGCCGTTCAGAGTTGCTTTTGATTTCCCAAAGCGGTCATGTTTTCCTGCTTGTGTTTCGATCGCTCAATGTCAGGAAAGTCGGACGCTCCGGAAAATCGCCGCCCAGACGCTAATTGGATTTAGCCTCACTTCGTTACCGACCCCCCCAAACTTACCTGCAAGCTAGAGGCGGTTCCTCCTTCGAGGCCAAGTCACAAGTCGACGATCGCCAGAGCGAACTTTGCGGATCGCTGGCCTTTCATGTCAGCGGCGCCAATCTCGGCGATTGATGCGGCGGGCCGTCGGATCACTTGGAAAATTATCGCGGGAAGGTGTAAGTGAGACGACGTAGAATTCGTGGAGATTCCGTCCAAGAGGGCAGAGCTCGGGCTGGATCGGCTGGAAGCGCTATGCTACCCTTTCTTGTGACATGAGTGTTTATGTAGATAGTGCCATCCACACGATGCGGGGACGGCGAATGTGCCACATGTTCTCGCCAAACCTTGCTGAACTTCATGCCATGGCAGCACGCCTCGGCCTCAAGCGGCAGTGGTTCCAGAATCCGCTGACGATGCGTGTGTCGTGGCCGCATTACGACATCGACGTGGCGAGCCGCACGCTCGCTCTCGGTTTCGGCGCCATCGCCTGCGACAGGTATCAGACCGTCGCTATGGCGGCAATCATCCAGGGCAGGCCGGACAAGCTGCGACGCATCCATGCCATGGCCGATCCGAACAGCGCCTTCGCGCCTGCAGCCCATGTGCCGGCTTGGCTGACCGAGCAGGGGTTTCGGCAGGCCTGGGGAAGGGATGAGGCAAACTGACCGCCGCAGTCCCTGCGGGGATAGCCATGAATGCATCGAGCCATACTGGAACATGTCAAGGCGAGGCAGCAACAACTCAAAACAAGCTGTTGACGTTCATCGATGTTCCTAGAACACATGGCCTGTGAGACCTAGCGGTGGGCGCTAAAGAGGCTGGTGATGAAGACGGAATTTACAGGGGATAGTCTCGATGCGGTTCTGTTCGATCTTTACCGGATCATTGAATCCGATGGTCGGCAGAATGCTGGTTCGCGTGGGGGCACCCGCGAACTTCTCGGGGTAGCATTACGCATCTTGAAGCCAAGGGCTCGGCTAAGCATTTCGGAGAACCGGGGAAAGCCCTTCAGTGCCCTCGGCGAACTGCTCTGGTACCTGTCCGGTTTCGACACCTTGGACTTCATCTCGCCCTACGTACCCCGCTACAAGGACGATGCCGTGAATGGCATCCTCGAAGGCGCCTATGGACCGCGGCTGCTGAATCTGCGCGACAACATCAATCAGTTCGACAGCATCCACAAGCTGCTGACCGAAAAGCCGGCGTCGAGGCGGGCTGTCATCCAACTGTTCAACGCCGAGGACATTGCCACGACGCATAAGGAGATTCCCTGCACCACGACCATGCAGTTTCATCTGCGCAACGGCGTCCTGCACATGTCGGTCACGATGCGCTCCAATGATGCCTACTGGGGCCTTCCCCACGACGTCTTCTGCTTCACCATGATCCAGGAGATGATGGCCCGCAGGCTGGGTGCCGAGATGGGCGAGTATTACCAGTATGTCGGCAGCATGCATGTGTATGAGACGTATGTGGACGATATGAAGGAGTATGTCGCCGAAGGCTTCCAACAGACCCGCGAGATGCCGCCGATGCCGGAAGGAAATCCTTTCGAGCTCGTCGGATGGCTGCTGGAGATCGAGGGGCGTCTTCGGGCCGGAGAGGAAATCTCCGCGGCGCAGGAAACCGGCGACCCGTACTGGGCCGACATAGTCCGGCTGCTCCAGGCTTTCTGGGCCCGCAAGTGGGTACGGGACTATCCCACCCGCCTTACGGCGCTGAGAGGAGAGCTGGCCTGCAAGACCTATGATCCCTACCTGGAGGGCAGACTCCACCTCAAGAGCCGGGCGACGAAAGCCGGCGATGCGCAAGTAGACTGAAGGATCGAATTGACAATGTGGCCCTCAAGACATGCAGAACATCAACGTCTCGTCGCCGCGCTGACGGCAGCCAAGGCTGGTCAGGGACTGAAGGGGCTTCCTGACAGCCAGACTATCGAGACCCTAGCGATGCAGTTCGTCGCCAGCCAGCGGCGGGAAGACTATTACCGCTTGGTCCAGCGTGAACCGATCTCTGCGAATCGTGCCGATCCAAACGATTGGCTGTTCGACGCAGAGCGCGCTGTCGCCTACCACGTGCAACAGGGGAACGTGGACGAGGCTGGCTGGCTGATCTTTCTTATGACGCATTTCGCGCGTCGGCCCGACACTGGCTGGCGGCGACTGCAGGATGTCTACGGGATGCTCGGCGCCGGACGTTGGGATTGGCCAGCAGTCGCGGCGAATTCTGCAGGCTTCGATCAATGGCTCAGCGCCAACTGGCAAAACATCGGTGGTGCCTTCGGAAATCATCGCAAGTATGAGAGCCTGCGCCCAGATGCGCATCGCCCCATGCAACGGGCGGTCGCGGATTACATCGCTTGGATCGGTGCTGGCGGGCATGCTGCCTTTTTCGCCACTGCTGTGTTTACGGGGGGGAACCATCCCCACACGATCTTCGACTACTTGTACCAGCGGATGGCGATCAGTTCTTTCGGGCGCCTAGCCAAGTTTGATTATCTCTCACTGATCGGGCGATATGGCCTTGCGCCCATCGCGGCCGGTTCTGCCTATCTTGACGGTGCAACTGGGCCTGGCAACGGCGCCCGCCTCCTCATTGATGGGGTTCACAACAGCGGGAGGCCGAACAGCAACGTACAGCAGCAACTCGACGTGCTGGATTCCTATCTCACCGTCGGGATGACGGTCATGGAAGACGCCCTCTGCAACTGGCAGAAAAGTCCGAGCCACTTCATCCACTATGTCGGGTAGCCTCGGGGAGGCGGACCGTCAGTCCATCACTTCGGCGAGGTCGTCCCACTTCCAGTGCCGTTTGAGGTAGTTCATCTGGTCAGGCCGGATCATTTTCCGGTGTTGCATCTGGCCGACTAGAAGGCCGATCGAGACGCCGGCCTTCCCGCTGAAGCGGAGCATCTTGTTCCGGTCGATTGAAAGGCTTCTGAATTCCTCGACGCGCTCCTCCGGCACGATCATGCGTGAGGCGAACTCGTTCGCTTCGTTCTCGCACTCGTCCAAGTCGTCCCCATACATGTCCGAATCGACGAAGGTTCTGGCGCCATGCAGGATCAGATGGCCGAGCTCATGGAAGACGGTGAACCAGAACTTGTCGTCGGACAGGCCGCGGAAGCTAAGTAAGACCATGGCCTTGTCCGGCGCCACCAGCCGACTCGCCCCCGATGCGCGACATTTCGGAGGCGTTCTCTTCGCCACGACGGCGACCCCTGCCTCAGCGCACAGATTCTTGAGCTTGGGCAGGAAGTCTTCAGGATGCCTCAGCTTCGACAGCTTGCGTATGCTGTCGAGCCGGTCCTCTAGGTTTCCGGCGTTCCACGGCTTCGTGGAAACCAGATCCGAGCTCAGCTCGCCGTCGCGGAGCCACATCAGGACGGCGCCATCGTCGGAATCGAAGGTCGCCGAGGCGCGAAACATGGTGCTCTTGCAGATCTTCCCGTAGCGGGCCTGCCAGGCATCCATCGTGCCCACGTTGAAGAAGCGGAGGCGCCGACGAACCTCGTCTCGGATCTTTTCCGGCGTCAGGCGACCTCTTGGCTTTTCGCCTGGGACGGGGAGCAGAAGCCAGTCGTCCGCCTCGACTGCGGCGGCGCGGTCGACTGCTCGTTCGAGGGCGACCTCGTACTGTTCCTGTCGCTTGAGCCAGAACGATATCGTACCCCCCACTGACCCGGCAAGCACACCGGCATGGCCGTGGTCGATGGGATTCGAGCCGTCGAGGAGACCCCGCAGCGTCTTCATCCCACCATCGAGGTGGCGGGCGACTTCCTGGGAGTCGATGCCTCTGCGAACCATCAGGGCGCGCAGCGAGTCACCGGGCTTCGAGAACCAGTCGGGTGTGAACTCAAGTGCTTGCTTCAAGGCACCCTCGACATTTCCACTAGCTTCAACCTCGTCACGCTCGACCAAATGACCCGGCCTTCAGCGTCACGCTTGGAACGCGTGCCGGCCACGACAAGCGCCGCTCGATAGTCTGAACCAATCGAGAGGGAAAGTGAATCGTCCGGCAAAATTTTTATTTCGTCACCGAAGAGGCCGATCAGCTCCTCCACGTGCTCGAAGGCGAGCGCTTCCGAGATGAAAGTGACGAGCGCGGCCGCACTCAGGCTGCCGTACTCCAGTTCGGCCTTTTGCAGCTTGATGCACGTGTCGTGAAGCGGCCCATCTTCGAAGGAGATCGTAATCAACGTGCCATCCTCGATCGCCGACGGCGCATGTCAGCCAACCTACCTACGCTGGGCAAAAGGGTGGCGGCAGCTTCGCTCATTGGGGCAGAGGGGAACCATGAGGTTTGGACTGCTGCTTGGCCCGGATCGCCTCGATCCTGTCCCAGTTGCGGGCAAGCTCGGCATCTCCAGCCTTGTCCATATGGATTTCGGAGGCGCTGCACAGGCTGGCGAGGGTGACCATGACGCCGCCGACCTCCTGCTTGGGATCGCCCTTGGGCCGACCAAACACATAATCGACGAGGGCGACGGCGTCATCCTGGCTGCAGCCGTTGGCCTGTGCCAGTTCCAGGGCTTCTTCAAGAAAGCGATGGGTACGCTCCGTCCGGTCGGACCTTACTTCAACTGGGAAGCATGCTTCGAGCCATTCCTCGACGCGTTTCTGATACGATGTGACGCTCAATGTCATCCCCTGCGTCCAGTTCGGTCCACTTCCATCGAGGATGACCGAGTAAGGTGCAAGAGGCACATTTCGGAGTAATTCCTCAGCGTTCAAAAAAGGCCAATGACCTCCTCGTTTCCTGCGGTGACCGTCGATAAATGCCTTTGTGGAAAGTGCAAATTTTTCATGCTCGCTGGATACGCTTGGCGGTCTACCAGAGCGATACCAGACCACGCCTTTTGACAACGTTACGAATAGCGTGAATGACCGACCGGCTGGGGTGCCCAGATCAACTGGCATTGAATGTCTGAAATGTTGGCGCCAACTGACCCCAGCAACCTCAGGTATGAACGTCCGCTATCCTATCATCGCAGCTCTAAAGCGGACGGAGCGCAAGGTCCCAGTTCTTGCCGCAAAGCGGCCCGGCGGTATGAGGCCAATGCAAGCCATTGAGGTAAGCGTAGCAATCAGCCTGCGTTCCAGATTTGTTGCCATGCAGCAAATTCCGACGGACGAACCAGGTATCGCGCGAAATTGCCCTCGTGCAAGCCCAGCAACTCCGTTTCTGCGACCTCGGCAAACTGGTCCTGATCGGCCGTTGGGATGAATTCACGGGACGTCGTGACCAGATGCGCGCGCGTTGCCTGTCGGCTCAAGGCGCCGCGCACAACATCCCGAACGACATCGCGCAACTGTTCCCGATAGCGCAGGCGAAACGGGTCTGGCTCACCCATTGATTGACGTACGGCGGCGTAGCGCGCTGCGGATCGCTGATAGGCCCAAAGGAATACGTCGCGCAGCAATGTTATGTCGTTGCGTTCATAGACGCCAAGCGTGGCACGCGTATAAAGGTCGCCTGGAACCTCGGTGAACGACAATGGCGCAAGGTTCGCCCGGATCATGGGTATATTGGCGGCGAGGCGTGATACGCGTTTGTTCACATCGTCAAAGGGCTGAAGATATGGAAGCTGCACCATCATGAAAAAGGCCTGCTCGAATGGATCGTCGATGGCCGCCGCTGTGGCAAGGATTTGATCGAAGCACTCCTCGATGAGACCCGGACCTTCCAGTGGATGAAAAGTTGAACCGTCTATCCCTACGATGATGTGGCGCAGTCGCCCCACCGCCGTAGGGTCAGCTAACAGATTGTTCGCCAATAACGCATGCAGGTTGAGTATCGTATAGCGATTGAACCCGACATCGTTGGCGTTGGCGACGAGAAACTCGATCGCATCCTTATGATTGAGGATCATCTGCGCTTCGCGCGGTCCGCGCCCCTCGGCGGCTTCCCCGAAATCCAGCAGCCGCCGCGTATCGAGCAGCGAATATGTGTTGCCTTCGAGACGGCTGGAATTCCATGCAAGGTCGATAAGCAGCCTGTTCAATATCTGCTTCGCGTAGGTTCCTGCCGCTGCGGCCTCAATCTGCGGCTTGCCGATTGTAGCCAGATGATCGCGCTGCTGCTGGGTCAGATAGAAGGTTTCGTTGGGCCGGTAACGATCCAGGAAGCTGCGTTCATAGCCGACCGGTTGTCGCACCGCGACGGGCTGGCGCACATAGGCAAGGACAGCGCTGCCTTCAGGTGATATCGGGACGATGTCGGCTGGGTCAGGCTGGGCGATGATCTCATCACCATGGTGATATCGGGCTGCACGCCCGTCGCCGGTAAGGCGTAGCCGACCCGCGTCAACCAATGCGCGAAGACGATATTGGAGGGTACGACGGGCACCAGGTTCCGCGAGCGCGCCAGTGATCTGCGCTGCTGACGCACCATCCGGGAATTGGGCCACGGCGGCCTCGATCGCTTGTAGGTCAGCTTCAGGTATTGGTCGTGCCACATAAATTCCTTAGTTGCGCAAAAGATAAATCGCGCAACTATAAGAGTCAATGCGCAACTAATCGCGGTTGTGCGCAATTTCGCGGGAATTCGCGCAAGCTTGCAAGCGGTGGCCGGGTTATGCTTGGAAGGCGGAGCAGGCGGCTCTTTGGATCGGCCCTTCTTGTCATTTTGCTCTCATGCGCTTTGCAAAGATTGGAGCATGGGTGCCTTCCGACCAACCTTTCAGCAGTTATCCAAGGGAAGGAGAGGGTGGGGGGTGAATGCTCCCATTTTGGGAGTGATTTTTTATCCGCGGAACCCCGGGCGTGATAGTATCGACCAAAAGGAGGATCGCATGAGCGGAACGGAAGACAAACCCATTCCAGGTGAACCGCCGCAGAGCTCAGATCTGGAAAAGCCAAAAGCAGCACATTGGCTCTGGCGACCCTGGTATGCCAAGTCATGGTGGACAGCAGCTGCAATATTCTGGCTGATTGCGTTTTTCGCGCCGAATCTGTTTCTGAACACAAATCATGTCGCCCCACTCATCCTGCTCTTTCATCCATTCCTGATGGTACCAGCACTGGGTTTTGGGTTCTTTCGAACGTGGTTCCGCCATCACTCTTCCAGTAGCGAGAGCAGCGGGATATCAGCCGGTCACTTAGATGCAAACGGGCGGCATGATCGCGAATTTCGACGTATGGATCCCACAAATCCCGCTAACTCAAGATACTACGCGCATCCCGGCAATCCAACCAGCACAGAGTGGCTCGACAAACATGTCCGTGGCAAACACTAGCGATCCTCAGATGATTGTTTTCCATCACCCAGGCCTGACTGACGATCACCGCTAAATCGACCGCTTTCTAGAATTTGGGATTGTTCCATCGATGTTAAAGGTGCTGTCAGGTCCCAAGTCCCGCGACCGGCTGCTGCTTGGCTAAGATAGTGATCACGGAGGCCTTCTGCCCCCAGAATGCGACTGCTCAATACCGATGTGAACGCTTGGTGCGGGTCGTTTGCTCTGGATGCGGCCTTCTCAGCGGCGGAAATCACATTGCGAACGTCGTAATTCAAAATGTCGATATTCGCTGCGGCATCGGTAGATGCGGAACCAGTATCGGACGTTTCAAATCCTCCCTGCCCACTGAAACTACCGCGCGAATGACGATCGTTGCCCTTTCCAGATCCGCTACTTTCTACCGAGCCGCCAAGTGACGCGCCGACAGAAGTGCGATTGGTAACCTGGTGACTGGCACTACGCGACAGCGACCGCGTCCATCCTGTCTGCGTCATGATTGCCTGAACATCACGCTGAAGTGTATCGGCAACCTGCGGTTTCAATCGCCATTCGCCCTTGCGATCCATCTCGAACCCGCCGCGCAGCCAGTTTGCCATCATGGCATGGCCTTCCGCCCCGCCGCCCAGGAAATGCTCGACCGTGTCTGGCCCAGCCTGTTTGCCTGCCTCGAACCGCGTACTGGTGTCCGAGCGCGCCGACTGGCTGAACCCGGTGCTGCTCGATACCAATAGATCGTTATGGGCAAAACTCAGTCGCGCCCGCCCACCCTTGGCAATCGCGCCGAGCTGGCTTTCGTTGATAAGGCCCGCCTGCCACATCTGCGCTGCGGTCTGCGGCGTCAGATTGAGATTGAGGTCGCCATTCTGGTCCATCGCGATCTGCCTTTTGGTCAGGTCGACACCATTTTCGCGCAGCAATCCTTGCATCCGGGTCAGCCTCTCATTCTCGACGATGCGGCCAAGCCGCTCGTTGCGCGCCCGATCGGCGATGCCCGCCGTGCCGCCCTCGGCCACGTCGACCTGGTTCCCGGCGGTACGGCTGAGTGCCTGGATGAAGCTGTCGAGCCGCGCGGCCTCGCGCACCGAAGCCCCTGCCGCAGCCGCCCCTTGCGCAAACCCAAAATTCTCGCTCTGCCGCCGCTGTTCGCCAATGCGCGCGGCCGAGCGCGTGCCGTCCGGGCCAACTTCGCGCTGCGCGTCGAGCTTTCCCGACCGCTCGGCAAAATCATAACCCGCCGCTTCCCGCGTCCGTCCATAGACGCTCGTGCCTTCACGCGCGGCCTCCGCAGTCGCACCATCGGCTGTTCCCACCTGGGCCGCGGCATTATAGCTTTCAAGTGCATGCATCACCTGCGCCTCATTGCGCCCGGTCGCACGCGAAAGCTGGGTGATGGCACTCGAGCGTGCTTCTCCAGACAGCGCGTTGATGAAGGATACACGCCGCCCGGTTTCGTCGATCGACAGGCCGAGCATGGAGGCTGCTTCTCGTTGCCCGGCATTGCTGCCCGTCCGCCAGCCCTGCTCGGTTGCCACATTGCCACGCTCCACCTGGGTGACATGGTCCCCGGCATAGTCACGGCGACCTTCCATCGCGCCGACCGTCATCTGCGCTGCGGTCAGGTCATTGCGCAACATCTGCTCCTGATCGAAAGCATTGGCGCTGAGCTTGGCGAAAGTCGGATCAGCAGCAGCCTGCCCGATCAGGGTCGAAGCTTTGAGCGCTGCGTCCTTCGCATCATAACCGTTGCGCTCAAAATGGCGCTGGGTGCCAGACAACATCATGTCATAGGCGCGATTGTCGCCGAAGGCCTTCCACTGCACCATATTCTGGGCGAACGCCGCAAACGCCCGCTCACCCGATTGCCCTTCGCCAAAATAGCTGGTGCCAAGCGCCCGCAACGCATCCTTCTGGGCAAAGTCATGAATAGCGCCGGTCGTGGCACTGGCGCGCACCGCCTGCGTGATCGCGGGATCAGAAAGATCGCGCCCTAAAAGCGCTGGCGACAGCCCGCCCAACTCTCGCGCCGCATCAATGCCGCCCAGCGCCATCGCGCTGTTTCCGGCGAGCCCGCTGCCATGTTCACCGATCACGCTGCCCGCTGAACCAAAGGCGCGGTTGCCGCCAAAGGTTGAGCGCTCACCAAAGTCCCCGAAGCTCGATGCTGTCCCGCGCCTTGTCATCGTCCCGCTAGCCGACGCTTGCGATTCCAGCGCCGAGGCGAACCCCTCCCGCGTCATCAGGGGTGCGGCCGCCGCGCTACCCTGGCCCTGTGCCTGCAGCGCGCCACCGGTGAAGGAAGAGAAGACATTGCCTGAGAAGCGGAACACCGTGAACACGAATGCGCCTGCAAGGCCAGCGGCGGCCGTGCGAAACGTCCCGAATATCGCCAGCGCCTTCATCGCCGAAGAGGGGGCGAGCATCCATGCATTGACTGCCACATGGTTGGACCGCATTTCGGCCAGCACCCCCATCGCCCGGCCCAGGGTGAGCTGATAAATGCCCGCATCGATCACGCCCCACATCGCAACGAACACGAATAGCCCGAGCGCAAAACTGGCTACCCGAAGGTTGATGGGGGTCAGGATGAACAGCAGCGCGATCGGCATCATGAAGAGCATGATGCCAAACACGGTCGCACGAATGGTTGGCATCCACTGATTGGCGACCGACATGGTCGAAAGCCCGCTTGAGATGACTGCCCGGTTCGCCATGACCCGCGCGGCCGTCGCTGGACTATCCTCAAACAGTACCTCGCCCACGCTGTTGCCCAGCAATATGTCACTCATGAACGCCTGGAGCGTGAGCGGCGTCCCCATCATCACCTCGCCCATTTGCCCAAGCCGGGTGCGGCAGCGGGTGAGCTGACTGGCGTCTGCCACATCATAGCCCGTGCTCTGGCACACTTGGCGGGAATAATCCTCGAACAGCGTCGAGTCATCGAGACGCGACTGAATATGATCCCAGCTCTCTTGGCAGGACATGGTCGTGCCGCCCTTGTCGGCCGATGTGAACACTGTGCTGAACGTCGCTGGTCCCGCCATGGCGGCGAAGGCAGCGGGAAGGTCGGTCGTGCCGCGGAACAGCTGGTCGTCATCCACGCCGTAGGCAGGCGATATGCGAGCCACCGGATAGCATTGCCGGACATAATCCTTGATCGTGGCATCGAGAAAACTGTCGGTCATCGGCCCGCGCGGTGACACTGCGTTCAAGAACAGGTCGAAGGAATGACCGCCTGCACCAAATTCCAGCTTGGCATTAGGATCAAGACTATTGTCATCGATGGTTTCGGCGAGCGCCCGTTCCATCAAATTGGTGACGCCTGCGACCAGGACGATCAGGTTGGGCACGTCGCCGACTGCCTGATAGGCATTGCGCACCCGGTCATAGACGTGGACGGTACCGGTCGTGGCGATCAGCCCGACAAAGAGGCCAACACCCATCAGCATCTGGAAGCCGAACCCGACAAGGCCCATACCCTGGCCACGAATGGAGGCCAGCACGACGCCCAGCGCTAAACCTACGACCGCGCAGATCAGGACGAGCGTTTCATAGCGCGGGTCGCCAAAGATCATCGAAACCAGCCGAAACGCATCGACCGTTTCGGCAAAGCCATCATAGGTGTGGAAACTTGATTCCAGGGCAAAGGCCTGCGTGGAGCCAAGTAGCAAGGGAAGAGCGGACAGGGCGCGAACAAGGCGACGCATCGGTGGAGCCTTTCCTGGATGTTCAGCGATTGGTGCCGGAAACGGTGCCGGTCGCCTCTCGCGCGTCGCGATCGCGGGTGCGTAGCAGGCTTGCATAATTGGCCGAGAGATTGGCCTGGGCGAGCGCTGCCATATAGCTTTGCCGCATCTGCGCGCGCTGGCGCAGCACTTCGTCGCGCAGGTCGCGCAGCTGCTCCATGCCCTTGGTAAGGATGCGGGTCTGGCAGATATTGGCATTCGTGCCATCGGCTGCGCCTGCAACGTTCGCCCCCCGTTCGGCATTCGACACCGCAAAGTCGATCGAGCGGGTGAGATCGTTGAGCATCTGATAGGCAAGCGTCAACGCGACAAGTTCGTCCGTGTCGGCGATAACGCTGTCGGACACGCCCTGGCGCACCCCCCATTCGAGGAGGCGATAGACCGGCAAGGTGCGTACATTGGCGACAAATTGTTGTTCGTCGGCGGACAGCGCGGCGCGCGTGCGGATTTTCGTGGCGATTGAGTTCATGCGCGCCTGCGCCAGTTCGAGCGCGCCCTTGCCGCCGTCTGCCGCGCAGTCTGTAGCGGTGGGCGGCATGGCGAGGGCCCGGCTCTGGACTTTGCCGGACAGAAAATCCTGCGAACTCTCGCTGTCCTGATGCGGGCAGGCGGGAATGGCGGAGAAGATCGGCACCTTGTCGGTCGCATCCCAGCGCATATAGACGTCGCCGACCCGTGCGCGCATGACGCCTGCCCAGTCGCCTGCACCCACGCGCGTGGCTGCATGCGACAGTAGCGAACCGGTACGGAAGATGTCGGTCACCTCGGCGGGACAATTGGCCAGAGCGTCCTTCAAATCTTCGGTCGGATTATTCTGGTTTGCCTGGATCTTCTCGCGGCTTTGCTGATAGCTTTTGGCAAAGCCCTGTTTCACCGATTTATAGCCGGTCATTTCCTCGATGATGCCCGACATATTGTCATCGCCTTTGGCGATCTGGACCATGCGATTTGCGAGACGGCAGTCATTGACCTGGATGGAATTGAGGAAATTGGTCGCAGCCTCCATCTTCGAGATGATATTACCCATTTTTTCGTCGAGCGTTTCGAGCAGATACTGAAACGCGACGGCGGGCGCGGCTTGAAGAATGCTTTCCAGCTTCTGCACCAGATAGTCGGGGTCAAGAAAGGACATGCCGCCCAGGAACATGTCGATGCCGCCACAGCCTGCCTTTACCTTGGGCAGGGTCAGCGACATGAGATAATCGTCATGGACATCGACGCGCCCGGACATGCCGCCAGCGGTCACATAGCCGCGCGTCTGGTCCTCAAAGGAACCAGGCGCGGTGTAGGTCACATTGTCGAACCAGCTTTCCGCCCAGCCCTGGGCATAGGCTGGGGTTGTCGCACCGCAGGTGGCGAGCAGCGCGCAGACCGTCAGTGAGAGGCGTCGGGGAAATGAACGCATGGCGGGCTTCCTTGAGAATGAGCAGACAAGAAGGCGTCCGCCCGCCAGCGGGACGCCTTCGTGAGATTGGGATAAGGATGGTTGGAGCCCCTCAACGCGATGACCCCGACTGCGCGGGTGGAGCGCCTACGATTCCGGTAAATTTCGCCATGGCGCGCAGGCCCACGGCCGGGCGAACGCCGGTCAGCATTTTGGCGGCGAGATAGGCGTTGCGCGCGAGATTTTGCGGCTGGTCGGTGCCGATCGCTATCGGGATGATGCGATTGGGGTCGCTGAGCGGTCGGACCCAGGCGACCGGGTGGCCGACCCATGGAAGCCCAAGGCGACCCGATCGCAGCAGGGCTTCCTGACCGCTGATGGTACGGACCTGCCAACGATAGGTGCGTGAGAAGCGGCCAAGCTTGGCCCAGAGATCGTCGCAGGGGAGACAGGCTGGGGTGGTGGTCATCTCGATGATGTAAAGTGGGGCTTGTTGTCCCAGCGTTGCTGCAAAATCGGCGGGGAAAACCCGCGTCACCGGCACCCGTGCCAGCCATGACTGCATGGCGGCGCTGGTAGCAACTGGATGGATGGCCGCGCGCATGGCGTCGGCGCGCGAAGGCGAACGGGCTTGCGCCGATGTCCATGGCGCGATGATCGCCGCCAGGACGAACAGGAGGCGCTGCCACTTCATGGCTCAAGCATCCCACCGGTCGCCGAAACTTGTCCCTCGACGCTGCTCGTTGAAACTGGCCCATTGGCAAGCGCATCGAAAAAGCCGTCTTCTTCACCGGCACCGGTGAGAAACTGTTCTGGCCGAATATCGCCCGACAGCAGGCGCACAGCCTGATAGGCGGTCTGGATGAGATTGGGATAGGCTTCGACCCCGGTGGCGATCACCATGCGCTGCGCGCTGCCGCGCCGGATGACCATGATGGTCGGCGTTACCTCGACCCCATAGCGCTGGGTAATCTCTGGCCGCCGGTCGAGATCCTGGAGCGTGACCTGCCAGCCCATCTCGTCCTGGAACCGCTGGACCACAGGCCATTGCACCCGGCAATAGCCACAACTGGCGCGCGAGAACATGACGAGGGCAAAGTCCCGGGCCTGCGCGCGCAGATAGGCGCGGCGCACAGCATCCTTTTGCGCCAACATCTGGTCGCGCGCATCGCTCACCATCGGATTGGCGGATTTGGCGTTCAGTTCAGGATGCTGGAGCATGGCGATCTGGGTGACGCCGGCGAAGGCGCGCGCCTTGCGCCGGGCAAAATCTTGCAAGCGCCAGAAATCGGACACGGCTTCAACGCTCAGCACGGTCGCGGCATAGTCGCGCTGTTCCTCGATCAGCTTGCGTATTTTGGGCGGGGTCCAGCGCGCCAGTTCTGTCATCGGCGGGATGACGGGCTTATTCAAGACGTCGGGTTCGGCCTTGTCGTCGCTTGCTTTTAGCGCTGGCGCATACCACCAATAGCCCTGCTTCATGGCCGGGACGGATGGCGTTGCTGTTACAGGCGTCGATGTACCGCGGGAGAGCTGTGCATATAAAGGTTGGGGCAGCAAAAGAGCGGCCCACAAGGCGGCCGTGACAGCGTGCATCATAGCAGCTTCTCCATTCGGATAAGGCGCGAGATGGCTACCGGACCATAATAACGGCTGTCGAACCCGCTCGCATGGGCTGAACCGACATAGATATGCCCCGCAGCGATGCGCTGCGCGTCCGGTTTCCAGTGGCTAAGCCGCTGGCCATTATACCCCACTGCCTTGCTGATGCCGAGCAGATGTCCATTGCAATAATAGCGGCCATCCCAGGCGCCCGGCGTCATTGAAGGCGTCTCGACGATCTCTATGCGGTCACCGGGAAAACAGAGCGTATATTTGGTGACATCCACCGGCGCGGGTCCGGCCAGCGGATGGACGAGTTTGAACGAGACCAGATCGCCGCGGTGGATAGGCCCCGGCGCTTTGCGCACCACCCAGGCGTCGATCGAAGGCGACATGATGAGCGTCAGTTGCGGGAGCCCCCATGCGGTGACGGCCGCAATCGGGAGAATGATCGCGCAGGCTTTGGCCAGCTGGAGTGGGCGGCCCGGTTCATCAGATCGCGCCGCTCCCAGCGCTAGCGCGGCCTCCTTTGGCAGCGCGCGCAGCCGTGGCGCGATACCTCTAGCGGCGTTCCAGGCGAGCCTGAACATCGGCGACCTCCCTGGCTCCGCCCAGACGGGCATATTCTTCCAGCAATCCCGACAGTGCCGCGTCGCCATAGATGATGTGCTGGCTTTGCGGGCTATTCTCCTCGCGTTCACAATAGGGCTGGGTCGGATCGGCAGGGATGAGACCCAGCGCGGGTACGCGTATGATCCCGTGCTGGCGGAACACCAACGGATCGATGATGATCTGGACATTGCGCATCGCGCAGGCCGGGCCTTCGCAGCCCGGGTCGATTCGTAATATCTGCGCGCTCAGCTTTGCCATCGGTGCGACCTGCGACAGTCCGCCGGGCATGCCGCGAAAGGCGATCACACCGCCGACGCGCTCAAGCTGGGCAGCATAGGAACGTAAGGTCGCAACAGGCATGGAGGATGAGGCAAAAAGCAGCGGCACCCTGACTGATTGTGCGGGCGGCGCTATGACTGCTGCTACCGCCTGCATGTCTGGCGCTTCGAGGCCCAAGGCCTGTGCCAGGCGTTTTGCGGCAATTTCGCGTTCGGCAGCTAAGCCTGCCTTGCCTTTGTCGAGAGCCGAGCGCGCCCGTGCATCCATGACCGGCGATGCGCCATGTTTTCGTAACCCTTCAAATGCCTGCCGCCGCTGTTCATCGGGAAGTGCGGGAAGTTGTGTCGGCCCGGCGGTGGTATCGGGCTTGCGCCTGGCGATACTCTCCTTCAGCCGGTCCATGGCAACAGCGCCTTGCGCTTGCGCCTGGTCCCGCGCGTTTGGCGTGGATGGTGTATCCTGCCCCATAGCGGGCACGGCGATCAGCATCAGTCCCGCCGCACTCAAGGCGCGGCTAGGGATTAACCGTCTGCAGATACGCATCGATCCTGTCCTCCATATCGATCTGAATATCGCTCTGGGCGCGCGCCTCGATGTCGACATAATAATCCGACAGATCCATCTGCGAGAAATCGAGCGCCTGAAATTCCTGCGGGGTAAAGCCCCGGCAATAGGGTTGTTTTGCGGTTCCCCAACCCAGCGCGTTAAAGCTTTTGAGCTGAGGTCGGCCCTGTTCCTGAATGATCCGGCCAAGCTTGCTGTTGAAACAGCAATGCCCTTTGGCCTTCTGAACGCAGACGCCAAGGATGCTGGAGGCGCAATAGGTGCCGACCTCATGGCACATGCCCGAGCCCCGTAGCATGCCCACTTCCATATCCTGTTGGTCACAGCCCGAGAGCAGGAAATCCATCATGACATTGATGGCCAGGCTGATCGCGATCGAGGTGGGATCGATGCCGACAATGATCGCATTGGCCCCGGCGCTGGCGGCTTGGCTCACAGTCGCGCCAGCCTTGAACGCGGTATAGGCCGCCTTCATGCCGGTCCAGACGCCTTTGGCGACGGCGATCTTGGTGCCGATCGAAGAGAGGGACGCCCCCATGCCGTCCTTGACGATCTTCCCTTGATCCTTGCAGCAATTGGAAAAGCTGGTGTTGAGGCCGGCGGGACGGCAGCGCACAGCACGGCCCGAAAATATCTCGATCATGCCCAGGCAATTGCCGTCGGCATCGACAACACCGTCATTTGACGCGCCAGGATCATCGACCAGCGGCTCCTCAACCACCACCGCTCCGCTGACAACGGGCGTGCAGGAATGGGGTGAACAGCCGGGCGTTCCGCCATCGACCGGCGTCAGGCAGGCATATTGGCTTCCCAGCGGACAGCTATAAGTGCCGCCAGCATCCTCGACACAGCTTGCTTGCTGAATGGGGCATAGCGCGCCACTACCCGTCGTTTCGTGGCATATTGCGGTTTCACCGGGATCGGCGGCATCGCCGTTGCCATTGCGGTCGGCCGCGCAAATCTGTTGGGCAGTCGCCGCGGACGGAGCAGCAAACAGGCTGGCGGTCATCACCCATGCGGCGATAGCGAGCCAGGCATGACGAGTTACCCGCATCACCGGGCTTCCGCTCTGCAGACTAGGTCGGCACCAGACAGACGAACCGTCTGCATCATGACGACGGCCTCGGGAAAATCATCGAGGCAGCCACAGGCCGAGATCAGTTCTTCGCCTTCGCCCAGCGGACAGGCGTTGTCGTTTGTGCAACTATGAAAATAGATGTCCCACCCGGCCGGATCATTCTGTCGGGCGCCCACGATCCCATCGACTGCGACATCGCTATTGGCTTTGGGCGCGCGGGTCTTGCAGATGGGTTCGCACGCAGCGACCGATCCCCGGTCGGGCATGGTGAAGAGCCGGGTCGATGTGGCGACCGTCCCATCAGCGGTAATCGTGCGGTCGGCGAGCAAAGTCTCGGTGGAATGGTCGATGATATAGGCGCCACGGGTGAGATCTGGCTGCGTCGCGCTGCCCAAATCGACCGTGCAGGCATAGCGTCGGCTGCGCTCGAAAAAGTCGCGCATATATTGGACGCTGCAGGCGCCGGTACCAAACAGCCTGGTTGAGGGCAGGGGTTTAAGACCGGTGTTGACGCCGTTGCGCAAGGTCGTGACGCCATCGACCGTCTCGCTGGCAAGATGGCATGCCGGATCGGCGGCATAGCCTGCGCACAGGTCCACCAGCCTTTCGCTGATCTCGCAGGCAGTATCCACCTGAACTTCGAGAGTGACATAGCCCCAATTGCCCTCGCCGCCGCCGCGCACGCGGGCTCCCACGATCATGGCCCCTGCCTTAAGCTGAGCGGTCACATCGATGGTGGTATGCTCAACCCAGGGATCGTCGCTGATCCGGCAGTCGCCGGACGGCAGCGCCTCGCCCGGCCAGGGTCGCTTACCGGCAGAACCGATAATCTGGCCATTGACCCGCGCCTGTACCCAGTCGTCCGCGCCCATCTCGACGATGCGCGCGGACAGGATCCGGTCAGGCGCGATGGGGTCGAAGGTGGCGCTATGGATGGGTGGACTATTGCCACAATTGCCCGGTCCCCGGATTTGGTAGCGGCGGCACCCCGCGCCGCAACTAGTCACCGACGCAATTGAGCCGCCAACGCCCATAATGTCGTCATAGTCCCAGGACTTGACCCCAATGTCGCGGGTGATCGTGCAGGCGCGGATTTCCTGGGCCTTGCCGCTGCCGATCGCGGAACCGGCAAGCGCCTGAAACAGGTTGCTGGCTTTGGCTGTATTGTAGGCGTCGCCCTGTATCGCGGCAGGATCGCTCCGATAGGCGGTGGCGGTGACCGACGGATTGGCGGTGCAGGCGGTTGTCTGCGCGCCGGTATATCGGATGACCGGGCCGTCGATTTGTGCCTGGGCGATGCCTATGCGCGGATCGGCGGTGGTGAGCGCGCCTACCACCCCGCCGCCCAGATCCTTCAGGACTGAAGCCATATTGCCCCAGACCAGATTGTCGCCGCAGCTATTGTTGACGCAATAGCAGCCTGCCAGTGCGGTGAGCTCGACCTGGGCCAGCCTGACCTCGCCAGCGCCGCCGACGGTCCACTGGAAATTGCGACACTGGTCCCAGCTTGCCTGATTGCAGGCAATGACGCCATTGGCGCAGATGCCTGAAATCGGCACGGGCACATTGAGCGTCTCGTCGAACGTGCCGTCCAGATCCTTGTCGCGCGTCAGGCGCAGGGTCGTGATATCGCCACCGGGTCCAGGCTGGGCCAATATTTCCAGCGCCGTTGCCGATTTCTGGCAGGCAAGGCTGGGGGTGAACTGCTGGCTGTTATCGATGGTGGCGATCGGCTGACCACCAAGCCCTGGGGTCAGATAGTTGCTTTGCAAGGCGTCGCTGTCGCTGCTCTTGTTGCGGGAGGCTTGCGCGGCGGCGCGTGCACGCTCCTCCATCGTCTGCGCCAGAACATTGCTGGAAAGGCAGGCTAGAGCACAACCGCCGGCGAGGATCAGGCCCCGCTTCATGGGCACACCCTTAAGCAGGCCCAAATAAGGTGGGTGGTCAGCACGGTCGCTGCGACGACAGGACGGAGAGGGGCATTGTCCGTTATCGCATGGGGTTTTGCGGCCGTGCTGACCATAGGTGGAGCGACAACGTCGGGGGACGACGCCATCGCTCCGTCCTCGCACCGTGCGGGACCGCAACCACGGCTGTGGCGGGCAGGCGCGGAACAAGCCCGCACCGGTGCGAGGGAGGGGAAAGGAAGACTGCTCATGGGGTCGAGATCCCGGCGCAGCAGATGACCTTCTCAAACAGCATGAACTGGGCATTGTCTTTGCCCGGCGCATGTTTGGCGCTCGACCAGAGCGCGCCGGGACGCCCGATATTGACGCATTTGCCGCCCTTGACCGGCTCCATCAGCTGCAGCTTGTAGCGGCTCTTGGTCCAGATCGGCTGCGGTTTGAACGAGCAGCCATCAGCCGACGAGATGGTCAGCGCGCCAAGCCGCCCCATCATGAAAGTGCCGCGTGCGGCTAATCCCGCCCAGGCCTCGACACTGTCATCGAAATGGATGTCGCCTGCGATCGGATAGGTCGCGCCCCAGCTGCCCATGCACCAGAAGAGCGGGTCGATGACCTTGCCCGCTGCCGCCGCGGCGCTGTCGGCCATGCAGGCAAGGCCCGCTGCGGGGTTGCCAAAGAGGATCCCTTCAGGTTGAATGATCGCGCCAAGCGTGCCTGACTGCCAGGTTGGCAGGACCTCGGTAATCATCGCGACGTCGAACCCTTCATCTTCGATGCAGGGCAGGTCTGTGAACATGTCGAGCATCTTCCAGACCGGCGCGATATAATAGTGCATCTGCGCGAACATCTTGCGACTATTGGTGCCGTCGGCGATTGAGGACTGGCTGCCCTGGAGCTTGCCGCCGGTCGGCATGAGATCGGCGCCCAGCGCCATCATGCAGCCTGGTTCTGTCACGACATCGACCATGCGCTTGGGAGACCAGAAGCTGACCTTCACCCCAAACCAGAAGCTGGCCCCCTTTCGGCAGGCGCATAGGGGTTTTGAGGCCGACTGGGCATCGAGTGCTTTGTCGAGCTTGTCAAAACTGCCGACCCGGACGCCGCCGATGGTGATCGGAAAGATGCAGTTCCAGCGGACCTTGGTTACGGGATTGAAGATCGTGCCTGCCTCGCATTTCGAGGCGTGGGCTGGTGTCGCTGGCGAAATCAGGGCAATCGTCATGCCGATCGCGGCCGAACGCAAAAGGGTGCGGGCGCGGATCATCGGCTTGCCTTTGCGCCAGCACGAGGATCAACCCGCACTTCCTGCAACTCAAGGCGCTGCCCCATCTGTCGCACAATGACGGGCGCGTGGGTGATGCCGAGCCGCTCTTTCACCCGATCTTCCAGGATGAAAAGTGCGCGGCCATGCCGCTCCCCCAGCGCAATCGCGTCAGCATCACCAGCACCGCCAGACGCCAGCAGGATGAAATCGGTCAGCGCGGCATGATCGAGCGCCCATGGAAGGTCGCGCGGCGTGACGATTACCAGCCTTTGGGGGAGCGACACATAGGTCAGCGGATTGAAGGTGAACCCTTTGGGATAGAGTAATTTGCCATCGGGAAGGCGGATCTCCTGATCGAGCGTGTAGAAGGGTACGACGTAGCGCGTGCGATCTTGGGTCACCCTGGCCAGAGGGGCGGACTGCATCGCCGACCAACCGGAACGCGGCCCGAAGCTGGCTGCCATATTGGCAGGCTGGCGCGCGGCTCGGGCTTCAATTTCCGCAAGTGCATCAGCCTCGGCGATCGGCCAGGTCCGTCCGATCGTAGCGCTATTGGCCAGTGCCGCGGCAGGGAGAGCCGTTGCAAGTAGCATGGTCGTCGCCCGGCAGCGCGCTCGGCCAGCGGAATCAGACATTATGCGCTTCATCGCCCTGCCTCCCGCATGGCGGCGGCGGCGTGGCCGCGCCGGGGTCGCCAGACATCTCCATCACCGCCGCTTCCACCATGAACAGCGCTTGCAAAGGCGAAAAGGGCAAGCAGCGCGGTACCGCCCAAGATAAGCCGAAGCGGCATATCGATGATGCTTGTCGACCAAGCGAGAAGCCCTGCCTCAATGATGAGCAGCAAATGCGTGCCGATCATCAACCGGATAGCGGTCTGGCAGGGCCGGGGCGAGAATATCCCGTTCATGGCCGCCGCCATGGTAGGATCGCCTCGCTGCGCCGTGCCCGCCAGCGACGGGTCCTGGACAAAAGCTTGCCCATTAAGCCGGTCAGCAAAATGAGCAGGATGCCCGTACTCAGGCACGTCGCACCAATCAAAAGCGCGCCGCGCGCAATGATCGCGGTGGGCTGGTGGAGAACCAGCCCGGTGACGATCACCATCGTGGTGAGAAGCACGGTTTCCACGATCATCAGCCGGAACCGCCAGCGTACCGCCTCAGCCTCGGCGCGGATCGCAACCCGCGTCTCGATCATGCGCTCGATCTCGGCATCCTTGCCAAACCCCAGCGGCAATTGGTCTGGATGGGGGGCTGTCCGGCGCATCAGACAATCTCCTCGCCGGATCGGGAAGGCAATATCTGCGCCGGATCGACGCCTGCCAGTTCGCACACGGCTTCCAACGGACTGCGCCCCGCCCGGATCAATGCGTCGAAGGCCGCCACCTCATTGGGGGCTGACGTATTGATCCAGTAGGAGAAGGGATCGACCACGAGGCGGGCCACGCCAAGGCCCAGCGGGGAGTCGATGAAGACCTCGCTATAATGGGGCTTGTTGTTGCGGACCGACTTCAACAGATCGAGCACGAAGCCGGAATAATCGAGTATTTTGTTCTCTACCGCCTGGGCATAGGTCGATCCCTGCAGCAGGAAACGGGTGGCGGCATTTTCCAGGATCACCTGGCCCGTGCCACCAAAGAGCAGCAGGTCATTGAGCGACTGGAGCACCACTCCGAAACTGCCCTGATATTTGCGCGCCCGCCTGTAGCCCTGGCCGAACGCTTCGGCGAGCCGGGAGAGATCCTGGCCTTCGCTCCGCGTCATGAACTGGGCGGCTTCATCGCACAGTACAAAGCGGGGCCGGTCGCGTGCCGAAAGATAGAGCTCCTGCGTGACTGCATTCACCACCACCATGACGATGACGTTGAACAGGTCCGGCATGGATTTGAGCCGTTCGAGCTCCAGCACGACAAATTCGTCGTGGCTGATGTCGAAGGTGGACTGCCCGTTGAAAAAATGGCCGTACGCGCCTTCGCTGCCAAAATCGCGCAGATTGAAGGCAAGCTCGCGCGCTACGGGAACCAGATGATCGACCCGGTCGAGATCGGAAGCCGCAAATTGCGGATAGGCGCCAAGCCATGCGCGAACCGCATCAATGCCTTCCTCGGCATGGCCTTCATCAATCGTCCACTGGACAGCGGATTTGAGCAGATTCCATTCCGAGGTCGAGACGCCCTTGCGGGTAGCGGCATTGGCCATTTCTGCGACGATGGCGACCGCCATGGAAATGGCCGACTGGCGGTCGTCGCCATCGAGCGCAAACCCCATATCGAAGGGATTGAGAACCAGGCGCTCCTCGCCAATGTCAATATAGCGCCCTGAGCAGAGCGTGCAGAGTTTGCGATAGCTCCCGCCAATATCGATGATGCGGATGAGCGCGCCTTGCGCATAATATTGTTGGCACAGGTTATTGAGGAGGAAACTCTTGCCTGCGCCGCTCTCGGCAGAAACAATGAAATTATAATTGTTGATGCGCGGATCGAACAGATCGAGCGTGATAAGCTGGCCCTTGCGCCCGGTATAGAGCAGCGCCGGGCGGCCACCGCCACGAAAGTCACTCTGCACCGGGGCCAGGAGCACCGCGGCTTTGACCGGCATGCGAAAGTCGCGTTCCAGAAGGCGCATCATGCGTTTTTCCGGATAAAGCCCAAAGGGCAGGCTCATCGGCAGCAGGACCGGATTGAGATAGCTCTCCTCCTGCATCATCCAGGGAAGCGGTTCGCTCTCCCACAGGCGCTTGGCGCGCGCCGCCATTTCGCGCGCCTGTGCGCTGTCGCGACCAAACACCCAGACCATCGGGATGACCGAGAGGAAGCGACTATTGCCTGCTTCGTCCAGCACCCAGCCAATTTCTTCGATCTGCTTGCCGACCTCGACCGCGAAACTGCCTGCGGCTTTTTGTGCGGACAAAATCTGGGCGCGTTTGTGAATTTCAAACTGGCTATGATCAAAGAGGATGTTGAGCGTGATGAGGAAGGGACCACCAATCTGATCGCTATCTTCGGCAGCGCCGCGCATGCCGCCCAGGATCCGGTTGGCGCGCTCTGCGGTGATACGTCGCGCGGGGGCCCGCGGCGTCAGGCAGCGCGCGACCTGGCGCCCCAGAAAGACCTCCGACCCGTCGAACAGCAGGTCGGGTCCGGCATCGATGATCTGCTTGCGGATAGGGGGAGCGGGATGACCATTGCTGCCATCGGCAAATATGCCAGGTGCAGTCGCGAAGAGACCGTTGAATATCCTGCGATAGAAGCGCACCAGGTCTTCTGGCGGCAACCTGCGGATGCCAAGCTTGGACAGCTGCTCTTCGACCTGCCGTCGCAGATCCGAGCCCAGTTTCACCCGCGTCTTGATCGAGAGAAATAGCCGAAAATTGCGGACGGGAATGCCGTGCAGCGCGTCCAACCCCTGGGTGCCGGCGCGCATATAATCGGCGGTGCGCTGCGCTGAGGCCTGGATCAGCGGATCGGGCCGGGTCTTCAGATCCAGAAAAGCGTCAAGCGCATCATCGATCAGCGGATCGGCAAAGCCGTGGAGCTGAAGAACCGTGCCATCGGGAAAATGGACGTTGAGCAAACCCAGCAGCGCCTGATGGACATGGGCAAACATATAGGCCGATGGCACAAGTTCCCAGGCGTGGCCCCAGCCATCATCGATGCACAGGAATGCTTCTTCCTGCGCGTCCCAGGCGACCATCGGCAGAAAATCGGAATAGGCGTCGCGCGCAACCGCGCGGTGCAACGCTGAGATGGTCAGGCCGCCGCCATGACGCGCGCCGAGCGGGCTCATGGCTGTGCCTCCACAGGCAAAGCAGGCACGTCGGCCGCTTCGCCTTGGCTGGCGCGATCACCTGACGGCCGCTCGCGTATCTGTTCGAGTATGGGGACGCGCGCTACAGGCTGGACGGGATTGACGAGATAATCGCCGACCACCCATTGGGGTCGTTCGAGAATGGCATAGACATAGCGCGGCATGTACAGCCGGTCGGGCCGCTCACGGTCGGCATAGGGCAGGATCAGCGTGCGGACCGTGCGCCCTGGCCGGAGCATCGGCGTAACCGGCGCTTCGACCAGACCCTGCAGCTCGCGATACACGCTGTCGCGATAGCCGCTGAAGGGCGCAGAGCCGCTATTTCTGTTCTTGCCCGCACCGCTGTTGGCGGGACTTTTAGCCTTGTCACGCAGCAGCGCCTTGTCGTTGGTCACCGCCGGGTCGGAGCGCGACGGCATATCGGCGATCGCGTCGGCATAGGCTTTGTCCGGGTGGATGCACTGGCCATGGTCGCTATTCTTGCAGCTGAACTTTTCGCTATAGGGCGACATCAGTGAGCCGACAGTTGTGCAGGCGGGCAGCAGCAACACTGCGCCCGTCAGGAGGATGCTGCGACCGGGGCAGCCCGACGCACGAGGCAATGGCGGCGTGGTCCCATTATTTTCGCTAAGGATCGACATCAGAATTTGCTCCCCGCTGTGGGTTTGATTTCGAGGGTCACCCCCTCCTGGATGACGACCACCACATCCTTGGCTGCGCCGACCTCGACAATGGGTCCGGCCTGGCGGGCGAGATCGAGATAGAAGTCGGTGAGCTTGTCGGAGGATTTGGAGAGGCCGCCTGCCAGCCCGCTTTTGGCGGCATCGCCCGCGTCGAGCGATCGCACCGATCCGAGCGCCGAGGTCGAGAGATCGCCAAAGCTGGTCTCGACCGAACTGGCAAAGCCGCTGACGGTGCCGGCGATAAAGGTGCGTGCCAGCGCTGCGCCGGCGCGTGTTACGACTTTGCCTGACAGGCCCTTCTTGCCATCGGTATCGACAAAAAAGCCTTTGACGGGCATGTCGACCACCGAATGTTCGTCGAAATCGACGCAGGACAGCGAGACCAGCTGAACCTCGACCCGTTCCTTAGCGAGGCTGCCCGTCGCGTTGCCGATGACGAAGCAGCCGGCCAGATTGGCTTTGACATCATTGGGCAGGACGGCGGGGGCCTGGACGCGGGCGATCAGGGGTTCCGGATTGGACGTCGCGTCTCGGCTCGCCAGCGCGTCGATACCGGTGAGCAACCGCGCCTTCATGAAACCAGGCGGCAAATAGATCGTCCGGGTCTTTTTTCGCGATGCCGACGGCGTTCCCTCCTTTCCCGCTACGGCTGAAAGGGTGGCGGACGCAGCGCCGATCGCGCCGACGGTCTTTTCCACCGGTGGCGCTGGAGGTGCGGGCGGTGCAACTGGTGGGACAGGAGGAGGAATATCGCCCATCGCGCTGTCCAGCTCGGCATTGCCTGGAGGGTCTGGAAAAGCCGGCGCGCTGCCTGGGAGCGCAGAGGGGAGGTTGTCGCCATCCGACAGAGAGTCCGGTGGCTTGCTGCCGGGGACGACCTTGCCCTCTTCAATCGCGGTGATGCGATCGCCAAGCAATGCCTGGCCGTCGAGGATCTTGCGGACATCGCCGCGCAGCTTGGTTTCAAGGCTGTCGCCGCGCAGTCCCGCGCCCATATCAAGTTTAGAGGCGGCAGGGATGACAGGCTGATCAGCCGATGAACTGCCAGAAGCGGTGTATAGGCCATAGCCGAGCACCGCGACGGTGGCGGCAAGGCCTGCCTGTTTGGCCCGCAGCTTCTGGCTCGCTGACATGGCGGCCCAATGGATCTTGAGGTCAAGCAGGGCCGGACCGCGAGAAATCGGCGGGCCAGGTTCGGGGGGTGCGATCTGGGAGGCGTCTGTTTCGTAAGGCTTGTCGACTTCGCTGGCCTGCGGTTTGAATGGGGCAGCGCGGCTGCGGCTGCGCGGCGGGACTTTCTCGCTCACAGCCCCTCTCCCCGACGCACAATGATGACTCGTGCTGTTTCACCAGCCTTAAGATCCAGTCTGTCGGCGGTGACCGAGAATATCCGTGTGCCCAGTGCTGAATCGAGGAACAGCCGTTCATCCAGCTGGGTCGCTGTGGGCACCTCGACTCTATATTCCGATGCGGACAGACCAGAGCCCTCGACCGCGACACGGCGTATTTCGCTGATGCGGGCGTCAGGCAGGGTGGCGACATGGATGAGTCCGGCACGCGGCGCGACGGCCGAGAAGCTCGCCGGGATACGGTCCTGGAGCATGGCTAGCGTGATCGAGACGGTGCGCTCTTCCTCGACCAGCGGCCCCAACAGCTCATCATTGGCTCTGGCGCGCTGGGTGCTGCCTGGCACGAGCGTGACGGTCTGGGCCGGTATATCCGATGGCTCGGCATAGAGCGGATAGATGGCACCATTGCAGGTGACGAAAAATTCTGAAGCCGTTGTCACGAAGCTACGCGTGACGGCACCTGCGTCGTCGACCTCGTTTACCAGAAATTTGATCCAGGCGTCCGAACCGCCTTTCTCGACACTGATCGCTTTCTCCGCCGAGAATTTGACATCCTCGATTTCGCCGCCAACGCATACCAGATGATTAACGTCGCGGTTGGAGAGGCGGATTGTGCTGGTCTGATCGGGCAGGGCGGTGATCGACTGTCCGAAGGCAGGCATAGCCATGACAAGAGCAAGGCTGCAAAGTGGCGTGCGGTTGCGCAACGCGCAGAAGCGCGGCGCACGCGCGCCTTTACCCAAGTTCGGCATCGAATTTCTCCTCGGACAGGCGGGTGAGCCAGAAGCGGCCATTTTCGATGGCGTAGCCAATGCGCAGCGTGCCGCGGAATTTGCGGATGACGCCGCCGATGACGCGGACCTTTTCGACCGGGACCATGATCTGGCTGTCGGTCCAGCTGACGGGCTGATCGGGCCGGATATAGGTGGCGATCGACAGGGTCGGATTGGTCGAGAGTTCGTCGAGCACCCCGTTCAGCGTGTCGCGCATGCTTTCATAGGCGGAGGGGTGCACGATCGAGAGCAGTTCCTGGAACTGGCGATCGGCGGAATAAGCTGAGTAGGTGCCCGACAGAGTGACGATGTTACGCGTCACGGCCCGCAAATAGCCGCTCGATGGCTTGGAACCGGTTACATAGAGATCGCCGCTGGCACCGAAGGGTACGACGACCGTGCGCCGGTTCTGGTCGCTGGAATAGACAACTGCGCCCAATACCGCGGTGATACCGAACAAGCCGACAATCGCAAATTTAAGCAGGCGGTTTTCTTCAAAGAGGTTCGAGGAACCTTGAAGATAGCGGTGAATGCCAAAGCTGGCAGGCTTGCCGATCAGCGGATCGGGCGGAGCACTGGCCTTGCGGCTAAAGAGCGACATTTGCCTTCTCCCTCACTCGTAGAAGAGTGTCTGGGTGGGCCCTGGATAATGGGGAAAGGCCAGCAGTCCCCAGCGCCAGGCGAGATGCGGCAGGAAGCCGCGGGGTTTGGACCGCTTCCAGGGGATGAAAAGGAGAAGGGCACCAACGAGCGACCAGCCGATCAGTCCGCCAACGATTAGTCCGACGAAGATGGTCGACATGACCAGTATGAACTCGTCCGACCCGAACCAGAGAATCTGGACAGGCCGATGCAGATACTGGGGTAGACGTTCGTCCATGATACCCTTCTCCTCAGGCTTCGCTACCCGCACGGCGGGGCGTTCTGAAAAGCCACCATTGGCTTTCCAGCTCGGAAGGCATGGCGTTCGGGTAAAACCCGAAATCCGTGCCAATCAGGTCAGATGGTCATCCCGAAGGACTGGAGGATGCTGTCGGCCTTGATGAGGCAGACCGCCGCCACGATGGTCGGGATACCGATCATGATATTGGAAAAGAGGCGCGATACGCCAAACAGGAATGCCGCAACGCCGCCGACAAAGCCCAGCGGTCCCTTGACGCCCTGGTTCACCACGATGTCGTAAATATCGTAGCCAAGGTCGCCGGCGGCGGGCGCGGAAAAAGCATGGGCGATACCGGTCATGGCGAGCAGCGCCACAAGGGCAGTGGCGCCATGGTCGGCAAGGGCAAGCGCGCGGTTGCGCGATAGGGTCATCATCTTGGGTCTCCATCGGAAAGGGAGCCGTCCGCAGCTACGCCTCGCCCGCGAACAATCTCGCTGGCATGCCAAAGGTCGCATGGGACAGCTCCATGAGCGCACGACCGCCGGCATTCCGGTCCGCCTGTTTCCCCATGGGCGGGAGACAAGCGAGCCATGGCAGGATGAGAGGCATTACCGATTTGCATCGGACGATGCCTTCGACGCGGGCTTTCCTTGTGGCGTACTTGGTGGCGTATCGAGAAACGCCTCCAGCTGCGCCTGCTGGAACCCCGAAATGATCGTGCCATTGGCGATCAGGGTGGGTGTCCCGCTCACGCCGATCTTGCGGACCAGCGCAGCGTCAGCCTCGACCTTGGCGCGTCCTTTGGCACAGGTCTCCAGCTTTGCCGGTTTCGCGCCATCATATATGGCTTTGAACGCAGCTGTCGGTTCGGGCGAGCAAAGGATATGCTCGGCCTTTGATGCGGCGTCCGGGTGAATGCCCGACACGAAGAAGACGAGGCGGCGCACCGGCTTTCCTTCGGCAGCCTTCATCGCCCAGAAGCGGTCGAGCGCGCGGCAATAGGGACAGTCGGGATCGGTAAACTCGATGATAGTGGGCGCAGTCTCCGGGCCGATCGCCAGGGCCTGCGCCGGATCGATCGCTGATAATTGCTTGCGCGCCCGGTTTTCCTGATCCAGCGCCGTCAGGTTGAGGCCATTGCGATCATAGATGGTCGCAAAGAGGATATGCTCGCTTTGCGGGGCATAATAGATAAGCCGGCCACCGGCACTTGCCTGATAAATCGGCCCTGCAACCGGCGATGGCCCGAAATCCTCGAACTGGAGATTGGTGAAGGTCTGGCGCAGCTGTTTCTCTGCGGCCTTCGCAACAATGGCAAGGCTGGGTTCCGCCGTGGCGTCCTCAGCCTGGCTGGGATCGGCAAACGCGAAAATGGAGGCCAAGGCGGTTAGCGCAGGTGCGTATCTCATCGGACCAGTTCCCCGTAACGCCGGGCCTGGGCCTCAATGAGGCGTGCATCGATCCTGATCGATACGCCAATCGGCAAAAGATCAGGCGAGGTCCGGGATGCAGCCGGTATAGGACGGATAACAAATTGCCCCTTCGCCTCTCCGATATCGAGATGCGCCAGGGGTGTAAGGGCCACCGGCATTGCCGCCGGGCGCGCCCACCCGATTGTCGGCACCAGCAAGGCGGCCGATACCATCCCTGCCGCAACGGCAGGCCCAATTGCCAGTCTCATATAGGTCTCCTGTTGCTAAGGCGTTCAGCCCTCCGGTGCGATGCAAGATGACGGCCAGGCTTGGCTTTTCTCTGCCGAAGCAGTCTGAAATTTGTCGTCCGCATCGCGATGGCCATCAGTTGCGCCAGCTTTTTCAGGGTCGCAATGGGGAGGGCACTGAGATGCCGAAAGCGGCACTGAAGTGCCGCTTTCGGCATCTCAGTGCCGCTTTTTGGGCAACCTTGAGAAAAAATTGGAGGTGAGCGACTTCAAATTCGCGCTCGGTCGTCTTGATCAGGGGGTCATCCACCCGAATCGCAAAGGGCTTGAGGCATGACAGGGCATCGTTCGCGGACGTACCGGCTGCGCTTGTCGGAAGAGGGGACAGACCTGTTCCTTGCCCAGCACCACCGTCTCGCCCGGATCGCCAGGAGCTTCATTCCCTATGGCGCAACCCTCGGCGTTGCGGTGATGCTCATGGAAAATGTGGAAACCGACGCGCTCGTGGCAGAGCTGGCAATGCCATCGCTCAAGCGCCTGGCAGGCAAATGCGAGCATTTTGTGGGTGCAACCGCTGCGCTCAATGGCGCGACGGACTCCATCCTCCATCGGCTCGCGGAATCGGATTTGATCGGTGTCCGTCTCTCTGCAGGGGCATTGCACAATCTGGCGATCGCGCTGATGGAAAGCTGCGAAGAACATGAGCTGGCAAAGGCGTGGCAGCGCGTTCAGGCGGCCATCGCAAAAAAATAGCAGGGTCGAGCGACAGCGAGAGATATGATCCGATCCGATCCGATCAGAACAAAGGCGGCACTGGAACGCCATGTCTGCCTATACCGAGCACGCGACTGCGCCACGGTGAAAATCGATACTCTCAAAATGGAAACGAATATATTTGACGCATTGCGTCATCCACGCGAATCTGCGGTCGTTGGAACGTGCATGGACGCTTTGAGACGCGATCAGGGAGGACCTGATGATCTCATCTCAAGGCGGCGCCTTTGAAGAGGGGGCGTCGATACTGGCCGAGGTCAAGTCGATCTCTGGTCGCCGCATTGAAGAACGGCGCAGGCGCCATCGTATAACCCAACAGCAACTTGCCGCCGATGTCGGGATCGGCGTGCGCTGGCTGCGCGAAATCGAGGCGGGCAACCCGAAGTCCCGTTTCGACGATCATGTCGCCTGCACGCACGCCCTTGGCCTTTCGGCGGCGCATCTCCTCATTCCCATGCTGTTTCTGGAGCATCATATGCACTTTCCACGCCATTTTTTCCTCGATGACATGTATGAACTCGAAGCCCGCTGCATAGAATTTATATCCGGCCTGAGCCTGCGGGCCTTTCTCCGCCCGACGGGTGGTGGGCAAAATGGTCCGGTAGACTCAGGCTCTGCAGCATAGGTGGCGACATGGCGCCTGACGCCTATACGGCCGCCCGGGTTCACCGGGAGATCAAGCAGCTGATCATGGCAGGCAAGGTTCAGCCGGGCCTGCCATTAGTCGCCCAGACCCTTGCCGAGAGGTTCGGCACCAGTATTTCCCCGGTCCGCGATGCTTTGAATCGCCTGGTCGGCGAGCGACTTGTCGACATGCAGGGCGGTGGCGGCTTCGCGATTCCGACCCTTAGCAGGCGCAGCGCCTTTCATCTCTATAGTTGGCATGCCGACATTGTTCGCCTGATCGTGAAGGTGATGATCCGCTTCGATGAAATTGGCGCTCCGCCTGTCGCCTTAGTCAACAAAAGAGCAGATGGTGCTGTCATCGCCGCCGCTGCGGCCGACTTCTTCGCGTTGCTGGCAGGCTGTTCGCCCAATGGCGAGCATCTCGACGCCATCATCCAGGCGGGAGAGCGACTCGCCATCATGCGGCTGCATGAGGGGGGGATCGGACGGCACGGTGAAGAACTCGCGACACTCTGGAACGTCACCCGTTCGGGCAACAGAAATGCGACGCGTGTCGCGATGTGGCAATATCACCGTCGACGCCTGTTACGCGCTGATGAGATTTCATTGGCTGCTACCAGAGCAGTGTCCATTTAGCAGTTCCATTAAATTAACGGCTTAACAGGTCGGAGACTACCAGTCTGTAAGTCAGCTGACAAAGCAAGCGTATAAGCTGTCAAAATGGGCGCTTATAAGATCTGATATATGGCAAATGTCGCCTACCATTATGGACGCCGCAAATAGTGCGGCTTTGTGATGGAGATGAACATGACGAGCATCATCGAACATGAAACACTGGTTGTCGATCTGGGCGCTGCCTCGGTCGAAACAAAGGGCGCTGCGCTCGACGATTCCGACAATATAGGCGGTCAGGTCCGTCAGTTGGGGATCGCCGACGACTGACCGGCGGGAGGCGCGCATTTTCTTCACGGAGGATGCGCGCCTCTTTGTAGCAAGACCAGCCAGCGCGGAGTGATCGCATGGGGTATAGGCTAAGAGAGGGACTCTCCTTCTGCATAACCGGTGGTCGGGCGATCTTCCTTGATGTCGACGCCGATCGCTATTTCGGGCTGCATCCTCAGTGGGATGAGGCATTTCAGCAACTTGTGCGCGGCAATGCGCAGACCCAAGTGCTGCCCCAGCTCATTCACGCTGGCATTCTCTTAGAGACCGCTGCGCAGTCAGCGCCAATTCTGCCTGCTGCGGTCCCTCGCGCGCTGCGTGAAATACATCCCGTCGTCCGGTCACCTTTTTCCCGGCAAAGTCTTGTTTTCATCCTGGCGCAGCTGAGGGCGGCGATCAGGCTCAAGACGACAGCGTTGGGCGTCATTATCGCGCAGATCAGGGAAGAGGGGCCGATCGGGCCTATCGAATGGGACACGCCACAATTAGCGATGTGGATCGACATCTGCTCAGCTTTCTTGGCCTGCAGGGCGCTGCGTTGGCGCGCGGGCCATTGTCTGACGAGCTCGATCGCATTTCTGCATGTGGTGCGAGGCGCGGGCATGGAAGCACGACTGGTGCTGGGCGTCAGCGCGGCGCCATTCTCGGCCCATTGCTGGGTCCAGGCAGGTGACTGCGTTCTTAATGACCGGCTGGAGAATGTCCGGCCATTCGAGCCGCTACTCGCGATATGACTCTGGGCCGCTACATCCTGTTGCTCGGTTCGGACGCGACAAGCCAGAGCGGCGCGTGCATCGACCATATCGCCGAGCGCACCGGCCTCTATTTGGTAACAAAGGGCGACGGATTTGCAATCCTTGGCACCGCCCATGACATGGTCCTGCCACTGCCCGGCAGCGGGGGAGCGCTCATTGGCACTCTTTTCGCGCGCCATGGCCCGTCGCGAAGGATATTGCCACAGGACGACAAATGGCTGGAAGAACTGGCAGGTGCAGACCGGCTCGATCTCTTGTCTCGTCGATTCTGGGGCGGTTATATTGCAGTGCTGGTGGAGGGAGGACATATCAGCGTCGCCCGCGATCCCGGTGGCGCCATGCCCTGCTATTGTCTCAAGACCGATTTGGGTTGGGTTTTGACCTCCGATGCTGGGCTTCTCGTTAGGGCCGGACTCCTGAAACCCGCTATCGCCTGGGAGACAATACCGCGCTATCTTGTTGCCAAGGATCTGCCCTGCACGTCGACAGCGATCGAAGGGCTTGAGGAGTTGTTGCCAGGAACGTTGCGCAGGTTCCTGCCGGACATGCGTGAGCCTGAGACATTCTGGTCGCCCCGGGATCATATGGCGCCGCCGGACATATGGGACGAGGAACTTCAGGCGGAAAGGCTGAGGCGTACGGTCGATCATTGCGTTGCCTCTTGGGCGTCGACGTCCGATCGCGCATTAGCGACCCTTTCGGGCGGGCTTGATTCCTCGATCGTCGTTGCCGCGCTCGCGACAAGCAGACGTGATTTTCATTGTGCGACGATGGTGACAGCCAATGCAAATGGCGATGAGCGCGACTATGCGCGCGCCATGTCAGAAGCCGTCGACGCGCGGCTGCATGAGCCATTTTATGATCATCATGACATTGATCTCTCCTGCTCGGTCGCGCGGCATTTTCCAAAGCCGATCGGGCAGATCCACGAGGTTGCCTATCATGCCGCCATGGTGCGCCTGGCGAGCGAGATCGGGGCTGATAGCGTCTTCACCGGCAATGGAGGTGACAATGTTTTCTACAATAGCAGTTCGGTGCGTCCATTTTTCGACTGTGTGCGGGCTAAGGGGCCGGGGCTGGAGGCGCTGCGTACGCTTCGCGACATTGGACAGATCACGGAGACATCTGTCTGGACGGCTGCACGGGCTGCGGTAAGCGCCATCGGTGCAATGCGCCGACCCTATCGTTGGACACTAAATCTATCGATGCTTTCACCTGCAATCGCAGCGCAGATGATTCAGCATCCGCCGACCCATGCCTGGCTGGACATGCAACGGGTCGACCGGCCCGGCAAAGCAGGGCAGGTCGCCTTTCTATTACGGGTCCAAAACCATCTGGAAGGCTATCTGCGGGTCTATGGTCTGCCCATGGTTAATCCGCTCATGTCGCAGCCCGTGGTCGAGATGGCGCTTGCGATTCCAACCTGGAAAATGGTGGAGGGCGGTAGAGACCGGGCGGTAGCGCGCCGTGCCTATGCCAACGCGTTACCCCTGTTGGTGCGCGAACGCAGGCGCAAGGGAAGTCCTAGCGGCTTTGCGATGGAGCTGCTGGAACGCAATGGCCCCGAGATCAGGGCGCGGCTTCTTGATGGAGAACTTGTCCGTCGCCAGCTGGTAGATGCTGCCGCAATCGATCTGGCCCTGACGCGCGGGCCAACGATGGGCTTGTCCTACGTCCGGCTCCTGACCTTGCTCGACATGGAGGCTTGGATCGCAGGTTGGCGCGGCATTGAGGGCTGAGCGCCTTTAGCGCTCAGCCTGCCTGCCCTCGCGCGACGCTGAGGGACTATTCTTTCTTGGGCCACGCCCTCTGCATATCCGCCCATCGTGATACCTCCTGTGCATCCGGGCCATTCCCGGCGGGTCGCTTGCCAAGTAGCCAGAAGTCGAACCAGCGAAGATTTCGGGCATAGAGACTGGCCCGCTGCGCTGGATGACGTTTGATATGGGCTTCGTCGGGAAAGACGAAGAGATCCACCGGGCTTGCTGCTGCCCGCAGGGCGTGCACGGCTTCTAACGCCACACGATATTCGCCATCCGCTGCCTGGATAAGAAGAGGAAAGGCAACATGGCTGGCATTGCGGCTGAGCGAGATATCCCGCCACATCGGGATATCGTCTTGCGGAGACGCAGGCCATCCGAGTGCATGATAATGGGCTTGGAGCGCAGGCCCCGATATCCAGGTCTGCGACGGCTCCCAGCAACAGCCACTCACTGCAGCCGCCCGAAACAGACGGCTGTGCAAGGCAGCGAACTGGACGGTGGTCGAACCATCGCTGAGACCGGTAATGCCGATACGGTCAGGATCGGCGATGCCGGCGTCGACGAGCTGGCTGACCTTGGTCTCGATCGCTGACAGGATACTGCGCCGCTCCACAAAATCCTTGTTCTGGAGGCGTTGTCGTTCGATCGACGCCAAGCCGAGGCCATAAAAAGGGGAGCGCGGCCGCTGGACGGTGAGGACCAGATAGCCTGCGCGTGCGAAAAGTTGCACCGGATATTCATCGCCTGTGCCGCCGCGCAAAAAGCCGCGGCTTTCATACTGCACAACGACCAGCGGATAGGCTTTGCCAGGCTGATAATCTGGCGGATAGGTGAGATCCCCGAAACATTCGATACCGCGATCATTTTTCCAGTTCAGCCGCTCGACCTGACCAAGGGCAATGGTATGAAAGGCAGGGTTGGGATCGAACAGAGTCGATGAGCGGCGTGTTTTGAGATTGATCCGTTCAAGCGTGCGTGGGCGCTTTGATCCTTCCCGGCCACACAGCACATCTTGCCCGAATGGCGCGCAGTCGATGAGCAGGTCTGTAGTGGCATAGAGGCGTCGGGGGGCGGCCGCACCCGGTGACCATTGATATATGGCCGTCGTCCCTTTTGCCCAGCCTTCGCGGCGCATATAGCCTATCATGTTCGGCGCGCTGAGCCAGGGTGTGCCTTCGATATCTGTGCATAGACTGCTTGCGCAGGTCAGGGTAGTGCGACCCGACTGCATGGCAATATGATATATGCCCTTGCTGTTGGGCACCATGATCGGTTCCGGTCCGTCATTGGCCTTAGGCGACAACATGGCTATTTCATCGCTGCTGGCTTTGTGAATGCTGCCGTCCGTCAGTGAGGCTGTCAGATGAAGATCGCCTGGCTTGCCGATGGGGAAGGGGCGACTGGAGAAGAAGGGAAAGCTGCGTTCATCATAATGAAAGCCCTGAAGGGCTTCATAACGGAGGATCGCCTGCTGTTGGGCTTCGTCCCGTATCTTGTAGACAAGCGCGGTGCCATCCTTGGTGAAGCGAAAATCTATGATATCCTGATCATTCGCCGCTATGGCACGCGCTTTGCTGCCATCGCGCCAGAGCCAGAGCTGAAGCTTGCCGTCCACAAATTTCAGAAAGCCAAGCGACTGGCCGTCGCTTGACCAGCGGGGCGTTATGAGTTTGGGAGAGCCCGTCGGAAAGCCGTTGGTGCCGTAGAAATTGTCGAACCGCCAGAAGGCAGCGCCTGGGCCGGCATCGATCAGCCGCGCTGAACCTGAAGCATCAATGACCATGATGCCCGTGCAATAGCTGTTGCTGTCAATGTCTGCGCGACGGATCGCCGCTGCAACACGTCTGTCAGGACCGACCGAAAAAAAGCTTCCTGTCTCGAGGCCAGCATTGGAGCCAAGATCGAGTGTCTCGATCAAATCCTTGTCCGTGACCGATCGCCTTTCGGTCTGCGCAGTGCGCGGCGCAAGGTTCGATTGGCAGTCGATTATGGCAGGAACGACCGGCGTTCCGGCCGCCCCTGCTGCAGCAATGCTCATTGCAAGAGATATGAGCATTACCAGGCCTTGGAAATAGTGAAGCTGACGAGCCGACCGATGCTTGAATAGTTAGTGGCGTCGAAATTGGGGCTGGCCGCGCTGGTCGTACGGATGAGCGAGGGCTTTTCGTTCAGGAGATTCTGTCCGGACAGCAGGAAGGACCAGCCCGACAGGAGCCCACTGCCTGCAGGCTGCCAATTGATCGTGGCGTCGATCGAATGGAAGCTTTCGACGTCATAGCTTGTAAGGGTACGGTTATCATCAGTGCCGCCGACATAATTATAGGCGAGCGTCGTCCCGACGGTGCCACGCCGCCAGTTGGCGCTGGCACGGCCACGCCAATGCGGCGGATTGAAGATCGTGCCGGCCCGCTCGATGATCGGCTGGTTGGCAGACAGCTGCTGATCGCTTTTGAGATAGCTAGCGCTCGCCTCCAGGCTGAAACTGTTGCCGCCTCTTTCGAAGTCATAGGAGGCAGAGGCATCGACTCCCTGGATATGCTGACGTGCCGCATTTTGCAGCTGATTGAAGATGATGGCCGCGAGGTTCGCTGGATCATATGCGCCGCCGGTCTGGTTCTGCACGCCAAGCGGCAGGTTGGCGGTTGCTGCAAGCACTTGTTCGAGCGTGGGGTTGAGCAGGATGAGGTTGGCATATTCGGCCTTGAAGGCCTGGCTGCTGTCTGCAATGGGCCGGATTACGCGGTTCCTGTAGCGCACATCGAAATAACTGGCTTCGAGGCGTAATCCCGCAATGGCCTGGGGCTTGAGTTCTGCCGTCAGCGTCAGGGTGGTCGCCTTTTCAGGTTCGAGGTCTTTGCTGCCGCCACTGATCTGGAGGACATTGCGGCTAGTGGGCGGAGCAGGCAGATAATAGGCAGGGAAGAGGAGGACACCCTGCCGAACGGTATTTTGCTGACTAAGAGTAGGCGCCTTGAAGGATTTGCCCCAAGCCCCCTTGAGCGTAAGATCGGCAAAGGGCTGGTAGCTTATGCCGACCTTGGGCGTCGCGAGACCTCCGATCCGGTCATAACGCTCGTAGCGAACTGCGCCGGACAATTGCAGGCTATGGATAAAGGGAATGGCATTGCGGTCCGCGACGAGCGGCAGGAAGAGTTCGCCATAGCCAAAGGTCGCGGTCTGGGAGTCGCGATAATTGAGCAGGGATGTCGTGGCGCTCGTCGTCACCCGCCGAATTGATGCCGCAAGGCCATTGGAACGTACGCCCGCGCCGACCGCGAGACGGGCGTCACCGCCCGGAAGAGCGAAAAGAGGGCCATCGCCACTGAACTCGGCCGACCAAAGATCATTTTTGTAGCGAACATGATTGGTCGCAGACGGCGTCCCGCCGGCATAGATGGTCGCGATAATCTGGCTGTCGCTGATGGCGCGCGTGGCGCGGGCGGTGGCCTCCCATCCGGCAGGCAATCGGAACTTGACCGAGGGGCTGATCGAATAGCCTTCGATATCAGGCCGACTGACGATGCCGCTCTGGGTCACGTCGGCAGTGGCGGTATAAGGCAGCGCCGCGCGAGAGCGGTGCCGATTATAATGGGCATCGATTTCGAATTCGACCACGTCCGCCAGCATCTGATGGCCCGCAAGCACCGCGCTCACCTGCCGTTGCGAGGGCAGGAGGGTCATGCTGGGTTGGCGGCTCTGTGTGTAGGAGCGCTGGGAAGCCGCAATGTCGGTGGCGTGGGAAAAGTCGCCTGCGACCATGAATCCGCCGCTTGTCCATCGACGACCCGTGACGGCACTGAGCTGCTTTTGCACATCGCCCCCGTCCGTAGCGGCGCCGATCCTGACGCTGTTGAGGAGTCCGTCAAAGTCGCGGCGCAACAGGATGTTGGCGACGCCGCCGACCGCATCAGAGCCATAGAGAGCTGACGCGCCATCTGCGACCACCTCGATCCGATCGATCGCCGCCAGTGGGATGGCAGAGATATCGATGCCCTGACTGACGGCATCATAGGCGACACGATGGCCATTCAATAAGGTGAGCGTCGCGTCCGCACCGAGGCCGCGAAGGTTGATCGTCGAGGAAACGGTCGTATTCTCCGACCCTGTCTGTACGCTTGATATCACGCCGGGATTTTGGCCGCCGGTAAAGTTCTGCGGAATGCTGCGGATGAAGGAGCCAAGATCGTAGTGGCCAAGCTGGGTGATCTTCTCACGCGAGGCGGTGATGACGGGAGAGACTGGCTTTGCGCCCCGAATGCGGGATCCTGTGACCGAAAGCTGGATGTCCGTCGCGCCGGTCACCGCCTCGCGCGACGGCGTGTCTCGCCCCCGTAATGTGATAGTGCGGTCGCGGATCTCGGCTGTAAGGCCCGAACGTGCGAGAAGCACGGTCAATGCTTCTTCGACCGTATAGGCGCCGGCGAGTGAGGGTGCGCGCTGACCTTTGAGCGATTTCGCGTCTGCCACCAGTTGATGGTCACTGGTCCGAGCAATCTCACGGAGCGCATCTGCAAGATCTTGCTCGGGAAGACTATAATAGGTGGATCGATCTTGCGCTGATACTGGCTGCGTTACTGTAAACATGGACAATGTAACGCTGCTCAGAAGGATAAATTTTCTCATACCCATGGCCTGCCCCTTTATTTATTTCTGCCCCGGTTCAGGGTTCAATAGGCCAGACGCAGGACCAGAATTTTGAAGGACGAAGTTCGCAACTATTTTTGCGCCGGTATGAAATCGCGAATTCGGCTTAAAACGGGCAATCCGAAGGCGAGATCAGTTGCCTGCCCATGTTTTCGGTCTGCCTCTGAGCGGAAAAGGAGCGACTGACGACCCAGCAGGCATATCAGAGCATATGGAGCGATTAGCAGCTGCTATCGGCCCGAATTCACCTTGTAAGGAGATGCAATGGGAATGAGGGAAAATGGCGATATCTGTCATGCGTTTGCATTCTGATCCGTCACAAGGTGTCGGGAGACAGCATCGTGCCGACCACAGCACGGATTGAGACGGGCATCGACGTCGGCGTGCAGGAACGCGCCGCCGCTGCATTTGCGAAAATGGGGCTTACTGTCTTGAATGCTTTGTGCATCAAGTAGGCCCGCACCGCGCCTCCCGTCCTCCCGGCTTATCCTTCCGGATCGAATGAAATTTTCCGGTAATGCGATCCTTGTGCTGACCGAAGGTCGAACAGTTCTCGATATACCCATTCAGGCCATCGGTTGATGCACGATAAATAGGCGATTGCCGACACAAATATTGGATGTGCGGTATGAGCGGTGCTGGCGTAAAACCAGGCCGGTGCGGGACTACGCGAACAGATGCGCGGTGGCAAAAGCGGCAGACCTATCGCCGCAAGGATCATTGCTTTGAAAAAACGCCCTCTAGCCTGTTGAGCAGATCTGCTCGGCGGCTCGCGGGCAGTTTGGCGAGATTGTGCGCCCGCCATTTCACCGCGGGAAGATCAGCCGCGCTAGGGACGCCCAGCAATGTCCAATCGGGTTCACCCTGTTTGAAACCAAGGAGGAAGCGGCGATGGGCATCAGGCATCTGTGCTACCATTGCTGTTATCAGCGCTTCGCGCGCGTCGATGAGTTCGGTCAGAGGCACGACCTCCTGCGTCATCCCATCAAAGCCGCGCCTATATTCGTCGTCGAGCGGCTTGCGGCTAGGCTTCAGAATATCGGCCATCGGACGGTTATGGCTTATTATGTAAACGAGGAAGGCGCGGCGCAGATCATCGCTTATCCCTTCATGGGCGAGGAGATCGCGTATGTCGAACAGGTCGCGCGGGTGCTGCCGGTCCAGCGCTGCCACGATCTTGCCTGCATAAAGATCGGCAAAGGAAACGACCGCTATGCGCGCATAGCCGAACTGCTCCTCGACAAGCGGCGACACATCCATCTCGACAGGCGCATAGACAGCGCCGCGCAGTACGGGCGTCACCTCGATCTTGATCTGGGCATGGGCTTGGCGGATGACCAGCTTGGTGATGGTACCCTCCTTCTGCAGGCGGCTGGGGGCGACATGGACATCGGCCATGGCGGCGCGGATTTTGTCGGCGATCCGGACCATCCCTGCATCGATCGCTGCGAGCGATGTCGCCCTGTCGGTGACCGGCAGATAGGTAAGATCAATATCGACGGACAGGCGCGGCATGTTCCTGACAAAGAGATTGATCGCGGTGCCACCCTTCAGTGCGAAGTCGGTTTCTTTTGCCACGAAGGGAAGGGCCCGCAGCAGCAGTGCAACCTGATTGCGATACTCTTCAAGAAAGGCCATCGAGATCCCCAGGCACGGTGATGAGATAGCTAGGGTCAAGCTTGCCGCCTTTGACGAGCATGCGCTTGCCAGCACCAAGATCGACTGCGGATCGGTCGATCCGATCAAGCCAGGCATGGCGATGGCGGTCGGCGAAGAAGAAGAAGAGCCGCTTCACCTTGACGCTGATGCACGAGGCTAGCTGCACCTGCAGGTTGCGGGGGCTGAGATTGGACAAACCTTCCATCACCATGTCGACCTGATGAAAGCTTTCATGGGCAGGCAGTGCGTCCAGTAGTTGAAAGAGGGCCCGTTCCGTGCTGGCAAGGCGAATGCCCCATTGCTGGAAACTGCCACTGGTCAGAAAAGCGCCGGGCAGGAACGGGACGGATTCGCCGTCATGTCTCGGTTCTGGGGCGGCAATGGGATCGTCGGGAAACAGGCGGCGGCTATTGTGCCAGTGAAAGGCAACGTCGAGCGGCAGGGCATCAAGCCAGCTTGGTGGTTTGCGGACGCCATAAAGATGAACCTCCCGCCTCTTGCTTAGATAATGGCTATATCCCAGTTCCTCCAATGCGCTGCGGCCGCCTACGACAAGATCGTAATCGAGGAAGGTCTGGAGGGAGATGATGGCGTGCTGCCAATGCAGGGGGCCGTTTCCGCGGCGATAGACGCGGGGACCAGGTTGATTGAGCCAGCCTGCCTTTACATATTGGCTGCGCAGGGACGAGGAATAGCCGCGCGTCTCCAGCCAGGCTGCATCGACCAGCGCGCCGTCCGGAAGCTCCTGGAGTCGGTTTAGCTTTCCTGTTTTTTGCGTAGCCATGCTAAGGATTTTAGCAGTAATTCAAACCAGCGTAAAGTTTGATTATGCGCCAAAATAGACAGTGATGCTTCGTATATGTTCGAAAATCTAAACCTCAGACGAACTCCTGCATCCGAAAATGAAGAAGCCGTCTGACAGCGGAGCGGCTTGCGCTATGCCTGAAGCGTTTGGCACTGCGGGGCGCCCTCTATCTATGCTCGACGAGGCGCAGGCGTTTGGGCTGCGACCTGTCGATCGTGAGGTCGAGGAAGATAGCGAGAGCTTGCGCAACCCGCTCTATGTTACGAATATCGATGTCGGCGAATATCTCGCGCTGGCCCATCGCTGGCGTGGCGAGCACGATCTTGGTCTCGCTATAGCTATTGGCTTCGGCAATAACATCGCTGATCGGGACATTATCGAAACTCTTCACGCCACTCACCCATTGCTGATCGGACGACTTGGCTAAGAGAAGGGCAATCGCAGGTGTTTGTCCAGCGTCATAGGCGAGGATGCGGCCAGGCTGGAGGCTTTGCTGCCTTGCCTGCCGTTCGTCGGCAACGCGCGGAAGCTGGACGATGATCTCGCCTTTTATGGGATTGATCCTGACGCCGGTGCGATGGGTGAGGTCAAAGCTGCCACCCTGGGCGATGATCCGGGTGCCAGAAGCCAGGGCTTCGAAACTGCGGCCGGCTTCGGGCGCGACAAGAAAGCGGGCGCGGCCGCGCTTGAGTTCGACCCGCCGCCCTCTGGCGTCGATCGCCACGAGAAGGAGCGTATCGGTGTCGAGAATGACGCTGGTACCGTCGGCGAGGCGCTCGGTGCGGACTTCGCCTATCCTGGTTTCAAGCGGCGTGCGGGCCTGGCTCGTGGCAATGAGGGAAGAGGATGTGCCTGTGCTTTGCCACCACAGACCGCCGGCGAGCAGGAGGCACAGGATTAAGGACGCTGCAAGGAGCAAAGGGGCCTTGTTGGCGCTATGGTGGCGAAGGGCGGCTTGGGTAGAGAGCTTGCGTTGCACGCCATGGACGTCCGTCGCAAAGCGCTTGGCATCATCCACGACATCTAGATATGCGGCGGTGCGGGCAGGGTTTTCTGCGGCCCAGGCAGAAAATGCGGCTTGATATTTGCCGAGCTTGTCAAGCGCCTTTGGATCAGGAACTTCGTCGGGATCGGCCATGACGAGGCTTGCCCAGTCGGCCGCTTCCTCTCTCTCTTCGGGCGTTATTGTTGCGGGCTGGTCAGTCACTGTCTGTCTCGCGATGGGCTGCAAGGAGACGCAACGCCTTTTTCATATGCTCCTGCACGGTCCAGAGCGGCACATTGCGCTCCTGCGCGATTTCGCGATAGCTTTTGTCGGCTATGCGGTTGGCGACGAAGATGTCGAGGGTTTCGGGCGAGAGCTGCTGGAGGATGCTCTGCCAATGGGCGAGCTCTTCGCGCGAGGCAAGCGCACGATGGGTGTCGATCTGGGCGACCAGCGTATATGTGTCGTCAAGTGGCGTGGACTTCTGGGCGAGCAGGGTCGCGCCGCGCGAGACGAAATCGCGCAGCAAATTGGTTGCGATGCGGGTGAGATAGGCCTGCGGGCTGGCGAGCGCATGGACGGGCGCGACCTTCACGAAGCGGGCGAAGCTCTCCTGGGCAAGTTCGTCGGCATCCGCCTGATTGCCAAGCTGGCGCGCGAAGAAGCGCATAAGGCGGGGCTTCTCCCTTTGATAGAAGTCCGGGAAGCTGAACCTGCCGGAATCTTTGTGTCTTCTTGGATCGCATAGACGATCCTCGCTTCTGCCTTGGCCCATTCGTCGCACCTATGTCCTCTCGGGGCGACGGCCAAAGCCGGATGTTAGTAACCTGGCATACACACAGGCGCATGCGCCTTTACCGTTGCCGGCTGGACATGCGCGCATGCCACCCGGCCTCAGTGAAACTGTGACCGAGCTGTATATGCAGAGGTTACTAAGCCCCGCTTCCGCGCTTTCAGCGGAAGCCGAATCAATTTGCCGGAATGACAGGTGAGTGCAACCCAAAAGAATGGATTTGTGACGTTTTGCGAGGGGGGAGTGAGCGGTGGTTAGGCGGCTGCCCGCGTGCCGCGGGCATCGTGCTATTACCGAAGCGCCGTGCCGCCGCGCCGTCCGGGCTTGGCTGCGCCGATCGCGGTCCGTCGGTCTGTGATCGCTGCCGCAGTGGGGAGGGCGGGGGATTGCCGGAAGAGAAGGATTGTCGGGAGGTAGGTGCGCCCGGTGCGGTGGTGTCTTTACACATCGCGTCTTAACTCGCTGACTGCGATGATTTGTCCGGGCAGGTTCTGGTTCGAGAGGAGAAGGGGAAGGATGGGTGTCCCCGGAAGGGGCATGAGTTTCATTCTGGAGTTCCGGCTATGTCCTTTCTGATCGCGCTAGGTAGAATTTTGCCCAAGCTGATTTTGACCATACGTAATCTGGCGAGTGATGCTGTCTGCTGCCGACGTATCGAGCGCTATCTTAAAAAGAGCGAATCCGAGGGGATGGCCGAACCGATTGGGGGCGGGGGTGGTGAAGATGGCGCGAGGGTCAGGGCGGGGCTTGCGCATATGGAGCCGCTGGCCTGTGGGATTCTTCTGCTCATTGTCGGGCGACGGATGAGTGCGCGGCAGGTGTCGCGGTGCATAGGGATGAGCGAAGAACGGGTTTGCCGACATTTTAAAGCTGCGCTGCGGCGGGTCGCAACACTACGGGAGGGTGGCGAAGGTGGCTGAGGTGGGTTCTATCTGCTGGTTGGTGGAAGATGTCAGGTACGATATGGGCTGTTTTTCGGCCGGGTTTGGGACATTTGCGACTGTCAGCTTCGGAATCACAAATCGCGGTAAGCTGACACTCACGCGCGCAAATCCGAGTCTCTTTATCATTTCGTCGCGCGAGATACACGGGCGCGGCGGCGCTCTATTTCAGGGCGAACCCGGCGGCGACATTCGCGCATGCTTGATTTCGAGGTCGCTTGGTTGGCGAAGCACATGGATCATGTCCCCGCAACGTCCAATCAAACCCGCCTTCTCGAAAGCGTCGAGCCATCCTTCCATCGGCCATATTTTCCAACGCGCCCGAAAGAGGCTGGCATGGCGGACGATGTCGTTCAGATGCTGGAGCGGGGGGTCGAAAATGTCGTGATACTGATGAAAGGCACCAGCGCCGCCCATGAATAGCAGGGGTAAGCCTGCCGCACGCGCGCGGAAACCGAAGTCGGTATCTTCACCACCATAGCCGATAAAAGCTTCATCAAACCCGCCTAGATCAGAAAATCTTTGGCGATGCAGGGCGAACGCCAGCGACCAGAACAGACCGGCATTCTCCTCTTGGCGCACTCCGTTTGCCGGGAATTGTCGAACTGGATGCCCCTGTGCGCGCGAAAGGAGATCTGCTTCCTCCCATTCGCCACGGGCATCGTCAGGGCCAAGATAGCGTATGTCAGCGCAGATCAGCGCGTCATGGTCGTTCAGGCATTGCGTGATCGCACTGGTCAGCGCGCGCATCGGGATGCAGTCGACGTCGAGGAACAACAACATGTCCCCGCTGGCCGCGCGTGCGGCTGAGTTCCGGGCTGCCGCGAGTGGCAGTCCGGGACCATCGAGACGCAGGATCTGAATCGGAAATGGCGCTTGTTCGGCATTGATCGGCGGTGTGCTGGCCATGTCGACGATGATGAGCTCGTCGGGCCAATGCGTGCTGCGTCGCAGACCTTCGATCAATTGTGCCAGATGGGTCGACCGATCCTTGACTATGGTGAGGACACTCAGAGTCATGCGTGCGCACGCCACAGATCGAGGCGATAGTGAGGCATGCGCTCTGTGGTGATGACAGTGATTGCAAGGGCGAGAGCGGCCTGCAATTTTATTACCGCATCATCGCCGCTCTGGGGATAGTCGGTTTCGCCGGTCCAATGGACGAGCAAGATATCGCCGCCGGGCGCTATATGGGTCGCGATCCACTGGGCGGCGCGGCTGATATCGTGGGCATCCCAATAATAGGCGACTTCGGACAGGATGATAAGGTCGAAGGCGCTGCCTATGGGTGCTCGTCCGGGAAAAATCATCCGGCCGAAGGAAACATGGTCCAATGCGGCACAGCGCTCGCGCGCTGCTTTTAACGCAGTTTCGCTGACGTCGATCGCCAGCAATGCGTGGCATTGGGTTGCCAGCGACTGTGTCAGGACACCTTTTGCGCATCCAATCTCGAAACCCAATTCGTAGGTTCGTCCCGCCAGCGCGCCGATGCTATGGGCATATTTGTCCCGCTCATAGGCGCTGCTTTCCAGGTCCCAGGGATCGTCGGTCCCGCGATACATTGTCTCGAAATAATCGTGACCCAGGCTGGTCTTGTGCCGCTTCATTTGGTTCTCCGCAGGTAGAGGATATCGCTGGCGGGCATGGCACGATGTGAGGCGGGCAGTCGGAAGCCGGGACCGTGGGACGCGCTAAGCTGGCTGCGGTGCGCGGCCAGGGCGTAACGGCGTTGTCCGCGCAACATGGGCGCGGTGTGCAGCATCCGATGGGTGCGGGGATCAGGGGCTTTCGACCAGACGACATATTCGGCGACGACCAGCCTGCCGTTGGCCCGTTGCCCCACTGCATAGGCCAGCTGCGCGGCGGCCTGATGGTCGCAATGGGGTTCGTGGCTGGCGGTAACGGCAAGGACATCGACCTGCCAGCGACGGCAAAGGGCGCTCAGCCGTCGGGTAGCCCGGTCGAAAGCCGGATGCCCCGGCGGAGCGGGAGCAGCATCCTTCCAGGCAAGATGCAGCGGTAGCTGGCTGCGGCTACCGGTCAGGCGGTGCAAGGCGGCGGCGGCTTCGCGCTTGCGGCTGCTGACCAGTTTCCCCGACCGGCCTTGCGCGGCCTCATGCGAGCCCGACCCGTCGGTGAGATAGACAAGACCCGCCAGTCGCCCCGCCTTCGCCGTCTGCGCGATGAGCGCGCCAACCCCCAGCGTTTCGTCATCGGGATGCGGCGCAAGGACCAGCCACCGCAGCGTTCGCCAGGGCTTTGCCGACAAAGAAAGGCCTACCACAATGCGTCCTCCACGCCCCAGGCATCATGGTCGAGCCAGGCGAGTGCAGCCTGATCGCGGGCATAGTCGGGTCCGCCCTGCCGCAGATACAGGCTGAGGTCGCGGATGATCTTGTCGATCCGTTCGCCGTCAATCGCACTGCGCGTGCCGGTGATGCGGGCGGCCAGTTCCATAACGTCCAAACCCGCACGCTCCACTACGCCGCGCGTCATGCGGGCGAAGGCGGGGCCATCGCCATCGTCACGTGCTGCCCTGAGCGCACATTCGCGGACCCAGAGATAGGCGGTGCGGGTCGCGGCAACCGCATCGGCGAATTTCGCGCGTTGCAGCGGATCGGCGCGCGCCGCATCAGACATGGCGAGCCGGATTTCGGTCAACAGCGCCTCGATCCCGCCCAGTTGCACAGCGGTAAAGCGCCAGGCACCCGTGGTGAAGCGGGGTTCGCGATCATAATCGCCGGGCTGGCCAAGCAGGTGGGACGGATCGACCGCCATGCCCGTCAGATCATAGAGGCCACTGCCGGTCGCCCGCATGCCCCTGACGCGCCATTGCGACAGGTCGGTCCGGGCGGGATCATCGGCCCGTACGACGACCAGTCGCCGTTCGCCCTCTTCGGGCTGCGCAGTGATGACGGCATAGGTAAGGCTGCCAGCGCCGGTCGCGAAAGACTTGCGGCCATCCAGTGCCGATTGGCGTAGCTGTACGCCCGGTTGCGGTTCGGTGGCCCACACGCCGTAAAAGGCACCCTGAGCGAGATTTTGCCCCAGATCGGCCTTTTGCGCGGGAGAGCCAAACCAGTCGAACAGCGCGAGCGCGTTGACATGGCCTTCATAGAGCCGCCCGACGCTCAGGTCCGCGCGACCAATGATCCGCAGGACGGTCATCAGGCACTGGTTCCGGGCGACGGCATCGTCAAAGGCCTCGCCGCCGCATTCGAGCGGGGCGAAGGTGCGATGGAGATCCGCAGCGACGAGCGCTTTCATGCTTTCCACCGGAAAGATCGGCGCGGCATCATAGCGGCTGCCGAGCGCGACAAGGGTGGAGGTGATCGCCCCGGCGCGCACGATCGGGGTGTCGATGCTGGAACGGGGATGGCGGGACAGGGTCATGCTACAGGTTCCAGTTCATCGACCGCAGCGGCAGCCATTGTCGCGAGCCAGGTTGCTGCTGCATCAAGCCCATGGGAATGGTGCAGGCGTTTGCGGGCGTGAGGCGGCAATGACTTTGCCTGACGGATCAAAGATGGCCATTGGTCGGGGGACGGCCATGTTTCGAGCATGATCGCAGCGCCCAGCGCGTGCAGGGCGCGCGCCGTTGCCCGTTGCTCACCATAAGGACGGTCCTCCGGGATGCAAAGGAAAGGACGATCGGCGGCGAGGACTGCGTTCACCAACCCGTCACCGGCCGCGCCGATGATCAACCCGGCGGAGGCGATTTCACACGCCGGATCGTCTACCCATCCGGCCAGAGCGAGATTGGCGGGTTGATCGGTCGGCGCAGTTGCGGGGCCGATGACGCGCCAGTGCATATCCGGGCAGGCGCGTGCGGCCTGTGCGATCGCTGCGCCATCGCCGGGCGGGCCGCCCCGACCGATCACTATGAGAATATGGTCGTCCTGCCGGGGATGCTCCTGAGCAGCGGCAGTAATGCCGGGCAGATAACGTGTCTTGTCCCTGATCCACGCAGGCGTCGATGGCATCTCCAACTCATGGTGAAACGGTGCGACCAACGCCGTAGCACCGCGAAAAGCGTCGAGATGCGCCGCGTCGCTGCGTTCGCCGTTGAGCCGCACATAGACGGTGCGGACCGATGCCAGGCGCGCCAGCATCGCAACTTCGACCGAGACATCAACGACCATCAGCGCAGGGCGCTCCGTTGCGATCCATTGTGCGATCCGCGCCACGCGCGACCGCACGCCTTCATGGCCAATGGGCGCATAGTGCAGGGCGGCGGGGCGTGAGGCCGTGTCGTCCATCCCGTCGAAGCGACCGGAAACGGGTCGGTCATCGGCAAGGTCAATTCCTGCCGCGCCCAACCCTGTACCCAGCAGGACGATCGGCCAGTCGATGGCGGTGGCAATTGCCTCCGCCCGCGCGCGATGACCAGCGCCATGATGATGGACATAATAGCCGAGCGGACGGCGGGTCATGGCTGGAGTTCCAGCATCATGTCGTGCGGCATCGGAGGCAGTAACGGTTCCTGACGGGCGATCAAAGCAGCGCCATCGGGCCGCGCACGCAATTGCTTGCGCCAGTGCGCTCGCTCTCTCCAGTGGGTGAAGGCAGGTGCCATGGGCGAGATGTCATTTTCGGCGCTTTCGAACAGCGTGTGCATCGCAACTGCCATGCCGCCTTCCGCGCGTCCCTCAAGACGCGGCGAGACGCGAGTGTAAACCGTGACGGGGTGAACAAGGCGCGCGCCGCGGGCAAGCGCCGCCAATACAAGTGCGCGGTCCTCTCCGCTCGCTATGGCCGGAACGCCGCCGCAGGCCAGATAAAGCTCTGCCCGGATGGCGAGCGATGCGCCGGTATGATCGCCGTGGCGGGGCGCGGGATCCCAGGGCAGAGGATCGATCGCATCCTCAATGGCACGGACGGCGGCCCAATATTCGTCCCATGCCGTGCGCAGCCGATGCACGGGCGGTGGCAGAGGTTCATCGCTATCGATGTCGATCCGGCCGCCAACCATGTCGGCACCACGCGAAAAGGCAGTCGCGATATTATGCAACCAGTCTCTGGGTGGGCGGCTATCGGCGTCCGTACTGACAAGGGCAGCGTTGTCCAGCGCGGGCAGAATGCCAAGGCCTGTGTCCATCGCGATCCGCCGGGCTGATCCGGCGTGCGCCTGTTCCGGCGCGAAAGTGCGTTCGACTATGTGGACGTCGAGCCGTCCGGCATGACGATGACAGGCAGCGTCGGCAACGGCGCGGCTATCATCAGTGCTGTTGTTGATGGCGATCACAACTGGAAGCGCACCGGGCCAGTCCTGCATCGCCAGCGCATCCAGCAATATCGGCAACCGCGCTGCCTCGTTCCGCGCCGGGACGCAGACGCACAGGGTCATGGCGATGGTGTCAGCCATGGGAAGCCGATCTCTGGTCTAGCGACGCATGGGACGGGAGTGTCGAGGGAATCAAGTGGATTGACGCCGTACGGTCGGGACGGGAAGGTGCCGCAGCCCTGTCGATCTGCCGCAGATAAAGCGCTTCATAATTATCGACCATGCGTTCGGCATCGCACATTTGTTCGGCCCTGGTGCGGCACGCGCTGCGGTTGAGCTTCAGGGCCGACAGCGCAGCGCTGGCGAGCGAGGAAACGTCGTCCGGGGTCGCAAGCACCCCGCATGTTGCATCCAATATTTCAGGAATCGCGCCGCGTGCAAAGGCCGCGACTGGGACGCCGCAGGCGAGCGCTTCTGCAACGACAAGGCCATAAGGTTCATCCCACATAGGGGTGCAGAGGAAGGCCCGCGCACCACCCACAAGCCGGGAGAGTTGCTCGTGCGCGAGATGCCCGACGTGGATAATATCCTCGCCCAGCGCGGGCGCGATCTGTGTCCGATAATAATCTTCGTCAAGTTTTGGCCCCGCAATCCTGAGCGGAAGGCCGACCAGCCGGGCTGCCTGAATTGCCAGATGTAATCCCTTTTCCGGGACGATACGGCCGTACCAGACCAGATAGGGATCTGCAGCGGGCTCGGGATGGAACGCAAATTTTTGCAGGTCGATGCCGTTCCATATCACCGCGTCGCTATGGGTGACATGATTCCACAAAGCGGCAACCGAGCGGGACACGGCCGCGAAACTATGGTTGCGCGCCACACAAAGGCGGATACCGCTCTCCAGCCAGCAGAAGGGCGGCGTATGCAGCGTAGTGACCATCGGCATGGGCAGGCTGTCGGCCATCGCGACGGGCAAATAATGCAGCGAATTATTATGGATGATGTCGAAATTGCGATGGCGCAGGTCGTTCATCAGACTGAGATAGGCGTGATGCTCACGAAAGAAGGGCACGTCGCTCGCTTCTGTCGTACCCACCGTCTGGATCGCGGTTTCTGTACAGATCGCTTCCAGGCCGATCCCCGGTTCCGATCGGGAAGAGGCGAACAACGTGACCGCATGGCCACGATCCCGCAGCGATCGCGCCAGCAAATGCGTGTGCATTTCCAGCCCGCCGGCAAAGGGTTCGGCAATCGGATGTTTGAGATGGGCGATGATGCCGATCCGCATTGAGTATGATCCTGTCATGCGCGTGACTGGGGATGGGGCTAGACCATCCCTATAGATTGAGATTGAAACCCCGCGATCAGGCGACGGGCTGGGCGTCCAGATCGACCGCCAATTCGCGCGGCCAATGGCGCAATGCCCGGCAGGCAGTCAGGAAAGCGCCGGCATCCTTAGCTGTGGCCAGCGGCAGGCAGGCCTCGTCCAAATCATCGGCTATCCCCGCTTTTTCAAACAGCGCCTGGGCTTCAGCGGTTAGGCCGATATATTTGCAATGCGCAAAGGCATCGGTGACGAAATCCTTGGCGGCCGCGTCGATTGCCAGCAAAGCAGCGCCCTCCTCAGACGCCACCACGGCAACGGCGTCGAACAGGACAGAGGGACCGCCGTCAATCTTCTGTTTGGCCGCAACCGTTGTGCCATCCGACAGGGTTACGCCGCCAATCTTGGGAGCGACGACCTCGTAAACCGCGCCTTCCTTGTCGACCGCTTTAACCAGCGCGTTGAAGATCGCGGCTTCGGCACCGTCGGTCAGCAGGATGCCAAGTTTGCGCCCCTTGAAACTGTCCGGTCCGTTCTTGAGGATGCTGAGCGCATCGGACGGCGGCAGGTCCATCATCGTCGGGCGCGCTGCCTGCGCCGGTTCAGGCAAGGCAAGGCCAAGTCCTTCGGCTACAGTCTGTGCCAGCGTAGCGTCGATATTGAGCAAGTGAGAGACCGTCCGCGAACGGATATCGGGGCGTTCGACCTTGCTCAGTTCAAAGACGATGGCATCGCCGATATGCTTCTGCTCGGTCGCCGTCTGGCTGTTGAAGAACTGCCGCGCCTGGCTGTAATGATCGGCGAAACTTTCCGAGCGAACCCGTTGCTTGGGACCGTCAGCCTCCTGCGCGTAACTGGTGAAACCGCGCACCGGGTCTTCGCGCGGGCCACCTTGTTCGGCACCCCAACTATTGGGTTCATAATTGGCGCGACCCTTAGGATTGCGCATCGCCATATGCCCGTCCTGCTGGAAATGGGCCATCGGACATTTGGGTGCATTGATCGGCAAATGGGTGAAGTTGGTGCTGCCCAGGCGCTTGATCTGGGTATCGAGATAGGAAAAATTGCGGCCCTGAAGCAATGGATCGTTGCTAAAGTCTATGCCCGGCGGGACATTCTGGGTCATGAAGGCGACCTGTTCTGTCTCGGCAAAGAAATTGTCGACGACCCGGTCCAGTACCAGCCGCCCGACGATGCAGACCGGCACCAGTTCCTCCGGGATCAGCTTGGTCGCGTCTAGCACGTCGAAGTCGAAGCTGTCGGCGAACGCATCGTCGAACAGCTGGACCCCCAGCTCCCATTCCGGGAAGTCCTCGGCGTTAATGGCGTCCCACAGGTCGCGACGATGGAAATCGGGATCGGCACCGTTGATCTTGACCGCCTCGTTCCACATGACCGACTGCAGGCCCTGTTTGGGCTTCCAGTGGAATTTAACGAAGGTCGATTTGCCGTCGGCATTGACGAGACGGAAGGTGTGGACGCCGAAGCCTTCCATCGTGCGCAGCGAGCGTGGGATGGCGCGGTCCGACATCGTCCACATGACCATATGGAAGCTTTCGGGCGTCAGGCTGATAAAATCCCAAAAATTATCATGTGCGGTCTGCGCCTGCGGGAAGTCGCGGTCAGGCTCCGGCTTGGCGGCATGGATCAGGTCGGGGAATTTGATCGCGTCCTGAATGAAGAATACCGGGATGTTGTTGCCAACGATATCCCAATTGCCCTCCTGCGTATAAAGCTTCACGGCAAAGCCACGCACGTCGCGGGCGAGATCGGCCGACCCCTTGGAGCCGGCAACAGTCGAGAAGCGCACGAAGGCAGGCACGCGCTCACCGACCCGCTGGAGCACATCCGCACGCGTGACGTCGCTCAGGGATTCCGTCAGTTCGAAATAGCCGTGCGCACCGTAGCCGCGGGCATGGACGACGCGCTCAGGGATGCGTTCATGGTCGAAATGGAACATTTTTTCGCGGAAGTGGGCGTCCTCCAGCAAGGTGGGGCCACGCGCGCCCTGCTTAAGGCTGTTTTGATCATCAGCGACCGGGATGCCATGTGCCGTCGTCAAGATTGCGACATCCCCTCCTGCAACCTGATGCGTTTCGCCACCTTCTGCCTGCGGTTCGGCAAAGCTGTTCGAAATAGTTTCCGCGGGCGCAGTTGGGGGAGCCTTTTTGGCCGTCTCGCCGGAGACTTTATCGACGGTGGAGGGAGACTTGGCCATGGGGCATCCTCATGCACGAGAGACGTGCCGGACGCAGGTCCAGCACATTGGGAGTGATGATCGAAAAAAATGCGAATTCCCGATCATCACTGGGAACCCGCGACATTTGTGAGGAGATAACCCGCCGCTCTTCAGCAAGTTGCGCGGACCGGTCCAAAACTAATGTGCATCATAGCGATTTATTTCTGGCGGCTGGATACCGCGTCGCCACGGACCGTTGCTATAGTTCAAAGCCAAGTCTTTTCACTATGAAGGGCCGATATTGTTTACGGACAAATTTCTTAGGGATCGTCGCGGCGTCGAACTGGATGTTCAGGAACGCGCTGTCCTGGAAAAAGCCATTTTCGAGATACGAACGATAGATGCGCGCAAGACTGTCGTACAGGCTGGCGAAACATTGTCCGTGAGCATGTTGCTGCTGGAAGGCTTCATGTGCCGCTATCTGGACGATCGGGAAGGGATGCGCCAACTCGTCGCCGTGCAAGTGCCAGGGGATTTTCTGGACTTGCACGCCTACCCGCTCAAAATATTGGATCATGATGTCGCCAGCCTGACAGCAGCCACAATTGCGGTCATTCCGCACAAGGCGCTGGACGAGATTAATGCGGCAATGCCCGAACTCACACGCAAGCTGTGGTTCTCTACGCTCCTCGACGCGGCGATGCATCGGGCGTGGCTATTCCGCCTGGGGCGGCTGGATGCGGTCGGGCGCGTGGCGCATTTTCTGTCCGAAACCAATGTCCGGCTGGTTTCAGCCGGCCTCAGCGATGGAACGCGTTTTGCCCTGGGAATAACGCAGGCGGATATTTCGGAAATCTGCGGTATAACGAGTGTCCACGCCAATCGCGTGCTGCGGCAATTACGGGAAGAGCGGTTGTGCATCTTTCGCTCCTCGCTAGTGGAAATTCTCGACGTCGAGGTTCTGGCCCGCAGGGGCCAGTTCAATCCTGCCTATCTCTACATCGAAAATAAATCCGGTCGCCCGGACATCGAAAGGCCAACATCATGATACCCCCAGAAGATTCCGGTGTTCAATCGCTGCCCGGTAAGGCGAGCGTGGAAGAAGGGCTTGTCCTGCTGGATGGGCCGGATGGTGTAGCCGTCACCATGACAGCGTATGCCGCATCAGAAACTGGCAAAAGTCTACTCGAAGCGGCTCGACTGATTGAAGAAAAATCGGATAATGAAAAATTGTAAACAGATCTTCGTACCATAATTTTAATATTACATGTGTTAAGCCAAATTTCGAAAACAATTCTCTATAATATACCGTGCAGCATTTGGTTTCTCGAAATGGCAGACCTCCCGCTGCTAAGTTGCAAAATCGCCGATACACGTCGTTCTAGGATGTCCCGCTCTACCCCAAATTATACGTTTTCATGCAATCATGCCAAGTTGCTGCTGCCTATATGTTACCTTGCATCTCGATCGGCACGTCATCGTCCGGCTTGAAGTATAGAGCCGCGCATTGTTTCTTTAGGCAGCCTCCCTCTAACACCAAATCCTCGCGCCAAGCATCCTTGATGAAATCCATCGTATCGAGATGACGATCTTCGAAATACATACGGTGTACATCGTCCCGCCCCGCGCCGTAGACAATGCGCCCGACCTTTGCCCAGACAGATGCCATCGTGCACATCCCACACGGCTGTAGGGTAGAATAGAGAGTGGCCCCCCTCAGATCCATGTCGCCGTGCACTTTGCCGGCTTTCCTGAATGCCATCATCTCCGCGTGTGCAGTAGCGTCACATAGCTCCTCTGTTTGGTTGATTGCTCGTGCGAGAATTTTTCCATCCAGCACAATAATGGCTGCAATCGGCGTATCCTGGGGAGATTTGCCTTTGCTCATTGCCAGCTTGATAGCCTGCTCCATCCATGCCTTGTCCGTCTCATGAGTCATAATATTTGCGGTCCATCGTCTGCTGATCGATATTGACGATCTTGAATGGCGACAGTTCCATAAAGCAACGGTTAGCGGTGACGGACTTTGTCATTCACAATGAAAAAAGCGACTGTCGGCTATCTGGAAAGCGAATTTCTACCGTAAATGGCTGTAATGGGTCGACGGCAGACCGGTTACGGTCACCCTCTCGCGACAATCGCATTCATCTCATACATTCGCCATGCAACTCTGTAGAATTTCCTAGCCTTGCGCAACTTGTCGAGCGTGATGAGAGGGTGGTGGTCGCAAAGGCCGCCTTGCTCCAAAACGAAATGTCATGACGCACGTCTGAATTGGCGATTCAGTTTTAAGCGGCGCGCAATTCGGACAATAGCTGTTCCGTTGCATGTCCCAAGGCGGTCGCGCGCGTGACAATCAGGCTGGTCGCATCAGCAACATCGGCGGTGAGTAAACGCGTCCGTTCGGCCCGCCGCGCGGTGTCGGCTACATCGGTATGCAGGCTTTCGGTTCCATCGGCGGTTTCATCGGCAGAGAGTCCAATCAAAGCGGCCACGCGCTGCTGCTCGATCACCGCTGCAGTCACCGCACCCGCTATTCCCGCGACCTCGTCGACATGGCCAACTACAGCAGACACGCTTTCAACCGCGTCGGCGACACGCTCCTGAATCGCCGCTACACGTCGTGCAATATCACCCGTTGCACGCTGCGTTTGCCCGGCCAAAGTCTTCACCTCGACCGCTACGACGGCAAATCCGCTACCTGCCGCGCCAGCACGTGCAGCCTCGATAGTCGCGTTCAGAGCCAGTAGATTGGTTTGTCGCGCAATCTCCTCGATCAGAGCGACGATGTTGCCGATACTACGCGCATCCGCAACGAGTGCAGAGAAGGCGGCCTGGGCACCTGTGGAACGCCCCGCAGCGGCTATTGCAAGAGCAGCCTGTGCATCGACCTGGGTTCCGACCTGGCCAACCGAGTGGCCAAGCTGTGCTGCGGTATCTCGCATGACCTGTGCAGCCTGCTCAATCCGGTGTGCGACACCGGCGGTTCGACCCGCCGCATTCGCATCCGCGACGCTGATCGCCGCGAGTGATGTGGTTGAATGTTGCGCAGTCTTCGCGGCAGCTGCCAACGCCGAGACGGCGTCCGCCACCGTCCGTTCAAATTGGGCGGCCAAGGCTGTCATTTCCTGTCGGCGATGCTCAACAGCGACGCTGTTTGCCCGTGCTTGGGCGTGATCTTCGGCGGCCGTCAGTTGCACCCGCGCGGTCTCCGCATGCAATGCCAGCTGTTCATGCTCGCGAGACACCGCGACAAGATCGTCATTCGCCCGGATCGCCTCGGACGAAGCACGCGAAATCGCGAGAATGCTTCGCGCGAACAGCGCAATGAACACCGTTAGTGCAACCAACACTTCGGAAGGCACTTTTGCGATCAGGAACATATCGATCACGGCCATCACCAACCATCCGGCGATGAACCCGATACTGGCCTGGGGCACTGTCGCCACATTAAGCGCGCCGATGCATACAACGCCGACCAACGTACACGATATCAGCAATTCCCAATCCGCTGGCGTCTCGTAGATCGCTGCACCCAGCAATATTCCCCATGGCAGCGCGGTAACGAAGCTGACCACTGTCAGCCGTCGCACGCTATGCTTAGGATTGGGATAGCGCCAGTTTGCCCGCCGTTCTCCACGCCACGCCAAAAGGTTGTAAAACGATAATGCGATCAACAGTGTGGCCGCAGTCACTACCCCCCATTTATGGCCCGTGTCTGGGAGTGCGAAAGCTAGTAGAAGCGCAACGGTGACGGTTCCAACAAATGTCGCAGCATATCCCTCGCGGGCGGCACGCAATTTCCCCTCGAGTACATGATCAGGAACATTCGCGGCTGTTCTGAACCGAGCGAGGAACACCTTTGTCGCAAAAGCTGATGAGAGAAAATTATTTGCTGACATGGAATACGATAATACAACAATGCTCTACATCGGGTTAACGCTGTTAAATGGGCTAGCGATAGCTGTTCGCAAATTATCGTTGATTTATCATAGGGCCTACGCTCCGAACCAGGCTTTTGCCCATGGGCCATTCTTGATCGCACAAGATTTGAAAGCCGCCTGTCCGCATTTGGAACCTGGAAATTCGCGGTTGAATGGCGATAGAGGGTCGGTTTTGCCACGCGCCGGACGCTGCGTAGTGGCTAGGTCGCCATTCATCGGTGCTGCTGCGTACGACAACTCTCGACAAAAATAGATGTCAAAAAGCCTTGGAGATTCAGCGCTGACAAGGAAATCGCGAAAAGGCTCATTCTTCGTCGGCCTCAAGGTCTGGCGGTGTTCTCGATTTGCAGTGGCCAACGGTATCTTAAAGGTGTGTAGGACAACTACGTCACCGGCGGCGAGATGACTTTTTGATGTGCCGTGCTCTGAGATGGCACCACCCCAGCATCTACGCGTTCATAGCCGAATGACCGCATCCATTGCCTTTGTCGGCGCCGGACCGACCACCCTCTATACGCTCACGGCGTTTGTTGAGCATGCAGCCCGCCCCGCGAGGATCACCATCTTCGAGCAGCAGGCGCGCGCCGGTCTCGGAACGCCCTATCGACCAGGGTGGAACGATCCCGCCATGCTCTCGAACATTGCGAGCGTTGAAATACCGCCGTTGTGCGAGACGCTTCTTGCCTGGCTCAACCGTCCAAGCCGCAAGCGGCTCATAAGTTTGGGAATCGATCCCAGGGATGTTGATGACCGCGCTTTCTACCCGCGCGTTGCACTGGGGCGATACTTCCTCGACCAGTTCGACATGCTCGTGGACGAGGCGCGTGCCAAAGGGTTCATCGTCGATATTCGAACCGGCCACCGCGTTCCGGACATGTCTGTCCAGGGCAACTGCGTTCAGCTGGATATTGAAGGGGAGGGCGAGGACATAGCCGACAATCGTTTCGACTTCGTCGTCATGGCGACGGGCCATCAGTGGCCGGAGGAACCCGAGGCGCGGCCTGGCTATTTTCTCAGCCCGTGGCCAGCCTCCGCGCTCAAACGGCTCAATGCCGTCAATGTTGGCATTCGCGGGAGCTCTCTGACGGCGATCGACGCAGTCGTCGCTCTGGCCACCGCGCATGGCGCATTCATCGAAGGTACGGATGGCAGTGTTGAATATCGGATTGGGGCGGGATCGGAAGGACTTGCGTTGACGATGATGTCGCGCAAGGGGCTGCTGCCTGAAGCTGATTTCCACCATCCGATACCCTATGAGCCGCTAGCCTTTTGTGCGCATGAGGCGATCGGAACGCTGATCGAGGCTCAGCCAAAGGATCTTCTGGAGCAGGCCTATGCGCTCTTCAAGAAGGAACTGGCGCACACCGATCCTGCATATGCCGATCATGTCAGGTTGGCCGATCTGGCTTTGGAAGATTTCGCGGAGCGCTTCTTCGCCGACCGCGCGGACGCTGATCCGTTTGAATGGGCCGCCACGAATCTGCGGGAGGCGCAAGCCGATTTCGACCAAGAAATCACCGTGCCCTAGCGCTACGCGATCCTGCGGATGCACGAGGTGCTGGCACTGATTATCCCGCATCTTGACGAAGGCGCGCTGGAATCGTTCGGCAAGCATTTAAAGCCTGCCTTCGTCGACGAATATGCGAGCGTTCCCCATCTCTTCATCCAGCGGCTCCTCGCTCTTCATCGAGCCGGCCACCTTGATGTGATCGCCCTTGGAAAGGATTATCGCGTCGAAACGCACGGCGCAGAACCCGGCGTCAATGTCGTCATCAACGGCAAGCGGCGCCACTATAATGAGTTCATCGATGCAACGGGCCAACGCCCGCTCGAAGCCGACGATTTCCCATTCCCTACGCTTCTTGAACAAGGCATCGTTATGGACGCACAAGATGCAGACGAAGGCGCGACCAAAGGTATCTCGGTGCATGAGGCTTTCCACCCGGCATCGCCCGATCCGCGTGCGCGCCGATTATATTGTCTGAGCCTTCCCTTCATCCTGGGACGTCATCCATTTGTACAAGGGATCACCAGTTCGCATGAGATGGGCGGCATTGTGGGTCAGGACCGCGCGCGCATGATCGCAGTATCCATGCAGGCTGACGCGGCATGAAGCTGTTTGCGGTCTACATTGGAGGTGAGCATCCTGCGGCTCACATAGAAGTTCATGATGTCCGCTTCATCGTGGCGCCCTCCCTTAAAGCGACGCATGATGCGCTTCGCCGTCAGTGGTGAGGCGCGCCCGGCACGCTACATATCGACTGCTGGCAGAGATCGACCATGCGGACGGTTATGACGTTCAGCTGCAGCCGGAGCCATATAAGGGGCGCGAACGACTGTTTTTCGTAGATCTGGGTGGTTACGATCCGGCTGACTTCGCCGAACAGCATCGCAACATGTTCGTTGTCACTGAGAATCTGACCCAGGCCAAGGCACGCGCGATGGCTACCCTCCCTGCGTGGAAGGAAGGCCATCGCGACGATCTATACGAGGCTGAGAAGGCGATTGCTCTCCATGAGGTCATTGGCGAAAAACTTCACATCCACTTTGGTAGCCACCGAAACGGCGCGACCACCGAAATTTGCCTGCCGTTACACTCCGCTGAAGTAAGGGAAAACGAAAACGCCGCCCTGTGAAAGGCGGCGTATCGTTCGGCAGAAATCAAATATTACTTTGCGTCGGTGCCTGGCTCAGAAGTCTTTGGCGCCTTGCCATCTTCCACGCGTCCTTCATTGCGCAGATCGCGCCCTTCTTGTGCTTTCTTCTGGCTTTCGGCGGACTTGCCGTGCTCGAACGCCTCTTCCTTGACGTAGCCGGCTGCTTCTTTTGCTTTTCCTTCGATGCTCATCAGTCTCTCCTATTTGACACTGCATTTATAACGAGCCGAGTTAGTCAGTGTTCCCTTGATTGGTTGAAACGTGACACGCAAGAATTTTAGATTAAATTTTCGCCGATGATCTGGAGAAAGATCGCTGCTTGGGGCAAGCCTGGCCTTACCGCCCTGTGTCACAGCGCGAACGCCGCGACGGAACCGAGGACGATTAAAAACATTACGGCTTCGCCGTAATGCTGACCAAGCGGTTGTAAGGGGGGGATGTGACAAACGACTGGCCTGACGTGTTCCCTGGCGATTCCCAGATGAGTGCAATCATGCGAGCGCATGATTGGAAGGCATCGAACTTAGGTCCGCCTGATCGATGGCCCGAAGAACTCAAGGCGTCGCTACGGCTCATGCTCCTGTCTCGGTTTGAGATGTGGCTTGGTTGGGGAGAAGACCTCAACTTCTTCTACAATGACGCCTATATTCCTACTTTGGGCTTCAAACATCCCACAGCGCTGGGTCGGCCCATGTCGCAGGTATGGAAGGAGGTCTTTGAGGACGTCAAGGATCGCATCGTCTCGGTCATGCGAGATGGCGTTGCGACCTGGGACGAACAGTTGCTTCTGCTCCTTGAGCGTAACGGCTATCCCGAAGAGACGTATCACACATTCTCTTACAGTCCTCTGATGGGTCGCGGGGGTGCTGTCGAAGGCCTGATGTGCGTCGTTCGCGAGGAGACGGACAGGGTCATCAGTGAACGGCGCATCAAGCAATTGAATGATCTGGCCGCCGCGTTGCTCCGATCGAAAAGTCGGTCTGACGTGATCGAAGCAGTGCGAGGCCATTTTGGCAGCGAGAGCCGGGACTTTCCGTTCGCGAACCTACAGCTGTTCGACTTGCCTGAAAGCCTTGATCCCGGCACTGGAGACGCTGCGGATTGGCCAGTTGCTGCGATTCAAAGAGGCGAAAAACAGGCCGTGGAAGCGCTGGGTGGCGCTTTTTCGAAGTTGCCGACCGGACCGTGGGAGATACCGCCGCGCGATGCGTTGATCGTAGCTATCGAGCAGCCTGGCGAAGCGCAAGCCGTCGGTGCACTTGTTCTGGGATTGAATCCCTACCGCCTGCTCGACGAAGCAACTCGTGATTTCGCCAACCTTATTGCCGCGCAGATTGCGGGGGCGCTTGCCACCATCGATGCCGTGTCTGCCCAGCGACGGGACCGCGATCGGCTGTGGTCGCTTAGTCAGGACCTGATGCTGGTTTGCGACTTTGATGGCGTCATTCGCTTGGTGAACCCATCTGCGACCCGCCTTCTGGGGTGGCGAGAGGATGAGATGGTTGGACAGGTCCTGGCCGATTTCGTCCATCCCGACGATTTATCTGCCACAGCCAAGGAAGTTGAAAAGCTGGCTCAGGGCGTTACGACCCTTTTGTTCGAGAACCGCTATCGCTGCCAGGACGGCAGCTATCGATTGCTCGACTGGAACGCTGTGCCAGACGCGGGCCGCATCCACGCCGTGGCGCGCGATATAACCCGAGAGCGCCAACTCGCCCGCGACCGGGAGCGGATTTGGGCGCTCTCTCCGATCGTCAAGGTGGTGGCGACGACCCAAGGCATTATCAATGCCGTCAATCCATCCTGGACGAAGACGCTGGGGTGGAGCGAAGCCGATACGGTCGGCCGCAATATTTTGGAGTTTGTAGCGCAGGAGCAAGAAGCCGCGCAGCAGCGGTTGGCGAAACTCTCCGAATCCAACGCTGCTGTCGTCGAGTCACAAAGCGTCTTTCGCGCAAAGGATGGCAGCCACCGACGCTTCGCCTGGACCACCGTTCCAGAGGCCGGGATGCTCTATCTGTTCGGCCGCGATATCACCGCGGAGACCGAAGCGGCCGATGCCCTTATCGCCACAGAGGAGGCTTTGCGCCAAAGCCAGAAGATGGAGGCGGTGGGGCAGTTAACCGGTGGCATCGCGCATGATTTCAACAATCTGCTGGCCGGGGTTCTCGGCAACCTGGAATTGCTGGAACTGCGTATTTCCCAGGGTCGTATGGAGGCTATCGGTCGCCATCTCGAAACCGCGCAGGGCGCGGCAAAGCGGGCTGCCGCGTTGACGCAGCGACTGCTTGCCTTTTCCCGGCGACAGACATTGGATCCCACAGCCGTCAATATAAACCGGCTAGTTTCTGGCTTGGAAGACCTCATACGCCGTACCGTCGGGCCCTCCATAGAGATCGAAGTGGTTGGATCGGGCGGGTTGTGGATGACGTTGGTCGATCGCTACCAGCTTGAAAATGCGCTTTTGAACCTTTGCATCAATGCGCGAGACGCGATGCCGGATGGCGGACGCTTGACAATCGAAACAGCCAATAAGTGGCTAGACAACCGCATGGCGCGCGAACGCGAGCTACCCCCTGGTCAATATGTGTCGCTATGCGTGAGTGACACCGGAACGGGCATGACGCCCGACGTGATCGCCCGCGCTTTTGATCCGTTCTTCACGACCAAGCCGCTGGGCGAAGGCACGGGCCTTGGCCTCTCGATGATCTATGGCTTTGTGCGGCAATCGGGCGGGCAGGTACGGATTTATTCGGAGGTCGGCGGAGGCACGACCATGTGCCTCTACATTCCAAGGCATATGGGACCGGTAACTGAGATCGAACAGGAGTTGCGGCCGACGCAGCTTGATGCTGGGGGGCACGGGGAGACCGTGCTGGTCATCGATGACGAGGCTTCCGTTCGCTCGCTCATCGTCGATGTCCTTGCCGACGGGGGATATCACGTCATTGAAGCTGCGGATGGTCCCAGCGGCCTAAAGGTGCTTCAGTCTGATCTGCGCATCGACCTTCTCATCACGGATGTGGGCTTGCCCGGCGGAATGAATGGCCGTCAGGTCGCAGACGCCGGCCGAGTTGGACGTCCCAAACTCAAGATTTTGTTCATCACTGGTTATGCGGAGAATGCCATCATCGGCAACGGATTGCTGGAGCATGATATGCACGTGATCACCAAACCCTTCGGAATCGAGGCCATCGTCAGCAAGGTTCGTGAGATGATCGATGAAGGTGACAAACTAGGCAACCGATCAGCGACCGGCCAATCTGATCCTTAAGCGGCCGCCTTAGCGCGCGTCTTCCGGTTTTTCATTTTGAACCGGACTTTTTGCCGTTGGTGGAACCCAAGACATCGTCACGCCGTTAGCTGCCCACCTGTAGGAGAGCCACGGTGGAAGAAAAGAGAAAGGGCCAGGAACCGGAAGCGGATCAACGGCCAGCAGCGACGGGCGGCCTCTATGAGCAGGCCGCGCCGACATCCAACGATCCCCCATCCAAGAAAGAACGGACGATGATCGCGACCGCGCGTGCGCGCGCAGATCGCGACCGGGCGGAATTGCGCGCGACAGGCCATGGCGATCATCAGGGCGAAGAAGGCTTTTGAGCTGTTTTACTGTCAGGCCTGACCAGGTCGATTTTCGCGTCCTGGTGGGCAAATGAGCGTTTCCCAAGGGATTGGTGAGACCGCACTCATGCTGCTTGACGCCCTGGGCGCTGGCGATCTGCTCTATCTGGCCGATGACGAGCAGGACGCCGAAGCGGTGGCCAGCGCGCTCACGTTCCTTGCGCCTGAGCATCATGTCGTCTTCCTGCCGTCGAGCGACATCTTGCCCGGCGACAGCGCGCCTGCGTCGCCCTCGAACATCGGGAAACGGGTCGCTGCCCTGCGGCACCTTCGACGGCTGGCGGCGGGATCCAAGCGCCGTCCTCTTGCCACTATCACGAGCGGTGAAGGGGCTGCGCGGCTTTATGCAGATCCCGCCGCCTTCGACGCCGCGCCGCCCAGCCTGCGCGTTGGCGAACCGATCGATCCGACCAATTTCTCCGCTGACATGGAGAGGCTTGGTTATGTCGCCGACGATCGTGTCGATGAACCAGGCGAGGTGGCGGTCCGCGGGGAGGTCATCGACATTTTTCCGGCCGATGCCGGGCTGCCGGCCCGGATCGATGTCGCCGATGGGCGCGTCATCGGTATCCGCCGCTATGATCCGATCACGCAGCGCACGCAGGCGCCGTGCAAGTTGCTGGAGATCGGCCGGGCTGCCGAACCGGAGCCTGAGCGGAAAGTTACCATCCTCGCCCATCTGCGGCCGGGGCGGCTTTATGTTTCGGCAAAGGCCGAGCAGCGTCGCGCGCGTTTCATTCGCCTGGCCACTGACGCCGCCGGCAATTCGGGTTCGGCGATCGATGCCGCATCCCAGTCACTATGGGCGAAGGATCTTGCAGCCTGGCGTTCAGGCGATCCGGCGGATTTCGCCATATCGCCCATTCCCCGCTTTGCGGAGCAGCGCTCACCCCTATCGGCACTGAAGCGCTTTGCGGCACCGCATGTGCAGGAGGGGAAGCGCGCGCTCCTGGTTGGCAGGGAGAGGGATGTCCGTTTCCTCCGGCCCAAGATCGCCAAGACGTTCAAGGCTAAGGTCGAGGCCATCGACGCGATTGCGGCCGTCGATACGCTTGCGCCGGGCGCGATAGCTGCGCTGATTGCGCCGATCGATCGGGGGGCTGTTGGCAAGAAGCTCGTGATGATTGCGGCCGCCGATCTTCTAGGTAGCCGGGCGTTGATTGGCGCGACGCAGGGCAGCGTTGCCGCCGGGCTTGCCCAGGCGGGCGGCGACATTCGTGCAGGCGATCTCGTCGTGCATGAGGATCATGGCGCCGCGCGCGTGCTGGGCCTTGTGTCGGCTCCCGGCGATGGCGACGCAGAACTGATCGCGCTTGAATATGCCAATGATGCCCGGCGGCTCGTTCCCTGCCAGGAGGCGGGCCTGTTATGGCGTTATGGCGCCGATGGCGATGCGGTGCGGCTTGACAAGCTGGACGGATCGACCTGGGAAAAGCGGCGCGGGGCGATTGACGAGGCGGTGGCGCAGAGCGCCCGCGACCTCCTTCGATTGGCGCAGGGGAGGGCCGATGTCAAAGCCGCGATCATCGAACCCGATAGCGCGGCTTATGAACGATTTGTCGCCAGCTTCCCTTTCAACGAAACGGCGGATCAGGCGCGGGCGATCCAGGCGGTAAGGGACGACCTGGCCAGCGGACGGCCGATGGATCGCCTGGTGATCGGCGATGTGGGCTATGGCAAGACGGAGGTCGCCCTGCGTGCCGCCGCGCTTGCCGCCCTTGCAGGCTATCAAGTCATTTTGGCCGCGCCCACGACGGTTCTCGTTAGGCAACATATCGAGATGTTCCAGCGCCGCTTTGCCGATACGGGCGTGGTCGTCGCTGGCCTGTCGCGCCTTTCGAGTGCGGCGGAGAAGAAAGCGGCGAAGGCCGGGCTGGCCGACGGGTCAATCGGCATCGTCATCGGCACGGCTGCGGTGATGGCGAAGGATGTACGCTATGCCCAATTGGGGCTTGTCATCATCGACGAAGAACAGCGCTTCGGCGCGGCCGATAAGGCAAGGCTGCGGGGACGTACCGACCTTCACCTGCTGGCGATGAGCGCGACACCGATCCCCAGGACGTTGCACCGCGCGATGATCGGGCTGCAACAGCTGTCGGTGATCGCAACGCCGCCCGCCCGTCGCCAGCCGATCCGGACGAGCCTTGCCAGCCCCGACGATGCGATGATCAGGACGGCGCTTTTGCGTGAGCGGTCGCGCGGCGGACAAAGCTTTGTCGTCGTGCCCCGTATCGAGGATCTCGCGCCGCTGGCCGAACGGCTGGCGCGGATCGTACCGGACCTCGCGCTGATCGAAGCGCATGGCAAGATGCCGGTGGTCGCCATCGACGACGCCATGGTCCGCTTTGGCGGTGGCGAAGGCGATGTTCTGCTCGCGACCAATATCATCGAGGCAGGACTGGACGTGCCGCGCGCCAACACGATGATCGTCTGGCGCGCCGACCGCTTTGGCCTCGCTCAGCTTCATCAGTTGCGCGGGCGGGTGGGCCGCGGCAATCGCCGGGGTCAGGTCATTCTGCTGACCGAAGCGGGAGAGATTGCCGAACGCACCATGAAGCGGCTGCGCACGCTGGCGACCTACGACCGGCTGGGTGCGGGCTTCGCGATCAGCGCCGCCGATCTTGATCAACGGGGCGCTGGCGATCCGCTGGCCGATACGCAGGCCGGTCATATGAAGCTGATCGGCATCGACCTCTATCAACATCTGTTCGAAGCAGCGTTGAAAGAGGCGCGGGGGGAGGACGCCGGACTGTGGACGCCTGAACTCAATCTGGGCAGCGCGGGCGGCTTGCCATCGGACTGGATACCCGACGCCGACATCCGCCTGGGCCTCTATGTCAGGCTTTGGCGGCTTGTTGATGAGACTGGGCTCAGCGCTTTGGAGGAGGAACTGGCGGATAGGTTCGGTCCGCTGCCTCCCGCTGCCGAACGTCTGATCGATGCCAATAGGATTGCTATTCTCGCGCGGGCGGCCGGGATTGCACGCGTCGATGCAGGCCCGGCCGCGATGGCGCTGACGCCGCGCGAAACGGGTCGCGACATGAGCAAATGTGCAGGGCTGTTCGAAAAAGACGGCCGCTGGCTTTTGAAGGCGCAGACCGATGAGGCTGATCAGCTCGCAAGGGTGATTGACCTGCTCGAAAGCATTGGCGCATTGCGGAACTAACGCTCCGGCATTGAGTCGATCAGCCTGACCCGCAGCACTAGCATTGTCGGGCCATCGAGAAAGCGGAAGCCATATGAAGATAGCGCTCGTCACAGGCGGTGCTCAGGGCATCGGCAAAGGCATTACACAGGCCCTGTTGACGCAGAGCTGGAAAGTAGCGGTGTTGGACCAGGATGCCGAAGCGGTCCGCGACCTTTCCGACGAGATGCCGACCAACAAACTTATGGCGATCCGGGCCGACGTCACCAGCGAGCGCGACGTGGAAAAGGCGTTCGATAAGATTGCAGCCTGGAATAAGGCGACGGAAGAGGTCGAGGGCATCGATCTGCTCGTATCCAATGCAGGTCTTGCCGATCCGGTCAGCGGTCCGATCGAAAAACTGGAGCTTAAGAAATGGCAGGCGTGGCAGGACAGCCATGTGACCGGCGCTTTTCTGATGGTGCGCGCCGCTGTGCCGATCCTGCGCCAGCGTACAGGGGCGATCGTCATCATGGCGTCGATCCGCGCGATCCAGTCGGAACCCGATACGGAGGCCTATGCTGCGGCCAAGGGTGCGCTCTGCGCCCTGACCCATGCGCTGGCGATCAGCCTTGGCCCCGACATCCGCGTCAACGCCATTTTGCGCGGCTGGATAGAAACCCGCCCCTGGGCCAAAGCACAGGTGCGCGAAGCGGTCGAGCATCGCCCGATCGATCGGGAACAGCATCCGGTAGGCCGGGTCAGCGAACCGTCCGACATTGCGGCTACCGTCCTGTTTCTGGCGTCCGAAGGTGCGGGCTTCATCACGGGCCAGCAGATCACCGTCGATGGCGGCATGACCCGAAAAATGATCGACGCGCATTGACGGATCGCTATATCCGGCCGCTTCGATCTTGTGCGTCAACGCGCTGGATGTCGGTCATGCGCGCGGCATCCTCAGGCGTCCCAAGGATCAATGGACGACGCCATTGCTCCATCTGCGCCACTTGTTCGCCAAAGCTGGCGAATGGCGACCAATTTCCATCTTCCTTCTGAAACACCGAAGCGCCAGATGCGTGCGCAAGGGCTATTCCCCCGGCAACATCCCAGATGTTGGGTGTCGCGAACCTGGCGACTTGTAGAAGGCCTGCCGCCACGAACGCACATTCGATTGCGGCCGATCCTGTCTTGCGCCCATCCCACGGCCCGATACCAGACTGACCATGCGGATCACCCGCGAGCCGTTTGCGAACGGCAGGGTTGGGCATGCGTGAGACTTGTTCGCCCTCAAAACGCAAACCCTCGGCGCCGCCGCTATGATAGACACCAGGCGTAAGCAAATGACTTGTGCTGCACCATAATGCGCCGACGACGGGAACACCGCGGTAGAGCACGCCCACGGATGACGCGAATAGCGGGAAGCCGTTGATGAAGTTGCTTGTCCCATCGATCGGATCAACCGCCCAGACAAAATCGCTGCCCAGTCCCGCCTGGACAGCCATTTCTTCGCCGATGATGCCATGCTCGGGGAAATGATCTGCCAGATGGCTGCGGATGATCGCTTCGACCCGGCTGTCGACTTCGCTTACCGGATCGCGCATCAAGGCAATGGCGTTATCATCCCCCTTATATTGCACGGCCATTAGGCTGCCCAGCGCAGCCAGGATTTCCCGGCCGCCGATCGTGGCCAGTTCCACCGCAACAGCTTCCATGCGGGCAAGTAAATCCGGTGTTGGCATCGGCTCAGCAACTGTCATCGTCATGTCCCGTCATACTGCCAGGCACCAATATCGTCACCGGCTCGTCATCCAGCCGTATTTCGACCGTCCATGCGTCGTCAGGCATGTCGATGGGGCGATCGTCGATCCGGGGGCACAGCCCGCTGGCCTGAAGCGTGACGACGCAACCTGTTTCCAGGCGGGCCGGTGGCGGGCCGGAGAAATGTTCGGCCCATCCCACCATGGCGTCACGATCGGCCTCGCCAACGAGCAGGATGTCGAGCAGCTTATCCTGTGTGTCCGCCCTTGGCGCGAACGGGAGCCGTGGGCCGATCGCGCCGATGTTGAGAATTTCTACAAGCAGCCATGGCCCGTCGAAACGGCGTCCATCGATATCAACGACGCACGCGATCGGCTTGGCCGTGCGCAACGTCTCCCGAAATGCTGCGCGGCCGTTTTCGCGCTTCTCCTCCGGGGTGTCGGGCGATTCATCGACAAGTTCGATAGATTGATTGAGCGCGCCAAGACCTACCGCTTCCAGAAAGCCTTTCCGCCCGAAGAGCCCGGTGACGCTGCCTACGGTCAGCCTCTTTTCGCGCGCATTGTAGAGACCACCAATGACGGCTTCGACCGATTGACGAATGCCCAGCGCCCTTGCGACATTATTGGACCCGCCCATCGGCAGGATCGCAATCGGTACAGACCGGTCGGGCATCTCGATGGCGACCGAAGCTACGGTTCCATCACCGCCGGCGGCAATCGCCATTTCCATGCCACTCATTCCGGATCGAATATCGTCCCGGCCATGTTCACAGTAGCGGATGGCGAAGCCGGCCTCTTCCAATTGACCGATGAGCGACCGGATCGGCTCGGGCTTTGTTCCCGCATTGGGGCTATGGACCAGTAGCGCCTTCACCCGAAATATCTGCCATTCAACCTAGATCGCGTCGCCAAAATACCAATCATAGTTGCGCCCCAAATTCTTCCAAAGCGGCCGTAACGACTTCGACCTTCGCGTCATCCTGCAAATCGATCGAAACCATGATGCCGCCAGCAAGAGGAACATCATCCCTTTCGTCCTGATCGAACGTCTCGCTATCTGCGCCTCCAATCCGATTGCCTGCGCTGTTGTCCGGTCCGGATGCAGTCACGAAAATATCGGTTCGCTCAATGCCAATTTCCTGGACCAGTCGTTCCACGGCCATGTCCGCCTGGTCCCGTCTATCGAATGTGCCTGTCAATGTGGTGCTCATGGTGATCCTTTCATCAAGGCTTGGAATCGGCCCGATCAGTCTCTGGATAATCTTCCGGTTTCACGGTGCCGACAGAGGGGCGGTCCTCGACATCCTCCTGCGACTTGCCGCCGCGTGTTCGTGGATCGGGATCATCGCCATTGGGTCGGACATCGCCTGCAGGCCCGCGTCGCGGCAACCCGTCCGATCGGCCCTTTTCAGGGTCGAAACCATTTTCGTTTCCAGGCATGTTCTTGATCCTTCCGCAACGCAGTGGCCGGAAGCGATGCCCGGCCTTGGTATGAAGCGCTGATCGGGCGATCGGTTGCATTCTGGCTCCCCCCTTTATTGTAGGAACCACAAGCCGCATGGACCGTTATCGGTGGAACATATCAAGAACAATGAGGCTGTCATGACCGACCGTTTCCATAATCCCAGACTCGATGAGCACCCGGCTTCGAACGCTGAGAAAGATCCAGCAGATTGGGTGGCGGGCAACGAACCCATCACCGGCGCGCAGGCGTCCCATCTAGCGACCTTATGCGAAGAAGCGGGTGTGGAACTGCCAACCGGAGATCTGACGAAAGCAGATGCATCGCGTCAGATCGATGAGATGAAAGCGAAGCTTGGGCGCGCCTGACGGACTTGTGGTTCGAACCATTTGTGATGGTTCATGCCGGAAATCGCACCACATGATCTAATTTTGATGGAAGGGGCCGGGCCTGCCACAGCGTCACGTCCAATCCACCCAAACTAATGTCGATCAGACAGATTTTCCAACAGACTATTGGACCCATCCGACATTCAGGCGTTGTCCGCTCATACCGAGACGCAGCCTCCGAACGATCGGACTGCTCTACGTGGACATCATAAGAATGGCTGGAGAATGCCCATGACGATGGCGACAGACGATGCCCCACCGACGACATCGAAATTGAAAGAAGAACGCGCAAACGGAATCGCGGCCGTGACCCAATCAAAGGGTGACGATCTGATCGGGCGCTCGGTCACGATCAACCGTCCTCGCGACGAACTCTTCGCCTATTGGCGCGATTTTTCCAATCTGCCCTCGTTCATGGATAATGTCGAACGGATCGATATATTGTCGGACACGACATCGCATTGGGTGATGAAGGCGCCGGCTGGACGCACCGTGGAATGGGACGCGACCATCACGGAGGAGAAGGCTGGCGAATGGATCGCCTGGACCTCTGCCGAAGGCGCCGATGTCCCCAATAGCGGCCGCATCGAATTTCGCGATGCGGGCGCGCGTGGCACCATCGTCACGGCGACCATCGCGTATGATCCGCCCGCAGGCGTGGTGGGCAAGGTGATCGCCAAGCTCTTCCAGCGCGAACCCGCCATCCAGGCGCGACGCGATCTGCGCCGTTTCAAGCAATTGATGGAAACGGGCGAGGTTGCGACCGCAGCTTGGACCCAAAAGCAACGTGACGAGGAGAAAGTCTGATGCGCGCGCTGACATGGCACGGCAAGCATGACGTCCGCGTCGATACCGTGGAAGATCCCGAAATCCTCAACCCGCGCGATGCGATCATCAGGATCACGTCGACGGCGATCTGCGGGTCCGACCTGCATCTTTACGACGGTTATATCCCGACCATGCAGGCGGGCGACATACTAGGCCATGAATTCATGGGCGAAGTGGTCGAAACCGGTCCCAAATCCACATTGTTAAAGGGGCAGCGGGTCGTGGTGCCCTTCACCATCGCCTGCGGCAGTTGCTATCATTGCGGCAAGCATCAATATTCCGCCTGCGACAATGGCAATCCGGCCGACAATCAGGACATCGGCCAGGAAATGTACGGTCAGCCCATGTCGGGCCTGTTCGGTTACAGCCATCTGACCGGCGGCTATGCAGGCGGTCAGGCGGAATATGTCCGCGTACCATTTAGCGATGTGGGGCCGATCGTGGTGCCTGACGGGCTGGATGATGATGAGGTTCTGTTCCTGTCGGACATCCTGCCCACCGGATGGCAGGCGGCGGAGAATGCGGACATCGAACCGGGCGATACGGTGGCGGTATGGGGCTGCGGTCCGGTCGGGCTGTTCGCGGTCCAGTCCGCTTTCCTGATGGGCGCGCACCGCGTCATCGCAATCGACCATTTTCCGCATCGCCTTGAACTGGCCAAAAAATTCGGGGCCGAGACGATCAACTTCGAGGAATCGAAGACTTACGAAGCATTGATGGAGATGACCGGCGGCATCGGGCCTGATGCGGTGATCGACGCGGTGGGCCTTGAAGCCCATGGCTTCTTTGTCGACAATGTGGTCGATCAGATCAAGGCGTCGCTATTCCTTGGGACCGATCGCACCCATTCGATCCGGCAAGCGATCCATGCCTGTCGCAAGGGCGGGCGGGTGTCGATGCCAGCCGTCTATGGCGGTTTCGTGGACAAGTTTCCGTTGGGCGCCTTCATGGAGAAGGGGCTGACCCTCAAGACCGGCCAGACGAGCGTACAACATTATATGCCCGCTCTGCTCAATGCGATTCTGGAGGGCAAGATCGATACGACCTTCCTGATATCGCATCGCATGGGCCTGGAAGATGCGCCCAAGGGCTACAAGATGTTCCACGACAATCAGAATGAAGTGACCAAGATCGTGCTGAAGCCCGGTCTTCCCGTCGCTGCGCAATAGGAGAGAAGTATATGGCCAATAAATTCGCGATTGTCACCGGCGCCTCCACCGGCATTGGCTTCGAACTCGCCTCCATTGCCGCGGAAAATGGGTATGACTTGTTGGTCGTGGCTGACGAACCGTTGATTGATGCCGCCGCGCAGGATTTCAAGGGGCATGGCGTCGAGGTTATTGCGGTCGAGGCCGATCTGTCGACATTGCAAGGCGTGGACACGCTCCTCGCCGCGGCCGATGGCCGGCAGGTCGATCTGCTATGCGCCAATGCCGGGCGCGGCCTGGGTCACGCTTTTCTCGACCAGGATGTGAGCGATTGGCGGCGGGTGGTAGACACGAACATCACCGGCACGCTGTATCTGCTGCAGAAGGTCCTTAAGGCAATGGTTGCGCATGACGAAGGCAAAGTGTTGATCACCGGATCGATCGCGGGCTTCATTCCGGGCAGCTTCCAGGCGGTCTATAATGGCAGTAAAGCATTTGTGGACAGCTTTGCCGATGCGATCCGTAACGAGATCAAGGATAGCAAAGGCGTCACCATCACGACCCTGATGCCAGGGCCGGTCGAGACGGAATTTTTCGATCGCGCCGACATGCTCGACACCAGCGTCGGATCATCCGACAGCAAGAGCGATCCTGCCGACGTCGCGCGCGATGGCTGGAATGCGCTGATGAAGGGGGATGCCCATATCGTGTCCGGGTGGAAGAACAAGGTACAGGCGGCCGTAGCGCATGTAACGCCTTCGGCGATCCTGGCGGAACAGCATCGTAAAATGGCGGAACCTGGGTCGGCCGACGAAGGCTAGAACGCCCCGTGCAAACCTATCGGTTTTGCTCGGTAGAGGAGTGGAATGAGAAGTTGCGCTCCTCTTCCATCCAAGGAAATCGATCTACCACATCATCGAATTTGCCAAGATGGGCAGGCGGAATTAAAGAGAGGCTGGTCATCCCCACCTTTGCTCGCATACTGCTCTAAAAGAGATCTGATGGTACAGCTCAAATCGATGGGGCCTGCAAACGTCGAATGGTGGTAGCCGGCCTTTGCACCATCGCATCGAAACAAGGTATTTCGGTGGATTGCCGCCAGAACCGGAGGTTCCGTAGCGAGGATGCAAAAATCCGCGTCTGAATGGCGACAAAGGGTCGCCCCTCGACCGGCCGCCTTATCGATGCCGTTTAAAACGGGAACGCCCGCCCCTGGCACTTTGCTGCCTTTTGGGTCAGCGGTATTCGCCATTTCAGTCGGATGGCCTGATAGCTTCCCAGAGCAATGGGGCAGAATTGAAGTCGGCGTGCCAGCAGTGGAAGGAGAACGGTATTAGCTAAGCTCGACTTTGTACGATTAGGTGGCGAAGCATAGTGCTTGAGCCATACGTACGAGGCGGGTTGTCGGAATATAGTGCGGTTCTCGGTGCGGCGGGGATTGTTGATTAATGTCGCCGACCCAGAGCT
>NZ_JAHRGM010000017.1 GCF_019097845.1 Sphingobium sp. AS12 | reverse complement strand
ACGATCTCAATGTCCAGCTGATCGACTGGCTCGATACCGTCGCCAACGTCCGTGTCCACGGCACGACGCAGCGGATTATTGCTGAAGCCTTCGCCGCCGAGCAGCCTGAGTTGCAGCTGCTCCCGGCCGGCCGCTTTGACGCTGTTCTGAAGCTGGAGCGCCGCGTCAGCCACGATGGGATGGTCTCGGTCGGCGGCAATTACTACAGCGTTCCCGATCGCACCCGGCGCGTCGTCGAAATCCAGCAGTTGCCCGACAAGATCCGGATCGTAGACCTGGGCCAGGTCATTGCCGAGCACCCGGTTCTTGAGGGGCGCCGGCAGTACAGGATCGATCCTGCGCACCGGACAGGCAGCAGCGGCGCCAAGCGCCGTATCCATGGCAAAGAGGTAATCGCCATCGGTCGTGTAGGCGAGCATGTCACCGTGCGCTCCCTGGCCATCTATCAAGCGATCGGCAGCCAACTGGCGCGGGGAGAACGGCCATGAACCATGGGGGTGCCGCATCCCGCGTCGATAATATCCGCCGCAGCCTGGTCCATCTCAAAATGCCACGCGCCCTGGAGATGCTCGACGCCACCCTGCGCGGCATAGAGCAGGGCAAAATCGATGGCATCGAGGCCATCGACATATTGCTGAACGAAGAACTGTCGCTCCGGGAGAACCGCAGGATCAAGGCAGCCCTGCGCATGGCAAGGCTGCCGATCATCAAGACGCTGGACGGATATGACTTCTCCTTCCAGCCATCTCTCGACCGGAACCGCATCCTGGCGCTCGCTGGCCTGGATTTTATCAACCGGGCCGAGGTGGTGCATCTGCTGGGTCCGCCCGGTACCGGGAAAAGCCATATCGCCACGGCCCTTGCTGTCGAGGCCGTGAAGGCGGGCAAGAGCGTCTACTTTATCCCGCTCGCCGATCTGATCGCTTCACTGACCAAGGCTGAACGCGAGGGCACGCTGCGCGAGAGGATCCGCTTCCTATGCCGATCCTCCCTGCTCGTCGTCGATGAGATCGGGTATCTTCCCGTCACGCCTGGGGGCGGCAATCTCTTCTTCCAGCTCGTCAACGCCCGATATGAAAAGGGTGCCATGATCCTGACGTCAAACCGCGGCTTCGCCGAATGGGGTGATGTCTTTGGCGATCCGGTGGTGGCCACCGCGCTGCTCGACCGCCTTCTTCACCACGCTGTGGTCATCCAGATCGAGGGCTCCAGCTATCGCATGCGGCAGCACGCCGACCTGCTGCCCGAGCATGCGCGTGCTGCACCGTCCATCAACCCACCGCCCTTGCCGAAACGGCGCGGCCGCCCGCCAGCAAAGGAAAAGCCCGATCTCCATCACGGCTGATCACCGACACAAACCCTCCCGCCAAACTAGGGAATTTTAGATGCCCACTTTTGCGGAATCTTCGGTGCCCGTTGACAAGCCCTGCTTTTGTCGATCTGGTACGACCTGTCCGACGTGAAGCTGGCCGAGGCGCTCGACGATCGAGCCTCCTTCCGCCGCTTCTGTGGGTTCTCCGCAAACGAAGGGACGCCCGAGTGCACCGCCTTCGTCAGGTATCGCCGGCTGCTGGTCGCGCAGAAGCTTGATCGGTCGCTGTTTGAAACGGTGACCGCGCAGCTCAAATCAAAGGCTGTGACGGTCGCCGCCGCCCCATGTATGCGCAGCTTGAGATCAGTCAGTCACGGCGAGCACATATTGACGCTGCCGTGCTGATCTGGTGCCTGAACTTGGAGGAATAGCAGATGGACACCCGCAACAACCCTAAATCCAGCAAAATCCCATCTAACAATTTCAATTACTTGGCGTTCGAAAGTTCAAGAAATCTGAGGTATTTGCGGATATCCAGCTGGGCAGTACCCTTGAACTTATCGCGGTTCCAGAATTTGACCGCGGCCAGGCCGAGGGGCAGTCCCTCATCCGTGACAACGAGGCTGGAATGCATAAATATTCCGCAAACCGCATGATGTCGGAGCCGACCACTCTTGTCGCGACCACTGTTGACGCTTTTGGTGAAACCGATGTCGTGCGGGTTCCGCCGCTGATAGGTGAACTCTGTCGTATCCTGAAGCACCAAGATCGGTCCGTCAGATGCGGCATACCGCGCCTTCGTCGCCTCGATATGGCCTGCAAGGATGTCCCCTTCCTCGACCTTTGGGTTGGAATAGAACCGATATGCGGCTTTGGTGCTCGCCCAGTCCTGACAGGCCAGAGGAATTGTTCCTCCCATTCTGTCGCTCAGGCGGCGAAGCAAATCGCCGAACCGGCACCCGAGACGAGCATCTCTGAAAGCTGTTTCATCGACCTCGCTGCGCGACCAGTGGTCACCCAAAGGCAGCAGCTTTTCGCTTTCGGCCTGCATCGCGCACCTCACGAACACAATCACGGTGCTCGTGAATGAATCACAACAGATTCATCCAATTCAACAATTTTCTCTCGGAGATACGCAAGCGATTCAAATACTTGTGGGTAATCGCAAGCCTCGCCGGAGCGATACGGATGAACTGCCGGAGCGCGCGACCAGCAGCCGGATACACGCAGCGGGGCGAGAAGCCCACGCTGCTTTAAGCGGGCTGGATACACGCAGGCCACCATATGGTGGCGTCATTTACAGCGTGATGACGACGCCCATGCTGAACCAGACGCCGTCGAAGCTGTCGACCGGCGAGTTGGTGTCGCGGCTATTATAGGAAAGCCGCGAGGCGACGGACCATTGGCGGTTCAGGCGATAGCGCGCAAGCAGGCTGCCGCCATATTCCGTCGCATTGCCGGTGGTCACGCCGACGGGATTATAATGGACCGCGTTGGCGCTGGCCGTAATCAGCACGGCTGGCGTGGGCACATAGTCGACAGCCACCGTGCCGCGCGTGAACTGGTCGCCAGCGACGAGCGGAGAGGCGGTTTCCTGTATGTCGCGCAGGCCATTGACCCGGACCGTCAGATATTCGGTCGGATTCCACAACAGATTGATATTATAGGACAGGCTGCTAATATCGCGGAGCTGCGGAATTTGCTTGCGATAATTGCGCGTGAGATAGCCGATCGTCGCAACGCCATATAAACGCTTTCTTATGTCAAAGCCCAGGCCAATTTCACCCTTGAGGCGATAGGAATTGCGGTCGGGCGCCAGGCCCGATGGAAAGCCGGTGTCGCCCGGACCAACGTCATAATAGAAGCGGTCATAATCGACCTGCCCGACAAGGTTGATCCCCTCGCGCAGGCGATAGCCAAGCTGGGCATTGCCACCCAGTTGCGTATAGTCGCGAAAATCCTGGTCGATGACGGTGCCGGTACGGCTCCTGGCATCGGCGAAATCGACGCGCCTTCCGTGGACGCCAAAGCGATAGCTGAACTGGCCAGCGGAAAATGCATAGGCCAGTTCGCCGTCGAAACGTCCATGATGGACGGGCGATCGCGACAGGGTGACATTGTTGCGCCCCGTGCGCTGATCCACTTCACGCTGGGCGGATGCTTCGAACAGGATGTTGTTACTGCCGATCGCGCCCCAGCGGTTGCGTGTCAGGACGCCGAATTCCGAAAAATTCTCATCCTTTGAATCAAAATGAAACCGATTGCCGTTGAATAGCTGAACCACATGGTTCGATTGCTGGCTGTTGCGGGCAATCGTGACGCGGGGCGCCACGGTCACATAAGCGTCGCCCCTGCGGTCTGCGTCCGATGCCACGACATTGTCGGTCCCGGTCAGGTCGTAGGTCAGGGCAGGATAAACAAATACGCTGCCTATCCGGCCGCCAATAGGCTTGAATTCGTCAGGGACACGCGCCGCGACACCGACATCGTCGGGAATTTGTTGCGCATGACCCGTTACGGGGATGGACGTGACCGTAGCTGTCGCCACGATCAAGAAGTAATGTTTCAATTGAAACCCCCAAGCGGCTTGACGTATCATGCCCACCGGCCTCTATACACCAGAGTTGATGCTTGTAAATCTCCGGTTAACCATCAAAATGCAGGGCGCGTGCATCATCGCCCTTTCTGTGCAAAATACGGCTGGCCCTGACAGGCACTGCGCGCTGTTTGGCAATCGAAGAGGGAAGCGATGAACCATTTTGCGATTGCAGGGATCGTCTTGACCGCTGTTACCGGCCTTTACGTCGCATCGGCCAACGATCTCAACGTAGTGGGCGAGCGCGCGCTTGCCACGCAGCAGGATATTGCGGATTTGCGCATGGATACGGACGTCCTGCCGGCATTGCCGCCTGCCGGGCTGGATGCGGCGGTGTTCGGAAAGGCAAAGCCGCTGCGCTTTGTCTGGGTATCGGCTGACGCGTCGACAGAGGCGGGTGACGGCAGCCGCGACCACCCCTTCGCCCGGATCGGCGATGCGGTGATGATCGCCCGGCCCGGCACGGCCATCATGGTGAAGGCGGGCACCTATCATGAAAATGTCCGTTTCCCCAAGAAGGTGAATGGCGCGCCCGATGCGCCGATCTGGCTGGTGTCGGCCGATGGCCCGCAGGCGGCCCGCATCGTGGCACCGCGCGAAGGCAAATGGGCGGCGATCGGGGGCGGGGGGACTGAAAATGTCCTGGTGCAGGGCTTCCATGTGACCGGGGGCCATAACGGCATCCAGTTCAGCCAGAATGGCTATGATTACCACGACACCGTCGACAATATCGCGGTCTATGGCAATGTCATCGACAACCCGATGGAAGATGGCGTGAAGATCAATGGCGGCAGCAATGTCATCGTCGCCGACAACGTCATCACCAATTGCTACGACGAAGGCATCGACCTGCTGGGCATCACCAATGGCCGGATTTCCCGAAACAGCGTGTCGAAGGTGGAATCGCAGACCGGGGCGATATCGGTCAAGGGCGGCAGCGATCAGATACTGATAGACGGGAATATGATCAGCGACATCATGTCCGATGGCGTGCTGGTGGGTGGCTGGACCAGCCCGCGCATGGCGTCGCGCCCCGGCTATGAAGGGTTTGAGGCGCGCAATGTCCGCGTGACCGGCAATGTCGTCGAGCGCGTGGGCAAACGCGCGGTCAACATCATGGCGGCCCAGCGCGCCGAAATCAGCGGCAATTATCTGGATGTGTCGCAGGGCTATGGCGCGGTGATAGAGCTTGGCCGCAATTACCCCCGTGCGGCGACGGCCCTTTATTCGTCGGATATTGCGATTTCCGACAATCAGTTCAGCCAGAATAGGGGCAAGTTGCGCTCCATGCAGGGGACAGGGGCGATCCGCTTCCTGAACAACCGGGGCGGCGGGCGACCCGCCATTTCCGCCGGGCCGCGTCCTCAGGCACTGCCCTTTCCCAGCTGGGCACCCGCAAATACCTCTGATTTCTTGACCTTTCGAGCGCCAAGTGATTGAAATTGTTAGATGGGACTTTGCTGAATTCAGGGTTGTTGCGGGTGTCCAGCTGACGGCGAGTGCGAAGCGCGCCGTCATCTGGGCATCTGTCGTCTGCCCTGCGTCGGACGGGCCGTTAACTCTGCCTGACAGGCCATGCCGCCGCAGTTCTGATGCTATTCCTGCCTTGATCGCATTTTTTCGATCCGTTCTGGCATGGTCCAGATCCAGCATAGCTGTGCGTTAGATAATCACCTTTTTTCAGCAGAATAGATCGTGTCCCACGAGGTGGTGTAGCTGGGGTCTGATGAGACCTGTGCGCGGGTGGTTATAGATCCTTGAAACACTTTGCCTTTATCGATTTTGGATTGCGATCGGGCTGCGTCGTCGCCGCTCTGATCAGAGTAGTGGGAGGTTTCACGCCCTGGCTGCGAGGATGTTCATGGTGCGCTTGAGGTTGTAGGCGATGGCGGTGAGGTGGACCTGGGCGGTGGCTTTGGCGAGACCTCGCCATCGCATCCGGCGCAGACCGTAGCAGCGCTTCCACGTCCCGAAGATCTCTCGATCCGACCGCGTACCCGATGGATCGGCTGGTTCCATTCATGGAGCTTGCGCAGCGTTTCCCGCTCGTCGCGGCCCCACATGCCGGTGGCGACGATCCGTGGTATGCCGCCCTTTGCCCCTATGCTTTCTCGATCGGGTTGAAGTCCGGGCTGTAGGGCGGGAGGGAGCGCAAGGTTGCACCTTCCGCTTCGATCCGCTCGCGCACCGATGCGCGCTTGTGGCTCGACAGGTTGTCCATGATGACGACGTCGCCCGGTCGCAGTTCGGGCACGAGAACATGGGTGACATAGGCTTCGAACCAGTCGCCGTTGATCGGGCCGTCCAGCACCATGACGCGACCATTCCGGTCATGCGCAACCCGGCAACCAGCGTGGTCGTCTTGCGGTGGCCGTGCGGGAAGCCCATCCGCAGGCGCTCGTCCCTGGCGCAGCGGCCATCGAACCAGTCTTGTCGTTGGCTCAGGATATCGGGGCGGTCCTGCTCGATCGCATGGCCAATCTTTTTTTGCGCGTCATACCGTGACGAACGAAGAAGCGGTGAAGCCCGGCCACCGAGACGTACAGACCCAGATCGATCAACGTCGCCCGCAGTTCTTCAAGCGAGATGTCCTTGCGCGCTTCCCATATGGCGAGGATTTCAGCCTGCCGCTCCTCGATCCGGCGCGATGGCATATCGCCACCCTGAGGCTTGGGAGCGAAGCTGCCGGTCGTACGCCGCTGATCCTGCCAACGGATCGCTGTCGAGGGCGCTACACCAAACCGAGCCGCCGCAGCACGACAACTCATCCCGGCATCGATCGCCGCCAGAAGCCGCTTGCGTAAATCCATCGATAGAGGTTGGCCAATCCATGCTGGCCTCCTTTACCAGCACAGACTCTGAATCAGAAATTACGCCCCCATGGGAATCCTTCAACGATACATAACGGTCGAAAACCGCTCTAACGCAAACCCTATCCCAGAATGTCGAAATTATATTGCATTTCTAGAATAGAATTTATTACAAATGTGCTTACCGCACGGACGATATTGGGCAACTGCACCTCTACGGCACAGTCAGGTGGCGGCGTCGCGCCAAGCGACGAATCCCCGCCCCCACCATCATCACGCGCCCAGGCCAATCATCGAAACCTGCCGCCCATAATTCGCCTCGCCGCGATGGCAGGACCGGCGATAGCTGAAAAAGCGATCCGGCTGGCTATAGGTGTCCTCCTCCAGCAGATCAATCCGCCCGACCCCCGCCGCCGCCAAGCGTGACGCGACATAGGCGGCAATGTCGAACTGTACATGGCCCAGACGGCCCGCGGTGAAGAAGCGCGAATTATCCGCGTCGTCCCGCTCGAACCGCTCGGCAAAATCCAGCGTCACTTCATAGGAAGCCCGGCCGATACAGGGGCCGATCGCACAAGCCATGCGGTCACGCTGCGCCCCCAGCGCCTCCATCGCCACAATCGTCCGATCTGTCACCCTGCCAATCGCACCCTTCCATCCCGCGTGCGCTGCCCCCACCACGCCCGCCGCCGTGTCAGAAAACAGCACCGGCACGCAGTCGGCGGTCAATATGCCCAGCAACAGCCCCGGCCGATCCGTCACCATTGCGTCGGCGGCAGGGCGATCGGCATCCGCTATTGCGCTGCCGACCGTCACGACGTCGGGCGAATGGACCTGACGCACCGTCACCAGCTGCGCGCCGGGCATCACTGCGTCGCGCGCCAATTCCCGGTTTCGCAGCACCGCCGCGCGATCATCCTGCGACCCCAGGCCGACATTCAGACCGGCATATATGCCCACCGACACCCCGCCGCGTCGCCCCGCAAAACCATGGGGGACGTCGTGCAGGCTGGGTGCTGTCAGCAGGTCGATCATCATGGCTCCTTATGCCTTTACCGTTGGATGGTCATGTCGCGGTGACGCAACATACTTGCGCGCGCGCGATTAGGCGATAGTCTCCGCTCCCATAGCAAAAGGGGGCGGGTGATCCGGCCGCTGGGGCAAGACATCGCAAGATAAAGGGTTCCATCCATGATTTTCGGGCGCGTAAAATCTCTCGACGCCATATTGGCGACGGCAGAGAAGAAATCGCTGCATCGCTCGCTGGGCGCATTCCAGCTCACCATGCTCGGCATTGGGGCCGTCATCGGCACCGGCATTTTCGTGCTGACCGCCGAAGCTGCGCAAAAGGCGGGGCCGGGCATGATGCTCGCCTTCGTCATCGCCGGGTTCGTCTGCGCCGTGGCCGCGCTCTGCTATGCCGAAATGGCGGCGATGGTCCCGGTGTCCGGCTCCGCTTACACCTATAGCTATGCGGTGATGGGCGAACTGATCGCCTGGATGGTCGGATGGGCGCTGATCCTCGAATATGCCGTCGCAGCGGGCGCAGTATCGGTCGGCTGGTCCGGCTATGTCGTGGGCCTGATTGAGCATACATTCCATCTCGACATTCCCGATCTGCTGACGCGGGGGCCGTTTGATGGCGGCATGGTCAACCTGCCCGCGATGCTGATCGCCGGTCTGGTCACCTGGCTGTTGGTGATCGGCACCAAGGAAAGCGCGTCGGTCAATGCCGTGCTGGTGCTGATCAAGGTTGCAGCGCTCACCCTGTTCATCGTGCTGGCTTTGCCGGTCATGAATATGGAAAAGTTCACGCCCTTCGCGCCGCTCGGCTTTTCGGGCATTTCTGCAGCCGCCGCCTCGATCTTCTTCGCCTATGTCGGCTTTGACGCCGTTTCCACCGCGGCCGAAGAAACCAAAAATCCCCAGCGTAATATGCCGATCGGCCTGATCGGATCGCTTGGCATCTGTACCATCTTCTATATGCTCGTGGCTGCTGGCGTCATCGGCACCGTGGGCGCGCAGCCGGTCACGGCAGGCGGCATCCCGATCGCCGACGGCGGCATCGCCCTTGCCCCTGGTTCGACCGCTCTGTCGCAACAATGCGCGGCGCTGGCCGCTGCTGGCACCGAAGCCGTTACCTGCTCGAAGGAAGCGCTGGCCTGGACCCTGCGTGAAATCGGCTGGCCCCAGATCGGCAATCTGCTCGGCCTGGCTGCCGGTCTTGCCCTGCCGTCGGTCATCCTGATGATGATGTTCGGCCAGACCCGCATCTTCTTCGTCATGAGCCGCGATGGCCTGTTGCCCGCGATGTTCTCAAAGGTCCATCCAACCTACAAGACTCCCTATGTCATCACCATCCTGACCGGCATCTTCGTCGCGCTGTTCGCGGCCTTCTTCCCGGTCGGCATATTGGCGGACATCTCCAATTCCGGCACGCTGTTTGCCTTCGCCGCCGTGTCGATCGCGGTGCTGGTGCTGCGCCGCACCGATCCGTCGCGCAGGCGGCCCTTCCGCACCCCGGCGATCATGGTCACCGCGCCGATCGCGATCCTGGGCTGCATGTATCTGTTCTGGAGCTTGGGCGTCGAAACCAAGCTGATGTTCGTGGGCTGGGCCGCGGTCGGCCTAATCGTCTATTTCGCCTATAGCCGCAGCCGCAGCCATGTCGGGCGCGGGGTGAGCGATGTGCCGGAACTGGATGCGGGCATCCCGCCCCAGCCAGTGCCACCGCTGCCCGGCGCACACACGCCGGGCGGGCAGGACGCCTGATCGACACGAAAAAAACGGGGTGGGTAACACCGCCCCGTTTTTTCGTTCAGTGCATGACCTCGAACTCAATGTCCCGCAGCCCGCCATGATTGGGCCGGGTGAACAGCTTGCCCCGCTCCGCCCAGATCACGATCAGAAAGCTGATCGATCCGAACACCAGCAGCCCCATGGTAAGCGGCAGGGTGGTGCCGTTGAAGGCACGGCCAACGATGCTGCCAAGCGCGGCGGACAGGGCGGTGGTCAGGAACGCCTGAAAGGAAGAAGCGACGCCCGCACCCCTCGAGAATGGCTCCATCGAGATCGCGCTGAAATTGGATGCAGTGAAGGCGACCGTCAGCATCGTCATCGCCTGCAACAGCATGAAGGTCACAATCGTCTCTCGGCCTGCCAGGATGACGGCGAGGTGGACGAGCGCGATCAGGATGAAGGCGATCAACGCCCCCTGACTCATGCGTCGCGCGCCAAAGCGCGAAACCAGCCGGCTGTTGAGCAGGCTGCCGACCCCCATACATCCTGCAATGATGGCAAAGGCGACGGGGAAAATATGTTCCGCCTTGAACACATCGAAGAAAATCTGCTGGACCGACAGGATGAAGCCGATAAGTCCGCCCATCACCACGCCGCTGGCCAGCATATGGCCGATCGAGCTGCGGGTGCGCATGATCGTGCCGACCGTGTGCAGCAGCGCGCCGACCGTGATCCGCATCCGATTTTCCGGGCGCAAGGTTTCGGGCATCCGCACGACCATCCATAGCAGGATCAGGCTCGCCAATATGGCCAGCGCCCAGAAGATCCAGCGCCACGGCGCGATCCACAATATCGCCTGCCCGAAACTGGGGGCCATCACCGGGATCAGCATGAACACCGCAAAGATCAACGACATGACTCGCGCCATGGCATCGCCCCGGAACCGATCGCGGATGATCCCCACAGTGATGACGCGGCTGGCACCGGAAAAAAAGCCGGCGCAGGCGCGGCCGATCAGCATCATGGGAAAGCTTTGCGCCGCCGCGCAGGCCATGGACGAGAGGATGAACAACACCATAGCCCCGCCCAGAACCCGCTTGCGGCCATAGCGGTCGGACAGGACGCCGAACAGCAGCGACCCGATGCCCAGCCCCAGAAAATAGACGCTGATGATCAGCTGCCGGTCATTGGGCTGTGCGATCGCCAGATCGCGGCCGATGGCGGGCAGGGCGGGCAGCATCGGATCGATCGACAGCGCGTTCATCGCCATCAGGCAGGCGCACAGCAGCACGAATTCGCGAAACTGTATGTCCTTGCCAACAAGCGTGCTGGCGGAGGGGGGAGTTTGGGCCATACGTGCGGCTATGGGGATAATGACGCGCTGATGCCAGTCCTTATCTGCCACTGTTCATCGCACGCTCCGACCAGCGTTAACTTTGCCTACCCCCGGAATGGCGCGAGTTGGGCCTGTTATGCGGCCAATGCCGTTAACCATTTTTTAGCAGCTGCCGGTCCAACCTGCTCTTCGTGGAACAAGAACAAGGGTTGTCGACCATTGGGTTAGTGTTGGAAAAGGGAACAGGGTCATGGGCAATAGTATCAAGAGTGCGCAATTTCTAGCCGATAGCCGTATGGCGCGGGCAGCCGGCGGATCGGCAGAGGCCTGTTTCGATCTGGGCGTCGCGTTCAGCTGCGGCACCGGTGACATGCCGATCGATCTGATCGAGGCACATAAATGGTTCAATCTGGCAGCCCTTGGCGGCAGCGAAGAGGGCCAGGCGATGCGCGCCGAGATTGCCGAGGAAATGACCGCCCGCGAAATCGCCGAGGCCCAGCGTCAGGCCCGCGCATGGATCGCCCTCACCCAGGCGCGCGCCGCCTAATCACTCTTCCTGAACGGCGTCCGTTCGGCCAGCCATTGCCGGTCCTGCTGCACGCCCGCCCGCTCTGCGGTCAGGAAATCGGCCACCGCGCGCCGAAAACCCGGATCGGGAATAAAATGCGCGGAAAAAGTCGGTTCGGGGGCATAGCCCCGCGCCAGCTTGTGCCCGCCCTGCGCGCCTGCCTCCACACGGGCAAGGCCGCGCGCAATCGCGACGTCGATCGCCTGATAATAGCAGAGTTCGAAATGGAGGTTCGGTACCTCCTCGTTACAGCCCCAATAGCGGCCATAAAGCGTATCCGCGCCGATCAGGTTGAGCGCGCCTGCAATCGCTCGGCCCTGGCGCAGCGCCAGCATCAGCAACACCCGGTCGGCCATCGTCTCGCCTAGTAGCGAGAAGAAGGAGCGCGTCAGATAGGGCGTCCCCCATTTGCGTGCGCCGGTATCCTGATAAAAATCCCAGAATATGTCCCAATGCGCCTCGGTCAGGTCGTGCCCGGTCAGGTGGACGATCTCCAGCCCTTCGACTGCCCGCGCCCGTTCCTTGCAGATATTCTTGCGCTTGGCGCTCGACAGGTCGGCCAGAAAATCGTCGAAACAGCCATAGCCGCGATTGGACCAGTGAAACTGGCTGTCCTCACGGATCAGCCAGCCCGCCGCCTCGAAATGCGCAATCTGATCCGGCGCCACGAAAGTCGCATGGGCCGACGACAGGCTGTTGCGCTCCACCAGCGTCTCGATCCCCGCGATCAACGCCGGGGCCAGCCCCTTGTCGCGCAGCAGCAGCCGGGGACCAGGCACTGGGGAGAAGGGGGCGGCGATCTGGATCTTGGGATAATAGCGCCTGCCTGTCCGGTGCCAGGCATCGGCCCAGCCATGGTCGAACACATATTCGCCCTGGCTGTGGCTCTTGGCATAGATCGGCGCGGCGGCGGCGATGCGCCCATCCGTCCCATCAATCAGCAGCGGCAAGGGCTGCCAGCCCGTTCCTTCGCCCACGCTGCCCGATCGCTCGAGCGCGCTCAGGAAATCCCAGCTGACGAACGGATTGTCGGCCCCCGCGCAGGCATCCCACTGGTCGCGCGGCAGGTCCGCTACCCCCGCGGCGATACGCGCGACGACATCGCTCATCGGCGCGCCTTCAGGCGTTGGGGTCTGGCAGCTTGGGTCACAGCCCGGAAAATTGGGTCGCGCCCGCTATTACGCAAGGTCCGCCGGTCAGCCAGCCGCGCGGACCAGCACGATGGCGTCGATTTCCACCACCGCGCCCAGCGGCAGCACAGGGACACCCACGGCGCTGCGGGCGTGCTTGCCTGCCTCACCGAACACTTCCACCATCAGTTCGGACGCGCCATTGGCGACCTTGGGCTGGTCGGTGAACGACGGGGCGCTGGCAATGAAGGCGCCGAGTTTCACCACCCGCTCGACCCGGTCGAGGCTGCCGAGCGCCGCCTTCATCTGCGCGATCAGGTTGAGGCCGCAGATGCGCGCAGCGGCCACACCATAATCCAGTTCCCGGTCCTCGCCCAGACGCCCGGTCATCAGCCCGTCGGGGGCCAGTGAAATCTGCCCGGAAATATGCAGCAGGTCACCGGCCTGCACGCTCGACACATAGGCGGCGACCGGGGCGGCGGCCTGGGGCAGGGTGATGCGGAGTTCGGCAAGGCGGGCGTCGATGCTCATGATAAGGCTCCATCTGTAGGCAGTGTCTCGGTCGGGGCCGGCCCGGCGGCCAGCTTGTCCATGATCCAGCGTTCCGCCACCACCCAGTCATCGATCCGCGCATGGGCATGGCGAGCGGCGGGCACTGTTGCGGCAATTTCCGGTTCGCCGACCATATGCAGCCGCCACACGCCGGGCGCTTGGCGCGCGACCGACGCATGATGTTCGGCGAGATCGTCGATGAACAGCGCGACGCTGGCATCATGCGCGGCGACGATCGCGGCCAGCGGTTCGCCCTTCGACCCATGATTCCAGTGAATCGGAAAGTTGAGGCCAAACGCCGCCAGCTGCTCGACCCGCAACTGGTGGTGGCGCTCGCCAATATTGGTCAGCACGACGATGTCGGCGATCTGCGCCAGCCGCCCCAACGCTGCGACCGCCCCCGCAATCGGCGTCTGCCGGTACATTTCCGTGTCGAAAAATTCCACGAGCAATGCCCATACCCGGTCGCGCTCGACCACCAGGCCGCTATCCTTGTGCCGCAGCGCTTCGGCAAAACCGCGATCATGCATGTTGAAATGCACATCATGCGTCTCGTCCAGCCAGGCGCGGAACGGCACGACCATGTGCAACAGCACCTCGTCGCAATCGGTGATGATCAGCGGGCGGCTCATCGGCTCAAACTCTCCTGCGCGGCGATCAATATGTCGGGGCGCGTGTCAATCGCCTCAGCACAGGCGATCAGGTCCGGCTCATGGTCGGCCAGAAAGGCCAGCACCGCACTCAATATCGCCGGATTGTCGATCCCGGCGCGCAGCGCGTCGCTGTCAAGGCCCGTCAGCGCCAGCAGCCGGTCGGCCCGCTGCCCGTCGGCCAATATCCAGCCCAGCGCCATCAGCGCCAGCGTCGCGGGGTCCGCGCCGCTATCTTGCTTGCCATTATGGGTATCGGGTCGCATGATCGGCTCTCGGCGGGGGCGGCCAGGGGATGGCGCGCTTCATGGGCTGCTTGAAAAATTATGGGTGACTGGTGGCAAAGCGCGTGCTTGTTGTCGAGGACAACGAACTTAATCTGAAACTTTTTTGCGATTTGCTGCGGGCCCATGGCCATGAGGTGTTGCCGATGCGCGACGGACGCGACGTGCTCGCGCAGGCGCGCGACTTTCTGCCCGACCTTGTGATCACCGACATCCACCTGCCCCATGTCAGCGGGCTGGACCTTATCATTTCCCTGAAAGCCGATGATCGCCTGTCCACCGTGCCGATCATGGCGGTCACCGCCTATGCCGGGAAAGGTGACGAGGACCGGATCCGCGCCGCGGGCGCGCAGGCCTATGTGTCCAAGCCCATTTCGGTGCTGCGCTTTGTCGAACAGGTAAACAGCCTGCTGTAACGGCCCTGTCATGCGTCTTTCATCACCCTGACCCGGTCCCGCCGTCCGCTTGTCATCCCTTGCTGGCACTGCGCCACGGCCACAGGGGCGCGGCGCTCTGCCGACGGCCCGGAAACGCTATAAGGGTAATCAACCATGTCCCATCTGACTGACGAAGCGCGCGCGCCCTATCGTGATGCGCAGCCGACCATTTCCATGGGCGACAACAGCCTGGAAGCCATCGTCGCCGCCAATCCGGCGCGCCGCACGATCCTGAAGAACGGCCTGCTGGGCCTGTCGATCCTGCCGATGTTGGGCACGCTGGCCGCTTGCGACGATGATGATGACGGCACGCCCAGCCCGACGCCCACACCCACGCCGACCCCGACGCCGACCGACAGCTATGCCATCACTTTCGCCGGTGTTGCCGCCAACCAGAATGACACCGTCACCGTGCCGACCGGTTACACCGTCGACGTGCTGCTCAAGGCGGGCGATTCGGTGGAAACCGGCACCCCCTATTCGGGCAGCTTCCCGGCGCCAGCCGACGCGGAGAAATGGGCTGGCGGCAATCATGACGGCATGGAATATTTCGACCTGTCTGGCGTGGACGCCAATGGCGGCGGCCTGCTGGCGCTGAATCATGAATATCCCGACTTCAACATTCTGATGTCGGGCAGCTACAATGCCGCGACTGCCACGGCCGATCAAAAGGCGCTGGCCCTGTCGGCGGTCGGCATCTCTGTCGTCGAAATTGCCAAGGGCAGCGATGGCAAATGGGCGGTCAAGGCCGGATCGCGCTTCAACAAGCGCTATACCGGCAATGACATGTATCGCGCTGGGGGTCCCGCCGCTGGTCTGTTGTCCAGCTCGATCAAGGGCATGCTCAACAATTGCGCGTCCGGTCGCACGCCGTGGGGCACCTACCTCACCTGCGAGGAAACGACGGACAATTACCTCGATCCGACCCAGCCCGAACGTGATTATGGCTGGGTAGTTGAAATCGACCCCTATCAGGAACTGGCCGCCCCGACCAAACGCACCGCATTGGGCCGTTTCAGCCACGAAAACACAGCCTATATGGCCAATAGCGACAATCGCGTCGCCATCTACGTGGGCGACGATTCGACGCCGGGCTGCATCTATAAATTCATTCCCGACCGCGCTTTTTCCACCGCCAACCGGGCGGCCAATATCGACCTGCTCGACTATGGCACGCTCTATGTCGCGCGCTTCAATGGTGACGGCACGGGCGAATGGCGCGCGCTGGTGCAGGGCCAGAACGGCCTGATCGTCGGCGCGTCCGATCCGGGTGACGTCAGCCAGTTCACGACGCCGCCTGCCCCCGCCACGGTCAATTTCGCCAATCAGGCCGACGTGCTGATCAACTGCCAGTCGGCAGCGCGCGTCGCGGGCGGCACCATCATGGACCGTCCCGAATGGATCACGGTTGCGCCCGACAACAGCGCCGTGTTCGTAACCCTGACCAACAATAGCGGTCGCCGCGTCACCGACGCGCCCAACCCGCGCGTCACCAACCGCCACGGCCATATCGTCAAGTTCAAGGAAGAGGGCAATTCGCCGCTCGCCACCAAGTTCAGCTGGGAAATCTTCCTGCTGGCGGGCGATCCGGCGCTGGCGTCGGGCGGCGCCAATCTCGTCGGCGATATCAAGGGCGACACTTTCTCCAGCCCCGACGGCATCCGCATCGACCCCAAGGGTCGCCTGTGGGTCCAGACCGACCATAGCGTTCCAGGCACGTCCGGTGTGACCGGCAAGTCGATCGAGGATATTTTCGGCCAGAACGCCATGTTCTACATCGACCAGACGACGAAGCAGTCCAAACGCTTCCTGGTCGGCCCCAAGGGCTGCGAAATCACCGGCCTTGCCTATACACCGGACCTCAAGACCTTCTTCGTCAACATCCAGCATCCCACTGGCAACTGGCCGGTCGCCGGGCAACAGCCGCGCTCCTCGACCATCGTGGTCCGCCGCACGGACGCCCAGCCGGTCGGTAACTAAGGCCAAGGTGTGCGTCTCCCCTCCCCGACGGGGAGGGGAGACGCACCACCATCATTGGGTCCCGGCGTCAGTCGGCAAACAGCTTGAATTCGACCAGCCGGGTCGCCTTGCCGGGCGCTTGGGTCAGGCGCAGGCGGACCTTGCTGGTGCGGATTGCGGGCCAGCGCAGCGGGGTGACGCCATTGGCGACCGGGCTGCCTTTGGGCGTGGCGACGTCTTGCCAGCGATCGGCCATCCACGCCTGAAGCCGATAGGCGCGCGGCACCGCGAAACGCTGGCCATCGGCGAAGAAGGCCAGTTCGGCGCGGCTGATGTCGGTGGGCTGGCCAAGGTCGATCGCATAATATTGCTGCGCCGGGGCAGGGGCGGACGACCAGCCATTGGCGAGTTCGGGAAAGAACCATGTCCGCCCGTCAATTGCATCATGGACATTTTCGGCGTCGCTGTTGCTGGACGCCGAACCCATCGGAAACTGACCGCGGACCAGTTGCACCGCGCGGTTGATCGGGCGGGCGATGGGTGTTGTAGCGGCACGGGGCATGGGGATTTCGATGCGGCCCAGCGTGTCGCGCCGGGCAACTTGCCGGCCATCCACCTCGATTGCCAGCCCCTTTCCACGCCGATAATGACTACCATCGGCGTCCCATGTCACTGCGATTCTGTGGCCATGATAGGGGACGTCCTGCACCCGGAACCAGCCAAGCGCCTGTGGGTCCGATGCGTCGGGCAGCAGCGGATTGACCTCCAGCATATCGTCGGCGCGGGGGCGGATGCCGACCAGGCCGGTCAGGATCAGGTCGTTGAAACCGGAATGGAAATAATGGTGGCTGCGGTCCAGCCCGACGATCGGCTGGCCGGTTTCGGGGTGATAGTCCTCCTCCAGATCGAGCTTGTCCCCCTGATAATGAAGCGCGGCATATTGGCGCAGCAGGCGCATATAGGTGCTGCGCGTGACCGGGCCTGTGTGGGTGCGATGGTCGAGCAGATTGGCCATGGCGTGCAGCACCTGCGTCGTCTGATACGGCCAGATGGGGCCGTTCCACTGGCATTCGGGGTCTTTGCCCAGATAGCGATATTGCCGCATATAATATTCGTAACCGGCCTCGACCGTGCGCATCCCGGCCTTGCCCGCCAGCGACGACGGGTCGATCAGATGCGCCCAGGCGGCGGCATATTTCGCCTCGTCGGGCACAATGTTGAACATCCAGGGCAGATAGCCGACCAGCTCGCGGTTGCGGATCGGCTGCCAGTAGCTGACAAATTCATTTTTGCACGACTGGTGCCGGTCGATGAAATGGGTGAGCCTCTCGCTCCACAGGTCGGCCAGTATCCGCTGTTGCAGCGCGTCGGCACGGGCGGTGTAGGCAGCGGCCATGGCGGTGTCGCCAGTGAGCGTCGCCATCTTCGCGATCGCGCGGGCATTGGCGACCATATAGCTGTTGATCGAGGGGCGAAAGGCGTCGCCGCCCCGAAATCCGTCCTTGCCGCCCGACGCATCGATCGAGGAGACGGTATATTCGGTCGCATCCAACAGCGGCTCGATGAAATACAGCCCTTTGTCGAAGTCGAACTTGTCGTCCCACAATCGGTAGATATGGTTCATGACGGGCAGGTGCCGCACTGCGCCGGCTTGGTCGCCATCGACCAGATAGCGGACCCAGACGGCATCGGCCATATGATCGGTAAAATGCCGATCGTTGCCGCCGCTGCGATACATGAAGTTGATATAGTCGTCGGCAAAGCGCCGGTCATTGAGCCAGCGCCCCTCGCCCAGATGGAAGCCGGTGGCGTCGTTCAGGCTGGCATAGGGATGGCGTTGCCAATCGACATCGTCGAGAAACTCGGTCGAGATATAGCCGTCCGCGCCCAGATCACGCTGATGCGCGCGATAGAGTTGCCAGCGATAATAATAGACCGCGTCGAGCTTCGGGTCGGCGGACTCGAAATAGGGGATGCGATCGCGATACCAGGGCGCGTCATTGCCAAAGTGCCGGGTGGCGATGGCGGCTGTATCCATTACCGGCGGGGGTGGCGCGGCACCGATGCTGGCTATCGCGGCCCCGGCCAGCAGCAGCATCCTGATCGCGTGCATCGCATCCTCCCATCGGCACATAAATATGGCGGTCGTTCCGGGATTGGAGAGGACCCCGGAACGACCGCCAGACATGGAAAGCGGCGCGCAAACGCCGCGTCCCACGGGGCGCTTAATTGAAGCTGTAGCGGACACCCAGAGCGAAGGTGCGTGCCAGCAGGGTGGTGCCCAGGTTAAACTGTTCCGGGCCACCCACATCTTCAAACTTGTAATAGGTCTGCATCTTCGACCGGGTCAGGTTGACTGCGTCGAAGGTCAGGCCCAGGCGTTCGGTGACCTTGGCGGTCAGCTGGAAGTCCAGGCTCTTTTCCGGCGCGCGCCATACACCGATCGGGTTGGCGAACAGGCGCGCTTCGTTATTAGCCAGGAATTCCTTGCGCCAGACATAGGACAGGCGCGCGCCGATCGGCCCACGTTCATAGGCGAGCGTGGCGTTATAGCTCATGTCGGACACGCCGAAGAAGGACGAGCTGGTCTGGCCGGTGACATTGCCGTTGATGTCGACCAGCGGGATATTCTGCTTGGAATCGAGGATCGTCAGGCTGCCCTGGAACCCCAGACCCTTCAGCGGACCGGGCAGGTAGGTCGGGAAATAGGTCAGCCCCAGTTCCACGCCCTTCAGCACGCCCTTGGACGCATTTTCCGGCCGGGTGATGAGGAAGCTGTTGGTGTTGAGGCCCGAACCGGGCACAGTGGTTAGCGATGTGATCGGCACCACCAGCCCGTCAATTTCACGACGGAACAGGGTGGCGTAGATGGCGCTGCTGCGTTCGAAATACCATTCCGCCGCCAAGTCGAAATTCTTTGACGTCGTCGGCCGCAGCCCCGGATTGCCGCGACCCCCGGTGCCGTAACCGACATTGGTCAAGTCGCCGGTCAGCGTATAATTGGGGTTGAGGTCGGCAAAAGCGGGACGACGCAAGGTTTCGCCATAGTTGAAGCGCAGGCGCAGATTGTCGAAAATCTCGTAGCGCGCGGTGAAGCTGGGCAGGAAGCGCTGGGTGCCTGATGCGGCCTGCGTCACTAGCGGCGGATTGCTGTAGCGATCAACGAAGGTGAAATTGGTATCGACCGCAACGAAGCGCACGCCCGCCTGCAACTGGAGCGGGCGACCGAAGATCGAGACTTCGGCGTCGGCCTGCGCATAAGCGGCCAGCGTGACTTCGTTGATGTCAAACACATCGGTCATCGTCATCTGGTCCGACAGCAAAATGCGGTCGGCATAGCGGGGATCATTCTTGTAGAGCTGACGGATGGTGTCGGCATTTTTCGACAGCCAGTAGCCGCTGGGCAATACCCAGCTGGTCGGAATGTCCGCGCGGCCATCATAAAAGCCGCTGTTGGTGAACAAGGCTTCTGCGGGCAGGGTGGACAGGTTCGCGCCCAGGCCGCCTGCGTCCTGCGTGCGCACCGAATCGCGCGCCTTGCGATCGTCGTAACGGAAGCCGCCGCTGATCTTGCGGATGAAGCCTTCGTCCCACTCATAATCGCCGTCGAGCATGAAGGTCAGCGCGCTGCCCTTCGATTTGTTGGCATTGTCGTAAAATTCGCCGATGGTCCACTGGCTGGGGTCAGCGAGCAGCGCGTCATCATCGAAATGATAGGAGGGGATGCCGCCACCGGCGTTGAAATCCACGTCGATCGCCTTGGCGACGCGGGTGGTGCGCATAGCGATGAAGGACGTCTTGTTGGTGCTGCTTTGATAGGCCAGGTCGGCGACGATCTTGCCGCCTTCGCCGACATTCCACTTGCCGTTCAGCGCATAGACGTAGGAATCGGTCTTGTTGGTGGCAAAATCGCCGCTGTTGAAGCCGAACACGTCGCCTGCGCGGCGCGACTTGATGATGTTGGTGCCGTCATACAGCTCGAAAGTCGAACCGGGGTTCGGACCCAGACTGCCCCACCAGTCGGCAAAGCTGAATTGTAGCGAGTTGAAGGTGTTGCCCTTAAACCCGTTGTAGAACATTTCGGCGGTATATTCCGAACTGTCATTGGGCGCCCACTGCACCGCGACATTGAACGCAGGCCGTTCCCGCTTGCCGTACAGGTCGGAGCTGAAAATGGCGTCGCGCGAGAGATAATAGGGGACGTTGATGCCGTTGATCGGCAGCGTCGAACCGGCGGCCGAGGGCAGGCCACGCTCCTGGCCGGGCTGCCAGCCGGAGAAAATGCGTTCGAGCGGGGCAAAACCCGAACCGGCAGGGGGATTTTCGGTCGCAAACGGCACCATTGCGCCCGCCGTCGTCGTCATGTCGCGGAATTTGGTGCGGGTATAGCTGCCGTTGATCAAGATGCCGATGTCGCCGATCCCGGTTTCCCAGCGATTGCTGATCAGCAGCGCGGCGTTGGGATTATAGGTGTCGGCTTCTTCATTATAGATGCCGCGCGCCAGCGCCGACAGGGCAAAGCCGTCAAAGTCGAAGGGGCGGCGGGTCTTGACGTCGATCTGGCCAGCCAGACCGGTTTCAATCTGTTCGGCGGCGCGGGTCTTGTACACATCGACCTGACGGATCAGGTTGGCCGACAGATCCTGAAGCGCGAACGCCTGACCGGACGCGGTGAAGATGTTGCGGCCGTTCAAGGTGGTCAGCGCATCGGGCAGGCCGCGGATCGAAATTGCGCCTGCTTCGCCGCCAGTGCGGTTGGTGACCTGGATGCCAGTGACGCGCTGGAGCGCTTCGATGACATTATTGTCGGGCAGCTTGCCAACATCTTCGGCGACGATCGAATCGACGATCTGGACCGATTCCTTACGGACGTTGATCGCGCCGATCATCGACGCGCGCACGCCGGTGACGACGATGTCGGCGGCGTCATCCTCTGCGGCGATCTGGGGGGCGGGGCTGGTCTGCGCGTGGGCGGTGGCGCCCAACATTAGCGCAAACATGGATGCGGAACATAGTGCGATCGGCCGACGTGCCATTTCAAATCCTCCCCTGCGGCTGGCCCATTCGCCATGCCTCAATTACTCAGACTAATTATTGCTCCAACAAATAGAGTGCAAGCAAAATTTTGTGGATGCGGCATACAAAGGTGATGGGGCCGTGATATTATTGCCGCAGGCTGGAGGCATGGAGGTTCCGGGTGCTCCCTGCGCGGAGGGCGGACAGGCCAAGGGCCGATCATCGCGCGATGACCGGCCCGTTATGCTATCTATTTGTCAGAGCAGGTGAACCGGTGTCAGTCGACGTGCCAGCGTGCTGCAGCGTCACGGCTGCGGACCAGACGGATCTGGCCATTGGCGACGCCGATCGCCTTGCCCGGTGCGGCGATGGCAGCGAAGCGGACAGTGTCAAGCCGCGAGTCGGTCAGCCGGACAAACTGGCTGCGTATCGCGAAATCGGCGCCTTTGCTGTCGGGTTCCAGCGTGACCGACCCGTCCTTGCCCGCGACCAGATAATGGCCGGGCATCAGGATCGGGGACAGCATGACGCTTTGCTGACCCGCGCGGCCCGGTGTCTGGCGGAACTGGGTCTGGGCCAGGGCGGGGTTGCCCACGATCAGGCGGGAGCCTTCATGCGCCAGCAACAGCTTGGCGTCAGCGGCGGACGCAAAGCGTTCGGGCAGCGGACCATCGCCGACCGGCACGCCGAAATCGGGCGTGCCATCGGCGGTATAATAGAGCCGCTGGACGCGGGTGTGCCGGTCGGGGTTGAACAGCGGATCGCCCTGGATCGCCTCATAATCGCGGCCATGATAGACGAGGATGTCGCGCCCCTGCTCATCCACGGTGAAGCTGTTATGGCCGGGGCCATAGACGCTGGTCTCCGCATTGGCGACGAACACCGGCTGGGGCAATTTGGTCCAGCTCTTGGCGTCGAGCAGGTCGGCATTCTCGTCCGCGGTCAGCATCCCCAGACAATAGCGCGCGTCGGTGGCGCTGGCCGAATAGGTCATGAACAGGCGGCCATTACGGTGCAGGATGGCGGGCGCTTCGGCGACCTTGTAACCGCGAATTTCCCAGTCGAGCGTCGGTACGGTCAGGCGGGTCGCCTTGCCCGCCAGCTTCAACGGCGATTCGAGCTTGGCTATGTACAGGTTACTGTTCGTCTCGATCCCCGGCTCGCGCTGCGCCCAGGCGAAATAGCGCTGCCCCTTATGGACGAAGCTGGTCGAATCCAGGTTGAAACTGTCCCAGGGTGCCTGGAATTGGCCGAGCAGGCTCCACTTGCCGGTCATCGGGTCCGGCCCGTCGCAGACGACCGCATAGGTGCGGATGCGGAACACATCTTCGCCCCCGCCGCTGGGACCGGCGGCAAAATACATGATCCACTGACCGTTGATATGGTGCAGTTCGGGCGCCCAGATGAAGCCGGACAAGGGACCAGTCTTTTCATGCCGCCACAGCACCGCTTCGGTGGCGGTCGTCAGCCCTGCGATCGTCCTGGACCGGCGCAGCACCAGCCGGTCATATTCGGGGACGGAGCCGGTCAGATAGTAATAGCCGTCGTCATGACGAAAAACCTGCGCATCGGCGCGCTGTTTGACGAGCGGGTTTTGCGGGCCGGCGACGGGCGCGTCGGCGACCTTGGCGCCTGCCATCATCGGCACGGCGGACAGGGCGGCGCTGCTGGCAATGAAGCCACGGCGGGACAGGGTGAAACTCATCTATTTCTCTCCGGTCGGTGCATCAATAATCGGCGTGCGGCCAGCCATCCGCGCCCCAGCGGACCGGCGCGATCCGCAGGGTGGGCGAGCCATTCGCTTGCTTGTCATAGGCGTGATAGACGACATAATCCTTGCCGTCCTTGTCATGCAGCCAGCCCGCATGGCCGGGACCACGGAAGCGTTGCTGCTCCTGAAGGTCGGCGCGCAGGAAGATGCTGCCGCCGCCCTCCAGCATCGGGCTGCCATCCTTGCCCAGATAGGGGCCGGTGATCGCCTTCGACCGGCCGATGACGGTATAATAGGTGCTGGCCGCGCCCTTGCAGCAATAATCATAGGAGGCCATCAGCCAATAATAGCCGCCATGGTCGATGATGAAGGGGGCTTCGACCGGGGCGGGACCGCCCGCGGGCGCAGGGCGGCGGGCGATAGCGACGGGCTTGGCCTTTGGGTCTTTGGGCTTGCCGCTTCTGGGGGCCAGTTCGAACAGTTTGAGACCCGTCCAGAAGCTGCCGAGCGAGAGCCAGTGGCGGCCTTCGCGGTCAATGATGAAGTTGGGGTCGATCGCGTTAAAATCGTCGCTCTTGTCCGACATGACGACCAGCCCTTCGTCCCGCCACTGATAATCGGGGGCTTTGGGGTCGAGTGTCGGGCTGGTGGCAAGGCCAATTGCCGAGCGGTTCGATCCGAAGGTCGAGACCGAATAATAGAGGCGATAGCGACCGTTTACGAAACTGATGTCGGGTGCCCACATGCCGTCGCTGCCGGGGATCGCCTGTCTGGCCCAGTCAGGGAGCGCGGTGAAGATCGGTGCACCGATGGTCCAGTGAATGAGGTCGGGCGATGTCCGGGTCTCGATCAGCCGCTTGCCATGGCCGGTGCTGAACACATGATAGGTGTCGCCCTGCCGGATGATGACCGGATCATGAGTGGGCGTCAGGTCGCCGGTCAGGAGACTGTTCAGCGTGTCACGCGGCGGCTGGGACGGCTGCTGCGCACAGGCGGGGGCGGCGAGAAGGGCGAGGGCCAGCCAAGCCGTGAACGTCGGTCGCCTCATGCGGACCTCTCCAATTAAAGCGATGTGCTCCCGCGCAGGCGGGAGCCCAGTTGAAACGGTGGGACTGGGCTCCCGCCTGCGCGGGAGCCCATTACATTCCAGCCTCTACTGCAACTCCAGCACCACAACCGACTTGGGCGGCAACGTCACGCTAAGCGTGCCGCCGCTGACCTGCGCGCCGGAGAAGGCGACGGGCTTGACGGTGTCCGGCGCGTCGAATGTATTGTGGGCGTTGATCGCCGATGCGGTCAGGATGCGGCCGGTGACGCTCGCGGCATTCAGGCCATCCAGCTTGACCGTCACCGTGTTGGGCTGGTTCGGGTCCAGGTTGGACAGGCCGACATGGACCTTGCCATCCTTGCCCCGCACCGCCGATCCGCTGACCGCAGGCATCGACCATTTATCCTTATTATACCAGGGGGTGTCGATGCTGGTCGGCAGCACGGTCGCGTCCTGCCAGGGCTTGTACATTTCGAAAACATGATAGGTCGGCGTCAGCGCCATCTTCTTGCCGTCGGTCAGGATCATCGCCTGCAACACATTCACCATCTGGGCGATGGCGGTCATCTTCACCCGGTCGGCATGACGCGCGAAAATGTCGAGATGAACCGACGCGACCAGCGCGTCGCGCAGCGTGTTCTGCTGGCGCAGGAAACCGGGATGCGTACCTGGATCGTCGGCATACCAAGTGCCCCATTCATCGACCGCCAGCCAGACCTTCTTGGCCGGATCATATTTGTCCATGATTGCGCTATGCTTGGTGATCAGCTCGTCCATGCGCAGCGCTTCGGCCAGGGTGTTGGCCCAGCCCGCCTCATCAAATACGGTGGACGATGCGCGCGGCGGCCAGGAGCCGGGGATGGTGTAATAATGGAGCGAGAGGGCATCGAGCTGACCGCTCGCCACCTTCATCATCGTCTCGGTCCAGTTATAATCATCGACATTGGCGCCCGCCGCGATCTTCATGATCTTCGTGCCGCGCGGAGCCTTGATGAAGGTGGCGTAGCGGCGGGTGAGGTCTGCGGCATATTCGGCGCGCATATTGCCGCCGCAGCCCCACAGTTCGTTACCCACACCGAAATAGGGGACGGCCCACGGCTCCTTATGCCCGTTCTTGGCGCGTTCGTCGGCCAGCGTGCCTGCGGGCGAGGTCATATATTCGACCCACTCGGCCATTTCCTGCGGGGTGCCATTGCCGACATTGCCCGCGACATAGGCCTCCGCACCGATCTGGCGGATCAGTTCGAAGAACTCATGGGTGCCGACCGTGTTCGGCTCGGTCACGCCGCCCCAATGGGTGTTGATCTTGACCGGGCGCTTGGATTTGCCGCCAATGCCTTCGCGCCAATGATATTCATCGGCAAAGCAGCCGCCGGGCCAGCGCACGACGGGAACCGACAGGTTGCGGAGCGCCGCAATCACATCGTTGCGGAAACCGTTGGTGTTGGGGATCGCCTTGTCATTGCCGACCCAGAGGCCACCATAAATACCATTGCCCAGATGCTCGGCGAACTGGGTGAAGATGCGCTTGTCATAGACCGGGCCTGGGGTCGCGGCGCTGATCGTCGCGGTCGTGGGCTTGCCGTCCGTGTCGGCGTGCGCGCTGCTGGTCAATGCGGTGGCGCAGAGCAGCAGCGTGGCCGTGGTGCGGCGCAGGGCTTTGATCATGTCATCCTCTCCTGTGATCTTAATCGTGAAATGCGTCAGTCGTCTCGCGCCGCCCGCGCAGGAAGGCATCGGCGACCAGCCGCAGCGGATCGGTATCGACGTCCGATCGTCCGCCCCGGATCAGCGCGGCAAAGCGGCTGTAGAGCCCTGGATATTCGACATCTTCGCCATGTTCGGTGCCGCTCGGCAGATGCAGCACTGCGCCGCCCTGCGACAATTTGAGCGTCCCCGCGTCGGTTTCCACGACTATGTCCCAGCTTTGCGGGCCGGTCTGCCGCCAGTCGAGATCCATGTGGATCGGCGCGCCGCCCGTGTCGCGAAAATGCAGGTCGGCCGCGATCGGCGCGGCGCGATTGTCCGGCAGCGTCAGCGTCGCGTCCCTCAGGAAGAAGGGGCGCGGCAGGATATGGGTGACGATCGACAGCGCATTGATCCCCGGATCGAACACGCCAAGGCCGCCCGGCTGCCAGATCCACGCCTGACCCGGATGCCATACGCGCACATCCTCCCGCCAGACGATCGACACGCTTTCGATACGTCGCTCGGCCAGCCAAGCCCGCGCGGGGGCTACACCTGCGGCAAAGCGGCTGTGCCAGGCAGCAAACAGGGAAACGCCGACCTTGTCCGCCTGCGCCTGCAACGCGCCCACTTCGGCCAGCGTCGCGCCGGGCGGCTTTTCCAGAAACAGGTGGACGCCGCGCCCCAGCGCCTGCGCCGCCAGATCGTAGCGAACCTGCGGCGGGGTGCAGAGCGCGATGGCATCCACCGCCGGGCCATCCCGCAACAGCGAGTCCAGACTGGCCAGATGCGGCACCCCGTCCAGCCCGGCATCATGCGGGCTGACGGTCGCGGCCAGGCTGAAGGCGTTATTGCCCCGGATCGCCGGGACATGCTGGTCGCGTGCGATCTTGCCGATGCCCACGATCGCGATACGGATCGGGTCCATGGGGATCAGAGCGCCTGAACGACCACTTCGACTGGTTCTGCGCGCTGCAACGGATTGCGCACCGGCAGGGTGAAGGGCGCGGCGGCGATTTCGAACACATCGCCTTCCTGGGTTGCGATGCCGTCACTGAAGGAGAGCGTCGCAGTGCCGAAGAAATGGACATGGACGTCGCCAGGGCGGCGGAACAGATCATATTTGAAATGATGATGTTCCAGATTGGCGAAGCTGTGCGACATATTGCCCTCGCCCGACAGGAACGGCCTTTCCCAGATCGTCGCGCCATCGCGCAGGATGCGGCTGGCCCCCTCGATATGCTCCGGCGGGGTGCCGACCAGCAGTTCAGGACCAAGCGCGGCCTGCCGCAGCTTGGAATGGGCGAGCCACAGATAATTGTGCCGCTCGGTCACATGGTCGCTAAACTCGTTGGCGAGCGCCAGGCCCAGCCGATAGGGCTGGCCATCATCGCCGATGATGTAGATGCCTGCAATTTCCGGCTCCTCGCCGCCATCCTTGGCAAAGGCGGGCATGTCCAGCGGTTCACCCGGTCCGACCAGTTGCGACCCGTCGCCCTTGTAAAACCATTCGGGCTGCTGGCCGACCGCGCCCGGCGCAGGCTTGCCGCCCTCCAGCCCTTCCAGAAACATGCGCATCGAATCGGTCTGCTTTTCGACCGCCGCTGCTTCCCGGTGCATCTTGTCGCGTCCTTCGGCAGAGCCAAGATGGGTAAGGCCTGTGCCGGTCAGCTGGACATGCGCGTCATCATCATGGTCGATCGGCGCGAGCAACTCGCCCGCGGCGAACGCGGCTGCAATGTCGATCGCATCGCCTGTGCCGGCCGCTTCGACAGCGGCGCTCAGGCTGATGCGACGGGCGATGGCGTCGAGCGCCAGCGCGCGGATGCTGGCATAGCCCGGCACGATATGGGCGGCATCGCCCAGCGCCGCGATAACGGAGCGGACGCCGCTGGGGGCACGATGCTGCAACAGGCGCAATGTCATGAAAAACTCTCCTCCCGCACGCCGTTCGCGGCGCTGGCTGATCCTGAATGACGAGCGATCACAAGCTCGGGCGGCCGCAAAAAACAGCGACGCCTGCACGATGACTCTATCAATTACTCCGACATATTACAGGATGATGGTAATGGCAATGCTTGTATTCTACACAGATCCGTGCCTGATAGGCGTAAGGTGGGAGGAGCCGGAATGGGACAGGAAAGGCCGTCAGCAGATGCGCAAGTCGCGGAAAATGGCGGTTCGGCCAAGGTAGCGCGCGGGCCGGGCAGGCGATTGCACGGGGCCATCGCGCACAAGCTGGGTACGGCGATCTTGTCTGGCCAATATGCGCCGGGCGATGTTCTGTCGGGCGAAGTCGCCTTTGCCGAGGAACTGGACGTGTCGCGTAGCGCCTATCGGGAGGCGATCCAGGTTCTGACCGCCAAGGGGCTGGTCGAAAGCCGCCCCAAGGCCGGAACACGGGTGCTGCCGCGCAATCGCTGGAACCTGCTCGACCCCGAAGTACTGGCTTGGGCCTTTGCTGGAGAGCCAGACATCCAGTTCGTGCGCGACCTGTTCGAACTGCGCGCGATCGTCGAACCGGCCGCTGCCCGGCTGGCGGCGCAGCGCCGCGACAGGAATGATGTCAGGATCATGAAGGATGCGCTGGCCGCCATGCGCCGCCATACGCTGGCGACCGAACTGGGGCGTGCCGCCGACCGCGATTTCCACAATGCGATCCTCGACGCGACCCGCAACGATGCGCTCCAGGTCCTGTCCGCCAGCATCGGCGCGGCGGTCAACTGGACCACCCAATATAAACAGCGCGCCCGCGCCCTGCCGCGCAACCCGATTCCCGACCATGTCCGCGTGTTCGATGCGATCGTCGCGGGCGATGCAGCGGCTGCGGCAGAGGCGATGGGCGTGCTGGTCGATCTGGCGCTGGAGGACACGGCCAGCGCGATGGGGGGATGACCCTCCCCGCAACGGGGAGAAATCAAAAAGGCCGGAGCAGGTTACCCCGCTCCGGCCTTTTTCCGAAGTGCGACCCTCGGCTTTATTCCGCTTATTCCGCGACCGGCTGGTCGGGCAGCGCATGGGTCACTTTCGATCCCCATAGTGCGTAGAACAGGATGTAGAGTTCGCACGCCGCGGTCAGCAGGAACGACCATTGCAGGCCATATTCGTCCGCCAGCTTGCCCTGCGCCACCACCAGCGCGCCACCGGCGATCGCCATGATCAACAGGCCGGATCCTTCCTCGGTCAGCGGCCCAAGCCCCTTGATCCCCAGCGTGAAGATGGTGGGGAACATGATCGAGTGAAACAGGCCGACCAGTATCAGCGCCCACATCGCCATCGGCCCGGTGGTGAACACCGTTACCAGCATGACGATGAACGCCCCGATCGAGAAGGCGGCCAGCGCATGACCTGCATCGAATTTCTGCATGATCGCAGAGCCGGCGAAGCGGCCGACCATCATCCCGCCCCACAGTAGGCTCAGATAATTGCCGGCCTGCTCATGGGTCAGATTGGCGATTTGGGGCTGGCTGACGAAATTGACAAACAGGTTGGCGACGCCGATTTCCGCGATCAGATAGATGAAAATCGCCGGGATACCGAACACCAGATTGCGATGCGCCCAGAGCGAGTGCTTCTTGCGCTCCTCCTTGCTGTGGCGCGACGTGGCGTTGCCCATGGCGGGCAGGGGGAAGCGGGCGATGATGACGGCCAGCACCACCAAAATGACGGCGACGATGATATAGGGCAGGATCACCGACTGCGCGTCGGCCAGACGTTCGGCTTGCGTGAGGACCACATCGCCCTGCGCCGTGCCGCCCTTCGACCGGCCCAGGATCAGATAGGCGCCGAACAAAGGCGCCAGCATCGTGCCCGCCGAATTCATCGCCTGCACCAGATTGAGGCGCGAAGAGGCGGTTTCCGGCTTGCCGACCACCGCGACGTAAGGGTTGGCCGCGACCTGCAACAAAGTGATGCCGCTGGCGATGACGAACAGCATGACCAAAGTCACACCATAAGAGGGAATGGACGCCGCCAGCGTCATGCCCGCTGCGCCCGCCGCCATGATCAGCAGCCCGATTACCATCGACTTCTGGTAGCCGACCCGCTCGATCAGCTTGGCCGACGGGATGGAGGCGAAGAAATAGGCGATGAACCAGACCGATTCGATCAGCGTCGTCTGGGTGTAGCTCAGGTCAAACACGCTGCGCAGATGCGGCAGCAGCGTGTTGTTGATGACCGTGATGAAGCCCCACATGAAAAACAGGCTGGCCAGCAGGCCAAGCGCCGGGCCGTAGCGCGTGCCGGGATTATGCGTCACCGTTGGCGCGGCGGTCGAGGAAACTGGTCCTGCCATTCATCCGTCTCCGTAAAATTCCAGTGCGGCACCGCCGCTTGAGGGGTTGCATCCGCTTATTTTGTCTGAGTATATTCCCCGAAACCACCCGTCAATGGGTCACGGTCACCAGAGGAAGCCCCATGCGCAACGTCGCTACGATCAAAACAACGCTGTCATACGCAGTCGCGCTAGCACTGACAAGCGTGTCTGCCTTCGCTGCCGAAGCCAGCCGCGCGCCCGCCGGTACTCTGGCGGACGGATCAGGGGTGGAGGTGATCAGCCTGACCAACAAGCAGGGCGTATCGGCGAAAATCCTGACCTATGGCGCGACGCTCCAGTCGCTGTCTGCGCCGGACAAGGATGGCAGGATCGCCGACGTGTTGCTCGGCTATGATGCCCTCAAAGACTATGTCGATCATCCCAATTATTTCGGCGTGACCGTGGGCCGCTATGCCAATCGCATAGCAGGCGGCACCTTCTCGCTCGACGGCAAAGCCTATCAGCTGCCGCTCAACGACAAGACCAATACGCTGCACGGCGGCGGCAAGGGGTTCGACAAGCAGGTCTGGAAAGTCGCGTCGGTCATGAGCGGACCGGTCGCGACGCTGGTGCTGACGCTGACCAGCGCGGATGGCGATTCGGGTTATCCTGGCAAGCTGGATAGCAGCGTCACCTATACGCTGGACGAAGCGGGCAACCTCGGCATCACATTCGACGCGAAAACCGACAAGCCCACGATCGTCAACATGACCAACCATGCCATCTTCAATCTGGCTGGCGAGGGATCGCCCGACGGGGCGCTCGGCCATCTGCTGACGATCCCCGCCAAGGCCTATACGCCGGTCGATGCTGCGCTGATCCCGACTGGCGAATTGAAGCCGGTGGATGGCGGCGTGTTCGATTTTCGCGCCCCCCGCCGCGTCGCTGACGGCATTCGCGACGGGCGCGATCCGCAGATCGTTGCCGGGCGTGGCTATGACCATAATTGGGCGCTGGACAAGGGCGTGACCAAGACGCCGGAATTGGCCGCGCGGCTGGAAGATCCGGCATCGGGCCGGGTACTGGAGGTGCTGACGACCGAGCCGGGGGTGCAATTTTACGCAGGCAATTTCCTGGACGGCACGCTGGTCGGCAAGGGCGGGCATCTCTACCGCATGGGCGACGGCATCGCGCTGGAGCCGCAGAAATTCCCCGACGCGCCCAACAAGCCCAATTTCGTGTCGGCGCGGGTTGATCCGGGCAAGCCCTATCATCATGCGATGGTCTATCGCCTTTCGGTAAGGCGCTGAACCATGACATTATGGCAGATGATCGAACGCGATGTGGCCGACACGCTGGGCGAAGGGACGCTCTGGTCGGCGCGCGACAATGCGGTCTATTGGGTCGATATCCTTAGCCCCGCGCTCAATCGGCTGTCGCTTGATGGCGGTGCGGTCGAACGCTGGGTGATGCCTGAACCGCTGGGCTGGGTGGCCGAGCGGGCGGGCGGTGGCTTTATCGGCGGGTTCAAGAGCGGTTTTGCCGCGATCAGCCTGGACCCGCTGACCATCACGCCCATCGGAGACCCGGAACCCGACCTGTCCTATAACCGCATGAATGATGGCAAGGCCGATGCGGAAGGATATATCTGGTGCGGCACGATGGACATGGAGGAGGAACGCGACAGCGGATCGCTCTATCGGCTTGCCCCTGATTTGCACTGGCAGCAAATGGACAGCGGCTATCGCGTGACCAACGGCCCGGCTTTCTCGCCCTGCGGCAAATGGCTCTACCATAGCGATACGTCGCGTCGGGTCATGTATCGCTTCACCCGGACGGCCGACGGGATCGCTGATCGCCAGCCCTTCATCCGCTTCACCGACGCGGACGGCTATCCCGACGGCATGACCGTGGATGCGGACGGGCATATCTGGGTCGCCCATTGGGGCGGCGGACGAATCAGCCGCTTCACCCCAGACGGCACGCTCGACCGCGCCATCGCCCTGCCAGCGCGGCAGGTCACTAACATTACCTTCGCCGGACCCGATCTGGACCGCATGTTCGTCAGCTCCGCGGCGATCGGCCTGGACGCAACGCCTTTTGACGGCGGCTTTTACGAAGTGGACTGCGGCGTGCGCGGATTGCCGACCAACCTGTTTGCGGGCTGAGGCGCGATCGACGCATGACCTGAAAAAAGGCGATTGAACTGGGTGCAGGAATCTGCTTAATTCGTCTGGACAGCGTTGTCATGTCCTCTCCAATGCACACAACGCTGTAATCCCGGACAGCCATGCGGCGAACTGCACGCGCCAAAGGCTGTCCGGGACGATTTTCTTTTTCCGACATCGCAAAGCAAAAGCCCGCCCCCTCATATCCGAGGAGACGGGCCAGTGGGTCGCCCGCAAGCGACGGGGGAAGCAGAGTTTAGAAGCTGTAGCGGACCGAGGCCGTCACGGTGCGGCCATAGACCGCGCTGTTCTGGAAGATGCCAATGGTCGCGCTCAGCGGGATCAGCGACCCGCCACCGCGATAGCCCAGCGTGTCGAACAGATTGTTCGCGTTGGCGCCCAGCTCCAGATTCTCGACCGGCCGGACCTTCAGGAAGCCGTTGAAGAAGGTCGTGCCGCGCACCGAATAGGTATTGAAATCGTCGATCGGCGCGCTCGACTGGCCGCTGGCGCTGACGCCCACGGCAAACAGCCCCATGTCATAGGATGGCGAGATCAGGAAGGTCAGGCGCGGAATCCCGCCCGGCCGGTTGCCCGCCAGCGCCGCCGTCGCGCTGTCCTTGATCTTGGAATTGACCCAGGTCATGTCGGCGGCGAGGTGGAAATTGCCCAGGTTCAGGCGGCCGGTAAATTCGATGCCATAGGACCGGTAAGCGTTCGAAATATTGGGATCATTGTTCGGCGCAGGATTGTTGATCCGGGTGAAGTCGTAATTATTCTCGGTCAAGGTCGAGCGGAAACCCGTGACCTCGACCGAGTAGTTGCCAGACGCGCCCACGAACCCGCGCTGCTTGACGCCAATTTCCTGCTGGTTGAGGAAATTGACCGCAGTCCCGGCCCCCTGGGCGTTGAGCGACCCGTCGGCATTGAAATTGCCACCCAGCGTCCGGCGATCCGCATTGAAGCGGCCACCCCGGCTGACGCGGGCGAACAGGGATGTGTTGTTGGAGAAGGCATAGAGCGCGCCGACCGACCAGCTGGTATAGCTGCGCTTGTAATTGATCCGCTCGATCACCCCGCCCGGCAGCATGGAGGGCAGGGTTGCGCTGCCATTTTCGTCGCTGACTATGTAATTCGGCCCGGCCACCCCGGCCTGCGCCGTGCCTTCGCCGCGCACCCGGTCGAACCGGACGCTGGCGTCCAGGTCAAATCCGCCGCCCGAATAATTGGCCGACAGGAAGGGCGCGTCATTGGTGTAGGAGAGGTCTACCGAACGGGCGCAGCAATTGCCCCAATTGTCGTTGAACCCGGCCTGCCCGGCGGCGGTCAGTTGCGTGCCCGTGGTCGAATAGAGGTTGAGCGGCGCGGCATTATTGCCCTCCAGCGCGCTATATTGGCGGTTCACATGCCAGTCCTGCACGATATTCTGGCTCATGTGGAACCAGCCGGCCTGCATCGTCACCTTGCCCGCACCCGCCTCGAACTTGCCGGTCAGCGCCAGATTGTTGGCGATGCTGCCCATATCCTTCATCAGCGTGTTGATGTTGGGATTATTGTTCAGATAGGTGCCGGTATAGACCTGCCCCTTGCTCGGCCCTGCGGCGTAGCGGATCGACCCTACGGTCTGGCCATTGACGGTTGATCCCAGCACGCTGGAGGTGGTGCCGACGTTCAGGAACTGGGTGGTGAAGCTGCCGCTCATGTCGGTGTAGCGGAAATTGTTATCCACCGTCAGCATGTCGCTCAGCTCATAATGAAACTGCGCGCCCACCGACGTCACCTTGGGATGGATGCCGTTCATGTCTGCGGTGCCGAGCTGGCCGTTACGATCGACAAACTGGAACTGGCGATTGTAAATCGAATAGGTCGATCCGTCGCGCGCATCGAATGTCGGCATCGGCTTGAAATCGGTGATCTTGTTGCCGTCTATCTTCACCATCGACGGCATCGTCGTGTTGGTCGGTGCATGTTCGTCCAGCCGCTTGAAATGCAGCCGCAGGAAGCCCTTGCCGTCGTCGAAATCCTTGGTGATGTTGGCCTTCACCTGATAGCCGCGCAGGACGTTGAAATCCTCGTTGGTCGGGCCGCCACCTTCGCGGGCATAGCCGCCGACATGGAAGCGCAGCGTGTCGCTGATCGGGCCGCCATAGTCGAAATCGACGCGGGTTTCGCGGAAATTGACGCCCTTGGACAGGCCGATCGATCCGCTCTCCTTGTCGCCGGTCTTGCTGATATAGTTGACCACCGCGCCCGGTGCCTGGCTGGCGAAGGTGGAGGCGGATCCGCCGCGCACCGCTTCGACCCGCTCGACATTCTGGTCGAAGCGCAGCCAGTAATCATTATTGCCGAACTGGATGTCGCCAAACAGGGTGACGGGCAGGCCGTCCTCCTGCAACGCGACATATTCGGACCCGCCGGTGGACACCGGGATGCCGCGTACGCCGATATTGGCGTTGCCGCCCGGACCCGCGGTATCGGATGGCTGGAGGCCGGGGATGGAGCGCAGCACTTCGGCTTCGGAGCGCGGCGTGAAATTCTGGATCGCTTCCTGGCTGATCTGCGATACGGAGATGGAGGTGCGGAAGCGCGACTTGTCGCCAGCGCTGGCGGTCACGACGATATCGTCGCCGGTGACCGGGGCTTGATCCGCAGCAACCGTTTCGGCGGTTGCTGGTGCTGCATCCTGCGCGAACGCGGGCACCGTCATGCAGGCCATGGCCAGCGCGATGGTCGAAATGCAGCTATGTCGAGAAACGCTCTTCATCATCCCCTCCTACAAGGTCGCCGCACATCTTCCCGCGGTCGGTAACCATTGTCTCTATGCTTCTCTGCAAACCTTTGCAATAGATTTATGCAAACGTTTGCTGATTTGTCTGGCACGCTGTTGCTGCTTTGCCATTATAGGCTATCGAGGGGACGGACGGGCAGGAATAGCGCGCGCCCGGCAGAGAGGATTAGAGGATGGATGGCGATCCGGCATGGCATGATCTGGAGGCGCGCCAGTCGGCATCGCCCGACCATGCCGGGGCGGTCGACTGGCTGCGCGATGTCGAATCGGCGGCCTTTGTCGCGCTGCGCGCCGGGACCGCCGGGGATGGCGCAGCGGTGCTGGATGGCCTGTGCTGCCGTTGGCCCGGCAGCGCCCGGCTGCACTGGTTGCACGCACTGTTGCTGCGCGAGGATCAGCAACATGAGGCCGCCTTGAAGGCGATCAGCGGCGCAGGCGATGATGCGCAGGCGCGTGCGCTGCTGGCGCAGCTGCGCTATGAATCTGGGCGAGCCGCCGCCGCCGATTTTGCCCGAGCCCGCGCGCTGGCACCGGGCGATGCGGCGCTGATTCGCAGCCATGCCGGGGCGCTGGCGGCCGAGGGGGAGAGCGGTGCCGCGCTGACGCTGATGCGCCAGACACTGGCCGACCGCCCCGACTGGGTAGAAGGCCACAGCTATGCCGCGACGCTGCATCGGCTGCTGGGCGCTCCGGGCCGGGACGACGCAGGCTTTGCCCAGGCCTGCCAGGCGCAGCCGCACAATCTGGCGCTGCGGCTTGGTTGGTTTCATGGACTCGCCAAGGCGAAGGATTGGGACGCGGCCCGCGCCGTGATCGCCGATGGCGTCCGCCTGTTGGGCGATGTGCCTGCACTATTGATAGCGCGGCTTTATCTCGCCGCCGAATCGGGGGAGGCGGACGATCGACCCGATCTGTTCGATAATATGGCCAACCGCACTGACGCAGGGCTGGCGCTTGCCAGCGTCCGCCATGCGCTGCGCTGCGGCGCGCCGGATCGTGCAGCGATAATCGCGCACGCGCAGACTGCAACGTCGTCAGCCTCTCTCTTCTGGCCCTATCTCTCGCTCTGCTGGCGTTTGCTGGGCGATTCGCGCGCCGACTGGCTCGACCGGCCCGACCGGCTGATCCGGGTCACGACGCTCGACCTCGACTATGCTGCTCTGGCGGACCTGCTGCGCAGTCTGCACAACGCGGCTGCGCCCTATCCCGACCAATCGGTGCGCGGGGGCACCCAGACCGACCGGCCTCTATTGTTCCGCCAGGAACCGATCATCCAGAATGCCCGCGCCGCGATCGAGGCAGCGGTGCGCGATTATATGGCCGCCCTGCCGCCGCCGGAGCCGGGCCATCCGCTATTGGGAACGCCGCGCGGCGAGGTCAAATTCGCCGGAAGCTGGTCGGTGCGGCTGGGGCAACAGGGCTATCATGCCGCGCACAGCCACCCGGCCGGCTGGATCAGCTCGGCGCTCTATGTCGCGCTGCCCGACGCGATGGGGACTGCGCCCGAAGGCTGGCTCCGCTTCGGCATGCCGCCGCCCGAACTGGGGCTGGACCTGCCGCCCTATCGCGACGTCCTGCCACAGGTCGGGCAACTCGTCCTCTTCCCGTCCACCCTGTGGCACGGCACCATCCCGTTCGAAGATGGCGAACGCCTCTCTATCGCCTTCGACATCCGCGCACCCCGGCGGTGATTTACGGCATCACGTCGAACACCAGCGCCGCGCCCTGAAAATCGCCCTTCAGCTTCATCCGCACGCCCTGTTCCATCCAGTATGAGCCACTGGCTTGTCCCGGCACGCCATCGGGCAGCGCCGCGCCGCCCAGCATCCGCACGGCGTAAGGCCGCGCCGGGTCCAGCCCCTGCATCCGTAACGCTTCCACATTACTGCGGAACATCGAACTGTGCAGCATCTGGAATAGTACCGCCTGTTTGCGGTCGGGCGAGACATAGGCGGTCGCGGATGTTGCCGCCCCGGCGCGGGGCGGGGCGATGCGGTAGAGGTCGCCACGCTGCACCGTCGCGCGGATCTCCTTATAGGCCGCGATCCATCTGGTCGCAGTGGCGAAGTCGCCCTGCTGCCAATGGTCCAGATTGGCACCCAGCCCCAGACTGCCCTGCATCGCCGACAAGAAGCGATAGTCCAGGCTAGTCTGCCGCCCATTGGCCCAGTTGGGGCTGTCAGTCACCCACGCCATCATGATCGACGGCGCATAGGCTTGCGTGAAGCCATCCTGTATCGTTAGCCGGTCGAACGGGTCGGTATTGTCCGACGTCCAGCTCTGGTCGGTCAGCGCCATGATCCCCAGGTCGATGCGCCCGCCACCGCCCGAACAGCCCTCAATCTCCAGCCCCGGATGCCGCCGCCGCAGTTCCGATAATATGTGATAGAGGTTGCGGACATAAGCCACCTGCACCCGCTGCTGGTCCTCCACCGGCATTTGCGGCCAGCCCGCCTCCGTCCAGTTGCGGTTATAATCCCATTTCAGGAAGGCGATGTCATTGTCGCGCACCAGCCTGTCGAGCCAGTTCAACAAATGGTCGCGCACGTCGGTCCGCGCGAGATTGAGCAGTAACTGGTTGCGTCCTTCCGTGCGCGGGCGACCGGGGAAGGCCAGCACCCAGTCAGGATGGGCGCGGTAGAGGTCGGAGTCGGGATTGACCATTTCCGGCTCGACCCACAGGCCAAAATCCATCCCCAGCGATTTGACCTTGTCGATCAGGGGTTTCAGGCCATTGGGGAATTTGGCGGCGTTGACGGTCCAGTCGCCTAGCCCCGCCTTGTCGTCGTTGCGCGCACCGAACCAGCCATCATCGACGACGAAACGCTCCACCCCCAGCCTTGCCGCTTTTTCCGCCAGCGCCATCTGTCCGGCCTCGGTGACGTTGAAGGTGGTTGCTTCCCAGCTATTGTAAAGCACCGGGCGGATCTTTGCCTTGGTCCCGCCGGGGATGATGCTGGTGCGCTGGAAGGCGTGGAAGCGGCGCGACGCATCGCCCATTCCCTTGGCCGCATAGCCAGCATAAAAAACCGGCGTGTCCAGCGTTTCGCCGGGCTTCAGGGACCAGCTGAAATCATAGGGATTATAGCCGCCGCTGATCCGCACCCGGCCCAGATTGTCCGCGCCCACCGACAGGCGGAAAGAGCCGGACCAGCCGAGCGCGCCATACCAGACCGGTCCGTCCGTTTCGCTGGTCTGGCCTTCCTTGCCAATCGCGAACCAGGGCTGGTTGCCATGGCCGGTCGATCCGCGGCGGCTTTCCAGCACCGTGAGCGCCGGAGTGACCGGGGTGTCCACCTGCGACCATTCGGCTGCATGGCGCCCGGTCAAATAATGGAGGCGATAATCGTCGCCTACCGGCAGGGTGAAGGTCGCCGCTGCAATCTGGTCGATCCGTACCGGCTGGGCGTCGCCATTGCGTACGCTGGCTGATCGCGCGATGACGCCGGTGTCCGGGTCGATCGTATAGCGCAGCGTGACCGTCAATGGTCGGCTGATATCCGCCAGTTCGACGATCAGCGTCTCACCCGACACGCTATGGCGCCGATATTTCAGCACCAGGTCGCGATTGCCGTCGGCAAACACTGCCTTGACCCCCGGCTCGCTCACCAGCCCCTCGCCTTGCCCGGCATATTCCTGCGGCGTGATCGATCCTGCGGGATCGAATCCAGACAGTTCGCCGGACACCTTCGCCACGAGCGGGGCCGCCGCATCCAGCGCCGCGCCCCAATAAAGCGGCTGGAGATAGCCTTTCTCATCCACCCCCATCGCATAGGTGACATCGCCGCCGTCGAGCCGCAGCAGCTTGCCGTCGGCGCTCGCGCTGACCTTGGCCAGCAACACAGCGGGAGACGTCAGGCAAACGATTGCAGTAAAGGTCGCCAATAGCCGCATTTTTCGCTCTCCTATGTCTAAGTCACTGTCGGGTTTATCATGTCCATCGCCAGCGCCACAGCGCCCAGCGGCCCGGCCTGCTCGCCCAGCGCCGGCGTCCGAACGATCGTCGCAATGCTGCTGGCATCGACAAAGGGCAGATAGCCGCCAAGCTGCGCGACCACCTTCGCCCGCACCCGGTCGAGCAGGTCGGCCCGGCCCATGCCCACGCCACCACCGATCAGCACTTGCCGTGCCGCCGTCGTCAGCAATATCGTGCCGACCAGTTGGGCGATGTCATGCGCCACATCGTCCCAGCGCGGATCGTCCGCCGCAATTCTGTCGCCCGGCACGCCAAAGCGCGCCGCCAGCGCCGGGCCGCTCACCAGCCCCTCGATACAATCACCATGGAAGGGGCAGGCACCCGCGAAGCCGTCGCCCGGCGCCCGGCGGATCAGTATATGTCCTATTTCCGGGTGCATCGCGCCATGCAGCGGCCTGCGGTGCAGCGCAAAACCGCCGCCCAGGCCAGTGCCGATCGTCAGGTAGCATAGGCAATCGGATGGCGCGTTCCCCTGCGCGCCCGCCCCCCAGCGCGCCTCGGCCAGCGCCGCGCCGTTGACGTCGGTATCAATCGCCGCGGGGCAGGGCAGGGCAGAGCTCAGCACGCCGTAAATATTCGCGCCGGTCCAGCCGGGTTTGGGGGTCGGCAGCATATGACCGAAATCAGGCGCAGCCCGGTCCAGCCGCAACGGGCCGAACGAGGCTATGCCCAGCGCCGCGAACGGCTCCTCCGCCTGCCATCGGGTCAGCAGATCGACCCCCGTACCCAGCGTTTCCGCCGGGCTACTGGTCGGTATCGTCACCCGCTCGACAATCTCCCGCCCCCGCGCCCGCAGCACGACCATCTTGGTCCCGCCCAGTTCCACGCCCGCGATCAGCGGCCCGCTCATGCCACAATTCCGGCGCGATCGCCGTCCAGCCAGAGGCGCTGGAAGGGCGCAAAAGTGCCGCCGAAGCGGCGATCCTCGCCATCCCCCCAATTGTCGATGAAGCTGGTGACCGACAGGTCCGGCAGCACCATCCAGCTATAGCTTTGCGCCGGGGCTTCGGCAGGGTTGGCGAACACCAGCCCGCTGCCATTGACCGGCCGCCAGGGACCGCTCACCGCCGGGGCTACCATGGCATATAGACCGGTGGGACCGGTCGGACCGTCAGGATTGAACACATGGCGCTGGGTCGACCAGAAGAGGTAATAGCGTCCATCGTAAGCAACCATATGCGGCCGTTCCAGCTCATTGTTCACGCCATCCGCCGACAGCAGTGGCGGCGCAATGGTCCAGTCGTCGGGGGTCGCCGGATCGGCGCTCGCAAGGCCGACTACGCCATTATAGGCGCTGGCCGATCCGGCCTGCGACGCGGCGAAGAACAGATAATGGCGGCCATCGGCGGGATCGCAGAAATAGGCAGGATCGCGGAACGCCTTGATCGTGCCGATGCCACCCCCCTCGCGGGTCGACATATAATGAACCGGGTTGATCGTGACGATCTCCCGCAGATCATGCCAGTCCGTCAGTCCATCAGTCTCCGTAAGACGGGCGCAGGCGCTGAACATCCGCTGCTCGAAACTGGGTGCGGCTTCGCCCCTGCGACCCGCTGCGGTGAAATAAAGGATTATGTCGCCGCTGGCCTCATCCCATATCGCCGAACCGGACCATTCGCGGCTGCCAGGCGAAAACCCATCGGGCATCGCCGCGCCGACATGCGACCAGCGATCGCCCAGAAAATGAAACAGATGGATCCGCGCATGACCATGGCGTTCGTCTGGGTCGGAGAAATGCGGGGCGGCCAGCGCCATCCACAGCTGCGCCCCGTCCGCCAGTGCGATTGGCGTCCCGTCACGCTGCTGAACCGGCCAAGCGTCCCAAATATCGAGATTGTCGGCAACAGGACGGACATGATGCGCGCCGATCATCGGCGCGGTCGGCGCGTCGGGCGCGATGGCGGCGACATGTGCCGCGGTCCAGCTGCTCATTCTCTCAGGCTTCCTCTCAGGGCGAGAAGGAAGGCGCCCTCAAGCGTGCAGTCCTGCCGGCGCCTTCCTCCCCAATTCCAGCCAGATGGGCATCTGGCCGAAATGCTCTTTTGGACCCAAACCTGTCGGTGGTTTCAGGCCGTGAAGGATGCATACAGCGATTAGGCAAACGTTTGCAAGAAGAAAATGGCCGCGTTGTTCAGGCACGCTTTCCCGGCGCTCGCGTCGGCGGATCACGACGGGTCCAGCGCGGGGCGACCCGAACCGGCTTCCATAGATCCGGTCCCAGCAAAAGCAGCGTCACACCCAGGCTGGCGCTGAGAAAGGCGGTGGCTGCGACCGCCAACTGCGCCAATGTGACGCCAACCGACCGGTCGACCAGCTGGTGCAGCAGCCGCCCCTGCGGGCCAAGGCTGGCGATCAGGCCTAGACCAAGCAGGCGCAGGCCGATCCGCGCGGCGGGATGGGGATGCCAATGGGACATGAAAACCAGCCTCTGCAATGTCGAACAGGAGGCATCCCATTTACCGATGACCGCATAGCAAAACGAGAGCGGGAAAGGGCAGGCCGCGTTGAAATTGCGTAGGAATTGGTACGTATAGCCATGCTATGTCGCAAAATCATACGCAGATACTATGCCAAAGCGCCGTTCCTGCCATGGAGATCGAATGCATTTCCATGTCATGTCGGCGGTGAAGGGCGGAACAGGGACATATGGCGATGCAATCGCAAGCGGACGGGATATTGGCCGAGGCGGCATCGGCCGAGCATAGCGGACCGCAGGCTGGCCTGCCCACGCTGGCGCTGGGGGCGCTGGGCGTGGTGTTCGGCGATATCGGCACATCGCCGCTCTATGCGCTCAAGGAAAGTTTCGTCGGCCATCATCCGCTCGCTGTCGATCCGCTGCATATTTATGGCGTCCTGTCGCTGATCTTCTGGACCATGATGCTGGTCGTCACGGTCAAATATGTGTTCATCGTCATGCGTGCCGACAATCATGGCGAGGGTGGCAGCATGGCGCTGCTGGCGCTGATCGGGCGGCGCATGGGAGAGACGCGCTGGACCCCGGCGATCGCGATGTTGGGCGTGCTGGCGACCGCGCTTTTCTATGGCGACGCGATCATCACCCCCGCCATTTCAGTGCTGTCGGCAGTGGAAGGGTTGACCGTGGTGCAGGCCAGCCTGACACCGCTGGTGCTGCCCATCGCCATCCTGATCCTGATCGGCCTGTTCCTCATCCAGCGCCATGGCACGGCGAAAGTCGGCGCGCTGTTCGGGCCGGTGATGGTCATCTATTTTGTTGTACTGGCGGTGCTGGGCATCACCAATTTGTGGCGGCACCCGGAAATTATCGGGATCGTCAATCCGCTCTACGCCGTGCATTTTTTCGCGCTCGATCCGAAGCTGGCCTTTCTGGCGCTCGGATCGGTGGTGCTGGCGGTGACCGGGGCCGAAGCGCTCTATGCCGATATGGGCCATTTCGGGCGCAAGGCGATCAGCCTCGCCTGGCTCTATGCTGCCCTCCCGTGCCTGCTGCTCAACTATATGGGGCAGGGCGCGCTGATGCTGGACGATCCCGCGACGGCGGCCAACCCCTTCTTCCTGATGGCGCCGGACTGGGCGCGGCTGCCGCTGGTGATCCTGGCCACGCTGGCGACGATCATTGCCAGCCAGGCTGTGATATCCGGGGCATTTTCAGTGACGCAACAGGCGGTGCAGTTGGGCTTCCTGCCGCGCCTGCGCATCCTGCACACCAGCGCCAGCGCGGCGGGGCAAATCTACCTGCCGCTGGTCAACCGCGTGTTGCTGATCCTGGTCATCCTGCTGGTGCTGGGCTTTGGCAGCTCGACCGATCTGGCCGCCGCCTATGGTATCGCGGTGACCGGCACGATGGTCATCACCACCGCCATGATGGGGGTGCTGACCTTCGCCGTATGGCGTTGGCATCCCTTGCTCGCGGGCGGCCTCACCGGCCTGTTCCTGGTCATTGATGGTCTCTATTTCGCGTCCAATGCGACCAAGATCCCCGATGGCGGCTGGTTCCCGCTGCTGGTTGCGGCAATCGCTTTCCTGATCCTGACGACCTGGGCGACCGGGCGCCGGATCATGCGGGAACGGCTACGCGACGGGGCGATGGAGCTGGAGCTGTTTATCAGATCGACGCGCGCGTCGCTGCCGCGGGTGCCGGGCACCGCGATCTTCCTGTCGTCCACGCCCGACGGCGTCCCGCCGGCCTTGCTCCACAATGTGAAGCACAATCGTATCCTGCATGAACGCAACATCATCCTGACCGTGCGGACGCTTGGCGTGCCGCATCTGCCGCTCGATGGCCGGGTGCAGGTGACGGATCACGGCGATGGCTTTTACCGCCTGATCCTGCGCCATGGTTTCATGGAGGAGGTGGATATTCCTGCCTCGCTCAAGGCGGTCGGCGACTGTGGCGGGCCGATCAGGGTGGCGGACAGCAGCTATTTCCTCAGCCGCCAGACGCTGATCGCGTCGCAACGGCCGGGCATGGCGATCTGGCGGGAAAAGCTGTTCGCCTGGATGATCCGCAACGCGGAAAGCCCGATGGATTTCTTCAAGCTGCCCACCAACCGCATCGTCGAATTGGGATCGCAGGTGGAGATTTGAGATAGGGGCGCAACCCCCTTCCCTGCGCGCGGCTTCCTGCTAAAGCGCGCCCATGCTCAATCTTAACGGTATCACCGTGCGCCTTGGTGGCCGCATCATCCTCGACCGCGCCAGCGCGGCGCTCCCCCCGCGCAGCCGGGTCGGCCTGATCGGTCGCAACGGCGCGGGCAAGTCCACGCTGATGAAGGTCATGATCGGCCAGCTCGATCCTGACGATGGGAGTTGCGACATGCCGCGCGACACGCGGCTGGGCTATATCGCGCAGGAAGCCCCCAGCGGCACGGCGACCCCTTTCGAAACGGTGCTGGAGGCGGACAAGGAACGCGCCGCGCTGATGGCGGAGGCAGAGCATACCGAAGATCCCGATCGCTTGGGCCATATCTATGAGCGGCTGACCAGCATCGACGCCTATACCGCGCCCGCCCGCGCCGCGCGCATATTGGTGGGCCTCGGCTTTGACGAGGAGATGCAGGGTCGCCCGCTCGACAGCTATTCGGGCGGCTGGAAGATGCGCGTGGCGCTTGCCTCGCTGCTCTTCTCCAACCCCGACCTGCTGCTGCTCGACGAACCCTCGAACCATCTCGACCTTGAAGCGACGATGTGGCTGGAAAATTTCCTCAAAGCCTATCGCGGCACGGTGGTCGTCATCAGCCATGAGCGCGACCTGCTCAACAATGTCGTCGATTATATCCTCCATCTGGAGGGCGGCAAGGTGACCCTCTATCCCGGCGGCTATGATGCGTTCGAGCGGCAGCGGGCCGAGCGCCTGGCCCAGCTTGAATCGGCACGGGTCAAGCAGCAGGCCGAGCGCGAGAAATTGCAGGACTATGTCGCGCGCAACTCCGCCCGTGCATCGACCGCCAAGCAGGCGCAGTCGCGTGCCAAGGCACTGGCGCGGATGCAGCCGATTGCCGCGGCAATCGAGGATCCGACGCTGGCGTTCAGCTTTCCCAGCCCGCCCGAATTGCGCCCGCCGCTCATCACCATGGATATGGCGGCGGTCGGCTATGGCGACACGCCGATCCTGCGCCGGGTCAATCTGCGCATCGACCCGGACGACCGGCTGGCGCTGCTAGGCCGCAACGGCAATGGCAAGACGACGCTGGCCCGCCTGATCGCGGCGCAACTCGCCCCGATGGAAGGGCAGATGCAAAGCTCGTCCAAGATGCAGGTCGGCTACTTCACCCAATATCAGGTGGAGGAACTCGACGTTACCGACACGCCGCTGGAACATATGACCCGCGTGATGAAGGGGGCAACCCCCGGCGCGGTGCGGGCACAGCTCGGCCGCTTTGGCTTTTCGGGCGAGCGGGCGATCCAGAAGGTCGGCTCCATGTCGGGCGGCGAGCGGGCTCGGCTGGCGCTGGCGCTCATCACCCGCGATGCGCCGCATCTGCTGATCCTCGACGAACCGACCAACCATCTGGACGTCGACAGTCGCGAGGCGCTGGTGCAGGCGCTCAACGATTATAACGGCGCGGTGGTGATCGTCAGCCATGACCGGCACATGATCGAACTGGTCGCTGACCGGCTGGTGCTCGTCGATGGCGGCACCGCCCAGCCGTTCGACGGCAGTTTGGAGGATTATACCGACATCGTCTTGCGCAAGGCTGACGGCAATAGCAGCAGCGACGCGCCCAAGGTGGATCGCAAGGCCGACAAGAAGGCGGCGGCGGAATGGCGCGAAAAGCAGAAGGCGCTCAAAAACGCCGTTTCGCGCGCCGAAAAGGAAATGGCGGCGCTGATCGCAGAGCGCAAACGGATCGACGCGGTGCTGTTCGATCCCAAGGCCGCCACCGGAGCGGAAGCAAAGATGACGACCAGCGAACTGATGGTGAAGCGCGCCGCGGTGGAAAAGAAACTGGAAGCCGCCGAAGAAGTCTGGATGGAAGCAGGCGCAGCGCTGGAGGCAGGCTGAGCCGTCAGCGCCCGACCAGAATGAACGGTGCCCAGATATAGGGTTGCGCTGCGTCTGGGCGGTCTGACCGCATCAGTTTCAGCATCGCCTTTTGCAGGGCAACCGCGCGTGGCGTTCCCGCATTGGCGGCTTTCACCGTCTCCAGCGTGACGAAGGCGCTGGCATCGTCGCGCACCGGCCAGTGCGACACCAGCAGCGATCCTGCCCCGGCATAGCGGAACGCCTGCGCCAGTCCCGAATAGGCGGGGGCCTGCGCGCTGTCGCCTGCCGCTGTGTTGCAGGCCGACAGGATCACCCAGTCCGCGCCGATCCGCATCGCCGCGACCTCCGAAGCGGTCAGCAGCCCGTCGTCGCCGGTGCCGGGGGCGGGCGGGGACAGGACCAGCGCCGGTTCGGTCACCCCCTCCATCTGGCCGCTGACCAGACCGTGGGTCGCAAACAGGATGACGGAATAGGGGGCCAGATCCTGTCCGCGCAGTGCCGCCTCGCTCGCCTGCGCGCCGACCAGCAGTGTGGCGCGGTCGGTGCCGAAGCGATCCGCCACAGCGCGCAGTTCGGCCAGCGATCCGGGCAGCGACGGCAGTTGCGACAGCGCGGTCGCGTCCGCCGTGCCGCCGCGAAAATAATGGTTGGCGGCGAGCAGCACCGGCGCGGCGGGTCTGGTTGCGGCTGCAAAGGCGTCGGGCGCGCCTACGCCCAGAAAGCTCTGGTTGCGCATCGCGATCCGCTGCGGTGCCGCAGTGCTGGTGGCAAAGCCGGGCTGCACCTCGATCGCGAAGCGGCGGATCAGCCAGGGCGTGTCCCGGCCTACCGCCACGACGGGCCGCTGCGGCAGCATCGCAAAGGGCAGCGAGGCGAAGGCACCGGTGGGCACGATCCGCAATGCCTTTGCCTTGCCCAGCCGAGCGAGGATCGTGGGCGTGAAAATCTGGGTATAAAGATCATGCGCCGCAGTCCGGTCGAACCCGTTGGGGGTCATCGCGCCGCGCAGCCGATCGACCAGTGCGACCATGGCGGCGCGCGCCAGCCCCGTGCGCTCGACGGTCGCGCCATCGGCATTGACCGCCAGCAGATAGACCCCGTCAAAGGCCGGCATCACCGCCAGCAGCGCCTCGTTCTGCGCCAATCCCGCGCGCAGCGTCGCAAGGTCGGGCCGGACGCCGCCGCGCGCCTCGACCCAGCGGGGATAGTCGCGGGCGATGGCGGCGCGTTCGGCCTCAGCAACACTCTCCACCGTGGCGCGGGCCACGCGGGCGGCCTCGACATCTTTGTCGGTGGCCAGTGCCTTGAGCAGCACGCTGTCCGCGCTGGCCAGCGCCTTCAGCTTATCTTGCAAGGTGCGGACCCGCGCGGCGAGGGCGGGATCCGCAACCAGACGTTCCGCGACCAGCCGGTTAGCTTGGGCAATGCGCGATCCCGCCAGGATTGCCATCGCGTCCAGCGCCAGCGCGGGGTCATGCGCCTGCACCGCGATCTTGAGGATCGTGTCGAGCGCGGCGCGCTGATCTTCGTTCAGGTCACCATCATCGTCGAGCGACTGGCTTTCGCGCAGCAGTCCGGCCATTTGGCGCGCCGCCGCGACGGCATCGCCCCCTTGCGCCCAAGCCGCCAGCATCGCGGCATTGGCCAGTGCGAAGGCGGGCGCATTGTCGATCTGCCGGGTTTCGCGCAAATAATCGGCGGCGGCGACCCGCGCAGCATCCCCCTGCCCAGTCGCGATCAGAGCCGGGACGAGCAGCGGATAGACCCGCTGGCCCATGTCGCGATCGCTGGCCGTGGGGGTGCGGACACGGGCCATGGCCGTGCGCGCGCGCTCGATCGCTTCGTCCGGCCGTCCCGAAGCCGCGCTGGCGAGTGCCGCGAAGGCCAGCGCACGGGCGCTTTGCGGGCTATTCTCCCCCTCCACCGCCCGAAAGCCGCGCTCCGCCTCCAGAAACAGCGGTTCGGCGTCGCTATAGCGTTCCATCGGCAACAGCACGCCAGCCATATTATAGAGGCCGAAATGGTAGAAGAGGCTTTTGGTCCCCATCGTCTCGCGCTTGATGGCGATGGCGCGCTCCATATAGTCGATGCTCTCGACCCGCCGCCCGGTCCGCGCCAGCAGCAGCCCCAGCATTTCCAGTGACCGATGATAGCTGGGATGCTTGCGATCGACATGGTCGGTCGCGGTGTTGACCGCCAGCCGCGCATATTTTTCCGCCTCGACCAGCCGTGCCGCGCGATAGAGCATCTGCGCATAGGTGTAGGTAGAGGCAACCGTGTCGGGATGGTTGGGACCAAGGCTGGTTGTTCGCGCCTCCAGACTGGCGCGCTGGGCATCGACCGCTTCGCCATTGCGCCCCAGCCGCGAGAGCGCCTGCGCGTGGGAAAAGGCGATGTTGGACTTGAGCATATAGTCCGCTTCGCTGAGCGCCTTTGGTCCGACACGGGCGAAATAACCGTCGGCATAGGCGCTTGCCTGCGCCAGTGTTTCCGCACCGGCGGCGACATCGCCAATCATCGACTGGACATAGCCCTTGACCGACATGCCCTCCAGCCAGGGGATGGGATAGGCGTCGCGGAACGGGGCGATCAGCGCCAGCCCCTTGTCGACATTGGCCAGAGCGGACGGATTTTTCCCCTCGATCTGGTCCATCGACCCCAGCTTGATCAGCCCGACGCCCGCCATCGGGTGCGGATGGCCCGCGACCCTGACCTTCATCCCCGCATCGCGCAGCGCGGCCCAGGCGTCGCGGGTCTTTTGCGACATCGACAGGGCGAAATCGTCATTTTCGAACAGGGTTGTCGCTTTTTGGTCGAGCGCGCGCAAATGGGCGTGGCGCGGATCGGTGGCACTGAAGCCCGCGACCGTCTGGGCGTCGGCAGGCAGCGAAGGCACCGCCGCCAGCGCCAGCATCATGGCTATCCTGCCTGCCCAAAGCCCCATCGCCCGTCCCCCGACTCTGCCCCTGCGACATGCTTTGCGGGCGCGGAGGCTTTGGCGTCAAGTTACAAGCGTTTGCGCCGGGATGTCACGCCAGGGTTAGACGCCAGTCCCAGCGCAGCGGATCGCCATCCATCACATCAACCCCGCGCGCGATCAGGGCATCGCGTATCTCATCCGACAGGGCGAAATCCTTGTCGGCGCGGGCCGCAGCACGGCGTTCGAGCTGCGCGTCAATCTCGTCCGGCGTGATCAGCGCATCCTTGGGCTGGACGCGCAGGTCGGCGCGGGTCAAGGTCATGAGGTTAAGGCCCAGCGCCGCGTCGAAGGCCGCGATCAGGCAGAGTTTCTCATCCACCGGCACCTTCTTGAGCGCAATCGCCTCTTCCAGCAGCGGCAGCGCACGCGGCGTCATCAGGTCGTCGCTGATCGCGGCATCAAACTGTTCCAGCAATGGCGCCAGCTTCGGATGCATGTTGGCGCGCAGATAGTCGAGCCGGGGCGATTGCCACGTCACCCCTTCGGCGCGGGCCTTCAAACCCTCGACGCCCATGACCAGTCGCTTCAGACGGGTGAGCGCCGCGCCGACACCCTCCGCGCTGAATTCCAGTTCGCTGCGATAATGAGCGCCCAGGCACAGCAGCCGATAGGCCAGCGGATGCACGCCTGCGTCGATCAGCGAAAAGAGGGTGGTGAAACCGCCCTTCGACTTGCTCATCTTGCCGCTGCGATCGACCAGAAAATTATTGTGCATCCACCAGCGCGCGCCGGTGAACCCGGCTTCCGCCGCACCGACATCCGGGCCGCAGCAGGCATGGAAGGCCTGATTCTGGGCAATCTCGTTGGGATGATGGATTTCGCGATGGTCGATGCCGCCGGTATGGATATCGAACGGGTGGCCCAGCACTGCCTGGCTCATCACCGAACATTCCAGATGCCAGCCCGGCGCGCCTTTGCCCCATGGACTGTCCCATTCCATCTGCCGCTGTTCGCCGGGCGGCGACTTGCGCCAGATCGCGAAGTCGGACGGGTTGCGCTTGCCCGCCACCGGGTCGATCCGGGCGTGCGCGGCATCGTCCCGCCCACCGGCCAGCGCGCCATAATCGGGCACGGTCGCGCTGTCGAAATAGAGCCCACTGTCCAGTTCGTAACAATGATCAGGAGCGATTTTCTCAGCAAATGCGATCATCTGCGGTACATAGTCGGTGGCGACCGTCCATTCGCTCGGCGCGATGATGTTGAGCTCGGCGATATTCTGTTTGAACGCTTGCGTATAATGGGCGGCAATGTCCCAGATGCTCCTGGCGCTGGCCCGCGCCGCAGCCTCCATCTTGTCATCGCCAGCGTCCGCGTCGCTGGTCAGGTGGCCGACATCGGTGATGTTGATGATATGGGTCACCGACAGCCCTTTCCACAGCAAGGTCCGCCGCAGCGTGTCGGTAAAGACATAAGCGCGCAAATTGCCCAGATGCGCATAATTATAGACGGTCGGGCCGCAGCTATAGACGCGCGCATGGGCTTCCTCGATCGGCGCGAAAGGCTCGATCGTGCGGGTCAGGCTGTTGAACAGGCGCAGCGGCGCGGTGATATGCTGGTCATCGGACATGGCGCAAAGCGATGGCGCGAAGCGGCGCAGGGGTCAATCCTCCCTGTGCGACCCACCCATTTGTAATAAAATGTTGCGTTGGGGTCCGCCCCTTGCACCTGTGCGTTCCTCCCCCAATATGATCGACGCGGGCCGGGCCCCTCTGACGCGCTGGACTTCCCCCCTTGTCCAGCCGTGATGTCGGACCGCATCGGGTGCGCCCGGTGCAGGTTTTGCGGCAATTTCCCCCTAAATGCCGCAGGAGACCGCACCGGGCCACTCGAACCACAATGTGATGGATGGAGTGACCCCAAGTGAATAATCGCGTTCCTTTGCCGGGCTATGGTGCGAGCCGCACGGCGCAGACCGACGCCGGACTGCGCGCGCACATGCTGGGCGTTTTCCGCAATATGGGCCTGGGTCTGGTGATCACCGGGCTGGTCGCGGCATTCATCGGCAATACGCCGGTGCTGGCCGCCGCGATTTTCGGCACGCCGCTTAAATGGGTGGCGATCTTCGCGCCGCTGGCCTTTGTCTTTTTCTTCAGCTTCCGTATCGAAAAGATGACGACTGCGGGCGCGCGCATGGCCTTCTGGGCATTTTCCGCCGTGATGGGCGTGTCGCTGGCCAGCATCTTCCTGGTCTTCACCGGCGGCAGCATCGCGCAGGCCTTCTTCTCGGCTGCCGTCATGTTCCTCGGCATGGCGCTGTGGGGCTATACCACGCAGCGTGACCTGACGAAGATGGGCAGCTTCCTGATCATGGGCCTGATTGGCATCATCGTCGCCAGCCTGATCAACATCTTCATCGGATCGTCGGCGATGGCGATGGTCATCTCGATCCTTGGCGTAGTGATCTTCACGGGCCTCACCGCCTGGGATACGCAGCGGATCAAGTCGGACTATTTCGCCTATGCGGGCCATGAAATGGCGGCGAAGATGCAGGTGATGGGCGCGCTGTCGCTATACCTGAACTTCGTCAACCTGTTCCAGATGCTCCTCAGCCTGACCGGCGAGCGGGAGTAAGCGGATGCGGGATCAAGCGGCCGTATCGGCCATGCTCTGCCCGGTCTGTCATGTCGGATTGGCAATGACGGACCGGCAGGGGGTAGAAATAGACTATTGCCCGCAATGCCGGGGCGTGTGGCTGGACCGGGGCGAACTGGACAAGATCATCGAGCGGGCAGCGGGCGACGCGGTTGCGCCAGCCCGGCCAGCACCCTTCGCCCAGCAAAGCTACCGCCCAGACCGCGATTATCGCGACGACGGGCGGGGCTACCCGAAAAAGCGCAAGAAGAGCTTTCTGGAAGAGTTGTTCGATTGATGGAAAGGCCGGTCCTGCGGAGCTGGCCTTTTCTGTCCCCACGACCCGTCATTCCCGCGCAGGCGGGGATCCAACTCACGTCAGTAGCCGGGCGGGAGATGGGTTCCCGCTTTCGCGGGAAAGACGGAAATGGACGTCGCGGTCGTCTCCGTTTCAGCCCCTCAATGCGCCGCGCCCCAACTCGGACCCGTGCCGATCTCCACGCCAAGCGGCACGCTCAGCTTGACGATCGGCTCTGCGGCGCTTTCCATCACGCTGCGGATCACCGAGCTGGCCGCGTCCACGTCGCCCTCCGGCAGCTCGAACACCAGCTCGTCATGCACCTGCAACAGCATCCTGACGCCTGGCAGTCCCGCCGTTTCCAGCGCCGGTTCCATGCGCGCCATCGCCCGTTTGATGATGTCGGCGCTGGTCCCCTGAATCGGCGCGTTGATCGCGGCACGTTCGGCGCCCTGCCGTTCGTGCTGGATCGATGCGCGGATACGCGGGAACCAGGTCTTTCGTCCAAACAGAGTCTCGGTATAGCCGCGTTCCCGCGCCTTCTCGATCGTCTCGTTGATATAGATGCTGATGCCGGGGAAGCGTTCATAATATTTGGCGATCATCTCCTGCGCCTCGTCCGCGCTGATCTCCAGCCGCCCGGCCAGCCCCCAGCGCGAGATGCCGTAGAGGATCGCGAAGTTGATCGTCTTGGCCCGACCGCGCGTGTCGCGATTGACCTCACCGAACAGCTCCTTGGCGGTCGCGGCGTGAATATCCTCGCCCGCCGCGAACGCATCCTTCAGCGCAGGCACATCGGCCATATGCGCGGCCAGCCGCAGCTCGATCTGGCTATAGTCCGCCGCCAATATGACATTGCCGGGTTCGGCGACAAAGGCATGGCGGATCTGCCGCCCGACTTCGGTGCGGATCGGGATATTTTGCAGGTTGGGATCGGTCGAGGACAGCCGCCCGGTCTGCGCGCCTGTCAGCGAGTAGCTGGTGTGGACCCGACCCGTATCCTTGTTGATCTGCGCCTGGAGCGCGTCGGTGTAAGTGGACTTCAGCTTGGAAAGCTGCCGCCATTCCAATATTTTGCTGGCAATCGGTGCGCCCTGCGCCGCCAGTTGCTCAAGGATGGTGACGTCGGTCGAATAGGCACCCGACTTGCCCTTCTTGCCGCCCTTATAGCCCATCTTGTCGAACAGGATCGCGCCTAGTTGCTGGGTCGATCCGATCGCGAAGGGTTGCCCGGCCAGTTCGTGAATCTCCGTCTCCAGCGCCGCGATGCCGGCCGTAAATTCCCCCGACAATCGCGCCAGATGCTCCCGGTCCACCTTGATCCCGCGATGCTCCATCCGCGCGATCACTGGCACCAGCGGGCGGTCGACCAGTTCATAGACGCGGTTTGCGCCTTCATTGGCCACCCGTGTCTTGAACAATTTCCACAGACGCAGCGTGACGTCGGCATCCTCGGCGGCATAGGCGGTCGCCTTGTCCAGCGGCACTTCACCGAATGAAATCTGGTTCTTGCCGGTGCCGACCACTTCCTTGAAGCTGATGCACTCATGGTCAAGATGCGTGCGCGCCGCTTCGTCCATGCCATGACCCGACAGGCTCTGCCCGGCGTCGAGGTCGAAGCTCATGACGATCGTGTCGTCAAAAGGGGTGATGGCGATGTCGTGCCGGCGCAGCACGGTCATGTCATATTTGAGATTCTGCCCGACCTTCAGGACCGCATCATCCTCCAGCAGGGGTTTGAGTTTCGCCAGCACTGTCGCCAGCGGCAATTGCGCCGGTTTTTCGGCAAACATGTCGCGCCCGCCATGGCCGACCGGAATATAGCAGGCCTTGTTGGGACCGGTGGCGAGGCTCACGCCTACCAGCTGGCACGACACGCAATCGAGCATGTCGGTTTCGGTGTCGACCGCGACGATCCCCTCCGCCGTCGCCAGCGCGATCCAGCGGTCGAGCGCTTCCTCGCTCACCACTGTTTCGTAGAGGCTGCGGTCGATCGGCGGCTCCTGCGGCGCGACCGGGGTGGCGACGGGTTCCGGCACACCAGAAGCAGCGGCAGCCACCGCCACCGCAGCAGCAGGCGCGCCGAGCCGGTTGAGCAGCGTCTTGAAGCCATGATGGGTCAGGAATTCCTGCAAGGGTTCCTTGGGAATGCCCTTGAGCGCCAGATCCTCCAGCGGTTCGGGCAGATCCATGCTGTCGTGCAGCGCCACCAGCCGCCGCGACAGCCGCGCCATGTCGGCATGGGCGATCAGATTTTCCTGCATCTTGGACTTTTTCATCGCAGGCGCTGCTTCCAGCGCCGCTTCCAGCCCGCCATATTCGACGATCAGCTTGGCCGCCGTCTTGGGGCCGATGCCCGGCACGCCCGGCACATTATCCACGCTGTCACCCATCAGCGCCAGCACATCGCCGAGCAGTTGCGGCTCCACCCCGAATTTGCCGACGACATAATCGGCCCCGCGCCGCTCATTCTTCATCGTGTCATACATATCGACGCCGGGCTGGATCAGCTGCATCAGATCCTTGTCCGAGCTGACGATCGTGACATGCCATCCTGCTGCAACGGCGGCCTTGGTGTAGCTGGCGATCAGGTCGTCCGCCTCATAACCTGCTTCCTCGATACAGGGGAGGGAGAAGGCGCGGGTCGCGTCGCGGATCATCGGGAATTGCGGGACCAGATCTTCGGGCGCAGGCGGGCGGTTCGCCTTATACTGGTCGTACATGTCGTTGCGGAAGGTGTGCGATCCCTTGTCCAGGATCACCGCCATATGGGTGGGGCCTTCCGCCTTGCCCAACTCCTCGGCCAGCTTCCACAGCATGGTCGTATAGCCATAGACAGCGCCCACCGGCTGGCCATGCTGGTTGGTGAGCGGCGGGAGCTGGTGATAGGCGCGGAAAATATAGCCGCTGCCATCGACGAGATAGAGGTGATTCTGGGTCATGGGGAGGGGATAGAGCATCGCGCAGAAAAGTGGGAACCGCTTTTCTGCATCAGCGATGCGACCATAAAATTGCCGGTTATGCCGTCTCCCTCCAGTCGTCAGGCCGACAGAAAGCCCGACTGCTGGAGCCGATCGACCGAATCGCGCGCCACCGGCACGCGCAGACCGTTTGCCAGCCGGATTTCCCGGTTGCGCCCGCTGCCCAGCGTTTCCGCCACAGCATCACGTGCGACCCACCAGCTGCGATGGGTTTGCTCGCCCGGCGTCGCGTCCATTTCCGCAATGGCGTCGCGCAGCCGGATGAGCAGCAATTCGCTCTGCCCCCGGCCGTGGACGCGGACATAATGATCCTCGCTCTCCAGCGCGGCAATATCGCCGGTAAAGCGCGGGCTGAGCCGGGCGTAGAGGCGCGGACGGCTGGCAGCCGGGACGCCGCCCTGCGGGGGCGTCGCAGCCGGGATGATTCGCCGGGACATGGTGCCATCGTAAAAGCGCAGCAGATGCGCGTCCGCCCGATCGGCCCAGGCGGCGACGACCATGATCAGCGCCGCGCACAGGGCGGTGAAGGGTAGCAGGCCGCTAAAGCCGCCCAGCCGGCGCACTTCCTCCATCCCCGCCCATTCCCACAAAAGCGCCATGGGAATGCTCGACAGCATCAATCCGCAAAAGACGATGGTGCCGTGCGGCAGCGCGGTCGCGCGGGCCAGCCAGCTCCAGAAGATCATCGTCGGCCGCACGACGATATAGGCCCCCAACAACAACAGGCCCCAGCGCCCGGTGCGATGGACGAAGTCGCCGGCCAGATAGGTGCCGAACGGTCCCAGAAAGCCTGCGATCGCCGCCAGCGGCAGCATCGCCCATAGTTCCAATATCGTCCGCCGCAGCCGTTTCACGGATCGTCCCCTCCCGTTCGCGAAGCGCGAACCGCCACTGTCGCGCTTTTCTGGGGATTTTGAAAGGGAATCGCTGCGTGACGCAATCGGGCTTGCGCGCAAATCGCCAGGGCGCAGGAGCAGTCGGGCAACAGGGTGTCGCCGGATGGTCCGGTCACCCACATTATCAGAAGGATGGTTTCATGACCCAGTATCTCAAGCCCGCCAATATACTGATCGCGCTTGGCGTCGCCTTCCTCGGCCAAGTCGCGATGTTCGCGCTGGTTCTCAACTGATGCTATCGGGCAAATAAGGGGCGGGCGCTATACGGCGCACGCCCCTTATCTCATTTCGGCTCGTGGTTCGCCGCGACCGCCTTGGCCACCGCCTGCATCAGCGCCCAGCGTTCGGGGATGCCGACCGTAGTGCTGCCGATCATCACCGCCACCGCATAGCTTGTGCCATCGGGCGCGGTCATGATGCCGATATCGTTAAAGCCAGTAGAGCGTGGTGGCAGGTCTTGGCCCGTGCCGGTCTTGTGCAGATAGGACCAGCCCGGCGGCACCCCGCCCTTGATCCGTTGTGGCCCGGTCTTGGCTTCCGACATGATCGACAGCAACAGGCGGGACGAGGCGGATGAGAGCATCTCGCCCTGTTTCAACTTGGCCAGCGCCTGGACGATCGAGGCGGGGGCCGCGCCGTCGGGCGGGCTGGCGAGATAATTGTCCAGCGCCTTCACCCGCGCCGCCATCGGCACCTTGGCGCGGGCGGCATAGAAATTGCGCCCGATTGCATAATCCTGCCGCCAGTCGAGACCCGCCGTCGCTGATTGCAGCAGCCGTTCGCCCGGCCCGAAGCGAATGTCCCGGATCATCCGCCGCGCCAGAAAGCCACGCACGGCGTCCGGCCCGCCGACCGCGCGCAGCAGCGTGTCGTTGGCGGTATTGTCGCTCTGGGTCATCGCGCGGCGCATCAGGTCGGAGTAGCTGGTGGTCCAGCCGCTGGTACCGACCATCGCGGCGGTCGGCTGGTGGAACAGGGTCAGGTCGTTGCGGGTGATGGTGGTCGTGTCGGTCAGCCGCAGCTTGCCCCGGTCGACCGCGTCCAGAAAGGTCATCGCTACCCAGAGTTTCGACACGCTTTGTTGCGGGAACAAAGCATTGCCGTTCCAGGCCACAGTCCAGTCGGCGCCGACCCGCCGCACCGCAATGCCGACCTTGCCCCGGAAGCTCTGGCCCAGATTGCGCACGACGCTGACCAGCGCGGGGGAGGGCGTTTCGGTCAGGTCAATCTCGCGATAGGGCAGAGGCGGATTGGCGACCTCACGGATCGGCCATGTATTGGTCGTGGGCTGTACCCGCTGCGGCGCGGCGGCGGCGGCCTGCGCCGGGCGCGGTTCGGGGGCGCTGACACAGGCGGACAGTGCCACCATCAACAGGACCAGGCGCGCGGAACCGCCCCGGCTATCATTCGATCTCATTCCATTCCCCGCACTCTGCAAGCGCCATTTAGGGGCAGCCACCCGATAAGCGGGCAAGGCTGATGCGACGAATGATTCCACAAATGCGATGTAAGGAGGCTGAACGGGGAACCGGGACAAAGCGGCGTCCGCTCAGTTGCGGTTAAGCGTCTGAGCGGCAATAGAGCGGCATGATGGATCAAGGCATGGACAGGCGCGCTCTGCTGGGCCGGGCGCTGGCAGCGGGCGGATTGTTGTGGAGCGGGACGGCGCAGGCCGCAGCTTTTGCCTCGCGCCGGATCGCCGTGACTATGCGGGGTTCGGGGCGTGATGTGTTGCTGATTCCGGGGCTTGCCAGCGGTCCGGGCATCTGGAACGGCGTACTGGGCGCGGTGCCGGGCTATCGTTTTCATCTGGTGCAGGTGCGCGGCTATGCCGGGTTGGCGGCGGAGGGTAATGCCAGCGGCCCGCTGGTCCAGCCGCTGGCTGAGGAGATCGCCCGCTACATTACAGCGTCGGGTTTGAAGCGCCCGGCGATCGTCGGCCATTCGATGGGCGGCACGCTGGCGATGATGCTGGGGCTGAAGGGTGTGGCGGGCCGGGTGATGGTGGTCGATATGCTGCCGGCCGGGGCAGCGATGGTCGGCGGCACGGCCAGTGGCCTTGGCTTTCTGGCCGATCAACTGGGCGGCTATCTGACTGGAACGGTGGCGGGGCGGCGCTATCTGGCGCAGATGGTCGGGCAGGCACCCGGTGCGAAGGGGAGCGACCCCGATGTCATCGCCAGCGCTTTGCGCGATCTGGCCAATATCGACCTTGGCCCGCAACTTGCGCGGCTGAACGTCCCGCTGGAAGTGGTCTATGCGGTCGGCGCGGACCGGGAGCAGGCCGCTATCATCGCCAGCCGGTTCCGCACCGCCTATGCCCCCAAGAAGGATGCGGTGCTGCGAGCGATCGGTCCCAGCGGCCATATGGTGATGGCCGACCAGCCCGCGCGCTTTCATGCGGCGCTCGGCACTTTCCTCAAGGATATTTGACGCGCGTCAAAGCGGGTCGCGGCAGGCCAGGCTAGAGCGGAGATACCGGACGCGCTTTCAGCGCCTCCCTCCTCCACCTTCAGGCGCGGCGCCGACCCGGCGACCGCGCCATTTTTTTACGGCGCCAACACTGTATCCACCGCAGCCTCCAGCGTTTCAGGATAGTCGAGCGTATAGTGCAGTCCCCGGCTTTCCTTGCGATGGAGGGCAGACCGGACGATCAGCCGAGCGACCTCCAGCAGGTTGCGTAATTCGATCAGGTCCGGGGTCACGCGGAAATTGCCGTAATAATCATCGACCTCCTGCGCCAACAGGGCGACGCGGTGCTGGGCACGTTCCAGCCGCTTTGTGGTGCGGACGATGCCGACATAATCCCACATGAAGCGGCGGATTTCCTTCCAGTTATGCTGGACGATGACCTCTTCGTCGCTGTTGGTGACGCGGCTTTCGTCCCATGGCCGGATCGGTGGCGGGGCGGGCAGTTCGTCCCAGTGATTGCGGATATGTTTGGCCGCCGCTTCGCCGAACACGAAACATTCGAGCAGCGAGTTGGATGCCAGGCGATTGGCCCCATGGAGACCGCTTTCGGTCACCTCGCCCGCAGCATAAAGGCCGGGCAGGTCGGTACGGCCATCAAGGTCGATCACCACCCCGCCGCAGGTATAATGCTGCGCAGGGACGACCGGGATCGGCTCCTTGGTGATGTCGATGTCCAGGTCCAGCAGCCGGGCATAGATGGTCGGAAAGTGGTGCTTCACAAATTCCGGCGGCTTGTGGCTGATGTCGAGATGGACATAATCAAGGCCCAGCCGCTTGATTTCATGGTCGATGGCGCGGGCCACCACGTCGCGCGGGGCCAGTTCCTCACGCGGGTCGAAGCGGGGCATGAAGCGCTCGCCACCGCCCGGCACGCCGGGGGGGAGTTTCAGATGGCCGCCCTCGCCACGCACCGCTTCGGTGATCAGGAAATTCTTGACCTCCAGATTATAGAGGCAGGTCGGGTGAAACTGGTTCATTTCCATGTTCGACACGCGGCACCCCGCGCGCCAGGCCATGGCGATGCCGTCGCCGGTCGCGCCGCGCGGCGCTGTCGAGAAGAGATAGGTGCGGCCCGCGCCACCGGTGCACAGGATCGTCGCCTTGCCCAGCAGCGCATCGACATGCTTGGTCTTTTTGTTGAAGGCATAGACGCCCCAGACATGGCCATCGCCCGAATAGCGCTCGCCATGGCGGGAGGTGATGAGGTCGATGGCGATCAGATCCTCGACCAGGGTGATGTTGGGATTGGCGCGGGCAGCCTTCAGCAGGGCGACCTGCACCGCATGGCCGGTGGCGTCATCGACATGGACGATGCGGCGATGGCTATGCCCGCCCTCGCGCGTCAGGTGCCAGCGGTCACCAAAATCCTCGCCCGCATTGAAGGGGACGCCGAGTTTGGCGAGGCGCTCGATTGCGGCGGGGGCTTCGGACACGACGAACTCGACGGTAGCGCGATCGTTCAGGCCCGCGCCTGCGACCATCGTATCTTCGACATGCGCCTCGAAACTGTCACCGGCATCGAGTACCGCGGCAATGCCGCCCTGCGCCCAGTTAGTGGACCCGCCATCCAGCGCACCCTTGGCCAGCACCAGCACCTTGCGATCCTGCGCCAGGTTGATGGCGGCCGTCAGCCCCGCTGCGCCGGAGCCGATGATGATGACGTCGTGGGTTGTGGTGGGCATGGCTAATTCTCTCGATGAATTCAGGCCTGAGCGCTACGTGACAGGCAGCGTTGACGGGCATCTTCAAGTCGCGGACTTGGCGGGACGCTTCTGGCCCAGTTTTTGCCGACGCGAAAAATAATTTCTCGTTTTGCGGCAGTGAAAGAAGCGACAATTTTTTGGTCGTCGATAATCATCGCGCGACCATGCTGTCCTCGAAAAATCTCTATTTTGCGGACTACCCCGTCGACATTCAGTGTGAACTGCTTGGCATCCGCTGGCCAATCCCCGCCTATCAGCGCTAGAACGGGGATACCCATACAATTGAGACCGACATAGCTGTGCTTGGCATCATCGAAACTGTACGACATCAGCGGCCACGTTTCTTTCCATTCGGTCTTTCGGTCGCAAGCCGTCAGAAGGGCCAGAGGAAAAAATAAGCATGGCAGCCAAGACTTTTTCACGCCGTCGCCGTCAGATTGAGGAAAACATCCTCCAGATCCGGGTCGCGCGTGACCACGTCCACGATGGCGAGGCCGCTGGCCTGCACGGCGCTCAGCACCTGGCCCGCATTGGCGCGGTCCTTGAGATAGGTGATGGTGAGCGTACGGTCGCCCGATAGTTCGACCTTCTCGAAACAGGGGGCGTCAGGCGCGGTCACGATGTCGCGGTCCACCGTCACCTGCACCACCTTTTCCAGCGCCATGTCGACCAGTTCGCGGGTCGGCTTGTCGGCGATCAGGCGGCCATGGTTGATGATGCCGATACGGTCGCACAGCTCCTCGGCTTCTTCGAGATAATGGGTCGTCAGCACGATGGTGACGCCCAAGGCGTTCAATTCACGCACATAGGCCCAGAGCTGCTGGCGCAATTGCACATCGACGCCAGCGGTCGGTTCGTCCAGCACCAGGATCGGGGGTGAGTGGACCATCGCCTTGGCCACCAGCAGGCGGCGCTTCATGCCGCCCGAAAGCGTGCGGGCGTAGGCGTGCGCCTTGTCCTCCAGATGGACGGCGCGCAGCAATTCCATCGACCGGCGCTTGTCCTTGGGCACGCCATAATAGCCGGCCTGATTTTCCAGCGTCTCAAAAGGGGTGAAGAAGGGATCGAACACGATTTCCTGAGGCACGATGCCGATCGAGTTTTTCGCATTGCGCGGATTGACGTCCGTGTCGAAGCCCCAGATGCGGGCCGTTCCCGACGTCTTGTTGACCATGCCCGCGAGGATATTGATCGTGGTCGACTTGCCCGCGCCATTGGGACCGAGGAGGCCATAAATCTGGCCGCGCGGGATCGACAGATTGATCCCGTCGAGCGCGCGCTTGCCGCCCTTATAAACTTTGGTGAGCTTGGTGATCTCGATTGCGGGGGCGTGGGTGTCGGTCATGGCTCCACTCTATGGGGATGGGCGGCGACGAAGGGAAGGGGTCAGAACTCGTCGGCAATATCCATGAGGCCCAGCAGCTTGCGCGGGGCGACCTGCCGCCAGCTGTCGTGCAGGCGTTGTGCGACATGATCCCAGTCGGTGTCGCCGAGGTCCAGGCGGATGCCGACCCAGTCATTGCCGAAATAGGCGGGGCGGTAATAGCGGTCCGGGTCGGCTTCGATCAGGCTGGCCTGTTCTTCGGGCGCAGTTGTTTTCACCAGCACCGCGATGATGCCGTCGCCATGATGATCACGGGTGAAGTAGGCGAATTTCTTGCCCTTGACGATGCCGAAACAGGGCATTCCGCGCGAGACGATTTCGTCCGCTTGCGGCAGGGCCAGTGCGCTTTCGCGGACCTTGTTCAGCAGCCAGTCGGGCTGGCGCTCACGGGTGACGAAGTCGGCGAGGGTGCGGGAATAAAGCTGATGCTCGGCGATGAGGATGCGGGCGGCGAGGCTGCTTTCGGTGTCGTCCGGCAGGATCGCCACCGGGGTCTGGCCCAGCACCGGGCCGTCGTCCAGCTCCGCGGTGACGATATGGACCGAGCAACCGGCATGGCTGTCACCGGCGTCAATGGCGCGCTGGTGGGTGTCCAGCCCCTTATATTTGGGTAGCAGGCTGGGATGGATATTGAGCATCCGGCCTTCCCAACCCGCCACGAACTCCGGGGACAGGAGGCGCATATAGCCCGCCAGCGCCACATATTGCGCCCCCGCCGAGCGCAGCTGCGCGTCCATGATCTGGTCGAACGCGGCGCGCTTATGGCCTTTATGGCTCTGGCCGAAGGTCGCGATGCCCTCGGCAGCGGCCAGTGTCAGGCCGGCAGCGTCGGGATCGTTGGCGGCGACCAGCACGATCTCATAAGGGCAGTCGTCGGCCTTGGCTGCGTAGAGCAGGGCCGCCATGTTGGAGCCGCGACCGGAGATCAGGACGCCGACTTTTGCCTTTTGCATAACAACATCCGTTCGGTTCGAGCGAAGTCGAGAACCCTGGCGCGACCGTTTCTCGACTTCGCTCGAAACGAACGGAGGGTGGTGATTTTAGCCCAGATGCGTCGCGCGCCAGTCGGCCTTGGCGCTCCATGTCTCGGTCGAGCCGCGCACGGTGCAGCCCTTTTCGCCCGCCTGGACTTCGCCGATGCGGTGGACGGTTTCGCCCGCTGCTTCCAGCGCCGTGGTGACGCCCGCGACATGGCCTTCGTCAACGCTGAGCACCATGCCGATGCCGCAGTTGAAGGTGCGCGCCATTTCGCCCGGTTCGATATGGCCCTGCGCCTGGAGGAAGGCCATCAGGCGTGGCTGATCCCACGCATCGGCGTCGACCATCGCATGGCAACCATCGGGCAGGACGCGGGGGATGTTTTCCAGCAGGCCGCCGCCGGTAATATGGGCCAGCGCATTGACCATCCCTGCGCGCACCAGCGGCAGCAGGCTTTTCACATAAATTTTCGTAGGCGCCATCAGCGCGTCGATCAGCAGCACGTCCTGATCGAAGATCGCGGGACGGTCGAGCTTCCAGCCCTTGTCGGCGGCCAAGCGGCGGACCAGCGAGAAGCCGTTGGAGTGGACACCGGATGAGGCGAGGCCCAGCAGGACGTCGCCCACCTTCACGCGATTGCCAGTCAGCGCCTTGTGCCGTTCGACCGCGCCAACGCAGAAGCCTGCCAGATCATAGTCGCCCGGACCGTACATGCCCGGCATTTCAGCAGTTTCCCCGCCGATCAGCGCGCAACCGGCGATGCGGCAGCCCTCCGCGATTCCAGCGATGACGCGCTCGGCGACGCCGCTCTCCAGCTTGCCGGTCGCATAATAGTCGAGGAAGAAAAGCGGTTCGGCCCCCTGCACGATCAGGTCGTTGGCGCACATGGCGACCAGGTCGATGCCCACGCCGTCATGGCGGTTGTGGTCGATCGCCAGCTTCAATTTGGTGCCGACGCCGTCATTGGCCGCGACCAGCAACGGATCGTCATAGCCAGCGGCCTTGAGGTCGAAAAAGCCGCCAAAGCCGCCCAGTTCAGCGTCGGCACCGGGGCGACGGGTCGCCTTGGCAAGCGGCGCAATGGCGCGGACAAGGGCGTTGCCAGCGGCGATATCAACGCCAGCCTTGGCGTAGCTGTAGGATTCGTTCTCACTCATGGGGGAGCGCCCTAGAGCAAAGGTGCGCAAAACGGAAGGGCAAGGCCCGAACGACAAACTTGGGGTTGGCGCTTGGCATCCTGGGCAAATCCCGCCAAAAGGGCGCGCGTGAGCCTGAGCCAGACCCTTAACCGCCTGCCGTTCCAGTCCGGTGCCATCCTGCGCGCCGTGTCGCGCCCGGTCCAAATCCTTCTCGCTATCGCGATCGGCCTGGTTGCCGCCGCGCTGTTTGCGCAGATGGAAGGGGAGCGGGGCGTGCCGCCGATCGCCAGTGGCGGCGATTTCGAGGTGCGCGGGGTCAAGGTCGATGTCGTGGCCAAGGATGCCGACAGCGCGCGCTATGCCGGGTGGCGGATGGCGCAGCGGCAGGCGTGGCGGATGCTGTGGACGCGCACTCATGGCGGCGGCGGCGCGCCTGCTTTGTCCGATTCGCAGATCGAGGCGATGGTGTCGGGCATCGAGATTGATTTTGAGCAGGCGGGGCCGACCCGTTATGTCGCGACGCTGGGCATATTGTTCGACCGGGCGCGCACCGGGCAGTTGCTGGGCGTGTCGGGCAATGTCATGCGATCGCCGCCCTTGCTGGTGATCCCGGTGCTGTGGGATGGCGGATCGGCCGTATCCTATGAACGCACCAATGAATGGCAGAAGGCCTGGGCGCGATACCGCACCGGGGACAGCGCGATCGACTATGTGCGCGTCGCCGGATCGGTGGCTGACCCCATATTGCTGAACGCCGGACAGACCGGGCGGCGCGGGCGGCTGTGGTGGCGGGTGCTGCTTGACCAATATGGCGCGGCCGACGTGGTGATCCCGATCGCGCGGCTGGACCGGGCCTATCCCGGCGGGCCGGTGACCGGCACCTTCACCGCGCGCTATGGACCGGACAACAGCCTGATCGGTAGCGTGACGCTGCGCGCGTCTAACGCCAGCGGCATCGCGCAGATGCTGGACGAAGGCGCGCGGCGGATTGACGAGTTGTATATTCGTGCGCTCAACGATGGCCGCCTGCGGCCCGACCCGTCTCTGATCATCGAAGAGCCGGTCGATCCCGATGCGCTGGCGATCGAGAATGCAGCCGATGCGGTCGTTGAAATGACCGATCTGCCGACGGCGACGGCCACCACCGGCACCACCAGCTTTGCGATCCAGTTCGATACGCCCGATGTCGGGTCGATCGGTGCGGGCGAATCGGCGGTGCGGGCGATCCCCGGCGTGCGATCGGCATCGACCAGCAGCCTGGCGCTGGGCGGCACGTCGGTGATGCAGGTCAGCTTTGACGGCACGGTCGATATGCTGCGCAACGGATTGCAGGCGCGCGGCTATAGTGTCGCCGTGTCGGGCACGACCCTGCGCATCACGCGCAGGCAGGCACCGCAGCCCACGCCCCCATCGCAGCAATGAGCCAGATCAGCCTGCCTTTCGACTGGCATGGCGCGGCCAGCGGCGGGGATTTTCTGGTCAGCGAGGCCAATGCCCAGGCCGTCGCCCATCTGGAACGCTGGCGCGGCTGGCCACTGTCGGTGAGCGTGCTGACCGGGCCGCCGCTGTCGGGCCGATCGACGCTGGCACGCCATTTCGCGCAGATGAGCGGCGGTAATGTGATCGACGATGCCCAAGGACAGGACGAACATGGCCTGTTCCATGCCTGGAACGAGGCACAGACCAGTCATCGACCCCTGCTGATGATCGGCCATGCGCCACCCGCCAGCTGGACCGTGGCGCTGCCCGACCTGCGATCGCGGCTGGCCGCCGTGCCCCATGTCGCCATCGCCGAGCCGGACGAGGCGCTGGCGCGCGCGCTGATCGAACGCCAGCTCGGCGCGGCGGGGGCACGCTTTGCCGCCGATCTGCCCGACTGGCTTCTCCGCCGGATCGAGCGCAGTTATGGCGCAATCGTGGCGGTGACACGGCTGCTCGATCGGGCGGCGCTGTCATCTGGCCGTAAGATTTCCGTCGCAATGGCAAAAGACTGCCTGCAAGGCGCTGGCTTTCTGCCTATAATAGCGTCCAACCCTTCCCTCGATCCGTGCGAGTGACCCCAGTGGCCGAAGCCGATCCCGCGACCAGCCTGACCCTGCCCATGGGGCGTTATTTCAACCGTGAACTGTCCTGGCTGGCGTTCAACCAGCGCGTGCTGGAAGAGGCGATGAACCGCGCCCATCCGCTGCTGGAACGGCTGCGTTTCCTGTCGATTTCCGGTGCCAATCTGGACGAATTCTTTTCCGTCCGGGTTGCAGGCCTCAAAGGCCAGCAGTTGCAGGATGTCGACATGTGTTCAGCCGACGGGCTGACCGCCGGGCAACAATTGGCCGCCATCGCGGCGGAAACAGACCGGCTGATGCTGGCGCAGCAAAAGGTGTGGGGCGTCGTCCATGGCGAGCTGGCGCAGGTGGGGATCGAGGTGGTTGGTCCCACCAGCCCGATCGACCCGCTGGGCGAGGCCTGGCTGCGCGACCATTTCCTCAATCAGATTTTCCCGATCCTGACGCCCCAGGCGCTGGACCCGGCGCACCCCTTCCCCTTCATCCCCAATGAAGGCCTGTCGATCGTGTTCGACCTGCAACGTCTGTCGGACAAGCAGCCGATCCGCGAGCTGGTGATGATCCCCGCCTCGCTGGCCCGCTTTGTCCGCATCCCCGGCGAACCGGCGCGCTATATGGCGCTGGAGGCTGTGATCCGGCGTTTTTCGGGGGACCTGTTCCCCGGTTACATGGTGCGCAACAGCGGCGTGTTCCGCATCATCCGCGATAGCGATATCGAGATTGAGGAAGAGGCCGAGGATCTGGTCCGCCACTATCGCAGCGCGATCAAGCGTCGGCGCCGGGGCCGCGTCATTCGCATGGAGATAGAGGAGCGCATCCCCGAACCCGTCGAGGAGATGTTGCAGGACATGCTCCAGGGCCATGAAGCGGTGGTGGTCGAGGTGGAGGGGTTCATCGGCATCGGCGACCTGTCCGGCATCGTGGACGAGGACCGGCCAGACCTGAAATTCGAGCCTTATGTGCCGCGCTTTCCCGAACGTATCCGCGAATATGGCGGCGACTGTTTCGCCGCGATCCGGGCCAAGGATATTGTCGTCCATCACCCCTATGAGGCGTTCGACGTCGTCGTCGCCTTCCTGAAACAGGCGGCGGTCGATCCCGATGTCGTGGCGATCAAGCAGACGCTCTATCGCGCGGGCAAGCAGTCGGCGATCATCCGTGCGCTCATTGACGCGGCGGAGGCAGGCAAGTCGGTGACTGCCGTGGTCGAGCTGAAGGCGCGGTTTGACGAAGAACAGAATCTGATGTGGGCCGACGCGCTGGAGCGGGCGGGGGTCCAGGTCGTCTATGGCTTCATCGACTGGAAAACCCACGCAAAGGTGTCGATGGTCATCCGGCGCGAGGGCGACCAGTTCCGCAGCTACTGCCATTTTGGCACCGGCAATTATCATCCGGTCACCGCGCGCATCTATACGGACCTCAGCTTCTTCACCGCCGACCCGGCCTATAGCCGCGATGCGGCGGCGCTGTTCAATTACATCACCGGCTATGTGGAGCCGCAGGGGCTGGAAAAGCTGGTCATGTCGCCGCGCAGCCTGCGCGATCATCTGTGCGCGATGGTGGACAAGGAAATCGACCATGTCCGCGCCGGTCGCCCCGGCACCATCTGGGCCAAGATGAACAGCTTGGTCGATCCGGCGCTGATCGAGAAGCTCTATGCCGCCAGCAATGCCGGGGTGCAGATCGACCTGATCGTGCGGGGTATCTGCTGCCTGCGGCCGGGCGTGCCGGGCATGTCGGAGAATATCCGGGTCAAGTCGGTGGTCGGCCGCTTTCTGGAACATAGCCGCATCGCCGTGTTCGGCAATGGCAAGGCGCTGCCCAATAATGGTGCGAAAGTCTATATCAGCTCGGCCGACTGGATGCCGCGCAACTTCGACCGGCGGGTCGAATTTCTGGCGCCGATCGAGAATCCGACCGTGCATGACCAGATATTGGACCAGGTGATGGTCGCCAATCTGATCGACAGCGAACAAAGCTGGACGCTCGATAGCACGGGCCATTACACCAGGCTCGATCCCGGCGACAAGCCGTTCAACCTGCACCGTTATTTCATGACCAACCCGTCGCTGTCGGGACGCGGCGCGGCGCTGGACAATGAAGCGGTGCCCACCCTGCGCCTGCGCGGGCGGGCCTGACGCCCATGAATTCGATGCTCAGCCGGGTCCGCGAGGCGGCGCATAATATGGCGACATCACCCCAGCCGACGACCGGTCGCACCGCGATCATCGACATCGGCTCCAACAGCGTGCGTCTGGTCGTCTATGACGGGCCGCGCCGTATTCCGTTCATCCTGTTCAACGAAAAGGTGATGGCCGGGCTGGGCGCGGCGCTGGCGCGGACCGGGCGGATCGAGCCGGAGGCGATGGAACGCGGCCTGCGCGCCGCCGAGCGCTTTGCCCATCTGTGCCGGCAGATGAAGGTTGCCGACATACGCTGTGTCGCCACCGCGGCGGTGCGCGACGCGACCAACGGGCCGGAGTTCATTGCCCGTGCCGCCGCCATGGGACTGACCGTGGAATTGCTGTCGGGTCGGCAGGAAGCGGTCGGCGCGGCTATGGGCGTGCTGTCGGGCATCCCCCATGCCGATGGCATTGTCGGCGATCTGGGCGGTGGCAGCCTGGAACTGGCGCGAATCAGGGACGGGCAGGTGCATGAGACGATATCGCTGCCGCTGGGCGTGCTGCGCCTGCCGCAGATTCGGGCCAAGGGGCCAAGGCTGCTGGAGCGGCAGGTGACCAAGATGCTGGTCAAGGCAGGCTGGCGGCAGGAGCCTGACCTGCCCTTCTACATGGTCGGCGGGTCGTGGCGGGCGCTGGCGCGGTTCGACATGCAGCTGACCCAGTTTCCGCTACCTGTGGTGCATCAATATGAGATGCCTGCCAGCCGCGCCGAACAGCTGATCCGCATCGTGTCCCATGTCGATCGGGCGCGGCTGAAAGATATTCCGGGGATGAGCGGATCGCGCGTGCCGACGCTGACCGATGCAGCGGCGTTGCTGTCGGTGGTGGTGCGCCAGCTGCGGTCGAGTCGCCTGGTCGTGTCGGCCTATGGTCTGCGCGAAGGATTGCTGTTCGAGGGGCTGCCGCCGGAGATTCGCGCCCATGATCCGCTGCTGGTCGCGGCCGAGGCGGAGGGGGAGGCGCAGTCGCGCTTTCGCGGCCATGGCGACCGGATCGAGCGCTGGATCGCGCCTTTGTTCGCCGATGATACCGCCGCCGTCCGCCGCATCCGCCGCGCCGCCTGCCTGCTGGCCGATGTCGGCTGGCGCGCCAATCCCGATTTCCGGGCAGAACGCGGGATGGAGATTGCGCTGCACAGCAATTGGGTGGGCATCACCGCGGCGGAGCGGGCGATGCTGGGGCAGGCGCTGTTCAGCCATTTTGGCGGTGGCACGGCGATCGCGCCGGGGCTGGAACGGCTCGCAAGTCCAGACGCGCTGCGCCGGGCGATGCTGTGGGGGCTGGCGATCCGGCTCGCCCAACGCCTGTCGGGCGGGGTCGAGCGGCCGCTGACCCATACGCGGCTGGCGTTGCGAGACGGGCTGCTCCTGCTGGAACTCGACAGCGACGATGTGGCGCTGGGCGGCGAAGTGGTCGAACGGCGGCTGAAGCATCTGGCGCAGACGCTGGGTGTCAAATATCGGCTGGTGCGAGGTGAGGGGTAGGGGGTTAGCGCGGCCCGACCGACGATATCACAGCCCAACATCCGTTCGGGCTGAGCTTGTCGAAGCCTTGTCCTTCTTCTCAAGAAGAACAGCCCTTCGACAGGCTCAGGGCGAACGGAGTTTAGGTTATGTGATGGCGAGGCCGTCCATCCCGCACCGCCCACCTTCCCCTGCCGCGTAATTGTGGCTAAGCCCCGGCGATGACATCTTCTCCCGCGCCGCTCAGCCGTTCGCTTTTTGGCTTTTCGATCTTTTATGGCGGCATGGTCTGCATCGCAGGCGTGCTGGGCAACAAGCAGGTGACGCTGGGGCCGGTGTCGGCCATCGGGCCTGCACTCGGCCTTGGCCCGCTGGCGGTGGAGGCGGGGATTTTCGCCTTCCTGCTGCTGGTGACGATTTCCAGCGCGGTGGCCGAACTTCATGGCCGCGCGGTCGCCAACCGGCTGGTGCAGATCGGCTTCCTGCCGCTGATCGCCTCGATCCTGCTGTCGGTGCTGGTCCTGGCCGCGCCTGCTGCGGGGGACATGGACCCGGCGCGGGCGCAGGCCTTTGCCATGATGATGGGTGGCACGCCGCGCATCTGGGCGGGCGGGATCATCGCCTATGGCGTATCGCAGACATTGAATGTCACCCTGTTCGCGCTGCTCAAAGGGCGGGAGGGTAGCCGCCTGCTGTGGCTGCGTGCGGCGGTGGCCAGCATCTTGTCGCAGATCGCCGACACATTGCTGTTCGTCACGATCGCCTTTTACGGGGTCTTTCCGATCGGTGAGTTGCTGCTGGGGCAGATGCTGGCGAAGGTCGTGCTGTCCGCCCTGCTGGTGCCGCCGGTCATCTATCTGCTGGTAGGACTGGGGCGGCGGCTGGACAGGCAGTCCTGAACGGACGGATCGGCTAGTCCGACAGCGAGTCAGACATATGTGGCGATTTTGATTCAAATGATTAGTTAGCAAACTAATCGAACTTCTGTTGCTGGGCGGGTGGTGCGGTCCGGCGGTGGGTGGCCGGTGGGTCGCGCCGGTCGCGCTGGCTTCCCAGAGTGTATCCAGCCCTGAAAACTTGCCGAACCCGTCCTTTCGCCCTATGCGCCCGCGCATGACCAGTTCGCATGATCCCGTCCCGGCGCTGCTTGCCAAGGCTGAAACCCTCGTCGAGGCGCTGCCCTATATGCAGCGTTATGCGGGCAAAACGTTCGTGGTGAAATATGGCGGCCATGCGATGGGTGACCCGGAAGCGGCGCGCGATTTTGCCGAGGATGTCGTGCTGATGAAGGCGGTCGGCATCAATGTCGTCGTCGTCCATGGCGGCGGGCCGCAGATCGGCGCGATGCTGAAAAAGCTGGGCGTCGAGTCGGAATTTATCGGTGGGCTGCGCGTGACTGACGCGGAAACCGCCAAGATTGCCGAAATGGTGCTGGCGGGATCGATCAACAAGGAAATCGTCGGCTGGATCGCCGGGGCTGGTGGCCGGGCGGTCGGCATTTCGGGCAAGGATGGCGGGCTGGTCATCTGCGAAAAGGTGCTGGGCAAGCGCGAGGCGGACCCCAATTCGGGGATCGAGCGCAATGTCGACCTGGGCTTTGTCGGCGATCCGGTGAAGGTCGACCGGCGCATCCTCGACACGCTGACGCAGGATGGCATCATCCCCGTGGTCGCGCCGGTGGGAATCGGTGCGGACGGCCACACCTACAACGTCAATGCCGACACGATGGCGGGCGCGATCGCCGCGGAACTGGGGGCGTCGCGCTTTTTCCTGCTGACCGATGTCGCGGGCGTACTGGACAAGGACAAGAATCTGCTGACCGATCTTGATCCGGCAGCCATCGAGGTGCTGCAACAGGATGGCACGATCAGCGGCGGCATGATCCCGAAGCTGGAAACCTGCGTCAAGGCGGTCGAGGGCGGTGTGGACGCCGCGGTCATCCTCGACGGGCGGGTGCCGCACGCGATGCTGCTGGAAATCTTCACCAAGCGCGGTGCGGGCACGTTGATCCGCAAATAGAGCATATATGGCCCGCAAACATTCCAAACATGGTCGCCATGATGACGTGCATCTGGACGACGATGAGGCTCCGGCGGTGGTTCCGCCTTGCTGGCTGTGCGGCCGACCCACGGGCGAGACGATCATCTGGCATCATCCCGTGCCAAAGAGCCGGGGCGGGCGCGATGTCGTGCCGATGCATCCGATCTGCCAGCAGATGTTGATCAAGAATTTCACCAATTCGCAATTGCAGCGCCACGGCATGGATGTGGACGGGTTGCTGGCAGACCCGGCTGTGCGCAAATTTGTCGACTGGGTCGCGAACAAGGCGCCCGATTTTACCGCGACCATGACCAAGAAGCAGCGCTGAGCGGTCGTTTTGTCCGCCTCTGACGCTGACGGAATGATGATGCATTTTTCAACTATCCCCCTTTTGGAGAGCCGATCCATGTCGCTGAACCAACTTCTCGTCCCGACTTTCGTGCAGATGCTCAATTGTCTGTCCGCCTGGCTGGAGAAAGCGCAGGTTGCTGGCGGTGATGATGCCGATGTGCTGCTGTCCGCTCGGTTGGCACCCGACATGTATCCTTTGTCGACGCAGATCCGCTTTGCCTGCGTGCAGGCGCAGGAAGCGATCTATCGGCTAAAGGGGGAGGATTTTCCGGCCGCGCTTGGCGAGCTGCTCGACGAAGGGCGCAATGGGGCGGAGCATCCCGGTTCGATCGCGGACGCCAAGGGCCGGATCGCGCAAACCGTGGCGTTGCTGGAGGCGCTCGGTCCCGATGCGCTGGATGTTGCTGCTGGCACGATGATCGCCCATGCCCTGCCCAACGAGATGATTTTGGACCTGACCGCGGAGCAATATGCGCGGGACTGGAGCCTGTCCCAATTTTATTTCCACCTGATGACCGCCTATGCGATCCTGCGGGGAAATGGGGTGGAATTAGGCAAGGCGGACTATGTCGCGCATTTGTTCCCCTATTTCCGGCCGGGGACGATGCCGACGGGCTGATCGGGAATCACGGGAGCGAGCAGCCATTGCATGGCTTCGGGCTCCGTATCGAAGCAGGCCAGTTCGTCGCGATTGAGGATGCGTCGCGCCTGCATCCAGGCCAGCGAACTGCCCGTGACCATGGCGAGCTTGCGGCTTCTGATGTCGCCTTCGCCCAGCACCTGCTGGAAGGCGGCGACGGCTTCCTGCGATTGCAGGCTGCAACCGGAAATGTCGCATAGCGTGACATGCTGGTTGCGCGCGCAGCCAAGCCGGGCGATTACCGGATAACGCGCCGCGCCGAACGCCTGGATCGTTTCGATGTCGAAAAAGCCCGTCAGGGTCATGCGGATCAGGTCATGGGCCGGTTCGGCCTCGATTGTGTAGCTGCCTCTCATCCGCACACCATGCAGGAAAAAGCTTTCCGAAAGCTTGCGGCGATGCTTGTCCCCCGGCCATCGGACGGGGTAGAGAGAGGCAACGTTTTTCGGAGACCTCATGGCCTACGCGCTTTATCAGATCATCGTCATCCTGCTCGACGTGCTGTGGTGGATCATCATCATCCAGGCGGTGATGAGCTGGCTGATCGCCTTCAACATCGTCAATATGGGCAGCGATTTCGTCCGTACCGTCATGACCGCGCTCGACCGGATGACAGCGCCTATCTATAATCCCATCCGCAAGATCATGCCCGATCTGGGCGCACTGGACCTGACGCCGATGGTCGTGCTGCTGGCGATCCTCATCATCCGGCAGGCGGTATTGCCCCCGTTATTCGGGCTGGTGTGACGGTCTGGGTTCAGGCGGGTGACGACCTGATCCTGGCTGTCCGGCTGACGCCGGGTGCGGCCAAGGAGATGGTCGGCGGCGTCTGGACCGATGAGAAGGGCGCGCAATGGCTGTCCGCGCGGGTGCGGGCGGTGCCGGAAAAGGGCCGGGCCAATGATGCGCTGGTCGCCCTGCTCGGCAAATATCTTGGATTGCCCAAGGGGGCGATTTCGCTGGAATCAGGGGACAGCAACCGGCTAAAGCGGCTGCGCATCCGGGGCGGCGCACAGCCGCGCCTGATAAGCATCATCGAACAACAGGTTGACGTGACATGACCATCGGCAAGATCATCGACGGCAAGGCTTTTGCAGCAGGACTGCGCGACAAAGTGGCCGAGGGCGTCGCCGCTTTCGCAGCGCAGGCGGGACGAAAGCCGGGGCTGGCGGTGGTGCTGGTGGGTGAAGATCCGGCGAGCGCGGTCTATGTCCGCAACAAGGGCAAGATGACGGTAGCGACCGGCATGGAAAGCTATGAGTTCAAGCGCCCGGCCAGCATCGGCGCGGACGATCTGCTCGACCTGATCGAGGAGCTGAACCATGACGACCGGGTCGATGGCATATTGGTCCAGCTGCCGCTGCCCGCCCATATCGATGAAAGCGCGGTTCTGGCCGCGATCGACCCGGCCAAGGATGTCGATGGCTTCCATGTCGTCAATGCCGGCAAGCTGGCAACGGGGCAGGAGGCGCTGGTCCCGTGCACGCCGCTGGGCTGCATCATGTTGCTGAAGGACGAGCTGGGCGACCTTACTGGTCTGGAAGCCGTGGTGGTGGGCCGGTCCAACATCGTCGGCAAGCCGATGGCGCAGCTGCTGCTGGCGGAAAGCTGCACCGTGACGATCGCACATAGCCGCACCCGCGACATTGCCAGCATCGTCCATCGCGCCGACATCGTCGTTGCCGCCGTCGGGCGCGCCGAGATGGTCAAGGGCGAATGGATCAAGCCGGGCGCGACGGTGATCGACGTCGGCATCAACCGGGTGGCCGATACCGAGGATGGCAAGGGCCGGATCGTGGGTGACGTCGCTACCGCCGAGGCGCTGGCCCATGTCCGCGCGATCACCCCGGTGCCGGGCGGGGTCGGGCCGATGACGATCGCGGTGCTGTTGCGCAACACGCTGGTCGCGGCTCATGCCCGTGCGGGGCTGGCCAAGCCTGACGGGCTGTGAGGATGCGGCTGGCTTTGCTGGCTGTGGCTGCGGCGGCTTTGGTCGCCGCGAAGCCGCCGCTGCGTTTCCAGCCTGATCCCAGCTCCGTCATCGCCGCTGAAATCGCGTTCAGCCGGTTGGCGCAGGACAAGGGGCAATGGACTGCCTTTCGTGCCACCGCCGCTGACGATGCGGTGATGTTTGTGCCGCAGCGGGTGCTGGCCAAGGATTGGCTGAAAGGGCGCGCCGATCCCCCAGCGCCGGTCAAATGGTCGCCGTCGATCGTCTATGTCTCGTGCGACGGCAATCTGGCCGCCAGCACCGGCAACTGGACCCGGCCGGATGGCGCGGTGGGTTATTTCACGACGATCTGGCGGCGCGACAAGCAGGGCGTCTGGAAGTGGATCGCCGACCATGGCGATACGCTGGCCAAGGCGCGTGACGTGCCGGAATTTCTGAGCGGCAAGGTCGCGACCTGCAAGCGGCCTGCGCGCCCCGATGGCCCGCCGCCTGCGGGCAAGGACGCACCGCCGCCGCCTGACGACAGTCTGCTCTGGTCGGCGCAGGTCGCGACCGATGGCAGCCGCCGGGTGACGGTGCAGATGTGGAACGGCACGGGCTATGACAGCGTGATCGACGACAGGGTAGGGGCGGCATCATGATCGAACTCTTCATTTCCGCCTTCGTCACCCTGTTCGTGGTGATCGACCCGCCCGGCTGCGCCCCCATCTATGCCAGTCTGACCGGCGGGGCGAGCGCGGCGCAGCGCAAGGCGATGGCGATCCGCGCGGTGGGGATTGCCGCCGCGATCCTGCTGGTGTTCGCCTTGTGGGGCAAGCAGTTGCTGGGCGTGCTGGGGATTGCGCTCGACAGTTTCCGCATTGCGGGCGGCATCATGCTGTTCATGATCGCGATGGACATGGTGTTCGAAAAGCGCACCCAGCGGCGCGAGGACCGGGCGCAGAAGATCAGCGCCGAAGAGCCGCATGTCGAGGATGTGTCGGTATTCCCGATGGCGATGCCGATGATCGCCGGGCCGGGATCGATCGCGACCGTCATGCTGCTGATGTCGCGGGCGGACGGCATGGGCGAGCGGATGGTGGTGCTGGGCGCGGTCGTCGTGACGCTGCTGCTGATGCTGGGATCGCTGATCGCCGCCGGGCCGCTGATGGCGCTGCTGGGCCACAAGATCGAGGCGGTGATCACCCGGCTGCTGGGTGTGTTGCTCGCTGCGCTGGCGGCGCAGTTCGTGATCGACGGGTTGAAGGCGAGCTTTTAGCCCGCCTGACTGTGCGCCATGCGTTGGCGGGCGCTCAGGAGGGAGCCGACGGGGTCGAGCGCAGGTGCGAATTTGGCGAATCCCATCGGTACGGCCATGTTGGCGTAGAGCGCTTCCATCGCGCCGGTGCGAGCATAGGTTTCGTGCCAGAAACCTGCACCACGACTCAATTTGGCGAAATCGCGCCACCAGCCCGCATGTGGCGGCGATCGGGTGAAATGCTCCAGGCTGTCGATATCGCGCCAATATTGGCGGATGCCCACCTGATTGAGGGAAAAGAAAAACTGCTCATGCGCAAGCAGCCCGTCGGGCGGCGCCTGCTCGATCGCGTGCAGCCCCCGGCCGATGCCCAACAGCGATGCAACGCCGCGCCAACTCGTGACGCGAAAGCCGAGCATGACGACGATCAGGTCGGGATAGGCGGCAAGGTCAACGGTCATACGGGATTGCATCGACTCGCTCCGTGTTGTTTATGATGTAAACATACCCCAGTTTGATTACAGTGTAAACATCATGATCAGTGCCCCTCCACCTTCGCTGCATGACCGGCTGGTCGATTGCGCCCTGACGCTGCTGGAGGGGGGAGAAGCCGATGTGAGCCTGCGCGCCGTCGCGCGGGCGGCTGCGGTATCGGCGATGGCCCCCTATCGCCATTTCGCGGACAAAGCCGCGCTGATGGCGGCGGTTGCGCTGCGCGGCTTCACCATGCTGGAAACGGATGCGCTGGCGGCGGACGGGGCGGGCGATCCGGGCGATGCACTAACGCAGCAGGGGCTGGCCTATATAGGCTTTGCACGGCGGCATCCTGCGCTGTTCCGGCTGATGTTCGCCGACGGGGCCGGCATGACCCTGCCACATGACCAGTGCCGGGGCGCCTATGCGCTGATGGCTGCGCGGGTTGCCGAACTCGCGCCTTCGGACGCGCAAGCCGGGGCGCTGGCCTGCTGGGGACTGGTCCATGGCCTGGCGACACTGGCGCTCGACGGTCGCTTGCCGCCCGATCCGGTGGCGGAGCGGGCGGCTCTGGACCTGATGGCGCGGGCGCTTGCCGCCCGCGCCTGACGGGGGATCAGCCGCGCAGGTCGGCTTCGGTGACGGGTGCGATCTTGATTTCGACGCGGCGGTTGGCGGCCTTGCCTTCTTCGGTGGCGTTGGATGCGATCGGCTGGGTTTCGCCATAGCCGCGGGTGCCGATGCGGGCGGACTGGACGCCGCGACCGATCAGATAATCGGCGACGGAGCGCGCGCGCCGTTCCGACAGGGTCTGGTTATAGGCGTCGGCACCGTCGCTGTCGGTGTGGCCCAGCACGTCGATATAGGTTTTGGGATATTGGGCCAGCACACTGGCGACATCGTTCAGGGTCGGCTGGAACTGGGGCTGCACATCCGCGCGATCATAGCCAAAGGTGATACCCGAAGGCATCCGCAGCAGCAGATTGTCGCCGTCGCGAATCACGTCCACGCCCGTGCCGGCGGTTTCCTCGCGCAGCTTGCGTTCCTGGGCGTCCATATAGGCGCCGATGCCCGCGCCGGCGACCGCGCCAATGCCTGCGCCAAGGATCTTTTCGGTCCGGTCGTTGCGCCCGCCGACCAGATCGCCGAGCAGGTAACCGCCCAACGCGCCGCCGATGCCGCCGATTGCGGCTTTGGAAATAGAGCGCTGACCCGTGGTCGGATCGGTGGTGCAGGCGGTGGTGGCCAGCATGGCGGCCAGACCTGCGGCGCCGATGACGCGCTGAGAAATGTTCATGATCCTGTTCCCTTGTCTTTTTAGTGTTCGAGCGAGCCGAATAGCCCCAAAATCATCGAGCTATGCGTTTGTTCCACAAGCGAACTGAACCGGTGATGATGGGGATGTTGTGAAATTGAAAGAATAGCGGCTATAGGAGGTTGCTGACCGCCATGGCCACGATCCCCCTTCCCAATCCGACGCCCTTTCCCTGGGCCGATCTTTTCATCATCCTTGCGCTGGTGGCGCTGAACGGCGTCTTTGCGATGTCGGAACTTGCCATCGTGTCGGCGCGCAAGCCGCGCTTGCAGGGGCTGGAGAAGGCTGGGCGCAAGGGGGCGACGACCGCGCTCAAGGTGGCGAGCGATCCGGGCAAATTTCTGTCGACCGTGCAGATCGGCATCACCCTGATCGGCATCATCGCCGGTGCCTATTCGGGCGCGAGCCTGGGCGGGCCGGTGGGTGAGCGGCTTCATGCGCTGGGCGAGAGCCTGGGGTTGGGCCTGTCGGTCAATGCGTCGGAAAATCTGGGCTTTGCGCTGGTCATCGGCTTTACCACCTATGCGTCGCTGATCATCGGCGAGCTTGTGCCCAAGCAGTTTGCCCTGCGCGCGCCCGAACCGATCGCGGTGATCATGGCCGGGCCGATGCTGTGGCTGTCCAAGGCGACCGCGCCGATCGTGTGGGTGCTGGACGGGTCGAGCGCGCTGATCTTCAAGCTGCTGCGGATGAACCGCGAATCGGAACATCATGTGACGGCGGAGGAGCTGCACCTGATCGTTGCCGAAGCCAGCAAATCGGGCGTGATCGAAGAAAGCGAACGGGCGATCATTTCGGGCGTGGTGCGGCTGGCCGACCGGCCGGTGCGCGAGGTGATGACGCAGCGGATGGATGTCGACTGGATCGACATTGGCGCGGACGATGCGACAGTCCGCGCGCGGCTGCTGGAAACGCCCCATACCCGCCTGCCGGTGGGGCGCGGGTCGGTGGAGGATATTATCGGCATCGTCCAGGCGCGCGATATCATGAGCGCGCTGTTCCGGGGCGAGACGCTGAATGTCGGTGCGCTGATGCGCAAGGCGGAGGTAGTGCCTGACCAGGTCGATGCGATGGACGCGCTGGAAGTGCTGCGCCGGTCCGACGTGCCGATGGTGATGGTCCATGACGAATATGGCCATTTCGAGGGGATCGTGACCCCGGCCGACCTGTTGTCCGCCATTGCGGGCCATTTCGCGTCCGACCGCGACGCCTATGATGAGCCCGACATGGTCGAGCGCGAGGATGGCAGCCTGCTGGTGTCGGGGCAGATGCCGATCGACCAGCTGGCCGAGCGGATCGGCATCGACCTGTCGGAGGACCGCGATTATGCGACGGTGGCGGGCCATGCGCTGTGGCTGCTCAAGCGACTGCCCGAAGTCGGCGATTATGTGGACGATCAGGGCTTCCGCTTCGAGATTGTCGATATGGACGGGCGCAAGATCGACAAGGTGCTGGTCGCGGAGCGCTAGGGGCGCGGGTCATACCAATATGCGATGATTGTGAATCATCCCCCTCTCCCCGGCGGGGAGGGGGAGCGAGGCGAAGCTGAGCGTCCCCGCGGCGGTAGCACACCCCCACTCAACCTCCCCATTAAGGGCACGGCTATAGCATATGGATCGCGCCTCATTTTACTTCGTCATGCTGAACTCGTTTCAGCATCCATTTCTCGTCACGGGCGGCGGCTTTTGGGGCGCGATGGATCCTGAAACAAGTTCAGGATGACGTTGAAGGGATAACGAAAGGTCATATGGCAATTCTTCTCCCCCTCAAGGGGAAGGGCCTTTTGGGTCAGGATCATCGCATGTTGGCCTTAGCCCTCCAGCCTTTTCACCCAGAACTGCATCGGGTGGTCGCTGTCGGCATCTTCGCCCATATCCTTCCAGCCGAACTGGCCGATCAGCCCATCGACCGGGGCAAAGCCGCGTTTGTGCCAGAAGGGGTCTAGCGGGCTGTAACCGGCGGGGCGGGCGGGGTGATCGGGCGGGCGGATGACGGCGCAGAAGGCAGCGATCGAAAAGCCCAGCTCTCGCGCTTTGGCTTCGCGCCGGTCGAAAAAGGCGTTGCCAATGCCATGACCGCGCCAGTTGGGCAGCAGGACGGATTCGCCGAAATAATAGACGTCGCTTATGTCCATGCCGCGCGCCTGAAAGGGGGCGGCAAGGGCGGCGGCGTGATCGGCCATGGGTGCAGCGGTGGCGGCACCGACCAGTCTGTCGCCAGCGAACGCGCCCACAACCAGCGCGCCGGGGCTGTTGGCATAGGCGGTCAGATAGGCGCGTTCATAGGCATGGTCCCCGTCATACAGATAGGGAAAGGCCCGAAATACCGCGATGCGCAGGTCCGCCAACGAATCGAGCGCGGCAACCCGTGCCGCGCCCGTCAATTCGCTGATCTCGACCGGCGTACCGATCGCGCTTTACTCGGCGGCGTTGGCGGCGTTCGCTGCCGGGGCTTCCGCTACATTGGCAGCATTGCCCGCTTCGGCTGCATTCGCGCCTTCAGCAGCCGGGGCTGCGTCGGCGGCGGGCAGCGGCAGGTTGGACCCCTGCGTATTCAGCCAGGCGATCAGGTTGGCGCGATCGACCGGGTTGCCAAGGCCAGCAAAAGTCATCTTGGTGCCGGGCGCATATTCACGCGGGCTTTTCAGCCACTTGTCCAGTGCCTCGAACGTCCAGTTGCCCGGCACGGACTTGAGCGCTTCGGAATACGCAAAGCCTGCGACATGGCCATGGGCCTTGCCCACTGCGCCATACAGGTTGGGACCAATGCCATTGGCACCGCCCGACGTGACGGTGTGGCAGGCGGCGCATTTGGCAAACACCTTCTCACCGGCTGCGACGTCCGCGCTGGCCAGCAGGGTGTTGAGACCGGGACCGGCAGCAGCGCCTTCGCCCTCGGCTTCCACGCCTTCGATCGCATAGCCCATGGTTTCGGGCCGTTCGTCATGGAAGAATTTGGAACTGACGATCGCGCCGCCGAGCGCGATAATGCCCGCGAACAGCGCCCAGCCCGCTACGGTATTGAAACGATCGCCCATTTCGCTCGATTTCCCTTGCATTTCTGTTCGGGCGGCTGTCTTGGCGCCCCCTCTTGGCCGTTGCCATAATGGCGGACACGCGAACGTGCAACCCGGCTTGACGCCACAAATGCGCGAGCCGGCCAGCTTGCCGTCCTGCCGATGCTTGCGTGGGGGCCGCCCAGCCCTTAAGCGCGCACCCATCCATGGAAAACTATCCCGCTCCCGCGCGCGCGATTGTCGCGCAACTGGCTGAAAAAGCCGCTAGAGACCCGGCCCGCGCCGTCGCCTATCAGGGCGCGCCGGGGGCCAATTCGCATCTGGCGGCGCTGGGTTATGCACCCGATTGCGTGCCTTTGCCCTGTTTCGCGTTCGAGGATGCGATCGATGCGGTGCGTAATGGACAGGCGGCCCGCGCGATCATCCCGATCGAAAACAGCCTGCACGGGCGGGTCGCGGACATGCATTTCCTGCTGCCCGAATCGGGCCTGTCCATCGTCGACGAATATTTCCTGCGGATTCGCCATTGTTTGATGGCGCCCGACAACAGCCCGGTCAAAAGCGCGATCAGCCATCCCCAGGCGCTGGGCCAGTGTCGCCATTATCTGCGCGAACGGGGCATCCAGCCGGTTGCCTATGCCGATACGGCGGGCGCAGCGGCGCTGGTCGCGGAAACCCGCCTGCCCGGCGAAGGGGCGATTGCGCCCTATCTGGCGGCGGAACTCTATGGCCTGCGCCTGATCGCCGAGAATATCGAGGATAGCGACGATAATATGACGCGCTTCCTGGTGCTGGCGCGCGATCCCAAAATGCCGGTCCCCAATGTCGGGCCGGTGATGACGACGTTCCTGTTCGAGGTGAAGAATGTCCCCGCCGCGCTCTACAAGGCGATGGGCGGCTTTGCGACCAACGGCGTCAACATGACCAAGCTGGAAAGCTATCAGCGCGGGGCGAGCTTCGCGGCCACCGAATTTTTCTGCGATATTGAGGGGATGCCGGGCGATCCGGCGGTTGACCGGGCGCTGGCGGAACTGGAGTTCCACACCAAATGGGTGCGGATGCTGGGCAGCTATCGGCAGGCGCGGCCACGGACTTAGGGTCGGCCGTCATCATCGTCATTCCAGCGAATGCTGGAATCCCTCTTTGTTCTGGAGGTAGAAAAAAGAAGGGGGATCCCAGCTTTCGCTGGGATGACGGTGGTGGATTGGGCTATGGGCCTGTCCATGGTCGCAGCTATTCTTTGGTCCGCTTTGGCGATGAGCGCCATTGTCGGTGTGCGTTATCTGCTGGCGAGCGGCGGCTTTGCGCTGGCGACGCGCGTGCGGCAGCCGGGCCTCTATCGCGGGCTGGAGCGGCAGATGCGGCGCGAGGTTGGCTGGTCTTTGCTGTCCGCGCTGATTTACGGCATCCCCGCCGGGATCGTCGCATGGGGATGGCAGGCGCGGGGATGGACGCGCATCTATACCGATGTCGCGGCGCTGCCGCTCTGGTATCTGCCGGTGTCGGTGCTGCTCTATCTCGCCGCGCACGACACATGGTTTTACTGGACGCATCGCTGGATGCACCGGCCCAAGCCCTTTCGCATTGCCCATGCGGTCCATCATGCCAGCCGCCCGCCGACCGCCTGGGCAGCGATGAGCTTTCATCCCTGGGAAGCGCTGACCGGGGCGGTGGTGATCCCGGCACTGGTGTTCATCATACCCATCCATGTCGGCGCTCTGGCCGTGGTGCTGACGATCATGACGATCATGGGGGTCAGCAATCATATGGGGTGGGAGATGTTTCCGCGCTGGATGGTCCGGGGGCCGCTGGGCGGCTGGCTGATCACCGCGACCCACCATCAGCGGCATCACGACCTGTATAGCTGCAATTACGGCCTTTATTTCCGGGTCTGGGACCGATTGTGCGGCACCGACCGGGGACTTGGCGATTTTACCGCGAAGGCGCGCGCGTGAGGGGTCGATTGTGGAGATTGTGCGCGCTGGTCCCGGTGCTGCTGGGTGCGGCCCCGATCGGCCAGCCGCAACTGCTCAGCATGGCGCTGGAGGGGCTACGGTCGACCAAGGGGCAGATATTGGTGTGCGTGACGCGGGTGCCGCGCTATTTCCCCGATTGCAGCCATGATCCCGACAAGCGGCATTTCGCTGTGCCGGCGAAGGGCGGGGCGGTGACGATCGGTGCTGTGACGCCGGGCAATTATGCCATCGCGATCGTCCATGACGAAAATGGCAATGGCAAGTTGGATACGTTCGCGGGCATCCCGCGCGAAGGGGTCGGCTTTTCGCGCAATCCGGTGCTGCGCTTTGGCGCGCCGAGCTTCCGGTCGGCCAGTTTTGCGGTCGCAGGCGCGCCGGTGGAGCAGGACATCCGCCTCAAATATTTCCTGTAGGATCGTTCGGGGGAACCTGTAACCGTCGTGAAACATTCTTGGGCCGACCGACATTGGCTGAACAGGGGCCTTATGAACCAGCTTTCCCGCATACTCCTCCTCACCCTTCCCTTCATGGTGGCCGCGCCTGCGCTGGCGCAGGAGGCACAGGATCGCAGCAGCCTGACCGTCGGCGTTGGCGTTGCTTCGGTCCCGACCTATGAAGGGTCCGACGATTCCCGGATGATTGTGGGTCCGCAATTGCGGGGCAAGGTGAAGGACCACGCCTTCTTCACGCGCGGCCCCATGCTGTTTTTCGATGCCGTTCCCAACCGGGACGATAGCGGCATCGACTTTCAGGCTGGCCCGGCCGTGGGCGTGCGGCTGGACCGGACCAGTCGCAAGCAGATCAAGGACAATGCGGTCGAGGCACTGGGCAAACGGGACACGGCGATCGAGGTTGGCGGCTATGTCGGCATCGGCAAGACCGGGATCATTACCAGCGCCTATGACAATCTGAGCGCGCGGGTTGCCGTAACCAAGGATGTCGCGGGCGCGCATGAAAGCTATATAGTCACCCCCGCAATCGAATATTTCACGCCGCTGTCGATCCGCAGCTTTGCGGGCATCGGCGTGTCAGCGGACTATGTCGGCAAGAAATTCGGCCGCTATTATTCCGATATCGATGCTGCCGGTTCGCTGGCGAGCGGACTGCCCGTCTATACGCGCGGCGGCAGCGGTGCCGGGTTCCGGCGGGTGAACGCCAATCTGACGGGCGGCTATTCGCTGTCGGGTGACATTCGCAAGGGCTGGGTGATCGTCGGCGCGCTTGGCTATTCGCGGATGCTGGGCCGTTACGCCGATTCGCCGGTGGTGTCGATTGCCGGGTCGAAGGACCAGTTTCTAGGCGCGATCGGGATCGGCTATACCTTCTAATATCCTGCTTTTCCTGACCTTGCGCGGAGAGGGTGACGCTCCCCATATTGCGGGCTATGGAGGCGGCGACATACCGCAGTGGCAGGAGATGAAAGCGTGGCGACCCTGGGAATGAGCGAGGCCGACAAGCTGGCCGTGGAGGCGTTTCGCCGCGATGTGGTGGAGCCTTCGCGCACGCAGTTGGTGATCGTGGATTTCTGGGCCGAATGGTGCGGTCCGTGCAAGCAACTGACGCCGATCATCGAGAAGGTCTGCGCCGACTATGCGGCCAAGGGCGTGAAGTTGGTCAAGGTCAACGTCGATAAGAATGGCTTCATCGCCAGCCAGTTCCGGGTCCAGTCGATCCCGACCGTCTATGCCGTGTTTCAGGGCCAGCCGGTCGCCGACCTCTCCCAGGCGCGGACCGAGGGGCAGCTCAAGCAATATTTCGACCAGTTGCTCGGCCAGTTGCCGATCGAATCGGACGAAAAGGCGCAGGAGCAGGAAATCGCGCCGCTGATCGCGATGGGTGAGGAAATGCTGGCGGCGGGCGATGCCGAGCGCGCTCTGTCGATTTTCACCCAGATTGCCGAAATGGTGCCTGACCATGCCGATGTGGCGTCGGGTCAGGCGCGGGCGCTGGTGGCGCTGGGGCAATTGGACGAGGCTGAGGCCGTGCTGGACGCACTGTCGCCCGATGCGGCGAAGGATCAGGCGGTGGATCGCGCGCGCGCGGCGATTGCGCTGGTGCGGGACGCCAAGCCGGTGGCGGACCTTTCGGGTCTTGAGGCGAAGGTTGCGGCGGATCCCGACGATCATGAGGCACGGTTCGAACTGGCGGGCGGGCTGATGGCCAATGGCGATCGCGAGGGCGCGGCAGAGGCGCTGCTGGAGATCGTCCGCCGCGACCGGGCGTGGAATGACAGTGCGGCGCGCACGCAATTGCTGACCCTGTTCGAGGCGGTCGGGCTGGAAGATCCCTGGGTATCGGCGCAGCGTCGCAAGCTGTCGCAGATCTTGTTCGCCTGACGGCCGGGCCGGTGCCACTCGCCCGCGTCTCGATATTCCCGCTCTCCGGCGCTTTGCTGTTGCCGGGCATGGATTTGCCGCTTCATATTTTCGAGCCGCGTTACCGCGCGCTGATCCATGACGCGATGGCGCGCGACCGGCGGATCGGGATGATCCAGCCGCGTGGCGAAGGGCCGGTGCCGCCCTTGTTCGACATGGGGTGCCTGGGCCATGTCAGCCATATCGAGGCGCTGGACGACGGGCGGTTCAACATCATCCTGACCGGGCTGGCGCGGTTCAAAGTGGTGCGCGAATTGCCTGTGACGACCCAGTTCCGCCAGATCGAGGCGGACGTGATGCAGGCGCCGCAGGAGGATGAAGTGCTGCACGCGGCCGAGCGCGCGGCGCTGGAGATGGAATCGCGGCGCTTTGCCGATGCGCTGGGCTATGTCGTGGACTGGACGGCGGTGTCGCGGCTCGATGATATGGCGCTGGTCAACGGCATCGCCCAGATCGCGCCCTTCGATGCGGCGGCCAAGCAGACGCTGCTGGAGGCCGATACGCTGGGCGAGCGGTCGGAGCTGATCATCCAGCTGATGCAGATTTTCGGCCGGATCGAGCGCGATGGCGGCGCGACTATGCAATGAGCGATGCGGCGGGCGAGATTGCGCCGGTCGATCCGTGGTTGCTGGCCAAGCTGGTTTGCCCGGTGACGCGTACGCCGCTGCGCTGGGATGGTGAGCGCAGCGCGCTGCTGTCCGACGCAGCGGGGCTGGCCTATCCGGTGCGTGATGGCGTGCCGGTGCTGCTGGTGCGCGAAGCGGTGGCGATCTGAACCAAATACCCGTTCGTTTCGAGCGTAGTCGAGAAACGATGGCGCAGTGGTCGCGTTTCTCGACTACGCTCGAAACGAACGGAGGTGGTTACGGGTACGCAGCGATACATTCCACTTCCAGCGGTGCGCCCAGCGCCAGCCCGTCCGCGCCAAAGGCGCTGCGCGCGGGCAGGCGTTTGCCCTTGAAATAAGGCAGATAGGCCCCGTTGAAGCGGGGCCAGTCGGCCATGTCGTCCAGCATCACCGTACATTTGACGACATGGCCGAAGTCGAGGCCATTGTCGGTCAATATCTTGCTGATTGAATCCATTGCCTGTCGCACGGCGGCGTCGAAACCCTCTTTGTGCGGGTCCATGCCGGGCGGCACCTGACCGATCTGGCCGGACATATAGAGGGTGTCGCCGACGCGGACGGCGGGGGAGAAAGGCAGGGTGGCGGGCATCGCCTGCTGCGCCATGGCGGGCGCTGCGATGGTCATGGCGAGCGCGGCGAGGAGAGCGAATGGCTGCATGAACGGCTCCTGTCGGACGAAAAAGGGCCGGTGCGTTTCCGAACCGGCCCTTCCTTCGTGACATAGTCTAAGTGTTGATCAGAATTTAAAGTCGATCCGGGCGTAATAATAGCCCCCCGATGTGCCATAGGCGCCATGGCCATATGGGCTGTTATAGGAGCCGGAACCGTTGATATAGGGCGACACGCCGGGGTTCACGACCACGCCGGTGCCAGTCACCAGCTTGGGAACTTCGGGGATCTTGTCGAACAGATTGTTCGCACCGATCGAGAAGGTGACATTGTCGGTGAAATCATAGCCGACTTCCAGATCGGTGATGATCGCCCGTTTTACCACGCCGTTGAAGTAAAGCTGGTTGGCGTTGACGCCGTTCACCAGCGCGCCGTCGGCGATCAGGAAGCCGCCATCGGGGATCACGCCGCTGCCGACGCCCGGACGGACCAGAACGCTTTGCTTGGCGTAAAGCGTTTCGCGCAGGTTGACGGTCAGCTTGTCAGCCTTGAGCAGCGCGCCGAAGCCGACCTTATATTTCGGCGTCGTATCCTCGATATTGCTTTCCGACGCGGCGTTGAACAGCGGGTAGCCGACCTTGTTCTTGGTGATCTTGGTTTTGTTATAGTTGCCGTTCAGCGACAGATTGAGCGTGCCGAAGTCGAGCGCCACCGGATAGCTGGCGGAGAAGTCGATGCCCTTGGTCTCCGTGTCGATGCCGTTGGTGAAGCTTTGCACGCCGACCGTTTGCAGCGCGGTGTCGAGAACGATACCGGCGGCAGCCAGTGCGCTGAAGATCGCCGCTGCGCCAGGCTGGATCACGCCGCCCTGGACGGCGTTACGCGATGCGGTGGCGGCGATGCGGTCCTTGATCTTGATAAGATAGGCATCGACGGTAATCGCCAGCTTGGGCACGGGGCGCAGCACGACGCCTGCCGAGAAATTCTTGGATTTTTCCGGGCCAAGCGAGTCAAAGCCGAGCAGTGCAGCGGCCGGCGTACCAGCAGGAAGCTGGGCGACGGCGCTGGTTGGCCCCACGTTGATGGTCGAATATTTCTGTTCGGCCAGTGTCGGTGCGCGGAAGCCGGTGCTGGCTGTGGCGCGAACCGCGAAGGCATCCGAAATATCGTAGCGGGTCGTGATCTTGCCAATCAGAGTGTCGCCGAAATCGGTATAATCTTCGTAGCGACCGGCCAGATCGACCGTCCAGCCTTCGACTGGATTGGCGATGAAGTTCAGGTAACCGGCGCGCGAGCTGCGCTTGAACCGCCCGGCGTCGGTCGCCTTGTAGCCGGGGAAGGATTGAACCCCGGTCTTGTAGGTCGAATAGAAATCGCCCTGGACGATTTCATAGGTGTCCTTGCGATATTCGCCGCCGAAAGCGAAGGTCAGCGGGGCGGCCATGCCGAGGTCAAATTCCTTGCGGATGTCGGCGGTGACCGTGGTCTGGCTCAGGCGGAAGCCGCCGTCATAGGCCTTGTCGGGCGTGTTGGGTACGCCGACGCCCAGAAGCGATGCGGCAAAGCTTTCCTGCCACACTTCGCGATGGGCGGACTTTTCGGTCCAGATGTCGTTCTTCTGATTGCCGTAAGTGGTGCTGAGGTCATAGTTCCAGCCTGCCGCTTCGCCGCGCGCACCGACAGTGAAGCTATATTCATCCTCGATCACATGCTGGAGCGGAACCATGCCGTTGATGCCGGTGTCGCTGTAGCAGATATTGGGGTTATAGGCCGCAGGCGTGACACCGCCGCCCAGATTGCCGGTTTCGTAGCAGATGCGCTTGGGATGGCGGTAGCCCTGCTTGGCCCAACCTTCGCGACGGGCGAGGCTGCCAAAGCTGTACACTTCGACACCGCCAAAATCATAACCGGCATTGTAGAAGAGCAGGTTGAGTTCGGTCTTGGGCTGGCCGCCATTGATCCCGGCCAGCGCGTCGCCCGCGAGATTGGACCATTGGGCAGGGGCATTGGGCTGGAGCGTGCCGTCCAGCTTGGTGACCTGCACCTGCCCTTCACCCAACGTCGTATAATCCTGACGGCGGTGGAACAGGGACAGGTTGATATAGCCGTCCTCACCCAGTTTGACGCCATAATTGCCGGAGATGGAGAATAGCTCGCCTTCGCTGTCATAATATTGACCGCCGGTCAGCTTGATCGAGCCGCCCTCTGGATCATCCTTCAGGATGAAGTTGATGACGCCTGCAATCGCGTCGGTGCCGTACACAGCGGCAGCACCTTCCTGCAGCACTTCGACGCGCTCGACCGAATCTGGCGGAATAAGATCAATGCTGGGCGCGGCCGAGCCGGAGAAGGCACCCAGCACCTGAAGGATGCCGTTGCCGTGGCGGCGCTTGCCGTTGACCAGCACCAGCGTGTGGTTGGGGCTGAGGCCGCGCAGGCGCGCCGACAGCGAGAAGCTGGAAAGGTCGGTGCCCTGCGTCTGCGCGGTGAAGCTGGGGACGATCTGGGTCAGCACCTGGTTGAGGTTCGGCTGGCCGACATGGGTGAGCGCATCCTGGCTCAGCACGGTGACCGGTGCGGCGCTTTCGGTCGCCTGCATCCCGACCGCGCGGGTGCCGGTGACGATGATGGCGGTGCCGTCGTCGACCTGGGGTTCCTGCGGCGCGTCTTGCGCGATGGCGCAGGCGGACCAGGACGATGCGAGGATCAGTGAGAGTTTAAGCGCCGACAACCGTGTCATTCATGCCCCCTGTTTAGCTTTATCGATGACAGGGGGAATGACGAAGCGGCCGCGCTTATCCTCTATTGCGCTGCACAAAAATCATAGGTTTGTGAATTGTTTCCAGATCGTTTCTGGTCCGGAAACACGCTGTTTATGATCTATCGCGGCGCAAGAAACGGATTTTGCAGTTGCGCCAAAGGGTAGCGGATCAGGATGCCATGGCCGCGTCGATCAGCGCCTTGGCTTCCGCCCCTTCCCAATCCATTGCGCCGATCACCCGGACCATTTCCTTGCCTTGCGCATCATAGAGGACAGTGGTGGGCAGCAGGCCGGTGGCATAGTCGAAGCCGAAATGATTGTCTGGGTCGGCCCAGCCTTTAAGGTGGGGGAGGGGGTGTTTGGCGAAGAAGGGTTTGACCGCCTTAGCGCCTTGCGTGTCCTGCGAAATGGTCAGCACCGCCAGCCCCTTGGGACCGTAGCGTTCCGCGATCCGGTCCAGCGTAGGCATTTCCGCAACGCAGGGGGTGCACCATGTCGCCCACAGATTGACGAGCAGCGGGCGTCCGGCAAAATCCTGCAAGGTCGCCTCCCCCCCGTCGGGATTCTGGAAGGCGAAGGTGGGCGCGGGGGTGCCAGCCTTGCTGCGGTCCAGACGGTAGCTGAATTCGCCGTCCCCCTTGGTCGCATTGCCTGATGCAGGAACCTCACCGCTCATGCTTGCATTGGCTTGCCCAGCGGGCGGCGATTGCCTATCGCAGGCCGCCAATCCGGCGGTCAGGAGCAGTAACATCAGCGCGCGCGAAACAGGTTCCAAGGGGGAAGGCTCCAACAGCATGTGGGGTGGCCGGTTTGCGGCCGGCCCCGCTTCGATCATGCGCGAGATAAATGCCTCCATCCCGTTCGACAAGCGATTGTGGAAGCAGGACATCGCAGGATCGAAGGCGCATGTCGCGATGCTGGCCAAACAGGGCATCGTCGATGGCGAGGATGCGCAGGCGATTACCGAGGGGCTGAACCGGATCGCGGCGGAATATGAAGCCGATGGCGTGCCGGTCGATCTGTACCTGGAAGATATCCACATGGTCACCGAATCGCGGCTGGCGCAGCTGATCGGGCCGACCGCCGGGCGTTTGCACACGGCGCGGTCGCGCAACGATCAGGTGGCGACCGATTTCCGCCTGTGGGTGCGCGACGCGATTGACGAGGTGCAGGCGGGTCTGATCGGCCTGCAACGCGCTTTGCTGGCGCGGGCGGACGAGAATGCCGATTCGGTGATGCCGGGCTTTACCCATTTGCAGTCGGCGCAGCCGGTAACGCTAGGGCATCATCTGATGGCCTATTATGAGATGGTGCGCCGCGACCGCAGCCGCTTTGCCGATGCGCGGGCGCGGGCGGATGAATGTCCGCTGGGCGCGGCGGCGCTGGCGGGGACCAGTTTCCCGATCGACCGGCACGCGACGGCGGCGGCTTTGGGTTTTGCCAAGCCGACCGACAACAGCCTGGACAGCGTATCCGATCGCGACTTCGCGCTCGATTATCTGATGGCGGCGACCCAGGCGTCCTTGCACCTGTCGCGGCTGGCCGAGGAATTCATCATCTGGGCGAGCCAGCCCTTCGGTTTCGTGAAATTGCCCGACGCCTATTCGACCGGCAGCTCGATCATGCCGCAGAAGCGCAATCCGGATGCCGCCGAGCTGGTGCGCGGTCATGCCGGGCGGATCATGGGCTGCATGACCGCATTGTGCGTGACGATGAAGGGGCTGCCGCTTGCCTATTCCAAGGATATGCAGGACGACAAGCCGCCGGTGTTCGAGGCGCATGACCTGCTCGCTCTGTCGATCGCGGCGATGACCGGCATGATCGAGACGGTGACGTTCCGCACCGACCGGATGCGCGGGCTGGCCGAAAGCGGCTTTGCCACCGCGACGGACCTTGCCGACTGGCTGGTGCGCGAAGGGGGCATTCCGTTCCGCGAGGCGCATCATATCACCGGGCGCGCGGTGGCGGCGGCGGAGGCGGCGGGTGTGCCGCTCGACCAGTTGCCGATCGCGACGCTGCAAGAGATTGACGCGCGGATCGATGATCGCATCTATGCGGTGCTGACGGTCGATGCATCGGTCGCCAGCCGGATGAGCCATGGCGGCACCGCGCCCATGCAGGTGCGGGCGCGGATCGCGCAGGCGCGGGAGGAATTGGGATGAGACACACTCGGACGATCGCGGGGCTGGTCTGCGCGGCGCTGGCGCTGGCATCCTGCGGCGGGCGGCAACCGTTGAAGCCGGTGGCAGGGCAGGAATTGCCTGCGGTGCCTGTGGGCGCGGCGACCGCACCGACGGGCGCGCAGCTGATGACGCCATCGACCCAGGCGCGGCCACAGCGCAACGTGGAATTGCTGACCCAGTCGCAACAGCGCGCAGCGGACGAATTCGACCTGCCGCCCGAAAAGCAGCCCTGACAAGAGACTAAGGACGCGATTTTGGACCATTTCGACTATGTGGACGGTGCCATGCAGGTGGAGCAGGTGCCGATGGCGGCGATTGCCGATGCGGTTGGCACGCCGGTCTATGTCTATTCGACCGCGACGCTGACGCGCCATGTCGGCGTGTTTCGCGACGCGCTGGGTAGCCTAGACAATCCGCTGATCGCCTTTGCGGTCAAGGCCAACCCCAATGCGGCGGTGCTGGCGACGCTGGCGAAACTGGGGCTGGGCGCGGATGTCGTGTCGGGCGGGGAATTGCTGCGCGCGATCGCGGCGGGGATTCCGGCGGACCGCATCGTCTTTTCGGGCGTGGGTAAGACGGCTGAGGAAATGCGGCTGGCGCTGGACCATGGCATTTTCCAGTTCAATCTGGAAAGCGAACCAGAGGCGGAAATGCTGTCCGAAGTCGCGCTGTCGATGGGCAAGCGCGCGCCGGTGGCCTATCGCATCAACCCGGATGTGGACGCGGGCACCCATGCCAAGATTTCCACCGGCAAATCGGAAAACAAGTTCGGCATTCCTTATGACCGCGCGCTGGAAAGCTATGCCGCCGCGCGCGACCTGCCGGGGCTGGATGTGCAGGGCGTTGCCGTCCATATCGGCAGCCAACTGACCGATCTCGCGCCGCTGGAGGCGGCCTTTACCAAGGTCGGAGCGCTGGTCGCAGCATTGCGCGAGGCGGGGCATGATATTCGCACCGCCGATCTGGGCGGCGGGCTGGGCGTCCCTTACGACCCTGCTCTGCCCGTGCCGCCAAGCCCCGCCGCCTATGGCGAGATGGTGTGCCGGGTAACGCAGGGCTGGCCGGTGCGGCTGATGTTCGAGCCGGGCCGGGTGATCGTGGGCAATGCGGGCGCTCTGCTGTCGCGCGTGGTGCGGGTGAAGCAGGGCGCGCAGGCTCCGTTCGTCATCGTCGATGCGGCGATGAACGACCTGCTGCGTCCCAGCCTTTACGACGCCTGGCATGATATTCGTGCGGTGACCCCGGTGGGCCAGCGCGCGGCGGCCAATGTGGTGGGTCCGGTGTGCGAGACGGGCGATACTTTCGCCATGGGTCGCGACATGGATGTGGTGGCGGCGGGCGATCTGGTCGCCTTCATGACGGCGGGCGCTTATGGCGCGACGATGGCGGGGACGTATAACAGCCGCCCGCTGACCCCTGAAGTGCTGGTGTCGGGCGACAAATGGGCGGTGGTGCGCGCGCGTCCGCCGATCGAGGCGCTGATCGCGGGCGATAGCATCCCCGACTGGCTGGCCGACTGATGCACAGCCTGCCCGTCTTTCTGCGCCTGACGGGCAGGCCGGTGATCCTGACCGGGGACGGCGAGGCGGCGGACGCCAAGCGCCGCCTGCTGGAGCGGGCGGGCGCAGTCATCGTGGGCGAGGAGGATGACGCGGCGCGGATCGCGATCGTGTCCAACGGCGACGCGGCGACGGCGGAGCGGTTGCGGGCGCGGGGCGTGCTGGTCAACGCGACTGACAATCCCGACCTGTGCGATTTCACCCTGCCCGCGATCGTGGATCGTGACCCGGTGCTGATCGCGATCGGGACGGGCGGCGCGTCGGCGGGGCTGGCCAAGGCGTTGCGGCAAAAGCTGGAGGCGCTATTTCCCGCGCGGCTCGGTGAATTGGCACAGGCACTGTTTGCCGGGCGCGGGGCGATCAAGGCGCGCTGGGCGGAAGCGGGCGCGCGGCGACGGGGGATCGACGCTGGGCTGGCGCCGGGCGGGATGATCGATCCTTTGCGCGCCGATGCGGTGGACGCGGTCCCGGAATGGCTGGCGGCGCGGGGACAGGCGGAAGGCTCGCGGCTGATCGCGATTCCGCTGCTGTCGGGCGATCCCGACGATCTGACTTTGCGCGCGGCGCGGCTGCTGGGGGAGGCGGATCGGGTCTATCATTCCGCGTCGGTGCCAGCGGTGATTCTCGACCGGGCGCGGGCGGATGCCGCGCGGATCGTCGCTGATGCGCCGCCTGCCGATCCGGGTGAGGGGCTGTCGCTCTGGGTGACGCTGGATGGGGCGATAGCCTGACCACGTCCGTTCGTTTCGAGCGCAGTCGAGAAACCTGCGCTCTACCGTTTCTCGACTGCGCTCGAAACGAACGGAGGTTGGGGTTCTGCCGCAGGAACCGGACTTATCCCTGCTGCGCGCTCAGTCGTTCGACTTCATCGTGCAGCGCCTGGATGGACGAGACGAGGCGGGCGCGGTCGGCCTGGAGTTCGCGCAAAGTCTCGCGAGTTTCGCCCAGTTCCACGGCGCGGCGCGCGATGCGGGCGTCGAGTTCGGCATTGTGGCGGGTGAGCGTGCCCAGCGTTTCGGCGCGCTGGCACAGATGGCGCATACGGGCGTCCAGCACGTCGAAGTCGAAGGGTTTGACGACATGGTCGTCGGCCCCGGCATCCAGCGCCTCCACCGTCGACTGGCTGTCGAGCCGTCCCGTGAGCATGACGAAACAGGCGGACAGGGCCAGGTTCGCGGCGCGGATCTTCTTCATCGTCGCGACGGCGGGCAACATCGTCAGCCCCATGTCGATCAGGATGATGTCGGCGGGGCGCGTCACCAGCAGGTTGACCGCGACGAAGCCGTTTTCCGCCAGCGCGACATCATAGTTGAGATGCGACAGGCGGCGGGCGACGACGGCGCGCGCGGTGGGGTTTTCATCGATCAGCAGCACACGCAGGCGGCGCTGTGGGCGTGCGATCTCGCTCATGTCCTGATCGTCAGGCCGACGGCTGCGATTGCGCTTGAAGATCTGCATGGCTCCACCCTTTTGCTGCGTTCAAAAGGATAGGATTGCCGCGCAAAGAAATGGTTAACGCGCCTTTGAGTCGGTTGCCGCACCGGCCCTCACCCCCACCCTACCTCCCATTCAGGATACACTCTGTGGGCGGTCGGGTGGGGGTGAGGGCCGTTGCGGATGCGCCGAAGGCGCATTTCGAGACAGAGCCTTAGCCACGATTAAATTCATTGGCCATTATCCCCTTGAAACAAGTAGGCGGTTATGGCATACAATATCTATGAGCAACAAAGCCCCTACCCTCCGCCAGTTTCAAGACCGCTTCCCAACGGAGGAAAGTTGTCTCGACCATCTTATGCGAGTTCGTTTTGGCGATCGGCATGACTGCGCGAAGTGCGATCGTAATGCCCACTTCTATCGTGTGAAGGCTCGACGCTCCTTTGCCTGCGAGTATTGTGGCGCTCAGGTCTATCCGACCGCAGGAACGCCCTTTGACAAAACCCGCACACCGCTGCGCGATTGGTTCTTTGTCATGTTCCAGTTTTGTGCGTCGCGGAATGGCGTTGCGGCAAAGGAAGTAGAGCGCCAGCTAGGCGTTACCTACAAGACCGCTTGGCGCATGTGCCACATGATCCGCACCTACATGGGCATGGTCGATGGCGACTCGCCGCTGGGCGGTTCGGGCGCAGTAGTGGAAATAGACGAAACGCAGATTGGCGGACACGAACCCGGCCAGCGTGGCCGCAGCCTTGCCAAAAAGAAGGTTGTTATGGGAATGCTGGAGCGCGGTGGTCGGGTCACGACAACCGTTGTCGCCAACTGGAAAATCTCTTCGCTTATGCCGCAGATCACGACGCATGTTGTGAAGGGCGCGACGATCAACACCGACTTCATGCGCTCTTATCGCCGCCTGACTGCCATGGGTTACACGCACGACAAGGTGAACCACAACGCAGGTCGCTATGTCAGCGACACCGGCGCACACGTCCAGTCTATTGAAGCCTATTGGGCGCAGCTAAAGCGCGGGATCAACGGCACCCACATTCACGTTAGCGCGAAGCATCTTCCAAAGTATCTGGGAGAGTTCGAATATCGCTACAACATGCGTCACGAGCCTCACCTGATGCTAAGGCCTGTGGACAATTAGGGGATTCCCTTTTCCGCGCAGATCGGATTCAAGACTGGCGAAGGGAGCGCCATCTTGGATCGACACGGATTAAGCGACGAGCAGTGGGAGCGGGTCCGTCCGTTTC
>NZ_JAHRGM010000016.1 GCF_019097845.1 Sphingobium sp. AS12 | reverse complement strand
CCCTCCTGCCTTTCGAAACCTGTTTCGAATGTTCTTACATCATCAGCCACTACGATACCCCTCGGATGAGGGGCAAAACATAGACAGATCAGCAGCTACGAAAATGTGGGGAGGTTTTGGCGCTTACAGTATAGCTGCCGATCCTGCGAGAAGATCGTGCAGGCACCCGCGCCGGTAAAGGCGATAGTTCGGGGCAAGGCGACCTTCGAGACGCTGGTCCATGTCGTAGTCTTCAAATTCGACCATCATCTGCCGTTATACCGGCAGGCCGAGATAGTGGCGGCGCAAGGCATCGAGATTGATCGCTCGACGCTGGCAGGCTGGGCGGGACAGGCATCTGTCCTGCTCGATCCGATAATCAGTCGTATCCGCGGGGTCGGCTTGACTGCATCAAAGATCCACACCGACGATACGCCGGTCCCCATGCTTGATCCGGGACGTGGCAAGACGGCAACCGGCAGGCTCTGGGCCCACGTCGTCGATGATCGCAGTTCGGGCGCCACGCCGCTGCCGCTGGTCTGGTACGAGTTCACCACCGATCGCACCGGCGCCCATCCCCAGCGGCAGTTGGCCAGCTTCAGCGGCTATCTGCAGGCCGATGGTTATGCAAGAAACGACAAACTCTACGATACCAACCGCATCACCGAGGTCGCCTGCTGGGCGCATTTCCGGCGCAAGATATTCGACATCCACGCCATCAAGCCGACGTTGCTCACCACCGACCTGCTGGAACGCATCGGTCAGTTCTACGAGATCGAGGCACAGGTTCGGGGCCAGCAACCTAATGTCCGACGACAAGGCCGACAGGATCGCACCAAGCCATTGATCGACGATCTGCGCCAGGCGCTCGACAATGCCCTGCGTCGTCTCTCGCCCAAGTCCGAGATGGCCAAGGCCATCGCCTATGGTCATAAGCGCTGGATCGCACTGACGCGCTTCCTCGACGATGGCCGTCTGGAAATCGACAACAACATCACCGAGCGCGCCATGCGCTGTGTCGCCCTAGGTCGCAAAAACTGGCTGTTTGCCGGATCAAAAGCAGGCGGCGATCGCGCCGCTGCCATCTACTCGGTCATCGAGACTGCCAAGCTCAATGGCCTCGAGCCGCAGGCCTACATCGCCGATGTCATCGCCAAGATCGCTGGCAACTGGCCAACTCCTCGCTGGGGTGAGTTCATGCCCTGGAACGGGCGGCCAGATCAGCAGAAGATCGCCAAAGCCGCCTGAGCCGCGGCCTCCAGCCCACGCTTACGGAGCGGCGGCGCGGCTTCGGGGTTGCGTCGTCGACAGCCATTCGCTGGCATGCGCAGCGGCTGGAAACCGGCGCCTTCGCTCCCAAGCCGCAAGGCGGCGACATGCGATCCCGCCGAGTAGAGGAGCGCGCCGCCGACATTCTGGCCTTGTGGGAGGCGCGCAAGGACATTTCGCTCGAAGAGCTGCGCATTGCCTTGGCCGAAGCGGGCCTGACGATATCGGTTGCCGGACTGCACCGCTTCTTCGCGCGGCGGGGCATGACGCGCAAAAAAAGACTGGGCATGCCATCGAGCAAGACCGCTCCGACGTCCTGAGGCAGCGCCACGAGTGGTTCGAGAACCAGATCGATCTGGAGCCGGAACGCCTTGTGTTCATCGACGAGACGTGGACCGCCACCAACATGACCCGCAGCCACGGTCGTTGCGCCAGAGGCGAGCGGTTGCGGATGGGATACCCGCATGGCCATCGTAAAACCACCACGCTGGTCGCGGGCCTCCGCATGAGCGGCATGTCGCGCCGATGGTGCTGGACGGTACGATCAACGGTGACTGGTTCGAAGCTTATGTGGCGCAGGTTCTCGTACCGGAACTGTGGCCTGGCGACGTCGTCATCATGGACAATCTGTCGAGCCATAAGCGCCCCGCTGTCCGCGACCGAATCGAGGCTGCAGGGGCAACGCTAAGCCTCCTGCCGCCCTATAGTCCTGAATTCAACCCAATCGAGAAAGCCTTTGCCCGCCTCAAGGCCATACTCCGAAAAACAGGCGAGCGCACCGTCAGCGGCCTGTGGGGCCTCATCGGCAGGCTCGTCGATATCTTTCAGCCCGCCGAATGTTCCAACTATTTCAGCTCGTGCGGCTATGATCCAGAATGATCGAAAACCGCTCTAATGGACGTTTCGGCGGTTTATTTGTCAAAAGGATAGAAAAGCCGTATTGGTGAGGATAGCCTGTCGCATTTGGCGTCGCTGCAAATGGTAAATGTTGGTAATTTCGATCCAGTCCTACTTGATGACCTCAGCAAGGTAATTAAAGAAACTACATGTGTTCGAGCAACACCAAATTTTATACCAATACGAACAGGCGATGCCTCTACCACTATGTAGATGTGAATTCTCTAAAATCAGTTATTATTAATTTAATAAAAATATTGTTACCAAATGTTTAAAAATTCTTTTCATAAAATGATGATATTTTATCATTCTAACATAATAAAAATCGTACATTATTATAGTTTTATATTTGTCTATATTTCCCAAATTATACAAGGACGATACAAATCAAGAGATTTTAATTCTTGCGCCACGCAGCGCCCGTTGAAGATAGCGCTGGAACAGCGGCGTCCTTCCAGCATCGCGAACCCGCAGCCAAGCCAGCGCCACGACTGGTCGCCAAAGATCGACCTCGTGCACAGTAACTGTCGAAGATGCCAGATAAGATCTGCGCAAGCGCCGCGCCGCCCAGTCCCGCCACAGATTTGTAACCCAATCATTAGAACCGATACCAAATCGCATCAGCATTTCGGATCGCGCCATATCAGCGGCAGGATGTCCAGCCGCCGCCTTCGACCAGTCGATTACCTTCATCCCCTGCGGCGTCATCATGACATTACCAAGATGAAAATCTCCATGGGTCAGTGCATTCCCATCCGGCAGCGTTTCCAAATATGCGATTGCCGACCTCTGCAACGCAATTGGGACGGGACCGTGGGCAATGTCGGTTTCTAGCACCTGCTTTAGCGATCGCAATGCTCCACCCTGCTCCACATGCATCGCACCAAGCATTGCGCCCATCAGATCGAGTGCCCTCCCCGCACGCATCGGGTGATGGCGCATCCAGTCCAATGCCGTTTCGCCTTCAAGCAATGGATAGATAATTCCGCGCCGCCCACTCCATGCCTGCCGTGTGATTGCCGCCGCCGTTGGCACGCCGCAGGCCGCAGCATAGACAGAAGCATACGCTTCGCGGGCGATCATGTCGTCCGATACACCATCGCGGAACAGCTTAAGCGCCTTCCCGTCTTCTAGCTCAAACAATTCCGCGCTTGCGCCTCGGGCGATGACTCGTAGTGGCTCCTTGAAAAGCGGGCGAATATCTGCGGGACCGTTCATAATACTACATCTTTGCGCGAACATCTGCACCGGTCAGCGGCGCGCGCGCCCCTTTGCCAACGGTCGCTTGTGATGCAAGCAGGTAACCGGCAATCGTGGGGTTCTGAAATCCAAGACCGCCGCTTACAAATGGCATTGAACACCGCATTTTGGCCAGCAACTCCCTTCCCCAATCACCAGACGCTCGCCTCTCATGCATCGGGCGGGCTATGTGCTAGTTATGTAGAATCTCCTGCGCTTTATCCTCTGACGCAGAAATCCCCTGACGCAACAAAGTGCGCGAGTTCGTACCGAAAAAGTCGTATTGCGTGAAGGCCCCGGGTCATGAGCGGACTCTACAGCCTGCGCTGAAATGCGCCTTTGGCGCATCCGCACCGGCTCACACCCATCCGATCGCCAAAACCGATTCCAACATTTTCGGCCGCAAGTCGCGCTACCCCTCTCTATATGGCCAGTGTCGCGCTCAACCGCTCTTGGCAACAACGGCTATAGTCCCATCATGCAGGCGTGCGCTACTGGGTCGTGATGCCGATGAAGGGGTTGTCACATCATCCTTTTTTCGGCATTGGAGCCTTGTCTGCGATCCTTGGTTGGTTTGGAATATGGATGGCGCGCACTTTCGTACGACTGTCTGCCTTGAAAAAAGCCTGGGCGGCCAAAATGCGTTCTTCCAAGGACGGAGCATTACTGAATATGACGACGCCGGGCCCGGTAGAGAATACGATGCCGGAGCCGGTCGGGAACGCGTCCCCCGGTTATGCCATGGATCTGACTGTTGGCGATTATGACAGCTTCATCCTGAACGGCCATCGGGACGATCAGTCGATCCGGACGAATAGCAAACCCGGCTTCCTCGTCTGCGGCCCCTATCGTGCCTGCAAAGCTGGGATCTACACCGTGACTGTTCTTGGCGAGGTGGAAAATTCCGGCGCAGGCGCAGTAGTGGACGTTGTTTGCAATTCAGGTCTGCATGAGTTGTCGAAAACCGACATAACAACACAGGCCGGACCCGGCCTCATGACGATTTTCTCTCTGCATATCCCCCAGGACGTCAGCGATCTCGAAATCCGGCTGAAAGTAGCAATTGATACGCGGCTTGAGTTCCGGGGCGTCCGCGTCCAGAAGCGCGACATCGAGCGAGATTATGCTCTTCTGAACAAGAGCTATGCCAATGATGCGCATTGGTCTGTGATATTGTTCGGATCCTACCTTACTTATGTGAAACCTGAAGTTCCCTTCTATCTTGTCATACCAAAGCAGGATGAGATGATATTCGATCGGCTATTCGGGAGCGCTTCTGTTACAGGGTTCGTCGAAAGATTGCCGGTCATACTGTATGAAGATTGGGTTCTGGAAAATACCGGGAATGTCCCACCCGCTCATTTTGACGGTTGGCATGTACAGCAGGTTGTCAAGCTAGCCTTCTCCAAGCTTGGTTTGTCGCGCCATTATCTGACGTGCGACTCGGCTCAGTTCTTTACGCAACCGTTCGATTTCGGCACCGCGTTATTCCGTGATGGCATTTTGTGTACAACGGCCCGTCCACAAGACCGGAAAGAAATAAATCAGCACTTCATTGATACAGATGAAAAATGTTGGCTAAAAGGAAATATCGTTTCAGCCGGCGTGGCATTTGATGCCATTGACGAACATTTCAGTCCACGCCTTGAGCCACTAAAGTATCACTATATCGGGTGCAACGGCATATTCAGTTCAGATATCTGCCTGGCACTCGAAGCGCGTGCGGCGGCGTTCGGCTACAGCAACTTTTGTGGTTTGATCGCATTCAGCCCCTATGAGTTTGCCTGGTATGGCGCATTCGTAACATATTGCCATCCCCAGTTATTTAAGCCGATCGAACCCTGCATTCTCCGCCCGATCGTGGAACCCGGCCAACTGCTCGATGGCGCAGCGCCGACCGGACAAGATGGATATTTCGGCTATCTTTTCCAGAAGCCGGCCTGTGACGTTTTGCAACCGATGCAGACATATCTGGCCTGTCTCGCGGCTTAAAGAGGCTGATGGGCATAGTCTCAGCAGTGGTCAATTGAGGAACATGGATCAGGTCGCACAATGGCTAAAGCGCAGGCCTCAGTCGCCACCATTGAGCATGGTGGACGCGGGCTCTTCAAATCAAATTAGACGCTCATCCGCTGTAACGCATCCCGACTCAAAGCTAACATTCCTTCTCGCTCAAGCATCGATAGCAAGAATGGATCAGTGCCGTGAGATGAGCATGCACACGTCTATGATTTTAATTGTATTTTAGAAGGATGAGGAACGGCCATAGGCAACGGACATGAGCATGAAAAACTGGCATAAGCCAAATGTCTCGATCACCCGAACGGCGACAATATGGCGCTGACAACTGGCCGTTGGCATTCATGGGCAAGTCGTGGATCGTGTCCCAAAGAGTGGAATAACTGGGTCTGACGTGGTCACCGTGATTTTCGAACAGCTTTGGGTTGCAAAGCTCGGACCTGACTGAAGGAAGCGCGATGATCGAACCCACCATGCACTTGCGTTCGCTGGTGGAGAATGCACGGGATACCGATATTTTGCGCGAAACCTGCGCTGGCCGGTACATGCCGCCTCAACGGCGTCGAGCCTGAAGCGTGGTTCACCGACGTCATCGAGCGCATCGGCAACTACCCGATCAATCGGATCGATGACTTTTTACCCTCGAGATGGCAGGCATCAAAGCTGAGCAACGATCTGGAGAAGGCTGCGTGAGCAACGGCACTGTGGTGCGGATGAAGATTACGCTGGACGATGTCACACCGGCCGTCAGCCGAACGCTGGAGGTGCCGCTCCATATCCGCCTCGACCGTCTGCACGCCGTCATCCAGACCGCCTTCTCGTGGACGGACTCTCACCTGTGGGAAATGAGCTTCGGGCAGACCGGCTTCGGCATCCCTGATCCTGAATATGGCTTCGACGGGCCGCTCGACGCCCGTAAGGCCACTCTCGCCCAGATCCTGGCGGATACGAGGCGCAAGACATTCCGATATCTCTACGACTTTGGCGACGCCTGGGAGCATAGCGTCAAGATCGAGCGCGTCAGCGCGGCAAGCCCGCACCTGACATATCCGCTCATCCTCGATGCAGTAGGCATGCGGCCGCCGGAGGACAGTGGCGGGCCATGGGGCTATGCCGAAAAGCTCGAAGCGCTCGGCGACCCCCAGCATGAATATCATGAAGAAGCGCTCAATACCCTCGGCGACGACCATGATCCCAACGCCCAGCCCGATATCCCCCTGATCGAGGCAAGGCTGGAAACGCTCGCAAAAAAATGGGCGCCGCGGACACGCCGCAAAGCCTGACAGGCCGCGTCAACGCCACCTTCCGTCGGCGCTTACGAAAGTCGGGATGCGCGTTCAGAATTTCCGCCGCCTGCGCATGGCGCTCATCGATGACGCTCATGCGCCCTCGTCAACCCTGGGCATGGTGCCCCTTCCCACGTCATGCACGAGATCGCCCCGCCTTCCATCCCAGTGATGATCCATCGGCACTGACGGGTGACCCCGTCAAGTGCGGGACGTCCACCAATTCCAGCAGATTCTGCTTGCCCGCCGTCTTATCCCTGCAGCTTGCGCAGCAGCTCTGCGCGGGTCGAAACCACCTCGACCAAACGTAAAAGCGTTTCGCCGCCGAAGCCTTCCTCCTCGATCTGCCGGGTAACATCCGGGCAGTGGCTGATGACGGCCTGAGACAAGGCGAGGACGCGCCGCCGGACATAAGGCGCAGATAAACCCATATCCTGCGCAAACTTGCTCCAGATGCGAGCATCTAGATCTTCGATCGCCGACATTTTGACGATCTTCATGGCGAGCTTCGAGTTCACCTCGGGATAAAGAATCGTCGCCATGAGGTCGTAAAGGGGTGTCAGCGTCGCCCCGTTTTCCAGATAGAGCAAACTGAAATTTTTACCATGCGCGTCTGCATTGCCAATGAGCGCATTGAAGATCGCTGCATCGAGGAGACGCAACACATCGACGGCTGGACGCGCGCAGATCCGACGGACCAGATCGAAGGATGATTTGAAATTGGGGCCCCCTTCGGACGCATATTTGCGTTCGGGCGCAATGCCGAGTGCCTGACAAAAATCTTCCTGATGCAGTCGACGAACACTGCCGTCAGCTGCGACAGCACGATCATAGCGCTCGATCAGTAAGTAGCTTTTGTCTCCAGTTCGCCGCGGCGCGACCAGCGCAGCCGCGAGGCCGACCGCCGTAGCAAGACGCATGCAGAAGGCTTCATTCTCTGTCGTGCCCGCAAAGCGTTCGATCGGCGGCTTGAGGATGTGGGTGGTTGGCTGTCCCGGCGCCGGCAGGGCGACTTGGCCATCGATGAGAACAACAGGCAATTTGAGCTGTGCGCCTGCCAGTGACAGACGCAATCCATCGTTGCCGGCAAGAAGTGGTCGCCGGGGCAGTTCCTCGAGCAATGCCGCAAGCGCAGCATCGCCCAGTTGGCGCGGCATGAAGGCAATCGGTGTTGCCGGCAGCTCGCTTTCCTCGGGCCACAGAACCAGAGCGCCAGCGACGTCCCCACCCATCGCATCGAGCAGAGCAAAGTCATTGCCCTTTGAAACGCCGAGCGCCCGCGCCGCGCCGTCGCGCTGAGCCTCTTCTGGCAACAAGCCCGCAAAAAAGGGGCGAGCCTCGCGACGTCCAAAGGATTCCTGTTGCTTGGGCAGTGATGCCGAGATTGCTGGCTTAGTCGGGTCTTCGAGCCAGCCAGATGCATAGCTGAAGTTCATGTCGCCATGATTATCCAGCCCCAGTCTGCCGACCAGTGCATGGTCCCAAAAGACATTGAGCGCAGCGGTCACGACCGCAGCACCGCGCGACTGTCTACACTTAAATGGCAACCCAGTGCTTCAAGGACCTGGATCGTTTTTCCGAGCTGTATCGTAGCCTTGCCGGCCTCAAGATCGACAATGAATCGCAAGCCAACACCCGCTGCACCTGCCAGTTGGTCCTGGCGTAGGCCCATGGTGCGGCGTGCATCACGTACGGCATTGCCTATTTGCTGAACATCCATCTTCGTCACCTTTCCCGATCGGGAATATCGGGCACAAAATCTGGCTTGGCAAGACCATATTTCCCGTACGGGAAATTTCCTGTGCTCACCGTGGAAAAGCCATAAAATATTCCCGACCGGGACATTTCCGTTCGATCGACCGCCGCTCCCCTATGATGAAGAGGGCACCTCTGACGGGATGAGCAGCAAGTCGTGCCCCATAACCAAGCAAGTCAAAGTGTGGCGGGAGGTCAGGTGCCGAACATCGGGCGTATGATCTCTGCGCCATCACGCAGCTTGCAAAGATAATCCGACCACCATTGCGCCATACGGACACGCTCGTCCCAGTGGGGGCCGCGATGATACGCGGCCCCGACGCTGTCGCGTTCTCGATGCGCTAGTGAGCGTTCGATCGCATCAGGATGCCAGAGGCCACTTTCGTTGAGCAGCGTACTGGCGATCGACCTGAAGCCATGCGAGGTCATTTCCTCATTCGTGAAGCCCAAGCGCCGAAGGGCTATATTGAGCGTGTTCTCGCAAATCGGTTTGAGAAAAGTCTTGTTTGCCGGAAACAGGAATGTGCCCGGATTATCCAGTGCCTTGAGCCCTTTCAGCAGGGTGATCGCCTGCGTGGACAGCGGCACGGCGTGAGGCACGCGTATCTTCGTTCTCTCTCCCGGCACGCGCCACACCTTGGCTTCGAAATCGATTTCGCACCATTCTCCGTTCCGCAACTCGCCCGATCTCAAATAGACATGAGGAGCAAGCTGCAGAGCAATCCGGGTTTCGATCTTGCCGCCATAGCCGTCGATCGCGCGGAGAAGTTCGCCAACCTTCACCGGGTCGAGCAATGCGGCGTGATGCTTGACCTTTGGCGTGGTGAGCGCGCCTCGCAAAATGTCTGCCGGATTGTGCTGAGCCCGCAGCGTGGCAACCGCATAGCGGAAAATGCGCCCGGAAAATGAACGGAGACGGATAGCCGATTCATGATGACCTTTCCGTTCCAGGCGCTTGAGCGACTGGAGAAGCTCATGGGCGGTAATGTCGGCTATCGGCCGATGTCCGATACAGGGATCGAGCAGATCGCGAAATCATCGCGCCTTCTTGAGAGTGGCAGAGGCCTTCGCCTCCCGCTCCATCTTTTCGATGAACTCGTCCGCCACGACCCGGAATGTGGTACGAGCCGCTAGTTCGGCCTCCGCCTTCGCCTGCAAACGGACGGCCAACGGGCCCTGCCCTCCGCTCAGTTGCTCGCGCGCTTCATCCCGCTTCTTGCGCGCTTCTTTCAGGCTCACATCTGGATAGCGTCCGAGCGCATCTTCTTTTCTATTCCGTGAAACCGAAACTTCACCCGCCAAAGATAGGAGCCCGATGGCGAGACCAGCAGGTACAGCCCCTTCTCGTCAGCGACCTTGTAGGGCTTCTCCCTAGGTTTGAGGGCATTGATCTGAACCGTTGTAAGCATCTGGGGGCCTCGACTCAAAAATGTCAAAAAGGCCCCCAATTCGAGGCCCCCAAATCACCCGGATAGGGGTGGACAGGAGCAGACGACACCGGAAGGCCGATGCCCAATTATACCAGTTTTCAGGGATTTTTCGAGGTTTCAGGCCCCTTGAAAAGGGCGGATCTGGTGCCGCTTACAGGACTCGAACCTGTGACCCCCGCATTACGAATGCGATGCTCTACCAACTGAGCTAAAGCGGCGTTGCGGCGGGCAGATAACAGTGGTTGGGCCGAAGGACAAGCGGGCAATTGCATTGTCGGGCCGGTCTTTTTGCGGGGAGCGCGGCGGACGGGGCGTTGATCGCCACCATCTTTACGGCAAATTTACCATCCGGTGCCACTGTCGAGTCCCAAAGAGGTAGAATTTTGCCTGAAATAGGGACCGACCGGATGGACACTCTGCGGGGGCATGACGTCGCCAACGACCAGGACGACTTCGATTATGCCGAGGATGCGGCGATCGACGCACCGCTGACGGTGGTGTCGGACGAGCGACGGATGCAGGTGCGCGCCTATAATTATTGGGCGTCGCTGCTGGGTGACCGCGCGCTGCCATCGATCGAGGATCTGTCGCCCGATCAGCTGGAGGATTTCGGCCCGCACAGCGTATTGCTGGATTTTTCCACCGGCCTCGACAATCCGGCCATCGTCTATCTGGGCACCGCCTTGCGGCAGGAGTGCGAGATTGAAGGCAACATCAGCTATATCAACGATGTGCCCGCACGGTCGCTGCTGTCGCGGCTGACCGACCATTATCTCCAAATCGTCGCCAATGCCGCACCGATCGGCTTTGAGGCGGAATTCGTCAACCAGCGCGATGCAGAGATATTATATCGCGGCATATTGATGCCCTTTTCATCCGATGACGAGACGATCGATTTCGTGTTCGGCGTGATCAACTGGAAGGAACTGGCCAGCCGCGACGAGCGGCAGGCGCTGGAAATGGAAGTCAGCGCAGCGCTGGCCAACGCCATACCGGTGCGCAGCGACACGCCGGTATGGGCCGATGGTCCGGCGGGCGGCGAGACGGTCGATCCCGCGCCCCTGCCCCAGCCCTTGCCTACGCCCGTCGCTTCGTTCGACGAGGAACCGCTGGACCTGTCCGGCATGGAAAGCCCGACCGAGGACGCGCCGCTGGCCGACTGGCTGGCGCTGGCGCGCGATGGTGCCGATCAGGTCCGCACCAGCGAGGCGCGCAGTCATGCCGCGCTCTATCGCGCGATTGGCCTGGCTTATGATTTCGCTCTGGTGGCACAGGCCCGGCCAGACGACTATGCCGAACTGTTGGCCGATTGCGGCATCAAGGTGCAGGCACGCAGCCCGATGACCGCGATCATCAAGCTGGTTTTCGGCGCGGCCTATGACAAGACCCGGATCACCGAATATGCGACCGCGCTGGACCATGGCTGGGCATTGGGCCTGGGCGTGAGCATGTTGGCGGACCATCTGTCCAACTATACAGGCGGCCTCAAGGCGCTGGTGCGCGACGAGCGGGCATTGCGCCGGTCCGAAGCTCCGCCGCGCCCGGACAAGCGCGAGAGCGCGCGCAGCGCGATGAAGGTCGCCGCCGCGATCGACCCGCAGGCACTGGCCACCGATGCGGACGGGCTGGCGATCGTCGTCGCCCGGCGCGAGGCGGACGGCACGGTGGTGCTGGTCGCGGCGCTGCCCGAAGGGTCGGAACTGGCGCAAAGGGTGATCCTGGCCGCTGCACGCTAGGGCCAATCGACATTCAGCCCTGACGGCCTGCAAATGGCGGTTTTCCGAGCTTCCGGTGCTCACCTACTTTTAGTAGGCTGCGCTCCGGGTCACGGAAAACCACCATTTTCGGCACGTCATCATCTGAATGTCGATCGGCCCTAGGTCAGCGCGGCGCTTGACGCGCAAAAATATCCCCCGCGGCGCGCCAGTGCGTCGCCGCCCCGTTCGATTTTGCACCGCACCAAATATCCGCTTGCGTCGAAACGCGAATCGACGGATAGTCTGTGTCGGCGCGATGACGTGCCTTATGGGTGTTCCTTCCGACGGGGGAACGGGACGCCCCTCATGAAACAGCAAAGCCGCTGTCCAGCTTTTCGCACATGCGAAAGTCTGGCCTGCGGCTTTTTTTCGTTTTGGCGTCGGGCGTTGCGATCAACCCGCCTGCCCCGCCGAACCGCTTTCACCATCATCAGATTTTTTCGAAGGGGGCTTCGCCATGGATGACAAGACCGACAAGTGCAGCACGCCAAACCGGCGGCAGGTGATTCGCAGCGCAGGCACCGCCGCGCTGTTCACCGCCGTGCATCAGGCCTTTCCGAGCGGCGCCTTTGCCGCCGGGGCCGGACCTGAAGTCAAGGGAGCCAAGCTCGGCTTCATCGCGCTGACCGACGCTGCGCCACTGATTGTGGCGAAGGAACTGGGCCTGTTTGCCAAACATGGTATGCCCGACGTGGTCGTCGCAAAGCAGGCCAGCTGGGGCGCGACCCGCGACAATCTGGTGCTGGGATCGGGCAGCGGCGGCATTGACGGCGCGCATCTGCTGACCCCGATGGCCTATTTCCTGTCGCTGGGCGTGTCCGCCAAGCAGACTCCCATGAACATATTGGCGCGGCTGAACGTCAATGGTCAGGGCATTTCGGTGTCGAAGGAGTATCTGGCGGCCAAGGCGGGCATCAATGCCGCGTCGATGAAAGACGTGATTGCGCAGCGCAAAGGCGCTGGCAAGAAGATCACCATGGCCATGACCTTCCCCGGCGGGACCCATGACCTGTGGCTGCGCTACTGGCTGGCGGCGGGCGGGATCAATCCCGATGTCGATGTCAGCCTGATCACCGTACCGCCGCCGCAGATGGTCGCGAATATGAAGGCCGACACGATGGACGCATTCTGCGTCGGCGAACCATGGAATGACCAGCTGGTCGCGCAGCAACTGGGCTATACCGCCGTATCGACCGGCCAGATGTGGATGAACCATCCCGAAAAGAGCTTTTCCATGCGGGCCGACTGGGTGGCGCAAAATCCGCGCGCGGCGGTCGCCATCACGGCTGCCGTGCTGGAAGCGCAGCGCTGGGCCGACAACCCGGCCAATATCTCCCGTCTGGCGATGATGGTGTCGGGTCGCGATTATCTGAAATGCCCGGTCAGCGACATTGCCGACCGTCTCCAAGGCAATTTCACCATGGGCGACGGACGCAAATATCCCAATGCGCCGTTCAAGATGAAATTCTTCAGCGGCTATGCGTCCTTCCCCTACAAGAGCCACGACCTGTGGTTCCTGACGGAAAACCAGCGCTGGGGCCAGCTGCCTGCGAACCTCAACACCAGCGCGATCATCGCCAAGGTCAACCGGTCCGACATCTGGCGCAAGGCAGCCGCCGTCCTGCGCGGCAAGGGGCCGGCCAGCGACAGCCGGGGCGTGGAAAAATTCTTCGACGGCAAGACGTTCGATCCGGCCAATCCCAAAGCCTATCTGGCCAGCCTGAAGATCAAGAAGATCTAGGGTACAGGTTCAAAACCGGAGTGTCATCATGTCCTCTCTTTCCACTCTCAAGGTCGTGCCGTTGAGGCAGGACGCCCCACAGGCCGCCGCCGCTGTGACGGTGACGCCTGCACCGGTCGAAGCGGTTGTAGCGCCGGTCGTGCCACAGGGCAGACCGGTCACAGGTCCGGCGCAGCTCTGGCTGGACCGTGGGCGCAATGTCGCGGCATCCGTCCTGCCGACGATGCTGATGATCATCACTTTGCTGTTTGTCTGGCAGCTGAGTTGCAGCAGTTCTGATGCCAGCTTCCCCAGCCCGATGAAGGTGTGGGAAGAGAGCCATGAGGTGATCATTCATCCGTTCAAGGGGGTGTCGCTCGACCTGACCGGCCTTCATATCGAGGAACAGGGTGATGTCGGCATTGCCGCGCATATCCTGACCAGCCTGTCGCGGGTCATGATCGGTTATGGCATGGCGGCGGTTGCGGGCATCGCGCTGGGCGTGCTGATCGGGCAAAGCCCCTTCGCCTATCGCGCGCTCGATCCGCTGTTCCAGGTGCTGCGCACCGTGCCGCCGCTCGCTTGGCTGCCGATCAGCTTGGCGATCTTCCAGCAGGCGGGACCATCGGCGCTGTTCCTGATTTTCATCACCGCCATCTGGCCGATCATCCTGAACACCGCATCGGGCATCCAGCAGATCCCGCTCTCCTATCGCAACGTCGCCAAGGTGCTGGGGCTGAACCCGGTCGAATATTTCCTGCGCATCATGCTGCCCGCCACGGTGCCGCCGATGTTCACGGGGCTTCGCATCGGCATCGGCATGAGCTGGCTGGCGATCGTTGCCGCCGAAATGGTGCAGGGCGGCACCGGCGTCGGCTTCTTCATCTGGGACAGCTATAACAGCTCGCTTTTGACCGACACGATCGTCGCCTTGCTGTGGATCGGCATGGTCGGCTTCACCCTGGACCGCATCGTCGCCGCCATTGGCCGCGTCGTCGCCCGATCGAACTGAAAAGGACCGGTGCCATGAAACAGAGAAGCTATCTGGCGATCGAAGATGTCACGGTCGAATTTCCGACCAAACAGGGTCCGTTCTGCGCGCTCCAGTCGATCAACCTGTCGGTCGAGCGTGGCGAGTTTGTGGCGCTGATCGGCCATTCGGGCTGCGGCAAGTCCACCCTGCTCAATGTCGTGGCGGGACTGGTGAAGCCCAGCCGGGGCGTATTGTTCCTGGACGGCGACGTCATCAGCGGCCCCGGCCCTGACCGCGCCGTGGTGTTTCAGGACCATTCGCTACTCCCCTGGCTGACGGTGGAGGAGAATGTCCGGCTCGCTGTCGACAAGACCGCCGGTGACAAGAGCAGGGCGGAACGGCGCGACTGGGTGCTGCACAATCTGGAACTGGTGCAGATGGCCCATGCTGCGCGCAAGCGGCCGGGCGAATTGTCGGGCGGCATGAAGCAGCGCGTCGGCATTGCCCGCGCCATTGCGATGAAGCCACGCATCCTGTTGATGGACGAACCCTTCGGCGCGCTCGACGCGCTGACGCGGGCGGCGTTGCAGGATGTGGTGATGGAATTGCAGGCGAGCCTGAACAACACCGTGCTGATGATCACCCATGATGTCGATGAAGCGGTACTGCTGGCCGATCGCGTCGTCATGATGACCAACGGCCCCGCCGCGCGCATTGGCGAGGATCATGCGGTGGCCATGGCGAGGCCGCGCGATCGCCTCAAGGCGCTCGACATGGCCGAATATGCCGCCGCCCGTCATGCGGTGGTGCATTTCCTGCACGAACGCTATCGTAACCCTACGGTTGGCCGCGCCGCCTGACCTATGCGGTATGGAAGGGCGCAGACACTACGGCCTGCGCCCTTTTGGCCGGAATTGCCGCATATCCCCCCTTGCCACCACCGGCAAAGCGCGCCAATCAGCGGCGCAACGGGGATAAAGAGGATAGCGGGCCAATGAGCTATTATGACGTGTTGATCGTGGGCGCGGGCCATGCGGGGGCGCAGGCAGCGATTTCCCTGCGCCAGTCGGGCTTTGAAGGTTCGGTCGCGATGATCGGCGACGAAAAAGACCCGCCCTATGAGCGTCCGCCGCTGTCCAAGGAATATTTCGCGGGCGACAAGAGTTTCGACCGCATCCTGATCCGCCCTGCCACCTTCTGGGGTGAGCGCAATGTCGACATGCTGCTGGGCCGCCGGGTCAAGAGCGTCGATGCAGTCGGCAAATTCGTGACCGCAGGGGACGAAGAAATCGGCTATGGCAAGCTGATCTGGTGCACCGGCGGCAACCCCCGGATGCTGACCTGCAATGGTGCCGACGCCGAGAATGTCCACGCCGTACGCCGCCGCGACGATGTCGATGCGATGATGGCGAAGATCGACAGCATCAACCATGTGACCATCATCGGCGGCGGTTATATCGGGCTGGAAGCGGCAGCCGTGCTCTCCAAATTCGGCAAAAAGGTCGTGCTGCTTGAGGCACTGGACCGGGTGCTGGCGCGGGTTGCGGGTGAAGAATTGTCACGCTTTTACGAAGCGGAACATCGCGCCCATGGCGTGGACCTGCGCACCGGTGCGCGAATGGATTGCATCGAAGTCACCGATGGCAAGGCGACCGCCGTGCTGATGCAGGACGGCGAGCGGATCGCCACCGACATGGTGATTGTGGGCATCGGCATCATCCCCGAAACAGGCCCGCTGATTGCGGCTGGGGCTGCCGGTGGCAATGGCGTGGATGTGGACGAATATTGCCGCACCAGCCTGCCCGACATTTATGCGGTGGGCGATTGCGCCGCGCACGCCAACCGCTTTGCCGGTGGCGCGCAGATGCGGGTGGAATCGGTGCAGAACGCCAATGACCAGGCCAAGACCGCCGTGGCGCACATCATGGGCAAGGAAGAGGCCTATGACGCTGTGCCATGGTTCTGGTCGAACCAATATGATCTGAAGCTTCAGACCGTCGGCCTTTCGACCGGCTACGATCAGGCGATCCTGCGCGGCGATCCGGCGGCGCGCAGCTTTTCGGTCGTCTATCTGAAGGGCGGCAAGGTGATCGCGCTCGATTGCGTCAACATGGTCAAGGATTATGTCCAGGGCCGTGCGCTTGTGCTGGCGGGCGCTGCGCTGGATCAGGCGCAGCTTGCCGACGCCAGCGTGCCGTTGAAGGAAGTCGGGCTGGCGTAAATTCTGCTTCCGTTCGCTTCGAGCGAAGTCGAGAAGCCGGCAGCGCGCCAAGCGTTTCTCGACTTCGCTCGAAACGAACGGAGGTAAGGCTTTACCCCCGAAAACTCGCCTTCATCGCCAGTTCCCACGGACCGCCGCGATAATGCCAGGCGGCCAGCCCTGCTATGACGAACGGGCGGGGCTGAAAATCCGCCCGCAAAGTTTCCGCCAGCGCCTTGGCCTCCGCCGGCTTCACCTTGTTCTGCACCGTGACATGCAGGCGTGGCCGGGCCTGGTCCTGCGGCGTCAAAAGCCCGGTAAAGGCATCGGCCAGTTCATCCCGCATCGCCATAAGCTCCGGGCTGTCGATACGGTAGGCGACCCCCTGCCCCAGCAGCATGACGTCGCTCAACCGCGCGACCGGCGCGCGGCCCCGGCACAGCGCCTTGTGTTAGATGACAAGAGAGGCTGGAGTCCGGGATTATCCGGGATTTAACGGGGCTTCGCGGCATAGACCCTCCAAAAATGGGGTTTTCTGCGGCTTCGCGGCGCGCGCGTTGCGGTGGAATGATTGTCTGGACTGAAGGTTAATTTAGTCGGTCGATTGCCGCGACAGGCTGGATTCTGACGTTTCGTCTGAAACATGTCTGAGGCGCGGTAAATGGGCGTTTGAGAGCTGTTTGAGGCGTGTCTCACCCTTGGGAAAGTGAGGAGGAAGTGGGGTTTTTGATGCCCCACTTCCCAATGGCCCCAAAAGTGGCGGATTTCCGTTCCTGTCGAGACCAGCGCCCATGAACAGCCGCGATTTAAGTGGGACAAGTTTCGGAGGCATGTGCAGGTCAAAATATCGTGCCGATCAACCAGATGATGTGCGCTACGCCAACCAGGACGATCATTGCCCAATCAGCCCAGCCCAGCGGTTCAGGATCATAGTCGGACCATGACTGTCGCATCAGTCGCCATCCGGACCGAGCTTGAGGCGAGGGACGATCGCGATCTCGGGACCGGCATAATCTCCCAGGGCCGCAATGACCGTGTCCACCGTGTCGAGATAGCTTTCCCACATGGGCCTACCTTCGAACTTGGTATTCTCCGGGAGGCCGTTCTTGCGGCATAGCGCCCTGGCGGCGCGTTCCCTCGGGGGCATATCGGAGCGTTTCGCCATAATTTCTCGCTATAAGCAGGACTGAATCAACGCGGCAGTTTTTTCATCCCATGCTTTGTGGGATCGGAATGCGATCGACCGCTGCTGACCTTCGTCGTCAATGCGTACCAACGTGTAAATCGCGTTGGAGAAAGGGGCGTTTGGGCTACCCCAGATCAGCAGTTTTCGCTCGCCTCTCAACGTCCCAGGTATCAGCCAGTCGCCAATGCCAACCCCAATACAATATTCGAGCGCTTCTGTGCTTTTGTTGCTGTTGAGGCTGGCGGCCGGTAACTTATCGACCAAATCCTTGAGGCTATCAGCCTTAGCGATCGTCGCCGTTGAAAAGGACGTGGCAAGGCAAGCATAGAGGGTCAGTTTGCAAATCTGCGTAAGTCGCATCGAGTACTCCCTCACACCTTTTTCACAATCGCGACAACGCGACCGAAAATGCTCAGTTCACCATCAACCGCCGTATCTGGCGGGACGGCAGGGTTATCCGAGAGGATTTTAACACTTCCGTCGGGCATCGGGCGCAACCGCTTGATCATCCCGATCTGGCCGAAGGCAATAGCCCAGTAAAGGTCGCCAAAGGCGGGCGTGACCTGCGATCTATCGATCAGTATGATATCGCCGTCGCTGATCGTGGGCTCCATCGAATTGCCTTGCCCGCGCGCCCAATGCAAGTCAGCCGGGGAACTGCTCGTAATCTGGCGGAGCCATTCGCGCGAAAAAGAGCGCATCTGCGGTTCGGGCGTCTCGTCCATGTAGACGCCGCCCAGGCCATAGCGCAGGTCAATCTCTCCGACCTCGACGACTTCCGATCGTATGATCGGCTCGGCGCTGTAGGATTGACGGCGATCGGACAAAGAATGTTCGCCTGCGCCCGCCCCCGCCCAGCCATCGAACTCGGGAAATCGCCTTCGCAGCTTCTCTAAAGTCGGCTGGCTCAACCGTGTCGTCGCTGTCCCGCTGAACGGGCGATTGATCGTCGTTGCAGCCACGCCAGCTGCGCGTGCGAGACCGGCCGGCGTGAGTCCTGTGTAATCGGCGAGAGCCTTCAGCAGCTTCCGGTCCTGATCAAGTCCATCCATGCGGCTGTCTTAGCAAATACGCTAACTGATCGCTGTTAGCATTATTGCTATTGCAGATTAGCAATAATGCTATTAACCAGTCCCCATGGATCAACAAGCCATCATAGCAGAACTGGAGGGGCGAGCCTTCGCGGCCCGCATCTCTATGGGTGCCGTCTGCAAACGCGCAGGTGTCCACCCCACGACTTTCAGTCGTTGGAAAAGGTCGCCCAGAAACCCCGACCCGATCAGTGCCAATATGAGCAGTATCGAGAAGCTCTATGCCGCTTTGGAGCATGTCGAAGCCGCAGGGAATCGACGCGTCCGGAAGGCGGTGCGCGCGTGAGCGACGAATTGATGATCGCGCACAAGGCGCGGATGGCCGGGATCTTGGTCGCTGAGCGGGCTTTGGCAGGCGAAATGCCACTTGCTGATCCTGCAATTCCGAGGCGCGCATCAGTCGTTCGCCGGCATATCGAAACGATCACGCAAATTGTCGAGAAGCGCTTCCAGTGCCGTGGCCGTTTCGATCTGCCCCACCATGAGGCACGCGCGGCGCTTCATTTCCGCATTGTTCGCGGTCGCCGCCGCGCTGCCGCTAAGAAGGCGCTCCGTCGTTTCGATATGGGCAGTGAGCAGCAACCGCAGCCCTTCGATCTGCGCGCCCAAGAAGCTGATCTGTTCGGCGTCCATGTTCCCTCCACTTTCATCAACGCCTCCGACGCTAACAGCGCGGATGGCTCCCCGCATCGCCTAAGTGGAGACATCAAATGAGCGGTCGCGTATCCCTGCTGGCGGGTGCCACGCTGATCGAAGTGGACCCCGCTGACGTCCGGATCGGTGAACGGGTCGGCTTCTTCAATGAAGATTTCGCGGTTGCGATTGGCCAGTCGATGCGCGCCTACGGCCAGCGCGATCCGATCAAGATGCAAGTCGATCCCACGGGTGAAGCGCCATGGTTATTGGTCGTGGGCCGCCACCGACTGGTCGGCGCAGCCCTGGAAGGGCTCAAGGTTTGGGGGATCGATGTAGCGGACGCGGCGGCGGAGGAGTTTGAGAACCTCGAATCGTCCGAAAATCTGGAACGGCGCAAACTGCCGCCGATCGAGAATGCGATGTTCGTTCATTCGTTCGTCGAGGCCGCGCGCAAGCGACTGGCGCGGGTGCATGGCGAGATGAAGCAGCAGCAGCTGGCCATCAAGGCACGATGGGACAGGGTCAAAGCATCTGAATCGACCGTTGGACAGGCGCTGACAGACGAGGTGAACGATACGTCTGCCAATTTGGCAGGCGTATATGGGTGGCAGGAATCCGCGCGCGAAGCGATGGGGCTCAGCGAGCGTGATGTATACCGGAATCTCGCGCTCTACCGATTGCTGATCGCACCCTTCCCCGAATTGGCGGAGCCGCTGGCTAAGCATCCGATCGTTGGGGAGAACGCTTCCCAACTCAAGCTGATCGCCGAAGTCCAGGACGAAGCACAGCGCCGCGCAGTGATCGAGGCGCTGCTGGCCGACGAAGGCCTGAATGCGATCGACGCCCGGATCAGCATCGGCATCGGTGCCGCTGACGGTCCTGCCCCCTTGGCTCATCAGAAACATGTCAACGCTGTGGTGGGCGGTCTCGCACGGCTCACACCGGCTTTGCAGAAGCGGCATCTGAGCGAATTCGTCCAGGCGCTGGGCTCGGACGATGTGAAACGGCAGCTGCGCGACATCCTCAATGAGGAGCTGGGCAGCTCTGCTTCCGACACAGGCAAGCTGGTCCCGGCTGTTGCGGTCCGTGCTTCGGTCAAGCCGGACTATATCGTCTGCCTGGAGGACGGCACACGCCATCTGCGCCTGCGACCGCATCTGCGGCGGCTGGGCATGTCGGCCGATGACTATCTGACGCGCTGGCAGCTGCCGAGAGATTATCCGTTCACGGCACCCAACGAATTTGAGCGGCGGCGTAAGCACTGGATCGGCGTTGTGCGTGGCTGGGCTGCGCGGGAGACCGCCGATGCGCGGTGATATCTCCACGGGCCGCGCCAAGAACCGGCATCCGCTCGACTGGTATGTCGAGGAAGGCTGGGAGTGGCATCAGGTCGCTAGCGAGATCGGCCTTGCGCCTGAACGGGAGCCGGACTGCCATATCTGGGACCCTGCTGCTGGCTATGGTCATTCCGCGCAAGGTCTCGACGGCCTTGGCGTCAATGGACGGTTCATCCTGTCCGATCTGGTCGAGAATGTTGAATGGGACATGTTCGACGTCCGTCCGACCTTCTTTTCGGCCGATTTCCTTGAGCTGGAGCGTGCGCCGGTTGCTCGCTGCTCGATCTGGACCAATCCACCCTATTCCTATCGCAAGGGCATATTGGAAGCCTTCGTCAGGCAGGCCATCCGCCTGGCGACGGATCGCGTCGTCATGCTGGTGCCGCTCAAATGGCTTGCACCGGGCAAGAAGCGGTCCGTGCTGGTCCGTCGCGATCATCCGCCGCAACTCATCCTCATCTTCAGCCAGCGGCCATCGATGCCGCCCGGCGACCGGGTCTTTGCCATGGGCAACCGCGCCTATCGCGGTGGCGTGATCGATTATGCCGCCTGCGTCTGGGACGTGCGGCAACCAACCCCGCCCGGCGAGACGCGGACGATCTGGCTGCCGCCTTTGGGAGGGCAATCCTGATGGTCGCCGACCGGTTCCGTGCGGCCCGCGAGGCCTTCGAGCTGGCGACGCGGCTCAATTGCACGCCGCGCGATGCGGCGCGGGAGCTGCGGCGGCGCAGGGCGGCTTGCGGTCGGATGGCTGCGCCCGCGCCGAGCGAGACGCACGAAGAGGATGCGGACCAGGTGCCCGCGCCGACCGCCCATTTCAGCGCCTGGAACAACCCGTGGATGATGAGGGAGTAAAGCCGTGAGCAATGTTCGCCCTGCGCCTTTGTGGCTGACGCCGCAGATCGTCGAATATCTGGCCGACGACTGGTCGGAAATGGACTTCGTGACCGTGCTGGCGGAGGCGCACTGCCTGTATTCGGGTCTCAAGCGGCTGGAAACCGATCCCGTACTGGGATGCCATTTCGCCCATGTTGATCATGGCGAGAACGCGGCGGACCATGCGCGCATGGCGGGTGACGTGATCGTCGATCGCGCCGACCGGCGCAACCATGCGCTCCAGGCCATCGCCTATCTGGGCCGGTTGATTGAGACGATTGACAGCGAGGCGCAGGCGTGAACGCGCCGCGCATCACAGGCCGCGCCGGCCCGGCCCAGCGTCAACCGCGCGGGCATCACGCGATGATCCTGCCGATATCGCGGCGCGGGCCGAAACCCTGCGCGCCTTTGTTTTTCGGCATCGATTTTTCGAGCGCGCCGGACGTGAGCACCGAAGTCGCCATGCGGGACGGCAAGGTCATCAGCTGGCGGAGGCTTTCATGAGCCTGACGCTGGAAGAGTCGGCGATCGTCGCGGCGGCGCAGGCCAGCGAGGCCGTATCCGAGCTTCTTCGGTTCGCACGTGAGGGCAACTACACCGAAGCCAGCCCTTTCAACGATGAAGTCGTGGCCAAGCTGGCCGAGGCGCTGAAGTTGGCGATCGGCATCGACGACACGCCCCACAAGTCGTGCTGGTTGGATGCCAACGAACTGGCGCTGTTCGCCAATCTGAGGGCGGCGGCGGTTGCCTTTCTGGAAGGATGGGCGGGATGACCGACCTGTTCGGCCACATACGCCCGCGCCGGTCGCCGCGCGTCATGATGCACGCAGTCGATTCCGGCCTGTCCATCCGGGGGAAGAGCGCTGCGCATTTCCGCTGCACGCGATGCGGCCGGGATGACGGCTGGAGCGAAATTCCGCCGACCTCGACAGCGCTTCGGCGCGGCTTGCCTTGCCCCAACTGCAACGGAGCGGGCGATGCCCAAGGCTAAGGCGCATCCCGCCCAGATCGGATTCGCGTTCGATGCTCCGACGATGGCGCGCGCGGCAGCCTCGCTGGCGGGGCTGGAGAAGCGCATTTCCGCCATGGTCGGCACCATCCTCGCGAGTGCCGCCGCCGAGGGCCGTAGCCGTGGCGTCATCGCGGCCGAGATGGGCGAGCTGCTGGGCGAAGAGATCAACGTCACCATGCTCGACGCCTATGCCAGCCCGGCGCGCAAGGGACACAAGGTCATCATGTCGCGCTGCCTGGCGCTGGTCGCGGTGACCGACCGGCAGGATTTGCTCGATCCGATCATGCGGGAAATCGGGGCCGCGCTGCTGGTGGGCGAAGAGGTCCACACCGCGCGCCTGGGCCATCTCGACCGGCAGATCGCCCAGCTCAGGGAAGAACGTCAGCGGATTGCCGGTCAGGCACCGCTCATTCGGGGGGAAAAGATTCGTGACAGCCATCGTTAGACTTGATTTTGGCCAGTCGCAGCCCGCCGACCTGTCGGGCGTGCCGCTGGATGGGGCGGATGAATGGTTCACCGCCGCCGAACTGGCGGAGCTGCGTCTGCCCGGCCTGCCCACGGACAAGAGCGCGATGAACCGCCGCATCCGGGATGAGGGGTGGCGGTTCCGGCAGCAGGATGGCGCGCCATTGTGCCGTCCCCGCGTCGCACGCGGCGGCGGCACCGAATATCATATTTCCCTGCTTCCCGGACCCGCCCGACTGGAGCTGGCCAGGCGAGGAATCGGTGCGCGCCCGACGCCCGCACAGGCCACCGAGACAAGCGGCTGGCCCTGGTACGACCGGCAGGGCGCGACGACGAAGGCCGAGGCGGAGAAGCGCCTGGCCGTCGTGCGCGACATCTATCTTTTGAAGGAGAGCGGCATGAACTGGACGGCGGCGGTCGTGGGCATCGCACGGAGGGAGCGCATCGGCGTTTCGACCGTGCGGGTGTGGATGAGCCTGGTCAAGGGCGTGGCGCGGGCCGACTGGCTGCCCGCCCTGGCCCCGCGCCGCAAGGGCGGCGGCAAGGAAGCCGAGATCGATCCTGAATTGTGGACGCTCTACAAATCCGACTGCCTGCGCCCGTCGTCTGCCACCTATGCCAGTTGCTATGAGCGCGTTGCCGCCGTCGCCGCGCAGATGGGCCGCTCATTGCCGTCTGAGCGGACGTTCAGACGTCGCCTGGAGGCCGAGGTCCACCCGGACGTGCTGAAGCTGGCGCGCGAGGGCGAAGAGGCGCTGCGTCGCTCGATTCCCGCCCAGCGCCGCACCGTCGAGCATCTGCATGCGCTGGAATGGGTCAATATCGACGGGCACAAGTTCGACGTGATGGTGACGCCGCCCGGTGGCGGCAAGCCGATCCGCCCGATGATGGTCGCGATCCAGGACATTCATTCGAGCAAGATATTGGCCTGGCGCATCGGCGAGAGCGAAAGCGCGGCGCTCGCCCGGCTGGCCTTTGCCGACCTCATCACAAATTGGGGGATTCCGGTCCACTGCCTGCTCGACAATGGCCGGGGCTTTGCCAGCAAATGGTTGACGGGCGGCGCGCTCACCCGCTTTCGCTTCAAAGTGCTGCCGTCCGACCCTACCGGGCTGCTGACGGCGCTGGGCATCCAAATACACTGGGCGCTGCCCTATCGCGGCCAGTCCAAGCCGATCGAGCGCGCGTTTCGCGACCTGTGCGACACGATCAGCCGGCATCCTGCGACCGAGGGCGCCTATACCGGCAATAATGTGCTGAACAAGCCGCACAATTACGGGACGCGGGCGATGGCCTGGGCCGAATTCGTCGCCCATGTCGATGCCGGAATCGCCAAGCATAATGCCAAGCTGGGTCGTAAGGGCCGCTTCTATGCCGGGCGCAGCTTCGACGATGTGTTCGCCGCCAGCTACGCCGCCGCGCCGATCGGCAAAGCCAAGCCGGAACATATGCGCATGGCGCTACTGGCGGCCGATCAGAAGCGGGTGAACAGCGACACGGGCGAGATCGACCTGTTCGGCAACCGCTATTGGGCGGAAGGGTGCAGCCATCTGCGCGGCAACCAGGTCACGGTCCGCTTCGACCCCGACGATCTGCACCGCGAAATCTATCTCTACGACCAGGGCGGCCATTATCTGGGCGCGGCTCAGCTGATTGCCGACACCGGATTCGACAATGCCGAGGGCGCGCGGATCACGGGCAAGCGGTGGAAGGAACATCGTCGCCGAATCCGCGACGGGCTGGAGGCCGAGCAGCTGCTCGCGGCCGAACAGGTGGCGGCGCGCCAGGCCGACGCCCCGGCACCGATCATGCCTGAACCGGGCGCGGTGCGGATCGTGCGCCATCGCGGTCAGACGGCGGCGGCACTGAAGGCGGTCGCGCCGACTCCCGCCCAGCCAAAACCATCGGAAAGCAGGATTTTCGCCGCGCTCGGCCATTTGCGGGCGGTCGATTGAATTGGGCGCGCGGGCAGTTTCCTACGCCGTCCCGCGCGCCCGTCCCACTGAAGAGACAGGAGACGCATAGCATGACTGACGACACCACACAGCCTATCGACATCGAGCAGGAACGGCGCTGGATCATCGACCATCGCACGGCACTGAATGTCGGCGTGCGCGAGATCGCGCGGTTGACCGGCATCCCCAATGGCACGCTGAGCCAGTTCATGTCCGAAAAGGGCTATGGCGGGCGCGAAGAGAATGTCGCCGAGAAGGTGGCCCGCTACCGCCAGTCGCTGGCCAATCATGCGTCGATCGAGATCGAGCCGCGGGCGATGCCGGAATGGTACGAAACTGGCAGCAGCGCCCGGTTGATGGAGCTGTTCCAGTTCGGCCGCATGGGCGAGATCGTGGTGGCGGCCATGGTGCCGGGCACGGGCAAGACACGGTCGGCCAAGCGCTTCGCCTGGAGCCACCCCAACGTTTTCCACGCAACCATGACATCGTCCACCGCCGGCGTGAACACCATGCAGATCGAGGTTCTCGAAGCGATGGGGGAGCGCGACATCAAGGGGACGCCGCAGGCGCTGTCGCGCCGAATCCGCAGGCGGGTCGAACAGTATCGCAACGCCCTGCTGATCATCGACGAAGCGCAGCATCTGTCATCCAAGGCCATCGACGAAATACGGTCCTGGAACGACCTGTCAGGCGTCGGGATCGCGTTGCTGGGCGATACCGATCTTGTCCAGAAGCTGGCGAAATTCCCCCAGCTGTTCAGCCGCATCAGCCTGAACATCAAACAGACCCAGGCGCTGGAAACCGACCTGGCCCCGCTCGCCGCCGCATGGGGAATCGAGAAGCCGGAAATCATCGCCTACCTGCGCGAGATCGCCATGCGTCCCGGCGCGCTGCGACGCGCCAGTAAGGCCCTGCGCCTCGCCTACATGATGGCCGACGCGGACGGGAGCCCGCTCGATCTGGCCCATCTGAGAGACGCTGCTGCCCAGGTGTCCGTGCAGGCCGCCGCCTAACCCCCCCGATAAAAGGAACCCAAGTCATGAATGCCATCACCAATTCCGAAGGCCGCCGCGAGATTGACGGCGTCACCTATATGATCGACGGCAAGGGCGGGCTGATCCCGGCCAAGGCGGTCAAGCCGCAGGACCTGTTGCAGGACGAACTGGTCCGCAAGATCATGGGCTTTGCCGAACCGATCAGCGCCCAGGTGGCGCGCTTTCGCCAGCATACGCTGGACGATGTCGATGCCTTCGTCGCCCTGATCGAGCAGGAATATGGTGCCAAGCGCGGCGGCAAAAAGGGCAACCTGTCCTTCGTCTCCTATGACGGCCTGCTCAAGGTCGATGTCGGCGTGGGCGAGAATATCTCGTTCGGGCCGGAATTGCAGATCGCCAAGGAACTGGTCGACGAATGCCTGCGCGACTGGAGCCAGGGTACGCGCGAAGAACTGAAAGCGGTGATCAACCGCGCCTTCGACGTGGACAGCCAAGGCAAGGTCAACCGCAACGACCTGTTCTACCTGCTGCGGCTGGATATTGAGGATGATCGCTGGCAGCAGGCGATGCGCGCGATCCGGGACAGCATCCGGGTTATCGGGTCGAAGCGTTATGTCCGCATCTATCGCCGCCCTGACGCGGAATCGGCCTGGGAAGCGGTCTCCGTCAACATGGCGACCGCGTCATGAGCGGCGTCCCTGAAATCGCCATTGGCACGACCTGCGACGACAGTGGCGATATCGTCGTGCGTCTCGCCTTCGCACTGGAGGGCGCGCAACAGTGCGTGGCCGACCTGATGCCCGAACAGGCCCGTCAGATGGCCGGGGTGCTGATTGAAGCGGCGGATCGGGCAGAAGCGGCGCGGGAGGCGGACCAGTGAAGCCCGCGCCGGGCAGCGTCATCAGCAGGGCGTGGCGCGCCCTGCTGACCGATCCGGTGACGGGCGTGCGCCTGTCACGGGCGCAAATGGTTCTGCTGTGCTGGGACCTGCTGCGGGCTGGCTTTCTGATCTATGTCCTCATTGTGCTGGGGCTGGCGTTGGGAGCGGGCCAGTGAGGGCGGCGATCGACAGCGCCGTGACCATGGCGGCTATGATCGGCGGTCATCTACCGGCGCGCCGCGACGGCCTGCACGCGATCATCGCCGAGGTCGCCTGGCATATGGGGCTCGACCGGTCCGCCATCACCGGTCCCTGCCGGAAGGCGGACCTAGTGCGCGCCCGTGCCGCCATCGTCTGGATCGCCCTGCGGCTGGGCTCAAGGTCGCTCAACCAGATCGGGCGAACGCTCGGCGGTCGGGACCATTCGACCGTTCGGTCTGCCTGGACAAAGGCCGAGGAAGAGCTGCGGCCTCGCGACCCGGCTTTCCGCCGCATGACGGATCGGCTGCTCGACCATTTCCGCGATCTTCAGGAGGACTGACCATGGCACAAGCTGCCCGTTCCATGACGGCCGACCCGCGCCGACCGCTGATCGCCAAGCTGCATATCGCCCCCAAGCAGCTGGGGATCGAAAAGGAAGATTATCGGGAAATCCTGCGCCGGGTGACGGCGAAGGACGGCAGGCCCGGCAAGAGCAGCGCCGCCGACATGGACATCGGCGAGTTGCACCTGGCGCTGGCCGAATTCGAACGGCTGGGCTTTACGGCGACCGTTCGACCGGGGGCGCAGCGCAAGGCGAAACCCGCCCGTGCCGAGCATCCATCTGCCCGCAAGGCGCGCGCGCTTTGGATCTCGCTCTATCAGCTGGGCGTGGTGCGCAATCCATCAGAGACGGCGCTGGAGGCGTTCGCGGCGCGACAGCTCAAATGCGAACGCATGGCCTGGATGCGCCAGTCCGAATGCTATCGCCTGATCGAGGCGCTCAAGGCGATGGCGGAGCGCAATGGCTGGGCACAGCGCGGGCTGGATGGCGAGGCGCTATCGGTCGAGCAGTTGCAGGAAGGGCTGTGCGTGACGATCCTTGGCCGGCTGAAGGCGGCCGGCGTTGCGCAGCAGGACATGACCGTCGCCAGTGCCGCCTTCGCGTTCGGCGGGCTTCGACCGGGGCGCGATCCACTGTCATGGCCCCGCGCGGCGGCGGGCATGGGGAATTGGCTGCGCAAGGCTGGCCTTGCCCGGCCCGATGGTGCCTTGTCATGACGAAAGGCCCGCAAATATCCGATGTCGCGCTGATGCGGTTCATGGATGGCACGCATGGCATGTCGGCCGGCCAGACGCGCCAGGCGCTCTCTGCCACGCTGGCGCGGGCCTATAGCGCCGCCTGTTCGATCGGCGCGACCGATTTCCTGATCACCATCGACCGCTACAGCTTCGTCGTGCGCGGCGACACCGTCACCACCGTCATCATGGAGCCGCGCCTGGCGTGCCGCTTCATGGCGCTCGGCCGGAATCGGTCGCCGCAGCGGTGACCGTCCATGCGCCCCTTCCTCTGCCCGGCGTCCTCGCCGCGATTGCAGATGTCGCGGGCGAGGACGCGGCGCTGGCCATCGCGCAGGCGCGCGGCGGCACCCAAATCTATCTGCCGCCCGCACCCGGTGCCGATCACTGGCTGAGCCAGCTGGTCGGCCATGATGCAGCGCTGGCGATCGGCCGGAAATTCGCCGATGGCCATGCCGGTGTCCGGGTCGATCTGCCCCTGGGGCCGACCGGCCATGTCTATGAGCAGATGATGCTCAAGCGGGCCGAGATGGACGCGATGATCGCGTCCGGGCGCTCCGAACGTGACATAGCGCTGGCGACTGGTTACACGATCCGCACCGTTCGTCGTCGCATCGCCAAGATCGGACGACCAGTGGACGATCGGCAATTGCCCCTGTTCTGACCGATCACCGGACACGCGTCCGGGGCGAGAGCTGAGGCAGCCTCCCGCACAAGTCGGGCATGGGCAAAGGGCATCATCTCATTCATCCGGCGGGGTTCCGCCATGGCTGACGCAGGCAAGGCGATCCTGGGCGGATCGGTCAGCGTTGCGGCCATTGCCGTCGCTATGGGGCTGACGACCAAGTGGGAGGGGACCAAGACGGAACCCTACCGCACCGTCCTCAACGGTCATCTCGACAAATGGACGGTCTGCACGGGCGAAACGCGCGTGCCGATGCGCAAATATACGCTCAGCGAATGCCGCGCTTTCCTGGAAAAGGCGATCCGGTCGGATTTTGGCCGGGGCGTCCTCCAGTGCGCGCCTGCGATCCAGAACAGCCCCTATCAGCTCGGCGTTTCGATCGACCATGCCTATCAGTTCGGCGTGAAGGCTTTTTGCGGATCGACCATGCAAAAGCAGTTCCAGGCCGGCGACTGGTACATGGCCTGCCGGGCTTTCGAGGCATGGAACAAGGCAGGCGGCCAGGTGGTGCAAGGCATCGTCAATCGCAATGTCGATCGGATGCGGGTGTGCTTCACCAACCTGACGCCCGACAAGACGCGGGCCGATCGGATCGCCCTGTGAAGCGCGGGATAGTATCGCTGCTCGCAAACGCGACTGGCCTGATCTTCGGCCCGATCGTGGATTTTCTGCTCGACGGGCTGATGTGGCTGATCGCCAAGCCGGTCCGGCTGGTCATCGCCGGGCTGCTGCTCGTGCTGGCGGTCCAGCATGTCCTCTATCTTCGCGCCTCCGACCGGGCCGAGGATCGCCGCGTCCAGGCCGCCGCCTGGCACGGCAAGTTCGTCGCGCAAAAGGCGGAGATGCAAAAATTCATCGGCCTGGTCGCCGCCGCGCGTGTCGAGGCGGCGCGGCTCGATCGCGCGAACATCCAGCGGGTGCAACGCGAGTGGTCAGGTGTTCTTCAGGAGGTTTCCCATGACTATAGCCAGGACCTGGCTGCTTTGCGCGCTGCTATTGCTGACCGCCTGCACAGGGGAACGGGACAAGGTGCAACCGGCAGTGCCGGTCGTGGCGCAGACGCGCAGCTGCCCGGCCTTCCCACCCTGTCCACCGGACCTGTGCGGCCCGGTGACGCGGCCATCGTGGATGGAACCGACATCGACGCCAGCACCGTGAACACGCTGAGACTGGAGCATCTGATCAAGGCCTGGAACCGGGCCGCCTCGATCGATGTCAACGGCCAGCGCTGAAGGACTTGGCGCATGTTTTCAGGTGATGAAACGGGAGACGTTGTGAATAGCGGGGCGAATTTACCAGCCATCCTGGCCTTGCTGGTCAGTGCGGCGAACATGCTTTGGACTTGGTATGAGAGGAGCCGCAGCGCCGAGGGCGAGCGGGTCAAGAAGGTCGAGGATCGGCTGGACCTGGTCGAGGATCGGACGCTGCGGATCGAGGGGCAGATCGTCCATCTGCCCACGAAAGACGATGTCAACGCAGTGAAGCTTCAGCTCGTCGAGCTGCTCGGCATTACCAACCGCCAGCAAAGCGAGCTGGCCGGCATGGTCCGCACCGTCGATCGCATCGACCGTTATCTGCGAGAGAAGGCATGAATTACGACGCCAAGGTCAACGAGGATGGCCGGCTGATCATCCTGAAGGAACTTGTCCTTCAGGTGGACGGTCGCATGAACGAAGTCAGCCTGATGCGGGTGCTGGACGCCTTCGCGATCCGCCGGTCACGCGAGTGGGTGCGCACGCAGCTGCTCAAGATGGCCGAGCTGGGCGCGATCGACGTCAGCGAGGCCGGCACGGTGATGATCGCGCACGTGACGAAGCTGGGGCGCAACCATGTCGCCGAGCGCGAGGTGATCGTAGGCATCACGCGCCCCGGCGACGATAACTGAGATGAGCAGCGATGGCGTCGATCGCCGCGAGGGGCGTGGCCGGCTGTCGTCGATCGACATGCTGCCCGACGATGCCGAGCAGGATATCCGCTGGGCGCTGGAACAGCTGCGCGAACGGACGATGCCGCAGATCGCGATCCTGGACGAGTTCAATGCGCGCCTGGCCGATCGCGGCATCGGCGGCGTCAGCAAGTCTGCCTTCAACCGTTGGTCGTTGCGCAAGGCCTTCCAGTTCCGCCGCCTGGACGAAGTCCGCAAGATCACGTCGGATATGATCGACAAGCTGGGATCGGACGGATCGGACCAGGTGACGGTGGCCATCGCGGAAATGATCAAGGTGTCGGCCTATGAGCTGCTGGAGGACGGCGTATCCAGCAAAGGCCTGGCCGAGATCGGTCGCGCGGTGAAGCTGGCGGTGGACGCGCAGCGCGGCTCGATCGAGCATCGCGAAAAGCTGGAAGCGCGTGACCGGGCCAAGATGGCCGAGGCTGCCAAGGAAGTTGAAGCGGTTGGCCGCAAGGCGGGCGTTTCGGAAGAGACGCTGGCCGAGATCAACCGCCGCCTCGGCGTGGTGTGATGGGCAACGCCAAGATCATCCCCGCCAATCCGGAAGCGATTTTCTTGCCCTACCAGGGGCGTTGGATCGCCGACCAGTCGCGCCTGAAGCTGGCACGGAAGGGCCGGCAGCTCGGCTTCAGCTGGGCGACGGCATACTCGTCCGTGTCGCGCACCAGCCTGGCCAGCGCGCGCTTCGATCAATGGGTCAGTTCGCGCGACGATATTCAGGCGCGCCTGTTCCTGGAAGATTGCAAACTGTTCGCCGGTATCCAGGACTTGGCCGCGCGCGATCTGGGCGAAATCGTTATCGACGAAGCCAAAAAGCATACCGCCTATGCGCTGAATTTCGCCAACGGCAAGCGTATCAATAGCATGTCGTCGAATCCCGACGCCCAGGCGGGCAAGCGCGGCGGGCGCGTGCTCGACGAATTCGCGCTCCACCCCGACCCCAAAAAGCTTTGGGCCATCGCCTATCCCGGCATCACCTGGGGTGGGCAGCTGGAGGTCATCTCGACCTATCGCGGCACCAAGAACTTCTTCAACACACTGATCGTCGAGATATTGGAGAAGGGGAACCCGAAGAAGATCAGCCTGCACACCGTCACGCTCCAGAACGCCCTGGATGACGGCTTTCTCTACAAGTTGCAGCAGTCCCTGCCGACCGACGATCCGATTCAGGCGATGGATGAAGCGGCCTATTACGACTTCGTGAAGGGCGGGTGCGCGGATGAGGAAAGCTTCCTCCAGGAATATATGTGCATCCCCGCCGACGACGATGCGGCTTTCCTGGAATATGACCTGATCCTTGGCAGCGAATATCCCGAAGGGCTCGACTGGAAACAGCAGGAGGGCGGCACGCTCTATGCCGGGATCGATATCGGCCGGAAGAAGGACCTGACCGTCCTGTGGGTGCTCGAGCAGCTCGGCGACGTTCTCTACACGCGCCATGTCGAGGCGCTTCAGAATATGAGCAAGCCGGACCAGGAGAAAATCCTGTGGCCTTGGATCGAGCGGTGCGCGCGGACCTGCATCGACTATACCGGGCTAGGTATCGGCTGGGGCGACGATGCCCAGCGCCGGTTCGGCAAATATAAGGTCGAATGCGTAACCTTCACGCCCAAGGTCAAGGAGGCGCTGGCCTACCCCGTGCGCGGGAAGATGGAAGATAAGCGGCTGCGTATTCCCCAGGACCCCAAAATCCGGGCCGATCTGCGCGCAGTGACGAAAGAGACGACGGCGGCAGGCAATATCCGCTTCACGGCCGAGCGCACGCCTGACGGCCACTCGGATCGCTTCTGGTCGCTCGGCCTTGCCATTCATGCTGCCGGTGACGGCAACAGCCCAGCGTGGCGTCCGCTGATCGAGCCGAAGGCAACTACTTCCGAGCGCCCGTCCGACGTTGAATTAAATGCTATCGCCTATGTCATGCGCGCGATCATCGAGCACGGCGCTGTGACGATGGAGCAGTTCGACGCACATCACGGGGTGATCGGCCGATACCTTCGCGAGCGCATGATGCCGCAACTGATCGTGCCCGATCCGAAGACAGGGCTGCAAGTGACCGCCGCCGGCCTGCGCGCACTTAGCAGCTCCTACGAAGACTATCTCGACGCGAACTGGATTCCCCAATGAATTGGTTGACCAAAGCCGCCAAGGCAGTCTCTTCCATGCTGCATCCGGGCGCACCGCCCTTCCTGTCGCAGTTCCTCAAGCGCACGCGATTCGATTATCGCAAGGAAGTGGGCGACGGGCTGGACAGCTCGGTCGTTACTGCGCCGGTGATGTGGATCGGCCGCGCGCTGCCCGAAGCGAACCTGATCGTGCGCCTGAAAAAGGCCAATGGCGATGTCGAGGACATGCCCGGCCATGCCATGCTGGCGCTGATCCAGAATCCCAACCCCTTCTATGGCGACATCGCGCTGTGGATGGCGACGCTGGTCAGCTTCCTCATATCCGGCAACGCCTACTGGATCATCGTGCGCAATGGCGCGGGTCGCCCGGCCGAGCTGTGGTATGTGCCGCACTGGATGATGGAGCCGCGCTGGGACCAGGATGGCGAGACGTTCATCAGCTATTATCGCTATAGTCCGGGCGGCGGGATGGAGCCGTCGCGGATTGAGCCGCAGGACGTCGTGCATTTCCGGCACGGCATCGACCCGCGCAATATCCGCATGGGGCTGTCTCCCCTGGACGGCGTGATCCGCGAGATTTTCATCGACCTGGAGAGCAGCAACTTCGTCGCCTCGCTCCTGCGCAACATGGGCGTTCCCGGCGTCGTCATCAGCCCGAAGGGCGGGGCCATGCCCGCGCCCGAGGATGTCGAGGCGACTAAGACGTGGTTCAAACAGGCATTTGGTGGCGACAATCGCGGCGGGCCGCTGGTGATGGGCGCGCCGACCGACGTCCAGGCCTATGGCTTCAATCCGCAGCAGCTCAACATGAGCGAGGGGCGCGACGTCGCCGAAGAGCGGGTCTGCGCGTGCCTGGGCATCCCCGCCGCCGTCGTGGGCTTTGGCGCTGGGCTTCAGGCGACGAAGGTCGGCGCGACCATGGAGGAGATGCGCAAGCTCGCCTGGAACAATGGCGTCCTGCCCTTCGCGCGCATGTTTGCCGACGAACTGCAACGATCGCTGCTGGGCGAGTTTGGCAATGCTGCCGGACAGAAGGTCGGCTGGGACATTAGCGAGGTGCTGGCGCTTCAGGAAGATGTGGACAAGAAGGTCGAGCGCTTCGGCAAGGCGCTCCGCAGCGCCGGGATCACCGTTTATGAATATCGCATGGGGATCGGCATGGACGCCGATGACAGCCATAAATTCTACCTGCGCCCGATCAACCTGATAGAAGTTCCCGCCGAGGGAATGCGCGCGCCCGTCGCGCCCCGCGCCCCGCGCGATCCCGTGGTAGCCGATCCGAAAGGGATGAAGGCGGAGCGCCGCGCCAGCCCGGACGCGATGAAGCGGGGCGAGGCGTTCGTGCTGATAACGCAGCGGAGTGGCGACGCCCTCGCCAAGGCGTTTGAGACGCCGCTCAGAGGCGTCTTTAGCGGCATGGGCGCAGCGGCGGTCGAGGCGGCGCTGCCGCTGCTGGAGGCGGACGTCAGCCTGCCCAAGGAACAGCGGGGCGAGAAGTCCGACGATCTGCTGGTCGCGATGATCCTGGAGAAGCTGGGCATCGACGCCTGGTCGGGCCGGATGCGCGCCGGCCATGAGGCCCAATATCTGGAAGTCGCCAAGTCGATCCAGGAAGCGGCCGAACATGCGGGCCTGGGCGCGTCGATGCCGGACCAGGTCGCGCGGGCGATCGTCGCGGCGGGCGGGCGCAGGGCCGGTCTGATCGACCTTCAGGGGCAGAGCCGCTCCGCCCTGTTCGAGGCACTGGCGGAAGGGCGCGCTGCCGGCGAAGGCGCACAGGCGCTCGCCAACCGGATCGGCGCGCATGTCGAGGGTGGTCCCTGGAACAGCGCAGAAGTCCGCGCCCGCGTGATCGCCCGGACCGAGACCAAATATGCGCAGAATATCTCGACGATCGAGCGCGGCCGCGCGGCGGGCGTCGGCAGTTTCATCATATTCGACGGCCGGCTTGGTCCGGGCCGATCGCTGCTGAGCCACATGGCCCGCAACGGGTCGATCGTCACCGCCGACGAAGCGCTTGCCATGGCGGCGGCCGAACATCCCAACGGGACGCTGAGCTTCGCGCCCAATTTCGAGGAGGACTGACGATATGACTGGTTTGGGGCTCACCAAGAGCGTGACGATCGAGAAGATGGACGAGGCCGGCACCGGTCGCGCCCGCATCGCCCAGCTGGCCGCGATCGACAGCGATGGCGACACCTATGCCCCCGGTGCTTTCACCTGGAAGGAAGGCGGTGGCCAGTGGGTGCAGATGATCCCGGCGCATGATCGGCGGTCGATGCCGTTCGGCAAGGCCTGGCTGCATGAAGAGAATGGCTGGGCGGTCGCAGACTTCACGCTGAACCTGGCCAGCCAGGCCGGCAAGGAATGGCACGCGGCCCTGTCCTTCGACCTGTCCAAGGGGCAGCCGGTGCAGCAATGGAGCTATGGCTTCGCGATCCTGGACGCGGGCTATGAACAGCGCGAGGGCAACCGCATCCGCGTTCTCAAGCGCCTCGACTGCGACGAAATCTCGCCCGTGCTGCGCGGCGCGGGTGTCGGCACCGGGACGCTCTCGATCAAGGCGCTGAAGGATGCGGCGTTCGCGCCGCTCATCACCCAGCTGGGCGAACTGGCCGAGGCGCTGACAGGCGACGCGTCCGCCCTGTCCGCGACGGGGCGCAAGCAGCTTGCCGATATCCATGTCGCGATCGGCAAGGCGCTGGTCTCCCCCGGCGCGATCGGCGCGGAAGAAAGGGCAGCGACAGAGGCCGCGTTGGCCGGCTGGCTGAAGGGTCTGGCGCGCGACCATATCAAGGGCTGATCGGGCTATCCCCATAAAGCCCCCAGGAGGCCCACCAGCGTGTTTCCGCACTCTGCGGGCCTTCCGGGGTGTCGCCTGCTGTCTTAGTGCGTCTCAAAACGCTTTGCGGGCAGGTTTGACACCGATCGGCGCAACCTGCGCGCCTCGTTCGGCGTTTGCGTTGCCATTGTCCCCCGTCCTGGGGTAACAACAGGCCGTTCCTTCCATCGCCACCCCTTCCCGCCACGGACATGCGTCCGGGGCGCAAGCTGCCTGCGCCTCCCGCCATATGGCTCCAACATCAACGGACCGGTGAGCGGGAGTAAGCATATGTCGGTAGCGGAACTGAGCCTGAAAGAGGCGCGCGAGAAGCTCGGCGCAAAGCAGGACGAACTGGGCAAGGTCTTTGCGGAGGCAAAGACGGAGGATGGCTATGATTTCCGGAAGGTGACCTGCCTGGGTGCCGACGTGAAGGGCTCCGTCGCCGTGGCCGAAAAGGTCAAGGCGATGAATGCGGAGCTGAACGAGCTGTCCGAACATGCCGAAAAGCTGGAAGGGGCCGAGCTGGCCGCCAAGGAACATGCCGACCGCGAGAAGTCGCGTCGCCGCTTTCCGCTGCCTGGTGCCGGCAAGGGTGGCCAGCAAGGCGGCCACGTCATCAAGTCGCTGGGTGAACTGGTATGCGAGGAAAAGCGCTACCAGGATTTTGCGTCGCGCGGCGAGAAGGGCGGCATCACCTTCAACTTCGAAGAGCTTTGGCCTTCGGACATGCTTGCCAAGGGTGCGGCGTTCGACACGATCGGTTCCAAGACGCTGATGTCGCGCGGGGCTGGCTTCGCGCCGGAAAGCATCCGCGCGCCCGGCTTTCTCGACGCAGCGACGCGGCCGATCCAGCTGCTCGACATCATCCCGATGTTCCAGACCGATCAGGCCGCCTATAAATATATGGAGGAAACGACCCGCACCCACGGGGCGGCCGAGACGGCCGAGGGCGGCACCTTCGCGGAATCGACCTTCGCCTTCACCGAACGGTCCAACAATGTCGAGAAGATCACCGACAGCGTGCCGGTCACCGACGAACAGCTTGAAGACGTGCCGAGCATGTCGGGCTATCTTAACGGTCGCCTTACCTTTGGCATCCGCCAGCGCTTGGACGGCCAGTGCCTGGTCGGCAACGGCAGTACGCCGAACCTACGCGGCCTCAAGAACACGGCGGGTATCCAGACCCAGGCGAAGGGTGCCGACCCGGTGCCGGACGCCTATTTCAAGGGCATGACCAAGGTCCGCCTGGTTGGCCGCGCGGTGCCGACCCATCATCTGATGCATCCGACCGACTGGCAGGGCATCCGCCTGATGCGCACGGCGGACGGCGTCTACATCTGGGGCAGCCCAAGCGAGGCCGGTCCCGAGCGGCTCTGGGGCCTGCCCGTCGTCCAGCAGGATGCGGTGGCGGCCGGATGGGGCATGGTCGGCTCGTTCCAGCCCGCCTGGATCAGCCTGTTCGAGAAGAAGGGCGTGGACATCCAGATTGGCTATGTCGGCACCCAGTTTGCCGAGGGCAAGCGGACCGTGCGCGGCGACATGCGCGCCGTGCTGGTCACCTTCCGTCCCGCCGCCTTCTGCGAGGTCACCGGCCTCTAACAAGGGGACTGGTCGTCAGGAGCGCCCGAGCCGGGGGGCAGTCGGTGCGAATATGCACTGGCCGGGCGCTCCTTCTTGCCTCCCCAGGAGATAGTCATGAAAATTCCGGGTTCCTTTTCGCGCGTCGTATCGCTGCTGCTCGGTTCGGCCGCGCTGGGCGTCAACAGCGCCGTCCTCGCCGACACGGCCATGGCCAGCGGCGCAACCACCATCGTCACGACGGGCTTCACCGCGCCCGACGTCGCGCGCTGCCTGACGGTCAAGGGCAATGACGCCAATGTCGCGGGCAATGTCGTGATCGTCGGCACCAACATCGGCGGCGAGGTCATCACCGAGACGATCGTGCTGGCCGGGGTGTCCGTCGTGTCGGGCAACAAGGCGTTCAGGACGGTGACCCAGGTGACGCTGCCCGCCTATGCCGTGGCCAATACCGAGCGCGTGCGGATCGGCACCGGGGCAAAGCTCGGCCTGCCGCTCAAGCTCAGCCGCAACAGCGTGATCTTCGCCTTCCTCGCCAATGTGCGCGAGGGCACGGCCCCGACCGTCGCGGTTTCCGCCAGCGCGCTGGAGAGCAACACGGTCACGCTCAATTCGGCGCTCAATGGCACGGCCGTGATTGTCGATCTCTACGAAACCCTCTGAGGAGACGCGTGATGAAGGCCACCGCACGACTATATCTGACCGCCTGCGCGACCGCCCTGGTCGCGGCCGGCGATCCACGCGCCGCGCGGCTCTATGCCTCGCCCGGTGACGACATCCCCGATAGCGCGGCCGAGAAGTTCGGCCTGGTCGATGGCGATATCGCGGAAGGCAAGCTGCTCACCGAGACCTATCTCAATGCGATCCTGCGCGTGGCCCTGGGCCAGGGCACCGGGCTGACCGAACTGGAGGTCGCAGGCCTTTCTTTCGGTGCCGATTGGCGACCCTTTGCCAAGGGCGAGATGGACATCGCGCAGCTGCTCGCGATCGTCCAGCATCCCAGCCTGACGGTCGAAGCGCTCCAGTTCGTGGATGACGAAGCGCATCACTGGGCACCGATCCCTGGCTTCGACATGTTCCTGCCTTTGCTGGAACGCCAGGTCGCCGCCGCGCAAACGCTTGGCCTCGCCATGCCGGGCATCGGCGAGGAAATTCCAGCCGAGATCGCGTCGTTCATCTGGGCACCACCCATCGTCGCAGACGAGCCGGGGCTGCCGGTCGATCCGACGCCGCCGATCGACGACGTGCCGCCCCCGCCGCCGCCTGTCACCTCTGAGCCCCAGGAGCTGTCCGTGAAGGAAGCCGACGCACCCGCCGAGACCAAGGAAAAGGCTCCGGCCGAGGACAAGGAAAAGAAGGGCGGCAGCGACAAGTCATCTGGCAGAAGCACCTCCAAGGCCCAGGCGAAGGCCTGATCCATGGCGCTGCTCGACCGGGTCAAAATTCGCACAGGTTCCGACCTGGACGATAGCGAGCTTCAGGCGATGATCGACGGGATCGTCGCCGATATGGACGCGCGCTTTGGCCCGGCGGGCGCGGCGACGGTCGAGCTGGGCGATCTTACCGATCCGGCATCGCGAGGCTTGCGCACATTGCGCCTGGCGCGGCCGATGGACGTCGGCGCGGCAGTGACGATCGTCGAAGTCGATCCGGGCAATAGCGGCGACGCCGGCAACGAGATCATCCTTGCATCGGGCGATTATGCCGTGCGGCACGGCGGGCGGACGCTCCAACGCCTGACCGGTGGCCCCAACGGCCGTTCCTATTGGGCACCGCTGGTGCGCGTCACCTACACGCCGATCGGCGAGCAGGACGCGCGCGACGAAGCGATCATCAAGCTGATCCAGCTCGACCTGTCCTATCGCGGCGCGCTCAAGAGCGAACGCGCGGGCGACTATCAGTTCACGCTGTCCGGCGATCCGGTCGCCGACCGCGAGGCGATCTTCACGGCGCTGGCCAGCCGGCGCGGGATGGTGATGGCATGAAGCTCCCCGCCATCGTCGTTGACGACATCGACACGGAAGCCGGTCGGGCTGCGGGCGCGATTGAGCTGCGCCTGGCGCTGTTGACCGATGGCGTCGCCGGCATTGCGTTTCGCTGCCCATGCGGGTGCGGCAGTGAAGGCTATTTGCCGATCCAGCTCAACGGCATGGATCGGCGCGGCCCTGAATGGGAATGGGACGGCAATCCCGAAACACCGACTTTGTCCCCGTCCGTATTCAACACCGGAATGCCCTGCAAGTGGCACGGATGGCTTCTCGCCGGTGAATGGGTGTCGGCATGAAACTCAAGGCGCAGATCATTCCTGCCTGGGGCGTCGAGATCATCGGCACTTTTGTCCTGCTGGTCTCCTTGCCGGTCCTTATCGTCCTGGCCGCTATTTTGGGCGCGGTCTGGGTGAAGCGTCGCGCCATCGGCCCCGGTCGGCGTTGGAGCCGCTGGTTCGCCTGGTATCCCGTCCGGGTCGAATTCAACGACCATCGCTGGCTGGAGAGGGTCGAGCGCCGCAGCATCGGGATATTGGCCGACACACGGTATCGCGCGCTCGATCGAGGGGCATCATGAACGAACTTCTTGAGAAGACAGGCGCGGCGATGGTCGCGGTCAAGGCCATGCTGGACGCTATGGCTGCGCAACCCGGCATCGACAAAAGGTCGCTGGCAGTCGCGCGGACACAGTTTGAAACCGGCTTTCTGTGGGCCGCCAGTGCGGTCGGTGGGCCGGGCATCCTGGACGATGCGCAATGATCATGACCTTGGCCGATATCATGACGGTCTATGCCGGGTCGGACGGCGACGCGACCAAGGCGCTTTATCAGCAGTTGCAATTGGCTGGCCCGCGCGGGCTGGTCGCTATAGATCTATTCCGTGCCTGCAAGGCCAGCGAACGGGCCAAGGTCTATCGCGGCGGCCAGCGCGGACGCGGTTCGTTTCGGCGCATGGCCTATGAGAAAAAATCCTGGGCGATCGATAATCTCGCGGCGAACCTGACCGACCGGGCCGATGATCTGGGCATCGTCTGGGGCTGGGGTATCGATCCCGCGCAGGAATTCCACCGCGACGTTCTCTATATCGACCTCCCGACCGGCCAGGTCAGCTTTCACACGCATCCACGCGGCAAGGGGCCCGATTATCCGGGCGCATGGGATGGCGCACGCGGCGCGGCACCAACGCGCATCTGTCGCTACTGCGTCCAGGCGCTGGGCCCCTCGGCATGATCAGCAGTCGCCTCACCATGCGCGCGCAGATCGAGCGCAACCAGGCCACCGGCAAGGATGCCTGGAACGCCCCCGTCGCGGCGGTGATGACGCCGATCGGTACGCCCATCGCCTGTTTCGCCTGGTCGGATCAGTCGCGCGAGCTGGTCGATGGTCAGAAGACCGCCCTGGTCGAGGATATGCGCGCGATGTTCGCGATCGGTGCCGATATCTCCGAGGGCGACGAGATCGCGGACATCACCGATCGCGCCGGGACCGTGCTGCACGCCGGCCGCTGGCGCATCGAGGGGCGTGTGCAGTTCAAGCACAATCACGTCGAAGCCGCGCTGAAGGCGATCAGCTGATGGCGGAAAGCTCCCTTATCTGGAACGGCCCGGCTGTGACCGATCGTATGCGCGCGGCGCAGATTGCGGGGGTCAACCGCACGATGGCGCAGGCGGTCGCCCATGCGAAGGCCAACCACACATGGCAGAACCGCACCGGCGTGCTGGAAGGCGGCATCGACATCGTCGATTATGCCGTGCCGATCTCGGGCGGCGTCAAGGGCGTCTGGGGCGTTCATGACGTGCGCTATGCGCTGATCCACGAACTGGGCGGCGTCATTGTGCCCAGGACGGCGAAAGCGCTGGCGATCCCGCAGCCGGGCGGCGGCGTGAAGTTTGTGGGCAAGGTGACGATCCGCGCGCAGCCCTATTTGCGCCCCGCCGCCGACGCCACCTATCCGCGCCTGGCCGACAATATCCGCAAGGCCTATGATAAATCGGCACCGGCTGCCGGGAGCGCGAGCGGGATTGGGGGCAGCGATGGCTGATCCGATCGGCGCGCTGGTCCTGATCCTGCGAGCGGACATCAACCTGACGCGCGTCTTCGGCGGCGAGCTGCCAGCCGAAGAGACGGCATCGATGCCGGCAAGCGCGATCGTCATCCGGCCATCGGGCGGCATCTCCCTGACCGGCAACAGCAATGTCGAGCATGACACGCTGCGCGTCGATCTGTTCGGTTACGGCCCTACGCCCCGCGATGCGATGGCCCTGGTCGAGCGTGCGGGATTGGCCCTGCGCCGCGTGCAACGGCGCGTCGCGGCCGGCACGCTCGTCCACTGGGTCAACAGCGCGGGCGGCTATTCATCGGGCCGGGAGCCGGACACCGACTGGCCGCGCGTCTGGCAATCCTTCCAGCTCTTCTACGCCCTCGAAACCGTCGCATGAGACGCGCCCCACACCCCGTTTTCACCCATCTGAGCCTGACGAAAGGATATTTCCATGCAGCCCTTTGAGATTATCGGAGCGCCCCTGACGCTCTGGCTGGCGCCGGTCGCCACCGCCTTCCCGCTGATCAGCGCCGACCCGTCGGGCAGCTGGATCAAGGTCGGCACCAATGGCGACAAGAATCAGTCGGGCGAAGGTGTGACGGTGACCCACGGCTACACCTTCCAGGAAGTGAAGCCGGGCGGGACCACTGGCCCGGTCAAGGCGTTCCTGGACGAAGAAAATCTGAGCTTCGGCCTGACGCTGTGGGATTTGTCGCTGGAGCAATATCAGCTGGCCCTGGCCGGCACAGCGCCCAGCACGACGGCGGCGGGCGTGGGCACGGCGGGCTACAAGAAGATCGGCCTGAGCCATAGCAGCACGGTCAAGGAATATGCGCTGCTGGCGCGTGGCGTTTCACCCTATGGCGATGGCTGGTCGATGCAATATGAGGTGCCGCGCTGCTACCAGTCGGGCAGCCCCTCGCCGGTCTATCGCAAGGCGCAGCCATCGGGCCTGGCGCTGCGCTGGACGGCGCTGGAGGATATGGGCGCAAGCTCGGCGGAGGAGCGGTTCGGGCGTCTCATCGCCCAACATGCCGCCGCGCTTTGACGGGGTGCGAGGGAATGACCGAGCCTTTGCTCAATCTCGATACGCTGATCGTGCGGCCAGTGGTCGTGATCGATGGCGCGCGCTACGAGATTTTGAACGCCGACGAACTGTCCGTGCTGGACAGCCACCGCATGGGCGTGTGGGGTCGCCGCATCGATGCCCTGTCCGCCAGCGACGATGCCGACGACGCCGCCGAACTGGCCAAGCTCTACGACCAGCTGGCGCGCGCCGTGCTGGTCGGCGTACCCGATAATGTCTTCGCCAAGCTGAGCGGCGCGCAGCAGATCGCGGTGGCCGATGTTTTTTCCGGGCTCCTGATGCGCAACAAGCTGGGCGTGGCAGGAGCGATGGCGACAGCGATGGGGACGGGCCAGGGACTAGCGGACCTGTTGACTGGGGTGCGCGAATTGCCCGGCTCCAGCGCTTCTACGGCGGGTCGCCCCAATGGTGGCTGGCGGAAGCGCCTGGCGCGCTGGTTCGGGCTTATCTGACGATGCTCCCGCGCCTTGAGGCCGAGGAACAGCTGGCGCGTGTCGAGGCGACAGGCCTGGGCACGGGCAGCTATGACGCGGAAAGCCAGCGCCAGAAGCTGGGCCGACTGGACGAGGCGCGGCTCGGCGAGACGGGCCAAGCGGCCGTGCGTCAGCCCGCCGCCAAGGCGAGCGCCGAGCAGCTCGCGGTGATGGGCATCGGGATGCGGATCATGGCGACGCCGGAAGGCGCGGTAGCGGACGGCAGCGGGCCGGAAGGAATGCCGCATGGCTGAGCAGCTGGGCGATGCCGTCCTGGTCCTGCGCACCGACGATCGCGGGCTGAATGCCGGGGTCGACCAGGCCGAGGCAAAGAGCAAGCAGCTTGGCCGGACGTTCGATGCGACATCGGGCAGCGCGACCAAGCTGGGCCGGGCGATGACCGAGGCTGGCAGCGGTGCCAGCCGATTGGCGGTCGCGCAGGGGACGTTGACCAGTGCGTCGGGCGCTCAGCGCGCGGGCTTGCAGCAGCTGGGTATGCAGGTCAACGACATGGCGACCATGTATGCGCTGGGTGCCCGGCCCATGCAGATATTCGCGTCGCAGATCGGGCAAGTGACCCAGGCCGTGCAGCTGATGAGTGGTGGGTCGAGCCGTCTCGCTACGTTTCTGGGCGGGCCTTGGGGTATTGCGCTCAGCACCGCGGCGATCGTGCTGACGCCGCTGATCGGCAATCTTCTGTCGGCCGACAAAGCGATGAAGGATGTCAAATTTTCGTCGAACGCGGTCGCTGACGCTCAGACCATCCTGGGCGACGTGTTCGATTTCACGACCGGCAAGATCAAGACGCAAAGCTCGGCGTTGCTTGGCCTGGCGCAGGCCCAATTGTTGGTGGCGAGGATACAGGCGCAAGGGCGACAGGCCGAAGCGCGCGGGCAGATCGAAGCCATGCAGCAACCTGACAAGCGGCTGACTGGGGGCATGGGCGGCGGATTTTGGTTCAAGGATGTGCAGCCCGGCGCTGCGAAAACGATCGCCTCTGATGTTCTCGCGGGAAGACTAGATCCGCAAGAGGCAACCAGGCGTCTTGACAATCTCCAGCGCGCGGGCGCGCTCACCCCGGAAGCGGCGGCCCAGGCCGCTGCGGCAATAGCGAATTACAACCTCGAAACTCAAAATCTAAAATCATATCAGACCATGGAGGACAGCCTGAGAAACGGCGTCCTCGATCCTACACTACGCACGCCGGGCAGGGACAAGAAAGCGAAGGGGCCAAAGGGCAAGACGGCCGAGGAGATCGCAGCCGAACAGGCGGCGGAGATCGAGCGGCTGGGGCTGGAGGAACTGCGCGCGAAGCTGGCGCTGGCGACCACGGCCGAGGACAGGCGCGACATCGCGATCGAGCTGCTGGAGGCCGAGCGCGACCAGCGCGTGCGCGAGATCGAGACCAACAAGGATTTGTCGGACGCGCAGAAGGCGGCGCGCATGGCCTTTATCGACCGGCTCTATGGCAAGTCGGCCCAGACGGGGCCTGACGGGTCAATGACGGTCGGCGGCACGCGTCCGCTGCTGGCGGGCAAGGCATGGACCGAATTCGAGGCCGAGCAGGCGAAACTGGCGAATGACGTGCTGGGGCGGCAGGCTGAGACGCTGCTGTCGCTGGCCGAGATCGAGCCGAATACAAGGGCGCGCGCCAGGCTGGAAAAGCAGGCGCTCGATATCCAGCAGCAAATCCAGCGCAACCTGCTGGAACAGCAGATCGCGTCGGGCAATGTGGCCGATGCGGAACAGGCGCGCGCCCTGCTGGCGCAGCAGCAGGCGGCGGCACAGGCCCGGCAGTCGGAGCGGAGCCAGTCGCCGGGGCAGCGCTATGCGGCCGACCTTCGCCGTGAAGCCGCCAATATCAACGACGCTATCGACAATATCAAGGTCGATGGGCTCGAACGGCTGAACGATGAACTGACCAAGACAGTGATGGGCACGCAATCGCTGGGTGCTACCTTCAAGAATGTCGCCAACCAGATCATCGCCGACCTGATCCGCATTGCCATCCGGCAGGCGATCGTCGCGCCGCTGGCGCAGATGCTGTTCCCCGGCGGTGGCGGGTCGGGCGGTGGTGGCGGGCTGTTCGGGTCGCTGCTGGGCGGTGTGCTGGGCGGCGGCGGCGGTGGCGATATCGTCATGGGCGGTGCCGGGCTCAAATTACCCGGCCTCATCACAGGCTTTGGCGGCGGGACATTCGATCTGGACGGCACTCAGGTGACAGACAGATTCGCAGGCATGTTCGCGGGTGGCGGCCTGATCCCGACCGGGACTTTCGGCATTGTCGGCGAGCGCGGGCCCGAGCCAGTGATCTCCACCGCGCAGGGCGCGATGGTGCGGCCGAATGCATCGCTGTCCCAGATGAGCGGCGGCGATCGGCCGGGTAAGATGGAAATCAGCGTAAGCGGCGCGCGGGGCAACCGGGAGATTATGGACATGGTGCGCCAGGGCGTGGCGCAGGCCCTGTCCGCCTATGACGGCGTCGTCGCCAACCGGGTCAAAAATCATTTGAGCAGGCGAGGATGAGGGCGCGCCCATGACCACCTTCAACTGGCCCACGAGCCTGATCCCGCAAAATATCACGGTGCGGCCGCCGCGCAAGACGGTCGGCCTGACTACCAGCCTGTCGCAGTTCACCCAGGCCGTGCCAGCGATCCGGCCGCCCTTCGGCCTGACGCTGGAATTCGATACGCTGGTCGGGCCCGACGTCCTGGCCTGGCGCGCGATCGTCGCCAGCCTGGAGGGGCGTGCCAACACCGTGCGCATTCCCCTTTTCGATCTTTGGTATCGCGCCAAGCAGATCGGCGGCGATCCTGAGGATTATTTTGCGGAAGGCATTGATTACGGCACGGGCGACCTGGCCGACGTGCTGGTCACCGGCGTGCAGGGCCAGCGCAACATCAGCGTGGATTTTGGCACCTATGGCGAGGCGATCAAGGCGGGCCTCTATTTCGGCGTGGGCGACCATCCCTATATCGCGACGGCCGTCAGCTGGGCGGGCACGGTCGCGACGATCCGTTGCTCGCCGACCTTGCGGGACGATTATGACGATCAGCCCCTGCGGCTGAAGCCGGACATGATCTGCCGCCTGACAAGCGACGATGGCGGCGAATTGCCGCTGACCAATCTGCGCTACGGCGCGCCGGTGCTTGATCTTGAGGAGGCGTTTGATGAGCCTCTTTCCTGAGACGATCGCCATGGCGCTGGCGGGCGGCAAGGTCCAGTGCGCGTTCCTGGTGCTGTTCGATTTCACGAGCGAGCCGATGCGGCTGTGGCGGGGCAACGGCCTGCTGAAGACCAACGATGGTGCGCGCTGGCAGGGGATCGGCAATCTGGGGTCGATGAGCGGCATCGAGCAGGCCGTGAACGGCGAAGCACCCGAGATGAGCTTCACCCTGATGTGCGTCGATCAGGAAGCCGAGGAAGGCGAAGAGCCGATAACCGGGGCCAGCATCATGCGCCTGGCACGCGACGAATTCGAGAGCGAGGTGAAGGGTCGCCTGGTCTATGTCCTGATCCAGTTCTTTGGCATCGACGATCCCGACGATCCTGACAATCAGCGCCCGCTGGACAATCCCTATCCGGTCGGTTGCGGCCGCTGCCTGACGCCGACCTTCACGATGACGGACGAGGGCGAACGATCGGTCACGATCTCCGCCGAAAGCCTGTTTTCGCTGCGGTCGCGGCCCAACTGGGCGATGTATACCGATGCGGACCAGCAGCGGCGCTACCCAGGCGCTGGCGACAAGGGCTTCGAGTTCGTCGCCAGCATGGTGAACAAGGTGGTGACATGGCCGGACTTCTGAGCCCCGGCCCTTCACGGCTGGAGACCGAGCTGCTGGCGACGATCCGGCAATGGGCATCGAGCCCGTGCGATCCGTTCCCCTGCGCGCGCGACACACTGGTCTATGCCTGTCGCGTCAGTCGCGTGGCGGTGCCCCGTCTGCCCGCGCATGGCGGACGGCGTGACATCTCGCGCGTGCTGAAGGCCAATGGGGGGCTGGTCGCCTATGCCGGCACGATGATGGCCCAGCTGGGATGGGAGACGGTCGGAACGCCCGCACGCGGTGATGTCGGCGTGGTGGATATCCCCGCCATGGGGCTGACCTGCGCGATCTGCCTGGAGGGACCGGGAGACATTGCCGACCCCGCGCTCTGGATGGCCAGGGGCGACCGTCAGTTGCTGGTCATCACCGCGCCGCACCGACAGGCTTGGAGCATGTCATGCCCCAGGCCCTAGCGCTCGCCATCGTCACTGCGGTTGGTGCGACCGGCGTCGCCGCCACCTTGATCACGGTCGCGGTCAACATCGCGCTCGCACTGGGCCTGTCGTTGCTGACCAACCTGCTGTTCGGGCCGAAACGACCCAAGCCGACCGATGGACAGCAGATCATCCGCCAGGCGGTGGGATCGCGCAAACGCCACTATGGCATCGTTCATAGCGCGGGGCAGCTTTCTTTCCTGGAAAGCTCGGGCGGCAGGCTTGGCATGACGCTGACTTTGGGCACAGGCGAGGAGGCCGAAATACTGCAGCATCGGATCAACGACAAGGCCGTGACCGTGTCGGGCGGGACGGTGACCCAGTCGAGTTTTCGCGGTGCTGTCCACATCTACACGAGGCAGGGGACCGACGATCAGACGGCGGTCAGCCAGCTGACGGCGCGGTTTCCGCAATGGACTTCGGCGCACCGCCAGCGCGGCTGCGCCCTCGCGGTCATCATCTGCGATCCGGTCAAGCAGAAATATTTCAGCGAGGTCTATAGCGGGCAGATGCCGGCCTATAGCCAGGTGCGCAAGGCAGTGAAGCTCTACGATCCGCGCAAGGACAGCACAGCGGGCGGATCGGGTGCGCACCGGTTGAACAACAAGGCGACCTGGGAATGGAGCGACAATGGTCCGCTGGTGATCGCCGATTATGTCGCGCACCCGGACGGCTATGGCCTGGGCTATGACAATATCAACTGGGCGAACATCGCGGCCGAGGCCGATATCGCTGACCAGGCGGTAACGACGGTCACCGATGAGACGATCGCCCGGTGGCGGCTATGGGCCAGCTACAGCCTGGCCGACGACGAACGCCGCCAGATTCTCACCGACATGATGAAGGCGGTTGACGGCTTCTGCTGGCAGGGGCCGGACTTCAAGTTCAACCTCATGGTCGGGCGTTTCGAAGAGCCCGACATCACCATCACCGATGACCATATCAAGGCGATGACCGCGACGCTCGGTCCGCAGGCGCAGCAGCGGGTGAGCGCGCTCAAGATGCTCTATACCGAAGCCGCCATCGGCTATCGCGAGCAGGAAAGCGCGACCATCGACGATCCCGATTCGCCGGCTGATCCGAACACCAGCCCGCAGGCCGTGCAGCTCTATTATGCGCCGCACCACAACCAGGCCGTGCGGGTCGGCAAGATCAATATCGCGCGGCTGGGCAATCGCTGGCATATCGAGGCGACGCTGAACCTGTTCGGGCTGAACCTGCTCGGCCGACGCTTTTGCCGGCTCGATCTGGCGCAGCTGGGCGTCGATGCCATCTTCGCGATCGAGGGCGGCGTGAAGCTGACGATCGGGCCGGAGGAGACCAGCGTCAGCGTCAGCCTGATCGAAGTACGCGCGTCGGACTGGGACTTTGACGCGGCGACCGAGGAAGGGGTGCCGCCGATCGCGCCGGACGCCGGCACCGAAACGCCGATCGTCATCCCGGAGCCGACCGGACTGACCCTGTCAGCGGTGCCGATCGCGCTGGGCGAAAGCAATGGCGTCGCGATCGAGGCGAGCTGGGATGCAGGCGACCGCGACGACCTGGTCTATCAGGTGCAGTATCGTCCCTCATCGGGCGGCACATGGGTGATGATGACGGTCGATGACGATGCACTGACCGCGCGCAGCGGCGTGGTCGATAGCGGCACTGAATATGAGGTCCAGGTGCGTGCGCTCACCATCGGTTATCGTGCGAGCTTGTGGAGCGACAGCGAGACGATCACGCCGTCTGCCGCCGCGATGGCGCTGTCCGCGCCGGTGTTCGTCGAGCTTATCCCTGGCACTGGCGAGGCATTGATCAGGCTCCGCCTGCCGACCGCGCCGACGCTGTCCTTTGCGCGTCTCTATCACGGCGACAGCGAAGATTTCGGCGATGCGACCCAGGTGGGCGACGACATCGTCGGCGGGCTCGGCCAGGTGATGGACATAGAGCATACCGGACTGCTGTCCGGGGCGCACTATTACTGGGCTCGCGCGTACGAAACGGGCGGCGGATGGTCCGCCCTGGCCGGTCCTGAAGCGGTCACGATCGACTGAGCGCGACGGCAAGAGGGTCTTAATGGCTGGGACTACCAACATTTTCAAGATGGATACGGTTCGCCACAAGCGCGGATCGACCCTGCGCATCCGGCTTCCCCTGCCATTCCCACCCCAGGGCTGGACGATCACCGCGCAGCTGCGCGGCGGCAATATCGTCGCCGACTTCGAAGTGACGATCATCGATCCGGCAGATTATGGGGCCGCGCCGGAAACCAAGGGCATGGTCGATCTGGTCATTCCCGCGCCCGCGACCAAGACCTGGCCGACCCGGCTGATGCATTTCGATTTCCGCGCCGAGCGCGAGGGTGAGGTGGTCTATTCGCAGACCAGCGGCGTCATCGTCGATCCCGAGGTTACGCAGTCATGAGCGATATTGTCTACGGCGGCGGCAAGATCGGACCATCGACCTATGAGGTCTATGCCCAGCTGGAGGTGGATAGCGGTCGCGTGCCGTTGGCCGTCGCTGACTGGCTTGAACAAAATGTAAAGGGACCGCCGCCCTGGAATTTCGACGGGGAACGGCCGGACTGGGACGAGGATATCGTCTTTGCCCCGCGCGACGTGGTCGCGTTCGGCGGCAGCCTGTGGTTCGCACTCCGCGTCAACGGAGGCGTGCAGCCGGGGACGGACGCGACCGCCTGGGTGCAGTTGCTTCCGGGCATCGACATGGCGCTGTACGACAATCTGATCGCCGAGGCATCCGCCGTGCGCGACCAGGCGGCTTTGTCGGAGGCGAGTGCCGGCGTGGCTCGACTGGCGGCGCAGGATGCTGCCCAACTGTCGGAGGCCGCTGCGCAAACGGCGCTTCTCGGCACGATCTACGCCGACAAGGCGACCGGCGAAGCCGCCACCGCAAACGGGCAGCAGTTCGTCGCCTATGGGCCTGAAGGCTCCTATGCGACACGCTATCGGATGGTGGCCGATGTCGGCGTCGAGCAGGACAGCTACCCCAATCGCAGCGCGCTGGACGCGGTGGCGGACGGTATGATCCGCGTCGAGCAATCGCAGTCACCGGACCGGCCGACCCACAGCCTGGAAAACGGCTCAGGCATGGCTGTCGCCGATTTTTACGCGCGAGGGGTTGCGCTGCCCTCGATCAACGTGGGCGCGCCCCCCAATCCCGACGAACCTTTCGAAGAAGGCGTGTCCGGCTTCTACAACGACTCTGGTTTTCGTCCGTTCGCGGTCGATATGTTTGGTTGGGATTTGCCCGGCGGCGGCCGAATGGAAAGTGGGCCAAAGGGCGTCAAGATCATTCAGCGGGATGGCTCTATCGCGCTTGGTGATGTCGATGCGCCGATCGCGCCGATTGACATCTCTCCGATTTTCGGCGGCGATCTGGCGCTTGTGTCAGACCGTCGCCTTGCGCTGCATGTCGGCTCGCTGCTGAAGGTTCGCCGCGACGATGGGCTCTTGGTGGTGACCGTATCGAACCGCAACGGAGCATACACGCGCAGTGCCTGTGACGGTACGATCGAACTCGATCCGGCGCGGTTGGGCGGCCAGACCGACATGGTCATTCGTCAGAAGGGCCAGGCAGCTGGTATCGCCCGCATAGTCACGGCTCGCGTCAAGGCAGTCCCTGTGAGCGGATCACCGACGCTGACTGGCCTGTTCATAGGCGACAGCATCACCAATCGGCAGACTGCCCAAAAGTGCAACGCCCTCCTGACGTCCTGGGGCTATGTCCCCACCTGGATCGGCACGATCAACGGCGCAGGGACAGCGGACGGCAATGACGCCACCGGCCCGCTCGGCGAGGGCCGGGAGGGTTGGGCCTTCTCCGACTTCCTTGGCACCAAGCAGGACGCCGACTGGAGCAGCATCGTCGCACCGGGCGAGGAACTGGCCTATCTCGCCCTGAACAAGGCGAACAAACGCCTCGCTAATCCTTTCCTCAACCCTGACACCGGCGCTGGGTCTGCCGCGCCGATCGTCACCGTGAGCGGCACCAATTACCGCTTCGACCTTGGCCATTATTTGTCCCGCTTCAGTCTCGCCACGCCTGGCCTGTTTGTCCTCAACGTCGGCATGAACGATATGCTGGAGGAAGATGATGCGACAGGACTGGCGCAGGTCACCAACGGCTATGGCTATCTGGTCAACGAAATCCGACGCGTCGCGCCGACTGCGAAAATCCTGATCTGGGCGACGACCATGCCGCGCGGCAGCGCTGGCGATCTCTACTGGCCGCGTTGGGCGGCCATTCTCGCTGCGATGGAACAGTTCGTGCGCGCACGCGCGGCGGGCGGCGACGCAAATATCCGTCTCTGCTCGGCTTGGGCGCATCAGTCACAGGAGGCCGGCTGGCTCCAGACCCTTGGCGCAGTCGATGCCGCGACCGGTTTTGCTCCTTACGAACTGACCGAGCCGGTCCACCCTCTTTATGGCGGACGGGATCAGCATTCCGAGCCGCTTGCCGCCGCCATCGCCAATTTCTTCTAGGATCAACTCATGGCTTATGCTGGTTTTCGCGCGCGTTCAGGTGACTATGGCGTCATCCCCGGTGCCGCGCGCCTTTCCCTGCCCAGAGGCCTCGATCCGACGGGGCTGGAGTGGGTACATTTCATGACGCACGGCGCAGCGGTCGCGTTGCGCAATTGGGCTCCGGGAAAGGACGATGCCATCGTCACCGGCTCTCCCATCGAGCATGACGGCTATTTGGAGCTGCGATCCTCCTTCAACTACTTGACCATGCATTTGACCGACACCGGTCAAGCAATGACCCGGATCATCGGTGCGCGGGATATCGGAAGTCAGGTTGACATTGCGAACCGCTTTTTCTGGGGCGGCTCCGGTTTCGTCGGCTCACCACTCGTCCAGGGCGTTTGCCTTTTTTCAAGCGGGCCGGATGCGTTACAGGTCAGCGCACGGTACAGTGATGGCGTGGCACCGGCCTCGCGCACGTTGACGCTGGCTGTCCCTGGGGGACCGGCCAGTCCCATGCGCCTTGCTATCGCATCGACCGGTGGACCGGGCTCCACCGCCAGCACAAACGACGATCTTCAGGTCAGTGAATATATCGCGGGCGTAAGCGGTTCAGGTGCGCAGGGTGATGGGTATGCGCGGATGGGAACCGGGGCGAAATTCGGCTGTGGACATGCCGTCGGAGTGAATCTCACAGGGTCAGGCCATGTGTGGTGCGACATTGCCTTTTCACGCATCCTTTCTGTGGCGGAGAAGCTGATCTTGCGAAACTGGCTGATCAACACCGGCCGCGCGCATGGGCTCTATGCCTGAGGCGCGTCTCAACGGCCTCTAAGACGGGCGTTTACCCGCACTTTTTCAACACAGGGACATTAGCAAATGGCACTCGATTATTCGCTGCACAAAGCACTTCGTGACGCGATCGGGCGCTCTCCATCGCTCCCAAGCCTGCCGGCCATTGGCGGCCAGCAGGCACTGGCGCTGGGTACCACAAGCGATGAAATCATCGGCCCGTGCGAACTTTGCCTGGTCCCTGGTGAAAAGGTACGCCTCGACATCCGAACGGCTGACCAGGCAGGCTCCCTCAACCCGGCGGGCAGCTTCATCGTGCTGCCGGCCGCAACGCCCAGCTGGTTTCACATCGATGCAGGCAGCTGGAAGATCAAGGCCGCTGCCGCGTGAGCTACGGCTATCGCGGCGGATATTCGGTCGGCTATGCCCGCCGCAGCGGTGGCGGTGGTGCGCCTGCGCCTGCGCTCCTGCCTGTTGGATCGACATACAACTGGGTCGGCGACGGCCTTGTCGCCCCTAGCGGTGGCGTAGGCCCCGGCGCGAACAATGCGCCGCATGTCTTCCAGGCGCTGATGAGCGCGCGGGTGCAGCCTACCGCCGTGCCGTTCCTCGCCCTATCCGGCACGTCGATCAGCGACCAGGCGACGGGCAACGTGTGGATCGACCCCATGGCGATAGACGCGGCCTTGTGCCAGTATCCCGACCTCATGATGCTCGGTCCTATGGGCGCGAACGACAATCTGCTGTCCACCAATCCGGGTGCCAATCCGGCGTCGGGATCGACCAGCAATCCTTATTTGCAGGACTGGTATGACGCGGTTGATCGTGCCTTTGCCGAACAAGTGGTGGCGCGTGGCAAGCATCTGGTGGTGATCCCCACGGTCGGATCGGCCAAGGCCGGTGAGGCGACCGTTGACAGCGGACAGACGCTTACCCGGCGCGAGCGCGTCTGGGCGGCGATGGCCGCGCATGTTGGGGCAATGACGGCGACGACACCGAAGTGCGACTATGTCGATCTGGCGGCGATGGTGCCCGCCAGCAGCTATTCGGTCGACAGCCCGCTCTATGTCCACGTTGATGAGCGCGGCAGTTGGGCTGTTGCATTACCTGTGTTCACGGCGCTCGATGGCAAGGTCGAGGCGAAGACCGCGCAGGAAATCCGCGACATGATCGAGGCGGGCACCTATCCGCTGATGGCCAGCGCGCAACTCGATACCGACCGTGCGCTGGCCGGGACGGGCGGGACGATCACCGGGCCGGGTGTCACAGCCGTGGTCGGGTCTGGCTTGGCGACCAGCAAATCGATCATCAACGATACCGGGGCAACCGGCATCACCGTGGCGCAGGTGGCGACGACAGGCGGGCGAACGAAGACCGTGGTGACGCTGGCCGGGACTGCGAGTGCGACCAGCCGGATCAGGATCGCCGACAAGAGCAACTTCACCGTCACCGCCTCGCCCGGCCAATATGTGCGGACGGGCGCGATGATGCGCTGTTCGGCGGGCTATTATTCGTTTGGGTCCCAATATAGTTATGGCACTTACGGCGGCGGCGGCGGGTCGCTAGGGGTCAGCGGCTTGATCGGCGCGGCGAACACGCATGCGTTTGATGCGCTGGTTCAGACCAACGAGCAGGCGCTCTATGGTGCGGGCCCATCGTATCCCGGCGCGCGCAACTTCGCCTTCTCGTGGCGCACGGGGGCCAGCTTGTCGGGCACCATCGAGATCGAACAGCCCTATGCCTATCTGGTGAGCGACCGCGACAAGGGCCTGCCTGTCTATCTGGGCGAGTTGCAGAATGGCGCGGGCGGGCTGTATTTTTCGAGCAATTTCCGCATGGGGCTGACCGGCGCGGTGTCAGCGGCAAGCGGGGGATCACCAGTCGTCCGGCCCGGCACATGGAACCTACGTGGGTTCACTAATAGCGATTTCGTCGCGCGGCGGATCTACAAGGGTGGCACCGCAGGACAGACCGGGATCGGCACTGGAACGCTACTTGCGACATTAAGCGGCAGCACATGGACCGCATCGATCGCTGGCGGCGCGACCACGGCGGGCGACCTTCTTTATGTCGAGGTGGACTGTAACAATGGGATCGGCCCGACCGTGACCTATCGGTCAGTCCTAGCCGTCACCGTAGGGGCCTGACATGAGCATCGTTGACATCCGCGACCTTGGCGTCATCTGCGATGGCAGGGGACGCGACCAGTCCAAGGTGATCGCCGCTGCCTTTGGTAAAGCCCGAAAGGAGCGGCTCAAGCTGATAGGTGGCGGCTGCCTCTATGCCAGTCAGACCATCGATGCGCGCGGGGTGCCGTGCGACTTTAGCCAGATGCCGATCCTGACCGTCCCGCTGGACGTGGCGAGCGTGAGCGGGGCCACCAAAGACGTTGCCCTGCCACCCTGGTTTGTGGCGGGCGCTAAGGGCATAGCTACCCAGCTTGTGGACAAGGCCGTGACCGGCGTGGTGGTCGAAGCTGGCCGTTACGATGACAGCCTCCATTGCCTGGAGCAGACGTTCGTGGTGATCGGCGATGGCTCCTACAACTTAAAGCGCGTCCCGACATGCACCAGAGTGCGTGTGAAGGATGATCCCAGCCCGACCACGCGCGTCAACGTCTTTGGCGGCTACGGCTATGCCGGTCTTGTTATTGCAGACAACACGGAGGGCGGGACGTTCCGTGTAGGTACGAAGTCGGATGCATGGGCGGCGTGGATCAGCGCGACGGGCAGCACTTCGCCCGACACGATTGATCTTGAAATCAAAGAGCGTGGTTGCTGGTCCAGTTACGGTGAGAGCGACCGGGCTGAAACGTCCGTCACCGCGAAAATCTGGAACGAAGCGCGCACCGCACGCCCTGACGATGGACCGCGCTACCTTGTCCGAAACGGCAAGATGACGCACCTGATCATGCGGTCGCGTGGCGGAACAGGCAAAGGGCTTGTCGCGCGGAAGGGCGACGGCAGCAAGATCGACACGCTGATCCTTGAGGGTCACATGGTCAACGGGTCGGGCAAGCTGCTGGACATCTCCGCCGCGCAACTCATGGGGTCGCTGTATTTGGGTCGCTGGCCGGATGCTGATCGCAAGTTAAACAGGATCGAGGCTGTCAGGAATGCTTTTTCGCTGGTTTAGGTGAATCGGCTGACAACCACCCAAGCGGGCGCGGGGGCAGGTAGCTCCGCTGGTTGAGGTTAATGGGTAGGTGGCGCTGCTAAAGTGCGCCAGAATCTCTTGTCCAAGAGTCCAGCTTCTCTTGCCGCGCTACACCTTGATCCGGTCGCTTACCTCCCCCAGCGCGGAGGGCGGCAGGTGGTGGAAAAGGGTGATGTGCGCAGACAGGACATTGCGGTCGGGCGGGAAATGCGCGCGACGCAGTCCATCCGCCCAGGCAAAGTCCGCCGCACCCATCAAGGCGCTGACGATGATCGGGGCGCTCACCCGGCAGGATGCGCCTTCAGCCATTCCAGCACCGGTTCGGGCCGGGTTTCACCGTAGGGATCTTCGTCTTCGCCGATATCGTTGATCCCCGGTTCCTCGAACCAGGCGACGATCTTGCCGTTCTCCACGACCATCGCATAACGCCAGCTACGGTCGCCAAAGCCCAGATGATTCTTCTTGATGAGCATCCCCATACGACGGGTAAAATCGCCCGATCCGTCAGGCAGCAGCTTCACATTCTTAACGCCCAGCTGCTTGCCCCACTGGAACATGACGAAGGCGTCGTTGACCGACACGCAATAGACATCGTCCACGCCCAGCGCCTTGAAATCATCATAGTAGCGCTCGAACGCGGGACATTGTTCGGTCGAACAGGTGGGGGTGAAAGCGCCGGGCAGCGAAAACACCACCACCCGCTTGCCCGCGAACAGATCGCCCGTCTGCACATCCTGCCAGCGAAAGGGGTTCGGCCCCTCGACAGTTTCGTCGCGCACGCGCGTCTTGAGGGTCACATTCGGTACGGATCGTCCCAGCATGGCTCATGTCCCTTGTTCGTCTCGCCGCTTCCGCGCGGCCTGCAAGAAGTATATGATCGGTCGACGGCGGCCCTGCAACGGGACACGTCATAAAGGGAGGGGATTGGATCATGAATACGCCACGATATTTCACCATCATCGCCATCATCCTGCTGCTGTGGAACCTGATGGGGCTGGCCGCCTTTGCCATGCAATATACAGCCGACCTGACCGAATTGGCCAAGACCGATCCGACGACGGCCCAAGCCTTTGCCGCCATGCCGCCATGGGTTTGGATCGCCTATGCCATCGCTGTTGGCGCAGGGACGCTGGGGGCGATCGCGCTGCTGATGAAGAAGGCCGCCGCCGCCAGCCTGTTCCTGATCTCCGTCATCGCGGTGATCGTGCAGTTCGGCTACACATTCCTGGGCACCGATTTGCTGGCGGTGAAGGGAGCGGTCGTGATCGCTTTCCCCGCCTTCATCGTGGTGATCGCGATCGTCCAGCTGCTCTACGCCCGTAATCTGGTGGGCAAGGGCGTGCTGCGCTAATCGACACGCCAGCGCGGGCAGCCGCAGGGAAAGAAACTGGATCATGCAGACACCGCGCTCTTTTTGGCCCGTTGGTATCGCCGCGCTGGCGTGGAACCTGCTGGGCGATATGTCCTTTGCTGCGCAATATGCGATGGACATGGACGAACTCGCAAGAACCGCGCCCGATATGGCGCGGGTCTATGGCCAGATGCCCGGCTGGGTCTGGGCCGTGTTCGCGGTTGCCGTGGGTGCCGGGACACTGGGAGCAGTGCTGCTGCTGTTGAAGAAAGCGGTGGCGGTGCCGGTCTATGCACTCTCGCTGGTGGCGATCATCCTGCTGTTCGCGCAGAATTTCCTGGCGACCGACATGCTGGCGGTGGAGGGATGGGACGCAGTGCTGGTGCCTGCGCTGATCTTTGTCGCCGGGGTTGCGCAACTACTCTATGCGCGGGCGATGAAGGCCAGAGGGGTGCTAGCCTAAAAAACCGACGTCATCCCGGACTTGATCCGGGATCCAGAGCGGCACCCACAGCCCTATGACGCCCTGGATCCTGACGTCCGTCAGGATGACGGTGGAGTCACAATTCCCCGCGCGATCGCCTGATCTCGAACCATTTGCGCACATTTTCATTATGCTGCTGGTAGGTATCGGCGAAAATATGCCCGCCCTTCCCGTCCGCGACGAAATAGAGCGCCTTGGTCTGGGCCGGGTGCAGCACGGCGGCGATCGACAGGCGGCCCGGATTGGCGATCGGTCCCTTGGGCAGGCCGACCATCGCATAGGTATTATAGTCGTTGACCGCCGCGATTTCCGATTTGCGGATGCGGCGGCCCAGCGGCTTGCCGCGCGTGATCGGGTAGATGATCGTGGGATCGGCCTGAAGCATCATGTTGGTACGCAGCCTGTTGCTATAGACGCCCGCGACCATCTGCCGCTCGGACGGGAGCGCCGTTTCCTTTTCGACGATGCTGGCCAGGATGATCGCCTCTCGCGGGCTTTTGGCGACCGTGCCCGGCGCGCGTTCGGCCCAGAGCTTTGCCAGTTCCTTGTCCATCGCCGCCTGCATCCGCGCCAGCACCGCCGTGCGGCGCTCGCCCTTGTCGAAGGCATAGCTGTCGGGCAGCACGCTGCCTTCCTCCGGCACCTTGATGTCGCCGGTCAGCTGATCATTGGCCATCAGCCGCTCATGCACCAGGATCGACGGCATCCCTTCGGGAATGGTGATCAGGCGGGTGAGCGTCTTGCCGCCCTGCAGGATCGACAGGATGTCGCTGTTGCTGGCGCCTGCGGGGATGACGAACTCGCCCGCCTTGATCGACGTGCCGCCGCCAAATATCTTCGCCCGCGTCAGGAAAGCGTCGGCGGACAGCACCGCGCCCGACCGCTTGAGCAGCACCGCGGCGTCGGACAGCGTCGCCCCGTCCGGTACGACGATACTGATATCCTGTTTCGCCGGGCCTTGCTCGGTCCAGCCCGCCACGAAGCGGAAGGCTATGAAGGCCGCAACGGCCAGGCCGATCAGCAGAATGATACAGCCAAGACGTCGCATGGAAATGGCCTCAGAGCGCCTTCATGATCAGCGAGGCGTTGGTGCCGCCAAAGCCGAACGAGTTGTTCAGCACCGCGCGCACCTTGCGCTGCTTGGCGACATGGGGGACCAGGTCCACGCCCTTGCAGCTTTCGCTCGGCTCATCCAGGTTCAGCGTCGGCGGCACGATGCCGTCGCGCATGGCCAGGATGCAGAAGATGCTTTCCACCGCGCCCGCGCCCCCCAGCAAATGGCCGATCGCCGACTTAGTCGAACTCATCGACATGGCGCTGATCTGGTCGCCGAACAGGCGGCGGACCGCGCCCAGCTCCAGCTCGTCACCCAGCGGGGTCGATGTGCCATGGGCGTTCACATAGCCGATATCTTGCAGGCTGAGGCCCGATTTCTTGAGCGCCATCGCCATCGAGCGGAACGCGCCGGAGCCTTCGGGATGTGGGGCGGTGACATGATAGGCGTCACCCGACAGGCCGTAACCCAGCACTTCGGCATAAATTTTCGCGCCGCGCGCCTTGGCCCGCTCATATTCCTCCAGGACGACCACACCTGCGCCCTCGCCCATGACGAAGCCGTCGCGGTTGACGTCATAGGGGCGGCTGGCGCGGGTCGGATCGTCATTGAAGCCGGTGCTGAGCGCGCGCGCCTGCGAGAAGCCGGCAATGCCGATCGGGCAGATCGCGCTTTCCGCGCCGCCCGCCAGCATGACGTCGGCATCGTCCATCGCGATCATCCGCGCGGCGTCGCCGATCGAATGGGCGCCGGTCGAGCAGGCGGTGACGACGGCATGGTTTGGCCCCATCAGGCCATATTTGATGCTGACCTGGCCGGAAATCAGGTTGATCAGGCGGCCATGGACGAAGTGCGGGCTGACCCGGCTTGGTCCCTTGGTCGCCAGCACCAGCGATTCGCTTTCGATGCCCGGCAGGCCACCAATGCCCGAACCGATAGAGCAACCGGCGCGCAGCCGTTCTTCCTCGCTCATGTCGAGCAGGCCCGCATCCTTGAGCGCTTCGCTCGCCGCCGCAATGCCGAACACGATGAACAGGTCGACCTGGCGCTGGACCTTGTGATCCACCTCCAGATTGGCGTCGAAGCCATATTCATGGTCCTTGGGCTTCACTTCGCACGCGATGCGGCACTTATAATCGGTGGGGTCGAACCGGGTGATCGTCGCGGCGCCGGACTTGGACGCAATGATGTTCTTCCAGGTGGTTTCGACATCTCCGCCCAGCGGGGTCACCATGCCAAGACCGGTTACGACGACACGACGCATATGCTAGCTCCGAAATTCCTTGTTGGCGCCTGGCCGTTTCCTTAGCCGCTTGTGCGACAGTTGTGAACGGCGCGCCAGATACGAAAAGGCTCCCCACACCCCGGAATCACCGGACAGGAGGAGCCGTTTCTCTCAACGCATTACCGGCCCGCCGCCCATGGGGCAGGCCGCAATACGCCTTACTGCTTGCTGTCGATATAGTCGATCGCATCCTTGACGGTGCCGATCTTCTCAGCCGCATCGTCGGGGATTTCGACGCCAAATTCTTCCTCGAACGCCATCACCAGCTCAACGATGTCGAGGCTGTCTGCGCCCAGATCGTCGATGAAGCTGGCATCCTCGGTCACCTTTTCGGCTTCAACGCCCAGATGCTCGACGACGATTTTCTTTACGCGATCCGCGGTCTCACTCATGAGTGGTCCTTCTTGACTGGTATCGTTGGTGGGTCTGAATAACTGTTAAGGCAGCCCTAGTGCCAAGCGCCGATACAGGCAAGAGGCAAGGCCGCCAAGCCCCCACATTCGCGCCAGGCAATGATTCCGCAACAAAATAGCGTCAATCGGCCCATGGCAACGCTTCATTTACCAAAATTTCAGCGGCTTGTGCGAGGGATTGGGGCATGATCATGCCGCCAGCCACCGACCGCTTCATTACCCGTGCGCGCGTCCGGCTGACTGCGATGCTGGTCCTGGCGGCGACGATCATCGGCCTTTGCACGCTATTTGCCACCGCCCATGGCACGGTGGATTCGCTGGGGCGGCCGCTCGGCACCGATTTTTCCAACGTCTGGACCGCAGGACAGATGGCCGATCAGGGCCGTGCGCCCGAAGCATGGGACTGGCCGACCCAGCACGAAGTGCAGAAACAGGTCCACCATAATGATACCATCCCTTTCTACGGATGGCATTATCCCCCGCCCTTCCTGATCATCGCCACGCTGCTGGCGCAATTTCCCTATGTCGTGGCGCTGCTGATCTGGCAGGGGCTGAGCCTGACTTTGTGCCTGACATTGGTGCGGCGCATCCTGCCCGATGATCGCGACGCGATATTGGTGGCGCTCGGCGCGCCAGTAGTGCTGGTGTGCCTGGGCCATGGCCAGAACGCCTTTCTGACCGCCAGCCTGCTGGGCGCGGGGATGCTGCTGCTGGACCGGCGGCCATGGGTCGCGGGGATGCTGCTGGGCGCTCTGGTCTATAAGCCGCAATTTGCCGTGCTGATCCCGGTGCTGATCCTGGCGCAGGGCAATATGCGCGCTTTCCTGTCGGCGGGGCTGACCGTGACAGCGCTGTGCCTGCTGACACTGGCGATCTGGGGCTGGCCGGTGTGGCAGGCCTTCATCGAGTCCCTGACGCTGACCCGTCATATCATCATAGAGGCGGGTGCGACGGGGTGGGAGAAGATCCAAAGCCCGTTCGCCGCGATCCGCCAATGGGGTGGCTCAATTCCCGCCGCCTATGCAGTGCAGGCGATCGTTTCCGCCCTCGCCATCGCGGCGGCGGCGCTGGCCGCACGACGCGGGTCGATGGCGGTGCGCGGCGGTGCGGCCCTGAGCGCGGCTTTGCTCTGCACACCTTATGTGCTGGACTATGATTTCGTGCTGCTGGGCGTCGCTATCGCCTTCATCGTCGCGGACATGGCGGCGCGCGGGACGCTGCGCTGGGAGCCGACATGGCTGGCCTATGCGTGGATCGCCCCGCTGTTCGGCAGAGCCGTATCGGAATGGACGCTGATCCCGGTGAACCTGATCGCCGCCATCGCCGTGCTGGCGCTGGCGACCCGACGCGCCATCCTGCTGGACGGCGCGCTCGCTGGCGTCAAATCATGGCCATTCCGCCGTTCACGTGAAGAGTTTGTCCATTAACATAGCCCGCCTCACGGCTAGCCAGATAGACCACCGCCGCGCCGATATCATCGCCATCGCCCAGATCGCCCGCCGGGATTTTCTGGAGGATCGCACCCTTTTGCGCGTCATTGAGCGCGTCAGTCATGGCCGACCGAATGAAGCCGGGCGCGACGCAATTGACGGTGATGCCGCGGCTGGCGAGTTCCTGGCCCAGCGACTTGGACATGCCGATAATGCCTGCCTTGGACGCACAATAGTTAGACTGGCCCGGATTGCCGGTAACGCCGACCACCGACGTGATCGAGATGATGCGGCCAAAGCGCGCCTTCATCATCGGCTTGGCCGCCGCGCGGCACAGGCGAAAAGCGGCTTCCAGATTGATCGCGATCACGCTCGACCATTCATCATCCTTCATCCGCAGGATGAGGTTGTCGCGAGTGACGCCGGCATTGTTGACGAGGATGTCGATCTTCCCACCCAATGCCTCCACAGCCTGCGGCACCAGCGCATCGACCGATGCGGGGTCGGACAGGTTACAAGGCAAGATAGGATGCTCCAGTGGTTCACCACTAAATGTCTCAACGGAAAAGGAAACTTTCTCACCATCCCGAAGGATTTGCATTTTATCACGTGCAGCAACTAGCTTTTCTGCGCTAGTTCCCGACAGCGCCACTCGTGCACCTTGACGCATGAGTGCGCGGGCAATTTCAAAGCCAATCCCCCCCGAAGCGCCGGTCACCAGCGCGGTCATGCCTGTCAGATCGAACATGTCAGTCTCCCTTGAATGTCGGCGGGCGGCGGTCGAAGAAGGCGTTGATGGCCTCGTCATGGTCCGCCGTCGCATGGGCCAGCGCCTGCATTGCGCCTGCCATTTCCAAAATCTGTGAAAGCTCCGCCGTCTGCGCCGCGCGCAGCAGCCGCTTGGTCATGCGGGTCGCATGGGGCGGGTTGGCGGCGATGGCGTCGGCCTGTTTGCGCGCAGTCGTCATCAAATCCTCGTCCGGCACGACTTCGCTCACCAGACCGATACGCAGCGCTTCGGCGGCATCGATCGTCTCGCCGGTCAGCGACAGTTGCGCGGCCTTGGAGAAACCCACCATACGCGGCAACAGCCATGCCCCGCCATCGCCCGATACCAGTCCCAACTTCACGAAACTTTCGGCGAAGCGCGCCGACTGGCCCGCAATCCGCACGTCGCACATGCAGGCCAGGTCCATCCCCGCGCCGATCGCCGGGCCATTGACCGCCGCGATCACGGGCAATTCGATCGCCTGGAACAGGAGCGGCAGGCGCTGAATGCCCGCGCGGTAATTGCGCCGCGTCTGCGCGGGTAGTCGCGCGCGTAGCCCGCCCGCGTCGGGCCGCATCGCGTTCAGGTCACCGCCCGACGAAAAGGCGCTGCCCGCCCCGGTCAGGATGGCGACATGGATCGACATGTCGCGCTCGGCCTGCTCAAACACCGCGCACAACGCATCGACCATCGCCGGGTCGGAAATCGGGTTGCGCCGGTCCGGCTGGTTCAGCGTGACCGTCAGCACCGGCCCGTCGCGCTGGGTGAGAACCGCGCTCATAGCGATCCCAGCGCCGCCTCGATATCGTCCATCGTCACGACGCTGCGCACGGTGGCGTCGGGGGCGATCCGCTTGACCATCGGACCCAGCACCTTGCCGCCCAGCTCGACGAAATCAGTGACGCCCGCTTCCCACATGGCGGCAACGGATTCGCGCCAGCGCACCCGGCCCGTCACCTGCTCCACCAGCCGCGCACGAATGTCGTTCGGGTCGGCGATCGGCGCGGCCAGCACATTGGCATAGACCGGCAGCAGCGGCGCTTGGATGACGGCATCGGCCAGCGCCAGCGCCATTGCGTCGGCGGCGGGCTGCATCAGCGGACAGTGGAAGGGGGCGGACACCGGCAGCAGCACGCCGCGCTTGATGCCATGATCCTTGACCATCGCCACCGCCCGCTCGATCGCGCCGCGATGGCCGGAAATGACGACCTGGCTTGGGTCATTGTCATTGGCGACGGTGCAGACCTCACCATCCGCCGCGGCGTCCGCCAGCGCCTGCGCCTTCTCAATATCCGCGCCCAGCAGCGCCGCCATCGCGCCATCGCCCACCGGCACGGCGGCCTGCATCGCCTGTCCGCGCAGCTTGAGCAACCGCGCCGTCGTGCCAAGGTCGAAAGCTTCGGCGGCGCACAATGCGCTATATTCGCCCAGGCTATGGCCCGCAACATAATCGCCCTTGTCGCCCAGCGAAAAGCCGCCCTCACGCTGCATCACGCGCAATGTGGCGATGGCGTTGGCCATAATCGCAGGCTGGGCATTTTCAGTGAGGGTCAGGTCGCTCTCCGGCCCTTCGATCATGATGCGGAACAAATTTTGTTTCAGCGCGTCATCGACTTCCTGAAACAGCTCACGCGCGGCGGGACTGGCATCGGCCAGCGCCTTGCCCATGCCGACAGACTGGCTGCCCTGTCCCGGAAATAGAAAAGCCCGCATTCGTCATCCCCTGACCCAAGCGCTGCAAAAAAGCGCGTAATTTCAATGGTGTTACACTTTGAGACATAAATGGCATTGAGGCATACACATGTCTGCGGCAGGCAGGCATCCGACACCCTGCCCCCTTTGCCGGGGGACTGATGACGGCCCCTTTAACGATGACGGAGTGCAAGGAAAAGGTGCGATATCGCATTGTCTGGATCACGGGAACGGCGTTTGCCCTCTCCGCCTGCGCAGCGGGGCCGGACTATCGCGCGCCGCAACCCGCCGCGCTTGGCATCCCCGCCGCGTATGATCAGGACAGTGGCGCGCCGGTCAGCGACGCGGAGCTTGCCCAATGGTGGACGCGCCTCAATGATCCCGCTTTATCCGCGCTGATCGACACCGCCGTCACCGCTAATCTCGACATCGTTCAGGCGCAGGCGCGGTTGCGGCAGGCGCGGGAATCGCTGGTGCAGGCCAATGCGTCCTTCCTGCCCCAGCTCAATGGCTCCACCAGCGGCGGCAAAAATTACCGGAGCCAGGCGGGCGGCACCCGCACCGACAGCAGCGGCAACGTCATCAGTCTGGGTTCGAGCAACTGGTCGAGCAGCTACTCGGCCAATGCCAATGCCAGCTGGCAGATCGACCTGTTCGGCGAATTGTCGCGCAGCGCCGAAGCGGCACGGGCGGACCTTGCCGCGTCAGGCTATGATCTGGCGACGGTGCGGATGACGATCATATCCGAACTGGTCACCAATTATGTGCAGGCGCGGCTGGCGCAGGAGCAATTGCGCGTGGCGCGCGACAGCCAGCAGGTGCAGCAGGATAATTATGACATTGCCCGCTGGCGGTTGCAGGCAGGCCTCGTCTCATCGCTCGACGAGCAGCAGGCGCGCGCGCAACTGGCGCAGACCAGCGCGTCGATCCCCCAGATCGAGGCTAGCCTGCGCGGCAGCCTCAATCGCATCGCCGTGCTGACCGGGCAGGCGCCGGGCGCCGCGACCCGTGCGCTTGAAGCCCCTGCCCCCATCCCCACTGCGGCAACAGACGTCGCCACCGGCATCCCCGCCGACACGCTGCGCCAGCGACCCGACGTGCGCCGCGCCGAACGCAACCTCGCCGCCGCCACCGCGCGGATCGGCGTGGCGCAGGCGCAGCTTTATCCCTCGCTAGGCATCAGCGGCAATATCGGCACCACCTCCAACGCTTTCAAAGACCTGTTCAGCCTGATCACTGGCGGCGTATTCGCCAATGTTGCGCAGACCATCTTCGACGGTGGCCGTCTCGCCTCGCAAGTCCGCGCGCAGAAGGCGGCGACCGATGGCGCATTCGCGGCCTATAAGCAGAGCGTGCTGGCCGCGCTGGAAGATGTTGAAAACGCCATGGCATCGCTGACCAGCGCCCGCTTGCGCAAGGCCGAGTTCGCAACGGCCTATGATGCGTCGAACAATGCGGCGATCCTGGCACGCAGCCAGTATCAGGCGGGCCTGACTGACTTCCAGACGCTGTCCAGCAGCGAATCCACCCTTTTGAACGCGCGCAACAGCCTGGCTGGTGCGCGGTCGGACGAAATCCTGGCCCTCGCCCAGCTCTACAATGCGCTGGGCGGCGGCTGGCAGAGCATGGAAAGCCGCCCCGAATGAGCAATGACACCACCACCGATCCGGCGCTGGACGCATTTCTGGGCGCGAAACCGGCCAAGCCATGGCGCAAATGGGCGGTTCGCGGCGCGATCGGCGTCGCGCTGCTGCTGCTCGTCCTGCTCGTCAGCCGCTGTTTCGCGGATGAGGATCAGCCCAATTATGCGACCCGCGAGGTCCGTAAGGGCGACTTGACGGTCAGCGTATCGGCGACCGGAAATTTGAAGCCCGTCAATCAGGTCGATGTCGGGTCCGAACAATCGGGCAAGATCACCGCCGTCTATGTCGATGTGAACGACCGCGTCGTGAAGGGCCAGCGGCTGGCCGAACTCGATACGCGCCGTCTGGTCGATACGGTGAATCAGAACCGGGCGCAGGTGTCGGCGTCGCAGGCGCAGGTTGCGCAGGCACAGGCGCAGGTCGCGCTGGCCAAGGCGACGCTCGACCGGCAGCTTAACGTGTTCCAGCTGTCGGGTGGCAAGGTGCCAGCCAAGACCGAGATCGATTCGGCCCGCGCCAATTATGAAGGCGCCGTTGCTTCGCTGCGGTCGGCACAGGCGCAGGTGGACGTATCCCGCGCGCAGTTGTCCTCTGCCCAGACAAACCTGACCATCGCGCAGATCGTGTCGCCGGTGAACGGCGTCGTCCTCTCGCGCGATATCGAGCCGGGCCAGACCGTCGCGGCCTCCCTCAACGCCCCGGTCCTCTTCACGCTGGCCGAAGACCTGACCCAGATGGAGGTTGAGGTGTCGGTGGACGAGGCCGATGTCGGACAGGTCAAGGAAGGCCAGAGCGCCACCTTCGCCGTCGATGCCTTCCCCGGTCGCAGCTTCCCGGCGAAGGTCACGCGGGTCAATGTCGGCTCTAACAGCGCCAGCACATCTTCCTCTTCCACGACCAGCGCCACCAGCAGCTCGTCCGGCACCGTGGTCGCCTATACCGCCGTGCTGACCGTCAATAATGGCGATGAAACCCTGCGTCCCGGCATGACCGCGACGGCGGACATCGTGACGCAGGAATTGCGCGACGTGCTGCTCGTCCCCAACGCCGCGCTACGCTTCAAGCCGAACGCGGGCGCAGCCCAGGGTGGCGGCATCACCAGCACGCTGATGCCCCGCCGTCGCGGCAATCGCGCCGCCCGCGAAGTCAGCTTCGGCGCGGGCAGCAGTCAGACCGTCTATGTCGTTGGGGAAGACGGCAAGCCCAAGGCGATCCAGGTCGTCGTTGGCGCCAGTGACGGATCGCGCACCGTCATCACCGGCGGTGATCTGAAACCGGGAATGCGCGTCATCACCGGCCAACTGGCGGCAGGCCAGGAGCCACCCGCTGAGGATCAGACGCGCAATGGCGGCGGCCAGCGCGCGCCGCGCAAGGACAGCGCGCCGCGCAACCCGGCGACCGACGGCACGCCCGCGACGGTCGGCAAGCTCGGCAATTCAGGCGACGCCCCGCCGGAAACCGCCCCCGTGACGGCCAAGCCCTGATCGCCATGAGCGCCGATCCCATCATCACCCTGCGCGGCGTCACCAAAGTCTATGGCAGCGGCGCGACCGAGTTTCAGGCCTTGAAGGGCATTGACCTGGACATTGCGCAGGGCGATTTCGTCGCGGTGATGGGGCCATCCGGCTCCGGCAAATCGACGACGATGAACATTCTTGGTTGCCTTGACGTGCCATCGGCGGGCGAGTTTCTGTTCCAGGGGCATCATGTCGAAACGCTGGACCGCGACCAGCGCGCGCTGCTGCGCCGCCGCTATCTGGGCTTCGTATTCCAGGGCTTCAACCTGCTCTCCCGCACGAGCGCGCTCGAAAATGTCGAACTGCCCCTCCTCTATCGCGGTGAGGACAAGCAGACCCGCTATGACATGGGCATGGCAGCGCTCGAAAAGGTGGGCCTTAAACAATGGTGGGACCATACCCCCGCCGAACTGTCCGGCGGCCAGCAACAGCGCGTCGCCATCGCCCGCGCCATCGTCACCAGCCCGGACGTGCTGCTGGCCGACGAACCGACCGGCAACCTCGATTCGGAACGCTCGATCGAAATCATGGAATTGCTGACCGACCTCAACAGGAATAGCGGCATCACCGTGCTGATGGTGACCCACGAACCTGACATGGCGGCGTTCGCACGGACGATCGTGCATTTCCGCGACGGGCTGGTCGAGCGGATCGAGAAGGGGCTGGCGGGGTGAAGGATATGCAAACGCAAACCTTCTCCCCTTGGGGTAGAAGGATACGGAGCCTTGGTGAGCGCAGCGAACTTAGGCGCAGTTGGAAGAGGGGGACACCCCCCATCGACGGCACGCGTTCCCCTCTCCAAGCTATGCTAGCCAGCAAGCTGGCAAACGCTGCTATCCTCTCCCCCAATGGGCGAGGAGTATCGAGATGCTAGGCACGACCATAATCCTCGCCTTTCGTGCGATCAACCGGCACAAGTTGCGCAGTTTCCTGACGACACTGGGGATCATCATCGGTGTTGCCGCGGTCGTTACCATGGTAACGCTGGGCAATGGCGCGACCGCAGCGGTGCGCGAACAGATTAGTTCGCTCGGCGCAAACGTGCTGCAACTGCGCCCCGGTCAGGGCTTTGGCCGTGGCGGCGGCGGCCCCCGCCCACCTGATTTCAAACCGGCGGACCTGACCGCGATCGAAAACCAGCTGACCGGCGTGCGCGCGGTCGCCCCCATGGCGCAATCGAGCGGCACCGCCATCTATGAAGGCAATAACTGGTCCACCACCGTCTATGGCACCACCGCCGCCTATTTCGAAGTGCAAAGCTGGAAAATCACCAGCGGTCGGCTGTTCATGCCTGAAGAGGAAGAAGCCGGTCGCCCGGTCTGCATCATCGGCAATACGGTGCGTACCAACCTGTTCCAGGGCGGCGACCCGATCGGCCAGCGGATGCGGATCAAGGGCGTGTCCTGCCAAGTGATCGGTGCGCTGGCGACGCGGGGTCAGGGTGGCTTTGGCGATCAGGACGATGTCGTCGTCATGCCGATCAAATTCGTCCAGCGCCGCTTTACCGGCAATCGCGATATCAGCCAGATCATGATCGCGGTGGACGACGCCTATGACACGTCGACCGTGCAGCAAAGCCTGGAAGAACTGATGCGCGAACGCCGCCAGATCAAGGCCGGGGGCGAAGACAATTTCAACGTGTTCGATACCAAACAGATCAGCGACACGCTGACCGGCACGACCACTATCCTCACGCAAATCGTCGGTGCGGTCGCGGCCATATCCCTGCTGGTCGGCGGCATCGGCATCATGAACATCATGCTGGTGTCGGTGACCGAACGCACGCGCGAGATCGGCATCCGCCTCGCCATCGGCGCGGTCGCGGGCGAAGTGTTGATGCAATTTCTGGTAGAAGCGATCGTGCTATCCTGCCTGGGCGGGGTGATCGGCCTGCTGATCGCCCTCGTCGCCTCCTGGGCCATAGCCCCGCTGATGCAGGTGCCTTTTATCTTCGACCTGAAGGTCAATCTGATCGCCTTCGTCTTTTCCGCCGTCATCGGCGTCGTGTTCGGCTATTTCCCCGCCCGCCGCGCCGCCGCGCTCAACCCCATCGACGCCCTGCGCCACGAATAGCGCGCGACCACCGTTCGTTTCGAGCGAATTCGAGAAACACCGCGCTACCGTTTCTCGAATTCGCTCGAAACGAACGGTGGTTCGGATTTGACTAGCCGAGCGGCGCGGACGGGTGATCGTTACACTTTCCGACAATTTCCCGCCCATCCGGCACAGTCGTGCGACAGGCTGGGTTCATACCCCTCTCACGGCGCTGCTTCGAGTTGCCGCGAAAGGGAAAAGCCATGAAAGACATAGTTCTCAGCATCGCCGCCAGTCTGCTTGTTCTGGGGATCACCCTAACCCCCTTTGCATTGGCGCAACCGGTCCAGGCCGCCCCGTTGATCGAGGGCAAGGGTCACCCCATCCTGCTCCAGCGCATGACTGTCACCGCCACCGCGCTGCCCGCCTGACCCTCATGCCAGCGCGCACTATCAAACGCCCCGCAGCCCCGCTGCGGGGCTTTATTGTTGCCCGGCGACCCATCTTTCTGAACAGATATTCATCTTAAATCTCAATCTGTTACAATTTCCGACACTCTTTGCCCTTTCCCGACACATGGCTGCGACAAGCACCGCCTATCTCTGTTCTCGACGCCGCAGAGGGCGCCCGAAACACGGCAAAGGAGCAAGACATGTTCAAGAAAATCCTCATGGCATTGGCCACCACGACTCTGGTCGCCAGCCCGATCATCAGCAGCCAGGCGCAGGCGCAAGGCTATGGCCCGCCGCACCGGCAGGAGCAGACCCGGACGGTCGTGAAGCAGAAGGAAAACGGCCGCACCGTGGTCAAGCAAAAGACCGTCGTTCGCAAGCATGTGCGCGCCAACCGCTATGCCGCGTCGAACCATCGCTGGGCCAAGGGCCAGCGCTTCGACCGTCGCCAGGCAACCAACTATCGGGTCATCAACAATTATCGCGGCTATCGCCTGAACGCCCCGCCGCGCGGCTATCAGTGGGTCCAGTCGGGTAATGACGCGGTGCTGATCGCTATCACCAGCGGCCTGATCGGCGCGGTCATCGGCGGCGTGATCCGTTAAAACCGTCCATTCTGCATGATGCCCCAGGGAACTCTCCTCCCTTGGGGCATTTTTGCGCCGGCACGCCTGATTCAGGTTAAATACCCGATATTAAGGGGTTATGCCGCAATAGTCCCAAGCCGGGGGGCCGCATCGGGAACGACCATGTCACTGCATCAGATCATGTATATCAGCTCCGTCACCGGGACGGTCACGCCACAGGAGTGCGCCGCTATCGCGCGCGCATCGGCCATCAGCAACCGCCGCGACGACGTCACCGGCCTGCTGCTGTTCAACTCCCGCCGCTTCCTTCAGGTGCTGGAAGGGCCAAAGGAAGCGGTCGAGCGCATCTTTGCCCGCATCCATGCCGACAGCCGCCATCGCGGCGTGGTCAAGCTGCGCGAGGGTGCGATCGACAGCCGCGAATTCGGCCAATGGGCTATGGCCTATGACGATCCGCTCAGCCCCGCCGACAATCTGAAGGATGTGGTCGCCGCCTTGCTGGCCAGCGCCGGCCCATCCACCCGCGCCCATTTCATGGGATCAGCCGAACTGCACCGCCCGGCGGCCTGATCCGCGCTACACCAGACCGGTCAAATAATAGACCGCGATCACGATGAACACCGTCACCGTCTTGATCAAAGTCAGCGCAAAAATATCCTTATAGGCCTGCCGATGGGTCAGGCCGGTTACCGCCAGCAGGGTGATGACTGCGCCATTATGCGGCAGGCTGTCCATGCCGCCCGACGCCATCGACGCGACCCGGTGCAGCACCTCGCGCGATATGCCCGCCGCGTCGCCCGCCGCGATGAACTGGTCCGCCATCGCCGCCAGCGCGATCGACAGCCCACCGGAAGCCGACCCGGTAATCCCGGCCAGCGATGTGACGGTAATCGCTTCATTGACCAGCGGATCGGGGATCGCCCGCAGCGCTTCCTTGACGATCAGGAATCCGGGCAGCGCCGCGATCACTGCACCAAAGCCATATTCGACCGCCGTGTTCGTCCCCGCCAGCAATGCGCCGCCGACCGCTGCCTTCGATCCTTCGGCAAAGCGTTTCGCCACGGTCCGATAGGCGAACGCCAATATCGTCGCGATACCCAGCAGCAGCGCGCCCTCGACCGCCCAGAGCGCCGACACCTGCGCCACCTTGACCTCGACCGGTTCGGCCATGCCGACCAGCGACAAAGTGACGACATCGTCGCTCACCCAGCGCGGGATCGCCATCGTCAGCAGCAGATTGCCGACGCCCACCACCAGCAAGGGCAACAGCGCCACCAGCGGATGCACCTTCGCCGCGTCATCCACAGGCTCCGGCTCGTTCACCAGCGTTTCCGGCGCGCCATAGCCCTCCCCCGCCGCCATCATCGCGCGCCGCCGCCAGCCCAGATAAGCCAGTCCCATCGCCGCGATACAGGCAGAGCCGATCAGCCCCAGCACCGGCGCGGCCCAAGCGGTGGTGCCGAAAAAGCTGGTCGGGATGATGTTCTGGATCTGCGGCGTGCCGGGCAGCGCATCCATGGTGAAGGTGATCGCGCCCAGCCCGATCGTCGCAGGGACCAGTCGTTTGGGAATGTCGGCGCGCCGAAACATCTCGGTAGCAAAGGGATATACCGCGAACACCGCGACGAACACCGACACGCCGCCGTAGGTCAGCAGCGCCGTCACCGCCATGATCGCCGGGATTGCCCGCCCTGCGCCCACAATGCCGATCACCGCCGTCACGATCGCACGGGAAAAGCCGGAAATCTCCACCAGCTTGCCGAACAACGCGCCCAGCAGGAACACGGGGAAATAGAGTTTGAGGAAGCTGCCGACCTTTTCCATGAACAGCCCGGAAAAGGCGGCAGGAACGGCGCCAGGATCGGTCAGCAACACCGCCAGCATCGCCAGCAACGGCGCCATGATGATGACGCTCATGCCCCGATAGGCAGCGATCATCAGCAGGATCAGGGATAATGCTGCAATGCCGACTGCCATTTTTCATTCTCTCCGCGCCCGCACACCCACCCCGTTCGTCCTGAGTAGCCGCTGAGCTTGTCGAAGTGGCGTATCGAAGGATAGGAGCCAAGCCAACCCTTCGATACGAGGCTTCGACTTCGCTCAGCCTCTACTCAGGGCGAACGGATGGTGTTTGTTGCCCACCACCCTTGCCTTTCCCCCGCCTTTCCCCCATAGGCGCGCCTTCGCATCGGGCCAGAGGTGACTCGGCCAGTGTGCGGAGCATGTTAAGACGACAGCCGGAGGGGCGTTCCACATGGGGTGGGCGTCAGCAATCGGCCAACAGAGAAGGTATCATCATGGCTCTTTACGAGCATGTGTTCCTTGCGCGCCAGGATCTGGCACAGGCGCAGGTGGACGCCCTGGCGGAAAACGCCACCAAGATCGTGGAAGAAAACAACGGCAAGGTGACCAAGGTCGAGACCTGGGGCCTGCGTTCGCTCGCCTACAAGATCGCCAAGAACCGCAAGGCGCACTATGTGATGCTGAACATCGACGCTCCCGGCGGCGTGATCGCGGAACTGGAGCGCCAGACCCAGATCAACGAGGACATCATCCGCTACATGACCGTCAAGGTCGATGAGCTGGAAGCTGGCCAGTCGGTCATGATGCGCAAGCAGGACCGCCCCGACCGTGGCGATCGCGGCCCCCGTGGTGACCGCGGCGATCGTGGTCCGCGCGAAGATCGCGGCGACCGTGGTGATCGTGGCCCGCGCCGCGACGAAATCGCTGGCGAATAAGGAGACACAAGATCATGGCACGCCCATTTTTCCGCCGCCGCAAGAGCTGCCCCTTCGCCGCCAAGGATGCGCCGAAGATCGATTATAAGGATGTCCGTCTGCTTCAGGGCTTCGTGTCCGAACGCGGCAAGATCGTCCCCAGCCGCATCACCGCCGTTTCTGCCAAGAAGCAGCGCGAACTGTCGCAGGCGATCAAGCGCGCCCGTCATCTGGGCCTGCTGCCCTACATCGTGAAGTAAGGGAGTAAGCCCCATGGAAATCATTCTGCTCGAACGTATCGAGAAGCTCGGCGCCATTGGCGACATCGTGACCGTCAAGGACGGCTACGCCCGTAACTTCCTGCTGCCGAACAAGAAGGCGCTGCGCTCCAACAACGCAAATAAAAAGGTGTTCGAGGCCAACCGCGCCAAGATCGAGGCCGACAATGCCGCACGCCGTTCGGATGCCGAAGCGGCCGCCGACAGCGTCAACGGCACGCAGATCGTCCTGATCCGCCAGTCGTCCAACGCTGGCGCGCTCTATGGTTCGGTTGCGGTTCGCGACATCATCGAAGCGCTGCAGGCGCAGGGCGTCACCATCGTCACCAAGGCGATGGTCGTTCTGGAACGCCCGATCAAGACGCTCGGCGTGTTCGACGTCAAGGTCGCGCTGCACCCCGAAGTCGCCGTCACCATCAAGGTGAACGTGGCGCGTTCGCCTGAAGAGGCCGAACTGCAAAGCCAGGGCGTCGACGTCATGGCCGACCTGTTCGAAAAGGACGAAGCCGGCTTCACCGAAGACTATGATCCCAACGCAGAACCCGGCGATCTCGCCGCGTTCACCGAAGAAGCCCCGGCCGAAGAGGCCTGAGCTTTTCCGTCAGGACCAAATAGAAAAGCCGCCCCGCAACGGGCGGCTTTTTTGTTGGATGACGGGAAGTGGCCTCACTCCGCCTCTTCAATCTCCGCGCCCGGCCCGTTCTTCAGCACGGATTCGATCGCATTTTTCGCGCCCGCCTTGCTGCTATAGCCTTCGGTCCAGAAGATCGTTTCACTATTATATTTGAACTTGGCGACAAACTCGCCGGCCTTGTTCTTCTCGATCACGAACTTGTGCGCCATGTCATGCCTCCAGAGTCGTTTCGTCAGCGAAACCGGGTCGGAGAATAAGCAGCAGAGTCGATCCCCGCAACGCTTTCCGGCAGCGCCTCGCCCCGCACCAGAGCAGCCGCCAGCAGCGCGGCGGCAGGGGCCGTCTGAATGCCGAAACCGCCCTGCCCGGCGAACCAGAAAAAGCCTGGTGCGTCAGGATCAAACCCATAAACGGGCGCGCGGTCGGGCGCGAAGCTGCGCAAACCGGCCCATTTATGCTCGACCCTCGCGATCGGCCAGTCGACCGCTTCCTCGAACCGCGCAATCGCTTCCGCCACCGCCAATTCTTCGGGCGCAGCGTCGCACGGGGGGGATGGCGCCTCGTCATGCGGGGTCAGCCAGATGCGGCCCTGCCCTTCCGGCTTGAAATAGAATTGCCCGGCCAGGTCCATGATCAGCGGCAGGTCGGGCGACGGCATGGACGGCACGCGCAATTGCACCACCGTGCGCCGCAGCGGCGTCATGCCGATCGGCGCAACGCCACAGGCGCGGGCAACATCGTCCGCCCATGCGCCAGCCGCGTTGACCAGCACAGAGCAGGCTATTCTCCCCGCCGGCGTCTCGACCTGCCAGCCACCGCTTTCTGTCCGCGCGGCGCTCAGCTGTGTCGCCAGCCGCAACTCACCCCCGCGCCGTCGGAACTGGCGCAGATAGGCCTGATGCAGTGCCGCCACGTCGATATCCTGACAGCTCGCCTCCATGACACCGATGGTCCAGTCTGGCCGCAACCCCGGTACCAGCGCGGCGGGATCGACCGGCTCCAGCACCACCTTGCCCGCGAATTCCGCCATCAGCGCATCGCGATGCCCCTCATCCCCCGCCCGGCCGATATGCAGCGTGCCGCGCGGCGACAGGAAACTGCCGTCATGAAAATCGGGGTCGGGCTCGCTCAGCAACGGCCCTGATGCCGTGGTCAAAGGCTGGACCAGCGCGCCGCCATAGCTTTCTTCCCAGAAAGCGACAGAACGCCCCGTAGCGTGATAGCCAGCGCGATCCTCCATCTCCAGCAATACGACCCGCGCATGGGCAGCCAGCTCCACGCCCAGGCTGGCCCCGGCAATGCCGCCCCCGACAATGACAATATCGGGATGGCTCACGCCGCCACCTCATCCAGAAAAGTGTCGATCCGGGCGAGCGCATCCAGCCGGACGGGATCCAGTTCGCGCAATATCTCATGCGCGGCTTCCCGACCGTAAATATGCAGCCGCGCGCCCGGAATCCGCGCGGCAACGCGGCGGATCGCCGGGGTGGACACCAGTTGATCCGCACGGGTCGCCAATATCAGCAGCGGCACGGCAAGGCGCGCAATCGCATCCCCCTGCGCCAAAGCCCGCGTCGATTCCAGCGCCTGACTGACCCAGGTCCAGCTTGGCGGTCCCAGCGCGATGTCGCGGCTATGGTCGCGCCACCATAGTTCGTCGGCATAGCGGTCCGGGTCGTGAGTCAGCCGCTTCTGCCGCATCCGCCGCTGCCGTTCCGACCCTTCCTTCTGCGTCCAGGCCTGCCGCTCGCCCCGGCCCAGACACAGCATCGCGCGCGCCAGTGCGACCGCAAACCAGCGCGGCAAGGGCGCGCTATGGACGTCCAGCATCGGCGCGACCGTCACGGCGGCGTCCGGCGACGGCATCCATTCGGCCAGCGCGCGCAGCAGCAAATGCCCGCCCATGCTGTGCGCCACCATCACATAGGGTCCGCTCCCCTCCGCGCGCCAGTCCGCCGCCAAAGCCTTCAGGTCCGCGATCCAGTCGGCAAAGTCACCGATATGCCCGGTCATCGGATCATCGGTCAGCCGCCCCGACCCGCCCTGCCCGCGCCAGTCGAACGTCGTGACCGCCCATCCGCGCTCGGCCCAATGATGGATCACCTCCAGATATTTTTCGATCATGTCGCCGCGCCCGCCCAGCACCAGCATTCGCCCGCGCGTCCCGTCGCCCAGTTGATAGCGCCGAATTTGCCAGCCGTCGGGTGCCGTCCAATAGTCCAGCCGCCCACCCATCGGCCAGGCGCGGCGGTCGAACAGCGGTGCGTTGAAAAGGGGCGAATCCATGCGGGTCATGGTTACGGTTTGGTAAGCCATCGGGTCTAGGGTCAAATCCCATGACGGGCGAATATTTCAGGGTGGCGCTGTTATGCGCCCTTGGCGCGCTGCTGATCGCGGCGGCGATCACCGATTTGCGTGCGCGGATCATCTCCAACCGGCTCAATCTGGCGGTAGCGCTGCTCGCCCCGCTCTGGTGGCTGGTCAATGGCTATGCGCTGTGGCCCGACATGGCGGTGCAACTGCTGGTCGGCGCAGCAATCTTCACCCTGTTTGCCGCGCTGTTCGCGCTGGGCATGATGGGCGGCGGCGACGTCAAGCTGCTGACCGCGCTCGCGCTGTGGTTTCCATGGCAGGCTGTGTTGTCGCTGATCGTGCTGATGGCGCTGCTGGGCGGCGTGGTCACGCTGGTGACGGTCATCCACCACCGCATGACCCGGCGGCTGGGGCAGCCGGAAATCCCCTATGGCGTGGCGATTTCACTCGCGGCGCTGTGGCTGCTGCCGTGGCCAACGATATCTTAACCAATTTACGTGATGAGTGAAGCACTGGGGGCAGTGCACCCACTACAGGGAGGCGAATTTCGTCATGGATGCCAAGAAAATCGTGCTGCTGGTTGGAGCGCTTATCATAGCGGTCACTACAGCCTTGCTTGCGCGCAGCATGTTAAGCTCATCCAGCGCACCGCAGCTCAATGCCGCGTCGATGCCGGTGGAGGCTGACCAGCCCCATGTGCTGGTCGCGACCAAGGCTCTGCCGGTCGGCACCATCCTGGACGCGGAAAGCTTCCGCTTTCAGCCCTGGCCCAAGGATCTGATCGAACAGGCCTATTACCTCAAGGGTCAGGCTGATCCGGTAAAGCTGGCAGGCAGCGTCGTACGCACCGCCATCTCGGCCGGGCAGCCGCTGACCCAGGGCGGCCTGGTCAAGCCCGGCGATCGTGGCTTCCTGGCGGCGGCGCTCGGCGCTGGTATGCGGGCGGTCACCGTCCCTGTCTCGGCGCAAAGCTCGGTCGCAGGCTTCGTGTTTCCAGGCGACCGCATCGACCTGGTCCTGACGCAGAGCGTGGCGGGCGGCGGCGATGGCGAGGCGCTCAAAGTCTCCGAAACCATCCTGCGCAACCTGCGCGTTCTTGCCACCGACCAGCGAATGGATGCGATGGGCGCGGACGGCAAGCCCGAAGTGCGCACCTATTCCAACGTCACGATCGAAGTGACGCCCAAGATCGCTGAAAAGATCGCGGTTGCCCAGACCATCGGCTCGCTGTCGATGTCCCTGCGCTCGATCGCCGATACCGCTTCGGACCTCGACGCCGCCATTGCCGGTGCTGATGTCGATCTGCCCGATGGCGCCAGCCCGAACGCGGAAAAGGCGATCATCGCCAAGATCGCGTCGCGCCCGGTCGATCGCGGCTCCACCTATTCGACCGGTGCGGACGTGTCGCGCTACCAGCGCAGCTCGGTCCCGGCCAAGGCCGAAAACCAGGGCGGCCAGATGGCTGGCACTGGTGCCCAGATAACTGCGCCGGCTGCCGTCAAAGGCCCGGTCATCCGCGTGGCTCGCGGCACCAGCGTGACCGAAGTTCCGGTCGGGGGGAAGTAAGATGAAGTCGATGCTCCACTTGTCCGGGCGCAAGATCGCCGGACCCGCGATCGCGCTTGGCCTGGCCTTTGCCATGGCCACAGTCCCCGGAACGGCGCTCAATGCCGCCCCGTCCAGCGCGCAGGATAATGCGATATTGATGTCGGTCGGCGGCAGCCGCGTCGTCAACCTGTCGGACAGGATGTCTGACGTGGTGATCGGCAACCCCGACGTGGTTGACGTCCATGTCCGCTCGCAGAACCAGCTCTACCTGATCGCCAAGAAGGCGGGCGAAACCACTGTGTTCGCCACCGCCCCCAATGGCAAGGTGCTGTTTTCCGGCACGGTTCGGGTTGGTAACAACCTGACCAGCATCGACGACATGCTGCGCCTGGCGATGCCCGGCGCGAACATCGCGGTCAACAAGATGAACGGCATGGTCCTTTTGACCGGCACGATCCAGGCACCCGAAGATGCCGCCGAAGCCGAACGCCTGACGCAAGCCTTCGTCGGCAAGGAAACGACCGTGGTCAGCCGCCTGCGCATGGCTACGCCCTTGCAGGTGATGCTCCAGGTCAAGATTTCCGAAGTCGCCAAGGATGTCGGTCACAAGATCGGCACCAATTTTTCCAGCATGGATATGTCGGGCGGCAAGGTTTTGGGCAGTATCGGCGGGGGCACGCGCGACTTCGTTACGCAGTCCACCACAGGCGGCAGCCAGACCTGGACGTTCAACAACCCGACCGATGGCAGCTATAGCCTCGGCGGCGTAGCCCGATTGTTCGGCATGGACATTGCCGGTGCGCTGGACTTGGCCGAATCGAGCGGCCTTGCCACTACGCTTGCGCAGCCCAACCTGACCGCGCTGTCGGGTGAAACCGCCAGCTTCCTGGCAGGCGGCGAATATCCCTACACGGTCAGCAACGGCACGCAGGGCAACAGCATCGAATTCAAGCAATATGGCGTGCAGCTGGCCTTCACGCCAACCGTGCTGGCCGATGGCCGCATTTCTCTGCGGGTCCGCCCGACGGTGTCCAGTCTTGATTTCACGCTGAACGCCAACGTCCCTGCGCTCAAAAGCCGCACCGCCGAAACCACGGTGGAGCTGGGTTCGGGTCAGGCCTTCATGATTGCGGGCCTGCTCAACAATGAAACCAGCAATGGCATCAACAAGGTGCCGGGCATCGGCAACCTGCCGATCCTGGGCAGTCTGTTCAAGTCGCGCCAGTTCCAGCGCAGCGAAAGCGAGTTGGTCATCGTCGTCACCCCCTATCTGGTGAAGCCGATGAACGCATCGGACGTGCGCCTGCCGACCGACGGTTTCCGCAACGCCAATGTCGGCCAGGGGCTGCTGCTCCAGCAGGGCAATGACGGGATCAGCGGCAAGCGCAGCGAAATGCCGCGCCGCGCCCCCGGATCACCCACGCCGGTCACCCCCGGCCCGCAGGCGTCCGCCGCTGTGCCGGTCGCCACGCCAGGCGCCAAGTCGGGCAAGCCCGGCAAGGCCGCCCCCGGCTTCAGCTTCTGACGGAAGGACGAAAGACATGACCTATCTGTCCGCCAAGACCCTCACGGCCCTCGCCATACTGGCGCTGCCACTCGCTGGCTGCGTCACCGACAGCCCGAACCGCAGCGTCGAATCGGTGCATCAGCCGGTCGTCAGCTACGCCGCCTACACGTTTGACGTGCAGGCCAGCGGCGACTCGCTGTCCGCCTATGAGGCGGGCCGCCTCAACGACTGGTTCGCCTCGATCGGCCTTGGCTATGGTGATCAGGTCGCGATCGTCACGGACGCGGGCTATTACAGCCCCGGCCTGCGTGACGGTATCGCCGATATCGTCGCCCGCCACGGCCTGCTGGTTGCAGAGGACAGCTCGGCTGCCGCTGGCGACGCGCCGCAGGGCAGCGTCCGCCTGATCGTGCGCCGCGCAACCGCCAGCGTGCCGGGCTGCCCCGACTGGAGCAGCAAGCAGGAAACTGACATGAGCCTGGGCACCACATCCAATTTCGGCTGCGGCACCAACAGCAATCTGGCCGCGATGGTCGCCAATCCCGAAGATCTCGTCCGGGGTCAGGGCACCGACAGCAATTTGCGCACGGCCACGTCGAACCGCGCCATTTCCACCTATCGCGACAAGCCGCCGACGGGTGCTGGCGATCTCAAGCAAATGACAGCGGGAGGCCAGTGATATGAACGCCCCATGGAAACCCGGCTTCGCTGGGCCGCGTGATCCCTTTCACGCCTTCGTGTGCGATGATCATAGCTATGATCTGGTCCGGTCGGTCTGTTCCGAACTGGGCTGGGCACCGGAAAAGGTGAACAAGGGCGGGATGCGCAATGCGGTCCAGAGCCTGTCGATCACCGCGTCGCCCCAAATCCTGTTCGTCGATATGTCCGAAAGCGGCGATCCGCTCAACGACATTAACAGCCTGGCCGAAGTGTGCGAGCCTGGCACCGTCGTCATCGCGGCTGGGCAGGTCAATGACGTGCGCCTCTATCGCGATCTGGTTGCCAGCGGCATTCAGGATTATCTGCTCAAGCCATTTGGCGCGGACCAGCTGCGCGATGCGCTGGCCAATGCACAGGCCGTGTTCATGGCCCCGCGCGACGCCGCGCCCGAACGTCCGCACATGACCGTCGCGGTTATCGGCACACGCGGCGGCGTGGGCGCGTCCAGCATCGCCACCTCGCTGGCATGGATGCTGTCGGAAAAGAAGAAGCGCCCGACCGCCTTGCTCGACCTGGACGTCCATTTCGGCACCAATGCGCTGGCGATGGATCTGGAACCGGGCCGTGGCCTGACCGACGCAATCGACAATCCCAGCCGCATCGACGGTCTGTTCATCGAACGCGCCATGGTGCGGGCGAGTGACACGCTGGCGATCCTGTCCGCCGAAGCGCCGATCAGCCAGCCGATGCTGACCGATGGCGGTGCTTTCTACCAACTGCTGGAAGAATTCCGGCAGGTGTTTGAATGCAGCGTCGTCGATCTGCCGCGCAACATGCTGATCCAGCATCCGCATCTGATGACTGACGCCCATGTGACTTTGGTCGTCACCGAACTGACGCTGGCGGCGGCACGCGACACTATCCGCATCCTGTCCTGGCTCAAGAGCAATGCGCCGCAATCGCGCGTGCTGGTGGTCGCCAACCGCGTCCATCCCGGCTCGCCCGAAATCAGCCGCAAGGATTTCGAGACGTCGATCGAGCGTAAGGTCGATGTCCTCATCCCGTTCGACCTGCGCATCGGCTCACAGGCGGCGAAGCTCGGCAAAACGCTGGCGGAAACTGCCAAGGGCAGCAAGGTCGGCGCTGCCTGCACCGCCCTGCTCGACCAGGTGCTGGGCGCGGCAGATGCCGAAGCCGCACCCGATAGTGCTGCGGCGCGCAAAAAGGGCGACTCCCTGCTCGGCAAGATCGGCGATTTCCGCAACATGATCCCGTCGCGCCGCAAGGCTAAGATAGCCGCACTGGAAGATTGACCGCGCACGCCGCCTGACCGGGCGGCGGCGTTGACTGGGGAACGGGCGAACAGATGGACGGCAATTTCATCCTGATAACGGTGCTGGTGGCGACCATCCTTGGGGTGGCGATCATAGCCTTTGCCGGTCCATCGCCGGAAACAGCGCGCAAGCGCCGGGTTGCGATGATCCGCGGCCGTCACAGCGAATCGGCCGAAGCCCTGCTCGAAGCGCGGATGCGCAAGGCCATTTCCAACCGCGCGACCGGCGTCGAAGCCAAGATGCTGGTGTCGCTCATCCCCAACCCGGAAAATCTGACCAAGCGGATCAGGATGACCGGCAAGAAATGGACGCTCAGCCAATATATGACCGCCAGCGCGGGCGTATTCCTGATGCTGTCGGCGTTGCTGATGGTGCGCGGCTTTCCGTTCCTGATGGCCATCATGGTCGGTCTGGCCGCCGGTCTGTTTCTGCCGCACTGGTGGGTCAGCCGCCTGATCAAGCAGCGGATCAACCGCTTCAACGCCAAATTCCCCGACGCGCTCGAACTGCTGACGCGCGGCCTGCGCTCCGGCCTGCCCATCGCTGAAACGCTGGGTATCGTGTCGAGCGAAATTCCAGGACCAGTGGGTGAGGAATTCAAGCTGATCACGGAACGGATCAAGATCGGCAAGACGATGGAGCAGGCGCTTCAGGAAACCGCCGATCGCCTCGGCACACCCGAATTCCAGTTCTTCGTCATTACCCTGGCGATCCAGCGGGAAACCGGCGGCAACCTGGCCGAAACCCTGTCGAACCTGGCCACCGTGTTGCGCCAGCGTGCGCAGATGAAACTCAAGATTCGCGCCATGTCGTCGGAATCAAAGGCGTCCGCTTACATCATCGGCTGCCTGCCTTTCCTTGTGTTCTTCATGATCTGCTACATCAACTTCAACTATATGAGCCCCTTCTTCACGCCCGATCCGGCGGGCATTTTCGGGCTTTCGCTGATGCAGGTGATCGGCATCGGGGGTATGTGCTGGATGGGCATCGGCGCCTTCATCATGGCCCAGATGGTCAATTTTGAAATCTGATCGGGGATAAGAGACATGGACGCCCCTACCCCTGCCGGCACGCTTTTCGGCATGACCGCCACCGATTTCGGCACGCTGCTCGCGGCCCTCGCGACTCTCGCGATGCTGTTCGCTCTCTATGCGATCATGACCGTGCGCGATCCGATGGCCAAGCGGGTCAAGGCGCTGAACGACCGGCGCGAACAATTGAAGGCGGGCATCACCGCCTCGACCGCCAAGCGCCGCGCCAAGCTGGTCCAGCGCAACCAGACGACCGATCATATGCGGTCCTTCCTGTCGAGCCTGAAGGTTTTGCAGGACGATCAGCTCAAGGACGCACAGATCCGCTTGGCGCAGGCCGGTATCCGGTCCAAGGATATGGCCGTCGCCGTCATCTTCGGCCGCATGATCATGCCGATCGTCATTGGCGGCGGCGCAGCGTTGCTGCTCTATGGCGTTGGCATTGAGCCAGAATGGGGTCCGATGAAGCGCTTCTTCGCCTTCGCGGTCGCGCTGCTGCTCTCCTATAAAGCACCCGACATCTTCATCGACAACAAGGTGCAGAAGCGCTCCGCCGCGATCCGCAAGGGGCTGCCCGACGCGCTCGACCTGCTGGTCATCTGCGCCGAAGCCGGCCTGACCGTCGACGCTGCCTTCAACCGGGTCGCGCGCGAACTGGGCAAGGCCTATCCCGAACTGGGCGACGAATTTCAGCTGACCGCGATTGAACTCAGCTTCCTGACCGAACGGCGCATGGCTTTTGAAAATCTCGCCACCCGCGTCAAGCTGGACGCGGTCAAGGGCGTGGTCACTACCATGATCCAGACCGAAAAATACGGCACCCCGCTTGCCTCGGCGCTGCGCGTTCTGTCGGCCGAATTCCGCCACGAACGCATGATGCGCGCCGAGGAAAAGGCTGCCCGCCTGCCTGCGATCATGACCGTGCCGCTGATTCTCTTCATTCTACCGACGCTGTTCGTCGTCATCCTGGGTCCAGCGGCCTGTTCGATCAGCACGGCCTTCTGAAAATTTCAGCGCGCCACGGCCCGCCGCCGTAGCGTTCTGACCCAATACGCCCGCTTCCGCCCAAAAAGGCGGTGGCGGGCGTCGTCATTTGCGGCTTATCCTTCCACAAAAGACATGGAGAAACGGATCGCATGAAAGCTGCAAGCCTTACCCTCGCCGCCCTGACCACGGCGATCGCCCTGCCCGCTCATGCCGCACAACCGGTCACCGGTCGCTGGGCCACGGTCGATGCCAAGGCGATCGTCCAGATCGCCCCCTGCGGCAAAAGCCTGTGTGGTAAAATCGAAAAGATCCTCAAGCCCACGCCGGGCCGCCCGAATACCGACGTGGAAAATGCGGACCCCGCTCTGCGTTCCCGTCCTTTGCTGGGCCTGCCCCTGTTGACCGGATTTTCCGATGCGGGGAGCATCTGGAAGGGAACGATCTACGACCCGGAAAGCGGCAAGAGCTACACGTCGAAAATCAGCCGTAATCCCAATGGCACCCTGAAAGTCCAGGGCTGCATCGCCTTCTTCTGCAAGACCCAGACATGGACGGCGGTGCGTTAAGGTCTGTTGTGGCCGATCTGTCTCGACCGGAACAAATCGACAGATCGGGCCTATTTCGGTCCGGCCTTCTACACCTGCTCACACACAGATGTTATATGAAGGACATAATATGATGTAAAATGCGAGGGGACGATGTTTGATTTTTCCTATGATCCTGACAGGAATCTGATGCGTCTGGTGCAAGCGGATTATTGGTCTCTTACGGAATTTCGCGCCTTCGAATCTGAATTTACAAAACGGCACACGACCATCCGCAGCACCATCCAGAACTATCGCGTCCTGGCCGACTGCCGCCACTTTCCGGTGCAATCTGCTGAGATCAGTGAAGCCTTTGGCGCATTTTTCAACATGATCATGGCCGAAAACAAGGGGCGTTATGCGATCGTCGTCGGCTCGACATTGAACAAGCTACAAGCCAAGCGCGCCCTGCCCCAGCCTCATGTGCAGACCTTTACCGACACAGACCAAGCCATGGCCTGGCTGTTCGAAGATGGCAGCCTGCCTGCCTGAATGTCTTTTGCTTATCCCAGAATGAAATCGACCCCGGCCTTCGCATGGATCGATGTGCAGTCGTAAATCGGCAGCACATTGGCCTTCACATCGACGATCAGTTCCAGCTCGGTGCAGGCCAGCACCACCGCCTGCACATCCTGCTTGGCGATGTCGGTCATTTCCGATTTCATATAGCGTTCGGATTCACGGCTGATCTTGCCGACGGTCAGTTCGTCATAGACGATGCGGTCGATCCGGTCGGCCAGTTCCATGTCGGCAGGCAGCAAAGACACGCCATGGGCCACCAGCCGCTGGCGATAGAATTTTTCGGTCATGACGTTGCGCGTACCGATCAATGCGGCTTTCTCCACGCCGTCGGCCTGCATCTTCTTGCCGACCCGCTCGGCGATATGGAGGATGGGGACGTTCACCGCGCCCTGCACCCGGTCATAGACGCGGTGCATCGAATTGGCGCAGATCAGCAGCGCCCCCGCGCCCGCCGTCTCCAGCCGCCGCGCAGCCTCGATCAGCACGCCTGCCGCGCTGTCCCACTCCTCGTCGGTGGTGCAGGCCGCAACAGTAGCAAAATCCAGGCTCTCGATCAGCAGCGGCGCGCTATGCTGCCCGCCGCGCGCGCGATGCACCGCCTGGTTGATGATCTCATAATAGCGGGCGGTGGACGTCCAGCTAAGACCGCCGATCAGACCAAGTTTGTGCATAATGTGAAATCACCTCATCCGTTCGTGCTGAGTAGAGACTGAGCTTGTCGAAGGCTCGTATCGAAGCATCATGCACAGCGCATAATCCTTCGATACGCCATTTCGACTTCGCTCAATGGCTACTCAGACCCTGCCCCCGCGAAGGCGGGGGACGAACGGCCTAAGGGATTTGGCCGTCAAGGGGCAAGCGCTTAGTGCGCCAGCCCTTTGACGATTTCCTCGACCATCTTCTTGGCGTCCGCCAGCAGCATCATGGTGTTGTCCATATAGAACACTTCATTGTCGACGCCAGCATAGCCAGCCCCGCCCATGGAGCGCTTCACGAACAGCACCGACTTGGCATTGGCCACGTCCAGAATCGGCATCCCGTAAATGGGCGACGATTTGTCGGTCTTGGCCGCCGGGTTGGTCACGTCGTTCGCGCCGATGACGAAAGCAACGTCGGCCTGGCTGAACTCGCTGTTGATATCCTCCAGCTCAAACACCTCGTCATAGGACACGTTCGCTTCGGCCAGCAGCACGTTCATATGGCCCGGCATACGGCCCGCCACGGGGTGGATCGCATATTTGACCTTCACGCCCTCGGCCTTGAGCAGGTCGCCCATCTCGCGCAGCGCGTGCTGCGCCTGGCTCACCGCCATGCCGTAACCCGGCACGATGATGACGCTGTCGGCCTGCTTCATCAGGAACGCCGCATCTTCCGCCGACCCGCGCTTGTAGGCGCGGTCGATCACCGGCCCACCTGCCCCCGCCGGTCCTGCATCGGCACCAAAGCCGCCCGCGATCACGCTGATGAAGCTGCGGTTCATCGCCTTGCACATGATGTAGCTCAGGATCGCGCCCGACGAACCCACCAGCGCGCCGGTGATGATCATAGCGCTGTTGCCCAGCGTGAAACCCATCGCCGCGGCGGCCCAGCCCGAATAGCTGTTGAGCATCGACACCACGACCGGCATGTCCGCCCCTCCGATCGGAATGATCAGCAGGAAACCGATGATGAAGCTCAGCGCCGTCACGGTCCAGAATACCCACGGGCTTTGATCGGTCACGAAATAGCCGATCAGCCCCAGGATCGCGGCCAGCGTGCCCAGGTTGATCAGGTGGCGCCCCGGCAGCATGATCGGCTTGCCCGACATATTGCCGTTGAGTTTCAGGAAGGCGATGATCGAGCCGGAGAAGGTGATCGCGCCGATCGCCACGCCCAGCCCCATTTCGATGCGGCTGGCATTGTGGATTTCGCCGGTCGCGGCATCGAGAATCCCGAACGCGCCCGGATTGAGATAGGCTGCCGCACCCACCAGCACCGCGGCCATGCCGACAAGGCTGTGGAACGCCGCCACCAGCTGCGGCATGTCGGTCATCGCGATCCGCCGTGCGATGATGAAGCCGATGCCACCGCCGATCACGATAGCACCGATGATTTCGGGCAGGCTCACCACATCATGGGTGTAAAGCGTGGTCCCCACGGCGATCGCCATGCCGATCATGCCCATACGGTTGCCGCGACGGCTGGTCGCCGGGCTGGAAAGCCCGCGCAGCGCCAGGATGAACAGGACGCCCGCGGCCAGATAAGCGAGGCTCACGCCCCATGGGATCTGTGCGATCTCATGCATCACTTGCGCTCCTTCTTCTTGTACATCGCCAGCATCCGCTCGGTGACCGCAAAGCCGCCGAAGATGTTGACCGATGCAAAGACGACCGCCAGCAAGCCCAGATATTTGGCCGCAGCGCTCCCCGCTTCCGCCGACGCGACCAGCGCGCCGACGATGATGACCGACGAAATGGCGTTGGTAACCGCCATTAACGGCGTGTGAAGCGCGGGCGTTACCGACCACACGACATAATAGCCGACAAAACATGCCAGCACGAAAACCGACAGGATGGAAATAAAGTCCATCATCCTACTCCCCGTTCGTCCCGATTTGGCTGCGGGACGTTGGCCTGGACGCGCGCCGCGCGAACAGGCGATTCCCCTATCCGAGCAGCCGCTCGTTCACGACCTTGCCGCCCTGCGTCAGGCGGATGGCGTTGCCGATTTCCTCGTCCAGCACCGGCGCGCCCTTGTCCTTGTCCCAGAAGGCGGACAGGAAATTGAACAGGTTGCGCGAGAACAGGGCGGAGGCGTCCGTCGCCAGCCGCGATGGCACGTTGCGATGGCCGACAATCTTGACGCCGTGGCGCACGACCACTTCGCCCGCCACTGCGCCCTCGACATTGCCGCCCTGCTCGACCGCCAGATCGACGATCACGCTGCCCGGCTTCATCGACGCAATCTGCGCATCGGTGATCAGGCGCGGCGCGGGGCGTCCCGGAATGAGCGCGGTGGTGATGACGATGTCCTGCTTGGCGATGTGCGACGATATGAGTTCAGCCTGCGCCGCCTTATATTCGTCCGACATTTCGGTCGCATAGCCGCCAGAGCCTTCACCCTCGATGCCTGCGACCTTCTCGACGAAGATCGCCTTGGCACCCAGCGATTCGATCTGCTCCTTGGTCGCGGCGCGCACGTCGGTCGCGCTGACCTGCGCGCCCAGACGGCGTGCGGTGGCGATCGCCTGGAGACCGGCAACACCCACGCCCATGATGAAGGCGCGCGCGGCCGAAACCGTGCCAGCCGCCGTCATCATCATCGGGAAGGCCTTGCCATATTCGCTGGCGGCATCCAGCACCGCCTTATAGCCCGACAGGTTCGACTGGGACGAGAGGATATCCATCGACTGCGCACGGGTGATACGCGGCATGAATTCCATCGCCAGCGCTTCATAGCCCGCCGCCGCATAGGCATCCACCCGCGCCCGTTCCCCGAACGGATTGAGGCCCGCCACGATCCAAGCACCCGGATTGGCACCAGCTACACTGGCAACGTCGGGGCCCTGCACGGCCAGGACGATGTCCGCGCCAGCAACCGTCGCAGCGCGATCGGCCACACTGGCCCCGGCGGCGGCATAATCAGCGTCAGCGACCGACGCCGTCAGTCCGGCCCCGCTTTCGACGGCGACCTGCGCCCCCAGGCCGATAAATTTCTTCACCGTCTCCGGCGTAGCGGCAACACGGGCTTCACCCGCGGCCTGCTCCTTCAAAACTGCAATCTTCATTATTATGGCATCCCCTCCTGTTTGTGCGTCCCGGTTTATCCGGAGATCAGCAGCACCACGAGGGCGGCCACCGCGATCGACGCGATCGTGCCCCACTTCATCACGCCAATGAAACCGGCATAGGTTTCGGTCGCACTTTTGATATTTCCGTCTGACGCCATGTCCGGTCCCCTTCTGTGGCGGTTGCGGCGAACCTCTTATCTTGTCGCGCCCCCCCCCTCAACCCGTAGCGCCACAAGAAAATCTTTCGCGGTTAAGCCCGCCTTTACCCCCTGCCCTTACCATAGGTCGCCTGTAGCTATTGAGGGGTATAAATGGCGCGCGACGGCATACCGATGCTGATGCTGATCGACGACGAACCGGCGCAAAGGCGGCTGGTTTCGGCGCTGGCGGCGCGCGCCGGGTGGCGGACGATCTTCGCGGGCGACGGTGAAACCGCCATTGCGACGCTTGGCACGCAGGACGGGATGCAGCTTGATGCAATCATTCTGGACCAGTGGAGTCCCGATTATGAACCTGCTGGCCTGATCCGCGAGATTCGCGAACGTCGCCCTGCACTGCCCATCCTGATTCTCACCGCGCACAATAATGTCGCGGTTGCCGTAGAGGCGATGCGCGCTGGCGCGACCGATTATCTATCCAAGCCGATTGCGCCCGAACGGCTGCTCGCCGCTCTTAACGCTACGATCAGCGAGGGTGCCGCCCATGGCGAACTGCGCCCGCTCACCGAAAAGATCACCGCCCCCTTGTCCTTCGAGGATGTGGTCGGCTCCGCCCCGCAATTCCGCGCCGCGCTGGCCATCGCCGCCAAGGCCGCCCGCGCCCGCGTGCCCGTGCTGATCGAAGGCGAAAGCGGGGTCGGCAAGGATGTGATCGCCCGCGCCATCCATGCCGCTTCCCCCCGGCACAAGCAGGCGATGGTCACGGTCAATTGCGGCGCGATCCCCGCCAATCTGGTCGAATCCGAACTGTTCGGCCATGAACGCGGCGCCTTCACCGGCGCGTTCGACCGCCATGTCGGCAAATTCGCCAGTGCCGACACTGGCACCATCTTCCTGGACGAAGTCAGCGAAATGCCGCTCGATGCGCAGGTCAAATTGCTGCGCGTTTTGCAGGATGGCGAAATACAACCGATCGGCGCGCGCCGCCCGATCCATGTCGATGTCCGCGTCATCGCCGCCACCAACAAGAGGCTGATCGAGGAAATAGAGGCCGGCCGCTTCCGCGAGGATCTCTATTACCGCCTCAACGTCGTCCAACTTACCATCCCGCCCCTGCGCGAACGGATGGGCGATATTCCCGCGCTCTGCCGCCATTTGCTCGCGCGGATCGCCACCCAGCCCGGCCTGCGTGGCCTGGGCCTGACCGATGATGCGCTGGCACTGCTGATGCAGCACGGCTGGCCGGGCAATGTCCGCCAGCTGCAAAACGCCCTCTTCCGCGCAGCCGTGCTGTGCGATGGCGACGCGCTGACGCCGCAGGATTTCCCGCAGATCGCGGCGCAGATCCGCGCGGGCGACCCGATCGACCGCCTCGCCATCCGCCCGCGCGCCGCCAGCCAGCCACACCGGGACGGCGCAGGTATCACCCTGTTCGAAGGCGACGGCCATGTCCGCCAGCTTGCCGAGATCGAAGCCGACGTCATCCGCCTCGCCATCGGCCATTATCGCGGCCGCATGACCGAAGTGGCCCGCCGACTGGGCATCGGTCGATCCACCCTCTACCGCAAACTCGCCGAACTGGGTATCGACAGCGCGGCCTGAAACGGCCCCCCGTCGCTCGACCGTTGTATTCTCCCCCCGGCTATGCTTTGGATCGGCGCATGAAAAACGTCGCCCTCATCGCCTGCCTGCCCGTCCTGCTCCTTGCCGCCTGCGGTCGCACCGAACCGGTGGCCGACATGCCCAGCCAGGAGGAACTGGCCGCCGCTGCCAATGCCGCTGCTGCCAGCGCGCTGGCCACGCAACAGGCCGCCGAGGACGCCGAACCGCGCAACTACGTCAATCTGGAACGCGGTTTTTCAGTCAGCTTCCCCGAAGGCTGGATGAAGAATGCGCAAGGCAGCACCCCCGACGGCGCCATCTATGAAGATAAGGGCGCAGGCGCGGACGTGCGCGTATTCTGGCAAAAGAATGACAATGACGAAACCCTCCAGCAGATCGTCGAAGGGGTCAGCAGCGGGGCCGAAGGGGTCGATGGCGATTATATCGGCGAGAATGAATATCGCGGCACCGCCAATGACGGCGAGGGCAATAATGTCGCGGTGCGTCTGCTCAAACAGCCCGACGGATCGATCGTGACCGCCACCTTCGTCTATCCTGAAATGCTGAGCGAACAATATCAGCCCATCGTCGAAAAAACCCTCGCCAGCCTGCGCATCTTCGCGCCCAAGGGCGAGGCGGCGGCAACTCCAGCGGAAGCGGGCAACAGCGCGGCGGCCAAGCCAGTCGCACCATAAAGCCCACATCCGTTCGTTTCGAGCGCAGTCGAGAAACGGCAGGCGCTGTGTCAGCGTTTCTCGACGTAGTTTATCCTGAGCGCCTGCCGCAGGCGGGCAGTCGAAGGGCTCGAAACGAACGGACCCAGTTAGCTTAAACCGCGCTCAACCCCGCATCGGCCAGCCCGCGCCACAGATGCAGCGCCTGCACGCTTTCGCGCACGTCATGCACCCGCACCATCTGCGCGCCCTGCTCCGCCGCGCGGAAAGCCAGCGCGATCGATCCGCCCAGCCGGTCTGACGCTGGCGCTTCGTTCGACAGCGCGCCGATCAGCCGCTTGCGACTGCCCGCAAACAGCACAGCTACGCCTAGCCCCTGAAAGGTCGCAAGCCGGTTCACCAGCGCCAGATTGTCGGCCAGACCCTTGCCGAAACCCAGCCCCGGATCGACCATGATCTTCTCACGCGCGATACCGGCGGCCTGTGCTGCCGCGACCCGCGCCTCCAGATGGTCGAACACATCGGCGACCACATCGCCATAGCCGCCCGGATTGTCGTGCGGGTCATCGCCCGCCGACGGCGCATGCATCAGGATGACGGGGCAGCCCGCCGCCGCGACCACTTCCATCGCGCGCGGATCATGCTGGAGGGCGCTCACATCATTGACGATCTTGGCACCCGCGCCCAGCGCCGCCTCCATCACCGCCGCCTTGCGCGTGTCGATCGACACCGGCACACCCGCCGCCGCCAGCCGCTCGATCACCGGCACGACACGGGCAATCTCATCGCCCTCCCATAATTTCTCCGCGCGCGGCCGGGTGGACTCACCCCCCACATCGACCAGCGCTGCCCCCGCCGCCGCCATCGCAAAGCCCGCATCCGCCGCCGCCTGCGGATCGCCGACATGCTTGCCGCCGTCGGAGAAGCTGTCGGGCGTGATGTTCAGGATCGCCATCACCTGCGGCCCGTCGAAGCGGATCGTCCGCTCCCCCAACAGCAGCGGCGCGCGCTGCGCCGAGATGTTGGCGGCGAGCATCCCCGCCCGGTGCGCCAGCGGTTCGGGCAGGCCTGCCACCACCGCGTCAAATTCCGCCACCGGAACCGTCACCCGCGCCACCCTGTCGCGCCCGCGCAGCGCGGTCAGTTCATAGCCCTGAAACCACAACAACCCATTCCCCATCCGCGCCGCTGCGCCATCAGGCAGGCCGAAAGGCGACGGCACGAACCAGACCGGGCGAAGATACAAACGGGCGTCGGCGGGGATCGAAGAAAGACAGGACAGCATGATGATCTATACCCCACAACCGTTCGTGCTGAGTAGGGGCTGAGCGAAGTCGAAGCCCCGTATCGAAGCATTGCGCTCTACCCTTCGATACGCCCCTTCGACAAGCTCAGGAGCTACTCAGGGCGAACGGATGGGGAGTTTTAAGGCTCGTTCGCCAGCAAATAGGTCTGGCGCAGCGTGTCGATCGGCTGCAACTTGCCGTCAATCTCGACATGCCAGAAGGTCCAGCCATTGCAGCTCGGCGCGCCCTGCAAGGTCGCGCCCATCTTGTGGATCGACCCGGTGTCACTCCCCACGCTCAGCGATCCGTCGGCCCGCACCTCCGCGCTCCAGCGGCGTTTGACGTCGCTCAGCTTCGTGCCGGGTGCGATATAGCCGGTTTCGACCAGCGTGCCGAACGCCACCTTGGGCTGTTGCCGCGCGGTCTGCATGATGGTGAGCGAGGATTCATCGAGCGGCAATGCCGCGTCGATCCGTTCCAGCGCCACCTCGATATAAGCGTCCTCGCGCTCGATGCCGATCCATTTGCGCCCCAGCCGCTTGGCCACAGCGCCCGTGGTGCCGGTGCCGAAAAAAGGATCGAGCACCACATCGCCCGGCTTGGTGCAGGACAGCATCACCCGATAGAGCAGGGACTCCGGCTTCTGCGTCGGATGCGCCTTGGTCCCGTTGCGCTTCAACCGCTCCTGCCCGCCACAGATCGGCAGCACCCAGTCGGACCGCATCTGCAATTCATCGTTCAGCGTTTTCATCGCCTTGTAATTGAACGTATATTTGGCGTCCTCGCCCTGGCTGGCCCAGATCAGCGTCTCATGCGCATTGGTAAAGCGCGTGCCCTTGAAATTGGGCATCGGGTTGGCCTTGCGCCAGATGATGTCATTGAGGATCCAGAAGCCCTCATCCTGCAACGCGGTGCCGACGCGGAAGATGTTGTGATAGCTGCCGATGACCCAGATGGTGCCGTTGGGCTTCAATATGCGACGTGCCTGCGCCAGCCACGCCTTGGTGAAACGGTCATAGGCGCCCAGCGTGTCGAACTTGTCCCAGTCATTATCGACCGCATCCACCCGCCCGCCTTCGGGCCGGAACAGGTCGCCGCCCAGTTGCAGATTATAGGGTGGATCGGCAAAGATCATGTCGATACAGCCATCGGGCAGCTTGGCCATTTCGGCGATGCAATCGCCGCGCAGCAGGCGATCCGCCTCGATCGTGACTGGTGCGAGCGCAACCGCCTTCTTCCGCCGCGGCGCGACCCGTTCCATGACACCCATAATGCAACCCCCGTTCGATCTGAGGCCCAGCGATGAGTCCTTGGCAGACTCCCGTCAAGATCAGCAGCTTAGCGTTAACCTTTCTTAAAATGGTTAACATGGGGCGGAACGAAGGGGGTAGCCACTATATGTTGAGTCGTTGCCGACTCGCCGGACTCAATATCGGCCAGTGTGACGCAAAAGACTCAGCCCATCGCCCGCCAGACTTTTTTTGGTTAACGGGAAAAGGACGGGCAAAAGCGGCCGCTGGCTTGACCATATCATAACCATATGGTTATTTCACGGCGATGACCAGCAGCACCAATGCCCCCGCCACGATCGACGCTCAGTTCAAGGCGCTGTCCGACGGCACCCGCCGCGCCCTGCTCGAATATCTGGTGCGCGAAGGCGAACAGAGCGTCCATGCCCTGACCGCCATTTCCGGCGTATCGCAACCCATGGTGTCGCGCCACATGGCCAAGCTCAAGCGCGCCGCGCTCGTGACCGCCCGCCGCACCGGCCGCGAAACATGGTATAGCGCGCGGGCCAAGGGGCTGGCCCCGGTGGTGCAGTGGATGGCGATCTATGGCGCGCTCTGGTCGCAACGCTTCACCGCGCTGGAGGGGATCGGTGAATAGATACGGTGGCGTGATGATAACGCGGAACGCGGGCCGGTGAGGCGCGTTTGCCCGTGATGGAACACCGCCCCCTAATCGAACGCCTCGCCCGACACCTCGCCGCCACCCCCGACGACTGGCCCGCCCGCGTCGAGGATGCCGCCAGCATCCTGGCGATCCTGAAGCAACCCGACAGCGCGATGCTGGCCGCAGGGGACCCAGGCGTGTGGGAAGCGATGATCGACGCCGCGCTGCGCGAACGCTGGACGGTGACGCCTCCTGCCGCCGACGATCAGCCGCCCGCCGGAGCCGACGAGGAGGGCGAAATCCGCCTGTCCCCCGACGCCGTCGGCAACAACCGCGCCGACTGGGTCCATCTGCAAGCGCCACAGGAGACATCGCCATGAAGGGGTTGATCAAACTCGCCATCGTCACCGGCCTCGGCGCGTTCGCGGTCAAGGGATGGCGCGACTGGATGGGCACCGCCCAGCCCCTTGACGATCGCGGGCCGGTCGGCTCGTCCGGCATCGTCCGCGACGCCGGACCTCAGGAGGGGGTGGCGGCAAAGGATTGGGACATGGTCGACGAACAATCCGACGAATCCTTCCCCGCCAGCGACCCGCCGGGCAATTATTGAGCGGGGGCTAAATCCTCCCTTTGATGGCAGGGCTATGCATATGAAACTGCCCCGTCGATCATCGTCACCCTGAACTTGTTTCAGGGTCCATTTCTCGTCACGAACAGCGGCTTTTGGGGCATGATCGATGCTGAAACAAGTTCAGCATGACGTTGGAGATATAACAGAACGTCGTGTGCGATAGCTTTGCCCTGTAAGGAACGATTTCAGAATACACACCCTTCCTTGCCCCAGCCCCGCACGCCCCCTATTGAGGCGGCAAGACGGGCGGCCGATGGCCCACCTTAAACTGGGGAATCTCATTCTATGCCTTCGGGTTTGATCGCGCTGCTCGATGATGTGGCGGGCATTGTTAAACTGACCGCGACTTCGCTGGACGATGTTGCCGCCGCCGCTGGCAAGGCGGGAACGAAGGCGGCGGGCGTGGTGATCGACGATGCCGCCGTCACCCCGCGCTATGTCATGGGCCTGACCCCCGACCGCGAACTGCCGATCATCTGGAAAATCGCCAAGGGATCGCTGCGCAACAAGCTGCTGTTCCTGCTACCCGCCGCGTTGCTGATCAGCGCGCTCGCGCCCTGGCTGCTGCCCCCGCTCCTCATGCTCGGCGGCGCATTCCTGTGTTACGAGGCGGCGGAAAAACTGCTCGAAGCGATCCAGGGCGGCCATGATGTCGCGCAAGAGGCGCTGAAAACCCACAGCTCGGCCGATCTGGAAAATCAGAAAGTATCGAGCGCGATCCGCACCGACTTCATCCTGTCGGGCGAGATCATGGCGATTTCGCTCGGCACCGTCGCGGCCGAACCGATCTGGGAACAGGCGATCATCCTGGTGGCCGTCGCCTTCCTGATCACCGCAGGCGTCTATGGCGTCGTCGGCTTCATCGTGAAGATGGACGATATCGGCCTGCATCTGGCCAAAGGCACCTCCACCGCTACCCGCGTCGTCGGGCGCGGCATGGTGAAGGCGATGCCCGTCATCATGAGCGTTTTGGCGGTCGTCGGCACAGCGGCGATGCTGTGGGTCGGCGGCGGCTTGATCGTCCATGGCCTGCACGAATTCCACTGGGACGCGATCCCCGGCACGATCCACCACGCCGCACAGGCCGCCGCCAGCGCCCTGCCCGCCATCGGCCCGCTCATTGACTGGACCGTCAACGCCATCGGCGGCGCAATCGTCGGGCTGGTCGTGGGCGGCATCATCGTCGCCGCCCTGCATCTGTTCAAAAAGCATTGAGCCATATGCCCCGGCAAGCTTTCTAAAAATCCGTTCGGGCTGAGCCTGTCGAAGCCTTGTCCTTCTTCTGAGGAAGGACGCCCCTTCGACAGGCTCAGGGTGAACGGCTAGAGTTTCGAGACTAGCAACGTGACCCACCCCGGCCCCTCCCCCTGGCGCATCGAAGCCACCGCCCTCGTCGCCCTGGCGCTGCCGATGATCGCGGGCAATATCGCCTGGTCGGCGATCGCCGCGACCGACCTGCTGCTGCTTGGCCGACTGGGGGCGGAATCGGTCGCGGCGGGTGCGCTGGGCATCAACCTGTTCCATGCGCTGCTCCTGTTCGGCATGGGGCTGGTCACCGCCGCCTCACCCCTGATCGCCGGCGAGCGGGGCCGCCGCCGCCATTCTGTGCGAGACGTCCGCCGCACCGTTCACCAGACGCTGCGCGCCGCCACGCTGTTCGTCATCCCCGCCTGGGCGATCCTGTGGCAGAGCGAGGCCATCCTGCTGGCGATGGGCCAGGACGTGGATCTCGCCCATGGCGCGGGCCGGTTGATGCGCGGCCTGCAATGGGCTTTGCTCCCCTTCCTCGGCTTCACGACGCTGCGCACCTTCATCGCCGCGCTGGAACGCCCGGTATGGGGCTTGCTCATCATGCTCGCGGCTATCCCGTTCAATGTCCTGGCGGGCTGGGCGCTCATCTTCGGCCATCTGGGCTTCCCCCCGCTCGGCCTGTTCGGCGCGGGGCTGGCCAGCACCGTCTCCTCCTGCTTCCTCTTCTTCGGGCTGCTCACCGTCATCCTGATCGACCGCCGTTTCCGCCGTTACGCGCTGGTAGGCCGTTTCTGGACGCGCGATCGCGAACGCCACCGGCAGGTCTGGGCGCTGGGCCTGCCCATCGCCATCACGCTGGGCTTTGAAACCACCGTGTTCAATGCCTCGGCCCTGTTGATGGGCCTCATCGACCGCGATTCGCTCGCCGCCCATGCTGTGGCGATCCAGATCGCCGCCTTGGTGTTCATGGTCCCCATGGGCATCGGCCAGGCCGCCACCATCCGCGTGGGCCTGGCCTATGGCCGCCACGATCGGGCTGGCGTCGGGCGCGCAGGCTGGCTGGCCCTCATCATCGGCACAGGCTTTGCCTGCTGCGCCGCCCTTGCACTCATTCTCGTACCGCGCACGCTAGTTTCCGCATTCCTCGATCTCAACAATCCGGCCAACGCGCGCACTGTCCAGCTCGCTGTCAGCTTCCTCGCCGTCGCGGCCTTATTCCAGCTGGTCGATGCCGCGCAGGCTGTCGGCGCAGGCGTCTTGCGCGGGGTGCAGGACACCAGGGTGCCGATGATCTTCGCGATGATCGGCTATTGGGTCGTGGGCATTGGCGTCGGCACCATCCTCGCCTTTCCGCTGCGGATGGCAGGGCTGGGCATCTGGCTGGGCCTGGCCGCAGGTCTGGGATCGGTGGCCGTGCTGCTGGTCACCCGCTGGTCCTTGCGCGAACGACTGGGGCTGGTCCGCGGGTGAAAGGATTGCGCCGCCCGGAAATGGTGCAGCGCACAAAGCAATTGATCGAATCGCCCAAATCGGTCAGATGTTGATCATTATGCAAGCCCCGACCGAGATTTTTGAAGCGATCGCGCTCCAGAAGTGCCTGATGGTGACCTATAACAAGATGGTCGTCACCCTGGCCCCGCACATCCTCTACACGCGCCATGATGAGTTGTTCATCGACGCCGTGACCGTGGACCGCGACGGCAAGCCGCCGCGCGAACTGAAGCTCGGCACCTTCAAGCTGGTGGGCCTGTCCGACCTCAATGTATTGGACCAGCCGTTCGAGGCGATGCACGGCCTCTACGACCAGAATGACGACAAATATCGGAACGTCACCCTGTTCGCCGTCGCACCGGAGAGCGCCGCCGCCTGATAGGCGGAAGCCTACTCAAAACCTCCGTTCGTTTCGAGCGAAGTCGAGAAACCTGCGCGCAACGTTTCTCGACTTCGCTCGAAACGAACGGACGGGGTCGTTGCAACGCCTCACTTCTTCAGCCGATAGCCCGTCCTGAACATCCAGCCGATAATCCCCAGGCACACGGTCAGCATCCCCGCAACGAAGATCAGGCTGAACTCGATGGCCACATCTCCCTTGCCGAAGAAGGTCCAGCGGAAGCCGGAAATCAGATAGACGATCGGGTTGAACAGGGTGATCGTGCGCCACGGTTCCCCCAGCATCTGCACCGAATAGAAGGCGCCGCCCAGAAACGTCATCGGCATGATCAGCAGCATCGGGATCACCTGCAACTGCTCGAAACTTTGCGCCCAAATGCCCAAGATGAAACCGAAAAGGCAGAAACTGATGGCGATCAGGATCATGAATCCCGCCATCGCGAATGGATGCGCCACCGGCACATCGACGAACAGGTGCGCGGTCAGGAATATGATCGTGCCGATGATCAGCGACTTGGTCGCCGCCGCGCCGACATAAGCGATGATCGTCTCGGTCGCGGAGACGGGCGCGGACAGCAATTCATAGATGGTGCCGGTGAATTTGGGCATGTAAATGCCGAAACTGGCGTTGAAAATGCTTTCGGTGAACATCGCCATCATGATCAGGCCCGGCACGATGAAGGCGGCGTAAGGAATGCCGTCCACCTCCGTCATCCGCGACCCGATCGCCCCGCCGAAAACCACGAAATACAGCGTCGTCGTGATCACCGGCACCATCAGCCCGGTCAGCAAGGTGCGGCGGAAACGATGCAGCTCGAACCTGTAGATGGACGCGATCGCGCGCAGGTTGACCACACTCATGCCGCCTTCTCCTGATGGACCAGGCTCACGAAAATATCCTCCAGGCTGCTCTGCGCCGTGTTCAGATCCTTGTAGCCGATGCCAAGGTCACCCAGCCGCCGCAGCAGCGACGACACGCCCGTCCGCTCCGCCTGGGTATCGAATATATATTCAATCTCCTGGCCATCGCCCTTCAGCGTCACGTCCCATTCCGCCAGTTCCGCCGGCACCGCAGCGAGACGCTCGGCCAGCACCACGGTTAGCGTTTTCTTGCCCAGCTTTTTCATCAACGCAGTCTTGTCCTCGACCAGCATCAGCTCGCCCCGGTTGATCACCCCCACCCGGTCGGCCATTTCCTCGGCCTCCTCGATATAATGGGTGGTCAGGATGATGGTGACGCCGGTTTGCCGCAACTCGCCGATCAGCTTCCACATGTCGCGGCGCAACTCCACGTCGACGCCCGCCGTCGGCTCGTCCAGAAACAGCACGCGCGGTTCATGGCTCAGCGCCTTGGCGATCATCACTCGGCGCTTCATCCCGCCCGACAGTTCCAATATCTTGGCGTTACGCTTGTCCCATAGCGACAGGTCGCGCAGCACTTTCTCGATATGCTCGGGATTGCGCGGCTTGCCGAACAGTCCCCGGCTGAACGTCACCGTATCGATCACCCGCTCAAACTGGTCGGTCGACAATTCCTGCGGCACCAGCCCGATGGCGTCGCGCGCACCGCGATAATCGCGCACGATGTCATGCCCGGCCACCTTCACGCTGCCGCCGGTCGCCCGCGCAATGCCGCAGATGATGGAGATCATCGTCGTCTTGCCTGCGCCGTTCGGCCCCAGCAGTGCAAAAATCTCGCCTTCCTCGATGGTCAGGTCGACGCCCTTGAGCGCCTCGAACCCCGACGCATAGCGTTTGGTCAGGCCTTCGATTTCGATAATGGATGCCATGGATGGCTCTGCCCCTTTTGCGTTGCGGCAAAGATAGGAGGCAGATTGCCAAACGCAACCTATTGCCCGCGCCCTATTCGCCCCGCCGCGTGAAGCGGAACACCGTAGCAGGCGGGAAATTGCGCACCGTCTGTCCAACCCGAACGACATCCAGGTCCAGTGCGTCGATCACCTCGCGGCTAACTGGCGGGCGCATCGAATAAGTGAATTGCACGAAACTCCCGCCCGGCGCCAACATGCGGAAGGATTCAGATAATATGTCCAGATGGACATGCCGGTCCATCGCCAGCAGCGGCAGCCCGCTGACCACCGTCTGATAGCTGCCCGGTTCGCCCGCCGCCGCCGTCGACACGATCTGCGCCGGGGTTTCCAGTACCGACACATGCGGGAAATGCCGCCGCAGCCCGCGCGCGAAAGCGGGGTTGATCTCCACCACCTCTAGCTTTTCGGGCGGCAGGCCAGTGCCCAATATCGCGCGGGTAAACACGCCGGTGCCCCCGCCCAGTTCCAGCACGCGGCCATCGGTCGGGTCGATCTGCGCCACCATCAGCCGCGCAAGATAGCGGCTGCTCGGCACGACCGATGCGGTCTGGCGCGGCTTTTGCACCCAGGCCGCCAGAAAATCGAGATATTCGGTGGCACGGGCGCGAAATTCCCCGCGTGGCAAAGCGATTGCCCGGCTCCGCTTGGGCTTATGCTGCATAGGCGAAATGCGACCGCTCTCTATCCATCCCGACTCCCTTAACGAGCCGGAGGCGTGCCGTCGATTGGCTTTAGCGTTTCTATTCTCTCTTGCAGCCATTGCGCCACCGCCGCGATCCGCGCCAGCTTGCGCAAGTCGCCATGCATGACCAGCCAGAAGCTGCGGATGATCTCCACCTGATCGGGCATCAACGGCACCAGCCCTGGATCACGCCGCCCGATAAAGTCCGGCAACACGCCTATTCCTGCCCCTTCCGCGATCATCCGCTGCTGCATGATGATGCTGGTCGACCGCAACGTCGCCTCCAGCCCCGCCTCCACCTCGTCCAGATAATCCAGTTCGGGCGAGAAGATGAATTCGGGAACATAGCCGATCAACGTATGATCCTTGAGCTGCGCCGCCCGCTCCGGGCGCCCCGCCCGCGCCAGATACTCCGGCGACGCATAAAGATGCAGCCGATAATCCCCCAGCCGCCGCACCATCAACCGCCCGCGCTGCGGCCGCGCCAGCATCACCGCCATGTCGGCTTCTCGCTTGGACGGGTTGAGGAAGCCCGACGCCGTGATCAGGTCCAGCCTTATGCCCGGATGCCGCCGGTTGAAATCGCCCATGCCCGGCGCCAGCACCCAGGTGCCAAACCCCTCCGCCACTGACAGCCGCACCTGCCCGGCCAGCCGATGTTCGTGCCCCTGCGCATCCTCGATCGCCGCCAGCGCAGCGCTTTCCGCAGCCTCGGCATGGCCCAGCAATTCCTGCCCCCGCGCCGTCAGCGTCCGCTCCCCCGCACCCAGCTCGAACAATTCGGCGTCCAGCGCCTTTTCCAGCCGCGCCAGCCGCCGGGCAATGGTGGTCGCATCGATCCCCAGCGCCCGCGCCGCCGGGGCCACCTTGCGCGCCCGCGCCACCGCCAGAAATACCCTCAGATCGTCCCAGTCGAACATCGCCGCCACCGCCTGCAAATTTGCAGCCTGCCTATGCAAGACTTCGCCATTGCTTGCAATAACGCAAGCAGCCTAGAAGGCGGCAATCAACCGAGAGGATGCCTCCCCATGCGTGAGATTTCGCACAAGCTCGCCTTCGTCCACGACGCAGCGCCCACGCGCTACAGCGACGTGTTCGATCCCAATAATGGCGGGGTGCAGGCCCGCGTCGCGCTGGGCGACGCTGCCCTGCTCGACCTCGCCGTCACGGCCGCCAAGAAGGCGCAGCCCGGCTGGGCCGCCACCAACCCGCAGCGCCGCGCCCGCGTCATGTTCAATTTCAAATCGCTGGTCGAAGCCAATATGAACGAGTTGGCGCATCTGCTCAGCTCCGAACATGGCAAGGTGATCGCAGACTCCAAGGGCGACATTCAGCGCGGTCTGGAAGTCATCGAATTTTGCTGCGGCATCCCCCATGTCTTGAAGGGCGAATTCACCCAAGGCGCGGGGCCAGGCATCGACGTCTATAGCTTCCGCCAGCCGATCGGCATCGGCGCGGGCATCACGCCCTTCAACTTCCCCGGCATGATCCCGCTCTGGATGTCGGGCGTCGCCATCGCCACCGGCAACGCCTTCATCCTGAAGCCCTCCGAACGCGATCCCTCGGTCCCCGTCCGTCTGGCCGAACTCTTCCTGGAAGCCGGCCTTCCCGAAGGCATTTTGCAGGTCGTTCAGGGTGACAAGGAAATGGTCGACGCCATTCTCGACCACCCGGATATCAAGGGCGTCAGCTTCGTCGGCTCCTCCGACATCGCCCATTATGTTTATAATCGCGGTGTCGCCGCCGGAAAGCGCGTCCAGGCAATGGGCGGCGCGAAGAACCATGGCATCGTCATGCCCGACGCCGATCTCGACCAGGTCGTCAACGACCTCTCCGGCGCGGCCTTCGGCTCGGCTGGCGAACGCTGCATGGCGCTCCCCGTCGTCGTCCCCGTCGGCGAAAAGACCGCCATTGCGCTGCGCGAAAAGCTGATCCCGGCGATTGAGGCGCTGCGCGTCGGCGTCTCCACCGACGCCGAAGCCCATTATGGCCCGGTCGTCACCGCCGCGCACAAGCAGAAGATCGAAAACTGGATCCAGACCGGCGTCGATGAAGGCGCGGAACTGGTCATCGACGGTCGCGGCTTCAAGCTTCAGGGTCATGAAGACGGCTTCTTCGTCGGCCCCACTTTGTTCGATCATGTCACCACCGACATGAGCGCGTACAAGGAAGAGATTTTCGGCCCCGTGCTGCAAATGGTTCGCGCCGAGACTTTCGAGGAAGCGGTCTCGCTGCCCAGCAAGCACCAGTACGGCAATGGCGTCGCCCTCTTCACCCGCAACGGCCACGCCGCCCGCGAATTCGCCGCCCGCGTCGATGTCGGCATGGTCGGTATCAACGTGCCGATCCCGGTCCCCGTCGCCTATCACACCTTTGGCGGCTGGAAGCGCTCGGCCTTTGGCGACACGAACCAGCACGGCATGGAAGGCGTGAAATTCTGGACGAAGGTCAAGACCGTCACCCAACGCTGGCCCGACGGCGGCGCCTCCGCCGACAGCGCCTTCGTCATCCCGACGATGGGGTGATGGAATGGGGAACGGATCACACGATCCGCTCCCCACCTGCCGTCATGCCGGACTTGATCCGGCATCCATTCACCCTAGCTTCGTTCCAGCGGCGGAAAACCGAGCGTGATAGCCCGATCCTCCCAGAAGGGATTGTCTTTCTCGATCAGCGCAACTTTCCAGTCGCGCCGCCACTTCTTGAGCTTCTTCTCAAATGCAATGGCTGTAGGAAAGTCCGGCTGATGCTCGAACCAGACCAGGCGATGAACCCTATGACGGCTAGTGAAACCTTCGACTACGCCGGTGCGATGTTGGTGGACCCGCTCGACCAAATGACCCGTTACGCCGATATACAATGTGCCATGACGACCACTGGCAAGAATATAGACGCATGGCTGGTTCGACATGATCGCATAGGAAGCGCCAAATGGATGCCGGATCAAGTCCGGCATGACGCCAGTTGGGGATGAGGAAGATATGACCCAGTTCGACCTGACCGACGACCAGCGCGAAATCCAGGATCTGGCCCGCCGCTTCACCGCCGACGCGATCACGCCTCATGCGGCGGAGTGGGACGAAAAGCATATCTTCCCCCGCGATACGATCCGCGCGGCGGCGGAACTGGGCTTTGGCGGCATCTATGTCTCTGAAAGCTCCGGCGGCATCGGCCTTGGTCGCCTCGAGTCCGCGCTGATCATGGAAGCCATGGCCTATGGCTGCCCCTCGACCAGCGCCTTCATCTCGATCCACAATATGGCAGCCTGGATGATCGACACGTTCGGCGGGCAAGCGGTCAAGGACGCCTATCTCCCCGACCTCATCCCCATGACTCGCATCGCCAGCTATTGCCTGACCGAGGCGGGCGCAGGCTCCGACGCCGCCAGCCTCAAGACCAAGGCGGTGCGCGACGGCGACCATTATGTCGTCACCGGCTCCAAGCAATTCATCTCCGGTGGCGGCGAGAATGAAGTCTATGTCGCCATGGTCCGCACCGGGCAGGACGGGCCGAAGGGCATTAGCTGCCTCGTCATCGACAAGGATATGCCCGGCGTCAGCTTCGGCGCGCAGGAACGCAAGCTCGGCTGGCACAGCCAGCCCACGGCGCAGGTCAATTTCGATGGCGTCCGCGTCCCCGTCGCCAACCTTGTGGGCAGCGAAGGACAGGGCTTCGCCATCGCCATGGCCGGCCTCGACGGTGGCCGCCTCAATATCGGCGCCTGTTCGCTGGGCGGCGCACAACGCTGCATCGACGAAGCGGTCCAATATACCAAGGATCGCAAGCAGTTCGGCCAATCCATTGCCGACTTCCAGAACACCCAATTCACCCTGGCCGACATGCAGACCGAGCTGGAGGCCGCCCGCACCCTGCTCTACGCCGCCGCCGTCAAGGTAAGCGATAACGCCCCGGACAAGACCCGCTTTGCCGCCATGGCCAAGCGCTTCGCCACCGACACCGGATCGTCCGTCGTGGACCGCGCCCTGCAACTTCATGGCGGCTATGGCTATCTGATGGACTATCCCATCGAACGCTTCTGGCGCGACCTGCGCGTCCATTCCATCCTGGAAGGCACCAACCAGGTCATGCGCATGATCATCGCGCGGGATATGTTGCGGGATTAACCCCCCTCTCCTCGTTGGGGGAGAGGGTTGCGAAGGCTTGGCGGCGTGCTGCCTAGCCGTAGCTGGGAGAGGGGGACAGGGCCAGCGCGGCGCACCCCCTCTCAAACTTCGCCTAGGCGCGTGCCGCGCCAAGGCTTCGTATCCTCTCCCCGCCGGGGAGAGGCAGGAGAGAGACATGACCGACCAAGTCCTGACCTTCATTGAAAACAGCATCGGCCGCATCCGCCTGAACCGGCCCAAGGCGATCCACGCGCTGACGCCCGACATGTGCGACGCGATCAACAGCGCATTGCTGGCATGGCGGACGAACGATGGCGTAACCGCCGTCATGATCGACCACACCGAAGGCCGCGGCTTCTGCGCAGGCGGGGACATCGCCCTCATCGCCAACAGCGCCAAGACGGACTGCGTCGAGGCGGAGCGCTTCTTCCATCTCGAATATCGGATGAACCATCTGCTGTTCGTCTATGACAAGCCGATCGTCGCCTTCATCGACGGCATCGTCATGGGCGGGGGCGTGGGCATTTCCCTCCCCGCCCTCTACCGCGTCGCGACCGAGCGGACGACCTTTGCCATGCCCGAAACCGGCATCGGCCTTTTTCCCGATGTCGGCGGCGGCTGGTATCTCCCCCGCCTGCCCGGCCGGGTCGGCGCATGGCTCGCCGCCACCGGCGCGCGGATCGACGGGGCGGATTGCGCCGCCATCGGCATCGCCACCCACTATATGCCGTCCGATACGCTGGAGGACGTCAAGGCGCGCATCCTGGCCGACCCCGCCAGCCTTGGCGCGATCCTCGACGCAGCCACGCAAACCCCGCCGCCCTCAAAGCTGGAGGCCGCCCGCCCCGACATCGACCGCCTCTTCGCCTCGAACAAGGCGGAGGAGATTGTCGCCGCGCTCGACGCCGACGGTGGCGAATGGGCCGCGAAGCAACGCGGCACCCTCGCCACCAAATCGCCCCAGACGATCAAGGTCGCGCTGCGCCAGTTGATCGAGGGCGCGGCCCAGCCCGATTTCGCGTCCAACATGGCGATGGAATATGGCCTGGCCTGCGCCATCATCCGCCGCCCCGATTTTGTCGAGGGCGTGCGCGCCCTGATCTTCGACAAGGATAACAAGCCGCAATGGAACCCGGCGACGCTGGAGCAAGTGAGCGACGCGATGATCGACGCCATCTTCACGCCCCTGCCCGCCGACCAGCAATGGACCCCGCTGCCCGCCGTTGCCACCTAATCTGTCCTACATGGCAGGTGCCTGTTATGCTTCCGACGCACGCCGCCTGCCAGATGCCGCCCGCTTTCCGATAGGATCAGGGCCGCGCAAGAATATGTTCGATTTGCCGGGAAATATGCGAAGTTAAGCAGGAGAAATGCCATCATGACCCAGACGATCGCCTTCATCGGCCTTGGCAATATGGGCGGCGGCATGGCCGCCAATCTACTCAAGAACGGCTATGCCGTCCGCGCCTTCGACCTGTCGGAGGACGCTCTGGCCAAGGCGGAATCCCATGGCGCGATCCGCGCCAGCAGCGCCGCTGACGCGGCCACCGGGGCCGACGCCGTCGTCACCATGCTGCCCGCGGGCAAGCATGTCGAAAGCGTCTATGCTGGCGAAGTCTATGGCGCGGCCAATCCCGGTGCCTTGTTTCTCGACTGCTCCACCATCGACGTCGCCACTGCCCGACGCGTGATCGAAGCCGCCACGGATCGCGGCTTCGACATGGTCGATGCCCCCGTCTCCGGCGGCATCGCCGCGGCCAATGGCGGCACGCTGACCTTCATGGTCGGCGGCACCGATGCCGCGTTCGAGAAGGCAAAACCCATCCTGTCCGCCATGGGCAAGGCGGTGATCCATGCCGGCGGCGCGGGCAATGGTCAGGCCGCCAAAATCTGCAACAATATGCTGCTGGGCGCGACCATGGTCGCCACCTGCGAAACCTTCGCCATGGCCAGGAAGCTGGACCTCGATCCCCAGACCTTCTACGACATCTCCAGCGTCTCGTCCGGCCAGAGCTGGTCGATGACCAGCTACTGCCCCGTCCCCGGCGTCGGCCCGCAAAGCCCTTCCGACAATGGCTATCAGGGCGGCTTCGCCGTCGGCCTGATGCTCAAGGATTTGAAGCTGGCCACCGAAGCCGCCGCCCTTGTCGGCGCGTCGGTGCCAATGGGCAATGCGGCAGAAGCGCTCTACCAGTTGCTCGCCAACCAGGGCGAAGCAGGCCGCGATTTCTCGCTGATGATCGAGATGCTGGAGGGGAAATAACCCACACCCCCAACCCCGCTCGTTTCGAGCGAAGTCGAGAAACACTGGCACCGCGCTAGGCGCTTCTCGACTTCGCTCGAGGCGAACGGGGCTTGGAAAACTACTTCCCCTTGCCCGCCTCCGCCGCCGCCAGCACGCGCAGCACATTGCCCGACCAGATTTTCGCGACATCCGCCTCGCTATAGCCAGCCTTCAACAACGCATCGGTGATCTTGGGCAGGTCCAGCACATCCTCCATGCCGACCACGCCGCCACCACCATCCCAGTCCGCGCCGATCCCGACATGGTCCGGCCCCACAACCTTCAGCGCGTGGAGCATATGCGCCATGAAATCGTCAAAGGTCGCCCGGTCGGTGTCAGGATAGAGCCGGTCGATCTCCTGCCGCTTCGCCAGCAATTGCGCTCGCGTCTCGGCTGACATCTTCGCCCCCTCGCGCATCGACGCAAACAAAGCGCCCATCGCCTTCTGGCGCTCCAGGTTGGGCTTCGACGCCTTAAGATAGGTGCCAAAAGCGTTCATCTGAATGACTCCACCCTTGGCCGCCAGCGCCTTCAGATGGGCGTCGTCAATATTGCGCGGATGGTCATAGACAGCCTTGCACCCCGAATGGGTCAGCAGCACCGGGGTGGTGGACAGCGCCAGCAGATCGTCCAGCACCTGGTCACTGCTATGCGACGCATCGGGCACCACGCCCAGCCGGTTCATCTCGCTCAGCAGTTGCTTGCCCAGTGGGCTAAGCCCGCCAAAACGCGGCTTCTTCGACGGGTCGGTCGAACTGTCGGCAAACTGGTTATGCGCAAAATGGGCCAAGCCCACCACCCGCACGCCCATGTCATAGAAAGTCTGGAGCAGCGACACATCCTCGCCCAGCGGATAGGCATTTTCGATCGACATATAGACGACCCGCTTGCCCGCCGCCGCGATCGGTGCCGCGTCCTTCGCTTCCAGTGCCAGCGCGAAATTGGCCGGGTCCGCCGCCACCATCTCGCGGATCGACACCCCGCGCAGGAACGCAAAATCGCGCGCTTTGCGAAAGCCGTCGACAGTCAGCGGCCCTTGGCTCGTATAGATCGCCCAGAAACCGCCATCCAGCCCGCCCTTCTTCATCCGGGGCAGGTCCACCTGGGTATAATCCAGATGGACCCCATGCTCCTCGTCGATCGACCAGCCCGGCAGATCGAGCGAGGCAGGCGTGTCCAGATGACTGTCGAGCGTCAGCAATTTCTGATGCAGTTGCACCACCTTCTTGGGCACCGCCTGCGCCGAAACCGGGCCGGAGAGCAGCGCGACCAGCGCTGCCCCCAACATCAACCCCATCCGCATCAGATTTCGCCCGAAATGGTCAGCTGGAAGGTACGTGGGCTGAGCGGCCGGAAGAAGCCGTCACCCGTCACGACCGGCGAAATGTAGGACAGCGTATCCTTGTCGAACAGATTGTCGACATTGGCACGGACCTTGATCCCCTTGACCGGACCAAAGCTGATGCCGTCACCAATATCCACATAGGCGCTGAACACAGTGAAGGCCGGGACGCTGGAACCGGGCGTGTTGGTGAAGGTCGACCAGCGCTTGGACGTATATTTGCCCGAAATATTGGCGACCAGCCAACTGGCCGGTTCCACCGTCACGCCGCCGCTGACGATCCATTTCGCGCTGTCGGGAATATATTTGTCCGCGATCAGAATGGGCGTCGCCGCCGGGACGTCATCCTTGAACTTGGCGTTGTTATAGGTGACGTTCAGGTTGCTATAGGCCAGCCCGTTCAGGAAGGACGGCTTGTAGGTGCCGGCAAATTCCACGCCATAGGACCGCACCCGACCGACATTCTGGAAGAAGGTTTCGGTCGACAAGCCGCCACCCGGCACCAGGCTGGTGATCGACTGGATGCGATTGTCGAACTTGGTGTAGAATGCCGCCAGCGACGCATAAAGCTGCCCCTGATTGGTGCGGATGCCCAATTCCATATTCTTCGACCGTTCGGGCGCAGGCTGCGGCACCAGCGCGCCGCCGGGGCGGATGACCGAATAGATATCGTCCATCCCCTTGGGCAGCGCCATATTTTCGGCATAGGAGGCAAAGACCTGCGTCCGCTCGTCAAATTTGTAGAGCAGGCCTGCCATCGGCAGGAACATGTCCTTGTAATTGGCCGTATTATATTGCGGGCCATAACCCGGCACGCCCTGGCCACCGACCGACCGATAATAGTCGGCGAAATCGCGATAGCCGCGATGGGAGTAATCAAGCAGCAGGCCTTTGAAGCCAAGGTCCAGAACCAGACGGTCGTCGGCCAGCTTCAGCGTGTCTTTCAGAAAAACCTGCAACGTGTCGCGCTTGGACCGATAGTCGCGGCGCAGATAGACCGTCTCTGCCAGATTGGGCGCGCTGTCGGGTGCCCCGTCGACCGTGTTGAAGCGCTTCTGGGTCCGGTGATATTTGTCGACCTCGGCCCAAACCCCCGCTTCGACCATGTTGTTGCCCATTTCCCAGTGCAGTTTGCTGGTAATGCCATAACGGTCGCCACCGACGCCGGAAAATCCATATTGGACGCCCTTTGGTGCCACAACGGCAAGCCCCGCCTGTGCCTGCGGCGTGTAGATGCCGAGCGAATTGCCATAGCCGTCTGGCGACACGCCATAGCCATCCTTATCCTCCCAATAGAGGGTGGATTCGGCCCATACGCCCTCGGCAATCCCGGCATGGAAGGTCGCGCCATACAGCTTGTCCTTCCGCACGTTGATCGCCAGATTATAGACTGCGGTATAGGCGCCGCTGGAATAATAGACGTTCGGCGCGCTCGCCAGCGGGGCAAAGCCCGGTATGGTATTGGGCACATTTTCGATCAGGGCGAAATCCCGGCCGCACTGGCCCAGCGCGTTCCTCGATACACAATTATATTGAGCACGGCTGATCGTCGGCGAGTCATAATCGAAAAAGTCGTTCGACACGAATTTGAACCGCGCCCAGCTGTCGCCGCCCAGGTCGGCGTGGATCTGCCCTTCCCAATGTTCGCGATCGACCGTGCCGGGGCCGCGCCACAATTCCGTGTCCAGCTTGGTCCGGCTGACATAGGCGCGGAAGGGCCCGACCTGCCCGGTGCTCGCGCGGATGAAGGTGCGGCGCAGATCCTGGTCGCCAAAGCTTTGCGACACGAACAGCCCCATCTCGTCCTGCGGCGCGATGCTGTTATACTGGATTACCGGCCCCAGCGTCGAATAGCTCGGCAGGCTGACGTCACCCGCGCCGATCGCCGCTTCCACAACGCCCAGATTTTCATTGTCGACATAACGGAATACAGGGCTGCCGCCAAAGGCGTCGCTGCGCCCTGTCGGGATGCCATCAACCACGAAGCCGATCTGGTCGAGGTTGAAGGCGCGGGTCTGCACGCTATTGCCAAATTCGTAGAGGCCCAGAGCGCCATCGGTCTGCACGTTGAAGCCGGGCAATTGCTCCAGCATTTTCAGGCCCGAAACGCCTGCAGGCGCGGACAACAACGCTTCCCGCGTCACCGCCACGACATTGCTGACCTTATCCTCGCCAATCGCTTCGGACGATTGCGAAATGCGGCGGCCCGTGACTGTGATGTTCGTTTCGTCATCAGCGGCCGGCTGTTGCGCATAGGCGGTCGGCACCAGCGTACCGACTGCGCAAGCGAGCAGCAATGCACGGGTGGAGAGGCGGGCGGAGAATAGAACGGACATGGCGAGGCTCCCTGCATATTATGAGCCGTTCAGGGCAGCGCGCGGCGCTACGCCTCTCCATATCTGTTGTTCAGTTTCCTTATGAAACGAAGGTGCCAGAAAAGCCCGCCATGGACAGGTAAGAATTTCTCAGCCTGTAACGGGAAAATAGATGGGAAACTGTGTGTTCCCGCATAGACGGGAACACGATGTGCATGAGGCTATTTGCCGTCGCTCAGCGCCCTTTCCAGACGCCCGGCCGCTTCTCGACAAAGGCAGTCATGCCTTCCTTCTTGTCCTCGGTGGCGGTCAGTATCTGGAACATGCGCCGTTCGGTCAGCAGCCCTTGGGCCAGGCCAGTCTCGAACGCGATGTTGACCATTTCCTTGTTGATCATCGCGGCCATGGGCGGCATCGCGGCAGTTGCAGCAGCCGTTTTGAGCGCATCGTCCAGCAGATCGGCGGCCGGTACGATCCGGCTGACCAGCCCGGAGCGCTCGGCTTCCTCCGCACCCATCATCCGCCCGGTCAGGCACATATCCATCGCCTTGGCCTTGCCCACGGCGCGGGTCAGGCGCTGCGATCCGCCCATGCCCGGCGCGACGCCCAGCTTGATTTCCGGCTGACCGAATTTCGCCGTATCCGCCGCGATGATGAAGTCCGCCATCATCGCCAGTTCGCACCCACCGCCCAGCGCGAAACCGGCCACCGCCGCGATCCAAGGCTTCCGTGTCGCGACCACATGGGTCTGCCACCCGGAAAAGAAATCCTGCAAGAAGAAATCGGCCCCGTCCTTGTCGACCATCTCCTTGATGTCGGCGCCCGCCGCAAACGCCTTTTCGCTGCCGGTCAGGACAGCGCAATGCTGGGTCGGGTCGGCGTCATAGGCGGCAAAGGCCGCGCTCAGGTCGTTCAGCACCTGGCCATTCAGCGCGTTCAGTGCCTGCGGCCGGTTGAGCGTGATCAGCGTCACCGCGTCGCGCTGTTCCACCAAAATCGTTTCATAGGTCATCGCCATCTCCCTTATGCCTTTGGGTCTGCTCTATGGCCGACGCGCGCCATCCGCCAGTCCCCGCTGCCCCGCATTTGCGCCGCACCTATCGGCACAGATGCATGAAGTCCCGGTCGTAGCTGCGCATATGCGCGCCGCCGTCGACATAGAGTGTCTGCCCGGTCACCGCGCTGGCATTGACCAGATATAGCACTGCCTCCGCAATCTGCTCGGCCTGCGGCAGGCGCGCGAGCGGCATCATCTGTTCGAGCCGCGCCATCTGGTCCGGGTCATAATCGGGCGTTGCGATCGTCAGCCCCGGCGCGACCGCATTGACCCGCACCTGCGGCGCCAGGCTGCTCGCGCTAGTCCGCGTCAGCCCCGACAACGCCAGCTTGGACAATGTATAGGCCAGTTGGTCGCCATGGGGATGGTCGATTCGCTGGTCCAATATGTTGATGATGCACCGGTCGCCCACGCCCGCTGGCACGGTCGCAAAAGCCTTGGTCAGCATGGTGGGCGCAGCGCAATTGACCGCATAATGGCGCATCAGATCATCCGCGGTCACGCTGTCCAGCCGGTCCTGCCCGAACATCGCGGCGCTGTTGACGAGAATGTCGGGCGGACGGCCAAAGCGCGCCGCGACCTGCGCGATCAGTTCCTCAGCATTTTCCGGGTCGGCGAAATCGACCACGAACCCTTCCCACTGCGTCCCCTGCTCCTCCAGCGTCAGCGCCAGATGCGAATCGAGCCGCGTGTCATGACTGCCATGGATCGCCAGCGAATGGCCCGCCTTGGCCAGCGCCCCGGCAATAATCCCGCCCAGCCGCCTGTGACCGCCCGTCACCAGCGCCAGTCGCTTGCCCGCGATCGGCAAGGCACCAGTCTCCGCCGCCACACGCGCGCTGCCCAATGGGCGATAGGGGACGTCCTCCTCGCTCATGAAGCGATAAGTTTCAGCACTTCCTCGCGCGACTTTTCATCGTCGCGGAATACGCCCAGCATACGGCTGGTTTTCATGATCACATTGGGGGTGCGCACCCCGCGCCCGGTCATGCAGCCATGCGTCGCCTCGATCACCACGGCTACGCCCTGGGGCTTGAGATGCTCCCAGATGCAGTTTGCGACTTCCGACGTCAGCCGTTCCTGCACTTGCAGGCGATTGGCAAAGGCGTGCAGCACCCGCGCCAGCTTGGAAATGCCCACAACATAATCACCCGGCAAATACGCGATATGCGCCTTCCCCACGATCGGCGCCATATGATGTTCGCAATGCGACTGGAACGGTATGTCCTTCAGCAGCACGACATCGTCATAGCCGCCCACTTCATGGAAGATGCGCGAGAGGTGGTAGGCAGGATCGTCGCCATATCCGCGGCAATATTCGCGCCAGGCCCGCGCCACCCGTTCGGGCGTTTCGACCAGCCCTTCGCGCTCTGGCACATCGCCCGACCAGCGGATCAGCGTGCGGATCGCTTCCGAAACGTCCGCCGGAACCGGCTCCTTGCCTTCGCCAACCATCTCCGCATCGGGGTCATATGCCATGAACAGGGCCACTCCTTATCGTATCGGCCCCGCATATGGCGATTAGCCCCGCCGATGACCAGACCCTTTCACGGCGGTGGACACAACATCGCACTGGTGGCAAATCGGACAAAAATCAGGGTCGCCAATGTACAATATGTCTTTCATCCTCTCTCCAAATGCGTACTGAACGCATCGCCGCCGTCCTGCTGGCGGCCGGCACCTCGTCGCGCTTTGGCGAGGAGGACAAGCTGATGGCCGAGCTTCGCGGCAAACCGCTGGCTGCCCATACGCTCGAAACCGTAGCATCGATGGCGTTTGCCGAACTGATCGCCGTCGTTCGACCGATAGAGGTCGCCCCGGTCCTCCATCGCAAGCTCGACCGGCGCGGCTACACCATCATCGTCAACGACCGCCCTGAAGAGGGGATTTCGGGCAGCATCGTGCGCGCTGTCGAACATGTCATGCCGGTGAACCGGATACGCGGCATTCTCATCTGCCTGGCTGATATGCCAGACGTGCCGCAGACCCATTATAACCGCATCTGCCTGGCTGCCGAAGATATACGCTCGGTCGTCGCCAGCACCGACGGCTTCTCCTCATCCCCCCCCGCCTTCATCGGCCGCAAGCATTTCCCCGAACTGCTGGCCTTAAAAGGCGATCAGGGTGCGCGCGCGCTGCTCAGCCATGGAATTCAGATCGAGACCACCGGCAAAGTCCTGCATGACATCGATACGCCGGAGGACCTGCCCGGCTGGCGGCCAGCCACGTCCGATGATTAACTCGACCGCGTCGGATCGGTCATCGCATCGCCCATTTCGCGCGGATCTGGCGCGCGACTGATTGGCAGCGATCCGGTTTGCCGCTCCAGCATCCGGTGAACCACCGGCGGGACTGGCCCGGTATGCAGCGCCCAGATCGCATCGCTATTGGCAATATCGGCCACGGTGCGCCTTTGGTTGTGCCGCACATAATCCAGCCATGTCGATACATGATAGCGCTCCAGCCAGAGTTCAGGATCGCCAAGGTCGCGCATCAACGACCAGCCATGCGCGCCGTCACGCCGCCTGATCCGCCGCCGCTCACTCATCGCTGCCAGAAATGGCACGATCGACCCGGCCGGGATGCGATATTCGATCGTCACCACCACCGGTCCGCTGCGCGGCTCTACCATCACCGCCGTGTCCGGTTCACGCCAGCTATTTTGCAGGTCCAGATTATCATCGCCAATCTGCGGCAACGGACGAACCAAGCCGATCATCGCCGCGACAAACTGCGCTGCTGCCGACGCATAGAGCGCCTCGACCACGCCATGATGTTCCGCCAGCCAGCCGAACAGCCAGGCACCGATCGCCATGCCGCCGAACGCCGTCATCTGATAGAGCGACACCGCGCGCGCCACCACCCAGCGCGGCGCGGACATCTGCACCGACACGTTGAAGGTCGACAGCGCCGTGACCCAGCCGAACCCGGCCAGCAAATAGCCAACTAAGGCCAGAGCCAGCCAGCCGCTCGCCCCGGTAATCGCCGTCCCCAGCGCCAGTATCAACGCCGCATTGCGCACGATCGTCTCGATCGAAAAGCGCGCCCGCAGGTAGCGCGTGGACAACGCCCCAATCACAGCACCTGCGCCGAATGCGCCGCTGGTCACGCCGAATGTCAGCGCCCCGCCGCCCAATATGTCGCGCGCCACCAGCGGCATCAGCGCCGACACCGCGCTCGCGCCAATGCCGAACACGCTTGCGCGCAGCAGCACCAGCTGTATCTTGGGCGACATCGCGACATAGCGCACCCCCGCCCGCATCGCGACGCCCAACCGTTCGCGCGGCAACAGCTTAGGCGGCAGGTCCGGCTTCCAGCGGAACAGCACGGTCAGCAGCGCGATATAGCTCAGCGCATTGGTCAGGAACGCGGCCGCCGCGCCCGCCGTCGCGACGATGACCCCGCCCAGCGCCGGGCCGACGCTGCGCGCCAGGTTGAAGCCCATGCTGTTCATCGCCACCGCGCTCGGCAATATCGCGCGCGGCACCATGTCGCCGACGGACGCCTGCCACGCCGGACCGTTGATCGCCGTGGCGCAACCCAAGGCAAATGTGAACGCCAGCAGCAACCAAGGCGTGATCAGCCCCGCCCAGGTCGTGATCGCCAGCACCGCCGACACGATCAGCATCGCCAACTGGCAAACGATCATCACCTTGCGCCGGTCCAGATTGTCCGCGACCGCCCCCGCCCATAAAGACAGCAGCATGATCGGCAGCGTCGTCGCCGCCGGGACCAGCGCGATCAACAGCGGAGAGGCTGACAGCGACGTCATCATCCACGCCGCGCCGACCGACTGGATCAGTCCACCGAAATTTGACGCGAGACTGGCCGTCCAGATCGCGCGAAAGACGGGGATGGAGAGTGGCGACGGGGCTTTGGGGGAATCGACATCGGGCACGCCCCCATGAAGCGGAATATCGCCCAAGCGTCAAACCCGCGACTCGTCCGCCCTGCCCCTACGTCATGGCGGCAGTACGCACAAACCGCATTTCCCGCTTGCACTTTACGTAAACGTAAATACATTCATGCGCGTATCCGATGCCCCCGGCAAGGGTGACCCACGGAGAGGGAAAATCTTATGGAAGCCTATATTTACGACGCCGTCAGGACGCCGCGTGGCCGGGGCAAGGCCGACGGGTCGCTGCACGAAATCACCCCCATCCAACTGGCAACGCAAGTGCTGGAGGCGATCCGCGATCGCTCGGCAATCGACACCGCCGATGTTGATGACGTGATCTTGGGCTGTGTCACCCCGGTCGGCGAACAGGGTGCGGACATTGCCCGCACCGCCGTCCTCAATGCCGATTATGCGCAGACCACGCCGGGCGTGCAGGTCAATCGCTTCTGCGCCTCTGGCCTGGAAGCGGTCAACATCGCAGCGGCCAAGGTCATGTCGGGTGAGGCTTTGTTCGCCATTGGCGGCGGCGTCGAATCGATGAGCCGCGTGCCGATGGCGTCGGACGGCGGAGCGATCGCGATGGACCCCGCCGTCGCCTACAAGACCTATTTCGCGCCGCAGGGCATCGGCGCGGACGTCATCGCCACCAAATTCGGTATTAGCCGCGACGATGCAGACGCTTATGCCGTCGAAAGCCAGAAGCGCGCCAAGATGGCATGGGACGAAGGTCGCTTTGCAAAGTCCATCGTCCCGGTCCGCGACGTGATCGGTCAGGTCGTTCTAGACCATGACGAACATATGCGCCCCGAAGCGACGATGCAGTCATTGGGCGCGCTGAAGCCCAGCTTCACCGCTCTTGGCGAAGAGATGCCAGGCTTCGACACCGTCGCCCTGCTGCGCTACCCGGAACTGGAGCGCGTCAACCATATCCACCATGCCGGCAATAGCAGCGGCATCGTCGACGGAGCCGCCGCAGTGCTGGTCGGTGGCAAGGATATTGGCGACAAATATGGCCTGAAACCCCGCGCCCGCATCTGCGCCATGGCCTCGATCGGTTCCGAACCGCTCATCATGCTGACCGGCCCGGAATTTGTCGCGGGCAAGCTGCTCAAGCGTGCTGGCATGACCACCGCCGACATTGACCTTTGGGAACTTAACGAAGCCTTTGCCAGCGTCGTGCTGCGCTACATGCAGGCGATGAAGCTGGATCACAGCCAGATCAACGTCAATGGCGGCGCGATCGCGATGGGCCATCCCTTGGGCGCGACCGGCGCGATGGTGCTGGGCACCGCGCTCGACGAACTGGAACGATCGGGCAAGGGCACCGCGCTCATCAACCTGTGCGTGGGCGCAGGCATGGGCACCGGCATCATCATCGAACGTATTTGAAGGAATCATTCCCCCCTCCCGCAGGCGGGAGGGGGTCAAGGTGTGGGCCAGTCTGGACGCAAAGAAAGCGCGGACATCCCTCCTTGAGGATCGGAGAGAGCATCATGCAAACCATCACAATCACCACCGACGCCGACGGCATCGCCACCCTGATGATCGACGTACCCGACCAGTCGATGAACGTCATCGGTCCCGATTTCATCGCCGATCTCGACGCCGCCATCACCCGCATCGCATCGGACGAAGCCATCAAGGGCGCGGTCATCGCGTCGGGCAAGGACAGTGGCTTCATGGCCGGGATGGACCTTAAATATTTCGGCTCGATGCTGGTCACCAGCGATGGCAGCCGCCCGCAACCCGCCACGATCTTCGACCAAGTGTTCGTCCTCAACCAGCTGTTCCGCCGCCTCGAAACCTGCGGCAAGCCCATTGCCTGCGCGATCGAAGGCACCTGCGTCGGCGGCGGCTTTGAACTCGCACTCGCCTGCCACCGCCGCATCGTCGGCGACAGCCCCAAGACCCAACTGGGCCTGCCCGAAATCCTCATCGGCCTCTTCCCCGGCGGCGGCGGGTCGCAGCGCCTGCCGCGCATCATAGGCGTGCAGGCCGCGCTCATGTACATGCTCCAGGGCAAGCTGTTCCGCCCCGCCGAAGCCGCGATGCTCAAGGCCGTCGATCAGGTCGTGCCGCAGGGCACTGCGGTCGACGCGGCCCGCGAATGGGTCAAGGCCAATCCCACCGCCGCCACCCAGCCCTGGGACGTCAAGGGCTTCAAATTCCCCGGCGGCGTCGGCCAGTTCAATCCCGCTTTCGTGCAAACCATGGTCGGCGCGTTGCCGATGACGCTCAAGCAGACCCAGCGCAACATGAACGCGCCTGTCGCGCTGCTCTCGGCCGTCTATGAAGGCGCACAACTCCCCTTCGACCGCGCGATCCGCATCGAAAGCAAATATTTCGCCAAGGTCGCGGCCGATCCGCAGGCCGCCAACATGATCCGCAGCCTGTTCGTCAACAAGCAGGCCGCCGAACGCGGCGCGCGCCGTCCCAAGGATCAACCCAAAGCGCCCACGATGAAGCTCGCCATGCTCGGCGCGGGCATGATGGGCGCGGGCATCGCCACCGTCGCGGCGCAGGCGGGGATGAACGTCATCCTGTTCGACCGCGACATCGCTTATGCGCAAAAGGGCAAGGCTCATGTCGAATCCGTCCTGTCCAAGCGGCTGGGCAAGGGCATGACGCCTGAAAAGCTGGCCGCCACTCTCGCCCGCGTCACCCCCACCGCCAGCTATGCGGACCTTGCAGGCGCAGACTTTGTGATCGAAGCGGTGTTCGAGGATGTCGCAATCAAGGCCGAAGTGACCAAGCAGGTGGAGGCGGTCCTCGGCCCGGACGTCATCTTCGGCTCCAACACCTCCACCCTGCCCATCACCAAGCTGGCAGGCGCATGGTCCAAACCTGAAAATTTCATCGGCGTCCATTTCTTCTCACCGGTCGAAAAAATGCCGCTGGTCGAAATCATCCTCGGCAAACAGACCGGCCCCGCCGCCATTGCCAAGGCGCTCGACTTCGTCGCGCAGATCAAGAAAACGCCCATCGTCGTCAATGACTCGCGCGGCTTCTATACCTCGCGCTGCTTTGGCACCTATGTGCAGGAGGGCGCAGAACTGGTCGCAGAAGGGATCAACCCCGCTCTCATCGAAAATGCCGGCAAGCAACTTGGAATGCCCGTCGGCCCCCTGGCTGTCAGCGACGAAGTGTCGATCGAACTGGGCTATAAGGTCATGACGGCGGCGAAGAAGGAACTGGGCGACGCATATGTCGCGCAACGCTCTGACGACGTCATGACCCAAATGGTCGAACGCGATCGCCTTGGCCGCAAAAATGCCAAGGGCTGGTATGACTACCCCGAAAACGGCAAAAAGGCGCTCTGGCCCGGCATCGCCGACCTTTTCCCCCGCGCCGACGACCAGCCCGATGTCGAGGCGGTCAAGGAACGCCTCCTCTATCGCCAGCTGGTCGAATGCGCGCGCTGCTATGAAGAAGGCGTGCTGGAAACCCCGGAAGATGGCGACATCGGCGCGATCTTCGGCTGGGGCTTTGCGCCCTATACCGGCGGGCCATTTGCTCACATGGACACGGTCGGCATCGCCCATGTCGTCGCTGTGCTGGACCGTTTGCGGGCCACTCATGGCGACCGCTTCGCCGCCACCGAGCAACTGCGCGCCATGGCGGCGACCGGCGGCACCTTCTATCGCCCCGCCCCCTCCCGCGCCGCAGCATGAAAAGACTGTAATTCGTAACGTCCCTCGTTTAGGTCTCCCTCCCATATATCGCGTTCCCGCGCACGCGGGAACGCGACAGTTTATGAGGTGAGCATATGAGCGACAAACCGACGATCTTGGTCACAGGCGGCGCAGGCTATATCGGTAGCCACGCGGTATTGGCGCTCAAGGATGCTGGCTATGGCGTCGTCGTCATCGACAATCTCGTCACCGGCTTCGACTGGGCCGTACCCGATGGCGTGCCGCTGGTGCGCGGCGACATAGCCGATCAGCCGCTGGTCGAAGCTACCCTGCGCGATCACAACATCACTGCGATCATGCACTTTGCAGGCTCGGTCGTGGTACCGGAATCAGTCGAAAACCCGCTCAAATATTATCACAATAACAGCGCCAAGACCCGCGATCTGATCGAGAGCGCAGTCCGCGGCGGCGTCAAGCATTTCATCTTCTCATCGACTGCCGCCACCTACGGCATCCCCGAAGAAAGCCCGGTCAAGGAAACAACGCCGCAGCGGCCGATCAATCCATACGGCATGTCGAAGCTGATGACCGAATATATGCTGCGTGACGTCGCAGCGGCCCACCCGATGAACTTCTGTGCGCTCCGCTATTTCAACGTCGCGGGTGCCGACCCGCAGGGCCGCAGCGGCCAGTCGACCGCCGGCGCGACCCATCTTATCAAAGTCGCGGTGGAAGCGGCGTTGGGCAAGCGCGCTGGCGTTTCCGTATTCGGCACCGACTTCGACACCCCTGATGGCACCGGCGTGCGCGACTATATCCATGTGACAGACCTTGCCGCCGCCCATGTCCTCGCCCTCGAAGCTTTGATCGCCGATCCGAAGCGCAGCCACCTGCTCAACTGCGGCTATGGCAAGGGCTTTTCGGTCCTCGAAGTGCTGGACGCGGTCGATCGCGTCACCAACATGACGATCGACCGCACCATGGGGCCGCGCCGCGCGGGCGACCCGGACGCGCTGATCTCCGACAACCGCGCCATCCTCGCAACCTTCCCGTGGGAGCCGCGCTACGCCGACCTGGATCTTATCGTTCGCCATGCGCTGGCGTGGGAGCGGACGTTAAGCGAACGCGCATGAGCGAAGCCTCTGTCCGCGCCTGGTTTGCCACGAACGCGCCCGACATTGCCATCATCGATCAGGGCGTCAGCACCGCCACCGTGATCGAGGCTGCGCAAGCGCTGGGCGTCGAGCCCGCCCGCATCGCCAAGACGCTCTCGCTGCGCGTCGGCGAAACGGTAGCGCTGGTCTGCACCCGCGGCGACGCCCGCCTGCACAATGCAAAGGCGAAAGCTGCGCTAGGCACCAAGCCCCGGATGCTGGGCGCAGACGAGGTTGAGGCGATCACCGGCCACCCGGTCGGCGGCGTCTGCCCCTTCGGCCTCGCCGCGCCCCTGCCCGTCTATTGCGACATCTCGCTCCAGGCCTTCGCCACCGTCTTTCCTGCCGCCGGGTCACGCACCAGCTCGGTCGAAATCAGCCCCGTGCTATTGGCTGATCTGACCGGCGCAACGTGGATCGACATCTGCACCCTGCCCGAACCTGTGGAATAATCTTATGCCTACCGAACATCATTTTACTGACGGCGGCGAGGCCGCCGCGCAGCTCGCCACCCGCATCGCCACGCTGCTGGCCGAAGCGATCGCGACGCGCGGCACCTCCAGCATAGCCCTGTCCGGCGGTCGTTCGCCCAGGCCCGTGCTGGAGGCGCTGGCCCGCACCCCGCTCGATTGGAGCAAGGTGGTCGTCACTCTGGTCGATGAACGCTGGGTAGCCCCGGATGCGCCCGACAGCAACGAACGGCTGCTGCGCGAAACCCTGCTGACCGGTCCACCCGCCGCCGCGCATTTCGTGCCGATGAAGAATGACGCGCCCGACGCTTATGCGGGTCAGCCAGCCGTCGAAACCGCTTTCGCCGCCATCCCCTGGCCACTCGACATGGTGCTATTGGGCATGGGAGAGGACGGTCACACGGCCTCGCTCTTCCCCGCAGCTGCGGAACTCGCCGACGGCCTCACCAGCACCGCCCGCACCATCGCCGTCACGCCCCCTGCCGCGCCACACCAGCGCATGTCACTGACCGCCAGCGCAATCGTCGCCGCGCGCCATGTGTTTCTGCAAATCAGCGGAGACGCGAAAAAGGCGGTCTATGCGCAGGCCTTGGAGGACGGCCCGGTAGAACAGCTCCCGATCCGCCTCGCCCTGCGTCAGGACAAAACTCCGGTCGAAGTCTGGATCAGCGCTTAAAATTCCTCCCCTGCAAGGGGAGGGGGAGCAGCGAAGCCGGTGGAGTGGGCGGGCGTCCGGACCCACCCATTGCAGCAAGCGCCGCCTCCCCCCGGAAGCGGCGCCCTGCCCGGCCTCAGTTAGCCTTGCTCAGATCCACCTTCTCCACCCATTCGGGGTAGAAGGTCGGCTCGCGGTTGGACCAGCCCACCGCTGTCGCCGCTGCTTCGCTGATCGACTGGAGCAGCACGCGGCGTTTTTCGGGATGCAGATGCGGCAGGCTCGCCGCCGCGCAGAAGGCGCCCGGCAACCATGGCCGCGCGCCCGCACCCAGCAGCCGCTCATAGAGAAAACGATAGGCCGAAAAACTCGCCAGCCGGTCCTGCCCCAGATCGAAGGCGGAGATGGTCACCAGCGGGGCCATGAACGGCTCGACCTGATCCAGCCCGCTGTCATCGGGGACGCGCGCCTTGATTTCCTCGATCCGGCCATAGATCCGTGCCTGCGCGCGAATGGAGGCTTCCTCCACCAGATCGCGCGACCATAGCTTCATCGCATCGCGGCGATGCAGGCCGATGTCGAGCGACCGGCGAATATAGCGTTGTGTGGCAGACGGGAAACTGGCGAATTCACGCAACTCAGCCAGGGTAACGGCCCCGTCCGCAGGTCTTGCACTCGTACCCATTGTCATGCCCTCCGACGTAAAGTCGATCGTCAGAACATGCGCCTACTATGGTTACTATAGGCTTAAGCACCTGTTCCACGGCCATTCACAAGGGACCAGATTTTTTTGTGCGGCGCAACATGAAAATATCACACCCTTCCACGGACCGTCACGCGCCCGGTCGCCGCTCCAGCACTGCTCCGATCATGCTGCGCCACACCGCCACGTCGCCCGCCTGTGCCATCTGCTCATCCGGCTCGCGCAACGTGTGCAATATTGCGTAGGCGTCATCGACATGATTGGGCCACGCCGCATCCACCGCACCGGCCGCATGGGGGTCACTGCCGCCGCCATTATGGCTCAGCTGGCGTCCGGCCAGGACGCGGGCAATGCGTTCGATCGCGGGGGTCGCAGATGTCGGCATGGGTTGGTCGCTCCTCTCAAAAGCGCAGGCGCGTATTCGCTGTCCTGCAAACCAAAACTAGCATGATTCCCTGCAAATAACCATCAATCCTGATCTTGCTTGAAGCCCGATGACGGCACCGGATCGCCCTTGTCATCGGGATGGCTATTGGCCGGCGGATCGGATGCATCCATCGAATCCTTCAACCCTTCGTCTAGCTTCTCTTCTTCGCTCAGCACATGGTCCTGCGCATCGGATTCGCGATTGTCGCCTGCTTCCTCGCGGCTGTTGGGACGGACGCCATCTTGCTCGTTCATCGCTCTCTCCTCATTCCCCTTATCAACGGGTAGCGAAGGACTGCGGTTCCCCGCTTCGTTCGACCAACTGTCGGGCCAGTTCGACCAGCTACGCGCGACCGGGGCGACTTTTCACGCAGCCGCGCGTAAAAGGACAGGATGACAAGCCTTCCCGACGACGGCGAACGCGGCGTATCGCCCGCGATCGCGCTTTATTCCATCCTGGGTTTCTGGCTCTTCTACGCCATACTCGTGACCCTGCGCGCCGCCGTGATGGGCTTTGAATCGCAGGGTGAACTGGGCATCCGACGCGCCGTCGTCACGGTGATCGGCATCGTCGTCACCTGGATACTCTATCTGGTGCTGCGCCGGTTCGACGCCAAGCCCTTGAGCGTTCGAATCGTCGCCGCCTTCTCGCTCGCCGCCCCCTTCGCGCTCGCCATGGCGTCGGCCAATTTCTATATGTTCAACGTATATGACCCGGTGAACATCTTTGCCGACGGCGACCGTGGCAAATATGCCAGCGAGGAAGCTTTCGCCCTGATCCAGATCGTGGAAGACGCGATCAGCCGCTATTTCTTCCTAGCTGCCTGGGCCGGTCTCTATCTCGCCTTGTCTTACGCCAGCGAAGCCCACCGCACCGAGCGCCGCGCCGCCCGGCTGGAGCGCGCCGCCCAGCAGGCCGAACTGCGCTCGCTACGCTATCAGGTGAACCCGCATTTCCTGTTCAATACGCTCAACTCCCTCTCCTCCCTCGTCATGAAGGATCGGCGGGACGAGGCGGAACAGATGATCATGTCGCTCTCCAACTTCTACCGCACTAGCCTGACCGGCGATCCGCTGGACGACGTGCCGCTCGAGGAAGAGGTGCATCTCCAGAAACTCTATCTCGATATTGAAGGGGTCCGCTTCCCCGACCGCCTCAACACGGTGATCGACATCCCTCCCGCCCTGATGAGCGCCTGCGTCCCCGGCCTCATCCTCCAGCCGCTCGTCGAAAACGCCATCAAATATGGCGTCTCCCGCACCTCCAGCCCGGTGGAGATCCGTATCACCGCGCGGGAGGATGGCGGCTTGATGCACATCGCCGTCACCGACGATGGCGACAACCCACCCGGCCTGTCGGATAGCGGCAGCGGCATAGGCCTGGCGAATGTGCGTGATCGGCTGACGGCGCGCTTTGGCGATCAGGGCCAGATCGCCTATGGTCCGCGTGAGGAGAAGGGCTTTTCCGTGCTTCTCACCCTGCCCATCATCCGCCGGGGTTGCTGACGCCCATGTCCATCCGCACGATGATCGTTGACGATGAACCGCTCGCGGTCGAGCGGCTCCAGATGCTGTGCGCGCGCGAACCGCGCATCGCGCTCGTTGGCACCGCCAGCGATGGCGAAGCCGCGCTGCGCCTCATCGAAGCGCTCAAGCCCGATCTTGTCATGCTCGACATCGCCATGCCCCTGCTCGACGGTATCGGCGTCGCCCGCGCGGTCGGACGCATGGGTATCCGCCCGGCAGTCATCTTCGTCACCGCGTTCGAGGGTTTCGCGGTCGAAGCCTTCGACCTTGCCGCTATCGATTATATGCTCAAGCCCGTCGCACATGATCGCCTGACCCGCGCGATCGATCGGGTCGAGACGGCGCTCCGCAACCGCGCGCCCGAAACCACCCCCGCCCCTGCCGAGCCGCAACCGGACTGGGCGGAGGAATTCTGGGTTCCCCACCGTTCCGAACTGATCCGCATCGCCACCGACCAGATCGACCGGATCGAGGCCGAGCGCGACTATATGCGCCTCCATGTCGGCACCCACAGCTATTTGCTGCACCAGACGATCAGCAGCCTGGAGGAACGGCTCGACCCGCAGCAATTCGTCCGCCTCCACCGCTCTCACATCGTACGCCGCGACCATATCGCCCGCCTGCGTCACGACGGCAGCGGCGTCTGGTTCGCCGCGCTCACCGACGGCAATGAAATCCGCATCGGCCGCACCTTCCTCGCCAACGCCCGCGCCATGACCGGACGCTAAAAAATCCTCCCCAAGCATGTCTTGGGGAGGCGGCAGCGTGAAGCGCTGACGGAGGGGCATGGCGCAAGCCTCACGCAAAAAAGCCCGGCATCCACCGGGCTTCTTCACGTCTGGGCATCTATTCCCGCGATCAGTTCTGGACGCCCTTCGCGCCTGCATCGGCATAGCGTTCGCTGGTTTCGGCGCGAGCGATAGCGGCGCTGATCGGTGCTTCGACCTGTGCGATCGCCATGGCCTTGCACGCCTGCGCAGTGGAGCGGTCGTCCGATTTGCACACCTTGCTGGCGGCGCGGGCGATGCGCTGGCGCAGTTGCTGCTGGTCAGACGCCTTGGACAGGTCCAGATCACCATGGCGCACTTCGCTCGTGCGGCCATTGGAAACAAATTCTCCGGCGCTGGCCGAACCAGCAGTGGCGATCAGCGCGAGCGAACCCAGCGCGGCGAAAAGGGTGGAACGGAACATGGGCTTATCTCCTCAAAATCTGCTGTGTCCCGGCCACTGCCGGTTAGGGGCTGGCGGTGATCCGGGTGCGAACGGGGCCGGCATTAGGGTCTTTGGGGGCAGCGCCGCCTCCCGTTCGCCCACCCTGTTTAGGCGCATGGCGGTCAGCGCGCCCGCCCGCTTCGACCGGCAGCACCCCGCATCGGCCAACGACGCTGCCATCGACAAAGCGCAGCGCGGCACAGACAAACAGCGCGACGAACGACATCAACGCCCCGCCAAACGACATCTGCCGTAACGGAAAGCGGGAATCGCAATGACAACAAATCTCCCCTTGCCGGGGATGTCGCGCGGCGATGGCGTGACGGGGGGGCACCCTCTCATTGACGGGACGCCCTATCGCCCAGACGCAAAAACGCCCCCGGCGCAAGGGATGGCCGGGGGCGTATCCAGGATGCTGTCGGGCACCGGGATCGCGATAAACTGTTGCGGGAAAGACGGTGCGACATTCGCGTAACCGTATCCTGCATGACGCCCATCATAGCGCCAATACGGCGCCGCGAACCCGCCGTTCGACAATCTGCCCCCGCAACACGCCCGGCAGCATGATCGGGCGACGAACCGTCAACCTGCGTCCACCAACGACATCATGCGTCCAGCGGCGGCCATCCAGCGGTAGCCAGCGCACCCTCGACTTGGGCCGATGACGCTACGTCATGGCCAGGAAAATCCGACATAGCCTATGACCGCGCGCTCATGTCTTTGGTGCAGGACAAACCTCTTTCCACCCCGCCAAGCGGATTTTCCCTTCTCAAATCCATACCCTCGCCCCATTTGTCAGGGCGACTGGCAGATGGTCTTGCCCGATCAGAACAAATCTGGAACAACACGCCCCATGAGTCTGACCCACATATCCGTCCGCGGCGCGCGCGAGCATAATCTCAAGGGCGTCGATGTCGATCTGCCGCGCGACAGCCTGATCGTCATCACCGGCTTGTCGGGATCGGGCAAAAGCTCGCTCGCCTTCGACACCATCTATGCCGAAGGGCAGCGGCGCTATGTCGAATCCCTGTCCGCCTATGCGCGCCAGTTTCTGGAGATGATGCAGAAGCCGGATGTCGAGCATATCGAAGGCCTGTCCCCCGCGATCAGTATCGAGCAAAAAACGACCTCGAAAAACCCGCGCTCCACTGTCGCGACCGTCACCGAAATCTACGACTATATGCGTCTGCTATGGGCGCGCGTCGGCATCCCCTACAGCCCCGCGACCGGCCTCCCCATCAGCGCCCAGACCGTCAGCCAGATGGTCGACCGCGTGATGCTCCTGCCGCAAGGCACCCGCTTCTACCTCCTCGCCCCCGTCGTGCGCGGGCGCAAGGGCGAATATCGCAAGGAACTGGCCGAATGGCAGAAGGCGGGCTACACCCGCGTCCGCATCGACGGCGAAATGATGCTGATCGAGGACGCCCCGGCGCTCGACAAGAAATATAAGCATGACATTGAAGTCGTGGTCGACCGCCTGGCCGTGGAGCCCGACATGGGCACTCGCCTGGCCGACAGTTTCGAGCAGGCGCTGAAACTCGCGGACGGCCTGGCCTTCGTCGATCTGGCGGACACGACCGTTGCAGAACTGGGCACCACCCCCACCCCCGTTCGCCCTGAGCCTGTCGAAGGGCCGTCCTTATCTTCCGACGAGCCGAACGGGGCTTCGACAAGCTCAGCCCGAACGGATAAAAAGCTCAAAGGCGCAGGCATCCCCGCCAACCGCATCGTGTTCAGCGAAAAATTCGCCTGCCCCGTCAGCGGCTTCACCATTGCGGAGATCGAGCCGCGCCTCTTCTCCTTCAACGCCCCGATGGGTGCCTGCCCCGCCTGCGATGGCCTCGGCGAACGGCAGGAGTTCGACCCCGAACTGGTCGTCCCCAACGAAGCCCTCTCTCTCAAGAAGGGCGCGGTCGTCCCCTGGGCCAAATCCAACCCGCCCTCGCCTTATTATATGCAGGTGCTCGGCTCGCTCGCCCGCGAATTCGGGTTCAGCCTCGACACGCCCTGGGCCGACCTGCCCGGCGAGGTAAAGCTCATCATCCTCCACGGCACCGGCGGCAAGCCGGTCACGCTCAAATTCATGGACGGCCGCAAAAGCTATGAAGTGAAGAAGGCGTTTGAGGGCGTCATCGGCAACCTCAACCGCCGCCTGCTCCAGACCGAATCCGCCTGGATGCGCGAGGAACTCAGCAAATATCAGCGCGCCCAGCCCTGCGAAACCTGCCACGGCGCGCGCCTGAAACCCGAAGCGCTCGCGGTCAAGATTGCGGGCGAGGACATTTCCCTCTCCACCCGCCGCAGCGTCGTGGACGCGCTCAATTTCTTCACCGCGATGCCGGAGAAACTCAACGACCAGCAGAACCAGATCGCCCGCGCGATCCTCAAGGAAATTGTCGAGCGTCTCGGCTTCCTCAACAATGTCGGCCTCGATTATCTCAACCTCGACCGCACGTCAGGCACGCTGTCGGGCGGCGAATCCCAGCGCATCCGCCTCGCGTCGCAGATCGGCAGCGGCCTGTCCGGCGTCCTCTACGTCCTCGACGAACCCTCGATCGGCCTGCACCAGCGCGACAATGACCGCCTGCTCGTGACCCTCAAGCGCCTGCGCGACCTCGGCAACAGCGTCATCGTCGTCGAGCATGACGAGGATGCAATCCGCCACGCCGACTATATTGTCGACATGGGGCCGGGCGCAGGCATCCATGGCGGGCAGATCGTGGCCCAAGGCACGCTGCCTGAAATCCTCAAAGCCAAAAACTCCCTCACCGCCGATTATCTCAACGGCACCCGCCGCATCGACGTGCCGGCCAAGCGCCGTAAGGGCAATGGCAAGAAGATCACCGTCCACAATGCCCGCGCCAACAACCTCACCGGCGTCACGGCCAGCATCCCGCTCGGCACCTTCACCTGCATCACCGGCGTCTCCGGCTCCGGCAAGTCCAGCTTCACCATCGACACGCTCTACGCCGCCTCCGCCCGCGCGCTGAACGGCGCGCGCATCCTGGCTGGCGCGCATGACAAGGTGACGGGCCTGGAACATTGCGACAAGGTGATCGACATCGACCAGTCGCCCATCGGCCGCACCCCCCGCTCCAACCCGGCTACCTATACCGGCGCCTTCACCAACATTCGCGACTGGTTCGCAGGGCTGCCCGAAAGCCAGGCACGCGGCTACAAGCCCGGCCGCTTCAGCTTCAACGTCAAGGGCGGCCGCTGCGAAGCCTGTACCGGCGATGGCCTCATCAAGATCGAAATGCACTTCCTCCCCGACGTCTATGTCACCTGCGACGTGTGCCACGGCGCGCGCTACAATCGCGAAACGCTGGAGGTGAAGTTCAAGGGCCACTCGATCGCCGACGTGCTGGACATGACGGTCGAGGATGCGGTCGAATTCTTCAAGGCCGTCCCGCCGATCCGCGACAAGATGGCCATGCTCGCCGAAGTGGGCCTGGGCTATGTCAAGGTCGGCCAGCAGGCCACGACCCTGTCGGGCGGCGAAGCCCAGCGCGTCAAACTCGCCAAGGAACTCGCCCGTAGAGCCACCGGCCAGACCCTCTACATCCTCGACGAACCCACCACCGGCCTGCATTTCGAGGATGTCCGCAAACTGCTCGAAGTCCTCCACGCGCTGGTCGACCAGGGCAACAGCGTCGTCGTGATCGAACATAATCTGGACGTCATCAAGACCGCCGACTGGATCATCGACATGGGCCCAGAGGGCGGCGTCAAGGGCGGCGAAGTCGTGGCGGAAGGCACGCCGGAAAAGGTCGCAAAGGAGCCGCGGTCATTTACGGGGCATTATTTGGCACCGTTACTGGGGCTGGAGAGTGTGGCGGCGGAGTGATGTCAATTTCCGTCCTCAAATTCTGCAGGACTTATGGAAGTCGGCGTCACGTCTCCGCCGGGTATGGCATATAACGTGTACGAGAGCCTCTTGCGTTTGACCAGCGTGCCTTCAAACGTCTCTTCACTTGTTGTTATTAATGCTTCGGGGTTTGGGAACTCATTTACGGTAGATGTTTCGGTAAATGATTTACAGTTTTCTGCTAGTTGCGTTCCAATGGCATATTGGATTCTGTAAAGTCCATCTGGTATCCCCGAAAGCTGAGATTCACCATTTTGCTCTATGAAGAAGGAGGCGAGTAAACTGCCAGTATCGGCCTTCCGCACCTTCACGATAGCATTTCCGCTTGAACCGTTGCTGATCTGCAAAATATGCCCTTCTTTGCTCAACCGCTTGGCACCAGACAATATTTTGCCACTTGCGACCTCGTGGTCGCACGTGGGGGTGGCTGGCTCAAAGGCATTGTAGTCAATCGCTGGAGCGTCCAAAGAGCTTGATGTCGGTTCGCGATAGGCTACCGACGGCGGGGTCGCTACGCCATAGGATGCCTCAGAAGATGAGCGATCCGAGTACATAATGGCAGCAGTCAAAGCGACCGGCACAACAGATAGAAAAAGCAGTTTAACCAAAAATTGAGCCGGATTGATGGTCCAGTTGTTTTTTAGTGTCCCAGTCGGTTTAAATCCCTGAGAACGATAAAAAGTCGTCAAGTGGGCTGCTCTAGCCCTGATTTCGCTACTTTTTGCAGATAGGAGCCGTTCGGCAAGTGCGTATGACAAGGGTACTTTACCAGCGTCTGCAAAAGCCAAAGCGTTGTGCCAAAGTAAGGCCTCTTCATGCTCTTTATTTTGGACGCCCCCAACGAGGTTTTTCAGCCCCTCCAACACCGTCCAAATCGGTCCCCAAGGGAATCCCCACCAACCTATGAGCCCTGTGATTGCTGTGGACTTCAGTGATTCCTTTGCCGCACAAGCAGAGCAAAAAATACCTTGGACCGGCGTGCGCGTTGTTGCCAACACTACGCTAATGACCCGCCAAAAAATGATATAGCGCGGTTGAGCGGTGACCTGTCTACAGACCCCGCATCGTACTGGATTTAAGCGACTACGCTTTTCGGAATAGTCTGCCTGATCAGTTTGCTCAGATAAATTGTCGTAGTTGGCACGCTTCTCTGCATCGCCCAAAATTTCGTATGCAGCGCTAATACCAACCTGCATTGATCACAACCCACGCGCCCATTTGCGGCGTCCGATAGTCATGATGCGCCACGGTTGATCGACCAGCTTGTTCCAGGCTTCGCAGCAAAGGTCGATGATGTTGTCGTGGGA
>NZ_JAHRGM010000015.1 GCF_019097845.1 Sphingobium sp. AS12 | reverse complement strand
TTGAGCACGGTTTTTCTTTTTAATTTGTCCGTCTATTGTGGTACTTGTCTGTTAAATCCGGGGGGCCCGCCCCCCCCTGGCCCCCCGCCACCGGCCCCAAAATTGTGGGTTTAAACGGGTGTTTGACCCAATCCCGGGCCTTTTTTTTTTTTTTTTTTTTTTTTTTTTTTTTTTTTTTTTGGTTTTTCGAGACAGGGTTTCTCTGTGTAGCTTTGGAGCCTATCCTGGCACTCACTCTGGAGACCAGGCTGGCCTCGAACTCCCGGAGATCCGCCTGCCTCTGCCTCCCGAGTGCTGAGATTAAAGGCGTGTGCCACCAAAGCCTGGCTTTAGTCAGGGTTTATATTGCTGTGACTAAACACCATGACCAAAAAGCAAGTTGGGGAGCAATGGGTGTATTTGGCTTACACTTCAGCATTGCTTTTCATCACTGAAGGAAGTCAGGACAGGAACTCAAACAGGGCAGGAACCTGGAAGCAGGAGCTGATGCTGATGCCATGGAGGTGTGCTGTTTAGTGGCTTGCTCTCCATGGCTTGATCAATCTGCCATCTTTTAAAAAATTTATTTAACTTTATTTCATGTGCATTGGTATGAAGATGTCAGATCCCCTGAAACTTCAGTTATAGACAGTGGTGAGCTGCCATATGGGTGCTAGGACTGAAGAAGGGTCCTCTGGAATAGCAGTAAGTGCTCTTAACCACTGAATCTTCCCACCAGCCCCACTCTTAATGACTTTTAAGTGTAAGATCCAACAGAATTGTGTGATCATAACTTTAATCCATTAAACCCTTTTTTGTGTATGGAATGTGCTTGCATGTGGTATACACACATGACTATGTACCCATGAGCCTTTTCTCACACATATAGAAGCCAGAGCAAGACATCAGATGCTATTCATAATCATCCTTCATGTTATTGCCTTGAGACAAGGTCTTTCACTAAACAAAAGCTCAGTCTTTGCACAGGCTGGGTGACCTTGTGAGTTCGGGGAGTCTATGGGTC
>NZ_JAHRGM010000014.1 GCF_019097845.1 Sphingobium sp. AS12 | reverse complement strand
TGCACATGAAGGACTCCTTATCTTCTCTGTACCTAGACTTCACTGAATTCATCACTGTTTTAGTTGCAGCAACAAGTTACAATGATTATAATCATGTATTGGTGAAAGATGATCCACTTCACTATTTTTCTACAAGTTCCTAAACTAATTGCAACAGTTGTAATACAAACATGAAAATGAAATGCATCATTTAGAACTTCTAGAAACCAAATCTATAGTTTTCTAATTTGTTTTCCCACTGCAACCCAAAGCAATGCTCACATGTGAACACTGGACAGTGATACTGCAAGAATTATATCCCCCATACCTGGGCTGCAATCTCCTCTTAGCCAGTAAATACATACTGGGAGGCATGGAGGACAAAAGCCATTGCCCAGGACAACATATGTACCAACAGAACTACACACTGTCTCATGTTCTGTTCAACTTCCAACAGAATGCAAAGCTTAATGGGTGATGGTGGTGGTGGTGGCACATGCCTTTAATAACAGCAGCTGTGATGCAGATGCAGCAAGCTCTCTGTGAATTCAAGACCAGACTGCTCTATATGATGAGTCCCAGTAGGCCATGACCATTAAACAGGGAAATGCTATCTTGAAAAACAAGCAGTCAATAAATAAATAAATAAATAAATAAACAAATGATAGCTCAACAGACCTGCTCTGATCACCATTCACCCACCATGGTATAGTTCATCATCTTTCTTACAACTCATTTCAGCAAAGGCAGAAGAAACCATGGAAGAAGCCACAAATTACCAAGACATTAGTACTCCTGGCTGCTAACACCTGCCCCCTAAAAACACACATTGGCAAAGGCCATGCTGCTAGGACTCCTATTAGAGGCTTCCCTATTGGGTCTTCAGAGAGCAAATTACTCAGACAGCACACTCCTTACAGATCTGCCCTTACAGCAGCGTAGGCAGAGCCCTAGACTAAAAGGTTTGTATTTTAGTAACAACTCCTCTTCTCTTGCATAACACATCCTGTTCTTCATCCAAAGCACA
>NZ_JAHRGM010000013.1 GCF_019097845.1 Sphingobium sp. AS12 | reverse complement strand
ATAAATCTCTTAAACAGCAAAGACTCAAGCATAAAGATAGCAACAACTGGTGAACACAAATATGCCAAGAAATGGGAAGAGATGAGGCAAGCATCTTACATAAAGAAGAAAAAAATACTAAGACTGTATTTCCACAGAGACATTCCACCAATACAAACCTTAAGGAACTGAGAACATGAGAAATTCTATAAAGACAATTTGGGGAATGTCCATCATAAGCAACAAAATGAATATAATTAGATTACAGTTATAGATTACAGAAAAACAGTTCACAGATCCACATAATAGGAGGACTACACTTGTCCCAAACATAAAGCAATCAAACACTTGTAAAATATATTTGAAAAAATAAAGGGATTGGGGAGAAAAAGTCAAGAAATAAATCAGGGAAAATACAGTCAACTTTTAATCAAAAGACAAAAGAAAACAGATGGAAGGAAAAGGCTGATCTTGAACAATGATACCCAGCTCCCTATAATATTATGGATATAAAAATTAAATAAACACAGACTTTCCAATTTTCACAAAATTACCTGAATGTGACCCTTGAATTTTTGTTTCTCACCCTCAAGCTACTGATATTTCTTCCAAAACCATAAGCACCATGCTCTACAGGTCTCTCCACAGTGGATGTGGTCTCTTGCTATGGACCAGCAACACTTTGTAATTCCCTTTGATTCAGGTAAATACAGTGCCACTGATGCTCAATCAAAAAATAACATAGAAAAATAATTTATAGCCGGCCATTGGTGGCTCACTCCTTTAATCCCAGAATTCAGGAGGCAGAGGCAGGCAGATCTCTGGGAGTTTGAGGCCAGTCTGGTCTACAGAGTAAGTTCCAGGACAGCCAGGGTTATTACACAGAGAAACCCTGTCTTGAGAAACAAAACAAAACAAACAAAAAGAAAAATTTAAACAAGATGAAAATTTAATTAAGCTGTAAAAAAAAATCATGTAATTAAAGAAAGTATGAATATACAAAAGTTCAGACCCAAAATGGCATTAGATAACCCAC
>NZ_JAHRGM010000012.1 GCF_019097845.1 Sphingobium sp. AS12 | reverse complement strand
TGGAGGCTCCCTTAGTGTTGATTCAGTCTGTGAGCTCCCATCAGCTAAGGTCAACTAAGTCTGTGGCACAGATGATCTTAAATAAAAGGAGACAAGAACGATAGTGCAGACAGCCCATTGGAGCCCGAAACAATGGATACCTATTATCCACAGTTCCTTCACTAACGAAGAGCAGGCGATCTCTAAGCTCATTTCTTTGGCTGGTCATCAGCTGCAGCTCCCTGTTCAGCCTCTCCATTTCCTTCTTCACTTGTTTCTTAGCGAGGAGCATTGGCTGGGATGATGACTCCATAACAGCCTCTAAGGGAAGATGAACATAAGCAAATTGCATAGCAACAAGGCACAGAGAATTGACCGACCCCGTTGTGGCCCAAACAGAAAGATCATGTCTGGAACCTAGTGACACCCCAAATATTTTAGGCCAGGTTGAGATGCCCCCTCAGTAGATCTCAGCTCTCCCAGTACTCTGTAGAGATGTGGCTATGTAAGCAGTCAGGGATTTCCTCTGCCTCCCTACACATGCTTCAGAGGAACTCGGAGACTACCTCTTCAGGCTTATTCACAGTGACACAATATGCAAAGTGGTCCAGAGCCCTGACCCCTGCCTGTGGTTTCAGAAGCCAGAAGAAATGACAAAGTACACAAGCACTCAGGTGCTGTGAGGAGCCCAGATCTCCTGCCTGGTCACTCCAGGCCCATGGATATGAACAGAAAAGTCATGCAGGGACACAACATGCTTAAAACATTCACCAAGTCACCCCACCCTACTGACAGTCCAGAACATGGAACCTGGCATGAAGGAGCCAATCTCTGCCCCCCTCCCATGCTTCTGACAGATGTTTGACTACACTAGGGCAATACCTACCACCCTCAACTGCTGATTCAGAACCCTCAGGGGGCCATGTCAGACGTGATAGAGGAGTTCTGCTGTACAGTCTGAGCACATAATGTCTTAGCAGACGCACTCTTTTCTTCATGAGACTGGTGTCAGGCAGCCTCTGCACCTAAAGGAAACT
>NZ_JAHRGM010000011.1 GCF_019097845.1 Sphingobium sp. AS12 | reverse complement strand
TTTTCTGCAGCCTCAAAACATTCCGCCGGATCGCTACCCGGTACGAAAAAACTGACGAGAGCTACCGCGCTATGATCAATCTCGCGGCCTTGAAAATCGCTATGCGCTAATGTCCACAGGCCTTAGATCGGCTTTTGGTTTCTTTTCCTCGCTGACAGTCGCTTGACCGTGAGCCATCGCGTCTAGCAGGCGGTCGAAACGTTCGTTGGCTTTATCAGTCATGTTCCATTTCCGCTTTGATGGCGGCTAATCGCGTGCGCCCCTTATAGCACAATCCTAGGCCGCATAGGGCAGTTAATGCGGAGGCGATAAAAGCGGCGACCATCCATGTTTCCCATGACGCCAAAACCACCGGCGACAGGTTCTCTGAAAATGCGAACCCCTGCTTCACGCTCAGGGCAAAGCCGAGGCACGCGGAGGAAGCAGAGAATGCAACCGTGGCTCCGCCTTGCAACTGCGCCAGTTCGCCCAACTCGCCTTCGGTGAGGCTGTACATTTTCATTGTACGTACTCCTCCGCGAGTATGGGATTTGACAGACGTAGAACGCTTACGCCTCGCGCCAGTGCCAGCAATTCCGCCCTGCAAGGCTGTTGGCGAAGGTCCGATGACTGCGCCCCCTGGCGCACTACTCTCCATTTTGCGCCTCGCGGATTATCGCCTCCAAGTCTGCCACCGCTTTGACCATACGATCTATCAAATCGGCGAACCCCGGAGCCTCGCTGACAGGCACCACAATCGCTGTGTGGTAAACAGCTTCGTCCCCCACCATCTCGCCAAAATTCATTCGGAGATGCCCAAGGCCCGGCTGTATAAAAATACGGTTTGTGAAAAGCCCGTTGAGCTTTCTGACGGCATCCACATCCTTCTGCGTTACTTGTGATCCATCGTCCGGCTGACTCGCCATCGGTCGCTCCCATCTCTTTCAAGACGCTCCGCATATCACACGCACCTACTTGTCGGAAAGGGATAATAACCAATTCATTTAATTGGTTCGATGCGCGCGTGCGCCATAGCCTCCCTTTTGCGACCCATAGAAGGAGGATGTTCATGCCGCATACCGTGCCACAGCTGGCCATCGACGATATTGCCGACCTGCCCGCCGGGGCCAGCCTGTTCGGGTTGCAGGATGGCGATGTAATGGACATCAGCCTGATGGATATTGTGATTGCGATCATCGACCAGCCGTGACGCCAGGAGCGTTGGGCGCGGCGCTGGGGCAGGCGGTGGCCGCGGCGCAGGATGCGCCGTTGGATCGGGCTCTGGCGCTGATTCGGCCATTTCTGCACGACATAGGCTGGTTCAACGATCTGTTGGCGCAGGGTTGCGCGGCGATGACCGCCGATCCCATGCACCTTCCCGGCTTTCGCGCCAGTCGCAGCGGTGCGGCCCGGCATCTGGTGCTGGCCCGGACCGAGAGGATCTGGCTGTCGGCGACGGTGATCGACCCGGTCGAGCAAGCGGGATCAAGGGTTCATTTTTCTGGCCGCCATATGCTCTGCCGCCCGCTCAACCGCGCATTGCGGGGGGAAGGATTCCGGCTGGAGGGAGAGCGGGCGGTGTCGACCGGGCAGCGCCATTGCGCGGTGGGCGATGTATTGGAACTGGACGAGTGGCGTGAGACGCTGCGCATCCTGCCGGACGACGCGCCGCTCATGCTGTTGCGGGCGCAGATTGCGGGGCAAGGCCCGGTCTGTTCGCGCATATATGAGTCCGCAACCGGCGCGGTGGTGGCGCGAGCGGAGGCGGATGAGGGCCATGCCCGCGCGTTGATGCTGCTGTCGCTGCTACGGGCGCAGGGGCGTAGCGATGCGGCGGCGCGGTTTGCCGAGGCGCTTGATACCCCGCTTGCGGCGCAGCGCTGGGCGGTGATGCGCGAATATCTGGCACTCGATACGGCAAGCGCCTTGCCTGCGTTGCGCGCGATGGTGCAGGCGGAAAGCGATGCGGCGGTGCGGGCGCTGGCGGCGGGGACGCTGGCGCAGATTGAGGGCGTCCCATGCCCCGCCTGATCGAACAGGCACCGGATGACAAAGCCGTGGACCTCGATGCGCTGGTCGACTGGTGTGAAAGTCCGGCGTTCGACCCCTCCTGCGAAGAGGGGCTGGCCGCTGCCGCGCCGATGCTGCGGGCGTTGGGGCGCAACCGGGATTTCCTGGCCGACTTCGCCATCGCCGAACTCAAGACGCGCTGCGCGGGTCAGCGGCAGGCCAATCCCTATTCGGCGCAGGTCATGCTGCTTCGCCCGCCCAGGGGCAAATATGTGCTGCGCGCCGCCTTCTGGCCCGCCGAGCGCGACCATGTGATGCGGATGAGCGGCCCGGCCCCCTTCCTCTATCATGTGCCGCATGATCATGGTTTTGACTTTCTGACCATCGGCTATCTGGGCCCTGGCTATGGGTCGGACTATTATGCCTATGACGGCGATGTTGCGGGCGCGGCTGGGGAGGCGGTGGCGCTGCGTTTCGTGGAGCGCAGCCATTTGTCGCAGGGGCGGATTCTCCTTTACCGCGCCAATCGCGACATTCATGCGCAATTGCCGCCTGAGTCCCTGTCGGTATCCCTCAACATATTGGCCAGTGCGCCCGATCAGGGCTGGCGAAGGCAATATCGGTTCGACACGGCCCGCTGTACGATCGCCGAGTGCATGACCGTGGCCAGCGCGCAATTGCTGCTGGAACTGGCGGTAGGGTGCGACAGCGGCAATGCGATCGACTTGGCGCAGGACTTTGCCGCACGCCATCCTGCCGACGCCATGCGGCGGACGGCGTGGGACGCGATCGGTACCGGGCTGACCGGCGCGGCGCGACTGGCGCATTGGGAAGCGGGCGCGCGCAGCAGCAGTCCGCTGATCCGGTTGGCGGGAGAGGGGATGCTGCGAACCATCCATAATGGATAGGGATTGGCTTGTTTTCGCCCCGCGTCGGCGGTCGGATGCGGTGGGTCAGTTATTGGTGGATGACGGGTGGGCAGGCGGGTCGATTGTCACGGATTGGGCAGTGATTTCGCACCGCTGGCACGGGCGCTGAGCGCGCGCGGCTTCGATCTGGCGATGCAGGGGGCGGGCGGCGATCCGCCACGGGTCAGCATCAGCGATGCGACGATATTGTGGCAGGGCGTGGACGATCCTGCCGCCCGTGCCCGCGCGCTGGAGGGTGGCGCGCAGGATGTCGTCGGTCCGTGGATGCATGAAGGGGAAGCCGTCGCGCGGATCATCCGGCTGGCCCGCGACGACCAGCCCTGCTTGCGGGTGGGCGACCTGCTGATCCATCTGGTCGACCGGCAGGTCGAACGGGCGGGCCGGGCGATCCCGCTGCTGGCGCGCGAATATGCGTTGCTGCTCCATCTGGCGCGACGGCCGGGGGAGGCGGTCAGCCGCGACGCGCTATTACGCGCGGTGTGGCGGCTGGAGTTTGATCCCGGCACCAACAGTGTCGAGGTGCATATGTCGCGGCTGCGCGCGAAGATAGACCGAGGGTTTGACTGGCCCCTTCTGCGGACGGTCAGGGGGCGGGGCTATGCGCTCTGCCCGGCGGTCGGGACCGCGCTGTCAGGGGCATAGGCGCGCAGAAAGGTGGTGACGGCAAAATCGGCGTCGGCGGCGGTTTGCGCCCGGGATGTATGATCAAGCTGCCCCATCAGCAATTGCTGGTGGCTACCCGACATGACCAGCGCGATCAGCGCGCGCGCGGCGTCGAACGGATCGGCCACGCGCAACTGGCCCCGTGCCATCGCACCTTGCAGGAAGGTGGCGAACACATAGCGCACCCGCAGCGGCGCAAGATCGAAGAAAATCTGGCGCATTTCGGGGAATCGCGTGCCCTCTGCGATGATCAGCCGGTGGAGCGCGATCGCGTCGGGCGAGGTGAGTTTTTCGCTCAGGCTGATGCAGGCGCGCAGCAATGTCGCGGTCAGTTCGCCGCAGGGATTGAGGATTTGCGACAATTCGGCGCGAAAGGTGCGGGTGGCGCGATCAAGCACGGCGGAAAATAGCGCTTCCTTGGACGGAAAGTGATTCCACAACGTCCCCTTCGACCCGCCGAGCGCCGCCGCGATGCCCGACATGGTGGTGCCGGCATAGCCATGTTCGAGGAAATAGCCCTCCGCAACCATGAGGATAGCGTCGCGCCGGTCCTGCCGACGCGCTTCCCTTCGGCTGGGGGGAGGAGGGGTGTCCAGATCAGTCATTAAACCGTACCATAGAGTATGGCAATTTTGTTGACAAGGCTTCGCGACAGCGGCAAGGGCAATTCTGATACTGGATGGTACGGTTTGTCATGTCGGTGAGTCGCCTTTTTTCCCACGAACGCTTCCTGATTCCGGCAACGGCCATGTCGCTGCTGTCGGCCTGCGCGGCGGTGCCCGATCTTGGTGTTCCGCCTGTGATCCGCACGGCGCAAAGCGTGGCGGCGCACGAGAGCCTGCGCGCACCAGATGCTGCCTGGCCGGGTGAAGGCTGGTGGACCGCCTATGGCGACCCGCAACTGACCGCGCTGATCGAGGAAGGGTTGGCCAACGCGCCCGACATGGCGATTGCCGCCGCCCGTTTCGCGCAGGCGCAGGCTATGGCGCAGCAGGCCGGTGCGGCTGCACTGCCTTCGGTCGATCTGGACGCGAAAGCCGGGACGACCAAGCAAAGCTATAATATGGGGATGCCCAAGGAGTTTATTCCGCAGGGCTGGCTCGGCACGGGCCAGGTGGCGCTCCGTATGGGGTTTGACCTGGATCTGTGGGGCCGCAACAAGGCTGCGCTGGCGGCCGCGACGTCGCAGGCGCGCGCCGCGCAGCTGGACGCGCAGCAGGCGCGGCTGGCGCTGACCACGGGAATTGCCGACGCCTATGCCGATCTGGCGCGGCTCTATGATGAAGCCGAATTGCAACAGCGCACGCTTGATATTCGCATTGCCAGCCAGAAGCTGGTTGCCGATCGCAGCCGCAATGGCCTCGAAACGCGCGGCAATCTGCGCCAGTCGGACGCGACCGTTGCGGCGGCGCGGGCGCAATTGGCGGGCGCGCGCATGGCAATTGTGCTGCGCCAGCATCAGATTGCCGCGCTGGTCGGGGCGGGGCCAGATCGCGGCCTGGCGATCACCCGCCCGCCCAGGGGCCGCCTGATGCCGGTCGGTCTGCCCGCCGATGTCACCACCAATCTGGTTGCGCGCCGCCCGGACATTGCCGCGGCGCTGGCCCGAACGGAAGCTGCCGCGAAACAGGTCAAGGTCGCGCGCGCCGATTTCTATCCGGCGGTGCGGCTGAGCGCGCTGATCGGGGTCCAGTCGCTTGGTTATAACACAGTGTTTAACGGCACCGGCGTCAATGGATCGGCCAAACCCTTCTACAACAGCCTGTTCGACAAGGATTCGCTGTTCGGCAGCGCCGGTCCCGCGATCAGCCTGCCCATCTTCCATGGCGGCGCGTTGCAGGGCCAGTATCGCGGCGCGCGCGCCAGCTATGACGAGGCGGTGGCCAATTATGACAAGAGCGTGCTGGCTGCCTACCAGCAAGTGGCCGATGCGCTGACCAGCCGCCGCACGCTCGATGATCGGCTGACGGACGCCCGCGCGGCGCTGGCGGCGTCGCAGGACGCCTACGGCATCGCGCGCAAACGCTATGATGGTGGCCTGTCCACCTATCTCGACGTGCTGAGTGTCGAGGATCAGCTGATCGCTGCGCGCCGGTCCGTTGCCGGGCTGGAGGCCAGCGCCTTTTCGCTCGATATTGCCCTGATCCGTGCGCTGGGTGGCGGTTTCGCCGCCAGCGCCACCCTGCCCAAGGACGCTGCGCATGGCTGATGCCGCCCCCGAATTTTCCGACACGCAACAGGCTGATCGCGCGACCGCGCGCAAGGCCTGGTTGATCCGGCTCGCGCTCGCGGTGATCGTGCTGGGGCTGCTGTGGGCTGCATGGTATTTGCTGGTGGGGCGCAACCATGTCAGCACCGACAATGCCTATGTGAATGCGGAAATGGCGCAGGTGACGCCGCTCATCTCGGCACAGGTCACGCAGGTGATGGTCAGCGATACCCAGGCGGTGAAGCGGGGCGATGTGCTGGTGCGGCTCGATCCGACCAATGCGCGCATCGCGATTGCGCAGGCGCAGGCCGATCTGGCCGAAGCGCGTCGCAAATTTCGCCAAAGCAGTGCGACCAGCGGCGCGCTGGCGGCGCAGGTCGACGCGCGTGGCGCGGACATCGCGCAGGCGCAGGCCCAGCTGGCGACGGCGCAGGCGAACGCCGACAAGGCGCGGATCGACCTGCAACGGCGCGAGGCGCTGGTCGGCGAAGGCGCGGTGTCGGGAGATGAAGTGACGAGCGCGCGCACCGCCTATGCCAGTGCGCGCGCTGCGCTCGATCTGGCGCGGGCGGGCATCACCACCGCGCAGGCGACGCGCAGCGCGGCGAGCGGACAACTGGCGGCCAATGACGCACTGGTGCGCGGATCGACGGTGGAGTCCGATCCGGGCGTGATGGTGGCACAGGCCAAGCTGGATGCGGCGAAGCTGGACCTTGACCGCACGGTGATTCGTGCGCCGATCGACGGCGTCGTCACCAAGCGGCAGGTGCAGGTCGGCCAGCGCGTCGCCCAAGGCAGCCCGATCATGACGATCGTGCCGCTGGCGCAGGTCTATGTCGATGCCAATTTCAAGGAGCGCCAGCTGCGTCAGGTGAAGGTGGGGATGCCTGCCACGGTGGTCGCTGACATTTATGGCAGCGACGTCGTCTATCATGGCAAGGTGGTGGGCTTTTCCGGCGGGACCGGATCGTCTCTCTCGCTGATCCCGGCGCAAAATGCGACCGGCAACTGGATCAAGGTGGTCCAGCGCCTGCCCGTCCGCATCGCGCTGGACCCCAAGGAACTGGCCGCGCATCCGTTGCGTGTCGGCTTTTCCACGGAGGTCGAGATCGACCTTTCGCGTCACTGAAAGGTCGATCGTGAGCGGCGAGGATAATATCTTTAACCGGTTGACGCCGCGCCAGCGCACGCTCGCCGGGCTGGTGCTTGCGCTCAGCAATTTCATGGTCGTGCTGGACCTGACCATCGCCAATGTTTCCGTGCCGCATATCGCGGGCAATCTGGGCATCACCCCCGATCAGGGGACGTGGATCATCACATCCTATGCGGTCGCCGAAGCGATTTGCGTGCCGCTGACCGGCTGGCTGGCGCAGCGCTTTGGCGTCGTAAAGATGTTCATCTGGGCGATGATCGGCTTTGGCCTGTTTTCCGTGCTGTGCGGCCTGTCCATGTCGCTCAGCATGATCGTCGTCTGCCGCATCGGCCAGGGGCTGTGCGGTGGGCCGATCATGCCGATGTCGCAGACGCTGATGCTGCGCGTCTTTCCGCCCGAACGGCGGGCGCGGGCGATGGGTCTGTGGGCGATGACGACCCTGCTGGGACCAGCAATGGGGCCGATCATCGGCGGCTATATCAGCGATAATTGGAGCTGGCACTGGATCTTCTTCATCAACCTTCCGATCGCAGTCCTCTGCGTGTTCGCGGCGATGGCGCTGCTGCGCCCAGTTGAAACGGAAACGGCGCGAGTGCCGATCGACAAGGTTGGGTTGGGTTTGCTGATATTCTGGATCGGCTGCCTTCAGATCATGCTCGATCTTGGCCGTGACCATGACTGGTTTGCCGATCCGCTGATCGTCATACTGGCGATCCTCGCGCTGATCGGCTTTCTGGCCTTCATCATCTGGGAATTGACGGAGGTGCACCCGATCGTCGATTTACGGGTGTTCCGCCACATCGGCTTTACCACCGGGGTATTGTCTCTGGCGCTGTGCTTTGGTGCCTATTTTTCCGGCATCGTCGTCATCCCGCAATGGCTCCAGTCGTCCATGGGCTACACCGCGACCTGGGCTGGCATCGTCACTGCCTTCACCGCCATGGCTGCGTTGATGAGCGCGCCGATCGCCGCAAGGATGATGGGCCGAGTCGATCCGCGCTTCATGATTTCGGGCGCGGTGTTGTGGCTGGGCCTGATGACCCTGTGGCGCGCGCACTGGACCAGTTCGGTCGATTTCTGGACGATGGCCGCGCCCCAGTTCATCCAGGGGTTCGCCATGCCCTTCTTCATGATCCCGCTGACGACGCTGACTTTGGGATCGGTGCGGCCGGAAGAGACAGCCTCTGCGGCGGGCCTCCAGAATTTCCTGCGCACCATGGCTCTGGCGATTGCGACATCGCTGGTGCTGACGGGCTGGGGCGATGGCCAGCGTGTATCGCGCAATGAGCTGGCGGGCGCGCTCCAGCCCGCCGACACGCAATCGGCGCTGGCGAATATCGGCATGTCGACCGATCAGGCGCGGCAGGTCATATCGAACATCGTCGATCAGGAAGCGCTGGCGATTGCTGTCGATCATATATTCTTCATATCGGCCATGATCCTGTTCGTGGCGGCCGCCGTGGTCTGGCTGGCACCGCGCCCGCGCGCCGATGTGGACACGTCAGCGGCGCATTGACGCGGCGCAGCATCGCGGCCACTTAAGGCGCGAAGAGGCGGGGACAGATGCGAATCGTCATCATCGATGACAGTGGATTGCGGGCCAGCGTCCTGGAAGAGGGGCTGCATGAGGCGGGCTATGACGATATTCATATCGTCCCGCCGCGTGGCGGCTTTGTCGCGCGCCTCGAACGCATGGCCCCCGACGTCGTACTGATGGATCTGGGCAGCCCAAGCCGCGATACGCTGGAGGAAATGCTGACCGTCAGCCGCGCGCTGGCCCGGCCGATCGCCATGTTCGTGGATCAATCCGACGAGGCGATGATCGGCGCGGCGATTGACGCGGGCGTGTCCGCCTATGTCGTCGATGGATTGCGCAAGGAACGGGTCAAGCCGGTGCTGGAACTGGCGGTGCGGCGCTTCAACGCCTTTGCCAAGATTCAGAGCGAACTGGATGAAGCCCGTAATGCGTTATCCGACCGCAAGGTTATCGACCGGGCCAAGTCCATCCTGATGAACCAGCGATCGCTTAGCGAACAGGATGCCTATGCGCTGCTGCGGACGGCGGCGATGAACCAAGGGAAGAAAATTGTGGAAGTGGCGCAGGCGCTGATCACCGCCAGCGACCTGTTGGGAGGGGGATTATGACGATAGGGCTGCGCATCGCCTTCCTGCCGCTGACCGATGCTGCCGTTCTGGTGGCGGCGCGGGAGCGGGGTTTTGCCGAGGAAGAGGGGATCGCCCTTGATCTGGTGCGCACCACCAGTTGGGCGACGTTGCGCGACCGGCTGGTCTATGGCCAGGTGCAGGGCGCGCATATGCTGGCACCGCTGGCCGTCGCGGTGACGCTGGGGCTGAGCCAGCAGCCGGCGCCGCTGGCCGCGCCCTACAAGCTGAACGTCAACGGCAATATGCTGGTGATGGCGTGCGATTTTGCCAAGGCGCTGGAGCCGGTGATCGCCAGCCGACTGGCCGATCCGCTGGGCACCGCGCATGATTTTGCCGCCGCGATAGGCCTGTGGCGGCGCAAACCGGTGATCGGCGTGGTCCATCGTTTTTCCAGCCATGCGATCATGCTGCGTTACTGGCTGGCGAGTGCGGGCGTGGACCCCGATCGCGACGTGGTGCTGCGCGTGCTGCCGCCATCGCTGACGGTCGAGGCGATGCACGCGGGCGAGATTGACGGCTTCATCGCGGGCGAACCCTGGGGCAGCGCGGCGGTGGAAGCGGGTCTAGCGGAAACCGTGGCGATCGGCGAGCGTATCTGGCGGCGCGGTGTTGAGAAGGTGCTGGCCTTCCGCGAATCCTGGCTGGAGGAAAATCCGCAAGCCGTTGACCGGCTGTTGCGCGCGCTGGTGCGGGCGGCGGCGTGGTGCGATGATCCGGCGCACAGGGATGACCTTGCCAACCTGCTCGCCCGGCCGGACTATGTCGATCAGCCTGCTTATCTGATTGAACGCGCGCTGTCGGGCGGCATTGTCGCGCGGGCGGGGGAGCCGCCGATCGTCAGCCCGGATTTCATGCTGTTCGGGCGGGAGGCGACGCCCTTCCCCTGGCGCAGTCAGGCGCTGTGGATCTATTCGCAACTTGTGCGATGGGGCATGGTCGATCATGATCCGGCGACAGCGACACGCGCCGGGGCGGTGTTCCGTCCCGACATATTCCGCCGCGCACTGGCCGACAGCAATGTACCGATGCCCGGCGCCAGCATGAAGCTGGAAGGGGCGGTCGCATCGCCATTGCCGGTCGGATCGCGCCGGGGCGAGCTGACGCTGGGACCGGACAGCTTCTTCGACAAGCGGGTGTTCGACCCGGAACGAATCGAAGAGTTTTTGGCAGGATTTGCGCCGCTACGTTGATTTGGCGGGAAAAATTGTGCCTTGCAACATGACGCGAATCGCGAGATAAGACATGTAACCGCGCGACGATGCGCGTTTGACAGGAATGCGCCATCCCAAGGTCGGGACCGTCATTCCGACCTATCATACAGCAAAGCCGCTGACCGGACTCCCCATCGGGTGATGTCCGGCCTGCGGCTTTTTTTGTTCATTTTCGAGTCTGGGATGACCTATCATGGCAACTGCTTATTGGGATGGCGACAAGGAGGGTGAACTGGCCCCCGCCGCGACCAGCTTCTGGAAGGCCGGCCACACGCCGACGCTGATCGCGGCCTTTCTCTATTTCGACCTGGCCTTCATGGTGTGGGTGCTGTTGGGGCCGCTTGCTCCGATGATCGCCAAGACTTTGATGCTGACGCCTGCCGAAAAGGGACTGATGGTCGCCACGCCCACGCTGATGGGGGCGCTGCTGCGCGTCGTCAACGGGCTGCTGGTCGACCGGATTGGCCCGAAACTGTCGGGCGCGATCAGCCAGGTCATCGTCATCATCGGCCTGTTTACGGCATGGGCGACGGGTATCGACAGTTTTGAAGGCACGCTGGCGCTGGGCGTCGTGCTGGGCTTTGCCGGCGCAAGCTTCGCGATCGCGCTGCCGCTGGCCAGCCGCTGGTATCCCGCCGAGCATCAGGGCAAGGCGATGGGTCTGGCAGGCATGGGCAATTCTGGCACCGTGCTGGCCGCCCTGTTCGCGCCGGGTCTGGCCAAATTGTTCGGCTGGAACGCGGTGCTGGGCCTTGCCTGCATCCCGCTCAGCATCGTGTTCGTCACCTATATGATCATGGCGAAGGACGCGCCCAACGCGCCGCAGCCTAAGAAGATGATCGACTATTTCGAGCCGCTCAAGCAGGCGGATGCCTGGCTGCTGATGGCCTTTTATGCCGTGACTTTCGGCGGTTTCGTTGGTCTTGCCGCGAGCCTGCCGATCTATTTCACCGACCAGTTCGGCCTGAACCCGGTCATGGCGGGCTATTGCACCGCGGGCTGCGTGTTCGCCGGGTCGCTGGTCCGTCCGATGGGTGGGGCGCTGGCCGACAAGATTGGCGGCGTGAAGGCGCTGATGATCGTCTATGTCGTGGCCGCGATTGCGCTGGCCGGTGTCGCCTTCGCCACCACGCTGGCATCTGCGCTTAGCCTTTTCGTCCTCGCCATGCTGGCGCTGGGCACGGGCAATGGGTCGGTGTTCCAGCTGGTGCCGCAGCGTTTCCAGGCGGAAATCGGCGTGATGACCGGTCTGGTGGGCATGGCGGGCGGTATTGGCGGCTTCTACCTCGCCAGTTCGCTGGGCTTTGCCAAGCAGCTGACCGGCAGCTTTTCGGCCGGGTTCCTGATCTTCGCTGGGCTGGCGGTCATCGCCTTTGCCGGGCTGGCGCTGGTCAAGGCCCGGTGGCGCGCGAACTGGAGCACGGGCGCCCGCATCTGATTGGAGTTTGGAGGGGCGGGGGCGGACCTTTACAGCAAGGCCGCCTCCTTAAATTGGTCGCAACATCATCCGAGGGGGGATGACTATCATGAAATATCTATACGCAACGGCGGCCACATTGGTCGCCGCAGGGACCGCCATGTCCACGGCCCAGGCCCAGAGCATCAAGCTGAAACCCGTGGCCGAAGCGCGGTTGCGCTACGAACATGCCGATCAGGAAGGGCTGGCGACGGAAAAGTCCGACGCGCTGACCATCCGCGCCCGTGCCGGGCTGATCGCGACCAGCGGCGGCTTAAGCGCCACGGTGATCGGGCAGGGCAATCTGGCGGTCGTCGACAAATATTTTGACGGGCTGAATGGGGCCGCGACCCGGCCGATCGTCGCCGATCCTGAAAATATCGCGCTCTACATCGCGCAGCTCCAGTATAAGACCAAGATGGTCACGCTGACCGGCGGTCGGCAGCGGATCGCGCTGGATGACGAGCGTTTCATCGGCAATGTCGCTTTCCGCAATAATGGCCAGACGTTCGACGCGATGCGGATGGAACTCACCCCGGCCAAGGGGCTGAAACTGGACGTTTCCTATGCGTGGAGCGTGCGCACCATCTGGGGTTTCCAGGGCAAGGGCGCGCGGCAGCAGGCGGTGAGCGGCGACAATATTTTCGCCAACCTCTCTTATGTCACGCCGGTCGGCACGCTGACGGGTTTTGCCTATCTGGTCGATCAGGATGAAGCGCCAATGCAGGCCTACCGCCTGTCGAGCCAGACCTATGGTGTGCGGCTGGCGGGGACGCAGCCTTTGTCGAAGGCCGCGAAACTTTCCTATCAGCTGAGCTATGCCAGGCAGGCCGACCATCATGCCAACCCCAATGATTACAGCGCGGATTATTGGCTGGCGGATGCGACGCTGGACGTGAAGGGCTGGAAACTCAACGCTGGTTACGAAGTGCTGGGGGCCAGCAGCGGCGCACCTTTTACCAGTTTCCAGACGCCGCTCGGCACCAATTTCAAGTTTCAAGGCTGGGCCGACAAATTCCTGACGACGCCGGGGAACGGCATCCGCGACCTTTATGTCGGCGGGGGCTATGGCTGGAAACAGCTCGGCCCGCTCTCCGCTGTCGCGCTCCAGGTCGCCTGGCACCGTTTCGACAGCGACCGGCTGGACCAGCATTATGGCGACGAAATCAACCTTATCGCATCCGCGAAGGTGAAGAAGACGGCGCTGTCCGTCCGCTACGCCAAATATGATGCCAAGACGATGGCCACGGACACGCAGAAATTGTGGCTTCAGGCTGACTGGGCTTATTGATCGATCGCGAACGGAATCGCTTGAGCCGTCAGGCGATTCCGTTTATGGTGCATTGCAAGAGGGCAGTGTTGCCCTTCCAACCATAGCCGAAGCGATCCACGGACGGATCGGCAAGGCGACTATGATGGCAAAGCCGCCATCCTGACTTTCGGTTCTCACCGGGGGTCAGGATGGCGGCTTTTTTGTTTTCCGGAGTGACGAGGATGGAATTTCAGGACGGTTCAAGTCCGGTGACGGACAGCGGGGACGACATCCTCGTGCCGATGGATGATGTGCGCGAACATCTGGTGGTGGTCGGCAACGGCATGGCCGGGTGCCGCGCGGTCGAGGAATTGCTGGCCCGCGATGCGGGGCGCTATCGCGTCACCATCTTCGGGGCCGAACCGCATGTGAATTACAACCGGATCATGCTGTCCCCGGTGCTGGCGGGCGAAAAGACGTTCGATGACATCATCATCAACGACCGCGCCTGGTATGATGATAATGGCATCACGCTGATCACGTCCGATCCGGTGTCGGCGATCGACCGCACCCACAAGAGCGTCACGAGCCAATCGGGTCGCACCATCGGCTATGACAAGCTGCTGATCGCCACGGGGTCCGACCCGTTCATCATCCCGGTCCCCGGCAAGGACCTGCCCGGCGTCATCAGCTTCCGCGACATGAAGGATGTCGATGTGATGCTGGCGGCGGCAGAGGCGGGCAAGGCCGTTGGCGGTGGTGAAGCCGTGGTGATCGGTGGCGGGCTGCTGGGGCTGGAAGCGGCGCATGGCCTGAGCCTGCGCGGCATGAAAGTGACGGTGTTGCACATCATGCCGACGCTCATGGAAAGGCAGCTTGATGAAGCGGCAGCCTGGCTGCTCAAGAGCGCGCTGGAAGGGCGTGGCCAGACGATCCTGACCGGTGCCGACACCGCCGAAATCTATGGTGATGGCAAGGTCGAGGGCGTGCGCCTGAAGGACGGCACGCAGATTCCCGCCAGCCTGGTGGTGATGGCGGTGGGCATTCGCCCCTCGGTCGCGCTGGCGCGCGAGGCGGGTCTGGATGTCGGACGCGGTATCAAGGTCGATGACCATATGGTCACCAGCGATGCCGACATATTGGCCGTGGGCGAATGCGTCGAGCATGACGGCAATGTCTATGGTCTGGTCGCGCCGCTGTGGGACATGTGCCGCAGTCTGGCCGATGGCCTGACCGACCGGCACACAGGCTATAAGGGCAGCGTCACCTCGACCAAGCTCAAGGTCGCGGGTCTGGACGTCTTTTCCGCAGGGGACTTTTCCGGCGGCGAAGGCTGCGAGGATATCGTCCTGCGCGACGCATCGCGCGGCGTTTACAAGCGGGTCGTGGTGAAGGACGACAAGGTCGTCGGCGCGGTCCTCTATGGCGATACGGCTGACGGCGGCTGGTATTTCGATCTGTTGAAGCGCGGCGAAAATGTCGCCGACATTCGCGACCTGCTGATCTTCGGCCAAGCCTTCGCCTCTGGAGGAGGCGCGATGGACCCTAAGGCGGCCGTTGCAGCGCTCTCGGACGATGCCGAGATTTGCGGCTGCAACGGCGTCAGCAAGGGCCAGGTCGTCGCCTGCATCGAAAAGGGGGCGTGCAGCCTGGACGCGGTCCGCGCGGGCTGCAAAGCTTCGGCGAGCTGCGGCAGCTGCACGGGTCTTGTGGAAAATATCCTGGCGCTGACGCTGGGAGAGGATGTCCAGTCCGGCCCCAAGACGATGTGCAAATGCACCAGTTTCGGCCATGACGACGTCCGCCGCGAAATCGTGGCGCAAGACATGCGCTCCATTCCCGAAGTCATGCAGAAGCTGCACTGGTCCACGCCCGATGGCTGTTCCTCCTGTCGCCCTGCGCTCAACTATTATCTGCTGTGCGCGCTGCCCGGCGTCTATGTCGATGACCAGCAGAGCCGTTTCGTCAATGAACGGATGCACGCCAATATCCAGAAGGACGGCACTTACTCGGTCGTCCCGCGCATGTGGGGTGGCCTGACCAACCCGCGCGAATTGCGCGCGATCGCCGATGTGGTGGAGAAATATGACGCGCCGATGGTCAAGGTCACCGGCGGCCAGCGGCTCGACATTTTCGGCATCAAGAAGGAAGATCTGCCCGCCGTCTGGGCGGACCTGAACGCGGCGGGCATGGTGTCCGGCCACGCCTATGGCAAGTCGCTGCGCACGGTGAAAACCTGTGTGGGCAGTGAATGGTGCCGCTTCGGCACGCAGGATAGCACCGGCCTTGGCGTCAAGACCGAGCGGATGACCTGGGGGTCGTGGATGCCGCACAAGTTCAAGATCGCGGTGTCGGGCTGCCCCCGCAATTGTGCGGAAGCGACAATCAAGGATTTCGGCGTGGTCTGCGTCGATAGCGGCTATGAGCTGCATGTCGGCGGCAATGGCGGCATCCATGTCCGCGTCACCGACCTGCTGTGCAAGGTCGCGACCGAACAGGAAGCGCTCGATTATTGCGCGGCCTTCACCCAGCTCTATCGTGAGGAAGCCCGCTATCTGGAGCGCACCGCGCCCTGGATCGAACGGGTCGGGGTCGACTATGTGAAGCAGCGCATCGTCGAGGATGATGCCGGTCGCGAAGCGCTGCGCGCCCGTTTCCTGTTTTCGCAGCAGTTCATGCAAGACGATCCCTGGGCGGAGCGGGCCGCGGGTGCCAATAGCGACCTGCACCAGCATCTTGACCCAATCTCCATCGCGGCGGAGTGAGACATATGACCGACTGGATCGACATCGGCACGCTGGCCGACATTCCGCAGCGCGGTGCGCGCACCGTTCAGATTGGTGGTGAGAAAGAAATTGCGGTGTTCCGCACGGGCGACGACCAGATTTTCGCGCTGGTCAATGAATGTCCCCACAAAAAGGGGCCGCTGAGCCAGGGCATCGTCCATGGCCACAGCGTCGCCTGCCCGCTGCACAACTGGAACATCGCGCTCAAGAGCGGCGAGGCACAGGGCGAGGATAAAGGCTGCACCCCGACGATCGCGGTGAAACAGGAGGATGGCCGCATCCTGATCGCGCGGCCTGAACTGGCCAAGGTGGCAGCCTGATGAGTCAAGCGATCCGCACCACCTGCGCCTATTGCGGCGTCGGCTGCGGCATCGCGGCGACGCCGACTGGCGGCCGCGCCGTGACGATCAGGGGGGATGAGGCGCATCCGGCCAATGCGGGCAAGCTCTGTTCCAAGGGCACCCATCTGGGCGAGACGGTGGGCCTTGAAGGCCGACTGCTCCATCCCATGATCGGCGACAAGCGCGCCAGCTGGGACAAGGCGCTCGATCTGGTTGCCAAACGCTTTGCCGACACCATCGCCAGACATGGTCCCGACAGTGTCGCCTTCTACGTCTCCGGTCAGATACTGACCGAAGATTATTATGTCGCCAACAAGTTGATGAAGGGCTTTATCGGGTCGGCCAATATCGACACCAACAGCCGCCTGTGCATGTCGAGCGCGGTGGCGGGCCATAACCGGGCCTTTGGCGAAGATGTCGTCCCCGCCAGCTATGACGATCTGGACGAAGCCGACCTGATCGTGCTGATCGGGTCCAACACTGCCTGGTGCCACCCGATCGTCTATCAGCGGATACAGGCCGCCCGCGCCGCGCGCGGCACGAAACTGGTGGTCATCGACCCGCGCCGCACCGAAAGCTGCGAGGGCGCGGACCTGCATCTGGCGCTGCGGCCCGGCAGCGACGTCGCGCTGATGAACGGGCTGCTCGCCTGGATGGATCAGGCAAAGCTGCTGGACGCGGACTTTTTGGCGCGCAGCGTCAATGCGCCCGAAGGCTTCTGGGACCATATCCGCACCGGCCATGACCTGTGGACCACGGCCAAGGCGTGCGATGTCTCGCCTGCCGCGCTCCAGCAATTTTACGAACTCTTCGCCGCGACCCCGCGCACCGTCACCATGTTCAGCCAGGGGATCAACCAGTCGATCCGCGGCACGGATCAAGTCAACGCGATCATCAACGTCCATCTTGCCACCGGTCGCATCGGCAAGCCGGGCGCTGCGCCCTTCTCGATCACCGGCCAGCCCAACGCCATGGGAGGCCGTGAAGTCGGTGGCCTCGCCTCCACGCTGGCGGCCCATATGGATTTCGCACCGGACAATGTCGCGCGCGTCGGCCGCTTCTGGGCCGCGCCGACCATGGCGACCAAGCCGGGGCTGAAAGCCGTCGATATGTTCCGCGCCATCAACGAAGGGCGGATCAAGGCTTTGTGGGTGATGGCGACCAATCCCGCCGTGTCGCTGCCCGACGCCAATCGTGTGCGCGAAGCGCTGGAGACGGTTCCTTTCCTCGTCGTGTCGGAGGTGATGGCCACCACCGACACCAGCGTCCACGCCCATGTTCGCCTGCCTGCCGCGGCCTGGGGCGAAAAGGACGGGACCGTCACCAACTCCGACCGCACGATCAGCCGCCAGCGCGCGCTGCTGCCGCTACCCGCCGAAGCGAAACCCGACTGGTGGATCGTCACGCAAGTTGCCCGCCGCATGGGCTTCCGCAACGCTTTTGCCTATGATCGTCCCGCCGACATCTGGCGCGAACATGCGCGCCTGACCGCCTATCAGAATGACGGCGCGCGGCTGTTGAACCTGCGCGCACAGGCGACGCTGGGGAATGACGCCTATGAGGCGATGGCGCCGTTCCGCTGGGGCGACACGCCCTTTGTCGACGGGCGTTTTTCGACGCCCGATGGCAAGGCGCGGCTGTTGCCGGTGACCCAGATGGATGTGCAGGGTCCGCTCAAGGACTGGCCGATGACGCTCAACACCGGGCGCTATCGCGACCAGTGGCACACGATGAGCCGCACTGGCCTGTCGCCCAAACTAGCGCGCCACCGGGAGGAGCCGCTGGTCGAGGTCCATGCGGACGACGCAGCTGCGCTGGGTATCGCCGATGGCGATCTGGCGCGCGTATCGACGCCGCAGGGCGACAGCCTGTTTCGCGCGCGGATCAGCGATGGCCAGCGCCCCGGCGAAGTCTTTACCCCGATCCACTGGACCGACCAGCAATCGACCGGTGGCCGCACCGGCCTGTTGCCGCGCTCGCTGGTCGATCCCCATTCGGGCCAGCCGGGGTTCAAATCCACCCCGGTCCGGGTCGAAAAAGTCGCCACCGAATGGAAGGGCTTTCTGATCCTGCGCGGGAGCGAACCCGTACGCGTGCCATGCCTGTGGGCCACGCGGATCACCGTGCCGGGCGGCGCGCTCTATGAAGTGGCGGGCAATGGGGATCCGGCGCGGCTGGAAGCGTGCCTGCCCAAGGGCGATCGGGTCGAGGCGATCGACATGACGCGCGGCACCCGCCGCGTCGCGATCATCCGCGACGGCAAGCTGGCGGGCGTGCTGATTGTCACGCGCAGCGGTATATTGCCCACCCGCGACTGGCTGATCGGGCAACTCGCTGTCGAAAGCGTCGGCGCGTCGGTGCTGGCCGCGCGCGGGCCGGGCAGTCAGCCCGACAAGGGAGCGATCATCTGTGTCTGTTTCGACATTGGGCTGAACAACATCGTCACGGCCATTCGCGAACAGAGGCTGGTCGATGTTCCCGCGATCGGCGCCGCTTTGGGGGCGGGGACCAATTGCGGGTCGTGCCGTCCGGCGCTGGCCAATATCCTCGCCCAGGCCCAACAGGAGACGCTTCATGCAGCCGAATGAATTGATCGCGCGGGGACAAGTGTGGCTGGTGGGCGCGGGGCCGGGCGACCCGGACCTGCTGACGCGCAAGGCGGAAAAGCTGATCAGTGCGGCGGACATTGTTTTCTACGATGCGCTGGTCGGGCGGCAAGTGCTGGACCTGATCCCCGCCGGGGTCGAGCGGGTGAGCGTGGGCAAACGCTCCGGGCGGCACAGCAAGCAACAGGAGAGCATCAATGACCTATTGCTGGCCGCCGCGCGGGCGGGCAAGCGGGTGGTGCGGCTGAAGGGCGGCGATCCGTCGGTGTTTGGGCGGTCGGCGGAGGAAATGGATCATCTGGGTGAGGCTGGCATAGCTGTGCGCATCTGCCCCGGCATCACCACGGCGAGCGCGGCTGCGGCGAGCGGCCATGCCTCGCTCACCCTGCGCGGCAAGGCGCGCGGGCTGACTCTGGTGACGGCGCATCTGAAGGCGGGCGAACCGTTGAAACTCGACTGGGACGCGCTGGCGCGGCCCGGCGGGACGATCGGCATCTATATGGGCCGCGCGGCGGCGGGCGAGATTGCGCGCAACCTGATCGCGGCAGGGCGCGACCCGGAAACCCCGGTGATGGTGGCGGTGAATGTCTCGCTGCCCAGCGAACGGCTGATCCGCGGCAAGCTGTCGGCGCTGGCCTTTCTGGTGCAGACGATCAGCGACGAAGATCCGACGCTGCTGCTGATCGGCGAGGCGGTGGCGGGGACGCGGGTGCCGGTGGAAATGGCGGCGAGTGTGGCTTTGCCTGCCTAACTACCTCCGTTCGTTTCGAGCGAAGTCGAGAAACCTGAACACAGCGCACCCGTTTCTCGACTTCGCTCGAAACGAACGGGTGTTGCGTGTCACAACCCCGCCAGATCCTCCGGCCGGTTGATATTGGGCAGCACCAGCCCCTCCATGTCCACTACCCGAGCGCCGATGCGGTCGAGCCAGCCATGGATGGAGCGATTATTGTCCGTCGCCAGATGGGCGTCGAGTTCGCCCGCCAGCGATACCGGCCACCAGCCGAGCAATTGCTGACCCTTCAATATGGCCGCGCTTTCGCCGATCAGCATGGCGGGCAGCTCTGCAGGATAAACGGGCATGTCGCACCCCGTCGTCAATACCCCCGCAAAGCCATGGTTCTGCGCGTGATGCAGCGCAGCGTTCAGCCCGCCCAGCGGTCCCATGTCCGGCGCAGGCCGATCGGCGAGGCCACCGTTCCGTCCGCAAATCACGACCTGCGCGACATGCGGCGTCAGGCCCGCGATCGCATGGTCCAGCAAGGTCCGTCCATCCGCCATCACTGCCAGTGCCTTGTCGCTGCCAAAGCGGCTGGACCGGCCCCCCGCCAGCACCGCGCCCAATATCCGCTGTTCCGCCATGATGCTTCCTTGATAGCGCACTTCTATCAGGCCTATACCAAATATATGCAGACCCGCCTCGTCGAATATTTCCTGGCGCTGGAGCGCGAAGGCCATTTTGCGCGGGCGGCGGCGCTATGCCATGTGTCGCAACCCACGCTGTCGGCGGGCATCGCCACGCTGGAGACGCAGCTGGGCAAGCGGCTGATCCGGCGCGACCGCAAATATGGCGGGCTGACGGCTGAGGGGGAGGCGATCTTACCATGGGCGCGGCAATTGGTCGCGGCGGCCGAAGCGCTGGGACAGGCGGCGGAGACGGCGCGCGGGCCGCTTAAGGGCGAATTGCGGCTGGGGGCGATCCCTGCCGCCATGCCCGCGATCGGCTGTCTGGCGACCGCGATGCTGGAGCGGCATCCGGGGCTGAATATTTCCGTTCGCGCGCTGACATCGCGCCAGATCGAGCGTGAATTGGCCGCATTCGAGCTGGACGCGGGCCTCACCTATCTGGATTTCGAGCCGCCCGCCCACGCCCTGTCGGTGCCGCTCTATGCCGAGCGGGCGATGCTGGTGAGCGCGGTCGATGGCGTGGCGATTCCCGCTGTCGTCGATTGGGCCGACCTGGCCAGCCTGCCGCTCTGCCTGTTGCATCAGGGGATGCAGAACCGGCGGATATTGGACGCGCGGCTGGCCGACCGCGGGCTGGCGCTGCGGCCTCTGGTGACGGCAGACTCCTATGTCGCGTTGCTGGGGCTGGTGCAGCAGGGGCGGCTCTGTTCGATCATTCCCGACAGCCATGCCGCCTTGCTGGACGGTCTGCGCTGGGCGCGCACGACGCCGTTGCCGGACATGGGGGAGGGCAGCCGGGTAGGCGTCATCGTGTCGGATAGCGCGCCGATGGGGCCGCTGGCGCAGGCGGTGTTGGCGGTGGCGCGCGGTTTGCGCCTGCCGCCCGGCTTCGGATCGCTTTGATAGAGTAATTCTATCAAGCATCGCTGGCTTCGATTTGACCAGCACGCCTTGCTGCCGCACTATCCGGTCAAAATTGCGGCCATAAGGCAGGGTATCGGGATGGAAGAGTTTATCGAAGGCTGGACCGCGCGCCACGGCGCGACGCGCGACCAGTTGCTGCCGCTGCTGCACGCGGTGCAGGAAGAGGCGGGCTATGTTCAGGATGCTGTCGTGCCGGTCATCGCCCGCGCGCTGAACCTGTCGCGCGCTGACGTGCATGGCGTCGTCACCTTCTATCATGATTTCCGCCGGACGCCTGCGGGTCGCCATGTCGTGAAGCTGTGCCGCGCTGAAAGCTGCCAGGCGCGCGGCGGCGCGGCGATCGAGGCGGCAGCGGCGCAGCGGCTGGGCGTGGCGATGGGTGAAACGCGCGGCGATGGCGCGGTCAGTCTGGAACCGGTTTATTGCCTGGGCCTGTGCGCGGTCGGTCCCAATGCGCTGGTTGATGGTCGTCCCATGGCGCGGATCGACGCTGCCGCGCTGGATCGGATCGCAGCAGAGGTGGCGGCATGAAAATTTATGTGAGTCGCGACATGGCATCGGTCGCTCTGGGCGCGGATGACGTTGCAAAGGCCTTTGCCGACGCCGGGTGCGAGGTAATCCGCACCGGATCGCGCGGGCTGTTCAGCATCGAACCTCTGGTCGAGATGGAGACGGCGGACGGCCGCATCGGCTATGGTCCGGTGGGGCCGTGGGACGTTGCAGCGGTGCTGGATGGCAGCCACCCCAACCGGCTGGGAGCAGTCGATCAACTCTCCTTCTTCGCCGGGCAGCAGCGTTTCACCTTTGCCCGGTGCGGGGTGATCGATCCGGTCAGCCTGACCGATTACGCCGCGCAGGACGGCTGGAAGGGGCTAGACGCCGCGCGCACGATGACGCCTCAGGCCGTGGTCGATGCCGTCAAGGTGTCGGGCCTGCGCGGGCGCGGCGGGGCAGGCTTCCCGACCGGCATCAAATGGCAGACGGTGCTGGACGCCCCCACGGGCGACAAATATATCGTCTGCAACGCGGATGAGGGCGACAGCGGCACCTTTGCCGACCGGATGCTGATGGAGGGTGATCCCTATTGCCTGATCGAGGGTATGGCGATCGCCGCCCATGCCGTCGGCGGAACCCAAGGCTATATCTATATCCGCTCCGAATATCCCTTCGCAATCTACACGATGCGGCTGGCGATTGAGCGTTCGGCGCATCTGATAGCGCCCTTCACGCTGGAAGTGCGAGAGGGTGCGGGCGCCTATGTCTGCGGCGAGGAAACCGCCTTGCTCGATTCGATCGAGGGCAAGCGTGGCCAGGTGCGCGCCAAGCCGCCCTTGCCTGCGCTGAAAGGCTTGTTCGGCCAGCCGACCGTCATCAACAATGTGCTGAGCCTTGCCGCCGTGCCGTTCATTCTGGCTGAAGGCGCAGAGGCCTATGCGGCGGTCGGCTTTGGCCGTTCACGCGGGACGATGCCGGTGCAGTTGGCGGGCAATGTGCGGTATGGCGGGCTGTACGAAATCGGCTTCGGCATCACGCTGGGCGAACTGGTGAACGATATTGGCGGCGGCACCGCGAGCGGCCGCCCTGTGCGCGCGGTGCAGGTGGGCGGGCCGCTGGGCGCCTATTTCCCGCCGTCCATGTTCCATCTGCCCTTCGATTATGAAAGCTTCGCCGCTGCGGGTGGCCTCATCGGCCATGCCGGGATTACCGTGTTCGACGACAGTGTCGACATGGCGCATATGGCCCGCTTCGCCATGGAATTTTGCGCCGCGGAAAGCTGCGGCAAATGCACGCCCTGCCGGATCGGATCGACGCGCGGGGTGGAGATTGTCGACCGGATCATGGCGGCGCGGCCAACTCCCCCATCCGTCATGCCAGCGAAGGCTGGCATCTCACTTCCTGAAGGTGGTGCGGAAGAAAAGGGGGATCCCAGCGTGCGCTGGGATGACGGGGTTTTGGGCAAAGCCCTCTACTCCCGTTCCCCCGCCCGGATCGACACCTCGATCGACGCGCAAACCACGCTGCTGCGCAACCTGTGCGATACGATGAAATATGGGTCGCTCTGCGCGCTTGGGGGCTTCACCCCCTATCCGGTGCTAAGCGCGCTCGATTACTTCCCGGAAGATTTCGGAGCGAGTCCAAGTCCGAATTTTGCGCCGTTAAAGGAGGCTGCGGAATGACTTTTACCCGCGAAACCGACCATGGCACGCCCGCTGCGATTGCGACCGGCCAGTCCGTCACCCTGACCATCGACGGGCACGCCGTCACCCTGCCCGAAGGCACCAGCATCATGCGTGCCGCGTCGCTGCTGGGCGGCTCCATCCCCAAACTCTGCGCCACCGACAGCGTCGAGAGTTTCGGCTCCTGCCGCCTTTGCCTGGTCGAGGTGGAGGGGCGCAATGGCTACCCCGCCTCCTGCACCACCCCGGTGGCCGAGGGCATGGTCGTGCGCACCCAGACCGATCGCCTCAAGCAGCTGCGGCGCGGGGTGATGGAACTTTATATTTCCGATCATCCGCTCGATTGCCTGACCTGCGGCGCGAATGGCGATTGCGAATTGCAGGATCAGGCCGGGGCAGTCGGGCTGCGCGACGTGCGCTATGGCTATGACGGCGCGACCAATATGGGGCAGGCCAAGGACCAGTCGAACCCCTATTTCGATTTCGATCCCAGCAAATGCATCGTTTGCTCCCGCTGCGTGCGGGCGTGCGACGAAGTGCAGGGGACGTTCGCGCTGACGATCGAAGGGATGGGGTTCGATTCCAAAGTCTCCGCGTCGCAGGGCGAGGGATTTTTGGGGTCCGAATGCGTCTCCTGCGGTGCCTGCGTGCAGGCCTGCCCCACCGCGTCACTGATCGAAAAGAAGGTCGTCGAGGTCGGCACCCCGGACCGCGCCGTCGTCACCACCTGCGCCTATTGCGGCGTCGGCTGCACCTTCCGCGCGGAAATGCGGGGCGAGGAACTGGTGCGCATGGTGCCGTGGAAGGATGGCAAGGCCAATCGCGGCCATAGCTGCGTCAAGGGCCGCTTCGCCTGGGGCTATGCCCAGCATCAGGACCGCATCCTCAACCCCATGATCCGCGCGTCGGTGAGCGAACCGTGGCGTGAAGTGTCGTGGGACGAAGCGATCGCCTATACCGCGTCGGAGTTTCGGCGCATCCAGGCCAAATATGGCACCCGCTCCATTGGCGGCATCACGTCGAGCCGCTGCACCAATGAAGAAACCTTCCTGGTCCAGAAACTGATCCGGCAGGGGTTCGGCAATAATAATGTCGATACCTGCGCCCGCGTCTGCCACTCGCCGACCGGCTATGGCCTGAGCCAGACCTTCGGTACGTCGGCAGGCACGCAGGATTTCGACAGCGTGATGCAGGCGGACGTGATCCTGGTCATCGGCGCGAACCCTACCGACGGCCACCCCGTATTCGCCAGCCGCATGAAAAGGCGGTTGCGTCAGGGGGCCAAGCTGATCGTCATGGACCCGCGCCGCACCGATCTGGTCAAATCCCCGCATGTCGAGGCGGACCATCATCTGCCCCTGCGTCCCGGCACCAATGTCGCGATGTTGACCGCGATGGCGCATGTGATCGTCACCGAAAAGCTCTATGACGAAGCGTTCATCCGCGAACGGTGCGATTGGGACGAGTTTGCCGACTGGGCCGATTTCGTCTCCCAACCCGCCCGCTCTCCCGAAGCGATCGAACCGCTGACCGGCGTGAAGGCGGATGAGGTGCGCGCCGCCGCCCGGCTTTATGCCACAGGCGGCAATGGCGCGATCTATTATGGCCTTGGCGTGACCGAGCATAGCCAGGGGTCATCGACCGTCATGGCCATCGCCAACCTCGCCATGGCGACCGGCAATGTTGGGCGCGAGGGCGTGGGCGTGAACCCGTTGCGGGGGCAGAATAATGTCCAGGGCGCCTGCGACATGGGCAGCTTCCCGCATGAATTTTCGGGCTATCGCCATGTGTCGGACACAGCGACGCGCAGCCTGTTCGAGCAGGCCTGGGGCGTGTCACTCGACGCCGAGCCGGGGCTGCGTATCCCCAATATGCTGGACGCGGCGACCGACGGCACCTTCAAGGGGCTATTCGTGCAGGGTGAGGATATTCTCCAGTCCGATCCCAACACCCATCATGTCGCAGCAGGCCTTGCGGCGATGGAATGCGTGGTGGAGCAGGATCTGTTCCTCAACGAAACCGCCAATTACGCCCATGTCTTTCTGCCCGGATCGACCTTCCTGGAGAAGGACGGCACCTTCACCAACGCCGAACGCCGCATCCAAAGGGTGCGCAAGGTGATGGCGCCTCTGAACGGTTATGCCGACTGGGAAATCGTCCAGCTGGTTGCCAATGCCATGGGTTTGGGCTGGACCTACGATCACCCCGCGCAGATCATGGATGAGATTGCCGCGCTCACCCCGACTTTTGCCGGTGTCCATTATGACCGGCTGGAGGCGGAGGGATCGCTGCAATGGCCCGCCAATGACGCTGCGCCCGATGGCACACCGACGATGCATATGGGCGGCTTCGTGCGGGGGAAGGGCAAGTTCGTCGTCACCGACTATGTCCCGACCGATGAAAAGACCGGCCCGCGCTTCCCTCTGCTGCTGACAACCGGACGCATCCTGTCCCACTATAATGTCGGCGCGCAGACGCGCCGCACCGCCAACACCGCCTGGCACCCTGAGGACCGGCTGGAAATCCATCCGTCCGACGCAGAGAATCGCGGGATCAAGGAGGGCGACTGGGTTGCGCTGAAGAGCCGCGCCGGGGAAACGACGCTGCGCGCGCAAGTGACCGAGCGCGTTGCGCCGGGCGTGGTCTATACCACCTTCCACCACCCCGAAACCCAGGCCAACGTCATCACCACCGACTATAGCGACTGGGCGACCAACTGCCCGGAATATAAGGTGACGGCGGTGCAGGTCATGCCATCCAACGGGCCGAGCGACTGGCAGCGCGACTATGCCGATCAGGCCCGGATGAGCCGCCGCATTGCACCGCTGGAAGCGGCGGAATAGGATCGGGCCGATGAGCGACGAACCCCAAGTCATGTCCACCACCGACCGGCTGGTCTATATGGCGCACCAGATTGCCCGCAACCTGGAAACCATGGGCGAGGCGAAGGCGGTGGCGGCGCTGGCCGAACATCTGACCCGCTTCTGGGACCCGCGCATGAAGGCGCAGATCATTGCCATCGCGCAGGATCAGCCCGAACGCCTGTCGCCCATCGTGGCGGCGGCCGTGGCGCGCATGGCGCAGGGCTGGTCAGCGCCGCAGGTGGATGCCGCCCAGTTCAACGCGGTGGGCGAGAGCAGTCATTGCGACGCCGGATGAGCGCCACGCTGTGACGGCGCATGATGCGGGCAGCATGGCGTGGTTGGCCTTTGACCGCCTGACGCCGGACGGCGAAACCGTAACGATGGATCGGGCGCTGGCCGACGAAGTGCCGGTCGCGATCGAATTTAATGGTATCGGCTATGCTGTGCTGATGGCGACGCCGACCGATATTGGCGATCTGGTGCAGGGCTTCGCGCTGGCCGAGCGGCTGATTGGCCCGGACGATGCGCCGTTCGATGTCGATACCCATCGCACCGATCAGGGCATCGTCGCCCGCGCCACCCTGCCGCCGTCGCGGACGGACCTGTTGCTGGAGCGGGTGCGGCATCGGGCGTCGGACTCCTCGTGCGGCCTATGCGGCATCGAAAATCTGGAACAGGCAATCCGGCCCCTGCCGCCCGTGACGGCGCGTTCGCGCGCGGATCGGACGGCGATCTTTCGCGCGCTGGATGGGCTGGCGGCGCATCAGCCGCTCAACGCCGCCACCGGCGCGGCCCATGCCGCCGCCTGGGTCGACGCGGACGGGGCGATCCGGCTGGCGCGCGAGGATGTCGGGCGGCACAATGCGTTCGACAAGCTGATCGGCGCGATGAAGCGGGCGGGGGCGGACTGGGAGGGCGGCTTTGCCCTGCTGTCGTCGCGCTGTTCCTATGAACTGGTGGAGAAAGCGGTGCTGAGCCAATGTCCGCTGCTGGTGACCATCTCCGCCCCCACAAGGCTGGCGGCGGCGCGCGCGGCGGCGGCGGGATTGCCGCTGGTTGTACTGGCGCGGCCCGACGCGGTGTTGCATCAGGGCAACGCCCCGCTGGCGTAGCGCAACTGGCCGCTTGGCATCGCCCCGCCTTTCCCCTAGAGCGCGCCGCGTGAGGGGGGCTTGGCTTCCCTTGCAGCTAGATCGCGCCGGTGTCCCGCAAGGGGCTTAAAATGGGAATGCGGTGCGGGCGTGCAAGCGCCCAATTCCGTGGCTGTCCCTGCAACTGTAAGCGGTGAGCATGATGCACGCGGGTCGCAAGACCCGGCCACTGGACGCCTATGTCTGGGAAGGTCCGTGCGTCATTGCCCTGACCCGCGAGCCAGGAGACCTGCCGGCGTCTGGTCGCTCTTGCCCTGATCCAGGGGATGGTCATGGCACGGTGGTTTTCCGTCGAGCGACGCTGTGCGGCCGGGGCCGCATCGTGCCGTGCGGCGGGGGCTGGCGTCATCCCGCATCATGGCGCGACCGTTTGCGCGGACGCCCCGGCCTTGAAGTCGCACATGACGCTCAGGGCTTATATCATGGTAAAAACAGGCATTTCTCTTATCGCGCTGCTGGCGGCTACGCCCGCTCTGGCGCAGGACGATAATATCGTCGTCACCGCGTCGGGCATTGAACAGTCGCGGGACGAGGTGGGGCAGGCGATCACCGTCATCGACGCGCAGACCATCCAGACGCGGCAGGCTGTCGATGTAGTCGATCTGCTGGCGACGACGCCGGGCGTGCGCTTCAATCGCAACGGTTCCACCGGCGGCGTGACCGGCGTGTCGCTGCGCGGCGCGGAAACGACGCAGACATTGGTGCTGATCGACGGGGTCAAGGTCAACGACCCCAGCGGCATTGGCGATGGCTATGATTTCGGCCATTTGCTGACCGGCAATATCAAGCGGATCGAAGTGCTGCGCGGTTCCAACTCGGTGGTGCATGGCAGCCAGGCGATCGGCGGCGTGGTCAACATCATGACCGGCGTGCCTGTCGAGGGCTTTGGAGCGAACGCTTCGGTCGATTATGGCTATAGCGATACGCTGAACGCCAAGGCGGACGTGTCCGGCACCAGCGGCATTGCGTCGGGTGGCGTCGGCGCAGCCTATTTCCGCACCGATGGCATTTCCTCGGCTGCGGGCGGCACGGAAAAGGATGGCTATGAAAATATCGCGACCAATGCCCGGCTGAAACTGGCGTTCAGCGATGCGCTGAGCCTGGACCTGCGCGGCTATTATATCCATGCGGACCTCGACTATGACAGCTTCTTCGGCGCGCCTGCCGACAGCAGCGATGTGAGCAAGCTCGACCAATATGTCGGCTATGCGGGGCTGAACCTTGCCCTGCTGGATGGGAAGCTGACCAACCGTGCGGCAGTCACCTATCTGCGCAACGACCGCGACTATTATTTCGTGCGCGGCACTGACCCCGACTATGGCTATTCGGGGACCAACCTGCGCTTCGAATATGAAGGCGTCTATGCCCCGGTCGATCAGGCCAAGCTGGTGTTCGGTTACGAACATGAACGGCCCGATTATGATTTCTTCGGTTTCGGCAGCACGTCGTCGGCGAAGATCAATATCGACAGCGTCTATGCGCTGGCGATCGTCAAGCCCTTCACGGGCCTGTCGGTCACGGGCGGTGTGCGGCATGACGATCATAGCCAATTTGGCGGCGCGACGACGTTCGGCGCGAATGCAAACTACACGCCGAACGCTGGCGCGACCAACATCCGCCTGAGCTATGGCGAAGGGTTCAAGGCACCCTCGCTCTATCAGCTTTATGACACATTCAGCGGCAACAGCGCGCTGCGCCCCGAACGGTCGAAAAGCTATGATATCGGTTTCGACCAGAGCCTGGACGGCGGCCGGGCGACAGTGTCCGTCACGGCGTTCATGCGCAATACCACCGACCAGATCAATTATGACAATGCGACCTTCAGCTACAGCAATCTGGACCGCACCCGCGCCAAGGGGGTGGAGGCCAGCATTGCCTTGAAGCCCGTCGATGCACTGACCGTGACCGGCAGCTACAGCTATGTCGATGCGCGCGACCGTTCGGGCGGGATCAATGATGGCAACCGTCTGCCGCGCCGGGCGGTCAATGCGGTCAGCGTTTCGGCAGACTATGTCTGGTCCTTCGGTCTGTCGACGGGTGCCACGGTGACGATGGTGGGCGACAGTTTCGACAATGCCGCCAACACCCGTCGTCTGGACGGCTATGCGCTAGCAGGCTTGCACGCGTCGCTGCCGCTGGGCGAGCATCTGGAAGTCTATGGCCGGATCGACAATCTGTTCGATGAAGCCTACGCCACCGCCTATGGCTATGGCGTCTATGGCCGCTCCGCCTTTGGCGGCGTGCGTGTCCGCTTCTGATATGGCACAAGGGGGGACGGGCGCGCAGCCCGTCCCTTCACCTTGGCGCGTTCAGACGCGCCGTGATGGCCCGCGCCGCCTGCACATAGGCTGGCCCGCCGCACACGGTCCAGCTTTGCGGCAGGCTGATGCGCGAGATGCTCTTGATCGCGGGATGCTGGAGCATCTCGGTCCCCTGATCAACCACCGCTTCGCTGCCGCTTTCGACGATCAGCCAGTCGGGCCGCGCCGCGACCATCGCCTCCAGCGGCACCTGCGCCAGCGCGGGCTTACCGAGTTTTGCGGCCAGGTTGGTGAGGCCCACCCGCCGCATCAGGTCATCGACCAGCGTGCCGGTGCCGGTCATGTAGCCGCGCCGCTGATAATAGGCCGCCACGCCGCTACGCTTCGCTTTGGGCAGTGCCGCCAGTTCGCGGTTCATCTGCGCGATCAGCCTTTCGCCCCGATCGACATGCCCGACGGCGCGCGCGACTTGCCTGATTTGGTCGAGGATCGCGCCATAGCTGTCCGCGCTGGCCAGCCCCAGCGTCGTCCATTGCCCCGGCGGCGCGCCCGCCACCATATTCGGCCCGATGGGATAGCCCAGGATCAGGTCGGGCCTGATCGCCAGCACTTCCTCCGAAGCGCGGCGAAGTGCGCGATATTCCCGCGCCTTGTCCGCCGCCGCCGACAATTCAGGATCGCGCGCATTGCTGCTGAGCGCGGCGATCTGCCCCTTGTCGGCCAGCGCGATCAGATATTGATCGGCGCAGACATTGAGCGAGACGATGCGGCGCGGCATTGCGTGTGCCGTGCTGGTGAGCGTCAGGGCGGCAATGGCGAGGGTCAGCGGACGGATCATGGAGCCTGTCTTGTAGTAGGACGTGTTCCCGTGCAGGGGGGAACCCAGTCCCGCGCGCAGAACTGGGTTCCTGCCTTCGCAGGAACACGTCGCTTTGCCAACCGCCAAGGGGAGCGCCCGTGATGGCCCGCCGTCACCCCTTGCTCGTCCCCGCGCTGCTGCTTCTGCTCGTCGGCGCAGCAATGGGTTCCGTGATGCTGGGCGCGGTCACGATCAGTCCGGCGCGGATCTGGGCGGTGCTGACGGGCGGCGGCGATGATGTCGCGCGTGCTATCATCATCGACCTGCGCCTGCCGCGGATGCTGCTTGGCCTGCTGGTCGGCGCGATGCTGGGCCTGTCGGGTGCGGCGTTGCAGGGCTATTTGCGCAATCCGCTGGCCGAACCTTCCGTGCTGGGCGCGTCCAACGCGGCGGCCTTGGGCGCGGTCTGCGCGCTCTATTTTGGGCTGAGCGCCCTGCACCCGCTGGTCCTGCCGTTGCTGGCGATCACCACTGCGCTGATCGCCATCTCCGGCCTGTTCCTGCTGGCGGGACCGTCGGAAAGCCCGCTGACGCTCATCCTGGCGGGCATTGCCGTCGCGACGCTGGCGGGAGCGGGGATCAGCCTGTCGCTCAACCTGTCGCCCAATCCCTTTGCGGCGATGGAGATTATGAGCTGGCTGATGGGCAGTCTGGAAAACCGCAGCTATGTCCATGTCAGCGTCGCCTTGCCCTGCGTCGCCATTGGCGCGGCGCTGTTGCTGGCCGACGGGCGGACGCTTGACGCGCTGACCCTGGGGGAGGAAGGCGCGCAGGCACTGGGCGTGAACCTCAACGCCGCGCGGCTGCGGATCATGCTGGGTGTCGCGATCGGCGTCGGCGGGGCGGTGGCGGTGTCGGGCGCGATCGGCTTTGTGGGCCTGATCGTCCCGCATATCGTGCGCCCGCTGACCGACCGGTCGCCCTCGGCGGTGCTATGGCCCTCGCTGCTCGGCGGCGCGGTGCTGCTGACGCTCGCGGATATTGGCGTGCGGCTGATTCCGTCGGCCAATGAATTGAAGCTCGGCGTCGTCACCGCGATGCTGGGCGTGCCGGTGTTCCTGATCCACCTGATGCGGGAGCGGCGGCTATGGTGACCCTGGGCGTAGAGGGACTGTCGGTCCGGCTTGGCCGTCATGCGGCGGTGCGGGATGTGAGCATGACGCTGGAGCCGGGCCAATTGGTCGGCATCATCGGACCCAATGGCGCAGGCAAATCGACGCTGATCCGGGCGATGCTGGGGCTGGCGAAGCCGCAGGCGGGGCAGGTTTGCATCGACGGGCAGGATGTCGCGCGGATCGACCGGCGGAGCATCGCGCGCGCCATCGCCTATCTGCCACAGGGCCAGACATTGCACTGGCCCTTGAGCGTCGAGCGGCTGGTGGCGCTGGGGCGGTTGCCGCATTTGGGGCCACTCTCCCGCCTGTCGGACGAGGATGAGGCGGCGGTAGAGGCTGCGATGGCGCGGGCCGATGTGCTGCATCTGAAAGGCCGGATCGCGACCGAATTGTCGGGCGGGGAGCGGGCGCGGGTGCTGCTCGCGCGGGCGCTGGCGGTGGGTGCGCGGGGACTGATCGCCGACGAGCCACTCGCGGCGCTGGACCCCGGCCACCAGATCGACGTGATGGACCTGCTGCGCGACGAAGCGCGGGGCGGGGCGCTGGTGGTGACGGTGCTGCATGACCTCAGCATGGCGGCGCGCTGGTGCGACCGGTTGCTGCTGATGGACGGCGGCGCGCTGGTCGCCGATGGTGCGCCGATGGACGTGCTGACCGAGCAGGCGCTCGCCCATGTCTACGGCATCACCGCCTGCATTGATCCGGATAATGGCTGGCCGCTGATCCTGCCGACCGGGCGGGTGCCCCGGTCGGCAGCCGACTGATTATTCCGCGAAGCTGCGGGGAGCAGGCGCGATGACCGTGACTGCGCCCGCGCCCACTTCGGACACTTCCAGCGCGCGTTCGGCGATACCGGTGCGGCCAAAACGGAATGCGCCGTCAATGCCCGAAAAACCGCCCGAATCGCGCAGGCGCGCGGCGGGGAAGGGGCTGCCCGGCTTCCAGTCCTGCGCGATCCGTACGGTCAGCAGGACCGAATCATAGCCGAGCGACGACAGGCGGAAGGGCGACGTGCCGTAACGGGCGCGATATTTGCCCGCGAGCTGGCCGTAGAGCGTGTCCGAGACGCTGGCGAACCAGGCACCGCGCAGCACCGGGCTGGCGGCCAGCGTGCCTTCGGTATTCCACAGTTCGGTGCCGAGCAGGCGGGCGGTCGCGCCGCCATTTTTGCGGACGATCGGCGCGACCTGAAGCGCGACCCTGCCGCTGTCGGCGATCAGGAGCGCGTCATAGCTGGAGGCGGCCTGCAATTTCTTGACCGCTGCGGTGATCGAAGCGGGGCTGCGGTCGAAATTCTGCATCGACACGACCGTACCGCCCGCCTGCTCGACCGCGCGCAGCAGCGCATTGCCCGCCCGTTCGCCATAGGTGCCGCGCGGGATGAGCGCGGCGAAGCGCGACAACCCCTTGTCGCGGGCGAAACCGACGACCCGCTCGATCGACTGATTGGGATTGTAACCCATGATATAGACGCCGCTGCCCGCTGCGCTGGCGTCGTTGGAGAAGCTGATGACAGGCACATTGGTGCGCGCGGCGATCGGCCCGACAATGCGGGCATCCTCGGCCAGCAAGGGGCCAAGGATCAGCCGGTTGCCTTCGGCCAGCGCGCGGTTTGCCGCCGCCGCCGCGCCCAGGGCGGTGTCATAGGTGGTGATGCGGATCTTGTCGGTTTTGGTGTCCATCAGGGCCAGCGTGGTCGCGTTCGCGATCGACTGGCCGACCCCGGCATTGGGACCGCTCATCGGCACCAGCAGCGCGACGCGGTGGCGCAGCGTGTCGGTCGGCAGGCCTTGCGTGACGTCCGGGCCGCTAGGTCCAACCGGGCCAGTAGGGGTGGTGGGTGCCGGTCCCTTGGGCACGATCGACTGGCAGGCAGCGAGCAGCAATGTGCCTGCTGCAAAGGCGATTCGCGCGCCACGCTTCAATGAAGCGAACAAGTCCGCTTGCCGGGAGGCATCCGTCTCTGTCATCTGGCGTCCTTATGGAAACTCAATCTTCGGGTCTTGAACCTGGGCTTTATATCGTCGCGGGGCCGATCGGCAACCTTGGTGACCTTACTCCGCGCGCGGCGGAGGTGCTGCGGCTGGCGGACGTGGTCGCCGTGGAAGATACACGGGTAAGCGCGCGGCTGCTGCGCCATGCAGGCTCTGATCGGCCGATGCTGCCCTATCATGACCATAGCGGCGAAAATGTGCGGGCGCGGCTGGTGGAGCGGATGGCGGGCGAATCGGTCGCCCTGCTGTCGGACGCGGGGACGCCGCTGATTTCCGATCCGGGCTATAAGCTGGTGCGCGATGCGCGGGCGGCAGGGCGGCGGATCACGACGCTGCCCGGTCCCAGCGCGGCGATTGCGGCGCTGACGCTGTCGGGGCTGCCGACCGATCGCTTCCTGTTCATGGGCTTCCTGCCGAGCAAGGCCAAGGCGCGGGGGGATGCGCTGGACGAGGTGGCGGGGCTGCGGGCGACTCTGGTATTTTACGAAAGCGGCCCGCGCCTGTCCGAAAGCCTGTCCGCCATGGCCGCGCATCTGGGTGACCGGGAGGCTGCGGTCAGCCGGGAAATCAGCAAGACGTTCGAGGAAACCGCCTGTGGCACGTTGAGTGAACTGTCCGCCCGTTACTCCGACGCGCCACCCAAGGGTGAGATTGTGGTGACGGTCGGCCCGCCAGGTGAAGCGCCGCCCGCCAGCGCGGAGGATGCCGACGCGGCGTTGCGGGAGGCGCTGACCCGGCTGTCGGTGTCGAAGGCAGCGGGAGAGGTCGCCAAGAAATTGGGGCTGGACCGGCGTACGCTCTATGACCGGGCGACGGAATTGAAGGGGTGAAGCGTCCAATTCCTGCCAGACTCGCCGCCGAACGACGCGGGCGTCAGGCCGAGCGGATCGCGGCCTGGTGGCTGCGGTTGAAAGGCTGGCAGATTGTCGGACGGCGGATGCGCACGCCAGCGGGCGAGGTCGATCTGGTCGCGCGCAAGGGCGCGATGCTGGCCTTTGTCGAGGTGAAGGCCCGCGCCACCGCCGCGGAACTGGACCTGGCGATCGACGAGCGGCGATTGCGCCGGGTCGCGGCGGCGGCGGAAATCCTTTGGCATGATCTGGGCAAAGCGGGCGACGATATGCGAATCGACGTCATCCTCCTTGCGCCGGGCCGCGCGCCACGCCATCTGGCCAATGTCTGGCATGGGGGGTGATATGCTGCTCCCCAAAACCGTTCGGGCTGAGCGAAGTCGAAGCCCTCGCCTGAGCGCCAGCGAAGGCAAAGCACCTCGCTAACGCTCGGCGGAGCCCTTCGACTTCGCTCAGGGCGAACGGAAAAGGAATGAAGATGACCGAACTCAACCCCCTGACCGTCGCCGTGCAGATGGACCCGATGGAGGGCATCAAGATCGCGGGCGATTCGACCTTTCACATCATGCTGGCGGGGCAGGCGCGGGGACACAGGCTCTACCATTATCTCGCCACCGACCTGACCTATCGCGATGGCCGGGTGCTGGCCAAGGCGCGGCCCGTGAAGGTCCAGAAAGTGGACGGCGACCATTTCGCCTTTGGCGAACCTGAAATGCTGGACCTGGGCCGCGATGTCGATGTGGTGCTGATGCGGCAGGACCCGCCCTTTGATTTAAGCTACATCACTGCCACCCATTTGCTGGAGCGGGTGCAGGCCGAAACGCTGGTGGTCAATGATCCCGCCAGCGTCCGCAATGCGCCCGAAAAGCTGTTCGTGCTGGACTATGCCCGCTTCATGCCGCCGACGATGATCACCCGCGATCTGGCGCAAGTGCGCAGTTTTCTCGCCCAGCATGGCGAGATTGTTGTGAAGCCCCTTTATGGCAATGCGGGTAACGCCGTGTTCCATGTCGATGCCAAAGGATCGAATCTTTCCGCACTGGTGGAAATCTTCAACGCATCATGGGTTGAGCCCTTCATGGTGCAGGCCTTCATCCCCGGCGTCGCGCAAGGCGACAAGCGTATCGTCCTGATCGACGGGGAGGTCGCGGGCGCGATCAACCGGATTCCGGGTGCGGGCGAAATCCGATCCAATCTGGCGGTCGGTGGATCTGCGGCCAAGACCGTGCTGACCGACAAGGAACGCGAAATCTGCGCTGCGATGGGACCGGAGCTGAAGGCACGCGGCCTGCTGTTCGTAGGCATCGACGTGATTGGCGGCGAATGGCTGACCGAAATCAACGTGACCTCTCCGACCGGCATCGTGGCGATCGACGCCTTTGATGGCACCGATACGGGCGGGCTGATCTGGGATGCGATCGACGCCCGGCTGGCGGCGCGGGCGGCGGCTTGAACACGTTTTTGTTTTCATCCTTAACTCTAGATCCGTTCGGGCTGAGCCTGTCGAAGCCTTGTTCTTTTCTTCAAGAAGGACGGTCCTTCGACAGGCTCAGGGCGAACGGAGGGGATGTGTTACCTTCCCTTTGGGCATCGTGACATGACGGACTGGGTTCTCCGCCTGATCGACGCGGGCGGCTATTGGGGCATTTTTGCGCTGATGGTGCTGGAAAACGTCTTTCCGCCGATTCCGTCGGAATTGATCATGGGCATTGGCGGCATCCGCGTGGGTCAGGGCCGGATGGCGATGGAGTGGTTGCTGGTTGCAGGGACGCTCGGCACCACGGTCGGCAATTATTTCTGGTATTTGGTCGGGCACGTGCTGGGCTTTGGCCGGTTGAAGCCGCTGGTCGATCGCTATGGCCGCTGGGCTACGCTGGAGTGGCGCGATGTCGAGGCGCTTGACCGATTGTTCGGCAAATATGGCCAGATCGTCGTGTTCGTGTTCCGCTTCATGCCCGCGCTGCGGACGATGGTGTCGCTGCCCGCCGGACTGTTCCGCATGGGGCATATGAAGTTTCTGGCGTGGACCGCGGGCGGGGCGCTGATCTGGAACATCATCCTGGCCTATGCCGGTTTCGTGCTGGGCAAGAATTTCAGCGAGATCGACACATATATCGGCCCGGCCGCAACGGTGTGCGTCGTGGGAGCGGTGCTGGTCTATCTGTGGCGATTGGCGACCTGGCGGCCCAAGGGTTGAGCGTTCAGAACGGTATTTTCACGCCGACCATGACCCGCTGCGACGTGGTGCCGTTCCCCATGCCCTGGCTTTCCACACGCAGATTGCCCTTAACCTTGCCGAACAGGCCCATCTCCGCGCGACCGAGCGGAGGTTCATCGCTGACCGGCGCGCGCTCGATCCGCTGGCTTTGCCGTCGCGCGGTGACGACGATCGAATCGACGCTGGGCTGAACCGATTTGAGGTCGAAGTCGGGCGGGATTGCGCCGATACTTTGCAAGGTCAGGATTAAACGTAGCATCGGCTTTCCAGCGCGGGGAAAGCACGAGGCTGACGCAGGAATGCGGCGAATTTCAGGCGCGCGGGTGGGCGTTGCGATAGACGTCCATCAGATGTGCGCCATCGACCTGGGTATAGACTTGGGTTGAGGACAGGCTGGCATGGCCCAGCAGTTCCTGCAGACTGCGCAGATCCGCGCCGCGGCCCAGCAAATGGGTGGCGAAGCTGTGGCGCAGCGCGTGGGGGGTGGTGCGGTCCGACAGGCCCAGGCGTCCGCGTGCGCCCTGCACCGCGCGGCGGATGAGCGCGGGGGAGAGCGGACCGCCGCGTGCGCCGCGAAACAGCATCTCGTCGCGGGTCATGGGGTAGGGGCAAAGCGCCACATAGGTGTCGATCGCTGCGCGGACCTGCGGCAGCAGCGGGACGACGCGCATCTTGCCCCGCTTGCCGGTGACGCGCAGGGTTTCGCTTAAAGGGAGCACCGCGCCGGTCAGTCCCATAGCCTCGCCGATCCGCAGGCCCGCGCCATAGAGCAGCAGCAGCACCGCCCAGTCGCGCGCGCCGATCCACGTTTCGCGTGCGCCCTCGGCAATGTCCTGCGCCAGCGCTACGGCTTCGTCGGGGGAGATGGGGCGGGGCAGGCCGCGCTTGGTGCGCGGGCCTTTGAGCAGCGGGACGCGGGCTTCCTCGCCCCCGATGAAGCGCAGGAAACCGCGCACGGCGGACAATTCGCGCGCCGCCGACAGATTGCCGATCCCGTCCATCCGCCGCGCGGTGAGGAAGGCGCGCAGGTCCGCTTGCTCCAGCCGGGCGAGCAGCGGGACGGTGACTTGCTCCCCATGATGCGCCTCCAGAAAGGCGACCAGCCGCTCGGCGGTCGCGACATAGGCGCGCACCGTATGGGTCGATCGCCGCCGGTCGAGGCTGAGATGATGACGCCAGCGTTCGATAAGGTCTGGGGAGGGCATGGACCGGAGGATAGCAGCAACCGCGGCGGCGGGACAGGCGCGGCCTTGAAATCCGGCGGAAAATAGGCACATGGGAAGCATGGCACCCCCTTTTGATCTGGCCGACCTGCCGACCGGCGTGGCGATCCCGCTGTCGCCGCTAGTCGCCCGCGTGCTGGCGCCCAATCCGTCGCCCTTCACCTTTACCGGCACCCAGACCTATGTGGTCGGGACGGGCGACATGGCGGTGATCGATCCCGGCCCGGACGAGGCGGACCATCTTGCGGCGCTGATGGCGGCGATTGCGGGGCGGCCGGTCGTGGCGATCGTCTGCACCCATACCCATCGCGACCATAGCCCGGCGGCGCGGCCATTGAGCGCAATGACTGGCGCGCCGGTGATCGGCTGCGCGCCGCTGACGCTGGACGATGACGGGCCGCGCGCCGATGCGGCGTTCGATGCGGCCTATCGCCCGGACCGGGTGCTGGCCGATGGCGATCGGCTGACGGGTGACGGCTGGACATTGGAGGCGGTGGCGACGCCGGGGCATACGTCCAATCACTTGTGCTTTGCGCTGGTCGAGGAACAGGCGCTGTTTACCGGCGATCATGTCATGGGCTGGTCCACCAGCGTGATTTCTCCGCCCGATGGTGACATGGCCGATTATATGCGGTCGATGCAGCGGCTGCTGGAGCGCGAGGATGCGGTCTATTATCCCGCCCATGGCGAGCCGATCGACAATCCGCAGCGGTTGGTGCGTGGCATGATGGGGCATCGCAAGCAGCGCGAGGGCCAGATATTGCGCTTTCTGGAGCGCAACGGCGACAGCGTCATTCCCGACATGGTGGCCGAAATGTATAAGGGTGTTGATCCCCGCCTGCATCCCGCCGCCGGGCGATCGGTGCTGGCGCATCTGATCGACCTTAACCAACGCGGGATCGTGCGCGCGGCGGATGGCCTGTGGCAGATGCGCTGAAACGCTATGCCGGGCCGGTCGCGGCGGGGCTGCTCCTGCTGTTTGTGGCCGGGGCGATGTGGCTGGGCTGGCAGCGCTATGACCGCGATTATGTCGTTGCGGTCGAGGAAGATGGGTCGGCGGTGACCAAGGTGATCGCGGCCAAGCTGTCCGGAGTCAGTAGTCTGAAAGTGTCCGAACTCAACGGCACGATCCAGAGCAGTGCGCAGGATGTGCGCGGCTTTGGCCTGCTCAAGTCGGATCAGGTCGTCAAAATGCCCTTCTCGGTCGATTATTTCGTCGATGTGAGCAAGCTGGATGCGGGCGATCTGGAATGGAACGGGCAGACCCGCACGCTGATCGTCAACGCGCCCGACGTGATGCCGGGCAAGCCCAATGTCGACGAGAGCCGCCGCACTTTGGTGCAGACCAACGGCCTGTTCGTGACCCGGCAGGCGAGCGAGGCGCTGAGCCGCCGCGTGTCCGCCCATGCGCAGAGCCGCGCGCTGGCGACCGCGCGCTCGCCCGAACGTATGGCGCAGGCGCGCGATTATGGTCGGGCGGCGATCGGCAGGTTGATGACGGCGCCGCTCAATGCGGCGGGCTATGGCGATGCGCGCGTGATCGTGACCTTTCCGCCGGAGCGCAAGGGCAGGAAGGACGAGCGCTGGGACGTGACCACACCGATCAACGAGGTGCTGGCCAACCGGCAACGGCAGCGTTAGGGCGCTCATCAGGGATCGAGGAGTTACAGGCATATGAACGCTTTTACCGGCATTCCGCAGGGCACCGACCTGCGCGCAGAGATTGAACGGCTGCGCAAGGAGCGTAATGCCGTGATCCTGGGTCATTATTATCAAAGCCCTGAAATTCAGGACCTGTCCGATTTCGTCGGCGATTCGCTGGAGCTGTCGCGCAAGGCGGCGGAGACGGACGCGGATGTCATCGCCTTTTGCGGCGTGCGCTTCATGGCGGAGACGGCCAAGATACTGTCGCCCGACAAGATCGTCGTGCTGCCCGACATGGACGCGGGTTGTTCGCTGGAAGACTCCTGCCCGCCCGCCCAGTTCAAGGCGTTCCGCGAGGCGCATCCCGACCATATAGCGCTCAGCTACATCAACTGTTCGGCCGAGGTGAAGGCGCTGTCCGACATCATCGTGACATCCTCCTCCGCCGAAAAGATATTGTCGCAAATTCCCAAGGATCAGAAGATCATCTTCGGTCCCGACAAGCATCTGGGCGGCTATCTGAAGCGCAAGCTGGGCCGCGACATGCTGCTGTGGCCGGGCGTGTGCATCGTGCATGAGGCGTTCAGCGAGACCGAATTGCTGAAGCTCAAGGTCCAGCATCCCGACGCGCCGATCGCCGCGCATCCCGAATGTCCGCCCTATATCGTCGATCATGCCGATTATGTCGGATCGACCAGCGGCATCCTCGACTTTGCCAAGACGATGCCCGGCGACACGCTGATCGTCGCGACCGAGCCGCATATCATCCACCAGATGGAAAAGGCGGTGCCGGAAAAGACCTTCATCGGCGCACCGGGCGCGGACGGCAACTGCAACTGCAATATCTGCCCCTATATGGCGCTCAACACGATGGAAAAGCTGTATCTGGCGCTGCGCGACCTCCAGCCGCGCATCGAGATGGACGAGACGCTGCGGCTGGGCGCGAAGAAGAGCCTGGACCGGATGCTGGAAATGGCCAGCGCCACGGTGGGGTTGGGGGATTTGGGCGCGCGGTGATGACCTTCTCCCTCCCCCATTTCGACCTTGCTGCTTTCGTTGCTTCCACCCTCGCCGAAGATCTCGGACCGGAGGGGCGCGATGTCACCAGCGAGGCCGTCATCCCAGCCGATGCGATGTTCGACGGGGTGATGGATACGCGCGATGCGGTGACGCTGGCGGGGTTGCCGGTGGCGTTGGCGTTTTTTCGCGCGCTTGATCCTGATGTGGTGATCGAGCAATTGCGCCAAGATGGCGATCGGGTTGCGGCCGGGACCGACATTTTGCGGATTCGCGGGAAGGCGCGGGCGATGCTGACGGCGGAGCGGTCAGCGCTCAATACGGTGCAGCATCTGAGCGGCATCGCGACGATGACACGGGCTTATGTCGACGCGATCGCCGGGACGGGCGCGACGCTGCTCGACACGCGCAAGACCATTCCGGGGCTGCGTGTCCTTGAGAAATATGCGACCCGAATGGGCGGGGCGACCAATCATCGCATGGGGCTGTGGGACGCGGCGATGATCAAGGATAATCATGTTGCGGTAGCCGGGTCGGTCGGCGAAGCAGTGCGCCGCGCGGTCGATGCCGGGGTGCAGCAGATCATCGTCGAGGTTGACCGGATCGACCAGATCGAACCGGCGCTGGCCGCCGGGGCGACGCATTTGCTGCTCGACAATATGGACGCCGCAATGCTGCGGCAGGCGACGGCACTGGTCGCCGGGCGGGTGCCGACCGAGGCGTCGGGCGGGGTGACGCTGGAGACGATCCGGGCGAAGGCGGAAACGGGCGTCACCTATATCAGCGTAGGGCGGCTGACCCAGTCGGCCCCGGCGGCGGACATCGGGCTGGACTTTGCTTATGCTTGAGCGGCTGGCCATGCTGGCGCTGATCGCAGTGCCGGGGACGGCGCTGGCGCAATCGGCCCAGTGCAGCCCGCCTGCCCAGGTCGCCCGGCCCGATTTGGAAGGGCCGAGCGCAAACGAACCCAAACGCATCCTGCCGATCGGCAGCTATACGCTGGCGCTCAGCTGGTCGCCGCAATATTGTTCGACCGCGAAGGGTGGGCGCAGTGCGATCCAGTGCGGGGGGCGGAATGGCCGTTTCGGCTTCACCTTGCACGGGTTGTGGCCCGACGGCTTTGGCAAGGAATGGCCGCAATATTGCCGCGCGGCCGATCTGGTGCCGCGGCAAGTGATCCGGCAAAATCTGTGCGCGACGCCCTCGGTCCAGCTGATCCAGCATGAATGGGCCAAGCATGGCACCTGCATGACGAGCAAGCCCGAGCTGTATTTCAACCTGTCGCGGGCTTTATACCAGTCGATCCGCTATCCCGACATGGGGGCGCTGGCGCGGACGAAGAATGTGACTGTGGGGCAGTTTGCGCAAGCCTTCGCACGCGCCAACCAAGGGTTAAGGCCGGACATGCTGCGCGTCACGACGACGCGCGGCAATTGGCTGAGCGAAGTGTGGTTGTGCATGGACCGGGCGATGGAATTTGCCCGCTGTCCGGCGCATCAGGGCGGCGCGGCGGTTGCAAGCTATGTGCGGATACAGCCGGGACCGAATATCCCCAATCCGCGCAGACACGCGACGCAGACCATGCCGCGCGAAGCGCCGGTGCCGGCGCGCAAGCCGGGGCTGATCCTAGACCTTGATCCCAATGTCCAGACGCTGGGGAATAGCAATCCCTAGCCGTCGATCGTCACGGTCGAGGGATGATGCTTGTCCAGATGCTTGCGGATGATGCGCAGGTTGCGGCTGTTCGATCGGAAGGCGAAGTCGAACAGGTCGCCGACAAGGGGGATGGCGCCCAGCAGCGTGTCGACCCCGACATTGGCTGACATGCGGGTCAGCTGCCATTTGGACATGCCCAGATTGCGCGCTTCCCAGATCATCCAGATACCCATCGACGCGGTGGCCAGGTCGCCGATCACCGGGACAAGTCCGACGATGCTGTCGATGCCGACCGGGCGGTTGATGCCGGGAACGACGAACAGCCGCTCCAGCACCTCCTCCATCGTTTCGATGCGACGGCGGACCGAAGCGGGGTCGCGGCCAAAGCCCGGCATGGCGCGGGCGCCAGCCTTTGCGGGATCGGGCGATATCGGCATGGGTAAAGCGTCTCCTGTTGCCATCCCTAATTGGTGCGGCGGAACAGATGGTTCAATGGGTGGCGCGCACGGGGCGAAGGCAGGAAGCCGTTGAGCCGCTTGGACACGAGCGACCAGCGGATCGGCGCACCGAGCGGGATATAGCCATTATGCGCGACCATCAGCGCTTCGGCCTCCGCGATGCGGACCGTGCGATCGGCGAGCGAACTGGCAAGGCTGGCGGCCTGAAGCTGGGCATCGGCTTCATTGCTGCAATGGATTTTGCGGGCGCAGCCGACCCGGCCCAGATACCAGAGCGCGCTGTCATAAGCGGCGACTTCGTCGATCAGCCGCAGGTCCGCGCCGCTTGTGAGGGGGACGCGGCGGACGGCTAGGCCGATTGCGCCAAGATCGCGACGCAGCAGCCCGAACAGCAATGTTGCGCCCGGACCCTGCGGCAGGGCGATACGCAGCGGCGGCGGGTCGCCATGATCGTCACGCCAGACAGCAACGGCTGCGCTCGCCCGGCCGCGCCGGTCATCCAGCGGCAGCGCCGCCCACTCAGGTTCGGTCGGCGGACGGCCAAGGTCAAGCTGGTCGGGGACGATGCGGTTGCTGGTCGCCCAGCCGCCGATCGGTAGCAGCGCGGGAATCTGGCTGCGGTCGATCGCCATGTTGATGGCTGCGCGTACCCCGTCATCGTCCAGCAGGCGGCCCCTGCCGGTCACCGCCAGCCCCAGCAAGCCCTGCACCGGATCGGCCCGCACCGCATCGCGATCTATCCCCGCTGGCACCAGCAGCGGTAGGTCGGCCAGGCGTCCGCCCAGCACCAGCGCCGCCTGGCGTTCGCGAAAGCGTATGATCGCCAGCGCGGCCCGTTCGGAACGCACGACGCGCGTCTGCCAGGCGGGGACCGGCGTTTCTTCGGGCTCGTCCCCGCCGCTCAGCCGGTCGACAGGCGTCAGGATCACCGCCTTGCCCCATGTCTTGCGCCGATAAGGGCCAGTGCCGCCATCGCGCGAGACGATGGCCATTTGCGGCTGGGCGAGCATCTGGAGGATATGGGGGCGGGCGGCGGCGAGGCGGATTTCGATCACTTCGCCGGTCATCGGGATGACGGCCTGCACTGCGTCCAGCGGTCCGTCCGGGTCGAAGCGGCGCAGCGATTCGATCCGTGCCATCAGCATCCGCGCAACGTCGGGCGCGGTGACGCGCGCGCCATTGGCCCAGAAGGCACGGCGCAGGCGGAAGATATAGCTGCGCCCGTCATCCTCCACGATCCAGCGCTGGGCGAGTGCGGGCAATATGTCACCGCTGGCGTCGAACGCGACCAGCCCCTGCGCGGTCGCTTCCAGGATCAGCTTGGCGCCGGGATCGGGCAGCTGTTGCAAGGGTTTGGCGAAATCATCGCGGTCGCCCACGACGCTGACGACCACCGGGTCGTTATTCTCGCTGGAACAGCCGCCAAGCAGCGCAAGCAGGCCGGGCAGCGCGGCAAGGGCAAGGCGGTGGAAGCGCCGACGGGGGAGGGGCACGGTCGACATGATGGCCCGCTACCCTAGCCCGCTATCGGGCCGTCGCCAACCGCCATGGCCGGGCGATAGCGATCATTCCGACACCATGCCGGGATCGCGCGCCACCGCCATGGGCAGGTGCAGGATGAAGCAGGCGCCGCTCTGGGCGTCCTGCCGGTCGGCGATGCTGATGCGGCCCTGATGCCCGTCGATGATCGAGCGGGCGATGGCCAGGCCAAGGCCGGAATGTTTGCCGAAACTTTCGCCTTCGGGGCGGACGCTGTGGAAGCGGCGGAACACATGCTCCCGCTCCGATTCCGGGACGCCCGGCCCTTCATCCTCCACACTGACCAGCACCTGATCGTCAGCCACGGTCGCGACCACCTGAACCAGTCCGCCGTCCGGGGAGAAGGAAATGGCGTTGTCGATCAGATTTTCCAGCACCCGTACCAGCCGCTGTTCTTCCCCCAGCACCACCGCGACATCCTTGCGCGGGCGGGCGAAGGCGAGGCGGACGCCGCGCGGCACGCCGCGCGCTTCATGGGCGCCGACGATCTTTTCGATCAGCTGGCCCAGATCGATCGGCTCGAACCGGGTGCGCGAGAGTTCCGCATCGACGCGGGAAGCTTCGGCAATGTCGGTGACCAGCCGGTCGAGGCGGCGGACATCGTCCTGCGCGATCGCCATCAGCTGCGCGCGCAGGTCCGGTCGGTCGACCCGGTCGAGCGCGTCGAGGGCGGAGCGGAGCGAGGCGATGGGGTTTTTAAGCTCATGGCTGACATCGGCGGCAAAGGCGTCGGTCGCGTCGATCCGCTGGCGCAATGCCTGGCTCATGTCCGACAAAGCGCGCGCCAGCATCCCGATTTCGTCCCGCCGTTCGGGCAGGCGCGGCACGGTGACCTGCCGCGCCCGGCCCAGCCGCACCCGCACGGCGGCGCGGGCAAGACGCTGGAGCGGCAGCACGATGGTGCGGGCCAGGAATAGCGAGAGCAATACCGACGCCAGCGCCGCCACGGCCAGCACCATGCCCAGCCGCAGCCGCTCCGCCCGGACGGTGCGGGTGATGTCGCGGGCATTTTCGGTCGCCAGCAGGCTGGTGCCGTCGCGCATCACCATGGCGGCGGAAATCACGAAGGTCCGGTCGGGGGCATAGCGATTGACTGCCTGGGGTCGCCCGGTCTTGCGCGCCAGCTGCACTTCGGGCCAGGCATCGGCGCGATCGACGGTCGGTTCGGTAAAGTCTGGCGGACGGTCAGCCGATACGACCCGGTCCATCGCCTTGTCCAGGAAGCGGGCGACATGACGCTGCCAGCCTTCTTCCGACGGCTGGCGCAGCCGATAGCGCGGCGCGTTCATGGCGAAACTGTCGGACAGGCGATGGCCGTCGGGGGCGTAGCGGCGCACCCGGTCGCCGGTCTGGCGGGCATAGGCGGCGATCAGCTGGCCCTGCCGTTCGGGCGGCGCGCTTTCCAGCCCGATCGCCAGCAATTGCAGTTCCCGCGCCGACTGTTCCAGCCGTGCGTCGACGATGCGCGTGCGATAGCTGTCGAGATAGAAGAATCCCCCCGCCAGCAGCGCCAGCGCAAAGACGTTGACGGCCAGGATGCGCGGCGTGAGGCTGATCCGCCCGGACCAGCGCAGGCCGTCAGCACCCATGCCGTCACTCTTCGGAGAAGCGATATCCGGCGCCATAGAGTGTGTCGATTGCGTTGAAATCGGAATCTACCTCGCGGAATTTGCGCCGCAGCCGCTTGATATGGCTGTCGATGGTGCGGTCGTCGACATAGACGTCATCCTGATAGGCGGCGTCCATCAACTGGTTGCGGTTCTTGACCACGCCGGGGCGGGCGGCCAGCGTTTCGAGGATGAGAAATTCGGTGACGGTCAGCGTCACGTCCTGCCCGTTCCATTTCACCCGGTGGCGCGCCGGGTCCATTTCCAGCCGCCCGCGGATGATCGGGTCGGCGACCGGCTGGTCGGGGGCTTCGGGCGTGCGGCTGACTTCGGCGCGGCGCAGGATCGCGCGGATGCGGGCGATCAGCAGCCGCTGGGAAAAGGGTTTGGAGATATAGTCGTCCGCGCCCATCGCCAGCCCCAGCGCCTCGTCCAGCTCGTCCGCCTTGGACGTCAGGAAAATGACCGGCATCGGGCTTTTCTCACGCAGGCGGCGGAGTAGCTCCAGCCCGTCCATGCGCGGCATCTTGATGTCGAACACGGCCAGATCGGCGGGATTGTCGAGCAGCGCTTTCAGCGCGCCTTCGGGATCGGAATAGACCCGCGTCATGAAGCCTTCGGTCTGGAGCGCGATCGACACGGACGTCAGGATATTCTTGTCGTCATCCACCAGGGCGATGGTTGCTGTCATGCGGCATCCCAGAAAAATGTGTGGCCAGGAATATGTGAGGACGGGGGCGGACAGAGCGTTAGACCATGCCAGCGCGCGCTGCAAGGAAGGCAGGTGCAGCCGATCCTGCGGTATAAGAGTCGCTATTCGGGACAAACGCCGGACCACAGGGATTTGACGCACCATCCGCAAAGCCTTATGCCCCCAAATGTCTGCAGGAATGACGCCGCGCACAAGACAGCGGCGCTGAGGGGCGGACCGGTCGCGAATATGCAGATGTTTGTGACACGGAATTATTACATCAGGAGCAAAGGCGTGCAGGCCAAATCCTCAATCACCCTGGTCAACCAGGGCATTACGACCAATGCCGTCCAGTTCTGGAATCTCGGCACCGCGCCTTTGGTCGAGGCGGCGATCCGCAACGGCGAAGGCATATTGTCGAAGGACGGCCCGCTGGTCGTCAAGACCGGCAAGCATACCGGCCGCAGCGCCAAGGACAAGTTCATCGTTCGCGACGCCGAAACCGAATCGACGGTGTGGTGGGGCGATACCAATCGCGGCATGACGCCGGAGCAGTTCGCTGCGCTGAAGGAAGATTTCTTCAAGGCGCTGGGCGAGAAGGACACGCTCTATGTCGCCGACCTGTTCGGCGGTTCGCAGCCTGAATATCGCGTCAATGTGCGCGTCATCAACGAACGCGCCTGGCACAATCTGTTCATCCGCACCCTGCTGGTCCGTCCGAGCGCGGAAGAATTGGCGAGCTTTGCGCCTGAATATACGATCATCGACCTGCCCAGCTTCAAGGCTGACCCTGCGCGCCATGGCTGCCGCAGCGAGACGGTGGTGGCGGTCAACTTCACCGAAAAGCTGATCCTGATCGGTGGCACCGCCTATGCCGGTGAAATGAAGAAGTCGGTTTTCGGCATCCTCAACTATCTGCTGCCGGTGAAGGGCGTGATGCCGATGCACTGTTCGGCCAATATCGGCCCGAACGGCGACACGGCTGTGTTCTTCGGCCTGTCCGGCACGGGCAAGACGACCCTGTCGGCGGACGCCAGCCGCACACTGATCGGCGATGACGAGCATGGCTGGTCGGACACCGCCGTGTTCAATTTCGAGGGTGGCTGCTACGCCAAGATGATCAACCTGTCGGCCGAGGCCGAGCCGGAGATTTTCGCCACCACCAAGCGTTTTGGCACGGTGCTGGAAAATGTCGTGATCGACGAGGAGACTCGCGAGATCGACCTGGACGACAACAGCCTGGCCGAGAACAGCCGCGGTTCCTACCCGATCGATTTCATTCCCAACACGTCGGAAAAAAATCTGGGTCCGGTCCCGAAGAATATCATCTTCCTGACCGCCGACGCCTATGGCGTGCTGCCGCCGATCGCGCGGCTGACCCCGGAACAGGCGATGTATCACTTCCTGTCGGGCTATACCGCGCGGGTCGCTGGCACCGAAATCGGCGTGACCGAACCGACCGCGACCTTCTCCACCTGCTTTGGCGCGCCCTTCATGCCGCGTCACCCCAGCGTCTATGGCAATCTGCTGAAGGAGCGGATCAACAAGGGCGGGGTTACCTGCTGGTTGGTCAATACCGGCTGGGCCGGTGGCAAGGCGACGATGCCGGGGATCAAGCGGATGCCGATCAAGGTGACCCGCGCGCTGCTCAACGCCGCGCTCGACGGCAGCCTGAACCAGGCCGAATTCCGCACCGATCCCAATTTCGGGTTCGACGTGCCGGTGGCGGTCGCTGGTGTCGAATCGACCATCCTGGATCCGCGCGCGATGTGGGCGGACGCCAACGCCTATGACGAAACCGCCGCCGTGCTGGTCAAGCAGTTCGTCGACAATTTCGCGCAGTTTGAGGATCATGTGGACGAAGGCGTCCGCAGCGCGGCACTGACCGTCGCCGCCTGATCCGGCGCAATCGTGAAAAATCGGGGCCGGGGGAGCGATCCTTCCGGCCCTTTTTCTTTTTGCACATGCGTAACGATGCTATGTTGCGCGTCGTGGTGAAGCAGGAGTGACGATGATGGGCATGTTCGACGATCTTATCGGCAAGGTTGGCGGTCTGGAAGCGATCGCGGCGCAGATCGGCGTGACGCCGGAACAGATGCAGGGATTGATGACCGAAATCAGTGGCAAGATCGGGTCGGGTGAAACCAGCGTGGCGGCGCTCGCCGAAACGGCGGCGGAACATGGCGTGTCGGCGGACAAGTTGCAGGCATTGCTGGGCCAGTTCGGCGGTCCCGAAGCGATATTGGGCAAGCTTGGCGGGATGTTCGATCGCGATGGCGACGGCAATCCGCTCAATGAACTGGGCGGCCTGGCCAAGGGGCTGTTCGGCTGAAGCCAGCCCTGCAAAGGGGGCCAGCTATCGGCCCCCCAAGTTTTTTTCGCCTTGCCTTCAAGCGGCGTTGGCTCCATTCGCGGCTGATATCAGTTGTTGCGAACGATACGCAACTGGCGTTGCCCGCCCCGGCAGGCGCGCATAGATGGCAAGGAAGAAGGTCTTGACCGACGTGACGATCGAAAAGCCGCACTTGGAACCCACCGGTGCGCTGAGCGTGGAAACGGTGCTGTCGGTGCGGCACTGGAACGAGCATCTGTTCAGCTTCCGCATCAGCCGTCCGGCCAGCTTCCGCTTCCGCTCCGGCGAGTTCGTCATGATCGGCCTGAAGGGCGAAAATGGCAAGCCGCTGCTGCGCGCCTATTCGGTCGCCAGTCCTTCGTGGGACGAGGAGCTGGAATTTCTGTCGATCAAGGTCGAGGATGGTCCGCTGACGTCCAAGCTCCAGCTGATCGAGCCGGGCGACCAGATTTATCTGGGCCGCAAGCCGACCGGCACGCTGGTGACCGACGCGCTATTGCCGGGCAAGCGGCTGTTCATGCTGTCGACCGGCACGGGCCTTGCCCCGTTCCTGAGCCTCTCGCGTGACCCGGACGTCTATGAATTTTACGAGCAGGTCGTCGCGATCCATTCGGTGCGGCGGGTGAGCGATCTGGCCTTCCGCGAAGAGCTGGAATCCAAATGGGCGGAGGATCCGCTGGTGTCCGAACAGGCGCCCGCCCAGTTCCATTATGTGCCGACCGTGACCCGCGAACCTTTCGATGGCCACACTGCGCGGATCGACAAGCTCGTCGAGAGCGGCGTGCTGTTCGAGGGGATTCCTGGCGCGCCTAAGTTCGACCCCGAAACCGACCGGATCATGATGTGCGGCAGCATGGAAATGATCAAGCAGTTCGCAGCCTGGTTCGAGGCCAATGGTTTTACCGAAGGGTCGAATGCGGCACCGGGGCAGTTCGTGATCGAGCGGGCGTTTGTGGGGTAAGACCCAAGCGCAGCGGAACAGGACAGGGCCGGGGGAGCGATCCTCTGGCCTTTTTTCATGACCGGGTTAAGGCCGTGTGCTCCCGCGCAGGCGGGAGCCCAGTGGAAACGGCGGAACTGGGCTCCCGCCTGCGCGGGAGCACGTAGTTTCTATTTTAACCGCCCTTCCGTTCCGCCACCCATGCCTCGACATGGCCCGCCAGCACGGTCATCGGCACGCCGCCGCCCTTGACCAAGGCGTCGTTGAACAGGCGAAAGTCGAAGCGGTCGCCCAGTGCGGCTTTCGCCATGGTGCGCAGGCGGTTGATTTCGCCATGGCCGACCTTGTAGCCGCAGGCCTGCCCCGGCCAGGCGCAATAGCGGTCGACCTCGCCCTGCACATCCTCGACCGTGGAGCCATTGGTGGTGGCGAACCAGTGGATCGCCTTTTCGCGGGTCCAGCGCTTGGCGTGGAGGCCGGTGTCGACCACCAGGCGGCAGCAGCGATAGGCGATCGACTGGAGATAGCCCAGCCGCCCGGCGACATCGCCGTCATAGGCGCCAAGCTCGTCGCCCAGCTGCTCGGCATAGAGCGCCCAGCCCTCGCTATAGGCGTTGAAGGCGAGCAGGGAGCGGATCAGCGGCAGTTTATAGGTATATTCGCCCTGCCAGATATGGCCCGGTATGCCTTCATGATAGGTGAGCGTCGGCAGGCCGTAGCGCGGCCAGATGCTGGTGTCGCGCAGGTTGATATAATAGTTGCCGGGCGTCGTCCCGTCGATGGAGCCGGCCCCGGCATAGGCGCCGGGCGCGCCTGCCTCTATCTCCACCGGCACGCGCTTGACGATCAGTTTGGCCGGGACCAGCGTGGCGAAGGCGCGGGGCAGGCGGGCGCGGATGTCCGTCAGGCGGCCATCGATATAGGCCAATATCTGCGCGCGCCCCTTGTCGTCATTGGGGAAGAGGTAGCGCGGATCCTTGCCCATCGCGGTCATGCGTTCGCCCACGGTCCCCTGGGTCATGCCCAACCCTTTGAGCAGGCCGTCCATTTCGGACTGGAGCGCGGCGAGTTGCTCCAGACCTAGCTTATGCACTTCGTCCGGGGTCATGGTGGTGGTCGTCCCGGCTTTGAGCGCCCAGCCATAATAGGCCTCGCCCTGCGGCAATTTCCACACGCCTGCGTCCATGGTGGCGGTGGCGCGCTGGCGTTTGAGTTCGGCGACCTGAGCGGCGAGCGCCGGGGCGACTTTGGTGCGGACGATCTGGAGCGCCTTCGCCCCATAGTCGCCGGGCATCGACGCGGTGCGGCGGGCGATGGAGGCGACCGGCACCCACTGGTCCAGCGGCAGGGCGCGCACGGCCTCCATCTGGGCAATGCTCTTATCGAGCAGGAAGGCGGGGGCGGAGACGCCGATGCCTGCGTCATGGCGCAGCCGCTCCGTTTCGCCCGCCAGATTGGCGGCATAGGCGGTGAGGCGATCGAGATAGGCGTCGGCATCGGCGGGGGTGGCGATGGCGTGGTTGGAATCGAGGAAATCGGGGGTCTCGACGAAGCTGCCGGTGTTTTGGGCGACGGCATAGGGCGCGTTGCGGTAGGACCAGTTGCTGTTCATCATCGCCATGTCGCCAAAGGGGAAGGCGAACCCTTCGGCGGCCAGTTCATGCGCGGCGCGGGTGACCTCCACATTGGTGCGGGTGACGGGGGAGAGCGGGGCAAGATCGATAGCGCGGAGTTTGCCCAGGCGATCGGTCACATGGGCGGCGATCTGCGCCTGACCCGCCGGGCTTTTATTGCCGAGCCGATGCTTGAGCGCGGCGCGGGGGCCGGTGTCGATGCCAAGCCCGCTGGCGCTTTCCGGGGCGTCGGCCAGCATCGCTTCGGCCATGGCGGCAAGGGTCGCTTCGGCGCGGGCGTCTGGCGTTTGGGCGGCGCGGGCGGGCAGGGCGGCCAGCGCGAAGGCGGAGGAACCGGCGACAAGGAAATCGCGGCGAGTGGCGGTCATGCAAGCGCTCCGGGATAGGATATTTGCCGCTTAACTTCGCATATTTCCCGGTAAATGCGACATGATATTTCCTATTGGCGAAAGATCATAACAAATGGCTGGGTGCCTGTTCCGCCGCTTCGCGCTGGTCGATCCGCACGCGATGGGGCATATGGGCGCGCAGCCCTTCGACGTCGCCCGCCAGCGACCGCAGCGCCGCGAACATGATGCGATGGTCCGGCCCGGTGCGATAGCCAACCTCCCGCCCGCCCCGAAGGAGCGGTCGCGGCGCGGCGTCATGGATCAGCGCCATGGCGCGATCCCGCGCGGCGTCCAGCCCCATTTCGATCGCCCAGTCCCACGCCGCGGCGAAACTGTCCGCGCCGGGCCGCGCGCGCAGATGATAGGCCGACCGCGGCGAACAGCCCACGCTGCGCGCCGCGTGCGCGACGATGCCGCACTGGGCCAGCGCGGCGATGAACGCCGCCTGCGCATCAGGCGTCCAGCCGCGCGCACGGCGCTGGAGCGGGACCGGGGTGAAGCGGAGGAGGTCGGGAGAGTCGGGCATGACAGGGAGCATGGCATGGGAGGCGGGTTGTAGGACAGGGGTTGATATGGTGCAATAGTTGCACTACCATGCGCCCATGGTCACGATGTTTCGCGGTTCACGCTGGAAGATTGCGGTCTATGGCCGCGACCATGGCGTGCCGCATTTTCACATCGAAGGCCCGGACTTTCGCTGCTCGGTATCGATCGCGTCCTTCGACCTGATCGTCGGCACGGTGCCAGCAGCGGTTTTGGCCGAGGCGCTGGACTGGGCGCGGCCCCATCAGGCGTTGCTGATGCAGACATGGCAGGAGTTGAACGGATGACCATCACCGACAAGAGCCGCACCATCACCGCCGTGCGCGCGACGGGGGCTGCGTCGCTGCATCTGGACTGGTCGGACGGCATAGCTGTTGACGTTGATCTTGGCCCCGTGCTGGGGGATCGCGCCTTTGCGGCCTTGCGCGAGGCTGAGGCCTTTGCGCAGGTCGAACTGGGGGATTGGGGACATAGCCTGTCCTGGCCCTGCGGCGTGGAAATGGGGGCGGACTTTCTGTGGCTCGAAACCCTGTCGGCCACCGGCCATGGCGATACGCGTGCCTTTATGGAGTGGCGGATGCGCCATGGCCTGTCGCTGTCGAAGGCGGCGGAAGCGCTCGGCGTGTCGCGCCGGATGGTCGCCTATTATTCCAATGGCGAGAAGAAGGTGCCGAGGGCGATCTTGCTGGCTTGCCGGGGGTGGGAAGTGAGCGAGGGGTTGGGGCGGGCGGCTTGAGGGGGGCGACCATGATCGGCGTAGGGCGGGGCATCGTCTATAGCGAATAGTCAAGATCAAGGAGGGCTGAAGGGGATGACCACCATTGACGGATGTCAACTTGCGGTATTGGTGATTAACTGATGCCTATCCTGATCGCCGATAGCAACTTCCTCCAAAAATCTGCGCTGCGCGAGTACCTCGCTACTAGTCGATCAAACCGAATCGCGATTGCGGAGGAAGTGCTTGTTGAAATGCACAAGCGTGAGCCCGCCCTGACTGTTGGAAAGAGCTTCGAGATCGTTCGCATTTATCCTGCTCAAGTGGTGGTTTTGCGGGGCGTCACAAGCATCTATGGCCTCCCGATCACGTCAGCTTTAGATGCCCGTCGATTGATCGACAAACGGCAGACGACGGGGTTCGCTCAGTGGTATGATGACGTTCTACAAAGTCACGAGAATGAGGTGATGAGCCAGTTTCTCGCAAGTGCCGAAAAGCAGGCACAAGCGCAAATCGAGAAGATTGCCGCCACAGTTCAGTATATTCAGCCAGTTTTTCGAAACATGAAAAAGCGGTTCAACAAGGACGAATTAGAGCAGCTACGGAAACGGGTTCCTTACAACGATGACACCCAACGTAAGCTAATTGATATAATGTATGCAGTTTCGCGCGCATTGTTTATCAATACCAACGTGCCGGAGCATCAATATCCAAAACTAAATTTTCATGCCTTTGGCTATTTCATCTTTCGATACGCGATGTGCATGACATTACTCTATACTCGCTGGGTCCACCACGGGAACCTCAGCGATAACACTGATAAGCTCGTCAACCATGTGATGGATATGCACCTCGCAGCTTTAGGCACATTCTTCGGCGGCGTCCTAAGTGACGACGAGATGTTGATAGACGTTCATCGGGAAGCGCGGTGGCTCTTGCGCGCTGCTGGCAAAGCGTTTTTAGGCTGAACGAGACGACAGAATTTGCCATTGGTGGTTCCGGCGTTGAATGACCGAGACTAGCACGATCCCGTCCCTAAACCCCCTCCACCCGCAACACCGTCCCTTCAGCCGCGACCACGCGCACCCGTGCGCCCACATCGACGTCCGCGCCAACTGCGCTCCAGACGCTGTCGCCGACTTTGACGCGGCCTTCGCCGCCGGTGATGGCTTCCACCACGGTGACGGTCTGGCCGATCAGGCGGGCGGTGCGGTCGTTGAGGAGGGGGTCGGTGGAGGCGACGGGGTGGTCGGTGTACCAGCGGCGGCCGGCCCAGACGGCGGCGATGCTCAACCCCGCGAAGATTAGCAGTTGCAGGGGCAGGCCGATGGGCAGGGCGAGCGCGGTCAGGCCGGTAATGGCGGCGGCGATGGCGATCCAGATCAGGAACACGCCGGGGATCATCACTTCGGCGATGCCCAGCAAGGCGGCGAGGACCAGCCAGGCCCAATGATCTTCGAGCAGGGTGGAGAGGGTCATGGGGTGGGGGTCCGGGGGCTGGGTTGGTGTTGAGGATTTAAGCCCCTCCCCTTCAGGGGAGGGGTTGGGGGTGGGGGCGTGCCCCAAGCGTTAGGTCGAGACGATAGCCCCCACCCCAACCCTTCAAACGAGTCACGTGCCTCGTTTGAACCTAAAGAGGAGGGGCTAAGTGAGGATTGCGCCCGCATGGCCCTTACCCCTGGCTCTGGCCGAAGGGGCCGCGTCTTGGCGCGGGTGCAGGGGGCGTTGGCGCTCCGTCGCCGCCCAGCGCTTCTTTCGCCAATGCGCCGATGCCGCCCAGCGTGCCGATCAGTTGGGTGGCTTCGACCGGGAAGAGGATGGTCTTGGCATTGGGGCTGTTGGCGAACTGGCTGACGGCTTCGGTATATTTTTGGGCGATGAAATAATTGAGCGCCTGCGGGTTGCCGGCGGAAATCGCGTCGGAGACCATCTGGGTTGCCTTGGCTTCGGCCTCCGCCTCGCGCTCGCGGGCTTCGGCGTCGCGGAAGGCGGCTTCGCGGCGGCCTTCGGCTTGCAGGATCTGGCCCTGCTTCTCGCCCTCGGCGCGCAGGATTTCGGCGGCGCGTGCGCCTTCGGCATCAAGGATGTTGGCGCGCTTTTCGCGTTCGGCCTTCATTTGGCGGCCCATGGCGTTGACGATGTCGGCTGGCGGGCGGATGTCCTTCAGCTCCACGCGGGTGATCTTGATGCCCCAGGCGTTGGTCGCGTGATCGACCACGGACAGCAGCCGCGCGTTGATCTCGTCGCGCTTGGAGAGGGTTTCGTCGAGGTCCATCGAGCCCATGACGGTGCGCAGGTTGGTGGTGGCGAGCTGCATGATCGCGACATAGAGTTCGGACACTTCATAGGCCGCTTTCGCCGCGTCCAGCACCTGGAAGAATACCACGCCGTCGACCGAAACCATGGCATTGTCCTTGGTGATGATTTCCTGCCCCGGAATATCGACCACCTGCTCCATCATGTTGATCTTGCGCCCGACGGCGTAGAAGAAGGCGGGGTAGAAATTGAGGCCGGGGCGGGCGACTTCGGTGAAGCGGCCGAAGCGTTCGATCGTATATTGATAGCCCTGCCGCACCACCTTCACACTGACGGCGAGGTAGAAGAGGACGAGCGCGGTGAGGGTGAGGGCGAAGGTCGTCAGCATCATGGTCTCCCCGAAAGAGGCTTGGACTATGCGCCTTATTCGTTAACGGGGAAAGTCAAACCAAGGAGAGTCTGCCCATGTTGCTGCGTCATGCCCGCTCGCTGCTGTTCCTGCCCGCGTCCAACCCGCGCGCCATCGCCAAGGCGCGGACTTTGCCATGCGACATGGTGATCCTGGACCTGGAGGATGCGGTGGTGGACGAGGCGAAGGCGGACGCGCGGGCGGGGGCCGTGGCGGCGCTGGCCGAAGGGTTCGGGTCGCGGCTGACCGGCGTGCGGATCAATGTCGAGGGGACGCCCTGGCACGGGGCGGATATGGTCGCGATGAAGGGGGCGGCGGTCGATTATGTCGTGCTGCCCAAGGTGGAGAGCGCCAAACAGGTGCGCGATGTGTTCAGCGTGGCGCAAAAGCCGGTGATCGCGATGATCGAGAGCGCGAAGGGCGTGCTGGCGGCGCCGGGAATCGCGGCGGGCGAGGGGTGCGCGGGGCTGTTCATGGGGGTGAACGACCTGCGCCGCGACCTGGGCATACCGGCGGGTGCGGGGCGCGAGGGGCTGAGCCATGCGATGCAGGCGGTTCTGCTGGCGGCGCGGGCGGCGGGGATCGCGGTGTTCGACGGGGTGTATAACCGGCTGGATGATCTGGACGGGCTGGCGGCGGAATGTGTGGCGGGCCATGCGTTGGGTTTCGATGGCAAGACTTTGATCCATCCGGGCCAAGTGGCGGTGGCGAACGGGGTGTTCGGGCCGGACGCGCAGGCGCTGGCCGACGCACGGCGGCTGATCGAGGCGGCAACCGGCGGGGCGGAGCGGTTTGAGGGGCGGATGATCGAGACGATGCATGTCGAGGAAGCGCGCGCTCTGGTGGCGCGGGCGGACGCAATCGGGGCGTAAGGCTTTCGCGTCACACCCTCTGCCGCGATGACGGGGCGAGGACGATGGTGGCGAGCAACGCGGCATTGCGTCCGAAATGATGGCCGCCCGGCACGACGATCTGCGTTGCGAAGCGGCGCGGGATGGCGGGGCACGCGCTTTCCTCCTCCAGCGTGCCGCGGATGCAGCGGATGGGGACGTCGCGCAGGCGCATGATCGCAGGCACGGTCGGCTGGGCCTGGGCCGAATCGAGGTCCAGCCATGAAGCGAGGTGGAACTGAAAATCGGCGGTCGGCCCTAGCCCCAGCAACGACAGGCTGGCGATATGGTCGCGCGTTTGCGGATCGAGCGTGCCGACTATCGCGGGCAGCACATCCGCGCCGAAACTGTAGCCGATCATCATGACGCGGGGCCGGTGCCAGCGCGCGATATAGGCCGCAATGATGTGGCGCAGATCCTGCCCAGCGCCAGATGGCGTGCGCTGGCTCCAGAAATAGGACAGGCTGTCGATGCCGACGACCGGGATGCCCTTTGCCGCCAGCTGGCTGGCGATGTCGCGGTCCAGCCCGACCCAGCCGCCGTCGCCCGAATAGATGACCGCCATCCTGTCATCATAGTCGCCGCGCCTGGCTGGCGGCACGATGGTCAGGGGCAGGTCGGCGACATTGGCGGCGTCGACTGGGTTGAGCATCGGCCCCAGCGCGGCCATCAGGCGCGGCATCCAGCGGGTGCGGTCGGCAAAGCTATGATCGCCCTGGGGCAGGTCGATCAGGCGGGCGTGCGGCACGTCCGCGACGAAGCGCCGGGCGGCGGCAAAATCGACCACCCTGTCGCGCCTGCCCTGTACCACGATCCATGGCAGGCTGATCCGGCGGTTGGCAGCGAACAGCCAGCCGCGGCTGGGCTTTGTAATGGCGTGGGCGCTGAACCCCGGTGCGGAACACCAGGGCTTGGCGCCCGGCATGTCCGCGCTGAAACCCAGCGATATGACGGCCTGATACGCGCCGTCGGGCCATTGCGCCAGACTGGCATAGGCAAGCGTCGCGCCTGCCGAATAGCCGATGATGATGGGCTTCCTATAGGCACGGACGCCCGCGCGATGCTGGACATCGCGCGCCAGTGCGACCAGCGCGTAGTTGGGATTGATGCAGCGCTCCCGGCCCCGCTCCAGCGCGCGCAGGAAGGTGGGGGTGGATACGCCCGCCACCAATATGCCGTGCGCCGCCAGATCATGGGCGATGGCCGCCGTGCCTGCGTTCCACCCGCCATCCCCAGACAGGAACAGGGCCGTCGCGCGGGGTGGGTCGCCGGGGCGATAGAGGCGGATGCCCCCAAATGGCGCGAGGCTATAGGCCGATACCGTCACCCCCCGGTCCGCCGAAGCGCTGACCGGCGCGCCGACCCCGGTGGCGACCAGCAAGCTGCCGGCAATGAAGGTGGAGATGGTCCGAATGATCCTGCGCATGACCGGCAACCCCGTTTCAACCGGCAGGCATGATGGGCCGACGCGACTGTCCCGCCATTTACCGGCGGATGACAAGTTCGTCATTTATGGGTCTGCACCCTATCCGCCGCCGCTGCCTATCAGCGCCTGAACATCGATCAGGGTGCGGGCGAAGGTCACGCCCTGGGGTCCAGCAACGAAGCGCGCATCCCATTCGGGCGAGAATTTCTCCTTATAGGCGCGCAATCCTTCAAAGCCGTAGAGCGCATTGCCATGCTGATAGAGCATCGCGCCCAGTCGCGACCAGAAGGGGGCCAGCCGCCGCGCGTCCAGCCCCGACAGCGGCGCCATGCCAAGGTTGAACCAGGCATAGCCCTGCGCCTGCCCCCATTGCATCAGATGGATGAACAGAAAATCCATCGTGCCATAGGGCATGTCGTCGCGGTGGCGCATCAGATCGACCGACAGTTCCGACCGGTCCTGCGTTGTCCATATATTGGCGAAGGCGACGATCCGTCCCTGCACGCGCACGACCGCGCAATCGAAATGGGCCAGATAGGCGGGATCGAAGCGGCCGACGCTGAACCCCTTTTCCCGATGCCGCTTGGCCGCGAGCCAGTGCGCCGAAATCTCCGCTAGTTCGTCGATGATGTCAGGCAGGTCGGCGGCAGCGACGATGGCGAAGGTCGCGCCTTCGCGCGTCGCGCGCCGTTCGGCGTAGCGCAACGGCTTGGCGTCCGGCCCCTCCAGCGTGAAGCGGTCAAGCGGGACATGCGCCTCTTCGCCATATTTGGTGATCTGCAACCCCAGTTCGATCGCCAGCGGCAGGGCGGCGGCGCTGATCTGGTAGAGCAGCAGGCGACCCTGCGCGGCATCCACCTGTTCGCGCACGGTCCAGAGCAGGTCGCTCCATTCCGCGACTGCGCCGACAGGATCGCCCATCACGATCCAGCTATGGCCGCGTATCTGATACATCAGGAAGGCCTGACCCGTCGCCGACAGCAGAAAGCGCTTGTCGCCGGTCAGGGCCAGATTGGCGTCGGTCCGCTGGGCCAGCGCCATGGCCGCTTCGCTTGGGCCGATGGCGGCGTTGACATCCTGCCGGGCGGGTGCGGCGGGCCGGAAAAGGCGCAGAAATGCGACGCCCGCCAGCAGGATCGCCACGGCAAAGCTGGCCCGCAGGAAACGCGACGCATCCCCGCGCCGGGCAAATTGCCACCACAGGTCATTCTGATAATCGACATGCTTGTAGGCAAAGAAGCCGATCCAGATCGACAGGCCGACCACCACCGCGACGGTCGCCAGCCAGCCCGGCGAGAAGGCTTCGGCCAGCAGATGCGTCCGGCGATAAAAGGCCGGGCGGGTCCATTGCAGGGCCGCTGCGATCAGCAGCATCACCACCGCTTCCTCATAGTCCAGACCCTTGAGCAGCGAAAAGGCCGCTCCCGCGATCAACAACAGGCGCGTCAGCCAGAAGGCGCCGTCCAGCCGTCGATAGAGGCCAGCCGACAGGATCAGCAGTGCTGCGCCCACAAGACTGCCGGCCAGATGCGATATTTCGGTCAATGGCAGGGGCAGCAGGGTGGAGAGGGTTGCGGCCCGGCCCGGCACGGTCGGCAGCGATCCCGACACCAGCAGCACCGCGCCGCCCAGAAAGACCAGCGCGGCCATCATCATGGGTGCAATGCCCGATGCGACGGCCCGCATACCGATCAATGTGCGCGCGATCGGCCGGTGCCACCGGCTGCCCTCCTGCAACAGAACGATCGCGACGGCCATCAGCAAAGGCGCGACATAATAGATCAGGCGATAGGCGAGCAGCGCGGCGACCAATTCAGGCCGCCCCGTGCCGGGCAGCGCGGCCAGCATCACCGCTTCGAACACGCCGATGCCGCCTGGCACATGGGTGATGAGGACGGCGATGATCGCCAGCGTATAGCCGATGAAGAAGGCGGGCCATTGGTCGATGCCGATGCCGGGGACCAGCACGAACAGCGCGGCGCTGGCGGCGGCGAGGTCGATCGCGCCGATGCCGATTTGCGCCAATATGCCCGTCGCGGGCGGCACCGGCGCGCTCCAGCCGCGCAGCCGGATCGTGCGTCCGCGCGGCCCCGCCCAGCCGACGAGGCCCGCCATCGCCAGCAGCAGCGCGATGCCGAGCGCCCGCAGCAGATCCGCCGATCCCGCCAGCGCGCCGATCGCCATGACCTGCGGACGCCACACCAGCATCGCGCCCGCCAGCACGAACACCCCGCTCCAGAAGGTCGCGCTCGCGATCATCACCACGCGGGCGATATCGCTGAAGGGCAGGCCTGCCGCGCTGTAGATGCGGTAGCGCGCCGACCCGCCGGTCAGCAGCGACAGCCCAAGATTATGGCTGAGCGTATAGCTGGTGAAGGATGCAAGGGCCGCTGTCCGATAGGGGAGCGGTCGGCCGATCGCCCGCAATGCCGATACGTCATAGAGCGTCAGCGTCAGATAGCTGATCGCCGTCAGCGCCCCCGCCGCCAGCAGGCTGGCGGTGGGCAGCATATGCCAGGCCAGCCGGACCTGATGCAGGCGGACATCCTGCAGCAGATGGTCGAGCGCCACGAAACCCATTGCGGCCAACAACAGAACGATGCCGACCGACAGGGTCATGCGATGCCGCTCGAACGGGCGGGCCGCCGTCATACGATCGATCATACCGTCCTCACCCCCTCTGCCGCGTCCAGATCTGGCTCTTGCACAGCCAGCCGCGCAGCAGGCAGCCCGATATCTTCAAACGGTCGGCGTCGATCTGCTCGATCGTGGATGAAAAGCTGCGGCCCCTGTCGGGTACAAAGACATAGCCAGCCCAGCGCCCCGGCCCGCGAGAATGATAATTCTGGAGCAATGCGGTGCCGACCAGATGGGTGACGCCCGCGTCGGCTGCATCCGCGGTGGCGTGAGCGTCGGCCCAGCGAACCCAGCCGCATAGCGCATCGCGGCAAGCGCCGGTCGTTACCACCACGCTGCCATGTGGATTGACCCAGTTGCCCTCGATCGGGGCCATGGCGAAGGCAGCCTGCGGCAGCAGCAATGCTCCGGCGAAGATCAGCCACGGGCGGAGGCGCGGCATGGGTCACGCCCTTCCGATCAGGTGGGCGCGCATCATCGCCGCGCGCAACAGGCCATAAACGGCATCGACATCGCCGTTCAGCCGATGGCCGCCCGGCAATGCGACTGACTGGGCGTTGGATTGATGCAGCAAGGGACACAGGCTCGACGTCTCGTCGCGCCCCTGAATGCAGAGTAATGGCGTCCAGCTCAGCTGACGCGCGGTCGGGAGCGCGTCGGACTCCGCCATGGCGAAGGTGAAGATTTCCGATGGCGACGCCCTATATTCGACCGTCGCCCCCGGCACCACCAGCGCCACCAGCCCGATCGAGGACCGCTCGGCGCGCGGCAGTTGGCTCAGCGCAACATGCAGCATGTCCGCGCCATAGGATTGGCCGACCAGTATCAGCTGCGCCTTGGGGTTGATCCTGTGCGCCTGGCCGATCGCCGCCTCCAGCAGGGCTGAGGCATCGGATGCGGTTCGGGTCGTGCGGAAATAGCGCAGCGAATTGACGCCGACGACCGGTATGCCGTCGGCGACCAGCCTGGCCGCGACGTCAGGCGCCATCCCGACACGAAATCCCATGTCGCCCGACCACAGGATCGCGACTGGAGCGCCCGGCCGGGGTTGATAAGGGACAGGGCGCATCGGCGTGAAGAGAGTGCCACCCAAATAGCCGATCCAGGCAAAGTCCAGCAGGATCGCCACCAGCAGCGCGCCGACGGCCACCATCCATCGTCTGTTACGCCTGCGCATCATCGGTCGGACCTCTGCTCTGTTATCGTCGTCCTTCTGCGCCCCTCTATCCATCGGATCGGTGACCTTTGCATGAACTCTATGTCATGTAGCGGACAGCGCGGTGACAGACGATGGTGGCTAGAAGGTCGGGCATGATCTGGTCCGCCCGCCCTTTCTACGCGGCCGCCATGGTGCTGGCGTCCTTTGCGCCGCTCTTGGCGACCCGGCTGGCGCGTGCGCCTTCATCCCCTACGGCGGTCAGCGATGCCATGGGCCTGACCTTGGGCGAGGATGACCGCCACCGCATCGTGGTGACCAGCCTGCGCAGCGGCGGCATCGCCGATCGCCATGGTATTCAGGTCGGGGACCAGCTGACCGGCATGGCGGGCCGACCGACGGTGACGCTGGAGGCGGCGCGCGCACTGGTGCGCGCGCCGGGCCATTGCGCCATGCCGCTCATGCTCGACCGCCACGGCATTCCCTATCGGGCGATAATCTGGCAGTGCGGCAAGGCCGGCATCGGTGAGAAGGATCATTCCCATGGGTCGCAAGATTTTGCTGGTAGAGGATGACCGGACGACCGCCGACTTCATACGCAAGGGGCTGGCCGAACATGGCCATGTCGGCGACCATGCGGCCAATGGTCGCGACGGCCTGTTCATGGCGACCGACGGTGGCTATGACGCGATCATCCTAGACCGGATGCTGCCGGGCATGGACGGGCTGGCGGTGCTAGGCGCGTTGCGGGCGGCGGGGATCGAAACGCCGGTCATCCTGCTGTCCGCGCTGGGATCGGTCGATGACCGGGTGACGGGGCTGACCGCGGGATCGGACGATTATCTGGTCAAGCCCTTTGCCTTTGCCGAACTGCACGCGCGCCTTGAACTGCTGATGCGCAGGCGGGGGAGCGGCACCCATGTCGAGACTGTCCTCACCTGCGCCACGTTGCGCATGGACCTGCTCAAGCGCGAGGTGAAGCGCGGCGAACGCGTCATCGACCTGCAACCGCGCGAGTTTCGCCTGCTGGAATATCTGATGCGCCATGCCGGACAGGTGGTCACCCGGACGATGTTGCTGGAGGGGGTATGGGATTATCATTTCGACCCCGGCACCAATGTCATCGACGTCCATATCAGCCGCCTGCGTCGCAAGGTTGATGCCGATGGCGACCAACCCCTGATCCATACCGTGCGCGGCGCGGGCTATCGGTTGGGCGAATGAGGCGGGCCGCATGACCGCAAACCGCGCCCTGCGTTGGCTGCGATCGTCCCATGCGCGCTTCATCGGCCTGATCCTGCTGTTGGAACTGGTCTTTGGCGGCGCGCTGTTGCTGTCAGTCACGCAGCTGGTCCACGCCAGTCTGGACGCGGCGGACAATGCCATCGCGCGCGACACGCGCGACACCTTGCTGGAAATCGAACGGCAGGAAGGCCGCCGGGCGCTGGCCAGCGCGGTCACCGCCCATGCGCAGGACGAAAGCGATGCCGTGCTGCTGCTGGCGCAAGCGGATGGCCGCCGGATCGCAGGCAATCTGTCGGGCTGGCCGCCGGTCATTCCCGCCGATACCGCCGGGGTCACGGCGAAGCTCTATCGCATCGGCGACACCGACGCTGCCCCCTATACGATCACCGCGACCCGGTTGCGGGATGGCGCTCGCCTGCTGGTGGGTGAAAGCACCGATGACAGCGACCAGATCCGCCAGACGGTGGAGCGCACGCTGTTGACCGCATTGCTGATGGCGCTGCCCTTGGCCATCGTCGCCGCATGGCTTGTGGTCCATATCATCGACCGGCGGATCGGGCATATCGCCGCCACCGCCGCACGGGTTGGAGCAGGGGAGATCGACCGGCGCGTGCCGCTCGACGGATCGGGCGACAGTTTCGACACGCTGGGCCGTACGATCAACCGGATGCTCGATCAGATCGGCGCGCTGCTGGCCGAATTGCGCACTGTCACGGACAGCATCGCCCACGACCTGCGATCGCCCTTGACCCGGTTGCGGACCCGGATCGACCGGGCGATGCAGTCGGATAATCCGGCGGTGCTGCGCGAGGCGATCGACGGGATCAGCCGCGAGGCCGACCAGTTGCTGGCGATGCTCGCCACCGCGCTGGAGGTCAGCCGGATGGAGGCGGGGATCGGGCGGGATCGCTTCGTCGCGACCGATCTGGCGGCCATGCTGATCGACATGGGCGAACTCTATGAACCGGTGAGCGAGGAACAGGGCCGCGCCCTGGCCATATCCATCGCGCATCCCGCAACGCTGCCGGTCCATCGCGAACTGCTGGGCCAGGCGCTGGTGAACCTCATCGACAATGCGCTCAAATATGGGGCGGGGACGATGACGCTCTATCTGAAGGGTGAAGGGGGCGAGATTATCGTCGGGCTGGCGGACGAAGGGGCGGGCATCGCGCCCGAACGAGAGGCCGAGGCATTGCGCCGCTTCGGGCGTCTGGACCCTGCCAGGGGGATAGCAGGGGCGGGCCTCGGCCTCTCTCTCGTCGCGGCGGTGGCCCGGATGCACGGAGGGGACGTGCGTTTCGACCGTCGCGACGAATATTTTGCCGTGGAAATGCTACTCAGGCGGCAGGCCTAAAATGGGATAGCGCGACCCTATTATCCGAGCGACGGGAGCCGGGTCGGGTCAACAGGGGACACCCGATGCCGACTCCCTGTCGATGGGGCTTAGTTGGAGGCGGGCTTCGTTGCGGTCGTGGTCGTGGAGGTGGTTTTGGTGACCTTCTTGGCGGCCTTGTGCTTTGCGACATGCTGCGTCGGCTTGGCCGTGGCAGTGGCGGCCGAGGCAGCGAGCGGGGTCGCGAGAACGGCCAGCGAAGCCAGGCTGGTTAGGATCAGGCGGGTTTTCATGGTTCAACTCCTATCAAGCGGTCCGTCCTGGACTGCCTGTTCCTTATGACGCCGACCCTCTGTCTCCAGCGTGACGGGAAGATGAACTTTCTGACAGACGCCACAGGATCACCGCTGCCTGCATATCCAGCGTCCCTTGTGGGTGAAGGGTCGGATGAGGGCTGACCTTAATGGTCCAGCCAACCCGATATAATCTCGCCCTTATGCCCTTGGGGCGCCAACGCCGCGCGCAGAGCCTCCAGCAGTGGCGGCAGTGCCTGGGTGAAGGCGTAAGGCGGATTGACGATGAAGAGGCCCGCGCCATTATAGATGCCGGGCTGCTCGCTATCATATAGCCAATGCTCCACCCGCAGCAATTTAGGTATGCCAAGATTGCGCAATTGCGTCACCCACCGTGAGTGCGTGGCTTGGTCTTTCAGCGGAAACCAGATCACCGTCACACCATGCGCCCATTTGCGGTGAGCGGCGGCCAAAGTGGCGGTGATGCGCGCGCGTTCGTCCGGCTGCTCGTAGGGCGGGTCGACCACCACCACGCCGCGAGGCGTTCGGGTCGGCAACATGGCGAGCCAGAGTTCGTATGCGTCGCGTTCATGCACGGCGGCGCGGGTGTTCCGCATCACGCCGCGCAGGGCGTAAGCGTCCTGCGGGTGCTTTTCGTTGAGGATCAGCAAATCCTGCGGACGCAAAAGCTGCGCCAGTATCTGCGGCGAACCGGGGTAAAGATGCGGCTCGCTATCCACATTGACCGCCTGCACGGCGGCGCGATAGTCGTCCAGCAGGGGGTTCGGGTCGGTGAAGGCTCGGCGCACGCCCTGCATGGCTTCGCCGGTGCGTTGGGCTTCGTCGCCGCCAAGGTCGTAAAGCCCGCAGCCGGCATGGGTATCGATCAACGTCAGCGCGCCCTGCTTGAGCTGCAAGGCCCGCACCAAGGCGATCAGAAGGCTGTGTTTGACGACATCGGCGCTGTTGCCAGCATGGAAGGAATGGCGATAATTCATTGTGACCCAAAAACCCTGACGACCGGCCCTTACACGAGCGGCTGGACTTTCTGCAAAGCGAAGTTACGGCAGCGCCGCTTTGGCTGTGCGCGCCAAGCGAGGTGACCGGTCCGGTGCTTGCATAAGGAGCGGACGAAAACCAGATCGCGAATGACGATTACGCCGCAAGGGTCGCAAAGCGCCTTTCCTCGCAGCTTTTCCGATCGCCGAGATGGCGTTCGAGTGAGAAATTTCTCGTTTAATTTCAATTATTGATAACCGGGTGGCGGAGCTGTCAGTCTAATGCGAACTCGTCTCTGCTAAATGCATTTCGCGTGCGACCCTCAGCTATTCCGGCGGCGGTCGACCAGACCAGGACTTTCGGCAATCTGCTACCGAATGGCTGAATTTCCTAAAACCAGCTGTCGGCGGAGCGTGTCATTTGCCGCGGGACTGTGGTGATAGTGCAGGAGGGCCACCGCCAGTCGACATGCCCCGCTATGTTAACGAATTCTAGCGGACTGGCTCCTATTCTGCGCAACATGCGATTAGTGACGATCACGAACTGGGCCTATGGCGCAACCGTCCTGCTGACGCTCGCCTCAGCAACGACGATGTTGCTGGCATCCGGCGCGCAGGAGAAGGAGCGTGCGGCTGTCGCGCAGCGCTACCAGCTTGATCAAGCGACCTCGAAAATCGCTGCCGAAGTGTCCGCATCGAGTGACCAGGCGCGGGATTTCGTGATCACTGGCGAAAAGTCCCACCTTGCCGCCTTCCGTCGCGAGGTGGAAACCCTGCGGTCGGTGGAGAACCGCGTCCGTCACCTGAAAGATAACGGCGCATCGGCGGATGAATTGGCGGCGCTCACCGAAGCGATGCGTTGGGCCGATAGCCTCCAGGACGAGCAGGTCGAAGCGATCGCGGCCCGCCAGCGTGGCGATGATGGCCGTGCGCGTGAAATCCTGTTCGGCGCCGAATATGAACGGGGGCTCGATCGCGTCGCTGGCAATATCGAGCGCTTCCAATATCGCCTCGACCAGCGCACCGACGAAGAGGTCGCGGCTGCGACGACGATCGCCCGGATCTGGAAGACAAGTTCGGAGATTGTGCTGGGGTTTACCGGCTTCCTGTCGCTGTGCGTTCTCTACTTCATCTTCAAGCGGCGGGTATTGCACCCGGTGGTGCGGTTGAGCGACGTCGTCGGCCGGCTCGCCAGGCAGGACTATGCCGTCGAAGCGCCGGATTACGACCAGATCGACGAGATTGGCGACATGGCTCAGGCCATCCGCATATTTCGCGAGAATGGCCTCGAACGGCAACGGTTAGAGGCTGAGCGCGCCGAGGATCAAGCCATGCGTGCCTTGCTGTCGCGGATGACCCAGCGGATGCAGGGCTGCGACACTATGCACGATCTCGAACGGGTCGTATCGGGGTTCATGCCAGAGATCGCGCCCGGCCTGGCCGGCCGTCTCTATCGCCTCGATGAAGCGCGCAACATCATGGTCGAACGATGCGCGTGGCTGGCACCAACTCATTCGCGGCCTGAGTTTTCGCCGATGGCCTGCTGGGCCTTGCAGCGCGGCGATCTGCATCGGCCACGCGGACAATTGATCGATATCCCCTGCGATCATGTCGATCCTCTGGGCAACACCGACGTGGCTTCGATCTGCCTGCCGCTGATTGCCCAGCGCGTCACGCTTGGGCTGCTCTATCTGGAGCCCCGCGCCGACCTTCCCGAACCCAAGGCCGACATCGGCGAAACCTATCTGAGGGTGCTTGCGGAAAATATCGGCCTCGCCATTGGAAACCTGCGCTTGCGCGATGCGCTTCGCGAGATGGCGATGTCCGATCCGCTGACGGGTCTCGCCAACCGCCGCCAGCTCGACATGGTACTTGAAGTGCAACTGGCCGAGGCGGATCGGCTCGGACGACCGATCAGCTGCCTGATGCTCGATGTCGATCATTTCAAGCGGTTTAACGACCAGTTCGGCCACGACGCCGGCGACGCCATACTCCGCGCGCTCGGCAAGATACTGCTGACCATCACGCGCGAGCATGGGCTTGCCTTCCGCTATGGCGGAGAGGAGTTCTTGCTGTTGATGCCGGAACTTGATGCCGAGCAAGCCTGCCAACGCGCCGAAGACATCCGCGCCCGCGTCAAAGCGTTGCAGATGCAGCACGACGGGCGCGAACTCGGACCGATTACGGTCTCGGTCGGCATGGCTTGCGCACCGCTCCATTGTCGGTTCGACACGCTCGTCAAAACGGCAGATGCGGCCTTGCTTCGCGCCAAGGAAGCCGGGCGTGACCGCATCGTCGTTGCCGACACGCGCCGTTCAGGACAGAGAGTGGCCTGATCGCGCAAGAGGCTGGCGATCGTCTGCGTTAGCCATCAGAACAGCGCGCCGCCCGCCGTGCCTGCGATCAGCGCGGCAGCGAGACGGACAATGCCGGTCAGCCAGTCCCCATGCGATCAGGCAATGAAGGGGAAGGCCAGCGCGATCATGCCCACCAGCGTCATGACGACGCATACCGCCGTTGCGGGCAACAGGGTGAAGCGCTGATGATCGGCCAGATCGATGCCGGCCAAGCTGACGAGCAGATAGGTGGAGGGCACCAGCGGGCTGAGCAAATGGACCGGCTGGCCCATCAGCGATGCGCGCGCGATCGCCATCGGCTCGACCCCGTAATGGGCGCCCGCTTCGGCCAGGATCGGCAACATGCCGAAATAGAAGGCGTCGTTTGATATGAAAAAGGTGAAGGGTATGGAGAGCAGAGCGGTTATCGGCGCCATATATGGTCCCAGCGCGGGAGGTATGAAGCCCACCACTTCCTTGCTCATTGCCTCCACCATGCCGGTGCCGCCCAATATGCCAGTGAAGATGCCGGCGGCGAAGATCAGCGAGACGACCGACAGGACATTGCCGGCATGGGCGGCAATCCGCTCCTTTTGCTGCGCGACGCCGGGATAGTTGACGATCATGGCGATGGCGAACGCGATCATCATCAACACGGAGAGCGGTAGCACGCCCCACACCAGCAGGACGAGCAGCGCCACAACCAGCGCACCGTTGAACCAGATGAGGTTCGGCCGACGTGCATCAGGATATTGCGACACGGCCATGTCGGTGACCTCTACGGAGGCATGGGCGCTGACCTGACCCAGACGCCGGCGTTCCTTGCGTCCGAACCAGACAGCCAAGCCGATCAGGAAGGCAAGGCCTGCGATCATGCCGGGGATGAGCGGCAGAAACAGGGTTGCAGGATCCAGTTTCAGGGCGCTCGCCGCACGCGCGGTCGGCCCGCCCCATGGCGTCAGGTTCATGATGCCGCTCGTCACCATCAGCAGGCAGCACAGATAAAGGCGATTCATGCCGAACCGTTTATAGAGCGGCAGCAGTGCGGCGATCGTGATGATGTAGGTGGTCGATCCGTCGCCATCCAGGCTTACCAGCGCACACAACCCCACGCTGCCCATCAGGATCAGCAACGGATCGCCATGGACGATTCGGATCAGCCGGCCGACGAGCGGATCGAACAGGCCCGTGTCAGTCATGATGGAGAAGAAGAGGATCGCGAACAGCAGCATGACGCCGGTCGGCGCCAGATTCTTGATCCCCTCGATCATCATGTCGCCCAAGCCCGCCGACTGCCCGGCGATCACGCCGAAGACGGAAGGGATGACGATGAGCGCGACCAGCGGTGTCATCTTCTTGGTCATGATCAGCGTCATGAATGTGGCGACCATCAGAAAGCCGAGAAGGGCGAGGTTCATCGCTGCGTCCTTGAAAGAACTGGAGGAATGGGGATCAGAAGGTCACGCCGACGCGCGCGGAGATGGTCTGGCCATCATCGCTGCCCGTGTAGGCGCCCGCGCGATTGTCGGCATGCCACTGGATGCCGTTGATCTGGAACCGAGTGAAGCTGTTGAGATACCAATTCACGCCCAGCGTCGCCGCCCAGCCATCGCCGCCCAGGACGAGGTCGGTATAGTCGAGATGCTCGTAGCGAGCGGTCAGCTCGATCGCACCGGTGCCACCGGCCAGCACGGGATCAAGTACATTGGGCTGACCAAAGCTGCCCAGGCGCGGGTTATAGGGCGGCAGTTCGCCGGTCAGGAAGAAGCCGGTCGACACGCTCCACGCCTTGCTTTTGAAATCGGAACGACCGGCGTCGAGCCGCGCGACCCTCTGCCCCGCTTCGCCCATCACCCACAGCCCGCCGGCATAACCGCCCAGTTCGACGCCATAGCCAGTGGTCGAGCGACCACCGAGCAGTTCGCCCGTCCCCACCCGCACCGCGCCGTTGAAACGCCCGCCGATCACGGTGCTTCGCGTCAGCGTGGTCGCAGCGCTGGAAAGTGCCTCGTCGAAGCCCCAGGCGCCGATATGCAGCAGCGCACTATCCGTCGAGATCGGATTCCAGTGCGCCCGCGCCGAAACGGTGCGGCTGTCGTTGGTCGCCTGCTCTCCATCGACCCGGTCACCGGTGACCGCGATCGATGCGTGCCAGTTGGGGCCGAACATCCGGGCCATGATGCCAATGCCATAAAAGCCGCGCTGCGGAATGATCGCAGTCGATACCGTGCCGCGTTCCAGGAAGGGTGTGGAATCGGAGCCCGTGCTGCCCTCGAACGCACGGTCGTTGAATAAATGGCCAACGCGCACGTCATAATCGACCTTGCTGCCGAGCTTGTTGCGCCAGCCCATGAAGGCAGTGACGATATCGACTTCATTTTCGGAAAAGTCGGTTTCGAACTGATAGAAAAAATGCGGACCGACGCCGCCTTCCAAGCCCAGACGCAAGGCGCGCATACCGGTGGTCGTGGTGTTGCGTCCTTCGTAGCGCGAGCCCATCGTGGAACTGACGTCCACCAGAATGCGGCCGCGAGGCTTATAGGTGAACACGCCGTCGGCCGAGCGGAATACCGGCAGGCCCGCGCCCCATTCGGTCTTCACACCGGCCGGATTGGCGGCAATCGCACGGGCCTGTGCGACGTCGATATCGGCGGGCCCCGGCGGCACGATCTGCGGTGCGAAAGGGTTGACGATCATTGGTGGCGCAGCCTGCTGCTGTGCCGATTGTGGCGCGGGCGCCGAAGCGGCCTGCGCCACGGCCATGGCGGCATTGTGCCCTTCCAGCTTGTTCAGCCGCGCCTTCAGCGACGCGATCTCGGCGGCCTGGACGCGTATCAGATCGGCCAGGTCCGCATTGCTCGGCACCTGGGCCAGCGCTGGTGTGGCGGCGATCAGCGCCAGTGCGGTACAGCCGCCGCGCAGGATAGTTGACGTCATTTGCCTTCGGCTCCGGAAGTGAGGATCGTGTTCCAGTCGCGCAGGAAGCGTTGGCGTTTGAGACGATCGAGATTGACGAGAAGTTGTGGCCCGATGCGGATCGGCCGGAGTTGTGCGGCAGGCAGGCGATGGGCGCGGATATCGGTGCGCACCGGCCACAGGCTGTGCTGGGCGAGCAGCGACTGCCCCTCGCGCGACAACAGGAAGTCGAGGAACAGCTTGGCCGCCGCCGGGTGCCGCGCTTCCCGCGCGATGAATGCGATGCGCGAGGTGACGATCGTATAATCCTGCGGGAAAACGACGCCGATCCGGGGGTCCCGGCGCGCCCGCTCCAGTGCATATGAGCCGATGACATTATAGGCGATCACCTGACGCCCCTCGGCCACGGCGCGCAGCATCGGCTCTGTTGCGGTGGCCAGCACCGGGCGAGTCGCGGCCATCGCCTCCACCAGAGATCGGGTGTCGCGAGTGGTCGCGAAATCTTCGGTCAGATAGAGATAGCCGACATTGGAGCGCGCAGGATCGAAGGTCGTTACCTTCCCCGTCAGCGCGCGGCGATCGCGCCGCAGCAGCGCTTCGAGCGCAGCGTGGGTGCGCGGCGCCCGCTTATCGGGGATCGCTTGTCTGTTGTAGACATAGCCGATCGGTTCGGCGGTGACGCCGAACCCCATATTCTTCCACACCGCCGATGCCGGCAGGGCAGGCTTTTCGGGGCTCGCATAGCTCTGCGCGAAGCCGTCATTGATGAGCTTGCCTTGCAAGTCCATCGCGGAGGACCAGACCAGATCGGCAGACGGCTTGCGTCCGCGCGTCTCCGCGACGAAGCGGCGCGAGATTTCGGTCGAACCCAGATCCGCATATTTCACGAACACCCCAGGATAGCGGCGCTGGAAAGCGAGGATGACAGGCGCCATTTCAGCACGGTCGGCATTGGCGTAGATGATGACCTGCCGCTCCGCCCGCGCGTCGGCGATCAGCTGGTCATAGGATCGTGGATAGCCGGTCGGCCGCTGCTGCGCGCTCACCGGGATGGCCAGCATAGACAGGCTTGCGAGTATCGCTATCTTCAGAATAACCCTTCGCATCACTTCCTCTCCTCGCTTTCCGTCTCTGTGTTCGGATAAGATGCAAGGGTGCGATACGAAGCGAACTGTCATCAACCTTTCAGCATCGGATGGCCCTATTCGCATTTTGATGATCGAGGACGACGCCGCGCTGGCGCGCAGCATTTCCGCCTTGCTGCGCGCGGGCGGCCATGCCGTTGATCATGTCGCGACCGGCGAAGACGCCCTGTCGGTCGTCAGCGGCGAGCCTTATGCGCTGGTGATCCTGGACGTGGGACTGCCCGATATCGACGGCTTCACCGTGCTGGCCGAGATGCGCAGACGCGGTGCCCGCGTCCCGGTGCTGATGCTCACAGCGCGCGACGCGCTGGACGACCGGGTGCGCGGACTGGACCTGGGCGCCGACGATTATCTGCGCAAGCCGTTCGAGCCGGAAGAATTGGAGGCCCGCGTGCGGGCGCTGGGGCTGCGGCGTGGAGGCGATCCGACTCCCGAAATCATAGTCGGTGCGCTGACCATAAATCGCTCAACGGGCATTGCGGACGTTTCGGGACGTCCGCTGGACCTGCGCCGCCGCGAATTGTCGGTGCTGGAGGCGCTTGCCACCCGCGCGGGTCAGGTCGTGCCGCGCGAACTGCTGATCGGGGAGGTTTTTGGGTTCGACGAGCCGGTTGGCGGGAATGCGATCGAGGTGCATGTCACGCGGCTGCGCGGCAAGCTGGCGCCCGACGGCCCCGGAATCCGTACCGTGCGCGGCGTTGGCTACATGCTAGATGCCAGCTGAACCGGGCGCTGAACCGCGCCGGGCGATCGCGCTGCGCACCCGGCTGTTGGCGGCGATGCTTGGACCGCTACTGGCGGTGGCCGCGATCATCGGCATTGGCGGCGCGACCCTGATCGCCGATGTCGTGCGCCGCACCAATGACCGGGTGCTGGGCGGCGCGTTGGGCGCCATTGCCGAAACCGTACAGGTCGAACGGGGCGAGGTCACGCTGGACCTGCCGCCCGCCGCGTTCGGCATGCTGGAAAATAGCGAGCGCGATAATGTCTATTATCGCATCGCCGTGGGCAGCCAACTGCTCACAGGCTATTCCGACCTGCCCGCGCCCGATCCGGCGGCGCTGACAACCGACCAGATACGGTTCCGGTTCGCGCGCTATCGGGGCCAAGACATCCGCATTGGCGAGGTGAAGCGGATGCTGCCCCGGATCGATCGCCCGGTCATCGTGCAGATCGCCGAAACGCTCGACAACAGAAAGGCGCTGACCCGACGCCTTCTGGGCGCGCTGTTGCTGGCCGAACTCGCACTGGTCGGGGTCGCGACGCTGTTACTGCGCCCCGCTCTTAGCTGGAGCCTGCGGCCGCTCGCCCGGCTTCGCGGCGCGATCGAATCGCGGGAACTCATCAGCCGCCCGGACTTCTCGCCGCTCGACAATGGCCCTCTGCCCCGCGAATTGCTGCCTCTGGCAACGGCGTTCAACCAGTTGCTGGCGCAGCTGGACCATGCGACCGGTGGCGTCCGCCGCTTCACGGCCGATGCCTCGCACCAGATGCGTACGCCGTTGTCCGTGCTCAAGGTACAGGTTGCGCTGGCCCGGCGCGGATCGAGCGAAGCGCTGGACGAGATTGGCGATGCCGTGACGCGCCTCGAACGGCTGGTTACGCAACTGCTCGCGCTCGCACGCGCCGAGGAGGCCGGCGTTTCCGCGCCGCTGGAGTCCGTCGACCTCAAGGAAGTCAGCGCAGCCGTCATCGGCCGCCTCATCAACCAGGCAATCTCCGCAGGGATTGAACTCAATCTGGATGCTGATGATGGTGCGGACTATGTCATATCCGGCCACCGCACGCTGGCTTTCGAGATCATCGCCAACCTCATCGACAACGGCATCCGCTACAACCGGCGGGGTGGTACGGTCACCATCACGCTGCTGCAACGGCCGAGCGAAACGATGCTGATGGTCAGCGATGACGGCGCAGGCATACCGCCGAACAAGCGCGAGACGATCTTCGAACGCTTCGTTCGCCTCGAAGGGGCGCAAGGGCCTGATGGCACGGGCCTAGGCCTTGCCATCGTTCGGTCCGCAGCATCGCGCATGGGCGCCAGCGTCGAAATCGGCGAGGGCGCTATCGGAACCACCATTCTTGTGCGATTTCCGTAACTTGCTTATTATCTGGAGCACAAGACACTCCTCTCCAGCGGATGCGCTTCGGACCGGAAGGGCAGGGGCCTAGCTCACGACCGACCGCTACGTTGCCAAGGTCGAAGAGCGTCTCTCCTTGTAGGTTTCGATCGACGAGATGGCGTTCCAGCGATAACGGGAAGCGCACGTACATCATGACGCCGAGGCGGATCACCTCAGATGACGAATTGAAATAGCGGAACGACCAATTTTGCAATTCCTCGGGGGAAACCGCACCGACCGAACCTTACTTCACAGCTGACTATAAGCAAGGCGCTGCTTGCTCGCGATCGTCTATGGCGACGACCATATGATCGGAAAGCCATAGACCTAGCCACCGTCCAACAAGCGTCATGCTTGTTTCTTCTCCGAGCAACTGTGCGACGTCGCGGCATAATGTGCCAAATGTCATGCCGCAACGCGCCTTGAGTAGCACCTGCAATTCGGCATCATCGACGCACCTTATGCGGCATTGTTCGCCTTGGCGCCACAAGAGGGCGACATCGGGCGTCTCCAGATATTGCGGCGTGGGTGGTTCCTTTTGATCAATCAGCGCCGACCATATGGCAAGGCCATTGGTGTTAAGATGCAAAAGGTCGATCGACGGCGCGAAGGTCAACACCGCGCGATCCCAATCGACACCGCCCAGACCGTCCAGTCCAACGGCAGGGCTGTCGGCTGCAACGAACAGTTCCTCCAGCGCAAGCTCGATGCCGGCGATTTCCGCGATCTCGGCATCGTCCGGATGAAGCTGCGCGAGCGTCGCCGGAAAATCGCGTCCATAGGCGTCGAGCGTCCAGCTGCTCGGCGGGACGCTATCGATGTGATGCACGGCCGCGCGAAGAAACATGTCCTCGCCGATCCACGCACGGGTTCGGGGAAAGCTCATTTCCAGACAGGCGACAAGCTGGGTGCGGTAATTATTCTGATAGACGGCAAGGCCCGGCCCCGCCGCTGCTCCGATGCGATCGACAGCAGCCATGTCTTCCCGTAACAGCCAGTCCCGCATGTCGCGCTGAAATGCCAGCAGGCTCATGCCGCTTCCTCCAGCTTCCCGGCGGCGATCCGACGCGCGGTGGAAAGTTCGGCCAGCAGGTCGGCCAGCGGCGGGATGGCGTCATCGCGCTCGATCATCGTCGCGACCGGCCCGAGCTTCGGCAGGACATGCGCATAGAGCTGCCACACCGACGAAGGCACGGACTGGTCGTGCGTGTCGATCAGCAAATGGTCGCCCTGGCTGTGCCCGGCGAGGTGAATCTGGCGCACGCGTTCATGCGGCACTGCATCGAGATAGGCGATGGGGTCGAAGCGGTGGTTGCTGGCGCTCACGAACACATTATTGACATCGAGCAGCAGGCCGCAGCCCGTGTGCGCACACAGGGCGTCGATGAACTGCCATTCGGTCATGTCCGCCGGCGCGAATTCGATATAGGTCGACGGGTTTTCGATCAGCATCGCACGGCCCAGCGCATTCTGGGCGCGGTCGATGTTCGCGCAGACGATGTCGAATGCTTCCTGCGTATAGGGCAATGGCAGAAGATCGTGGGAATTGAATCCTTCGATCCGCGACCAGCTGAGATGATCCGACACGAACAGTGGTTCGATGTCGTCCACCAGCGCGCGAAGTCGGGTGAGATAGGCTCGATCGAGGCCGTCGGCGGAGCCGATGGACATGGACACGCCATGCAGGGCGACGGGGTAGCGAGCGCGAATATCGCGCAGGATGCGCCGCGGCCGACCGCCGTCGACCATGAAATTCTCCGATATCACCTCAAGAAAATCGACCGCGACGCGATGGTCCAGAAAGTCGGCATAATGTTCTTTGCGCAGGCCAAGTCCGAAACCGGGAAAAGACGGGATCATGGGCATACTCCCTGCTCATGAGGACTGCCCGGCGCGAATGGTCGCGCCGGGCATGGGAACGTCATTTCGGCTCGGTCAGGCTGCCTCCGGCCGCCTTGCACGCCTTGATCGTCATGGCCTTGAAACCATGGCCCTTGCAGACATTCTGCCCCTTGCACTCGTTGCTGGCGGTCTTGCAGTCGGACGTGCCCTTGCAGCTGTTGACGCCGTAGCAATGAACGACCTTCGTATCCGCGCCGTCCTGCGCCACGGCCGGGGCCGCTGCTGCCGATACGATCGCGATGGCGGCGGCGGAAGCGGCCATGCCGATGCCGCTATTATAGGTGAGCATGATGATCTCTCCGAAAATATGTTGAGCCACTATGGCCCCTGTCATTCGGTTTGGAGCGGCGCACGGTTACAGGGGCGGTTGGAATTTTAGGGACCGGGAAATAGGCTCCGTAACCGCGCGGTTTGCGCCTACCAGCGCAGCAGCCGCGGCCCGACCAGCATGCCGATCAAGGTCGCGAGCAATATTCCCAGCGAATACCAGGTCAGGACGAAGATCGCCGACACTTCGGGACAATGGATGCAGTAGACGGTCGCCGCAAAGGCTCCTGCCGACAGACCGGCGGCCGCACCCGCCGCGCGGAGCCGGGTAGGGGCGAGCCTGCGGAACGACCATAGCAAGCCGGCAAAGATTGGTGCCGACAGCGACAGCACCAGCCACGGGCAGCTCTTCCAGCTATGGCCGAGCCACATCGCCAGCCATTGCGACGATGGCGTGCGCGCCAGTTCGAGCAGGCCGACCGCCGCGAGAAGCAGGACGGGTATCCCAAGAGCCCACAAGCCGCGCAATCGACCGCTGTCGGGACGGGCGAGCTGGGCCGTCATCATCAGCGCGGCGATCGACAGGGAAAGGGTGTATCCCCATTTCACCCAGAAGGATGGGCCCTGCATGGCCGCGCCCAGATCCGGGCGGACGCCGATCGACGCCAGGATCAGCAGCCCCGATGCAATACTGCCAGCGACGATACCTATGGCCAACCGCCATCCGACGCTGTTTCGGGCCACCGGGCGTGTATCAGTGGAAAGCTGCCGGATCAGATCGTCCGTGTTCATCGAATCGCTCCCTGCACCCGCGTCATCAGCGCCTTCAGCCCGCGATGCACCGAGACTTTAACGTCGGATTCGCCTACGCCTTCGGCGCTCGCCGCTTCGGCAACGCTCAACCCCTCCAGTCGGGTCGCGCGGATCATCCGCGCCTGCTTGGGCGGCAACTGCTTCAGCAGATCGTCTATGTCGAGTTTTGCGATGCTGCTTGCTTCAAATTCGTCGCCGACCAGATAGTCTTCCAGATCATCGATCGGCCGCAACCGTCCGACGCGGCGGAAATGGTCGATCATCTTGTAGCGGGCGACCGCATAGAGCCAGGCAGTGAAGGCGCGCGTGCGATCATAGGTCGCGCGGCGGGTGTGAACGGCAATAAGGGTGTCCTGCACCATATCCTCGACATCATCGTCAGCGCCGCGAACACGACGTCGATAGAAACCCCGCAGCAGCGGAACAAGCTGGCGCAGCAATGCCGCATGGGCGGCGGCGTCGCCGTCCAGCCCATCGATCATCAACGCGCGCAGATGCTCCTCTGTGGTCTGCATTCTATCTCCTCGCCCGTATGTTCGGGCCGGACCGGCCATCGGTTACACCATCGGCGAATAATATTTTGCGCCGACCGATTGTAACCGGATTTCGTCCTTGCCCGAACCCGCCGATGTGACACGGGCTTCCCGCCTCCTCCCCGGTCACCGCGCGGTCCGGCCACTGACCGGACCGCGCGCAGAGGCGACGGATCGAAGAGGACATCATCATGCGTACCACTCGTGCGGCGCTCGCCGCCAGCATAGCCATCGCGTCGGCAACCGCGCTCGCCGCGTCCGCCTATGCAGAGACGAAGCCGAAAATGGAAAAATGCTACGGCGTTTCGCTCGCCGGCAAGAATGACTGCGCGGCTGGTCCCGGCACGAGCTGCGCCGGCACGTCGAAGGTCGACTACCAGGGCAATGCCTGGAAACTGGTGAAGGCAGGCACCTGCACGTCGATCAAGACACCCAAGGGCAACGGCACGCTTTCTCCCAAAGCGTGAACCGGACGGCCGGGGCGCCATTCCGTCCCGGCCATCCTTTCTGGAGACGAACGATGAACCTGCTCTTCACAATCCGCGACGCCATCGTCCGGCGAATCGAAACGCTGCTGCCCGATGCGCTGTTGCTGCTGGTCGCGCGGCTCGGCATTGCGGGCATATTCTTCCTGTCGGGACGCACGAAGGTGGAGGGCGTCATCACCATCACCGAGAGCACATATGAACTGTTCCGCACCGAATATGCCCTGCCGCTCGTGCGGTCCGACCTTGCGGCGACGATGGCGACCTGGTCGGAGCATCTGTTTCCTATCCTGCTGGCGCTGGGCCTGTTCACGCGGCTTTCGGCGTTCGCCCTGCTCGGCATGACGCTGGTCATCCAGGTATTCGGCTATCCCGACGCATGGCCGACGCATCTCAGTTGGGCCGCGATCCTGCTTCCCCTTGTCGCCCGCGGCGGCGGTGCATGGTCCATGGATGCACTCATTTTTTCCCGATCGAAGGCGTAGCGACCGTCAACAAAGTCCTGCCCGCGAACGCCAAATTACATCAAGATCTGTCGTTGCCCCAAGCCATTTGGACGGCGGCAGGGTCCTATGGAAAGGCAGTCTGGTGCATCATAAGCGACCCATTTCGGTCCTTTAAAAGGGAAAGGTCCGATTCCCGCAAGCAGACGTTCCGCGCTGTTTTCGCGCCAATGTCTGTGCACTCTCGGTTCGCACAGATCCTGATCAGGACCAAGCTCCTCGCCTGCCTTGTTCCCGCATGGCCTCAATGAACACGCGAACCGCAGGCATAGCCGCTCGACCGGGATCATAGAGCAGGCTGACTGGCATCGGAGACGGGGCATGATCAGCCAGCACCTCCACTAACTGCCCGTTCGCGATGCGCGGCGCTGATTGGTAGCTCAGCACATTGGCGAGCCCCACACCCGCCTCGGCAGCCGCGATGGTCGCATCAACGCTGTTGACGGTCAGGCGGGGAATCACATTTACGATATGGTCGCCCCGTACACCGAATGGCCAAGTGCTGCCGACGCGCACTCCACTGCCCAGAATACAATGATGCCTGGCAAGTTCGGCTGGATCGGTGGGCACGCCATGTGCGGCGAGATAGGCCGGGCTCGCCACGATGGTCTGCCGGACTGCGCCGACGGTAACGACGCGCAGCGTGCTGTCCGCCAGCACCCCGATCCGCACCGCCACGTCTATGCCCTCCTCAATGATGCGGACATTGCGGTCGAGCAGCATCATGCGCGCGTTCAGGCCCGCGTGGCTAGCCAGCAACGCATTGATGATGGGCAGCACATGCAGGCGCCCGAACATCACCGGCGCAGTCACATAGAGTTGTCCGCGCGGCACGGATCGCCCTCCCATGGCGATCTGCTCTGCCTCACGCAGGTCTGCGAGTATCCGCCGCGCCCGGTCGAGCAAGACCGCCCCTTCGTCCGTTAACGACACCGCCCGAGTCGAGCGGTGGAATAAATTGACGTGGAGATGCCGCTCCAACGCCGCGACTGCGCGAGTGACTGCCGGCGGTGACATATCCAGCGCCCGGGCGGCTGCCGCGAAACCGCGCTGCTCGGCCACGGCGACAAAAACTGAGAGGCTCTCGAAGCGGTCCATTATTCCTCAAAGTGAAATAGTGAACGTCGATCATCGCCGATTATCGCGCCAGCGGCAACGCGCTATGTCGCTGTCCATGGCACAAACATACCTCCATACGCTTTTCGGACCCGGTGCCCGCGCCATGCAAGCGGCAGCGGGATCGCGCGCCTCCCATGCCCGCATGGAAGCGGACGCGGGGCCCGTTGACGTGCTGACAAAGCGCGAACTGGACTTCATCGCCGCCCGCGACAGTTTCTACATGGCGAGCGTTTCCGAAGATGGCTGGCCCTATGTCCAGCATCGTGGCGGGCCGAGAGGGTTCATCCGTCAGATTGAGGGCAATCGCATCGGGTTTGCGGATTATCGTGGCAATCGGCAATATCTCTCCGCCGCACATTTTGCGGCTGACGACCGTGTTTCGCTGTTCATGATGGATTATCCGAACCGCCGCCGGCTCAAGATCATCGGCCATGCTCGTTCCAGCCAGGATCCCGCGGACATCGCTGCGCTCATGCCGCCAGACTATTCTGCCGAGCCGGAACGTGCGTTCCTGATCGACGTCATCGGATTCGACTGGAACTGTCCGCAGCACATCACGCCGCGCTTCACCGAGGCGGAGGCGCAGCGCGCCTACCAGCCCCTCTTTGACGAGATCGCGGCGTTGCGTGCCCGCATAATTCAATTGGAAGGAACAACATCATGACCGGTAAACTCACGCAAGGCGTTCATCATGTCGGCCTGACCGTGCCCGACCTCGATCAGGCGCGCGCCTTCTTTTGTGGCACGCTGGGTTTCGCTGAGATAGGCGGCGTGCCCGACTATCCCTCCATCTTCGTATCGGATGGAGAGATCCTGCTGACATTGTGGCGCGCAGCCGACCCGCTGACCGCCCGCGCCTTCGATCGGCGCGCCAATATAGGTCTTCATCATCTCTCGCTGTCGGTCGCCGACGATGCTGCGCTTGAAACGGCATGGCAGGCGGTGACGGCACATCCGGAGGTGATGGTCGATGCGGTGCCCGGTCCCATCCGTCCGGGGTCTTCGACGCGCCACTTCCTCATCTTCATTCCCGGTGGCATTCGCCTGGAGTTCGCCACGCCCTTTGCCTGAAAGGATATTACCCGATGTCGCGACCGCCCCTCCCGCCTTTCACCCATGAGACCGCAATGCAAAAGGTTCGCGCCGCAGAGGACGGGTGGAACAGCCGTGATCCCGCGCGCGTAGCGCTTGCTTACACCGAGGACAGCCAGTGGCGGAACCGGTCCGAGTTTCTTCAGGGGCGGGATGCCATCGTCGGCTTCCTGACCGCAAAGTGGGGTCGTGAGCAGGACTATCGGCTGATCAAGGGTTTGTGGGCCTATGACGGTAACCGGATCGCGGTGCGCTTCGCCTATGAATGGCATGATGATGCAGGTGCCTGGCATCGCTCTTATGGCAATGAGAATTGGGAGTTCGCGACGAGTGGCCTGATGGCGCGGCGGATCGCAAGTATCAACGACCTGCCGATCTCCGAGGGGGAGCGCCTGTTCCACTGGCCGCTCGGGCAACGACCTGAGGATCATCCCGGACTGGAAGAACTGGGGCTGTAGGTTTCACGGCGCGCGCACACCGGCCAGCCCACCATGGACTTCGGCCCCACTACAAGTCCACGGATCGACACCATTGGCCAAGAGCCGCCGCGCCTCGTCGCGCTTCTCGCGAGCCGCAACGAGGCGGACGAGCGGGTAAGCGCCGAACGACAAGCTCTTCTCCCTTCCGTCATGTTTGAAATTCATTCACCACACCTTCGTCCCCTTCGGCGTGACGAAGAGATAGAGTTGGTGTGCGTCACAGAGTTTGTACGGCTTATCCTTGGGTTTCGCCGCACGGAGCTGTGCATCGTTCAGCATGGTATCCGATACCCTATCCGATGCCTGTTCCATGATGGAGGCTTGTGAACAGGTACGGCCGAACCAATGCGATAAAGGTCGCAACTCCGGTGATTTTGGCAAGTGCTGTGGACTGATGCGAACCGTTGGAAACGGGCCGTTGGCGGGCCTGCTGGGAGCAAGTTCGAACCCCATCCTGACACAGCTTGAAGAGTGGAACAATGTTCTGCGGTTCAGCTCGCTCGGCAAAGGAAAGCTCATCTCGGCGAATGACGGTGAGGATGGTAGCGCCCCGCGCGAAGCCGTCCCGGCTGTTGCGCGGAGGCGTCACCGGCGCTGATCGGGGGTACGAATGGCGCGGAAGCCATACGATCCCCCGTTTTCCCTTCGCCTCTCATTCGAGGAACGCGCCCGGCTGGAACAGCAGGCGGATGGAACGCCGCTCGGCGCATATATCCGTGAACGACTATTGGCGGAGCCGCCGCGCCGGTCGCGGATAACACCAGCCGATAGACAGGCGTTAATCCAATTGCTCGGCGGACTCGGACAATCACGCATCGCCAACAATCTGAATCAACTCGCCAAACAGGCCAACCTCGGCACGTTGCCGGTCACGCCGGACACGGAAACCGCTCTGGCGGAAGCCGCCGCTGATATCGCCGCCATGCGGCAGATGCTGGTCAAGGCGCTCGGTCTGGATGCCGCGCCATGATCCTGAAAGCCAGCCAGCGCAGCGGCGGCAAACAGCTCGGCCTGCACCTGCTGAACGCCGAACAGAACGAGCATGTCGAGGTGGCGGAAGTGCGCGGCTTCATGTCCGAGTCGGTCGTCGGCGCGTTCAAGGAAGCGCAGGCGCTGGCCAGCGGCACGCGCTGCAAGCAATACCTGTTCTCGGTCAGCCTGAACCCGCCGGAAGGCGAGAATGTCCGCCCGGAGGTTTTCGAGGGCGCGATTCATAAGATCGAGGAAAAGCTGGGCCTGACTGGCCAGCCGCGTGTGGTCGTGTTCCATGAGAAGGAAGGCCGTCGCCACGCGCATTGTGTCTGGTCGCGCGTCGATGCCGAGACCACGACGGCGAAGCAGCTCTCATTCTACAAAACAAAGCTCCGCGAAGTGTCGAAGGAGCTTTATCTCGATAACGGCTGGAAGATGCCCGCCGGTATGATGGACAGGAAGGCCCGCGATCCGCGCAACTTCACGCTGGCCGAATGGCAGCAGGCCAAACGGGCCGGGCTGAAAGCGGATGATCTGCGCGGCATGGTGCAGGAATGCTGGGCGGTGTCCGACAGCCGGAACGGCTTCGCCAAGGCGCTCGAAGAGCGCGGGCTGTATCTGGCCAAAGGCGACCGGCGCGGTCATGTTGCCGTCACTTACGAGGGCGAGGTGTTCGCGGTCTCGCGGCTGATCGACAAGAAGAGTAAGGAAGTCTCGGCCAAGCTGGGCAAGCCGGATGACCTGCCGTCAGTCGAGCAGATTCTGGCTCGTATCGGCAATGAACTAGCGCCGCGTCTGAGCCGCCTCATCAGCGAAGCGAAACGCATAGCGGGCAACGCCATGAAGCCGCTGCTGGAACAGCGGAACGCGATGCAACGCGATCATTCCGACGAGCGCAAGCGGCTCGATGAAGGCCAGAAACAACGCTGGAACGCGGAAACGACGCAGCGGGCGGGACGCCTCCGCGGCGGCGTGATGGGCTTATGGGATCGCGTCACCGGCGATTACCAGAAGACCAAGCGGCAGAACGAGGTTGAGGCGCATTGGGGCCTGCAACGCGACCGGGAACAGCGGCAGGCGCTGGTGGCGGCGCAGCTCGCGGAACGGCAACGATTGCAGCAGCAGATTCGCGAAATGCGCACCCGCCATGCCGAGCAGATATTGGCACTGCATAAGCAGGCGGCAAATTATCGCCTGATGTCTGATCGTCAGACGCCAAGGCTGCGGGGGGAGTTCGGGCGACGCGCTGGGTCAGAAACGCCAATGCGACCGAACCGCCCTGGGCGCGGTCTTGATCTTGGTCGCTAATCTTCGAACATAGGACGTGAGATCGAGCTACTATTTTTGTGGATACAATACTGCCACCCAAGTTAGCGCAGTTTAACTCTGAAATTATCAATGTAGAGTTCTGCGTATTAAAAAGGACGTAGAATGAAACGATGGTTAACTGTCTCTATTTCTATAATCGCATTTGCTGCAATATACTGGCTTGTATTCGGAGCTGGGAGAGTGATTGTGCTCGGAGATAGCCAATACGATCCTTATGGGCGGTCTGATTCCTACACCGGAGGAACTCCAGCCATCTCTCAGCCCAAAGAGAGCCGTTAAATTCAATATATCGACTACGTGAGTTCAAACGGCAATCAGGCGCAGAGCGGACAGCTACGCCGCATTGGACTCGACGAGGGCCTGACTTATCGTGCTGAACCAAGCTGTGGAAAAATATAAATATATGATTTTAATCGGTTAGGATATGTCTGATCTTTCTTTTATGAGAAAGCTATTACAGATTCTGGCAATAATTGTCCTAACTATATTTACCTGTTGGTTTACGTTCGGCGGTGGCGTTCCGACGGTAATGCACATTCTGAATATAAAGCCTGCCGATACCGATTTAGTCGTCGGCGCTCAACCAATTCCCGAACATCTCAAGGCTCGTTAATGGAATTCTCGGACTTTGCGAATTTCTTACTTTCCTACAACTTTATTGGCGGATCAGGCAGTTCAGCCGTACCCGGTGTCAGCGTTACGCTTGTCGGCACGGGTCTGGATTACAAATTGATCACCGTAGGCTTCGCCAACACGGTAAGCAGCCTTCCAGCATACTACTCATCAACCAATGAGTATTATTACTATGTTGACGACTACAATTCCACCTTGCAAAGCAATTACGAAAATATCGTTCTAAATGGATACGTAAGTTCTGACAGTGATACGTTATTCGACGATGTAGCGAAAATTAACTTTGGACCAGCAACCGGGGGCGATCTCCCACTCATTCTCATTGGACAGTTAGAAGCAAATTATCCTATTCCAACCTCCAGCGGGTCTGCTATTCCTGATCCCGATCTCAATGCTTTCGTAATTCAATATAATCCCTCCCTCTTTCCAAGTAATGCCAGCCTCAAGCACGGGGACATATTCTTCTACGGCGAGAAGGATTTTTGGGAATCCGGTTACGGTATGCAAAGTCAGGGGTATAAAGTAATATTGGAGGAAACGCTTCATGCATTGGGCGTTGATAGTAAATTGCCCAGTATAGAAGGAACTTATCTCGACAATCAAAAGTATACGGTAGCCGCTTATGCTGTAGACTCTGCGCCAGGCATGTTTGATCCGATTACTGGTGATAGATTTGCCCCTCACGTCCTCCAAATCATGGATATCGCTGCCCTACAAGCGATTTATGGCGCGAATTTTGATAAGAGGTCAGGCGATACGACCTACACTCTCGCAACAATGAATCCGAACTTTGTCACCGACCCGGACAAGGCGTTTTTATACACGATATGGGATGGTGGAGGTAACGACACCCTCAATGCAGGCGCGTCGCAGGTTTCAGCGGAAATCGATCTGAGACAGGGCCGATTCAGCAGCATTGGAAACACCGCTACCGGCCTGAGCGAAATTGCCAAGGATGAGGACGCATCTTCCTCCGATCCCGATCCTGGCAATGTTGCCATCGCTTTCAATGCCATAATCGAAAATGCGACTGGCTCCAATCAGGACGACACTCTCATCGGGAACGCCTGGAATAACGTCCTGCGAGGCGGTGCCGGAAACGACTACATCTACGGTGACGGCGAAGTTTACGACAGCAATGTCGGATATGGCGCAGTCAGCGGTGAACATCATAGCGGCAATGGCGCCCATATCGCGGCAGCCGATGGCAGCGGAGCCGACACGCTTTACGGCGGCGGTGGCGATGATCATATCTGGGGTGGCGACGGCAACGACACTCTTTGGGGTGAGTCCGGCTCGAACGTCCTGACAGGAGGCACCGGCGATGACCACTACCGCGTCGATTTCGCTCAGGCGCTAGGCTCTGATAGGCTGCAAGAGGTCGCGGTCGGCGGGGGGATAGATACGCTGCGTATCATCAATGCTGACGGCCTGAGCGTCGGCGATCTTGGCTTCAGTTATGAGGCCACCAACCTCGTCCTGACGCTCGGCGGCTATTCGGTCTATCTGCCGTATATCGAGGAGAGCAAATATTACGGGACAACCAGAACGAGCTTCGTCGAAAATATCGAGATCAATGGCACGACCTATGATCTGAATGCACTGCTGCCGACCTATAGCGTTCAGCTTAAAACTCCGGGTGGTTTCAACACGCACACTGGAACTTCGGGAAATGACACCATCACGGGTTCCAGCGGAAATGACGTGATATCGTCGTACAACGGCGATGACACGCTCGACGGAGGCGCAGGCGACGATCAGATGTACGGCTCATATGGCGATGATATTTACTACGCCTCATCCGGTCACGATTTTGTCGTCGATGCGGCCTCGGATACCACATCCGGCGGTGCCCCGCTTCTCGCTGGCTTCGACAAGATCATCTTCAATTACACGATGGATGAGGTAGAAATTCGCGGCACCTACGGCGGTCTCGACCTGCTGTTCATCATGCCGGACGGATCGACCCTCGTAATCGATGGGCAATACAGCATCTCCGGCAGCACGTTGAAAACGGTCATTGAGCAGGCAGTGTTCACGGATGGAACGCTTGACCTGACCACGGTGCCGGAAGGTATTTCAATCTACAGCCGCATATCGGCCGGTTCTGGTGCGGCTGTCGGGTTCTACACAAACGGCACGACGGAAATAGCGGCATATAACGACCGCATCTTCGGCTCGGCCACCAACCCCAATGTCCTCAACGGCGGCGCAGGCGACGATATCATTTACAGTTTCGGGGCGGGAGACACGCTGAACGGCGGGACAGGGAATGATTTCCTGCATTCTGGCGGTGGCAACGACACCCTCACCGATGGCGCGGGCGACGATCATGTCTACGGCGAGTCTGGCAATGATGTATTCCGGAACAATGGTGGCGGGATCGATCTGCTCGACGGCGGTTCAGGAAACGATACCTATTATCTTCAACTGAGCGGGATCGGTACGATCCGCGACTCATCGGGCAGCGATCTGCTGAACATGAGCTACTACGGAAGCTATGCTGATCTTGGAAGCCTGTCCCTCATTCACGCCGCGAACAGCAATGACGCCATCCTGACGGTTGATTATACCAACCTGACCTACGTGGAAGGATTCTACAGCAACGCTATCGAGACATACCGCATGTGGGATGCGGCGACCTCTACCTATGTTGACCGCACCAAAGACTGGATTTTGTCGAACGTGTCATTCATCGGCTCCGCCGGGACGAACGCGGCTGATACCGTAACCCTGACCGCTGCCGACACCTACTATGGCCTTGGCGGCAGCGATGTTCTGATCGGCAGCGCCTTCTCCGATTTCGTTTACGGCGGCACCGGCACGGACACGATCAACGGCGGTGCCGGGAATGACATCCTGTTTGGCGATAATGGCGTGATCGATGATCGGGCGGAAGCCGATCTGCTCTACGGCGGCGCGGGGAATGACACCCTGTTTGGCGAAGGCGGCAACGATACTTTGTATGGCGAAGCCGACAATGACAGCCTACGGGGCGGTTATGGCGACGACACCCTTTACGGCGGTGACGGCAATGACAACCTGGAAGGCGAGGAGGGAAGTAACATCCTCTACGGCGGCGCGGGGTCTGATACTGCCAACTACGACCTTATGGTGGAGGCGGGCGTGGAAGCCAGCCTTATTCTGGGAACTGCTAAAAATGTCTATTTCTATGGCCTCCAACTCCACTCGGAACAGCTTTTCGAGATCGAGAACCTGTCCGGCACTGGCCACGCGGACAGCCTTGAAGGCGACGCCAATGCGAACATTCTTATCGGCAGGGGCGGGAATGACTACCTTCAGGGCTGGGATGGCGCGGACACGCTGCTGGGCGGCGAGGGCAACGATTTCCTGATCGGCGGTCTGGGTTCCGACACGCTGACAGACAGTTCCACCAGCTCGAACGACCGCTATTTCTTCGCCGCTGGCGGCGGCATCGATCTTGTCACCGACAATGGCGGCGCGAACGTCTACCAGTTCACATGGAACGGCACCGACGCGATCACGCAAAGCCAGTCCGGCTCCACGTTCAGCACGACGGTCGGCAGTGGCGGCAGCGCCTATGGCGCGATCATCACCGGCAATATGACCGGAAGCGCCATCTACTTCGGCGCGGCATTCGCGGGTGGCGCAGCCTATGGCAGCTTTGCGGGAGCGGACGTTAGTGCGCCGACCGATTTCCTGCGCTCCTACCAGTTCGGCGCGTCCAGCGTGACCTTCACCAGCAAGACCGGCACATCCGCGAACGAGACGATCAACGGCAACGACACGCTGTTCGGCCTGACCGCGCATGACGTGCTGTATGGCTATGGCGGGAACGACACAATATCCGGTCTCGACGGCAACGATACGCTCTATGGCGGCGATGGCGATGACGTGGTGAGCGGCGAAGCCGACAATGACACGCTTTGGGGCGGTGCCGGTGCGGATTATCTCTGGGGCAACACTGGCAACGATATCCTGTACGGCGAAGCCGGGGCCGACGCGCTGCGGGGCATGGAAGGCGACGACACCCTCTATGGTGGCGACGATGCCGACAATCTGCGCGGTGACGACGTGGACTACCTGTCCAGCTTCGCCGGAGCAGGTAACGACACGATCTATGGCGGTGGCGGCAACGACAACATTCACGGCGGCGCGGCCAATGACATCATCAACGGCGAAGCCGGGCAGGACACGCTCTTTGGCGATGCGGGCGCGGACACCTTCGTGTTCGATGCCACCAGCAACGCGATGGATTACGTGTCGGATTTCAGCACGTCGGCTGGAGACGTGATCGATATCACCGGGCTGATCGGCTTCGATTCCGGCCTCGGCCACGCCATTGCGAACTTCGTCCAGCTACAGGCGCTGTCATCGCACACCCGCGTTCAGGTTGATCGCGATGGCACCGGCTCGACCTATGCCTGGGAGAACGCGCTGCAAATCCAGAACGTCACCGGCCTGAACCTGACGACGCTGATTAGCAACGGCAGCCTGATCGTCGAATAGTCCGCCGTCCGGCGTCGGTCGCACAGACCGTTTGATCCCTTAGAACCTCATTTCCTCATGGCCCGCGCCCCGCGCGGGCCTTTGTTTGTCTGAACCTATCCGTAGCTCGTGATGGTCGGGGCAAGGCGTGAAGCCTTCTCCATGTGCATTTCGATCCTGATGGATGCCCGCCTGAACGGGTACGGACATCGGCTCCTCCAAACGCGGCCCACGGCGGGCTTGCGAAGCCCAAAGGAGGAAACGATGTTCAAACTGTCTCAAACCGATCTGCGCACGAAGACCGACGCCGAACTGGCCGATCTCTTCAATCAGGCCAGCCGCCATCTCGCCACGGCTCTACGCCTGACGACCTGCTTCGCGGAAGCTGCTTCCGCTCTCGGTCTGATCCGCAACGAGCTGACCCGTCGCGGCCTGCACTTACGCTGATCGAGGCCGCCTAATCGGCGGCCTCTTTTGCTGTGATTTCGCGCATCACGACACGACCGTCGAGGGGAACTGCGTTGAGTTCAAGCGTGAACCCTTTGCCGTCACGGGTGCGCCATGCGACCCCGATATCTGTCCAGCGTGCCTTATCGCCATGGCCGATTACGGTGTAGAGCCGGAATGCGGGGCGGTTGGTTTGTTCGGTCATCTTCGTTCTCCTGTCTGCCGCCGGGTCATTCCGTCAGCCTCATGGGAGTTCGCGCGACCTGTTGGGCAAGCGGGGGATCAAATGCTCGTGGGTAAACCGCGACCGGCAACGGGGCGGAGCTGCACGTCAGGAAGCGAGCCGCATTGATCGCCCGCGCAACGGGTCAAAACCCCATATCAGAGGCCAAAGGGATGTCCCGGCACTGCCAGAGAACGCCGGATGATCCGGCCTAACGGTTGAGCATTTCCACATCGATGCCGCCGTGGGCGACGATAGCTGCCTGCTCGATCATCCGTCGCACGGCCTTATCGGCCAGGTCAGCTTCCACCAGAACGCCGCCGATGGTCAGGCCGATATCCTGATAGGCGATATCAACGAAGATCGCGCCGCTGCCACCCAGCGCCTCGTGCAACAGGGCGTTGATCCGCAGGCTGGTCTGCTGGGTGTTGCCGGGTAGCCGGTAGTTGCCGAAGCGGCGCTTCAGATTGACCGCTTCGCCGACATAGACGTTCGTGCGATTGCCGGTGCGGACGATCAGCCGGTAAAGTCCGGCCTCGGTAGGTGCGGCGGGAAAGGTGAGCTTTCCGGTATCGGACAGCGTGACCGCGCCAAGCCGTCTCCAGTTGAGATTAAGCGCCACGGCACAATCGGCGGCAAGGTCGGTTTCGGTGAGTGACGCAGGATCGAACACCGCCTTGGCGGCGCGGGGTGTTTTGGCAGGCCGTTCGATTTTGCCCGCATCGGTGGGTGCCGCACCTGACCGCTGGAAGGTGATCGTCTGGCCCTTCATGTTGCGGTCGGTCGTCTCCCAACCGATGGCAAGCCACGCCTCGTTGTGCCGCCCCTTGGAAGGCGAGTTCGTCCACCAAGGGCCATGCTTGCGGGCGCTGGATGGCAACGGGAAGCCGACGATCTTCTCCACATCGGCAAAGGTGAGCGTGACGTGACCGCCGCTCTGCTGTTCAAGATAGGCGGTCAGGTCTGCGTATTTTCGACTCATGCGATGGATCGTAGCGACGGGTACGCCAAGTCACCACGGGATACCGTCATCGTCATCACCTTCCTCGAACGGCAGATACGGCTCATCAGGGATAAGCCCTTCGTCGGGCAGGCGGAAATTGTAGTGTTCGCGCAAGGTAAACATGAAATCCACCAGCCGCGTCAGTGACACGCGTGGCGGGAAGCCGTCAAAGGCATCGGGAACCTGTTTCGGGGTGAACAGGCCGTGCCGGATCGCTTCGCCTTCCATATCGAGGCCGAGGTCGCCCGCGATGCGGTAACATTCGTCCATCACCTCGCCCTTGAGGTGCTGGATACGTCCGGGGGTGATCTCTGCCATTAAAGCCTCCTGTTGCGTGGAACAGAAGGCTACCCGGCGCGGCGCGGGCCGGTGGGAAGAAGGCTGGCGCTCAGAAGAGCGCCAGTTGACGGCGTGCCATATCGGCCTGCTGCCATTTCGGGGAACGTGCGGCTTGTGCCAGCCACGCCTCGACGTAGTTCAGCGGGCCGCCCAGACGGTTGACGGCTTCAGAATGAACGAAATGCGATTTGTAGCCGGTCTCGCTGACGGGAATTGGAGTGCCGTAGGGGATACTCTCGACTTCAAGGTGGGCGAAGCCGGTGCCATCGTCGTAGCTGATCCATTCGGGTTGCCAGCGGATTTCCAGTGTGATGCCGTTCCAGTCGGTGGTGGAGATTTCGTAATTGTCTGTGTCGATCATGATCTGCTCCTTGGTTCGGGTTCGTCTCGTGGACGGGGAGCAACCCGACCGGCGGCTTGAGGCCGCCGATCACCGCAGGGGAATGTTCAACACGGGGCGCGATTGCGCTGGCGCGGGCAGGACATTGATCGGCGGACGCGCCGGGCGATTTCCCGTCACTCCACGAAAGACCCCGAAACCCGGCAGGACAGGCACAAAAAAGGCGGAGCTTTCGCCCCGCCCTTGGATCGCATAGCAGCGGCAGCCGCTTTCAGAGGATGCGACAGGAACCCTGATAGAACTCCATCGCCCTGCGGCCGCTGCGCTCGGTATAACCGGCAAGCCAGAACGCGCCGCCGTTCGTGCGGAGCTGCATCGCGTAATAGCGCGGCTGACCATCGGCCCCGCGCCAGTCGATCTTGGAAGCCGGGCCAAGGTGATCGAAGCTGGTGAACGGCGACCATCCGGTGCGGACGATGTTCGTGCCGGTGACGGTCTGGATGATGAAGCCACCCCGGCTGGTGTCGATCTGGCCGGTGACGCGGATGGCGTCGCTGCCCTCATTCGCGCCCAGCGGATTATTGGCGGACAGCAATGGCCGTCCGGCCGCGCATTCCATGCGGAACGTCTCGGCGCTGGCCGGGGCGATGGCGACCGTCATGGAGATGACGGCGGCGGCGGCAATCATGGTCTTCATTGGCCTTCTCCCGTGCGGCGGGATTGCCGCGCGGAACGAAGACTAGGACGGCTTTAGCTGCCGCTTGGGAGAAAGAGCCGCCCGGCCTGTTCGCTGCCGCGCTTGCATTTTCATAACTCAATAACTTTTTAACCATGATCTGATATTGTATCAGGATAACAATGAGACACGGCCTGTGGGGGGCGATGGTCTATATAGCGGCAACAGGGCTTCCACGCCTCGACCTGATCCTGAACGGAGCTGATAATGGCGGCGACAACGCGCCGCGTGGCGCATTCGCTTTCAGCGCCGATGACTTCTTTGCCAATGCCTTCGATGCGTCCACGGCGGGCCAGAAATCCGGCACGCAACTGACGGCGGCGGAAGCGGATGAGCGCCGCAAAGAGGAAGAGCAGGAAAGCGACGCCTTCCGCGACAGCATGGCGGAACTGGCCTATCTGCAAGAGCAGATCGCCCTTGGCGGCGTCACGCTGACAGTTGCCGAACATGGTAAGCTGGGCAAGCGCCTGACCAGCGACCCGACCTTCCGCGCCGGGGTGATCGCCCGCATGAAACAGGACGATCCGACGCTGACCGATACGGCGGCAAACCGCGCTATCGACACCTATGCGGAATGGGCCAAGCTCAAAAATATCCCGCCGGGCCAGCGAACCGACGCGGAGAACGAGCGGTTGCGCGAGCTGGACGCGGAAGTGAAATCCAATCCGACCGTGGGCGCGGTTGCGAAAACGGCGAGCGATCTGTCCATTGAACTGCAAACCCCGAATGAGGCTGCAACGCAGGCTTACACCGGAAAATGGACCAACTCCGCAGAGATGGCGGCTGTAAGCGACGCAAGGACCGATCTTATTGCATCTGCGGATTCAACCGCCTCGCAGTCCAGCGGGAGCGCGACAACCTTCGCTGACGACACGGAAGCCCGCCCTGACCGGGCCACCGCCAGGCCAGCATTCGGAAGCGCCGCCACCGGCGCCGCTGCGGCTACACAAGATGCCTCGGCGTTGCTGTCCGCCGCCGATGAGGCCGCCCGGACACGGGCGGCCAGCTTCTCGATCTAGGCCGCCTGCGCCCGGTTGTACCGCGCGACCTCGATCTGGCCGACGATGTTCGCCACCAGCCATATCAGCGGCCATGTCACATAGAAGATGCCGACCGTCAGGATCGCGGCGAGGGTCAGGCCGATCGCCAGCCAGATATTGGAATAGAACAGGCCGAGCGGCCCCGCGACCAGTGTGACCATGAACTGGACGATGGCTGATTTTTTATCCGATGTTCCTCCCGATTTGCTGACCGGATTGGTTGCGCGGGGCGGCGCTGGCGACGGCGCTGGGATTATCGCCGGGGGCGTCGTTGGCGGTGCGGTCAACGCCGGTTCCGGGTCTGCGTCCAGCGTGGCCAACGCCTCCCGCGCCAATTGCTGCCAGTGCGCGAGGCCGAAGATGACGCCCTCATTGGCATGGGCTTTGCCATCGGCGCGTTTGAACCAGTGCCGCGCCTGATCCGCGTCGCGCGGCCCGTTGGTCGCTGGCAGACGCGCAGCATAATATGCGCCAAGCTGGTATTGGGCGATGATCGACCCGCCATTCGCCGCGTCGATATGCTGGCCGTAGATCACGTCGAACTTGTCGGGATTGTCCATCTGGTGCCCACCGGCCAGCAGGCAGGCCTGATCCAGTCCGACAAGATCGCACAGGCGCATCCAGAGCTGATCGGGATCGTCGTGTTCATGCCTGCCGGTCATGAACATGCGCGTGAGAATGGCGCGGACTTCCTGCTCCCTGTCGGGGAAGGTGAGTTGCGAGAACGGCTCCGACATGGGCTTTTCCGACATGGGCTTCTCCGGCTGGCATGGAAGACCGGCTGGTGCAGCCGGTGCGTTTGACGCGGGGCTTATTTGCGCGGTGTCTGTGCGGCGAGCTGGGCGCGTTGCCTGAACGTATCGAGGGCAAACTGCCCATAGCCCATGTTCACCAGCGTATCGGTCTGCCACGAGAAGCCGGTCGCCGCGACGGTGGCTGACGCGCCAAGTCCCGTGGCGGGATACATGCGAACGTCGAGAAAGCCGCTGCTGACCTGACCGTTGATGACGAAACTGGCCTTGATGGCGGGGTATGCGCCATGGCTCGCGCCCTGATCGAGCGAGCCGTTGTAGTCCGCCGTGCGCGTCACGCCGCGCCGGTTCGCTTCGGCCAGAACCTGTTCGCGGGTCAGCGAATTGGGAAGCCGCCACGATGCCGGAATGGTGCGTTCGGCGGCGTTGTGGAACTGCACGTTGGCGAGCGTCGCCCGGACACAGAGCTGGCCGGGCATCCGGCCAGCCACCGCCCGGTCGCCGCCGACCTCATAGCCGCGTGAGCCGGTGCCGTTGCTGGTATAGATAACGAGACTTTTCGGGGTATTGACGGTTGCGGGCCTGCCCGCACTATCGAAAAGCCCTACCTTATCGCCCTGAACGATGGTGTGCTGACCCTCGGCGCGAAGCTCCGCGACCATCTGGTTGAAGGGCAGGCATTTGCGCTCCTCCATCGCATGGGCGGGCGGCGGCGCAAGGGCCGCTCCGACGACCAGCCCGCAAACGAGGGCGATCCTGACACACCTGATTGTCTCGTGCCTGAAACCGTATTCAACAACACCCGTCATGTTGACCTCTCGCAGCTCCGAATGCGCGGGATGGCACGGTACAAAATCGATCAGGAAAATCGAGTGAAATCTTGACTAACTGGTTTCAGATACGCTCATATACTTAACATGAGCAACGCAAAATCTGCACTTCAACCTTACGCATCTTCAATACTATCTTAGATGGTTGATAGCCTTATTTATGACTGCTTGATCCGTCATTTCTTCTTGTCGCTGGCCCGCCGCTCCGCGCGTTGCGCAAATGAGCGTTTCCGCAACATTTTTTCCGGCTGCCCGCAGCGCCCGCTCCTTCCTCAAAAGGAGCGGAAGCGATGACGAAAATGGGCTATGCGCGGGTTTCAACCGACGACCAGAATCTTGATCTGCAACGCGATGCGCTGATTGCTGCGGGCTGCGTCCGCATCCATGAGGATCACGGCATATCGGGCAGGATTGCCGCCCGGCCCGGCCTCGACAGGGCGCTGGCGGCGCTTGGCCGTGGCGATACGCTGGTCGTGTGGCGGCTCGACCGGCTGGGCCGGTCGCTGCCGCATCTGCTCGCTTTGGCGGGCGATCTGGAAGCCCGTGGCTGCGGCCTCGCCTCGTTGACCGAGGCGATAGACACCGGTTCCGCCGGTGGGCGGCTGGTGTTTCATATCATGGGGGCGCTGGCGGAATTTGAACGCGCCCTGATATCGGAACGGACACGCGCCGGATTGCAGGCCCGTCGCCAGCGTGGCCAGACGCTTGGCCGCAAACCGAAACTGTCACGGTCAGATCTGGCCGCCGTGCGGGCCGATCTGGAGCGGGGCCAGAAGGTCGGCGGGATCGCTTCCCGCCTCGGCGTCAGCCGTGTGACGCTCTGGCGGGCCTTGAGGCAGGACGCTCAGGCCGCCTTTCTCCTGTAGCGGGCGGCACCGTCGAGCCGGTTGCGGGCATGGCTGCAATAACTCTCATCCAGCTCGATACCCAGATACTGCCGCCCCGCAAGCATGGCAGCCACGGATGTGCTGCCGGAGCCGGAGAAGGGGTCCAGCACGACCCCGCCGGGGCGGGAATATGCCCGCACCAGCGGCGCGAGAATATCGACCGACTTCTCGGTCGGATGAAAGCGGTTGCCGCTGTAGACCCATTCCTGCGCATCGCTCATCGGAGCGACCGGCTTTGCAGGGAAGCCTTTGGCCAGAAGCCATGCGGATTCCTGGCGGCATTCAGTGTGCCAGGCGCTGGATGCGTAAGGTTTGCGCCAGAATATCTGGCCCACAGTGCGGAAACCCGCCTGCGTCCACGCGGTGCTGAAACTGTCGATGGCGCTCCAGCCGCAGAACAGGATCATGTAGCTGTCGTCGCGCAGGACGCGGTGCATGTGTGGAAAGGCGGGGAGAACGCCGTCCGGGTTCTGATCGTTGGCGACGGTGCGTCCGTGCCTGTCGCGGTAGCCGACCAGATAGGGAGGGTCGGTGATGATGAGGTCGATACTCCGGTCGGGCATCTGCGCCATCTGTGCGGCGGCCTCGCCGTGGATGATGCGGTTGGTCTGAAAGCTGGTCATGTCCGTTCTCCTTTCGCTGATTTCTGAGGACGCGAAGGAAAAGGCCGGACGGGATAAGCCGCCGGTCAGCCCGGCACGGGCGGAACAGGCAACACGGGAGCTTCGATGCAATCGGGGCGAATGGATCGGGCAGCCTGTTGACCGGCGGCTCACGTCCGGCATGTTCGCGGCTTACATCTCAGGGATCGGCGGGAAGGAGCGGCAATGGCCCGCGCCTGCAACGACGGTGTGTCCATCAACCGAAAAATGGCTGGACAGATTTTGTGTGCATGGATTCCGGTTCATCGGCAAGAATATGGAACGAGACGAGCTATACTATTCGAGCAAGTGAATTGGGAGATGACGATGGATCAGGGAGCCTGCCCCTTCGAAGAAGGGGACCGCGTGGATCATAGCGCATTTGGTTTCGGCACTGTTGTCGGCGCATCAGGGCCGTATGTCGGCGGCGATCCCCGAACAGGCGGGATTATTCCGGCGGGCTGGCGGGTGAAGGTAAAGTGGGACGATAATGCCAAAGGTGAAACCGAAATTTCGTCAGGACATCTGATCAAAGTTTCATCGCCCGACCAGCGGCCATTCGCTTATTGGAACCGCCGTTGGGAAACGCTCCTGTCCGATTGGAAGAAAGCGAGGCGGGAGACCGAAGAACTGGCATCACAGTTTCGTCCCATACCCGACATCGCGCAAATTAACGAAGCTCTGTCAAAAGAGAAATGGCTCTGGACGGAGATCGAAAAATGGTGGTCTGACGAGGCCGCAGGTCGTCACTCGTAGCCTGCCTGGTCGAGCGCCACGTCCTCTGCGCGTGCCTTCTCAATAGTATCGAGAAGCACCGTACATTGCCTGTCAGTCGGAATTTTCATCGGCATCTGCATGGCGATTTTCAGGACGCCGATCTCCTTCGGTGTCAGAACACGGGAGCGCAGCGAATGGAGCGGGCAGCCTGTTGACCGGCGGTTGCGTCCGGCATGTTCGCGGCTGAATCTCAGGGATTAGCGGGAAGGAAGTCGGTGCATGTCGATCATGCATCAGTTGCACGCCACGAAATAAAATGGAACAAGTAGAGAACATGGCTAGACACGATTCGGATGTGGCGCCATAATGGCGCCATGACACAGCAAGCCCGAACCACCACAGTCCGTCCGTTAGATCGGATCAATCTCCGCCTCTCAGGGGAGACTTTTCAGGCCATTGATGACGCGCGGTCGGAAAGAGCGGGAAACGTTTCACGAAACACATGGATTGCGGAAGCCATCGAAGAGAAATTGGCGCGAGATGCTGGCGCCGCCACGGGACAAGATCAGGTGGCGAATGCCTAGCTTTTACGAGTTCTTCGCCGGTGGCGGCATGGCAAGGGCCGGGCTGGGGGCGGGTTGGACGTGCCTGTTCGCCAATGATTTTGATCACAAGAAGGGCCTGACCTATCAGGCCAATTGGGGAACAGGTGGCGAGCTTAAGATTGGCGATGTGAAGCAGATCCGCGCTGCCGATCTGCCCGGAACCGCTGATCTCATCTGGGGATCGTTCCCATGTCAGGATTTGTCTCTGGCCGGTGGGGGCGCTGGCCTTAAAGGCGAGCGTTCGGGTACATTCTATCCGTTCTGGGATGTCATTAAGGGGCTGATCGCCGATGGACGTGCGCCTAAGATTATCGCTTTGGAGAATGTCTGCGGGACGCTGACTTCTCATGGCGGCAAGGATTTCGAGGCGATCTGCCAGACCTTCACCGATGCTGGGTATCGCTATGGCGCTCTTGTTCTCAACGCCGCTCTTTTCGTGCCGCAATCACGGCCGCGCCTCTTCGTGATCGGCGTTCACAACGATGTTGAGATTGATCCCGCCCTGTTGGCTCCCGGCCCTATTGAACCTTTCCATACGCGCGGCCTGTGCAACGCCATCGATGGCGTTTCAGAGTCAGCAAAGGACGCATTGCTGTGGTGGAACGTCCCGACGCCGCCACATCGTAATTCGACCTTCGCCGATATCATTGAAGAAAATCCTGCAAGCGTTGTCTGGCATACGCCTACCGAAACAAAGCAATTGCTGGGTATGATGTCGCCGCTAAATCTGGCCAAGGTGACGGCGGCAAAGCGGTCAAAGCGGCGTATGGTGGGCGGTGTTTACAAGCGCACCCGGTTCGACCAGAACGGCGTGAAGGTTCAACGCGCCGAAGTGCGTTTTGATGATGTCGCAGGGTGCCTGCGCACCCCTGCCGGTGGATCAAGTCGGCAGACGATCATCGTAATTGATGGAACGACGGTGCGTTCACGCCTCATCTCGTCGCGGGAGACCGCGCGCCTGATGGGCCTGCCGGATGAATACAAGCTGCCGAGGAACTATAATGAAGCCTATCACCTCACTGGTGATGGCGTAGCCGTTCCTGTCGTTAGACATTTGGCGAGTCATGTGCTGGAACCGCTGCTGGGCATTTTATCCGCTCAAGAACGGGAGGCTGCGTGAGTGTAATCCCATGTGAACAAAACAAGGGATTGCGCGATCAAATCGAGCGGTTCGCCGAAGTGTTGAAAACAGAGGCCCACAAGCTGGGCGATCACGGGCTGGATGAGAAGGATTTTTACAATTCCGGTCTCTTCCGGGGGGCGGTTGAGCGCGTTCGCGGCCAGTTCTCAGCGACGATGCGCGGCAAGCGCGAATTTGCGCAGCACGCGCTTAATCATATGGAAGATGGCGGCTTCATCGCCGGATGGGATTTGACGGAAGACGCCAATCGCAACGACTACATCGTTCGATTGAGTAGCGGGCGAACGGCGATCATCGATCTCAAAGGTTGCCTTGATGGCAACAATACCAACATTTTTGAGCGCCCGGCCAATGCGGATGAATTCGTAATCTGGAGCATCTGCACAAATCCCGGCGCCGACCCGCGCAAGAACGCTTGGTCGGGTATTCATACTCGACTGAGCGCCGAAATGATTTCGCGCAACCAGCGCGTCGATGGTGTAGTCATCTGGGATATGGTCTGCGGCACTATTGGCAGGCCATGCCCAAAACTTCTGGATGCCAGCCGTGCCACTGATCTCGGCCCGTTCCGCATTCCGCCCGCCTGCGTTTATCTCCTGCCTGCGGCAATTCCCTCAATCGCCAATCCTCACGCGCCCGCTCAGCCTCTTGCGAATGTTGAACTATTAACCGCTTTTCATGCCTGCTTCCTGGGGCGGGATGATGAGTTGCATCACGTCGATTTCGACATCGCCCGAAAGGGCGGCGAGCTGGTGCGGAAAACAACGGTGCGACGCGGCGGCGTGGTGCAGCAGGAATCGGAGATGACGGCGATCCGTCGAGTCTGATACTCTCTCTCGGATGACCAGTAGAGACCCTGATTCTGTTAACTTTCCGCCGTTTGAAACCGAGGATTTGCGCGCGAATCTGGCGCGTTTTCTCGATACCCCCTTTGAAGATGCCACAGGCGTCACCCGAAAGGTGGGGAACTACAAATGGGGCGTCTACGCCTTTTTCGACTACGATGGCGAGCCAATCTATGTCGGCCAGACTAATGAAATGCTGCGGACGCGCATTCGCCGCCATCTGACCAATCAACGTACCGATGCCGTCGCCATGTCAGTTCTCGACCCCTTCGAGGTTTTCGAGATTGAAGTTTGGCCGCTTGCCGAGTTTCAGGAAACCGTTGGCAAGGACTCCACTGCCCGCCAGCACCTAGATGCGTTGGAACGGCTCATCACTGAGCAAGCGGTCGAACGGTCGCAGTTCAAGGCCATTCTGAACGAGAAAGACCCCCCGCCAGGGAAGCTCGCTGTGACAGCGCCACTCTCCCTGCGGGGTAGGATCGTGTCCGAACGGGTTCACGAGCTTCGTTCCCACCCCGATTTTCGGATCGCACGTCGCGCCCTCATCATATCGCGTTTGGCGCAGGTCATATCGGAACGCAAAGTGCAGGGTGGGTTGCGGCGCGTGCTACTGACGCAGGCTTTACGTCTGCAATGGCTTGCCCACCGTCGCTATGAGGCGCTTGGCGGCGCCGCGTCAGTGGAGAAGGAAGGCGATGACGACGCCTGACGAACTCCGGTCGCGCACCATGCGTGCGGTGCGATCGAAGGACACCAAACCGGAAATGATCGTCCGTAAGCTAATACACGGCATGGGATATCGCTATCGTTTGCACCGCAAGGATTTGCCCGGTTCGCCTGATCTCGTCTTCGCCGCTCGTCGGCGCGTGGTTTTCGTGCATGGTTGCTTCTGGCACGGGCATGACTGCAAGCGCGGAGCGAGGCAGCCCAAGGCGAACGCAGAATACTGGCGGGAGAAGATCGAGCGAAACCGTGCGCGCGATTCTCGCGCCACAGGCGGGCTGACCGCGAATGGTTGGCTTGTCGCGACGATCTGGGAGTGTGAGCTAGGCAATCGTGAACATCTGAAAGATCGGCTGCGGTCGTTCCTCGACGATCAAGCGTAGCAGCATGGCGAAGGTTCAAAATTTCGGCGACAACCGGAACAAGGGATGGTGCGTTTTCTGCGGCGGCCCAAATGAGTCACGCGATCATACACCGTCACGGGTGTTTCTGGATGAGCCATACCCGGCTGATCTCGGCGTATCGCCTGCTTGCCTGCGCTGCAATAATGGCTTCTCCAGCGACGAAGCATACATGGCCTGCCTGCTCGAATGCGTGATGGCTGGCTCGGCTGAGCCGACAGACCTGTCGCGAGCGAAAATCGCTCGCCTGATGGAAGGCAATTCCAGCATAACAGCCCTGCTTCGGGCGGCGCGGCGTTCGGTGGACGGTGGCGTGATATTTGATGTCGATTATGCGCGTGTCCGCAATGTCGTCGTCAAACTCGCCCGTGGCCATGCCGCCTATGAAATGAACGAGCCTCGGCTTGACGATCCCACTGACGTTTTCATCAAGCCGCTTGCCATGATGAATGAAGGTGAGCGCGAAACATTTGAAGGCTGGAGTGGCGAACTTGCCGTTTGGCCCGAGCTTGGCAGCCGCGCCATGAACCGACTTATCATAGCTGGCGACGATGTTTATGATGAAGGGTGGCTGGTCGTTCAAGAAGCGCGCTATCGCTATCGGACGTCTGTGGAAAACGGGCTTCGCATCCGCTTCGTCATTCGGGATTTTCTCGCCTGTGAAGTGGCATGGGACTAACCCTCGTGTTCAGTACGCGGCATCCAACTGGCGCACGGTTGGTCGGGATTGCACAAGGGCTGACGGCCCTTTGCCCGTCTCCATGTGCGGTGACATGGTGCGCGTCCAGTCGGCATACGGCTGGTCGATGGGGTTCAGGGGAGAGGCGAAAGTCTCCCTGATCGAGGGTGTCCAGAGGGGCGGCGATGCGCCCATTTGGTCATGGGGTGTCGGGGAGCAGGAACGCTCTGCCTGACTGGCGATGCAACGGCCATGCGTTGCTCCGGCGCGAATAGTCCCCCTGACCCTATGTCATGCACCGGGCGTTAGCCTGGCGGCATTGGCTGGGTGGGAACGGGGGACAGGTGAGCGCCGGTTGGCCGGGAGGGATGCAACGGGAGACGCGCAGCGGGTCTCTCTTGCCAAGATATGCGTTTGGCAAAGAGCCGCCGCAGGCGGAACTTTGTAATACAAACGCACATCTTGCGGTACGTGCTAACGCCGTTTTGGATCGGGCAGTTTGTCGCCGCCCGTCCGCTGTTACCGCCGTATCTCCACACGCGGCGCTTTCATACACTGCGTCGGGATCAGCCACACGCCTTCGCCAGCCCGGAACATGACATCTTCCGCGAACATGATCCACGTCCCGTTGCCCAAGCTGTTGCCGTCCTCATACTGGCGCTCACAGAAGGAATGGAAGTGCCAGCCCTTTGCCACGAACTCCGCCGTCGCTGTCACCGTGCCGTTTTCATCGTAGGTCGTTTTTTCGCCGAAAAGCTGAAACTCGTCGGCAGGCATCATCCCATGTCGGCCATGCAGGATCACCTCCGGCTTAGGCTTCGATGGTTTCACCTTCCGTTTGTTGGCTGGGCTGCTGAAAAATCCAAAGGGGTTCTCGTCGTTCGTCATATTGCTCGCTCCTTGTGTGTCTGGCCGGGGTCGTTCCCGATCATGCGACAGGGCAGACACTCGGAACGCGACGGATCACAGGGGCCGAAACGGTTGGCTTTGTCCGCGCCTTCGCACGTCGATCACGACGGCGGCGCGGCTCTCAAAGCCTCTGTTTCGCAACCCTTGATCCATAGGCGCGAAAACGAGGGGCAAGATGGCGCATGATCGGCTTCCAACCTTTTTCCCACCTTTCGGCTAAGTTGATTCCATCATGAGTCGCGCGTGAATCATGAGGAGAAAGGGTATGCGTTTTCATCTGTGGTTGTGGACTGTCCGGGGCTGGTTCTCGTCGGCCCGCGCCTCCGGTCGCCGTCTCTTTCGGCTCATCACCCTTTCCCGCCTGCCGCCCGTACAGCTTCTGCCGGTCGAGCATTTCAAAAGCCCCGAAGCTGCCAAAGCCCTTGCGGAGAAGGTGGCCAGAATGGAGCTTTCCCGTCGCGGGTCGCTCAAGCTGATCGAAGACCGGATCAGCCGCTATGAACCCGGCTTCCTCAATCCCGATGGCTCTCCGGTCGATGCCGCCGACGTTCCCGACTTCTCCGTGATCGTCGGCGATGACACCGGCAAATGGCTGGGCGATTTCCGCACATGGCCAGCGCGGGAGTTCAGGCAGGCTATTCAGGACAAGATCGCGCATCGGCTGCAATGGATCGACGCCGCCCTTCGCGCCCGTTGACCCTGCGAATTTTTGATAAGCCGTGGCCTCACCGCCACGGCTTTTTGCTGCGTTTCTCCCATGTTCGGGCTTCGGCTCTGCTCTCCTTCCTCCGGCAATCCATCAAGCCGGAGAAACGCCGATGAAAATCAGCTACGGAAACGACGGGACGGCGCAACAGGACATCGTGCCTGCACTGCCGCCACCGCCACCAACTTATCAGCCGCTGCCGCCCGCATTGCCGCCGCGTCGCAATCGGATCGTATCGGCAGGCGCGAACATGATGGTGGGCGCTCTGCTTGTCGGCTGCGTCCTGTTCGGCACGGAAACTTTAGCGCCGCCCGACTACAAGCCGTCCGCGATCATGGGCGGGTATCAGGGGCGGATGGCGTCTGAAATCCGCGCCCGCGAACTGGAAACTCAGGCCAGATACGATGCATGGATTCAGCTGGCGCAGATCAGCATCGCTCAGCAGCAGGTCGGTTATCAGGGACAGGTGCAGGCCGTGGTCGCCAACTATCAGGCGGCCTATGATCGGGCGCGGCTGTTCTCGGACGCGACCGCCCGCATCCAGCAGGATTATTCCCGTCAGGTGCTGTCGCAGAAGCGCCAGCAGCAGGACAGCAGCTCCGGGCTGGTGAACCTTGCCCAGCTCGGTGCCGATCTGTTCCGGCCCTTCGATCCGACGATCTCGGAAAATCTGCAAGCTTACGCCGACGAAACTTCGGCCCGCCTGCGGGATCGTCTGGATGACTCCATCCAGCAGGGGATTACCGTCGATGTGGAAGGCTGGGATACCGGCCTGCCGTCGCCAGATGCGGTGCGGGCCGATCTCGACAAGCTCAAGCCCATCGTCATCCCGCCGCCGCCACGTATCAGCCGCGATCCGCGCGAAGGACATGAGTGACGTGCGCCTGGAAACGATGGCCAACGGGCTCATCCGCCTGCTGGGTGCTGCGCAGCAGGCAGACAGGCGCGAGCGCGAAGAGGAAAGCCGCGCCTACGCCGCCTGGCAGCAGTATGTCATGGCGACCGCCGCACCTTCCGGGAAGCTCGGCGACGGTCGGCTGGCCACGATAGAGGATGCGTCGGCGGCGGGGCTGCTCGATGCCTCCGGCCTCTTCCTCGGCGCACTGGACGGGCGGGCGCTCTTCTTCGCAGGCGACGGCCAGCTCCTTAGCTATGCCCGCGCCGGTTCCGGCAAGGGGCGCGACTGGATACTGCCCAACCTTGCCCATGTCCGCGACCGCTCGCTGCTGGTCGTGGACGTGAAGGACGGTGAAAACTGCTTTGCCAGCCACCATCATCGCAGTGAGACGCTGGGGCAACGCTGCATCTATCTCAACCCGTTCGGGCTGCTCGGTCTGCCGGATACCCCGATAAACCCGCTGCAAACGCTGGTGGACATCGTGAAAGGCGGCTTTGAGATCGATACCCAGGCCGATGAAATCGCGCAAATCCTGCTGCCGCCTGCGCCAAAGGCGGGGGGCAATGAATGGGTTCGGAAAGGTGCTTTGCGCCTGTTGGCGACCCGGATGGAATATCTGGCGCATTGCGAGCCGTCCTCATGCAATCTCGGCGGCCTCTGGCGCTTCGTGAATGCGCCGCCGGAAGATACCGAGCTTGCTTTCTCGATGATGGAAACCTGCGGGATAGAAGGCATCGCCCGCCGGGCCGGTGCGCTGCGGGCAACCTTCATGGATGCCCCTAAGCAGTTTGAAGCCTACAAATCGGATGCAATCGAGGCGCTGGCCCCATTCGAGCCGGGCAAGACGCTGGAACGCGCAACGCGCGAACACGGGTTTGATTTCGCCCGGCTCAAGCACGAACCCTGCACCGTGTATCTCATCACGCCGTCTGAAAAGCTGGGCGTGATCGCCCCGTGGATCAGCCTGATCGTCAACTATGCCATTGAGGCCATTGCGCGGGAGCCGGGGCCGATCCGAACCTGTTTCGTGCTGGATGAGTTCCCCCAGCTTCCGCCCGCGCCAGCGATCCTGAAAGCCTTACGCCTTTATCGCGGGCGCGGTATTCAGCTCTGGATATTCTCACAGGGGCGGTTCTCGATGGAATCCCGCTGGTCGCGGGAGGCGGTCAAAGAGTTTGAGGATCAGGCGATGGCCTTCACCATGACGGGGGTGGAAGACCCCGACCTGTTGCGTGACGTGGAAAAATGGTCGGGCAACCGCACCATCGTCACGCATGGCCAGAATGTCGGCGGCGGTGCCGTGGAGTCAGCAGGAAACAATCGCGGTGAAACCCGCCGTGCCGTTCTGCAAAGCGAGGATATCCGCGCCGTTGGCGCGGGGCGGCAGATTATCAAGGTCGCCGGAATCCCGTCGCTGTTCGTCTGCGACCGCCTGCCGTTCTATGCGGTCGATCCGTGGAAGGATCAGATTGGCGATGTGCGCGATCTGCACAAGGGTGAGGCCAATTGAGAATAGATTGCAATATTTGCAATCTCTCAACTGGAAATTGTATAATGGTGGTAGGTCTTCCTGAATGACGTGAAGCGTCGTGGAAGATTGGGCGCGGGAGAAAAGGCGTTTCTCCCAGAGATGAGATGGATACGGCTTAATTGATGTCCCCGCGCCCCAATACAGGGGCGCTGCTATTGCAGCAGAGGGATATGCCGTGTCGCTTATTTCGACACAAGATATGGAACAGTATCGTCAGTGCGTTGACAGCATTGATGTGCCTGATGATCTGAAAGACGACGTGATCAGGATTGTGTTCAATATAGTCTGCTCCTTCGTGGATCAAGCATTCGGTATTCATTCGGCACAGCTTTCCTTGAAAGACCGTGCAAATCCGTGCTTTTCCGGCAGGTCAGGCCATGCTAAGATCGCCTCCGATCCCCAAGGGGAGGCTGTTTCCCTCGAAATAGAGGGCGCGATCAATACTCAGAAATACATAGGGCATGATTTGCCATGATTGAAAAAACCTCAAAGAAGGCGGTAATTTACTGTCGTGTCAGCCACCCGAAGCAAGACCGGGAAGGCAATGGTCTCAATAGTCAGGAAACCCGCTGCCGTGAGTATGCCGGGTTCCGCAACTATGACATCGCGGCGGTGTTCACCGACAAGAAGACCGGCGGACTGTTCACGCGCCCCGGCATGAAAGACATGCTGGCTTATGTGCGGGCCAATCGAAAGGATGCCCCAGTCGTCATAATTGACGACATTTCCCGCCTTGCCCGCGATGTGGACGCGCATAAGAAGCTGCGCGTTGAAATCGCCAAGGCGGGCGGGACGCTTGAAAGCCCGTCCCTCGTGTTCGGCGAAGACTCCGATTCCGTTCTGGTCGAACATCTGCTGGCCTCGGTGGCGCAGCACCAGCGCCAGAAGAATGGCGAGCAGGCCAAAAACCGGATGCGGGCGCGGATGCTGGGCGGCTATTGGGTGTTCTTCGCCCCAATCGGCTACCGCTATCAGAAGGCGTCCGGGGGCGGCAGTATCCTCGTGCCTGACGAGCCAGTCGCCTCGTACATTCGCGAAGGGCTGGAGGGTTTCGCTTCCGGGCGGTTCAATTCACAAGCCGAGGTCAAACGCTTCTGGGAATCCCATGCGGGTTTCCCCGTCACCCGGCATGGCGTCCTGACGAACGAACAGGCCAACCGCATCCTTACCCAGCCGGTCTATGCCGGATACCTTGAAAGCAAGGTATGGGATGTATCGTTCCGCAAAGCCCATCACGAAGCGTTGATCTCGCTGGAGACATTCGAGCGCAATCAGGAACTGCTGAAAGGCAATGCCCGCACGGCCAATCGCGCTGATCTCAACGCAGAGTTTCCGCTGCGCGGTCATGTCGCCTGCTCTTGTTGCAGCCACCCTATGACGGCCAGCTTCGCGCGTGGGCGGCATGGCGGGCAGTTTGCGTATTATCTATGCCGTCAACGCGGCTGTGAACGCAGCGGCAAGTCGATCAGGCGGGCGATGATCGAAGAGGCTTTCACCGATCTGCTGCGGTCCCTGACCCCTCGGACGGAACTGGTCAGCCTCGTGTCGATGATCTTCCGCAAGGTCTGGGATGACCGCGCCCGCTCCGTGAAAGAGCAGGCTGCGACGATAGAGGCGGAGAAAACCGCCATCGATCACCAGATTGGCCAGCTTGTCGAGCGTATCGTTGCGACCCAGAACGCGACCGTCATCGGCGCGTATGAGCGCAAGGTGGATGAACTTGAACGCCAGAAGCTGGTGCTGGCTGAGAAAATCGCCCGGTGCGGCACCGCTCTGCCGGATTATGATGAAACTTTACAAACCCCTATCCGGTTTCTGTCTAACCCATTGGAATTGTGGAATAATGGTGATTTGACCGACAAGCGGATCGTGCTGAGTCTGGCCTTTGCGGGACAGCTCGTTTTTGACCCGGAAACGGGTTTCCAAACCCCGAAAATATCCTTGCCGTTCAAGGCGTTAGAGGAGTTTTCCGGTCGAGATAAGGTGATGGCGGAGCGGCAGGGATTCGAACCCTGGATACGCTTTTGGCGTATACTCACTTTCCAGGCGAGCGCCTTCGACCACTCGGCCACCGCTCCGCATTGCACTGGAAGTCGCGCTCCCTATCGCGGCGAAGGCGGCTAGGCAAGGGGATGCTTTACTTTCCTGTGCGGTGGCGCTCTGATCGGCGCATGATCCGTTTTTTCGCGCCCGCGCTGCTCGCTTTTGCCCCCGCTTCTGCCGCCATCGCCGCTGATCCGCCGGCAACGCCCGCTGCCGTCGTGGCCGCAGCCCCGGCCAGCGCCTGGCGCGCGATCGCGGCGGAGGATCTGCTGGTGATGACGATCGAGGGAGGCAAGCGGGTGGTGATCCAGGTCGCCCCCGGCTTTGCGCCGCGCCATGTCGCCAATATCCGCGCGCTGGCCAGGGCGCATTGGTGGGACGGGACCAGCATCAACCGGGTGCAGGATAATTATGTCGTGCAATGGGGCGATGTGACCGAGAAAAAGCCGCTGCCGCCCGGCCTGTCGCCGACCAGTTCCGCGGATTATGTCCGATCGATCGCCAATGTGCGGCTGGCAATCACGCCCTCGCCCTCGGCGGACGCCTATGCGCCCAAGACCGGCTATGTCGATGGCTGGCCGATGGCGATGGACGGCGACGGGGCGTGGCTGCCGCATTGCTACGGCTTTGTAGGCGTAGGGCGCAATGTCTCGCCCGACGCGGGGACGGGGGCGGAACTATATGCGGTGAACGGACAGGCACCGCGCCAGCTGGACCGCAATATCGCGGTGGTCGGCCGGGTGGTCGAGGGGATGGCGCATCTGTCCAGCCTGCCGCGCGGGTCGGGCGAGCTGGGTTTCTACACGGCGGACGAGAAGAAAGTGCCGATCCTGTCGGTGCGGCTGGCAAGCGACTTGCCCGACGCCGAACGGCCGCATTTTCAGGCGATGGATGTCGCATCGCCCAGCTTTGCCACCTATCTGCACCTGCGCGCCAACCGGAAGGATGATTTTTACGACCGGCCCGCTGGCGGGGTCGATCTGTGCAATGCGCCGGTGCCCGTCAGGGCGGCGCCATAACGGAACATTCGTCTGTCGATCCGCGCTATAGCCGCAACAGGATAGCGGGAGAGAGCGGATGATCGTCGGCACCGTCAAGGAAATCAAGAATCACGAATATCGCGTCGGCCTGACCCCCGAAAGCGTCCATGAACTGACCGCGCATGGCCATGATGTGCTGGTGGAGACGGGCGCGGGCGAGGGGATTGGGGCGCATGACGCGCTGTACGAGAAAGCGGGCGCGCGGATCGTCGCGACTGCGGCGGCGGTGTTCGGCAGCGCCGAGATGATCGTCAAGGTCAAGGAACCACAGGCCGATGAGCGGGCCATGCTGCGGGCCGGACAGATCCTCTATACCTATCTGCATCTGGCCCCCGATCCCGACCAGACCCGCGACCTGATCGCCAGCCGGGCCATCTGCATCGCCTATGAAACGGTGACGGACGATCATGGCGGCCTGCCCTTGCTCAAGCCCATGAGCCAGGTCGCGGGCCGCATGGCGATACAGGCCGGGGCGACCGCGCTGGAAAAGGCGCATGGCGGGCGCGGCGTGCTGTTGGGCGGCGTGCCAGGCGTGTTGCCCGCCAAGGTCGCGGTGATCGGGGGCGGGGTGGTCGGCTTCAACGCGGCGCAGATGGCGGCGGGGCTGGGCGCGGACGTCACCATCCTCGATCGCAGCCCGGAAGTGCTGGAACGGCTGGGCATGTATTTCGAGGCACGGGCCAAGACGCGCTTTTCCAACCGCGCGAACCTCGCCGAATGTGTCGCGGACGCCGATCTGGTGATCGGCGCGGTGCTGATCCCCGGCGCGGCCGCGCCCAAGCTGGTCAGTGCAGCCATGCTGGGGACGATGAAGAAAGGCGCGGTGCTGGTCGATGTCGCGATCGACCAGGGCGGCTGTTTCGAGACCAGCCATGCCACCACCCATGCCGACCCGACCTATATCGTCGATGGCATCGTTCATTATTGCGTCGCCAATATGCCGGGCGCGGTGGCGCGCACCAGCACCTACGCGCTCAACAATGTCACGCTGCCCCATGCGCTGCGGATCGCCGATCTGGGCTGGAAGGAGGCGTTGCGGACCGACCCGCATTTGCTGGCGGGGCTGAATGTGTGGGACGGCAAAGTGACCTATCGCGCGGTCGCAGAGGCACTGGGACTGGACTATGTGGAGGCGGCGGGGGCAGTGGCTTGATCATGGATGCAATGCGCTTCTGTCAACTTTTGTCCATGGCTGTTGCGGGTTAGCCGCGCCTGTTCGTCTAGCCAGACAAGGGACAGCCTATCCGTGTTCCTTGTCCGGTTTCGCCGAAGAGAGGCATGGTTTCCCGTGATGATCGATTCCCCGTCATTCGCCCCCTTGACCTGCAAGGGCGTTCGCAACAGCTTGGCCATGGGTCAGGCATGGGAACAGGGAGCGCGGTGATGCACGGCGAAGTCATGACCTGGCTGGTGCCGCTGGTTTCGATGTTGGCGGCAGGGCTGTTCGCGGGCTTCGCAGCCGGCATCTTTGGCATTGGCGGCGGCTTTGTCGTCGTGCCAGCCCTGTTCGTCGTGCTGCCGTTGCTGGGCGGCACGCATGATGCCATCGCCCATGTCGCGATCGGCACGTCGGCGGCGACGATCATTGTCACCTCGATCCGTTCGCTGCTGGCCCATGCCAAGCGCGGCGCGGTGGAGTTTGAGATACTCAAGACCTGGGCGCCGTGGATCATCCTGGGCGATGGGATCGGCGTGTTGCTGGCGGGCCATGTCGACGGGCGCATCCTGACCATGATCTTTGCCGGTGGCGTGTTTCTGATGTCGCTCAATTTCCTGCTGCCCAAGGTCGGCGACAAGGTGATCAGCCAGGACATGCCGTCGGGGATCGCGCGGGTCGGGATTGCCGGGGGGCTGGGGACATTCTCCGCATTGCTGGGGATTGGCGGCGGGACGATTGCGATCATGGTGATGACGTTGTGCGGTCGTTCGATTCACCGCGCCATCGCCACCGCGTCCGGGGTCGGCACGCTGATCGCCATTCCCAGCGCGATCGGCTTTGCGCTCATCGGCCTGAAGGAGAGCGGTCTGCCCTGGGGGTCGCTCGGCTATGTCAACGTGCCGGCGACGCTGGCGATCGCATCCATGTCGGTGCTGACCGCGCCGTTGGGCGTCGCTGTCGCCCACGCATTGCCCGCCAAGCCGCTCAAGAAAATCTTTGGCGTCTATCTGGTCGTCATCGCTTTCGTCATGTTCCGCAACGCCCTGAAAATCTGAACGGCGGAGCGCGCCCCTAACAGATATTGTCACTGGCGGCCTTTCCCTCCATTCGTGTAGCGGGGGGCATGATGGGGCAGACTGACCAGATTTCCGTGCTGCTGGTGGAGGATGACGCCGCCGCGCGCGCCAATATCGCCGCGATCCTGACCGGTGCGGGCATGACCGTGGAGCAGGCCGAGGATGGCGCGTCCGGGCTGACGCGCGCGGGCAGCGGCGGGCATGACGTGCTGATCCTGGACCGGATGCTGCCGCATTATTCGGGCATCGACATCGTAACCCGGTTGCGCGGCGCGGGCGTGGGCGCGCCGGTGCTGATGCTGTCGGCGCTGGGGCGTAGCGAACATCGGGTCGAGGGGCTGGAAAGCGGGGTCGACGATTATCTGGCCAAGCCGTTCGACCCGGACGAACTGGTCGCCCGCGTCCGCGCGCTGTGGCGACGCGCCAGCCGCCGCAATCATGATCCAGTGCTGCTGTTTGGCGATCTGGAATGTCATGCCAAGGCGCGCACCGCCTATCGCCAGGGGCGGCATCTGGCACTGTCGCCCAAGGAATTTGAGCTGTTCCGCTATCTGATGGACCATGCGGGCGAGGTGGTGACGCGCGAAATGCTGCTGCGCCATGTGTGGAAGCTGAATTTCGATCCGCAGACCAATGTCGTCGACGTCAATGTCGGCCGCTTGCGTCGCAAGCTGGAGGAAGGGTTTGACGGCCCGGTGCTGGAAACCGTGTGGGGCACCGGATACCGGCTGATCGCGGCGGGGGCAGGACCGGCCAGCGGATCGGCCGTTGGATAGGATCAACCTGTTCCATTCGGTATTCGGCCGGGTGACTTTATCGGCGCTGCTGGTCAGCTTGTTGTCCACGCTGGCGCTGTTCCTGGTCGTCGAAAAGATCGTCGCCGATGATGGCCGGGCGATGCTGGCGCGGGAGGTCGATACCGATCTGGCTGGCCTTGCGGATATTTATGTGAGCGGCGGCGACGCGGAGTTGCGGGCGCGCATCGCAGACCGACTGGCGGTCGAGCGGGAGGATGGCGAGCAGGGCTGGTATCTGCTGGCCGACGCGCAGGGCCGCCGCATCGCAGGCAATCTGGAGCGCTGGCCAAAATTATCCTCGCGCGTGTCCGAAGCGCGCTTCGTCACGCTGCCCGACGGGCAACGCATGTTCGCGCGCGCGACCCGGCTTGGCCCGGCGGCACAATTGCTCGTCGGGCGCAGCAATGTGCGCGGGGAGGCACTGCTGGCGCGGTTGGCGGTCGCCTTTGCCGTGGCGGGGGCGCTGATCGCGCTGCTCAGCCTGACGGCGGGCCATTTTGCGGCCCGTCGCCTGCGCGCGCGGGTGGAGGCGGTCAATGCGACCTTCGCCGCCGTCCGCGCCGGGCGGATCGCGGCGCGCGCGCCGGGGGCGGGGACCAGCGACGAACTGGCCGAACTGGCGGGCAACACCAATGCGATGCTGGACCAGGTCGAACGGCTGATCGAGGCGCAGCGCGCCGTGTCGGACCAGACCGCGCATGAAATCCGCACCCCGCTGATGCATCTCGACACCCGCATATTGAAAGCGATGGAAGGGACGCAGGATGCCGCGCTGCTGCGCACGCTGGACCAGTCGCGCGGCGAGATTCGCGGGGTCGTGCGGCTGCTCGATTCGCTGCTCGACATAGCGGGCACACAGGCGCTGCGCGGTGACCTGCGCGGACTGGCGGAGGTCGATCTGAGCGACATCGCCGAGACACTGGCCGACCTCTATGGCGCAAGCGCGGAGGAACTGGGCATCGGCTTTCATGCCCGGATCGCGCCGGGGGTGATGCTGCGCGCGGACCCGATGCAGATGATGCGGCTGATGTCCAACCTGCTCGACAATGCGTTCAAATATGTGCCGAGCGGCGGATCGGTGGCGCTGGAGCTGTCGTCCGGCCCGCGCATCGTGGTGCAGGACGACGGCCCCGGCATCCCGGCTGCCGACCGCGCGCGCATTTTCGAACGCTATGTCCGGCTCGATGTCGGGTCCGGTGGCGGGCATGGGCTGGGACTGGCGCTTGCCAGAGCGATTGCGCAGCGGCATGAACTGTCGCTGCATGTGGAGGATGCAGCGCCCGGTGCGCGCTTCGTCGTCCAGCTGGAGGATCAGGATGTTTAGGCTGTTGCTGCCCGCATTGCTGCTTGCCACGACGCCCGCCGCGCCAGCAGCCGACATGCTGCCCGCCGATCCGGTGCTGCGCACGCTGATGGAGGGGGATGCAGCGCTGGCCGGGGGCAATGCCGCGCAGCTGATGGACACAGCGCAGGTGTTGAAGGCGCTGGGCGCGACCCCGGCAGAGGGGCAGGATGATCTCGCCGCACTCTGGACGCAGGAGGCGCAGACGCGCGGCGTGACCCGGTCGACGCTTGCCTTCCGCGGACGGGCGCTGGGTCCGGCCTACAGGCGGGGTTCGCTGGTGGCGGGCGGCAGCTTCACCATGCGGCAATTATTCCTGGCCGGGCAGCGGGCGCAGATTTCCATCGCACCGGCGGGCGGGGCCGGTGGCGCTGGCCTGTCGATCCGCGTGCAGGGGGCCGACGGCGCGACCCTGTGCGCGAAGGCTGTGGGCGGGCCGCAGGCGGACTGCGCATGGCTGCCGGTCTTTACCGAACGCTATGATATCGTGATCGAAAATGGCGGTTCATCGCCTGCGGGATTCTATCTGATCATGCGTTGAGCGGCTCCATTCGTCGTTGCACTGGCGCATTTCATCCATTCTGTCAGTTCATTCAGGCGAAAAAGGACGGGGTCGGAGCGTTGTCTCCTTCGTGTTTCACGAGGAATGAGGAGAAACCCCATGACGCGTTCGTCCTTTCTGGCCGCTGCCGCCCTGTTCACCCTGACGTCCACCGCCGCGCTCGCCCAGGGCGAAGGGCCGGTCAGCTATGAGGAGCAACTGGCGCAGGTTGAAAACCAGCTGACCTATCAGGCGCCGATTGCCGGGATCGAGAATGATTATTGGTTCAACTATCAGACCGATCTTGCCGAAGCGCGCAAGGAACTGACCAAGGATCTGCGCGGCGCGTCCGATGCGGAGGATAATCGCGACGCATGGGAAGAATATCGCGCAGAACTCGCCGACGCGCGGGGTGATTATGCCAAGGAAATGGCCGAGAAGGGCTATCCGGTCGGGCAGGTCCGCGTGCTGAGCGATACCGGCCGTTGATGATGCGGGGGAGGGGCTGACCCTCCCCCCTTTTAATCAGCGTCGGGATCGCGGAAATTGAGCCGCCGCGTTACGGTATAGTCCAGCACACCGACCAGCATATAGCTGATCCACTGCTTGGCCAGCGTCAATATGGTGCGGGTGGCGCGGTGGCTTTCCAGCGTCACGACGCGGCTCTCCGCCGCCATCCGGTCGATCATGCCGCGCACGGACGTGGCAAACCCGGCATCGTCCACCCGCAGCATGATCTCTAAATTGACGAACAGGCTGCGCATGTCGAAATTGGCTGATCCGATGAACACCGCATCGTCGATGACGATCAGCTTCATGTGCAACTTGCAGGGCTGATATTCGGCAATCTCCACCCCCCGCTTGAGCAGCGGCCCGTAGAGCAGCCGCGCTGCCGCGATTGTCGCGCCATTGTCCGACTTGGCGGGTAATATGATCCGCGCGCCCTTGCGTCTTGTCGCGCGGGCTATCCGCTTGAGCATTCCGCGTCCGGGCGAGAAATAGGCCGCGACCATATCGACCCGCTGCGCCTGTTCCAGATCATGTTTCACCACTTGCGCCCAGGGGCTTAGTCGCCGGGTCGGTCCGCCGATGAGCCAGCGGAACGGATCGGCGGGATCATGGTGGAGCGAGGGGTGGCAGTGGCGCACCATGTAGCGCAGCGTGCGGAAACGCTGCTTGCGCGTCGCGACCCAGCGCCAGAGCTGGCCATACCAGCGGCTCATCGCCTCGACCTGCGGTCCTTCCATCCACAGGCCAAGGTCGGCCCAACTGTCCTGCGGCGGGATGCCGAAATAGCCATCCTCGATATTGAAGCCGCCGATCAGCATCCGCGCGTCATCGGCGATCGCCATCTTCTGGTGGTTGCGGATCAGGTAGCGGGTCGACCGGCGCGTGCCGAACCGGCCGAAATGCCCGCCCGCTTCCACCAATGGCGCAAAGAAGGCTTCCGGGGTGCGGGACGATCCGAAGCCGTCGACCATCAGCGTGACGGCCACGTTGCGCGCCCGCGCCGCGACCAGCGCGTCGCGAATCTTCGTGCCGCTGCCATCATCGGTAAAGATATAATAATAGAGTTTGAGCGAGGTGCGCGCGCCGGTGATCAGCGCCACCAGCGCGTCGAACAGGGTCGCGCCATCATCGATCAGGCGCAGATGATTGCCGTTCAGCGTGACGGCGATGTCGGGCGCTTGGACTTTCACGGGGGTCGCCATCGCGCCCTCATGCCGCCTTTTGGCCGGGTGCGCCACGGCTTTATGGCCTTTTCATTGACTTGGGACAGGGGCGCTGCTAACCGGCCCACTAATCATTCCATTTGTTGCAGGAGGCCCGTTTGGCCCGCGTTACCGTCGAAGATTGCGTCGACAAGGTTACCAACCGTTTTGACCTCGTCCTGCTCGCCGCCCAGCGCGCGCGGGAGATTTCGGGCGGCGCAGAGCTGACCGTGGACCGCGACCGGGACAAGAACCCTGTCGTCGCCCTGCGCGAAATCGCCGAGGAAACGGTGCTGCCCGCCGAACTGCATGATTCGGTCGTCGCCTCGCTCCAGAAGGTGCAGATTGACGATGACGATACGCCGGACGAAATCGGATCGATCGCGCAGTCGGCTGAAGCCCTGCGCCTGACTGCCGCGGCCCCGCCGCGCAACCAGAATATCGGCGGCGATTACGACGGCTGATCCACAGGATTTGGTTTGGAGAGGGAAGAGGCCCGGCCTGCGCAAGCAGGACCGGGCCTCACTTTTTGGTGGGGTTATCCCTCTCCCAGCGGGGAGAGGGCTGCGCAGACTTGGCAGCTTGCTGCCTAGTCGGAGCTGGGTGAGGGGTGCTGCCCTCGCGAAGATATGCCACTCCAGCTTCGATCCCCCTCATCCAACTGCGCCTAACCTCACTGCGTTCGGCAAGGCTGCGTATCCTTCTCCCCCATGGGGAGAAGGGGGCGACTTCATCCCGCAGGCCGCGCGATGCGTTTGCCCTTGGTTCGGCTTGTGAGGTGGAATTGTCCGCAGCGGTCGCAGCGATAGGGTCGCAATATGATCGTCGCCTGCTCCACCGCTGCCTGCGCGTCCGCTTCCGATCCATAGCGCCGCTTGGCGGTGCAGATGCGCAGGCGGGTGCGCTTCACGATTCGGTCACAGCGGCGGCAAGGCCCAATCGATCGCCCCGCGCCCGTGCGCCTCCAGAAAGGCGTTGGCCTGCGAAAAGGGCCGCGATCCGTGGAAGCCATTATGTGCCGACAGGGGCGAAGGGTGGGCGGATTTCAGCACCAGATGGCGGCTCTGATCGACAAACGCCGCCTTGCGCTGGGCATAGGCACCCCAGAGCAGGAATACGGTGGGTTTTTCCTGCTGCGCCACCAGCCGCACGACGGCATCGGTAAACAACTCCCAGCCCTTGCCCTGATGGGAGGCTGCGCGGGCCATTTCGACCGTCAGCACGCTGTTGAGCAACAGCACGCCCTGTCTGGCCCAATGTTCCAGAAAGCCGTGGGACGCGCGCGGGATGCCCAGATCCGCCTCCATCTCCTTGTAGATATTGACCAGGGATGGCGGGGTGCGCACGCCGGGCTGGACCGAAAAGCACAGGCCATGCGCCTGCCCCTCGCCATGATAGGGGTCCTGACCCAAAATCACGACCTTGACCTGATTTAGCGGGGTCAGGTCGAGTGCGCGGAAATAGTCGCGGCCCTTGGGGAAGATGCGTTTGCCTGCCGCCTTTTCCGCCGCCAGAAAGGCTTTGAGCCCCTGCATATGCGGAGTGGCGAACTGGTCGGCCAGCGGGGTCAGCCAGCTTTCGTGCAACTTGATGGCGCTAGTCATGGTGCGGGTGATGGCCCGCACGGCAAAGCCCTGTCAACGCGCGAATCGCGGTAAACTCTCTTGCGCTTGCCCTGCGCATTGGCGACATGGGGGCATATGGTTTCGCTCCGTCCCATCGCCCTGCTCGCCGCGCTTGGCCTGTTCCTGGCGCCCCTGCCCAATGCCGACGCCTTCGGCCCGGCCAAGACGGCGGTGCAGCAGACCGCCGAGACGCGACTGATCGCCCAGTTCCAGCGCTTCGCCAGCCTGACCGACGGCACGGTCGGCATCGTCGTGCGTGACCTTGGCACCGGCGAAACGCTCTCGCTCAATGGCGATACGCTCTTCCCGATGGCTAGCGCCTACAAGGTTGCGGTTGCGGGGCGTATCTTTGCGATGGTCGACGCTGGCGCGCTGACGCTGGAGGACCGGCTGGCCAGTCCGGCGGGGCCGGTGTCGGTCGCGACTTTGCTCGACCTGATGCTGACCCGTAGCGACAATGATGCGACCGACCTGCTGGTCGCGCGCGCAGGCGGCCCGGCGGCGGTGCATCACTGGGTCGCGGGGTTGGGGATCAGGGGCTTGCGGGTGGACAGCAACACCGCCGACCTTCTGTATCGCGCCATGGGGCTGGCCCCCCGACCGGGCAATTTCAACCGCAATGTCGCCGCTGCCATGGCCGCCGACCCGACGCTGCGCGAACGCGATGCGCGCGACATCCCCAATATCGCCTTTGCCCAAGACCCACGCGATACCGCCACGCCGACCGCGATGACCGATCTGGTTGCCGCAATCCGCACTGGCAAGGCTTTGTCAGGGCGCAGCACGGTGGCGTTGCTGTCGATCATGGAACGTTGCCGCACTGGCAAGGCGCGACTGCCGGGCATGTTGCCGCCCGGCACGCTGGTGGCGCACAAGACCGGGTCGCTCAACGGCACCGGCAATGATACCGGCGTCATCACCCTGCCCGACGGGCGGTTGTTCGCCATCACCGTATTCGTGATGCAAGATCATAAGGGGCAGGCGACGCGCGACCGGATCATGGCGGAAGCGGCGCGGGCGACCTATGACTATTTCCTGTTCGCGCCCGATAGAGACCCCAATCGCAGCACAGTCTGACGCATCGAGCTTAACATCGATCAGCCATATGAATAAGGTGGCGGCAGAGAGGATTGCCGTGCCCGCCATTACCCAATTTCGTGAATTCTGGCCCTATTATCTGCAGGAACATGCGCGTCCCGGTACGCGCGCGCTGCATTATGCGGGGACCAGCATGGTCGTGGCGCTGCTGGCGGCGGCACCGGTTGCCGGGCGCTGGTGGATGGCGCTGGCCCTGCCGATCGTGGGCTATGGCTTTGCCTGGATCGGCCATGGCCTGATCGAGCGAAACCGGCCCGCGACCTTCCGCTATCCGCTCTGGTCGCTGCGCGCCGATTTCGTGATGTGGCACCGCTATCTGACCGGGCATATCCGCCGTGACCTGGCCCGCGCCGGGGTGCGCGCCGATGGCACGGTCGATCCTGACCGGCGCGTATTCGCCTAGCAGAGCCGCTTGACCGCACCGGGCGCTCTGCCACAAGAGGGCGCCATGGCTCTTACCGCGCAATTCCTGCCCCTGCCCGACCGGGCGGCGCTTTCCGCTCGCTGGCAGGCGCTCGAAGCGCGGGCGGACGGTGCCTTTTTCCTCAGCTGGACCTGGGTGGGCGCATGGCTCGACAGCTATGATGTGCGGCCCGAATTGCTGGCGGTCACCGACGAGGCGGGCGGGGACGTCGCGCTGGCGCTGGTCGGTCATGCGATGATGCCGCGCCTGCTGGGGCAGGTCGCGACATTGAGCCTCAACCAGTCGGGCGACGCGCACGCCGACCGACCCTATGTCGAATATAATGGCCTGCTCGTCGCGCGCGGGCAGGAGGCGGAAGCAGCGACCGCCGCCATCGCTGCATTGGCCCGCCGCCGCGACTGGCGGGCGCTGCGGTTGAGCGGGATTGCGCCCGATTCGGCGCTGCTCAACCTGCCAGCCTCGACGAAACGCCGGGCCGATGCTTCGCCCGTCTATCAGGTCGATCTCGACGCCGTGCGCGGCGCAAGCGGCGATTATCTCTCGCTGCTCAGTGCCAATACGCGCAGCCAGATCCGCCGCGCGATCAAGGATCATGGCGGTGGCTTGCCCCATGTCGCACGGGCGGGCGCGAACGAGGTCGCGCCATGGCTGGCGGAGATGGCAGCGCTCAACAACGGGCGTCATGCCGACAATGCCTGGGACGATCCGGCCTTTCGCGACTTTGTCGCGACCATCGTGGAGCAGGGGCGGGCCAGCGGCGCGGTCGACCTGCTGCGCTTTACCGATGCGGGTGGGGTCGTGGGCCTGCTGGTCAATTTCGTGCATCGGGGTCAAGCGCTCAACTATCAGTCCGCCTTTGCCGAACCGCGCACGGGCAAGGACAAGCCGGGCCTGCTCTGCCATGCCGCCGCGGTCGATCATTATGCTGCGCGCGGCCTGTCGCTCTATTCGCTGCTGGCGGGTAAGGACCGCTACAAGCAGAGCCTGTCCACGCGCGAGGAAAGTCTGGAATGGTGGGTGATCGAGCGTTTTTCGCCGCGTCTGGCGGCCGAGGCGCTGCTGCGCCGCGTCTTTAAACGCCCAGCTTCCGCATGATACGATAGACCAGACGCCGCACGCCCTGCTTTTCGGGTTGCGCGCTGATTGTGCCGACTGGCAGGCTGCGCCGCCGCAGCAATGCGTTGAAACTGTGCAATTCGCCCTCTGCCACGCTGCGTTCGGACCGCCATGTCACTGACAGGCTGACCGAGACGGCGGGGCCATTCTCGACGAAATGGGGCGCCTTGACCGGCACATGCACCGCGTCGCCCGGCTGCATGGGGAAGGGGGTGCCAAGCGCCTTGAACCCGTCCTGCCAGACCAGATTGCGATGGCCGCCGCCGTGAAATTCCTCGCTCTTTTGCGCCGGAACCAGCGCTTCGTCGCGCGCCGGGAAGATGGTCATCACCTTCGATCCCATGATCTGGAGCAGGATATTATGCTCCGGGTCCATGTGGAACGGGGTGACGCTGCCCGGCGAGGTCAGGAAGATGAAGGCTTCGCGGTGGAGCATCGGCCCGGTCTTGTCCGCGACGATCGGCGCGAGTTCGGCCAATGCCGCGTCGAGCAGCGCGGCATAGGCCGGATCACGCTCGACATTTTTCAGCACCGCCCAGCTGCCATTGGTCTCGATCGTGCGGATGGTTTCGCCCAGCGTCAGCCCGTTGGACGGCGTATCTTCGGGCCGCACGCCCAGAGGCAGCTGGCCCAGATTATATTCGACGCTGGACGCAGGCATACGCTCCGCCAGCACGGCCAGTGCATCAAGGCTGAGCAATGTGTGGCCGACCAGAGTGTGGGTCAACGCGACCGGCTGGTCGGGATAGGCGGCGGCGAAGGTCACGCGCGCGCTATTGGGGAAGGTCGCGGCATCGGTTGCGGCGATCGGGCGATGGGCAGTCATCGCTGTCCTTTCAAAAGGCTGGCCAAAGATTCAAGGCCGTTGACAAGGGTGAAGGCGGCGGCGCGCTGAACCCGCGCCAGGCCTGTGCCGCGCAGGGCGATGCGATATTGCACGATCGTGCGCCGTTCCGCCCACAGGCTGTCGATCATGGGATGGTCGGGCGCGGCGCAGCTGTCCATCCAGCCGATGGCGGGATCATCCTGAACCGCGTGGAGATTGGCGATCTCGATCAGCACGCCGGGCGAAAAGCGACCCAGCGCCTCGTCAAAGGCGATCTTGAAGGAGAAGGCGCCCGCGCCGTGACGGAAATTGGCCAGCATCGCGATCGCCCGGCCATCGAGGTCGATGCGCAGCATATGCAGCCGCCCCGCGTCGAAGGCGGCAGCGCAGGCCGCGCGGAAAAAGGCGGCGTCGGCGGGTTTGCAGGCCAAGGCCGTGCCTTCCTGACCCTTCCATCCCGACGCTTCGAGCATCAGAAAATCGGCGCACCATTGCGGCAGGTCGGCGCGCTCGGCCAGCAGCCTTGTCTCGACCGTGCCAAGTTCGGCCAGCCGCTTTTGCAGGCGGCGGATTTCCTTGCGCTTCTTGGAGCGGACATTGGCGTCCCAATAGGCGTCAGCGGTCAGGTCCGACCGCAGCATTGCCCGGTCATAGCGGTGAATCTCGCGCCGTCCGCGCCTTTGTTCGACGCAGAGCGCCTCCAGCGCGGCGGCATTGGCTCCGGCGGCGTCCAGCCCCTCCATATGCAGGAAGCCACGCGCCCAGGGAGCATCGTCCAGTTGGTGAAGGAAACTGCGCCATGCCGCAACTTCCTGTCCCGCGCTGATCATCGGTGCGCCAAAGAAGCAATGATCGTGCATCCAGTTGGTCACGCAGCCGACCGGCAGGCGGCCATGGCGCGGCTGCACCACCACCGGCAACAGGCCGATCAGATGGTCGCCCGCCCGCGCCTCGATCAGCCGAACCTGGCCGTCGGTAGCGAGATGGTCGATCGCCGCACCCAGCATGTCTGGCGCATAAAAGGCATTGGCTTCCGCCGCCTCCTTCGCTAGCGCCGCCCAGCGCGCACGCGGCTTCGTTCCCGGTGACAGGCCCGGCGGCAGGGGAACGGGGGGCGCTGGATGCGATGCCATGTCCATGGCTTTCCGCCTTAAATGGCAAAGATTAGGGAAAGCCTAAACTTTGCCGTCTAAGCGGAGAGTGATCGGATGGGACATCGGGCGCAATTGGGGCGAAAAAGCCTTTACATCGCCCGCCACTTTGGTGTGACTGACAGGGTGCGCCGCCCGCTGGCGCGACTTCGCGTGGGAGAATGAATAGCATGACGATATTGGTCACCGGCGTAGCCGGCTTTATCGGCATGACGGTCGCCGATCGGCTCATGGCGCAGGGCCATGCCGTGGTCGGCATCGACAACATGAACGATTATTATCCCGTCTCGCTCAAGCGGGACCGGATCGCCGCGCTGGAAACAGCGCATGGCAAGCTGTTCACCTTTCACGAGCTGGATTTCGCCGACAATGATGCGCTGCACGCGGCGCTCGCGGATCAGGTGATCGAATCGATCGTCCATCTGGGCGCGCAGGCCGGTGTGCGCTATTCGCTGATCAACCCGCACGCCTATGTCCGATCCAACCTGGCGGGCCATGTCAACATGCTGGAGCTGGCGCGCGAACGACGGGTACGGCATCTTGTCTATGCCTCCTCCTCGTCCGTCTATGGCGGCAATGACAGCCTGCCTTTCCGGGTCGAGGACCGGGCGGACCACCCCGTTTCCCTCTATGCCGCGACCAAGCGCGCTGACGAACTGATGAGCGAGACCTACGCCCATCTGTTCCGTATCCCGATGACCGGGCTGCGTTTCTTCACCGTCTATGGACCATGGGGGCGGCCCGACATGGCGATGTGGATCTTCACCAAGAAGATTCTCGCCGGGGAGCCGATACCGGTGTTCAACCATGGCCGGATGCAGCGCGATTTCACCTATATCGACGATATCGTCAGTGGCGTGATCGGCTGCCTCGACCATCCGCCTGCCGACGACGGCGCACCCAAGCCGGGTGGCAGTCGCGCCCCGCACCGCCTCTATAATATCGGCAATAACAAGCCTGAGGAACTGATGCACCTGATTGCGGTGCTGGAGGACGCGCTGGGTCAAAAGGCGCAGATCGATTTCCAGCCGATGCAGCCGGGCGATGTTCACGCCACCTTTGCCGACATCAGCGCCATCGCCCATGACATCGGCTTTGCCCCCACGACGCAAATCGAATCGGGCGTGCCGCAATTTGTGGCCTGGTATCGCGATTATCATCAGGCGCGTTGATGCCGCGTTGCGATGCACACATAGCCCTGCCAAAAGTTCCACGGCCCGTCGCTGGCTTCAGTCGCCCCGTCTCGTAAGATGACGATAGTGTGAAGGAAAACTGCGTTGAAATTCTTTTCGCAGTTGCAAAATGGTTTGCCATAAGTGCCTGAAACAGCGTAAACAGTTGCCCTGTACCGGTGGTCAAGCCGGTTAGGGGTCGCGGAACAAGGGAAAGACGACGCATCGAATACGATGGATCGTCGCCGCATGTGCCAGCCGGATATATGGCGGCAATACGCGGGAAAAAGGGCAAACGCGTGTCGACACTTGCTTCGAAAATCGTTCCGTTCGGGTCGGGCGGACGGATTGTTAAAGCGGCTTGCCACAGCCTGTCTGTCGCAGCACTGGGCCTCAACGCGCTGGAAGCGCAATTTGCTGAACGCGACTTTGCCGCTACCTTTGTGCGGCTGATCGGCGTTATCATGAATGTCCGAGGTCGCGTGATCGTGACCGGCATTGGCAAGAGCGGCATCGTCGCGCGCAAGATGACGGCGACGCTGACGTCGACCGGCACGCCAGCCATTTTCCTGCATCCTGCCGACGCCGGCCATGGCGATCTGGGCATGGTGACGCCGGACGATGTCGTGCTGATGCTGTCCCATTCGGGCGAATCGACCGAACTTGGTCCTATCATCCAATATTGCAAGCGCTTCGCGATTCCACTGCTGGGCATGACGGCGCAGGCGCACAGCACGGTGGCCACTGCCGCCGACATTTGCATGTTGATGCCCGACGTGCCCGAAGCCTGCCCCAATTCGCTCGCGCCGACCACATCGACCACGGTGCAGATGGCCTTTGGCGACGCAATGGCGATTGCGCTGATGGAAATGCGCGGATTTTCCGCTGACGACTTCCACAAATTCCATCCCAATGGCCGCCTTGGCGCGCAGCTGATCAAGGTGCGCGAACTGATGGCCAAGGGGGGGGACATCCCTTCGGTGCAGGAGGATGCATCGCTCCTGGACGCGACCATCGAAATGACCCGCGCCCGTCTGGGCGGCACGGCGGTCGTCGATCGTGACGGGCGGCTGATCGGTGCCTTCACCGATGGCGACCTGCGCCGCACGGTGACCGGCAAGCAGAATCTGACCGAGGCGGTCGGCCGGTTCATGACGCATACGCCGCTGGCGGTGGGACCGGACGAACTGGCGCAGGAAGCGCTGCACCTGATGCACGAACGCAACGTCATGCTGCTGTTCGTGTGCGACAAGGGCAAGTTGATCGGTGCGGTCCATATGCACGACCTGTTGAACGCGGGCGTCGCCTGAACCAGCTTGTCGTCATTCCCGCGCGGGCGGGGTCGTCCCGCCTGCCGCGCAAGCCGCTGCGCCTGATCGCCGGGCGCACCCTGCTCCATCGCACCATCGCCATGGCCCGCGCCGCTATCGGCACGCGGGACGGGGTGACGCTGATCGTGGCCACTGATGACGACGCCATCGCCGATCATGCCCGCGCCATCGGCTGTGACGCCGTGATGACCGACAGCGCCATTGCTACCGGATCGGGCCGGGCGCTGGCCGCTGCGCTGGCGCAGGCCACCCCGCCGCGCTTCGTCGTCAACCTCCAGGGCGATTCCCCCTTCCAGCCGCAGGGCGCGCTCGGCGCGGTTCTCGCCGCGCTGGATGCGGGCGCTCAGGTCGCCACCCCGGTGATCGCGCTCGATTGGGCCGCGCTCGATGCCCTGCGCGATCACAAGACCCGCTCCCCCTTCAGCGGCACCTGCTGCGCCCGCGCGCCCGATGGCCGGGCCTTGTGGTTCTCCAAAAATATCATCCCTGCCATCAGAGGGGAGGACGCCCTGCGCGTCAGCCAGCCCGTATCGCCGGTGTGGCGGCATGTCGGCCTTTATGGCTATGCGCTGGACGCTCTGCGCGCGTTCGAGGCTTGCCCGCCCACGGCGCTCGAAAATCTGGAAGGGCTGGAACAGCTCCGCCTGCTGGAATTGGGCATCCCGGTCACGACCGTGGCGGTCGATCCGCCGCTGTTCGACAGCAGCGGGATCGATACCGAAGCGGACATCAGCCGTGTCGAGGCGCTGATCGCCCGGCATGGCGACCCGACGCCCCCTTAACGCCATGCGCCGCCTGTTCATCATCCGCCACGGCAACACCTTTGCCAGTAGCGCGCAGGCCTGCCGCATTGGATCGCGCACCGACCTGCCGCTGGTCGAGAGCGGCCATGCGCAGGCGCAGCGGCTGGGCGCATGGTTTGCCGCACAGGACTTTGCCATCACCCGGCTGCTCACCAGCCCGCTGCTGCGTGCCCGGCAAACCGCGCAGGCGATCGCCGACGCCACCGGCCATGCGCCCGACGGCACGCGCGACTGGCTGGGCGAGATCGACCATGGTCCCGACGAAGGCCACCCGGAGGCACAGGTGCTGGCCCGCATCGGGGCGCAGGCGATCGCCGACTGGGACGAACGCGCCATCGCCCCTGTCGACTGGATCGTGGACGCCGACGCGCGTATCGCGGCCTGGCGCGCTTATTTCGCTGAAGGTGGGGAGGGGATCGACCTGCTCGTTACCAGCAATGGCGCCGCGCGCTTCGCGCTGCTGGCTGCGGGTTTGCCGCTAGGCTCGCTCAAACTGCGGACGGGGGCGTTCGGAGAGTTGGCGCTCGATGCGGACGGCGGCGTGACGCTGGTCCAATGGGATGCCCGGCCTTGAAGCGATAGGCACAAGTCCCGCCTCTTCGCGCCCGCCTAGCCTTTGGAAAACCAGATCACGATGCCGATCGAGGCTACGGCCCAGCTGGCCAGGCCGACCGCCAGGCCACTGATGACGCCGATGGTCATGTTCCAGCGGCGCGCGCTCAGAATGGCGCTACAGAGCGCAATGGCGAATATCACTAGAACGATTGCCGCCAATGTCATGGAGCAGCTTATCGCAGCGCAATTAAAAATGTGCAATCCCTGATTGTTACAGGGTCTCCACTCTGGATCAACCCCGCCGACAAACGGTTCGTCGCGTCACAGAAACCGCGCAACGCCTGTGCTTAATTCTGCCGCTGCGGCACCGAGAATGTCCCCGTCACCCGGCCACCGGCGCTGCCCGTAACGCCGGCACCGCCGCCCGACGCGCGGCCGTCGACCGTCGAACGCCCGGTGTTGAGGTCCATCACCAGTCGTCCGCCGGTCAGCCGGTTGGACCCTTGGGTCAGCGCGACATTGCCCAGCATGGTGATCAGCTTGCTGTTGAGGTCGTAAATGGCGACATTGCCGCGTGCGGTCTGGTCAGCCTTGGTCACCACGACATTGCCCGATGCGTCGATCCGGTCGATCTCCACCCCGCCCGTGCCACCGCCCGGCTGGTTGCGATAGGCTACCGTCATGCGCGCGGCGTTGAGCGTCATGCCCGCCTGCGTCACCTCGACATTGCCGGACACGACGACACGGTCGGCGCGGTCCTGCACCTCGATCCGGTCGGCGGTGAAATTGACCGGCGCGTTGCTGTTATGATTGCCAATCACCTGAGCGCCCGCACCCGCGAACATCAGCCCAGCGACGCTCACGCAGCCGATCGACAGCAGAAGATAGGAGGTTTTCATCAGTTCCGCCCTTTGAGGCCATTTTGTTCGATGCGCAAGCTGGCCCGGCCATTCAATGTTACCGTCCGTGCGCCCATGTCCGCTTCCAGATGGTCGGCGCTGAACGTGCCGATCGGGATGCGCCCGTCGACCCGGCCCGCGCTGCGCATCCGCCGGGTTTTGAGGTCAATGCCGACGTCGCGGGTAGTCAGGCGGTATCCGCCCGCCGCCTCGAATTGTACCGGCCCTTCGATCCCGACCCGCTCCGTCTCCATGTCATAGCGGCCCTTTTGCGCGCTCAGCACGGCGGGGCCGTCCGACAGCAATATGCGCGCGGACATGCTGTTCAGATCGACGATCGGCTCGCGCGAGCTTTTCTGCACCGCGGACCCCGCACGCAGGGAAAAGGGCTGCCCCTTGCTGTCCTGCCCGCGATAGAGCGCCTCGGTCACGCGCATCCGTTCCTTGGCGACTTCGACCTTATTCTTGTCCAGAACGAAGCTGACCTTGTCGCCGCCGGTAAAGGGCGCGGTCGCCAGCAGCGCGCTCAGCACGCCGACCGCGACCGGCAGCCAGTTTTTGAGCGTGCCGACCAGCCGGTCATGGCTCCCCCCCGGCCGCGCCCAGTGGCGGCGCACATCGCGTTGCTGATCGGCCTGGACGGACATGATGACGACTACCCGATTCGCTTACATATGGGAGAAGATGTCGATCTCCGGCCATCCTGCCAGGTCGAGTTCGGCACGATGCGGCAGGAAATCGAAACAGGCCTGCGCCAGTTCCATCCGCCCTTCGCGCTCCAGCCTTTTGTTCAACTCGGTGCGTAGCGCATGGAGGAAGCGTACGTCCGACGCTGCATAATCCTTCTGCGCGTCCGTCAGGGTCGGGTTGCCCCAGTCGCTCGACTGCTGCTGCTTGCTGATGTCCTGCCCCAGCAATTCGCGCACCAGTTCTTTCAGGCCATGGCGGTCTGTATAGGTGCGGATCAGGCGAGACGCGATCTTGGTGCAATAGACAGGCGCTGCCACCACGCCCAGATAATATTTGATCGCGGCGATGTCGAAACGCCCGAAATGATAGAGTTTCAGCCGTTCCGGGTCGGCCAGCACGGCGCGCAGATTGGGCGCGGCATAGTCCGATCCGGCGGCAAAACGCACCAGATGTTCATCGCCCTTGCCATCGCTGATCTGCACTACGCACAGGCGATCGCGGGGGGTGATCAGCCCCATGGTTTCGGAGTCGACGGCGATCGGACCGGGGGCAAGCACGCCAGCGGGCAGATCTTCTTCATGGAAATGGACGGTCATGGCTTCCCCTCTATGGGCAAAGCGGGGATATCGCAATCAAAGGCTTTGCCGATGGTGCGACAGGATAGTTCGACAGGGGCGTGCGGTCAGCCGAAGTCGCACCGGAAAGCGAGCCTGTAAAAACATTCGCGCTCCCCCGAAAAGTTGATATAGTGATTCCCAAACCGCGCCTTTGCGGTGGATTGTGCATGTCATTCGCCCGACATGTTTGTCCGATTGGTCTTGGGGCGAAGCGAAAGTGACTAACAGGGCATGAGTTTTGACAGAGGTCGCCGCGGCGGGCGCGGCAAGGACAAGCGCGACGGTTTCGGCGACGACAATTTCTACGATCAGGGCGCTGGCGGCGGCGGTGGTCGCGGTGGTTTTGGTGGCGGCTTCGGTGGCGGTGACCGCTTCGGCGGCGGCGGTGGCTTCGGCGGGGATCGCGGCGGCTTCGGCGGTGGCGATCGTCCTGCTGGCGGCGGCTTTGCCGGTGGTGGCAATCGCGGCGGCTTCGGCGGCGGTGGCGGTTTTGGCGGCGGCGGCGGCGGTGGTCGCGGTATGCCCGCGCAGGTCGTTGGCGAAGGCACGGGCGTCGTCAAATTCTTCAACGGTCAAAAGGGCTTCGGCTTCGTCGTCCGTGATGACGGTGGTGAGGACGTGTTCGTTCACATCAGCGCTGTCGAGCAGGCTGGCCTGACCGGTCTGGCCGAAGGGCAGCAGCTGGGCTTCACCCTGGTCGATCGTGGCGGCAAGGTGTCGGCGACCGATCTCAAGATCGAAGGCGAACCGCTCCCCGTCACCGATCGCGGCCCGCCGCGCGAACCGCGCGAACCCCGCGCCGGTGGTTTCGGTGCGCCCGGTGGCGATCGTGGTGGCCCGCAGCGTCAGCTGACCGGCGAACGCGCCAGCGGCACGGTCAAATTCTTCAACGCGATGAAGGGCTTTGGCTTCATTCAGCGCGATGACGGCCAGCCCGACGCCTTCGTCCACATCAGCGCCGTCGAACGCGCCGGCATGGCCGCCCTCAATGAAGGCGACCGTCTGGACTTTGAACTGGAAGTCGACCGTCGCGGCAAATATGCCGCCGTCAACCTCCAGCCCAAGGCCGACTGAACGGCCACACTTCCGCTTTCGCGGGAGAGGATAAAGAAGGGGTCGCCTGCCCGGCGGCCCCTTTTTTGTTTGGGGGCGGGGCGGCTGTGCGCCACTTCTCGCCGCTCGGCGCAGAATTTCCCTTTCCCCGAAGATGCCATTCGTTCAGATTTCTATCATGTAGCGGGTGACGGAAGAGAAGCCCGTCGACCATGTTCAGCCGCTCAGTGCCCAGTTTTGCCTTCCCAAGTCCGGGAATGCGGCTTTTTTCATCACGATGCTACCCGTTCGCACTTATTTGTGCATGCTTTCATCCCAGCGAATTTCGCTCGCCGCGATGATCGATTGGCCGCGTATGATCGACCAGAGGCGATGGGGCGTCTTGGGGTCCCAGTCGATCGCCTGGCCCTCTGTCGCGATAGGGATGGTGGCCAGCAGTTCCAGCGTCGATCCGGCGCTTGGCAGGCGTATGACATATAGCTCCGGCCTGTCGTGGCCAGTGACATAAAGTTGACCGTCCGCGCCCCAACTCATGCCCGAACAGCTGAAAGGGGCAAAGCGCGCCAGCACCTCGGCGGGAAACAGCCAGCCACGCAGTTGCCGGAAATCATCGTCAAGCTGTACCAGCGTTGTGTAGCGATGGTCGCGGTCGGCCTCTTTGCCCTTCCCGTCATAATTGGCGAACATCGCCCACCATGTCCCGTCATGCCGATCTAGCGCGGTCAGCGATCCCGGCCCCATGCCCAGGCTGATGCTGCGGACATGGCGCAGGCTTTTGGTGTCGAAGATTTCGATGGCGCTGGTCTGCGGCACGGCGGGATAGTTGGACGCCGCGCATATCAGTTCGCGGCCTACCACCGTGCAGCTGTTCATATGCGGAAAAAGTCTCCGGTCGCCTTTCCACTGCGCGATACGCACGCCGTCGCTGATCCGATATTTGCCGATCCGGTCATTGTCGATGGCATAGATATGGACGCCATCGGACGCGACGCCCTGCCGCGCTTCCTCGGCGGCTATGCGCAAGGTGACCGGCGCGCTGGTCGCAGGCGGCGGCGGCGCTGCAATGCCCTGAACGGCAAGCAGTACTGGCAGGATCAGGGGCGCAAACATGACCGACCTATATCCCGACATTTGTGACGGGTTCATGATGGGTGCAATCATGACATGCCATTCGTCCAGACTTCATCGTTCCGTCACGAATAGTGCATCAGCTTGTTATGAATGTCCGACATTGGCGGGTCATGCAGTGCTTCAGTCAGCCGCTATCGCAGACCGATAAAGCTATCGTGGATAGCGATTGTGAAGCCGTTTCGCCGCCGCATGTCCTGGTCGTTCTTCATGCCCCCGGACCGGGCGGAGTCGAACGCATTGCGCTGCGGCTGATCACGGGCTGGCGGCGGGCCGGGATGGACGTGCGCCTGATGCTCGGCAATCCGGCAGGCCCGATGCAGCATGACCTGCCGCCTGGCAGCGCCACCCAACATCTGCCATCGTGGCCGTTGATCGGTCGCCATCTGGCGAGCCTCCGCCTCCTGCTCGCCACCTTGCGCGCCATTGATGCGCACCGGCCCGACATTCTGTTTTGCGCAGGCAATGCCTATGCGATCGTCGCCGTGCTGCTGAAATTGCGGCTTGGGCGGCGCTGTCCGCTCATCCTGGCCAAGATCAGCAACGACCTGATGCGATCCGATATGCCGGCGATCATGCGGCCCTTCTATCGCCTTTGGCTGCGCATACAGGGCAGGGCGATCGACCATTTCGCTGCCCTGTCCGATCCCATGGCGCGGGAAGTGACGGCGCGGATGCGCGTCGATCGCGCCCGCGTCCGTGTCGTTCCCAATCCGGTGCTGGCGCTGGCCGATCTGGATGCCGTTGCAGCACCGCCTTCAACATTGCCGCGACAAGGCAGGCATTTCGTGGCCGTCGGTCGGCTGGAGCGGCAGAAAGATTATCCTTTGATGCTTCGCGCCTTCGCAGCGGGCAGCGGGCCGGACGACAGGCTGACCATCTTCGGGGAAGGCCGTGCGCGCTTCCGGCTGGAACGCCTTGCCGAACGGCTCGGCATCGCGGCGAAGGTGCGTTTCGCCGGGTTCAGCGCAGATATCCGTCACCAATTGCCTCACCATGACGTGCTGCTGCTCTCGTCCCGCTATGAAGGGCAGCCGGGCGTCGTGGTCGAAGCGCTGGCGTGCGGCCTTCCGATCATCGCCACCCGCTGCTGCGCGAGCATGTCGCCGCTTTTGGATGACGGCGCGCTCGGCACGCTGGTCGATGGCGGCGATGAAGCCGCGTTCGCCGATGCCATCCGCACCGCGCACCGGGATAGGCAGGACCGCCCGCGCGCCCGCGAAAAGGCAGCGGCGTTCACCATCGAACGCGCCGTCCCTGCCTATCGCGCGCTGTTCCATCACATGCTGGCAATGCCCCCGCACCGACGGCGCGCCACCTTTGCCAAGCCCTGTTCGCAATCCCCTCTGGAGGCGCAGCTGTCATGAGCCATGCCGATACCCTTTCCCCGCTGATCCAAGCGCCGGGCACAGGCGCGATGCTGGACCCGACCCCGCTCGTGCGGTCCGGCCGCAACTGGACGGCATGGTTCGGCCCGCTCATCTCCTTTGCGATACTGGCGGTCGTATTCGTTCAGATCGGCTCGTTCGATTTTCACGAGCTCATCGCCATGCTGCCGCGCACCCCGCTTTTCTGGCTGGTGTTCGCCGTGACATACAGCCTGACGCCGCTGTGCGATTGGGTCATCTTCAATCGGCTATGGTCGATCCCCGCCGGTGGCCTGTCGGCCCTGTTCCGCAAGCGGATCAGTAACGAACTGCTGCTTGGATATGTCGGCGACGTCTATTTCTACGCCTGGGCGCGACGGCATGTGACGATGGCCGGATCGCCCTTTGGCGCGGTCAAGGATTCAGCGATATTGTCCGGCGTGATGGGCAATATCGTCACGCTCGCGATGCTGCTTTTCACGCTGCCCCTCCTGTCATCGCTGCGGCTGGCGATGGACGGGCGGGCGCTGGGGATATCGCTCACCATCCTTGTGGTGACCTCTTTTGGTCCCATCCTGTTCAGTCGCAAGGTGTTTAGCCTGCCGTGGCCGGAACGGCGGATGGTGGCGGGGGTGCATCTGGCGCGGATCATCGCCAATGTGCTGCTCTATGCGACATTATGGCACCTGCTGCTGCCCGATGTCGCGTTGAGCTGGTGGTTCATGCTGTCGACGTTGCGGCTGGTCCTGTCCCGCCTGCCGATGGTGCCGAACAAGGATGTGCTGTTCGCGGGCGTGGCCGTATTCTTGGTCGGGCGTGAGCTGGAAATTGCTGAGGTGCTGGCGGTGATCGCCAGCCTGCTGCTTGCCGCGCATCTGCTGATCGGGCTGATCCTGGGCCTGAACGGCCTTGTCAAACAGCGGAGGCAGGCATGACAAACCTGACCCTGTGGGCGATCAGCATCATCGCCGCCGCAGCGATGCCGAGCATCCCCTCGACCCCCGATCTGGGTAAGGCGGAGGCACGCTGTCGTCCCGGCGAAAACGGCCCGTCCTTGCTCCTCGACATCGTCGGCCTCAAGGATCGCGAAGGTCGCCTGAAGGCGGAAGTCTATCCCGCCAATGATCAGGACTTTCTTCAGGACGACAATATCCTGATTTCTCAGGGCAAGATTTTCCGCCGGGTCGAGGTGCCCGTCGGGCAAGGCTCCACGCAGAACGGCTATACCGCGCAAATCTGCGTCCGTGTGCCGGGTCCGGGCCGTTATGCGGTCAGCGTGCTGCATGATCGCGACGGCAACCGGAAATTCGGGCTTTCGGTCGATGGCGTCGGTTTTGGCGGCAACCCGAAACTGGGCATGGGCAAGCCCAAGGCCGCGTCGGCCACGCTGGTCGTCGGCACCGGCCCTACGCGCGGGCGGATCATCATGAATTATCGTCGGGGACTATTGTCCTTCGGCCCGGTCAAGGCGCTTTAGGTTATGCGGATCGTCGATATATGCGCTTTTTACGCGCCCCAGGGCGGGGGCGTCAAAACCTATGTCCGGCACAAGATGCTGGCCGGTCCTGCGCGCGGCCATGAAGTCATCATCCTTGCCCCCGCCGCGCAGGCGCATGTGGAATATTTCGGCGATCATGGCCGCATCGAATATGTGCCGGGTCGCCGCTTCCCGCTCGACGGGCGCTATCATTATTTCCATGACGAAGCGGCGTTGCACGCCCGGCTGGACGCCCTGCGTCCCGATCTGGTGGAGGCATCGACGCCCTGGGGCAGCGCATCGATGGTCGCCAACTGGCGCGGCGATGTGCCACGCAGCCTGATCATGCACGCCGATCCGCTGGGCAATTACGCCTATCGCTGGTTCCGCAGCCTTGCCAGTCGCGAGCAGATCG
>NZ_JAHRGM010000010.1 GCF_019097845.1 Sphingobium sp. AS12 | reverse complement strand
GTTCTCAAACAGGTAAGGTGTAATGTGTAAGCCATATTAAGCACATGGAAGTATTATAATAGCTATCTAGCTTTTTTCTATTAGGATACAAATGGGCCATTGTTTGTTCAGAAATATTTTCCAGGAGGAAAACCAAAGCTCAATATTCTTCTAAAGAGTAAAGATGTTCTGTACAGTATGAGATTCTATTTTTTGACATTTTATTCTACTCTATTTTGCTGCTTTGAAGTTATATAAGTAATTCATTTAGTCTATTGAAAATATTGGATGTAATACTACTACTTATCTGCATTTGTTATAGCTAAGAAATATTTTCTTAATTCTTTTCTTGTTATTTTCTTGTGGAATAGTGATAGAGATGTGTTATGTTCTTTTATGCTGTGGAATATTTGTTTAATGATGCAAAGATACATTGCATTCTTTTATGTTGCATTTGTTTAACTCTGTGAAGCTGTGCTACTTTGCCTGCCTAAAGCACCTGATTGGCCTAATAAAGAGCTGAATGGCCACTAGCAAGGTAGGAGAAAGGATAGGTGGGGCTGTCAGGCAGAAAGAATAAATAATAGGAGAAATATAGGCTGGAGGAGTTAGAAAAGGAGGAGAGGAGGATGCCAGGGGCCAGCCATCCAGCCACACAGCCAGACACAAAATAAGAAGGAAAAAAAAGATATACAGAAATAGAGAAAGGTAAAAGACCAGAGGCAAAAGGTAGATTGGATAATTAAGAAAATCTGGCTAGAAATAAGCCAAGCATTCATAAGAAAGAATAAGACTCCATTTACATTAATTTGGGAGATTTGTGGCAGCCCCCTCCCCACCAAAACAGCCAAACACTAACAACTACATCTGTGTCTGCATGAAAGAACACAGAGGACAATATAATTGGTTGAAATAAGTCAGAGAGAAAAATGCTGCATGATGTCACCTATATATGGAATCTAAAAAGTCAACCTAATAGAGGAAAGGCTCAGGAAATGGAGAGAGGGTGTGATTAGAGAACACACACATCCATTCTAAGGTGCACGAGT
>NZ_JAHRGM010000009.1 GCF_019097845.1 Sphingobium sp. AS12 | reverse complement strand
CTGACTGTGTCCTTTGCCTTACAGAAGCTTCTCAGTTTCAGGAGGTCCCATTTATTAATTGCAGACCTCAGTGTCTGTGCTTCTGGCGTGATGTTCAGGAATCGTTCTCCTGTACCAATTTGTTCAAGGGTTGTTCCCACTTTCTCTTCTAAAAGATTCAGTGTGGCTGGGTTTATGGAGAGATCTTTGATCCATTTGCACTTAAGTTTCGTGCATGGTGACAAGTATGGATCTATCTGCAATTTTCTGCATGTTCGAATCCAATTGTGCCAGCACCATTTGTTGAAGATGCTATCTTTTTCCATTGTATGGATTTAGCACCTTTGTCAAAAATAAGGCGTTCGTAGGTGCGTGGGTTAATATCTGGGTCTTCAATTCGATTCCATTGGTCTATCTGTCTATTTTTGTGCCAATACCAAGCTGTTTTCAGAACTATGGCTCTATAGTAGAGCTTGAAGTCAGGGATGGTGATGCCTCCAGAAGATCCTTTATTGTAAAGAGTTGTTTTGGCTATCCTGGGTTTTTTATTTTTCCATATAAAGTTGAGTATTGTTCTTTCAATGTCTGTGAAAAACTGTGTTGGGATTTTGATGGGGATTGCATTGAATCTGTAGATTGCTTTTGGCAAGATTGCCATTTTTACTATGTTGATTCTACCTATCCAAGAGCATGGGAGATCTTTCCATTTTCTGGTATCTTCTTTAATTTCTTTCTTTAAAGTCTCAAAGTTCTTATTGTACAGGTCTTTCACTTTTTTGGTTAGTGTTACCCCAAGATATTTTATGTTGCTTGTGGATATTGTGAAAGGTGATGTTTCCCTGATTTCTTTCTCATTGGATTTATCATCTGTATATAGTAGGGCTACTGATTTTTTTGAGTTAATTTTGTATCCTGCTACCTTGCTGAAGGTGTTTATCAGCTGTAGGAGTTCCCTGGTAGAGTTTTTCGGGTCACTTATGTAGACTATCATGTCATCTGCAAATAGTGAAAGTTTGACTTTGTCCTTTCCAATTTGTATCCCTTTGATCACCTGTTCTTGTCTTATTGCTCTAGCTAGAAC
>NZ_JAHRGM010000008.1 GCF_019097845.1 Sphingobium sp. AS12 | reverse complement strand
CCGCGGGAACAGGGAGAATGAGAAGGGAGAAGGGCAGGCTGGCCAGCTTGGAAGATGCTCCTGCTTCGATGGGTCCCGGGAACCTGGAACCTGGAACCTGGAACCTGGAACCTGGAACCTGGAACCTGGAACCTGGTTCTTGGCGTCTACTGCCCGTGGACGGTGCCGGCGGTGGCAGGTCTCGGGCCAGAATGATCTTGGGCCATGCATCCTGAGTTCCTCCCCCAGGGCCACGCGGCCACCCAGCCACCGCTCCCTCCATCAACGAAGAGCCATGGGCCGCCCGCCTCTTCCTTCCCCCGCCACCGCTGGCTCTGAGCGCGACCTTTGTGCAGCCGGACTGACATAAGGACGCCTTGGGTGGCATGTGAAAAGCACAGCACAGACCTCTCTCGGCTCTGGCTGACCAGTCGCCCTCATAGAAGCACCCCCGGCTTCGTGGGACAGCGCCTAACCTGGAGGTTCCATGCTCTTGACTCCAGACCCATCTTGGACCACGGTGCTTGGCCACCACCTCTACTCACTCCATCCCTGCGCCCAGGCCCTGGCCCCTCGGAGGTTGGGCTCAAGAAGCCACCAACTGTGGATATCTGGCATCCCATCCCACCCGGGACTCGCACAGCCACCCGCACCCACCAGCCCTGTGGGAGCACCAGAGGGCACCAGTGCGTGTGCGCTGCCACCCGAGTGGGCCTACACCCAGGCGCGCAGCAACACACTCCAGCATGCACACCAGGGGCTCCGTGCCTACACAGACACAGACAGACAGACAGACAGACAGACAGACAGACACACAAGCACGCGGATGCGCAGACAGCCTGTAGCATCCGATTCTTAGCTTGGGTGGTCCTGGGATCCCCACTCACTCGGGTGTCTCCCCTCCTCGTGGGTTTCCTGTCGGCCTGAGGGCTCTGACCCACGGTGGGTGAATTTGGGACCTTGTCGGGGTGGGGAGTGTTGTAGTTGGCGTGGTGTGATGGAGGGGCTCCTTCCGGGGTGCGGATGGGGGTGGCCTGGCCTGGGCTGGGCCTCGGCCCGCCGGCCTCGAAGGCCCAGAAGAGCCAAAAGGGAGCCAGGCC
>NZ_JAHRGM010000007.1 GCF_019097845.1 Sphingobium sp. AS12 | reverse complement strand
CATATTTAGAACACCCTAGGGCTCTTATTATGAGAAAACAAGAAATTACATAATTTCTAATTTACACTAACTTTTTAAAAACCTAATCTAAGCTGGGCATGGTAGCGCATGCATTTAGTCCCAGCACTTAGGAAGCAGAGGCAGGCAGATCTATGTGAGTTCAAAGCCAGCCTGGTCTACAGAGTGAGTGCCAGGACAGGCTCCAAAAGCTACACAGAGAAACCCAGTCTCGAAAAACAACAACAACAAAAAACCCCAAAAAAAACAAACAAAAGAAACCCTGTCTTGAAAAGCTAAAAACTAAAATAAAACCCAATCTATTTTAATCTTACTCCTCAGACAAGATACATTATTGTAGAATATTATTTTAAGGTATATTACATTTGTTTATTTTCTGGAATATTTGTTTAATGATGTAAAGATGTGTTGCTTTTGTTTATGCTGCATTTGGTTAAGCTGTGATTCTTTGCCTGTCTAAAACACCTGATGCTCTAATAAAGAACTGAATGGCCAATGGTGAGGCAGAAGAAAGGATAGGCAGGGCTAGCAGGCAGAGTGGATAAATAGAAGGAGAAATCTAGAGAGAGAGAAAGAAGTAGGCAGAGAAGGAGGAGGAGGACTCCAGGAGCCAGCCACCAAGCTACACAGCAAGCCACAGGGTAAGAAACAAAGACAGGTATACATGGATAGAAAAGGAAACGCCCAGAGACAAAGGTAGATGGGATAATTTAAGAAAAGCTGGCTAGAAACAAGCCAACTAAGGCTGGGCATTCATAAGTAAGAAAACATCTCTGTGTGTTTATTTGGGACTAAAGGGCTACAGGACCATATGGAACAGAGACTTCCCTCTACACATGCACACTGCAGAGGCCCACAAAAGAAATGAGTATATCAGAACCCTGAAAATCCCTAATGATAGACCTCCAGGCCCTCACCTGTGGTAAAGCGCTTGGTGTATTTGATGATACAGCACTGTGATTTCACAGTGCATTGTGGGGCTTCAAAGTCTACTCTGTGGTTGGTTTGTAGCTCTTCCCTAAGCTGTTTTACTTTGTGCAAAAGGAATCTCCCAGAAGACAAGGAAATTGTCACT
>NZ_JAHRGM010000006.1 GCF_019097845.1 Sphingobium sp. AS12 | reverse complement strand
CTGAAGTACAGGTACTTTTACCTCAGCCCAGATGAATTGAGAATTGCCACTTTCCCAAACTTCCCACAGGGTCTCACCTATAGTCAGGCTGGAGAAGCTGGTCCCCCGAGTCTGGGTCCCAGCTGAGAGGGGCACAGGGTGTTAGAGGTCTTCCAGAGATGCCGGAGGAGGACCAGGCATGGATCACAAGTGTGGTCAGGGACAAGCAGGGCCAGAAAATAGCCAGAAGGTGGAGGGCAGAGTTTGCTTTCCTCACCTGGCTTTGCTCTGCTGCTGCTTTCTTCCTGGCTACGTGTTTATAGATATCTGGGTCAAAGGAATCACTGAATCCCTGTCCTTGGTAGTTGTCCTCATCAGGGTTCCTATTGCCGAGATGAAATGCCATGACCAAAAGCAAGTTGGAGAGGAAAAAGTTTAATTGGCTTCCACATCAAAGTCCATCACTGAAAGAAGTCAGGACAGGAACTCAAACAGGGCAGGATCCTGTAGGCAGGAGCTGATGCAGAAGCCATGGAGAGGGTCTGTTTACTGGCTTGCTCCTAATGGCTTGCTCAGCCTGATTTCTTATAGAACTCAGGACCACCAGCCCAGGAGTGTTATGACCACAATGACCTGGGCCCTCCCTTATCAATCACTAATTAAGAAAATGCTGGATCTCACTGAGGCATTTCCTCAACTGAGGTTCCTTCATCTCTGAAAACTACCTTGTGTCAGGTTGACACACAAAACCAGCCAGTTCATGTATCTTCAATTTTTTGTTTTTATTTTTGTTTTGAGACAGTCTCCCAAAAACCCCAGGCTGACCTCAAGTTAACAATCCTGTATCAGCCTTCAGCACTGCAAGTGCAGATGTACACCATCATTCCTGGCCAAGTTTCTTATTACAAGGGTCATAAAAATCATTTTATTACTCCTTAAGAAACAATTAATATGTTTTGTGGGGAGAAGCTATTGGGACTATCTTCAAAGAAGAGTGTTACTCCCTTGCATATTTTTGATTCTGTGTTTATATCAATACAGACCCATGAATTCCTATTCTAAATAAGGGTAAATTTTACTGTTATCACACTTTTGTTCCATTTTTTTTCCTGCCC
>NZ_JAHRGM010000005.1 GCF_019097845.1 Sphingobium sp. AS12 | reverse complement strand
TTTTTTCTTATATTTTATTGTTAGGCGCGCCCCATCTCTCACCACATTCGGTTTCTGATATGTAATTCTGGACTTCTTTAAGATTGCTACAACAGTGAGAAAAGTCAAAATAGCTCCTAGTAAAAGCATAGAAGCCTCTATATTAACCTCCCACAATAGCAACATTCCCAAGCCAAAGTCCAGAAAAATCATACCTCTCCGAATTTACCACCCTGCAGTTCTGAATCCGCCTTGTAGCCAAGGGGTCTCCGCAATGCCAGAGATGTTCACATGTTCCCGGGTTTCGGCACCATATGTCCCGCGCGCTCTGTATTTCTCGCCAGCAAGAAATCATACACGGGACACTCGGATCCTTCTGCAGACAAGCTTTAATGCGTCTTGAGAGGAGAGCATAAGCTTACCAGAGCGGAGACCCCGAGCCAAGAATCCCGTCCCCTAATAAAGGCTGGCAACCGCCGCCTCGGACGTGTCACCCCATGATTGGCTGCAGCTCATCCGGCCATATGACGCCACGGAATAGGCAGAGATCAAGGAATGGAAAATTACCCAGCGCCTGCGCAATAATCTTGTTTACATTCGGTGCCTGCCGGATGCAGGCGCCATCTTGTAATGGAGAATGCAGGGACGGCTCCCTACAGATCCCCCTTTTTTTATTAATTAATGATAAGGCTTTATATTTTTACAAGCAAATAGGTCACCCATATGTTGAGGGATAGAGGCAGAGGTTGTACCTTCCCAATCAAATATTAAGACTGTGTACAAGAGTCGCCATCAGGCTGTTAGCTTGACCCGAAGCACTCTCGACCTGTCCTCTGCCGTTTTTCTGGGAAAGGGAGACTAGGGCAGGCAACCCTTATGCAGGACAACATGCCTCCCAGAGAAGCCTGCATATTGGGCAACTCTCTGTGCGATGCCTTGCTCGACATCCCTCATGGGCTGCTCAAGCCAGGCACTCTACCCTGTGCAATGAGCCTAGGCTCCGGGTGTGCAAGAGCTGTCTGGCCAGCGGCCTATTGCTTCCTTGTTCCAAAGCTACAAGCGCTTGGGCGATAACCACCTTGTCTCTCTTAGTTTGAGCCCTGAGCCTACAGACCAGCCAGAGAAGCAACATCAATC
>NZ_JAHRGM010000004.1 GCF_019097845.1 Sphingobium sp. AS12 | reverse complement strand
GTAAGCGGGGCCTGAGGGCCGCCTTGCGCGGCGCCCATTCGCCGGGATGATTGCCGCTCTTTTAGCGAGGTGGCGGGTGTCGGACGAGATCGAGGATTCAGCAAGCGAACGGGCGAGTAGTCATATGAGTAATCGTATGAGTAGTCGGATCGAGGTCGTAAGCCGGGTGTCGGGTCGGCGGCGGTGGACGGTAGAGCAGAAGCTATCCGTGCTGCGGGATGCATTCGGCCCGGAGGGCTGCGTGCGTACGGCCTGTGAACGCCATGATGTCGGCAGCGGCTCGATCTACACTTGGCGGCGCCAGGCGATGTCCGGTGAGCTTGGCGGGGTTCGCAAGTTGGCCGAGCCGGCATTTGCGGAGGTGCAGATCAGCGAGCAGCCAGCCTTGCCTGCCCCGACAGTTGCAGCGAGCAGCGGCGGCGTGATTGGCATCGAACTGCCGTCTGGTATCAGGGTGAGCGTGGATGCCACGGTCGATGCCGATGCCCTGTCACGGGTGATCGGTATCCTGACGCGATGATCCCGCTGCCGCCATCGACGCGGATCTTCCTGGCCTGCGGTGCGACCGACATGCGTAAGGGTTTCGACGGCCTGGCGGTGATGACGCAGCAGGTTCTGGAGCAGAGCCCCCATTCCGGTGCGCTGTTCGCTTTCCGGGGCAAGCGCGGCGATCTGGTGAAGCTGCTTTGGTACGACGGCCAGGGCATGTGTCTGTTTTCCAAGCGGATGGACCGGGGGCACTTCGTGTGGCCGTCGACCAAGACGGGGTCAGTGGTGATGACGGCGGCGCAGCTTTCGATGCTCTTGGAAGGCATCGACTGGCGGCGACCTGAACGCACTTTCACTCCTTCATTGGCGGGGTAAAACGCCCATTTTCTGGTGCTTTTATTAGCGTTTCGACCATCGATCTGCTATATGATCGTGGTGTCGGACGCAGGCCTTTCCACCCCTGATAAAGACGCTCGGATCGCCGAGCTTGAAGCTGCATTGGCAGCTGCCCACGCCGATATTTCCGCCCGCGACATCCTGATCGATACGCTGCGCGTGCAGATTGCGCGCCTCAAGCGGATGCAGTTCGGCAAGTCGTCCGAGAAGCTCGATACCCAGATCGCTCAGCT
>NZ_JAHRGM010000003.1 GCF_019097845.1 Sphingobium sp. AS12 | reverse complement strand
TTACAATTTTAATTCCAAATATAATCACTTGATAATAATATAACTGTGATGTTCAAATTTATATACTCATAATAATAAAACAAAATAAGTAAAGGGAATAAGAATGAAAAGTAGGAATTACAAATATTTTTTTTTCTTGAATGGACAGGCTTGAATGTCTACTATCAAACATATATGAGAATTCAACTTGATTAGGTTTAAGGAATTTCAATATGACACACAACTTCTAGATACACAAACACACACACTTTAAACATATATACATGAACACTTACACACACACAAACACAATCACAAAGACCAAGACAACCCCCTCTCCAACAGAAATTTTCCCAAACATACATAGGTGTCATTACCACCTATGTAAATACACACGCACATACACACACACAAACACACACACACACACACACACGCACGCTCGGTGGCTTATGGCTGTAATCCCAGTTCTCAACAGGCTGAGGCAGCAGAATTGCCATGAATTTGAGAACAGCCTGAATTACATGAGTTTCAGGCCAACCTGGATATGGTTTGAGACCCTGTCTCAAAACAAACAAAACAAATAATGACACAGAGACTTCTTATTAATTATGAAACCTCAGCCCATAGCTTAGCCTTGTTCCTAACTAGCTCTTGGAACTTAAATGAACCCGTTTACATTAACCTATGTCCTAGCATAGGTTCACCTTGCACCTCCTGTCTCCTCTGTGGCTCCTGGATTCTCACACACGCCTAGATTCCTCCTCCTCTTCCTTTTTCTCCCAGGAAATCCTGCCTATACCTCCTGCCTAGCTGTTGGTCATTTAGCTTTTTATTAAACCAATGACAGTAAAATATCTTTACACAGTGTCATCAACTATCTCACCACATTTCCCCCTTTTTTTGTCTAAATAAAAAGGAAAGTGTTTTAACTCTAACAATAAAAATATATAAAATAAAAGCAATTACTAGGTAAGAATTACATTCACAATGTCCAGTCCATTTGTATTTGGCAAATTTAGAGAAAATACTCCATTATCCTATCTTAGTCCAAAGTTTTATACCTAAACCATTTTTTTTCATAATTTGTATTACTATCCTAAAAATACCTTTGTAGTCCTTAAAACATCTTTTTAGATAAACAAATTAAGCTTTTA
>NZ_JAHRGM010000002.1 GCF_019097845.1 Sphingobium sp. AS12 | reverse complement strand
ATTAGGCATGCCGCCAGCGTTCGTTCTGAGCCAGGATCAAACTCTCAAGTTTGATGTCCAGTCCCTGCCAGGCGGAATAAGCCCAACAGAAACCGCTCATTTCCAGGAGCCATTCCTGCACAATATACATTCTAGTGGATATATATTGAGACATATAGGAACGGCCTAAATTTAACCGATCACACGACGCCTGAAAGCCGCCGCAGACCGGAGCCGCCGCCCACATGTCCCTTCATCAAACTAACAATGTCAAAGAACCCAAACCAAACTAAAAACCGGACAACCATCCCGCCCCGATACCTAAGTGCCGAGGGAATGGCGTCCAACCATAGTGGCGACCGTACCGAACGCTTCCTCTAGGCAGCGCCCCGTCCGGTGAACAGCCCTCTAGGCCCGACATCCCGACCCGTCAAATGCTTTTTGCAATTTTGTTTCAGAAATTTTTGGCGTTTGGGGTCTAGACGGGGCAGACGGCCATCATGGCCAAGGGTGATTAAGAGTATGAGTTTGCAGGATGCCGACGCGGACGACGCGGGTTTCGGCGCACGCATCAGGAGTGCGATTTTCTGGCGTTCGGGTAGCCAGATTATCTCGCAGATGATGAGCTGGGTGGTGACGCTGGCGGTCATTCGCCTGCTCGATCCAGCCGATTACGGCCTGTTCGCGATGACCCAGGTGATCCTGAATTTCGCGACCTTCCTCAATGGCTATGGGCTGGTCAGCGCATTGGTGCAGTCGGACAAGCTCGATTCGCACCGGTTGCGGCAGGCCTTCACTATCATGCTGCTGCTGAATGGCGCGCTGGCGCTGCTCCAGCTGGGAATCGCGCCGATCGCAGCGGACTATTATGACCAGCCAATGGTCGCCGACCTGCTGCGGGTGCAGGCGCTGCTTTACCTCTCCACTCCCTTCATCTCGATTCCCGAAGCCATCATGGGCAGGGCGCTCGATTTCAAGCGGCCTGCCTTGGTCAATCTGATCGCTGCATTTGCCTCCGCCGCCGTGGCGCTGGTGGGCGCCTTGTCGGGCTGGGGCGTGTGGACATTGGTGTTCGCGCCTATTGCCGGCTTCTGGGTCAAGGGTCTGGGCTATGTGCTGGCGACGGGGTTCCGCCCCATTCCCACCTTCGACTTTCGCGGCACCGGCGCGATGGTCGCCTATGGCGCGTCGCTGCTGGGCGGGCAGTTGTTCTGGATCGTCCAGAGCCAGGCCGATATCTTCATCGGCGGGCGCGTGCTGGAGCCGCATCAGCTGGGCCTCTATGCCGAAGCGCTGTTCCTGACCCAGATTTTCGTCAGCAAATTCATCCCGCCGCTCAACGATGTCGCCTTTCCCGCTTATGCCCGGATGCAGAAAGACCCATCGCGGGTCGCCTGGTCCTTTTGCAAGGCGGTGCGGTTGCTGCTGCTCATCTCCTGCCCTGTCTATCTGGGCATGGCGGTGACCGCCGAGCCGCTGGTCGAAACATTGTTCGGGGCGAAATGGCTGGAAATGGCCCCCTTCGTTGCGGTGTTGGCGCTGGCCATGCCGTTCATGACGTTACAGGTGATGTTTGCGCCGGTCAGCAATGCGCTCGGCCGTCCCGGCACGACCGCGCGAATCGCTGGCGTCGGCGCGGTGCTGATGCCGGTCGCGTTCCTCATCGGCATCACCTTCGGCGCGATCGGCCTGGCCTGGGCCTGGCTCGGCGCCTTTCCGATCCTGACGATCGTGACCGCGCGGCTGGCAGGCGCGCCGATGGGATTGCGCCTGATCGACCTGGCGCGTGCCGCTGCGCCGGGGCTGGGCTGTGCCATCCTGATGGCGGGCGTGGTGTTAGCGGTGGACCGGATTTTGCCGCCGCTGGCCGCACCGATCCGGCTGGCCGTGCTGGTTCCGGCGGGCGGCATCGCCTTCCTCGCCGCGCTGATGTTGTGCGCGCGCGGCACGTTGATGGAGCTGGTCGCTCTGGTGATTCGCCGCGCGCCGCCGGTTCAGGCTCCTGCCTGAGAGTTTGTTTCGAAATGCGCGAAAGAGCGCATTTCCGTTACCGCACCAAAGGCGCATATCCTCAAGCAGTCTGGATATAGTCGCGCAGCGCGGCCGCCTCAGATTCGATGCGGTCGATGCGGAATTTGACCAGATCGCCGATCGAGATCAGCCCGATCAGTTCGCCATCGACCACCACGGGCAGATGACGGATGCGCCGCTTTGTCATCAACGACAGGCCCGACATCACCGGCGTCTGATCGTCAATCGTAATGGCCGGGGCCGTCATCACGTCGGAAACGGGACGCTCCAGCGCCGCTGCGCCCTCGGTCGCGACGCGATAGACGAGGTCGCGTTCGGAAAATATCCCGACCACCTGCCCATCATCCACCACCGGCACGCAACCGATCCGCCGCTCCGCCAGCAGCGTCACCACGGACAACACGCTGTCGGTCGATCGCACCTGGATGACGTCGCGCCCCTTGCCCTGCAATATTGCCGCGATGGTCATGACCGCTCTCCTTCCTTGGACATTATGTCTCGATGCTTGATGATCACATTTTCGTGGCCCAAAGAAAAGGGATGACACGCAAACAAGCGCTCGATGACCCGGAAATTGCCGCCACCGCCTGGGCGCGGTTTCGCCGCATCATGTTCTGGATGGCAGCGGGTGGCGCCCTGTGCGTGATCGCGTCGCTCATCTTCCTACGGCTGTGGTCCGGGCCAATGCCGATCCATATGGTGATCGCCACGATTTTGGGCGTGTGGTTGACCTTCATGCTGGGAACCGGTCTGATGGCGCTGGTTTTCCTGTCCAGCGGCACCGGGCATGACGAACAGGTGATCGACCGGATAAAGGATGAGGTGATTGAGAATGAGTGACATGCGTGGCGAGGTGATCCTGCGCGTGGTGCCGCGCCCGGCCGACATCAACAGCAATGGCCATATTTTCGGCGGCTGGGTGCTGAGCCAGATGGATATTGCCGGTGGCATCGTTGCCGGGCGAATAGCGAAGGGCGCGGTGGCGACCGTCGCGATCGAGAGCATGAAATTCATCTCGCCCATCCTGCTGGGCGATCTCGTTTCGGTCTATGCCCATGCCGAACGGCGCGGCCGCACGTCGGTCGCGATACGGATCGACGTGGTGGCGACGCGCGGCGGCGGGGCAGAGACGGTGGATCTGACGAGCGGCGTTTTCACCTTCGTCGCGCTCGACGAGAATCACCGACCCCGGCTGCTGCCCGACGCCTGAATATCAGCGCGGCAGGCGCTGGCTGTAAGTCAATTCCGCCTTGCCATTGGCGGGGACCGTCGCCCGCCAAATCCATGCATTGCCGCGCCGTTCCATGTCCGTGGGGCGGGGCGTGACTTCATGGGGGATGGTGATTTCGGCGATGACGGCAAAGGGCCGGGCATTGCTGAGCGCGATCGTCCAGCTGCGGCTTTTACGCGACGCCTGCACCTGCCGCACCGCGATACGGACGTCCGCACTCTCGGCCAGATCATAGTCGATCCGTTCCCCTTCCGCCTTGTCGCTTATGTCGGCTTCCCCCGCCAGCAAGCGCAGATCATCCATCTGCTCGAACACCGCGACCCGGCCCGATGGCATGGGCAAGCCAAGGCCGTCACCTTTCCGATTCTGTAGCCGCAGCCGCAGCGTCATCGGTCGGGATTCGTCCGCGCCGAACCCGCCGATCGTTGCGGCATAGAGGCGCTCGACCTTTACGTCCGGCTGGCGCAGCAGCGCGACCTGCTTCTGGCTGTTGGCGGCGACCGTCACGGCCACAGGCACGCGATAGAATTTAAGGTCGCCCAGATCCTCCTGTTCCGCCACGACAGGGGCGGGCGGCGGCGGTGGTGGGGGAGGCGGTGCCATCATTGCCCGTTCGATACGGCGCTGCGCCGTCACCATGATCTCCTGCGCGCCGTCCATCATCGCCGCCTGGGGCATGTCCACCGGAAACAAATCCCAGCGCGGATGGGTGCTGGTCGTATCCATCGGCCAGCATTGCAAACGCAACGGGCCGCCGGTTGGCCGTGCCTGCGCCCTGCGCGGCTGACGATTAGGCTGCCCGGCGATGACGTTGAGCTGAGCGTCGGCAAAGCCGGTAACGCCGCCATTGGCGACGGTCAGCCAAGCCATCAGGTCGAGCGTCTCGCCCTTCATGTCCGCGACATAGGAAGCGGACCAGTCGAACCCTTCGGCCAGATAGGTGAGTTGCAGCGTCGCGCGGGTCGGCCGGTCGCTGGTGGCGATGACCGACAGGGTCGGCCGCGGCGATAGGTCCTTGGGTGCCTCTGCGTAGAGCATCCGTTCGGGCAGGCCACTGCATCCCAGCGCCTCATAGCCCTGCGTGGTCTGGACGATGACGCCGCCGGTCGGCCCGGCGCTCAAGATGGCATCCTGCTCGGTCACTTTGCCGGTCTTGCGATCGGTGCGGTGCAGGGTGACGCGGCGCTTGAGATAGGCGTCCACCAGCCCGGCGGGCGACAGCAGCCGGGCATCGCGATTTTTCTCCCGCACGCCGCGCGGCATACCGGAGAGAATGGCGGTTTCGGGCATCAACCCTTCGGCCACACCTTCAAAACGGACGACCGACTCGCCCTGCGGCAGATCGACCGAGCGGGTTTCGGTGACCAGCGCATAGCCGCCCGGCCAGTTGCGGTCGATCGCGCCAGCCGCGCGGTCCGGCGCGCGATAGACGGTGACCGACACCGCATTAATCTGGGTGGAGATGACGGTATCGGCCCACACCGATGGAGCGATGGCATAAAGAAGCAGCGCCAAAAGCCATCGTGTTCCCGCGAAGGCGGGAATCCAGTTGAAACGTCGGGACTGGATTCCCGCCTGCGCGGGAACAAGTATCCAATATCGCAAAAGCCGCATCGCGACCCGCTTCAGTAGCGCGAATCGAAGGTGACGGTCAGATCGACCGCGCCATTAGCCGGGACCGGCACGCTCCATTCCATCCGGTCGGCCGACACGCGCCGTCCCTCCACGCTCTGGGCGGTGACGCGCGTATCGCCCCACAGGCCGTCCTGCGCCAGATCGACCGTGATGGCTTCGGGCCGGGCGTTGATCAGCGTGTAGCGCATCCGTGTTTCCCAGCGCGACGCACCCTTTCTCGTGCGCTGTTCAACCGTCGGCCGGACCTTGACGTCGAACGCCTCGCCGGTGCGCAGCGCCATCGATGATCCCATAGGCGTATGGTCGATGCTGTTTTCGCCGATGAATTGCGGGTCTCCGCGCGCATCCCGCATATAGACGCGGATGGTGCCGGCGGGCAGCTGATCGCCCAACCCGCCCTGCTTCGATGTCGAAAATTTCAGCACGCTCGATGCGCTGAGCGGTTCGGCCGAACTGCCCATCCAGGGATTGAGATATTCATAGGTCGCCCTTGCTGGCGCGCCCTTCACGTCCAGAAAGCTCACCTGCTTCTGCTGCGCGTTGGCGATCGTCGTGCGGCGCTCAAGCGGATAGAGATAATAGTCGCCCAGCCGTTCGCGCGGGCCGCTTTCCGTCCCCGCCTGATCGATCGCGCCGCTGCCTGATTGCCACCAGTTGCGCCGCCCGCCGCCATTGGCTGGATTGCCCGCAACCAGGATCGTGCGCGCATTGCTGAAGGTCGTGCCGCTATTGTTGGTCAGAGTCACCCAGCCCTGCATGTCCATCGCGCCCTTCGCCGCGTCGAACAGCGCGACATAATCGCCGGTCCAGCCCAGATTGGGGGTGAGGTAGGACAGGCGGGTCGGCACCGCGCCGCCGCGTGCCGCATCCACCGTGACCGACAGGGTCGGCTTGGCCCGCAAATTGGGCGGCACCCGGTCGAAGATCACCCGCACCGGCAGGCCATCGTCGCGCAACACCTCGATCCGCGCGCCGATCTGGAGGACGATGCCGCCATTGGCTGCGAGTATCTTGGCGCGCTCGCGCGTTTCCGCGCCGGTGGCGGGGTTGGTGCGCACCAACGTCACCTCCTGCCCCACCGCCTTGTCCATCAGCTTGTCGGGCGACAGCAGGTCATAATCGAAATTCTGTTCGACGATCGCGATCCCAGGGCCGGACAGGGTGACGGTTTCAGGCCGGATGCGGGCCGAAACATCAGGAAATTCGATGCGGTTGCGCCCCGGCGTCATCGTCAATTGCCGCTCGTCCTGCACCAGCGACTGGCCATTATTGTAGATGGTGACGGCGACATCACCCTGGGCCGAAGCGCCGGTCGGATCGGCGGCCCCCTGGGCCAGCACGGCGACGGGAAGCGCGCACAGCAACGGCGCAAACAGGCGAAGGGCGGTCATCGGGCAGGTCTCTCCCAGCATTGTCTCCGCCTTGTGCCGCAAGCCGCCGCGATTGGGAAGCGGGCATGAAGAAGGGGACGGCGCGCCGGGCGCCGTCCCCTTCTTCAACTCATATAACGAGGCGGCTTATTCGGCCGCTTGCGTCGTCGCGCGCGGGCGGCGGGTGCGCTTCTTGGGCGCGTCCTCGCCGGCTTCGCTATCATTGTCGGCGCGCGCGATCGAGGGCGGCAGGATCGCCATGTCCAGACCGACAGGCGCTTCGGATGCCGCCACATCGACGACCTTGCGCGGGCGACCACGGCGTGGACGGGGTGCTTCTTCCATCTGCGGCGCGGGTGCCTGCTGGACGGGGGCGGCTTCTACGACCGGCGCTGCGACAGGCGCAGGCGCGGCCTGTTCGACCTGCGGCTGCGCTTCGGCAAAGACCGGGCGGTCGCGACGCGGGCGGTCACGGCGTGGGCCGCGATCCTCACGCCCACGATCTTCCCGATTATCGCGCGACTCATCCTGACGGCGATTCTGGTCGCGCGGCGCAAAGTCGCGCTGCGGGCGATCACCTTGATCGCGCTGGGCGCGGTCATTGTCGCGGGGCGCACGATCAAAGTCGCGCGGTGCCCGGTCATTGTCGCGAGGGGCGCGATCACCATAGTCACGCGGCGCGCGTTCGGCCTGCTCGCGCGGGGCGCGGTCGGCCTGCTCGCGCGGGGTGCGGTCATAGGAAGAGGAATCGGTGCGGAATTCGTCGACGCCGTCGGCGACGCCCTCGAAATCATCGCCATCCTCGTCGAAATTCTCGTCAGGGCGGCGGTGGCGCTGCGGCTGGTTGGCCTGCTGCTCTTCCTGCCGGGCGCGATTGTCGGCCAGGACGCGGAAATAATGGTCGGCAAATTGCAGATAATATTCCGCATTCACCCGGTCGCCCGCCATCTGCGCATCGCGCGCCATATTCTTGTATTTCTCAAGAAGCTGGGTCGCATTGCCACGGGCGCGGTTGTCGATGCGGTTGCCAGTATCGCCCCCGCCCCGATTGCCACCATTATTGGGACGTCCGTTGTTATTATTGTTCCGGCCGCGATTGCGGCGACCGGCCTGCCGGTTGTTGATCAAGACATGATCCTTGCGTTCGCTGTCATCATATTGGCTGAAAACTCTGTTCCGTCGCCATCCCCAAGCACGGCCCGCACATCAGACCGGATACGGCTCCGCCGGGCATGGCCGGTTCAAAGGGCCAGTGCCTCAAGCTGCCAGCGGCGCCGGGCAGCAGCGCCGTCATGACTGTCAGGAGCGTAGAGAAAGGCCTTTTCTATCAATGGCCTGAACCGACCATATCACGAGATAGTGCCATCTCTGCCCTGGATGTAGAGGCTTTCGCCGGAGAAACCAAGCAATTTCCGCTTGTCATGGCGTTAATTACGCTGTGCCGTCGCGGGACGGCCATGTTGCGACCAGGCAACGATCATGCCCGGCCAGGTCCTGCAACGCCCGCACGCGCAGGCCCGCGTCCGCCAGCAGCGCCGAAACGGCATCCTTCTGGTCATAGCCGATCTCGATCGCGGCCATGCCGCCGGGCGCGATCAGGCGGGGCAGATCGGGGACGATCCGGCGATAATCGTCCAGTCCCTCCGCCCCCGCAAACAGCGCGCTGTCCGGCTCGTGCAGAACATCGCCCGCCAGCGCTACGCTGCGCGCGATATAGGGCGGGTTGATCAGGATCAGGTCGAACGGACCGTCCACACCCTGCGCCCAGTCACCGGCCCGAAAGGTCGCGCGGTCGGCCAGCCCCAGCCGCTCTGCATTGCCCCGCGCCACCGCCAGCGCGCCGGGCGAAGCGTCGATGCCAAGCCCGTGAGCGTCGGGCCATTCACTCAAGGCCGCCAGCAGCAGCGCACCGGAACCGGTGCCAAGGTCGAGGATGGATCGCGGCGCGCGTGCCGTGAAATGCGCAACCGCCGCCTCGATCAGCGTTTCGCTGTCCGGGCGGGGGATCAGGACGTCCGGGGTTACGCCCAAGCTGATCGTCCAGAAATCGCGATAGCCGATAATATAGGCGACCGGCTCCCCAGCAAGGCGACGATCAAGCAGCGCCGCAAAGCCCGGCGGGACGTTGAGGTCGCGCTGGCGCAGCAGCAAGTCGTTGCGGGAAAGACCCAGCGCATGGGCCATCAACAATTCCGCGTCGAGGCGCGGTGTATCGCTGGCGACACCGAGCTGGACATATGCCGCGCGCAGGGCGTCAGGGATACCCCCCTCCCCTATGCTGGCACTCACCCGACCCCGTCCAGCTGCGCCAGCCGCGCCGCTTCATCCTCCGCGATCAGCGCATCGATCACTTCGGCCAGGCCCGGCCCTTCGAGAATCTCCGGCAGGCGGTGGAGCGTCAGGTTGATGCGGTGGTCGGTCACGCGGCCTTGCGGGAAATTATAGGTACGGATGCGTTCGGACCGGTCGCCCGATCCCACCATCGCCTTGCGCGCGCCGGCCTGTTCGCTCTGGGTGCGTTCGCGTTCCGCTTCGTAGAGGCGGGCGCGCAGCACCTGCATCGCCTTGGCCTTATTCTTGTGCTGGGACCGTTCGTCCTGCTGGATCACCACCAGCCCGCTGGGCAAATGGGTGATGCGAACCGCCGAATCGGTGGTGTTGACATGCTGGCCGCCAGCACCCGACGCGCGATAGATGTCGATCTTGAGGTCGCCATCGGCAATCTGGACGTCGACTTCCTCCGGCTCCGGCAGCACCGCGACGGTCGCCGCCGACGTATGGATGCGCCCGCCGCTTTCGGTGACCGGGACGCGCTGGACGCGGTGGACGCCGCTTTCAAACTTCAGCTTCGCGAACACGCCGGTGCCGGTGATGGAGGCGACGACCTCCTTGTAACCGCCCGCTTCGGACGCATTGGCCGACATCAATTCCATTTTCCAGCCCAGCGAATCGGCATAGCGCTGATACATGCGGAACAGGTCGCCCGCGAACAGGGCCGCCTCGTCCCCGCCAGTCCCGGCGCGGATTTCCAGCATGGCCGGGCGCGCATCAGCCGAATCGCGGGGCAGCAATTGCAGCGCCAGCGCCCGTTCGGCGGCGGGCAACTGGCTCTTGAGCAGTTGCATCTCCTCCTGCGCCATTTCCCGCATCAGCGGGTCGGCATCCGCACCCCCCGTCATATAATCAAGCGCAGCCAGTTCCTGCCGCAAACGCCGCACTTCATGCGCGGCGCGGGCCACCGGCTCGATCTCGGCATATTCTTTCGACAGGCGCACGAACGCATCGGGCGGCAGATCGGCGCGCGTCATCGACGCCTGCACCTCATCCCGGCGCGCCTCAATCTGCGCGATGCGTTCGGGGGATATGTGCATTAACGAGCGCCCCTCAATCCGTTCGGGCTGAGCCTGTCGAAGCCCTGTCCTGCCTTGCGCGCAGAAGAAGGTCGGCCCTTCGACAAGCTCCGGGTGAACGGGGGTGGGGAGGCGCGATGGGTGCGGTTTGGCATTAGCGAGGCACTCGCCTCTCTTCGCCAAGCAAGTCTATATTGAGGAGTACATCATCTACATACTCAAGATCGACTTTGAATCTTCCCCTCAAAATATTCTCTACGGATTTGTCGAGACCGAATGTTCGAGGGTGCTGGCCAGCCTTGAAACGCAAGGATGCAAACGTACCGGGTTTTTGGTGTAAGGCATCTATGTTTACAACCAACTCCGCTGCTGCACAGGAGCGGGTGTATCTTTTGTCTTTCTTACCACTGAACGTCGTGAAAGTACTCAACCCATGCTGCCGAAATAGATAGGCGAGGCTTTGGGACAGAAATTCCGAATCAGGATTTTCAGGAACTATTCCAATTTGCAACGGCACTCGCTCTGGCGTGTCCACCAGCATCGCCAACCGCTCGATGCCCGCAGCCCAACCAACAGCAGGCGTTGGCTTCCCACCCAGATTCTCAATCAGCCCGTCATAGCGCCCGCCGCCCAGCACCGTGCCTTGTGCGCCCAACCGGTCGGTGACGAACTCGAAGGCGGTGTGGCGATAATAGTCGAGGCCGCGCACCAGACGGGCATTGCGTTCCCACGCCACGCCAGCGGCATCCAGGCCGCTCGTCACCTTCTCGAAAAAGCTGCGCGCCTCGTCGGTCAGATAGGCGTCGATGTCGGGCGCGCTGTCGGCGACGGGGCGGTCGCGCGGGTCTTTGCTGTCGAGGATGCGCAGCGGGTTCTTGGCCAGCCGCTCGACGCTGTCCTCGGACAGTTCGCCACGATGCGCCTCGAAATGGGCGATCAGCGCGGCGCGCCATGCCTCGCGACTGGCCGCGTCGCCCAGCGTGTTGAGCGTTAGCGTCACGCCTTCGTTGATGCCCAATTCTTTCAGCAACTGGTCCGCGAACACCAGCAATTCCACGTCCGCGCCCGGCTCGGCTGCGCCGATGATTTCGGCATCGAGTTGGTGAAACTGGCGGAAACGGCCCTTTTGCGGGCGTTCGTAGCGGAACAAAGGCCCATGGGTCGCGACTTTGAGCGGCGCATATTGCTGCCAACCCTCGGTGATATAGGCGCGGCTGATCCCGGCGGTAAATTCCGGGCGCAACGTGATGGAATCGCCGCCGCGATCCTCGAACGTGTACATTTCCTTCGACACGACATCGGTGGATTCGCCCAGCGACCGGGCAAATACAGCGGTGGATTCAAACACCGGCACCTCGACCCGCTGGAAGCCGTAGAGCCTGCGCACCCGATCAAAGGTCGCGACCACATGCTCGAACCGTTCCGCAAATGCTTCCGGGGTGCCGCCCAACATGTCTTGCGTGCCACGAACCGGACGCGGAGTTTCGATTTTCGCCATATGCCGGGCCTTTAACCGCAATTGCGCCCCAAGGAAACGCGGATTTTACAGCTGTGGATCAAGGGCTGGACGCCGCCGCGTGCCGACGCCATTGTGGCGGCATCAGGGCCGTCCGGCCCAGCCCAAATTTTCGGAGACGTTCATGATCCGCAGCCTCGCTGCCGCCCTTATCCTGTCGACCGCGATCGCCAGCCCGCTTGTCGCGCAGGACGCGATCCGGTCCAAGCCCACCGCTTTGCCAATCAACGATGCCAGCCCCGTGCCAAAGGACATTCCCTATCCCGGCGGGACGATCAAGCTGGAGGTCGATGCCAGCGACACGGTCCAGCGCATCTTCAGGGTGAAGGAGACGATCCCGGTTGCAACCAGCGGGCCGATGACGCTGCTGATGCCCGAATGGCTGCCGGGCAACCACGCCCCGCGCGGCCAGCTGGAAAAGCTGACCGGCCTGACCTTCACTGCCGATGGCAAGCCGCTGAGCTGGAAGCGTGATCCACTCAACGCCTTCGGTTTCGTCATCGACGTGCCGCAGGGGACGAAACAGGTCGTCGCCCGCTTCCAGTTCCTGTCCGCGACGGTCGGCAATCAGGGCCGCGTCGTGGTGACGCCCAAGATGCAGAATATCCAGTGGGAAAGCGTCTCCCTCTATCCGGCGGGCTATTATACCCGGCAGATTCCGGTGCAGGCGACCGTCACCTATCCCGCCGGCTGGCAGGCCGCGACCGCCCTGCGCGGCAAGCGGACCGGCGACACCGTGGCCTATGACGTGATCGATTATGAAGCCTTGCAGGATTCGCCGGTCTTTGCGGGGACGCATTTCAAGGCGGTCGACCTTGGCAGCAATGTCACGCTCAACATCGTCGCCGATGATGCCGACGAGCTGGTCTATACCCCCGACCAGATCGCCAAGCACAAGAAGCTGGTCGCCGAGGCGGGCGCGCTGTTTGGCAGCTATCATTTCGACCATTATGATTTCCTGCTGGCGATCACCGACGAAATGGGCGGCATTGGCCTGGAACATCATCGCAGTTCGGAAAATCAGGTCGAGCCGGGCTATTTCAAGAAATGGAGCGATGGCGAGGCATTGCTGGACCGCAACCTGCTGCCCCATGAATTCACCCATAGTTGGGACGGCAAGTTCCGCCGCCCCGACCTGCTCTGGACCCCCGATTTCCGCACGCCGATGCAGGATAATCTGCTGTGGGTCTATGAAGGGCAGACGCAATTTTGGGGCTATGTGCTGGGCGCGCGATCGGGCCTGTTCACCAAAGCCGAAACGCTCGACGCCTATGCGCAGATCGCGGCCAAGCTGGACACGGCGGTCGGTCGGCAATGGCGGCCGATGGAGGATACGACGCATGATCCCATCATCTCCGCCCGGCGGCCCAAGGGCTGGGCCAGCTGGCAGCGGTCGGAAGATTATTATAATGAAGGGCTGATGATCTGGCTGGAGGCCGATGCGATCATCCGCAAGCAGACCAAGGGTGCCAAGGGGCTGGACGATTTCGCCAAGGCCTTTTTCGGCGTGAAGCCGGGCGACTGGGGCCAGCTCGTCTATAATCGGCAGGACGTCATCAATACGCTGAACGGCGTCGCGCCCTATGACTGGGCGGGATTCTTCCAGACCTATGTCGATAGCCCGACCAGGGAAACGCCCAAGGGCGGCTTCACCATGGGCGGATACAGACTGGTTTATGGCGACACCCCCAACGGCTTTACCAAGGCGGCCGAGGGCAACAACAAGATGGTCGATCAGAGTTTCGGCATCGGCCTGATCGTCAAGAATGACGGCGAAATCAGCAGCGTCATCTGGGACAGCCCGGCGTTCAAGGCGGGGCTGGTGATCGGCGCCAAAATCCTGGCGGTCAATGGCGACGAGTTTTCCGGCGATGTGTGGAAAGCGGCGATCAAGTCCAAGACGCCGATCCAGATCATCCTAAAGCAGGACAAATATTACCGCACTTTGTCACTCGATTATTCGGGCGGGCTGCGCTATCCGCGCCTCGAAAAGACAGGAGAGGGTGAGGGCAGCCTCGACAGGTTGCTCCAACCGAAAACATAAACACCCGCTAATCTATCGTGCAGCAAAAGGCGTTTTCATGAACATCGAACTGATTCCCGTTGGCGACGATCCGCCCAACAGCCTGAACGTCATCATCGAAGTGCCCGTCGGCGGCGAGCCGGTGAAATATGAGTTCGACAAGGCGTCGGGCGCGCTGTTCGTGGACCGCATTTTGCACACGCCGATGCGCTACCCGGCCAATTATGGCTTCGTGCCGCACACGCTGTCGCCCGATGGCGATCCGCTCGACGCGCTGGTGATCGCACGCTCGCCCTTCGTCCCCGGCTCGGTCGTGCGCGCCCGCCCGATCGCGGTGCTGAACCTGGAAGATGAAGCCGGCGGCGACGAGAAACTGGTCTGCGTGCCGGACAACAAGACCTTCCCATATTATGCCGACATCAGCGAGAAGGATGACCTGCCCGGCATCGTGATGGAGCAGATCGAGCATTTCTTCACCCATTACAAGGACTTGGAAAAGACCAAATGGGTGCGCATCGGCACCTGGGGCGGGGCCGAGGACGCCAAGCGCGTCACGCTGGAAGCGATCGAACGCTATCAGGCGAACAAGAAGGCCTGAGCGCCCGACTGTCCGAGTGAATGGAAAGGCCGCGCGGGGTGACTGCGCGGCCTTTTTTTGTGACGATAATGTCGAATCCCCTAAAAATCCTCCCCTGCAAGGCAGGGCTTATCGCATATGAGCCGGACCTCATTTTACTTCGTCATGCTGAACTCGTTTCAGCATCCATTTCTCGTCCCCAGCGACAGCTTTTGAGGCACGATGGATCCTGAAATAAATTCAGGATGACGTTGGAGGGATGACGCAAAGTCATAGGCGATTCCTTTGCCCTGGGAGGAGGGATTTCATGATGCAGGATCTGCCAGCGCGCCACTGGCATCCTCAAAGGGTTGCAGCGGGCAACGCAATGCGTAGGGTAGCGGGCATGATCTTCCGTCCGTTCGGCCTGCTGGCCCCTCTCGCCCTCCTCGTCACATTGCCGCTGCCCGCCATGGCGCGCGAACCGGTATCGACCAACGCCACCGTTTCCGCCGCCGATCCCCGCGCGGCCGCCGCGGGGCAGGAGATATTGCGCAAAGGCGGCAGCGCCACCGACGCCGCCATCGCGATGATGCTGACGCTGAACGTGGTGGAGCCACATAATAGCGGCATCGGCGGCGGCGGCTTTCTGATGCACCATGACGGGCAGACCGGGGTGCTGGAATCGATAGACGGGCGCGAAACCGCACCTGCCGCCGCCCGGCCTGACCGCTTCATGGGACCGGACGGCCAGCCCCTGTCCTTCCGAAACGCCTGGCCGGGCGGCTATTCGGTGGGCGTGCCGGGCAATTTGCGCATGGCATGGGACGCGCATAAAAAATGGGGCAAGCTGCCCTGGGCCGACCTGTTCCAGCCCGCGATCCGCGCGGCGGAAGAGGGTTTCGAGGTGCGCCAGCGGCTCGACACGGCGATGAAGGCGGTAGCAGGAGTCTGGGCCGACTTTCCCGAAATTCAAAAATATTTCTGGATCGACGGCAAGCCTGCGCCGATGGGCACGATGCTGAAAAACCCGCCGCTTGCGGCCCTCTTCAAACGCATCGCCGCCGAAGGCCCGGACGCCTTCTACACCGGCGACAATGCCCGGCTGATGGCGCAGGCGGTCACCAACGCCCCCAAAAACCCGGTGCCGATGACGGAAGGCGACATCGCCGCCTATCAGGCAAAGCCGCGCAAACCCGTGTGCGGCAAATATCGCGTCTATACCGTGTGCGGCATGGGTCCGGCGTCCGCCGGCGGCGTCACGGTGCTGCAGATATTGGGCATGGTCGAGCGCTTCCCGCTTAGCGCTTGGGGCAAGGATGATCCGCGATCCTGGCATGTGATCGGCGAAGCGATGCAGCTGGCCTATGCCGATCGCGGCACATGGCTGGGCGATCCAGATTTCGTGTCCGTGCCGGTCGGCGGCCTGATCGACCCCGCCTATCTCAAGCAGCGTTCCGCCAGCATCCGCCTCAATAAGGCGCTGAACGACTATCAGCCCGGCACCCCGCCCGGCGCGCAGCCCCGCACTGCGTCTCTGCCGCAACCCGAAAGCGGCACCAGCCATTTCGTCGCGATCGACCGTAATGGCGACATCGCCGCCTGGACTTCCACCATCGAGAGCTTCTTCGGCAGCCAGCTGATCGCCAATGGCGTGATATTGAACAATGAACTGACCGATTTCAGCTTCACGCCGCAAAAGGATGGCGCGCCGGTCGCCAATGCGGTGGGACCGGGCAAGCGGCCGCTATCCTCCATGTCCCCAACCATCGTATATGACGCCAAGGGGATGCCGATCTTCACCGTCGGCGCGGCAGGCGGCAAGACCATCATCATGCAAGTGGCCAAGGCGCTGATCGCTCATTTCGACTGGGGCCTGTCGGCGCAGGATTCGATCGCGATGGGCCTGATCTTCTTCAACGGCGACGGGCTGGTGCTGGAACAGGGCACCGGGCTGGAGGCGATGCAGGCACCGCTGGAAAAACTCGGCCATCGGGTCGTCGTCTCGCGCCTCGGCCTCAAAGCCAATGCCGCCGAACGCGCGCCCGACGGCCACTGGATCGGTGCCGCCGACCCACGCAGCCCCGGCGTGTCGTTGCAGGAGTGAAACCTAACCGTCATGCCGGACTGATCCGGCATCCAGGGCGGCGCAACACGGCCCTGGATCCTGACGTTCGTCAGGATGACGATGATTTATGAAGCGCTCTTCAAATCCAGCCCGGCGACGTTGAAAGCAAAAGGCGCGGTCTGATCCTTCGGCCCCGTGACCAGATTGACCGAGACCGTCTGCGCCTTAGCGATCGCCTCGTAGGCGTTTTGCGACGGCAATATCTCGATCCCGTCCTTGGCGTCGGTCATCCGCCCCTTCCAGCGCAAAGGCCTGCCGCCATCGGCAATCGCGGTGACCGCGCAATCGGACAGGTCACACTGGAACGGCGCGCCTACCAGCTTCACCGTCACGCTCTTCTCGCCATTGTCCATCGGCTGGACCAGCAGGACTGCGAAGGTATCCGCCGCCGTCATCGTCTGGACCGCGTTGGCGCTGCCGATATAGGCCAGTTTGGGCTTGCCGCCCGACCCCGCCTCATATTTCCACGTCTGGCCGATCGTGTCGCGCTGGGTCGGCCCCTTGTCGCCTGACGAGCAGGCCGCGAGCAGGCCAATGGCTGCGATGGCGATGAAATGGCGCATGATTGAATCTCCTTGTCAGGAAACTCAACGCCGCAACTTGATCCAGGTTTCCCTCAGGCGCTGTAGCGCGCCGCCGTATCGCGTATCAGGGCGATCATGTTGGGGATGCCCTGGGTCCGGTTGGAACTGAGCTGATTTTTGAGATCAAACGGGGCCAGCGCCGCCTCTATGTCCGCGCCGCCGATCGCCGCGGGGCTTTTGTCCTGCACGGTCAGCAGCACCAGCGCGATGATCCCCTTGGTGATCGCGGCATTGCTGTCGGCCAGGAAATGCAGCCGTCCATCTTCCAGCACCGTCGGATAGACCCACACCGCAGCCGAACAGCCGCGCACCAGCGTCGCATCCGTCTTGAGCGCATCGGGCATGGGTTCCAGCGCCCGGCCCAGATCGATCAGCAGGCGATAACGATCGTCCGCGTCGAGAAATTCATACTCATCGTAAATGTCGGCAAGGGCGCTCTGATCGGTCATGGCCGCCCATATAGGGGGATTTGCGCGGGGGGAAACCTGCCTTTTGGTCTTTTACAAATCCACGCCCGCCGCGATCGCTTCCAGCTTGCGGATGCGTTCCTTCAAGTCCGCGACCTCGATCCGCGCGGCGGCCGATGGCGGCGCGCTCGCTTCGCTGCGATGGCCAAGTTCCGCGCGCTTCAGCTCCAACCAGCCGGTCCAGCCGCGTAACGTGGCCATGGTGACGATGGAGAGCCCAGCCAACCCGGCCAGCGCGATCGTCAGATAGAGAGTGGGGTCCTGCATGATAGCCTCCCTGCCCAATGGGCCGCGTTCAATCGCGGTCCCGCAATTTCTCGAACTCGCGCTCCAGCGCGCTGCTGCCGTCGGTGGCCAGGCGCTCCAGCACCGCGACGCGGTCTTTGAGCGCTTTCACCTCGGCGCGAAGCCGCTCGGCTTCCGGGTCGGGACCGCGCGCGATAAATTCTTCGCCCTTGTCGCGGCGCACGACACCATATTTGGCGCGCAGGACGCTGGCGATGGCGGTGATCGCGATGATGGCGACGACCATTTCAAACGGGTTCATGATGCTTTCTCCCTTTTGCCGCGCGCTCAGTTGGCCGGGCTGCGCAGCCGTTCGATCTCGCGATTGAGCTGGTGGCTTTCGTCGGTGACGATCCGCTCGACCACGGCCAGCCGATCCTTCATCGATCCGATCTCGGCGCGCAGCTGGGCATTTTCCTGGCTGAGCAGCTTCACCCGCTCGACCATTTCCTCATTCTTCTGCGGATACACGGGTTTGCCCCAGCTATTTTCCAGCGGATAGCCATTTTTGACGCGCAGCCAGGTGGTAACCACCCAGCCGATGATCCCCAGCGATCCGACGGCAAAGACGACCGGCGCGAAATCTGCAAATGGAAACATGATCTCTACTCCCTTGCACCGCGCTCAGCGCAGTTCCTCTATGGCGCGCGCAGTGCGGACGGCAGGATCGGTGGCGATCCTCTCCAGCACGGCGATGCGCTCCTCCAGGCGGCTGATGCGGCCCACCAGCTTTTCGTTTTCGCCGGACAGAAGGTCGATTTTTCGACCAGCGTCGCCGTCCGTTCGATCAACGGTGCCGGTCCATTCATTTTCCACCGGGTAACCGTGGCGGGCACGGACCCAGGTGGTGAACATCCAGCCCAAAGTCGACATGGCGATGATGGCCAGGACGAAGAAAGGTCCACCGAAATTCATGGGTTTAACTCCCTGTTAGTCTGCCCCGGATCTGCTCAGCCCGAAACCTGCTCAGCGTAGACTGTCGATTTCGTCCGCCAGGCGCGTGTTGCGGCTGGTATAATAGATTTCGATGTCAGCCAGGCGGCGATCGATGTCGCGGAATTTGGACCGGACGTCGCGGGTGGAACGGGTCGGATTGGTCCGCACCCCCTGCCAGAATTTTTCGTCATCCCGGTCCGAATAGAGCCCCTTGGGCTTGTCATCGGCGAAATAGACGGCGGCGAAATAGGCGATCAGCGTCCAGGGGAAGGCCCCCATCAGGGTGATCAGCACTGCGCCGACACGGACCCAGACGACGTCGATCCCGCTATAGTCGGCGATGCCTGCGCACACGCCCGACCATTTGCCATTGGCCTTGTTGAGGTAGAATTTGGTGCGGCGGGCGGTCATCTCAGTTCCTCCGGTCGAAGCTGTAATCGTCATCGCTCAGGTCGGCATCGGGTGCCGGGCGGCGCGGGCGGAAATCGGGGTTGTCGGCGGCGACGATCCTTTCGACCGTCACCAGCCTTTCCTCCAGACGGCGGGCGAGAAGATGGAGTTCATCCAGCAGCTTCTCATCCTCGTCGGTGATTTTGGGCGCCTGCTTCCACTTGGTGACATAGTGGAAGATCAGCCAGGGCATACCGATGAACAACATGCCGCAGATCATGATGGGCAGGAATATGTCCTCCATGACGTCAGACTCCCTTATTCATGCTGGCCTTGAGAGCGGCGAGATCGGCGTCCACCTTGTCGGCGGACTTCAGCTCGGCAATCTCTTCCTCCAGCGTCTTGGGCGTGCCGCCCAGCGCCATGGCATCGGCGCGACCTTCGGCCAGATCGACCCGGCTTTCCAGCATGTCGAAGCGCGCAAACGCCTCGTTCACCTTCTCGCCGGCATAGGCTTCGCGCACCCGCAGGCGGTTTTCTGCACTCTGCATCCGGGTGACCAGGCTGTTCTGGCGGGCGCGGGCTTCGCGCAGCTTGCCCTGTAGCTTGGAAATATCCTCTTCCGACGCTTTGAGCGCTTCGTCGAGCGTCTCGATCTCGTGGGACAGATGCTCGGCCATGTCGGTCGCCTTCTGGCGCTCGACCAGAGCCGCCTTGGCCAGGTCCTCGCGGTCCTTGGACAAGGCCAGCTGCGCTTTCTCGGTCCAGCTGTCCTGCAAGGCGGTCAGCTTGGCGATGTGACGGCGCATTTCCTTCTGGTCGGCGATGGTGCGGGCGGCGGAGGCGCGCACCTCGACCAGGGTTTCCTCCATTTCGAGGATGATCATGCGGATCATCTTTGCCGGGTCTTCGGCCTTGTCGAGCAAGTCGGTGACATTGGCGGCGATGATGTCGCGGGTGCGGGAGAAAATACCCATCTGAACTTCACTCCTTATTTTATTCTTTGGGGGCGGCGACCTCAGGCCAGATAGCGCAGGGCCACAGGGGTCGTCTGACTGGCGAGCATCGGGGCTTCGCTGGCGCGGGCCGGGCCGACTGCTGACAGGATCAGGGTCGATCCGAACAGCAGGGCAGCCAAAGCAACCGACATCAGCTGGCCGATTTCGCGAACGCTGTTGTTGTTCTCTTCCATGATGATAACTCCCTGAACCTTGGCCTTCGTGTCGTTCCGCTTGTGTGTGTGCGGATTGTCCTAAGCTTTGCAGGGGCCGTGCCAATTTCGAAAAAGCGCCAATTTGCGCCATTTTTGCGGGATTTTCCCAAGCCCGTGCCAGAATATCTCTTGCCGAAAGGTGGGAAATTTCACCATAAGTTGGGGTATGGAGAAAAATACCCAATTTGTCGGCCAGTCCTTTGCCTTTCTCGACGCGGTCGAGCTGGCGGGCCGCGCCGCCGAACTCAACCGCCCGGTGCTGGTGATCGGCGAGCGCGGGACCGGCAAGGAGCTGATCGCCGAGCGGCTCCATCACCTCTCCCCACGGTGGGGCGAGCCGCTGATCGTCATGAACTGCGCGGCCCTGCCCGAAACCCTTATAGAGGCCGAACTGTTCGGCCATGAACAAGGGGCCTTCACCGGCGCCAACCGCGCCCGCCCCGGCCGGTTCGAGGAGGCAGACGGCGGCACATTGTTTCTGGACGAGCTGGGCACGCTGTCGATGGCGGCGCAGGAACGGCTGCTGCGCGTGGTCGAATATGGCGAAGTCACCCGCATCGGCGCGTCGAAGCCGCTGCGTGTGGACGTGCGGATCGTGGCCGCGACCAATGACGATCTGCCCGCCGCCGCCGAAGCCGGACGCTTCCGCCCCGACCTGCTCGATCGCCTGAGTTTCGAGGTCATCACCCTGCCGCCCTTGCGCGCGCGGGAGGGCGATATTCCGGTGCTGGCCGACCATTTCGGGCGGCGCATGGCGGCCGAACTCAACTGGCCGCAATGGCCCGGCTTTTCCGCCGTCTGCGCCGCGCAGCTGGAGGCGCATAGCTGGCCCGGCAATGTCCGCGAACTGCGCAACGTGGTGGAACGCGCCGTCTATCGCTGGGACGAGCCGGGCAAGCCGATCGACCGCCTGACCTTCGACCCCTTCGCCTCCCCCTGGAAACCCAGACCGCTGATGCCGAGCGCCGCCGCGCCTTCCGATAGCGCGCCCACAAGCGCCCCTGCTCCCTCGCCCGCCACCGAAACCATCAGCGACCTGAAAGCCGCCGTCGACGCGCACGAAGCCGCGATCATCCGCGCCGCGCTCGACCGCCACCGCTACAACCAGCGCGCCACCGCCAAGGGGCTGGGCCTGACCTACGACCAGCTAAGGCACTGCATGAAGAAACATGGGCTGAGCGCGGGGTAAGCAGGTCCGATCCACCCACCGCCGTCATCCCAGCGAAGGCTGGGATCCATTCGGCGCTAGGCCGGATCGTCACGCAGACGGAGCGCCGAATGGATCCTGACTTTCGTCAGGATGACGGAAAAATGGAGGGCAATCCGCCCCTTCACCGCGTCGGCACAGGCTCCGCGCCCGAATAATCATAAAAGCCGCGCCCGGTCTTGCGACCATACCAGCCGGCTTCGACATATTTGACCAGCAGCGGCGCGGGGCGGTATTTCGGATCACCCGTCGTGCTGAGAAACACGTTGAGGATTTCCAGCGCCGTATCCAGCCCGACAAAATCCAGCAGCGTCAACGGACCCATGGGGTGATTGAGGCCCAGCTTGCAGCCCATGTCGATATCGACCACGCTGCCCACGCCTTCGCCCAGCACGAACACCGCCTCGTTCAGCATCGGCAGCAGGATGCGGTTGACGACGAAGCCCGGCGCATCGAAGGCCTGCACCACCGTCTTGCCGATCCGGCCCGCAAACCCTTCGACCGCCGCGACCGTTTCGGGCGTGGTGGCAAGGCCACGAATGACCTCGACCAGCACCATCACCGGCACGGGGTTGAAGAAATGCACGCCGACAAAGCGCCCTGCATCGGGCGCAGCCTGTGCCAGACGGGTGATGGGAATGGACGATGTGTTGGTCGCCAGGATCGCGTCCGCCGCCAGCAACGGCCCGACATTGGCGAAGATCGCGCGCTTGACCTCCTCCCGTTCGGTCGCCGCCTCGATCACCAGCTGCGCACCGGACAGCGGCGCGATCTCGCCCACCGGGGTGATCCGCGCAATCGCCTCGTCCGCGTCGATCTGGGCGATCTTACCCTTTTCCACGCCCCGCGCCAGCAAGCGGATGATGCCGTCGCGGCCCTTTTGCGCACGCGGCAGATCGACGTCCGACAGGATCACATCATAGCCCGCCTGCGCCGCGACCTGCGCGATCCCCGCGCCCATCTGCCCCGCGCCGATCACGCCCACCGTCCGAATATCCGTCATCCTGGCCTTCTCCCACATGCTGACTCGTGGCCAACTCCCTAGCCTTCGCGCCGTCCGGGGACCAGAGGGGCATTGATGCGAAAATAGACAGGCGACAAAATGCGCCTCCTGCGCGAGAAACCGACTTTTCCGCCTTTGCCTGAACGGTGCGCCATGGTTAAAAGCCGCTCATGTCCGTTTCAGACCAGATGCCCATGTCGGCGACCGGACGCTTTGTCGCTGCCGTGCATCATTTCCCGCTGCGCATCTATTTTGAGGATACCGACCTGTCGGGGCTGGTCTATCACGCCAATTATCTGCGCTATATGGAGCGCGCCCGGTCCGACATGCTGCGTGCTGCCGGGATCGACCAGCGCGCCGCGCATGACAGCGGTGCCGGCGTCTATGCCGTGACCGACCTGCACATCCGCTACCGCCGCCCCGCCCGCCTCGACGATGACCTAATGGTCGTCAGCCGGGTGGTGCAGGTGGGCGCGGCAACATGCGCCATTCATCAATCAGTCATGCGCGCCGACGAACAGTTGACCGACGCTACCATATCGGTCGCCTGGCTGACGCCGCAGGGTCGCCCACAACGGCAACCCAAAGCCTGGACCGACATTTTCAGCCGCCTTTGCCAAGGGGAAGATTTCCACCCATGACCCTCAATCTGCCAGACGTCGCCGCGGTGGCCGACGCCGCGACCATTTCCCCGCTCGCCTTGTTCCTTCAGGCCGACATCGTCGTGAAGGGTGTGATGCTGGGCCTGTTGCTGGCCAGCATCTGGACCTGGGCGATCATCATCGGCTTTTCCGTCACGCTCCGCCGCGCCAGCAAGCATAGCAAGAGCTTCGAGCAGGATTTCTGGAAAGCCGAGGATATCGACCGTTTCTACGAAGCGCGCGGCAAGGCGGACCAGCCCGCTGCCAAGGTGATGGCAGCAGGCGTCACCGAATGGCGGCGATCGACCGCGCAGAAGGTGATCGACCGCGACGGCACGCGCGACCGGCTCGCGACTTCCATGTCCAGCACCATCGCGGCGGAAATCGACCGTCTGTCCGACCGGCTCAACATATTGGCGACGGTCGGATCGGTAGCGCCGTTCGTCGGCCTGTTCGGCACCGTCTGGGGCATCATGCGCGCCTTTACCGCGATTGCAGCGGAACAGAATAGCTCGCTCGCCGTCGTCGCGCCGGGCATTGCGGAGGCTTTGTTCGCCACCGCCATCGGCCTGTTCGCCGCGATCCCGGCGGTCATCGCCTACAACCGGTTCAGTCACGGCATCAACCGCATGGAATCGCGCCTGACCCGCTTTGCCGACGGCTTTTATGCGACGTTGAGCCGCGAGTTGGAGGCGCAGCGGTGATGCGCCCCACTTGCCGCGTCACCCCAGCGCAGGCTGGGGTCTCATGCGTTTGCGCGCTGACGCCTAAGATGCCAGCCTTCGCTGGCATGACGGTTAAGGGGAGCAGCCGCTAATGGCCATGTCCGGTCCTCCCTCCAGCCGTCGTGGCCGTGGCCGCGCGCCGATGGCCGACATCAACGTGACGCCCCTGGTTGACGTCATGCTGGTGCTACTGATCATCTTCATGGTGACGGCGCCGCTGCTGGTGACTGGTGTGCCAGTCAACCTGCCGGAAACCCGCGCCAAGGGGCTGGACCAGGACGCCAAGCCCACCGTCGTGTCGATCGACCGAGACGGCGCGACCTATGTCGATGAGGATGCGGTGGCCGACGCCGACCTGCCCGGTCGCCTCGCCGAAATCGTCGCCGCCAATGCGGGCAAGGCGGATGCGCCGCAAATCTTCCTGCGCGCCGACAAGGGGCTGGATTATGGCCGGGTGATGCGGGTGATGGCCGAGCTGAACCGCGCGGGTCTGAACAAGGTGTCGCTGGTCTCCTCGCCTGACGACACGGCGGAATAGACCGACGATGGAGCGCACGGAGAAAATCGGCCTTGGCGTCGCGACTGCGGGGCATGTCCTGCTGTTCGGGCTGCTGTCGGCTGGCTTTTTGGCGACCCCCAACCCGTTGAAGCTCAAGACCCCGCCGATGGAAGTGTCCATGGTGGATGAGGTCGCGCTGCAATCGACCGCGCCCAAGCTTTCGGCCGAACCGCCCCCGCCCAGCGTCGCGCCCGAACAGGGCCCGACGCAGGACGCCGCCCCCGCGCCGGAACCGGAACCCGCGCCCGAACCGGTGCCGGTCCCGCCCAAGCCGCAACCCAAGTCCGCGCCGCCCAAGCCGGTCGCCAAACCCGCGCCCGCAAAACCAAAGCCCACGCCGCCCAAGAAGGAGGTGGCCAAGGTCGCGCCCAAACCCAGGCCCGCGCCGGAAAAACCCGCGCCCCCAAAAAAACCAGCGCCGAAGCCTGCACCCGACAAGCCCAAGGCCGCCGCCGCGCCAGCAAAGCCCGCCGCCAAGGCTTCGGCCAAACCCGCGACCAAAACGCCCGCGCGCGCGTCGGGTCCAGGCAAGGCGGACAAGCCCAAGGGATCGCTGCTCGGCAATGATTTCCTCAAAGGCATCGACACCAGTGCCGACGCCCCGCGCAAACCGCCTGCTCCAGCGCCCGCCGCTGCCATGGGTCCGGCGCAGAAATCGGCGCTCGACGCCGAACTGCGCCGTCAGTTGAAGCCCCATTGGCGTCCCCCGTCGGGCGCGGATGCGGACCAGCTCGTTACCCTGCTCGAAGTGCGGCTCGACAAGAGCGGCGCGGTGATCGGCACGCCGGAGGTGATCGACCAGCTCGGCGTCACCGCCAGCAACCGGCCCCAAGCCAAACTCCATGCCGAACGGGCGATCCAGGCGGTCAAGCTTGCCTCCCCCTTCCGCAACATGCCGCCCGAATTTTACGACCAATGGAAATGGCTCCGGCCACTCCGCTTTGACGCGAGGCTGAACCGATGAAACCCTCCCTTTTGCGCCGTTTGAGCGTGGCGACCGCCGCGCTGCTCGCCATCGCAGCGATGCCAGCCATGGCCCAGCTGTCGGTCGATGTGACCGGTGAGATTGACAGCAATGTCAAGGTTGCCGTCCCCCCCATGCCCGCGCAGCAGGAGGTCGATACCCCCGCCGGCTCGGCCACGGAGTTGGGCCGCAAGATCGCCGAGGTCATCGCTTCGGACCTTAAAGGCTCGGGCCTGTTTGATCCGTCCGGTCCCGCTGGCCTGCCGCAAATCCCCTTTGCCGAAGTCACCTTCCCCGTGTTCGACAAATGGGGTGCCTATCAGGCGCTGGTGCAGGGTTTCGTCCGCACCACCGGCGGGGAAGCCGACATCACCGTCGGCTGCTACCTTTATGATGTGGCGCTGAAGCAGGAACTCACCCGGCAGGGCTATGTCGTCGCCCCGCCCGACTGGCGGCGCGCCGCGCATAAATGCGCCGACGCCATCTATGCGCGCCTGTCGGGCGAAAGCCCCTTCTTCGACAGCCGCATCGCCTATATCGCCGAAAGCGGGCCGAAGGGCGCGCGGGTCAAGCGCCTCGCCATCATGGACAGCGACGGCGCGAACCACCGCTTCATCACCAATGGCCAGTCGATGGCACTCACCCCGCGCTTTTCGCCCGACTATAAATCCATCCTCTATGTCAGCTATCTGGGCAGCCGGGTGCGCCTCTATATCTATGATATTGGCGCGGGGCAGCAGCGGCTGGTGACCGAAAGCAACAATCCGACCTTCGCGCCGCGCTGGTCGCCGGATGGGCGTAACATCCTCTTTTCGATGGCGATTGCGGGCAATACCGACATTTATCGCGTCCCCGCCAGCGGCGGCACCCCCGTCCGCCTCACCACATCGCCCGGCATTGACGTGGGCGGCAGCTATTCGCCCGACGGCAGCCAGATCGTGTTCGAAAGCGACCGGTCGGGCGGGCAGCAACTCTATGTCATGAACGCGGACGGCTCCAACCAGCGCCGCATCAGCCATGGCGGCGGCCGCTATGCGACGCCCGAATGGTCGCCGCGTGGCGACCTCATCGCCTTCACCAAGCTGTCGGGCGATTTCAAGATCGCGGTGATGACGCCGGGTGGCGACAATGAGCGCATATTGACCAATGGCTGGCAGGACGAACAGCCGACTTGGTCGCCCAATGGCCGCGTGCTGCAATTCTTCCGCACATCGCCGGGCAAGCAGGGGTCGAGCCAGGTGTGGCAGGTCGACCTCACCGGCGTGAACGAGCGTCGCATCCCCACCCCCTTGAGCGGGTCCGACCCCGCCTGGGGACCGCTGCTGCCCTGAAAATCGCGCGTTCTGGCGGTTGGCATGGAACCCAATCGTCTTGACAGCGTAACGAACATCACGGACCCTGATGCCGTCCTGAGCGGGCGGTGCCCGGATCAATCAAAGGAGACCCCCGATGAAATTGTCCCGAACGCTGGTCATGGCTACCGCCATCGTCGCTCTGGCCGCCTGCTCGAAAAAGCCGCCCGCCGAATTGCCGCCCGCGCCCGGTGCCGCCGCGACCGAACCGGTCGGGTCGACCGGACCCAGCGGCCCGGTCAAGGGCAGCCAGGAGGATTTCGTCGCGTCGGTTTCCTCCGACCGTGTTTTCTTCGGCCTCGATCAATATGATATCGATGCGGAGGATCAGGCGACGTTGCAAAGCCAGGCCGCCTGGCTGCAACAGAATCCCGCCGTGCGCGTCACGATCGAGGGTCATGCCGACGAACGCGGCACCCGCGACTATAATATCGCGCTCGGCGAACGCCGCGCCAATGCCGCGAAAAACTATCTCGCCTCGCTCGGCATCGATTCAGGCCGCATCACAACGGTCAGCTATGGCAAGGAACGCCCGGCCGCCCTTGGTTCGGACGAAGCCTCCTGGGCGCAGAATCGCCGCGCCGTGACGGTGACGATCCAATATTGATCACCTGCCACATATGATCGAAAGGCCCGCCCGTCCCCGACCGGCGGGCCTTTTCATTTTGGGCGTGCGTCCCATCTGGTGGGCATAATCTTGCTGACTTCTCCGTCCAACTGGCCGATAGACTAAGCCGGAACAGGAAAATGGACGGCCATGCAGGACAGCGACGACAGGGTGGACCCGGCACAGGAATCGGGCAACGAACCGGGGGTCAAGGGCACGCAGACGCTGATGCGCGCGCTCGACATCATGGACGAGGTGATTGACGGCCCCATCCGCGCCGCCGACCTCGCCCGTAAGCTCGGCATGAGCAAGACCACTGCCCACCGGCTGGTGCAGGCGCTCAAATCCCGCAACTATCTGACGGTCACGCGCGACGGCTTTGCGCTGGGGCCGAAACTGCTGCAACTGGGCGTGCTGGCGACCGAACAGATCGACTTTGTCCGCATCGCCCGCCCCTTCATGGAGCTTCTGTCCGAGCGCACCGGTTTTTGCGTGTTCGTGGGCAAGCGGGAGGGCGATTTTTCCCGCCATCTCGACCGGGTGACCGGCACCCAGCGGCTGCGCGTCGCCACGGCCCCTGGCGACCGCCGCCCGATCGCCGAAACGGGCCTTGGCAAGGCGCTGTTGCTGGACGAGGATGAGGCGACCTGGGAACGGCTCTATCTGTTGGCCAAGGATGGCCAGGCGTCGCGCGAACAGATCGACGCCTTCCTGACCGAAATGCGCGCGCACAAGGCGCGGGGCGAAGTGCTGCACGACAGTGAACTGGGCGACGGCGTCCGCTCCATCGCCACCCCGGTCCGCGATGCCAAGGGGCAGATTTGCGTTGCGATCAGCATCGCCAGCGCCGCCCATTATCTGACCGACGAACTGCGCCCGACGCTGGCCGAACAGGTCATGCGCGTCGCCCAGCAGATCAGCGCTGCCGTGGGCTATAGCGGCCCGCGCTGAAGGCTCCCCCCAAAAAACAGGGCGCGATCATCGTTATGATCGCGCCCTTCAGGCTGGGGGAAGGGAGAGGATTTACATCCGGTAGGTCACGCCGAAGGTGAAGGTCCGGCCAATCCGCGTCTCGAACAATGTGTCCTGCCGCACGCTGTCGGTGTAGAGGCGGTTCTGTTCATCGGTCAGGTTCTGCGCCTCGACGATGATCTTCAGACGATCGGTCACGTTGAGCGAGGCCGACGCATCCATGTAGAAGGTCTTGGCATTACCAACCAGATCGCTGCCCGGCGAAGCGGGGATGCCGCGGATGAACCTGTCGCGGAAGTTGCCCGTAGTGCGGATGCTGAACAGATCATCCTCATAATAGAGCGTGGCTGACGCGGTTTTCTTCGACAGGCCGACCAGATCGGCCGTCGTCGTCACCGTTGGCACGCCGTTTACGCTGGCCAGGATATAATCGATCTTCGACGTCACCAGCGTGTAGTTGGCCAGCACGCCGAAATTGCTCAGGAACCCGTCAAAGAAGGTGAAGGGAATCTGCGCGTTCAGCTCGATACCCTTGAGCGGACCGCCCGGCGTGTTGAACGGCTGCGACACGGTGAACAATTCGGTCGGCGCGGTATTGCTGTTTTCCAGCAGCGCATCGGGCAGACCCAGCTCGTTGAACGGCACCTGGCTGTTCACATTCTGGATGAAGCTCTTGATATCCTTGTAGAAGAAGGCAGCTGAGAGCAGCGAGCCGGGGCGGAAATACCATTCCACCGCGACGTCGAACGTGTTGGCGCGGATCGGGTCGAGGAAGGGATTGTTGACATTGCCGACGCGGGTGACCGGATTGACGCCACTGGTCGGCGTCAGCAGGCCCAGTTCCGGCCGCGCCAGCACCTTGGCCCCAGACAGGCGGATCAGCACATTGCTGACCGGCTCGATCACGATATTGGCCGACGGCAACCAATCGTCATACACATTCTGCGCGGCGGCGAACTTGCCGACCAGATTGGTGGGCGACGTCTGCCCGGCGGGCGGGGCGACCGCGATATAGCCCGACGAGAGCATGTCGGTGCGGACATAACGCACGCCCACATCGCCGCGCACGCTGAAGCCGGTCGCCTGTTCCAGGTCGAAATTGGCCATCAGGTAGCCGCTGGTCACCTCTTCACGCACCCGGCTGCGCCCGCCGCCACATTCGACACCGCAATAGCGCACATCGTCAAAGCCGAACGTATCAGCCCATTTGTCAGCGTCGATCGACACCCAGCTGGCGGGCGCGCCCTGGCCCCACAGCTTGTCGACGCCGGTGATGTCGCGGGTGATGCTGGCCAGCGTAGTGCCGGCGGGCAGTGCGCGGACCACCGCGTCGGCCGAATAGGGACGCAGGGAGGTGGAGAGGAAGTCGCTGCGCCGATATTGCGCGCCCGCCCGGATCGAGAATGCGTCGCTCACCGTCCATTTCAGATTGGTTTCCGCAGTCAGATTGTCGGTCTTGTTGCGCGACGGCTTGCCCTGATAGCTGAAACCGCCCAGCACCGTGCCGTCGGCCAGGCCCGGCGCATAGGTGAAGCTTCCCGGATTGGCGACATCGACGCCAAAGCCCAGCTTGGGCGTGGTGCCGCCGTCGCGGAAATCGATCGAGAAACCATCGGTGTCGATCGCGTCGATGAAGGTCTGGAGCCGCTTCTTGCCGTCCCAGATCGACCGGTTGAAGCCGACCAGACCGTCAATGGTCAGACTGTCGTTCAGGTCGCGGCGGAAATTGACGTTCGCCTGTTTGAAGGTCGATACGAAATTGTCGACCAGCCCTTCCGATCGCACATCGACCCCGTCGAATACGCCATGGACCAGCGATCCATTCTCGTCGAACTCAATCTCGCGCACCGACGTCATCGGCTGGCCATTATTGGAGGCCGACCGGGCGAAGGAGATGGCGGCGATATAATTGTCGCGGCGGGTCACTTCGAACCGCGAATAGAGGAAGTCGACCGAAATGTCGGTCTGGTCGTCCGGCTGGAACTGGAGCGTGAGCGATCCGCCGATCCGCTCCTGCTTCTGTTCGCTGTTCAGGTAGCGCGGAATACGCGGCAGGAACGCGCCGCTGCCGGGCGTGTTGGGCAGGTCGGCCCGGCGCAAATCCTGGATCGTCTGATAGGCCGCCGCATTGCTGGTGCGCGGATTGCCGGTCGAGCAGTTGGCGGCGGTGACGCCCTTGAGCGCGCTGTCGGCCGGATTCTGCGGCGTATAGCCCAGCGGCGAACAGAAACCGCCATTGGTATTGGCCGACAGCAAATCGACCGCCGAATAGCCGACCTCGCGAATATTGCGCTTCTGGTAAGCGACCGAGCCGAGGATGCCGAAACCGCTATCGCCAAACTGCTTGGAAATCAGCAGCGACGCGCGGGGATCGACCTTCTTGGACAATTCATTATAGATGCCGCGCGCGGTCATCGACAGGACGAAATCATCCTTCTGGTCGAACGGCTTGGGCGCGGACAGATCGACCGTCGCGCCGAGCGATCCTTCCTCGATATCCGCCGACGGTGTCTTGCGCACAGACAGGGCCGAGAAAATTTCGGTCGGGAACACGTTGAAGTCGAAGCTGCGGCCATTATTGCCCGCGCCGTAAATGTCCGAACCGCCGGTCTGCGCCGACCCTTCCATGCCGTTGATGCGGACGCGGGTGAAACCGGCGCCCAGACCACGGACGGAAATGTTGCGCCCCTCGCCGCCATCGCCGCGCGCCAGCGCCACGCCCGGCACGCGCTGCATCGATTCAGCCAGGTTGGAGTCGGGGAATTTGCCGATATCTTCGGCCACGATCGAATCGATCGCGGCGGCTTCCTTGCGTTTCATGCCGAGCGCGCTGTTGAGCGAAGCGCGGAAACCGGTGACGACGATGTCCGCGGCCTCCGGCTCAGCCGATGCTGACTGGTCTTGCGCCAGTGCGGGGGCGGCTATCAGCATGGCGGATGCGAGTGCTAGGCCTGAGCTGCGACGTGCAAACGCGGAACGAGTGGTGGTCAACATATAAATCCTCCCCTGATCGCTGGGCTACCCCAGGTGTCCCACTATGTGAACTCATGTATCACCTTATAGGGAGTCGTCCGATAATGCCAGAAAAATCATCATGTGATTATTTGGTCCACAATGTGGATCATTTTGCCGGGGCGACCTCCGCCGCATAGACATGGCTCGCCCCTTCCATATTGGACCGGAAGATCATCCAGCGACCATCGGGGGTGAAGGTGACATTGGGTTCCAGCCGATAATCGTGCCGGGCCAGATCGACGATCTTATCCGCCCGCAACGTCCCCGCCTCGATCAGCGCGTCGGCATTGTCCGCGTGGATGCCCGCGACGTCGGGGATAGGCTGCGGCGTGAAGAGGGTCAGATATTTGCCGTCGGTCGCGCGCGCCACCATCTGCGCGTCGCCGCCATCGCCGGAAAAGCGCTGGCCGTCGGGCGACTGGTTATAATGGACCGACCATTGATCACGCGCCACCGGGAACCAGCGCCTCTTGCCGGTCGCCAGTTCATAGCCCGCAAGCCAGAAAACCTCCCCTCGCGGGGTCTGGAGATCATACCAGATCCATTTCCCGTCGGGCGAGAAGAACTCATGCCCCGCAATCTCCATATTCATGGCGCGCTTGTGGACCAGTCGCTTGTCGCTGCCATCGGTGCGGATCGTCCAGATCCGGTCGACCTTGTGCCATGGCCCTTCATGGCAATAGAGGATGCGGGTCGGGTCGGTCGGCGAAAACTGGACATGGTTGAGCCAGTCGGTCGATGCGACCACCACCTTGCGCGCGCCGGTGCGGATATCGATGGTGAAAATCTCCATCGGGATCTTCGCCTCCAGCCGCTGGTTCAGCCGCACCTCCTTGGCATCGGCATAGGATAAGGGCTTGCCGTCCGCTCCGGTCGCGGCAAAGGCGGTCTCGCCCGGCCGATTGCCATCGCCACCGGGTTGCAGTGGCGGCTCACGCTCCGCCCATTGCCCCAGCAGCAGCGTCTCGTCGGCATTGATCGAGCCGATCGAGCCGCGGGCGACCGTCGCGATCCGCCGCACCTTGCCGCTGTCGATATCGACGCCATGGACGATCACCCCCGCGCCATGGGGCTGGGTATAATAAGCCGTTCGCGTCCGCCGCCCGACCAGCAGCAGCTTGATCCCCGCCTGCCGCACCAGCGGCGTCACGCGCCAGTCGGCCAGCCGCACCACGGCAATGCCATCGGGCGTAGAGATCACCATCTTGTCGCCTTGGCGGGTATAGCTGTTCTGGTGAAAATATAGCGAGGTGCTGCCCGGCGCCTGGCTGATGCGGATGATGCGATGGCCGGTGGTCTGGTCGATCCATTCGCGCGCGGGTGCCGCCTGCGTTGCCGGAGCGCAGATAATTGCCAGAGCCAAGATTGCCGCCATACGTCCCAAACGCATGATCCATCCCCTGTTGCTATTGTTCTATATGGTGGAACTCAGTTCTTACATATGGCCATCTTACAGCATCGGCGGAAGAGGAAAAGTGATTGACCGTCAAAATATCCCGTTATATGGATCATAAGTCTATTTAACGGGATAAAACTAACTGCTCCTGCACGGGCGGTTATATTGGGGGGAGCGGATCGGGTCCGAACCGCTCCCCTTCTTCCCGTCGCTCCAGCGGGGTCGCCACCAATGCCGTCCAGCGCCGCCCTTGCCCTGATGCTGACCCTGGCGACGCCCGGCCCCTTGCAGTTTGACCTCTCCGCCAGCGCGCCCGAACGTCAGCATCGCTACGAAATGGGCGGCCATGGCATGGAGCCAGGCGGCAGCGACAATGGCTTCCGCTTCTCGGTCGCGCTGCCGCAAGGCGACTATCGCGTCACGCTGACACTGGGTGACCGGCGCACGGCGGGTGACACCACGGTCAAGGCCGAAGCCCGCCGCCTGATGCTGCGCAACATCGTGACCGCCAAAGGTCAGTTCGTCACCCGCAGCTTTCTGGTCAATATTCGCACCCCGGCTCTGCCGCCACCCCCCGCCACTGCGCCGGGTGGCAGCGCCGTGCGAATCGACGCCCGCGATGCGCGCGAAGCGACCTGGGACGAGAAGCTGACGCTGGAATTTCTCGGCACGCCGCAGGTCGCATCGCTCCGCATCGAACCGGCCAGCGCGCCGACCATCTTCCTCGCGGGCGATTCGACCGTCACCGACCAATATGCCGAACCGGCGGCCAGCTGGGGCCAGATGCTGCCCGCTTTGCTCGATGACCGGATCATCATCGCCAATCACGCCAAATCGGGCGAGACGCTCAAATCCTTCCTCACCAATCTGCGCTTCGACAAATTGCTGTCGACCATGAAGCCGGGCGACTGGCTCTTCATCCAGTTCGGCCATAATGACCAGAAGCGCGAATGGCCGCAAACCTATGTCGCGCCCGACTCCACCTATCCTGCCTATTTGCGCGCCTATATTGCCGAAGCACGGCGGCGCGGGGCGCATCCGGTGCTGGTGACGTCACCCGAACGGCGCAATTTCGACGCGCAGGGCCGCATCATCGACACGCTGGGCGACTATGCCGCCGCTGTGCGCAAATTGGCGTCAGAGGAACAGGTGCCGCTGATCGATCTCAACGGCGACAGCCGCGCGATCTACGAAGCGCTTGGGGTCGATCGCGCACCCGCCGCCTTCAACGATGGTGGCCGGGACAAGACCCATCATAACAATTATGGCGCATGGCTGCTGGCCAGCGCGGTGGCGCAGCGCATCCGCGACACGATTCCCGCGCTCGCCCCCCATGTCACCGCCCCCGCCTTCGCGCCCACCAAGCCCCCATCGATTGCGCAGGTCGTCATCGCCCCCAGCCTGATCGAAAGCGATCAGCGCCCGGCCGGAAACTGACATGGACATGACTCGCCGCGACCTGACGCTCGGCCTGCTGGCGCTCAGCCTCCCCTTCCCCGCCCATGCCGCGCGCCAGATCGACGTGCGCGATCATGGCGCGCGCGGCGACGGCATCACCCTTGATAGCGACGCGATCAACGCCGCCATCCTCGCCGCATCGCGCGCGGGCGGCGGCACCGTCATCCTGGCCCCTGGCCGCTATCTCTGCTTTTCGATCCGCCTGACCAGCCGCGTAACCTTACTGCTCAGCAAAGGCGCAATCATCGAAGCCGCCGATCCCGCTCGCCACGCCGGGCGCTACGACCTGCCCGAAGCCGGGATCGACCAGCTCTATCAGGATTTCGGCCACAGCCATTGGCACAACAGCCTGATCTGGGGCGACGATGTGCACGACGTCGCGATCATCGGCCCCGGCCTGATCCACGGCATTGGCCTGACCCGCGATGGTCCCGGCGCGCGCTGGAAGAAACAGGCGGGCGAGCGCCCCTTGTCGATGCAGGCAATGACCGCCGCGCAGATTGCCAACCTCGAACCCGCCGCCGCCGCGATGGCGGGCAAGGGGAACAAGGCGATAGCCTTCAAAAATGGCCGCAACATCCGCCTGTCCGGCTTCACGATCCACAAGGGCGGGCATTTCGCCATCCTCGCCACCGGCACGCGGGACTTACGCATCGAAGGGCTGACGATCGACACCGACCGCGACGGGATCGACCTCGATTGCGTGCGCGAAGTGGTGGTGGAACGCTGCCGGGTCAACAGCCCCAATGATGACGCCATCGTGGTCAAGAGCAGCTTCGCGCTGGGCAGCGCCATCGCGGCGGAAAACATCCTCATCCGCGACTGCGACGTCACCGGCTATGACATGGGGTCCGTGATCGACGGCACCCGCACCACGATCCAGACCATCGCCCCCGATCAGGATCGCGTCACTGGCCGCATCAAGCTCGGCACCGAAAGCAATGGCGGCTATCGCAATATCGTCATCGAGGATTGCCGCTTCACCCGCTGCCGGGGACTGGCGCTGGAAACGGTCGATGGTGGCGTCATGGAGCATATCGTCGCCCGCCGCCTCACCATGCGCGACGTCACCACCGCGCCACTCTTCCTGCGGCTGGGCGACCGGCGACGCGGGCCGGACGGCACGGGCATCGGCGCGATCCGCGACGTGACGATCAGCCAGATCGACGCGCGCGGGATCGACCATCGCTTCCCCGCCGCCATCGCGGGCCTGCCCGGCCATCGCATCGCCGACGTGCGGCTGCGCGACATTCACCTCGTCTATGATGGCGGCGGCACCGCAGCGGACGCCGCGCGCCAGCCCGCTGAACTGGCTGACGCCTATCCCGAACCCAGCATGTTCGGCATCCTCCCCAGCTGGGCGCTATGGGCGCGCCATGTGGAACGGCTGACGATCGACCGCTTCACCGCGCAAACCCGCGCCCCGGACCAGCGCCTACCCTTCCATACCGAGGATGCGCCGGGTCTCTCCGTCCAAAACACGCCGCTCTGGCGCGCGCGGCATTGACGCCGATGTGGGACGTTGTTACCATATATCGGTCAACTGTTCCATAATATGGTTCTTTAGGAGAGTCGGGTGGCGATCCACGCCTTCAAGATGCAGCTCAAGCCGGGCGTGGTGGCGGAATATCGCCGCCGCCATGATGAAATCTGGCCGGAACTGACCGCCCTGCTCAGCGCGTCGGGCATTTCGGCCTATTCCATCTTCCTGGATGAAGCGACGCTCAGCCTGTTCGCCGTCCTGACCCTGTCCGACGACAATCAGCGCGACACGCTGCCCGGCCATCCGGTCATGCAGCGTTGGTGGGCCAGCATGGCGCCGCTGATGGAGGTCGAGCCCGACAACCGGCCCAAGGAATGGCCGCTCGTCCCGCTGTTCCATCTCGATTGATGGCCATGATGCACCGCCTTTTCTCCGCTTTGCTGCTCGGCACCATGCTGGCCAGCCCCGCCCCCGCGCAGGTCGCGAAACCCACGGCGAACTTCGCCGCCCCGGTCCAGACCTTCGGCCGCGTCTCCTATGACGCGCGTTCACTGATGATCGACGGGCAGCGGCAGATCATCTGGGGCGGCGAATTCCACCCCTTCCGCCTGCCATCGCCCGACCTGTGGCGCGACATCCTCCAGAAGATGAAGGCCAGCGGTTTCAACACCGTCGCCCTCTATTTCGACTGGGGCTATCACAGCCCCAAACAGGGCGTGTACGACTTTACCGGCATCCGCGATCTCGACCGGTTGCTGACGATGGCGGAGGAAGAAGGCCTCTACGTCATCACCCGCGCCGGTCCTTATGTGAATGCCGAACTGTCGCGCGGCGGTTTCCCCGGCTGGCTGGTCAACCAGCGCGGCCGCGCCCGCACCGACGACCCGGACTATATCAAGGCGGTCGACGAGTGGCTCGGCCACGTCAACCCGATCATCGCCCGGCACCAGATCAATGCGGACAAGACGCGCAAGGGCGGGGTCATCCTGCACCAGATCGAAAATGAGCTGGCGCTGACCACGCCTGCGCAGCGCCGGTACATGGACCATCTCTATGCCCGCGCGCGCGCCGACGGCATCACCGTGCCGATCTTCCACAACGATCAGGGGCGCAACGGCTATTGGACGCCGGAGTCGTCCAAAGTCGAGAAGATCGTCCCCGGCCCGGTCGATATGTACGCTTTTGACGGCTATCCCGGCGGCACCTGCACCGTTACCGGCCAGCCGACCCGCGATGTCGCCGCGCCCGACTGGGGCTATTATGGTCCCGGCGGGGCAAAGGGCGGCGCATCCGCCTCCCCCGATACCCCCGGCTTCCTCGCCGAATTTGGCGGTGGCTGGTTCGACTATTGGGGCTCAAATGGCGGCTATGACTGCAACGCCATCCAGCGCGGCAAGCGGTTCCAGCGGGTATTCTACGGTACGAACCTGGCCAACGGCATCGGCATCCAGAGCTTCTACATGACCTATGGCGGCACCAGCTGGGGCTGGCTGCCCGGCCCGGTGGTGTTCACCAGCTATGATTATGGCGCGGCCATATCGGAACCGCGCGCTTTGCGCGAAAAGGCGCAGGAAATGAAGCAGCTGGCCGGGCTGATCGCCTCAGTCCCCGACCTGGCCGGCATGGTCCCCGCCGGGCCGGTCGAGATATCGTCACCCAATATCCAGATCTATCATAATAAAAGCCCGGACAGCGACGCGCGCTTCCTGATGGTGACGCACAAGCCATCCAACGGGCAGAGCAACGACAGTTTCACCTTCACCGCGGACCTGCCGGATGGCCGCTACACCATACCGATGCAGCTCAACGGGTTCGACGCCAAATGGCTGGTCGCCGGCGTGACGCTGGGCGAGCAAAGGCTGGTCTATTCGACATCGGAACTGCAAAGCGCACAGCGGCAGGACGGCAAAGACCTGCTCCTCCTCTATGGCCGCGCGGGCGAACCGGGCGAAACCGTCCTGCGCTACACCAGCGCGCCCAAAGTCACCTTGCTGGAAGGCCAGGCCACCACTAGCTTCGACCCCGCCAAGGGCGACCTCACCCTCCGCTACACCCACCAGACCCGCGCCATCGTGCGGATCGAGGGCGGTGGTCGCCCGCCCCTCACCCTGATCCTCGCGGATGAGGCCGAAGGCACGCGCTACTGGCGGCATGGCGACGCGCTGATCCGCGGCCCCGAACTGGTCCGCAGCGCGACTGCCAAGGGCAGCGCCCTCGCTTTGACCGGCGACACCGCAGCGCCAAGCCCGCTCGAAATCTGGGCACCCGCCTTGATCCGCACCATCACATGGAACGGCACCCGCATCGCCACCCGCGCCACCCCCACCGGCAGCCTGACCGCGACCCAACCGCTCCCCGGCCCCGCCGCCATCCCCCTCCCCGCCCTCTCCGACTGGCGCATGGCCAAGGGATCGCCCGAAGCCGACCCCGCCTTCGACGACGGCGCATGGCAGGCGATCGACGCCCGCCCTAGCGCCAGCATCACCCAGCGCCCCGATGGCCAGCCCAATATGGGCATGGACGCCTTTGGCTTTCATGATGGCGATGTCTGGTATCGTGGCCGCTTCACCGGCACCCCCGACGCCAAGACATTGTCGCTTTATTATGGCGCAGGCGGCTCCGGCCTCGTCCAGGCGTGGGTCGATGGCCAGTTTCTGGGGGAAGCGGAAACCCCGTCCGGCCTGCCTCGCCCGATCACCACCGGCACTGCCCGCTTCGCCCTGCCCGCCAGCGCGCAAGGCGGCGATCATGTCCTGTCCGTCATGGTCCGTAACAACGGCCATAATTGGGATCTGGACAGCGACGATTTCCACAAGGAAGCGCGCGGGCTGATCTCCGCCTCGCTCGAAGCCCCCGGCGGGCGCAGCTTCACCATACCGATCGCCTGGAAGATTCAGGGCAGGCAGGGCGGCGAAAATCTGCCCGACGTCGCGCGCGGTGCGGCTAACAATGGCGGCCTGCACGGCGAACGCATAGGCTGGCACCTGCCCGCCTTCAACGACAATGGCTGGGCCAGAACCACCGTCCCCGCCAGCCAGAGCGCGCCCGGCACCAGCTGGTATCGCACCAGCTTCGACCTTGCCGTGCCGAAAGGGCAGGACGCCACCATCGGCCTCAGCTTCGGCGACGCCACCACCCCGCGCTCGCCCGTCCGCTACCGCGTGCTGATCTTCGTCAATGGCTGGAATATGGGCCAGTTCATCGCGCATGTCGGCCCGCAACGTAGCTTCCCCATCCCCGAAGGCATCCTCAACCATCGGGGTAAGAATCACATCGCGCTCGCCGTCACGTCCGACGGTGCGCCCGGCGACGCGCTCGAAGCCGTGCGCCTCGTCACCCTTCACAATGTCAAAGGCGGCGTGCCGGTGCGGATGGTGTCCGCCCCCACCGCCCCGTCCGACCTCAAGCAGGAGAAATAATAGTGGCCGCCCTTACTCATGACGTCGCACGGTCCAGCGTGATCGACGCCATCGACCGTCTGATGCACAATCTGGTCAACATCACCGACGAGACCGGGGAATTCCTTCTGCATCTGGACGATGGCCGCATCATCGATACCAAGGGCTGGGCCGGGTGGGAATGGACACATGGCGTGGGCCTGTTCGGCATGTGGCGCTATTATGAGCAGACCGGCGACACAAAGGCGCTGACCATCATCAAACAATGGTTTGCGGATCGCTTTGCCGAAGGCACGCCGACCAAGAATATCAACACCATGGCCCCGTTCATCACGCTCGCCTATCTCTACGAGCATGAACCCTCGCCCGCTTACATCCCCTATCTGGACAGCTGGGCCGAATGGCTGATGGCCCCCGACGGCCTGCCCAAGACGGAGGAAGGCGGCTTCCAGCATATCGTCTATAATGACGAAAATCCGGGCGAAATGTGGGACGACACGCTGATGATGTCGGTGCTGCCGCTGGCCAAGATCGGCCTGCTGCTGGACCGCCCCCATTATGTCGAGGAAGCCAAGCGCCAGTTCCTCATCCACATCAAATATCTGTTCGACAAGAAAACGGGCCTGTGGTTCCACGGCTGGGATTTCAACGGCCGCCACAATTTCGCCGAAGCGCTGTGGGCGCGCGGCAATTGCTGGGTGACGATCGCCATCCCCGAAATCATCGAGATTCTCGACCTGCCCGAAGGCGACGCGCTGCGCCTCTTCCTGATCGATACGCTCGCCGCCCAGGTGAAAACCCTGGCCGCCACGCAGGACGCGCAAACCGGCCTGTGGCACACGCTGATTACCGACCCGACCAGCTATCTGGAAGCATCCGCCACCGCCGGTTTCGCTTATGGTATCCTCAAAGCCGTGCGAAAGGGCTATCTGCCGCGCGACTATGAAGCCGTCGGCATCCGCGCGGTCGAGGGCGTGCTGGCCAACATCGACGAGACGGGCGAACTCAAACAGGTGAGCTTCGGCACCGCGATGGGCGACACGCTGCAATTCTACAAGGACATCCCGCTCACCTCCATGCCCTATGGCCAGAGCCTGGCGATCTGCGCCCTCGCCGAATTTCTGCGCACCTATATCTGACACGGCAGCATGGGCGGGGCCGATATCTTGGAAGGATCGTTCCCTCGCCGCATTCTGCTGAAGGGTGCCGCCAGCCTCACCGGGCTGGCGGCATTGCTGTTGGCTTTTGCCGTCACCGCCCATGCGGAAAGCTGGGTCCATGCCGCCGCGCGCAAAGGTGATGTAACGCTAGCATCGGGCCAGCAGGTTGCGCCTGTCGTCACCGATCCGGCCGACCACGCCGTCGTCGCCATCGCCGCGCAGGATCTGCGCGATGATCTGGCCACCGTCACGCGCGGCACGCCCGGCGGCGACACGCAAATCTGGATCGGAACGCTCGGCCGCAACGCCGCGATCGACCGGCTGGTGGCGGACCGGCGTATCGCCATCGGCTCCCTCAAGGGCGCGTGGGAAAGTTTCCTCATCACCAGCGTCGATCGGCCCAGCCCCGGCGTCGCCCGCGCGCTGCTGATCATCGGCAGCGACCGGCGCGGCACCGCTTATGGCGCCTATGAACTCTCCCGCGCCATCGGCGTTTCCCCCTGGCACTGGTGGGCCGACGTCACGCCCGCCCGGCGCGCCTCGCTCCATGTCGCCAAAGGGCTGCGCCGCTTCGGCCCGCCCTCGGTCCGCTATCGCGGCATTTTCCTCAATGATGAGGATTGGGGACTGGTGCCCTGGGCCGCAACCACCCACGCCCCGGACGAAAAGCCGCTCGGCCCCAAGACCTACGCCAGACTCTTCGAACTGTTGCTCCGGCTGAAGGCAAATCTGCTCTGGCCCGCGATGCACAAGCTGACCCAGCCTTTCAATGCCGATCCGGCGAACGCTGCACTGGCGGATCGCTATGCCATCGTCATGGGGTCCAGCCATGCTGAACCGATGCTGCGCAACAATGTCGGCGAATGGACGGCACCGCCCGACGATTTCAACTATGTGACGAACGCACCGGGGGTGCAGCGCTATTGGCAGACGCGCGTGGCCAGCCATGCCCGCTATGAAAGCATCTGGACGCTGGGAATGCGCGGCATCCACGATAGCGGCATGGTCGGCCCGGCAACGCTGGACGATCGCCGTGCCACGCTCGACCGCATCATCGCCGACCAGCGCGCGATGCTTGATTACGCCAACGTCGCCAAAGCGCCACAGGTTTTCACGCCCTATAAGGAAGTGCTGGACCTCTACCGCGCGGGCCTCAAAATCCCCGACAATGTCACATTGATGTGGCCGGACGATAATTTCGGCTATATCCGCCACTTCCCCGACGCCACCGAACGCGCGCGGTCGGGCGGCTCCGGCGTCTATTATCACCTCTCCTATCTCGGCGCGCCGCTCTCCTATCTCTGGCTGTCCACCACCCCGCCCGCCCTGATCCGTGAGGAAATGGGTCGCGCCTATGATCGCGGCGCGCGGCAAATCTGGGTCGCCAATGTCGGCGATCTCAAACCCGCCGAACTCGCCACCGACTATTTTCTAAGCCTCGCCTGGGATGTGGACGCCACCCGCGCCCAGCCGATCGACCGCTTCGTCGAAGGCTGGGCCGCCGAAAATATCGACCCGGCCCAGGCTCGCCCGATCGCGACAGTCCTGCGCGACTATCACCGGCTCAATTTCGATCGGCGGCCCGAACATCTCCAATATTATCTGCCCGGCGAAAAAGCCCGCCCCAGCCCGCTGTCGATCGCGCAGGCCGACGCCCGCCTCGCCGATTTCGCCGCGATGGCCGCCGCCGCCATAGCGCTGGAACCCGCCATCCCCGCCGATCGCCACGATGCCTTTTTCGAGCTGGTCACCTATCCCGTCGCCGCATCCGCCGCGGCCAATCGTCGCTTCTTTGCTGCCGAAGCGCATGACCGTCTGCGCGACATGGACCTCCCCCAGGCGCTCCAACGCGGCGCGATCGCCCATCGAGCGGACGACAGCCTCCGCGACCAGACCCACCGCTACAACCACGCCATTGCAGGCGGCAAATGGCGTGGCATGATGGCGGTCGAGCCAGCCGACGGGCAATGGCGCAGTTACCGCCTCACCCCGCCGCTGCTCCCCGCGCCGGACGTCCCCACGCTGGCCGCCACACCACACACCATCGCCCCACCCCCGCCAGCCCCCCTTCTGACCCCGCGCGATTTCACCCCGGCCAAAGGCTGGCGACAAGGCGACGGGCTGGGCCGCCACGGCACTGTCCTCGCCCCCACCGGCCAGCCCGGCCCGACCAGCGCGACCATCACCCTGCCCGCAGGCCAGTGGCGCGCAACCGTCGACATCCTGCCCACCTATGCCGACAGGGATGGCGACCCGCTGCGCCTCACCCTCATCATCGACGGCATAGACTATCCCCTTACCGCCCCACGCCAGACCGGCGACCGCGCCTGGGCGCTGGCCGTGCTGGACAATCGCATCGCCCTGCCGCTGCCCGCCGCGCTAGCCGCTGGCACCCATCGCCTGACGCTGCGCGCCGCCGATCTGGGCGTGATGATCGAAACGATCCGCTTCACCCTGGCAACCGACAAAGACGACTTGCATTAATTTCACATGGCGTGATACGCATCCACTATATGGTATTTAACTACGTGCCAGACCCGAACAGGGCAGCACGACCGAAGGCAGAGGACGGAAGCATAATGACCCCCGAAACCCGCCCCGTCCGCCTGCGCAACTATCTCGCCTACGGCTCCAACGACGTGCTGGGCGCGGGGTCGATGGCGGTGATTTCCGGCTGGGTGCTGATCTTCTACACCCAGTTTTGCGGCCTGTCGGCGGGGCAGGCCGCCACCATCTTCGCGGTCGCGCGCATCCTCGACGCCTTCGCCTCGCCGATGATCGGCTATATCTCCGACCATTTCGGCCGCACCCGGCTTGGCCAGCGTTTTGGCCGTCGCCGCTTCTTCATCCTCGCCGCCATCCCCCTGCTCCCCAGCTTCGCGCTGATGTGGCTGCCGGGCCAGACATTCTGCTACTATCTCGTCAGCTATGTCCTGTTCGAGCTGGTCTATGCGATGGAGATCATCCCGTTCGAAACCCTCGCCGCCGAAATGTCGTCCGACTATAAGACCAAGGCGAAATTCGCCGGCGCGCGCATCCTGTTCGGTCAGGCGTCGGCCATCCTCGCCGGTTTCCTGCCGCTCTGGCTGATCACCACGCTCGGCCGCGACAGCGCCGACACCTTCTTCTACATGGGCATCATCTTCGCTATCCTGTTCATGGCGACCGCCGGGCTGCTCTATCTGTTTAGCTGGGAACGGCATATGCCCGGCACGACACTCGCTCCGCAGCCCACCTCCTCGGGCGGCGCGGGGCAGGCGTTCAAGGCGCTCTATCGCAACCTTTTCTCCACCATGCGCATCCGCGCCTTCCGCCTGCATCTGGGCATGTATCTGGGCGGCTACATCAGCCAGGATATTTTCAACGCCGCCTTCACCTTCTTCGTCATCTTCGCGCTGACCGGCTCCATGGCGATCGCGTCGGGCCTGCTCGGCACCATGTATATCGTCCAGTTCGTCGCGGTCATCATCGCCATCAACCTCGCGCTCCGCGCCTCCCCCAGCCGCGCCTATCAGATCGCCGCCGCCGCCTTCGCGGCGGGCGCGCTGACGCTGATCGGCCTGTGGGTGCTGGGCATCCCGGCAAGCAGCCCGATGATCTGGCTGCCGATCATCCTGGCGGGCCTTGGTCGCGGCGCGCTCAACTATATCCCCTGGGCGACCTATAATTATATGGCCGACGTCGATGAAATCGTCACCGGCCAGCGGCGCGAGGGCAGCTTCGCCGGGGTCATGACCTTCGTGCGCAAGGCGACGCAGGCCGCCGCCGTCGCGGGCGTCGGCTTCATCATGCAGGCAGGCGGCTTTGTCTCCGGCGCGCCGGTGCAGAGCTACGCCGCCATCCTCACCATCGCGCTGCTGCTGGGCATCGGCACGGTCGGGATGCTGGGCTTTGGCATCCTCGTCTCCACCCGCTTCCGCCTCAGCCCCGCCACTCACGCCATCCTGATGGCGGAGATCGAGCATCTGCGCAGCGGCGCCCGCACCCCCACCAGCGCACAGGCAGGCGCGATCGTCGAAAATCTGTCCGGCTGGCGCTATGACCAGCTATGGGGCAACAACCCGGTCGCCCGCTAGGATGATCACCGCGCTGCTCCTGCTCGCCAGCGCGCCGGTCGCGCCCAAGCCGCTCTATCGCGACCCGGTGCATGACGGTGCCGCCGACGCCTCGACCGTCTATGACCGCAAAAGCGGCGAATGGGTGATGTTCTACACCAACCGCCGCGCCGACCTGCCACAGGATGATTCCAAGGACGTCCGCTGGGTCCATGGCACCGCGATCGGCACCGCCCGCTCCCGCGACGGCGCGCACTGGACCTACGGCGGCACCGCCAATATCCCCAAAAGCTGCACCGGCGACACGCTCTGGGCGCCCGAAGTCCAGTATCTCGCGGGCCAGTGGCATATGTGGCTGACCGTAGTGCCGGGCATCTTCCGCGACTGGAACGCCCCGCGCTTCATCATCCATCTGACCAGCCCCGACCTGACGAGCTGGACCTGCGGCGAAAGGCTCGATCTCGGCTCCGACCGGGTGATCGACGCCAGCGTCATCGCGCTGCCAAAAGGCGGCTACCGCCTCTTCTACAATGACGAGCATCAGAACAAGGCGATCCGCACTGCCGACAGCAGCGACCTTGTCCACTGGACGCCGGGCGAACGCCTGACGCAAACGCCGGGCGAAGGACCAAAGGCCTTCTACTGGAAGAGCAGCTGGTGGCTCATCTCCGACGCCTGGAAAGGCCTGCTGGTCATGCGCTCACCCGACGCCACGACATGGACCGCCCAGCCCGACCATATCCTCGCCACTCCCGGCGTCCATCCGACCGATCGCGCCATGGGCCAGCACCCCGACATCATCGTTACGGGCAACCGCGCCTACATCCTCTACTTCGTCCACCAGAGCGGCGAAGCGGACACACAGGCCAAACCCGACCTCTGGCGCCGCAGCGTCCTCCAGATCGCCGAACTCAAGGAGACAGACGGCATCCTGAGCGTCGATCGCAACGCCCCGGTGCGCGTCCGCCTGAAACCTCAAACCGCCAGCCGGTTGCCATAGCCGATAATGATCGTCGCCAGGATCAGCAGCCCGACCCCGCTCCACACCATCCGCCGGACAGTGGGCGCGGCGTCCTTCCACTCGCGGAAGGCGAAGCCCCAGCAGGTGCCGAAGATGATGATGGATGCCATGTGCAGCGTCCAGCTGGAAAAGCCGAACCGGCCCATCTGGCTTTCGCCCATCGTGTAGAAGAAGAATTGGAAATACCAGGCCGTCCCCGCCAGCGCGCAGAGCAGGAAATTGGGCAGCAGCGCCGGCCGCTGTCCCTGCGCATCCGCCGCGCCCAGCCATTGCCCCGCCGATCTGTTCTTTACGATCAGCCAGGCACACCACAGGGCATTGGTTACAAGCCCGCCGAACATGACGATACACAGGGTCGGCAGGCCAACCCATAGCGGCCCGGTTCCCGCCGCCCGGCTGAGCTCATTGACCGGCTGGCCCGCCGCCAGGCCAAAGGCGAAGCAGGACGACATGATGCCGGAGAAGATGGCGACCGCGATCCCCTTCCTGAAATCAAACTCCGCGACCACCGCCGCTTTCTGCTTCGGCGAAAGCGCGGCATCCTTGCGCGCGCCTGCCATGGCGACGACGATGATGCCCAGCACGGTTACCGCCAGCCCTAGCAGCACGATCTGCCCGGACAGCGTGCCTGCAATCTCGCGCATGAACGTGCCTTGCACGATCGGCGGGATCAGCGTGCCGAACACGGTGCATAGCCCCAGCACCACCGCCATCCCCAGCGACAGCCCCAGATAGCGCATCGTCAGACCATAGGTCAGCCCGCCAAAGCCCCAGAGAAAACCGAAGAACATGCACCAGCCCACAACGCTGCCCGGTACTTGGCGCATCACCCCCATCAGGTCATTGGTCTGGATGGAGGCAAAGAACCAGGGCGCGATGACCCAGGAAAAGATCCCCCCGGTCAGCCAGAAAATCTCCCAGTTCCACCGCTTCACCCCACGATAGGGGACGTAGAAACTGGCCGAGGCGAGACCGCCCAGCCAGTGGAACAGCACGCCGAGCAAGGGATTGGGTGTCATAGTTCAAGTCCCAGACGATAGAGGCGATTGGCGTTGCCGCCGAACAGGGCGCGCCGCTCTGCTTCCGGCAGATCGGCAACGATGGCGTGATAGGATTCCATGTAACGGTCGATGCTACCGAACAGCTTGTCGGTCGGCGTGTCGCTGGCGAACATGCAGCGCCCCACCCCGAACAGGTCGATCGTCTCGCGGATGAAGGAGGCGATATTCTCTTTGGTCCAGTCGCGGCGGATGAAACCCATGCCTGACAGCTTGACCGCGACATGCGGCAGCGCAGCCAGCGCCGCCATGCCGCGCCGCCAGTCGCCAATGCCGTCGGAGTCGGTCAGCACCGGCATCCCCATATGGTTGACGATGACGGGAATATCGGGATGCCGCTCGATCAGGGCAGCAAGCCCCCGCATCTGCCCCGGATAGCATTGCAGGTCGAAGGACAGATCATGCTTGGCCAGCAGCCCATAGCCCGCCTGCCATTGCGGATCGCGGGTCAGGTCGACCGGCCCATAGGTCCGCTTAGGGCTGGGATGCCAGTTGACGATATGGCGGATGCCCTTCACCCGGCCATGCGCCGCCTGCGCCGCCAGCAGCGCATCGACTTGCGGGTCGTTGAGCGCGGCAAAGGCGACGATCCCGGTCGGCAACCCTTCGATCGCGGCCAGCCCGTCCAGCCACTGGGTCTCCCGCAGCGCACTCTCCGCCGCCGCCCCGGCATCGACATGCACCGCACCCACGACGTTCCACCGGGCCAGATCGGCGCGATACGCCGCCACGCCATAATTATGCGCAATGGCCTCGACACTGCCATTTGGCCCCTCGTCGGAGAAAGGCGGGCTGAGCCAGTCATAGCGGATATGCGCCAGATCCCACAGATGGATATGCGCATCGACAAAGGGAATCATGCCGGTCCTCTCTCAATCCCCCCTCCGTTCGCCCTGAGCCTGTCGAAGGGCCGTTCTTCTTGAGAAGAAGGACAAGGCTTCGACAGGCTCAGCCCGAACGGGTTACAGGGATCATTCAAAACGTGACCCGCTGGCTCTTTCCGTCCAGTCGCGCCGCGCGACTTATCTTAAAAGGTCGTCCGCCCGCCCGACGTGTCGAAGGTCGACGCCGTGGTGAAGCTGCACTCCTCGCTCGCCATGAAGCACACCATCGCGGCGGACTCGCTGACTTCGCCCAGACGGCCCATGGGAATCTTGGAGCGCATATAATCGACCTGGCTCTGCGGCAACTGCGCCAGGATCGGGCTTTCGAAGGTCGCAGGCGTCAGCGCATTGGCGATCACGCCCTTGCCCGCCAATTCCTTGCCCAGCGATTTGGTCAGGCCGATCACCCCCGCCTTGCTGGCGGAGTAAGCCGACGCATTGGGATTGCCCTCCTTGCCAGCGACCGAGGCGAGATTGACGATCCGGCCATAGCCGTTCTGAAGCATGTACGGCACCACCGCCCGGTTGCAGTAGAACAGGCCATTCAAATTGATGTCGATGACCCGCTGCCAGCTGTCGAGCGGATAGTCCCACACAGTTGCTGTCGCGCCGGTGATCCCGGCCGAACAGACGAGAATGTCGATACGCGTATCAAGCGCGTGGAAGCTTTCCGCGGCAGCCTTTTCAACCGCCGCCTGATCGGAAATGTCGAGCGCTACGGTGTGCGTCGCTGCCACTTCCACCTTGGCTTGGGCCAGCGCTTCTGCGTTCAGATCCCACAGGCATACCTTGCCACCTTCTGCGACAATGCGCTTGGCGACCATTTTGCCCAGGCCGGATGCACCACCAGTGATGATCGCCGTGCGACCCTCAAATCGTCCAGACCAGACGCTCATCCCAGCACCTCATCACCCAGATGTCGCCACTCGACGACCTTCTGCGTCTGCACGCCCAGCTTGGCGATGCCCAGTTCCATGACGTCGCCGGCCTTCAGGTAGATGGCGGTCGGCTTCTTGCCCTCGCCCACGCCCGGCGGTGTGCCGGTGATCATCAGGTCGCCCGGATACAGCGTGATATATTCGCTGACATAGGAAATCAGTTGCGCGACATTGAAGATCATCGTGCGCGTGTTGCCGGTCTGCATCCGCGCGCCATTGACGTCCAGATACATGTCCAGATCCTGCGGGTCGCCCACCTCGTCGGGCATCACCAGCCAGGGACCGGTCGGGCAGAAGGTGTCATGCCCCTTGCCCTTGCTCCACTGGGTGCCGCGCTGCTTCTGGTTGAAACGCTCCGACACGTCGTTGACCAACGTATAGCCCGCGACCTTCGACAGCGCCTCTTCCTCGCTCACAAAGCGGCAGGTCTCCCCGATGATGACGCCCAGTTCGACTTCCCAATCGCCATGGGTCGCGCCCTTGGGCAGCATCACTTCATCGTTCGGGCCATTGAGCGACGACAGCGCCTTCATGAACATCATCGGCTCGGTCGGGATCGGCAGGTTGGATTCGATCGCATGGTCCTCATAATTGAGGCCAATGGCGACGATCTTACCCACGCCCTTCAACGGCACGCCATAGCGCGGCGTCCCCTCGACAACCGGCAGCGACGCGACATCGGCGGCCTTTGCCGCAGCCAGCGTCTCGATCGTCAGATCGGCCACCACGCCCGACAGGTCGCGGATGTTACCATCGGCATCGACGATACCGGGCTTTTCCTGGCCACGCGGCCCAAAACGGCAGAATTTCATGGGATCAGTCTCTCTTTGGCAATCAATGAGTGTAGGGGCGGTGCATCGCGATATCGCGGTTCAGCTCGACGCCGAAGCCGGGCGCATCCAGCGCGCTCGCCTTCAGGCGGCCATTTTCCGGCACCGGCTCGCCGATCAGCTGCGGATGGAACATCGGCACCACCTCGGTCGGTCCGGGATGCATCATCAGAAATTCGGCGAAGGGCGAATTGTGGCGCGTAATGACGAAATGGTAGGAATAGACCGATGATCCATGCGGCACGACCATCTTGCCATGGGCATCGGCCAGCGCGCTGATCTTGAGCAATTCGGTGACGCCGCCGCACCAGCCGACATCGGGCTGGATAATGTCGCAGCAGTCCATCTCCAGCAACATGCGGAAGCCCCAGCGGGTCGCCTCATGCTCGCCGGTCGTCACCAGCATCCCCTTGGGGACGTTGCGCTTCAATTGCTGATACCCCCAATAATCGTCGGGGCTGATCGCTTCCTCGATCCACTTCAACCCATGCTCATGGGCGGCAATCGCCAGCCGCGTGGCATAGTCGACGTCCAGCGCCATCCAGCAGTCCCACATCAGCCAGAAGTCAGGCCCGCACTTCGCGCGCATGTCGGCCAGCTCGGCGATATTCTTCTTCAGGCCCTCGATGCCCTCCGCCGGGCCATGGTGCAGCGGCATCTTGCCGCCGATAAAGCCCAGTTCCTTGGCCACATCAGGCCGCGCGCCGGTGGCGTAAAATTGCAGCTCGTCGCGCACCGCCCCGCCCAGCATGTGATAGACCGGCTCCTGCCGCAACTTGCCCAGCAAGTCCCACAGCGCCAAGTCGACCCCGGAAATCGCGTTCACGACCAGACCCTTGCGCCCATAATACTGGGTCGAAAAATACATCTGGTCCCATATTTTTTCATAATCGGTGGGACTGCGGCCTTCGAGGAACCGCGCCAGATGCTTCTCGACGATGAACGCCGCCGGCTCGCCCCCGGTCGTCACCGCAAAGCCGATCGTGCCGTTCTCGGCCTCAATCTCCACCACCAGCGTGCCCAGCACGTTGATGCCGAAGCTCTGCCGCGACTGGCGATATTCGGGATAGCGCGACATGGGCGTGGCAATATGGTCGTCGATCCAGTGGCCTTCGCCCTGGTCATGATAATCGGCGCCGCCCCCACGCACCGTGAAGGCACGGACATGCTTGATTTTCGGCAAGTTCACGATCGGCACACACCCACTCCCTGAACGCAGCCGCCGCCCAATATGTGGGAACCGGCAGCCAAAACTTTCACTATATGATCAAAACGCCGATAACGGCTGGGTATTGGATGAGATGGGTTGATCGAAACTATCAGCCCGTCCTCGCCTTCACCCTTGTTTTTCTCATTTTGTGGGATAGAGTATTATTAGATGAGACAAAATACGTCAAATCCAGAATCGGGCGAAATGAAAATCGTTGAGGTTGAGGAAAAATCGAAGGCGGCTGGTTCGCAGACCCTGCATCGCGGGCTGGACCTGCTCGACCAGGTGATTGACGGGCCGATCAAGCTGGCTGACCTGTCCGTCCGCATGGGCCTCACCCGATCGACCACCCACCGCCTCGCCAATGCGATGGTGGAACGCGGCTTCCTGACCTTCCTGCCGCGCGAAGGCTATCAGCTGGGGCCAAAGCTGCTCCAGCTCGGCTTCCTCGCCCAATCTCAGACCGACATCGTCCAGATCGCCCGCCCCCATATCGAAGCACTCGCCGCCGCCAGTGAGGATGTCGTCCATCTTGGCCGTCTCGACGGCGATCAGGCGCTCTATCTCGACAAGATTCCAGGTCGCCGCCGCGTCGAAATCTCCAGCCGCATCGGCGATCGCCATCCCCTGACCTCGACCGGCCTTGGCAAGGCGTTGCTGCTCGATGAAGCCGAGCAGCGCTGGCAGCGCGCCTTCGACGCCGAACGCGAAGCGGGCATCCACGCCGCCGACTATGCGCTCTGGCTCGACCGGATGCGCGCCTATGCGACCGCGGGCCGCGCCTATGATCTGGAGGAAAATGAGGACCAGATACGCTGCGTCGCCGCGCCGATCCGCGATGCGTCCGGCGCGATCGTCGCCGCCATCAGCCTGTCGAGCGCCGCCCAATATATGGACGATGATCGCATGGCCGCGCTCAGCGACGACGTCCGCGCCACCGCCAACCGGGTCAGCGCCGACCTCGGCTGGACCCCCGGCCTCAAACCCCGCCGCGCCGTGCGGCGATAATCCAACAAGAAAGCCCCGCCCCATGAAACTGCTTGAAGGCAAGACCGTCCTCGTCACCGGCGCATCGACCGGCATTGGCCGCGCCGCCGCGATCGGCGCGGCGCAACATGGCGCCAATGTCGCGATCAACTATGCCAATAGCGACGGCCCTGCCCAAAGCTGTGTCGAGGCAATCGAGGCGCTGGGCCAGCGCGCCATCGCGGTAAAGGGCGACGTCGCCGACCCGCAGACCGCGCAGGATTTCGTGGCCAAAGCCGTGGACGCCTTCGGCAAGGTCGACGTCATGGTCAGCAATGCGGGCATCTGCCCCTTCCACGCCTTTCTCGACATGCCGGTCGATGTGGTCGAGCGCACCTTCAAGGTGAACCTGCACGGCGCCTATTTCATGGTCCAGGCCGCAGCCCAGCAGATGGTCAAACAGGGCCATGGCGGTTCGATCGTCGCCGTCTCCTCCATCTCCGCGCTGGTCGGCGGCGAATATCAGACCCATTACACCCCGACCAAGGCGGGCGTTCATTCGCTGATGCAGTCCACCGCCATTGCCCTTGGCAAACATAATATCCGCTGCAACAGCGTCCTGCCCGGCACCATCTTGACGGAGATCAACAAGGATGATCTCGCCGACGTCGAAAAGCGCACCTACATGGAACAGCGCACTCCCTTGGGCCGCCTCGGCGCACCGGAGGATCTCGCCGGACCCATCGTCTTTCTCGCCTCCGACATGGCCGCCTATGTCACCGGTGCCGCGCTACTGGTCGACGGCGGCATGTATGTAAATCTCCAGTGACACCCCCACCTCCCCTCGTCATCCCCGCGAAGGCGGGCACCCATATCACCGCCTCGCGCCTTCCTTTAGGGCGCACGCTTGCCATGCGCTTCCTGCCACTCGCCGCCCTGCTCCTCACGACCCCTGCGCACGCCACCCGCCCCGGCGACACCATACTGATCGCGGGCGATTCTACCGCCGCCGACTATGCCCCCGCCCGTTACCCGCAAACCGGCTGGGGCATGATGCTGCGCTGTGCCGTATCGCCCGAAGTGCGCATCCTCAACCACGCCAGAAATGGCCGCTCGACCCGCAGCTTCCTGGCCGAGGGGCGCTGGGACGCCCTGCGCGCCGACATCATGCCCGGCGATACGGTGCTGATCCAGTTTGGCCATAATGACCAGAGCCGTGGCCGTCCCGAACGCTGGGCGCCCGCGCAGACCGACTATCGCGACAATCTGCTCCGCTTCATCCGCGACGTGCGGATCGCAGGCGGCGTCCCCGTCCTTCTCACCCCGGTCGCGCGGCGCAACTTCGGGCCGGACGGCCGCGCCATCGCCGATTATCCCGCATGGTCCGCCGTGGTGCGCGACCTCTCCACCAAAACCGCCACCCCGCTCATCGACGTGGAATCCCGCTCACGCGCCTGGCTCGACCGCGCCGGGCCGGACAAGTCCAAATCCCTCTACCTCCACTACAGCGCGCAAGACGCTATCCCCGCCTTCCCCAAGGGGATCAGCGACGACACCCATTTCAGCGAGCTTGGCGCGCGGCAGGTGGCCGATCTGGTCGCCGACGGCCTTAAGTCGCTGGCCCTTCCCATATCCGTCAAAATAGCCGACCCTCGCTCGGCGCTCACCCGCACCACCCCGCTTGGAAGGACGGATTGCCAATGACAGCCATCGACCGCCGCACCCTGATTTCCGGCGCGATCGCAGGTGCCGCCCTCGCCCCGACCCTTGCCCACGCACAGGCCATCCCGCTGCCGCCGGGCTTTGTCCGTTTCCCGATCTGGCCGGGCAAGGCACCGGGCGGCGATCATGTCACCGTGACCGAAGCCGAAACCCTGCGCCGCCCCGACGGTGGCCCGCATGACAGCCTCTTCACCCATGTCACCACGCCCACGCTGACGCTGGTGCGTCCGGCACAGCCCAATGGCGCGGCGATCCTACTCATCCCCGGCGGCGGCTATAGCCGGGTCGCAATCGGCCATGAAGGCTATAGCATCGCCCGCCGTTTCGCCGACGCTGGCTATGCCTGCTATAGCCTGCTCTACCGCCTGCCCGCCGATGGCTGGGCGGCAGGCCCGCAGGCCCCGTTGCAGGACGCCCAGCGCGCCCTGCGCCTCGTCCGCGCGCTCGCCCCCCGCGAACGCTATGACGCCAACCGCGTCGGCGTGATCGGCTTTTCGGCGGGCGGCCACCTTGCCGCCTGGCTCACCAGCCGCACGCCCGAACAGACTTACACGCCCATCGACGCCAGCGATCGCGAACCGATCAAGCCCGCCATCGCCGCCTATATGTATCCGGTGATCCAGATGGAGGGCGCGTTCGTCCATCAGGGATCGCGCACCCAGCTGCTTGGCCCCACCCCGTCGCCCGAAACCATGCGCGCCTATTCGCTCGACCAGAATGTCAGCACGCAAACCCCGCCCATATTCTTGGCCCATGCGCTGGACGACGCCGCCGTGCCGCCCGAAAACAGCCTCGCCATGCTCGCCGCCTTGCGCGCCAAGGGCATCCCGGTCGAAGCGCATCTGTTCGAAAATGGCGGCCACGGCTTCGGCCTCATAGCCCCGCCTGCCGCGCCCGCGCCATGGCCCGACCTGTTCCTTCATTTCGCGAAGCGCCACGGGGTATGACTGGTCAAGCTGGGACCCGTCAGGTCGCCCTGTTCGTCACCTGCCTGGTCGACATCATGCGCCCCCGCATCGGCTTCGCCGCGATCCGCGCGCTCGAAGCCGCCGGATGCTACGTTGTGGTGCCACAGGGCCAGACCTGCTGCGGCCAGCCCGCCCTCAACAGCGGCGACCGCGACCATGCCGTCGCCTTGGCGAAGCAGACGATCGAAGCGCTCTTACCGTACGAGGCCATCATCGTCCCCTCCGGCTCCTGCGCCGGGACGATCCGCTGCCACTATCCCGAACTGTTTGAGAACGACCCGGCCTGGCTCCCCCGCGCGCAGGCGATTGCCGCCAAAACCTTCGAGGTCATGGCCTATCTCGACGAAGTGTGCGGCTGGAAACCCGACGGCGTCACCCTCCCCGCCACCGCCACCTATCATGACAGCTGCTCCGGCCTGCGCGAACTCGGCATCAAAGCCCAGCCCCGCCGCCTGCTGGACGCGATCGACGGCCTGTCGCTGACACCGCTGGCGGCCGCAGAAACCTGCTGCGGCTTCGGCGGCACCTTCTGCGTCAAATATCCCGCCATCTCCAACGCCATCGTGGGGGAGAAAGCCGCCGCGATCGACGCGACCGGCGCAGATCTGCTGCTGGCGGGCGACCTCGGTTGCCTCATGAACATGGCGGGCAAGCTCCACCGCGACGGCAGCAAGGTCCGCGCCTTCCATGCGATCGAGCTGATCGCGGGCATGGGCGACGGCCCCGCCATCGGCGAAGAAGCATGAGCAGCTTCACCACCCGCGCCGACGCCGCGCTCGCCGACCCGATCCTCAAAATCGCGGTCGAGCGCACCGCCGGCACCGCGCAGGCCAAGCGAGCCATCGCCATCGACGCCTTCCCCGATTTCGAGGCCGCCCGCACCCGCGCCGCCGCGATCAAGGATCATGTGATCGCCCATCTCGGCCCCTATCTGGAACAGTTCGAGGCCAACGCCATCGCCGCAGGCGCGCAGGTCCACTGGGCGCAGACCGCCGACGAAGCCTGCCGCATCGTCATCGCCATCTGCAAAGCCGCGAATGCCAAGACCGTCGCCCGTTCCAAATCCATGCTGGGCGAGGAAATCGGCCTGCCCCACGCGCTGGAGGAAGCCGGGATCGGCCGGGTCGAAACCGACCTTGCCGAACATATCATCCAATTGGCCGACGAACGCCCCTCGCACATCATCTGGCCCGCCATGCACAAGACAAGCGAGCAGGTCTCCGCCCTGTTCAAGGCCAAACATCGCACCCCGCATGAAGAAGAAACCATCGCCGCCATGGCCCAGAGCGCCCGGCGCGAATTGCGCGGTGCCATGCTCGGCGCGGATGTCGGCATATCGGGCGCCAACTTCCTGATCGCGGACTCTGGCGCAGTCTGCACCGTCACCAATGAAGGCAATGCCGAACTCTCGCTCGTCCCCCCGCGCGTCCATATCGTGACCGCAGGGATCGAGAAGATCGTGCCATCCATGCCCCACGCCATCCATATGCTGCGGATGCTCGCGCGCTCAGCCACCGGCGCGGCGCTGACCCAATATACGACCTTCTACACCGGTCCCAAGCGCCCCGGCGATCGCGACGGGCCGGAGGAAATGCACATCGTCCTGGTCGACAATGGCCGCACCAAAATGCGCGAGGAAGGGCTGGCGGAGATGCTCCGCTGCATCCGCTGCGGCGCGTGCATGAACCATTGCGTCGTATTCCGCCAGATCGGTGGCCACGCCTATGGCGGCACCTATCCCGGCCCGATGGGCGCCGTCCTCACCCCCGCGCTCGACGGCCTCGCCCCTAATCGCGACCTGGCCCATGCCTGCACCCTCAACGGCATGTGCCAGCAGGTCTGCCCGGTCAAAATCCCGCTCCCCACTTTGCTCAAGGGCTGGCGAGAAAAAAGCTGGCGCGAGGGGCTGGAGCCGACCTCCATGCGCGCAGGCCTCAGCCTCTGGGCCTGGGTCGCCACTCGCCCGGCGCTCTACCGGCTCGGCACCGCCATCGCGATTCGCGCGATCCGCCTGCTCGGCCGCAACGGCTGGATCGCCCGCCTGCCGCTGGCGGGTGGCTGGACCCGATATCGCGACCTCCCCAAACCCGCCGCGCAGACCTTTATGAACCAATACAAGCAGGAACAGCGCAAATGAGCGCCCGTGCCGCGATCCTCGCCCGCCTGCAAAGCCCCGCCCCGGATGCCTCGCAAGCCGCCGCGCTGCTCGGCACCCCCGAACGCCCAGCAGTGGACGCCACCAATCTCTTGTCCGAATTTCTCGCCCGGCTGGCCCTTCCTAGCGTCAATGCCAGCCATGACGTCATCGCCAGCCTCACCGACCTCCCCGCAGCAATCGCCCGCTATCTCGCCGACCAGCACGAACCCCTCACCCTCTGCTGCCCGCCCGATCCGCGCCTTGACGTCTGCGACTGGTCCGCCTTCACCCTCCACGCCACTGCCGCGCCGGACGAAACCGCCACCCTCGCCATTGCCCGCACCGCCATCGCCGAAACCGGATCGCTGATCTTCGAAACCAGCCCGACCGCGCCGATGCTGCCTAATTTCCTGACGCTCCACCACATCGTCCTGCTGCCGGTCGCCGCCATCGCCGCCCATCTGGAGGACGCCCCCCTCCCAGGCCCGCAACCGCGCGCCCATTACTGGATCACCGGCGTGTCCGGCACGACCGACATTGAAGGCACCTATGTCCGCGGCGCGCACGGCCCGCGCTTCCTCCATGTCATCCTGCTGCGCGACGAATTTCCTCACATTTCGGACCATTAGTCCATATATCGGGAATTTATGGCTGACAGGCCGCCCGTCCCCCGCTATAAGCCGGGCCAAAGCCCGCCAGCGGAGAGACTCCATGTTCGACAAGACCTATTACGCAACCCACCCGGACATGATGGAGTGCGTCAGCAATGACGAGTTGCGCGATCGTTACCTGATCGGCGGGCTGTTCCGCGATGGCGAGTGCGTGCTGAACTACACCCATGCCGAACGCTTCGTGATCGGCGGCGTCGCGGTCGCCGATGCGCCGGTGGCGCTGCCCGCCCAGACCGAACCCGCCTCCGCCGCTGGCCACCCGTTCCTGGAACGGCGCGAACTGGCGATCGTCAATGTGTCGGGCGTCACCGGCACCGTGACCGTGGATGGCGAGAGCTTCACCCTGGGCAACAAGGATTGCCTCTATGTCACCATGGGCGCGAAGGATGTGCAGTTTGCGGGCGCAGGCGCGCGCTACTATCTCGCCTCCTGCCCGGCGCACAAGGCGTTCACGACGCGCCTGATCTCGCTGGCCGACGCGACGACGCTGGAACGCGGCAGCCTGGAAGAATCCAACGAGCGCACCATCTATCAGCTGGTCATCCCCGGAATTTGCGACAGCGCGCAGCTGGTCATGGGCTTGACCGTGCTCAAGCCCGGCTCGGTCTGGAACACCATGCCCCCGCATATCCATGAGCGGCGCAGCGAGATTTATTTCTATTTCGAGCTGGATGGCCCGGCCGATCGCGTATTCCATTATATGGGCGAGGGCGACGCGATGCGGCACATCGTCATGGCGAACGAGGAAGCGGTCATCTCGCCACCCTGGTCGATCCATATGGGATCGGGCACCAAAGCCTATGCCTTCATCTGGGCGATGGCGGGCGAGAATCAGGATTATACCGACATGAACGTGCTGGACATCTGCCAGCTGGCGTAATTCTCCCCTCACTTCAGGGAGGGGTCGGGGGAGGGCATGTCCGCAACGCCCGGTCCCGACAGCCCCTCCCCTAACCCCTCCCTGAAGGGAGGGGGACAGGAAACCCCATGACCAACCCCTTCGACCTCACCGGCAAAGTCGCCATCGTCACCGGCGCGAATACCGGCATTGGCCAGGCGATCGCCCTCTCGCTCGCCAGCGCTGGTGCGGACATCGCCGCTGTCGGCCGCACGCCTGCGCTGGAGACGGTGCAGAAGGTCCGCGCGCTGGGGCGCCGGGCCGAGATCGTCTCGGCGGACCTCTCCACCATCGAGCCGGTTCAGCGCGTCATCGACGAAACCATCGCCACGCTGGGTGGCCTCCATATCCTGGTCAACAATGCCGGGATCATCCGTAGAGCCGACAGCGTGGACTTTACCGAGGCGGATTGGGACGCAGTGATCGACACCAATTTGAAGGTGCTGTTCTTCCTCAGCCAGGCCGCCGGTCGCCACATGATCGGTCAGGGTGCAGGCAAGATCATCAACATCGCCTCCCTGCTCTCCTTCCAGGGCGGCATCCGCGTGCCGAGCTACACCGCGTCCAAGAGCGGCGTCGCGGGTCTCACCAAGCTGCTGGCAAACGAATGGGCGGCCAAAGGCGTCAACGTCAACGCCATCGCGCCGGGCTATATCGCCACCAACAACACCGCCGCGCTGCAAGCCGACGAAACCCGCAACCGCCAGATCCAGGAACGCATCCCCGCAGGTCGCTGGGGCGACGCCAGCGACATTGGCGGAGCCGCCGTGTTCCTCGCCTCACCAGCCGCAAACTATATCCACGGCCACACCCTCGCCGTCGATGGCGGATGGCTGGCGCGCTAATCCACCCGTTCTCCCGCGAAAGCGGGAGCCCAGGGCGTCGCACACCAACCCAAAAGCCCAAACAAGAGGAGGCACCAACCCTCCCTCCCGCCCCACGCAAAGGAGACAGGATGCCCGCCCTCACCCGCCGCGCCGCGCTCGCCGCTACAGCCCTGCCACTGCTCGCCAGCCCGGCCTTCGCCGCGCCTAAAAAGACCGGCACCCGCCCCGGCCCCTTCCTCATCGGGGCCGACATCAGCTGGATTCCCGAAGATGAAGCCGCCGGTGCGCGCTATTTCGTCGGCGACGTGCGGAAAGACCCTATCCTCCTGTTGCGCGACGCCGGGTTCAACGCCATCCGCCTGCGCATCTTCGTCGATCCCGCCAAGGGCTATTCCAGACGCGAACCCGACAAGGCCTGGGCAGGCCTCGCCCAGACCATCACATTGGGCCGCCGCATCCGCGACGCAGGCCTCTATCTCGTCCTCAGCTTCCACTATAGCGACACATGGGCCGACCCGGAACATCAGGGCGTCCCCGCATCCTGGGCCGGATACGACCTCCCCCAACTCGCCAAAGCCGTCGAAGCCCACACCCACGACACGCTGGTCGCCATGCGCGCGGGCGGCGCGCCGGTCGACATGGCCGTCATCGGCAACGAAACCACCTTCGGCATCCTCTGGCCCCATGGCCGGGTGAAGCTCTCCACCCCCACCGGCAACCCCGTCACCGACGCCAACCATGCCAAGGTCGGGGCCGTGGGCGGCTTCGATGCCTTCGCCGCTTTGCTGCGCGCCGGGATAGCGGGTGCGCGCCGCGCCGAACCCGCCATCGCCATCCAGCTCCACAATCATCTTGGCCGCCACTGGCCAATCGTGCGCGAATGGACCGACGCGCTGATCGCCCGCAAGGTCGATTTCGACGTCATCGGCTTCTCCTGCTACCAGCAGCGCGCACAGGGGGACTGGGCCACGACCTTCGACCAGTTCCTCGCCCGCTATCCCGGCAAAGGCCTGCTGGTCGCCGAATATTCCAGCCGCAAACGCTACCTCAATGATCTGGTCCACGCCCTGCCCGACCGGCGCGGCTGGGGGACTTTCATCTGGGAACCGACCCGTCATCAGGAAGCCCTGTTCGACCGGGAGGGCCGCAACGCAGGCGAAGGCGCGAAACCCGATCTGCTGAGCCAGGGCATCAACAGCGCCGAAGCCCCCGGCGGCCTCGCCAGCGCCCCACCACCGCCAAAGCCCGAACAGACCGGCCCGATCGGCGAAGGCGGCGACTATATCGCCAACCCCCTGCTCGATCTCTACGCCCAGATGGCGAAAGACTATAATCCATGAACCGGCGCGATTTTGCGTTGGGGGCAGGCGCACTGGCCCTCACCGCCTGCGCCACCCGGCCCGCCTTAGCCGCCGACCCGCTCCTCTTCGCCTATTTCACTAGCGGTAAGGGCGAAGCCGACGGCCTCAAACTCGCCGCCAGCGACGATGGCTTCACCTTCCGCCCGCTGGCCGCTGGCCGCAGCCTGCTCGTCCCGCAAGTGGGCGAGACCAAGCTGCTGCGCGACCCCTTCCTGTTTCACGACGGGGCGACCTTCCACCTGCTCTGGACCACCGCCTGGGAAGGGGTGACGATCGGCCACGCGACCAGCGCCGACCTCATCCGCTGGTCGCCCCAACGCGCGCTGCCGGTCATGGCCACCGTCCCCGGCACCTGCAATTGCTGGGCGCCCGAAGCGATCTACAACCCCGTCGCCCGCCACTGGATGCTCTTCTGGTCCAGCACCGTAACGGGGCTCTACCCGGACACCGCAGGCACATCAGAATCGGGCTACAACCATCGTCTCTGGTCCACCACCACCCCGGATTTCGTGACCTTCACCCCGCCACAACCGCTCTACGATCCCGGTTTCAGCCTGATCGACGGCAGCTTCGCCCGCGCGCCCGACGGCAGCCTCCACCTCATCATCAAGGACGAAACCCTCACTCCGCCGCGCAAATGGCTGCGCAGTGCGCCCGCGCAAAGCCCCGCCGGTCCCTTCGGCCCGCTCTCGCCCCCCTTCTCCCCGTCCTGGGTCGAAGGGCCGATGACCGCGCAGGTTGGCGACGCGCTGATCTGCTATTATGACGTCTATAAGGAAGGCCGCTGGGGCGCGGCCATCACCCGCGACATGTTGACATGGAGCGATGTCAGCCCCCGCGTGATCATGCCGCCGGGTGCGCGCCACGGCTCACTGCTCCGCGTCCCCCGCAGGATCATCGCCGCCATCGGCTAATAGCTGCGCCAGCTTCTGTTCGGCAATCCGCAGCCGGAGCAATCCCAGCAGCTCCACCGCGATCTCCACCGCCCCGTCCGGCAAGCCGCCCAGCAATTCGCCGGCCAGCACGTCCAGCCGCGCCTGAATCTGCGCCGCCATGGCCTTGCCCGCCGGGGTCAGCGTCACCCGGTTGGACCGCCCATCCTCTGGATCGGTCGTCCGCTCGATCCACCCGGCGCGCTGCAACTGATCCAGCGTCCGCACCAGCGAGGGCGCGCTGACCTCCAGCCACTGCGCCAGCTCTGCCTGCCGCGACACCGCGCCCACGCTGGCCAGATGCACCAGACACCAGCCCGCGCTCCCGGACACGCCAAGGCCCGCCAGCGCCCCATCCGCCGTCTGCCGCCATCCCCGCGCCACCGGCCCCAGCACATGCAATAAAGCCCGCCCGGCGTCCCGCTCTTTCATATCAATTAGTTAGCTAACTAATCATAAACGGGCAAGGGCGTTGTCATTGTCCAGCTCAGTGTCGGGTTAAGGGAGCCGGGCATCACCCGGCCCCCGCCAACTCAGGCCCGCCGCGTACCGGTAAAGGCCGAAGCGCCGAACGCGCCCAGCTGCATCGTCCCGGTAATCGCGTCCCCGCTGACGTCCGCTTCGCACTCCAGCGTCATCGGCATCGGCATGGTCATTTCCATCTTCCAGGTCAGGCTGTTGCCCGCGACCTTGCCATCGACCACGTCGAGCGACCCCATCATGCCCGCAAAGGTGCCGTTGAACCGGTCGCCATTGCTGATCACGGTGAACACGCCCTTCTGGTCGCCCATCGGCGTCTTGGCCACGCAATCATAGGCGCCATCGACACTTGCCATCTCATTCACTCCTTTGGAAATTGTCAGTCAGCCAGGGTGCCGGTTTCGACCGGCAAGCCCACCGCGTCAAGCTGCGGCCGCACCAGTTTTGCGTCGCCCACCACGACCCAGATCAGCCCGTCGGCATTGATCGCCTCGCGCGCCGCCTTGTCGAAATCGGCTGCGGTCATCGCGCGGTAGATGTTGGGCAGCGTCTCGTAGAAATCATCCGCCCGCCCGATCAGGCTGTTGCGCATCATCGCGCCCAGCAAGTCGGACGACGTCTCGAAACTGCCGGGCAGCGACAGGATTTGCCCGTTGATCGTCTGGTTCCGCTCGGCCTCGCTCGTCCCCTTGGTCGTCAGGAAATCCTTGATGTCCTGCCGCGCCGCGATGATTGATTCGCCGGTCTTGTCGGTCTGCACCGGGGCATAGACCAGCAGCGGGATAGTGTCCTTGACGCCGGGCAGAGATGTCCCGGCGCCATAGGCCCAGCCTTTGGTCTCGCGCAGATCCATCGTCAGCCGCGACGTCGTGCTGCCGCCCAGCACTTCATTGGCCGACTGGAGCGTCACCGGATTGTCGGTCCCCTTCTTGGCTGTCAGAACCCCGGCCAGAATCATCGACTGCGGGCTTTGCGGCTTGTCGATCAGGATGATCCGCGGCGGGCGCGCCATCCGGTCCATGCGGAACAGCTTGGTGCCCTTTGCCGTCGCAGGCGCTTTCCAGTCGCCAAAGCGCTTTTCCAGCAACGGCAGCAATTCGGCCAGGCTGGTGTCGCCGGTGACGAAGATCGTCGCATTGTCAGGCCGCAGCCAGCGGTCATGGAAAGCGGTCAGGTCCGCCCGCGTCACCGCCTTGACCCCGCTTTCCGTGCCCGACCCGGTAAAGGGAATGCCATAGGGATGCGCCTTGCCATAAAGCAGCGGCGGCAACATCCGCTGGGCGATCGCGGTCGGCTCGGTCTTTTCCGCCGCGATCCGGGTCAGCATCTGCCCGCGCAGCCGCTCCACCTCGCCCGGCGCGAAAGCGGGATTGCGCACCACATCGGCCAGCAGCCCCAGCGACGCATCCAGATTGGGCTTCAACGCAAACAGCCCCACCGTGGTCCGGTCCATGCTGTTGCCCGCGCTCACCGATGCGCCCAGCCGCTCTTGCTCCTGCGCAATGTCCAGCGCACTGCGGGTCTTGGTCCCCTCGTCCAGCAACGCCGTCGTCAGCGCCGCCGTGCCGAGCTTGGCCCGATCATCCGCCGCATTGCCCGCATCGAACGCCACCGACACCCGCACCGTCGGCACCGTCGCCCGACGCGCAAACTGCACGGCGATTCCGTTCTTGAGTCTCGCATGTTCGACCGTCGGGAAATCCAGATCAGCCACTGGCTCGATGGGCGGCTCGGCAATCTTGGTGGGGGCAGGCGGCGTCGCTGCCGCTGGTGCAGGCGCGGCGGGATCACGGAAATAAGCGGGCTTATGCGTCGCATTCCCCGCCAGCGCATTGTCCGCCGCCGATCGTTCGCCCGGTGCCACCGTCAGGCGGAACACCGGCCGCCCCAGCCATTTGCGCGCGGCCTCACCCACCTGGGCAGGGGTCGCGCTGGCATAGGCGGCCAGATCCTTGCGATATTTCTCCGGGTCGTTGGAATAGACCGCCCCTTCGGCCAGCGTCACCGCCTTGCCCGAAAAGCCGCCGACCTGCTCCAGTCCCGATATCGTCCCCGCCAGCTGCCGGGTCGCGGCGCGCTGCACCTCGTCGGCGCTCGGTCCCTTGGCCAGATAGTCGGCCAGCAGCGCATCGAGCCGCTTGCCCACGGCGACCGCATCGGTCCCCGGCTTCACATCGACGGTAATCTCGGCCAGGCTCAATTTCTCGAACGGCTGGACGCTGGCCTTGACGCCCACCGCCACCTTCTCGTCGCGCACAAGGGTGTTGTAGAGCCGCGAGGAAGCCAGCCCACCAAAAACCGACAGCGCCAGATCAAGCGCGGGCAGATCCGCGCCATTGACGCCCGGCACCACCCAGTTGCGGTAGAGGCGGGTGGCCGCGACATTGTCATGCATCACCTTCTCGACATCCTTGTCGAGCGTCGGGACGGTCGCGTCCACATCCTGCGGCGCGGGGCCAGCCGCGATATTGCCGAACCAGCGCTCGACCTTCTTCTTCGCGGTCGCCGCGTCAATATCCCCGGCCAGCACCAGCACGGCATTGTTGGGACCATAATGGGTCTTGAACCAGTTTTGCACATCACCCAGACTGGCGCTGTTCAGGTCCGCCATCGACCCGATGGTCGAATGGCGATAGGGATGGCCTTCGGGCAGCAAAGCGGCCAGCTGCGCATATTCGACCAGCCCATAGGGTTCATTCTCCCCCATCCGCTTTTCATTCTGGACGACGCCGCGCTGGGTATCCAGCTTCTGCTGCGTCACCGCGCCCAGCAGATGCCCCATCCGGTCCGACTCCAGGAACAGCGCCCGGTCGAGCGCCCCGGTCGGCACCGTCTCGAAATAATTAGTCCGGTCGAACCAGGTCGTCCCGTTCCAGTCGGTCGCGCCAATATCCTCCAGCCGCCCGAAAAACGGGCCATCGGCATTTTCAGAGCCATAGAACATCAGATGCTCGAACAGATGGGCAAAGCCGGTCTTGCCTGCCGGTTCAAAGCGCGATCCGACATGATACCAGATCGACACCGCCACCACCGGCGCCTTGCGATCGGTATGGACGATCACCCGCAGCCCGTTTTTCAGCGTGAATTGCTCATAGGGAATATCGACCGCCGACACGAGGCTGGAGAGCGGCGCGGGCGCAGCACTGGTCGCTACCGTCTGTGCCACTGCCTGCGTCATGGGGGACAGGGCAATCGCCGACAGGCCGATCAGCAGTGACAGGCGACGCGACAGGGGGGAAAGGGTCATGAACAACCTCTAGGAAAATGCAGCCGGGTTGGTCACCCGCGGAGGACGCTAGAATAGCGGGGCGTTTTAGCAGCGCAATACGCATGACGCTGGACAGCGCGGCTGGCCGCGATAGGTTCCGGGACATCATAGATTGCAAAGGCACTTCCCATGTTCCGCCGCCTGCCCCTGCTCGCTTCCTTGCTCGCTCTCTCCGCGCCCGCCCTCGCGCAGGAACCGACCTTCTCCCCCGACGCGATCCGCGCCGACGTCAGCTTCCTGGCCGACGATCTGCTTGAAGGGCGCGACGCCGGGACGCGCGGCTTTGACATTGCCGCCCGCTACGTCGCCGCCCGCTTCGCCGCGCTCGGCCTGCAACAGGCGGTCAAGGATAGCTGGTATCAGCCGGTCACGCTGGCGGTCGCCGAACTTGACGCCAAAGTGAAGCCCGCGCTCACGATCGGCGGCACCCGCTTCGACACGGGCAGCGATGTCGCGATCGGTGCATTCGGTCGCGAACCGGTCCAGAGCATCGAGGCAGGCGCGGTGTTCGTGGGCTATGGCCTGCAATCGGACCGCGAGAAGATTAACGATTATGCGGGCCTCGACCTGCGCGGCAAATTCGCCGTCGCCCTTTCCGGCTCGCCGGTCGGTATGCCCAGCGAAGTCGGCGCGCATCTGGCCGCCGAAAAGCCACTGGCCGCGCAAAAGGCGGGCGCGATCGGCCTTATCACGATTCCCAGCCCCAGCCTGCTCGCCCGCACCCCTTGGGAAAAGCTGCGCGACCGCGCCAGCGAACCGACCGTCAGCTGGCTCGATGCGCAGGCCAAGCCTTTCACCCGCACCCCCGCCATTCGCGGCGGCGCATCGATCAATGGGGCCGCTACCGAAGCCCTGTTCGCCGGATCAGGCCGCAAGATCGCCGCAATCATGCAACTCGCCGCCAAGAGGGGGGGGCGGCCCAAGGGCTTTGCTCTCAAACCCCTCATCCGGCTCGACCGCACCAGCACGGTCCGCACCGCCGCCTCCTCCAACGTCATCGCCATCCTGCCCGGATCGGACCCGGCGCTGGCAGGCGAATATGTCCTGCTGATGGCCCATCTCGACCATAATGGCGTGCGCGAAAGCGCCAAGGGACCGGACAAAATCTATAATGGCGCGATGGACAATGCGTCAGGCACCGCGACGATGCTGGCCGTGGCCAAGGCTTTTGCCGACAGCGGCACCCGCCCCAAACGCTCCATCCTGCTCGCGGCGGTCACGGCAGAGGAGGACGGCCTGCTCGGCTCCCAATATCTCGCGCGCAATCCCGTCCTGCCGACAGGGGGCAAGCTGGTCGGCGTGGTCAATCTCGACATGCCGATCCTGACCTATGATTTCGCCGATGTCGTCGCGTTCGGCGCGGAACATTCCACCCTCGGCCCGATCGTCGATCGGGCGGCCAAATCCGCAGGCGTCACCCTCTCGCCCGATCCGCTCCCGGCGGAAGGCCTCTTCACCCGATCCGACCATTATCGCTTCGTGCAGGAAGGCGTACCATCGGTATTCCTGATGACCGGCTTCGCTGGCCCCGGCAAAACCGCATTCGAACATTTCCTCAAGACCGACTATCACCAGCCATCGGACCAGATCAGCCTGCCCTTCAACTGGCAGGCCGCCGCCAAATTCGCCCGCGTCAATTACGCCATCGCCCGCGACATTGCCGACGCGCCGCAAGCCCCGCTTTGGTATCAGGGCGACTTTTTCGGCGATGCCTTCGCGCCCGATCAGCCGAAGGCCAGCGCGCCAAAATGAGCTGATCTTGGGTGGAAATTGCGTAGTGCCTCTTGTGTGGCCTTTTGGCAACACCACATCAGCCGCAGTTCCATACAGAGCCAAGGGCTTCACAAGGGTAAGTCATGAACCTCGAAAAATTCACCGACCGCGCCAAGGGCTTCCTCCAGTCGGCGCAAACCGTGGCCATCCGCATGAGCCATCAGCGGATCAGCCCCGAACATCTGCTCAAAGCACTGCTGGAGGATGAACAGGGCATGGCGTCCGGCCTGATCAAGGCCGCAGGCGGCGCACCCGAAGTTGCGCTGCGCGACACCGACGCCGCGCTCGCCAAAGTGCCGTCGGTCTCCGGCAGCGGCGCGCAGCAGACGCCGGGCCTGGACAATGACGCGGTGCGCGTGCTGGACTCCGCCGAACAGGTCGCGGCCAAGGCAGGCGACAGTTTCGTTACCGTCGAACGACTGCTGCTCGCGCTGACGCTGGCCACCACAACGACGGCTGGCAAGGCGCTGGCCGCCGCTGGCGTCAAGGCGGAAGCGCTCAACGCCGCGATCAATCATCTGCGTCAGGGCCGCAGCGCCGACACCGCAGGCGCGGAGGATCGCTATGACGCGCTCAAGAAATTCGCCCGCGACCTCACCGAAGCCGCGCGCAGCGGCAAGCTCGACCCGGTCATTGGCCGGGACGAGGAAATCCGCCGCACCATCCAGATCCTCGCCCGCCGGACCAAGAATAACCCGGTGCTGATCGGCGACCCCGGCGTCGGCAAGACCGCTATTGCCGAGGGCCTCGCGCTGCGCATCGCCAATGGAGACGTGCCCGATACGCTCAAAGACCGCACATTGATGGCGCTCGACATGGGCAGCCTGATCGCGGGCGCCAAATATCGCGGCGAGTTTGAGGAGCGGCTGAAAGGCGTGCTGGACGAGGTGAAGGCCGCAGAGGGCCAGGTGGTCCTGTTCATCGACGAAATGCACACGCTGATCGGCGCGGGCAAATCCGAAGGCGCGATGGACGCAGGCAATCTGCTCAAGCCCGCATTGGCGCGCGGCGAACTGCATTGCATCGGCGCGACGACGCTCGATGAATATCGCAAATATGTCGAAAAAGACCCTGCGCTCCAGCGCCGGTTCCAGCCGGTGTTCGTCGGCGAGCCCACGGTTGAGGATACGGTCAGCATCCTGCGCGGCCTGAAGGAAAAATATGAGCTGCACCATGGCGTGCGGATCACCGACAGCGCCCTTGTGTCAGCCGCGACCCTCTCCAACCGCTACATCACCGACCGCTTCCTGCCCGACAAGGCGATCGACCTGATGGACGAGGCCGCGTCGCGCCTGCGCATGGAGGTCGAATCCAAGCCCGAAGAGATTGAAAATCTCGACCGCCGCATCATCCAGCTTAAGATCGAGCGCGAGGCGCTGAAGAAGGAAACCGACAAGGCCTCCGCCGACCGGCTGACCACGCTCGAAACCGATCTCGCCAATCTGGAGGAACAATCCGCCTCGCTGACCACCCGCTGGCAGGCGGAAAAGGACAAGATCGCCGGCGAAGCGAAGATCAAAGAACAGCTCGACGCCGCCCGGCTTGAACTGGAACAGGCGCAGCGCGCGGGCGACCTCGCCAAAATGAGCGAGTTGTCCTACGGCACCATTCCAGGCCTCGAAAAGCGCCTCGCCGAAGCGGAAACCGCGTCCGAAGGTGCCATGCTGCGTGAGGAAGTGACCGCAGAGGACATCGCCGGGGTCGTCGCCCGCTGGACCGGCATCCCGGTCGAGCGGATGATGACTGGTGAGCGCGAGAAACTGCTGGCAATGGAAGAAACGCTGGGCAAGCGCGTCATCGGGCAGGCCCATGCGGTCAAGGCCGTGTCCACCGCCGTGCGCCGCGCCCGCGCGGGGCTACAGGATCCCAACCGCCCGCTCGGCTCCTTCCTCTTCCTTGGCCCCACGGGCGTCGGCAAGACCGAACTGACCAAGGCGCTGGCCGGTTTCCTGTTCGACGATGAAAATGCCATGGTCCGCATCGACATGAGCGAATTCATGGAGAAGCACAGCGTCGCCCGGCTGATCGGTGCGCCGCCCGGCTATGTCGGCTATGAGGAAGGCGGCGTCCTGACCGAAGCGGTGCGCCGTCGCCCCTATCAGGTCGTGCTGTTCGATGAGGTCGAAAAGGCCCATGGCGACGTGTTCAACATCCTGCTCCAGGTGCTGGACGATGGTCGCCTGACCGACGGTCAGGGCCGCACGGTCGATTTCACCAACACGATCATCGTGCTGACATCGAACCTGGGCAGCCAATATATCGCGGCGCTTGGCGACGATGATCCGGTCGAAAAGGTCGAGGATCAGGTGATGGAGGTGGTCCGCAGCCATTTCCGCCCCGAATTCCTCAACCGTCTGGACGAGATCATCCTGTTCCATCGCCTCGGCGTCGCCCATATGGCGCCGATCGTCGATATTCAGGTCGCCCGTGTGCAGAAACTGCTCAAGGATCGCAAGATCGCGCTCGACCTGACCGACGGCGCGCGGGCGTGGCTGGGGCGTGTCGGCTATGACCCGGTCTATGGCGCACGGCCATTGAAGCGCGCGGTCCAGCGCTACCTGCAAGACCCGCTCGCCGACCTGATCCTGCGCGGGGACGTCCCCGATGGATCGCAGGTGCGGGTCGAGGATGGCGACGGCGCGCTGACGCTCAGCGTCGCCTGACGCGAAAGGCGGGAGGGGCCACGCCCCTCCTGCACCTCACCCGTTGGGGTTCATCCCCGCCCGGCTGCGGGTGATGATGTCATCGGCATCGCGATTCTGCTGCTCGGTGATCGCCCGCCATTCGGCGTTGGTCTTGCAGACCCGTTCCTTCTTCACCAGCGACCCGGTGACCTGAAACCGCTTGCACCGCACCGCATTGGGATCATTCTTGTCCAGCGGAGCCTTGTCCTGCGCCAGCACCGGCATGGCCATGACGATCAGGCTGGACGCAATCACTGCCTTGAACATTCGCACTCTCATTCTCCTGGATAGGCGGCAGCGCTGGCCTCGTCTCTCGCAACGGGCCAGCCTCCATGCCGTCGATCAGATGCGCGGCAGGACGTCCTTCGTCTTGCTTGCATCGGCCGTGGCGTAGAATTGCTTTAATAACGCCTGCTCCGCAAGCGACAAATGCGGGTTCCACACGTCGAAAATCAGCACCACCCGCAAATGATCGCTGTCATTCCACGCCTCATGTTCGATCGTGTCGTCAAAGGCAAAGGCGATCCCTTCTTGCCAGGCTCTCGTTTCACCCCCGACACGAAAGAAGCAACCCGGCGGTACGACCAGCGGCAGATGGATGATCGCGCGTGTATTGGTGACCCCGCTATGCGCCGGAATCCGGCTGCGCGGCCTCAGCAGCGAAAAGAAGGCCGATGGCGCTCGCCCCGGAATGTCGGCACGCGGCAGAGCCTCCAGCGCCGCGATCGTCTGCGGACAGGCGACACAGACCGGTTCGTTCCGCACGCCATATTCCCACAAGAAGGCCGCGCCCCAGTCGAGCGAGCCATCAAGCGCGGTCCATTTATTCTCCGGCGTACCAGCTTCCTGCCGCACATAAGGGCGGATCGCCCCGTCATGCTGCCCGATCATGGCCAGAAATTCCGCGCGGATCACATCGGTCTGTGCCTCCAGCGCATCCATCCAGGCAAAATGCTGACGGTCGAAAAATTCGTCGGCAGGCAGGAAGGGGTAATGCAGGCCCGAACAGTGATTCTGGTAAATCGTCCGACGGCCAAATTCCCGATCTAGACAGGCCTGAAAGCGCCGCTGCGTTACCGCATCCGCCGCCGTCAGTTGCGCCGCCACACCCGCTTCGACAAAGGCTGCAAACTCCGCCTGATGCGCGGTGACGAAGCCCCGCGCCTCCGCCAATGTTTCTACCAGCGCGGGCGGCAGGTCGGGCAAGCCCGCCGACAGCGCCAATGCCTTGCCCCAACTGTCCGCCGCACCCTGCCGCTCATCCAGCCGTTGCTGGAGCTGCGCCATGCGGATTTGCGCCATCAAATTGCGCTGGTCGATGTCGATCGCCGCCTGCAACGCCGCGCGTTCGCCCTCCGCCGCGCCCAGCCCGCGCTCCGCCGACGCGACATTCATCCATAGCGCCGCTTCCTTGGGATCAGCCGCCGCCGCACCGCGAAAATGCGTGGTGGCCGTCGCAAAATCCCGCCGGTCCAGCGCAATCATCCCCAGCAGGTTGAGCGCCTGCGGTTCCCCCGGTTGTCGCGTGAGTGCATCGTTTAACAGTTGCTCCGCCGCCGCGGCACGCCCCTGCCGCCGCGCTTCCGCCGCCTGCTGCACCAACCGACCAACCGCCAATTCCATAAAGCCCCCCAGCTTCTTGTCCCTCATCGCTACCACAAGCCGGGCCGCTGGCAAGTAGGGGAAAGCCCGGCGGCTTGAATGACCCGAAAAGCCATGCGAAGGCTGGTCACCATGACCTCATCCGATCCAGCGATCCGCGATATCCTGCGCGATGCCCAATGGTTGGCCCATCGATATGATCCAGGCCACGATGCGGTCCATCTGCGCCTGGTTCCGCGCGCGCGGCATGGCGACATCCCCTTCCTGACGGACGAGCATCTGGGAGAGACGAACGCGCCGCTGGTGTTGCGACTGGCAGATGCCATGGCCCATGCGCCGCCCCGCGCGCCACTCCATTTCCTGTTCCATTCCGCCTATTGCTGCTCGACCCTGCTGGCTGCCGCGATGGATATTCCCGGCGTCGCGATGGGGCTGAAGGAACCTGTGCTGCTCAACGACCTGATCGGCTGGCGACATCGCGGGGCGAAGGGGCCGGAGGTCGCGCGCGTGCTGGATGCCAGCCTCCATCTGCTCGCCCGCCCGTTCGGCTCAAGTGAGGCGGTGGTGATCAAACCCTCAAACCTCATCAATCCGCTGATCCCCGCAATCATGGGCTTGCGGCCCGGTGCCCGCGCCCTGCTGCTCCACGCCCCGCTGGAACCCTATCTCGCGTCGATCGCGCGCAAGGGGATGTGGGGGCGGCTCTGGGTACGTGACCTGTTCCAGAAACTGGTGCGCGAAGGGATGATCGAACCGCTGGGCATCGCCCCGTCCGACTATCTGGGACTGACCGATATTCAGGTCGCGGCCGTCGGCTGGCTGGCGCAACAGCGCCAGTTCCAGACGCTGTGCGATCAATTGGGCGCACGGGTCGCCACGCTGGACAGCGATACGCTGGTCGCAAGGCCGGCAGAGAGTCTGGCCGCATTAGCGCAGCTATTCGGGCTGGCTCTGGACGATGAAGCGGTCGCCGCAATCGCAACCGGCCCGGTCTTTGCCCGCGACGCCAAAAATGGCGCGACCTTTACGCCTGGCCAACGCGCTGAGGCAGCGCAACGCGGACTGGAGGTCCACGCCGACGAAGTTGCCAAGGTAGCCCATTGGGCAACGCTGCTGGCCGACGATGCGGGAATTGCGATGCATCTGCCACAACCCCTGATCGACTGACAGAGAAGCTCACGGGACACCCCTCGATCCGTTCGCCCTGAGCCTGTCGAAGCCTGTCCTGCGCTTCGCCGAAGGAGGTCTCACTTCACGGCAAGAAAGAACGGCGCCTCGACAGGCTCAGCCCGAACGACACTTTGCAAAGACCCGTTGCTCTGGCGTCATCGCGTGCCGCCAACACCGCGCGCCACACACCGCCATAGAAAAAGGGGGCCGGTGTCGCCACCGGCCCCCTTTCTTTGTCTTGCCTGATCGAAGGATCAGAAGCGCAGCTTGGCAGCGACCGTGTAGCGGCGGCCCAGCGCGTCGTAGGTCGACGGATAGACGTTACCGCTGTTGTAGCTGGTCGAACCGATGGTGTTGCCGACCACCTTGGGCTGGTTGTCCAGCAGGTTCTGTACCGTCATGGTCAGCGTAACCTCGTCCGAAACGTGGAAGCGGCTGGTCAGGTCGAAATAATGTTCAGCCGGGATACGGTTGAAATCGACTTCCTTGCCGTTCAGCGTGCCGACGAACGCATCGCCATCCTCATACTTCACGCCGTCGATATAGCGCCACAGCAGCGACAGATCGACCGACTCGAACGAGAGAGTGTTACGCACCGACCAGGAAAGCTTGGGCTGGATCGAGGCGCAGTTGACGCTGTAGAGGCCAACGCATTCGCGATTAACCGACGTCGGGGTTGCCTGGAACGTCGAGCTGTTGGTCCAGTTGCCGTTGGCGCTCAGCGCCCACTTCGCGAAACCGACATCCTTCTGATAGTTCAGCTGAACGTCGATACCATCCGTGGCCAGCTTGCCCAGGTTCGACAGGGTCTGCGGCAGGCCGCCGACGACAGCCGCTTCACCGAACAGCGCGCCGGTCGACGGATCGCGACGGATGCCGGTGCAGGCTGCGTCAGATGCGCTGGCGGCGGTGATGTTGTCGAAGCAGGCCGAAATCACGTCATCAGGCGTCGGGTTGGTAATCGCACCCGTAATCTTGATGTTGTAATAATCGACCGTCAGGCTGAAGCCCGGCAGGGCGGCAGGCTGAAGCGACACGCCCAGACCCCAGCTGTTCGACTTTTCCGGGCCGAGGGCGAGGTTACCGCCACCGGTGGAGTTCACCTGACCAGCCGGATCGTTGATGATCGAGCCGAGCTGGGCTGCTGTCGCGCCCTGGGCGATACAGACAGCCGCCAGATTGGCGTTCTGGGTCGGCGCAACGCCGGCGCAGGGATCGCTGTCGAGGTTGGTCAGCGTGGTGTTCACCGGCGCAAACAGTTCGGCGATGTTCGGGGCACGAACGGCGCGCGAATAGTTGCCGCGGAACTTGATGCCGTCAACCGGCGTCCAGTTGCCGGCCACCTTCCAAGTGGTGGTGTTGTAGCCCGAACCGCCATCGACCGAATAGTCGGAGTAGCGGATACCCGCTTCCAGCGTCAGATCCTGGAAGAAGGGCTTGTCCTGCACCAGCGGCAGGATGATTTCGCCATAGGCTTCATAGACGTCATAGCCGCCGTCGATGTTCGGAGCAGCACCACCGGCACCGCCCAGATCGCCCGACTGCGAGAGCAGATCGGATTCCTGGCTGGCACCATATTTGCGATATTCGCCACCCAGCGCGAAAGCCAGGCTGTCGGTGCCGAAGGGCGAGGCAACGCCGAAGTCACCGCTGACGGTGCCCTTGACCTGGGCCAGCGACGTCTTGGTCGTGACCTGGCTGTTGGCCGTCAGATAGGCGTTCTGCGCTGCGGTGATCGAGCCGTCGGGGCCGAACACGTTGAGCGGGACGCAGCCATTGGTGTCGGTCAGGCAGGTGGCGGTGTTGGTCGCCAGCAGCGCCTGACGGACGCGCGAGTTCAGCCAGTAGCCCTGCTGGGTCTGGACGTTCTCGGATTCGCCATAGCTACCCGACAGATCCCAGTCGATCGAGTCGGTGATACCACCGCGCGCGCCGATGCGATAATCGAAGAAGGTGGTGGTGAAGTCGGAGATACGCGGACCCAGTTCGGTCGCACGACGCGACAGCGTGGTCGTGACGGTGCGATAGTTAGGATCGGTCGGGCTGGTCGCGGTCGCGGCAGCGGCGCATTCAGCTGGCGAGAAGCGAGCGGTATAGCCGACGCCTGGCGTCGTGTCGAAGGCGCAGAAGGCGTTACGCTGGGCAGCCGTCAGATACGGGTTGCTGAGCGGAACGACGACCGAGATGCCGAAGGCACCCGACGGCGCGATGATCGTGCTGACGGTGTTCTTCGAGAAGATGCCGCGCGAATAGACTTCCACCGCATCGCTAACTTCGTAGCGGCCTGCGCCGTACATGTTGAAACGCTCGAACGGCGTCTGGAAGATGTTGAACGGGTTGAAGTTATAGGCGTCAAACGCGGAGGTGCCACGGAAGGCGCCGCCAGCAGCAGTAACCTGGCGGTTGCCCTGAACGGCGTTACAGGCTGGCTGTCCATCAAGGCCGCAACCAGTCGTGATGGAATCGGCGCCGGTCGTGTTGACATTGGTGAAGCGCGACGGGGTCGACGTGCCCGAACCGCCATTGGCGCCTGTGAAGGAGTCGATCGAGAAGGCCGAGAAGGGACGATCGCCCTGATAGACCGGGTCGGACTGCTGATAGCCAACCGAGAACACCACGTTGCCGCGGCCATCATCGAAATTGGCGCCCAGCGTCACGTCGGCGCGGACATAATGGCCGTCGGCTTCTTCGGTCAGCTGGTTGGCGATATTCGCTTCCAGACCGGCAAAGTCGGACTTGGTGACGAAGTTGACGACACCCGAAATGGCGTCCGCACCATAAGTGGTCGAAGCACCACCGGTCAGCACATCGACGCGGTCGATGAGGGCCAGCGGGATGTTGTTAAGGTCGAAACGACCGTTCAGTTCGGCAGGAACCAGACGGTTGCCGTCGATCAGGACGATGTTGCGGTTGGAACCAAGGCCGCGCAGGTTGACGAACGAAGCGCCGCCATTGCCGTTGTTGACGGCCGAACCGATGCTGGGAACGATGCCAGGAATTTCACGCAGAATTTCTTCGGCAGTGTTGTTCTGCTTCAGTTCGATCTGGTCGGCGGTGGTCGCCGTAACCGGGGTCGAACGCGCCAGATTGGGGTTCTTGATCAGCGATCCGGTGACGATGATGGTGTCGCCCGCTTCGGCTTCGGCGGCCTGCGGCGCATCCTGTGCGATAGCGGCGGTCGCGATCAGCGACGCGCCCAGAATCGCCGGTGCGACGCTGGCACGCAAAAGTGCCCTCTTGGAAAATGTCTTCACGGTCCAGTCCCTTGCTCTGGAGGCTGGCAGATGGCCTGCCACTAATGTTTACCTATGGGGGGACATGGTGCCCGACAGCGATCCCCCCATATGGATGGCGGGAAACTGCGCGGGGTTAAGGGCGCTGTAAAGCCGTGGAAAAGGGCATTCACCGCTTTTGGATGCCCCTGTATCATTATTGCAACATGAACGTGGCATGACTGTTTTACAGGTGATTAGCAATATTATTGCACGGGGATACAACAGGATGCAGCAATCATTTCGTGCGATGCAGCAAGGCAGGCCTATTGTGACATCACGGGCGTTCTGATGCGGCCAGCGGCCACATATTGACCTTGCCTCTGGCGGGTGCATGGTAAGGGAATACTATGTCCGACGCGATGGAGAGACGATTTATGACGGGCTTGCGCGCATTGTTTCTGCTGGTCCCGCTCTGCATCGCGGCCCAATCCTCCGCCGCGCCGCAGCGTCAGCAGCCCCGGCCGGAAATCTTCACTGACCTTTTGAAATGCCGCACGATTCCCGTCGATGCCGAGCGGCTCGCCTGTTTCGACCGGCAGGTCGGCGCGATGGATGCTGCGGCGCAACGCGATGAAGTCGTCGTGCTGGACAAGGGCGAACTGAACAAGACCCGCAAGACCCTGTTCGGCTTCTCCTTCCCCAAACTACCCTTCCTTGGCGGCGGCGATGACAAGGAAGAAGCGCCAGAGCAGGAAGGCATCACCCATATCCAGACAGTGATCGCATCGGTCCGCAGCCTTGGTTATGGCAAATGGCAGATCGGGCTGGAGGACGGCGCGCAATGGATCACGACCGAAGCCATGACCGCGCGTGATCCCAAGGTCGGCCAGACGATCGAACTGAAACGTGCCGCCATGGGCAGTTTCATGGGCAAGGTCGATGGTGGCCGCGCGGTGCGGATGAAGCGGATCAGCTAAGGCGCCTACAACCCGTTCGGCATCGGTCCCGCAAGCAGCAGCGGGTCGATCCGCGCGTCATTCCACTTCATCCCCCAATGGAGATGCGGCCCGGTCGCGCGCCCGGTCGCGCCGACCGCGCCAATGCGTTGCCCCTGCGCCACATGATCGCCCGGCTTCACGTCGATCCGCGACAGATGGAGGAAGGCGCTGCCCAGGCCATGGCCATGGTCGATCATCAATAAATGCCCCTCCAGCGTGAAGGGCTTGTCCGCCGCCGCCAGCACCACCACCCCGTCAGCCGGTGCCACCACCGGCGCGCCGGTCGCACCTGCAATGTCGACCCCGCCATGATAGGCACCCGGCGTCCCCTGATAGACACGCTGCGATCCGAACAGGCCGGACAGACGACCGATACGCGGCCAGATGAAGCGCTGCCGCCAGCCTTTGGCGTCTGTCACCAACGTGCGCGCTGCGGCAATCTGTTCCAATTCCGGTTTGCGCAGCGCCAGAAACGCCTCGGTGCTTTTGGTCGGGCGCATCGGCGCATTGATCCGCTCGATCCGCCAAGCGCGGGGGGCAATGGCGATCGGGCGCTCGACCACGCGGCCATCGGCCAGCCGGGCGACCAGTTGCGCGGTCGGCCCGGCATCGCGATCGAAGGCGATCAGGAACCGGCCGTCGGCATCGACCGGGACCAACTTGCCATCCAGCGTCAGCGCCACCGTGCCGGTCGGCACGGTCCCCAGCAGCGCCCCGCCCTGTGTCACTGGTCCGACAATCACGAAATTCGCCCGCGTCTGCACGGGGGCGGCAGGTGCGGAGGCTCCCACCAGTGCCAGCAGCAGCGCTGCGGCCCAGCGCCTCATCGCCCGCCGGTCGCCTTGATCTCGGCCCGCGCGGAGGCTTCGGCATTGGCATAGGGCTCCTGCCGCGCGATGCTCCAGTAGCGCAGATCTTCCAGCGCGATTTTCTGGCCCGTCACGGCGCACAACACATGGTCGCCCGCCTGCAACACGCGGAAACTATAGGCCATATAATGGAGCCGGGCGACACGGTCGCTGTTGGACATCAACATTTGTCAGCCTTTCTGGCGCTTCACGAAAACAAATCCTGCTGCGGCACGTCGTCCGCGCCGCGCGCTTTGCGCGTTGGGCGTGGTGGAGCAGATATAGCGGCTGGGCCGGGCTTCTCAAGCGATGCCCCGCCTTGCCCAACGGCGGCATCGACCGTCCCGTCCCGGAAATGCAGAGTCACCGCGCCCGCCGCCTGTGCTGCCGCGACCGACTGAACCAGTCGCGCCCCCGCCATCACCCGCGCATAACCCCGCGCCAGCGGCAGGTCGGGGTCGAGCGAGGCGAAATGGCGCGACACCCGGTCGAGCGCCGTCGCCCGATCGCGATAGACCCGCGCCAGATAGTCCGGGCGCGGGCGCAACCGGTCCAGCCGCTCGGTCGCGCGTGCAAGATATTGCTGGAGCAGCGCGGGCCGCAACGCGCCACCGGCTTGCCCCAATTGCCCGCGCGCATCCGCAATCCGGTGCCGCAAGCCGCTACCCAGCGCGTCGGACAGTTGGTCTAGCCGCTGCCGCTGCGGCGCCAGCAACATATCCGGCGTCGGCATCAGCCGTGCCTGCATCTCCAGCCTTTCCTTCGCCTGCCCCGCCCCGCGTCGCACCGCGCGCCCGGCGCGCAGGCCCATTTCGCTCAAGCCCGCCAGTAGCTCCGCCCGCACCGGCACCGCCATTTCCGCCGCCGCCGTTGGAGTTGGCGCGCGCATGTCGGCGGCATAGTCGCACAGCGTCGTATCGGTTTCATGCCCGACCGCCGATATGATCGGGATCGAACAGTCGGCGACCGCCCGCACGACGATTTCCTCGTTGAAGCTCCACAGATCCTCGATCGACCCGCCCCCGCGCGCCACGATCACCAGATCGGGCCGGGGCAGCGGCCCGCCCGCTTCCATCGCGCTGAACCCGCGCACCGCCCGCGCAATCTGTTCGGCAGACCCCTGCCCCTGCACCAATACCGGCCAGACCAGCACATCGGTCGGGCAGCGATCCGCCAGCCGGTGCAAGATATCGCGAATCACAGCGCCCGTGGGCGACGTCACGACGCCGATGGTGCGCGGCAGGAAGGGCAGCCGCCGCTTGCGCTCCGCTGCGAACAGCCCCTCGCCCGCCAGTTTCGCTTTCAGCTTCTCCAGCAACGCCATCAGCGCGCCTTCGCCCGCCAATTCCATCCGCTCGATGACGATCTGATATTTGGACCGGCCGGGATAGGTGGTCAGCTTGCCGGTCGCGATCACCTCCACCCCGTCCTGCGGCGCAAAGGCCAGCCGCTGCGCCCCGCCCTTCCACATCACCCCGTCCAGCACGGCATTATCGTCTTTCAGCGCCAGATAGAGATGCCCGGACGCCGCCCGCTTGAAGCCGGAAATCTCACCGCGCAGCCGGACATGGCCGAAGCGATCCTCCACCGTGCGCTTGAGCAACCCCGACAATTCGCTGACGGACAGCGGCGGCGCGTTGTCGCCCGCCCGTTCCTCCGCTAACAGGCGGCCCGAACTGTCATAGGCATCATATTCCGGGGACATGGGCGACATGAACATCCTTTTGCTTGGCGGCGGCGGCCGTGAACATGCGCTGGCGTGGAAGCTGGCGCAATCGCCCCGGCTCGATACGCTCTACGCCGCGCCGGGCAACCCCGGCATAGCCCAGCACGCGACATTGGTCGACCTCGCCGCAACCGATCATCGCGCCGTGCTGGATTTCTGCACCCGCCATTCGATCGGCCTGGTCGTCATCGGCCCGGAAGCGCCGCTGGTCGATGGCCTCGCCGACAATCTGCGCACCATGGGCGTGCCGGTGTTCGGCCCGAACAAGAAAGCCGCCCAGCTCGAAGGGTCCAAGGGCTTTACCAAGGATCTGTGCAAACGCGCGAACATTCCGACCGCCGCCTATGTCCGCGTCACCAGCAAGGATGGCGCGATTGCCGCGCTCGACGATTTCGCGCTGCCGGTCGTGATCAAGGCCGATGGTCTGGCCGCGGGCAAAGGTGTGATCATCGCCGAAACCCGTGACGAGGCGCTCGAAGCACTCGACACCATGTTCTCCGGCGCGTTCGGCGCTGCGGGCGAGGAAGTGGTGCTGGAAGAATTCATGGCCGGCGAGGAAGCCAGCTTCTTCGCGCTGACCGACGGCACCGCCATCCTGCCCTTCGGATCGGCGCAGGATCACAAGCGCGTAGGCGATGGCGATACCGGACCCAATACCGGCGGCATGGGTGCCTATAGCCCGGCCCGCGTCCTGACCCCTGAGCTGGAAGCCCAGGTCATCGAAACGATCATCAAGCCTACGGTCGCCACCATGGCGACGGAAGGGATGCCCTATTCCGGCGTCCTCTATGCCGGGCTGATGCTGACCGATCAGGGCCCCAAGCTGATCGAATATAATGCCCGCTTTGGCGACCCGGAATGTCAGGTGCTGATGATGCGCTTCGACGGCGATCTGGTCGACCTGCTGCTCAGCGTCGCGCAGGGGACGCTGGAAGCCCAAGGTCCGGTCGAGCTGGCGAGCCGCACCGCGCTCACCATCGTCATGGCCGCCAATGGCTATCCCGGCACCCCGGACAAGGGTGGCGCAATCAGCGGCATCGACGCGGCGCAGGCCGGTGGCGCGCTCGTGTTCCACGCCGGAACCGCGGATCAGGACGGCACGCTGGTCGCCAATGGCGGTCGCGTCCTCAATGTGACCGCAACCGGCGATACGGTCGGCGCGGCGCAGGCGGCGGCCTATGCCGCGGTCGATGCGATCGACTTCCCCACCGGCTTCTGCCGCCGCGACATTGGCTGGCGCGAAGTCGCCCGCGAACAGGCATGAAGCCTTGCCGAGCGGGGCGACACAGCCCTAGATAGCGACGGCATATTCACGAAAGGCGACGCGCGATGCAGGAATTTTTCATGGACTATGGCCTGTGGCTGCTGATCGGGCTGCTGGTCATCATCGGCCTCGTCTTTCTGTTGTCCGGCAGGGGCAAGGCCCAGGACGTTATGCAGGACATCGCGCCAACCCCGCCCGCCGAAACCCCACCTGTCGCCTTTGTGGAGCCGGTGCCCGCTGCCCCCGTCGTCGTGCCGGTCGAAGCCGAGGCCCCCGTCACCGCGCCAATCGCCCCCGTCGCAGTCGAACCGACACCGGCACACGAACCCGTGCCTGTGTCACCCGCCGTCACGGCTGCACCGGAAGGCGAGGACGACCTGCTCCGCCTCAAAGGCGTGGGGCCAAAGCTCAGGACATTGCTGATTGAGCTCGGCATCACCCGCTTCGCCCAAATCGCCGCCTGGACCGACACGGACCTGGCCGCGATCGACGCGAAACTCGGCAATTTCAAAGGCCGTCCGGTCCGCGACCAGTGGATCGATCAGGCCAAATATCTCGCGGCAGGCGACATTGCCGGCTTCGAAGCCAAATATGGCAAGCTCTGACCGGTCAGGCGCTGGCCGGAACCGGTGCTTGCCCCATCGACGCTGACGCCGGACGCACTGCCGCCGCACTGCCAACGAGCCTCTGAACCAGCGCATTGCGCGCCGACCACCTGCTGGCGATCGCCAGCAGCAGGATGGACAGCGCCAACGTGGGAAGCGCACCCGCGCCCGCCAACATGACCGCCGCCATCGCCAACGGGTGCCATAGATAGAAGAACAGGCTGTCCCGCCCGACCGCATTGAGCGGTCCAAATGACAGGCGCAGCGCCGACAGCTGAGGCAGCAGCGCGATCAGCCCCAGGCACATCAGCAACCGGGCAGGCACAAAGGCCAGACCGTTTTCGCTGCCATAGAGTGCGCTCCACCACCCCATGCCCAGCGCGCCCAGCAGCAGCGTCACCCCCAGATAGCGGGTCGGCAATCCCCGCTCCGCCATCAGCATCCCGAAGAAGAAATAGACCGGATAGCGCAGGAAGCGACTATCGGGCGACAACAGGCTGACGCCGACGACGCCATGGTTCAGCCCGAAACTATACATGGTCGCCAAACTGACTGGCGTACCGATCGCCAGCAACAGGAGCGGCGACAAAGGCACCAGCCGCGTCACCAGGATCAGGAAGAACAGCACCGGCACATACCAGAGGTGGAAGGGCGGGTGCAGCAGCAGCTCGATCGGCAACGTCCAGCTGATCTGCCAGCCACTGACCAATATATAGACCAATAGCGCCACGGCCCATGGCAGCAGCATCCGGCTGCCATAACGGCCAAACATCCGCTCCGGCGGGTCGTTCCGGGTTCGTGTCACATTGAGCAGGTAGCCTGAAATGCCGATCATCAACGGCATACGAAAGCCCGCCCCGACCCACAGCGCCAGATGATGCTGTTGCGTCAGTTCCATGGAATGTCCGGCCATGACCAATATGATCAGCGCACCCTTGAGCAGGTCCACCGACGGATTTTTCGTCACATGATAACCCCATGTCCCCGATCATGGAGTTAGCGCATGGACTGCTGCCTTCCAATTAACCATCAGGGTAAACAAGGCGCTACCGCGTCCCTTTACGGTGGCTTTTCCGCGCCGGCAAATGCGCTAAGACTGGACGGGATGACGGATAAGCGCCCTTTGACTAGCCTCAACGCATCGCCCCTGGCCAAGCTGGCAGTGGCGCTGGCCGTGTTCGGCCTGATTGTCGGCAGCTGGATGCTCGTCACACGCTATCGCGAAGCCAATATGGTCCTGCCTGATGATGCCAACCGTCAGGGCAACTGCACCCTCTGGTTCGTGGGCAGCAGCTCGGTCCACCGCTGGACCAGCCTCGATCGCGACATGGCCCCGTGGATCGCCCATAATCGCGGCATCAACAGCGCGACTTTTGTCGACATTCTGCCGCGCTTCGCCCATATCGACCCCGCCGATGGTCACCCCCGTGCGATCATCCTCTATGCGGGGGAAAATGACATCGCCACCGGCGTTCCCGTGCGCACCATCATCCGCCAGCTTGCCGCCTTCCTCGACATGCGCCGCCAAAAATTCGGCGATCTGCCGGTGCTTGTGTTGTCGATGAAACCCAGCCCCGGTCGCGCCGCCAGCCTGCCGGATCAGCGCCTGTTCAACGCCGCCGCCCAGCGGCTGATCCCGCATATGCCCGCAAGCTTCTATGCCGACATCACGTCGCCATTGCTCAAGGACGGCCAGCTTGGGGACAATTATCAACCGGACGGCGTCCACATGAATGCGCAGGGCTATCATATCTGGGCCGACGTCGTGCGCCATCGCCTGAAGCAAATCCTGCCCACCGATACGCTGCGCAGTTGCACTTAACCGCCCAATATCTCCCGCGCGCGCGGCGCCAGTCGTTCGGTGGCGGCAGCGTGGATGCCGGGCGCTGCGCAGAGCAGGCCAAAGGCGGTCGGTCGGGGCCGGTTGAACAGCAACGGATCGCCCAGCGCATCGGTCACCATAGCGCCCGCCTCCTGACATATGATCGCGGCGGCGGCGATGTCCCACTCATTGCCCCAGCGCACCGTGGCGACCAGATCGGCCTCGTCCGCCGCAACCATCGCCATGCGCAGCGCGATGCTGTTGGGCTTTTCCACCGTCACCAGATCACGGTCGATGCGCGGCAATTGTTCGGCCGGCACCCGCGCGCCCGCCAGAGCATCGCGCGAACCAGCACGAAGAGTCCGCCCGTTGCGCGTCGCGCCCTGCCCGGCCTGCGCGATCCAATATTCGTTGCGAGCGGGTGCTGCCAATATACCCAGCCGCACCGCGCCATCCTCCACCAGCGCGACCGACACCGCCCATCCGGGTCGCCCGCGCAGATAATCGCGCGTGCCGTCGATCGGATCGACCACCCACACCCGCGACACGCCCAGCCGATGCACGGTATCCGCCGTCTCCTCCGACAGCCATCCCGCGCCCGGATCGATCGCGCCCAGCGATGCGCGCAGCAGGCCGTCCACTTCCAGATCAGCCTCGCACACCGGGTGGCCGGGCACTTTTTCCCACTGGCGCACGCGCGTCTCGCCACCTGCCCACAGCGTTAGCGCATGATCGGCCGCGTCCGACACGGCCGCCACGATGGCGCGCAGATCCAGTTCAGCCCCCGGCAACGGTCATCCCGTCGACGCGCAGCGTCGGCACGTTCATCGCATAGCGGAAATGCAGGTCGTTGGCGGGGACGAGCGATTTGAACATCGCCTTCAGATTGCTGGCAATCGTGATTTCCGACACGGCATGGGCCACCGCGCCATTTTCGATCAGAAAGCCCGCCGCCCCCCGGCTATAATCGCCGGTGACGCCATTGACGCCCATACCGATCAGTTCGGTGACATAGATGCCGCGCTTCACGTCCGCCATCAGGTCGCCCGGCGATATGCTGCCCGCTTCCATATGGACGTTGGTAATGCTGACGCCCGGCGCGCCGCTCCCGCCCCGGCTGGCATGGCCGGTTGGCTCCTGCCCCAATTGCCGCGCCGACGCGCTGTCCATCAGCCATCCGGTCAGCACCCCCTTGTCGATCAGCGCGCGCCGTTCGACCGGCAGCCCCTCGCCATCGAACGGGCGCGATCTAAGGCCGCGCACCAGCAGCGGATCGTCGATGATGGTCACGCCCGCGTCAAACAGCGCCTCGCCCAGCGATTCGAGCAGGAAGCTCGACCGCCGCGCAATCGCTGGGCCGACCATGCCACCAATCAGATGCCCCAACAGGCTGGAGCCGATGCGCGGATCAAAAATCACCGGCATGACCCCGCTATCGACCTTGACCGGTTTCAGCCGCGCCACTGCCCGCTGGCCCGCCCGCACGCCGATCGCCTCGGCATCGTCCAGATCCTCCAGATGGCGCACATTATGGCTGGCATAGTCGCGCTGCATGTCTGCGCCGCTGCCTGCCAATACGCTGGCCCAGGTCGAGTGGCTGGTCGCGCCGTAGGCACCGGCAAAGCCATGGCTGGTCGCCAACGCCACCTGGCTGCGCCCGCTCGACGCGCCGCCGCCTTCGCTGTTGGTGATGCCCGGCACGGCGCGCGCAGCCTCCTCAGCCACCAGCGCGCGTTCGCGGAGCGCGGCGGGTTCCGGCTCCTCGCTGTCGGTCAGGTCCAGCGCTGGCGGGCGCTTCTTCATCAGCCTGTCCTGCGGGGCCAGGCCCGCATAGGGATCTTCAGGTGCCTCGCGCGCCATCGCCACTGCGCGATCAACCAACGTCCCAAGCGTCGCGGGATTCATGTCGGACGCGGAAATGCTGGCCGACCGGTTCCCGATGAACACGCGCAGGCCGATTTCCTCGCCCTCGGACCGTTCGACATCCTCCAGCGCCCCCAGCCGCACCGATACGTTGGTTGATGCGTTGCAGGCATAAATGGCGTCGGCTGCATCCGCTCCCGCCTTGCGCGCGGCGCTCACCAGATCCTGCGCGCGCGACTGGGCTTCTTCTAGGCTGAGCATGGAGGCAAGCTATTCCCGAAACGATATATGGAGTGACCGGCCTTACGCGCTTGGCTCGCGCGGGGCAACGCCCGCCAGCCAGCGGTCGAGCAGGTGCCAGGCCACCGCCATGCGCGGCGGCGCGATGAAGGGCGCGTCCGGCTCCCCCGCCATCGCCGCGCGCACGCCATCGGCATCACACCAGAAAGCGTCCTCAATCTCGGTCGCGTCCAGGCTCAGCGCGTCGCCGGTCGCCTGCGCGATACAGGCGATCATCAGCGACGATGGGAAGGGCCATGGCTGGCTCATCACATAGCGCACGTCATGGACGCGGATGCCCGCTTCCTCGAACAATTCGCGCGCGACCGCTTCCTCGATCGTCTCGCCCGGCTCGATAAAGCCCGCCAGCGCCGAATAGCGACCCGGTGGCCAGGCGTGCTGACGACCCAGCAACACCTTGCCCTCATATTCCGCCAGCATGATCGACACCGGGTCCACGCGCGGGAAATGTTCCGCCTGACATGCCCCGCACTGGCGCGCCCAGCCCGCCTTGACCGGACCAGTCCTCCCCCCACACACCGCACAGAATCGGTGGCGGACATGCCAATGCAGCAGACTGCGCGCCGTGCCATAGAGCGCCAGTTCCTGCGCCGACACCTGCCCTGCCAGCGCCCGGCTACGCGGTGTCGCACCGAAACCACTCGTCAACTCGACCAGCAGTTCAGCAAATATAGGCCGCCCCGCCGGATCTAGCCCCAGCAGCACATGATCCTCGACCCTCGCGTCAGCCTCGATCGGCTCCAGCACCAGCGCGCCATCAACCTCCACCGGCTCCAGCCCGTCCAGCACCAGCAGCCGCGCCGCCGGATCAGCGAAGGTCTGCGCCAGCAGTGCAGGGTTGGTGCGGATATGATCGACGCGGTCGAGCGTGCCGCCGACGAAGCCGGGCGGATCGTCCAGCCGGGGGTCAGTGCCGTGCATCCGCATCCTTCTCCTTCAACACCGCCTGCGCCGCGCGGGCAAATAAAGTGGGCAGCCCCGCATCGGCAATGCGCGCGACCGGCCACCATTCGCCCGCACCGGACGGGGCATGATCCTCCCCCACATGGGTCGTGTGGACGGCCAACGCCAGTGAGAAATGGGTGAAAACATGATCGACCGGCTCGGCCAGCATCCGCCAGTCGGCGGCAAAGGGCGGTGTGGCGTCGGGATCGGCGCTCCAGTCGGAACTGGGCAATGCGCGCATCCCGCCCAACAATCCCTTGTCCGGGCGACGGACCAGCCAGACATGGCCGTCCGCCCGCTCGATCCACCAGCCATGACCAGTCCGGTGGGGCCGCGCCTTCTTGGCCGCCTTGACCGGATAGGCCGCAGGATCGGCCGTCCGCACCGCCGCGCAATCGTTCCGCAGCGGGCAGATGCCGCAGGCCGGATTGCGCGACGTGCAGATGGTCGCGCCCAGATCCATCATCGCCTGCGCAAAATCCCCCGCCCGCGCATCGGGCGTGATCGCATCCGCCGCCGCACGGATCGCCGGGCGGGCGGCAGGCAGCGGGGTGTCGATGGCAAACAGGCGCGCCACCACGCGCTCTACATTGGCGTCCACCACCACCGCGCGCCGCCCAAAGGCGATCGCGGCCACCGCAGCGGCGGTATAGGCACCCACCCCCGGCAACGCGCGCAGCCCTTCCTCCGTATCGGGGAACACCCCGCCATGGTCGCGCACCACCGCCCGCGCGCAGGCGAGCAGGTTGCGGGCGCGAGCATAATAGCCAAGCCCGGCCCACGCCGCCATCAGATCGGCATCCGCCGCTGCCGCCAGCGCCTCGACGCTGGGCCAGCGCGCAGTGAATGTCGCGAAATAGGGGCCGACTGCCGCCACCGTCGTCTGTTGCAGCATGACTTCGGACAGCCAGACCCGGTAAGGATCGGCCGCATTGGCACCGGGCAGCGCGCGCCACGCCAGGCGCCGGGCATGGACATCATAATGGGCCAGCAGGTCCGTTGCTATTTTTCCCCCGTCCTTTGTCATGTCACCCTCGACGCGCATGGCGGCGCTATGCCATGGTGCGACCCATGACGGAACGCCCCCCGACGCCTAAAGTGAAAAGCCGCGCCATTCCAGCAGCGGAACGCCCGCGCATCGGCGGATCGCGGCGAATCGCCGACCTGATGCCCGACATCGGCCGCGCCGCCTTCCGCAAATTCGGCTTCGTCCAATCGAGCATCGTCACCCGATGGTCGGAAATCGTCGGCAGCCATTATGCCAGCATTTCCGCGCCCGAATCGATCCGCTTCCCGGTGGGGCAGAAGGCAGGCGGCACGCTGCAACTGACAGTCATGAGCGGCCATGCGCCAATGGTGCAGCATATGTTGCCCGACCTGATTGAACGGGTGAACCGCTTTTTCGGCTATGCCGCCGTGGCGAAAGTTGCGATGCGGCAGGGAGACATCATGCCGACCCCCGCTGAACGCCGCCCACCGCCGCGCAACCTCAAACCCATTCCGGTCGAACTGGGCGATTCGCTGCGCGACATTGGCGACCCGGAATTGCGCACCGTGCTGGAATCGCTGGCGCAGGGGCTTGCCAACAGCAGCGGCCTGCCCAAAATCGGCTGAATATTCGGCTGGCGTTCATGGCCAGTCGTTCAATGGACCTGTCTCATGAAAAAACTGCTCCCCCTCGCCCTCTTCGCCCTTCCCGTCGCCGTCCTGGCCGCGCCTGCCGCCAACTGGGTCAGCCGCGTCACCATCTCGGCCATCGGCGGCCACGCCATGGGCAATCCCGCCGCGCCCACCAAGCTGGTCGAATATGTCAGCTACACCTGTAGCCATTGCGCCCATTTCGTTGGCGAGGCGAGCGCCCCGCTCAAGGCCAATTATGTGAAGGGCGGCAAGGTCAGCGTCGAAATACGCAACGCCGTGCGCGACAAATATGACCTGACCGCCGCCCTGCTCGCCCGCTGCGGCGGCCCGGCGCGCTTCATGGGCAATCATGAGGCACTGTTTGCCAATCAGGACGCCTGGATGGAACAGCTCCAATCCTATGACCGCGACGCCACCAAGCCGACCGACCAGATCGCGGCGCTGCGCGATATCGGCCAGAAAACCGGCCTCTACACGCTGATGGCCAAGCGTGGCTATACCCCCGCCCAGCTTAACGCCTGCATCGCCAGCCCCATGGCGATGAAGCAGATCATGGCGATGACGGACGAAGCGTGGAACAAGGTGAAGATCAGCGGCACCCCCGGCTTCACCATCAACGGCACTTTGGTCGCCGGATCGGACTGGGGCAAGCTCCAGGCCGCATTGCCCCCCGCCGCGCGCTGATCTAAGTTGATCTAATAAACCTGCCAACCCGCCCATAATCGGAGCCTTGCCCGTCGTGAAAGCCTTGTCCGGTGTTGCCCTCATCGCCCTGTCCCTGACCCTCGCCGCCTGTGGCAAGAGCGAAGAGGGGGCCACGCCCAAGGGCGAAGCCATCGCCGCCGTCGCCCCGCCAGCGGGAGCCACTTGGTCGGAAACTGTCGCGGAAACGCCCGATGGCTATTATGTGATGGGCAATCCGGCGGCTAAATTGAAGCTGGTCGAGTTCGGTTCCTACACCTGCAGCCATTGCAAGGATTTCTCCGCCGAAGCCTCGGAAGAGATCAAAAAGCTGGTCGATACTGGCAAGATGAGCTTTGAATTCCGCACCTTTGTCCGCGACCCGATCGACATTTCGACCGCGCTGCTGGCCCGTTGCGGCGGCAAGGATATTTTCTATCCCCTGTCTGAACAGTTTTTCGCCAACCAGAATGCCATGTTCGAGAAAGCGCAGGCACTGGGCGACCAGCCCTATCAGGCGCTGATGAGCGCCCCCCCGGCAGAGCGTTTCGGCAAGCTGGCGGGTGCGCTGGGCCTGGTCGATTTCGCCAAGCAGCGCGGCATTGCCGAAGATCAGGCGAAACAATGCCTTGCTGACACTGCATCGGCGGAAAAGCTGGCCAAGGGCGTCGAGGCGGCCAACAGCCAGTACCAGATCACCGGCACCCCCAGCTTCCTGATCAACGGCGTGCTGGTCGACAATGTCGCCAACTGGGCGACACTCCAGCCCAAGCTCAAGGAAGCAGGCATCTGATTGCGCGTCGGGGGGCGGACATCAGCGCTTGAGCGTATAAAGGCCGGGGCGGCACACTGCCCCTGCGCGTCCCCATGCAAATAAAGCGGCTCAAGCTTTCGGGCTTCAAAAGCTTCGTCGATGCAACCGAATTGCGCATCGAACCCGGCCTGACCGGCATCGTCGGCCCCAATGGCTGCGGCAAGTCCAACCTGCTTGAAGCGATCCGTTGGGTCATGGGCGAATCCAGCGCCAAATCCATGCGCGGCGGCGGCATGGAGGATGTGATCTTTGCAGGCACCGCCACCCGGCCCCAGCGCGAGTTTGCCGAAGTCTCGCTGCTCACCGTGCAGGAACAGGGCGAGTTGTTCAGCGCCGTAGATGTCGGCGCGGACGGCGAACTGGAAGTCACCCGCCGGATCGAGCGCGGCGCGGGCAGTGCCTACAGAGCCAATGGCCGCGACGTCCGCGCCAAGGACGTGTCGCTGATCTTCGCCGATGCCGCCACCGGCCCGCACAGCCCGGCGCTGGTCAGCCAGGGCCGCATCGCCGCCGTCATCGCAGCCCGACCGCAGGAACGGCGCGCCATGCTGGAGGAAGCGGCGGGCATTGCGGGTCTCCATGTCCGGCGCAAGGACGCTGAACAGAAGCTCCGCGCTGCCGAAGGCAATCTCGCGCGGCTTGCCGAAATCTTGCTCGACATGGACGCCCGCGCCAATGCGCTGCGTCGTCAGGCGCGCGCTGCCGAACGCTATATCCGCCTGTCCGACCAGATTCGCGTAGCCGAAGCGCGCACCCTCTTTGCCCGCTGGCGCGAAGCCCATGCCAGCGCCGAAGCCGCCCGCGCGCAGGCGAAGGAAGCAGAAGCCGCCGTCGCCCAAGCGCAGGAGGCGCAACTGGCCGCCGCCGCCCATGCGCAGGCCGCCCTCGCCACACTGGCCGACCGTCGCGCCGCCGCCCAGCGCGCGCGTGACGACGCCAGCGAAGCGGGCCATCGCCTGTCCACCCTGCGCACGGAGCGCGACGGCGTGGTCCGGCGGCTGCATGATCTGGCCCAGCAGGCCGCCCGGCTGGAGGAGGATCGCGCCCGCGAAGGCACGCTCGCCAATGACGCTGCCGACGCCATCGCGCGCCTCACTGCCGAAATTGCGACGCTGAAAGCCCGGATCGCCGAGACCGAAAAGCTGCGCCCCGATTTCGCCAGCCGCATCGCCAGCGCCGAGGATGGCGCGCGCGACGCCGAACTGGATCTCGCCAAGGCGATGGCGAAACAGGCGGGCGAACAGGCCGAACTGCGCGTCGCCGAAGCCGCGCTGGTCGCCGCCCGTTCCCGACTGGAGCGCGCAGAACGCGAGGTTCAGCGACTGACCAGCGAAGCCGCCGCCCTGCCCGACCCTGCCCCGCTTGAAACCCGGCGCGCCGCCGCCATCGCCGCGCAGGAAGAGGCGAGCGCCGCCCGCGACACTGCCGAAGCCGCAATCCACGCCGCCGAAACCGCGCGCCAGTCCGCCAGCGAGCAACGCGCCGCCGCCGAAGGCGCGCTCTCCGCCGCCTGCGCCGCACTGGCCGCGCTCGACAGCGAAGCCGCCGCGCTCCAACGCGCGGTCGATAGCGGCCCCGGCGGCCGCACTCGCGCGCTCGACCAGCTCAAGGCCTCGCCCGGCTATGAACGCGCGCTCGCCGCGGCGCTGGGCGACGATCTGGAAGCGCCAATCGCCCCGGACGGCAAACGCCGCTGGGCAGGCGCAGCTTCGCTGGCCAGCGATCCCGCCCTGCCCGATGGCTGCGCGCCACTTGCCGCCCATGTTACCGCCCCGCCCGAACTGGCGCGCCGTCTGGCCCAGATCGCCGTTGTCGACAGCGACGAGGGCCAGCCTCTCGCCGTCGGCCAGCGCCTCGTCAGCCGCGATGGCCAGCTGCGCCGTTGGGACGGCTATGTCGCGATCGAAGGCGGCGCGGCGGCGGCGGAACGGCTGATCCGGCTCAACCGGCTGGAGGCGATCGCCGCCGCCCGCCCAGCCGCCCAATCGCATGTCGATGCCGCCACCGCCGCGCAACAGGACGCCAAGGCCCGCGAACAGGCTGCCAGCGAAGCCCTAGCCAGTGGCCGTACCCAGCTCGCCCAGGCCGATCAGAGCCTGCGCACCGCGCTGCGCACCGCTGACGAGGCGACCACTGCGCTCGAACGGCTGGCCGGGCGACGCGACGGAATAGAGGAACGGCTGATCGAGGCGCGGCGCGATGCCGACGCCGCCCGTGCCGATCATGACAGCGCCCAATCGGCCCGCGCCGCCATGCCTGACGGGGCCGAGACACGCGCGCAGGTCACCGCGCTGGCACAGGCGAGCGAAAAGGCGCGCGCTGTGGTCAGCCAGTTGCAGGCCGATCAGGCCTTGGCCGACCGTGCCTTGTCGAGCGACCGCGAACGACAGGGTGCCGCCGACGCGGAAATCAAGGGCTGGCGCGCCCGCGCGGGCGAAGCGGCCAAGCGCATCGCCGCCATGGTCGCGCGCGGCGAAGAGATCGCCACCGAACGCGCCACGATCGAAGGCCAGCCAGAGGCGCTGTCGCAGGCCATCGCATCGCTGGACGATCAGGGCGCAACCCTGATCGCCGCCGCCGATGCCGCCCGCCACGCGGAGCAGGACGCCGAAGCCGCCTTGCGCCAAGCCGAACAGCGAGCTGCACATAGTGGCGAGACTTTCGCCGCAGCCCGCGAAGCCCGCGCTACCGCCATCGCCCGCGCTGAATCCGCCGACGAACGGCGGATCGAAACCAATCGGCTATCGGGCGAACGCTTCGAATGTCCGCCGCCGTTGCTACCCGAAAAACTGGGCTTCGCCAGCGCCGACATCCGGCTCGCCCAGACCGAACAGGCCAATCATGAACGTTTCAGTGTCGATCGTGAGCGGATCGGCCCGGTCAATCTCGTCGCGGCACAGGAACTGGAGGAACTGGAACAGGTGCAGGCGACCAGCCGCGCCGAAAGCGAAGAACTGACCCAGGCGATCCACCGTCTGCGCGGATCGATCGGCAGCCTCAACCGTGAAGGGCGCCAGCGTCTGCTTGCCGCGTTCGAGGCGGTCGACGGCCATTTCCGCCGCCTCTTCACCACGCTCTTCAACGGCGGGCAGGCGCATCTGGAGCTGATCGACAGCGACGACCCGCTGGAGGCGGGGCTGGAGATTATGGCCCAGCCGCCGGGCAAGAAACTCGCCGCGCTCACCCTATTGTCGGGTGGCGAACAGGCGCTGACCGCCGTGGCACTGATCTTCGGCCTGTTCCTGACCAACCCCGCGCCGATCTGCGTGCTGGACGAGGTCGACGCCCCGCTCGACGATGCCAATGTCGAGCGCTTCTGCGACCTGCTCGACGCCATGGTGGCCCAGACCCAGACCCGCTACCTCATCGTCACCCACAATGCCGTCAGCATGGCCCGGATGCACCGCCTGTTCGGCGTCACCATGGTCGAACGCGGCGTCAGCCGCCTCGTCTCCGTCAACCTCCAGAGCGCCGAGGCACTACTGGCGGCGGAATGATTTTTGTAGTTACGGAAATGCTTGACACTTTGCGTAGTTACAATATTGTAACTGGGTAACTAGACCCAGCCATGTAACGGGACAATTGATCGGCCAAGGCACTGCTGATCGACCGGAGATACTGGGTTATGGAATTGAGTTTCGATCCGGCAAAGCGATTGAAAACCCTGCAGGAGCGGGGACTGGATTTCGCCGACGCCGCGCAGGTTTTTGACAGTCCATCCTACACGGTAGAGGACGATAGATATGACTATGTGGAGCCGCGTTTTCAGACTTATGGCCTGATGAACGACAGGCTCATTACGGTGGTCTGGACGCCAGTTGATGATGGCATCCGGGTCATTTCCATGAGGAAGTGCAATGACCGAGAGCAGAAAGCCTTTGCCCGCAGATTGGGATGATGATGACATTCCCGAATGGACGGATGAGATATTTGACCGCGCCGAATTTCGCATCGGCGATAAGGTCATCCGTCCCGCCACTGGCACGCTGACCCGTCCCGGTCGCCCCAAATCGGACGATCCCAAGCAACAGGTAACCCTCCGCCTCGACGCCGCCGTGCTGGACGGTTTCCGCGCCACCGGGCCGGGCTGGCAAAGCCGGATCAACGCCGAACTGCGCAAGGCGCTCGGCCTTTAATCCTTAACCCGCCCGAACCAGCCCTTCATCCGCCGGAACAGGCCGCGTTCGCTCACCGCCTCGAACATTTCGTCCGGGCCTTCGGGGTCCAGCACCTCATGGTCGGCCAGCCAGGCCTGCACATCGTTCAGGTCCGGCGTTTCATAGGGGCGCAGCGTCCGACCTGGCTTCTGGCGCATCTCCTCGATCCCCGCGACCAGCCCGCGCTGCGCGATCACCGCTGCCACCCGCTCGACCGGCAGGTCGAGATGTTCGGCGATCAGGTCATCGCGAACCGCGCGAATCTTGTCCTCCCACCCGGCATTGGCGGGCAGCGCGGTGTCGATCGTCACGTCGCATTCGGTATCCAGCCGCATCGACCGGTTGTTCATGTTGGACGATCCGACCCGGATCAGCCGATCATCGACGATCAATATTTTGGCATGGACATAAATCGGCACGCCGCGCATCGTGAAGGGGTGATAGATGCGCAGGCGGCCATGGGCGTCGCGCGCCTTCAGCGCCTCGAACAGGCGCGCACGCGCCGTGTCCATCGCCTGCTGCTCCAGCCAGCCATCAGCCTGGGTCGGATTGATGATGACGATGTCCGGCCCGTCCGGCTCGACCAGCCGTTTCGCGATCGCCTCGGCAATCCGGCGCGACGCGAAATATTGGCTTTCGGCATAGATGCAGCGCCTGGCCGCCGCGATCTGGTGGCAATAGAGCCGCTCAATCTCGGTCAGTTCGTCCTGATCGTCCATCTTGGGCGCGGTGCGGGCGATCGCCACGTCGACATCGGTAAACTGCACCGGCAGATGGTCGGGCCAGCAATCCTGCACCCCCGCGATCGGCTCCAGCGCGTCGCCACCCGCGCCAACCCAGCGATTGCGCGCATGATCGCCCAGCGCCGCAGCAACCGGTCCCATCAGCGCCGTGGTCGCATCATGCCAGGGACCATAAGGCGACCCGTCAGGATGCAGCCGCCCCGGCTCCTCATCGCGATGATGGCGCGTATCCCACCGGTCACCCGTCATGTCGATGCCGCCGCAAAAAGCGAAACAATCGTCAATCACCACGATCTTCTGATGATGGGAGGCGGCGGGCGGATGATGGCTGTCCAGCTTCACCGTCACGCGCGGATGCGCCATCCATTTGAGCGTCGTGAACAGGTTGGTCGGCCGCACCATCGACTTCATCGCGCCAATGTCCCAGCGCAGCAGAAATATCTCCAGCTCCGGCGTCCGCTCCACCAGCCAGCTGATAAAATCGCCGATCACCACAGGCGCGCCATCATCGGCCTCATCCTCCCGGATCAAGCTGATCGCCGCGTCGAAATCCCAGCCGATCAGCATGATACGCCGCGTCGCCTTGAGCATCGCGGCGCGCGCATGGCGGAAATAGGCGTCTGCGTCGATGATCGTGCTGGCCCGCGTCGCCCGCGCGATCCGCCAGCAATCCTCGCCCGGTTTCGGTCCAGCGCTCATGCGCTGCCGACCACTAGGCATCCCAGGAACATCAGCAATCCGGCAAAACGGTTGGAGCGGAATTTGGCCAGCGGATCGACGCCATCCTCGCGCAGCGTCGCAATCTGCCACAGCAGATGCACCGCCACCGGCAGCAGCGCGGCCAGCGCCAGCGCTTCTGGCCGCACCTGCCAGATCGCCGCCGCCCAGAGGCCAAGCGCGCACAGATAGCAGAGCGCCACGCCCGCCCGGACGTGCCGCCCCATGGAGAGCGCGCTGGAACCAATGCCGATCAGCGCGTCGTCCTCCCGATCCTGCAGCGCGTAGATGGTGTCATAGCCCACAACCCAGAAAATGGTTCCGACGTAGAGCGAAATTCCCGCCAGGGTCAGCCCCCCCATCACCTCGCTCCACCCCACAAGCGCCGCCCAGGAAAAGACGAGGCCGAGCCAGATTTGCGGCCAGCCGGTGATCCGCTTCATGAAGGGGTAAGCCGCCACCAGCGCCAGCGACCACAGTGCCACGATCTGCGCATAGAAGCGCAATTGCAGCAGCACGATCAGTCCAACCAAAGACAGTGCCACCAGCCAGAGCCACGCCGTGCGCACCCTCATCGCCCCGCTCGCCAGCGGCCGCGCGGCCGTGCGCGCCACTTTGCGATCCAGATCGCGATCGACAATATCGTTGAACACGCAGCCCGCGCCGCGCATCGCGATGCTGCCAAGCAGCAGCCAGACAATTAGCGGCCAGCGCGCAAAGCCGCCCCCCGCCAGCGCCACCGCCCAGGCACCCGGCCAGAAGAGCAGCCACCAGCCGATCGGCCGGTCGAACCGCGCCATCTGCACCAGCGCGCGCGGCGTGTCCGGCAGCCGCGCCAGCAGTCCGCGCGCCTGGCTGTCGGGGACGATCGTCTGGCTCACACGCAACTCCATTCGCCCCGCGCTTGTCGAAGGGCCATTCTTCTCTAAAGACTCCCATAGCCTCCGGGCAAGTTTCGTCGAACGGAAAGCGCATCATGACCGCAACCCCCGCCTGGCCGCCGCAAAGCGCGCCGCGCCTCCATGTCGAAACCCAGTTGGGGGATGGCGTGTCAGTGCCGGTCGATGGCAATCCAGCCCATTATCTGATCAGCGTCATGCGGGTGAAGCCCGACGATATCGTCCTGCTGTTCGATGGCCGGTCCGGCGAATGGGCCGCCCGCGCCCGCGACATTCGCAAGCGCGACCTGATACTAGAATGTGTCAGCCAGACCAGGCCGCCCGAATCCGTCCCCGATTTCTGGCTCTGCTGCGCGCCGATCAAGAAAGGCCGCATCGACCTGATCGCGGAAAAGGCGTGCGAACTGGGGGTCGCAAAGCTCCAGCCGGTCCTCACCCGCCGCGCGGTGGTGGACAAGCTCAACCTGGACCGGTTGCACGCCCATCTGGTCGAAGCCGCCGAACAATGCGGCCGCACTTCCCTGCCGGAACTGGCCGCGATGGTGAAACTCGACGCGCTGCTGCAAGACTGGCCGCAGGATCGCCACCTGTTTTTCGCCGACGAAACCGGCGGCGCGCCGCTGACCACCGCCCTTGCCGCCCATCCCGGCCCCGCCGCTTTCCTGATCGGGCCGGAGGGCGGGTTCGATCCAGCCGAACGCGAAACGATCCGCGCCCATCCGCGCGCCGTGCCGGTCTCGCTCGGCCCCCGCATCCTGCGCGCCGAAACCGCCGCCATCGCCGCGACGGCAGCCTGGATGACCCTGAACGGCGACTGGCACTAAGTTTCATTTCGCCATTGGATTGAACCGTTTATAGGCAGAGCCTATCTGATCATTGCCGGTCACTGTTTGACCGGCCGAGGGGAAGCATTAAGGGCGGGGCATGAGCACCAGAACCGACTCAGCGGGCGAAGATCCCGTCATCGAAAGCCGCGACCAGCTGATCGCGGCCTTTGCCAAGGGTGAAAAGCCCAAGGATCGCTGGCGCATCGGCACCGAACATGAAAAATTCGTCTATAGCCGCAAGGATCATCACGCGCCCTCCTATGAGGAAAAAGGCGGCATCCACACACTGCTGATCGGCCTGACCCGCTATGGCTGGAACCCTGTGTTTGAGGGCGAGAATATCATCGCCCTGTCCGGCACCGACGGCACGATCAGCCTGGAACCGGCGGGCCAGCTGGAACTGTCCGGCGCGCCGCTCGACAATATTCACCAGACCTGCGCTGAAACCGGTCGCCATCTGGAACAGGTGAAATATGTCGGCGACATGCTGGGCCTCGGCTTCCTCGGCCTTGGCATGTGGCCCGACAAGACGCGCGCGGAATTGCCGATCATGCCCAAGGGCCGGTACGAGATCATGCTGCGGCACATGCCGCGCGTCGGCTCCATGGGGCTGGACATGATGCTGCGCACCTGCACCATCCAGACCAATCTGGACTATGGCAGCGAAGCGGACATGGCCAAGAAATTCCGCGTCTCCCTCGCCCTGCAACCGCTCGGCACCGCATTATTCGCTAATTCGCCCTTCACGGAAGGCAAGCCCAACGGCTTCCTGTCCTATCGCAGCCATATCTGGTCGGACACTGATCCGGGTCGCACCGGGATGCTGCCCTTCGTGTTCGAGGACGGCTTTGGCTATGAACGCTATGCCGACTATGCGCTCGATGTGCCGATGTATTTCGTCTATCGCGACGGCAAATATATCGACGCCTCCGGCCTTTCCTTCCGCGATTTCCTGAACGGCAAACTGTCCGTCCTGCCGGGCGAAAAGCCGACCGAGAAGGATTGGGAGGATCATCTCTCCACCGCCTTCCCCGAAGTCCGGCTCAAAAGTTTCCTCGAAATGCGCGGGTCCGATGGCGGCCCCTGGGGCCGCATCTGCGCCCTGCCTGCTTTGTGGGTCGGCCTGCTCTATGATCAGGGCGCACTTGATGCGGCCTGGGATCTGGTCAAGGACTGGAGCATGGAAGATCGCCAGATCTTGCGCGATTCCGTGCCCAAGCTCGGCCTCGACGCACCGATCGGCAGGGGCCGCACCCTGCGCGACATCGCCCGCCCCGCGCTCGACATCGCGCGTTCAGGCCTCGCGGCGCGCGGTCGCCTCAACGCGGCAGGCGACAATGAAACCGGCTATCTGTCTGATCTGGAAGAGGTCGTCTCGTCCGGCAAGACCCATGCCGAACGGCTGCTCGATCGCTATCATGGCGAATGGGGCGGCGACGTCAGCAAAGTCTATGCGGAAGAGAGTTTCTGACTATTACTAGCCCCTCTCCTTTAGGGGAGGGGTTGGGGTGGGGGCGTGCCCCTAAACGCAGCCTTTGACCAATTTACTCCGCCGCCTGAATGACCGCGGCAGCCGGTCGCTTCCGCCCCGTCACCCACGCAAAGAAGCGCGGCACCGGGGCGTTGCGCTCCATCCAGTCGCTATAGGCGCGATAGTCCGGGTCGGCGGACAGATGCTGTTCCTCGGTCCGCGCGCGCCAATAATAGACCGCGTTGGTCAGCGCCAGCATCGCACAGTTGCGTACCATGTCGGCCATCGAGCCGGACACGCTCAGGAAAGGCAGCGCCGAAAGCCACCAGAACAGGTTTTTCGCCAGATAGGCCGGATGCCGGGTCCAGCGATACGGCCCATGCGTCAATATCCCGCGATGGGTCAGGTTGGAAAAGCGCAGGCCGAACGCCACCGTCGCCCAGGCGTAGAGGCCGGTCAGCAGCACCAGCCACCCGCCCAGCACCCATTGCAGCAGCCCGGACCCTTGCGTCCAATAGTCCCATTCCGCCCCGCCCGCATGATAATCGAGCGGCCCGCCCCCGCCCATCAGTACGAAGGGCGGATAGCATATCAACGCCGCGACCCAGCCCGCTAAATAGGGGTTGGCGGTGCGGATATGCGAATCGAGCGGCTTGAAGGTTAATATGTAGCCGACCGTCGCCAGACAGACGTCGATCATGAACATGACCGCGATCAGGAAACCGGCCAGCGCCACCGGATTGGCAAAGGCGTCCTCGATACGCCAATTGACCACGCTGGCAAAATTGCCCGGCACGATCGAGACCATGAAGGCCAGGAAAAAGCCTTTCACGGTCCAGGCGCGGGCGTGGTGCGCGACCTGAGCCATGTCGGGCGCGCCCGCTGCGCCACCGATCACCCACTGGCCGAAACTGTAACTGGCATCCTTGGGCTGCACCAGCCGCCGGTCGATCCAGAGGATATAGGGGATGGACAGCGCCAGCAGCCATGGTGCAGCCGCGGTGAACAGGTCCATCGAAAATCGATAATTGCCGCTCCAGTACCAGCGGGCGATGCAATAGAAGATGGCGATGGCCAGCCAGGTCGCCCACAGCCCGGCGATCTTGACGATGCTGATGTCGATCACCTCGCGCACCGGCCTTGCCGGCCCGCGCCAGTCGATCCCGGTCGATGCGTTGCGATGCACCTTGTCCACCACCAGCGACCACAGCACCATCGGCAAGCCGCAGGCGACCACGGCGGCCAACCCGGCATTGGGACCGTCCATGCCATAATGGCGCGCCACCAGCGTCCACAGGCCAAGGCCGACAAGACCAGCAATGCCCACGCCATGGCTGACGGCGGATTGGGGGCAGGGATCGGCAGAATCGCGCATGATCCTCGCTCTAGCGCAAAAGGGTAAGCAAGCGGTGAAAGACGTCGCCAAGCCGCACAGACAGGAATCATCTTAACCTGCAGCAAGGCCATGAACCCTTTTTATCTCAGTGCGTTACCTCTTTCATAACCCTCGACAATGGAGACAGGAGATGACGATTGCGGTGCGATTTCCCGATGGCAGCGTCCGCAACATCCCTGCCCAGCTGAAGGAAATCCCGAACCCTGCCAGCCCCGACGCCCAGCCCGGCTTCGAGCGCGTCCCGCTCAACTGCGATCCGGTCTGGCGCTTTCAGCGCGTCGGCGACGACTGGTACGCCACGCCCCGCAGCGGCAGCCTCTCGCTGCTCAAGCCCATATTGCCCGAATGGTGGCGGACCATCCGCCACATGAATATGGACGATGCCGCACCCCGCGCCCGCAAACAGCGCCAGTCGCAAGGCCGCGGCCCCATCGACACCGCCGCCTAGGGCCGATCAGCCGCCCAGCACGTTGATGGTGAAGGCCAATATGCCAAGGTTGAACAGGAAGGCTGCGAGGCACTGGAACAAAACGGTGCGCCGTACATCGCTGTCCGTGACCGATATGTCGGACGTCTGGAACGTCATCCCCAGTGTGAAGGCGAAATAGAGGAAATCCCAATAGCCTGGCTCAGCCGTGGCCGGGAAATCCAGCCCGCCGCAATCGCCGCCGCCCCCATCCGCCTGAGACCTGTCGGCGCGATAGAAGATATGGGCATAATGCATGGCATAGACGAGATTGGAGAATAACCAGGCGATCAGCAGCGTCACCAGCAGAAGCGCGACCACTGCCGTCTTTGGTCCGCCATGCTGGCTCACCGCCACACCGACCGCGACCAATATCACCAGGCTGACGATCGCGGTCAGCAGCAGCATCAGTTCGCGGTTGGCGTCATTCGCCTTCGCCTTGGCCCGCATTGCGTCGGGATCGGCCCGGATCAGCGGCACGACCGACGCCATGAAGGCCAGCGCGGCAATGTCGAACCCCGCCATTACCGCCTCATGCCAGCGCAGCCACAGCGCCAGCGGCGCTGCCGTCGCCAGTAGCGCCAGAAACATGCCATAGCGCCAGGGGAAGATCGGTTGGCGGGGACGGGTGCGGCTCATACCCCGGCCATAACACGGCTCATAGCACGGCGGCGATCAATCCGCGCGCCTGCGCCTCATTGGCCTCCAGATACCAGTTTTCCGGCGCTTTTTCGAGCAGCTCGTCCATGGTGATTTCCGATCCCAGGATCAGATTCTGGAACCCCTCATTCTGGATCGCGATCGACGACTGAATTTCGTTCAGCGTCGCTTTCAATGTCGCGATGCAGGTGGACAATGGCCCGGCCAGCTGGATATTTTTCGTGATCAGCCGCTCATGGATCATCAGCCGTGTACCGCGCGTCACATAGCGATTTTCGGTCGCGAAAAAGCTCATGAAGGTCGCACCCGCCGAATAGACCGCGGTGCGGCCCAGAAACACCAGACGCCGCTCAGGATAGAGGTCGGAATGGAAACGGATATCCTCGCCCATCAACCGGGCAATCTCCGGGTCGCCGCCCAGCGTGGAAATCTCCACCACCACCAGCCCCTGTTGCGGCGCATTGGCCAGGCAATTCTTGAAATGCAGATACATGCCATGATCGACCACGCCCGACAGCATGATCGACGGATATTCAAAATCTCTGGGGCCAAGCATCGGCGCGGTCATCAACATCATCACGTCCTTGAAATTGTGGTTTCGCGCTGCACTACGCATGGGCGCGCAAAAGGTGCCGCGCTTTTACTCTGGCGTAGTGCGTCGGACGCTGTAAAGAACAGATCATGACCATGGGGCAGCGGACATGATCGCCAAACTTAAAGGACGGCTCGACAGCACCGGGCTGGACCATGCCATCATCGATGTCGGAGGCGTGGGCTATCTCGTCGGCGCCTCCTCGCGCACGCTCGCGGCATTGGGGACGATCGGCGAAGCGGTGACGATCCACACCGAAATGCTGGTCGCGGCGGACTCGATCCGCCTCGTCGGCTTCGCCCGCGCGGAGGAACGCGACTGGTATCGGCTGCTCACCCATGTGCAGGGCGTGGGATCGCGGGTCGCGCTGGCAATCCTCTCCGCGCTCGAACCGCTAGACCTCCACCGCGCCGTCGCCATGGGCGACAAGGCAATGATCGCGCGGGCCAATGGCGTCGGCCCCAAACTCGCCCAGCGCATCGTCAATGAACTGAAGGACAAGATCGGCGCGGCCCCTGCTGGCGGCCCGGTCGGCGCAAGCGGCATCGCCATCCTCCCCACCGGCAGCTTCGCCGCCGACGCGCTGTCCGCTCTGCAGAATCTCGGCTTCAAACCGCATGAAGCCAGCACCGCCGTCGCCGCCGCCGAAGCGGAACTGGGCGACGAGGCCAGCCTCGACGCGCTGGTCCGGCTAGCACTGCGAAAGGCGGCGAAGTGACCGACGACCGCCTCCTCACCCCCGCCCGCCGCGTCGAGGATGTCGACGCCGCGCTGCGTCCCAAATCGCTCGACGAATTTATCGGGCAGGAAGCCGCGCGCGGCAATCTGCGCGTCTTTATCGAGGCCGCGAAAGCGCGTGGCGAGGCGCTCGATCATGTCCTCTTCTTCGGCCCGCCGGGCCTGGGCAAGACCACGCTGGCGCAGATCGTCGCCAAGGAAATGGGCGTCGGCTTCCGCGCCACGTCCGGCCCGGTCATCGCCAAGTCGGGCGATCTTGCTGCCCTGCTCACCAATCTGGATGAGGGCGACGTCCTGTTCGTGGACGAAATCCATCGCCTGAACCCTGCGGTCGAGGAAGTCCTCTACCCCGCAATGGAGGACCGCGCGCTCGACCTGATGATCGGCGAAGGCCCGTCCGCCCGATCGGTCCGCATCGACCTGCCGCCCTTCACCCTGGTCGGCGCGACCACACGTCAAGGTTTGCTGACGACGCCCTTGCGCGATCGCTTCGGCATCCCGGTGCGCCTGCAATTCTACACCGTCGCCGAGTTGGAACTGGTGGTGCGCCGCGCCGCGCGCCTGCTGGACCTTGCCATCACCCCCGACGGCGCGATGGAGATTGCCCGCCGCTCGCGCGGCACCCCGCGCATCGCCGGGCGGCTGCTGCGCCGGGTGCGCGACTTCGCCAATGTCGCGGGCGTACCCGCCGTGGACGCGAAGGTCGCCGACGCCTCGCTCCGCCGACTGGAGGTCGACGAACTGGGCCTCGACCTCATGGACCGCCGCTATCTGATGATGATCGCCGACATTTATCGCGGCGGCCCGGTCGGCGTCGAAACCCTCGCCGCCGGTCTATCCGAAGCGCGCGACACGATTGAGGAAGTGATCGAACCTTACCTCATCCAGCTTGGCCTGATTGCCCGCACCGCACGCGGCCGCTGCCTCAACGGGCCGGGCTGGAAGCATCTGGGCCTCAACCCGCCACAGGACGTGCAGGACGGCCTTTTCGACTGAGAAAAACATGGCCGCTACGGCATGGCGTGGCTATAGCTTGGCGATGATCAGGCGCGCGCCAGATGCGCCATGAAACCCAGGAGTCGAGCCTTGAGGGCCATCGAGACATTTCCAAACCTCGTCACCATGTTCTTCACCCGCGCTACAGAGCAGGGCGACAAGCCCTTCCTGTGGCGCAAAAGCGGCGGCACATGGCATTCGCTCAGCTGGAACGAAGTGGCCGCGCAGGTCGCCTCCCTCTCCACCGCGCTCCGGTCCCTCGGCCTCAAACCCGGCGACCCGGTCATGCTGGTCAGCGAGAATCGCCCGGAATTCTGCGTCGCCGACCTCGCCATCATGGCGGCGGGCTGCATCACCGTACCGACCTACACCACCAACACCACGCGCGATCACCAGCATATATTGACCGACAGCGGCGCCCGCGCCGTCATCATCTCCACCGCCAAACTGGCCCAGGCGCTGATGCCCGCCGTCGTCCGGTCGCAGGCCAGTTTCGTCATCGGCATGGAGCCATTGCGCGGCGCGCAGGGACAGGCGACCTGCCATTTGTGGGACGATCTGATCACCGCCCACCCGACCGACGTCGCCACCTGCGCCGCCGCCCAGACCGCGACCCGCAATGACCAGGCCTGCATCATCTACACCAGCGGCACCGGCGGCGCGCCGCGCGGGGTAATGCAGCATCATGGCGCGATCCTGCTCAATGCCGAGGGCGCAGGCACGATCGTCGCGGAGGATTTCGGCTGGGGCGAGGAAAGCTTCCTCTCCTTCCTCCCCCTCTCTCACGCCTATGAACATAGCGGCGGCCAGTTCCTGCCCATGCTGCTGGGCGGGCAAATCTATTATGCCGAAGGGCTGGAAAAGCTCGCCAGCAATATCGAGGAAACCCGGCCGACCATCATGGTCGTCGTCCCCCGCCTTTTCGAAGTGCTGCGCGCCCGCATCATCAAATCGATCGAAAAGCAGGGCAAATTCCCGACCTGGCTGATGGCGCAGGCGCTGCGCATCGGCGCGAAGGAGCAGCAGGGCAAGGCCTCGATCCTCGACCGGCCCCTGAAGGCACTCCTCGCCCGCACGCTTATCCCCAAGATCCGCGCCCGCTTCGGCGGCCGGCTCAAGGCCCTCGTATCCGGCGGCGCGCCGCTCAACCCCGATGTCGGCCTGTTCTTCGACGCGATGGGCCTGACCCTGCTTCAGGGCTATGGCCAGACCGAGGCTGGCCCGGTGGTCAGTTGCAACCGCCCCAGCGCGGGCATCGCGATGGATACGGTCGGCCCGCCGCTCAAAGGGGTGGAGGTCAGGATTGCCGAGGATGGCGAAATCCTCGTGCGCGGCGAACTGGTCATGCACGGCTATTGGCGCAACCCGGCCGAAACCGAGAAGGTGCTGAAAGACGGCTGGCTGCACACCGGCGACATTGGCGAATTTGACGCCAAGGGCCGCATCCGCATCACCGACCGCAAGAAAGACCTGATCGTCAATGACAAGGGCGACAATGTCTCCCCGCAAAAGGTCGAGGGGATGCTGACGCTCCAGAACGAGATTGGGCAGGCCATGGTCCATGGCGACCGCCGCCCCTATCTCGTTGGCCTGATCGTGCCGGACACCGACTGGACCCGCGAATGGGCGCAGGCCAATGGCGTCGCACCCGCCGATGCCCCGGCAAATCCCGCCTATATGGCGGCGCTGCGCGCGGCGGTGGACCGGGTCAATGCCGACCTGTCGGTGATCGAGCGGGTCCGCCGTTTCATCCTGGCCGACGAACCCTTCACCATCGACAATGAGGAAATGACCCCGTCGATGAAGATCCGCCGCCATATCATCCGCAAACGCTATGCCGATCGGATGGACGCGCTGTACAAAGGGTGAAGCGATTGATGATTGTGCGTCTTGTTTCGGTAGCGGCGGCGATGCTTGCGACCACGCCTTTGCAAGCTGCGCCATCAGGCCCGGCCAGCATCGCCGAGCATCAGCGCCAATGCGCGGGCAAGGATGGCTGGAGCGATCCCGCCCCGCCCGTCCGCATCTTCGCCAATGTCTATGATGTGGGCAGTTGCGGCATCACCGTGCTTCTCATCACCGGATCGAAGGGCCATATCCTGATCGACGCGGCTACCGCGCAGGCCGTCCCGTCGATTATCGCGAATATCGAGCGGCTGGGGCTTCGTCCCACAGACGTCAAATATCTGCTCACCACCCATGAACATGTCGATCATGTCGGCGGTCTGCACGCCATTCAGCAACGCACCGGTGCTACCCTGATCGCATCGGCAGCGGCCCGCCCCATGCTGGAAAGCGGCACCCCGGCCAAGGATGATCCGCAACGCGGCAGCATCCCAGACTTCGCCGGCGCGCGCGTGGGTCGCATCGTCAAGGATGGCGAGACCATCGCGCTGGGGTCGCTCCGCCTGACCGCCCATCTGACGCCGGGCCATTCGCCGGGCGGCACCAGCTGGTCCTGGGTCGCCTGCGCTGGCAAAAGCTGCCGCAGGATCGTCTATGCCGACAGTCTGAGCGCAGTGTCGGCGGACGATTATCGCTTTGCCGATCACCCCGCCTATGTCGCGCGCCTGCGCACCACAATCGCCAAGGTCGCGGCCCTGCGCTGCGACCTGCTCATCACCCCGCATCCCGCTTCCAGCAATCTCTACGATCGCCTCGCCGGAAAGGCTCCGCTGATCGACAGCAAGGCCTGCGCCACCTATGCCGCCAACGCGCGCAAGACTCTCGACCAGAGACTGGCTCGCGAGGCGGCTTCCGTAAAACGTCGATAAAGGCGGCGGCTTATTTCCCCGGCGCGCGATAGGGTATGAAATCCCCCAGCGCGCAGCTGCCAGTCGTCATCCCCGTCAACAGATTGGCGCTGGTGGCGATGTCTCCCCGGCACAGCTGCGACCCGAAGCTGCGGGTGATCATCGTGTCGCCAGACGTCAGCCCGTTGCAGCTGCCGATCAGCTCATTCTTGTAAACGAGCCGCCTGCTGACCCGGTAGAGCAGCACATTATTGCTGATCACCGTCAAATTGGTCTGCGGTTCGCGATTGATGCAGCTGACCTTCTCGCCCGCGACCTTCCCCGCCAGCGCCTTGTCGAGCGTCGCGGCCTGCTTGTCGGTCAGTGGCGTGGGCGTATAACTGCCGGTGCAGGCGGCCAGCATCAGGGGCATCAGGCATATCCAGGCACGCATTATACCTCTCCTCATTCTCTGCCCACAAGACGGCAGCATAAAGCCGTTTCCGTCAGGCCGCATCCTTTGCCGCACGGCGCTGCGCCAGCTCTTCTACGCTCCGCGCCCGCATGAAGATATTGGTCGCCCGCTCCTGCCCGATCGTCGTCGGCACCGTCGCCTCGCCGCGCGCCCGCGCCGCCTCGACCTCCGCTACCCGCACGGTCAGCGCATCATTGTCCGGCTCCACCCCCAGAGCGAAGCGGCCATTGGAGAGCGTATATTCATGCGCGCAATAGACCGCCGTATCCTCCGGCAACGCGCCCAGCCGGCCCAAATTCGCAAACATCTGCGCCGCCGTCCCCTCGAACAACCGCCCGCAGCCCATCGCAAACAGCGTATCGCCGACAAAGACGATGGCGTCGTCGGCCAGATGATAGGCGATATGCCCGGCGGTGTGCGCGGGCACCTCCATCACGGTCGCGACATGCGTCCCGATCCGCACAGTGTCGCCCTCGCCCACTGTCCGGTCGAGCGTGCCGATCTTTGCCGCCTCCGCCGCCGGGCCGGTAATCGTGCAGCCCGTCGCCGCCTTGATCGCCGCATTGCCGCCGACATGATCGCCATGCCAGTGGGTGTTCCAGATCTGCCCGATCGTCCAGCCGCGCTCTGCCGCTGCCGCCAGCACCGGATCAGCCACCGCCGGGTCGATCACCACCGTCTCGCCACTGGCCGCGTCATGCATCAGCCAGACATAATTGTCGCTCAGCACGGGGATGCGGACCACTTCCAGCATCGCGCTCACCACGCGCCGACATTGGGCATCGACAGCCAGGGTTCGGCCGGGTCCAGCCGCCCGTCCTGCAACAGCTCGATCGAAATGCCGTCGGGCGTGCGCACAAACGCCATATGCCCGTCGCGCGGAGGCCGGTTGATCGTCACGCCTGCGTCCAAAAAGCGCTGGCAGGTCTCGTAGATATTCTCGACCCGGTAGGCGAGATGGCCGAAATTGCGCCCGCCATCATAGACTTCCGCCGGGCTGCCATCGGTCGGGGGCCAGTTATAGGTCAGCTCGACCTGCGCATCCTCGTCCCCCGGCGCGGCGAGATAAACCAGCGTAAAACGCCCCTGTTCACTGTCGAACCTTTTGACCTCTTTCAGCCCCAGCAGGTCGAAAAAGGCGATGCTTTTGTCCACGTCGGTCACACGGACCATGCTATGCAGATATTTGGGCAAGGGTCACTCCATTCGTCGCCATAAAGCAACGGTTCATCTCAGGACGTGCAAGGCTGCCCTATAGATAAGGTCGCGCATCCCCCGAAGGAAGAGGAAAGCATTATGGCATTGGAATTGCGGGACAAGGTTTTACTGGGCAGCGCCGCGCTGCTGGCGTTGGGTGTCATGAGCGGCGGCTATCTGCTGGGCGACGGGCTTAAACGCGCCAAGGCGGCGGACCGATCGGTCACCGTGCGCGGTCTTGCTGAAAAGGACGTGACGGCGGACCTTGCCACCTGGTCGATCAGCTATTCCGCGACCGGCTTCGACCTGCCCTCGGTCCGCGCCGAAATCGACAATAACACCCGCGAACTCAAGGCCTATTTCGCCAGCTTGGGCTTCAAGCCCGATGCGCTCACCCCGGTCGGCGCGGGGGTGAACCAATATCTCAACAATGGCGTCAACAACATCACCATCACCCAGCGGATGCTGCTGCGCACCACCGACATCGCCCGTGCCCAGCGCGCCGTGGCGCAACAATTCGACCTCGTCCGGCGCGGCGTGACGCTGCAGGAAGGGTCGGGGATGCGCTACAGCTTTACCAAGCTCAACGACCTCAAGCCGCCCATGGTCGCCGCCGCCACCAAGGACGCGCGCAACGCCGCCGAACAATTCGCGCAGGACAGCGGCATCAGCGTCGGCAGCATCAAGAGCGCGACCCAGGGCTATTTCTCGATCGAGGCCCGCGACGGCGAAGGCGGCGACGGATCGAGCGACACCCCCTATAAAAAGGTCCGTGTCGTCACGACTGTTGATTTTTACCTTAAATAACAATGACTTAAATATGTAACAATAAAACCATTACATATGTACGGCTCAGTGTCGGCTTTCATCGGCCAGCGGCGGGCAATCGTGACAGATTGTCCGCCGCCGCCTTTCCTGCCGCTGCCGTCGGCGCCAGCCTGACCGCCCGCTGCCAGGCCGATCGCGCCACATCTTCATGATCGGTCAGGACGGCGATATTGCCCTCCTCCAGCGCTACCGACGCATCATCGGGCGACAGTTGCACCGCGCGGGCAATATGCGCCTGCGCCAGCGGCATTTCACCCGACCGCCGCGCCAACGTCGCCGACAGCAGCCAGGCGAGCGGATCCTTGGGCGCCTGCGCCAGTGCCACATCCAGCGACTCCCGCGCCGCCGCCCCGTCACCCAGCGCCACCAGCGCCCGCGCCCGATCGAGATGCACCTCGCCCTTCTCCATGCCGTCGGGCAGTCCCCGTGCCAGCGCCGCGTCGAAATCCTGCCGCGCCTTGGCCACGTCCCCGCTGGCCAGCGCCGCATTGCCTGCCTGCGCCCACAACCTTGCGCTCTGTGCCATCTCGGCGCTGCGCTCGGCCTCCTCGGCGGCCTGCTCGAACGCGACGATCGCGGGCGCCCAACGCTCCGCCCGCGCATAGGCAAAGCCCATGCAGTGCCGCGCATAGAAGCTCCCGCCATCGATCCGCCATTTCTGCGCAAAGGCCACCGCCGCATCGGGCGATTCGACCGCCTGATCCAGACAGGCCTGGAAGGGCGCGGCGAATTTGGCGGGGACAGGAATCTGCCCATCCTCCCGCGCCGCCGTCGTCCTGGGCGCTGCAACCGCTGCGGCGGCAGCCTCCTGCTTCTCCTTGCGGCTGCGGCTCATCACCGCCTCTATCTCCGGATCATAGGCCTGAGCCAGCAACAGGATCGGTAGAAAAAGGGGCATCAGAGACTATCCAGCAGGCTGGCGACGGTGCGGATCAGCAGGGCGATGTCGCCGTCGCGGGAAAGGCGGTGGTCGCCGTCCTTAACCAGCAGCGTCTGCACATCGGATGAACGCACCAGCCCCGCGATCCGCAGCGCCGTCTCCCATGGCACATCATCGTCCCGCTGCCCCTGAAGCAGCCGCACCGGGCAGTCGATCGCGATCGGCCCATCGAGCAGTCGCAGCGCCTGCCCCGATTCCCAAAACCCCCATGTCGTCACATAGGGCTGGTCGCCATAGGGGGTCGGCTCCTCGATCCGCCCCTCGGTCATCAGCAATGCCTTGTCCGCGTCGGTAAAGCCCCAGTCGGTGAAATCCGGCGCCGCCGCGATCCCGACCAGCCCCGCCACCCGCTCCGGCCGCGCCAGCGCCACCAGCAGCGCCAGCCAGCCACCCATGGATGATCCCACCAGCACCACCGGCCCCTCAACCAGCGCATCGATCAGCAACAGCACATCATCGCGCCAACTGGCCAGCGTCCCATCCTCGAACCGGCCGTCGCTCGCCCCGCACCCGGCATAGTCCATTCGCAGCATCGCCCGCCCGGTTGCCGCCGCCCAGTCATCGAGCGCGATCGCCTTACCCCCCTCCATGTCGGACATATAGCCTGGCAGAAAGACGACCGTCGGCCCCACCCCGCTCCGCTGCCGATAGGCCAAACGCAACCCGTCAGACCGGACAAACAGGGCGGGCGGCACAAAGTCGGCATGGGTCATGGCAGGGCATCCTGTTAGGCTAAGGGCGTGATCGCCCATAACCCGCCTTTTTGCCCGAACCACAAAAATTATCCGCTTTCCTGCGTTGACAGCCCCAAGGGCAGCGGCTAGTTGCGCGCTCCTACCCCGTGCCCAGATGGCGGAATTGGTAGACGCACCAGCTTCAGGTGCTGGCGATCGCAAGGTCGTGGAGGTTCGAGTCCTCTTCTGGGCACCAATACTGGCTCTGGATACGTCCAGAGACGTCCAGTAAGCGGCTGGTTTCACAGCATTTTTAGGCCGAGAATCGCCAGACACCGTCCGGCGAAATCCGGCTAAGGGCATCAGCAGCGACCACAAATGCTGCCCTTTTTGCTGCCCTCGGATTGACCCGGCCTTGCTGGGAAAACGACCATGCTGACCTACATCCAGATCAATGCCGCCAAGCCGAGAGCGAAGGCTTGGAACCTATCCGATTCTCAAAACCTCTATCTCGTCATCCAGCCCAATGGCTCGAAGCTATGGCGCTTAAACTACAGGTTTCTGGACAAGCAAAAGAAGCTTCATCTCGGTGGGTGGCCAACCATAAGCCTCGCGGACGCGCGTGTCCGGCGCGACGAAGCGAAAAAGAAGATTGCCGAGGGGATCGATCCGGCGCTCGAGAAAAAGCGCGCACGGATCGCTGCGAAATATGCCGCTGCCAACACCTTCGAGGCGGTCGCCGAGGAATGGCTCGTCAAATGCGAGCGGGACGGTCTCGCGCCGGTGACCGTCGACAAGATCCGCTGGCTGCTTGCCAAGGCCTATCCATTGATCGGCACCATCCCGATCGCGCAGATCACGCCGCATGAGGCGCTCGCCGTGCTTCGCAAGGTCGAGGCGACCGGGGCCTACGAGAGTGCGCGGCGCATGCGCAGCGTCCTGAGCCGGGTGTTTCGCTATGGCGTGGCGACCGTCCGGTGCGACAAGGATGTGGCCGCCGACCTTCGCGGCGCGATCGCCGTGCCCAAGGTCAAGCATTTCGCGGCCATTACGCGGCCATCCGAGGTCGGCGCTTTGCTCCGGGCCATTGACGGCTACAGCGGCCACAAGGTCACCGTCATGGCAATGCGGCTCTCCCCACATGTGCTGCTTCGGCCCGGCGAGCTGAGGCAGGCCGAATGGACCGATATCAATTTCGACGAGGCAATCTGGTTCATCCCTGCGGAGCGCATGAAGATGCGACGGCCGCACCGGGTGCCGCTGTCACGGCAGGTGATCGCGATGCTCAAGGAGCTTCACGAGCACACGCACTGGTGGAAGTACCTGTTCCCGTGCCTCGGCAAGCCGCGCAAGGCGATGTCGGAGAATGCCGTCAACCAAGGCTTGCGCAAGCTCGGCTACACGACCGACCAGATGACCGCGCACGGCTTCCGGGCGATGGCCGCGACGCTGCTCAACGAGATGGGCGAATGGAACCCCGACGCGATCGAGCGCCAGCTCGCCCATGTCGACACCAACCAGGTCCGGCGAGCCTATGCTCGCGGCGAATATTGGGACGAGCGCGTCGTCATGATGCAGCGCTGGTCGGACTATCTCGACCAGCTGCGCGGCGGTGGGAAGATCCTACGGCCAGCCTTTCCGGCGGCGCGGCGCGCCTGATCGCCGGCCGTGGGCGTACCGGTGGCCAGACAGGCACCGGCACGTTCCCCACAATGGCGCGGGCATTGTCCTAACGGTCTCACTGCAATTCCGTGAGCACGAACCATGTCGGGACATACGAAACCAACCCCGCTCGCATCACCCGAGCCCGGCGGCGTGTCCGTCGGAAGCCTGCCGCAGGCGAAGCGCCACAAGCGGAAGTTCGACGCGGTGATCACGATCGAGGAGCCGGGTGCCCGGCCAAACCTGCGACTACGGTTCGCGCCCGATCCCGGAAGGGCGCATCTCGTGCTCCAGTTCGAGGATGTCGACACCGACAGCCTCGGCATCCGCGTGGCGACGCTGGGAGACGTGGAGCGCGCGGTCGTCTTCGCGCGGGCTTGGACCGATCGCTCGCTGCTGGTGCATTGCTTCCACGGCGTGGGACGCTCCGCCGGGGTAGCGCTGGCGATCCTCGCCGACCGACTTGGTCCCGGAAATGAGGCGCAGGCGCTGGAACGACTGCTGGCGGTCCGGCCCGAAGTCACGCCGAACCTGGTCGTGGTCGCGCTCGCTGACCGGCTGCTCAAGCGATCAGGCAGTCTCGTCGCGGCGGTGGCGGCATGGGAGGCCTTCGCACCGGGGCTTGCCGAGGCTCGCGCGACACGCCTTCACTTCGCCCGGACGCGTCCCGAACTATACGCCCGCGCCGACGATGGCATCGATCGATAGCCGACCATCCAGTTTGGGGCGAATTCCGCGGAGGTTGCAATAAGCTGTCGGGTTCGAGCGAATGGCCGCTAGCCAACCTCAGCCGTCCGACACCGCCCGACTGCGGGTCAGTGCTTTCAGGCTCTCGAACTGAACCAGTGTACAGCGACCGACCTTCACCGTGTCGATGTCGCCGGACTGGATCAGCTCGTAGATCCTTGACCGGCTGAGACCGGTGATGCGGACGGCCGTCGAGATACGCACCGTCAGGGGCTCGATCTTCTGCTCCCAAGCCCGCTCGATCATGGCCGCCCCTTGCGCGCGTCGTCGCGCGCCCTGGCGAAGTTGCGGTCGCTCTCGAGGAACGACGTCAGCATCGCGGGGATCAGTTCGGTCACCGGCTCCTCGCGGCCATAGGCCTGCGCATAGAGCGCGGCGTAATCATTGAGAGAGCTCTGCAAGTCGGGTGTGATGGTGATGGCGAGCTTGACCGGTGTGCGATCCGGCAACTTGGCGAGTTTCAGATCAACCATCGGTCAACTCCCCGTTATGCCGCGCCACGGCGCCAGGACAAGATCGCGGGTCACGAGCACTCGGAGCGGCGCGCCCGGCCTGATCGTGATCGTCGGCTGGATGTCGAGGTTACGCTGCGCGATCTGGTCGCCCGCCCGTGCCGTGTTCGATTGGGCGGACTCGCGGATGGCCTGAACGAGATCGGTTTCACCCGAGATCGACAATTCAGAACCGACGCCGAGCAACGTGGCGATCGCCACGCCCTTCAGAAGCGCCCAGGTGTGAAAGTCGACTTTGTCGGCGAGACCTGAATAGCCTGCCGGATCGGTCGCGGGCATGTTGTCGAGCCGGATCGAGCTGCCATCGGGCAGGATGAGGCGCTGCCACACGACGAGCGCGCGACGCTGGCCGAACGCTACGACGGAATCGTATTTGCCGATCAACCGTGCACCCTGCGGCACTAGCAGGATATGGCCCGTCACCGTGTCGAAGACGTTCTGCGTCACCTGCGCCGTGACCATGCCGGGCAAATCGGAGTTCAGCCCGGTGATGAGGCTCGCTGCGATGACACTGCCGGCGAGCAGGCTGTTCGGTGAAACCGGCGCGACCAAACCGCCGGAGTTGATGTCGCCGTCTTTGTCCCGCGCCGAGACAAATTGCTCCTTGCGGGTGCCGGCTGCGGCCGACGGCGTTGGTTGGGTGCCTGATACACTCGCGGCCGGATCAATCTCCCTCGAGACCGGAGCACCACGGCTCGATTGCACCTGCGCCATCAATCCCGATTCCCGCGCGGCCTTGAGATCGGCGAGGCGCTGTTGGCGTTCGGCCTCGGCGGTATCGACCCGCGCGGGTGGGGCCACACCCTCCGCCTGTTGCTGCGCCCGCAGGATCGGCCGACCGAGGTCGCCGGGAAGCGGCGGCCCCAGCTTCGGCGCGTCGCCGTAGCTGGACGGCAAGCTGGATAGCGCGTCGGACGCCGGCTTCGACATCGGCTGCGAAAGCTCGCTTTCCTGGGCCACCTGCCGGAACACCTGCGGCTTGAGCGCCATCCAGGCGATTCCCATCAGGCTGACCGATCCAAGCGCCGCAATGCCGATGATCGCACCCTTGCGGAAGCGGATCGCCCGCGCCGGGCGCGAACGGATGGCCAAGGTCTCTGGATCGACCTTCGGGGGCAAGCCCGATGCGGCTGTCGCGGGTGCAGCTGCCTCCGTCATGCGCCCCTCCGCTTGGCGGATGGCGCTGTGCGGTCGATGCGAACAATCTGCTGCTTCTTGAGGCCGAGACGAAGCTCTGCGGCGTCGAAAATTCGGTCGACGATATAGAAGCGGCCGCTCAGCCGGTAGTTGACCAGCTCAGCCTTGCCCTCACGGTCGACGAGAAACAGTGGCGGGGCCTCGTTACTCGCCAACGATGCGGGGAACTCGACATAGGTCCGCTGGCCGTCGTCGAATGCGCGCAACGGACGCCATACAGGCTTGTCGCCGCTGATCGCGTAGTTGAAGTGAAGCGTCCCGACCGACAGTCCCGTAGCGACTGGCGCAGCGGCTTGCTCGGCTTCCGCCTTGCGTCGGAACGCCAGCAGCTCATCCTGCGGATAGGTCCAGCGCATCGACGACAGCGCGGTCGCCGAAGTGCTGACCAGCCGGACATGATAGGTGCGACGGTCTGTCGTAACGACAAGATTGGTGACGAGACCGCCCGAGAAGGGCTTCACGAGCAAATGCGTTTGCTTCGTCTCGCCGGAGCCGCTGGTAGTGTCGCCGATCACCCAGCGCGCGGTATCGCCGCTCGCCACCGCGATCAGCGATTCACCGGACTGGAGGACGATGTCGGTCACCAGTCCGGGCGCCGTGTAGGCGATATAGATCGTACCCTCGCTCCAGGGATAGACCTGCGCGCCGCCGATGAACCCGGACTGCGCCGGCCGGAAGGTCGCAACGCGGTTTGCGGTCGCGACATGACGGATCGATCCCGCCGTTGTTTCGGGCTGGGCGAGTGCCGGCGTGGCGGCGAGAATTCCGGCGAGCGCTGGAAGGATGGCCGATTTCATGGTTGCGTCTCCTGGGAGTTGATGGCCGGGGTGCCGGTCGCGGGATCGAGCGGCGACCCGGCGGGGATCGAGCTTGCGACAGTCGAGGGTGCCTTCGCGGGTAACGCGGTCGGCGCAGGCGCAACGGGCGCTTCGCCGTCCAGTTCGCGGCTCCAGTCGATCGCGTCGACGTAGATGCCGAGCGGGTTCTTGCGCAGCACATCGGCGGAGGCCGGCGGGCGGGTGACGGTCGTCAGGATCGCGGTCCAGCGGCTGGTGCCGGATTGCGAGCCGCGCTCGAACGCGGTCTCTGTCCACTTCACCTGGAACGACTTGTCCGACGCCCGCACCACGCTGGTGACCTGAACCGACACAGTCCGCTCGCCGACATTGGCGAAGGGCGCGGCCGAACGGGCATATTCGCCGAGAAACTGCGCGCCGCGCTTGGTGGCGAAGTCGTAGGCCTCGAGCCAGTCGCGGCGCATCAGCACCGGGTCGAGCGACACCGAGCGGACATTGGTGATGAAGTGCGACAGGTGCCAGGCGACCTGCGGATCAGTCGGTCGGTAATCGACATCGGCGGCCTGAACCGACCGCGCCTCGCCGAGCCGGTCGACCTCGACCACATAGGGCGTGACGCGGCTTTGCAGCGACTGCCATGCGAGTCCTGCCGAAGTGCCGGCGGTGAGAGCAAGGCAGCCGAACGCCATCAGCCGCCAGTTGCGCGCCTGCACCCGCGCCGAGCCGATCCGGTCGTCCCAGAGCTGACCCGCGCGCTGGTACGGCGTTTCCGGGGGTGGTGTGCGCCCGTAGCGCTGCGCACTTCGCTTGAAAAACATGGCTCAGTCGTTCCTTTCCTTGATGTCGGGGGTGGCGGAGGCTCCGCCGCGATCGCCCTGCTGGAGCGTGTGGATGGCGAGCTGACGCCGATGCCGGCTAGTCTGCAGGTCGCGCATCGCGCGTGCCCAGGCGGGCGTGCCGGTCTCCCCGCCGCCGCCCGGTCCACCCTGAGACGACGACGGAGAGTTCTGGGTCGAATTTTGGTTGAGCGCGTTCCATGCAGCCTGGCGTCCGCCGGCAGCGGCCTCGCCCAGCCCGAGCGCACTGCTGGCGCGCGACTTGGCGGCATTGCCGGCGGCACGCGCCACCCCGCCAAGGCCAGCGCCGACCGATGGCGTCGCGGCCGTCTCGCGGCCGAGCTGGTAGGCGGTCGATGCGGCCGACCCCATCGCCGTGCCCGAGCGGACCGCGCCGAGCGCCGCCCCGCCCAGCGCCCGCGCGCCACCGGCGGCTGCGCCACCGGCCAGCATGGTCACGCCGGCCGCACCAACCGCCGTGCCGAGCGCCGCGCCGGCACCCAGTTGCGGTGCCCCGGCGACCAGGCCGGAGGCGATCGACGGACCGAAGATGCCCAGGCCGAACAGCGACAGGCTGGCGAGCACGAGGCTCATGGCCTGGCCGATATCGGGTTCCTGGCCCTGGAGCGCTTCGGTGAACTCCGTGAAGAAGTTGGAGCCGATGCCGACGATGACGGCGAGCACCATCACCTTGATGCCCGAGCTCACAACATTGCCGAGCACGCGCTCGGCGAGGAAGCTGGTCCGGTTCCACAGCGCGAACGGCACGAGGATGAAGCCGGCGAGGCTGGTCAGCTTGAACTCGAGGATGCAGACAAACATCTGCACGGCGAGGATGAAGAAGGCGACGATCACCAGCGCCCAGGCGAACAGCAGGATCATGATCGTCAGGAAATTGTCGAAGAAGGTCGTGAAGCCGACCATCTCGCTCGCCTGTTCGAGCAGCGGCCACGCCGCCGAGAAGCCGGTGCCGGCAAGCCGCCCGGGCTTGAGCAGGTCGTCGGCCGACAAGGTGCCGCCGCCCGCGGTCAGGCCGGCCTGCGCGAATGAGCGAAAGATGATGTCGGCGAGCGTCGAGAAACTGTTCAGGATGAACGCGAACGCGCCAATGTAGAGGATCTTGCGGAGGAAGCGGCCGATGACATTGTCCTCGCCGCCCATCGCCCAGAACAGGCCGGCGAGCGTGATGTCGATGCCGATCAGCGTCGCGGTCAGGAACCCGACATCGGGACCGAGCAGCCCAAACCCGCTGTCGATGTAGGTGATGAACGCCTGCAGGAAGCGGTCGATGACGTTGAGGTCGTTCAAGTGGCTGCCTTCCTGCTGGCGATTGAAGAGATGTCGCGGGACGCGGTGGGGGAGCTGGACCGCGCCCCGCGACGACGACCGGTGGCGGGATGGAACGCCGCCGATCGCAGGTCCGGATCGGGCCTCTCGGGCCCGAGGGGGCTATCGGGGCGTGTAGGCCGATCCGGATCCGAGGAACTTCTTGGTCGCCGCGCGCGCCTCGGCGGCCTGGGTGGCGCGACGCGCCTGTTCAACAGCCTCGCTGCGGAACTGCGCCGCCATCATGTGCTGGAGCTGGAACTGCTGCTTGGTGGTGAGCGCGAGCAACTGGTTGGTCGCCTGTTGCGCTTGCAGAGACCCTTCCGCACCCTGGCTGCGCGCGACGATGTCGGCGAGTGCCTCGGTGTCCGACTGGATATTCTCCACGACCTGCGCCTGCACCGTCATCGTCTGGCGAAAGGCACCCATGCTGGCATCGAGCCGCGAGCGGGCATCGCGTACACGGGCATCGGTGCGCAGCGCCGACGAGAAGTCCTGCGGGAACAGCGACTGGAACTTGTCGTCGAGCTGGTCGACTCGGAAGTCGATCGCCTGTGCCCGGCCCATCAGCCGATCGATCTCGGCGAGCTTCTGCTTGAGCGCATTGAGCTGCGGAAAATCGATGCGGGTGAGGTTTTTGCCCATGTTCACCAGCATCTGTGCTTCGTTCTGGAGCTGCTGGATCTGCTGGTTCACGGTCTGCAGCGTGCGCGCGGCGGTCAGGATGTTCTGCGCGTAATTGCTGGGGTCGAACACGACGCCGCCGAACTGGGCGTGCGCCGGCGTGGCCGACAACACCAAGCCCATGCCAAGCGAACCAATGGTGCCGAGGCCAAGGGCCGCCGCGATGACGTGCTTTCGAGTGGGGATACGCATTACTCTTCTCCTTCTTGGGGGGCTTGGGAGGTGGACAGGTCTGGAGCCGGGAAGCCGGCGGCGAGATCGGCCGCCCAGTCGAGCCCGGCATCGCGCAGGAAGCCGGCGGCAAAGCCGCTGCGGCCGTGCTCGGCGAGGATGGCGTCGATCCGCGCCTGCGCGGCAGGGTCGGACGACCCACACAGCGCCAGTGCGACAGGGCCGAGGCCGAGTTCGAACAGCCGGTTGCCGCGCGCGGATTGCAGGTAATAATGCCGCTTGGGCGTGGCCCGAGCGATCAACTCGATTTGGGCGTAGTTGAGCCCGAACCGCGCATAGATGTCGTGGCCCTGCGGCTCGATCGCGCGGTCGTTGGGCAGCAGGATGCGTTGGGGACAGCTCTCGATGATGGCCGGCGCGATCGCCGACCCTGCGATGTCGGCGAGGCTCTGCGTCGCGAACAGCACCGCAACATTCTTCTTGCGCAGCACCTTGAGCCATTCGCGGATGCGCGCCGCGAACAACGGGTGGTCGAGGAAGATCCAGGCTTCGTCGAGGATCAGCAGCGTCGGCCGCCCGTCGAACCGCTCCTCAAGCCGATGAAACAGATAGGTCAGCACCGGCGCGACGGCCCCGGCCTGGCCCATCAGCGCCTCGGTCTCGAAACACTGGACGTCGGCGAGTGCGAGTTGCTGTTCGGCCGCGTCGAGCAGGCGGCCATGCGGGCCTTCGAGCGTATAGGGCTGGAGGGCGATCCGAAGCGCGTTCGACTGGAGCAGCAGCGCGAGGCCGGTCATGGTCCGCTCTTCGCGCGGTGCCGAGGCGAGGCTGCCGAGCGCAGTCCAGACGGCGTCCTTGACCTCCGGCGTAACCGGCACATTCTCGGCGGCAAGCAGCGCCGCGATCCAGTCTGCGGCCCAGCTCCGCTCATTGGCATCGTCGATGCCGGCGAGTGGCTGGAAGGCGAGCGCATCGCCATCGGATTCGGCCGAGCCGAGCGCATGGTGCGCGCCGCCCATCGCCAGCACGGCGGCACGGGCGGAATTGCCCTTGTCGAAGATATAGACTTGCGCGTCGGCGTAGCGGCGAAACTGAAGCGCGACCAGGCTAAGCAGCACTGACTTGCCCGCACCGGTCGGCCCGACCACCATCATATGGCCAACATCGCCGACATGGGTGGACAGTCGGAACGGCGTCGAGCCGGCAGTCTTCGCGACAAGCAGCGGCGGTCCGTCGAGATGCGTGTTGCGCACCGGCCCGGCCCACACCGACGAGAGCGGCATCAGATGCGCGAGGTTGAGGGTGTGGACCAGTGGCTGCCGGACATTGGCATAGACGTGTCCCGGCAAGGACGAGAGCCAGGCTTCGACAGCGTTGACGCCTTCACGGACGCAGGTGAAGCCCAGGCCGTTGACGATCCGCTCGACCGCCCGGACCTTGTCCTCGACCGCCGCCCGGCTCCGGTCGGTGACCGTGATCGTCGTGGTCAGGTAGCCGAAGGCCACATGGTCACCGCCGAGCGCCTGCAGGGCGAGGTCGGCATCGACGACCTTGTTGTCGGCGTCGCTGTCGAGCAGTTGTGCCGGCTGGTTGTAGAGCACTTCGCGTAGCAGCGCGGAGACCGACTTGCGCTTGTTGAACCATTGGCGGCGCAGCGACGTGAGCGTCTTGGTCGCGAGCGTCTTATCGAGCGCGATGAAGCGCGTGACCCAGCGATACCCGAAGTCCTGGTGGTTGAGCGCATCCAGGATGCCCGGCCGGCTGAGGCTCGGGAAGCCGAGGATCGTAAGCGTGCGGACATGCAGGTCGCCGAGCCGCGGCTCCAGCCCGCCGACCAGCGGCGTGTCGGCGATGATCGCGTCGAGATACATCGGTGTCTCGGGTGCCGCGACGGCATGCCGCCGGTCCGAGATCGTGCCGTGGAGGAAGGTCAGCGTCGCGCCATCGTCGAGCGGCCGCACCTCGGGCATGAAGCCGGCGAGCAGATCGAGCACCCGCTCGGTCTCGGCGACGAAGCTCTCCAGCGCACCGCGCCAGTCACGCTCCTTGTCGCCATCGGGTCGCTCGACCAGCGAGCGTCCCGCGCGATCGGTCGCGTCGGCCGGCGGCAGCCAGGTCAGCGTCAGGTGATAGCGGCTCTCGAAATGGGTGCCGTCCGCCTCGAACGCCGCCTGCCGCTCGCCATCGACCAGCCAGCTCGCCGCATCGGGAAAGGCACTGTCGGGATAGGCCAGTGCCTCGCGCCGCTCGGCATCGAAGAACAAGGCCCAGCCGCTGCCGAAGCGCTTCAGCGCATTGTTCGCCCGCGCGCAGGCCGCGACCAGTTCGGCTTCGGTCGCGGATTCGAGATCGGGACCGCGGAACGCCAGCACCCGAAGGAAGCTGCCGTCCTTGTTGAGCACCACGCCAGGGGCGACCAGCGCCGCCCAGGGGAGATGGTCGGCAAGCCGCTCGGCGCGGTCGCGATATTCGCGCAGGCTCAGCATGCGTAATACCCCTTCTGGCGGATGTGGCGGAGGAGGACGGGGGCGAAGCTCGGGTCGCGGCGAGCGGCCATCACCGCCACGCTGTGCCCGACCGCCCAGAGCAGCACCCCGGCCAACCATTGCTGGAGGCCGAGGCCGACCGCAGCGGCCAGCGTGCCGTTGACGATCGCGAGGCCGCGCGGAGCGCCGCCGAGCAGCAGTGGACTGCCGAGCGAGCCGTGGATCGGCACCTCGAAGCCTTCGATATGCTGGCCGCTTCCGATCACGAGATCAGCGCCCCGCCGCCGAAGCTGAAGAAGGACAGGAAAAAGGACGAGGCGGCGAACGCGATCGACAATCCGAACACGATCTGGATCAGGCGCCGGAACCCGCCCGCGGTTTCGCCGAACGCGAGGGTGAGGCCGGTGACGATGATGATGATCACCGCGACGATTTTGGCGACCGGTCCTTGCACCGATTCCAGCACCTGCTGGAGCGGTTCTTCCCACGGCATGCCGGAGCCGGCGGCCTGGACCTGGGTGGCGAGCGTGAGCGCGAGGCCGATCGCGGCACCGACCAGCAGATGGCGGTTGCCGGGAAGGCGAGATAGTTGGGCGCGGGTCATGGATCAGATCTCCTTGGGTCTGGCGGTGGGAAAGTCGGCGAGCGCGTAGCTGCCGGTGTCGGGGTCGAGCCCGGCGACGCGCGCGATGGTCGAGACGCGGCGATCGATGCCGCGCCCGGATATGAACACGATGATGTCGATGGCTTCCGCGATCAGCTGGCGCGGCACTGTGACCACCGCCTCCTGCACGAGCTGCTCGATGCGGTAGAGCGCCGCGGTCGCGCTGTTGGCGTGAACGGTCGCGATTCCACCGGGGTGGCCGGTGTTCCAAGCCTTGAGCATGTCGAGCGCTTCGGGGCCGCGGACCTCGCCGACCACGATGCGGTCGGGGCGCAAGCGCATGGTCGAGCGGACCAGCTCGGTCATCGACACATGCGGCGGCCGGGTGCGGAGCGCCACCGTGTCGGGTAGCGGGCATTGCAGCTCGCGCGTGTCCTCGATCAGGATGACGCGGGCATCGACCCACGCCATCTCGGCGAGCAGCGCATTGGCGAGAGTGGTCTTGCCCGAGCTGGTGCCGCCCGCGACGAGGATGTTGTAGCGCTGGGTGACCGCAGCGCGCAGCGCGTCGGCCTGCGCCTCCGTCATCAGCCGGTCAGCGACATAGTCGTTGAGCGTGTGGAGCTTTTGCGCAGGCTTCCGGATCGAGAAGCATGGCGCCGTTGACACTGGCGGCAGCACGCCTTCGAACCGCTCTCCTGCCCGGCCCTCGATATGCGGTGGCAGTTCGGCCGAGATGATCGGATGCTCGGCATGGACTTCGGCGCGGGCATGGCTCGCGACCAGCCGGATGATTCGCTCGATCTGTTCAGGTTCGATCCGGACTTCGGTATCGGTGCGGCCTTCGCCGAGCCGGTCAAGCCGCAGCGCGCCATCGGGATTGACCATGATCTCGATGACCAGCGGGTCGCGCATGGCCGATGCGATGTCGGCGCCGAGCGCGGTGATGAGCATGCGGCGGCGACGTTCGCCGGACAGGGTGGCGCTCATTCGCCGTCCCCCGATGCGCCGAGCGTGCGACGCCCGGTCGAGACCTGCCGACCGACCTGGGTGACGAAGGCTTCGAACCGCTTGGCGCCGAGCGCACGGCCGGCTTGATCGTTCTCGGCGAGCGGGGTCTGGATCGCGAGTTCGAAGCGGATGAACAGCGCCAGCGTCTCGAGAATGACATAGGTGTCCCGGTCGACCCGGCAGATCGCCTGCGTCAGCCGGTCGAGCCGGATTGCGAACCGGTCCTCCAGTTCGGAGGCACCGCGGCGATTGAGCCAAGCAGTTACCGCATCGACGAGAATCGCGGACTTGCTGGCTCCCGGCTTGACGGCGAGAGCTTCCAACCGATCAGACAATGTCTTGGGCAGGAACAGCTGGTGGCGGACCTTGTCCATGGTCAGAACCCCAGCTGGAGGTCGTCGGGGCGACCAGAGGCGGCATCAAGACCGTAGACGGTGCGAGCGGTGCCGAGCGCTTGGACACGGTCCATTGCCCGGCGTTCGGCGGCTTGGTCGCCATCGTCCTCGCCGAGCCCGAGCGGGTCGGCGATCTCAGGCTCGACCACGACCACCGGTTCAATCTCGTGCGCCGGATGGCGAGCCTGTTCCAGGCCGCCGGCATCGGCGCCGTCTTCGTTGTCGCTAGCGGCAGAGAGGCGCATATCGGCGCCACGCACCTGTCCGGCCCAGTCGTCGGGACGCGCGGCCGGACGGTCGCGGTACCCGTCGGCATCAAGCGACGGCGCTGGCAGGACACGCGCGGTGAACCGGCGATCCTCATAGTAGCGCAGCTTCTTCGCGCGGATCGGCGGATGGCCCGAGATCAGCACCAGCTCGTCGGTCGGCGCGAGTTGCATCACTTCGCCCGGCGTCAACAACGCACGCGCGGTCTCCTGCCGGCTGACCATGACATGCGCGAGCCAAGGTGCGAGACGATGTCCGGCGTAATTGCGCATCGCGCGCTGCTCGGTCGCGGTGCCCAGTGCGTCCGATATCCGCTTGGCGGTGCGCTCGTCGTTGGTCGCGAATGCGATACGGACGTGGCAATTGTCGAGGATGGCGTTGTGCTCGCCGTAAGCCTTCTCGATCTGGTTGAGGCTCTGCGCGATCAGAAAGGCGCGCACGCCATAGCCGGCGAGGAAGGCGAGGCTCGTCTCGAAGAAATCAAGCCGCCCCAGCGCCGGAAACTCGTCGAGCATCATCAGCAGGCGGTGGCGGCCCTTCGCGGCTTCGCCGTCCTTGCCGGTACCGCGCAGTTCCTCGGTCAGCCGTCGGCCGATCTGGTTGAGGATCAGGCGGACCAGCGGCTTCGTGCGGCTAATGTCCGACGGCGGCACGACAAGGTAGAGCGAGATTGGATGCGCGGCCTCCACCAGATCAGCGATCCGCCAGTCGGAGGCGGACGTGACCGCGGCCACGGTCGGATCACGGTACAGCCCAAGGAATGACATGGCGGTCGACAGCACGCCTGAGCGCTCGTTCTCGCTCTTGTTGAGCAGTTCGCGGGCGGCCGAGGCGACCACCGGATGCACCCGCGGAGCATCTGCGCTGCCGAGATGGTTGGTCGCCATCATCCGGCGCAGGGTCGCGGCGAATGAGCGTTGTGGATCGGATAGGAATGTCGCTACGCGTGCGAGCGTCTTCTCTTCCTCAGCGTAGAGGACATGCAGGATCGCGCCGACCAAAAGCGAATGGCTGGTTTTTTCCCAGTGGTTTCGACGCTCCAGCGCGCCTTCCGGGTCGACGAGGATGTCGGCGATGTTCTGGACATCGCGGACTTCGTTCACGCCGCGCCGGACTTCTAGCAGCGGATTATAGCGCGCCGAGCGGGAGTCGGTCGGGTTGAAGAGCAGGCAGTGCGAGAAACAGGCGCGCCAGCCAGCAGTCAGCTGCCAGTTCTCGCCCTTGATGTCATGGACGACGGTGGAGCCGGTCCAAGATAGAAGGGTCGGCACGACCAAGCCGACACCCTTGCCGCTTCTTGTGGGCGCGAAGGCCATGACATGCTCCGGGCCGTCATGGCGCAAGTCGTTGCCGCCGATCCGGCCGAGCGCAACACCACGGTCATCAAACAGCTTTGCGGACAGGATGTCCTTGTGCGTCGCCCATCGCGCCGAGCCATACGTCGTGAGGTTGTTGGACTGGCGTGCGCGCCACACCGAACCGAAGATCGCGGCGCCGCAGCCGATAAATCCGCCGGCCGCCGCGATCGCGCCAGCTTCGTCGAAGACTAGCGGCGCGTACGCATCGAAGCTGAACCACCACGGGAAGATCGACCAAGGGTGATAGACCGGCGCATCGAAAAGCACGAACCATGGCGAGCCGAGCTCCGGCTGGTGGGCGAGTTGGGCTGCAGCCCATTGGGTCGCCGTCCAGATGCTCGCGAGGATGATCGCGAGCACCACGAGGATCTGGCCGATGAGGAGTTTGGTCGGGGTCATGCGGGCCTCTTGCCCGCTTGGCCGACATCATTGTCTGCGGGCTTGGTCCCAAGCTCTCAAAAGTGCGGGATTGGCGGCAGTGACCCGTTGGGGTCCACAGGTTCTTTTTGGGGTCAGCAGATCTTACCGCTGCCAATGACGCCGCGCTTTCAGTCACAACGTCGGCCGTCACTAGGTCGGATGGCATAGCGTCATTGTGGCGGAAAGCGGTGATGTTGCCCGCAGGTCGCACCAGTGTGCGCCCGAGCGTAACACCCACAAACATCTTTTCACAATCAAGGGGTTGTCAGTGCCCGTCCCGCGGAGCGCCCGCCTTGCCAGACACCACAGGTGCTATCTTCGTCCACTTCGCTTCGCTCAACTCGTATCGCTTGATCTCCATCGTCCGCTCCGCGTCTCGACACAGAACCTCATGAATCAGACATCAAGCGATTTGGTAATCCTGAGTGCCAATCCGACCAGCGGCAGCGGGCCGGCGTGCAAAGAAGTGGAGAGCCATCCAACGCAAACGCCTACCAGCAAAATGACAATGTCCGTGTCCGCTTGCCAGATAAATCAGATGTCATCTGCCGACCTGCTTGAGCGCTTGCCAACGGATATATTGCGCCTTTTTATCGTCAGTAGGATCCAGACTGTCTAAAAGCCAGAATTTATACCAGTCGACCGCGCCTTGCTGAATCTCCAAGCGCTCCAGAGGAAGGATGGGCCAATGGTTTGCCTCGGGCAACCAGACGAAATCTATAGGATTGCCCAAATGGCGTGCTGATGCCCAGTCCTCCCATTGCTCCAATAATTGGGGGCCAAGCTTTACGAGTCGGACAGGCGCGGTGATACGGTCGAAATTGAACATTGGTGAGGATATGCGCCATGCATCGAGACCGGCGCCGTAAGGCGCCGCGCCCATCTGGCGCTCTGCCACGCCTTTCAAGGTGTCTGAACTTAATAGGTAGTCGAGGAAGCCAGAGTTCATGGAATCAACAAGCACGGCCGCGCCGAAACGGTGCCGGCCGAACGCCAATGCTGAACGGACGGCGAAGCCAGTCCGACTCCAGGCCGTAATGCCCAATCTGCTGTCATCGGCCCATCCTTCGCGAACCAGGGCATCGATCAGTGTGTCGAACGCGTCGGCGCTCGCTGAGCCTTCACGCGTTGTAGAGAGCCCATTCTCCAAGCCTCCAATCTGTGCAACGAGAAATCCTTCATCCGCCAGACTTTGCGCCGCGAAACCGGCGCTCGATGGGCCATCGAACCAGAAGAGCTTGTCGGTCCATCCATGCGTCTGGATGATCAACGGATAGCGGAAGCCTTTTTTGAACCCCCGAGGCATGTAAAGGCCGCAGGTTAGAGTGACGCCGGCGCTGTTTTTCCAGCGATATTGTTGGACATGATTCAAACGCGCACGCGTCATTTCAGGATTAAGGTCGAGAAGGAGACGCTGTGCTCCCTCTTTTTGCTGCATCAGCAATGGAGCCTGATTCATGGATTGCGAAAGGATTATCTGCCAATCTTGAGACGGGATGGATTTTATCACCCACTCGGCCTCCAGTCTCGACATGGAATAGGGCCGTCCATCAGTGGCTGGGTCTATCAACTGGACATCTTCAAGCGCGGCGTCGGGATTGACGACTTCAAAATCGCCGGGGAATTTCGAGGCGCTAATCCCCGTCGCGACATCGACGACCGCCATGCTTTCCTGCGGCACTTGCCCATCGGCTTGCGACACAAGCAAGGCTGTTATCAAGGCGCTCTGCTCATCGCGAGACCAGGTTACCGTTCGGTTTTTCCAGTTTACGGGCCCATCATAGAGCCAGCGCAACTCACCGGAAACGCGATCATAAGCGCGCAGGCCGTAAAAAAAGTCCCAGTGGACGGGCAATGGCAGCGCCGACCAAGAAGCCGGAATGGCTGATCTGGTCATTGCGACCGGAATAACGACATATCGGCCTGATGGAGATACGGACATCCCTCCCGACACAGGCCATTCTTCAGCAGGCAAGTCGATCGCGGCAGTGACACCATCAATTTCAAGCCTGACAATATTGCCGCCGCCTATTCCCTGGGCTGTTGATGGCTGTGACTTACCGGACAGGAGCGTGTAAATATTCTCACTAGAGATTATCTTCCCGGCGAATACGCCTCGCTGCCCCGTTACCGAGACAATTGGCTTACGTTCTATATAGGCCAGAATCCTTCCACTGGCGTCAGTAGCAAAATCGATAAGATCAGACTTAGATGAAGTGACGGCTGATCGCCTTCCGTCGGACAGATCGACGGTGAATAACTGTGTGATCCCTTTATCGTCAGCGGCGAGTGTATAAAGGATTCTCGAGTCTCGGCTCCATCTAAGCGTCGATATACCCGGTTTATTGCCTATTTCCTGTGAGGACAGGGCCATTGTGACAGCTGGCCGTCCAAATCGTCCGTCACGTCGTCTTTGGAATAGAAGAATTCGATATTGAAGGGTGTTTTGGCTGACGTCGCCCCTGTAGGTCACTACAGCCGCGCGGCGACCATCTGGCGACAAAACAGCTGGATGGCCCGACCCTGTATCATATGGCGTGCCGACAAGAGTCATCTCTATGCCGGTACGAACCGTCGCGAACTGCCGGGCGTGGGCATCGGCATTTAGCGAAGTTCCCACTGCGAAACCAACGAGTAGTAGACGCTTGAGCATGAACAAGCGCGCGTCTACCACCGCGTCGAAACTGATAAGCTTATCGTCCGGCCGATGACTGAGTAGTTGGTGGAGTCATAAGGTGGCTGGCGTGGGTCGGTTTCCCGAATGACGGCCGGTTTCGTATTCCATATGTTGTTGATCGCAAATCCGAAGGTCATACCTCCAATCGCCGAGACATCCGAAGGTATGGCCAGCCGGACAACAGCATCAGCTGTCGTCATGCCTCTCACTTTCACAAAAGGCGTGGCGCTGTTGTCCATCACCGATCCGACATAATTGACGAACAGGGAGGTATTGAGCGATCCGTGGCTCCATGTTCCGCCGCCTCGCGCTCTCCAATGAGGTGGATTGTAGAGCACCCCGGCCAATTGCTTTGCATCCGATTGGGCAAGCAGCTTCTGATTGCTGGACAAATATGCTGTCGATCCGCTGACTAGGATGCGATCTCCACTAGCCAGAGTCGTCGAGTAACGCAGTTGGATATCGACACCGTGAATATCCTGGCGTGACACGTTCAGATATCGGCCGTCGATAAATGCAATGACCTTGGAGGGATCGAACGGAAGACCTGATACATTGTTCAATGGTGTGCGCGAACCCGCAGCTAGCGAGGAGACTAGGTCCACTGCAGGATTGCCCGTGATGACGTCACTAAAAAGTGGATTCGTCAGGATGTTGCTCAGCGCGATCCCTGGCGTGTTGATCCTGTTTCGATATCGGATATCGAAATAGCTGCCTTCAATCGACAGCCCCGGCAGCCATCTAGGTTTGAATTCGGCGCCAATCGTCCAGTTTGTTGCCTTTTCAGCTTTGAGGTCCGGATTCCCACCCGTGGCAAGGAGAACCGTCGAGCCTGGCGGCGCATTCGTCGTCCCCACCATTGATGCTGAGAGCAGGGAAGCCCGATAGCCCGTGTAAAGCTGGTAGAGCGTCGGCGTCTTGAAAGATTTGCCCCAGGTTCCGCGGAGGGTGAGTTCGCTGACGGGAGCATAAATCAGCCCCAGCTTCGGGGTGGCCAGAGCCCCTTGTGATCCATAATCCTCATATCGTACGGCAGCAGTCGCTTCCAGGCGTGATACGGCTGCAACGGCCAGTGCGGGCGAAACGATCGGGACGAACAGCTCCGCATATGCATATTTGCTTTTGAGCGAGCGATCATAGTCGGCCGACAACAGCGAGGAGGTCGGCGTTTCCTGTCGACCATAGCCGTGTAAACCAACCCGTCGATATCCCCCACCCATCGCAATTCGAGCAGTGCCCGCAGGAAGTCGGATGAGCGAGCCTTCTGCATTCAGCTCGACGAGCCTCGTCTCATTCTTGTAGTAGCCTGGCAGTTGCAGATAGGCGGCGCCATTGGCGTACAGGAATGAGTTAAAGTCCGACCGGTTGTCTCCATAAAGCCCTTGTAGGGATAACCGCCAGTCCTTTGACACATTCCAATCGAGCTTTGGGGCGATGGAAAAGCTCTCTGTATCTTGCGTCGCAAATGAACCGGCATATTGATACGGTTGCGTCGTGGTATCGGCATAGCCTGAGTTGTTGGCTCGCCAATTATAAGTTGCATCGATAACGAGATCGAGCTTGGGCGACAGCGCTTGATGTCCTGTAAATATTCCGGAGTGCTGCCGCTGATAGGGCAAGAGCGTAGTCGTTTCGTTGATTGCGCTGGTTATGTCTCTTTGGCCTGCCGAAATATCGGTATCGCGAACATAGTTATAGGCAGCCATGAACCCGCCGCTGCTCCAACGCGCGCCGCCGACAAGGCTATATTGTTGCTGAAAATAGCCACCCTCGGTCGCGGCTCCTATGCGGGCTTCAGCAGCCAGACCCTCAAAGTCTTTTCGCAAAATGACATTCGCCACGCCCGCCACCGCATCGGATCCGTATATCGCAGACGCCCCGTCGGTGATAACTTCAAGCCTATCAACGGCGGCAAGAGGTATCGCAGAAATATCGACTGCCTGCGACGCGCCGTCATAGGCGACCCTATGACCATTGATGAGCGTAAGAGTCGCATCGGCGCCTAACCCGCGAAGATTGATTGTTGAGGAAGCATTGAAATTCTGATTCTGAATACCCGGGGTCCCCGATACTACGCCAGGATTTTGCCCGCCGGTAAAACTTTGGGGGATGGAGCGAACTACCTGACCGACATCCGTCTGGCCTGCATTGGCCATCTCGTCTCTTGTTACCGAAATTATGGGTGATGCCACGGTGACGCCGCGGATGCGAGTTCCCGTTACGGTGATCACGTCCTCATTTGACGAAGGAAGTCCGCCTTCCCCCGGACCATTACCAGCTGCTATGCTTCCGTTTCCCCCCCGTACAATTGCCACGAGTTTGCCATCGACGCGGGTGGTGAAGCCGCTGCCGGTGAGCAGATTTGCGAGAGCTGCCTCGGCGGAGAGGGCTCCGCGAGCGCCGGGCGAGTGCGCTGAGCGGACCTCGTCAGAGCGATAGACGACCTGCTGCCCCGACTGGCGCACATAGGCGTCGAGGGCGGACTTCAATGATCCGGCAGGAATATTGTATTCGCGCGTCTGCGCGGCCGCTGGTGTGGCGAGCGCCACGATGCAGGTGCTGGTTGCGAGTAACGCTGCGAGTGTCCGGATCATTATGCCCCCATTCCGGGCAGATTATCCGCCCCATTGGAAGCGCACGACAATTGGGCAACGGCTTTTGGTAACGCTACTGACTTGAAATTTTCACACTGGTGTCGTCGCGTTCGATCTTGAGGCCATAGGCGTCGCGCAGCAAGCGCGTGAATGACTCCACGCCGGAGGCCTGGAACGAGCCGCCGATCGGGATACGACCCGTCGCCGGATCGGTGACGACAAGTTGCATGCGATTGTAGCGGTTGAACTCGGCAACCACTTCGGTGAGTGGCGCTTGGTCGAAGCTCAACATGCCGTCCCGCCACGCAAGCGCACTCTCGACGCGCTCCTCGGACTTGGCTGCGATCAGGGTGGACGCCCCGCGCGAGATCGCGGTGTCGCCCGCCGTTATGAGCGCGGCATGGGCCATAGTCCCGGCGCCGTCCTCGACCCGCACTCGGCCTTCGAGCACATTGACCGTCACGCGGTCCTTGTCGCGGCGGACCGAGAATTTGGTGCCGAGCACCGTGATCGTCTGGCGGCCGGCATGGACCACGAACGGCTCGCCTTCGCGGTGAGCCACTTCGAAGAAGGCCTCGCCCGAATCCAACCAGACCTCGCGTTTCGTCTCGTTAACCACCGCGCGCATCACCGTCTGGGTGTTCAGCTCGACCTTGCTGCCGTCGGTCAGCGGCACGATACGGCGGCCGCCGACCGGTGTGTCGAAGCGGGCCTGCTGCCTCTCAATGGCCGGCTGTTCGAAAAACCGAGGGCCGAGCGACATGCCCCCAATGCCGACCGCGGCGACGATGCTGGCAGCGATGGCCGCGGGCCACCATTTGCGCTGCGATTTTGCCTCCTCCGGCTCCGCATGGGTGTCGATACCGAGCGATCCGATGCGATCCGCCTGCTGCCACAGATGATCGGCGCGCCAGAACGCGGCCTTGTGCGCCATGGATTCCTCGAGCCAAAGGTCCAGTTCGGCCTGCTCGTCCTCGGTCCAGCCTTCGCCGTTGCGTCGGATCAGCCAGTCCAGCGCCTGGTCCTCGATTGCTTCCTGCCGCTTCATGGCAGCACCTCGTGGTCGCTGCGACGGCGATAATTCTTGCGGACGATCCGGCCCGTGCCGCCCGCCATGTGATCGAACAGCGCCTTCATGCCGAGCTTGATCTGCCGCCGCACCGTCTCGATCGAGACGCCCAGCGATTCAGCGGCCTCGCGATCGGTCAGGCCATCGACCTTTTGCAGGAGGATCACCTCGCGGCACTTGGGCGGAAGCTTGTCGATGCCCTCCTTCGCGCGCCGCAGTTCATCGCGCGCGGTCAGAGTCCGTTCGGCTTCGAACATCGCGAAGTCGATGTCCTGATTTACGCTGTCGAGATCTGCGATCGCCTCGATCGGTACGATCCTTGCGCGCTTGGCATTGTTGATCAGATGGTTGCGCGCGACCGTGTAGACATAGGCGCGCGTGTTCGCCGGCCGCGTGCGGCGCGCGCCGATCAGTACGTTTTCGTAGATGTCCTGCCTCAGTTCCAGCACGTCTTCGGGCACCCTCCAGTTCCGGCGAATGTAGGACGACAACGCCCGCTCGAGAGGGAGCACCTCTCGCACGAACCAAGCATTGAGGTCGTCATCGTCGATCATTCAGGCGGGGCCGGCCTCGCTACAATTGTTCGAAGAAGGATAGACAGTTTCCCACCCGACAATTGGTAACGCGAATTTTGCCTGCCTCCCATTTTTTTCGCGAGCACCGGATTTGAGGTCCGCGATCCTCGCGAGTGCGGTCTTGGACAAGCGGCCGGCCGGAATGGGTAACGCTGTCGCGGGAGATCGGTCGCGCCGATCTGGCGCCACATTGGCGTTACCCATTGGCGGCGCTCGCTTTGTCATGGTCGCGAGCGGGGAGATGGCATCAACGGACCGGCGAAGGGGATCCGGGATCGCGGACGAGCCGCGGCAGGAGGTCGAAACGTGGCTCTGGAGATTGAGCTGTGGCGAGAAGGTGCGTGCGAAATTTCGCACGATATTGTTCAGGCGATCCGCGCGATTGCCGACTTTTCCGCGATGCGCGCGCTGGCCGGCGATTTCGGCGCGTACATCGGCGCGCCATGGTTCGCGCTCGTCACCCATGAGGACCTGAGGGAGTGGCGGCCCGGGATGGTCGATATCCGTCACTATCCCGAGGGTGCATCACGTCGCATCATAGACCGCTGCCGCTATCGCCGCGACGTTGTCATGCGGGGTTCGCTGCTAATCGAGACCGCCGCGACCTGGACCGAACTCTTCGCGCGCATGGCGCTGGACAATGCCGACCGGGTTTCGATCGAGCTCGGCCGGCGCGAGAATCTGGTCGAAGGAGTCACCGTGCCCTGTGCGAAACTCGGCCATTGCTTCGGCTCGTGCACCTTCGCCGGCTTCACCAGCACCCGACGCGCAGAACTGGCGGTTGGCCCGGCGCAGACCTTCGGCCTGTTCGCATTCGCGCGCGCCCGGCAACTCTCCGGCTCGCCTGCGGCCATCGCGCCGCCGCCGCGGCTCAAGCCGGGCCAGCGCGATTGCGTCGTCTTGTCCGGTCGCGGGTTTCGGAACAAGACGGTCGCCCACAAGCTCGGCCTCACCGAGCGCACCGTCGAGAGCTATTTCCGCGACGCGTGCCGTGCCTATGGGGTGCGGTCGGTCAAGGAATTGCGGGTGGCCGCCGTCCTCGCCGGCGAGATCGGTGTCGACGAGATCTACCAGCTACCGTGATTTCCGGGCTCTGATCCTGAACGCGGCAAACTGCTTCCTCCCATGGCGCATCTAGCCATGGGAGCAGCACATGATCCTCACGATCGAAAACTACCCTGAGAGCGCCCACACCCTCGCGCTCGAAACCATGTTCATGGACCGCAAGTCGCAGTTCGTAGATTTCTTCGCCTGGGACGTGCCGGTCGTCGACGGCCGCTTCGAGGTCGACCAGTTCGATGGTCCGAATGCGATATATATTATCGCGATCGGAACGGACGGCCGCCACGAGGCGTCGCTGCGCATGCTGCCGAGCTGGCTGCCTCATCTGTTAGGTGACATCTTTGCGCATCTCTGCGTCGCCGGCGTGCCGGTCGGACCACGCATCTGGGAAAGTACGCGGCTCTGTCTCCCGAGCCGGCACGGCGCATTGCGCCGCCGCGAACTGCGCAATGCGCTGATCTCGGCAATGGCCGACTTTGCGCTGGCGCGCGGGATCTCTGAAATCACCGGAGTCATTCCCGACGGCTTTCGCCGCGAGGTGCTCGCGATGGGCTGGCGTGCCGAGCCGCTGGGGCCTGCGGTCCGCATCAAGGGCGGAACAATCGGCGCGTTCCGCATCGACGTGACGCCGGACATGCGCGAACGTCTCACTTGGACCGGCACCTATGTCGGCGCATTGGAGGTTGCGGCGTGAGCGCGGTGGCGGACATCGCCATCGGCGAACTGTCGCGCGCGGGCTATTGCGTGCTGCGCGGTGCGCTCGATCCAGCCATCATCGACGCGCTTGCCGCCGATCTCGCACCGGCTTTCGCGTTGACCCCGATGTGTCGGGGCGTCTTCTATGGCGAGCGGACGCGGCGTTTCGGCGCGCTCCTGCGTCGATCCGAGAAGGCCGAAGCGCTGGTCCGGCACTCCGGCGTTCTCGAGATCGCCGAGCACATGCTGTTGCCCTGGTGTCAGCGCATCGCGCTGAACCTGACGCAGGCGATCGAGATCCATCCCGGTGCCCCGGCGCAACTGCCACACCGCGATCAGGATATGTGGGCGGGGCCGAAAGGCGCCGTCGAATACCTCGTCAATGTCATGTGGCCGATCGATCCATTCACGGCCACCAACGGCGGAACGCGGCTCTGGCCGGGCAGTCATGTCGATCCTGACATTGGCGAGCTACCCGAGGCGGACGCGGTCTTTCCCGAAGTGATGCCGGGCGACGCGCTGCTGTTCCTGGGCTCGACCCTCCATGGTGGCGGCGCGAACCTGTCTCTCGCGCCCCGGCGCGGGATCATCGTCAGCTACTGCCTGGGCTGGCTCAAGCCCTTCGAGCTGCAATGGCTGGTCTATCCGCCCGCGGTCGCGCGGCACTTCTCGCCCGAGCTCGCCGCGCTGGTCGGCTACGCCCAGCACCGACCCAATCTCGGCAATGTCGAAGGGCAATGCCCATCGATCCTGCTCGGTGACACGGTGGCGGACCATCTTGGCGCCATCGATGCATTGCGTCCCGATCAGGAAGCTCAAGCCGCTGCCTTTCTCCGGCAGGAACAGGACTGATGCAGCAGACTGGCCTGCCCGACTGGCGTGACGCCGGTGCCTATGCGCCGGTCCGTGCCGCAGGGCGCCCGGCGCTCGCCTGGGAACTGCTGCGCCGAGACCTAGCATACCGCGACGCGGTGCAGATCGGTGACGGCAAAACTGATGTCGCGGGCGCGTCGGTCTGGGGGCTGCACTTTCGCGATTGATCCGTCGCTGGACTGCGCGCACGCGACGCCGCTTTGGACGGCGGCCGCAAACCCGTGTTTGCTGGCGGCGGTGATTGAAGTGTCGGGACCGCGCCTCGACCTATCGCGCGTTAAATATCGTGCAGTAGTGGCAGAGAATGTCTGTCACCTGTTGATCGACCTCCCGTCGGGAACGCTGCAGCTTCTCGTTCGCGGCGCGGACGTTCTCCGTGGCGACGCCCTGTCGATCGTCCCGCAGGTCGATCTCGGTCGGCCTCTTGACCCCCAGCTACGAGAGATTCGCCGCTTGGCCAAGCTGGTCGATGGCGTGACCGAGGGAGAAAACGACCAGCGGCTTGCGCGACTGGTCGATGCGCTGCGCGTTGGCGACGCGCTCCGTGAGGGCGCCAGTCAACGCGACATCGCACTCGGCATTTATGGCGGCGACTGGCCTGGCGATGGCGAGCATCTGAAATCGCGTGTCCGGCGCATGATCCCGCTGGCCTGTGCGCTGGTTCGGGCGGGTCCGCGTGCGGTGCTAGCCGGGCGAATCTAGGGCGACTAGCTTTCCGCGTCGCCGATCGGCATTTCAGGCATCAGAAGGAAATGGGTCGGGACATCGAGTTGCGCCGCCAGCCGATCCAGCCGATCGATGCTTGCACTGTACTTCTTCCGCTCGAGCGCGCTCACATAGGTTCGGTCGATTTCGGCAGCGTCAGCCAGCGCTTCTTGGGACAGGCCCTTTCGCGCACGCAGGAACTTCAGGTTATGGGCAAGGACAGCGCGGCTCGTCATCTTGCATGTTCAGCCGCCTTGATGAGTATAACGCCACGGAGTATACTCTGAATCGTTCGATCCGACCGGGTCGGAGGTGTTTCGAACGGAGGGCCACAAGCAGCATGGCCGCACATCAACTTGATCGCGAAGCGCCACGCGGAGATGTCGTTCTCTACGATCGCCAGCATCTGCTGATCTATGCCGAGTTGCTCGACGCCGACGATGCCGGGCTGATGTGGCGTGACGGCGCGACCGCCATCCTCGGTGTTGATCCAGACGTGAATCCCGACTTCGCGCGATGTTGCTGGCAGAGCCATCTCGCCCGTGCGCGCTGGATCATCGGGGACGGGCTGCAGTCCGCGACCAAGGCCTTCGGTAAGATGCCCCGTTTCAAGGAAGCCGAATCCCGGCCTGAATAGCTGAAGGCTACCTGTCTGCCGGCGCCTCGCGGGGCGGCGGCGATGCCTGATCGAACGCGGGATATGATGAGCGCACTCTGCCGGCGCTGCGCTGCCGCCAGGGGTCGCGCATTGGATTTGCCCGCGTCTGCACGCTTGCGCGGCCGTGGCACGGCGGCGGCTGGCCCACAGGCCCGCGCGCACGCCGCCGTGCTGGCCGGCCGCATGCAAGGGTGCGTTCTGTCTCGCGCCTGGCGGCGCGGTGCATCGCGGTTCGCCGTCTGCGACCGCGCTTTAGGCCGCGGTGCGGCCCCGAGCCCCGTGCCGGGTCTCGTAGGGTCGACGCGGAACGCCTCTTTCGAGGACGTTCCAGCGCCTCCCCCCGAACCGTGCTTGCACCTTTCAATGCACACGGCTCTCCATTCCGCTGGTCAACCGGCCGCCGTGGAGATGGACGTGGCATGAGCGACACAGAACGATAGTTCCGCGCCGCCGAGCCGATTGTTTCCACGCCGTCATCGGTCCGCGCCGCTTGTCCTTCAGCCTGTTGGGATGATGCGCTTCGAACGGACCATCAACATCGCCGCAGCTCTCGCATTCGCGTGCGCTGAGGCGTGTGATGATATCGTTCGTGCTCAGCGCAAGGCGTGAGCCGACCGTGGTGTTATCCACGACCGACCGTTGCCAAGGCCGAACGTTCAGGTGCTTCAACCTCCAGAGCATCTGGACCCGCAGTTCGCCCCGAACCATGGTTTTCACGCCATAGTCCGTCCCCAGTTTCAGATTTGCCATGGCCCGCGCCCGCGTTATGCGCTGCCGCGCCGCGATGGTCGCCAGCAGGCTCCTGAACATGACGAGTTCAAGGCCGTCGAGCGAGCTTTTCACGCCGTCTGCGATCGCATAATAATTGGCGAGGCCACGTAGCTCCGAGTTGTAGGCAATGACCATTTCCGCGACACTGGAGTCGAGAAACTGCGGACGTACCCGGCCATTCCTCAGATCGAGGTTGCCGAGTTTCTTGTGCCTGCAGAACCCATAGACCCGAGACCTCGGCACCCACAGCTTGATATTGCCCCGCGTTGGTCGGCGACGGACACGACGTGATCCGCCACCGACCTTCGACCGCCCTGCCATTGATCCGGCAGACCGCAACGTGAAGGCGCAAACGTGGAAGCCAAGGAACGGCGATCCCTTCGATGCATCACTGACCCGCGTCTTCTCCGGTGACACTTCAAGGTTGAGCCGATCACGAAGGAACGCTTCGATTTCAGCCCTGATCCTTGTTGCATCAGCCTTGCTGCCGATTACACCGACGAGAAAGTCGTCGGCGTAGCGACAATAGCGCAGGCGCCGGAAGTCCGGGTCCATTGGATCGACAGACGGACATGCCCGCCTTTCTTTCGTGACTGCCTTGATCCGCTTCAACAGGTTACGAACCTCGGCATCGTCCGCGCCACCGGCGCGGAGCGCATCGATCTCGGCACGATAATCAGCGATCTGGCGAGATAGACGCGTGTAGGCAGGATTTGCCCTGCGCGTTTTTCCCTGATCGAAGCCGATCCGCATTTCCTCCATGAACTCATCAAGCTCATGGAGATATATGTTGGCCAGCAAGGGCGAGATTACGCCGCCCTGAGGGGTGCCGCTATAGGTCCGCTCGAACGTCCAGTCGTCCATGACGCCCGCCTTCAACATCCGTTCGATCAGACCGATGAACCGAGGGTCATCGATGCGTTTCGAGAGAAGCCTAAGCAGGATGTCATGGTCGATGTTGTCGAAGAACCCGCGAACATCCACCTCGATCAGCCATTTCATGCCTGTCCAGGTATTACGGATCTCTTCGAGCGCCGTATGGCACGAGCGCCCCGTGCGGAACCCATGACTATGCTTTGAGAACACAGGATCATAGATTTGCGCGAGGACGATTCGAGCCGCTTCCTGAACAATGCGATCATCGACCGTAGGGATGCCCAATGGGCGCATTTTGCCATTGCCCTTGGGGATATAGACCCGTCTGACCGGTCGGGGGCGGTAAGTGCCATCGGCCACCTGCCGGGCGAGATTGGCTAACCTCTCAAGCGTCATGCCGTCGAAGCTTTGCCCGTCAACGCCCGGTGTCGCTGCACCCCGGTTCCGGGACACTTTGACATAGGCCCGTTCGTAGAGATGCGACGATCTCAACAAGCGGTGAAGACCATTGACCCGCTTTCCCGCCCGCGACAGGGCCGGAAGAGTCTCGAGCCTTCTCAGGATAATAGCGGTCTGCATCAGCAGTTCCTTTCCATCGATTGGTCGAGTTACGCAGAACTGCCGTCCTTCCCCCGCACCGGGCGGATTTCACGGTCGATCACTCGCCGCTTGTACCGCCGGTCCGTCCACCTCGCGGTGGCTGTCCCGGCCATTACACCGGGCATTTGAGTACTATGACGGCTCCGTCGCCATGCAGGTCCGATACGCTGGCCTGTTTAGGCGATCCCGTAGTTGCACGAGGAGGAGTCGCGATGCGTTTAGGTGCCCCGTTCGTTTCCTTGATCCCCTGACCGGGGCCGCGCCGTGCAGACTGGCGGCGATTCGCTAGGCCGCGCTCCTCGCCCTGCACGAAATGGCGTGTCATCCGCGTTCGCCATCGCTCACCTATTAACCGCTGGAAACTGGGATTCAGACAATCCAGTCTTCACCATGCGCACCTTGCCCGGAGGTCAGCCGCCCGACTGCGGAGTCAGGCTTCGATCCCTTCACCGACATGCTATGGTCCCGTTTCCCTTTCGGAATCTCAGCCGGCTCATCACCAGCACCGGTAAGTCGGTCAGGCAGAAACTGTGCCAGTAAGTTTCGTTCGGTAGAACACTCCTTTCTTCTCGCGCCACAACGGCGCACGGCCTGCGGTGACGATCACATGGCGCATCTATGGACGCCGCGCCTCGCTGGCGCGGCGGCGTTGTCTCGTGGGCCTTCCCTCGTCGGCGGGAGTGGCCGGCGCTTCCGCCTGAGGCCCGTCGCGGCGCGCGCAACTCCGCTGCGCGGAGTGCTTCATTGCATTGCGCCCTGTCGGTGCACGCGCCGCTGGAGCCGGGCCTCCTCTGGTCGCGTCTCGCCGCCCACCCCCGCCTCTCGGGGGAGGCCATGGGGCTTTTTGGGCGGGTGAGGAGGCTATGGTGTCCAAACCAACCAACCGTCGCGCCCTTGGCAAGGCTGCTGGCGACTCTGCCGAACCCCGCGTCAATCTCTATGACGAGGTGACCGCGCGGATCGTATCCGAGCTTGAGGCCGGGCGTTTCCCTTGGGTCCAGCCATGGAATTCAGCGGCGTGCGGTGCCGCCTGCGCCGGGCCGTCGCTACCGCGTAATGCGCTCACCGGACGCAGCTATTCGGGCGTCAATGTGCTGCTGTTGTGGGGCGCTGTCATCGCCAATGGCTACCCCTCGCAAAGCTGGCTGACCTTCCGGCAGGCGCAGGAAGCCGGGGGCTGTGTCATCAAGGGCGAGCGCGGGCAGACCGTGGTCTATGCCGACCGCTTCACCCCCGAGGCTGAGAAGGCCCGCGCCGCGCGTGATGGCGGCGAGGCCAAGGCCGTGCCGTTCCTCAAGCGCTTCACCGTGTTCAACATCGCGCAGTGCGAAGGCCTGCGGCCCGGCCTCGCGCTCGACCCCGCGCCGCTCCCCGAGCGCGAGATCGTGCCCGTCGCCGAGGAGGTGATCGCCGCGTCGGGTGTCAATTTCCGGATCGGTGGAACTAAGGCCTTCTATGTGCCGTCCGCCGATTTCGTGTCGGTGCCGCCGCAGCCCGCCTTCTTCGAGCACATCAACTATTACCGGACCTGCCTGCACGAACTGACTCACGCGACCGGCCACGCCAAGCGGCTGGACCGCGACCTGACCAACGGGTTCGGGACCAAGGGTTATGCGCGCGAGGAGCTGGTCGCCGAACTGGGTTCGGCCTTCCTTTGCGCCGCGCTTGGCATCGTCCCGACCGTGCGCCACGCCGACTATATCGCATCGTGGCTGGAGGTGCTGCGCGAGGACAATCGCGCGATCTTCCGCGCCGCCAGTCAGGCCAGCAAGGCAGCTGACTGGCTGATGGCGCGCCACCGCGAGGCGATGGACGCACAGGTCGAGGGGAGGATCGCGGCATGATCCTCCTGCCTCCTGACCTGCGTTTCGCGCTGCGCGCCAACGCCGTCAACCGCCGTGCCGCCGACGCCAAGGACGCGGCCTTTGATCCCGTGCCGGTGCTCAAGCTGTTCAATCCGCTGGGTGCCGCAACATGGCTCGCGACCGAACTGGACGAGGACGACGACACCCTGTTCGGCCTTGCCGACCTCGGCTTCGGCTGCCCCGAACTCGGGTCATTCAGCCTGTCCGAGATCGCAGGGGTCCGGCTGCCGTTCGGCCTCGGCATCGAGCGCGACCTCGCCTTCGAAAGCCGGCACCGGTTGTCGGTCTGGACGGCATGGAGCCGCCGCGCCGGGTCGATCCTCTGGGCTGAAACCCTGCTGCGCCGCCTCGCGCGCGGTGAAGAAATCGGGCCGCCGCCCGACGCATCCGGCAACGGATGATCACCGGGCGGCGCTTGTCCGCGCCGCCCATTTTGCCGGACCCGCAAAGGTTACGCGCGCGTCCGGCTCCAATGAAGGAGCAGACCAATGACCTTGATGTTCATCGCGCAGGACCGACTTTCGGTCAGCAAGACCAACATGCGCCACAGCCGCAAGGCACCCGATGTCAGCGACATCCTCCCCACCATCCGCAAGCGCGGCGTCATCCAGACGCTGCTGGTGCGGTCGACCGGCGAAGAAGATCGTTACGAGATCGTCGCGGGCGCGCGGCGCTTCCACGCCGCCGCGCTAATCGCCGCAGAGACCGGCGAGGCCGAGCCCCTGCCGTGCCGCATCCTCGCGGCGGGCGACGATGCCGATGCCATCGAGGCATCGATGATCGAGAACCTCGCCCGCCTCGACGCCGACGAGGTGACGCAATGGGAAACCTTCACCCGGCTGGTCAAGGAAGGGCGTGAGGTGGCCGACATCTCGGAGACCTTCGGGCTTCCCGACCTCACCATCCGCCGCGTTCTGGCGCTCGGCAATCTCATGCCGCGCATCCGTGACCTCTATCGCCGCGAGGAGATCGACCGCGTCACCGTCCGTCACCTGACCATGGCAAGCAAGGCCCAACAGCGCGCGTGGCTGGCGCTACTGGTCGACCCCAATGCCTATGTCCCAACCGGCCATCAATTGAAGGCGTGGCTCTTGGGCGGGCAGTCGATCAGCGCCGCCCACGCACTGTTCGACCTCGATGGATACGCCGGTGCGCTGGTCGCCGACCTGTTCGGCTGCGACCGGTATTTCGCGGACGCCGACGCCTTCTGGGCGGCGCAGAACGCGGCGATCGACGCGCGCCGCGAGGCCTATCTGGAGGCCGGGTGGAGCGATGTCGTGATCGTGCCGCCGTCCGCACGGTTCGATAGCTGGGAGTATGAGAAGGCTGCCAAGCGCAAGGGCGGGCGCGTCTATATCGATGTGCGCGCCAATGGCGAGGTGGCCTTCCATGAAGGCTATCTGACCCGCACGGAGGCGCGCCGTGCCGCACGCGGCGAACCCCTCGACAGCGGCGCAAAGCCCCCGCGGCCCGAGATCACCAGCGCTATGCAGACCTATGTCGATCTGCACCGCCATACCGCCGTGCGAGCCGCGATTCTAGCGCATTCGGGGGTGGCGCTGCGCTTGATGGTCGCTCATGCGATCATGGGCTCGCCGCTGTGGACCGTGCGGCCCGATCCGCAATCGACCCGCAACGACGAGGTGCGCGAGAGCGTCGAAACCAGCGTCGGCGAGGCGCGCTTCGACGAGCATCGTCGCGCCGTGCTGGCGGTGCTGGACCTGTCGCCCGAAGAGCCGACCGTCACCGGCGGCAATGGCGACGACCACGGTCTTTGCGAGCTGTTCCACCGACTGCTGGAGCTTCCCGATGGCGTCGTGCTCGACATCGTCGCTGTCGCGATGGGCGAGACGTTGGCGGTCGGAAGCGCCGCCGTCGATGCGGTCGGCAGCCATCTCGGCATCGACATGGCTGACTGGTGGCAGGCCGACGAATGCCTGTTCGATCTGATCCGCGACCGTGAGGTGGCGACCGCGTTGCTCACCGAAATCGCGGGCGATGTCGTCGCCAAGGCGAATGAAAGCGAGAAGGCGAAGACACTAAAGAAGATCGCCCGCGATCATGTTGAAGGCGCAAATGGCCGCGCCAAAGTGGAGCGCTGGGTGCCGCGCTGGATGCGCTTCCCGCCCGCTGCCTATACTGCGCGCGGGGGTGTCGCGAGTATCGCCGCCGCCATTAGGGCGGCCAGGCAAGAGCCGGAACGCGAGCAGGAAAGGCTTGCCGCCTGATCGGAAAAAGAGACGCGGGCGGCGGGTCAAGTGCCGCCCGCGTCTCCCTCGGCGCGACCCGAGGTCTCAAAGATTTCGCGCCGTGCGCCTCGGTTTCCGCAAGATCGGAGACCGAGTTTGTCATCGCCCGGCCAGGCGGTCCTTCAATGCCTTTGCGGCGCGGAAGCCTATGCGGGAGGACGGCCCGATCACGATGGTCTCCTCGCTCCGGGGATTGCGACCGGGACGCGCGGCGCGCCTCGACACCGAGAATTTCCCGAACCCGGCCAGCGATACTTCGCCTTTTGCAACGCCCGTCGAGATCGCGTCGAGCACCGCCGCGACGATCTCGCGGGTTTTCGCCTTGCTGATCCCACGCGTCGCGGCGAGCCTGTCGGCGATGTCTTTGCTGGTCATGCGAGTCCCCCGAATGGATGCCGGCTCCGGCGAGAAAATCGCGGAGCCGACGCCCCTGCAAGACAGCCGGATAGTGATTGTGGGTAACACGAACCGTGCCTGGCTCATGTGCCGCGCGTCCCGACCGCCCCACTGGCCTCGTCTGACAAGGCGGCCTGCGGCAGGCCGTCCGCCGCCGCAACGCGGCAAGCGAACTTTCTTCCCCGGACGCGTGCGCGTCCTCCTCGCGGGACAAGAAAGCCCGCTAACCGCGTCCTCCGCTGCGCTTCGGCCCTGCGGGTGCAGCGCCGGACCTGCTGCCGCCGATGTCCGCCCGTCGAGGCCGCATGGGGCGGCTTCGAGAAGCAAAGGACATTGCATCATGGCACAGATCGGAACCTTCACCCGCGACGAATCCGGTATCTTTTCGGGCTCGATCCGCACTCTCACGCTCAACGTCAAGGCGACCATCCGGCCAGTCGAACGCGACAACGACAAGGCACCCGACCACCGCGTCTTCGCCGGCGCCGTTGAGATCGGCGCGGGTTGGACCAAGGCCGCGCGCGAGACCGGCACCGAATATCTGTCGCTGAAACTCGACGACCCTTCGCTGCCTTCGCCGATCTATGCGCAACTCGTGCAAGGCGACGGCACCGACTGGAAGCTCATCTGGTCCCGCTGAACCCGCGTGCCGGGGGTGTCGAAACCGGAAATCGGTTCGACACTCCCGCCGCCGGGCCGGGTTGGCGAGGTTCGGGGACGCGCCGGCACTTTCGCCGCCGCCAGATTCGGACCCCGACCACCATGCATGACGACAGCGACATCGACCGTGCGGGCCGCGCGAAGCGCGGCTCGCCCTTCCTCACCACGGACCAGGCCGCGGCCTATCTCAAGATCTCGCCCAAGTCGCTCAAGCGGCTGCGGCGCGATGGCAAGGGGCCGGCATTTCGCCGCCACACCCGCATGGTGCAGTACCATATCGACGACCTCGACGCCTGGAGCCGCGACAGCGGCGCGCGGGATTCGCGCTCGTGACCGGGCGCAACGCACGCGGCGCGGACGCGCCGCTGCTCGCCTGGGGCGATGCACTGCGCGCGGCGAAGCTGCGTCGAAAAAGGCTCGGACGGCGCATTGCGATCGGTGCGACGGGCGCGGCAATCCTGCTCGCCTCCGCAGCCTTCCCGCCTACTCCGCGCCTCGTGTGGAATGCCTCGGCAAGCGCGCCGATCGGTCTCTATTCGGTAGCGCCGAAAAGTCTCGCCGAACCCGGTGACATGGTGATCGCGCGCGTTCCCGAAACCTTCCGCCGCCTCGCCGGGACGCGCCGCTACCTGCCGACGAACGTGCCGTTGGTGAAGCGCGTCGCGGCTGCGGCGGGCGATGAGGTCTGCGCGCTGGGGCAGGAAATCTTCGTCAACGGACACTGGATCGCCGAGCGCCGCGTCACCGATGGCGCAGGCCGTGCGATGCCGATGTGGTCGGGCTGCGTGCGGCTGCGCGGACGCCAGCTGTTCCTCCTGATGGATGCGGCGGCTTCGTTCGACGGGCGCTATTTCGGGGTGACCGAGGGCACCGATGTCGTCGGAAAGGCGCGGCTGCTATGGGCACGCTGAGGTTCTGGCTCGCCGCTGCTTCGCTGCTTTTCGCCAGCCCGACGCACGCCCAATCGGTCGACAACTGGCGGCCATATATCGTCGACGCTTCGAACCGCTTCGGCGTGCCGGTCGCGTGGATCGAGCGCGTCATGCACGCCGAGAGCCGGGGCCGCACGCATCTGGGTGGCCACCCGATCCGTTCGTCGGCAGGCGCGATCGGACTAATGCAGTTGATGCCTCGCACATGGGAGGAGATGAGCGCCAGGCTCGGGCTTGGCAGTGATCCCGACGACCCGCGTGACAACATCCTGGCGGGCACGTTCTACCTCCGGCTGATGTACGACCGCTTCGGCTATCCGGGCCTGTTCGCGGCTTATAATGCCGGCCCCGGCCGCTATGCCGAGCATCTTGCCGGGCGTCGTGCGCTGCCGTCGGAGACGATCGGCTATCTCGCCAGCGTCGCGCCATCGGCATCTGTGCCGGCGATGGTCGCGGCCCGGCCAGCCTCGCCTCAGTCGATCTTCGCCGTGCGCCGGAATGTACTCACAGGTGATGCGGATCGGCCGGCCACGACGCCGGTTCCCTCCCTGTTCGTCGCCCTGTCGCAGCGGGATTGAGAGAGATGTCCTGCCTGATGGAGAGGGAGGAAGCTCGTCTCGATAGACCCAGCATGACGGGCGGCGGAGCGGCTATCAAGGCCCGCGGGTGCCCCCCAATTTTCTTCGAAAATCGGTTCCCCCCACGTCCGCTTCGCGGCGCTGCACTGCGCTCCGCGGCCCTGACAGCCGCTCCGCCACCCGTCCCTCAAACGCCGTTCTCGATGGTGAGAACAGAAGCGTTGGAGGTCACAATGAGCATGTATCAAAGCATCGGAACGGCGTCGGATCGCGTGATGGCGGCGCTGATCTCAGGCTTGGAACTGGAGTTCGGACGCGGCGCCGGAGAGGCACTGGCACACCGGTTTCTGGAGGCTGAGGAAGCGGACTTTCGCTGGGATGCGAGGGTCGAGGAACGCTGGATCGGCACCTACGAAAGCGCTGACGACGAGGATTTCGAGCTCGATCGGATCGCGATTTGCGGGCGGCTCGATGGCAAGTGGTTCTGTGCCACCATGCTCGTGAATGGCGATGGCCAGGCCCACGGGATGATGGGATGCCGCCAGTTCAGATCGCTGGTCAGGGCGCGGGATGCAATGCTCCATGCGCACTGACGTAGATGGATTTCGCGGAGAGAGGCGGCGTCGGTTCGGCGGCGTCTCTCCCATTTTTTTGAGCCTTGATGGTGGGAAGGAAGGAAGAGAGGGGAAACAAGATAAAGGCAGTGTCTCGCGACCCTTGCCAAGCATTTGTCTGCACATCCTTTTTTCACGAGACAGGCAATCGCGACCGCGAGACATGGCGCTCAAGAGCGGCGGAATTCTGCCATTTATCACCGATTATCGCGAGACTCGGGGTCGTCTCGATGTCTGACGACGACTTCATCCCCAGGCTCGGCAGGCAGCGCGGCAAGGAAGGCAAGAAGGTCGTCAAATATGGCGGACGTATCCTCGCCGCGGCGCGTCTCGCGGGCATCAAGACGGGGCCCAAAGACGGACTGCGCTCGCGTCGGTTCGACGGCAGTCGGATCGGGCGCGGCGCGAGCATGGGACGATTGCTGTCGAGCCGTGATCGGCTTGGCGGTTTTCGCGGCCGTCGCGCGGTGGTAAAGGCAAGCCTGATACGGTTCCAGGGCAAGGGCGGTCAGGCTGCCCGCGCGCACATGCGGTATATCCAGCGCGACGGCGTCACGCGCGAGGGTTTGCCGGGCGAACTCTACGGCCCGGAAACCGACCGCGCCGACGGTGATGATTTCTTGAAACGCACCGCTGGCGACCGCCATCAGTTTCGATTCATCGTCTCTGCCGAGGACGGCGCTGAATATCCCGACCTGAAGCCCTATGTCCGGCGATTGATGACGCAGGTCGAGCAGGACCTCGGGACGAAGCTCGACTGGGTCGCGGTCGACCATTTCAACACCGAGCGTCCGCATACCCACATCGTGCTGCGCGGGGTCGATGACCAAGGCGACAATCTGGTCATCGCGCGTGGGTATATTGCGCACGGGCTTCGCGAGCGCGCCGCAGAGCTTGTGACGCTCGACCTCGGCCCTTGTACCGATCAGGAGATCGCGGCGCGCCTGCGCCATGATATTGACCAGGAACGGCTGACCGCGATCGACCGCCGCCTGCTGCGCCGCATGGACGTCGATCGAACGGTATCGCCGGCCGACAACGACCCCTTCCAGCAGTCGGTCGCGGCAGGCCGACTGCGCAAACTCAAGGCAATGGGCCTGGCCGATGATGTCGGCGGCGGACGCTACAGGCTTGCCGAGGGGCTGGAGGACACGCTCCGACGCATGGGTGAGCGCGGCGACATCATCCGGCTCATGCAGCGTGAATTGACCGCCCGCAGGCTTGACCGTGCCGGCGTTGAGCAGGTCGTGTCGAATGACCTGCGCGAGGCCTTGGTCGGACGGGTCATCAGCCGAGGCTTTTCCGATGAGCATCGCGACCGGCATTACCTGATGATCGACGGGGTCGATGGCCGGGTCCATTATCTCGATATCGGCCGAGGGGACGCCACGCCATCGGTGCCAGAGGGATCGACAGTGCGGATCGCGCCGTCGCGGATCGAGGTGACCCAAGCCGATCGCAATGTCGATGCAGTCGCCCGTGCCAATGGCGGGCGCTATTCGATCGACCTGCACTTGGCGCACGATCCGAAAGCCAGCGAGGCGTTCGCGACCAGCCATGTCCGGCGGCTCGAGGCGATGCGGCGCATGGGCAGCGGACCTGAGCGTCAGGCGGATGGAAGCTGGACGATCCCCGACGATCATCTCGCTCGCGCCGATGCCTTTGCGAAATCCCAGCAGCGCGACCGGCCAGTAACGCTCTCGGTCCTTTCGCGGTCACCGATCGACGACCTGGCCGGGAAGGACGCACCGACCTGGCTCGATCGGGAACTCGCCGAGGGCATTCAGGCTGCCATGCGCGATGTCGGTTATGGGCAGGAGGTGCGAACCGCGCTGGCGGCGCGGCGGCAGTGGCTGATCGAGCAGCAGTTGGCGGATGGCGAGCGGTCTGCATTTCGATATCGCGACGGCGCGTTGGACACGCTGCGCCAGCGTGAATTGCAACACGCCGGCGAGCGGATCGGCGACGAGATCGGGAAACGGTTTGAGCCTGCCCGGATCGGCGAGCGGATCGAGGGCAAGATCGCTCGGCGGGTGAATCTCGAAAGCGGGAGTTTCGCTGTCGTCGAGCGATCGCGGGACTTCACGTTGGTGCCGTGGCGCGACGTGCTTGAACGCAACATCGGCAAGGCCGCTTCGGGCATCATGCGCACCGACGGAATCAGTTGGCAATTCGGTCGCGGGCGAGCGGGACCAACCATCTCCTGAACTGGTGCTGCCGGAACGACAACGCGCTCAATGCACTTCTCTGTGCGTGAAGATCGCAACCTACAATGTGAACGGGATCAATGGGCGGCTCGCCGTGCTGCTGCGCTGGCTTGAACTGGCCGAGCCGGATGTGGTCTGCCTCCAGGAATTGAAGGCGCCCAATGAAAGCTTCCCCGAGGCCGCCATCCGGGATCTTGGCTATGACGCGATCTGGCACGGACAGAAGAGCTGGAACGGCGTCGCGATCCTGAGCCGAGTCGGCGAAATCCAAGAGACGCGTCGTGGCCTGCCTGGACGCGCGGATGACGACCAGAGCCGCTATATCGAAGCCGCCGTAAACGGCGTGCTTATTGCAGGCCTGTACCTTCCCAACGGCAATCCCCGACCAGGACCCAAGTTCGACTACAAATTGCGCTGGTTCGACCGCTTGCATGACCACCTCGCGGGCCTCTTCGACCTGGATGCCCCCGTCGTCGTCGCCGGTGACTTCAACGTCATGCCGACCGACCTCGATGTCTATGCGCCCGAGCGCTGGCGCGACGATGCGCTGTTCGCAGCCGAGGTGCGGCAGGCTTATGCCGAACTGGTCGCGCAAGGATGGACCGATGCCTTGCGCCATCTCCATCCCGGCGAGCAGATCTACACCTTCTGGAAATATTGGCGTCAATCCTTCGAACGGGACGCGGGGTTGCGCATCGACCACATCCTGCTCAACCGGCCGGCTGCCACTCGTCTTGTTGCGGCGGATGTCGACCGCCGCCCGCGCGGCTGGGAAAAGACCAGCGACCATGCGCCGGTATGGGTCGAGCTTGCCGACAAGGGCAAGCGGCGCGGAAAGACCTAGTCCTCTTCTTTCGAGAGGTTGGCATACCAGTCTGCGTAAGGGCCGGTGCTGGCGAGATGACGGTTGAGGTCAGGTGCACCGTCGTTCCACCAGACTGGACCGCGTTCGCCCAGGGCGACCTTGGCGTGATCGACAGCATCGCGTGCCGCCTTTTCCGCCACTCGGTCATCCGTTCGCTTTGCGGCGCCGACGGCACGACGGGCGTCCATAAGCTCGCCGACGAGGCGCTCGCGAAGTCCAGGGTCGAGCGCTGGATTGCTCGTCCGCCACAGTCGCCCGCGCACGACGAAGTAACGACCGTCGGGCGTCTTGGGATAGTCCCGCCCGCTCACCCCGTGCGGTTCCGGTCGGAAAGGCTTCTAAAGGTGATCGACCAGCGGGGCTGTTCGATAGGGGCGATGCTGTGCTCCCACTGATGGCGCACTGGACTTGTAACGGATTTGCGCCGGTCACCTGAGCGATTAGAGCTCGCAACAGGAGACCGACGAGATGATCAAGCATACAGAAGAGTTCAAGCAGGAGGCGGTGCGGATTGCGCTGACCAGCGGATT
>NZ_JAHRGM010000001.1 GCF_019097845.1 Sphingobium sp. AS12 | reverse complement strand
TGCTCGTGCTGGAGCTGGCCCGCTGCGAATACATCCTGCGGAGGGAAAATATCATCGCGCTGGGCAACAGCGGCACCGGCAAAACCCATGTGGCGCTCGCGCTGGGACTGGCGGCTTGCCAGAAAGGCTTCACGGTCGCGTTCACGACCGCCGCTGCCCTGGTCAACCAGCTGATGGAGGCGAGGGACGAAAAGCGACTGCTCAAGATGCAGCGCGATCTTGCAGCGGTGAAGCTGCTGATCGTCGATGAACTGGGCTATGTTCCTCTCTCGCCCACAGGCGCTGAGCTGCTGTTCGAGACATTCTCGCAGCGCTATGAGCGGGGATCAACGATCGTCACATCCAACCTGCCGTTCGAGGACTGGACGCAGGTCCTGGGATCCGAGCGGCTCACCGGCGCGCTGCTCGATCGGCTCACGCACCACGTCAGCATCCTGGCCATGAACGGCGATAGCTACCGCCTCAAGCAGTCCGCCCGCCGCCGTGCTGCCGGGGCGGAGCAAAACCAGGCCACTCCGGTCGTCGACGCAGACACTGGCGAGATCACCGCCACCTGATCAATGACGACCACGATATGAAGAGGGCCCCGATCGGGGCCCTCTTCATATCGTTAGGCCCGCTTCAACAGTGGCCTGCTTTTACTCCGCCCCGGTGGTCTGGAATCTGACCGCCGTTGACACGGGAATGACCGTAAGGCCGTTGGGCTGGAAAAACTGATGACGCGGCTCTTTGTCGAGGATCAGGTCAACCACGCAGTTGTTGCGCGCAGCCATTTCGCAGAAGCCCTTAGCGAATTGGCCAATGCCTCCATGTGGAATGAGGTGCTGGTCGGAAATGAGGAATGCAATTCTCGTCTTCATCCTGATCCACTAGAAGTGGAGCGGTTAAAGGCCCGTTATTGAAACCAAACGACGGGAACGCTTCTGATGCCCAGCGCTTGGAGGGCGATGGATGAGGATGAGCGCTTAATTCGCGAGAAAGCTGAACGGGCCAGACGGCTCGCGCAGTCTATCAACGATGCGAAGGCTGAACGTGCCTTGCTCGACGCTGCCGAGGCCTATGAGGCGATGCTACCCAAGCAGGACATTCCACCAACTGCCTAGATCATAGCCAGCTTGAGCATCAGCGCGGCAGTCTTGTCGTGCATGACCACTACTATTTCCCCGCGTTCCGAATGCGTATCGCAGTTGTTGTAAACGATCAGTGGCGCGGGGTAGCCATTATCAACCAGCCATTCCCTCGCTGCCAGTTCCTTTTTGAAAGCCATCCATTGCTGCGGGGTTTGAAGCGCGCCTGTAATTGGGTTCTCCGCCAAATGGCCGTTGCAGATCGGCACGGCAAAATGGATGAAAGCATTGTACGTTGGCTGCTGGGTCATACCGCACCACCGTATTTCAGTATGCTAAGGATGTCCGCCTTAGGGGAGGTCGCGGACTGGTAGGAACCGTCAACCCTCTTTCTTTTGAAGGATTTTCTTTCTGGTCCAAGCCGCATCGACTATTTAGCGGGGCGAGATTGATCTAAATGAAGATGAAAGAAGCTCAGGCGCATAACGCTAGATGCTTGGCCATGGGCGCAACAATTGGGGGCGGTTACATATGAGGGTTAGCGGCGTGGTTCGAGGAGCGCTTGGTCATAGCGTAATGCGCAAGGCATTTTGGTGTGTAGCAGGGCTGCTAATCGCTCTCTCGCAACCGTCTACTGCGGCCAATATAACGCACCGTCAAGTCTCAGACGGCTTCGAAGCAATCATCATCGACGGTGCGATCGAAGCGCCTGACTTAGAGAATTTCCGAGCGCTATCAATCCGCTACAAAGAAGCGATTGTTATTCTAGATAGTCGAGGTGGTGCGCTTGTGCCCGCCATAGAGATCGGCAAGCTGATACGACTGACTGGCTACTCAACGCTGGTTGTGGAAAACGGTGATTGCCTTTCATCTTGTGCGCTTATCTGGTTAGCCGGCTCCAAGAGGCTTTTGTCTCCGAAAGGGAGGGTGGGATTTCACGCGAGCTATCTCGATAATAAAGGCGTCAAGCAAGAGACTGGCGTGGGTAACGCGATAGTTGGCCATTATCTGTCACTACTGAACTTTCCGCAAAAAGCTGTCATATTTGCTACTTCGGCTGGGCCAGAAGAAATCAATTGGCTTGATAACAGCAATAAAGCGATGGCCGGGATCGACTTCGAAGACTTCATTATCGGAAATTCTGAGGTGCGACAAACTCCACAGACCGTGCGTACACCAGCGCCAGTCGCAGCGGCACGCCCGTCGACGCCAACATCGTCGCGCCCAATATCATCCTACACACTAGCTGAGATTGAACAGTCGCTACGCATCTCGATGTCCAAACCTGAGACATTAGATAAGATGGCCTCTAGTGTGAAATTGGATGCGGCAGGAACTGCGGTTTTTCGCGACCATCTACTTAGGATTTATAGTAACGGTAAACTAATCCATAAGTTGGCGGAACAACTTTATAATGCAAGGGCATCATTGTCTAACGAGCTGGCGTACACCATGGGCCGGGAAATAGGCCAAGCGACTTCAATGAAGCTGATGTTCTCTGGACTTAGCCGCCTTAGTGATACCGATGTTAGGGCTTTTGTTAGCTATATGGCAGCAATTCCGACGAAGGCGAATGCTAAAGAGTGTAAGGCTATCTTCTCGCAAAATAACAACGATCCGATGGCCGAATTTAGGGCCGTTGCAGCATCTGGGTCGCAAGCGCTTTCAAGCTACTTAGCTCTGATGAGAAAGGCAATCGACGCTGAATTGGCTGATTATCCGGTGAAGGTCGCAGTCTCGGATAATCAAAAGAAACTCTCTGATAAGGCGGTTGAAGATGCATTCGCGCGGGAGTTTAAAGGATTGAAGCCAAGCGAGGTCGAGCGGGTAAGTAAGGCGCTCTCCAATTTCGAAGCTGCTTCTGATGAAGATGCTTGTGATGCATACTATCTTGTCTTCAAAGTCACCTCTGGTTTGGATGGCCTGCCCGGAGATTGGTATCGTCGTGCGTTCATAAACAGCCTGAACCAGAACTAACTCACCTTGTTGGGCGTTATGCTGGCAGTAATTATTGATCCTTATTTTTGCTATCGGGCCTGCCGATCTCACAGGAAGTCAACGTCAAAGAGTGGGTGATTATCAAGTCAGGTGACTGCATACGATTGGAGTAGGCGCTGTTGCTTACGAAGATCGGAGTGGCACAATATGGTTGCTTTTAATCCCAGCATGATCGTCCCCGTTGCTAAGTCGGCTGAGTTTGCATCGGACACCGGGCAGGAACGCAACGCAAAGTCCATACTGCTCGACGGCATCACCAAGCAGATTGCGTTGTTCAAAAACCCAAGCGAAAATGGTCGGCGCTGGTTCACCATCGGTAAGACGGAAACGAAGATCACACTTCGTGTCAACAACCAGCCCATCAAAATCGTCGGCGACGAAACCAGCGTGGTTGTGCCGTCGGAGCATTTTGAAGCGGCGATGAACCACTACGCCAAGGAAATCAGAGATGGGAAGATGGACCCGGCGTTGGTCGAAGCCGATGCGGGGATCGTAGCGCGCCGGGACAAGCTGCGTAAAACCCGCGAGGACAAAAAGAAGCCTGCTTAATCCTTCTAACTTACAACACAGGGGCGGCCAGTCGGTCGCCCTTTTTTGTTGAACTGTTAACTTATGTCGGGCAGTTACGCTCCATACCAAAGGAGACTGTCATGGCGAAGATCGACCTGAGCAAATTCATCGACAACAATCTCAAAGCTGAGTTTGATGCGAAGCCCTATGATGTGTCGAAGGACCGGGCAAAGCTGATTAAACGGTTCGAAGCTGCACTCAACCAGCAGCAGTCGGGCAATAGCAAAGTCCCCAACAAGCTGTGGAAGTCGAAGAATGGCGTCGTGGAATTCAGCGTTCCTAGCCTGACCATCAACGGCACGACGACCAACTACATTCCAGAAGGCCAGTTCGGCGGCTTCATCACTGCGCTGATCGAGTTGACCGGCGAAGGCGAGTTCGACAAGTATCTCACGATTAGCGATGTCGCTAAAGGCGTAGCGCCGAAAGGCAGCGCTGGCACACGCCCTCCGAAGACCTTTGAGCAGAAGCTGAAATCGACGGTGGCAGCGGCAAAGCGGTTTAAGTGGACCCCCGAGCAGACGAAGACGGCGCTCAAGGACAAGGGCGCATCTGACGAGCAGATCAAGGCCGCGTTGGCCTGATATGAGAAAAGCCCCGGCTTGCTGATGGCCGGGGCTTTTCCATTTCGAATAATAAGGAGAGCAATTCAGAAACGCTACGCGCTAGGTGTCTGCATTGCCTTCTATTTATGCTCTGAGGTGCTGCAACCGGCGCGCTTCGCTGGCATACTGGCTAAGGGTTTTATCCGCTTTCCAATACAAGTCCTGCTCCATACGCAGGCCACCGGGCAGCTTTACGCTTAGGACTTCCTCTAGGTCCAGATAGCCCATTTCCGGCGAACCAAATCCCAAATCCACTATCCCGAACGACAACCCGCTTTCCGGGTCTTTTTCCGTCACTAGTATTGTGGCCGATCCGATCGGGCTGAATATCTTGACCACCGGGGTTAGATCCATTTCTCCGTTTGTCCCCTTGACCTTTAACTGCTCAGTCCAATTTGCCTCAAGCAGCGCTAAGTCGGCTGGGCGTATAACTTCGGTGTAGTCCATGTAGGCACTTCCTCTTCGGTTGATGTGCCTAAAGACATGCAAAGCCTTTCAGCCAAAAGAGCAAGAAAATAGTGGTTCAGCTTGTGGTCCAATTATCTCGCGTGAGCATCAAAGAGTGGATGATTACCTAAGCAGGTGGCTGCATATGCTGTTGGAAGGAGACAGTAGATGCAAACGCAGATCGACCTCAACGCACTTGCCAATTATGTAGAAACCACTTTCGACTACCACCCCGACTTCGAAGATGATGCTTTCGCGTTTTCGTTTCAGGGAGTGCGTATCTACTGCGAACGTAAGCCAGCCTGTTTTGATCTGCATGTCGGCTCTGATCTCTTGCAGTTGCCACGCTGCTAAACGCCGTCGCTGGTCCCCGTAGAGACCTACGAGAACAAAGAAGCCCCGACTGTGTAACAGCGGGGCTTTCATTTAGGGTAACGCTCTACGGGGCTTGAAATGCCCTCATTCGGCTGCTTCCTGATCCGGGTTCCAATCCCGTTCGCCATCCGGTCCTTCATGCACAACGGCAGTGGTTCGACCATCGGGCGCGATGTGGACATAAACATCGCTGTTGTTTAGGGTTACGTGCGTTTCGCCACGGCTGTCGCAGAACATCTGGTCAATCAACCGGGTCAGGCTTTGATGCGTCTGAACGCGGGCTAGATAGCGTTCGTCTTTGTCCTCGCTACCGAGGGCGGTTCGCGCAGCAAGCAATAAGCTGGTGTCCTCTTCGGGGCGCAGAGAACCGCGTTCGATCTCCAATTCCTTCTGCATTCCTGCAAGCTGCGTTTCGTCAGCATCGACTTCGGCCTCAAGCTGGGCGACGCGCTGGGCTAGGGACTTGCTGAACACCTCAAGCAAATTGTCCGATCCTCGCTGCATTTGCTCACGCTTGGTCGCAATCGAGCGATCCAGTTCGGCAATCGCGATGGTCAGGTTTGCTACCTTGTCGCTGGGCTTGAAAGTGCTGTCCTTCATCGCAAGATCGAACATCGCGTCCAGTATGGACTTCTCAAGCGTCTCATACCGGATGCGCGTTTTGTTGGTGCATGTGTGGCCGCGTCGGGCGCTGTTACAGCGATAGTAGCTGCGGTCAGTTTTCGCCACATAGGTCGAGGGGGAACCGTCCAGTAACTTGTGACCTGTGCGCCGACCGACTTTCTGCTGGCTCTCAAAATACATTGCTCCACCACAAGTGCTGCATTTTGCAATCCCTGAAAGCAGGTTGTTCATCGTCTTGGTCGCCTGACCACCCCATTTTGCGCGCTGCGCCCGAAGCTGCTGGACCCTGTTGAATTTCTCGGCAGTGACGATCTGAGGGTAGAAGTTCTGCACGATGATACCTTTGGTCATTTCGTGGATGACCGAACGTGGCCTGCTCATCGGTTCAAACTCACCGATGACTGCTCGATTGGTGAGGATTTTATGCAGGTATGCAGTGTTCCAGCCCTGACCTCGATCTTTGATACCATAGGCCCAAGAGGCTTCCCGGCGCTCGTTGAGGCGCTGGACAATCGAGGGCAAACCGCGTCCCTCAATATACCAATCGAATATCTCGTTTACGACCGCTGCGCGATATGGGTTGATTAGCATTTCGTGCGTGGTGTCATCGCGTGTCAGCCAAGCCGGTAGGATTTTGGTCAATGCGCGCCGGTCGCCGTTTATCGCTGCGTCGATCTTTTTGGTCCAACTGGCCTTAATGCGGATGCTCTTTTTCTCGCTTTCCTCGCGGGCAAGTTCTGCCTTGAGGATAATGGACATGACCTTCATCATGTCGATGCGCGTGTTGGCTTCGTAGGTCTGATTATCATGCCACGTTGCAACCGTGACGCCGGACATGGTCAGTGACCGAAGCAGTTCGACTGCTTCCTCATATCCTTGTCGGGTTAGTCGATCGAGGTTCTCTACAGCAAGGACAGCACCATTGCTGAAATGACCTTCGCGGGCTTTTTGCTCAAAGCCATATAGCAGTGAGCCTTCGGATCGGTTAGCACCGTGAAATGCAGACTTACCCTCATCAACTATCTCGCGCTGGTCGGAGTGTTCCCAGCCCATACGTTCGATGAAAGCCCGACCCTCGTTGATTTGGCGTTCTAGCGAATGCCCCTTGCTCTGCTCTAACGAGCTAAAGCGGGCGTAAATCCATGCAGGCTGCGTCATATTTTTCCCTTAACGGCAAAGCGTTAATGGGTAGTGCAACCGTTTATACACTTATCCGCGAAGGCGCGACCTTGATCCAGAATGCCGACGATGTGGTGGAGGCGGTGGGCAGCATCGACATCCGCATGGTGCGACAGGGCAGTTTCGACTTTGCAGGCGAACCGGTGTCCAGCGACGTTGCGGCGAGTGAGCGTAGCGCGGTCATCGCGCTGCTGGGCCATGCGCCGGTTCCGGTGGACGAACTGATCCGCCTGAGCGGGCTTAGCCCGGCGGTGGTGCAGACGGTGCTGCTAGAACTGGAACTGGCCGAGCGGCTGGACCGGCTGGCGGGGGGACGGGTGAGTTTGCGGTGAGGAATGACGCCCAGTCGAAACGAACGGAGCAAAATGGAGGCAACCAACCCCCAACTCTTTTGTCACCAGAGATGCCAGCCTTCGCTGGCATGACGGCAGCGCTAGGGGCTGGCGCTCCCCCTACATCTCCCCTAATCACACGCACCGCTTGACGCCCGCCGTCATCGCCTTCCAGACTCGCGCGTACGTGTGAGGCATCAAAGTTCGGGGCCGTAAATGCAGCTTGTCATCGTCGAATCGCCTGCCAAGGCCAAGACCATCGAGAAATATCTGGGCGGGGATTTTCATGTTCTGGCCAGCTACGGCCATATCCGCGATCTGCCGGCCAAGGACGGGTCGGTGGACCCTGATGACGGCTTTGCGATGCAGTGGGAAAATTATGGCGACAAGGGCAAGCAGCTCAAGGCCATTAGCGACGCAGCCAAGGGCGCGTCACGATTGATCCTGGCGACTGACCCTGATCGCGAAGGGGAAGCGATCAGCTGGCATGTGCAGGAGGTGCTGCGGGCCAAGAAGGCGTTGCCAGCGCAAGTGGACCGGGTGACGTTCAACGCGATCACCAAGGCCGCCGTGCTGGACGCCATGGCCAAACCGCGCGCGCTGGACGAGGATCTGATCGACGCCTATCGCGCGCGCCGGGCGCTCGACTATCTGGTGGGTTTCACCCTGTCGCCGGTGCTGTGGCGCAAGCTGCCGGGCGCCAAGTCGGCGGGCCGGGTGCAATCGGTCGCGTTGCGGCTGGTGGTGGAGCGGGAGCGGGAGATCGAATCCTTCACTCCGCAAGAATATTGGTCGGTCGCGGCGGAGATGGAGCAGGACGGCACTGCCTTTACCGCGCGGCTGGTCCGCTGGAAGGGCGAGAAGATCGAGCGGCTGACGATCGGTCGCGAGGGCGACGCGATGGCGGCCAAGGCCGATGTCGAGGCCGGACGCTTCACGGTGGAGAAGGTCGAGACCAAGCCGCTCACCCGCAATCCCCCGCCGCCCTTTACGACATCGACCATCCAGCAGGAAGCCGCGCGCAAGCTCGGTTTCTCCGCCAGCCATACGATGCGGATCGCGCAGCAGCTGTATGAGGATGGCGCGATCACCTATATGCGGACCGACGGCGTGCAGATGGACAGCAGCGCCATTTCCGCCGCCCGCGCCGCGATCGCGCAGCGCTATGACGGCGGCTATGTGCCGGACAAGCCGCGCATCTACCAGACCAAGGCGAAGAATGCGCAGGAAGCGCATGAAGCCATCCGCCCGACCGATTTTTCGCTCGACAAGGTTGGCAGCGGCGATCATGCGCGGCTCTATGACTTGGTGTTCAAGCGGGCGCTGGCCAGCCAGATGGCATCGGCGCGGCTGGAACGCACCACGATCGACATGAACGACGCCACCGGCACGCACACGCTGCGCGCGACGGGGCAGGTCGTGATCTTCCCCGGCTTCCTGGCGCTGTATGAGGAAGGCCGCGACGATAGCGATGACGAGGACGGCAAGCTGCTGCCTCGCATGAGCGAAGGCGACGCGCCTGCCAAGAAGAAGGTGAGCGCCGAGCAGCATTTCACCCAGCCACCGCCGCGTTACTCCGAAGCATCGCTGGTCAAGCGGCTGGAGGAATTGGGGATCGGGCGTCCGTCCACTTATGCCTCAACGTTGCAGGTGCTGAAGGACCGCGACTATGTGCGGATCGAGAAGAACCGCTTTTTCGCCGAGGAGAGCGGGCGGCTGGTGACGGCCTTTCTGGAGCGCTTTTTCGAGCGCTATGTCTCCTATGATTTCACCGCGGGGCTAGAGGACGAGCTGGACGATATTTCCGGTGGCCGTGCCCAATGGCAGGCGGTGCTGGAAGCCTTTTGGAAGGATTTCAAGCCCAAGACCGCCGAGGTGATGGAGCAGAAGCCGAGCGACATTACCGCAGCGCTGGACAAGTTTCTGGAACCGATGCTGTTCCCGCCCAAGGCCGACGGCAGCAATCCGCGCGCCTGCCCGCTCTGTGGCGAGGGGCAATTGTCGCTGCGTGGCGGACGGTTCGGGGCGTTCATCGCCTGCTCCAACTATCCCGAATGCAAATATACTCGCAAATTCGGCCAGCCGGGCGGCAAGGATGGCGAGGATACGGGACCGGAAGTGCTGGGGAAGCATCCCGAAACCGGGCAGGATATCGTCAAGAAATCCGGCCGCTTTGGTCCCTATATCGAAATGGGCGAGGGCAAGGAGGCCAAGCGCGGGTCGATCCCCAAGGATCTGCCCGATGGGGAACTGACGCTCGACTGGGGCGTCAAGCTTTTGAGCCTGCCGCGCGAAATTGGCCTGCACCCCGAAACGGGCAAGCCGATCGTGGCGAATATCGGGCGTTTTGGTCCCTATCTGCTGCATGACGGCAAATATGGGCGGCTGTCATCGACGTCGGAGATTTTCGAGGTCGGGATGAACAGTGCGGTGGTGAAGCTCGCCGAGGCCGCCAACCGTGGACCGCGCAGCGCCGGGCGGGAGCCGCTGAAAGTGCTGGGCGCGCATCCGCGCACGGAAGCTGAGATCAAGCTGATGGAAGGGCGCTATGGCGCCTATGTCACTGACGGCACGACCAATGCGACCCTGCCCAAGACAGTGGACAAGGACCAGCTGACGCTGGAGGAGGCTGCGCAACTGATTGACGCGCGGGCAGCGGCGGCACCGGCCAAGAAGGGCGCGAAGAAGAAAGCCGCACCCAAGAAGGCGGCGGCGAAGAAGGCCACATCCAAGGCCGATAGCGCGGCGAAGAAGCCGGCGGCAAAGAAGGCGCCGGCCAAGAAGAAGGTGGCGGCGGCAGAGTAAAGCGGTGCGTGTTCCCGCGCAGGCGGGAACCCAGTTCGGAGGGCGGGACTGGGTTCCCGCCTTCGCGGGAACACATATGGCTGTTCTTACTCCACCCAGTCCAGCCCGATGTCGCGGTAGATGCCGCGATCATTTTCCCAATCTTCCTTGACCTTGACGTGCAGGTAGAGGTGGACCTTCACCCCCAGCAGGTTGGCGAGTTCCTCGCGCGCTTTTGAGCCGATTTCCTTGAGGCGCTGCCCGCCTTTGCCCAGCACGATGGCGCGCTGGGTCGGGCGGCCAACCAGGATTTGCTGGTGGATTTCGACCGATCCGTCCTGCCGTTCCTTATATTGTTCGGTATCGACGGCAGCCGCATAGGGCAGCTCAGCGTGGAGCTGATGATACAGCTGCTCGCGGGTGATTTCCGCCGCCAGCATCCGGTCGGTCGCGTCCGACACCTGATCTTCGGGGAAATGCCACGGCCCTTGCGGCATGGCGGCGGCAAAGGCAGCCTTCAATTCGGGCAGGCCATCGCCGGTTGCGGCGGACACGAAGAAGATTTCGTCGAAGCCCAAAGTGTCGTTCAGCACCTGGGTATGGGTCAGCAGCTTTTCCTTGATGGCGATATCCACCTTATTGAGGATCAGCCATTTGCGTTCGGTGCGATGCTTGAGCGCTTCGATGATCGGTTCCAGCTTGGGGCCACGGCCTGCCTTGCCATCCACCACCATCGCGATCAGGTCCGCGCCCTGCGCGCCGCCCCAGGCCGCCTGCACCATGGCGCGGTCCAGCCGCCGCTTGGGCGCGAAAATGCCGGGCGTGTCGACCAGCACCAGCTGCGCGTCGCCCTCGATCGCAACGCCCATCACGCGGGTGCGCGTGGTCTGCGCCTTGGCACTGGTGATCGCCACCTTCTGCCCCACCAGCGCGTTGACCAGCGTGGACTTGCCCGCATTGGGCGCGCCGACAACGGCAATGACGCCGCAGCGCTGATTGGTTTCTGAAACTTCCAAATTATACTCCGTTCGCCTACGGCAATTTCGTCATTCCGGCGAAAGCCGGGATCCCGCTTCTTCGGTCCGGCGTGGAAGAAGAAGAGCGGGATCCCGGGTCAAGCCCGGGATGACGATGATGTGTAGGCCTATTATGACTTAAGTGAAAGCTGGCACTACCCCGTCAGCTTCTCCAGCAACGCTGCCGCTGCCGCCGTTTCCGCTTCCTGTTTCGATCCGCCGGTCGCGCTGGCCTCGCCCGCGCCCTTGATCGTTACCGATACGACGAAGCGCAGCGCGTGGTGGGGGCCGGAGCGATCCTTGACCTCATATTCGGGGGGCTTGCGCTTGTTAGCGGCGGCCCATTCCTGGAGCGCGGATTTGGGGTGGCGCGGGGCCGCGGTCTGGGTGTCCACCCGGTCAGCCCAGAGGCGGCGCACCAACGTGCGCGCTTCCGCCAGCCCCGCCTCCAGATACAGCGCACCGATCAGAGCCTCCATGACGTCACCCAGCACATTGTCGCTATTGGCCGCGCCATCGTCGCGCGCCTGCTTGCCCAGCACCAGATGGGTGGGGACGCCTGCCGCGCGTGCCACCTCTGCGCAGGTTTCGCCTGACACCAGCGCATTGAAGCGGCGCGACAATTTGCCTTCGGGTTCACCCGCAAAGCGTTCGAACACCCATTCGGATACCAGCAGCCCCAGCACCCGGTCGCCCAGAAATTCCAGCCGCTCATAATTGACCGGATTGGCGCTGCCATGGGTCAGTGCCTGCTGGAACGGCGCAGGGTCGCGCGGCGGACGCCCGATCAGCGCCGCCAGCCAGCCATCGGTGTCGGGCAGGGGTGCCTTATGGTTCAAAAGCCTTCCCCGATCCGGTTCCAGCGGGCCGCCGAAACCCAGGTCCAGGGCAGCAGCCAGTTGGCGCTGCCGTCGGTCGAAAATACCGAGATCATAGCCTTGCCGACCAGATTTTCTTCGGGAACAAGGCCGATGCCGCCGCCCTCGACTGCCGGGAAGCGGCTGTCGGCGCTGCGATCGCGATTGTCGCCCATCATGAATAAATGCCCCTGCGGCACCAGCACCGTGTCGCGATCATCCGCTGCGCCGTCCGGCACGAGATCGAGGACATTATAGCTTTTCGCGGGCGCATCCTTGGTCGCTGGCAGGGTTTCGCGATATTGCGGGTAGCGGCACTGCTTGCCACCGCCGGTTGCGGCTTCTTCGAAATCGGGGCGATAGCAGGGGGACTCTGCGCCTTCCTTCGCTGCCGCGTCGGTCATGTTCGGGGTCACTGGAATGACGAGGTCGGCGACCTTCTGCTTGGGGATGGCCGCGCCGTTGAGGTAAACGGTGCCACCGCGCACGGCGATCATGTCACCGGGCAGGCCGATCACCCGCTTGATATAGTCGTTCCTCTGGCTCGGCGGCGCCTTGAACACCACCACGTCGCCCCGGTTGGGGGTGGACGCGAAAATGCGGCCGGGGATCAGCGGGATACTGAAGGGCAGCGAATAGCGCGAATAGCCATAGGGCCATTTGGCGACCAGCAGATAGTCGCCGATCAGCAGGCGTGGCTGCATCGATTCCGACGGGATATTGAACGGCGAAATGATGAAACTGCGCAGCACAAAGACGAACAGGCCCAGCCTGGCGAGGAACCAGATAAAGTCCCGCGTTTCCGATTTTGCAGTCATGGGTGGTCGTTCTATCCCTGTGAAATCGCCGATAAGGCGGCCGTCGCGGCTTTTGAGGCTTGGCGCAGGACACGTCAAGCGCGTCCTGACCGATGCAATTGGTCGAAACATTGGCTAAAGAAGCCGAGAATCGGCAGGTGCAGCGCCGGTGTCGATTTCATCGAAGAGGATATTCCATGCCCAGTCCTGCACTGGCGGCCATCGCCGCCCTGCCGCAAGCCGACCTCAAGTCGATTTTCACGACCGATCCCGATCGCCTGTCCAAGCTGGTGCTGAGCCAGGGACCGATCCGGTTCGACTGGTCCAAGACCCATTTGACCGATGATCTGATGACCGGATTTCTGGCGCTGGCGGACGAGCAGGGCTTTGCCCGGCGGCGCGACGCGCTGTTTGCGGGCGAGGCGGTGAACAACACCGAAGGCCGCGCCGCCGAACATCCCGCAGAGCGCGGAGAGGGGACCCCAGACAGCGTCGCCCATGCCAAGATGCTGCACAACCGGATGCGCGGCCTGATCGACGCGATCGAGGCCGGGGCGCTGGGCGAGATTCGCCATATCCTGCATATCGGCATTGGCGGTTCGGCGCTTGGTCCCGACCTGATCGTTGATGCGCTGGACGGCGACGGGGTGCGGTATGACGTGGCAATCGTGTCCAATGTCGATGGCACGGCGCTGGAACGGGCGATCGAGGGCTTTGATCCCCACGCTACGCTGATCGCCATCGCCTCCAAGACCTTCACCACCAGCGAAACCATGCTGAACGCGGCAAGCGCTATCAACTGGATGGTCGAGGGCGGGGTGGATGATCCCTATGGCCGCGTCGTCGCGCTGACCGCCGCGCCCGACCGGGCAATGGAATGGGGCGTCGATGAAACCCGCATCCTGCCCTTTGCCGAGTCCGTGGGCGGGCGTTACTCGCTCTGGTCGTCGATCGGCTTTCCCGCTGCGCTGGCGCTTGGCTGGGATGCGTTTGAAAGCCTGCTGGAGGGCGCGGCCGAAATGGACCGCCATTTCCGCCTGTCCGATCCAGCCCAGAATATCCCGCTGATCGCAGCCTTTGCCGACCAATATTATGCGCGTGTGCTGGGTTGCCAGACCCGCGCCGTGTTCGCCTATGACGAGCGGCTGGCGCTGCTGCCATCCTATCTCCAGCAGCTGGAGATGGAGAGCAATGGCAAGGCGGTGAAGCTGGACGGATCGCCGGTCGATGGCCCGACCGCGCCGATCACCTGGGGCGGGGTGGGGACGGACGCGCAACATGCCGTGTTCCAGCTGCTGCATCAGGGGACGATCATCACGCCGGTCGAGTTTATCGCCGCGATCGAGCCGGGCCATGCGCTGGACCCGGCGCATCATCGCGCCCTGCTGGTCAACTGCTTCGCGCAGGGGGCAGCGCTGATGCGCGGCAAGGATAATGCCGCCGACCCGGCGCGCGCCTATCCCGGCAACCGGCCGTCCACGACCATCCTGATGGACGATGTGACCCCGCACGCGCTCGGCGCGCTGATCGCCTTTTACGAGCATCGCACCTTTGCCAATGCAGTGCTGATGGGGATCAACCCGTTCGACCAGTTCGGCGTAGAGCTGGGCAAGGAGATTGCCAAGTCGATAGAGACCGACGGGGCGACGGGGTTCGACCCATCGACCATGGCGCTGATCGAGATTGCGCTGGGGGCGGAGTAGATCACAACAGCCGTTCGTTTCGAGCGCAGTCGAGAAACGCGGAAGCGGCGCTGCACGCTTCTCGACACGCTCGAAGCGAACGGAGGTGGTTTGGCTACCAGCAGCAAGATTCCCGTTTGTAACTCCCGCGCCCAACCGCCATATCCCCCGCACCCAATCGGAGGCCAGGCATGAGCGAGTTTGATTTCGACCTTTTCGTCATCGGTGCAGGATCGGGCGGCGTGCGTGCGTCGCGCGTGGCGGCGGCGCATGGGGCGAAGGTTGCGGTGGCCGAGGAATTTCGCGTGGGCGGCACCTGCGTCATTCGCGGTTGTGTGCCAAAAAAGCTGCTCATCTATGGCGCGCATTTTGCCGAGGATCTGAAGGACGCCCGCCGGTTCGGCTGGAACGTCCCCGACTGCGGCTTTGAATGGACCACGCTGCGCGACAATGTGCTGGGCGAGGTCGATCGGCTGGAGGGTCTCTACAAGAATACGCTGAATAGCCATAAGGTCGAGATGATCCCCGAACGGGCGGTCGTGACCGGACCGCACAGCGTGAAGCTGGCGAGCGGACGGGAAGTCACCGCCAAATATATCCTCGTCGCGACCGGTGCCTGGCCGATCATGCCGGAGATTGAGGGCGCGGAACATGGTATCACCTCCAACGAGGTGTTCCATCTGGACGAATGTCCCAAGCGGATCGTCATCGTCGGTGGCGGCTATATCGCCAATGAATTTGCGGGTATCTTCCACCAGTTCGGCAGCCATGTGACGATCGTCAACCGGTCCGGCACGCTGCTGCGCGGCTATGACGAACAGATACGCGACCGGCTGCTCCAGATTTCGATGAGCAAGGGCATCAACTTCCGTTTCAATGCGCAGATGGAGCGGATCGAAAAGACCGAGGATGGCACGCTGTGCGTCCACTTTCAGTCGGGCGACCCGGTGGCCGCCGACGTCATCCTGTTCGCGACCGGGCGCAAGCCCAATGTCGATGGGCTGGGGCTGGAGAGCGCGGGCGTCGATCTGGACGACAAGGGCGCGATCAAGGTCGATGAGTATAACAAGACGAGTTGTGAGAGCATCTATGCCGTGGGCGACGTCACCGACCGGCTGCAACTGACCCCGGTGGCGATCCGTGAGGGCCATGCCTTTGCCGACACCGTTTTCGGGGGCAACCCGCGCACGGTCGATTATGACTGCGTGCCGTCCGCCGTGTTCAGCCACCCGCCGCTGGCCGGTGTCGGCATGACCGAGGCGCAGGCGAAGAACAAGCTGGGGACGGTGAAGGTCTATACGTCCGATTTCCGCCCGATGAAATATGTGCTGGCGGGGCGCGAGGAGCGGGCGCTTTACAAGATGATCGTGGATGCGACGACCGACCGGGTGGTGGGCCTGCACATGATCGGTCCCGATGCGCCAGAGATATTGCAGGCCGCTGCCATCGCGGTGAAGGCGGGGCTGACCAAGCAGGATTTCGACGACACGGTGGCGCTGCATCCCAGCATGGCGGAAGAGCTGGTGCTGTTGAAATAGGACTATGTGTTCCCGCGCAGGCGGGAACCCAGATCAGACGTTTGAACTGGGTTGCCGCCTGCGCGGGAACACTCAGGCTTGAACGAACGTCACCACCAACGCATCGCGCCAGGCCGGTTGGGCGGGATCGACGGCGTGGATTTCCGTCACCCCGTGCAATATCCGCTGATCGTCGATCAGCATCGCGTCGCCCGGTTCCGCCAGCATGAACTCCCCCAGCGCCGTGCCGTCGGGGGCGCCGATCCGCGTTACGCCTTCGCGCACATTGCGCCGCTCGATCAGCATCACGAACACATGGTCCACCCCGTCGCGGTGCAGGCCTTCGGGCGTCGGGCGGCCGACTTCGCCGGGCTTTGCCTCGATACGGAATTGATGCATTTCGACATGGGCCGGACCCGTCATAGGAAAATGCGCGGCGCAGAAGGCGAAGATGGCGCGGCAGACGGGATTGTCGACGGTGGCCTGTTCGACCGGATCGAACCAGCGCTGCACGTCGCCGTTGAGCGCATTATAGTCGCGGCTCTGATAATGGGGCTGGTGCGGCTGGCGGGTGAAGGCACCATCCTCGCACCGAAAGGTCGCGTGGCGGCGGCGGCGATAGCGTCCGCCATCGGCCATATAGAGGTCCGGCCCCAGATCGGTCCAGCTATCGGCGAAAGCGCGCCAGTCCGCCATATCGATGCCCAGTTGCGTGAAACTTTCTTCGCCCGACAGCCGTGCATAGCCAGTCGTCGCGAGGGCGTCAGTTACGGGGTCGATCAGCGCGCTATCGGTCATCATGCCTCCCTACTACCCTGCTGAAACGAGCAATAGGGCCGCTTTCCACATGGTGGCGTCACCCGATCCAGTAGGGGACGATCTGGCGATTGTCCGGGTCGACATGGATCGGCCGGTCGGCGGGCGGGAAGGCACGCTGATCGCAGCTCTGGCGCGAACAGAGGCGGCAGGTGATGCCGATCGGCGTTGCCGCGCCCTCATCCTCCAGCCGCAGTCCGTCGGCATAGACGAAGTTGGCAGCATGGGCGGTCTCGCACCCCAGCACCACGGCAAAGCGGCGCGGGGTGCGGCTGTAGCTGCCCGATGGTTTCACCAGCCCCTTGGCCATCGACACATAGCGCACCCCGTCAGGGGTCTCGCCCAGTTGCACGTTGATCCGGTCGGGGATGGCGACGGCTTCATGGACATTCCACAGCGGGCAGGCACCGCCGAAACGGGCGAATTGCAGCCGGGTTGCGCTATGCCGCTTGGTGATGTTGCCCGCCATATCGACGCGGCAGAAGAAGAAGGGGATGCCGCGCAGGCCGGGGCGTTGCAGCGTGGAGAGGCGATGGCAGGCCTGCTCGAAACTCACGCCAAAGGTGCGGGCCAGCCGGTCGATATCGTGGCGCATGACCCGCGCTGCCTCGCGAAACGGGGCATAGGGCATCAGCAGCGCACCGGCGGCATAATTGCCAAGGCCGATCGCCAGCAACCGATCCGCGCCCGCGACCGGCAGGGCGGCCTTTGTCACGACGTCGGCGATGACTGCCTGCCCCTCCAGCATCATCAGCTGGTGCGCCAGCATGAATTTGCGACTTTCGGTCGGCAGCGCCGCGTTGATGAACAGGCGCCTGTCCGTCGCGCTATAGGATCGCAGCGCGCTGTCTGGCGTGTCGGCGATCAGCGTTTCGATGCCGTGCCGCCGCGCCAGCGCCTCGACCAGCATCCCTTCGTCCAGCGCCTGACCTGCGGTGAAGCTGGCGGCCATATCTTCGGCCAGGCAGTCGATCGTATGGACATAATTGCCCGCCTCATGGAACCAGTCGCGCGCCGCCTCCCACGGCAGGCGCGCCTGCACCGTGCTATCGTTGGCGATCGCTTCTTCGATCATGTTGATGCGTTCGTTGGCGCGGATATGGGCGTTGTAAAGGTCGAGATAGCGGGCCGCGAACTCAGGGAATTGCAGGTGCAATTTCTCGATCCGCTCCGGCTCCAGCGCGACGCCGGGCAATTCGGGATGGCTGAGCGCAAAGGTGAAAGCGCCGAGCATCTGCTCATCCTCGCGCGCGTCGAAACTCGCCCAGTCGGTGGGAAAGGCATTGGCCAGCGCCGCCTTGACCTTGGCGGTCAGCGGACGATCGTCATTTTCCATCTGGGACAGGTAGGACACGGATATGCCCAGCGCCTGCGCCATCGTCGCCTGATCCATGCGATGGTCGAGGCGCAACTGGCGGAGCCTTGGTCCTGCAAAGATACGATTGCCGCGTGCCATGGTGGTTGCCTGTCCTTTGTCTAACCCAACCGCAGTTCGTTTCGAGCGAAGTCGAGAGACCGGTGCGCGACGTTTCTCGACTTCGCTCGAAACGAACGGAAGGAAGTGTGGGCGACCCTAATTTGCGAAGTGGTGATTTGCAAATTAGCAAATTTGCATTTGCGAAAAATCGCAAAGACGGGAAAAGGGCGTCATAACAGGTCCGTGTCCTGACCGGAGAGATATGCCTATGTCGAAGCTCGCCATTATCGAACAGCTGGAAGCCAAGCGCGAAGGCGCGCGCATGGGGGGCGGCCAACGCCGCATCGACGCGCAGCATGGCAAGGGAAAGCTGACCGCGCGCGAGCGGATCGAGGTGTTGCTGGACGAGGGCAGCTTTGAAGAGCTGGACATGTATGTCGAGCATAATTGCACCGACTTCGGCATGGATGAGGCGCATATTCCCGGCGATGGCGTCGTCACCGGTTCCGGCACGATCAACGGTCGGCTGGTGTTCCTGTTCAGCCAGGATTTCACCGTCTATGGCGGCGCGGTGTCGGAACGGCACGCGATGAAAATCTGCAAGATCATGGACATGGCGCTGAAAGTCGGCGCGCCCGTGATCGGCCTGAATGACAGCGGCGGCGCGCGGATTCAGGAGGGCGTGGCGTCGCTGGCGGGCTATGCCGAGATTTTCCAGCGCAATGTGCTGGCGTCGGGCGTGGTGCCGCAGATCAGCGTCATCATGGGGCCATGCGCGGGCGGCGCGGTCTATTCGCCCGCGATGACCGACTTCATCTTCATGGTGAAGGATAGCAGCTTCATGTTCGTGACCGGCCCGGACGTGGTCAAGACGGTGACGAACGAAGTGGTGACGCAGGAGGAACTGGGCGGCGCGGTGACGCATACGACCAAGTCGGGCGTGGCGGACGTGGCGTTCGAAAATGATATCGAGGCGCTGCTGGCGGTGCGCGATTTCGTCGACTTCCTGCCCGCGTCGAACAAGGAACCGGTGCCGGAGCGGCCGAGCGCCGACCCGTGGGACCGGATCGAGCCGAGCCTCGACACGCTGATCCCCGCCAATGCGAACCAGCCCTATGACATGCACGAACTGATCAAGAAGATCGTGGATGAGGGCGATTTCTTTGAGGTGCAGCCCGCGCACGCAGGCAATATCATCTGCGGCTTTGGCCGGGTCGAGGGGCGCACCATCGGCGTCGTCGCGAACCAGCCTTTCGTGCTGGCGGGTGTGCTGGACATCAACTCGTCCAAGAAGGCGGGGCGCTTCGTGCGCTTCTGCGATGCGTTCGAGATACCGATCGTGACGTTGGTGGACGTGCCGGGCTTCCTGCCGGGCACCGCGCAGGAGCATAATGGCATCATCAAGCATGGCGCGAAACTGCTGTTCGCCTATGCCGAAGCGACCGTGCCGAAAATCACCATCATCACGCGCAAAGCCTATGGCGGCGCCTATGACGTGATGGCGTCCAAGCATCTGCGCGGCGACCTGAACTATGCCTGGCCGACAGCCGAAATTGCGGTGATGGGGGCCAAGGGCGCGGTCGAGATTATCTTCCGCGGCAAGACGGCGGACGAGATTGCCGAGCGCACCGCGGAATATGAAGCGCGCTTCGCCAACCCGTTCGTGGCCGCGTCAAAGGGCTTTATCGACGAAGTGATCCAGCCGCACTCGACCCGGCGGCGGATTGCGCTGGGCCTGCGGAAACTGCGCAACAAGGCGCTGGAAAATCCGTGGAAGAAGCACGACAATATTCCGCTTTAACTGAAGTTCCCCTCCCGCCTGCGGGAGGGGTTAGGGGAGGGCATGTTCCTCTCGAAAGACTATCCGTTGCCGGATTGGACAGGCCCTCCCCCGTCCCCTCCCGCAAGCGGGAGGGGTGACAAGACGCATGAAACTCGGTCGGCTCAATCATATAGGCGTTGCTACGCCCAGCCTGGAAAAGAGCATCGCTTATTATCGCGACGTCATGGGCGTGACGAAAATTCACGAACCGTTCGACCTGCCTTCGCAGGGGGTGAAGGTGTGTTTTGTCGATACGCCTGGCGAGAATGGGACTGCGGGGACGCAGATCGAGCTGATCGAGCCGTTCGATGAGACGTCGCCGATCACCGCCTTTATCGCCAAGAACCCGGCCGGGGGGCAGCATCATATGTGCTACGAAGTGCCGGACATTCACGAGGCGAAGGCGTGGTTCGAGGCGAAGGGTGCGCGGGTGCTGGGCGAGCCGCGGATCGGGGCGCATGGCACGCTGATCTTTTTCGTGCATCCCAAGGATATGAACGGGGTGCTTACCGAGATCATGGAGACGCCGAAGGAGGCGCACTAGGCATAAAAACCTCCCCCCCGCCGGGGGAGGCGCGAGACTTGGGGGATGCGCAGCAGACCCTTAGTCGCAGCGGAGAGGGGGTACGACGCCTGATAGGGCGAACCCCCTCTCCAACTTCGGCTAGGCAGGCAAGCTGCCAAGCCTGCGTATCCTCTCCCCAACGGGGAGAGGGAGTAAGGGTAGAAGATGACCGACAAGCCGACGCTGGACCAATGGGCCGCCGCTGCCGCCAAGGAAGTGAAGGGCAAGGATTTGACCTGGCAGACCCCGGAAGGGATCGCGGTCAAGCCGCTCTACACGGCTGAGGACGTGATCGTCGATCCCGGCCTGCCCGGTTTCGCGCCGTTCACGCGGGGCGTGCGCGCGTCCATGTATGCGGGGCGGCCCTGGACCATCCGTCAATATGCGGGCTTTTCGACTGCCGAGGAATCCAACGCCTTTTATCGCCGTAACCTCGCCGCCGGGCAGAAGGGGCTGTCGGTCGCGTTCGACCTCGCCACCCATCGCGGCTATGACAGCGACCATCCGCGCGTCACCGGCGACGTCGGCAAGGCTGGCGTGGCGATCGACACGATCGAGGATATGAAGATCCTGTTCGACGGCATTCCGCTCGACAAGATGTCGGTCAGCATGACCATGAACGGCGCGGTGATCCCGATCCTGGCCTTCTTCATCGTCGCGGGCGAGGAGCAGGGGGTCGACCGCAAATTGCTCGACGGGACCATCCAGAACGACATCCTCAAGGAGTTCATGGTCCGCAACACCTATATCTACCCGCCCGAACCCTCGATGCGGATCATCAGCGATATTTTCGGCTATACCTCGCGCGAGATGCCCAAGTTCAACAGCATCTCCATTTCCGGCTATCATATGCAGGAAGCGGGCGCGACGCAGGTGCAGGAGCTGGCCTTCACCATCGCCGACGGCATGGAATATGTGAAATATGGCGTCGCGTCGGGCCTGGACATCGACAAGTTTGCAGGCCGCCTGAGCTTCTTCTTCGCGATCGGCATGAACTTCTTCATGGAGATCGCCAAGCTACGCGCCGCGCGCGTGCTGTGGCACCGCGCCATGACGCAACTGGGCGCCAAGGACGAGCGCTCCAAGATGCTGCGCACCCATTGCCAAACCAGCGGCGTGTCGCTGACCGAGCAAGACCCCTATAACAACGTCATGCGTACCACGATCGAGGCGATGGCCGCGATGCTGGGGGGCACGCAATCGCTCCACACCAATGCGCTCGACGAAGCCATCGCGCTGCCCACCGATTTTTCCGCCCGGATCGCGCGCAATACGCAGATCGTGATCCAGGAGGAAACCGGCATGACCAAGGTGGTCGATCCGCTGGGCGGCTCCTACTATGTCGAGGCGCTGACCCAGCAGCTGGTCGATGAAGCCTGGGCGATCATCGAGAAAGTGCAGGCCGATGGCGGCATGGCAAAGGCCGTGGCGGCAGGCTGGCCCAAGGCGATGATCGAGACGGCGGCAGCGGCGCGGCAGGCGCGGGTCGATCGCGGCGACGACGTGATTGTGGGCGTGAACAAATACCGCCTCGCGAACGAGGATCTGCTAGAAACGCTCGAAGTCGACAATGCCAAGGTGCGCGAGGGCCAGATCGCCCGGATCAACCGGGTGAAGGCGGAGCGCGACAGCGCCAAGTGCGAAGCGGCGTTGCAGGCATTGCGCGATGGCGCGGCCAGGCCGTCCAGCCTCGACAACAACCTCCTCGCCCTCGCCGTGGAGGCCGCCCGCGCCCGCGCGACGCTGGGCGAAATCTCTTCGGCGATGGAAGAAAGCTTCGATCGCTACGGAACCCAGCCGACGCCGGTAAAGGGCGTCTATAGCGCGCCTTACGAGGGCGACAGCCGCTGGCAACAGGTACTCGACGGCGTGCAGGCCGTCGAGCGGCGCCTCGGTCGCAAACCCAAACTCCTCATAGCCAAGATGGGGCAGGATGGGCATGACCGGGGCGCCAACGTCATCGCGTCCGCGTTCGGCGATATGGGCTTCGACGTGGTGTCCGGTCCGTTGTTCCAGACGCCCGACGAAACCGTGGTGCTGGCCCTCGACAGCGGCGTCGATGTGGTCGGCGCATCGTCGCTGGCGGCGGGCCACAAGACGCTGATCCCGGACCTCATCGCCAAGCTGCGCGAGGCGGGTCGCACCGACATCAAGGTGATTGCGGGCGGCGTCATCCCGCCGCAGGATTATGACTTCCTCCGTGACGCGGGCGTCCAGGGCATTTATGGACCGGGCTCCAATGTCGTGGAATGCGCCGCCGACGTGCTGCGCCTCCTCGGCCACAACATGCCCCCCGCCGGGCTGGAGGACGCCGCTTGAATACTCTCTTCATCCTGATCCGCACCCAACAGCCGTTCGTTTCGAGCGTAGTCGAGAAACATTGGCACGCGGCTTCCCGCTTCTCGACTTCGCTCGAAGCGAACGGAGGTGGTGAGTGACCATGACGGCCATCACCGCCCGCACCGACTGGACCCGCGCCGAAATCGCGGCGCTGTTCGACCTGCCGTTCAACGATCTGATGTTCGAGGCGCAGTCGATCCATCGCGCGAATTTCCCGCGTAACGAGGTGCAGCTTTCCACCCTGCTGTCGATCAAGACCGGCGGTTGCCCGGAAGATTGCGGCTATTGCAACCAGTCGGCGTCGGCGGAGTCTGGCCTCAAGGCCGAAAAGCTGATGAGCGTGCAGGCGGTGATGCAGGCAGCGGCGCAGGCGAAGGATGCGGGCAGCTCACGCTTCTGCATGGGCGCGGCCTGGCGCAACCCCAAGGAGCGGGATATGCCCGCCATCGTCCAGATGGTGAAGGGCGTGCGCCAGATGGGCATGGAAACCTGCATGACGCTGGGGATGCTCAACGAGGGCCAAGCCAAGGTTCTCGCCGACGCGGGCCTTGATTATTACAACCACAATATCGACACCTCGCCCGAACATTATGAGAAGGTGATCACCACCCGGACGTTCGACGATCGCCTCGAAACGCTGGAGAATGTCCGCAATTCAGGCATCAACGTCTGTTCCGGCGGGATCGTCGGCATGGGCGAGACGCGCGAGGATCGCGTCGGCTTCCTGCACGCGCTGGCCGTGCTGCCGACCCATCCGCAAAGCGTGCCGATCAACGCGCTGGTGCCGGTCAAGGGCACGGTGCTGGGCAATATGCTGGCCGACACGCCGCTCGCCAAGATCGACGAGATCGAATTTGTGCGGACCGTCGCGGTGGCACGGATCGTGATGCCGGAGAGCATGGTGCGGCTGTCGGCGGGGCGCGAGAGCATGTCGGATGCGTGCCAGGCTTTGTGCTTCATGGCGGGCGCGAACAGCATCTTCACCGGCGACAAACTGCTGACCACGGCCAACGCTGGCGACAATGCGGATGCGGCGTTGTTCGCGAAGCTGGGCGTCGTGCCGATGCAGGCCGAGGTGAAGGTTGCGATGGAGGCGGCGGAGTGAGCAAGCCGAGCGCCTTGAAGATCGGACTCTTTGTGGTGCTCAGCATAGCCTATTGGCTGATTGCTATGATTGTCATTCTGTTGGCGGCACTCGGCAATTGCGGGATGGGGCCGGATGCTTCGGCCGATTGCAATGGTATCTCGCCAGCAATTACAGGAGTGTTGTCGCTCCTGATTTTTGCAGGACTTGCTTTTGCCTATTTCAAGACCCGGCTTTCGGGAGTGGATAAGTAATAAATCAGCTTCCGTTCGCCCTGAGCTTGTCGAAGGGCCGCACTTCGTTCGGAGTGAAGAACAGGGCTTCGACAGGCTCAGCCCGAACGGGTTGAGAGGAATTATATAGGACTGGGACAGGGAATAACATGGCAATCACCAAGATCCTGATCGCGAACCGTGGCGAAATTGCGTGTCGTGTTATGCGCACGGCCAAGAAGATGGGTATCAAGACCGTCGCGGTCTATTCCGATGCCGACGCGCGCGCGCCGCATGTGTTGATGGCGGACGAGGCCGTGCATATCGGCCCGTCGCCCGCGGCCCAATCCTATCTGATCGCCGACAAGATCATCGCGGCCTGCAAGCAGACCGGCGCGGACGCGGTGCATCCGGGCTATGGTTTCCTCTCGGAACGCGAGAGCTTCCGCAAGGCGCTGGACGCGGAAGGGATCATCTTCGTCGGGCCGCCCGCCAACGCCATCGCCGCCATGGGCGACAAGATCGAGTCCAAGAAGCTGGCGCTGGAAGCGGGGGTCAATGTCGTGCCCGGCTTCGTCGGCGTGATCGACGATACCGAACATGCCGTCAAAATCTCCAACGAGATTGGCTATCCGGTGATGATGAAGGCGTCGGCGGGCGGCGGCGGCAAGGGGATGCGCCTTGCTTACTCCGAGCAGGACGTCCGCGAAGGCTTTGAGGCGACCAAGCGCGAAGGGCTCGCCAGCTTCGGCGACGATCGTGTATTCATCGAAAAGTTCATCGAAAGCCCGCGCCATATCGAAATTCAGGTGCTGGGCGACCAGCATGGCAATATCGTTTACCTCAACGAACGCGAATGTTCGATCCAGCGCCGCCACCAGAAGGTGGTCGAGGAAGCGCCCTCGCCCTTCGTCAGCCCCGAAATGCGCAAGAAGATGGGCGAGCAATGCGTCGCGCTCGCCCGCGCGGTCGGCTATTTCAGCGCGGGAACGGTCGAACTGATCGTGTCGGGTGAGGACAAGACCGGGGACGGCTTCTACTTCCTCGAAATGAACACCCGGCTCCAGGTCGAGCATCCCGTCACCGAGGAAATCACCGGCGTCGATCTGGTCGAACAGATGATCCGCGTCGCCAATGGCGAGAAGCTGGCCTTCACGCAGGACGATGTGAAGATCAACGGCTGGTCGATCGAAAACCGCGTCTATGCCGAAGATCCCTATCGTGGCTTCCTGCCCTCGACCGGTCGCCTGATCCGCTACAATCCACCCGAAACCGGCGCGGATGAGAGCGGCGCGCTGATCCGCGTCGATGACGGCGTGGAGGAGGGCGGCGAAGTCTCCATGTTCTACGATCCGATGATCGCCAAGCTGATCACTTGGGCGCCGACCCGCCCTGAAGCCATCGACAAGCAGATCGAGGCGCTCGACAAGTTCGAGATTGAGGGGCCGGGCCACAATATCGATTTCGTCTCCGCCCTGATGCAGCATGAGCGGTTCCGGTCGGGCAATATCACCACCGGCTTCATTGCAGAGGAATATCCCGACGGCTTTCAGGGTGCGCCTGCGTCACCCGAATTGCTGGTGCGCCTGTCGGCCATCGGCGCGTTCGCCGCAATGGCGCAAGCCGACCGCGCGCGTCGGATCGACGGACAGCTGGGCAAGCGCCTCGCCCCGCCGACCGGCTGGCAGGTCAAGATTGGTGACGCGATTCATGACGTCGAGATCGACGGCGATGAAGTAACCGTCGATGGACAGCCCCTCGACATGGCGCTGGAATATACGCCGGGCGATCGCCTGATCGAGGCGGAATTTGGCGACGAGCAACTCGCCGTCCGCATCGCGCCGGTGCGGTCCGGTTTCGTGCTGACCTGCCACGGGGCCAGCCACAAGCTGCGTATCCTGCCCGCCCATGCTGCACCCTATGCTGCGCACATGATCGAAAAGATCCCGCCAGACCTGTCGCGCTTCCTGATCTGCCCGATGCCGGGCCTGCTGGTAGCCCTGCATGTGGGCGAGGGCGACAAGGTCGAGGCCGGGCAGCCACTGGCCGTGATCGAAGCGATGAAGATGGAAAATATCCTCCGCGCGCAAAAGGCTGGCGTGGTGAAGAGCGTGTCGGCGGCGCAGGGCGACAGCCTGGCCGTGGATGCGGTGATTCTCGAAATGGAATAGGCGCAAGCTGCGTCGCAGGAACAAGGGCCGCTCCGCTTAAGCAGGGCGGCCCTTTGTTATTTAATGTTTCGCTGGGCTGTCCCGCCTTGCCCCGGTCCCGGCCTTTCCCTTAGCAGCCGCAGCATGACCAGCCTGCGACAGACCGTCCTCCGCCTTTCCGCCATCTTCACGGCCACGGTCGCGCTGCCGGCGCACGGTGCCGACGATGAGCAACTCTGGCTCCAGACCATCGCGCAGGGGCCGATCTCCGGCGACATCGTCTATTTCGCCGAAGTGCAGTCGCGCTTTGGCAGGGACATGGACGGGCTGGACCAGATGCTGCTGAGGCCCGCGATCGGCGTCAAACTGTCCGAACGACTGACCGTTTTTCAGGGTTATGCCTATGTCCGCACGCCGCGGTCCGGTGGCGGGGAGACGCGGGAGCATCGCAGCTTCCAGCAGATCAACTGGTCGCTGGGCAAGGTCGCGGGCGGGCCGCTCTCCTCGCGCACGCGGATCGAGCAACGCTGGGTGTCGAGCGGCGACGATATGGGCTGGCGACTGCGCCAGATGCTAAGGCTGGCGGTGCCGCTCACCAGCAAGCTGGGCGGCGTGTCGGCGCTGACCTATGCGGAATGGTTCGTGGCGCTGAACGATACCGACTGGGGCGCGCGTGAAGGGTTTGACCGACTGCGCAGCTTTGCCGGGCTGGAAGTGCCGATCGCGGGCAAGTCGACCGTGGAGGTCGGCTATCTCAACCAATATGTCAAAAATCGCGGTCGGGCCGATGATGTCGATCATGTCCTGCTGGTGACGCTGCAACTGCGCCGCTGAGGCACTTTTTTAGCCTGTCCTATTGCCCCCGCTTCATGCGATATCGACCTCCGGTTTCGCGCGCCGACAGTGATGGTCGCGCAAAGCGGTGTTGGAAATTTAATTACCCTTTGGGGTAACGCAATTTCACAATTACCGGGAAAAGTGCGAAGTTAAGGGGGTAGGGGATGAGCGGAGCGGTCGGCAGCGACTATGTGATGGACGTCAAGCGCGACCGGTTGGTCATCACCGCCTCGGCGCTTGGCACCGTGTTCGAATGGTATGATTTCTACATTTACGGCGTCCTCGCGCCGATCATCGGGCGGACCTTCTTCCCGACCGACAATCCTACCGTCGAACTGCTCTATACGCTGGCTGGTTTTGCAATCGGCTTTGCCTTCCGTCCGATCGGCGCGGCCTTGTTCGGCTATCTGGGCGACCGACTGGGTCGCAAATATACGTTCCTGGCTACGATCATCCTGATGGGCGTCGCGACGGCGGGCGTTGGCCTGACGCCCTCGGCCGCCAGCATCGGCATCGCTGCGCCTATCATTCTGATCACGCTGCGGATCGCGCAGGGGCTGGCGCTGGGCGGCGAATATGGCGGCGCAGCCATCTATGTCGCCGAACATGCTCCGCCGGGGCGGCGCGGTTTCTACACCAGCTTCATTCAGGCCGGGGTGATCGGCGGCTTCATACTGTCGTTGATCGTCGTGGTCGGCACGCAATGGTTGGTCGGGCCAGAGATTTGGGCCGATTGGGGCTGGCGACTGCCCTTCCTCTTCTCGCTTGCCCTGCTTGGCATATCGCTGTGGATGCGGCTGATGCTGCGCGAAAGTCCGGTATTTACCGCGATGAAGAAAGCAGGCACCCAGTCGAAAAATCCGATCAAGGAAGCCTTCACCTATCCGGGCAACAAAAAGCGAATGCTGGTCGCGATGATCGGCATCGCGGCGGGCTTTACCGTCATCGCCTATACGGTGATGTTCCAGGCGCTCTATTTCCTCCAGAGCGGCCTGCATGTTTCGCCGGGCGTGGCGCAATTGCTGGTGGGCGGCAGCGCCTTTGCCGGGATGGGGGCATTTGTCTATTTCGGCCATCTGTCCGACCGGATCGGCCGCAAGAAGCCGATCGTTATCGGTTATGCACTGGTGCTCCTGCTGTTGATGCCGCTTTACCAGTTTATGGGCGCAACCGCGAACCCGGCGCTGGTGGAAGCGGGGGAGCGCGCCCCGGTCATCGTGCGCGGCCCGGATTGCGTATTTGATCCCTTTGCCAAGGTCCAGCCGACCGCCTGCGGCAAATTGCTTGACCATTTTTCCAAACGTGGCATCCCCTATGACAAGCAAGCCGCGCCCGCGCCCGCGGTGCAGGTCGGCGATCTGGTCGTCACGGATCTGAGCGCCGCCGGGCTGGACGCCGCGTTGAAAGCGGCGGGCTACCCGACCGGCAGCGTGACGCCGGACTGGCCACGCGCCATGGCAATTTTCGCGGCATTGTTGCTACTCTGGACACTGTCGGGCGCGACCTATGGACCGGTGGCGGCGCTCTTGTCGGAATATTTCCCGGCGCGCATCCGCTATTCGTCGTTGTCGATCCCCTATCATATCGGCACCGGCTATTTCGGCGGTTTCCTGCCACTGGTCAGCCAATATATCGTCGCGCGGACGGGTGATCCCTATGCCGGGCTTTGGTACACATTGGCCGTCGTGGCGCTGGCGCTTATCACCTGTCTGGTCGCGCTGCCGGAAACCAGGGACCGACCGCTCGACGCATAGCACAACCGGGGGATCATCATGCCACGCGGCGTTGCCAAGCGGGATCTGCCGATCAAGACCTGCCCGGTCTGCCAGCGCCCCTTTGCCTGGCGCAAGAAGTGGGAACGCGACTGGGACAATGTCGTCTATTGTTCGGACCGTTGCCGCAGCGCCCCGCGCCAGGCCTGACATAAAAAAGGCCGCCGCTCCGTTAGGAGCGACGACCTTTTGCAATCTCTCAGTCGATCAGCGTTCGATGCACATCGCCACGCCCATGCCGCCGCCGATGCACAGCGTCGCCAGACCCTTTTTCGCGTCGCGCTTGGCCATTTCATAGAGCAGGGTGGTCAGCACCCGCGCGCCCGACGCGCCGATCGGATGGCCGATGGCGATCGCGCCGCCATTGACGTTGACCTTGGACGCATCCCAGCCCAGTTCCTGACCCACCGACAGCGCCTGCGCGGCGAAGGCTTCATTGGCTTCGATCAGGTCAAGGTCTGCGATCGACCAGCCTGCCTTCTCCAGCGCCTTGCGGCTGGCCGGGGCCGGGCCGATGCCCATGATCGAGGGATCGACACCGCAGGTCGCAAAACCCGCGATCCGGCCCAAAATGGTCGCGCCGCGCTTGGCAGCGGCATCCGCCGTCATCAGCACCAGTGCGGCGGCACCATCGTTCAGGCCGCTGGCATTGGCTGCAGTGACCGTGCCGTCCTTCTTGAAGGCTGGCTTCAGCTTCTCCATCGCTTCGATGGTCGCGCCAGCGCGGATATATTCATCCTGATCGACGATAGTGTCGCCCTTGCGGCCCTTGATCGTGACCGGCACGATTTCGTCGGCGAAGCGGCCCGATGCCCGTGCGGCTTCGGCCTTGTTCTGGCTGGCCACCGCAAAGATGTCCTGCGCTTCCCGGCTGATCTGATATTTCTCGGCCAGATTTTCCGCGGTGATGCCCATATGATAATTGTTGAAGGCGTCGGTCAGGCCGTCATGGATCATCGTGTCGACCAGGCTGACATTGCCCATCTTGCTGCCCGCGCGCAGATATTGCGCATGGGGCGCGAGCGACATGCTTTCCTGCCCGCCAGCCACCATGATGTTCGCGTCCCCGGCGCGGATCGCCTGCGCCGCCAGTGCAACGGCCCGCAAGCCGGAGCCGCACAACTGGTTGAGGCCGATCGCGGTGCGCTCGACCGGGATGCCCGCATTGACGGCGGCCTGCCGCGCCGGGTTCTGCCCCTGACCGGCGCTCAGCACCTGGCCCAATATCACCTCGTCCACTTCGTCGGGCGCGACACCGGCCTGCGCCAGCGCGGCGATGATCGCCTGACGGCCCAGTTCATGCGCCGGAGTCGATCCGAACGCGCCCATGAAGCTGCCGACGGCCGTGCGCTTGGCGGCGGTAATGACGATATCTGACAAAGGCTCGATCCTCTATTATTGGGGTCTCTTTTCGCAGGCGCACATAGCATCATCCGCCATGGCTGGAAAGCCATTGGGACAGAGGAAACCACAGCGTTTCGCGCGCCTGTCCACCCACGACCATGCCGACATGACCCAGTTTGAATTGCCAGTCTGTAGCCAATTGGGTCGAAGCGGCGGCAGGGACGATGCGATCCGTCGTCGAGCGGATCGACAGGGTCGGGCAGCCAAGCGCCTGCGGATCGACTGTCTGGCCGCCGACACGCCAGCGTCCCTCTCCGCTGGCGTTACCGGCATAGAGGTCATCGAACAGCTCGCGTCCCGCCGCATAGGTCAGCGGTGGCCCGCCATTGGCCCAATCCTCCACGGCCATGAAGGCACGCTCCCCGTCCGATCCCGCCGCAACATCGGCAAAAGCGGCGAATTTGCGGATCGTGCGCGCCGGGTCCATCGCCCAGAAACCCGATTGCAGCACTTCCATCGGCACATAGCCCAGTCGATCGCACATCGGCTTGGCGCCGCGCCACAGGGCGCTGATTTCCTGCCGGTCGGCGCCGCTGAAACCGTCGAATCGCCAGGGGGAAGCGATCGTCGCCACCGCCTGCATCGGGTGCAGCATGGCGGCTCCCAGCGCCAGCGTGCCGCCCAGGCAATAGCCCACCAATATGGGAGGTCGCGGCAGGGAGGCTATCAATGGCAAAAGCCGGTCAGTGATGTGGCCATCCAGCCCCATCATCGCATCCTGCGCCGACGGACTGCCCCAGTCGACCAGCCAGGCGTCATGTCCTGCTGAAGCCATGTGGCGCAGCAAAGATCTGCGTTCGGACAGGTCCAGCACCTGCGGCGGATTGATGAGCGAGGGCACGAAAACCACCGGCGCGCGGCCATTATCAACACCATAGCGCAGCAGCCGCGCGCTGCCGACCTGCGCCATGCTGGCGGGGGCAGGCGGCGGGGCGGGGCGCTGCGCCTGCTGGTAGCGGCGCAGGCCGATGAAGGCGCGCTTGCGCAGCTCTGGATCGCCCTCTGTTTCGCGCCATAAAATGTTGAGAAAAAGGGGTAAAGGCCTTGGGCCATGTTGCGGTGCGGCAACGCCCTGTGCTATTGAGGAGTGTGCAGGTGCGGGAGAGGTGTCCATGGCCAAATCTAAAGCGGCTAATGAATCAGAGCCGGTGGTGATCAAGAAATACGCTAACCGGCGGCTTTATAACACCGAAACGTCCAGTTACATCACCCTTGATCTGTTGTCGCAGATGACGCGCGAGGGCCGCGAGTTCACGGTGGTTGATGCCAAGAGCGGCGAGGACATCACCCATAATGTCCTGACCCAGATCATCATGGAAGAAGAACAGCGCGGCGAAAATATGCTGCCGGTGAATTTCCTGCGTCAGCTGATCTCCATGTATGGCGATTCGATGCAATCGATGGTGCCGCAATATCTCGAAGCGTCGATGGATGCGTTCCGCAAGAACCAGTTGCAGTTTCAGGAAGCGATGCAGGGCGCATTCGGCGGCGGCCCACTGGCCGAGATCGCCAAGCGCAACATGCAGATGTTCGAAGCGGCGACCAGCGCGTTCAAGGGCGCTGGCGGGCTGATGCCGGGCGTTCCCGGTATGCCGGGCATGCCCGGTGTGGCGACCCCAGCCGAAGCCGAAAAGGACGATGAGATCGCGGTGCTGAAAGCGCAGCTTGCCGCGCTCAATGCCAAGATCGACAAGCTGGGCTGAACCCCAAATGGCAAAGGCCGACCGGCTGGAACGACTGGATGTGCGGCGGGTCGAGCTGGAAGCCGACTATGACGCGGCGCTGATCGCGGCGCTTCAGGTCACGGCAGGCGGGGTGTGGGGTCTGTTCGATCATAAGCCCGACCGGGCGGCCCGCGCCAAGGCCGCGCCGGTCGTGGCTGCGCTGGATGAACTGGCGGCTGACATCGACAATCTGCGGGATCAATTGGGGCTGGAGCCGTTTGCGCTGCACCAGTCCTTTCTCGCCGCGCGCGGCCCGGTGGCGTCTGACGCGCCGGGCGAGCCGAAACAGGCGCGCGTCTGGCTCGAAAAACTGGGTGTCGCCGTTAGCTGAACGTCAATGTGCGTCGGGGGTGGACGGGGACGGCGCGCATGGCCTATTGCGCGCCGATCCATTCCCTACAGCAGGCAAGCCATTCCCGTGAAACATGCCCTTTCCGTCACCCGCGAACAGGATTTCTCCGCCTGGTATCAGGCCGTCATTTCGGAGGCTGACCTGGCCGAGGAAAGCGGCGTGCGCGGCTGCATGGTCATCCGGCCATGGGGCTATGGCATCTGGGAACGCATCCAGACCCTGCTCGACGCGCGGATCAAGGCGACGGGGCATGAAAATTGCTACTTCCCGCTGTTCATCCCCTTAAGCTATTTCGAGAAGGAAGCCGAGCATGTCGATGGCTTTGCCAAGGAAATGGCGGTCGTCACTCATCACCGGCTGATCCAGAAGGATGGCAAGCTGGTGCCCGATCCCGAAGCGAAGCTGGAGGAGCCGCTGGTCGTGCGCCCTACATCGGAAACGGTGATCGGCGCAGCATTCAGCCGCTGGGTCCAGTCATGGCGCGACCTGCCTGTCCTCATCAATCAGTGGGCCAATGTCGTGCGCTGGGAAATGCGGACCCGCATGTTCCTGCGGACCACCGAATTCCTCTGGCAGGAAGGCCACACCGCCCACGCCACTGTCGATGAGGCGATGGAAGAGACGATGAAGATGCTGGAAGTCTATCGCAGCTTTGCGGAGGATTGCGTTGCCATGCCGGTGGTGGCCGGCGAAAAGCCGGAGAATGAACGCTTCCCCGGTGCGGTCGCCACTTACTCGATCGAAGCGATCATGCAGGACGGCAAGGCGTTGCAGGCCGGCACGTCGCACTTCCTGGGTACGACCTTCTCGGCCGCGCAGAATATCAAGTTCCAGAATAGCGAAGGCGCGCAGGAACTGGCGCAGACGACCAGCTGGGGCATGTCCACCCGGATGATCGGCGGCCTGATCATGGTCCATGGCGACGATGACGGGCTGCGGGTGCCGCCGCGTGTTGCGCCCTATCAGGTGGTTGTGGTGCCGATGCTGCGCGACACCGAAGAGGACGCTGCGATCGTCGATTATTGCGCCGATCTGGTGGAGAAGCTCAACGGGCTGGATGTATTTCGTGAGCCGGTGCGCGCGCTGCTCGACCGTCGCCCGGCCAAGGCGGCGACCAAGCGCTGGGGCTGGGTCAAGAAGGGCGCGCCGATCGTGATCGAGGTTGGCGGTCGCGATGTCGCGGGCAGCAATGTGTCGGTCATCCGCCGCGACCGCCTCTATCGGCCCGACGGCAAACTGGACAGTCAGATCGTTGCCAAGGGTGACTTCGTCGCGGGTGCGGTGGCGATGCTGGAGGATGTGCAGGCATCGCTGTTTGCGGACGCCAAGGCGCGACTGGACGGCAGTATCGACAAGTCGATCACCGACATCGATGCGCTCAAGGCCTATTTCAACGCCAGCACCAAGCCCGGCTGGGCGCTGGTGCAATGGGCCAAGCCGACCGGCGAAGCGCTGGACAAGGTGGTGCAGTGGCTCAAGGGCGAGAAGCTGACGCTGCGCAATGTGCCGAATGATGCGGAGGCCGCTGACGGTGTGTGTGTGTTTACCGGCGAGACGGCGGTCGAGCGGGTGCTGGTCGGGCGGAGTTATTGAGCCGAAAATTAGGTGCTCCCGCGCAGGCGGGAGCCCAGTTCCAACGGTAGCGTATGATAACGGGCCGGGACTGGCTTCCCGCCTGCGCGGGAACACATTTATCTTTGCCTACAACACATATTTACTCAAATCGGTGTCGTGCGCGATCGCGCTCAACTGCTTCTCCACATAGGCGGCGTCGATCACCAGCGTTTCGCCGCGGCGGTCCTCGGCTTCGAAGCTCACATCTTCCAGCAGCTTTTCCATCACTGTCTGGAGGCGGCGGGCGCCGATATTTTCGACTTCGCCATTCACTTCGGCGGCGATGCGAGCGACCGCGCGGATGCCCTCTGGCGTCAGGTCTATCGTCACCTCCTCGGTGGCCAGCAGCGCGCGATATTGCGCGACGAGGCTCGCCTTGGTGTCGGAGAGGATCGCGACGAAATCTTCCTCGGTCAGCGCCTTTAGCTCGACGCGGATCGGCAGGCGGCCCTGAAGTTCGGGAAGCAGGTCACTGGGTTTGGCGACGTGGAACGCGCCGGACGCGATGAAGAGAATATGGTCGGTCTTGAGCGGGCCATATTTGGTCGAGACGGTCGTGCCTTCGATCAGGGGTAGCAGGTCGCGCTGCACGCCCTCGCGGCTGACGGACCCGCCGCGCACGTCGCTGACCGCGATCTTGTCGATTTCGTCGAGGAACACGATGCCATTCTGCTCGGCGCTGGTGATGGCGACGCGGGCGACATCGTCCTGATCCAAGCGCTTGTCCTGCTCTTCCTCGACCAGCTTGTCCCACGCATCGGCAACCCGCATCTTGCGACGCTTTTTCTGCTGCTGGCCGAACGCCTTGGACATCATGTCGGACAGGTTGATCATGCCGACCTGACCGCCCATGCCGGGGATTTCCATCGGCATGGAGGGGCTGTCGGCGACTTCCACCTCGACCTCGACATCGTTCATCTGATGCTGTTCGATCTTCTGGCGGAAGGAGAGGCGGGTGGCCTCGCTGGCTTCCTTGCCGGTCAATGCGTCGAGCAGACGGGCCATGGCGGCCTCCGACGCGGCCTCGCGCACGGCTTCGCGGCGGCGGTCCTTTTCCAGCCGCACGGCTTCCTCGACCAGGTCGCGGACGATTTGCTCAACGTCGCGGCCGACATAGCCGACCTCGGTGAACTTGGTGGCCTCGACCTTGACGAAGGGGGCGTCGGCAAGTCTTGCAAGGCGACGGCTGATCTCGGTCTTGCCGCAGCCGGTCGGCCCGATCATCAGGATATTCTTGGGCGTCACCTCGTCACGCAGGTCATCGGGCAGATGCTGGCGCCGCCAGCGATTGCGCAGGGCTACCGCGACGGCGCGCTTGGCGTCATGCTGGCCGATGATATGCGCGTCGAGCGCGGCGACGATGGCTTTGGGGGTCAGATTGTCGTTCATTTCGGTCCTTCTCCCCTCCCTTCAGGGAGGGGTCGGGGGAGGGCATGCCGAGGAACGCCGTTACAGGCCTCTCCTAACCCCTCCCGCAAGCGTGAGGGGAATTCAAGCAGCGCTGTCCAGCGTTTCTATGGTCAGCTGATCATTGGTATAGACGCAGATGTCCGCCGCCACGGCCATGGCCTTGCGCGCCAGCGTTTCGGCGTCCGCCTCATAATCGACCAGCGCGCGGGCGGCGGCGAGGGCGAAATTGCCGCCCGATCCGATCGCGGCGACGCCGTTCACCGGCTCCAGCACATCGCCATTGCCGGTCAGGATCAGGGTCACATCCTTGTCCGCGACGATCATCATCGCTTCCAGGTTCCGCAAATATTTGTCGGTGCGCCAGTCCTTGGCCAATTCCACGGCGGATCGCATCAACTGGCCATTATGGCGTTCCAGCTTCGCCTCCAGCCGCTCGAACAGGGTGAATGCGTCGGCAGTCGCCCCGGCAAAGCCGCCAATGACGCTGCCGTCGTGCAGGCGGCGCACCTTGCGCGCGTTGGGCTTCATCACCGTCTGGCCCATGGAAACCTGGCCATCGCCAGCGACGACGACCTTTCCATTCTTGCGCACGGACATGATGGTGGTGCCATGCCAGACCGGCATGGCGCTGCTGTTATGGTCGTTCATGGGGCGGCATATGGGACGCTGTGCCGTGTGGTGCAAGTCACCTTGGTAGGGACGGCGAAGCGTTGCATTTTGGCGACAATATTCTGACAATTCGTTCAGGAACAAATGTCGATCAATTGACATTGTGCATCGCAACATCAATCATCAGCGTCCGCATTTACGGGGGGACTCGCATGACTCTCAAGGCTATGGCTCAGGAAAAGGTGGAGCGCGCGGGCATTTCCAACTATAGTTTCGATCATGACATATTGGTCATGTGTGGCGTTCGCTACACGATTGAAGCCTGCAACTGTGGCGAACCGGGGTGCGACGGCGTCCGTCTGCGGAAAAATGCGACAGCCATCGGGCGCGTGTTGCAATAATTCACCGACTATTTGGTCAGCGCATTGCGTCTTTCCCGGCGCGACCGACGGACTCGATATCGCGACCCACACCCTGCACCGTGTTGCACGCGGCCAGCGTGGCCAAAATCACCAGAAACAGCGCTTTACGCATCAATCCGTAACTCCATATTTGTGGCGGGGCCGTTTTAAGCGTGTGCGCGACGCAGTGCAAAGGCGCAATTTGCGGGACGGGAAGCCCCCGCGCTTGACAGGGCGCGCCAGCGATGCCAATGGCCGCCTCCTCCCGACAGGGGGCGCGTAGCTCAGTGGTAGAGCACACCCTTCACACGGGTGGGGTCGTAGGTTCAATCCCTACCGCGCCCACCATGGCAAAGCGCCATGGTCGGGACAGATTATTTCCCTCCATTGATCTTTTCAGTCTCATCGGGCTAATCTTCGCCCTTGATCCGGCGTCACGTGCGGTTGCCGACCTGAAAGGATGTCGATGCCTCCCTATTGGAAATCTAGCGCTGCCTTTGGCGCGCTGCTCATGCTGTCAACCATGCCAGCCATTGCGCAGGAGACGCTGACGCTCGAACGGGTCTTTGCCAGCCCCGACCTGGCCGGGCCGCAGCCGCGCGCGCTCAAATTGTCGCCGGATGGTGCGCTTGTCACCCTGCTCAAGCCGCGCGCGGATGAGAAGGAGCGGCTCGACCTGTGGGCGATCGACACGCGCACGGGCAAACAGCGGATGCTGGTCGATTCGCGCAAGACCGGCAGCGGCGCAGCCCTGTCCGAAGCGGAAAAGATGCAGCGGGAGCGGGACCGCTCGGTTGCGGGCAGCAGCGGCATTACCAGCTATGACTGGTCGCCCGATGGCAAGTCCATCCTGGTGCCGGTTGATGGCGATCTTTATCTCGCCGCGCTGGATGGCAAGGTGCAGCGACTGACCGACACACCCGACGGCGAATTGAATGGCGTGGTCAGCCCCAAGGGCGGCTTCGTGTCCTTCGTGCGCGGGGGCAATTTGTTCGTGCAGCCGATCGGCGGGACGGAACGGCAGGTGACGCAGGGGGCCAGCGATACCGTTAGTTGGGGTGTCGCCGAATTTGTCGCGCAGGAGGAAATGGACCGGCGGACTGGTTATTGGTGGTCGCCCGACGATGCCCTGATTGCGGTCGCGCGGGTGGATGAAAGCCCGGTCGGCATCGTCACCCGCACAGCGATCGGCGGGGAGGGGACGAAGGTTTATCAGCAGCGCTATCCCGCTGCCGGGACACCCAACGCCATCGTCGATCTCTATGTCATGAAGCCTGACGGGTCGGGGCAGGTGAAGGTCGATCTGGGGCCGGATCGCGACATCTATCTGGCGCGGTTCGATTGGGCGAAGGATGGCCGGACTCTGTATGTCCAGCGCGAGACGCGCGACCAGAAGCGGCTCGACCTGCTGGCGGTCGATCCGGCCACCGGCAAGGCGAAAATCGTCCTCACTGAAATGGCCAAAAGCTGGATCAACCTCAGCGACAATTTCCATCCGCTGGCAGGCGGCGATTTCCTGTGGTGGTCGGAAAAGAGCGGCCATGGCCATCTCTACCGGGTTCACGATGGCAAATGGACGGCGCTGACCAGCGGCGACTGGGAGGTCAAGACGCTGGTGGCGGTCGATGAGAAGGCGGGGCTGGCCTATTTCACCGGCAATCGCGAAACCCCGCTAGAGCAGCAGTTCTACAGCGCGCCGATCGGCAAGTCCGCGCCGCCGCGTCAGATCACGACCAGCGGCTGGTGGAATGACGCGGTGATGGATGGCGCGGCAAGCCGGATCGTCATCACCCGCCAGAATAGCGATCAGCCCAAGCAGGTTTATCTGGCCGACAGTAGCGGCAAGCAATTGCAATGGTTGTCGGAAAACGCGCTGAAGGGCGATCATCCTTATGCGCCCTATCTGGGGAGCCATGTCAAAACCCGGTTCGGCACGATCAGGGCCAAGGACGGCACGACGCTCTATACCAAGATCATGACCCCGGCGATGGAGCCGGGGAAACGCTATCCCGTGTTCATGATCCACTATGGCGGGCCAGGTGGCGGGCGGCAGGTGACCAACACATGGTCCGGGGCGCTGAACCAATATCTGGTCGATCGAGGCTGGATCGTCTTTGCGGTCGATAATCGCGGCACGCCCGATCGTGGCAAGGCGTTCGAGGATCATCTCTATCGCGCCATGGGGACGGTCGAGGTGGCAGATCAATTGGCGGGCGTCGATTGGCTCAAGGCCCAACCGTTCGTCGATCCCAAGAGGATCGCGACCTATGGCTGGTCCTATGGCGGCTATATGTCGCTGAAGCTGTTGGAGAAAGCGCCGGGCGTGTTTGCGGCGGCGATCGCGGGTGCGCCGGTGACGAAGTGGGAACTGTATGATACCCATTATACCGAACGCTATCTGGGGATGCCGCAGGACAAGGTGAATGCCTATCCGGCATCCGGCGCGATCGAGGAGGCGGTGAAGATCAGCGATCCACTGCTGCTGATCCATGGCATGTCCGATGATAATGTGGTGTTCGACAATGCCACCGCGCTGATGGCGAAGATGCAAAGCGCGGCGGCGCCGTTCGAGATGATGGCCTATCCGGGCCAGACCCATCGCGTCGGCGGGCCGGGGATCAGCGTCCATCTGTGGCGCACGATCGAGGATTTCCTGGCGCGGCGCGGCGTGTCGCCTGACGCAACCAAGCCATAGGCGGCAAGGACGTTGCCGCATCCTGGCAACGTCCAGCGTCAAAAGCTGGCCTTTTGCGCAACAAAGGGCTTGCCACTGGACAAATGGCGCAACGCCGCTATGGCGCGCACTCCGCAATATCTGCATCGGAGTGGAGTGTTCAGTCATGGGTTACAGGGTCGTCGTCGTAGGTGCCACCGGGAATGTGGGCCGCGAAATGCTGACCATTCTCGCCGAGCGCGAGTTCCCGATTGACGAGATCGCCGCGGTCGCATCGTCGCGCTCGCAGGGGCTGACCGTCGATTTCGGTGACAGCGGCAAGACGATCAAATGCCAGAATATCGAACATTTCGACTTTACCGGCTGGGACATCGCCCTGTTCGCGGCGGGCAGCGGCCCGACCGCTGAATATGCGCCCAAGGCAGCGGCGGCCGGCTGCGTCGTGATCGACAATAGCTCGCTCTACCGCATGGACCCGGACGTACCGCTGATCGTGCCCGAAGTGAACCCGGACGCGATCGACGGCTATACCAAGCGCAACATCATCGCCAATCCCAACTGCTCGACTGCGCAGATGGTGGTGGCGTTGAAGCCGCTACATGACGCCGCGATCATCAAGCGCGTGGTCGTCTCGACCTATCAGTCGGTGTCCGGCGCAGGCAAGGCGGGCATGGACGAATTGTTCGAACAGTCGCGCAACATCTTCGTGGGCGATCCGGCGGAGCCAAAGAAGTTCACCAAGCAGATCGCCTTCAACGTGATCCCGCATATCGACGTTTTCCTGGACGATGGGTCGACCAAGGAAGAATGGAAAATGGTCGCGGAAACCAAGAAGATCCTCGATCCCAAGATCAAGCTGACCGCAACCTGCGTGCGCGTGCCGGTGTTCGTGGGGCACTCCGAAGCGATCAACATCGAGTTCGAGAAGGAAATCAGCGCCAAGGAAGCGCAGGATATCCTGCGTGAAGCCCCCGGCATCATGCTGGTCGATAAGCGCGAGGATGGTGGTTACATCACTCCGATCGAATGTGTCGGCGACTTCGCGACCTTCATCAGCCGCGTGCGTGAGGATCCGACGGTCGACAGCGGCATTTCGCTCTGGTGCGTCAGCGACAATCTGCGCAAAGGCGCGGCGCTGAATGCGGTGCAGATCGCCGAACTGCTGGGCCGTCGCCACCTCAAGAAGGGCTGAGAAAGCCCGATGATCTCCGGCGCTGCTGCATATTGGAAAGTCCTTCCAGATCCGCAGCGCCGGATGATCCTGTCTCTGGCCGTTGCGATCGGCCTTGCCAACATTGCGCAACCCTATCCCGACCTAGCCCCACTTCAGCATGGGCCGACCGTCGCGCTTTTACTCGCTACGCCCTGGCTGTTGCGGCGCTGGCCCCTGTCCAACGGCGCGACAGGCTGTATCTGGCTGTTCCTTTTGCTCCATACGCTGGGCGCACGCTGGATATATTCTTACGTCCCTTACGATGATTGGGCGCGGGCGCTGGTTGGATATGATCTGTCCTCGGTTTTCGGGACTTCGCGCAACGGCTATGACCGGTTGGTCCATTTCGCTTTTGGCGCACTTCTTACGGCGCCATTGGCCCAGAGCGCGCATCGCTTCGGGGGATTGCGCCATGGCTGGAGCCTTGCCTTCGCCTTTACTGCCATTGGCCTTGGCAGCGCGCTCTACGAAATATTTGAATTGCTGCTGACCCTCATCGCGGCGGGCGAGACGGCAGACTATTATAATGGTCAGCAGGGTGATGTCTGGGATGCGCAAAAGGACATGGCCGTTGCGCAGCAGGGCAGCGCGCTGGCGCTCATCGCGCTCTTGCGCCGCCGCGCCTGACGCCATATCGGCAAGCGTCGCCGCTGTGTAAGGATTTGCCCCGATGACCGACCTGCCGATCGAACGCCATGAGATCAAAGGTTTCGATGGTCTGCCGATCACGGTTCATATGGTGGGGGAGGGTCGGGATCTGGTGCTGATCCACGGCTATTTCTCCAATGCCTACACTAACTGGATTCGTTACGGTCATGTCGCGAAACTGGTGGAGGCCGGTTTTCGTCTGATCATGCCGGACCTGCGCGGCCATGGGGAGAGTGGGAAGCCGCACGATATCGCCGCCTATCCGCCGGACGCGCTGACCGATGACGGGCTGTCTTTGGTCGAGCAGCTGGAACTGACTGACTATGATCTGGGCGGCTATTCGCTGGGTGCGCGGACGAGTGTGCGGATGCTGGCGCGCGGGGCGAGGCCGCGCCGCGTGATCCTGGCGGGGATGGGGCTGCGCGGGCTGGTGCAGACGCTCGACAAGGGCGGCTATTACAGGAATGTCCTCAATAACCTTGGCACGTTCGAGCGTGGCACGTCGGAATGGATGACAGAGGCCTTCCTCAAGACCACCAAGGGCGATCCGGTGGCGATGCTGCATATCCTGAATACCTTTGTCGATACGCCGCGCGAGACGATCGCGGCGATCCAGCAGCCGGCCGAGATCATCTGCGGCGCGGATGACCGGGACAATGGCGTGGCGCAGGAACTGGCCGACCTGCTGCCCAATGGTCGCTATGTCGAGATACCGGGCAATCATATGAACGCCGTCACCCGCAAGGAAATGGGGCAGGCGATGGTCGATTTCCTGACTGCTTGACTGTATCGCCCGGCCAAGTCACCTTCCCCTCATAAGTCTATGAGGGGAATTCCCATGAAAATCGCCATCTCGCTTGCCGCACTTGCGGCCGCGCTTACTGCATCGCCCGTCTTTGCTCAGCAGGCTCCTGCGCCCACAGCAGCTGAGGCCGAAGCGTTCCTCGCCAAGGCGGAAAAGGCGATGTTCGATCATTCGCTGATCTCCAGCCGCGCCGAGTGGGTCAATTCCACCTATCTGAGCGACGATAGCGACGCGGTCGCCGCCTATTTCGGCGCGATCCGCACGTCGATGAATGTCGATTATGCACTGCAAGCCGCCAAATATGCGACCGTGCCGGGCCTGTCGGTGGAAACGAAGCGCCGCCTCGACCTGCTGCGCACCGCGCTGACGCTGCCCGCGCCGACTGCGCCGGGCGCGGCGCAGGAACTGAACGATCTCGCGACCCGGCTCCAGTCGGCCTATGGCAAGGGCAAGGGGACGCTGAAAGGCCAGCCGATCAACGGCAGCGACATTGAAGAGCAGATGGGGAATAACCGTAACCCCGAAGAGCTGAAGGAAATGTGGGTCAGCTGGCACGACAATGTCGGTGCGCCGATGCGGGGCGATTATGCCAAGCTGGTCGACATTGCCAATGCCGGGGCAAAGGAACTGGGCTTTGCCGATACCGGGGCGATGTGGCGGTCCAAATATGACATGCCTGCCGATGATTTTGCGAAGCTGACCGACAAGATCTGGGCGGAGGTCAAGCCGCTCTATGACCAGCTGCATTGCTATACCCGCACCAAGCTGAACGAGAAATATGGCGAAGTGGTGCAACCGGCGTCAGGGCCAATCCGTGCCGACCTTCTCGGCAATATGTGGGCGCAGTCCTGGGGCAATATCTATGATGTCGTGGCGCCCAAGGGTGCGGGCGATCTGGGTTATGATGTGGGCGAATTGCTGAAGGCCAAGGGCTATGTCGAAACCCGCCCCGGTCAGGTCGATACGCCCGACACACCCGAACAGCAGCGGCGCGGCTATTGGGAAAAGCAGATGTTCAAGATTGGCGAGGGTTTCTATTCCTCGCTGGGCTTTGCGCCGCTGCCCGCGACCTTCTGGGACCGGACCCAGTTCATCAAGCCGCTGGACCGCGAAGTCGTCTGCCATGCGTCGGCTTGGGATCTCGACAATAAAGACGATATTCGCGTCAAAATGTGCACGAAGGTCAACAGCGACGACTTCGTGACCATCCATCATGAACTGGGCCATAATTATTACCAGCGCGCCTATCAGAAGCAGAAGCCGCTCTATCTGGACGGCGCCAATGATGGCTTCCATGAAGCGATTGGCGATTTTGTCGCCCTGTCGATCACGCCCGATTATCTGGTGAAGATCGGCCTGCTGGACGCCGCCAAGGTGCCGGGGCCGGACAAGGATATCGGCCTGCTGCTGCGGCAGGCGATGGACAAGGTCGCTTTCCTGCCGTTCGGCCTGCTGGTGGACAAGTGGCGCTGGGGTGTATTCAACGGCACAATCCCGCAGAGCCAGTATGAGAAGGGCTGGACGGACCTGCGCCGCCAGTATCAGGGCATTGTCCCGCCCGTATCCCGCGATGAAACGAAGTTCGACGCGGGGGCCAAATTCCATATTCCCGGCAACACGCCCTATACCCGCTATTTCCTGGCGGGCATTTTGCAGCAGCAATTTTATGAGGCGGCCTGCAAACAGGCGGGCTGGAAGGGGCCACTGCACCGCTGTTCCTTCTATGGAAACAAGGATGTAGGGGCCAAACTCAATGCGATGCTGGAAATGGGTGCGTCCAAGCCCTGGCCCGATGCGTTGCAGGCGTTTACCGGCACGCGCGAGATTTCAGGCAAGGCCATGACCGCCTATTTTGCGCCGTTGCAGAAATGGCTGGTCCAGCAGAATAAGGGCAAGTCATGCGGCTGGTAATCGCCAACTAAAGTCAGTAAAGGCCCCGCCCGTGGACCCGGCGATTATCATCATTGCTTTACTCTTCTTCACCAGCGTCATCATGGCGCTGGCGATGGGGGTAGCGTGGCTGCACTTCGGGCGGCAGCGGCATGTGTTGAGCTGGGCGCTGTCCTACGGTGCGGCGATGATCCAGTGGATCGCCAATGCTGGTGGCATTGCCCTGAAAAGCGGGCCACTCATGGCGCTGGCGGCGGTGTGCATCATCGTCAGCGGCACGCTGGTTCTGGTCGGCGTTCGCCAGCGATCGACGCAAAACATCCCATGGCGATCGATAATCGGCGCTGGTTGCGTGGTGGCGGCAGGCGGCATCTATGCGGCGATGATCCATGATCGATCGCTCCAGGGCATGATCGTGCCGGGTTATGTCGGCATCTTGATGCTCTGGTCGGCCGCCTCGCTCTGGCCGCAGGGACGGCGGTTCAATGCGCCTGAGATCGCGTTTTTCACGATGTTCCTGCTGTTCGCGCTGTTTCAGTCCGCGCTTGCCATCAGTGCCGCCGCCGATCTGGGGCGGGCACCCGGCGCAGGGCTTGCGGCCTATCGGGCCATATTGGGGCTTGGTCTGCCATCCATCTATGTCGGCACCGGCGTGGCTGCCGTCATGGTGGTAGCAGGCGATCTGGCGCATCAGTTGCGGCGGCAGATGCGGCATGATCCGCTGACCAATGTGCTGAATCGGCGCGGACTGGACGAGGCGGCGGCGCGCGCCATCGCCAATGCCCGGCGTTACAACCGGCCGCTGGCGCTGGTGGTGTGCGATCTTGACGGGTTCAAGGCGCTGAATGACGGTCATGGCCATATCGCAGGCGACGCGGCCCTGCGCGGCTTTGCCCAGTTGTTGACCAGTGCGGTCCGGCGCGGCGACATCGTAGCGCGCATGGGCGGCGATGAATTCGGCCTGCTGCTGGTGGAAACCGAGGCGGCGGCGGCGGCTGACGTCATGGAGCGGGTGCGCGCGGAAATAACATGCCTGATTCTGCCCAATGCCCCACGCGCGCAACTCCGCGCCAGTTTCGGCGTGGCGGAATTGCAGGCAGACGACGAGAAACTGGACGACATGGTCGCTCGCGCCGACGCTGCGCTCTACGATGCCAAGCGCGACGGCAAGGACCGTGTCGCTATCTGGCGCAACGCGGCCTGAGCCTTTTCTCGCCGGGATTTCCAAGTCGTGAAATGGTCCATTTCACTCGAAATCCCTCTTATCTGAATGGCGGTTCGTTGAACGCGCGCAGCTTGCGGCTGTGCAGCTTCGCCCCCCCTTCACGCAGCAACTCGCAGGTCATGAGGCCGACGCGCAGATGGCTGGCAATCGCCTCCTCATAGAAGCGATTGGCTTGGCCGGGCAGCTTGAGTTCGCCATGGATTGGCTTGTCGGAGACGCACAGCAATGTGCCATAGGGGACGCGGAACCGATAGCCCTGCGCCGCGATGGTGGCTGATTCCATGTCGATCCCGACGGCGCGCGACAGGCTGAAGCGCAGGGCGGAACTGGAATAGCGCAATTCCCAGTTGCGATCGTCGGTGGTGACCACGGTGCCGGTGCGCAGGCGGCGCTTGAAATCCTCCGGGTCGCGCCCGCCCAATACGGCTTCTGCCGCCTGCGCCATGGCCACCTGCACTTCGGCGATGGCCGGGACCGGGATTTCGGGCGGCAGCATGGCGTCCAGCACCTTGTCATCGCGCAGATAGGCGTGCGCGAGCACATAGTCGCCGATCCGCTGACTGGGCCTCAACCCGCCGCAATGGCCGATCATCAGCCAGGCTTCGGGCCGCAGGACAGCGAGATGATCGCAGATCGTCTTGGCATTGGAGGGGCCGACGCCGATATTGACCAGGGTAATACCGCTGCCGTCGGGCGCGATCAGATGATAGGCGGGCATCTGATGCTTGCGCCAGGCGCTGTCGGCAATCATCCGCGCCGGATCGGCCGTTTCGGGGGTGACATAGACGCCACCAGCACCCGACAGTGCGGTGAAACGGCTCCCCTCCCGCTGCAATTCCGCGCAGGCCCAAGCGACAAATTCATCTACATAGCGGTGATAGTTGGTAAACAATATGTAGCTTTGGACATGATCGGCGGGCGTGCCGGTATAATGTTTAAGGCGCGCGAGCGAAAAGTCCGTGCGCAATCCATCGAACAGCGCCAGCGGCCGATCGCCATCCGCATCGGGCATGAAGAGGCCATCTGCAATCTCGTCCCCAATCTCGGCGAGTTCGGTCGTGGGGAAGTAGCGCGCCAGTTCAGTCGGCGGGATACCGTCGAGCGCGCCCATGTCCAGCCCGTCCAGCACATAAGGGAAGGGGATTTGCTGCTGGCTCAGCCCGGTTTCAATCTCCACCCCATAGTCGCGGACGAGCAGGTCGATCTGTTCGGCGAGATAATCGGCGAACATCGCGGGACGGGTAACCGTGGTCACGTAACTGCCGGGTTTGGACAGGCGAGCGAAGGAGCGGCCCGGCGGCGGCGCGTCGCTGTCCCCATGATAGGTGATGCGCAGTTCCGGGTAGCAGAAACGCTGGTCGTGCCGTGCTTGCGGCGGCGGTATGCTGCCGTCGCGGCCATAGGCGCGCATGGCTTCGCGCAATGTATCGATGGATGTCTGGTAGAGGCGGTCCAGTTGCGCGACCGTGGCGCTGCCGATGCTTTGTGTCATCGCCCCCTGTTACCGCAGTTGCGTGACGGAGGAAAGTCGGCGCGCGATCAAAAACGCGCGCCGACACCCGAAATCAGAGCTGGCCCAGCATATGGTCGGCCGACGACAGCTTGAAGTCGCCAGGGGCTTCGACATTGAGTTCGGCGACGACACCGTCCTTGACGATCATCGAGAAGCGCTGGCCGCGCTGGCCCAGGCCGAATTTGCTGCCATCCATGGTCAGGCCCACGGCCTTTGCGAAATCGCCATTGCCATCGGCCAGCATCGTTACCTTGCCATCGGCGCCGGCAGACTTGCCCCATGCACCCATGACGAAAGCGTCGTTGACGGCGGTGCAGGCGATTTCATCGACGCCCTTGCCCTTGAGCGCATCGGCCTTGTCAATAAAGCCGGGCAGATGCTTGGCAGAACAGGTTGGCGTATAGGCACCCGGAACGGAAAACAGCGCGACCGTACGGCCCGCGAAATAATCGTCCGACGCCACGGCCTCCGGGCCATCCTCGGTCATTTTCGTGAAGGTCGTGCTGGGAAGGCGGTCGCCTTTGGCAATGGTCATGCGTCGTCTCCTGAAACTCACGATGGCGCAGGTCGTTGCTGGCAGGCGCACTGTCAAGAGCCGGGCTAGAATATGCCGCCTGATCCTTGGCATCATCCTGTCTTTGTCTATATTCCGATGATGGACCAGACGACTTTCTTTGGCGGGCAATTTCTGCTGGCGCTTCCCGGCATGGCTGATCTGCGCTTCGACCATAGCGTGATCGCGCTGTGCGTCCATGACTCCGACGGCGCGATGGGCATTGCGGTCGGGGAGGAGATGGAGGGGGTGAGCCTGCATGGTCTGCTCGACAGTTTCGAGATCGATGGCAGCGCAATTCCCGACAGGCCAGTGCTGCGCGGCGGTCCGGTCGAGCCGCGGCGCGGTTTCGTTCTCCATTCGCTCGACTGGTCGGGTCAGGACATGGTGCAGGTCGGCGGGCAATGGGGATTGTCCGGCTCGCTCGACATATTGAAGGCGATTGCACAGGGGCGGGGGCCGAGCCGCTATCTCGTCGCGCTGGGCTATGCCGGATGGGGGCCGGGACAGCTGGAACGCGAGATGACGAGCGACAGCTGGTTCCTGGCACCGGGCAATGCGGACTTGCTGTTCGACGTCCCGGCTCATCGTAAATGGGCCGCATCCTATGCGGCGGCCGGCGTTGATGCGTCGCATCTGGTCCGAGGGGCCGGATCGGCCTGACGCGGCTTCCGATGGCCAATAGTGTTAGCACATAAAGAAATCTTTATATTGAGTTGCAACAGACGACGGCGGTTGGTAAAGCGCTTGCCATCGCCGCCGCCCGGACTTTTTTCCAGCGGTACAGGCATCATTTCAAGTTTACGGAGACACGACAGTGGCCACCGCTTCCGCCACCCTGGCGCAGGATTATGTGATCGCCGATATCGCCCTGGCCGATTTCGGCCGCAAGGAAATGGATATCGCCGAAACCGAAATGCCCGGCCTGATGGCCCTGCGCGCGGAATTCGGCCCGTCGCAGCCGCTGAAAGGCGCGCGCATCACCGGGTCGCTGCACATGACGATCCAGACCGCCGTGCTGATCGAAACGCTGACCGCGCTGGGCGCGCAGGTCCGCTGGGCGACGTGCAACATCTATTCGACGCAAGACCATGCCGCCGCCGCGATCGCCGCGTCGGGCGTGCCGGTGTTCGCGATCAAGGGCGAAACGCTGCAGGAATATTGGGACTATGTCGAACGCATCTTCGACTGGCACAATGATCCGTCGGGCGTGTGCAACATGATCCTGGACGATGGCGGGGACGCCACCATATTCGCGCTGTGGGGCGCGCGTGTCGAGGCCGGTGAAGAATTGTTCACCCCGTCGAACGAAGAAGAGGAAATCTTCTGCGCGGTGCTGAAGCGCGTTCTTGCCGAACGTCCCGGCTTCCTGACCAAGACGGTCGCCGCCATCAAGGGCGTATCGGAAGAAACGACCACCGGCGTCCATCGCCTGTATGAGCTGGCCAAGAAGGGCAAGCTGCCCTTCCCAGCGATCAACGTGAACGACAGCGTCACCAAGTCGAAGTTTGACAACCTGTACGGCTGCAAGGAATCGCTGGTCGACGCGATCCGTCGCGGCACCGACGTGATGCTGGCCGGCAAGGTCGCCTGCGTCGCTGGTTTCGGTGACGTCGGCAAAGGCTCGGCCGCTTCGCTCCGCAATGGCGGCGCGCGCGTGCTGGTGACCGAAGTCGATCCGATCTGCGCTCTGCAGGCGGCGATGGAAGGCTATGAAGTCGTGACGATGGAAGAGGCCGCCCCGCGCGCCGACATCTTCGTCACCGCGACCGGCAATGAAGGCGTGCTGACCGTCGATCATATGCGCGCGATGAAGAATATGGCGATCGTGTCCAATATCGGCCATTTCGACAGTGAGATCGAGATTGCGGGCCTCCAGAATTTCAAATGGACCGAGATCAAGCCGCAGGTGGACGAAGTTGAGTTCCCCGACGGCAAGAAGATCATCGTCCTGTCGAAGGGCCGTCTGGTCAATCTGGGCAATGCCACCGGCCACCCCAGCTTCGTCATGTCGGCCAGCTTCACCAACCAGACGCTGGCGCAGATCGAACTGTGGACCAAGAGCGAGCAGTATAAGAACGAAGTCTATGTCCTGCCCAAGCATCTGGACGAGAAGGTCGCCGAACTGCATCTGGAAAAGCTGGGCGTGAAGCTCACCAAGCTGAGCCAGAAGCAGGCTGACTATATCGGCGTGCCGGTCGAAGGGCCGTTCAAGCCCGATCATTACCGCTACTGATCAAACAAAAGGGGGAGGGCGATGCCTTCCCCCTTTTTCATTGCCTTTGGTCAATCGGGGCAATTCTTTGCATCGCCTTCTTCCCGCTGCGCCCGACTTGCGTTAGTCCCGGTGCGATTATGGATAGCGACAGGCAGGTTCGGCCGAAATGGGAGCAGAGGGCGCAATGACTCTGACCCCCATGGCCGCCATCATATTGGGTATCGTGCTGGCCCTATGGCTGGGGGGTGCCGTGTGGGCGCTCGCTACTGGCCAGCGGATGCGGCGCGAAGGGATGCAGGCGCAGGGCAAGCTGGACCGCCTTGCTATGTTGCTAGCTTCAGCGCCTGCTGCGCCCGTGGTCATTCACCCCGACGGCAGGTTGGAAGCCGCCGATCGCCTCGCCAAATGGCTGGGCAAGCCCCGCGTCCCAACCTTTGCCTCGGAACTGACTGCCGCTGACGGCGGGCTGGAACCCGACGATGCCGCCGCGCTGGCACGCGAGATCGCGTCGGCACAGAAAGCGGGCAAGAGCTTTGCCCTGCCGGTGCGCGGCGTCGGGTCGTCGCGTCTGCTGCTGGTCCGTGGTGCGCCTGCCGCGCCGGGCTTGGCGTCCAATGGCGGCGTCGTGCTATGGATTTTCGACGCGACCGACAGCCAGTCCGAAATTCAGGCACTCAAGAGTCAAGTGGATCAGTTGCGCGATGCGCTGGAGGCACTGGCTGGCCTTGTCGAAGCTGCGCCCTTTCCGATGTGGCACCGCACGCCCGACCTGCGCCTCAGCCTGGTCAACAGCGCCTATGTTCGCGCGGTGGACGGCGCCGATGCGCGGGAAGTGATTGGCAGCGGCGTGGAACTGGTCGAGGCGGTGAGCGGACTGACCCCGCAAGCCGCCGCCGCCGATGCGCTGACGCGGGGCGAACCGGTCGAGCGCATGGTCCCGGCTACCATTGACGGCGAACGGCGCACCATGCGCGTGGTCGATGTGCCGCTGGGCGAGGCCGGTGTGGCGGGCTATGCGGTCGATCAACATGAGCTGGAACAGGCGCGGGTCGAGCATCGCCGTCTGGAGGCGGCGCAGCGCGATTTGCTGGATCGGCTGTCGGCCGGCGTTGCGCGCTTTGGTCCCGACCGGGCGCTGCGCTTCTGGAACCAGCCCTTCATCAGCCTGTTCGGCCTGCATCAGGAGCAATTGGCCGACGCGCCCCTGTTCGAGCGGGTGCTGGACCAGATGCGCGACGCCCGCCGCCTGCCCGAACATCGCGACTTTCCCGCCTGGCGCGGGGAACGGCGCGACTGGTTCCTGTCGCCCGATCCGGTCGAGGAAAACTGGCTTTTGCAGGACGGCACCCATTTGCGCGTCTATGCCCAGCCGCTGCCCGATGGTGGCCTGCTGCTGATCTTTGAGGATCGCACCGAGCAGGTGCAACTGTCGAGCGCGCGCGACACGCTGCTGCGGGTGCGGACGGCGACGTTCGACAATCTGTTCGAATCGATTGGCGTTTTTTCGTCCGACGGTCGCCTCCAGATGTGGAACAGCCGTTTCCGCACCGTCTGGGGCGCGGATGAGGAAATGCTGGCGACCCATCCGCGGATCGATGATCTGATGCGCGCGGTCCAGGAACGTCTGGCCAAGCCGCAACAGTCCAATCTGGTGCGCGAACTGGTCCGCGCCGCGACGGTCGAGCGCAAGCAGCGGATCGGCCATGTCGGTTTTGCCGACGGACGAATTTTTGAATTTGCCGCCATCCCGCTGCCCGATGGCAACGCGCTTTTCACCATGCTCGACGTAACTGACAGCCGCCGTGTCGAACAGGTGCTGCGCGACCGCAACGTGGCGCTGGAACAGGCCGATGAGGTCAAGACCGCCTTCGTCACCAATATGAGCTATGAACTGCGCACCCCGCTGACGACGATCGCCGGGTTCGCCGAGATGATGAGCGCGGGCTATGCCGGGGAATTGAGCGCATCGGCGAAGGAGTATGTGGACGGCATCCTGCAAAGCACGGGGCGGCTGTCGATGCTGATCGACAATGTGCTGGACCTGACACAGGGCGAGGCCGGAACATTGCCGATCGATCGCGCGCCGGTCGATCTGGCGGCCATTGCGCGCGCCAGCGCAGATCGCGTCCGCGCCGATGCCAGAGCTAAAGGGATCGATCTGGCGGTGACGATAGAGGCCAGCTTGGGTCAGGTGCAGGGGGATGCCCACCGGATCGGGCAGGCGATCGATCATTTGCTCGAAAATGCGGTGCGTTATTGCGGCAAGAGCGCGCGGGTGCTGTTGCATGGCGATGGCGGGACGGATCGTGCGCGGATCGTCATTTCCGACAATGGACCGGGAATTTCCGCCAAGCAGCAAAAGCTGCTGTTCGATCCCGCCGCCCGCGCCGGACAGGCGCGCACGGGAGGCAAGGCCGGGATCGGCCTGCCGCTGGCTCGCCAACTGGCACAGGCGCATGGCGGGACGCTGGAGCTGGTATCGCAGGCGGGGCAGGGGACGATGGTGGTAATCGAGCTGCCCCGTGGCTGAGGCAGTGGTTTATCTGGCAGATGAAACGGCGATGCTCGATTTGGGCCACCGCATCGCCGCCCATGTGCGAATCGGCGATGTCATTGCGCTGGAAGGCGGGCTTGGCGCAGGGAAAACGACGCTGGCGCGCGGCATGTTGGAGGCATTGGGGCTAGCGGGCGAAGCGCCCAGTCCCAGCTTCGCCATTGTCCAGCCCTATGACGTGCCCGAAGTGCGGCTGCCGGTCGCGCATGTCGATCTCTATCGGCTCGACACGCCGGAGGATACGGAGGAACTGGCGCTGGGCGACTATCTGATGGACAGCCTTCTCATCATCGAATGGCCCGACCGGCTGGGGTCGCGGCTATGGCCCCATGCGTTGCGTTTGACCATCGCAATCGAGGCGGATGGCGCTCGGCGCTTGACAGCGGACGTGCCCGACGCTTGGACGGATCGATGGTCACAGATATGATCCCCCCCGCCGCCGCGCCCGCATTCCTTGGCCAAGCCGGATGGGGCGATGCCGCCATCGTGCCGCTGGCCGGGGACGCTTCGTTCCGCCGCTATTTCCGCGTCATCGACGGCGGCCGTCGCGCTGTATTGATGGACGCGCCGCCGCCACATGAAGACCCGCGCCCGTTCATCACGATCGCCGAACATCTGCTTCAGGATGGCTTTGCCGCGCCACGGATATTGGCACGCGATCTGGAACAGGGGCTGGTGCTGATCGAGGACTTCGGCGACCTGCGGGTCAAGGAGCATGTGGACGATCAGCCGGACGCGGAGTTGGCGGTCTATGGCCGCGCCATCGATCTGCTGGCCGATCTCCACCGGCTGCCCGCCGCGCCAGTGCCGCCTTATGACCGGGCAGTCTATCAACGCGAAGTCGGGCTGCTGACCGAGTGGTATTGCCCCGCCATCGGGCTGTCGGTCGATCAGGACGCCTATGTCGCGGCGTGGGACGCGGTGCTGCCGGTCGTCGAACAGTCCGCCAGCCCGACCGTCACCGTGCTGCGCGACTATCATGCGGAAAATATCATGCTGATCGACCGGGCGACGTCTCACGGCCTGGGCCTGCTCGATTTTCAGGACGCGCTGGCCGGGCATCCCGCTTATGATCTGGTGTCGCTGTTGCAGGACGCGCGGCGCGACGTGCCGCCGCAGGTCGAGGCGGCGATGCTGGCGCGTTACAAGGCAATCGCTGCGCCGCCCGATGATTTCGACGCGGCCTATGCGGTGCTGGGGGCGCAGCGGAACGCCAAGATCATCGGCATCTTCACCCGACTGTGGCAGCGCGACGGCAAGCCGCGCTATTTAAGCTTCCTGCCGCGCATGTGGGGTTTGCTGGAGCGCGACCTGGCGCACCCAGCGTTGACCCCGGTCGCAGACTGGTTCGCCGCCAATATTCCCGCAAACCAGCGCCATGACGCGCTGGCGGACCATGCACTGGCATGATCGATACGGCGATGTTGATGGCGGCAGGCCTTGGCAAGCGGATGCGTCCGCTGACCGCGACCCGGCCCAAGCCGCTGGTCAAGGTGGCGGGCAAGCCGCTGATGGACCATGCGCTCGACCGGCTGGAAGCGGGCGGCATCCGCAAGGTGGTGGTCAATGTCCATTATCTCGCCGATACGGTTGAGGCGCATTTGCGCACGCGCAAGGGCGGTATGGAATTCGTCATATCCGACGAGCGCGCCAAACTGCTGGAGACCGGTGGTGGCCTGATCCACGCGGCGCCATTGCTAGGGGACAAGCCCTTCTTTTGCGCCAATAGCGACAATCTGTGGATCGACGGTCCGCAGGAAACTTTGGGCATGATGCAGCGCATCTGGAACCCTGATAAGATGGATGCGCTGCTGCTGCTGGTGCCGCTGGCCCGCGCCCATTGCCATAGCGGGCCGGGCGATTTCCATATGGATGCCGGGGGCCGCCTGACCCGGCGCAAGACCGCCCATGTCGCGCCCTTCGTTTTTACTGGGGTGCAGATATTGTCGCCCTCCCTGTTGCGCGATCCACCCGCTGACATGTTTTCGACCAATATTTTCTGGAACCGGGCGATCGAGGCGGGGCGGCTCTACGGCGTTTCGCATCAGGGGCTGTGGTTCGATGTCGGCACGCCCAAAGCCATCCCCGTCGTGGAATCCATGATCACCCATGGGTGATCGCGGGCGCCCCGCGCTATTTTCCATTCCGGCGCATCGCGCCTTTTCCGATGCGCTGGTTGCTGGCCTGTTGGCGCGCCATGGCGGCGATCCGATGGCGCTGACGCAGGGCATGATCCTGTTGCCGAGCAACCGCGCGGTGCGGGCGGTCAGCGATGCGTTTGTGCGGGCGTCGGGGGGTGGGTTGTTGTTGCCCCGGCTGGTGGCGATCGGCGACCCGGACATTGGCGAGCAGGTCGGCAGCGCGCTCGACCCGCTGGGGGAAGGGGAGGCACTGCCCCCCGCGATTGCGCCGATGCGGCGGCAGATGATCCTGGCGCGGATGGTACAGCAAGTGAAGGGCGACATTGACGCGGGCCAAGCGCTGCAACTGGGGCAGGCGCTGGGCGCGGTGCTGGACCAGATGCAGGTAGAGCGTGTGCCGGTGACGGCCTTGCGCGACCTTACTTTGTCCGATGAACTGTCGCGGCACTGGCAGACTTCGCTGCATCTGTTCGAGATAGTCATCGCCCGCTGGCCGGACGAACTGGCGCGGCTGGGCTGCATGGACCTGACCGAGCGGCGCAACCGTCTGTTCGACCGGCTGGCGGCGCGCTGGCGGGACCATCCGCCGATGAGTTTTGTGGTAGCGGCGGGCATTTCCACGACTGCCCCGGCGGTTGCCGGGCTGCTGCGGCGCATTGGTGAGATGCCCGGCGGCATGGTCGTGTTTGCCGGGCTGGACCAGCATATGGACGATGAGGCTTGGGAGGCGATTGGTCCGTTCGATCCCGATCCGGTCACTGGCCATGCCCCCGCTGGTCATGAAAGCCATCCGCAATATGCGCTGAAACGCCTGTTCCACGCCATGAGCGCGACCCGCGACGATGTCGCGCAATGGCGCTGGGGCAGCGAACATGATGCGCGGGCGGTCCGTGGGCGCAATATCTCCAACGCCATGCTGCCGCCCAAGCTCACTAGCCGGTGGCGTGATCTCAAGACGGCGGATCGGTCGCTGGCTGGTGTCGCGGCGCTGGAAGTGGCGACGCCGGGCGAGGAGGCGCAGGCGATCGCCATCGCGCTGCGCGAGGCGCTGGAGACGGAGAAACGCACCGCCGCGCTGGTGACGCCCGACCGGCAACTGGCGACGCGGGTGTCGGCGCATCTGAAACGCTGGGGGATTGAAGCGGACGATTCGGCGGGCCTGCCGCTATCGCGCCTACCGCCCGGCACCTTGCTGATCGCCATGGCGCAGGCGGTGGCGGAACGGTTCGCGCCGGTGCCGTTGCTGACATTGCTCAAGCATCCGCTGGTGATGCGCGGCGAGAGGCGGCTGGCCTGGCTGGACGGGGTGCGGGCGCTCGACCTGCTGTTGCGGGGACCAAGGCCGCAAGCGGGACTGGTGGGCATCGATATGCTGATGGTTGCGCGTGACGATGACCGGCAGCGTGTCCTGCGCGATCAGGTGCGCGACTGGTGGCCCGCCGCGCGCGCTCTGTTGGAACCGCTAGAACAGGCCTTTGCAGTCACCACCGATCTGGCCGGGCAACTGGCTGCGATCCGCGAGCAGGCAGGTGTGCTGACGGGGGATGCCGTCTGGGCCGGGCATCAGGGCCATGCCGCCGCTGATCTGTTCGCCGAAATGGAGGCTGCCGCCGACGAAGGGCCGCGTCAGGCGGATGTTCGCGCGCTGCCGGTGTTGCTCGACCATATGCTGGGCGGGGTTTCGGTGCGTCCGCCGCAGGGCGGGCATCCGCGCATCGCGATACTGGGCTTGATCGAAGCGCGACTGGTGCAGGCGGACCTGATGATATTGGGCGGCCTCAACGAAGGCACCTGGCCAGGCCTGCCCGCGCCCGATCCATGGCTGGCGCCGCGTATTCGGCGCGAACTGGGCTTGCCGGGGGTTGAGACGCGCATCGGCCTTGCCGCGCATGATTTCGCCAGTGCACTGGGCGCGCCGCATGTGCTGATCACCCGTGCGCGGCGGGGCAGCGGTGGACCCGCGGTGGCGTCGCGGCTGTGGCTGCGATTGAAGGCGATGGCGGGGCCGCAATGGAAGGTTGCGGATCGCTATGCCGCACTGGCGCGCGGGCTGGACACGCCTGCTACGCATAATCCCGTCGGTCGCCCCGCGCCCGCGCCACCGGTTTCCGCCCGCCCGACCGTCATTCCCGTCACCGATGTCGACCGGTTGAAGGCCGACCCTTACGCTTTCTATGCCCGGCGGGTACTGCGGCTGGCGCGGCTCGATCCGGTCGATGCCGATGCCGGGCCAGCCTGGCGCGGGACGGCGGTGCATGACATTCTCCAGCATTGGGCGGAGGCGGGAACGTTGGACCCCGCCGATCTGGAAGCGCGCGCCCGCGCCATGTTCGACCGGCCCGAAGTCCATCCGCTCCTGCGCGCGCTGTGGCAACCGCGCCTGATCGAGGCGATCCGCTGGATTGCGGCGGAAGTCGTGCGGGACAAGGCGGAAGGGCGCACGATCCTGGCGGTCGAGAAGGAAGGGCGGGCGGAGATTGCCGACGTCACGCTTATGGGCAAGGCCGACCGGATCGACCGACTGCCCGACGGCACTTTGGGCATTATCGATTACAAGACCGGCAAGCCCCCCAGTGCGCAGCAGGTGAAGGCGGGCTTTGCGCTGCAACTCGGCCTGTTGGGCGTGATCGCCGAACATGGCGGGTTTGAGGGGATTGATGGCCAGAAGGTCGCCGGTGGCTTTGAATATTGGTCGCTGGCCAAGAAGGGCGACCAGTTTGGCTATCGCGAAAGCCCGGTCGATCCACTGGGCAAGCGCAAGATCGTCACCGCCGATTTCACCATGGACGTCTATGCGCAGTTCGAGGAGCTGGCGCAGGCCTTCCTGCTCGGCACCACGCCCTTCCGTGCGGAGATCAACCCCGAAGTCGCCAATTATGGCGATTATGACCAGTTGATGCGGCTGGAGGAATGGTATGGCCGCGACGATGGCTAAGGGGCTGCAACCCTTGCTGGGCAATCAGGCCCGTGCTGCTGCGCCCGACGCGCATGTCTGGCTGTCGGCTTCGGCAGGCACGGGCAAGACCCATGTGCTGACCGCGCGGGTGTTTCGCCTGCTGCTGCAAGGGGTGCGGCCGGAGAATATATTGTGCCTGACCTTTACCAAGGCGGGCGCGGCGGAAATGGCCGATCGTATCCACGATCGGCTCGCCGCCTGGGTGCAGATGGATGACAAGGGGCTGTTTGCTGATCTGGAGGCGCTGGGCGAGGAGTCCGGGCCGGATGCGCGTGACTTTGCCCGGCGGCTGTTTGCCGAAGTGCTGGAATCGACCGGCGGTGGGCTGCGCATCCAGACGATCCATGGTTTTTGCCAGCAATTGCTGACCGCCTTCCCGCTGGAGGCGGACCTGACGCCCGGTTTCAGCCCGCTCGACCAGCGGGAGCAGAGCAACCTTGCCCGGCAGACGCTGGCCGACATGGTCGTGCGGGCGCATGAGACGGGCGACGAAGCGCTGTTCGCGGCGTTGCAGGCGATCAGCCTGCGGTCGGGCGAGGGCGGGGCGGAGAGCTATCTTCTGCGCTGCGCCGCCAGGGTAGAGGCGCTCGACGCACTGCCGGATGCGATTACGCCTTGGATCATGGCGGAACTGGGATTGCCGGATGGCGACATCGACCAGTGGCTGGCCGATCAGTGCAGCGACGCTATGTTCGACATGCGAACGCTGGATCGGATCGTGCAGGCCAATGTGCAGTGGGGCAAGGGTCGTGGGCTGGAGCGCTGCGACCGGATCGCAGCGTGGCGTGCGCTCGATCCGGCCGGACGCGCTGCCACCCTGACCGACCTGCATCGCGCCTGGGCCAAGGCGGACGGCGACATCATGCTGACCAAGGGGTGGGTGCCGCCAGTCGATAGCTATGCCGAGATGGCGACACGGCTGTATGACCATTGCGGCGAACTGATCGCGATGAAGCTGCGCGCCGATTATGTCGCGCTGCTGGGGCAGGCGCTCCATGCTGGGCGTGCCTATGCGCGGGCCTATGCGCAGGCCAAGCGGCTCGCGGGCGCGGTGGATTTCGACGATCTGATTGGTCGTGCCGCCGCGCTGCTGCAAAAAGAAGGGATTGCAGAGTGGATACGCTATAAGCTTGACCAGCAGATCGACCATATTTTGGTCGATGAAGCGCAGGATACTAATGTTCGGCAATGGCAGATTGTTGGAGCACTGGCGTCCGAGTTTTTCGCGGGCGAGGGCGCGAAAGGCAACAAGGTTCGGACGGTATTTGCGGTTGGAGATTTCAAACAGGCGATATTCGGCTTTCAGGGAACCAGCCCCATTGAATTTCGCGCTGCTCAAAAAGCCTTCTCGCGCTACGCAGACGAAGCAGATCATCCATTCTACGATTTGTCGCTCGATCAGAGTTTCCGTTCCACTCCCGCTGTCCTCGACGTGGTGGACCGCACGATCGCGACGTTGACGGTTGAGAAGCTGGGGATGGTCGCGGGCGACGTCCATCATATTAGCGCCAACCGGCATCCGGGCGAGGTGATGTTGTGGAAGCCGGTCGTGGCCAACCTGTCCGACGAGGCCGAGGGTGAGGAGGATTGGGCCGCCGATCAGGAGCGGGTGCTGGCGCAGAAGATCGCGCAGCAGATCAAACAGTGGATCGACGATGGCGTGATGCTGGAAAGCCGGGGGCGGCCGGTGCGGGCAGGGGACATCATGATCCTGGTCCGCCGCCGCAGCGAACTGGCGCGGCTGATCGTGGCGCGGCTTTATGAGGAGAAGGTGGCGGTCGCGGGGATCGACCGGCTGCGGCTCAATGCACCGCTGGCGGTGCGTGATCTGCTGGCGGCGCTGCGCTTTGCGGTACAACCCGACGATGAGTTGAACATGGCGTCGCTGCTGGTGTCGCCCTTGATCGGCTGGACCCAGAATGAGCTGATGCACCGGCTGATCGGGCGCAAGACCGGGCTGTGGCGGCACCTCAATCAGACGCTGGACGATGCGACGTTGCGGCCCCTGCGTGATCTGCTGGCAGTAGCGGATTTCACCACGCCCTATCGCTATCTGGAGGCGATCCTGTCCGGGCCGATGGATGGCCGCCGTCGCCTGATCGAGCGATTGGGGGCGGAAGCGGTTGATCCGATCGAGGAATTGCTGAACGCCGCGCTGGCGTTCGAGAGTGACGATCATCCCTCGCTCCAGCGCTTCATCGACTGGTTCGACCGGGGCGAAGTCGACATAGTCCGCGATGCGGCGGCGCAGGGCGATATGCTACGCCTGCTGACGGTGCATGGGGCCAAAGGGTTGCAGGCGCCGATCGTCATATTGGCCGACGCCTGCCTCGATCCCGATGCAGGCAATCGCGCGGATTCGCTGCTGTGGAACGGCCTGCCGATCCTGCCCCCGCGCAAGCCGGAGCGGCAGGGACCGATTGGCGATGTGGCCGAACAGGCCGCCGCGGTCGAGCGTGAGGAGCATTGGCGGCTGCTCTATGTCGCCCTGACCCGCGCGGAGGAAAAATTGATCGTCGCCGGATCGCTGGGACCACGGGCTAAGGGCGAGGTGAAGCCTGAAAGCTGGTTCGCGGCGGTCGAGGGGGCGATGGTGTCGCTCGGCGCGGAATGGCAGGCTGATCCCCTGTGGGGCGCTTCGCGGCGCTGGCGCGGGACCGAGGATTTGCCGACCAGGAAGGCGGAGCCGGAAGCCGCAAAGGAACGCACGGCGGCGGACATGCCAGACTGGCTGCGCCAGCCCGCCCCGGTCGAGGCGCGTCCACCGCGTCCGCTGGCCCCTTCCGCGCCAGTCGAGGATGATGTGCCTTACCCGCCGCCGACCCCGGCGATGCGCGCAGCGGCGGAGCGGGGGCGGTGGCTCCACGCCCTGTTCGAGCGACTGCCCAGCGTCGAGCCTGAGCGCCGTCGCGACGCTGCGGATCGCTGGCTGGTGCAGCAGGGGGCGGAGGACGCGGCCGTCCGGCAGGATGTGATTGCGCAAGCGCTCCGTGTTATTGAAGCACCGGACTTTGCCGACCTGTTCAGCCCCGATGCGCTGGCCGAAGCGCCGATCGCGGCGGTGGTCGGCGAAGCGGTGATCGCTGGCACGGTGGATCGATTGTGCGTCGGGCCGGACCGCATCCAGCTGGTCGATTTCAAGACCGGCAGGGTTGCGCCGCTGGGCGTGGACGATGTGCCGACCGCGCATGTCCGGCAGATGGCCGCTTATGCCGCCGCGCTGGCGGTGATCTTCCCCGACCGGACGATCAAAGCGGGGCTGCTCTACACCAGCGCACCGCGCCTCATCATCTTGCCGCCCGCGCTGCTGGCAGCGCACAAGCCGGGCTTTGCGCCCGCGCAGGAGAATTTGCCGCGCTCACCCGTTGAGCGCGATGCCACGACACCCTAGATAGCGCCTCAAGACAAGGAGACTTCAACATGGCCACCAAGGCAGTTACCGACAGCAGCTTCAAGGCTGACGTGATCGATTCCGACAAGCCCGTGCTCGTCGATTTCTGGGCCGAATGGTGCGGCCCGTGCAAGATGATCGGCCCGGCACTGGAGGAAATCTCCGACGAACTGGGTGAGAAGGTAACGATCGCCAAGGTCAATATCGACGAAAATCCCGACGCGCCCGGTCAATATGGCGTGCGCGGCATTCCGACGATGATCCTGTTCAAAAATGGCGAACCAGCCGCCACGAAGGTCGGCGCAGCACCCAAGAGCGCGCTCAAGAGCTGGATCGAGAGCGTTCTCTGATCTGGCCGTTCCGGGCTTCATTATGGATATGAAGCCTGGATCATCAGCGAAACAATATCTCCGCCGCCCTGTCCCACAGGCGCGGCGAGGATGCGCCGAGCAGGCCGCGGCGCGTGTCGCCCACGACATAGGGCGTGCCGTCGAGCCGCTGGCAGCAGCCGCCTGCTTCGTTCAGGAATAATGTGCCTGCCGCATGATCCCAGGGCAGGGTGCGCGCGAATACCGACACGTCATTCTGACCCAGCACTAGCCGGGGATATTGTTCGGCGGCACAGCGGGGAATATCGACCAGCGCGAACCTGCCCTGCGATCGGTGGGCAATGTCTGCGCGTTCTTCTGCGCTCATGAAATAGACCGCCAGTGCCGCGATCGGCAGGTCGCCGCCGCTTTCGCACGCCTCTACCCGTTCATCATTGATGTGACTGCCACCGCCCAACATGGCGTGGCACAGCCGCCCGCTGATCGGATCGAGAATCCAGCCTGCCAGCGTCGTCCCGGCGTCCGCCAGCGCGATCATGATGCCGAAGGGCGGCCTGCCAGCGGCGAAATTGCCGGTGCCGTCGATCGGGTCGATGATCCAGTTGAGGCCGTCGCCCGCGCGATCCAGTATCGACGGATCGGCTGCGCAGGCTTCCTCGCCGATGATACCAGCTTCGGGCAGGATCGCGGCCAGTCCTTCGGCCAGCCTGATTTCGCTTTCCTTGTCGGCGATGGTGACCAGATCGTCGGCATCCGCCTTGGCACTGATCTCGCTACTGGCCAGATTCTGGTAGCGCGGCATCACGATGTCGCGGGCGACGTCCCGCATCAGCGCGACGACCGGGGCGTGCAGGGCCAGCATCAACTGCGATAGTCCGCGTTGATCGAGATATAGCCGTGGGTGAGGTCGCAGGTCCACACGGTCGCGCGCCCTTCGCCCAGGCCCAGATCGACGCCGATGACGATGTCCTGGCCTTTAAGATGGGCGGCAACGGGGGCTTCGTCATAGCCTTCGACCGCCAGACCGCCAGTCGCCACCTGGGTCGCGCCGAAGCGGATCGATAGCAGGTCGCGATCAGCCGGTTCGCCCGCCTTGCCGATGGCGGCCACGACTCGGCCCCAATTGGCGTCCTCGCCCGCGATGGCGGTCTTGACCAGGGGCGAATTGGCGATCGACAGGGCGATGCGATGCGCACTCTCGTCGCTGGTCGCGCCTTCGACGCTGATCTCCACGAACTTAGTCGCGCCTTCCCCATCGCGCACGACCAGATGGGCGAGTTGGCGGCAGAGGTCCGCCAGCGCAGCGGCAAAGGCATCCGCGCCGGCATCGTCCATGCTATTGAGCGGCGCATTGCCCGCCTTGCCGGTCGCGAAGGCCAGCACCGTGTCGCTGGTGGAGGTGTCGCTATCGACCGTGATGCAGGAGAATGTCCGCTTGTTGGCGGACGACAGCATGGATTGCAGCAGCGCAGGATCGATCGCGGCATCAGTGAAGATATAGCCCAGCATCGTCGCCATGTCCGGCGCGATCATGCCCGATCCCTTGATGATGCCGACCAGATCGACCCGCGTCGCGCCGATCATCGCGGAGACATGCGCTCCCTTGGCGAAAGTGTCGGTCGTGCCGATGCTGTTGGCGGCATCCTCCCAGCTACAGGGCGCTGCGGCAAACGCGGCTTCAAGGCCAGCTTCGGCCTTGTCGATCGGCAGCGGCACACCGATCACCCCGGTCGAGGAGATGAAAATGTCCGACGGCAGGCAGTCAAGGTGATTGGCGACCTTGGCTGCGATCGCCTCCACCGCCGCGCGGCCACGATGGCCGGTAAAGGCGTTGGCATTGCCCGCATTGACCACCAGTGCCCGCGCCGATCCCAGCGGAACGGCGTCGCGGCACCATTCGACTTCGGGGGAGGGGCATTTGCTCTGCGTAGTCACGCCAGCGACCGCTGTGACGACATCGAGTTCGACATAGGTAAGGTCGCACCGCTCCCACGCCTTATATCCGGCGCGCGCGCGGCGGAGGGTCACGCCGGCAATCGAGGGCAGGACCGGGAAGGCGGCGGGGGCGAGGGGGGAGGGCTTGCTCATGGGCGCGGAATGATGGAAATCCCCATAGACGTCAATCTGGTTCGCCGGGGACAATGGGGGAACTGGGCAGACATATGAACCAACGGATCAGGGAATTGATAGTAGCGGTAGGCGTGATGGCGCTGCTGGCTGCTGCCGTATCGATCTGGCAGCAACAATTCGACGTTGATCTGCCGCCGTTGCCGGAAGCCGGACCTGTTAAGCCTGCGTCGGAACCGCCGGGGCAGCGGACCGCCTCTTCCTCGACGTCTGCCTCATCTGATCGCGCTGCGCCAAGGTCCAGTCCTGGCACGTGGCTGAGCGATTCTGATTATCCCATGGAAGCCCAGCGCAATGCATGGCAGGGGACAGCAGGCTTCCGCCTGACTATAAGCTCGTCCGGGGAAGTGGAACAATGCATTGTCACAGCATCGTCGGGCCATGCCGTTCTGGATGAGGCGACTTGTCGGCTGCTGAGCAAACGCGCGCGGTTCAAGCCCGCCCGCAATGCATCCGGCACTGCGATACCCGACTCATATAATGGCCGGATAACGTGGCGGATGCCGTCATGATCGCATGTTACAGAGAAGGCGAGGGCTGAAAGCGTCTGCACCGCTCGATTGACTATCGGCTGAGCGCTCCCTAAATCGCCGCGCATGTCTGCGCGTGGTCCCTTGTCCGGGGCGCGCTTCCCTATTGTGTCAGGAAATTGCATGTTCGGCGCCCTCGCCAAGTCCATCTTCGGATCGTCCAACGAACGCTATGTGAAGTCGCTGGGCAAGATCGTCGACAAGATCGCGTCGTTCGAACCTGCGATCCAGGCGTTGAGCGACGAGGATCTGGCGGCGCAGACGGTGCGGTTCCGCGAACGGCTGGCCGCTGGCGAGACGCTGGACGACCTGCTGCCCGAAGCCTTTGCCACGGTGCGCGAAGCGGCCATGCGGGTGCTGGGGATGCGCCATTTCGACGTGCAGATGGTGGGCGGCATCGTCCTGCATCGTGGCGAAATCGCCGAAATGCGCACGGGTGAGGGCAAGACGCTGGTGGCGACGCTGGCGACCTACCTCAACGCGCTGGAGGGCAAGGGCGTCCATGTCGTCACGGTGAACGACTATCTGGCCAGCCGCGACTGCGAATGGATGGGCCAGGTCTATCGTTTCCTGGGCCTGACCACCGGCGTCATCGTGCCGAACATCAGCGAGGACCAGCGCCGCGCTGCCTATGCCGCCGACATCACCTATGCGACGAACAACGAGCTGGGTTTCGACTATCTGCGCGACAATATGAAATATGACCGCGCGTCGATGGTCCAGCGGCCTTTCAACTATGCCATCGTCGACGAGGTGGACTCGATCCTGATCGACGAGGCGCGCACGCCGCTGATCATTTCCGGGCCGACCGACGACAAGTCGGAGCTTTATGTCGCGGTCGACGCCATCGTGAAGCAGATTACCGAAAGCGATTATGAGAAGGACGAAAAGCAGCGCTCCGTCACCCTGACCGAGGATGGCACGGAAAAGATCGAGCGGCTGCTGGAGGATGCGGGGCTGCTACAGGGCAGCAACCTCTATGATTTCGAGAATACGCAGGTCGTCCATCATGTGAACCAGGCGCTGCGCGCGGTCGTGATGTTCCGTCGCGACATCGACTATATCGTCAAGGACGGCAAGGTCGTCATCATCGACGAATTTACCGGCCGCATGATGGACGGACGCCGCTGGTCGGACGGCCTGCATCAGGCGGTGGAGGCCAAGGAAGGCGTCCAGATCGAGCCGGAAAACCAGACTCTCGCCTCGGTCACCTTCCAGAATTATTTTCGTATGTATCCCAAGATTTCGGGCATGACCGGCACCGCTTCGACCGAAGCGACCGAATTTTACGAAATCTACAAGATGAACGTCGTCACCATCCCCACCAACAAGCCGGTGCAGCGGATCGACGAGCAGGACAGTTTCTACAAGAATATCGAGGACAAGTTTCGCGGCATTGCCCGCACGATCAAGGAACATGCCGAAAAGGGCCAGCCGGTCCTCGTCGGCACGGTGTCGATCGAAAAGTCCGAAATGCTGTCCGAATTCCTTAATCAGGAAGGCGTGCCGCACGCGGTGCTGAACGCGCGCTTCCATGAGAGCGAGGCGCATATCGTGGCGCAGGCCGGGCGCAAAGGCGTGGTGACGATCGCCACCAACATGGCCGGGCGTGGCACCGACATTCAGCTGGGCGGCAATCTGGAATTGCGGGTCGAGGATGAGCTGCGTGATATGCCCGAAGGACCGGAGCGTGACGCGGCGATCGAGGCGATCAAGGCGGAGATTGCGGCCGAAAAGGCCGAAGTGCTGGCGGCGGGCGGCCTGTTCGTGCTGGCGACCGAGCGTCATGAAAGCCGCCGTATCGACAATCAGCTGCGCGGCCGTTCGGGCCGTCAGGGCGATCCGGGCCTGTCGCGCTTCTACCTCAGCCTTGACGATGATCTGATGCGCATCTTTGGCCCGGACACGATGTTCGCCAAGATGATCCGGTCCAACCTGGAAGATGGCGAGGCGCTGCCCCCGTCCAAATGGCTAAGCAAGGCGATCGAGACCGCGCAGAAGAAGGTCGAGGCGCGCAACTACGACATTCGCAAGCAAGTCGTCGAATATGATGACGTGATGAACGACCAGCGCAAGGTGATCTACGAGCAGCGCTCCGACATCATGGATGCCGACACGGTCGATGACGTCGTGACCGACATGCGCCATGAAACGGTGAACGACATTGTCGGCAGCGCCTGCCCGCCCGGCACCTATCCCGAACAATGGGATATCGCCAAGCTCAAGGCGCGGACGTCCGAGATATTGGGGCTTGAACCCGATTTCGACGGCTGGCTGACCGAGGATGCGGTCGATCCTGAGATGATCGAGGAGCGGCTGACCACGCTGGCCAATGCCGCGGTCGAGGATAAGGTCAAGGAGGTCGATGCGGCTGACTGGCACATGATCGAAAAATCCATCCTGCTCCAGAGCCTGGACCATCACTGGAAGGAGCATCTTTCGACGCTCGACGCCCTGCGGCAGGTCGTGCATCTGCGCGCCTATGCGCAAAAGACGCCGATCAACGAATATAAGCAGGAAGCCTTTGCCCTGTTCGAGCGGATGCTGGAAAATATCCGCGAGGATGTGACGGGGTCGATCGCCCGCGTGCAGTTTCGCATGGACGCACCGATGCCGGAATTCGACCTGCCGGTGCTGCCCGATTTCATCACGACCCATATCGATCCCTTCTCCGGGGACGATAACAGCGCCGATTTTGACGCAGGGACTTTCGGCGGAGTTACGACGACGATCCCGCGCGCGCCGTTGGCGCCTGCTGGCGAGTTCGCCAATCTCGACATCAGCCGCAACGCGCTCTGCCCCTGCGGATCGGGGCAGAAATACAAGCATTGCCACGGCGCGCTGGCCTGATCACCGGACGGGGTGGGCCAACTAGGTCGTCCCTGCCCCCCGGTTAACCAGCCCGCTTATCGCTTCTGCAAGGTTGCTGCGAGTAAGTTGCATCTGATCCTGGGGGGAAACCGGGAGACAGTCATGCACAGCATCCATTATCGCCCCCAAGTCGAGCGTCGCCGCGAAAGCCGCTTCGTGGCCAATGCCCGCGCGACGCTTTTATGGGATGGCGTCACCGAGCCGATTACGATCCAGAACATCTCTGCCTATGGCGCTCTGGTCACCGGCTTCTACCTTTCGCCCATCGGCGCGCGCGTCACCGTGATCGCTGACTATCTGGAAGTATGTGGCACGGTGATCTGGCGCGGCGTGGAGCGTTGCGGCCTGTTGCTGAGCCGCCAGGTCGATCCGTTGGCGGTCATCGCGGAACCATCGGTGCGCACAGTGGAAGCCCCCCGGCAGCGCGAGATCAGCCTCCGGCGGCTATCGGCTGGGGTTTATGGGTGAGTGAATGGCGGAAGGGGTGACTGCCGGGATTCGAACTAAGCGCGTCTAACAGCATCTAAATGCAGACGCTTTTAAGCCGATTTGAAGAGAACAGTTGTAGAACGATGTCGAATAGTGTCTAACCACAGCTAGCCCCCTGAGTGGGGAACATGGTGGTGGAGACAAACATGGCCGAACAGAGAAAGCGCAGGGCAAAGCCCGCCACGGTTACCGAAGTCAATTCAATGGCGCGCGCGCCGGGTCGCCATTCGGTGGGCGAAAGCCTGATCCTCTGTGTCAGTCCATCGGGTGCGCGCAGTTGGATTGCCCGCGTGCGGGATGGAGAAGGCAAGCGCCGTGACATGGGCCTTGGCCCCTTTGCTGACCTGACACTTGCTGAGGCGCGCGAAAAAGCGCGAGCGCTACGCAAGGCTGGCCGCGACGGGATGCCCATCCTTACACGTGCGGAGCGCCGCCGCGCTATACGCAAGGTGCCCACCTTCAAAGAAGCTGCTGAGATCGTTCACGCGGAACGCAAAGTGGTCTGGAGCAATGGCAAGCATGTCGATCAGTGGAAAAACACGCTGGAGACATACGCCTATCCCAAGTTGGGGCATTTGCCCGTCGATAAGATCGGCGTGAACCAGGTTGTAGAGGCTGTCGCAGATGTTTGGCAGAAACGGCCAGAAACCGCGCGCCGCGTCCGCCAGCGCATCATGGCAATCCTCGATTGGGCACATGCGAGGGAATACCGCGATACTCAGGTATCGAATGGCGCGGTAGGGCTTGGCTTGGGGCCGCAGCGCGGCAGCAAGGGGAACTTCGCAGCCCTGCCATACATCGAGGTCGCCGATCTGGTGCGCAGGATCCGGAGCAATGAAACCATCGGCAATCTAGCGCTCGAATTTGCAATCCTGGCTGCGGCGCGATCGGGCGAAGTCAGAGGCGCAACGTGGGATGAAATCGACCTGACCGCGAGGCTTTGGATCATTCCGGCCGATCGCATGAAGGCTGGCAAAGAGCATGTTGTCCCCCTCAGCGATCGTTCTTTGGCAATCGTGCAGCGGGCAAAAGAATTGCGCACAAGTGACATTGTGTTCCCTGGACGCAAGGGCGATGCGATGAGCGATGCGACCATGGCAAAGGCCCTGCGCGATGCTGGAATCTCGCGCGAGAGCGGGACTGTCCATGGTATGCGTTCGGCATTCCGCGATTGGGTTTCGGAAGAGACCAGCTTTCCGAGCGATGTCGCTGAGGCAGCCTTGGCGCACGTGATCAAGAATAAGGTCGAGGCAGCATATCGGCGCGGATCGCTGCTAGCGAAGCGGCGCGAAATGATGGCCGCATGGGCGAATTATTGTGAAGGCGGCAGCAATGTCGTGCGGATGGTGGTAGGATGAGCGTTTATGGCGATGATTATCCGCGCACGGACGACCCAAGCTCTATGAACTGGAGGGCGCTGGACGCTTTGAACGGCTCTGCCTTCCAAGACGGCGGCATGTTTGTCGACGCTATTTGCCAGCTATTACTCTCAGATGCGGAAATTGACCGAGAAGTTCGTGTTGAGTTGGCAAGCGCGATCGGACGTGGGCGTTCGGGATACCGATCGACCGAATATAACTCAGATGGCATCCCCAAGCCGAGGCTGGTCGCTGAGGGATTTCCGGCTGCGAAAATGAGGCGAGCCGTAAACGATCGATACAGGTGGTTTGACGCGGGAGAGGCCGTTTTCGAGGCTAGGAAGAACGGCATTACTGGCGATGAGGCAATTTTAGTTGCTGGCAAGAAATTCAAGTTGGGATTTGAAGCAATGCGAAAGTACGCTATCCCGTTTTATAAAGAATTTTGTTCACTTATCGAACGCGGCGATGGATGGCTTAACTTAGATAGCGCGGTTACTCCGATTTTTCCTGAACTTATTGAGGAAATGAATAGCGACGATGAAGATGCACGCGAGTTGGCCTTAGACGAAATTAGTGAGATGCTTAAAAGTCACTATATTTTTTCCACTGCAGACATGGCCGTCAATGGCTTAGAGGCGCCGCGCTCGTTGGACGAGCGGGACTGGTAGTCTATACGGACTGAATACCGTAGAACTCCCGGATATCTTGCCGGACGCGCCCCAAACGGGCTACCCTCAACGGCGATGGGTGATCCAACTTAGTCAAGAACCGTCAAACGACGGAGAATGACATGGAACCCATCTGCTGCTCTGTGCTGGACGCTGCGAAATCGATCGGTGTTTCGCGCGCCACTATCTACAATTGGATGAAGGAAGGCCGGATTGAGACTAGCCGTGTAGGCGGTCGCCGACTGGTTAAGATCGCCAGCATTCGCCGCCTTGCGGAGGCCGCGTGATCAGCCATGGCATATACGAGAAACGCCCCCGCCCATAAGGGCGAAGGCGCTGCTGTCTCCGGTAAGAGCAGCAACGCATATAGCACGGCTCACGCCCGCATCCAATATCTGGCTGCACGACATGGCCTCTCTTTTCATCATGCCGCGATGATCGCCCCTCTTGCTTTTGGGGTGACTGGCAATGCCTGACATGATCGTCATCAACGAATGCGTTTTCGGCGGGCGCTATGTTGTCACTTTCGAGCCGCGCAGCATCGCGTGGCCTAGCCTGGAGTTCCGCACCCACGCGGAAGCGCTCTCCTGCGCCGACGCCCGCCACAAGGCTCATGGCTGGCCTGTCATCGACAAGACAGGAGGCGAACGTGGGTAAGGTCATCACGTTCCCGATCGAACGCCGCCGTCCCCATGTCGCCTTGGTTTGGGATCACGCTTGGGACGAATATCGCATCGAAGCCGTAGGCGTCATTGCGCCGGGCGCGAACGCTGAATGGACAGGTGATTATGGGGAAGCCCTCGACTTGCTGGTCAGCAAAGGCGAACGCCTGAACCTGCCCATTTTCGACTGCACCATGGACGGGAGGGCGTTGGCATGAACCCGCACACCTGTCCCGACGCCGCCCGGATCGGCAAGATCGCATCGCGCATTGAATCGCCGCACGATGGAGAGGCCCTGAACGCCGCAAGAATGCTGATCAAGCATCTTGGCGGACATGGCCTCCGCATATCCGATGTTGTGGAGCGTGGCATTTCCGGCGAAAATTCGAGCTATTTGCTCGATCCGGCGAGTTGCCGCCGTGCAGCGTCCCCACCGTTTGCCCATCACCGGACCAAGATTGACGCGCTGTTGAACGATCCGGCATTCATGGGCGAATATCTGACGCGGAGGTCTCTGTCTCGGTTGCAAAGCCTCCGATTCGCCCCACACCTTGATAGTGTCACCATGGCATGGGTCGATGGCCTGGTGCAGAAGGCACGCGACCTCCGCGCCGGGAGGGCCGCATGACAGCGCGGATCTATGGCTACGAACATTGGCGTGCAGCACAGCGCCGCCGCGCTCCGCGTCCCACGAAAACTACGGTGGGCGACCGCGGTAGTTTTCTACCGCCCCTCCCACCTTCGGGAGGCAAGCCAGCATGACGCTTGCCCAGGATACATTTGCGCCCCTAATCCGCGATGTTGCGGTGGCACTGTTGGGCGATCCGGACCATGGAAAGCCCGGCGACGATACACTGCGCTGGGGCAGTCGTGGTAGCTTCAAGGTCGATATCCCGGAAGGTGTCTGGCACGACAAGGCAGCGAACGTCGGGGGCGGAGTGATTGACCTTATCATGCGCGAACGGCGCTGTGACAAGGTGGGGGCACTCCAATGGCTTGAAGGCGAAGGCATGATCGAGCCGCGTGAGAAACACGCAAAGACGTTCTATGATTATACCGATGAGCATGGCGCAGTCGTGTTCCGCGTCGAACGACTGGGCAAGGGCCATGCGCCACCATTCCTCCAACACGGCCCAGACGGGCGCGGCGGGTTCATTTGCCGCAAGGGTTGCATGAATGGCGTGCGCAAGGTGCCCTATCGCCTTGATAGGCTGGTGAAGGCAGACCCGTCCGCTGTCGTGTTCTGGACGGAGGGCGAGAAGGATTGCGACCGGCTTATATCGCTTGGCCTGGTCGCGACAACCAATCCCGGAGGGGCGGCCAAGTTCAACGGCCTTGATGGCGTCATCGCCAAACACTTCCCCGGCCGCCGGGTGGTGATCTTAGAGGACAATGACGAGGCTGGAGCCAAACATGTCGCAGCGGGCATCGCGGCGTTGCGCCCTCACGTTGCGGCTGTCGAGGGGCTGTTGCTTTCTGGGTTGCCGCCAAAGGGCGATGTTTCCGATTGGCTCAGCGCCGGGGGGACGGCGCAAGAATTAATAACTTTGGCCGAACGCGCGTTTGTTGCGGCAGATATTGACGTGGAGCAATCTCCAGCAGCCAATCCCAATCCCGACGCGCTGCCGGGAGAGAGCGGTCCAGAGCAGTGGGACGGCAACACGCCGCCGCCACGCCGCTTCATCGCCAAGGACTGGATCGTGCGCGGGTCCGCGGGCCTCCTTGGCGGTCAGGACGGCGTGGGGAAGTCGCTTCTGGCCCAACAGATGGCAACGTGCGCAGCCTCGGGCCTTCCCTTCCTTGGTATCGAGATCGAGCATGTCAAAGCAATCTACATTACCTGCGAGGATTCCAGCGACGAAATGCACCTCCGGCAGGAGAGCATCAACGCCGCACTAGGCATTACCATGGCGTCGCTCAAAGGCTGGTTGACGACATATTCGCTCAAAGGGCAGCTTGGTAACGAGCTGGGCAGTTTTGATGCCCAGGGCGGTATTGTGCCGACAAAGCGATATGAACAAATCCGGCAGGCCGCGCTGTCTTTCGGTGCCAACCTGATCTTTGTCGATAACGCCGCCCATGTGTTTCCTGGCAATGAGAATGCCCGTCACGATGTCGCCGCCTTCCTTGGCCTGCTAGAGCGCCTGTCGCTAGAGATCGATGGCGCAGTCGTCCTGTTGGCCCACCCGAACAAGCAGCACGCTCAGGGCAACAAACAGGGCAACGAAACCAGTGGTTCGACCGGATGGAGCGCGCATGTCCGCAACCGGCTATTTCTCGACTGGAACACGCCAGATGATGGCGCGCCGTCTGATCCTGATGAGCGTGTCTTGCGCCGGTCGAAGTCCAACTATGCCGCTCGCGGTGAAGAAGTGCAGTTCCGTTGGCACAAGTGGGCTTTCGTGCGTGATGGCGATTTGCCAGCAAATGTCGGCGCAGAGATTGCCGCAGTGGCGCGTGCCAATGGCGAGAACGAGCGATTCCTCTCTTGCCTGGCCAAGCTGACAGAAGAGCGCCGCAATGTGTCTCACAGCCGATCGGCGGGCAATTACGCTCCCAAGGTGATGGCGGCAATGCCCAGCGCTGGCGGCATGAAAGCTAGGCAATTCGAGGCAGCCTTGAATCGCCTGCTGCACCTTCAAGCCGTGCTGGCAGCCCAACCATTATGGAAGGGGGCAGACCGCAAGCCGGTGTTGGGATTGGCTATCAATCCTGAACAAAATGGGGTGCGGGAAGGTGCGGGAAGGTTCGATGAAAAACCGCAGAAAACCGCGCGGATTGTGTTCGCGGAAACGTGCGGGACGGTGCGGGATGGCGAGGTCGAAAATGGCGGAAAACCGTGCGGGACGGTGGGGGAAAGAGGGTGCTCTAGTATTTCATACTTAGAGGGTGCGGCCCTTGGGGACGCCGCACCCATTGATGAAGGGGAGAGGGGATGGTCCAAATCTGGTCCATCCCGCATCGAAACAGTCTCCCCAGATTTGGGGGATGGCCCCGACGACGATCTGGACGCAAACGGCAACATTCTTGGATGGGACAACTGACATGGCACGCAAAACGCAGGATGCTCCGGCAATAGATGCGGATACAAGGGCAGATCAAACCAAGGTCGCGAGCAGGCTGGCATCGCGGCGATTGTTGGCAAGGATGGATCAAGGGCTAGAGCGCATCGGTCTTGAGATCAAAACTACTGGTCACAATAGCAACACGCGCCTGCCGATCAGTGGCATGACCGACCGGGAATTGACGATCAGGCTGGCCGACGCACTTGGCACTACTTCGCCAGAGTTTATCGACTCGATGTTGGTAAACCTTCTCACCTACTTCAATGCGCCAACCGATCGTCGGGCGACGCGGGAGATCAATTCTGCGCTCGCCGTGTTGGACGGCCTCAAGCCTGAAAACGAGGTAGAGGCCATGCTCATTACGCAAATGGTCGCCACAAACGACGCTGCGATGAAATGTTTATCCCAGATCAATAGCCAGCACAGTGCCGAAATATTCGGCAACCTCGCGGTCAAGATCATGCGCACGTTCACGGGGCAGGCCGAGGCACTGGCCAAACTGCGGCGAAAGGGCGAGCAGACAGTCCGCGTCGTGCATGTCCATCCTGGCGGCCAGGCTGTTGTCGGTGACGTGCATAATCACCCCGCCGGGGGGAGGGGGCAGATAACGGAAAGTGGGGATCAATCGGATGCAGCCGGAAATTTTAGCGCAGGCGCGGCGCTGCCTGGCCCGAACGCGATCGGGGAAACAGTGCCAATCCCCCGCCGTCGCCGGGCGCAAAAGGTGCCGGATGCACGGCGGGACAAATCCGGGCGCGCCCAAGGGCAACCAGCATAATTTCAAGCATGGGCGGTATTCCGCCGAGGCTATCGAGATGCGCCGCTATGCCGCGATGATGCGACGGGAACTCAAAGCCTTGAACGAGGCATGACGGACCCGCATTGATGGGAAAGCGGTGGGGATTGCTCCGCACCGTCCCGATTGCCGCCCGATTCTGCAGGCGCTGGCCGGCCAGCGCGGCGGACGGGATATCCGCCAATTTGGCTGAAGGTTATAAACCCCGACACCGGCATGGATAATTTCCCTCTCCTGATCCAGTCATCGGGAGCGTGGCATTGCCAGTTGCAGGCACCTTCAAGCCTTACCGGCCCAAGCCGAGCACATTCCGGGAAGCCTATATCCGCATGGGTTTCAGTGATGAGCTACGGGAGCATTTCGGCACGAACTATCGCATTTTGCGCCGATGGGTTGATGAAGAGGGATATCAGGAAATTCACGCGGCGCGCCGGGATTACCTAACCCGGACCCGCTGGCCAAATGGTGCGCCGGGCAACCGCAAGCGGCGCGCGGCCCCACAAATTCGGCATGTCTGAGGGTTATAAACCCTTTCCCTGAAATCGCGCACTTTGCCTTTAACCGACATGCCTGTGTCGGTCGCGCTGCCCGCGCTCCGCTGGCAAATGGAGAATTTATGCAAGTCGCATTTCATGACCGTGCACCGTTGGAAAAGGTGCGCCGCCTGGCCGATGGCCGGATCACAGCAGTCGCAAAGTTCGCACGCAGTGGGTGCTACACCTATGCCGGGGCAGAGATGGGCCGCCCTGAACTGGCGACCGTCACCGTCTACCGCCCAGAGGACGAAGTTTTTGCGGATGAAGCAATGGCATCATTTGCGCACAAGGCCATCACGCTTGATCACCCCTCCGAAGGCGTCACGCCAGCGAACTGGAGGAAGGTTTCAGTCGGTTTCACTGAGGGGCGCGTCGCCCGTGATGGCGGCTATGTCGAAATTCCCCTGATGCTTGCTGATGCGTCCGCCGTCGAAGCCTACGATAGCGGTCGAGCGCGCCAACTCTCGGCTGGCTACAATTGCGAACTCGTCTGGGGGGATGGTGTCGCGCCCGATGGCACTCGCTTCCAAGCGACGCAGCGCCAGATTCGCGGAAATCATATCGCCTTGGTTCCGCAAGGGCGTGCAGGAAGCGAGTGCAGGATCGGCGATAGCGCAGTGAGCAAAGATGGAGGCGAGAAGGTCGCCGCCCATGTCGCGCGCGAACGCCACATTCACGAAACCAAGTTTGCCTTCATGGGGGATAGGGCGCCCGCCTTCGACGAAGCAACGGCACAGGTGGTGGCACAAGCCAAGATTGCCGCAGAAAACAGCAAGGCAATCCGTGATGCGGTTTTGTTCGGTCGTTACCAGACGGAAATCGCAGGTGCACGAATGCAGTGCGAAGGCGCGCGACGTGAATATATCGAATCCCTGGATGCTCCTTCCACTGAAACAGTGAGGGACGCGATCCGGGCCGCCCGCTACCTCTAATTAATTTGAATGGCCGCGCCTTAGCGCCGCCTATGGAGAATAGACATGGCCAAGCCATTAGACGAACGAATTGCAGCGGCAATGGGCGATGGTGCCCGTGCTGCTACCGTTGCAGAATTGATCGACGAAGTTTCCGCGTCAGTAGCAATCAGTCAGGCCGAACACGACCGCCTTGACGCGCTCAGCAAGTCTGCGACTGCCTCAGAGGCAGAAGCCGATAAAGCCGCCGATGATGCGTCGAAACTGTCGCGCAAAGTCGTCCGCCTCGCCGCCAAACGTGATCAGCTTCAAGAACGGTACGAGGATCTGCTGAACTCCGATCGCCGCCGTCGTGCGGTCGAAGAGCATGCCGCCGTTAACGAGCGCAGGACGAAGCTCGTTGAGGATTTGCGGATCGACGGTCCCCGAATTATCGGTGAACTTGTGACGCTGCTCGACCGCATCAAGTCGAGTGAAGCCGAGTGTGGCGCATTGAACAAAACCCGCGCCTATGGTCTTGACTGGCTGGATAGCGCGGAGGCGGAGGCGCGTGGATGCCCTGCGACATTCTGCCAACCATCCGGCTCGCAGATCCCGCGTCTCGTCAACATGAAGGTGCCGACGTTCGACGCTAGCCAAACGACAGAGCTAGCTTGGCCGGTTCGGGATCGCACGCTCGCACTCCTACAGAACATGGAGCAAGAAGCGCGCCGCCAAGCCCATATCAAGCGGCAGGAAGAGGCCGCGCGCTGGAAGCGGTACGTTGTCACCCCGCCTACCAATAACACCGCCATGTTCACGATTGCTCGACAAGGCGGCGATGTAGGCGTCTATCGGGACGTGCAAATCCTGACCCTCTCGTCCGAAATGGCGGAAGCTGCGCGCGCGAAGGGTTGTGGCGTCCGCCCTGCCGCCGACAATGAAAGCATTGGCATGCCCGCATCTGTGAGCGTGTTGTGAGACAGTGCTTTTCACGCTTGCGCCGGGTCACTCTCCGCCCGGCCAGCCGCATATCGGATGGAGGTGCGCGAACGTCCCCCCTGCCCGATATGCGGCAACCCATCCCTGCTATCGAGGTGAAGCAATGAACAAGCTCACATACCTGCCCGCCCAACCCATAGGTGATGGCGTCTATCGCATGGAATTGGGTGCCATGGAGATTTTCGAACTCGAAATCGGCGTGGCGCCAGGCGGCGGCCCGCGCCAGCTTGGAGCCACGCCGAGGCCGATCCATCTCATCCTGTCGTCGCTCATGTCTGGCCGTATCGAGGATGGCGAGGGCGGCACTGTCGGCAATCCTTTTGCATCGATCGCGTCAGAGGGCGACATTCGCAACGTCGTTCGCTTGGGCCTGATCGGCGGCGGGATGGACAAGGACGATGCGCGGGAGATCGTCAACAAATTCAGCCCGCCGCATCGTCCGCTCAGCGAGTTGCACGATATCGCCGCTGCCTTGGTCTATGCTCATATCGTCGGCGTTGACGATGTCGCCTGAAGCCATTCCGTCGCCAGTGAGGGGCGCGGAAGGTGCGGGAGGGGCTTTGCCTCCCCTCCTGCATTCCACTCTGGATATGGCAAACGTGCGCCGGATCGCCGCCGCCTATCCTCCGGAGGCGCGACACGTCCCGGCAGATGAGCGGGCGAGGTGCTTCACCGATGCCCAACACCTTGCGTGGCTTTTGCGCTTTGACCCGGCGCGCGCGGCGGAGGTGATGTCCGCCAGTGATCCCGCCGAAGTATCGAGAAACCGGGCCGATCGCACAAGGCCGCGTGCAACCTCACACCGGATTCCCCACCATGGTTGATGTTAAGGGGCATCGACGGCTGGTTTCCCGCTTCAAGAAGATGGCCAGCCCCGCCATGGAAAAGCGCTTAGGCAAGGCGCTATTTGCTGCGGGGGAGATTGTTGAAGATCGGGCCAAGGGTTCGATCATGGCTGGATCAGCATCCGGGCATAGCGGCGGAAAGCATCAACACGTAGCCTCAAAGCCGGGCGAAGCTCCAAACAATGACCTTGGCGGACTGCATGGCAACATTGAGACCGTGCAGACCGGTGTCCTGGAGGTCGAAATTTCCTCCAATGCCGAATACAGCGCCGCGCTCGAATTTGGCACGTCCAAGATGGAGGCCCGCCCATTCATGGGACCAGCCGCGCGTGAAACCAAGGGCGAGGTCGTCGCCTTGATTAATGAAGCAATCCGTCATGAACTAAGGAAGGCCGCCCGATGACCGTCGTTGCCGAGGATGTTTTGGTGCGCATTCGTGCGGACATGAGCGATCTGAAACAGAAGATGGGAGATTCCGCCCAAGTTTCTGATCGGGCGTTGAACAAGATCATCGGTTCATCTGCCAAGATGGAGAAGGCCATCCGGTCGAATAGTCAGCACGCGGGCGCGTCCATCAAAGCGCTGGCGGCATCGATCGGCGGATATTTCACGGGCCGCGAACTGGTAGGGCTGCTGGACGGCTTCACCCGTCTACAGAACAACTTGCGCGTGGCAGGCGTGGAAGGCGACGCCATGAAAGCCGTGCAGGATCGCCTGTTCGCCAGCGCGCAGAAATACGGCGTCGAGATTGAAGGCCTGTCCAATCTCTATGGGCAGTTAACCCAGGCCAGCAAGGAACTTGGCGCTTCACAGCAACAGATATTCGGGATCACGGACGCGGTTTCCGCTTCGCTCAAGATCACCGGCATGTCATCGGAAGAGGCAAGCGGCGCGCTGCTCCAACTCACCCAATCTCTTCGCGGCGGGAAGGTCCAGGCCGAAGAATATAACAGCCTTCTCGATGGGCTTTATCCGCTGTTGGAAGCTGCCGCCAATGGGTCGTCTCGCTTTGGTGGATCGGTCGCACGACTCACAACGCTGGTGAAGGACGGCAAGGTTTCATCGAAGGAATTTTTCGACGCGATTCTGTCTGGTTCGGAAATGCTGGAGGGAAAGGCAGCCAATGCCACCCTCACTCTATCGGCGGGCTACACGACCCTGACAAATGCCCTGACGGTCTATTTCGGGGAAGCGGACAAAGCCAATGGCGTGTCGGCGGCGCTAGGCGAGACGCTGGGCAAGGTCGCGGATAATCTCGACACACTGATTCCTGCGATTGCGCTCATCGCGACGGCTGTGGGCGTCAATTATACGATCAGCGCCATCAATGCCGCCAACGCTACCGCCGCATTGTCAGGCGGGCTTACAGTGCTTCAGCGCCTCCCGGTCGTGGCTGCCATCACCGCCATTGCTGCTGCGATTGTCTATGTCGGGACCGAAAGCGCCAGAACTGAAGCACGACTGGCGAACCTCAATTCCAACTTCGATTCCCTGTCCAAAAAGGTGGAAGGCGCTACCTCGCGCGCCATCGCCGCTGGGCAGAACATCAACATCGTCGGTAATGCGTCGGTCACGGCAGCGGGCCAGGTCGATAAGCTGGGCAGGGCGTTCCAGTCGGCGGCTGGTCAAGCTGCAACTTTGGCGGCGCAGGCTAAAATCGCCACCCTCGCCATGATCGGCACAGAGCGCACCAAGACACGGACGGAATTGGGGCGTCTGGAGCAGCAGCAGCGAACCAGCCAAACCGTGGGCAACACATTCGGCTACCTCCCCATCGACTATATTTCGGGAGAAAAGGGCAGGCGTGCCGATCGCCAGAACAGGCGGCAGGGCCAGATTGACGAATTGCGGCAGCGGTTGTCGAAGCTCGACCAGTTGGAAAGTCAGGCGGTTCAGGTCAATCCCGCCAGTTTCATCGATCCAGCCAAGCCTACGGTTCCTGTAGCCGGTGCGGCGCCCAAAAGCGGCGGTAGCAAGGGCGCGTCTGGACCATCGGCAGACGACATTTCCCGTCAATATTCACAGGACTTGCGCGCGATCGTTGCCCGCGATCTTCAATCCCGGCTGGCCGTTGCCTCAAGTGCGAGTGATCGGGCCGAATTAGAACATCGCTTACTGAATGACGAGATCCGTTCAGCCGAGGACCAGATTGCGGCCAGCAAGGAATATGGCGGCGCGCGGAAGGCGAAATTGCTGGCCGAACTGAAATCTTACGAGACATCGGAGCGCGCGCGGATCGAGAAGGATCGCGGCGACCGCAACGCAGAACTGGCCGTGCGCGACCTAGCCGACCAGCGCGCCACCAAGGAGGCCGGTGCCGACCTTCTATTATCGCGGAAAGACCGGCTGGCCGCTGAGCATCGCATCCTTAACCTGGTCGAAGAACAGGAGCGCAAGGAACTGGAGATCGCCATAGCGAATGGGCAAATCGCGGACGCGGAAGGGGCTAAGGCCCGGCTTGCCCAGCGACAGGGCGCGCGGCGCACCGGGGCTGATCGCGAAGGCGCGTCGCCCATGCAGGCATACCTTGATGAGGGGCGCGAAGACCTGGCCAACATTGGTGACCGGATTGAGCAGGTTCAAGTTGATGGCCTCAACCGCCTGACTGACGGCATCGCACGGGCAGGCTCTGAATATCTGAAATTGGGCGGCGTCGCTGGCGCTGTTATCGACGGCATCATTTCTGATCTTATCCGGCTGGCCGCAAAGCAGGCCATTGTTGCCGTGTTTGGCGGCGCAGCGGGCGGGGCAGGCGGCGGCGGACTTGCCAGCGGGCTTGGCTCAACCATCAGCATGTCCGGATCTGGAAAATCCGCATTCACCATCATTGGCAAATTCAAACCTTGGAGCGCCGTCTCATGAGTTCGATCACCGTTATTCAGCAAAACGATGCTGTGCACCTAATTACCGACGCGGCCCACTATGACCTTGATGGTGTCATCCTTTCGATCCGGAGCAAGATATGTGAGTTGCCCCGGTCGGGATGCGTCTTTGCCACCCGTGGGTCGGACTGGTCGATGCAATTCCTCGAATGGATGCTTTCACGGTGCGACAGCTTTGATGAAATCGTGAAGGTTCTGCCAGGCGTCATGTCGGTAATCGACACCGGGTTTCTGACGTTCGCGAGCGATATGCCCGCGAAAATGCGTCACTACGTTATAACGATCGCGGGGTGGTCAGAGTCGGCCCAGCGGGTGACGACTGTCATGGCCTGCACCTACCCGATTGGCGACCCGGCTGACACCGAAGGCTGGTCGATGAATGATTTCTACGGGCAATACACGCCGATCTATGTACCGATCGTCATGACCATTCCGCCTGTCAGCCTTGAGGGCGCGCTTGGGAGAACGGTCGATGACACTACGGATTGGGTCGATGCTATGGACCCGGCCGCAGATGGCTTGGCCATTTTCGAAGAACAGCGGCGTTTCGTCTCGACCTATATTGACAGCGTGCAGTACGTGGTCGGCGGCTTTGCTGAACTAACGACAATCACACGCGACGGAATAACCCGGTCCATCCTCAAGGAATATCCTGACCAGGTGGGCGAGTTGATCACCCCAGACGGCGCGATGCCGATTGCCGAGGCTTGGGAGAGTGAGTTGGCATCGCGCCGGGCGAATATGGAGACGGCAGAAGCGGCCTGATCTGCCGACCATGGGCAATGCAGTGGGGAGTGAAGCCGCGCACCCTACAGGGATGGCTCAAAATGGCGGCATAGGATGGATTGGGTGGCGGACAGTTCGTCCGCCACGTCTATTCTGGCAGGCGCCATGTCACTCTGCTCTCATAAACCCCGCTGCCGCTAAAGCGAGCGCGCCGTGGAAGCAGCCTGCACGTGGCTTCATCTAGGTCAGCATGTCCGCTCGATGAGGTCACGATGCAACTGGTCGCCTGGCCGTCCGCATTCACTTCCAGCTTGTAGCCGGTGACACCTTGCCGGCGTTCACGTTGCGCTGCGCTGGGGTAATCAGCATCACTTACCCACGCGGCTGGCAAGCTGCGCGGCTTGGCCGAATTTGCACCAAACTGGAGCTTTTCTTGTTCAGTTTGCTCCACGGCAAAGGGATCGTCCGCGATATGCGCCAGCCTTTGGCGTTCCCGCTCAGCGGCGGCTTTGTTCGCCTTCAGCGCGGCCATGCATCGGCGCACCATAGCAACGCCCGCCGTCGTCCCTTTCAAGCTCAATTGATCGACCAGCAATTCGCCGCGGTAAATGGTTAGACTGCTACCGGCTGCAAAGTCGCTCAGGAACGTGCCGTCAAAACGCGAGACGAAGCCCTTTTTAGATTTGTCAGCATCGCCGACCGCAGAGCCGCCGCCGTAGCTCGTGCCGTTCAGAAGATAATCCATGTCATATTTCTGGCCGTCAACGGGCGACCAAAGATCGTTGCTGATAGACAACCCTACGTCGCCGCCTTCATTCAGCCAAACCAGCAATTCAGATTCGCCCTTGCCTTCGTAGGTCTGGGACATGCCGCAAGCGCTGTCTGTCTCTACGATCGTCCAGCCGCCCGCGTCGGGCCAGTCTCTAGAATAAGCCGGTGCCGCGACCAGCGCGACCATCAACCAGCACCATGATATTGCCCGCATACGTCCACCCCCTGCGCCGGACAGAATGCCACCGGCCCATTAGGTTGAACAGCCTTATTGAGGTTCGCGATACTGCGCGGCCAGCGCCAGCCGTATCAGCTTGCGGACGGCTTCAGGCCGGGAAGGCTGATCGCCATGACCGGCAATCCATGCGTCGAGCGCTTCTAGATCGGCAGGCTGGAGCCGAACTCCCACAACATGGCCTTGCCCTGTCGGCTTAGGCCCGCGCCGTTTCCGTGTTAACGAAGTTTCTTGACCATCCATAAGAACTACGTTAACACAAAAGCGACCTGAAGGAAAGGCGGCTACCTTTCCCCCAGGTCTAACCGCAACCCTCTGTGACAGGGATTGAAGCTATGCACGAAGTAACAACTTCGCGGCGTGACGCAATGCGTCCGACCTCGACACCGACCCCTCCACCCTTAAAGTTTCGTCCGCAAGGGCAATGTGGCTCAAACCGTCCCCGCAATTACGTCCTTGGCAACCGGCTTGAATGGCTGGCGTCGATGAAGGGGGAGGACTGAATCATGGGCGTCATCAATCACCCCGAATTCCCACCCGCTGCGGCGGCCCTGATCGCGGCGCGTCTCTTGAACAAGCATAGCGTCGGTGAGATCGGCGCAGCGATCGAAATCCTCATCGACGTGCTTGACCTAATTGGCGGCGACCCGGACGCGGAAAACGGGAACGATCTGGAGGATGACTTCACCCTTTCGCCGATGGCCGTCGCCTATGGCAGCGATGGCGCAGGTTGCGCGATCAGCGATCAGGACGCAGGCGCTTGGATCGAGTGGCACACCATGCGCGGGAGTCAGAAGCGCGGGCCGAATATTCTTGCCGGTCGCGAGGATGACGAGGACGACGACCCGGCAGAACAGGACGACGAGAGCGGCCAGTGCGATGAGGACGAGGTGAACACCAGTCTTGATCGCGTGCGCTACACGACCGGCGCAGGCGGTGCTGGTTGCCCGATCAGTGACGCGGGCGGCGGCAATGTCGAGGATGAGGGGCAGATAAATGAGGTTCAGCCTTATACTGGGCCTTTGGCCTTCACCGGTCTTGGAGGTGCTGCATAATGGCCAAGATTATCACCTTCCCTGCGCGCCGTGTCGCGACCCCGCTTCCCGACAATGCTTCAGATGTCGAGGAGGCGCGCTATCGCGTCAACTCCTGCCGCTGGCAACTTTCGTGGTGGGAGGCGGAGCTTGCCTCGCTCACCATCGCTATCGCCGCGAACGACAGGAGGGAAGCGCAATGACCGATCGCCGTGCCTTCATTACTGGACTGTCGCTCGCGCCAATCATCGTCGCCGCGCCTGCCATGGCCATGACGGCCATCCCTTTGCCTGATCCTGTCGCGGCCTATTGGGCAGCTTGGCACGGGATCAATGACGGCACCTTTTCGAAGGATGCCTTCGCGCAGGCGATGGATGCTCTCGACTATTGGGAGCCTGTCACGCAGCGGGACTTCATCCGCAAAGTCGTGACGATGTTTCACGACCGCCACGCGCCGCCCCCGGATGACCGGATTGCCCTCATGATCAGGCAAGGCAAGCGCCTTGTGGGCGAGGCTTGAGTCATGGGCGCGATAAACCACCCCGCCTTTCTTGCCCGTCGCTGCTATCACCCGCGCCAATGGCGAGCGCATCTATTCCGTGTTCGAGCAGCGGAAATATACCGTTGTTCTGGTGACGATGCGGAAGCGGTGATGTCTGAGATGCCTGATGCCACCGCCGAAGCGTACCCCAGGCTGTACGGCCAAACCGCCTCTCAGCACAGCGCGCTATATAGCGGATACGAGGTGAAGGATCAATGAAATATGATCTTGCCACTATGGCGCAAACCTCCAGATGCCCCGGTTCGAAAGGATCGGGGCGTTTTGTTTATGCTGAGGTGGTGCTATCTCGAATCATGACCGATGTTTGGACTGCATATTTAGTGCCTGCCCTCGCTGTGGCGGGAACGGTTTTGGGCCTAATTAATTCGTGGAACACCCTCCAAGACCGGCGCGTCCGTTTGTTGGTCACGCCGCAGTGGACGATCACCGTGGGGTGGGCCGGGTTAGGGATAGAAATTGTGAACAGGAGCGCTTTCCCCGTTACCATTCAAGATCTAGGCTTCACGATAGGCAAACCTAAAGGCAAAATCCCACGTCGGGTGACCATGACATCTGGCTATATCATCCATGGACCGGAACTCCCGTGTTCACTCGGCCCAAGAGAATCACTCAGCGTAGTAATAGAATCTGAGGGCCTGCACAGGCTTGGAGTTGGGAAAGCCTATGCGCAGACATCCGATGGTCGGTTCCATTATGGAGATAGCGATGCACTCGCGCAATTTAGGCGGGAAGGCTTGGTCGACATTCCCAGATAACGAATATTCGGTGTGCGTATTTTGGTGGGGACGCTGCCACTCTCCATCAAATAATCTAACATTTACAGATGATTACAACGAAGAATGGCGGAAGGGGTGGGATTCGAACCCACGGATACTTGCGCATCGGCGGTTTTCAAGACCGCTGCAATCGACCACTCTGCCACCCTTCCGTCGCCTCGCTTCCTAGCGCGCTGTGCTGGCTTGCCAAGCGCAAAAATCGCCTGTGGCTCGGTTCATCGTCTAAACGGGCCATAGTTGCCATTAAGGGGATTCACCTGCCGTCCGGCCTGTGCAACAACGGGGGGATGAGAGATTCTCTGCGTTCTTCTGTATTTTCGCTGTTGCTGGGGCTGGCTGGCGTAACCGCTGGTGCCGTCGTGCCGGGTGCTGCGCTGGCGCAAGATAGCACGGATTTTCGCGCCTATCTGGAAAGCCTGCGGCCCAAGGCACGGGCGATGGAGATCAGGGACGCAACGCTGGACAGCGTGTTTCCGACGCTGACCCCCAACCCGCGCGTCATCGCGCTGGACCAGACCCAGCCGGGTGGTGGCGCTTATTCGCCGATCCCCAATTTCGAACCCTATCGCCGCCAGCATGTCGACGCCGCGCGGATCAGCCGTGGGCGGATCGCCTATCAGGCCAACCGGGCGCGGCTGGCACGGATCGAGGCGGAGACCGGCGTGCCGGAGGAGATCATGGTCGCCATCTATGGCCATGAAACCAATTATGGCAGCTATACCGGCGATTTCGACCTGATCCGGTCGCTGGCGACGCTTGCGCATGAGGGGCGGCGGCGTGCTTTGTTCGAGCCGGAATTGCTGGCGACGCTCAAGATGCTGGACAATGGCGTGCCGCGCAGCCGCCTGATCGGCAGTTGGGCAGGGGCGACCGGCTATCCCCAATTTCTGCCGTCGGTCTATTTGCGGCTGGCCAAGGATGGCGATGGCGACGGGCGCGCGGACATCTGGACCAGTGAGGCCGATGCGCTGGCATCGATCGCCAATTATTTCGTGCAGGCCGGATGGCGGCGTGGCCAGCCCTGGGGTGTGGCGGTGTCTGTGCCGTCCAGTTTCGATCGCGCCAGCGTGGCGGCCAGGACCAACCCGGCGCGCTGCCCGCGCGTGTTCAACCGGCATAGCCGCTGGCTGACCATGGCCGAATGGCGCAAGCTCGGCCTGTTTCCCGCCAGCGGCATCTGGCCCGGCGACACGGTGATGGCCACGCTGCTGGAGCCGGACGGGCCGGGCAAGACCGCCTATCTGCTGACCGGCAATTACCGGGCGATCCTGGATTATAATTGTTCCAATTTCTATGCTCTGTCTGTGGGGTTGCTGGCCGATGCGGTCAAACAATAGGGGGAGGCTGCCACTGGCGGCCGGAGTGATGCTGTTCCTCGCGTCCTGCGGCGGCGGGGAGCAACCGCGCGTGCCGCCGACGCCATCACCGCGTCCGCTGGCGCAGGGCGGGATGGTCGCCGATGAACCGGTGACGATCGGCGCGCCCTATAGCGTGGGCGGCGTGACCTATACGCCCGAAGATGCGCCCAATTATGATGCGGTCGGCTATGCGGGCTGGTATGGCGAGGAGTTGCAGGGCAACCGCACCGCCAATGGCGAGACGTTCGTGCCGAGCGCGATCACCGCTGCGCACCAGACATTGCCGCTGCCCAGCTATGTCGAGGTGACGGCGCTGGACACGGGCCGGACGATCCTGGTGCGGGTCAATGATCGCGGCCCCTTTGCCAATGACCGGATCATCGACCTGTCGCGGGGGGCTGCCGAGCAATTGGGTGTCATCGGCGATGGCGCGGTGGCGGTGCGGGTGCGGCGGGTCAGCCCGCCCGATCAGGAGCGCGCCACGCTGCGCGGCCATGGCCGGGTCGCCGAGCGGCTGGAAACCCCGCCAGCCCTGCTGACGGCATTGCGCGCCAAGCTCCCCGGACGTCTGAAAAAGGCCGCCATTTCAGCCAAGCCCAGCCTCAGGACATTGCCCAAGCCGGTGCGCGGCCCGGACCTGCGCGAGTCCGTGCCCCAGCCAGCACCGCAGGATGGTTTCGTGGTGGAACAGGTAGGCGCGCCATCGGCACCCCAGCCTGTTGCGCCGGTCGCCGCGCCGACGCCGCCCAGAAATTATATCGTGCAAGTCGCCGCTTTTGCCTCCCGCGCCCGCGCGGAAACGCTGGCGAAGCGCATTGGCGCGCAGGCGGTGGAAGGCGACGGATTGTGGCGCGTGCGCTTTGGTCCCTATGCCACGCAGGACGCCGCGCAGGCGGGTGTGCGCGCAGCCGCAGCCAAGGGCTTTGAGAATGGCCGCATCATGGCTAATGACGCGCGATAGACATCGCGCACCGACCGGCGATTCCATCCCATTTGAAGGCAGCCCCATGAACAAGTCCGTTGCAGTCCTCCTTTTCACCGGGCTGTTGACCCAGCCGCTGACCGCCGCCGCGCCGCCTTACACCAGCGAAGCGCCCATCGCCTATATGAAGGATTTGTCGTCGGGCGCTGTGCTGTATGACAAGGGTGGCGAGACGAAGATGCCGCCCGCGTCGATGGCCAAGATGATGACCGCGCATGTCGCGTTCCGCCTGATCAAGAAGGGCGATTTGAAGCTCGACACGATGTTCACCGTGCGCCCGGAAACCTGGAAACAGTGGCATGGTCCTGCCGCAGGATCGACCATGTTCCTGTCGGCGGGCGAGCAGGTGTCGGTCGAAAATCTGCTGCACGGCATTGTCACCCTGTCGGGCAATGACGCCTGCGTCGTGCTGGCCGAAGGGATTGCCGGTACCGAACAGGCCTTCGTCGCGCTGATGAATGAGGAGGCCAAGCGCATGGGCCTCAAGAACAGCCATTTCGGCACCAGCAACGGCTGGCCGGACGAGGGCGTGACCTATGTGACCGCCGAGGATCTGGCCAAGCTGGCGCAGGGAACGATCGAGGAAACGCCCGATCTCTACAAGCGCTTCTACGCCACCCGCTCCTTCACCTGGGGCAAGACGATGGGCGGCGCGGACATTGCGCAGGGCAATCGCAACCCGATCCTTGGCAAGATTGCGGGTGCCGACGGCCTCAAGACCGGCCATACCGAGGAAGCCGGTTTCGGCTTTACTGGATCGGCCGAGCAGGATGGCCGCCGTCTGGTGATGGTGGTGGCGGGGCTGACCAGCTTTAACGGGCGGATTCAGGAATCGGTCCGCTTCATGGACTGGGGCTTTAAGGCGTGGAAGGCGCAGCCCTTGTTCAAGAAGGGCGTGACGGTCGAAACCGCCGACGTCCAATTGGGCAGCGAAACCAGCGTCGCGCTGGTCGCGCCGCAGAATCTGGCTGTCACATTGCCGCGCACCGCATCGACCAATATCTCGGTCAAGGTCGTCTATACCGGCCCGATCAAGGCGCCGATCGCCAAGGGGCAGAAGATTGCCGACCTGATCGTGTCCACGCCCGACACGCCGCCGCAGGTGATGCCGCTGGTCGCGGGCGCAGATGTCGCCGAAGCGGGCATGTTCGGCCGGTTGTGGAATGGCCTGAAATCGCTGTTCGGGTGACGGCGGGACGGTTCATCACGCTGGAAGGCGGGGAGGGCGCGGGCAAATCGACCCAGTTGCGTGCGCTCGCAGCCGCTCTGCGCGAGCGCGGACTGGACGTGGTGGAAACCCGCGAACCGGGTGGCAGTGAGGGGGCCGAAGCGATCCGTTCGCTGTTGCTGACGGGCCGCGCGGATCGATGGAGCGCACGAGCCGAGGCTTTGCTGTTCGCCGCTGCGCGGGCCGATCACGTCGAAAAGACGATTCGGCCTGCGCTGGCGCGCGGGGCATGGGTGCTGTCCGACCGGTTTCTCGATTCGAGCCGGGCCTATCAGGGGCAGGGGGCGCTGAGCGACGCGGATATAGTGACGCTGCACCGAATCGGTAGCGAAGGGTTTTTGCCCGATAGGACGCTGTTCCTGACCTTGCCAGAGGGCGAGGCCGAAGCGCGGGCGCGGGTGCGGGACGGGGACAAGTCCGACCGGATCGGCGGGCGAGGCCAGAGTTTTCATCGGGCTGTTGCTGATGCCTTTGCCCGATTTGCCAGAGACGAAGCCGCCCGCTTTCACGCGATTGATGCGTCGGGTGAGGCTGACGCGGTGACGGCCCGCCTGCTCGATGCGGTGGCGGACTTGCTGCCATGACGTCACTTCTGGGCCATGACGCGCAGGCGCGGACGCTGATAGACGCGGCGGCCAGCGGGCGGATGCATCATGGCTGGATCTTGAGCGGTCCCAAGGGGATCGGCAAGGGCGGTTTTGCGCGCGCGCTGGCGCTGCGCCTGCTGGCTGACGCCGCCGGTCCGCCGGTGGAGGGGGAGGGGCTGGATGTGCCGGAAACCCACCCTGTCCGCCGCCTGATCGAGGCCAGCGCTCATCCTGATTATGCCGAACTGTTCCCGCTGGAAAAGGATGGCGTCACTGCGCGCAACATCAACGTCGATCAGGTGCGCGGGCTGCACCGGTTGCTCCAGTCGGCCCCGTCGCTCTCGACCCGGCGGATCGTGGTGATCGACAGCGCAGACGATCTGGAGCGGGGCGCGGCCAATGCGTTGCTCAAAAATCTGGAAGAGCCGCCCGCCGACATGCTCTTCCTGCTGGTCAGCCATGCGCCGGGGCGTTTGCTACCGACGATCCGGTCGCGCTGCCGTACATTACGGTTCGATCCGCTGAATGACGGGGCGATGCGTGTGATCTTGCGGAGCAAGGACGAGGCGCTGTCCCCGGCGGAGATTGACGCGCTGATCCGCGCGGGTGAAGGGTCGCCGGGCAAGGCGCTGCGCTATGCAGGGCTGAACCTTGCTGACATTGAGAGCGCGATGGCGCGGATAGCGCAGGATGGCGACCGCGACAATCGCCAGCGGCTGGCGCTGGCCAAGGCGCTGGCGATCAAATCGGCCAAGCCGCGATACGAGGCGTTTCTGGAACGCGCGCCCGCCTTTATCGCGCAGGCCGCGCGCCATCGCAGTGGGTCCGCGCTTGGCGTGGCGCTTGATCATTGGGAAAAGGCGCGGCATCTGGCGGGCGGAGCAGTGATCCTGTCGCTCGATCCGGCAGCGGTGGTGTTTGAACTGGCCGGCCATGTCGCGGCGCTTGCACCGCAATCGGCCTGAAAAGCGGCTTCCCGCCCGGCGCAACAGCCGCTAGGGACGGGGCATGTCCAAGCCATATACGATCACCACCGCCATTTCCTATCCCAATGGCCGTCCCCATATCGGCCACGCCTATGAGGTGATCGCGACCGATGCGATTGCCCGGTTCCAGCGGATGATGGGCCGCGACGTATTCTTCCAGACGGGTACGGACGAGCATGGCCTGAAAATGGCGCAGACCGCGCGCAACCGGGGGATCGAACCACTGGCGCTGGCCGATGAAATGTCGGGCTATTTCCGCGAGATGAATGAGCGGCTTAACATCAGCCATGATCGCTTCATCCGCACCAGCGAGGCAGCGCACCATAGTGCCAGCCAGGCGATCTGGCAGGCGATGGAGGCCAATGGCGACCTGTATCTGGACCGTTATGAAGGCTGGTATTCGGTCCGCGACGAAGCATTCTACGACGAAAAGGAACTGACTGACGGGGAAGGGGGGGCCAAACTCTCACCCCAGGGGACACCCGTGGAGTGGACGGTCGAGGAAAGCTGGTTTTTCCGCCTGTCCAACTATCAGGACAGGTTGCTGGCGCTCTATGAGAGCCAGCCCGATTTCATTCGCCCCGACAGCCGCCGAAACGAGATTTTGCGCTTCGTCGAGGGTGGCCTGTCGGACCTCAGCATTTCCCGCACCAGCTTCGACTGGGGGGTCAAGGTGCCCGGCAGCGACGGCCATGTCATGTATGTGTGGGTCGATGCGCTGACCAATTATCTGACCGGCTGCGGCTATCCCGACGATGCGGAGCGGATGGCGCGATATTGGGCGGAAGGCGGCGACATCACGCACATCATTGGCAAGGATATTGTGCGTTTTCATGCCGTTTACTGGCCAGCCTTCCTCATGAGCGCCAAAATACCGCTGCCCAAGCAGGTCTTTGGTCACGGCTTTCTGCTCAACCGGGGCGAGAAAATGTCCAAGTCGGTCGGCAATGTCGCCGACCCGATCGAACTGGCCGAGCGGTTCGGTGTTGACCAGTTGCGCTATTTTCTGCTGTCGGAAGTCACGTTCGGCAATGATGGCAGCTATAGCGCCGAGGCGATCGTCCAGCGCTCCAACAGCGATCTGGGCAATGCGTTCGGCAATCTGGCGCAGCGGACGCTGAGCTTCATCGCCAAGAATCTGGAAGGGTATTTGCCCGCCATTCATGGCCATGATCCGGCGGACAGCGAATTGTTCGACCTGATCGATCGGGTTGTGCGCACCGACATGCCTGCCGCCATGGCCGACGTTGCGCCATCGGTGGCGATCGACGCCTGGCTGCGCGCAGCCTTTGCCTGCAACCAATATATCGATGCGCAAGCCCCCTGGACCCTGCGCAAGACCGACCCGCAGCGGATGGAGACCGTGCTGGCGACGCTCTATATCGCGATAGCGCAGCTTACCGTCGCCGTGTTGCCGGTGATCCCCGCCAGCGCGACCGCGCTGCTCGACCATATGGGCATTCCCGCCGACAAGCGGACCTATAGCGCGATCGGCGATCATTGGTATTCGCCGCTGGCGGAAAGCGACTTCATCCTGGCCGCGCCCAAGCCGCTCTTCCCCCGGCTCGAACTGACCGAAGCGGACGGCTAAGCCCATGCTGATCGACAGCCATTGCCACCTTAATTACAAGGGGTTGGTCGAGGATCAGGAGAATGTGCTGGAACGCGCCCGCGCGTCCGGCATCGACCTGATGCTCAACATCGCCACGCGCGAAAGCGAGTGGGATGCGGTGTTGGACACCGCCATCCGCGCGCCGGACGTGTGGGCGACGGTCGGCATCCATCCGCATGAGGCGGACGAGCATCCCCATATCGACACCGCCAAACTGGTCGCCCGCGCGGCGCATCCCCGCGTCGTCGGCATCGGCGAGACGGGTCTCGATTATTATTACGACCATAGCGACCGCGAACGGCAACGCAGCAGCTTCCGGTCGCACATCGTCGCAGCGCGCGACACGGACCTGCCACTGATCGTCCACACCCGCGATGCGGAGGAGGATACACTGGCGGTGATGCGGGACGAGATGGGGAAGGGCGCTTACACCGGCGTCATCCATTGCTTCACTGCCAGCGGAGCCTTTGCCGACGCCGCGCTGGAGCTGGGTTTCTATATCAGCATATCGGGCATCGTGACCTTCAAGAGCGCGAAGGATTTGCAGGAGACCGCCGCGCGCCTGCCGATCGACCGGCTGCTGGTGGAAACGGACTCGCCCTTCCTGGCCCCGGTGCCGCATCGCGGGCGTCCGTGCGAGCCGGCCTTCGTCGCCGACACCGCAAAATTCCTTGCCAATTTGCGCGGCGAAAGCCTGGAGGATCTGGCCGCCGCCACCTCCGCCAATTTCCGCACCCTTTTCAAGAAGGTGGCATGAGCCTCACACTCACGATCCTGGGCAGCGGCACATCGTCAGGGGTTCCGCGCATCGGCAATGACTGGGGAGCGTGCGACCCCGCAGAGCCAAAGAACCGCCGGACCCGCGTGTCGATTCTGGTCGAAAGCGCGACGACGCGGATATTGGTGGACACCTCGCCCGATATGCGCGCGCAACTGCTGGCCGCGGACGTGATCGCCATCGATGCGATCCTTTGGACGCATGACCATGCCGATCACAGCCATGGCATAGACGATGTGCGGCAGCTTTATCACCATCGCCGCGAGCCGCTGCCCGGCTATGCCCGGTTGCAGACGCTCAGCCTGCTACGCCAGCGGTTTAGCTACGCCTTTGATGGTCGCAACGGCTATCATCCGACCATCGACGGGCGAGTTTTGCCTGATGGCCTGCGGATCGGCGATATCGACATTGCCTGCGTCGATCAGCCCCATGGCGACATTTATTCGACCGGCTTCCGCTTCAGCCATGGCGGCAGGTCCATCGCCTATGCCACGGATTTTCATGAGCTGACGCCCGACATGCTGGCGCTGTATGACGGTGTCGATGTGTGGGTGGTGGATGCCTTGCGCGAAAAGCCGCACCCGACGCATCCGCATTTGGCGCTGACGCTGGACGGCATCGCCGCTGCCCGGCCCGGTCGCGCGATCCTGACCCATATGGACCAGAGCATGGATTATGCGACATTGCGCCGCACCCTCCCCAAGGGCGTCGAACCGGGCTATGACGGCATGATGATAGTGTTGGAACCGGCAGAGCAGGGGGATTGATGGACAGCGGCGATCAGGCGGCATCAACCATCTGGTATGTGCTGGCACTGGTGCTGGTTGGCTCCGCGCTCATCGGTCGGCGGCTTGCCTGGGGCGGGGTGCTGCGCATGGCGTTGCTGTGGGTCGCGATCTTCGCCGGACTGCTGGGCCTGTTCAAACTGGCGCAGAATCAGGGCTATCTGACCGGGCGTTGGGCCGAGCAGGGGGATATGGTCGATGAAGCCCCTGTCGCGCTGCCGCCTGCCAAAGCCGAGGGGCAATCCATTCGCATCCCCGTCGCGCCCGATGGCCATTATTGGGTCGAACCGACGATCAACGGCACACCGGCCCGGTTCCTGATCGACAGCGGCGCGACCATCACCGCGCTGTCGGAAAATACCGCGCGGGCGTCGGGCCTCAACTATGATGTCGGCGCGCCGGGCGTGATCATGACCACAGCCAATGGCAGGGTGGAGGCGCGGCGATCCAGCATCGCCAGCTTGGCGGTCGGTCCAATTACGGCGACCGACTTGCCCGTTGTCGTGTCATCCAGCTTTGGTGAGGTCAATGTGATCGGCATGAACATGCTGTCCCGCCTGAAAAGCTGGGGCGTGCAGAATGGCGAAATGGTGTTGACGCCATGACCGCCCCAATAGAAACAGGTGCTCCCAGCCAGCGCGAACGACTCAAGGCCATTATCGGCGGCTCGACCGGCAATCTGGTCGAATGGTATGACTGGTATGCCTATGCCGCCTTCACCCTCTATTTCGCGCCGCATTTCTTCCCCAGTCAGGACCGCACCGCCCAGTTGCTGAGCGCGGCCGGCATCTTTGCCGTCGGCTTCCTGATGCGGCCGATCGGCGCGTGGATCATGGGCGTCTATGCCGACCGGCACGGGCGCAAGAGCGGGCTGACGCTGTCGGTGGCGCTGATGTGCGCGGGGTCGCTGCTGATAGCGATGACTCCGGGCTATGAGACGATCGGGGTCGCTGCGCCGCTGTTGCTGGTACTGGCGCGGTTGATGCAGGGATTGTCGATCGGTGGGGAATATGGCGCGAGCGCGACCTATTTGTCGGAAATGGCGGGCAGAAACCGGCGCGGCTTTTTCTCCAGCTTTCAATATGTAACGCTGATCGCGGGGCAGTTGGTGGCGATCTGCGTGCTGCTGCTGTTGCAGGCGACACTGAGCGAGGCGCAGTTAGATGCTTGGGGCTGGCGGATACCCTTCTTCATTGGTGGGGCGCTGGCGGTCGTCGTATTCTGGCTTCGGCGCGGGCTGGCGGAGACGGAGAGCTTTGCCGTGGCCAAGGCGGAGGGCGCGCCGAAATCCGGCTTTGTCGAACTGCTGACCAAGCATCCGCGCGAGACGGTGACGGTGATGCTGCTGACCGCGGGCGGGACGATCGCATTCTATGCCTACTCCATCTACATGCAGAAATTCCTGGTCAACACGAGTGGGTTGAGCCGTGAAGCCGCATCGCAGATCAATGCCGTGACCCTGTTTGTTTTCATGCTGTTGCAGCCGGTTGCTGGGGCGCTGTCGGACCGGATCGGGCGCAAGCCGCTGATGATCGGCTTTGGCGTCATGGGCGTGCTTTGCACCTATCCGATCTTTGCGACGCTGGCGGTGACGAAGGATCCTGTGGTCGCCGGGCTGCTGGTGATGGCGGGGCTGGTGATCGTGACCGGTTACACATCGATCAACGCGGTAGTGAAGGCCGAGCTGTTTCCCGCGCATATCCGGGCGCTGGGCGTGGCGCTGCCTTATGCGCTGGCCAATACGATGTTTGGCGGGACGGCGGAACTGGTGGCGCTCTGGTTCAAACAGGCGGGCATGGAGCAGGCATTTTATATCTATGTCAGCGTGATGATCGCCATCTCTCTGGTCGTCTATGTGCGGATGAAGGACACGGCCAAGACCAGCCTGATCCGGGAGGATTAAGTTTAAGCCGACAGTGATTTGGACATATGTGAGCGATTTGATACGAGGCTTGATTTAACATAATATATATTATCGGACTTGGATTGCTGTAAGCGCCATTTAGAAATGACACACCCCCGCTAGATAGAGATGACACAGTTTGGATCATCAGCGGAGCGCTGCTGTCATGTTCATCCTTCGCGTTGGAGGATGTGCGATAATGGCGGTGCTGGTGATGAGCGATGGCGAGCTTTCGCGTTTCGATACCTTGATGCGCGTGAACCGTGGCGAACTGCGGCCGACGGATGCGGCCCGGCTTTTAGGCATTCAGCGGCGGCAGATTTATCGGCTGTTGGATCGGTTACGAGCCGAAGGTGCTGCCGGCTTGGTGTCAGCCAAGCGCGGCCGGCCCAGCAACCGGCGCTATCCCGATGATTTTCGCGAGCGCGTGGTCGCGATCGTGCGTGAGCATTATTATGATTTCGGTCCCACTCTGGCCCGTGAGTATCTGGCCGAACGGCACGATATTCATCTGGCCTGCGAGACGTTGCGCCAGTTCATGATCAAGGCTGGGTTGTGGAAGGATCGCGAAGCCCGCCGCCCTCGCCCATATCAACCACGCTATCGCCGGGATTGCCGGGGCGAGTTGATCCAGATCGACGGCTCGAAGCACTGGTGGTTTGAGGATCGCGGGCCGCAATGCACGCTTCTCGTCTATATCGACGACGCGACCAGCGAGCTGATGCACCTCAAGATGGTCCAGAGCGAGAGCACCTTCGCCTATATGGAGGCGACACGCGAGTATATCGAGCGGCACGGCAAGCCAGTGGCCTTCTACTCCGATCAGCACAGCGTCTTCCGCAACTCCCGCGCCAGCGCGGCGCGCGGTGACGGCATGACGCATTTCGGGCGGGCGCTCGATGCGCTCAACATCGAGATCATCTGCGCCAACTCGCCGCAGGCCAAGGGCCGGGTCGAACGGGCCAATGCCACGTTGCAGGATCGCCTGGTCAAAGCGATGCGTCTGGAAGGCATATCGTCGATCGATGACGCCAACGTCTTTCTCGACAGCTATATGGCCCGGCATAATGCGCGGTTCGCTCGCCCCGCCTTTGATGCGCGCGACCTGCACCGTCCCCTCGCTACGCATGACGATCTGCGCTCGATCATGGTCTGGCGAGAGCAGCGGACAGTAACGGCGGCGCTGACGCTGCATTACAACAAGGTGATGTTCATTCTGGAGCCGACAGCGATCAGCAAAGCATTGGCGCGCAAGCGGGTGACAGTGTGCGAATATCCTGACGGTCGGCTGGAGATCGAGCATGAAGGCCATGTCCTGCCCTATCGTCAGTTCGACAAGATGCGGCAGGTGAACCAGCCTGCCATTGTCGAGAACAAGCATCTGGATGCGGCGCTCTTGTTGGCCCGGCAGATGCAGGCGATCATGCCGCATCACCGCAAGCGCAACAACGACGCCCCTGCCCGCCGTGACCAGACCATGCATATGTTCCCCGAGCCGGAACCACCCGCGAAGATCGATCGCCGCAAACTGGGCGGCTCAAAGCTCAAGCGCGGTCCCAGGCTCAGTGATGAGGCGTTGCGCGAACGCGGCACGCTCAGGTTCGTGCAGAGGACATGACCGGGCCCACTGCAGGGCAGCGGGTCCATGGGTCGGCTACCCCAAGGTCAGCGCATCAGCAGGGTCTGCGCTGCGCTGTATCGATGGCTCCACGCAGCCCCTGCTGTTCCCCAACCTGTGACATTTATATATGGCACAGATTGTGACTTCTCTAATTAGCGAGAACAGATTGCGAAGTCTGGCCAACGCCCTTTCGAAACAGTATCTCCCTTTTTCATCCCCTCCATCATTCCAGGTTCCGCCATGCCCACAGCCAGTTCCGCCGACATCATGCCGCTTGCCACCGTCATGGCGCGGTTGCGTGATCCTGATACGGGCTGCCCTTGGGACATCGAACAGGATTTCATGTCGATCGCGCCCTATACGATCGAGGAAGCCTATGAGGTGGCCGACGCGATCGAGCGTAACGACATGGCGGCGCTGCGTGATGAACTGGGCGATCTGCTGCTCCAGGTGGCGTTTCACAGCCGGATGGCAGAACAGGCCGGGCATTTCAGTTTGCAGGACGTGATCGACGGCATCACCCAGAAGATGATCCGGCGGCATCCGCATGTCTTTGGCGAAGGCACAAGACGCGAGGATGGCCATGCCCAGTGGGAGGCGATCAAGGCCGCCGAGCGGGCGGAAAAGGAACCGGACCCAAGCGCGCTGGCCGGGGTCGCGATCGCCCTGCCCGCACTGCTGCGCGCCGAGAAGTTGCAGAAGCGCGCGGCGCGGACCGGGTTTGACTGGCCCGACAGTGATGGCGCGATCGCCAAGATCGTCGAGGAACTGGACGAGGTGCAGGGGGCGGCGACGCAGGCGGAGCGTGAGGAGGAAGTGGGTGATCTGCTGTTTGCGGTCGTCAATCTCGCACGACATCTGAAGGTTGATCCGGAAGTGGCTCTGCGGGCCGGTAACGCCAAGTTCGACCGGCGGTTCAGAATGATGGAGGCCATCGCTGGAGACGCTTTCGCCGCCCTTCCGCTGGATGAGAAGGAAAAGCTATGGCAGCGGGCCAAGCAGGCGGAAGTGCCGGCTTGATCCGCGCGGTCACGCCCGCCGATCAGGATGCGATCTGGGCTATCATCGAACCAGTGATCCGTGCTGGCGAAACGCTGGCCGTCCCGCGCGAGATGACGCGGCAGGCCGCCCTCTCCCTCTGGCTGTCGCCCGACCGGACAGTGCGGGTATTGGAGGAGGATGGCGTTGTGCTGGGCGTTTTCTATGTGCGCGCGAACCAGAGCGGCGGCGGCGCACATGTCGCCAATGCAGGTTATGTCGTGGCGCAACACGCGACTGGACGCGGTGTCGCGCGGCGCATGTGCGCGGCCTCGCTCGATCTGGCGCGGGAATTGGGTTTTCGCGCGATGCAATTCAACTTCGTGGTGTCGACCAATCTGCGCGCGGTGGCCCTGTGGCAGGCCATGGGCTTTGTGGTGGTCGGGCGGTTGCCGGGTGCGTTTGATCACCCTGCCCTTGGCACTGTCGATGCGCTGGTGATGTTTCGGGAGTTATAAAACGCTCCACTCGCCTCAGACATGACCCAGACAAGGTTTGGAATTGAAACTGATATTTGACAAGTGCTTGCAAAAGCCATAATTTTCTCCCGATCATATGATGGAGGAAATGCGATGCGCCTGACTGTCCTTCTCCCGCTCCTTTGCGCTGTGGCGGTGCCTGCCTACGCCCAGCAAAATGGCACTGGCATTTCCGGCATCCATTTCAACACGGCCAGCCCGATGGGCGTCATGCCCATCACCGGCTTTGGCCCCGACAATTTCCGCAGCAGCCGCTCCACGTCCTTGCAGCAGGCACAGCAGTTGATCGCATCGGGCGATTATGTGCAGGCTGACAGCCTGCTTGCGACCGTGATCGGCGAGACGCCCAGCCGTCAGGCGCGTTTCCTCAAGGGCATGGCCAAGCTCGGCCTGGGCGATGCGGCAGCAGCGCGGCGCTATTTCGAGCAGAGCCTCTATCGTGGTCGCAACGGGCATCCCGGTGCGATGTCCGGACTGGCCATTGCGGAAATCCGGCTAGGCAATGCGGATGCCGCGCGCAATATCCTGCACAAGTTGCAGTATCAGCAGGAAAAATGTGGGCATAGCTGCGACCGCGCCGGGGCGTTGAAGCAGGCCGTAGGCGTGGTTGAAAAAGCGCTGGCGTAACGCCAGCGCCTACACCTGCCCGCGTTTCCCGAACCGTGCGAAGGCCGCGTCCGAAAGCCTGACTTCGACGCGGGTTTCCTCGCCCTGGGCATCGCTGGTCAGCACTTCGCCATGTTCGTGGAGCCACGCCAACGCTGCGCCATCGGACGCCGCGATGCGCAGACCATAGACTTTGGCTCCTCCTGTCATTTTCGTACTGATCGCGCGTTGCAGGTCGGCGACGCCATCCCCCGTCAATGCCGAGAGGATCACCACATCGTCGCGGCGGGACGCGGTTTCTCTCGCCAGCGCTTCGGCTTCGGGATCAAGCAGGTCGAGCTTGTTCCACGCCTCGATAATCGGCGGGGCTGCGGGTTCGCCTTCAGCGCGGTCGAGCGCCCCCTCCCCGGCCACGCCCAACTCGCTCAGCACGTCCAGCACATCGTCGCGCTGGGCGTCGCTGTCGGGATGGGCGATGTCGCGGACATGGACGATGAGGTCGGCGGACAGTACTTCTTCCAGCGTCGCGCGAAAGGCGGCGATGAGCTGGGTCGGCAGGTCGGAGACGAAGCCGACCGTGTCGGACAGGATCGCCTTGTCGAGGCCGGGCAGCGCGATCTGGCGCATGGTCGGGTCGAGCGTGGCGAAGAGCAAATCCTCCGCCATGACGTCAGCGCCTGTCAGGCGATTGAAAAGCGTCGATTTTCCGGCGTTGGTATAGCCGACCAGCGCGATCACCGGCCAAGGCGCGCGTTGCCGCCGGGCGCGGTGTAGGCCGCGCGTGCGGGTGACCTGATCCAGTTCCTTGCGGATCTTGGCCATGCGGTCGCGGATCATCCGCCTGTCCGCCTCGATCTGGGTTTCGCCGGGGCCACCCAAAAAGCCGAAGCCGCCGCGCTGCCGCTCCAAATGCGTCCAGCTGCGCACCAGCCGCCCCGCCTGATAATCCAGATGCGCGAGTTCGACCTGTAGCCGGCCTTCGTTGGTGGCAGCGCGTTCGCCGAAGATTTCGAGGATCAGCCCGGTGCGGTCGATCACTTTTGCGCCGACAGCCTTTTCCAGATTGCTTTGCTGAACCGGCGACAGGGCATTGTCGACGATGACCAGTTCGGCCTCCTCCTGGACAACGAGGGTGGCGATCTGGTCGACCTGCCCGCTACCGAACAGGGTCGCGGGTTTACGGTCGCGCACGCGAAAGGCTTGGCCCACGCGCACGTCGATGCCAATGGCCAGCGCCAGCCCGCGCGCTTCCTCCAGCCTTGCCTCGCTATCCCGGCGTTCCAGCCCGTGGGTTTCGGCATGGACGACCACGGCGCGGGCGCCGCGGGCGACTTCATCATCGGAATCGCGGTTGAATATGGCCATGGGGTTAGCCGGGACTCCCCGCAAGTCGGGCCTTGACCGCCTCGATAGCTGCAGCCGCCTTGTCCCCGTCGGGGCCGCCGCCCTGCGCCATGTCGGGACGGCCACCGCCGCCCTTGCCGCCCAGCGCCTCGACACCGACGCGGACGAGATCGACCGCGCTGATTGTGCCGGTCAGATCGTCAGTGACGCCCACGGCAATAGTGGCGCGGCCATCGACCACGGCCACGATCGCCGACACGCCGCTGCCCAGCGTCTTTTTATTGCCGTCAACGATGCCGCGCAATTCCTTGGGGTCGAGGCCGTCGATGACCTGCGCCAGGAAGCTGACGGCGCCGACCTGTTCGGGACCAGCCGGAGCCGCACCCGACGCGCCGCCGCCCAGCGCCAGTGCCTTCTTGGCTTCGGCCAGTTCGCGTTCCAGCTTGCGGCTCTGTTCTACCAGCGCGGCGATGCGCGCGGGCACATCTTCGGGCGACGTTTTGAGCGTGGCGGCGGACTGGCGAAGCTTGTCCTCCCGATCGACCAGCCAGAGGCGCGCGGCCTCCCCGGTCAAGGCCTCGATCCGGCGAACGCCGCTGGAAACGGCGCTTTCCGACACGATCTTGAGCAAGGCGATATCGCCCGTCGCGCGGACATGGGTGCCGCCGCACAGTTCGACCGAATAATGAAGATCGTCGCCCTTCCCCATCGAAAGAACGCGCACTTCATCGCCATATTTTTCGCCGAACAGCGCCATTGCGCCCGCTGCAATCGCGTCGTCGGGCGTCATGAGACGGGTCGTGACCTCCTCATTATGGCGGATCTGCGCGTTCACGTCCGCCTCGACCTTGGCGATCTGCGCATGGGTCAGGGCTTCGGGGTGCGAGAAGTCGAAGCGCAGCCGTTCGGCGGCGACCATGCTGCCCTTTTGCGTCACATGCGCGCCGAGTTCCTTGCGCAGGGCTGCGTGGAGCAAGTGGGTGGCGCTGTGGTTGGCGCGGATGCGATCGCGGCGTTCGACATCGACGCTCAGTTGGACCGTGTCGCCGACCTTGACGCTGCCGGCGCTGATCACGGCCTGATGTGCATGGAGGCGGCCCAATGGCTTGGATGTGTCGGCAACGTCAGCGGACAGGCCGCCGAGCGAGGTGATCGCCCCGGCATCGCCATTCTGCCCGCCGCTTTCGCCATAGAAAGGCGTCTGGTTGGTGATGATCGCAACGCTGTCGCCAACGGTCGCGCTATCGACGCGCGCGCCGTCCTTGACGATGGCCAGCACTTCGCCCTCGCCCTTGGTCGAGGCGTAGCCGACAAATTCGGTGCTGCCGAGGGTTTCGGCAATGTCGTACCAGATGTCGTCCGACGCCTTTTCACCCGATCCCTTCCACGCTGCGCGGGCGGCGGCTTTCTGTTCGGCCATGGCAGCGTCGAAACCGGCGCGGTCGACGCCCAGACCCTGGGTGCGCAGCGCGTCCTCGGTCAGGTCATAGGGGAAGCCATATGTGTCGTAGAGCTTGAATGCGGTTTCGCCGGGCAGCGTGCCGCCTTCGGCCATGCCGGTCGTCGCTTCATCGAGCAGGCGCAGGCCGTTTTCCAGCGTCTTGCGGAAGCGGGTTTCCTCCCGCAGCAAAGTTTCCTCGATCAGCGGCTGGGCACGGACCAGTTCGGGATAGGCGCCGCCCATTTCGGAGACGAGGCTGCCGACCAGGCGATACATCAGCGGGTCTTTGGCCCCGATGATGTGCGCATGGCGCATGGCGCGGCGCATGATCCGGCGCAGCACATAGCCGCGGCCTTCATTGGCGGGCAGCACGCCATCGGCGATCAGGAAGCTGGTCGAACGGAGATGATCGGCGATGACGCGGTGGCTGGCCTGGAGGTCACCATCGGTCGCGGTGCGGGTGATCGCGCCGCTTTCGGCAATCAGCGCCTTGAATGTGTCGGTATCATAATTGTTATGGACGCCCTGCATGACGGCGGCGATGCGCTCCAGACCCATGCCGGTGTCGATCGAGGGCTTGGGCAGTTCGCTGACGATCTCATTGGCTTCCTGCTCATATTGCATGAACACCAGATTCCAGATTTCGACGAAGCGGTCGCCATCCTCCTCCGGGCTGCCGGGAGGGCCGCCCCAGATATGGTCGCCATGATCGTAGAATATCTCCGAACAGGGACCGCAGGGGCCACTGTCGCCCATCGCCCAGAAATTATCCTTGGTCGGGATGCGGATGATGCGATGTTCGGGCAGGCCCGCAATCTTGCGCCACAGGTCGAACGCTTCGTCATCGGTGTGATAGACGGTCGCGGTCAGCTTGTCGGCCGGAAGCCCCCATTCCTTGGTCAGCAGGGTCCAGGCATGGTGGATCGCCTGTTCCTTGAAATAGTCGCCAAAGCTGAAATTGCCCAGCATTTCAAAGAAAGTATGGTGGCGCGCAGTATAGCCGACATTGTCGAGATCATTATGCTTGCCGCCCGCGCGAACCGACTTCTGGCTCGACGTCGCGGTCTTGTAGGGGCGGGTTTCCAGGCCGGTAAAGACATTCTTGAACGGCACCATGCCCGCATTGACGAACATCAGCGTCGGGTCGTTGTGCGGCACCAGCGGCGCGGACGGAACGATGGTGTGGCCGTTGGCCCCGAAATAGTCGAGGAAGGAGCGGCGAATGTCGTTGGTCGATGTCATGGGGGCGATTTAGTGGGAAGCGGCCCGCCGCACAAGCGGAGGATTTGGTCGCAACGTAACATCTGTCATGCCAGCGAAGGCTGGCATCTCTCTGCCTCCTTTCGATGCGCAGACGAAAAGTGAGATCCCAGCTTTCGCTGGGATGACCATAGCAGGAAAGCAACGAAAGAAGACTACTCAATCTCAAACGAGGCGACCATGGCGACAGACGCAGCAATCCAAAAAGCTACGCTAACCAATAGGCCACCAAGCAGGCCGACACTCGTTCCCCACCGACGCTTGAGAAGAATGGCGCTACCCAGCCCCGACAGGAAGATCGCCACTATTATTGCCGCTTCGGTCATGCCCCCTACCCAATAGCTTCCTCGATCGACACCGGCGGCTTAGAAAACCACGCCGGTCCCTGCGCCGTCATGTGGAAGCAGTCCTCCATCCGCACGCCCATCACGCCGGGCAGATACAGGCCCGGTTCGTTGGAAAAGCACATGCCGACGTCCAGCTTGGTGGTTTCGCCATGGACCAGGTTGACCGGCTCATGCCCTTCCATGCCGATGCCATGGCCGGTGCGGTGGGACAGGCCGGGGAGCGCGTAGCCGGGGCCGTAGCCCTGGGTTTCATACCAGCCGCGCACTGCGTCATCGACCGATCCGGCGGGTTCGCCGAGTTTTGCCCCGTTGATCGCGATGCTCTGGCCGCGCGACACGTCGTTCCACACTTTGCGCTGTTGCGTGGTGGGGGTTGCGCCATGGATGAAGGTGCGACTGATGTCGGACTGATAGTCGCCGACGGTGCAGCCGCAATCCATTAGCACCACCTCCCCTATCCGCACCGCCTGTAGCTTGCCGGAGCCATGGGGATAGGCGGCTGCCTCGCCGAGCAGCACCAGATTGAATTCAGGCTTGCCGCCGAGCTGTTTGGTCGCGGCGGTCATCAGCGCGGCGATGTCGGCGGGGGTCATGCCCGCTCTCACCTGCGGGTAGGTCCAGCGATAGGCGGCCATGGTGACGTCGGCAGCTGCCTGCATCAGCGCGATTTCAGCGGGGGCCTTGCGCATTCGCAGGGTGCGGGTGACGCTGTCGGGGACCAGGGTTGCGCCGGGCAAAGCGGCTTTGAGGCCATCGACGGCGAAATAGCGCACTGTTTCCTCTATGCCGATGCGACCACGCGCCAGCCCCTTCTCCTTGAGGAAGGTGGCGATCAAGGCGTGGGGGCTTTCATGCTCCTGCCAGACGCGGACCTCCGCCGGGATGCCGAGCGATTCTTCGATCGAGGGCTTCTCGAAAAAAGGACAGATGATCAACGGCGTGCCGGTCGCAGGGATGATGGCGGCAGTCAGCCGCTCGCTGCGCCACCAGCGAACGCCCGTATAATAGACGAGGCTCGCGCCCGGCTCGATCAGCAGCGCGTCGATCCCCCCGCGTTGCATCATTGCCTGTGCGCGGGTCAGGCGATCGGCGCGTTCGGGGCGGCCGATCGGTGCGATGGTGCCGGTGAGAGGCCTCAAGGCTTCTGCCGCCCGCTCCTGCGCGAACAGGCGCGGCGTGACCGTGCTTGCCGCCAGCCCCGCCATGGAGGCGAGCACAGTGCGGCGATCAGGCGTAAGCATAGGGACCGCCCGCGGCGAGGGCAGCCTGATAGGCCGGGCGCGCCTGCATTCCGCTGAGCCAGCGCCGGATAGCGGGACGCGAGTCGTTCAGGCCACCGCGCGAGCGGGAGGCTTCGATCGGGAAGCTCATCATCATGTCGGCGGCGGTGAAATCGTCCCCGGCAAAATAGGGGCGCGACGCCAATTCGCTTTCCAGCCAGTCGAGGTGATCGTCCAGCATCCGCTGCACCGTGGGCCGCGCAGGGCGACCGAGCAGGCCCAGCTTGCCGATGATGAGCAGCGCGAGAAGCGGCGGCATCATCGATCCTTCGGCATAGTGCATATATTGCCGATAGCGGATCGCGCCCTCCGCATCTGCGGGCGGGCCAAAGCGTCCGGCTCGGGCAACCAGATAGTCCATGATCGCGCCGGTTTCGATCAGGGCGTGACCGTCCACCTCCACCACCGGTGAGCGCCCCAGCGAATGGATGGCGCGCAGCGTGGCGGGCGCGCGCATGGTCTTTCGGTCGCGCTCGTAACGGACGACCTGATAAGGCTCGCCCAATTCCTCCAGCAGCCAGAGGATGCGTTGTGACCGGCTGTTGTTGAGATGATGGACGATGATGGTCATTTGGGGTCCGGCGCTCCGTTGCGGGCCTGTTGCAAGACGTCGGCAAAGGCCGCAACGCCAGCGCCCGGCCCCGCCGGATGGTTCCACACCGCGCTGCTGACCGCCAGAAAATCCGCGCCCGCCGCCACCAGCGGCGCGGCATTGTCCGCCGTCACGCCGCCGATCGCTACGCAGGGTAGCTCGAAAATCGTCGTCCACCAGCCCAGGATCGACGGCTCTGCATGGTGCAGCACATCCTTGGTCGTGGTGGGATAGAAAGCGCCGAACGCGACATAGTCGGCCCCCGCCTCTCCCGCTTCCATCGCCAGATGGCGGCTGTCATGGCAAGTGACGCCGATCTGCACCTTGGGTCCAAGGATTTTGCGGGCCTCGCGCGGATCGCCATCGCCCTGCCCCAGATGCACGCCGTCTGCGCCCAGACGTTGCGCCAGCGCGACGCTGTCGTTGATGATGAAGGCAACGTCGCGATCTGCGCACAGCGCCTGCAACGGCGCGGCCAATTCGGCAATCGCGTCCTCATCCAGCCCTTTCAGACGCAACTGGAACGCGGCGACTTCGCCACCATCCAGCGCGGCGGCCAGCGCATCAACAAAGGTCGCGTCGATGTTGGGAGGGGAGATCAGGTAAAGCTGGCAGGCCGGGCGGAAACCTTGCTCGAACTGATCGGCAAAATGCGGGTCGAGCGCCAGCTCTTCATCGGTAAAATCGGTCATGCCCGGGTGTTAGCCCAGCCAGCATCGTAACGAAAGCCTCTGGCTTTCCTTGCCTCCCCTGCAAGGTAGGGGAATTGTATATGAAACTGCCCCCGCCTCCACCGTCACCCTGAACTTGTTTCAGGGTCCATTTCTCCAGCTCAACCGGCGGTTTGTGACGAGAAATGGATGCTGAAATAAATTCAGCATGACGTTGTAGGGATAGCGGAAGCCTATGTGCGATATCTCCCCCTTAAAGGGGAAGATAAGGCTGTAGTCAGTTTGATCGGCTGTAATGCAAGTTACGCAGCAACCGCCGTCTTGGCGACCGAAGCGCCATGGATTTCGTCGATCGCTTCGCCCAGCGATGCGTTGAATTCATCGTCGCTCATCTGGTGGCGCAGATCGTTGAGAAGCGCGCGGCTGAAGCTGGCGATGATGCCGCGATTTTTGGCCAGTTCGACGCAGGCTTCGGGACGGGCAAAGCCGCCCGACAGGGCGACGACGCGCAGCACGCGGGGATGATCAACCAGCGGGTCGAACAGGCCCGGCTGCACCGGCAGCGACAGCTTCAGCATTACCTGCTGGTCGGCGGGCAGCGCGTCGAGCGCCTTGAGCAGTTCGTCGAGCAGGATCGCGTCGGCCTCGGCGCGTTCGGGCGACTTGATGTTCACTTCGGGTTCGATGATCGGCATCAAGCCTGCGGCCAGCACCTGTTGACCGATTTCAAACTGCTGCTTGACCACGGCGGCAATGCCTCCGCGGTTGGCTAGGTTAATGACCGAGCGTTCCTTGGTCCCGAACACGCCCAGCGCCTTGGCGCGGTGGAGCAGCACGTCCAGGTCGGGGTTCGGCTTCATCACCTGAACGCCGTTCGCCTCATGCTCCAGACCCTTGTCGATCTTGATGAAGGGGACAACGCCGCGCTCGATCAGCGCCTGCGGGGTCGGCTTGCCATCGACGGTGCCGTCCATCGTGCGCTCGAACAGGATCGCGCCCAGCACCTTCTCGCCGGTGAACACGGGCGAAGTGATAATGCGGCTGCGCATCGCGTGGATCAGGCCGAACATTTCCTCGTCATTGGACCAGGCACCCTCTTCGATGCCATAGCCCTTGAGCGCCTTGGGCGTTGAACCGCCGCTCTGGTCGAGTGCGGCGATAAAGCCTTCGCCTGTCGCAATCTTCTGCTTCTGAACCTGATCCAGCATCTGCACATACTCTCTCTTAATGGAGATGGCGCCGCCCTCTCCAAGGCGGTGCCACCGTTGACCGGTCGTCAGGCCATCAAAGCCTTTACGCCCGGCAAATCCTTGCCTTCCATCCATTCCAGGAACGCGCCGCCGGCCGTCGAGACGAAGGTGAAATCGGCTGCTGCCCCTGCGTGGTTGAGGGCTGCCACAGTATCACCGCCACCGGCGACCGAGGTCAACTGGCCTTCCTTCGTCAGCGCAGCCGCCGTGCGGGCGAGCGCCACCGTCGCAGTGTCGAACGGGGGAATTTCGAACGCGCCCAACGGCCCGTTCCACACAAGCGTGCGGCAGGTCTTGAGGACATCGGCCAGCGCTTCAACGGCGGCGGGGCCGACGTCGAGGATCATTTCGTCCGCCGCGACTTCATGGACGTTGCAGGTGCGGACGGAGGGCGGGTTCGCGGCAAATTCCTTCGCGACCACCACGTCATAGGGCAGATGGATGGTGCAACCGGCGGCTTCCGCTGCATCGAAAATGGCGTCGGCGGTAGCGGCCAGATCCTTCTCGCACAGCGACTTGCCGATATCGACGCCGCGCGCGTGGAGGAACGTGTTGGCCATGCCGCCGCCGATGATCAGATGATCGACCTTGGTGACCAGATGGTTCAGCACATCAAGCTTGGTCGAGACTTTCGCGCCGCCCACAACAGCGGCCACCGGCTTGACCGGGGTGCCGAGCGCGGCCTGCAACGCATCGAGTTCCCGCTCCATCGCGCGCCCGGCGAACGACGGCAGCTTGTGCGCAATCCCGGCGGTCGAGGCGTGGGCGCGGTGCGCGGCAGAGAAGGCGTCGTTGACATAAAGGTCGGCAATCGCCGCCATCGCATCGACCAGAACGGGATCGTTCTTTTCCTCGCCAGCGTGGAAGCGGGTATTTTCCAGGATCGCGATGTCGCCTGGGCGCATCACTGCGATGCCATCGGTCGCAGCCTCCCCCTGGCAGTCAGGGATGAACTGTACTTCGCGACCCAGCACCTGGCTCAGGGGCCGGGTGATCTTGGACAGCGAATATTCGGGGTTCTTCTGCCCCTTGGGACGGCCGAAATGGGCCAGGATCAGCACTTTCGCACCACGATCGGCCAGTTCCAGCACGGTCGGCATGGCCGAACGCAGGCGGGTATCATCGCTGACCGAACCGTCCTGCATCGGCACGTTCAGATCCTCGCGCACCAGCACGACCTTGCCGTGGATGTCGCCCATATCGTCGAGTGTCTTGAACGGCTTGGTCATGCTATTTCCCTGCTTCTGCCCCAAATGCAAAAAGGGGACGGTTTTACCCGCCCCCGCGTTCCTTACAGGAACTTCGCCACCACGCCCGTAGTGTCGATCATGCGGTTGGAGAAGCCCCATTCATTGTCGTACCAGCTGAGCACGCGCACCAGCTTGCCATCGACCACGGCGGTTTCCAGGCTGTCGACGGTCGAGCTGCGCGGATCTCCATTATAGTCGATCGAGACCAGCGGCTCGTCCGAATAGCCCAGCACGCCCTTGAGCGGACCAGCTTCCGACGCGGCCTTGAGCAGCGCGTTGACCTCATCCTTGGTGGTCGGGCGCTTGGGAATGAACTTCAGATCGACGACCGAGACGTTGGGCGTCGGCACGCGGATCGACGAGCCGTCCAGCTTGCCCTTGAGTTCAGGCAGAACTTCGCCCACCGCGCGGGCAGCGCCGGTGGAGGTCGGGATCTGCGAGAGAGCAGCGGCGCGGGCACGGCGCATGTCGCTGTGCAGCTGGTCCAGCGTGTTCTGGTCGTTGGTGTAGCTGTGGATCGTCGTCATGAAGCCGCTTTCGATGCCGATGGCGTCGTTCAGCACCTTGGCGAGCGGGGCCAGGCAGTTGGTGGTGCAGCTGGCGTTCGAAATCACGATGTCGTCGGCGGTCAGCGCGTCATGGTTGACGCCGAATACGACGGTGCGATCGACATTGGTGCCGGGCGCGGAAATGATGACGCGCTTGGCGCCGGCGGTAAGATGCGCGCTTGCCTTGTCCTTGGTGGTGAAGATGCCGGTGCATTCCAGCGCGATCTCCACGCCCAGCGCCGCGTGCGGCAGATTGGCGGGGTCGCGCTCGGCGGTCACCTTGATCTTCTTGCCATCGACGACCAGGAAATCGCCATCGACGCTGACGTCGCCGCTCCAGTTGCCATGAACCGAATCGCGCTTGAACAGCAGTGCGTTGGATTTGACGTCGCCCAGATCGTTGATGCTGACCAGTTCCAGGTCATGGTCGGTGCGCGAGAGAATGGCGCGCGCCACCAGGCGGCCGATACGTCCGAAACCGTTAATTGCTACCTTCGTTGCCACTGCACTAGCCTCCTGAAGTTGTTGTTCGGTCAGTTGTTGAGAGCGGCCACGATCTGCGGCGCAATCTTTGCGGCGGTCAGGCCGAAATGGTCGTAAAGCGCTTCCGCCGGGGCCGACGCGCCGAAGCTGTCGATGCCAAAGCGCAGCCCGGCGATGCCGGTATGGCGTTCCCAGCCAAAGGTCGTCCCGGCCTCGATCGATACGCGCAGCACATGGTGCGGCAGCAGATCGTCCTTGTAGGACTGTGGCTGCGCCTCGAAATGCGCCCAGCTTGGCATGGACACGACATCGGCACCGATGCCCTGTTCTTCCAGCGCCTTGGCGGTATCGACCGCGATTTCGACTTCGGAGCCGGTGGCGATCAGCACGACCTTGCGATCCGCATTGGCGGCACGCAGGCGATAAGCGCCCTTGGCCGACAGATTTTCTGCCTTTTCGGTGCGCAGCTGTGGCAGATTCTGGCGGGTCAGCGCCAGCACCGACGGGCCGGTCGCGTCCTTCAACGCCAGTTCCCAGCATTCCGCCGTCTCGACAATGTCCGCGGGGCGATAGACGTCCAGGTTCGGGATCATGCGCATCGACATGACATGCTCGATCGGCTGGTGGGTCGGGCCATCTTCGCCAAGGCCGATGCTGTCATGGGTCAGGACGTGAATTACACGCTGCTGCTGGAGCGCGGCGAGGCGGATGCCCGCGCGCATATAGTCGGAAAAGACCAGGAAAGTGCCGCCATAGGGGATGACGCCCCCATGCAGCGCCATGCCGTTCATCGCGCAGGCCATGCCGAATTCGCGGATGCCGTAATAGACATAGCGGCCCGAATAATCGTCCTTGGTCAGCGGGCCTGTCGACTTGGTTTTGGTATTGTTGGACCCGGTAAGGTCCGCCGAACCGCCCAGCGTTTCGGGCAGCAGGTCGTTGATCGCGCCCAGCGTCAATTCGCTGGCCTTGCGGGTCGCGACCTTCTGCGGCGCGGCAATCAGGCTGTCGATATAGGCTTCCAGCGAGAAGTCGGCGGGCAGATCGCCAGCCATGCGACGGGTAAATTCCGCGCTCTTCTCATTGCTTGCAAGCCGGGCTTCCCACGCAGTGCGAACATCGCCACCCTTGGCACCAATCGCCTTCCAGGCGGCGGCAATGTCGGCGGGAATGACGAAGGGTGCCGCGTCCCAGCCCAGAAATTCGCGCGCGGCTGCGACTTCAGCGTCGCCCAGCGCGGAACCGTGGACGCCCGACGTGCCTGCCTTGTTGGGCGAACCATAGCCGATCTTGGTGGCGCAGGCCACGAGCGAGGGCCGCGAATCGGCGACAGCTTCGGCCAGCGCGCGGCGCACATCGGCCACGTCATGGCCATCGCACGACACGACATGCCAGCCGGTTGCTTCATAGCGGGCGCGGACATCTTCGCTGCTCGACAGGTCGACCGCGCCGTCAATGGTGATCTTGTTATCGTCCCACAGCACGATCAGGCGGCCAAGGTTTAGGTGACCGGCAAGGCCAATCGCTTCATGGTTGATGCCTTCCATCAGGCAGCCATCGCCCGCAATCACCCAGGTTCGGTGATCGACCAGATCGTCGCCAAATTGCGCGTTCAGATGCCGCTCGGCAATCGCCATGCCGACGGCAGTGGCCAGGCCCGAACCCAACGGCCCCGTGGTCGCCTCGACGCCTGCCAGCTCGAAATTTTCAGGATGGCCAGCGCAGGGGCTATGCAACTGGCGGAAATTGGCGATGTCCTCAATCGTGGGACGTGCATAGCCGGTCAGGTGCAGCAGGCTGTAGATCAGCATAGACCCATGGCCTGCCGACAGGACGAAACGGTCGCGGTCGGCCCATTTGGGCTGGGTCGGATCGAACTTCAGATAATCGCTGAACAGCACCGTTGCGACGTCTGCCATGCCCATCGGCATCCCCGGATGGCCGCTGTTGGCGGCCTGCACGGCATCCATGGAAAGCGCCCGGATGGCGTTGGCGAGCGACTTATCGGAAACGGTCATCGGCAGCGTGCGTCTTTCCTGAACAGGACTGACCTGCCCGCAGGCTATGCGGGCGAGTCGAGATCGCGCCTCCTTTGTCGCGTCAAGCCCCATGCGTCAACCGCGGCGGGCCGGAAAGCGGCCTCTTGTAGGTCCAATGATCGCTTTTGTGCCGCGCCAAGTTTCGCTATGCGTGAGGAATGGCAAGCGAGCGCATGATGCAGGCAATTGGCACGCTGGAACGTGCAGTGGGTCGGCTCGAACAGGATGTGGTCCGCCTTGCGGCCGCCCCCTCCCCCTCCCCACTCCCCACCAGCGGTCAGAATATGGATGTGGACGGCGCCCGCGCGGCGCTGCGTTCGCTCGATGAGCTGATCGCCGATCTGAAGGGCCGGACCATTGGCTGAAACCACGCTGCACATTGCCGGACGCCATTATGACATACGGTGCCGCGATGGCGAGGAAGCACATCTCACCCATCTCGCCAGCCTGATCGAGGAGAAGGCGCGCGCCGCGCAGCAGGGGATGCCCGGCATGACGGAGGTGCGCAGCCTGCTGTTCGCCGCTTTATTCCTGGCCGACGAATTGAACGACTTGCGCCGCGATACTGCGGCCCGGCAGCAAAAGCTGGCGCTGGAAGCGGAGGATGAACCGGCGGCGCAGGTGATAGAGGCGCTGGCGGCGCGTATAGAAAAGCTGCGCGACGGGCTTGCCGCCCGCGCCGCGGACGCCTAGATTGGGGTGGACGGGTACTGCCTGGTACGAGCTTTAGCGAACATCCCTGAGGCGATAATCACATCCTAGGGGGCTGTCCCTGGGCGGGCTCCGGCCCGATCTACATGGTCCCCACCTGACGTTGAGGCGTCAGAGGATTTTCCAGCAAACGGCCAAGGCGGTCCCGTCACCCTTCCAAGGCAAGCGATCCAAATATAGACGTGTTCCCGCGCAGGCGGGAACACGATAGTGAGCAGGCAGACATACGGATGAACGGCGACACCATCGACAAGACGAGCTTGCGCCAGATCGCGCGCGACCGCCGCCGTGCCTTCGTCTCGACGCTTGATCCGCTGGCGCACCGGCTGGCGTTCAAGGTGCTGCCTTCCCCCCTCGCCCGCCGCATTGCAGACGCACGGGTGGTCGCGCTCTACATGGGGCTGGACGATGAAGCACCCGCGCAACGGCTGGCGCACCAACTGAGCGCCATGGGCAAGACCGTGGCTCTGCCGCGCGTGCTGGATCGGTTGGGCAGCATGGACTTCCTGCGCTGGCAGCCTGACGACATATTGCTGCCCGGCCCGTTCCGCACCAGCCACCCCGAACCCGGCGATGGTCCGGTGACGCCTGACGTCATCATCGCCCCGCTGGTCGGGTTCGATCGCGCCCTCAATCGACTGGGTCAAGGCGGCGGCTATTATGACCGCGCCTTTGCCCGCTTCCCTGACGCGCTACGCATCGGCATCGCCTGGTCGGTGCAGGAACAGGATGCCGTGCCTGCCGACCCGTGGGACTTGCCGCTGCATATGGTGCTGACCGAAGTCGAACTGATCGAAGGGCCACTGACATGAGCATCGACCCGCGCCATTATCATCGCCCAAGCTGGCGCAAGCCGGTGGGGATGCTGGCGATCGTCGGCCTGATCGCGCTGTGGGCGGTGATGGTGGCCAGCCTGTCGGGCCTGATCGGCTCGCTGCCGGTATGGGCACAGACGCCGCTCTATGTCGTTCTGGGGATCGTGTGGATATGGGTGCTACCATTGCGCCGCCTGCTCGCGTGGATGGAGACGGGGCGTTGGCGGCGCGGCTGATTAACAGCGGTGACAAGCATCCCGCCTGCCTGTATCTGTTCCGTTAAGGAAGCGTAACGGCCTATCCCCTATTGCGGAGACGCGCGCTGCTTCCTGACTGCGGAAGGGGGGCAAAGCCATGTCCATGCGCCAGTCGACACAGAAGGCGCGCTTATGGCGCGATCCTGCCCCCTGCCCGTCACATCTGAACCACCGGGCGGCGGCCACCGCGCGCCGGGGGACGCACAGCCTGTCGGTGGCCCTTGCCAACCCCCACAGGAGGACGATGCGATGGTTCCCATGAGCAAACGGCTGTTTGCAGAAGCGTTCGGCACATTCTGGCTGGTTTTCGGCGGCTGCGGCAGCGCGGTGCTGGCGGCGGCCTTCCCTGATGTCGGCATCGGCCTGCTGGGCGTCAGCCTGGCGTTCGGGCTGACGGTACTGACCATGGCCTATTCGATCGGCCATATATCGGGCTGTCACCTCAACCCGGCCGTTACCGTCGGCCTGTGGGCAGGCGGGCGCTTTCCGGTGCGCGACATCGCGCCCTATATCATCGCGCAACTGATAGGCGCAGTCATCGCGGCGCAGCTATTGCTGTTCATCGCCAGCGGCCAGCCGGATTTCGCCCTGACCGGTACCGGGCTGGCGGTCAACGGCTATGGGGCGCAGTCGCCCGGTGGCTATAGCATGGAAGCGGGCCTTGCGATTGAAGCGGTGCTGACGCTGGGCTTCCTGATCATCATCCTGGGATCGACCGACAGCCGCGCGCCCGCAGGCTTTGCGCCGATCGCGATCGGTCTGGCGCTGACGCTGATCCACCTGATCAGCATTCCGGTGACCAACACATCGGTCAATCCGGCGCGCAGCACGGGTCCGGCGCTGGTGGTCGGCGGACTGGCGGTGCAGCAACTATGGCTGTTCTGGCTGGCCCCGATAATCGGCGCGCTGGCCGCAGGCGGCATCTATCGCTGGCTGGCCAACGAACCGCTCGCTCCCGCGATCACGGGCGATAATCTGTGAGCCAATGACAGGCGGGCCGATACCATGCGTGTCGGCCCGTTCATCTGCGCGATTGCGCCATCCCCTGCATCGGCAGGAAATGGCGCGAGTGACGGGGCTCGAACCCGCGACCTCCGGCGTGACAGGCCGGCACTCTAACCAACTGAGCTACACCCGCGCAGGGTGACATCTGTTCGGGATTTTAGTCCCCAGACGATGCTGTCTGATCCACCTTATTCCCACCTTCCGGTCAAGGAAAGTGGCGCGAGTGACGGGGCTCGAACCCGCGACCTCCGGCGTGACAGGCCGGCACTCTAACCAACTGAGCTACACCCGCGTTCGGTGTGGAAGCGCCGTCTATGTGCGTCCGCCGGGACTGTCAACCGTCCGCATCGGCTGTTTTCGCATTCTCGTCACTTTCTTTGCGCGGCGCGACCGTCAGCGTCCCCTGCTCGAACAGGAAACCGGCGATATCGGGCGTGCCAGCGGCCGAAACGACGGTCTGGATGATGATCAGCAGCGGCACACCCAGCAGCGCGCCCGGCGTCCCCCACACCCAGCCCCAGAAGGTGAGCGACACGAGAATCAGCAGCGGGTTCATCGTCAGCCGCCGCCCCAGCACCGTGGGCGTGATCACATTGGCCTCGACCAGATGAAAGCCGACCTGGAGCGCGGCGGGCATCAGCGCTACCCACACATCGTCGAACACCATCAACCCGCCCAGCGCCAGCAGCACGGCGGCCAGCATCGGCCCGAAATAGGGCACGAAATTGAGTAATGCGACGATGCCCCCCCACATCAAAGGCGACGGCATCCCGATCAGCCACAACGCCAGCGCGACCGCCAGCCCCAGGCACAGGTTGATGACGGCAATGGTGATGACATAGGCCGATGTCGCATCGACCACATTCTGGATCACCCGCGCCACCGCCAGCGCCCCATCGAAACTGTCGCGGCTGTTGATCGTGCGCCGCCGCAGCCGGGTCCAACCCGCCAGAAAGAAGTAGATAATGAGCAGAGCGAACACCATCTGGATGATCGCGGCAGGCGCAGACATGGCGGCAAATTGGAGCAACGATCGCGGCGTATCGACGGTAGCTGTCTGCGCCGCCGCAACCGGCCCGGTCGCCAGCATCTGCACCGTTTCGTCGACGAAGCGCTGGAGGTTGGAATAAAAGTCTATCAGCGGGGCCAGGTTCGCCTGAATCTGCGGCAGTCGCTGGGGCAGGATGCGGAACCAGTCGGTCGCTGGCACGATGATCAGCACCAGCGCGGTATTGGCAACCACCAGGAATCCGATCACTGCCAGCAACGCGGCCAGTCCCGACGGCAGCCGGTGCCGCTCCATCCATTCGAGCAGCGGCACGAGCGCGATCGCGATCACCAGCGCGGCGGTCAATGGCAGGAAAAACTCCGCTCCGGCGCGCAGCGCAAAGGGCAGCGCCAGCATCAGTCCAATGCCCGCCGTCAGCGCGATCGATGCGAGCAGCCGGTCGCGCCTGCGATTGATTTCCTGCTGTTCGTGCAATTTCACGGTGGATTGATTCTCCGGTCGAAAGGCCGTTCCGATGTGCGCTCGCTGCTACCGGGCGTCAATTTGCAAAGCAGGGCCGGACCATGACCGGGCGCAGGAAAACAGCGGCTTAACCAAATATTGGCCGGACCGTTCTAGGGACGAACAAGGGAATGCAGAACGGGAATGGGCATGAAGGCCGCCACATTGTCATGGATGATCGCGCTGACGGGCCTTGCGGCGTCACAAACGGCAAGGGCGCAATCGGGCGTCCGGCTCGACACGCAGATGTTCGTCGAGCGGGTGACGACTGACGTCAACGGCCGCTCACGCCGGATATTGGCCAGCGCAGACCGGATTGCGCCCGGCGACCAGCTGATCGTCATCGTCCATTGGCGCAATGACGGCAGCGCGCCTCTGCGCGATCAGGCCGTGGTGCGCCCACTGCCGCGTGGCGCGCAAATCGACCCGACCGATCCGACCATGCAGGTGTCGGTCGATGGTGGCGCGCATTGGGGCCGGATGGAGCAGCTATGGCTACCCACGCCACTGGGCGGCACGCGCCGCGCCGTGGCCGCCGATGTAACTCATGTCCGCTGGTCGCTACCGCAAGCAGTGCCGCCCGGCCATGCCGGACGGCTCAGCTATCGCGCGACGATGCGCTGAATATTAATCGACGAACAGCAGCGCGGGGTTTTCCAGCAATTTGCGGATGGCCTGCACATAGCTGGCCGCGTCCCAGCCATCGACGACACGGTGGTCGCAACTGATCGACAGGTTCATCAGCTTCGCCGCGACAATCTCCTTGCCGCGGAATACCGGCCGCTCGATCACCCGGTTGGGACCGATAATCGCCACTTCCGGCCGGTTGATGACCGGCGTCGTTGCGATGCCGCCCAGCGGTCCCAAGGACGTCAGCGTCAGGGTGGAGCCGGACAGTTCTTCCGACTTCGCCTTGCCCGACCGGGCGGCGTCGGCCAGACGGCGGATTTCGCTCGCCAGCTGCCAGACGTTGCGGTCCTGCGCATCGCGGATCACCGGCACCATGAGGCCCGCATCGGTCTGCGTCGCGAGGCCCAGATGCACCGATCCATGGCGGGTCACCACGCCCGCCTCATCATCATAGCGGGCATTGAGCATCGGGAAATCGGGCAACGTCTTGCAGATCGCGACGATCAGCAGCGGCAACATGGTGAGCTTTGGCTTGTCACCACGGCTGGCGTTGAGCTGTTCACGTAGGGTTTCCAGCGCGGTGACGTCGATTTCCTCGACATAGGTGAAGTGGGGGATGTGGCGCTTGGACGCGGCCATATTCTCCGCGATGCGACGGCGCATCCCGATGACCTTGACCTGCTCGTCGGGACGACGCGCGGACGCCCCCGCCGCGCGATAGCCCTGTCCCTGCCCGTAGAGCAGATAGGCGTCGAGATCGGCATGGCGGATATGGTCGCCAGCGGACTTTACCTGCGCCAGGTCGATGCCCAGATCCTTCGCGCGGGCGCGGACGGCTGGGGAGGCGAGGATCTTGTCCTCCCCGGCACGGGGAGGGGGACCGCCCGAAGGGTGGTGGAGGGGGTTGGCCTCCGGCACGACATTCGATGGGTTCGCCAACTCTTCCAAGGGTGCGTCCAGACGCTCGCCCCCTCCACCACTCGCTTCGCTCGCGGTCCCCCTCCCCGTTTCGGGGAGGAATGGCACCTCCGCCTCGATCACCTCGACCGGCGGCATCGGTGCAGCGACTGCCTCGCCCTCGACCTCAATCTCCACCAGCATCGCGCCGATCGAGACCTGATCGCCTTCTTCGCCCGCCAGCCGCATGATGGTGCCCGCGACCGGGCTTTCCATCTCGACTGTCGCCTTGTCGGTCATCATGTCGGCGATCGGCTGGTCCTCCTCGACCCGGTCACCGACCTTGACGTGCCAGCCGACTATTTCGGCCTGCGCGATGCCTTCGCCGATATCCGGCAGCTTGAATGTGAACAGAGCCATGGCGCTCAATCCTTCATGATCTTGTTGATGGCTTCGCGGATACGGACGGGACCGGGGAAATAGGCCCATTCCAGACTGTGCGGATAAGGCGTGTCGAACCCGGTCACCCGCTCGATCGGCGCTTCGAGATGATGGAAGCAGCGTTCCTGCACCTGGGCGAGCAATTCCGCGCCAAAGCCGCTGGTGCGGGTGGCTTCATGCACGATCAGGCAGCGTCCGGTCTTTTTCACCGACGCCTCGATCGTTTCGATGTCGAGCGGCACCAGGCTGCGCAGGTCAACAATCTCCGCGTCCAGACCCAGCATCGCGACCGTATGCTCAACGACATGGACCATCGTGCCATAGCAGAGGATGGTCAGCGCCTCGCCCGCCCGCGCGATCCGCGCCTGACCCAGCGGGATGCGATAATAGCCGGTCGGCACCTGCGCATCCTTATGCCCGGCCCAGCTGGTCGCCGGCGTGTCATATTCGCCGTCGAACGGGCCGTTATAGATGCGCTTGGGTTCAAAGAAGATCGTCGGATCATTATCCTCGATCGCCGCGATCAGCAGCCCCTTGGCATCATAGGGGGTGGACGGGATCACCGTCTTGATCCCCGAACAATGGGTGAAGATGCCTTCGGGCGATTGCGAATGGGTCTGGCCGCCGAAAATGCCCCCGCCAAAGGGCGATCGCACCGTCATCGGCGCGATGAACTCGCCCGCCGACCGATAGCGCAGCCGTGCGGCTTCCGACACGAGCTGGTCGAGCGCGGGATAGATATAGTCGGCAAACTGGATTTCCGGCACCGGCCGCAGGCCATAGGCGCCCATGCCCACCGCGACGCCAATGATGCCACATTCAGTGATCGGCGTGTCGAACACGCGGTTCTTGCCATATTTCTGTTGCAGCCCGGCGGTGGCGCGGAACACGCCGCCGAAAAAGCCGACATCCTCGCCCATCACCACGACCGTCGGGTCGCGCTCCATCATCACGTCCATAGCGCTGTTGATCGCCTGGATCATGTTCATGTGCTGCACGTCCGTGCCTGCCTCTTGCGTCATGACGTCACTCACAGCCCCGCCGCCTTCCATTCGTCCAGCATCTGTTGCTGCTGTTCCTTCAGGTGCCAGGGCATGTCCTCGAACACATCCTCGAACATGCTTTCCATCGGATGGTGCAGGCCGTGGCCAAGGATGCCGTTCTTCTCCGCTTCGCGCGCGGCGTCGCGAACCATCTCGGCCAGTTCCTTGTCCATCGCGGCGTGGCGATCCTCGTCCCAGATGCCCAGCGTGATGCAATGCTGCTTGAGCCGCGCGATCGGGTCGCCCAGCGGCCACAGGCTGCTTTCCTCGGCAGAGCGATAGGCGGTCGGATCGTCCGACGTGCTATGCCCTTCGACGCGATAGGTAAAATGCTCGATCAGCGTCGGCCCGGCATTGGCCCGCGCCCGGTCGGCCGCCCAACGGGTCGCGGCATAGACCGCCAACACGTCATTGCCATCGACCCGCAGCCCCGCAATGCCATAGCCCACGGCGCGCGCGGCAAAGGTCGTCGCCTCGGCCCCGGCGAACCCTGAAAAGCTGCTGATCGCCCATTGGTTGTTGACGACGTTCATGATGACCGGCGCGCGATAGACGCTGGCGAAGGTGCAAGCGCTATGGAAATCGCCCTCCGCCGTGGAACCCTCGCCGCACCAGGTCGCCGCGATCCGCGTGTCGCCGCGCGCCGCGCTTGCCATCGCCCAGCCGACTGCTTGGGGATATTGGGTGGTCAGATTGCCGGAGATGGAGAAGAAGCCCGCCTCCCGCGCCGAATACATGATCGGCAACTGGCGACCTTTCAGCCGGTCGCCCTTGTTGGAATAAATCTGGTTCATCATGTCGATGATCGGCCAGTCACGCGCGATGAGGATGCCCTGCTGGCGATAGCTGGGGAAGCACATATCATCGCGATGCAGCGCCAGCGCCGCGCCGATCGACACCGCTTCCTCGCCAGTCGACTTCATATAGAAGCTGGTCTTGCCCTGCCGCTGCGCCCGGAACATACGCCCGTCAAACGCGCGGGTCAGCGCCATCGCGCGCAGCATCCGCAGCAAAGTTTCGGGCGGCAGGTTGGGGTTCCATTGCCCGACCGCCGCGCCATTCTCGTCGAGCACCCGCACCAGCCCATAGGCCATGTCGCGCATGGTCGCAGGCTGCGCCGTTTCGTCGGGCCGGGGCGCTGCGTCGGCGGCAGGAATGTCGAAATGGGTGAAGTCCGCGCTCTCGCCGGGGCGGGCGGGCGGCTCAGGGACGTGCAGGCGCAGCGGGGGCAGATTACGCCCGGCTTCACCCTGCAATCGCGCCGAATCGTGCGGATCGGTCATCCTGCCTCCTAATGCTGCATCGCAATAATGTTGCTTGTGGCTAACATTATATTACGTCACCACGAAAGGCAAGCCTTCCTTACCCATTTTTCCTTTTCACTATGTCCGGCTCACTGTCGCCCTAGACAGCGACCGGCGCGGAAATATGGGCTTGCGGCGCGTAGTCGGTCACCTCGAAATCCTCGATGGCGTAGCTGAAAATGTCCGAAGGCCGCCGATTGATCCGCAGCTTTGGCGCTCCCGACGGAATTCTCTCCATCTGCGCCTCAACCAGCGCGGCATGGTTCAGATAGAGATGCACGTCTCCGCCCTGCCAGACCACCTCGCCCGGCTCCAGATCGCATTGCTGCGCCAGCATCCGGGTGATCATCGACAGGCCGAATATGTTGAAGGCGAACCCCAGTCCCAGGTCGCAACTGCGTTGGAACAACAAGCCGTTGAGCTTCCCGTTCGACACCTGAAACTGATAGGTCATATGGCAGGGCGGCAGCGCCATATTGGCGACTTCCGCGACATTCCAGCCCGTGAACAGCAACCGCCGCGACCCCGGCGTCGCCCGGATCGCCGCGACCAGATCGGCAATCTGGTTATGCCCTTGGGCTGCCCGCCGATAGAGGCCATCGCCCGCCGGCTCATAACGCGGCCAGTTGACCCACTGCGCGCCATAGACCGGACCTAGATCACCCCATTGCCGCGCGAACGCTTCATCCTCGATGATTCGCGCCTCGAACGCATCCCGGTCGATCGCCTCGCCGGTTGCGCGGCGATAGGCGTCGAGCGGCCAGTCGGTCCAGATATGCACACCCTGCCGCACCAGTTCGCGGATATTGGTGTCGCCCGACAGGAACCACAGCATCTCCCGCGCCGCCACCTTCCAATAGACCCGCTTGGTCGTCAACAGCGGCACCGCGTCGTCGGCCAGCGCAAAACGCATCGTCGCGCCCAGGATCGACCGAGTGCCCACCCCGGTGCGGTCGACCCTTTCGTCGCCATGTCGCCAGATGTGGCGCATCAGGTCGAGATATTGCTGCTCATAATGGGGCGTCATGTCGCGCAAGGGCGGGCATCCTGAACTGAAAGGCTGTGGGTCGTCACCCGCTCTAGCCCAGCCAGTCCCGCCCGCCAATGTCCCGTTCGTTCTGGACCAGATTGCGCGTGCCTTTCACCATAATGGCGCGGCTTGCGCTGGCGAGGCGGAGCGCGCCTGGGTCACATTTCGCCCATGGCCGGACTGGACCTGCTCATCCTCGATCGCACCTGGCGTCCCCGCGACCGCGTGCCATTGGCGCACGACTGGCGTACCGTCATCGGTCAGTTGCTGGCGCTGGAGGGGCGATGGCTGGCCATCCACCAGCAGCGACCCGGCGACGCCCCCGCCCTGCCCCGCCCGGCCGACATCGCCCTGACCCGCGCCCTCACGCGGCGGCTCCGCCCGCTCGACATGCGGCTGGCCGACCATATGATAGAGGCCGGGGAAAGCCGGTTCAGCTTCCGCGCTGCCGGGCTTTTGTGAGGTGCAAAAAAAGCCGCTCTGGCCGCTTGCCAGCCTGAAAAGCCGTCTCTATAGGCTGCGGCCTGCCTTACGGGGTCGCTTGACGGCGGCTTCGGCATCGGTCGGGGAATAGCTCAGCCTGGTAGAGCACTGTCTTCGGGAGGCAGGGGCCGGAGGTTCGAATCCTCTTTCCCCGACCAACTTTCTTCACAGTATCATGAACGGATACACCCCTTCACGGGGAACGGCCATCCGCGCCGGATTTTGTTGCGTCCACGCAACGTCCGGCCTGTTCCGCATTGGCCAGCGACTTTCGACAGATGTCATATGTCGAAAGCGGGCGACCCCAAGTTGCGCAGTCGTAAAAGATGTTTGACCCGGCCCCGCCCTGCCGCGATGATCCCGGCTATCGGTACGGCCGACCGGCCGCATCCCAAGCACAATCCGACCCGCGTCGCGCGGGCATTTGCAGGTGGAGACGAACCTTGCACAGAAGAGATTTTCTGGCCTTTGGCACCATGGGCGTGGGCGGCCTGATCCTGCCGTCGATGTTCGGCAAGGTCATTGCGGCTGAGGAACTGAGCAGCGCCATCGACGTCGCCGTCAAGAAGTCGCTGGCCGACGCAGCGATGAACGCAGCCAAGAGCGCAGGCGCAACCTATTGCGACGTGCGCGTCGGCCGCTACCTGCGCCAGTTCGTCATCACCCGCGAACGCAATGTCGAAAATATCGTCAACACCGAATCGACCGGCGTCGGCATCCGCGTGATCGCAGGCGGGGCATGGGGCTTTGCCGCGACGAACGAGATGACCAAGGAAGCCGTGGCCAAGGCCGCGACCCAGGCGGTCGCCATTGCCAAGGCCAATGCCCCGACCCAGTCCGCCCCGGTACAACTCGCCCCGGTCAAGGGCGCGGGCGAGGTCAACTGGCGCACCCCGATCGTCAAGAACAGCATGACCGTGCCGATCAAGGACAAGGTCGACCTGCTGATGGGGGTGAATGCCGCCGCCATGGATGCAGGCGCGGACTTCATCCGCTCCATCCTGTTCCTGGTCAACGAGCAGAAATATTTTGCCAGCACCGACGGCAGCTATATCGACCAGGACGTCCACCGCATTTGGGCGCCGATGGAGGTCACCGCCGTCGACAAGGCGACCGGTAAGTTCCGCGTGCGCGAAGGCCTGTCCGCGCCGATGGGGCTGGGCTTTGAATATCTGGATGGCGCGGCGTCGGGCAAGACCGTGCTGCCAAACGGCGTCACCGTCTACGGCAACAGCTATGACATGAAGGAAGATGCGATCGCCGCCGCCAAACAGGCGCGCGCGAAGATCAAGGCACCGTCGGTCAAGCCGGGCAAATATGATCTGGTGCTGGACCCCTCCCACACATGGCTCACCATCCACGAATCGGTCGGCCATCCGCTCGAACTCGACCGGGTGCTGGGCTATGAAGCCAATTATGCCGGCACCAGCTTTGCCACGATGGACAAGCTGAAGGCCAATTTCCAATATGGCAGCGACAAGGTGAACATCGTCGCGGACAAGACGCAGCCCGGCAGCCTGGGTGCGGTCGCCTTCGACGACGAAGGCGTCAAGACCAAGAAATGGGACCTCATTCGCAACGGCAAGCTGGTCGGCTATCAGGCGATCCGCGATCAGGCCCATATCGAGGGCAAGAGCGAAAGCGACGGCTGCTGCTATGCCGACAGCTGGTCCAACGTGCAGTTCCAGCGCATGGCGAACGTCAGCCTGGAACCCGGCAAGGCCAAGCAGAGCGTCGCCGACATGATCTCCAATGTCGAAGATGGCATCTACATCATCGGCGACGGCAGCTTCTCGATCGACCAGCAGCGCTATAATGCGCAATTTGGCGGACAGCTCTTCTACGAGATCAAGCAGGGCAAGATCACCCAGCAGATCGAGGATGTGGCCTACCAGATCCGCACCCCGGAATTCTGGAACGGTTGCGCCGGGGTCTGCGACGCCAGCGACTATCGCCTGGGTGGTTCCTTCTTCGACGGCAAGGGCCAGCCTGCGCAGGTTTCGGCCGTGTCGCACGGCTCCAGCACCGCGCGCTTCAACGGCATCAACGTCATCAACACCGCCCGTTCGCTCGGTTGATCGGTCAGGGAGAGAAAATATGAGCATCCTTTCCGAAGCACAGGCCAAGGCGATCCTGACCAAGGTCGTGGGCTTTTCCAAGGCGGACGAATGTACCGCGCAGCTGACCGGTTCGATCCGTGGCAATGTGCGCTTCGCCCGCAACGACGTGTCGACCGCAGGCATTACCGACAATATCGAACTGTCGGTGCAGGTCGCCTATGGCAAGCGGGTCGGCATCGCGACCATCAACCAGTTTGACGATGCCGCGCTGGAGCGCGTGGTGCGCAGGGCGGAGGAGCTGGCCAAGCTGGCCCCGGAAAACCCGGAATTCATGCCCGCGGTCGAGAAGCAGACCTACACAGCAACCCCCACATACAGCGCTACCACCGCCGGGATCACCGCTGACTATCGCGCCAAGGTGGCGATCGATTCGATCGCGCCCTGCCGCGCCGAAAAGCTGATCGCGGCGGGCTATCTGGAGGATCAGGCCGGGTTCGTCGCCTTCATGAACAGCAAGGGCAATTACGGTTACCAGACCGGCACCAGTGCCGATTATACCTGCACCGTCCGTACCGAGGATGGGCGCGGGTCCGGCTGGGTCGGGCATAATGTACAGGACGTCGCAACCTTCAACGCGGGCGAGGATATCCGCGTCGCCATGCGCAAGGCGAGTGCGTCAGCCGAAGCCAAGGCGCTGGAACCGGGCAAATATACCGTCATCCTGGAACCGGCGGCGGCCGCTGGTCTGATCCAGTTCATGTTCTTCTATTTCGACGCGCGATCGGCCGATGAAGGCCGCAGTTTCCTGTCGAAAAAGGGCGGCGGCAACAAGCTGGGCGAACAGGTGTTCGGGCCGCAGGTCAATTTCTTCGCCGACCCGGCCTATCCGGGCGCGGCTGTCTATCCGTGGGACGAAGAAGGCCTGCCGCGCAGAAAGATGCCGATCGTCGAGAATGGCAAGCTCGTGAACATGGAATATTCGCGCTACTGGTCGCAAAAGCAGGGCAAGCCCGCCATGGCCCAGCCGGGCAATCTGATCATGACCGGTGGCACCAAATCGACCGCCGATCTGGTGCGCACGACCGAGCGCGGCATATTGGTGTCCCGCACCTGGTATATCCGCATGGTCGATCCGCAGACGGTGCTGCTCACGGGCCTGACCCGCGATGGCACTTTCTATATCGAAAATGGCCAGATCAAATATCCGATCAAGAATTTCCGCTTCAACGAATCCCCCGTCATCATGCTCAACAATGTCGAGGAACTGGGCAAACCCGTCCGGGTGAAGGGAGACGAAGCGGATGCCCCCATGGTCGTGCCGCCAATGAAACTGCGCGACTTCACCTTCACGTCACTGTCGGACGCGGTGTGAGGCCAATGCGCGCGATATGACGCGGAGCGATTTTCTTCGGTTGATGGCGGGTGGTCTGGCCAGCGCAATGCTGGCCCGGCCGCTCGCCGCCGCCGGGGGCTATGATTTCTGGTTCACGCGGCTGCGCTATGATTCGGGCGACTGGGATGTCGACCAGCGGATGCCGTCCAACCTGATCACGTCGCTGATCGACTATACGACGTTGCGGGTGGACCCGAAGGAGCATGTCATTGCCCTGTCGGACCCCAAAATGCTGACCGCGCCCTTCTGTTATCTCGCGGGGCACAAGCTGGTCGAGTTTTCGCCCGCCGAACGGCGCAATTTCGAACGCTATGTCCGCAATGGCGGCTTCGTGCTGGTCGATGATTGCAACCACGATATTGACGGCCTGTTCGCCCGATCGTTCGAGGCGCAGATGAGCAAGATTTTCGGGGCCAGGGCGCTGAAACAACTGCCCAATGTCCACCCGCTCTACCGGTCTTTCTTCAAATTTGACGGGCCACCCAATACCGGCCTGGAATTGAACGGCTGGGGTGATGATCTGGTCCATGACTATCTGAAAGGGATCGAGATCGAAGGGCGGCTAGGCGTGCTGTACAGCAACAAGGATTATGGCTGCGAATGGGACTATGACTGGCGCAACAAACGGTTCCTGGCCGAGGATAATACCAAGTTCGGGGTCAATATCGTGATGTATGCGCTGTCGGTGTGATCCATAATTTTTACGCCTCCAATTAAACCCCGTCCGGGCTGAGCCTGTCGAAGCCTTGTTCTTCCCTTCAAGAAGGAAGCCCCTTCGACAGGCTCAGGGTGAACGGTAAGCATGAAATTGCCCAGTAAGGGACCATCTATGACCAGCATCACCGAAGCCGATATTCAGGGCCAGCTTGCCCGCCTGACGCAATTGCGCGCCGCGATCGGGCAGGCGATCGTGGGGCAAGGCGAGGTTGTCGAACAATTGCTGATCGGCCTGCTGGCGGGTGGCCATTGCCTGCTGGAGGGGGTGCCGGGGCTGGGCAAGACCTTGCTGGTGCGCTCGCTGGGTGAAGCGCTCAAGCTGGAGTTTCGCCGCGTCCAGTTCACGCCCGACCTGATGCCCAGCGACATTCTCGGCACCGAATTGCTGGAGGAGGACCATGGCACCGGACACCGCAGCTTCCGTTTCCAGAAGGGGCCGGTATTCACCAACCTGCTGCTCGCCGACGAACTCAACCGCACCCCGCCCAAGACGCAGGCGGCGCTGCTGGAGGCGATGCAGGAAAAGACGGTGAGCTATGCGGGCGTGACGCACCAACTGCCCGCGCCCTTCTTTGTGCTGGCAACGCAAAATCCGCTGGAACAGGCCGGCACCTATCCGTTGCCAGAAGCGCAGTTGGACCGTTTCCTCCTCCACATCCGCGTCGATTATCCGACCGAGCAGGAGGAGCAGGACATCCTTGCTCAGACAACGGGAGCGAAGGCAAGCGCTGTCCCTGCCGTGATGCATGGGGAGGAGGTGCTGGCGTTGCAGGCCTGGGTACGGCAGGTGCATTTTAGCGATGATCTGCTGCGCTGGGTCACCCGCATGGTCCGCGCCAGCCGCCCCGGCGACGGCGCGCCTGACGATATCCGCAAATATGTGAAATGGGGTGCGGGGCCGCGCGCTGGCCAGTCGCTGATCTTGGCGGCCAAGGCGCGCGCGCTGCTGCATGGACGGCTGGCCGCAACACGCGACGATATTGTCGCGCTGGCCGCGCCGGTGATGCGGCACCGCCTGCTCCTGTCCTTCGCGGCGGAGGCGGAAGGACGCAGCGCCGACGATGTCGTGGCCGCCCTGCTGCGCGCCGTGCCGCTCAGCTGAGCTTGCGGATGGTCGATCTCATTCCCCCGGATGTGCGCAGCAGGCTGAAAAGCCTGCGCCTCGTCACGCGCCGGGCAGTGGGGTCGCACGGCATTGGGCTGCACCAGAGCCACAGCCGGGGCGCGGGCCTCGAATTCGCGCAATATCGCGCCTATGAGCGCGGCGACGAACTGCGCCAGATCGACTGGAAACTCTACGCCCGGTCGGACAAATTCTTCGTGCGGGAAGCGGAGCGGGAAAGCCCGGTCGCGGTGTGGATATTGATGGACGCCAGCGCCTCCATGGCGCAGGCCGATGCTGCCCGCCCCGACTATCGCCGCTTCGACGCGGCAAAAGCGCTGGCCGCCTGCATCGCTGACCTGGCGATGCGGCAGGGCGACCGTTTTGGCTGGATGGCGCTGAGCGATCACGGGCTGACGCTGCTGCCCTCTGCCAGCGGCGCACGGCAGCGGGACCGGCTGTTGCTGGACCTGATCGCGGTGGACGCGGTAGGCGGCTTTGCGCGGGAGGACCAGCTTGGCCCGCTGTGGGAGCGGATCGGCGCGCGCGATCTGGTCATCCTGCTGAGCGACTGCTTCGATCCTGGCGCGATCGAACTGGCGGAAAAACTGGCCGCAGCGGGGCGCGAAACGCTGGTGATCGAAATGCTGACGGTCGCCGAGCGCGATTTTCCGTTCGATGGCGGCTATCGCTTCCGTGACCCTGAAACGGGCGAGGAGTTGCTGGCGGACGGGGCGGCCTTGCGCAGCGAATTTCTGACCCGTTTCGGCGCGGCGCGCGATGCGCTTCACGATCGGCTCGATGCTATGGGCATCCGTTACGCCACGCATGTGCTGGACCAGCCGATCGACCTGCCCCTGCGCCGCCTGTTCGGTCCGCATGAATCGGCGGAATATTCATGACGCCAGCCCTGTTGCTGCCCGGCGCACTGGCGGCGCTGCTGGCGCTCGTCATCCCGCTGATCATCCATATCGCCCGGCGCAGCGAGCAGGTGCCGACCGATTTCGCCGCCTTACGCTGGCTGCGGCAAAAGCCCCGGCCACGATCGCGGTTGCGTTTTGACGAAAGGGCGTTGCTGTTGCTGCGCCTTATGTTGTTGGCGCTGGTGGCCTTGTGGCTCGCCCATCCGGTGCTGTTCGGGGCGGGGGACCGCACGCCGGTCGTCGCGCTGGTGCCCGGTGTCGATCCGGCGCGCGCCCCGACTGGCGACGTCCGAACCGTCTGGCTGGCACCCAGCTTTCCAGCGATCGACCAGCCATCGCCGACCGGGGCGCTGCCGGTTGCCAGCCTGATCCGCCAACTCGACGCGGATATTCCGGCAGGGGTCCCGCTGACCATTGTTACGCCGCAAGTGATCGAAGGGGCCGACGCCGACCGGCTGCGACTCTCGCGCAAGGTAAGTTGGCGCATCGTGTCGGGTGCCATGTCCACACCTCGCAGCCAGCCTGTCGCCATGCCGTTGCTGTCGATCCGGCACGATGACCAGCATCGTGGCGGCATCCGCTATCTGCGCGCCGCTGCGCTGGCCTGGCAGCCCGCTGGACGCGCGTCGGCGATCGACATTGGCTCGCTCGATGCGCCACTGCCAGACCAGCGCCACCTCCTCATCTGGCTGGGCGGCGGCACGATGCCGGACGGTCTGACCCAGTGGATCGCGCAGGGCGGAACAGCGCTGGTCGCTTCGGACATACTGGTGCCTGCAGACAAGCCACGCGCTTCGCTTTGGCGTGATCCGCTTGGCGTGGCGTTGGTCGAGGCGATACCTTTGGGCCAAGGGCGGCTGTTGCGTTTCACCCGCCCCCTGACACCGGCCATGATGCCAGCCCTGCTGGAGGGTGATTTTCCGGCGCAGCTGCGCGCTGTGCTGGCCCCCACTCCGCAAGCACCAGCGCGGGTTGCTGCCGTCGATTATGCTCCGCTGACCGGTGGTCGCGTCTATGACCAGCCGCCGCAGGATGTGCGCCCGTGGCTGGCCATGTTGATCGCGGCGCTGCTCATCGCAGAACGCTGGCTGGCGACCCGCCGCAGCCGGGGGGCCAATCCATGAGCGCGGCGGATTTGCTCGCGCGCTGGACGGCCCCTGCAAGACGTCGGGTGTTGGCCGACAGTCTGGTGCTTGCCGTTCCGCTGATTTTGGCGCTCGCCGCGATCGGCTGGCGCTTGTCCGGCATGGTCGCCGTCGTGGTGACTGTCCTGATCGGTGTCGCGATCGCCCTGCTGGTCGCCCGCCATCGGGCAGCCCGCTACGACCAGCGCTGGCTGGTCCGCGCGCTGGATGCTAATCGCCCGGATTTGGAGGACAGCGCCGACCTGTTGTTCGCTGACCCGGCCATGCTCGGTCCACTCGAACGGCTCCAGCAGGCGCGTCTGGCGGACCGGATCGACGGCGACAGTCCGCAAAGCCTGCGCCCCGACTGGTCGCGCCGCCTGATCCCGATCCTGTGGATCGCCGGTTTGATCATGATCGGATTGGCGCTGTTCTGGCCTCGCCCCGGTCACGGCCCGCCGACCCTGGCCCCCAGCACGGAAGCACTCCCCGCAACGCCCGGCATACCCCGTCTGGTCGCTCAGAATCTGCGGATCATCCCGCCTGCCTATACCGGACTGCCGCCGCGCGATTTGGCGTCGCTGGACGCCCGCGCGCCGGTGGGATCGCGGATCGAATGGACGTTGCGCTTTGATCCACAAGCGACTGTCCCCGCGATCCAGCCCGTTGGTGGCGCGCGGCTTGCCCTGCGCCGCGATGGTGCCAACTGGATTGCCAGCCGCACGCTCGACGCTTCCTTCCTCTATCGTGTCGATCCCGCCTCTGGCCGTGGCCCGACGCCGCCGCTCCACCGGATCGACGCCATTGCCGATAACCCGCCGCAGGTGAAAGCACTCAGCCCCGCCGCCAGCCTGAGCATGGTGACGGCCGGCCAGCGTAGCTGGTCGCCAGTCTTTGCCGCGACGGACGACTATGGCGTCGCCGCCACCGCCCGGCTGCGCATTACGCTGGCGATTGGCGAGGGCGAGAATGTGACCTTTAGCGAGCGCGAGATCGCCTTGTCCGGCAGCGGTCCCGCGCGCGACAGGCGCTTCAGTCCCCGGCTCGACTTCAGCGCTCTGGGCTTTGGCGCGGGCGGCGACATGGTGGTGCAACTGATCGTCCGCGACACGCGCCAGCCCGTTGCGAACGAAGTGCGCGGCCCCAGCCTGATCCTGCGCTGGCCATCGCCCAAGCAGCCCGAAAGCAGCGGCCTCCAGGGCATGGTCAACACCACCCTGCCCGCCTATTTCCGCAGCCAGCGCCAGATCATCATCGACGCCGAAACGCTGATCAAGCAGAAGCGCCGCCTTGCGCCCGATCGCTATCTCGCCCGATCCGCCAGCATCGGCGGCGACCAGCAGATATTGCGCGGTCGCTACAGCCAGTTTCTGGGCGGCGAGGAGGAAGGCACGCCCGAACCACCCACCAATGACGGCGAGCAGCATAGCGACGATGACGGCCATGATCATGGCGGGCCGCCGCGCCAGCCCGGACCCGGCTTCGGCGCGCCGGAGGATGTGCTGGCGGATTTCGGTCATCCGCATGATGATTCGCCTGCGTCCAGCCTTGATCCAGAAACCCGCGCGATCCTGAAAAAGGCGGTCGATGAAATGTGGCAGTCCGAACTGCAACTGAAACAGGGTCATCCCGATCTGGCGCTGCCCTACGCCTATCGCGCGCTGCGCTTCATCAAGGATGTGCAGCAGGCGACGCGCATCTTCCTGTCGCGGGTCGGGCCGGAACTGCCGCCGATCGACGCCAGTCGCCGCATGACCGGCAAGCGGGAGGGGCTGTCGAGCCGCGTTCTGGCGATCAGCCCTGTCGAGGGACGCGATGGTCCCGCCGCCGCAGCCTGGCGCGCTCTGGGCGACGGGCCGGGTGCGATCCGGGGACCAATCGAGCTGGATGCGCTCGATCGCTGGGCGCGGGGACAAGCCGCGCATTTGCCCGATCCACTGGCGCTGTCGGGCGCGATCGACGCGGTGCGGCGCGACCCGGCCTGCCTGCCCTGTCGCGCCAAGCTGCGCGCCTTGCTGTGGACCGCGATGGAGCGGCCCCCCGCCCACCTCGCCCGCCGCCGTCCGGCCGATGCTGGTGGTACAAGCTATCAGAGCGTGATTGGTGGAGGCACACCATGACCCCGGCATGGATCACCGCCATCCTGCTGGGCATGGCCGTGCTGCTGGCAAGCGTGCGCTTGATCCTGTGGTATCGCAGCGCTGCCGCGCCGTCGCCCAAGCGCCTGATCGCTCTGCTGTTGCTCCAGCCAATCTGTGCGGTGCTGCTGTTCCTGACCCTGTTTCCGCCTGCGGTAACAACGGGTGGCGACGCGCTGCGGATCGCGACGCAGGGAACGCCGCGTCTTGCCGCTATGGGCAGCCCGCTCATCCTGCTGCCCGAAGCCCCGGACACTGGTGCTGGTGAGCGCGTGCCGGACCTTGCGACCGCGCTGCGTCGGCATCCCGGCACCAGCGAGATTATCGTGGTGGGCAACGGCCTGCCGCTACGGGACATGGATGCGGCCAAGACTGTTGCCGTCCGCTTCGACCCGCCGCCGCAGCGTCCGGGGATCAGCCATGTCGCTCCCCCAGCGATCGTTGCGCCGGGGAGCAGTTTCAGCGTTTGCGGCCAGCTAAGCGCCCTGCCCCGCGCCACCGTCGAGTTGCTGGACCCCGCGGGCCAGGTGACGGACAGCGTTCAGGCCGATGCCGATGGGCGCTTTACTTTGACCGGTACGGCGCGCGCTGCCGGAGCGGTGCTATTCACCCTGCGCGTACGCGACGGGCGACGCACCGTGGAACAGGCCAGCGTGCCGGTGCTGGTGGCGGACAGTCCCGCCCCGCGCCTGCTGATCCTCTCCGCCGCGCCCAATGCCGAGATCAAATATCTGCGTCGATGGGCGAGTGATGCGGGCTTTGCCGTCACGACGCAGATGAGCGCGGGCGGCGGGATTGCACTGGGTGACGCACCAATAGCGATCGACGGCGCGACGCTGCGCCGGTTCGATGTCGCGATCATCGACGACCGGAGTTGGGCAACGCGGCGGGGCGTAGTGATGGGCGCGGTGAGGGACGGTCTGGGCCTGATCCTGCGCGCCAGCGGGCCGATCGACGCGGCGACGCGCGGCCAGTGGCGGGCGTTGGGCTTTGGCTTGGCTGGCAAGGATGGCGTGGCACCGCTCGCTTTGCCCAAGGCTCTCCCACCCGCCATCGCCCGTACCCGTCAAGGCATCGGCAGCGACGATGTGCCAGCAGACATCGCCCTGCCCGACGAGATGCTGCCGGAGATCAGCCGCCTTGGCCTGACGCCTGATGGCGGCGATGCCGTGCAGTTGCTGCGCGATGCGGGGGGCGCGACGCTGGCGGCGTGGCGGGCGGTCGGCACCGGGCGCGTTGCGCTGTTCACCGGGATCGACAGCTATCCGTTGACGCTGACGGGGTATCGGACGCTCTATGGCGACTGGTGGAGCGCGATGCTGGCGACTGTTGCGCGCCCAGCCCCCGGCATGACCCCGATCACCACGTCCGGCTGGGCGGGCGAGCGCATGGTCCTGTGCGGTCTAACCGCTGCGGCACAGGTCGAACGCCCAGATGGACGGATGGCGAACCTGCTCCCCGTGGGCGGTTGCGGCGCGTTCTGGCCAGAGAGAGCAGGCTGGCACCTGTTGCGCCAACCGCGGAACAGCCAGCCGACGCCCTTCTACGTCCAGCCCGCTGATGCTCTGCCGGTCATGCGCGCTGCGCGGGATCGGGACGCCATGCTGACGCTGCGTCCACCAACGCCGGGCGACCGAAAGGCCACGGGCCAGCCAAACCCCGGATCGCCCTGGCCCTTCGCTCTGGGCTGGCTGCTGGTCAGTGCGCTATTGTGGTGGCTCGAACGGGCGCGGATAGGGCGCGCCACTGTGCCTCAATCGGCGAAGTAGAAATCCCGCAGCGCCCGCGCGTCATGCAGGGCGTTGTGCGGCACCCGGCTGTTGGCCGCCGCGCTAAAGCCCGCCGCGTTGATCAGTTCCAGCCGCAGACCGAAATCCACTCCGGCCATCAGCGCCGGTCCCTTGACCAGCAGGGCGCAGAAATGGGCGAGATCCTCCGGCCAGTCGGCGATGATCAGCGGATCGTCATCGCCCTCCAGATAGGCAGCGACATGGTCAGCGGCATCCACCCGGTTGAGTTCCAGATATATGCCCGGCGGCACATGGCGCAGATAGGGGACGACATGCTGCGCCACCCATGGCTCGACATCGTCGGGCAAAGGCAGCGCGACGTAAAATTCCTGGTCGCCATGTTCAGGCACCAGCGCGACGCTCATCAACGCGCCGCCAAAGCCATTAAATTCAGTGTCGAGAAAATAGCGCATGAAAAGAGGAACTGCCTGCCGTTCGATATATCTTGCGAACGCCTGTAGCATTTGCGCGATGCTTGCCAAGCTGCCATGCGGCCCAGCGACGCACCTCAAGGAAAGACGCCAGCATGACCCCGCGCGAATATCTTGGCTCTGCCGCCATTCCGGGCGGGGAGGAATTGAAGCTCTACCGCCGGGGTGGCGATTTCATGATCGTGCTGGATCGCAACGAATTGATGAGCAGCCGGATGAGCGGATCGGAAAAGGCGCTGGCCGTCATGACGATCGAGCGGCTGGCGGGGCGCAAGGCACCGCATCTGCTGATCGGCGGATATGGCATGGGCTTCACCCTGCGCGCGGCGCTGGCGATCTTGCCAGCCGATGCGCGAATCACGCTGGTAGAACTGGTGCCGGAGATCATCGCATGGGCGCGCGGGCCGATGGTCGAGCTGGCTGCCGGATGCCTGGACGATCCCCGCGTCGATCTGGTCATGGGTGATGTGGCGACGGCTATTGCCGACGGTAAGAGCAGCTATGATGCGATCTTGCTCGACGTGGATAATGGTCCGGACGGGCTGACCATGGCGGCCAATGACCGGCTCTATTCTGCGCAGGGTCTGGCGACAGCGCGCGATGCGCTGACACCCGGCGGCATATTGGCGGTGTGGTCGGCGGGATCGGACGATGCTTTCACCCGTCGCTTGCGCAATGCGGCCTATGCTGTCGATGAAGTGGTGGTCAAGGCACGCGACAATGGCAAAGGACCGCGCCACGTCATCTGGTTCGCGGCGAAACGCTGATCCCTAGATGCCGTCCGGCATTACCGGCCATCCGCCTTGCTCCAGCGCAGCGCTGAGCGCCGCGACGCACTGGTCAAGCGCGCTTGCATCGGTCGATCGCACCACGAAGTTCGCGCCGGTGCGACCTTCGCGGAAAAAGGGATAGCTGCCGATCTGGCAGCCATCATGCGCGCGTTCGGCGGCACCCAGCAGGTCTGCAATCTCGCTTTCCGCAACCCAGCAGCCGATGGTGGCGGAGAGAACCGGCAATCCGCCCTCCAGCTTGCCCGTCAGGCTATCGAGCATCCCGCCGGTGATATGCGGCACGCCCGCCATGATGAAGATATTGCCATGGCGAATGCCCGGCGCGCCCGACATGCGGTTTTCGATCAGGCTGGCCCCGGCAGGCACCCGCGCCATGCGGAGCCGCGCGTCAGTCAGGCCGCCGCGCGTTTCATAATAGCCCGCCAGCATCGCCCGCGCCTGTGGATGCACCTCCACGGCCACGCCCAGAGCCGCCGCGATCGCATCGACGGTGATGTCGTCATGGGTCGGGCCGATGCCGCCAGTGGTGAACAGATAGTCGTTGCGCGCGCGCAGAATATTGACCGACTCGATGATCGCATCATTGTCATCCGCCACCACCCGCACTTCGCGCAGGCGGATCCCCTGGACATTGAGCCAGGTCGCAATCTGGCTGACATTCTTGTCCTGGGTGCGGCCAGAAAGGATTTCGTCGCCGATCACGATCAGCGCTGCGGTCCAGATGCGGGTGGGATCGGCCATGGCGCGTCCATAGCCTGCCCTGTCCGCCCTGCCTAGCCGCCCCTCTCGCATTATGGCGCATCTGCCCCTATAGTCATGTCATGACCGAATATATGACGATGACGGCCGATGCGCCGATTTCCCGTTCGTCCGCGATCAAACTGTATGACGCGGCCGGTTTTGAAGGTATGCGCCGCGCCGGTCGGCTGGCGGCGGAGATACTCGACGCGCTGGTGCCGCATGTCGTGCCGGGCGTGACGACGGGCGAACTGGACGACATTGTGCGGCGCATGACGCTGGATGGCGGTGGCGTGCCTGCGACCCTGGGCTATCGCGGCTATACCCATAGCTGCTGCACATCGATCAACAATGTCATCTGTCACGGCATCCCCGGCGACTATCGGCTGAAGGACGGCGACATCGTCAATATCGACGTCACCCCGCTCGTCGATGGCTGGCATGGCGATACCAGCCGGATGTTCATCGCGGGCGACGCGCCGATCAAGGCGCGGCGGCTGGTCGAGGTGACCTATGAGTGCCTGATGCTAGGCATCGAGCAGGCGAAACCGGGGAACCATCTGGGCGACATCGGCCATGTGATCCAGCGGCACGCCGAAAAGCACCGCTATGGCGTGGTCCGCGACTTTTGTGGTCATGGCCTGGGCCGGGTGTTCCATGACAGCCCTGAGGTCGTCCATATCGGCCGTCCCGGTACTGGTCCTGAACTCAAGCCCGGCATGTTCTTCACGATCGAGCCGATGATCAATATCGGCAAGCCCGGCGTCAAGATGATGGACGATGGCTGGACCGCGGTAACGCGCGACCGGACCCTGTCCGCCCAGTTCGAACATAGTATCGGCATCACCGAAACGGGGTGCGAGATTTTCACCAAAAGCCCTGCCGGACTGGACGCGCCGCCCTATAGCTGAGCGCGCGTCATGCCCTGCTTAAAAAACGGGCAGTTTGACACGGAAATGCCCTGAATCCGGGCAATATGGACAAAGATTGCTGCATCGCCGAAAGCATGTTCTAGCGATTCGCCATTTGGCACGGTAATTGGATATCAAGAGGGACGGCGCTTGGCCTTTGGGGGGACATGACGATCGTCACTTGAGGAGAGAGGGATGCGGGTCGCGCCCGCATTCTGTCGTGCGTCATGGGTTGGGATTACAAGTGATGAAAAAGATCGAAGCGATCATCAAGCCGTTCAAACTGGACGAGGTGAAGGAAGCGCTCCACGAAGTGGGCGTGTCGGGCATTACCGTGACCGAGGCCAAGGGTTTTGGCCGGCAGAAGGGCCATACCGAACTCTATCGCGGCGCTGAATATGTCGTCGATTTCCTGCCCAAGGTGAAGCTGGAAGTCGTCGTTGATGATGCGCTGGCGGACCGTGTGGTCGAGGCGATCTGCGCCGCCGCGCAGACCGGACGCATTGGCGACGGCAAGATCTTCATTTCCAACGTCGAGGGCGCCGTGCGGATTCGTACCGGCGAGCGGGACAGCGACGCGATTTGAACTCACGCAAATTCTCGTCATCCCGACATCGGGGCGACGGAACAACGGGCATCCATCTACCCCTTCGGGGGGGTAACAAACGAGAAGGGCAAGCGCACATGGCCAATACGCCAAAAGACATTCTCAAGATGATCGAAGAAAAGGAGATCGAGTGGGTCGATGTCCGTTTTACCGATCCCAAGGGCACCTGGCATCACCTGACGATGTGCGCGAACGTCATTGGCGAGGATGAGCTGACCGACGGCCTGATGTTCGACGGTTCCTCGATCGAGGGCTGGAAGGAAATCAACGAATCGGACATGATTCTGAAGCCCGATCTGGACGCGGTGTTCTTCGACCCGTTCAGCGCGACGCCGATGATGATCCTGGTGTGCGACATTGTGGAACCCGAAGATGGTTCGCTCTATTCGCGCGATCCGCGTTCGACCGCCAAGCGCGCCGAAATGTTCCTTCAGTCGACTGGCCTTGGCGACACCGTCTATATCGGCCCGGAACCTGAATTTTTCATGTTCGACAGCGTAGAGTTCGACAACACCTATAATGGCAGCTTCTACAAGCTGGACGATGTCGAGTTGCCGACCAACACTGGCACGAAATATGATGGGGGTAATATGGGCCACCGTCCGCGCGCCAAGGGCGGCTATTTCCCGGTCGGCCCGGTCGACGTGACCACCGACATCCGAGCCGAAATGGTGACCACGCTGATGGAAATGGGCCTGCCCATGGACAAGCATCACCATGAAGTCGCGGGCAGCCAGCACGAACTGGGCCTGACCTTTGGCAAGCTGGTCGAAACCTGCGACCGCATTCAGATCTACAAATATGTAGTGAAGATGGTGGCCCAGGCGTATGGCAAGACCGCAACCTTCATGCCCAAGCCGATCAAGGCCGACAATGGTTCAGGTATGCACACGCATATCTCGATCTGGAACAAGGGGCAGAATACCTTTGCCGGCGACGGCTATGCCGGTCTGTCCGACACCTGCCTGTTCTTCATCGGCGGCGTCATCAAGCACGCCAAGGCGCTCAACGCCTTCACCAACCCGACCACCAACAGCTACAAGCGTCTGGTGCCGGGCTTTGAAGCCCCCGTGCTGCTCGCCTATTCGGCGCGCAACCGGTCGGCTTCGTGCCGTATTCCTTACGGTGCCGGCACCAAGGCGAAGCGCGTCGAATTCCGCTTCCCCGATCCGCTCGCCAACTCCTACCTTGCCACATCGGCGCTGCTGATGGCGGGCATCGACGGGATCGAGAACAAGATTCATCCCGGCGAAGCCATGGACAAGAATCTGTACGACCTGCCGCCGGTGGAACTGGCCAAGGTGCCGACCGTGTGCGGATCGCTCCGCGAAGCGCTCGAAAGCCTGGAAAAGGATCAGGACTTCCTGCTCAAGGGCGGCGTGTTCACCAAGGACCAGATCGACGCCTATATGGAACTGAAATGGCCCGAAGTGTATCGCTGGGAAATGGCACCTTCGCCGGTTGAATTCGACATGTACTATAGCGGCTGATCTTTTTCAGCGCTGTACGACGGAAAAGGCCCGGTCGCTTCCAAGCGGCCGGGCCTTTTCCTTTGCAGTCATGGTCGGGCAAAATTTCTCTACAGGCGCGAAATGTTAAGGGCTGGCGGCCTATGGTCCGGCGGAAATTGACCAAAGGCACAGGGCAGTCATGCGGAACGAGCGGATTGGGAGGGCGCGGGCGACGCGCGGCGACATGCTGTTCGCTGCGCCATGGTCTGCGCTCGAACGGCTGCTGCTGGTGGCGATCTGCGCCGCGACACTGTTCTTTGCGGTGGTGACGCCGCCCTTTCAGGCACCAGACGAAAATCAGCATTATATGAAGGCGCTGCTGCTGTCCGAAGGCGGTGTGCTGACCGAGCAGCGTGGCGAGACGATTGGCGCGCAATTGCCCCGCGCGGCGATCGACCTTCATAGCGTCGATTTCCCGACTGATGTGCCAGTCACTCTGCGTCGGTTCGACACCGCGATGCTGGCGCACAGCTGGCACGCGGATGCTTCGCGGCCCGGCACGGTCTTTGCCGAGTTTCCCAATGTCGCGAGCTATGCGCCGACGCTCTATGCGCCGGGCGCGACGGGCTTGCTGATCGGCGATGCGCTGGGCCTGCCGCGATTGGGCAGTTTCTACACCGGGCGGATCGTCAATGCGCTGGTCGCGCTGGCCCTGCTGATTGCGGCGCTGCGGCTGCTGCCCTTTGGCCGGATGGCGATGCTGAGCGTCGCGCTGTTGCCGACCTTTGCCTATCAGATCGGCTCGCTCTCGCCCGATGCGGTAATCAACGGCATGGGCTTCTTGGGGCTGGCACTGGCGCTGCGCGTCGGCTTCATGGGGCAGGCATCGGCAGGACTGGTTCTGGCTGCGCCGTTGCTAGCGCTGGCCAAGGGCGTCTATCTGCCGCTGTTGGCGGCGGGACTGCGCTGGCCGCAGCATCGGCGCGACAGGCGGCCTTGGCTGATTCTGGGCGCGATGGCGCTGGGTGCGGCGGTGTTTGTGGGCTGGATGAAATTTTCGGGCGGCAGTCAGGCGCTCTATCATATCATGTCGCGCAAGACCGGCGAGAGCGTGATGACCGCGCCGCTGGCCGACCAGTTGGCGGTGATCCTGAACGATCCGGTCGGCTATGGCCGCATCCTGACGTCCAGCGTGATCGAGCGAGCGCCGGTCTATGCCCTCCAGATCGTCGGGCGCTTTGGCTGGAACGCGATCCTGCTGCCGTTGATCGCCTATCCGCTGGCGGCGGCCATGCTGGGTGCGGCGGTGCTGAACGGCGCGGAGGCGCGCTTTGGCATGGGCCAGCGACTCTGGTGGCTCGCGGTTGCGGGTGGGGTCGCGCTCCTCATTGAAACCGCCATGTATTTGACCGGCACACCGCCGGGCGCGGATTTCATTCAGGGGACGCAGGGGCGCTATTTCCTGCCTGTCCTGCCGCTGGTGCTGTTGGCGCTCTCGCCCGACCGGGCCGTGCGCGGCGCTCGGACAGTGCTTGCCGCCTCCGCGCTGCTCCTCCTGCTGATCGCCGCCACCAGCGCCTATGACAGTTTCTGGGTCCATGGCTTCATCACCAGAGACGGAATGCCGCCGCATGACAGCCTGAAGAGGGCGTTGCTGCTACCCTCGCCGCGCTGGTAGCCAGACGCGGCAGAACGCAAGCCAGCCTAGTCCTTCAATCCATCCGGCAGTCACGTCGCTCGGCCAATGCACGCCCAGCCAGACGCGGCTGGCCCCGATCAGCGCGATCATCACGCCCGCGGCCCAATAGGCACTGCGCCGTCCCGCCAGCATCGCCAGCGCGCCGAACATCATCATATTGCCCGCCGCATGGCCGCTGGGAAAGCTGTAGCTGTGGACGATGTCGAGATGCGGCAGCAGGTCCGGGCGCGGCGCAGCGAATATCTGCTTGAGGATCAGGTTCAGCGCGGTGCCGCCCGCCATCATCAGAGCCAGCCAGAGCGCGTCGGCACGGCGATGCCGCCACAGCAACGCCGGCAGGACCAGCGCCAAAATCGCAAGTCTGCCGATCGTATCGCCGATCGCCGTTGCCAGCCGCATCAGTGGCGTCAGTTGTTGGCCCAGCCCGCTATCGCGCGCCGTCCCGGCCCAGCCCATCAGCCCGACATTCAGGCCATCCAACCACCCCGCCCGCTGCATCAGCGCAACGCCCAAGACGCAAAAAAGCGCGAGAGCCAAAGCCCCCGCGCCTTTCCATACTGTCCAGCGATCAGATATGGAGCGCACGGCCATAGGCCGCCAGTACGCTTTCGTGCATCGATTCCGAAATGGTCGGATGCGGGAACACGGTGTGCATCAACTCCGCTTCGGTCGTCTCCAGCGTCTTGCCGATGGTGTAGCCCTGGATCATCTCGGTGACCTCCGCGCCGATCATGTGCGCGCCCAACAACTCGCCGGTCTTGGCGTCGAACACTGTCTTGGTGAAGCCTTCGGATTCGCCCAGCGCGATCGCCTTGCCATTGCCGATGAAGGGGAACATGCCGACCTTCACATCGTAACCGGCTTCCTTCGCCTTCGCCTCGGTCAGGCCGACGCTGGCGATCTGCGGGTGGCAGTAGGTACAGCCAGGAATGTTGCGCACGTCCATCGCGTGGGGATGGACATCCTTGTTGCCCAGCGCCTGCGCGATCGCCTCGGCGACGATCACGCCTTCATGGCTGGCCTTATGCGCCAGCCATGGCGGCGCGGTGACGTCGCCGATCGCCCACATGCCGTCGACATTAGTGCGGCCATAGGCATCGGTCTTGATGTGGTAGCGCTGGTCGGGTTCGATGCCGACATCTTCCAGACCCAGATTTTCGACATTGGGGACGATGCCGATGGCGACGATGACATGGCTATATTCGACTGTCGTGTCTTTGCCTGCCTTGTCCTTGATGGTCGCGGTCACGCCCTTGTCGCCGGTCGCAATCTTTTCGATCTTCGCGCCGGTCAGCACGGTCATGCCCTGCTTCTTGACCGCCTTTTCAAGGAAGGCGGACACGTCTGCATCCTCGACGGGGACGATGCGGTCCATCATCTCGACCACGGTCACGTCAGCGCCCATATCATTATAGAAGCTGGCAAATTCGATGCCGATCGCGCCGGAGCCGATGACCAGCAGCTTGGTCGGCATTTCGGGTGGCGTCATGGCGTGGCGATAGGTCCACACCCGCTTGCCGTCGGCCTTGAGCTGCGGCAGGTCGCGGGCGCGCGCCCCGGTGGCGATGATGATATGCTTGGCGGTCAGTTCCTCGACCTTGCCATCCCTGGTGACGGTCAGCTTGCCTTTGCCGGTCAGCTTGCCATCGCCCATATGGACGCTGATCTTGTTCTTCTTCATCAGGTGGGTGACGCCCTGATTGAGCTGCTTGGCGACGCCGCGCGAGCGCTTCACCACCGCTTCGATGTCGGCGGTGATATTGTCGGCGGCCAGGCCATAATCCTTGGCGTGCTGCATATAGTGGAAAATCTCGGCCGAGCGCAGCAGCGCCTTGGTCGGGATGCAACCCCAGTTGAGGCATATGCCACCCAGATTTTCGCGCTCGACAATGGCGGTTTTCAGGCCAAGCTGCGCGGCGCGGATCGCGGCGACATAGCCGCCGGGGCCGGAGCCAAGGACGATGAGATCGTAGGTATCAGCCATGGGTCACACTCGCTTCTTATGATTAGGCTTCCGCAATCGGCGGAACGGAACGGGGCTGGCGATCCTCTCCGATCGCCACAAAGGTAAAGGTCGCCTGGGTCACGCGATAGGAACGGTCGTCATGGCGGGCGCGCCGCCAGGCTTCGACCGCGATCTTCATCGACGTGGAGCCGACCGACGCCAGACTGGCGAACACCGACACTTCATCGCCGACGATGACCGGGCGCAGGAAGGTCATCCCCTCGACCGCGATCGTCACCGCCCTGCCTTTTGAATGACGGGCGGCGACTGATCCAGCTGCCGAATCCATCAGGCTCATCAACCAGCCGCCGAAAATATCCCCATGGGGATTGGTATCGGCGGGCATGGCGATGACACGCACCGCCGGACTATATTCCGGCGGCTGCTCGTCGATCAGGGCCATCAGGCCAGCATACCGATCGGGTTTTCGATCAGTTCTTTGAACGCCTTCATCAGGCGTGCACCGTCAGCACCGTCGATGGCGCGATGGTCGAAGCTGCCGGTTGCCGACATGACGGTGGCGATCTGGAGGCTGTCGTCGATCACGTAGGGCCGCTTTTCGCCTGCGCCGATCGCCATGATCATGCCCTGGGGCGGGTTGATGACCGCCTCAAACTGCTTGATGCCGAACATGCCCATGTTGGAGAGCGACGCGGTGCCGCCCTGATATTCGTTGGGCGACAATTTGCCCGCCTTGGCGCGATCGGCCAGATCCTTCATCTCGGTCGAGATCGCGGCGACGCCCTTGGCATCTGCGCCGGTCACGATCGGGGTGATCAGGCCACCGGGGATCGACACGGCGACGCTGATGTCGGCACGCTTGAATTGCAGCATCTGGTCGCCCGCGAACTGGACGTTGCATTCGGGAACCTCGATCAGCGCGACACCCAGCGCCTTGATCAGCAGGTCGTTGACTGACAACTTGACCTTGCGGCTGGCGAGACCCGCATTCAATTCGCCACGCAGCTTGAGCAGCCTGTCGAGCTGAATGTCGACGGTCAGGTAGATGTGCGGCACCTGCTGCTTGGATTCGGTCAGGCGGCGCGCGATGGTCTTGCGCATACCGCTCAATTTGACGACGTCGTGCGGAATGCCGAAATCCTGCGCGCTGCTGGCGGCGGCGGGTGCCGGGGCTGCTGCGGGTGCCTTGGCTGCGGGCGCGGCGACAGGCGCGGGTGCAGCGGCTGGCGCGGAGACGCCTTCCTTTGCGCCGTCCAGGTCGCCCTTGACGATGCGCCCGTTGGGACCGGTGCCGGAAACAGCGGCCAGATCAATGCCCTTGGCCTGCGCCAGACGGCGAGCGAGCGGGCTGGCCTTGACGCGGGCGTCGGTGGAGGCTGGCGCAGCGGGGACCGCATCTGCCTTAGGCGCAGCGGCGGCGGGGGCTGCGGCCTCTGCCTTGGCGGGAACGGCGTCGGCCTTGGGTGCGGGCTTGCCGCCACTGGCAGCGGCGGTCGCGACATCCTCGCCCTCTTCGGCGATAATGGCGATGACGGTGCCGACCTTCACGCCTTCGGAGCCTTCGGACACCAGAATCTTGGCGACGATGCCTTCATCGACCGCTTCAAATTCCATCGTCGCCTTGTCGGTTTCGATTTCCGCCAGCAGATCGCCGGACGATACCGTATCCCCTTCCTTAACCAGCCATTTGGCCAGCGTCCCTTCCTCCATGGTCGGGGACAAAGCGGGCATCTGGATCGTCTTGCTCATGCGTTTGGGGCCTCTTCTTATCTGTACGGCACGCGCCAATGGCTGCTCGTTTTCACCCATTCGCCGGATCGGTCAAGCGAGCGCTTGCGGAAGGGGCAAATATGGCCCACATTTTACCGCACTGGTTCGTTGGGCAGGTAATGACCCCCGGCGGGGCCGTCAAAGTGACGCGGGGGCGATGGAACGTGCGGACATATCTGGTTGTCGTGGACGAATCGCCGGAAGCGGAAACCGCGCTGCGTTTTGCTGCTCGCCGGGCAGCGCAAACCGGCGGTGCTGTGCGCATCCTGGCCTTGATCCCGCCTGCCGAGTTCGTCCAGTGGGGTGGCGTGCAGGCGACGATGGAGGATGAGGCGCTGCAACGGGCCGAAGCGCTGGTGACGAGCGCTGCGGGCACGCTGACCGACGAGTCCGGCATCCGCCCCAGCATCACCGTGCGGCAGGGCGACGCAGTAACCGTCGTGCGCCGGACGCTCGACGAAATGGACGATGTTGCCGCCCTGGTGCTGGGCGCTGCGGCCAGCGGACCGCCCGGCGCGCTGGTGTCCCACTTTGCCGGGGCCGACGCTGGGCGAATGCCCTGCCCGATCATGATCATTCCCGGCGCGCTGGACGCTGAGGCGATCGATCGGCTGAGTTGATTCTACTGATTGATCCTCCCCTGCAAGGGGAGGTGGCGGGCGCAGCCCGACGGAGGGGGGTGGCGTATCAACGCCGTGCGGGTGGATGGCCCCCTCCACCACTTCGTGGTCCCCTCCCCGTGCCGGGGAGGATCGCGGTTACCGCTTATGCTTGCCCCTTTTGCTACCCGTGTGGCGGACATTGATCGGTCGGCCGCGATGACTGCCGGGGCGGGTCCGGTCGCGTTTGATCGGGCCACCGCGTGAGGGTGGCGTGTCAGGGAGTTCGAAGCGCAGCGCGCCGTTGATCGGGTCGGCTTCGGCCAGTCGCAATTCCAGCCGCTGGCCCACGGAGTAGCGATCGCCGCTTTCCACGCCTTCCAGCGCTCGGCCCGCTTCGTCATAGAAAAAGCGTTCGCGGCCCATGGTCGATACCGGGACCAGTCCGTCGCCGCCCAGTTCCTCGACCGTGGCGAAGAAGCCGAAATTCTGGACACCGGTGATCCGCGCCTTCACGATTTCGCCGACATGGGCGGCCAGGAATGCGGCGACGTAGCGGTCGACCGTGTCGCGCTCCGCTTCCATGGCGCGGCGCTCAAACTGGCTGATCATTTCGCCGACGCGGCCCATATTCTCATAATCCTCGACACTGAGCGAAGATTTGGCGGGGATGGTGCCGCCCTTGGGCGCGGGCAATTCCAGGCCATGGGCACCGACCAGCGCGCGATGGACCAGCAGGTCGGCATAGCGGCGGATGGGCGAGGTGAAATGGCCGTAGGAGCCGAGCGCCAGGCCGAAATGGCCCATATTGACCGGGCTGTAATAGGCCTGGGTCTGGCTGCGCAAGATTTGCTCCATGATCAGCGGTTTTTCCTCCGCCTCCCCGACCCGCTTGATCAGATGGTTGAAGGTCGCGGGGCGGATCACCTGTCCCAGCGCGAAGTCGATGTCGAAGGTCGCGAGATACTCCTTGAGCGCGACCAGCTTGTCGCGGCTGGGCGGTTCGTGGACGCGGTACATGACGGGCGCCTTCTTTTGCTCCAGCGCCTTGGCCGCTGCCACGTTGGCGGCGATCATATAATCTTCGATCAGCATATGGGCGTCGAGCCGTTCGCGCACCGCGACGCTGACGATCTTGCCCCATTCGTCCAGCACGACGCGCCGTTCGGGCAGGTCGAGCGCCAGCGGCTCACGCTTTTCCCGCGCCTTGTGGAGCAGCGCCCAGCAGTCCCAGAGTGGCCTCAGCGCAATGTCCAGCATCGGGTGATCGGCCTTGCCGTCGATCGCCGCCTGCGCATCTTCATAGGCCAGCACGGCCGCGACGCGGATGATCGCGCGGGAGAAGCGCCATGACGTCACCTTGCCAGCGGCGTTGATGACGAGGTGGCAGGCCATAGCAGCGCGGTCCTGCCCGGCGCGGAGCGAACACATGTCGGACGAGAGCTGGTGCGGCAGCATCGGCACGACGAGGTCGGGGAAATAGACGCTGTTGCCGCGCTTGCGGGCTTCGCGGTCGAGCGCACTGCCGGGGCGGACATAGTAGCTGACGTCGGCGATGGCGACGATGGCGCGGAAGCCACCGGGGTTGCCCTCATCCTCGTCCGGGGTCGCCCAGACCGCATCGTCATGATCGCGGGCGTCCACCGGGTCGATCGCGACGATCGGCAGATGACGCAGATCCTCGCGCTTTTCCGCGTGGAGCGGGAGGGCGGAGGCGGTGACGGCTTCCTCTTCCACCGCGTCGGGAAAGACGTGGGGGATGCCATGTTTGTGGATGGCGATCATGCTGAAGCTGCGCGGGGCGAAGGGGTCGCCGAGAATGTCGGTGACGCGGGCGGATATGCGCGGCGGGCGGCCGGTCGGTTCGGCCAGTACCAAGTCGCCCTTTTTGGCCGAGCCAAGATCGCTGATCGGCGTGTCCTTGCGGATGCGCTTGTCGACCGGGCGGAGCCATAGCTTGCCGTCGGCCATTTCCTCGACGACGCCCAGCAGCATTTCGGTCGCCTTGGGCAGCTTCTTCATCGGATGGGCGATCCAGCCCTTCCCGGCTTCCTCGGTGCGGGCGAGAATGCGGTCGCCAACGGTCAATGCGCCGCGTTTGCCACGCTCGACGATGCGCAGGCGCGGCGCGGGCTGGCCTTCGGCTTCCCACCGTTCGGGGGTGGCGATCAGAGTAGTGTCGTCCACGTCGATGATGCGCAGCACCGTGACCTTGGGTACGCCGCCCAGCTTGTGGAAAGCGCGGGCGGGGCCAAGGTCGATCAGGCCTTCGTCGGCCATGTCCTTCAGCAAAGCCTTGAGCGCGATCTTTTCCTGGCCCTTGAGGCCGAACGCCCTGGCGATTTCGCGCTTGCCCGCTGGCTGGTCGGACGTGGTGATGAAATCCATGATTTCGTTGCGGGTCGGGAAACCGGCGGGGCGCACCTTATCGCGGGCGGGGCGTTTGGGGGGCGAAACCTTCTTGTCGTTTGATGTCATGGGACAGCTATAGGGGGCGTGCCAGCGCTGCGCCAGAGGGATGGCGGCGCGCGGAACTTCGCAAAGTTCGCCCATGTCGCATATGAGGAATTTGGGTGAAGTTTGCCGGTCGATCGCGTGGTGTGCGGTCGTGGTCGGGTGCGGACGATAGGAAGGAGCCGGGTCGCGGTATAGCAGTTTGGTAGGGTGTAGGACAGAGAATGGCGCGCCGTTCCCCCTCTTCCAACTTCGCCTAAACTCACTGCGTTCGTTAAGGCTTCATATCCTTCTCCCCCGAGGGGAGAAGGGTTAAGGGACAAGCCTGCGGGCGCGGTCGCGCCAGGCTTCGGCCAGGACCGGGGTGTTGGCGAGGGTACGGACGGCGGACGGGTCGCTTTTATGGCCGCCGCCGATCAGCAAATGAAAGACGCGGGCGATGCTCCAGTCAGGGAGCGGGCGGTCGATCAGGGTCATGGCGGTGCCTGCCTGCGCTTCCCCCTGCTGCATCACGCGGAAATAGAGGCCGCTGCGCGCGGTTTTCACGATGGTCGCCATGACGTCGCGGGCGGCGAAGCGGTGGTCGAGTTTCCAACAAGGCTGGCGGCCATGGCTGACCTCCACGATCGCGCTGCCCAAAGTGAAGCGGTCGCCCAGGCAAATCTGGTCCTCGGTCATCCCGCGCGAGGCGATGTTTTCGCCAAAGGCGCCGGGCACGTCGAGCAAGGGCTGACCGGGTTTGCGGTCGCGCCACCAGTCATAATGATCCTGCGGGTAGAGGTGGATCGCCTTGTCCCAGCCGCCATGGTGGATGGGGTCGGCGACCTGATTGCCGACGAAGCCGTCCCATGTGATCTGCACCGGGCCGGTGACAGGCGTTTTGGCGATGGCGCTGTAGTCGCCGTCGCGAAACGGGACAGGCGTGCCGACGAGCAGCGCGTCGATGGTCATGAAGGGCGTGTCCATGCCCCGTCATGCCATGGCTCCGCCGATGATGCGAGAGGCCGGCTGCAAACCAGTGGCGTCAGGCGGTGTGGATTTCCGAACTGAGTTTCAGCACCTGTGCGCCATTATCGGCGTGGATCAGATAGGCGGGATTGGCGGGCGATCCGTTGCGGCGGACAGGCACGCCTTCAATATGGCGCTCCACGGGACGGTCGAACCGTTCCGCTATATGTCCCCGGCCGACGCCCTGCCCCCAATTCCATCTGACTCGCGCACCTTTACGGAATGTCTGCGGCATCGGGGCATCCTCTATCCCTTGGGCGCAACCGCGTCAGCCGGTGTCCCAATCCTAACTAAGGGCATAATTCCCAAGGGCTTACCCGGTTCCCTTGGGTTTTCACATTTCTTGGGCTAAGGGGGCTGCGATGGATGCTAGCGGCCTTCGCATTGCCCTGTTCAGCGGCAATTATAATTATGTGCGCGATGGGGCCAATCAGGCGCTCAATCGCTTTGTCGGCCATTTGCTGCGGCAGGGCGCAGCGGTGCGGGTCTATTCGCCCACCACCGATACGCCAGCCTTCGCGCCCGCAGGCGACCTGATCAGCACGCCGTCCGTACCGGTGCCGGGCCGCAAGGAGTATCGGATTCCCTACGCCATGTCGGCCAGGGTTCGCCGCGATCTCAAGGCGTTCGCACCCAATCTGATCCACCTGTCCAGCCCCGATCCGCTGGGCCATCGTGCGCTCAGCTGGGCGCGGCAGAATGATTTGCCGACGGTCGCATCGGTGCATACGCGGTTCGAGACTTACCCGCGTTACTATGGCCTCGCCTTTCTGGAGCCGGTGATCGAGGGGATATTGCGCCGTTTCTATCGCCGCTGCGACGCGATCGTCGCCCCGTCCGAATCGATGGCGCAGCTGCTGCGCGAACAGCGGATGAGCTATGATGTCGGCATCTGGACGCGCGGCATAGACCGGGAAATTTTCAATCCGGGCCGGCGCGATCTCGATTGGCGGCGGTCTATCGGCATCCATGATGACATGCCCGCCATCGGCTTTATCGGCCGGCTGGTAATGGAAAAGGGGCTGGACGTGTTTTCCGACACGATCGACCAGCTTGCGACGCGCCAGGTGGCGCACAAGGTGCTGGTGGTGGGCGAAGGCCCGGCGCGCGAATGGTTCCAGAACCGCCTGCCCGGCGCGATCTTCACCGGTTTCCAGCAGGGGCATGATCTGGGCCGCGCGGTCGCCAGCATGGACATGTTGTTCAACCCGTCGGTGACCGAAACGTTCGGCAATGTCACGCTGGAGGCGATGGCGTGCGGCGTGCCGACTGTCGCGGCGCGGGCGACAGGCAGCGAAAGCCTGTTGAGCGACCGGGTGACCGGGCGGCTGATCCGGCCCGGCGCGATCGGCGCCTTTGCCGATGCCTTGCAGGATTATTGCCTGGACTGCGATGCGCGCGGACAGGCGGGCGCGGCGGCGCAGACGCGGGCGGAGCGCAACGGGTGGGATCAGGTCAATCAGGCGTTGGTCGACACCTATTTGCGGATTATCCGCCAGCGTGCGCAGGGCATGATGCCGCGATCCAGCCCGGTTCCATAATCCCGACAACAACCTATATATTCCGTTCCGGCTGAGCTTGTCGAAGCCCAGTCCTTTGTCTCAGAGAAGAACGGCCCTTCGACAGGCTCAGGGCGAACGGTGAAAAATGGTCGACCTATTTGCCCAGCAGGATGTGGCGGGAGCCAGTGAAGCAGCACTGGAATCAGCGCCGCTGGCCGACCGCTTGCGTCCGCGCACGCTGGCGGAGGTGGTGGGTCAGGAGCATCTGACCGGGCCGGAGGGGGCGATCGGGCGGATGGTGGCGGCGGGGCGACTGTCCTCCATCATCCTGTGGGGTCCGCCGGGGACCGGCAAGACCACGACCGCGCGCCTTTTGGCCGATGCGGTGGGGATGCGGTTTGAGCCGATATCGGCGGTGTTTTCAGGTGTTGCGGACCTCAAGAAAGTCTTTGCTGCCGCCAAGGAGCATGGGCGGCGGGGCGACAAGACCCTGTTGTTCGTGGACGAAATCCATCGCTTCAACCGGGCGCAGCAGGACGGATTTCTGCCTTTCGTTGAAAATGGCACGGTGACGCTGGTGGGCGCGACCACCGAAAATCCGAGTTTCGAGCTGAATGCGGCGTTGCTGTCGCGGGCGCAGGTGCTGATCCTGCGACGGCTGGATGCGGCGGCGCTGGAGCAGTTGCTGGAGCGGGCCGAAGCCGTGACGGGGCGTCCCCTGCCGCTGGACGCGGACGCGCGCGAGGCGCTGGTGGCGAGTGCGGATGGGGACGGGCGCTTTTTGCTCAATCAGGTCGAGACGCTGTATGCGATCGACATAGCAGAGCCGCTCGATCCGGCTGGCCTGTCCGCCCTGCTCCACCGCCGCGTCGCGGTGTATGACAAGGATCGGGAGGGGCATTATAACCTCATCTCCGCGCTGCATAAGTCGCTGCGCGGGTCGGACCCGCAGGCGGCGCTTTATTATATGGCGCGGATGCTGGTGGCGGGCGAACAGCCGCTTTATGTGCTGCGGCGGCTGGTGCGCTTTGCCGCCGAGGATATCGGCTTGGCGGACCCGCAGGCGCTGGTCCAGTGTCTGGCGGCTAAGGAGGCTTACGACTTTCTGGGCAGTCCCGAAGGCGAAGTGGCGATCGTGCAGGCGTGTCTCTATTGCGCGACCGCGCCCAAATCCAACGCCGCCTATATGGCGATGAAGGCGTCGTTCAAATCGGCGCGCGACACCGGATCGCTGATGCCGCCGCAAAACATTCTGAACGCGCCGACCAAGCTGATGAAGGATGTCGGCTATGGCAAAGGCTATCAATATGATCATGACGCGGCGGACGGCTTTTCCGGCGCGAATTATTGGCCGGACGAGATGACGCCGCAAAGCTTCTATGCGCCGACCGACCGGGGCTATGAGGCCCGGATTGCCGAGCGGATCGCCTATTGGCAGCGGTTGCGGGCGGAGCGCGGCGCAGGGTGACGCCCTGCTTCACGCGCTTTGCCGCGATCGACTGGTCGGGCGCTAAGGGCGCGCGGCATAAGGGGATTGCGGTCGCGCTGTGCGAGGCGGGGCGCGCGGTGCCGCGGCTGGTGGAGGCACCGGACGGGGTGTGGTCGCGGACGGGCGTGGCGGACTGGCTGGTAGGCATAGCGGGCGAGGCCCCTACCCTGTTCGGTTTCGATTTCAGCTTTGCGCCGCCTTTTGTGGCGCGGGGCGGCTATTTGCCGGGTGACGCCGTGCCGGACAATGGGCCGGACTTCTGGACCTATGTCGATGCGATTTGCGAGGATGTGGACCTGGGTGCGGCGAGCCTGCTGGAGGTTGCGCACCGGCGGCATTTCTATTTCGGCAAGGCGGACGGGGTGAAGGCCGGTTATATGCATAATCGTGCGTGCGAGGCGCACTATCTGGCAGGTGGCGGGGGCAAGCCATCCACCGTCTATGACGCGATCGGCGCGGCGCAGGTGGCCAAGGCCAGCTTTGCCGGGATGCGATTGCTGCACCGGGTGCGGGGCGATGTGCCAGTATGGCCGTTCGATCCTTTGCCCGCGCACGGGTCGCTGATCGTGGAAATCTACACCAGCCTCGCCGCGTCTGCGGCCGGGCGGGCGAAGGGGCGAGCCAAGATGCGCGACGCTGTTGCGCTCAATGATGCGCTGGAGAGAATCGGGTCGGAGCGGCATGAGGGCGCGATGCCGGACGATCATGGTGCGGACGCGATTGTGACAGCGGCGTGGATGAGGGCGGTGGCGCGGCAGGATGCGCTGTGGACGCCAGCCCCGCTCGATCGACAAATTGCTGCAACGGAGGGCTGGACGTTCGGCGTCATCTGATAGTAAGGGCGTGTCGCCTGACTGGTGCGCCGGATTAGCACAGTGGTAGTGCAGCGGTTTTGTAAACCGAAGGTCGCGGGTTCAAATCCTGCATCCGGCACCAGTTGGCGCGATTCCCCCACGATGCGTTCAGCGCCAGGCTCCAAACGCAAAATGGGGGCCGACATTGCTGTCGGTCCCCACTGCCGTCGGGTCATGCGATCCGCTTCTCTGGCGAGAGGCGATCATCGGCCCGGCGTTGTCCTGGCGCCGGCCTGAAAGGCTGTTTGCCAAGGACTGCTCCGGATCGGGCCAAGGGCAGCCAATCCGGCTCTGGTCCTCCAATATCCGATGCCCGACGTTCACTTTCGCGCGTACCCGGCAGCGGTCTTTTTGGACCGATCCGTTGGTTGATGTCGTCCTTGCGAACGACGCCTTCCAGCGGACCTTCAGGACAGCATTAAATTCCTGTTTTAGCAGGGATTTGTTGGAAATGGATCGCTCCGTTTTCTGCTGTTCCGATAAAGGGATGCTCTCACCAAAAGCGAGTCGCGCAAAGCGGAATCGGCAGTGGCGCGTATCAGAATTGTCATAAAGCTGTGGATAACTTTCCTGCGGCTGTCAGGGGATGCATTCCAGCCCGGCGGCGCGAGGATGAACATCCCCACTCCGGCTTACACTGCCCGTTCGTCCCTGCCGGGCGTCCGTTCGCCTAAAAATTTAGTGATTTATAACCAACGACTTATCTCGTTGTGAGATGTTCATGCAACCTGGGTCAAAGTGCAGTGGTTCAAGCGTCAAACCAACGCAAATGGAGGAGATACTCATGCGTAAAGCCCTGCTCGCCCTGGCCGCTGTCTCGCTGGCCGTTCCGATGTCTATGGCCGTGCCGACTGACGGCGCACAGGCGCGCAAACATTATCGGTACAAGGAATGGCGCGGTCGCGATGGCCGGACCTATTGCCGCAAGTCCAATGGCACGACCGGCCTGATCGTAGGTGCCGCTGGCGGCGCATTGCTGGGCCGGGCGATCGATACGCGCGGCGAACGCACGACCGGTACGATCCTGGGTGCCGTTGGTGGCGGTCTGCTCGGCAAGGAAGTCGACAGCAAGCGTCGCTGCCGCTAAGCACCGAGCCAACAAAAAAGGCCGCTTCCCGTCGGAAGCGGCCTTTTTATTGGCTCAAAAGGCGTGACGCTCAGTTCGAGGCAGCGCCGCGCGCTTCGTCAACCTTGAACGTGACCTGCTGGCCGCCGGAAACGCCGGAAACCTTGCCGTCTTTGACCGAGAGGTTGAAGGCAACCGCATCGGGGAAACGACGGCCGGAAATGACCTTACCCGACTTGGTATCCTTGACGTTATAGACGTAGGTATAGCCTTCGTGGGTGAAGCGCTGCTTGGCGGCTTCTTCAGCCTGGGCAGGGGCAACGAGGGCGACAAAAGCGCTAAGGGCGCTGGCGGCAACAAACTTGGACAGCATTCGCATGGGTAAACTCCTTGTGAATGCCGATCAAACACCTCTGTAATATTCTTATTCTGTTGAGGCGCTTCTATGTCGCAGCGCAGCAAAGCGACAATCGCAAAAAGCGCCGGAACAGTTGCGCAGAACGCAACCGGAACGATTATGACGCCTTAAGCCTTTGATAGTGCGACGATATGATCAAACTCTGCCTTTGACACCGGTGACACGGACAGGCGTGATTGGCGCAGCATGACCATGCCAGCCAGGGCCGGATCGGCCTTCATCGTCTTGAGCGTGACCGGTTTGGCAAGCTTTTCGCGGGCGTGGACATGGATCGCGATCCATTTGCCGCTCTCGTCGGTGCTGTCGGGAGCCGCTTCCTCGACAATTTCCATGATGCCCACGGCCTCTACCCCGATATTGCTGTGGTAGAAGAGCGCCAGGTCGCCCCGGCGCATCGCCTTCATGTTGATCTGCGCGGTGTGATTGCGCACACCGTCCCATTCCGCCTTCCCCTTGGCGACCAGGTCGTCATAGGAAAAAACATCGGGTTCCGATTTCATCAGCCAATAGTTCATTTTGCCTCCTTGCATCACCGCTTCGCCGCGATCAAGGATGGGAATATCGGTGCGCGTTCCTTATGTTGCACGCCCTGCCCCAGAGTTTTCGGACCCAAATTTCGGAGAAGTATAAAGTGTCGCAATCGGTGCTGGATCAGGTGCCCGTCCTGTCGATGGCGGAGTTGAGCAAGGCGGATTTCGCGAAAGCGTTTGGCGAATCCTTCCAGCGATTCGGCTTCGCGATGGTGCGCGATCATGGCATGGACCCGGCGCTGATCGACGCGGGATGGACGCTGGCGCGCGACTTTTTCGTCCTGCCCGAAGCCGCCAAGCGCGCCTATGATGCCAAATATAATGGCGGCCAGCGCGGCTATACCGCGTTCGGCACCGAAATCGCCAAGGGCGCGAGCGAGAATGACCTGAAGGAATTCTGGCATGTCGGGCGCGATTTGCCGCCGGGCGATCCGCTGGCCGAGACGATGCCGCCCAATGTCTGGCCCGACGAACTGCCCGCATTCCACCCCGTCTTTTCCAAACTCTATGCCGAGTTCGACCGGGTCGGCGCGGAACTGCTGTCGGCGATCGCGCTCTATCTGGGGCTGGAAGAACGCTGGTTCGACGGGCCGATCGACCGGGGCAATTCAATCCTGCGATTGCTCCATTATCCGCCGGTGTCGCCACAAGCGCCGGGCATCCGCGCGGGCGCGCATGAGGACATCAACCTGATCACCCTGTTGCTGGGGGCCGAGGAAGGCGGGCTGGAGCTAAAGGACCGCAACGGCAACTGGCTGCCGGTGGTGCCGCCACCCGGCGCGCTGGCGATCAATGTCGGCGACATGCTCCAGCGGCTGACCAACCATATGCTGCCATCGACCAGCCACCGCGTGATCAATCCGCCGCCGGAGCGGCGCGGCCATTCGCGCTATTCGATGCCCTTCTTCCTGCACCTGCGGCCCGACGTGATGATCGACGCCCTGCCGCAATGTGTGAGTCAAACCAATCCGCGCCGCGACCCGCCGATCAGCGCGCATGATTATCTGACCGAGCGGCTGATCGAGATCGGGCTGATCAAGAAGGGGTGAGCGGCGTACTCCCGCGCAGGCGGGAGTCCAGTTGAAACCCCGGAACTGGACTCCCGCCTTCGCGGGAACACATTGTGTTTTTGGAAACCGTTATTTCCGGCTGCGGCCAAGCGTGATGCCAATCTCCTCGCCACGTTCGGACAAGGCCAGCTTGACGATCTTCACTTCGACATGGGTCACATTGTCGCCCTGAAGGAAGATGGTGTCGACGATATGGTCGGCCACCGCCTCTATCAGGGTGAAATGGACCCCATCGGGCAAGGCGGTCGAGGCCGCATGTTTAAGGTCCATATAATTTTTGGACTGCGTCAACGGCGTCGCAGGATCATAATGATCCGCGATCGTCAGCCGCGCGCGGATGGAGATGCGCAGCGGCTGGGGGAGATGGGTCTCCTCCGAATAAATGCCGGTCAGCACATCGACATGGAGGTTATTGACCTCCAGCGTCAAAAAATCGTCAAATCCAGTTTGCATGGCCCGCCATATCCGGCCCTTTCCTGCTGTCAGGCGGGGCCAGTTTAGTCTTTCATTTTGCGATGCGGGCGGTAAAGCCCGCCGCTCCCGGCGCGGTCCATGCGCCATTGATGGCGGATCGGCAAGACGTGTCTATGATTGTCCCTCTTGAAAGCCAGCGGCCAGACGCGATCGAGCGGCTGCTCGACGATGCGTTCGGCACGGACCGGCATGGACGGACGGCCTATCTGATTCGCGGGACGACCGCTTGGATTCCCGCGCTCTCCTTCGCTGTGGTGGATGATGACGGCGTATTGATCGGATCGCTGCAAAGCTGGCCGGTGGCGTTGACGCAGGATGACGGAACGCAGCGGCCCTATATCATGGTCGGCCCCGTGGCGGTCGATCCGGCGCATCAGGGTGGTGGCCATGGCCGGGCGATGATGGACGCCGTTGTCGCCGCTGCAAAGGCGCACGGGACCGCACCGCTGATGATGATCGGCGACCCGGAATATTATGGCCGTTTCTGGGGCTTTAGTGCCGATGATACTGGCGGATGGCGCGCGCCCGGCCCGGTCGGGCAGCGGCGGTTGCTGGCGCTGTCGGTCGACGGTCGCGCTGTGGGTGGCGCGGGGATGCTAGGTCCCGATATTCGCGTTACCGCCTGATTCCCCCTTTGCCATCGGGGCGCAGCGATCCTATCTGCTAAGCCATGCCGATGGACCCATTGCCCGACCTGGCCGACCTGTCGCTGAGCGACATTGCGCGCCTGCTTGCCGAAAAAAAACTGCCGCCGGTGGAGAAATGGAACCCGGCCCATTGCGGCGACAGCGAGATGCGGATCGCGCGCGACGGCACATGGTTTCATCAAGGATCGCCGATCGGGCGCGAGGCGATGGTGCGGCTGTTTTCCACCATATTGCGGCGCGAGGCGGACGGCAGCTATGTGCTGGTCACCCCGGTCGAGAAGCTGAGTATCGCGGTCGAGGATGCGCCGTTCGTGGCGGTCGAACTCAAGAGCGAGGGTGAAGGGCGCGAACGGGCGCTGGCGTTCCGGCTGAATACCGGCGATTTGATCGCGGCGGGACCGGACAATGCGCTGCTGATCCGTGAGACGGCGGACGGGCCGCATCCCTATCTGCATGTCCGCGCCGGACTGGAGGCGCTGGTCGTGCGCAGCGTCTATTATGAGCTGATGAATCTGGCGCTGGATGAAGGCGCCGAGCGGGTCGGCCTCTGGAGCAATGGTGCTTTTTTCCCGCTGGACGGCGCGGCATGACGCTGGCGGAGCGGCTGCGCGCCGCGCTGGCCGAGGGACATCGCCGGACAGGCGACTTCCTGCTGTCCGATACACGTGACCCGCGTATTGACGGAGACATAGCGCTGGCGCCCGCCGCCGTGCTGGTGGCGATCACCGACCGGGCAGAACCGGGGCTGATCCTGACCCAGCGGTCCGAACGGCTGCGCAAACATGCCGGGCAGATCGCCTTTCCCGGTGGGCGGGTCGATGCGAGCGACGCTGACGAAATTGCCGGGGCACTACGGGAGGCGGAGGAGGAGATCGGCCTGCCGCCGCATCTGGCGCAAGTGATCGGCACGTCCGACCGCTATCATACGTTTACCGGGTTCGACATCGTGCCGGTGCTGGCGGTGATCCCCCCCGACCTGCCGCTGCGACCGCAGGAAAGCGAGGTGGCGGACTGGTTCGAACTGCCGCTCGCCTATGCCCTCGACCCGGCCAACCGGGTCCAACATGCCGTCGAATTTGAAGGAGCGGTGCGCCATTATTACGAGATCATGTGGCAGGACCGGCGGATATGGGGCGTGACCGCCGCGATCCTGGCCAACCTGTCGCGCAGACTGGGGGCGGCATGAGCGTGCTGTTGCCCGATGCGCCATGGCGGCATCGTCCCGGGCTTGATGATTTGCTGGTGGCGCTGGATGCGGCAGGTGGCAAGGCGCGCTTCGTCGGCGGGGCGGTGCGCGATGGGTTGCTGGGCCTGCCGGTCAATGACCTCGACATTGCGACGACGCTGGACCCGCATGATGTTGTCGACAGGCTGAAGGCTGCGGGGATCAAGGCGGTGCCGACGGGCATCGAGCATGGCACGATCACCGCCGTGATTGCAGGCTGGCCGGTCGAGATCACGACGCTGCGCCGTGACGTCAGCACGGACGGGCGGCGCGCGATCATCGCCTATACCGACGATTGGCGCGAGGATGCGGCGCGACGGGACTTTACGATCAACGCTCTCTATGCCGATCCGCTCAGCGGAGAGATTACCGACTTTTTCGGCGGGATTGCTGATCTGGAAGCGCGGCGGTTGCGCTTCATCGGCGATGCTGACGCGCGGATTGCCGAGGATCATCTGCGCATATTGCGCTATTTCCGCTTTCTTGCGCGCTATGGCGACGATGAGCTGGACAATGTTGCCTATGCAGCCTGCGTTGCAGCGGCCAACAGCCTGATGGCGCTGTCGCGTGAGCGGATTGCCGATGAGTTGCTGAAATTGCTGGGCGTGGCGGCACCGATCCATGCTCTGCGCCTGATGGTCGATGGCGGGATATTGACGCCGGTCCTGCCCGAAGTGGATGGCGCGGGGATCGACCGGTTGGAGCGGTTGATAGCGCGGGAGGTGGCAGCGGGAGTCGCGCCGTCGGCGTTGCGGCGGCTGGCGGCCCTGTTACCGCCCGACGCGGCGCGGGCCGATCTGGTGGGGGCGCGGCTCAAATTGTCGAACAAGGCGCGCAAGCGGCTGACGATTGCGCTGGAGGCTGGATTGGGCGATGCGCCGATCCGGGCGCTGGCCTGGCATATCGGGGTTGAGGGGGCGATCGACCGGTTGCTGCTGAACGGTGATGCTGACCTGTCGGGCGTTGCTGCATTGGCTGACTGGACGCCGCCCAAATTGCCGATCAGCGGTGGCGCGCTGATCGCGCGTGGGCTGGCACCTGGCCCGGACGTCGCCAAGGCATTGAATATCGTGCAGGATATTTGGGTGGCCGAGGGTTTCCCTGATGCCGCGCGGGTTGGCGCGATCGCCGATCAGACGGTTTCGAAATTCCAGCGGGCGCGCCAATAGTCGAAGGCATCCTGTTCGGCCATCGGCTTGGCGAAATGATAGCCCTGCCCCTGCCAGCACCCCATTTGCTGGAGCGCATGGGCGAGCTCCTGCGTCTCTATCCCTTCGGCCGTGACCTTGAGATTGAGCGATTCGGCGAGCGAGAGGATGGTGCGAACGATGACCGTCTTGTCGCGATCCCCCAGCATGGACGACACGAAACTGCGGTCGATCTTCAATATGTCGATCGGCAGGCTGTGCAGGCTTGCGAGGTTGGAGAAGCCTGTGCCGAAATCGTCCATCGCGATCGACATATGCAAATCCTTGAGCGCGAACAGCAATTTGCGCGCCTTGTCGGGATCGGCGATGATCGCGCTTTCGGTGACTTCGGCGGTCAGGCGACGGCCCGCTATGCCCGAATAGCGCAGCGCTTCTTCAAACATGGACGCCACATCATCGCGCGCCATCTGGATCGGCGAGAGGTTGACGTTGACCCCGACGGGCATGGGCTGGCCGAATTTGGCGTCCCAGCGCGATAGCGCCTGCGCCGCTTCATAGGCGGCCCAGCGGCCCAGGGGGGTGATGAGGCCGCTTTCTTCAGCCACGGCGATAAACTCTACCGGAGACACATGGCCCAGTTCCTCGTCATCCCAACGGGCGAGCGCCTCGAACCCGGTAATCTCGCCAGTCTGGAGGTGGATGAGTGGTTGATAGGCGAGCGACAGGCCGCCCTGGGCCAGTGCGTCGCGCAGCCGGCTTTCGATCGAGAAGCGACGCTGCGCCTCCTTGAGGACGCCGTTGCGGTAGATTTCCACCTTGCCGCTGCGTTTGGCGATCTTGACCGCAGCCTGCGCCTTGCGAACGATATCGTCGGGATCATCGCTCAGGCTGGTCGACAGGGCGCAGCCGATCGCGCAGTCGACCCGGATTTGCAGATCGCTCAGCCGAATCGGCGAACTGAGCGCTTCCTTGATACGCTGAACGATATGCAGTGCGTCGGACAAGCCATTGTTAAGGCGCGCAAATATCGCAAAATCATTGCCGCCGATGCGGGCCAGCACATCGCCTTGCCGCAGGCTGGATTTCAGCCGCTTGGCAACCGTGATCAGCAATTCATCGCCCGCCATGGGGCCGAGCGATTCATTGACCCGGCTGAACCGGCTAAGGTCGATGGCGATGATGCCGAACTGGGCATTTTCAGGCCAGACCGTGTTGCTGATCCGATCGTCAATCTCTTCACCGAAACCGGTGCGGTTGGGTAGTGCGGTCAGGCCGTCGGACAGCAATTCGCGGCGCAGATTTTTTTCGATCGTGCGTTCGCTGGTGCGGTCGGTCGCGGTGAACAGATAGAGTTCGGGGTGATCCGCATCAGCCGGGAGGCGGCCGATTGTGCACATGAAATATTCCGGCCCCAGCTTGCCATCGCGGCGGATTTCGAAGCTGTCGGCGGTCTGATTCGACTGAATGAACTTCAGGATGCGTTCGCGCCATATCGTCGCAGCCTGCGAGACGGCACCGTCCCTTTCCTGATGCTGGCGAAAGGCTTGCAGAAAACGATCATTGCCTTCGACCAGCGATAACATGCTGTCATGATGCGATAAAATGGCTGCCGCCTGCGACAGGGCGGCCAGCCATTGGGTCGGTGCTACGACATAGGACGGATGCGCGCCCGCTATCCCTGAGACAGGGTCCTTGCTGGTCTTTCCGACTGGCCAGTTGCGCACAGAAATGGATTCCATGCGTTGGCCATATCGGGAAGCGGTAAATTTTCAGGAAACGATCCAGCAACCGTTGTAAAAAATGGTCATCAAAAGCGATTGTCGCGCGGAAAGCCGGTGGGCGGCATCCGTCCGGCTGCCCCGCGTGCCACTTTCCAGGGCGTCATGTCCGATTCGGTGCGGGTCCGTCCGGTTTCACCGCCCATGGTCCAGCTGAGGCCATCGGACAGGCGGAAGGCGATGGCGTCGGACAGGCCGCCGTCGCGATAGCGCTGCATCTGTACCCCCTGCCCGCGCGCCATGCGGGGCATTTCATCGAGTGCAAACACCAGCAGCTTGCGATTTTCGCCGATCACCGCGACGCTGTCCGCCCCCGGTGCCACCGGGCGGATGACGGCAAGCTTCGAGCCGGTCCGGATGTTGACGACCTGACGCCCTTTGCGAGTCTCGGCCATGATTTCCGCCACGGCCGCGATGAAGCCGCGCCCGTCGGAGGAGGCCAGCAAAAGGTCGGTGCCGGTCCGCGCGGGCATGAAGGCGACGATGGCGCCTTCATTGTCCATATCGACCAGTGAACGCACCGGATCGCCAAAGCCGCGTCCGCCCGGCAGCTTGTCCGACCCCAGCGTGTATATGCGACCAGTGGAGGTGGCGAGCAGCAGCTTGTCGGTGGTGTAGGCGTGGAAGGCAAATTGCGGACCATCGCCTTCCTTGAATTTCAACGTGTCGGCGGCGGCAAGATCGCGGTGACCGCTCATCGCCCTGATCCAGCCGCGTTCGGACAGGATGACGGTGATCGGTTCGCGCTCGATCATTGCCTCCAGCGGGATTTCCCGCGCGGGTCCGGCTTCCTCGACCAATGTGCGACGATGGCCAAGGACAGTGTCCGGCCCGTAGCGCTTGCGCAGCGCGGCGATGTCGCGCTTCAGCTTGGCACGCTGGCGCTGCGGGCTTTCGACCAGCTTTTGCAGGTCGTCCCGCTCCGCCACCAGATCGGCATGTTCGCGGCGCAGCTCCATCTCTTCCAGCTTGCGCAGCGAACGCAGCCGCATGTTGAGGATGGCTTCGGCCTGCCGGTCGGTCAGGGCAAATTCGTCCATCATTACCAGCTTCGGCTCATCCTCTGTACGGATGATCTCGATCACCCGGTCCAGGTTGAGATAGGCGATGATATAGCCGTCGAGCAGTTCAAGCCGGTCGGCAATCTTGGCGAGGCGATGCTGCGCGCGGCGGATCAGCACGTCGATCTGATGCTTGAGCCATTCGACCAGCACGGCGCGCAACCCCAGCACGCGCGGCGTATGGGTGGCGTCCAGCACATTGAGATTGAGCGGGAAGCGGTTTTCCAGATCGGTCAGCCGGTAGAGGCTGTCCTTGAGCACCTGCGGATCGACATTGCGCGTCTTAGGCGTGATGACGATGCGGATCGTCTCATCGCTTTCGTCGCGGACATCCTCCAGGATCGGCAGCTTCTTGTCGTTGATGATGGCGGCAATCTGCTCGATCAGCTTGCCCTTCTGCACCTGATAGGGGATTTCGCTGACGACCAACTGCCAGGTGCCGCCGCTCAACCTCTCGATGCCGGTCGGTTCCCAGACGCCCTGATCATCCTTGCCGGTCGAAAAGCGCGCGCGGGTGCGGAATGCGCCGCGCCCGGTGGCATAGGCTTCGGCGATGATCGCCGGGCTATCGACCAGCACGCCGCCGGTGGGGAAGTCCGGCCCCTTCACGACCGCCATCAGCGCGGCATGATCCGTATCGGGATTGTCGATCAGCAAAGCTGCGGCGTCGAGGATTTCGGTGACATTATGCGGCGGGATACTGGTCGCCATGCCGACCGCAATGCCGCTGGCGCCGTTGGCGAGGAGGTTGGGGAAGAGGCCGGGGAAAATCTCCGGCTCTTCATCTTCGCCATTATAGGTCGGGCGGAAATCGACCGTGCCTTCGTCCAGCCCCGCCATCAGATCCGCGGCTGGCTGGGTCAGGCGCGCTTCGGTGTAGCGCATGGCCGCGGCATTATCGCCGTCGATATTGCCGAAATTGCCCTGCCCGTCGACCAAAGGCGTGCGCAGGACGAAATCCTGCGCCAGTCGGACCATAGCATCATAGACGCTGCTGTCGCCATGGGGGTGATATTTGCCGATGACATCGCCCACGACGCGGGCGCATTTCTTGTAACTGGTGCCGTTGCGGGCCGGGTTGGCGACCAGCACGTCAGGCGACGCGCCGGACGGTTCCATCCTGAGCAGTCGCATCGCCCAGAGCAAACGGCGATGCACCGGTTTCAGCCCGTCACGCAGATCCGGCAGCGATCGCGCCGTGATGGTGGACAGCGCATAGACGAGATAGCGTTGCGACAGCGCAGCGTCGAACGGATGGTCCTTGATACTGTCGAGGGGATCGCGAAAATCGGTCATCAAAAACGGCCTAGCAGGCAGATGAGAGGAACGGAACGGGAATTTCGCAGGATCAGAAACCGGTCAAAAGTATGTCGAGTGCGCGCATAATGTCATCCTGACGGTGGTGCAGCATCGCAACGGGTTGTTTCAACAGTCGTGAATGGACGGCCCCGGCCAGATGCGTAGCCATCATTCGCCGCTCACCTTCTATATCGAAGCAGGGGTGCAGCGCCGGTAGGGCAGCGGGCATTTCATCGGGCGGCAAGAGCGGAACGACCAGACGGGTTCCCAGATGATCGACATGATCGCTCTGGCAATCGAGGACAAGGCCCCGATCCGGGAGCCGGTACACGCCAAAGCGCGCCATCAGAACTGCCGATATTTGTCGAGCGGCAGCTCGTTATTCTCGGCCCAGACGTTCCAGGCCGCGATCGCTTCCTTATTCTCCTCCTGCCAGCGTCGTCCGCGTTCGGCGGCGATTTCCTTACGCAGCGCATCCTCGCATGTGCGTGACAAATTGATCCCCAAATCCCGCGCATCCGCAACCAGCCCTGTGTCCAGCGACAGGTTGGTTGCCTTGCGCGTCCCGATCCGTTCATGCCTGGTCACAACCGACTCCTGCATATGATATGCGCATGAACATACGCATCATGCGTCGCGGGGCAAGTAGCGTCCTTCCGGGTCATCGGCGATGGCGGCGGCGAATTCGGCGCTGATCCAGTCGCGAAACGCCTTTACCTTGGCAGTGTTGCGGGCGTGAGGCGGATAGACAATCCAGTAGCTGGCAAATTCGCGGACATAGGAGGGCATGGCTTCGACCAGTAATCCCGCCTCCACCTCCGCCTTCCACAGGAACAGGTTGAGGATGGCGATCCCCTGCCCGCCAATCGCGGCGCGACCTTCCATCACCTGGCTGTCGAGCGCGATGCCGGGTGGCCCGTCGGCGGGGTCAGCCTCCACCCCCATGGCCGCGAACCATTCATGCCACCACATATCGTCGGGCGACAGGCGCGGCAGGGCGTGGAGCGCCTGCGCATCGGCGACAGGACCATTGCGCGCCAGCCATGCCGGGCTACACATCGGCGCGAGGCGATTATGCGTCAGCAACCGTGCCTCCAGCGCCGGCCAATTGCCCTTCCCGCCCCTTATCGCCAAGTCCACGCCAGCATGGGCGAGATCAACGACGGCATCGTCAGCCTGAATCCGCACCGCCAGCCCCGGATGGCGCATCTGGAACGCACCGATTCGAGAGGCGAGCCAGAGATGGGCGAAGCTGTTGGTGCAACTGATGGTGAGGACGGTCGAATGATCCTGAGCCAGCGCGGCGAAACCCTGCCGCATCTGATCGAAAGCGCGGATGATGACCGGCGCGATTTCCCGTCCCTTGTCGGTCAAAAGCACGCGGCGACCGGCGCGCTGGAACAGGCTCAGCCCCAGCCGTTCCTCCAGCAACTTCACCTGATAGCTGACGGCAGCCTGGGTCATGCCCAGTTCCTGCGCGGCGGCGGTGAAATTTTCGAGCCGGGCGGCAGCCTCGAACACGCGAACGGCGGAAAGCGGGGGCAGGACGGACATGGCCTTGCATAAGGCAGGCTTATAATCCCTGTCCATGCTTTTGTTGGTGATCGCTACGGAAACGGCGCATTGGCTGTCTCGCAAAGCTGCACTATTTCAATCGAAAGGATCGCGACCATGCGCGACCAGTATGACGCCCAATTGTGGACTGAGAACCATGTCGAAACCAGCGCCGGGATCGACCGACTGATCGCGCGGATCATGCAGGCATTCCGCGTGCTGCATTGCATAAACTGGTCAGCCCCCTGGTCCAGCGACAGCCGGTGCGGCGCGTAAAATCGAGAACGGGGCTTGTGTATCGCGGGCGAGACGCCACTTTGCGCCCGTGTTCGATCATCCCCTTCCCCCGCCCCCGCCCGCACTGTTGACCGGTGCCGCGCTGTTTCTCGACTTTGACGGGACGCTGACGCCCATTAGCGCGACCCCGGACGGGGTGATCGTGGACGACGGGCTGGTGCAGCTGCTCCTGACCTTGCGGGAGCGGCTGGACGGGCGGCTGGCGATCGTCAGCGGACGGTCGGTTGCGACATTGCGGGAGTTGGGCTTTGGCGATTTCCTGCTGGCGGGGACGCATGGGCTGGAATTTGCGCGGCCCGGCGGCGCGGTCGAGGCGCCACCGCGCCCGGCGGCGATCGATGATGCCGAAGCCGCCTTCCATGCCTTTGCCGCCGACAAGCCCGGCGTGCTGGTCGAACGCAAATCGATCAGCGTCGGGCTGCACTATCGCGGCGCGCCGGTCTGGCAGGATGCCGCCCATGCCTTGGCGCGCCAATGGGCGGATCATGATGGGCTGGCGCTCCAGCAGGGCAAGATGCTCTATGAATTGCGGCCCGATGGCGCGGACAAGGGCAGCGCGGTCCATGCGCTGATGGCGCAGGGGCCGATGGCGGGTGGCATGCCTGTGTTTATCGGCGACGATGTGACTGATGAGGAGGGCTTTGCCGCTGCCGCCGATCTGGGCGGGGCTGGCATATTGGTCGGGCCGAAGCGGGCGACACGCGCGGCATATAGTTTGGAACAGGTTGCGGCCGTCAGGCATTATCTGAATGAAGGGGTCGCGCGGCTCGGCTGATCCGCGTCCCCTCGACCAGCCAGATATGCATGAGGGGCAGACCGATAAACAGCATCCACCACCCGCTATTGGGCGGCGACGCCCGCACGTTGGACCTTTGGCCGATCGGCAATTGCCAGGCGTCGGCCTTGATCGACCGGGCCGGTCGCATGGTGTGGGCCTGCGTTCCGCGCGTCGATGGCGATCCGGTCTTTTCCGCACTGCTGGACGATGCGGAATGGGATGATGAGGCAGCGCGCGGCTTCTGGGCGATCGAACTGGAAAATTGCGTGGCGGTGGAGCAGCATTATCTGCGCAATACGCCGGTGCTGATCACGCGGCAGAGCGATGCGCAAGGCAATGCGATCGAGATTTTCGATTTCTGCCCGCGCCACAAGCATAAGGGCCGTATGTATCGGCCGGTCGCCTTTGCCCGGATCGTGCGCCCGGTGGCCGGTTCGCCGCGCATCAGGGTGCGGCTGCGCCCCACGACCGCGTGGAATGCGGAAAGCGTGCCGATCAGCTATGGCTCCAACCATATCCGCATGGTGCTGTCCTACATGGCAATGCGGGTGTCGACCGATGCACCGATTGGTCTGATCGCGCAGGAAAGCTGGTTCCGGCTGGAACAGGATGCGCATTTCTTCATGGGGCCGGACGAGGGCTTTTCCGATGCGCTGCGCCCGGCGATCGAGCGGATGCTGGACGATACGATCGAAGAGTGGCGGCTGTGGGTGCGGGGTCTTGCGATCCCGGCGGAGTGGCAGGAAGCGGTCATCCGTTCGGCCATCACGCTGAAATTATGCCAGCATGAAGAGACCGGCGCGATCGTCGCGGCGCTGACGACCAGCATCCCCGAACATGCCGATTCGGGGCGGAACTGGGACTATCGCTACTGCTGGGTACGCGACGCTTATTATACGGTGGAGGCGCTCAATCGGCTGGGCGCACTCGATGTGCTGGAGAGCTATCTCGTCTATCTGCGCAATATCGTGGATGGCGCGAAGGGCGGGCATATCCAGCCGCTCTATGATGTGCGCGGCAAGGCGACGCTGACCGAATGGGAGGCTGACAAGCTGCCCGGCTATCGCGGCATGGGTCCGGTCCGGGTGGGCAATGCCGCCTATAGCCAGATCCAGCATGACGCCTACGGCCAGATCGTGCTGTCGTCGGTGCAGGGCTTTATCGACCAGCGGCTGCTGCGCATGGCGGGCCATGCCGATTTCGAGGCGCTGGAGGCGGTGGGCGAGCGGGCCTGGACGGTTTACGACAAGCCGGACGCTGGCCTGTGGGAATTGCGCAACCGCACCCATGTCCACAGCTATAGCGCGGTCATGTGCTGGGCAGCGTGCGACCGGCTGGCCCATGCGGCGCAGGCGCTCGACCTACCGCTGCGCGCCGCGCACTGGCAGAACCGGGCCGATACGATGAAGGCGCGGATCGTCGAGGCGGCGTGGCGGGCGGACAGCAAGGCAATCTCGGCCAATTTCGAGGATGATTCGCGCGACGCTTCGCTGCTGCAACTGCTCGATCTGCGCTTCCTGACGGCGGATGATCCGATGTTCGTTGGCACGCTTGCGGCGCTGGAGGCGGACCTGCGGCGTGGCAATGACATGCTGCGTTACAGCACCCCGGACGATTTCGGCGAGCCGGTGACTGCTTTCAACGTCTGTACCTTCTGGCTGATCGAAGCGCTGCATCGCACCGGTCGCACGGAGGAAGCGCGCAGACTGTTCGAGGAGATGCTGAGCCGCCGCACCGCCGCAGGATTATTGTCCGAGGACATCGATCCGGCGACCGGCGAATTGTGGGGCAATTATCCGCAAACCTATTCGCTCGTCGGCATCATCAACTGCGCCGTCCTGTTGAGCAAACCGTGGAGCGTGATGCGATGAGCCGCCTGATAGTTATCTCCAACCGCGTGTCGCGGCCCAACAAGTCGGGTAATCAGGGTGGCCTGGCGGTCGCGCTGGCGCAGGCCTTGCGCGAAAGCCGGGGGACGTGGATCGGCTGGTCGGGCGAGGTCACCGACAATTTTACCGGCCATATCGGCTTTTCCGAGGATGACGGCGTCAAGACGGCGACGATCGATCTGGAAGAGCAGGATGTCGACGAATATTATAACGGATACGCCAACAAGACGCTGTGGCCGCTGTTCCATTTCCGCATTGATCTGGCCGAATATGCGCGCGATTTCGAGGGCGGCTATAACCGGGTCAACCAGCGCTTTGCCGATACCGCCGCGCCGCTGATCGAGCCGGAAGATGTCATCTGGGTCCATGATTATCACATGATCCCGTTGGGCCAGATGCTGCGCGACCGAGGCCATCGCAACAAGATGGGCTTTTTCCTGCACATCCCCTGGCCGCCCACCCGGTTGCTAGTGTCGCTGCCCCACCATAGCAAGCTGGTCAGCACGCTGTTCGCCTATGACGTCGTGGGTTTCCATACGGAGGAATGGCTCGAATCCTTCCGCCATTATGTCGAGCGCGAAATGGGCGGCAGCGTGAATGGCGATTTCGTCACCGTGGGCGACCGGACGATCCAGGCTGTCGCCTGCCCGATCGGCATCAACGCGAAGGAATTTGCCGACGCCGCCGTCAGTCAGCCCGCACAGGACATGCATGAACAGGTCCGCCGCTCCCTGCAGGACCGGGCGATGATCGTGGGGGTCGACCGGCTAGACTATAGCAAGGGGCTGGAGGAGCGCTTTACCGGCTATGCCCGCTTCCTGAAGGATCATCCCGACTATCATCGCAAGGTGGTGCTGACCCAGATCGCGCCGCCATCGCGTGGCGAGGTGGAAAGTTACCAGCAGATCCGCGCGACGCTGGATGCGTTGGCCGGGCGGATCAACGGGCAATATAGCGATGTCGACTGGAGCCCGATCCGTTACGTCAACCAGGGCTATCCGCGCGACAAGCTCGCGGGCATCTATCGCAGCGCCCGGATCGGGCTGGTGACGCCGCTGCGCGACGGGATGAACCTGGTCGCCAAGGAATATGTCGCGGCGCAGAACCCGGACGATCCGGGCATGCTGATCCTGTCACGCTTTGCCGGGGCCGCGATGCAGTTGAAAGATGCATTGCTCATCAACCCCTACAGCCCGGAAGAAATGTCCGACGCGATCCTGCGCGCGCTCTCCATGCCGCTGGAGGAGCGGCAGCGGCGTTGGCGCGCGATGATGGATAGTGTCGAGCAGCAGGATATCAGCTGGTGGCGGCAATGTTTCACTGGCCGGTTGATGGCAGTGGAGCGCGATACCGCGCGGGTTGAGCCGGAGGGTGCAGACGGCTAACAACAACAGATGATCGAGGAAGATGACGAACCGCGCGGGCTGGCCGCCACCCTGCGCGCCCGGTCGGGCGTCATCATTGGCGCCGTTGGCATGGTCGCCTGGTTGGCGCTGATTTGGGCGATGTTCGGGGACGTGCTGTAGGCGGATTTTGGTTGGCGCATCGTTGAACATTGAGCAAACTTGTCCATGGGCCGCACCGGCCCGGAAAGGCGCTCATGTTCGATCGACGTTCCTTCCTTGGCGGCGCGGCGGCAGCGGGACTGGCCCAGCCGGTCGCCGCGCAGGCGCTGGCTGCTATTCCCCTGCCCGCCGCCGATCTCCACGGCAGGAATGAGGACGCCTATTGGGCGGCGCTGCGCCAGCAATTCCTGATCCCGGCCGATGTCGTGAACCTGAATGTCGGCACCGTCGGTTCCTCCCCCCGCCCCGTGCTGAAGGCCATTTTCGACGGGTTCGAGACGACCGAGCAGATGACGCAGGCGGGATCGGAAGATTATCCGATCTGGGGATACGGGTCGTGGGAGGCCTATCGCAAGCCCTTTGCTGATTTCATGGGCGCGACCGTCGATCAGATGGCGATCCTGCGCAATTGCACCGAGGCCAATAGCTATGTCGCCAACGGGTTCGACATGAAGCCGGGCGACGAAGTGCTGATGTCGGACGAGGAACATGGGTCGGGCGAAATGCCCTGGATGCTGCGCCAGCGCCGCTATGGCGTGGTCGTCAGGAAATTCGCCATGCCCAAACCGCCCAGGGATGCAGCGGACATATTGAACCGCATCAATGATGCGATCACGCCCAAAACCCGGATCATCTTCGTCAGCCATATCAGCACGGCGACCGGCGTAGTCCTGCCCGCCAAGGAGATTGCCGCGCTTGCCCGATCAAAGGGCATCCTGTCCGCCTTTGACGGCGCTCATGCCCCCGGCATGATCAAGGTCGACCTCAATGACATCGGCTGCGACATCTATACCGGGTCGATGCACAAATGGCTGTTCGCGACCAAGGGGACCGGCTTCCTCTATCTGCGTGACGAGGATGTGATGGACCGGGTGTGGAGTACCGTCGTGACCGGCGGCTATGACGATCCGACGCGCAAGGCGGACCGTTATATGCAGATCGGATCATCCTGCATCCCGACGCTGATGGGCCTCAATGCCGCGATTGGCTTGGCCAACGCGATCGGGATGGATCGGATCGAGGCGCGCAACCGGATGCTGGCGGACTATATCCACGATGCGATGGTGAAGCGCGGGGCGCAAAGCTGGACATCGCCAGACCCGGCGCTGCGCGGGGCGATCGCGACGGTCAATGTGCCGCCGGTGCAGCGGATGGAGTTGCAGGACTGGCTGTGGACCAACCACAAGGTCCGCATCCGCGGCGGCGCACCCAGCAAGCTGCGGCTGGCGACGCCCTATTTCCTGAGCAAAGCGGATATCGATCGCTTCCTGGGGCTGTTCGACGAATTTCGCAGGATGAAGGGTCTGGCCTGATCTTCCCCATCCAATTGCACGTCCGCCCGCTTTGCTCTATGGGCGAGGCCCAAGCAGCCCCGGCACCCGCTGATCCTTCTCGATTCGCGATTGTCGGGGCGCAGTATTTTTGACCAGACAGGAACGCGCATGGCCCGTCGCCGCCAGATTTACGAAGGCAAGGCAAAGATCCTTTATGAGGGCCCGGAACCGGGCACGATCATCCAATATTTCAAGGATGACGCAACCGCCTTCAACGCGCAGAAGAAGGGTACGATTTCCGGCAAGGGGGTGCTGAACAACCGGATTTCCGAGCATATTTTCACGCTGCTCGGCCAGATTGGCGTGCCGACCCATTTCATCCGTCGCCTGAACATGCGCGAGCAGCTGGTGCGTCAGGTGGAGATCGTGCCGATCGAAGTCGTGGTGCGTAATGTCGCCGCAGGATCGCTCAGCAAGAAGCTGGGGATCGAGGAAGGCACGCAGTTGCCCCGCACGCTGATCGAATATTGCTACAAGGACGATGCGCTGGGCGACCCGCTGATCTCCGAAGAGCATATCGCTTGCTTCGGCTGGGCGACGCAGGAAGAGATGCACGACATTGCCGACATGGCGATCCGCATCAACGACTTCATGTGCGGCCTGTTCGCCGGGATCGGCATCCGCCTGATCGACTTCAAGCTGGAGTTCGGCCGCCTGTATGACGGCGATTACAGCCGCATCATCCTGGCCGACGAGATCAGCCCCGATGGCTGCCGCCTGTGGGACGCGGTGACCAACGAGAAGCTGGACAAGGACCGGTTCCGCCGCGATCTGGGCGGCGAAGTCGAAGCCTATCAGGAAGTCGCGCGCCGTTTGGGCCTGCTGCCCGAAGGGCTGGACACTACGGTGCTGGACCTCGACACCCATCGCAAGAAGCGCGAGAAGGAATAAGTCCTTCGATCCACCGTCATCCTGACGCAAGTCAGGATCCAGGGTCGGTCCAAAGCCGCCCTGGATGCCGGATCAAGTCCGGCATGACGGTATTGGATCAGGCCATCAGCGCGTCGGCGATCAGCTTGATGCCCAGCAGCACCATCAGCACATAGATGAGCGTGTAGAAGCGCGCGGCGTCGACCCGGCGCACCAGCGCCACGCCCGCCAGCGTCGCGACCACCGCGACCGGCACCAGCATGGCGGTGGCGGTCAGATTGGCGCGGGTGAATTGGCCCAGCGCAGCGTAAGCTGGCACCTTCATCCAGTTCATCGTGGCAAAGGCGACCGCCGTGGTCCCGACCAGCCTGTCGCGTGGCAATCGTTTGGGCAGCACCCACATCTGGAACGGGGGTGAGCCAGCATGGGCGATCTGGCTGGTAAATCCGCTGGCGACGCCGAACAGCATCCCCACCCAGTCGGGCGAGGTGGACGGCAGCACGATCGCCCCGCCCCGCTCGACCCACAGCCGTTGCAGCCCGAACAGCATCGAAATCGCGCCCAGAACGCCCAGCACCGTGGTTTCAGGCACCTGCGCGGCGAACGCATAGCCCAGCGCAACGCCAACCGCCATGCCGGGCAGCATGACGCGCAAGATATGCCCGTCCCAGCTTTTGCGGAACGCCCAGACGCTGACGGCGTCTTGCAGGATCAGGATCGGCAGCAGGATCGCCGCGCCGCGCACCGGATCGACGCCGAGCGCCATGATCGGCATGGCGAGCGCGCCAACACCGGCAAAGCCGCCCTTGGCCAAACCCGAAATGGCGACGGCGATGAAGGCGCAGGCGAGATAAACATAATCAGGCGTCATATCGGTCGCCTAGCGCAAGGGACAGGCGATTGGCATTGAAAAACGCTCAGCGATTGGCGCGATAGCCGATCATCAGGCCGAAACTGAAGGTCGCAAGCAGGGCAAGCTGCACCTTTCCATGCGGGTCGTCATAGCCGACGATCTGCTGTCCCCATGCGAACAGCCCGACAAACATCGCCAGCGCCAGCCCGGACATGCCCCAATGCTTCCCCCGAATTTCTACAGCATGACAGTATCGCAACAGTTGCTAACAAAAGCATAATGGCTTGCCTCCCCGCCGCGTGGGGACTAGGGGAGCCGCAAAGTCGATCCGCCCGATCCACGAGGATCGGTCCTGTCGTTATCAAGGAGTTCGCCCCTCATGAAAGCCCGCATCTTCGTCACCCTCAAGGGCGGTGTCCTCGATCCGCAGGGCCGGGCGATCCACCATGCGCTGGAAGGCCTGGGCTTTGATGGCGTCAATGATGTGCGCGCGGGCAAGCTCATCGAACTGGACCTGGCCGATGGCACCAGTGACGAGGATATCGATGCCATGTGCCGCAAGCTGCTGGCCAACACGGTGATCGAAAATTACCGCATCGAAAAGGTCGCCTAAGCCATGAAGAGCGCCGTCATCGTCTTTCCGGGCAGCAATTGCGACCGCGACCTGGCAGTGGCGTTCGAGGCCGCGACGGGCGCGAAGCCAACCATGGTGTGGCATCGTGATACGGCGCTGCCCGACGACATCGACCTGATCGGCGTGCCGGGCGGCTTTTCCTATGGCGACTATCTGCGTTCCGGCGCGATGGCCGCGCGGTCGCCGGTGATGCAGGCGGTGGCGCAGGCGGCGGATCGCGGCGTGTTCGTTCTGGGCATCTGCAACGGCTTTCAGGTGCTGACCGAAAGCGGCCTGCTGCCCGGCGCGCTGCTGCGCAATGCCGGCGGGCATTTCGTGTGCCGCGACGTCGCGCTGACGGTGGAAAATGCACAGAGCGCCTTTACCAGCCGCTATGCTGCTGGCGAGGCGATTTCCTATCCGGTCGCGCATCATGACGGCAATTATTTCGCCGACGACGCGACGCTCGACCGGCTGGAAGGCGAAGGCCGGATCGCGCTGCGCTATGCCGAAAACGTCAATGGTTCGGCGCGCAATATTGCAGGGATTTTGAACGACAAGGGCAATGTGCTGGGCATGATGCCGCACCCCGAACGGGTCATCGAAGCAGCGCATGGCGCGACCGATGGCAAGCGGCTGTTTGACGGGCTGGTAGAAGGACTCCTGGCGCGGGCTTGAGGGCGATTTGACACAGCCTCCGTTCGTTTCGAGCGAAGTCGAGAAACGTAGTGCGCTGGTTTCTCGACTTCGCTCGAAACGAACGGATGTTGGCGTTATACCTCACCCGCCCCGGTGATAATCATATTCCATTGCCCGGCCCTGCTGCTTGGTCAGGATGGCGCCGATGATGGTGCCGCCCGCGCGGCGCAGGCGGTCCACGGCTGCGCGCAGGCCGCCATGATGATTGCGGCCCCATTCAACCACGAGCAGGCTGGCCTGCACCTTCCCCGCCAGCAATAGCGCGTCGGTGCCGCCCAGGATCGGCGGCGCGTCGATCAGCACCGTGTCATACTCCTCCCGCACCGCCAGCAGCAGCGCTTCAAGCGCCGGAGTCGCCAGCAGTTCGGCCGGATTGGGCGGCACCGCGCCGCAGGGAAGCAGGGCGACGCCAGTCGTGCCGGTGTCCATAATGACCTGATCCGCGCTCGCCTGCCCGGTCAGCAATGCGCTGATGCCGCGACCGGCGGGCAGGCGGAATAGGCTGTGCTGGACCGGGCGGCGCATGTCGCCGTCGATCACCAGCACCCGCTTGCCCAGTCCCGCCAGCGCCAGCGCCAGCGCATGGAGGGTCAGCGACTTGCCCTCCCCCTCCTGCGCGCTGGTGACGAGGATGGAGCGTGGCAGGCCACCCGCCGACGCTAGCAGCAGCGATGAGGCGAGCGGCGAGAAGATGTCGACCGGCTGGGGCGCATCACCGGTCACCGGCACCGCGCCCAGCAGCGGCAGCCCTACCCGCTCCGCCAGCGTATCGGCGGACGTCACCGCATCGTCAAACATATGCCGCGCCGCGACCAGCAGCAGGCCCAGCGCGATCCCGCCAAGCGACGCCAGCAACAGCGTCACGCCGATACGGGGCGAGAAGGGCCGGGTCGGCACGGCGGCACGATCGAGCGGCTGGATCCGGCCTGCCTGAAACCCCGCCTGCGACGCCATGTCGCGATAGCGCTGGAGCAGGCTGTCATGCAGCATCCGGTAAGTATCGACTGAGCGCTCCAGGATGCCGGTCTGCACGTCGCGCCCGCGCTCGGCCTGCGCCTGCCGTTCTAGATCGGCGATTTCCGCGGCAATCTGGGTTTCGCCATGGACCGCGACCTCATATTGTTCGCGCAGCGATGCGCGAATGGTGTTGGCCATCACCTCCGCCTGATCGTCCAGCGCGGCGAGGCGCGCGCGGGCTTCGCGCATGTCGGGATGGGCGTCCTTGCGAAACTGGCGTTCCTCGACAATCGCGGCGCGGGCTTCGGCGCGGCTGGCCATCAGCGTCTGCATCGCGCCATTGCCCAGCACTTCGGGCAGGGTTTCGGCGCTGGCCCGGCGTGCGCCTTCCCAGCGCTTCTGCGCCGCGATCCGGTCCGCCAGCGCCTGCGCATGATAGGCGTTGAGTTGGGCGAGGCGCGCGGTGATGGTGCCTTCCGGTGGGCGCTGCGTGTCGCTCTCGTCGCCCGTCGCCGTGCTGGTGCGCGCCGCATAGACCGCCAGATCACGCTCCGCCCTTGCCAGATCGTTGCGCGCGCCGTCAAGTTCGCCAAGCAGGAAACGGCGGGCCTGCACGCCCGATTCAAAGCCGCGTTTCAGGTCCGCGCGGATCAGGCTGTCGGCATAGCTGTTGGCGACGCGCGCCGACAGAACCGGGTCGGCGCTGACGAAGCTGATGCGCAGCACGCGGGACTTGCCGGGCAGATCGACTTCCAGATTGTCGCGGAGCAGGCGGATGACCATATCCTGTTCGACCTGCCGCTGGGTCAGACTGCCCGCGCCTTCGGTGGGGCGCTGGCGATCCATACCGGCAAAGAAGGTGGGGGTGCCGACCAGCGCCAGATCCCGTGCGACCTCTTCGGCCAGTGCACGGCTGCGCAGCACTTCAAGTTCGGTCTGCATCAGCGATTCGATGTCGCCCGGCGCAACGCGCGGAGTGGCCTGCGCCCCTGCCCCGGCGGCGCCTGCGGGTATGTCCTGCACCTCGACCGAAGCCGTCGCGCGATAATCAGGGGTGGACATGAGGATGAACAGCGCACCCGCCAGCAGGCACAGCGCCATGGTGACGAACAGGATGACGCGGTGGCGGCGCAACACGGCCCAGCCGTGGCGCGTGGCGGCGGCGAAGCGGGCGGCGCGGCCTTCGTCCGATGCGATGGTCTCAGCCGCGCTCATCAATTCTTCCCATCAAGGGCGATGAACCCGGCGGCCAGCGCGGGCGCAGCCAGCAGGGAACCACCGAGAATCGCCTTGGCCCGCGACAGGCCGACAATGATAGTATCACCGGGCAGGATTTCGGGATCGGCCGCCTTGCCACGGCGGATCGCGGCAAGATCGAACATCGCCGCCTGCCGCTGCCCGTCAATCTGCCGCACAACGATGATCTGCGAGAGGCTGGCGAGGCGGGTTGGTCCCTTGGCCAGCGTGACCGCCTGACTGAGGGTCAGCCGCCCGTCGAGCGGGAACAGGCCCGGTTCGCGCACTTCGCCGTCCACGGTGATGCGGCGACCGACGGCTTTCTTGACGAAGATCGTGACTTGCGGCGACACCAGATAGCGCTGGCCGAGCCGCGCGGCGATCAGGTCGGCTGCGTCGCCCGATGACAGGCCAGCAACTGGCACGTCGCCGATCAGCGGCATCCGCACCATGCCCGCCGCGCTGACCTGCGCATCCTCCAGCGACAGGCCGGGTTCATGATAGACCTGGATGCGCAGCACATCGTCGGGGGAAAGGCGATAATCGGCACCGGTGGCGGGTGCTGGCGGGATGAGCGCATAGGCGGCGTCACCGCGCGATGCCTGCTCGACACTGGCGCAGGCCGACAGCAAGGCGCAGCCTGTCATCGCGGCACATATCTGCCTGATGGTCATCTGCACATCTGCCCCCTTATGGCCCACTTGAGGCCGGGGGGTAGCGGTGCGGCACGGCGATGGCAACCACAGGCGCGACGGGTCGCGCCCGATGGCCGATTGTCAGACGGCGATGCGCCCCGGTGCCGGTTCGGCGATGCGGCGCGGCTGGTCGGGCCAGATGCCGCGCGTGTCATAGACGGCCTTGTCGACACGTTCATCGACGGGGACAGATTTGAACATGTCATGATCGACAAGAATGACGAACACGCCACATTGTTCCAGAGCCGTATCGAGATCGATCAGTTCTGCGCCGGTCCCGGCAAATTCCATCGGCAATGCGTGGGCATAGGGTTCGACCAGCTTGATCCGGCGACCATAGCGGCGGGCGAGACGCGCGGCGACCTTGACCGCCGGGCTTTCGCGGAAATCATCAATATTCGCCTTGAAGGCGAGGCCGAGGCAGGCGACATTTTCGTTGGCGAAGGCGTCGATCATGTCGGAAGCCTTGGCCACGACATAGTCGGTCTTGCCGTCATTCACTTCGCGCGCGGTGCGGATGATGCGGGCATTGTCCGGGTCGCCATGGACGATGAACCAGGGGTCGACCGCGATACAATGGCCGCCGACACCGGGACCGGGCGACAGGATGTTGACGCGCGGGTGGCGGTTGGCCAGCCGGATCACTTCCCACACGTCGATATCCATATTCTCCGCGATCACGGAGAGTTCGTTGGCGAAGGCGATGTTGACGTCGCGGAAGCTGTTTTCCACCAGCTTGACCATCTCCGCCGCGCGGGCGGTGGTGGTGATGCAGGCACCGCGCACGAACTGGCGATAGAAGCCCAGCGCCTTGCGCGCGCAACGCGGCGTGATGCCGCCGATGCAGCGGTCATTGTCGATCAGCTCGACCAGGATACGACCGGGCAGAACCCGCTCCGGGCAATAGGCGATGGCAATGTCGCCCTGCACGCCCTTGCCGGGCATTTTGAGGTCGGGACGCATGGTGCCGATAACGTCGCGCATCGCTTCGGTCGTGCCGACCGGGGACGTGGATTCCAGGATCACCGTATCGCCTGCCTTCAGCACCGGCGCGATGGTGCGGGCGGCTTTCAGGACATAGCTGATGTCAGGCGCGCGATCCTCCGATACCGGGGTCGGCACGGCGATGATGAACACGTCGCTGTCCTCGACCGTCAGGCTGGCGCGCAGATTGCCGCGCGCGACGACGCCCTGCACCAGCCCGTCAAGATCGACCTCCTCGATATGCACTCGGCCCGAATTGACGGTTTCCACAACATGGGCGGACACGTCCACGCCCACCACCTGCGCGCCGCCACGGGCGATCAGGGCTGCGGTCGGCAGGCCGATATAGCCAAGGCCGATGACGGAAACCTTCTGCTTGGTGTCGACGGGCATGGAGGGGCAGTCCTTATGAGGCTAAGATTTGCCCCAGTTTCTGCCCGGAAATGCTGAAGATTTCGGTAACGGTGGTATGAAGATCGATCTTCTCCCCGGCACGGGGAGGTGGCAGGGCGTAGCCCTGACGGAGGGGGCGCGAGACGGCACACCCCCTCCACCACTTCGTGGTCCCCCTCCCCGTACCGGGGAGGAAATTTCTATCCCGCGATTACGCCCGCAATCCGCTCCGCCGCATGGCCATCGCCAAAAGGATTATGCGCCCGCGCCATCGCGTCATAGGCGTCCTCATCGTCCAGCAACGCCAGCACTTCACGCACGATCAGCGCGCGGTCGGTGCCGACCAGCTTGGCGGTGCCAGCCTCCACGCCTTCGGGCCGTTCGGTGGTTTCGCGCATCACCAGCACCGGCTTGCCGAGCGAGGGCGCTTCCTCCTGCACGCCGCCGCTGTCGGTCAGGACGATCGTGCAGAGATCGAGCAGACGGACGAAATGGGGGTAATCGAGCGGTTCGATCATGGCGACATTGGGCAGGTCGCCCAGCACGGCGTCCATGATCGGGCGGACATTGGGGTTGGGGTGGACCGGGAAGATCACCGCGACATCGGGACGGGCGGCAATGTCAGCGATAGAGCGGGCGATTGCCTCCATGCCGCCGCCGAAATTTTCGCGCCTATGGCTGGTCACGGCGATGATGCGCTTGCCCGCAAAGCGCGCGGCGAGATCGTCCAGGCCGCTGGCAAGCGTGGGATCGGCCAGCACCCGGTCGCGGGTGGCAAGCAGCGCGTCGATCACCGTATTTCCCGTGATGTGGATGCCCGCCGCATCGCGGCTTTCGCGCAGCAGCGCATCGGCAGCGGCTTGCGTGGGCGCGAAATTCATGTCGGCTATGCAGGCGACGACGCGGCGGTTGACCTCTTCAGGCCAGGGATGGTGGATGTCGCCGCTGCGCAGCCCCGCCTCGACATGGGCGACCGGGATCTTGCGATAATAGGCTGCAAGGCTGGCGACCATGGTGGTCAGCGTGTCGCCATGGACCACGATGCGATCGGGCTTTTCCGCGTCGAACGCCTTGCCCAGCTCGACGATCAGCTTGGCGGTCAGCCCGTCGAGCGTCTGGTTCGGGACCATGACGTCAAGGTCAACGTCCGGCACGATTCCGGCAATCTCCAGTACCTGATCGAGCAGCCCGCGATGCTGGGCCGTCACGATGACGCGGGTTTCCACGCCCGGCCGTGCGCGCAGGGCGTGGATCACGGGGAACATCTTGATCGCTTCGGGGCGGGTGCCGAACACTATGGCGACCTTCATCGGGCAACCTTCATCATCAATCTTTCATGCTGCAAAGCGGTATCGCAGCCCGATGTGGCAGAGAAATGTAACCATCGCCTGAACGCGGGCCGCCCGACGATAGTTTTGCAACTGCTCGATGCTATGCTGGCGCATCCACACTTGCGCGGGTAATGCTCACTTTATGAAATGTACGACGATCAAGGCGGGCTTTGCGTCCACGCGCTTTGGCGGTGTCGGCCATTGATGTGGCCGTGGGACGAAGAGGCGCACGACAGCGCCCTGCCCCGCTGGCGTCATTGGCTGATGGCGGCGGCGATAGTGATCGTCCTCAGCGCCATCATGCCGATCCTCGCCGCCTTTTCCTGAAGCCTACGCCTTGATCTTCCAGCCACGCTTCAACAGCGTGTAGCAAAGCGCGCCCAGCCCGATATTGAGCGCCAGAAGCACGCTGCTGCCCACGATGATATTGGTGTCGGCCGCCGCGACGAAGCCATAGCGGAAGCCCGAAATGATATAGAAGAAGGGATTGGCGTGGCTGATCGCCTGAAAGAAGGGCGGCAGCCGGTCGATCGAGTAGAAGGTGCCGGACAGCAGCGCCAGCGGGCCGATGAGGAAATTGGTGACCGCGGCGTTATGATCGAACTTGTCCGCCCAGATGGAGGTCAGCACGCCCAGAAAGGCGATGAAGCTGGTGCCGATCAGCGCGAACCACAGCACCGCCCACAGGTGCGCGGGTGTGACATGAACACCCGGCCACAGCGCCATCGCCGCCCATAGCGCCGAACCGACGAACAAGGCGCGCGTGACCGAGGAGGCGACCAGTGCGCCCAATAATTCGCCGACCGAAATGGGCGGCATCAGATAATCGACCAGTGTTCCCTGCACCTTACCCACCATCAGCGGGAAGCTGGCATTGGCGAAGCAGGCGTTGATCATGCCCATGATGATGAGGCCGGGGGCGACGAAATCGGCAAAGGGCACCGCCTGCCCGCGCAGCATCACGGTGCGGCCGCTGCCACCCAGGGCGACGATGAAGATGACCAGGAACAGCAGGGTCGTGATCGCCGGTCCCCACACCGTCTGAAGCTGCACCTTCATGAAGCGGCGCACTTCCTTCAGATAGAGCGCCCAGCTGCCCGCCCAGTTGATGTTGCGAATCACCGGCACCCCCGGTTCGGGGAATGGCGGGAGGACCGGGGCGGATGAGGCAATTTTGGGCTGGTCGTTCATGGTTGGATCGACTATCGGCTGAGAGGATTTGCTGCAAGGGGGCTGTTCATGGATTTGAACCTGCGCACCGGCTTCCCATATAGGGACGCAGCCAGATATTTTGAGGAGTGTTTCATTGTCCTGGACCGACGAGCGTATCGACCAGCTCAAAGGGATGTGGGAGCGCGGCCTGACCGCCAGCCAGATTGCCGAGGAACTGGGCGGCGTCAGCCGCAATGCGGTGATCGGCAAGGCCCATCGCCTTGGCCTGCAATCGCGTCCTTCGCCGGTCAAGGCCAATGACGCCCCCAAGAAAGCAGCCGTGCCACCGCGCAAGCCGGCCAGCTCCGCTCCGGCGGCCGAGGTAGAGGCAGCGCCGCGTCCGGCCACGCCCGCGCCAGCGGCTGAAACCCCGGCCCCAGTCCGCGCCTTCACGCCGGCCGCTGCGCCCGCCACGCCTGCGCCCGTCACTGACGAGGCACCGGTCGTCGCGCCCAAGCCGCAGCCGCGCATCGTGTCGGTCGGGCCGGGCGGTTTCCTGCGTCAGGGTCCGGGCGACCAGCAGGCACCGATCCCGCCCGCACCACCCCGCCGTCTGGTCCCCGCAAAGCCGAGCGCCGAGATTGCAGGCAAGACGTCGCTGCTCGATCTGACCGAGCGCATCTGCAAATGGCCGATGGGGCATCCGGGTGAGCCGGACTTCCATTTTTGTGGCGAGCAGGTGAATCCCGGCTTCCCCTATTGCGTCGAACATTGCGGTCGCGCCTATCAGGCGCAACTGCCGCGCGGCACCCGCCGCCCGCCCCCGCCGCTACCCTTTGGTGGGCCACGGGTTCGCTAAGCAGCATTTGGTACAGACGCAAAAAGGGGCCGGTTCCTGTGCAGGAACCGGCCCCTTTTTCAATGTCTGGGTCAGAAGCGGAAGCTGGTCGTGACCATTACGCTCTGCGTGTCGAACTTGTCGCCACGGTTCATGCTCGTGCCGCCCGATGGGGTGATCAAGAACGGGTTGGTTGCAGGCGCGCTACCTGCGCCGACATCGACGCGATAATCACCGACATTGTAGCGGGTCCACAGATAGCGGGCGCCGATCGAGAAATTGTCGGACACTTTCGCTTCGATGCCGCCGCCTGCGGTCCAGCCCCATGCATCTTCCTTGGCATCGACCTGCGTAAAGCTGTTCGCGCCATTGCTGGTGCCAAAGCTGTTCTTGACCTTCGCATAGGCCAGACCGCCGGTGATGTAGGGCATGATGCCGCTGGGCGTGGTGTAGCCCAAGCGCGCGCGCAGATTGCCGTTCCAGTCGATCCGGCGCGTCATGGTGTAGAAAGCCGGAGTGGTCGAATATTCGGTCACGCTGTCGCTGATATAGGCCTTGCCCGCTTCGGCGACGACACCGGCGACAATGCCGCCAAACTGCATGTCATAACCGACATGGCCCATCCAGCCGATCGCATCCTTGTCATCATCGCAACCCTGAACCGGGGTAGCGCCACGCGCTGCGCCGCCGCAGGTGCCGGGGGAAAAAGCATTAGCTCCGGTCGTTGTGGTCACAACATCATCATAGTCGCCATCGGCATCGGTGTCGAAGCGCAGATGTTCGCCCTGATCGCTCTTCTGCCAATTATAGCCAAACGACCCGCCGACATAGGGACCGGTCCAGTCGACCGTGCCGCTATCCTGCGCGAGGGCGGGCGTTGCCGCCAGAACGAGCGCCAGGGTGGCGCCAAGCGGCGCGATACGGTTGAAATGCATTGAAAAATCTCCTCGCCTGATCGGGTATAAAAACCCAACTGCGATCCGCTAACGGGTTGAACGGCGCTTTTGTTTCACATCGCAATGCAACATTTTGTTGCTGTTGCCATTTCAGCACAGCGCTTGCGCGGATCGTCCGCCTGCCTATAGCTTGCAATCATGTCCGATGACCTGTTCGCCGCCCAGCCCACATCCTCCCCCGGCTATGACGCCTCCGCCATTGAAGTGCTCGAAGGACTGGAACCGGTCCGTCGTCGTCCCGGCATGTATATTGGCGGCACGGACGAACGCGCGCTGCACCATCTGGCATCCGAAGTGCTGGACAACAGCATGGACGAGGCGGTCGCGGGCCATGCCACCCGGATCGAGGTGACGCTGGAGCCGGGCAACCGCCTGACCATCACGGATAATGGTCGCGGTATCCCCGTCGATCCGCACCCCAAATTCCCCGGCAAGTCCGCGCTGGAGGTCATCATGACCACGCTCCATTCGGGCGGCAAGTTCACCGACAAGGCCTATGCCACGTCGGGCGGTCTGCATGGCGTGGGGATCAGCGTGGTCAACGCGCTGTCGACCACCACCATGGTCGAGGTCGCCCGCAACAAGGAGCTGTTCCGTCAGAGCTTTTCGCAGGGTCACCCGACCAGCACGCTGGAAAAGGTCGGTGCGGCCCCCAACCGGCGCGGTACATCGGTCAGCTTCGTTCCCGATACGGAGATTTTCGGCGAGCAGAAATTCAAGCCCGCCCGCCTCCATCGTCTCGCCCGGTCCAAGGCCTATCTGTTCGCAGGCGTCGAGATCCGATGGAAATGCGCGCCGGAGCTGATCAGCGATGATACGCCGGCCGAGGCGGTGTTCCAGTTTCCCGGTGGCCTTGCCGATCATCTGAAGGAACAGGTCGGCGACCGCGAATGTGCGACCAGCGTCTTTTTTGCGGGCAATCAGGATTTTCCCGGCACCGCCGGGCGGGTCGAATGGGCGGTCGCCTGGCCGCTCTGGTCGGATGGGAGCTATAGCTGGTATTGCAACACCATCCCGACGCCAGATGGCGGCACGCATGAAGCGGGTCTGCGCACCGCCCTGGTCAAGGGCATCCGCGCCTTCGGCGACCTGATCGGCCAGAAAAAGGCCAAGGACATCACCGCCGACGACATCATGACGTCATCGGAAATCATGCTGTCCGTGTTCATCCGCGATCCGCAATTTCAGAGCCAGACCAAGGATCGCCTGACCAGCCCGGACGCGGCGCGGCTGGTCGAAAATGCGGTGCGCGATCATTTCGACCATTATCTGACCGACCATATGGATCGCGGCAAGGCGCTGCTTGCCTATGTCATCGACCGGATGGACGAACGGCTCAAGCGCAAGCAGGAAAAGGACGTCAAGCGCAAGACCGCTACCAGCGCGCGCAAGCTGCGCCTGCCCGGCAAGCTGACCGACTGTTCGACCGACAATCCCGAAGGCACCGAGATTTTCCTGGTCGAAGGCGATTCGGCGGGCGGCTCCGCCAAGCAGGCGCGCGATCGCAAGACCCAGGCGATCCTGCCCCTGCGCGGCAAGATTTTGAACGTCGCGTCGGCCAATAATGCCAAGATATTGGCCAATCAGGAAATTGCCGACATGATCCTGGCGCTGGGCTGCGGCACGCGCAAGGACTGCAACCCCGACAATCTGCGCTATGACCGCATCGTCATCATGACCGACGCCGACGTGGACGGCGCGCATATCGCGACCTTACTGATGACCTTCTTCTTTCAGGAAATGCCGGAACTGGTGCGGCGCGGGCATCTCTATCTGGCGCAGCCGCCGCTCTATCGGATCGTGGCTGGCGGCAAGAGTCTCTATGCCAAGGATGATGCGCATCGCGACGAGCTGATGCGCAAGGAGTTCAAGGGCAAGAAGGTCGAGGTCAGCCGCTTTAAGGGGCTGGGCGAGATGAACCCGATGCAACTGCGCGAAACCACGATGGACCCCAAGACCCGCAGCCTGATCCGCATCACGCTGCCCGCCGATGTCGAGGAACGCGCCAGCGTGCGCGATCTGGTCGATCGGCTGATGGGCACCAACCCGGCGCACCGCTTCGCCTTCATTCAGGAAAATGCGGCAGCGGTGGACGAAGAAGCGATCGACGCATGAGGGGCCGTTTGCCCCCGATACCCGTTCGCTTCGAGCGCAGTCGAGAAGCCGCTTGGTCCGCTTTTGCGTTTCTCGACTGCGCTCGAAACGAACGGATCTAGCGTGTGCGGCTCTGGTCGATCTTCTTCGCTCTGCTTTTGATTTTCCGGCCGATCGTCAGCCTTGCCCAACCTACTACCGCCTATCAGGCGCGGGCTGACCAGTTGTTGACGATCCTGTCGGCGCCCGGTGGCGAGGATGCCTATTTCTCCACCCTGTTTCTGGACGCCGTGCCGGTCGCGCAATGGCGCGCACTGACGGCCGATCTGCGCAGGCAGCATGGCAAGCCGGTGGCGCGTGGGGCGGTGCAGGCCGAAAGTCCGACGACGGGTGTGGTGGAAATTCGCTATGAGCGGGCAACGGTCGGCTTCACCCTCGTCGTAGCGCCGCAAGCGCCTCACCGCGTCATCGGCCTGCAACTGGTGGGCATACGGCAAAGCGGTGACAGTATGGACCGGGTATTGGCCGATATCGCAGCCCTGCCCGGTAGGGCGGCCCTTTCCATCGCCCGGCTGGACGAGGCTGGGCCGGTCTGGCTGCATGGCCATCGCGACGACGCGCTGATGGCCACCGGGTCATCGTTCAAACTCTATATAGTGGCGGAACTCGCCCGCGCCGTGGCAGCCGGGGAGCGGCGCTGGAGCGATGTGATCCCGCTGGCGCACAAAAGCTTTTCCGGGCGACTGCTGACAAGCCCGGATGGTGCGCCGATGACACTGCACAGTCTGGCGCTGGCGATGATCGCGGAGAGCGACAATAGCGCGGCAGACACGCTGTTGCTGGCTCTGGGACGTGCGCGGGTCGATGCGATGGTCGGGGCAAGCGGCCATGCCCGCCCGGACGCGACGCTGCCGCTGCTGACCACCGCGGAGGCCTTCGCGCTTAAAATGCCCGCCAATGCCGACCTTGCGCGCCGCTATGCCGCAGCAACGCGGGATGCGCGCCGCGCGCTGATCGCCGCCGATGCCGCGCGATTGACGGCGGGCGCGGTGGATATCGGAACGGTTGCAGAAGTGCCGACCGCGATCGACAGCATCGAATGGTTCGCCACGCCGCGCGATATGGTTCGCCTGCTCGACTGGCTGCGGCGTAATGGCGGCGACGCGCTGCCTATCATGGCGGTCAATCCCGGCATCGCGCCGGCCGACGCGAAACGCTGGCGCTATCTGGGCTATAAGGGCGGATCGGAGCCGGGCGTCATCGCCATGAATTTTCTGTCGCAGGCGCGCGATGGCCGCTGGTTCGCGATCGCGGCCAGCTGGAACGACAGCGCCGCCCGCGTCGATGAAGCCCGCTTCGTAGCGCTGCTGACCCGCGCGCTGAACCTGATCGCGCAATGAGACAGGGTTCAGCGCAAAGGATCAGTCATCATCATTCAATATGCGCAGGGCGGACCCGTCAGGATCGTCAAATTGCCCAGCGGTCAAGGCCCAGAAGAAGGCACCAAGGCCGACCAGTCCGAGCAGCAGGGCAATGGGAATGAGGAGGGCAAGGCCGATCATCGCGCAGCCCGCCGCAACCGCAGGGCATTGGCAATGACAATCAACGACGAACTGGACATGGCCAGAGCCGCGACCAGCGGCGTGACCAGCCCGGCGATCGCCAGCGGCACCGCCAGGACATTATAGCCCACGGCCAGCAGGAAATTCTGACGCACGATCGCCAGCGTCCGCCGGGCCGCACGCACGGCAACCGCGACGGAGGCCAGGCTGTCGCCCAGAAACACGACATCGGCGGCCAATTGACTGACGTCGCTGGCGGAGGATGGCGCCATGCTGACATGCCCCGCCGCGAGCGCCGGACCGTCATTCAGGCCATCCCCCACCATCAGCACGCGATGCCCCTGCGCCTTGAGCCGCTCGATCATCGCCAGCTTGGCCTGCGGGCTCATATGGCCGGTCGCCAACATGCCCGTCGCGGCGGCGACATCGTGCAGCGCCTGCGGCCGGTCGCCGCTTGCGATGATCGGATCAAGGCCAAGAGCGCGCAGATCGGATGCCGTCGCGGCGGCATCGGGACGCAGCATGTCGGCAAAGGTCAGGAGGCTATGTCGCTCACTGTCCCGATACTCCGTGGACAGGCTGGTCCAGTTGCCCGCCTGTTCCGGTCGGGCAAGCGACACGGTTCTCCCCTGCCAAAGCCCGCTCACGCCAACGCCAGCCTCCTCGCGCAGGTCGGACAGAGTTGCCGCAACGACGCCCTGTCGTTGCAGCGCCTCGGCCAGTGCCGCGCTGAGCGGATGGCGGCTGGCGCGGGCCAGAGCCAGCACGACGGGCCGGGCATCGGACGGCAGCGCATCCAGGTTCACCGGCATTGGCCGACCAAGCGTCAACGTGCCGGTCTTGTCAAAAATCGCGCGGTCGGCCTCTGCCAGCCGCTCCAGCGCGGAGCCATCCTTGACCAATATGCCGCGCCGCATCAGCGCGCCGCACGCCACCACCTGCGCGGCAGGCACAGCCAAACCAAGGGCGCAGGGACATGTGATGAGCAGCACGGCGGTGGCGATCAGCAGCGCCTGATGCAGGCCAGCGCCCGCGATCATCCAGCCCGCAAACGACAGGGCAGCCAGCAGATGCACGGCAGGCGCGTATAGCCGCGCCGCCCGGTCGGCAATGCGGACATAGCGGGACTTGCCCTGCCCGGCGGCGTCCATCATCCGCGCTATGTCGGCGATCAGCGTATCCGCACCCGCCGCCCGCACGACGACGCTGAGCGGCCCGTCCATGTTGAGCGCACCGGCATGAACGCCGTCACCGACCCCAACGGCCATCGGCTGGCTCTCGCCAGTCAGGAAGGCAAGATCGACACTGCTTTTGCCTTCGCGAATTTCGCCATCGGCGGCAAAGCGCTCGCCCGCAGCCACCTGCATCATCATGCCCGGCACCAGCGCCCGCGCGGCGACCCAGCGACGCTGACCCGCTTCGATCACATAGGCGCCCGGCGCGGTCTGGCGCAGCAGCGCGGCAACACCGTCGCGCGCCCGGCCCCGCATCATGGCGTCCAGGCATCGTCCGGCCAACAGGAAGGTCAGCAGCATCACCGCGCCGTCGAACCAGGCATGGGCGCCGCCGGTAATCGTCTCATACAGGCTCATGCCCGTGGCCAGCAGCACCCCGATGCTGATCGGCACGTCCATATTGGTCCGCCCGGCACGCAGCGCGGCGAAGGCGGAACGGAAGAAGGGCTGCCCGGCATAGGCGACGGTCGGCAGCGCGATCAGGGCGGACAGCCAGTGGAACAGTTCACGGGTCGCGCCCATCGCCCCGGACCAGATCGATACCGACAGCAGCATGATGTTCATCGATGCAAAGCCTGCGACGGCCAGCGCGCGCAACAGTCGCTTGTCCTGCGCGCTCTCCACCTCGATCGTCGGATCGGCCAGCGGCTCGGCAGCAAAGCCGATGCCTGCAATGGCTGCGCGCAGGTCCGGCACGGTCAGCGCCGGATCATGGGTGATGGCGACGCGCCGGGCCGAATAGTTGACACGCGCGGCATGGATGCCCGGCAGCATGGTCAGCCCGCGCTCGACCTTGGCGATGCAGCCGGCGCAATGCATGTCCGGCACCGCGAATATGCTATGGGCCGTCTCCAGCACGACCAGATCGGGCGACAAGGTGACAGGATCGCTCTGCATCATCCGTTCCTTTCCACAAAGCGCATGGCATGGCCGTCGGCCTGGACGGTCCAATGGATGATCCATCGCCCCGCGGGCAGCGGGGTTGCCGCGCGCCACTGGCCGTCCGCCCGCGCCTCAAAGCGCAAAGGAATGTCGGCTGCGCGCCCCAGCGGATGCTCGGCCGTCGCGGCAACCGACGTCGGGGTTGCGCTTGGCCCTTCCAAAGTCAGGACCAAATGGCGTCCGGCGTCCAACCGCGTTTCCTGCCGCCAGCCACGCGCATCCTGCCGCCGCGCCATGGCGAGCCATTCATTGAAGCGTTGGCTCGCGACATAGCTATTGTCGACCACCGTCCCGCCAAAGCCCCCGATGGCATAGCTCGCCATCAGCACATTCACCGCGATGACCACGGCAAAGAAGCCGACGAAAATCCCCGCGACATGGCGACCGTTAAGGCGAAAGCCGGACATTATTGCAGCCTTTCAAAATGAGCAGGTTCATGGTCAGCGCCACCTTCGCGATCAGTGGCGCGGACAGTGAAGGCGAAGTCCTGACGCTGCGGGCCGTGGGCTGGCGCGGCGAGGAAGAGGCGCAGTTTCGCCACGCTGTCGGGCGGGACGACCGTGTCGATCGCCGTGCGCGCATCGGCCCGGCCATCGCGGTCGGTCCACAGGCTGACCCCGGCCAGCCCCTCCACCGTGACCCGCATGGGCCGGGGTCGCGATTCCATGTTGCGCAGCTTGACGGTGAAGGCGTTGCGGATCGTGCCGTCGGACAGGCGCATGGCGACAGGGTTGCGATCCTGCTGCGCGCTGATGTCCATGCGCGTGCGGGTGCCGAGCGCAAACAGCATCGCCGCGCCGACCGCGCTCCACAGCGTCAGATAGACGAGCGTACGAACGTGGAGCAGCGACCGGATGACGGGGCGTGGGGCGCGCCCTGCCTTTTCGGCATTGGCGTCATCCTCTGTGCAATAGTCGATCAGGCCACGTGGCCGCCCGACCTGTCGCATCACCTTGTCGCAGGCATCGATGCACAGCGCGCAGGTGATGCAGCCGATCTGCGGCCCTTGCCGAATGTCGATGCCGGTCGGGCAGACTGCGACGCACTGGTCGCAATCGATGCAATCGCCGAACTCCGTCGGGGCCGCCTGCGCTTTCTTGAGGCTGCCACGCCGTTCGCCGCGCCAATGCTTGTAGGTGACGACCAGCGATTTTTCGTCGAGCATCGCGGTCTGGATGCGCGGCCAGGGGCACATATAGATGCACACCTGTTCGCGCATGAAGCCGCCCAGAATGAAGGTCGTCGCGGTCAGCACGGCGACGGTGGCATAGGCGACACTCGCCGCCGTCCCGCTCCAGAACTGGTGCTGGAGCGTCGGCGCATCGGCAAAATAGAATATCCACGCGCCGCCGGTGCCAAAGGCGATGACCAGCCAGACGCTCCATTTGGCAACCCGCCGGGCGATCTTGCCTGCGGTCCAGGGCGCCTTGTCGAGCCGGATCTGCGCGTTGCGGTCGCCATCTATGAGCCGTTCGACATGCTGGTAGAGGTCGGTCCAGACAGTCTGCGGACAGGCATAACCGCACCAGGCCCGCCCGACCGCGGATGTCACCAGGAACAGGCCGACCCCGGCCATGACCAGCAGCCCTGCGACATAGTAAAATTCATGCGGCCATATCTCGATCGCGAACATGTAGAAGCGACGATGGGCGAGATCGATCAGCACAGCCTGATCCGGCGCATAGGGACCGCGATCCCAGCGTAGCCAGGGCGTGATCCAGTAGATGGCGAGCGTGACCGCCATCACCGCCCATTTCAGGCGACGGTAGAAACCATCGACCGCCTTGGGATAAACGCCCTTGCGCTTTTCGTAGAGGGACAGGGAGGCGGTGGTCATGGGAGGCCAGCCTGACGCCCGCCATCCCAAACCGGAGAGGGGTTAAGGACGCGCATCGCTCGCCTCGCCCGCAACATTGTCCACCGCCATCACGGGCGCAGCCTCGCCCCCGCCCAGACTGTGAACATAGGCCGCCAGCATCCGCACCGTCGCTGCGTCCAGCCTGTCGCCCCAGCGCGGCATCACGCCTTGGCGGCTGTTCCAGACGGTCTGGTGGAGGGAGTCCCCATCGCCACCATAGAGCCAGATGCCATCGGTCAGATTGGGCGCACCCAACTGGCGATTGCCCTTGCCCGCCGGGCCATGGCAGACCGCGCAATTGTCCGCGAAAAGCTGCGCGCCGCGTTGTGAAGCGGCGTCGCCCTTTTGCTGGCCGCTGATCGTGCGGACATGGGCAACCACATCATTGACCTGCGCGGCCTGCAACAGCTGGTCGCGGCCAAAGGCCGGCATGATCGACAGACGGGTTTCGGCATGATCGGGATTGCGGATGCCATCGACGATCGTCTTTTCGATGGTGGCCAGATCGCCGCCCCACAGCCAGTCGTCGTCGTTCAGGTTGGGATAGCCCTTCGATCCCGCAGCACCCGACCCATGACACTGCACGCAATGAACCTTGAACGCGGCGCGACCACCATCGACCGCGGCCTGCATCAAGGCGGGTTTGGCCGGAAGCTGATCGATAGGGGTCGCCGCGATCGCCCGGTGGATCGGTGCCACCTTCGCCGCCTGCGTCGCCATCGCCTTGGCCAGATCGCCCCGGCTCGACCAGCCAAGCGCACCCTTGGTATAGCCCTCGATCAGCGGCCAGGCCGGATAGGCAATGACATAGCCCAGCGAAAACAGGATGCAGGCGTAGAAGGTCCACAGCCACCAGCGCGGCAACGGTGTATCCAGTTCCTCGATCCCGTCCCATTCATGCCCCATGGTAGGGGTGCCGGTCGGTTGGTCGATCTTGCTCTTGGTCGGGTCAGCCATGGTCGCCCCCCTTGGTGTCGCTGTCGGTGAAGATCATCGTGGCAGCATCGCCGCTGCGGCGGCGCGCGCCGGGACGGAAATGCCAGCCGATAAGGATCAGGTAGGAGAGGCCCATGAAAACCAGGCCCCAGCTGTCGGCGAAATGGCGCATCGCGTCATAGCTCATCGCACCGTCTCCTGCGCGGCGGCGGCCTTGGTATCGACCAGCGTGCCGATCATCTGGAGATAGGCGACCAGCGCATCCATTTCGGTCAACTTGTTCGGGTCGCCGTCAAAATCGCGCACCTGCGCCTTGGGATAGCGTTTCACCAGCGCGCTGCTGTCGGCAGTTGGATCGGCCTGCGCCTTCAAATCCTCATTGGCGGCAGCGATCGCGGCCTTGTCATATGGGACGCCGACACGCGACAGGGCGGTCAGGTCGCCGCTCATGTCGCCTGCCTTCAATTCCCGCTCCGCGAGGAAAGGATAGGTCGGCATGATCGATTCCGGCACGACCGCGCGGGGATCGACCAGATGCTGGACATGCCATTCATCCGAATAGCGCCCGCCCACACGGGCCAGGTCCGGCCCGGTGCGCTTGGACCCCCATTGGAAGGGATGATCATATATGCTTTCGGCGGCCAGGCTGTAATGGCCATAGCGCTCCACCTCATCGCGGAACGGGCGGATCATCTGGCTATGGCAGTTGTAGCAGCCTTCGCGGATGTAGATGTTGCGCCCGGCCAGTTCGAGGGGGGTGTAGGGACGCATCCCCTCCACCTTCTCGATCGTGCTATCGATCCAGAAGAGCGGCGCGATCTCCACGATGCCGCCAATGGCGACGACGATCAGCGACGCGATCCCCAGCAGGGAGACATTGCGTTCCAGTCTGCCATGATCGAAGAATTTGCGTTTTGTCTTGGTTTCCATGTCGGTTTCTCCGTCACGCGGCGTGCGGCTGGAGGGGACGATCCGCAGCAGGATCGAAGGCGGCGTCGCGCATCGGCTTTTCGTCCCGCTGGCGTCCGGCGATGGTCAGGCCGATATTGACCGCCATGATGATCGCGCCAGCCAGATAGAGCAGGCCGCCCGCCGCGCGGATGACATACATGGGGAACATGGCCTTCACGACTTCGGAGAAGGCATAGACAAGGTAGCCGTCGCTGCCATATTCGCGCCACATCAGCCCCTGCATGATGCCCGCCGTCCACATCGCCGCGGCGTAGAGAACGATGCCCACGGTCGCGAGCCAGAAGTGCCAGTTGATCATGCGCAGCGAATAAAGGCGTTCCCGGCCCCACAGACGCGGCGTCATATAATAGAGACAGGCAAAGGTGATCATGCCGTTCCAGCCCAAAGCGCCGCTATGGACATGGCCGATCGTCCAGTCGGTATAGTGGGACAGGCTGTTGACCGCCTTGATCGACATCATCGGGCCTTCAAAGGTCGACATGCCGTAGAAAGCGAGCGCCATCACCATCATGCGGATGATCGGATCGGTGCGGATCTTGTCCCATGCGCCGTTCAGCGTCATCAGGCCGTTGATCATCCCGCCCCAGCTCGGCATCCACAGCATGATCGAAAATACCATGCCCAGCGTCTGCGCCCAGTCAGGCAGCGCGGTGTAATGCAGATGGTGCGGACCCGCCCAGATGTAGAGGAAGATCAGCGACCAGAAGTGGATGATCGACAGGCGATAGCTATAGACCGGTCGCTCGGCCTGCTTGGGGACGAAATAATACATCATCGCCAGGAAACCGGCGGTCAGGAAGAAGCCGACCGCGTTATGGCCGTACCACCATTGGGTCAGCGCATCCTGCACCCCCGCAAAGGCGCTGTAGCTTTTGGACCCCAGCAGGCTGACCGGCATCGACAGATTATTGACGATGTGCAGCATGGCCACGGTGATGATGAAGGCGAGGTAAAACCAGTTGGCCACATAGATATGCGGTTCGGACCGCTTCAGGATCGTGCCGCCGAACACCAGCAGGTAACAGACCCACACGACCGTCAGCCACAGGTCGACATACCATTCCGGCTCGGCATATTCCTTGCCCTCGGTAATGCCCAGCAGATAGCCGGTGGCCGCCAGCACGATGAACATCTGGTATCCCCAGAACACGAACCGGGCCATCGTCGGGAAGGCGAGCCGCGCGCGGCAGGTGCGCTGCACGACATAGAAGCTGGTCGCGATCAGCGCATTGCCGCCAAAGGCAAAGATCACCGCCGACGTATGCAGCGGCCGCAACCGCCCGAAGCTGGTATATTCGATCCCCAGGTTCAGCCCCGGAAAGGCCAGCTGGAGCGCGATGTAGAGCCCGGCGAGAAATCCGGCCAATCCCCAGAAAACGGTAGCGATCACGCCCAAGCGGATCATGTCGTCATCATAGCGCCCCGGATCGGGCATTTTGAGCGCGCCCCGCGCGATCGCGCCATAATCGGCGCGATTGAGGGTGAGCGCCGCGAGCAGCAATCCCGTCGCTGCGACGATCGTCATATGGACGGCAAAGCCGGTGTCCGCCGCCATGACGGCAGCAGCAGCTGCAAGCAGGGCCAGCGCGAACCATCCGCCCGCCTTGATGACCAATTGTTCCATGCTTATCCCCCAGGAGATATGTTCGTCGAAATCGCCTGCACGGGCGGACATCGACTGTCCTTGTCCTCTGTCAAAAGGGGGGATCGGGGTCTGTAGGGGAATGTCCCTAGCCGGGCCGAAACAGGCGGATCAGGCCGCTTCGGCGCAGCAGGCCAACTGATCGCGATCCAGAATATCAACCGTGCGCCGATTGGGCAGCGCGATGATCCCGGCGCGCTTCATGTCGGTCATCTGGCGGCTCACCGTCTCGATCGTCAGGCCCAGCACATCAGCGACCTGCTGACGCGACAGGGGCAGGGCGAAGCTGTCGAGCGGCCCTGCGCCCTCCCCTGCCAGCCGGCGCGACATATCGAGCAGGAAGGTCGCAATCTTTTCCCGCGCATTTTTGCGGCCCAGCAGCAGCATCCAGGCCCGTGCCCGATCGAGATCGTCCAGCGTGCGTTGCAGCAGGCGATGACCCAATTCGGGATGGGTCCGGGCAAAGCCATCGAAAGCGCCCCGCGTGAACAGGCAAAGCCGGGCGTCGGTCAGCGCGGTGACGCTGTGCGGCGTGCTGCGGCCAAAGGGGCGGCCGATGAAATCGGATGGATAGACCACGCCGACAATCTGTTCGCGTCCGTCGCCGGTGGAGGCCGACAATTTGAGCGTGCCTTCGATGACATTGGCGACGATGGTGGCGTCGTCACCCTCCCACATCACTGTCTGTCCGGCCTGAACCATGACCCGCCGACCAAGGCGATTGAGCGCTGTGCGCTCGTCATCCTCCAGCGTGCCGCAAATGGCGCGCGCGCGCACGTCGCATTGCTGGCAGTAACTCGCATCCTGGCAAGGAACCGGGGCGGCGGCGGGCGCGGTTTGCGCCAGATCAAAATGCATCATCATGATCGCTGCCTGACGCAGCGACAGGCATGGGCCTATCCGTAATGTCCCTGATGGGGCGTCATTCCAGCCCGGCCTGAAACGCGATGCGCAGCGCTTCGGACAGGCTGCGCACGTCCAGTTTCTGCATCAGGTTGGCGCGGTGAATTTCCACCGTGCGCGGCGAAATGCCCAGGTCATAGGCGATCGACTTGTTGGGCAGCCCTTCGACCAGCCCCGCCAGCACCTCACGCTCACGATCGGTCAGGATATTGAGGCGCGCCTGCGCATCCTCGCGCCGTGCGCCGGCATCGCGGTGGGCGGCGACCTGCGCATTGGCGGCGGCGATGGCGTCCAGCAGCGCCGCTTTCTCGAACGGCTTTTCGATAAAATCGGTCGCGCCCGCCTTCATCGCGGCGACCGCCATGCCGACATCGCCATGACCGGTCATGATGACGACGGGCAACAGGATGCCCCGCGCGCGCAGTTCGCGCTGCACCTCCAGCCCGTCCATATCCGGCATCCGCACGTCCAGCAGCACGCAGCCCTGCTCCAGCCCGGCGGCATCCTTCAGGAAGGGGATGCCGCCCGAAAAACTCTGCACCGCAAAGCCGCTGGTCTTGAGCATGAAGCTGAGCGATCGGCGGATCGCCTCATCATCATCGACGACATAGATGAGGGGTTGGGTCATGGCGTCAATCCGCAGGATCAAGGGTGAAGTGAAAGGCGACACCGCCCCAGCGCGACCGGGTCGCCCAGATGCGACCGCCATGCCCTTCGACGATGGTGCGGCTGATCGACAGGCCAACTCCCATTCCCGTGGGCTTGGTCGTGCTGAACGGGGTGAAGAGCGATCGTTCCGCGGCGGGATCAAGGCCGGGACCGCTGTCGGCGATGATGATTTCCACCCGGCCTTCCTCATCCGGCGCAGCGGAGAGATGAAGGACGCGCATGGGCCGTCCCTCCATCGCTTCCACCGCATTGCGGACCAGGTTGATAATCACCTGCTGCACCTGCACCCTGTTGGCCATGATCCGCCCGACGCGCGGATCGACCGCAATGTCCATGTCGATGCCCCGGCTGTCGATGCCGATAAAGGCCAGCGCCACCCCTTCCGACAACAAAGTGGAGACTGTTTCGGGCTGGCGATCGGCCTCCCCCCGGCGGATGAATTCGCGCAGCGACCGGATGATCTCCCCCGCGCGCAGCGCCTGGGTCGCGGCCTCGTCCATCGCTTCGCCCAGCAACGCACGGTCGATCGCGCCGTCCTGCGCCAGCAGGTCGCGCCCCGCCTCCATATAGTTGGCGATCGCGGTCAAGGGCTGGTTGAGTTCATGCGCCAGCGCGGCGGCCAGCGTCCCCATGGCGGTCACGCGCGACGCATGGCTCAGTTCCGCCTGCAAATCCTGTACCCGCCGCTCGGTCCGCTGCCGCTCGGTCAGGTCGCGGATGAAGCCCGTAAACAACGGCTCCCCCTGATCATGCACCTCACCCACCGCCAGTTCGATCGGAAAGGTTGACCCGTCCCGCCGCCGGGCCGTGGTCAGGCGACCAATGCCGATGATCTTCTTTTCCCCAGTGTCGCGATAATGGGCCAGATAGCCGTCATGACGCTCCCGATCGGGTGATGGCATCAGCATCGCCACATTCTCGCCCAGCACATCGGCTTCGCTATAATGGAACATCCGCTGCGCCGCCGGGCTGAACGATATGATGCGCCCGCGCGCGTCGATGACGATCAAGGCGTCAGGCACCGTCGCCAGGATCGATCCAAGCAATGCCTGTTCCAGGCTGTGCGCATCATCGCGCGGATCGACATCGTTGATCGCCATCGCCCATCACTGACCGGAAATCAGTGCGCCAGCAAGAGCGGAACGCGCGCTTCGCCCAGCAGATAACGGGTGACGCCGCCAAAGATGGTTTCGCGCAGGCGGCTATGGCCAAAGGCACCCATGGCAATCCAGTCCGCGCGCAGTTCGTCCGCTGCGGCGGCCAGCGCCTCCTCGACCGTGCGGCCCTTGCGCGGCCATTCGTGGATTTCCGACGCAATACCATGGCGGGAGAGATATTCGCTGGCGTCGATCGGGGGGAAATCGCGCTTGGACTTTTCCTCGACCGTGACGACATGCACCTCGCTGGCCAGCGCCAGCAGCGGCCGGGCGGCACACAGCGCGACGGCGGCCTCATGCGATCCGTCCCACGCCACCATCGCCCGCCCCTGACAGGCAAAGCGCTGGCACCCCTGCGGCACCGCCAGGATCGGTGCGCGGCTGCTGACCGCAAGGTCGGGGACGATCGGCAGCGGATCGCCAATCGCCCGGCGGCCCTGCGCCGGCAGGGTCACGACGATCGCATCGGCCAGTCGCGACGCGGACAGCAGGCATTGCACGACATCGCCGTCACTGTGCCGCCAGTCCCATGTCACGCCCTCGCGCTGCATCCGCGCTTCGACCTTTTCCTTTTCTTGCGCCTCGGCGACGCGAATATTGTCGATGTCGCTGGGCAGCACATAGCTGCCGCCATACATATCCGCCGAAACATAATCGATCACCGGGGTGACCTGAAGACAGCGGATATGCGCGCCGGTCGCGCGGGCAATGTCCAGTGCGACCTCCATCCTGCTCGCCTGGGCGCTATCCTCATGAATGTGCAGCAGGATGGTTTTCATGGGGTGAACTCCGGGCATAAGGGCATCAGGCGATTGCATCCCTGAATATGCCGGACCTGCCGCACCCTCCATCCGCAAATATCCCTATGCGCGCCCGGCCTTGCCCTGATCCAGTCCGTCAGATCAGATAGCCGACCTCATACAGCCCCCAGCGCCGCCCGCCAAAGACCAGCGGCACGAACACGCTGCGCAGCGCGCGATAGCGGCCCTCGCCCAGATCCTGGCGATAGGTGAACAGGAAAAAATCCCCCTCCCCGTCCAGCGCTCGGCGGGTCTGGCTGTCCATGAACATCTGGCGATTGCGCGCATGTTCCATGTTCCAGCGCGGGTCGCCCGGCCGCTGGGGCTGGCTGCGCGTGCTGATATGGGTGGGCAGATAGCCGTTCATGTCGATCAGGCAGCAGCCCACGATCGCGCTGTCCTCGCTGGTACGCCGGTCCAGCGTCGGGCGCAGCAGCGCGTCGGCAAAGGCGGTGAAACGGGTCTGATATTGCGTAGGGTTGGAACCCTCGATCGCGCGATAGTCCGTGTCGAACAGATCGGCCAGGCTCAGCTGATTGTCGGCAATCCCCTGCTGGATAAGCGCCATGACTTCATCCGCGCCCTCTTCCGCCAGTGCGATATAGCGGCTGTTGCGGGTGCGCTGCGGGCCGTGCGCGGCGGTGTCGAGCATGGCATTGGCCATCCCCTCCAGCCCTTCCAGCTGCCCGCGCGCCACCTCCACGCGCGTCGCGCTTTCACTCGCCGACTGGCTGAACAGCGCCAGCCCCTGCCGCAGCGCCGCGACATCGCCATCCGCTTCATCGGTGCAGGTCACGATCGCGTCGGACCGCTCGGCAAATTGCGTTACCAGCGACGCGATCTCCGCCATGCTCATCCGCAGCCGGTCGATATGCGTGCCAACGTCGCGCCCCCGCACGATATTGGCCTCCACCCCGCCGATCAGCCGCCGCGCATCGCGATCCAGCTGGCCGAGCTTGTCGCCGACAGACGCCGCCGATTCGCCCGCCTGGCCCGCCAGCCGCCGGATTTCGTCCGCCACCACGGCAAAGCCCTGCGTCGCCGCCCCGCCACGCGCCGCCTCGATCGCGGCATTGATGCCCAGCAGCCGCGTCTGCCGCGCGATCGCACCCAGCTCGTCGGAAATGTCGCCCACCGCTTCGATCACCGACAGGAACTGGCGCAAATGTCCCTCCAGTCCCGTGACATGCTCCACCAGCCCCGCCACTTCGCCCAGCGACAGGGTGATGACCTCATGCCCGTCGGCGATGATCCGCCCGGCCCGGCGCGCGGTCAGGCTCAATTCCTGCGCGGCGGCGACGCTTTCATTCTGGCTGGTGGCCAGCGTATTCATATTCGCCTGCAAATCGGACAGGCGCGCCGAATCCTGCTGGATGCGCCGGTTCAGCTCGCTCAGAAAGCCCGCCGTTTCGCTGCATTGCAGCGCGATGTCACCTGACCGTTCACCAAGGTCAGCCAGCAAGTCCCTGTTTTCCAAGCGTGCGCCCCAAATTTCTGGAAGAACGAATAGTGACGCATTAACCATGCACTGCAACACTTAATATTCCGACAAGCCATCAATCCGGCCGCTTGCATCGCGCGCCGCGCTGCCCGACAAGGGCAGCCATGCTGCTCAATTTTCTCGATGCGCTCCGGGCCGCTGGCATCCCCGCCAGCATCAAGGAGCATCTGCTGCTGCTGGAAGCGCTGGACCGCGACGTCATCGAACGGCGGCCGGAGGATTTCTATTATCTAGCCCGCGCCACCTATGTGAAGGATGAAGGCCTGCTCGACCGCTTCGATCAGGTGTTCGGACAGGTGTTCAAGGGCGTTCTGGGCAGTTCAGGCGTAGAGGCGGAGATACCGGAGGAATGGCTGCGGCTGGTCGCCGAAAAATATCTCAGCCCCGAAGAGATGGAGAAGATCAAGTCGCTGGGCGACTGGGACGAAATTATGGAGACGCTCAAGAAGCGGCTGGAGGAGCAGCAGGGGCGGCATCAGGGCGGCAATAAATGGATCGGCACCGGCGGCACATCCCCTTTCGGCCATGGCGGCTATAATCCCGAAGGCGTCCGCATCGGTGGAACGAGCAAACATAAGCGCGCGATCAAGGTGTGGGAGAAGCGCGACTTCGCCAATCTCGACAACACGAAGGAACTGGGCACCCGCAATATCAAGGTCGCGCTGCGCCGCCTGCGCCGTTTCGCGCGCGAAGGATCGGCGGAAGAACTGGACCTGGACGAAACCATCCGTGGCACCGCGCGGCAGGGCTGGCTGGACATCCGAATGCGCCCGGAACGGCATAATGCGGTCAAGCTGCTGCTGTTTCTGGATGTTGGCGGATCGATGGACCCGTTCGTCAAGCTGTGCGAGGAACTCTTCTCCGCTGCCACCAGCGAATTCAAGAATATGGAATTTTTCTACTTCCATAACTGCCTCTATGATGGCGTGTGGAAGGATAATCGCCGCCGCTTTGCCGAACGTACCCCGACCTGGGACATCCTCCACAAATATGGCCATGATTACAAAGTGATCTTCGTCGGCGACGCGGCGATGAGCCCCTATGAGATCAGCCATCCGGGCGGGTCGGTCGAACATATGAACGAGGAAGCGGGCGGGGTGTGGCTGCAGCGGGTCGCCCATACCTATCCCGCAACCGTGTGGCTCAACCCGACGCCGGAAGCGCATTGGGGCTATAGCCAGTCGACCCGCCTGATCCGCGAGGCTATGAATGACCGCATGTATCCGCTGACGATCGAGGGCATCGACGCGGCCATGCGGGAGCTGACCCGCAAGCGCTGATGGCAGGTGTGGCGGCAGAGGCGCTGGCGCTGCTCCAGCGCGGTGACAGCGCGTCGGCGCGTGGGCTGGTTGATGCCGGTTGCGCACGGGGCGATGGCGACGCGCTGGCGCTGCGGGCGCTCTGGCGCGTCGAGGGGCGGCTGGTGCCGCGCGATCTGCCCGCCGCCCGCGCTGATCTGGCCGCTGCCAACACCATCGGCGCAGCACGGATTCTCGCCGGCTTTCTCGCATCCGGCGTCGGCGGCGCGCGCGACTGGGCCGGGGCGCTGGCGATGCTCGACGACTGGGCGGACCGCGATCCGATTGCCGCGCAACAGCGCGCCCTGATCGCGGCGATGGCGATCGACGCCACAGGTGATCCGCTTGACCTGCCTGCGCCTCAGCCATTGTCCGACAACCCAATGATTGTCGCGTTGCCCGGCCTGCTCACCGCGCCGGAATGTGAACTGCTCGCCACACTGTCCGACCGGCGGCTGCGCCCCGCCTTGATCTTTCACGAAGGGCAAAAGCGCTTCGTCGCCGATCCGGTCCGCGATTCCGATGCGGCGGGGTTTCCCATCGTGTCCGAATGGCCCGCCATCCACGCCATCAACCGCCGCCTCGCCGCCGTCAGCGGCACGGCGGTCGAACAGGGCGAAACCCTGCAAGTGTTGCGCTACCGCCCCGGCCAGCAATATCGCCCCCATCTGGATGCCGTACCGGGCCTCACCAACCAGCGCAGCCTGACCCTGCTGGTCTATCTCAACGATGATTATCAGGGCGGCGAAACCCATTTCACCCGCCTTCCCCTTACCCATCGCGGCCGCAAGGGTGACGGCCTGCTCTTTGCCAACACCCTACCCGACGGCCGCCCCGATCCGATGAGCGAACATGCCGGGCTACCGGTGCAATCGGGCATCAAGCTGATCGCCAGCCGCTGGATCAGGCAGCGACCGCCCGAAGGCCCAGATGGCTTTGGCCAGCATGAGGCGGCCTCCGCCTGACCCCCGCTGTCCTACAGCAAAGCCGGCTGCTATGATGCGCCACGCCGTTTGCGATAGGATCACAACCACGCAATAAAATGTCGCATTTACCAGGAAATATGCGAAGTTAAGCCCGAAACAGCACCCCGCCGGTCATTGGCTCCGGCGTGCCCGTCGTCCCCGGAAAGCTGATCGGCAGCCCCTCCAGATGGCGCACCGCCATATAGGCAAAGCCCTGCGCCTCCAGCGCGTCGCCATCCCAGCCCAGCGCATCGACTGGTCGGACATCGACCCCACACCGCTCGGCCAGCATCGCCATCAGCGTTTCATTATGCCGTCCGCCACCCGCGACATGCAGGCATAAAGGTCGCTCGGCCAGATGGGCAATCCCCCGTGCTACCGCCGCCGCTGAAAAGGCAGTCAGCGTCGCCGCGCCATCTTCAAGGCTCAGCCCCTGCACCGCCTGAATCGTGAACGCTTCCCGGTCGATGCTCTTGGGCGGTGGCACTGCGAACCAGGGATCAGCCAGCATTGCCGCCAGCCGCGCCTCATCCACCCGCCCTAGCGCCGCACAAGCCCCACCCGCATCATAGGCCGCATCCCCATGCGCCTGCATCCAATTGTCGATCAGGCCGCTCGCCATGCCGGTATCGAAAGCTGTCAGAGCCCCGTCCGATCCGATCGCGGTGATATTGGCGACCCCGCCCAGATTGAGGACCGCCACCGGCTTTTCCAGCCCGGCGGCCAGCGCGCGATGATAGACCGGCAATAGCGGCGCACCCTGCCCGCCCGCCGCGACATCCGCGCTGCGCAGGTCGCCGACCACCGCTATACCGAACGCCCCGGCCAGCGCCGCGCCATCGCCAATCTGCCAGGTCCAGCGCCGGTCGGGCCGGTGCGCTACGGTATGGCCATGAAAGCCGATGATGCCGATTTCCTCCGCCACATGCCCGCTGCGCCCCAGCAGGTCGGCCACTGCCTCGATATGCAATTCAGTGAGTTCCACCTCGACGGATGCGATCAGCGGCTCGAACCCCGGCGCGTCCATCGCCATCGCGCGGCCGCATGCTTCGGCCAGCCGCACCCGGAAGCCGTCATGATAGGCCTGCGCATGAAAAGCGACCGGCTTGACCAGCCCCTCGCCATCCGTCTCGATCAGCGCCGCATCAATCCCGTCGCGCGATGTTCCCGACATCAGGCCGATTGCCAGCATTTACGACTCTCCGCCTCTTTTACAGCCGCCCTCCCAATGCTACAGGCGCGCGCCATGAGCAACTATCAGTCCGACCTCCTGCGCCTGCTCGACACGCGCGGCTATATCCATGACGTCACCAATGCGGCGGGTCTCGACGCGCTGGCGCAGAAGGAGATCGTGCCCGGCTATATCGGTTTCGATCCGACCGCGCCCTCGCTCCATGTCGGCAGCCTGGTGCAGATCATGATGCTGCGCCGGATGCAGCAGGCGGGGCACAAGCCGATCGTCCTGATGGGCGGCGGCACCGGCAAGATCGGCGACCCCAGCTTCAAGGACGAAGCCCGCAAGCTGCTGACCGATGATCTGATCACGTCCAACGTCGCCAGCATCAAGCGGGTGTTCGAAAAGTTCCTGACCTTTGGCGATGGCCCGACCGATGCGATCATGGTCGACAATGCCGACTGGCTCGACAAACTGGAATATATCCCGTTCCTGCGCGACATCGGCCAGCATTTCTCGGTCAACCGGATGCTGAGCTTCGACAGCGTCAAGATGCGGCTGGAGCGCGAACAGTCGCTCAGCTTCCTCGAATTCAATTACATGATCCTGCAAGCCTATGACTTTCTGGAACTGTCGCGCCGGTCGGCCTGCCGGTTGCAGATGGGCGGATCGGACCAGTGGGGCAATATCGTCAACGGCATCGAACTGTCGCGCCGGGTCGATGGGACGCAGGTCTATGGCCTCACCAGCCCGCTGATCACCACGGCGGACGGCGGCAAGATGGGCAAGACCATGAATGGCGCGGTTTGGTTGAACGCCGACGCGCTGCCGCCCTATGATTATTGGCAATTCTGGCGCAACACGCAGGATGCCGATGTCGGTCGCTTCATGCGGCTGTTCACCGACCTGCCGCTGGACGAGATCGCCCGGTTGGAAGCCCTAGAGGGAGCGGAGATCAACGAGGCCAAGAAGATACTGGCCGATGCCGCCACCGCCATGGCGCATGGCGCGGAAGCGGCGGCTGCGTCTGCTGAAACAGCGCGCAAGACGTTCGAGGAGGGCGCGTCCGACGCCAACCTGCCAACGGTCAGCATCGGTGCGGACGGGCTGACAGTGGTGCAGGCCAATGTCGCGCTCGGCTTTGCCACGTCGAACAAGGAAGCGCGGCGAAAATTGTCGGAAAATGCGATCCGCGTGAACGGCAATGTGGTGAATGATCCCGCCCTGACGCTGAAACCGGGCGACAAGGTGAGTTTCGGCGCGAAAAAGCATGGGATCGTGGTCGCCTGACGCGGAAAGAATGTTAGGGGGAAATTAAGGTTTTCCCCTAGCAAAGCGTCCATCTTCACCGCCCTAGGCTGCGGCCATGTCGTCGCTGTTCGCCAACCTCAATCATGTCATGCGCTCCCGCGATCCGGCGGTGGATCAGCGCCGGGCCACCCGTGATCTGGTCGATATGGTCAGCCATGTCACCGCGCGCGGCCGAACTCATGGCGTACGGATCATCAACATCTCAGCGCTCGGTGCGATGTGCCGCACCGAAGGCGAATTGCTGATGGGCGAGCGGCTGACCATCTGGCTGCCGATCCTGAAGGACCATCCCGCCGAAGTGCGCTGGGTCGAGGACGGGCGGCTGGGCATCGAATTTCTGAAACCCATCGCCCCGCGCACCTATGACGCGCTGATGGCGCTCATCCCGCCGCGACGGACGGCTTGGTAAAGATAGCGTCCGGTTCGATCCGCTGACGGGTTCGAACCAGTGCTTCGGGCATGTCTGTCCGCAGGAAGGAGAGCATCGCTTCCCGCACCTCGCAGCGCAGGTCGAATGCAACACCTGCATTGCGTGCGCTAAGCAATCCACGCAGTTCCAGCGCATCAGCGCGATGATCGGTGACCTGCAAGATCGCGACGCGCTTGTCCCACCGGGCGTTGGCACCGGTCAATTCGATGAACTTGGCCCGAATACGCTCCACATCGGCGGTCGGGTCCACATAAAGAAAAATGGTGCCCAGCAGGTCGGACGTTTTGGTCGTCCAGTTCTGGAACGGCTTTTCCAGAAAATAGGACACTGGCACCACCATTCGCCGGTCATCCCAGATGTGGACGATCACATAGGTCAGTGTAATATCCTCGATCCGACCCCATTCACCCTCCACGATCACCACATCGTCCAGCCGTATCGGTTCGGAAAATGCCATCTGAATGCCCGCGATCAGATTTTTGAGCGCCGGCTGAGCCGCCGCGCCGACGGCCAGGCCAACCAGTCCCGCAGATGCCATCAAAGTCACACCGACAGTCCGTACGCCGGGGATGGCGATCAGCATCATGGCGATGACAAGCACTGCGACGATGCTCTGAGCGATGCGATAGAGGATACGAACGCGCGTATGACGGCGCCTGGCTTTCAGATTATCCTCCACGCTCATGTCGGCCCTTTGCTCGATCATGCTGCGCAGAGCGCGCAAGATACGCAGGATGAGCCAGCCGGCCAGCAGCGCAAAAAACATCTTGGATCCGATGGACCATAGCTGTTCGATGCGCGGCCCCATTCTGATGGAACTCAGTCCGCCAGCCAAAGCCATCAGGACGACAAGCCATCTGGTAGGCTGGAATATTTGAGGCAATAGCAGCGGGGTCATGCGAGCAGCGACGATCCGCAAGGCAACGGCATAGATCGCCCAGTGCAGAAGGAAAGCCACGCCAACTACAACGCCAATGGACAGCCCCGCCATGGGCGTGATGTGAGTCATGCTGATGTCGTTCATGACGAACGAACGTGAAGCATCCTCATTTGTTTCGCAAATGCAGCATTTTCTTATCCGCCCCGCAGCAACCCGACCGCCGCATCCCGCTCGAACAGATAGAGGCAGGTCCGCGCTGCCTGTCCGCGCGGGCTGTCGAGGCCGCCGTCGCGGTCGATCAGCAGATGGGCGTCATCGCGCGCCGCGTCCAGCAAGGATGCCAGATGCTCAGGCGTCGCGAGCTTCAACTGCTGCTCGCCCGACTGCCGCGTCCCCAGCACTTCGCCCGCGCCGCGCAGTTTCAGATCCTCCTCGGCAATGCGGAAGCCATCGTTCGTCTCGCGCATCAGCGCCAGCCGCGCCCGCGACGTTTCGCCCAGTGCGTTGCCGCGCAGCAACAGGCATACCGATGGCTTGTCACCGCGCCCCACCCGCCCGCGCAACTGGTGCAACTGCGCCAGCCCGAACCGGTCCGCCCCCTCGATGATGATCAGGCTGGAGTTTGGCACATCGACACCAACTTCAATCACCGTGGTAGCGACCAATATCTGGGTCCGGTTGGCGGCAAAGGCCTCCATGGCGGCATCCTTGTCCGGCCCCTTCATCCGGCCATGGACCAGCCCGACCCGATCGCCAAAGCGCAACTTCAATGATTCCGCGCGTGCCTCCGCAGCGGCCTGATCGCTCGTCTCGCTCTCCTCGACCAGCGGACAGACCCAATAGGCTTGTCCGCCGCCCTCGACATGGCGGGCCAGCGCATCGACCACTTCGTCCAATCGCGTGGCGGCCATCACCACGGTCTGGATCGGCTGGCGACCGGGCGGCATCTCGTCCAGCTTGGACACCTCCATCTCGCCATAATATGTCAGCGTCAGTGTCCGGGGTATCGGCGTTGCCGTCATCACCAGCAAATGCGGCGCACGCTCCGCCTTGTTCGCCAGCATCATCCGCTGGGCGACGCCAAAGCGATGCTGCTCGTCAATTACGGCAAGCCCCAGATGCTTGTACTGCACCGCCTCCTGAAAGATCGCATGGGTGCCGACGAGGATGTCGATGCTGCCATCGGCAAGCCCCATCAGCGTGGCTTCGCGCACCTTGCCCTTGTCGCGCCCGGTCAGGATGGCGATCTCGACGGGCAGGCCCGACGCCATCTTGCGCAGCGTCTCATAATGTTGCCGCGCCAATATCTCTGTCGGGGCCAGCATCGCGCCCTGCATCCCGGCCTCGACCGCGTTGAGCAACGCCATCAATGCCACCAGAGTCTTGCCCGACCCGACATCGCCCTGAAGCAGACGCAGCATCGGTGTGGCCTGCGCCATGTCGCCCTCAATTTCGCCGAACGCGCGGCGCTGCGCCCCGGTCGGCGCAAAGGGCAGCTTGAGCATGGCACGCAAGCGCCCATCGCCAGCGATCGGCACGCCTCGCCGCCGCCGCGACGATTGCCGCACCAGCATCAGCGCCAGTTGCCCGGCGAAAATCTCGTCATAGGCCAGCCGCTCGCGGGCCATCGCGTCAGACGGATCGGCATGGATGCGCGCAAGCGCCTCCCGCCAGCCGGGCCAGTCCTTGCGGGCCAGCAGGCTCGGTTCGATCCATTCGGGCAGGTCCGGCGCACGGGCCAGCGCCTGCCCCACCAGATCGCGCATCCGGTTGTTGGTCAGCCCTTCGGACAGGCCATAGACCGGTTCGCGCGCGGGGATGGTTGCGGCCTCGTCGGGCGGCAGCACATGGTCGGGGTGGACGATCTGGAGATTTTCGCCATAGGCCTCCAGCTTGCCCGACACGAATTTGGGCTCACCCAGCGGCAACAGCTTGCGCGGCCAGGCGCTGTTCCGGCCAAAATAGGTCAGCGACACATAATTGCCATGCCTGTCCGTCGCATGGACGCGGAACGGCGCGCGGGCGCTACCACTTGCACGATAATCCACCGGGGTTAGGACGATGCCGATCACCCGGCCTGCGTCGGCCATGTCCAGCTCATCTGTCAGGACGCGATCGACCCAGCTGACCGGCAGATGGAACGCCACATCGACCGCACGCGCCAGCCCCAGCCGCTCCAGCGGCCGGGCCAGCGCCGGTCCAATGCCCTTAAGGACAGAGATTTCGGCAAAGAGCGGATTGAGAATATCGGGTCGCATGTCTATCTGGCCAGCATCTACCCCAGCCGGGACGATGGCACAAACATCCGATCGGCTTTTTCGGCGTATCCGCAAAAGGAACAAATTGTGAACGATGATCCCCAGATGCGCCGCCTGAAATTCCGCGCCTGGCACCGTGGCACGCGCGAATCCGATTACGCGGTCGGCGGCTTTTTCGAGCGCTATCACAAGGAGTGGAATGCCGAGGAAATCGCCTGGTTCGAGCGGTTCATGGATGAACAGGATGCCGACATCATCGGCTGGGCGCTGGGCACCATCCCCGTGCCGGACGAATGGAAAGGGCCGATGATGGACAAATTCCTGAAACTCGATTTCGTGAAGATCGAAAACTGACCAGGTTCCCCCTCCCGCAGGCGGGAGGGGGTCAGGGGGTGGGCGTGCGCCACCTCTGTTCCGCTGGCCCACCCCTAGCCCCTCCCGCAAGCGGGAGGGGAACGAGTAGTGAATATGACCGATCTCCAGAAAATCCTCCGCGCCAAGGCGCCGCTGACCCTGTCGGGCGTCCCGGCCGGGTTCCAGCCCTGGCTGCTGGCCGACATCGCCCGCGCCGCGCCCAGTCGCGCCGTGTTCGTCGCTTCAGACGAGCAACTGATGCGCGCGGTGGCGGAGACGGCGCATTATTTCGCGCCGGAGATCGAGATTATCGAAATCCCCGCCTGGGACTGCCTGCCCTATGACCGGGCCAGCCCGTCGCTGCGCACCGCGTCGGCGCGGCTTGCGGGACTATACGCCTTGCAGGCCAAACCCAACGGCCCGCAACTGGTCCTGACCACGCTCAACGCCCTGACCCAGCGTACGCTGACCCCGTTCCGCGTTCGGCAACTGGTGGCAAAACTCGCGCCCAAGGAGCGGATCGCGATCACGCGGCTGGCCGAAATGCTCCAGGCCAATGGCTATGTCCGCACCGATACCGTCCATGACCGTGGCGAGTTTGCGATTCGCGGCGGCATTGTCGATCTGTTTCCGGGCGGCGAGGACCAGCCGCTCCGCCTCGATTTCTTCGGGGACGAGATAGAGACGGTCCGCCGTTTCGATCCCGGCGACCAGCGCACCACCGGCAGCGTCGATGGCTTCACCCTGCTCCCCGCCTCCGAAGCATTGCTGGACGAGGACACGATCAAGCGCTTCCGCGGCCGCTATCGCGAGATGTTCGGCGCGACCGCGACCGGCGATCCGCTCTATCAGGCGGTCAGCGACGGGCGGCGCCTGTCGGGCATGGAACATTGGCTGCCACTGTTCGAGGAAAAGCTGGTCCCCCTGTCAGACCATCTGGGCGAGGACGCCGTCATCATCCGCGATCATGGCGTCGTCGGCGCAGCCGATTCCCGGTTCGAGGCGATCCGCGATTATCACGCCAACCGGGTGCAGGCGAAATCGTCGGACCCCGGCGCCTATCGCCCGCTGAAACCCGATCTCCTCTATCTCGACGCCGCCGAATGGGACGCGATCGTTGCGCGTTGGCCGATGCATGTCGCCACCCCCTTTCACGAACCGGACAGCGCCACCGTGCTGGACTTTGCGGTCGATGGCCCGCGCGATTTTGCGCCCGAACGCGCCCAAAATGCCAATGTCTATGAAGCGGTCGGCAAACATATCGGCACGCTGCAACGGACCAAGAAAAAGGTCGTGATCGCCAGCTATTCCGCTGGCGCGCGCGAACGATTGTCGGGCCTGCTGGCCGATCATGGCGTCAAGCGGATGGCGGCGGCGGACAGCTGGCAGGTGGCGCTGGGGCTGGCCGCCAATGGCAGCGTGGTGCTGACCGTCCTGCCGCTCGACCATGGTTTCACCGCGCCCGACGTCGCGGTGCTGACCGAACAGGATATGCTGGGCGACCGGCTGGTCCGCCGGGCCAAGCGCAAGAAGAGCGCCGACGCTTTCCTCGCTGAGCTGGCGACGCTCTCGCCCGGCGATCTGGTCGTCCATATGGACCATGGCATTGGCCGCTATGAAGGGCTGACCCAAATCCCGGTCAGCAAGACGGCGCATGACTGCGTAGCGCTCAGCTATGCGGGCGGCGACAAATTGTTCGTGCCGGTCGAAAATCTCGAAGTCCTCTCCCGCTACGGCTCCGACAGCGATGGCGTGAGCCTCGACAAATTGAGCGGCGAAGCGTGGCAGCGGCGCAAGGCCAGGATGAAGGAGCGCATCCGCGAGATTGCGGGTGAATTGCTCAAGACCGCCGCCGAACGCGCGCTGCGCGCTGCCACTATCGCCGAACCCGACAGTGCGGGCTATCCCGCCTTTGTCGATCGCTTCCCCTATCAGGAGACAGAGGATCAGGAGCGCGCCATCCTCGACGTGATCGAGGATCTGGGCGCGGGCAAGCCGATGGACCGGCTCGTCTGCGGCGATGTGGGCTTTGGCAAGACCGAGGTGGCGCTGCGTGCCGCCTTTGTTGCAGCAATGGCGGGAATGCAGGTCGTGCTGATCTGCCCCACCACCCTGCTCGCGCGTCAGCATCATATGCAGTTTGAGGAGCGGTTTCGCGGCTTCCCGGTCAATATCGGTCGCCTCTCCCGCCTGGTTCCCGACAAGGAGGCTAAGGCCGTCAAGGCCGGGCTGGCCGATGGCACCATCGACATCGTCGTCGGCACCCATGCGCTGCTGGCAAAGGGCATCGAGTTCAAGCGCCTCGGCCTCGTCATCGTGGACGAGGAACAGCGTTTCGGCGTGACCCACAAGGAGCGGCTGAAATCGCTCAAGACCGACGTGCATGTCCTGACACTGACGGCGACACCGATCCCGCGCACGCTGCAAATGGCGATGTCGGGTTTGCGCGAACTGTCGGTGATCCAGACCCCGCCGGTCGATCGTCTGGCGGTGCGCAGCTACATCATGCCCTGGGATGGCGTGGTGATCCGCGAGGCGCTGCTGCGCGAACATTATCGCGGCGGACAGAGCTTCTTCGTCGTCCCGCGCATCGCCGACCTGACCGAGATTGAAGAGTATCTCCGCACCGAAGTCCCCGAAATCAAGGCGATCGTCGCCCATGGCCAGATGAGCGCCACGCAGGTCGAAGAACGCATGTCGGCCTTTTACGACAAGCGCTACGATGTGCTGCTGTCCACCACCATCGTCGAAAGTGGGCTGGACATTCCCAGCGCCAACACGCTGATCATCCACCGCGCCGACCGTTTCGGCCTCGCCCAACTCTATCAGCTGCGCGGTCGCGTCGGCCGGTCCAAGACGCGCGCCTATGCCTATATGACGACACCCGCCAACCGCATCATCACCGAAACGGCGGAAAAGCGCCTGAAGGTGCTGTCCGATCTCGACACGCTGGGCGCAGGCTTTCAGCTTGCCAGCCACGATCTCGACATTCGCGGTGCGGGTAATCTGGTCGGTGACGAACAGTCGGGCCATATCCGCGAAGTCGGGTTCGAGCTTTACCAGTCGATGCTGGAGGAGGCGATCCTCGATGCCAAGGCGGGCGGCGCTGGCCTTGAACCGCGCAGCGACAGCTTCTCGCCCCAGATCAGCGTCGATGCGCCGATCATGATCCCCGACGATTATGTCCCCGATCTCGACCTGCGCATGGGTCTCTATCGCCGCCTGAACGAGGTGGAGGACAGGCAGGGTCTGGAATCCTTCGCCGCCGAACTGATCGACCGTTTCGGCAAGCTGCCTGCGCCCACGCAAAACCTGCTCAAGATCATCGAGATCAAGCAGAATTGCGTGAAGGCCAATATCGCCAAGATCGACGTCGGGCAAAAGGGCGCGCTGGTCAGCTTCTTCGAGGATCGCTTTCCCAATCCGGCGGGACTGGTCGCCTATATCCAGCGGCTCGACAGCGTGGCGCGGCTGCGCCCCGACAGCAAGGTTGTCGTCAACCGCAACTGGGCCGACTCCGCCGCCCGCCTCAACGGCGCGCTCCAATTGTCGAAAGGGCTGGCCAAGGCAGCGGGGTGATGCCTTGTCGTCCGCCGGGCGATGGCTTAGGCTGAGCCATCAACGGGGTCGGAGACGAAGATCATGGCTGTCGAACTGTTCGTGCTGGCCTGGAGCATGGTGCTGCTCCTGATCCACATCTTCGCCGCCGCCCATGTCAAGACGAAGCAATATGGCACCAATTGGAACATGGGGGCGCGCGATGAAACATTGCCGCCGCTCAACCCGGTGGCCGGTCGTCTGGCCCGCGCCCAGGCGAATTTTCAGGAAACCCTGCCCATCGCCATCGTCGCGCTGATCGGCGTCGTGGTGGCTGGCCGATCGAGCGACATGACGATGCTCGGCGCCCATATCTGGCTGGGCGCTCGCATCCTCTATCTGCCGGTCTATGCCCTGGGCATCCCCAAAATCCGCACGCTGATCTTCCTCGTCAGCCTGGTCGGACTGGGCATGGTCTTGTGGCCGTTGCTGAGTCTCTAAGAAGGAAGCACTTAAGCCCCGTTCGTTTCGAGCGACGTCGAGAAACGGTAGCGCGCTGTTTCTCGACGTCGCTCGAAACGAACGGATCAAGGTGAAATCAGCGCGCTTCAGCGCGCTTCAGCCCGCCAGCACCAGCGCTACCAGATCAGCGGACGACACGCCCGCCGATCGCAGGAAACCCTGATAATAATCGCATCCCTCACGCGCCAGCAAATCAAGCTGCTGCTGCGTCTCCACCCCTTCCGCCACGACCTTCAGACCCAGCGACTTGGCCATGTGGATGACCCCGCGCACGACGATGCGGTCGCGCGCAGTCCCGGCAATATCCTGCGCCAGCCCGCTGTCGATCTTGAGATAATCGAGCGGCAGGCTCTTGAGATAGGCGAGGCTGGAATAGCCCGTACCGAAATCATCAATCGCGACCGCCAGCCCCTCCGACCGGAGCGCAGTCAGCAGCGCAGCGGCGGCATCGACATCCTCGATCAGCCCGCTTTCGGTGATCTCCACCGTCAGGCGCGATCGGGGAAATCCGCTGCTGTCCACGATCGCCAGCAGCTCGCTCATGAAACCGGGCTGGGCGATGTCCGCCGCCGTCACATTGATCGACAGCCGCAGCGCAGACAGCGCGCGCGGCCATGCCGCTGCCTGCCGCAACGCCTCCACCTGGATATGCGCCGACAACGGCAGCATATAGTCGGACCGTTCGGCGGTAGCGAACAATATACCCGCGCCCAGCGGGCCATATTGCGGATGGTTCCAGCGCGCCAGCGCCTCCACCCCGCTGATGACCTGCGAATCCACCGGATATTGCGGCTGGAACACGATGCCGATCTCGCCCCGGTCGAGTGCGAGACGCAGGTCGGTTTCCAGCTGGTCGGGATCGACCTGACGGCTGTGGCGATCGGTCGACAGGATGCGAATACCCTCCCCGCCCGCCTGCCGCGCATCGGCCAGCGCAGTGCCGGCACGACGCAGCAAATGGGTCGCGTCATCTTCAGGCCGCGCCTGGGCTATGCCGCAACGGGCAATCAGGCGGATGAGATGATCGCCCGCGCTGAACGGACGACCGATCGCCGCGATCAACTGCCTCGCCAGGAAGGTCGCGCGGTCGCTGCCCGCCACTTCGCCGGTCAGGCCGACCAGAAATTCGGTGCCGGTAATCCGCGCGACCATAGCGCCGGGCGCGACATCGTCCACCATCCGCTCGATCCGTCGGGCGATGCGCCCCAGCAGCGCGTCGCCGACGACCTGACCATAGGCCGCGTTCATCCGCTCAAACTGGCTGATCGACAGCAATATGGCGGTGGTCGCCAGCCCGGTGCGCCGGTCGAGCCAGTCCAACGCCGCCTGCCGCGATCGCAGCCCGGTCAGATAGTCGCGGCTCGCCAGATCACGCTCCTGCGCGTCGGACAGCCATTCGACATCGGCCGCGACCACGCCATCCTCGATCCGCAGATGATGGACCAGCCGGTTGCCGGGCCGGTCGGGCAGGTCATGCGCGAGCGCGGCGGGACGCCCCGCCCGCATCATCGCCCTTAGCGCCGTCAGCACCGCGCGCCGTTCCGCCCGTGGCAGGCGGCGGATCAGCGCCGCAGGATGAACCCGCGCCATCGGCAGATCGAGATGACGGGCGAGACTTTCGCTCAGCCGCAGCAGCGAATCGCTGCGCCCCAATTCCCAGTATAGCGCGTCGCCGCGTCGAATCCGCTGGGCGCGCTGGCTATGCGATGCGCCGCCGCCCAATCGTTCCACCAGCCGCTGCGCGGACGCCAGCGCCGCGCGCAGCGACGCATCGCTATAAGGGGCGGTCAGAAAATGAGTCGCCCCGGCATCCAGCAGGTCGGGGATCATCGCTTCGTCCGCCTGATCGACCAGCACGATCAGCGCGCCGCCGCCTGCCTCCATCGCTGGGACCAGCGGGGCCAGCAGCTTCGCTTCCCCGCCACCGGCGCGCATATCGACCAGCGCAACCTGCGCCTCGCTGCGCAGATAGCGCTGCGGCGCCTCCCGCGCGCGTCGCGCACCAATCGCGCGCCAGCCAGCCGCTTGCGCGGCATGGCACAGCCCGTCCCGGTCGCCGGGCGACAGGATGAAGAGGCTGCGCTGTCCGTCTGCGGCCTGATCCGCGATCACTTATATGGTCCCCTGGGCGTGCGCATCCTGCCGCCTTAGCAGCAACGGGTTACCGACGTCTTGCCTATCCCGCAACCGGGGTGCTTGCGCGGGGCAGGTCCATCCCCTAGCTAAGGGGGCATGGCCATGGCGGAACCCTCACGCACGCAGATGACCGACGGCCTTGGCCGCCGGATCAGCTATTTGCGCATATCCGTCACGGACCGCTGTGACCTGCGCTGCCGCTATTGCATGGCGGAAAAGATGCAGTTCCTGCCCAAAAATCAGGTGCTGACGCTGGAGGAGATCGCGCTGCTGGGCGACCTGTTCGTGGCGCGCGGCATCAACAAGATCCGCCTGACCGGCGGCGAACCGCTAGTGCGCCGCGACATTGGCGATCTGGTGCGCCGGATCGGGCGGCATCTGGGCAATGGTCTGGACGAGCTGACGCTGACGACCAATGGTACCCGTTTGATCAATCATGCCGAGATGCTGGCCGATGCGGGCGTGCGGCGGATCAACGTGAGCCTCGACAGCCTGGACCCGGTACGTTTTGCCCATATCACCCGTGGCGGCGACATACAGGCGGTGTTCGGCGGGCTGAAAGCCGCGCAGGCGGCGGGGCTGGCGATCAAGATCAACATGGTGGCGCTGAAAGGTGTCAATGACGGTGAAATCCTGCCGATGCTGCGCTGGTGCGACGCGGAAGGCCTGGACCTGACGCTGATCGAGACGATGCCCTTGGGCGAAACAGGCGAGGACCGGACCGATCATTATCTGCCGCTGAGCCAGGTGGCTGACGATATTCGCGCGCATTATGCACTTACGCCTGTGTCCGACCGCACCGGTGGCCCCGCACGCTATCACAGCGTTGCGGGAATGACGGCGCGGCTTGGCCTCATTACCCCGCTCACCAATAATTTCTGCGCCGATTGCAACCGCATCCGCATGACGTGCGAGGGCAAGATTTTCATGTGCCTGGGCCATGAGGATCATGTCGATTTCAAGGCCGCACTGCGCGAAGGCGGGCTGGCTGCCGTCGAGCCGCTGATCGACCGCGCCCTGCGTTTGAAGCCTGCACGGCATGACTTCCGCATCGGGGCCGGTGAAACCGCGCCCGCAACCCGTCGTCATATGAGCGTCACAGGCGGATGAACGGCGAGGTTCGGCGCGCGCTGGTCGTGTCCCCTACCCAGGCAGCCAAGGCCGCCGAGGAACGGTTGCGCGCCACCTACGACTTCGTGCCGGTCGATCAGGCCGAAATGATCATCGCGCTGGGTGGCGACGGCTATATGCTCCAGACGCTCCATTCGATGCTGGAAGCGCGGCGGATCGTCCCGGTGTTCGGCATGAACCTGGGCACGGTCGGCTTCCTGATGAACGAATGGCGGCTGGAGCGGCTGGAGCAGCGGCTGGAAGCGGCCAAGATGTTCAAGGTCAATCCGCTGCGCATGATCGTCGATACGGTCGATGGCGAGCGTTTCTCCATCCCCGCCATCAACGAAGTGTCGCTGCTGCGCGAAACCCGCCAGACCGCCAAGCTGGAGGTGCAGGTCAATGGCCGCGTCGTCCTGCCCGAACTGGTGTGTGACGGCGTGCTGGTGGCAACGCCGGCGGGATCCACCGCCTATAATCTGTCGGCCCATGGGCCGATCCTGCCGCTAGGATCGGCGTTGGTCGCACTGACCCCGATCAGCCCGTTTCGTCCGCGTCGCTGGCGCGGAGCCATCCTGCCGGAAAACACAGTCATCCGCTTCACGGTGCTTGATCCGGTCAAGCGCCCGGTCAGCGCCGTGGCCGACCAGCGCGAAGTCCGCGACGTCGCCCAGGTGGAGATCAAGATTGACCGCGCAAGCCCACTGACCCTGTTGTTCGACCCCGAACATACACTGGACGACCGCATCGCGGCCGAACAATTCATCGCCTGAACGGGGGCTTTAACGGAGCCAAAGCCCGGCCTGACGGGGAGCCAAAAAAATGATCAGATTAGCGCTTGCCAATTCTTAAAAGCCGCTGCTATAGGCGCGGCCTGCCCGGCGGAAGTCGGGCTGCTCCCCGATAGCTCAGCGGTAGAGCATTCGACTGTTAATCGAATGGCCGTAGGTTCGAATCCTACTCGGGGAGCCAGATTTTCCTGCCAGCGCGGCGATACTGCCGCTCGCAGGAAAGGGCTCCAGACTTATCCGATAATATCCTTCAGTCGCCCTCGTCCGGCGGGCTGAACACCGACCAGCCGGTACGGCGGGCGAGCTCCTCCAGCGCCAGCGTGCCAAGGCAGCTATTGCCGCTGGCGTTCAGGCCCGGCGACCAGACCGCGATGGCAGCGCGGCCCGGCACGATCGCCAATATGCCCCCGCCCACGCCCGACTTGCCGGGGATGCCGACGCGGAAGGCGAAGTCGCCCGATGCGTCATAATGTCCGCAGGTGAGCATTAGCGCGTTGATGCGGCGCGCCCGGCGCGGAGAGATCACGCGCCCCCCGCCCGGATGCCGCCCGTCGAGCATCAGATAGCGTCCGGCCAGCGCCAGTTGCCGACAGCTCATCTCGATTGCGCATTGATGGAAGTAGCTGCCCAGCACCAGTTCGGCGGGGTGCCGCACATTGTTGAAGGCGCGCATATAGTTGGCGAGCGCCATGTTGCGAAAGCCCGTCGCGGTTTCCGACACGGCGACCGCTTCGTTGATGGTGATGCTGTCATCGCCAGCCAGATAGCGTACGAAGCGCAGCATCTCGCCAATGGCGACGCGCGGCTCATGCCCGCCCAGATTGACGTCGGCCACGACGATCGCGCCCGCATTGATGAAGGGATTGCGCGGGATGCCCTGCTCATGTTCAAGCTGGGTGATCGAATTGAACGCATTGCCCGACGGCTCGCGCCCCACCCGGTCCCACAACTGGTCGCCGACCTTGCCCAGCGCCAGGGTGAGCGCAAACACCTTGGACACCGACTGGATCGAAAAGCCGGTATCAGCGTCGCCCCCGGTCAGCACCCGGCCATCGGCGGTGACGATGGCGATGCCGAATTGCGCCGGGTCGACGGTCGCGAGTTCGGGGATATAGGTCGCGACCTGCCCGCGATCCTCCATCGACGCCATGGTGGCGGTAATGTCGGCTATGACAGCTGGAAGATCGAGACTCATGCCTTTGCCCTAACCCTGTTGCGCAAAGCCGAAAGGCCGCATCGAACGATCATACAAACTGCATGACGCCTCGATACGGCCTTTCCAAACGCTCAATTCAAAGGAGGCGGAAATAGGCTCCGGGCAGGATCAGTCGTCCTGTTCATTCTCGCCCGACAGGTCGAGCGAATGGAGCGGCTGGACCGTGGAAATGGCGTGCTTATAGACCAGCTGGACCATACCATCGCGTTCCAGCAACATGCAGAACAGGTCGAAGGCGGCGATTTCGCCCTGAAGCATCACGCCATTGACCAGGAACATCGTCACCGGGCTGCCCGATTTGCGGACGGCGGTCAGGAAGATTTCCTGCAACAGCTTGGCCTTGCCATTGCCGTCGCTCGCCTTGCGCAGGTCGGTCAGGTCCATCGACTGGGCGGGCATCACGGTGGAGATGGCGTGCTTATACACCAGCTGGGACTGGCCATCGCGGCGCAGCAGCACGGAAAAATTGTCGAACCAGGTGATGATGCCTTGCAGCTTCACGCCCTTGACCAGAAACATGGTCACCGGGGTCTTGCTCTTGCGCAGGCTGTTCAGGAAAATATCCTGAAGATTGTTCACTTTATCGGCCATGGTCTCTGCCGGTCCTTTATTCTTGGCGGGACGTTACCCGCTCTTGCACCCCTGGGCAGGGTGTCTTGCCTGCCCCCGCTTGTCGGGGGCAGAGATAATCGTATCGCAATTGCTAAGGGGCGTCCATGGGGAATGGAACGCCTCTGATCGCCTTCCTATTCCTTGCCGTCGGTGATCCCCAGCAGCTTGAGTTTGCGGTGCAATGCGGACCGTTCCATGCCGATGAAGGTCGCCGTGCGCGAAATATTGCCGGAAAACCGACGGATCTGGATGCGCAGATATTCCCGCTCGAAACTCTCCCGCGCCTCCCGTAGCGGCGCGCCCATGATGGCCGACTGGCCCATGCCTTCGCCGCCGCCGCTGCTGGTCAGTTCAGCGGGCAGCATGTCCAGTTCGATCCGGCCGATGCGATCACCCGGTGCCAAAATCATCGTGCGTTCGATGACATTGCGCAGTTGCCGGACATTACCGGGCCACTCATTGGCTTGCAGCGCCGCCATGGCGTCGCTCGCCATATCTGGCGGGGGCACACGGCGTTCAGCCGCGAAACGGGCGAGATAATGTTCGACCAGCGGCGGAATATCGTCGCGCCGTTCGGACAAGGGCGGAATGACCAGCGGCACGACGTTGAGGCGATAGAAAAGATCCTCGCGGAAGCGCCGTTCCTCAATCTCGGTCGACAGGTCGCGCGCGGTCGAGGAGATGACCCGGACATCGACCTTGACCTGGCGCTGGCCGCCGACGCGGGTGAAGCTCTGGTCGGTCAGGACGCGCAATATCTTGCCCTGCGTCGTGATCGGCATGTCGGCGACTTCGTCGATATAGAGGGTGCCGCCATGCGCCTGTTCCAGATAGCCGGGACGCACCAGACCGCTCTGATCCTCCAGACCGAACAGTTCCTCCTCGACCCGGTCCGGGTCCATGCGGGCGGCGGCGACGATGATGAAGGGAGAATCAGCGCGGCCGCTCCAGCTGTGGAGCATCCGCGCGGCGACTTCCTTGCCCACGCCCGCCGGGCCGGAAATAAGGACACGGCTGCCAGTCCCCGCAACCTTCTTGATCGTGGCGCGCACGCCATTGACCGCCGCCGATGTGCCGGTCAGCTCATCATCCTGCCCGAACCGGGCACGCAGCACCTGATTTTCGCGCCGCAACCGCTCCGTCTCGGTCGCGCGCGACACGAGGTGGATGAGCCGGTCGGCCTCGAACGGCTTTTCGATGAAGTCGGCGGCTCCCTTGCGGATCGCGGCGACGGCTGTGTCGATATTGCCATGGCCGGATATCATCAGCACGGGAATGGTCGGATCGCGCCGCTTGATCTCGTCCAGCAGCTCCAGGCCATCCATGCGCGATCCCTGCAACCACACGTCGAGCAGGACGAGCGAGGGACGGCGCGAATCCAGCGCCTCGATCGCGCTGTCGCTGTTGGCGGCGGTGCGGGTGGTGAAGCCCTCATCTTCCAGCACACCCGCGACCAGATCGCGAATATCCTCTTCATCGTCGACTATCAGAATATCAAGCGCCATTGGCCGTCACTTTTCCTTTGGGCATGGCAATAACCTGCCCTTCTTCCAATTTTTCCAGCGCCGCCGCAGCAAAACGCAATGTTACCGATGCGCCGCCACCCTGCGCGTCATCGAAGCGAATTTCCCCCAGATGCTCCTCGACAATCTTCTTGACGATGGCGAGGCCCAGACCCGTCCCCTTGGTCCGCGTCGTCATATAAGGTTCCAATATCCGGTCCCGTTCCGGGGGCAGGCCGATGCCGTCATCGCGCACGGTGATAACCAGATCGTCGCCCATCTGGGCAACCCGCATGGACACATGACCGCGCGCTTCGCCCTCTGCCGGTTCCGGCTTGGGTTCAATGGCTTCGACCGCATTTTTAACGATATTCGTCAAAGCCTGCCCCAATTGCCGCCGGTCACAGACCAGTTCCAGATCGGGGATGTCGGCGTGATAATCGAAGCGGATATCGGGATGCGCGACCTCATGCAGGAACAGCGCATGGCGGGCAATGTCGCCCACCGTCTCGCGCCTGAACACGGGCTTCGGCATCCGCGCGAAGGAGGAGAATTCATCGACGATGCGGCGCAGGTCGCCTACCTGCCGGACGATCGTGCCGGTCAGCCGGGTGAAGGTCGGCCGGTCGCTGGTGATTTCGTCGGCATAGCGGCGCTGGAGCCGTTCGGCGGCCAGTTGGATCGGGGTCAGCGGGTTCTTGATCTCATGCGCGATCCGGCGGGCGACATCGGACCAGGCGGCGCGGCGCTGATCCGACAGTTGCTGGGTGATATCATCGAAGGTCAGGATATGCCCCGACGCATCGTCCGACACCTTGACCGCCAACGTGCGCAGGTCGCCATGGGCGCGGACCTGCACGATGCCCGCGCTCTCATCCGATGCGATCAGATCCGCCAGTTCTGCGGATACGTCGGTCAGCAGGCGGCCGACCGGATCGTCGCCCTCCTCCACCAAAATGGCGGCGGCGGAGCGGTTGAGCAACTGGATCACGCCCTTGCGATCCACAGACAGGACGCCAGCCGTCACGCCCGACAGGATCGCCTCGATAAAGGCGCGGCGCTCGTCCAGCTGGCTGTTGGCGGCGACCAGCGCGCCGGTCTGCGCCTCCAGCCTTTGGGTCATGCGGTTGAAGGCGGAGGCGAGCGTGCCGATCTCGTCACGGGCGAGCGGACTGGTCACCCGCGCCGACAGGTCGCCCGCGGTGATCCGCCGCGCCGCCGTCACCAGTTCATTGACCGGGCGCACCATCCAGTCGGCCACGGCCAGCGCGATATAGACGGCGATGCCGACCAGCAGCAGCGATCCCACAAACAGGGCGATGTTGAAGCGGAGTTGCAACGCCCGCGATTGCGCCGAAAACACATCATAATCGGCGATCACCTTCTGCGCGCGCTCGACATTGCTGAACGCCCATGACCCCGAATCGCGTGTGGCGTAGAGATAGATTTTCGACCCCGGATACAGCAAAGTCACCGCCTCGATCTGCTGCGGCTTGGCCTGAACGACGACATTTTCGCCCGCGTTCAGCCGCTTGACCACAGCGGCGGTCAGCATTTGCGCGGCGGGGCGGTTTTCCGGGTCGACCGTGGCGGCAGTGCGGGCGACGCCATCCTTGCCGACTTCGATGATGGCAGATCGGTTAAGCTTGCGGGTCACGACCTGATAGATGAAGCCTTCGGCAAAGCGCGGGCTGTTGACCTTCGACTGGGCCAGATAGTCGCGCAGATCGCTGGCCATGGTGACGGTTTCGTCGCCAACCTCGCGCAGATTCTGCTCATAATAGCCGCGCGCCAGATCGCTGGCATTCTGGAGCATCCCGCGCGCGCTGTCGGAAAACCAGAACTGCACACCATATTGAAACAGCAGGGACGCGAAGATAACGACCAGCAGCATCGGCACGCTGGCGACGATCGAGAAGATCGCGACCAGCCGGACGTGCAACTGGCCATCGCTGCCAATGGCCGACGCCGCCGCACGGCGCTTGGCCACCCGCCGCCCCAAAAGCACCAGCAAGGCGATAGCAGGAACAAGGTTTGCAACCAGCAGGAGCGCGACGATCGGCGGGGTCAGCAGCGCGTAGGACTGGCCACTACTGGATACGAGCCGATAGGTCAGCACCGCCATGCCCACAAACAGCCCCAGCGTCAACGCTTCGACAAGGGCAGCCAGACGCCGTCGGCGCAGGAAAGGCGGCAGGTGCTTCCGCCATGCCGGCACTCGCCGGGAAATAGTAGTCGCGCCGCTCATAGTGGCTTTGTTACAACAACCCCGTGCCCGATCAAACACAGTATTTGTCGCATCTGCTGTTACTGGTCGATCCAGACCGTCGGTTCGTCCCGCGTAGCGCGGATCTCAATCAATCGGTCAGACGCAATTGCAGGGGGTCCAGGCCATAATCGGTCAGTTTCTTGCGCAACGTATTGCGGTTGATGCCGAGCAGCCCGGCGGCGCGGATCTGGTTGCCATCGACGGTGGCCAGCACCTCCTGCAACAGGATCGGCTCGATCACCGCCAGCAGATCGTCATGCAGGTTGCGGTTGGGCTGGCCGATGCCGATGCCCAATTGCCGCTTCGCCCAGTCACGTACGGCATGGGCTAATTGATCAGCGGGCGCGGCATAGTCCGCCGGGACCGCATCCATCGGCAGCATGTTACGCAGGATTTCGCCGGTGATGACATTTTCGCGGCTCAGCACGGCCAAGCGCTGCATCATATTCTGCAATTCACGGACATTGCCGGGCCAGTGATAGACCATCAGCAACTGGGTCGCGTCGTCCGCCAGCGTCTTGCGCGGCAGTCCTTCCTGTGCGGCGCGTTCCAGAAAATGACGGGCGAGCAGGATCACATCCTCCCGCCGTTCGCGCAGTGCGGGCAGGGCAATCGGCACGACATTCAGGCGATAATAGAGATCCTGCCGGAACCGGTTTTCCTCGATCAACTGGGGCAGATGCTTGTTGGTGGCGGCGATAATCCTGACATTGACCCGGACGGGTTTGGAGCCGCCCACGGTGGTGACTTCCCCCGATTGCAGCACCCGCAGCAGCCGGGTCTGCGCCTCCATCGGCATGTCGCCAATTTCGTCCAGGAACAGCGTGCCGCCCTGCGCCTGCTCGAATTTACCAGCAGTCCGAGCATGGGCTCCAGTGAAGGCGCCCTTTTCATAACCAAATAGTTCTGCTTCGATCAGTTCGCGCGGAATCGCCGCCATGTTAATCGCAACGAAGGGCTTGGTACGGCGCTGGCCCAGGCTGTGGATCGCTTCGGCCACCAGTTCCTTGCCCGTGCCGGATTCGCCCAGCACCAGGATCGACAGGTCGTTCGACAGCACGCGGGCGATGGTGCGATAGACTTCCTGCATCGCGGGCGATCGCCCAACGAGCGGCAGCCCGTCATGGGGCAGAGCACCCTCCTCCACCTCTCCATTCGCCGCAAGCCGGGTGCCCATCGCGTCGGATACGGCGCGGGTCAATTCGTTGAGGTCGAATGGCTTGGGCAGATATTCAAACGCGCCCTTTTCGGTCGCGCGGATCGCGGTGTTCAGCGTGTTCTGCGCCGACAATATGATGACGCTGAGCGCCGGGCGGGCGGCGATGATGTCGGCCACCCCCTCCAGCCCATCGCCGTCAGGCAGCATGACGTCGGTGATCAGCACATCGGGGGTAAAACTGTCCATCAGCGCGGCGCGCTCCCGGATCGACCCGGCGGTCTTGACCTTATGCCCCTGCCGCCGCAGCGCTTCGCCCACCACCACGCAGATGGCGGGATCATCATCAACCACCAGCACGGTCCCTGTCGCGGCCATCAACCCATCCCCATCGGCAGCAATATGCGGAAGGTGGATTCGCCCGCCTCCGCATCGCGCGCATATTGTACAAATCCGTTCATGTCGCGGACCAGCTTGTCCACCAGCGCCAGCCCCAGCCCCTGCCCGTCGCGCTTGCCGGTGATGAAGGGGTTGAAGAGATGGTCCAGAATATGCTCCGGCACGCCCGGCCCATTGTCGACCACGACGATTTCGATTGGCAGCACCGCGCTGCCCTTGCCACCGCCGACCATGACCGACACACCATGGCGGAAAGCGGTTTCGACGCGGATGCGGGGCTTGGCGACATGCTCCAGCGCCTCCGCCGCATTTTTGAGCAGGTTGATCATCACCTGCACCAGCGCATCTTCATTGATGATGGCAAATGGCAAGGATGGATCATAACGCTTTATAATACGGATATGTTTGGCAAAACCCGCCGCAGCAATGTCGGCCGCCCGGTCGATCAGCGGATAGATATTGCCGGGGTGGCATTCCAGCGTCCGGTCGGTGGTAAAATCCTGCATCCGGTCGATCAGCGCGGCGATGCGATCGACTTCGTTACAGATCAACTGGGTCAGCGCGGCGTCGCGCCCGCCCTGCCCGCCTTCCAGCAGTTGCGCCGCGCCGCGTATGCCCGACAACGGATTCTTGATCTCATGCGCCAATATCGCCGCCGCGCCCATCGCGGAGCGCGCGCCGCCCGACGTGCCGCGATGACCAATCTTGCGCGCCTGGCTCTGCGCATGGAGCGACACGACGCGCCAGCCATCATGATCGACGATCGGCGCGATCATCAGGTCGACCTCCATTTCGGCGGTGCGCCCGGCATGGACCTTGATATCATAGGCGGCGATCGGCTTCTGGCTGTGCCAGATGTCGAAGCGCGCGCCCGCCTCTGCGATACGGATGGTGCGCGCGACATCGCTGCCGACGATGGCGGACCGGGCCATGTTCAGCAGGGTTTCGGCCTTAACATTGGCTTCGGCAATGCTGTTGTCGGGCCGAACCACCAAAGTCGCCACCGGCAGCGCGGTCATCTGTTCGGCCAGCGATGGTCCGTCCTGCTGCATCCGTAGCGGCGGCACCAGCGGCAGCGTGCCGCTCATGCCGCCTGGCGCGCGTCCACCGGCTCCGCCTCGCCCGCAATCAGCGGTTCGTAGAAGCGCGCCAGCATATCCAGCACCTTGTCAGCATCCGGCTCCTGATTGACCGCATGGCGGAACTCGGCCGATCCGGTCAGGCCCTTGGTGTACCAGCCGATATGCTTGCGGGCCATATTGACCCCTGTATAATTATCATAATGATCGAGCATTGCGTTATAATGCTCTATGATCACGTTATATTGTTCTTCCAGCGACGGGTCCGGCACGCGCTCGCCCCGGTCCAGCCAGGCCATGACCTGACTGATCAGCCAAGGACGGCCATAAGCACCACGCCCGATCATCACCCCGTCCGCACCGCTCTGTTCCAGCGCCATATCAGCGTCCTCGATCGAGCAGATGTCGCCATTGGCGATGACCGGCAGCTTGACCGCATCCTTGACCGAGCGGATGAAGCCCCAGTCCGCCGACCCCTTATACATCTGGCATCGGGTGCGGCCATGAACGGTGATCAGCTTCGCGCCCAGATCCTCGGCAATATGCGCCAGTTCCGGCGCATTGAGGCTACTATGGTCCCAGCCCATCCGCATCTTGACGGTGACAGGCACATCCACCGCCTCGACCGTCGCCTTGATCAGCGCAGCGGCCAGCGGCAGGTCACGCATCAGCGCGCTGCCCGCGTCACCATTGACCACCTTCTTGACCGGGCAGCCCATATTGATGTCGATGATCGCCGCGCCGCGATCAGCATTCAGCTTAGCCGCATCGGCCATTTCGGCGGGCGAACAACCTGCCAGCTGCATCGACACCGGTTCTTCCAGCGGATGCCAAGCGGCCTTTTGCAGCGACTGGCGCGTTTCGCGGATCATCGCGGCGGTCGCGATCATCTCTGTCACGTTGAGGCCGCAGCCATAGCGGCGCACCAGCGTACGGAACGGCATGTCAGTGACGCCGGTCATCGGCGCCAGCACGACGGGCATGTCGATCGTCAGCGGACCGATGGAAATGGGGGAAAGCCTGCGCATGATACTCGAACGATACTGCCTAAAAAACAGGCAGCCCATAGCGGTTATTGGCCTGCGGGGCAAGCGAAGGGGTCTGGCGGGGGTCCGCTCAAGCGTCTATGCCCCGCGCCATGACTGATAACAGGCACAGGACCGTAGCCCTGCTGGTCGCCGCTGGCACCGGCAGCCGCGCGGGCGGCGACATTCCCAAGCAGTTCCGCACCGTTGGCGGCACGGCGGTGATTGCCCATGCGGTGGACGCTCTGGCGGCGCATGAGGGCATTGACGCAATCCATCTGGTCATCGGTGTCGGGCAGGAGGCGCAGGTGCGCGCGCTGTTGGGTGATCGCGCGATTGCCGGGGTGACGCGGGGCGCGGACAGTCGGCGCAGATCGGTGCGCGCGGGGCTGGAGGCGATTGCGGCGGCGGGTGGCGCCGACCGGGTGCTGATCCATGATGCGGCGCGGCCCTTCCTGCCGGGTGCGGTGGTGGACCGGTTGCTGGCAGCGTTGGACGGTGCGCAGGGCGCGATCCCGGTGGTGCCGGTCGCCGACACGCTAGTGCGCGGTGCGGACGGAGCGATGGGCGAAGGCGTGGCGCGCGACGGGCTGTTCCGGGTGCAGACGCCGCAGGCCTTCCGCTTCGATACGATCCTGGCGGCGCATCGTGGCTGGGACGAGGGCCGCGAAGCGACGGACGATGCGCAGATTTTGAAAGGCTGGGGCCATGACGTCATCTTGGTTGCAGGCGACGAGGGACTGGAAAAATTGACCTATCCACAGGATTTTGCCCGCGCCGAGGCTAGGCTGGCGAGCGCCCGCACGGTGCGCGTCGGCATGGGCTATGACGTCCATCGCCTCGCCCCGGATGAGGAATTATGGCTGGGCGGCGTGCTGGTCCCTCATGATCGTGGCCTCGCAGGGCATAGCGATGCCGACGTGGCGCTCCACGCGATCGTCGATGCGCTGCTGGGGGCACTGGCGGAGGGCGACATTGGCAGCCATTTCCCACCATCCGACCCGCAATGGCGTGGCGCTTCGTCCGACCGGTTCCTGGCCTATGCCGGTGACCGGGTTGCGGCGCGCGGCGGCACGATCGACCATATTGACCTGACCATCATCTGCGAAGCGCCCAAGATCGGCCCGCATCGTGACGCCATGCGGGCGCGCATCGCAGAGATACTGAACATGCCGATCGACCGGGTCAGCGTGAAGGCAACCACCACCGAGCGACTGGGCTTTGCCGGGCGGCGCGAAGGTATTGCGGCACAAGCGGTTGCCACCCTCTCCCTTCCCGCGCTATCCTGATCCCATGCCAGACAGCATCCTCCCCACCATCCTGGTCGAACTTGCCGACCGGGTCATCATCGCCAATCGCCGCGCCGGGCGGACCATCGCCGTCGCCGAAAGCTGCACCGGGGGGCTGGTGTCCGCCGCGCTCACCGAAATCGCGGGCTCATCCGACGTGTTCGAGGCCGGATTCGTTACCTATTCCAATGATATGAAAGCGGAACTTCTGAAGGTTTCGCATGATGTGCTGGAAACCTTCGGCGCAGTATCCATCGCCACGGCCTGGGCCATGGCGCAGGGTGCGCTGCTCAAAAGCCATGCCCATGTCGCTGTCGCCATCACCGGGATCGCCGGGCCAGGTGGCGGCACCGAGCAGAAGCCGGTCGGCACCGTCGTGTTCGCCCGCGCCGAACGCGGAGCCAGCCCCGACAAGATCGTCGCGGACATGCGGCATTTCGACAATGACGGCCGGGGCGGCGTGCGGCTTCAGGCGGCGCTCTGCGCGCTCGAACTGCTGCTGCCCGACTCGCCCGGCGCATAAAGCTGCCCAGCGCGGGTTTCGAACGCGCCGATCATCTTGCGCAGCGCCTTGTCGAACATCTGGCCCGCCAGCATCTCGAACAGGCGATTTTTGAAGGCGAATTCGACCTCGAAATCCACCAGCACCCCCCCCTGCCCGTCATCGCGGAAGCGCCATTCATTGTGCAGATGCTTCAAAGGGCCGTCGAGATAATCGACCCGGACATGGTCGGGTCGATGCTTGTGGACGCGGGACGTGAAGCTTTCCTTGATCCCCTTGAACCCCACGATCATGTCGGCGACCATTTCCGTGTCGCTGTTCGACCGCACCCGGATCGCGCTGATCCAGGGCAAAAATTCGGGGTAGCGCGCGACATCCGCCACCAGATCGAACATCTGGGTCGGGCTGTAGGGCAGATGCCGGGTCTCTTCATGCCGGTGCATGGATTTACCGGGCAGCCTTGGCCAGCTTCGCCTCACGCGCGGCGCGCATTTCGGCGAAATCCGCGCCCGCATGATAGCTCGACCGAGTGAGCGGACTGGACGCCACTTGCAGGAAGCCCTTGGCCCGCGCAATCGCGGCATAGGCGTTGAACGCGGCAGGCGTGACGAACTCGATCACCTTGGCGTGCTTGGGCGTGGGCTGGAGATATTGGCCCATGGTGAGAAAATCGATGTCGGCCGACCGCATGTCATCCATCACCTGATGCACTTCCAGCCGCTCCTCACCCAGCCCCAGCATGATGCCGGATTTGGTGAAGATGGATGGGTCGAGCCGCTTGACCGACTCCAGCAACCGTAGCGAGGCATAGTAGCGCGCGCCGGGGCGGATGGTGGGGTAGAGACGGGGCACAGTCTCCAGATTATGATTATAGACGTCGGGGCGCGCGGTGACGATCATCTCGACCGCGCGTTCATGCTTGTTGCGGAAGTCCGGCGTCAGAATTTCGATCGTCGTATTGGGTGTGGTGCGGCGCAGCGCCTCGATCACCTTGACGAATTGCGACGCACCGCCATCGGGCAGATCGTCACGATCGACCGAGGTGATGACGATATGTTCAAGCCCCATTTCAGCGCAGGCATCGGCCAGATTCTGCGGCTCGTTGACATCGACCTTGCGCGGCATCCCGGTCTTGACGTTGCAAAAGGCACAGGCCCGCGTGCAGACATCGCCCAGGATCATCACCGTGGCGTGCTTCTTGGTCCAGCATTCGCCGATATTCGGGCAGGCCGCTTCCTCGCACACCGTGTTCAGCCCCTTGTCGCGCATCAGCTTGCGCGTCTCATGATAGGCAGGGCTGGTCGGTGCCTTGACGCGAATCCAGTCGGGTTTGCGCGCGCGCTCCGGCTTGACAGGGTCACCGGGCAGGGGGATCGGGGCGATTGCGTTCATCCGCCCCAGATAGCGATCCAGCGCACCAGTTGCCAGTCCCCATATCGCCATACTTGCCAGCATCCTTATTGTGCGGCACAGACCGGCGCATGGCTGATTTTTCCAATATGATCGAAGGCTATCGCCGCTTCCGCCAAACCGGCTGGACCCAGCAGCGGGCGCGATGGGACGAACTGAACGAAGGGCAAAGCCCCAGGGTTATGATCATCGCCTGTTCCGACAGCCGGGTCGATCCCGCGCAGATCTTCGACACCAACCCCGGCGAGATTTTCGTCGTCCGCAATGTCGCTGCATTGGTGCCGCCATTCGAGACAACGCCGGGTCATCATGGCGTATCGGCGGCGCTGGAATTTGCCGTGCAGGTGCTACAGGTCAGCGAAATCATCGTCATGGGCCATGGCAAATGCGGAGGTTGCAAGGCGGCGCTCAGTCATGATCTGAAGGATGCCGAACCGGGCGAAGGCGGTTTCATCCATAGTTGGATCGAACTGCTGGACCCCGCGCGCGACACGGTGATTGCCCGCTATGGCGACGATCGCAGCCGGGACGTCGAACGGGCGATGGAGCAGGAAAGCGTCAAGGTGAGCCTGGCCAACCTGCGTACCTTCCCCTGTGTCCGGTCGAAGGAACGCAAGGGCGAGTTGAAACTGATCGGCGCATTCTTTGCCATTTCCGACGGCCAACTGCATGTCATGGATGAGCAGAGCGGCATTTTCACGCCTGCCTGAAAGGACATAGCATGACGTCACTGGACGCGCCGAGCGGCAATATCGCCCTGCTGATCGATGCCGACAATGCGTCGGCCGCCCATTTCGACCCGGTGATGACCGTGCTGGCGGAGCTGGGTACGGTCAATATCCGCCGCGCCTATGGCAATTGGAGCAAGACGTCGCTCAAGACCTGGGCTGCGCTGTCGATCGCGCAGGCGATCGAACCGCAGCAGCAGTTCGACCTGACCAAGGGCAAGAACGCGACCGACATGAAGATGACGATCGACGCCATGGACCTGATGGCGAGCGGGCGGGTCAGCGGCTTTGGACTGATGTCGAGCGACAGCGATTTCACCCCGCTCGTCACCCGCATCCGGCAGCAGGGCATCCCGGTCTATGGCTTTGGCCGAATGAATTCGCCGGAGGGTTTCCGCCGCGCCTGTACCCGCTTCATCGACGTGGTGGCGCTGGCAGCGGCCGAAGAGCCGATCGCCAGCAAGGCGCCAGCCCCGGCGCGCGCGCCCAAAGCTGACGAAGCAAAAACCGCGCCCGCAAAAGCCGCGCCTCCTGCGGCTGCGTCTGCTCCAGCACCCGCCTCCGTCGTCAAGAAAGCCGTGGATGCCGAAGTCATCAAGCTGCTGATCGACGCCTATGATTCGGTCAAACGCGACGAGCGCGGCTTTGTCCGGCTGGGGTCGGTGGGCCAATTGGCGGGCAACCGCTCCAGCTTCGACGTGCGCAACTATGGCTATAAGCGGCTGTCCGACCTGGTGCAGGCCATCCCCAACTTCATCACCGAATCGCGCGAAGGCGGTCAGGTGTGGATCAAGCGGGTGAATTAATGTTGGGGGTAGTGCGACCGCGCGCGCCTCTGATCACCGTTCCGACTGAGCTTGTCGAAGCCTTGTCCTTCTTCAAGAAATGCGCCCCTTCGACAAGCTCAGGGCGAACGGAAGAATGAGATGCGGAGATATTATGCTCCTGCGATCCACGCCTCTCTGCGCAACTTGCATAAAAAAAGGGCCGATCCTGTGAAGGACCGGCCTGTAAAGTCTAGGAGAGGATGCCTGAAAGGCACCGCCCTTTTCAAATATTAGCGCTAATATCGCAAGTGCGAAATGCTGCCGGGCAGTTGCAACTTTTGCAACCGCCCGGCTGTGGCGTCAGATTAGCGGGTCAGCTTCTTGTAGGCCAGTCGCGTCGGGCGATCGGCTGCATCGCCCAGGCGGCGGCGCTTATCTTCCTCATAAGCCTCGAAATTCCCCTCGAACCATTCGACATGGCTGTCGCCTTCGAAGGCAAGGATATGGGTGGCGAGGCGATCGAGGAAGAAGCGGTCATGGCTGATGACCACGGCGCAGCCCGCGAAATTTTCGATCGCTTCTTCCAGCGCGCCCAGCGTTTCGACGTCCAGATCGTTGGTCGGTTCGTCGAGCAGCAGCACGTTGCCGCCCTTTTTCAGCATCTTGGCGATATGGACGCGGTTGCGTTCGCCGCCCGACAGCTTGCCGACATTCTTCTGCTGGTCCTGCCCCTTGAAGTTGAAGGCGCCAACATAGGCCCGCGTCGACATGTCATGGCCGTTGACCTTCACATAATCGAGGCCATCGGACACTTCTTCCCAGACATTCTTGCTATCGTCCAGATGATCGCGGCTCTGGTCGACAAAGCCCAGGCGCACGGTCGTGCCGATGTCGATCTCGCCCGAATCGGGCTTTTCCTGGCCGGTGATCAGCTTGAACAGGGTCGATTTACCCGCACCGTTCGGGCCGATGACGCCGACGATGCCGCCCGGTGGCAGCAGGAAGGACAGATCCTCGAACAGCAGCTTGTCGCCAAAGGCCTTGCTGATGTTCTTGAACTCGATGACCTTGCCACCCAACCGCTCCGGCACCTGGATGACGATCTGCGCCTTGCCGGGTGAGCGATTGTTCTGGCCAGCGACCAGTTCCTCAAACTTCTTGATACGCGCCTTGGACTTGGTCTGGCGGCCCTTGGTCCCGGCCCGGATCCATTCCAGCTCGTCATTGATCGCCTTCTGGCGGCCGGACGCCTCCCGGTCCTCCTGCTCCAGACGCTTGGCCTTCTTCTCCAGATAGGTGGAGTAATTGCCTTCGTAAGGGAAATATTTGCCGCGATCGAGTTCGAGGATCCAGCCCACGACATTGTCGAGGAAATAGCGGTCATGGGTGATCATCAGGACCGACCCGGCATATTCCTTGAGATGATTTTCCAGCCAGGTGACGCTTTCGGCATCCAGATGGTTGGTCGGTTCGTCGAGCAGCAATATGTCGGGCTTCTGGATCAGCAACCGGGTCAGCGCGATGCGGCGCTTTTCACCACCCGACAGATTTTCCACCGACCAGTCGGACGGCGGGCAACGCAGTGCCTCCATCGCGATTTCCAGCTGATTGTCGAGCGTCCAGCCATCGACCGCGTCGATCTGCTCCTGCAACGTGCCCATTTCCTCCATCAGCGCGTCGAAATCGACGTCCTCCGGCGGATCGGCCATGATCATGCTGATTTCGTTGAAGCGATCCATCTTGTCCGCGGTCTCGCGCGCGCCGTCCTTGACATTTTCCAGCACGGTCTTGGTCGGGTCGAGCTGCGGCTCCTGCGCCAGATAGCCGACCGTGATATTCTCGCCCGGCCAGGCTTCGCCGGTGAAATCGGTGTCGATACCGGCCATGATCTTGATCAGGGTCGATTTACCCGCACCGTTCGGGCCGACGATGCCGATCTTGGACCCGCGATAAAATTGCAGGTTGATGTTGCTCAGCACCGGCTTGGCAGCGCCGGGGAAGCTCTTGGTCATGTTCTTCATGACATAGGCATATTGCGAGGAGGCGGACATGTTCGGGCAGCTCCAACGGTAGGATAAGAGGATTTGGCGCGGAGTTAGCGGAGGCGGGACGCATTGGCAAATGGGCGATGGCTCGCTACGCTCTCACCCATGCAGAAAATCCGATCGGGCACGCTTGCCGCCCTCCTCCTTGGCAGCCTCCTCACCCCCGCCCTCTCCCATGCCGCCCTGGTAGACAGCGCCTCGATTCGCGACGCCGCGCTCAAGGATGATGTCGCATGGGACTTCACCGAAGGGTTGACCACCGAAGTCGGCCCGCGTCCGGCCGGCACGCCGCAGGAAGCGCGCGCGCGCGACTGGGCGGTGGCAAAGCTCAAGGCGCTGGGGTTCAGCAATGTGCGCGCCGAACCCTATACAATGCCGGTATGGGTGCGCGGTCGGGATGAGGCGAAAATCCTCTCCCCCTTCCCGCAAAATCTGGTGCTGGCGGCGCTGGGTAATAGCGGATCGACCCCGGACAAGGGGATAGAGGGCGAAGTCGTCTATTTCCCGACCATCGCCGATCTGGAAGCCGCGCCAGCCGCCAGCGTGAAGGGCAAGATCGCCTTCGTCAGCCACGATATGGCAGCGACGCAGGACGGCTCTTCCTACGGCTATTTCGGCGCGGCGCGGCGGCAGGGACCGAGCATCGCATCGAAAAAGGGCGCGATCGCCATATTGATCCGCTCGATCGGCACGGACCATCACCGCCTGCCACATACCGGGGTGCAGATGTGGGCCGATGGCGTGACCCCGATTCCCGCTGCCGCGCTTTCGGTCCCCGATGCCGAGCAACTGGCGCGGGTGATCACGCGCGGACAGCCGGTAAAGCTGCACCTGACGCTGACGTCCAAAATGCTCAAGGACCAGCCATCGGGCAATGTCATCGCGGAGATTCCGGGCACTGATCCTGGCGCTGGCATTGTCGTGGCGGCCTGCCATCTCGACAGCTGGGACCAGGGCACCGGCGCGATTGACGACGCGACTGGCTGCGGCATCGCGGCGGCAGCGGCGTTGCAGGTCGCCAAGGCGGGCCAGCCCCGCCGCACCATCCGCGTGCTGATGGCGGGCGCAGAAGAAGTCGGCGGCGACGGCGCGCGCGCCTATTATAAGGCGCATGGCGCGGAGAAACATGCGCTCGCGATCGAGTCGGATTTTGGTGCCGACCGCGTCTGGCGTGTCGATTTCAAGTTGCCGCAGGGGCATGAGGCGCTTGCCTCGCGCATCGCAGCGGCCCTTGCGCCGCTGGGCATCGGGGCCAGCAAGCAGGAAGCGGGCGGTGGGGCCGACATCGCGCCGCTGGTCAAAGCCGGCGTGCCGGTGATCGACCTGCAACAGGATGGCACCCGCTATTTTGACCTGCATCACACGCCCGACGATACGCTGGACAAGGTCGATCCGACGCAGTTGCGACAGAATGTTGCCGCCTGGGCCGTAACGCTGAACCTGATCGCCCATGCATCAGAAACATTGGGCGTTAACTGAACTTTTATAGTAGACAACGCCCTGTCGCGTGATTCCTTCGTTTCACCGGCGCAGAAAAGCATTGATTTGTGCAACGCACACGTTAATGCGGGTCGCTCGCGTAGGGTCACATCGTAACGTGCCTGACGCGGCATAATGCTATGGGAGCCGTACACAATGAAGAAGATCGCTGCTGTTTTCGCTTCGGCCAGCCTGATGGCCCTCGCCGCTTGCGGTGAGAAGCCGGCCAACGAAACCGCGAACGCTTCGAACGCCGTCGTGGAAAACGTTGTTGAAAACGCCGTGAACGCTGCTGAAAATGCAACGAACGCTGCTGACAACGCCGCGAACGCTGCGAACAACGCTGCGAACGCGATGTAATCTTCGCATTAGCGAGATTTCCGAAGGGCGGGCCGTATCCACGGCCCGCCCTTTTTGTTTGTGCCCACACATTGCCCCCGCCCGGAACATCCGCGCCGCTCCATCAGTTGATTCTGAACCGCAGCAGGAGAAAATATCATGGGCAAGGGACTGTTATTATGGCTGATCGGCGTGCCGATCCCCATCATTCTGCTACTTTGGCTCTTCTTTCACTGATCGCCGATTGACGGGACGCGCGATAGGCCGCTAAGGCGCGAGGCGTCGGGGAGTAGCGCAGTCTGGTAGCGCGCCTGCTTTGGGAGCAGGATGTCGCAGGTTCGAATCCTGTCTCCCCGACCACTTCACAAAAACCGCTAATGAAAATCGCGTGATCCGGGTAATATCCGCACATTGCGCGGATGACCGTGGGTGCGCAACCGCGACATGACGGGGTGAACAGCCTTGTCGCCAGGGCCCGCCTCGATCACGGTAGCATGATCCTCCGACAGGCGGTCGAGTTCAGCGGTGCGATCTACGATGCGGTCGGCCATCAGGTGCAGCACATCGACCGGCCCCTCCCGCACCCGCTGCACCACGCCATGCGCCTCCATCAGCCGCGCAGCCATGATCGGCAGGCGATAGCGGTCCAGCATCCTGGCCCAGAGCAGGATATTGACGATGCCGGTCTCATCCTCCAGCGTCGCGAAGATCGCATTGCCCTTGCCGGGGCGCTGCCGCACCAGCACCACACCCGCCACTTTGGCCCGTGTGCCATTTTTCACGCCGTTCATCTGCTCGCTGGTCAACAGCCCTTCGGCCGCGAAAACCGGGCGCAGGAAGGTCATGGGATGCTGTTTGAGCGACAGGCGGGTCAATTGATAATCCGCCGCCACCGCTTCGGACAAGGGCATGGGCGGCAGCGCGGCGTCGGCTTCTTCCTCCAATTCACGCGCACGGGCGGCGGCGAATAGCGGCAGTTCGCCTGCTGGCATCCGCCGCACATCCCACGCCGCGTCGCGCCGTTCGCGCCCGGTCGAGCGGCAGGCATCGGCATCGGCCAGCAGATGCAGCGCGCGGGCAGGCAGCCGAACGCGCCGCCCCAGTTCCTCGATCGTGGCGAAGGGACCGGACGCCGCGCGTTCCGCCGCAATCGCTTCCCCCCATGCCTCGCGAAACCCGTCAATCTGGCGAAAGCCCAGCCGCATCGCGAACGCGCCGTCCTGCCGGTGGTGTGGGACGATGTCACCCCAGCGGCGATTGGCCGGGGTCCAGTGCTTGCCTGCATCGGGATCGTCCGCCGTAATCGGCTCCAGCCCATTGTCCCAGCCGCTGGCATTGACGTCGATGCCGCGCACCATGACGCCATGCTCGATCGCGTCGCGCACGATCTGCGCCGGGGCGTAGAAGCCCATCGGCTGTGCATTGAGCAAGGCAGCGGCGAACACGGCGGGCTGATAGCATTTCAGCCAGGCCGAAACATAGACCAGTCGAGCAAAGGAGATAGCGTGGCTTTCGGGGAAGCCATAGCTGCCAAAGCCCTTGATCTGGTCATAGCAGCGCTGGGCAAAGGCTCGCTCATAGCCGCGCCGCACCATGCCGCCGACCATCTGCTCCTCAAACTCGCCGATCGTGCCGACATTGCGGAACGTCGCCATCGCCCGGCGCAACTGATTGGCACGCGCAGGCGAAAATTCGGCCGCCGTAATCGCCAGATTCATCGCCTGTTCCTGAAACAGGGGGACGCCATAAGTGTGGCCCAGCACGCCAAGCAATTCGTCGGCGGGATAGGGCGGTGAAGGCGAAGGAAAGGACCAGCTTTTGGGCTTGCCGTCGCGCGCCTCGGCCCGGCGAGCGAGATAGGGGTGGACCATATCCCCCTCGATCGGGCCGGGCCGCACGATCGCCACCTGCACCGCCAGATCATAAAATTTGCGCGGGCGCAGGCGGGGCAGCATGTTGATCTGGGCGCGGCTTTCCACCTGAAACACGCCCACACTGTCGCCCCGGCACAGCATGTCATAGACCGGCGCTTCCTCCCCCGGCACCGACGCCAGCGTCATGTCGCCCAGGCCATGATCGCGCATCAGCGCAAACCCCTTGCGGATGCAGCTGAGCATCCCCAGCGCCAGTATATCGACCTTCATCAGGCCCAACGCGTCGATATCATCCTTGTCCCATTCCAGAAATGTGCGGTCCGCCATCGCCGCATGGTGGATCGGCACCGTCTCATCCAGCCGGTCCTGCGTCAGCACGAATCCGCCGACATGCTGCGATAGATGGCGCGGAAAAGTCAGCAGCCGATCGACCAGTTCCTTCAACTGCATGACCAGCGGATTGCCCACGTCCAGCCCGGCATCGCGAAAGCGCCTTTCCTCCATCCCGCTGGCATGGCTGCCCCATACGGTGCTGCCGATCCGCGCGGTCACATCCTCCGACAGGCCCAGCACCTTGCCGACCTCCCGCACTGTGCTGCGCGGGCGATAATGGATCACGGTCGCGGCGATGGCGGCGCGCTCGCGACCATAGCGCGCATAGATATGCTGGATCACCTCCTCGCGCCGCTCATGCTCGAAATCGACATCGATATCGGGCGGCTCGTCGCGATCCTCCGAAATGAAGCGGGAGAAGAGCAGATTATGCTTGGTCGGGTCGACCGAGGTGATGCCCAGATAATAGCAGACTGCCGAGTTGGCCGCCGACCCCCGCCCCTGACACAGGATCGGCGGATCGAGGCTGCGGGCGAACTGCACCGCTTCATAGACGGTCAGGAAATAATAGGCATAGTTGCGGCTGCGGATCAGCGCGAACTCCGTCGCCAGCATCGCATGGACCTTATCCGGCACGCCACCGGGATAGGCCTCGCCCGCCAGCCGCAGCACTTCATGCTCCAGCCAGTCCTGCGCCGCCCACCCCTCCGGCACCGGTTCATGGGGATATTCATATTTGAGGTCCGACAGATCGAACGCGATCCGGTCCAGCACATCGTGCCATGCGCCCACTGCCTGCGGCCAGTCGCGGAACAATCGCGCCATTTCGCGCGCAGGTTTCAGGTGCCGCTCGGCATTGGCCTCCAGCCGTCGTCCCGCCTCACGCAGGGTCACGCCATGGCGGATGCAGGTGACGACATCGTGCAGCGGCCGATCTTCCGGCATCGCATAGAGCGCGTCACAGGTGGCGAGCAAAGGCAGCCCCAGCCGCCCGGCCATCGCCGCCAGCCGGGCGAGGCGGCGGCGGTCCGGCCCGGCGCGCGGCATGGTAACCCCGATCCACATCCCGCCCGGCATCAGCTGCGCCAATGTCGCCAGCAACGCTTCGTCCGCCTCCCCCGCCATGACGATCAGGACCATGTCCTGCGCATGGTCGATCAGGTCGGACAGGCGCAGGTCGCAATCGCCCTTTTGCACCGTCTCCTTGAGATTGCCGACGCTCAGCAGCCGGGTCAGCCGTCCCCAGCCATGGCGGTTGATGGGGTAGGCAATAATGTCCGGCGTCCCATCGGCAAAGCAGAGCCGCGCGCCAGTGACGAGACGGAAAGCCTGCGCCAGCGACAGTGCCTGCGCCGCAAGATGGCGGCGTTCAGCAGCCGACTGCGCGGTTTCACCAGTGCGGATGCCCTGATCCTCGGCATCCTCGGCCAGCATCTTGCGCACCGATTTAAGCGCACTCCACGCCCGCACCACCCCGGCGACCGTATTGCGATCGGCAATGCCGATGCCCGCATGGCCCAGCGCCAGCGCCTGCCCCACCATATCGGCCGGGTGGGACGCGCCGCGCAGGAAACTATAATTGGTCGCCGCCACCAGTTCGGCAAAATCCGGCGCAGGTGATGGCGCTGCCGGTCGCCGCGCCCGCAGCGCCGCATCCAGGGCGACGGGCCGCCGCCCCTCCCCCTCCGGTCCCGGATCACGCCCCCGGCTCATGCGAACAGGCCGTGCATGTACCAGCGCGGCATGGGCTTGTCCGGCTCGAAGAAGCCCAGCCGGAAGATCCAGAAACGGCGGCCGCGCCGATCCTCCACCCGGTAATAGTCGCGAATATGGTCCGGCGCGTCACCCAGCAGATAGCGGATGTCGATCTCGCCCGAATCGCTGCCGGGCCGGGGCAGTTCGATCGAGACGGGTCGCCTGCGCCACCATTCCCCGGCGATCCGCTCCGGCCCCTCGAACCGGGCGACTTCGTGCAGCGCCCGCCGCCAGCGGAAGCGACGGGGCGGGCCGTCGGGGACTTCGGCACCCAGCACCTCGATCGGCTGGGGCGGATCGAACAGATGGATGGGGCGCAGCGGCGGCTCGCCCGTCTGCGGCGTCGCCCACAGGTCGGACGGCGGCGCATCGAGCGCGGGCAGCGCAAATTCGGCCTGTTCGGGCATATGGCTGTCGCGCGCGCCAAAGCGGCGGACGCGGTTGCGCCCCAGCCGGGTGCTCAATCGCTCGACCAGCGCAGTCACCGCCGCCTCGCCCGTAGCCCCGCCCTCCAGCCGCAATTGCGATGCGCCCAGCGGCTCGGTCAGCGGCACGTTCAGGCGCAGCAGGTCGAAACCGAAACCGGGGTCGATCGGATCGTTGAGGCTGTCGATCCGTTCCCGGATCAACCGCATCAGCGCCGGGACATCGCGCATCGGCGCACCGGTTTCCACGGTCAGCCGACGCACCAGCCCGTCGCTGCGGAAAAACAGCGCCTCGAACCGGCGACCGCCATGGCCCCTCTGTTCCAATATCTCTGCCGCCTCGCCCGCCAGTTCGGCCAGGATCGTCATCATGGTTTCGGTGCGGGCGACCGGTTCGGCAAAGCGCCGCTCGACGCCCAGCGGCGGGACGACCCGGCGCGGGGTCAGCGCACTGTCCGCCTCCCCCACGATCCGGCGGATCGCCATCACCGCGCCCGCGCCGAAACGGGCGGCGATGGACGACATTGGCCGACGCGCGACATCGCCGACGGTTTTCAGCCCCGCGCGGCGCAGCGCCAGCGTCGCCTCTTCATCCAGTTCCAGCGCGGCGACAGGCAGGCGGCGGATCGCGCTATCTTCATCGCACGCCGCCCCCGCCACATAGCGCGCCAGCGCCCGCGCCCCCTCCGGCGTCCCGGCAAAGGCCAGCCGCACCGCCACGCCCAGCCGCGCCAGCCGCCGTTCCAGATCAGCCGCCAACCCCGCCTCGCCACCAAAGAGATGGTCGCAACCGCTGGTGTCGAGGATCAGCCCGTCGGGCGGATCGAGCGCCACGGTCGGCGTGTAACGGGTGCAGCCATCGGCCAGCCGCTCCAGCCAGTCCTGATCCTCATGCGGCACATGGTCGAACAGGTCGAGGTCCGGCACGCGGGCGCGGGCGTCCGCCATCGACAGGCCGGGCGACAGGCCCAGCGCCGCCGCGGCCTCATCCACCGCCGCCAGTCGCAGCGCGCCGCGGACCTTCTCGACAAAAACGCGGGGCCGTTCATCCTGCCCGGCGCACAAATGGGGCCGGGTCAGGCGCAACCGCTCCGCCGGGAGCCAGGGGAAGAACAGGGCGAGATAGCGGCGATGCCGGGGTGCCGGCGTCGCGATCGTCATGCTCTCCGCCTCCCCCAACTCTTCCATCAGCGCCTCGTCCATCTGTGGCAGGACGTCTGAAACATAGTCGGTCACGGTCCCACTCCATGCGCCATGGCCCGGCCGGGGGACCGGCGCGCCGGCGCAGCAATTCGATTTGAAACAAGGATGCGCCCGGCGCGTCCGCCTCCAGCGCGATCGAGGGCGAAGCGCTGACCCGCCAGCGTGTATCGGCGGCGCTCGGCGCAGTATCGGCGGCGATCCGCAGCAGGAACAGGGTGACGCCCGATGCTTCGGCGGCCAGCATCAGGCGGCGGCTGGCGGTCAGGTCCAGCCCGCGCATCGCGCCCCATCCTTCGACCAGCACCGCCCCCAGCCCGGCGCAGCGCGCTGCCTCTGCCGCTGCATGGAGCAAAGCCGCATCATCGGGGGCCAGTACCAGCAGCATATTGGCTGGGTCGATGCCCAGTTCGACGAGGCCGGTGGCGTGCAGCTGCCCGACCCGCTTCTGCATCGCTTCGGTGCGCAACCACAGGAAAGGCCGCCCCTCCCCCGCCCGCAGGCTAAACAGAGCAGCAACGCCCGCGCCGCTGCTGGCATCCTCCGCATCGGCGAAGAGTTCATGCAGCCGCCCGCGCGCCAGCCCGCCACCCAACGCCGCGTCCACCCCGTCATGCCCCAGCGCGAACAGCGCCGCAGGCGCGGTCGCGCGGCGCGGCTCCAGCTGTTGCAGGCTCTCCCTCAACCGGGCAAGAACAGGGGACGAATCGTGCATATGTTCACTATATGTTCTATCGTTCCTTTGCGCCAGTCGTCAGTATAGGAAGCGAACGCAATACCAACCCGGCACCGCCGCCAGCGCCAGAAATGTGCCGAGCGGCACCCGCGCCGTCGCCTCTTTTGCCCGGCCCGTCACCAACATGACGCCCAGCCCCGCCATCGCCGCGATCAGCAGGATGAAGGGCAAGGCCTGCCACCCAAACCAGGCGCCGAGCGCGCCCAGCAGCTTCGCGTCGCCCAGTCCCAGCCCCTCACGCCCCCGCACCGCGCGATAGGCCAGCGCAATCGCCAGCAGACTGCCATAGCCCAGCGCCGCGCCGATGATCCGGTCGATCAGCACCACATCGGTCGCCCACAGGCCCAGCGTCAGACCCAGAAAGGCAAGCGGCAGGGTCAGCGCATCGGGCAGCCAATAATGCCGCCAGTCCAGCACCGCCAGCGTCAGCAGCAGCCAGCCGAGCAAGGCCCAGCCAATCCCGCCCAGATCCGGCATCGCGCCGATCGCCAGCGCGCCGATGATCGCGCAGCTGAGTTCCACCCGCCCATGCAGCGGATCGATAGCCGCGCCGCACGTCCGGCAACGGCCATGCTGCAACAGGGCGCTGAGCAAGGGGATCAGATCAAGCGGCGTCAGCATCCGGCCGCAGCCATCGCAGGCCGACCGGCCCCGCGTCACCACCCGCCCTTGCGGCCAGCGCAGGATCAACGTGGCGAGGAAACTGCCGAAAATTGCGCCGACCACCCCACCTAGCAGCGTCGCCAAGATCACAATGTGCCTTCGACCTTCAGCACCTGCGCATTCCCGACGGTTGCAAAGCCCGCCTGCCCCAGCGATGATGCCAGCGTGGGATCGGCGGTTTCGACCCGCATCGTCGCGCTATAACGGCCCGACCGCCAGATACGCAGCGCGATCGTCTCCATGCCCGACTGGCTGGCGAGCGGCAGCGACAGCGCGTCGCCATCGCAGGCGATAGCGCCCGAAAAACCCTGCGACAGGTTCAGCCCCGGAAACTGCCCGGCCATCCGCGCCCGCACCCGTCCCTCGGCATGACCGCAACGGTCGCCGGTAAAATAGGCGGACACATCCTCCATCTGGAGACTGGTGATCGGCAGCGGCGCGAAGGTGCGGCCCAGCGGCACCGCGCCGCTCACATCATCCACCCCGATCCGCCCGAACCCGACGGTCAGCGCGCCGGATATGTCGTCGGCCAGCCCCTTGGTCCGGGCAATGTCAAACCGCGCCCGGCCGGTCAGCAAGGCCAGCGGCGAAAGGCCCGCGCGGACGCTGCCCATCGGCATGTCACCCAGCATCAGCTGGTCGATCCGCCCGCTCCACACCGTCCCGCGCACGTCCCGCGCGGCCACGCCCAGCCGCTCCAGCCCGGCCAGCCCCAGCGCGACCCGCATAGGCAAGAATAGCAGCAGCCCCAGCAGCACGATAACCAACAACGTGATCCGCATCCGGCGCGAGAGGGTGAGGCCCATCATTGCCCCGCTCCCCGCACCAGCACCGCCTGCACCGACAGGCTGCCAGCGGTCGGCGCAGGCCGCGCACTCATCGTATCGACCCGCACCCCCTGCGCCTCCAGCGTGGCGATCCAGGAGAAAAGCGCGACCGGCCGGATCGATGCGATGGCAATCTCCATCCGGTCCGGTCCCTGCGCCTGCGCCCGTTCCAGCGTCAGCCCCGCTTCACCTGCGCCCTGCCCGACCAGCTGATCAAGCGGCGCGGACGGGCCGCCTTCGACCGCGCGGGGCAACGCCTTCAACTGCCGCACCGCCGCGCGCACCGCCGCGTTGCGATCCGTCGCTTCCAGCAGCGTATCGCGTGCCGACCGCTGCGCCCGGTCGAGCGGCATCGCCACCCCGAACCAGAGGATTACGCCTGCCAGCAGGGCGAACATCACGCCCAGCATCACTTGTTCGCGGGGCGATCGTTCCGCCCAGAGTGCCTGCATCCGTTCCATCATGACCGCACCGTAATCTCTGCCAGCGTCCGCCCGCCCGGCTCCTGCGCGGGGGTCGCCGTAATGGTGAAGCCCGCCGCCTGAAGCGCGAGCAGCACGATGTTGATGTCATCCGCCTTCGCCGCCGCCAGCGTCGCGCGCAGCATTCCGTCCGGGTCGCGCGACAGGCTGGTCAGCGCGACGCCGGGCGCATCCTGCATCGCTGCCATCAGCGCCGCGACCGGTGCAGTAAACGCCCGTCCGCCAGCCCCTCGCGCGGCCAGCTGCTGCTCCATCGCGCCAAGCGCTTGGCGCGCATCGCTTGCGCCGGGAACGACCTGCTGCGCCAGCGCCAGGCTCTCCGCGTCCAGCCGACTGGCCTCGCGATGGCTTTTGACGATGCCGACCAGTGCGATCAGCAGCGCCGCGAGCAGGATCAGCCCGCTCCACAACGCCACCCGTTTCAGCGCACGCTGATCGACCTGCCGCCGCACCCGCTTGGCGAAGTCACCTTGCCGCAGGTCCATGGGTGGTGTGTCCAGCGCGGCAATCGCTCGCCCCTCGATCACGCGCTGCGGCACATCGACAACGGGCGCGTCGCCGATCAGCGCGGGCAAGGCCATGTCCCCGGTCAGCGCCATGTCCGCGCCCCGCAATACCGTCACGCCGCCCATCACGCCGCGCGCAAAGCCAGTCTCCGGCTCCGGCAGCAAAAGGGGCGCAGGCACGATTATGTCGGGGTCCAGCCCATGATGCTGCGCCCAAAGCAGCCAATGCTGCATGTCGCCCCGCGCCGCCAATGCGACGATATGGGGTTGCGCGGGATCATCCTGCGCATCGGTCACCGCAAACAGCTGATCGGCAGGCAGGATTCCCTCCGCCAGCGCCGCCAGCCGCGCCGCCGCCCGCGCCTGCCGCACCGGCAAATCGGGATGCAGCGTCCAGTGCAGCGCCACCAATGCCGCAGGCGGCACCAGCATCACCCGCGCCGCGTCGGGCAAGGCCGCTATACCGCACGCCGCCAGCCAGTTCGCGCCCTCGCCCGACTGCACCAGTGTGCCATCGACCACCCGCATCCAGTGCGGCGGCGCGTCCTGCGCTTCGGGCAGAAAGACGATCAGAGCGTCGCGCGCACTCATGCCCCCGCGCCCCAGCTGCGCCGCACCACCGTCGCGGGGCTTTCCCGCGCGTCGATCAGCGACCGCTCCACCAGTTGCGTTCCCCCGACAGTCACTGCCACGTCCACTCCGAAAAACCCCGTCGTCAATTTGACCTGCTCGGCCACCTCGGTCATCGGCGACAGGCCGGCGAGCGAGGGCAAGGCCCAGAATTGCACCGTGCTGCCGTAGCCGTCCACGGGCCGCTGCGCCAGCAATTGCCGCGCCTGCGCGACGCTCAATTGCCCCGGCAGCAGCATCGCGAAAAGCGGTGCCTGTTCCGGCAGCAGCGTATTGATGTTGATCGGCGACAGATCCGTGACCGGCAGCGCACAGACCCAGGGCCGCACCGTCGCATAGATGGCGGGCGTGACCCCGTTCACCGCGCGCAATTCGCTGGCGTCGATCATCAGCCGGTTGGCAGCGCGATAGGGCCGCTGCATTTGCGCATAGACGGCATCCTCCGCCCCGCCCGGTTGCGGATCGCCGTCGCTGTCGATCCAGTCGGCCAACCCCGCCGCCGCGCTTTGCGCCTGCCGCGCATCGACGCCCAGCGCCACCAGCAGCGCCTGAAATTGCGACACGCCGATGGACCGGACCTTCAGGCTGGCCTCGCTCTCGCCACTCACCACGCTGTTGAGGTTGAAGCAATTGCCGCCATCGGTGACCCGCGCCGTCGCGGTGCCGCCCGGCACCGGAATGCTCTGCGGCGCGCCCAGCCAGCCGCCCGCCAGCGTGATCTTCGCCGGATTGGCCGCGACCAGATCGCCGATCCGCAAGCGCGCGACCGCCGTGGCGGCATCGGCATAGGCGCGCGCCTGATCGATCGCGCCACCATTGCCGGTCATCCGCGTGGCCAACGCCACCCGCTCCAGCGCGGTCGCGGCGACTACAGCCATCACCGCCACCAGCAGCAGCACGGTCAGCAGTGCCGCGCCGCGCTCGTTGGGTTTGCGCGGATCAGGCACCGGGTGCGCCTTCGATGATCGGCTTTTCGACCGGGCCGGGCGCGACGAGAAAGCGCAAGGTGACGGGCGGTTCGCCAGTGCGGGTGAGCGTCATCTCCACCGCGCGGGGCAGCAGGTCGGGCTGGGTCGGGGTCCAGTCATCGCGCCATTTGCCCGCCGCATCACGGAATTTCAGCGCGACCGCCTCGACATCGTCCAGCAACGCCGCAGGCTCATCCCCCGCCGCGCCATCCAGCTGCGCATAGGTCCGCCGCTCCAGCCGCCCCTGCCGCACCCAATATTCCACCTTTTGCAGCGATGGCCGGGGCAGGTCGCCCAGATTGTCCCAGCCGCCGCGCACAAATTGCATCACCGGCTGATCCTCGCTTTCGTGATGCGCCCAGAAGGCCGGGGCCAGCGTGCCGCTCTCCGTCCGGGTGATGCGCGGCACCGCCTGCCCCAGATCCCCCGCCAGCGCCCCGCCCGCCCGCTGCACCGCTGCCATATCGTCCAGCCGCGCCTTGACCTGTGCCTGCGCCGACACGCTGTTGCCCAGCAGGAGAACACCGGCGCTGGCCAGCATCGCAAAGATCATCAGGGCGACGAGCAGTTCGATCAGCGTGAATCCATCGTCACCCCGGACTTGATCCGGGGTCCAGGGCGCAACCCGCTGTGCCTTGCCGCACTGGATGCCGGGTCCAGCCCGGCATGACGGGGAAGTAAATATCGCCATCACTCCACCACCCGGACGAAACTCAACACCACGGGCGACGCACCCGGCTGGCCATCGACGGTCAGATCGACCTGCAACAGGCGTTGATCGTCAGTGGGTTTGACAGTCCGGCTCCAATGCCAGCTCCGCCCGCCATTCTCGACCTCGCCCGCTTCCTCTCCGACCGAAGGCGGCACCGGATCGCTCTGCGCATCGACCATCAGGTTGCGCGCGACGATCTGGCCCAGCGCCTTGCTGTCCAGATCAGCCGCCGTGCGCAGCGTCACCCCCTGCAACCGCACCAGCGCCAGCGCCGCCAGACTGAACACAGCCAGCGCGACGAGCATTTCCAAGAGGGTGAAGCCCTGTTGGGCAGAACGCATCAAAGGCGTAAAGCCGCGCTCATTGGCACTTGAGCGTGTCCCCGCGCAGGCGGGGACCCAGTTCAGATCGCGGGACTGGGTCCCCGCCTGCGCGGGGACACGTTGGAGACGGCCTCTACCCACCGACCATGACCTTCCCCGCCATGTCGACCGTTACCGACACCCGCTCGCCCTCGCGCGCCAGCGTCACGGTCAGCGGGTCAGTCGGCAGGCCGGTGCCGTCGAACGCAATCTGCTGCCGCCCATCTTTGCCGACCAGCGCGCGGGTGCCGCCTTTCCAGTTGGCGGTGACGAAGGGCTTGTCCTCCAGCGCCACCCATTGCCCGCCATCGCGGCGCTGAAAGCCATAGCCGGAGGCCGACACCCACAGTCCCATCGGCGCGGCGGTCACGACCGCTTCGTCGCGCGCGGCGGCAACGCGCGCGGCGAAGCGGTCGGCATCCTCGATCACGCGCCCGCGCGGATCGGGGATGGCCAGCACCACGGCAGCCGAAATGAAGCCGATGATCGTCAGGACGACCATCAGCTCAACCAGAGTAAATCCTGCATCGGATGCAGGATTAGAGTTCGCTGGAATAGATATCCGCATTTTCACTCTCGCCGCCCGGCTGGCCATCCGCGCCCAGCGAACTGATGTCGAACGCGCCCTTGCGCCCCGGCACGGTATAGACATAGGCGCGGCCCCACGGATCGTCGGGCAGCTTCTTGATATAGCCGCCACGCCGGTAACGCTGCGGCTGCGCCAGTGATGCGGGTGGATTGAGCAGCGCCTGCAACCCGTCCGACCCCGCCGGATAGGTCAGATTGTCGAGCCGATATTGCTCCAGCGCCTGTTCGATGGTCGCGATGTCCGCCTTCGCCTTCTCTACCCGCGCGGTGTCGGTTGCGGGGATCACGTTGATCGCCACGATCGTCGCCAACAGGCCGATGATGACGATGACGACCATCAGTTCCACGAGGGTGAAGCCATGTTCGGCGGAACGTCTGACGGACCCAAATCCCTCTTCCCCGTTCGTCCTGAGCCTGTCGAAGGACTGTTCTTTTCTTCTGAAGAAAGGCAGGGCTTCGACAAGCTCAGCCCGAACGGATTTTAGTGTAACCATATTCAACTCCTAAGCCCCGGTCAGGCTTTGCAGCTGCAAGATCGGCAGCAGGATGGACAGGATGATGACGGCGACGATCGCGCCCATCATAATGATGATGATCGGTTCGAGCATGGCGAGCGCGGTGGAGGTGAAGGCGTCGAATTCGCGCTCCAGATATTCCGCTGCCCGCTCCAGCATCGTGTCGAGCCGCCCGGCGCTTTCGCCGCTTGCCGCCAGATAGACCAGCAAGGGCGGAAAAACTCCGGACCGCCGGAGCGCCGCCGACAGGCTGCCGCCGCCACGAATAGCCTCGACAATGTCATCCGACGCGCGCCGCAGCACCCGGTTGTGCACCGTGTTGGCGGTCAAAGTCAGCCCCTCCAGCAACGGCAGGCGGCTCGCCACCATGGTCGAGAGCGTCCGCGCCATCCGCGCTGCGTGCAGATCGCGGATCAGCTTGCCCAGCACCGGCAGGCCCAGCAGCATGGCGTCGAAGCGATAGTGAAAGCGCTCATTCTTCATCGCCCGCCAGAAGCCGACGCCAGCCAGCCCGATCAGGATCAGCAGCAGCCACCACCAGCCCGCCAGAAAGGCCGACAGCCCCATCACCATCCGGGTCAGCAGCGGCAGTTCCTGCCCGACCGTATCGAATTGCTCGACCACCTTTGGGACGACGAAGATCATCAGCGCCGCGACCACCAGCACCGCAAAACTGGCCAGCACCGACGGATAGGCAATCGCGGTCAGCACTTTCGACCGCATCAGCGCCTGCCGCTCCATCAGGTCGGAAAGCCGCTCCATGATCGCGGGCAGGCTGCCCGAACTTTCGCCAGCGGAGATCATCGCGCGATAGAGCGGGGGAAAACTTTTCGGCTCCACGCCCAGGGCATCGGCCAGTCGCCGCCCTTCCATCACGCCGCCATGTACCTTGCCGACAATGAGCCGGACATGGTCCTGCTCACTCTGCCGCCCGATGGTGCGCAGCGATTCCTCCAGCGGGCTGACCTGCGTCAGCGTCGCCAGCTGGCGGGTGAACAGGGTCAGTTCCTTGGGGCTGAGGCGCAGCGTGCGCAGCGACAGGCCTGTCCGCTTGCGCGCCATCTCGACCGCGCCGGCGCTGAGTTCGACAATGAACAGCTTGCGCGCGTCGAGCTTCGCCCGCGCATCCTCCAGCGTTTCGGCCTTCAGCGCGCCTTTCCGTTCCTTGCCCGCCGGGTCGATCGCGACATAGTCAAACTCAGCCATCGACGATGGTTTCCGCCTCGACGCTGTCGCGCCGCGACACGCGGATGGCTTCCTCCGCCGTGGTCTGCCCGTCGCGCACCAGCGCCCGCGCCGCCGATCCCAGATTGGGGGCGTTGAGGAAAGCGTGGCGCGCGATCAACGATTCATCACCGCCATCGTTGATCAGGCGGCGGATCGTGTCGTCCACCCGGATCGCCTCGAACACGCCGATCCGGCCCTTGTAGCCGGTGCCGCCACATTCGCTACAGCCCTTGGCGCGGTAGATGATCGTGCCGGGGTCGAACCCCAGCAGCGCGCTGGCCGACTTGTCCGCCTGCACCGGTTCGCGGCAATGCTGGCACAGCCGCCGCACCAGCCGCTGGGCGATGACCGCGCGCAGGGTGGAGGCGAGCAGGAAGGGTTCGACCCGCATGTCGCGCATCCGGGTGATCGCGCCGACCGCGTCATTGGTGTGGACCGTGGACAGCACCAGATGCCCGGTCAGCGATGCCTGCACCGCAATCTCCGCCGTCTCGCGATCGCGGATTTCGCCGACCATCACCACATCGGGATCCTGCCGCAGGATTGCGCGCAGCCCCGCCGCGAAGGTCAGGCCGACCTTGGCATTCACCTGCGTCTGGCCAACGCCCTCCATCGCATATTCGACCGGATCCTCGACGGTCAGGATATTGCGGCTGCCATCATTGAGCTGCCGCAAACCGGCATAAAGCGTCGTCGTCTTGCCCGACCCTGTCGGCCCGGTGACCAGAATGATGCCATTGGGTTCGCTCAACCCCTCGCGGAAAATCCGGTCTGGCACGCCGTTCATGCCCAACAGGTCCAGCGTGATCCCGGCATTTTCCTTGTCGAGAATACGCAGCACCACCCGCTCGCCCGCCCGGCTCGGCAGGGTCGATACGCGCACGTCGAGCAATTTGCCGCCCAGCGTCAGGCCGATCCGCCCGTCCTGCGGCACGCGCCGTTCGGCAATGTCGAGCCGTGCCATCACCTTGACGCGGCTGACCACGACCGGCGCGACATGGGGCGGCATACGCAGCGTTTCGCGCAGCACCCCGTCGATCCGCATCCGCACGACCAGGCCGGTTTCATAGGGTTCTATATGAATGTCCGACACGCCCTGCCGCGCGGCTTCGGCGATGATGCCGTTGATCAGCCGGATCGCAGGCGCGTCATCGGCGCTGTCGAGCAGATCGTCGGCGGTCGGGATGTCGGCCGCCAGCATGTCCAGCTCGTCCGCGCCCATGTCGATCGACCCGGCCATGGCCGCTGCGCTGCCATCCATCGCATAATGGTTGGACAGGTGCCGGTCGAACTCCGCCGGATCGACAAAGCTGACATCGAAACTGCGCGCCAGATGGCGTCTGACTTCGAGCAGGATGCGCGGATCGCTCCCCTCGCGCACCGCGATGGCCAGGCGCTCGCCCTCCTGCGGGAGCAGCACGACGCCATGCTTGCGCGCGAAACCATAGGGTATGTCGATGGCGCGTGGAGATGGAGCCGCTGAAACATCTGCGGACGCGGATGTGTGTTCGCTCATACAAAACTCCGTTCGGGCTGAGCGAAGTCGAAGCCTCCTGCTGAACGAAGTGAAGCAATGCCTTCGCTCCGCTCAGGCGAGGGCTTCGACAAGCTAAGCCCGAACGGGAGGAAAGGAGGGTGCATCACTTGCGTTCTCCGCTCGGCGCTATCTCGACCGGGCGCACCACGCCGCTCGACTGGCGCACGGTTGGTTCGATCACCTGTGGCGCGTTGGGCGGCACATCAGGCTGCACCACCGCGTCGCCCGGCTGCGGGGCGACCGGCGGGGTTGCGCCCATATAGTCGCGGACCAGCTCATCGATCGTCGGCTCCATGTCGGGATTGCGCTGCAACTGCATGTTGCGGACATAGCCGTAGCGCTGCTGGGTCAGCTTCTGCGCATCTTCTTTCGAGCGGAGGATGGTCGGCCGGATGAACACCATCAAATTGGTCTTGGTCCGGCTGCGGCTGCGCGACTTGAACAGTTCGCCAAGGCCCGGAATGTCGCTGAGCAATGGAATCCGTTCGATCGTCTTGCGCTCATTATCGTCCAGCAATCCGCCCAGCGCCAATATCTCGCCATCATCGACCGTGACCGTCGTTTCGATCTCGCGCTTGTTGATGATCAGGTCGCTGCTGGAGTTGCTGACCGGCCCGGCCACGCTCGACACCTCCTGCCGCAGGAACAGCTTGATCGCGCCGCCGGTATTGATCTGGGGCTTCACCTCCAGCTTGATGCCGACATCCTGCCGTTGGACGGTGCGGAACTGATTGTCGAAATTCTGGGAGAGCGCCTCACCCGTGGTCACCGGCACCTGCTGCCCGACCAGGATCGACGCCTTCTGATTGTCCAGCGTCATCACCGACGGGGTAGAGAGCAGATTGCTTTCCGTGTCGGACTTCACCGCATTGATGATCGCGCCGAAAATCCCGTTCTTGCCGATGCTGCCGCCAAGGCCTGCAATCGCCCCGGTCGCGCTGGTCAGGCTGTTGATCGCCGATTGCTGGAGCGTGCTGGCGAGATCGCCATTAGTCTGTGTCTCGGTCGTCGTCGTGCTGCCGTCCGCTGCCACCACCGTGGTCTTGGTCGTGCCCAGCTGCGTCGCGCCATAGGCACCCGCCAGCGTCAGCAGATTGGGCGATGCGTTGCTGTAATTGGTCGCGGCAAAGCCAGTGGATGTGCTGCCGATCAGAAATTGCACGCCCAGCTTCTTGGCCGCGGCATCGCTGATCTCGACGATGATCGCCTCGACCAGCACCTGTTCGCGCCGCGTGTCGATCTGGCGGATGGTTTCGCCCAGCATCCGCTGCACGTCGCTATTGGCGGCGACGATGATGGCGTTCGCGCCCTCATAACGGGTCACGATCGCCGGGCCGCGCGTCGAAATGCCGCTGCCACTGGACGAGGAGGATGCGGCCGCAACTGGTGCCGCCGCCGCGCTCGCCGGTGCCGCACCGCCCGCCGCCGGGGTGGAGGCGGTCACTGGCTGGCTGGTCGATTGGCCGACCAGTTGCTGCAACACCGGCAGCAATTTTTCAGCGTCTGCATGTTCCAGCCAATAGACCCGGATTTCCGTGCCACTGGCGGCCTGCTGGTCCAGTTGCCGCGCCATGGCGACAAGACGCGCGACAGTGTTGGCGTCGCCCCGGATCGCGACGGCATTGCTGCTGTCGATCGGCACCACGGTCGCTGCCGATGGCGAAACATTCTCGCCGCCGCCGCTGCTCGCCACCAATGCCTGGAGCGATGTCGCAATCTCCCGCGCACCGGCATTTTTCAGCATCACCATCTGCGTCGATGACACATCGCGATCGACCCGTGCGATCACCTGCCGGATGCGGGCGATATTGTCGGCATAGTCGGCCACCACCACGCTATTGCCCGCGCGATTGGCGGTCACCGACCCGTCCTTGCTGACCAGCGGGCGCAGCGTTTCGAGCGCGCTTGCGGCGTCAATGGAGCGCAAACGGAATACTTCGGTCACGAAACTGTTGCGATTGGCCGCGCGGCCCACGCTGCTGGGTTGCCCCGCCGCGCCATCGGCGGGCTGTATGCGATAGGCGCCGCCGGGCGCTGGCACGGCAACCAGCCCATTGGCGCGCAGCGTGGACAAAACGATCTCGAAATATTCAGAGCGCGACAAGGGCCGGTCGGTGACGACAGACACTTTCCCCTGCACCCGATTGTCGATGATGAAGGTGCGCCCCGTCACCCGCGCGGCATCCTGAATGAAGGCGCGAATATCGGCATCGCGGACGTTCAGCGTCTGCTGCGCCATGCCCGGTGCGGCCAGAACCAGCGCAAGCGCGGCGGAAAGGGGGAGGAAATATCTGGTCATTGGCCTTGCACTATAAGGTTCACCGAGGCGACGGCCGCGCCGCGCTCCACGGTCAGGGACAGGCGCGCGCCGGGCGCGATCTGATTTTGCAGGGACTGGAGGTCGCCCACCGGCTGGCCGTTGATCTGGCTGATAATGTCGCCGGGCCGGAAACCGGCACTGGCAAAGCCCGGTCCCTTCGCGCTGACCGCCAGCCCGGTCACACGACCATTCTGCATCCGGGGCGCAAAACCAATGTCGCGTTTCAGGCTGTCGGCGGTCGGGCCAGCCGATGGCGGCGGCGACGCAGGGAGCGACGCCTGTGTTTCGCCCCCTTCCGGGGCAGCCGTCGGCGCTGGCGTCGACTGGTCGAGGAATATCTGCTCTTCCGCCCCGCCCCGGTCGATCGTCACATGATCGAACGCCACCGATTTCAGCACCACGCCGGGCAGGATTTCATCGCCCACGGCAAAACTGCTCTGCACCCCGTCGGGCGCAGCAATGATCGCCGATCCCAGCCCGGAACCTTCGTTCAACCGGATGCCATACAGCGTCAGCGCCAGCGATGTGACGACGCCATTGCCCGCCGTCTGTGGCGCGCCGGTGCGAAAGAAGGGATCGAAGCTGGCGAACAAAGCCTGCCGCGCGGCCGGGGTCAGCAATTGCGCCTGCCGCCCTTCCCATGGGCCAAAACTGCCCACCGGCGTCACGACCACCCAGGCCAGCCGCACCAGTTGCAGCGCCAGCAGGGCGATCAGCCCCTTTTCCAGCAGCGCCAGCCCGTCAATCGACCGACCCCGCAACCTGTTGGCGATCGCCACCCGCATCTGCCTTGCTTGCCCCTTTGTGATGGGCCGCTGCTAAGCACTTCCTCTTACGGCTGGATGACAGTGATGTGACTGATTTATGACAGGCGAAATTCCGCCGTCATGGCGCTTGCATTTCCAGGCCTGGCCAGTAGCAGAATCGCCCTCTCAGGCCTTGTTTATGAGTGTCATGCCCGATCATCCCGCCGCCGCAGATGCCGACCCGGTCTGGATCGCCAGCCATCCCCGCGTCCAGCGTGTCCCCAGCCGTGACCTCACCCTGTTCATCCGGCGCGATTTCCTTGTCGCGGACGAATGTGCCGCGCTGATCGAGCGGATCGAGGCCGACCGCCGCCCCTCCACCATCGCGGATGCCAATGGCGATGGTTATTTCCGCACCAGCGAAACCTGCGACCTCGATCATGCCGACCCGTTCGTCGCCATGATCGACGCCAAGCTTGCCGCCTTTGCCGGGATCGACCCCGCTTATGGCGAACCGATCCAGGGCCAGCGCTATGATGTGGGGCAGGAGTTCAAGGCCCATACCGACTATTTCGACCCCAAGGGCGCGGACTATGCGAAATATTGCGCGGTAGCGGGCAACCGCACCTGGACGCTGATGGTCTATCTGGACGAACCAAAGGCAGGCGGCGCAACCCGCTTTCCCCAGATCGGCAAGACCGTCCAGCCGGAAACCGGCAAGCTGCTCGCCTGGAACAACCGGATCGCGCCGGGGCAGCCCAATCCCGCCAGCCTCCACCACGGCATGAAGGTCCGCGCCGGGGTGAAGCATGTCATCACCAAATGGTATCGCGAAAGGCCATGGGGCTGATCCAAACGCAAAACGACCGGCCCGCCTGAAACGGACCGGTCGCCTGCATCGTATGGGGCCGCGCGAACGCGGCCCCGTTCATATCAGAAGGCGACCGTCATCGACGCGGCGATGGTCGTGCCGACCTTGTAGCGGTTATAATAGACGCGGTTGCCGTCCTGTTCCTGAAACTCCTGGAACTTGCGGCCCAATATGTTGCGCGCCTCGAACTTGACTTCGCTGTTGATGCCGCCGGGCAACTTGACCCCCTGCCGCGCCACAAAGTCGAGCTGTACGCCCGGCCGTTCCTTGATGTCGGGTTGCAGGTTCGGGCCACGGCTGGTGACGCGGTCGCTGGCATAGGTCAGCAACAATGTCTGCTGTGACAGCGTGTCGGTATCTTCCAGCCCCAGTTGCAGGTTGACCAGATGGTCAGACTGCCCCGTCAGCGGCACGCCATTGAGGAAGAAGTCGGACGCCGCCGGCGGCTCGCCAGTGGTGTAGGTATAGGGGATGGTGGTGTCATCCGCCCCGACCTTCAGCTTCGATTGGGTATAGGTATAGTTGCCGATCAGCGCGATCCGGCGGCTGACGAAAAAGCTTGAGTCCGAAAACCCGTCCAGCGGCACATATTTCTGCACTTCCAGTTCCGCGCCGTAAAGCGTCGCTTCGGGCGCATTGGCGAAGCTGGTCGTGACATTATAGGTGTCGGTGATGGTCGTGTAGGTCTCGATCGGATTTTCGATCTTTTTGTAGAAGGCCGCTGCCGTGATCCGTTCGTCCTTGCCCATATACCATTCGGCCCGGATGTCCGCATTCCACAACTGGCTGTCCTGAAGGAACGGGTTGCCGCGGAAGAAACGGTTGGATTCGGTGTCGAGATAGGGCTGGGCGATCAGCTCGCGGAATTGCGGGCGGGCAATCGTCTTGGACCCGCTGGCGCGCAGTTGCAGACCCTTGGCCGCTTCGAGCGTGAAGGTCACGGCGGGCAGCCAGTAATGCTTGCGGATTTCGTTGAACGGGGTCAGCCCGGTGCTGTACACATCGACACCCGTCACCGACATTTCGCCCTTTTCGTAGCGAACGCCTGCGTTGACCGAGAGACCCGCAAACAGGTCCGCCTGCACCTGGGCATAGCCCGCATGGGTGCGCAGCGCCGCGTCATAGACCGGATAGTTGCCCGAAAATTCGAGCAGGCCGATATCGTATAGCTGGATCGTCGCATCCGACAGCAGATAGTCGGGGCGCAGTTGCTGCACCGGCACCGGCAGGTTGACGGCATCGAAATGCAGCTCATAGCGCGACGAACGGCGCTTGGTGTCGTTGAAGGCGTAACCCGCCGTCAGCGAGAAGCCCGGCGCAATCTTGTAGCTCCAGTCGGCGCCGGCAAACCACAAATCTTCGTTGAGGTCGCTGAACGTGGCCGACGCATCGCCGCGCTGGCGATTGAGCGCATTGACGAAACGGTCGCCAACCGGATCGGTCGCCAGGTCGCGATTGGTCCGCACATAGACAAATTCGCGCTCATAGGGGGCTTCGCGCTGCGAATTGGCAAAACCGCCACGCACGTCGAGGCTCAGCGCGTCGGAAAATTTGAATTCGCCGACCAGCTGGGTGTCGATCAACTGCCGCTCATACCAGGCGGTATTTTGTTGCAGGAAATCGGCATCCTGAATGGTGCCGTCATTGCGGCCCACCGCCAGCGCGCTGCGCTTGGTGGTGTCGCGGATATAGAGGTTGGTCCAGCGCAGCTTCTGGTCGCCCAGTTCCAGCCCGACGCCCAGCAATCCGTTGACCGTGATCTCGTTATCGGTGCTGACCTGCTGGTAGCTTTTGCCAGCCCCTGCCCCGACATCGAGCGATGCCTGTTGCAGATTGTCGCGGGTGCGCCACTTGTTGCTGTAGGATGCCGTGGCGATCACGCCCAGCCGTCCATCGCTGCCGACATCGACCGCCGTACCCGCGTTGATCGAGCCGGAGAAGTTGAACGGCAGGCTGTTGGTCCGCTGCACGACCGAAGTGGCAGAGTTCAGGAACTGCATTGCAATCGCCTGCTGGTCGGTCCGGCCGATATTGGCGAACGGAACACCGCTGCCGATCGCCTGCTTGAGCAGCGGCGGCACGTCGCGCGAACTGTCGTCAAAACCGGTCCAGTCGGACTTGGACCCATAATGGGTATAGCCCAATTGCCCCGACGTTTCGGTATTGGCCGAACTGCCAAAGCCGATTTCCAGATAGCTTTCGGCGGGAATCGCCTTGGTCGTCAGATTGATGACGCCGCCGCCAAATTCACCGGGGAAGTTGGCCGAGAAGGTCTTTTGCACCAGCGTCGATGCGATCACGCTGGTCGGGAACAGATCAAGCGGAACGACGCGCTTCAAAGGTTCGGGGCTTGGCAGCGGCGACCCGTTGAGCAGCGCGAGGGAATAGCGATCGCCCAGGCCGCGGACGTAAACATAGCCGCCGGACACGACCGACAGGCCGGTGACGCGCTGGAGCGACCCGGCGATATCGCCTTCGCCCGTGCGCTTGATGTCGGCGGCCGACAGGACGTTCACGACCTGCGGGGCGGCCTGCGACACGTTGGTGGTGCGGCGACCGGTGACGACGATGTCCGCGCCGGGGATCGACACGTCGACGTTGCCGGCATCGGAATCGGCCTGTTCGGCGGCGGTTGGCGTGCCGGATGTAACGGCACCGCCAGCGTCCGCGCCGGTCGTGGCGGCCGGATCGGTTTGCGCCATGGCACCAGGTGCGACCAGGGCGGATGAAATCAGGAGCAGGCGCGCCAGGCTGAGCGGCTTCGACATGCTAGGGGTCCCCCTTTGGGAATTGCAGTGCAAAGAAGGCGGGGAAGCGCGACAGCACGCTCCCCCGCCCCTGTTGAGGTCGTGGGTCCGATCAGGTCGTCGGGATCGCCGTGCAGTCCTTGCTGGTGGTGCCGAAGTTGGCGGTCACCGAATTGCAGGTCCAGCCGGCATACCAGGTGTCGCTGCTGTCCTTGACCGCACCGATATAGTTGGTGGTGGTGAAGGCAGCATCAATCGTCTTGGGGTCAACCGCGGTGCGCGCGGTTTCGGTCGCACCGTTGATGAAGAGGCTGGTCAGCGACGGGGTGTAGCTGATCGTGCTGTTGGCACCCGCTTCGAAGATCGACTGGACGGCTGCGGCGTCGACGCCACGGCTGCCCTTATATGGCGTGCTGTTGCACTGCATCACGACCGAGATATAGCGCGGCTTGCCGGCATCCTGCAGCGCCGTATCGGCGTCGCGGGTCGTGGTCGTGCTGTCGATGCGCAGGCAGCTGTTGGTCGGCGACACGATGATGCCGTTCACCAGCGCCAGGTCCGCACCACCGCGCAGCAGCATGGCCGCGCCATTGCTGCCCGTGGTCGAACGCTGGATATAGGTGAAGTTGGCCATCTTCAGATACTGGCGGGGCAGTGCGTCCTCACCATTATTGGCCGCCGAACCACCGTTGGAGTCGGTTTCGAGGAAACCGTCGCCAATGTCGTTGTTCGCGCGCTGGGCGCTGATGACATATTGCACGGTGCCGCGATAGCCGACGTCGGAGTCGAAATTGTCGTCCTCGTTGCCGGTCAGCACCAGGTAACGATAGTTGGAGCTGCCGCCAAAGGCTTCGATGCCGTCGTCCGAGCTGTTGTGGACCTGGATATGGTCGATCACCGTGCCGGTGCCGACGCCCGACGGGGTCAGGCCCTGCAATTCGCTGCCGCCGGCCAAGGCGAAGCCCGAATAGCGGATCTGGACATAGGACATGCGACCCGAACTGTCGGCATCGTTCGCGCCACCATAAAGCGCGCCGCTGCTGCCTTCGGTATCACGCTCGCACGCGGTGGTGCCGGGCGCTGCGGCCGGGGCCAGACAGTCGGTGATCTTCGCACGGCCAAGCAGCACGACGCCGCCCCACTGGCCCGACGACTGGTCGGTCGCGGTGCCCAGCACATTTTCACGGCTGGTGAAAACGATCGGCTGCGAAGCGGTGCCGACAGCGTTGATCTTGTTGCCACGATTGACCGCCAGATAGGCGTTACCGGTGGCGGCGAAGATGGTGACGCCCGGATCGATCGTCAGCGTAACGTCGGTGTTGGTGCTCGCAGCACCCTGGTCGGTGCCGACATCGACGCGGCCGGGCAGCGAATAGATGACGCCTGCGACCTTGGCGATCGCGGTCGAGCTGGTGAAGCGCGTCGGGAAACCGCAGTTGCGCCACGTATTGCCACCATCGGAAATGGTGCCCAGGTCCGACAGCTGCGCGGAACCGGCGATGGTCGGGCAGTTGGCGGCCGGGGTCACGCCGGTCGGCGTGGGGGTCGGCGTGGGCGTGGGGGTCGGCGTCGGGGTCGGCGCGGGGATGACAATGGTGCCCTCGCCCGGCGAAGCGATGTCGTCAGCGCCGCAGGCGCTCAGGCCTATACAGGCGCAGCTCGCCATCAGGATCGTGTGGATACGGTTAATCTTGGCCATGTCGTCTCCGCTCCGGTGGACACCGGGTTTGTTGCTATGCGGAGCGCAGGGGATATGATTCGGACAACGCCCCCTGTCGCCCTCCGAAGGGGCAGTTAGGGACGTCCGGTGACAGGCTTGTTCTGTTTTGGTGACGAAATGGCGTCACTAAAATTACAATTTAGTGACTTACGTTATGGTTTGATGACAAGGGCGCGGTTAAGCCCCGCGCCCCGTGCAATTGCTTGAAACAGAACGCTTCGATCAGCGCGACGCATAAACCGGCGTCAGGCGGCTCATCGCCCGCCGCGCGACGTCGCGCGACGACTGTTCGCTGCCATCGGCCAGTACCAGGGTCATTTCGGGCGAGAAGCGCGCGGACTTATAGGCCGAATGCGCGTCAGCGACACGACCCATGCCTGCATAGGCGTTGCCAAGGTTGATGAGGCGCGCGGGATCATTGGCGCTGTCTGGCCACACGGCCTTCAGCCGCTTTGCGGCCTTTTCAAACTGACCCGCCGTCAGGTCGCGCGCAGCCAGACCGCCATCGGGAACGCCGACAACGATCACATCCTCCGAAGCGCCTTGCGCCATGGCGGGGGTGACGCACGCCAGAGCGAAACCGGCGATAAGGGCGACCTTCAGCATCATATTTTCTCCAGCAAAACCTTTTCACTATAGCGATGATTATTTCACTATGATGACAGTAGCGCAATAGCGGTTCGGTCGCTGAAAAAGGATTTTGTTTTCTGTTAAAACAGATAGTTATGATTTTTTCTTCATACTGTCATAAAAGTGTAATTGAAAAGACAGTCGGAGTCGATACTGATTCGCACAGCAGGAGTTTGTTCTGAAATGCGCCCTCGGTGCATCAGCACCGGCAATCATCAGGCGCTCTTCCACGCATGTCGAGACAGGTTCGCCGCGCCAGGCGATTGGTCAAGCGACGCCAGCGATGCAGGATAACAAAAATGAAGAAGGTCCGGGAGGTTCTGTTGCCCGGCCCTCCCGGAGGCCGCTGAATTCCCTTCTGTTGCCCGGTGGGTTCAACCGCGCTATTTTAGAGTGAGGTCAGGCCGTTAGGCCCTCATTCACGCTGCAATGGCGAGTGCTTCGTTATCGTTGGCACTTATGAGTTTTGCACAGTTTAACGGCTTACACGGGCCGGGTAAAAATATCGCCTTTGAACACACGTCGATCCTAGTTCGGCCCCGTCAGACATCCCGTCCGGCATGTCTGCCAACCGGGATATGTGGTGGAACCGCCGGGTACTGCCCCCGGGTCCGCTGCGTCTATTATACGACACACTTTATCACCATAGCCGGGCGAACCCGGCCCGACCCATATGGGCGTAAAGTTGCGCCTTTTCAAGCCGCCGCATAAGGGAAAGCCCATGTGTATCGTGACAATGGCATGGGCGGCCCATCCGCGCTGGCATCTGGTGCTGGCGGGCAATCGCGACGAACATCATGTTCGCCCCTCCGCCGCGCTGGCGCAATGGGATGACCGGCCCGGCGTCATCGCGGGGCGTGACCTGCAATCGGGCGGCACATGGGCAGGCGTGTCCGATACCGGCCGCATGGGCGTTGTCACCAACCAGCGCGGCTATGGCCTGGCCCATCCCGACCGCGCCTCGCGCGGCGCGCTGGTGACCGATATGCTGACGGGCGATGGAGCTTATGCCGCGCCGACGCTGGCGGCACTTGACGATTTCAACCCGTTCAGCCTGATCGCGGTGGACCGACACCGCGCCCGGCTGCTGACCAACCGCCCCCAGCCTGACGCGATCGACCTGCGCCCCGGCATTATCGGGCTGTCCAACGGACCGTTCGATACGCCCTGGCCCAAGACTCAGCAACTGAACGCGATACTCGCCGACTGGCTGGCGACGGGGCAGGATGATCCGGCGCTGCTGTTCACAGCGCTACGCACCGAAACCCTGCTCGACGACACAGCGCCGGTCGCCGAGCCATCCCCCATCTTCATCCGCGACGCCATCTACGGCACGCGATGCAGCACGATCATCACGATCGACCATGCAGGACAGGGTATGATCGCCGAACGCCGCTACGACGCGGAAGGGCGGCAGACCGGCGAAACCTGGATAGAGTTCGCCTGGCCGCTCTAGCGCAGCACCGAACGCGGCTGGCGCGCCAGATGCAGCGAGGAGCGCACCACCGGCGAATCGATCAGCTTGGTTTTCATGAGGTCGCGCATCCGGTCCGCCCCGTCGGGGTTCAGCATCACCACGCGGGTGCCGCCCGATGTCAGCGCTTCGATGGTCGATACGGCCAGCGCGTGCTTGGTGCAGAGCGCCTGCACATCGGCCATCGGCGCATTGATATTGATCGCGCGGCTCATGCGACGCGGCTCACGCGAGTGGCTAGGAAAAAATGGTTCAAGAGAAAGCGCCTTGCTGGCAAGCGGGAGCGCTGGGCGTCTCTCGGTCACGCGAATGCTTGCGGGCAGGGTTCGCGTCGATGGGCTGGCCCTAGCAGAGGCTTATGGGCGCGTCGCGACATTTATGCCCTCGCCCGCTTCCCCTTGCCGTCTTGCCCCTCTATAGCCCTGTTCCCATGATCCTCGTCATCGACAATTATGACAGCTTCACCTGGAACCTGGTCCATTATCTGATGGAACTGGGTGCCAAGGTGGAGGTCGTCCGCAACGACGCCATTTCGGCGGGACAGGCGCTATCCAGCGGCGCGAAGGCGTTTCTGCTCTCGCCCGGTCCCTGCACCCCCAATGAAGCGGGCGTTAGCCTCGATCTCGTCGCCGCCTGCGCCGACGCGGGCGCGCCCTTGCTGGGCGTATGCCTTGGCCATCAGGCGATCGGCCAGCATTTCGGCGGCAAGGTGGTGCGCGGCGGCCTGATGCACGGCAAGACATCGCCCGTCACCCATGACGGCACAGGCCTGTTCGCAGGCCTGCCCTCCCCCTTCACCGCGACCCGCTATCACTCGCTGATCGTGGAAGATATTCCGGACAGTCTGGTCGTCAACGCAACCAGCGAGGATGGATCGGTCATGGGCTTCCGCCACGCGACCCTGCCTATCCATTCGGTCCAGTTCCACCCAGAAAGCATCGCCACCGAACATGGCCATGACATGCTGGCCAATTTCATGAAGATTGCGGGCATGAAGGTGAAGGCGCGCGAGGCGGCCTGACCGCCAGCAGATTTGACGTGCTCCCGCGAAGGCGGGAGCCTAGTGCCGACCTATGGACTGGACTCCCGCCTTCGCGGGAGCACTGGTCACTATAATATGAAATCTGCGGGATAAGGCACAACATCCTCTCGACTCATCCGGCCAGCCGCTATTAAGGCCGATCGCCATGACCAGCCTGCCCGATCCTTCCCAACCCCTCGATGCGCAGGCCGCCGCCCGCGCCTTCGACCTGCTGTTCGACGCCGACCTGCCCGAAGCGGACATCGCCGCCTTTCTCGTCACCATGGCCCGGCGGGGCGAAACCGCGATCGAGATTGCGGCTGCCGCCCGCGCCATGCGCGCCCGGATGATCCCGGTCACCGCCCCCGCGGGCGCGATCGACGTGTGCGGCACCGGGGGCGACGGGCACCATACCCTCAACGTCTCGACCGCCGTATCGCTGGTCGTCGCCGCTGCTGGCGTCCCCGTCGCCAAACATGGCAACCGCGCCGCGTCGTCCAAGGCAGGCGCCGCCGACACGCTCGAAGCGCTCGGCCTCAACCTCGACCGCGCAGCCGCCAGCGCTGAAAAGACGCTGGCCGAGATCGGCATCTGTTTCCTGTTCGCGCAAAATTACCATCCCGCGCTCAAGCGACTCGGCCCGATCCGCAAGGCCATTGGCGAACGCACCATCTTCAACCTAATGGGACCGCTGGCCAATCCCGCCGGGGTGCGCCGCCAGCTCGTCGGCATCGCCCGTCCCGCCTATGTGCCTATCTACGCACAGGCGCTCGCTGAACTCGGCGTCGACCGGGCGATGATCGTATCGGGCGACGAAGGACTGGACGAATTGTCGCTGGCGGGCGGCAACGACATCGCGGAAGTCGCTGGCCATAGCGTCGTTGCAATGCGCCGCCTGTCCGCCACTGACCTGGGCCTTGCCACCCACCCGGTTGACGCCATCCGCGGCGGTGACGCGGCCCATAATGCCGCTGCCCTGCGCGCGCTGCTGCAAGGCGAACCGGGTGCCTATCGCGACGCGGTGCTACTGAACGCCGCCGCTGCCCTTGTCGTGGCCGACGCGGTGGCCGATCTTCAGGAAGGCGTGGAGGAAGCGGCCGAGACGATCGACCGTGGCCTTGCCAACGCCCTGCTCAATTGCTGGATTGCCTATCAATGACCAACAAGCTGATCGAAATTTGCGATTTCAAGCGGGAGGATGTCGCCCGGCGCAAGGCCGCGACATCGCTGTCGTCGCTTCACGCACGCGCCAGCGAACAGACGCCCCCGCGCGGCTTTCGAAAGGCGCTGGACGATGCCGCCCGCTCCGGCTTCGGCCTGATTGCAGAGATCAAGAAGGCCAGCCCGTCCAAAGGCCTGATCCGCGCCGATTTCGATCCGCCCGCCCATGCCCAGGCCTATGCGGCGGGCGGCGCGGCCTGCCTGTCGGTGCTGACCGACGAACCCTATTTTCAGGGGCATGACGATTATCTGATGGCCGCCCGCTCAGCCTGCGCCATCCCCGTGCTGCGCAAAGATTTCATCGTCGATCCCTGGCAGATCCTCGAAAGCCGCTCGCTGGGTGCCGACGCCATCCTGATCATCGTCGCCGCACTGGACGACGGGCAGATGGCGGAGATTGAGGACGCAGCGCTTGGCCTTGGCATGGATGCGCTGATCGAGGTGCATGACGAGGCGGAAATGGAGCGCGCGCTCAAATTGCGCTCCCGCCTGATCGGCGTGAACAACCGCGACCTGCGCGACTTCAGCGTCGATTTCGCCCGCACCTATGAACTGGTGGGCAAGGCACCGGCGGGTTACACGTTCGTCGCCGAAAGCGGCCTCACCAGCCATGCCGACCTGACCGCCATGGCCGATCATGGCGTGCGCTGCTTCCTGGTCGGCGAAACGCTGATGCGGCAGGCCGATGTCGAGGCGGCGACGCTCAACCTGCTGACTGGCGCGTGACGGGTCTCACCCATCTCGACGCGGACGGCGCGGCCCGCATGGTCGATGTGTCGGCCAAGGCGGTGACCGCGCGCGAAGCGATTGCCAGTGGCCGGATCGAAATGATTGCGGACGCCGCCGCCGCGATCGAGCAGGGGCTGGTCAAGAAGGGCGATGTGCTGGCGGTTGCGCGGGTCGCGGGCATCATGGCCGCCAAGCGCACCGCCGACCTGATCCCGCTCTGCCACCCGATCGCACTGAGCGCCGTCAACATCGACTTTGATCTGGACGAGGTCGGCGTCACCGTCACCGCCACCGCCCGCACCGCTGGTCAGACCGGGGTGGAGATGGAAGCGCTGACCGCAGCGTCGGTCGCGCTGCTCACCATCTACGACATGGCCAAGGCGATCGATAGGGGCATGATCATCGGCAATGTCCGCCTGATCGCCAAGAGCGGCGGCAAGTCGGGCGACTGGCGCGCGGCATGAGCCTGCTGCCCGTCGCCGAAGCGCAGGCACGCCTGTTTGCGCTTGCCTCGCCACTGGCTGTGGAGGAAGCGCCCATTGCTGCCTGCACCGGGCGCTGGCTGGCGAGCGATGTGCTGGCAATACGCAACCAGCCCTGGGCCGATCTGTCCGCGATGGACGGCTATGCCGTGCGCGCCACCGAGTGGCCCGGACCATGGCGGGTCACCGGCGAAAGCGCAGCGGGCGGCTGTGTCCCTGCCCCGCTAGCACCCGGAGAGGCGTACCGCATCTTTACCGGCGCTCCATTGCCCGCCGGAGCCGACACGATCCTGATCCAGGAAAATGCCACCCGCGATGGCGATCGACTGACGGCCAGCGACGACCCGTTGCCAGTCGGCCGCAATGTCCGCCCAACCGCATCGGACTTCGCCCTGAAGGATCGGTTGCTGGCCGCCGGAACCACCCTCACCCCGGCGCGCATCGCGCTGGCCGTGCTGGGTGGCCATGGCGCGCTTCCCGTGGGGCGGCGTCCTAAAGTCGCGCTGATCTCGACCGGCAATGAACTCGTGCCGCCCGGCGCGCCGACCCCGGCGGGCAGCCTGCCCTCCTCCAATGCAGCAATGCTGGCGGCGATGTTGGCGGCCCTGCCCTGCGACGTCATCGACCTGGGCATCGTCTCCGACGATCTCGACGCGATGACGGCGGCGCTGACGCGGGCGGCATCGGCGGACATCATCGTCTCCACCGGCGGCGCATCGGTCGGCGATCATGACATGGTCCGCCCTGCCTTTGCGCAGGCAGGCGGCACGCTCGATTTCTGGAAGATCAAGATGCGGCCCGGCAAGCCGCTCATGGCCGGAACCTTGGGAGACGCCGTATTTCTGGGCCTGCCCGGCAATCCGGTATCGGCCTTCGTCACAGCGACCCTGTTCCTGCTGCCGCTGGTGCGCCATCGCGCCGGATCGACGGCGCCCCTGCCGCGCATGACGCAGGCGCGCCTTGCCGCGCCGCTGCCCGCCACCGGCGATCGTGACGATTATCTGCGCGCCTATCGGGGAGAGGCTGGCATCGTCTCCGTCACGTCGCAGGACAGCGCCGCCACCGCCGCCATGGCGATGGCCGACTGCCTGATCCTGCGGCCCGCCGACTCACCTTCGGCGGCCATGGGCGACATGGTCAGCATCCTGCCACTGATGGACTGAAGGCTCCTTAGTGCCGCCGGTTAAGCGGTGGATTGGCGACAAGACGACCGCGCGTTGCTCGCTTGACTCGCCCCCTTCCGTTTCCTATGTGTTCCTTATACGTTCCATGGAGGACCGCAGGCATGTTGACCCTCAAGCAGCAGGAATTGCTGAGTTTCATTCAGACCCGGCTGGAGGAAGGCGGTGTGTCCCCTTCTTTCGAGGAGATGAAGGATGCGCTCGACCTGCGATCCAAGTCCGGGATCCACCGGCTGATCAACGCGCTGGAGGAACGCGGCTTCATCCGCCGCCTGCCCAACCGCGCCCGCGCGCTGGAGGTGCTGAAGCTCCCCGACGCCATGCATCGCGCGCCGGCACCGATTGCCCCGGCCAAGCCGCAACTGGCCCCCAGCCTGCCGGTTGCCGCCAATGACGTGATCGAAATCCCGCTGCACGGCCGCATCGCCGCTGGCGTCCCGATCGAGGCGATGGAGGGGCAGAATATGCTGTCCGTCCCCGCCGCCTTGCTCGGCGCAGGCGACCATTATGCGCTGGAAGTATCGGGCGATTCGATGATGGAAGCGGGCATTCTCGATGGCGATTTCGCGCTGATCCAGCGCACCGACACCGCCCGCGAAGGCCAGATTGTCGTAGCCCTGATCGATGACGCAGAAGCCACGCTCAAATATTTCCGCCGCGAAGGGCAGCGCGTCCGGCTCGATCCCGCCAACAGCGCCTATGAACCGCAACTCTATGATTCGCGGCAGGTGCGGATTCAGGGCAAGCTGGCAGGACTGCTGCGTCGCTATAATTGAGGACGACGAGGGTGGCGGCGCGGCGTGACGATCCAGGGATGGGCGTCGCCAGCCGCCCGCACCGTGCTGATGCGCGCATCCTCCAGGTCGATGGCAATGCCGCCGGTTCGCGCCAGGAGCCGTCGGTCGATTTTTAGCCAGCGCGGACGGCACCAATAGGGAAGCCCGCGATCGGCAATCACAATATCGGCGGCGGCACATTCCCGGCTGAACAAGGCCCGTTCGACCAGCATGTCGCTGCGAGTCGTCAGCACATGCCAGCGCCGCCCGCCCACTTGCATCCCGACGGCACATAAATCCTTCGAACAGCGCGCCTGCGGCAGGTCCGCCATCGCGTCCAACGGACCGTCATAGCCCGCACTTTCCGCCAGCGTATCGCGCACATAATCCCCCGCCCCCGCGCGCAATAGCGCCATCCCGCCGCCTGCCGTCCGCACCGCAACATGACGGCCATCGCCGGTCACCAAAATGTCGGGCGGTGACAGCAACAACACGCCCACCACACCGATCGCCACCGGCCCCAGTCCCAGCCAACGCCACCCGCTGCGCCACAACAGGCACCAGAGCAGCCCGCCGATCATCAGTGCGAACAGCCAGGATGGCACCGCCGGCGTCAGCATCGTCGCCATCGGACTGGCCGCCACGCCATGGGCGATCCACAACAGCAGGTTCAGCGCCTGTGCCGTCATCCACCAGAGAGGCGCGCCCAGACCCACAAGATCGAACAGCAACGCCAGTGCCTCCAACGGCATCACGACAAAGGTGGTCAGCGGGATTGCAACCAGATTGGCAAACGCCCCCAGCATCCCCGCTTTATGAAAATGGAACAGCGCGATCGGCATCAGCACCAGTTCAACGGCAATGCCGGTCATCAGCGTCGCGCCCAGCACCCGCCCCGCCTTGCGCGCCATATCCTCGTCCCGCGCGGCAGCAAAGGCACGAAAACGCGGATGCTCCGCCAGCGCAACCAGCGCGGTGACCGCGGCAAAGCTCATCTGGAAACTTGGCCCCGTCACCGCTTCGGGCCAAAAGGCCAGCACGATCAGCGCGCCCACCGCCACCAGCCGCAGCGTGATCGCGTCGCGCCCCAGCGCCAGCCCGCCCAGCACCAGCAGCGCGGCAATACAGGAACGCAGCGTCGGCACCTCCGCCCCGGTCAGCAGCGTATAGCCAATCCCCGCCAGCGCGCCGCCCGCCGCCGCGATCAGCATCAGCGGCCAGTCCAGCGCCGCCCGCTGACTGAGCGCCATCACCCGCATCAGCAGGAAAATCACCGCGCCGATCAGCGCCGTCACATGCAGCCCGCTGATCGACAGCAGATGCGCCAACCCACTGCGCCGCATCGCCTCCGCGTCCGCCTCTGCAATCGCGCCCTGATCCCCCGTCGCCAGCGCGACCGCAACGCCCTGCGCCGGACCATCGACCTGCTCGCGAATATGCGCGAACAGGCGCGCCCGCAGCGGTGGCGGCGCAGTCGATGGGCGCACAACCTCCACCGGAGGCAGCGCCTTGCCGGTGGCGCCAATCCCCTGAAAATAGGCGCGCGCGGCAAAATCATAGCCACCCGGCACGCTGGGCGGCGCGGGCGGCATCAGTCGGGCGCGAAAACGGATCACCGCCCCCTCGCCCAATCCCGCCGGAACGTCCGCATCGGCTATGTTGACCCGGATCACGCCCGGCAGGCCCGGCGCATCCACCGGACGCAGCATCGCCCGCACCATCTTTTGCGCAGGAACCGGCCGAACCGCCATCACCTCGCCCGTCACCTCGGTAAAGACCGCCCGCGCCAGCGGCGGCTGCCCCAGCAGCACCGCCTTCCCCCAGATCAGCGCGCAACCGATGCAGGCCAGCATACCGCCCGCCACGATCATCCGCCGCAACCGTGCGCCATCGGGCAACAACACCCCCGCGCAGGCCAGCGCCAGCGCACCGCAACAAAAGGCCAGCCACCCCATCCGGTCGGGCAACAGGAACCAGGCGGTGATGCCGATCCCCAGCCCGATCGGCGCCCATAATGGCACCTGCTCGCGCTCCACCTCCAGCCAGCTTTCCACCCTGGCAAACGCGCCGCGCGGCCACGCCGCAGCCCCCCGCCAAAGGGAGGTTTGTCGTGGCTCAAAAGCCATGCTAGGGGGCGACGCATTCATGGAACAGGCAGGACGAATGTCAGCGAATATGACGGCAAGTGCAACGGGAATGAGCAAGCCGGTGGTGACCCGTTTCGCGCCATCGCCGACCGGGTTCCTGCATATCGGCGGCGCCCGCACCGCCCTGTTCAACTGGCTGTTCGCCCGGCATCATGGCGGCAAATTCCTGCTACGGATCGAGGATACCGACCGCGCCCGTTCGACCGATGAAGCGGTCGCCGCGATTTTCGACGGGCTGGACTGGCTGGGTCTGGGCGGCGATGAACCGGCGGTGTTCCAGTTCGCCCGGACGCCCCGTCATGCCGAAGTCGCCAATGCGATGCTGGCGAACGGCCATGCCTATAAATGTTACGCGACCCCGGAAGAACTGGCCGAACTGCGCGAACAGCAGCGCGCCGCCAAACAGCCGATGCGTTATGATGGCCGCTGGCGCGACCGCTCGCCCGACGAAGCGCCCGAAGGCGCGCCCTTCGTCATCCGCCTGAAAGCCCCGCGCGAAGGCGAAACGGTGATCGAGGATGCAGTCCAGGGCCGCGTCGTCGTGCAGAATGCCGAGCTGGACGACATGATCCTGCTGCGCTCGGACGGCACGCCCACCTATATGCTGGCGGTTGTGGTCGACGATAATGATATGGGCGTCACCCATGTCATTCGCGGCGACGATCATCTCAACAATGCCTTCCGCCAGCTATGCATCATAAGGGCGATGGAGTGGGAAGAGCCGGTCTATGCCCATATCCCGCTGATCCACGGATCGGATGGCGCGAAATTGTCCAAGCGCCATGGCGCTCTGGGGGTCGATGCTTATCGCGACGATATGGGGATGCTGCCCGAAGCGGTGCTGAACTATCTGTTGCGGCTGGGCTGGGGCCATGGTGATGAGGAGATTATTCCCATCGCCCGCGCCATCGAGCTGTTCGATATCAGCGGCGTCGGCCGATCGCCTTCGCGTTTCGACATCAAGAAGCTGGAAAATCTCAACGGCCATTATCTACGCGAAGCGGATGACGCACACCTCGCCGCGCTGGTCGCACCGCGCGTCGCGGCACGTCTCGACCGCGCTCTGCCCGAAAATGGCCTCACCTTGCTGACGGCCGCCATGCCATCGCTCAAGCCGCGTGCCAAAACGCTTAACGAAATTGCCGAGGGCGCCGAATTTCTGTTCAAAAATTGCCCGCTGGATTTTGACGAAAAGGCATTGGCTCTGCTAGACGACTCGGCGCGCGCGCTGCTGGGCAAGACAGCCGACGCTCTGCGACCAGTTCAAATATGGACGGTCGAGGCGATCGAGGACACAATTCGCCGCGTGGCAGAGGATGCTGGCCTGGGGCTGGGCAAGGTGGCGCAGCCGCTCCGGGCGGCGCTCACCGGGCGCACCGTCTCGCCGGGTATTTTTGATGTCCTCTTCCTGCTGGGGAAAGAGGGGAGCTTGGAACGGTTGACCGATGTTGGGCACGCATCGGTTGGCTGATGGCATACAAGGAGAACAATATGTCGGATAACAAAGCCACTTTGACCGTCGGGGGAGAGACCAAGGACTATGCCGTCATGGACGGTTCGGTCGGTCCGCAGGTCATCGATGTGCGCAAGCTGTACGCCAATACCGGCATGTTCACCTATGATCCGGGTTTTACCTCGACGGCCAGCTGCGAATCCGGCCTGACCTATATCGACGGCGACGAAGGCGTGCTGCTGCATCGCGGCTATCCGATCGGCCAGCTGGCAGAACAATCGAGCTTCATGGAAGTCAGCTACCTGCTGCTGAACGGCGAACTGCCGTCGAGCCAGGAACTGGACGAATTCACCCGCACGATCACCCGCCATACGATGGTCAATGAACAACTCACGACCTTCTATCGCGGCTTCCGTCGTGACGCGCATCCCATGGCGATCATGTGCGGTGTCGTTGGCGCGCTGTCAGCCTTCTATCATGACTCGACCGACATCAACGATCCGGTGCAGCGCAGGATCGCCAGCCACCGCCTGATCGCCAAGATGCCGACGATCGCGGCGATGGCGTATAAATATTCGGTGGGCCAGCCCTTCGTCTATCCGCGCAACGACCTGTCCTACACCGCCAATTTCCTGCGTATGACCTTCTCGGTCCCGGCAGAGGAATATGTCCCCGATCCGGTGATCGTGGACGCCATGGACAAGATCTTCATCCTCCATGCCGACCATGAACAAAATGCGTCGACATCGACCGTGCGTCTGGCCGGTTCGTCGGGGGCCAATCCCTTCGCGTGCATCGCGGCGGGCATCGCCTGCCTGTGGGGTCCGGCCCATGGCGGCGCGAACGAAGCCGCGCTCAACATGCTGCGCGAAATCGGCACGGTCGATCGTATTCCCGAATATATCGCCCGCGCTAAGAATAAGGACGATCCGTTCCGCCTGATGGGCTTTGGCCATCGCGTCTATAAGAATTACGATCCCCGCGCGACCGTCATGCAAAAGACCGCCGAGGACGTGCTCAAGACGATGGGCGTGACCGACCCTGTGTTCGATGTCGCGCGTGAACTGGAAAAGATTGCGCTCAGCGATCCCTATTTCATCGAAAAGAAGCTCTTCCCCAACGTCGACTTCTATTCGGGCGTTATCCTGTCGGCCATCGGCTTCCCGACCGAAATGTTCACCGTTCTCTTCGCCCTTGCCCGCACCGTGGGCTGGGTCGCGCAGTGGAACGAAATGATTTCGGACCCAGCGCAGAAAATCGGTCGCCCGCGCCAGCTCTACACAGGGCCGACACAGCGCGACTATGTGCCGGTCGACAAGCGCTAACACGCCCGACCACACCGAAAATGCAGAACGGCGCTCCCATCAAGGGGCGCCGTTTTTCATGGGATCATAGGCCCGTTGGCAATGACAGTATGAAACGCGCGCCCTCGCCCGGTGCGCCGCCAATGCGAATATCGCCCCCCATCGCGCGGGCAAGACGACGGGAGATATAGAGGCCCAGGCCACTGCCCCCGGTATCGTCGCGGCCCAGCCGCTCGAACTTCTCGAAAATCCGCTCGCGATCCGCGACCGCAACCCCCTGCCCCTGGTCGATCACCATGATCCGGGCCTGGCCATGATCGCTTTCGGTGACGATCCGCACCTCGCTGCCTTCGGGCGAATAGCGCACCGCATTGCCGATCAGGTTCACCAATATTTGCAGCACCCGACGAAACTCGCCGGCGGCGGGCGTGCTGGCGTCCGGGTCCGGTGCAACTATGCGAATCTGCCGGTCGAGCGCCTTGACCGTCAGCAATCCTGCGGCACGACGGGCGAGATCGGTAAGATCGACATCTTCGGCGATCACGCTGAAATCGGGCCGGTCGATCGCCTGCAAATCTGCCAGATCATCGACCAGCGCCATCAGATGCCGTCCTGCCGCCGCGATGTCCGTCGCATAATCGGCATAATCGGGACGCAGCGGCCCTTCCAGCTGCGCGCTGATCGTATCGGCGTTGGCGATGATCCGCCCCAGCGGCTGGCGCAGCGAACGGTCGAGCCGCTTGCCAAACTCGCCGGGATAGAGCGCGACCGCTGCTTCCTGCGCCATCGGCGCAACGACCGTCTGCTCCAGCGGAAAGGCGGTGCCGCGATAGCCGGTCAGTTGTCCGGCCAGATCGAACATGGGAAAGCCCGACAGGCGAAACGACCGCGCCGGATCGCTGACCAGCACTGCCGTCTGATCGCGAAAGGCACGCCTTTGCGCAAAGGCGCGCAGCATCGCCATGTCGCCATCCTCGTCCGGCAAAAGCTGGAAATAGCCGGAAAAACGGCTGCCCGGCACCGGCGGATCAGTCGGCAGCGCGCCATGAGAGTCGCTGCCGGCCAGCACCATCTGGAACCGCAACTGCATGTCGATCTGCCAGCTCCAGCCATCGGCCAGCGCGGCAATATCCGCCTCGCGCCGAGCGGTATCGGCCGGTAGCGCGACCGCAGGCCGCTCATGCCAGTCGATGATCGAGAGGGTCACGCCATCGCCATCGGGCCGCGCCCGCACCCACATATCGATGTCACCATGCTCGGTTGCGGCGATGATCGGCCGCGATACGGTGATGCCCAGCCGGGCCGAAAGCCGCGCGATCGCGGCCAGTTGCGGCACCGCGACCGGCGCGCCCAGATCGCCCCCCGCCTCGCGCTGGAGTGTCAACAGGCGCAGGTCCGCGCTCAGCAACAGGCCGTCGGTGGAGATAGAGGCCCGGATGATCGCAGGATGCGACGGCATGTTCACGCGCCCGTCAACCGACGCAGATGATCGAGCCGGGAGCGGAAGGCGGGCGGCGTGCGCAGCGCGCTGACAGCCGCATCGGCCTGCATGTCTGTCAGCCCCGGATAGCGCTCAGCCTCCGCCACGATCGCAGCGTCGGACAGGGCCGGGCGCACGGGACGCAAAGCCAGCAGCAAATGGCGATAATCAGCGTCCGATCCGCCCAGTGCCCGGCACAGCATCGCCACCTGCGCCAGCGGTCCCATCACCAATATATCTGTCGCCTGCACCGTCGCGATGCGCAGCCGCCGCGCCGCCAGCGCCGCAAATAGCAGGAAGCGCCGCTGTCCCAGCACGACACCCATGAGTTCCGGCGAATCAGCCAGCTCGCCCATCCGTCGCACCAGCCGGTCGGCCTCGGCAATCGGACTGACGCTTTCATCATGATCGGCGAGCAAGGCCCAGCCCGACCGCTCGAACGCCGCCAGCACGGCGTCGCCCAGATCAGGCGCGCTCCGCTGGACCACCGCCGCCAGACAGGCGGCTGCCGTCCACACCAGTTCGGCAAAATATTCAGCTGGCAGGTCCGGCCGCATCGGCCGATCCTCACCTCCCGTGGCGATCCAGCGTCCCTCCGCCAGCGCCAGCGCGGACAGCGCGTCGCTGACCAGCGGGTCATCGCCCAGCGCCAACGCGCCGCCATCGCTATCATCCATACGCTCGATGTCGGGCTGGCCGAACTGCCGCAGCATCAGGCTGACCCCGGCACGCATCTGCATATGCGCCAGCAGCGCCGGTCCGATCAGCGTCGGTTGCGCCCGAACGGTCGGCCAGCACAGCGGTTCTGGCGAACGCGACAATATGTGCGCGACATCAGGCGCATGGTCGAGCGACAGCCGCAGCGCCATCTCGATTGCATTGAGGCATCCGCCCAGATGCCGCCGCGTTTCCGCGATCAGCGCATCATGGCGCGCCCGTTCCTCGACCGGGAAGAAGAAAGCCAGATCGATGGCATGGCCAACCGGCACGGCGGACATGCCCGCCATGACTTGCGCCATCGGCCAGCTGTCCGCCATGGCCGCACCGGTAAGGGACGAATAGGCGTTCATACCGGGACCATAGCCCGACGTCCTTAAAATGCACTAAACCCTGGCGGCGAAATATGCTCATTCGCGCGGGCGCAATATGATCGCCCCGGCTGATGCGATCAGCGCCAGCATCGCGACTCTGATGCCCTGCGCCAGCATCCCGACCAGCCCGGCGACGATCAACAGCAACAGGACGGTTCCAGGGGTTACGATCATCCATGGCCGGGCATTGCCGGTCCGCCGCCAGCGATCCGCCACCAGCATGATGCCCAGCAGCAGAGCCAGATCAGCGGCCAATGTGCTGCTGCCCGCCAGCACGATGCCGATCAGCGCCAGCAACGGCGTCACGAACGCCAGCAAGCCCATGGGTGGCGGTCGCAGCGCCAGTTCGTCCAGCCGATCGGCAATTTCCGTCAGCAACAACGCGCCCAGCAACAGGGCAAATCCGGTGAGTGTCCACAGCAGTTCGACCGGCACCAGCGCGATCGCTCCCAGCGCGATGGCGGCGATCCGCACCTGCATAGCGGGCACCTGCATCCGCATCAGCGCCGGACTGATCATCCGGGCGAGGGGCGAGAGAAGATAATGTTCAACGCCCCCGCGCGCCCGCGCCGATGAAGCGCCCGCCGCCGTCACCGCCTGCGCCACCAGATCGGCCTGCTGCTGGGTTTCGATCAGCGCAACCCGCCCTTCGAGCAGATCATCCTGTGACACGGTGACGCGGCGCGCGCCTTTCTGCACCGCCGCGCGCACCAGCGTCAGCGACAAATCCCAGTCGCCGATCATGTCGAGCGTGCCGAACAATAATGTCGGGCTGATCCGCGCCAGCCCTGCCCAGCGCTGTCCTGCATCGATCCGCTCGAACGGAGTGCTGGCGCGGCTGTCATCCGTGACCAGCAACGCATTGCCCTCCGCGCTGCCCATCGCTTCGAAATGCGCTTGCGACACGATCGCCCCGTCGGCGACCAGCAGCACGTCGGCGTCGCGAGGCGCATCCCGCACCATCGACACCATGTCCCGCACCAGCGCGACCGCGATCCCGTCGGCGCTCAGCCGGTCGACGGCCTGCGACAAAGCGGGCGTAATGACGCTCACCAAGATCATGATGCGATCCGCGCCCGCCTGCGCCGCCTGCCGCGCCTGATATTCCACCAGGGTCTGTCCGGCAAAATACAGACTCGCGCGCTGACCCCCGGTGGACTGGCCCCCGGACGAATCGCCCGAAGCTCGGCTGGCGCTGAGAATAGCCGCGAAACTCATATCGTTATGGTATCGACCCGATTGTTGTGCAGCGGGTCTTGTCGCAAGGCTTAGGGCTTCGCGCAAGCGCAGCCGTGCCAGGCCCGCGATTCAGGTCTGTTGCAGCCCCGCCAGCGCCGCGCGCAAACGGCGCAGCACTCGCGGATCGCCCGGTGCCGCTTCCGCCGCTTCGTCGGCCAGCGCCATCAGCGCGGTCAGCCCGAAACTTGCCGCCAGCCCTTTCAGCCGCCACGCCGCCAGTTCCCAATTAGCGTCGCATCGCGCCCGCCCCAGCAAGTCTATCTGCCGCTCCGCGCTTTCCATGAAGGCGACGCGCAAGTCCGCAATCAGGGCGCTGTCGTCGCCGACGGCTGCGGATAAAGCTGCATGGAGGGCGCCAGGATCATAGGACATAGAGACAGACGCTATCTGGCTTGCGTTAAGTTTTGGTAACAGGGCATTTGCGCGGGCGGAAAAGCTGCTAGGATGCTGGCCATGACAGGGGGCAGCACAATCGTCGAGTTTTGGCGCGACGAACCACGCACGACCGGCGATGAATCGCAGGCGGATGATATTTTGCTTTTGAAACAGGCGGCTCTCAACATCGACGAAGATGATTCGGATGATGGCGCAGGCGATGCCTGGGTCAGGCGCGTGCGCGTCGGATTGACCTTGCTTGGCGTCGGCTGGGTCGGCTTTGCCGGCTGGGCGATGGCGGCGTCGGGCGATCTGGCCGGTGGTCCCTTATTCTGGGCCAATGCCATCGCCACTCTGGTTGTGCCGCTCATCCTGCTTGGCCTCGCTTACCTGCTGCTGATGCGGAACAGCCGCACCGAATCGCGCCGCTATCTCGACACCGCCCGCGCCCTGCGGACGGAAGCCGATCTGCTCGAACTGCGCCTTGGCCGGATCGCGACCCAGTTGGAAACCGCCCGCCAGTCGATGCAGGATCAGGCCGAATTGCTCGACAGCTATGGCGCAGCGGCCAGTAGCAATATGGAAGCGTCCGCCGAACTGATCGCCAGCCGGTCGCAAGCGACCGCCGACCGCGCCGAATCGGCCGAACGGGCCAGCACGGCGCTCCTTGCCAAGATGGACTCGCTGATTGCGTCGATCCCCGAACTGGAGGACCGCACCGGTCGCATGGCCGCGCAGATCATGGACAATGGCCATGCGCTGGCCGAACGGATCGACACGCTCGAAGCGCGGCTTCATGCGCTGGCCGAATTGTCCGACGACGCCCGCGCCCGCACTTTGTCTGCGACCAAGAGCCTGTCGAGCCAGCTTACCCAGTTGCAGGAATCCACCCGCGCCGCCAATGAAGAAGTGACCGGCATGGCGGAGATCGCCGCCGGACGGATCGACGCCACCGCCCAAAGCGCGCGACAGGCGATGGATCGCACCCGTCAGGATATCGAATTGCAGGCAGCGGCCCTGGCAACGCTGGTCGAAACCGCCGGAACCGGCATCGCCAGCACCAGCGAAAGCGTGCGCACGGCGTTGATCCATGATCTCGACACGGCGCAGGCAGATTTGACCGGCCGTCTCGACAACGCTTTGCGCAGCGTACGCGCCACCATGGCGACGACCGACGAAGGGCTGTCTCGCCGTGCCGAACATCTCGAAGCGCTCGTCGCTGCGGCGCAGGCGGGAATCGGCAATGTCAGCGAGACCACGCTGTCGACGCTGACGCGGGACATGGATGCCATCGAAGCCGACTTGCGCGAACGGCTCGACGCCGCGCTGGCCCGCGCGCAGGAAACGCTGGCGCTGACCGACGGCAATCTGTCGGCCCAGTCCGCCGCGCTCGAATCGCTGGTTGCCCGGTCGCGTGACAGCCTTGACGCCATCGGCAGCGAGACAGTCACGGGTCTGGCGAACACGATCGGCGATGTCGAAAACCGGCTGCACCAGATCAATGACGTCATGGCGGGGCAGCATAGCCTGATGGCCGGTATCCAGGCCGGGCTGGACGAAACGATCACCACAACGCAGACCCGCTTCGCAACGCTCGAAGAAGTGGCCCTTGCCCGCAGCGAACGGCTGACCGAAGCGCTTGCCCGCCTGACCAGCGAAACGCAGCGGATCGACGGCGCGCTGGCCAATGGTGGGCTGACAGCCGAAAAGCTGATCAGCTGCGCTGAAACGCTGCTCGTCGCGCTCGATTCGAGCGTGCGCGAACTGGACGAGACCTATCCCGCCGCACTGGAGCGTTTCGACGCCCGGCTGGAACAGAGCCGCGCCCTGCTGGGCAACACGACACCGGAAATGGAGCGGCTGGAGGCGATTTCGCAGGCGCTGGTCGGTCGGGCGGAAGAGGCCGAATCGATGCTGCGCGGTCAGGGCAGTCGCCTGACCGAATGGCTGGAAAGCACGCAGGGTGGGCTGGAGGCCAATCGCAATCTGGTCGAACGGCTGCGCGTGGCGCTGGACGGCGCGCATCAGGACGCGACCCGCATCACCGAGGGGGCCGGGCCATTGCTCGTCACCGCCCTGCTGCGCGTCAAGGACACGGCCGATCAGGCCGCCGAACGCGCGCGCCAGGCGCTGGGTCGCGCCATTCCCGAAGCCGCGCAGGCATTGGCCGACGCAAGCGAACAGGCGATGCAGACCGCCATCGGTGACAAGGTGACGGCGCAGATCGAACAGGTCGCGCGGGTTGCCGAGGACGCAGTCAAGGCCGCGCATCAGGCTTCCGAGCGACTGACCCGCCAGTTGCTGACCATCGCCGACACCAGCGCCAACGTCGAGCAGCGGATCGAGGAAGCCGAACGCGCGTCCGAAAATCGCGACCGCGACCATTTCGCCCGCCGCTCCGCGCTGCTGATCGAATCGCTCAACAGCACGGCTATCGACGTCGCCAAGATACTGTCCAACGACGTCACCGATTCAAGCTGGTCGGCCTATCTGAAGGGCGATCGCGGCGTGTTCACCCGCCGCGCGGTCAGGCTGCTGGATGCCGGGGAATCGCGCGAAATTGCGCTCCACTACGACAATGACCCGGAATTCCGCGATCATGTGAACCGCTATATCCATGATTTCGAAGGCATGCTGCGGATCATCCTGTCGGCGCGCGACGGCAACGCGTTGGGCGTCGCCATCCTCTCGTCCGACATGGGCAAACTCTATGTCGCGCTGGCGCAGGCGATCGAGCGGCTGCGCCAGTAAGGCTGCGTGCGTTAGGGAGCGACAAGCCCAATCCCGTTCGCTTCCAGCGAAGTCTAGAAGCCAAGAGCAGGTTTCTCGACTTCGCTCTAAACAAATGGGTAGCGGTGAATTAGCGCGAATAACCCGGCAGCATATCCAGCGTGATCCACCCCTGCACATAATTGGCGTAATAGAGGCCGAACAGCAAAGCTGACAGCAGCGTCGCCCGAAGCGCCACCACGCCCGGCCGAAAATTGCTGGGTGCGCTGTCCGCCTGCCCCTTCACCATCCGCTCGCCCGTTTCGTCGGGCGTGCGGATGCCGAAAGGCAGGATGATGAAAGCGCTGATCACCCAGAACAGCACATAGATGGCGAATATGGCGTAGAGGTTCATGGCGGCGATTTACGCCCGAATGAGCAGGACGTCCACAATCGGTTTTTTCCCCGTCCAGCGCGTCGCGGCGCGGCGCACGGCCAGGCGGATCCGTTCGCGCACTGCCTCTTCCTCATGCGATCCCTTGGCAATCACATCAGCCGCATCGTCGGCCGCTTCGGCCAGGAAGTCCGCCTTATCCTCTTCCACCGGAACGCCCTGCGTCCGCAGCGTCGGTCGGCCAAGCAGCCGTCCCTTGGCATCGAGCGCCACGGCAACGCTGATCTGGCCATGCAGCCCGAGCTTGCGCCGCTCGTTCATCGTCGCCCCCTCGGCAGGCAGGATGACGTCGCCATCCAGCACCAGCCGCCCGACTTCCTGACGCCCGATGATCGTCGGCTTGCCCGGTGCCAATCGCAGCAAATCGCCATTGGACTGCACCACAGCGTTCGGGATGCCAGTCGCCAGCCCCAGCCGCGCCTGTTCGGCCATATGCCGCCGTTCGCCATGGACCGGCAGCAATATTTCCGGCCGGATCCAGCGATACATGGCTTCCAGTTCAGGACGCCCCGGATGGCCGGACACATGGACCTCGGCCTGCCGATCCGTGACCATCACGACATTCTTCGCCGCCAGCGCATTCTGGATGCGGCCGATGGCGATTTCATTGCCGGGAATCTGCTTGGACGAAAAGACGACGAGATCGCCCTCGGTCAGTTTGATCGGATGGCTGTCGAAGGCGATGCGCGCCAGCGCGGCGCGCGCCTCCCCTTGCCCGCCGGTGGCGATGATCATCACCTCGTCACGGGGTAGCTTCATCGCCTCGTCCCAGTCGACCGTCGGCGGGAAGCCCTTGAGATAGCCGCTAGCCTTGGCCATGCCGATGATGCGGTCGAGCGAACGGCCCGCGACGCACACCTTGCGCCCCATCGCCGCTGCCACTTCGCCGAGCGTCTGGACGCGCGCGGCATTGGACGCAAAGGTGGTGACCAGCACCCGACCCGTGGCCCCTTCGATCGTTTGCATCAGCCCTTCGCGGACATCGCCTTCGGACCCGCTGGCCTTGTCATTGAACACATTGGTGCTGTCGCACACCAGTGCCAGCACGCCCTGATCGCCCACTGCGGTCAGTTCCGCCGGGGTCGATGGCACGCCGAGCAATGGCTGATCGTCGAGCTTCCAGTCACCGGTATGGAAAATGCGGCCATGCGGTGTGTCGATCACCAGCGCATTGCCCTCAGGGATCGAGTGGGCCAGCGGCATGTAGCGGAAACCGAACGGGCCAAGCTCAAAGCTGCCCTCGTTAGGAATGACGTGGAGCTTGACCTCCTTGGTCAGCCCCTCCTCCTCCAGCTTCAGGCGGATGAGGCCCGCGGTAAAGGGCGTGGCGTAAAGCGGCACGCCAAGGTCCGCGGCCAGATAGGGGATCGCGCCGATATGATCCTCATGCCCGTGGGTCAGCACGATGCCGAGCAGATCCTTGCGCCGTTCCTCGATAAAGCTCAGGTCCGGCAGAACCAGTTCGATGCCCGGATAATTGGGATCGCCAAAGGTCATGCCGAGATCGACCATCACCCATTTGCCCTGGCAACCGTATAAATTGACGTTCATGCCAATCTCGCCCGACCCGCCTAGGGCCAGGAAGAGCAGCTCATCCTTGGGTTTCATTACGCTTGTAAACTCCGTTCGTGCATCAGCGCGAGGCCCTGAACCGTCAGGTCCGGCGCGATCGCATCGAAAATATCGCTGTTATCATTGAAGAGGACCGCTAGGCCCCCCGTCGAAATCACTCTAGTCGGGCGGCCAATTTCGGCCCTCATCCGGGCGACCAGCCCCTCCATCATGGCTACATAGCCCCAAAAGACGCCGATGTGCATCTGCGCTTCGGTCGTCCGGCCAATGACCGATCGATTTTCCGGCGGGGCGATGGCGATCTTGGGGAGTTTCGCCGCCGCCGCAACCAGCGCATCGAGCGACAGGTTGATGCCCGGCGCGATGATCCCGCCCTTATAAGCACCGCTATAATCCACCACGTCAAACGTCGTCGCGGTGCCGAAATCGATGACGATCAGGTCGCCTGCATAAAGATGGTGCGCGGCGATGGCGTTTACAACCCGGTCAGCCCCCACCGATCCTGGCTCCGCCACGTCCAGTTCTATGCCCCAGTCGACCGGTGCCTGCCCGGCGATCAACGCCGTCGTCCCGAAATATTTTTCGGCCAGCACCTGCAGATTGTGCAACGCGCGCGGCACCACGGTCGCGATGATGACTGCACCAACGTCGGCGATCTTATAGCCTTCCAGCATCAGCAACTGGTTGAGCCACACCGCATATTCGTCCGCCGTGCGGCGCGGATCAGTCGCAATCCGCCAGCGCGCGCGGATGGTCCGCCCTTCGAGCAGCGCGAAAACCACATTGGTGTTGCCCGCGTCGATCGCGAGAAGCATGGCCGGTCCTTGGTTCAGGTGAGAAATATGTCACCGGCGTGAATGGCACGGCTCTGCCCGTTCGCCAAGCGCAGGATCAACATGCCCTGCCGATCGAGCGTATCGAACAGGCCGTCAACTGTCTCGCCATCGGGTTGCGCCACCCGCATCGGCGCCCCGGTCGGGTGGGCGTTGAGCAGCCAGTGGGTCCGCACCGGGTCCAGCCCCTGAGCCCGCCAGATCGAAAGCCAATGCGCAAAAAGCTGCGCCAGCCGTTCCAGCAGCGCCCCCGCCTGCGCATCGGTGGCGCCCTGCGCTAGCAGGCTGGTTACCGGACGGTCGAGATTGCGGGGATGATCGGCGACATTGATGCCGATACCGACAACGATCGCATCGCCCGCGCGCTCCAGCAGGATGCCCGCAATCTTCGCGCCATCGAGCAGAACGTCGTTGGGCCATTTGATCTGCGCCTGCCCCTTGCAAAGCGGCGCGACCAGCGCATGAACCGCATTGGCGGCGACCAGCGCCAGCGTGTGCGGCAGGGGATCACCGGCCCGCAGCCGGATCAACGTAGAACAATGGAGATTGCCAACCGGGCTTTCCCAACTGCGGCCCATCCGCCCCTTGCCGCCCGTCTGACGCCCGGCGCGTAGCCAGCTGCCATCGGGCGCGCCCTGCTCCGCCAATGCCAGCATGTCGGCATTGGTGGACCCGGTCTCGGCAACGAAGCGAATGGTCAGAACAGGGACGCCGCAGCGGCGGCGCTCGCCTGATCCAGCACAGGATTGAGCAGATAGCCCAGCACGATGACGACGGCGCAAGCAGTCAGGATGACATTTTCCACTGCCCCGCCCTTCGCCTCATAGGCGCCGGTCGGCTCGTCGAAATAGATCGTCTTGATGATCTTGAGATAATAGAAAGCGCCAATCACCGACGCCGCGATGCCGAACGCCGCCAGCGCGGTCAGGCCGGACGCAACGGCAGCATCGAACACCAGGAACTTGGCCCAGAAGCCAAAGAGCGGCGGAATACCAGCCATCGAGAACATGAATACCGCGAACCCTGCGGCCAGACCTTTACGAGATTGCGACAGGCCCGCCAGGCTGGCGATCGTCTCGACCGGCTTGCCATCCGCATCGCGCATCTGGAGAATACAGGCGAAGGCACCAATCGTCATGACGACATAGATCGCCATATAGCTCATCGTTGCGGCGACACCGGCAGGCGTGCCTGCGGCAAGGCCGATCAGCGCGAAGCCGACATTGTTGATCGACGAATAGGCCATCAGCCGCTTGATATTGGTCTGGCCGATCGCCGCGACCGCGCCGAACAGGATGGAGGCAAGCGCAACGAAGATCACGATCTGCTGCCAGTCCAGCCCCGCAGGACCCAGCGCCTCGATAGCGACGCGAACCGTCAGGCCCATCGCCGCAACCTTGGGCGCACTGGCGAAGAAGGTGGTGACCGGCGTCGGCGCGCCTTCATAGACGTCGGGCGTCCACATATGAAACGGCACGGCGCTGATCTTGAAGGCAAGGCCCGCCAGCACGAACACCAGCCCGAACAATTCGCCCTTGCCCACGCCATCGCCCAGCGCGACGGCGATGCCGTCAAAGGCGGTGCTGCCGGTGAAGCCGTAAAGCAGCGAGATGCCGTAAAGCAGGATGCCGCTGGCCAGCGATCCCAGCACGAAATATTTAAGGCCGGCTTCGGACGAACGCCCGTCCTGCCGCATGAAGCTGGCGAGAACATAGGAGGCGAGGCTGTTCATTTCTAAGCCGACATAGAGCGTCAGCATGTCGCCCGCCGACACCATCATGCCCATGCCGATGGCGGCGAACAGGATCAGGATCGGATATTCGGGCCGCAGCGCGCTGTCGGTCGAAAAGAAGCGTGGTGCGAGCAGGATCGCTGCCGCAGCCGCCGCGTAGATCAACGCCTTGGCATAGACGGAGAAGGCATCGGCGCGAACCAGACCGTCGAATGCGTCAGGGCCGTGCGCCAGCGAGCAGGACAAAGCCACGCCCGCGACGATCAGTGTCAGCACCGACAGCGTATTGACCAGCCGTACGGTGCCGTCGCCGCCAAAAGCAGCCACTAACATCAGGATCAGGCCACCAGCCGTCAATATGAGTTCCGGCAGAACGGCCAGAAGGGAAGCGGAGTCGATCATCAGTGCGCCTCCCCGTGCGCAGGGGCTTCTTCGTGATGGGCTTCTTCATGCGCTTCACCCGCAGGCTTGGGCGCACCCATCTTGATCTTGGAGTCTCCCGCCGGAGCGGCAGGCGCGAGGCGGGCTTCGAGAGCGAGAATATCCGGGCGCATCGGCTTGAGGAAGCTTTCGGGATAGACCCCCATCCACAGCACAACAGCGGCAATCGGTGCCAGCAGCCAGATTTCGCGCCCCGACAGGTCGGGCATCGCGGCGGCATCGGCATTGACCTGCTCACCATAGCAGATGCGGCGATAGAGGTAGAGCATGTAGGCCGCGCCCAGGATGATGCCCGTGGTGCAGACCAGCGCCACCCAGGTGGATGCCTGATAAATACCCATCAGCGCCAGAAATTCGCCGACGAAGTTGGACGTGCCGGGCAGGCCGACCGACGCCATGGTGAAGAACAGGAACAGCATGGCATAGCGCGGCATGTTGATCGACAGGCCACCATAGCGCGCAATCTCGCGGGTATGCAGGCGATCATAGATCACGCCGACACACAGGAACAGCGCGCCCGCGACCAGACCATGGCCCAGCATCACCATCATCGCGCCTTCGATGCCCGCCTGGTTGAAGGCGAACAGGCCGACCGTGACGATCGCCATATGCGCGACCGACGAATAGGCGATCAGCTTCTTCATGTCCGACTGCACGAGCGCGACCAGCGAGGTGTAGACCACCGCGACCATCGACAGGCCCCAGACCAGAGGCGCGAGTTGCGCCGAGGCTTCGGGGAACATCGGCAGGGAGAAGCGGATGAAGCCATAGCCACCCATCTTCAGCAGCACGCCCGCCAGGATGACAGACCCCGCGGTCGGTGCCTGAACGTGCGCGTCAGGCAACCATGTGTGGACCGGCCACATCGGCATCTTGACCGCGAAGCTGGCGAAGAAGGCCAGGAACAACCAGGTCTGGACATGGGGATCGAAATTATAGGCCATCAGCACGGGGATTTCGGTCGTCCCGGCCTCATGCACCATCCACATCATCGCGATCAGCATCAGGACCGATCCGAACAATGTGTAGAGGAAGAATTTATAGCTGGCGTAGATACGGTCCGCGCCACCCCAGATGCCGATGATCAGATACATCGGGATCAGGCCGGCTTCGAACATGATGTAGAAAAGGTAGAGATCCTGCGCCGTAAAGACGCCGATCATCAGCACCTCCATGAACAGGAAGGCCGCCATATATTCGCCGACGCGCTTTTCGATCGCGTTCCAGCTCGCGCCGATGCAGATCGGCATCAGGAACACGGTCAGCGCGATCAGCATCAGCGCGATGCCGTCGATACCCAGCGCCCAGGCGAATTTGCCGAAGATCGGCGCATATTCCTGAAACTGCCACTGTGCGCCGCCGCCCGACTGGTCGAAATTCGCCCACAGGGCCATGCCCAGCACGAAATCGACCAGAGTGGCGATCAGGGCGATCCAGCGCGCGCTGTTCGCGCCCACGAACAGACAGGCGATGGCCCCCGCCATCGGCACTGCCATCATCAGGGAAAGGATGGGGAAGCCGTCCATTATCGTGTCATCGCCCAGGTTGCGGCAGCGGCGAGGCCAATCAGCATCACCAGCGCGTAGGTGTAGAGGTAGCCGGACTGGAGCCGACGGGTCACTTTATTGCCCTGCACGACCAAAGCCGCCAGACCATTGGGTCCGAACCGGTCGATGAAACCGACGTCACCGAACTTCCAGAAGAAGCGGCCGATGGCGAAGGCTGGCTTGACGAACAGCACGTTATACAGCTCGTCAAAATACCATTTGTTGAGCAGGAACGTGTATAGACCAGTGAAGGTCGCGACGAAGCGCTGCGGCCAGTCGGTATTCTTGATATAGGCGAGCCAGGCGATCAGCAGCCCGGTCAGCATCACCGTGAACGGCGCGAACTTGACCCATGTTGGCACTTCATGCGCGGCGTGCATCAAATGGCTGTCGAATGACAATGCGCCCTTCCAGAATTCGATACCGCCTTCGGCACCGATAAACTGGTCGTGGAACAGGAAACCGGCAAACACCGCGCCAAGGCTCAGCACGATCAGCGGCACCAGCATGACCCACGGGCTTTCATGCGGATGATAACCGCCGGTCCCGGTGACGGGCGCGTGATGATGGTCGTCATGCGCATGATCGTCATGATGATCATCATGACCATGCGCATCATGCAGCGCGTGCTGGATATGCTCCGACGCGGCCCAGCGAGCTTTGCCGAAGAAGGTCAGGAACACCAGCCGCCACGAATAGAAGCTGGTGAGCAAAGCGGCAAAGATACCGACCAGAAACGCGCCGGTCCCCGCCCCGCCAGCGGCATAGGCCGCTTCGAGGATACCGTCCTTGGAATAGAAGCCCGCAAAGCCGACGCCGACCAGCGGCAGGCCAACGCCCGTGATGGCCAGCGTCCCCAGCGTCATCGTCCAGAAGGTGATCGGGATTTCTTTCCGCAGCGCGCCATAACAGCGCATATCCTGCTCATGGTGCATCGCATGGATGACCGAACCGGCCCCCAGGAACAGCAAAGCCTTGAAAAAGGCGTGGGTGAACAGGTGGAACATCGCCGCGCCATAGGCGCCGACCCCCGCGGCGAAGAACATATAGCCCAGCTGCGAGCAGGTTGAATAAGCGATGACGCGCTTGATGTCGGTCTGCACCGTGCCAACGGTCGCCGCGAACAGGCAGGTCGCAGCGCCGACATAGGTCACCACGGTCAGCGCCGTTGCCGACGTTTCGAACATCGGCGACAGGCGGCACACCATGAACACGCCCGCCGTGACCATGGTCGCGGCGTGGATCAGCGCCGACACAGGCGTCGGCCCTTCCATCGCGTCCGGCAACCAGGTGTGGAGGCCAAGCTGCGCCGACTTGCCCATGGCACCCACGAACAGCAGCAAACACAGCACCGTCATCGTATCGAAGCGATGGCCCAGGAATCCAATGGTCGATCCCGTCATCGACGGGGCCATTTCCAATATTTCGGGGATGGAGATGGTATTGAACACCAGATAGGTGCCGAAAATCCCCATCATGAAGCCAAGGTCGCCCACGCGATTGACAACGAACGCCTTGATCGCAGCGGCATTGGCCGATGGCTTGCGGAACCAGAAACCGATGAGCAGGTAAGAGGCAAGGCCCACCCCTTCCCAACCGAAGAACATCTGGAGCAGATTGTTCGCGGTCACGAGCATCAGCATCGCAAAGGTGAAGAGCGAGAGATAGGCGAAGAAGCGCGGCTGATCTGGCTCCTCATCCATATAGCCCCAGCTATAGAGGTGGACGAGGCTGGACACGCTGGTGATGACCACCAGCATGACCGCCGTCATCGCATCGACCCGCAGCGCCCATTGCGCGTCGAAGCTGCCCGACTGGATCCAGGTAAACAGCGGCGTGACATGCGCTTCCGCGCTGCCCGTCAGGAAGCTGATGAAGATCGGCCAGCTCAGCGCGCAGGAAATGAACAGCGCGCCGGTGGTGAGGATCTTGGCGGGCAGCTTGCCCAGCGCCTTGTTGCCAAGGCCCGCAATGGCAGCGGCCAGCAGCGGAAGAAGAACGATAAGCTGGATCATGAGTTCAGGCTCAGCCCTTCATCCGGTTGACATCGTCGACGGCGATGGTGCCGCGACCACGGAAGTAAATGACGAGGATGGCAAGCCCGATGGCCGCCTCACCCGCCGCGACGGTCAGCACGAACATGCTGAACACCTGCCCCACCAGATCGCCCAGAAAGGCGCTGAAGGCGACAAGGTTGATGTTCACGCTGAGCAAAATCAGCTCGATCGCCATCAGAATGATGATGACATTCTTGCGGTTGATGAAGATGCCCAGCACCCCCATCACGAACAGGATGGCGCTGACCACCATATAATGTTGAAGGCCGATCACAGCTCCACCCCCTGCCCGACGGGCTGATTGATATTGCGGACCGCATCCTGCGGACGGCGGCGATTCTGCTTGGCGATAGTCTGGCCCTTCACCCCGCCCCGCGCCCGATGGGTCAGGACGATCGCACCGATCATCGCGACCAGCAGGACGATGCCCGCCGCCTCGAACAGGAAGATGTAGCGGGTATAAAGCAGCGTACCGATCGCCTTGATGTTCGACACCTCCGGCGCAGTCGGCGCGGCGCGCTGCGCCAGTTCGATGGGGCCAGCGCTCCACAGGCCGATGCCCAGTACGATCTCGGCCAACAGCACAAAAGCGATCAGCAGGCCAAAAGGCAGGTAGCTGACGAAACCCGCGCGCAATTCGGCAAAGTCGATGTCGAGCATCATGACGACGAACAGGAACAGCACCGCGACCGCGCCGACATAGACGATGACGAGCAGCATCGCGATGAACTCAGCGCCCAGCAGGATCATCAGACCCGCCGCGTTGAAGAAGGCCAGGATCAGCCACAACACCGAATGGACCGGGTTGCGCGACAGGATCGTCAGCGCACCGCTGGACACCACCAGGATCGCGAACAGGTAAAAGGCGAGAACATGGATCATTGGTCCCAAAGACCCCCCAGCATCCGTTCGCCCTGAGCTTGTCGAAGGGCCGCTCTTCTTGAACAGAAGGACAAGGCTTCGACAGGCTCAGCCCGAACGGGGTATGTGTAAATCACGGCGCGCATTACCGATAAGGCGCATCGGCGGCAAGGTTCGCGGCGATCGCGCGTTCCCACTTGTCACCATTTTCAAGAAGCTTTGCCTTGTCGTAGATCAGCTCCTCGCGGGTTTCGGTCGCAAACTCGAAATTCGGGCCTTCCACCACCGCGTCCACCGGGCAGGCTTCCTGGCAGAAACCGCAATAGATGCACTTGGTCATGTCGATGTCGTAGCGCGTCGTGCGGCGGCTGCCATCCTCGCGCGGCTGCGCCTCGATGGTGATCGCCTGCGCCGGACATACGGCCTCGCACAACTTGCACGCGATGCAGCGCTCTTCCCCGTTGGGATAGCGGCGCAGCGCATGTTCGCCCCGGAACCGCGGCGAAATCGGGTTCTTCTCGTAAGGGTAGTTGATCGTCGCCTTGGGCTTGAAAAAATATTTCAAGGTCAGCCAGTGCGCCTTCACAAACTCCCAGAGGGTGAAGCTTTTGACGTAATATCCGAGGCTCATTGTGCGCCTCCATAGCGCGTCAGCATGAGGAAGCCCGACACCAGAAAGACGAAGAAGAGCGAGGTGGGCAGAAAAATCTTCCAGCCCAGCCGCATCAGCTGGTCATATCGGTAGCGGGGCACCGTCGCCTTTACCCAGGAAAAGACGAAGAAGAAGAAGAGGATCTTGGCGAACAGCCAGAGGATGCCCGGCACATAATAGAGCGGCGCCCAGTCGACCGGGGGCAGATAGCCGCCCCAGAACAGGATCGCATTCAATGCGCACATCAGGATGACGTTGGCATATTCGCCCAGCCAGTAGAGCGCGAAGGCCATGGACGAATATTCGGTCTGGTAGCCCGCGACCAGTTCGCTTTCCGCTTCGGTCAGATCGAACGGCGCGCGCGCGGTTTCGGCCATGGCGGAGATCAGGAACATGATCGCCATCGGGAAGAGCAGCGGATTAAAGCCATTGCCGTTCAGAAAGCCATAATAACCCTTCTGGCTTTCCACGATCGCGGTCAGGTTGAAGCTGCCTGCCCACAGCACGACGCAGATCAGGATGAAGCCGATCGAGACTTCATAGCTGATCATCTGCGCGGATGCGCGGATCGCGGAATAGAATGGATATTTGGAATTGGACGCCCAGCCCGCCAGCACGATGCCGTACACGCCCAGCGACGAGATGGCGAGAATGTAGAGCAGCCCGACATTGATGTCCGCCAGCACCACGCCGACGTCGAATGGCACCACCGCCCAGGCCAGCAGCGCCACCGTGAAGGTGATGATCGGCGCGATGATGAACAGCGCCTTGTTCGCCGCCGACGGGATGATCGTTTCCTGCAGGAACACCTTGGCCCCGTCCGCAAAGGACTGGAGCAGGCCGAAGGGACCAACCACGTTCGGCCCGCGCCGCAGCGCCATCGCGGCCCAGATCTTGCGATCGGCATAGATGATCATCGCGACGGCCAGCATAAGCGGCAGGGCGATCACGAGGATGCCGATGATGGTCGAGAGGAACCAGGCACCTGCAAAGGGCAGGCCCAGATTTTGGAAGAAAGCGGTCACTTGCTAAATTCCCCAACCGTCATGCCAGCGAAGGCTGGCATCCCACTTTTCTTGGCAGCGTGGGAAGGAAGAGATATCCCAGCCTTCACTGGGATGACGAAAGTTGCGATGACCCGACTCATTCCGCCGCCTCCGCAAATTCAACCCCATGGACTAGTTCGGCCGAGCATTGCTGCATCGTCGGGCTGGCGCGGCAGACGGCGTTGGTCAGGTAGAAATCCTTGATCGGCGAAGCCAGTTCGCCGGTCGCGCCGGTGGGCAAGGATGGGATCGACCAGCCATAATCGGCCAGACCCTCGACACCCAATGCAGGCACCGCCTTGATCATTTCAGCGCGCAGTTGCTCGAAATTGTCGAACGGCAGCGTCGCGCCCATCACTTCGGACAGAGCGCGCAGGATCGACCAGTCCTCACGGGCATCGCCCGGCGCGAACACGGCTTTTTCGCCCCGCTGCACCCGGCCTTCCAGATTGACATAGGTGCCAGCCTTTTCGGCATAGCTGGCCCCCGGCAGGATCACGTCCGCCGCGTGCGCGCCCTTGTCGCCATGATGGCCGACATAGACTTTGAAGCTGTCAGAGAAGGCGGCATAATCGACCTCATCCGCGCCCAGCGCAAACAGCAGCTTTGGCTTGACCGCCGCCACAGCCTTGATCCCGCCAGCCGTGGCATAGCCGAGCATCAACCCGCCCATCCGCGCCGCCGCAAAATGCAGAACGTTGTAACCGTTCCAGCCGTCCTTGATCAGGCCCAGCGTCTCGACCAGCGCCAGCGTGTCGCCATGCGCGCCGTCCTTGGCCAGCACACCGCCACCCACGATCATCGCGGGCCGCGCGGCCTTGCCAAACGCCTCGATCACTGCGTCGGGCAGCTTGCCCAGCAGCGACGCATCATTGCCCAGCCACTCGACCTTGTAGGTCAGGTCAAACTCAGGCCCGATGCCAAAAACCTTGGCACCCTTCTTGATCGCCTTGCGCAGCCGCGTGTTCACCAGCGGCGCTTCCCAGCGCAAATTGGTGCCGACTAGCAAGATGACGTCGGCGGTTTCCAGATCGGCGAGCGGCGTGTTGAACACCACCGACGACAGGCTCGACACGTCATAGGCAAGGCCGGTCTGACGCCCTTCGAGCATCGTCCCGCCCAGTTTCTCGACCAGCGCCTTGCCGGCAAACATCGTCTCGCAATCGAGCAGGTCGCCCGCGATAGCGGCAACGCTGCCGCCATGCTGAACCGCCGCGATGGCTGCAAAAGCCTCCGCCCAGGTCGCCGGGACCAGCTTGCCGTCCCGCCGCACATAAGGCTTGTCGAGCCGCTTGCGCACCAGACCATCGACATTGTGCCGGGTCTTGTCTGACGCCCATTCCTCGTTCACGTCATCATTGATGCGCGGCACCGCGCGCAGCACCTGACGGCCCCGGCTGTCGAGACGGATGTTGGTGCCAACGGCATCCATCACGTCGATCGCATGGGTCTTTTTCAGCTCCCAGGGTCGCGCTTCGAACGCATAAGGCTTGGCGGTCAGCGCACCGACCGGGCAAAGATCGACCACATTGCCCGACAGCTCGCTCTTGGCGGCATGTTCCAGATAGGTGGTGATCTGCATATTTTCGCCGCGATAGATGGCGCCGATTTCCGGCACACCCGCGACTTCCTCGGCAAAGCGCACGCAACGGGTGCATTGAATGCAGCGGGTCATGACCGTCTTGACGATCGGACCCATATTCTTCTCGGTCACCGCGCGCTTATTTTCGTCATAGCGCGACGCGCCGCGGCCGTAGGCGACCGACTGGTCCTGCAAATCGCATTCGCCACCCTGGTCGCAAATCGGGCAATCGAGCGGATGGTTGATGAGGAGAAACTCCATCACCCCTTCGCGCGCCTTCTTGACCATTTCGCTGTCGGTGCGGATCTCCTGCCCCTCGGCAGCGGGCAGCGCGCACGACGCCTGCGGCTTGGGCGGTCCGGGCTTCACCTCGACCAGGCACATGCGGCAATTGCCCGCAATGGACAGCCGCTCATGATAACAAAAGCGCGGAATTTCCTTCCCCGCCAGCTCACACGCCTGCAGGACGGTGGCGCCCGCCGGAACGTCCAATTCTACGCCGTCAACTTTGACCTTGGGCATGATTACTCCGCTGCCTCCATCACCGGCGCGCCGCGCTCGTTGATCCGCCGCTCGATTTCAGGCCGGAAATGTTTGATCAGCCCCTGGATCGGCCAGGCCGCTGCGTCGCCCAGCGCGCAGATGGTGTGGCCTTCGACCTGCTTGGTCACCTGATGCAGCATGTCGATTTCGGAGAGGTCCGCGTCGCCAGTGCGCAACCGTTCCATCACCCGCCACATCCAGCCCGTGCCTTCGCGGCATGGCGTGCATTGGCCGCAGCTTTCATGCTTGTAGAAATAGGACAGGCGCGAAATGGCGCGGACGATGTCGGTGGACTTGTCCATGACGATGACGGCGGCAGTGCCAAGGCCGGAGCCGAGCGCCTTCAGCCCGTCAAAGTCCATCGGCGCGTCCATGATTTCGCGCGCGGGGACCAAGGGCACCGACGATCCGCCGGGGATCACCGCCAGCAGATTGTCCCATCCGCCACGAATGCCGCCGCAATGACGGTCGATCAGTTCGCGGAACGGGATCGACATCGATTCCTCGACCACGCAGGGCTTGTTCACATGACCGCTGATCTGGAACAGCTTGGTGCCGCGATTACCCTCCCGCCCGAAGCGGTTGAACCAGGCCGCGCCGCGCCGCAGGATCGTCGGCGACACCGCGATGCTCTCGACATTGTTGACCGTGGTGGGGCAGCCATAGAGACCCGCGCCCGCCGGGAAAGGCGGTTTCAGGCGTGGCTGACCCTTCTTGCCTTCCAGGCTCTCGATCTGCGCGGTTTCCTCGCCGCAGATGTAAGCGCCCGCGCCGCGATGCACGAACACGTCGAAATCATAGCCCGACCCGCAGGCATTTTTGCCGATGAAGCCTTTGGCATAAGCCTGCTCGACCGCCGCGAACAACACCTTGGCTTCGTAGATGAACTCGCCGCGAATATAGATATAGGCCGCCCGCGCGCGCATCGCGAAGCCCGCGACCAGCGCCCCTTCGATCAGCTTGTGCGGATCGTGGCGGATGATCTCGCGGTCCTTGCAAGACCCCGGTTCGGATTCGTCGGCGTTGATCACCAGGAAGCTGGGACGGCCATCCTTGCTTTCCTTGGGCATGAAGCTCCACTTCATGCCCGTCGGGAAGCCCGCGCCGCCACGGCCGCGCAGGTTCGACGCCTTCATGATGTCGATGATCGCGTCCTGGCCCAGCGCCAGCAGCGCCCTGGTATTATCCCAGTCGCCACGCATGATCGCCGCGTCGATCCCCCAGTCCTGAAAGCCATGGACATTGGTGAAGATGCGGTCCCGGTCCTCCAGCGGGCCGACGAACGGCGGTGGAGGCGGCGGCGCAACAGGGGCGGTTTCGTCGGCCATCAGCGGCCCTTTCCGATCAGTTTTTCAGCCACGAAATAGATGATGACGGCCAGCCCCAGCCCGATGACCAGACCCAGCACCGCCCCGATAATCTTGAGCGCGATCACGAAGATGATCAGACCAAGGATGATGGCGATCAGGGCGCTCATGCGACGGCACCATTCACCGTCACCCCAGCGAAGGCTGGGGTCTCAGGCGGCAGCGCGCCAACGCACGAGATCCCAGCCTTCGCTGGGATGACGGAGGTGAAATGCGTCACGCCCACGCCCCCCGATAATCATGATTGCCCTCGACCATCTCTTTGAGCGTCGTCGGGCCACCCTCCGGGCAACTCGTCTGACGCTCGATCTGCGGGCCGATCTTGGGCTGACCACCAGCGGCCAGCGTTTCCAGCACCGCGCTCATGCTGTCATAGGTCAGATCTTCGTAATTATCGTCGTTGATCTGGACCATCGGCGCATTGGCGCACGCGCCCAGACACTCGACTTCGGTCAGCGTGAACAGGCCGTCGGGCGTCGTCGCGCCCTTGACCAAGCCCTTGTTCTTGCAGGCCGCGAATACATCGTCGGAGCCGCGCAACATGCAGGGCGTCGTGCCGCACACCTGTACATGATAGCGGCCCACGGGCGCCAAATTGTACATGGTGTAGAAGGTCGCGACTTCGTAGACGCGCATATAGGGCATATCGAGCTGATCGCCGATATATTCCATCACCGGCACGGGCAGCCAGCCTTGCGTCTGCGTCTCCGCCCCCACCTGCCGCTGGGCAAGGTCGAGCAGCGGCATGACCGCCGACTGCTGGCGACCGGCGGGATAGCGGGCGATGATGGTTTTTACCTGCTCGGCATTCTCCGCCGTCCACGCAAACGCGCCCCAGCGCGCGCGGGTCTCGGCTTCGTCGGGGATATGGGGTGCGTCAGCCATGCCGCTTCCTCAATTCTTCTTTTTCAATGGCACCCAAGTTCCTCAGATATTTGAACTCCCAAACTTGGAAGCGAATATATCGCCAAAAAACAAAGGTCGTCCAAACAGCAGCAAGTCCGATCGCCAGAGCTAACGCCCATACCGGCCCATCAGCCGGCCGTTCACCCGTAACAAGCGCCATAACTGCAATGGGAGACGCGCCAAAAAGCAACGACAGTACCGGACCACGCATGAAAGCGATCTCCCGGTCAATCAATCGCGTTAAAGCCGCAATCACCGGTCACACTCCCCGAACACGATGTCCATCGAGCCAAGCACCGCCGTGACGTCGGCCAGCATATGGCCCTTCATCATGAAGTCCATCGCCTGCAAATGGCTGAACGCGGTCGGGCGGATCTTGCAGCGATAGGGTTTGTTGCTGCCATCCGCGACCAGATAGACGCCGAATTCGCCCTTGGGGCTTTCGGTCGCGACATAGACTTCGCCTGCGGGCACATGGAAGCCCTCGGTATAGAGTTTGAAGTGGTGGATCAGCGCTTCCATCGACCGCTTCATCTCGCCCCGCTTGGGCGGCGATACTTTGCGGTCGAAGCTGGCGATCGCGCCTTCGGGCATGTCGTTCAGGCACTGTTTCATGATCCGCACCGACTGACGGACCTCCTCCACGCGCACCATGAAGCGATCATAGCAGTCATATTGGGTGCCGACCGGCACGTCGAAATCGACCCGGTCATAGACGTCGTAGGGCTGTGCCTTGCGAATATCCCACGCAATGCCCGACCCGCGCAGCATCGGGCCGGAAAAGCCCCACTTCAGGGCATCTTCCTTGGACACGATCGCGATATCGACATTGCGCTGCTTGAAGATGCGATTGTCTGCGACAAGGCTGATCGCATCCTCGAACAGGCGCGGCAGACGGCCGTCGAGCCAGTCGGCAATGTCGGTCAGCAGCTTGAGCGGCACATCCTGATGCACGCCGCCCGGACGGAAATAGGCGCTATGCATCCGCGCGCCCGACGCGCGCTCGAAGAAGTTGAGGCAATCCTCGCGAATCTCGAACAGCCACAGGTTGGGCGTCATCGCGCCCACGTCCATGACGTGCGACCCAAGGTTCAGCATATGATTGCAGATGCGCGTCAGTTCCGCGAAGAACACGCGCAAATATTGCGCGCGCAGCGGCACTTCCAGGTTCAGCAGCTTTTCGATCGCCAGCACATAGCTATGCTCCATGCCGAGCGGCGAGCAATAATCGAGCCGGTCGAAATAGGGCAAAGCCTGCAAATAGGTCTTATATTCTATCAGCTTTTCGGTGCCGCGATGCAGCAGCCCGACATGCGGGTCGCAGCGTTCGACAATCTCGCCTTCCAGCTCCATGACGAGGCGCAACACGCCGTGCGCCGCAGGATGCTGCGGGCCGAAATTGATCGTATAATTCTGGATTTCCGTGTCGCCATAGGTCGGATCGGCGGCATCGGTATGATGATCCAGCTTTTCGAGATAATCGGACATTATGCCTTGTCCTCCGGCTTGGCGGCGCCCTTGCCTTCATCCGTCGCGGACGCAGGCTTGGCGGGCGCATCGGCCGACTTGACCTGCGACGCCTTGTTTGCCGCTTCGCCAGCGCCGGTGTCGGCCTTCTTCTCGGTCGTCTTGGGCGTGGAGGCAGCCGGAGCCGAAGGCGTCGGCGCGCCGGGCGCTTCGCCCTTGGCCTTCTCGTCACCCGGCAGGATATATTCCGCGCCTTCCCATGGCGACATGAAGTCGAAGCTGCGGAAGTCCTGCGCCAGCTTCACCGGCTCATAAACGACGCGCTTATCCTCTTCGGAATAGCGCAGCTCGACATAGCCGGTCAGCGGGAAATCCTTGCGCTGCGGATGCCCCTTGAACCCATAGTCGGTCAGAATGCGGCGCAGGTCGGTATTGCCCTCGAACACCACGCCATACATGTCGAACACTTCGCGCTCCAGCCAGCCCGCCACGGGCCAGATGTGCGTGACGGTCGGCACCGGCAAATCCTCATCGGTGGACACTTTCACGCGGATTCGGTGGTTCCGCGTCACGCTCAGCAGATGATAGGCAACCTCGAACCGTTCGGGACGGTCGGGATAATCGACCCCGGCAATCTCCATCAGCTGCTGATACTGCGCGCGGTCACGCAGCAGCGTCATCGCCTGCGGCAGCGCATCGCGCAGCACGGTGAAGCTCAGTTCATCGGCATGATCGACCGTCTCGACCAGCATCGAACCGAGGATCGCCTCGATTTCCTGCGTGATCCCCTCGATGGTCGCGATTTTCGGTGCGGAATGGCCCATCTTAACGCTCAATCGTCCCGATCCGGCGGATCTTCCGCTGCAACTGCATCACGCCATAGAGCAAGGCTTCGGCAGTCGGCGGGCAACCCGGCACATAGATGTCGACCGGCACGATCCGGTCACAGCCCCGCACTACCGAATAGCTATAATGATAATAGCCACCACCGTTCGCGCACGACCCCATGGAAATCACATATTTCGGTTCCGACATCTGGTCGTAAACCTTGCGCAACGCGGGAGCCATCTTGTTGCACAGCGTGCCCGCGACGATCATCACGTCGCTCTGGCGCGGGGATGCGCGCGGGGCAGCGCCGAAACGCTCCATGTCATAACGCGGCATGTTGACGTGGATCATCTCGACCGCGCAGCAGGCCAGGCCGAACGTCATCCACCACAGCGAACCAGTGCGCGCCCAGGTGAACAGATCCTCGGTCGATGTGACCAGGAAACCCTTGTCATTCACTTCGCTGTTGAGCGAATTGAAAAAATCCTGATCGGGCTGCGTCCCTTGCGCGGGCAAAGTGCCGGGCGCCGGGGTATAGAGTTCTACTCCCAATCGAGCGCTCCCTTCTTCCACGCATAGACGAGGCCAAGCACCAGCTCCGCTATGAAAATCATCATCGTCGCCCAGCCGGCCCAGCCGATCTGGTCGAGGCTCACCGCCCAGGGAAACAGGAACGCCGCTTCAAGATCGAAGATGATGAAGAGGATCGCCACCAGATAGAAGCGGACGTCGAACTGGCTGCGCGGCTCCTCGAACGCGGGAAAGCCGCATTCATATTCGCTGAGCTTGGCCGGGTCCGGCTTGTGCGCGCCGGTCAGGCGGCCCACCAGCATCGGCAGAAAGACGAACGCGCTGGAGAGCAGCAGCGCGACCCCAAGAAAGATCAGGATCGGCAGATATTGGGCAAGATCGACCAACGTTATCCCCTGGGCGAAAAGGTTGTGGGGGCGCTTTAGGCCTGCTGCATATGCGAAGCAAGGGGCCTAAAGGCTGAGAATGAATCGCAAAAAGGCCAAGCCCCTGAAGCGCTTGGCCTAGATGGACCTTAGCGCAGGGCGTTGGCGACCAGCTTGTGCAATTTGCTGTGGATCGCGTCATTGCCCGCGATGATTTCCTTGCGCTCGATCGCCTGATCGCCGCCGCGGAAATCGGACACGAAACCGCCCGCTTCGCGCACCAGCAACATGCCGGCCGCAACATCCCAAGGCTGGAGACCGCTTTCCCAGAAACCATCGTAACGACCCGACGCCACATGGGCGAGGTCGAGCGAGGCCGCGCCAAAACGGCGAATCCCTGCGACCGACGGGGCGACCGCGCCGAAAATGCGGGTCCATTGCGCAAAATCGCCATGGCCCATGAAGGGAATACCGGTCGCGATCAGGCATTCGCCCATGTCGCGCCGCGCCGACACGCGCAACCGCTGGTCATGCCGCCACGCGCCGCGGCTCTTTTCCGCCCAATAGCTTTCGTCGGAAAAGGGCTGATAGACCAGACCCGTCGTGATCTCGCGCTTGCCGCCATAAAGCGGCTCCTCGACCGCGATAGAGATGGCGAAATGCGGGATGCCGTGCAGGAAATTGGTGGTGCCATCCAGCGGATCGATGATCCAGCGCGGCTTGGAGGGATCACCCTCGATCACCCCGCCCTCTTCCAGCAGGAAACCCCAGTCGGGCCGCGCCTTCTGCAATTCCTCTACCAGCGTCTTTTCCGACTGCTGGTCGGCCTTGGACACGAAATCGGCCGGGCCCTTGCGCGACACCTGAAGATGCTCGACCTCGCCAAAGTCGCGGCGCAACTTGGAGCCGGCCTTGCGCGCGGCGCGTTCCATGACGGTGAGAAGGCCTGAGTGGCTGACCATTTTTATGTCTTTCTCCCCTCCCGCTGGCGGGAGGGGTCGGGAGAGGGCATGTGACGGAGAGGGCGCGACACGCCCTCCCCTGAAATTGAAGTCGCGTCAGTCCGCGCGCTTCACATATTCGCGGGCATAGACATCGACGACGATGCGCGTGCCGCTGACGATGTGCGGCGGCACCATGACGCGCACGCCATTGTCCAGGATCGCGGGCTTGTAGCTGGCAGAGGCGGTCTGCCCCTTCACCACGGCGTCGGCTTCCACCACGGTCGCTTCGATCGTGTCGGGCAACTGCACCGAAATCGGCCGCTCCTCATACATTTCCAGCGTCACTTCCATGCCGTCCTGCAGGAAGTCAGCCGCATCACCCAACAATTCCTGCGGCAGATTGATCTGCTCATAGGTTTCCTGGTCCATGAAAACGAGCATGTCGCCTTCAGCGTAGAGATACTGGAAATCCTTGGTGTCGAGCCGGATACGCTCGACGCTCTCGGCGGAGCGGAAGCGGACGTTATTCTTGCGGCCGTCGATCAGGTTTTTCAGCTCCACCTGCATATAGGCGCCGCCCTTGCCGGGCTGGGTGTGCTGAATCTTGACAGCGCGCCACAGGCCGCCCTCATATTCGATATTGTTGCCGGGACGAATGTCCACGCCGCTGATCTTCATGGGAAGAGCCTGCCTGTATGTCTGTGGTGAAAAGAGCCGCGCCTTCGCTAAAAAGGCTGGGCGGGCCAATACAGACAGACGGGCCGCAGGGCAAGAGGGGCGTCAATGCGTTCCGGTCAGCAGCGGATAGGGGTTGACCGGACGCCCGCCATGCCATGGCTCACCCGGTGCGATGGCGTGGACCGCAAAGTGAAGATGCGGCCCTGCCGGATCGGCATTGCCGCTGCTCCCCACGCGCGCGATCCGCTGCCCTCGCCGCACCGCCAGCCCTTCGCGCACGCCCGGCGCATAGCCGTCCAGATGCGCGTAATAATAGAGGGTCCGCCGATCCGGCGAACGCAGATACAGCGTCCGCCCGCCTGCCTCACTCCAGAACAGCTTTTCGATCCGCCCGTCCGTCGCCGCGATCACCGCGCTGCCGCGTGGCGCCATGATGTCGATCGCGTCATGGGGTCGTGCGCCGGAGTCCCTCGCCTGGGTGAAGGTGTCAGTTAACGCAGCGGGTGGCACATCCTCGACAGGAATAACCAGGGTCCCGCCGCCACGCTTAACGGAAGGCTCTGGTCCATCCGCAGGGACGATCCGCACGCAAAAATGCGCGAATGCAATGCACGTCAGCAGCGCCAACGCCGCCCCGCCCCACCTCCGCGCACGCAGCCTCACGGCTGGAACACCGCCTTCATGCCGCCCTGCACCATCTGCGCCAGCCGCGCCGCGTCCCAATTGGTCAGGCGGATGCAGCCATGGCTTTGCGTCCGGCCGATATTCTGCGGCTCCGGCGTGCCATGGATGCCATAATGATCCTTCGACAGGTCGATCCACACCACGCCCACGGGGCCGTTGGGGCCGGGTTTGAGAACCGCTTTCTCATCCTTGGCCGCGGCGTCCCAGAACAGGTCGGGATTATAGTGGAAGTCGGGATTGCGGCTGACGCCCTTCACCGTCCAGTTGCCGATCGGCAGCGGATCATGTTGCGACCCGGTCGTCGCGGGGAATTGCGCGATCAACTTGTCATCGGCGTCATAGACTTTGAGCAGCCCTTCGGACTTGTCGACCACGATATGATCCGCCTTGGGCTGGTCCTTCGCTACCGCCAGACTGGCCAGCGTTTCACCCCAGCCACGTTCATCGCCCTCGATGGTCGCAACCGGCTGGTTGGCGACCGCTGGCACGCGGACGCTCGTCCCGGCACCAACCTTCGTGCCGGGTTGGTTCAGCGCAACCAGCACTTCCGGCGTCGTATGAAACCGCTCCGCCAGCTTCTCCAGCAGGTTGCGATAGGACAGCGCAGGCAGTTTCGCCTGCTCGTTCAACCCCTTGGGCAGCGCCGCAAACGGCCCGCGCGCAAAACCATCCGGCACCTGCACCAGCCAGGTCGCGGGCGGCGGCGCATCGCCCAGCAAAGCCTTGGCCGTCGCCTCATCATATTGCCCATTGGGCGTCAGCCCCCGCGCCTGCTGGAACCCGGTCAGCGCCTTGGTGAAGGACATGCCCTCCTTGCCATCCAGCACGCCAGGCGAAAAACCTGCCCGGTCGAGCGCGACCTGCGCTTGCAGGATCGAATCCACACGCGGCGGAGCGCCCGCCGGTTCGGGCTGCACGACAAAGGCATAGGGGTCAGCCGCGGGCTGCGACGCGGCCTGCTCCTCGCCTTGGCGGTCGGCGGCGCTGTCATTCGCCTCCGTCACCGACATGTTGCAAGCCGAACAGCATAGAGCCGCCACAAGCAGAGACTGTTTCAAGACGATACTCTCCCATCAAATATAGGAGAGAACGCCCCGACCCATCAAAAAGCTGCTTCGCCCCCGCTTATGCCGGTTCGAGCGCCGCCTGCGCCTTGGCGCGCGCGCGCCAGGCGTGCAGCAGCGGCTCGGTATAGCCATTGGGCTGCGCCACGCCTTCAAACACCAGCGCCCGCGCCGCCTGAAAAGCCAGACTCTCCGTCTCCCGTCCGCTCATCGGCTGATAGAGCGGATCGCCCGCATTTTGCGCATCGACCTTCGCTGCCATCCGCGTCAGCGCCACATCGACCTGCGCCTCCGTGCAGACGCCATGCAACAGCCAGTTGGCCATATGCTGCGATGAAATGCGCAACGTCGCGCGATCCTCCATCAGGCCGATGTCGTGAATGTCGGGAACCTTGGAACAGCCGACCCCCTGGTCGATCCAGCGGACGACATAGCCCAACATGCCCTGCGCATTATTGTCCAGTTCCTGCGCAATCTCTTCCTCCGACCAGTTACGTCCGGTCGCGACCGGAATCGCGAGCAGCCGGTCGAGCGAGGCGATCCCCTCCGCCTTGCGCTCTTCCTGCCGGGCAAAAACGTCGATCCGGTGATAATGGGTCGCGTGCAGCGTCGCGGCCGTGGGCGAAGGCACCCAGGCCGTATTCGCCCCCGTCCGGGGATGCCCGGCCTTCTGCTCCAGCATGTCGGCCATGCGATCAGGCGCAGCCCACATCCCCTTGCCGATCTGCGCCCGGCCCGACAGCCCGCAGGCAAGGCCGATCTGGACATTGCGATCCTCATAGGCAGCGATCCAGTCGCTGCTCTTCATCTCGCCCTTGCGGATCATCGGCCCAGCCTGCATCGACGTGTGCATCTCGTCCCCGGTGCGATCGAGGAAGCCGGTGTTGATGAAAACGATCCGGTCGCGGACGGCATGGATGCACGCGGCCAGGTTCGCCGACGTGCGCCGTTCCTCGTCCATGACGCCGACTTTCAGCGTATGACGCGTCATGCCCAGCATGTCCTCGATCGCGTCGAACAGGGCGTTGGTGAACGCCGCCTCCTCCGGCCCGTGCATCTTGGGCTTGACGATATAGACGCTGCCCGCGCGGCTGTTACCGCCCTCCCGCGCCAGATCATGCATAGCGATCAGGCTGGTGACGATGCCGTCCAATACGCCTTCGGGCGCCTCGCTGCCATTGGGCAGGCGGATCGCGGGCGTCGTCATCAGATGGCCGACATTGCGGACGAACAACAGGCTGCGGCCCGGCAGGGTGAAGCCGCTGCCGTCCGGCGCAGTATAGGCGCGGTCGGGGTTGAGTGCACGGGTCATCATCGCCCCGCCCTTCTCGAATGTCTCGGTCAGGTCGCCCTTCATCAGCCCCAGCCAATTGGCATAGGCGGCAACCTTGTCCTCCGCATCGACCGCCGCGATCGAATCCTCCAGATCGCAGATCGCGGTCAGCGCCGATTCCAGGATGACATCGGAAATGCCCGCCGGATCTGTCGCGCCGATCGGGTGCGCGCTGTCGAAAACAACGTCGATATGCAGGCCATTATGGCGGAACAGGCGCCCCTTGGCGCTCCGCCCCAGATATTGCGCGGGGTCGGCTAGAATGATTTCGTCGCTCGCCAGATCAGCCCAACTACCATTGGCCAGCGGGATCGCCTCGTCCAGAAACGCCTTGGCCCATGCAATGACCTGCGCCCCGCGCGCGGCATCATAACCCTTGCCCGCAGCCGCGCCTGGAATTGCATCGGTGCCATAGAGCGCATCATAGAGGCTGCCCCAGCGAGCATTGGCCGCGTTCAGCAGGAAGCGGGCGTTCAGAATGGGAACGACCAGCTGCGGCCCGGCCAGTCGCGCAACCTCATCATCGACATTCTCGCTGCCGATCGTGAAAGGCGCCGGTTCGGCGACCAGATAGCCAATATCCCGCAAAAAGGCCTGATAAGCGGCGGCATCATGCGGCTGCCCGGCGCGCTGCTCATGCCAGCTGTCGATCTGCGCTTGCATCGTGTCGCGCTTGCGCAGCAAGGCGATATTGTCGGGCGTGAAACGCGCGAAAATATCCGCCGTCCCGGCCCAGAAAGCGTCGGATGCGATACCCGTGCCGGGCAGCGCCTGACTGTCGATGAAATCGGCGAGCGATGCTGCGACCTGAAGGCCGGCCCTGTCGATCATGCGTTCGGTCATCATTCCACTCCTTGATTGCCGACACGCATAAACCTTTTCCATTATGTCGTATATTCACTATTATTCGAACATAGTATTTCCCATGGTGAACGAATATGATGGACCCGGACCATGAGCTGTTCACGACCATAGTGGATGAAGGCGGCCTCGCCGCCGCGGGCCGCCGCCTGCATATTTCACCCGCCATGATGTCCAAGCGCCTCGCCCGGCTGGAGGAGCGGCTGGGCGCGCGGCTGATCCACCGCACCACCCGCCGCCTTGCCCTCACCCCGGCTGGCGAGCGGCTCCATGCCGATCTGCGCACCATATTGGCCGCGCTCGACGAAGCGGAACGGCGCGTTTCGGGCGTATCGGCGGTCGCCGCCGGGCCGCTGCGCATCACCGCCCCCACATCCTTTGGCCGCCTCCATCTCGCCCCTTGGCTCCCCCGCTTCCTCGACGATCATCCCCGTGTCGACCTGACGCTCAACCTGTCCGATGATTTTGCCGACCTGATCGAGGCGCGCGCGGACCTCGCCATCCGCATCACGGCCGATCCCGGCCCGACGCTCACCGCCCGCCGCCTCGCGACTAACTGCCGCATCCTGTGTGCCGCCCCCGCCTATCTCGACCGCTTCGGCACACCCCGCCGCATCGCCGACCTCAAATCCCACCGCCTGCTCGCCGCCGACGGCCAGATGCCTTGGCGGCTGGTCGGGCCAAAGGGCCCGGTCATGGTGGAAGGCCGCAGCCATGTTCGCACCAACAGCAGCGAAGTCGTCCGCGAAATCGCGCTGGCCGGCGGCGGGATTGCGCTGCGTTCGCTCTGGGATATCAGCGACGCCCTGGCACGCGGCGAAGTTCGGCAGATTTTGCCGGATTTTGAAGGCTCAGCAGACGTCGGCCTGTTCGCGGTCCAATTGCCACAGCATAATTCCCCGCTCGCCATCACCGCCTTCGTCGATTTTCTTGTCCAACTCTATGCGCCTATCCCGCCCTGGGAGCGCACGGCCATTGCCCCCGGCGCGCCACGCCTCTAAGGGCATCGCATGGACGATAATACCCGCCGCGCCGCCCTCGACTATCACCGCTTTCCCCGGCCCGGAAAGCTGCGCATCGAACCGACCAAGCGAATGGTCAACCAGCGCGATCTGGCGCTGGCCTATTCTCCCGGTGTCGCCGCGCCCTGCATGGAAATCGCTGCCGATCCCGACAAGGCACTCGACTATACCGCGCGCGGTAATCTGGTCGCGGTCATCAGCAACGGCACCGCCGTCCTTGGCCTTGGCGCGATCGGCGCACTGGCGTCCAAGCCGGTGATGGAGGGCAAGGCCGTCCTCTTCAAGAAATTCGCCGACATCGACGTATTCGACATTGAAATCGACACGACCGACGCCGACAAATTTGTCGAGGCCGTCGCGCTGATGGAGCCGACCTTCGGCGGCATCAATCTTGAGGATATCAAGGCACCGGAATGTTTCGCGATCGAGGCGCGGTTGAAGGAACGGATGAATATTCCGGTCTTTCATGACGATCAGCATGGCACCGCCATCGTCGTCGCCGCCGCCGTGCGCAACGCGCTGGTGTTGCAGGGCAAGACGCTGGCGGACGCGAAACTGGTAACGTCGGGCGCTGGTGCCGCAGCGCTCGCCTGCGTCGACCTGCTCGTGTCGATGGGCCTGCCGCTCGATAATGTCACGATGACCGACAAGGATGGCGTCATCCATTCGGGGCGCGAAGGGATGCTGCCCAATATGGCACGCTACGCCCGCGTCACCAACGCCCGCACCCTGCCCGACGTGCTGCCCGGCGCCAACCTGTTCCTCGGCCTCTCTGCGCCTGGCGTCCTGAAGCCGGAATGGCTGCCGCTGATGGCCCCCAACCCGCTGATCTTCGCGCTCGCCAACCCCGAACCCGAAATCCGCCCCGAAGCCGCGCGCGAGGTCCGCCCCGACGCGATCATCGCCACTGGTCGCTCGGACTATCCCAATCAGGTCAATAACGTCCTGTGCTTCCCCTATATCTTCCGCGGCGCGCTGGACGTGGGCGCGACCCAGATCAACGAAGCGATGAAGGCCGCCGCCGCCGAAGCCATCGCCGGTCTCGCCCGTCTGCCCGCGCATGACAGCGTCGCACAGGCCTATGGCGGCCAGAAGCTCGTGTTCGGCCCGGACTATATCATCCCCACCCCGTTCGATCCGCGCCTGATCGCGGAAATCGCCCCCGCCGTGGCGAAGGCAGCGATGGACAGCGGCGTCGCCCGCCGCCCGATCGACCTGGAGGACTATAGGCGCAGCCTGTCGCGCCAGAGCGCCCGGTCGGGCCAATTGATGATGCCGGTGTTCGAGGCCGCCCGCGGCGGCAACCGTCGCATTGCATACGGGGAAGGCGAGGATGAGCGCGTGTTGCGCGCCATTCAGGACGCGCTGGACGAAGGCATTGTCCGCCCCGTCATCGTCGCACGCCGCCGCATCCTCAATCAAAAGCTGCCTGACCTTGGCCTGCGTTTCCAGCTGGACCGCGATGTCGAGGTGATCGACCCTGAAACCGATCATCTGGTCATGGGCGAACTGGTCGAAGCCTATCGCGCCGTCGCCTCGCGCCGGGGCGTCCCCGCCGCCGAAGTCATCCGCCATGTCTATCGCCGCCCGACCGTGACCGCCGCCTTGCTGCTGCGCACGGGGCGGGTCGATGCCGCGCTGGTTGGCGGCAACAGCGAATATTGGGGCCAGGTCGAACATGTGATGCGTATCATCGACCGGGTGCCGGGGCAGAGCCGCGTCTATGCGCTGTCGGGCCTGATCCTCGACGCAGGTGCGCTGTTCATCACCGACACCCATATGGTGCCTGATCCGACGCCCGAACAGATTGCCGAAATGACCCTGCTGGCGGCGACCGAATTGCTCAATTTCGGTCTGACCCCGCGCGCGGCCCTGCTGTCCCACTCCAATTTCGGCGCATCGCACAGCAACAGCGCGCGCAAGATGCGATCGGCGCTCAAGCTGGTGCGCGAAGCCGCACCCGAACTGATGGTCGATGGCGAAATGCACGCCGATGCGGCGCTCAGCCAGTCGTTGCGCGAGCGCCTCATCCCCGACTCGCGCTTTGAAGGTCCGGCCAATCTGCTGGTCATGCCCAACTTGGACGCGGCCAACATCACCCTGACCGCGCTCTCCGCCTCCTCCAGCTCGCCCACGGTTGGGCCGATGCTGATGGGCCTGAAACAGCCGATCCATGTACTGACGCCCGGCGTCACGTCGCGCGGCATCCTAAACCTCACCGCCATCGCGGCGGCTGAAGTCGCGCGCGAAGGCTGAACTTAACCTTTTGGCGCTACGATCGCGCCGACTGGACATAAGCGAGGACGGACATGGCGGGATTGCTCAAGGCGCTGGCGAAAAGCGCCGGACCCAAGCTGGCGATCGGCGCAGCGCTGGCGGGCGTCGGCCTGCTGGTCACCAATTGGATCGACCGGCCCGCCGCCGAGGAAACGGCGCCCGTTGCCCAGCCGGTCGCCGCGCCTACCCCTGCGCCTGCCAAACCGGTCGAACGTAGCAGTGATCAGGGCATGGCGGTCGATCCCGCCGCGCTGCGCGTCAAGCGCGTGCTCAAGATCGACGGCCCCTTCCGCCATGGCGACTTTGCCTGGGACGAAAATGGCGCGCCCGCGACCGGCCCGGTCATCATCACCGTGGACCTGCGCGCGCAAACCCTCTCCGTATTCCGCTCCGGTTACGAGATTGGGGCTGCCGTCATACTCTATGGCGCAACCGACAAGCCCAGCCCGCTGGGTGCCTTCCCGATCATGGCCAAACATGCCGACTATTATTCACGCACCTACGACAATGCCCCCATGCCCTTCGCGCAGCGCCTGACCAACGATGGCGTATTCATCCACGGCAGCGACGTGCAATGGGGCCGCGGCACCCATGGCTGTATCGGCGTGCCAAAGGAATTTGCCCAAAAACTGTTCGGTGTTACCAAATTGGGAGACTTGGTTGTCATCACCAACGGCAAGATGCTGGACGTCAGCAAGGCGCAGGTTGGCGCGTGACGCCGCGTTAAAATCGATTCTGCCCTGCAAGGGGCGGATGAGAAACGTCGCCAGCCTCCGCCCATACCAGCATTGCGCGCGGTAACGACGCACTTGCAATAAAGTCACCCACCCCGACCCTTGACCAGCGTTGTCACCGGGTCCATTTGCCACGCTCACCCTTTATTGCATTGCAGCATGGAGCTGGCCATGGGCAGTCCCCGCCCCACCGCGCATCCCGCGCTCGTCCTTTTCGCATTGTCGGTCGGTGCCTTCGCTATCGGCACGACCGAGTTTGCGGCGATGAGCCTGCTGCCTTTCTTCGCCCGCGACCTCGGCATCGATGCGCCGACCGCGGGCCATGCGATCAGCGCCTATGCGCTCGGCGTCGTAGCCGGCGCACCGGTCATCGCGGCTTTCGGCGCGCGCCTGCCGCGCCGCACCCTTCTGATCGGCCTGATGGCGATGTTTGCAGCCGGCAACGGCCTCTCCGCCCTCTCGCCCAGCTATGGCTGGATGCTGGCCTTCCGTTTCCTCAGCGGTGTGCCGCACGGCGCCTATTTCGGCGTTGCTGCGCTGGTGGCGGCCAGTCTGGTGCCGATCGAAAAGCGCGCGCAAGCGATCGCGCGGGTCATGTCCGGCCTGACCATCGCTACCGTCATCGGCGTGCCGGTCGCCAACTGGATGGGACAGGCGATGGGCTGGCGTTCGGGCTTCTTCGTCGTGACCGCGCTCGCCATCGCCACCATGACGCTGGTGGCCCTCTACGCCCCGCGCGACGCGGGTGATCCCAAGGCAAGTCCCGCGCGGGAACTGGGCGCGCTGGCCAAACCGCAGGTCTGGCTGACGCTGCTGACCGGCGCGATCGGCTTTGGCGGCCTGTTCGCGGTCTATACCTATGTCGCTTCCACGATGATGGAGATCACCCACGTCTCTCCAGCCTGGGTGCCGGTGGTGCTGGCCATTTTCGGCATTGGCCTGACGATCGGCAATCTCGTCTCGGCCTGGCTGGCGGACCGCTCGCTCAACCGCACCGTCATCGGCGTCACCCTGTGGAGCGCGGCTGCGCTCGCGCTCTTCCCGTTCATGGCAGGCAACATCTGGACGCTTTGCCTCAGCATCTTCCTGATCGGCGCAGGTGGTGGCCTTGGCACGCCGTTGCAGGCGCGGCTGATGGACGTGTCGGGCGACGCACAGACGCTGGCGGCGGCGCTACACCATAGCGCCTTCAACATCGCCAATGCGCTTGGCCCATGGCTGGGCGGCCTGTCGATCGCAGCGGGCTATGGCCTGACCTCGACCGGCTGGATCGGCGCGGCGCTGGCTCTGGGCGGCCTTGGCATCTTCCTGCTGTCGATCATGCTGGAACGGCGCACGACGCGCCTTGTCGCCATTCCCTGCGAATAAGCCGCTTCCGCCCCGACCCGTCGCCGTTTAAGGCGGGACCATGACCGATCAGGCAAGAGAGAGTGCGCTGCAAGATGCGGCCATCGCAGCGTTACGGCGCGGAGAAGCCGCCGTTGCGCGCGCCGCATTGAACGACATGGCCGCCCCGCCCCCCATGCTGCTGGCGCAGGCGTGCAACCGCACCGGCGACTGGGACGGCGAAGCCGCCGCGCTTCAGCACATATTGCGCGAACAACCCCGCGATCTGCCCGCCTTGCTGGCGATGGGGCAGAATGCCCTGCGGCGCGGCAATGAGCGGGAGGCAAGCCGCTGGTGCCGCGCCGCCGTGGCGCAGGCCGCCGCCACCGGCGCACCGCCCCAACTCCAGCCGATGCTGCTCCAGGCGCAGGCCATCCTGAACAACGCCAGCGCCCGGTTCGAGGATCATCTGAGCGCCGCCATCAGCGACCTGCCTGTCCTGCCCCGCATCGCCCAGGCGACCGACCTGCTACTGGGCAAGAGCCAACTCTACCTCCAACAACCCAGCATGTTCTATTTTCCCGGCCTGCCCCAACGCGCCTTTTACGAGCGTGCCGAATTCGACTGGGTGGCGCCGATCGAAGCGATGACCGATGACATCGTGGCGGAACTGAACTCCGTGCGCGCGGGCGCGCCCGACTTTGCCCCCTATGTCGAAACCCCGTCCAACGGCCCCGCCCCCAACAACCCGCTGCGCGACGATCCCAGCTGGGGCGCCTATTATTTCTGGCAGGGCGGCAAACCCGTCACAGGCCATGCCGCCCGCTGCCCCGCCGTCATGGCCGCGCTGGCCCTTGCCCCCATGCCGATCATCACTGGCCGATCGCCGATGGCGCTCTGGTCGCTGCTCAAGCCCGGCACCCATATCCAGCCGCACCATGGCCTGCTCAACACCCGGCTGATCTGCCACCTGCCACTGCTCGTCCCCGAAGGCTGCGCGCTGCGTGTCGGCGCGGAAACGCGCATATGGCGGCCCGGCGAAATGCTGATCTTCGACGACAGCGTGGAACATGAAGCCTGGAACCGCGGCACCGACACCCGCGTCGTCCTGTTGTTCGAAGTCTGGCGTCCCGAAATCAGCCCCGAAGAACGCGAAGCACTCACCCGGCTTTTCGAGGCGATCGACCAGTTCGGCCCGGCCCAGATCGACACAAGCGGTTAAGCAAGGCACGATGATTGCAAACTATTACCCCCTCATTGAGGATAGGCCATCCTATATCGACCACGCCTCATTTTAGTCCGTCATGCTGAACTTGTTTCAGCATCCATCGCGCCCCAAACGCCGCCGCTCATGGCGAGAAATGGATGCTGAAATAAATTCAGCATGACGTTGTGAGATAATGGAAAATCCTTTGCCATCGCCCCGCCGGGAAAAGGAGATGAGGCACAATTTATAAGCCAGGGCTTTGCAGCACCCTGCGGCGCGACTATCAAAAATCCAAAGGGAGAGGATGACCGGGGCATAACCCTTTAACGGACATGCCATGCCCCCTGCCTCTGCGACCCTCGCGCCCCGCCCGCACAATCTGGCCGAAGACGGCTATGCCATCGCCATTGGCTGCGCCTTCATCGCGATGGGGCTGATGCTGCTCAAGGCCGCCAATCTGGTGACCGGCGGCATGGCGGGAATCGCGCTGCTGCTCTCCTATCTTGTATCCTATCCGCCCGCGACCCTGTTCTTGCTGATCAACATCCCCTTCTTCCTCTTTGCCGGACGCGCGATGGGGGTGGCCTTCGGTCTCAAGACTTTGTTCGCCAATCTGGCGATCATGGCGATGGGGCTGATGATGCCATCGGCGCTGCATCTTGCGCAGGTCAGCCCGCTTTTCGCCGCGCTGTTCGGCGGGTCGATCATCGGCTTTGGCATCCTCGCCATCGCCCGCCATGGCGCAGGCGTCGGCGGTCTGGGCGTCATCGCCCTGCTGCTCCAGAAACGGCGGGGATGGAACGCCGGACGAACGCAAATGCTGGGCGACGCGCTGATCCTGTTCGCCTCGCTCCCCTTGCTCAGCCTCGACCGCTTCGCCCTCTCGATTCTCTCCGCCGCCGCCATCAACGCGGTCTTGATCGTGAACCACCGACCGGGCCGCTATATCGGCTATTGAGGCTCACACAGCGAATCACCGCCCCGATCACGCGCACGTAACGCGCTGGCCGCATCATTGGCGATGCGCGGAAAGCTGACCCCCTCCAGCGTGCCGCGCCCTTCGCACAGGTCCGCGCAGGCCATATCAACCACGCCGGGCAGCGCCACCTGATCGCCATCATATTGCGCCACAACGATGCAGCGATCGCCCCCGGAAAAGCTCAGGATCAGCTTGTCGCCCGTGCGGCGCGCCTGGCCCTGCCCCCGGCAGCTTTGCTCCTCGCCGAAATTGGCCTCCAGCCCGAACCGCAGCGCGCCGCTTTTGCCGGGAATGACGCACAGCGCGTCGCGCCCCGCCTCATGATTGCGCTGGAACAGCCCGACCGGGGAAATCGCCGCCGCGTCCGCAATCGCCCCGCTGGCGATCGCCGCCTGCTCCAGGCCCGACGCCGCGACGCCGCCCGTCACCGGTCCCGCATCGCTGGCCGGTTCACGCTGACACGCCGCCAGCAACAATAGCAGGACAGCGCTAGTCCGCCGCATCGACCGCCATAAGCCCGTCCGCCCCGACCCGGCGGAAGAAACAGGATCGTGCGCCTGTATGGCATGTCGGCCCCGCCGGCGCGGCCTTCACCCACACGGCATCCTGATCGCAATCGATCCGAATATCGCGGACCTCCAGCATATGCCCGGACGTCTCGCCCTTCTTCCACAACGCCTTGCGGCTGCGCGACCAGAAATGGGCAAGCCCCGTCTCGACCGTCAGCGCCAGCGCCTGCGCATTCATATGCGCCACCATCAGCACGTCGCCGCTGGCCACGTCAGTGACCACCGCGGTGATCAGGCCATGGTCGTCATATTTGGGATTAAGGGTCAGCCCCGTGTCGCGCGCATCAGTCATGCCGGGGCTATAGAGCGCAATCGCGATGCTGCGAAGCCCCTTCCCACCTGTCCGACGAATATGCCCGGATCAGGCCAGGAATAGCGCAAATGGGGCGATCGAGGGGTCTTGAACCCCCGACCTCCGGTACCACAAACCGGCGCTCTAACCAACTGAGCTACGATCGCCACAACACTTGCCGTGGGGCGCTTGGCCCCGCGAGAAGTGGGCACATATGCGGCGGATAACCGGGCGTCAAGCAGGCAATTGCACCCGCGCCATCTTTCGCCGGGGTTACAGCCCCGCCGCCTTCATCTGCGCGCGCAGCCTGACCAGTGTCCGTTCCGGCACGCGCGGCCGTTCCTCCGCCGCCTTGCCCTTGCGCAGCCTCTCGCGCGCCTTTTCCGGCGGATTGACCACCCGCACCCGCACCGCGACCTGCCCCTGCGCGCGCATCCCCAATTGCTCGGCCGCCCCGCGCGACAGGTCGATCACCCGCCCCTTGCCCGCAAACGGCCCACGATCATTGACCCGCACGATGATGGTGCGTCCGCTGTCCAGTGCCGTCACCTCGACATAGCTGGGCAGCGGCAGGCTGGTATGCGCCGCCGTCACCCAGTCAGGCCGGAAACGCTCGCCATTGGCGGTGCGGTTGCCCGATTCCGATCCGTACCAGCTGGCATAGCCCAGCATGTCATAAGCCGGATCGGCAGCCGGCACATAAGTGACGCCGCGCACCGTATAGGGCGGACCGATCCTGACCGGCACATCGCGCACCGGACGGTAATCGCCGCCTGCGCACGCCGACAGGGCCAGTGCCAGACCCAGCGCGCTGGCGGCCCCCACTCTATCTTTCATGCCACCCCCGACACACCACATCGCCCTACCAAAAGAAAAGGGGCGAAAGCTGCATCAGCCTTCACCCCCTTGCCCAGACATACATGCGCGCCGGGGTTGTCCCCTGTGGCAACGCTACTCTCCTAAATGCTTTCCGGCCGCGACACCGTTTGTAGTCAGACGTGAGCGCTCACCCAATGGCAAGCGCCCGGACCGTCAGTTGACCGAATCCTTGAGGCCCTTGCCGGCCTTGAACTTGGGCTGGGCCGAAGCCTTGATCGTCATCGTCTCGCCGGTGCGCGGGTTGCGACCGGTCGAAGCCTTGCGCTGCGAAACGGAAAAAGTACCAAAACCAACCAGGCGCACTTCGTCGCCCTTCTTCAACGCGCCAGTGATAGCGTCGAATACACCTTCGACGGCCTTGCTGGCGTCGCTTTTGCTGAGACCGCTGCTGTCGGCGACAGCGCTGATAAGATCCTGCTTGTTCATGCCTTGGGAACCCCCTTGTGCTATTTGGTTGTTTAGGAATCGCGGCGTAGGCGGCGCAATAAGGCGCAGCTTCCAGCGCCTGTCAAAGGGAAAGCGACGAAGCCACCAGCTTCGATGCAATTTTGCGCCTTCAGGCGCAAAATGCCCTAAAACTGGCTGTTATCAGCCGCTTTCCCCTTCAATCAATGCCGCAGTGCAGCATCCCCGTCCCGCGTCGGCCCGTTGCTCGGCTGCGCGGCGAGGTCATCCTCCTCCGTCCAGGCGATCGCTTCGGGCAGCGACACCAGCGCGCGGGCCAGCACCTCATCGACATGCGACACCGGCACGATCTCCAGCCCGTCGCGGATGTTGGCCGGAATTTCCGCTAGGTCTTTCTCGTTTTCCTGCGGGATCAGCACCGTCTTGATGCCGCCGCGCAAAGCCGCCAACAGCTTCTCCTTCAGGCCACCGATCGGCAGCACCCGGCCACGCAAAGTCACCTCGCCGGTCATCGCCACATCCTTGTGGACCGGGATACCGGTCAGGGTCGAAACGATGCAGGTGACCATGCCGATGCCCGCCGACGGACCATCTTTGGGCACCGCGCCTTCGGGCAGATGGATATGGATGTCCTTGCGATTGAACAGGCTGGGCTTGATGCCATAGCCCGGCGATCGCGCGCGGACGTAGGAAAACGCCGCCTGGATCGATTCGTTCATGACTTCGCCGAGCTTGCCGGTGGTCTTGATCATGCCCTTGCCAGGCACGGTCACCGCCTCGATCGTCAGCAATTCGCCGCCAACTTCGGTCCAGGCCAGACCAGTCACCGCGCCGATCTGATGCTCATCCTCACCCACGCCATGGCGGAATTTGCGCACCCCGGCATAGTCGGCCAGATTGTCCGGCGTGATGACCACCTTGTCATATTCGCCCTCCAATATCTTGCGCAGCGCCTTGCGCGCCAGCCGGGCGACTTCGCGTTCCAGCGTACGGACACCGGCTTCCCGAGTATAGTAACGGATCAGGTCGCGCACCGCGTCCTCCGTCACTTCAAACTCGCCGTCCTTCAATCCGTGTGCATCGATCTGCTTGGCGATCAGATGGCGCTGGGCGATCTCGACCTTCTCATCCTCGGTATAGCCCTCCAGCCGGATGATCTCCATCCGGTCGAGCAAGGCCTGCGGCAAATTCAGCGAGTTGGCGGTCGTCACGAACATGATGTCTGAAAGATCGACGTCGATCTCCAGATAATGGTCCTGAAACTTGTTATTCTGTTCCGGGTCCAGCACCTCCAGCAAAGCCGACGCCGGATCGCCGCGGAAATCCTGGCCCAGCTTGTCTATCTCGTCGAGCAGGAAAAGCGGGTTCATCGTGCCGGCCTTTTTCAGGTTGGTCACGATCTTGCCCGGCAGCGACCCGATATAGGTGCGCCTATGGCCGCGAATCTCCGCTTCGTCGCGAACGCCGCCCAGCGACTGGCGCACGAATTCGCGCCCCGTCGCCTTGGCGATCGAACGGCCGAGAGACGTCTTGCCGACGCCCGGAGGACCAACCAGGCACAGGATCGGGCCTTTGAGCTTATTGGTGCGCGCCTGCACGGCCAGATATTCGATAATCCGGTCCTTGACCTTATCGAGCGCAAAATGATCCTCGTCCAGCACGTCCTGCGCGCGTTTGAGGTCATTCTTGACCTTGCCCTTCTTGCCCCAAGGCAGGCCCAGCAGCACGTCCAGATAGTTGCGCACGACCGTCGCTTCAGCCGACATGGGCTGCATACCTTTGAGCTTCTTCAGCTCGGCGGTCGCCTTGGCGCGCGCTTCCTTGCTCAGCTTGGTCTTGGCGATCTTCTCGGTCAGTTCGGCAAGCTCGTCGCCTTCCTCACCCTCGCCATTGCCCAACTCGCGCTGGATCGCCTTCAACTGCTCATTCAGATAATATTCGCGCTGGGTCTTTTCCATCTGGCGCTTCACGCGGCCACGGATCTTCTTTTCGACCTGGAGCACGCCCAGTTCGCCCTCCATGAAGGCGAATACCATCTCCAGCCGCTTGACCGGATCGGCCTCGACCAGCAGCGACTGCTTGTCGGATACCTTGACATTGATGTTGGCGGAAATCGCGTCGGCCAGCCGCCCGGCATCCTCAATCTCGCGCAGCTGCACGGGCGTTTCGGCGGGCAGCTTCTTGTTGAGCTTGGCGTAATTTTCAAACTGTTCTGCCACAGACCGCATCAGCGCAGCGGCTTCCGGTCCCTCGGCAACGATATCCTCTATCGTCTCGACATCCGAAACCAGATAGCCATCTTTGCTGTCCATCGTCTGCAAACGCGCGCGATGCTTGCCCTCCACCAGCACCCGCACGGTGCCGTCGGGCAGCTTGAGCAGCTGCAACACAATGGCGACGACGCCCGTGTCATAGAGCGAGTCGCGGCCCGGATCATCCTCGGCCGGGTCGAGCTGCGACACGAGGAAGATTTCCTTGGAACCTTCCATCGCCGCTTCCAGCGCGGCAACGCTCTTGTCACGACCAACGAAGAGCGGGACGATCATCTGCGGAAAGACGACAATGTCACGCAGCGGCAGAAGGGGATATTGCACGGTCATTCACTCTCCGGGGCCAAAAGACGCGGCCCTGTCCTACGGTTCATCGCCTTTATGGGGATGCCCGTCGCACCAATCAATCGTCACTTGTCATAATGCCGCAACGATGAACCGGGGGTTATCGGGTTTTGGCGGGCCAGCAACAGCCCACGCCCATCAGAATGGCAGCTTGAAGCCGGGCGGCAGTTGCAGGCCGGATGTCATCTTGCCCATTTCCGCATTGCTGACCTCATCGGCCTTCTTGCGCGCATCGTTGAAGGCGGCGGTGACCAGATCCTCCAATATCTGTTTTTCGGACGGGGCGAGCAGCGTGTCGTCGATCGACACGCCGATGATCCGCCCCTTGGCCGATGCGCGCACCTTCACCAGCCCGCCGCCAGCCGCGCCTTCGACTTCCAGCTTGTCCAGATTATCCTGCGCGCGCTGCAGTTCCTCCTGCACGCGGGTGGCCATGCCCAATATTTCGTTCAAGTCTTTCATGCGTCATGCACTCCATTGTTCCGGCTGGTCGGTTTCGACCAGCGCAGCATCGGGGAAAGCGGCCATCGCCGCCTTGACCACCGGGATTTCCAATATGTCGGCGCGGACCTCCGCCTTGGCCGCTTCCTCGCGCTCCAGCAAGGTCGGCTGTGCCGCCGCGTCGCTGGGTGTCACGCGCCATCCGATCCCCGTCATCTCGCGCAACGCCTGGGTCAGGCGCGCGGCGAAGTCGGACGGCAATTGCGGCGTCGCGCGATAGTCGATTTCCGGCGGCGCATAGCGGACCAGCCCGACACAATCATGCAGTTCCTGCGCCAGCTGCCCCTTGCCCTTCTGCCACAACGCTTCGATCAGATCCTCGAAACTCGCAGGCAGCTTCGCCGCCGGGCCAGCCGCCGGAGCCGAAGCAACCGCTCCCGATGGCGCAGCAATGACAGGCCCGCCCTCGCGCAGCAGCCGCGCCAGTTCGCCCGGATCGGGCATGGTCGCCGCGTGCATCACCCGCAACAGCGCCATTTCGCAGCTTTCGATCGGCAGGATCGCGCCCGCCACCTCGTCATGCCCTTTCAGCAGCAACTGCCACAGCCGATGCAACGGCGCGAAGCCCAGTTGCGAAGCCCAGTCGGCCAGCGCCCCCCGCTCCTCGGCGGACTGGCCGGGGCTGGCAATGTCGCGCCCCGCCTTCACCAGCGTCACCGCATGGACCAGTTCCAGCAGGCCGCGCATCAGCGCCAGCGGCTCGACCCCCAGCGCATATTGATCGCGCACCCCGCCCAGCAGAGCGGCAGTATCCCCCTCCAGCAACAGCCCCAGCAATCGGCGCACCGATCCGCGATCCGACAGGCCCAGCATGTCGCGCACCTGGGTCGCGGTGACCATCGGCTCGCCCTCGCCCATCTCGGCATGGGCAATGGCCTGATCCAGAATCGACAGCCCGTCGCGCGCCGATCCTTCGGCCGCCTGCGCAATCAGCGACAGCGCATCCGCCTCCGCCGCGACGCCCTCGGCCTCCACGACATGGGCGAAATGGCCCGCCAGCAACTCAGCCGGAATCCGCCGCAGATCAAACCGCTGACAACGCGACAGCACCGTCACCGGCACCTTGTTCACCTCGGTCGTGGCGAACAGGAATTTCACATGGGCAGGCGGCTCCTCCAGCGTTTTCAACAGCGCGTTGAACGCATTTTTGGAGAGCATATGCACTTCGTCGATGATGTAGATCTTGTAGCGCGCCGACACGGCGGCATAGCGTACCGCCTCGATAATCTCGCGCACATCATCGACGCCGGTATGGCTGGCCGCGTCCATCTCGACCACGTCGATATGCCGCCCCTCGGCAATAGCACGGCACGGCTCGCAAACTCCGCAAGGATCGATCGTCGGCCCGCCCTGCCCGTCCTCGCCAATGCAGTTCAGCGCCTTGGCGATCAGCCGCGCGGTCGACGTTTTGCCGACCCCGCGCACCCCCGTCATCAGGAAGGCATGGGCCAGCCGCCCCCGCTTGATCGCATTGCCCAGCGTCTGGACCATAGCGTCCTGTCCGATCAGCTCACGGAAATTGCGCGGCCGATATTTGCGCGCAAGAACGCGATAGGGCTGGGGGGAATCGGACATGAGGATTGTCTAGCCGTTCGGATGGCTATTGTCGAAGCGGGATGATGGGAAGGTGGGAGCCGGAACGACCCGCGGCAAAATCACTGTGGCTGCTTCCGTCAGGACCTGACCAGGTTGGCGACGACCTCGTCCGCCCGACTCCCGGCGCGGCATATGGCGAAGAAGGATGGGGATGGCAAGGGGCCACACACCACATCCGTTCGTCAGTCCAGCCCGCTCTTCTGCGCCTTGGCCAGAAAATCGAGCGCCGCCTGCGCCGCCTGTGCGATTGCCGCTTCCGCAGCCTTGGCGTCCACGGTCGGGCGATCGAGATAGATGGCTAATATAAATTCCTCGCCCGACGGTGCCTTCACCAGCGCCACGTCATTATAGGCGGTGCCGCATGTCCCGGTCTTGCTGCCCGACGTCCAACCTTCGGGCAGGCCAGCTTTGATCCTTTTGTCGCCGGTGCTGCTGGCGTTCAGCCAACCGCGCAGCGTATCGGCGCTCTTCCCCTGCATGTCGCGAAACAGCAGCCGCCCCATCAGCCCGGCCATCGCGGCGGGCGTCGTCGTATCGCGCGGATCACCCGGCGCATTTTCATTCAATGCCGGTTCGTTGCGGTCGAGCCGGGTCACGCTGTCGCCATGCGCGCGCATAAACGCCGTCAGCCCCTCTGGCCCACCCAGCATCGGCAGCAGTAGGTTCGCCGCGCTATTGTCGCTCACCTCGACCGCCGCCTGCGCCAGTTCGGCCATGCTCATGCGGCCGCGCTTCTTATTCTTCTTCACCACCGGCGCGTAATCTAGGATGTCGTCCTTGCCGAAGGGGATTTCCCCCTCCAGCCCGAATTTGCCACCCTCCGCGCCGATCAGCACGGCAGCAGCCAGCGGTGCCTTGAAGGTCGAACAGAGCGCAAACCGTTCGTCCCGGTTGAAGCCCAGGATCAGCGCACCCTTGCTGTCCACCAGCGCGATGCCCAGACGCCCGCCAGTTTCCTCCTCGATCGTCTTGGGATTGCGCACCGACGCCAGCGCCGATTGCGGCACCAAATAGCGCGGTGGCGGCGGCATCAGCGAATCGAGCCGCCCGGTCGGCACCGGCTCCGGCGCCTTTTTCTTCGGCGCGGCCAGCGTCGGCGCGGTCAGGCACAGGATCGCGGTCAGCGCGGCGATGCGAAGAGGTCCACGCACGATGATCCTCACATGCCCTGCATATTATAGGCTTCGGACGGAATACGGACGGTCAGGCTCTCCAGCCCTTCCGCCAGCACGATCTGGCAGGACAGGCGGCTGGTGCGCGTGGCAGCGGCGGCCAGGTCCAGCATATCCTCCTCATCCTCGCTCGCCCGGCGCAGGCGAGGAAAGTCCGCCGCATCGACGATGACATGGCAGGTGGAACAGGCCATCTGGCCTTCGCACGTCCCCTCCAGCGGCTGGCCCGCTGCCTGCGCCACATCCAGCAGGACCGATCCCGCCGGAGCATCGACTTCCTGCCGTCGCTCGCCATCGGCGCTGATGAAAATGATCCTGGTCATTGACGCGACGCTCCCTGCTACAGCGCCGCTTGTGCGGCTGCCGCCCTGTTCAATGCCTCCGCAGCGCTCTCCAGTTCGGCCGGCGTCGTGTAGCAGCCAAAGCCGATCCGCACCGATCCACGCGCCTGTGCGTCTGTCAGGCCCAGTGCGCGCAGCACATGGCTAGGCCGCCCGGACCCGCTTGCGCAAGCGCTTCCCAACGAAAAAGCAATATTGCGGCAATATGACAACAGCCGCGCCCCGTCGATCCCGTCGCGCCGCAGGTTCAGATTGCCGGGATAGCGCGCGTCCGCACTGCCATTGATCGTCCAGTCGGCAAACAGGCGACGCGCCATCGCGGCCAACATTTCCACATGCGCGCGATCAGCCCCAGCCCGCTCCCGCATCAACCGCGCCGCCACGCCAAACCCCGCACACAGCGCAGGCGACAGCGTGCCCGATCGCAAGCCGCCCTCCTGTCCCCCGCCATGGATCAGCGGCGCAGGCTTCACCCCGTCGCGCAGCCACAACGCGCCCACCCCCTTGGGACCATGAATCTTGTGCGCGCTGATCGCCACCATGTCGCATGTGTCGGGGATAGGCACCCGGCCATAGCCCTGCACAGCATCGCAAAGGAACAGCGCGCCTGCCTCATGCGCAAGGTCGGCGAGTGCCGCGACCGGCTGGATCACGCCAATCTCATTATTCACCAGCATCGCCACCACCAAAGCGACACCCGGACGGATCGCCTGCGCAGCGGCATCCATGTCGACTATACCGTCCTTCTTGACCGGCAACACCGTGACCGTCTGCCCCGCGCGACGCAACGCTTCCACCGTATCCAGCACCGCGGCATGTTCCGTCGCGATCGTCACGATGTCCCCCGACGGCGCACCCTGTATCGCGATATTCAGCGCCTCGGTCGCCCCGGACGTAAAGAGCAAACGCCCGCCACTCGGCAACAACCGGCCAATCTCCTCGCGCGCTACCTCCACATGAGCAGCGGCGGCCCGACCCAACCGATGCGCGCTGTGCGGATTGGCAAACTGGTCGCGCGACAACGGGACCATGGCGTCAAAGGCTTCGGGTGCCAGCGGCGTTGTCGCCTGATAATCCAGATAAATCATCGCCGCACCCGCGCGGCCATGGCGACCCACTGGCCCAGGAACCGCTCGACATCCGCCTCGCCTGTCTGCGGCCCGAAACTCACCCGCACCACCTCGCTCGCCGCCGCCTCGTCCCATCCCATCGCGTGCAGCACATGGCTGGTCTTGAGCGATCCCGACGAGCAAGCGCTGCCCGCCGACACCGAAATCCCCGCCAGATCGAACTGAATCAGCTGCGCCCGCGCCGACAGGCCCGGCATCCGGTAGCTGGCGATGGCCGGAATTCGCGCCGCATCGCGCGCGACCACTTGCCCGCCCGCTGCCTCGATACCCGCGTCCAGCCGCGCCCTCAGCTTCGCGGCAGCCGGCAACCAATCCGTCCGCGCCTCCAAAGCGGCTGCCATCGCCAATATGGCCGGCAAATTCTCGGTCCCCGCCCGATAGCCCTGCTCCTGCCCGCCCTTGGCATGGAGCAGCCCCAAGTCGCGCACCAGCAGTGCGCCAATCCCCGGCGGCCCGCCAAATTTATGCGCGCTGATCGCGATCATATCCGCGTCCGGCAGCGGCAGCTTGCCAGCACTTTGCGCGCAATCGGCGAACAGCAATGCCCCGTCGCGATCCAGCCCATCGAGCGGCTGGATCACCCCGGTCTCATTATTGACGTGCTGGATGGCAAGGGCAACGTCATCCCAGCGAACGCTGGGATCTCTCTTTTCTACAAACGCTGCAAAAGAAGCGGGGTCCCGGCTTTCGCCGGGATGACGAAGCATGAAAACGCATCCATCCCCATCCACCCCCAGCCGCTCCGCGTCCTCCGTCACCCGCAACACCGAATCATGCTCGACCGACGACGTCACCACCCGCGCCGCCTTCGCGCGCGTCAGCCCAATCGCGATCGCCTCGCTCGCCCCGGACGTGAAGATCACATGCCCCCGCCACCCCAGCGCCTCGGCCATCCGCGCCCGCGCCGTCTCCAGCATCGCACGAGCCGCGCGTCCGTCGGCATGGGGGCTGGACGGGTTGGCCCAGTACTCCAGCGCATCGACCATAGCCGCCTTGGCGGCGGGCAGCATCGGCGTGGTCGCGGCATGATCAAGATAGAGGCGTTGGGCAGCCACGATGCGATGCTACTCATTGATTGCGGAAATAGCGGCGGCTTCTATATAGGCGGTCTGCCGCGAAGCGCCAGCTTCTGGCGCGGCGCGCCTCCTTTTGCCACCGCCCGCCGACCTGACACAAGGTGATCGGTGGCCATAACGATAACAGGTGCCATGCCCGACGTAATCTTTACCGGACCCGAAGGTCGCCTCGAAGGCCGCTTCAGCCCCCCGCCCCGCCCGCGTGCGCCGGTCGCCATGATCCTGCACCCGCACCCCCAGGGCGGCGGCACGATGAACGACCGCATCACCCAGGCGCTATACAAGACCTTCGTGAAGCGCGGCTTTGCCGTGCTGCGCTTCAACTTCCGCGGCGTTGGCCGCAGCCAGGGCACGTTCGACAACGGCATCGGTGAATTGTCCGACGCCGCAGCAGCGCTCGACTGGGTCCAGAGCTTCCATCCCGAAGCGCAGACCACCTGGATCGCGGGCTTCTCCTTTGGTGCCTGGATCGGGATGCAGCTGCTGATGCGCCGCCCGGAAATCCGCGGTTTCATCTCGGTCGCCCCGCCCGCCAATATGTACGACTTTTCCTTCCTCGCGCCGTGCCCCTCGTCGGGCATCATCGTGCAGGGCACCTCGGACGAAGTTGTAACCGCCAGCGCCGTGCAGAAACTGGTCGACAAGCTGCGCACGCAAAAGGGCATCACAATCCACCACGACGAAATCCGTGGCGCCAACCATTTCTTCGAACATGAACTCGACCAGCTGATGAAGTCGGTCGACAATTATCTCGACATGCGCCTGTCCCCGGACTCGCCGATCCGCTGAGGATAGTGGGAGGCAAGGGGGGCCACGCCCTATGCCGTTCGCCCTGAGCGAAGTCGAAGGGCTTGGCTGAGCGCAGCCGAAGCCACTTCGCTTCGCTCAGTGCAGGGCTTCGACTTCGCTCAGCCCGAACGGTGTTAAAACAGGCCGTTTGCCCCTTGGTCGGCCTTGCCCTTGCGGCTCAGCGCTGCTCCAGCCCAGGCAGATCCGGCCCCGGAATCGCCGTGATCGCGACATTGCCGAACATCACCAGCCCCGCGACGATCATCAGCGCGCCCCGTTTCCGATCCCGCAATTTGAGCATCACATACAGCCCGCCGCCGGTCAGCAGCAGCCCGGCCAGCATCAAGATAGATAAAATCGTGCCTGTCATGCCCCTTCCCATAAGGGCGGCGGTCCAAGGTGGCAATTGCCGCCCTCACCCCCTATGAGGCGCGGGAACGAATCACCCCCGTGGTGAAGGGACGCATTCCATATGAAAATCGCCATCGCTTCCGATCATGCCGCCATCGACCTGAAGGCGGAACTCGCCCAGTGGCTGCGCGACGAAGGGCATGACGTCGCCGACCTTGGCCCCGCGACTGCCGACCGGGTCGACTATCCCGATTATGGTTACAAGCTGGCGACAGCCGTAGCGTCCGGCGCAGCGGAACGCGGCATTGCGCTCTGCGGATCAGGCATCGGCATTTCCATCGCGGTCAATCGCAACCCGGCCTGCCGCGCCGCGCTGGTCGGCGAACCACTGTCTGCCGCGCTCAGCCGCGAACATAATGACGCCAATGTCCTCGCCATGGGCGCGCGCCTCACCGGTGTGGACATGGCCAAGGCCTGCGTCACCGCCTTCCTCACCACCGATTTTGGCGGAGGCCGCCACACTGGCCGCGTCGAAAAACTCTCCCAGCCCGCGCTCTGAAAGGACTCTTCGATGAGCATCGACACCCTCGCCCCCGCCATCCGTCAGGACGGCTTTTTCAGCGAAAGCCTCGCCAGCGCGGACCCGGAAATCTTCGGCGCAATCGGTAACGAGCTGAAGCGCCAGCAGGACAAGATCGAACTGATCGCGTCCGAAAATATCGTTTCGAAAGCCGTGTTGGAAGCAGCCGGCTCCATCTTCACCAACAAATATGCCGAAGGCTATCCGGGCAAGCGTTACTATGGCGGCTGCGAATATGCCGACGTCGTCGAAACGCTGGCGATCGAGCGCGCCAAGCAATTGTTCGGCGCCAACTTCGCCAACGTCCAGCCCAACAGCGGCAGCCAGATGAACCAGGCCGTGTTCCTGGCGCTGCTCCAGCCGGGTGATACCTTCATGGGCCTCGACCTGTCGTCGGGTGGCCACCTGACCCACGGTTCGCCGGTCAATATGAGCGGCAAATGGTTCAACCCCGTCCCCTATGGCGTGCGCGCCGACGATCATCTGATCGACATGGACGAAGTCGCCCGCATCGCCCGCGAGTGCAAGCCCAAGCTCATCATCTGCGGCGGCACCGCCTATTCGCGCGTCTGGGACTTCCCCCGCTTCCGCGAAATCGCCGACGAAGTGGGTGCCTATCTGCTCGCCGATATGTCGCACTTCTCCGGCCTGGTCGCGGGCGGCGCGCATCCCTCGCCCGTCCCTTACGCCCATGTCACCACCACCACGACCCACAAGTCGCTGCGTGGCCCGCGGTCGGGCATTGTCCTGTGCAACGACGAAGCGATCGCCAAGAAGATCAACAGCGCCATCTTCCCCGGTATGCAGGGCGGCCCGCTGATGCACATCATCGCGGCCAAGGCCGTGGCCTTCAAGGAAGCGCTCAGCCCTGAGTTCAAGGCCTATGCCCACCAGATCGTCGCCAATGCCAAGACGCTGGCCGCAACGCTGGCGGACGCTGGCCTGTCGATCGTGTCGGGCGGCACCGACAATCACCTGATGCTGGTCGATCTGCGCGCCAAGAACACCACCGGCAAGGCGGCTGAAAAGGCACTCGACCGCGCCTTCATCACCTGCAACAAAAATAATGTGCCCTTCGACACCGCCAGCCCGTTCGTCACATCCGGCGTGCGCCTCGGCACCCCCGCCGGCACCACGCGCGGCTTTGGCGAAGCGGAGTTCCGCGAGATCGGCCAGCTGATCGCGCAGGTCGTCGAAGGCCTCAAGCGCAATGGCGACGAAGGCGACGGCCAGGTCGAAGCCCATGTGCGGGAAAAGGTGCTGGCTCTGACAAGCCGCTTCCCGATTTATTGAGCAACATGAAAGCCCCTCTCCTTCAGGGGAGGGGTTGGGGTGGGGCCTGTCCGGCTTAGGCAGCGTTAGGACAGGCCCACCCCCTAGCCCCCTCCCGCGAGCGAGAGGGAGAACTTGTGGGAGAATGTGAATGCGCTGCCCCTTCTGCGCCCATGAGGACAGCCAGGTGAAGGACAGTCGGCCGACGGAAGATGGCAACGCCATCCGCCGCCGCCGCCAGTGCGAAGCCTGCGCCGCGCGTTTCACCACCTTCGAGCGTATCCAGTTGCGCGACATCTGGGTGGTCAAGAGCGAGGGTCGCAAGGAAGCGTTCGAGCGCGACAAGCTCGCCCGTTCGATCGGCATCGCCTGCCGCAAGCGCCCGATCGACCCCAGCCGCATCGAAAAACTCATCTCCGGCATCCAGCGCCAGCTCGAAACCAGCGGCGACACCGAAGTCCCCGCCCGCGCCATCGGCGAACTGGTGATGGAAGGCCTCAAGCGCCTGGACAGCGTCGCCTATATCCGCTTCGCCAGCGTCTATAAGGACTTCAGCGACGCGAAGGATTTCGAGGAATTTGCCAGTACAGTGAAGGAAGTGGGCGGGTGATGGGCTTCCATCCGCGTTCGCCCCAACTACATCCCCACTGTTCGCTGCCTTCCCAACTCCGTTCGTCCTGAGTAGCCATTGAGCGGAGTCGAAATGGCGTATCGAAGGACCGCGCAATGACGTTTCACACTTATATGCTGCATTGCGCCGACGGCAGCTATTATATCGGCCACACCGATAATCTGGAGCAACGCATCGCCCAGCACCAGTCGGGCGAGATTCCGGGATACACGCAGAGCCGTCGCCCGGTCGCGTTGGTCTGGAGCCAGGATTTCGGGACGCGGGACGAAGCGCTTTCCGCCGAACAGCAGGTCAAGGGCTGGTCGCGCAAAAAGAAGGAAGGATTGATCGCGGGAGACTGGGATACCATCCGGCAGGCCGCGCGCAAATCCTTCGATACGGGGCTTCGACAGGCTCAGCCCCTACTCAGGACGAACGGTATTGAAATGACAGCTTCCCCCCCTCCCCCCGTCATCGTCCTCGTCCGCCCGCAACTGGGCGAGAATATCGGCAAGGCCGCCCGCGCCATGCTCAATTTCGGCCTCACCGAAATGCGGCTGGTTTCGCCCCGCGATGGCTGGCCCAACCCCGATGCTGGCCCATCCGCAGCCGGCGCGGACTTCATTCTCGATCAGGCGCAGGTCTTTGAAACGCTCGCCGAAGCCGTCTCCGACTGCGCCCATGTCTATGCCACCACCGTGCGCAAGCGCGGCGTGACCAAGCCGGTCGTGACGCCAGAGGAAGCCGCCCGCGAAATCCACGCCGCACAGGGCCGCTGCGCCTATATTTTCGGGCCGGAACGCTCAGGGCTGGAGACAGAGGATGTCGCGCTCGCCCGCAAGATTCTCACGGTCCCGATCAATCCTGAATTCGGGTCGCTAAACCTCGCACAGGCGGTCATATTGTGCGCCTATGAATGGTCCAAACAGGCCGACCTGAAACAGCCCACCATCACCGACCTTGGCGAACCCGCGCCACAGGTAGAGCTGGAAGGGATGATCGAACAGCTCAACACATTGCTGGAAAAGGTCGGCTATTTCTTCCCGCCCGACCGCGCCAATGCGACCCGGCTGACGCTGCGCAACCTGCTGACCAAGCCGGGCTGGAACCATCTGGAGGTCCGCACGCTCCGCGGCGTCCTCTCCCACCTCAACCGCCCGCGCGAACGCTAGGTCTGGCACCCCCACCTCCGTTCGTTTCGAGCGAAGTCGAGAAACCTGCGCGCTACCTTTCTCGACAAGCTCAAAACGAACGGAGGCAAATTAGCCCCGCGTCCGCTCAAACTCCGCCATCTCATAGGCAATCGACGCCTCGACCAACTGCTCCCACAGGTCGCCGACAATCTCCACCGGCGCGCCTACCCGCGCCGCCTCCGCGCAGGCTTGGTCGATCACCTGACGCTTGCGCGCCTCGTCCCGCACCGCCCCGCGATCAGGCTTGATCCGGGCGGCGGCGCGCATATGGGCAAAGCGCCGGGCCAATAACGCGACCAGTTCGCGGTCGATCGCATCGACACCTGCCCGCACCTCGACCATGCTGCTATAATCATCAGGGTTCATGCCCCGCCAATTAGGCGTCGCTCAAGCCCCTGTCGAGGGTTGACATGCCGCCCCCTTGTGGCCATAGGCGCGCCTTCGCAATTGGCCCCGCATCCCGGTGAAGCGGCGGCCCTGCCCCTGAGCGCACAAGCGCAACACGGACGTAGGCGATACCGGGAATGATGCTCACCCTTTCAGGGCGGGCTTAGTTGTTAGCATTTGTAAGGAATTATTGATGACGAAGCGCACTGCCGCCAAGTATAAACTCGACCGTCGCATGGGCGAGAATATCTGGGGCCGTCCCAAGTCGCCTGTGAACAAGCGCGAATATGGCCCCGGTCAGCACGGCCAGCGCCGCAAGGGCAAGGTGTCCGATTACGGCATCCAGCTGCGCGCCAAGCAGAAGCTCAAGGGCTATTACGGCGACATCACCGAAAAGCAGTTCAAGAAGAACTATTTTGAAGCGAGCCGCATGAAGGGCGACACCGGCCAGAACCTCATCGGCCTGCTCGAACGCCGCCTGGACGCCGTCGTCTATCGCGCCAAGTTCGCGCCGACCATCTTCTCCTCGCGTCAGATCGTTTCGCACGGCCACATCTATGTGAACGGCGTGAAGTGCAACATTGCCTCGCGTCTGGTGAAGCCGGGCGACGAAATCACCCTGGGCAAGAAGGCGCAGGAAATGGCGCTGGTGATGGAAGCACAGGCTCTGGCCGAACGCGACATCCCCGACTATGTCTCGCCCGATGGCGCCGCCAAGGTCACCTATGTCCGTGTCCCCACGCTGGACGAAGTGCCCTATCCGGTGAAGATGGAACCCAATCTGGTCGTCGAATTCTATTCGCGCTGATCGGCTTCTACCCAAGCTTTACAAAAAGGGCGGCCCCGCAAGGAGCCGCCCTTTTTCATGCAGAAGGCGCCACGAAAACCATGACCGACACCGAAAGCGCATCGCCCATCGGCCGAACGCAAAGGCGACTGCTGCGGCGGATCTACAATGGCCGCACCGTGCCGATCACCGCCGATGGCAAGCCCTTCCTGACCTACAAGGACGCCGTCAAATATCTTGAGGCATTGGACGCCGATACGCGCGAAGCCGTTTACGAAGAAATGAAGGCGTCAGCGAAAAATGGCAAAGGCGGGACAGCGGCGTCCTGACGTCCGGGCTTGCACGCGCCCGCCACCTCGTTAAGCGCAACCCTATGGCGAAAACAGCCCTCCATCTCTACGCGCTGGCCCTGGGATCGAACCGCGCCCTGTCCGCCCGCCTGACGCCCCGGCAATTGCTGGAGGAAGCAACCAAGCGAATCGCGCTACACGCTCAAATCGTGGCAACGTCGCCCGCTATCGAAACTCCGCCCATCGGCCCCTCCCGCCGCCGCTACGCCAACGCCGCGATACTGGTCCAAAGCCCGCTCGAACCACCCGCCATGCTGGCCTGGCTCCAGTCGATCGAACAGGCATTGGGCCGCCGCCGCTATCGCCGCTGGGGGGCGCGCAGGGTCGATATCGACATCATCCTCTGGTCCGGCGGCGTCTGGAACAGCCCGATGCTCACCATCCCCCATCCCGCCTTTGCCGCGCGCGATTTCGTCCTGACGCCGCTGCGCGCCATCGCGCCCGCCTGGCGCGATCCCCGATCCGGCCTCACGATCCGCCACCTGCAAGCCCGCCTGCAAAAAGCCCAACAAACCATGCCACAAGAGGTTGACCATCCCCGCCGCCCCCTTTAGGGCGAGCGCACCTCAGCAATCGGGGGTCCATAGCTCAGTCGGTAGAGCAACTGACTTTTAATCAGTAGGTCGCTGGTTCGAACCCAGCTGGACTCACCATATCTCCCGCCCCGCCTATGTCGCGGCCGTGTCGATCACGCTGTGCCCTTCCAGCTGCCGGATATGATGGCGCAGGCGCTTCTTCACGATCTGGCAGAGCGGCGACAGCGACCGGCGCGCCAATGTGTACATCGCCATCCGAACCTGTTGGGGATGCTGGCGAGGCAACTCGCATAAACTTCCGTCCGCCAGTGCATCGGCAACCGCATAAGCGGACGAAAACCATATCGCATCGCTCGACGCCGTGACCGCCGCCAAAGTCGCAAAATCCTCGACCACATTGGGCGAACCATGGACATGCGCCTGTATCTCGTCAGGCAGCGGCAATCCGGCCCAACTGGAGCGCAGCACCGGGAAACGCCGCCCGCCGTCGCCTCCTGCCAGCAGCGGATGACCCGCGCGCACGATCAGGCTGAGCGGAAAATGCCCCAGCAATTCGACCCGCGCCTGCTCCACATCCTGGATCAGGCCGTCCTGACTGATAAAAAATTCTATGTCGCCGGCCAGCAGCAGCGCCCAGAGCGCCTCTACATCGCGCACCACCACCTCGTTCGCGACCTCCGGGGCAGCCTGCAACCGGTCAGGCAATAATCGCGACAGCAGGGCGCGCGCGGGCATGGGAGCCATGCCGAACCGGATACGCCCCGCCTCCCCCTGCGCACCGCGCTGCGACTGTCGCTCCAGATCGTCCGCGTCGGCAATCAGGAAGCCCGCCCGCTCCGCAAACATGCCACCCTGGGTCGTCAGGCTGACGCCGCTGCGGTCGCGATCGAACAGCCGGACCCCCAATTGCCGCTCCAGCGCCTGGATCGACCGGGTAAGGCTGGGCTGGGTGATGCCCAAATCCTCCGCCGCCCGCGCATAATTCAGCCTGCGGGCGAGCGCGAGCATGTGCCGCAAATTGCGCAGTTCTAGCATGATACGTCCTACGTATTAAATTTGCCTATCAAATACATTGGACGCAGTACAGGCCATCTGCAACCATCAGCTGCACAGACGACGGACCGGCACCGTCGCACAGAGGAGGTCAATGATGGCGCTTATCAAGGTTCTCGATCCCACCGCCAGACGGATGGACGACGATGCCAGCCCCGGTCCCGATGCAGGCGCGCTGGCGGGCAAGCGTATCGGCTTTCGCCTCGACCAGATATGGCGCTGCTGGGACTGGATCAGCGAAAGCTGGGCGGAAAAAATGCGCAACGCCGGGGCTGAAGTTTCCTTCTGGCGCTCCACCAACCGGTCGGGCGAAGAAGGCGAGGCGCAAAATCAATCGTTACAAGCATGGCTGGCTACCATCGACATCGCTGTCGTCGGCCTCGCTAATTGCGGCTCCTGCACCGGCTGGACCATTCGCGACGCCATTGCCGCCGCCAATGCTGGCGTCGCCACCACCGCGATCGCGACCCGCAATTTCGAGGATTTCGCGCATGAACTGGCCGCACGCGGCGGGCGTTCGGGGCTGCGTGTCCATGTCCTTCCCTACCCGCTCAACGAATTGTCGCGTGAAGAGGTCGATCCTGTCGCCCAGGCCTATTTTGCGGGCCTGCTTGAAGTCATGGGCGGCAGCCTGACCGCGGAGGAAAAGGCAGCATGAGCATCCATCTGATCAAGCCATCGAACCGCAAAACGACCGCGCCCAAGACGTTGGTCAGCCGCGATTGCGGCCCGGCCGGGTGCGAAATCGACTGGCTGACCAGTCGCCGGGTCGCGGCGGACGATGATATAGAGGCGTTCACCAGCTTCTCGCTGGAGCAGGGCTGGGGCGACGGCCTGCCGCTCATCCCGCCGACCGATGCGCGCGTCCGCATGATCCTGTCGGAAAATGATCGCTATCCCGACGAACTGATCGCGCGGATGCCCGACAGCTCCGAATGTACGGTCGAAAAGATCGTCATCAACGCCGTGATGGCCGGAGCGCCCGCTGACTCGCTGGAACTCATCATCGCCGCGATTGAGGCGATCGCCGAACCCGACTTCGAACTCTATGGCGTCAACGCCACCACCGCGCCGGTCTATCCCGGCTTCATCGTCAACGGGCCGATCAGAGACGCGCTGCATATTCCATACAGCGATGGCTGCGCGGGCGGCGTGGCGACACGGGCCAATGCCATCGGCCGCGCCATCCGCCTGATCATGCGCAACGTCGCGGGGCAAGTTGCCGGTGTCACGACCCAGACGACATTCGGGTCGCCGGGGCGGCTGGGCGGCCTGCTCATGGGCGAGTGGGAGGAAAAATCACCCTGGGCGCCGCTGGCCGAGCGACGGGCGGGGATCGTCGGCAACGCCGTCACCGCCTTCAGCACGATGGGGACGATGAACATCCTCGACACCACATCATCGGGCGCGCACGCCTTTCTGGAGATGATCGGCAAGTCCGTCTCCTATGCCGGGGCCAACTGCTATTCACCCTCGATGGAATATGCGGAAATGACGATCGGCATCAATCCGATCTGCGCCGACATCATCGCCAAAGAATTGCCCACGATCGAGGATGTGCAGGAAATTCTCTGGAACTGTGCCGCCGTCCCGGCCGACTGGTTCCAGGCGCTGCATCGCGACCAGCTCGCCGCGCAGGGCCGCATCCGCAGCGATGGTCGCGTCTATGCGACTCCGGAACCAAAGGACATGATCCTGTTCGTGTGCGGCGGCCTTGGCGGCTTGCACGCGCTGGGCCTGCACAGCTTCGGCAGTTCGCTGGCGCAAACCCGGCAGATCGCCACCGCCACGCCTGCCAGCGCCGTTCAGGCAGCCGAATGAAGCGATAAGGAGGAAGGCGCGCCCCGCCTTCCCCACCTTCAATCCGCCGCCGCCTATTGCTGGCCGGGCAGCAGCTCCAGAAACAGTCCCTCGGCGTCGGCGCAAAGCCGATCGCCGTCCTTCAATTCGCCGCGCACGAACCGCTTTCTGCCCTCTGCCGCATAAAGGGTCGCCGTCACCATCAACGGCCGGTTCATCGGCGTGATCGCGCGATAATTGACGTGGAGATAGGCCGTACGCGCCATCCCGCCCGGTCCCGAATTGGCCGGTATGCCCAGCACCTCGTCGAACAGCAGCGATACCGCGCCGCCATGGGCCGCCGCATTGCCGCCCAGAAAATAGTCGCCAAATGTCACCTGCGCCCTGATCGACGTGGCATCCTGTTCCTCGATCGCAAAGGCCGGACACATGACCTGACCATGGCCGGGCACATCATCGACGCGACCGAACATCCGCTCGTCCTCACTTGCTTTCAACGGTGCCAGTCGCCCCCGCCAGTCGCGCAAGTCCGCCGCCAGCGCCGCGATCGTCGCTTCGTCCAGGCTGGCACCCGCCAGATCGTCCAGAAAATCACGCAGCGTATCGATCATCGCGGGATAGGCCGAATCCGGCATCGGTCCCCTGACCCTGCTGCGCCGAAGGCCTTGAAACATGGGGGGCCGTTTTTCCGACATCACGCCAACTTTCTCTTGTTCGTTCCAGCCCCAGCTATCGGGAGGCTTAAGTGCCTTAGCCAGACAATGGATCAACCACCAACAGGCTGCGACTGGCAACAGTCATGGCGCGACCATCGCTCAGGCGAAACGTCCGCGCCTCTCCACTGCCATTGACGCACAGGGTCCAGCCCGAACTGCGGAAATGAAGCGCGACGCAACGCCGCTCCGGCTGCTCCCATTGCGCCACCGTCATCGCGTCGCCGCTCTCGTCCCGCCAGACCACATCCTCCTCGCGCAACAAGGCCGTATCGCACAAATCGGGACAGCGCGCCCGCAACCCCGCCAGCGCAAAGGCGTGACGTTCGATCGCCCGGTCCCGCCCTGCCCAATCGACCCAGCCGATGGCATTATCCTGCGCATAGGCATTATTATTACCCTGCTGGCTGCGGCCAAATTCATCCCCCGCACTCAGCATGATCGCCCCGCGCGAACAGAAGAGGGTCGACAGCAACGCCATCACGTCGCGACGCCGCGCCGCGATAATGGCGGGGTCGTCGCTCACCCCCTCGACGTCGTTATTCCAGCTCAGATTCTCGCCATGGCCATCGCGATTCTGCTCGCCATTGGCGTGATTGTGCCGCTGCTCATAGGCAGTCAGGTCGGCCAGCGTAAAACCGTCATGCGCGGCCAGAAAATTGACGCTGCGGGTCGCGCCGCCGCCAAACAGATCGGACGATCCCGCCAGCCGCGTCGCAAAGCCGCCCAGCGTCCCCACGTCCCCCCGCCAGAAGCGCCGCATGTCATCGCGATAGCGGTCATTCCACTCCAGCCACCCGTCGCCAAAGCGCCCCAGTTGATAGCCGCCCGGCCCGATGTCCCAAGGCTCGGCGATCATCACCCGGTCGGCCAGCACGGGGTCGGCCCGCATCTCCTGCAACAGCGGCGCGTGCGGATCAAAGCCGTCCGCCATCCGCCCCAGCGCCGGTCCCAGATCGAAGCGAAAACCGTCGACCCCAGCCTGCGTCACGAAATGGCGCAGCGATTCAAGGATCAGGTGACGCACCATCGGCTGGTTGCACGCGATGCTGTTGCCCGTGCCGGTATCGTTGATCAACTGCCCGTCATCGGCATGGCGGAAATAATCGCGGGCATTCAGGCCACGCAGCGATAGCGTCGGCCCATAGATGTCGCTCTCGCCATTATGATTATAGACCATGTCCAGGATCACACCGATCCCCGCCTCATGCAGCGCTGCGACGGTAGCACGCAATTCTGCCATCCCGCCGGGCGCCAGCCGCGGGTCGATCGCGAACCAGCTGACCGGATTATAGCCCCAATAGTTGGTGAGGCCGAGCGGACCCAGATGCCGCTCGTCAATCCAGGCGTTGATCGGCATCAGTTCGACGGCAGAGACATGCAGTTGCTGCAAATGCGCGATCACAGCGGGATGGGTCAGGGCGGCGATGGTCCCGCGCTGCGCTTCCGGCACATCGGGATGCAGCATCGTGAAACCACGCACATGCAATTCGTAGATCAAGCCACCCGGCGCGAAATGCGGCGGTTTGACAGGGACGGGAGCCATCGGTGCACCCACCACCCCTTTCGGCATCAGCGGCGCGGTATCGCTCCCCTCTCCGCGCCGCACTGTAAGCGCCGGATCATAGACGAACGCCCGGTCGATCGCAGGCGCATAAGGATCAAGCAGCAGCTTGTCGGGATCAAACCACAGCCCCGCAGCCGGATCATAGACACCATCCGCCCGCACGCCATAACGCGCCCCTGCCCCTACACCAGCCGCCTCGACATGCCATACGCCATCGCCACCGCGCAGCATGGGCAAGCGCCGCTCCCGGTCGGCATCATCGAACAGGCACAGCCAAAGCTGCTCGGCCTCCGGCGCCCAGATCGAAAAGCGGGTGGCGGTGGCACCGATGACCGGCGCACATCCGCCCCCGCTCACGCCGCCTCCGCCAGCAACGCCCGGTAGAGCGCCGCATAGCGCGCGGCGCTATGATCCCACGACACCTCGCTGCGCATCCCCGCCCGCTGCATCGCCTGCCACACCGGACGCTGCCCATGCAGCCGTACAGTCCGGCCAATCGCCCCATGCAGCGCCAGCGGATCGGACGGGGCAAAGACGATGCCCGTCGCCGCCCCCGCCGCCACCGCCGCCTCATTCGCATCGATTACCGTGTCGGCCAGCCCACCGACCCGCGCCACCACCGGCACGCAGCCATAGCGCAGCGCGTAAAGCTGGGTCAGCCCGCACGGCTCGAAGCGCGACGGGATCAATATCGCGTCACCACCCGCCTGCATCAGATGCGACAATGGCTCGTCATAACCGATCTGCACGCCGATCCGCCCGCGATGCCGGTCCGCCGCGCCCAGAAACGCGCCCTCCAGCGGATGATCGCCCGATCCCAGCACCGCCAGCTTCGCACCCAGCCCGACCAGATGGTCGATCGCGCCCACCAGCAGGTCCATCCCCTTCTGCCAGGTCAGGCGGCTGACGATGATGAAGATCGGCGCGCCATCATGATCCAGGCCAAAGCGGCTCTCCAGCGCGCGACGATTAGCCGTCCGACCACCCAGCGCGCGCGCCGTATAAGCCTTTGTAATCAGGCTATCATTTGCCGGATTCCAGATATCGGTATCTACCCCGTTCAATATCCCGTGCAGCCGGTCGACCCGCCCGTTGATCAACCCGTCCAGCCCCATGCCATGGACGGGCGAACGAATTTCCTCCGCATATGTCTGGCTTACTGTCGTGATAGCATCAGCCGACACCAGCCCCGCCTTCAAATAGCCGATGCCGCCATAATATTCGACACCATCCACCCCCCAGGCTTCCTGCGGCAGGCCGAGCGCAGCAAAGATGTCCGCGCTGAACCGCCCCTGAAACGCCAGATTGTGGATCGTCACCACCTTGGGCACCTTGGCCGCCGGACCAAAGCGCATATAGGCCGCGGTCATCGCCGCCTGCCAGTCATGGACATGGACGACATCGGGTCGCCAGCCCTTCACGCCCTCCGCCGCAATATCCGCCCCAACCTGCGATAAAGCCGCAAAGCGCCGCCAATTGTCAGGCCACTCATTGCCCGCATGATCGCCATAGGGACCGCCTTCGCGCGCATAGAAATCGGGCGCATCCAGCACCAGCAGGTCCAGCCCGCCGACGCTGGCGGCCAGTACGGTGGCGGGAACGCCGAACAGCGCCTCATAACGGCGTACCACCTTCGCCTTGCCCAGCCGCGCAATCACGACGGGGTAACCCGGCACCAGCGTCCGCACCATCACATCCTGCGCCGCCAGCGCGCCGGGCAGCGCGCCCGCCACATCGGCAAGGCCGCCGGTCTTGACCAGCGGATAGACTTCGGACGCGACCGACAGCAATTTCATCGCCACAGGCCCGCTCAAGCCACCAGCCGCTCGATCATCGGCTGCGTCACTAGGCATATGCCGCTTTCGGTCCGGCGAAAACGCTGCGCATCCTCTTCGGGATGCTCGCCGATGATCAGGCCCGGCGGAATGATGATCCCTGAATCCAGCACGCATTTATGCAATCGCGCACCCCGCCCGATCTCGCAATTGGGCATGATGACGCTGTCGGTGACCGACGAGAAACTATGCGTCTTGACCCCGGAAAAGAGCAGGCTGCGATGGAGCGACGATCCCGACACGATACAGCCGCCAGCCACCAGCGATGATGTAGCGGACCCGCGCCGTCCATCCTCATTATGCACGAATTTGGCCGGCGGGGTGACTTCGGAATAGGTCCACAGCGGCCAGCTGCGATCATACAGGTCGAGCGAGGGGACCACATCGGTCAGGTCGATGCTCGCCTGCCAATAGGCGTCGATCGTCCCCACGTCGCGCCAGTAGGGGACCAGTTCGCTCTCGGCCCGCACGCAGCTGCTCGAGAAGCGGTGCGCCACCGCTTTGCCATGTTTGACGATATAGGGGATGATATCGCCACCAAAATCGCGCTTGCTCGCCGGGTCGTCCGCGTCACGCCGCAACTGTTCTATCAGGAAGCGGGTCTGGAACACATAAATCCCCATCGACGCCAGCGCCATGTCGGGCTGGCCGGGAATGGCGGGCGGGTCTTTCGGCTTTTCGACGAAGGCGGTGATCCAGTCCTTCTCATCGACATGCATCACGCCAAAGCCTGACGCCTCACTGCGCGGCACCTCCATGCAGCCGACCGTCACATCCGCGCCGCTGTCGACATGCTGCTGGAGCATCAGCTCATAGTCCATTTTATAGACATGATCGCCCGCCAGCAGCACCATATATTCGGGCGCATAGCTTTCGATGATGTCGATATTCTGGAACACGGCGTCCGCCGTCCCTTCATACCACTGGCTTTCCGACACGCGCTGGCTGGCGGGCAAAATGTCGAAGCTCTCATTGCGTTCGGGACGAAAGAAGTTCCAGCCGCGCTGCAAATGGCGGATCAGCGAATGCGCCTTATATTGCGTCGCCACGCCGATCCGCCGGATGCCGCTATTGAGCGCATTGGACAGGGCAAAATCGATGATCCGCGCCTTGCCGCCAAAATGGACGGCGGGCTTGGCGCGCTTGTCGGTCAGTTCCGCCAGGCGACTGCCGCGTCCCCCGGCAAGCACATAGGCCATGGCGTCGCGGGCGATCGGCTGATGTCGTGTCTGCTGCATTTCGGGCCTCTCCTTGGCTTTGCCCCGTCCGTCGCCTGCACGCGCCCGTCGGCTTCGTTAAATATCCAGTTCCAGCATCAACGTCGCAAAAGGGGGAATGGTCACATTGGCCCAGCCCTCCTCGTCCGCCGTCACCATGCCCATATTGCCCGCATTGCTGCCGCCATAATCGGCCGCGTCGCTGTTCAATATCTCGCGCCAGCGCCCGCCCGACGGCAGCCGCATCCGGTAGCCGTGCCGCAGCACCGGCGTAAAATGGCTGATCACGACGATCGGCCGGACGCCGGGCGCGCGCCGCACCCAGGCAAAGACGGAATCGGCTGCGGCATCGACCAGCACCCACTCAAACCCCTCCGGCTCGCAATCGCGCGCGTGCAGCGCCGGGCGGGAGCGATAGAGATGGTTGAGATCGCTCACCAGCTGCTGCACGCCATGATGGGGTGCATGATCGACAAGATGCCAGTCGAGTGCGCGCTCCTCGCTCCATTCGCCGCGCTGGGCAAATTCCTGCCCCATGAACAGCAGCTTCTTGCCGGGATAACCCCACATCAGGCCATAATAGGCCCGCAACGTCGCGAATTTCTGCCAGTCGTCGCCCGACATCTTGTGCAGCAGCGACGCCTTGCCATGCACCACCTCGTCATGGCTCAGCGCCAGCACGAAATTCTCGGTAAAGGCGTAGAGCAGCCCGAAGGTGATGTCGTCATGATGATGGCGACGATGCACCGGATCACGCTGCAAATAACGCAGCGTGTCATGCATGAACCCCATATTCCATTTGAACCCGAAACCCAGCCCGCCCGTATGCACCGGACGCGACACGTCCGGCCAGCTGGTCGATTCCTCTGCGATCGTCATCACCCCGCCATGGGTGCCGTAAAGGTCGCTGTTGAGCTGCTGGAGGAACGCCACGGCCTCCACATTCTCCCGCCCGCCATGGTCGTTGGGCACCCATTCGCCCGGTTGACGGGAATAATCGAGATAGAGCATCGATGCGACCGCATCGACCCGCAACCCGTCGACATGATAGCGCTCGGCCCAGAACAGCGCGTTGTTGACCAGATATTGCGATACTTCGCGCCGCCCGAAATTATAGATGGCGGTGTTCCAATCGGGGTGGAACCCCTTGCGCGGATCGGCATGTTCATAGAGCGCCGTGCCGTCAAAATAGGCCAGCCCATGTTCGTCGGTCGGGAAATGCGCCGGCACCCAGTCGAGGATCACGCCAATCCCGGCCCGATGCGCCCCGTCGACGAAACGCGCAAACCCCGCCGGATCGCCAAAACGCGCGGTCGGCGCATAGAGACCCAGCGTCTGATACCCCCAGCTGGGATCATAGGGATATTCGCTGATCGGCAGAAATTCGATATGGGTAAAACCCATGCCCACAACATAGGGGATCAGCCGGTTGGCCAGCTCGTCCCAGCTCAGAAAATCGCCGGCCTCGTCCAGTTGCCATGACCCGGCATGGACTTCATAGATGGACACCGGCTCGCGCCGCGCATCGGCCTTCTGCCAATGCTCCTTATGCCGTGCGTCCCCCCATTTGTGATCCAGCGGCGCAGCGACGATCGATGCGGTCGAGGGGCGCAATTCGGACTGGAAGGCAAATGGATCGGCCTTGAGCGGCAGCACCACTCCGTCCGCGCCCATAATCTCATATTTATACGCGCTGCCCGGTCCGACATCAGGCAGGAAAATCTCCCACACGCCCGCGTCTGTCCTGTGGCGCATCGGTGCGCGGCGGCCGTCCCAGCGGTTGAAGTCGCCGACCACCGACACCCGCTTCGCGTTGGGCGCCCAGACCGCGAAATGCGTGCCGGTCGCTCCGTCATGGGTCATGACATGCGCGCCCAATTTGTCGAACAACCGCCCGTGCGATCCTTGGGCGAAATAATAATCGTCCATCGGCCCCAACACCGGGCCGAACCCATAAGGATCGATCATAACATGGTCGCCGCCATCGCCATAATGGGCGACATAACGCAGCGGCTGGCGCTTGCGGATTTTCACCTTGCCGAAAAACAGTCCGTCCGGGTGGATCGCCGCCAGTTCGCCGACCGGCCTGCCGTCCAGCGTCTGGGCGGTAACCCCAACCGCTTCTGGCAATAAAACGCAGGCGGTAAAACCGCTATCGGCCGGATGCACGCCAAGCGTGGCAAAGGGGTCGTCCTCGCGACCTTGTATCAGCCGGTCAATCTGCTCCGGCGTCAACACCGCTCTATCCTCGCATCCAGGTCATGACTCTATCTTCCAGATGTCGGTCGCATATTCGCGGATGGTCCGGTCCGACGAGAACCAGCCCATTCGGGCGACATTATGGATAGCCTTCTTCGCCCACAAAGCGCCATCCGTCCAGAGCGCATCGACATTGCGCTGCGCGGCGGAATAGCTGTCGAAATCAGCCGCGAGCATGAACCAGTCATGCTCATAGATGCCCTGGATCAGCCCTTTGTAGCGATCCGGGTCGTCGGGCGAAAATACGCCGCTGGCGATCGCGTCGAGCGCCTGCGACAATTCGCGGCTCTGGCCGATCACCTCGCCCGGATTATAGCCATTGGCGCGGCGCTCATTCACCTCCTGCGCAGTCAGGCCGAAGATGATGATATTCTCTTCACCCACATGATCGCGCATCTCGACATTGGCGCCATCCAGCGTGCCGATGGTCAGCGCGCCATTCACCGCGAACTTCATGTTGCCGGTGCCGGACGCTTCCATGCCCGCGGTCGAAATCTGTTCGGACAGGTCCGCCGCCGGGATCATCACTTCTGCCATCGACACGTTATAGTTGGGCACGAACTGCAACTTCAGCAGCCCCTGCACCGCCGGATCATGATTGACCGCACGCGCCACATCGCCCGCCAGCTTGATGATCAGCTTGGCATTATGATAGCTCGACGCCGCCTTGCCCCCGAACAATTTGACGCGCGGCACCCAGTCCTTTTCCGGGTGCGATCGGATCTGGTCATAGAGCGACACTGCCTCGACGATGTTGAGCAACTGCCTCTTATATTCGTGGATGCGCTTGATCTGAATGTCGAACATCGCAGCCGGATCGATCCGGGCGTTGACCTTCTGCCGCAGGATATTGGACAGCGCTTCCTTGTTCGACCGCTTGACGACCAGGAATTTCTCCTGAAACGCGCTATCGTCGGCAAAGGGATCAAGGTCGCGCAACGCTTCGGGATCGTCCATGAACCGGTCGCCAATCGCCTCGCGGATCAGCCCGAACAGGCCCGGATTGCACTGCATCAACCAGCGGCGGAAGGTGACGCCATTAGTCTTGTTGTTGATCCGCGTGGGATAAAGATTGTGCAGGTCGGCAAAGACAGTGACCTTCATCAAATCGGTATGCAGCGCCGACACGCCATTGACGCTGTGCGATCCGGCAAAGGCCAGATTGCCCATCCGCACCCGCCGGTCGCCGCCCTCGTCAATCAGGGAGATCGCGCCGATCCCATGGTCGTCAAACTGACCGGACTTGCGCGCCTCCGCCAGCAACCGACTGTTGACCGCATAGACGATTTGCATGTGCCGGGGCAGCAACCGCTCGAACAATGGCACCGGCCAGCTTTCCAGCGCTTCGGGCAGCAACGTGTGGTTGGTGTAGCTGAAGGTGCGCCGGGTAATGTCCCACGCCTCGCCAAAATCCAGCCCGTGATCGTCGAGCAGGATGCGCATCAGCTCCGCCACCGCCACAGCCGGATGGGTATCGTTGAGCTGGATCGCCGCCTTGTCCGGCAAAGTCACGATGCTGCCGAAATATTGGATGTGCCGCCGGACGATGTCCTGCAAGGAAGCGGAGGAGAAGAAATATTCCTGCCGCAGCCGCAATTCCTGCCCCGCCGCCGAACTGTCGGCAGGATACAGCACTCGGGTCAGCGATTCGGCGCGATTGCTCTCGGCCAGTGCGCCCAGATGATCGCCCGCGTTGAATTTGGCAAGCAGGATTGGGTCGATCGGCTGCGCCTGCCAAAGCCGCAGCGTGTTGACCCGCTTGCCGCGCCAACCCGCAATCGGCGTGTCATAGGGGGTCGCGATCACCCGCTCTGACGGGCGCCAGTGCATCTGGTTCGGTCCGGCATCCTCGCCTTCGGCGGGATCGACCCGCCCGCCAAAGCCGACCTCGTAACTCGCCTCGCGCCGCTCAAACTCCCACGGATTGCCGTGTGCCAGCCATGTTTCGGGCAGTTCCACCTGCCAGCCGTCCGAAATTTCCTGCCGGAACATCCCATTCACATAGCGGATACCATAGCCATAAGCCGGTACGTCGGTCGTCGCCATGCTCTCCATGAAGCAGGCGGCCAGACGGCCTAGCCCGCCATTGCCCAGCGCTGCATCCGGCTCCAGCGCCGCGATAATGTCGATATCGACGCCCAGCGACGCGAGCGCGGCCTGCATGTCGTCCAGCATTTCCATGTTGGACGCTGCGTCGCGCATCAGCCGGCCGATCAGAAATTCCAGGGACAGATAATAGACCCGTCGCCCTTCTTCCTCATAGGTTTTCTGGGTCGATGTGATCCAGGCGTCGATCACCCGGTCGCGGATCGAGAGGATGACAGCGTGCAACCAGTCATGCGGTTTGGCCGCGGCAGCATTCTTGCCGATGCGATAGGTCAGCCGCTCGACAATCTCATGGGCCAGGACTTCGGGGTCAACCCGGCGCGGCGCGGGGATGGGAAGTTTGGTCTGGCCCTTGAGGTTCATGCGGCTGGTCCCCCTATTCTGTCAGGCGATGATGGCACAGCGCCCCTGCCCAAGCCAAAGGGTTTTTGCAGCGCAGCAAAAAAATCAGTGCGCTGGCTTGCCCCGACGCTCGACAATCGAAGCCCGCACACCGGCGCGCAGCTCTGCCCGCACCGGATAGGCGCTGGAAGGCAGCAATTGTGTCATGAAAATGCCGATCAGCCGCTCGATCGGGTCAATCCAGAAATAGGTCGAAAACACCCCGCCCCAATAATATTCGCGGCTTTCAAGGTTCATCGCAAAGCCCAGGCCAAAGCCCACCCCCTCATAGTCGGCCTCGCTGAACATGCCGGTCGAGTGGTGGGCGAGATCGCCCCCGCCCGGCAGATGATTGCCTTGCATCATCGCTACAGTTTCTGGCTGCAACATTCGCGCGCCGTCCAGCTCTCCGCCGCGCAGCAACATGCGCGCAAAGCGGTGATAATCCGCCACGCTCGACACCAGCCCGCCCCCGCCGGACAGGAACCGCCCCTGCCGCCGCCAGCCGCTGCGCACGCCCAGATCGGCGATCACCCGCTGCCCGTCCTCATCCAGCCGCCAGGCATCGGTCATCCGATCGACCTGATCGTCACGCACGACAAAACCAGCGTCGGTCATGCCCAGCGGATCGAAGATGCGGGTGCGGAAAAAAGCGTCGAGGTCCATCCCGCTCAACCGTTCCACCACGACGCCCAGCACATCGGTCGATACCGAATAATTCCACCGCTCAGCAGGCGAAAATTCCAGCGGCAGCCGGGCGAGATCGGCGATAAAATCGTCAGACGTGCGCTTCTGCTGAAACTCGTCCAGCCCCAGCAAGCGGTATCGCGCGTCAATCGGCGTATGGCGTTGCAGCCCGTAGGTCAGGCCCGATGTATGGCGCAGCAGGTCGATCATCCGCATCGCCTGCTTCACCTTCGCCCGATTGCCCCGCCCGACGCGCAGGTCGGCAAATTCGGGGATAACGTCCGCCACCGGCGTATCGAGCGCGACCTTGCCCGCCTCCACCAGCATCATGAAGGCGACCGATGTGACCGGCTTGGTCATCGACGCGATCCGAAACAGCGCATCGTCGCGTAATGGCTCGCCACTCGCCCGCGCCGCGCCGCGCGCCATCGACAGCAAAGGCTGTTCATCGCGCGAGACCAGCAACTGCATATGCGCCAGCTTGCCCGACGCCAGATAGGTCCGGTCCAGATGGCCGACCAGCGCATCCAGCCGATCCGGGTCCATCCCCGCCGCCCGCGCCGCCGCCCTGTCCACGCCATCCGTCATGCCGTCATGCTCCGATCACCCTCTACGTGCAGCGCTAATGCAGCAACGCGACCGCGTAAACAGCTTGGGCGTTGCCAAGACCCCGCCCGGCCATCTATGGCAACCCGCCAAGAACTGCCCCGCATTGGACATAGACAGGCATGGCCACCGGCCTTTCCGAACTTTTCATGGCAAACCGCGCCGCCCTGCTTCGCTTCCTGCGCGCGCGCGGCGCAGGGGAGAATGCGGAAGATATGATCCAGGACATGTGGATGAAGTTGGAGGCGAAGGAAATCGGCCCGGTCGCCGATCCGCTGCCCTATCTTTATCGCATGGCCAATAATCTGATGCTGGACCGCTACCGATCCGCCACCCGGCGCGAACGGCGCGAACAGGATTGGGCAGAAGGGGCAGGCGGCGTGATGGCCGACCCCGCCGATGACATGCCGGTCGACGAACGGCTGATCCTCAACCAGACGCTGGACGAGGCGCGCGCGGTGCTGCGCGCCCTTGGCCCGCGCGTCGAGCTGGTGTTCCGTCGCTTCCGTATCGAAGGGGTCGGGCAACGTGCCATCGCCGACGAACTGGGGGTCAGCCTGACCACGGTGGAGAAGGACTTGCAAAAGGCCTATCGTGCGATGATCGCGCTCAAGCAGAAAATGGATACGGCATGAGCGGATCGGCGGCGTCAGTCTCTGCAAGGGGCAAAAAATGAACAGGGCTGGAGCCATGATGCAAGAGGAAGCGCTCGGATGGGTTATCCGCACGCGCGATCCCGACTTTGTCGACTGGGAGGCCTTCACCCTGTGGCTGGAGGGCGATCCGGCGCGTGCCGACGCCTATGACGCGCTGATGGCAGCCGACACCGAGCTGGACATGATCATTCCGCCCGAACCCGTCGCCATGCCGGTCGCGGCCAATGATCCGGGTGAGCCGCAACGCCGGACATGGCGCTGGGTCGGCGGCGGCGCGATTGCGGCCGCGCTGGTCGCGGCGATTTCGGTAGGCATGATGACCCGCGCCGACATCTACACCGTCACCACTCGCCCCGGCGAAACCCGCATCATCGCGCTGGAGGATGGCACGCAGATCGACGTCAATGGCGGCACCACGCTGCGGCTCGACCGCAACGATACGCGATTTGCCGCGCTCGACAGCGGCGAAGCAGCCTTCACCGTCCGCCATGACGAGGCCAACCCGTTTCGCGTGACCGTGGGCGACGCGGTTTTCGAGGATGCGGGCACGGTGTTCAACATCGTCCACACCAGAGACGCGACCCGGATCGGCGTGTCCGAGGGCAAGGTGATCTACAACCCTGAGGCGCAAGCCATCAGCCTGCCTGCCGGACGCGCGCTTGCCGACGATGCGCAGGGCTTACGGGTGATGGATGTCGCTCCGGCGGCGGTTGCCAGCTGGCGGCAGGGGCGGCTGGTCTATGCCAATGCTGCGGTCAGCGAGATCAGCCAGGATATTGCCCGGTCGCTCGGCGTAAAGCTGAACGCCACGCCCGGCGCGCGGGCGATGCGCTTCACCGGCACCATCCGGTTGGACAAGGACCCCGCGCGCTTCTTCGTGGGTGCCGCGCCGCTGATGGGACTGAGCGCGATACGCACCGGCGACGGCTGGGTGCTGAAGGAAGGGAATGGGCCGCAAAGCTGACCTCCTGATCGTCACCGCCCTGGCAATCGCAACGCCCGCACAAGCGGCGGATAGACAGGCTATCAGCATCGCCCCCGCACGGCTGGGCGAGGCCGTGGTGGCGCTTGGCCGGCAAACCGGCGTCAGCATCGGCATGTCGGACCAGTCGCTCGCTGCAATAGCGACCCCCGCCGTCACGGGCCGCCTGTCGGTGGAAGCGGCGCTCAAGCGACTTTTGAAGGGCAGCGGCGCGACCGCCCGGCGAATCGATGCCATCACCTGGCGCATCGTCCGCGCCCGCCCTGCCCCGCGCCCCAGCGCGCCTGCACCAATCGCGGCGGCACCTCTGGCCGATCAACCCGCAGCCGAGATCATCGTCACCGCCTCCAAGCGCGACACGCCTTTGCTCCGCTATGCCGGCATGGTCGAAGCGCTCGACACCAACCTCTTTTCCAGCGGCGAAGCTTCGGGCGGCACCGCCACGCTGCTGGCGCGGGTCGCGAGCCTCAGTTCCACCCATGCAGGCGCAGGCCGCAACAAGCTGTTCATCCGCGCCATCGCCGATTCCGGCGTCGCCGGGCCGACCCAGGCAACTACCGGCCAATATCTGGGCGACATGCGGCTCAACTATGCCGCACCCGACCCGGACCTCAAACTCTATGACGTTGGCCGGGTCGAGATATTGGAAGGGCCGCAAGGCACCCTCTATGGCGCGGGATCGCTTGGCGGAATCATCCGCATCATGCCCAATGCCCCCAATCTGGGCGAATTTGGCGGACAAATGTCGGCGGGCCTCTCCGCCACCCAGCATGGCGACCCCGGCGGCGATCTGTCCGCCACGCTGAATGTGCCGATCGTCGTGGAGAAGCTCGCGCTGCGCGTCGTTGGCTATGGCGTACAGGAGGGCGGCTATATCGACGATGTCAGCCGCGACCTGAACGACGTCAACCGCACCCGCACCTATGGCGGTCGCGCCGCTTTGCGCTTCGCCCCGGACGAAAACTGGACCATCGACCTCAATGGCGTGTACCAGCATATCGACGGCCGGGACGCCCAATATGCGACCCAGTCGCTCGACCGGCTCCAACGCGCCTCCAGTGTCGCCCAGCCCTATTTTTCCGACTATCTGCTCGGCAATATCAGGATCGAGCGTCAGTGGGATACGCTGCGCTTCGTGTCCTCGACCGGCTTTGTCCATAACGAGCTGGCCGAAAGCTATGACGCCACCCAGCCGGACGGCCCCAGCGCGCTGTTCCGCCAGCGCAATGATGTCGATATCTTTTCGACCGAAAACCGGCTGGTGCGCGATCTCGACAATGGCCTGGGCTGGATATTGGGCGCGTCCTACCTGCAAAGCCGCTCGAAGATCAGCCGCTCGCTGACCTCCTACGGCACCACCCCTTTTCAGCCGCAGGTCATCCCCGGCGTGCCGATGTTCGGCGGCGGGATGCCCGCGACGGCGACCGGGGTGCGCAACAGCGTCAAGGAAGCGACCCTGTTCGGCGAAGCCTCATTCGAGCCGGTCAAAGGCCTGATCGCCACGGTCGGCGGACGGCTGACCAACAGCCGCCTGTCGGGCGAGGCGCTCGATCCCGTTTCGGCCCTGTCCTCGGCTGACCTCGCCCGCGCCGAAGCACAGGCGGACCGCAGCGAAACCATCTTCCTCCCCTCTTTTGCGCTGCTGACCGACGCGATCCCCGACGTCACTCTTTACGCCCGCTATCAACAGGGCTTCCGGCCCGGCGGGCTGGCAGTGGATGACCAGCGGGTCCGCCGGTTCCAGAATGACCGCGCCTCGACCGTCGAGGTCGGCTTCCGCAAGGGCGTGCCGGGCCGCGACGCGATCGCGATCAGCGGCAATCTGGCCTATACCGACTGGCGCAACATTCAGGCGGACGTGACCGACCGGATCGGCCTGCCAACCACCGCCAATATCGGCGACGGGCGCATCTACACGGCGGAGGGGCGGATCGTGGTGCGCCCGATCCCGCGCCTGACGCTGGACGGCAGCATCATCTATAATGACAGCCGCCTGACCCAGCCCGCGCAATTCCTGCGAGCGCTTTCCTACGAAGGGCGGTCGCTCACCCTTCCCAATGTCGCCAATCTGGGCGGGCGGCTGGCGTTTGATTATCGCGCGCCGATGGGCGATGCGACGACCCTGCATCTGTCAGGATCGGCCCGCTATGTCGGCAAGTCGCAACTGGGCGTCGGTCCGATATTGGGGCGGACCCAGGGCGATTATATCGACACCAGCCTGTCGGCCAGCGTGACGCGCGGCCCCGTGCAAATGTCGCTCGCACTCACCAACCTGCTCGACAGCGACGGCAACCGCTTCTCGCTCGGCACGCCCTTCGACCTGCGCACCGATTACTACACCCCATTGCGGCCCCGTACCGTGCGGATCGGCATCGACTTCGCTTTCTGAACATCGGTTCAGACGGAAATACCGGTCCGGCACCGTCCTTTCTGCACGCGCGCATAAAAATCAGGCGCGGCACGCAGAGGAGACATCATGCGACATCTACTGGCCTGCACGGCCATCGCCCCGGCGCTGGTCGCGCTGACGCTGGCCAACGCCATGGCAGCCACGACCATCGGCACATCGACCACGACCGCAGTCAAGACATCGACCATCGCCAGCGGATCGGCGGACGACATCATCATCAGTTCCGCCGGATCGATCACCCTAACCAGCGGCACCGGGGTCACCCTCGACAGCAATCATGACGTCAGCAATGCCGGCACGATCACGATCAACGACGCGGACAATGTCACCGGCGTCCTGGCTGTCCCCGGCACCACCGGCGACATCACCAATAGCGGCACGATCACCCTCACTGAAAACTACACCGCGACCGACACCGACAGCGATGGCGACATAGATGGCACCTTCGCCAAGGGATCAAGCAAGACCGGGATCTGGGTCCAGTCCGGCGCAGCCCATGTCGGCAATGTGGACCATAGCGGCACGATGACGATTGAGGGCAACCAGTCCGCTGGCATCCGGCTCGACGGCGCACTGACCGGTAATCTGACGACCAGCGGGACCACCACCGTCACTGGCGACAACAGCTATGGGCTGGTCGCCAATGCCGTGACCGGCAATGTCACGCTGCGCAGTTCGACGTCAATGCTCGGCGCTAACAGCATCGGTGCAGCATTGCTGGGCGACATCAGCGGCGCGCTTAAAATCCAGGGCAGCATCGTCAGCACCGGCTATCGCTCCACCACTCGTCCGACCGACGTGACCAAGCTGGACGCGGACGATCTGTTGCAGGGCGGCTCGGCCGTAGTCATCGCGGGCAATGTGGGCGGCGGCGTGATCTTCGATGTGCCGCCAACGCTCAGCACCACAGACACAGATGTGGACGATGATGGCCTGCTCGACGCCAGCGAAGGCAGCGCGTCGATCATCAGCTATGGCTCCGCCGCTGCGGTGCAGGTCGGCTCCTCCAGCGCCGACACTAACATTGGCGCGGTCGCGGCCGACAGTTCGGGCTATGGCCTGATCGTCAAGGGCGCGATCGGTGGCTATGGCATTTATGACGGGGTCGCCGCCAATGGCCTCACCATCGGTGGCCTCGGCGGCAATGTCACCATCGCCACGGGGATCGGGATCGACGGCACGCTGTCCGCCGTATCCTATGACAGCAACGCCACAGCATTGCGGCTGGGGTCCGGGGCCACCACCGGCACGATCAAGGTCGGCGGCACGATCGGCGCGACCGGATCGGCACTGACCGGCACATCGGCGCGTGCCATCGTCATCGACGCGGGCGCATCGGTCAACGCCCTTACCATCAGCGGCACCGTCGGCGCATCGGCGCTCAGTACGGAGAAGGGCACCGCGATCGCGATCCTCGATTCCTCCGGCACGCTCGCCAGCCTGTCCAACACCGGCCGGATCAGCGCATCGGGCGGCTTGATCAATACCGCGATCGACCTCAGCGCCAACAGCAGCGGCGTCACCCTGACGCAGGCACTCGCCTCCTCGACCGCCACCGCGCCGTCGATCATCGGCGACATCAAACTGGGATCGGGCAATGACGCGCTCACCGTCTCGGCGGGCAGCATCACCGGCAATCTGACGCTGGGCGCAGGTAATGACAGTATTGCCCTTTCCGGCACGTCCAGCCTCACCGGCAATGTCGGCTTCGGTGTCGGCAATGCCAACTTGTCGCTGGCCGACAGCGCCAAGCTGACTGGCGCGGTCGATTTCGGCAACGGCAGCGGCACGCTGACATTGGGCGGCACATCGGCGCTGTCCGGGGCGATCAGCAACAGCGGCAATATGGCGGTGGTGCTGAACGGCGGCACGCTGGGTGCCACCAACACCGATACGGTGTCGCTTGCTTCCCTGGCCGCCAGCGGCACATCGACGCTCGGCGTCACCATCAACGCGGCGACCAGCACCGCCACCCTCTATGACGTAGCGGGCGCGGCCAGCTTTGCCAGCGGATCGCAAGTCAAGGTGAACCTGACCCAGGTCAGCGGATCGGCGGGCGACTATGTCATCGTGCGGGCCGGATCGCTCAGCGGATCACCGACGCTGGCGACCAGCACGCTGCTACCCTATCTGTTCAAGGGCAGCGTCACTGGCGACAGCAATGCCGGCACCGTCACCATCTCAATCGCGGCGAAAAGCGTTGCCGATCTGGGCCTCACCGGCTCGCTCGCCCGCGCCTATCCGGCGATCTTCGACGCGCTCGACAATGACGCCGCGGTCGCCAGCGCCTATCTGGGCATCAGCGACGGCACGACGCTCGCCACCAATTTGCGCCAAATGCTGCCCGACCATGCAGGCGGCACGTTCGAGGCGGTGACGTCGGGGTCGCGCGCAACCGCGCGCATCCTGTCAGACCCCAATGGCATTTATCGCACCAAGGACGGGCGGCTGGGCTTCTGGCTGCAACAGGTCGGTTTTGGCGGGGCCAAGAGCGTGGGCGATACAGCATCCTACGACATCAGCGGTTGGGGCGCAGGTGGTGGCGTCGAATATCTGACCGATCTGGGCGCGTTCGGCGGTTCCTTCGCCTATATCCACGCCAGCGACAGCAGCGGCAGCTCCAACAATGCGGTCGATTCCGATCAATATGAGCTGGCCGCGCACTGGCGCGGCCAATGGGGACCGTTGCTGGCCTTCGCTCGGCTATCGGCGGCGACGATCGGCTTTACCGGCACCCGCCATTTCGAAAATGGCGACGTCACCCGCACGGCGGACGGCAAGTGGGATGGCAAACTCTATTCCGCGACCGCTGGGGCCTCCTATCAGTGGCAGATGGGGCGGCTCAGCCTGCGCCCGGCGGTCGGTATCGACTATTACCGCCTGAAGGAGGACGGCTATAGCGAGGCTGGCGGTGGGGACGCTTTCAACCTGACCGTCCTTGGCCGCACGAGCGATGAAACCACCGCCAACAGCACAGTGACGGCGGGCTATGATTTTGGCAGCTTGAAGCCCGAAGATGGCTGGGTCCGGCTGGAGCTGGAGGGTGGTCGTCGCCAGATCATTGGCGGATCGCTCGGTGACACGGTGGCCTATTTCAAGGGCGGCGACCGCTTCACCCTGGTGGCGGACGATCGCACCAATGGCTGGACCGGCCGCGCGCGCCTTTATGGCGGCACCGACACGTTCCGCGTCGGCGGCGAGTTTGGCGCGGAAGAACAACAAAATCACGTCGCCATCTCATTTAGGGCGACGGTTAACTTCGTGCTGTGACGTCTTGATTGTGAATGGACGGGCCACACTCCACAGACCCTCCCGGTCCGTCCATTCCGCCCCGGCATAATCCCTCCCCCAGGGCGCCGGGCACAAAAACGAGGGGCGTCGCCGGTCTCCCCGGCGACGCCCCTTAATTTTTCAGTTTGAAAGAGCGGCGCGGCTTACCCGGCCAGCGCCTTTTTCACCAGCTCATTCACCACCTGCGGATTGGCCTTGCCCTGCATGGCCTTCATCGTCTGGCCGACGAAGAAGCCGAACAGCGCTTCCTTGCCGCCGCGATACTGCTCGACCTTGTCGGCATTGTTCGCCAGCACATTGGCCACCGCCGCCTCGATCGCGCCGGTGTCACTGGTCTGCTTCAGACCCTTTTCCTCGACGATCTTGGCCGCCCCGTCGCCGGTTTCCAGCATGATCTCGAACACCTGCTTGGCAAGCGATCCCGACAGCGTGCCGTCGGCAACCAGCGCCAGCAATTCGGCGGCCTGCGCGGGACTGACTGGGCTGTCCTCCAGGCTTTTGCCCAGCCGGTTAAGCGCACCATAGAGGTCCGACAGCAGCCAGTTGGCCGCAGCCTTGGCGACGTCACTCTCGCTCTTTTTTTGGGCGGCGGCACTTTCGGCCAGCAGCGTCTCGAACCAGCGCGCGGTATCCGCGTCGGCGGTCAGGGTCGCGGCGTTATAGGGCGACAGGCCCAGCGCCTGCTCATAGCGCTTGCGCTTGACGTCGGGCAGTTCGGGCAGCGAGGCGCGGCATTCGTCCAGAAACGCGTCGTCCAGCACCAGCGGCAACAGGTCGGGATCGGGGAAGTAGCGATAGTCATGCGCATCTTCCTTCGACCGCATTGAGCGCGTCTCATTCTTGTCCGGGTCGTAGAGGCGGGTTTCCTGCACGATCTTGCCGCCGGCCTCCAGCACATCGACCTGACGGCTCGCCTCCCGCTCCACCACGGCCATGACGAAGCGCACCGAGTTGACGTTCTTCGTCTCGGTCCGCGTGCCAAGTTCGCCGCCGGGCTTTCGCACCGAGACATTGACGTCGGCGCGCATCGACCCCTGATCCATATTGCCGTCGCAAGATCCTACATAGCGCAGGATCGTCCGCAGCTTGGCCAGATAGGCACCCGCTTCGGCAGGTGAGCGCATGTCCGGCCGCGACACGATTTCCATCAGCGCCACGCCCGACCGGTTGAGATCGACATAGGAGCTGGTCGGATGCTGGTCATGCATCAGCTTGCCCGCATCCTGCTCGACATGGATGCGCTCGACGCCGATCACCTTGCTGCTGGTTTCGGGGTTCTTTTCGTCCAGCACGATCTCGATCTGCCCTTCGCCCACGATCGGGTGATAGAGCTGGCTGATCTGATAGCCCTGCGGCAGATCGGCGTAGAAATAATTTTTCCGGTCGAAGCGCGACCATTTGTTGATCTGCGCGTCGATTGCCATGCCGGTGCGCACCGCCTGGCGGATGCACTCGCGGTTAGGCACGGGCAACATGCCGGGCATCGCCGCATCGACCAGCGACACCTGCGTATTCGGCTCCGCCCCGAACGCGGTCGCCGCGCCGGAAAACAGCTTGGCGTTCGACGTCACCTGCGCATGGACTTCCAGGCCGACCACGACCTCCCACTCACCGGTTGCGCCCTGGATGCGATAGGTTGATTCAGTCATCAGTCGTCCTTTGAAGGCGTGATCAACGGCACGCCGGGAAAATAGCTACTGTAGAAACGCGGGTCGCGCGTCAGGATGGTCGCACCAACGGATTGGGCATGGCCACCGATCAGGAAGTCGGCGAGGATGGATTTAGCTGCCATCGGTTGCTTTCGACGACGATGAACCTGAAAAGCTTTCCCCGCCAGAAATGCTCCCTCAGGCATCAAGGGTTCCACATCGATAAGCATGGCGGCCAGAAGAACACGCAGATCATCCAATGCCTCAAACCTTGGCGCCATTTCGCCGATCACTACCGGGTTTACAAACAGATAGGCACCAAATGCGGCACGATTGATGTTGGCAGCGGACCATTCGAACCAATGGGGATCACGATCCAGAACATCGATAAGCACGTTTGAATCGACAAGGATCACGGTTCGTAATTGCCCCGTATCTCCCGCATATACTCATCCGTAGTCATACCGTCAGGATTGGGATATTTCCCGGCGATCGCATTGATCGCTTCGCGTACCCGTCGACTTCGCTCTGCTGCTTCCTCAGGGCTGAATCCCAGCGGCGCGACCACCACTTGCCCCGCTTCGTTCAGCACGACCTTATAAGGCTGCCCCGGCACCAGACCGGCGGCGTCGCGCATGGCTTTGGGGATCAATATCTGACCCTTGCTCGTCATGGTTCCGGTATCGATCTTGCTCTGCGCGTTCATTGCCAAATCTCCAGTGTTACCAAGGTAACACTTTGCTCAGGCTATTACCACCACTTGTCCGGTCGCGCCACGAAGCCAGCCCGTTCCTCGATCGCCAGCCCAGCGTTCAGGACCGTCTGCTCATCCAGCGCCTTGCCGATGATCTGCAAGCCCAGCGGCAGGCCCTGGCTGTCCAGACCGCCCGGCACGCTCATTGCGGGCAAGCCGGCCAGCGATGCTGGCACGGTGAACACGTCGTTCAAATACATCGCCAGCGGATCGGCCTGCTTTTCGCCCAGCGTAAAGGCCGCACTAGGTGCAGTCGGGGTCAGCAGCAGGTCGCATTGCTCGAATGCCCGCTCGAAATCGCGCGCGATCAACGCCCGGACCTTCTGCGCCTGGGTATAATAAGCGTCGTAGAAACCGGCAGACAGCACATAGGTGCCGATCATGATGCGGCGCTTGACCTCCGGCCCGAAACCAGCGGCGCGAGTGGCGGCATACATGTCCTGCAAGCCTGCGCCATCGGGCAGGTCTCGCTGGCCGTAGCGCACGCCGTCATAGCGGGCAAGGTTGGAGGAGGCTTCGGCGGGCGCGATGATATAATAGGTTGGCAGCGCATATTTGGTATGCGGCAGCGATACTTCCACCACGTCGGCACCAGCGTCTTTGAGCCAGGCAATGCCCTGATCCCACAAAGCCGCGATTTCCGCGTTCAGGCCATCGGGGCGATATTCCTTGGGAATACCGACCGTCTTGCCCTTTAGATTGCTGGACAGGCCCGCTTCCCACTGTGGCACTGCCAGATCAAGGCTGGTCGAATCCTTGGGATCAAAACCCGACATGACTTCCAGCAGCAACGCATTGTCGCGCACCGTCCGCGCCATCGGCCCGGCCTGATCGAGCGACGAGGCAAACGCCACGATGCCCCAGCGCGAACAACGGCCATAGGTCGGCTTGATTCCAGAAATGCCGGTGAAGGCGGCAGGCTGGCGGATCGACCCGCCGGTATCGGTGCCGGTCGCCGCCGGGCACAACCGCGCGGAAATCGCCGACGACGAACCGCCCGATGATCCGCCGGGAGCCAAGGCAGCATTGTCTCCGCCGCCGCGCTTCCAAGGGCTGATTACATTGCCGAAATAGCTGGTCTCGTTGGACGATCCCATTGCGAACTGGTCCAAGTTCAGCTTGCCCAGCATCCCCGCGCCCGCCGCCCACAGCTTGTCCGACACGGTCGATTCATAGGTCGGCACAAAGCCTTCCAGCATGTGCGATGCGGCGGTGGTCTGCACGCCCTGCGTGCAGAACAGATCCTTCATGCCGATCGGCACGCCAGCGAGTGCGCCCAGCGTTTCGCCAGCAGCCTTCGCCTTGTCGGCAGCGTCAGCGGCGGCCAGCGCCTTTTCCGGCGTTTCGACGATGAAGGCGTTGAGCGCCTTGGCCGCCGCGACATTGGCGTTGAAACCTTCGGCCACTTCGCGCGCGGAAAAATCACCAGCGCGGAATCCATCGCGGATTTCGGCTACGGTCAGGTCAGTAAGATTGGTCACTCGATCACCTTGGGAACGGCAAAAAAGCCATGCTCGGCCTGGGGCGCATTGGCCAGCACCTTGTCGCGGACATTGCCGTCGGTCACGGCGTCCTCGCGCAGGCGTTGGGTATTGGGGATGACGGCGGTCATCGGCTCTATGCCGGTGACGTCCACCTCGCCCAGTTGCTCCACCCAGCCAAGGATGTTGTTGAGTTCAGGCACCATCGCTTGCGCTTCGGCGTCGGTCACCGAAATGCGCGAGAGGCTGGCGATCTTTTTTACGGTTTGAAGGTCTATTGACATGGCTCCGCCGCTAGCACTCGGTTCAACCCGCTTCAAGGGGCGACCTGCCGACCATGGTTCATCTTGCGCCGCCGCGGCGGTTGGGCCAGACAGGCGGGCAGACAGGCGGGACGGGTTCCGGCCAACATCGGAGAGCAGTCGTGGCGCGCAAATTCCTCTATGTCATCGCTGGCCTGATCGTGTTGGTGATCGTGGGTAAGCTGGCCTATGGAATCTTGCAGCCCCAATTGATGCGTATTGCAATGGTCCCGCGCGAAGCGTTCAGCGACCTCCAACCCCTGCCCGCCAACGCCTATGACAAGCAAGCGATGTGGATCGCCCGGCCCGATATCGTGAAGGACAATCCCGCACTGTGGACGCCGCAGGGGATCAACGACGCGCCCGTGCCGGAAAAGGCGGCGGTGTTCTTCATCCACCCCACCAGCTATATCACCACCTTTGGCGACGCCCATTGGAACGCGCCGATCGGCGAGAAGGAGGCTGACGCAACCGCGCGCCGCTTCGTGACCGGGCAGGCCAGCGCCTTCAACGCGGCGGGCAATATCTGGGTGCCGCGCTATCGCCAGGCCAACTTTGGTGCCTTCCTGACCGACGGGCCGGAGGGCGACAAGGCGCTGGCCGCAGCCTATCGCGACGTGGCCCAGGCTTTTGCAGCCTTCCTGAAAGCCAATCCCACCGGGCCGCTGATCCTGGCCGGGCATAGCCAGGGGTCGCGCCACCTGCTGCAATTGCTGCGCGAACAGGTTGCGGGCAAGCCAGTCGAGAAGCGGATCGCGGCGGTCTATGCGGTGGGCTGGCCGATTTCGGTGGAGGCGGACCTGCCCGCGCTCGGCCTGCCAGCCTGCGCGCGGCGTGACCAGGCGCATTGTATCGTCAGCTGGCAAAGCTATGCCGAACCGGCCGATCCGTCGGCGGTGATCGAAACCTTCGGCAAGAAAACCGGCTATAGCGGCAAGCCGCGCAAGGGGACGCACATGCTCTGCACCAACCCCATCACTGGCGCGTTCAACGGCGCGGCCCCGGCCAGCGCCAATCGCGGCACGCTCGACAGCCGCGAAGAAGGCAAGCCTCCGCGCCTCCTGTCAGGTATCGTGCCTGCGCGCTGCGACACCAGCGGGGTGCTGATGATCGGCGAGCCGGTGGACATGGGGCCGTTCACCCTGCCCGGCAATAATTACCATGTGTATGATTACAGCCTGTTTTGGGCCAATGTCCGCGACGATGCCCGGCAGCGGCTGGCTGCGTTCGTCAAATCATGAGCCTGCTGACCACGGACCGCGTCGCCTTTCGCGAATGCCTGCCCGAAGGCGGTCGGCTGATCGGCATGGATGTGGGGACCAAGACGATCGGGCTGGCGTTGTGCGATGATCGCTGGTCGATCGCCAGTCCGGCCCACACGATCAATCGCGGCAAGTTCACCAAGGACAAGGTCGCCATCGCGGCCTTTATCACGGAGCAGCAGGTCAAGGGCATCGTCATCGGCCTGCCATTGAACCTGGACGGCACCGGCAGCCCGCGCAGCCAGTCGAGCCGCGCTTTTGCGCAGAATCTCGTGGATCTGGGCCTGCCGATCCTGCTGTGGGACGAACGCTGGTCCACCCAGGCCGTCACCCGCACCCTGCTGGAAGCCGACGCCAGCCGCGCCCGGCGCGAGGTGCTGGTCGATAAGTTGGCGGCGAGTTACATTTTGCAGGGGGCGATCGATGGGCTGGTGGCGGGGCTCTAGGGTTGACACCACATACGTTCGTTTCGAGCGAAGTCGAGAAACGGATAAGGCAGCAATCTCATTTTAGTGGCGCTGAACTTGCCTCTGCCCCGTTTCTCGACACGCTCGAAACGAACGGAGCTTGGTGTAATCTCAATCCCCGTCCCGCCCATAGACATCCGGCAGAAACTGGACGCCCTGCGCCGTGGGAACCGCCGTCAAATAAGTGAGATACACCGGCACCGGTTGCGGCAAAGGCTGATGCTGTTCCGGCGCGGTGCCATCCGCCACCGGCTGCTTGCCAAAGAACCAGCGGCCAAGACGCTGGGCGTCCTCAAGCCGGACGCAGCCATTGCTGAAATGGCGCGCAGGTTTGGCGAACAGGTCGCGCGAGGGCGTGTCGTGGAGGTAGATGCCAAGGTCGTTGGGGAACATGAACTTGACCCGGCCCATCGCATTGTCGCCACCGGGCAATTGCCGCACCCGCACTTCGCTGCGCCCGGCCGCGACCGACCGCCAGTCGATCGCGCTCTGGGCGAGCGGCGCAGGATTGGCGCTCCAGTCGGCTAGCGCCTCATAATGCAGCCCTTTGAGCGACGCCCCGTTCAGGATTTTGGGCGCGACCCGGCTTTGCACCAGATCGGGCGGGATGTTCCAATAGGGGTTGAGCGTGGCGTAGCGGATCATCCCCGCCATCATCGGCGTCTGCGTGTGCTTCGCGCCCGCCACGACCTTCATCGTGCCGTCGAGCGAACCCTTGCTATAATACCATAGCCGCGCCGAGGCGGCATCGACCACGATATGGCGCACCCAAGGACCGGGCAGCAGCCGCGTCCGCTCCATATTGAGCGCCAGCAGCCGCTCATAATAGGACGCGCCCCGGTTGAGCGCGACGATGGTCTGCGCGCCAGCGACGCCATCGGCGGTCAGGCCATGGTCGCTCTGAAAGCTGCGCACCCGCGCCACCAGCACCCTATCATAGGCGGTGCCGTCGGACAGGCCGAGCCGGTGGCGCAGCAGCGCGATCTCCGGCACGCGACCACCGGGGCGCAGCTTGACGGCTTCCGGCAGGGTCACGTCGGGCAGGTCGCCCCATTTCGCCTGATAGTCGGCGCGAGCGGTGCGCAGCTGCATGTAGAAGGGGCTCATCCAGCCTGCGGTCTGGATATAGTCGGTCAGCGACGGGGTGATGGCGGCGGCGCGCAACAGGTCGGATGGATCGGGATCGCGCGGTTCGACCTCCGGGTCGAGATAGCGCATCCCCATGCCGCGCGCCGGGCGTCGCATGTCGGCAACGACCGCAGCAAGCGCCTTGGACAGGGCCAGATCGGCGCGGGCCAGTGCCTTGGGCGTGGGGCTGGCGTCGGCTTCCTCGATCAGGCGCTGGAGACCGCGCGGGTCATAGTCGCGCGGGTCGAGGCCATCGACATCGACGCTGGCGATCAGCGCCAGCAGCGCGTCGGCCTGCGGCCCGATCGCGTCCTTTTCCACCCAGAGCGGCCAATAGCCACGGGGCGCGTAGAATTCCTTGAGCTTGCCGCTGACGCCTGCACGGATTTCGGTCGCGACGCTGGCCTTCGCGGCCTCGGCGGGCGCTGCCGGTTGGGCGCGCGCGACGAAAGGCGCGACGGCGCACGCGGTCAGCAGCAGGGTGAGGGGCAAGGTGCGGGCGCGGCGGTGATGCCGCGCCCGATCAGTGTTACGGATCAGCCGCGTTCTCCGCGACGGGGGGCCGGCGGTGGGGGTGGCGGCGGGCAAGGCGGACCCTGCACGGCGTGATACATGCCGTCCGACGTATAATAGCCATCGACATAGCCGTCGCCATCGCGGTCGGCGGCAACGGTGCCAGCGATCGCGCCGGGGCCGACGGGCGGCGCGACGGTGACGGGGGCTTCATTCGTCGCGCAGGCGCTCAGTGCGAGCAACCCGGCAGCAGCCAAAGCCATATGGTTGATTTTCATATCTTCTCCCTGGGCGCGATGGCGGGGATCGCCGGACGCCGCGTTGAACCTCTTGCCGTAGCAACTGCGACAGCAGCTACGACGCGGGGCCAACGTGCGAACCGCGCAAAAAAATCCATTACCGGAGCGAAATGACGGCGAATAGTGGCTTAACCACGATAATGCGTCGAAAGCGCCGAAAAATCAGCCCTGCACCCAATCGGCGGACGCAATGCCCTGCGCGTAGAGCAGCACCGACAGGTCGCCATGGACGATCTCTGCTGCCGCGGCCGCGCGGGTCTTGGGCTTGGCATGATAGGCGACGCCCAGCCCTGCCCCCTCGATCATCGGAATGTCGTTCGCGCCATCACCCACCGCCAGCGTCAGCGCGCGGTCGATGCCGCCAGCGATCATCGCTTCGAGTTCCGCCCGCTTGCGCGCGGCGTCCACGATCGGGCGGGAGACGGTGCCGAGCAGCGCGCCGTCGGCAATCTCCAGCACATTGGCAACGGCGGCGTCGAAGCCGATCTCCTCAGCCACTGGTCCGGTAAAACGGGTGAAGCCGCCCGATACCAGCAGCGCCCGTGCGCCGCGCGCCTTCATCGTGCGGACCAGTGCTTTGGCCCCCGGCATGATCGTCACCCGCTCGGCGCGGCAGCGATCGATGGCGCTGTCGTCCAGCCCCTTGAGCAGCGCGACCCGCTCGTCCAGCGCGCCTGCAAAGTCCAGTTCGCCGCGCATCGCCCGTTCGGTAATCTCGGCGATCTGCGGCTTGATCCCGGCATAGTCGGCCAGTTCGTCGATACATTCGACCGTGATCATGGTCGAATCCATGTCGGCGATGATCAATGCTTTCTCGCGGGTGGCGACCGGCTGGACGATCACGTCGATCCCCTGCCCTACGTCGAGCAGCGCCGCGCGGGCCGCAACCGGATCGGCGGCGAAGAAGATATCGGCGGCCTTGTCCGCATCCAGCCAGATGGTATCGCCCGGCTGGCAACCCGCCTTGGCAAGCCGATCGGCGGCCTCTGCAATATCCCCCTGCCCCATCGAGGCGCTTGCCACTAAGGTCGCAACGAACATGCTACACTCCGAACCAAGAACCGGCGAATCCCGCCCACGGGTCGCGCTTATTGCCGGGCCGACCGCCAGCGGCAAGAGCGCGCTTGCCATTGCGCTGGCCAAGGCCACGGGCGGCATCGTCATCAATGCCGACGCGAGTCAGGTCTATGCCGACCTTGCCATCCTGTCCGCCCGCCCTTCGCCAGAGGAGATGGGCGATGTGCCGCACCGGCTGTTCGGCCATATCGACGGGGCGGAGGCCTGCACCGCACCGCGCTGGGCCGCCGAGGCAAAGGCAGAGATTGCCGCCGCCCATGACGCGGGCCGCCTGCCGGTGCTGGTCGGAGGGACCGGCCTCTATATCCGCACGCTGCTGGACGGGATCGCGCCAGTGCCGGAGATCGACCCGGAGATTCGCGCGACGGTGCGAGCGCTGCCGGTCGCCGACGCCCATGCGGCGCTGAGCGTCGAAGATCCCGAAGCCGCCGCCCGGCTGGCCCCTGCCGACACGACGCGGGTGGCGCGGGCGCTGGAGGTGGTGCGATCGACCGGCAGGCCGCTCAAAGCCTGGCAACAGCATAAGAGCGGCGGGATTGGCGACGCGATCAGCCTGTCGCCGATGATCCTGCTGCCGCCGCGCGACTGGCTGATGGAGCGGTGCGACCGGCGGTTCGGGCTGATGATGGAGCAGGGCGCGGTGGCGGAGGTGGAGGCGCTGCTGGCGCGCAAGCTGCACCCCGACCTGCCGGTAATGCGGGCCATCGGCGTGCCGGACATCCGCAGCTGGATCAATGGCGACACTGAGCTGGACAGTGCAATCGAAAAAGGTCGGCTGGCGACGCGGCAATATGCCAAGCGGCAATATACCTGGTTCTCTAACCAGCCGCCGCCGGGCTGGGCGCGCGAAAGGCGATATATTGATGATAAAATTATCAACGAATTCGTAATTAAATTACAACAATAATATTTGACACGTCATTTTATGTCAGATAGTGGCCGCCACCTTGCCATTTCGCGTCGCATGACGCAAAGGGCGCGGCTTGAACAATGCGAAGGAATCTATCGTGGCCGAAAAAAGCGGCGCGGACATTTTGGTCGAATGCCTGCTGGATCTGGGCGTCGAAGTCGTGTTCGGCTATCCGGGCGGCGCGGTGCTGCCCATTTACGACGCGCTCTTCAATCATCCCACGATCAAGCATGTTCTGGTCCGCCATGAACAGGGCGCGACCCACATGGCGGAGGGCTATGCCCGGTCGACCGGCAAGCCCGGCGTCGTCCTGGTCACGTCCGGTCCCGGCGCGACCAATGCCGTCACCGGCATCACCGACGCGCTGATGGATTCGATCCCCATGGTCGTCATCACCGGCCAGGTTCCAACCCAACTGATCGGCACCGACGCCTTTCAGGAAGCCGACACGGTCGGCATCACGCGCCACTGCACCAAGCATAATTATCTGGTGAAAGACCCGGCGAAACTCGCCGGCGTCATTCATGAGGCGTTCCATATCGCCACCACCGGTCGCCCCGGCCCGGTCGTCATCGACATTCCAAAGAATGTCCAGATCGCGACGGCCCCCTATAAGCGTCCCGAACCGGTCGCCCATGCCAGCTATCACCCGCAGACCAAGGCGGACGCCGCCGGGATCGACGCCGCGGTCGAGATGCTGGCGGCTGCCGAACGCCCGGTTTTCTATACCGGCGGCGGCGTCATCAACAGCGGACCGGAAGCCTCCGCGCTGCTGCGCGAACTGGCCGCGATGACCGGTGCGCCTGTCACCTCCACGCTGATGGGTCTGGGTGCCTATCCTGCAACCGGGCCGCAATGGCTGGGGATGCTGGGGATGCATGGCACCTATGAAGCCAATTTCGCGATGAACAAGGCGGACCTGATCGTCTGCGTCGGCGCACGCTTCGATGACCGGGTCACCGGCCGTCTGGACGCCTTCTCGCCGGGCAGCCGCAAGGTCCATATCGATATCGACCGCAGCAGCATCAACAAGATCATCGATGTCGATGTCGCCATCGTTGCCGACGTTGGCAGCGCGCTGAGCGACATGGTGGCGTTGTGGAAGGCGCGCGGTCATGAAGCCGCTGACCTGTCGGCCTGGTGGACGCAGATCGATGGCTGGCGCGCGAAAAAGTCGCTCGACTATGCCGAGAATGCGACCGAGATCATGCCCCAGCGCGCTATCGCGGACCTGTACAAGGCGTGCAACGCGACCGGCAAGGACATCATCATCACCACCGAAGTCGGCCAGCACCAGATGTGGGCGGCGCAGCATTTCGGTTTCGACGCGCCCAATAAATGGCTTACGTCCGGTGGCCTCGGCACCATGGGTTATGGCTTTCCTGCTGCCATCGGCGCGCAGATGGGCAATCCCGACAGTCTGGTCATCTGCGTCGCGGGCGATGCGTCGATCCAGATGAACATTCAGGAAATGGGGACGGCCAGCCAGTATCGCCTGCCGGTCAAGATCTTCATCCTGAACAATGAATATATGGGCATGGTCCGCCAGTGGCAGGAACTGACCTATCAGAGCCGCTATTCCAACAGCTATTCCGACAGCCTGCCCGATTTCGTGAAGCTGGCCGAAGCCTATGGCTGGACCGGCATCCGTATCGACGGGCCGGATGATCTGGAAAGCGGCATCCGCGCCATGATCGACACGCCCGGCCCGGTGATCGTCGATTGCCGCGTGGCGAAACTGTCCAACTGTTTCCCGATGATCCCGTCGGGCGCGGCGCATACCGAGATGCTGCTTGATCCCAGCCAGGTGAAGGGCAGCATGACGGACGAAGCCAAGGCGCTGGTATGAGGATGACGGTGTGACGCAGCACCTCAAACTGCGCATCCACGTCACGGAACCATGGGATTTCGAGCGGAATACGGGCAGCGCCGAGCTGACCGGATGGACCATCGACCATGCCGACCCGGACAATGAGGAATGGGAAGTGCATCTGGACCATGGGTTCGACCATCATGAACGGCACATCGGCACATTGCTGATCGGGCCGCGCTATGTGGGTGAGCATCTCAGCCGGATGTTCGATGCGGTGACGGGCTTTCCCGTCCGCCTCGCCCACCGGCAGGATGGCGGCTGGCACTATGCCTTTACGGCGATGATTTCACAGCGCCCCGACAAGGCTGACGGGCACGCTGAACAGGATAACGGGACAAGCATCTGATGCATATTCAGGAAGAATTGAGCCAGCGACACGTCCTGTCGCTGACCGTCTCGAACGAGGCGGGCATATTGGCGCGCATCGCGGGCCTGTTCACCGCGCGCGGCTATAATATCGACAGCCTGACCGTGGCCGACATCACCCCCGACCATGGGGTGAGCCGCATCACCATCGTCACCAGCGGCCCGCCCAAGGTGATCGACCAGATCATGGCGCAACTCGACCGGCTGGTCCCGGTCCACAAGGTCACCGACCTCACCGAGAGCGGCCCCTTCGTCGAGCGCGAACTGGCGCTGGTCAAGGTCGCGGGCGTTGGCGAGGACCGGATCGAGGCGCTGCGCCTGGCCGATGTGTTCCGCGCCAAGGTGGTCGACACCACGATCGAAAGCTTCATTTTCGAGATTACCGGCACCACCGACAAGGTGGACAATTTTGTCGGCCTGATGCGCCAGATCGGCCTGGTCGAGGTTGGCCGCACCGGCGTCGTCGGCCTGATCCGGGGGAAAGACGCGATTTAACCTGAATTCTCCTCTCCCCGGCGGGGAGAGGAAGCGAGACTTGGCAGTCGATTCAGAGGCACGTGACTCTGATCGACTGCCTAGTCGCAGCTGGAGAGGGGGCCGGCACAGCGGTCCCCCTCTCCAACTTCATCTAGGCACGGCTTCGCCGCGCCAAGATTTCGTATCCTCTCCCCTGAAGGGGCGAGGAAAATGGCACGGTTCGAGGGAAGAGACACTCATGAAGGTTTATTACGATCACGACGCGGACATCGGCCTGATCAAGGGCAAGAAGGTCGCCATCCTGGGCTATGGGTCGCAGGGTCACGCCCATGCGCAGAATCTGCGCGACAGCGGCGTCGCCGAAGTCGCCATCGCCCTGCGTCCCGGTTCCGGCAGCGCGAAGAAGGCCGAAGGCGCAGGCTTCAAGGTATTGCCGAATGCGGAAGCCGCCGCCTGGGCCGACGTGCTCATGATCCTCGCCCCCGACGAGCATCAGGCCGCCATCTATGCTGACGACATCCACGCCAATCTGCGCCCCGGCGCCGCTATCGCCTTCGCCCATGGCCTGAACGTCCATTTCGGCCTGATCGAACCGCGCAACGACGTGGACGTCATCATGATCGCGCCGAAGGGACCGGGCCACACCGTCCGTTCCGAATATCAGCGCGGCGGCGGCGTCCCCTGCCTGATTGCGGTCCATCAGGATGCGACCGGCAACGCCCATGACATCGCTTTGTCCTACGCCAGCGGCGTCGGCGGTGGCCGCAGCGGCATCATCGAAACCAACTTCCGCGAGGAATGCGAAACCGACCTGTTCGGTGAGCAGGCCGTGCTGTGCGGCGGCGCCACCGCGCTGGTCCAGGCCGGTTTCGAAACGCTGGTGGAAGCCGGTTACGCGCCCGAAATGGCCTATTTCGAGTGCCTGCACGAACTCAAGCTGATCGTCGACCTGATGTATGAGGGCGGCATCGCCAACATGCGCTATTCGATCAGCAACACCGCCGAATATGGCGACATCAAGACCGGCCCGCGCATCATCACCGAAGAAACCAAGAAGGAAATGAAGCGCGTTCTGGCCGACATCCAGTCGGGCCGCTTCGTCAAGGACTTCGTGCTCGACAACCGCGCCGGGCAGCCGGAGCTGAAGGCCAGCCGCATCGCCGCCAAGCGCCACCCGATCGAGGAAACCGGCGCCAAGCTGCGCGCGATGATGCCCTGGATCGCCGCCAACAAGCTGGTGGATCAGGAAAAGAACTAAGGACCAGCCGCCATTGCGCCCAGGCGGGCCTGCGAAGCGCGCTGATCTGCGTTACGGTGCTCACATACTTAAGTATGCTGCGCTCCGTTACTCGATCATCACGCTTCTCGGCTCCACCTGGACACAATGGCGACTAGTCCTTGGGCCGGAACAGGAACGATCCGTTTCCGGTTACGGCTCTGGAACAATTTAGGGGCGTAGCTTATTCAAGCTGCGCCCCTTGATCGTTTTGGAGAGTCCCGATGCAAAAATATCTCATCCCCGCTGCCGCCCTGATCGCCCTGACCGGCGGCACCGTCCTGATCGCGCAGGCTCCAGCCGCGCCCGGCAGCAAGGATGCCGCCAAGGCGACCGGCGGCAGCTACACCGTCGATCCGGGCCACACCCAGGTCGTCTTTGCGTGGGACCATATGGGCTTTACCAGCAATATGGGTACGATCGCCGAACCGACCGGCACGCTGACCCTGGACAAGGCGAACCCGGCCGCGTCCAAAGTGTCGGTCGAATTCAAGATCGCCAATCTGCGTACCGGCGTTCCCAAGCTGGACGAGCATCTGATGAAGGCGGATTTCTTTGATGCCGCCAAATTCCCGACCGCGACCTTCGTATCGACCAGCGTGAAGCCCGACGGCGCGACCGGCGCAGACATCACCGGCAATCTGACGATCAAGGGCGTGACCAAGCCCGTCACGCTGGACGCCGAACTTTATGGCGCGGGCAAGGCTCCGGCGATGGCGGGCGGCAAGGAAAATGTCGGCTTCGTTGCGACGGGTGCGATCAAGCGCAGCGATTTCGGCATGAGCTATGGCGTGCCGATGGTCGGCGATACTATCGAACTGAAGATCGTCGCCGCGTTCCAGAAGTAAGACGACTACCTACTCCCTCTCCGTCACCCCGGACTTGCTCCGGGGTCCAGAGCGTCGGGCGCTGTGTGCCGGACCCTGGATCCTGACTTTCGTCAGGATGACGGATCTGGGTTGGGCAATAAGCACTGGACGCCTCGCCCCTAAAGCGACTACAAGCGCTCCCATCATGCAGAGCGCGACGCTTCTTCCCCTGCTACGACTTACACGCCCTTAGGCGTGGTTTTTGCGCTGCCTTTCGATTATGGGCAGCAACGATACGCCTAAGGGCTTCCTTTTCGCTGATCATCGTTAACCGGGCTGCGCCACTGATTTCTGCGCGCGCCCGTTCGCAAAAGAAGTAGCTGACCCATGATGCTGATTGATCCGTCCCAGAAATATCGCGCCTTTCCCCAGATCGACCTGCCCAACCGCCAATGGCCGGGCAATGTCATCACGTCGCCCCCGCGCTGGCTCTCGACCGACCTGCGCGACGGTAATCAGGCGCTGATCGACCCGATGAATGCGGAGAAAAAGAGCCGCTTCTTCGACCTGCTGGTCAAAGTCGGCGTCAAGGAGATCGAGGTCGGTTTCCCGTCGGCCGGTGCGACCGAGTTCGACTTCATCAGCGGGCTGGTGAAGGACGGGTGCATCCCCGACGATGTGATGGTGCAGGTGCTGACCCAGGCGCGCGAGGATCTGATCGCGACGACGTTTGAATCGCTGCGCGGCGCGAAGAAAGCCATTGTTCACGTCTATAACGCGGTGTCGCCTGCCTGGCGGCGTATCGTGTTCGGCATGGAACGGCCGCAGATCAAAGAGATCGCCGTCACTGCCGCCAAGCTGCTGCGCGACAATGCGGCGGCCCAGCCCGACACGGACTGGCATTTTGAATATTCGCCCGAAACCTTCTCCACCGCCGAGCTGGATTTCAGCCTAGAGTGTTGCGAGGCGGTGATGGACATTTTGATGCCCACGCCGGACAAGCCGCTGATCCTGAACCTGCCAGCGACGGTGGAGTGCGCCACGCCCAACATCTATGCCGACCAGATCGAATGGATGTGTCGCCATATTTCGCGTCGCGACAGCGTCGTCATATCGCTGCACCCGCATAATGATCGTGGCACTGGCGTGGCGGCGGCGGAACTGGGGCTGATGGCGGGCGCGGACCGGGTCGAAGGCTGCCTGTTTGGCAATGGCGAACGCACCGGCAATTGCGACCTGGTGACGGTGGCGCTCAATATGTACACGCAGGGGATCAACCCCGGCCTGGACTTCAGCGACATTGACGAGGTCATCCAGACGGTCGAATATTGCAACCAGTTGCCCGTCCATCCGCGCCATCCCTATGCCGGCGAACTGGTGTTCACGGCCTTTTCCGGCAGCCATCAGGACGCGATCAAGAAGGGCTTTGCCGCACAGGAAGCGCGCAACGACCTGATCTGGGACGTCCCCTATCTGCCGATCGACCCCAAGGATCTGGGCCGCGATTATGAAGCGGTGATCCGCGTCAATTCGCAGTCGGGCAAGGGCGGCGTCGCCTGGGTGTTGCAGCAGGACAAGGGCTTCAAACTGCCCAAGCGGATGCAGGCCGATTTCAGCCGCGTAGTGCAGGGCATGGCCGATCAGTCGAGCCGCGAACTCAATGCCGCGGACATCTGGACGGCGTTCCAGGACCATTATCATCTGGGCGGCGAACAGGCCTATCGCCTGATCGACTATCATGAGGGCGGCGCGGCGGGCGACCGCATCTTCACCGGCAAGATCGTCCATAAGGGCGGCGAACGCAGCATTTCCGGGCGCGGCAACGGCCTGCTCTCGTCGGTACTGGCGGCGCTGCGCGATGAATTAGGCGTCGCGCTGGAGATTGCCGACTATAGCGAACATGCGATCGGTTCGGGCAGCGACGTGAACGCCGCCGCTTACGTCGAATGTCGCACCCCGGACGGGCGCACGGTGTTCGGCGTAGGGACCGATGCGGACGTCGCGACAGCTTCGGTGCAGGCGGTGCTGTCTGCGGCGAATGCGGTGGCGCGGGGGTAAACCCACTTATCCGTTCGGGCTGAGCGAAGTCGAAGCCCTCCACTGAGCGAAGCGAAGTGCCCTCCCGCTAGTCGGGCGAGCCCTTCGACTTCGCTCAGGGCGAACGGAGGTTGCGTTCTACTTCGCCAGCGCCCGCACCACCGCGTCCCACTGCACCAGCGACTCCCCGATTCCCGCGACCGGCACCCGCTCGTTCAGGCCATGGGCAAAGCCGTCCTCGGCCTTCATGAACAGGCTGGACACGCCATAGCTCGGCACGCCCAAGGCGCGGAAATAGAGGCTGTCGGTCGCGCCCGCGGACATGCCGGGCATCACCGTGATCCCCGGCGAACGGGCGGTCACCGCGTCGCGCACCGCCTTCATGACGTCAGCGCGCAGGGGCGATGCATCGCTGGCCAGCGGATCGCCCAGCGTGGTCACAGTTGCGCCGCTATCGGCAACCACCTTCACCAGCTCCGCCTTGACCGCGTCGATCGCCACGCCGGGGAAGATGCGACAATTGACCATGACCTTCGCGCTTTGCGGCAAGGCGTTGAGCGCATGGCCCGCCTGCGCCATCGTCGCTACGCAGGTGGTGCGGACCTGCCCGACAAATTCCGGCTTGGTCGACAGCAACTCCGCCGCCGCCATGTCGCCCGTCTCCGCATAACGCTGCATCGCCGCGCCGACCTCCCCGCCGATCCGGTTCGCCGACAGGCTGAGCGACGCTTTGGTCAGTTCGTTACGCATCGGCGGGAATTGATAGGCCGCGATCCTGTCGATCGCTTTGGCCAGTCGATAGATGGGATTGCCCGGCGTCGGCGCGCTCGAATGCCCGCCCGGATCGGTAAAGCCGATCTCGAAATCGGCATAGGTTTTCTCGCCCGCCTGCAATTGATAGAGGACGGGCTTCCCCTCCTCATTCAGCAGCCCACCGCCGCCATCGCCGTTCAGCAGCAATTCGGCTTGCCTGTATTGCGCGGCCAAGGCCTTGGTCGTCACCATCGCGGTCTCTTCGTCGCCCGACAGCAGCAGGATGACTGTGCGGCGCGGGGTCCAGCCCTGCTTTTTCAGCTGCGCCAGCGTCGCGACCATCATCGCGACGTCATATTTATTATCCTCCGCGCCCCGCCCGAAAATATAGCCGTTTTCCTCCACGGGCACGAAGGGATCGCGGGTCCAGTCCGCCCGATCCGCCGCCACGACGTCCATGTGACCGATCATCAGCAGGGGTTTGAGCTTCGCATCACGCCCCTTGATCGTCGCGGCCAGCGTCGCCGTTTCGCCCATCGGCGTGATGACGATGTCGGCATCGGCAAAGCCCGCGGCTTTAAGCACCGACGCATAATAAGCCGCCAGCTTTGGCACCTGCCCTGCCCCCTCCACCGTGCGAAAGGCGACCGAGCGCATCAATATGTCCTTCGCCACTGCCGGGTCCGCCGCCGCCATCGCGCCATTCGGCAGCATCAACGCCGCGCCCGCCAAAAGCCCCAGTCGCCAGCCCATATCATGCCCTTTCGATCCGTTTGACCGGCAATGTGGCACAGCGGCAGGCAGTCGCCAATCCGATCGCATGAAAGGCCTCCGCCTCCGTTCGCCCTGAGCCTGTCGAAGGGCTGTTCTTCTTCTCAAGGCAGAAAGGACAAGGCTTCGACAAGCTCAGCCCGAACGGATATTGTGTCGGAGAGCAAGGGAAGGATGCAGACAGGCTCCACCCCGTTCAAAACTAAACCCGCCCCAAATATTGCTTGCGCGCAATCGCGTGTCGCCGCTCCATATTGGTCGTCCTACGCCCACAGGACGGTACACCATGGCCCTACCCTATCGCAGTTTCGGATTTCAGGTGCTGGTCGGCATGGTCGCGGGGCTGGCGCTGGGCCTTGTCGCCCGCCAGATCGGCACGGGGCCGGATGGCGACCTCAACTGGCTGGCGACCACGCTCAAGACGGTCGGATCGATCTTCGTCTCCTTGCTCAAGGCCATCGTGCCGCCTTTGGTGTTCGCGGCCATCGTCGCGTCGATCGCCAATCTGCGCGCGCTTGATAATGGCGCGCGGCTGGCGGGGCAGACATTGTTGTGGTTCGCCATCACCGCGCTGATCGCGGTCCTCATCGGCCTCACCATCGGCATCATCACCCAGCCGGGCGTGGGCCTGAGCAACGCCGCGCTGGTCGCCAAGCCGCCATCGTCGATCGGCGGCTGGCTCGATTTCCTCAAAGGTCTGGTGCCGGGCAACAGCCTGGCGCTGTCAGGCAGCACCAAGATCGGCGAGGATGGCGCGGCCAGCACCAGCATCAGCTTCAACATCTTGCAATTGCTGGTCATAGCCATCGCGGTAGGCCTGGCTACGCTCAAAGTCGGGGAGAAGGCCGACCCCTTCCTTGCCTTCGTCCGGTCGCTGCTGGCGGTGGTGCGCGCGCTGCTTGGCTGGGTCATCCGCCTGACGCCGGTCGGGTCGGCGGGGCTGATTGGGGCTGCGGTCGCCACCTATGGCTGGGACGCGCTCGCGCGGCTTGGCGTATTTACCGGCGCCATCTATCTGGGTTTGGCGATCGTCCTGCTGATCGTCTATCCCACGCTGCTGATCGCCCATGGTTTGAAGCCCCTGCCCTTCTTCGCCAAGGCATGGCCCGCTATCCAGCTGGGCTTCGTTTCCCGCTCCTCGGTTGGCACCCTGCCCGTCACCGAAGCCGTCACCGAAAGGCTGGGCGTGGACAAAAGCTACGCCGCCTTCGCCATTCCGCTCGCCTCCACCACCAAGATGGACGGCTGCGCATCGATCTACCCCGCGCTGTCGGCGATCTTCGTCGCGGGCTTTTACGGCATCCCGCTGGGCCTCGTCGATTATGCGCTGATCGCGGTGGTATCGGTGATTGGTTCGGCGGCAACGGCAGGCCTGACCGGCGCGACCGTGATGCTGACGTTGACCCTGTCGACTCTCGGCCTGCCACTGGAGGGCGCGGGGCTTCTGCTGGCGATCGACCCGATTTTGGACATGGGCCGCACGGCAGTGAATGTCGCGGGGCAGGTGCTGGTGGGCGTGGTCGTCGCCAAGCGTGAGGGGATACTGGACGAGAGCGCTTATTATGGAACCGGCGACATAGCGGTTGCCTGACGGATTGACCTGAGCGCACGCGAGGGCCATGGAACGCGCCATGTCAAATCATCAGGTGCATATCATCGGCGGCGGGCTCGCCGGGTCCGAGGCGGCGTGGCAATTGGCGCAGGCGGGGGTGAAGGTGCGCCTGTCGGAAATGCGGGGTGCGGGCGATATGTCTCCGGCGCATCAGACCGAGGGGCTGGCTGAACTGGTCTGTTCCAACAGTTTCCGGTCCGATGATGCGGACAAGAATGCCGTGGGGCTGTTGCATCAGGAAATGCGGCGGCTCGATTCCGTCATCATGGCGCAGGCCGAACCGGCCAAGGTGCCCGCTGGCTCAGCGCTGGCGGTGGATCGGCATGTCTTTTCGGGCGGCGTCACCCGCGCGCTGGCCGAGCATCCCAATGTGGAGATTGTCCGCGAACGGATCGACACGCTGCCCGCCTCCGGCATGACCATCGTGGCGACCGGGCCGCTGACCGCGCCTGCGCTGGCGACCAGCATCGGCCAGGCGGCAGGGATGGAGCATCTGGCCTTTTTCGACGCGATCGCGCCGGTCATCCACCATGACAGCATCGACATGGACCAGTGCTGGATGGCCAATCGCTGGGACAAGATCGGCCCCGGCGGTGGCGAGGGGAAGGATTATATCAATTGCCCGATGAACCGTGAGCAATATGAAGCCTTCGTCCGGGGGCTGATCGACGGCGAAAAGACCGTGTTCAAGGAATGGGAGGCCAACACCCCCTATTTCGAGGGCTGTATGCCGATCGAGGTGATGGCCTCGCGCGGGCCGGAAACGCTGCGCCATGGGCCGATGAAGCCGATGGGGCTGGACAATCCGCGCACCGGCCGCTGGCCCTATGCGGTCGTGCAATTGCGGCAGGACAATGCCAGCGGGACGCTGTGGAACATGGTCGGGTTCCAGACCAAGCTGAAACATGGCGCGCAGGTGGATCTGTTCCGCACCATTCCGGGGCTGGAAAAGGCCGAATTTGCGCGGCTGGGCGGGCTGCATCGCAATACGTTCATCCAGTCGCCCAAATTGCTGGACGCGACGCTGCGGCTGAAAAGTGCGCCGCATATCCGCTTTGCCGGGCAGATGACGGGGTGCGAGGGCTATGTCGAGAGCGCGGCGATCGGCCTGCTGGCGGGGCGCTTTGCCGCGGCGGAGTTGCAGGGCCGGGTAATGACGCCCCCGCCCGCCGACACGGCGCTGGGCGCGCTGCTGGGGCATGTGACGGGCAATGTGGTGAGCGCGGACTATCAGCCCATGAACGTCAATTTCGGGCTGTTCCCGACGCTGGACGATGTGAAGAAAAAGCAGCGCAAGGAGGCCTATACGGCACGCGCGCGGGCGTCGCTGGGCGCTTGGTTGGGGGAGATGGTGGGGGCGTAAATCTCCCCTCCCCGTTGGATCAGCACCGGCACTTCGGCTTGAGGCTGCGTTTCGGCGCGGTCGCGGCAAATTCGGCCGGGGTCAGCTTGCCATCCTTGTTACCGTCCGCGGCGCCGAAGCGGTCCGATGTCGCCACCGCCCATTCCTCGAACGACAGCAGATTGTCGCCATCCTTGTCGAGCGCCTTGAACGCCTTGGTGCGGCTGCCCAGCATTTCGATACGGGTGATGACGCCGTCGCGGTCGCGATCGTAACGGGCGAAGCGCCTTTGTTCGCGGCTTTGCGGGCTGGCCTCAGCGGGCATGGGCGGGGCGTCGCCGGTGGCGGCGGCATCGCCTTCGGGCAGGCCTTCAATCTGTGGCGGTGGTGGCGAGGCGAGCGCGAGTTGCGGCACGGGCTGGTTGCTCGCCCGACCCTGCCACCAGAACAGGCCACCCGCGACCAGCAGCAGCATCGCCATCGCGCCCGCCAGCAATCGCCCCATGCCCTGTTCTCCTGTCGCCGCTTCGTCAGCCCATCCTAGCGCCCGAACAGCGCAACCCGCAACAGCCGCAGCGCCAGGGCGCGCGGCATCCCGACCGGGGCGCGGCGTCCCGCCAGCACGTCCTGACGGGCGAGTGTATAGGCGATCCGCAACGGCTTCCACCAGCGCGGCCAGGCAGGCGGCGCGTCCGTCACCAGCGCCTTGGCCAGCGCTAGCGCTTCATCGGCCAGCCGGTCATCACCGACATGGCCCGACAGGTCCCACAGCGCCCAGACCTGCCCCGCCTGAACCAGCCAGTCCGGGGCATCTGCTTCCCCCGCCAACGCCCGGAACAGTCCACCGCCACGACCTGCCGCATAATCCCGCAGCCCCTTGACGTCGATCTCCAGCTCCACCACCAGTATTTCCCAGCCGTCGATCATCGCGACCAGCCCCGGCGCGGCAATGGCGCCCGTCGCCCGCATCGCGTCGATCACCGGCTCTCCCTGCCCTTTCAAGCCAGCCGCATCGTCGATGACGTCATTCCACCAGGCCAGCCGCATCTGGCCGATCGTGGGTTCACGGGTCGATCGCGCAATATGCGCCAGCCGCGCGTCATAGGCCCATATCGCCCGATGCCGCGCAGACTCCGCCCCTGCATGGGCGCTCAACAGCGCGGCGAGCGGGGACAGGCCATCGTCGGGCACGGGGGTTATCGGTCCTTTAACCATCTTCCTCATACACATTCTAACCAGTGGGCCTGCATAGGCGAACAGAATTGCCCCACCCGGACATGGGGGGTGTTGGGCGCGACATGGGTGATTGCGGACAGATGGGCAAGCAGATCAATCGGACGAACGGGTTTTTGGCCCGGCTGGCGCACAACCAGGCCGGCAACACCCTGGCCATCGTCGCGGCGTCGGTCATCCCGCTGGCGGGCCTGATCGGCGGCGGCATCGACATCAGCCGACTTTATCTGGCAAAGACCCGCCTTCAGCAAGCCTGCGACGCGGGCGCGCTGGCGGGACGCCGCTCCATGTCGGGCATCACCTGGACGACAGGCACCAGCAGCAATGAAGAAACCGCCAAGAATTTCTTCAACCTCAACTTTCCCGCAAACAAATATGGCGCGGGAACACCGGCCATCGCCTATACCGCATCAAACACCGGTGCAGTGACCGGCACTGCGTCCGTCGCGGTGCCGATGACGCTGATGAAATTGTTCAACGTCACCAGCCGCACCATTTCGGCCGAATGCACGGCGGATTTGCAACTGCCTAACACGGACGTCATGTTCGTGCTCGACACCACCCTGTCGATGAACGACATTAATCCGGGCGACAGCGAAAGCCGCATTGTCGTGCTGCGCACTGCCGTGCAGAATTTCTACAATTCCCTGCAACAGGTTAAACCGGCGGGCAGCCATATCCGCTATGGCTTCGTGCCCTATTCCTCGACCGTCAATGTCGGCATGTTGCTCAAGCGCAACTGGATTCAGGACAATGCGACCTATGATTCCCGCGTGCCGGATGGAACGTCGGTTATTCCGGGATCAACGCAGGGCGCCACGATCAGCAAGACTACGTCGGTCGTAAATAGTGGTAATACATCGACCGGCACCAAATATCAGGGTTCGTCGGAAACATGCACCGCGCCCGCCAATTCGCTGAGCGACAGCTATACCGCATGGTCAGCATGGTCGCCGTCTGCTACTGCGCTGCCCCGGTCCCGGACGCGCGTGCGTACCCGCAATGGCGTGACCTATTCGGCCGGCCTGACTAACGGCGTCTGCTGGATCACGCCGACAAACTATAATAATTTGAAGGAGACCTACACGGAAACCGTGTCGGAAAATCCCAACGCTGGTGACCAGAATGCCAACGGGACGGCCTATCACTGGATTTACAAGCCAGTGACCTACTCAATGGCCAATCTGAAGGGCACCGGCTCAGGCGATGATTTGGTGACTGGCGGCTTTTTCATGGCACCAGTGACCAATAATTTCGGTACGGATCGAAAAATCAGCTGGACGCAGACCAACGCCTGCATCGAGGAACGCGCGACCCGTCGCACCAATGAAGGGACCGATGTTCCCCGCTACGACATGGACGTTGACCTGATCCCCGATTCAACCAAGCCTGAAACCCAATGGAAACCCTTCCTGCCTGGGGTTGTCTATGGCCGTCGCGGCGGTAGCGCGACTGCCACGACAGGCTGGGAGTATAGCGGCGCAGCAGCGACCTATACGCGGGTGGTCACGCCCAATGCCACGACCAACTATTACACGCCCAACGGGTCCACGTCCCAATATGCCGCTTGTCCGACCTATGCGCGGAAGCTGGCGGAAATCGACTCTTCCACCCTGTCGACCTATCTTTCCGCGCTCGTACCAGCCGGCTATACCTATCATGATATCGGCATGATGTGGGGCCTGCGGCTGATGTCGCGCGAAGGCTTGTTCGCGGCAGAACATGCCACGGCGGAATCGACGGGACGCTACGCCCGCAACCTGATCTTCATGACCGATGGTGGAACCGATACGCGCATCGGCAGCTATGACGCATGGGGCCTGTCGGCGGTCGCCCGGCGTCGTACATCCAGCGCGTCCATCCCGACCAATGCCGATCAGAACGCCATCACGGAAGCTCGTCTCACTGAATTGTGTACGATTGCCAAAACCCAGAAGAATATCACCGTCTGGGTCATCGCCTTCGGCACCGATCTGAGTACGATGTTGTCCAATTGCGCGTCGCCAGGCCGTGCCTATCAGGCGGACAATGCGGATCAGTTGACCACGACCTTCTCCCAGATCGCGTCGCAGATCGCTCAATTGCGGATCACGCGATGAAATGCGCTGGCTCGCGATGGCCCGGCATGGGGCTGCTACGCGCCCTGCGCGGGGACAGGCGCGGGGCGACGATTCTGGAATTCGCCTTTGTCGCGCCAGTGCTGATCCTGATCCTGATGTTCCTGTTCGACACGGCCTATTATCTCTATGCACGTGCGATCCTGAGCGGGGAAGTTCAGGCGGCGGGGCGCGCATCGGGCCTGGAAACCGCTACCCAAGCCAACCGCGACGCGCTCGACAGTGGCGTCGAAACGGCGGTGAAGCGGCTGGTCGGCGCGGGCAACGTTGCCTTCACGCGCATGGCCTATAAATCCTATGGTCGCGCACAGTCGAAGGCCGAAGCCTTTGTCGATGGAAATGGCGACGGCCTGTGCAACAATAATGAGACCTTCGACGACGCCAATGCCAACCATGTGCGCGACCTGGATTCCGGCGCGACCGGGCAAGGCGGCGCGAAGGATGTGACCATTTATACCGTGACGCTGCGCTACAATCGCATCTTCCCGATGACCTATCTGCTGGGCTGGCCACAGGAGGTGACCATGGCGTCCAGCACGATCCTGCGCAACCAGCCCTTCGACAAGCAGTCCGAACCCGTCACCGGCAATTGCACATGAGGATCACAGCATGACCGCGATTCTCCCTTTCTCCCACGCGCGAAGCGACAGATGGCGGCGTCAGGCGCAACGTCTGCGGCGTAGCGAAAGCGGCATGGCGCTGGTGGAATTCGCCATGGTCCTGCCATTCCTGATGATCATGGCGACCTCGGCGCTTGAACTGACCAACTATGCCATCACAGTCAAGCGGGTCGGCGAACTGGGCGTGATGGTGTCGGACAATGCGTCCCGCATGGGCGCGCAAAGCGCGATCAACAACAAGCCGATCAGCGAAGCGGAAATCAACGATGTATTCATCGGCGCGGATCTTCAGGCGTCGGGCCTGAACCTGGCAGCCAACAGCCGCATCATCCTGTCCAGTCTGCAATTGAACAGCGACGGCGGGCAAACGATCAAATGGCAGCGCTGCTTTGGATCGGTCGCCTATTCCTCAGCTTATGGCGCGCAGGGCACGGGCGCCACCGGCACCGCGTTTGAGGGTATGGGGCCGACCGGAAAGCAGTTGAAAGCCGCGGCTGGCACCGCCGTGATGTTCGTTGAAATCCGGTATCGCTACAAACGCCTGATGCCGCTCTTCTGGCTGCCGCTCAGCGACATTACCGAAACGTCGGCGTTCAACGTCCGCGACAGTCGCGACCTGACGACGGTCTATAATACGGAAAACGTCACGGCCTCGACCTGCTCGGCATAGACCGGCACGAGACATGACGAAACGGGCAGCGTTGATCCGCTGCCCGTTTCTGAACACCTATTTATAGCAAACCTTCTTGGCCGCCGCGACGACGCGGGCGGCGTCGATCAGGGCTGCCTTTTCAAGGTTCGCGGCATAGGGCAGCGGCACGTCCTCATTGGTGACGCGCAGGACCGGGGCGTCGAGATCGTCAAAGCCCTGTTCCATCACTACGGCGGCGATTTCCGACGCGATCGAGCAGGTCGGCCAGCCTTCTTCGACCACGACGAGGCGGTTGGTCTTTTTCAGGCTCTCCAGCACCGTGGCCGTGTCGAGCGGGCGCAGCGTGCGCAGGTCGATGACTTCCGCATCGATGCCCTCTGCCGCCAGCGTTTCGGCGGCTTCCAGCGCAAGGCCGACGCCGATCGAATAGCTAACCAGCGTGACGTCGCTGCCCGACCGCATGATCCGTGCCTTGCCGATCGGCAGGACATAATCATCGACCTTGGGCACGTCGAAGCTGCGGCCGTAGAGCAGTTCGTTTTCGAGGAACACGACCGGGTCCTGGCTGCGGATCGCGGCCTTGAGCAGACCCTTGGCATCAGCCGCGTCATAGGGCGCGATGACGATCAGGCCGGGAACGGCGGCATACCAGGGGGCATAATTCTGGCTATGCTGCGCGCCGACGCGGCTGGCCGCGCCGTTGGGACCACGGAATACGATAGGGCAGCGCATCTGGCCGCCCGACATATAGTTGGTCTTGGCCGCCGAGTTGATGATGTGGTCGATCGCCTGCATGGCGAAGTTGAACGTCATGAACTCGACGATCGGGCGCAGACCGCCCATCGCCGCGCCGGTGCCGATACCGGCAAAGCCATATTCGGTGATTGGCGTGTCGATGACCCGCTTGGCACCAAATTCGTCGAGCAGGCCCTGGGTCACCTTATAGGCGCCCTGATATTCGGCGACTTCCTCACCGATCACGAACACGCGCTCGTCGCTACGCATTTCCTCGGCCATCGCGTCGCGCAGGGCTTCGCGGACCGTGGTTTTGACATATTCGGTGCCTTCGGGAAGGCTGGGATCAGCGACGGTCGCCTTGACCGCGACCGGCTTTTTTGGCGCTTCGGGGGCGGTTTCAGCTTTGGCGGACGCGGCGGCCTTCGGCGCAGGAGCGGCTTCCTCGCCGCCCTCGCCCGCCATTTCGGCGATGACGGTGCCGACCTTAACGCCTTCGGTGCCTTCGGCGATCACGATCTTGCCGATCTTGCCTTCGTCGACCGCTTCAAATTCCATCGTCGCCTTGTCGGTTTCGATTTCGGCCAGGATGTCGCCCGAACGGACGTCATCGCCTTCCTTGACCAGCCACTTGGCCAGCGTGCCCTCTTCCATCGTCGGCGAGAGCGCCGGCATCTTGATTGCGATACCCATCAATATTGCTCCACCAGCACGTCTGTATAGAGTTCGGCCATGTCCGGCTCAGGCGATGTTTCGGCGAAATCGGCCGCTTCGCTGACGATCTTGCGGATGTCCTGGTCGATCTTCTTGAGTTCATCCTCACCCACACCTTGCGCGGCGAGATAGGCTTTGACGCCTTCGATCGGGTCGGACTTGTCGCGCATCGCCTGCACTTCTTCACGCGACCGATATTTGGCCGGATCGGACATGGAGTGGCCGCGATAGCGATAGGTTTTCATTTCCAGCAGGATCGGGCCATTGCCGCCCTGCACCCATTTGAGCGCTTCCTCAGTCGCGCCGCGCACGGCCAGCACGTCCATGCCGTTGACCTGGATACCGGGGATGCGGAAGCTTTCGCCACGGCGATAAAGCTGGTCCTCGGCCGATGAGCGGTTGACGCTGGTGCCCATGGCGTATTGATTATTTTCGATGACGAAAATGATCGGGAGCTTCCACAATTCGGCCATGTTGAAGGATTCATAGACCTGGCCCTGGTTGGCCGCGCCGTCGCCGAAATAGGCGACGCATACGCCGCCATCGCCATTATATTTGTGGGCAAAGCCGAGGCCCGCGCCCAGCGAGACCTGCGCACCGACAATGCCATGGCCGCCGAAGAATTTATGTTCGACGCTGAACATGTGCATCGAACCGCCCTTGCCGCGGGAAATGCCCGCTTCACGGCCGGTCAGTTCGGCCATGATGACATTGGGGTCGATACCATAGGCCAGCATATGGCCATGGTCGCGATAGCCGGTAATCACGCTGTCCTTGCCGGGCTTAAGCGCCGACTGGATGCCGACCGCGACCGCTTCCTGGCCGATATAGAGGTGACAGAAGCCACCGATGAGACCCAGGCCGTAAAGCTGCCCGGCCTTTTCCTCGAAACGGCGGATCAGGACCATCTGCCGGTAGAATTCCAGCAACTCTTCCTTGGATGCCTTGTAATCAGTGGGAGTTTCAGGGCGAGGCCGGTTATGGTCCGCGCCGGCAGCGGGTGCAGCCGCCTTTGCCGTTGCGCGTGAAGGACGCGGCGTCGTTGGTTTCGCCAAGGCTCTTATCCTTTTGCGTGGGGTAGGATGGAAGGAAGTCCGATATAGCGGCAGAGTTGCATATATTGCAACGGCGAAGCCCGGAATCCGGGCGGGGTGGACAAGAATTTCGCAACCTCTATCCGGCTTGCGAAGTTTGCAAAGTCTCGGCCTATCCATTCGCAGCAAAATTGCGACGACAGCCATTTCCGCGCAAAAACGTTACGTTTTCCTGGAAAGACACTCAGTTGAGCGGAACGATCACTTCATCATGATGGATGACGCCAAGCTGGCGGCGGATCAGTTCGTCGGCCAGGTCGGGATCGACGCGGCGGGGATCAAGCGCTTCGACGCGGTTGCGCAGTTCTGCTTGCGCGGCCTTGGTCGTTTTCAGTTCTGCCTTGGCCGCGCGCAGCTGGCGCGAATAGTCGCCCCACGCCAGCACCCCATTCGACCCCAGCACGACATAACCGGCAAAGACGAGCAGGAGCAGCAGCGCGACCGCCGGGCCAAAGGCCGAGAAAAGAAGGGAACGAAGCTTCGCGATATGCGCCATGGCCAAGATGAATCACAGGGAGTGGCTGGCCGCAAGTAAAAAATGGTTAACTTGCGGCCAACCGAATCCTGACCGATTTTAGCGGAAGATCGAGCGACCGGCGTAAACCGCGATGTCGCCCAATTCTTCCTCGATACGGATGAGCTGGTTATACTTTGCGAGCCGGTCGGAGCGCGCCAGCGAGCCCGTCTTGATCTGGCCGCAGTTGGTGGCAACGGCCAGGTCGGCGATGGTCGCATCTTCGGTCTCGCCCGAACGATGCGACATGACGGCGGTGTAGCGCGCGCGGTGGGCCATGTTGACGGCCGCCAGCGTTTCGGTGAGCGTGCCGATCTGGTTGACCTTGACCAGCAGCGAATTGGCCAGCCCCATGTCGATGCCCATCGCCAGACGCTTGGGATTGGTCACGAACAGGTCGTCGCCGACCAGTTGGACCGAACCGCCAATCTTGTCGGTCAGCGCCTTCCAGCCCTCGAAATCATCCTCGCTCATGCCGTCCTCGATCGATTTGATCGGATAGTCGGCACACAGGGCAGCAAGATAATCGGCCATTTCGACCGGGCTGAGCGACAGGCCTTCGCCCGAAATCTCATATTTGCCGTTCTTGAAAAATTCGGTCGCGGCGCAATCGAGCGCCAGCACGACGTCGTCGCCCGGCTTGTAGCCCGCTTTCTCGATCGACAGCATGATGAAGTCGAGCGCATCGCGGGTCGATGCGATGTTGGGGGCAAAACCGCCCTCGTCACCGACCGAGGTCGCCAGACCCTTGTCATGCAGGCCTTTTTTCAGCGTGTGGAAGATTTCCGAGCCGATCCGCACGGCGTCCGCGATGCTTTCGGCCCCCACCGGCATGATCATGAATTCCTGAAAGTCGATCGGGTTGTCGGCATGTTCGCCGCCATTGATGATGTTCATCATCGGCACCGGCAGGACATGCGAGGACACGCCGCCAACATAGCGGTAGAGCGGCAGGCCGCGTGCGTCCGCTGCGGCCTTCGCCACCGCCAGGCTGACGCCCAGGATCGCGTTCGCACCCAGGTTCGACTTATTGTCGGTGGCGTCCAGTTCGATCATCGCGGCGTCGATTTCGCCCTGATCTTCGGCATCATAGCCGACCAGCGCGTCCGCGATCTGGACGTTGACCGCCTCGACTGCGCCCAGCACGCCCTTGCCCATGTAGCGCGACTTGTCGCCGTCGCGCTTTTCCACCGCTTCATAGGCACCGGTCGATGCGCCCGATGGCACGGCGGCGCGGCCGAAGCTGCCATCCTCCAACATGACATCGACTTCGACGGTGGGGTTGCCACGGCTGTCGAAGATCTGGCGGGCGTGAATGTCGAGAATGGCGGTCATGGTCGCTCCCTGAAATATGGCCTGCGCTGCGGCAGGACGCCTATTTTCGCGCTCCGCTTAGCCAGCGACCCGGTGCTTGGCAATGCAGAGGGGCTTGCATGGGCCGAAAAAATGCCGATGGTCGAAATTGGAACGGCTACGGAACTGTGAGCGACCGCAAAGCATTTGACCAAAGTATCAATTGCTGCGCCGCACGCCCCAGCCGCGCAACCGAAAGGGAGACTTAGGACCATGGCCGACACGCCCGAAACCCCGCCCGTCAAGACCGCAGCGAACAAAAGCGCCGCGAAGAAGTCGGTCGGCAGGCCGCGCAAAGCCAAGCCGGTCGAAGCCACCGCCGCCAGCGTGCCTGCGGTGAAGCCCGTCAAGGCTGCCGCGGTGCGCAAGACGCCCGTGCGCAAGGCTCCTGCGGCCAAGACGGCCAAAAAGTCTGGCAATGGCACAGCCTCCACCGGCTGGGCCGCGCAGATCGCGCCCATCAAGGCGAAGGCCGAGCAAGCAGCCAAGTCCGCAACCGATGCGCTGGGCGCTGTCGATTGGAAGTCGCATATCGACCCGATCAAGGAACAGGCGGGTAAAACCGCCAAGTCAGCCGCTGGCGTCGCCAAGGAAAAGACCGGCACGGCCATGCAGAGCCTCTCCAAGCTGATTGCCGATACGGCAGGCACGGTCGATGCCAAACTGGGTCCGCAATATGGCGATTATGCCCGTCAGGCGGCCGAATCGGTCGCTGGTGCGGCGGACTCGCTCGACAGTAAGGATGTCGACCAGCTGATGACCGAAGCGCGCGACTTTGTGCGTAAAAGCCCGGCGGTCGCGATCGGTGCGGCGGCAGTGGTCGGCTTCGTGCTGATGCGTCTGGCCAAGGGTTCGGACAGCGACGCCTGACATCTGCGCAAAAGCTGCGGCAAGCGCGGCGGAGGGTGATTTGACAGAGATGCCAGCGGAAACGGCGGTGACGCCGCACGCCGACGGGCCGGACGATAGCGCCCCCGACGAATCGGTGCGCGACGTCTTTGCCCGTCTCTATGCCGATGGCCGTGCCTATGCGGCGGCAGAAGCGGACAAGCAGAAGGCGCGCGCTGGCCTGATCGGCGCAGGCGTGCGCGATGCGGCGATCTTTGCCGGGGTTGCGATCATGCTTGTCTTTGCTACGCTGGTCGCGTTCCTGATCGGCCTGATCATCGCGCTGGCGCCACAGCTTGGCCCACTTTGGGCGACCTTCGCAGTGCTGGGTGCCAGCCTGCTGGTGGCGATCGGCCTGTTATTGCTGGCGAAGGCGCGGATTTCCCGGATGAAGAAAGCGATTACGCCATGAGCGGTGCAGGGCGCTATCAAGAGGCTGTCGCGCGGGCCGAGGCAGCGAAACAAAGCCTGATTTCCAGCGCTCAGACGGCCAAAGCGCGTATCACGCCCGCTCGGCTGAAGCAGGATGCCACCGCCAAGGTGGTGGACGTTGCCATGGACGGGATGGCCTATGCCGCCGCCACCGCGCGTCAGCGGCCAGCCATGGTTGGCGCGGCTGGGGCCGCCCTGCTCCTCTTCCTGACCCGTCGCCCGCTGGCGGCACTTTTCGGTCGGCTGGGCGTTCGAAATGAAGACACAAACCCCGACCATTCGGAGACTGATGATGGCTGATATTCGCGCCCAACTGAGCCGCGTCCGCGAAGCGGCGAACGATGTCGCGACGAGCGCGACGGACAAGATCAAGGATGGCACGGAAAAGGCGCGCGAAGGCGCTGGCGAACTGATCCAGACCAGCCGGGAAAAGGCGAGCGAGGCCTATGGCGACGCACGCGACCGCACGCAGAAGGTTGCGGCGCGGGCCAACCAGATCGTGCAGGAGCATCCTGTCGTCGCGGTGGCTGGCGCAGTCGCTGCTGGCGCGGTGATCGCGTGGATGTTCCCTAAGAGCCGCGCGGCGATGAAAGCCCTGCCGAGCTTGGCCAGCACGGCCGGTGCGCGGTTGGTCGAGGCAGCGCTGGCCGCACGGTCGGCCGCGTCGGATGGCGCGGAAACGATCAAGCAGGGCGCGAGCGATCTGGCCGCCACCGCGCGCAAGACCGCGGCATCGAGCGACCTGCCCGCCAAGGCATCGCACATTACCGACGATGTCGTCGCGATGGTCAGCACCAAGATCGATGCCCTGGCCGAGGCGATCAAGGCGCGATTGCCGAAAAACTAATCGCAACGGCGGCAAAAGCACGCAGTTGCGGCCCTGCTCCCCCTTGGATGGACGCTGCACCGCTGCTAGGGTCAGCGTTCACCCAAGCGAGGATAAGATAACACCATGAGCAAAATGCATCTGGTGATGGGCGGTCGCGTTACCGATCCACAGACACTGGAATTTCAGGACCTGAGCAAGGTCGATCTGGTCGGCGTGTTCCCTGACTATGCGTCGGCCGAAAAGGCGTGGCGCGGCGCGGCACAGCGGACAGTCGATGACGCGGAAATGCGCTATGTGATCGTGCATCTGCACCGGCTGCTGGAACCGGACCTGCCGTCGACTTGAAGTGTAATGACTTTACCCCAATCCGTTCGTCCTGAGTAGCCATTGAGCGAAGTCGAAATGGCGTATCGAAGGATCAAACGCTGCGCGTGATGCTTCGATACGAGCCTTCGGCAAGCTCAGTCTCTACTCAGCACGAACGGATGTTAGACATTAGGCGCTGATCGTTAATTCAGGGGCTGGGGCGGTTTGCGGAAACGCCAGCGCAGCAGCTGGCGCGTCAGCACCAGCCCCACCAGAAAACCACCAATATGCGCGGCGATGGCGATCTCGCCCAGGTCGCCCAGACCACCAGCGGTCGCGATGCCGATCATCAGTTGCAAGCCAATCCACGCCGCCGCCAGCCAGAGCAGGCGCACGATATTGGCCGACAATGGCCCGATGCGGCGCACCGTCTGCTGGCTGTAGAGCAAGGCATAGGTCGCCATGATTGCCGAGATCGCGCCGCTGGCGCCAACCATCGGATTGGTCGATCCGGGGTCGATCGCCCATTGCGCCGCGCAGGCACCATAAGCGCCGACGAGGTAAAGGCAGAGCGTACCCCCCTTCCCCAGCACCTGTTCGACCTGCCGCCCGCAAAAGACCAGCATCAGCAGATTGAAACCGATATGCAGCCAGCCAGCGTGAATCAGCGCGCAGCTGAGCGGGGTCAACCAGGCCGGAACCGCCGCCATACCCTCCAGGAGAGCAGGGTCGCCAATCCGCGCCGGGATGAAGCCGCCAATGATGGCGGCGTCATCGGTCCGTCCGGTGAAATGGAGCAGCAGGAATGCGACAAAAGTGATCGCCGCAATTCCGTTGGTCATCCTGCCTGCGGGTAATTTCACGGTCAGATGAAGGCGATTTTTTCGACCTGGTAGAATTTGTCGCCCGCGGGGACCGACACTTCCACATCCTCGCCCACCGTGCGGCCGATCAGCGCGCGGCCAAGCGGGCTGTTATAGGAAATCATGCCGAGCTTCGCGTCGGCTTCGGCCTGCCCCACGATCTGATATTTGACCGGCTTGTCATCCTCATCGAGCAAGGTGACGGTCGCGCCGAACACGATCTTGTCGCCCGACAGGCTCTTGGGATCGATGATCTGCGCGCGCGACAGCTTGTCCTCCAGATCGGAGATGGTCGCTTCGACCTGGCCCTGCCGTTCCTTGGCGGCGTGATATTCGGCATTTTCCGACAGATCGCCATGGGCGCGCGCCTCTTCGATGGCGTCGACGATCAATGGCCGTTCAGCCTTGAGTTCGCGGAGTTGCCCCATGAGCTTGTCATAGCCCATCTGCAACATCGGCATCTTCTCAACGGTCGCCATTATGCAAATCCTTCGTCAAAACTTCCCTTTGGCGGCGACCAACATGGTGCCACCCGCAGCGTGTGTCCTTGTGCAGGGGATCAGGCTTGCGACAGGGGATAATAGGACTGGAGCGACCGCACTTCAAGGGGATGGTCCCGTAAAGCCTCGATCGCGTCAGCAGCGGCGACGCTGGCGGCGGCGGTGGTGAAACTGGCAATCTTCGCCCGTAGAGCCGATGTGCGGATCGCCTTGCTGTCCTTCAGGGACTGCCAGCCTTCGGTGGTGTTGAAGATCAGTTGCACGTCGCCGTCGGTGATCCGGTCGACAATATGCGGGCGGCCCTGCGCCACCTTGTTGACCGTTTCCACCGCCAGGCCATTGTCGGCCAGGAAAGTGGCGGTGCCGCCGGTCGCGATGATGCGGAAACCCATGGCAGAGAGCTTCTTGGCAGCGGGCAGGATGACCTGCTTGTCGCCGTCCTTCAGCGAGATGAACACCGTGCCGCTGGTCGGCAACATGGTGCCAGCGCCGATCTGCGCCTTGGCAAAGGCGGTCGCAAAATCGCTATCGATTCCCATGACTTCGCCGGTGCTTTTCATTTCCGGTGAGAGGACCGGATCGACGCCGGGGAAGCGGCCGAAGGGGAACACGGCTTCCTTGACCGCGACATGGTTGATCGCGTTGCGATCGATCACAGGCAGGTTTTCCAGCATCTCGCCCGCCATCACCCGCGCGGCGATCTTGGCGATGGGGGTGCCGATCGCCTTGGCGACGAAGGGGACAGTGCGGCTGGCGCGCGGGTTGACCTCGATCAGATAGACGGTGCCATCCTTGACCGCGAACTGGATGTTCATCAGGCCGCGCACCGACAAGGCATGGGCCAAGATTTCGGTCTGCCGTTCGATTTCCGCGATGATATCATTGCTGAGGCTGTAGGGCGGCAGCGAGCATGCGCTGTCGCCCGAATGGACGCCGGCTTCCTCGATATGCTGCAACACGCCGGCCACGACGACATCGGCGCCATCGCACAGCGCATCGACATCCACCTCGATCGCGTCGCGCAGATATTGGTCGATCAGCACGGGCGATTCGCCCGAAACCAGCACGGCGGTGGTGATATATTCTTCCAGTTGCGCCTGCCCGTCGACAATCTCCATCGCCCGGCCACCCAGAACATAGCTGGGACGCATGAGGACGGGATAGCCGATGCGGTTGGCGACGGCGATCGCCTCCTCCCGGCTGCGGGCAATGCCATTGTCGGGCTGGCGCAGCTTGAGCTTGTCGATTAGCGCGGCGAAGCGTTCGCGATCTTCGGCCAGATCGATGGCGTCGGGCGATGTGCCCAGGATCGGGATGCCCGCATCCTCCAGCGCCTGCGCCAGCTTGAGCGGGGTCTGGCCACCAAACTGGACGATGACGCCCTTCAATGTCCCGTTCGACTTTTCGATGTCGAGGATTTCCAGCACATCCTCGGCGGTCAGCGGCTCGAAATAGAGGCGGTCGGACGTGTCATAGTCGGTGGACACGGTTTCCGGGTTGCAGTTGACCATGATGGTTTCATAGCCAACGTCGCTCAGTGCAAAGCAGGCGTGGACACAGCAATAGTCGAACTCGATCCCCTGCCCGATCCGGTTCGGCCCGCCGCCCAGGATCACGACCTTTTCGCGATCGGTCGGCGCGGATTCATTTTCCGCCTGCCCGAAGATCGGCGCCTCATAGGTCGAATACATATAAGGCGTTTTCGCCTCGAACTCGGCGGCGCAGGTGTCGATGCGCTTGAACACCGGACGCACGCCCAGTTTGTGGCGCAGGGCGCGCACTTCATCCTCGGTCACGCCGCCGGTCATCGCCTTGACCGCTTCGTGGATCAGGCCTGACCCGCGCGCAATGCCGCGCTCCATGCCGCGCAGATTGGCGGATTTTAGCGCGAGATAGGCGAGGCGCTTGTCGGAAAAGCCCATGGATTTGAGGCGACGCATCCCGTCCGCATCGCGCGGCAGGCCGTTTTCGATGACTTCGCCTTCGGCCTCGACAATCTCCTTGATCCGTTCGAGGAACCAGGGGTCGAACTTGGCGATATTGTGGATTTCCGCGACGGTCAGGCCTTCGCGCAACGCCTGCGCCGCGACCAGCAGCCGGTCGGGCGTGGGCTGCGACAAGGCGGCGATGATGTCATCCTTGGGCGCGCCGACCAGATGATCGACATCGTTGAAACCGCACAGGCCGGTTTCCAGACCGCGCAGCGCCTTCTGCATCGATTCATGGATGTTGCGGCCAATCGCCATCACTTCGCCGACCGATTTCATCGCGGTGCCGAGCAAAGGCTCTGCGCCCTTGAACTTTTCGAACGCGAAGCGCGGGATCTTGGTCACGACATAGTCGATCGTCGGCTCGAAGCTGGCTGGCGTCGCGCCGGTAATGTCGTTGGTGATTTCATCGAGCGTGTAACCCACGGCCAGCTTCGCCGCGACCTTGGCGATCGGGAAGCCGGTGGCCTTGGACGCCAGTGCCGAGGAGCGCGACACGCGCGGGTTCATCTCGATCACGATCAGGCGGCCATCCTTGGGATTGACCGCGAACTGTACGTTGGAACCGCCTGTTTCGACGCCGATTTCGCGCAGCACCGCAATGGATGCGTTGCGCATGATCTGATATTCCTTGTCGGTCAGCGTCAGCGCCGGGGCGACAGTGATGCTGTCCCCGGTATGGACGCCCATCGGATCGACATTTTCGATCGAACAGATGATGATGCAATTGTCCGCCCGGTCGCGGACCACCTCCATCTCATATTCTTTCCAGCCGAGCAGCGATTCCTCGATCAGCACTTCGGTGGTGGGCGATGCGTCCAGACCGCCGCGCACGATGGTCATGAACTCGTCGCGATTATAGGCGATCCCGCCGCCGGTGCCGCCCATGGTGAAGCTGGGGCGGATGATCGAAGGGAGCCCCGTAAACTCCAGCGCCTCCAGCGCCTCCTCCATGGAGTGGGCGATGCGCGAACGGGCGGATTCGAGGCCGATCTTGTCCATGGCGTCGCGGAACTTGATCCGGTCCTCCGCCTTGTCGATCGCCTCGGCGTCCGCGCCGATCATCTGGACGCCATATTTCTCCAGGGTGCCGTCATTGAACAGCGCCAGCGCGGTATTGAGCGCGGTCTGCCCGCCCATCGTCGGCAGCACCGCGTCCGGCCGCTCCTTCTCGATGATCTTCGCCACGATTTCAGGCGTGATCGGCTCGACATAAGTGGCGTCGGCAAATTCCGGGTCGGTCATGATCGTGGCCGGATTGGAATTGACCAGGATGATGCGATAGCCCTCCTCTTTCAACGCCTTCACCGCCTGCGTGCCCGAATAATCGAACTCGCACGCCTGGCCGATGATGATCGGCCCAGCGCCGATGATGAGGATGGAGGAGATGTCGGTGCGTTTGGGCATGTTAAATTCCAAAGAAAGCGCGAATAGTATTAATTGCTAGCAATATTGCTTGCTTAGCCGGCTCTTCCGCTACGGCCTCATAGGCATTCATAAGCGGAGCCAAAAGCAGCGCAGAGACTGCTGACGCTAGGACTTTATGCTTCTTTATCAGCGCTATACCTGCACCAATATGGTCTCTTATCCAACTACGCTTATCTTCATCGATCGAATTAGATGATCGTATCGATTCTGAAGCAGCATCTGTGAGTTCGACAACTTCCGCAAATGCGCGAGAGTTATGATCTATCGCAACCAAACGATCAGAAGCTCGGGCGATGGCAATATCAACGAGCGGAAGATCAACACCATCATCTGGCAAAACACCGCGTTCGTCAAAGTGCTTCCGCAGACCAACAAGTGCGCGTCGCAGCCATTGATCACCAAGCTCATGATAATCTTCGTACAGCACATGCTTCAAAAAAGCTGAACCACGAGGGTAATCTGATGCCTTGTCAATCAAGCCAGATTCATCACCGTTCCGTTTGGCATCTTGAATTTGCTCTTGAGCAAGGGAAACGAAATTTTCAAACTCGTTGGCTTTTATTTTTACGAATGTTCCAGAAAAATTGTCGTCAGTCACCCTGAGAAGTCCGCACTCAGCTAGACTTCTTATAACGTCTTGAGCCAACTGCTCCGTGATTGGGAATCCACAGCGCTGCTCAGCATAGTTTTTGAACTCAGACAGATCACCGGAAAAATCTCTTGCAGTAGCTCGATGATTGCCGAAAATGTCGTTGAATTCATCATCATCAGCATCATCCCAACTAATCTTGCTGATGACTGCAAGAGCCACGTAGTCAGCGATACTACGGGTTGTTGGCGGAAGTGCAGAACTCAATGCACCGCCCCCGTCCGAGCCTCGCACCCCCAGCCGTCATATTCAACGCCACACAATATCTCGATCTGGAGGCACTTCTTCGTCAGCGCGCGGATGGAGGCTTCGTCCACCGCCTGTTCGCATTCCAGGAACAGGAACAGGTCGCCATCCTCATCCTCTTCGCGGTCCAACTCGACCATGCCGAATTGGCTGGCGATTTCCAGGACGCGGTCGAAATCCTTGTCATTGCCCTTGAAGCTGACGTCCACGGCGCGCGGGATCATCGCCTTGTCGCCATTGGCGGCGAGGTTGGCGAGGACTTGCCGGTCCGCTTCCCATTCGGCGGCCAGGCGCGCTTCATCGACGGGGGGCAGCTTGATGCTCATGCCGCCACGGCTTTTTTGAGGCCATCGACGAAGCGCTGGAACAGGTAGAAGCTGTCCTGCGGGCCGGGCGAGGCTTCGGGGTGATACTGGACCGAGAAGGCATTTTTGTCAGTGAGCGCAATGCCGCAATTGCTGCCGTCGAACAGCGAGACATGGGTGGCGCGGACATTGACGGGCAGCGTCGCCGCATCGACCGCAAAGCCGTGGTTCATGCTGGTGATTTCGACCAGCCCGTCCTCCAGCCGCTTGACCGGATGGTTCGCGCCACGATGGCCCTGATGCATCTTGATCGTCTTTGCGCCCACGGCAAGGCCGAGCAACTGGTGGCCAAGGCAGATGCCGAACACGGGAATGTCCGCGTCCAGCACCTGCCGGATCACCGGCACGGCGTAAGCCCCGGTCGCGGCGGGATCGCCCGGACCGTTGGACAGGAACACGCCATCGGGCGACAGGGCCGACACCTGATCGAAGGTGGCGGTGGCGGGCAGTACGGTGACGCGCGCGCCGGCCTTTACCAGATTGCGGAAGATGTTGTTCTTCGCGCCATAATCGATGGCGACGACATGGGGTCTTGAACTGGCTCCGTTCGCTTCGAGCGCAGTCGAGAAGCCGCTTTCAGGTGTCTCGACTGCGCTCGACACGAACGGGGTTTGGGTTTCGTTCAGGCTATACCCCGCGCCCAGCGTCCAGCCGCCATCGCTCCACAAGCGGCTATCCTTGCCGGTGACTTCGATGGCGAGGTCCATGCCCTCAAGGCCGGGCCAGGCGGCGGCCTTGGCAGCCAGCGCGGCGATGTCGAACCCGCCGTCGGGATCATGGGCGATGACGATGTTGGGCGCACCCTTTTCGCGGATCATGCGGGTGAGCGCGCGGGTATCGACGCCAGACAGGCCGATGCGGCCATGGTCGCGCATCCAGTCGTCAAATGGCTGGACGTTGCGGAAATTGCTCGGCTCCGTCACGTCCTGCCGCACGACGCAGCCCAGCGCGAAGGGCGTGTCCGCCTCGACATCGTCGGCGTTGGTGCCGACATTGCCGATATGGGGGAAGGTGAAGGTCACGACCTGGCCCGCATAGCTGGGGTCGGTCATGATTTCCTGATAGCCGGTGATGGCGGTGTTGAAGCAGAGTTCGCCCACCGCTTCGCCCACAGCGCCGAAACCACGGCCGAACACGGCGGAACCATCGGCAAAAACCAATACCCCTGTCGCTCCTTTGGGCACAATGAGGGTCTTGGCGTCAGCCATGGTCGGGTGGTCCTTTTTTGCTTTTGCGGGGTCCCGTCTGGTGCGGGTTAAACGGCCGGTCACCTATGCCTGTGCAGCGTCGCGGTCAACGCCTGTTAAAAATCTCTTTTGGCGTTATATCTACTTCTTTCCCGATAAAAACAGGATTCGCTTCGCCATGATTCGCGATACCATCAAGAGCGCCCAGATCACAGCCATGAAGGCGGGCGACAAGGACCGTCTGGCCGCCGTGCGCCTGATCATGGCCAAGCTGAAGGACCGCGACATCGAATTGCGCGTGGCCAGTACCGTGCCGGACGACGATGTGGTGGTGGTCGAAGTGCTGCAGAAGATGGTCAAGCAGCGCCGCGAATCGATCGACATGTTCAAGAGCGGCGGGCGCGACGAGTTGGCCGCCAAGGAACAGAGTGAGTTGGAAGTCATCGAAAGCTTCCTGCCGCAACAGCTGAGCGAGGATGAGACGAAGGCGGCGATCGAGGGCATCAAGGCCGAGGTCGGCGCAGCGAGCGTCAAGGATATGGGCAAGGTGATGGCGGTGCTGAAGGAACGGCACGGCCAGGTGATCGACATGAGCAAGGCCAGCGCGCTGGTGAAGGCGGCGCTGGGTTGACATTATATAGCCCCTCCCTTCCAAGGGAGGGGTTGCCCACAACCGCCGTTCGTTTCGAGCGAAGTCGAGAAACGCAAGGCATGACGCTCGACACAAAGACGGGTTCAGGCATATTCCGCACATGGCTTTCTGGACCTACATGCTGAAATGCTCTGACGGTCGATATTATACCGGCCATACCGACAATCTCGATCACCGGATCGGCCAGCATCATAATGGTGAAGGTAGCGCTTTCACGCGAAAGCGTCGGCCCGTAGTGCTGGTGTGGAGCGAAACTTTCGCCACGCGGATCGAGGCGTTGGAAGCGGAGCAGATCGTCGGTGGCTGGTCTCGCGCCAAGAAGGAGGCGCTGATTGCCGGGAACTGGTCATTGGTGTCGCATTTCGCCAGACCACCGCATGAGCGAAATCCAGCCCACACCCCGTTCGTTTCGAGCGAAGTCGAGAAACCGCAAATGCCGCGTGCGGGTTTCTCGACTTCGCTCGAAACGAACGGCGGTGGAGAAGTCACGCGGGAGGGGAATTAGATGTCGCTAACCCCCGCCTTTCTTGACGAATTGCGTGCGCGCACGTCGCTGTCGACGCTGATCGGGCGTACCGTGAAGGTGCAGAAGGCGGGCCGCGAGTACAAGGCGTGCTGCCCGTTCCATAACGAGAAAACCCCCAGCTTCACGATCAACGACGAGAAGGGCTTTTACCACTGCTTCGGCTGCGGCGCGCATGGCGATGCGATCCGGTGGATGACCGACCAGCGCGGCCTGCCCTTCATGGAGGCGGTCAAGGAGCTGGCGCAGGCGGCGGGGATGGATGTCCCTGCGCCCGATCCGCGTGCGGCGCAGCGGGCGGAGGCGGCCAAGGGGCTGCATGATGCGATGGCGGCGGCGCAGGGCTTTTTCGAGGAGCAGCTGGGCGGGATCGACGGGGCGGAGGCGCGGGCTTATCTGGGCAAGCGGGGGATCAGCGATGCGACGCGGCGGACCTTTGGCTTTGGCTATTCGCCCGATGGACGCGGGCGGTTGAAAGCTGCGCTCAAGGAATTTGGCGAGCCGATGCTGGTTGAAGCTGGTCTCCTGATCAACCCGGATGGAGAACGCGACACTTACGACCGGTTCCGCGGGCGACTGATGCTACCGATCCGCGACATTCGCGGGCGGGTGATCGCTTTTGGCGGGCGGATTTTGGGCGCGGGGGAGCCGAAATATCTCAATTCCCCCGACACGCCATTGTTCGACAAGGGGCGCACGCTCTACAATATCGACCGCGCCTCCCCCGCCAGCCGCAATACGGGCCGGGTGATCGTGGTCGAAGGCTATATGGACGTGATCGCGCTGGCGCAGGCGGGCTTTGGCGATGCGGTCGCGCCGCTGGGGACGGCGCTGACCGAGCATCAGATCGAAAGATTGTGGAAGATGGTCGAGGTGCCGATCCTGTGCTTCGATGGCGATTCGGCGGGGCAGAAGGCGGCAATCCGCGCGGCGATGCGCGCCCTGCCCCTGCTGCGCCCCGGCCATAGCCTGGCCTTTGCGACGCTGCCGGCGGGCAAAGATCCCGACGATCTGATCCGCGCCGAAGGGCCAGCGGCGATGGACGCGGTGCTGAACGCCGCGCAGCCGCTGGTCGACCGACTATGGAACCATGAACAGAGCGTCGCCCCGCTCGACACGCCGGAGCAGAAAGCGGCGCTCAAGCAAAGGCTGGCCGCGATTACCGAGGCGATCGGCCATCCCGACGTGCGCGCCCATTATGCCCATGCGTTCCGTGAACGCTATGACGCGCTGTTTTTCGCCCGCGCCGCCTTTAACAGCGCTCCGCGCGGGCAAGGCACCAGCAATGCCGGGCGGTGGCAGCGCGACAAGAAGGGCAATTGGAAGCCACCAATCGCCCCGGTCGGGCAGGAAGCGCGCGCGATCGGTGCGACCGGCATGGAACAGCGGCTGCTGCGCGCGATTCTGGCCAGTTTGCTGCGCCACCCCGAGCAGATTGTCCGCCACCGCGAGACGCTGGCGAGCCTGCATGTGGCCGATCCGGCGCTGGGTCAGCTGCTCGCCGCGATGATTGCTGCTTCCTTTCGCAAAGAAACAGTTGAAACGGATGGCCTCCTTACCATATTGGGGCCAGGTGAAGTGTATAATATGGCGAAGGGGATGCTTCGGGCCGACACGTTCACATTCACCCCCCACAGGATGATAACCGACGCCGATCGCGTGACCCGCGATCTGGAAGAGGCCATTCGGGTGATGGCGCAGGGACCGGAGCTGGACGCTGCGCTGGCGGAGGCGACGAGACGGGCGAGGGATGACCTCAACGAGGAAAGCTATGCCGAGCAGCAACGGGTCCATCGACTGAAAATGGACCATGAAAGCCGCCTGGCGGAACTGGCGCAGTCCGACGACATTGAATGAGATGATCGTTCCGATATGGAACGAGGGATTTATATGATCGCTCCCGCAAGAGGGGGCGGCGGAGTTAAGGCGAATACATGGCGACCAAGGCGAACAGCAAAAGTGCGGGTGCGGGCGATGGCGGGGATGAAGGCGGCGATGCTCCCCTGCTCGACCTCAACGAAGCCTCGGTCAAGAAGCTGCTCGCCCGTGCCAAGAAGCGCGGCTACATCACCTATGACGAGCTGAACAACGCCCTGCCGCAGGACCAGATGTCCTCCGAGCAGATCGAGGACGTGATGTCCGCGCTCAACGACATGGGCGTCAACATCGTCGAAAATGAAGAAGCCAGCGAGGATGGTGAGGACCAGCAGCGCGAGGATGATAATGACGACGCCAATGAGGCGGCGGAGGACGATGACGGTTCGCCCCGGCTGATCACCGAGAAAAAGAAGGAAACGGTCGATCGCACCGACGATCCCGTTCGCATGTATCTGCGCGAAATGGGCGCGGTGGAACTGCTCAGCCGTGAGGGCGAAATCGCCATCGCCAAGCGGATCGAGGCTGGCCGCGACACGATGATCCTGGGCCTGTGCGAAAGCCCGACCACCTTCAACGCGATCATCGAATGGTCGACCGCGCTCAACAATGGCGAAATGCAGCTGCGCGAGATTCTCGATCTCGACGCGATGCTGTCCAAGGACCCTGCCCCGGAAAGCCTGGAGGAAGGCGCCGAGGATGACGATGGCGAGATAAGCGAAAAGACCGCCGGTCCGAGCTTCAAGGAAGAGGAGGAGCCTGAAGAGGAGTCCGCCGACGCCGATGAGGATGAGGACGGCAACGAACGCCGCCCCCGCCGGGTCGAAGAGGAAGAGGAGGAGGACAACACCCTCTCCCTGGCCCAGATGGAAGAAACGCTCAAGCCGATGGCGCTGGAGAAGTTTGCGACCATCACCGAGATTTTCCGCGCCTTTTCGAGCATTCAGGCCGCGCGCATGTTGGCCATGGGCAATGGCGACGCGCTGAGCCAGGCGGACGAGGACAGCTATCACGAGCTGCGCGAAAGCCTGACCGCGCAGGTCGAAAGCGTGCAGTTCCACCAGCAGAAGATCGAATATCTGGTCGATCAGCTCTATGCCTATAACCGGCGCCTGACCGCGCTGGGCGGGCAGATGCTGCGTCTGGCCGAACGGCACAAGGTGCCGCGCAAGGATTTCCTCGACCGTTATGTGAACCATGAGCTGGACGATGGCTGGATGGACCGTGTCGCAGGCCTGGACAAGAAATGGACCGCCTTCGTCGCTGCCGAAGGGCGCGCGGTGGAACGCATCCGCACTGAAGTGAGCGAAATCGCGCAGGCGACCGGCATGTCGCTCAGCGAGTTCCGCCGCATCGTCAACATGGTGCAGAAGGGCGAGCGCGAGGCGCGGATCGCCAAGAAGGAAATGGTCGAGGCGAACCTGCGCCTGGTCATCTCCATCGCTAAAAAATATACGAACCGCGGCCTGCAATTCCTTGATCTTATTCAGGAAGGCAATATCGGCCTGATGAAGGCAGTCGACAAGTTCGAATATCGCCGCGGCTACAAGTTCAGCACCTATGCGACCTGGTGGATCCGGCAGGCGATCACCCGTTCGATCGCGGATCAGGCGCGGACCATCCGTATTCCGGTCCATATGATCGAGACGATCAACAAGCTGGTGCGCACCAGCCGCCAGTTCCTGCACGAGCAGGGCCGCGAACCGACCCCGGAGGAGATGGCCGAGCGCCTCTCCATGCCGCTGGAGAAGGTCCGCAAGGTGATGAAGATCGCCAAGGAGCCGATCTCCCTGGAAACGCCGATCGGCGACGAGGAGGACAGCCATCTGGGCGACTTCATCGAGGACAAGAATGCGATCATCCCGGTGGATGCGGCCATTCAGGCAAACCTGAAGGAAACCGTCACCCGCGTGCTGGCGTCGCTGACGCCGCGCGAGGAGCGCGTGCTGCGGATGCGCTTTGGTATCGGCATGAACACCGACCATACGCTGGAGGAAGTGGGCCAGCAGTTCAGCGTGACCCGCGAACGCATCCGCCAGATCGAGGCGAAAGCGCTGCGCAAGCTCAAGCATCCGAGCCGCAGCCGCAAGATGCGCAGTTTCCTCGACCAGTAAGCTGCTGCTTATCGGTGATTTTCAAAGGGCGGTCTGCATGGGCCGCCCTTTTTTCTCGTCCGTAAACCGCTCCTTTACCCCGTTCCCTTAGCTTGACCGTCAAATCCCCGCTGGCGGACCGGGGCGAACAGGGAATGGCAGATGAGCGAAGCGGCACCACGCTATCAATTTGGCGATATATCGCGGATATTGGAGGCGCTCGTCGCTGCCGATGGCACGGCGGCCCATGCCTATGCCAATCGGGCGGGTGCTAGCGTAGCGCGCGATTCGCTGCTCTCGCTCGGCGACCTTGCCGATGGCGCTTATTATCTCTGCCTGCTCCATGGCCGCCATCCCGGCGTGATCGATCATGCCGCCACCCGATCGGCCGACAATGCCGCCCGCGCCTGGCTGATCGAAGCGGCCGATTCTTTTGCGACCGAACGCGCCTATCTGACCCAGGTTTCCGTCGCCGTCGGCCCCGCCCCCAGCACGGCGGGCCAGGCCGATTGCGAAACCACCGTTGGCCAGCAACGCCATGCGCTCGACATGCTCGCCCAGTCCGACCGGCGCGGTTGCGCCATGGGCGCGGCGATGGCGCTGGTGCTGGACTGGCGCGCGGTGCGTCATATCCTGGACATGGCGGCGATCCGCGCGGGTATGGAGCCGCATCGCTGCACCCTGCCCGACCGCGCCGCCACGCTGGAGGTCGCGCGTGCGATCGGCGGCGATGATGTGGTGGACCGGGCGATCCAGTTTGGTGCGCGCCAGTTGCTGAACCAGCATCGCGGCCTGTGGGATCTGCTCGCCGCCCGCGCCGACGTGCGCGCACGCCAGCTCTGACCCCTCACCGATAACGCCGACGCGGCTTGCGTCCCTGCCCCGCTTTGCCTAGTCCGAAAACAGGACAGCAAGGCGGACCAGAAATATGCGTTTTGAAGGCACCCAGGATTATGTCGCCACCGACGACCTGAAAGTCGCGGTCAATGCCGCCGTGCTGCTGCGCCGCCCGCTGCTGGTGAAGGGGGAGCCGGGGACCGGCAAGACCGTGCTGGCGCAGGAGATTGCGACCGCGCTCGGCGCGCCGCTGATCGAATGGAACGTCAAGTCCACGACCAAGGCGCATCAGGGCCTCTATGAATATGACGCCGTCGCCCGCCTGCGCGACGGCCAGTTGGGCGATGAGCGCGTCCACGACATTTCCAACTATATCCGCAAGGGCAAGCTGTGGGAGGCGTTCACCTGCCCCACTTTGCCCGTGCTGCTGATCGACGAGATCGACAAGGCCGACATCGAATTTCCCAACGATCTGTTGCAGGAACTCGATCGCATGGCGTTCCATGTGTACGAGACGGGTGAGACGATCGCGGCGAAGGACCGCCCCATCGTCATCATCACGTCGAACAATGAGAAGGAATTGCCCGACGCTTTCCTGCGCCGCTGCTTCTTCCACTATATCAAATTCCCCGATCGCGAGACGATGCAGGCGATTGTCGATGTCCATTTCCCCGGCATCCAGAAGATACTCGTCAGCAAGGCGATGGATATTTTCTACGAGATCCGCGATGTGCCGGGCCTGAAGAAAAAGCCCAGCACCAGCGAGTTGCTCGACTGGCTCAAGCTGCTGCTGAATGAAGATATGCCGCTCGACGTCCTTCAGAATAGCGACCCGACCAAGGCGATCCCGCCGCTGCATGGCGCGCTGCTCAAAAATGAGCAGGATGTCATGATGTTCGAGCGGCTGGCCTTCATGGCGCGGCGGCAGGGGCGCTGACGATGGCGCATGAAGGCGGATGTCTGTGCGGCGCCGTCCGCATCACGATCGACGCGGAACCGATGGCTGCGCGCCAATGCTGGTGCCGCCTGTGCCAATATCTGGGTGCCGGGTCAGGCACGGTGAATGTCGTGTTTCCGACGGAAGCCGTAACGACGACTGGCGAGGTCCGCTGGCACGCCAGCATCGCCGACAGCGGCAATGCGATGCGGCGCGGCTTTTGCCCGCAATGTGGCACGCCGATTTTCAGCCTGGCCGAATCGCGCCCGCACCAGACGATCATCCGTGCCGGTGCGCTGGACGATCCGGGCATGATCGGGCCGCAGGCGGTGATCTGGACCGATGCAGCCCCTGCCTGGGCGCATCATGATCCCGACCTGCCGCACTATCCGGCGCAAATCCCACCTGTCACCTGAATTAGGCTCTTGCGCGCACGCGCTTTGTCTGTAGCGTCACTGTCATAGTTCAAGGCCGCGCCAAGATGGTCTGTTCTGGAGAGGGATGCCATGCCGAAGCGCGCGTTATTCCTGGTTTCTGCGATCCTGTCCCTGGCCGCACCTATGTGCGCCCATGCTGCGGACGATGCTGAGGCCTGGACGCCTACCGAAACCGCGATCCGCGCCACCACGGCAGGGATCAGCCTGCCGCAGACGATCGCCAGCCTGTCGCTGACCAAGAGCGGCGAGGCCTCCAACGGCGGGCGCGCGGTGGACAATTATGCGCAATATCTGTCGGAAGATGGCGCGATCCAGGCGACGCTCTACGTCTATCTGCCGACCTATGCCGACGCATCGCTGGCCGCCTATATGACCGACAAGGCGATCATGGAGCGGTTCGGGTCGCGCACGCGGCGCACCGCCTATGCCAGCGCGCCAGTGGCGGGCAAGGCCGACAGCGCGATCCGCGCGGTGTATGACGATGCCGCCGATGGCGCGCTGACGACGGCGGCGGGCTTCGTCCATGCGGGGCGCTGGATCGTCAAGATCCGCGTCACCGGGCCGACCGAACGCCGCGCTGACGTGCTGGCCGGGCTGGACGGGATGCTGGCGGGGCTGGCACTGGATGATCCGGCATCGCTGCACACGACCGGCCCTGCCAGGTTCGACAGTTGTCCCGCAGCCGACACCCATGAGGCGCGCCTGACGAAGGACGACGCTGCTACCGCCGCCCCGCAGGATGTGCGCATCCCGCGCGAGGGCAAGGACGCTCTTTGCGTGCGCGGCACGGTGACCACCGCCGATGGCCGCTATGACATGCTCCAGCAGGCCGGGCGCAGCGACGGCGCGATCATCGTGCCGGTGGATGACAGCGGCACCGTGCTGGCCTTCGATCCGGCCGCCCAGGGCAAGGGCTATAAGCTCTCGATCCATATGGTCGGGCAGACTGACCTCTATGGCGTCTATGACCGCGTCCCCAGCCCGCGCCAGATCGCCGCGATCCTGGACGGCAAAGACCCGCAGACCGCCAAGGCAGAAGCAACCGCCGCTTACGCCGCCAATGGCGTCGTCACGATGGTGCGGCACTGACGCGAAGCATCAGGCTTGTGCGGCGATCCATTGACGGGTCGTCGCCAGCATATGGGCGGCACGGGTGTTGAGATTAGGATAGGCGTCGCGCAGCGCTTTCGACCGCTCCTCGATCGCGATCGGGATGCCCGGCGGCAACGCTTTACAGAGCGCCGATAGCGGAAGTCCGCCCGCCCCCATCGCCACGCGACCGTCGATCGCTTCGGTCAGGATCGCGGCGGGATCGGCGGGGTCCGCGCCGGGATCGGGGGCGTCACAGAGCTGGACATAGCTGAGCCAGGTCGGCGGCACGGCGGCAACATCCGCCAGCGTGCCACCCGACCGCCGCCAGTGCAGCGCGTCGATCAGCAGCGCCATGGCGGGGTGGCTTATCCGGCGCAGGATGGCGCTGGCATGCGCGATCGTCCTGACCTCCGTAAACAGGCCGAATTCCAGATTGATGCGCAGGCCATCGCCCGCCTGCTCCGCCAAGGCGGCCAGTTTCGCAGCCGTCGCGCCGGCATCGGGATCGCTACTGACGCACAGGATATTGCGCGCGCCCAGTTCCAGCGCGGCGTCCACCAGCCGTCCATGGTCGGGATCGGGCGGGCCGGGCTTGATCCAGACCACTTCCATGTCGAGCAGCGGCAGGCCGCTATCCCGCAACGCGGCGCGCACCGCGCGCGTCGTTGCCGGGGTCCAGGTCACGGCATCATACCACATGCCGCCATAGTCGAACCTGGCACGCGCCGCCGCCTCGACCAGTTGCAGCGGGGTCGCTTCGGGCATGATGCCCGACGCCATGGCGATCGGGTTGTGCCTCACCCCGCGGCCATGGCGGCGGCGATCGATGCCTCTATGTCCGCCTTGCCCGGATTGGCGCGCAGGGTCAGCCCGCCATTCACCTGGAGATTCTGGCCGGTCATGAAACATTCGTCGCTGGCCAGGAACACGCAGCTCGCCGCAATATCCGCCGATGTGCCGTAGCGCCCCAGCGGATAGCCCTTTCTGAACGCCTCCATCAGGCCCGGCACGGCGGCGGCGTCCGCGGTCATCGGCGTTTCGGTAATGCCGGGCGACAAGCTGTTGGCGCGGATGCCCAGATAGCCAAATTCATTGGCGACAGTGCGGATCATATGATCGGTCCCGGCCTTGGTCGCCATATAGGCGGCATGATCATGGAACATGATCGTCGCGGTGGCGGAGCTGATCTGGATCATCGACCCGCCGCCGCGCCGCTCCATCGCCGGGATCAGCGCCTGTGCCAGCTGGAAAGGCCCGCGCAGTTGCAGCGCATACATGGCGTCCAGTTCGTCCTGCGTCGTTTCGAGAAAAGGTTTGAGCAGCCCCCAGCCGGTGGCGTTGACGGCAATGTCGATGCCGCCCAGCGCGGCTTCGGCGGCGTCCACCATGGCGAATATGCTGGCGCGGTCGGTCATGTCGCCGGGGATGGCGACACCGCCAATCTCGTCGGCCAGTGACTGCATGGCGTCCACCTTGCGTCCGGCAACCGCCACCCTCGCGCCTTCAGCAGCGAAGCGGCGGGCGATGGTCTGGCCCATATTATCCTTGCCAGCCGCGCCGACCACCAATGCCGTCTTGCCTTGCAGACGCGCCATATCATCCTCCCTCAACGCAGCTTCTTTGTTGCCTGGATGACGGGATTATGACCGGGGGCCAACTCGGCTTTGTGCTAGGCTTCCGCGCCTAAGCCAGTAAAGCCCGCCGCGACGAAATCGACCAGCCGGTCGACCATGGCGTCCAGATCGCTGGAGCAGAAACGCCCGCCCGATTGCCGGTCGAGCATCCCGCTTTCGACCAATATATGCGTGGTCATCGCCTGAAAGAAGAAGAAGCACCAATGGACGTCGCCTTCATCCATTTCCGGGTGGAGTGCGTGGAGGGCGTGGACATAGGCGGCGATCAGATCGTCAAAATGCTGGCGAAATGGGGACACGAACGCCTCCCCCTGCGGCAGGTTGGCGACCAGCGCCATCAGCCGTATATAATTTTTCCAGCCCGGCCCTCCGCGCATCGATCGGTCGACGATTGGGGTAATGAAGGCGCGGATGATGGCGCGGCGGCGGGCGGCACGGCTGCCATCCAGCGTTATCGCCTGCGCCAGCGCCTGAGTCATACCGTCGGCATGTTCGTCCGCCCGCCGGTCGATCACGGCGCGGAACAAATCATCCTTCGACCCGAAATGATAGTGGGTCAGCGCGACCTGAACACCCGCCTCGGTCGCGATGTCGCGCAGCGAGACGCCGTAGAAACCGCGCTGCGAAAAGAGCGACTCGGCGGCGTCGAGGATGCGGGCTGCGGTCTCCGGCGCACGGCGGCGGTCGGGCTTTGGCGTCGCTTTTGGGCCTGTTTCGGCACCTGACGTTTCCGCTAGTTTTAACGTATTTCCGCCCATTTCAGACCTATGCCCGACGAATTGACAGGCGACAAGCCGCACCGATATATTTAGTCGATCGTTCAAATAATAAACGAGAGGCGTGTCATGACGGTGGAATCCTTTCTGGGTCGCAGGGTCGCGGACTATGATCCGCCCGTCCGCGGCGACCGCATCACGGGCGAGCGCTATTATGCGCAGCGCTGGGCGGACGCGGAATGGCAGCATGTCTGGACCAAAACCTGGCATATCGGCGGCATGGCGGCCGATCTGGAGGAAACGGGCGATTTCCTGACCCATGCGATCGGACGGGAATCGATCGTCATGCTCTGTCAGGAGGATGGGTCAGTCAAAGCCTTCTACAATGCCTGCAAACATCGCGGCTACCGGCTGGCCTGGACCGAGGTGGGCGGCGCGCCGCTGCTGACCTGCGGCTATCACGGCTGGAAATATGCGCCCGACGGCACGCTGGTCCATGTGCAGGACCCCGATGATTTTCCCGGTGGCTCCCCCTGCGGCAAGGTAAAGCTGGAGGAAATTCCCTGCGAGGTGTGGGGTGGGTTCGTTTGGTTCACCATGGATCGCAATGCCGCCCCATTAAGCGAATGGCTGGGCGCGGCGGGCGTGCAGCTGGAACAGTGGCAGATGGACAAGATGACGCGGGTGATGGCGCTCAAGTCCGATGTGCCATGCAACTGGAAGATCATCCGCGACAATTTCAACGAAAGCTATCATCTGCCCACGCTCCACCCGCAAATTGCCGGGTCGATCGACGATGCGCTGGACGGCACCATCTTCGAGATGAACCCTGAAGGTCATAATTGCATGGTGATGCGGGGCTTGAAGCCATCGGGCCGCTATCCGACCGCCGACATATTGGAAATGCCGCTGGCGCAGGCATTGGAATATTGGGAGCTGGACCCCAAGGATTTCGAAAGCCGCGCCAGCCAGGCGCGCGAGGCGATATTGGCGCAGAAGCGCAAGCTGGGCGCGGCGAAGGGCTATGCCCATTATGCCGCAATGGGCGATAGCGAGATTATCGACTATCACCATTATACCCTGTTCCCCAATATCACCCTGACCATGTGGCCGGACGGGTTCCAGCTGCTGCGGTCGGAACCGCACCCGACCGACCCGGAACGCTGCATTTTCGACCATTGGTTCATGGCGCATGAAATCCCCGGCAGCGATGTCGTGTTCGGGCCGATGGGACCGACCCCGTTCGAGCAGGTCGAGCGCGAGACGATCATATTCGGCACCAAAACGCTGGGCGATGTCGCCGATCAGGATATGAGCGTGGCGATCGGCCAGCAGCAGGGACTGCATTCGCGCGGCTATACCGGCGGCGTGCTGGCGGGGCAGGAAAAGCGGGTGCAGATGTTCCATGAGCGACTGAACGACCTGTGCGACATCCATGACTGAGGCGGACGCCGTCGCTGTCCTGATCGCCAAGCAGCAGTTGGCCGAACTGACCATAGCCTATTGCCGGGGGGTCGATCGCGTGGATGTGGCGCTGCTCCAGTCGATCTTCCATGAGGACAGCGTCGTGGAAAGCGGAGTGTTCAACGGCAGCGGGGCGGATTTTGCCGTGGAGATTTGCGCCATCGTCCAGTCCGCCTTTCACCAGACATCGCACGTCACGACCAACCAATGGTTCCGGGTCGATGGCGACGAGGCTGTCGGCGAATCCTATGTGTTCGGCGTGGCGACGCCGCGCAGCGAAGCGGACCGGTCGGTGCAGATGCTGTCGGGCGGGCGCTATCTCGATCGCTTTGCGCGGCGGGACGGCGTGTGGAAATTCAGCGAACGCCGCTATGTCAGCGACTGGGCGATCCACCAGCCGTCGGGCGGGCCGGACGATATGCTGCGCGCACCCTATCCATTGCGCGGCGCGCAGGGGGCGGACGATCCCGTCCATGACCTTTGGAAAGGACCGGGCCAATGAGTGCCATCATGAACCGCCGTTTCATACTGGCGGCGCGCCCGGACGGCCTGCCGCAGGAAAGCGATTTCCGGCTGGAGGACAGTCCCCTGCCCGCGCCCGGCCCCGGCCAGATCGTCATCCGCAATCATTATGCCTCGCTGGACCCGGCCATTCGCGGCTGGCTGGACGATGCGCCAAGCTATTTGCCGCCGGTCGCGCTGGGGGACGCGGTGCGGGCGTCGACCATCGGCACGGTCGAGGCGAGCCATGTCGATCGGTTCCAGCCCGGCGACTGGGTGATGGGGCTGAACCGGATCGAGCAGTATAGCGCCGTGACGCCGGACGATTTCATGCACCCGATCGACGTGTCGCTGGCCCCCACAGTGACCAGTTACCTGTCCTCCATGGGCGCGGTCGGACTGACCGCCTGGTTCGGGGTCAGCGAAATCATGAAGCCCAAGGCGGGCCAGACCGTGCTGGTCAGTGGCGCGGCGGGCGCGGTTGGCTCCATGGTCGGGCAGCTGGCGAAATTGCAGGGCGCACGGGTGGTCGGCATTGCCGGCGGCGCGGCGAAATGCGCCAGGCTGACCGACCATTATGGCTTTGACGCGGCGATCGATTATCGCAGCAAGGATGTCGCGGCGCTGGCGGCGGATATTGGGGAGGCCTGCCCGCAGGGGATCGACCATGTCTATGAGAATGTCGGCGGCACCTGCCTCGACGCGACGCTGCTGCATATCAACACGCAAGCGCAGATCATCCTGTGCGGGCTGATCGCCGAATATAATGGCGATCCGCAGGGCGCGCGCAATATCTGGCAGCTGATCGTCAAGTCCGCGACGATGCGCGGCTATCTGCTTACCGAATTTGTCGATCGCTTCCCCGAAGGCAGCCGCGCCATCGCGGCGCTGATTGCGCAGGGCAAGCTGGTGTTTGACGAACATATCGAGGAGGGGATCGACCGCGCCTATCCCGCCTTCATGCGATTGTTCGATGGCAGCAATGAAGGGAAGATGATCCTGAAACTCGCCTGACGGGGGCATCAAGCGACTGGATTTGCGCCCCGACTGTCGCCATGCTGGACCGATAGCGAGTTCAGGGGGAGAATGGGTCATGGCGACCGACATAGAGGACGGCCTGCCCAAACATCATGGCGCGACCCAGAATGAAAAGCTGGTCATCGCCGCCTCCTCGCTGGGGACGGTGTTCGAATGGTATGATTTCTATCTTTACGGGCTGCTGGCCACCTATATTTCCGCGCAATTTTTCTCCGGCGTGAACGAGACGACCGGGTTCATCTTCGCGCTGGCCGCATTCGCGGCGGGCTTTGCGGTGCGGCCGTTCGGGGCGATCGTGTTCGGGCGGATCGGCGACATGGTCGGGCGCAAGAATACATTTCTGGTGACGATGGGCATCATGGGCCTGTCGACCTTCGCGGTCGGGCTGTTGCCAAGCTATGCCAGCATCGGCGTGGCCGCGCCGATCATCCTGCTGATCATGCGGCTGGCGCAGGGGCTGGCGCTGGGCGGGGAATATGGCGGGGCGGCGACCTATGTGGCCGAACATGCGCCGGAGGGGAAGCGCGGGCTTTATACCAGCTGGATCCAGACGACCGCGACCTTCGGTCTGTTTGCCGCGCTGCTGGTGGTGATCGGATTCCGTTTCGCGCTGGGTGAAGAGGCGTTTGCCGCCTGGGGCTGGCGCCTGCCTTTCCTCATCTCCATCCTGCTGCTGGGCGTGTCGATGTGGATACGGTTGCAGCTCAACGAAAGCCCGGTCTTTCAGAAGATGAAGGATGAAGGCACGGTGTCGAAGGCACCGCTGACCGAGGCATTTGGCCAATGGGGCAATCTGCGCTGGGTGATCATCGCGCTGCTGGGCGCGGTGATGGGGCAGGCGGTGGTCTGGTATGCCGGGCAATTTTACGCGCTCTTCTTTCTGGAAAAGACGCTGCGGGTGGATGGGGCTACGGCCAATATCCTGATCGCGATCGCGCTGGCGCTGGCGACGCCTTTCTTCGTGTTCTTTGGCTGGCTCAGCGACAAGATCGGACGCAAGCCGATCATATTGGGCGGCTGCGCATTGGCGGCGATCAGCTACTTCCCGCTGTTCGGCGCGCTGACGAGCGCTGCCAATCCCGCGCTTGCGGCGGCGCAGGCGGCGGCACCAGTGACGATCATCGCCCATGGCGAAGAGTGTTCATTCCAGTTCGATCCGGTCGGCAAGAACCAGTTTGACCGGACAAGCTGCGACGTCGCCAAAGCCTATATGGCCAAGACGGGAGTGAGCTACGCCAATGTCGAGGCGGCAGCGGGCAGCCCGGCTGTGGTCAAGGTGGGCAGCGCCAGCTTTGCCGCGCCCGATGCGGCCACGCTGGCTGGTCCTGACAAGAAGGCGGCGATTGCGGGCTTTCAGGATGCGCTGAAAGGCGGGCTGGCGCAGGCTGGCTATCCGGCCAAGGCCGACAGCGCGAAGATCGACAAGGTCGCGGTAGTCGCGATCCTGTGGGCGCTCGCGATGCTGGTGACGATGGTCTATGGCCCGATCGCGGCGATGCTGGTCGAACTGTTCCCCAGCCGGATCCGCTACACGTCGATGTCGCTGCCCTATCATATCGGCAATGGCTGGTTCGGCGGCTTCCTGCCAACGACCGCCTTTGCGATGGTCGCGGCGACCGGGAACATCTATTATGGCCTCTGGTATCCGGTGCTGATCGCGGCGGCGACGGTGGTGGTCGGGCTGCTGTTCCTGCCCGAAACATTCCGGCGCAATATCGACGAGTGAGACAGTGAGCCGGACATGGTGAAACGACCGCTCAGCCGATCATCATCAGGCTGGCATTCCCCCCCGCTGCGGTGGTGTTGATGGAGGTGGAGACTTCCTCCATCAGCCAGTCGAGACAATAGCCGTCCGGTCCGGGCGCATGGACCGGGATGATGCGGCCGGGCCAGTCAGCGACGTCCTGCACCATGGCGCTGACTATGTCCGGCTCACCGTCGACCAGCACAGCGGCGATCGGCGTGTTGGCGGCAATGGCGAAGCGGGCGGCGACGTCCGCCGGCAGGCCGGGGGGCAGCGCCATGCCCTGCACCAGCGCATCATTGCCGGTCGCAAGGATCGCAGCCATCTGGCGGAACAGGCCCGTACGGGTTGCGGGGCGCAGCAGCATCGTGCCGCGCGGGTGGAGCGTGTAGAGATTGCGCTCCCCCACCGGGCCGGGCAGCACGAGTTCCAGCCCCAGCGCGGACCTGTCGCCAGTGCGGCGGGCGTGAGTGGCGGCATCCCCCTCCCCCTGCGCGTCGAGCCAGTCGGCAAAGCTGTGGAGCGGGGAGACGAGCGGCGTGACTCGCACCGCGCTGGCTGGCGGGTTGGTGACGAGGCGCCCCAGATAGAGCGGGCCGCCAGCCTTGGGACCAGTGCCGGACAGGCCGCAGCCGCCAAAGGGCTGGACCCCGACGATCGCGCCGATGACGTTGCGATTGACATAGATATTGCCGACCTTCACCCGCGATGTGACCCGCGCGATGGTTTCGTCGAGCCTAGTGTGCAGGCCAAAAGTCAGGCCGTAGCCGGTGGCGTTGATCGCATCGACCAGCGCATCGAGGCCGTCGCGCTTGAACCGCAGGACGTGGAGCACCGGGCCGAAAATCTCTCGGTCCAGATCGGCCAGGCTGTCAATTTCGATGATGGTGGGCGCGACGAAGGTGCCATGCTTCGTTTCGGGAGGGAGCGGCTGTTGCTCGACCTTGCGGTCCAGCGCGCGCATGGCGTCGATATGGGACGTGATGCCGTCGCGCGCTTCGGCGGTGATGACCGGGCCGATGTCCATTTTCAGCGCGTCGGTGCGGCCGATGCGCAGTTCTGCCAACGCGCCCTTGAGCATGGTCAGGGTGCGGTCGGCAACTTCCTCTTGCAGGCAGAGGACCCGCAGCGCCGAGCAGCGCTGGCCTGCGCTGTCGAAGGCGGAGGCGATGACGTCGGCGACGACCTGTTCGGCCAGCGCGCTGCTGTCCACGATCATCGCATTCTGGCCGCCGGTTTCGGCGATCAGCGGGATGGGATGGCCGGTGCGCGACAGGCGGGTAGCAAGCTGGCGCTGGATCAGCCGGGCGACGTCAGTAGAGCCGGTGAACATGACTGCGGCAGTTTGCGGCGCGGCGACGAGGGCTGCGCCGATGCTGCCATCGCCGGGCACCAGCTGGAGCGCGTCGGTCGGGACCCCTGCGGCATGGAGCAGGCGGACGGCTTCGGCGGCGATAAGCGGCGTTTCCTCGGCAGGCTTGGCGAGGACGGCATTGCCCGCGACCAGCGCAGCGGCGACCTGCCCGGTAAAGATGGCGAGCGGGAAGTTCCACGGGCTGATGCAGGTGACGACGCCCAGTGCCTGCTGGTGCGGGCCGAAGCGGGTCCGGGCCTGCTGCGCATAATAGCGCAGAAAATCGATCGCCTCGCGCACTTCGGCGATGGCATTGGGGATGGATTTACCCGCTTCACGGACGATGAGGCCGAGCAGGATCGGCATCCGCTCCTGCATCGCGTCAGCAGCGCGATCCAGCGCAGCAGCGCGGTCGGCGACGGGGGTTGCGGACCAGACGCAAGCCGCGGCAAGCGTGGCGGCCTCCTGCGCTTCTTGCGGCGTGGCGTCGATCACGGTGCCGACCATGTCGCGATGGTCGGCAGGGTTGCGGACGGGGCGCGCCTCCCCTGCCCCGCCTGCTGGCGCGGCAGTCCAGTCGAGCGTGACGCTGTGCCGGAGCGCCTGGGTCAGGCTGGCCAGCGTCGTTTCGTCGCTCAGGTCGAGGCCAGCGGCGTTGCGACGGTCGGGGTAGATCGCGGCGGGAAGTGCGATCAGATCATGATGCGCGCCGGGTTGCGGCATGGCCTGGACCATGTCCACCGGGTCGGCGATCATCTCCTCGACCGACACGGCGGGGTCGGCGATGCGGTTGACGAAGCTGCTGTTCGCGCCATTTTCCAACAGGCGGCGGACGAGATAGGCAAGCAATGTCTCATGCGTGCCGACCGGCGCGTAGATGCGGCAGGGGCGGTTGAGTTTGGCAGCACCCACCACCTGTTCGTAAAGCGGTTCGCCCATGCCGTGGAGGCACTGAAATTCATAAGAACCGACGCTGAAATCCGGGCCGGCCATCTGGTAGATGGTGGCGAGCGTCTGAGCGTTGTGGGTGGCAAATTGCGGGAACACGGCATCCGGCGCGGCGAGCAGTTTGCGGGCGCAGGCGATATAGGCGATGTCGGTGTGCAGCTTGCGGGTATAGACCGGGAAGTCGATGAGGCCATCGACCTGCGCGCGCTTGATTTCCGCGTCCCAATAGGCGCCCTTGACCAGTCGCACCATGATCCGCCGGTCGGCGCGACGGGCAAGATCGACGATCCAGTCGATGACGAAGGGGCAGCGCTTGCCATAGCCCTGCACGACGAAACCCAGGCCGTTCCAGTCCATCAGCGCAGGATGGAGCGCAAGGCTTTCGAGCAGGTCGAGCGAGAGTTCGAGCCGGTCAGCCTCCTCCGCGTCGATATTGAAGCCGATATTATAGCGCTTGGCGAGGCTAGCCAGTTGCTGCACGCGGGGCAGCAGTTCGGCCATGACCCGGTCGGCCTGCGCGCGGGCGTAACGCGGGTGCAGCGCGGACAGCTTGATCGAGATGCCGGGGCCGGCATAGATGCCGCGTCCCGCCGATGCCCTGCCAATGGCGTGGATCGCCTGCTCATAATCGGCATAATAGCGCGCGGCATCGGCGGCGGTGGTGGCGGCCTCGCCCAGCATGTCATAGCTGTAGGCGAAACCCTTTGCCTCCATGACCTTTGCGCGTTTCAAGGCTTCCTTGATGGTTTCGCCGGTGACGAACTGTTCGCCCATCATCCGCATGGCCAGGTCCACGCCCCGCCGGATCACCGGTTCCCCGGCGCGGGCGACGAGGCGGGCCAGTGCTGCGCCAAGGCCGCGATCGTCCACGCTGCCGACCAGCTTGCCGGTGACGACCAGACCCCATGTGGCGGCGTTGACGAACAGCGACTTGTCGGTCCCCAGATGCGATCCCCAGTCACCGTCGGCAATCTTGTCGCGGATCAGCGCGTCGCGGGTGGCCGCGTCAGGGATGCGCAGCAGGGCTTCGGCGAGACACATCAGCGCAACGCCCTCCTGACTGGAGAGGGCATATTCCTGTACCAGCCCCTCAACGCCGCTGCCCTTGTGATTGGCGCGGAGCGCGGTGACGAGGGCGCGGGCGGTTTCGCGGGCGGCGGCACGGGTTGCGTCGGGAAGGGTCGCAGCGGCGATCAGGGGCGCAAGCGCCTCCGCCTCCTCCCGGCGACAGGCGGCGGTGATCGCCTGGCGCAGGGGGGATTGCGCGCGGATGGCGGGGGCGAAGGCGGCGAACGGGAGCTGAGCGGTCATGGCACGCAGAATAGCTGATTTGCGCAAGTCGATCCGACTTTTCAAAACGGTATTCATGCGCGATATGACTTTTAATCCAACTATGCTAGGTCATATGGATGGATAAATTGCCTAAAACAGTCGATCTGGATGATTTCGATCGCAAGATCATCGCCGCTTTGGTGGAGGATGGCCGGATGACCGTTACCGATCTGGCCGTCGCGGTCGGGCTGTCCAAGACGCCTTGCCAGATGCGGCTGCGGCGATTGCAGGAGAGCGGGGTGATCCGGGGATTCCGGGCGATGGTCGATCCGGCCAAGCTGGGGATGGACCATGTCGCCTTTGCCGAGGTCAAGCTGTCTGACACGCGCGAGAGTGCGCTGGCGGAGTTTAACGATGCTGTGCGGCGCATTCCCGAAGTCGAGGAATGTCACATGATCGCCAGCAGTTTCGACTATCTGCTCAAGGTGCGGACGGCGGACATCAGGCGCTATCGCACCGTGCTGGGCGAGAAGATTTCCAGCCTGCCGCATGTCGCCAGCACATCGACCTTCGTGGCGATGGAAACGGTGCTGGAGGCAGGCGGCAGGCGGAAATAGCTGGCGTTAGGCGGGCCGGAAAGTTGCGAGTGCGGCGCGGGCGCCGTCTGTTTCGAGGATGATCAGCCAGCGGATCAGCGCGTCGCGGAAGTGTGGGCTTGCGCCCAGGGCGGGCGGAACGACGGCGTCGAAGGCGAGGATGGCAGCCACCCGATCCTGCGTCGTGCTTGCCGCGCCGAGGGCGGCGGCGATGGGCGTGGCCAGCGGATCATCCACGATATGGGGTTGGCCCAGATCATCCTGCCCGGCCTGCCAGCGGACCCATGCGGCGACCGCCAGCGACAGGGCGTCGATCCCCTGCCCCGCCTCCAGCCGTGCGGCGATGGTGGCGAGCAGACGCTGGGGCAGTTTCTGCGATCCGTCCATCGCGATCTGGCGGGTGCGGTGGCGCAGCGTGGGATTGTCGAAACGGGCCATCAACTCGCGGCGATAGGCGGCGACGTCCAGTTCTGCCGGGGGCGACAGGGTGGTTTCGGCTTCGTCCCACAGCGCTTCGACGAAGATGCGCGCTTCGGGCAGAGCGAGGACTTCGTGAACATAGTCGATCGCCGCGAGGCCGCCCAGATAGGCGATGCCGCTATGCGCACCGTTGAGCAGGCGCAACTTGGCTTCCTCCCACGGAGCGACGGCAGCGGTGATCTGAACCCCCGCCCCGAAATCGGGGCGCGGGCCGCAGAACCTGTCCTCGATCACCCACTGGATGAAGGGTTCGGTCTTGACCATCGCCTGATCCTCGACACCCAGGCGCGCGGTCAGGGCGGCGATGTCGTCAGGCGTGGTGGCGGGGACGATGCGGTCGACCATCGTTTCGGGGAAAGCGCCCTCCGCCGCGATCCAGTCGGCGAGCGTGGCGTCATGGCGGCGGGCTAGCGCCAGCACGGCGTTGCGCAGGCGCGTGCCATTGTGGGGGAGATTGTCGCAGCTGATCGCGGTGAAGGGGGCAAGCCCCGCCGCCTTGCGCTGCGCCAAGGCCGCGACGAGATAGCCGGGCGCGGTCTGGGGGGCGTCGAGCGAAACGAGGTCTGCGGCGAGTTGCGCATCATCCTCGATCAGCGCGCCGGTCGCCGGGTCGAGCTTATAGCCCTTCTCGGTGATGGTGAGCGTCACGATATGGGTGTCGGGCGACGCCAGTGCGGCGATGAGCGCTTGGCAGTCTTGCGGGGCGACGATGACGTCCTGCACCGCGCCGATGATGCGCACCTGCTCCGATCCGCCGTCGCGCACCAGCATGGTGTAGAGGCCGTCCTGCGGCACCATCTGGTCACGCACCGATGGCGAACGGAGCGAGGCGGCGATGATGCCCCAGCGCAGGTCGCCTGCGTTCAGGGCATTATCGAACAGCACCGCCTGATGCGCGCGGTGGAACGCGCCGATGCCCAGATGAACGACGCCTGCCTTTACCTGCACGCGGTCATAGCCGGGGCGGATGACGTCGGCGGGCAGACGGCCTGACGTCTGGCTGGACAGGCGGCTCACAGCTTGTAGGCCTGCTTGACCAGGTCATAGGCGAGCGCGCGGGCGACCTCGAACGCTTCATCCTCTTCCATGCGATGTTCGACGACCAGCTGCGCCAGCCAGCCGCAGTCCATGCGGCGGGCGACGTCATGGCGCGCGGGGATCGACAGGAAGGCGCGGGTGTCGTCGTTGAAGCCGACCGTATTGTAGAAGCCGCCCGTCTCGGTCGCGCGTTCGCGGAAGCGGCGCATCCCTTCGGGGCTGTCATGGAACCACCAGGGTGGGCCAAGCTTGAGCGCGGGATAATGGCCCGCCAGCGGGGCGAGTTCGCGCGAATAGACATCCTCGTCCAGCGTGAAAAGGATGAGCGTCAGGCGCGGGTCGGTGCCGTAGAGGTCGAGCAAGGGCTTCAATGCCTTCACAAATTCCCCGGCGGTCGGGATGTCGGCACCCTTATCCTTGCCAAAGCGCGCCAGCACGGCGGCATTATGGTTGCGGTGGACGCCGGGATGCAGCTGCATGACCATGCCGTCGGCAATCGACATACGCGCCATTTCGGTGAGCATATGGCCGCGGAACAGTTCGGCCTCCGTAGCGCTGACCAGACCGCTGGTGACTTTGGCATAGAGCGCCTCAATCTCCGCGCGGGGCAGATTGGCGGTGAAGGCGGACGGGTGGCCATGGTCGGTCGAGGTCGCGCCAGCCGCGCGGAAATCGGCGCGGCGCTTTTCATGGGCGCGCAGATAGCCGGCGAAGCTGGCGGCATCCTCGCCCGCCATCGCGCAGAAACGCTGGACATTGGCGATGAATTTGGGGTCGTCGGGGTCCAGCACCGGATCGGGGCGGTAAGCGGTGACGACCTTGCCGTTCCAATCGCTGGCGCGGATCGCGCGGTGATGGTCGAGCGGGTCGAGCGGGCCTTCGGTGGTGGCGATGACTTCGATATTGTAGCGATCGAACAAGGCGCGCGGGCGGAAAGCGGGGGTTTTGAGCGCGGCGTCGATAATGTCGTAATAATGGTCGGCGGTCTCCGCCTCCAGCCGCACGGTGATGCCGAAGGCTTCGGCGAACACCCAGTCGAGCCACATGCGCGAGGGCGTGCCGTGGAACAGATGATAGTTGGCAGCGAAGATGTGCCAGATGGCGCGCGGGTCGCTGGCGGTCGGGCTGCCGTCGACGGTCGGCACGCCGAGGTCCTCCAGCTTGACGCCCTGGCTGAACAACATGCGGAACACATAATGATCCGGCACGATCAGCAACTCTGCCGGGTTGGCGAACGGATCGTCATAGGCGAACCAGCGCGGGTCGGTATGGCCATGGGGCGAGACGATCGGCAGATCCTTGACGCTGGCATAGAGTGCGCGGGCGATGTCGCGGGTGCGCGGTTCGGCCGGGAACAGGCGATCAGGGTGCAGGATGAGGGGCTTAGGCAAGAATCATGCTCCTTCGACGCTGACTATGCCAGCGGTGGCAACGACGTGATAGCGCGGAATGATCAGATGAATAGTGCAAAGTGCGACTAGATAGGCGCAGGATGCGACGGCGAAGATCGGACCATAGCTGCCGACCGTTTCCAGGATGGTTCCGGCAAATTTGGCCATCGTCATGCCGCCGATCGCCCCGGCCAGTCCGCCAAGACCCACGACCGATCCGGCCATCCAGCGCGGAAACACATCGCCCGGCAACGCATAGAGATTGGCGGAAAAACCCTGATGTCCGGCGCAGGCGAGGCCAATCAGGCCAACCGCCACCCACATATTGGGCGCATGGCTGGCAAAGGCGATCGGCACGGCGCAAAGGGCAGCGAGCAACATCGCGGTCTTGCGCGCGCGATTGACGCTCCAGCCACGCCCCATGAAACGCGAGGAGGTCCAACCGCCCGCGACCGACCCGACATCAGCCAGCAGATAGACGGCGATCAGCGGCGGACCGAAATCCAGCATCTTGACGCCATATTGCTTGTTGAAGAAATCAGGCAGCCAGAACAGGAATGTCCACCAGACCGGATCGATCAGGAAGCGGCCCAGCATATAGGCCCAGGTCTGGCGCAGGCGGAACAGGGTGGCCCATTTGACCGGGCGCTTTTCCTCGAACGGGTCGATTTCGATCCAGGCCAGTTCCTCTGCACTCAGGCTCTTTTTCTCGCGCGGGCTACGGTAGAAGCCGAGCCAGGCGGCGAGCCAGACCAGAGTGAGCAATCCCGTGAGTATGAAAGCCCAGCGCCAGCCCATGGTGACGGCGATGATCGGGACGATCAGCGGGGTCAGGATCGCGCCGACATTGGACCCGGCGTTGAAGATGCCGATGGCCAGCGCCCGCTCCTTCTTGGGAAACCATTCATTGGTCGCGGCGATGGCGGCGGGAAAGGTTCCCGCTTCGCCGATGGCCAGCGGGATGCGGGCGATCAGCATCCCGGCGGTCGAGGTGAAGAAGATGTGGGCGACATGTCCAATCGTCCACAGCGCCACCGCCAGCGTATAGCCAGAGCGCGCGCCGATCCGGTCGATCAGGCGGCCGAAAAAGACATAGGCAATGCCGTAGCCCGCCTGAAACCAGATGGCGAGATCGGCATAGCCGCTTTCGGTCCAACCATAGCGTTGTTGCAGGTCGGGCTTGAGCGTCGGCAGGACTAGGCGATCGACATAGGATAGCACCACCGCCGCGAACAGCAGGGCACAGATGATCCAGCGGATTTTGCCGGAAGGTTTTGGAATGTCGGTCATAAACTGCGTTCATCCGCTGAGGCCTGCACGCGCAGGTTGTAGAAAGGGTGAGGATGGACGTGCAGGCCACCCTCACCCTTCCGCGCCATCGGCGCCCCTTCCCTCCCCCTACGGGAGTGGGAAATCCGTTCCTGGGCCGGCATTACCAGTTGAACATGGTGCCATCTTCCAGCCGGTTCACTGGCAGGAAGGCGCGATTATATTCATATTTCGCGGCCAGTTCCTCGTCTATGTCAACGCCCAGACCCGGCGCTTCGCCGGGATGCATCGCCCCGTCGGCAAAGGTGTAGGCGTGGGGGAATACGGCGTCGGTTTCAGCCGTGTGGCGCATATATTCCTGCACACCGAAATTGGGGACGGACAGGTCGAAATGCAGCGCGGCGGCCATGCAGACCGGCGACAGGTCGGTCGCGCCGTGGCAGCCGGTGCGGACCTGATAGAGATCGGCCAGATTGGCGATCTTGCGCAAATGGCTGATCCCACCCGCATGAACCACGGTGGCGCGAATATAGTCGATCAGCTGGTTTTCGATCAATTCGCGGCAATCGTGGATCGAATTGAAAATCTCGCCCACGGCCAGCGGCGTGGTGGTGTGCTGGCGGATCAGCTTGAACGCTTCCTGATTTTCCGCCGGGGTCGCATCTTCCAGCCAGAAGGGGCGATAGGGTTCCAGATCCTTGCCCAGACGCCCCGCCTCTATCGGGGTCAGGCGATGGTGGATGTCGTGGAGCAGATGGACGTCCCAGCCCAGCGCTTCACGCGCGGCCTTGAACAGTTCGGGGACGACGCGGAGATATTTGTTGGTGTTCCAGACATTTTCGGTCGGCAGGTCGGCGTCGGCAGGTTCGTAGAAATATTTGTCCTTCGACACGCCATAGGTGGAGGCCATGCCGGGGACGCCGCACTGGATGCGGATCGCCTTATAACCCTGACGCTGATAGTCGAGCGCGACGTTGACCGTATCCTCGATCGTGGTGCCATTGGCATGGCCATAGACCATCACGCTTTCGCGGCTGGCCCCGCCCAGCAGCTGATAGACAGGCAGGCCCGCCAGCTTGCCCTTGATGTCCCATAGCGCGGTATCGACGGCGGCGATGGCCGACATGGTCACCGGGCCACGACGCCAATAGGCACCCTTGTAGAGATATTGCCAGATATCCTCGATCCGGTGCGCGTCACGGCCGATCAGACAGGGGATGACATGGTCCTGCAGATAGCTGGCGACCGACAGTTCGCGGCCATTGAGCGTCGCGTCGCCCAGGCCATAGACGCCATCATCGGTGATGATCTTCAAGGTGACGAAATTGCGGCCGGGGCTGGTGACGATGACCTTGGCGTCGATGATCTTGGGCATGGGAACGGTCCTGTTGAGATGAGGCGAGCAGGCGGATGGAGTGGTGCCAAATAGAGGCTGCGCGAAAATGATAACGCTACCATTTGACCAAAGCTGACGCGCTTGTCAATCCTGTCAGGCTGTGTGAGGCGTGGCATCAGAGCAGGATCATTTTGCGCTTCGCCATGACTGCTTGATTACGCTACCACCCCGGCCATGATCAATTTTGTACGAACAGGCACGACCCGTTGAGCGACAGCAGACCATCGCGCCGCCAGCGCAACGCACCGACCATCAACGATGTGGCGCGCCATGCCGGGGTGTCTCCGATGACGGTATCGCGCGTCATCAATGGCGAACAGGCGGTCCGCCCGGCGACGCGCGCCAAGGTGGACGCGACGATCGCGGCGCTCAACTATGCGCCGAGCGCAGCCGCGCGCAGCCTGGCAGGTGGCGAGGAAATGCGGATCGGCCTGCTCTACAGCAACCCGTCAGCGTCTTATCTCAGCGAATTTCTTGTCGGCAGTCTGGATCAGGCCAGCCGCAGCGGTGTGCATCTGGTGGTCGAGAAATGGGACGAGCAGACGTCGGTCAAGGCGGTGGTCGATCATCTGACGCGCGGGCGGATCGACGGGGTGATCCTGCCACCGCCGCTGTGCGACCTGGAGGAAATGGTGCAGGCGCTGGCCGCCGTGAATATGCCTGCCGTTGCGGTTGCGACGGGTCGATCAGCCGGCGATCTGGCGGCGGTGCGCATTGATGATCGGCAGGCCGCCTATGAGATGACCCGCCATTTAATCGCGTTGGGGCATAGCCGCATCGGCTTCATCAAGGGCAATCCCAACCAGAGCGCCAGCACGCGGCGGCTGGAGGGCTATGTCGCGGCGCTGGGCGACGCGGGCCTTGCCGTGCAGGATGATTATATCGCGCAGGGCTATTTCACCTACCGGTCCGGGCTGGACGCGGCTGAACATATATTGGCGCTGGCGGAGCCGCCGACCGCGATCTTTGCCAGCAATGATGATATGGCGGCGGCGACGGTGGCGATCGCCCATCGGAACGGGCTGGACGTGCCGGGCGACCTGACCGTATGCGGCTTTGACGACACGTCGCTGGCGACGACGATCTGGCCGGAGCTGACGACGATCCGCCAGCCGATCAGCGCGATGTCACGCGCGGCGGTGGAGGTGCTGGTGCAGATGCTGCGCGCCCGGCGGAGCAAGCTGGAGGCGGCACCGGCACATCTGGTGCTGGACCATCAGCTGATCCGGCGGCAGTCGGACGCGCCGCCACGGGTGCGGCCGAAGGCGGGCGGGCGGAAATAGATGGATCCCGTTCGGGCTGAGCTTATCTAGGCCCGCCCTTTCTTGAAGAAGGACGGCCCTTCGACAGGCTCAGGGCGAACGGAATTTGTAGTTGTTCTCAGGCTTCGCCGAACACCCGGCGGAAAATCGTGTCGACCTGCTTGAAATGATAATCGAGGTTGAACTTGTCCTCAATCTCCGCGACCGGCAGCGCGGCGGTGACGTCAGTGTCGGCCTTGAGCAGTTCCAGTAGCGAAAGCTGGCCGTCCGATTCCCACACCTTCATCGCGTTGCGCTGGACATAGCGGTAGCTGTCCTCGCGGCTGACGCCCGCCTGGGTGAGGGCCAGAAGGACGCGCTGCGAGTGGACGAGGCCGCCCATCTTGTCGAGATTCTTCATCATCCGCTCAGGATAGATGAGCAGCTTGTCGATCACGCCGGTCAGGCGACCGAGCGCGAAGTCGAGCGTGATGGTCGCGTCGGGGCCGAAGAAACGCTCCACCGACGAATGGCTGATGTCGCGTTCGTGCCAAAGGGCGACATTTTCGAGCGCAGGGACCACAGCGGCGCGGACGACGCGGGCGAGGCCGGTCAGATTTTCGGTCAGCACAGGATTGCGCTTGTGCGGCATGGCCGACGAGCCCTTCTGGCCGGGCGAGAAATATTCCTCCGCCTCCAGCACTTCGGTGCGCTGAAGGTGGCGGACCTCGACGGCGAGGCGCTCGATCGAGCTGGCGATGACGCCCAGCGTCGCAAAGAACATCGCGTGACGATCGCGCGGGATCACCTGGGTCGAGACCGGCTCGATCGCGAGGCCCAGTTTCTCCGCGACATGCTCTTCCACGGCGGGATCGATATTGGCGAAGGTGCCGACCGCACCGGAAATGGCGCAGGTAGCGACTTCGGCGCGGGCGGCGATCAGGCGGGTCTTGCAGCGGCTGAACTCGGCATAGGCTTCGGCCATTTTCAGGCCGAAGGTGACGGGTTCGGCATGGATGCCATGGCTGCGGCCGATGGTGGGGGTCAGCTTATGTTCAAAGGCGCGGCGCTTGATGACCTCCAGCAGCTTGTCCAGATCCTCGATCAGGATGTCCGATGCGCGGGCAAGCTGGACAGCGAGGCAGGTGTCCAGCACGTCGGAGCTGGTCATGCCCTGATGCATGAAACGGGCTTCGTCGCCCACCTGTTCGGCCACCCAGGTCAGGAAGGCGATGACGTCATGCTTGGTGACCGCCTCGATCGCGTCGATCGCGGCGACGTCGATAACCGGGTTGGTCGCCCACCAGTCCCACAGCGCCTTGGCCGCCGATGGCGGCACCACGCCCAACTCGCCCAGCTTCTCGGTCGCGTGCGCCTCAATCTCGAACCAGATTTTGAAGCGGGCTTCCGGTTCCCAGAGGGCGGTCATTGCGGGACGGGAATAGCGGGGGACCATGGGCGAATCCTGCACAGGAGAGAGATAAGGTGCCGCGCGCCTAGCAGCGTCCTTGCGCCGGGGCAAATCGCGCCGATGTCATCAAAGAAAATGAAGATAATGGCCTCAACTGGTCGCACTTGGCACAGCAAAGGCAGTCGAATTGAGCGGATTCCCAAGACAAGCCGTTGAACATGAACGGATATTCAGGAACATTGACGGGTTATCAGTCATTATCCCTTCGTCATTCAACGCCGGGCAGAGCAAGTATTCACTGTTCCGGCTTAAGTAACCGAGGAGATTGTCATGATCCGCACGCTTCTAGTCACGACCGCCCTTGCTATTGCCGCCCCCGCTATGGCGCAGCAGGCTGCAACGCCGCAAGGTGCAATGCCTGCCACGCCCGCAACGCCAGCGGAACCGCAGGCTGCAACACCGGAAGCCGCCACTCCTGCAACGCCAGCGACCCCCGCTAACCCCACCAATGCGGTCGCTTCGATCGTCGATACCGAATTTCCGGCCTATGACGCCAATAGCGACGGCCAGCTCGACCAGTCCGAATTTTCCAAGTGGATGGTCGCGCTGAAGGATCAGGAAATGAAGGCGACAGGCAAGACGCTGCCCGCCGAGCAGGTGACAGCTTGGGCCAATGGTGCGTTCACCACGGCGGACGCCGACAAGAGCGTGTCGGTTAGCAAGCCGGAACTGGTGACCTATCTGAGCGGTGGCGCCGGATAAGTTAACGCAGAAATACTCCCCGTCGCGAAGGACGGAGAAGAAGAGCCCGTAAGGGTCGCAAAAATGGGCGGTATGGCGCGAATGCCATGCCGCCCTTTTTGCGTGGTCGCGATTTAGCTGCGCTTGCGGGTGTAGAGCAGGGCCGCGACGATCGCGGCCGAGCCAATGCCGACGGCTGCGCCGGTCCAGGCAGCCTTGCCTGCGGATTTGCGGGCCGCGCTGGCAAGATCGCTCTTGTCGTCAGCGGGTACTGCGGGGGTGGCGGATGAGGCGTCGGTGTCCGGCGCGGTCTTTTCAATTTTGCTCATGACATCAGCATCTATGCCGTAAAGCGGCGACGGGGAAAAGATGAAAGGCAGTTTTGTGACCACCATCGATCGAAATTATCGCTGCGCGCGGATTACCCCCTGCCCTGCCCCTTGACTTCCGTGCATCGGCATTGTTGGTAGCGCTATCAACAATAGACTGCCAGGAGTTGATGATGCCGGTGGACATGAGCCTGTCCGATTGCCTGCCCGCCGATTGGCGCGATGGCCTGTTTATTGGTCGCGTGCTGCGCGCCGAAGGACCAAGCCCCCTGCTGGTGGCGCAGGGCATCGCCTATGATATGAGCCAGGTCGCGCCGACCGTGGCGCAACTGATCGAAATGCTGCCGGTGTCGCCGGACGCTGGTGAAGCGTTGGGCGCGCTCGACGCGCTGGACCTGCCGCTGCTCAGCCCCGTCGATCTGCAGTGCGTCAAGGCGTGCGGCGTGACCTTCGCCCTGTCGGCGATCGAGCGGGTGATCGAGGAACGGGCGCGCGGTGATTCGGGCGCGGCAGCGGCCATTCGCGAGCGGTTGGAGGAGCGGGTCGGCGGCTCCATCCGTGCGGTCGTCCCCGGATCGAGCGAAGCCGCAGCGCTCAAGGCCGCGCTGATCGAGGATGGGTTGTGGTCGCAATATCTGGAGGTCGCGATCGGCCCGGATGCGGAGGTGTTTACCAAGGCGCCGGTGCTGGCGACCGTGGGCGCTGGCGCGGACATTGGTATCCGGTCCGATTCGACCTGGAACAATCCCGAACCCGAAATCGTGCTGATCGTCGATGCGGGCAGCACGGCGGTCGGTGCGACGCTGGGCAATGACGTCAATCTGCGCGATTTTGAGGGGCGTTCCGCACTGCTGCTGGGCAAGGCGAAGGACAATAATGCGTCCTGCGCGCTGGGGCCGCTGATCCGCCTGTTCGACGACGGTTTCACGATCGAGGATGTGCGCAATGCCGAGGTCGGGCTGTCCATCGACGGACCCGAAGGCTATCGGCTGGACGGGCGCAGCAGCATGAACCAGATCAGCCGCGACCCGCTGGAACTGGTGCGCCAGACGCTGAGCGAGCATCAATATCCTGACGGGTTCGCACTGTTTCTGGGGACATTGTTCGCGCCGGTGCAGGATCGCGAAGATCCAGGGCGCGGCTTTACCCATAAGGTCGGCGATATCGTCACCATCGCGACCCCGCGTCTGGGCAGGCTGGTCAATAGGGTCGTGACGTCGAAGGACGCCGCGCCATGGACCTGGGGGCTGAGCGCGCTGATGACCAATCTGTCGCAGCGCGGCCTGCTGGCCAAGAGGGACGCGGCATGAGCCGGGCCATTTATCCCAGCCTTGTGGGCAAACGGGTGTTCATTTCGGGCGGTGGCAGCGGCATTGGCGAGGGGCTGGTCGAGGGCTTTGTCGCGCAGGGGGCGCGCGTTGCCTTTTGCGATATTGCGCAGGCGGACAGCGAGGCGCTGGTCGCGCGGCTCGCAGGCGCGACCTTTACGCCGGTCTTTCACCATGTCGACCTGCGCGACATTGATGCGGTGCAGGCGATGATCGGACAGGTGGAGGCAGAGCTGGGCGGCATCGATATCCTGATCAACAATGCCGCCAATGACGACCGGCACAGCATTGATGACGTGACCCCCGCCTATTGGGACGATCGGATGGCGGTGAACCTGCGTCACCTGTTCTTTGCGGCGCAAGCGGCCGTCCCGGCGATGAAGCGTGCAGGCGGCGGGGTAATCCTGAATGTCGGGTCGATCAGCTGGCATCTCGCCCTGCCCGATCTGGTGCTGTACCAGACCGCCAAGGCCGCAATCGAGGGGCTGACACGCAGCCTGGCCCGCGATCTGGGGCGCGACAATATCCGCGTCAACACGATCATTCCGGGCAATGTCAAAACCCCGCGCCAGATGAAATGGTACACACCCGAAGGCGAGGCGGAGATTGTGGCCGCGCAATGCCTGGACGGGCGGATCATGCCGGTCGATGTCGCGGCGCTGGCGCTGTTCATGGCGTCGGACGATGCGCGTTACTGCACCGGCCATGATTATTTTATCGATGCCGGGTGGCGCTGACCCGGCATAACCGGATCATCGCAACGATATAAGAGCAGAGAGGACGCACGAGGATGAGTGAGGGCAGCGCGGAGAAGGTCAATATGGCCTTTATCGCCGCGATCGTCGCGGTTGCGACGATTGGCGGGTTCATGTTCGGTTATGACAGCGGGGTCATCAACGGCACGCAAAAGGGGCTGGAAAGCGCCTTTGACCTGGGCAAGTTGGGCATTGGCGTCAATGTTGGCGCGATTCTGGTCGGGTCGTCGATCGGTGCCTTTGGCGCGGGGCGGATGGCCGACATGATCGGGCGGCGCGGCGTCATGATGCTCGCCGCCATCCTGTTTCTAGTCAGCGCGCTGCTGGCGGGGGCCGCCGGGTCGTCGGCCATCTTCATCCTTGCGCGGATCATCGGCGGGCTGGGCGTCGGGGCGGCGAGCGTCATTTCGCCGGTCTATATTTCCGAAGTCACCCCGGCGGCGGTGCGCGGGCGGCTGTCGAGCGTGCAGCAGGTCATGATCATTTCCGGCCTGACCGGCGCGTTCGTCGCCAATTTCGTGCTGGCGCGCCATGCGGGCGGATCGACCGCGCCGCTATGGCTGGATTTCCCGGCATGGCGCTGGATGTTCTGGTTGCAGGCAATCCCGGCCGCGATCTATTTCGTCGCTTTGCTCTTCATCCCCGAAAGCCCCCGCTATCTGGTCGCGCGTGGGCGCGAGACGCAAGCGGAAGCGGTGCTGACCCGGCTGTTCGGCGCGCAGGAGGCCGCCCGCAAAGTGGTGGAGATTCGCGACAGCCTGGCCGCCGACCATCATCGCCCCAAACTATCCGACCTGATCGACAAGAGCAGCGGCACGATCCGCCCGATCGTGTGGACCGGCATTGGGCTGGCCGTGTTCCAGCAGCTGGTCGGCATCAATGTCGTCTTTTATTATGGCGCGACCTTGTGGGAAGCGGTCGGCTTTTCCGAAGATAATGCGTTGCAGATCAACATATTGTCCGGCGTGCTGTCGATTGGCGCCTGTCTGGGGTCGATGCTGCTGATCGACCGGATCGGTCGCAAGCCGCTGTTGCTGATCGGATCGGCGGGCATGGCAGTGACGCTGGCGATCGTCGCCTATGCATTTTCCACCGCGGTCACCGGGGCGGATGGCGGGGTCAGCCTGCCGGGGCATAATGGCCTGATCGCCTTGATCGCCGCCAATCTCTATGTGATCTTCTTCAACATGAGTTGGGGACCGATCATGTGGGTGATGCTGGGCGAGATGTTCCCGAACCAGATTCGCGGATCTGGGCTGGCCGTCGCGGGCTTTGCCCAGTGGATCGCCAATGCGGCCATATCGGTCAGCTTTCCCGCGCTTGCGGTGTCGCCGGGGCTGGTCATGACCTATAGCGGCTATGCGCTGTTTGCGGCGATCTCCTACTTTTTCGTGCGCAAGATGGTGCAGGAGACCAAGGGTCGCGAGCTTGAGGATATGGTCGGCTGAGCGGCGGGCCAATCCTGTTGCGGGCGGAGGCGCTGGAAGCGGCGCTCTCGCCTGCTGGCGGCGGATCGCTGCTGTGGTTGCGCCATGGCGGCGCGGATGTGCTGCGGCGCGCGCCGATCGACTGCGTTGATCCGCTGGGCATGGCCAGTTTTCCGCTGGTCCCCTATGCCAACCGGATCGCGCACGGGCGCTTTGCCTTTGCCGGGCGTGACTATCAACTGCCGCGCAATTTTGGCGATCATCCGCACAGCATTCATGGCACGGGATGGCAGGCCGCTTGGGAGGTCGACGCGCAGAGCGCGAACGCCGTGCGGCTGGTGCAGGATCATGGTGGCGGGGCGGACTGGCCATGGGCCTATTGCGCCGAGCAGCATGTTCAGGTGCGACCCGACGCGATCGATATGCGCCTGACGCTGACCAACAGGAGCGACGCGGCGATGCCTGCCGGTCTGGGCTTCCATCCCTATTTTCTGGCCGATGCCGGGACGCAATTGCAGTTTGCCGCGACCAGTTTGTGGCTGGCGACGCCCGACATGCTGCCCGACCGGGAAGTGGCGGCTGACGCGCTGGGCGACTGGTCGCGCGGGGCCGCTGTGATGGGCGATACGCTGATCGACAATGTCTATGGCGGCTGGGATGGACGCGCGACGATCGTGCAGGGCGACGGCACGCGCATTGTCCTGACCGCCAGCTGCGCAGCCTGGCTGCATGTCTATCGCCCGCCCGATTCCGTCGATTTTTGTATCGAGCCGGTGAGCCATTGTCCCGACGCGATAAACCGGGCCGGTGGCATGGCCGTACTGACGCCGGGCGCCTCGACGCAGCTGTCGATGACGATCGCCATCGACAAAAACGATCGGACGCTTCCGAAAAGCGACGGGATCGCCTAAGCTGCTCCGGTTGAGCAGCAAGAGGATATGCCGATGCAATTTTTGCGGACCGCCTTCTGGGTCGTGGTCGCCGTCGCCCTCGCCTTTTTCTGCATGGCGAATTATGTGCCCGTGACTGTCCGCCTGTGGGGCGACATGGTGATGGAAACCAAATTGCCGGTGCTGCTGATCGGCGCGTTTCTGCTGGGCGCGCTGCCCTTCTGGATCATGGCGCGCGCAACGCGCTGGCGATTGAAGCGGCGGCTGGACAGTGCTGAGCGGGCGCTGGCCGTGACGGCGACCGCCACGCCACCGCCCGTCACCACCCCGCCAGTCACGCCTGACACCTCCATCCCATCCCTTCCCCCCCTCAACCCCGCAGGACCCGTATGAGCAGCCCCCTTTATGTCGCGATCGACACGCCGGACCTTGGCAAGGCGCAAAATCTGGCGCAGCAGGTACGTCATCATGTCGGCGGGTTGAAACTGGGCCTCGAATTTTTCTGCGCCAATGGCCATCATGGCGTGCATGAGATGATGAAGTTCAGCCTGCCGATCTTCCTGGACCTAAAACTGCACGATATTCCCAATACGGTGGCCAAGGCGGTGCAGGCTTTGCACCTGCTGGAACCGGCGATCCTGACCGTCCATGCCGCGGGCGGGCGGGCGATGCTGGAGGATGCCAAGGCCGCGGCTGGCATCAAGACCAAGGTGGTGGCTGTGACGGTGCTCACCAGTCTGGATGATGCCGATCTGCTCGACATTGGCGTGGGCGGCAAAGCGGAGGATCAGGTGCGCCGACTGGCCGATCTGGCGCAAAATGCCGGACTGGACGGGATCGTCTGTTCGGGCGAGGAAGTCGCGATGGTCAAGAAGCATTGGCCGGACGGCTTCTTCGTCGTGCCAGGCGTGCGACCCGCAGGGGGCGCAATGGGGGACCAGAAGCGCGCGGTGACGCCGCGACAGGCGCTGGATCGGGGCGCATCCATCCTGGTCGTCGGACGGCCGATCAGCCTGGCGGAAAATCCCGATCTTGCCGCGCGCGAGATTGAGGCGACGCTGTAGGAACCAACACCTTCACCGCGTTCCGTTCGTTTCGAGCGCAGTCGAGAAACTTGCGCGCTGGGTTTCTCGACTTCGCTTGAAACGAACGGATGTTGGCAGTTTGCCCCTGTAATGTGAAACGGGGCGGGATTTCTCCCACCCCGCCCCGTATTTAGAAGCGCCAGCCGACGCTGGCCACGACCTGATGCCGGTCGGTGTCGATGTCGAATTCGCTGCTCGTCGCGCCGTCCATATAGTCGATATGGGCGCTGTCATATTTGGAGTAGCGATATTCCACCTTGGCAAAGGTGTTCTGGTTGATCGCGCGCTCCACGCCGCCACCGATGCGCCAGCCGTCCAGCTTGAACGCGGTGTCGGTGGTTTCGTCGCTGTCGCCTGCCAGCACGTTGAGCTTGGTGTTGGTGTAGCCGCCCTTCACATAGACCAGCGTGTTGGGGTTGGCGAGGATGCCGGCGCGCGCGCCGACATAGAGGTCACGGCCCTGGCTGACGCGACCGAAACCGAACTGGTCGGTCAAGTCGAAACGGTCGCTCTTGGCAGTGGAGTCGGTATATTCGCCCTCGACGCCGACGACAGCGCTGCCCAGATTCATGTCGTAACCAGCGCCAACGCCGTAGAGCAGACCGTCGATCGACTGGTCGTCGCGGCCGTTATTATTGTCGACATCGCTGCCGGCGCCGACATGGTCATAGCCCAAAATCGCTTCGACGCGGGGACCGGTGAAGGTCGGGCCGACGTCCTGTGCCAGAGCAGGTGAGGCGACCGCGGTTCCGGCCAAAAGGGTTGCGACCACTAACTTACGCATATGCTTAACTCCAATTGTCATTCACGCCCCGCAGGGGTGAGACGTTGAAGTCCGGGCAAAGCCGTTGGTTGCATGAACCTAAGATAAACAAGGACTTATGTTGCCAAATTGGCACAGTGAAGATCATCTCGTCCCGATATTGTGGGCTGAAAAGGACGAGCCGATGGAACCCGCTCAGCACTCCACCACGTTGACGGCCAGCCCGCCGAGCGAGGTTTCCTTGTAGCGGCTGGCCATATCTTCGCCGGTCTGGCGCATGGTTTCGATAACCGCGTCCAGGCTGACGATGTGACGGCCATCGCCCTGGAGCGCGAGATAGGCGGCGTTGATCGCCTTGACCGCGCCCATCGTGTTGCGTTCGATGCAGGGGATCTGGACCAGCCCGCCTATCGGGTCGCAGGTGAGGCCCAGATTATGTTCCATGCCGATTTCAGCCGCGTTTTCGACCTGCCCATTGGTGCCGCCCAGCACGGCGGCGAGGCCTGCGGCTGCCATGGAACAGGCGACGCCGACTTCGCCTTGACAGCCCATTTCAGCGGCCGAGATGGACGCGCGTTTCTTGTAGAGGAAGCCGATGGCGGCGGCGGTGAGCAAGAAGCGCCGCTCGCCATCGCGATCCGCTCCGGGGACGAAGCGACGATAATAATGCAGCACTGCCGGGATCACCCCCGCCGCGCCATTGGTGGGAGCGGTGACGACGCGGCCACCGGCGGCATTTTCCTCATTCACCGCCAGCGCGAATAGGCTGACCCATTCGAAAATCTGCGCCGGGCCAAGCGCGTCCTGTTGCAGGCGCAGCCGCTGGTGGATCGCCATGGCGCGGCGGCGGACTTTGAGGCCGCCGGGGAGCAACCCTTCCTGCGCCATGCCCCGGTCAATCGAGGCGCTCATCGCGTCGATCACGCTGTCGAGGAAGGTGTCCGTGTCCGCCTGCGCCCGCCACGCGCCTTCGTTGCGCAGGACCAGCGTGGCGATGGACAGGCCCGTCGCCTCCCCCTGAGCGAGCATTTCCGCGCCGGAGGAGAGGGATAGGGCTGGACGATATTATGGCCGAGCGGTGCATCAAGCTGGGAGCTGCCGGGCAGGACCGCGCCGCCGCCGATGGAGTAATAATCCTGCACTTGGCGATCGCCTTGCCCCTCGAACCAGGCGCAAAAACGCATTCCGTTGCTGTGCGCTTCGAGAAATTCGCCCTTGTGGAAGATCAGGTCGCGCGCTTCCTCAAATGCGATCCAGTCCTCGCCCAACCGGATGCGGCCATCATCGCGGATGGCGCGGAGGATTGCGGGGATGGCATCGGGATCGACGCTTTCGGGACGATAGCCGGACAGGCCAAGCAGGATGGCGCTGTCGGTCGCATGGCCATGGCCGGTCAGCGCGAGCGAGCCGTATAAATCGCAACGGACGCGGACAGGCCGGGCGGGCAGCGATTCCATGAACATCAGCGCCGCGCGCATGGGGCCGACCGTGTGCGAGCTGGACGGGCCAATGCCGATGGTGAACAGGTCCATGACGCTGATCGCGGCAGCGGCGTCGATGCGCGACTTGGTCACGATCAATAATCCTTCGAGACGCGCACGTTGGCGCTTTCGCGGCCCAGGGTCGAGATGGCGCCGAGCAGCGAGAGCCAGCGCGTGACCTGATATTCGATCCGGGTGGCGCTATAGCCCTGTCCGTCGGTAATCAGTTCGACATAGGTTTTGCGGGTCAGATATTTGCCCGCCGCGATCGAGGTCCCCTGCCCCTGTGTCGGATCGGCAGCGATGATGCGCAGCCGGTCGAGACCCGCCGCCTTGCGCACCGCATTGATCGGGTCCAGCCCACCGCCGCCCTGGAGCGAGCCGACCGCCGAGGCGAGTTGCAGCGCTTCGGGCGCGGACAGGTTGGTGATCGAGGTGCCGAAGAGGATGCGGGAGAGCAGTTCGTCCTGCGGCAAAGCGGGGACGCTGGTGAAGGTGATTTCAGGTTTCAGGCCGGTGCCGCCGACATGGATGGTGGCGGTCAGATCGCTGACGTCCGCCTGTGCGTCGATGTCCAGCGTCGGGTTGACCGGCGTCTTGCCGTCAAACTGGATGCGGCCTTCGCGAAGGTCGAACCGGCGGCCGGCAAATTCATAGCCGCCACGCACCAGTTCCGCCCGACCCGCAATCGCCGGACTGGTGACGGTGCCGCCGATGTCGAGATCGGCGCGCCATTCGCTGTCGAGGCCAAGGCCGGTGACGGTCAGGCGGTTGCGCGCGCGCGCCTTGATCGCCAGCGCCCAAGGGACATTGGTGCGGACCCGCTCAATCTCCTCGCCGCGCCGGTTGATTTCCGTGACGGCCAGCTCGGGTATTTGCGCAACGGCGGCGGCGCGTCCTAGGGTGAAGCGGCTCCTATTGAGGGTCAGGTCACCACCGATGGTCCCGCCGACGCCATCGGAACGCAGGCTGATCGGCCCGGTGACGGTGGCGGCAATATCGTCCCGCTCCAGCAGCGCGGCATTGTCCGCCTGCATTGCCAGGTCCATGCCGACGCCCGCTATGCCGTTGAAGGTGAAGCGGCCGGTGCCGCTGACCGATCCGCCATTTTGCGCGGTGGCGGCGAAGCTGGAGATGACCAGCTGGTCGCCGGAAAAACGCCCCCGCGCCTTGACGCTTTTCAGCCGCATGCCGGTGACGGGGCTGTTGATCGCGGCATTGTCGGTCGCCAGCGATCCGGTGATTTGCGGGTTGCCGAGCGTGCCGCGCATGTCGGCGGAGACGTTGACGGGACCGCCAATGTCGACAATCTCCACGCCGGTCAGCCGCCACAGCGTGTCGGCGGTGCCGCCATAGCGCAGCTGCGCGAAGAAGGGCGCACGGTTGAGGCGCTCGACCAGCCCGCCCTCACGACCCAACGGGTTGAGCAACGCCTGCGCCCGGCCAATCGTCTTGCCATCGGCAACGAAGATCATGCGGGTAGCGAGGCGATCGGCGGTCAGCGCGGCATTGAGGCCGACATCGACCGGGCGTGAACTCAATGACAGGCCGGAGCGCGACAGGCCACGGATGCGCAGCTCCGCCGTGCCGGTCGGCAGGCCGCCGCCGCGCGGCTGGGCATAGCTTAATGACCCGGTCGCCGTGCCGCCCAGCCCCAGATTGTCATAGCCAATGTCGAGCAAAGCGAGCGGCAGTTTCTGCATCCGCGCTTCGACATGGGTGGAGGTGCTGCCCAGTTCGCCCGCCAGTTGCAGCGATCCGCCCGCATAGCTGATGGTCGCAGGCGACAATTTCCAGCCATCGTCGGTGCGGGTCAGCAGCGCCGCGCGGGTCAGGCGGATAGGGCGCTTGTCGATCGTGCCGCCAGCGGTCAGGCGGATGCGGTCGGCATCGACCTGCGCTTCGCCCTGTATGTCGAAGATGCGGCCGCGCTGGCCCGACAGGCTGCCGCGTATCTTGCCCCGCCCATCGACCAGATCGGCATTGGCGGCAAAGCGTCCCAGCAACACGCCCCCGACACGCAAGCCGCGCGCCTGCGCCGTGGCGGTCAGCGTGGTGCGGGACGGATCGAGCAGCATGGTCGCGTCCAGCGTGCCGCGCCGCACCGCGATGACGGTCGGCCCGTCGAAACTGGCGTCATTGGCGGTCAATTTAAGCTGGACCTGCTGGATCGCATTGACAGGCTTCAGGCTGATATAGCCGGTGACCGGACCATTGACGGCCAGTTGCCCGTCGAGGCCACCGGTCACCGGGCGAATGTCGCCGCTGGCAGTGACGCCGGACACGTCGATCCGGGCGATGCGCACGACCGCCTGCCCGCCCGGCGGCAACAGGATGACGCCGCGTCCGGTGAAGGGACCAAGGGTCGATCCACCGCCTGCGGTATAGCTGTAACCGGTCGCATCGGGGATCAGCTTAGCGCGCACGTCGCGCAAGCCGAGCGATTTCATCGGGCTGGCGAGCAGCAGATCGACGGTCGGGCGATCAATCTTGCCATCCAGCGTCAGCCTGACCGGACCATATTGGCCATGCCGCCCCTGCCCCTCCAGATGGAGCGTGCCGTCGCGATGACGCAGGCCATTGCCGGTGAGCGTCAGCAAGGGCGCGTCGAGCCGCAAATTGGTGAGCGCCAACTGCCCGTCCGGGCGCAACGCCAGCGCGCTGCGCACGGTCGGCAGACCGCCGCCTAAAGTGCGCAGAAACTGATTGTCCAGCCGCCGCACCCGCGCCAGCGCATTGCCGCTGAGGCCAAAGCTGCGATTGGGACCGGGCACCGCGCGCAGCTTGGAGGTCAGATCGACAATGCCGAGGCCGCGAATGGCCAGGCCGTTGATCTGCCCATCCAGCCCGAAATCATAGCGGCCCGTATTGAGGTCGGCGAGCATCACCAGCTTGCCGCGCAGCTTGTCCGAGCGCACGTCCATCGGATTGCTGACGATCTGCTGGCCGTTCAGCTGGAGGACGCCGTCGAGCGCGAAATTGCGGACGATCCCCTCGACCAGTTCGCCCTGCCCGTCGAGCCGCGCGGCGCGCAGGCGCAGCGGGATCAGCGCCGGGCCATTTTCCGCCCGTCGCCCCTCGCCATCCATGCGCACGTTGCTGATCAAAGTCTTGTCGAACGCCAGCTGGCGGGCAGTGAGCAGATATTCATAGCCCAAAGTCGAAAAGGGACCGTCGAGCCGGATCTTCGCCGCGACATCCTGCCCGCGCATGGTCTTGAGCAAGGCCTGCGGGCGGGCGAGTTTCAGCTGCACCAGCATATTGTCGAGCGCGCTGTTACGCAGGTCGATCGCGCCGTCCGCGTCCAGATCGATCGCGGCGGAACGGAGCCAGAGGCGGCCGTCAATCACCCGATCGACCATTGTTCCATTGGCGCGGACAGCGAGGCGCGGCGCGGCGAGACGTTGGACGAGGCCGGTGCCTGCAATCGCGCCGCCCTCGATGGAGCCGCGCGCCGAATAGGCGCCGCTGCGTGCGGCGAGGACGAAGTCGGCGACCGGCTGGCTGTCGAGCGTGGCAGACAGGCGACCGTCCCAGCGGCTCCAGCCGCCCTTGCCGCCGATGCGCAGATTGGCGTCCTGTTTAAGGCCCGCCATTGCCGCCAGTACGCCGCCTTTGGGCGCGTTGACGGTGACGTCCAGGCGGAAGCGGTCATTGTCAGGGCGGCTGTCGAGCGCCACGGTCAGCGCGTCCTGCCCGTCGATGACGCGGGCGGTCAGATCGATGATCGCGCGTCCGCCGCGAATGTCGGCGTCGCCCGCCATCGTCGCCTGCTGCACCCGGCCCGTAATGCCCGGCGCGATCGTCAGTTGCCCGACCGAAAATTGCATCAACCGAATGTCGAAGCCGGGCAGGATCGGACCCTGTTTCTGGCTGGGATTGAGTTTGGGCAATTTGTGCAGGGTGGCGCGTGGGATGACCAGCCGGTCGATATCCAGCCGATTATAAGCCCAGGCGAAGGGCCACCAGTCCAGCTCGACCCGTGGCGCGTCGAAGAAACGGCCTTTGGGATCGGACAGGGTCAGATTGTGGAGGACAGCCTTGCGATAGATGCTGCCCTCAATCCGGTCGACCTGGATGCGCAGGCCCGATGGCGGCTTGATCGTCGCGATCCGGCTGATGAGGAAGCGATGGCCAGACGACGTATCGAGCCACGCCAGCGCGCCGACGACGATCAACAGCAACGATGCGACGATGCCGACCAGCCAGCGCTGCCAGCGCCCGTCCCAGGCGCGGCGGCGATGCGGCTTGGTGGCGGGAGCGTCGTCCGCCATCAGAAGGCCTGCCCCAAGGACACATAGACTGCGACGCGCGGGTCGCCCTTTTGCGGGTTGATCGGGGTGCCCACGTCGATGCGGATCGGGCCGAAGCTGCTATAGTAGCGCAGGCCAAGCCCGGTGCCGATGCGCAGGTCGCGGAAGCGCGGCAGGAATGTGGTCGAGATATTACCCGCATCGACGAACGGCACGACGCCGAAATTGCCAAAGCGCACCCGCGCCTCCAGCGAAAATTCAGCCAGACTCTTGCCGCCGACCGGATCGTCATCGACGCCGAAGCGCGGGCCGATCGCCTGATAGCCATAGCCACGCACCGACGCGCCGCCGCCCGCATAAAAACGCCGCGATGGTGCGATCTGTTCAACCGTCGAGCCAAGGATGGTGCCAAAACGCGCGCGGGCCGCGACCACGACCTTTTCACCAGCAGGCTGGTAGATACTGCCATCGACCTGCACCTTGGCATAGCCGAAGGTCTTGTCCTGAAAGGAGAGTTCGGGGCTGAGCCGGCCGCCGAGGCGAAAGCCTTTGGTAGGGTTGAGCAGGTCGTCGCTGCCGTCATAGGTGAGGCTCAACGGGATCGCGCCGATCAGGAAGGTGCGGCGCGCGCCGCCGCTGAACGCATCGGCTTCATCCGACGCGATCAGCTCCGCACCGAAACGCCAGACCCAGTCCTTCTGGAACAATATGTTGGTTTGCCGCTCCAGCCCGCCCGACAAGGTGATGGTGCGCGCGTCATAGGCGTCGCGCTTGATGTTGCTGACCGACAGCAGGCCAGTCAGCACATTGTCGCGGCGGTGGAAATTGTTGCGGCGATAGGTGAAGGAGGCGGTCTGTTCCTGCGTGCCGACGACACCGCGCACCGTCACTGCGCCTTCGGGCGGGAAGAAGTTGCGATGCTGCCAGCTGACTTCGGCGCGATAGCCTTCGCCCGTGCCATAGCCCAGCTGGCCCGCGATGGTGCGCAGCGGCGCGGGGCGGACATCGACGGCGAGATCGACATGGGTGCCATCGCCTGCCTCTTTGGGCTTCAGGCTGACCGACGAGACAAGGCCGGTCGCGACAATGGCGCGGCGCAAATCCTCGACATCCGACGCCTTGTAGGGATCACCGGGATCGAAGCGGGCGATTTCCTGAACATGGTGGGCGCTGAACAGCTTGTCGTCGTTCAGGCGGATCGCACCGAAGCTGCGATAGCCGCCGGGCGTGACGATGATGTCGAGGTCGCCCTTGCGCTCCTCATGGTCGATCCGCACTTCGGGTTCATCGACCTTGGCGAAGGGAAAGCCGGTTTCGGCCAGCACCGCCGACAGCGCGTCGCGCCCGGCCAGAATCGCATCGGCATCGACCGGATCGCCGACCTTGGGCGGGAAAGCGGCGCGTAGTTGCGCTTCCTTGTCGCCCGTCTCGGCGAGGCCAGTCAGATCAACCGATTCGAGCAGATATTGCGGGCCGGGCGTGATGTCGAAGCTGACGGCAAGCCGGTCGCTGCCTGCGGGCGGCGCAGCGACGGCACCCCGGATGCGCGCGGCATAATAGCCCTTGGCGCGCAACAGCCGGTCGAGCAGTTCGTCATCCTCTTTGATCCGTCGGTTGATCTGCGCAAGGTTGGCGGCCTTGCCCTCCCCCTGCCGAAGCGCGGACAATTCGTCGAAGCGCAGTTTGAAGGTGGCGTCGGCGATCGTGTCGACGCCGGTGAGCTGGACGGTATAGCGCCGTTCCTCCCCTGCGTCGGCGAAGGTCGTGGCTTCCTCGACCGGCTCGGCCGGCGCGCTGGCATCGGGCGCAGCGTCAGGCGTTGCCACCTGCACGTCAGCCGGATCGTCGGGCAGCGGCTTTACGCTATCCTCTTGCCCCAGGTCGGGCCAGTCCAGGCCGATGTCGGGCATGGTATCAAGCGACTGGTCGATGTCCGGCATGGCGTCTGGCGGCGTGACGGACTGCGCCAGCGCCCCGCCCGGACAGGCGAGCAGCATCGGAACAAGCAGGAGCCGTGCGGGGTGCGGGCGGCCAGAAGGGCGGCGAAAGGTCCGCAAACCATGGATCATGGCGATGGTCTAGACCAAGTGCGTGCGAAAGCGCCAGTCTTAGAAAGCGAAGAATGCGGCCAAATGCGGGACCGCGATCAGAAGGCGCTGTGCAGCCGGTCGATCAGCGCGCGGGCCGGGTTGGCATCCTTGACCGTAGCCGGACCCATCATCAGGTCCATCCGGTCCTGCAACCGGGCAACCCGGTCGTACAATTCCTGGCTCGCATCGATCAGCGATCGGGCCATGAAGGGAAAACCGGCGGCGAGTTCAGGTGCCGTCTGGGTCGCGCGGCCCAGCCGATATTTCTCGTCCGACAGATCCGCGTCGCCAATCTCGCCCCGCTGCCACGCCCGCTGGCTGAGCAGCCAGGCGATGATGTGCATCAGGCGGGTGGTCACTTTAAGCGATTCGCAGGCGAAGGAAACGCGGCGGAGCGGATCGTTCATTCCTTCGTCGGTGCTGGTGCTACCATCGAAATAGGATCGCGCCTCGTCAGCCATGACCATGGCTTCGAGATAAAGGCCGTCCACCAGTCGGCGGTGAAGGCCACGATCCAGAAAGGCTGCGCTTTGCATGGAGGATGAGTGACATATTATCGCAACCTTGTCAGGTCCGCCGGTGCGCTTTTAGCGTGCGCTGTCCCATTCAGGGTCGGTTAGCCCAGCGTTAACCACAATATTCCGATATAGAAACGAATTTACGCAATGATGTCTGGCACCAGCGCATCTTCCAGCTGAGCGATTTCGTCGCGCAGGCGCAGCTTGCGCTTCTTGAACCGGGCAATCTGCATCTGGTCACCCGCGCCCGCCGCCATCAGAACGGCGATCGCACTGTCGAGGTCGCGATGCTCCACCCGCAACAGCTCCAGTCGGCGCATAATATCTTCTCGGCTCACTGCGCCCCCGATCCGTCAACCATGCTCGTCATACACCCTGATAACCCGCCGCCCTGATGCGGGCCATCGCAAAATTTTCTCATTCAGGCGCAGGGTGCGAATCAGGGCGAGACAAGCCGAATATTTCATGATCTACTTCGTCATCCATCACCCCTCATCTGGAGAATGTTATGGAAAACAGCCACATTTCAGCTCTTTCTGCCAAGCACGCAGGTATCGACGCCCGAATCAAGGCGGAGACGAGTCGGCCCATGCCCGACGCTATTTTGGTCGCTTCGCTCAAGAAGCAGAAATTGCGGTTGAAGGAAGAACTGGAAGCGCAGCACTAAACAGCAGTGCGCGATACGGAAGGAGGTCGAGACGCGGCAGCAGCAGACTGCCGGTCCGGCCCTTCCCGATCATTCCGGTCTCTATCGTTCAGACAGTAAAACGCCCCGCAACCAGTTGGTTGGCGGGGCTTTTTACTGCCTGGCCGATGAATGACTGCTCGGATCAGCGGCGCGGAATGCTGCGATGGTGCAGCCGCAGATAATCAGGCACCGCCTGTGGCACTGCGCCGGTCGACACCGGCTTGCGCGCCAGTTGCGGGTCGATCGGTTCGTCAAAGGACAAGCCAATCTTGTCCTCACGCGCCCAGGCAACGATGCCGGTCATCTTGCCGATGCCCCGCAGTTCAAATTCCACCCTGGTGCCCGCAGGAACGCCGCGTTCGCAGTCCGCCATCAGGCCGGTGGCCGAAAGGTTGCGCACGCGGGCCTTGCCCAGCGGTGCACCTTCGGGCGTCATGAAGCTGGTTAGCAGGAACAGACTGTCACGCGGCGCGGAGCGTGCCGGTCCCCGATCGGAAGATTCCTGTTCGTCGTTCATGCCAAGACCCGCGAATAAAATGCCAGATAATTGGTGGGCATTATAGTCGCGGGGGAATGGAGAAAGGGTTAATCGTCGCGGGAGATCTTCTCTTGCCGCTCGTGTCGTTCCTGCGCTTCGACCGTCATCGTTGCAATCGGCCGAGCCTCCAGTCGGCCCAGCGAAATCGGTTCGCCGGTGACTTCGCAATAGCCATATTCGCCATCCTCGATCCGGCGGAGCGCCGCCTCGATCTTGGAGATCAGCTTGCGCTGGCGATCGCGGGTGCGCAGTTCGATCGACCAGTCGGTCTCGCTGGATGCACGGTCGTTGAGGTCGGGTTCGCGCAGCGGTTCATTCTGTAGGACAGCGAGCGTCCCTTCCGCTTCAGCATGGATCTGCTTCTTCCAGTCCCACAGCCGCTGCCGGAAATATTCCAGCTGGAGCGGGTTCATGAATTCCTCATCGGCGGACGGCCGGTAATCAGCAGGAAGTTCGACAGTCGATTTGGGCGGCTTGTCGCCGTCTTTATCGGAATTCAGGACCGATGCCATCTGGCTCTCCGACTCGGAGGACGCCGGCGCTTAACGTCCGGGCGCCCATGACTTTTCATTGAGGGCGCCTCATAGCGACGGGCGCAGGGCGACACAAGCGGGCAATCTTACGCGTCCGCTTCATTCTGTCCGATTTCGCGGAAGGTCGCTGGCCTGTCCTGTCGAGTCCGGCCAGCGGGGCAAAGGGGCAAAACATGCCAAGCGATTTTTACCCGGCACGCGCCAGTCGTTCCATAGTGGGACGTTAACCATTTCCCTTGGGAAGAAGGCAGGATTTCCCTCGACTTGACCATCATATTCAGGGTTAACACCGTTGCAGTTAACGCTTTCTTTTGCGTTCTTGCGCATAGGAAGTTCCGAGCAGCCCTTCATTGGATAACGCCAATGCCGGGTTGCAGGACAACAAGATGAAGAGTGGACCCTATGTCGGTACGGATGGCTTTGGCTAAATTGTGCGCCTGCACTTGCGGCGGGGCGATCATCGGCGGTGGCGCGGTGCATGTTGCCGAAAATGCGCGACCGGCAGTGGTCCACAGCAGCAAGAGCACCAAGGCGGCAGCGCCCCGGAAACGCTATGCCGTGCGGACAGTGAAGCGCAAGGTGGTGCGGACAGTCACCAAAACAGTGCCGCAGACCGTTACGGTCGTAACGCATCAGGCTCCCGTGCCCCTGCCCATGCCCATGGCTGAAATGCCGATGATGTCGGGCGGCGGCGGTGCCGTTCCCATGGTCATGGGCGGTGGCGGCGGCTTTGGCGGCGGCGGCTTCGTCGGTGGTTTCTTCGGCGGCGGTGGCGGCGGCAGCGGTGGCGGGTCGGTCGTGATTTCCTCGACCAGCAGCTCGACCGGCGGCATCAGCAGCTCGACCAGTTCGACCACGGGCGGCGTGTCCACATCGACCGGCGGCGTTTCGACCTCCACCGGTGGCGTCTCGACCTCCACGGGCGGTGTTTCCACGTCCAGCGGCAACGTGTCCACATCGAGCGGCGTGTCGACGTCGAGCGGTAATGTGTCGACCTCCAGCGGCAATGTCAGCAGCAGCTCGTCCTCGTCCAGTTCCAGCTCTTCGTCCTCATCCTCCTCGTCCAGCTCCTCATCGAGCAGTTCGGGCGGATCGAGCGGCGGCAAGCCGGGCAAGCCTGGCCATGGTCACGGGTCGAGCGGCGGATCGGGTGGCAGCTCCGGCTCCAGCGGCAGTTCGGGATCGAGCGGCAGCAGCGGATCGTCGGGCAGTTCCGGGTCGAGCGGCAGCAGTTCTTCGTCGTCATCCTCGTCGTCGGGCAGCTCCTCCTCTTCGGGCGGTTCGTCCAGCTTCGGCAGCACGGGCAGCAGCGGATCGAGCGGCAGCTCCGGCTCCAGCGGCAGTTCGGGGTCGAGCGGTTCGTCCTCCTCGTCGAGCAGCAGCAGCTCCTCCTCGTCCAGCAGCTCCAGCGGCGGATCGAGCAGCAGCGGCGGCACCGACGTCCCTGCCCCGCCGATGATCCTGCTGTTCGGCGCAGCCGCGGTCGCACTGGTCGCCCGCCGCCGCTTTGCCGAGCGCAAGGGCGACAAGGCCGCCTGATCCGTCAGGCAGCGACGCGAAAAAGGGCGGCTCCCGATAGCGGGGGCCGCCCTTTTCGTTTGCGATCATGCTCTTGCAAACCCAGCATACACTCTCGTCATGCTGAACTTGTTTCAGCATCCATCGTGCCCCAAAAACCGCCGCTCGCAACGAGAAATGGATCCTGAAATAAATTCAGGATGACGTTGAAAAGGAACGCAATGTCACATGCGATATCCCTTTCCTTTTTAGGCAAGGGAAGCTTTGTCGCTTCCAAATCAATTGTCGGCGATGATCCGTTCGATGTCGGCGATCGGATGGTTGACCAGATCCTTGGCGATCTCGCCGGTCAGGCGGCTTTCGACTTCCTTGTGATAATGTTTGCGCATTTCGCCCAGCGTGCCGGGCGGGGCGACGATGATCAGCTTCTCATAATCATTGGCAAAGGCGCGGTGCTTGAGGATATCGGCGGCTTGCGCTGCGAAGCGATCCTCCTCCAGATCGTGGAAATTGGTTTCCGACATGGCGCTGCGATGTCCGCCGACCGAGCTGAAGGCGCGGCCGGGCGTGTCCGTCCCCTGATCGCGACCGGCCGGATTATCCTGCTTCTCGACCTGTTCGGTTTCCAGGCTGGGGATGGCGGCGTCGCCCTTGTTACGGAAAAACAGCATCTTGCGGCCGTCGGCCACCAATATGAGCGCGTCCTGGTCTATCTGCATCGCCTTGTCCTTTTCATTTTACGGGATGCTTGCCTAACGGATGACAGCGCGCAGGGTTGCGTGGCCCGTCGCACGGCGGCATAGGACTGCCCCATGCACGACATCCGTTTCATCCGCGAAAATCCCGCTGCTTTCGACGCTGGCCTCGCCCGGCGCGGGCTGGCACCCCTGTCCGCCGAAATATTGGCGCTGGACGAGCAAAGCCGGGCGCTCAAGACGCAGTTGCAGGTGGGGCAAGCCCGTCGCAACGAGGCGAGCAAGCTGATCGGTCAGGCCATGGCCGCGAAGGACGTCGAGAAGGCGGAAGCACTGAAGGCCGAAGTCGCAGCGATCAAGGAAGGCACGCCCGTGCTGGAGGCGCAGGATCGCGAGGTTGGCGACGCGCTTGGCGCGATGCTGGCGGCGATCCCCAACCTGCCTGCCGACGATGTGCCGCAAGGCGACAGCGAAGCCGACAATGTGGAGGTGAGCCGCTGGGGGACGGTGCGGGCGTTCGACTTTGCGCCGCAGGACCATGCCGATTTCGGCCCGGCACTGGGGCTGGATTTTGAGGGCGGCGCGGCTTTGTCCGGCGCGCGCTTCACTGCGTTGCGCGGGCAGATGGCACGGCTGCACCGAGCGCTGGCGCAATTCATGCTGGACCGGCAGACGGCTCAGAATGGCTATGAGGAGGTCAATCCGCCTCTGCTGGTGCGCGACGAGGCCTTGTTCGGCACCGGACAGTTGCCGAAGTTCGCGGAGGATCTGTTTTCCACCTCATATCCTCTTGATTTATCAAAACTTCAGCAAGAAATAGAGATCGCTTGCGAAGGCCATTTCACCAATAGATCCACGCGAGATTTGTTCGTATGGGGACTTTCTCGAAAACTCAAAGCTGATCATGACTCGCTACCGAAGCGCTGGCTCATCCCGACCGCCGAAGTCAGCCTCACCAATCTGGTCGCCAACCAGATTGTGCCGCTGGCTGACCTGCCCGTCCGGCTGACCGCGCTGACCCCCTGTTTCCGCTCCGAAGCCGGGTCCGCCGGGCGCGATACGCGCGGGTTCATTCGGCAGCATCAGTTCGAGAAGGTCGAACTGGTCGCGATCTGCGCGCCTGACGAGTCGGAGGCCGAGCATGAACGCATGTGCGCGGCGGCGGAGGGCATCCTTCAGGCGCTCGCCCTGCCCTATCGCAAGATGCTGCTCTGCACCGGCGACATGGGCTTTGGCGCGCGCAAGACATGGGATCTGGAAGTGTGGTTGCCCAGCCAAAACACCTATCGCGAGATCAGTTCGGTTTCCAACTGCGGCGATTTTCAGGCGCGGCGGATGAACGCCCGCTACAAGCCGGAAGGGGAGAAGCAGACGCGCTTCCTGCATACGCTGAACGGGTCGGGGCTGGCCGTCGGGCGGACGCTGGTGGCGGTGCTGGAAAATTACCAGCAGGCCGATGGCAGCGTGATCGTGCCGGAGGTGCTGGCGCCCTATATGGGCGGCATCAGCGAACTGCGGCCCAGCTAATGAAACGGGACATGGACCTCATCAGAGAATTGCTTCTACTGATTGAAAGCCATCCAGTATCTGATCCCATTCTTACCAAAGACATTTGTATCAATGGATATAGTGACGTGCAGATTGGGCTGCACATTAATATGATGAACGATGCAGGACTACTTGTCTCAGAAACTGCAAACAGCAAGACAAATATTCATCGGACGATTTTGGTCATTTTGATATTTGACTTGTCTTGGAAGGGACATGATTATTTAAGCAGTATTCGAGATCCTGCTATTTGGAAAAAGACTAAATCCTTTGCGGCGAAGGCGGGAAATTCCAGTTTTGAGCTAATGATCGAAATTGCGAAATCGTTAGCCAAACAGGCTCTCGGTCAACTTGGGCTGCCAGTTGGGAATTAAGCTATTGCGTATCCTGCTCACCAACGACGATGGCGTTCACGCCCCCGGCCTCAAAGTGCTGGAGGCCATCGCCCGGCAATTTTCCGACGATATCTGGATAGTCGCGCCGAGCGAGGAGCAGTCGGGGGCTGGGCATAGCCTGACGCTGACCCGGCCGTTGCGTATCCGCAAACATGGCGAACAGCATTATAGCGTCACCGGCACGCCGACCGATGCGGTGATGATGGCGGTCGGGCATTTGATGAAGGATGCGCGGCCCGACCTGATCCTGTCCGGGGTGAATCGCGGGGCGAATCTGGCCGAGGATGTGACCTATTCCGGCACCGTCGCAGCGGCGATGGAGGGGGCGATTTCGGGGATCAGGTCGATCGCGCTGAGCCAGGTCTATGCGCGCGAAGGGATGGGCGACGCGGTGCCATTCGCCGCCGCGCAGGCATGGGGCGCGAAGGCGATCGCGCCGCTGATCGCCATGCCGCCATCGCGCCGGATGCTGTTCAACGTGAACTTTCCGGCGATCGAACCCGATGCGGTCAAGGGCATCCGCGTCGTGCGGCAGGGATTTCATGATGTCGATCGCACGAAAATCGTCGAGGGCACCGACCCGCGCGGCTATCGCTATTATTGGTTCAGCCTGGGCAGCAGCGACGCGGTGCCGGAGGGGAGCGATCTGGCGGCGATCGCGCAGGACTATGTCACGGTGACGCCGCTTCATTATGACCTGACGCAGGACAGCGCGATGGCGGCAACGGCGGCGGCGTTCGGGCAATAAAGGCAGGGGGTGGCAAGCGCGGCGCGATGCGATAGACAGGCGGCGATGCAACGATCGCTCTTTCATGCTGCCCTGCTGCTTGCCCCGATGTTGCTGGCTGGCTGCATCCCCAATGAGGCGGCGCCCGCACGGGGCGAGACGCCCCCGCCCCGGCTGGATGCCGATGCGTCCGCCGTCGAACTGGTCGAGGCGGAGCCGGTGTGGACCGCGCAGCAGGTGGTCGCCAATGCGCAGACCGTGGCGACATCCACCTATATCGTCCAGCCCGGCGACACGCTGCGCGGCATCGGCAATCGCAGCGGCGCGGGATCGGAAGCGATTGCGCGCGCCAACGGGCTGACGCCGCCCTTCGCCATTCGCGTGGGTCAGAAGCTGACCATCCCCGGCGGCCGCTATCATCTGGTGGCGGAGGGGGAGACGGGGATTGCGATCGCGTCCGCCTATGGCGTGGCGTGGAGCCGGATCGTGACGGCCAACGGGTTGAGCGAACCCTTCATGCTGCGGCGGGGCCAGCGGCTATTATTGCCGGGTGATGCGCCAGTGGCCGCGCCGGACCTGGAGCAGCGCGCCGCCGCCTTCCGCATCGACATTGACGATGTGCTGACCGGCGGCCAGCCCGCAGCGGCGGAAAATGCGCCGGTGGCCGTCGCCTCGTCCCAGCCGCGCCCGCTGCCGAGCAATGTGCCGATCGCCCAGCCCGCCAGCTTCACCGGCCGTTTCGCCTGGCCGGTCAAGGGTAAGCTATTGTCGCGCTTTGGCCCCGGCGAGAGCGGCGCGAAGAATAATGGCATCGACATTGCTGTCCCCGCTGGCACGCCGATCCGCGCGACGGCAGACGGCGTGGTCGCCTATGCGGGCGACCGGGTGGCGGTGTTTGGCGGGCTGGTCCTCATCAACCATGGCAGCGGCTGGGTGAGCGCCTATGGCCATGCCAGCCGGGTCGATGTGGTGCGCGGGCAGAAAATCACGCGCGGGCAGATTGTCGGCCTGACTGGCGACACCGGCTATGCCAGCCAGCCCAAGCTGCATTTCGAACTGCGCAAGGACCGGGTGCCGGTGAACCCCATTCCCCAGCTGCCGACCGCGCCATGAGGGTGGACCGGGCGGCGTCGCGATCGACCGAAGGCTTTTTGCGGCGGCGATCGTCCATGCCGATGTGGGTGGATTTGAGCTGGCGCGTGGCGCTGGTATTCGGGCTGATCGCGCTGGTGCTGCTGCTCCACTGGGTCGGGCGCGATGGGCTGAAGGACAATCTCGACAATCATATCAGCTTTGTCGATGTGCTCTATTTCACCACAGTCACGGTGACGACCGTGGGCTATGGCGACATTGTCCCTGTCACGCCCGAAGCGCGATTGTTCGAATCGCTGTTCGTCACGCCGATCCGGCTGTTCGTGTGGCTGATCTTTCTTGGCACAGCCTATTCGCTTTTCCTCCGCAACATCCTCTACAGGTGGCGCATGGCCCGCATACAAGCCGATCTGCACAATCACATCATCGTCACAGGGTTCGGCACCAGCGGGCAGGAAGCGGTGCATGAACTGCTGGCGCGTGGCACCGACCCGCGCGAGATCGTCGTGATCGACGGCAGCGAGCAGGCGCTGGAACTGGCCGAGGCGCAGGGATGCAATATCTTGTGCGGCGATTCGACCCGCGACCGGACATTGAAGGACGTGGCGATCCACCGCGCGCGCAGCATGATCGTGTCGGCTGGGCGCGACGATACGTCGATCCTGATCACGCTGACCGCCAGGCATCTGGCCCCGCGCCTGCCGATCAGCATCGTGGTGCGCAATGAGGATAACGAGTTGCCCGCGCGGCAGGCGGGCGCGACCACGGTGATCAACCCGGTCAGCTTTGCCGGACTGCTGCTGGCGGGCAGCACCAGCGGCAAGCATATCGCCGATTATATGGCCGATCTGGCTGCGTCGGGCGGGCGGGTGAAGCTGAACGAGCGGTTCGTCAAGCCGCAGGAGATTGGCGGGCCATTGTCGGCGATCACCACGGGGCTTGGCGTGCGGATCTATCGCGACGATCGCCCGATCGGGTTCTGGGAGGACGGCGCGCGGCAGCTCCAGACCGGCGACCTGATCATAGAGATTGTCGAGGGTGATGGGGCAGGAGCAAGCCGCGAACCGGCCTGAATGGCGCGTCCCCATCGCGCGGCGTGACATTCCGCGCAAAAATCCCTATGTGCGCGACCATCATGGCAACCAAATTTCCTGACGCGCCGAAGATCGGCATGGTTTCGCTCGGCTGTCCGAAAAACCTGGTCGATAGCGAACGCATCCTGACCAAGCTGCGCTCCGACGGCTATCAGATGTCGCCCGACTATGCCGGGGCCGACGTCGTGCTGGTCAATACCTGCGGCTTTCTCGATTCGGCGAAGGAGGAATCGCTGGAGGCCATTGGCGAGGCGATGGCCGAAAATGGCCGTGTCATCGTGACCGGCTGCATGGGTGACGAGGCGGAGCTGATCCGCGCGAAATTCCCGCAAGTGCTGGCCGTCACCGGCGCGCATCAATATGAGCAGGTCGTCAACGCGGTGCATGACGCATCGCCGCCGGTCCCCAACGCCTTTGTCGATCTGGTCCCCGAAGGCGGGCTGAAACTGACTCCGCGCCATTACAGCTATTTGAAGATCAGCGAAGGGTGCAACCATCGCTGTTCCTTCTGCATCATCCCCTCGATCCGGGGCGATCTGGTGTCGCGGCGGATTGACGCGGTGCTGCGCGAGGCGGAGAAGCTGGTCGCGGCTGGCACCAAGGAATTGCTGGTCATCAGCCAGGATACGTCGGCCTATGGCGTCGATACGCGGCATGAAAGCCGGTCGTGGAAGGGCCGTGACGTGCGTGCGCATATGACCGACATGGCGCGCGAACTGGGGCAGCTGCGCACGGCGGAGGGGCGCGCGCCATGGGTGCGGCTCCACTATGTCTATCCCTACCCCCATGTCGATCAGGTCATCCCGCTGATGGCCGACGGGCTGCTGACGCCCTATCTCGACATTCCCTTCCAGCACGCCGCGCCTAGCGTGCTGAAGGCGATGAAGCGCCCGGCCAATGAAGCCAAGGTGTTGGATCGCATCCATAAATGGCGCAGTATCTGCCCCGACATCACGATCCGCTCGACCTTCGTCGTCGGCTTCCCCGGCGAGACGGAGGCGGACTTCCAATATCTGCTCGACTGGCTGGACGAAGCGCAGCTCGACCGCGTCGGCGCATTCCGCTTCGAGCCGGTCGAGGGCGCGGCGGCCAATGCCCTGCCCGGCGCGGTGCCCGAAGAGGTCAAGGAAGAACGCTATCAGCGGATCATGGAAAAGACCGCGGCGATCAGCGCCGCAAAGCTCGCGGCCAAGGTCGGGCGCGTGCTGCCGGTGATCGTCGATGAGGTGGGCGAGCCGGACGAGGAGGATGGCTCGATCGGCGCGACCGCGCGCTCACAGGCGGATGCGCCGGAAATCGACGGCAATGTGTTTCTGCGCGATGTCGGCGAAGGACGCAAGGCCGGCGACATGTTCGACGTCATGATCGAGGATGCCGACGAGCATGATCTGTACGGGGTGCCGGTTTAGGGGCACACGCTCCGTCATCCCGGCGAAAGCCGGGATCTCCCTTCTTCTGTTTCGAGTGGATCAAGAAAAGCGGGATCCCAGCATTCGCTGGGATGACGGACGCTAATTTACCGCCACAAACCCGTCCTGATATTCGGTTTTGATCGCCTTGCGCATCGCCGCATCGATCGGCAGCGCGACCTCGTACGTCCCTTCCGCATAGGGACCAGCGCTGTAAGGGCCGACCACGACGGTCACGCCGTCGATCAGCTTGCCGTCCTTCGACGTCAGCACCAGCACCTGTTCCATAGGGTCGATGCACTGGGTAAATTCATCGTCACCCCGGACAACCGGCGCACCGCGTTTTTCGGCGCGTTGCTTGTCCAGTTCGGCGCAGAAGCGGTCGCGGATGGCGGCGGCGAAGGCGGCGGGGCTGGTCATCACCGCCTTGACGCTGGTTTCGCGACTGCGGGCCTTATCCCATAGCAAGCTATCATAGCCGGTCATGCCGTGCGCGCCGCCGGTAAAGACATAGGTTTGCGACTGAAGCGCCAGGAAGCGCGGGGTATTGGCGGACACGCTCCATTCGGTTTCCAGACTATGGGCGTGGAAGGGGAAGCCTGATTGCATCGACGCAGCGCTGTCGTCCTTCGCCATTTTCAGCGCATCGGCCCTGGAGGTTGCCAATTGCTTGCCAAACTTCTCCACCAGCGCGGGGATGGCGGCGGCCTGCGCAGGATAGGCATAGGCGAATTCCAGCAGTGCGCTCTTGTCCGTCTGTGCGAAAGGTTTGGCGGGGGGAGCTGGTGGCGGTGTACCCGCCATCTTGTCGGCAAAGCGGGACGCCGCGACATTGGCCGCCGCGTTGCCGTTCACCTCCTCTTGCGAGGGGGTGCAAGCAACCAGCAGCATCGCGGCGATACCCAACAGCCCCGCCGACCGGGCCAGCTCCCTGTGACGCATCAGTGCGCCCGTGCAGCGCGGCAGCGTTCGCCGATCGCCTTGCGCGCATAGTCGCTTTGCAGCGCTTGGCCCGCATTGGGCCATCCTTCGGCGATCAGCGCCTGTTCGACGGCATGGCCATTTTCAAAATGGCCGCTCTCCGCCAGCACATAGGCGCGGGCGCGGGCGGCCTGGAGGCCGCGGTCATCGGAATGAATCATCGTCTCTCTCCTTCGCATTTTGTGATGGGGACGAAGCTAGGCCTCACCGGCGCTGGACGCAAATGGGGAAAGGGCGACTTGTGCGGTGCAGGCGATGAAATTTCCCGCTTTCCATCAGTTGCGCCTTTCTCCTACACCCATCCCATGACCGATTATGCAGCCTTGCTCAAAGCCGACAACAAGCAACCTGCCCGTTCGATCCACCTCACTGAGGCGATAGGCTATGACGATTGGCTGGCGACCCAGCCGGAGCGGGTCCGCACGATCGTGGCGGCGCAGAAATTTCAGGGGAAGCCGGGCGAACAGGCGATCGTGCCGGGCGAGGCAGCGGGCGACTGGTGGGTGGTCGCCGGTATCGCCAGCAAGGCCGCGCCAGGTCCCTGGTGCCTGGCGAAGCTGGCCGAAACGCTGCCCGAAGGCACATACCGGCTGGCGGAAGGATCACCCGATGCAGCGGCCCTGGGCTGGCTGACGGCGCATTACCGGTTCGATCGTTATCGCAAGGAGGATGGCGCCGTCGGGCCGCGCGTGCTGTTGACCAGCGATGTCGCGCGGATCGAGGCGACGGTGCAACTGGCGCAGGCAATCGCGCTGGTGCGCGACCTCGTCAATACGCCCGCCGCCGACATGGGACCGGCCGATCTGGAAGCGGCGGTGGCGCAAATCGGCAAGGCGTTCGGAGCCAGCGTCACCACGACGCGCGGCGATGCGCTGGAGCAGGGCTATCCGATGATCCACGCGGTGGGCAAGGCGGCGGACAAGAGCTTCGCCCCGCGCCTCATTGAACTGACTTGGGGTGATCCCGCAGCGCCGCGCATCGCGATCGTCGGCAAGGGTATCTGCTTCGACAGCGGTGGCCTCGACATCAAGCCCTCGTCAGGGATGCGGCTGATGAAGAAGGATATGGGCGGCGCGGCCCATGCGCTGGCGCTGGCCCAGCTGATCATGGGCGCGCGGCTGCCGGTGCGGTTGCACCTGCTGATCCCGGCGGCGGAAAATGCGATCAGCGGCAATGCCTTCCGACCCGGCGACATATTGCAAACGCGCAAGGGGCTGACGGTAGAGATTGGCAATACCGATGCCGAAGGGCGGCTGGTGCTGGGTGATGCGCTGACCCGCGCGGGGGAGGAAAAGCCGGAGCTGATCATCGACTATGCGACGCTGACCGGCGCGGCGCGGGTCGCTGTGGGACCGGACCTGCCTGCGCTGTTCGCCAATGACGAACAACTTGCGGCGGAGATGGCGGCGGCGGGGGGTCAAGTGGACGATCCGACCTGGCGGCTGCCCTTGTGGGACGGCTATGCCGATATGCTCAAATCCGACATTGCCGACATCAACAATGCGGGCGAAGGCGGCTTTGCAGGAGCGATCACCGCCGCCCTGTTCCTCAAGCGCTTCGTGCCGGACGATGTGGCCTGGCTGCATCTGGATACGTTCGCCTGGCGCCCGGCGGCAAAGCCGGGTCGCGCCAAGGGCGGCGAAGCCCTTGGATTGCGTGCGGTTTTCCGCCTGTTGCAGCAGCGTTACGGGCGCGATTGAGCATGTGACGATTGTGCGCGTCCGTTACGCAACCGGATTGTGCATCATGCGTTAAGCCCACATGAACGCTCATCCCGCCACCGATCTTTCGCCCGCAATCGACCGGCCCGGCATATTGCCGCTCACCCACTGGATGCGCACCCTCGTCGATTATGTCCGGTCGGGCAAACCTGACCTCACCAACCGCCAGATGGCATTGATGATGACCGTCTATATTGGCGACGGGCCGCATACGGTGCGCGGCCTTGCCGAAGCGCTGCATGTGTCCAAGCCAGTCATAACCCGCGCCCTGAACAAATTATCGGCGCTCGGCTACCTCCGCCGTGAGCGCGATGTGAGCGACCGGCGCAATATTTTCATCACCCGGACCCCCAAAGGGGCGGAATTTCTTGACGCCTTTCACCTTTTCATCGCAGGAACCGCGCGCGATGACAGGTATGAACAGCCCCGCGCGGAACGGACCGCCTGAAAGAACCCGCTTCAAGCTGGACGGGCGTTCCGTCGCGCTCGATCGCCGTATCCACGCGGCGCGTGGCGACTTGGCCGACCTGGCCTTGGCTGGCACATTGTTTTCCGCCCATTATGCCCGCGCCGTCGCCCTCACCTGCGTTGCGCCCGGCACGCCGATCCTGAGCGCGCCATCGGCGAGCGGCGAAGGGGTCAGCGAATTGTTGCGCGGCGAGACATTCCATGCGCTGGACGTGATGACCGACTGGGCCTGGGGCTTTTGCGGGCATGACGGCTATGTCGGCTATATAAGGCGCGAAGCGCTCGACGTGCTGGAACCTGTCAGTCACCGGATCATTGCCAAAACCGCCCCGCTATTCCGCGCACCGGACATCAAGGCGCCGATCGCCGACTATTGGCCGGGCGGCGCGCTGTTTTCGGGCGAGGCGGAGGATGGCTTCATCGCCTGCGCCGAAGGCTTCATCCATGCGCGCCACGCCGCCCCGCTCGACGCCCCTGCCGCGGACTGGGTCGCGGTGGCGGAGCGTTATCTGGGCCAGCCCTATGTCTGGGGCGGGCGCGGGCATCGCGGCATCGACTGTTCGGGACTGGTGCAGGTGGCGCTGGGCCAATGCGGCCTGTCCGTGCCGCGCGACACCGACCTGCAATGCGAAGGGATCGGCAATCCGATCGACAGCGACGCGGTGTTGCGGCGTGGGGATATTCTCTTTTTCCCCCGCCATGTCGGCATCATGATCGACGGCAAGACGCTGCTCCACGCCAATGCGCACTGGATGGCGGTCGTCGCCGAACCGCTGGCCGATGTGGTTGCGCGGTTGGCCGGCGACCATGCCCAACCCATCATCGCGCGGCGGAGGATCGGCGCATGACAACACAGGTTTTCATCGACGGCGGCCATGGCACCACCGGCATCGAAATCGCCGACCGGCTGGCGGGGCGTCCTGAACTCTCGCTGATCCGGCTCGATGAGAAGGATCGCAAGGATGCAGGCGCGCGCCGCGATGCGCTGAACGCGGCGGACGTCGTGATCCTGTGCCTGCCCGACGATGCGGCGCGCGAAGCCGTCGCGCTGATCGACAATGACCGCACCTGCGTGATCGACGCATCGACTGCGCACCGGGTGGCGGATGGCTGGACCTATGGCTTTCCCGAACTGGAGCCGGGGCATCGCGAGACGCTGGCGGCCAGCCGCTTCGTCGCCAATCCGGGCTGCTGGCCTACCGGCTTTCTGGCGCTGGTGCGGCCTCTGACGCTCGCGGGACTTGTGCCTGCGGACTGGCCGGTTACCGTGTCTGGCGCGTCGGGCTATTCCGGCGGCGGCAAGGCGATGATCGCGGAATATGAAGGCGCAAACGGCGCACCGACCGCATTTCGCGCCTACGGCCTCGGTCTGGCGCACAAGCATGTGCCGGAAATGACCCGCTATTCGGGTCTGACCCATGCGCCTCTGTTCGCGCCTGCCGTCGCCAACGCCTATCGCGGGATGCTGGTCGAAGTGCCGCTGCAATTGCGCGCAATGCCCGGTGCGCCTGCGCTGGGTGACGTTCATGCCGCTTTGGCGTCGGCTTATGCCGGTTCGCCGATCGTCAGCGTCGCGCCATTGGCCGACAGCGATGCCATGGGCGTAATCGAGCTGGAGCAGGTCGGCGCGACCGACCGGCTGCAACTATACGTGTTCGGCAATGCTATGAGCGGTCAGGCGCGGCTGGTCGCTGCGCTCGACAATCTGGGCAAGGGCGCGGCTGGCGCGGCGGTGCAGAATCTCAATATTTTGGCTGGACTGCCGGAGACGGCGGGACTTCGGTTTTAACGCCGCACCCTCAGTGAATCGTCCCTAGCGGCTGGTCATAGGCCAGCAGCACGATCAGCCGCTCGATCTGCCGCCAGTGGCAGAAATGGATATGATTGCCCACGTCCAGGCTGCGGTCGGCGCGCGCGGCGGCTTCATATCCGGCATTGTCGCCGAACAGCGCCATCAGTTCAGCAGCATCCTCATAGCTTTTTCGGCCCGAAAGATATGGCAACTGCATTGCGACCCCCGTCATTCTTCTTGGCGACACCTGTTGGTTCGCTCCCACCTTCAATCCCCGTGCCATTTCAGCGCCTTGGCGCGGCAGGCGGGATGCGAGGGTGAACGGGGTGTTAGCCAAGTCCCATCGCGGGACGGACATCCCGTAACGGCACGATCCGTCCCGACACGGCGCGCAGCATCAAAGCCGCTGGCCTTGCCACGCCGTCCATGGCAAGGGGCTGGGCATGAGCAATGACAGGAAAGACCCGACTGGCGCGGGCGCGATCATCGCCTTCCTCATCCTGGGGGGGGCGATCACCGGCGGGCTGATGGGCCAGCCCAGTATCGGCCTGCTGGCGGGCGTGGGCGCGGGCATCGTGATCGCGCTGCTGCTGTGGCTGCGCGACCGACGCAAATAAGCGAGGCGGCCAGCCCCATCTGCCTTGCCCGACGCGGCATCGCGACATAGATGAGGGGAATGAACAAGCATCTGATCGCCCTCCCGCTCGTCGTCCTCACTTTGGCCGGCGGTGCATTCCTCTATTTCGCGCAAGGCGACACGGCGCAATTGCCGCCCGGCGCGGATATGGGACGCGAACCGGTGTTCACCGGGCCGCGCAGCGAGATGATCCCCACGGTCAATATCGCCGAAGTGAAGCCATGGACCGCAGGCGAGAAGCCGGTGCCGGCCAAGGGGCTTACTGTCGCGCGCTTTGCCGAAGGGCTGTCCCATCCGCGTTCCTTGCTGCGTCTGCCCAATGGCGACGTGCTGGTGGCCGAAACCAACAGCCCGCCCCGCCCGACCGGCGGCATCGTCAACCGGGTGATGAACTATCTGATGAACAAGGCGGGCGCGGGCGATCCGTCACCCAACCGCATTTCGCTGCTGCGGGACGCCGATGGCGACGGGCGGGCGGAGACGAAAACCGCCTTCCTGACCGGGCTGAACTCGCCCTATGGCATGGCGCTGCTGGGCAACACATTGTTCGTCGCCAATACCGACGCGCTGATGGCCTATCCCTACAAGCCGGGCGATACGAAGATCAGCGCGCCGGGGCGCAAAATATTGAACCTGCCCGCGCAGGCGCCCAACATGCACTGGACCCGCAGCCTGACCGTCAGCCCCGAAGGGATGCTTTATGTCGGCGTCGGGTCAAACAGCAATATCGGCGAAAACGGGCTGGAAACCGAAGCCAACCGCGCGTCGGTGCTGGAGGTGAACCCCCGGACCGGCGACTATCGCATCTGGGCGTCGGGGCTGCGCAATCCGGTGGGCCTGGCCTTTGAACCCAAGAGCGGCGCGCTGTGGGGCGTGGTCAATGAACGCGACATGCTGGGCAGCGATCTGGTGCCAGACTATCTGGCGCGGGTCGAATTTGGCGGCTTTTATGGCTGGCCGTGGAATTATTGGGGCGGCTATGAGGACCGCCGGGTCCAGCCGCAACGCCCGGAAATCCGCGAATATACCAAGCGGCCCGACTATGCGCTGGGCAATCATGTCGCGCCGCTGGGGCTGACCTTCGCCGACAAGGTGACGCTGGGCGCGCCTTATGCCGACGGCGCGTTCGTCGGCCTGCACGGCAGCTGGAACCGCAAGCCAGCGGCGGGATACAAGGTGGTGTTCGTCGGCTTTGGCGATGGCGAGGCGGGCAAGGCGAAGCCGGTCGATGTGCTGAGCGGCTTCCTCGACAAGGATGGCAATGCCCATGGTCGCCCGGTGGACGTGACCGCCGATGCCAAGGGTGCGCTGCTGGTCAGCGACGATGTCGGCGGCGTTGTGTGGCGGGTGACGAAGGGGACGTGATTTCCAAACCCGTTCGCTTCGAGCGAAGTCGAGAAGCCTCGGCTAGGCGTTTCTCGACTTCGCTCGAAACGAACGGATCTATGCCTGTTAGACGCTCAACCCGTTGCGCCCCGCCAGTTCAACCACATATTGCCACGCCACGCGCCCCGATCGGCTGCCGCGCTGGGTTGCCCACTGGATCGCTTCCAATGGATCGAAGCTGATCCCCAGTTTCGCCGCATAGCCGCGCACGATCGCGACATAGGCGTCCTGATCGAGCGCATGGAAGCCAAGGCTCAGGCCAAAGCGGTCGGACAGCGCCATCCGGTCATCCACCACATCACGCGGATTGATCGGGTCGTCCTGCTCCGACAGATGGCGCGGTACGATATGACGACGATTCGACGTCACATAGAGGCGCACATTGGCCGGCCGCGCCGCAGTGCCGCCCTGCAACAGCGACCGCAGCGACCGGGCATCGCCCACGCCTTCGTCAAAACCGAGATCATCCAGGAACAGGATGAATGGCCGGCTTGTGCCGCGCAGCAAAGAAAAGAGCGTGGGCAGGCTCGCCAGTTCGTCGATCGCGCATTGCAGCAAGGCGATGTCCTGCCCCTCCCCCTGCAACTGGCCGACGACGGATGCGACCACCGCCGACTTGCCCGTCCCGCGCGCGCCCCATAGCAGCACGTCATGGGCGGCATGGCCCGCCGCATGACGACGGCTATTGTCGAGCAGCGCGCCTTTCTGCGCGTCGATCCCGGTCAGCAGGTCATAATCCACCGGCGCAAACGCCTCGACCGCGTGGATCGCGCGACCATCCCAGACATAGGCGGGCGAAGCGGCAAGATCGGCGGACAGCGCAGGCGGCGGCGCGAGCCGTTCGAGCGCCTGGGCAATGCGGTTGAGCAGTTCGTCGGTCATGGCGCGGGCTTACCCGGCGACGGGCGCGACGGCAAGCATGGGCACTGCTGTCATGCGCCTATGTCATGCGACTGACGCAATGCCCTTTTACTGGGTCGATGCGCCGTCTATATCGCGGGGGCCGTGACCATCGCCAATCCAGCCTATTCCACCCGATCCTGCCGTTATGGCGCGGAATCCCTGCGCGAGGCGGCTTTGCTGATCCGTGCCGGTGAACCCGTCGCGGTGCCCACCGAAACCGTTTATGGCCTGGCCGCCGATGCGACCGACAGCCACGCCGTCGCCGCCATCTACAGCGCCAAGGGGCGGCCCAGCTTCAATCCGCTAATCGTCCATGTCGCAGACCGGGAGATGGCCGAGCGGCTGGCGGATTTCTCCGCTGTCGCCGATACACTGGCCGACCGCTTCTGGCCGGGACCGTTGACTTTGGTGCTGCCGGTGCGGGCCGATAGCGGCCTGTCGCCGCTGGTGATGGCGGGTCTGCCGACCGTAGCGCTACGCCTGCCTGCCCACCCCGCGATGCGCGCGCTGATCCGGGAAAGCGGACGACCGCTCGCCGCGCCATCGGCCAATCGCAGCGGATCGATCAGCCCGACACGGGCCGAGCATGTGCTGGCCAGCCTGAATGGCCGGGTGCGGATGATATTGGATGAAGGGCCGACCAGCGAAGGCGTGGAATCGACGATTGCCGCGCCGGAGCATGACCATGTCCGCCTGCTCCGGCCCGGCCCGGTGACGGCGGCGATGCTGGAGGAAGCGACTGGCCTGCCGGTTATGATTGGTATGGACGGAGGCAAGATCATCGAAGCGCCCGGCCAGCTCGAAAGCCATTATGCGCCGTCCAAGCCGGTACGGCTCGACGCCATGCGGGCGGAGCGGGACGAATATCTGATCGGCTTTGGCCTGATGCCCTGCCACATCAATCTCAGCCCGGAAGCCGATGTGCGGGAGGCCGCGGCCAATCTGTTCGCGGCGCTGCATATTGCCGACGCCAGCGCGCAGCAGCGCATTGCGGTTGCGCCTATTCCCGAAGAGGGGATCGGCGCCGCGATCAACGACCGGCTAAAACGCGCGGCGGCTTGATTGTGATTACCTGACCCTAAGCCGTTCGTCCTGAGTAGCCATTGAGCCCTTCGACTGCCTGCTTGCAGCAGTCGCTCAGGATAAACTTCACCAAAGGTGAAGTCGAAATGGCGTATCGAAGGATCAAGCGCTCTGCGCGATGCTTCGATACGAGCCTTCGACAAGCTCAGTCTCTACTCAGCACGAACGGAAGTAATTCAAAGGAACGTCATCGCGCTCAATCGCAATTATCGTAGCCCGCATCCTCGCACTGGCGGCGGCGTTCCTTGTCCGCCTTCTTGCGCGCCTTGCCATCGCGCGCTTCCTGCTCGCGCATCTTGCGGCCATAATTGCGATCGGATTCGTCCTGACTGGTCGTCGCCCAGTCCGCCGCCTGCGCGCCCGCGCGCACCGGCATCGTCGCGATGTCCAGCGCCGTCTTGGCGATACAGCCGGGCAGAGCCAGCAGCATCAGCGGCGCGGCCAGCATCAATATCTTGTTCATCATCAGTCCCCCGACTTGGTTCGCCGCCGTCCTGGCACAGGCTACCTTAACCGCCGCCTAATCAGGATGCCAAAGACGGCGAAGCGTGTCGCGGAAAATCAGCCGTCAATCCTGTCGGCAAAGCCCTTGCGCAATTTTGCGAGCTTGGGCGGGATCACCGCCATGCAATAGGGATTGCGGTCGCCGACCCGGTCCCAATATTGCTGATGATAATCCTCCGCCGGATACCAGGGGCCATCCGGCTCGATTGTCGTGACGATCGGATCGTCATGGTCCGCCTGCGCCCGGTCGATCGCGACCCTGGCCTCCGCCTCCTGCTCCGGCGAATGGGGGAAGATGGCGGAACGATATTGAGTGCCGACATCATTGCCCTGCCGGTTCAAAGTCGTGGGATTATGCGTCGCAAAGAAAATGTCGAGCAGGTCGGCATAGCTGATGATGTCAGGATCGAAGCTGATGCGGATCGCCTCGGCATGACCGGTCGTGCCGGAACAGACCTGTTCATAGGTCGGGTCGGGCTTTTCCCCGCCGATGTAGCCGCTCTCGACCGCGCTCACGCCCTTGAGATTTTGATACACCGCCTCGGTACACCAGAAGCATCCGCCTGCGAGTGTCGCGATTTCCTGCGCCATCTGTCCATTCCTATCCATGTTGGCCACACAGATAGGAACGCTCAGGCCGCCGTTCCAGCCTCCGCCGTCATCGCCGCCGCTTTCGCCCGTTCCTCGGCCACCAGTTCCTTGCGCGACAGCTTGCCGACCAGCGTGCGGGGCAGGTTCAGCCGCACTTCGACCTCGCACACCCGTTCATGCTTGCCCAGTTGCGGATTGAGCCAGTCTTTCAGAGCAGCGCCGTCAATCTGCGCATCCTCGATCAGGGTCACGAACGCCTTGGGCTGTTCGCCGCGATAACGGTCGGGAATGCCGATCACCAGCGCTTCCTTGACCATCGGATGATGGTAGAGCACCGCCTCGACCTGGCTGGGAAATACCTTGAAGCCGCCGACGGCGATCATGTCCTTGAGCCTGTCGACGATGCGGACATAGCCATCCTCGTCTATCTCGCCCACGTCGCCGGTACGGATGAAATCGCCGATAAATACTTCGGCGTCGGCGTCGGGCCGGTTCCAATAGCCCTTCATGATCTGCGGCCCGGCGAACAGCAATTCGCCTGGCTCTCCGGGCGGCGGCGGTTTGGTCGGATCTTCGCGATCGACCAGCTTGACCCGCGTCCCCGGCACCGGCTGCCCCACCGTCCCGGTCTTGTTCAGCCCCTCATAGGGGTTGGAACAGACGATCGGGCTGGTCTCGGTAAGGCCATAGCCCTCGATCAGCTTGGCGCCCGTCGCCGCCTCGAACCGTTGCCGCACTTCCAGTGGCAAAGGCGCGCCGCCCGAAATACAGGCGCGCAGCGAGGAAAAGTCGATGTTGCGGATCGCGGGATGATCCAGCAGCGCCTGGAACATGGTCGGCACGCCGGGCAGCGAGGTCGCCTTGACCCGCTGCACCGCCGCCAGCACCTGCGCCGCGTCGAAACGGGGCAGCATCACCATCTCGCCGCCGTTCATCACGGTGCGGTTGAGCGTGCAGGTATTGGCGAACACATGGAAGAAGGGCAGCACCGCAATGATGCGGTCCTCCTCATTGGCGTGCGGGTCGATCGCCTGCGCCTGCCGCGCATTGGCGGTCAGATTCTGGTGGGTCAGCATCGCGCCCTTCGGCGTGCCGGTGGTGCCGCCGGTATATTGCAGCAGGGCGATGTCCCGCTCCGGGTCGATCGGCGGCACGGTGCAGTCGCCTGCATTGGCGATCAGCCGGTCATAGCGCAGCACGCGCGGATCGTCCGGCAGCGGCACGGACTCGCTCGCCTTGAACAGGCGGAACAGCACGGATTTGACCGGGGGCAGCATCTCCGCCACCGATCCGACGACCAGCTTCTCCAGGCTGCTATGGTCCAGCACTTGCAGCGCCGTTGGCAGCAGCGCCTTGGCCGACAGGGTGAACAGGATTTGCGTTCCGCTATCCTCGACCTGATGTTCCAGTTCGGCGGCGGTATAAAGGGGGGAGAAATTGACGACGATCGCGCCCGCGATCAGCGCGCCATAATAGGCGGCGACATAATGGGGGGTGTTGGGCAGATAGAGACCGACCCGGTCGCCCTTCTTCACCCCCATCGCCTGCAAGCCGCAGGCGATGCGGCGGATTTGCCCGAACATCGTCCCATAGCTGAACCGGCGGCCCATGAAGTCGATCATCGGCGCATCGGGGTGGGCCATGGCACTGTTGGTGACCATCTCTCCCATCGACATGGGCGCGAATGTCCGGTCCCATACCGTGGGGTGCTGGTACCGCTCTCTCCAGATTTTTTCTATATTCTCCATGGGTGAAGTCTATGGAGAATAGCTGCTTTACGCAAGCGTCAACCACAGCAAAAAGGGCCGCGTCGATTACCCGGCGCGGCCCCTGAAAATGCTGCATTGCGGCGACTTACGGACGGTCGCCGAATGACGCTACGGCATCACACCGCGCCCTTGTTGTTGCTGAACGGATCAAGGATGGTGGCGACGCCGGAAATCAGTTCCGCCTCGCTGCGCAGAGCCTCGTCAGCGCGCCGCGCATTGTCGTCACGCTCACGCCGCAACTCCTCGATCAGCGCCGCACGGTCGCCATCCAGACGCGAATCGGTCGGTGCCTCGATACCCAGCTTCTTGGCGGTCTTGGCCACCAGAGCGTCCAGTTCGCGCTGCGAACACAGGCCCAGCGTCACCGGGTCTTTGGGTGTGATGTTGGAAATGTTCCAATGGGTCCGGTCGCGGATCGCCGCGATGGTGGTGCGGGTGGTGCCGATCAGCTTGCCGATCGCGCCGTCCGACACTTCGGGGTGGTTGCGCAGGATCCAGGCGATGCCATCGGGCTTGTCCTGACGCTTGGACACCGGCGTGTAGCGCGGCCCCTTGGTGCGACGGACAGGCTCCGGGCCTTTCAGCATCTTGAGCTTGTAGTCGGGGTTCTGCTCGCCCTTGTGGATTTCGTCCATGGTGATTTCATGGGCGCGCACCGGGTCACGGCCGGTATATTTGGTGCTGGCGGTATCGTCGGCGATCGCCTGCACTTCCAGGATGTGAAGCCCGCAAAATTCCGCGATCTGGTCGAAGCTCAGAGCGCTGTTGTCGACCAGCCAGCTGGCGGTCGCATGGGGCATGAGTGGCTGGGACACAGGAACATTCTCCGGCACAAAAACGATAAGGGCCGCCCAAGCAGGGCGGCCGCGACCGTCTGGAGATAGTCGATCATCCCCGTTGGAGCAAGGAAAAGCGTCAGGCCGCGCTATCCAGCCCCAACCGGTCAATGGTGTGCAGCCCCGCCAGGAACTCGCGCGCGCTGCGTTCCCAGCTGAAGCTGCGGCCATAGGCGGCGCAGGCGGCCCGATCACAGGTCAGCGCCCCGGCAATCGCCTGCCCCAGATCATCCGACAGCGCGCCGCTTTCCGGGGTCACAATGTCGACCGGCCCGGTGACGGGATAGGCCGCGACCGGTGTGCCGCAGGCCAGCGCCTCGATCATCACCAAGCCGAATGTGTCGGTGCGGCTGGGGAATACGAACACATCGGCCCCGGCATAGGCGCCCGCCAGCGCCTCCCCGAACAATGGCCCCATGAAATGCGCCTGTGGGTAGCGCCGCTCCAGCGCTGCGCGGGCGGGGCCATCGCCTACCACCACCTTGGTGCCGGGATGATCAGTGGTCAGGAACGCCTCCAGATTTTTCTCCACCGCCACCCGACCGACAGCCAGCATGATCGGCCGGGGCAGGTCGGCAAACAGCGCGGGCGGCGGCGCGTCGGGGGTGAACGCGCTCAGGTCCACCCCCCTGCCCCATGGCAGCACATTGTGCAGCCCATGGGCGCGGAGTTGCGCGCGCACCGACCCGGTCGATACCAGCACCGCCTGCGCAGACCCGTGAAACCAGCGAATATAGCGCCAGAACCAGGCCGCAGGCAGGCCGGTGCGCTGCGCCACATAATCGGGGAAATGGGTGTGATAGGCCGTCGTGAACGGCACATGCTCCCGCAAACACCAGCGCCGCGCGGCCAGGCAGAGCGGCCCTTCCGTCGCCAGATGAACGGCATCCGGCTGGAAGGCCGCAATCGCCTGCCCCACAACGCCAGGCCGCACCAAGGCCAGCCTTATTTCGGGATAGGTTGGGCAGGGAATGGAGCCATAAAGATCAGGCGAAATCACCTGAACATCATGCCCCATCGCCTCCAACTCCGTCCGGATCGTCTGGAGCGTGCGCACCACGCCATTGACCTGCGGGGTCCAGGCATCGGTGACGATCATAATGCGCATTTGGTTACCTCACTCACCGTATTCCCGCGCAGGCGGGAACCCAGTTCAACGGCCGGACTGGGTTCCCGCCTGCGCGGGAACACGCGGCATATTATCTCAAGCCGCCATCCGCGCCCGTTCACCCTGCTCTGCCTGCGTCCGCGCCGCGATTTCATCGGCCCAATGCAGCACTTCCATCCGTCCGCACTCATGCTCGACCAGCGCTGTGCAGCCTTCCACCCAGTCGCCATCGTTATAGTAAGCGACGCCGCCAATCTCGCGCATTTCCGCGTTATGGATATGGCCGCACACCACGCCATCGACGCCCCGCGCGCCCGCTTCATGCGCGACGACTTCCTCAAACTGGGAAATGAAGGACACGGCATTCTTGACCTTGTGTTTGGCCATTTTGCTGAGCGACCAATAGGGCAATCCCATACGCTGCCGCACCGCGTTCACGACGACATTCAACCGCATCAGCGTGGTGTAGGCAGCGTCGCCGACAAAGGCGAGCCAGCGATGCGCCAGCATGATCGTGTCGAACTCATCGCCATGCAGCACCAGCAGCTTGCGCCCGTCGGCAGTCGTATGGATCGCCTTGCGCCTTATTTCCACGCCACCGAAATTCATGCCGGTGAACTGGCGGAACATTTCGTCATGATTGCCGGGGATATAGACGACCCGCGTGCCGCGCTTGGCCCGCTTCATCAGCCGCCACACCACGTCATTATGGCTGGCCGGCCAGTAAAAACGCTTCTTAAGCCGCCAGCCATCGATGATGTCGCCCACCAGATAGATGGTGTCGCTATCCACATTGTCGAGGAAATCGATCAGCATCGCCGCATTGCAGCCACGGGTGCCAAGGTGGATGTCGGAAATCCAGATGGTACGAAAGCGGCGACGCTCACCTTGCGTCCGTTCCGGAACGGAAAATGGCTCTGCGCCGTCCTCCGGCAGGTCCGCCAAAAATGGCAGGCGCGTGATGGCGTTCATGATGCGATCCCCAAAGACTGATGCCCTCAGGACCGGTTCCCTACCGCCGCAATGTTACAGTTCCGAAGGGATTATGACGGAAATGCTACGGTTTGCGGGGTTTTCTGCTCCCCCTCCCGCCTGCGGGAGGGGGTTGGGGGGTGGGCCAACGCACCCTCAAACCACCAGCACAATCTTCCCGAAATGCTCGCCCGCATCCATCCGCGCGTGCGCCTTGCTCGCGTCCGCCAGCGCAAAGCGCTGATCCATCGCCGGGCGCAACTTCCCGTCCTCCACGAAGGACCACACCGTCCGCACCAGTTCATCGGCCACCAGGCTCTTGAAGCCCACTGACCGCGCCCGCAGCGTCGATCCGGTGATCGTCAGCCGCCGCTGCATGATCGCGGGAATGAATATGCTGGCCTTCGCCCCGCCCAGCACCGCGATCGACACATGCCGCCCATCCTCGGCCAGGCACTCCAGGTTGCGCGGCAGATAATCGCCGCCGACCATGTCCAGCACCGCCTGAACGCCCTGCCCGCCGGTGATGCGCTTAACCTCCGCGGCATAATCCTGGGTCTTGTAATTGATCGCCTCGTCCGCACCCCACGCCTTGGCCTGTGCGCATTTCTCGTCCGACCCGCAGGTGACGATGACACGCACGTCGAACAGGTTGCACAGGCGGATCGCCATCGTGCCGATCCCGCTTGTCCCGCCATGGACCAGCACCGTATCGCCACCCACGGCATAGGCGCGCTCGAACAGGTTGGTCCACACGGTAAACAACGTCTCCGGCAGCGCCGCCGCCTCGACCATGTCATAGCCGTCCGGCACCGGCAGGCATTGCCCCGCAGGCGCTACCGCATATTCCGCATAGCCGCCACCTGCCAGCAGCGCGCAAACCCTCTGCCCGACCAGCAGCTCTGCCCCGCGCCCGGCAGCCGCGATCGTGCCGGACACTTCCAGCCCCGGAATGTCCGAAGCGCCCGGCGGCGGCGGATACTTGCCCTGCCGTTGCAGCACATCGGGCCGGTTCACCCCGGCGGCGGCGACGCGGATCAGCACCTCGTCATCGCCCGGCACCGGCACCGCGCGCCGCTGTGGCACCAGCGCGTCAGGACCACCCGGCACGGGAATGGCGATCGCCATCATCTCGCCCGGTACGCGGTTGCCGTCGGCCATCATCGCTTCCCCCAAAAACACGCTCATGCTGCACCGCACCAAAATCGACAGGCAGAACGAGCGCCCTTATTGACAGAGTGGCCCGCAGGGTCAACATTACGCTTTATGGACAAGGATGATGATCTCCCCCGCCGGGCTGACGATCCACTGGCCCGGCTGCACGCGCAGGATCTGGACCCCTTGTCCGTGGCTGAACTGGACGCCCGCATCGCCGCTCTCAAGGCGGAAATAGCGCGGACAGAAGCGAAAATGGAATACGCCGTTAACCATAAGGCAACTGCCGAGGCGTTATTCAAGCGATGAACCCGCGCCTTGCCCCACGCACCCTTTTGACGGGTTCTACCGGGCACGGTCAGTCTGGCAATTCCGCAGGTCGGGACGCACGTCTTGATCCGGCGTCGAGCAATGCCGACATAAGGTTCAAGACCGCCCTCTCATCGGGCCAGGAGTAGAACAGACATGCCTTCTTTCGCCCCCGCTCTGGAAACCACCCTGCACAATGCGCTGACCCATGCGTCGGAACGCAAGCATGAATATGCCACGCTGGAGCATCTCCTCCTGGCACTGATTGATGACGAACATGCGTCAAAAGTGATGCAGGCGTGCGGCGTGGAAATCGGCGAACTGGGCGACGCCGTCACCCAATATCTCGATACGGAACTGGACAGCCTCAAGGTGGAGGGCGCGTCCGACCCCTCCCCCACCAGCGGATTCCAGCGCGTGGTCCAGCGCGCCATTCTCCATGTGCAATCGTCTGGCAAGGATGAAGTGACCGGGGCCAATGTCCTCGTCGCGCTCTTTTCCGAACGCGAAAGCTATGCCGTCTATTTCCTGCAACAGCAGGATATGAGCCGTCTCGATGCCGTGAGCTTCATCAGCCATGGCGTCGGCAAGGGTACGCCCGCGCCTGAGCGTCAGGAGACCAAGGGGGCAGCCGAAGAGGAGAAGAAGGTGCAGGACGGCAAGGGTAAGAAGGACAGCGCCCTCGATCAGTTCACCGTCAACCTCAATGAGAAGGCGGCGCGCGGCAAGGTCGATCCCCTCATCGGGCGCGCGTCGGAAGTGGACCGCACCATCCAGATCCTGTGCCGCCGCTCGAAGAATAACCCGCTCTATGTTGGCGATCCCGGCGTCGGCAAGACCGCGATCGCCGAAGGTCTGGCGCGCAAGATCATCGAGGGCGAAGTGCCTGATGTCCTGAAGGAAGCCGTCATCTACTCGCTCGACATGGGCGCGCTGCTGGCCGGCACCCGCTATCGCGGCGATTTTGAGGAGCGGCTGAAAGCCGTCGTCACCGAACTGGAAAAGCTGCCCCACGCGGTCCTGTTCATCGACGAAATCCACACCGTGATCGGCGCTGGCGCGACCAGCGGCGGCGCGATGGATGCGTCCAACTTGCTGAAGCCCGCTCTGTCGGGCGGCACGATCCGCTGCATCGGCTCGACCACCTACAAGGAATTCCGCAACCATTTCGAAAAGGACCGGGCGCTGCTCCGGCGCTTTCAGAAGATCGACGTCAACGAACCCACGATTGAGGATACGATCAAGATCCTCGCTGGCCTGCGCTCGGCGTTTGAGGAGCACCACCACGTCAAATATACGCCCGACGCGATCAAGGCGGCGGTGGAACTGTCCGCCCGCTACATCAACGACCGCAAATTGCCCGACAAGGCGATCGACGTGATCGACGAGGTCGGCGCGATGCAGATGCTGGTCGTGCCGTCCAAGCGCAAGAAGGTGATCACCCCCAAGGAGATCGAACTGGTCATCGCGACCATGGCCCGCATCCCGCCCAAGACCGTCTCGTCCGACGACAAGAGCGTGCTGGAATCGCTGACCACGGACCTGAAGCGCGTCGTGTTTGGCCAAGACAAGGCGATCGAAGTGCTGTCCAGCGCGATCAAGCTGTCGCGCGCTGGCCTGCGCGATCCCGACAAGCCGATCGGCAACTATCTCTTCTCCGGCCCCACCGGCGTCGGCAAGACGGAGGTGGCGCGCCAGCTTGCGACCCTGCTCGGCATCCCGCTCCAGCGCTTCGACATGTCGGAATATATGGAACGCCACTCGGTCAGCCGCCTGATCGGTGCGCCTCCGGGCTATGTCGGCTATGACCAAGGTGGCCTGCTCACCGATGCGGTCGACCAGCAACCGCACAGCGTCCTGCTGCTCGACGAAATTGAAAAGGCCCACCCCGACCTGTTCAACATCCTGTTGCAGGTGATGGATAATGGCCGCCTGACCGACCATCACGGCAAGACCGTCGATTTCCGCAACACCATCCTCATCATGACCACCAATGCCGGTGCGTCAGACATGGCGAAGGAATCGATCGGTTTCGGCGAACTGACCCGCGAGGATGTGCAGGAGGATGCGGTGAAGAAACTCTTCACCCCCGAATTCCGCAACCGCCTCGATGCGATCGTCCCCTTCGGCTATCTGCCCCCGGAAATCGTCGCCCGCGTCATCGACAAGTTCGTCCTGCAACTCGAACTGCAACTGGCCGACCGCGACGTCCACATCACCCTGGATCAGGATGCCAAGGACTGGCTCACCAAGAAAGGCTATGACAAGCTGTATGGCGCCCGCCCGATGGGCCGCCTGATGCAGGAAAAGATCAAGCAGCCGCTGGCCGAGGAACTGTTGTTCGGCAAGCTGGTCCATGGCGGCGAAGTCCACGTCCATATGAAGGACGAAGCCCTGGCCTTCGAAATCACCCCCGCAGCCCCCAAAAAGGGCAAGAAGGGCGGCAAGGCCAAGGCAAACGAAGGCACCAAATAAGCGCGATGACAGACGCAAACGAAAGGGCGGCCCGCAAAGGCCGCCCTTTTTTTTCATCACGCGCGCGTCTCACTCCAACCCCGTCATCCCCGCGGACGCGGGGATCCATCTCTCGCCACGCAACTAGGTTGGCCATGGCAGAGGAAGTCAGGTTGCTAACCCAACATGGGTGGATTGCAGACGGGCAGCTTCAAACGAGGCTTCGTAATAAACCGACTATGCCTCTCAACGAATCCAGCTGGGTGGCTCAGCCCGCCGGAGATCACGAATATCTGTTATTTTGACCACTAGACCTAGCGGAGCGTTATCACTTTTTTCGGCAACGCCTTCGATATTTGCCCGAAAGAACTTAACTCCATGCCAGTCAGAAGCACTTTGGTTAATCCTCATTCGGTTCAGGGCCCCCTCGCTTACGCCTAACCACAACGGCGCAGTGTCACAGTCTGCGGGATGCAGCGTCGTTGCCCCATCTGATCTATATCCGATGAACGCATTATGGGCGGTTACGCGCGCTCCTTCGGAAATCGAAAGCTTCTGGCGATCCCAGCATCGCGCGAGGTTCACATTGGGTGGCGCGACCTTGCAGCTACTGAGAGCTATTACGATCGGCAGAATTTGATGCATCTGCATATATCTCTCTCCCCTGCTTTTGGCCTCGACGTCTGCTAGCGGATAGCATGCAATGCGGGTTCGAACGGCAAGAAGAAATGGTCGAAAGCATCACATCACTTATCGGCGTGATATCTTTGTCGGAAGCTCTCAAGCCAGTGTATGCGGCTTGCAAATTGTTTTTTCTGCTGAGTGCTGGGGGCAATGCCCAGGCGCGTTTTGCACCTTGCGATTTCGTTGTCGAGTTCGACCAAACTCAATTTGGCCAACCCCTCTTCATGATCGATGACACGGCTGCGCTTGCCCACATCGGCAGGATAACCGGCCCGTTGAATGTCCGCAACCGGGCCAGCGCCATTGTGATCTCAATTGCAATAAGTGGTCGTTAGCAACAGTCCGTCTCCTCGTCATACCAGGCTAGACTTGGCAACCATCCGCATATCTCGATAGCGGACAACCCGGCAAATCCCGCTGGCCCCGTCCCCACATTTCCGCCACCCTCTCCCCAACCGCCCCGCCAAAGGAGAGCTACGCCGTGCCAGACACCCTCACCCTCTACACCAACCCCATGTCGCGCGGGCAGATCGCCCGCTGGATGCTGGAGGAGGTCGGCTCGCCCTATGGCACCGTGGTCCTCGACTATGCCACAACCATGAAAGCCCCCGACTATCTCGCCATCAACCCGATGGGCAAAGTCCCTGCGATCGTCCACAACAGCACCATCGTCACCGAATGCGCAGCCATATGCGCCTATCTCGCCGACGCCTTCCCCGCCGCCAACCTCGCCCCGCCACCGCAAGCACGCGGTGCTTATTATCGCTGGCTCTTCTTCGCCGCTGGCCCCGTCGAAGCCGCCATCACCAACAAGGCCATGGGCTTCGTCCTGCCCGAAGGCCGCGAACGCAGCGCGGGCTATGGCTCGCTTGAAACGGTGCTGGACACGCTCGAACAGGCGGTGTCGGGGACGACATGGATTTGCGGCGACCAGTTCACCGCCGCCGACGTCTATGTCGGATCACAGATCGACTGGGGCCTGGCCTTCGGCACCATGCCGGAACGCCCCGCCTTCACCGCCTATGCGGAGCGCCTCCGCGCCCGCCCGGCTTATCAAAGGCAAAAGGACATAGACGGCGCCCTGATCGCCGCCATGCAGAAACAGGCCTGATCCCCACCCCCACCCCGTTCGCTTCGAGCGTAGTCGAGAAGCAAGCAGCGCTGCATCGACGCCAAGCGCGCCTCGTTTCTCGACTGCGCTCGAAACGAACGGATGTTGGTGCAAAGCCATAACAAAAAAGGCCCGGCGGAGATCACTCCGCCGGGCCTTCCTTATCTCGCTACCGCGCCAATCAGTCGCGATTGCCCATGAAGCGCAGCAGGAACAGGAACATGTTGATGAAGTCGAGATAGAGGTTCAGCGCCCCCATGACGACCGACTTGCCCATCATGTCCGTACCCGCGACATGCGCGTAGATGCTCTTGATCTTCTGCGTGTCATAGGCGGTCAGACCCGCGAACAGCAGCACGCCGATGAAGCTGATGACCAGATCCATCGCGCTCGATTTCAGGAACAGGTTGATCAGGCTGGCTACCAGCAGGCCAACCACGCCCATGATCAGGAAGGTGCCGAAGCCCGACAGATCCTTCTTGGTGGTATAGCCAAACAGGCTCAGCCCCGCGAACGCCGCTGCCGTCGCAAAGAAGGTCTGGCCGATCGACGTGCCGGTATAGACCAGGAAGATGGACGAGAGCGACAGGCCCATCACCGCGGCGTAGGCCCAGAACAGCCCCTGCGCCGCCGCAGTCGACAGCCGGTTGATGCCAAAGCTCAGCACCATCACGAACACCAAAGGCGCGAACATGATGACATATTTCAGGATGCCGGGACCGCCCAGCACCTGCAACGCCAGCCCGCTCGACGCAAACAGCACCGCGACGATGCCCGTCAGCAGCACGCCGCTCGCCATATAATTATAGACGGACAGCATATAGCTGCGCAGACCGGCGTCGTACGCCGCACCCTGCGCGACGCTTCTGCCGCCAAAGCCCGCAATATCGGAACGGGGATCAGACCAGTTGGCCATGAAAATTCTCCTTCGTCGGCGTCACTGTCGCCGCTGAATCCATTATCGGCTGTTATGCACCGATATTCAAGCGCTGTCGTAACCACACTGGCCTAACGCCCGGTAAAGCCTATAGTCGCCGCGTCATGCACCGCCTGTTCGTCGCCATCCGCCCGCCGGCCAGCCACCGTGCGCAGCTGCTTGCGTTGATGGGCGGGGTCGCGGGCGCCCGCTGGCAACGCGACGACCAGTTGCACCTGACGCTGCGTTTCATCGGCGAAGTCGACCGGCATTGCGCAACCGACATCGCCTATGCGCTGCGCACGATCCGCTTCGCTCCGTTCGACGTCAGCGTCTCAGGCGTCGGCGCGTTCGACCGTCGCGGCGTGATCGACACGCTCTGGGCCGGGGTCCAGCCGCGCGATCCGCTCGCCAGCCTGCATCGCAAAGTCGATCGCGCCTGTGTCGCGCTTGGCCTGTCGCCCGAAGAACGGGCTTATCTGCCCCACATCACCCTCGCCCGCTTTGGCCGGACGGCCGCTCTGGTCGATCCCTTCCTCGCCGCCCACGCCGCGCTGACCAGCCCGCCCTTCACGATCGACAGCTTCGCCCTGTTCGAAAGCCGCCTCGGCCATAACGGCGCGAGCTATCATATCGTCGAGGATTATGGGCCAGGCAGCCCGGCCTGAACGCGGGTCCTAACCCGCCGTCAGCACGCCGCAGGCGATCCGCCCGCCCGCATTGCCCGCCGGGTCGCTCTTATTGTCGTCGGCCTGCGCGTGGATCACCACCGCCGCGCCATCGTCATCCAGCAAGGGCATCGTCCCGCTGCTGATTGTCCCGCCCGCAATGACATATTCGATCGCGCCGGTGCCGTCCGTTCCGACCGTCATATTGGGCATATCGCCCATATGCGCGCCCGCCGGATTGTCCATGCCATGCTTGCGCCCGGTCGGGTTCCAATGCCCCCCGGCGCTGGCAAAGTCGGGCCCGGTGCAGGTGCCGGTCACATGGACATGCACGGCATGAATGCCCGGCGTCAGCCCAGTCGCCTTGACCAGCACATGCAGCCCGTCCGCCGACTCGGTCATGCTGGCGGTGCCACGCTCGGACCCGTCACCTGCCGCCAGACTGGCACCGGCCGTTGGAGCAGACGCGTTCGACCCAGTGGTTGCACAGGCCGATGCCGCGATCGTCAGGGGCAAGGCGAGCAATATGGCGACAAATTTCATGATAAACTCCCGGAGGTCGGCGAACATAGCAGCGAACGCCGCAACGGCACATTTGTTGCCGATCATCACCGGTCTGTCACCGCATTTTTGCCCGACATAATGCTACCGAGTGCAGCCTAGCATGGTCATACCGACCCTCGTTCGCTTCGAGCGCAGTCGAAAACGACAATCGCAATGCCCGCGCTACAAACAGCCAATCTTTCAGATCCGCACACCCAATACTGCGCACCCCAACGAAAAAGGGGCCGGTCTTTCGACCAGCCCCTTCATCTGCTTTCCATCTTTGCGGAAGGAAAAGTCTCTTACATGCCCGAACCCGGACCGTAGGTGATTTCCACGCGACGGTTCTGCAGTTCGCGAACGCCATCGGCGGTTTCAACGCGGGGGTTCGATTCACCGAACGCCTGGGTCGTCATGACGCCATCAGGGATGCCCTTCGAAGCCATGTAAGCCTTAACGGCGTCAGCGCGACGCTGCGACAGGCCGACGTTGTACGAGGACGAACCCGACTTGTCCGCATAACCTGCCAGCATGACCTGGGCGCTGCCGCAGTTGCTATAGGCCGAAACCGCGTTGTCCAGGATGGTGGCGGCGTCAGGCGTGACGTCCGACTTGTCCCATTCGAAGAACACGATGTACGGTCCAGGGCTGCACTCTGCCACTGGCGGCGGAGGCGGCGGCGGGGGAGGCGGCGGGGGAGGCGGCGGCGGCGGGGGAGGCGGCGGAGGAGCAGCCGGTTCGCCGAAGTTGTAGGTCAGACCCAGCAGCAGGCTGTGGGTGCGCAGCTTGGTGTCGGCGGTCGCGCCGGCCGGCGCAAATGCACCGCCATAAGCCGTGACCAACTTGATATCGTCCTGGTTGAAGAAGCGATACTTCAACGAAACGTCGACATTGTTGGTGACCGGGTAGCGAACGCCCGCAATCGCCTGCCAAGCGAAACCGGTGTCGCTGTCATTCACATTGTCGTTAGCCAGCTTGCCGCGCGAAACGCCGACACCGCCGCCAACGAAGCCCTGCAGGCCATCATCGGGACCGAAGTCGAGCAAGCCGTTCAGCATGAACGACAGGGCTGAAGCAGAACCGCCGAAGCCGCTCTGGTCCAGATCAACCTCGGCGCGCTTGTACGCGGCCTCGGCTTCGAGGCGGAAACCGCCAAAGTCATAACCAATGTTGGCATCGAAGTCGTAGCCCTTGTGGTAATCCACAGAGGGCGAAGCAGCGCGCGCAGGCGTAAAATCGATAACCTGGTCTTCGACAATCATTACACCGGCATCAACGCCGACATACCAACTGTCGTCACGTGCCATGGCCGGGGTGGCCAAAGCAGTGGTAGCAAGAGCAGCCGCGAGGGCAAGCTTCCGCATCTGAATTCCCCTTTCAAAAGTGTCACGAAGGACTGCTGAAACCCTGTATCTGGAAGAAAGTTTCATGGCAAGTCCACAAATAGTGAAACCGTTGCAAAAATAACGCAGTAGGGCTCCTCGGAACCCCCATTTAGGCTATTTGCATGGTTCACTCAGCTAATAGCGAGACGACATGACAATAAAAAGTAAATTCGGACAAATTTAGCTTTCGATCAGCCCATGTGTCCTTAAAACAACGAGTATGGCCTCCAGTGTAGTGCGCGCCTCTGCGTCAATCGTCGCGCCGCCCGTCGGCGCGGCAATCGCCCCCTGCCGCCCGCCGACAACTTTTTCCCCGTCCAGATACAGCCCATCGTCACGCACCAATGCGTCCCGCCACAGGCTTCCGTCATGAAAAAGCGCATGACCCCGGTCCGCCACATCCATAGACAGCCCGGCACGCGGCGCCACAAAGCGCCACCCACCCTCGCTCCAGCTGGCTACGCATCCCTCCTGTCCGGTCCAGGCCCCGCCCGCGCCAGCCGCTACGATCCAGCATTGCCCCGCCGTCGGCGTCGCAGGCGGCGTCGCCACATCCGCGCTCTCAACCCTGCCGTGCAGCAGCGTGTCGATCCGCACCAGCGACTCGTTGTGGAAAATTTCCTTCTGTGCCTGCCCTGCAAACAGCATCGGCATCGCCCATCGCGCCGTCATGTCCATCCCATCGCTCCCGTCCAAAATCAAATCGTGATCCCGATCAGCCCCGCCCGCCCTGTCGCAAAGGTGCCGACCTGCCGCACCTCCACGCTCAGCGCGCCGTCTTGCCCGGCACCACTATCCGCCGCGATCATCACAGCATCATAGGTCCAGCCCGGCACCAGCGTCTCGGCACTGCGCACCACGACATCGCCGTCCAGCACCCGCACGAGATAACGCTCGCTTTCCTCGCCCAGCGGCACATCGCCCCCGCTGCTCCAGCGCCAGCCCGCCCGACTCCGCCGCGTCCAGCCAATCACCCAGCCACCCCCGTCCGCCCGCGCCGTCAGATGCACCGGAGAGGGTGGCATCAGCGCCTCGCCCGTCACCGCAATCTCCGCCACCACCGGCTCCACATCGCCCAGCCCGATGGCCGACAACTGCACCGTCCCGCCTATCTCGCCTGCCACGCCCAGCATCGCCAGCGGCTCGACCAGCCTTTCCTCCTCGATCAGCAGGAACGCCTCGCCCGCCGCATGGTCCGCCATCGCCCATTCGGTCCCGCGCAGCCCACGGCGCAAATCGCTCAGCCGATAGCTTGCCTCGCCCGTCTGCACCGCCGCACCAAACTGGATCAGCTCGCGCCCGACCAGACACAGGTTTCGTCCCTGCGCCAGCGCCGCCTCATCCGCCGACAACAAATCCATATCTTCCGCGAGCAACGCCACCAGCAGCGCATTTTGCCCGTCCAACATCGTAACGCTACCCGGCGACAGCGCAGTGTCCGCCACCCCCATCACCGCCCGCGGCGCGCTCCGGCCGATCGGCACCGCCTCCCCCGTCCCGCTCATCGCAAACAGCGCCGCGCTGCGCCAACCTCGCCCACCGCTCGCCGCAGCCACCACCAGCGGCGCATTCGCAACGCCCTTAATCAGGCGCGGCAGGTCCGCCAGCATCAGGCTCGTCACCCCATGCGGCGCATCCACCTGCCGCACGATCACGCCGGACGACGCCCCGCCGGGCAACACTCCGCCAGCCCCCGGCACTCGGCGCAGCGACAGCCGCACCGCCATCCCCTCCCATTCGCGCTCCTCGATCCGCCACAGTCCCGGCGCATCGACCACCCGCACCACCATGCCCGGCTCCAACCCCAGCGCCGCCCAGCCGCAACGTAGCGCCATCGTCGCCCGCCCGGTCCAGCCGCTCGCCAGCCGCTCGCCCGCCAACGCCCGCGCCGCATCCGCGGCCAGCACCGCAGGCAGCTCGATCCCGCGCTCGCTGCGCCCCGGCCCCGGTCGCGTCACCCGCTGCACCCCCGCCTGATAATCACGCGCCGCATCATAGTGCCGCAGCGACAGCGCCACCGGCACGCCATCCGCCGCCCCGCCGGACTGCTCGACGGCATCGACCGCCCGCCCATTGACCCGCGCGGCCAGCACGCCGGCACCAATCTCGTCCACACTCTCGCCCGCCGCCATCAGCGTCAGCCCCTGCAACGCCAGCCCATGCGCCTCGACCAGCGGCGTGATCGCCTCTCGCACATCCGCTCCGCTCGCCGCATAGCCCTCGACGCTGGCCAGCCCGGCCCCGCCGATTCGCCCGCAACTCACCGCCGCCGCCACAGTCTCGATCGCCACAGCCCCCTCGTCCGCCTCCACCTCGAACGTCAGCGACGGAATCCGATTGCCATAATCCTCCAGCGCCAGATCCTCGAACAGGACATAGGCGATACCGCGATGCGCAGGCGTCTCCTCCACGCCTTGCGCTGCGGCGATCAGCGGATCGACCGGCTGATCCTCGCCCCCGTCATGCACCCGGAACGCCGACACCGCGCTCTTGAAGTCCCCCGCCGCCCCGCGCAGCAAATTGCCATCGGCCCAGATCCGCCCGATCGACCGGATTTTCCGCGCCGACAAAGCCACCGCAAAACTCGCCGAATAGCTGTAGCTTGTGACGCTCGGCCGACCCTTGCCGCCACCACTCTTGCTTTTTGTCTCACGCAGGTCGGTCGCCCAGATCACCGTCCCGGCCACCCGCATCGTCCCGAACAATTGCGGCACCTGTGTACCGTAACTCGACGTCTGCACCTGCAATTCATTGAGGCGCGGCCCCTCCCGCCCCTTGGGCTTGAACAGCACGGCATGGTCGATCGCATTGCCGATCAGCGCCCCGATAGCCCCGCCGATCGGCCCGCCAATCACCGTGCCCACCGCACTCAGCACCACCGTCGCCATGACACACTCCTTCTATATCGCCAGCCACCACCCCATCACCGGCCAGGGCGACGCCCCCGGCATCTCGACCACGCGCCGCAATCCGGCATGGGCATGGACAAAACCACCCGGCACACAGATCATCAGATGCAGCTGCAACGGCCCCGGCCGCACCAGCGCCACATCGCCAGGCTCACCACCCGCCACCGGCACCAGCCCCGCCGCCCGCAGCCAGCCCTCGGCCCGCCCGACATCCCCGCTGCGCAACCCGTAAGCATGGGGCGCATCCCGCCCCAGCGCCAGCGCCACCAGCCCGACGCAGTCCAGCCCCGCCATGCTCCGCCCATGCAATCGAAACGGCACGCCCACCAGCGCCCGCGCCCGCTCCACCGCGCTCATGCGCCGGGATAGCGGGTCAGCAAATCCATCCCCGGCAGATAAGGCTCACCCCGAAAATTCACCCCATTGCCAAAGCGCCCGGCGCAGGTCACCATCTGCCGGTCGCACCCTTCCGTCAGCAGCGCCAGCGTTCCCGCCGCCACCGCAAAGACCGGCGGATCGGCCAGCGTCACCCCGTCCACCCCATTATCCAGCACCGCCTGCACCAGCCCCGCATTGGCCCCGCCCAGCCAGCGCAATGTCCCGAACGCATAGTCGCCCGCCACCAGCCCGGTCACGGCAACCTCAGCACCATCAACACCGGAAACCGCCACCACCCGCCGCCGCCCCGCGAGATCAACCCGGCATGCCCGGTCGCCCAGGCTCGCGCGGCAATCGGGCGATGTCGACGGCGCCACCGCCGCCCCCAGCACCGCCGCAGCCCCGATCAGTTCCGCGCTGAACGCCGCCCCCTTGCGCGCCACCGCGCCAATCTCGCCGCGCGCCAGCGACAGCCATAGCACGCCCGGCGCCTCCCACTGCGTCAGCCACAATTCCAGCGCCGCCCCATCCCAGCGCCCCGCCATCAAATCCGCCTCGCTGATCGCATCACTGGAAAGCGCCCCCGCCAGGTCGCTATCCTCCCCCTCCAGCCCGATCCCGCTGCGGATCGCCGATGGCGTCATCCCAGGCGCGGCGCGATAGGTCAGCCCATCAATCACCAGATCGCGATCATGGTTCGTCAGCCCGATCGTCACCCCGTCCCGCCGCTCGATCCGCCAGCAAAAGGCGAGCGTCACCAGCGGCTGCTCCAGCGCCTCGATCATGCTCATTCGCGTATCTCCACCAGCGGCACCGACGGCGCTTCCCCCGCCGCAAAGGTCGCCCGGTTGATGTCCAGCCGATCCTCGGCAAAGCGCACCGGCACGTCGAAGCGGAACCCGGCGGTCAGCACCACGCCATCGGCAGGCGCCTCGTCAAAGGCGATAATCCCCATCCCCTCATGGCTCCACCCGCCGACCATCTCGACACCATCTACCGCCACCCGGATCGTCTCCGCCACTGGCCGGGTGATGACCCGCCCCTGCGCATCCTCCCCGACGCCATAATAGCGCATCAACTGGAACGCGGCCTGCACCCCGTCGCCCACGCCCAGCTTCTGGTCGAGCGACCCCGGCACCTGCGCCACCGCCCCGCTGCGATCATCATAGGGATCGCTGAAGCGGAACCCCCGCGCCGCGCCGCGCCTTGCCCGGAAAAAGCCGATCAGCGTCGCAATGTCCGCCTCGGACCGCACTCCCGGCCCCGCATCGAAGGACAGCCGCGCATCCGCCCAGTCGCTGCTCCGCCGCTCATGCCCGGACGGGCTTTCGACAATCTGCGTCGAAAAGGCCGGCGACAGACTCGCCTCCCGCCCAATGGCCAGAGGAAACAGCACATCATCAAAGGCTTGCATCGCATCCTCTCCATCCATCCTGAACGCGACAAAGCCATCGCGGCACACTTGCGGCAGCGCCCAGACAAAGGTCGCCGCCGTCCCCCGGTCCACCGACGCCTGCGCCGCCGCCGCAATCTTGCGCCACTGTCCGGCCTGCTCCGGCAACAGCACAAAGCCCGCCAGATAATGCTGCTCGTCGACCGGATAGCCGAGCCGCGCCGTCGCCAGCTCTATGCCCCGCGCGGTCAACCCAGGCCGCCCCTCGGTCACCCAGTCATAATCTTCCAGTTGCAGCACATCGAAGGCAGGCGAGGCCCACCCCACCGGCATGTTCGCGCGCTTCGCTTCGGGCGCGCGCGGGTCCAGTATCGTCGGCAGATAGGCCAGCAAATGCGTCACCGCCCCCGGCGCAACCGCCTTCACCGCCGCGCACAGGGCCGCCGTCGACGCCGCCAGCACCACGCCCGCCTGATCCAGCAACGCGCATTGCGCCCCATCGAGCGCGCCCCAGATGCTCGCAATCGACACCGGACTGCCGCCAAAGGCCGCCCGCGCCGCATCGTCATAGATGCAGATCCGCCCGTCGCCTGGCAACACCCACCACCAGGGTTCGCCCACCTGAAACAGGATCGGCAGTCCCGCTTCCAACCCGATGAAAACAAAGGCACCTGCCACAGCCTGCAAATAGGCCATCGCCCCGCCATGCGCGGGCGACAGCAGGGTCGAAGGCGGCACCCACCCCGTCAGCGCCGGGTCGCCATTCTCCGCCCGCTGCTTCCAGTCGTTCCAGCAATGCGCGTCGAACAGCTCGTAGGACAGCGACCAGATGACATCGAAGCCCAGCGCCCTGGCCCGTACCGCAAAATCCCGATGCCACGCCGCGCATGGCCCGTTCAGCACCCCGCCCGCCAGACTGACGTAAAGCTCACTGCCAACCCGTTCGAGCCGGAAATAATGGCTCATCCCGACATAATGATTGATCGCCCCGCGATAGCCCAGCGCATGGATCGCCGCGACCACCCGCTGAGGCGTCTGGTTGAAACAGTCATCATAGCCCGTCGCCATGGCCAGCCCATGTTCCGGCACCATGACGTCACCAATCGCCAGCACGGACCCGGCCCCGTCGCACGCCATGTCCGAAAGCTCAGCCCAGCCCTCGACAGCGCCCGCAAAGGCCGTATCCCCCGCATCATAATCGGGCGGCACCAGCGATATGAACATCCGGTCCACGTCGCCCGCCCACACCGGATCGGCCTCGCCCGGCAGCAGAAAGCCACCATCAAGCGCGGCAAAATCCAGCGTGATAACCGCATCTTCCGGCCCGCCGCTGGCATAGTTCCACAAGCGCACATACCAGGCGCGCGGATTCCCCGCCGCGTCCCGCCCCTCGATCGTCAGCGTCGGCCCATGCGTCTCGTCCAGCTGGCGCAGCCCCCCGCTCCGCCAGCGAAACCGCAACACGCACGCGCGAAAATCTTGGCTCCTCTCATAGGCCAGCAAAGGATGGCTCCACCCGTCCGCCGCCTCCCAGATCAGCCCCGCCAGATCGCCCGACCCGTAAAAGACCGCATCCACCCGCAAGGCATCTGCCCCGGTCGTGACCACGCTCGCCATCATCGGGCGCGGGAAATTGACGGTCCAGTGGGTCGGGGCAAAGCGCTTCATCCAGCGCATCTCCTGCCCCCGCCGCGCATCCGCCAGCCAATAGTCAAGTCGCCCCATCAGCCCAGCGCCCCCTTAACCGCCCGCGCCACCTGCCGTGCACTGCGCGCCAGCAATCGCGCCTCGCTCTCCTGCCCTCTGCCATTCACCGCGATGCTCACCCGCACATGCCGCGCGCCCCCGCCGCTAGCGACCACCTGCCCGCTGCTCGTCGGCACGAACATTTCCGGCCCGCGCTCGCCGACCATATAGGCCCGCCCCGGTGCCACCGGCCCGCCCGTCGCCCGCCCCGGCAGCCCCAGCGCCGACGTCAGCAACGAAGCGCCGAGATTGACGAGACCACCTCCGCCACCGGCACCATTCATCGCCGTCCGCAACGCACTGGCTGCAATCTCGTCCAGCACCGACAGCGCGATCCGCCGCAAATCCTCAAAGCCGAACTTGCCGGTCCGCACCGCCCGCAACAGCCCCTGCTCGATCCGCCTTCCGGCCCGCTCGGCCCCGTCGCCCAGCGGCCCCTCGATCCCCGCCCGCATCACCTCCACGTCCCGGCTCAACCCCTGCGTATCCGCCCGAACCCGCACCACCAGCGTTTCGATTTCCTCGTCCATCCGGGTCACTCCCTTTCACAATTTCCGTTCGCCCTGCGCGAAGTTGAAGGGCCAGCCTGAGCGGAGCGAAGGCACTTCGCCTGCGGCTCAGTGGTCGGCTTCGACTTCGCTCTCCTGAGCTTGTCGAAGGGCCGAACGGCAAATGGTTCAATCCGGCATCACCCTCATCAACCGCGCCAACTCACCCCCATCCACCCCCGCATCCACAACCTCATCCCCCCGCGCCGCCCGCAGCACCGCCGCCAGTTCCGCCGGAGTCGCGCGCCAAAACTCATCGGGCCGCCAGCCCAGCAGCCATCCGGCCACCCCCGCCAGCCGCGCCGCGCCCTGCGCAAAGCCCGTCATTTCCCCGCCAATATCTGCTGCAAAATGGCCTTGAGCACCGGCGTCACCTTCGCCAGCCCCACCGCGACAATCGCCTCGCCCAGCGCCTCGCGATCCATCCGGTCCCGATCAATCAGGCAATGCCAGAACAAGGCCACCAGATCGCCCAGCGACAGCTTCCCGTCCGCCGCCCGCTCCACCAGCGCGAACAGCGGCCCCAGTTCCGCCTCCGCCGCCACCAGCGCACCAAAGCTGGGCCGCAACGCCAGCACGTCCCCGCCAATCTCCAGCGCCGCCTCGCCCCGTTCGGGATTTGGGCGCTCCGCGTTAGCGCCGCTCATTCGGACACCACCGCGCCGGAGCTTTCCAGGCTCAGCGCATAATTGCGCTCGCCATTATAATCCCCTGCATAGTCCAGCCGCGTCACCAGAAAGCGCCCGCGCATCCGCTCGCCGCTCTCGAAACTCAGCTCATAATCCTCGATCGTGCCCGACAGCGCATGATTGCGAATGCGCACCTCCGCCGCCGACCCGGTAAACAGCCCCGCCGCCGATACGCTGACCGATCGCACCCCCGCACCCGACAGCAATTCGCGCCACCCGCCCGAATCCTTGGACGTGACGTTCACCGCCTCGCCATTCACGGACAATTGCGTAGTGCGCATCCCCGCGACGGTCGCATATGTTGCCGGAATGTTGCCATCCCCCACTTTCAACAGAAACTCACTTCCCTTTTCGACGCCCATGGCGCATCCTTTCTTCCGATAAAGCGTGCAAAACGCTGGTTAAGGAGAGTCTCAATGATCTTCATCGCACCGCTCATGTTGCTGGCCGCAGCGGCCGCTCCCGCCGCCGATCCTGTCGGCGCGGGTCGCAAGGCCTATTCGCAATGCCTGTCGGCCCAGATTCAGCCGGGCCTGGAAAAGAAGCTGACGCTCGGCGATTTTCAGTCCGACATGAAAAAGACCTGCGCCGCCAAGGAAGCCACCTTCCGCGCCGCCATCGTCGCCGCTGACAAGGCCGACGGCATGTCCGAAAAAGCCGCCCAGGCCGACGCCGACGACCAGATCGCCGAATATGTCGACAAGATCACCGCGGAATATGAGGATTATAACAAGCCTGGCTGAGGCGCAGTCGGCCAGCGGTACGCAGGGTCTGCTTCTCACCTAAAAGGGGCGTTATTGCTCAAGAAGGGAGAGAGAATGGTCTACAAAATTGTGTCAGCGCAAAAGCAGTGAGCGATAAATCGATACAAGAGAGATTCATTCGGGAGATTTCGTTAAATCTCTTGGGTTCTCAATCGGTTTTCAAGCCTTCACATTACGGCATGGGAAGAGAGCCGGCTGACCTTGTTTGGGCGGCGGGTCGCTGCGTTGCCATAATGTACATGACCTCTGGCAAGGACAGCTTCGAGGAAAAGCGCAGGCATAACCATGTACAGATGCATGAATGGATTCGAAATTGGCAGACAGGGCAGGTGCTTCACGGGCCGAAAACCGCTCTAGGCTATGGCGACGTCGACTACATCGTTGGCATATCTATCGTTGGCGGCTTCCAATCCGGTTCAATGATAGATGACACACAAGTCAAATACGGCGAATCCAACCATCGATTTGGAAATCGAAAGCTATACGCTTGTGCAACAATATCAGATTCCGTTTTTTTGCGTTTATCCAAGCGAAGTGTTGGCATACGCGACATCATCCATTTCTTCGATTATTTACGCGGCCGTGGGGATATGGTGAGCGATGATGATGCTGTTTCATGGATTGACCACTGGGAACAGGCGCAGGCGGCTCAGGCTCGGAATTGCTTTGGGCCGATACTGCCATCAAGTGAATCTCTAAATGAAGCTTGGCAACAGACCCGAATGCTGTTCCATTCGATAAGGACTCAGCCTATTGGCGAAGGACATGTGAATCATGGGCTAACGTTAGATTTATCCATGGGCGATGCAGTCTGGCTAAGCGTTGCTGAGCGCTCACTTGCTCTGCAAATCGCTTCTCCTGGAGAAAAAGGACCTGTACTCATAGGATCTAGTAGAGCAGTAAGCGTTTATAATTTAAACGTTTTAATCGCTGCTCAAACCAAGTTTATACCAAATAATGCAGTTTATTTTCAAAAACCAGGGATTACGATGATTTCATCGTTAGATTTTGGTGCTGAAAATCCTGTCCGAATGTTTTTCATCGGTGGGAATTCTTTTGGAACTGGCATTTACAATGCTCTAGATGAGTTTCGTCAACAGATGGCAGTTTAAAAAGACCGCCAAGCCGGCACCCATTCCCTTTGCGTCAGGGCTTGGACCCATTGATGTGGACTGCTCACGCCTCCCACACCGCCCGCACCCGATAATCCACCACCGCGGTCCACCCACCACCCTGCCGCACCGCCCGCGCCACGCGCGACCGCACCAGCCGCGCCGTCACGACCCGCCACCCGTCCCGCACTGCCACCCCCGCCAGCACCGGGTCGATCCGCGCAATCATCCCCGCCAGCCGCCCCGGCGTCTCGCCACCATCATGCAGGCCGATCGTCAGCCGCACCTCGCGCCCCGCCACATCCTTGCCGCCCCAGTCCGCGCCGATACAGTCGCCGACCACGCCATAGGGCAGGCTGGCCCGCACCGGCTCGCCGTCAAACAGGCCGTTCAGCCCGTCTATCAACGCGCTATCCGCCCGCAGCGCGTCGATCACCGCCGCGCGCACCGCCACCTCAGCGCTCATAATCCGCCCCTTCCCGCGTCCCGCAGCGCCAGTTCCCGCCACCAGCGCGCTACAAGACCACGCCCGGACGCCCGCACCGCATCACCCTCAATCGCCACGACCAGCCCCGCCTCGTCCAACGCCGCCGCCACAGCCGCCCACCTGCGCGCCGCCCGCTGCTCTACCAGCCGCGCCAGCGCCGCCCTCATCGCAACCGCATCCGCCGCCAGGGCCGCCAGAGCGCGCTCACCACCGCAGGCGGCGCGGCACTCTCCGTCCCGCGCGCAGAAAAATGCTCCGCCGCCAGCCTTACGATCCCCTGCCGCAGCGCTTCGGGCAGGCCGTTCATCTCGCTCGCCATCCCCGCCGAATAGCGCACCATCAACCGCCGCCGGTCCCCCGCACGGGTCGATCGCACCCATCCCTCGCCCGCCGCATCAATGTCGATCGCATAGCCATCGACCGGCAAGGCCACCGCCGTGCCATCAACCTCCGCCGCCTCGACACTCTCGATTCCCACCACAGGCCGCGCCGCCAGCCTCTGCCAGCTCCCATCGCCCGCCACCGTTTCCCGCGCCCCTCGCACGATCAGCCACTGCCCGACAAATTGCTCACACAAGGCCGCCGCGCTCCGCAACAACCCCGCCAGTACCCCATCCTCGCCGTTCGTCTCGATCCGCAAATAGGCCTTCAGCTCGGCCAGCGACGCCGCCAGCGCCCCGCTCTCATCCTGCGCCAGCATCAGCGTTCCTCCACCCGAAATGTCACGGACCGATCCTCCACCTGCCCGTCGGACAAAGTGACCCGGTTGGTCAGCCGATAGACGCGCCCGACCACACCCCCGCTCACCCGCACGCTGGTCCGCGCCGCCTCGAACCCGGACGTCTCGATCGTCAGCCCGCCCGCCTCGACCGGCTCCACGCTCCACGCACTGGCCAGGATCGTCTGCCCCGCCAGATGGGCCGACCAGTCGATGCCATGATCGATGCTGCTATCGGCATCCTTCAGATACAGGCTCATCGCTGCTTGCTCCCCACAAACAAAAAGGGGGAGAGACGCGAACGCCTCCCCCCAAAAAACCTTCTCCCCTGGGGGGGAGAAGGATACGCAGCCTTACTGGCGCAGCCAGTTAGGCGAAGTTGGATGAGGGGGTACGACGCCGGCCCCCTCGCCCTTACGAAGCCGCAAACTTCATCAATTTGATCGCCTCGCTATTCGCCACAGCCCCACCGATCCGCTTGACCGCATAGAAATGCACGAACGGCTTGTTGCTGAACGGATCGCGCAAAATGCTGGTGTCGCTACGCTCGGCGATGACATAGCCCGCCTGGAAATTGCCGAACGCGATCGATAGGCTCCCGGCGCTGATGTCCGGCATATCCTCGGCCTCCACCACCGGATAGCCCAGCAACGTCGCGGGCTGCCCGGCACTCAGCGAAGGCTGCCACAGAAACGCCCCATCGCTCGTTTTCATCTTGCGGATGGCACTCAGCGTCGCGCTGTTCATCACGAACGACGCCCCCTGCCGGTAGGGCGCACGCAGGCTCTGCACCAGGTCGATCAGCCTGTCCTGCGGATTGGACGCCGCAAAAGCCCCCGCCGCGCCCGACGCCACATATTGCAGCGACCCGAACGCCCGCACGGCGTCCGCCTCGTTGGTGGTGGTATAGGTCAGGAACCCCTTGGGCTTGTTCGTGCCATTGCCGTTGATGAAGGCCGCCCCTTCCGCCACCGCGAACTCACGGGCAACCTCGCCCGCCAGCCAGCCCTCGACATCGAACTGCGCATCGTCCAGCATCGCCTGGCTCGCCGCAGGATTGGCGAACAATTCGCCCGACGGCGGCGCAATCTCGTTGAAAGACGGCGTCCCCGTCTCGCCCCGCGCCCCCGTCTCGCTGGCCCAGCCCGACACGATCCCGCCAGCCGTCACCAGCTTGCGATAACCCGCCGTCCCGGTCCGCACGACATTGGCGATCGCGCGAATGGGCGAAATGCTTTTGAGCGTCGCATCGATCAGCTGATCAATCTCCCGCGGCACCGCATAACCGCCGGTCGCACCGCTCGCCCCGGAAAAGCTCTTCAGCTCCACCCCCGCTTCCTGCCCCTGCCGCAAATAGCGATCGACGAAGTTGGCGCGCGCCGGATCAACCACCCCGCCCTTCACCCCATCCAGCGCCGGCCGCTGCATCGCCACCCGCATCGCACTCAAATCCGCCTCCAAAGCCGCAATCCGCTCCCCCTGAAGCACCACATCAAAGCTCCCCTCCAGAGCATCCGCCACGCCGTCCGTCATGTCATTCTCCCGCTAGAAAACACCAAAAAGGGCGGCCCCGGTGGGACCGCCCTAAAACTCTCAAAACCTTCTCCCTTGGGGGGAGAAGGATACGAAGCCTTGCCAGCTTGCTGGCTAGGCGCAGTTGGATGAGGGGGAGCGCCGCTTGCGTCACGCACCCCGACACAGCATAAAACCCCATGCCCCTGACCCTCGCCACCGACGGCGCCCACCACATCCCCGCCGCCCTCGACGCCACCACCCTCGCCACCGTCGAAGCCGCCCTCACGACGCTGCCAACAGACCGCCCCGGCCAACGCCTGACAGCCCTAGCCGAACTCGCGCCATTTCTCGCGCCAACCGGCCCCATCGGCTGCCACGCCGCCGCCCATCTGGGCAACGCCGCAAAGCCGGTGCGTGCGATCCTGTTCGACAAAAACGAAACCACCAACTGGGCGCTCGGCTGGCATCAGGACCGCACCATCGCCGTGCGTCAACGCATCGAAACACCGGGCTTTGGCCCCTGGACGATCAAATCCGGTCTCCAGCACGTCGCCCCGCCGCAATCGCTGCTCGACCGCATGTGTACCTTGCGTATCCATCTCGACCCAGTCGACGCCGACAATGCGCCTTTGTTCATCGCCCCCGGCTCCCACCTCCATGGCCGCATCGCGGAAAGCGATGTCCCGGCCATGGTCGATCGCTGCGGAAGCGTCGCCTGCCTCGCCTCGCGCGGTGACATCTGGCTCTACGCCACGCCCATCCTCCACGCCTCAGACGCCGCCGCCAATCCCCGCCACCGCCGCGTCCTCCAACTCGACTATAGCGCCGACGCTCTGCCCGGCGGACTGGAATGGCTGGGGATATAGCCCCAGCAAACCTTCTCCCCACGGGGGAGAAGGATACGAAGCCTTACCGGTGCAACCGGTTGGGCGAAGTTGGATGAGGGGGCAGCGCGCCCGCGTAAATCACGCCACCCTAATCACCCGCGCCCCATCCTGCATCGGATGCGTCACCAGGCTCACCTCCACCAGTTCCAGCGCCAGCAATTCGCGTGGTCCCGCCCCGCGCGCCTCCCGCACCCGATACCCAAACGACAGCCCATCCAGCGCCCCCGCCTTCAACCCCGCCGCCGCCTCGCGCCCGGCTGCCGTCCGCGCCGACACCCGGCCGATCACGCGCAGCCCCCGTGCATCCTCCTCCAGCCGCTCGACCGATCCGATCACCTGCCCCGGCCCATGCTGCCACAGCAACGGCACCCCCGCCGCGCGCGCGCCATCAAAGGCACCCGCCCGCACCACATCCCCACCCCGGTCCACCCGATCGAAAATCGCCGCATAACCGGCAAAGCGCACGTCTTGAGCCATATAATCTCCGTTCGCCCTGAGCCTGTCGAAGGGCTTGCCTGAGCTTGTCGAAGGCTTCCGACCTCGCTCCGCTCGGCCAAGGGCTTCGACTTCGCTCAGCCCGAACGGAACAGGTGCCACATCGTCACTCACGCTCTGACCAACCCGACCAGCCCGGTCTTGACCGCAATCCCCAGCAACAGCAGCGCCAGCGCGATCCGCGCCAGCCAGCCGATCACCGCCCCGCGCGCCGCCTTCTTCGCGTCGCGCCAGGCGCGCAGCAATTCGCGCAGTTCCCGCACATCGCCCTCGGCCCGCCGGTCGGCCAGCCCCAGCCGCTCCAGCGCCCGCCCCGCGCCCAGCTCGCTCGCTTCCTCCACCAGCGCCCGGATCATCACCATATCCGCCGCCCCCGGCCCGCCATCGGCTTGCGCCACCAACCGCGCCAGCATCTCGCCATCCTGTTTCATCACGCCCTCCAATCCCCTCGCCCCTTGGGGGAGAGGGATACGAAGCCTTGGCGGCGCAGCCGCCTAGGCGCAGTTGGGAGAGAAGGAACCGCCGCCCGCCTCACAATCCCAACAAAGCCTTCTTCTCCTCCGCCGACAGGAAGTCCGCCCCCGCGACCCGCTCCCACAGCGCCGCCCGCTCATCGCTCAGCGCCGCCACGCCATCCAGGTCCGGCTCGATCCGCAGCCCCGGCCACCAGCCGCTCAAACCCTGCCCCAGCCCCGCGCCTATCTTCCCCACCAGCGGCGATATCGTCTGCCGCCACAGCGCTTTGTTCGCCTCGCGATAATTGGCGTAACTATTGTCGCCGGGCAGCCCCATCAGCATCGGCGGCACCCCGAACGCCAGCGCAATCTCCCGCGCCGCCGCCGCCTTCAGTCCCACAAAATCCATCTCTGCAGGCGTCAGGCTCAAAGCCTTCCAGCTCAACCCGCCCTCCAGCAGCATCGGTCGCCCCGCATTGGCCGCGCCTGCAAAGGCGATCTCCATCTCGCGCTTCACCCGCTCATATTGGTCGGGCGCCATCACCGATCCGTCGCCCGGATCGTAAACCATCGCCCCGCTGGGCCGCGCCGCATTGTCGAGCAGCGCCTTGTTCCACACGGTCGCCGCATTGTGGATCGCCACCGCCCCCGCCGCCGCACCGACACAGCCCAACCCATAATGATCGTCCAGCGGATGCAGGCTTTTCAAATGCAGCACCGTGGTCCGCCCCGCCCCATCTTCGGGCGACAGCCGCGTCACGCTCTCCCCCACCCGGTAGAGGTAGGCCGCCGGCCACCCCCGCGCATCCGCCTCCACGCTTACCCGCTCAGGCCGCAGCGCGAACAGCTCGGCCGGCATCCCGTCCGCCCCGCCAATCACCTGCACATAGGCATTGCCGTGCAACAGCAAATGACAGGCCAAAGTCTCCACCAGCCCCTGCCCCGCCGAAGCCCGCGCCACCAGCGCCAGCACCCGCGCGCCATCCGCCACGCCAGCGACCTTCAACGCCGTGGCCCCCGCCCCCTCCGACACCAGCCGCATCGCCCGTTGCGCCACCGGATTGCCGATCACCCCGGCGCGTAACTGCGCCTCATAGCTGGCAGGCCACTCCCCCAGCGCCACCGCGCCCGTCCCCCAGGCGCGCGCCAACACCGGCCGCACATCCGCCTGCACGGCCTTCATCCCAAAGAATTTCATGCTTGCCTCCCGCACAACAAAAAAACCTCGCCACGACGGGGAGAGGGCCAAAGCGATTTCTAATCAGATAGAATATCTGATGGCTCGGAAATCGCGCTAAAACTAAAGCGAAGGTTGGCAGCGAAGCTGCCTTACCGAAGCTGGGAGAGGGGAAAGCCCCCTCACGTCTAATCAAGGATTAAGCCGCTACCTCCAGCCATCCACTTTACAATCCAGTCGCTACCATCGAACATCCGCTGATGTGGCACCACGCACTAAGCTTACTCGCTCTGACCGACCCGACGCAGCTTCCACCAGCACCGGCAAAGCGGGAAATCATCCCCATCGCCCTGCCGACCGCGCAGGACTATGCGCTCGTGATGCTGCGCGCGGACGCCATTGGCGAAGCCATCGTCACTATCGCGCAACGCGGTGATACCGACCAGATCGATTGTACGCCGACGGACATTGTCGGAGGCCGGGACATCGCGGTAGCCAGCTGCAAACTTATCATGTCCAAAATGGGCTGGGTTTTGGCAGTAAGGCGCCATGACGGCAACCCACTGACTGTCCCGAAAATGCGCGTCGTGTGGGAACCCGCTCCCTCGTCATTTCGTAGCGATTTCGGCAGAACCACGCCTTTGGCTGTCGATGGCAATCCCCCCATCACGGGAACGACCCGTCCCACAGACCTGACCAGTGACTATATTACAGATATTGACGCCACTGGACGGCCAACATCCTGTCGCATCAAAAAGTCGTCGGGAAACCGCGAATATGACGACACGTCCTGCCTCGTCGCCATGGGGCAGCGTTACTTGCCAGCGATCAATTCGGCGGGGCAGCCTGTCCCCACGCAGGTGCAATCCTGGGTCAGATGGCGGGACCGGGAACTGACCACCCCCGCCAAGTGATCATTCAAGGATTACGCCGCAACACCCGGTCGCAGGTCGAATTGGTCCCCTCGCTCTTGCCGATCACCCGGCCCGCCAGCGCACCCGCGCCCGCGCCCAGTAAAGTCTCGCCCAGACCACCGCCTGCAATCAGCCCGACGCCCGCACCACCGGCCGCGCCGATCACCGTGCCCTTGTCACGGCCCTTCTTCGCCTGGATCAGGCAATAGCGCACATCATCACGATCGCGCGGCACCGCCCGCGCTACCCGCGCCCGCTCTTTGGCGCTCAACGTCACCGCCATCACCGGCGTCGCCACCAAAGTCGCCCCGACCAGCGCGCCCAACATCGTCACCATCTTCATCGCCAAAACTCCGCACCAAATAAGATGCTCCCGAAACGATCGATCGCGTCGGACGGTTCCGCTCAAAACCCCCGTACCCGCGCCTCGCCTCTCTTCCCCAGCATCAACTCCGTCAGCGCCCACACCAGCGCATCCGCGCGATCGGGCGATCGTCCCGGCCCGACATAGCCGCCACCGGTCAGCAGCCCGCACATCTCATCCTCCAGCGCCGGAAAAGCCCCGCGATGCGCCACCCGCCCGGCCTCGTAGAGCGCCGCCACCGGTTCCGCCCGCGCCACCTTGCCGCGCGAGGCATGGACCAGCTTCACCGGCAGCCTTTCGTCCGCCGCGCGCAGCACGCTTTCCACCATCGCCCCGCCATTATTCGCCTCGGCCACCACCCTATCCGCGCCATGCACCGTCGCCGCCGCCGCCACCGCTCGCGCCCAGCTTTCCGGCGAACATCCCTCGACACTCGCGTCCGCAATCACATAGGCGCGCCCGTCACCACCAACGCCCGCCACCACGATCCCGCACGCATCTCCATGCGCCGACGCAGGCGGGTCGACCGCCACCACCACCCGGCGCAGCGCCGCCCCATCTTGCCCGCCCGGCACATGCGCCACCCGGCACCGCTCGATCAGGTCGCGGCTCCACAAAGCGCCCTCAACCTCCTCGATCAGTTCGCCGTCCAGTTCCTGCCGCCCCAGCCGCGTCCCGCCATAGCTGCGCTCCATCGCCTCGACGAACCCGTCCGCCAGATTGGCGCGATTGTCCGCCGTCCGCCCTCGCGTCACCACCACGCTGCCCGCCGCCGCATCTGTCACCAGCCGCCGCACCAGCGCCACCGGGCGCGGCGTCGTCGTCGCCATCACCTGCGGCCGCCTGCCCAGCCGCATCGCCATCATCAGATTGTCCCACGCCCCTTCCGCAAAGGGCCATTTGGCGATCTCGTCGGCCCAGCCATGGCTGAACTGCGGCCCGCGCAAGCTCTCCGGTTCCGCCGCGCCGAACAGGGTCGCCACCGCGCCATTGGGCCAGGTCAGCTTGCGCAGCGCGGGGGCAAAGACCGGGCGGCACCACCAGGGCGCAATCGCCAATATCCCCGACGCCCCTTCGACCATCACCCGCCGCGCCTCGCCCAGCGTCGCACCGACCAGCGCGATCCGCGCCTTGGGATCAGCCTCCGCAATCCCCCGCACCCATTCCGCCCCGGCCCGAGTCTTGCCAAAGCCGCGCCCCGCCATCATCAGCCAGATGCGCCAGTCGCCCTGCGGCGCCTTCTGCCCCGGCCGCGCCAGCCAGTCCCATTCATACTCTACCCGGTCGCGGCCAGCCTCCTTCAGCCGCCGCAATATCTTCGCCTGCGCGTCCCGCTGCTCGTCCAGCCATGCAATATGCGAAGTCTCCATCGCCCTCCCCTTGCCGGGGCGGCGACACGCACGCCCCTATTTGCGCGGCGCCATCCCGCCGAACGTCACGATGCTCTCGCTCCCGTCCCTGGCCACCGCCGCCACGCCGATGAAATGATCGTCCACCACCACATCTTTCAGCAGCAATTCGGTCGCGCCCGTCACGACGCGGCTATCGGTCCAGTCCTGCGCATCGGCCCGCCGCCAATATACATGATAGGCCGCCGCCCCCGGCGCCGCGTCCCAGAACACCCGCGTATCCATCGACAGCGCGCCATCCAGCGACACAGTCGCAGGCGCCGCCGGCGCGCTGGCCAAAGCCCGCAATGCCGCGACATTCAGCGCCGTCACCTTCGCCAGATAGGGGAAGTCCATGCCCACGACCGTGTCGCCATAATCGCGCCCAGCCTCGACCCGCAAATCCTGATGCTGCCGGTCGTAATTTTCGATCCCCACCGAAAACCGCACCGCCGGATAGCCCGCCTCCAGCAGCGGGGTATGATCGCCACCCCGCCCGAAACGGTCAGGCCGCCGCACCGCAAACACGTCCAGCCCGATCTGCGGATTGGCCTCGGCAATCGCGTCGATCGCCTTGGCCAGCGCCCGCGAAGGCCCGTCATCCTCGCCGCCAATCCCGCGCCGGGTCACCCCCGCCTTGGCATCCTCGGCAGAGCGTATTCCTTCGGAAAACACCCGCATCCGGTCCGCCACGATACGCCCGTTCAGTCCGGTCGTGTTGCCGACAATATCATTGTTCAGCATCGCGCGAACCTGCCAGCCGCGCGCCTTGGCCGTGTTGGCCAGCAACTTGCCGCCCAGCAGCCCCTGCTCCTCGCCCGACAGCAGCGCATAGACGATCGTCCCGTCAAACTTCTCGCCCGCCAGCACCCGCGCCGCCTCGATCACCAGCGCACTGCCCGACCCATTGTCATTCGCGCCCGGCGCATCGCTGGTTGCATCCATGACGTCGCTGACCCGGCTGTCGATATGCCCCGCGACGATCACCACCTGATTGGGATCACCCGTCCCGGTCTGGATCGCCAGCACATCGACAATATCCGCGCCATTGGGCACGCGCGGCGCGGTAAAGCGCTCCGACACGCTCTCGACCTTCAGACAGCCGCCACATCCTTTGGAAATCCGCGCAAACTCCGCCGCCGCCCACGCCCGCGCCGCGCCAATCCCCCGCTTCGGATCAGTCGCCGACGACAATGTGTGCCGCGTCCCGAAACTCACCAATTTTTCGACCGTCGCCTTCAAACGCGCCGGATCAGGCACTTGGCTCTGCGCCAGAACAGGGGAGGACAGTGCCGAAGCGGCGACGAGCAGGATCAATTTTCTCATAACCCACAGGTCTATCGCTTATCGAACAAGTGTAAAGAGATCACCGACCCTCCCCAAGCTCGCTTGGGGAGGGTGACCGCGCGCAGCGTGGGGAAGGGTAATGCGCAACATCGCGTCGCCCCAAAATGCCCGCCCCCCGGACAACTACCTAAAGACCATGACGTCACCCCGCCCCATAGTCGTCCCACTAAAACAGGAGACGACAGAATGAGCGAACATGGCCACGATCTCCACAGCCTGTTTCCCCACGCCATCGACCGGCTGCACCATCTCAAACTCACCGACGCCCATTTTCGCGGGCTGGCCGATCGCTATCATGACCTAGTCGGCGAAATCAGCCGGATCATAGAGGGGCTTAGCGCCGCATCGGACGCCCGGCTGGAGGATCTCAAGAAACAGCGACTGGCCCTGCTCGACACAATCGGTGCGATGATCGCGCCCGGACGCCCGGCCTGACCGCGCCTCACGTCCCCGTCGCCGCGCGCATCCGCTCCACTTCGTCCCGCGCGCGCCGCACCCGCCGCACCACCGCAGGGCTGTCGGGGCGCTCCTTCCCCGCGGCCGCACTCGCGCGATAGGCCAACACCCGGTCGCGATGCCGGGTCAGCAATTGCAGCGCCAGTTTCAGGTCATGCCCACGCCTGACCTTGCGGCTCTTCACCGCCCCTTCGCCGTCCAGCAAAATCTCCTCGCTCTCGCTCCCGAACAAGGCCTCGCGCATCAGCATGGCCTCAATCTCGGCATAGCCAATATCCATCGCCCGTTCCCAGTCGGCGGCAAAGCGGCGATTGCGCTGCCTGCGGTCATAGGCGCTGGTCCGGCTGACCCCGGCCACCCGCGCCGCCTCGCTGGTGTTGCAGGTCGTCGCCAGCGTCTGCAAAAACAGCCGCTCCTGATCCCTGGTCCAGCCATCCTTGCGCGGCGCGCGCATCTGCACCTGATCCTGGCCGGCGACCCTCCGGCGCGCCGGTTCCAAATCGCGCGCCTGCGCCTCCACCCCATCCGCCATGCCTGTATCCCCCGCCCGCGCGCCACAAGCCCAACGCAAAAAGGGGCCGACCCGCCCGGATCAGCCCCTGCTGCGTCGCGCCTTGGCGACTCACATTTTTCCACTGTGCCTATCCCTGCCAGAACAGCGTGACGCTGTCAAGGATAATGTTCCATATAGGTTATTATTTTGCCATCATTCCCGCTACGATCGGTGCCTCCAGCGCCAGCGCCGCCGCCACGCTGGGCCGCGCCTTTACCGCCGCGATCCACGCCGCCACCCTGGGCCAGCGCTCCGCATCCAGCCCCTCCGAACAATAGCCGACATTGATGATCGGACAGGCCGCCGCCAAATCGGCCAACGTAAAGCGATCCTCGACCAGCCAGCCGCTGTCGGGCAAAATCCCCTCCAGATAGTCGTAGAAGCGGGGCATCTCCTCCGCCTCCGCCTTGTCCGCCGCGTCCAGATCCTGCGGCGCTTTCAACGCCTTCGCCACCACGCGGTTGAAAAATATCTTCGCGCCCGCCGGCTGCACGACGGTATCGCCAAATTCCTCATACCAGATTGTCCGCGCCCGCGCCTTTGGCTCTGCCGGAATCATCTCCGTCCCCGGCCGCAGCGCATCCATATAGGTTATGATCGCGGTGGAATCGCAAAGCAGAAAATCGCCATCCTCCAGTGCCGGAATCTTGCCGAAGGGTGATCCCTTGAAATAGCCCTCCGCCCCACGCCCGAACCCGGCCGTCTGCACCTCGACATCAATTCCCTTCTCGGCGGCAAAGGCAATGACCTTGCGCACAAAAGGCGACGGCCGCGCACCATGGATGATCATGCAATCTCTCCCTATCCTGTCAGCGCGTCAGGATGGCAACCCAGTCTCAAAATGCAACTATTTTATGCGCCAGCCCTCAGTCGCTGCCCGCTCCGGCGCCCGCGCCGACCATGGTCCGCGTATAGTCGATCCGTATCCGCACCCAGCTGCCGACGAGTATCTTGCCATTCTCGCGCGGGGGCAGCACCAGAAACTGCCATGCCGCCAGCCGCACCGCGCGGGCAAAGCCAGACCCCAGCGGCGATTCACCCAGCGTCTGGCAGTTATCGACATGATAATGATCGACCGTCTTGCACGCGACCATGCCCCATCCATTGGGCGGCGCATTGGCGGGCAGGAATGGCGAAAGCTCGGCATTGGTCGGTCGCCGATACCATTCGGCATTGAACAATTGCACGCCCCCCGGCCCCTCGCCCGGCCCGGCCACCGCCGCACTCTTACCCTGCCCAGCGGCACTTGTCCCCTGCGCCGCCTTGGGCATCTGGCCGATATCGGCTGAGGCCATCTGCTCGCGGTTCAGCGTCAGGAAGGGGAAGGGCGATGGCGGCTGCTCGGCGGGCTTGGCGACCGGCACGGGTGGCCGCACCACCGCCTCGGCCTGTTTGGGGGCCGCGGCATCTTCCTTCTCGCGCCGCTCCGCCTTGGGCGCGCGCTTCTGTTGCTCCGCGCTTTTCTGTCCGGTCTCGACGTCGAACGTCACCGGCATCCGGTCATCGACCCGCTTGGGTTCAGGCAGGGGGGCCAGCGTGAACAGCGCAAGCAGCAGGATAGCGTTCAGCACCAGCGCGAACGCCATGCCGCCCGCGCGTTGCCGCAATCTGGCCCAGGAAATGGTAGAAAATGTCAAACGCGCCGACCGAACAGGACTGATGATGGGTCATGCCCAGACGCCACCGTCCCGTCAACGCCGTCGCGTCAAAGCGTGCGAATGTGCGTTCGCACATTGGGACCGCACCGGCACTCCTTCAACACACATCCGCTTCCTGCACCACCGGCCTGCTCTCGCGCGTCGCGCGCATCCGGCTGGCCTTGTCGTCGACATCGCTGGTCAGCACGACATGATCGTCATGCACCTCCAGCAGCACGCCCGCGAAGGGAAAGCCCTCCAGGCTCCCGGTCACGCGATAGCTTACCGAATCGCCGACCTTGAACGTCGCCGGATCGGTATTGAACTCGAACGGGCAACCGCCCTCACCCATGCCCTGCATCTGTCTCTCCTCAGTCGGCCGATCCTATCGCCACGCGCACCAACCGATCAAGCGCTGCGATCTCCGCGCCTTCACCTATCGCCCGACCGGCAAAAGGCGCTGGCGACCGCTCCCAATCTCGGCTAGGTCGCGGCCCATGCTGACTAGGCTCTACCAATGGATGCTGGCGAAAGCCGCCCACCGCCACGCCGAACGCTGGCTGTTCGCCTTCAGCTTCATGGAATCCAGCTTCTTCCCCATCCCACCGCACCCGCTGCTCGGCCTCATGTGCCTCGCCCGCCCGGAACGCGCGCTGCGATTCGGGGTCATCTGCACCCTTGCCTCGGTGCTGGGCGGGCTGCTCGGTTATGCGATCGGCTATTTCCTCTATGAAACCGTGGGCCAGCAACTGCTCGCCGCGCTTGGCCTCGCTGCCAAATTCCCGATCGCGGCCTGCTATCTGCGCGAGTTCGGGGCGGAGATCATCCTGATCAAGGGCGCAACGCCCATCCCGTTCAAGCTCATCACCATAACCGCCGGCTTTATCGGCCTGCCGCTCTTCACCTTCATCTGGGCCAGCATCCTGTCCCGCGCGTTCCAGTTCATGCTGGTAGGCTTTCTGTTCTGGAAATTTGGCCGCCCGATCAAGGCGTTCATCGAAAAATATCTCGCCCTTTTGTCGGGCCTGTTCCTTGTCCTCATCGTCGGCGGCTTCATCGCCGCCTCGATGCTGACCGGCGGCCCCAGCAAGAGCGACAGCTGCAGCGCCGCAACCATGGCCACGGTCCGCTAGACACAGGATGCAAAGCCTGCTCGCCCGGCATGTCAGGTCCTGGCCACGCCTCGCCGCGCTACTGGCGGGCCTGTTCAGCGCCACCGGTTTCGCGCCCTTAAGCCTCTGGCCGGTCACCCTCGCCTGCCTCGCGCTGCTCATCCACCTCGTCCAGCACGCCCCCGACCGCCGCGCCGCCTTCACCTATGGCTGGCTCTTCGGCGTCGCCCATTTCACCCTGGGCCTCAACTGGATCGCCCACGCCTTCACCTTTCAGGATACGATGCCCCACTGGCTGGGCTACCCCGCCGTGGCGCTGCTGTCGCTCTACCTCGCCGTCTATCCGGGCCTCGCGACGCTGGGGACATGGTGGATCACCCATTCCTCCCCGGAACGGGGAGGTGGCAGGCGAAGCCTGACGGAGGGGGGGGGCGCGATACACGACGCAGCGCCCGGAGGCGCGCCCCCTCCACCACGCTTCGCGTGGTCCCCCTCCCCGTTTCGGGGAGGATATATCCTCCTCTTCGCCGCCCTCTGGCTAGCAACGGAGTATCTCCGCGCTACCGCCTTCACCGGCTTCGCCTGGAACCCGCTCGGCGTCACCCTGCTCCCCACCGGCATCGCCATCGCCGCCACCCTGATCGGCACCTATGGCCTTGGCGCGCTCACCATCCTCGCGGCAGGCGCGCTCCTCCTCGCCATCCAGCGTCACTACCGCCCCGCCGCCGCCCTCGCCGCGCCACTCGCCCTCCTCGCACTCTGGGGCCATCTCGCCCCCGCCCCGCCGACCCCGGCCGGCGCGCCGCGCGTCCGCATCGTCCAGCCCAATATCGGCCAGGACCAGAAATATTCGGTCGAAAACGAAGTCGCCAATTTCCGCAAGCTTGCGGCCCTTTCCGGCCAGCCCCGCCCCGCCCCGCGCCTGCTCTTCTGGCCCGAGGCCGCCATCCCCGCCTATCTCGACATGGAACCGGGCTGGCGCGCCCGCCTCGCCAGCCTGCTTGGCCCCGGCGATCTGCTGATGACCGGCGCGGACAAGGTCTATTTCAAGCCGGTCGAACAGGACGGCTTCATCACGCAAAAGCTCGCGGGCGCGAACAACAGCGTCTGGATCGTCACCCCCGACGCCCGGTTGCTCGGCCGCTACAGCAAGGCGCATCTGGTCCCCTATGGCGAATATCTGCCGATGCGGAACATCCTCGAACCGATCGGTCTTTCCCGCCTGGTCCCCGGCGACGCCGATTTCTGGCCCGGCCCCGGCCCGCAAAGCCTGCCCCTCCCCGCCACGCTCGGTCGCCCGGACCTTAAAATGGGGGTGCAAATTTGCTATGAAATCATCTTCTCCGGCCAGGTGATCGACCGCGCCAACCGCCCATCCTTCCTCTTCAACCCCTCCAACGACGCCTGGTTCGGCAGCTGGGGACCGGTCCAGCATCTCGCCCAAGCCCGCCTGCGCGCGCTGGAGGAGGGGGTTCCCATCATCCGCTCCACCCCCACCGGCGTCTCCGCGATCATCGACGCGCGCGGCCATGTCGTCCATGCGCTCGGCCTCAACCGCGCCGGTTTCCTCGATTCCGGCCTGCCCCCGGCGCTCACCCCTACCCTCTTCGCGCGGCTCGGCAACTGGGCGTCCCTCGCCTTCATGGCACTGCTGGCCGGACTGGCCATTGCCATGCTGCGCAGCAAAAGCTAATAGCCACATAAACTATTCTTTATATCGCTTTTCGGCCCAGCCGTTTATGGGAGTCCCATGCGTAACCAATTCCTCTTCACCTCGGAATCCGTGTCCGAAGGCCATCCCGACAAGGTTGCAGACCAGATTTCCGACGCCATTGTCGATCTCTTTCTGTCCAAAGACCCCGAAGCGCGCATCGCCTGCGAAACGCTGACGACGACCCAACTGGTCGTCCTGGCGGGCGAAATCCGCTGCAAGGGCGTCTATGACGACAAAAATCCCGATTGGGAAATGAACGGTTTCTGGGCACCCGGTGCCCGTGATGAAGTCGAACGGACCGTTCGCAACACAGTCCGGGACATCGGCTATGAACAGTCTGGTTTCCACTGGAAAAACTTTACCTTTATCAACAACCTTCACGGCCAGTCCGCCCATATCGCACAGGGTGTCGATGAAAGCGGCAACAAGGATGAAGGCGCTGGCGATCAGGGCATCATGTTCGGCTATGCCTCGGACGAAACCCCCGACCTCATGCCCGCCACCCTCTATTACAGCCACAAGATCCTCGAACGCCTCGCCCATGATCGCCACAACAAGGTTGTCGATTTTCTGGAGCCGGACGCCAAGAGCCAGGTGACGCTCGAATATATCGATGAAAAGCCGGTCCGCGCCACCGCCCTCGTCGTCTCGACCCAGCACGCCGCGGGCATGGACAATGACGAAAGCCGCGCCAAGCTGCGCGCCTATGTCAAGGGCGTGATGACCGACATCCTGCCCGAAGGCTGGCTGCCGGGCGACGAAGCCATTTACGTCAACCCGACCGGCCTGTTCGAAATCGGCGGGCCGGACGGCGACGCGGGCCTGACCGGTCGAAAGATCATCGTCGACACCTATGGCGGCGCTTCGCCGCACGGCGGCGGCGCGTTCAGCGGCAAGGACCCGACCAAGGTCGACCGCTCGGCCGCCTACATCACCCGCTACCTTGCCAAGAATATCGTCGCCGCCGGCCTCGCCCGTCGCTGCACGATACAGCTGAGCTACGCCATCGGCGTCGCCGAACCGCTCTCCCTCTATGTCGATCTGCACGAAACCGGCACCGTCGAAGCCTCGGCGATCGAAGCGGTCCTGCCAACGCTGGTGCGCCTGACCCCCAAGGGCATCCGCACCCATCTGGGCCTCAACAAACCCATCTACCAGAAAACCGCCGCCTACGGCCATTTCGGCCGCACCCCCGAAGGCGACTTCTTCCCTTGGGAAAAGACCGACCTGGTGGACGCGCTCAAGGCCGCGCTGGCCTGACGCGGCATCTTCCAACGCCGTATATCGCGCCCTTCATGCTATGATGCCCAATCCGAAACGACTCGGAGAGGGTGAACATGGGGGGCGCGATGTCATATCGTCATTCTGGTGCCATATTGGCGCTGATGCTTGCGACGTCGGGCAACGCCCAGACTGCAACCGGTCCCAGGACGAGCAGGCCCGCAACCGCCGCGCCATCGAACGACGCTGCCATCTTCCGCGCCGCCGGGTTCATCAGACGCGGCAATCAATGGCGCAGCGATTGCGATGATCCCGGCACGGCCAGCTATTCCCCTGGCACGATCGAAAGCCGCGCTGACCTCAATGGCGATGGCCGTCCCGAAGCGGTCGTCACCGAAGGCGGCACCTATTGCTATGGCAACACCGGCACGACCTTCTGGCTGGTCAGCCAGCAGCCCAATGGCAGCTGGAAACTGGTCACCAACAGCACGGGCATCCCGGAATTTCTGAAAAGCAAAGGCGTCGGCGGCTGGCCCGATATTTCCATCGGCGGCCCCGGCTTCTGCTTTCCCGTCGTCCGCTGGAACGGCAAGGCCTATGTTGCCAACCGCAAGGAATATAGCGGCAAGCCCTGTCGCTAGCCCCCCTTGCCCCCACTCCCTCGCCCCGCTATCCGCGCACCCCATGACAGCGCATAAATCCGGCGATCCCACAACGCTCAACCGCCTCTATGGCCGCCAGTCGGGCCACAAGCTGCGGCAGGGGCAGCAGGAACTGGTCGACACCCTCCTCCCCGCCATCTCCGTGCCGGAAGAGGGCGAAGTCACCGCCGCCTCGCTCTTCGGTTACGATCGCCCGCTCCATTTCGAGATCGGCTTTGGCGGCGGCGAGCATCTTGCCTATCGCGCCGACATGCTGCCCGACCATGGCTTTATCGGCTGCGAACCCTTCCTCAACGGCGTCGTCACCGCGCTCGGCCATATCCGCGACGGCGCGCTCGGCAATATCCGCCTCCATATGGGCGACGCCCTCGAAGTCCTCGCCCGCGTCCCCGACGGCTCCTTGAGCTTCGTCTATCTGCTCCACCCCGACCCCTGGCCCAAGGCGCGCCATGCCAAGCGCCGGATGATGAACCCAGGCCCGGTCGCGATGATCGCGCGCAAACTCAAGCCCGGCGGCGAATTTCGCTTTGGCACCGACCATCCCATCTATCTGCGCTGGGCGCTGATGGTGATGAACGGCCATCCCGATTTCGACTGGCTGGCCAGCGACCCCGCCGACTTCCTCACCCGCCCCGGCGGCTGGCCCCAGACCCGCTACGAAGCCAAGGCCCGCCAAAAAGGCCACGAAGTCTGGTATTTCCGCTATCGCCGCAAATAACGAGCGAACGCCTGACCATAACGTGGTGACTTTACGAAGATCCGTTCGTCCTGAGTAGCCATTGAGCGAAGTCGAAATGGCGTATCGAAGGATGCGTATGGACGCGATGCTTCGATACGGGCCTTCGACAAGCTCAGTCCCTACTCAGCACGAACGGAGGAAGAGTAACACCCTAACCTCACCCCCCCCCCTAAAAATCCTCCGCCGCCAGCGCCATGATCGCCCCCTCGCCCGCCGCGATGCTCGCCGCCAGCCCGCTCGCCTGCGGCAACACCCGCCGCGCATAATAGTCCGCCACCGCCAGCTTGCCCTGATGCAGCGTCGTCTCGCCAGACCCGGCCGCCACCGCCATCCGCGTCCACATCCATCCCATCGCCACCAGAGCGAACAGCCGCAGATAGTCGACCGCCGCTGCCCCGGTCGCGTCCACGTCCGCCCCGCGCAGCGCCACCGTCGCCTCGCGCAGCAACGCCAGCGCCTCGCCGGTCCGCACCGCAATCACAAGGTCGCCCGCTGCCACGACATCGGCCGCGATTCCGTCGAAAAAGCCCTCGACCACCGCGCCGCCCGCCATCGGCAGCTTGCGCCCGACCAGGTCCATCGCCTGCACCCCGTTGGTGCCTTCGTAAATCTGCGCGATCCGTGCATCGCGGACATATTGCTCCATCCCCCATTCGCGGATGTAGCCATGGCCGCCAAACACCTGCTGCGCCTGCACCGCGCTCTCGAAACCAAAATCGGTGAAGGCCGCCTTGATCACCGGCGTCAGCAGCGCGACCAGCGCATCCGCTTGTCCCCGCTCGCCCGCATCCTCATGGCCCTTCGCCCGGTCGAGTTGCAGCGCGGTCCACCCCGCCAGCGCCCTCCCGGCCTCCACGAAGGCGCGGACATTCAGCAGCATCCGCCGCACATCGGCATGGTCGATGATCGCCACCGGCCCGCGCGTCCCGTCGGCGCTGCGCCCCTGCACCCGGTCGCGAGCATAGGCCGCCGCCTGCTGATAGGCGCCGCCCGCGACCCCCAGTCCCTGCACGCCCACCATCAACCGCTCGGCATTCATCATCGTGAACATCGCCGCCAGCCCGCGATGCGCCTCCCCCACCAGCCAGCCGGTCGCGTCATCATAATGCATCACGCAGGTCGGCTGGGCGTGAATCCCCATCTTCTTTTCCAGCGACCCCACCGACATGGTGTTGCGCACGGTAAAGCCGCCATCGGCATCGGGCAGGAATTTGGGAACCAGAAACAGGCTGATCCCCTTCACGCCCGGCGGCGCATCGGGCAGCCGCGCCAGCACCAGATGGACGATATTGCCGCCAAAATCATGGTCGCCCGACGAAATGAAAATCTTGGTCCCCGCCACCGCATAGCTGCCATCGCCCTTGGGCGTCGCCCGCGTCTTGAGCAGCGCCAGGTCGGTCCCCGCCCCGCTCTCGGTCAGCGCCATCGCCCCGGTCCATGTCCCACTCACCAGCGGTCCCAGATAGCTGGCCTTCAATTCCTCGCTGGCATGGGCGGCGATCGCCTCGCACGCCCCGCGCGACAGGCCGGGGAACAGGCCGAAGGACAGGTTGGTGGCCGACATCATCTCGTCGAACCAGAGTTGCAGGACAAAGGGCAACCCCTGCCCGCCATGCGCCGGGTCCGCCGACAGCGACGTCCATCCCGCCTCGGCAAAATCGCGATAGGCCTGCGCGAACCCGTCGGGCGTCTGCACCGCGCCGTCGACCAGACGGCTACCCTGCTCGTCCCCTTCGCGGTTCAACGGATGCAACCGCTCGGCACAAACCTTCCCCGCCTCCTCCAGCACCGCCACCGCCAGATCAGCGTCGACCTCCTTGCCCAACTCCGCCATCGCCCGGTCGAAACCCAGCACTTCGGTCAGCAAAAAACGATAATCGTCGATCGGCGGGACATAGCTTTGCATGGCGGTTCCTCTTCTGTCGTCGGCGTATTACACCAAACATATGTTACAGTCAATTTGGTGTGGGCGGGGAGCGCCGTAAGCGCATCATGGCTGCTGGTCTGTCATCGATCAGAAGGCTGACATTCAAACCCCCATCGCAATTTCGAATCAGCGGACATTGCGCCAACGACGGCGCACCGCCATAACCGTTGTTATGAGCGAGTATGAATGGGTTCCGCGACCTCCGAATATCCTTGAACGCACAATCGCTGGTGCGTTTGTCGCTGTGCTTCTCTTGGCATTTGCGAGTGCTTATGCCGGATGGCGCATTTTCGGCGACCATGATGCTAAAGTAGCCATCGGCGCCACCTTAGTGGGAGTGATGTTAATCAGGCTTTTGCCGCAAGCAAGGCGAAAGCCGCCAACCTGATGGCGACCAAGAGCCGACCTTGTCCCCCCTCCCGCAAGCGGGAGGGGGTTAGGGGGTGGGCCTGCGCAAGGTTGCATTCGCCCACCCCGCTGCGACTAAGGCGCTGCGCGCCTAAGTCTCGCTACCCCTCCCGCCTGCGGGAGGGGTGTGGGATAGCCCCCCTACTCCGCCGTCCACCCGCCATCGACGACCAGACTCGTCCCCGTCATCAGCGCACTGGCATCCGACGCCAGGAACACCACCGCCCCCATCAGATCCTCGACCGTCCCCAGCCGCCCCAGCTTGGTCTTCTCCAGCACGCTCGCCAGAAACGCCTGGTCCTCGAAAAGGGCCGCGCGCAGGTCCAGCCCCAGCGCACCATCGCCGCCGCCACCGCCGCGACCCGCCGCCTGCTCACCCGCCCGGACCGGCCCGACGCCATCTTCTGCGCCAACGACCTGATGGCCATCGCCGCGATCAATGTCGCCCGCCCGCCGGGCAGATGGTCGCCCGGACCGTCCGCCTCATCCGCGTCTTGCGCGATGATCCGGCCGCGCATCAGGACGTCATCGTCGATGGCACATTGATGCTGCGCGGCAGCAGCCGATCGGTAGCTAGTCCCTCGGCTTATGCGACGACAACAAATATCGCCACACCCCGACCAGATTGATCGCCAGCATGGCGACATTCTGCCAGCCAATCCCCTCGCTGTCCTGCGCCAGAAATCCCCAGGCGATCAGCGCGATCGAACTGGTGACGAACAGCACAAACGCCCATCCCGTCACCCGCCGCCCGATATTGAGCGACACCAGCAACGCCGCCAGCGTCGCCGCTCCCGCGCCATAATATTGCAGCCCTGTCAGCACGCTATCGTTCATCACCCCCCAACGCGCCCGCCATGGCCAAGGTTGCAGCCACGCCGCCCCCCCTCTAGTCAGGCACCATGATCGCCAGCATTGACCCGTTCCACGCCATCGCCATCAGCCGCGAAGCCCACCGCCTCGAAGCGGCAGGCCGCTCCATCCTCCACATGGAATTTGGCCAGCCCTCGACCGGCGCGCCCGCCGCATCCATCGCGGTCGCGCATCATGTGCTGGACACCGATCCCATGGGCTATTGGGAAAGCCAGCCGCTCAAAAACCGGATCGCCCGCCATTATCGGGACCGGCATGGCGTCACTATCGATCCTGAACGGATCTTCCTGACCTGCGGCGCGTCCCCCGGCCTTGTCCTGGCGCTGACCAGCCTGTTCGCGCCGGGCGCACGGGTCGCCACCGCCCGTCCCGGCTACGTCGCCTATCGCAACAATTTGAAGGCGCTCTATCTGGAGCCGATCGAAATCCCCTGCGGCCCGGCGGAACGCTACCAGATCAGCGCCGACGCGCTGTCAGCGCTCGATCCAGCGCCTGACGGCCTCATCCTCGCCAGCCCCGCCAACCCCACCGGCACGATCATCCCGGCGGATGAACTCGCCCGCATCGCCGCGACCTGTGCCGCGCGCGGCATCGCCATCATCTCGGACGAAATCTATCATGGCCTGTCCTTCGGCGACCCGGCCCGATCGATGCTGGAATTCGCCCCCGACGCGATCATCGTCAACAGCTTCTCCAAATATTTCAGCATGGCCGGCTGGCGTCTGGGCTGGATCGTCGTGCCGCCTGCCCTGATCGACGCCGCCCGCGCCCGCATGGGCAATCTTTTCCTGACGCCCCCCGTCCTAGCGCAACAGGCCGGGCTACAGGCGTTTGAGGAAAGCGCCGAACTGGACGGCCATGTCGCCACCTATCGCCGCAACCGCCAGCTGCTGCTCGACGCCCTGCCAGCCCTCGGCCTTGCCAGCATCGCCCCGCCCGACGGCGCTTTCTACCTCTATGCCGACATCAGCCACCTGACCGACGACAGCCTCGCCTTCTGCCACCGCCTGCTCCAGGACACCGGCGTCGCCACCGCACCAGGCATCGATTTCGATCCGGTCGAAGGCCATCATTTCATCCGTTTCAGCTTCGCCGTTTCCACCGACCGCGTAGAGGACGCCATCGCCCGGATGGTGCCATGGTTTCAGGCGCAAGGCAGGCGTTGAGCGCAGGAAATCCTCCTCTGCAAGGGCAGGCTTATCGCATATGACCCCCTCCTTCATCGTCATCCTGAACTCGTTTCAGGATCCATTTCTCGTTACGAGCGGCGGCATGTGGGGCACGATGGATGCTGAAATAAATTCAGCATGACGTTGGATGGATAGCGGAAAGTCATATGCAACCGCCCTGCCCTTCCATGGAGGGATGCACGCTGATCTGAACCGCAATGTCGGAAACAAAGTCCGGCCAAAAAATGGTGCGGGCGGTCGGAATCGAACCGACACTCCTTGCGGAACCGGATTTTGAGTCCGGCGCGTCTACCAGTTTCACCACGCCCGCACGGCCTGGGTGCCGCCAAATGACAAAATCCTTGGCCCTCGTCCAGCCGAAAATCAGTCAGGGCGATAATCATCGGCCATCCAGCCCGGCCCGCCCGATTTTCGCTGCACCACAGCAGAGCCGTTGCAGCATCGCTGCCGGGACGATAGCCTCCTTGCGCTATCATCCGCGTGCGCTATAAGGGCGTCATCGTGCAGATATAGATATGTTCAACGGAGAAGGACCATCCTTTGACCGAATCGTCTGCTACGTTCCTGCTATTCGGCGCCACCGGTGATCTTGCGCGGCGCATGATCTTCCCCTCGCTCTACAATCTCCTGTCCGACGGGCTGCTGCCCGACGACTTTCTGATCGTCGCCTCCGGCCGGTCGGAGATGGATGATGATGCCTTCCGCGACGATGTCGACGCGGCGCTGCGCCAGTTTCTGGCCGCCGACCGTTACGACGGCCAAGTCGCCGCCACCTTCCGCACCATGATCTGCTACCAGCCGGTAGAAGCAGGCAATGCGACCCAGTTCGCCGCGCTTGCCGAACGGATCGACGGGCGGCTGGAGCGCGGACTATCGGTCTATCTCTCCACCCCGCCATCCCTGTTCGCCCCCACCGCGCAGGGTCTGGCCGACGCCGGTCTCATCACCCCGCTGACCCGGATCGCGATGGAAAAGCCGATCGGCAAGGATCTCGCTTCCTCCAAACAGGTCAATGACGGCATCGGCGCGTTGTTCACCGAGGACCAGATTTTCCGGGTCGACCATTATCTGGGCAAGGAAACCGTCCAGAATCTGCTGGCGCTGCGCTTTGGCAATCTGATGTTCGAACCGTTGTGGAACGCCACCGGCATCGACCATGTCCAGATCACGGTCGGCGAAACCGTGGGGCTGGAAGGCCGCGTGTCCTATTATGACGGCGTCGGCGCGCTGCGCGACATGGTGCAGAACCACATGCTCCAGATCCTCTCGATCATCGCGATGGAACCCCCCGCCCGCATGGACCCGACATCGGTGCGCGATGAAAAGGTGAAGGCCTTGCGCTCGCTCCGCCCGATGACCGCCGAAACGGTCAAGACCCACAGCGTGCGCGGCCAATATACGCCCGGCGCTGTCGGCGGAAAAATCGTCACCGGCTATGCCGATGAGCTGGGCCAGCCATCGACCACCGAAACCTTTGTCGCGATCAAGGCGCATATCGACAATTGGCGCTGGCAGGGCGTTCCCTTCTACCTGCGCACCGGCAAGCGGATGCCCGCGCGCCAGTCCGAAATCATGATCCAGTTCAAACCCGTGCGCCACTCCATATTCGGTCGCGATGGCCATGGATCGGGGCTGGAATCCAACACGCTGGTCATCCGCCTCCAGCCCGAAGAATATATCCGCCTGACCATCATGTCAAAACGGCCGGGCCTTGAGCGGCAGGTGCATCTGGACGAAGTGACGCTCGACGTGTCGCTCACCGCCGCCTTTGCCGGGCAGCGCCGCCGCATCGCCTATGAACGGCTGATCCTCGATCTGCTCGCCGGCGACGCCACCCTGTTCGTCCGCCGCGACGAGGTGGAGGCGCAATGGGCGTTTATCGACTCGATCATCGACGGGTGGAAAGAGGCCAATATGAAGCCAGCCCCCTATTCTTCCGGCAACTGGGGTCCATCCTCGGCCATTGCCCTTATCGAACGTGACGGAGCCAGCTGGCATGACTGAACTGCATCCCACCATCGCCAAGGTGACGGAGCGCATCGTCGCACGCAGCGCCAAGAGCCGCCGCCACTATCTCGACCTTATCGAACGGGGCCGGGACGCAGGGACCAACCGTGATCAGCTGAGCTGCGGCAACCTCGCCCATGCCTTTGCCGCCAGTGGCGAGGACAAGCCCGTCATCCGCACCGGCGCGGCGATGAATATCGGCATCGTCACCGCCTATAATGACATGCTCTCCGCGCATCAGCCCTATGGCCGCTATCCCGAAGCGATCAAGCTGGCCGCCCGCGAAGTCGGTGCCACCGCCCAGGTCGCCGGCGGCGTCCCCGCCATGTGCGATGGCGTGACTCAGGGTCAGGCGGGCATGGACCTCTCGCTCTTCAGCCGCGACACGATCGCGCTGTCCACCGCCATCTCCCTGTCCCACGCCATGTTTGAAGGCGTCGCCCTGCTCGGCATTTGCGACAAGATCGTGCCGGGCCTGTTGATGGGGGCGCTGCGCTTTGGCCATCTGCCGACCATCCTGATCCCCGCCGGGCCGATGCCATCCGGCCTCGCCAACAAGGAAAAGGTCCGCATCCGCCAGCTTTATGCCGAGGGGAAAGTGGGCAAGGACGAACTGCTCGAATCCGAAAGCGCCAGCTATCATGGCGCTGGCACCTGCACCTTCTACGGCACCGCCAACTCCAATCAGATGATGATGGAAGTGATGGGCCTCCACATGCCCGCCGCCGCCTTCGTCAACCCCGGCACGAAGCTGCGTCAGGAACTGACCCGCGCCGCCGCCCACCGGCTCGCCAGCATCGGCTGGGACGGCGATGATTATCGTCCGCTGGGTCACTGCGTCGATGAAAAGGCGATCGTCAACGCCATCATCGGCCTGATGGCAACCGGCGGATCGACAAACCACGCCATCCATCTGCCCGCCATCGCGCGGGCGGCGGGCATCCATATCGACTGGACCGATTTCGCCGAAATCTCCGATGCCGTGCCGCTGCTCGCCCGCGTCTATCCCAATGGCTCCGGCGATGTGAACCATTTTCACGCCGCTGGCGGCATGAGCTATATCATCCGCGAACTGCTCGATAGCGGCCTGCTCCACCGCGACATCATGACCGTCGCGCGCGGCGACCTTACCGATTATGGCAAGGAACCGGTGCTGGAAAATGACGCGCTGCAATGGCGCGACGTCCCCGCCTCACGCGACGACAATATGCTCCGCCCCGTCGCCAACCCGTTCAGCGCCGATGGCGGCATGAAGCTGCTGGCGGGCAATCTGGGCCGTTGCGTCATGAAGGTCAGCGCTGTCGATCCCGCCCTCTGGACCATCGAGGCACCGGCTGCCGTATTCCATGATCAGGACGACGTCCTGCGCGCCTTCAAGGCAGGCGAATTGGAGCGCGATGTCGTCGTCGTCGTCCGCTTCCAGGGACCAAAGGCCAACGGGATGCCCGAACTGCACAAGCTGACCCCCGCGCTCGGCGTGTTGCAGGATCGCGGGTTCAAGGTCGCACTGGTGACCGACGGCCGCATGTCCGGCGCATCCGGCAAAGTCCCCGCCGCCATCCACCTTTCGCCCGAAGCACTGGGCGGCGGTCCGATCGGCAAGCTGCGCGACGGCGATCTCGTCCGCGTCTGCGCCCAGAGCGGCACCATCGACGCATTGGTCGATGCCGCAATCTGGGACGCCCGCGACATCCCCGCCGCCCCGCCCCCGCCCTATGACACCGGCCGCGAACTTTTCGCCCTGTTCCGCCATCATAGCGACCTGGCCGAACAGGGGGCCTCCCCCATCCTCGCAGCCATGGAAGCCGAACTATAATCTCCACCGTCATCCCGGCGAAGGCCGGGATCTCTCTTCTTCTTGCCTCACGCAAAAGAAGAGAGATGCCAGCCTGCGCTGGCATGACGGATATAATGATAGGATGTCCTGATGACCAACATCATCGCCGCCGACATTGGCGGCACCAACGCCCGCTTCGCGCGCGCTTCGCTCGATGCGCGCGGCGTCCCGACGCTCGGCACCGTGCGCAAATATAAGGTCGCCGACTATCCCAGCCTTCAAGCCTGCTGGGCAGCCTTTGCCGAAGATGAAGCCGCCAGCGGCGACGGCGACCTGCCCGACGCCGTCTCCATCGCCTTCGCCACCGCCATCGGCCGCGAAGTCATCAAGCTCACCAACTCCAGCTGGGTCGTCCGTGCCGACACGCTGGCCGACGATCTGGGCGTGCGCACCGTCAAGCTGGTCAATGATTTCGAGGCGGTCGCCCACGCCGTCTCGCGCCTGCCGGACGAAAATCTCCCCTTGCTGTTCGGCGAGGACCGCCCCTTCCCCCGCGACGGCGGCGTCACCATCCTTGGCCCCGGCACCGGGCTCGGGGTCGCGATGATCGCCTATGACAATGGCCATCCCCACGTCATCGCGACCGAAGGCGGCCATCTCGACTTCGCCCCGCTCGACCAGCTGGAGGAAAAAATCCTCGCCTATCTGCGCGACAAATTCCTCCGCGTCTCGACCGAGCGGATCGTGTCCGGGCCGGGCCTCAATTATATCTACAAGGCGATGGCGACGATCGGCCATGACCGCGTCATGCTGATGGAAGATCCCGAATTGTGGCAGGCGGCGCTAGAGGACAGCGATCCTTTCGCCCGCGCCGCGCTCGAACGCTTCTGCCTCTGCTACGGATCGGTTGCCGGCGACCTGGCGCTCGCTCATGGTCCCCATGCCGTGGTGCTGGCCGGTGGCCTGACCCAGCGGATGCGCGATTTCCTGCCGCACAGCGGTTTCCACACCCGTTTCAGGGCCAAGGGCCGGTTCGAAAGCCTGATGGCGTCGGTCCCGATCCGTATGGCCATCCACGACGAAATCGGCCTGTTCGGGGCCGCAGCCGCCTTTAGGGAGCAAGAAGCATGAGCAAATTGACCGTCGAAAAAGTGATGGACCTCGCCCCGGTGATCCCCGTGCTGGTGGTCGATCGGGTCGAGGACGCCCTCACCATCGCCCGCGCCCTTGTCGCCGGTGGCCTGCCCGCACTCGAAGTCACGCTGCGCACACCCGCCGCCCTCGACGTGATCCGCGAAATGAGCCAGGTCGAAGGGGCCGTCGTCGGCGCAGGCACCGTTCTCAACCCCGATCAGCTCGACGCCGCGATGGAGGCAGGCGCGCGCTTCATCGTCAGCCCCGGCCTCACCAAGCCGCTGGGCAAGGCCGCGATCGCCGCCAAAATCCCCTTCCTGCCCGGCACCGCCACGGCGGGCGACATCATGCGCGGCATGGACATGGGCCTCACCCATTTCAAATTCTTCCCCGCGGAAACATCGGGTGGCCTGCCTGCGCTCAAGGCGCTCGCCGCGCCGCTCCACACCGCCCGCTTCTGCCCTACTGGCGGCATCACGCTCAAAAGCGCGCCGGAATGGCTGGCCCAACCCTTCATCAAATGCGTCGGCGGCAGCTGGGTCGTGCCCAAGGGACCGGTCGATGGCGCAAAGATCGAGGAACTGGCCCGCGCAGCCGCTGCCCTGCCGCGCGGATAAAAGGGGCGGATGACGAAGGGCGGGGCCATTGCGCCCCGTCACAGCGCGCCCTAGATGGAACGCCATGATGACCCGTAGGCTGCTCCCCTATCTCGCCCTGCTCCTGTCCGGCTGCACCGGCGCGCAGCTGAGCTATCCTTCGCTCGCCAAGCGCCCGATCGAGAGCGCCCCGGTCGCCGAAGCCACCCCGCCCCCGGCTCCGATCGCTGCCGACGCCAAGCTGGCGGCACAGATCAGCCGCTTCACCGCCCAGTCGGAAACCGGCCGCACCGGCTTCGACGCCGCCTACGCCACAGCGGAAAAGGCCGCCCGCGCCGCGTCGGGATCATCGGTATCCAGCGATGCCTGGGTCGCCGCACAGGTCGCCATCAGCGCACTGGAAACCGCGCGCAACGACAGCGTCTCCGCCCTCGCCAGCCTCGACACCCTCTATGTCGACCGCACCAGCGCCATCGCCGATGGCAAGGAAAATGGCGGCCTCGACGCCCTCGACACCGCCCGCACCGCCGCCCTCGCCATCGTCGACAGCCAGAATGACCGCATCGACGCGCTCAAGGGGCAGTTGGCCCAGCCTTAGGGCGGAATAAACCCCACTCCGTTCGTTTCGAGCCCTTCGACTGCCCGCCTGCGGCAGGCGCTCAGGATAAACTACGTCGAGAAACCTGCGTGCGACGTTTCTCGACTTCGCTCGAAACGAACGGGTTAAGGTAAAGTCATCGCGCCCTAAACCGCGTCCACCGCCGCCTTATGCGCCCGCGCATAGTCAACATAACGCGACGCGCCACTGCCCAGCTTCGCCACCATTGCGTCCGACAACTCACGCATAAATTTGGCCGGTCGCCCAGCCCATAATTGCCGCGCTGGCAGCCGCTTGCCCGGCGAGAGCAAAGCCCCCGCCGCCAGCATCCCGTCACTCTCGATCACGCAGCCGTCCATGACGATCGCGCCCAGCCCCACAAAGGCCCGGTCCTCCAGCGTGCAACCATGCACCATCGCCATATGGCCGATCAGCACATCGTCCCCGATGATCGTCGGCCACCCTTCCAGCGGCCTGTCGATCCCGTCGCCGGGGCTGTCGCAATGGATCACCGTGCCATCCTGCACATTGCTGCGCGCGCCGATCCGCACCCGGTTCACGTCCGCGCGGATGACGCAATTATACCAGATGCTGGCGTCCTCGCCGATCTCGACATCGCCGATGATCCGGCATCCCGGCGCGATGAAGGCGCTGGGGTGGATAACCGGCGCCTTGCCCTTGAACGGAATGAGACTGACGCCCGGATAGTCGCTCATCTCACGCCCCCAGCAGCCGCGCCGCGTGCAGCGCATGGTAGGTTAAAACCCCCGAACAACCCGCCCGCTTGAACGCCATCAGCGTCTCCAGCACCAGCGCGTCGCGGTCCCCCGCGCCAGCGGCAGCGGCATGTTCGATCATCGCATATTCGCCCGACACCTGATAGGCGAACACCGGCACCGCAAACTGCTCCTTAACCCGGCGGATGATGTCGAGATAGGGCAGCCCCGGCTTCACCATCACGCTGTCCGCCCCTTCGGCCAGGTCCAGCGCCACCTCGCGTAATGCTTCTTGCCCGTTGGCCGGGTCCATCTGGTAATTTTTCTTGTCGCCCTTCAACAACCCGCGCGATCCCACCGCATCGCGGAACGGCCCGTAAAAGGCGCTCGCATATTTGGCGGCATAGGACATGATCTGGACATTGACATGCCCGTCGGCCTCCAGCGCCGCGCGGATCGCGCCGACCCGCCCGTCCATCATGTCGCTGGGCGCAATGATGTCCGCCCCCGCCGCCGCCTGGTTGAGCGACTGGCCGATCAGCACATCCACAGTCGCATCGTTGAGGACATAGCCGGTGTCGTCCAGCAACCCGTCCTGGCCATGCGCGGTATAGGGGTCCAGCGCCACATCGGTCAGCACGCCGATATCCGGCACCGCATCCTTGATCGCCCGGATCGCCCGGCACATCAGATTATCGGGATTCAGCGCCTCCGCCCCATCATCGCTGCGCCGCTCGGCCTGCGTATTGGGGAACAGCGCCAAACAGGGAATCCCGGCATCCCGCGCATCCCGCGCCCGCGCGACGATGCCATCCACCGACCAGCGCGACACGCCGGGCAGCGCCGCAATCGGTTCCTCGACTTGGCTCCCCTCGGTGACGAACAAGGGCCAGATGAAATCGCTGGGTGACAGGCGATTTTCCGCAAACATCGCCCGGCTCCACGCCGAAGCCCGCACGCGCCGCATCCGCAGCGCCGGATAGGAAGATTGGCTCATGGCGCGGGTCTAGGCGCGGTCGAGCGGGGGATCAAGCAGGAGTGATCAAACAGGGGACGTCGCGCTCCTCCGCCCGGAAAGAATAGGGACTATCCAATCCGGTCCCCCATTCCCACGATCCTGCCGATATCCTAGAAGCCGCCCATGCGCACCGTCCATCACATAGCCATCATCTGTTCCGACTATGCCGGCTCTCGCGCCTTTTACCGCGACATATTGCAATTGCCGGTGATCCGCGAAGTCTGGCGCGCCGAACGCCAGTCGTGGAAGTGCGATCTGGACGCGGGCAATGCCCAGATCGAACTATTTTCCTTCCCCAACCCGCCTGCCCGCATAAGCCGCCCGGAAGCCTGCGGCCTGCGACACCTTGCCTTCACCATCGCCAATATCGATGCGGAGGTAGCGCGGCTCGACGCCGCCGGGGTCGCGTGCGAACCGATCCGGATCGATGAATATACCGGCCAGCGCTTCACTTTCTTCACCGACCCTGACGGGCTGCCGCTCGAACTTTATGAGCAGCCGACGCCCTGACCGCCGCTACTTTGCAAACCGCCGAAAGAAACTGTCCCCATTCCAGCTTGGCCGCGCCGCGCCATTGGCCACCCTCAACGTCACCGCCGTCACATAGTCGTTCAGCTTCGCGCTCTCGGCGGGCATCACCGGCTGGTTCAGATCGTCGAAGGGCGAATGGTAGATATTCGCCCGCCACGCCTTTTCGGTGGCCGCTTCGGGCGTTCCGGCCTTGAACCCATATTTGAAGAACAGCGCGGGAATGCCTTCGCGGATGAAGGCATATTGGTCCGACCGGATGAACACGTTGCGGTCGGGGAAGGGATCGGGGGTGATCGGCAGGTTCATCGCCGCGCTCACGGCCTCGGCATCCTTGCCCAGCGAGCTTTGATCATAGCCGATCGGCGTCACGCTGGTCAGCGGGAATATCGGCAGCGCCATGTCGAAATTCAGGTCGGCGACGATGCTTTTCTGCGGCACGGTCGGGCGGCGCGCAAAATAGCGGGCGCCCAGCAACCCCTTCTCCTCCGCCGTAACGATGGCGAACAGGATCGACCGTTTGGGCTTCACCTTGCTGGCTTTGAGCGCGCGACCAATCTCCAACAGGCTGGCGACCCCCGACGCATTGTCGAACGCGCCATTATAAATGGCGTCCCCCTTGATCGGCGTGCCGACGCCATAGCCGTCCAGATGCGCCGACAGCACGACATAGTCATGCCGCAGCTTGGGATCGCTGCCGGGCAGCACCGCAACCAGATTGGGCGATGACAATTCGGCCCGCGTCGCACTCACCTGCGCCTTCAGTCGCACCGCTAACGGAAAGGATGCGACCGGCGCAGAAGCATCCGCCGCCGCCGCAATCGCGCCAAAATCCTGCCCCGACCCGGCAAACAGCAGATCCGACTTGGCCGGGTCCATCTGCGCCCCCAGAAACGGCGTCTGCGTATCCCGCAAACTGACATCGCTATAATAAAGCGCAGGCGCGCCCGACAGGGCGATCCGCCGGTCCCAGGGAATCTCCACCTGCTTGGGCGTCACCAAAGTAATCAGCCCCAGCGCGCCCTGCTCCGCCAGCCAGTGCGACCGTTCCGACCGCGCATGGGATTTGAGTGCGCCCGACAGGCTCGCCGGACCACCCGACAGCACGACGACGATCTTTCCCTTCAAATCCAGCCCGGCAAAATCATCATGCCCCGCTTCGGGCAAATGCAGGCCATAGCCCGCGAAAACCAGTGGCGCGTCGATGTTTTCGGGCACCGGCCCGCCCCCGCCGCCGAAGATCAGATCGCCCGGCACCGCCAGCGGCACCACCCCCTGCGGCCCCACCAGCGCCGCGCTCGACTTGTCCGACACGATCCGCTGCTCGACAAAGGCGACCGGCTGGCGATAGCCCTGCGTGCCAGCGGGCTTCAGGCCCATCGCCTGAAACTGGCCGATCACATAGGATGCCGCCTTGTCATAGCCGGGCGTCCCGGTGCCGCGCCCTTCCATCGCATCATTCGCCAGCGCCTCGACATGCGCCCACCATCGCGCGCCCTTATCCCCTTCCACCTCGGCCAGCGCGGTGCTGCCGACCATCAACGCGATCAGGGATATGCCGAAGGAAAGGCCGCGCATACTCATGCTACTCCGCTCAATTCTGGTTGCTATCTTGCCCGATCCTGTCCGACGAACAAGGGGGCTTGGAACCACCACCGCGAACGTGTATTAACTTGGCAATACAGTATGGAGATGATGATGCCCCATTCCCCGACTTTGTCCGCCCTGTTCGTCGCTGGACTCGCCCTCTCGACCGCCGCCTGCTCGCGCCACGCCGATGACACCGCGCCCGCATCCAATGCAAGCGCGACGCAGGACTGGTCGACGCTCAAAAATTTCACCGCGATCGACGCCACTGGCCCGGACGATGTCGCCGTGACGATCGGCGACAGCTATTCCGTCAAGGCAGAGGGTGATCCCAAGGCGATCGAACAGCTCGACATCATGGTCAAGGGCGACCGGCTGGTCATCGGCCGCAAGTCGAACGGCAACTGGAACTGGGGCCGCAAGGACGATAATGAGGGCGCGACCATCCGCGTCACCATGCCAGCCATCCGCGCCGCTGCTTTGACCGGCGCGGGCGATTTCACGCTCGACCGGGCGGAGGGCGACGCCCTCGACCTGTCGCTCACCGGCGCTGGCGATTTCGACATTGGCGCGGTCAAATTGCGCAGCCTGAAAACCGACATCACCGGCGCAGGATCGGTCAAGATTTCCGGCACCGCAGATGAAGGCAAACTCGCCATCGCCGGCGCGGGCGATATCGACGCCGACGGCCTCACACTGGGCAAGGCCGACGTGTCGATCCTGGGTGTGGGTGACATTGCCTTTGCGTCGGACGGCGCGGTCGCTATCAGCATCATGGGGCCGGGCGACGTGACGGTGAAGGGCAAGGCGCAATGTACAATCAAACGCACAGGACCGGGCGAGGCGCGCTGCGCGCCCTGACCGGCGCAGCACTCCTGATCGCGACGCCCGCAGCGGCGGCGACGCGCGGCTATACGATCACCAGCTTCGACGCGATCCGGCTCGACGCACCGGTCAGCGTCGTCATCACCACTGGTGCTGGCGCATCGGCCCGCGCGGAGGGGGATCAGGCGCTGCTCGACCGGCTGAACGTCACCGTCTCCGGCCGCCTGCTGACTATCACCATGATCCGCCCGCGGCCCGGTGAAAAAAGCGGCGGCGCAGCGACCCTGCGCCTCTCCACCGGCGATCTTTCCCGCATCGTCCTGACAGGCGGCGGATCGGTAACGGTCAGCCGGATGAAGGGATTGCGCGGCGATATTGTGCTGGGCGGCAATGGCGACGTGAGTGTGGCGGCGGTCGATCTCGACCGGATCGACCTGTCGCTGGCGGGCGGTGGCCGCGCGACCCTGACCGGACGAACCGGCGTCGCCAATATCCGCGTCTCCGGGCCGGGCGCGGTCGCTGGCGACGCCCTGCGCGCGCGCCAGGCGACCCTTGCCAATGACGGGCCGGGCAGCATCGCCCTCACTGCCGATGTCACTGCCAAGATCACCGCCACCGGCTCCGGCGACGTCACCGTCAACGGCAAGCCCGCCTGCTCGGTCGACAATCGCGGCACCGGGCGCATCGCCTGCGGTGGCGAGCGCTATTGAACGATAATGACAAAGCGCTGCCGCTCTGGCATCGGCCACAGCAACTAAGTGCGAACGGGGCGATCATGACGACTATCGGGATTTTCGGGGCCGCAGGCCGCATGGGCCGCGCCATCGCGCAGGTCGCCGCAGACGCAGGCCTTGGCATAGCAGGCGGCACCGACCGCGACGGCAGCGGCGAGATCGCACCGGGCATCGCCATCACCACCGATCCGCTGGAACTGGCACAGCGCAGCGACGTGCTGATCGACTTCTCCGTGCCCGGCGCTCTCTCTGTCCATCTCGATGTCTGCATTGCCGCCAACAAGCCGATCCTGATCGGCACCACTGGCCTCGAATCCGTCCACCACGCCCTGATCGACGAAGCCGCCGCGATGATCCCCATCCTCCAGACCGGCAACACCTCGCTCGGCGTCAACCTGCTCGCCGCGCTGGTGGAACAGGCCGCAGCCGGCCTTGGCGACGACTGGGATATCGAGATTGTCGAGATGCACCACCGGCACAAGGTTGACGCGCCCTCCGGCACCGCCCTGCTGCTGGGCGAAGCCGCCGCGCGCGGACGCGGCATTACGCTCGCCGACCATAGCGAACGCGGCCGCGACGGCATCACCGGCGCGCGGGCGCAGGGCGCGATCGGCTTTGCCGCCCTGCGTGGCGGATCGGTCGCGGGCGACCATCAGGTCATCTTCGCGGCTGAAGGCGAACGCATAGAAATCGGCCACCGCGCCGAAAACCGCACCATCTTCGCGCGCGGCGCGGTCAAGGGCGCGCAATGGCTGATCAGCCAGAGCGTCGGGCGCTACGACATGAAGGGCGTATTGGGTCTCTGACGCCCATGAACAAGGCGCAAATCTTCGACTTTTTCAGCCGCCTGGCCGAAGCCAATCCCGCGCCGGTGACCGAGCTGGAATATGGCAATCCCTACCAGCTGCTGGTCGCGGTCACGCTTTCGGCGCAAGCCACGGACGTCGGCGTCAACAAGGCGACCCGCGCCCTATTCATGGACGTCACCACGCCCCAGCAGATGGTGGACCTTGGCGAGGAAGGCCTAAAAACCCATATCCGCACCATCGGCCTGTTCAATACCAAGGCGAAGAATGTCATTGCCCTGTCAGACATATTGGTCCGCGATTTCGGCGGGGAAGTGCCGCAGGATCGCGACACGCTGACGACCCTGCCCGGCGTCGGACGCAAGACCGCCAATGTCGTCGTCAACACCGCCTTCGGGCAGGAGACGTTCGCGGTCGACACCCACATCTTCCGCGTCGGCAACCGCACCGGGCTGGCCCCCGGCAAGACCGTGCTAGCTGTGGAAACAAAACTCGACAAGCGCGTCCCCCAGCCGTTCCGCCGCGACGCCCATCACTGGCTGATCCTCCACGGCCGCTATATCTGCAAGGCACGCAAACCCGAATGCTGGCGCTGCCCGGTCGCCGACCTGTGCCGCTTCAAGCCCAAGACCCCGCCGCCCGCCTGAACCCGCGCTGTTCTTCCTGGGTTCAGGCCCGGCGCGCTAGAGACGGGTTTCATCGTCCTGCGACGTCGATTCGTTCAAACGCAATCGAAGGAGAGAAAGCATGTCCGTCCGTCTCGCTTTGGGTCTCGCGCTGGCCTGCGCCGTCACCCCCGCCATCGCCAAGACCGCGCCCGACCCCTATGTCCCGACCGGCGGCAAAACGCTCGACTGCGTGCCACTGACGTCGATCCGCTCAACCAATGTCCGCGATGACCGCACCATCGACTTCATCATGAACGGCAATAAAATCTACCGCAACACCCTGCCCAACAGCTGCCCCAGCCTGGGATTTGAGAAGCGCTTTTCCTACCGCACCAGTCTCTCCCAGCTCTGTTCGGTCGATATCATCACCGTGCTGTGGAATAATGGTCCTGGCCTGCAACCGGGTGCCAGCTGCGGCCTGGGCAAATTCCAGCCGATGCAGAAAGCACCGAAATAAGATGGCCCAGCGGCGATTTTGCCGCTGGCGCGGACGAACGGCCTTTGCTAAGCGGCCTGTCTGACACGGCTTACCAGCCAGCGTCGCGCACCCATAGCTCAGCTGGATAGAGCGTTGCCCTCCGAAGGCAAAGGCCAGTGGTTCGAATCCACTTGGGTGCACCATTACAACGCAATCAAGCCGCTCTACCTGATGCCGGGTGCCTCATGCCCGATAGCTTCGGACCCCCGCCCCCATGCGTCTGGCCAGCACTTCGGACAATAGCAGGGCGGTCAGCGACAACAGGATCGACGCGATGGCAAGCCGCGTCACAACGGCTTCCGCGCCGGGGGCTTGCAGCGCCGCGTAGATGGCGATCGGCAGCGTGCGGGTTTCGCCGGGGATATCGGACACGAAGGTGATGGTCGCGCCAAATTCGCCTATCGACCGGGCAAAGCCCAATATCACGCCCGCCAGCACGCCGGGCAGGGACAGCGGAAGGGAAATGGTCAGGAACACCCGCAGCGGCCCCGCGCCCAGCGTCCGCGCTGCGCCTTCCAGTCGTCGGTCCACCGACTCGATCGAAAGGCGAATCGCCCGCACCATCAGCGGCAGGGCCATGATCCCGGCGGCAAGGGCTGCGCCGGTCCAGCGGAACAGCAGGGTGATGCCAAACCACTCGCCAAGCCAGCGCCCGACCGGACCGTTCGCGCCGAACAAGAGCAACAACAGCCAGCCGGTGACGACCGGTGGCACGACCAGCGGCAGATAGACCAGCGCGTCGAGCAACATCCTGCCGGGAAACTGCCATCGCGCCAATATCCAGGCCAGCGCGAACGCAATCGGCAGCATCGCCCCGACCGCAACCGCGCTGACCTTGAGCGACAAAGCGATGATCGGCCAGTAATCTGGCGGCAGATCCAGCATCACGGCATGATCCTGTCCATGGTCTGAGGGGCAGCCATCATTCAAAATCCATCTGGACGATATGCGCGGACAGGCGCTCGGCCTCCGACAGATCATGGGTGACATACAGGATCGGCACGCCCACTTCGTCCCGCAGCCGTTCGACCAGCTGCAATATATCAGCGCGCCGTGCGCGGTCGATCGACGCCAGCGGCTCGTCCATCAGCAGGCAGGACGGGCGCGTCAGCAAGGCACGGCCAATCGCCACCCGCTGCGCTTCCCCCATCGACAGGGTCGATGGCCAGCGATCGAGCAGTGATGCAATGCCAAGAAAGCGGGCCATCTCCTCCAGCGCTTCGGCTGCATCTGGCAAATGACGGATACCGTAGAGCAGGTTGCCGCGGACCCGCAGGTGCGGGAAAAGCCGGGCATCCTGAAAGATATAGCCCAGATGCCGATGTTCGGGTGGCACATCGATGCCCAACGCGCCGTCGAACAGCGGCACGTCCTGCACATGAATATGGCCGCCATCGGGCCGCAACAGCCCGGCGACCATGTTGAGTATCGTCGTCTTGCCCACCCCCGACGGGCCGGACAGCGCGGTCACCCCCGGCCCGGCATCGACCCGGCACGCGATCCGCCGATCACCAAGGCTGCGCCAGATGTCGATGCGAAATGTCGACGTGGTCGAAGGCGGCGATGGATCAGGACGGGCTGGCACAGTGGTTTGGGGAAGGGACATTGCCGCCCTTGTGCCCCGATCCTGTCCAGCGATGCAAGCGCGCAACGATGGCGCGGGACAATCCACCAAGACGTCAACATGGCATCCCGATCAGCCGGGTGCCGCCGCGGAACCCGCCAGCAGGCCACCGTCAATATTGACCTCCGTCCCGGTCATATAGGTCGCTTCGTCCGACGCCAGCATCACCGCAATCGTCGCGACCTCATCGGGCATGCCGAACCGCCTGAGCGGCGTGTCGGCCACCATCGCCGCCATCCTGTCGTCCCGGTCCGGGCCGTCGCCGATCATGGTTTCCCACATCGGCGTCAGGATCGCGGCGGGATGGATCGAGTTGCAGCGGATGCGCCAGCCCTGCTGCGCGCAATAGAGGGCCACCGACTTGCTATGGTTGCGGATCGCCGCCTTGGACGAGGCATAGGCGGCGGCCAGCGGGATACCCACCAGCCCCGACCGCGACGACATGTTGATGATCGATCCGGTGCCGCGCGCCTTCATCGCGCCGATCGCATAGCGGCACCCCAAAAATGTGCCGTCCAGGTTGATCCGGTGGACAGCCTGCCAGTCGGCCAGCGTCGCATGTTCAGGATCATGGGCGACCCGACCATGCTCGAACCCGGTCACGCCCGCATTATTGACCATGACGTCGATCGTCGGGACAGAATCGGCCAGGCGCGCCCAGTCCGCTTCCTCCCGCACGTCGAGCGCGATAAACCGGCAGCCGATTTCCGCTGCGGCCGCAGCCCCCGCGTCCTCATCGATGTCGGTCAGGATGACGGTCGCGCCTTCGTCATGAAAACGCGCGGCGATTGCATGGCCAATGCCGCGCGCAGCGCCGGTGACGACGCAAATCTTCTTGTTCAATTTGTGCATGATGATCTCGAAACAGAGCCAGAAGGGCGGATTGCTCCGCTACTATTTGTCGTGCCGCTTCAGCGGTTACGCTGGTTCATTTCGATGACTCCTTATATCATCCAGCCTAGGCCGATCACCCGATCGGCGCAACCGCCTATGGCCGGGCATCCCCCTTCACTCGTCGCTCATGCTCGATCAGCCAAGTCTTGGCCGCCAGTCCGCCTGCAAAACCGGTCAGCGCGCCGTTGCTGCCCACCACCCGGTGGCAGGGCGCGATGATCGAGATCGGGTTGCGGCCATTGGCGGCCCCTACCGCGCGCGATGCGGTCGGCTTGCCGATCGCGCTGGCAATCGCGCCATAGCTGCGCGTTTCCCCGAACGGGATTGCCAGCAGCGCGGCCCAGACCCGTTGCTGAAAAGCCGTCCCCCGGAAATCGAGCGGCAGGTCGAACTGCTGGCGTGTCCCCGCGAAATAGTCCGCCAGTTGATCGGCGGTCTGGCGCAGGATCGGATGGTCGGTCCGCTCCCCTGTCGCGGGCAAACGCACCCGCGCAGGATCATCCTCCTCCCACAGGACAGCCACCAGCCCGGCGTCGCTGGCTACCAGCGTCAACATGCCGACGGGCGAGGAAAACCGGGTCGTGGCAAGGGTCATGGAACAGTCTCCAAAATCTCCTGCCCCGTATAGCAAGGGACAGATGGCCACGCCTCCCGCCCCTTGCGATCAAAACGCCCTTATTTCAGCCCGCCACCCATCGCCCGATACAGCTCGACCATATTGGTCGCACGGGTCAGCCGCGTCGCCAGCAGGCTCTGCTCCGCCGTGGACAGCGCCCGCTGCGAATCCAGCGTCGTCAGGAAGGGATCGACCCCGGCACGAAAACGGGCGTCCGACAGCGTATAGGCGACCCGCGCCGCATCGCGCTGCGATGTTTGCGCTTCCAACTGCTGGCTCATCGTCCCGCGCCGCGCCAGCGCATCGGCGACCTCGCGAAAACCGGTCTGCACGCTCTTTTCATAGGTCGCCAGCATCGCGTCATAGGTGGCTTTGGCATAGGCCAGATTGCCCTTATTCTTGCCGAAGTCGAAGATCGGCAGCGATGCCGACGGCGCGACCGACCAGAATTGGCTGCCCGACCCGAACAGGTTGGACAGGCCAAGGCTCAGCGATCCGAACGCCGCCGTCAGCGAGATATTGGGGAAAAAGGCCGCCCGCGCCGCGCCGATATTGGCGTTGGCGCTGCGCAACTGATGCTCGGCCGCTGCAATATCGGGCCGCCGCAGCAGCACGTCGGATGCGATGTCAGCGGGCAGATTGTCGATCGTCGCCCCGGCGGGCGGCAAAGCATCGGGCAGGTCACTGCCCGCAACGGTCGTGCCCGCCAGCAGGTTGAGCGCATTCTGATCCTGCGCCACCAAGGTCAGCGTCTCGGCGATCGTCGATCGCGCTGCATCATAGCTGGTCTGCGCCTGCCGCACTTCCAGTTCGGACGCGATCCCCTTGGCAAAGCGCGCGCGATTAAGCTCCAGCGTCTTGCCGAACGCGCTTTCCAGATCGCGGGCGATCCGCAACCGTTCCTGATCCGCCGCCATGGTCAGCCAGGCATTGGCCACCTCTGCGATCAGCGCGGTCTGCGCCGCATTGCGGGTTTCGACGCTCGCAAAATATTGCTCCTGCGCCGCCTTGTTCAGGTTTCGCACCCGCCCGAACAGGTCGATTTCCCAGGCCGAAATGCCGACCTGCGCCTGATAAACATCGGTCCGCCCCGACCCGGCGAGCGAAAAGGGCGAATCCTGATAGGTTGCGGTTCCGCCCGCCGCGACCGTCGGCAGCAGGTCGGCGCGCTGCACCTTATATTGGGCTCGCGCCTGTTCGACATTGGCCAGTGCAACGCGCAGGTCGCGATTATTGGCCAGCGCCGTTTCAATCACCCGCGCCAGACGGGCGTCGGTGAAAAAATCGCGCCATGCCGTGTCGGCCGGGACGATCGCCGCCCCGTCTGCCGCGCCATAAGCTGGTCCCTGCGGACTGGTCGCCGGCACCGGCAGGACGGGCCGCACATATTTGGGGGCCATGTCGCAGGCGGCCAACGCCAGCGACAGGGTGATGGCGCCCAGCGCCTTCATGTTACGCATCTCTTATGCCTCCTGCGGCGCGGCAGGGCTCGCCTGCTCATGGGCCGCATCATGGGTCTTATGTTCCCGGAACAGCCGCTTCACCACGGTGAAGAATACCGGCACGAAGAAGATCGCCAGCACGGTCGCCGACAGCATCCCGCCGACCACGGCCCAACCGATCGCATTCTGGCCACCGGCCCCTGCCCCGGACGATACCGCCAGCGGCAACACGCCGAAGATGAAGGCGAAGCTGGTCATCAGGATCGGCCGCAGCCGCAGCTTGCCCGCTTCCAGCGCCGCCGCAGCGGGCGACATGCCCTCGCGCATCTTCTCCTCGGCAAATTCCACGATCAGGATCGCATTCTTCGCCGACACGCCGATCGTGGTGATCAGGCCGACCTGGAGGTAGATGTCGTTGTTCAGCCCCGCCAGCGTCGCCGCGATCACCGCGCCCAGCACGCCCAGCGGCACAACCAGCAGCACCGCAATCGGCACCGACCAGCTTTCATACAGCGCGGCAAGGCACAGGAACACTATCAGCATCGACAATGCATAGACATAGGGTGCCTGCCCGCCGGACGTGCGTTCCTCGTAGGAAATGCCGTTCCAGCTATAGCCGATGCCAGCGGGCAATTTGGCGGCATATTCCTCCATCGCCTGCATCGCGTCACCGCTCGATACGCCCGGTGCAGGCGCGCCTTGGATGTTCATCGACGGCACGCCGTTGAACCGCTCCAGCCGCGCCGGCCCTTGAGTCCACTCCGTCGTGGCAAAGGCGGACAGCGGTGCCATCACGCCGCTGCTGCCCCGGACATGCAGTGCGCCGATGGAATCGGGCGTCGTGCGGAACGGTGCATCCGCCTGCACGAACACGCGCTTCACCCGGTCGCGATCAATGAAATCATTGACGTAGCTGCTGCCCAGATTGGTGCTGATCGTATCGTTGACGTCTGCCTGTGCAATACCCAGCGCCCCAGCCGCCGCCTGATCGACGGTCAGCTTCAACTGCGCGCTGTCCTCCAGACCATTGGGCCGCACCTGCGCCAGCCGTTTGTCGCCCATCGCCATACCCAGCAACTGGTTGCGCGCCGCCAGCAGCTTTTCATGGCCGACATTGCCCTGATCCAGTAGCTGGAAATCGAAACCCGACGCATTGCCCAGTTCCTGCACGGCTGGCGGCACGAAGGCGATCACCATGGCGGACGAAATCTTGCGCATGGCGGCGTTGGCGCGTTGCGCCACGGCCATGACGCTGTTGGCGTCCCCGTTGCGCTCGGACCAGTCCTTCATCCGCACAAAGGCAATACCGACATTCTGTCCCTGTCCGACGAAGCCGAAGCCGGAAATGGTGAATACCGCCGCGACATTCTTGGATTCATCTTTCAGATAATAGTCGCGCACCCGGTCGAGCGTCCGTTCGGTTTCCTCGATCGTCGCGCCTGACGGCAGCGACACCTGGTTGATGATGCGCCCCTGATCCTCTTCGGGCAGGAAGCCGCTGGGCAGGCGCAGGAAGATGACCGCCATACCGACCGTAATGAGGCCAAAGACCAGCATCGTCCGGCCCCAGCGCCGCTCGACCTTCTCCACGCCCTGCCCATAACGCACGACGCCCTTGTCGAACGTGCGGTTGAACCAGCCGAAAAAGCCCTTCTGCGTCGCATGGTCATGCTTGGCAGGCTTCAGGATCGTGGCGCACAAAGCGGGCGTCAGGATCAGCGCGACCAGCACCGACAGGATCATCGAGGAGACGATGGTGATCGAAAACTGGCGGAAGATAACGCCGGTCGAACCACCGAAGAAAGCCATCGGCAGGAACACCGCCGACAGGACCAGACCGATGCCGATCAGCGCGCCGCTAATCTCGTCCATCGACTTTTTCGCCGCTTCCTTGGGGCTGAGGCCTTCGTCCTGAATCAGCCTCTCGACATTTTCGACGACGACGATTGCGTCATCGACCAGCAGGCCGATCGCCAGCACCATGCCGAACAATGTCAGCGTGTTGATGGTGAAACCTGCCACCTGAAGGATCGCCAGCGATCCCAGCAGCACGACCGGCACGGCAATGGTGGGGATCAGGGTCGCGCGCCAGTTCTGGAGGAACAGGAACATCACGACGAACACTAGCAGCACCGCTTCGATCAGCGTGTGGATGACCTGTTCGACCGACAGTTTGACAAAGGTCGAGTTGTCGACGGGGAAGTCATATTTGACCCAGACGGGGAAATTCTTGGACAGCGCGTCAATCTGCGCCTTCACGTCGGCAACCGTATCCAGCGCGTTGGCACCGGGGGCCAGCTTGATGCCGAAGCCCGCTGCCGGATGGCCATTGAACTTGGCGCCGAAACTGTAATTTTCCGATCCCAGCTCGACCCGTGCGACGTCGGACAGCAAAACGACCGATCCGTCGCCATTGCTGCGCAGGCGGATGGCGCGAAATTCCTCGGGCGTGCGCAACCGCGACTGGGCGGTGACTGTGGCGTTGAGCGCCTGCCCCTTGGGCGATGGCGTACCGCCGATCTGGCCCGCCGACACCTGCGCATTTTGCGCCTGGATCGCCGCCTTCACGTCGCCGGTGGTGACGCCCAGATTGGCCATCTTATAGGGGTCCAGCCACACCCGCATCGCATATTGCGCACCCAGCAACTGGGTGTCGCCAACGCCGGTGACGCGGCTGATCGGGTCTTGCAGCGATGACGCGATGAAGTCGCCCGCATCCTGCTGGTCGTGGATGCCATCATCGGCATAAACCGCCATCACCATCAGGAAGCTGGCGGTCGATTTGGTGACGCGCAGCCCCTGTTGCTGCACTTCCTGCGGCAAGAGCGGGGTGGCCTGCGCCAGCTTGTTCTGCACCTGCACCTGCGCGATGTCCGCGTCGGTTCCCTGCTCGAACGTCAGGGTGATGGTCAGATTGCCCGCGCTGTCGCTGGTGGACGAAAAATAGCGCAGATTGTCGATGCCCTTGAGCTGCTGCTCGATGATCTGGGTCGTCGTGCTTTCCAGCGTCTGGGCGTTGGCGCCCGGATAGCTGGTGCCGATGCTGACCGTGGGCGGCGCGATTTCAGGAAATTGCGCGACGGGCAGCGATCGGATGGCGAGCAGGCCCGCCAGCATGATGACGATGGCGATGACCCATGCGAAGATGGGCCGGTCGATAAAATAACGGGCCATGATTTATTGCGCCCCGCCCTTGGAAGCAGTCACCTGCTGCGGCGCGCCGGGCTTGACCAGCGTGCCGGGGCGCAGATTGACCAGCCCCTCGACGATCAGCCGGTCGCCCGCCTTCAGGCCGCCCGTGACGATCCACTTGTCGCCGACCGCCCGGTCGACGGTCACCTGGCGCATTTCCGCCTTATTATCCTTGCCAACGACCATCGCGGTCGCCCGGCCACGCGCGTCGCGGCTGATGCCCTGCTGCGGCGCGAGGATGGCCTGGGTCCGCTGGCCCTCGATCATCTTGGCGCGGACATACATGCCGGGCAACAACAGCCCGTCGGGATTGGCGAAGGAAGCGCGCAGCGTTACCGCGCCCGACGTTGGATCGACCGACACTTCGGAAAATTGCAGCCGACCCTCGATCGGATAGGTGCTGCCATTAGGCAACAACAGCTGGATGCGCGCGCCATCCGCCCCGCTCACCCCGCCGCTCTTCATCGCCTGTTTCAGGTCGATGATCTGCGCGGCGGACTGGGTGACATCGACATAGACAGCGTCGGTGCGCTGGATCGTCGCCAGCGGGTCCGTTTGCCCCGCCTGCACCAGCGCGCCCGGCGTGAACAGCGACCGACCGATCCGGCCGGAAATGGGCGCGCGGATGCGGGTGAAATTCTGGTTCACCTGCGCCGATTGCACGGCTCCACGCTGCGCTGCAACATCGGCGCGAGCCTGCTGCGCGGCAGCGTCGGCATCGTCATATTCCTGACGGCTGACCGCATTGATGCCGACCAGTTCCTTGTAGCGTTGCGCCTGCAAACTGGTGGACCGGATCGCGGCATTGGCCCGCGCCAGTGATCCCTGCGCCTGCGCGACGGCAGCGCGATAGGGGGCGTCCTCAATTTCATAGAGCAATTGCCCGGCCCGCACGACGCTGCCCTCGGCAAACAGGCGACGGCGGATAACGCCGCTGATTTGCGGCCTAACTTCAGCGGTTTCGACCGCGACAATGCGGCCGGGCAGCTCATTGAGCAACGGCGCGGAGCCGGTCGTCAGTGTCACTACGCCAACGGCAGGTGGTGGCGGCGCAGGCGGCGGACTGTCCCCGCACGCACTGAGCGCCAGCGCTGACGCGCACGCCAGCAAACCGATGAACTTCCCCTTTTGCATCGTGCATATTTCCGTTTTGATAGGATACTGATAGGAATGAACGTTCATTCCGCTTGCGCCGCAGGTAGGATCATGCCAAAGCGAATTCAAGAGAGAAAAAAGGCCGAGGGGTAAAAATGACCGCAGTGCAGCAAGATCAGCCGGCGTCCGAAAAGACGGGTAAGGAGCGGATCATGGCTGCTGCCCGCGACCTGTTCGACAGCCATGGGTTCCACCAAACGTCGATGGCGGAACTCGCAACGGCAGCGAAAGTTTCGGTCGGTCAGATTTATCGCCTGTTCAAGGGCAAGGAAGATATTATCGAGGCAATTGTTCAAGTCGATGCCGATGAACGCTGTCTGCACATGGACGCGCTGCGCAACCGGTTGGATGCGGGCGAACTGACGATCGAACAGACGTTCGAACAATTGCTGTTGCATATTGTCGATGAAAAGGACGAAGCCCTGTCCTTCGACATCATGGCCGAAAGTTTCCGCAATCGGCCGGTCGGCGACACCATCGCCGCGATGTGCGTTCGCTTTCGCCGCTACATCCGCGACTTTGCCTGCGCCGCCAATCCCGACCTGTCCGGCGAAGCGCTGGACGGCGCGGAGGAAATTGTCCTCGCCTGCATGTTTGGCCTCGGCCATCGCAGTCTGTCGCGTCCTAGCCTGAGCGCGGCGGACACCGCCCGCTTGTCCGCCCGGATGATCGTCGCGGCTCTGCGCGCGATCGGCTAGGCCATATGCCGACCGAGCGCGCGTGCTCATGCAGCCCCGGCTATTTCGCGGTGACCCCTTCGGGCAGGACGATCGCCGACCAGCTTTTTGCAGGGGCCAGATAGCGGGCGGCCAGCGCCTGCAACTGCGCCGGGGTGACGGTCAGCATATCCTGCGCCATGGTCTGCATCGCTGCGACATAGCGGGCATCATGGGTCGCGCCCTCCATCTGGTTCATCCAGAAGGCATTGCCCGTCCCTGCCCGCATCAGCATCTGCCGCATCGGGGCGACCGCGCGCTGCAACTCATCATCACTGACCGGCGTCTTGGCCAGATCAGCCGCGGTCGATTTCACCACATCGTAGAAATAGCCGATCCGGTCGGGCCGCACCTGACTGGTCACCAATATATAGCCGCCACTCTCATAGGAGAAAGGCCAGCTATTCTGGACACTGGGCGAATAGGCCGCCCCCTCGGTCGATCGCAGCCGGTCGAACAGCCGATCGTTGAAGATCTGCGTCAAGATTTCCAGCTGGCGGGCTTCCTTTTGCAGGGTGAAGCCGCCCGATGTCGGCCATGCCATGACGGCAGCGGCCTGTTCCTTGTCCCCCTTGTGCCGCAGCACCACCGGCGCTTCGACATGGGCGGGAAAGCGCATCGCCCGGTTGGCCGCTGGCACCGGCGTATCGGGACGCGGCGGCAGCGCGCCTAGCGTCGCAGCCACCGCCGCGATCGCGTCATCCGCCTTCACCTGCCCGAAAATCTGCACCTCGATCGGACCCGACGCCAGGATCGGTTCCCATGTCGCGCGAAAGGCCTGCGGCGTCAGCGCGTTGATTTCGGCCAGCGAGGGCGTGCGGAACCGCACATCCTTGCCATGCAGCAACCAGCTAAGATCACGGCTGAGCACCGCGTCGGGCGACCGGGTCATGGCGTCATAGGCAACAGTCGCGCCGGTCTTGACCCGCGCGATCGGCGCGGGATCCCAGCCGGGTGCGCCCAGCTTGGTCGCGAACAGCCGCAGCTGGTCCTTATAGTCCGCCGGGCGCGTCACCGCCTGCAACTCGAACGCATCCTCGTCAGTCGCAAAGTCCATCCCCATGCGGCGACCATTGGTCAGGTCATCCAGTTCCCGCTGGCCCAGCGTACCGATGCCACTGGCAACCAATGCATAGTCCCCCGCCCAGCTCGCCACCGGCTTGGATGGCGAGAAGGCCTGCTGGCCATGGCCGAACCGCACATTGATCCGCACTTTCTCGGTCTCGGCATCATTGGCGAACAGGGTCAGCTTGACCCCGTTGGAAAAAGTGATGCTCTCCATCCCCGGCAGGCCGATCGGCGTGCGGGACAAAACGGTCGCCGGCGCGCCCAATTTGGGCAGGTCGGCCATTGTCACCAGCTTGTCGGCCAGCCGCGCATTGGTCGCGGCCTTGACCGGCGCGGCGACGGCGGCGGCCAGCTTGGCGTCCAGCCCCGGCTGCGCCTTGCCCGTCACCAGCAGCGTGCGGAACACGCCCGCAGAAAACAGCCGGTTCGTCGATTCGACGATCTTGGCAGGCGTCATGCTCGCCTTGCCGGACCGGAAGATGCTGAGCGCCGCGTCGGGACTGACCGTGGTTTCGCGAATATCGACCGCGCTGATCAGGTCGCTCGCCTGCTTGGCGCCAGCCTCCGTATCGGCATTTTCGACCTGGATCGCCAGTGCCGTATCCATCTGCGCATATTCGCGGTCGATTTCGGTCTGGCTGGGCGGCGTGGTCTTGGCGTCCTCCACAATGGCGCGCACATCGGCCAGCGCCTTTTCCCAATTATCGCCCGTCGGGATGATGGTCATGAACGTGCCGTCGACCGACCGGCTGACATCCTGCTGCTCGACGCTTGATTGCAGAAAACTGCCGCCGCTGCGCGCGGCCTGTTCCAGCCGCCGGCTGATGATCTGCAAGGCCAGCATGTCAGTCAGCTTATCCTGATTGTACAGGATAGTGTCGGCGCGCGGTTTCCACGGACGCAGCCACGCCAGCGTCATGCCCAGCGGCACCCCCGGCTCCACCGCGACGCGGGTCGCAGGAAATTTGGGATCTGGCGTGCCGAAATCGGGCAATGGCGCGCCCTTGCCCGGCACCGACCAGCTGCCAAACTGCTCCTTGATCAGCTGCTCGGCCAGCGCCGGGTCGATATCCCCCGCTATCGCAATCACCGCATTTTCGGGGCGATACCAGCGCTGGTGAAACGCCGTCATCTTGGCCGCCGTCGCCGCATTGAGCGTCGCGACCGTGCCGATCGGCGCATGATCGGCCAGTGGCTGCCCGGCGAAGAAATGCAGGCGGCTGATGTCGGAAATCCGCATTTGCGGCCCGTCCCCCTCGCGCCGTTCGGCCAGCACGACGGCGCGCTCGGCATTGACCGCGCTGTCGATGATATTGGGATCGGCCATCATGCCGGACAGGATTTTCAGGCTCTCGCCCAGCGTCTGCTGCGTCGCCTGCGGCAGGTCGAGTGCGTAGCTGGTGCCGGTCGGCGTGGTCTGCGCATTGCTGTCGCTGCCAAAGGTCACACCCAGCCGCTGCCAGATACGCTTGGATTCGCCATCGGGGACATGGCGTGACCCGCGAAAGGTCAGATGCTCCATGAAATGGGCGTAACCCTGTTCGTCGGGCCGCTCCATCAGCGATCCGGCATCGATCCGCAGCCGGACGGACACCTGCCCCGGCGGCACGCCATTGCGACGGATCGCATAGCGCAACCCGTTGGACAGCGTGCCAAAGCGCCACGCCGCGTCGATAGGAACATCGCTATTTTCGTAAAGCCATGGCCGCACCTGCGGCGCAATCGCGCCGCCCGCAACGGCAGGAGCAGGATCGGTCCGGGCAGCGAGTGGCGCGGGCGAACCCGACAGCAGCAGGGCGAGGACAGTCAGCGAAGCGGCGGTGCGCCGTGGGGAAAATCTCATAGGCCGGAGAGCCTAACGGGATTTTCCTGAATGGCTACTGACAAACACGGTCATGGAAAGGACGAAAATCCTCCCCCCAAAAGGGAGAGGAATCGCATATGAAGTTCCGTTATCCCTCCAACGTCATCCTGAATTTATTTCAGGATCCATCGTGCCCCAAAAGCCGCCCCTGGAGACGAGAAATGGATGCTGAAATAAATTCAGCATGACGTGGAGAGGGGACGAAAGCCTATGTGCAATTCCCCTGCCTAAAAGGGGAGTATGTAATCAGCGCGGCGCGCCGGTGCGCTGGACGGCGCCCTTATGCGCGCCGACGGCACCACCGCTGCGGCGACGGCGGAAGGGGCGCTTTTCGCCACCCTCTGCGTCGGGGCGATGGGCGCGGTCGGGGGTTCCGCGCTGCTGCTTCTGGCCGTCCTGATATTTGCGCTGGCCATCAGCGCGACGTGCCTGCTGCTGCGGCGTCTGGCTCGGTCCCTTCTTGGGAGCGGCCGGCTTGGGCAGGTTGCGCACCGCTTCCATGAAATTCTCCGGCAGCGGCTCCATTTCCAGCTTGACCCGCGTCGCCTTTTCAATGGCCTTCAGATAGGGCCGCTCATCGTCCGCCACGAAGCTGATGGCAATGCCTTCGGCTCCGGCGCGCGCGGTGCGGCCGATGCGGTGGACATATTGTTCGGCCACATTGGGGATTTCAAAGTTGATGACGTGGGACACGCCCGACACGTCGATGCCGCGCGCGGCAATGTCGGTCGCGACCAGCAGCTTCACCTTGCCCTGACGGAAAGCCTGGAGCGCGGTGGTGCGCTGGCCCTGGCTCTTGTTGCCATGGATCGCAAACGCCTCGATCCCCGCGCCTTCCAGGAAGCGCACGACGCGGTCGGCGCCATGCTTGGTGCGGGTGAAGATCAGCGCCCGGTCAATATCTTCGCTCTTCAGGATCAGGTGAAGCAGCGCCTGCTTCTCGCCCTGATTGACGAAGGTCGCGCGCTGATGGACGCGCTCGGCGGTGGTCGATTGCGGCGCGACGCTGACCTTGACCGGATTGTTGAGGAACTGGGCGGCAAGCGCCTCGATTTCCTTGGGCATGGTGGCCGAGAAAAACAGGTTCTGGCGATCGGCCGGCAGCATCTTGGCGACGCGCTTCAAGGGCTGGATGAAGCCCATGTCCATCATCTGGTCGGCTTCGTCGAGGACGAAGATTTCGGTGTCCTTGATCGTCAGCGCGCGCTGGTCGATCAGGTCGAGCAGGCGACCGGGGGTGGCGACGACGACATCGACGCCGCCCGCCAGTGCGCGGATCTGCTTGCCGATCGGCACGCCGCCGAACACGGTTTCCACCGACAGTTTCAGGAAACGGCCATAGTCGCGGAAGCTCTGCGCAATCTGCGCGGCGAGTTCGCGGGTCGGGGCCAGCACCAGCATCCGGCAGCCCTTGATCGGCGTCGCCCTGGGGTTGCGCGCGAAATAATCGAGGCTGGGCAGCGCAAAGGCCGCGGTCTTGCCGGTGCCGGTCTGGGCGATGCCGCACAGATCCTTGCCTTCCAGCAGGACGGGGATCGCCTTTTCCTGAATAGGCGTCGGGGTCACATAATTTTTGGAGGCGAGCGCCTTCATGATCGGCTCAGCCAGACCAAAGTCATTGAATTGCATTTAGAAAACTCACAAGTCGGCCTTGGCGCCAACTTGCTCTGCGGACGCAGGAAGGGCGCGAGGCGGGTTACGAAACGACCCGCGTGAAAAGGGAAGCCTCAAGCTTGGCGCAGACTCTCATTGGCCGGTCCGTGGTCCTTGAGCGGCTGTTCCAGCCACCCAGGTTGCGGACGATCACGCTGCCAATCGCTGTGGGACCGTCATGGTCCCTCTGCTGCGCTGCAACGCATATGGCGAAGATGCAGGCAAATAGCAAGCGGCCGTGCGGAATGGCACGGCCGCTGCGATCAAATTCTAATTTCAGAGCGAGATTTCAGCGTGCTTGGATTCCATTTCCTTGGCCACGTCTCCGCCGAACATCATCTTAAACACGCCGACAATCGACAGGTCGGCCAGCCAGATTTCCGCGGCGCCAAGGTCAAAGCGCAGCATCAGCAGATTGGGGTCGTTGCGACCGCCCTCATACCAGGCCTCGACTTGGCTTGACCAATAACGGTCGATCACAGCCGGATCGCTTTCCTCGACCAATGTGCCGTTGATGCAGGCGAACAGCCCGTGATCCTTGGCCGCAAACTGGGCCATGGCTGGGCCGCCGGGGGCCAAACGATTGTCGCGCGACGTATAGAACCAGAAACAATGATCCGCGTCAGGATCAAGCTGGGCCGTCATCGGCAGGCTATGCTCGTGACTATTATTCAGCCCCACCATCAGAAAGGGGCTTTTGCTCAGATCGCTCCAGAAATGTTCGCGAATATCTTTTTCCGTCGCCATTATATCTCTCCTGCTGGGTCATCGCGAATAATCGACGGCCGCCAGCGAAGTTCCCGAAGCGCTTGATCTTGGCCGCGCACATCTCCACATAGCGGCCATGCTGATCGAGACCGAACTCACGCCCAATCCGGCAACCATCAAATTCCTCCCCGGCCAAGCGGTCATGGGCAATGGAACCCGCGACTTTGCGACGCCGGAGGAGGCCGAAGCGTCCCCGCTGGCCGATGCATTGTTCGGGCTGGGGGATGTCACCGGCGTATTTTTCGGCGGCGACTTTATTTCGGTGACGATCGCGCCGGGATCGGAATGGCGCGACGTCAAACCGGACGTGCTGTCGATCCTGCTGGAACATTTTTCCGCCAACATGCCCCTGTTCGCGCCGGGATCGGCCGCGGGCATAGCCGTGCCTCTGGATGACGATGCTTTTGGCGATGACCCGGAAGATGCCGAGATCGTCGCGCAAATTCGCGACCTCATCGACACTCGCGTCCGCCCTGCCGTCGCCAATGATGGCGGCGACATCATCTATCGCGGCTTCGACAAGGGCACCGTATTCCTCCAGTTGCAGGGTGCCTGTTCAGGCTGCCCCTCCTCCAGCGCGACGCTGAAAAACGGGATCGAACAACTGCTCAAACATTATGTTCCCGAAGTCACGGAAGTCCGCGCAGTCTGATCAGGGCGGCCTTCCCTTTCCACCATTTGGCAAATCGCGACGGATCGACTAACCGCAAGAAGCAACTTGAGGGGAGTATCGTTTGCGCCTGCTGGTGATTGACACCGCGACACAGGCTTTGTCCGTGGCGCTGCTGGAAGAAGGCGTGCCGGTCGCGCGCTTTCATGAAATTGTCGGCCGCGGCCATGCCGAAGCGTTGTTGCCCGCCATTGCCGCCCTGCCCGATGGCGGCCGCGCCGACGCCATCGCCGTCAATGTCGGTCCGGGCAGTTTCACCGGCGTCCGCATCGGCATCGCCGCCGCCCGCGCGCTGGCGCTGGCCTGGGGACTGCCACTCCACGGATACAGCGCCCCTTCGCTGATCGCAGCACAAGCCGCGCAAATCCATGCCAGTGACGAACCGATTGCCGTCACCATCACTGGCGGGCATGGCGAACTCTTTTGGCAATGCTTCACTGCCGACGGGCTAAGCGCGACCACGCCGATCGCCTCTACCGCCATCGCCACGCTGGCGATGCAGCTTGAGATCGCCACCCTCTATGGCACTGGCGCGGAAGCATTGGTGACCGCGCGCGGCCATGGCGCGGCGGTCAATCTCTATCCCGATGCGGCGGACTATAGCCTGATCGCTGCCCTGCCCGCCCTGCCCCCGACACCCATCTATGGCCGGGGTGCAGACGCACAGACCATGGCGGAGCGCGCGGCGTCATGATGCCGGGCCTTGTCCTCGACACCTATGACCAGAGCGAGCGCAATGCGATGGCAGACGCCATGACGGTGATGGAGCCCGCCTTCGACCCGGTCTTTGGCGAGGCGTGGACCTTGCCGCAACTGGCCGGCGTCATGATGATGCCCGGCACCTGGCTGACGATCGCGCGGGTGGACGCGGCGCCGCTGGGCTTTGCGCTGGTGCGATCCGTGCTGGACGAATGCGAATTACTGCTGCTGGCGGTCGATCCGGCCTGGCGCGGACGGGGTATTGGTGAAGCCTTGCTGCGCGACAGTTTGCGCACTGCACGCCGCCGGGGCATCACATCCATGAATCTGGAAGTGCGCGCGAGCAACACTGCCGTGCATCTCTATGAGAAAACAGGCTTTGAATATGTACATCATCGTCCCGGTTACTATCGCGGTAATGATGGACAACTATATGATGCTCTGAGTTTTCGCATCGACATGCTGGCTTGACGCCATATGCTCTTGCGAAATGGACCGGCAAGGTCTAGCGGATATGTACCGCTCCTGAAATGAATCTCGTAGGACGGGTCGCACAACAATAGCCTTACAGGATACAGGACAATGGAAATCGAATCCGCCCAGAGCGAACTGCTTATTACTTTGACGTCCGACATTGTCGCCGCTCATGTCTCCAACAACAGCGTGTCCGTCTCTGATGTCGCCGCTCTGATCCAGAATGTCCATGCCGCCTTGTCGGGCCTCAGTGAACCGGTCACCGTGCCAGACGTAAAGCCCGAACCTGCCGTATCGGTCCGTTCGTCGATCAAGCCGGATTTCATAATCTGTCTGGAAGATGGCAAGAAACTCAAGATGCTCAAGCGCCACCTGATGACCCATTATCAGATGACGCCCGACGACTATCGCGCCAAGTGGGGCCTGCCCGCCGACTATCCGATGGTCGCCCCCAACTATGCCGAACAGCGTCGCTCGCTGGCCAAGAAGATTGGCCTTGGCACCAAGCGTCGCCGCGCGGGCAGCGCCGCGAAGTAATCCGCCCGGCTGACGGAACGGTCTTGCGTCGGGGGGCACATGTCGCCATGTGCCCCTTTACGCGACGGGAAAAGCCGCTAGGCTCCCAACACTGTCCGCACCTCTAAAGCCAGCGAGACTCCATGAACCGCAAGATCGACGTCGAAGCCCTGTGCCACGAAAAGGGGCTGCGCATCACCGAACAGCGCCGGGTGATCGCTCAGGTGCTGAGCGATGCGACCGACCATCCCGATGTCGAGGAATTGCACAAACGGTCCGCCGCGATCGATCCCGGCATCTCGATCGCCACCGTCTATCGCACCGTGCGCCTGTTCGAAGAGGCGGGGATTTTGGAGCGCCATGACTTTGGCGATGGCCGCGCCCGTTATGAGGCCGCGCCCGAATCGCATCATGACCATCTGATCGACGTCGAAACCGGGAACGTCATCGAATTTGTCGACCCCGAACTGGAACAATTGCAGAAGCAGATCGCCGAAAAGCTGGGCTTCCGGCTGGTCGATCATCGCATGGAATTGTACGGCGTCGCCCTCGACCGGAAGAACTGACGCACTGCTGCTGCTCCGCCGCTGGACGCGCATAGCCGCGCTGATCGCCAGCCTGCTGCTGTGCCTGTTTCCCCATCTGCTCTGGCGCGTCCTGCGTCGCCGGTCACCCTGGCCGCGTCGCTTTTTGGGCATGGCCGCGCGCGCAGTGGGTGTGCGGGTAAAGATCGCGGGGCAGCCGCATAACGGCGACATGTTCCTGCTCGCCAATCATGTCAGCTGGATCGACATATTGGCCATGGGCGGCGCGACCGGCGCGGCCTTTGTCGCGCATGACGGCATTGCCCGCTGGCCCGTGGTCGGCTGGCTGGCGGCGCAGAACAACACCTTGTTCGTCGCCCGCGAACGGCGCGGCGCACTGTCGGGGCAGATCGACGCGCTGCGCGCCGCCATGCTGGGGCATCAGCCGGTGGCTTTATTTCCCGAAGGCACGACCAGCGACGGCAGCGGACTGCTGCCGTTCAAGCCCTCCTTGCTTGCCGTGCTGCTGCCGCCGCCGCGCGCGGTCCTGATTCAGCCGGTGTATATCGACTACGGCGCGGCCACATCCACCATCGCCTGGTATGGCGACGAACCCGCCGGAACCAACGCCTGGCGCATTTTGGGGCGCAAGGGGCGGCTTGACGTGACGCTGCGCTTTCTGGAGCCGTTCGATCCCGCCATTTGCGCCGATCGCAAGGTCATTGCCGCCACAGCGCGCGACGCAATAGCGGCCAGCATCGCGCAAAATGCGCCTGATAACGCCGCATCGCAGCATCGGCCTTCCGCTACCCCCCTGCCGCCTGTATAGCTGGGCCATGAATCGTCCCCTACCGCCCAAGACTCCGGCCACTTTCCACGTCAAATCCTTCGGCTGCCAGATGAACGTCTATGATGGCGAACGCATGGCCGAGATGCTGGGCGAGCGTGGCATGACTGCCGCCACGGACGGAAACGACGCCGATCTGGTGATCCTCAACACCTGCCACATCCGCGAAAAAGCGGTGGACAAGGTCTATTCCGACATTGGCCGAATGACCCGCGAGGATGGCAGCCGCCCGATGATCGCCGTCGCTGGCTGCGTCGCGCAGGCGGAGGGCAGCGAGATCAGCCGCCGCGCCAAAACCGTGGACATCGTCGTCGGCCCGCAAGCCTATCACCGCCTGCCTGACCTCATCGCAAAGGCCGGTCGCGGCGAAGCGGCGGTCGATACCGATATGCCCGCAGAGTCGAAGTTCGACGCGCTACCCGTCCGCACCAAACAGGCGCGACCCACCGCTTTCCTGACGATCATGGAAGGGTGCGACAAATTCTGCACCTATTGCGTCGTCCCCTATACCCGCGGCGCAGAAATCAGCCGGTCGTGGAACGCGATCATCGACGAAGCCAAAGCGCTGGTCGATGGCGGGGTGAAGGAAATCACCCTGCTGGGCCAGAATGTGAACGCCTGGACGGGCGAGGATGACAAGGGCCGGATGCAGGGCATGGACGGCCTGGTCCGCGAACTGGCAAAGATCGATGCGCTCCAGCGTATCCGCTACACCACCAGCCATCCCAACGACATGAGCGACGGCCTGATCGCCGCCCATGGCGAAATCGACAAGCTGATGCCCTTCCTCCATCTGCCGGTGCAGTCGGGCAATGACCGTATCCTCAAAGCCATGAACCGCAGCCACAGCGTCGAGAGCTATCTGCGCCTGATCGAACGGGTGCGCGCGGCGCGGCCGGACATCGCGGTGTCGGGCGATTTCATCGTCGGCTTCCCCGCCGAGAGCGAGGACGAATTTGCCGACACGCTGCGCATCGTCGATGTCGTGGGCTATGCCCAATGCTATTCGTTCAAATATAGCCCCCGCCCCGGCACCCCCGCCGCCGACATGGACGGTCAGATCGCAGCCGACGTCATGGACGATCGCCTCGCTCGGCTCCAGGGCGCGATCAACCGGCATCAGGTCGAATTCAACGCCGCCACGGTCGGTCGCCGCACCACCATATTGCTGGAACGCACGGGCCGTTTCCCCGGCCAGCTGATCGGCAAAACCCCATGGCTGCAATCGGTTCACGTCACCGCGCCCGACCATATTATCGGTGACATGATAGACGTCGACATCATCAGCGCCGGTCCAAACAGTCTGGCCGGCGAATGTAGCAGGAGGAAAGCCGCTTGAACCAAAGCCTCGTCATTCCCGCATCTGTGGGACACCATCTCCCCGATTTACGGCTCCGGCCGATCCTCACGAGATGCATGACGAGCAAGGGAGGCTTTTGAATGGGCAAGAAACCGCACCAACCCCGCACCGACATCGCCGAACGCGCCCGGCTCGAAGTCACCTTTGAAAAGCCGCATCTGCTGGGCACTTTGTTCGGCCAATATGACCAGAATCTGGTCGCGATCGAAAATCGCCTCGGCGTCTATATCGCCGCGCGCGGCAACAAGTTGCAGATCGAGGGCGAGGCGGAAGCCGCTGCCCGCGCCCGTGACGTCATGACCGGCCTCTATAACCGCATCGTCGCCGGGCAGCAGATTGACGCAGGCGCGGTGGAGGCTGTGATCGCCATGTCGTCCGAACCCACGCTCGACGGCATCATCCGCCATGACGTGGCCGAACCGCCCACGGTGATGATCCGCACCCGCAAGAAAACCATCGTCCCCCGCTCCGCCACCCAGGTCACCTATATGGAGGCGATGAACCGGAACGACATCATCTTCGCTCTGGGGCCGGCAGGCACGGGCAAGACCTATCTGGCGGTCGCGCAGGCGGTCAGCCAGCTGATCACCGGAACGGTCGACAAGCTGATCCTCTCGCGCCCCGCCGTCGAGGCTGGTGAGCGACTGGGCTTCCTGCCCGGCGACATGAAGGAAAAGGTCGATCCCTATCTCCGCCCGATCTACGATGCGCTCTACGACACGCTGCCCGCCGAGCAGGTCGAACGGCGCATCGCGTCCGGCGAGATCGAGATCGCCCCGCTCGCCTTCATGCGCGGGCGGACGCTGGCCAACGCCTTCATCGTGCTGGACGAAGCGCAGAACACCACTATCGCCCAGATGAAGATGTTTCTCACCCGCTTTGGCGAAGGCAGCCGCATGGTCATTTGCGGCGATCCCAAACAGGTCGATCTGCCGCAACCGGGCGCATCGGGCCTGGCCGATGCGGTCGCGCGACTGGACGGGGTCGAGGGTATCGCGATGGTGCCGTTCGGGATCGGTGACGTGGTGCGTCACCCTGTCGTCGGCCGGATCGTCCAGGCTTATGAGGGGCCGGATGCTTAAGCAAAAAATTCCGTTCGCACTGAGCGAAGTCGAAGTGTCCAACCGAGCGGAGCGAGGTGCCTTCGCTCCGCTCTGGCAAAGGCTTCGACTTCGCTCAGCCCGAACGGAGGAGAGTTCGTTCCATGATTGACGTCGCCGTCCTCCATGACACCGGCTGGCTTGGCACCGACTGGGAGTTGCTCGCCCAGCGCGCCGTATTCGCCGCCATCACCCACAGTCCTTACGCCGCCTTCGCCACTGACGAGGCGCTCTACGAAGTCGCGGTCAAGCTGACCACGAACGAAGAAGTGCACCAGCTGAACCGGGCCTATCGGGACAAGGACAAGCCGACCAACGTCCTGTCCTTCCCGATGGTGCAGGCCGACCTGCTGCAAGGCACGTCCAACACCGACGATGGCGAGGTGCTACTGGGCGACATCGTGCTAGCGGAGGGGGTCTGCGCCGCCGAAGCGGCCGACAAGGGCATCTCGATCGCCGATCATGCCGCGCATTTGATTATCCACGGGACTTTTCATTTGCTTGGATATGATCATATGGACGACAATGAGGCCGAGGCGATGGAAGCGCTGGAAATCGCAGCGCTGGCCAGCCTTGGCCTTTCCGATCCCTACGGGGACAGAGTGATATCAGGGGTATAGGACGAACTATGGCTGAGGGCAGCCCGAAGGACGGCAACGGTTCCAAGGAATCGGACAGTAGTAATGAAGGCGGTTTATGGAGCGGCATAAAGACGCTCCTGTTCGGCGATAGCGAATCCACGACCTTGCGGCAGGAGCTGGAGGAAGCGCTCGACGAATATGACGAGGATGAGCAGGACGATAGCGCATCCCCGCCAGCCAAGGGCGACCTGTCGGCGATCGAGCGCCAGATGGTCCGCAACCTGCTCCATTTTTCCGAACATACGGTGGACGATGTCGCGGTCCCCCGCGCCGATATCATCGCGATCGAGGAGAAAGCGAGCTTCGCCGATCTCGCCGCTTTGTTCGCCGAAGCGGGCCACAGCCGCATCCCGGTCTATCGCGACACGCTCGATACCATCGTCGGCATGGTCCATATCCGCGATGCCTTCGCGATCCTGGCGGGCAAGGCGCCCGTGCCGGACACACTGGAGCCGCTGATCCGCCAGCCGCTCTATGTGCCTGAAAGCATGGGCGCGCTCGACCTGCTCGCCGAAATGCGCGCCAAGCGCACCCATCTCGCCATCGTGCTGGACGAATATTCCGGCACCGAAGGGCTGCTGACGTTCGAGGATCTGGTCGAGGAAATCGTCGGCGATGTCGAGGATGAACATGACGACGCGCCCGAAGCGATGCTGGTGCCGCTGACCGGTGGCCTGTGGGAAGCCGACGCCCGCGCCGAACTGGACGACGTCGCCGAAGAAATTGACGAGAAGCTGGGCGATATCGAGGAAGATGTCGACACGCTGGGCGGCCTGGCCTTCATCATCGCTGGCCGCGTGCCGGAACCGGGCGAAATACTCGACCATGAACAGAGCGGCTGGAAGCTGGAAATCCTGGCCAGCGACGGCAGGCGGGTGACGCGGTTGCGGCTGCATCCCCCGGTCGAGAAGGTGCTGGACGAGGAGGATTGATGTTCGTCCGACCTCTTAAACCCGTTCGGGCTGAGCTTGTCGAAGCCTCCTCCTTCTACTTAGAGCGGGATGACTTTGCCTTGATCCGTTCGTTTCGAGCGAAGTCGAGAAACCGCGCGCTACCGTTTCTCGACTTCGCTCGAAACGAACGGAGGCTGAGAGAGGCAATTTGAAGTGATCGCGCCCTAAGAAGTACGGCACTTCGACAGGCTCAGAGCCTGCCCCCGGCTTGATCGGGGGGCGAACGGAGCTTCAGTAGGCCCGGCCCATCTCTCACCCCGGAATAGAAGCCCCGAAGAGCAGCACCGGATCACCCGCAGGCGACAGCGCAATCTCGCCACCCGCGCCGGTCACCAACTGCCGCACCATCCATGCCGCCGCCGTGCGCGATGCCAGGCCTTCGGGCGGCAGCGTCCCCGCCAGCGCCGCGCGCAGATCGGGGTCCAGCACGACCTTCGGCCCCTCGCCCCGCACGACGATCTCCGTCACACCGGGCCGCTTTTCCGCACCGATATCCAGTTGCCCGCCGCGCACCAGCGCATCGCCGACGATCAGCGCCAGATTGAGCAGCACCTTGACCGGCAGCTTGCCCAGCATCTGTTCCTCGACCATCCAGCCGATCTTGACCCGGCCAGTCCCGGCAAACATCCCCTCGATCGCAACCCGCGCCTCATGCGGCGGCACCGCGTCGCCAAAGCCCCCGGCCGAGCCGAAGGCGAGACGGAAATATTTAAGCTTGTTGGCGGATGTCCGCGCGCTGTCGGCCAGCAGGTCCAGGCAGCGCTGGCGCATGTCCGGGTCGGTTTCGTCTGCCATCAGTTCCAACCCGTTGTTGAGCGCGCCGACCGGACTCAAAAGGTCGTGGCACAGGCGCGAACAGAGAAGGCTGGCAAATTCGATGCTGTCGATGGGGTGGGTCATGTCAGGGTCTGTGCCGCCGATTTTTGTGAACATTAAGGATGGCCTGACTGGCTAATGCGCTGCCGCGCCGGGCGATGCAACCCCGCCGCGCTGCCTTTCGCTCATGCGACCCGCAGCGTCGCCGGAGCGAAGCGCACGCCGCCCGCGCCGTCCCCCTGCGCCACCCAAAGCCGCGCATCGCTCCCCGCAACGATCAGCCACAGACTGCCATCCGGCGCGGCGCAGGCTGCATCGGTGGCCGACGGCACTGCAACGCCGGAGGGGTGCGAATGATAATGGCCGATAATCGGCGCCCCCCCCGCCCGCGCCGCCCGGTGCGCCGCGATCAGCGCTGCCGGGTCCAGCTCGAAATGCCGCGCCGGATCAGGCGCGACATTGGCGGCGGGCGCAATCGCCTCGATTCGCCCGGCCGCGCCCAGCAACAGGCCACACACCTCCGCCGGGTCGGCGGCCGCAATCGCCTGGATCTGGTCCAGCAGCATCCTTGATATTGTAACCGCCATCCCTACATCCCTAGCCAATGGGTCCGGGGGTTTCCATCATCGAAGCGACAATCGCGCAGGCGCAGGACGGGATGCGGCTCGACCGGGCGCTGGCCGACCTGCTGCCCGACCTGTCGCGCGAACGGCTGAAGGCGCTGATCAATGACGGCCATGTCCGATCAACTGGCCAGCCGATCAAGATCGGCACCACCATCAAGGTCGCGACCGGCCAGAGCTTCGCCATCACCATGCCCGCCCCGGTCGCGCTCGACAACGTGGCACAGGATATTCCCCTGACCATCGTGCATGAGGATGAAGACCTGATCGTGGTGGACAAGCCCGCCGGACTGGTCGTCCATCCCGCTGCGGGCAATCTGGACGGTACATTGGTCAACGCCCTGCTGCATCATTGCAAGGGGCAGCTTTCGGGCATTGGCGGCGTCGCCCGCCCCGGCATCGTTCATCGCATCGACAAGGACACGTCGGGCCTGCTGGTCGTCGCCAAATCGGACAAGGCGCATGACGGGCTGGCGCGCCAGTTCAAGGATCACAGCATCGAGCGCCTCTATGCCGCGATCGTCTATGGCCATCCCCTCCCCGGCACCGGCACGGTCGACGCCTGGCTTGGCCGCTCCGACGCTGATCGAAAGAAGATGGCGGTTCATCGGGAAGGACGCGGCAAACATGCCGTCACCCATTATCGCACGGTCGAACGGCTGCGCGACGCGGCGATGGTGGAATGTCGGCTGGAAACCGGCCGCACCCATCAGGTCCGCGTCCATATGCACCATATCGGACACCCCTTGATCGGTGATCCGGTTTACGGTAGAGAAAGAAAAGGTTTCAAATCAATACTCGAAACACTGGGTTTCAAAAGGCAGGCATTGCACGCAAAAAGCCTGGGGTTCATACATCCGGTAACGGACGAACGGCTTATGTTCCAAAGTGCACTCCCTGCCGATATGCAGGAACTGTTAAGCCTGCTCCACGTATAGACATGAACAAGTTTGCGCCGGTGTTAGTGACGCCTCTTCTGGGTCCCGCCGCGCATGAAAGGGAAAGGTGAAGCGACATGGCCAAGACGAGCAATGTCCCCGCGGTTCCGGCGCTGGGCGGTGAAGCCAGCCTCAACCGCTATCTCTCGGAAATCCGCAAATTTCCGCTTCTTACGCCTGAGCAGGAATATATGCTCGCCAAGCGGTATGAGGAGCATCAGGACCCTGAGGCCGCGGCCCAGCTGGTCACCTCGCATCTGCGCCTGGTGGCGAAGATCGCGATGGGCTATCGCGGCTATGGCCTGCCGGTCAGCGAGTTGATCTCCGAAGGCAATATCGGCCTGATGCAGGGCGTGAAGAAATTCGAGCCCGAACGCGGCTTCCGCTTGGCGACCTACGCCATGTGGTGGATTCGCGCCTCGATCCAGGAATTCATCCTGCGCAGTTGGTCGCTCGTGAAAATGGGCACCACCGCGTCGCAGAAGAAGCTGTTTTTCAACCTGCGCCGGATGAAGAACAATATCGAAGCGTTCGAGGATGGCGATCTGAAGCCGGAGGATGTGACCAAGATCGCGACCGATCTGGGCGTGTCCGAACAGGATGTCGTGTCGATGAACCGCCGTATGGCGATGGGAGGCGACACCTCGCTCAACGTCCCCATGCGTGAGGATGGCGACGGTCAGTGGCAGGATTGGTTGCAGGATACCGATCCGCTGCAGGATGAGCGCGTCGCCGAGGAACAGGAACGCACCCAGCGCCACGAAATGCTGGTCGAGGCGATGACGGATCTTAACGACCGGGAAAAGCATATCCTGGCCGAACGGCGTCTGGCCGAAGAACCCAAGACGTTGGAGGAACTGAGCCAGGTCTATGGCGTATCGCGCGAACGTGTCCGCCAGATCGAGGTCCGCGCCTTTGAAAAGCTGCAAAAGGCGATGATGCGGATTGCCGGCGACAAGCTCAGCCACATGGCCCGCTTCGCCGCCGCCTAATTGGCCTATAGACGATAGAAGAAGGCCCCGGAGCGATCCGGGGCCTTTTTTATTGGACCCAGTCCATCAGCCCGCAACTGGTGCCTTGTTTACATGCGGCACGCTGATCATATGGCCGCGATCCATTCGACGCTTGGGGGCTGTAGCATGATCTCGACCGCACTGGCCCATAAGCTGGCCGCGCGCCACGTTCATTATGGCTGGGCGGTACTGCTCGCCACCTTCTTGACCATGCTGGTCGTGGCGGGCGCGGTCGGTGCGCCGGGCGTGTTCATGGTGCCGCTGCAACGCGAATTTGGCTGGACCACCGCCGATATTTCCGCTGCCCTCGCCATCCGCTTCTTGCTGTTTGGCCTGATGGGGCCATTTGCCGCCGCCTTCATGAACCGCTTTGGCGTGCGCCGGATGATGCTGATTTCGCTGGGCATCGTCATCACCGGCCTGCTGCTGTCACTGGGCATGAGTCAGCTTTGGCAGTTGGTCCTGCTATGGGGCGTGGTGATCGGCCTTGGCACCGGCCTCACTGCAATGGTGCTGGGCGCGACCGTCGCGACCCGTTGGTTTTCGGACCGGCGCGGGCTGGTGATGGGGTTGTTGTCGGCCAGTACCGCGACTGGCCAGCTTGCTTTCCTGCCGCTGCTGGCGGGACTGACTGACAGTTTCGGCTGGCGCTCTGCAGTGCTGCTCGTGTCCGGCACGATCCTGTTCGCCGCGCTGGTCGTGCTGTTGCTGATGCGCGATCGCCCGTCAGACCTGGGCTTTGCGCCCTATGGCGATAGCGTCATCCAGCCGGTCCCGACCCAGCCTGCTGGCCTTGGCGCGCTGCTGATGACGCCGATCACCGTCCTGCGCGATGCCGCAAAAGTGCCGACCTTCTGGTTCCTTTTTCTGTCCTTCTACATTTGCGGCGCCAGCACCAATGGCCTGGTCCAGACCCATTTCATCGCCCTGTGCGGCGATTACGGGCTGGCGGCGATCGGCGCGGCGTCGATGCTGGCGATGATGGGGCTGTTCGACTTTGGCGGCACGCTGGCGTCGGGCTGGCTGTCCGACCGGTTCGACAATCGCTGGCTGCTCTTCTGGTATTATGGGCTGCGCGGGGCTTCATTGCTCTATCTGCCGTTCAGCGACTTCTCGCTCTACAGCCTGTCGCTGTTTGCGGTTTTTTACGGCCTCGATTGGGTCGCGACCGTGCCGCCCACAGTCAAGCTGACCGCCCAGCGCTTCGGCCCGGAACGCGCCAATATCGTCTTTGGCTGGATCTTCGCCGGGCATCAACTGGGCGCGGCCAGCGCGGCGATGGCGGGCGGCCTGTCGCGCACGCTCTGGCACAGCTATATGCCCGCCTTCGTCGCGGCGGGAATCCTGTGTCTGATCGGCGCGGTGCTGGTGCTGCTGATCAACCGTGGCCGACCCGCCATCTTGCAGAGCGCTTGAAACAAGGGGTCAGGGCGCGTTACGCTGGCGGCATGACCGCCAGACCCGCCTCCCCCCGCCGCCGTTCCCGCTGGATCAGCATCCCGTTCAAGCTGCTGATCGGCTTCATCATCCTGTCGCTGCTGATGGTGACGCTCTACCGCTTCGTGCCCCCGCCGGTGACGATGACGATGCTGCTCGATCCCAATGGCATCACCAAGGACTGGATGAGCCTGGACGAGATCGACCCCGATATGGCCCGCGCGGCGATCGCGGCGGAGGATGGGAAATTCTGCACCCATCATGGCTTCGATGTCGATGCCATCGCCAAGGCGGCGATCCACAATGCCAGCGGCGGGCGGGTGCGCGGCGGATCGACGATCAGCCAGCAGACCGCGAAAAACGTGTTCCTGTGGCAGGGTGGCGGCTTCGTCCGTAAAGGGTTCGAGGCCTGGTTCACCATGTTGATCGAGGCGATCTGGGGCAAGCGCCGGATCATGGAAGTCTATCTGAACGTCGCGGAAACCGGTATCGGCACCTATGGTGTGCAGGCCGGCGCGATCCGCTATTTCAAACATGGCGCCGGACGCCTGACCCGCGCCGAAGCGGCCCGCATCGCTGCCATCCTGCCCCTCCCCAAACGCCGCGCCGCCGTCGCCCCGAGCGGCTTCACCCGCCGCTACGGCAACACCATCGCCGCCCGGATCAGCGCGGTCCAGCGCGACGGACTGGACGCCTGCCTCAAATGAAAAAGGGCGGGGATTGCGCCCCGCCCTTTTCGCTTTGTCGGTTGATCGGTCGGATCAGAAGCCCACGATCAGCGAAGCACTGATCGCACGTGGCGAACCGAAGTTCACAAATGCCGACGACGAACTGGCCAGCGTGTCCAGACCGCCGCTGAACGAGCCGACATAGAATTTGTCGAACAGGTTGCTGACGTTCAGCTGGATCGCGCCCTTTTCCATGCCGAGGCTGGCGAGCGAGTAGCGAATGTCCAGATCGACGATTGTGTAGGCCGCGAACTTGGCACCGGGAAAGATCAGCCTTGTGGTCGTACCAGTGGTGACGCTCTGAATCTCGCCATTGATGTCGTTGAGATAGCGCGAACTGGTCCGCTTGGCCTGAACGCCCATGGTGAGGTCGCCCAGATTGGCCTGCATACGGCCACCAAACAGATATTTCGGCGCTTCACGCTCGCGCTTGCCCGATGTGCGCAGATAGGCGGTCCCATCCTGCACATAACACAGCCCCGCCAACGCAATGTCGCTGGTCGCAGTACAACTGGACGTGATGGCGTCGTTCTGGATTTCCGACTTGATGTAGGAACCAAACACATAGGCCGTGAACTGTTCGATCGGGCTGTAGGAAATGCTGGCATCGACGCCATATTTCTTCACCGGACCAAGGTTCGCAGTCGTGGCATTGCCGTCAATGTCATAAGCGGTGATCAGACGGTTCTTATATTCCGAATACCAACCGGTGACAGCGGCCTGCACCTTGGCGCTGGTATAACGTACGCCCGCGTCAAAGCTGTCGGACGTTTCGGCGACACGTTCCGCCTCTTCGCTGCCCGCCGGAAAGGAGAAGGCATTGTAAAGCGCGTCGGTGCTGGGAACCGAAATATTCTTGGCATAGCTGCCTGCGAGGCTGATTTCCGGCGTAATCTTGAGGGTTGCACCAAGATTAGGCAGGAACTTGTCATATTTCAACTTGCGCGCCTGCGGCAATGCCGATCCGCTGGCCCGGCCGGTCGTGCTGTTAAAGCTATATGGATTGGCGGCGGTATAGGCCGCAATCTGGTCGCTCGGCACGCAGTTGACGAAACCGCCAGTACTCGTCGTGAAACAATTTTGGTTCAGGTCGCGCGTGAAATAAGGAATGCGGCCACCGATAAGAACGGTCAGATTATCGTCAAAAAACTGGCCGCGATATTCACCCGCGATCTGGTGCAGCGTCGCATAGGACAGACGATCACGCTTTTGCAGCACATTGCCAGCCCCGTCGGTCAGGGGATCGTTGATAGAGAACACATCCAGCGGCGTACCACCGGCGTCCAGAACGCCCGCTGCACCCGTCTGACGATGGCGCGCACGGTCGTAGCTGTACGATAAACGTACGCGATTGCTGTCGTCGATTTCATAGGCAAGGTTAGCAATACCAATCCAGCGACGCGTGTTAGTCTGGCTGGGCTGGAGGACAGTTACCCGGCCAATTGCGTTATCCCCGTTCAAGTCACGGCCGAAATAGAACTGGCCATTATAGTTGCCAGTGAACAGCTGACCGCCAGACGAGAAAAAGCCTTCATTGGCGCTGGTCGTGCCGCCGCCATTGGCCTTGACATACTGGTAGGCGCCATCAACCGAAAAGGTCAAACGTTCGGCGAGGGTAAACTTCGAGTTCAAACGAACATTGCCAGTATTGGACGGGTTGAAGCGTCGTTCAAAATCAGTGCCGCAGGAATTGGGCACGCTGGTCTGGCTGACCGTGCAGGGGAAGCCGCCAGAGATATTGTAGAAGCGGCCGGACTTGTCACCCGTGAAGGCGCTGGCGCGGAAAGGGGAACCGCCGAAATTGTTACGGTTCTGGTTGTAATGACCGGCGATCGACACGAAATCGCCATTGTCGCCGATGTCCTGCCAGATCTTGGCATTATATTGCTGCTTATAGACATCGCCATAGTTCGCATAGGCAGCGACGTTTTTCGCGCGCGAGGCAGAGAACCACGCCTTGGTGCCGTGACCGGTCAAATCGCCCGTATTGACGACCCCAAACATACGGAAATAAGGACGATCGCCCGAACCATTGGCAACGATGTTGCCATAGCTGACGCTCGCGAGGACGCCATAATCATCGCTGGGTTCGAGCGTGTTGATGTTGACAGTGCCACCAACCGCAGCGGCGGTCGGGCTGTCCACATCGGTAGAACCGAGATTGACGTTCACGGTTTCGATCAATTCGGGATCGACTTGCTGATTAGTGTAAACAGCATAGTTGCCAGAATCGTTCAGCGGGATGCCATCAAACGTCTGCGAGATACGATCGGAGCCGAAACCACGGATGGTGAAGTTACCACCGCTGGAACCCCAGGGATCGTTGTTGGTGAAGCTGACGCCCGGTACGAGGTTGATGATTTCGTTGACCGACTGGCCAGGGCGCTGTGCCTGGATGATCTCCTGGCCCAAAACCACCTTTGCTTTGGGTGAGTCAGGGATCTTGATCCCGCCAACACCTTGGTCGATGCGCGCACCGGTGACGATGATGCTATCTTCAAAGTCCGACGAGCCGGTCGACTGGGCGAAGGCGGCGGTGGGGGCGGCTACGGCGATCATCGCGGCGCTGCACATCAGAAATTGTTTCATGTGACCCTTTGTCCCTTGTTCAGGAGCGGCGCTGGAGCGCCCTGCTGTTATGCTCTTGCAAGCCGGAGCCGCCTGTGACGGCCTCTGGCGACGGCCCTGTGATGCTATGGCTGCACTTTTGTTACAATGTACAACAGCGCTCGTCACAGGTGCGAACAAAGCAGCTCCATCGCGTAACTGGCGAGGATAGACCCTGTATTAAATCATTGTTTTATATATGTTTTATGCGGTTTTTAGCGCGCTATTTGACGGTGGTGCAATTTTGCAACGCAGCAAGAATATTTGCGCTGACGCCGAACAGCATAACGAAAAAGGGGCCGACGGTTACCCGTCAGCCCCTTTTTCAGCGCAGCGCCTGGCCTGAAATCAGGCGGCGTCCTCGGCCCGCTTGGCATTTTCGCTGAACACGCGAATCGGTTCCTTCTTGCCCGCGACCACATCCTTGTCGACCACCACTTCGCCCACGCCCTGCATGGAGGGCAGGTCGAACATGGTGTCGAGCAGGATCGCTTCGAGGATCGAGCGCAGCCCGCGCGCGCCTGTCTTGCGTTCGATCGCCTTCTTGGCGATCGCGACCAGCGCTTCGTCGGTGAAGCTCAGCTCGACATTCTCCATCTCGAACAGCTTGCCATATTGCTTGACCAGCGCGTTCTTGGGCTCGCCCAGAATCTTGACCAGCGCCGACACGTCCAGATCTTCCAGCGTCGCGATGACGGGCAGACGGCCGACAAATTCGGGGATCAGACCGAATTTCAGCAGATCTTCCGGCTCGCTCGACCGCAGTAATTCGCCGGTCTTGCGCTCTTCGGGGGCCGCGACATAGGCGCCAAAGCCGATCGACTTGGCTTCCAGACGGTCACCGATGATCTTTTCCAGACCTGCAAACGCCCCGCCGCAGATGAACAGGATGTTGGTCGTATCGACCTGCAAAAACTCCTGCTGCGGATGCTTGCGCCCGCCCTGTGGCGGCACCGACGCGGTCGTGCCTTCCATCAGCTTGAGCAACGCCTGCTGCACGCCCTCACCCGACACGTCGCGGGTGATTGACGGATTTTCCGCCTTGCGGCTGATCTTGTCGATTTCGTCGATATAGACGATGCCGCGCTGCGCCTTCTCGACGTTGTAATCCGACGCCTGGAGCAGCTTGAGGATGATATTTTCCACGTCCTCGCCGACATAGCCAGCCTCGGTCAGCGTCGTTGCGTCAGCCATGGTGAAGGGCACGTCGAACGTCTTGGCAAGCGTCTGCGCCAGCAACGTCTTGCCGCAGCCGGTGGGGCCGACGAGCAGGATGTTGGATTTGGCCAGTTCGACCTCGCCCGGCTTGCTGCCATGGTTCAGCCGCTTGTAATGGTTATGGACCGCAACCGACAGGACACGCTTCGCCCGGTTCTGGCCGATCACATAATCGTCCAGCACGTCGCAGATTTCCTGCGGGGTCGGCACGCCGCCATCCTTCTTGCCGACGAGACCACCCTTGGTCTCCTCGCGGATGATGTCGTTGCACAGCTCGACGCATTCATCGCAAATGAACACGGTCGGCCCAGCGATCAGCTTGCGCACTTCATGCTGCGACTTGCCGCAGAAGGAGCAATAGAGCGTGCTCTTGGAATCGGAGCCGGTAAGCTTAGTCATTCGCCAATCTTTCTTCCCTGCCGGTTCTACAATCACCAAAACCGCATTCCGGCGCGGGTATTCTGGTCCATATTCATCCTAGACCGTGGCGCGCCGGTTTCACAAGGGGTGAAAGTAGCGCGCCCCGGTAAAGATGGGCTTTAAGAGTCGCTGGCTTCGGGCAGCGCAGGCCGCTTGCTGAACACTTCGTCGACCAGACCGAAGGCCTTGGCCTCGTCCGCCTCCAGGAAGGTATCGCGGTCCATCGCCCGCTCGATTTCTTCCAGCGGCCGGCCGGTATATTCGACATACAGATCGTTCAGGCGACGGCGGATACGCAGGATTTCCTTGGCCTGGATCTCGATATCGCTGGCCATGCCCTGTGCGCCGCCAGACGGCTGGTGGATCATGATGCGGGCATTGCCCAGCGCGATGCGCTTGCCCGGCTCACCGGCAGCGAGCAGGAAGCTGCCCATCGACGCAGCCTGGCCGATGCACACCGTGCCGACCTGGGGACGGATATATTTCATCGTGTCGTGGATCGCCATGCCCGCCGTCACCACGCCGCCGGGCGAGTTGATGTACATCCAGATGTCCTTCTTCGGATTTTCCGATTCGAGGAAGAGCAGCTGGGCGACGATCAGCGAGGCCATGTGATCTTCCACCTGGCCGGTCACGAAGATGATCCGTTCCCGCAACAGGCGCGAGAAAATGTCGAAGCTGCGCTCGCCACGGTTAGACTGCTCGATAACGATAGGAACCAGCGCGGCCATGGGATCATGCATGATGTTGGTCATTTTGCTCTTTCAGTCAGGTGCTTTTGCCCACCCCCTACATCGGCACAAACGGCAAATGGTTCAAGGGGGCGTGTGGGAAGGAAGCCGGTTCAGTCGCGCCGGGCAAAGTCGGATGGCGCGCGGAAGCCCAGATAAGAGAGCCGCCGCACCTCCCGCCGCCCGCGCACTACGGTATCGAGGATGAGGCCGCACATGCCCGACAGCGTCGCCAGGATCATGAGGCCCGTGACGAGGATGGCGGTCGGGAAACGCGGCACCAGCCCCGTGTCCATATAGGTGACGATCAGCGGCGCGGCCAGCCCCAGCCCCAGCGCCACTAGAAACGCTGCAATGACCCCGAAGAACAGGATCGGCCGCTCAATGCGATAGAGCGTGAAGATGGTGCGCAGAATGCGGAAACCGTCGCGATAGGTGGAAAGCTTGCTGACCGATCCTTCGGGCCGCGCGCCATAGGCGGTGACGACTTCGGCGACCGGCATGGCCAGTTCGAGCGCATGGACGCTGATCTCGGTCTCAATCTCGAAGCCTGCCGACAGCACCGGGAAGCTTTTGACGAAGCGGCGGGAAAAGACGCGATAGCCCGATAAAATGTCGGTGAAACTGCGCCCGAACAATTGCTTGAGCAGGCTGGTCAGCGCCCAGTTGCCCAGGCGATGCCCGGGGCGATAGGCTTCCTCCGCCTCCGACTTGCGGCACCCGACCACCATGTCGAGATTATCCTCCAGCATGGCCGCGACCATCGCGGGGGCAGCGGCGGCCTCATAGGTCGCGTCGCCATCGGCCATGATATAGATGTCCGCGTCCACATCGGCGAACATCCGGCGCACGACATGGCCCTTACCCTGTTGGCTCACGCGGCGGACGATCGCGCCAGCCTCCCGCGCCAGATCGCGGCTGCCATCGCTGCTATTATTGTCGAACACATAAATGTCGGCATGGGGCAATGCGCGGCGGAAATCCTCCACCGTCTGCACGATCGCGCCTGCTTCATTATAGCAGGGCAGGATGACCGCGATGCGCGGTACTGCCAACCCGCTGTCGCTCGTCATGGCGGGAAATTCCTTCATCGGCCTTACGATCCTGCTGCTTTCCGTGCCGAACGGCATGGACCGACAGGGTTAATATTTCCTCTGCCATGCCACCTGCGAAATGAAAAGCGCCCGTGCCTCCTGGTGGAAGCCGGGCGCTTGTTCATCGCATTGCAGCCTGGCTTATTCAGCCTTGGCGGCGGCCTTTTTGGGAGCGGCCTTTTTCTTGGGCTTTTCCTCGGCAGCAGGCGCTTCGGCTTCCGCCTCGGCAGGGGCAGCCTTCTTGGCAGCGGCCTTTTTCGGCTTAGCTGGCGCTTCCTCGGCTACCGCTTCGGCGTCGGCGGCGGGTTCGGCAGCGGCCTTCTTGGTCGCGGCCTTCTTCGCCTTGGGCTTTTCGTCATGGTCATGGCCGCAGCCCGGACCGTGGACATGGGGCTTGATGTCGCCATCTTCGGCTTCGATCGCCGCTTCCAGCTCTTCCTTGGTCACGGCGCGGTCGGTGACTTCGGCCTTGTCGAACAGGAAGTCGACGACCTTGTCCTCGTAGAGGGGCGCGCGCAGCTGGGCGGCGGCCATCGGGTCCTGACGGACATATTGCACGAAACGCTCACGGTCCTGCGGGCCGTACTGCTGCGCGGCCTGCATGATCAGGCGGTTCATTTCCTGGTCGCTGACGGTCACGCCATTGGCCTGGCCGATTTCGGAGAGGAGCAGGCCGAGGCGAACGCGACGCACGGCAATGGCGCGATAATCCTCCTTCTCGGCTTCCATTTCGGCAATCGCGGCAGCCGGATCTTCCTCATGGGTGGCTTCATGCTGAAGCTGCTGCCAGATCTGCTCGAACTCGGCTTCGACCATGCTCGGCGGCACGTCGAAATCATGCGCGGCAGCCAGCTGATCGAGCAGCTTGCGCTTCATATGGGTGCGGGTCAGGCCATTATGTTCCTGCTCGATCTGGCCCTTGAGCAGATCCTTGAGCTGGTCGAGCCCTTCCAGACCCAGCGACTTGGCGAAATCATCGTCCAGCTTGGGCTTGTCGCCGTCCAGGATCGACTTCACCTTGATGTCGAAGGTAGCGAGCTTGCCGGCCAGATGGGCCGCGCCATAATCTTCGGGGAAGGTCACTTCGATGACCTTCTCTTCGCCCTTCTTCACGCCGCCCAGCTGCTCCTCGAAACCGGGGATGAACTGGCCTGCGCCAAGCTTGAGCTTGACGTCCTCGGCCGCGCCGCCTTCAAAGGCTTCGCCGTCGATCTTGCCCAGAAAATCGATGACCAGCGTGTCACCGTCCTGCGCGGCATGATCGTCGCCCTTTTCTTCCAGCGCGCCCTGCTGCGTGGCGATGCGGCCGGCGGCCTCATCAACCTGTGCGTCGGCGACTTCGACGGTCAGCCGCTCCAGCTTGATGCCGTCGACGCTGGGTGCGGCGATTTCGGGCAGCACTTCCAGCGCAACCTTGATTTCCGCATCCTTGCCGAACTCGAAAGCTTCATCCAGCTCGACCGAAGGCTGCATCGCGGGACGCAGCTTCTGGTCGGCGATCAGTTTCTGGATGCTCTCCTGAATGCTGTTGTTGAGCGCGTCGCGCTGCAGCGCTTCGCCATGCATTTTCTTGACGAGATTGGCGGGCACCTTGCCGGGGCGGAAGCCGGGCATCCGCACCTGCGGGGCCATGGCCTTCACTTCCTTTTCCACTCGCGCGTCGATATCCTTCGACGTGATGGTGACAGTGTAGGCGCGCTTAAGGCCCTCGTTCAACGTCTCGACAGTCTGCATCTCTTCTCTCAAACGCTTTCTTCAGCTGAATTTCGATGGCGCTGCCGCGGGCGGCATACTGGTGCGGGCGAAGGGACTCGAACCCCCACATCTTGCGATACCAGAACCTAAATCTGGCGCGTCTACCAGTTTCGCCACGCCCGCATCGGTCGCCGGTCGGCGCGGCATAGAGAAAAGCGTGAGCAAGGGCAAGGGATAGTGAGTCGGGTCGCGGAACCGGCGTGATGGCCCATGCGTAACCTGTTCACCCCCCTAGCAGAGAGAGGCAGACATGGCCACCCAGCCCGACCCCACGCCCAACCCGGACGGCGTGCCCCCGCCCGACATCATCGACCCGCAATCGCCGCCCGAAACCCCCGCGCCCCCGACTCCGGAAGAATTGCCGATGACCGAGCCGGACGAAATCACCCCGGTCGGCCCCGATTATGACCAGCCCGACAGCGCGCCTGCGGAAGTGCCGCCGGACTGAGCGCAATTTTCCGCCTCCAGCGCGACATATCCACAGTTTTTATGTCCGGTGGCGGAACCTTTTTGGTTGATCGCTAAAATATGATCGCTCCGCCGCTGGACAGACCCCTGCAAGCATGATTGAATTGTGACAAATAAAAATCACGGAGAGGCGCGGCTGACAAAATAGGGGGTCGACGTGCATAGGGTTCGCGCAAAGCTGGAATGGTTCAAAACCGTCATCCTGCCACAGGAAGCCGCGCTGCGCGGTCGCTTGCGACGCATATTGCCCTCCACCCATGAACTGGACGACATGGTCGCCGAAGTCATGACCCGCGCCTATGCCACGGAAAATTGGGAAAATGTGACGACGGGCCGGGCCTATCTCTTCACCATCGCCCGCAACCTCGTCATCGACACGGCCCGCCGTAACAAGGTGGTCAGCTTTGAAACCATGGCGGACCTGGAGCTGCTGGGCGGCGAAAACACGATAGAGGCGCAATTGCACGCCCGCGAAGCGCTGCGCCAGGTACAGGTCATCGTCGAGTCGCTGCCTGTTCAATGTCGCCGCGTCTTTATTCTTCGCCGCATCCACGAAAAATCGATGCTGGAAATAGCGGAGGAGATGTCCCTATCCGTTTCTACTGTTGAAAAACATCTGGCCAAAGCCATCGCGATAGTTATGCGGGCCTGGGCAGAACGTGAGGAAACGGATTTCGAACGTGCAGGGGTCGGAGCCAGGATCAAGCTGCGGGACCAGGGCCGCGATCGAAGCGGAAGCAGCGCGCCTGCTGGCCAGGCTTAACAGCGACCCCAGTCCGCAAGACGAAGCCGAAATTTGCGAATGGGTCGAGGCTGACCCCAGCCACGCCGTCGCCTTCGCCCGTGCCGAAGCCGCATGGGAAGCCGCCGAGCGACTGAAAAGCGCCGCCGCCGACGTCACCCTGCCCCCGATGGCGCAGATCGTCAGCGAAGAACAGCAGCGCCGCCTGTCGCGCAACATCATGGTCGCCGCCGCCGTCGCGGTCATGCTCTTCATCGTCGCCGCGATCGTCACTGTCCGCACCTTCAGCGGGGTGGAACGTTTTCAGACCGGCATCGGCCAGATTCGCGATATCGCGCTGGAGGACGGGTCGACCCTGCACCTCAACAGCGACAGCGAGGCGGAAGTCCGCTTCACCGACAATGGTCGCAAGATCCGCATCGTGAAGGGCGAAGCGTCGTTCGACGTCGCGCGCGACCCGGAACGCCCGTTCGATGTCGAAGCGCGGTCCGCCGTCATCCGCGCGGTCGGCACCGCCTTCAACGTGCGGATGCGCCCGTCGATCGTCGAACTGACCGTCACACACGGCACCGTCACCGTACATTCGGGCGACAATGTCCAAAAGCGCGTCAGCGCGGGAAGCGGCGCGGTGATCCAGCCACGCACCATCGCGCTTACCCGCCTGGACCCAAAGCTGGTCGGCCAGCGCACCGCCTGGCGCGAACAGATGGTCGAACTGGACGGCGAAACCATCGAGCAGGCGACGGGCGAATTCAACCGCTACCGCGCCGCGCCGATCCTGATTGGCGACACGCGGGTTTCAGCGCTGCGCATCGGCGGCCGCTTCCGCATCAGCGACAGCCGCGAATTCCTCTCCGCCCTGCAACTCAGCCTCCCCATACGTGCGGTGACCGGCGAGGATGGATCGGTCATGCTCCTCTATCGCGACGATGAGCCGGACATGGTGGAGAATGGGGTCGGGTTGTGATGGTGCTGGCTGACCAACATTAAATCCGTTCGCCCTGAGCGAAGTCGAAGGGCTCGGCTGAGCCGCAGGCGAAGCCACTTCGCTCCGCTCAGTGGACGGCTTCGACTTCACCTCCGGTGAAGTTTATCCTGAGCACCTGCCGCAGACGGGCAGTCGAAGGGCTCAGCCCGAACGGATATATTTCTAACCCTTTGCCCTCACCCCAACAAATCCCGCACCATATCCGGCACCAGCACACTCGCGGGGCCAAGCCGCGTTTCCTCGAAATAAGTGCTCCCCGCCGACGGATCGAGATTCAGTTCCAGCGTTCGTGCGCCGACATGGCGGGCGGTCTGGACGAAGCCTGCCGCAGGATAGACCGCGCCCGACGTGCCGATCGACACGAACAGGTCGGCGCGGCGCAGCGCATCGTCGATCGCGTCCATCTCATAGGGCATCTCGCCAAAAAACACGATGTCGGGCCGCAGCTTTGGCCGCCCGCAGCCATCGCAGACCGATCCGGGCGGCAGCGATCCGGTCCATGCCACCGCCTTCCCGCATCCCGCACACAGGGCGGAGCGCAGCGCGCCATGCATATGGATCAACCGCTTCGCTCCGGCCCGCTCATGCAGGTCATCGACATTCTGCGTGACGATCAGCAACTCCCCCGGCCATGCCCGGTCGAGCGCGGCCAGCGCCTCATGCGCGGCATTGGGCGCGACCTCGTCCAGCTTCTCGCGCCGCTCGTCATAGAAACGATGCACCAGCGCGGGATTGCGCGCGATGGCTTGCGGCGTGCAGACATCCTCGACCCGATGCCCCTCCCACAATCCATCCGGCCCGCGAAAAGTGGCAAGCCCGCTTTCGGCGGAAATGCCAGCGCCAGTGAGGATGACGATATTGCGTATGTCCGGGTTCATGTCGCCCAAACTAGCCAATGCGCCGCGTCAACGCCATGCTCCTGCTTATCGAAGTCTTTACCCCGTCCGGGCTAGACCCCGACCCATTATTAAAGCCGGAACATGCCCCATGCGTTTTGTCCTGACCCTGCCCCTGATCGCCGCCAGCGCGCTGCCGCAGCCTGCCTTTGCGCAGGTCGCCGCCGCCGATAGTGGCGACACCGGCTGGATGATCCTGTGCGCGCTGCTGGTGCTGCTGGCCGCGCTGCCGGGACTGATGTTGCGCCATGCGGGCCTCGTCAATGTGCGCAACGCTTTGTCGGTGATGACGCAGGGCGCGGCGGTGGTGGCGGTCGTGTCGCTGACTTGGGCCATTGCGGGCTACTCGATCGCCTATGCACCGGGCAGCGCCTGGCTGGGTGGTGGCGCGAACCTGCTGCTCGCCAATCTGGGGCAGTTGCGGGAGGGGATGACCGTCCCTGAATCCGCCTTCGTCCTGTTCCAGATGGCACTGGCGCTGATCGCCGCCTGCCTGTTGATCGGCGCGGTGGCGGAGCGGGCGCGGCTTGGCTGGTTGGTCGGCTTTGCGCCGCTCTGGCTGTTGCTGGTCTATGCGCCGGTCGCCCATGCGGTGTGGGGCGGTGGCTGGCTGGCGGACCTTGGCGTGCTGGATTTTGCCGGTGGGCTGGTCGTGCATGGCGTGGCGGGTTTTTCCGCGCTGACGCTGGCTTTGATTGCCGGGCGGCGGCGCGAAGCCTCCGATCCTGGCCATGCGCCAGTGTTGAGCCTGGCGGGTGGCGCGCTGCTGTGGGTCGGCCTGTCGGGCGTGGTCGGTGGCTGGGCGCTTGGCGCGACCGACGATGCCGCGACCGCGATCCTCAACTATCATTTTGCCGCCTGCGCGGCCGCCTTGATCTGGGCCTTGCTCGACCGTCTGCTGGGCGCGCGCAGCAGCGCCACCGGCATCCTGTCCGGCGCGCTGGTAGGCATCGCCGCCATTTCTGCGAGCGCTGCGCTGGTCGGCACCGGCGGCGCGATGATGATCGGCGTCATCGCCGCGATCATCTGTCGCCTGATTGGTGGGCTGGCGGGTCGCTGGATCGACGATCCGGCCAGCATATTCGTCGTTCACGGACTGGGCGGCCTCACCGGCACCCTGCTGCTCCCCCTCTTCGTCTTGCCGCTGCTCGGCGGGGTCGGCTATGAAACGCCCGTCAGCCTGAGCGCCGCTTTGGTCAGCCAGTTGATCGGCCTTGCCGTCGTCGTGCTCTGGGCCATGGTCGGCACCGCCATCGCCGCGCTGATCGTGTCGATGGTCGTGCCGCTGCGCGTCAGCGCGCAGCAGGAAGCCGACGGCCTAGACGCCAGCCAGCATGGCCAGCAGGGCTGGGACTTCCGCTAAACGCCATGAGCGTCGCCGTCGCCATCTTCGCCCATCAGGAAGAAAAGCGCATCGCAGCCTGCCTTGGCTCGCTGCCGCTCGACCGGGCGGACACGATATTCCATGTGCTGGTCAATGGCACCACCGACGCCACCGTGGCGCGGGCGCAGGAAGCGGCGGGCGGACGCGCCAACGTTATCGTCCACGACATCGCCGTGGGCGGCAAGTCGCGCACCTGGAACCATCTGGTCCACAGCCTGCTGACCGGCGATGAGGCAGCCGTTATCTTCATGGATGGCGACGCGGAGATACAGGCCGGGTCGATCGACGCTTTGGTAGCGGACCTTGCCGCCCACCCTCATGCCAATGCCGCCGCCGGTATGCCGGTCAATGGCCGGATGGCGGACACCTATCGCCGCGATTTGCGCACGCAGGGCGGATTGTTCGGTGATCTCTATGCGCTGTCGGGGCGCTTCGTCGGCTCGATCCGCGCACGTGGCCTGCGCCTGCCCGACGATCTGATCGGTGACGATGGACTGGTCGCCGCCTGGGCGCATAATGATTTGCAGAAGGATAGCGGCTGGGATGTCACACGCATCGTCGCCTGCGAAGGCGCGGGCTTTGTGTGCGAACAGGTCAGCCTTACCCGCCCATCGACCTGGCGGATGCAGTATAAGAGGCTGATCAACTATTCGGTGCGCTTCTTCCAGAACCGGATCGTGTCGGACATAATGACCCAAGAGGGACCGGACGGCCTGCCCCCGCGCCTCGCCAGCCTCTACCCCGACTGGCTCCCCCGCTTCCGCCCGCGCGGCGGCATCAGCGCCTGGTTCGATCGCAAGGCACTGGCCCGGATGCGAAACGCGGTTTAACGATCCTTGCCCGCCAATTCCTTGTTCACGAACAAGGCAAAGCCGGTGACCACTGCACCCGACAGCAGATAGGCACCCGATGCGGCCAGCCCGAACTCCGCCGAAATCGCCAGTGCGACCAGCGGGGCAAAGCCCGCGCCCACCAGCCACGCCAGATCCGACGTCAGCGCCGATCCGGTATAGCGGGTCGCGGTGCGGAAATTGGAGGCGACCACGCCCGACGACTGGCCGAAGCTCAAGCCCAGCAGGATGAAGCCCAGCACCATGAAGGCGACCTCGCCCAGATCGCCGCCATTGAGCAGCAGCGGCGCGGCGACGGCAAAGAAACCGATGCCGACCGCCGAATAGCCGAGCAACCGGCGGCGGCCAATCATGTCCGCGACAAAGCCGGACACAATGATCGCCAGCACGCCGACACAGGCACCAATCGCCTCGATCACCAGAAAGCGCTCCAGCGGCTGGTCGGTATAGAGTGCGATCCATGACAGCGGGAACACGGTGACCATGTGGAACAGGGCGAAGCTGGCCAGCGGCGCGAAGGCACCGATGACGATGTTGCGCCCTTCGCTGCGGATGGTCGGGATGACCGGCGAAGGCTGGAGTTCGCGCGTCTCGTAGAGGCGCGCAAACTCCTCCGTCACGACGATGCGCAACCGGGCGAACAGCGCGACCACATTGATCGCGAACGCCACGAAAAAGGGATAGCGCCAGCCCCAGTCGAGGAAATCGGCAGGCGACAAGGTGGAGAGGAAGAAAGCGAACAGCCCCGCCGTCACGATCAACGCCAGCGGCGCTCCCAGTTGCGGCATCATCGCATACCAACCGCGCTTGCGCTGCGGCGCGTTGAGCGAGAGCAGCGACGCGAGGCCATCCCATGTGCCGCCCAGCGCCACGCCCTGCCCCGCGCGGAACAGCGCCAGCAGCAGGGCAGACCAGTGACCGATCGTCGCATAGCCCGGTAGGAACGCGATCGCCGCGGTCGATCCGCCGAGCAGGAACAAGGCGATGGTCAGCTTCACCCCTCGGCCATAGGCGCGATCCACCGCCATGAAGATGAACGACCCGATCGGCCGCGTGACGAAGGCCAGCGCGAAAATGGCGAAGGACCAGAGCGTCCCCATCAGCGGCGACAGATAGGGAAAGACATGGGCGGGAAAGACGATGCAGGATGCGATCGCATAAACGAAAAAGTCGAAAAATTCCGACGTCCGGCCGATGATGACGCCAATGGCGATCTCGCCGGGCGCGATCTTCTTGGCCCCTTGCGCATGAAGATTGCGCACGTCATGTTCCGCCTGCGTTTCGTTGGGCGTTGTCGTCGCGGATGTCATGGCGTGGAACGGGCCTTCATGCTGCGGGAACGATTGTCCGCCGCACTTCGTTGCACGGCGAATCATCGGCTTGTCAAATAGACCCATGCCCTATTTCGCAGTCGCACAGGGATAGGACAAAAGGTCCAATGTCGCCCCGGTAACTTCCTGACTAGACGGAGGCCATGATCGCTCGACCGCCCGCCAAAAGCCGCGCATTTCTGCGCCGATTCGCGCCCCTGCTGCTGCTGCCATTGGGGGCGTGCAACTGGGTGGTGATGGCCCCGTCCGGCGACGTTGCGATGCAACAACGCGATCTCATCCTGATCGCGACCGTGCTGATGCTGCTGATCGTGCTGCCGGTGATGGCGACTATCGCCTGGTTCGCGTGGAAATATCGGGCGAAGGCGCAGGCCGCCGATTATGATCCCGACTGGGACCATTCGACCAGCCTGGAACTGCTGATCTGGTCCGCGCCGCTGCTGATCATCATCGCGCTGGGGGCGGTCACCTGGACCAGCACCCATCTGCTCGATCCCTACCGCCCGATCGAGCGGCTGGATGCGCAGCGCAAGGTCGATCCGACCGCCAGGCGCTTGCAGGTGGAGGTTGTCGCGCTCGACTGGAAATGGCTGTTCATCTACCCTGAGCTTGGCATCGCGACGGTCAATGAACTGGCCGCGCCGGTCGACCAGCCGATCGAATTCAGGATCACCTCGGCGTCGATCATGAACAGCTTTTTCGTGCCGGCGCTGGCTGGGCAAATCTATGCCATGCCGGGGATGCAGACCAGCCTGCACGCAGTCGCCAACAAGCCCGGCAGCTTCGACGGCTTTTCCGCCAACTATTCGGGCGCTGGCTTTTCCAACATGCGCTTCAAATTCCACGCGATGGACCAAAGCGGCTTTGCTCAATGGGTCGCCCGCGTGAAGGCCAGCGGCAAGACGCTCGACCGCGTCACCTATGTGAAGCTGGAACAGCCGAGCGAAAAGGTGAAGCCGACCTATTTCGCCAGCGTCGAACCCCGCCTGTTCCACGCCGCGCTCAATATGTGCGTGCAGCCGGGCAAGCGCTGCATGGACGCGATCATGATGACCGACAGCCAAGGCGGCGCAGGCAAGGAATCGGCCCGCAACACCGCTGGCCTGCGCCATGACGGGACCATCGACGTGGGTGGCTATCACCCGGTCGAACCCGGCAAGAAGGGCGAGATCGCCCAGCCTGCAGGCATGACGCCAGCGGCAGAGCGCACCCCCGCCGAGCGCGGCAAACAGGCACCGGGGCAGCAGGATCATGAGGGGCATGATGGGCACTAGAAAACCCACCTCCGTTCGTGTCGAGCGTAGTCGAGACACATCATGCGCCGTGTCGGCGTTTCTCGACTTCGCTCGAAACGAACGGATGTTGTTAGCGAACACTCGCAGTTCGCGTCCCTCCCCCCTTTCAAGGCCGTAACGTCCATGTCCCCGCATCCCGCCTCCGAAAATAGCGGCATCTGGAAGCTGATCTTCGGTCGGCTCGACTGGAGTTCGCTCCCGCTGCATGAGCCGATCGTCGTCGGCACCTTCCTGATGGTCGCGCTGGGTGGCGCGGTGGTGTTGGGCCTCGTCACCAAATATCGGCTGTGGGGGACGTTGTGGCATGACTGGTTCACGACCGTGGACCATAAGCGCATCGGCATCATGTATATGATCCTGGGCCTCATCATGTTCCTGCGCGGCTTTGCCGACGCGATCATGATGCGGTTGCAGCAGGCGATGGCCTTCAACGGGTCCGAAGGCTATCTGAACGCCCATCATTACGACCAGATTTTCACCGCCCATGGCGTCATCATGATCTTCTTTGTCGCCATGCCGATGATCACCGGGATCATGAACTATATCGTCCCGCTGCAAATCGGCACGCGTGACGTCAGTTTCCCCTTCCTCAATAATTTCAGCTTCTGGATGACCACGGCGGGTGCCGTGATCGTCATGATGTCGCTGTTCGTGGGCGAATTTGCCCGCACCGGCTGGCTCGCTTACCCGCCTTTGTCGGGCATCGCTTACTCGCCAGGCGTCGGGGTCGACTATTATATCTGGGGGCTACAGATAGCGGGCATCGGCACGCTGCTATCGGGCGTCAACCTGATCGCGACCATCGTCAAGATGCGTGCGCCGGGCATGACGATGATGAAGCTGCCCATCTTCACCTGGACATCGCTCTGCGCCAACGTGCTGATCGTCGCCGCCTTCCCGGTGCTGACCGCCGTGCTGGCGCTGCTCAGCCTCGACCGTTATGTCGGCACCGCCTTCTTCACCAACGACATGGGCGGCAACCCCATGATGTATGTGAACCTGATCTGGATCTGGGGTCACCCGGAAGTCTATATCCTGATCCTGCCCTTGTTCGGCGTGTTCAGCGAGGTGACCTCCACCTTCTCGTCCAAGCGATTGTTCGGCTATTCGTCGATGGTTTACGCCACGATCGTCATCGCACTGCTTAGCTATCTGGTCTGGCTGCACCATTTCTTCACCATGGGATCGGGCGCCAGCGTCAACAGCTTCTTTGGCATCACGACGATGGTGATCTCGATTCCCACGGGGGCCAAGCTCTTCAACTGGCTCTTCACTATGTATCGTGGCCGCATCCGCTATGAATTGCCGATGATGTGGACGGTCGCCTTCATGCTGACCTTCACCGTGGGCGGCATGACCGGGGTGCTGCTCGCCGTCCCGCCCGCCGACTTCGTGCTGCACAACTCGCTGTTCCTGATCGCCCATTTCCACAATGTCATCATCGGCGGCGTCCTCTTCGGCCTGTTCGCGGCGATCAACTACTGGTGGCCCAAGGCATTCGGCTTCCGGCTGGAAACCACATGGGGCAAGCGCAGCTTCTGGCTGTGGGTCGTGGGTTTCTGGGTCGCCTTCATGCCGCTCTATGTGCTGGGCCTGATGGGCGTCACCCGCCGGATGCGCGTGTTCGATGACCCATCCTTACAAATCTGGTTCCAGATCGCGGCGCTGGGCGCGGTGATGATCGCGGCGGGCATCGCCTGCATGTTCATCCAGTTCGCAGTCAGCATCAAGAACCGCGACCAGTTGCGCGACACCACGGGCGATCCATGGGACGGCCGCACGCTCGAATGGGCGACCAGTTCGCCCCCGCCCGACTATAATTTCGCCTTCACCCCCGTCATCCATGATGGCGACGCCTGGGCAGACATGAAGAAGCGCGGCTATCAGCGTCCGCTGACCGGTTATGCCGCCATCCACATGCCGTCCAACACCGGCACCGGCATCATCATTGCGGGCCTGTCGGTCGCCTTCTCGGTCGGGATGATCTGGTACATGTGGTGGCTGGCGGGCCTGTCCTTCATCGCCATCCTGGCCGTCGCGATCGGGCATACCTTCAACTATAAGCGCGACTTCACCATCCCGAAGGATGTGGTCGAGCGTACCGAGGGCGAGCGCAGCGCGCTGCTCGCAACACAGGGCTAAGCATCATGGCCACACGATCCGCAATCGACCCCGCCTTCCTCGACAATGACGGCAAGCCCCTCTTCCATCTGGGCGAGGAGCCGCATCATCCCGAAGGGTCCAGCACAGCGCTGGGCTTCTGGATCTACCTGATGAGCGATTGCCTCATCTTCGCGTGCCTGTTTGCCACCTATGCCGTGCTGGGCGGCAATTATGCGGCGGGACCAGGGCCGCGCGATCTGTTCAACCTCAATCTCGTCGCGCTCAACACCGCGATGCTGCTCTTCTCGTCCATCACCTATGGCTTTGCCATGCTGGCGATGGAGAAGAACCGGGTCGGCGCGACACAGGCTTGGCTGGCGATCACCGGCCTGTTCGGCCTGGCGTTCCTCAGCATCGAACTCTACGAATTTGCGCATCTGATCCATGAAGGCGCGACGCCGCAGCGGTCGGGCTTCCTGTCCGCCTTCTTCGCGCTGGTCGGCACCCATGGGCTGCACGTCACCTTCGGCATCATCTGGCTGGTGACGCTGATGGTGCAGGTCGGCAAAAAGGGGCTGATCGCCGCCAACCAGCGCCGCCTGATGTGCCTTTCCATGTTCTGGCACTTCCTCGACGTCATCTGGATCGGCGTCTTTACCTTCGTCTATCTCATGGGGATGCTGCGATGAGCGCGCACGATCACGACACCCACGCAGGCAGCCATGGCACGATGGGCAGCTATTTGATCGGCTTTGGCCTGTCGGTGCTGCTGACCGCCATCCCCTTCTGGCTGGTCATGACTGGCTATTTTGCCAATCCGCAGGTTACTGCCTTCATCATCATGGGGTTCGCGGTGGTGCAGATCGTCGTTCACATGATCTACTTTCTGCACATGAACACCCGGTCTGAGGGTGGCTGGTCGATGATGGCGCTGATCTTCACGCTGGTATTGGTGGTCATCACCCTGTCCGGCTCCATGTGGGTCATGTATCATCTCAACGCTAATATGATGCCCCATATGGAGCATGATATGAGCCAGATGCCGTGACATCCCCGCGCCAGGGCCGGGCGGGCTTCCCGGTCGGCCTGACGCTGATCGCAGCCTTGCTGTTTGCGGGGCTGTGCGCATTGGGCGTGTGGCAGGTCGAGCGGCTGGCGTGGAAGCGTGACCTCATCGCCCGCGTCGATGCCCGCATCCACGCCGCGCCGGTCGCAGCGCCCGGCAGCGCCACGCAGGCCGACGAATATCGCCGCGTCAGCGCGACCGGCAGCTTCCTGCATGATCGCGCCACGCTGGTGCAGGCGTCCACCGTGCGCGGCCCCGGCTATTGGGTGCTGACCCCGCTGCGCCGCGCCGACGGCACGATCCTGCTCATCAATCGCGGCTTCGTGCCGCCCGACGCCCGCACCCGCTACGCCCGCCCGACCGGCACCGTCCGCGTCACCGGCCTGCTGCGCCTCACTGAACCGGGCGGCGGCTTCCTGCGGTCCAACGATCCCGCCGCCGACCGCTGGTATTCGCGCGACGTCGCCGCCATCGCCACCGCCCGCGCCCTGCCCGCCACGGCCAATTATTTCATCGACGCTGATGCCGCGCCGCAGCCCGACGCCCTGCCCGTCGGCGGCCTCACCGTCATCCGCTTCCCCAACAATCATCTTGTCTATGCGCTGACATGGTTCAGTCTGGCCGCCATGACCGCGGGCGCCTATATCCTCCTCATGCGCCAAAGCCGCCGCCCATGACCGCGCTCCTGCCGATAGCGACACGCTGGCTGCCCAGCCAGTGGCCCGCCGACGCCGCCGGGCGCAAGAATATGGCGCTGCTGGTGCAGTTGCGCTGGATCGCGCTGGCGGGCCAGGTCGCCACCATCCTGATCGTCCATTATGGCATGGGCATCCGCCTTCCGATGGCGGGGATGCTGGTCGTCCCCTGCATCGCGGCGGGGGTGAACCTCGCCAGCCTCGCCATCTTGCGGCGGCGCACCGACATCACCCATGCCGAACTCTTCCTGGCGCTGCTGTTCGACGTCCTCTCGCTCACCGCCCAACTCTATATGAGCGGCGGCGCGACCAATCCCTTCATCTCGCTCTATCTGCTCCAGGTCGCGCTGGGTGCGGTGCTGCTGCATCGGTGGAGCGTCTGGGGCATCGTCGCGGTGTCCGCCTTGTGCGCCGCGGGCCTCGCTTTCTTCTACCGCCCGCTGGACCTTAGCGAAACGCTGGAGGGTCGCCTGTTCGACCTCCACATCATCGGTACCTGGGTCTGCTTCACCATGATCGCGGTGCTGCTGGTGCTGTTCATGACCCGCGTGACCCGCAACCTTGCCGCGCGCGAAGCCTATCTGGCGCAATTGCGGCAACAGGCGGCGGAGGAGGAACATATCGTCCGCATGGGCCTGCTGGCGTCCGGGGCAGCCCACGAGCTTGGCACCCCCCTATCCTCGCTCGCGGTCGTGCTGGGCGACTGGCGGCACATGCCCGAAATCACCACCCATCCGGCGCTGGTCGAGGAGGTGGAGGAGATGCAGGCCGCCGTCACCCGGTGCAAGGCGATCCTGTCGGGCATATTGATGTCCGCAGGCGAAGCGCGCGGCGAAGCGCCACAGGTCACCAATGTCCGCGCCTTCATCGACTCCATGGCGCAGGGCTGGCGCACCGCCAATCCGGGGATGCCGCTGCGCTGCGACTTCGGCCCGCACGACTATCCCCGCATCGTCGCCGATCCCGTCATCCGCCAGGCGATCACCAACCTGCTCGACAATGCGCGGGAGGCGGGCGCGACCTATATAGACCTGCTGGTCGGGCGCGACAGCCAGTGGCTCAACATCGCCGTGCGCGACAATGGGCCGGGGTTTAGCGCCGACATGCTGGCCGATTTCGGCAAGCCCTATCGCTCCAGCAAGGGGCGGCAGGGCGGTGGGCTCGGCCTGTTCCTGGTCGTCAATGTGGTGCGCAAACTGGGCGGCAGCGTCAGCGCCAGCAATGGCGCGGACGGCGGCGCGCTGATCCTGCTGCGCCTGCCGCTCGGCACGCTGGCGATCGAGGAGGACAGGAATGACCGATAACCGTCTGCTCATGATTGTCGAGGATGACGACGCCTTCGCCAAAACCCTCAAACGCTCGTTCGAACGGCGCGGCTACACCGTGCTGATCGCCGACAGCGTGGAAATGGTCGCGATGCTGCTGGCCGATCATGATCCGGGCTACGCCGTCGTCGACCTGAAACTGGGCGGGCAATCGGGGCTGGTCTGCGTCGAGGCGCTCCACGCCCATGATCCCGACATGCTGATCGTGGTGCTGACCGGCTTTGCCAGCATCGCCACGGCGGTCGAGGCGATCAAGCTGGGCGCGACCAATTACCTCGCCAAACCGTCCAACAGCGACGATATCGAAGCCGCCTTCGCCCGGTCCGGCGGCGACACCGCCACCCCGCTTGCCCCCCGCCCGACATCGATCAAGACGCTGGAGTGGGAGCATATCCACGAAGCGCTGAAGGACAGCGAGTTCAACATCTCCGAAGCCGCCCGCCGCCTGGGGATGCACCGCCGCACCCTCGCCCGCAAACTCGCCAAGCGCCAGGTTGGTTGACGGGACTTTTCCGCCGTGGCAATGGGCGGTCGCACGCGGGTGTAGCTCAATGGTAGAGCAGCAGCTTCCCAAGCTGACGACGGGGGTTCGATTCCCCTCACCCGCTCCAAATCCTCCCAACTTCCTGAGCGCCCTACGTCGCGGCTTCCTCGTCCAGCCATAGGATGTTTGCGCCTGCACCCGGTAGAGCAGACCTTAATCCGGAAAATTGACAATCTTTGTCAATTTCTGCAAATTGGGACGCAAGAGGAGCGGCTTGTGGCGACGATGAACATATCCCTGCCGGACCCCATGAAGCATTGGGTCGAAGGTCAGGCGGAAACCGGGCGTTACAGCAACGCCAGCGACTATGTGCGCGACCTGATCCGCCGGGACCAGGAGCGCGCCATGAAGATTGCGCACATGCAGGCGCTTGTTGACGAAGGCAGGGCCAGCGGCATCAGCCCGCGCAATGTGGACGATATTTTCGCTGACGCAGCGGCGCGCGCGTAGGGATATTGATGCCTTCCTATACGCTGTCGAAAGCGGCGGAACGCGACCTCGCTGACATCGCAGCCTACAGCATCGAAACATTCGGGATTGAACAGGCGCTCGCCTATCGCGACGGGCTGATCAACTGCTTTACGTTTCTTGCCGAACATCCCAAATCCGCCCGCCTGCGCCACGAAATCAATCCGCCCGTGCGTGCGCGCCGGTTCCAGTCTCACCTCATCTTCTATGATGAGCAGCCCGATGGCGGCATCCTCATCCTGCGCGTCCGCCATGGCCGTGAGGACTGGCTGGATGGGGAGTAGGCTAAACCTGCATCGCCCCTCAATAAGGCGCATCCCCGTCCCGCGCCGGGATCGCACCCCGCCGGCCGATATTCCAGCCCGCCAGCCGATGCCCCGCCAGCGCCGCGTCCACCGGCGTCGCGCCTGCCAGCCGCGCGTGGAGATAGCCGCCGTTGAACGCATCGCCAGCCCCGCTGGAATCGATCACCGGCACCCTTTGCGGGATCGGCACGATGGTGCCATCGACCAGGCAGCCATCGCCGCCCAGCTTCACCACCACTTCGCGCCCCTCTCCCGCGCCCCAGCGGGCGGCGGCGTCCTGTGCGTCGTCGGCTGCGCCCATCTCCACCTCGTCCGCCAGCGTCGGCAGGCCCATGTCGCTCACGGCAATCGCCCGGTCGCGCCAGTGGCAGGCGGTCGCCGCGTCGCTCCACAGCCGGGCGCGATAATTGCCGTCGAAGGCGACCTTGCCGCCATTGACCCGCACCCTCGCGCACAGGTCCAGCAACGCCTCCCGCCCTGCGTCCGGCAGGATGGCGAGCGTGATCAGCGAGAAATAGAGCAGGTCGGATTGCGACGCCTGCGCCACCATCTCCGCGCTGCCGGGCAGGTCGAACATCCGCCGCGCCGCTGCCTCGCCGCGCCAGTAATGGAAGCTGCGCTCCCCGGTCGCGTCGGTCTCGATCGCGTAGAGGCCCGGCAACCGGTCAGCCGCGCGCAGCACCAGGCTGGTGTCGACCCCTTCCGCCTCCCACGCCGCGCACAGGTCCGCGCTCATCGGGTCCGCACCCAGGGCGCTGGCCAGCCGCACCGTGTCGCCCGATCGCGCCAGGTGGATCGCGGTGTTGATGACATCGCCGCCATAGCGCAGGTTCCAGCTGTCGCCGCTTCCCCGGCTCAGTTCCAGCATCGCTTCACCGATGACCGTGACATTCGCCTTTGCTACGCTGTTCATGCTGCATCCCGCTCCTTATGACACCGGTTTCGTGCGGAGTGACCGCGCGCAAGTCAAGCCGTCCGCCGTACGAAGTCCCGTTTTGCATCAATTGGGGAACATTTGGGTAACGACAGTGTTTTGCCTTTTAGGCAAGGACGCAACTGTTTCAACCGACGTCCGCCTTCGGGGAATTCATGATTAGCGCTGCGCCTGAAAGTCCCGACAACCGCTTTGAACTTCTGGTCCAGAGCGTCACCGATTACGCGATCTACATGATCGATCCCACCGGGATCGTCGTCAGCTGGAACGCGGGTGCGCGCCGGTTCAAGGGCTATGAGGCGGACGAGATTATCGGCCAGCATTTTTCCCGCTTCTACACGGCGGAGGATCAGGCGAGCGGCGTACCCGCCCTCGCCCTCTACACCGCCGACCATGACGGCCGGTTCGAGGCGGAGGGCTGGCGCGTGCGCAAGGACGACACGCATTTCTGGGCCAGCGTCGTCATCGATCCGATCCGTGATCCGCAAGGGCAATTGCTGGGTTTTGCCAAGATCACCCGCGACCTCACCGAACAGCGCGCCGCACGCGAAGCGCTGCGCCACAGCGAGGAACGCTTCCGCCTGCTGGTGGAGAGCGTCACCGACTATGCCATCTATATGCTGGACCCCATCGGCACGGTGACGAGCTGGAACCGGGGGGCCGAACGCTTCAAGGGCTATCGCGCCGACGAGATTGTCGGGCAAAATTTCGCCTGCTTCTATAGTGAGGACGACCGGATGGCCGGCCTCCCCTCCCGCGCGCTCCACACCGCTGAAACCGAGGGGCGGTTCGAGGCCGAAGGCTGGCGCATCCGCAAGGACGGCACCCGTTTCTGGGCTAATGTCGTGATCGATCCGATCCGTGACCCGCAAGGGCAATTGCTGGGCTTTGCCAAGATCACCCGCGACCTCACCGAACGGCGCGAATCGCAACGCGCGCTGGACGAGGCGCGCGATGCCATCATCCAGACGCAGAAGATGGACGCGATCGGCAAGCTGACCGGCGGGGTCGCGCATGATTTCAACAATCTGCTGGCGGTAATCGTCGGCAGTCTCGATCTGGCGCGGCAACGCATGGGCAGCGGCGCGGACATTAGCCGCTATCTCGACAATGCGATGGCTGCGGCAGAACGCGGCGCGACGCTGACGCAACGGATGCTGGCCTTTGCCCGCAAGCAGGAACTGAAACTGCAAAGCGTCGATTGCATCGGGCTGGTGCGCGACATGGCCGACCTGCTCCAGACGACGCTCGGGTCCGGAATCACTATCGAAACCCGCTTCCCCCTCGCCTTGGCCGCCGCCCATGCCGATCCCACGCAGCTGGAACTCGCGCTGCTGAACCTGGCGGTCAACGCCCGCGACGCGATGCCGGGTGGCGGGCTGATCATTGTCGAGGCGGCGGAAATCACGGTCGATAGCGGCGAGCGGCCCGATCTGGCAGCAGGCGCGTATATCCGCCTTGCCGTTACTGACGCTGGCGAAGGGATGGACGAAGCGACGCTGCAACGCGCGCGCGAACCCTTTTTCACCACTAAGGGCGTGGGCAAGGGCACCGGGCTTGGCCTGTCGATGGTCCATGGCTTTGCCCAGCAATGCGGAGGATCGCTGACCCTGTCGAGCGAGGTCGGGGTCGGCACCAGCGTCGCCCTGTGGCTGCCCGTCGCCAGCGCCGATGCGGTCGAGGCCGCCCCGGCGCGCAGCGAGGCGGTGGATGGCCTAGACACGCCGCTCGTCATCCTGGCGGTCGATGATGATGATCTGGTGCTGATGAACACGGCAGGGATGCTGGAGGATCTGGGCCATACCGTGTTTCAGGCCAGCAATGCCGTCGACGCGCTGCGCCTGCTGGAACAGGGCGCGGTCGATCTGGTGGTGACCGACCATGCGATGCCCGGCATGACCGGCGCGCAACTGGCCGACGCGATAGAGGCCTGTTTTCCTGGCCTGCCCGTCATCATCATCACCGGCTTTGCCGAACTGCCCCCCCACGCCAGCGCCCGCCCGCGCCTCGACAAGCCGTTCAAACAGGCCGAACTCGCCCGGATCGTCAAGGCCAGCCGGGCCTCGCGCGCCGCCGACAGGACTGTCCATGCTACCATTGCGCCGGGCGGCGATTGACGCTTTTGCCGATAGGGGCTTGCCAGCGGCCTGCACATCGCCAATGGGGCAAATATTCCAACAAAATCGCAGGATTACATGGACACGCCGTTTGCGCCCACCCCGACATCGCATTTCTTCACGTCGCTGCGCACCCGGCTCCATTATCTCGACTGGGGCAATCCGTCCGCACCCACGCTGATCCTGATCCATGGCGGGTTCGACCATGGGCGCAGCTGGGACTGGACGGCGCGCGCGCTGGCGAAGGATTATCATGTCGTCGCCCCCGACCTGCGCGGCCATGGCGACAGCGGCTGGTCCGCCGACGGCGCCTATATGATGACCAACTATGTCTATGATCTGGCGCAGCTGGTGGACCTGCTGGACCGGTCGCCGGTGACGATCGTCGCCCATTCGCTGGGCGGCTCGATCGCGCTGCGCTTTGCCGGGCTGTTCCCTGACAAGGTGCACAAGATCGTCGCGATCGAAGGGCTGGGCCTGTCCCCCGACCGGCTCCAGGAAAAGGCGGAGGAGACGGCCCCGGACGCCTGGCGCGCCTGGATCGAAACCCGCCGCGCCAGCGCCCGCCGCACCCCCAAACGCTATCCCACGATCGAGGCGGCGGTCGGGCGGATGCACGAACGCAACGAACATCTCTCCCTCGAACAGGCGCTGCACCTGACGATGCACGGCGTCAACCGCAATGAAGATGGCAGCTATAGCTGGAAATTCGACCCCTATCTCAACGGCATGGCGCCGCAGGCCGGATCGGACGACAGCCTTCCCGCTTTCTGGGCGCAGATCACCGCGCCGACCTTGCTATGCCTGGGGCTGGACAGCTGGGCCTCCAACCCGGTCAAGGACGGCCGCGCCGCCCACTTCACCAACGCCCGCCTGGTCGAATTTGCCGATGCGGGCCACTGGCTTCACCACGACCAGTTTGCGCGCTTCATCGCGGAATTGCGCGCCTTTTTGTGAGTTTACCCATCAGATAGCCAAACCAACCTCCGTTCGGGCTGAGCTTGTCGAAGCCTTGTTCTTCCCTTCAAGAAGGACGGCCCCCTTCGACCGCCTGTCAAGGCAGGCGCTCAGGACAGGCTTCGACAGGCTCAGGGCGAACGGTGTTGGGAGGCTGACAAAGTCGTCGGCAGCCTACGCCACAAACCCCGCCACCGCCGCGTCATATTCCGCCTTCAACCCCGCGATGAACGCGCCAGCAGGCTGCACCTTCGTAACCGCGCCGATCCCCTGCCCGCATCCCCACACATCGCGCCAGGCCTTCTTGTCGGTCATGGCGCTGGCGAAATCCATGTCCGCCGCCTTGGGCAGCGCGTCCGGATCCATGCCCGCCGCGACGATGCTGGGGCGCAGATAATTGCCGTGGACGCCGGTGAACACGTCGGAATAGACGATGTCGTCGGCATGGGCTTCGACGATCATCTGCTTGTAGGCGGCGTCGGCATTGGCCTCGCTCGTGGCGATGAAGGGTGATCCCATATAGGCCAGGTCCGCCCCCATCATCCGCGCCGCCGCGATCGAGCGGCCGGTGGCGATCGAGCCGGACAGGGCCAGCGGCCCGTCGAACCATTGGCGAATTTCCTGCACCAAAGCGAAGGGCGAGAGCGTCCCGGCATGGCCACCCGCCCCGGCCGCGACTGCGATCAGCCCGTCCGCGCCCTTCTCTATCGCCTTGCGCGCGAAGCGGTCGTTGATGATGTCATGCAGCACGATCCCGCCATAGCTGTGGATCGCCTCATTCACCTTTTCCTGCGCGCCGAGCGACGTGATGATGATCGGCACGCGATATTTGACGCACAGCGCCAGATCCTCCTCCAGCCGGGGATTGGTCTTGTGGACGATCAGGTTGACGGCAAAGGGGGCATCCTTGTCGGTCAGTTCCGCCTGAAGCCGTTGCAGCCAGCTTTCAAACACACCCGAAGGCCGGGCATTGAGCGAGGGGAAAGCGCCGACAATGCCCGCGCGGCACTGAGCGATGACCAGGTCTGGCTGCGATATGATGAACATGGGCGATCCGATCAGCGGCAACGACAAACGGCCTTGAAGCGATGTCGGCAGGGTCATGATCGCGGCTCTCCATATCTGTTCGCAATCCGCGCTATCATTCGCCGGGCCGCAGAAAAAGGCCAAATCTACTGTGTTGATGATATAATACAGTCGTGGTATGAAGGGACATAATCAACAGTCCGTTGGAGCTGGACGATGTATAGCGAGAGCGATCTACAGGATGCCGTAGCGGCCGGGGTGATCCCGGCACAAAGTGCGCAGGCGCTGCGCGACCATGTCGCCCGGTTGCGGTCCAGCCCGGTGGTGGATGAAGAATCCTTCCGCCTGCTGACCGGCTTCAACGATATTTTCGTTTCGATCGCTGGCGTCATCCTGCTGGTCGCGGTCGGCTGGCTGGGCAACAGTGTGCGGCTGGGCGCGGCGGAACATCATCCCTCGCTCATGTCGGGCCTGCTGGTCGCAGCGACCAGCTGGGGGCTGGCCGAATATTTCACCCGCCAGCGGCGCATGGCGCTGCCCTCCATCCTGCTGCTGGCAGGCTTTGTCGGCGGTGTCGCCTTTTCGCTTGGCGCGTTGGCAGCGCAATTCTTCCCCGATGCAGGGCATCGCGGCGGCGCGCTGATCCTGTCGGGCGTGGCCGCGTTCAGCGCCTTGGCGGCGTTCGCGCACTGGCGGCGCTTCATGGTGCCGATCACCGTGGCGGCGGGCGCAGGCGCAGCGGCGCTCGTCGTCGCCAGCCTCATCATTGCGGCAGTGCCTTTCAATCAGACACTGCCTTTCCTCCTGCTGCTCGCGGGAGGTCTGACCATCTTCGCCTTCGCCATGTGGTGGGATATGTCCGACCGCAGCCGCATCACCCGCCGGTCGGACGTCGCCTTCTGGCTGCATCTGACCGCCGCGCCGATGATCGCCCATTCGCTGTTCCATCTGCTGGGCGTGTTCGACGGCGATGACATCAGCGTGGCCAAGGCCGTGATGGTGATCGCCCTCTATGTCGCCTTTGGCCTGGTTGCCCTGGCGATCGACCGGCGCGCGCTGCTGGTCTCCAGCCTCGCTTATGTCCTGTTCGCCCTCTACGCCCTGTTCAAGCAGGCGGGCGCGGTCGAACTGTCCGCCGCATTCACCGCGCTGGTGATCGGCTCTTCGCTGCTGCTGCTGTCGGCGCTCTGGCACCATGCCCGCACGCTGGTGGTCAGCGGCCTGCCCCCGGTCCTGACCGACAAGCTGCCCTATCTGGACCGCGCACCGGCCTGATGGGGACGCTCGCGAAGGAAGTGGTGAACGGGTGGTGACGACTACCCCTCGACGATCCGCAACAATTTGCGCTCGACCGGGGCCAGGATGTTCTGCAACTCCTGGCCCCGCTTCAATATATGACCACCTTCGCCGACCAGCGCCCACATGCCCTGCCGGTTGCGTAGCGCCGGGCGCTTTTCGATGCGATATTCGGGGCGTTCGGCGGCGCGGCGGAATGCGCTGAAAATCGCGGCCTCCCGCCCCATATCCATCGCATAGTCGCGCCAGTGCCCGGCCGACACCATCCGACCATACAGGTCCATGATCCGCTGCAATTCCAGCCGGTCGAACCCGACCTGCCCCGCTCCATCCTTGGGAAACGGCGTCACATTGGACATCAGGCCCGGCCACGTTCCTTGAACAGCGACGTCTCATCATCGGGCAGCTTTGGCCGCTGCTGTTCCGCGATCAGCTCGGCCAGCCGCTTCTGCAACTGCTCGACCTCGCACTGGAGCAGTTCCAGCTTCTGCTTTTCCGGGTCGAAACAATCGGTGCAGGGGGTGCCATAGGGCATGAAGTCACGCTGATAGGCGGTCACGTCGACCAGCATCGCGCGCGCCGGGATGCCCACCATCGTCGCGCCCTCGGCCACATCCTTGGTCACCACCGCATTGGCCCCGACCCGCGCCCGCGCGCCGACCGTCACCGGCCCCAGCACCTGGGCGCCTGACCCGACGATGACACCATTGCCCAGCGTCGGGTGTCGCTTGCCCGCAATCCCATTGGCCGGATCGGTCCCGCCCAGTGTCACATTTTGGTACAGCGTGACATCGTCGCCAATCTCCGCCGTCTCGCCGACCACGGTAAAACCATGGTCGATGAAGAAACGCTTGCCGATTTTGGCACCCGGATGAATGTCGTTCCCGGTCAGGAAGCGCGACAAATGATTGACCGCCCGCGCCAGGAAAAAGAGCCGCGCCCGGTAGAGCCGATGCGCCACCCGGTGGAACGCCAGCGACCAAATGCCTGGATAAAGCAGGATTTCCGCTCTCGATCGGGGCGCGGGATCGCGCGACTTGACCGAATCAAGATAGGCAATGAGGTTGCGCACCATCCACATGTTCCCGAACGGGGCGCGCCTGTCCGCACGCCGCTGTTGCAAAATCGACCTCAACATAGCGTCCCAAGTCCGATTTTTCCAGAGACGGCGCTATTTCCCCTTTGCAACGCAAAATAGAAACTTGCTTGGCGGCCCCGGATAAGCCAATCATAGAGGTAGACAATCAGACCAGAGGCAACCGGATGATCGACGCTTTCACCGCCAATTTCGGCGAAATCCTGCCCTTCATCCTTGTCGGCTTTGGTGCCCAGATGGTCGATGGCGCGCTCGGCATGGCCTATGGCGTCATCTCCAGCACCCTGCTGCTCACACTCGGCGTGCCGCCCAGCCGCGCATCGGCCAGTGTCCATGTCGCTGAAACCTTCACCACCGCCGTTTCCGCGATCAGCCATATCCTGCACAAGAATGTGGACTGGAAGCTGTTTTCCAAACTCATCATCCCCGGCGTCATCGGCGGCGTGACCGGCGCCTATGTCCTGTCCAATATCGACGGCGCGGTCATCAAACCCTATATCCAGACCTATCTCGCGGGCATCGGCCTTTATCTGGTCTGGCGCGGCTTTCACCTGCCGCCCAAGCAGAAAGACCCCAATTGGGTTGCGCCGCTCGGCCTGGTCGGCGGGTTCATGGATGCGACCGGCGGTGGCGGCTGGGGTCCGATCGTGACGTCCAACCTGCTGTTGCAGGGGTCCAGCCCGCGCCATACGATCGGCACGGTCAATACGGTCGAATTTTTCCTGACCCTGTCGATCAGCATCACCTTCCTCATTCATCTGGGCTGGCAGGCCTTCACCACCTATACGCTCGGCCTGCTGATCGGCGGCGTCGCCGCGGCCCCGATCGGCGCGATGCTCGCCCGGCACATCCCGCCCCGCCTGCTGTTCACCGCGGTCGGCATCATCCTGACCATCACCTCGATGTTCGGCCTCGCCAAATTTCTTGGATATATCGGCTAAGGCACTTATATTCGGCTTTCTGATCGAGGAAGCCGATAGATGTCCAACTACATGCCTACCCTCAAACAGCTGCAATATCTGGTTGCGCTGAAGGAACAGGGTCATTTCGGCAAGGCCGCCGACAGCTGCTACGTCACCCAGTCCACCCTGTCGGCGGGCATCCGCGAGTTGGAGTCGCTGCTGGGCGTCACCCTGGTCGAGCGCACCCGCCGCGTCGTCCGCTTCACCGCGCTGGGCGATCGCATCGTGGAAAAGGCGCACCGGGTTTTGCGCGAGGCGGAGGAGCTTTCCGCCATCGCCGAAGCATCCGGCAAGCCGCTGTCGGGGGAACTGCGCATGAGCGTGATCCCGACCATTGCCCCCTTCCTCCTGCCGCGCCTCCTCCCCCGGCTGCGCGCCGACCGCCCCGAACTCAAACTCTATCTGCGCGAGGAAACAACATCGGCGGCGATCGAATCGTTGCGCCACGGCAATGTCGATTGCGTCCTGCTCGCCCTCCCCTTCCCGACGGGCGAACTGGAAAGCGAGATCCTCTTTCAGGACCGCCTCTATGTCGCCTTCCCGCGCGACGACCCGCGCGATCCGCCCGACTGGATCGGGCCGGAAATGATCGACGAGAGCAAATTATTGCTGCTGGAGGATGGTCATTGCCTCAAGGACCATGCGCTGGCCGCCTGCAACCGCCCCGAACTGCGCGCCAGCGCGATCATGATGGGGACGTCGCTGCACACGCTGATCCAGATGGTCGACAATGGCCTGGGCGTCACCATGCTGCCAGAAATGGCTATCACCAGCGGCATATTGGAACATACCCAGATTGTCGCCCGCCCCCTCCGCTCCGACCGCGCCTGGCGCGACATCGCCTTGGTCTGGCGCAAGAACAGTCCGCGCGAAAAGGAATTCCATCTCCTCGCCGGGATATTGCGCGAGGCTTCCGACCCTCCTGCGGTGATGGTGGAGGCGGCGTAGCGCCAAATCCTCGTCCGCAGGGCAGGGCTATCGCATATGAAACTACCCCCTCCTTCATCGTCATCCTGAATTTATTTCAGGATCCATTTCTCGTCTCCAACCGCAGCTTTTGGGGCATGATGGATGCTGAAACGAGTTCAGCATGACGTTGAAGGGATAACGGAACGTCATGCACAGTGGCCGTCCCTGCAAAGAGAGGAGTTGCAGTAGCGTTCAGTCCTGGCCATTCCACCCCTTCGCCTTGACCTCATCCTCAACCCGCGCCTCGACCCACCCGGTCGCGCCGTCGGCAAAATGCTCCTTCTTCCAGAAGGGCGCCTCCGATTTCAGCCAGTCGATCAGGAAGGCGCAGCTTTCCAGCGCGGCGGTGCGATGGCGCGATGCGGTGCCCACGAACACGATCCGCGCGCCCGGCTCCAGCCGTCCGAAACGGTGGATGACGCTCAAGCCCAGCAGCGGCCAGCGCGCCATCGCCTCGTCACAGATGCGGTCGACCTGCACCTTGGTCATCGCCGGATAATGTTCCAGTTCCAGCGCGATCAGCCCGCCGCCACCGCGCACCACGCCGGTAAAGCTCGCCACCCCGCCGCCGCCCAGCGCTTCGAGCGCCGCCAGTTCCGCCGCGACATCGAAATCCCCGGCCTGCACCGCGACCCGCTTCATCCCCCGGTCACCGGCGGAAACAGCGCCAACTCGCGCGCATCGCCAATCACCGTATCGAGGCCCACGAACCGCTGGTCCAATGCCGCCCGCAACCGCGTCGCATCCCCCAGCGCCTCGGCATAACCGCCGCCCCGCGCCGCCAGCCCAGCCACCAGATCGGCAACGGTCGCGCCCAGCTCAGGCCGCGCCACCTGCTCCTCATCCAGCCCGATCCGCTCACGCACCCAGGCGAAATAGACGATCGTCAGCATCGGCCCGGCTCAATCCATATGCTTTATGCCGACGCGCAGATAATCCCAGCCGGTTATCAGCGTCAGCAAGGCAGCGGCCCATAGCGTCACGATGCCGACCGCCTGGACGAAGGGGAATTGCGGCACCGCCCCCGCCAGGATCAGCGCACCCAGCGCAATGATCTGGAAGGTGGTTTTCCACTTGGCCAGCCGCGACACCGGAACCGACACCTGTATTCCCGCCAGAAACTCACGCAGCCCCGACACGGCAATCTCGCGCAGCAGGATGATCATCGCGGCAACGATGTGGATGCCCGCTATGTCGCGCGTTGCGCTCAGCATCAGGATGACGGCGGCCACCATGATCTTGTCGGCGATGGGGTCCAGGAAAATGCCCAGCCGCGACACCGCGCCCTGCGCGCGCGCCAGATAGCCGTCGAAATAATCGGTAATGCCCATCAGGCAATAGAGCGCGAAGGCCAGCGCATAGCCAGTGATCCAGCGCGCGCCCATTTCCGCGGGCCACAGCAGGGCGACCAGCAACGGCACCGTGACGATGCGCGAAAGCGTGAGCAGATTAGGCAGCGTCAGCATCGCCGCCGACTGCCACAGTCCGGCCCGACGCACAAGGTGGGCCGCATGTTTGCGGTGACGGGATTGGACAGCGGCACCGGCAGCGGCTAGACCCCGCACCGGTCGCTAACGGAAAAGAAGCCAGATTCATCCATGAAAGCCTCTCTCAGGCTCCTGAACAAGCGCCGTTTTCTGCCGCTTTTCATCACCCAGTTGCTGGGCGCGTTCAACGACAATCTGTTCAAGAACGCGATGGTGCTGTTCGTCGTCTATCAGGTCTATAATGACGAACGATCCGAAACCTGGTTCAGCGCGCTGGCGACCGGCATCTTCATCCTGCCCTTCTTTCTGCTGTCTGCGCTATCGGGGCAACTGGCCGACCAGCGCGACAAGGCGGTCATCATCCGATGGGTCAAGGGTGCGGAAATCGCGATCATGCTGGTCGGCGCGACCGGCCTTGGCCTCATCTGGGGTGGCATCGCCATCCACACGCTGGCCATTCCGCTGCTGCTGCTCGCTTTGTTCGCCATGGGAGTTCACTCCACCTTCTTCGGCCCGATCAAATATGCCATCCTGCCCCAGCATCTTCACGATGAAGAAGTGCTGGGCGGCACCGGCCTGGTGGAGGCCGGCACCTATATCGCCATCCTGGCCGGCACAATCCTCGCTGGCCTGATCCCGGTGGAGATTGCCGCGATCGGCATCGTCATCACCGCGCTGATCGGCTATGTCGCGGGCCGTGAAGTGCCGCCCGCCCCGTCGCTGCTGGAACGCACGCCGATCGATTTCCACATCATCCGGTCGTCCGTCACGCTGGTGCGCGGCACCATGCATATCCGTCGGCTCTTTCTGGCCATCATGTCGATCAGCCTGTTCTGGGCGGTCGGCTCCATCCTGTTCATCCAGTTTCCGCCGCTGGTCAAAAATGTGCTGACCGCCGACAAATCGGTCGCCAGCCTGTTCCTGGGCATTTTCTCGATCGGCATCGCCATCGGCTCAGTCGCGATCAACCGGCTGCTCTGCGGCCATGTATCGGCCAAATATGCCCCCGCATCGGTCATCGGCATGGGCGCGTGCATCGTCGCCTTCCATGTCGTGTGCGCATTATGGACGCCAGCGCCCGCCGGGGAGATGCTGTCCTTTACCGGCTTCCTCGCCCATCCCATGGCGATCGCGCTGTCCGCCTGCCTGTTGGGCGTTGCGACTTTCGGCGGCATGTTCGTCGTGCCGCTCTACGCCTTCCTGACCACCACGGTCGAAAAATGCGAAGCGGCGCGCACGGTCGCGGCCAATAATATCGTCAATTCCGGCGCGATGGTGATCGGATCGGTGATAGCGATCGGCCTGACGATCGCCGGGCTGTCGGTGGTGAAGCAGCTGCTGCTGGTCGCCCTGCTCTGCCTGCCCTGCGCCTGGCTGGCGTGGAAACTGCACAAGGCCTGCGACGGCCCTGTCTGCGCGTGATGCGCTCAGAAAATGAAGCTGTAGAACGCCGTGAAGAAGGCGCAGAAGCTCAACCCAAACAGCTTCCAGTCGCTATCGTCATCAACCATCTTCCGCTTGCGCGCAGGCGCTGGCTCCACGACACGCAGCACATGCTGGGGCAACCGCTGGCGAAAGGGGTGGCGGGCGGATTCGGTCGTCAGGACAAGGGGACGTGTTCGCATAGCCACTGGTTAACGCATTATTTACCATTTGGGCCATCGCGAAAGATGGTTAACATTGGCCTGTCCCGGCGCGGGACAGACTTGACTGTATCAGGTGAATAATACAGCATGGCTGAACCGATGACCGATCCGTCCAGCACCGTCGATCCTGCCTCGCTGCCCCCGCGTGAATTTGGCGCAGGGCCGCCCAGCGCCTTCGCCCCGCCCACGCCCTGGCGACGCCGGTTGCAGATATTGGGCTGGATCATCGCGGCCGGTCTGGCGCTGCTGATGCTGATGATCGGCTGGCTCGCCGTCACCGCCCCACTCTCCCGATCGCTGCGGCCGATCGCCCCGCCCAGCATCAGCCTGATGTCGGCGGACAGCCACCTCATTGCCCGGCGCGGTGCTGTGATCGACACGCCCGTCACCATCGCCCAGCTGCCCGCCCATGTGCCGCAAGCCTTCATGGCGATCGAGGATCGGCGCTTCTACAGCCATTGGGGCGTCGATCCGCGCGGCGTCGCCCGCGCCGCCTGGCACAATCTCTGGTCGGACGGGTCGTCGCAGGGCGGCAGCACCATCACCCAGCAACTGGCGAAGGGCGTATTCCTTTCCAGCGATCGCACCATGGGGCGCAAGGCGCGTGAGGCGATGATCGCCTTCTGGCTCGAAGCCTGGCTGACCAAGGACCAGATCCTCGAACGCTATCTCTCAAACGTCTATTTCGGCGACAATGTGTACGGCCTGCGCGCCGCCTCGCTCCATTATTTCAACCGCGCGCCCGAACGGCTGACCATCCCGCAGGCCGCGATGCTGGCGGGCCTGCTGAAAGCCCCGTCCCGCCTCGCGCCGACCAGCAACCTGAAGGGCGCCCGCGCCCGCGCCGCACTGGTGACGCAGGCGATGGTGGACGCTGGCTATATCAGCCAGGCGGAACGCAACGCGCTGCCGCCTGCCCGCCTCAACGTCCGCGAAACCCCCGATGCCACCACCGGCACCTATTTTGCCGACTGGGTGTTGCCGCAGGCGCGCGACCGGGCAGGCGCGGTCTATGGTGAGCAGAAGATCGACACCACGCTCGACTGGCGCATCCAGCGCCTCGCCGAAGCCGCGATCCGTCGCGCACCGCTGGGCGGGGCGCAGGCGGCGCTTGTGGCGATGAAGCCCGACGGCAGCGTCGTCGCCATGGTCGGTGGCAAGAATTACACCAAGAGCAGCTTCAACCGCGCCGTCCAGGCCAAGCGTCAGCCCGGATCGACCTTCAAGCTGTTCGTCTATCTCGCCGCTTTCCGCGCGGGCATGACGCCGGAGGATATGATCGACGACACGCCGATCACCACCGGCAGCTATCGCCCGGCCAATCATGGCGGCAAATATCGCGGCCGCATCAGCCTGCGTCAGGCCTTTGCTGCCTCCAGCAATGTCGCTGCCGTCCGGCTGACCCAGAAGGTCGGCGTCGATAATGTGATCAAGGTCGCCCGCGATCTGGGCGTCACCGCGCCGCTCACCGAGGATCTCAGCCTAGCGCTCGGCACATCGGAAATTCCGCTGATCGAACTGGCCGAAGCCTATGCGGCGGTCGCGGCGGGTGCCTATCCCGTCCTTGCCCATGGCCTGCCCCCCGAAGAGCAGGGCTGGTTCGAGAAGTTGATGGCGCGCCAGCGCTCCTTTGGCGACGACGAACTGGCGATGATCCGCGATCTCCTGTCCTCCGCCGCCAACCGCGGCACCGGCAGCGCGGCGGCTCTGCGCACCAGCACCTTCGGCAAGACCGGCACGACCCAGGACAGCCGCGACGCCATTTTCGTGGGCTATGCCGGCGGTCTGGTGACGGCGGTGTGGATCGGCAATGACGACAATAGCCCGCTCCCCGGCGGCGCAGCGGGCGGCGGCATCCCCGCGCGCATCTGGCGCAATTTCATGAGCGGCGCGATCAACGAAACGGTCGAGGATGCTCCGGTCGAAACCCAGGACGCAGACCTGGTCAACGCCATCGCCAATATCAGCGTCGAAACCGGCATCGGCAATGTCCAGCTCGGTGTCGACGAAGGCGGCATGACGGTGAATATCGGCCCGGCCCAAATCCGCCTGCCCACCGACCAGCCCGCCCCGCCAGCCGACGTCCCCCCACCCCGCATCGCCCCCACGCAACCGCCAGAGGGAGAGGATAGCGGGCCTTAAATCTATTCCCCTCCCGCAAGCGGGAGGGGCAGCGAGACTTGGGCGCGCAGCGCCTTAGTCGCAGCGGGGTGGGCAAACGCAACCTCGCATCAACCCACCCCCTAGCCCCCTCCCGCCTGCGGGAGGGCGAACAAGGTCAGCCCTAAACCGCCTGCCCAGCCGCCCATCCACTGGCCCAAGCCCATTGGAAATTATAGCCGCCCAGCCATCCGGTCACATCCACCGCCTCGCCGATCGCGTACAGGCCCGGCACCTTATTCGCCTCCATCGTCCGCGATGACAGGCCCGCCGTCGCGATTCCCCCGACCGTCACCTCCGCCTTGGCATAGCCTTCCGTCCCCGTTGGCTCGAACGGCCAGTCATGCAGCCGCGCGCCCAGTTGTCGCAGCACCTTGTCGGACAGGCTGCCCATCTCGCCCTGCACCTCGGCCCGATCCAGCAGCGCATCGGCCAGCCTTTCCGTCAGCGCCTGCGCGACAACCTTGCGCAGGCTGGCCCGCGGCCGCTCCCGCTTGGCCTCGATCAGCCAGTCCGCACCATGATCGGGCAGGAAATCGACATGGATCGGCGTGCGATGCTGCCAGTAGGAGGATATCTGCAACATCGCCGGGCCGGACAGGCCGCGATGGGTGAACAAGGCCGCCTCGCGAAACCGCACCTTGTTCCAGCGGACCGCGACGTCTGCCGACACCCCCGACAGCGCCTGAAACAGCGCCTCCTGCGTCCCCAGGGTAAACGGCACCAGCGCAGGCCGGGGCTGGACAATCGACAACCCGAACTGCCGCGCGACCTCATAGGCAAAGCCGGTCGCGCCCATTTTCGGAATGGACGGCCCGCCGGTCGCCAGCACCAGCGCGGGCGCACGATGCTCAACACCGCCCGTCGTCACCTGATACAGGCCGTCGCCATGGCTCACATCCGCCACCGGCTGCCCCAGCGCCAGCCTCACGCCGCCCTTGGCACATTCCTCCTCCAGCATCGCGACGATCTGTTTCGCGGACCCGTCGCAGAACAGCTGCCCCAGCGTCTTTTCATGCCAGGCGATGCCATAGCTATCGACCAGCGCGATGAAATCCTGCGCGCTATACCGCCCCAGCGCCGACTTGGCGAAATGCGGATTAGCCGACAGATAGCGATCCGCCGCCGTGTCGACATTGGTGAAATTGCACCGCCCGCCGCCCGAAATCAGGATTTTCTTGCCCACCTGGTCGGCATGATCGACCAGCAGCACCCGCTTGCCCCGCTGACCCGCGACAGCCGCGCACATCATTCCCGCTGCGCCCGCGCCCAGGATGATCGCGTCCCAATCGGCCATCAGCGACCCCGCTTCAGACGCACCAGCGCCTCGTCCAGCGCCGACAGGAAACGCGACCGGTCATTCTTGCCGAACGGCGGTGGCCCGCCAATCTGCTCACCCCCGGCGCGCAGATCCGCCATGATCGCCCGCGTGGCAATCGCCGCGCCGATGGAACTCAATGTGAAGGGCTTGCCATTGGGCGCGATCACGACCGCGCCCTCTTTCAGGCACCGGTCGGCCAGCAAAATGTCGGCGGTGATACACACCGTTCCCGCATCGGCGCGCTCGGCAATCCAGTCATCGGCCGCGTCGAACCCGTCGCTCACCACCACCCGGTCGAGCAATTCATGCGCCGGGATTCGGATCGGACTGTTGCTGACGATCGTCACCGGCACGCCATGGCGAAAGGCGACCTTGTAAATCTCGTCCTTCACAGGACAGGCATCGGCATCGACCAGAATCTTCATGGATGGCGCGATAAGCGCGGGGGCCGCACTTCACAATGGCCCGATTGCAGCGCCGCGTGGTCCCATTATTTCCCCCTATGACCATTCGCCGCCTTCACCCCACAGCGATCCTGCCCTACATGGGACGCAATGAGCGCTCCCCTGTACAACAAAGATATTTTGCGGCTCGCCGCCAGCATCCCGCACCACCACCGCCTGCCCGCCCCGCAGGCGAGCGTCGAGCGGCGGTCGCCCACTTGCGGATCACGGGTGACGGTGGACGTGGCGATGGCCGACGGTCGCCTGTCCGACATCGGGCTGGACGTAAAGGCGTGCGCGCTGGGGCAGGCGTCCGCCTCGCTGATGGCGGCGCAGGCGATCGGCATGAGCGCCGACGAACTGGCCGAGGCCCGCGACAAGCTGACCGCCTATCTGTCGGGCGCCAGCGACGATCTCGATTTCTGGCCTGGCCTTGCCGTGCTGGCCCCGGCGCGCGGCTATCCTGCCCGTCACGCCTCGATCCGCCTGGGCTTTGAAGCCATTGCCGAAGCCGCGCGGATGGCGGACGCCTGATGCCGACACCACCCACGCCGGTCAGCGCAACCGAAATACTCCTGTCCGATGGCGTCATCCTGCTGGGTGCTGCCTTGTTGTTCGTCATCATTTTCCGCCGCTTCGGGCTTGGTGCGGTGCTGGGCTATCTCGTCGCGGGGGCGCTGGTCGGGCCGCAGGGGCTGGGGCTGGTCGGCGGGGGCGAATCGAAGCTCGCCATTGCCGAAATCGGCATCGTCCTGCTGCTCTTCCTCGTCGGCCTGGAACTTCATCCCGCCCGTCTCTGGCGGTTGAAAAAGGACATCTTCGCACTCGGCATGGCGCAGGTCGTGCTGTGCGGCTGCGCCCTCACCGCGATCATCTTCTACTTCACCGGCTTCACCTGGGGCGCTGCGATTGCGCTCGGCCTGCCGCTCGCGCTTTCCTCGACGGCGCAGGTCTTGCCGGGCCTCAAGTCCAGTGGCAGAATCAATTCGCCCTTTGGTGAAAAAATATTCTCGATCCTGCTGTTTCAGGATCTCTCCATCGTCCCGCTGATCACTATCGTCGCGGCGCTCTCCCGCAATCCGGCTGACGCGGGCGGACCACCGGGATGGATGACGGCGGCCTACACGGTCGCAGCGATTGTCGGCCTCGTCCTTACAGGCCGCTTCATACTGCGCCCGCTCCTGTCCCTTGTCGGGCGGTTTGGCGAGCGCGAGCTGTTCGTCACCGTCGGCCTGTTCACCGTGCTGGCCGCCGCCGCGCTGATGCACAGCCTGCACCTGTCGACCGCGCTGGGCGCCTTCGTCGCGGGCGTGATGCTCGCCGATTCGCCCTACCGGCATGAGATTGAGGCCGACGTCGAACCCTTCCGCTCTATCCTGCTCGGCCTTTTCTTCCTGGCCGTCGGCATGGTGCTGGACCTCGCCACCGTCGCGGCCAACCCGATATTCGTCATCGGCATGGCGCTGATCCTGGTCGCGACCAAGGCGGCGATCATCGCTGGCCTTGCCCGCCTGTTCGGCATGGACTGGCGACCCGCACTGGGCGCTGGCCTGTTGCTGAGCCAGGGCGGCGAATTCGGCTTCGTCCTGTTCGCCCAGGCGCAGGGCGCGCTGCTGATCGCGCCCGAAGCCGCCAGCCTGTTCAGCGCCATCGTCACCTTCTCCATGGCGACCACGCCCTTCCTGATGCTGTTCGCCCGCCGCTTCGAGTTCGCCGCGCCCAAAGATGGCGCGGACCTGCCCGGCCCGGACCAGGCGCCACGCGGCACCGCCATCGTCGTGGGCTATGGCCGGTTCGGCCAGACCGTCGCGCAGATGCTGATCGGCCATGGCTTTGCCGTCGTGTCGATCGACAAGAAGCCTGCCCAGATCGAAGTGTCGCAGCGCTTCGACACGAAGGTCTATTATGGCGACGGCACCCGTATCGACCTGCTACACCGCGCAGGTGCGGACGAAGCCCGGCTGATCGCCTTCTGCATCGACGATCCCTCGCTCGACAGCCGCACACTCCAGCCGATCGCCGAAGCCTTCCCGCAGGCTGCGCTCATGGTCCGCGCTTTCGACCGGCGGCAATTGCTGGCCTTGCAGGATATGGATCTGGCCGCCGTCGTCCGCGAAGTTTATGAATCGGCCATCTGCATGGGCGTGCAGGCGATGCAGGCGCTCGGCGTCCCGCCTGAGGAAATCGAGGAAGTCGAACGCCAATATCGCGCCAATGATCAGCAGCGCCTCGCGCTTCAGATCGAGCATGGCAGCCTGATCGCGGCCAAAGACCTGATGTATCGCCCCGGCCGGGGGATGCGCCTGCTGACCCGTGGCGATGGAGACAAGACATGATCGCGATTTTCGCCGCCCTGTCCGCCGCCCTGGCCATCGGCGCGGGCGCGTTCGGCGCGCATGGCGTTACCGATGCCAAGGCGGTCGAATGGCTGCGCACCGGCGGCCTGTATCAACTGGTCCACGCCGTCGCCGCGCTGGCGATCATGGGCGTCGCGCGCGGCGCGGCGGCGCTGCTGCTGGTCGGCGCGGCAATATTCGCCCTCACCCTCTATGCCATGGCGCTGGGCGCACCCAAATGGCTGGGCGCGATCACCCCGATCGGCGGGCTGCTGATGATCGCCGGATGGCTGTGGGCGGCATGGACCTTCGGGCAACGCTGACGCGCGCCCTTGCCCCCGCCACTGACCCGGCCTAGATTGACGTCATGGCCGACCATCACCATCATCATCACGAACCCACCGGCACCCGGCTGGCCGACGCCGCGCGCGTCACGCTGGAAGCGCAGAGCGAACAATGGACGCCCATGCGCGCGGCCATTTTCGACGCGCTGGCGGCGGAGGAAAAGCCCGCTTCGGCCTATGACATCGCCGATACCGTGTCCAAGGCGCGCGGCAAGCGGGTCGCGCCCAACAGCGTCTATCGCATCCTCGACCTGTTCGTGACCAACAATATCGCGATGCGGGTGGAAAGCGCCAACGCCTATATCGCCAACGCCCATCCCGGCTGCCATCACGACTGCATCTTCCTGGTGTGCCGCACCTGCAAGCAGGCCACGCACCTTGATGATGACAAGGTCACCAACCAGGTCCGCGCCGTTGCCGAGCAGGAAGGGTTCAGGCCCGAACGCCCGGTGATCGAGATTTTGGGAACATGCGCCAAATGCGCTGCATAAGTGGATCGTTGCGCTTCGCGACGGAACGGCCTAGCGCCCTGACGAGTCTATGCCTTTTATGAACGATCGCCCCGAAACCCCGTTGCTCGACCAGGTGATCTGGCCGTCCGACCTGCGCGCCCTCAAGCCGGAGCAGCTGCGGCAACTCGCCGACGAGCTGCGGCAGGAAGTGATCGCCGCCGTCGGCGTCACTGGCGGCCATCTGGGGTCCGGGCTTGGCGTGGTGGAACTCACCACAGCGATCCATTATGTGTTCGACACGCCCCGCGACAAGCTGATCTGGGACGTGGGGCATCAATGCTACCCGCATAAAATCCTGACCGGGCGGCGCGATCGCATCCGCACCCTGCGTCAGGGTGGCGGCCTGTCGGGTTTCACCAAGCGCGCCGAGTCCGAATATGACCCGTTCGGCGCGGCGCACAGCTCCACATCGATCAGCGCGGCTTTGGGCTTTGCCATCGCCAACAAGATGCAGGATCAGCCGGGCAAGGGCATCGCCGTCATCGGCGACGGCGCGATGTCGGCAGGCATGGCCTATGAGGCGATGAACAATGCGCAGGCGGCGGGCAATCGCCTGATCGTCATCCTGAACGACAATGATATGTCGATCGCCCCGCCGGTCGGCGGCCTGTCGGGCTATCTCGCGCGCCTTGTCTCCAGTCGCGAATTTCTCGGCCTGCGCGACCTTGCCAAGAAGCTGGCGCGCAAGCTGCCCCGCCCGCTCCACAATGCCGCGCGCAAGACCGACGAATTCGCCCGCGGCATGGCGATGGGCGGCACCTTGTTCGAGGAACTGGGCTTTTACTATGTCGGCCCGATCGACGGCCACAATCTCGACCAGCTGATCCCGGTGCTGGAAAATGTCCGCGACGCCGCCGAAGGGCCGTGCCTGATCCATGTCGTCACGCAAAAGGGCAAGGGCTACGGTCCCGCCGAAGCCGCCGACGACAAATATCATGGCGTCCAGAAATTCGACGTCATCACCGGCACCCAGGCCAAGGCACCGCCCGGCCCGCCCAGCTACACCAATGTCTTTGCCCAGGCGCTGATCGCCGAGGCGCAGCGCGATCCCACAGTCTGCGCCATCACCGCGGCCATGCCGTCCGGCACGGGCCTCGACAAATTCGCAACCGCCTTCCCCGACCGCTGCTTTGACGTCGGCATCGCCGAACAACATGCCGTCACCTTCGCCGCTGGCCTCGCCGCGCAAGGGATGCGGCCTTTCTGCGCCATCTATTCGACCTTCCTGCAACGCGCTTACGATCAGGTCGTCCATGACGTCGCGATCCAGAATCTGCCGGTCCGGTTCGCCATCGACCGCGCGGGCCTTGTCGGTGCGGACGGCTCCACCCATGCGGGCAGTTTCGATGTCACCTATCTCGCCACCCTGCCCAATATGGTGGTGATGGCCGCGGCGGACGAAGCCGAACTGGTCCATATGACCCACACCGCCGCCTGCCATGACAGCGGGCCGATTGCGCTGCGCTACCCGCGCGGCAACGGCACCGGCGTCGATATGCCTGTCGTCCCCGAACGCCTGGAAATCGGCAAAGGCCGCATCGTGCGCGAAGGGCGGCAGGTCGCCATCCTCTCACTCGGCACGCGGCTGGAGGAAGCGCTGAAAGCCGCCGAAGCATTGGAAGCGCGCGGCCTTTCCACCACCGTCGCCGACCTGCGCTTCGCCAAGCCGCTCGACGAAGCGATGATCCGCCGCCTGCTCACCACCCACGAAGTCGCTGTGACGATAGAGGAAGGCGCAATCGGCGGCCTTGGCGCCCATGTGCTGACACTGGCCAGCGACCTTGGCCTCATCGACAACGGCCTGAAACTACGCACCCTGCGCCTGCCGGACGTGTTTCAGGATCAGGACAAGCCCGAAAAACAATATGCCGACGCCCACCTGGACGCGGATGCCATCATCGACACCGTGCTGACGGCATTGCGGCATAACAGCGTGGGAACGGAAGCGCGGGCGTAAAGTCCTCCTCCTTAGGGGGAGGGTCTGAGGTCTGATAACCTCACTTTGCTCCGTTCATTTCGAGCGAAGTCGAGAAACATCATGCACAGGTTTCTCGACTTCGCTCGAAACGAACGGAGGGCAGAGTTTCACCCGAAAATCAGCCAATGCAGCTATCACCATAAAAAAGGGGCCATCCGGCCCCTTTTCTCATTCCTTACTGCTGCGGCGTTGCCGCCCTCGCGTCCTGCCCGTCGCCTTCCGGCGCTGCAATAATGTCGCGGGTGGCTGCGCCCTTGTCGACCACTTCGGTCCCCGGATCGCCCGCGGTCGAGCGGATTCCCGCCGCTGCATTGGCGCGACCGGCGGCGTTCAACGTCGATGTTTCGGTCGCGCTGCGCTGGGCCGGGCCACCGAACATCGCTTCCATCGCCGCCTTGCTCGAATCGACCGCATTGGACGAAGGCGTGCCGGGCGCGGGCGGGACCAGCGCGAAATCGGGCGGGATCACCAGCGGCGCCTGACGCGACACCGCAAATTCATCGGGCCGTTCGCGGTTGAACAGGCCACCGCCGCCGCCACAGGCCGACAGGGTGGAGAGCAGACCGGCGGCAAGGATCAGTTTAAGCTTCACTTCAAAGTCTCCGTATTTGCGCCCTTGTCGCGCAGCAGCAACGCCCGCGCAAGCAGGATCAGCACGCCGATGGTGATCGCTGCGTCAGCCAGGTTGAAAATCAGGAAGGGCCGCCATGCGCCAAAGTGCAGGTCCGCATAATCAACGACATAGCCCAGCCTGATCCGGTCGACGATATTGCCGATCGCCCCGCCCAGCACCAGCCCCAGCGCCGCGACATCCTGCCGCGCCTTTTCGCGCCACATCCACACGCCGACAAAGCCCGCGATCAATATCGTCATCCCCACCAGCGCCCAGCGCATCAGGTCGGTATCGGCATGGAAAAAGCCCATCGACACGCCGCGATTTTCCAGCCAGCGCAGGCGAAAGATCGGCAAAATCTCGATACCCGTCTCCGCCCGGCTTTTCAGCGCCAGCGGATAGGTGACGGCATATTTGATCAGCTGGTCGAGCGCCAACGTCACGATCGCAACGGTCAGGCCCAGCGGGCGGTGATTGGCAGGGGTGGGCATGGTTCTGTTGTCTCAGCCTAAAAACATAGCGTCATGCTGACGAAAGTCAGCATCCAGGGTCGGTGCAGCGCCGCCCTGGATCCCGGATCGAGTCCGGGATGACGAAACGGTGCAATGGTCGTCATGCCGTCACCACATCATCGCAACGGTCGCACAGCGCGCCGTCATCGGTCACTTCCGGCAGCAACCGCCAGCAGCGCCCGCATTTATGCCATTCGCTGGGGCGGACGCTGATGCCGTCGCCCTTGCCCATCGTCACCCGCGCGACGATCGCCACTTCGGCGAAATCCACGTCACCCACGGCCAGCACCTGCCCCATGGTGACGTCGGCCTCCAGGCTGGATCGGACGATCTTCTCGCGCCGCAACGGCTCGATCGCCTCGTTCACCTGTTCGCGCTGGCTGCGCAGCTCGGTCCATTTTTCGTCCAGATGCGCGTTGATCCAGTGACGGTCGATCTCCGGCCATTCCAGAAAATGCACGCTTTCCTCGTCACTTGGGAAACGGCTTTGCCATACTTCCTCGGCGGTGAAGGGGATGATCGGCGCAGCATAGCGGACCAGCGCGTGGAACAGCGTATCGAGCAACGTGCGATAGGCGCGGCGCTTGGGGTCCGACGGCGCGTCGCAATAGAGGCAATCCTTGCGGATATCGAAGAAGAAGGCCGACAGGTCGCTATTGGCGAAGTCGAACAGCGCGCGGGTGTAGCGGCTGAACTCCAGCCAATTGTCGCTGCCCGCCGCCTTGTCCACGACCGACCGCAATTCCGCGTCCAGCACCGCCAGCCGGTGGAGCATATAGCGCTCCAGCTCCGGCATCTCGGCATAGGATACCGCCTCGACCTCTTCATCATAATCGGCAAGAGCGCCGAGCATGTAGCGGAAAGTATTGCGCAATTTGCGATAGGCGTCGGACGACCCGGCCAGCACTTCCTTGCCGATGCGGACGTCATCGAAATAGTCGGTGCTGGCGACCCAGACGCGCAAGATATCCGCGCCGCTTTCGCCCATGATCTTGAGCGGATCGACAACATTGCCCAGCGACTTGGACATTTTGCGCCCGGTGCCGTCCAGCGCGAAGCCATGAGTCAGCACCGCGTCATAGGGCGCACGCCCCCGCGTGCCGCTGGATTCGAGCAGCGAGGACTGGAACCAGCCGCGATGCTGGTCCGACCCTTCCAGATACAGGTCGGCGCGCACGCCCTCGCCATAGCGGGCTTCCACCACGAAACTGTGGGTCGAACCGCTATCGAACCACACGTCCAGAATGTCGGTCACGACCTCATAGTCGTTGAGGTCGTAGTCGGGCCCCAGCAACGCCTGATGATCCGCCCCGAACCAGGCATCCGCCCCCGCGCCTTTGAACGCTTCGATGATCCGGGCATTGACTGCCGGATCAACCAGATATTGCCCACTCTTGCGATGCACATAAAGCGCGATCGGCACGCCCCAGGCCCGCTGGCGGCTGATCACCCAGTCGGGGCGATCGCTGACCATCGCATTGATCCGGTTGCGCGACCGCTCCGGCACCCAGCGTGTATTGGCGATCGCATCGAGCGCCACGCCGCGCAGGGTCGGGCCGTTGGTCGGCAGGACCGTCGCCAGCGCCCCGGTGACCGGCTCCAGTGGCGGCAGCGGATAGTCCGCCACCTGCCCACTGGGCTTGTCCATGGGGATGAACCATTGCGGCGTGCAGCGATAGATGATCCGCGCCTTCGACCGCCAGCTATGGGGATAGCTATGCCTGAACTCGCTGGCCGACAGCAGCGCGCCAGCCGCGCGCAGATCGCTACAGATCGGGCCGTCCGCGCCGTTGAACTTGGTATTGATGACGCTGCCCTGCCCCGGCAACCATTCCCAATCGTCGCGATAGAAACCCGCATCATTGACCGCAAACACCGGGTCGATCCCCAGCGCCTTGCACGCAATGAAATCCTCCTCGCCATGGTCGGGCGCCATATGGACAAGGCCCGTGCCCGCGTCGGTGGTGACATGATCGGCGGGGAGGAAGGGACGGGGGCGATCGAAGAAGCCATCTCCCTTAAGCCCCTCCCCTTCAGGGGAGGGGTTGGGGTGGGGGCTATCAACCGGCGCGGTGCCATCTGGATGGCCCCCACCCCCGGCCCCTCCCCTGAAGGGGAGGGGTGAAGAAAGGCGGCCTGCCATCGGGTGGCGGGCGACAGCTCCGATAAGGTCGGTGCCTTTGCCTTGCCAATAAATGTCTACCTCGCGCGCCATACCGAGGCGATTGAGCAACTCGCCATTCAGCAACAGATCCTTGGCAGCCAAGAACTTGGGGCCGCCATGATCGCCGAAGAGAACATACTCAATCCCCTCCCCAAACGCGATCGCCTGGTTCACCGGGATCGTCCAGGGCGTCGTCGTCCAGATCACCGCGTAAGCGCCAACCAGTTCCGGCGCGTTGGGCGCGTCCACAATCTCAAACGCCACGTCGATCTGCGTCGACGTCACATCCTCATACTCGACCTCAGCCTCGGCCAGCGCGGTCTTTTCAACCGGGGACCACATCACCGGCTTGGCCCCGCGGTAGAGTTGGCCGCTTTCCGCAAACTTCAACAACTCGCCAACGATCGTCGCCTCGGCCTCGAACTTCATCGTGAGGTACGGATCGGCCCAATCGCCCATCACGCCCAGACGCTTGAACTGCTCCTTCTGCACGCCCACCCATTTGTCGGCATAGGCGCGGCACTGGGCGCGGAATTCGGCGGCGGGCACCTCGTCCTTGTTCAGCTTCTTCTTGCGATATTCCTCCTCGATCTTCCATTCGATCGGCAGGCCATGGCAGTCCCAGCCCGGCACATAGGGCGCATCCTTGCCCAGCAGCGATTGCGAACGGACGATGATGTCCTTCAGCACCTTGTTCATCGCATGGCCCATATGAATGTCGCCATTGGCGTAGGGCGGGCCGTCATGCAGGATGAAGCGCTCGCGCCCCTTGCGCCGCTCGCGCAGCCGGTCATACAGACCCATCGCCTCCCACTTCGCCGCAATCGCGGGTTCCTTCTGCGCCAGACCGGCCTTCATCGGAAAGTCGGTAACGGGCAGGAAAACGGTGGACTTATAGTCAGTTGCGTCGGTCATATTGGGTCCGGCAATAAAATTACCCCGTTCGTCCTGAGTAGCCATTGAGCGAAGTCGAAATGGCGTATCGAAGGATGCGTATGCGCACGATGCTTCGATACGGGCCTTCGACAAGCTCAGTCCCTACTCAGCACGAACGGCTGAAGTGAGCGCGGCATTAGGCGAGGCGGGGCGTTCCCGCAAGGTTTTGGCCCGCAAGGATTTGCCGCGCATCGTCACAGTCGCGCGCGATCTGCGCGATCAGCGCGTCCAGCCCGTCATATTTCGCCTCCGCCCGCAGGAAGGCGATCAGTTGCACGGCGATGCACTGGTCATAGAGGCTCTCGGCAAAGTCGAAGAAATGCGGCTCCAGCAACTCCTTAGGCGGGTCGAAGGTCGGTCGGATGCCCAGATTCGCCGCGCCGTCCAGCACCCGCCCGTCGGGCAAAATCCCGCGCACCGCATAAATACCATAGGCCGGGCGCAAATAGCTGCCCATATCGACATTGGCGGTCGGGAAACCGATCGTGCGACCCAGCTTGTCGCCATGCTGCACCACGCCCTCGATCGTGAAGGGCCGGGTCAGCAGCCGGGTCGCGGTGGCGCAATCGCCCGCCTGCAACGCCGCGCGAATGCGGCTGGACGAAATCACCGCCCCATCGGCATCCGTCACGGGCGCAACCGCCTGCGCCCACATATCCCATGGCGCGCCCAAATCGGACAAAAGCGCCACCGACCCGGCCCGCCCCTTGCCAAAGGTGAAATCCTGCCCCGTCACCACCCCGGCCACGCCCATATCGACAGCCAGCATGCGCACGAACGCCGCCGGATCGAGCGCCGCCAGCTCGGGGGTAAAGGCAAACACCATCATCGCGTCCGCCCCGGCGGCGGCGAACAAGGCCTGCCGCTGGTCCAGCGTGGTCAGGCGGAAATGGGGCGTATCGGGCCGGAACAGCCGCATCGGATGGGGATCGAATGTCGCGACGATGACGGGACGCCGCTCCGCACGGGCGCGGTCCATCGCATGGCCGACCACGGCCTGATGCCCGGCGTGAAACCCGTCAAAATTGCCCAACGCCATGATGGCCCCGCGCAGATGCGCCGGGACCGGGGCGCCGCTTGTCAGCCGCTCCATGGCGCGGCCTATAGGGGGCATCCCGGCCAAGAGCAATGACCGAGCCCCCTGTCGCGAACGCCCGCAATCCTCAGTCGTCAGCCCCCACGCAGGAAGGCGATCAGATCGGCATTCAGCCGGTCAGGCACCGTCGCGAACAGACCATGAGGTTCGCCCTCATATTCCAACCATTGCGCGCCAGCGATACCTGCGGCCGCCGCGCGACCGCTGGGGTCGATCGGGACCGTCTTGTCGGCGCTGCCGTGGATCACCAATGTGGGGATAGTGAAGCTCGCCAGATCGGGACGGAAATCGGTGCGACCAAAGGCATCGACACAGGCGATGGTAGCCAGCGGGCTGGCCATGATGCCCAGCGCGAAACTCCAGTCCAGCACACCCTTGCTGACCGGACTCGTGACCCAGCCAACGCCATAGAAATCCTTGGCGAAACTCTGGAGAAAGTCGAAGCGATCCTTGCGGATATCCTCCTGCATCTCGGCAAACACATGCTCCTCCACGCCATCGGGATTGTCGGCGGTCTTGAGCAGATAGGGCACGACCGACGACACCAGCACCACCCGGTCCACCCGCGCCGCGCCATGGCGGGTCAGATAACGGGCAATCTCGCCCCCACCCATGGAAAAGCCGACCAGACTGACGCGCGGCAGGTCCAGATGGGCGATCAGGTCGGCCAGATCGTCGGCAAATATATCATAGGTGTAACCGGTCGCGGGATGGCTGCTATGGCCAAAGCCGCGCCGATCATAGGTGATGACCTGATGCCCTGCCTCGACCAGCGCGACGGTCTGATATTCCCACATGTCGCCGGTCAGCGGCCAGCCGTGAATCAGGATGACGGGCGGACCTTCTCCGGCCACCTTGTAATGGATATGCGCGCCGTCGCGTGTGTCTAAAATGGGCATGGATGCAGTCCTCTATCCGGGGACTGGCTTAACCTGCGGGAATAGCGCCCTGTTCCGAACCGATACGACGAAGGGAGACGAAACTATAGGCAGGCCGATCATCGACAGCCTCATGCGCTTCTCGCGCCACTTCCGCCCAGTCGGCCGGATCGGGATAGGCAATGCTGGCGTCCCCCACCGCGTCCAGATGCACTTCCGTCAGCTCGATCCGGTGCGCCTGGCTCAGGAACAGTCGATAGATTTCCGCCCCGCCAATCACCATCACGCTAGGCGCATCGGCCAGCGCCAGCGCGCCTGCGACATCATGCGCGACTTCTGCGCCCGCGCCCGTCCACTTGCCGTCACGGGTCAGCACGATATGGCGACGCCCCGGCAGCAAGCCCGGCAGGCTGTCGAACGTCTTGCGTCCCATGATCATCGGATGCCCCAGCGTCAGCGCCTTGAACCGCTTGAGGTCAGCCGGCAGCCGCCAGGGCAGATCGCCATCCTGCCCGATCACGCCATTATCGGCGCGGGCCAGGATCAGAACGATCTCGCTCACAGCACCAGCCGCGTCACATGCCCCATCTTGCGCCCCGGCCGCGCTTCATGCTTGCCATACAGGTGCAGATGGTTGGCCGGGTCCGACAGGATCGCCAGCCAGTCATGCGCCGCGTCGCCGATCAGGTTGCGCATCTCCACCCGGCGCGCCGCCAGCGCCGTGTCGCCCAGCGGCAGGCCGCAAATCGCGCGGACATGATTTTCGAACTGGCTCGTCAGCGCGCCTTCGATCGTGCCGTGGCCGCTATTATGGACGCGCGGGGCCATTTCGTTGAACACCGGCCCGTCGGCGCTGGCGAAAAATTCGCAGGTCAGCACGCCGACATAATCCAGCGCATCGGCAATCTTGCGGGCCAGTGCGCGCGCAGCAGGCACCTGCCCCTCGATCAGCGGCCCGGCGGGCGCGATCGACGTGTCGAGGATACCGTCGACATGGACATTGGCAGAACTGTCCCAGAAGCGCACCTCACCGTCCGCCCCGCGCACCAATATGACCGAAAATTCCTCGGCAAAGGTCACAAAGCCTTCCAGGATCGCGCTCTGCCGCCCGATGGCGTTCCATGCACCGACCGCATCGCCCGGCTCATTGAGCCGCGCCTGCCCCTTGCCGTCATAGCCCATGCGGTTGGTTTTCAGGATCGCCCGGCTGCCGACCTGCGCAATGGCCGCTTCCAGATCGTCCAGATTCTCGACCGGCGCAAACGGCGCGGTCAGCCCGCCCAGGTCGCAGACGAAGCGCTTTTCGGCCAGCCGGTCCTGCGCCACCCGCAACGCCTGCGCGCCGGGGCGGACCAGACCGTGGGTGGAGAGCACCTCGACCGCCGCCGGATCGATATTCTCAAATTCATAGGTGACGACATCGACGCCATCGGCAAAGGCCGCCAGCGCCACCGCGTCGTCATAGCTGCCCCGCGTCCAGCGCGGCGACACGTCGGCGGCGGGGCCGCTCTCCTCCGGCGCATAGATAGCGGTGCAATAGCCCAGCTGCGCGGCGGCAATGGCGATCATCCGGCCCAGCTGGCCGCCGCCAAGGATGCCAATGGTCGAACCGGGCGCGATGGTCGTCATGGGGCCGCTCAGTCCTCGACCGTTTCGGCGACCGCATCACTCTGCTTGGCGCGCCAGGCGTCCAGCCGCTCGGCGAGCGCGGGATCGTTGGTCGCCAGGATCGCCGCCGCCAGCAGCCCGGCATTGATCGCGCCGGGCTTGCCGATCGCCAGCGTCGCCACGGGAATGCCACCTGGCATCTGGACGATCGACAGCAGCGAATCCATGCCCTTCAGCGCCTTCGATTCGACCGGCACGCCCAGCACCGGCAGCCGCGTCATCGACGCGCACATGCCCGGCAGATGCGCTGCGCCGCCCGCGCCCGCAATGACGACTTTCAGGCCGCGATCCACCGCGCTGGTGGCATAATCATACAGCCGCTGCGGGGTGCGGTGCGCCGACACCACCTTGCATTCATGGGCCACACCCAGCGCGTCCAGCGTTTCGGCGGCATGGCGCATCGTGTCCCAGTCGGACCGCGACCCCATGATGATGCCGACCTCGATTGCCCCGCTCATGCCCGTGCTTCCCCTCATGGCGCGGCCGCTACGGTGCCGCCCGGAAAGCAAAGCCCCTTAGCGGCACTAGGGGCGTTGGGCAAACGTCAAATCCCCCAACCCACCGTGCTCCCGCGCAGGCGGGAGCCCAGTTGAAACGGCGCGACCGGGCTCCCGCCTGCGCGGGAGCGCACAGGCTTTACCGCTCCGACAGATAATAGCGCTCGATCGCGCTCAGATCGTCGGCCAGTTCATAGACGATCGGCTGGCCGGTCGGGATTTCCAGTTCGGTGATCTCGTCATCTGGAATGTTCGACAGATGCTTGACCAGCGCGCGCAGCGAATTGCCGTGGGCGGAGATCAATACCCGCTTGCCCGCCTTCAGGTCCGGCGCGATGCGGCTTTCCCAATAGGGCAGCACGCGGGCGATCGTGTCCTTCAGGCTCTCGGTCTGGGGAATCGCGATCCCCGCATAGCGGCGATCCTTGCTCAGGTCGAACTCGCTGCCCGCTTCCAGCACCGGGGGCGGAATGTCGAAGCTGCGGCGCCAGATCTTGACCTGCGCGTCGCCATGCTTGGCCGCCGTCTCCGCCTTGTCCAGGCCCGTCAGCCCGCCATAATGGCGCTCATTCAAGCGCCAGTCCTTCTCAACCGGCAGCCACAGCCGCCCCATTTCCTCCAGCGCCAGATTGAGCGTCTTGATCGCGCGGGTCTGGAGCGAGGTATAGCATTGGTCGAAATCCAGCCCCTTGGCCTTCATCAACTGCCCCGCCGCCCGTGCTTCGCCCGCACCCTTCTCGGTCACGTCCACATCCCACCAGCCGGTGAAGCGGTTTTCCAGATTCCATGACGACTGGCCATGGCGGATTAGAACGAGGGTGGGCATCGGGCACGTCTCCTGCGCATCGGGAAAAGTCTGCCGCCCCCCATAACGCGCGAAACGCCCGGCGCAAGCTTGCAGCGGCGCGCGCGGCCCCCACATTGCAGTCGACAGGGCGATGGGCTAGCCATGGCGGACCGGGCAGAAGGAACACCCACTTGGCATTTGTGAAGGGCGCGTGGCGCATATTGGTCGCGATCAAGGACGGGCTGGTCCTGCTGTTCCTGTTGCTGTTCTTCGGCGCGCTCTACGCCGCCCTCTCCTTCTCGCCCAAGCCCGCCGCCAGCATCAGCGCGGGCGCGCTGCTGCTCGACCTCGACGGCACGATCGTCGAACAACCCGCCGAAACCGATCCCTTCGCCCTCCTGTCCGGCTCCGGCCCGGACATGAAGGAATATCGCCTGTCCGACATCGTCACCGCGCTGGAGGCGGCAAAGACGGACAGCAAGGTCAAGGCGGTCGTGCTGAACCTGGATGGCTTCATGGGCGGCGGTCAGGTCGCCATCGCCCGCGTCGGCCAGGCGCTCGATGGCCTTCGCGCCGCGAAAAAGCCGGTCCTCGCCTACGCCACCCTCTATACCGACGACAGCTACCAGCTCGCCGCCCATGCCAGCGAAGCGTGGAGCGATCCGCTGGGCGGCGTCGCGATCATGGGCCGGGGCGGGTCGAGCCTCTATTATAAAGGGCTGATCGACAGACTGGGCGTCAACACTCATGTCTATCGCGTCGGCACATACAAGAGCTTCGTCGAACCCTATATCCGCGCCGACCAGTCGCCCGAAGCCAAGCAGGCCAATCAGGCTTTGGCCGATGTTCTGTGGCAGAACTGGCAGGATGATGTCGCCAAGGCACGGCCCAGGGCGAAGATCGCCGCCTATGCCGCCGACCCCGTCGCCGCCGCCACCGCCGCCAATGGCAATATGGCGAAGGCCGCCTTGTCCGCCGGCCTGATCGACAAGCTTGGCGACGCCACCGCTTTCGGCGCGCGCGTTGCGGAAATCGCAGGCGAAGCGTCCGATGCCAAGGCTGGCACATTCGCCAAGATCGACCTGGCCGCCTATGTCAAAGCGCGCAAACCGGCCAATGACGGCCAGATCGGCGTGCTGACGGTCGCGGGTAACATCGTCGATGGCGAAGCTGGTCCCGGCACGGCTGCGGGCGACACGATTTCGGACCTGCTGCTGACCGCGCTCAACGAAAAGGATTTGAAAGCCCTGGTCGTCCGCGTTGATTCGCCGGGCGGTTCGGTCCTGGCGTCGGAAAAGATCCGCAACGCGATCCTCAAGGCCAAGGCGGACGGACTGCCCGTGGTCGTCTCGATGGGCAATGTCGCGGCCAGCGGCGGCTATTGGGTCTCCACCCCTGCCGACATGATCTTTGCGCAGCCGGATACCATCACCGGATCGATCGGCGTGTTCGGCATCCTCCCCAGCTTTGAAGGCACGCTGGCCAAGATGGGGGTCACCACCGACGGCGTCGCCACCACGCCCCTGTCCGGCCAGCCGGACCTTGCCGGGGGCACATCCCCGCAATTCGACGCGATCATGCAGATGGGGGTCGAGGATATCTATCGCCGCTTCGTCGGCGTCGTCGCCCAATCGCGCCGCAAGACCCCGGCGCAGATCGACGCCATCGCGCAGGGCCGCGTCTGGGACGGCGGCACAGCGCGGCAGAACGGCCTTGTCGACCGCTTCGGCGGGCTGGAGGACGCCATCGCCGAAGCCGCCCGTCGCGCGAAAATCGACCCCAAAGCCGCCCGCGCCTACACCATCGAAAAGACGCCCGACAAATGGGCCGCCTGGATCGAGGCGATGGCCGAGCGCGACACCGACGACGCAGGCGCACCCCGCGACATGCTGGCGCGCCAGGCCATGGTCCAGCGCGGCTGGGCGATGCAGGCGGTCGCCGACGTCAAGGCGCTCGTCACCGGCGCAGGCATCCGCGCCGACTGCCTGGAATGCCGCAGCTACGGCGCGCCGAAGATGCAGAGCGCAGCGGATGAACGCGGCATGATGGCGATGATCGCCGGGTTGTGGCGCTAACCCCTTCTCCCCAATGGGGAGAAGGATACGCAGCCTTACCCGCGTAGCGGGTTAGGCGAAGTTGGAAGAGGGGGTTCGACGTTAATATGGCGCTCCAACGTGAGGTCGGCGCTCCGCCTCCTCAAGCAAGGGAGTTGCATATGATTTTTCGTTATCTTTTCAACGTCATCCTGAACTTGTTTCAGGATCCATCGCGCGCCACAACCCGCCGCTTGTGACGATAAATGGATGCTGAAACGAGTTCAGCATGACAAAGTAAACGAGATGCACTCCATATGCGATAGCCCGGCTCCCCAAAGAGAGAGGGTACTACCCCTCCTCATCCCGATACACCGGCAACCCCAGCCCGCGCCAAATCGCCACCGCGCGCAACACGAACCCCAGCAGCGCCGCAATCAGCCCCGCCACCGGCACGTCCAGCCCGGCCATCCGCAACCCCACGAACAGCCCCGCCGCGACCGCCGCCGCCGTCACATAAAGTTCGGGCCGCAACAGGATCGACGGTTCGCCCGCCAGCAGATCGCGCATGATCCCGCCGACGCAGCCGGTCACCACGCCCATCATCCCGGCGACAAAGGGCGGCACGCCGAAACTCATCGCCTTGGCCGCGCCGAACACCGCGAACGCCGCCAGCCCGATCGCATCCAGCCAATCAAGCGCCCGCTCGCTCCAGAAGCGGCGCGGCGTACACCAGACGATCACCGCCGCACACATGCAGGTGATGGCAGGCGCGGCATCCACGACCCAGAATACCGGCGCGCCGATCAGCAGGTCGCGCAACGTGCCGCCACCCACCCCCGTTACCAGCGCGAAAAAGGCGAATGTCACCAACGTCTGCCGCAGCCGCGCCGCCGCCAGCGCCCCGGACGCGGCGAACACGAATGTGCCGATAATGCTGAGCGTCTCCAGCACCGGGCCGATGGTGGTGGCGAGGAGGGGTGTGGGTGGGAGCATGACTATACACTTACATCCGTTCGTTTCGAGCGAAGTCGAGAAACGTTGCGCACCCCAAACCCGTTCGGGCTGAGCGAAGTCGAAGCCTTTGCCTGAGCGGAGGCGAAGGCACCTCGCTTCGCTCGGTAGAACCCTTCGACTTTGCTCAGGGTGAACGGCGGTAGAGTACCCCTACTTCCGCCCCTTCTCCCCCGCCAGCCGGCTCATCAATATCGCCGCGCGCTTGGCCTGGCGTTTCATACTCGACAGGTCGGCCTGTTCCGCCGGGCTATGGTCGCCACTCGACGTCACGCCCAGCCCCACCAAGCCGTCCGTATCCTGCGCCACAAAGCTGATGTCGCCCGCGCCACGCTTCAGCGGGTCCAGTTCCGGCATCACCGCCAGCCCCAGATCGGCATTGACCCCGTTCAGCTTCGCCAGCAGCGCGCGATTGCCAGCCGTGGGGGCCATCGACGGATAACCCATGTCGAACGCGATCGTCGCCGACGTGCCGGGCAGATGCCCTGCGCCAACGATCGCCTGCATCTTCTCCCGCACCCGCGCCGTCTGTTCCTCACTCAGCGTGCGAAAATCGCCCTTGGCCACGGCGATCGGCGGAATGATATTGGTTTTGCCCGTCACCGCGATCCGCACGCCGTCCTTGTCCACGTCCGCGCTCTGCCCGCCACCGATCAGCCCGACATTGAAGGTCAAATTGGGTTCGGGCAGCTCCTTGCGAAACGCCACGATGATCCGCGCCAGTTCATAGACCGCGCCATCGCCCGCACTGGCGGAGAAAATCCCCGAACTATGCCCCGACTTGCCGGTCGCGGTCAGCGTCCAGCTGTTGGAGGATCGCCGCGCGATCGACCCCATATCCTTGCCATTTTCCTGGCTCAGACCCTCAAAATCCAGCGCCACATCGGCGCGCTTGCCGGCGGCAATCAGGTCGGCCCGCGCGATGCTGATCGGGTCGCCCGAATCCTCCTCGTCCCCGGTCAGCACCACCTCGATATTTGCGGCCTTCAGCGTGCCTGCCGCCTGCATGGCTTTGAGCGCCAGCAGCATCGTGACGACCCCGCCCTTGTCGTCCGCCACGCCCGGCCCGCGCGCCAGATCGCCCTTGCGCTCGAACTTTTGAAACGGCGAATCCGGCTCGAACACCGTATCCAGATGCCCGATCAGCAGCATCTTCGTGGTCCCCGCCTTCCCCTTATGCACCGCGATCAGATGCCCGGCGCGCTTGGCCGCATCCATCGGCTGCCAGGTCACGACAAAACCCAGCCTCTCAAATTCAGGCCGCAGCATGTCGGCCACCGCCTTCACCCCGACCAGGTTCATCGAACCGCTATTCTGGTTCACCAGTTTTTCGAGCAGGCCGATCGCGGGTTCATAGCCCGCCTCGACGCTGGTGGTGATTGTGCGTTCGGCGGGGGACAGCGCTGCCCCGGCGGGCATCCCCGCCATCAGCATCACGCCCGCGATCAGGCCTGCCCGCATCCTCACTTGGCCAGTTCCGCCTCGATGGCCGCGACCAGCGCCGTGTCGTCCGGCGCGGTCGTCGGCGCAAAGCGCGCCGCCACGCTGCCATCCTTGGCGATCAGGAATTTCTCGAAATTCCACAACACTTCCGGCACCGGATTGGGGGTCATGCCATAGCCTTTCAGCTTCTCGCGGAACGCATCGCCATCGCCCTGCGCTTCCGGCACAGCACTGGTCAGCGCGGCATAGAGCGGATGCTTGTCCGGCCCGGTCACCACGATCTTCTCGAACATCGGGAAATCGACACCGAAATTGGTGGTGCAGAAGGTCGCGATCTCGTCGTTGGTCCCCGGTTCCTGCGCGCCGAAATCATTGGCGGGGAAGCCCGCGACCACCAGCCCCTTGTCCTTATAATCGGCGTAGAGCTTTTCCAGCCCTTCATATTGCGGGGTCAGGCCGCATTTGGACGCGACATTGACCGCCAGCACCACCTTGCCCGCATAGTCCGCCAGGCTCGTGTCCGAGCCCTTGATCGTCTTGAGCGGAATCTGCTGAATGTCGGTCATATGATCGTCTCCTGTGAAAATTTGCGTGTAGCCTGCCACTATATCGCCGCGCCGAACAGATGCCCCGCACCCGCCGTCACCGCCATCGCCAATGCGCCCCAGAACAGGGTCCGGCTGATCGATCGCACCACCCGCGCACCGCCCAGCCGCGCACCGACATAGCCCAGCAGCGCCAGGCAGAGCAGGCACAGGCCTACGATCGCGACAATCGCGCTGCCCGCCGGCACGATCGCCGCAACCAGCACCGGCGGCGCGGCCCCCACGGCAAAGCTCGCCGCCGACGCCAGCGCCGCTTGCACCGGCCGGGCCGTGGCGATATCGGAAATGCCCAGTTCGTCGCGCGCGTGCGCGCCCAGCGCATCGGCAGCCATCAACTGCTGCGCCACCTGCCCCGCCAGATCGGGCGTCAGGCCGCGCTCGACATAGATGTCGCGCAGCTCCGCCCATTCCTCGTCCGGCTGCGCGGCCAGCGCATGACGCTCCTTGGCCAGGTCGGCGCGCTCCGTATCCGACTGCGCACTGACGGAGACATATTCCCCCGCCGCCATCGACATCGCGCCCGCCACCAGCGCCGCGATGCCGGTCAGCAATATCGTCTGCCCGTCCGCCCCGGACGCGGCGATGCCTGTCATCAGGCTGGCGGTCGACACAATCCCGTCATTGGCCCCCAGCACCGTCGCGCGCAGCCAGCCGACCCGGTTCACATAATGAACGGCATGATGCGGCTGGTCGGTTACAGTGTCCATTGGTCAGCCCTCGTTACGTTCCTGCCCCACCCTGCCGTCGGTTTGGCGCGAAGTCGAGTGTCCCATGATACGTGCTCCCGCGCAGGCGGGAGCCCAGTCCCACGCTATCAACTGGGTTCCCGCCTGCGCGGGAACACATCAGCCTTAACCCGCCAGTCCTTCCGCCTTCTCCGCCAGTTCCAGCCAGCGCATTTCCGCCGCTTCTTTCTCCGCCCGCGCCTTCTCGATCGCGCCGGTCAGCGCATCGAAGCGCTTGCGATCGCGCGTATAAAGCGCCGGGTCCGCCAGCAAATCCTCGTCCCGCGCAATCGCTGCTTCCAGTTCCTCGACCCGCTTGGGCAGCAGCTCCAGGTCGCGCTGGTCCTTGTAGCTGAGCTTGGCCGACACCGGTTTCGGCGGCGCGGGCGCGGCGACCGCCTTCTTCTCGGCTTTCACCGTCTTGCGCGGATCGCGCTTGGCGATCCAGTCGGCATAGCCGCCCACGATCACATCGACCACGCCGGTCCCGTCCAGCCCCAGCGTGACCGTCACCGTCCGGTCCAGAAAGTCGCGGTCATGGCTGACGATCAGCACCGTGCCGTCATAATCGGCAATGACTTCCTGCAACAGGTCGAGCGTTTCCAGATCCAGATCATTGGTCGGCTCGTCCAGCACCAAAAGGTTGGATTCACGCGCAAATTCCCGCGCGAACAGCAGCCGCGAGCGCTCCCCGCCGGACAGTGTCGCGACCTTCGCCTCCGCAAGGCTCGGATCGAACAGAAAGTCCTTCAGATACCCATGGACATGCTTGCGCACTCCGCGCACGTCGATCCAGTCGCCCCCCTCGGCCAGCACTTCGCGCACCGTCTTGTCGCCCTGCATCAAGCTGCGCTGCTGGTCGATGAAGATCATGTCCAGCGTCTTGGCCTGGCTCACCGTCCCGCTGTCAGGCTGCAACTCGCCGGTCAGCAGCTTCAGCAACGTCGTCTTGCCCGCGCCATTGCCGCCGACAATGCCGATCCGGTCGCCGCGCTGGACCCGCAGCGACAGATTGTCGATGATCGTGCGGTCGCCGAACATCTTGGTGGCATGTTCGACCTTGATCACGCTCTTGGTCTTGCTGTCATCGCTGGCCACCGCGATCTTGGCGACGCCCTGCGGCCCGTTCATCGCCGCGCGCGTCTCGCGCATTTCCCACAGCTTGGCCAGCCGCCCCTGGTTGCGCTTGCGCCGCGCTGTGACGCCCCGCTCCAGCCAGTGCGCCTCTATCTTCAGCTTCGCGTCCAGCTTTTCCGCCGCCCGCGCCTCTTCGGCATAGACCGCTTCCATCCACTGCTCGAAACCGCCAAAGCCGATCTCGTTGCGCCGCATCTGCCCCCGGTCCAGCCACAGCGTCTGCCGCGTCAGCCGGGTCAGGAAGGCGCGATCATGGCTGATGACGATGAAGCCGCCATTATAGCGCGCCAGCCAGTTTTCCAGCCAGTCGATCGCGGCAATATCCAGATGGTTGGTCGGCTCGTCCAGCAGCAGCAGGTCCGGCTCGCTCGCCAAGGCCCGCGCAATCGCCGCCCGCCGCCGCTCGCCGCCGCTCGCTGTCTTGGCCTCACGCGACAGGTCGATGCCCAGCTGGTCGGCAATCGCCTCCACTTCATGCGCGGGTGGCGCAAACTCACCCGCCAGCGCGAAATCATGCAGTGTCGCGAACGCACTGACGTCCGGGTCCTGCTCCAGCGTGATGATCCGCGCGCCCGGCTGCACCGACCGCACGCCTTCGTCCGCTTGGATCTGCCCGCCCAGCAGCTTGAGCAAGGTCGTCTTGCCCACGCCGTTGCGCCCGATCAGCGCCAGCCGGTCGCGCGCGCCGACATGAATATCCATCCCGCGAAACAGCCAGTGACTGCCCTGCGAGAGGCCGAGATTTTCAAACGAAAGAAGAGGTGCTGCCATGCGCGTGCAGCTAGGGCGTTGCGCGCGCCGGGGCAAGAGGCCGTGGAGCCCCAACCTGTCTGACGGCTTTCAACGCATGTCAGCATCCATTCATCGCAGCCGTCACAAACAGGCGACATCCCAACAGGAGAGTTCCCCCCATGAAATCCGCCCTCGCCCTTATGGCGCTTGCCGCTTCGTCGCTGCCGATGGCCGCCATTGCCCAGACCAATGTGACCATCGCCGAAACCGCGCCGGTCGTGACCCTGAACGTCACCGAAAGCGTCGAGGGGTCGCCCGACATCGCCACCGTCGGCACCGGCGTCCAGACCCGCGCGCCCACTGCGCAGGCCGCGATGCAGGACAATGCGGCAAAGACCGAGAAGCTGATCGCCGCCCTCGCCAAGGCCGGGATCGCGAAAAAGGATATCCAGACCAGCGGCATCAACCTCTCCGCGCAATATGACTATAACCAGCGCGAAGGCGAACCCAGCGGCGCGCGCTTCATCGGATATGACGCGTCGAACCAGCTGACCGTCAAACTGCGCGACATCAAAAAGGTCGGCCCGCTGCTCGACGCCATGGTGGCCGCAGGCGCGACCAACATCAACGGCCCGACCTTCGCGATCGACAATACCGCGCCGATGCTGGTGCAGGCCCGCGGTGCCGCGCTCAAGAGCGCCAAGGCCCAGGCCGATTTCTACGCCCAGGCCGCAGGCTACCGCTCCGCCCGCCTGCTTTCGATCGCCGAAAGCAACAGCGGCGGCCAGCCCCCCATGCCGATGCTGCAAAGCGCCCGCTTCAAGGCCGACGCTGCCCCCACCACCCCGGTCGAACCCGGCCAGGTCAGCGCATCGGTCACCCTGACGGTGCAATACGCGCTGGAACGCTGATCCTCATTCCTCAACACGCCAGCGCAGGACCGCCCGGTCCGCGCTGGCCCCGGCCACGATCCGCGCATCAATGCCCCGATCGGTAAAGCGCTTGAGCAGCGCCTCATGCCCTGCCCCGCGCACCGCGACATCCACCGGGATACCGACACGCTGCGCCGCCCAAAGCGCCAGCGCCAGCTGATCGGCATCACTCGGCACATCGTCGCTGTCGATCGACAGGGTCGGCAATGGCAGAACCGGCGGGGCTATCTCTATCGTCCAGCCCGGCGTCATGGCGGCGGCCCGCCGCTCCAGTTCGCGATAGCTGGCCAGCCCGGCGTCGGGCAGCGGCCTTGCGCGCACCACCGCCCGCTTGTTGCCGCTATCCACCGTCACCCCATCCATGGAAACGCCCGCGACCAGCGCAAGATGCTCGGTCATCCGCGCGACCTGGCCCTGCACCTCCCGCCGCACATTCTGCGTCGCCAGCAATTGCGCGGATTCCGTGTCGGTGCCTTCGCCCACGCGAATCTGCTCAATATCCAGCATGACCGGCTGGCCCAGCACATCGGTCAGGATGCGCGACGCGCGCGCCGCCGCATTTTTCTCATAGCGGCTGGTCAGCACGCTGGCGGTGACGGCCAATGGCTTGGCATCGAAATCCAGGTCGATCTGGCTGATCCGGGCATCGTCGGGAAATTCGCGGCGTATGATGTCGCGCGCGTCCCGCGACGCCCGTGCTTCCCACGCAATTTTTTGCAGGGACAATCCCAGCGGCATGGCAAGCGCCACGAAAATCACGATGATGAAGCTGGTCTGCACCCAGCTTTGTCGCGGCGACAGCGTGCGCCCAAAGCCATAGAGGCGCGCCATGATCCCCACTGCCAGCGCGATCGTCACGAAATTGGTGAAGAACAGCAGGAACGCGCCCCCCGCCACCGTGCCATTGAGCGTCGCCAGCCCAAAGCCCACAGTCGCCAGCGGCGGCATCAGCGCAGTGGCTATGGCCACGCCCACGATCGTCCCGGACTTTCCCCGGATCATCGCATAGGCACCGGCCAGCGCCGAAAACAGCGCCACCATCAGGTCGAACAGATTGGGCCGGGTCCGCGCCGCAATCTCGCTCGTCACGGTCTGCAAGGGCGATAGCAGGACGATGAAGGCGGTAAAGAATATCGCCACCGCCGCCCCGCCTGCCAGCGTCGTCAGCGTGCGCCGGATTTCCTGCGAATCCGTCGTCGCCAGCGCAAAGCCCAGCCCGACAATCGGTCCCATCAGCGGGGAAATCAGCATCGCGCCGATCACGACCGCCGGCGACGACAGCAACAGCCCCAGCACCGCAATGCCCGCCGACATCAGGATCATGAACGCATAGCGCGGCGTCCATCCATCATCCTCGCGCACCCGCTCGACCACGCTTTCATGGTCGATTTCGCGGATCACATGGCTGCGCCACCATCGCGGCACGGCGCGCCAAAGGGGTGGATCGACGACGGAGGCTTGATCTTGAATGGCCATGTTTACGGGGCATAAGGCAGGATGATACGGCTTGCCAGCCTGCAACGTCGCTTCATTCACCACCTGTTCAATGCCTTCCGCCTATGCCATGCCCATGAATATGATGCGCAAAAGTCTGATCGCCGGAATCATCGCCATGGGGGCCGCACTCGCGCTGGTCCCCGTTGCAGACGCAGGCGGACGACGCGATGAGCAGGACGCCGCGCGCCGCGCCATGCTCGAAGGCCAGGTCATGCCCTTCGCCATGATCAAGCGCCGCGTCGATTCGCAGATGAACGGGGCCAGCTATGTCGGCAGCGAATTCAACCCATCCTCCAACCGTTACCGCCTGAAATATGTGAAGGACGGCAAGGTCATGTGGGTTGATGCGGACGGCCGGACAGGCGATATCATCGGCTGGGCGCGCTGACCGCGCCTGACACGGAATAGAAACGGAACAGCCCATGCGTCTGCTGATCGTCGAGGATGAACCAAGTCTGGGCCAGCAGCTCAGGAACACGCTGGAGGGCGCGGGCTATGCCGTCGACCTCGCCACCGATGGCGAGGACGGGCATTTCCTTGGCTCGACCGAAAATTACGACGCGGTCGTGCTGGACCTTGGCCTTCCCACCATTGACGGCCTGACCGTTCTGGACCGCTGGCGCAAGGAAGGCCGCGCCTTCCCCGTGCTGGTGCTGACCGCGCGTGACAGCTGGTCGGATAAGGTGGCGGGGCTGGACGCGGGCGCTGACGACTATCTCGCCAAACCCTTCCAGTCCGAAGAGCTCATCGCCCGCCTGCGCGCCCTCATCCGCCGCGCGTCGGGCAATGCGTCGAGCGAACTGACCGCAGGCGACGTCCGCCTCGACACGCGATCGGGTAAAGTAACGCTCAGCGGCGATCCGGTAAAACTCACCGCGCAGGAATATAAGCTCCTGTCCTACCTGCTCCACCACAAGGGCAAGGTGGTCAGCCGCACCGAACTGATCGAACACATCTACGACCAGGATTTCGACCGCGATTCCAACACGATCGAAGTGTTCGTCACCCGCATCCGCAAAAAACTGGGCGCGGACGTCATCACCACCATCCGCGGCCTTGGCTACAGCCTGGACGAGCCGGGGCGGTAAGCAGCCTTTCCCCCTACCCCGTTCGGGCTGAGCCTGTCGAAGCCCTGCACTTTCTTAAGAAGGACGGCCCTTCGACAAGCTCAGGGCGAACGGATATGGGAACAGTCTGAAAATATGACCGATCCCATCACCCCTCTCCCCGTCCACTCCACCGGCTCCATCAGCCGCCGGATGATCGGCATCGCCGCGCTGTGGATCAGCGTGCTGCTGGTTGGCGGCGGCGTGGCGCTGGACCGGGTGCTGACGGACGCCATCACCCGCAATTTCGACGATGGCATGAATTATGTGCTGACCGCGATGATCGCCGCGTCGGAAATCGGCCCCGACGGCGAAGTCCTCTTCAACCGCGAACTCGCCGACCAGCGCTTCCTCGAACCCAATAGCGGCCTCTATTATCAGGTCAGCGCGAAGGGGCATGAGGACTGGCGCTCCCGCTCGCTCTGGGACCGCGCGATCAAGGTCCCCGCCGATCATCATGACCGCCACCTCCACGTCTATGACAGCAAGCAATTTCCCGGCGAAGATCTGCGCATCATGGAGCGCACCGTCGTCCTGCCCGGATCGAACACCCGCTGGATGTTTGTCGTAGCGCAAGCGCGCCAAGGGCTGAACGCCCAGATCCGCACCCTGCGCACCACGCTGGTGCAGAGCTTCGCCCTGCTCGCGCTCGGCCTGTTCGTGCTGGCCACGCTCCAGACCATTTACGGCCTGCGCCCCTTGCGCAAGGTGCGGCTGGAAATCATCCGTATGCGCGACGGCCTCAAAAGCCGCGTCACCGAACCCATGCCCGCCGAAGTGCTCCCCATGGTCGAGGAGTTGAACGCCCTGCTCGCCCATAACGAACGGCAGGCGGAGGAAGCGCGCACCCATGCGGGCAACCTCGCCCATGCGCTCAAGACCCCGCTGACCGTCATCATGAACGCCGCTACCGCGCAGGCGCCCGACCTTGGCGAAACGGTGATCCGCGAAGCCACCACCATGCGGCGGCAGGTCGATCATCACCTCGCCCGCGCCCGCGCCGTCGGGCGGCGCGGTGCCGCGCAGAGCCGCGCCGACGTCTGGGCCAGCCTCACCGCCGTCGAACGCGCCGTCGCCCGCCTCTATGCCCATGTCCGCGTCGATATGGACGGCGACAAGAACGCCGCCGTCCGTGTCGAGCGGCAGGATCTCGACGAAATGCTCGGCAACCTCGTCGAAAACGCCGCCAAATATGGCGGCGGCAGCGTATTCGCAACAGTCCAGCGCGCAGGCGACATGGTCGAGATATTGGTCGAGGATGACGGCAACGGCATCCCCCCGGAGGAGCGCACCCGCATCTTCGACCGCGGCGTCCGCCTCGATTCCGGCAAACCCGGCACCGGCCTTGGCCTGGCCATCGTCCGCGACGTCGCCGAAATCTACGGCGGCACCGTCACTCTGGAAGAAAGCGAGGATCTGGGCGGCCTCCTGGTCCGCCTAAAACTCCCTGCGGCCTAAAACCTTCTCCCCACGGGGGAGAAGGATACGAAGCCTTGGCCGCGAAGCGGCTTAGACGAAGTTGGATGAGGGGGCACGACGCCAAAGCCACCCTCCACCCTTGCCATCCACCCCCGCACCTGCGAAGCAATAGCATCTCACGCCCCACCCCGGCCAGAACAGGAACCCCATGCGGCGGCACCTCTACCTCATCGCCGGCTTCGCCTCGCTCGGCCTCGGCGCGATCGGCGCCTTCCTGCCGCTGCTCCCCACCGTCCCCTTCATGATCCTCGCCGCCTTCTGCTTCGCCCGCTCAAGTCCCGCGCTGGAGACAAAGCTGCTGGACCACAAACATTTTGGCCCCCACATCCGCCGCTGGCGGGACCGCGGCGCGATCAGCCGCCGCGGCAAGAAAGCCGCGCTCGCCGCCTTCACCTTCAGCGCCACCCTCGCCCTCTTCCTCTCCCCCTGGCCCTGGTATCTCCTCCCCCTCACCGCCGCCCTGATCGGCGGCACCTGGATCTGGACCCGCCCGGAAGCGTGAGGGGGGATCGCTAGAAGAACGACGCCAGTTCCCTCACTTCGTCATCCCGGACTTGATCCGGGATCCATTCCCGCAAGACTAGCGATTGAGCGCAAACGTAGAGCCAATGGATCCTGACTTCCGTCAGGATGACGACGCTGTTTAATTGATAGCAAACAGCGCCCCCCTCCCTTCTCCCCACGGGGGAGAAGGATACGCAGCCTTACCGATCGCTATGAGGTTAGGCGAAGTTGGAAGAGGGGGACCGACGCAGGCGGCGCAGACATATCGAGAGGCCGCCACACCACCTTCGTCACCGTGGCAATGAACGACCAGAAGCGGACCTTTAACGCCTTCTTGCTACTAGGCATCCCGAAGGAGACGCTATGCCATTCCGAATGCCAATTCTCGCATATGTGACGCTACTCGCAGGGTGTGGTCCAAAGCCGCCGGAAGTAGTTCACGTTGGCGATGCATATCTGCGCTTTCCCCGACACGACTTTTATAGAAGTATCACAGATGATGGAGCGTCTCGCCCGTCCTTTGTAGCATATGTAACGCCTGAAGAGGATCGACAACAAAGCATCAACCTCGAATATGACGATCGAGAGATAATTGAAAACAGGATTGATGCTGAACGAAAGGGAATACCCTACATTTACCGAGGTAGCTTTCAATTCAGATCTTCTCCCGACGCCTTCATCGTTAAGCGGCCATGGGGAACGTCGATCTGCCTGAGAAACTCGATAAAAGTCGGATCGCTTAGCAACTGTGCGACCAATGTGACCTACCGAGCAGCGCGCTGGAACGTATATTTCCAATATGAAATGCTAGACAACCGAATGAACGTAAAGGAGCGCGGTCTGTCCGTTTTAAGGGCCTACACTATCAAATCCTGATGTCGTAAGCCGCGCGTCCGCCATCCACCCCTGACGGCCATTCCCTAAAATCGCAGATTTGCGTGCATTTTCAGTGTTACAACCGTAACCTCTTGCAAGAGACTGGTTCATGAAGATGGTTAACAGCCGGGCAAAGCGGACTGTCGCCGAACGACCAGTTTTTGCCGTTCGGACTAGAAATATCTTTCCCCGCTAGCGGACATTATAAATGCCCTGCTACAGCGCTCCATCATGAGAGCCTATCGCCCATGAGCATTCGAAATACCATTGGTCGATGGACGAAACGCGAGGAAGCCGCTCTCCGCCGTCTATTCCATGGCAGGACTGCGAATGATCGTTTTCACGGCTTGCGGCGATCCAGGCGCAATGAAGCAAAGCTGTTTCTTTTGGCGTTCACTCCAGCGATTTTGACCGTCCCTTTTACCGGGAAATGGTCCGATGCTTCATCTACAGGCAAAACCATCATGGTCGTGACTGGTCTATGGATGATTTTCGTTTTGGTGGTCGGTGGATACCTGTTGTTCAGGTCTATCTATAGGACCTCGCGGAAGTAAACTGATTGAAAGCCGCCATTCCGCTAACCACCCTAGCCAGACCCACACGCTGTCCTACAACCACCCCACCTGCTACACCCGTGCCCAGCTCTTTCCCATCGTCCACCCCAGCACGCCCGCGCAAATCCCCCACACGCGACACGGGCGAAGTTTGCGAACTTCCGCACCGCCCGCAACCACCGCCCCGCGTAACATCCTGTCCGCAGTACGCACGAAAATATCGCAATCACCGGGAAATATGCGAAGTTAAGCCCCGCAAATCCTATTTGTCGGTCGCGCCCCAGACATCCTGCGCCTTCACATAACCGCGCTGGCCCTTCACGTCGAAGCTGCACCACCCGCCCGAACAGTCGGACAGGCGCCCGACCACGCCCTTTTGCGCGCGGAACAGCGTCCGCGCGCCATCGCTCGCTGATTCGCGCATCGGCGCTTCGGCCACCCGCACCACGCCGGTAGGCGTGTCGCTCAGCAGGCGGACATGCATCCACCCCTGCGCGCCGTCCGGGTCCTCGACCTTGCGCCACAGGCCCAGCACCTGCACCACCTTCACCGGCAGGTCGCGGCGGCGGTAGATCCAGTTGGACGGGTAATCCAGGCTTGGCCCGACCCGCATCCGCGCCTCCGGCTGCGAAATCGACGCCCAGTAAGGCACGGGCTTCCCCGCCGCGATCACCGCGCCGCCCGCAACGCCCAGCGCCATAACGACGCCCGCGCCCAGCCAGATGCGCTTCATGCCAGACCTGTTTTTCCTGTCACCCATGGCCTTCCCATAGCCGCTGCGCCGCCCCCGCGACAACCGCAGACTTGCCCGATCCGCCATAAGCGCTTGACCGATGGCGCGGGCGGGCATAGCGGCGGGACATGGCCAAAAAACCGCGCCCCGCCAAGCCGCGCGTCATCGTCACGCGACGCCTGCCCCCCAATGTGGAGGCGCGCATGGCCGAACTGTTCGACGCCAGCTTCAATGTCGGTGATCAGCCGATGAGCCGCACCGAACTCGCCCGCGCCATGGCGCAATGCGACGTGCTGGTGCCCACCATCAACGACCAGATCGACGCCACACTGATCGCCGCTGCGCCCGACCGGCTGCAACTCATCGCCAGCTTCGGCAGCGGCGTCGATCATATCGACCTGACCGCCGCCCGCGCCAAAGGCATCATCGTCACCAATACGCCCGGCGTCCTGACCGAGGATACCGCCGACATGACGATGGCGCTGATCCTGTCGGTCCCCCGCCGCCTGGCCGAGGGCGAGAAGCTGGTGCGCAGCGGCGAATGGCGCGGCTGGAGTCCGTCGGGGATGCTGGGCCACCGCATCGGCGGCAAGAAGCTCGGCATCATCGGCATGGGCCGCATCGGTCGCGCTGTTGCCCGCCGCGCCCGTGCCTTTGGCCTGACCATCGCCTATCACAACCGCCACCGCCTGCCGTTCGAGGTGGAGCAGGAACTGGAGGCTGAATGGGTCGGCGACGTCGACGGCCTGCTCGCCGCCTGCGACATCGTGTCGATCCACTGCCCGCTCAACGCCGACACGCGCGGCCTGATCGACGCCCGGCGGATCGCGCTGATGCGCCCCGACGCCTATCTCATCAACACATCCCGCGCGGAAATCACCGACGAAGCCGCGCTGATCGTCGCGCTGGACGAAGGCCGCATCGCGGGCGCGGGGCTGGACGTCTATACCCACGAACCCGCGGTCGATCCCCGCCTCTTCGCCCTCTCCAATGTCGTGCTGCTGCCGCATATGGGGTCCGCCACCTTCGAGGGCCGCGACGCCACCGGCGCGCGCGTCATCGCCAATATCCGCAGCTGGGTCGATGGCCACCGCCCGCCCAATCAGGTGCTGGAAGGCTGGGTCTGACCGCGTGACGGAGGTTGGCGCAGCGGTGGACGAAACCGGGCGACTGGTCCGCGACGCCGCCGGTTTCCTGCTCCGGCGTGATAGTGGCGGCACCTATCGCCTCGTCCTGCTGCGCGTTCCTGTCGATCTGGTCGAAAAGCGGGTCCGGGTGCGCGGTTTCCACGCTGGCGACGACATCGTCGAAGCGGACGGCGTCGCACCGGCCTGATCTCCCCGGCCTGATCCCCTTGCCAAATGCGCCGGGACGCGCGATCCCTTGGCCCATGCGCAATATCATCGCCCTCCTCCTCGCCCCCCTCGTCGCCACCGCCAGCCCCGCTATGGCGCAGGCGCAAACGCCCCATGACGCCCTCACCAAAGTCCTGGACGATCATTGGGCCTGGTGGCTTTCGGTCCATCCGGTCGATGCCACCGCACGCGGCGTCCGCAGCTATGACGACCGCATCTACGACATTTCGCTGGCGGGCCGCGCCGCGCAGATCAAGGCGGAGCAGGCCTTCGTCGCCCGGCTCGACGCGATCGCTGACACCGGCCTCGACGCCAGCGATCGCGTCAACCGCGCCGTGCTGCTCTGGATGCTGCGTGATGATATTGCCGGCGAAGCGCATCCCGCCGAACGGCTGATGCTGTTCACCACCTATTATGGCTGGCATCAGGGCTTTGCCAGCATGGGCGACGGCCTGCCCTTCTACAACCGCGCCGACTATGACAGCTATCTGACGCGCCTCTCGCTCTACCCCAGGCAAAATGGCGATGCGCTGGCCATCACGCGGCAGGCGATCAGGGGCGGCTATGTCCAGCCCTGCTCGGTTCTGGGCAAATATGCCGCCAGCATCAGCGGCATCGTCGCGGGCCAGCCGCAGGACACCCGCTTCTACGAACCCTTCACCCGCGCCAAGCCCCGCGACATCAGCGATGCGGACTGGGCCGCGATGCAGGCCCGCGCCGCGACCCTGATCCGCGATGTCATCGCCCCCGAATATGGCAAATGGCACGACCTGTTCGTGAAGGATTATCTGCCCGCCTGCCGCAAGAGCGACAGCGCCTCCACCCTGCCGGGCGGCGCGGCCTGGTATGCCAGCCGGGTCCGCGCCCATACCACCACCGACCTGACGCCGGACCAGATTCATGCCATCGGCCTGTCCGAAGTTGCCCGCATCCGCGCCCGCATGGATGAAGTGTCGGCCAAGGCAGGCTATTCCAGCCGCGCTGCCTTCACCACCCATTTGCGCACCGATCCGCGCTATTATGCCAAGACGCCGGAAGAACTGCTGCAAGTCGCCGCGCGTCAGGCCAAGGCGATTGACGGCCTGCTCCCCCGCTATTTCGGCACCCTGCCCCGCCTGCCCTATGGCCTCAAACCCATCCCCGCCGCCGAAGCCGAAGGGACGACCACCGCCTATTATATGCCCGGCTCCCCCGAAAGCGGCATTGCGGGGACATACTACGTCAACACCTCGAAACTCGACCAGCGCCCCTTTTGGGAACTGCCCGCGCTGACCGCCCATGAAGCGGTGCCAGGGCATCACAACCAGATCGCGTTGCAACAGGAATTACCGCTGCCCCCGTTCCGCAAATATCTCGCAGGCTTCACCGCCTATGTCGAAGGCTGGGCGCTCTACACCGAATATCTGGGTGAAGAGATGGGCCTGTACGACACGCCCGAAAAGATGATGGGTCGCCTCTCCTACGAAATGTGGCGCGCCTGCCGTCTGGTGGTCGATACCGGCATCCATGCCAAGGGCTGGGACAAGGCCCGCGCCGTCGCCTTCATGAAGGATAACAGCGCGCTGTCCGACGCCAATATCGATGCGGAGGTCAATCGCTATATCAGCTGGCCGGGCCAGGCGCTGGGCTACAAGCTGGGCGAGATCAAAATCCGCGAATTGCGGGCAAAGGCGGAGGCGGCACTGGGTCCGAAATTCGACCTGCGCGCCTTCCACGACGCCGTACTGGCGCAGGGCGCGGTGCCGCTGACGGTGCTGGACAGCCAGATCGACGCCTGGATCGCGGCGCAAAAAGCGCGCTGACCCGTCCCACCCAACGGCCCCAAGCCATTTTTGCTGCGCTGCGGCGGCTTGCCAATCCGTGTCGGTTCGCCTACCGGGGGCCGACAGCTCCCCAGACCGGGCATAAAGATCGGCAAGTGGCGCTGCGCGTCGAATCCGTGCACTTTATGACGTTGGGGAAAAGATGAGCATTTACCTGGATTATCTGGCCGAAATCGACAGCCGAAAGACTCAGGGACTTGCGCCCAAGCCGATCGACGACGGTGTCCTGCTCACCGAAATCATCGCCATCATCCAGGATGCGGCAAGCGAACATCGCGCCGACGCGCTCAAATTCTTCATTTACAACACGCTGCCCGGCACCACGAGCGCAGCCGCAGCCAAGGCCGCGTTCCTCAAGCAGATCATCCTGGGCGAAGTGACCGTCCCGGAAATCACCCCCGCCTTCGCGCTCGAACTGCTCAGCCATATGAAAGGCGGCCCCTCGATCGGCGTGCTGCTCGACATCGCGCTTGGCGATGATGCCGCGATCGCGGTTCAGGCCGGCGACGTCCTCAAGACGCAATTCTTCCTCTACGACGCCGATATGTTCCGCCTGCGCGACGCCTATCTGGCGGGCAACGCCGTCGCCAAGGACGTGCTGGAAAGCTACGCCCAGGCCGAATTCTTCACCAAGCTCCCCGATGTCGAGGATGAGATCAAGGTCGTCACCTACATCGCTGGCGAAGGCGATATCTCGACCGACCTGCTCTCGCCGGGCAATCAGGCGCACTCTCGCTCCGACCGCGAACTGCACGGCCTGTGCATGATGACGCCGCAGGCGCAGCAGGAAATCGTGGCATTGAAGGCCCAGCACCCCGACAAGCGCGTCATGCTGATCGCGGAGAAAGGCACGATGGGCGTCGGCTCCTCGCGTATGTCGGGCGTCAACAATGTGGCGCTGTGGACCGGCAAACAGTCCAGTCCCTATGTGCCTTTCGTCAACTATGCCCCGGTCGTCGGCGGCACCAACGGCATCTCGCCCATCTTCGCGACCACCGTGGACGTGACCGGCGGCATCGGCATCAACCTTAAAAACTGGGTCAAGATGACCGGCCCGGATGGCAAGGCCATCCTGAACAATGATGGCAATCCGGTGCTGGAGGAAGCATTCTCGGTCGCGACCGGCACCGTTCTCAAGATCGACGTCAAGAACAAGAAACTGACCGACGAAGCGGGCAATGAGCTGGTCGATGTCGCCTCCGCCTTCACCCCGCAGAAGATGGAATTCATGAAGGCGGGCAGCAGCTACGCCATCGTGTTCGGCAAGAAGCTCCAGACCTTCGCCGCCGAAACGCTGGGCGTCGAAGCGCCGCTCGTTTTCGCGCCGAACAAGGAAATTTCGGTCGAGGGCCAGGGCCTCACGGCGGTCGAAAAAATCTTCAACCGCAATGCCGTCGGCGTCGCGCCGGGCAAGGTGCTGCACGCCGGGTCGGACGTCCGCGTCACGGTGAACATCGTCGGGTCGCAGGACACGACCGGCCTGATGACCGCGCAGGAACTCGAAGCGATGGCGGCCACCGTCATTTCGCCGCTGGTCGACGGCGCCTATCAATCGGGCTGCCACACCGCGTCGGTCTGGGACAAGAAGGCGCAGGCCAATATCCCCAAGCTCATGTCCTTCATGAATAATTTTGGCCTCATCACCGCGCGCGACCCCAAGGGCCGCTATCATGCGATGACCGACGTCATTCACAAGGTGCTGAACGACATCACCGTGGACGACTGGGCGATCATCATCGGCGGCGACAGCCACACCCGCATGTCGAAGGGCGTGGCCTTCGGCGCGGACTCCGGCACGGTTGCGCTGGCGCTGGCGACGGGCGAAGCTACCATGCCGATCCCGCAGTCGGTCAAGGTCACCTTCAAGGGCCAGATGCAGCCCTATATGGACTTCCGCGACGTGGTCCACGCGACCCAGGCGCAGATGCTCGCCCAGTTTGGCGAAAATGTGTTCCAGGGTCGCATCATCGAAGTCCATATCGGCACGCTGCTGGCCGATCAGGCCTTCACCTTCACCGACTGGACCGCCGAAATGAAGGCCAAGGCGTCGATCTGCATCTCGCAGGACGAAACGCTGATCGAGTCGCTGGAGATCGCCAAGTCGCGCATCCAGATCATGATCGACAAGGGCATGGAAAATGCCGCCGGCACGCTGCAGGGCCTGATTAACAAGGCCGACGCGCGGATCGCGGAAATCCGTTCGGGCGTGAAGCCCGCGCTGGCGCCCGACCCCAACGCCAAATATTTCGCCGAGGTGGTTGTCGATCTGGACCTGATCAACGAACCGATGATCGCCGACCCGGACGTCAACAATGCGGACGTGTCCAAGCGCTACACCCACGACACGATCCGCCCCGTTTCCTATTATGGCGGCACCAAGAAGGTCGATCTGGGCTTTATCGGTTCGTGCATGGTGCATAAGGGCGACATGAAGATCCTGGCCCAGATGCTCAAAAATATCGAAGCTGCCGAAGGCAAGGTCGAGTTCAAGGCCCCGCTGGTCGTCGCGCCGCCCACCTACAACATCGTCGACGAACTGAAGGCCGAAGGCGATTGGGACGTGCTCAAAAAATATGCCGGCTTCGAATTTGACGATGTCGCCCCCAAGAGCGCGGCCCGCACCGCTTATGAAAATACCCTGTATCTCGAACGTCCCGGCTGCAACCTGTGCATGGGCAATCAGGAAAAGGCCGCCAAGGGCGACACCGTCATGGCCACCTCGACCCGCTTGTTCCAGGGCCGCGTCGTGGAAGATACAGACGAGAAAAAGGGTGAATCGCTGCTGGCCTCAACTCCGGTCGTCGTTCTGTCCTCCATTCTTGGCCGCACGCCCAGCATGGATGAATATAAGAGCGCCGTCGTCGGCATCGACCTGACCAAGTTCGCCCCGCCCGTCGCCCACTGAACCGGAGGGCTGGCAGACAATCGTCCCCTGCAAGGGGATGTGTCGGCACGAAATGCTGACGGAGGGGTGTCACCCTAACGATAGGGCGACACCCCTCCGTCTGGCCTGCGGCCATCCACCTCCCCTTAAAGACAGGGGAATCGCATATGGAACCGCCCCCCCCCTTCACCGTCACCCTGAACTTGTTTCAGGGTCCATTTCTCCAGCTCAAGCGGCTGTTCATGGCGAGAAATGGATGCTGAAATAAATTCAGCATGACGAAGTAAAATGATGTCCGGCTCATATGCGATAGCCCTACCCACAAAGGGGAGGATCGGCTTTGTTGGGCACGCCAATGATGCCGCACTCGGCAGTCCTATGGCGACAGGCGACGCCCGATCTCTCCTGCCTCCCAAACGCACACCTTGGCCGACCGGCCAATTGATTTGCCGCCCGCAATGCCTATCTCCCTGCTACACCGGGACATAGCTGCTTCGACCCATGGTTCATGCGTTCCCCGCTCGACCGGGGCGAAGCTACCGCGAGGAGACGCACATTCATGACCGCCATCGGACAGGACACACTTGGCACGCGCGACACATTGCATGTCGAGGGCAAGGACATCGCCTTTTATTCGCTCAAAAAAGCCGCGGCCAAGCTTGGCGACGTCTCCCGCCTGCCCTTCTCGATGAAGGTGCTGCTCGAAAATCTGCTCCGTTTTGAAGATGGCGTCACCGTCACGGTCGAGGATATCCAGGCGATCATCGACTGGCAGAAGGACAGGGGCAAGGCCGAGCGCGAAATCCAGTATCGCCCGGCCCGCGTGCTGCTCCAGGATTTCACCGGCGTCCCCTGCGTCGTCGATCTCGCCGCGATGCGCGACGCGATGAACGCGCTGGGTGCCGACGCCAGCAAGATCAACCCGCAAGTACCTGTCCATCTCGTCATCGACCACAGCGTCATGGTCGATGAATTCGGCACGCCCAAGGCGTTCGAGCAGAATGTGGAAATCGAATATCAGCGCAATATGGAGCGCTACGACTTTCTGAAATGGGGCAGCAAGTCCCTCGCCAATTTCTACGCCGTCCCCCCCGGCACCGGTATCTGCCATCAGGTCAATCTGGAAAATATCGCGCAGGCCGTCTGGTCCTCGGTCGATGCGGACGGCAATCTGGTCGCCTATCCCGACACCTGCGTCGGCACCGACAGCCACACCACCATGATCAACGGTCTGGGTGTATTGGGTTGGGGCGTGGGCGGCATAGAAGCCGAAGCCGCGATGCTCGGCCAGCCCGTTTCCATGCTCATCCCCGAAGTCGTCGGCTTCAAATTCACGGGCGAGTTGCAGGAAGGCGTGACCGCCACCGACCTCGTCCTCACGGCCACCCAGATGCTGCGCGCGCGTGGCGTGGTCGGTCGCTTCGTCGAATATTTCGGTCCCGGCCTCGCCAGCCTGTCGCTCGCAGACCGCGCGACGCTCGCCAATATGGCCCCGGAATATGGCGCGACCTGCGGCTTCTTCGGCATTGACGACAAGACGCTCGACTATATGCGCCTGACCGGCCGTAGCGATGACAACATCGCGCTGGTCGAAGCCTATGCGAAGGAGCAGGGCTTCTGGATCGACCCGTCAGCCGACCTCGTATTCACCGACACACTGGAACTGGACTTGGCTACCGTTGTCCCCAGCCTTGCCGGTCCCAAGCGTCCGCAGGATCGCGTCTCGCTGCCGCAAGTCGATGACGTATTCAACGCCGACCTCGTCAACACATACAAGAAGGCGCAACAGCGCGTGGCCGTAGAGGGCAAGGATTTCGACATTGGCGACGGCGACGTCACCATCGCCGCGATCACCAGTTGCACCAACACGTCGAACCCCGGCGTCATGGTCGCCGCGGGCCTCGTCGCCAAGAAAGCCAACGAACTGGGCCTCAAGCCCAAACCCTGGGTCAAGACCTCGCTCGCGCCGGGCAGTCAGGTCGTGACCGACTATCTGGAACGCGCAGGTCTCCAGAGCCATCTCGACGCCATCGGCTTCAACCTGGTCGGCTATGGCTGCACCACCTGCATCGGCAATAGCGGCCCGCTGGCCCCGCCGATCAGCGCGGCGATCAACGACAATGGTTTGGTCGCCGCCGCCGTCATCTCCGGCAACCGCAATTTCGAAGGCCGCGTCTCGCCCGACGTGCGCGCCAACTTCCTGGCCTCGCCCCCGCTCGTGGTCGCCTACGCGCTCAAAGGCACGGTGATCGAGGATTTCATCACAACGCCCATCGGCGTCAGCAGCGCGGGCAACGATGTCTATCTCAAAGACATCTGGCCCACCAATGACGAGGTCGCATCGACCATGGCAGGCTGCATGGACCGCGCCATGTTTCAGGCGCGCTACGCCAATGTCTATAAGGGCGACGCCCATTGGCAGGCGATCGACGTCACCGGCAGCGACACCTATAGCTGGCGCGCAGGCTCGACCTATGTCGCCAACCCGCCCTATTTCGAAGGGCTGTCCATGACCCCGGCACCGGTCACCGACATCATCGAAGCCAAGCCCTTGGCCATATTCGGCGATTCGATCACCACCGATCACATCTCGCCCGCAGGCTCGATCAAGGCGTCCAGCCCTGCGGGAAAGTGGCTGTCCGAACATCAGGTCGCGCAGGCCGATTATAACAGCTACGGCGCGCGGCGCGGCCATCATGAAGTCATGATGCGCGGCACCTTCGCCAATATCCGCATCAAGAATCTGATGCTGGACGGAGTCGAAGGCGGCATGACCAGCTACAAGGGCGAAACCCTTCCCATCTATGACGCGGCGATGAAGCATAAGGCCGACGGCACCTCGCTGGTCGTCATCGGGGGCAAGGAATATGGCACCGGCTCCTCGCGCGATTGGGCGGCGAAGGGGACCAACCTGCTGGGCGTCCGTTCGGTCATCGTCGAAAGTTTCGAGCGCATCCACCGCTCAAACCTTGTCGGCATGGGCGTGCTGCCGCTCCAGTTCAAAAATGGCGACACGCGCGATACGCTGGGCCTGACCGGCGATGAAAGCTTCACCATCACCGGTGTCGCGGACCTGAAACCCCGTCAGGACGTGGACGTGCTGGTCACCCGCGCCGACGGATCGACCTTCACCTTCACCGCGCTCTGCCGGATCGATACGATCAACGAGCTGGAATATTTCCTGAACGGCGGCATCCTCCAATATGTGCTGCGCAAGCTGGCTGCTTGATCGCCCCATAGGCTAGGCTAAGGCAGAAGGGCGCTTCCTACCGGGCGGCGCCCTTTTTCCTGTCAGGGGCAGCGATGAACATCTTGGTTGAAATCGTCGGCTGGACCGGCGCGCTGCTCGTTCTGGGCGCCTATCTTGGCGTATCGAGCGGGCGTCTGACCGGCGAATCGACGGCGTTCCAATGGCTCAACGCGCTGGGCGCGGCCTTCTTCGTCCTCAACACATGGTGGCACGGCGCGATACCCTCCATGGTCCTCAATATCATCTGGAGCGGCATCGGCTTCGTCGCGCTGTGGCGGATCGCCCGGCGGGATCGGGGCGTGCGCGAATAGGTCCGTTTTCCCGGCCCCAAGAAAGGCTGGGCTGGCGCGCCTCTTCTACCTTGGTTAGCATCGCCGCAGAATGAAAAGAGCGCTCATTGTCCGCCATGTTCCCCGCGAAGGGGCCGCGGGATATCTCCAGCCGATCGAAGCGGCGGGCTATCATATCGACCGGGTCGATGTGGCCAGCCCGGATTTTGCAGGCGTCGACCTGTGCGAACCCGACCTGCTGATCATGATGGGCGGGCCGATGGGCGTCTATGAGGCCGACGTCCACCCCTGGATTCCGATACAGATCGACAAGCTCGCCGCCCGGCTGGACCGTGACCGGCCGACGCTGGGCGTGTGCCTGGGCAGCCAGATGATTGCGGCGGCGCTGGGCGCGCCAGTCTATCCGGGCGGGCGGATGGAACTCGGCTTTGCGCCAGTCTCGGTCAATACCACCGGCGCGCAATCGCCGCTCCGCCATATCGATGGCGTGCCGGTGCTGCACTGGCACAGCGACACGTTCGACCTGCCCGATGGCGTCGACCTTCTGGCCTCGACGGACCTCTACGCGCATCAGGCCTTCCGCCGCGGACCCAACCTTCTGGCGCTGCAATTCCATGCCGAAATGGGCGAGGATGCCCGCTTCGACGAATGGCTGACCCATTTCTGGGCCGATCTGGACGTCGCGGGCCAGTGCGGCATCGCCCTGCGGCAGGACCATGACGATCACGGCCCCGGCGCGGTGGCGGCGGGCCGCGCGATGATCGGCGAATGGCTGGCAGGGGTCAAAGCATAGCGCGCTTGATCTTGTCATCGATTTCGCATTAACTCCGACAAATGAAAACTCTCCATTGGAACGCCAGTCGCCGCACCCTGCTGACCGTGGGGGTCGCAGGAGTAGCCGGGGCCACATCCGCACGGGTCAACGCCGCGCCACAGCGACGCGATCGATCGCTCGCCCCGCGCCCGCCCATGGGCTGGAACAGCTGGAACAGCTTTGCCACCACCATCACCGAAGCGCAGGCACGCGAAACTGCCGGGATCATGGCCGATAAGTTGCTCCCCTTTGGCTATGATATCTTCACCGTCGATATCCAATGGTATGAACCCGAAGCCTCCAGCTACACCTATAATGCCAAACCCAAACCCGCGATGGACGCCTATGGACGCATGATACCCGCGCCCAATCGCTTTCCGTCCAGCGCCAATGGGCGCGGCTTTGCGCCGCTGGCAAAGGCGGTGCATGATCTGGGCCTGCGATTTGGCATCCATGTCATGCGCGGCATCCCGCGCGCGGCGGTCGAGCAAAATCTGCCGATCCTGGGAACGTCCTACCGCGCGGCCGATATCGCAGACCAAGCCAGCCTCTGCTCATGGAACCCGGACATGTATGGTGTCGACATGGCCCGCCCCGGCGCGCAAGCCTATTATGACAGCATCTTCCGCCTCTATGCCGATTGGGGCGTCGATTTCGTGAAGATGGACGATATGAGCCGTCCCTATGACGCCCATGCAGCGGAGATCGAGGCCGCACATAAGGCGATTCTGGCCAGCGGACGGCCGATCATCCTCAGCCTCTCACCGGGCGAAACCCCCGTCATCCGGGGCGACCATGTCCGCCGCTTCGCGCAGATGTGGCGTATTTCCGATGACTTTTGGGACGATTGGACGATGCTGGAGGCGCAATTTACCCGCCTTGAGAATTGGACACCCTACCGCGGCCCGGACAGTTGGCCCGATGCCGACATGCTGCCACTCGGTCGGCTGGCGCTGGGGGAAAGGGACACGCGCTTCACCCCGGACGAGCAGCGCACGCTGATGACGCTGTGGGCGATCGCCCGTTCGCCGCTGATCATGGGCGGCGATTTGCGACATCTCGATAGCGCGACATTGGCGCTGCTGACCAATGGCGACGTGCTGGCCGTCAATCAGGCCAGCCATGGCAATTGCCCGCATTTCGTCGAAGATGGCGTGCGTGTCTGGTCGGCATGGGCGGACGGCGGCACCGATCGCTATGTCGCTTTGTTCAACACCGGCGACAAGGCGCGCGAGGTCGGCATCAAGTTACGCGACCTTGGGATCAGCAAGCCGGTCGCCGTGCATGACCTGTGGGAGGGCAAGGCGCTGCCACGGCAGGCGGATCGCATCTCGGCGATGTTGCCGCCGCATGGGGCTGCCCTCTACCGGCTGCGTTGAACCAGCGCCTTAGGGCCGCGCCGCCGCGCTTGCGTCCCGCACCGCCTTGAACTCCGACCCCGGCTTCCATCGCGGCCAGCGGGTCGATGTCGCGAGGTCGCGGCCGATGTCCAGCATCAGCTCCACATCCTGCGCTGCCCCGTCCAGCTTCCATGTCGCGTCGACCGCATCGCAGGCCTGATGATAGCATTGGCCGGTATAGGCATCGACCCAGGCCTGACCCGCTACGCGCCCTCCCTCGACCAGATCGGACGCGCCCGCAATCCCCATCATCAGCAGCACCGGCACGCCGCGCTTGGCCATGGAGAAATGATCGGCGCGGTAGAATAGCCCGCGTTCGGGCAGGCTTTCGGGCGTCACGACCCGGCCCTGCGCGGCGGCAGCCTTGCCCAGATCATCCTCCAGCGTCCCCTGCCCCTTGCCGACCAGAATGACGTCCTTCGCCTTGCCAGCCGTCTGGAGAATGTCGAGCGTCAGGTTGGCGACGGTCTTGTCGAGCGGCCAGACCGGGTTCTGCGCATAATGTTCGGACCCCAGCAATCCCCGCTCCTCTGCGGTCCAGGCGGCGAACAGGACGCTACGATCAGGCGCGGGGCCAGCCTTGAAGGCGCGGGCAATCTCGAACAGCCCGGCGATGCCCAGCGCGTCGTCATTGGCCCCGGCACGATAGACGCGCCCCTGCGCGTCGGGGGCGCCCTTGCCATAGGCGTCCCAATGCGCGCCGTACATCACCGTTTCGTCAGGCCGCTTGGTGCCGGGGATGCGGGCGAGGACGTTGGCGCTCTTGACGATGTCCTGCGTCACCGGGAAGCCAGCCGAGAAGCTCGCCCCCTCCAACTCAACGGCACGAAAGCGCTTCGACCGCGCCTGTTTGCGCAGCGCCGCCAAATCCAGACCCGCGCCCGAAAACAGCTTTGCCGCCGCGCCCCCTTCGATCCAGCCCTGCAACTGGAGGCTGGTCAGCTTTTCGGGCGCGCGGACCAGATCGTAATTTTCGCCGCCCGGACTGATCACCACATTCCAGCCATAGCCAGCGCCCGGCGTATCGTGGACGATCAGCGCCCCGATCGCCCCGCGGCGCGCCGCTTCTTCGAACTTGTATGTCCAGCGGCCATAATAGGTCATCGCCCGCCCGCCGAACTTGCCGACCGCATCGTCGCCCTTGGCGGCCTCGAAATCCGGGTCGTTGATCAGAAAGACCGCGACCTTGCCCTTGAGGTCCGTGCCCTTGAAATCATCCCAGCCGCGTTCGGGGGCAGACACGCCATAGCCCACGAACACCAAAGGCGCGGCGCTGATGGCGACCTTGTCCTTGGGCTGGAGGGTGGAGAGATACACGTCCTTCCCCGCCGTCCACGGCGTTGCGGTATCGCCCTGCTTCACGCCCAGCGTCTCGGCCTTGCCCAGCCTGGTGTGGAGCAACGGCACGCTCTGCACCCATTGCCCATCCGGCCCGCCCGGCTCCAGCCCCAGCGCCTGGAACCGGCCAACCAGATAGCCGATCGTCCGCTCCTCCCCGACCGTGCCGGGGGCGCGTCCCTCGAACAGGTCGGACGCCAGCACCCGGACCGATTGTTCGAGCTGCTGCGGCGCGACCGTCTGGGCGTGAGCAGGAAGGGCGAGGAGGCTCAGAGCCAGGAAAGCACGGGTCATGACAGGGGCTTACCCCCTGCCCGGCATCAGGGAAAGGGTCGTCAGAATTCGATGTCGAGTTCTTCCACCTCGTCCGGTTCGACCCGTGCCTCATCGATCCATTCGCGCATGATGTCCCAGCTGTTGATCGTCCGGCAATAGGCCGCAGCCGTCGCCGACACCGGCACGGCATAGGTCAGGAAGCGTTCGGCCACCGGCGCGAACATGGCGTCGGCGACGGTCGGCTTTTCGCCGAACAGCCACGGCCCGCCATAGCTGTTCAGACATTCGGCCCAGATCGTTTCGATCCGTTCGATGTCGGGCTTGGCCCCGGAAAAGATCGGAAATTTGGCGTGCCGGACTTTCAGGTTCATCGGCAAGGCGGAACGCAGATTGGCAAAGCCTGAGTGGATTTCCCCCGACACCGACCGGCAATGGGCGCGGGCGATGCGGTCAGCGGGATACATGCCTGCGTCAGGATACAGCTCATGCAGATATTCCGCGATCGCCAGCGTGTCCCAGACGCTAGCCCCTTCATGCGTAAGGCGCGGCACCAGCACGGAGGGCGAGAGCAAAAGCAGCTCAGCACGATTTTCAGGGTCGTCCAGCGCGATCAGCTTTTCTTCGACCTTCAGTCCCGCGATGCGACACAGCAACCAACCACGCAGCGACCAGGACGAATAATTTTTACTGGATAGAGTGAGTTGTGCGACGGCCATGACATTCCCTCCGGTCAGCCTTAACCTACATTTATGATGATGCGGTGCAACATATAATCCGTGTATAGCGTTGCATTCGTAAACCGATTCGGATGGACGGATTGAACAAGGCGCGCTTATAGTCATGCGAATGCTGTACAGTGGTTATCAGGCGTGGAACGATATGCTGGCGCCGGCACGCTTCGGGGCGCAGATTGCGCTGGGGATGCGCGACAAGCTGGGGCCGATGGCCGACTGGGCCATGCCGCGCCGCATGTTCGCGCTGATGGATGTGTTCCAGGGCGCGCGCGTCACGCACAAGCGCCCGGCCTATGCTATTACCTCGGTACGCAGCGGCAATGCCGAAGTCGCTGTGCGCGAGGAGATTGTCGCGGACCTGCCCTTTGGCGACCTGCTGCATTTCGTGAAGGATGAGGTAGACACCGCCCAGCCGCGCGTGCTGGTGGTGGCGCCGATGTCGGGTCATTTCTCCACCTTGCTGCGCAGCACGGTGGTGACCCTGCTCCAGGACCATGACGTCTATATTACCGACTGGAAAAATGCCCGCGACGTGCCGCTGGAGGCCGGGCGCTTCGGCTTTGAGGATTATGTCGATTATATCATCCAGTTTTTCCAGACGATGGGGCCGGGCGCGCATCTGCTGTCCGTATGCCAGCCCTGCGTCCCCGCTCTGGCGGCGGTCGCGGTCATGGCCGAGGATAAAGACCCGGCAACGCCCAAGTCGATGACGCTGATGGGCGGGCCGATCGACACGCGGGTCGCCCCGACCGTGGTCAATGACCTGGCCAATGACAAGCCGATCGACTGGTTCGAGAAGAATCTGATTTCCACCGTGCCGTTCCGCTATGCCGGGCGCGGGCGCGAAGTCTATCCGGGCTTCCTGCAACTGTCCGCCTTCATGGCGATGAACATGGAGCGGCACGGATCGCAGCATCGCGAACTTTACCAGTTGCTGGCCGATGGCAAGACGGTCGAGGCGGACAAGATCAAGACCTTCTACGAGGAATATTTCGCGGTCCTGGACATGACCAAGGAATTTTATCTCGAAACCGTCGACTTGGTGTTCCAGCGCACCCTGCTGGCCAAGGGCGAACTGATGCACCGCGGTCGTCCCGTCAATCCGGGCGCGATCCGCAAGACCGCGCTGCTGACGGTCGAGGGCGAGAAGGACGATGTTTGCGCCGTGGGCCAGACGGCGGCAGCGCACACGCTCTGCACCGGCCTGCGCCCGCACCTCAAACGCCATCATTTGCAGCCGGGCGTCGGCCATTATGGTGTATTTTCGGGTAGCAAATGGGAAAAGCAGGTCTATCCGCAGGTGCGGAACATGATCCTGTCGATGAACTGACAGCCCCGGTCGCGGGCAGCGCCGAATAGGAAATGCGGGGCATAGCTTCGCATATTTCCCGGCAATCATGATATTTTCGTGCGCAGTGCGGACAGGATATTACGCATCCTGCCATGGCTGGTGCGTGCGGAACTTCGTAAACTTCGCCCGTATCGCTTACGGGGAATGTGGGTGAAGTTTGCCGGTCGGCCATGCGGCGCGCGCGGTCGGGTGTGGGGTGTGAACGATGGGAAGGAGCCGGGTGCGCTTATAGCAGGCGGGGCTGGTATAGGACAGCGAGGGTTCTTCCCCCTCTTCCAACTGCGGCATAGCGCGCGATGGCTTGAGGGTTTTCTCAACCTCCGTTCGTTTCGAGCGAAGTCGAGAAACCTGCGCGCTGTGTTTCTCGACTTCGCTCGAAACGAACGGGGCGGGGTTGCGACGGCACACCCTATCGCCGCCGCCCCGGCCCTACCACTCATACGCCTTGGGTAGCGCGCCCTCGCTCGGCGTCGCATAGCGGTCGCGCAGCTTGGTCTGGCGGTTGTCGATCGGTTGCGGCACGCCGTCGATCCACACCGCGATCGGGGCGGAGGTCATCTCCAGCGGATCGCCGTCCCACAGCACGACATCGCCTGCCCGCCCGACCTTGAGCGATCCGATCCGGTCGCCCAGCCCCATGGCTTCGGCGGGCGCGCTGCTGATCGTGCGGAGCGCCTGACCCCAGCTGAGGCCCGTGGCCCCCTGCACCTTGTTCAGCGCCACCATATTGCCCGCCTGCTGGGTCGCGAGGCGCAGTTGCAGCCCCTCGTCCCGGTCCATCAGTCCCATGGAGACGGCGACGCCCGCCTTCACCATGCGCCCGACATTGCTCTGGGTCGCGGCGAGCTTTTCGAAGCTGGAGGGGAGATCGTCCAGGCCGCCCGCGATCACCGGCACCTTGGCGGCGGCGATTTGCGGCGCGACCATCCAGCCTTCGGCGGCCCCGGCGATGATGATCTTGAGCGCGGGGAAATCCTGCCGCAGCGACAGGACCGTCACTATGTCGCGCGCGCTTTCGACATGGACCATCAACGGCATCGCCCCGGTGACGACCGGCACCAGCGCTTCGGCATCCACACGGTTAAGCAGCGCATCCTTCGACCGCCCGTCATAGCTGGCAGGGGCTTTGGCAAACGCCTGCGCCTCACGCAGCATCGTCTTGAAGGTCAGGATCGCGGCGGGGCGACTGCCACCTGCATCCTTGGCCCCCTCCTCGCCCAGTTCGACATATTGGAAGGCGCGCGCCCTGGTGATCGCGTTCATGTCCGCGCCCAGGTCCACGACCGCACCTTGCCCGGCGAAAATGCCGGTGCCGGTCGAGGGGACGACGACGGCGCGGGTGATCCCCGCCGTGCGGCTGATCGCGATCGGGTTGGCAAGCGGGTTGATCGCGGGCGCCACGTCGATCGCGGCGGAGAAGGGCGAGCGGGCGCTGGCGTCGTTGGTTTCGTTGACCGCAGGCACCTCGACCAGGCCAACGCGCGAGTATCCCGACACCAGACCCGGCGTCACCCATTTGCCGCCCGCGTCGATAGTTTTGGTGCCGGGCGGAACGGCGATCCCGGCGCCAGCGGCGGTCACCTTGCCAGCGGAAATGAGGACGGTGCCGTTGCGGATGGGTTCGGAGCCGTCGCCAATGGCGAGGGTCGCTCCGGTGATGGCGAGGGACTGGGTGAAGGCGGGGGTCGAGAGGACAAAAAACAATGCCCCTAACACCGTTCGGGCTGAGCCTGTCGAAGCCTTGCCCTTCTTGCGAAAGAAAGAACGACCCTTCGACAGGCTCAGGGCGAACGGAGGGAGAGGATGGTTCTTGTAGCTCATTTCACATCTCCCGCGCCGATCTGGCCGAGTTCAAAATCGCTGACCGGGCGCAGTTTGGGATTGGCGCTGTCGTAGAGCAAAGCCCCGTCGATCCACACTTTTTCCGGCCGGGTGTAGGTGCTGAACGGATTGCCGTTCCACAGCACTACGTCGGCCATCTTGCCGACTTTCAGGCTGCCGGTCTGATCGGCGATGCCCATGGCGCGCGCGGGATTGATGGCCAGCCATGTCCAGGCGACCTCGTCGGCGATGGCGATCCCCATGCGGCGGCCAGCGCCCAGCGCCTTGGCGGCCTCCTGATTCAATCGCTGGATGCCATTCTCGTCATCGCTATGGACGATGGTGCAGGCGCCTGCCCGGTGGACCAGCGGGATATTTTCCCTGATCCCGTCATAGGCCTCCATCTTGAAGCCATACCAGTCGCCCCACAGCGCCGAACAGATGCCATTGTCGCGCAGCAGGTCGGCGATCTTGTAGGCCTCGACGGCGTGGTGGAAGGCGGTGACCTTGTAGCCGAACTCCTTGCCCATATCGATGACATTGGCCATTTCATCGGCGCGGTAGCAATGATTGTGGACAAGGATCTTGCCCTCCAGCACATCGGCCAGCGTTTCCATGCCAAGGTCGCGGGTCTGGTCTTTCCCGGCGGCGCGTTTCTTCTGATAGTCGCGCGCCTTGATCCAGGTCTGGCGGTTGACCGCCATATTGCCCATGCGGGTGGAGGGTTCGCGGCCCTTGGAGCCATAGACGCGCTTGGGATTTTCGCCGCAGGCCATTTTCAGGCCATAAGGCGCGCCGGGAAATTTCATCCCCTGCATGGTGCGGGCGGGGACGTTTTTCAGCGTGACGCTGCGCCCGCCAAACAGATTGGCCGATCCGGGCAGGATTTGCAGGCTGGTGACCCCGCCATTGGCCAGCGCCCGGCCGAAACCGGCATCCTGCGGCCAGACACTATGTTCGGCCCACACATGGGCGGTGACCGGCGCGGTCGCTTCATTACCGTCGGACAGCGCGTCCACGCTGGGGCTGGGATAGTCGCCCAGATGGCTGTGAATGTCGATCACGCCCGGCGTCACATATTTGCCGGTGCCGTCGAACACAGCGATGTCGGCGGGGATCGGCGTGTCCGGGCCGCCGATCGCCGTCACCTTGCCATCGGACAGGAATATGACGCCATTGTCGATCCGTCCCCCCTCCCCGTCGAAAATGGTCGCGCCCCTGATCGCCGTGGCGACGCCGGGGTAGGCTTTGTAGGTGGAGGGATAGGGATTGTCCGGTTCGGCAGAACTGCCCTGCGTCGGGGCGGGCGCATCCTTCTCCTTCTTCGCGCCGGCAGGCGTTGCGGCGCTGGCCAGCAGCGCGGCGATCAGTAATATCCTCATGCCCCGATTCATGGCTTATCCTCCGCGCCGATCGTGTCGAGATGCATCAGCCGTTTGATCGCGGGCGAAACGAGCAGCACCAGCACGCCCACCCCCATCGAAAACCAGCCGATGCGGGTATAGACGCCCAGCACCTGGGCCACGCCATCCGCGTCACCGCTACCGGTCGCGCGGGCGATCAGGCCAGCGATGAAATTGCCCGCTGCCATGGCCAGAAACCATGTCCCCATCACCAGCCCGACCATGTTGGGCACCGACAGCCGCGTCATCGCCGACAGGCCGACGGGGGAAAAGCACAGCTCCGCCATGGTGTGAAACAGGTAGATGAGGATGACGAACAGCAGCGGGGTCAAATCCTCCCCCGCCATCGCCGCGCCCGCCACCAGCACCAGAAAACCAGCCCCGCACAGGATCAGGCCAATGCCGAATTTGGCGGGCGAGGAAGGTTCCAGGCGGCGCTTGTCAAGGAAGGTCCACAGGATAGCGAACAAAGGCGCGAGCAGGATGATGAAGATGGAATTGACCGACTGGAACATCGACGCGGGAATGTCCCAGCCCAGCACCGTGCGATCGACATTGCGGTCGGTGAAGATGTTGAGCGACGATCCGGTCTGTTCAAACAGGCCCCAGAAGAGCGGGTTGAGCGCGATCAGGAACAAAGCGGCGAACATGCGGTCGCGGTCGACCTTGGCCAGCGTGCCAAGCGTGCGCCAGACGATATAGATGACTGTCAACGCCGCGAAGGCCAGCAAGGCATAGCCCAGCAGTTCGGCATAGCGGATGACGAACCAGATCGCGACCACGCCCAGTATCGCGCCCAGATAGATGGTCCATTCCTGACTGACCCCTGCAACCGCTGGCGCGCGCAATTGCTGCGGCGCGGGCGGCTCGCCCTTGCCCAGCAGCCAGGGGGTCAGCCATACGAACATCACAAGGCCCAGCAACATGCCGACCCCCGCCGCGCCAAAGCCCCAGCCCCAGCCCATCGTTTCGCCCAGCAGGCCGCAGACCAGCGGGCCGATCGCCCCGCCCGCATTGATGCCCATGTAGAAGATGGAGAAAGCCGGATCGCGCCGCGCATCGTCGCGCGGATAGAGTTCGCCTACCAGCACCGAGATATTGGCTTTGAGAAATCCGGTGCCAACGATGATGCTGGCCAGCGCCAGATAGAAACCGTTGAGATAGACGGGGTCCTGACCCCCCGGCCCCTCCGTCACCGCGATCAGGAAGTGGCCGAATGCGATGAACAGCCCGCCCGCCAGCACCGCCTTGCGCGGCCCCAGGAAACGGTCGGCCAGATAGCCGCCGATGACCGGGGTGATATAGACCAGCGAGGTGTAGGCGCCGTAGAGCAGATAGGCCTTGTCCTCCCCGAACAGGAAATGTTTGGTGAGGTAGAAGATCAGGATCGCGCGCATCCCGTAATAGGAAAAACGCTCCCACATCTCTGCGAAAAACAGCAGAAACAGCCCGCGCGGATGGCCAAGCCAGGTCTTGCCCGCTGCCGCCGCGCCAGAAATCGAGGTCGCCATCAGCTACCCTTGTCTTTTATGTGTGCCGGTCCGCCGAACGGGGACCAGAGGATGGCGCGAGACTAGAGCCTATTTCGCATCTGTCAAAAGCGCAGGCGGCCCTTGCGTCAAAGCGGGTGCCGCGCCATCTGGGACGCGATGTTCAATGATCGCTCCTCCCCGCTCGCCCTGCTCCAGACCCGCCGTTCGGGCAAACCGCGCGACCTGATCGCGCCCGGCCCGGATGACGCGCAATTGCGCCAGATATTGGAGGTGGCGATCCGCACGCCCGACCATGGCAAGCTGGCCCCGTGGCGCTTCGTGGTCGTGCCGCTGGAAAAGCGCGCGGCCTTTGCCGACCTGCTCGAAACCGCCTATCGCGCCGAAAAGGCCGATGCCGGACGGCTGGAGATTGAGGCGATGCACCAGTTTGCGCATCAGGCGCCAACATTGGTGGTGGCCCTGTCCGCGCCGGTGACAGGCAGCAAGATACCGGTTTGGGAACAGCATTTGTCGGTTGGCGCGGCGATCATGAATTTGCTGAACGCGACCCATGCGCTGGGCTTTGCCGGGGGCTGGCTGACCGGGTGGCCAACCTATAATCAGGATGTGCGCGCGGCCTTTGGCGCGGAAGGCGAAAGCATCGCCGGCTTCATCTTTATCGGCACGCCGGGCAAGCCGCAGGAGGAGCGACCCCGGCCAGATTATGACGCGGTGATATCAGTTTGGGACAGATAGTTACGCAACCGACCCGATCCGGCGCAAGCAACTGACTTGCGCGCATCGCTGTATTATGGCACTGATGCAGTCATGGCCGACGATTCCAAACCCGTCTATCTCCGCCTGCGCGAGATTATTGCTGCGTCCATATTGGATGGTGAATTTAGCGATGGCGACATGCTGCCATCAGTGCGCGCCTTTGCCGCGCAACAAGGCGCCAATCCGCTGACTGTGGCCAAGGCCTATCAGAGTTTTCAGGATGACGGGCTGGTCGTGGTGAAACGCGGCGTCGGCATGTTCGTCGCCGACGGCGCAACCCGCCGCCTGCGCGTGGCGGAGCGGGAGCATTTTCTGGAAACCGTCTGGCCCCCGGTCGCGGCGCAGATCCGGCGGCTGGGGCTGCGGGTCGAGGAACTGGACGCGCAGAAGGCGTAAGCCGACCGCGCCTTTTCCTGTCTTTTCAGGTGCCATTCCCCAACCTTCGCTCGAAACGAACGGAACAAGGGACAGTCATCGCGCCTTACCAGGGACGATTTTTACAGCGCCGCCAGCGCGTCCACCGCTTCCTGCCGTCCGGTGAAGTTCATCGCCGCGGCTCGACCGAGCGCCAGCTTCGCCTCACCCTTGCGCCCGGCGGCGGCATAGGCCTGCCCCAGATGGAGTTGCAGCACGGGAAGCCCCGGTGCCAGCGCCACTGCCTTTTCCAGCAGATCGGCCACCGCCGGTCCCTTCTCTCCGGTCCGCAATAGCGTCCAGCCATAAATGTCTGCGGTCATCGGGTTGGCGGGCATCAGGCGATAGGCATGGGCCGCGTATGCCCGCGCTGCCGAACGATCCCCGCTTTCCAGCGCGGCGCGGGCGAGGTCGGCCATCAGCACCGCGTCGCCATCGCCGGTCTGCGCCCGCACCGCCTGCAACAGGCGCAGCGCAGCGCGCCAGTCCTGGCGCTGCATGGCGATGGCTGCGGCAAGGCGCTGGGCTTCGGCGTCATTGGGGTGCTGGGTCAGGAAGAGCTGCACGACCTGCGCCGCCCGTACCGCATTGCCCGCCTGCCCCCATGCGGCCACAAGGCGCATGGCAGCGGCGCGGTCGAACCGTATATTGGCGGCCGCCTCATAAGCGCGCGCCGCGTCGGCGGGACGGCCCGCAGCGCCAAGCGCATCACCACGGATCAGCCAAGCGTCAGGCGCACCGGGATTGGCGCGGCTGAGCGCCTCAGCGCGGGCCAGTGCGTCACCGGTGCGGCCGCTGCTTAGCAAGGCACGGATATAGGGGACATTGTCGCGCGCGGTCGCGGCGCTGGCGGGCGGCGGTCCATCGGCCAGCATCGCATCGCGCGGACTGGCGAAGGGATCGGCAGCCGCGCGAACCGGCCAGGCGGCGCGGGCCAGCATATCGGCAGCCATCGCCCGGTTGCCCAACCCCTCCTGCGCGCGCGCGGCCAGCGTCAGCACATAGGGATCGGCGTCGCGCTGGGCGACGATCGGTGCGAGCTGGCTCGCGGCGGCAGCATAATCGCCGCTCAGATAGTGGGCGCGGGCCAGCAGGGTGCGGGCGGTGCGATTATCGGGCTGGGCCGCGACCAGCGGGGCCAGCGCTTGCGCGGCCAGGACGGCATTGCCCTCCTGCAAATTCAGCACGCCGCGCAGCAACCGGGTCGCCGGTTCATCGTCCAGCCGCCCCTGCGTGCGATCCAGCAACGTGCGGGCCAGATCAGCCTTGCCCGCGCGCGCCGCCATCACCGCCTGCATCATCCACGCCCGCGCATTGGCGGGATCGAGCGCCAGTATCCGGCGTGTGAGGCTGAGCATCGCGCCCGCCGATCCGGCATCGGCCAGCGTCGCGGCATATTGCTCCATCGTCGGGATCGAATCGGGACGAACCGCCAGCGCCCGGTCGAACCAGGGCAGCGACGCCGTCAGGCCATATTGCGCTCGGGTCAGTTCACCGCGCAGCGTCAGCGCCTTGGCATCGGCAGGGTTCAGCGCAACGGCCCGGTCCGCCGCCGCAATCGCCCCCGCCTGATCGCCGGTCGCCAGCCGGAAGCGGCCAAGCTCAACCCAATTTTCCGCGTCATCGGGGGCAATCGACAGCGCGCTGGCCAGCGCATTCTGCGCCGCGCGCATATCCCCCTGCGCCATGGCGGCGCGCGCGGTAACCCGCGCGACCATGTCCAGCTCAGTGTCGGGTACGTCAGGCGCGCGCGCCTCCTTGAGCGCAGCCGCGGCATCGCCCTGCAACAATAGCGCCTGCGCCATGACCGCGCGGGTCTGCGACGGCGGCGCACCCAATGCCCGCGCGCGCTCCGCTTCGGCCTGCGCCCCCGCGCCATCGCCCAGTTCCACCAGCGCCCGCGCCTGCGCCTCCCGCGCCACCACGGATCGCGGCGCGCCCTTGATCGCGTTCATCAACTCGATCCGCGCCGTGCGCGCGTCCCCCTTGGCGAGCGCCGCCAGCCCGCGTGTCAGCGCCGCGCTGCCGTCGCGCTCATGCGCGCGCCATTGCCACAGGCCAGCCACGCCCAGCAGCAGGATGACGATCCCGGCGATCAGGAGGATGCGGGTCCGGCTCATGCCTGCATCTGATATTGCTTGAGCAGATCGTAGAGGGTCGGGCGGCTGATCCCCAATATCTTGGCCGCGCCCGATATATTGCCGTCGGTGCGGGCAATCGCCCGGCGGATGGCGCGACGGTCGGCCATTTCCCGCGCGGCCTTCAGGTTTACGACTTCGCCCCCGGCGGCGCGTTCCTCGTCCAGATCGAGATCGGCGGCGGTCACCAGCTTGCCATCGGCCAAGATGACCGCCCGTTTCATGCGATTTTCCAGTTCGCGCACATTGCCCGGCCAGGTCCAGGCATCAAGCGCAGCCAGCGCGTCGGGGGCCAGCCCCTTGACCCCAGGGTTCATCTCGCGGGCGAAACGGGCCAGGAAATGCCGCGCCAGCAGCGCCGGGTCGCCCGGCCTGTCTTTCAGCGTGGGGATGCGGATGACGATTTCGGCGAGGCGATAGTAAAGATCCTCACGGAAGCTGCCCGCCGCGATCATCTCCTCCAGATTCTGATGGGTCGCGCAGACGATTCGGGTATCGACGGCAATCGCGGTGCGACCGCCGACACGCTCGATCGAGCGCTCCTGCAAGAAGCGCAGCAATTTGACCTGAAGCGCCAGCGGAATGTCGCCCACTTCATCGAGGAACAATGTGCCGCCCTGCGCCTGTTCGATCTTGCCCGGCGTCGTCTTGATTGCGCCGGTGAACGCGCCCTTTTCATGGCCGAACAGTTCGGATTCCAGCAGCGTCTCAGGGATCGCCGCGCAATTGATCGCGACGAAAGCGCCGTTCCGGCGCGGGCTGGCATCATGCAGCCCCTGCGCCAGCAACTCCTTGCCCGTGCCGCTGGCCCCCAGCAGCAGGACCGAGACCTGCGCGCTGGCGACCCGTTCGATCGTGCGGGCGACCTTCATCATTTCCGGCGCAGCGCTGATCAGGCGGCCCAAGACCCGGCCATCATCCGGGGCGGTGTCGGCAAGGCGCGCATTTTCCTGTTCCAGCGCATGGACATGGAAAGCACGGCGGACGATCATGCCCAGTTCGTCAATATCGACCGGCTTCTGGTAAAAATCATAGGCGCCGCCCGCAATCGCATCCAGCGCGCTTTCACGCGCGCCATGGCCGGACGCGACGATGACCTTGGTGTCGGGCTTGATCCGCAATATCTCCGCCAGCGTGGCAAAGCCCTCGCTGGTGCCATCCGGGTCTGGCGGCAGGCCAAGGTCCAGCGTCACGACATCGGGCGTTTCCGCGCGCAGCATCTCGATCGCCTCGTCCCGGTCGCCCGCGATGAACAGCTGATAATCCTCATAGGCCCAGCGCAACTGGCGCTGGAGACCCGGATCATCCTCGACGATCAGCAATTTGGGGCGCGTGTCGCTCATCAGGCGGCTTTCTCTTGTCTGTCGATCCGGGGGGCCAGCGGCAGGCGCAGGGTGAAGCGGCTGCCGACGCCGATCTTGCTTTCAACGTCGATCCGCCCGCCCATGGCCTGCGCCAGCGCGCGGGCCTCGAACGCGCCAATGCCGAAACCGCCCACCTTGCTGGAGGAAAAGGGCTTGAACAGGTCGCGGCGGATATATTCCGCGCTCATGCCCCGGCCATGGTCGATAATCTCGACCAGCACATCGCTGGCATCGGCGGACAGGCGCAGTTCCACCGGACTGTCGGGCGCGCTGGCGTCGATCGCATTCTGGAGCAGATGGGTGAGTATCTGTTCGACCCGCGCGGGATCGGCCAGCGCCAGCGGCGCAGTGCCGAACACTTCGACCGGATGCTGGCGTGCGCGGGTGCGGGCGACCTGATCGGCCATGTCGCGCAGCGAGAGCGGACGGGGTTCTTCCGCTCTGCCCTTATTATGCTGCGACAGGCGGGCGAGCATGTCGTTCATCTTGCCGACCGATTCCTGGAGGGTCAGGACCATGTCGGCGCGGAAATCGGGGTTGTCGGCATGGCGCTGCGCATTGCGGGCGAGCAGCGAAAGCTGGCTCACCAGATTTTTGACATCATGGATGATGAAGGCGAAGCGGCGGTTGAATTCCTCGAACCGCTGCGCATCGTCCAGCGCCTGCTGGCCCTGCGCCTCGCTGATATAGGTCGCGGCCTGCCGCCCGGCTGCGCGCAGCATGTCGAAATCCTCCCAGTCGAGCCGCCGGTCGATCGGCGGGCGGGCGAGCAGGATTGCAGCGATCAGGCGGCCATAATGGACCAGCGGCACCAGCGCCCAGCCGCGCCTGTCCTCCGTCATCCAGTCGGGCAGGCGCAGCGCGCCCTCCCCGGTCCTGGGCTTGCCAAGGTCGATGATCCAGCCAGTCTGTTCCCATGCGACCACCGTCTCCGGGGCCAGCGTCGCACTGTCGGGCAGGTCGCCGTCCCAGTTCCAGTGGGTCTCGAAGGTCAGCCCGCCCTGTTCGTCGCGTAGCAACAGCATGGCGGCGGGCGAATCAGTGATGTCGGCGACCGCCTTGGCCACCCGCTCGCCCAGCGGCGCGGCATCCTCGCCGGGGCGGCCGATCGTCTCGCCAAAGCGCATCCATTCGGTGCGATAATCATAGCGATGCTGGAAGAAATGCTTGGCGACCTGCACCTTCCACAGCGCGCGCATCTGCGGCGATGGCAGCAGCACCAGCGCAGTGACGGCAGTGAAGAATACCGCGCCGATCTCCACCACGCGCGCATAAGGCCCAGCGATCAGCTCGACCAGCACAGCAGCAGCGATCAAAACAATGACATAGAGCGCAATGGCAAAGAGCGAGAGCGACTGGAAGGTCAGGGTGCGCGACAATTGCAGCCGCCCGGCCATATCCTTGCGCATCCCCACCGCGATCACCGGGACGAGCAGCGCCATAAGCAGGCCGCGCAGCGCGTAAAGCTCGCTCACGCGGGTCGGGGCTAAATAGCAGAGCGCGTAGAGATTAAGGTCATAGGTCCACATCGCCGCCAGCGCGCCGAGCAGCAGCGCCACCCCGCCCCGCTCACGCGAGGGCCAGCCGGTGTAGAGATGATGGACCAGCAGCAGGCTGCCGATCGCGGTCATCATCCGCAGCACCAGCGACACATTGACCAGCGCGCGATGCATATCGCTGTCTGGCGACAATTGCCGCCAGACCAGGTCGGTGGAGGTCTGGAGCAGGATCAGCCCGGCAACTGCAGCATAAAGCGCGCTGATCGCCAGGATCGGCCCGGCCCGGCCCACCGGCCCGCGTCGCAGCATGACGAACATGGTCAGCAGCCAGGCGGCATTGCGGATGCTCTCGCCGATACCGGTCAGCGGTTTGGAGACGCCGCCGAAGGACACATACAGCGCCCAGCAACTGGTCAGCAGCAGCGCGGCCGCCAGCATCCGGGGTTCGGCCGTGTCGTCCCGCCGCCGCAGGATGAAGATGCCCAGCGCCGCAAACAGCACCGCGGCCAGCGCATGGCCCCAGTCGCCGACAAATTGAAGCAGCGTGCCCATAGAGTGCGCCTCAGCGCGCGCCGTCGGGCCAGAGGACCACCCGCAAAGTCTGGATCAGGATCAAAAGGTCCAGGAAAGGCGTGTAATTCTTGGCGTAATACAGATCATATTCCAGCTTGTGCCGGGCATCCTCGATCGACGCGCCATAGGGGTAGTTGATCTGCGCCCAGCCGGTGATGCCGGGCTTTACCATATGGCGTTCGGCATAATAGCGCAGATGCTGTTCCAGATCCTCGACGAACTGGCGGCGTTCGGGGCGCGGGCCGACAAAGCTCATTTCACCTTTCAGCACGGTCCAGGTCTGCGGCAATTCATCGATCCGCAGCTTGCGCAGCCAATAGCCAAGGCGGGTGATGCGCGGATCATCCTTTTCCGCCCAGACCGCCTGACCATCGACTTCCGCATCGGTCCGCATGGTACGCAGCTTCACGATCCAGAATTCCTGGCCGAACAGGCCAACCCGCTGTTGCCGGTAGAAAGCCGGTCCCTTGCTGTCGAGCTTCACCAAGATGGCGGCGATCAGAATGACGGGGCCGGTCAGCGCCAGCAGCAGGGCGCTGGCAAGGATGTCGAACAGCCGCTTGGCGAAACTGGATATGCGGCGACCGGCGGAAAAGCCGTCGGAAAAGATCAGCCAGCTGGGATTGACGCTGGCCAGATCGACGCGGCCCGTCTCCCGCTCAAGGAAGGTCGACAGGTCGTTGACATGCACGCCGGTGGTCTTGATCCGCAACAGGTCGGACATCGGGATAGCGTTGCGCCGTTCCTCCAGCGCCAGCACCACTTCGCTGGCGTTCAGGCGGACGACGAAATCGGACAGATTATAGATGGCGCTGCGGTTGATCGCTTCCTGCACCACCTGCGGCCCGTCATTCATGGCGATATAGCCGACAACCAAATAGCCAGCGCCCTTCTTCTTTTCCAGTTCGCGGATGCGGTCGGCGCGATTGCCCGCACCCAGCACGACCAGCCGCCGCTTGAACGCTTCGCCGCCCAGCATCGAACCGAGCAGCAGGCGCAGCGCCAGCAGCAAGCCCATCGCCAGCCCCATCGCGTAGAGCGAGTTGGAGCGCCACAGCGTCATGCCGGGCAGCAGGAAATAAAGGACAGAGAGAAAAATGACGCCCAGCGACACCGCGACCAGCAGCCGCGCAAAGGCGAATCGGATCGATTGCAACGCTTCGGTGCCATAGACGCCGACCGCGATCATGCCGGTCTGGATGGCGAAGGCGAAGCTGAGCAGCGGCCCCATGCGGGTCGTCACATGCTCGATATCCATGCCGATCTGGTGCGCGCGCAAGATCCAGCCGCCCTCTGCGGCGCAGAGCAGCAGCACGAAATCGAGCAGCCCCAGCAGCAGCACGGCGTGCGGCACATAATGTTTGAACAGCCTGATCATGGTCGCACTATCGGTCCTGGTGGTGTCGGACCTGCCCTTACAATGACTGTAAGAAAATCCGACAGGCCCATACCCTGCCCGAAAATGGCAAAGAAATCCTGAATCCGGGGCGAAAGTGCTTTAATATGGAGCGCTGGGATTGCCCTATCATGTCAGCGTGTCCCGCCGCTATTGATCAATTATCGTTGCGCAGCTTGTCGGCGGCATCCTTGGCCGCGTCGCCGACCATTTTGGCCGCGTCATCGACCGACTGCGCGGCGCCGGTGACGGCTTCCGCCTGACGGTCATCGCGGCGATCATTGGTCAGGTAGAAAAAACCGATGGCCAGAATCAGCGCCAGTGCGACCAGCGCAAACACCACGCCGCTGCCACGCGATCGCTCGACTATGATGACATGAACGGACGGATCGTCCCGCCCCGTGGGGTCATTGCCCATATTGCGTCTCCTTGATGGAGCAACAACGGGCAGAGCGGGCCAATCGTTCCGGTTAGAGTCTGATTCGAAATGCGCCTCCGGCGCGGTAACAGAAATGCGCTCTTTCGCGCATTTTGAAACAGACTCTCAGTCCTCCAGCGGACCATGGTCGCGACCCCGGCTGAGCCGGTCGACATCGTCCATAATCTCGTCCAGCACGGCTGTTTCGGTCGTCACCTGGCTGCGGCGCGACGGCAGGTCGCCGCTTTCGAGTATCTGTTCCAGCGCCGCGCGACCGCGGGCCACCCGGCTCTTGATCGTGCCGACAGCCACGCCGCAAATCTCGGCGGCTTCCTCATAGGCAAAGCCCCCTGCGCCGACCAGAATCAGCGCCTCGCGCTGGGGCTGGGGAAGTTGCAGCAGGGCGCGCTGCATGTCGCTAAGTTCGACATGCTTGTCCTGCGATGCGGGCGCCGCGAGGATGCGATCGGCGGTCAGATCGTCCCAATCACCGCGAAAGCGCGAACGGCGCATCTGCGAGAGATAATGGTTGCGCAGGATGATGAAGGTCCAGGCGCGCATGTTGGTGCCGGCCTGAAAGCGCTGCCGCGCCGCCCACGCCTTGAGCAGCGTTTCCTGCACCAGATCGTCCGCCGTATCCCGGTTGCCCGACAGCGAACGGCCAAAGGCGCGAAGGTGCGGGATGACCGCTGCCAGTTCACGCTTGAAATCCGTATCCGAAAGCGGCGCACGCTCTTCAGCTGGCACAATCTCGGTCAGGTCATCGCTGTCGCCAACGTCATCAGACATGGGCAGGTCCCCCTTGGTGGTTGCCGTCCTCATCCCATGAACCAACATCGTCAAAGCCATAAATGCGCCCGCATCCTAAATCATGTGCCGTCAAAAACCAGTTCCCGCAATCCGAGCCGTCAGCGCCAAAGAACGAACAGCATTACGATCACGGCCAATGCGAGCGAGATGCCCAGCACATAGCGCACGACATGCTCCGTCGATCCGCCGCGCGCGTCATCGGTTGCGATATGCTTTTCTGGATCAACCATGGCCCATCTCCCGATCGTTACGCATCATTAACGCCAGCAACGATCGGGAGTTCCACCAGTCGGTTATTAACGCCGAGTTGATCAGGCCGGGGCAGTCGCTTCATCGAAGAACAGCGCCTGCGAAATCGCGGCCTTCACCGTGGACCGCTGGAACGGCTTGGTGATCAGGAAGGTCGGCTCCGGCCGTTCGCCCGTCAGCAGCCGTTCGGGGAAGGCGGTGATGAAGATCACCGGCACCGAAAATTCAGCCAGTATGTCCTTCACCGCGTCAATGCCGCTGCTGTCGTCGGCCAGCTGAATGTCGGCCAGCACCAGCCCCGGACGATCGGCCAGCGCTTCGCGCACCGCATCCTCCGCCGTCACGGCGATGGCGGTCACATCATGGCCCAGATCTCGGACGATGGTTTCAATGTCCATCGCGATGATCGGCTCATCCTCGATAATCAGCACCTTGGCGCGGGTCTGCGCCTCGATTTCGCTCAGTGCTTCCTCGACCAGCGCTTCCACATCGGCGCTGTCCATGTCGATGAGATAGGCGACGTCGTCGACGGTGAAGCCTTCGAGCGCAGTCAGCAGCAGCGCCTGACGCGGCAGCGGGGTCAGACGGGCAAGCCGCGCCTGCGCGATCGCTTCGCGACTACCGCCTGACGTGACCGGAATATCCTCCAGATGGGAGGAGGACCAGATGGCGTGGAAGGTGCGATAGAGGCCCAGACGAGGATCGACGTCGGATGGGAACTCCTCCGGCGCGGCGACGATCGCCTCCAACGCGGCGCGGACATAGGCGTCGCCATGCGCCTGGCTGCCGGTCAACGCGCGGGCATAGCGCCGCAGGAACGGAAGATGGGGGTGCAATTGCTGTCCAAGCGACATCGTCAAATCTTCTCCCTGCCCATAAGGGGCGTAATGTTCCGAAGCATCGGTGCCGGCATAGAGGTGTGGCGTGTGAAAGGATGGAATGTCCCTGCCGACATGGCAACCCCCGTCCCCCCAAACATCGCCAAAAGCGCGGCTGCATAAAAAATGCTTCATTCGCCGGAACCATCAATGACGAGATTTGTTTCGCAGCCATATGGATTTTTCGATTTTATCGTGAATTTTGTATCAATCGCGCGGGACGACGAATTGACGTCCTGCAAGAATCCCGCAAATACGGGCAGACTGGCGTGTCAGATATTGCTTCAGAGGGGCTGATTTTGGTTTCTTCATCGACGGAACGTAATGCGGCGGGAGGGGGTAAGCCAGATGGCGTTACCAGCCCGGACAGCGGCCCCCATGCCGCTTCGTCACCCCGCAAGCGCCGTGCCGCCCCCAAAGAAGATGGCCATGTGTCCCAGGCGTTGCGCACCGTCTATCAGCGCGCTGTGGATGAAGATATCCCGTCGGAAATGCTCGATCTGCTGAGCAAGCTGGACTGATACAGTCATGAACGGGGGCAGCCTTCCTCCGGCCGCCCGCACCGGGACCGCCCGATCGCCGGGCGTTCCGCTTGCTGGATTTTTCCGGTCAACCGGCGTCAAGATGTTCCTCATCCTGACGCTGGCGCTTCTGCCGTTGGGGCTGATCGCGCTCATCGCCTCGCTCCAGGCCATCCGCACCGCCGACCTTGAAAAGGAAGCCCTGCTACGCGTCGCGGTGACGCAGAGCGCGCGCAAGCTGACCGCCGATCTGCAATCGGACCGGACAGCGCTGGAACTGACCGTCAACGCCCTCGCCAGCCCGGGTGGCGAGACCGGCATCTGCCAGCGGCTGGAGCTTTTCCTGACCTCGCATGATCGCAATGGCGGGCTTTTTTACATTTACGACCGGCGCGGCCAGCGCCTGTGCGGATCAACGGTCTCGGAACCCGCTGGCATCGCCATTGGCGAGCGTTTCGCGGGCAAGGACGCGCAATTGCTGCCCGCGTCCCAATTTCTGGTGAGCCGGGTGCGCAGCCGCAACGGCGCGTTGGTGGGCTTTGCCTATTATTCGCGCGCGCATCTCGAAAGCGTCGCTGATCCCGCCACCGCGCTGCAAAACCGGCAACTGACCCTGCGGCAGGGTAACGCGCGGATGGTCATCAGCCGTCCCGGCGGCGCGCCGATCAATGGCCATAGCAGCAGCCTGTCGGCCCGGCTCGATCCGCCCGACATCGTACTGACCATGACGGTGCGGGATCCGCCCGCAACGGTTGCCCGGATGCTCTCGCTCTTCCTGCCACTCGTCATGTGGTTTGCGGCGGCGGCGGTCGGCTGGTTTGTCGTCAATCGCCTGTTGATCCGCCCGCTGGTGCTGCTGCGCCGGTCTGTTGCGGCCTATCATCCGGGCGAAGTGCTGGAGCCGCTGCAAAAGGTCCGCACTCCGGCGCAGGAGATCGTCGCGCTGGGCGAAACCTTCCGCGAGATCAGCGAAGATGTCGCCACTCATGAAGCGGAAATGGCGCAGGGGCTGGAAACCCAGCGCAAGCTAACCCGTGAAGTGCATCACCGGGTCAAGAACAACCTCCAGATCATCGCCAGCCTGATCAACCTGCACGCCCGGTCCGCGCATGATCCCGAAGCGGTGGAAGCCTATGCCTCGATCCAGCGGCGGGTTGATGCTCTGTCCGTCGTCCATCGCAATCATTTCGCCGAGCTGGAGGATAATCGCGGCGTGGGCGTGCGCCCGCTGATCAGCGAATTGTCCGCCAGCCTGCGCGGCACCGCCCCGGCACAAGCCCGGCGCTTTGGCATTCAGATCGACGCGGACGACCTGCACATCAGTCAGGATGTCGCCGTGCCGATCGCCTTTCTGCTGACCGAACTGGTCGAACTGGCAATGATGCTCGACCCGCATGGCGCGATGCGGATTGCGGTGCGGGGCGTGGCGGGTCGCGACAATCGCGCGCTGCTGAGCGTGCGGTCGAGCGGCCTGCGCGCGTCGGAGGCGATGACCATCCATCTGGCCGAACGTTATGGCCGGGTGCTGACCGGCCTGTCGCGGCAACTGCGCGCGCCGCTGGACCATGATGCGGAAGCGGGCGGCTATACGATCGAGATCAGCGTCATTCCGTAAAGTTTTGAATGCTTCACCCTGCCCCGTTCATTTCGAGCGAAGTCGAGAAACGGTAGCGCGCCGGTTTCTCGACTTCGCTCGAAACGAACGGAGGTTGGGGCTTTTACGCCAAAATCATCACGCTCAGGCGCGCTGATAATCCCGGCGGAAATCGGCGGCAAATGTAGCGAACTGCCCGGCAGCGATGCTGTCGCGGATCGCCTGCATCAGCGATTGGTAGAAATGGATATTATGCTGGGTCATCAGCATCGCGCCCAGCATCTCTCCGGCTTTCACCAGATGATGCAGATAGGCCCGCCCCCAGGTCGCGCAGACCGGGCAGGTGCAGCGCGGGTCGAGCGGGCCGGTATCTTCGGCAAAGCGGGCATTGCGGATGTTGAGCGGTCCGGCCCAGGTGAAAGCCTGCCCGTTGCGCCCCGACCGGGTGGGCAGCACGCAATCGAACATGTCGATGCCGCGTTCGACCGCGCCGACGATGTCGTCTGGCTTGCCCACGCCCATCAGGTAGCGCGGCTTGTCCTGCGGCAGCATATCGGGCGCGAAATCGAGCGTGGCGAACATCGCCTCCTGCCCCTCCCCCACGGCCAGACCGCCCACGGCATAGCCATCAAAGCCGATGTCGATCAGTTGCTGCGCGGACTGCTGCCTTAAACCTTTGTCCAGCGAACCCTGCTGGATGCCGAACAAGGCCGCGCGCTCCGCATGGTCGCCACCTGCATCAAAACCGTCGCGCGATCGCCTGGCCCAACGCATCGATCGCTCCATCGACCGCGCCGCCTCATCATGGGTGCAGCCATTTTTGGTGCATTCGTCGAACGCCATCACAATGTCGCTGTCGAGCAGCCGCTGGATTTCCATCGACCGTTCGGGGGTCAGCATATGCTTGGACCCGTCGATATGGCTGGAAAAAGCGACGCCCTGCTCGCTCATCTTGGTGAGTTCCGACAGGCTCATCACCTGATAGCCGCCACTGTCGGTCAGGATCGGCCGGTCCCAGCCCATGAAACCATGCAGGCCACCCAGCCGCGCCATGCGCTCCGCGCCGGGACGCAGCATCAGATGATAGGTATTGCCCAGGATGATATCGGCCCCGGTCGCGCGCACTTCGGCCGGGCGCATCGCCTTGACCGTGGCGGCGGTGCCGACCGGCATGAAGGCGGGCGTGCGGATCTCGCCGCGCTGCATCTGTATCGCGCCGGTGCGCGCCTTGCCGTCAGTCGCGGCGATGGAAAAGGAAAAACGGGTCTGGGTCACGCGCGCCGTTTATGAGCGAACGGGCGCAGGCACAAGGGTTCAACCCGCCTTGCGCACGCCTTCAAACAGCATCAGCGCGTCGATGTTGAAGCCTTCGACCCGGCGATAGGGACCGATGAAGCGCAGGCAGTCCGCCGACAGGCGCAACGGCCATGCCGCGCCCGCCGCGTCATGGAGGGCCAGCGTGACAAATTTGGAGTCCTGATCGCGGTCGTTCATCCGACTCTGGCTAATTAATAAAGGTTAACAAAGCCCTGAGCGACGATCGAGAATAGCCAAGGACGGGCATTTTGTTGCATATCCGCAACAAGGAGTCTCATTTGGGCCAATTTGTGACGACGCGTTTGCAACAGTTCCCTACAAAAATAGTTAACGGGCTGTTCACCGGCGGGGGGTTGATTGCATCCTCCATGCGAGCCTGTTCTGTTCAGTCGGAATAGAAAAACGGGGACGCAGATGATTGATTCAGGACGGTTTAGTCCGGCAAGAGACGTGGTCGAAACGGCCGGTGAGGAGCATTTTGCGCCCGACACCGACCAACCGGCCTTTTCCGTAGCGGAAATAGCGGTTCCAACCGGCCGCTCCACCCTTTTCGACCTGGGCCAGATCGATGTGCGCTGGGACGAGGAACTGGCGACCCTGTGGGCATTCATGACCCCGCATGAACGGCCCAATTCCAATCTGGGCCTGATTCGCGACACGATGGCGTGGCAGCGGGAGAGCAAGCGCGTCTATGGCGGCGCTGACGGCAGCGGGCGCGATGGCCCGCTCAAATTCATGGTGCTGGGGTCGCGCTTCCCCGGCGTGTTCAATCTGGGCGGCGATCTGGAGATGTTCGCCGAATGCATCCAGCGCCGCGATCGCGCCACCTTGCTCAGCTATGGCGTCGCCTGCTGCGAGATTGTCGATCGCATCTGGCACTGCAACGACATGAACATCATCAATATCGGACTGGCGCAGGGCGACGCGCTGGGCGGCGGGCTGGAAGCGCTGATGTGCTTCGACGTCATCATCGCCGAGCGGCAGGCCAAATTCGGCCTGCCCGAAGTCCTGTTCGGCCTGTTCCCCGGCATGGGTGCCTATTCGGTGCTGTCGCGCCGGGTCGGCCCCGTGCTGGCGCGCGAGATGATTGCCGAGGGGCGCATCTATAGCGCGGACGAAATGTGCGAGATGGGCATTGTCGCGCAGGTCGTCGAGCAGGGAGAAGGCGAGGCGGCGACTGCCAAATGGATTGCCGACCATAGCCCCCACCATGCCGGTTATGTCGGCATCAACCGGGCCGGGCGACGGGTCAATCCGCTGACGCTGGCCGAACTGACCGACATTGTCGAGACATGGACCGATACGGCCCTGTCGCTGTCCGATCGCGACTTGCGGATGATGCGGCGGCTGGCGGCGGCGCAGACCCGCTTGCGCTGAAACGCCATCGCGGCGGCGGGTCAGGCCTGACGCCGCGGCCGTTTGTGGATGACGGGATCGGGGCGTTCGCCCCCTTCGAGCGGACCGTCGGCGATCATTTCGGCGATCCGTTCGCTCGTCACCGGACGGCTGAACAAATAGCCCTGCACATTGGTAAAGCCGGCTTCACGGGCGTGATGTAGCTGGTCGGCCGTCTCTATGCCTTCGGCCACCGTGTCCATCGCCAGATCGCGGGCAAGGTTGCCGATGGCGCGCACGATCGCGCGATCCTCCGCGTTCGAGCTGACCCCGGCCATGAAGCTCTGATCCACCTTGAGCGTGTCGAACCGGTAGGAACGCAGATAGGAGAGCGAGCTGTAGCCGGTGCCGAAATCGTCGAGCGCCAACCGCAGGCCGATGCGCTGCAATTCGCGCAGGATCGCGTTGGTCTGGCCGCTATCGTCCAGGAAAATAGATTCAGTGACTTCCAGCTCCAGCCGCCGTGCGGGCAGGCCGGTCTCCAGCAGCGCGGCGATGACATTGCCGGGCAGGTCGTGCGACTTCAATGAGGCAGGCGACACGTTGATGGCGATGCGAACCTCGCCAGGCCAGGAGGCCGCAGCGATACAGGCTTCGCGCAGCACCCAGCCGGTCATCGCCTCGATCATCCCCATGCTTTCGGCGATCGGGATGAATTCGCCGGGCGAAATCGGACCCAGCACCGGATGATCCCAGCGCAGCAGCGCCTCGCACGCATCGATATGGCCGCTTTCCAGGTCGACGATCGGCTGGAACAGCAATTTGAGTTCATTCGTCTCCAGCGCGCGCCGCAGACCGGTCTCAATCTCATGGACGCGATTGAAGCGTTCCTTGAGCGACCAGTTGAAGCTGGACGCGCGGTTGCGCCCCTCCCGCTTGGCTTCGTAGAGCGCCAGGTCGGCATGTTGCATCAGCTCGTCCATGTCGCGTCCGTCCTGCGGCGCAACCGCAAAGCCGATGGAGGCGGTGACTTGGAGATGATTGTCCGACAGATCGAAGCCATGGGCGAAATAGCTGATGATTTCCTGCGCGATCGCCGCCGCCGTCACCCGGTCCGTATCAGCGCAGATGATGACAAATTCATCGCCGCCAAAACGCGCGATCCGGCCACGGCCCTGCACGACCTCATCCAGCCGCTCCGCCACCGCGCGCAGCAACTGGTCGCCGACCATATGGCCAAGCGAATCATTAATTTCCTTGAACCGGTCAATGTCCATCCACAGGATGGCGACGGCATCGTTGCGCTTCTGGCTGGTTTCGAAGATTTCGCGCAGCCGCATCTGCATCGCCATGCGGTTTTCCAGCCCCGTCAGACTGTCGAAGCGGGCGAGTCGTTCGAATTTTTCCGCCAGCAACGACTTGTCACGCTTGCCGATCAGCGCCTGGACGACGATGCGATGGGTGGTCGAGCTGATTTCCGCCAGACCCAGCACCATCGCCACCATAGCGACCGACAGGACGCGATAGCCGGTCGATCCTTCCATCCATAGCCCGGTCGCGGTCGGCAGCAGGGCTAGGCATACCTGCCCGATGGCGATCTGGACGCGCCCTGCATTGCGGCCGGAGATACCGCCTGCATAGCCCGTCGCCATCGACACGCTGAGCATATGGATGACCGGATTGCCCGATCCGATGAGCGTCACGAAACCCATCAACCCCAGCAGCCCGGCATAGGCCCAGGCGCCCAGTTCATAGGCCAGTTCCCAGTTGCGCGAGGCCACAGCGGTGCCGCGCACCAGCTGGCGATGGAAGAAAACCGCGGAAATCACGCGCAATGTGGCAACAATACAGACCGCGATCACGACCGCATGGATCGCCGGAAAGTTGCTCATGCTGCTGATAACGATGCCTACGGCGGTGCCAGTGGCCGCGCCGATCGTCAGGGACGTTGGAGACGCATACAGGGATTCGACAAGGCTACGCCGAACATCGGCGTCCTGCCCCGGTCCTTGCGCCAAGCGCTTTTCCAGCAATGTCCTCAAAGCGCGCAAATTGGCGGGTCTCCGGTTCCCAGACCCGGTGTCGCATTTTCCCTTTATTTTTTGGTTAATATGGCCGCAGCCCCAGCCGAAGGGCTGCCCGGCTTGAACCGACTGGTCGGGCTGATATGGCAGCCCCATCCTGCCCCATAGCCTGGAGTCTGCCCGATGCACCCGCTTGATCGTCCCGTCTGGCACACGCTGCGCAGCGGCTGGGCGGCGTTGGCGCAGGGGGATGACCGGGCGATGCGGCTCGATCCCGCTTATGGCCCCTTCGCGGCGACCGGAGATGACGGCCCGGACAGCCTGATGGCGCTGGCCGCGCTCGCGACCGGCGATAGCGAAATGTGGCTGGTCGGACAGGATGTGGCGGTGGCCCCGGCGGGTATGACGATCGCGCGCACCGCGACGTTGGCCCAGATGGTCGCAGCAACAGTTACCCCTGCCCCGGCAACGCCATGTGAGTGGATCGTGCTTGGCGAAGCCGACGCTGACCAAATGCGCGCACTGGCACTATTGACCCGGCCCGGCCCCTTTCACCCGCTCACCCATCGGCTGGGCCGCTTCATCGGCGTGCGCGAACATGGGCAGCTGATCGCGATGGCGGGCGAGCGGATGCGCCTGCCCGGCTTTACCGAGGTCAGCGGCGTCTGCACCCATCCCGATTTTCGTGGCCGGGGTCTCGCCGGCGCACTGATGCGGATCGTCATGCAGGCAATGCTGGAGCGGGGCGAGACGCCCTTCCTCCACGCCTATGCCGCCCATGACCGGACGATCGCGCTTTACGAGACGCTGGGCTTTGCGGTGCGGGCAGAGTTGCCGATGGTGGTGCTGGTGCGCGATCCGGCTAACGCCTGACGGGCTCGCAGGCTATGCCGTCCAGGTCGCCATCCATGCTGACGTCATAGCCCGGCTGCCCGCGGTAAATCGGCGCAACGCCAGCAGCCCATGCCGCGCGGCAATCCCGAAAGACGGTGACCGTCGCATTACTACGGACAATCCTACGTTCGACCGGCGCGGTAGCACGATCGCCACCAGCCGAGGGCTGTTGCGCGTCCAGTTCCGCAGCACTCATCGGCAGTTCACGCACGACCGGCTCCGGCATCACGACCGGGGCCTCGACCATAGCTGGCTCTGCCGGACCCGGCGCGGTAGGTCCGTTGCGGAACCAGTGGAGTGATAGCGCGGCCACCAGCCCGACCGCGAAAACACCAACCAGCCGCAGAGCCAATGTCATCCGGGCTTCGCGCCGCTGCCGGGCGCGGTAGGCGGGGTCGAGTTGCACCGGGACGGCGCGGAAAGGCTTTTTGAAACTCATCGCCATTTTGCTAGCGGCAATCGGTAAACAGCCGGTTGCCGTGCGTAGCGCACAATAAAAAGGCCGGTGGATCGCTCCACCGGCCTCTTCTTGTCATAGCGAGAGCGTTGGACTTAGAAGTCCATGCCGCCCATGCCGCCCATGCCACCGCCGGGCATACCCATCGGTGCCTTGTCGTCGGCAGGCATTTCGGAGATCGCCGCTTCGGTGGTGATCAGCAGGCCAGCGACCGAGGCCGCGTCCTGCAGCGCCGCACGAACGACCTTGGTCGGGTCGATCACGCCGGCTTCCACCAGGTTTTCATAGACGTCGGTCGAGGCGTTGAAACCACGGGTCTCGTCATTTTCGCGAAGCAGGTTGCCGGCAACCACGGCACCGTCAACGCCCGCATTCTGGGCGATCTGGCGCAGCGGCGCTTCGATCGCCTTGCGGATGATGTCGATACCACGGGTCTGGTCGTCATTCGCGCCCTTCATGCCGGCCAAAGCCTTGGTCGCATAGAGGAGAGCGGTGCCGCCGCCAGGAACGATGCCTTCTTCAACGGCCGCACGGGTGGCGTGCAGCGCGTCGTCGACGCGGTCCTTGCGTTCCTTGACTTCGACTTCCGAAGCGCCGCCAACCTTGATAACGGCCACGCCGCCAGCAAGCTTCGCCAGACGTTCCTGCAGCTTTTCACGGTCATAGTCCGAGGTGGTGTTCTCGATCTGCTGACGGATCTGCTCGGTACGGCCCTTGATCGAGTCATGGTCGCCAGCGCCATCGACGATGACGGTGTTGTCCTTGTCGATGGTGACGCGCTTGGCGGTGCCGAGCATCGCCAGCGTGACGTTCTCCAGCTTGATGCCCAGATCTTCGGAAATCACTTCGCCCTTGGTCAGGACAGCGATATCTTCCAGCATCGCCTTGCGACGATCGCCAAAGCCGGGAGCCTTGACCGCTGCGACCTTCAGGCCACCGCGCAGCTTGTTGACGACCAGGGTCGCCAGCGCTTCGCCTTCGATATCTTCAGCGATGATCAGCAGGGGACGACCCGACTGAACGACCGCTTCGAGGATCGGCAGGATCGACTGGAGGTTGCTGAGCTTCTTTTCGTGGATCAGAATGTACGGATCAGCCAGCTCTACAGCCATCTTTTCCGGGTTCGTCACGAAATAGGGCGACAGGTAGCCGCGGTCGAACTGCATACCTTCGACGACGTCCAGCTCGAATTCGAGACCCTTGGCTTCTTCAACCGTGATCACGCCTTCCTTGCCGACGCGCTCCATGGCTTCGGCGATCTTTTCGCCAACCACGGTGTCGCCATTGGCCGAGATGATGCCGACCTGGGCAATTTCCTTGGTCCCGGCGACGGGCTTGGAACGGGCCTTGAGGTCCTCGACAACCTTGACGACGGCCAGATCGATGCCGCGCTTCAGGTCCATCGGGTTCATGCCGGCGGCAACCGACTTCATGCCTTCACGAACGATCGCCTGCGCCAGGACGGTCGCAGTGGTCGTGCCGTCGCCAGCAATGTCGTTGGTCTTGGAAGCGACTTCGCGCACCATCTGGGCGCCCATATTCTCGAACTTGTCCTTGAGTTCGATTTCCTTGGCGACGCTGACGCCGTCCTTGGTGATACGGGGCGCGCCGAAGCTCTTGTCGATGACGACGTTGCGGCCCTTTGGCCCCAAGGTCACCTTGACCGCGTCGGCCAGGATGTCGACACCGCGCAGAATGCGCTCACGAGCGTCGCGGGAAAATTTTACGTCTTTTGCAGCCATGGGAAAAACCCTCTTTCTTGCAAATTAGGAAATGGAAGAAGTCAGAAAATCTCAGGCAACAACGCCAAGGATGTCCGATTCCTTCATGATCAGCAGGTCTTCACCGTCGACCTTGACTTCGGTGCCGGACCATTTGCCGAACAGGATGCGGTCGCCAGCCTTGACGTCGAGCGGGGTCACCTTGCCATCTTCAGCCTTCGAGCCGGTGCCGACGGAGACGATTTCGCCTTCTTGCGGCTTTTCCTTGGCGGTGTCGGGGATGATGATGCCACCGGCGGTCTTTGCTTCCGCTTCGATGCGGCGGACGAGAACACGGTCGTGCAATGGACGAAATGCCATGTTGATTGCCTTTCCCTTCTGTTTGGGATCGGTCCGGCGCGCGATCCGGGGATGAATCTCCCCGAAAACCGCCCTCGCCTTATCCTTGTCCCGATAAACTGCGTCGCTGTTAGCACTCATTGAGGTAGAGTGCTAGCGCGGCTTGATATGGCGCAACCGAAAGATCGGTCAAGACCTTCCATATGCATTTTTTCGCGACCGATGCTTTTCCATGCGACATCCTCCAGCGCCGTTGCGGTGCGGCGGGGTGCTTCCTACCTGACGTGGATCAGCATTCACGAGAGGCCTCTCCCCCATGAGCGATCCAACCTACACCCCGCCTGCCGTCTGGACGTGGGACAAGGCCAGTGGCGGCCAGTTCGCCAATATCAACCGGCCGATCGCGGGCGCGACCCATGACAAGGATCTGCCGGTGGGGCAGCATCCGCTCCAGCTCTACTCGCTGGCCACGCCCAATGGGCAGAAGGTCACGATCCTGCTGGAGGAATTGCTGGAGGCGGGATTTACTGCGGCGGAGTATGACGCCTGGCTGATCAAAATCGGCGATGGCGACCAGTTTTCCAGCGGCTTCGTGGCGGTCAATCCCAACAGCAAGATCCCCGCGCTGATGGACCATAGCGTCTCCCCGCCGCAGCGCGTGTTCGAATCGGGCGCGATCCTGCTCTATCTGGCCGAAAAGTTCGGCGCCTTCCTGCCGACCGATCCCGCCAAGCGGACAGCCGCGCTCAGCTGGCTGTTCTGGCAGATGGGCAGCGCCCCTTTGCTGGGCGGCGGCTTTGGCCATTTCTACGCCTATGCCCCGGAAAAATATGAATATCCGATCAATCGCTACACGATGGAAGTGAAGCGGCAGCTCGACGTGCTGGATCGGCATCTGGCGGACAATGCGTATGTCGCAGGCGACGAATATAGCATCGCGGACATCGCCATCTGGCCCTGGTATGGCGGCGTCGTGCTGGGCTACGCCTATGACGCCGCGGAATTTCTGGATGCGGCCAGCTACACCAACCTGCTGCGCTGGGCGCGACAGATCGACGCCCGCCCGGCGGTGACGCGCGGGCGCAAGGTCAACAAGATCAACGGCCCGCTCGACGGACAATTGCATGAGCGCCACGACGCGGGCGACTTCGCGACGAAAACGCAGGATAAGGTTGAGGGGGCGGCATAAGAGTCTGTTTGGAAAAGCGCGAAAGGGCGCTTTTCAAGTGCGGTACCAGCCCGCTCCCCCGCCCGATCCAGTATCATCCTGTCGGGTGGTTGGGCGGGGGAGTGAGCCGGAACCGGCTTTCCCAAAAAACTCTAACGCCCCCTCCCCGTATCAATAGCCCACGGTGAAGCGCTGGCGGCTATGGCGCGGCGTTTCGATTTCATCGACCAGAGCGATGGCATAATCGGCATAGGATATGCTGCTCTTGCCATCCGCGTCACTCAGCAACTGGTCGGTGCCCAGCCGGAAATTGCCGGTGCGCGGGCCGACGAAGAAGAAGAGCGAGGGCGACACATAGGTCCAGTCGATGTCGTCCACGCCGCGCAGATAGTCGAGGAACGCCTTGCCCCGGCTGGCTTCGGGCAGATATTCCTTCGGGAAATCGGGCGTGCTGATCAGTGGCACACCCGGCGCCACCTCCAGACTGGCCGCACCGCCCACGACCAGATAGCGCGGCACGCCCGACTGGCGCACGACATCGACCAGCGACGCCGGGTCGGTATCGGAAAACATCACCGCACTGACCACGACATCATGACCTGCAATCGCTGCCGCCAGCGCTTCGGGATGGTTGACGTCGCCCGTAACCGCAGTGATCGCGGCATCCTTAACCGCATTTTCGGGATGACGGGCAATGGCTGTCACCTGATGCCCGCGCCGTGCCAGTTCCGCGCTGATTTCCTGCCCCGCACGACCCGTGCCGCCGATGATCGCTATTTTCATTTCCGTCTCCATATGTGGTTACCAATGGAAACCAGATAGAGATTTGGCTATCAGGGGTGCAAGAAGGCACTTTGCCTTCACCTGGTTACGCCGAGGATACTGCCCATGCCGTCCACTCCGCCGCCCCGCATCGGCGACGCCTATAATCCCGATTGCCCGACCCGGCACATTCTCGACCGGATCGGCGACAAATGGGCGGTGCTGGTGCTGCTTAGCCTGAAAGACGGCCCCGTGCGCTTCAACCTGCTGCGCCGCCGGATCGGCGCGATTTCGCAAAAGATGCTGTCGCAGACGTTGAAGAGCCTGGAGCGCGACGGGCTGGTCAGCCGCGCCGCCTTTGCGACCGTGCCGGTGACGGTGGAATATCGGCTGACCCCGCTGGCAGGCGGGCTGATCGGCATATTGGACCAGATTACCGGCTGGGCCGAAGCCCATGTCGGCGACATCATGGCCGCCCGGCGGGCGCATGATGTGGGGGTGGAGGCGCTGGCGGCTTAGGCTATTCACTTCTCCGTTGACGTTACCCCGCCGCCGTCACGATCGCCGCCCATTCCTCTTCGCTGATCACCGTAATGCCCAACGCCGCGGCCTGTTTGAGCTTACTCCCCGCCCCCGGCCCGGCGACCACCAGATCCGTCTTAGCACTGACCGATCCCGCCGCTTTGGCTCCCAGCCGTTCGGCCTGCGCCTTGGCCTCGTCGCGGCTCATGGTTTCCAGCTTGCCGGTGAACACAACGGTCTTGCCGGTGACGGCGCTGGCGGTGGTTTCCACGACGTAGGGCGGCGGCTTGACTTCTTCCAGCAGGTCCTCCCAAACCGCCACATTATGGGGTTCGTGGAAGAAATCGGCGAGCGCATGGCCCACCGCCGCACCGACATTCTCCACCCCGATATGGTCAGCAATCGCCTTGTCGCGCTTGGCGGGCGTGTCAAATGGCTGGTCGCGCAGGGCGATAATCTCTTCCGCCAACGCGCGCACGCCCGGCAGCGTGGTATAGCGTTTGAGCAGGTCACGCGCCGTCACCGCGCCGACATGGCGGATGCCCAGGCCAAAGAGCAGCCGCGCCGCGTCCGGCGCGCGCTTCGCCTCGATCGCGGCGAGCAGATTGTCGACCGACTTTTCCTTCCACCCTTCGCGACCGATCAGGTCAGGGCGATGGCGTTTCAGGCGGAAAATATCGGCCGGTTCGGTGATCCAGCCCAGGTCGAGAAACTCCTGGATCGACTTCTCGCCCAGCCCTTCGATATCCAGCGCAACCCGGCTGACGAAATGGCGCAGCCGCTCGAACCGCTGCGCGGGGCAGATCAGGCCGCCGGTGCAGCGATAATCGACCTCGCCCTCCTCACGCACCGCCTCGCTCTGGCAGATCGGGCATTCGGGCTTGAAGATATAGGGCGCGCCGGGACGGTCGCGGTCGAGATTGTCCACCACCTGCGGGATGACGTCGCCCGCGCGCTGGACGATGACGCGATCGCCGGGGCGCACGCCCAGCCGCGCAATCTCGTCGGCATTGTGCAGCGTGACGTTGGACACGACCACGCCGCCCACCGTCACCGGGGTCAGGCGGCCCACCGGGGTCAGCTTGCCGGTGCGCCCGACCTGAATGTCGATCGCCTCCAGCGTCGTCTGCGCCCGTTCGGCGGGGAATTTATGCGCGATCGCCCAGCGCGGTGCCTTGGCCACAAAGCCCAGCCGTTGCTGCCAATCGAGCCGGTCAACCTTATACACCACCCCGTCAATGTCGAAGGGCAGGTCGGCACGGGCGCTTTCGATGCTGCGATAATGGGCGAGCAGGGTTTCGAGGGTATCCACCCGCAGCAGCCGGTCCGACACCGGCAGACCCCAGGCGGCAATCGCCTGCATCACGCCCAATTGCGTGTCGGCGGGCAAGGCGCTGTGTGCGCCCCAGCCATGGGCCAGGAAGCGCAGCGGGCGGCTGGCGGTGACGGTCGCATCCTTCTGCCGCAGCGATCCGGCGGCGGCGTTGCGGGGATTGGCGAACTGGCGCGCCTTGTCCGGCTCGTCGGCCTCCGCCAGCAACCGGGCGTTGAGCGCGGCGAAATCCGCCTTGGCCATATAGACCTCGCCGCGCACCTCGAACAGGTCGGGGATCGCGTCGCCAGTCAGGCGCTGGGGTATATCAGCGATGGTGCGGACGTTGGCGGTTACATCCTCCCCCGTCGCGCCGTCGCCGCGCGTCGCGGCCAGCACCAGCTCGCCCTTCTCGTAACGCAGCGAACAGGACAGGCCGTCAATCTTCGGCTCGGCAGTCAGCGCGACCGGCGCATCGTCGGGCAGCGCAAGGAAGCGGCGGACGCGGGCAAGGAATTCGGCGATATCCTCGTCAGCGAACCCATTGTCGAGGCTCATCATGCGGACGGCGTGGGGGATTTTCTTGAGCGCGGAGGTCGGTGCCGCGCCCACCTGCGCATTGGGCGAATCGGCTCGGACGAGGTGCGGGAAGGCCGCTTCGAGTGCGTTGTTCTCGCGGATCAGCGCGTCATAGGCCGCGTCCGTAATCTCAGGCTGGTCCTGATCATGATAGAGCCGGTTATGCCTTGCCACCTCGCGCGCCAGACGCATCAAACGGTTGGCGGCTTCGGCTTCGGTGAGGGTGGAGGGGTCGGTCATGATCGCTCCATACCGCCCTCCGTTCGTCCTGAGTAGCCATTGAGCATAGTCGAAATGGCGTATCGAAGGATTGCGCCAGACGCAGACCCTTCGATACGGGCCTTCGACTTCGCTCAGTCCCTACTCAGGGCGAACGGGAATATACCATCAAACCCCCGCCACCGGCACTGTCTCGAACCGCTGCCCGAAACCGGCGGTGATCGGGCGGGTCTTGGCGATGGCGGCCTGCACGGCGGGGATTTTGAGCGAGGCCATGTGGTTTTCGCGGCTGTCCCACACTTCGGTGATCCACAGCGCATCGGGGTTGGCGGTGTCGAGCGCGATGACGTAGGACAGGCAGCCGGGCATCCCGGTCGTACCTTCGCGCAGATAGGTTAGCAATTCGTCGCGCTTGCCGGGTTTGGCGATCATCTGGCCGATCAGGCCGTAGCGCGGCTGGGCCGATTGCGCGGCGGCGGGGATGGCGCTGGCGGCCATGGCGGCGGCGGTCAGGCCGATCATGTCTCTGCGGTTATGGGTCATCGCGTCACTTCACTCCCTCCGTCCGTTTCGAGCCCTTCGACTGCCCGCCTGCGGCAGGCGGTCGAAGGGCTCGAAACGAACGGGTGTTGGTGGCTAAACCCGCTCCAGCAACCGTTCCGCCTGCGCCCGCGCCTCGGCTGTAATCTCCGCGCCCGACAGCATCCGCGCAATCTCCTCGCGCCGTTCCACATCGTCCAGCGCGTGAACGCCCGTCCGGGTGACCGTGCCATCGCTCGATTTGGCGATCAGCAGATGCCCCGCGCCGCGCGCCGCGACCTGTGGGCTGTGGGTGACGACCAAGATTTGGTTGCTGCGGGCGAGGCGCGAGAGGCGTTCGCCGATGGCGGACGCCACCGCGCCGCCGACGCCCCGGTCGATTTCGTCGAAGATCAGCGTGTCCGCCCCGCCCTGCTCCGCCAGCGCGACTTTGAGCGCCAGGATGAAGCGCGACAATTCGCCTCCGCTAGCGATCTTGGTCAGCGGGGCGAAGGGCGCGCCGGGGTTGGTCGAAATCTCGAATTCGACCCGGTCCATGCCCTGCCCGCTCCATTGCGCTTCATCGAGCGGCGCGACCACGGTGCGGAAACGGGCAGCGTCAAGTTTCAACGGCGCGAGTTCCGCCGCGACCGCCGCGTCCAGCTTGCCCGCCGCCAATTGGCGCTCACCCGACAAAGCCTGCGCCGCGGCGCGATAGGCCGCCGCCTTCTGCGCGACATCGGCCTCCAGCGCGGTGATATGCTCCTCCCCGCCTTCGATCGCGGTCAGGCGCGCGGCCATCTCGGCGCACAATTCCGCCAGATCATCGGGCTGGACCTGATGCTTGCGCGCCAGCCCGCGCAGATCGAACAAACGGGTTTCGATATCGTCCAGCCGGGCGGGATCGAAGCTCAAGGCCTCCGCCACCTCGGCCAGCCGGTCCTCCGCCTCGCCCGCCTCCACCACCGCGCGGTCCAGCGCCTCCAGCACGGCGGCCAGTCGCTCATCCTCCGCCGCGATCCGGTCCAGCCGCCGCGCCGCCTGCCGCAACTGGGCAAGGCCACCGTCGGAGCCGGTCAGGCAATCGGCGATCGCCGACAGATCGTCGGTCAGGCGCGCACCCTTCTGCATCGACGCGCGTTCTTCAGCCAGCGTCGCCTCCTCGCCCGGCTGCGCCCCGAAGCGGGTGAGTTCATCGACGGCATGGGCCAGATAATCGCGGTCGCGCGCCGCCGTATCCACGGTAGCACGCGCCTCAGCCAATGCACTCGCCGCCTTGCGCCACGCCCCATGCGCCGCGCCGACCGCGCCCGCATCGCAGCGGCCATAGGCGTCGAGCAGCGCCCGATGCCCCCGCGCATTGAGCAGCCCGCGATCGTCATGCTGGCCGTGAATTTCGACCAAACACCCGCCCAACTCGCGCAGCAGCGCCGCCGAACAGGCCGAATCATTGACGAAAGCACGGCTGCCGCCATCAGCCTTCACCGTGCGGCGAATGAGCAGCGGCTCGCCCGGCTCCATGTCGATGCCATTGTCCGCCAGCAGCATCGCGGCGCGATGGTCGGCGGGCGGCGGGTCGAAGGTCGCGGTGACGCTGGCCTGCGCCTCGCCATTGCGGACCAGGCCGCTATCGGCCCGCGCGCCCAGCGCCAGCCCCAGCGAATCGAGCAGGATCGATTTGCCCGCGCCCGTCTCCCCGGTCAGCACGGACAGGCCCGCACCGAAATCCAGGTCCAGCGCCTCGATCAACACGACATTGCGGATGGACAAAGCACTCAGCATGACGCGCTTCTACCCGTCAATGGACAAAAGGGGAACAGGCAAGAAAGGCGATTACGCCTTGCTGCCATGTTCCTGCATCAGCTTGTAGCTGCGCTCATACCATTTGGTACCGGGATAGTTGGCGCCCAGCACGGCGGCAGCCTTGCGCGCTTCGTCGGGGATGCCGAGCGAGAGATAGGATTCGACCAGCCGTTCCAGCGCTTCGGGCGTGTGCGTCGTGGTCTGATATTTGTCGATGACGACCCGGAACCGCAGCGTGGCGGCCAGCCACTGGCCACGCCGCTGGTAGAAGCGGCCAACTTCCATTTCCTTGCCGGCCAGATGGTCGTTGACCAGATCGACCTTCAACCGCGCGTCGGCGGCATAGCGAGTGCCGGGATAGCGGCGGATCAGTTCGCCGAGCGAATCCAGCGCCTGCTGCGTAATCTTCTGGTCGCGGCTGACATCGGCAATCTGCTCATAATAGCAAAGCGCGATCAGATAATAAGCGTAAGGCGCGTCCTTGTTGCCGGTATGGATCGACAGGAAGCGCTGCGATGCCGAAATGGATTCGGCATAGTCGCTGTTCATATAGTAGCTGAACGCCGACATGAGCTGCGCCCGGCGCGCCCAGGGCGAATAGGGATGCTGGCGCTCCACCTCGTCAAACAGGGCCGCAGCAAGCTTATACTGGCCGCGATCGAGCCGGTCCTTGCCGCTATTATAGAGGGTGGACACGTCGCGGGCGACATATTGGGTGTCGGCCTTGTTCTTGGACGTCGCGCAGCCTGCAAGCAGGGTGGCAAGCAGAAGCGGGGCGGTGGCCGCGCCGATGCGCGTTACAGTTTTCATCAGCATGGGGCGGGTCATAGCCGAGGGACACGCCGCCGCCAAGCGGCAGAATGGAGTCACGCTCAACAGGCCGTCCGCGCCGGCAGATCGAGCCGCGCGACCGCGCCGCCATTGCTCCCCGGCGTCAGCGAAAAGCGCCCGCCCAGCTGCACCGCCAGCGCATTGGCGATGCGCAGGCCCAGCGAATCGCTGGTGCCATGTTCAAAGTCCGGGGCAACGCCGTGGCCGTCATCAACGATGCGCAGCGCCAGCGCGCCCTGCGCCTCCTCCAGCGTCACCACGACCTTGCCGGGCCGGTCGGGCAGGCCATGCTCTATCGCATTGCTGACCGATTCCGCGACGATCAGCGCCAGCGGGACGGTGATGGACGGCTCGATCGTCAGCCCGTCAGGTGCGGTCACCGCAACATCTATGTCCGTACGGCCACTAGCCTCCAGCACATCATCGGACAACGCGGTCAGGAAGGCACGAATATCCTGCCCCGCGCCCGACGGGTCATAGAGTGCGCGGCTGATGCGGCCGACCAGTCCCAGCCGGGCCGAGGCATCGTCCAGCGCCTTGCGCGCCACATCATGATCCACATAGCGCCGCTGGAGCGACAGCATGGCGGCGACGACCTGCAGATTGTTGGACACGCGATGCTGAAGTTCGTGGAACAGAAGCTCGCGATTTTCCGCCAGCGCCCGGCTGCGTTCACGCTCCACCGCCAGATGAAAATTGGCGCGCTGCATGAAGTGGATCAGCAGGATATCGACCACCACCACGCCAGTGTAGAAAAGCATGGCCACGGCCACCGCCGGGTTCATCACAAAGCTGTAGAAGGGCGGGATGAAAACATACCAGGACAGCAGGCCACAAAATATCGCGGTGAAAATGCCGGGCCTTACCCCGAACAGGAAGGAGGAGAGAATGACCGCCGGAAAGAAAGTGACGAAGGGATAGCCGTTGGGCAGCAGCGGTTCAGCCGCGATGCGCAGCATGAAGGCCGCGCCGCAAAAAAGCAGCGACAAGATATAGGCATAGGCTGGCCGATCGAGGACGAGCGGCAGGCGTTCGACAAAGCGCTCATTGCTCCGCTGCATGATGTTCCCCAAATGGTCCATCGTTACAGTAGCAGAACCTTAAGCCGATGCCTTGATCGAAATTAGTCCATTGCGCAGCCGACATAAAAAAAAAAGGGGCGCCCGGTTGAACCGGACGCCCCATTTTTTATTCGGTTCGTCGGATGGACGATCAATCCTGGGTCAGGAAGTCGGGCAGGCCGCCCGGTGCCGGGCCGTCATCATTGCCGCCTTCGCTGCGTTCGCGACGCGGGCCACGATCGCCACCATCGCGGCGCGGACCACGACCACGATCACCACCTTCGCGACGCGGGCCACGGTCACCACCGCCATCGCGGCGCGGACCACGATCGCCACGGGGTTCGCGCGCTTCACGGGCAGGACGGGTGTCCTCCAGCTCTGCGCCGGTTTCCTGATCGACGACGCGCATCGACAGGCGAACCTTGCCGCGCGGATCGATTTCGAGAACCTTGACCTTCACTTCCTGGCCTTCCGACACGACGTCGGTCGGCTTTTCGACGCGCTCATTCTTCATTTCGGAGACGTGGACGAGGCCGTCCTTGCCACCCATGAAGTTCACGAACGCCCCGAAATCGACGATGTTCACGACCTTGCCGTCATAAATCTTGCCGACTTCCGCTTCCTGCGTGATGCCAAGGATCCACTTGCGGGCCGCTTCGATCTGCGCCGGGTCGGACGAGCTGATCTTGATCAGGCCTTCATCGTCAATGTCGACCTTCGCGCCGGTTTCGGCGACGATTTCACGGATGACCTTGCCGCCGGTGCCGATGACTTCGCGGATCTTCGACTTGTCGATCTGCAACGTCTCGATGCGCGGGGCATGGGCCGACAGCTCGGTGCGGGTCGAGGACAGCGCCTTGCTCATTTCGCCAAGGATATGCGCGCGGCCTTCCTTCGCCTGGGTCAGCGCGGCTTCGAAGATTTCGCGGGTGATGCCCGCAATCTTGATGTCCATCTGCATCGTGGTGATGCCTTCGGACGTGCCGGCAACCTTGAAGTCCATGTCGCCGAGGTGATCTTCGTCACCCAGGATGTCGGACAGGACGGCAAAGTTCTTGCCTTCCAGGATCAGGCCCATGGCGATGCCGGACACGGGGCGCTTCAACGGCACACCGGCGTCCATCATCGAAAGCGAACCGCCGCAGACGGTCGCCATCGAGGAGGAACCGTTCGACTCGGTAATGTCGGACAGGACGCGGATCGTGTAGGGGAACTCGTCCTTGCTCGGCAGCACGGGGTGCAGCGCACGCCATGCGAGCTTCCCATGACCCACTTCACGACGACCCGGCGCGCCGAAGCGGCCGACTTCACCGACCGAATAGGGCGGGAAGTTATAATGCAGCATGAAGTTTTCATAATGCAGGCCAGTCAGGCCATCGATCATCTGTTCAGCGTCCTTGGTGCCCAGCGTGGTGGTGCAGATGGACTGCGTTTCACCACGCGTGAACAGGGCCGAACCATGGGTGCGGGGCAGGAAGCCGACCATCGCTTCGATCGGGCGGATCTGCGTGGTGGTGCGGCCATCGATGCGCTTGCCGTCCTTCAGGATGGCGCCGCGCACGATTTCCGCTTCCAGCTTCTTGGTCAGCTTGATGCCGGCCATCACGGTCTGGGCGTCCAGGCCGTCGGCGGTGAACTTCGCCTTCGCCTTGGCACGGGCTTCGTTCAGCGCGTTGGAACGGGCCGACTTGTCGGTCAGCTTGTAGGCGGCGGCAATGTCCTTGCCGATCAGCTTCTTGAGCTTGGCCTTCAATTCGACCAGGTCATCGCTCTTGGCCATGTCCCATGGATCCTTGGCCGCTTTTTCAGCCAGGCTGATGATGGCGTCGACAATCTTCTTGCTCGCTTCATGCGCGAACAGGACGGCGCCCAGCATGATTTCTTCCGACAGCTCTTTTGCTTCGGATTCGACCATCATGACCGCGTCGTAGGTGGCGGCAACGACCAAGTCGAGTTCGCCGGTCTTGACCTCGTCCAGCGACGGGTTGAGCTGATATTCGCCATCCTTGTAGCCGACGCGCGCCGCGCCGATCGGACCCATAAAGGGCACGCCCGACAGGGTCAGCGCAGCGGACGCCGCGATCATCGCCACCATGTCCGGCTCGCTTTCGCCATCGAACGACAGCACCTGGGCGATGACGTTGATTTCGTTGTAGAAGCCTTCGGGGAACAGCGGGCGGATAGGACGGTCGATCAGGCGGGAAACCAGCGTTTCCTTTTCGGTCGCCCCGCGCTCACGCTTGAAAAAGCCGCCGGGAATGCGGCCGGCGGCGGAATATTTTTCCTGATAGTGAACGGTCAGCGGGAAGAAATCCTGGCCTTCCTTCACGCTCTTGGCGGCGGTCACGGCGCACAGCACCACGGTCTCGCCATAGGTGGCCAGCACGGCGGCGTCAGCCTGGCGTGCGATACGGCCGGTTTCGAGGGTCAGCGTCTTGCCGGCCAGCTCGATCGATACTTTCTTGACATCAAACATAGTTTTTTCCTTCGCCCGCGTCGGCCCTATTGCCGGGCGGGGCCTTTGGCGGAGCCGGTGAGGCTCCATGGGTGAGAAGCGAACTCCTCATATCCGTTCGCGCTGAGCGAAGTCGAAGGGCTTAGCTGAGCAGAGGCGAAGCAAACTTCGCTTCGCTCAGTAGAAGGCTTCGACAAGCTCAGCCCGAACGGTGTGGGGAAATGTCCCCCATATCATGAGCGCCGTGCCGAATTGCCCGACGCCATGTTTCAGAATCAGAAACGGCCCCGCATGGGGGCCGTCCCGTTGAAGGTCTGCGTTACTTGCGCAGGCCCAGCTTGGCGATCAGGTCGGTGTAGCGCGCCTGATCCTTCTTCTTGAGATAGTCCAGCAGCGAACGACGCTTGTTGACCATCATCAGCAGACCACGACGGCTGTGATTATCCTTGTGGTGACCCTTGAAATGCTCGGTCAGGTTGGTGATCCGCTCGGTCAGGATCGAAACCTGAACCTCTGGCGAACCCGTGTCACCCTCGGCGCGGGCATATTCCTTGATCAGCGCTTCCTTGCGCTCGGCAGTAATCGTCATTTAGTCGTCATCCTTCGACATCAGGTTGAAACCGCGCACCACGATGATCTCGCGATCATCCGACCGGACCAGCGCGACGGGGATGTTCCCGTCCATCGCCAGATACAGGCCGGTGGTGGCAGCGATCCCGGTCAGAACCTTCCCCTGTCGGAGCATCAGGGCCTGATCGGGAGAGACGGGGAGAGCCGGGATGTCGTCCAGCCCCGCCGTCAGCGGCAGCATAAGGCTACCGATGGCGCGCTCGTTAGCAGCATGACGCAATTTGTCCAGCGAAATCGCGGAATCCAGGGTAAACGGCCCCGCCTTGATCCGGCGCAGCATGGTGACATGGCCGACAGTGCCCAGCGCCAGCGCAATGTCGCGGGCAAGGCTGCGGATATAGGTGCCCTTGGAAACATGGGCGCGCAGGGTGATGGCCTCCAATTCCTCCCCGGCACGGGGAGGGGGACCAGCCGCAGGCTGGTGGAGGGGGCTGGCATCCCGACGCAATCGGATGTCCAGCCGCCCGGCCCCTCCACCATCGCCTTCGGCGACGGTCCCCCTCCCCGTGCCGGGGAGGATTGAATAGACCGTCACCCCCCGCACCTTCATCTCCACATCCGCCCCCGCCCGTGCCAGATCATAGGCACGCTGGCCGTCGATCAGGATGGCGCTATAGGCCGGCGGCACCTGTTCGATCGCGCCGGTGAAGCGCGGCAGCACCGCCTCCACCTCCGCCAGCGTCGGCCGCACGTCACTTGTCGCGATCACCGCGCCTTCCAGGTCGAGCGTGTCGGTCTGCGCCCCGAACGCGATCGTGAAATCATAAATCTTGTCGCTGTCGAGCATCCGCCCGGCGAGCTTCGTCGCCTCGCCAATCGCGATCGGCAGCACGCCTGTCGCCAGCGGATCGAGCGTGCCGCCATGGCCGACCTTGCACCTGCCCGCCCCGCTGTCCCGCAGTGCGCGCTTGACCGCGCTGACCGCCTGGGTCGAACCAAGGCCATAGGGTTTGTCAAGGATGATCCAGCCGTGCATGGACGCGCGCCTACACGCCAGCCGCTCGCTTGTCAGCCGCCCATCTGTTCCCGATAATGGCGACGACAAAGCGCGACATAGCGGTCATTGCCGCCAATCTGCGTCTGCGCGCCATCGCGCACCGCGTCACCCTGCCCGTCCACGCGCAGGTTCATTATCGCCTTGCGCCCGCAATCGCACACGGTCTTGATCTCGCTCAGCGTGTCCGCCAGCCCCAGCAGATGGGCGCTGCCCTCGAACAATTCCCCGCGAAAATCGGTGCGCAGGCCATAGCAGAGGACCGGAATGTTGAGGTCATCGCACAGCCGCGCGATCTGCCACACCTGATCGCGTGTCAGAAATTGCGCTTCGTCGATCAGCACACAGGACAGAGGCGTGGCTTCATGCTGGCGCGCGACGGCGGCGAAAATATCGACCGCCGGATCGAACAGATGCGCGTCCGTCTCCAGCCCGATGCGCGACGCTATGCGACCATGCCCAAAGCGATCGTCGATCGCTGCGGTCCACAGCATCGTCGCCATGCCGCGCTCACGATAGTTGAAGCTCGATTGCAGCAGCGTCGCGGATTTGCCCGCATTCATCGAGCTATAGTAGAAATAGAGCTTGGCCATGGGTCAGCGGATCGTGGGCGCAACACCAGACAGGAAGCGCACCAGCGCATCGGCCAGCGCGATCCTCTTGTCCGAAAAGCTGTGGTCGGTCGGCCAGACCATCAGCCGCGAATTGGGATTGGCCCCCTGCGCGTCGGCAGCCACCTTGCGCGCGTCAGTCCCCAGTCCCTTTTCCGCGCCAAGGATCGTGAGCGGACGACGGCCATAGCCCGCCAGCCGTCGGCCAAGGTCGAACTTGTCGCCATTGCCCTTTATCTCGGCGGTCAGGCTTTCATAGGTCGCGCCATGCAGCGGCGGCAGGTCGCTCTCCACTTCCGCCCTCCACGCCGCCTCGCCTTGCGCCGTCGCCAGCGCCGCGACGGTCTGCGCCGGGTCCCAAGGATCGATCAGGAACAGGCCCGCGACGCGCGGTTCGGCGGCGGCAATATCCGCCGCCATGAAGCCGCCCATACTATGCCCCGCCACCACGATCGCACTGGTATCGATGCGATACTTAGCGACTGTCGACGCCTGCGGGAGAAACTGGAGCGCGGCAAAAGCATCGTCGGACGCATTGCCAAAGGAGAAATTGCCCGGACTGCCCCACGACCCGCGATAATGGAGCGTCAGCACATTCCATCCCGCCCGGCGGGCTGCCTGTGCGAGGTCCAGATTCTGCTCATTGCCGGGAAAACCATGGAGCAACAGCAACGTGGGATGCAATCCGGCTCCAGCGGCCGTGTACATGACGGCATTCATCGCCCCATCGCCTGACGGCAGGACAAAAGCGCTCATGCCTGCGGGATAGGCCGCGTCGGGGGCGGGATCGCTGATGACGGCGGGGTGGACTGCGGGGTCTTTGGCCTGCAACGGTCCAGCAAGCAGCAAGGCCAGCCCGACTATCCCAATTCCGCGTCCGATCCGATCCATCGCCTGCCCCCGATCATTAACACATGAGACGCTACCGGACAGCGCTCGCCGTCCGATGAAAGACAAAGATTGGCTCAATCCTCGCCGTCATCATCCTTGGCCAAGTCCTGCGCTACCTTTGGGTCGCGCAGCAACTTGTCGATATGACTGCCCTCATCGAAACTGTCGTCGGCCAGGAACTTGATCTTCGCGGCATATTTCAGCCGCGTGCGCGATGCGACTTCGCGCTGGAAATAGGCGGTGTTGGTCCGGAGCGCCTTCAGCACCACTTCCTCGTCCCGCCCCAGCAACGGCTTGATGAAGGCGGTCGCATGGCGCAGGTCGGACGACATGCGCACTTCGGTGACGCTCACGACATGCCTGGCCAGCACATCGTCATGCACATCGCCGCGCTGGAGGATGTCGGAAAGGATATGACGCACCTGCTCCCCCACGCGGAGCGCACGGACGGACGGGCCTTGAGTTTGACTGGACATATATAAACCTCATGGCCCCGGCCGAAGCCGGAGCCATGTCTTTCCTATCACAGCGTGCGGATGCGTTCCTCGACCTCGAACAGTTCGAGCGTATCGCCTGCCTTGATGTCGTTGGTGTCCTGCAACACGGCGCCACATTCCATGCCGGCGCGCACTTCGGACACATCGTCCTTGAAGCGACGCAGCGAGTGGATGACCGTCTTGGACACGATGACATCGTCGCGGGTGAGGCGCGCATTGAGCCCCTTGCGGATGACGCCGTCCTTGACCAGCAGCCCGGCCGCCTTGTCCTTCTTGCCCGCAGGGAACACCTGCAACACTTCGGCGCGACCCACGATCGTTTCGATCCGTTCGGGGGCCAGCTGGCCCGCCATTTCGTTGCGCACTTCTTCCAGCAGGTCGTAGATCACGTCATAATAGCGCAGCGAGATTTTCTCGCGGATCGCCAGCGGACGCGCCTTGGCATTGGGACGGACGTTGAAGCCGATCAGCGGCGCGCGGCTGGCCGAGGCCAGCGTAACGTCGCTCTCGGTGATCGCACCCACGCCGGAGCTGAGGATACGCACCTTGATCTCGTCGGTCGAAATGCGGTTCAATGCACTGACGATCGCTTCGACCGAACCCTGCACGTCGCCGCGGATGACGACCGGATATTCGATGACCTTGGTGCTGAGCGCCGAGAACATATTCTCGAAATTGGTCGGCACCGACGCCGTCCGCTTGCGGGTGATCTGTTCCTGACGATAGGCGGCGACCTCACGGGCGCGCGCCTCATTCTCCACGACCGTCATCTGGTCACCGGCCATCGGCACGCCCGACAGGCCCAGCACTTCGACCGGGGTCGAAGGCCCTGCGGACTTGACCTGCTGGCCCTTGTCATTGACGAGCGCGCGCACCTTGCCGCTTTCCGCGCCGATGACGAAGGTATCGCCGACCTTGAGCGTACCCTTGCGCACCAGCACGGTGGCGACCGCGCCACGGCCCTTGTCCAGCTGCGCCTCGATCACATTGCCTTCGGCGGCGCGATCGGGGTTGGCGGTCAGTTCCATGACTTCAGCCTGGAGCAGTATCTTTTCGATCAGCTCGTCCAGACCGGTTTTCTTGAGCGCGGACACCTGCACGTCCTGCACGTCGCCGCCCATATCCTCGACCACGATTTCATGCTCGAGCAGGCGCTCACGCACCTTTTGCGGGTTGGCTTCGGGCTTGTCGCACTTGTTGATCGCCACGATCATCGGGACGCCAGCGGCCTTGGTATGGTTGATCGCCTCGATCGTCTGCGGCATCAGCCCGTCATCGGCGGCCACCACCAGGATGACGATGTCGGTCACGTTCGCACCGCGTGCGCGCATTTCCGAAAAAGCCTCATGGCCCGGCGTGTCGAGGAAGGTGATGATGTCGCCACCCTTGGTCGTCACCTGATAGGCGCCGATATGCTGGGTGATGCCACCGCTTTCGCCCGCGACCACATCGGTCCCGCGCAGCGCATCGAGCAGACTGGTCTTGCCATGGTCGACATGGCCCATGATCGTGACGACAGGCGCACGAACCTTGAGCGATTCGACCGGATCAAGATCGCCCTCGATACCGATTTCGACGTCGGCTTCGGACACGCGCTGGATGCGGTGGCCAAATTCCTCGACCAGCAGTTCTGCGGTATCCTGATCGATCGACTGGTTGAGCGTGACCGCCTGACCCATCTTGAACAGCGACTTGACCAGATCCGCGCCCTTTTCGGCCATACGGTTGGCCAGTTCCTGCACGGTGATGACTTCTGGCACGACCACGTCACGCGACTGTTTTTCGCGCGTCTTGGAACCACCGGCATAATGGGCGCGGCGTTCCTTTTCACGGGCGCGCTTCAATGCAGCAAGGCTGCGCGCGCGGGCGCTGTCGTCATCGGCCAGCGCCTTGGTGACGGTCAGCTTGCCAGCCTGACGACGATGATCCTCGCCCTTCTTCGCCCGTTCGGGCTTGGTCGGTTCGGGACGCTTGACCGGCGTAACCGGGGTAAAGCGGCGCGGCGGCGGCGGTGCGGCAGTGGTCGCTGCGGGCTGCTCGTCCGTCGCGGCGGGTGCAGCCGCGTCAGGCGCAGCGGCCACTTCCTGCGGCGCAGCGGCAGGTGCTTCCACAACCGGCGCGGCTTCAGGCGCCTTGGCTTCCTCGACCGTAGGTGCAGCTTCGGCGGCCTGGCGGTTTTCCTCGGCCCGGCGCTTTTCATTCTCGACCGCAGCGATACGCTCGGCCGCTTCGCGACGGCGCGCATCCTCCAGCGCGTTCATGCGCGCTTCCTCGGCCTCGCGCAGCAGCTTGGCCTGCAATTCCTGACGCGACATCAGGCTTTGCGGCGGCGACTGGCGCGCAGGCGCAGGCTGCGGCGCACGCTGCTGAGGCGGCGGCGGGGCAGCGGGACGGGGCGCTGCGGGTGCGGCTGTGGTCGCCACCGGCACCGGATCAGCCTGCGGCGCAGCAGCAGCCGGGGCAGCTTCGCCCGGCTTGCCCAGGACGCGGCGCCGCTTCACCTCAACCACGACCGTATTCTTGCGGCCATGGCTGAACTGCTGCTGCACCTGACCGGATTCCACGGTCCGCTTGATGCCCAGCGGCTTGCGGCCCAGAACCGGCTTGTCTTCCTTGCTGTCACTCATACGACTGAACTTAACCCTTCACTTCATCACCGGCCGGTGCAGGCACCGACGCATCATTCCATGCAATCTCGGCACCCTGCGCATCGGAGGATTGCTCCTCCTCCTGCGCGGGCGCCTCGATAACGCAACCCAGATAGCTTTCCAAGCGGCCCAGGGCCGCACGCAGGCGTAGAGCCGCGCGCGAGTCGGTCACCGCAACATGGACGACATTATCGCGCCCCATTGCCATAGATAGGGCCTCGCGGTCCACAGGCAAGACGGTGCCTGCAAGATCGCTGCCTTCCGCTTCCTGTCCGACGCGCAGTGCCTGGTCCAGTTTGCGGTTGCCATCGGCCGCCGCATCGGCGGCATGGAGCAGCAATTTGACCAGCCCCTTGCGGCAGGCGGTGTCGATTTTTTCAGAACCGGTGAGCAGCATGGACGCGCGCGCCTCAAGCCCCAGACGGCTGAGCAGATCCTGCCGCAGCGCCGTTTCAATCCGTTCGGGCAGGTCCACCTCGATCTGGAGCGCGCCGTCCTTGAAGGAGCGCGCGATCGCCCCTTTTAGCTTGCCCTTGGCCAGAGCCGCTTCCAGATCGGCGCGACTGACGCCGATCCATGCGCCCCGCCCCGGTGCCTTGGCCCGGACGTCGGGCAGCACCTGCCCCTCCGGCCCGATCGCCAGGCGAATGAGCGTTTCAGGGTCGGCGCGGTCGCCGGTCAATATGCATTTGCGTTCGGTCATGCGCGCCCCTCCGCCAAAACGGATGGACTGGCAACCCCAACGCTATCGGATAGGCCTAAACGCTCATCGGGGAGTGTCCGCAGCAATGGCGTCCTCCCTATCAGAGGGCGCAGGTGTGCGGTCGGCCAAAAGCTGCCCGCCCGCCGCATAATTTTCCAGGCTCAGTTCGGTGATATTGATCTGGACGGCAGCCGCCGGCTTCCCCAGCCGCTCCACGAGCGACTGGGTGATGTCAGCAACCAGCGCGGCTTTCTGCGCGCGCGTTACGGCCCCGGCCAGACGGATATCAACGAACGGCATGGCGGATCAGGCTTCCTCGTCCTCGAACCAGTGCGCACGAGCGGCCATGATGATCTCATTGCCCTGCTCGTCCGACAGGCCGTAGGCCGCCAAAATACCGCCCTTGTCCTCGGTGGTTTCAGTCTTGCGACGGCGCTGGTCGATGCGCTTCTTCTGCACCAGCTCGTCGGTCGCCAGATCGGCCAGATCGTCGAGCGTCTTGATGCCCGCCTTGCCCAGCGTCACCAGCATCGCTTCAGTGAGGTGCGGCATGTCGGCCAGCGCATCCTCGACGCCCAGCGCCTGCCGTTCTTCACGCGAAGCCGCCTCGCGACGCTCCAGCGCTTCAAGCGCACGGTTCTGCAACTCGCCCGCCAGATCGTCGTCAAAGCCTTCGATCGAGGCCAGTTCGTCGATGCTGACATAGGCGACCTCTTCCAGCTCGCCAAAACCCTCGGCCACCAGCAGCTGCGACAGCGTCTCGTCCACGTCCAGCTCGTTCTGGAACAGTTCCGACCGGGTCACAAATTCCTTCTGGCGCTTCTCGCTGGCGTCGGCTTCGGTCATGATGTCGATTGCCTTGCCGGTCAGCTGACTGGCGAGGCGGACATTCTGGCCGCGACGACCAATGGCCAGGCTCAGCTGATCGTCGGGAACGACGACTTCGATCCGCTCTTCTTCCTCGTCGATCAGCACGCGGCTAACCTGAGCGGGCTGAAGCGCGTTGACCACGAAGGTCGCGGTATCTTCCGACCAGGGGATGATGTCGATCTTTTCGCCCTGCATTTCCTGCACGACGGCCTGGACGCGGCTGCCCTTCATGCCGACGCAGGCGCCGACCGGGTCGATGCTCGAATCGCGGCTGATGACGCCGATCTTGGCGCGGCTTCCCGGATCGCGGGCGGCGGCCATGATGGTGATGACGCCATCATAGATTTCGGGGACTTCCTGCGCGAACAGCTTTTTCATGAACTCAGGATGCGCGCGGCTCAGGAAAATCTGCGGCCCGCGATTTTCGCGGCGCACGTTCAGAACGACCGAACGGATGCGGTCGCCGACGCGGACGACTTCGCGCGGGATCTGCTGGTCGCGGCGGATGACACCCTCGGCCCGGCCAAGGTTCACGACCACATGGCCGAACTCGACCGACTTGACGACGCCGGTGATGATCTCACCCACGCGGTCCTTGAATTCTTCATGCTGGCGCTCGCGCTCGGCATCGCGGACCTTCTGGAAGATCACCTGCTTGGCCGACTGGGCGTCGATGCGGCCCAGGTCGATGGGGGGCAAAGGATCGACGATGAAGTCGCCGACGACAGCGCCCTTCTGGAGCTTTTGCGCCGCCTTGATGTCGACCTGCTTGAAATAATCCTCGACCACATCGACCACTTCGACGACGCGCCACAGGCGCAGATCGCCGCTGTCGGGGTCCAACTTGGCGCGAATGTCGTTCTCTGCGCCGTAACGCGCACGCGCGGCGCGCTGGATCGCGTCCTCCATCGCCTCGATGACGATCGCCTTGTCGATCATCTTTTCGCTGGCCACCGAATTGGCGATGGCGATCAGTTCGGCCCGGTTGGCGGAAATGGCGTTGGCCATGGAAAGAACCCTTATCCTTCGGTTTCGATATCGTCCGCACCCTCGGCAGAGAGCGGCATGGTAGCATTAATCAGCGCGTCCGTCAGCACCAGCTTGGCGGTGTCGATCAGGGCGAAGGGAATGACGACATTCCCGACCTTGGTATCCTTGAAGGCGATATCCTCGCCCTCGACCGTGCCCAGCACGCCCTTGAACGTCTTGCGGTTGTCGATCGGCTCGGTCACGGTAATCCGGGCCTCGAACCCGCCCCATTCGACAAAGTCGTGCAGGCGGGTAAGCGGACGGTCGATGCCCGGAGAGCTGACCTCCAGCCGATAGGCTTCTTCGATCGGATCAACCTCATCGAACAGGTCCGACAGGCGGCGCGAGATCGTCATGCAATCGTCGATCACCAGCTGCCGCGTTTCCCGCCGCTCGGCCATGATCTGAAGCGTGCGCTCATCGCCCTGCCCAAACAGCTTCACCCGCACAAGGTCAAAGCCCAAAGCCTTCACCTCCGGTTCGATCAGCGCAGTCAGTGCGGCGATGTCCGCCATGCAATCTCCAGAACAATATAAGTTTGCCGCCGCCGCAGGCGGTGTGCCTGCGACCCTGACATGTTTGACGATGTAAGGAAGCAAGGGCGATATAGGTGGAGTGCGGAAAATCTGCAACATTATTCGTTCTGCTGTATTCTAACCGTTCGGGCTGAGCGAAGTCGAAGCCCTCCACCGAACGAAGAGAGGTGCTTCGCCATGCTCAGCATAGCCCTTCGACTTCGCTCAGGGCGAACGGAGAAAATCGTGACCCGAAGCTTTATTGCTACCCTGCCCCTCATCCTCATCGCCTGTTCGGCCGACAATGCCACCGGGCAGAACACCCCGACCACGGCCAAGCCGTTCAAGACCGCGACCATTGCCGATTTCGATTCGCCGTGGGCGATGACCTTCCTGCCCGACGGTCGCGCGCTGGTGACGGAGAAAGCGGGCGCGATGATTCTATTCGATCCGAAAAACGGCACCAAAATTCCCGTCGCGGGCATCCCCGCCGTCGATAGCGCCGGGCAAGGCGCTCTGATGGACGTCGTCCTCTCCCCCAATTTCGCGCAGGACAAGGCGGTCTATTTCAGCTTTTCCGAAAGTCGCGACGGGGTGAAGGGTGTGGCGCTAGCCAAGGGCGGCTTCGCCCAGGCCAGCGACGGCACGACCAAACTGGACGGCGTGCAGGTCATCTTCCGCGCCAGCCCCTATGTCGATGGTAACGGCCATTATTCGGGCCGCATCGCCTTTTCGCCCGATGGCAAATATCTCTTCTTCACCAATGGTGAACGACAGAAATTCGATCCCGCCCAAGACCCCAAGGCAACATTGGGCAAGGTGCTGCGCCTGAATCTGGACGGCACGCCCGCTGCGGGCAATCCGCTGGCGGCGCAGGGCTTTCACCCGGCGGTCTGGTCCTATGGCCATCGCAACCTGCTCGGCATCGCCTTCGACGCGGACGGTCGCCTGTGGGAACAGGAAATGGGACCGAAGGGCGGGGACGAGGTGAATCTCATCAAGCCGGGCCTCAACTATGGCTATCCCAAAGTGTCAAACGGCAGTCATTATGACGGCCGCGACATTCCCGATCACGCCTCCGGCGACGGCTTTGAAGCCCCCAAGGTCAGCTGGAACCCGGTCATCTCGCCCGGTGGCCTCCTCTATTATTCCGGCAATCTCTTCCCGGCGTGGAAAGGCTCGCTCTTCATCGGTGGCCTGTCCAGCAAGGCGCTGGTCCGGGTCAAGCTGGATGGCGACAAGGCCAGCAAGGCCGACCAGTGGGACATGAGCGCCCGCATCCGCGAAGTCGAGCAAGGCCCGGACGGCGCGCTCTGGCTGCTGGAAGATGGCGACGACGGGTCGCAGGGTCGATTGCTGAAACTGACGCCTGCGGGATGAAACGCCGCACGTTCGTCATGCTGACGAAAGTCAGCATCCAGGGCGGCATAAACCCGCCCTGGATGCCGGGTCAGGCCCGGCAAGACGACGTATAATTACACCAACCGGCTCTGCTTCACCGCCGCTTCGATGAAGCTGGCGAACAGCGGATGCGGGTCGAACGGCTTGGATTTCAGCTCCGGGTGGAACTGCACGCCGACAAACCAGGGATGGTCGGGCCGCTCGACGATTTCGGGCAGCGTGCCGTCGGGCGACATGCCGGAAAAGATCAGCCCGCCCTTTTCCAGCGGTTCGCGATAGCCCGCATTCACCTCATAGCGATGGCGATGCCGCTCGCTAATCTCGTCGGTCCCGTAAATGCCCGCGACCACGCTGTTGCCGGTCAGTTTCGCGGGGTAAGCCCCCAGCCGCATCGTGCCGCCCAGATCGGTCTCGGCGGTGCGCTTCTGCAGGCCTTCCGCGCTCATCCATTCGGTGATCAGGCCCACGACCGGCTCGGACGTCTCGCCAAATTCGGTGGTGGAGGCCGCCGCGATGCCCGCCGTATTGCGCGCACCCTCGATGCAGGCCATCTGCATCCCCAGGCAAATGCCGAAAAATGGCACATTGCGTTCACGCGCAAATCTGACGCTAGCGATCTTGCCTTCGGACCCGCGCACGCCAAAGCCGCCGGGGACCAATATGCCGTGCATCGGCTCTAGGAAAGCGGCGACATCGTCGCCCTTCTCGAACAGTTCGGCGTCGATCCACTTGATCTTCACCTTCACCCGATTGGCAAACCCGCCATGGGTCAGCGCCTCGTGCAGCGATTTATAGGCGTCAGGCAGGCCGACATATTTGCCGACCACGCCGATCGTGACCTCGCCTTCCGGGTTTTGCTGCCGGTCCATGATGTCGTCCCACCGCTCCAGCGACGGAACGGGCGCACCCTCGATACCAAAGGCGCGCAGCACTTCGGCGTCCAGACCTTCGGCATGATATTGGGCGGGAACGCCATAGATGCTGCTGGCGTCGAGCGCGGGGATGACCGCTTCGGGCCGCACATTGCAAAAGAGCGCAATCTTGCGCCGCTCGCTTTCCGGCAGCGGATGTTCGCAACGGCACAGGAGAATATCGGGCTGGATACCCAGCGACGTCAGTTCGCGCACGCTATGCTGGGTCGGCTTGGTCTTAAGCTCACCCGCCGCCGCAATATAGGGCACCAGCGTCACATGGACAAAGATCGACTGGCCGCGATCCAGATCATTATGCAGCTGGCGAATCGCCTCCATGAAGGGCAGCGATTCGATGTCGCCGACGGTCCCGCCAATCTCGCACAGCACGAAATCGATATCGTCAGTGTCGGCCAGCGCGAACGCCTTGATCTCGTCGGTGACGTGCGGAATGACCTGCACCGTCGCGCCCAGATAGTCGCCGCGCCGTTCCTTGGTGATGATCGTCTGATATACGCGGCCCTGCGTCACATTGTCGCTCTGGCGCGCGGAAACGCCGGTAAAGCGCTCATAATGGCCCAGGTCCAGATCGGTCTCCGCCCCGTCGTCGGTCACATAGACTTCGCCATGCTGATAGGGCGACATCGTGCCGGGATCGACGTTCAGATAGGGATCGAACTTGCGGATTCGCACGCGATAGCCCCGCGCCTGCAACAGCGCTGCCAGGGATGCGGCCATCAGGCCTTTACCAAGCGAGGAGACCACGCCGCCGGTGATGAAAATATACCGCGTCATGGGAGAAGAGGCCTAGCCTTTCAGAACAACAAAGAGCAAGCGCGCGAATCCACGCACGCTTAAAAAATATTCGAAATGTCGGTGAACGGTTTAGTTGGCGAGCGGAACAGCGCCGTTGCTGGCCGCATTCGCCGCACCCGCCAGAGGGTCAGCGCTGGTGGCCGGCGCGTTCTGCGTGACCGGCGCCTGCTTGACCAGCGACGTGTCGATGTCGCTGGGGGCATGACGCACCGACGCGATCACCGCCATGACGATGGACAAAGTGACGAAGATCGTCGCTAGCACCGTGGTCGAACGTGTCAGGAAATCCGCCGCGCCGCGCGCCGACATGAAGCCCGCCGGGCTGCCGCCCACGCCCAGACCGCCGCCTTCCGACTTCTGCATCAGGATGACGGTAACCAGCAGGGCGGCGATGATCGCCTGCACGACGAGAAGGAAAGTGAACATGCGACGGGTTCTGTCCGGAAATGGGGTGCGTTGCCGCGCACATAGCGATGAAGCGACGCGGGGGCAACCATTGCGCGTGGCGTCTTTGGCTTGACACACCATCCGTTCGCTTCGAGCGCAGTCGAGAAGCCGCGCGCACAGCGCCCGCGTTTCTCGACTTCGCTCGAAACGAACGGAGGTTGGGATCAATCTGCCGCCGCAATAATCGGCGCGAACTTGCCCGCGGTCAGGCTTGCGCCGCCGACCAGCCCGCCATCAACATCCGCGATGGCCATCAACTCGGCGGCATTGTCGCCATTCATCGACCCGCCATAGAGGATACGCATCCGGTCGGCTTGCCCGCCGATCCGGCTGGTCAGCGCGTTGCGCAATGCGCGATGCATCGCATCGACCGCCTCCATCGTCGGAATCCGCCCCGTGCCGATCGCCCAGATCGGCTCATAGGCAATCGCCAGCCAGTCCGCCGCCGCGCCCTCCGGCAAGGACGCCAGCAACTGCGCGGACACCACCGCTTCAGCGTCGCCCGCGTCGCGCACGTCCAGGCTTTCGCCCACGCACAAGATGACGTTCAGCCCCGCCGCCTTGGCCGCCAGCGCCTTGGCCGCAACGTCGCCATCGCTCTCGCCCTGGTCCTGCCGCCGTTCGCTATGGCCAACGATCGTCCAGCTGGCCCCTGCTTCCGCCAGCATAACGCCGGACAGGCAACCGGTATGCGCGCCACTGGCGTTCATGTGGCAATCCTGCGCCCCGATAAAGGCGCCGCCCCGAACCTGCGCCGCCGCCGCGATCAAAGTCGCAGGGACGCATAGTCCTACATCCACCCCCGGATGATCGGCCGCGATCCCGCCTATCGCTTCGACTTCGCCCAGATGGGCCTTCAGGCCATTCATCTTCCAGTTGCCCACGACGAGTTTACGCCTGTTCATGGATAATATTTCCCCATATTTGTTTTTGCTGCACGCCCATTGGCGATGAACGGGGCGGGTGCATTTGTCCAGACCAGCCACGCGCGTGGCGCTTGCCGCCGCGCCTATACCGTCTTAAAGCGACCGCCATCACGCCCGCTGTTCGGACATTTTCATGCTTGCTGTCTTTCGCCGCTTCATTCGCTCCAGGTTCGGCGCGGTCTTTGCGATCCTCTTCCTGGCGGTCATCGCCGGTGCCTTCGTTCTGGGCGATCTGTCCAGCGGCCAGTTCGGCAGCAGCCTGACCGGGGGTGGCGGCACAGCGGCCAAGGCGGGCAGCCACAAGCTGTCGCAAAATGAAGTGCAGGACCGTATCCAGCGCGTCTATGAAAATGCCCGCAAATCCAATCCCGGCCTGCTGATCGGCGATTTCTTCGCGCAGGGCGGCGCGACACAGGTGTTCGACCAGCTGGTCGCGTCCCTAACGCTGCGCGCCTTTGCCGACGATCAGGGCGTGCATATCTCCAAGCGGCTGGTCGATGCGCAAATCGCGCAAATCCCCGCTTTTCAGGATGCGGCGGGCAATTTCAGCCAGGATAATTTCCGATCGCTGCTGATCCGCGAACGCATCACCGAACAGGCGCTGCGCGACGATATCAGCCGCGAAATCCTCCAGCGCCAATTGCTGGGGCCGGTGGGTCTGGGCGTCCAACTCTCCGACTCTCTGGTGCTGCCCTATGCCTCGCTGCTGCTCGAAGCACGGCAAGGCACGATCGCGGCGATCCCGGCGGTCGCCTTCCTTGATGACAAGGCACCGACCGACGCGCAACTGGCCGACTATTACAAGCGCAACGCCGACCGCTTCACCATCCCCGAACAGCGCCGCATCCGCTATGCGGTGATCGACGCGCAGCGTTTCGCGCAGGCTTCGCAGCCCAGCGACGCGGAAATCGCCGCCGCCTACAATCAGAACAAGGCCGCCTATGCCGCCAAGCAGAGCCGCAGCGTCGAGCAACTGGTGCTACCGACACAGGCAGCGGCCAAGGCGATCGCCGATAAGGTCAAGGGCGGCACGCCCCTGTCCGCCGCGGCAAAGGGCGCTGGCCTGGAAGCGCTGACGCTGACCGACCAGAGCCAGGCCGCACTCACCGCATCGGCGGGCAAAGCCATTGCCGACGCCGCCTTTGCCGCCAAGCAGGGCGATCTGGTCGGTCCCGTGCGCGGATCGCTGGGCTGGGTCGTGCTGCGCGTGACCGCGATCACCGAGACCCCCGCCCGCCCGCTCGCCTCTGTGCGTGGCGAACTGGTCGAGACGTTGCGTGCACAAAAGGAAAAGGCGCTGCTGACCGAGCTGACCGGCAAGCTGGAGGACCAGATTGCCGATGGCGGCACGTTCGAGGAAGTGGTCAAGGATAATGGCCTGAAACTCGAAACCAGCCCGCTGCTGCTCGCCACCGGCAAGCAGGTCGAGGATTCGGCCTATGTTCCCTCCGCCGACCTTCAACCCCTTATCGCGCCCGCCTTCGCGATGAACGCGGACGATGACGCGCAGCTGGTGCCGATCACCCCGGACAAGCGCTATGCCCTGATCGCCGCCAGTGAAATCGTCGCCGCCGCGCCGCCGCCGCTGGCCAAGGTCAAGCCTCTGGTGCAGGCGCAGTACAAGCTCAATCAGGGCAATGAAAAAGCCAAGAAGGTCGCCGAGGATATCCGTGCCAAGGTCGCCAAGGGCATGAAGCTGGCCGATGCCGTCGCGGCAGTTGGCGTCAAGCTGCCCGCGCCGCAGGTGCTGGGCGGCCGCCGCGCCGACATCATGCGCGGTGAGCAGCGTCCCCCCGCCGAAGTCGCCATCCTCTTTTCGATGGCGGCGAACACGGTCAAGACGTTGCCGATCGGTCAGGATCGCGGCACCTTCGTCGTGCAATTGAACGCCATCCAGCGCGGCGATGCCAAGGGCCAGCCCGAATTGCTCAAACAGGTGCGCGACCAGCTCGGCGATGTCGTCGGCCAGGAATATGGCCAGCAATTCGAGCGCGCGGTCGAGAAGGAACTGGGCGTGACCCGCAATGCCAAGGCCGTGGCAGACGCCCGCACGGCACTGACCGCCACCAATAGCGGCGGGCAGTAATATGGGCGCGACGGGCGGGGACGGCATCGCATCGGCGCGCGCGGCGCTGGCGCGGGGCGAATCGGCGCTGGTATGGCGGCGGCAGATTGCCGACACCGACACGCCGATTTCCGCCGCGCTCAAATTGTTCGAGGCTGATCGCGGCGACTTTCTGCTGGAATCGGTAGAGGGCGGCGCCGTGCGTGGCCGCCACAGCCTGATCGGCCTGGCCCCCGACCTCATCTTCCGCGCCGATGGCAACACAGCCCAGATCAATCGCCAATGGGCAACCGACCGCAATGCGTTCGAGCCGATCGAAGCCGACGCGCTGACCGCGCTGCGGTCGTTGGTCGCTGAGTGTCGCGCAGAACTCGATCCCGCTCTGCCCGCAGCGCTTGCCTGCCTGGTCGGCTATTTCGGCTATGAGACGGTCGGGCTGGTCGAAAAACTGCACCGCCCTGCCCCCAATCCCATCGCCCTGCCTGACATGCTGTTCGTGCGCCCGACCGTGATCCTGGTGTTCGACCGGCTAGCCGACGCCCTCTATCTGGTCGCGCCGGTGTGGAAGGGCAGCTTTACCGACCCCGACAAAGCCATCGACGCCGCGCTCGGACGGATCGACGCCACCGCCGCGCGCCTTGCCGCCCCGCTGCCCGCCACCCCCGCCCCGGCGGACTTGGCCGACATCGCGGTCACCCCGGTGCTGGAGCCTGGCCGCTATGCCGCCATGGTGACCAAGGCCAAGGATTATATCGTCGCAGGCGACATATTTCAGGTCGTGCTGGCGCAGCGCTTCACCAGCCCCTTCACCCTGCCGCCGATCGCCCTCTATCGCGCGCTGCGGCGGATCAATCCCTCGCCCTTCCTCTATTATCTCGACCTGCCCGGCTTTGCGTTGATCGGCTCGTCGCCTGAGATATTGGTCCGCGCCCGCGACGGCGAAGTCACGATCCGCCCGATCGCTGGCACCCGTCCGCGCGGCAAAAACGCCGTGGAGGACGCCGCCAACCGCGAAAGCCTGCTGTCCGATCCCAAGGAGCGCGCCGAGCATCTGATGCTGCTGGACCTTGGCCGCAACGATGTCGGCCGCGTCGCGACCGCTGGCAGCGTGACTGTGACCGACAGCTACAGCGTCGAATTTTACAGCCATGTCATGCACATCGTCTCCAACGTCGTCGGCCAGCTATCGCCGGACAAGGACGCGATCGACGCGCTGTTCGCAGGCTTCCCGGCCGGGACGGTATCGGGCGCGCCCAAGGTTCGCGCCTGCGAGATCATCGCCGAACTGGAACCCGAAACCCGCGGTGCCTATGCTGGCGGGGTCGGCTATTTTGGCCCGGACGGCAATATGGACAGCTGCATCGTCCTGCGCACCGCCGTGCTGAAAGACGGCGTCATGCACGTCCAGGCAGGCGCAGGCATCGTCGCCGATTCCACCCCCGAATATGAACAGCGCGAATGCGAAGCTAAAAGCGGCGCGCTACTGGCAGCGGCCCGCGAAGCCGTGGCGCTGGCACGCGAAAGCGGCTTCGGGCAATAAAAATCCTCTCGTCATCCCAGCGAAAGCTGGGATCTCCCTTCTATTGCTCGAGCGCCGAAAAGAAAAATGGGATGCCAGCCTTCGCTGGCATGACGTATTTAGCGGAGCAATATCACCGACACGCCCGCCACCCGGTCGCACCGCGTGCCGCCTGATCCAGATGGAAATGATCGCGGTGCGCGGCATTATAATCGGGCGACAAGACCGTCGAAAACAGGTCGCACGCGCCAACGCGCACGGCGCGCAGAAATTCCGCGTCCTTGGCCTTGCCATCCCAATCGTTCAGCACGCTCACCTGCCGCCCATCCGCCAGCACGAACGCCGATATGTCGATCGCATCGGCAGTCGCATGTTCGCTGAAATCTCCGGCACTGCGCCCGTACATCCGCCGACAGCTATAGCTGCCAAAATGGCGCATCGACGCAACCGGCTGGCCATAGATGCGCTGCGCGGCGGGCTGCACCACCTGCCATTCCCACAGCTTGAGCGCCGCGACCACCGGGCAGGAGGGCGCAACCGCCGCCGGGGACAGGGCCACCGCCCCGCGCTCTGCCTTCAGTCGCACCGCGTCATCATAAACGCACTGCCCCGACCCGCCCGGCTGCATCGCGCTATAGGCCACCCCCGCCCGCTCCAGCAGGGCCAGACATTGCGCCCGATCCCCCGTCAGCGCCGCCAGCTTGCGCCCAGTGAACAGCCCGATCGGCTGATCAAGGTCGATATCGGTCCAGGGCAGATCCTGCGGCCTTTGCCGCATCACGGCATAGCCCAGCAGGATTAGACAGAGAAAGCAGCCCCACAACAGGCAACGGCGTAATATCAGGTGAATTCGGCGCATCCCCTAACCACGCCGGGCCTGCCGTAAAGGTTCCGACGTGACCGGATAACCCAGATGATCGGGGATGCACAAATGACGCTCACCGTCGCGATCCTCCAGCCATGGCCGCACCTTCTCCACCGGATGAGCGGCGGCATGGGTGACCAGATCGGCATGGCTCCCGGCCAGCGCCAGCCGCTCCAGATTGCGCCGGGTCGGGAAGATGACATGCCCCTCCCCCGCATCGCACCGTGCCAGCGTCGCCGCCGCACTGCTCCAGAACAGATGCACATTCTCGGTCGCGTCGGCGATCGCCTCCTGCCCGTCGGGCGCGCGGGCCAGGTAGAAGCGCGTATCATAGACCCGGATCGCCTTCTCGAACGGCGCGGGATGCCAGCGGGCAAAGGGCGTCAACGCATCGAGCGCCAGCGCTAACCCATGCGCGTCGAGCAGATCACCCAGCACCGCCCCATCCAGCAACCCTTGTCGTATCGCCATCACCATCGCACCATCGACCGCGCCCGCCAGTCCCACACCCAGCCCGCTTTCCTCGATCGTCTCGCGAATCGCCGCGATCCGCGCCGCCGCCTCGTCAATCTCCAGCCCATGGTCGATCCGCGCGGCCAGCGCATGATCGTGCGCGTCCACGCCCCCGCCGGGAAAGACCAGCGCACCCGCGGCAAAGGCCATGGTCGACGCCCGTTCCATCATCAAAATGTCGGGCGGCCCATCGGGCCGGTCACGCACGATCACCACCGTCGCGGCGGGGCGACCTGCATCATCCTCTATCGTCATGCCCTTGCTCTAGGCGCAGCTGCACCCACCGGTAAAGCCCGCCGCAGCGATCCCCTCACCCCGCCTGCGCCAGTTCCAGAAACTGGCGCAATGTCGGCGTCTCATCGTCCCGCCGCCACGCCAGCCCCGTCTCCAGCATCGGCGCATCGCCCAGATCGGCATAAACCACCCCCGCCCGTGCCAGATTGCGCAGCGACGCCGGGACCAGCGCAATCCCCAGCCCCGCCGACACCAGGCTGATGATCGTCTGCATCTGGATCGCCTGCTGCACGATATTGGCCTGCCCGCCCCGCGCCGCATAATAGCCGGTGACCAGATCGTGGAAAGCAGGCGCCACCGCGCGCGGGAACAGGATCAGCGGCAACGACACTATGGCCTCCGCGTCGATCGTTCCCGCCTCCACCCACTGCTCCGGCAACGCCGCGACCAGCGGCTCGCGGATCAACCGGCGATAGCAAAGCTCCGGCGGCAGGGGTGTGTCGGCAGGCGGGATCAATATGCCCGCATGGGCCTGCCCCGCCAGCAAGGCGGGTATCTGCACGTCGCTGGTCGCCTCGGTCAAGCGGATTTCGACCTGCGGGAACAGCGCGGCATAGCGCCGCACCAGCGCGGGCAGCACGCTGTAATCGGCGGTACTGACGAAGGACAATGCCAGATGCCCCGCCCGCCCCTCCCGCAACTGCCGCGCCGTTTCGGGTAGCGCATCGATCGCCGCGATAGCAGGCCGCACCTGCTCCAGCCATTGCGCCCCGAACGGGGTCAGCGCCACCCGCCGCTTGGTCCGCGCAAACAGGGCCGCGCCCAGTTCCCGCTCCAGCATCAGGATCGACTGGCTCAGCGGCGGCTGGGTCATATGCAGCCGTTCCGCCGCCTGCCCGAAATGCAGCGTGTCGGCGACCGTGACAAAATGCCGCAACTGGCGGATGTCCATATTTCATATGTCCTGCGACCTAATAGGCCATCAATAATATATTTCACACCCAATCCCAACGGGTATAAAGCGGCCCCAAGAGGATTATCTTTTCAGGGACACTGACCATGCCGGCCTATCGCTCCAGAACTACCACCCACGGCCGCAACATGGCGGGCGCGCGCGGACTGTGGCGCGCGACCGGCATGAAGGATGAGGATTTCGGCAAGCCGATCATCGCCGTCGTCAACAGTTTCACCCAGTTCGTGCCGGGCCATGTCCACCTCAAAGACCTCGGCCAGCTGGTCGCCCGCGAAATCGAGGCCGCAGGCGGCGTCGCCAAGGAATTCAATACCATAGCGGTCGATGACGGCATCGCCATGGGCCATGGCGGAATGCTCTATTCGCTGCCCAGCCGCGATCTGATCGCCGACAGCGTCGAATATATGGTCAACGCCCATTGCGCCGACGCAATGGTCTGCATCTCCAACTGCGACAAGATCACGCCCGGCATGTTGATGGCCGCGATGCGCCTCAACATCCCCGCCGTGTTCGTGTCCGGCGGGCCGATGGAGGCCGGCAAGGTCGTGATGCGCGGCAAGGAAGTAGCGCTCGACCTGGTCGACGCCATGGTCGTCGCCGCCGACGAAAGCTATACCGACGAAGAAGTCAAAACCATCGAACGCTCCGCCTGCCCGACCTGCGGGTCATGTTCAGGGATGTTCACCGCCAATTCGATGAACTGCCTGACCGAAGCATTGGGCCTCTCGCTGCCCGGCAACGGATCGACACTGGCCACCCATTCCGACCGCGAGCGCCTGTTTCGCGAAGCGGGCCATGTCATCGTCGATCTCGCCAAGCGCTGGTATGAACAGGATGACGCCACCGCTCTGCCGCGCACCATCGCCAACTTCGCCGCGTTCGAAAACGCCATGAGCCTGGACATCGCCATGGGCGGCTCGACCAACACCGTCCTCCACCTCCTCGCCGCCGCGTATGAAGGCGGGGTCGATTTCACCATGGCCGACATCGACCGCCTGTCGCGCCGCGTCCCCTGCCTGTGCAAGGTGGCGCCCGCCAAGCAGGACGTCCATATGGAGGATGTCCATCGCGCCGGTGGCATCATGGCGATATTGGGCGAGCTGGAACGCGCAGGCCTTGTCGACACCTCGCTCCCCACCGTTCACGCCCCCACCATGGCCGCCGCGCTGGCCCGCTGGGACATTGGCCGCACCAATAGTGAAGATGTCCGCAACTTCTTCCGCGCGGCCCCCGGCGGCGTCCCGACCCAGACTGCGTTCAGCCAGTCCGCCCGCTGGGAGGAACTGGACATCGACCGCGAAAAGGGCGTGATCCGCTCGGCCGAGCATCCCTTCTCCAAGGATGGCGGCCTCGCCGTCCTCTACGGCAACCTCGCGCCCGAAGGCTGCATCGTCAAGACGGCGGGCGTGGACGATTCGATCCTCACCTTCCACGGCACCGCGCGCGTCTATGAAAGCCAGGACGCCTCGGTCGCGGGCATTTTGGGCAATGAGGTCAAGGCCGGCGACGTCGTCGTCATCCGCTATGAAGGGCCAAAGGGCGGCCCCGGTATGCAGGAAATGCTTTACCCGACCAGCTATCTGAAATCGAAAGGTCTCGGCAAAGCATGTGCCCTCATCACCGACGGGCGCTTCTCCGGCGGCACGTCGGGCCTGTCGATCGGCCATGTCTCGCCCGAAGCAGCCGAAGGCGGCCTGATCGCGCTGGTCCAGACCGGCGACCCGATCGTCATCGACATCCCCAATCGCGTCATCAAACTGGACATTGATGACGCCGTGCTGGCCGAACGCCGCGCCGAAATGGAGAAAATGGGCGTCAAGGCGTGGAAGCCCTTTGGCCGCAAGCGCGAAGTCTCCCCAGCCCTGCGCGCCTATGCCGCCATGACCACCAACGCCGCCAAGGGCGCGGTGCGGGATGTCAGCCAGATCGAGAAGTAATCAATCAAAGCCCCTCCCCTTCAGGGGAGGGGTTGGGGTGGGGGCGTGCCGCAGGCACAACGTCAGCCACCCACCTGCGCCAGCCAGTCCGCCAGATTATAATGATTGCTCACCCGCGCGATCTTCCCCTCGCGGATCTCGAAAAAAGCACCGACCCGCAGCCGGTAACGCTGCCCTGACGCCGCCGGCAGATCGCCGTCCGTCACCAGATATTCGCCCTCCAGCATGAACTCCGCCGCTGCCCGCGCGCCGTCCGCCGATGTCAGAAACACCGGGCCGATGACGGCCTCGCTATAGCGACGGTTCATATGGTCGAGAAAATCGGCGAACGCCGCCTTCCCCTTGCGCACCGCGCCCTGGCTCGGCTCATGCACCACATCGTCGGTCAGCAGCGCCAGCATCGCCGCGCTGTCGCCGCGATTGAACGCGGCATAGTAGTCCCGCAACAGCGCGTCGCTCATGCCTGTTCCCCAGATTTCGCGCCCAGTCGCGCGGCGTGCCAGCGCAGCTGATCCGCCATGAAGGTGGAGATGAAATAATAGCTATGGTCATAGCCATCCCGCACGCTCAGCGTCAGGTCGATCCCCGCCGCCTCGCACGCAGCGCGCAGCAGGTCCGGCCGCAATTCCTTGTCCAGAAACGCATCCGCCCCGCCCTGATCGACCAGCAGCGCATCGATCCGCGCGCCATCCTCGATCAGCGCGACCGCATCATGCTTGCGCCATGCCGCCTTGTCGTCGCCCAGATAGCCGCCCAGCGCCTTGCACCCCCACGGCACTTGGCTTGGCGCGACGATCGGCGCGAAGGCCGACACCGCGCTGAACCGCTCAGGATAAGTCAGCCCGATGGTCAGCGCCCCATGCCCGCCCATCGAATGGCCCATGATCGACTGCCGCGCCATATCGGCCGGAAATTCCGTCGCGATCAGCGCGGGCAGTTCTTCCGTCACATAGGACCACATCTTGTAATGCGCCGCGAAGGGCGCCTCGGTCGCATCAACGTAAAAACCGGCGCCCAGCCCGAAATCATAAGCGCCATCGGGATCGTCAGCCACGCCTTCGCCCCGCGGCGACGTATCGGGCGCAACGAAGATCAGCCCCAGTTCCGCGCAGATCGCGCGAAACTCGCCTTTCTCGGTCACATTGGCATGGGTGCAGGTCAGCCCCGACAGATACCAGACCACCGGCAGCGTCGCCCCCGCCTCATGCGGCGGCACGAACACGGAAAAGACCATGTCCGTGCCGGTGCTGGCGGATGCATGGCGATACACGCCCTGCACCCCGCCAAAGGCGCGATTTTCCGAGACCGTTTCCATCACGCCCGTGCCGCTCATTCGCCGTCAGCGAAGCAATAGGCGCAGACCTTGTTACCGGCCGGATCGCGCAGATAGGCGGCATAAGCGGTCGGCGTGAAGGCGCGCGGCCCCGGCTCGCCTTCATCGACGCCGCCCTGGGCCAGCCCGGCTTCATGGAAAGCGCGGACCTGGGCCCGGTTTTCCGCCAGGAAACCCAGCGTGCCGCCATTGGCATAGGTCGCTGGCGCGCCGTTGGCAGGCTTCAGCACGATGAATTCCGGGCTATCCTTGCCATAGAGGAACGCCGCGTCCCCCATCGGGCCAAGATTGGCGATGCCCAGCTTGCCCAGCGCGGCGTCATAAAAGGCTTTGGACGCAGGCAGATCGAGCGCGCCAAGGCAGACATGCGTGAAGATAGCCATAAATACTCCCCTTTATACCAGAATGTTATGCCAGATTCTTGTCAGAATACGACAACGCTGCGGATGCTCTCGCCCGCGTGCATCAGGTCGAACCCCTTGTTGATCTCCTCCAGGCTCAGCACATGGGTGATCATCGGGTCGATCTCGATCTTGCCGTTCATGTACCAGTCGACGATCTTGGGCACGTCGGTCCGCCCCTTGGCCCCGCCGAACGCGCTACCCTTCCATACCCGGCCAGTCACCAGCTGGAACGGGCGGGTGCTGATTTCCTTGCCCGCTTCCGCAACGCCAATGATGATACTCTCGCCCCAGCCGCGATGGCACGCCTCCAGCGCGGTGCGCATCACCCCGGTATTGCCGGTGCAATCGAACGTATAGTCCGCCCCGCCATCGGTCAGCGCGACCAGATGCTGGACGATGTCGCCCTCCACCTTGTTGGGATTGACGAAGTGGGTCATGCCGAACCGGCGGCCCCATTCTTCCTTGCTGTCATTGATATCGACGCCGATGATCATGTCCGCGCCGACCAGCTTTGCGCCCTGAATGACGTTCAGGCCAATGCCGCCCAGCCCGAAGATGATGACGTTGGACCCCGGCGTCACCTTGGCGCTGTTCACCACCGCGCCCACGCCCGTGGTCACGCCGCAGCCGATATAGCAGCTCTTGTCGAACGGCGCGTCCTCGCGGATTTTCGCGACCGCGATTTCGGGCAAAACGGTGAAGTTGGAGAAGGTCGAACAGCCCATATAGTGAAAGATAGGCTGGCCCTTGTAGGAAAAGCGTGTCGTCCCGTCCGGCATCAGCCCCTTGCCCTGCGTCGCGCGGATCGCGGTGCACAGGTTGGTCTTGCCGCTCAGGCAGCTTTTGCACTGGCGACATTCGGGCGTGTAGAGCGGGATCACATGGTCGCCCGGCTTCACGCTGGTGACGCCCGGCCCGACTTCGCGCACGATCCCCGCGCCCTCATGCCCCAGGATCGACGGGAAGATGCCCTCGCTGTCGAACCCGTCGAGCGTATAGGCGTCGGTATGGCAGATGCCCGTCGCCATGATTTCTACCAGTACTTCGCCCGCTTTCGGCCCTTCCAGATCGACTTCGACAATCTCCAGCGGCTTCTTGGCTTCAAAGGCGACGGCGGCGCGGGTTTTCATGGGGGAAGCTCCTGATATGATGCTGCCTTGCCCTAGCAATATCCCACCCGCGCGATAAGGAAGGATTTTTGCAATTCATTATTTCATATAAGGGATAATCCATGCGCGGCTGGGATGGGATCGACGAATTTGTCGCCGTGGCGACCACCGGCAGTTTCAAGGGCGGGGCCGACGCGCTCGGCCTCTCCACCACCCATATGAGCCGCGCCATCGCCGCGCTGGAAAACCGGGTGCAGCGCCCGCTCTTCCACCGCACCACCCGCACCGTCCGACTGACCGACACGGGCCGCCTCTTCTACGACCATTGCAGCCGCATCGTCACTGAACGGGACGAGGCCATCGCCCTCATCAGCGAAGGGGCCGAGCCACAGGGCGATTTACGCATCACCTGCTCGACCGCGATGGGCGAGCGCTTCATCGCCCCCATCGTCCGGCAATTTGCCACGCGCTATGTCAAGCTCACTGTCACGATAGAGCTGACCAACCGTCTGGTGGACCTGATCGGCGAAGGCTATGACATGGCGATCCGCACCGGCACGCTGGCCGACAGCCGGCTGATCGGCACCCGCATAGCCTCGCGCACCCTCTACACCTGCGCCGCGCCTGCCTATCTCGCCGCGCACGGCACGCCCAACGCCATTGCCGACCTGGCCCATCATGACTGCCTGATCGGCACATCGACCAGCTGGCAGTTCCGCTCCTGGGGCCGGGTCGAAACCATCCGTCCGCGCGGCCGCTGGCGCTGCAACAGCGGCGCGGCGGTGGCGCAGGCGGCGGTCGCGGGAATGGGCATATGCCAGCTGCCCGAATTTTACGTCCTGCCCCATATCGCATCCGGCGCACTGGTGCCCCTCCTCGCCGATTTCGCGATGGAGGACGAACCCATCTGGGCCGTCTATCCCCAGCGTCGCCATCTCCTGCCCAAAATCACCGGCCTGCTCGACCTGTTGCGCAGCGAACTGCCCGTGGCGCTGGCGCGGCGGGACTAAGGCGGGATGACTTACATTTATCCGTTCGTTTCGAGCGAAGTCGAGAAACCTGTGCACCACGTTTCTCGACTTCGCTCGAAACGAACGGAGGTGGGGAGTTTCACCCTGAAGTCATACCATTCTAACCCTCGTGCCGGAAGATCCGCGCGACTTGAACGGCAATCTCGCGCGGACTGAGGCGACCGGGCCGGAACCAGTCCGCCGCCGCATTGAGCTGCGACAGGAGCAGGTTGCGATAGACTGACCGGTCGATCCCGGCGGGCAAGGGCAGGTCCGCCACGATCGCCCGGAACAGCCCTTCGAACCGGTCGCGCCGTGCCACCAGTTGCGCCCGGACATCATCGGGTACTTCGCGAAAATCATTCATCATCGGCATGGTCAGCGAATCGGGCGCCAACTGCACATCCAGCAGCGCCACACACGCTGCCTCCAGCCTGTCCCACGGATCGCCCGCTGCCGCCACCGCGGCTACGATCCGCGCTTCCGCCGCGTCCAGCGCGCCATTATGCAGCTCAACGAACAGTGCGTCCTTGGACTTGATATGGTGATAGAGCGACCCGCCCAGCACCCCGGACGCTTCGCCAATGTCGCGCATCGACGTGCCGCGATAACCCTTGCGCGCGAACAGCTGCGCCGCGACCGCGAGTATCTCGTCGCGCCGCGATCGCACCCCGTCCTCGCTTCCCGCCTGCTTGCTCATGACGCCCCGCCTAGCACAGAAATGTGCGCCGGATCATCCGGGCAACAACAGCGAAGAATCGCCATAACTGTAAAAACGATAGCCCGACCCGATCGCATGGTCATAGGCCGCGCGCATCCGCTCGGTCCCCATCAGCGCACTGACGAGCATGAACAAGGTCGATTTGGGCAGATGGAAATTGGTCATCAGCCCGTCAATCGCCCGGAACCGGTAGCCTGGCGTGATGAAAATGCGGGTCTCATCGGCAAAGGCCCGGATGATCCCGTCCTCCCCCGCCGCGCTTTCCAGCAGGCGCAGGCTGGTGGTGCCAACCGCGATCAGCCGCCCCCCCGCCGCCCGCGCGGCATTCAGCCGATCCGCCGTCGCCGCCTCGATCCGCCCCCATTCGGCGTGCATCCGATGATCGTCGGTATCGTCCGCCTTGACCGGCAGGAAGGTGCCCGCGCCGACATGCAGGGTCAACGTCTCGGTCGCGATCCCGCGCTCCGCCAGCGCTGACATCAATTCCGGGGTAAAATGCAGCGCAGCCGTAGGCGCTGCCACCGCGCCATCCTCCCGCGCGAACATCGTCTGATAATCGGCTCGGTCACGCTCATCGGTCGGGCGCTTGCTGGCGATATAGGGCGGCAGCGGCATCCGTCCCGCCCGCTCCAGCAGAACCTCCACCGGCTCCTCACCCTCGAAACTCAGCGTCACCCCGCCATCATCGTCGCGCGGTCCGGCAATCGCCGTCACCCCCGCCCCGAAATCGATCCGCTCGCCATCACGCACCCGCTTGGCATTACGCAAAAAGGCCTGCCACTGGCGCAGTCCCAATCGCTTGTGCAGCGTCGCCCCGATCCGCGCATTGCCGCGCATCCCCTCCAGCTGGGCGGGAATGACGCGCGTGTCGTTGAACACCAGCACATCGCCCGCGCGCAGCAGCGAAGGCAGATCACGCACGCTCAGGTCAGCAAAATCACCCTCGCCCGGCACCAGCAACAGCCTTGCGCTATCGCGCGGCGACGCAGGCCGCAGCGCGATATTCTCCGGCGGCAGGTCAAAATCGAAAAGATCTACGCGCATGGTAGGACGCTGCCCTGTTCAGCCATTATCAGTGTTCCCGCGAAGGCGGGAACCCAGTCCCGCCCTCCGGACTGGGTTCCCGCCTTCGCGGGAACAGCCGGTGCTATAATCATGATAGAGCGAACGGATGGTCGCCGGACGAACCAGCCCCTTCTCTCACTTACTTCTTCGGCGCGCCAATAATCGACGGCGCGACTGGCGCAACCGGCGCGGTCACCGGCGGCTTGCCATCGCTCTCGATCGAAGCCTGCAAGATCACGGTCGGATTGGCGGGCGGTTCGCCCTGCGCGATCGCGTCGACATAGTTCATGCCCTCGATCACCCGGCCGAACACCGTATATTTCTTGTCCAGCTGCATCCGCGGCAGCAGCACGATGAAGAACTGGCTGTTAGCGCTGTCCTCCCCCTGCGCCCGCGCCATCGACACCGTACCACGCAGATGCGGCATCGGGTTGAACTCGGCCTTCAGGTCCGGCTGGGTCGAACCGCCAGTGCCATCACCCTTGGGATCGCCACCCTGCGCCATGAAGCCGGGGATGACGCGATGGAATTTCAGGCCGTTATAAAAGCCCTGCCGCGTCAGCTCCTTGATCCGCTCGACATGGCCGGGCGCGATGTCGGGGCGCAGCTGGATGCGCACCCGCCCGCCACTCGACAGGTCCAGGTCCCAGATATTCTGCGGGTCGGCCGGCACAACCGCCGGTGGCAGCTTGGGGGTCAGGTCGCCGCCCAGCGACTTGGCATTTTCCGCCGCCCGCGCCGCGGCCTCCGCCTTCTTCATATCATCGCCCTTGCTGCCGCCGCCCTGGGCATAGGCCAGGCCGGACGCGGTAAGGGCGATGCCGATCGCCACGGTCTTGAGCGCGCAGGTGAAACGCATGGGACTTACTTTCCTCAATATCTTGGCCGTCCTGATAGCGCGCTGATCGCGATTGGCAACTGAACGCAGGCTGAGCGGTATTAAGCGCTGCCTTTGCGCCCCAGTTTTTCAACCCGCGCCACCACCTCGTCACGCACCGCCGGCCCGACAAATTTATGGATCGGCCCGCCATAAAGCGCGATTTCCTTGACCAGCCGGGACGCGATCGGTTGCAGGCACACGTCGGCCATCAGAAACACGGTTTCGACACGTGCATTGATCTGCTGGTTCATGCCCGCCATCTGATATTCATATTCAAAGTCGGCGACCGCGCGCAGCCCGCGGATGATGACGCTGGCCCCCTGCGATTCGGCAAAGTCCATCAGCAGCGAATTGAAACCGACGACAACGATGTCCGCGTCGATCCCGGCACATTCGCGCCGCACCATTTCCAGCCGCTCTTCATCGCTGAACATCGGCGACTTGCTGATATTGGTGGTCACCCCGATGACCAGCCGGTCGACCAGCTTCGCGCCGCGCCGGATGATGTCCATATGCCCCAATGTGATGGGATCGAATGTGCCGGGATAGACACCGATGCGCTGCTTGCTCATGGTCTTTAGCGATCCCTCTCCACAATATAGTCGGCAATGGCGCGCAGCAGGTCCGCCTCGACCCCATAGCCATGCAGATGCGCCTTGGCCTGATCGACCAACATATGCGCCTGCGCCCGCGCCCGATCGACGCCCAGCAGCGACACGAACGTCTCCTTGCCCGCCGCCGCATCCTTGCCCAGCGCCTTGCCCGCCAGCGCCGCGTCGCCCTCTACGTCCAGCAGATCGTCGGCAATCTGGAACGCCAGGCCAATGTCGCGGGCATAGCCGTGCAGCCCCTTGCGTGCATCCGCCGGGATCCGCGCCATGATCGCGGCGGCATCGACGCAAAAGGCGATCAGCGCCCCGGTTTTAAGATTTTGCAGGCGGGTGACAGTGGCCAGGTCAAACCTTGCATGTTCCGCTTCCAGGTCCATCATCTGCCCGCCCGCCATGCCCACAGGGCCACTGGCCAGCGCCAGCGCGCGGACCAGTTCGATCCGCACGAACGGATCGGGATGGGTCTCCTCGTCGGACAATATCTGGAACGCCAGATCGTGCAGGCAGTCGCCCGCCAATATCGCCGTCGCCTCGTCAAACGCCTTGTGAACGGTCGGCTTGCCCCGGCGCATGTCGTCATCGTCCATCGCGGGCAGATCATCATGCACCAGCGAATAGACATGGATGCACTCGATCGCCAGGCCGACCCGCAGCGCCGATTCGCGCGACAGATGGAACAGGTCGCTGGTCGCCTGCACCAGCAATGGCCGCAGCCTCTTGCCCCCGCCGATCGCGGCATGGCGCATCGCCTCATAGAGCCGCGCCCGTGGATCGTCCGGCACGCTCAGCAGATGGTCGAACGCGGTGTCGATCGCCGCCGCCACTTCCGCCGCGCGCGCCGTCACCAGTGCCCCTGCGGAGGCCGCCTCTCCCCCGGTCATGCCGCTCACTCCGTGCCGAACGGCTGCGCGCCGGTCACAGCGCCATTGGCGTCGATCGTCAGCTTGGCGATCCGCGCCTCGGCCGCCGCCAGCCGCTCGGTACAGCGCTTGCGCAATTCTTCGCCTTGCGCATAGAGCGAGATCGACTCGTCGAGCGGCACGTCGCCGCTTTCAAGCCGCCGCACGATCGTTTCGAGCGCGCGCAAGGCATCCTCGAAAGAGAGCGTTGCTGGATCGGGGGGCGCTATGCTGCTATCGTCTGCCATGTCCCTGCATTGACCGCCGCCGCCGCCCCGGTCAAGCCATCACACCGGCTTTCGTGCCGGCTTTCATGACTGTCATCGTGCCGTCATGACGTCATATGATAGCGATGGTGGATTATGGGCAGTTTTGCGTTGACGCAGCATGTTGCAGGTGCACATAGAAGGACCGCTATGAAATTTTATCTCCCCTTTATCGCCGTTGCCTCGCTCAGCCTGCTGGCCGCCTGCAACAAGAATGATGAACCCGAAGTCGTGGGCGGCCCTGCCGATCCTATGGCTGCCGAACTGGCCAACGCCGCGCCAGTCGAGCTGCCGCCGTCGGTCAAGGCCAACAAGCAGTTCCGCTGCAAGGACAACAGCCTGATCTTCGTCGACTATATGAGCGACGACAAGACCGCCCAGCTGCGCACCGAAAAGGGCGGCACCGCGACCACGCTCAAGGCCGCCGAAGTCGGCCAGCCCTTCACTGCCGAAGGCTTTGAAGTCAGCGGTGCAGGCGACGACGTCACCATCACCGTGCCCGGCAAGGGCGCACAGGCCTGCCACGTCTAAGACGCACGCAGCCTCATCCTTTTCCCAGGCCGGACCTTTCCCCAAAGGTCCGGCCTTTTTCTTATCCTCCCCAAGCTTGCTTGGGGAGGGGGACCGCGCCCGTAGGGCGTGGTGGAGGGGAAATGCGCCAGCGTTGCGCCATGCCCCCACACCCACCATTGTGAATCCCGCTTGGCCCCGCTAAAGGCGCGCACATGTCCAGCACCGCTCCCCACATCACCCCGGAAATCGTCGCCGAACATGGCCTCAGCCCGGAAGAATATGACCGCGTCCTGAAAACGATCGGCCGCGAGCCGAACCTCACGGAACTGGGCATATTCTCGGTCATGTGGTCGGAGCATTGCAGCTATAAATCCTCCAAAATCCACCTGATGAAGCTGCCGACCACCGGCCCGCAGGTCATTTGCGGCCCCGGCGAAAATGCCGGCGTGGTCGACATTGGCGACGGACAGGCGGCGATCTTCAAGATGGAGAGCCACAACCACCCCAGCTATATCGAACCCTATCAGGGTGCGGCGACCGGGGTTGGCGGTATTTTGCGCGACGTGTTCACCATGGGCGCGCGCCCCATCGCCAATATGAACGCGCTGCGCTTCGGACGGCCCGATCACCCCAAGATGCGTCACCTGATCAGCGGCGTGGTGCGCGGCATTGGCGGCTATGGCAATTGCGTCGGCGTGCCCACGGTGGGCGGCGAAGTCAATTTCCACCCCGCCTATGACGGCAATATCCTGGTCAACGCGATGACCGTGGGCATCGCCGACACCGACAAGATTTTCTATTCGGCAGCGTCAGGCGTGGGCAATTCCATCGTCTATGTCGGCTCCAAGACCGGCCGCGACGGCATCCATGGCGCGACCATGGCCAGCGCCGATTTCGGCGACGACGCCGACGCCAAGCGCCCCACCGTGCAGGTCGGCGATCCCTTCACTGAAAAGCTGCTGATCGAGGCGTGCCTTGAACTCATGGCATCCGACGCGATCGTCGCGATTCAGGATATGGGCGCGGCGGGCCTCACCTCCTCCAGCGTCGAAATGGCAAGCAAGGGCGGCGTCGGCCTGCTCCTCAACATGGACGCCGTGCCGCAACGCGAAACCGGCATGACCGCCTATGAAATGATGCTCTCCGAAAGTCAGGAGCGCATGTTGATGGTGCTGAAGCCCGGCCGCGAAGCCTTTGCCGAAGCCATTTTCCACAAATGGGAACTGGATTTCGCGGTGATCGGCACCGTCACCGACACGGGCCGCATGGTTCTGGTCCATCATGGCGAAACCGTCTGCGACATTCCCCTCGCCCCGCTGGCCGACGACGCCCCGCTCTATGATCGCCCCTCCATGCCGGTGTACGACTATAAAGTCTGGTCGGGCGTCCAGCCGCTCGGCGATATCCCCGAATCCACCGACATCGGCGCGGACCTCATCAAACTCATGGGCAGCCCCGACATCGCCAGCCGCCGCTGGATCTGGGAACAATATGATCACATGGTCGGCGCCGACACCGTCCAGCGCCCCGGCGGCGACGCCGCAGTGGTCCGCGTCCACGGATCGAACAAGGGCATTGCGATCAGCACCGATTGCACCCCGCGCTATTGCTATGCCGACCCCTATGAAGGCGGCAAGCAGGCGATCGCCGAATGCTATCGCAACCTGTCCGCCGTCGGCGCGACGCCGCTGGCGGTCACCAACTGCCTCAACTTCGCCAACCCCCAGCGCCCCGAAATCATGGCTCAGCTGACCGGCTGCCTCGACGGCATGGGCGACGCCTGCCGCGCATTGGATTTCCCGATCGTGAGCGGCAATGTGTCGCTCTATAATGAGAGCAAGGCGACGGGCGGCGGCAGCGCCATTTTGCCGACCCCCGCGATTGGCGGGATTGGCTTGCTGGCGGACGTCGACAAGATGGCGACTGTCGCGTTCAAGAATGAAGGCGACGCCATCTGGCTGATCGGCGGGCCAGAAGGGGCTTTGGGCACGCATCTGGGCCAGTCGATCTGGCTGCGCGAAATCGCCGGCCGTGAAGCGGGCGATGCGCCCAAGGTCGATCTAACCGCCGAGCGCGCCAATGCAGACACGATCCGCGCGCTGGTTGCGGCAGGCACCGTCAATGCCGTCCATGATATTGCCGACGGCGGCCTGATCGTCACGCTCACGGAAATGGCGCTGGCGGGCAAGATCGGTGCAAAGCTCGACACCGCACTCACCACGGCTTCCGCCTTTGGCGAAGATCAGGGCCGCTATGTCGTCGCCGCGTCACAGGGAATCGACATTCCGGGCGCTGTCCGCATCGGCACCACCGGCGGACTGGAAGTGGCGGGCGTCCCCCTCACCGACCTGCGCGCCGCGCATGAAGGCTTCTTCCCCGCTCTGATGGACAGCGAACTTTGACGACAGGGAGCGGAAATAGCCCCTCCGTCTGGCCTTCGGCCAGCCACCTCCCCATCGCTACGCGACAAGGAGGATCAAATCCTACCCAGTTCCTCCCTGTGCCGAAGGCATGGGGAGGTGGCAGCGCGAAGCGCTGACGGAGGGGCAATGGCGCGCGCAACGCCCCCCCCGCACCGTCGCCAAAGCCCGCGCGCTCCGACAGAACCTCTCCCTCCCCGAGGCCTTGCTCTGGCGATTGCTCAAAGGCCAACCGCAAGGCATCAAATTCCGTCGCCAGCATCCGGTCGGCCCCTATATCCTCGATTTCTACGCCCCGTCTGCAAAGCTGGGCATAGAAATTGACGGCGTAGCCCATGACATGGGCGACAGCCCCGCCCACGATGCGACCCGTGATGCGTGGCTGCTTACCCACGGCATAAGCCTGCTGCGTATCCCCGCCGCCGATGTGCTAAAAGACCCCGCAACCACCGCCGATGCGATCGTCGCCTATGTTCGGAGCCAAGCCTCATGACCACCGGCTACTCCACCACCCCTCTACCCAAAAAGCTCAGCCTCAAGCCCGGCCTGCGCGCCTTGTGGGATGCCATGCCCGCGTCCGTCGAGGCTGAACTCGCCGACTCCGGCGTCATCCGCCTGCCCCACCCGCAAGCGCCGATCGACGCCGCCCAAATCTTCGTCACCGATCGCGCTGACATGACTGCGAAAATCACTGCGCTCCGCCCGCTGCTAGCACCCACCGGCTTCCTCTGGGTCAGCTGGCCGAAAAAGGCATCCAAAGTTCCGACCGACATTACCGAAGATGTGATCCGCGCCGTCATCCTGCCCGCGACCGATCTGGTCGACGTGAAGGTGTGCGCTGTCGACGCCATCTGGTCGGGCCTCAAACTGATGATCCGCAAATCAGCGCGCTGACCGCGTCACCCGCCCGAACAGCACCTGATACGCATCCCCGCCACCCTCGGCCTCAAACGCCGCCATCACCCGCCGCAGATCCCCCGGGACAAGCGGCGCCCGCCCCTCACCCGGCACCACCGCGCCAATCCCGCGCAAATGGGCTATCAACCCCCGAGCCCCGCCGCAATCCAGCGCATACGTCTCATCAAAAGCGAACGCATCGCCAAACCCCGCCAGCATCGCGCGCAGCCCGTCCAGCGTCGGGTAATCCGGCACCCCCGCCACCAGCCCGCATTGCCTATGCGCCGCCCGCCAGCGCGCGAAACTCCCCTGCCCCATGGTCGAGAAGATCAGGCTCCCGCCCGGCCGCAACAGCCCCGCCAGCCGCGATATTCCGCTGGCCAGATCATCAAACCATTGAAACGCCAGGCTGGACACGATCAGGTCGAACCACGGCCCGTCAAAGATCGGCGCTTCCCCGTCCATGGTCAGAAATCGGCCCGCGACATGGCCCGCAGAGGCCGCCTGTTCCAGCATCCCCGGCGACAGGTCGGTCACCACCATCTCCGCCCCCGGCCAGCGCGCCTGCACATCGCGCGTCAGGAAACCGGTGCCGCAGCCAATCTCCAATATACGCTCGACCCCATCGGGCTTTTGCCGCTGGGCCAACTCTGCCACCAGCGCCGCCGCCTGTCGCTGCGGCCCGGCATGGTCGTCATAATGCGCCGCCGCCGCGCCGAAGGCGTCGCTGATCCGTTGCTTGCGCCAATGCCTGGAGCCATCAATCATGGTTACGCGCCTTGGCAGAGGCTTGCGCCGCTGACCAGTCCCCTTCATGGATGGCTCCCATGACATCCCCCCGCATCCCCGCCATGGACGTGCTGCGCGGCTGCGCGGTGATGGGCATCCTGTGGATGAACATCACCGCCTTCGCCCTGCCGCAATCGGCCTATTTCAACCCGGCCGCATCGGGATCGCTCGGCACCGGCGACATCGCCTTCTGGCTGAGCAGCCTGATCCTGTTCGACGGCAAGATGCGTGGCCTGTTTGCCATGCTGTTCGGCGCGTCGATGCTGCTGCTGATCGACCGGGAAGAAATGGCCGGGCGCGACGGTCGCCGCAGCCAGATGATCCGCGCGGGCTGGCTATTCGTCATTGGCATGGCCCATTATCTGCTGCTCTGGTGGGGCGACATTTTGGCGATCTATGCGCTGGTCAGCCTCATCGCGCTCCGCTTCGTGCGGCAGGAGCCAATGGCGCTGGTCAAGAGCGCCTTCCTCATCTTCCTTCTCCACTTCCTGCTCTGCGCTGCCTTCATCGCCACCCTATACGCCTGGGGCCATGCCGCAGCCTTGCCCGACGCCAGCGGCGCCACGCGCGATGGCTTTGCGACCTTCATGGCGACCATGGCCGATCCCGCCAGCCCCGGCGTCCGCGCGGAACTCGCCACCTATCGTAGCGGCTTTGGCGCGATCCTGTCGCACAAGCTTGCTGCCTTCCCCGGCGAATGGCTGTGGGGCTTCATGTTCACCAGCCTTGATGTGCTGGGCTTCATGCTGCTGGGCATGGCGATGCTGAAAGGCGGCTTCCTCACCGGTCGCTGGCCTGCCGATCAATATTGGCGCACCGCGCGCCATTGCTTCCTCATCGGACTGCCTCCCATGATGGGCCTGGCCATCTGGATCATCGCCAGCGGCTTTGCACCGCTGCCTGCTTTCGGCACCGTGCTGCTCTGGTCCTTCCCCTTCCGCATACCGCTTGCCGTGGGCGGGGCAGCGCTCATCCTGTGGCTGCTTGCGCGCCATCGCGATCACCCGCTGGTCGCGCGCCTCTCCGCCGCCGGGCGCATGGCGCTCAGCAATTATCTGGGGTCCAGCCTGCTGATGACCGCGCTTTTCTACGGCTGGGGGCTGGGCCTGTTCGGCCATGTCCGCCCCGCCCTTCTGCTTCCCTTCGTCCTGGGGGCGTGGGCGTTGATGCTGCTCTGGTCGCCGATCTGGCTGTTGCGATTCGCGCTTGGCCCGGCGGAATGGCTCTGGCGCAGCCTGGTCCGCGGCCAACCGCAAAAGATTCGCAAGAGCAGCTGATTACTATTGCGACCTATTATCATCTGCGCTATCTCCCCTTTATCAGGAGAGTGTCTCGATGGTCGTCTGTATCTGCAATGCCATTCGTGAAAAGGATTTGAAGGAAGCCGTGCGCGACGGCGCGGATACGCCATGCAGCGCCTATGCCCGCTTTGGCCGCCGCCCCAAATGCGGCCAGTGCGTCCCCTTCGCCCGCACGATCATCGCCGCCGAGCGCGCATCGGCCTGACACGACTGCAAATCATCCGCACGAAGGATTCGCGAAGCCGACGCAATAGCGCGCGATAAGATGGCGGAATATCAAGGCTTTTCAGCTTAACAGCGTTGATCCGAAAGCCTATAGTCCGGCGGCATTTCCCCCCAGCCGGAGTATCCGCCATGAAAGGCGACCCGAAGGTCATCGACTATCTGAACGAGGTGCTCAAAAATGAGCTGACCGCGATCAACCAATATTTCCTCCATTATCGCATCCTCAATCACTGGGGCGTCGAAAAGCTCGCCAAGTTCGAATATGAGGAATCGATCGACGAGATGAAGCACGCCGACAAGCTGGCGGAGCGCATCCTCTTCCTCGACGGCTTGCCGAATTTCCAGCTGCTGGGCCGCCTCAAGATCGGCGAAACGGTCGAGGAAATCCTCAAAGCCGACCTCGCGCTCGAATATGAAGCCCTGCCCCCGCTCAAGGACGGCATCGCCTATTGCGAATCGATTCGCGACTATGTGACCCGCGACCTGTTCCAGTACATCCTCGAAAGCGAGGAAGAGCATATCGACACGTTGGAAACCCAGTTCGAAATGATCGAACGCATGGGCATCCAAAATTATATCCAGCTCCAGAGCAAGGCACGCGAAGAGTGACACCCAGGCGGGAGGGGCGCTCCCTCCCGCCTACAGCAAAGCTTCCAATATCCCGATCAGCGGCAGGTCGGCGGGCGGCATGTCCAGCCCGTACATCTGCGCCGGGCGCACCCATTGCAGCGCCGTGGCATGGCGCGCCTGCGCCACCCCTTCCCATTTCCGGCAGACATAGAGCAGCAGCAGCAGATGCCTGTCGCCCAGCGGTTCGCTGGCGAAGGTCGCGGGTGCTAGGCAACTGGCATGGGTGCGGATACCCAGTTCCTCCTCCAGCTCGCGGATCAGCGCCGCTTCAGGGGTTTCTCCCGGCTCCAGCTTCCCGCCCGGAAACTCCCACAGCCCCGCCATTGATCTGCCCGGCGGACGTTGCTGCACGAGGACGCGGCCATCCGCATCGATCAGGGCGGCGGCCACCACCAGCAAAGGCGAAAAACTATCCATAAAGGTCCAATGAAAGGGCTTTTTTAACCGTGGGTCTTTTACAGGTCTGTCGGGGACTGTCTGTAGTGAACTGGGGACCGTATGCGCGGGATCATCGAAATCATCGCCCGCCTGGGCCTTACGCGATGCGAACGTGGTGCGACCGCGGTCGAATATGGACTCATCATCGCGATGGTCGTTCTGGCCATGATCACGGCGCTGACCAACGTAGCCAACAAGACGACCGGCATGTGGAACAACGTGTCCAATGAAGTAACGTCGCGTTAACCATCAATATCTGACAGCGGCTTGATCCTCATTAACAGTTTTTCAACTGACCTCCTCTAATCCGTTCCTTGCTGACCACATACATTCAAGCGGGGCGGCCGGGTAGTTAAACGCAGTTTCAAGATAAGGAGACCTAACATGCAGTTCATCCGTAAGATGCTGAAGAACGACAAGGGCGCGACCGCCATTGAATATGGCCTGATCGCGGCTCTGATCGCTGTCGCCGCCATTGGCGCGATGACCAGCCTGGGCACGAAGCTCGGCAGCACCTTCAACAATGTTTCGGGCAACCTCAAGTAAGCCCGGCACATTGTCGAATAAGGGGGCGGCGAAGGCAACTTCGCCGCTCTTTTTCGTTTGGCGTTACCAGGTCACGATCTTCACCCGCTGACCCGGCCGCAGCGACGCATTGGCCGCCAGCGCATTGATCGTCAGAAACCGCTCAAGCTGATAGTCGCTATAGGCCATACGGCGGCTGAGCGACTGGACCGTATCGCCTGCCTTCACCGTCACAACATCGACCTGGCGCGGCTTGATCGCAGCGGCTTCCTGCGCCGAAAGACGCTGGACCGACTGCACCATCGCATTGAACGGGCCGATGCCCTGCCCCGCCGCCGTCAGCAGCAGGAAGTGATAGGCTTTGCCGCCGCCAAAATCATAAGCAAAAACAGTCGCATCGACCGCGCCCGACTGACTGTTTGCGCGGACCGTGCGCCACGCGGCAGGCAGCCCGTTCACGGTAGCCCGCCGCACCTCGCCCTCCGGCACGCTGCCATTCGCTCCGCCCAGCTTGGCAAAGACGCTGTCGATATAGGCCGCCAGATTGCCCGAGTAGGGGGCCGCGCCAAATTGCGCCTGCCCGCCCGATCCGGTCACCGACACCGCATCCGCGCCATTTTCCATGCCAAAGCCGGTCGGCGCGGTGAAGGTCAGGCGCAGGTCGGGATGACGGAAACGATTACCCTCGATCACGCCCTGCCGGGGATCGTCACCATAGAGCAGCCCGTCGAGCGCGTTGAGGAAGGCGTCCCGGTTGCGCACGACGCTCTTCGACCCGCTGCCCGCCGCGCCCTTGGCTGCGCGCGCGACCCGGGATGCCGGATCGGGATGGGTACTGGCCCATTCCGGCATCGTGCGCGCGCTCCCCGCGACTCGCGCATCCAGATTGCTCTGCGCCGCCAGCGACGCCAGCATCCCGGACAGCGCGCGCGGATCATAGCCACCAGACGCCAGATAACGGATGCCCAAATCGTCAGCCTCATATTCCTGCGTGCGGGAGAATCGCAGCGTCAGCAGCTGGCTGCCCGTGCCAATCCCCTTCTGGATCAGCCCGGCAAATCCCGAATCGCCCAGCAGCGCCCCCGTCAGCACGCCCAGCAAAGCCCCACCAATCGCATTGCGCTGCGCCGCCTGTTGCCGCCGCTGGCCATGGCGGGCCGCGACATGGCCCACTTCATGCCCCAGCACGCCTGCCAGTTCCGCCTCATCATTCATCAGCGCCATCAGCTGGCGCGTGACATAGACATAGCCGCCGGGAATAGCGAAGGCGTTGTTGACCGGCGAATTGAGCAGGCTGACGGTAAAATCGCTCTGCGCGTTGGAGAGACCCGATTGCACCGCGATGCGGCGTCCGACGCTCTCGACATAGCGCGCCTGCGGCCCGGCATAGGGACCGCCAAATTCCTTGAGCAGTTCAGGATGCTGCTTCGCACCCGTGGCCTTGTCCTGCGCGCTGATCGACGAGACAGTCCGTATCGCGCGCTGCTGGCCGATCACGGCAGGCGCAGCCACCAGCGCGGCCATACCCACACTGGCGCACGCCAGCGACAATTTCCAGTTCATCCCCTAACCTCCATTTCTGTTACCTCATCGTAACGAGAAGAGGGGCCGGAGCGTTCCCCGTCAAGCGTCCGTCAGGCACCGATAGCGAGAAATTTGTCCGCCCGGTCGGTGCGCAGCGCCTGGGCATCCATGCCATCCAGCGCCGCCAGTTCCGCCTCGATCGCCGCGCCCAGGCTGGCAATCGCCTCGACGGGATCGCGATGCGCCCCGCCCACCGGCTCCGGCACGATCGTGTCGATGACGCCCAGATTTTTCAGATGCTGCGCCGTCACCTGCATCGCCGTCGCCGCATCGCTGGCCTTGTCGGCGGTGCGCCACAGGATCGACGCGCAGCCTTCGGGCGAAATCACCGAATAGACCGCATGTTCGAACATCAGCACGCGGTTGGCCGCCGCCAGCGCAATCGCGCCGCCGGAGCCACCTTCGCCGACCACCGCGGCCACCATCGGCACGCCGAGCTTCAGACACGCCTCGGTCGACCGCGCAATCGCTTCGGCTTGGCCTCGTTCCTCGGCCTGTACGCCGGGAAAAGCGCCCGACGTATCCACCAAAGTCACCACCGGCAGGCCGAACCGGTCGGCCAGTTCCATCAGGCGGATCGCCTTGCGATAGCCCTCCGGCTTGGCCATGCCGAAATTATGCCGCACCCGGCTGGCGGTATCGTCGCCCTTCTCATGGCCGATCACCATCACCCGCCGTTCGCCCAGCGTCGCAAAGCCGCCCAATATCGCCTGATCGTCGGCAAAGGCACGGTCGCCCGCCAAGGCCACGAAGTTATCGAACATGCCCGCGACATAATCTTTGAAGTGCGGGCGTTCGGGGTGGCGCGCCACCTGCGTCTTTTGCCAAGGCGTCAGCTTGGCGTAAGTGTCGCCCAGCATCTTCGCCGCGCGCGCTTCCAGCGTCGCGATCTCGCCGTCAATATTGATGTCGCCGACGCTGGCAGTGGCGCGCAGTTCGACAATGCGCGCTTCCAGTTCGGCAACGGGCTTTTCAAATTCCAGAAAGCTGACCATGGCGCATGGCGTTAGGGCGATGATGCGTCGTCGTCAACGCGCGGCTGAGGCATTTTCGGCACCATCTGCCCCAATGGATGACGGCTGTTGACCAGTTCAACGAGGCGGCGGCTATCAACATGGGTATAGATTTGCGTCGTGCCGATGTCGGCATGGCCCAGCATCGACTGAAGCGCGCGCAGATCCGCCCCGCCCTCCAGCAAATGGGTGGCGAAAGCGTGGCGCAGCACATGCGGGCTGACCCGTTCGGGCGCGATGCCAGCCGCCCCTGCCAGCGCCTTGACGATCTGATAAAGCCGGATGCGGCTGAGGTAACTTTTCCCCGACGGAAACAGCCATGCGCTATCCGGCGGCACATGCGCCAGCCAGGTCGCGACCGCGGCTCGTGCGCGATCGGAAATCGGCACCAGTCGCTCGCGCCCGCCCTTGCCCTTGAGGATCAGAAAGGGCCGATCCGCCGCCAGCGCCCGGCGCGGCAGCGACACCAGTTCGGTGGCGCGCAGCCCCGACCCGTACAGCAGCTCGATCAGCGCCGACAGCCGCAGATCGCCAGGCGCGGGATGCGCCACCGCCAGCCGCTCGGCGATCAGCGCGAACAGCCTATCGACTTCGGCCCCCGACAATATCTTGGGCAAGGGCCGCCGCATCACCGGGCGCGGCAATGCGCTGGCGGGATTGTCCGCGCGCAACCCCTCTTCCTCCAGAAATCCGTAAAAGGCCCGCAGCGCCGACGCCTTGCGCGCCACGGAAGATGCCGCCAGCGTCGCCCATTCGCCCGCCAGCCTGCCCAGCGCCTCCTTGCTCGCCCCGGCCAGCCCGCCGATCAGCGCGGCAGCGCCGTTCAGATCGGCACGATAGGCCAGCAAGGTATTGCGCGACGCGCCCCGCTCCGCCGCCATCATTTCCAGAAAGCGGTCGATCAGGGCATCATCATCACCCATCAGAGCCGCGTAATCGCCTCCGCCGCGATCATCCGCGCTTCGGGGTCCAGCCCCACGCGATGCAGCGCGGCGACGACATGATAGAGATGCCCCGGCGGCAGGCGGTTCCAGTCGCTCCCCTGCATCCCCACCGCTGCCAGCAAGGCGACCGTGCCCTTTTCGCCCCGCTGCGCCGCCGCGCCGATCGCGCGCGCCCAGCGGCTGCTGGCGGCAAGGTTCACGCCATTATCCTGCGCCAGACTGGCCGCATCATCAGCCGACAGCCGCGCCAGACCGGCCAGCGCCGCGATCAGCATCCGGCCCTTCTCCGGCCCTGCCTCGCCAACATAGGTCGATACTCGGCCTTCATTAATGTCCACCACCGGACTTGGTGCGCCGACCGCCAGCAGGCCCCAAAATTGCGCCGCGCCATCGCCGTTCAGCTGCCCCAGCGCCCGCGCCCAGCGCGCCGCGTTGCGATCATAACCGGCGGTCATCATCGCCGCGACCAGATTGGCAGCGTCGCGCGCATCGGCCTGCGCCACGGGCAGGGCCGCAGCCGCGCGCGCCGTCGCGATCAGGCCGACATAGTCGGGCCGCGCGCCATCCTGCCACCATGTCTGCATCGCGCCGATCCGCTCGCCCACGGTCGCCCCGGCATAGGCGGTGCGCAGCGTGTCGATCCGGTCGGCGATCTCCGCCGGGGCATCGCCATCGGCCGCCAGCTGGCTGTAGAAACCGACCAGCGCCGCGTTGGAAAACACCCCCAGCCGCGCCGCAATCTCCACCGCAGGCCGCCGCCGCACCGCCGCCAGCGCGGGCGCGCGCGCTTCCCACGCCCGCACATGCGACCCGACCGTGCCATAGAGCGTATCGGGAATTTCGACATTCAGCGCCGTCGCCAGACCAAAGCGCCACGCCGTCAGCTTGTCGACGCCGTCCCACTCGATCTTCACCGACCGGCGCGCATTGAAGCCGGTGCCGACCACCTTTTCGGCCAGCCGATAGTCGATCCCGCGCACCACGCCGCGCCGCTGCGCCTGATTGAGCGCGCCGCTGGCCGATCCCTGATCGCCCGACAATGCCGGGCAGATCGCCCGCGTCATGTCCCAGCCCGGCTCTTTGCTGAAACGCAGCGCACCCTCAGACAGCGGACACAGCCCGGCGGGGTCCGCGCTTGCCAGATAGGTCTGCATCGCAATGGCATAGAGGCGAGGCGAATAGCGGTCGGGATCGACGCTCTGCACCATCATCCGCGCGCTGTCCGCCTCACCCATGCGCAGCAGCAGCCAGGCGCGCTCCGCCGCCCAGTCCGCCCCGTCAATGTCGCGCGGCGTATCCACCGCCGACAGCAACGTCCGCCGCAACAGGATCGCGGCCCAGCGCGACATGATCGGCGCATGGGTCTGCTGCATCAAAGTGGCCAGGAATTTGCCCGACTGCCCGCCAAAGGCGTTCGGCTCCATCCCGCGCGTCGCGGGCGTCAGCGGACCGATGCGATCCAGCGACCGGCGCGCCGTATCGGGCAGGTCATATTTCGCCTTCTGCGCCGCCAGCTCTTCGGGCGTCAATTCTTCTTCGGCAGCGTTAGCCTCCGTCGGCGGCAATAGCGCCAGATCGGGCGGGGTCGCAGGATTGAGCGACGGGGCAGGCACAACGCCCGGCGTTGATCCCGGCGCAGGCCGCGCGGGCGTTGGCGCAGGCGCTTCGGGCGCATCGCCAAAGCCGGGCGGCAACAGCGATTCGGGCGCCTGTTGCGCCACGACCGGCAGCGCCAGTGCCAGCGCAAAGCTGCCCAGCGCCCATTTCGCCTTACCCCCGGACCTGCGCATGGGCTTTACTGGCCCAGCTTCTCGGCGGGGATGGCTTTCTCGACACGCTGCTGCGGCTGCTCGCCGCCGCGCGACCACAGGAAGGCCAGCAGCGCGACGACCAGCACCACCAGGACGATGGGCAGGATCGGCAGGCGCGTGCCACGACGGCGGCCAGCGCCCTCAAAACTGCTGAAATTGCGGTTGTTCTTCATGAGTCCTTGCTACGGCTGGTCCCGCCATCGCGCGAAACGACAGGGAAAGATGCGATTTGCCTCTGTGACGGGTCGCTGTATAGCCCCGGTCGCCATGCAGCGAAACAGCAAATTCCCGGCAACCAACGCCAAGCGCGGTCCCATCGTCCTGGTGGGCATGATGGGCGTGGGCAAATCCACCGTCGGACGGCGGCTGGCCGCGCGGCTCGGCGTGACATTCGTCGATGCCGATGAGGAGATTGAGAAAGCAGCCGGGCTGTCCATCACCGAAATTTTCGCCCGCTATGGCGAACCCCATTTCCGCGACGGCGAACGCCGCGTGATAGCCCGGCTGATGGACGGCGCGCCCAAGGTGATCGCAACCGGCGGCGGCGCCTTCATGCAGGATGATACCCGCGCGCTGATCCTGGATCAGGCCACCGCCATCTGGCTGGACGCGGACATTGACGTGCTGGTCGACCGCGTGTCCCGCCGCGAAGGCCGCCCCCTGCTCAAGGATCGCGATCCCCGCACGGTGCTGACCGATCTGGCGGCAGTCCGCAATCCGGTTTACGCGCTCGCCCCCATTCATGTGAAGAGCATCGCGGCCCCGCATGACATCACGGTCGACCGCATCATGGAGCATCTGACGGCATGGCAATAGTCCCGGTCGCGCTCGGCGCGCGCAGCTATGATATCATCGTGGAACAGGGCGCGCTCGACCGTGCGGGCGACATCCTGGCCCCCTATGCGCGCAAGGGGCGACTGGTCGTCGTCACCGACGCCCATGTCGCCGCCGCCCAGCTTCCCCGGCTCGACGCCAGCCTGCGCGCCGCCAATGTGACGCTCGAACCGATCATCCTGCCGCCGGGCGAACAGACCAAGAGCTGGCGGCATCTGGAACAATTGCTCGACGCGCTGCTGGCGCTGGAGATTGAGCGCGGCGATCATGTCGTGGCGCTTGGCGGCGGCGTGATCGGCGATCTTGTCGGCTTTGCCGCCTCCATCCTCAAGCGCGGCTGCCACTTCATCCAGGTGCCGACCACCCTGCTGGCCCAGGTCGATTCGTCGGTCGGCGGCAAGACCGCGATCAACACTGCGGCGGGCAAGAATCTGATCGGCAGCTTCTACCAGCCCACCCTCGTCCTGATTGACCCCTCGACCCTCGACAGCCTTCCCCCGCGCGAAACCCGCGCGGGCTATGCCGAAGTCGTCAAATATGGTCTGATCGACGATCCCGATTTCTTCGGCTGGTGCGAAGCCAATGCGCAGGCGCTGCTGGCCGGTGACCCCGACGCCCGCACCATCGCCATCGAACGCAGCGTCCGCGCGAAAGCCGCGATCGTCGCCGACGACGAGCGCGAAACATCCGGCCGCCGCGCGCTGCTCAACCTCGGCCACACCTTCGGCCACGCGCTGGAGGCCGACACCGGCTTTTGCGACACGCTCCTGCATGGCGAAGGCGTCGCGGCGGGCATGGCGCTGGCCTTCCGCTACTCAGCGCGCCTCGGCCTTTGCGCCCAGTCCGACGCGGACCGCGTCACCGCGCACCTCAAAGCCGTCGGCCTGCCCCACAACCTCGCCACCGCCCATGTCACCGCCGATGGCGCTGCATTGGTCGGCCACATGCTCCATGACAAGAAGATGGCGGCCGGCACCCTCCCCTTCCTGCTGGCGCGGGGCATCGGCCAGACCTTCCTGTCGAAAGACGTCGTGCTGGACGATGTAGCGGCGTTTCTGGACGCGGATCACGCGGCGACAGCCTAGCGAGGAGCGACCTTGTAACCGCTGCTAGGAGCGATCCAAATGACAGGTTTGCCCGGCAGATTAACGTCGATGCGGTCGACCTGACCATATTTCATCAGGCGTTCGCCCTCTATTCTTAAGCCATCACATGTCTGTCTGCCGACAAGGGGTCTAAGTTTGGGCAGCAGGCTATTCAGCGCCGCAGAATTGCGGTCAGCCGGAAGCAGTGCACCGTTCAATCGCACCTTTGCATTTACGAGAGCAGCCTCCGTCAACTGCCCACAGATTGTTCCACCCTCGATCTTCACGGGAGCGGACATCTCAAGCGTGACGGGCTGGTCGGCAGAAAGAAGAATTTCGGCTGTCTCGATCGAAGCCCCGCCTTCAACAACAGAATAGGTGGCAATGGTAGAACATGTTTTCGTTGCAACATCCGGATTCGAGCATAGCAGCATCCCTGCCTTCGACTGGGCGGTCACGTCGGTCTCGGTCTGGTTAGCGGCAACAGCGGCAAACAGGAACAGTGCAATCATTTCTAGCAACCCCGACAAGACATATCAAATTTATGACGAGATATAGCGTCGCAAAATGTCTGCGAGTAACCCTCTCAACACCTGCCAACAGACAAAAAAAAGGGCGCCACATCGGGCGCCCTTTCCTTGAACCTTGTAAGGCCGATTACTTCTTCAGCGTCAGGCCGCCAAAGCGCTTGTTGAAGCGCGCCACCTGGCCGCCCTGATCCAGCTGACGCTGGCCACCGATCCATGCGGGATGCGACTTGGGGTCGATGTCGAGCGCCATCTTGTCGCCTTCCTTGCCCCAGGTCGAACGGGTCTGGAACGTCGTGCCATCCGTCATCTGGACGGTGATCATGTGGTAGTCGGGGTGAATCTCGGCCTTCATGGCGTCATGCTCCGTAGTGCGCCGGTTCCGACCGGCTGTGGATGCGGGAAAAGTGCGAAGGCGCGCCGTTAGCGGGTTTGGCGCGCCATGGCAAGCATGATGCGTTGTCCCGCTCCTTCGTCCTCAATCCTTGGGCGGATCGCTGATCATCGCGACGAACTGCGCCTCGGCGGCCAGCTTGTCGCCCAGCATCGCCTTGCCCGCAAATTTGCAGATCGCGCCCCGGTTCTGGGTCACTTCGACATGCAGGTCGAGCAGGCAGCCCGGCTCCACTGGCGATCGGAACTTCGCGCCGTCGATGCTCATGAAATAGACGAGCTTGCCCGAATCGGCCAAATTCATCGATTCCACCGCCAGCACGCCCGCCGCCTGCGCCATTGCCTCGACGATCAGTACGCCGGGCATGATCGGCCGGGTCGGGAAATGGCCCTGGAAAAAGGGTTCGTTCACCGATACCGCCTTGATCGCGTGGATCGACTGGTTGGGCACCAGCGACACCACGCGGTCGATCAGCAGCATCGGGTAACGATGCGGCAGCGCGGCCATGACCCGACGGACATCCATCGGGCCACGCGCGCCTATATTTTCAACCTCTCCCGTCATTCTTGTCAGCGCGACTTGGGGGCCTGCGCCGGGTTGGCGGGCGCAGCTGCCGGGGCGGCTGCCTGGCCCTGACGACCGGGCTGCCAGCCAGCGGGCGGGGTGATGGAAACGCTGGGGACCAGCGCGTTGATTTCGGTCACGACGGCAGCCGTAATGTCAACGGTCGGCTGGTAAGACACAGTCGCGTCGGGGGCCAGCACCAGGTCAACCTTGGCCTTGGCCATCGCAGCCTTGAGCGCATCCGACAGCTTGGCCGTGATCTGCTCTTCGACATAGGCATTGGCCAGGGCGATCGGCTGGCCCAGACGCTGCAGTTCGGCCTGCGCGCTCTGCTGCGACTGCTGGAACGCCTGATACTGGGTCTCAATCGCCGGGGTGGGCTTGTTACCCGCAGCGGTCAGCGCCTTCTGGATCGCATCGCCCTTGGTCTTGAGGTCAGCGTCGATCGCGGTCTTGCGCGCGTTGAACGCGTCGAGCTGCGGCTTGTAGGTCGTCTGCATCTGCGTGCGCGCGACGGTATAGGCCGCGCTGGTGCCAACCGCGCGTTGCAGGTCGGCGACGGCGATGCCCAGCTTGGACTGCGCAGCGGCGGGAACGGCGGTCAGTGCAATGGCAGTCATCGGCGCGAGAACGAGCGCCGCAGCCTTGATAATGGTCTTCATCAGAATTGAGTCCCTACGTTGAAGGTGATGAGCTTGTTGTCGTCCCCTGGTTCTTTCAGCAGCGCCTTGGCGATATCGATACGGAACGGGCCGAACGGCGAGTTCCAGTTGACGCCAAAGCCAACCGACAGTCGGGGCTTCAGCGTATCGCCGAGATATTCTTCCACGAAATTGCCGCCGGAGAAGGTATAGTTCACATCGCAGGTCGGTTGATAGGGCGTGCCCCCGGCCCGCACCGTAGCGCCGGTCCCCGATGTCGGTGAACAATAACCAGCAAAGGCGATTGTGCCGGGATTTTTCAGCCCGGCCACAGCGCCCGCATCCATGAAGATCGAGGGACGCAGGCCCATTTCGCGCGCACCCGATCCCAGCGGAATTTCGACTTCGGCACGGGCCAGATAATAGATTTTGCCGCCCAGCGCGTCATCCGACACATTGTTATTATCGGTATTCTTGACATAGCCGGTGGTGTTGCCGTTCGCATCCGTCTCCGCCGTCAGGTAGAAGCGCTTGACGCGCGGACCGACACCACGAATGTCGAAACCACGGAATTGCGGTTCGCCCAGGAAGAAGCGATCGGTCAGGCGGATCTTGTCGACCGACTGCCCGGTCGAATCCAGACGTTCGCCTTCCAGGCTGTGGATATAGCCACCCTCGCCGGTCAGCGAGAAGATGAAGCCGCCACCCAGCGGGAAGAATTTGGAGGCATTGAGGCGGGTGCGGACATATTTGACGCTACCGCCAAGCCCTGCAAAATCCTGGCTCAGCACGATATTATGCCCGCGCGTCGGACGAATACGATTATCGCGCGTGTCGTAGATCAGCGAATAGCCGAGCGACGATGTCGTCCGCTTGCCGATCGCATCGCAGAGATAGCGACCCGCCAGCAACGGATCGCACTCGGTGATGCCATCGCCATTGGTGTCGGAATAATAGGTGTCCTTGTCGAGCGTCACATCGTCCAGATTGAGGCTGTAACGCAGCGCCAGCGACATATATTCGGTGATCGGCACACCCGCGCGAATCTGGAAACCCGTCGTCGTCTGTTCGTAGGTCGTGTCGCGGTCATTATTGGTCAGATAGCGGAAGCTATTGAGATCGCGGCGATAAATGTCGCCGCCCAGCGCGATATTCTTGTCGAGAAAATAGGGTTCGGTAAAGCCCACTTCCACCGACTTGCTATAGGCCGAATAATTGACCGACGTGCGCAGTTCCTGGCCCTTGCCGCGGAAGTTGCGCTGGGTGATCGACGCCGACACGATGAAGCGTTCCAATGACGAGAAACCGGCCGACAGCGACAATTCGCCGGTCGATTTTTCCTGCACATTGGTTTCCAGGATGATGCGATCCGGCGCGGAACCCGGCTTCTGCTCCACGTCCAGCTTCTCCTGGAAGAAGCCCAGCGAATTGATCCGGTCCTTCGACCGCTTGACCAGGAAGCTGTTGAACGCATCCCCTTCGGCCAGACGGAATTCGCGGCGCACCACCTTGTCCTGCGTCAGCGTATTGCCGTTGATGTCGACCCGCTCGACATAGACGCGCGGCGCATTGGCGATGCGGAAGTTGATCCCCATCGTCAGCGTATCCTTGTCGCGCTGGAAATCGGGCGACACATCGGCAAAGGCGTAACCGAACAGGCCCGCCGTCTCGCTCAGCGTGTCGACCGTATCCTCGACCTGCTTGGCGTTGTACCAGTCACCCTTCTTCATCGGCAGACGCTTGGTCAGGCCATCGCCCGACAGGTCGCGAATGTCCGATTCGACCTTCACATCGCCAAATTTATAGCGGTCGCCTTCTTCCACCACATAGGTGATGATGAAGTCCTGCTTGTCCGGCGTCAGTTCCGCCACGGCGGAAATCACGCGGAAATCGGCATAGCCTTCGGTCAGGTAATATTGGCGCAGCTTCTGCTGGTCATAGGCCAGGCGATCGGGATCGTAACTGGTGCCGGATGAAAACAGGCGGAACCAGCGCGACTGCTTGGTCACCATCTGGCTGCGCAGCGCGCCGTCCTTGAACTTCTCGTTCCCGATAATGTTGATCTGGCGGACCTTGGACTTTGGCCCTTCGGTAATTTCAAAGACGATATCGACGCGATTCTGGTCCAGCTGCACCATCTTCGGCTCGACGCTCGCGGCAAAGCGGCCCTGACGGCGATAGAGTTCGATGATGCGCGCCACGTCGGCGCGGACCTTGGAGCGCGTATAGATTTGCCGCGGGGCCAGCTTGATTTCGGGGCGGATCTTATCCTCTTTCAGCCGCTTATTGCCTTCCAGCACGATGCGGTTGATGACCGGATTTTCCTTCACCTCGACCGTCAGCACACCATTATCGTTGCGGATCTGGACGTCGGCGAACAGTTCGGTCTCATACAGGTCGCGCAGACCCTGATCGAGCGTTTCCTGGGTGAAGGGCTGGCCAACGCGCAGCTTGGTGTAGGACAGGATCGTGTCCGGCTCCAGCCGCTGGGTGCCGGTCACCGTGATCGCGCTGATCGTGCCGACCGGCGCGGGAGCGACGGGCGGGGCCAGCGTCGGCGCGCGGGCGGGCGCTGCGCCCTGCTGCGCCATCGCGGGTACCGTCGCAAAGCCAGCGATCATCGTCGTCGCCAAAAGGGCCGTGACGACCGGGCGCTGCCTCTTGCTGCTCATCATCGCTGTCACCCGCATCACCTCAAACCATATAAAATTGTTTCCGCCGACACAGACGACGCCAAACCGCGTCTCCCTGCCCGAAGCGGCTCAGCCGATCAAGCCGGACAGGCTTTTCCACAGTCCGAAAGACGACAAATCGTTGAAAGTCACCAGCACCATCATGGTCAGCAGCACCGCCAGACCCGATTTATAGGCCCATTCCTGCACCCGTTCACTGACCGGCCGCCGCTGCACCGCCTCTATCCCGTAAAACAGCAGATGCCCGCCATCCAGCATCGGGATTGGCAACAAGTTGATGAACCCCAAGTTAATCGAGATGAGTGCGGCAAAGAAGATGAAGCTTTCGATGCCCAGCGTCGCCGCCTGCCCGGAAACCTGCGCGATCTTCAAGGGGCCACCCAGTTCCTTGACCGACCGGCCGCCACTGACGATCTGGCCCATCGTCTCGACCATGGTGCGGACGATCTGTCCTGTCCGCTCCACCGCGACGACCGGTGCGCGCAACAGGCTGACCGGCTCGATCACGGGATCGCCAGGGGCCAGCCCCAGGCGCCCGATCTGGAACGTGTTGCCGAAACCATCATCCTCGGTCACGCTGCCGATCGTGCCGTCCTTGGCGAAGGTCTTGCCGTTCCGCTCGATCACCATGGCCACCGTCTCGCCGGGCCGGATCTGCGCATAGAGGCGAATATCGTCGAACGTCGCCATCTCGCGCCCGCCCAGCGACACGATCCGGTCGCCCGGCAGGATACCCGCCGCCGCCGCTGCGCTGCCCGGCTGCACCTGACCCGCTACCGCAGGCGTCCGGCTCTCGCCATGCACGAAGGCAAAGGTCGCCAAAATCAGGATCGCAAACAGGAAATTGATCGCTGGTCCCGCCGCAACGATCGCCGCGCGCTGCCATAGCGGCTTGGACGGAAAGCTCTGCGCCCGCTCGGCAGCGGGCAGTTCCAGCCAGGCCGGATCGGTCATGCTCGCCGCATTCATGTCGCCTTTGAAGCGGACATAGCCGCCCAGCGGCAGTGCCGCGACGCGCCAGCGTGTGCCGCGCTTGTCCACCCAGGCGAACAATTCCGGCCCGAAGCCGATCGAGAAAGCCTCCGCCTTCACCCCGCACCAGCGCCCGACCAGATAATGGCCCAGCTCATGCACGAAAACGAGCGGCCCGATGACCGCCACAAATGCCAGAACAGTCAGCAGAAAACCGGGATTGTGGATCAAACCGTCAATCTTTCCATCACATTGCCCGCCATGGCACGCGCCCCGGCGTCGGCCGCCAGCACATCGTCAATCGTGGAGGGCATCGGCGCGCTATAGCGGGTCAACACTTCCTCCACAATCATGGCGATATCAAGGAAGCCGATCGCCCCGCCCAGAAACGCCGCGACCGCCACCTCATTGGCCGCGTTCAGGATCGCGGGAACCGCCCCGCCCGCCGCCGCAGCCTCGCGCGTCAGGCGCAAAGCAGGGAAGCGATCCTCATCGGGTGCCTCGAAATCCAGTCGGCCAATCCGCGCCAGATCGAGCGGCAGGCAGGGCGTGGCGATCCGCTGCGGCCAGGCCAGCGCATGGGCGATCGGAATCCGCATGTCCGGCGACCCCAGCTGCGCCAGCGTCGATCGATCACGATATTCGACCATCGAATGGATCACCGATTGCGGGTGAACCAATATCTCGATCCGGTCGAGGTCGACCGGGAACAGATGCGCTGCCTCGATCAGTTCCAGCCCCTTGTTCATCATCGTCGCGCTATCGACGCTGATCTTGGCTCCCATCGACCAGTTAGGATGCGCCACCGCCTGCGCGGGCGTGATGTTGGCCATCTCCGCGCGGCTGCGCGTGCGGAACGGCCCGCCGCTGGCGGTCAGCGTAATTCTTGCGACATCTTCCAAACGACTGCCTGCAAGGCACTGGAAAATCGCATTATGCTCACTATCCACCGGCAACAATGTCGTGCCGGATACGCCAGCCGCCGCCATCATCAGCCCGCCAGCCGACACCAGCGACTCCTTGTTCGCCAGCGCCACCGTGCCGCCAGCCTTCAACGCCGCCATCGTCGGTCGCAGCCCAGCGCAACCAACAATCGCCGCCATCGTCCAGTCCGCGCCAGCCCCTGCGACATCGACCAGCGCCTGTTCGCCCGCAGCCGCCTCGATCCCCGTCCCGGCCAGCGCCTCTTTTAACGCGCCATACAGCCGTTCCTGACCGATGACCGCGACCTTCGCCCCTGTCTCCCGCGCCAGTGCCGCCAGACTGTCCAACTCACTGTTCGCGGTCAGCGCCACCACATCATAGGCGTCGCGCTCCCGCCGGATCAGGTCCAGCGTCGACTGCCCCACCGACCCGGTCGCGCCGAAGATGGAAACCTTCCGACTCATCGCAGCACCAGCATCAGATAGAGCAGGGCCGCCAGCGGCGCAGCGGTCGCCACTCCGTCCAGCCGGTCCATCACCCCGCCATGGCCGGGCAGCAGCGATCCGCTATCCTTGACCCCCGCCCGCCGCTTCATCGCGCTTTCCAGCAGGTCGCCACCTTGCGCCGCCACCGCCAGCAGGCCGCTGGCCGCCGCCAGTTCGATCGGCAGCCCGGCAAAGCGATGCAGCGCAAAGCCGACCAGCAACGCCGCCAGCACGCCGCCGCCCAGCCCAGACCAGGTCTTGGACGGGCTGATCCGCGGCGCCAGCTTCGGCCCGCCGATCGACCGGCCTGCAAAATAGGCGCCAATGTCGGTGGCCCACACCAAAGCCAGCGCCCACAGCGCCAGCGTCAGGCCAAAGATATTCGGTGCCTGCCCGCGCAGGAACAGCAAAGCCATCACCGGCAGGCAGACATAGATCACGCCCAGCGCCAGCCGGACCGATCGCGTCGCCACAATCACGAACGCAAACGCCGCGACCAGCAGGCCCGCCGCAAACCAGGACAGGCCCGCCGCCAGCGGACAAAGAATCGCGAGCGGCACCGACACCGCATACATGGACAGCTTCTTGTGATCCGCCGACGCGCCGCTCAAATCAGCCCATTCGGCCTGCATCAGCACGCCCGCCACCGACAGCAGCACCCAGAACAGCAGCCCGCCCGACAGCAAAGCACCCAGCGCCACCGCAATCAGGACGACGCCCACAATGGCGCGGGTGCGCAATTCACCTGCCATGCCGCTCACAGCCCGCCGAAACGGCGGTCCCTCAAGCGGAAAGCATCCAGCGCCTGTGCCAGTGCATGGGCATCGAAATCGGGCCACAGCATGTCGGTGAAATAGAGTTCGGCATAGGCCGCCTGCCACAGCATGAAATTGCTCAAGCGCTGCTCACCCGACGTCCGGATCAGCAGGTCGAGCGGCGGCAGGTCAGCGGTGTCGAGCGCCGCATCAATATCCCCGACGCCAATCGCGTCCGCCGCAATCTCGCCCGCCACGACGCGCTGCACCAGCGTCTGCGCCGCGCGGACCATCTCGTCCTGCGCGCCATAGTTGAGCGCGATCGCAATGATCGGCCCGCTATTGCCCGCCGTCCGCTTGACCGCATCCTCGATCAGGGCGACCAGCGACGGCTCCAGCGCCTTATAATTGCCGATAATCCGCAACCGCACGCCATTGGCATGGAATTCGTCCAGATCCGCCTGGATGAAATGCCGCAGCAACCCCATCAGGTCGGCAACTTCGCTCGCCGGACGCTTCCAGTTTTCCGACGAAAAAGCGTAGAGCGTCAGACACTCCAGCCCCATGTCTCGCGCCGCGCGCGACACGCGGCGCACTGCCTCCACCCCGGCACGATGCCCCGCGATGCGCGGCAGCAACCGCTTCTTCGCCCAGCGGCCATTGCCGTCCATGATGATGGCGACATGGCGCGCGCCATGGGCGGGCGCGGCCTGGGGCAGATCGGGCCGGACTTGCGTGGCCATCAGCTGGTGGGGATTGCGCGGATCATGGGCGGAACAGTCCCGGCTTACTGGCCGAGAATTTCCTTTTCCTTGGCCGCGAAGGTCGCATCCAGCTCGGCAATGACGCCGTCGGTCAGCTTCTGGACCTCGGTTTCCTTGCGCTTGCGCTCATCCTCGCTGATTTCGCCCTTCTTCTCGTCGGCCTTCAGGCTGTCCATGCCATCACGGCGCACGTTGCGCACCGCGATGCGCGCGGCTTCGGCATATTTGCTGGCCAGCTTGGCCAGTTCCTTGCGGCGGTCCTCGGTCAGGTCAGGGATCGGCAGGCGCAGCGTCTGCCCGTCGACGATGGGATTGAGGCCGAGGCCGGCCGACCGGATCGCCTTGTCCACCGGACCCACATTGGTCTTGTCCCACACCTGTACCGACAACATGCGCGGTTCGGGCGCGGACACGGTCGCCACCTGATTGAGCGGCATCGACGCGCCATAGACGGTCACCGTCACCGGATCGAGCAGCATCACATTGGCGCGCCCGGTGCGCAGGCCCGAAAGGTCGCCCTTGAGCGATTCGACCGCACCCGTCATGCGGCGTTCCAGGTCCGATTTGTCATATTGCGGCATGTGATCAGCTCTCCTGATTTTGTACGATCGTCGCCACGCCCTGCCCGGCCAGCACTGTCGCCAGATTGCCGGTTTCGCGGATGTTGAACACGACGATGGGAATATGATTGTCACGGCACAGAGCAATCGCGCTGGCATCCATGACCTTAAGATTGTCTGTCAGCACCCGGTCGAAACTGATGGCGTCATAACGGGTCGCGCTGGCCACCTTCTTGGGATCGGCATCATAGACGCCATCCACGCTGGTCCCCTTGAAGATCGCGTCACAATTCATCTCCGCTGCGCGGAGCGCTGCCGTCGTGTCAGTGGTGAAGAAAGGATTGCCTGTGCCCGCCGCGAATATGACGATCCGGCCCTTCTCCATATGCCGCACCGCCTTGCGCCGGATATAGGGTTCGCACACCGACGCCATCGGGATCGCCGATTGGACGCGCGTGTCGCAGCCAATCTTCTCCAGCGCATTCTGCACCGCCAGCGCGTTCATGACCGTCGCCAGCATACCCATATAGTCGGCGCTGGTGCGGTCAAAACCCTTGGCCGCCCCGGCAAGACCGCGGAAGATATTGCCGCCGCCTACGACGACGCACAGCTCGAACCCGGCTTCCTTGGCCGCCGCAATCTCGCCAGCGACGCGATCGACGGTTTCGGGGTCAATGCCGAACTGGCCCGAACCCATCAGCACCTCGCCCGACAATTTCAGCAATATGCGCTTGAAGGATGGCCGGGTCATGCGGGGCAAAATTCCATCTGAACGAGGCCCATTTGTTTTGGGCAAGGAAATGGCGCGCACCTTAGCAGTGCGCGCCAGTATGTGAAGCGGGGTTTTGGCGATTCACGCCACCCCCATGTCCGTTCGCTGCGCACCTGTCGAGAGAAGTTTCCCGACAGGCGCGCGAAAGCGAACCGACTATGCGTCAGGCAACGCCAGCCGCCGCCGCGACTTCGGCGGCAAAATCGCTGACTTCCTTCTCGATGCCTTCGCCCAGTTGGAAGCGGACATAGCTCGTCAGGGTGATCGACGCGCCCGCTTCCTTGGCGGCCTTGGCCACCACGTCGGCGATCGGGGTCTTGTTGTCCATCACGAACAGCTGCGACAGCAGCGCATTTTCCTTGGCATATTTGGCCACCGCGCCATCGACCATCTTGGCGATGATTTCAGCGGGCTTGCCCGATTCGGCAGCCTTTTCGGTCGCGATGGCGCGCTCGCGCTCCAGCTGGACCGGATCGATGTCGGCAGCCGACAGCGCCAGCGGGAAGGCAGCGGCGATGTGCATCGCAATCTGCTTGCCCAGCGGTTCCAGAACGTCGGCAGGCGCATCGCCTTCCAGCGCGACCAGCACGCCGATCTTGCCAAGGCCAGGGGCCGCAGCGTTGTGAACGTAAGGAACGACGATGCCCTGGTTCACCGAAACATGGCCCACGCGGCGGACATTCTGGTTTTCGCCGATGGTCGCGATGTTGGCGACCAGCTTTTCCGACACGGTGCCACCTGACGGATAGGGCGACGCCAGCAGCGCTTCAGCGTCCGCCACGCCGCTTTCCAGCGCGATGGTGGACACGGTGCGGACGAAATCCTGGAACTGGTCGTTCTTGGCGACGAAGTCGGTTTCGCTGTTCACTTCGACGGCCACGCCCTTGGTCCCGGCAACAGCCACGCCGACCAGACCTTCGGCCGCGGTGCGGCTCGACTTCTTCTGCGCAGCGGCCAGACCCTTGGCGCGCAGCCAGTCGGTTGCCGCTTCGATGTCGCCGTTGGTTTCGGTCAGCGCCTTCTTGCAATCCATCATGCCGGCGCCCGAACGGTCGCGCAGTTCCTTGACGGTGGCGGCAGTAATATCGGCCATGTTTCGGCTCCTAATATATCTGTGGTTCAAATAAGCGGCAGGGCGCGTCTCTGCAAAGAGCGCGCCCTAGCCTGTCATTCTTGCAGTTGTGCGACGCCTTTTAGGCTTCGGCGACAACCTCTTCAGCCAGCGGCTCGTCCATCGCGCCCAGGTCGACGCCCGAAGCCTGCTGCGCACCACGGTTGCCCTTGGTCGCGGCAGCCGCAATGGCGTCGCAATACAGGCGGATGGCGCGGCTGGCGTCATCGTTCGCGGGAACCGGGAAGGCGATGCCGTCGGGCGAGACGTTGGAATCGAGGATCGCAACGACCGGGATACCCAGCGTGTTGGCTTCCTTGATCGCCAGTTCTTCCTTGTTGGCGTCGATCACGAACATGACATCGGGGATGCCGTTCATGTCGCGAATGCCGCCCAGCGACATTTCCAGCTTCTCGCGTTCGCGAGTCATCTGGAGGACTTCCTTCTTGGTGAAGCCATGGGTGTCACCCGACAGCTTTTCCTCAAGGGTCTTGAGACGCTTGATCGAACCCGAAATCGTTTTCCAGTTGGTGAGCATCCCGCCCAGCCAGCGATGGTTGACGAAATGCTGGCCGGACTTGCGCGCCGCGTCGGCGATCGGGTCCTGCGCCTGGCGCTTGGTGCCAACGAACAGCACCTTGCCGCCAGCAGCAACGGTCGACGACACGAAGTCGAGCGCACGGCCGAACAAAGGCACGGTCTGCGACAGGTCAAGAATGTGGATGCCGTTGCGCTCGCCGAAGATGTAAGGCTTCATGCGCGGATTCCAGCGATGCGTCTGGTGGCCGAAATGCGCGCCAGCGTCGATCAATTGGTGCATGGTGACGACAGGTGCCGCCATAAGATAATCTCCTTCCGGTTGTGCCTCTGGGAATCAGGAACCGGGAAAGAGCCTGAAAGACCCCGCCGGCACCGGATATGTCGATTCCCATGTGGAATAGGGCGCGCCTTTAACGACCCGCGAAACATTGCGCAAGGGGTTGACTTGCGTCAAAGACAGGAACATATAGTGAACAAACGGAACAAATATGCTTAACCGCCGTTTGCACCGGTATAGTGAGACTAACCGTGCAAATGGCAAGATAGAAAGTGATCTCCATGTTCACATTCGTTGCAGTGACCCTGTTTTCTACGGCCTTCATGATGGCCGTCGGCACCATCGCGTGGATGTTTCTCCACTATCATGACAAGATGGTGGCCGCTTTGCTGTTCCAGCCGATCCCGCAGGACGCGCCCGTCTATCATGTCCGCATCCGTCGACCGCGCGTCGTGCCATCCGCACGCCGCGCTACCTTGCCGCTGCCCAGCGGTGTTCTTGCCGCCTGACAGGATTTAGACGGGGTCGGGTGGAGCCTCGCGCTGACGCCGGACCTTGGCATAGGACAGGATGCCGAACGGGATCAGCGCAACATAGATGCCGCAGATCAGCAGCAGCGTCAGCCACGGATCGGTCACCAGCAAAGCTGCGAGCAATCCGGCCAGGGCAATCGCCTCCAGCCTGATCCGCTTGCGCAGCCGCAACGCCGACCAGGTATAGGTCGCAATGTTGGAGATCATCAGGAAAGCGATGAACGCGGCCCAGGGCGCCACGACATACCAAGCCTGAAAAATCTTCTCCCCCGTCACCAGCCACAGATAGAGCGGCACGAAGGCGAGGCCCGCGCCGGCTGGCGCAGGCACGCCGGTCAAGAACCCCGCCGATTTGTGCGGCTGCACATCCACATCGATATTGGCGTTGAACCGCGCCAGCCGCAGCGCGCAGGACAGCGCATGGGCCAGCGCGAAGATCCAGCCGAATTTGGGCATCGCATGAAGCGACCAGAGATAGAGGATCAGCGCCGGGGCGACCCCGAAGGCGATCGAATCGGACAGCGAATCCAGCTCCGCGCCAAAGCGGCTCTCGCCACGCAGCAGCCGGGCGATTCGCCCGTCCAGACCATCCAGCACACCGGCAAACAGGATCGACAACACCGCCCGCTCCCATTCACCCGATATGCCATAACGCACGCCGGTCAGGCCAAAGCACAGCGCCATCGCCGTCACCGCATTGGGCGCGACCATCCGCAGGGTGATCCCCCGGCGCAAACCCCGTGGCACGGCGCGGCGCTGCCTCACTGCTGAATACCCGCGATCACGCGACGGTCGCCAATCTGGCCCAGGATCGTCTCCCCTGCCACGGTCCGCTGGCCCAATATCACGCGCGGCGCAGTCCCGGCGGGCAAATAGACATCCACCCGGCTGCCAAAGCGGATAAGGCCGATGCGCTGCCCCGCCGCGACCATATCGCCGGGCTTGACGAACGGCACGATCCGCCGCGCGACCAGACCTGCAATCTGGGTAAAGCCGACCCTCAAGCCATCATGCCGCTCGACCAATATATGCTGGCGCTCATTATCCTCGCTCGCCTTGTCCAGGTCCGCGTTCAGGAATTTGCCGGAGATATAGACCACCGACTTGATCGTCCCGCCAATCGGCGTGCGATTGATATGGACGTCGAACACACTCATGAAGATCGACACGCGGATCAACGGCTGATCGCCCAGCCCGGCGGCACCAGCCATTTCCCGCGGCGGCGGCACCTTCTGGATCAAAGTCACCAGCCCGTCGGCGGGCGCGATGATCGCGCCTTCATCCTGCGGCACAGCGCGCACCGGATCGCGGAAGAAGGCCAGCACCCACATCGTCACGATCAGCATCAGCCAGCCGATCACGTCCCAGCCCAGCAGGAAGAAAATGCCGGTAATGGCCGCTGCAATCAGGCCGAATTTCACCCCTTCCGGGTGAACCGGGGGGAAGCGCCATTTGATATTGCCGCCAGTGGCAATGCTGATCTCGTCATGTTCCATAGTCACCGTCTTTAGGGAGAGACCCTCGCCCTGACAACGACCGATGCCGCCCATGTGTCCCTCGCCCCGCTCGCATCGCCAAAATCCCGCCTGAACGGTTGAACATTGGCCGCGCTTTGCCTAGGGCGTTTCGCAAATCCACCCAAAATGAAGAAGGCGAACAGGCGCATGGCGAAGATCAAGGTGAAAAACCCCGTCGTGGAGATTGACGGCGACGAAATGACCCGGATCATCTGGCAGTGGATTCGCGAACGCCTGATCCTCCCCTATCTCGACATCGACCTGAAATATTATGACCTCAGCGTCGAAAAGCGCGACGAGACCAACGACCAGATCACCATCGATTCCGCCAACGCGATCAAGCAATATGGCGTCGGCGTGAAATGCGCCACCATTACCCCTGACGAACAGCGGGTGGAAGAATTCAACCTCAAGTCGATGTGGAAGTCGCCCAACGGTACGATCCGCAACATCCTGGGCGGCGTCGTGTTCCGCGAACCCATCGTCATCAAGAACGTCCCCCGCCTCGTCCCTGGCTGGACCGACCCGATCGTCATCGGCCGTCACGCTTTTGGCGACCAGTATAAGGCGACCGACTTTCTGGTCCCCAGCGCGGGCAAGCTGACCATGGTGTGGGACGGCGACAATGGCGAAAAGATCGAAAAGGAAGTGTTCAACTTCCCGGCCGCCGGCGTCGCCATGGGCATGTACAACCTTGACCAGTCGATCATCGACTTTGCCAAGGCGAGCATGAACTATGCGCTCGACCGCAAATGGCCGCTGTACCTCTCGACCAAGAACACCATCCTCAAGGCCTATGATGGCCGCTTCAAGGATCTTTTCCAGCAGGTGTTCGACGAAGAATTTGCCGACCGGTTCAAGGCAGCGGGCATCGTCTATGAGCATCGCCTGATCGACGACATGGTCGCCTCCGCGCTCAAGTGGAGCGGCAAGTTCGTCTGGGCCTGCAAAAATTATGACGGCGACGTCCAGTCCGACACCGTCGCGCAGGGCTTCGGCTCGCTCGGTCTCATGACCTCGGTCCTGCTTTCGCCCGATGGCAAGACGGTCGAGGCCGAAGCCGCGCACGGCACCGTCACCCGCCACTATCGCCAACATCAGCAGGGCAAGGCCACCTCGACCAACCCGATCGCGTCGATCTTCGCCTGGACGCAAGGGTTGGCTTTCCGCGGCAAATTCGACGGCACGCCCGACGTCACCAAATTCGCCGAAACGCTGGAGCGCGTCTGCGTCAAGACCGTCGAGGATGGCGCGATGACCAAGGATCTGGCGCTGCTGATCGGCCCGGAACAGGCCTGGATGACCACGGAACAGTTTTTCGAAACGATCCGCGTCAATCTGGAAGCCGAAATGGCGACATGGAACTGATCGCCGCCTGAGGCTTTCAATACGCAAACGGAACGAGGCGGCGCCGTGCAACGGCGCCGCCTTTTTCATGACAATTGCCGCAGGGGAATGAAGCGATGACAACGACAGCCCGCAAACGCCTGGAAGTCCGCACCGCCGTCCCGACCGACGTGCGCGCCATCCTGCGGCTGATAGCCCGCGTCTATCCGGGCCTGCCCAATTACTCCCCCGCCACCGTCCGGGGCCAGATCAACAATTTCCCCGATGGCTGTTTCGTCGCGCTCTACGACAATAAGGTGGTGGGCTATTGCGCTACCATGCGCGTCAGCAAATCGATGGCCTTCGCCTGGCACGATTGGGAGGAGATTACCGCCAACGGCTTTGGCACCCGCCACAGCGCCGCGGGCGAATGGCTCTACGGCTATGAAATGGCGGTCGATCCCAAGTTGCGCGGCCTGCGTATCGGCCAGCGCCTCTATGACGAGCGCAAGGAACTGGCCGAACAACTCGACTTGCATGGCATCGTCATCGCCGGACGGATGCCGGGCTATCTGCGCACGAAACGCAAGGTCGAAGGACCAAAGGATTATCTGGACAAGGTCGTCCAGGGCAAGATCCGCGATCAGGTCGTCAGCTTTCAGCTCAAAAACCAGTTTGAACCGCTCGGCGTCCTGGAAAATTACCTGCCGGAGGATAAGCAGTCGGACGGTCATGCTGCCCATCTGGTCTGGCGCAACCCCTATGTCGACCCGGACGAAGCACCCGAAATGCGGGTGCCTCGCGGCGTCGAAAGCGTCCGCCTCGCCACCTGCCAGTTACAGGCGCGCGCCGTGACCGATTTTGAGGGGTTCGTCCGCAACATCGAATATTTCGTCGATGTGGCGGCAGATTACCGGTCGGACTTCATCGTCTTTCCCGAACTCTTCACCCTGCCCCTGCTGTCGTTCGAGACGAAAAAGCTCAATCCGATGGAGGCAATCGACAAGCTCACCAACTACACCCCACGCCTGACCAAGGAACTCACGCGGATGGCGCTGGAATATAATATCAACATCATCGGCGGCTCCCACCCGACCCGCGCCGATGATGGCGACATCCAGAATATCGCCTATGTCGCCTTGCGCGACGGATCGCTCCACACCCAGGAGAAAATCCACCCGACCCCTAACGAAGCCTTCTGGTGGAATATCAAGGGCGGCGATGCGCTCGACGTGATCCAGACCGACTGCGGGCCGATCGGCGTATTGATTTGCTACGACAGCGAATTTCCAGAACTCGCCCGCCGCCTGGTCGATCAGGGCGCGCGCATCATCTTCGTCCCCTTCTGCACCGATTCACGCTCCGGCTATATGCGCGTGCGCTATTGCGCGCAGGCCCGCGCGATCGAAAATCAATGCTATGTCGTCATGTCGGGCAATGTCGGCAACCTGCCCAATGTCGACAATATGGACATCCAATATGCCCAGAGCGCCATCCTGACCCCCTGCGACCTACCCTTCGCGCGCGACGGCATCGCAGCGGAATCGACCGAAAATGTCGAAACCCTGACCATGGCCGACGTCAACCTGGCCGACCTAAGCTGGGCCCGCGCCGAAGGCACCGTCCGCAACCTGCGCGACCGGCGCTTCGATCTCTATCATATCGAATGGGACAACAACCCCGACCACGCCCACGCCCAAAGCGGCGGGCCGGTCCCGGCGGGTGGGCATAATTCACCGGGGGGTGGGTGATAGGAGTGTGCAGCAGACTGTAAATAGCAAACTCAGCGCCCGACGTTGATTGCTCGTATGGCTGACATTAGAAAGGCGAGATGAGCTTCGGTAAAACCGCCATTTCCGCACTCCTCTGCTTCACCGTGCTGTTGCCGATAGCAGTCATAGTGCGCGCGGCTGCCGGAACCAGAACAAGAGATGTGCTTCAATTGACGATCACTTTTGAAGCGCCCGACACCTGCCGTATCAACGTTGGCGATCAATCATTCTTGATGCCAAAGCAGGATGACGATCTACGCGCGACGCTCAAGCCGCTCGTTAGAAAGGGGCGAATTCTCTCCATCGTAGGTGGTGGGGATATTCCGTACCGATGTATCGGTCATACGATTTATACCGCGCAACGGGCTGGTTTTGAGAAAGTAGGATTTGTCGCAGAACCGCCCGACGCCAAATAGCCAGCAATGCCAGCACGCATTGGTGGGGACTTACGGTATGTTCAGTCGCAATCATCGCAATCTGGTATAAGGCTGATGCGGTTTACCCCGCCCGCCCGATACTCTCCGCCAGCACGTTCGCCACATAGGCGTTCAACGAAACACCCTCCCGCGCAGCCACGAATTTCAACTTTTCATGCAGAGACCGTGGCACGCGCTGCCGCCATTGGCCCAGCGCGCCGGGACCAGGAACATCACGTCCCAATGCCTTGGCTGCATCGTGCCATTCGGCAATGGCCGCTGCCGCATCGGCCAGCGCCGCCTCCGGCGTATCGCCATCACCCATACAGCCTGGCAGCGCGGGAACGGTCGCCATCCAGCCGCCGCCGTCTGCATCCGGCAATGGCTCGACCATGATCGCATAATCGGCCTGCCGCGCCTTTGTTTTAGCCATGCTTGCTGTCCTTCACAAATGCCATCAGCTTACGCACATAGACCGGCTTGATCGGGCGCTTGGCCGGAATGGTCAGGATCGTATCACTGCCCGGCACCGCCACTTTCCAGTGCGACCCGCCCCCTGTCGGTGGCAGGCAAGCCCAACCCAATTGCGCGCACAGCGTCTGAATATCCGATATCGTCCAATCCCCGGCGGGATTGCGCAGCATCCGGTCCAGCAGCTTGTCCGCCTTGGTCATCGCCTATTGATACCGTATATGGTGTCAGATGGCAAGGATCGGGCGATCACTCCACCGTCACGCTCTTCGCCAGATTCCTCGGCTGGTCCACATCCGTCCCCTTGGCCACCGCGACATGATAGGCCAGCAACTGCACCGGCACCGCATAGACCAACGGCGCGATCAGGGGATGCACCTTGGGCATCTCGATTGTCGCCATGCAACCCTCGCCCGCCAGAGCGATGCCTTCCACGTCGGAAATCAGCACCACCTTTCCGCCGCGCGCCTGCACTTCCTGCATATTGCTCACGGTTTTCTCGAACAGCGGGCCTGACGGCGCGATCACGATCACCGGCACCGCTTCGTCGATCAGCGCGATCGGGCCGTGCTTCATCTCGCCCGCGGCATAGCCCTCGGCATGGATATAGCTGATTTCCTTGAGCTTCAGCGCCCCTTCCAGCGCCATCGGATAATCCGGCCCACGCCCCAGATACAGCACGTCGCGCGCCGGTGCGATCAGATGCGCCATCGCTTCGATATCGCCATCATGGCCCAGCGCCTCATTCATCGCGGCTGGCGCTTCGGACAGGTGCCACACGATCTCGGCCTCCTCTTCCGGGGTCAGCAGCCCCTTGGCCCGCGCCAGATTGGCGGCCAGCGCGGCCAGCACGGCGAGTTGGCAAGTGAAGGCCTTGGTCGACGCCACACCGATTTCCGGCCCGGCATGGGTCGGCAGCAACAGGTCGGCCTCCCGCGCCATCGAACTGGTCGGCACATTGACCACCACCGCGATAATCTGGTCCGCTGCCTTGGCGTGGCGCAGCGCGGCCAGTGTGTCCGCCGTCTCGCCCGACTGGCTGATGAACAGGGCGAGGCCACCCGGCTCCAGCACCGGGTCGCGATACCGAAACTCGCTTGCCACATCGATGTCCACCGGCACGCGCGCGAATTTCTCGAACCAATATTTGGCGACCATCCCGGCATAGAAGCTGGTGCCGCAGGCGACGATCGTGATGCGCTTCACCGCCCCCAGATCGAAATCCATGTCCGGCATGGCGACTTCGTTTTCCATCCGGCGCAGATAGGCGCGCAGCGTCTGGGCGACGACGACCGGCTGCTCGTAAATCTCCTTCTGCATGAAGTGGCGATGATTGCCCTTGTCGATCATCGCCCCCGACACGCCGGACAGGGTCACCGGCCGCACGACCGGCGCATTATCCTTGTCGAAAATCTCCGCGCCGTCCTTCGTGATGACGACCCAGTCGCCCTCCTCCAGATAGGCGATCTTCTGCGTCAGCGGTGCCAGCGCCAAAGCATCGGACCCCAGATAGGTCTCGCCATCGCCATAGCCCACCACCAAAGGCGACCCCAGCCGCGCCCCGATCAGCATGTCGGGATGGCTGCGGAACAATATCGCCAACGCAAACGCTCCGTGCAGGCGCGGCAGCACCTTCGCGACGGCCTCCTTGGGCGACGCCCCCTGCTCCACCAGCTCGCTTACCAGATGGGCGACCACCTCGGTGTCGGTCTGGCTGTCGAAGATGCGGCCGCGCGCCATCAGTTCGGCACGCAGCGGCTTGAAATTCTCGATAATGCCATTGTGGACCAGCGCCACTTCGCGCGTCGCATGGGGGTGCGCGTTGCTGGTCGTCGGCGCGCCATGGGTCGCCCAGCGGGTATGGGCGATGCCGGTGGTGCCGGGCAGCGGCTCGTCGCGTAACTCGGTCACCAGATTGGCGAGCTTCCCCTCCGCTCGCCGCCGCTCGATCGCGCCGTCATGGACGGTGGCGACCCCCGCGCTGTCATAGCCGCGATATTCCAGCCGCTTGAGCCCATCGACCAGCCGCTCCGCCACGTCGCTATTGCTGATGATGCCAATGATGCCGCACATGTGCCGGGGGAGCCTTTCAGAGTTGATAGGGAACGCGGATGCCCGGCATCTGTGCCGGAAAATCCTTAGTATTGCGTGTCACCAGCACACGACCGCGCGTCTGGGCTGTCGCCAATATGATGGCATCCATGGCTTTGAGCCGGGGACGTTCGCGGCGCAAGGCCGCAGCACGGCTGCCGATCTCCGCGTCAATCTCGTCCACGCCGAAGCCGGACAGCAAAGTCTCCGCGCGCCACAGCCCGTCGCCTGCGCCTTTCGACATGACCTCGATCCAGACCGCCCGGCTGATCCACGCCCGCGCACCAAAGTCCGTCGCGCGGTCAATCTCCGTGCGCGCGGGTGGAAAGCCCGCCAACGCATCAATGATGATGTTGGAATCGAAGCTGAAGCCGCTCACCGCGAAGCCGGCTTCTTGGGATCGGGATATTGACCCGCCACCATATCAAGATAAATCTGGCGCTGCCGATCATCTTCCGCGTCGAACAGGTCGGGAAACTCGGCCTTGGTTGCTTCATAATCATCGTCCCAGGGCCGGGTCGATGACGCGCGTTCCCGCCGCTGCCACTCAACCGAATCGCCGACATCGACTTGGCCCTTCCACGCGCCAAAGCCGATATCGAGCCACTTCTTGCTGCTCGCCGATTGCGCTTCGGCGCGATAATCCCGCACCGCCTCCCGCAACACCGCCGCCCGCGACTTGCCCTGTTCACGGGCAAGCTGGTCCAGCCATTTGACGTCATCGTCGGGAATGTCAGCCAGAAAGCGCATGATGATATTCTGATATCATATCATGATATCAAGTCAAGATACCGCAGAGTCGCTCACATATGTCCGGCTTACTGTCGGCTTTATCGTAACCAGCCAGATATCGGGCGGCGCCAGCATCCGAATCGGCAATCCGCTGGTGCCAACGCCAGCCGCGACGATCATCGTCTTGGCCCCGTCGCGATACAGGCCACAGGCATAGCGCGTGCCATATTTCGACGGCACATAGACGACCCCGGCAAAGGGCAGCGCCACCTGCCCGCAATGGGTATGCCCCACCAGCGTCAGCGACGGCGCGTCCGGCAGAGCGGGGAACACATCCGGCCCATGCGACAGGACCAGCCGCGCGCCACCCAGCCGCGCCATCGCCGCTATCGTATCGGGCAGGTCGGGCCTGCGCGTGTAAATATCTTGCAACCCGCCAATCGCCAGCGGCCCGCGCCGCACCACGCCATCCTGCAACAGGGTGATGCCCAGCCGCGCAAAAGCCGCTGACCAGTCCCGACCACTCAGCGCAACCCGGTTCAGCTTGCTGCGACTGTCATGATTGCCCAGCACCGCCACCACACCCAGCGGCGCGCGCAACCTGCCAAACGGCGCGATGCTCGCCTGTGCGTCATAGGTCGCCCCGCCCTTGGCATCGCCAATATAGTCCCCGCCCAGCAGGATGAGGTCAGGCTTCAGCGCATTGATCTGCGCTACGATCCGCGCCATCCGCGCCGGGCTATTGTCCGGCCCCGACAAATGCGTGTCGGTCAGCAGCGCGACGGTGACCGGACCACGCGGCGCATCCGCCGGGAAGGATAGCGCAATCTCCACCCGCCGCACCACCGGCATGGCGCTGGCGTTCATGACCAGCCAGCCAGCAAAGGCCAGCAGAACGATCATCACGCCAACCAACCCCGCCAGCCAGGGATGCCGCTGAACCAGCTTCATCCCTTGGCAGCCGCCTTCCGCGCCATCATCCGCGCCCGAAACCGCGCCGCCCAGCCCGGCTTACTCTCCTGCGCAGGCCGCACCAGACACAGCGCATCGGCCTCAACTGCCTTCGTCACCACGCTCCCCGCCGCGACGATCGCACCCTCGCCGATCGTCACCGGCGCGACCAGCGCACTGTTCGACCCGACGAACGCTCCCGCGCCGATCTCGGTCTTATATTTGAAGAAGCCGTCATAATTGCAGGTGATCGTCCCCGCGCCGATATTCGCCCCCGCCCCCACGCTGGCGTCACCGATATAGGACAGGTGATTGACCTTGGCCCCTTCGCCCAGCACCGCCTTTTTGATCTCGACGAAATTGCCGACCTTGGCATTCACCCCGATCTGCGCGCCGGGCCGCAGCCGCGCATAGGGACCGATCGCCGCGCCGCTTTCCACACTGGCCCCTTCCAGATGGGAGAAGGCGTGGATGACCACATCGTCCGCCACGCGGACGCCCGGCCCGAACACGACGTTCGGCTCCACCACCACGTCACGGCCCAGCACCGTGTCATGGGCAAAGAACACCGTCTCCGGCGCGACCAAAGTCACCCCCTCGCGCATCGCCTCTACCCGGCGACGCGCCTGCCACATCGCCTCCACGCCCGCCAGTTCGACCCGGCTGTTGACCCCCGCCACTTCCCAGGCTTCGGTCTCGATGACGGCGCTCGGCGCGCCCGGCAGCATGATGATGTCGGGCAGATAATATTCGCCAGCGGCATTGTCGTTGCCGATCTGGTCGAGCAGCACAAACAGATCGGTCGATCGCACCGCCATCAGCCCGCTATTGCACAGCGTCACCGCCCGCTCGGCCTCGCTGGCATCCTTAAATTCGACCATCTTTTCGATGATCCCCTGCCCGTCGGCGATGATCCGGCCATAGGCGGCGGCGTCATCGGGCCGGAAACCCAGCACCACCGCGCGCGGATCATCCCCCCGGTTCAGCCGGTCGAGCATCGCCCGCATCGTCGCTCCGCTGACCAGCGGCACGTCGCCATAGAGGATCAGCACATCGCCTGCAAAACCAGCCAGCGCATCATGCGCCTGCGCGACGGCATGGCCGGTGCCAAGCTGCTTGTCCTGCACCGCAATCACCGCGCCGGTGCCCGCCACCGCAGCCTCGACCTGCTCGCGGCCCGCGCCGACCACGACCACCTGCCGCTCCGGCTCCAGCGCGGCGACGCTTGCCAGCAGGTGCAGCAGCATCGGCCGCCCCGCGACCGGATGCAGCACCTTGTGCAGCGACGATTTCATGCGCGTGCCCTGCCCGGCGGCAAGGATGATGACAGCAAGAGGACGGCTGGCGGTCACGATAAGGATGTCCCTCATAAATGGGTCTATGACCCATGGCTCTGCCATGTTTGGCTTGCCTTTGCCACCGCGGTCGCGGCATGGCGCGGCCATGGCAAAAATTCCTTTCGATATTGTTGGCTTCGACCTCGACGGCACGCTGATCGACACCAGCGGAGACCTTGCCGCTGCGGTCAATCACGCCATCGCCACGATCGACCGTCCGCCCTTTCCGGTCGAAGCCATCCGGCCTTTCGTGGGCAAGGGTGCCAAGGTCATGCTCGAACGCGCGCTCGATGCGTCGGGTGGCTATGATGAGGCGACACTGGCGCAATTGCTGCCCGTCCTGCTCGACTATTATCAGGCGAACCTCAGCGCCCATTCCGTCACCTATCCCGGCCTGATTGCGGCGATGGACGCGCTAGCCGTGGCGGGCGTGAAACTCGCCATCTGCACCAACAAGGCAGAACGCTTCACCCTTCCACTGATGGATCAGCTCGGCCTGACGCCCCGTTTCGCCAGCATCGTCGGCGGCGACACGGTCGGCATCGCCAAGCCCGACCCCGCACCCATCCACGCCATGATCGATCGTGCGGGCGGTGGCCGGGCGATCTTCATCGGCGACACGATCAACGACATAGCCGGCGCGCGCAATGCCGGCATCCCCAGCATCGCGGTCAGCTTCGGCTTTCTCGACGGCCCGGTCGAGGATCTCGCCGCCGATGCCATCATCGACCATTTCGATGCACTGCTGCCCTTGCTCGAAAGCTGGCCCGCATGACCCTGCGGCTGGAGCAGGACGGCGCAATCGCCCGCCTGCTGATCGAACGCCCAGCGCGCCGCAACGCCATGACACAGGCGATGTGGGAAAGCCTCCCCCTGCTGGTGGGCCAGGCAATGGCGGACGACAATGTGCGCGTGCTGATCCTCGCCTCCGCCACGCCGGGCCTGTTCTGCGCCGGAGCCGACATCGGCGAATTTGCTGATCACAGCGGCGAGGAAGCCTGGCGCATCGCCAATCAGGCGGCGATCCGCGCCAGCCAATATGCCCTCGCCCAAGCGCCCAAGCCGGTCATCGCCGCGATCGACGGCGATTGCGTGGGCGGCGGCTGCGGCCTCGCCATCGCCTGCGACCTGCGCATCGCCGCCCCCACTGCGCGGCTGGGGATCACCCCTGCCAAACTCGGCATCGTCTATTCGCTGTTCGACACCAAATTGCTGGTCGATCTGGTCGGCCCGGCCCGCGCCAAGCGCATCCTCTTCACCGGCGCGCTACACAATGCGGACGACGCCCTCTCCATCGGCTTGATCGACGAAATCGCCCCTGATCCCCTCGCCGCTGCCACCGCCCTGGCCCACACCATCGCCACCAACGCCCAGCATAGCATCCGCGCGTCCAAGGCGATCATCCGCCGCATCTTGGACGGTCAGGCCGATGACGACGACACGACCCTGGCCATGTTCCGCGACGCTTTCACCCTGCCCGACTTTGCCGAAGGCGTAGCCGCGTTTCAGGCGAAGAGGCGGCCCGATTTTTAAAGTCGGATGACTTCACCTTGACCCGTTCGTTTCGAGCGAAGGTCGGGATTTCATCAGACTCTAATCCCGTCTCGGTCACGAAAAAGGCCTCCGCGATGCGAAGGCCTTTTCCCTATCTACCGATCACCAGATCCGATCACATATGGATCGGCTTGCCGGTCACCGCCATCGCCGCTTCCTTGATCGCCTCGCTATGCGTGGGATGCGCGTGGCAGGTATAGGCGATGTCCTCGCTCGATGCGCCGAATTCCATGGCCTGCACCACCTGCGCGATCATCGTGCCTGCCGGGACCGCGATGATCCACACGCCCAGCACCTTGTCGGTTTCGGCGTCGGCGATGACCTTCACGAAACCGTCCGGCTCATGATTGGTCTTGGCGCGGCTGTTGGCCATCATCGGGAATTTGCCGACCTTGATCGCACCCTTCTCCTTGGCCTGTTCCTCGGTCAGCCCCACGCCCGCAATTTCAGGCTTGGTATAGACGACGCCGGGGATCAGGTCATGGTTCACGATGCCAGTCAGGCCCGCGATATTCTCGGCAACGGCAATACCTTCATCCTCGGCCTTGTGCGCCAGCATCGGGCCGGGGATGACGTCGCCGATCGCCCAGACGCCCGGCACCTTTGTCGCGAAATCATGGTCAGTTTCGATCTGACCGCGCTTGTTCAGTTCCAGCCCGATCTTGTCGAGGCCAAGGCCATCGGTATTGGCGCGACGGCCGATCGATACCAGCACCACGTCCGCCTCGATCGTTTCGGCCGCGCCGCCAGAGGCAGGCTCGACCGTCAGGGTCACGCCCTTCTTGCCCGCCTTCGCGCCGGTCACCTTGGTGCCAAGCCGATATTCAAAGCCCTGCTTCTTGAAGATCTTGTTGGCTTCCTTGCGGATTTCGCCGTCCATGCCAGGCAGTATCTGGTCGAGATATTCCACGACCGTCACCTTGGAGCCCAGCCGACGCCACACGCTGCCCAGTTCCAGGCCGATGACGCCGCCGCCGACCACGACCAGATGCCCCGGCACCTTGTCCAGTTCCAGCGCACCGGTCGAATCGACGATCTGACCGCCCGCATTATCAACCTCGACACCCGGCAGCGGCATGACCGACGATCCGGTGGCAATGACGATATTCTTCGCCGTCACCGTCTCTCCACCAACCGAAACCGTGTTCGCGCCGGTGAAGCTCGCCAGACCCTTGAGCCAGGTCACTTTGTTCTTCTTGAACAGAAATTCGATGCCGCCGGTCAGCCCCTTGACCGCGTCAACCCGCTGCCCCTGCATGGTGGGCAGGTCCAGGCTCATCTTGTCGATCTTGACACCCAGCTTCGCCAGCGTGCCGTTGGCCGCTTCGTCATAGAGTTCGGAGGCATGGAGCAGCGCCTTGGACGGGATGCAACCGACATTGAGGCAGGTGCCGCCCAGCGTCTCACGGCTTTCCGCACACGCCACCTTCAGGCCCAGCTGCGCCGCCCGGATCGCGGCGACATAGCCGCCGGGGCCAGCGCCGATCACCAGAACGTCATAATCGAAATCGGACATGGGATTTTCCTCTCGCCGTCATGCCAGCGAAAGCTGGCATCCCCCTTTTCTTCAGAAAGAACAAGCGGGACCCCGGCTTTCGCCGGGGTGACGTTAGAATGTGATGATTACAGGTCGATCAGCAGGCGGGTCGGATCCTCGATCGCATTCTTCACCGCGACCAGGAAGGTCACCGCCTCACGACCGTCGATCAGGCGATGGTCGTAGGACAGCGCCAGATACATCATGGGACGCACCACGACCTGCCCGTCACGCACGACCGGACGGTCCTCGATACGGTGGAGGCCCAGCACCGCCGACTGGGGCGGGTTGATGATCGGGGTGGACATCAGGCTGCCGAACACGCCGCCGTTGGAGATGGTGAAGGTGCCGCCCTTCATATCTTCCATCGTCAGCTTGCCTTCCTTGGCCTTGCGGCCAAAGTCGCCAATCGTCTTTTCGATCGTCGCAACGCTCATGCTTTCAGCGTTGCGGATGACCGGGACGACCAGACCGGTCGGTGCCGACACCGCGACTGAAATGTCGCAAAAGTCGTTATAGACGATCTCGTCGCCTTCGATCTGCCCATTGACGCCCGGAATATCCTTCAGCGCCATGCAGACAGCCTTGGTGAAGAAGCCCATGAAGCCCAGACGGACGCCATGCTTCTTCTCGAACAGGTCCTTATATTTGGCCCGCGCCTCGATGACTGCGGTCATGTCGACATCGTTGAAAGTAGTCAGCAGCGCTGCGTTGTTCTGCGCTTCCTTTAGCCGCTTTGCGACGGTCTGGCGCAGGCGGGTCATCTTGACCCGCTCCTGCGCGCGACTTGGACCGGCAGCCGGGGCAGCAGCGGCAGGCGCCGCCGCCACAGCCGTTGCGGCGGCCGCCTTGGCCGTGCCGGCGGCGACAGCCGCCGTCACGTCATCCTTGGTCAGGCGCCCGTCCTTGCCGGTCCCCTTGATCTTGCTGGGGTCCAGACCATGTTCCAGCACCAGACGGCGCACGGCGGGCGACAGGGTCAGGTTACCACCATCATCATCGTCCAAGGCGACAGGCGCAGGCGCCGAAGCGGCTGGCGCAGGCGCAGCGGCCTCCGCCTTGGCAGCGGGCGCTGCGGCAGGCGCGGCAGCAGCCGCAGCGCCTTCGTTGATCAGCGCCAGCAACGCGCCGACATTCACCGTCTCGCCTTCCTTGGCGATGATGTCGCCCAGCGTGCCTGCAACCGGCGCGGGCACGTCAACCGCGACCTTGTCGGTTTCCAGGCTGACGATGGGCTCATCGAGCGCGACGGCTTCACCGGGCTTTTTGAGCCACTGGCCCACGGTTGCTTCGGTAACGGATTCGCCCAGGGTAGGGACTTTGACTTCGGTGGCCATGAGCTTGTTCAGCCTTTCTTCTGGCGACGGATTTCTTCACGAACGCTGTGACCCAGCGCATCGGCGACGAGGGCGCCCTGTTCGGCGACATGGCGTTTGGCGAGGCCCGTAGCGGGCGACGCCGACGCCTTGCGACCGGCATAGCGGGCGCGCATCGGCGCCTTGCCGGCACTCGCCAGCGCTTCCTCGATATAGGGTTCGACATGGAACCACGCGCCATTGTTGCGTGGCTCCTCCTGGCACCAGATCACTTCGGTCAGGTTGGTCATCCGCTTCAGACGGACGGCCAATGCGTCGGTCGGAAAGGGATAGAGCTGCTCGATACGGACGATCTGGGTGTTCTTGTCCCCCGCCGCGTCGCGCGCCTCAATGAGGTCATAGGCAACCTTGCCCGAACATAGGACCAGCCGCTTGGTTTCCGCGTCCGGGGCCGGATTGCTGTCCGACAGGATTCGCATGAAATGCGTATCGCCTTGGAAATCCTTGGCACTGCTCACCGCCAGCTTGTGCCGCAACAGCGACTTGGGCGTCATGATGATCAACGGCTTGCGGAAAGGACGCAGCATCTGGCGGCGCAGGACGTGGAAATAATTGGCCGGCGTCGTGATGTTGGCGACCTGGATATTGCCTTCTGCGCAGAGTTGCAGGAAGCGTTCCAGACGCGCCGAACTATGTTCCGGTCCCTGCCCCTCATAACCATGCGGCAACAGGCAGACCAGGCCGTTGGAGCGCAGCCACTTGGTTTCCGACGAGGCGATATACTGGTCGAAGATAATCTGCGCGCCATTGGCGAAGTCGCCAAACTGCGCTTCCCACAGCACCAGGCTCTTGGGGTCGGCCAGCGCATAGCCATATTCAAAGCCCAGCACGCCATATTCGGACAAGGGGCTATCCAGCACCTCGAACCGGCCATGCGGCACGGTCGACAGCGGGATATATTTCTTCTCCGTATTCTGATCGACCCAGACAGAATGCCGCTGGCTGAACGTGCCACGCCCGGAGTCCTGCCCCGACAGTCGCACGCCATAGCCTTCCGACAGGAGCGAACCGAAGGCTAGGGCCTCGCCGGTCGCCCAATCGAAATTAGCGCCAGACTTGAACATCTCGGCCTTCGCATCCAGCACGCGCTGGAGCGTCTTGTGGACGACATGGCCCTTCGGCACGGTGGTCAACGTCTTGCCCAGGCTGTCGAACAGCTTGGGCGCAATCGCCGACTCTACGCTCTGGCGCGTCGTTTCGGCGTCAGCAGGCTTGTGCAGCCCCGACCAGCGACCCGCAAACCAGTCGGCCTTGTTGGCCTTGTAGCTTTTGGACGCCTCAAACTCTTCTTCCAGATGGTTGACGAAGTCGCCCGTGGCCTTGGTCACATAATCGTCGTCGATCACGCCCTGCGCCTTCAGGCGCGTGGCATAGACGTCGCTGACTGGGGGATGCTGGCGAATTTTCGCATACATCAGGGGCTGGGTGAACGAAGGCTCGTCCCCCTCATTGTGACCGAAGCGGCGATAGCACCACATGTCGATCACGATGTCGCGATGGAAGGTCTGGCGATATTCCACCGCCAGCTTGCAGGCGAAGGTCACCGCTTCGGGATCGTCGCCATTCACATGCAGGATCGGCGCCTGAACGCCCTTCGCCACGTCGGACGGATAGGGCGAACCGCGCGAAAATTGCGGGCTGGTGGTGAAACCGACCTGATTGTTGACGATGAAGTGGATGCAGCCACCAGTATTGTAACCGGCCACGCCCGAAAAGCCGAGGCACTCCCAGACGATACCCTGCCCCGCAAAGGCAGCATCGCCATGGATCAGCACCGGCAGCACCTGCTCATGCTTGGCCAGGTCATCGCGGAACGTCTGCTGCGCGCGCACCTTGCCCAGCACCACCGGATCAACGGTTTCAAGGTGCGAGGGGTTGGGGACCAGCGACATATGGACCTTGATCCCGTCAAATTCGCGGTCGGTCGAGGTGCCGAGGTGATATTTGACGTCGCCCGAACCGCCGACATCTTCGGGGTTGGCGGTGCCGCCCGAAAATTCGTGGAAAATGACGCGAAAGCCCTTGGCCATGACATTGGCCAGCACGTTCAGGCGGCCACGATGGGCCATGCCATAGACGATTTCGCGGATGCCCGACTGGCCGCCATATTTGATGACGGCTTCGAGCGCCGGAATCATGGACTCGCCGCCGTCCAGACCAAAACGCTTGGTGCCGACATATTTGCGGCCCAGGAATTTCTCATATTGCTCGCCCTGGATGACCTTGGCCAGGATCGCCTTCTTGCCTTCCGGCGTGAAGATGATTTCCTTGTCCTTGCCTTCCATCCGCTCCTGAAGGAAGCGGCGCTCCTCCACATCGGCGATATGCATATATTCCAGGCCAACATTGCCGCAATAATTGGCGCGCAGGATGGCGACGATTTCGGTCACGGTCGCGAACTGAAGGCCCAGCGTGCCGCCAAGGAAAATCTTTTTGGCCGGGTCGGTCAGGCCATGATATTCGGGCGTCAGATCGGCCGGCAGATCGCGCTGGGTCAGGCCAAGCGGATCGAGATTGGCGGCCAGATGCCCGCGCACGCGATAGGTGCGGATCAGCATCTGCGCGCGGATGGCGTCCTCGGCCGCCTGCGCGATGTCGGCGTCCGACACCGTCTTGCCCGCAGATTTGGCAGCGGCCTTTACGGCCACCTGCATCTGCGTCGGGTCCAGCGCCCCGGTCAGGTCATCGGTATCCGCCAACGGCCAGTTCGGGCGGGCCCAGCTTGGGCCTTGCTCGACTTCAAAATCCTGGTTCTCGTAACCCATCATCATATCCCATCCGTGCCGCGTGCAGTCGCGGTCGGGCAAAGGACGGCCGGGGTGCAGCCCGGCCGCCTTACAGGCTTGCTTAGCCCTTCAGCACTTCCAGCAGAGTCGTGCCCAGCTCGGACGGGCTGGCAGCGACCTTGATGCCTGCGGCTTCCATCGCCGCGATCTTGCTTTCCGCGTCGCCCTTGCCGCCCGACACGATCGCGCCGGCATGACCCATGCGACGGCCCGGAGGCGCCGTGCGACCGGCGATGAAGCCGGCCATCGGCTTCTTGCGGCCACGCTTGGCCTCGTCGATCAGGAATTGCGCCGCCTGTTCTTCCGCGTCGCCACCGATTTCGCCGATCATGATGATCGATTCGGTGGCGTCGTCGGCCAGGAACAGCTCCAGCACGTCAATGAAGTTGGTGCCGTTGACCGGATCGCCGCCAATGCCGACAGCGGTGGTCTGGCCCAGGCCAGCGTTCGAGGTCTGGAACACCGCTTCATAGGTCAGTGTGCCCGAACGCGAGACGACGCCGACGCTGCCCGCCTTGAAGATGGAACCGGGCATGATGCCGATCTTGCATTCATTGGGGGTCAGTACGCCGGGGCAGTTCGGGCCGATCAGGCGCGACTTGCTGCCCGACAGAGCGCGCTTCACGCGCACCATGTCCAGCACGGGGATGCCCTCGGTGATGCAGATGATCAGCGGGATTTCTGCGTCGATCGCTTCCAAGATCGAATCGGCCGCAAATGGTGGCGGCACATAGACGACCGACGCATCCGCGCCGGTCTTGGTCTTGGCTTCCAGCACCGTGTCGAACATGGGCAGGCCGATATGGGTGGAACCACCCTTGCCCGGCGTGACGCCCGCAACCATCTGCGTGCCATAGGCGAGCGCCTGCTCGGTGTGGAAGGTGCCGGTGGCACCGGTCATACCCTGGGTGATGACCTTGGTGTTCTTGTTCACCAGAATGGACATGCGTGTCCCTTTATATTCCGTGGACGTGGCACTTGGTCGAAATCGTCCCGTTCCAGGCTGCGCACTTACCTGGAACGGAACGGTGCAGCTCTAAAGTCAGGCGAGCGAAGGATCGATCACCTTGCAAGCATCGAGCAATTCCTTGACCGCATCGACAGACACGGTGAGGTTCGCCTTGGCTTCGTCGTTCAGTTCGATCTCGATGACCTGCTCGACGCCGTCCTTGCCGATGATCACGGGCACGCCGACATAGAGATTGTCGACGCCATATTGGCCGGTCAGGTTGGCGGCGCAGGGCAGCAGGCGCTTCTTGTCGCCCAGATAGGATTCGGCCATCGCGATAGCGCTGGTGGCGGGCGCGTAGAAGGCCGAACCGGTCTTGAGCAGCGCAACAATCTCGCCGCCACCAGACCGGGTGCGCTGCACGATTGCGTCGATACGCTCCTGGGTCGAACGGCCCTGCTTGATGAGGTCTGGGACAGGGATGCCCGCGACGGTCGAATATTCGATGACCGGCACCATCGTATCGCCATGGCCGCCCAGCACGAAGCTGGTGACGTCCTTGGCCGACACGTTGAATTCTTCGGCCAGGAAATGGTTGAAGCGCGAGCTGTCCAGTACGCCGGCCATGCCGACGACCTTGTTGTGCGGCAGGCCCGAAAATTCGCGCAGCGCCCAAACCATCGCGTCGAGCGGGTTGGTGATGCAGATGACGAAAGCGTCGGGCGCGTTGGCGGCAATGCCTTCGCCCACGGCCTTCATGACCTTCAGGTTGATGCCCAGCAGGTCGTCGCGGCTCATGCCCGGCTTGCGTGCAACACCGGCGGTGACGATGATGACGTCCGCGCCCGCAATATCGGCATAATCATTGGAACCGGTGATCTTGGCATCGAAGCCTTCGACCGACGCGCATTGCGACAGGTCGAGCGCCTTGCCCTGGGGCACGCCTTCCACGACGTCGAACAGGACGATGTCGCCCAGACCCTTCAATGCCGCGAGATGCGCGAGCGTGCCGCCAATGTTACCAGCGCCAATGAGCGCGATCTTGTTACGGGCCATAAGTCTGTCATCCTCCAAGACGTGAATTCTGGAATTGATGGCCCGCTTAAGCCGATAAGGCAGGGGTTTCAACTAACAAAGACGGCAGAAACAAATTATCTTTGCAATTCATTCGCAATTGCGTTAAGCGGCTGCAACACCCTGTCGCTCCCGGCTCCTACCCTGGCCGCCGAGCTGTCCCTGCAGCGGTATCCTGCCGGATGCTTTTCCCATGGAAAGCATCCGGCCTGTTTTTCCCGGTTTTCAGCAAGAAGATTGCGCCATGATGACGGCGCCGCGCGGCAGGATGTGCCTTGGTACGCCGCTTATTTAGGGCCGTGGCCCAGCGCCAGATAATCGTCCGACTGCATTTCCATCAGCCGCGACACGGTGCGCTCGAACTCGAACGCGCCATCGCCCTCGGGGTAGAGCCGCGCCGGCTCCGCATCGGCGGATGCCAGCAACTTGACCTTATATTCGTAGAGCGAGTCGATCAGCGTCACGAAGCGCGCCGCCTCATTACGGTTTTCCGGCCCCAGCACCGGGATGCCGACGATGATTATCGTATGATATTTGCGCGCGATAGCCAGATAATCAGGCGCGCCCCGCGCCTCCGCACAGAGCCGCTTGAAGGAAAAGACCGCCACGCCTTTCAGGCTTTTGGGCACATGCAGCGTTCGGCCACCCTGCACCTTGATATCCTCCGACGGCACATGGGCACGGTCGGACGGGGGATAATCGGTCAGGCGGAAGAAAGCGGTGCTGAGCGCTTGTGTTGCCGCATCGCCATTGGGGCAGTGCCAAAGCGTCGCGTCGCCCAGACGATCGCGGCGATAGTCGGTCGGGCCGTTCAACGTCAGCACGTCCAGCCGTTCCTTGATCAGGTCGATGAAGGGCAGGAAAAGCTGGCGGTTGAGGCCGTTCTTGTAAAGTTCGTCGGGTTCGCGGTTGGACGTAGTGACGATCGTCACCCGCTTTTCCAGCAGCCCGGTGAACAGCCGCGACATGATCGCGGCGTCGGCCATATTGTTGACGACCATCTCGTCAAAGCAGAGCAACCGCGCTTCGTCGGCCAGCGAGTCCACCACCGGCGGGATCGGATCGCCCTTTTCCGACTTGCGCGCTTCGGCGAGCCGGGCATGAACGTCGAGCATGAATTCATGGAAATGCGCACGCTTCTTCCGCTGGATTTTCACCGTGTCGAAGAACAGGTCCATCAGCATCGACTTGCCGCGCCCGACCCCGCCCCACATATAGAGGCCGCGCGGCGGCTCAGGCACCTTGCGCAACAATTTCCACAGCGTCGAACCACGCGCAGGCACGGCTTCCAGTTCCTGCTGCAAGGCGTCGAGTCGCAGCGCCGCGGCGCGCTGATCGGGATCGGCGCGCAATTCGCCCGCGGCGATGAGCGCCTCATATCGGGCAATCACCCCTGTCACTTGGGTGCAGGCACCTTGCGCAGCGTCGCGGTCGATGCCGCGATCAGGCCATCCCCCTGCGCGATGGTCATGCGCAGGAACATCATCTTGCCGGTTTCCTTGAGCAGTTCGACGTCGGCGATCATCGCCACGCCAACCCTGCCCAGGCCCAGATATTGCATCGACAGGTCGATCGTCAGCGCGCCCATCTGATCCTTGCGCCCCATCGCCCACAGCGCGATGAAATAGGCGTGGTCGGCAAAGCCTGCCGCAAAGCCGCCGTGCAGATTGCCATAGCGGTTGATGTGCAGCGGCTGCACCTCCAGCGCGACCTGCGCCCGGCCCGGCGCATCGCTGAGCGCATAGCCGCTGCCGATGACGGACAGGAAATTGTCCCCGTCAGGCTCGCCCCAACGCCGCCAGCCGCTCCACTCCTCCGCTGGCGTGGCGGAAGCAATCGTCCCTGTTCCGCTCACGACAATCAGAGCTGCCGCTCGACCATCATCTTCTTGGTTTCGGCGATCGCCTTGGCCGGGGACAGACCCTTGGGGCAGACATTCGCGCAGTTCATGATGGTGTGGCAGCGATAGAGGCGGAAGGGATCTTCCAGCTCGTCCAGCCGATCACCGGTATATTCGTCGCGGCTATCCGCCAGCCAGCGATAGGCCTGCAACAGGATTGCCGGACCCAGGAACTTGTCCGAATTCCACCAGTAGGACGGGCAGCTGGTCGAGCAGCAGGCGCACAGGATGCACTCATAGAGGCCATCCAGCTTCTCGCGGTCGGCGGGCGACTGGAGCCGCTCCTTGCCCGACGGCGGCGGCGACACGGTTTTGAGCCAGGGCTGGATCGAATTATACTGCGCGTAGAAATGGGTGAAGTCGGGGACCAGATCCTTGATCACGTCCATATGCGGCAGCGGGGTGATCCGCACATCCTTGCCCGAACATTCCTCGATCGCGGTGGTGCAGGCCAGGCCGTTCTTGCCGTTCATGTTCATCGAACAGCTACCGCAAATCCCTTCGCGGCACGAGCGGCGGAAGGTCAGCGTCGGATCATATTCATTCTTGATCTTGATCAGCGCGTCCAGAACCATCGGCCCGCAATTGTCGAGGTCAATCTCATAGGTGTCGTAACGCGGGTTCTGCCCGGAGTCGGGATCATAGCGATAGACCTTGAAGCTGCGCACCTTCGTCGCACCTGCGGGCGCGGGGTGCGTCACACCCTTGCCGCTGATCTTGCTGTTCTTGGGCAACGCAAATTCGGCCATCGCTCGTCGAGCCTCTTTCAGAGTGTCGTTCGGTCGCGGCCCGCATAACAAAAAATAAGCAAAGGTCCAGCACCTACAAAAGGGAAAGACGCCACCGCCCTTGCATCTGCCCCGGCATCGCCGCTAGGCGACTGGCCCTGTGGGAGCGTTTGTGACCTGATGGATATCGCCTTTCTCGCCATTGCCGAAGCGCAACAGCTCTACCACTGGCTGCCCGCCGCGCTGGCGCTGGCGCGCCGCCCCGGCGTGCGGGTCAGCATCCTTTCGCCCTCCGACCAGATATTGGCGCTGGTCGCCAGCTATGACCTGGAAAAACGGCTGATCCCGGTGCGTTTGCGTCGTCCACCCGGCCGCGCCGACTCGCTGTTCCGCCAGCCTTCGCGGCTCGCCACGCTGCTGCTCAACTACCGTGCCATTGCCCGTTTCCCCCTGCTGGCGACGACCGAGATTTCCTCCGCCTGGGCGCGCCGCGTCCCCGGTTTTGCCACCCGCCTCATCCTCATCAAACATGGCGCGGGCGACCGCGAAGGCGGCTACAAGAAACGCCATGCCGATTTCGACCTGACGCTTGTCGCAGGCGAAAAGGACCGCCGCCGCCTGATCGAGCGCGGCCTTTGCACCCCCGATACCGTCGCCGTCGGCGGCTATCCCAAGTTCGAGCTGAAGGCGCCCCGCCAGCGATTCTTCGACAATGACCGCCCGGTGCTGCTCTATAATCCGCATTTCGACCCAAAGCTCTCGTCATGGGTCACCCATGGCCCGGCGGTGCTGGCGGCACTGGAGACGCTGACCGGCTGGAACGTCATCATCGCGCCCCACACCAAGCTGGCGCGCGCCGTCCCGCCCATCGTCAGCGCCGCGCCGCACATCCGCGTCGACATGGGCAGCCGCCACTCGATCGACATGAGCTATACGATGAGCGCCGACGTCTATCTGGGTGACGTGTCCAGCCAAGTCTATGAGTTCCTGGTCCAGCCGCGCCCCTGCATCTTCCTCAATCTCGACCGGCGCGATGCCAGCAGCGAAGCCTTTGCGCACTGGAAGCTGGGACAGGTGATCGAGAGCGCCGACGCCCTGCCCGCAGCACTCGCCCGCGCCGCAGACTTGCAACCGGGCTTCGTTGCTGCTCAGGAAGCGGCCATGCGCGATTCCATCGACCTTTCCCCCATCCCCGCGTCCCAGCGGCAGGCCGACCTCATCCTGAACTTCGCGAAGGCGCATCTATGAGCCAGACCCTCACCACCTCTCTTGGCCCCGTCCGCCTTGTCGGCGACAATGTAACGCCGATCTGGGGCATGACCAATGCCGAACGCAGCCGCCGTATGGCGGAAAGCGCCGCGAAGAATGGCAGCGTGCTGGCGGCGGGCCACGAACTGCTGTTCAACTTGACCTACGCCTTCGATCCGCTGCTGCTGCGCCTCGCGCTCGAAACGCCCGGCACCCTGTTCGTCTGGGGCGACGCACCGATCGTCGGCCAGGTGCCGCTGGGCATCGATCCGCTGACCGCCCCCCATATCATCGACCTGTCGGACGGCCGCACCCTCTACAACCGCCAGCTGCGCAAGCTGGAACAGCCGATGGTGCGCGAATTGACCCCATCGACCCGGCGCGAAATTGAGCGGCGCAGCTATTTCGGCGCCTATAAGGGCGTGACCGACCTGCTCACCAAATATCTCTGGCCCGAACTGGCGCTGGTGCTGACCCGGATCGCGGCGCAGCTGCGTATGACCCCAAACATGGTCTCGGTGATCGGCGTGACCCTGTGCCTGCTTGCAACATGGCTGTTCGCGCAGGGCATGTATTGGACCGGCTTCCTCTCCGGATTCATCTTCATGGTGCTGGATACGGTGGACGGCAAACTGGCACGCTGCACCATCACATCGTCCAAATGGGGCAATGTGATCGACCATGGGGTCGATCTGGTCCACCCGCCCTTCTGGTGGTATTTCTGGGGGACGGGGCTGGTCTATTGGGGGCTGGCGCTTTCGACCCAGACATTCGCACTGGTGATCGCGGCGGTGATTGCAGGCTATGTGCTGCAACGACTGATCGAGGGGATGTTCCTCAAGGATTTCGGCATGGACATTCATGTCTGGCAGCGCTTCGACAGCCAGTTCCGCCTGATCACCGCGCGGCGCAACCCGAATATGGTCATCCTGTTCGTGTCGCTGCTGTTCGGACGCCCCGACATCGGCCTGATCGCGCTCGCCTGGTGGACAACGATATCGCTGGTCGTCCACGCCGTGCGGCTGGCGCAGGCCTATGGCGTCAGGCGGTCCGGCCAGCCGATCGTCAGTTGGATGGAGCAGGCCCGGCCATGAACCCCACGATCGAGAAATTCGGCTGGCCAGCCACGCTGATCGCGGAGTTCACCCACTGGGTCGTGCTGCTCCGCCCGGCCCAGCCGACACTGGGGTCGCTGATCCTGGCGGCCAAAAGCGATGCAACAGCGTTCGGCGACCTGCCTGGCGACGCCCATGCCGAACTCAAGACCGTCACCGCTGCGATCGAGGCGGCGCTGACCAAGGCGGTGGGCTATACCAAGATCAACTATCTGATGCTGATGATGGTCGATCCCCATGTCCATTTCCACGTCATCCCCCGCTATGACGGGACACGCAGCGCGGCGGGTGTGACCGTGGCGGATGCAGGCTGGCCGGGGCAGCCGGACCTTGGGTCTGCGGTCAAGCTGGACAGTGAGCTGGACAATGTAAAAGCGTGGCTGAAAAATTATTTCGATGCCGAAATGATATAGCCGCGCGCTTGTTTGACCCTCGCATCGCTTACTGCCCGTAACGCCCCTCGGCGACCCACTTGGCCGTCAGCGCCTTCGCCGCCTCGACATCCTGATGGAAGTCGACCTCCTGCCATTCCAGCCCCTCGATCGACACGGTGCCGACGCGGTTGCCCTTGGCGATGATGTCGATAGCGCGCAGATACCAGCGTTCGACGCCTTCGGGCGTGCGCATCATCTGGTCGATCTGGTTGCGGAAGATCGCCGGGCCTTCGCCGGTGAAGGCCAGCATCCCGATCGATTCGGCATTGGTGTCGGGCGGCAACAGCCGCTTGCCGATATGGTGCAGGCGGCCGCTCTCGTCGCGGCTCACCTTCATATCGTCATCGTCATAGTCGCCGTCCGCCTTCACATCGACGGTCACGGTGATGGCGTCCCTGGCTCCCGCAATGAGTTTCGCGACGATCTCGTCCGACACGATGGTATCGCCGTTCAGGATGATGAAGTCCCGGTCCATCTCCTCCCGCACGATCCAGCAGGTGCCAAGGTTATCGGCGACCTGAAAGAAGGGATTGAACACGCAGCGGATGCGCGCGCCGGTCTCGCGATACAATTGCAGCGCATGATCCTCGACCCGTTCGGTGCGGAAACCCGTCACCACCACGATATCGGTCACGCCATTGGCGACCAGCGCGGCGATCTGCCAGCTGATCAGGGTGCGGCCGTTGAAGTCGATCATGCATTTGGGCACGTCGCGGGTCAGCGGCAACAGGCGCGATCCTTGCCCGGCGGACAGGATGATGGCTTTGGTGATGGTCATGGCGCGGGTCTTTAGAGGGGAAATTGGCCGAAAAAAAGGCGGCTTCAAACTGACGTTCGCAACGCCTAGAGCGGATCGACTTCAACTTCATCCGTTCGTTTCGAACGGGAATTGCAATGTGGCGAGGGCTGGAAAGCAGAATGATGGCGAAACCCAGGCCCGGCGCAGCACAGGACGGCTTTTCCCGCATTTTGGCCAATACCGGCTGGCTGCTGGGGGGCAAGGGCGTGGGCGCGGTGTTGAGCCTGGCCTATCTCGCCATCGTCACCCGCACACTGGGCGTCGCTGATTTCGGGCGGTTCGCGCTGGTGCTGAGCGCCGCGACGGTCATCAAGACGATTACCAGTTTCGACAGCTGGCAGATCGTCGTGCGCTATGGCCAGACCCATTTGGCCACCGGCAACGCCGACGCGCTGAACCGCGTTTTGCGTTTCTGTATCCTCATTGATCTTGCCTCCGCCGTGGTGGGCGGGGCGATTGCCGCTTTCATTATCCTGGCCTTTGGCGGGCTGCTGGAGCTGCCGCCCGGCATGGGGTGGCAGGCCTGGATCTTCTGCATGGTGATGATGATCACCATCCGATCCAGCCCTACGGGCATATTGCGTTTGTTCGACCGGTTCGATTCCGCCGCGCTCGCCGAGACCATGATCCCGGTGGGCCGAATGATCGGCGCGGTCGCGGCGCTGGGACTGATGCCGACGATCACCGGCTTCCTGATCGCCTGGGGCGCGGCGGAGCTGCTCTGCGCCATCGCTTATTGGTGGCTCGCACTGCGCGAAGGGCGCGGGCGGATCGGCCAGTGGACGGCAGGCCGGGCGATGGACGCCCGGGCGGAGAATCCGGGCATCATCGGCTTCCTGACCGCCACCAACCTCCAGACCAGCCTGTCGTCCATGGGGCAGCAGGTCGCGGTGCTGGTGGTCGGGCTGTTCGTCGGGCCGGTCGGCGCGGGTCTCTATCGCCTTGCCAATCAGCTTGCCAATTCGCTGACCAAGATTTCGGGGTTGCTCTCGCGCAGCATCTTCGTCGAACTGTCGCGCAGCGGCAGTCAGGGGGGGGAAGCGCTGGGCGCGCTGTTCCGCCGCACCAACCGGCTGGCGCTGGTGGCGGGCGCGGTCATCATCGCGCTGATTCTGATCATCGGCCATCCGCTGCTGGGACTGATCGCGGGCCGCGACTTCCTGCCCGCCTATCCGCTGCTGTTGCTGCTCGGCATTGCCGCCTGCATCGACCTGATCGGGGTCAGCTATCGCCCGCTGCTGATGGCGACCGACCGGGCGGGCCTGTCTCTGCGCATCACCTTCATCTCGACCACTTTGTTGCTGGGGATGCAGGCCGCGCTGCTGCCGCTTTACGGCACGATCGGCGCGGCCAGCGCCAACATCGTCGCGGCCATCGCCGGCTTCGTCATGATGGGCCTGGCCAGCCGCAACGCGGTGCGGGCGCAGGGGTGAACGGGAGGGTGCGTAACTTCACCACCTCCGTTCGTTTCGAGCGAAGTCGAGAAACGGCGCGCAAGGTCTCTCGACCTTGGCTTGTCCTGAGCGACTGCCTTAGCAGGCAGTCGAAGGGCTCGAAACGAACGGAGGGTGGACGATGACACCCCGCCCCTGCCCCGCGGTCCCTCTGCATATCCCCCAACGAAAAAGAGGCCGGAAAACCGGCCCCTTCTCGATCGTCTGGTAGTGCCTGAAACGCTTAGCGCTTCGAGAACTGGAAGCTCTTGCGAGCCTTCGCCTTACCATATTTCTTACGTTCGACGACGCGGCTGTCGCGGGTCAGGAAGCCTTCGGCCTTGACCGCGCTGCGCAGCGCCGGTTCGTACTTGGTCAGCGCCTGGGCGATGCCATGCTTGACCGCACCGGCCTGACCCGACAGACCGCCGCCCTTGACCGTGCAGATCACGTCATATTGGCCATTGCGATCGGTCACGCCGAACGGCTGGTTGATCACCAGACGCAGGGTGGGACGAGCGAAATAGATTTCCTGATCGCGGCCATTGACCGTGATCTTGCCGGTGCCGGGCTTCACCCAGACGCGGGCGACGGCATCCTTACGACGGCCGGTCGCATAAGCGCGGCCAAGATTGTCGATTTCCTGCTGGCGCAGCGGCATGGTCGAAACCGGCGGCGCAATCGGCGCATCGGCAACGACGTCAGCGGCGGGCGCTTGCGCAGCGGCAGGCGCGGCAACCGGAGCCGCAGCGGCTTCGGCGGCGATCTGTGCGAGATCGGACAGGGACTGGCGGTTATCGGACATTATGCACCCACCTTGTTCTTGCGGTTGCGCGACGCGAAGTCGAGCACTTCGGGGTTCTGGGCTTCATGCGGATGCTCGGCGCCGCCGAACACGCGCAGGTTGCGCATCTGCTGGCGACCCAGCGGGCCACGCGGGATCATGCGTTCGATCGCCTTTTCCAGCACGCGCTCAGGGAAACGGCCTTCCAAAATCTTGGCAGGGGTGGTTTCCTTGATGCCGCCGGCATAGCCGGTGTGCTTGTAATAGACTTTGTCGGTCAGCTTCTTGCCGGTGAACTTCACCTTGCCCGCGTTGATGATGATGACATTGTCACCACAATCGACATGGGGCGTGAAGCTGGTCTTGTGCTTGCCGCGCAGGATATTCGCCACGGTCGAAGCGAGACGGCCAACAACAAGGCCTTCCGCGTCGATCAGGACCCATTTTTTTTCGACCGTCGCCGGCGATGCCGACTTGGTGGTCTTCATCAGCGCCTTCATGGTGCCAATTCTCCAGAATGAAAAAGGAAACCGGACGCCGTTGCCGACGCCCGGAAGTGGGGCGCTAATGACCGGTGGCAGGTCACAAGTCAAGAGATTCGGCGGCTTTGCTGACGGGTAAAATAATACCCGTCACTATTGGGCAGGGGTCAACTCACGCTTTTCCGACACAGCGCGCGTCCCCAGCGCCAAATTACGCTGCTGTTTTTCGATCAGGCCGGTGCGCCGCGACAGGCGGTAGGTGATGCCGACAGCAATACCCTGCCCAGCCAGTTGCTCGTCCAGATCGAGCGCCTTGTCCGACTGCGCCGTCACCCGCAGCACGCCCTCGACCGGGACCGGACGGCCCAGCGGCGCGCCAGCCACGGTCCGCACACCCCGCCCCGCGCCATCCTCCACCTTGCCGCCTGCAAACAGGAAGAGCGGCCGCAATTCCCCGGCGAGCAGCGCCAGCCGCCCGTCGGGCGACAGGCCCGACAGCAAAGCCTGGACCGACAGGAGCGACCGGTGGCGCTGCGTGTCCGGCGCGAATGCCGCCAGCATCTTGGCGAGGCCAGCCTGCACCGCGCTCCAGACCGCATCCATATTGTCGAGCGCGATGATCTGCCCTGCGGCATCCACATGGAAATGATGCTCCACCCCGATCAGCGGCGTCAGCGCGGCGGCATAGGGTTCAGCGCCCGATGCAGGCGCATCGCTGTCGATGGCGCGCAACGTGGCGTGGAGGATATAGCCGTCCCCCCCCCCTTTCGAACCGCAGGTCGCGGGTGGCGCTGAACCGGCTGACCTTGCCTTCGACGGGGCGGTGCTGTTCGATCTGATAGGTGAGACGCTGATCGACCGGCGGCGCAAAGGGGATGGCGATGGCTTCGGCCCGCGCGATCCCCGGCACCAGCAGCACCAGGCAGAGCGCCGCCGCGCGAATCCCCCTCACAGGCGACGCACGCCGATGGCATGGGCGCCCCAGGCCGCCGACGCCACCACCAGCGCGCCGACTGCCTGATGCAGCACGGCGAGCGGCAGGGCGATGCCGCTGATGACGGTGGCGATACCCAGAACGATCTGCGTCCCCACCGTCGCATTGATCGCGATCGAAGGAGTGCGCTGCCCGGCCCGCTTGGCGTGTCGCGCCAGCAGGATCAGCGCCAGCGCAGCGCCCCATGCCCACCAGCGATGCAGGAAATGAACGAGATAGGGGTCGCTCGACACGGTGGCCCAGAGCGAACCCAGCCAGCTAATCCCTTCAGGCACCAGATGGTCGTTCATCAGGGGCCAAGTGTTGGACACATAGCCCGCGTCCAGCCCGGCGGTGAAGGCTCCCAGCATCAACTGCACGAACAGCGCCAGCAATGCGATCAGCGCCAGCGGTTGCAATTGTGCTGGACGAGCGCGGCTGTTGCGGGACAGCGCCAGCAGATCGAGCGCGGTCCAGACCAGCCCGCCGATGATGAAAAGCGCCGTCAGCAGATGCACCGCCAGCCGGTAATGGCTGACATCGGTGCGCAGTGACAGGCCGGACTTGACCATCCACCAGCCGATCGCGCCCTGCAATCCGCCCAGCGCCAGCAGCGCGACCAGTCGGAAGCCATAGCCTGCCGGGATCGCGCGCTTCCATGCGAACCACAGCAGCGGCAGGGCGAAGGCGACGCCGATCAGCCGCCCCAATAGCCGGTGCAGCCATTCCCAGAAAAAGATGAACTGGAAATCGGCCAGGCTCATGCCCCGGTTGATCTGCTGATATTCGGGGATTTGCTGGTAGAGGCGAAACGCCTCCATCCACTGGTCATGGGTCAGCGGGGGAATGGCGCCGGTGATCGGCTTCCACTGGGTGATCGACAGCCCCGATTCGGTCAGGCGAGTGATGCCGCCAACCACGACCATGACGAACACCAAAGCGGCGACAAACAGCAACCAGCGGGCGATCGCCACCGGACGGGGAAAGGGATTGGCCATGACCGGTCCATGCCCCCAAGCCCGCATCGTTTCAAGCAGGACGATCGGGACAAATCGTCCAAGCCGTCAGCGCGTCGCTTTCCACGCCGCAACCAGTTCCCGCCCGCGCGTGCCCACCAGCGCCGCATCGTCACCGGGGCGGTAGAGCGCGCCGCCCACGCCAATGCCTTCGCAACCGCCCGCCAGCCATTCACCGATCGTGTCCGCGCCGGTGCCGCCCACGGCCCAGACGCCGACATGCCTGGGCAGCACATCCTTGACCGCCTTCACATAGGCCGGGCCGAGCCGGGCGGCGGGGAAGAGTTTGATCCGGCGCGCGCCGGAGGCAATGGCGGAAAAGGCTTCGCTGGGGGTCATGAAACCGGGCAGCAGCTCAAGGCCCAATTCCGCGCCGCGGGCGATGACGGCCGGGTTGGTGTTGGGCGTCACCATGATGCGTCCGCCTGCGCCATGCAGTTGCTCGACCGCCTCGACGCTCAGCACCGTGCCACCGCCGATGATCGCGCGGTCGCCAAAGGCCTGTTGCATCGCGCCGATGCTGGCCAGCGGATCGGGCGAGTTGAACGGCACTTCGAGGATGCGGATGCCCGCCTCGACCAGCGCGGCGGCGACGTCCAGCGCCTCGTCCGCGCGGATGCCGCGCAGGATGGCGGCAATCGGCGGCGCGCCATCGTCCAGCAGTTCGTCCATCGTCATAGTGTCATCTCTCCACCATAGCCCAGCCCGGCCAGCGCGCAGGCGTCGCCGTCCAGACGCTGCGACGCAACGCCCTGCGCCGCCAGTGCGCGGGCATAGCGATCCGCCAGCCGCGCGTCGCCGATCAGCGTGACGCCATCGTCCGCCTGCAACAGCGCGCGGGCATCGGCAATCTCGCCGCCGATCAGCAGCCCGGACAGATAGCCCAGCGCCCAGTCGGCCGATCGCCCGGCGCGCAGCCGCATCGCGCGTGCAGCGAACAACCGCGCCAGCACAGCGCCCTCGCCCGCCCGCGCCAGCCCTTCGGCAAAGCCAGCCGCTTCCTGCGCGGCATCGCCCACCGCATCCTTTGGCCCCAGCGTCGATCGATCCCGCAGCAGGGCGAACAGCTCACCGGTCGGCACGGTACGGAACGCCAGCACGCGGCCATCCTCCACCAACGCCCATTTGCTGTGAGTGCCGGGCAGCACGATCAGACGGCGACCCTGCGTTAGCGCCGGGTCACGCGCGCAGGCGCCGAAAATCTGGGTTTCCTCGCCGCGCATCACGTCGGGGATGCCGTCCGCGCCGGTGCAGGCCAGCCCTGCCATGATCGCAATCGGCGCGCCGCGCCAGTCAAAGCCTATGGCGGCCGCGCGCCAGCTTGCTGCGCCCGCCGGGCAATCGGCATAGGGTGCCTCGACCCAGCCATCGCGCGCGCCGACCATGCCGCACAGGGTGATGGACAGTGGTGTTCCGTCGGCCAGCCACGGCGCGACCGTATCGGCAAAAGCGGCTTCGGCTGCCCGTCCGACAGCGCCGATGCCCGGCCCGTCGCGGCGTGCGACGATCCGCCCGTCCTCGACCCGGAACAGGCGCAAATTGCTGGTCCCCCAGTCGCCTACGACCGTGTAGCCGCTCATGGCCGATCGGCTTCCGCAAAAATCTCGATACGCTTCACAAGTCCTCGACACGGCTTCTTGAATTTCTATTTGTATGAGTATATCAGCAGGCCAAGCGCGTCAACGTGCCACAGATTTTCCAGCGTCAGGATGCCCCAATGAGCGATTCGTCCAAGCCCGCCCCCAAGCTGCGCAGCCGCGCCTGGTTCGACAACCCAGACAATATCGATATGACCGCGCTCTATCTGGAACGCTATCTGAATTTCGGGCTTTCGCTGGACGAACTGCGCAGCGGCAAGCCGATCATCGGCATCGCCCAGACCGGCAGCGACCTGTCGCCCTGCAACCGCCATCATATGGTGCTGGCAGAGCGGATGCGGGACGGCATCCGCGAAATGGGCGGCATCGCGCTGGAATTTCCGGTCCACCCGATTCAGGAAACCGGCAAGCGCCCGACGGCGGGGCTTGACCGGAACCTTGCCTATCTGGGGCTGGTCGAGGCGATCTATGGCTATCCGCTGGACGGCGTGATCCTGACCACCGGCTGCGACAAGACCACGCCTGCGCTGCTGATGGCGGCGGCGACCGTCAACATCCCCGCCATTGCCTTGTCGGTCGGCCCGATGCTGAACGGCTGGCACAAGGGCGAGCGCACCGGGTCCGGCACCATCGTGTGGAGGGCGCGCCAGTTGCTGGCCGCGGGCAAGATTGACGATGAAGGCTTCATCAAGCTGGTGGCGTCGTCCGCCCCCTCGACCGGCTATTGCAACACGATGGGCACGGCATCGACCATGAACAGCCTGGCCGAAGCGCTGGGCATGATGCTGCCCGGATCGGCGGCGATCCCTGCCCCTTATCGCGATCGGCAGGAGGTCGCCTATCTGACCGGCAAGCGCATCGTCGAGATGGTGCATGAGGATCTCAAGCCCTCCGACATTCTGACGAAGGATGCTTTCCACAACGCCATCATGGTCAACAGCGCCATCGGCGGATCGACCAATGCGCCGATCCATCTGGCCGCGATCGCCCGCCATATCGGCGTCGACCTGCCACTCAAGGATTGGGAGACGGTGGGTCACAAGATTCCGCTGCTGGTCAACCTCCAGCCTGCGGGCGAGTATCTGGGCGAGGACTATTATCGCGCCGGTGGCGTCCCTGCAGTAGTGGCGCAGCTGATCGCGCAGGGGCTGATCCATGAAGGCGCGATGACCGTCAATGGCAGGACCATGGGCGATAATTGCCGGGGCGTGGAAATTGAGGATGAGAAGGTCATCCGTCCGTTTGACCAGCCACTGGTCGAGGATGCAGGCTTTCTGGTGCTGTCGGGCAATCTGTTCGACGCCGCCGTCATGAAAACCAGCGTCATCAGCGCCGAATTTCGCGATCGTTATTTGTCCAACCCAGACGATCCCAACGCCTTTGAAGGCCCGGCGGTCGTGTTCGACGGGCCGGAGGATTATCACCACCGCATCGATGATCCGTCGGTCGGCATCACCGACCAGACCCTGCTGTTCATGCGCGGCGCGGGGCCGATCGGCTATCCCGGTGCCGCCGAAGTCGTCAATATGCGCCCGCCCGCTTATCTGATCACCGAAGGCGTATCCGCTCTGCCCTGCATCGGCGACGGGCGGCAGTCGGGCACGTCTGGCAGCCCATCGATCCTCAATGCCTCGCCCGAAGCGGCGGCGATGGGTGGCCTCGCGCTGCTGGAAACCGGGGACCGGGTGCGGATGGACCTCAATACCGGAACAGTGAACGTGCTGATTTCCGACGAGGAACTGGAAGCACGGCGCGCCGCATTGGTCGCAGCAGGCGGGTTCAAATACCCTGCGTCGCAAACCCCCTGGCAGGAAATCCAGCGCTCAGTCGTGGGTCAGATGGACACGGGCGCGATCCTGGAAGGGGCGGAGAAATATCAGCGTATCGCCCAGACCATGGGCCTGCCGCGCGACAATCATTAACGACCCGCATTGAATGGCGGGGAACAGCGAACCATCTTCGCGGCTCCCCGTCATTGCCGATTTTGCATCACTTGTGCCGGAAAACGATCAGCGCGTTTGCGCCCGATCGGCTAGCCAACAGTCCGGTCATTTTCAGGAGACGTCCATGTCCAGCGAAGTCCTATTCAACGGAGCCATTCTCATCGGCGCAAACGAGCGCCAAGGCGGCGATCCCTTTTACGCCATCCATCCGGCTACCGGCGAAAAGGGCAAGGTCGCCTTTTCCAGCGCCATGCCTGCCGAGGTCGCGGAAGCCGCAGCGCTGGCCGACGCGGCCTTTGACAGTTTTTCAACACTGACGCCCGACGCCCGCGCCACCTTCCTGGAAACCGTTGCCGACAATATCATCGCCATTGGTGACCTGCTGATCGAAACAGCTATGGCCGAATCCGGCCTGCCGCGCGCCCGGCTGGAGGGCGAGCGTGGCCGCACCGTCGGCCAGTTGCGTCTGTTCGCCAGCTATGTCCGGCTCGGTGACTGGCTTGACGCCACGATCGACCCTGCCCTGCCCGACCGTGCGCCGCTGCCCCGCGCGGACCTGCGCCGCGTCAACCATTCGGTCGGCCCGGTCGCCGTGTTCGGCGCGTCCAACTTCCCGCTCGCCTTCTCGGTCGCGGGTGGTGACACCGCGTCCGCTTTCGCGGCGGGATCGCCCGTCATAGTCAAGGGTCATAGCGCCCATCCCGGCACCGGCGAGCTGGTCGCGCGCGCCATCCAGGCGGCGGTCAAGGCGTGCGGCCTGCATGAAGGCGTATTTTCCTACCTGCCCGGTGCCAACCGCGCATTGGGCGGCGCGCTGGTTGCCGATCCGCGTGTCAAGGCGGTGGGCTTTACCGGATCGCGCGGCGGTGGCGTCGCGTTGATGAAGATCGCCGCCGATCGCGCAGAACCGATCCCCGTCTATGCCGAAATGTCGTCGATCAACCCTGTCATCCTGTTGCCCGGTGCGCTCGCCGACCGCGCCGCTGCGATGGGCGCAGCGTTCGTCGGGTCGCTGACCATGGGGTCTGGCCAGTTCTGCACCAACCCCGGTCTGGTCATTGCGCTCGACGGGCCGGACCTCGACACGTTCGTGGCCGCAGCGGCGGAAGCCCTGTCCGGCGCAGCGCCGCAGGTCATGCTGACGCCCGGCATCCACGCAGCCTATGAAAAGGGCGTCGCCGCTCTGGAGGGCGCAGACGGCGTCACCACCATCGCGCGCGGCACCGAGGCAGAGGGCTGCAATCGCGGCAAGGCCGCTTTCTTCGCGACCGATTCGGCGACCTTCGGGGCCAATCCGCTGCTGGCGGAAGAAGTGTTCGGATCATCGTCCGTCCTGATCCGGTGCGGCAGCATCGAGGAAGTCATGGCGACGATCGCGGGCCTGGAAGGCCAGTTGACCGCGACGCTGCAACTGACCGATGCCGATAGTGCAGACGCTTCCAAGCTGCTGCCCGTGCTGTCGCGCAAGGTTGGGCGTATCCTGACCAATGGCTGGCCCACCGGCGTCGAAGTGACCCATGCCATGGTCCATGGCGGTCCCTTCCCCTCGACCGCCGATGGCCGCTCCACCTCGGTCGGCACGCTGGCGATGATGCGCTTCCTGCGGCCCGTCTGCTATCAGGACGTGCCGGACGCGCTGTTGCCCGCCGCGTTGCAGGCGTCCAATCCGCTTGGCCTCACCCGCCGGATCGACGGCAAGCTGGTCGTCGCGGCATGAGCATCAGGGCAGGTCTGGTAGGGCTGGGTAAAATCGCGCGCGACCAGCATCTGCCCGCGATCCTCAAGACCGACGGCATTGATCTGGTCGCTATCGCCAGCCGCAATGCGCTGGGGGAAGGGGTGAATAATTACCCCGACCTCGGCGCGATGCTGACGGGCGAACCGGACCTGGACGCCGTCATCCTGTGCCAGCCGCCCCAGGCCCGCTATCATGCGGCAAGGCAGGCGTTGCTGGCAGGCAAGCATGTGTTTCTGGAAAAGCCGCCGGGCGCGACCGTGTCCGAAGTGGAGGCGCTGATCGCGCTGGCCAAGGCACAGAATGTCAGCCTCTATGCCAGCTGGCACAGCCGCTACGCCGCCGCCGTGGCGCAGGCCAAAGCATGGATTGCCCAGCGCAGGATCGAGCGCATCTCTATCCAGTGGCGCGAGGACGTCCGCCACTGGCATCCCGGCCAGCCCTGGATATGGGAAGCGGGCGGTTTCGGCGTGTTCGATCCGGGCATCAATGCGCTGTCGATCCTGACCGAAATCGTGCCGGAACCCGTCACCCTGCTGTCGGCCAATCTGGAAGTGCCGTCCAACAAGGACGCCCCCATTGGCGCGACACTGGCGATGGCGACGGCGTCGGGCGCACCGATCGATACCGTGTTCGACTGGCGGCAGACCGGGCCGCAGACATGGGATATTGCGGTCGATACCGACAATGGCGCGCTGCTCCTGTCCGAAGGCGGCAACACATTGCGGCTAGACGGCGAAGTGCAGCTGAAGGCGCCGGACGAGGAATATCCGGCCATGTATCGCCGCTTCGTGGATCTGGTCGCGGCCCGCGCGATCGACGCTGATACCGCGCCGCTCCGGCTGGTAGCGGATGCCTTCCTTTGCGGGCGGCATTGCCCTACGGCTATATTCGAGGACTGAAACGGGAGCGGTAATAGTGGCTAGCGGGCGCAAGGTCGGATCGGAAGAGAGCGGGCTGCGCATCCACCAGACGATCGCGCGCGATCTGGGCACCGCTATCCTGACCGGCCGTTACCAGCCCGGAGAATTGTTCGAGGGCGAAATTGAAGCGTCCGACCGCCTGGGTGTGTCCCGCACCGCCTATCGCGAGGCGGTGCGTATCCTGATCGCCAAGGGGATGTTGGAAAGTCGCCCCAAGGCCGGCACCCGCGTCCTGCCGCGCAATCGCTGGAACGTGCTGGACCCCGAAATGCTCGCCTGGATGTTTGCGGGCGAGCCGGACGCCAATTTCATTCGCGACCTGTTCGAGCTGCGCGGCGTGATCGAACCGGCGGCGGCGGAGTTCGCCGCGCGGCGACGCACTGACGATCAACTGGCGGTGATGGAGGCGGCGCTCGCAGAAATGGGCCGCTATGGCCTGTCCACCCCCGAAGGCCGCGCCGCGGACCAGCGCTTTCACAATATGATCCTCGCCGCGACCCGCAACGACGCGCTGGAGGCGCTGGCCAGTTCGGTCGGCGCGGCGGTCAGCTGGACCACCACCTTCAAGCATCGCAAGAAACTGTTGCCACGCGATCCCCTGCCCGACCATCGCGCCGTATTTCAGGCGATCGCCGCGCGTGATACGGCAGCGGCGCGGGCGACCATGTCAGAGCTGCTGCGGCTGGCGCTGGCGGACATGGACATCGCGCTGGCGGAGCCGAACAGCGACGACTGACCGGCTCTTTGCCGCCCCCTACATTTTGATACAAATTTCTTCCTGCGACTCGTTTGCAATTGCGAATCGTTCGCGGTATGCGATCGGCACCCTTTCTCGCAGGACCAGTCCCCCTTCCGATGCACGGAACCGCCCGCATTCAGCAACAAAAGAAAAAGAGCGCCAAATCCTTTTGGCTCAAGCAGCTGCATAGCTGGCACTGGATCAGTTCGGCCGTCAGCCTGATCGGCCTGCTGCTATTCGCCTTCACCGGCATTACGCTCAACCACGCCGCCGATGTCGAAGGATCGCCCCAGACGATCGAGAAGAGCGCGACCCTGCCCGCCGACCTGCGCAAGCTGGTCGCGCCAGACGGTGCGCCCGACGCCAAAAAGCCGCTGCCTGCGCCGGTCGCGGCCTGGGTTGAAAAGGCGGTCGGCCAACGCGGGACGGGCGAGGCGGAATGGACTGCTGATGAAATCTATCTGGCCCTGCCCCGCCCCGGCGGCGACGGCTGGGTCTCGATCGACCGAAATGACGGCGCGGTGACGAGCGAGGCGACCAGCCGGGGCTGGGTCAGCTACCTCAACGATCTGCACAAGGGCCGCAATACCGGCACGGTGTGGAAATGGTTTATCGACATTTTCTCGGTCGCCTGTTTCCTGTTCGCGCTGACCGGGCTGCTGCTGCTCCAGTTGCACGCCAAGAAGCGTCCCAGCACCTGGCCACTGGTCGCCATTGGCCTGGCCCTGCCAGCGGTGCTGGCCATCATCTTCATCCATTAAGGGGAATTTTCCATGCAGATCAGCTATCGCCTGCTGCTGACCGGCACTGCCGCGCTGGGAACGATGGCGGCACCCGCCGCCGCGCAGACGCTCAACCTGACGGTCGGCATCCCGCGCCTGTCGGTCGCCGAATATCACCGCCCCTATGTGGCGATCTGGGTCGAAAAGGAGGGGGCGACCCCGCGCACCCTGTCGGTCTGGTATGATTATGACATGAAGAAGGGCGAAGGCACCAAATGGCTGCGCGACGTGCGGCAATGGTGGCGCGCGTCGGGCCGGACGATGAGCTTTCCGGCCGATGGCGTGACTGGCGCGACCCGCGCGCCGGGTGACAACAAGATTTCGTTTGTGGCTGGCAAAGGGCCGCTCGGTACGCTCAGCCCAGGCAATTACACGCTGATCGTGGAGGCTGCGCGCGAAGTCGGTGGCCGCGAAGTCGTCCGCCTGCCCTTCGCCTGGCCGCCCAAGCCCGGCGCGAGCGTCAAGGCGCAGGGCAGTGCAGAATTGGGCACCGTCGCCCTGAATTTCAGCAAATAAGGGGATAGGATGATGAAAGCCAGACTGATGATCGCGGGCGCCTTGGCCGCCCTGATGCTGCCCGTCGCCGCGCAGGCGCACCGCCAGTGGATGATGCCGTCCTCCACCACCCTGTCCGGCACCGAAAGCTGGATCACGGTCGATGCGGCAGTGTCCAACGACCTTTTCTATTTTGAACATAACCCGATGCGCACAGACGCTATCGTCGTGACCCAGCCGGACGGTAGCGCAGGCAAAATCGAAAATGCCGCGACGGGCAAATATCGCTCGACCTTCGACGTGCATCTGACCCAGCCAGGCACCTACCGCATCGGCAGCGCCACGACCAATATGATGGGCAGCTATATGCTGAACGGCAAGCAGGAGCGGTTGCCGCGCGGCACGACCAAGGACAAGCTGGCCAGCGTAATCCCGGCGGGCGCGACCGATGTGCAGGTGGCCGAAGCGTCCAACCGCAACGAGATTTTCGTGACGCTGGGCGCGCCCAGCACCGGCATATTCAAGCCGACCGGATCGGGCATCGAGCTGGTGCCGGTGACCCACCCCAATGATCTGGTGTCGGGCGAGGCCGCGACCTTCCAGTTCCTGCTGGACGGCAAGCCTGCGGCAGGCCTGAAGGTCACCGTCATTCCCGGCGGTATCCGTTATCGCGATGCACTGGGCCAGATGGATCTGGTCGCCGATCAGGATGGCAAGGTCGCCATCACTTGGCCGCAGCCGGGCATGTATTGGCTGAACGCCAGTGTCGGCGGCGGTCGTGAGGGCGGCGAAGGCGGCGGCCCCGGTGGTCCGGGTGCAGGCGCACCGGGTGCAGCCCCTGCGCCGCGTCCTGCTAGCCCGGCTGGCCCGCCGCAGCGGCGCGCAGCCTATGTCAGCACATTGGAAGTGCTGGCGCCCTGACCGCCGCCGTCCGCATCGCGATCCCGCCCGACCTGTCGCCCGACCAGTTTGCCGGGCGGGCGCGGGCGGGTCGTGTCGTGACGCTGGGCGGGCCGACCATGGGGACCAGTTGGTCCGCGCATCTGGTCGATCCGCCCGCCCATTGCCTCGCCGTGATCGAGGATGTGCTGGCCCGCATCATCGACCAGATGAGCAATTGGGAGGCACAGTCCGCCATCAGCCGCTTCAACCGCGCGCCGGTGGGGCAATGGATGACCCTGCCGCCGGACATGCTGACGGTGTTGCGAGCGGGGCTGGAGATGGCGCGGCTGTCGGACGGCGCGTTTGATCCGGCGATTGGCCATCTGGTTGATCAATGGGGCTTTGGTCCTGCCACCCTGCCCTGCCCTGCGCCGCGGCTTGGCCGTTCGCCATGGCAGGCGATCGCGCTGGAGGGTGACAAGGCCCGCCGTCTCTCCGATGTCGCGCTCGATTTTTCGGGCATTGCCAAGGGGTTTGCGGTCGATGCCGTTGCGGCGGCGCTGCGCGGGCTGGGGGTCGCCAACTTTCTGATCGAAATCGGCGGCGAATTGCGCGGCGAAGGGGTAAAGCCCGACATGCAGCCATGGTGGGTCGATGTCGAACCGCCGCCCGGCCTTGCCGTTCCCGTGTTGCGGATCGCATTATGTGGCCTGTCGGTCGCGACATCGGGCGACTATCGCCGCTTCCGCATGGATGGCGAGGCCAGGCTGTCGCACAGCATAGACCCGGCGCGTGGCACGCCGATCGCTACGGGGGTCGCTTCTGTGACGGTGCTGCATGAGCGCGCCATGCTGGCCGACGCATGGGCCACCGCGATTACCGTATTGGGGCCGGGCCAAGGCATGGCGCTGGCCACTCGCCACGCCCTGCCCGCCCGGCTGGTGCTGCGCACGGGGGATGGCGCACAGGAATATATGACACCCGCATTGGCCGCGATGCTGGAATGAAGGGGTGGTGTGCGGGCGCAAGGCTGCTATGCGAGCCCCATGCAAAATCTGGCCGGGACCGTCTCCGTCGATGGGGACATATATGAATGGGAACTCCGGCGCGAGCCGCAATGGAGTGATGCCGAAGGCTGGAAGGGCATGACTGTCGCCCTGTCGCAGCAGGATTGCCAGCGCGGCGCGGTGCTGGAATTTCCGCCGCCCAAGCGTCTGCTCAAGGGCTTGCAGCGGGGCCGCCTCCAGATCAACGATGCCATCATCGCCAGAGGCATCCGCGCCGCCCTGCTGGCGGGATGGGAACCGGCATCGCGCGGCAAGCCGATGGTGTTCACGGTTGATGCTGACGGTAATTAAGACCTGATGGCTTCAGGTTAACACCCCACCACCCGTTCGTTTCGAGCGAAGTCGAGAAACCTGTGCGCCCCGTTTCTCGACTTCGCTCGAAACGAACGGATGAAGGAAAAGGCATTCCGCCCTTGCGTCAGCCTTCGGCCCAGCGGCGCAGCAGGTTGTGGTAGATGCCGGTCAGGCGGATGACTTCGCCATGGCCCTGCCCCAGCGTGCCGCCCAGTTCCTGCACGCTGCGATCCAGATCGAACAGGATCTGCCGGGCGGCATCGTCGCGGATCATCGACTGGAGCCAGAAGAAGCTGGCCACCCGCCGCCCGTGCGTCACCGGTTCGACCCGGTGGAGGGAGGATGACGGGTAGAGGACCGCATGGCCCGCGGGCAGCTTGACGCTTTGCACCCCGAAATTGGTTTCGATCGTCAGTTCGCCGCCGTCATAGGCATCCGGCTCTTCCAGAAAAACGGTGATCGACAGGTCGGACCGGACGCGAAAGCCCGTCCCGGCCTGAATCCGCACCGCATTATCGACATGGACGCCGAACGCCTGGCCGCCCGCATAGCTGTTAAACAAAGGCGGGAATATCTTGAGCGGCAATGCGGCGGCGATGAAGAGGGGCGATCGGCGCAGCGCGTCCAGCACCATCTGCCCGGCCTGTTTGGCGGCGGACGCCTCCTCCGGCAATTGCAGGTTGCGTTTGGCGAGCGCGGATTGCGGGCCGGAGGTGACATTTCCGTCGACCCATTCCGCGTTGTCGATCAGGGCGCGGATGGCGGCGACACCGGCAGCGTCGATCAGGTCGGGAATGGCAATGAGCATGATTGGCGCCGCGTTTCAGGCCGCGTCGCTGCGCAGGACGAAGGGGATTTCGACCACGCCCTTGACCCGCATCGGCTGACCATTGCGGACGACCGGCGACCAGCGCCATTTGCGCACCGCGTCGCGCGCCGCCTCGTCCAGCCGGGCGAAGCCGCTGCTCTGCGACACGGCGATGCTGTCAACCGCGCCATCGATGCCCAGTGTCAGGGTCAGCACGACCGTCCCCTGTTCCCGCTTGCGACGGCTTTCGATGGGATAGCGCGGCGGTTTGCCCGCGATCATCTGCGCGCTCAAGTCCCCGCCCTGGATCAGGCTGGGCGGGGCTGGCGACACAGCGGCGGGCGACGGGGTGGGCGTCGCCACGACAGCGCGTTGCGGGGTCGGCACCGGCACCGGATCTGGCGTCGTCTGCACGGTCTGGACCGGCGGCACCGGCGTCTGGACGATCGGCGGTGGGGCGACGATTTCGGGGGTCGAGGGCGGCGGTGGCGGCGTTTCTGCCGATGGCGGTGGCGGGGGTGGCGAAAGGTTCACCACCGTCAGCTTTGCCTCCTGCACGCGCTGCACATGGCTGCGAATCTGGATCAGCGCGCCGATCAGCAGGATATGCAGGATCAGGATGGCTGCGATGACGGGGATATTGGGGCGTGATGCTGCGCCGTAGCGGCCGGGTGCGGGCTGTTGCGGCTGTGATCTCGCAATGTCGATGACGGAGGGACGAACATGGTCATGCGTCAGGTCGGGCAGGAAATCGTCGGCTTGCCGACTTGCAGCATGGAGCATGGCAGCGCCTTCCTTTCCTTGACCCGATGACCGCCTCGATAACGCGAACCATAATGCGAATCAATTGCGTTATTTACGTAGGGTGGGACGGGCGGCGATCCGAGGAGGATGGAGTGCATCGCCGCCCGTCCGCTTACCCCCGGCAAGGGACAAATGCCGGGGGGAAAGGGATGGGTAATTTACAGCTTGTAGCCCAGGGTCAGCACCCAGGAGCGCCCCTCGCCGGGATTGGCCCAGCCATTGTTGCGGACACTGGTATAATATTTTTCGTTGGTGAAGTTCTGGACGTTCAGCTGGGCGCTGAACTTTTCCGTGATCGGGTAGGACAGCATGGCGCGGTGGACCAGATAATCGTCCGCTTTGTACATCGGCGCACCGGTGACGTTGGAGAGATACCAGCTACCCTGATAGGTCAGGCCATAACCCAGCTCCAGGCCGAAGGGGAGCTTGTAGGTGGTGAACAGGCTGCCGGAATGTTCAGGCGTGTTCAGCATCGGGTTGCCGGCCTGGGTATCGACCACGCCCTGCGACTTCTGATAATCCGAAATGCTCTGGATGACCTTGGTATCCAGATAGGTGTAGTTGGCGAAGATCGTCCAGGCGTCGGTGATGTTGCCGGTTGCGCCCAAGGTGATACCGTCCACCCGGTTGCGACCGTCATTGACCGGCAGCGTGCCGATCAGCGGATCGTTGCTGGCAACGCGGTAATTGGTCCGCTCGTTGCGGAACAGAGCAGCGGTCAGTTGGAGTTTCGCGTCGAACAGGTCGATCTTGCCCCCAATTTCGTAATTGACGGCCTGTTCTGGCTTCGCCTCGCATGGATCGTTGAACAGGTTGGCCGCAGCGGCCAGCCCGCAGCCTGCACGGACCGTCGTGGCAGTCGGGTTCTTGCTGTTGCCATAGGCCACATAGAGGCTGGCATTCTCGGCTGGCTTGTACACCAGGCCGATGCGGTAGGAGAAAAGATTGTCGGTCGCGTTCTGCGATACGCCGCTGGTGTAGGCGCCGCCGGTTGCCGGGGTTGCGATCGTGTCCGACCGGAAGCGGGCGCGATTATGTTCGTAGCGGACGCCGCCGTTGATTTCGAGCTGATCGACGATCTTGACTGCAGCGAAGGCATAGGCAGCGATGTTGAACAGGTCGCCATCCTGATGGCCGGAACGGATCGCGTTGACCGGGCCGGTATAGATGGCGTTGGGGTTGCTGATGCTGATCGGGTCCAGCACCGGGTTGGGCAGCGCGCCGCCCGCATTGCGCAGGACGTTGCCGTTATCCAGCGCATAGTCTTCCTGCAACATCGACGTGCCGAGGACAAGCGAGTGGCCGCCGGGAATCGTGAAGGTCAGGTCAAGCTGGTTATACAGCGTGTCATTGACCGAGTCGCGATAGCCGCCGCGCGGACCGCTGGGATAATAGGTGCCGGGGACCTGTCCGGCCGCGCAGGCGACGCCCGTGGGGGTCTGGCCATTGGCGAGGCAAAACGCGCCCTGCGGCGGGTTGACGATCAATTTCTGTTCGACCCGCTGCCAGCGCGACAGGTTGCGAACGGCCAGCAGGTCGCTGAAGCGATGATCGAAGATGGCGGTGGCCTGGTCGATCGTCTGGTCCTGACGATCCAGATTTTTATAGCCATAATAGCCGCTGTAGATCGCGCCGGGCAGCGGGCCGTCATATAGGTCGTTCTTGTAGTAAGGCACGCCATAGAGCGGCGTATTCTTGTCCTCCTGATGCGTGTAGAGCAGGGTCAGCGAGGTCGGGCCATCCACGCCGAACTTGACCGACGGCGCGACGCCCCAGCGCTCGTAGCGATCGACGTCACGGGCTGGCACGTCATTTTCATGATACATGGCGTTGAGCCGCACGGCGATGAAGTCGGAGACGCGGACATTGCTGTCGATCGTCGCGCGATAATAGTCGGACGTGCCGACGCCTGCCTGGACCAATGTTTCGTCATAGCCCTTGGGCCGCTTGGTCACGATGTTGATATTGCCGCCGATCGAACCGGAGCCGCCGAACACCGAGTTGGAGCCGTTGGTGACTTCGATCTGTTCGACGTTGAAAGGATCGGTGCGGCTATATTGCGCGCTGTCGCGGACGCCGTCGATGCTGATGTCGGTATTGGCGCTCTGGCCGCGCAGGTTGATGCTGTCGCCATAGCCGCCGCCGCCTTCGCCCGCGCCGAAGGTGATGCCCGGAATGGTGGACAGCACATCGCGCAACGTCAGCAGATTCTGCTTGCTGATCGTCTGGTTGCCGATGACCGTGATCGTCTGGGGCGTGTTCAGCAGGTCGCGGACATATTTGGGTGATTCCGCCTTCTCGACCTTGACCGTCGGCTCATCAATCGCGGTGTCGGTGACGGTCATGCCGCCGAGCTTCGGTGCGGGCGTTTCCTGGGCTTGGGCGCCAGTCGCAAAGGCCATGGCGCCGACGCAGCCGAGGGCCAGGAAAGACGAACGCGACAGTGAGTTGGACATATGCAGCAAATCCCCTTTGATGTTGGGGAGGCTGCTATTGCGAACTCTTCTCAGAGTCAACGCTATTGCGAATAATTATTATCTTTGTCGCAACCTGTCTGCGTAAAGAGCCAGCAGCGGATCGCGCTGGCGAGATTGGGTGGGTCGGGCACGCCCATGCGGGCAAGGTCGATGCGGGCGATAAGCGCGTTGATCGGCAGGCCGTCACGCTGGGCGTGGTCGCGCAGCGCGTCCCAGAAAACGGGTTCCAGGCTGATCGCGGTCTGATGACCCGCAATGGTCACACTGCGCTTGACCGGCGGGGCGAAGGGCGACGCCAAGGGGCCATCCGGCCCGTCCATGGCGTCGCCTGTCGACATCAATACATATGCTGGCCGCCGTTGATCGACAGCGTGCTGCCGGTCACGAAGCCGCCATCCTCGCTACAGAAAAAGGCGACGCCGCGCGCAATTTCATGCGCCTGGCCCAGACGGCCGACTGGGATTTTGGCGACGATCTTTTCCAGCACCGGCGCGGGGACGGCGGCCACCATGTCGGTGTCGATATAGCCGGGCGCGATCGCGTTCACGGTGACGCCGACCTTGGCGCCTTCCTGTGCCAGCGCCTTGGTAAAGCCGTGGATACCCGATTTCGCGGCGGCATAATTGACCTGGCCATATTGGCCTGCCTGCCCGTTGATCGACCCGATATTGACGATGCGGCCCCAGCCGCGTTCGCGCATACCGCCAAAGGTTGCCTTGGCCATGTTGAAGCAACCGCCCAGGTTGATGCGCATGACTTCGTTCCAGTCGTCAAAGCTCATCTTGGCCAGCACGCCATCGCGGGTGATGCCCGCATTGTTGACGACGATGTCGACCGGGCCAAGTGCTTCCGCGACCGCCGCGCAGCCATCAAGGCAGGCCTGATGATCGCCTACATCCCATTTGAAGGCTGCGATGCCGGTGGCTTCGGTAAAGGCCTGCGCCTTGGCATCATTGCCGCCATAATTGGCCGCCACGGTATAGCCCATGTCGCGCAACGCCAGGCTGATCGCCTCCCCAATGCCGCGTGTCCCGCCCGTCACGATCGCTACTCTCGACATATGCGCATCCTTCCCTGACTAACCGGGCTGGTTGATCCAGCCCGAAAGCTCGCGGCCCAACAGCCTCTGGTAGAGAGTGATAGCCGCCGACGAGGCGTTTAGACAGGGCAAATAGGCAAAATTTTCGCCCCCTTCGGACAAAAAAACCTCTTTCGCGCGCAGGGCGATTTCCTCTAGTGTCTCAAGGCAATCGGCCGAGAATCCGGGTGTTGCCACGGCAATGTTTCGGACACCTTGTTGTACCAGTTTGGCGAGGGTGGCTTCGGTTTCCGGCTCCAGCCATTTGGCCCGGCCGAAGCGCGACTGGAAGCTCATATGCACCGGTAGCGGCGGGTTATTCAGGGACAGGGCTTCGCGCAGCAGACGGACCGTCTTGACCGACTGGCAATGATAGGGATCGCCCAGATGCAGGGTGCGTTCGGGCATACCGTGGAAACTGGCCAGCAAGGCGTCGGGGGTGAAGTCCAGCGCGGCGATGCTGCCCTCGATCGAGACTTTGAGCGCCGCGATATAGGCCGGGTCGTCATGATAGGGCGGCAGGGTGCGGATGGCCGGTTGCCAGCGCATCGCCTTGAGCGCGGCGAAGGCCGCATCATTGGCGGTCGCGGTGGTCGCGCCGCTATATTGCGGATAGAGTGGCGCGAGGAGGATTCGGTCGCAGCCTGCCGCTTTCATCGTGGCGAGACGCAAGGCGATCGACGGATTGCCGTAGCGCATCGCCCAATCGACCATCACGCGATCACCCATCGCCGCCTGCATCGCATGGGCGGTATCGCGGGTGTGGAAGGCGAGCGGTGATCCCTGATCGGTCCAGACCTGACTGTAGGCATGGGCGGATTTTTTGGGACGGGTGGTCAGGATGACGCCGCGCAGGATCGGCTGCCACAGCAAGGGCGGGATTTCCACGACGCGGCGGTCGGACAGAAATTCGGCGAGATAGCGCCGCACCGATTTGGCGTCGGGCGCGTCCGGCGTGCCGAGGTTGATGAGGAGAACGCCGACTTTGGGCGCGGGGATGGCGGGATGGTCTGGTGGCAGGGTCATGTCGTCCCCAGTAGCGGCAGGCTGCGCAAACGCTGACCTGTCCATGTGTGCAGGGCGTTCGCGATGGCAGGCGCGACCAGCGGCGCGGCAAGATCGGTCACGCCAGCGGGCGGCGCAGTGCTGCGGATCAGTTCCACCGTCACCTCGCCAATGTCGGAAAGGCGCGGCAGGTTCATGCGGCCCAATATGGCGCGGGTCGGCAGGCCGCGCTCATAGGGGACGGATGCGCCCATGGCATAGGCGAGGCCATAGATCAGGCCGCCTTCTATCTGTTGCCGGGCAATGTCGGGATTGACCTGATCGCCGACATCGACGGCAGCGATGATACGGCCAACGCTCAGACGGTTGCCGCGCATGGCGGCTTCGACCATCACGGCAGCATAGGCGCCGTTCATCATATGGGTGGCGATCCCCTGCCCGCTGCCCGCTATCCCGCCCTGCCAGCCGCCCATGGCGGCAGCGGTGGACAGGCAATGGGCGAGGCGCGGATTGCCGCCGAGCATCTGGATGCGGAAGGACATTGCTTCGATCCCCGCCAGATGGGCGAGTTCATCGACGAAGCTTTCGGTGAAGAAAGCGCCGTGGAGATGGGCATTGCCACGGGTGAAGCCGAGCGGAAGGCCGACGTCACAGGGATAATGATCCACCGCCCAGTTGGGAATCGCATAGGGCGGCACCATGCCCGCTATCGCCAGCCGGGTCGCCTTGTCCGCTGAGGCGGCCGCCGCTTCATGGGGGAGCGTGCCGTCGGCGATGCGCGCCCAGGTCTGGGTCATGGCGCAGGGGGCAGCGACCTTGGCCAGCCAGCCCTCAATCGCGCCGTTGCGGCCGAGCTTTGCCGCCATGCGGGCATGGGCGGGCGCGGACGGGCGGTCCTGAATGACGTCCTCCAGGCGCGACCAGAGCAATTGCACCGGGCGGCCCATGTCGCGGGCGATCAGGGCGGCCTGCACGCCAGCATCCCAATCCATCTTGCGCCCGAAAGAGCCACCGGCGTGGAGCGGATAGAGGGTGACGGCGCTTTCTGGCAGGTCCAGTGCATCGGCGATGGCGGCGCGGGCGAGACCGGGTGCCTGCGTCGCCAGCCAGACTTCCGCGCCCTCGTCCGTCACGCGGGCGGTGGCGCAGAGCGGTTCGAGGGCGAGGTGCAGCCCGGCATCGACCTGATATTCGCTGGCGAGGATCGTCGCGCCCTCGAACACCGGAAGCAGATCGCCCTGGGCATAGAGACGACGACCCGATGAACCGGAGAAAGCGGCCTCCAGCGCGTCGTCGATGGACGCGCTGCTGACGGGGGTGCCGCGCAGGGTGAAGATCGGGTCGGCGAGATCGAGCGCCTTGTTCGCCGCCCACCAGTTGGTCGCGACGGCGCCGAGCCAGCGGTCCTGCCGGATCAGCTTGAGGAAACCGGTGACGCTGCTGGCGGACCGCTCGTCCAGCCCGGCGAGGGTCGCGTCGCCGATCGGTCCCTGCCGGATCGAGGCATAGACCATGTCGGGCAAGCGGATGTCGGCGGCGAAATTATGGCTGCCGTCAGTCTTGGACGGGGTATCGAGCCGGGGCAGATCCTGCCCCGAAAGGCGCCCATCCTGCCCCTGCCGCAACGGCAGGATGGCGGGCAGGTCGAAGCCGACGGCCTGTTCCACCACATCGCCGATCTTCATCCGCCGGTCGGCACCGTCGGTGATGAGGCCGTTCTGGATGTCGCAGCTTTCCCAAGGGATGTCCCAGTTCGCCGCCGCCGCCTTGCACAGCAGTATGCGGGCAGCGGCCCCGGCGTCGCGGCAGGCGTCATGGAACATCGGGACGGATGTGCCACCGCCGGTCAGCATCAGTGCGTTGCGGGTGGCATATTGGCCGAGCGCCCAGTCGCCTGCATCGCCCAGCAGCCGGGTCCAGTCGTTCGCCAGCCATTCGCGGGCCAGCAATGTGTTGGCGTAGAGCGGGCTGATCGGCGCGCTCTGCACCGCGACGGTGCGCCAGTCGGCACCCAGTTCATCCGCGACGATCTGGGGCAGGATGGTGGTGACCCCCTGCCCGCTCTCCGTCTGCGGCACGATGACGATGATCTGGCCGGACCGGTCGATCTTGAGGAAGGCGTTGACGATGGTTTCGCCGGGCGCGGCATTGAGGTTGGGCGCGTAGCGGCGCGGCCATGTGCCCCAGGCGATGAGCAGGCCCGCCGCAGCGCCGCCGCCCACCAGCAGCGTGCGCCGGTCGATGCCCTTGATCCGGTCTGTTTTCTTTCGCGGGAAGCGGGCCATAGCCGCCTGATAGAGAGGCAGGCGCGGGCTGGAAAGCGTTATTCCGCCGCGATGGGCGCGAGGCCGAGGCGGGGGATTTCGATTGCCGGGCAATGGTCCATCACGACCTTGAGGCCTGCGGCTTCGGCGCGGGCGGCGGCGGCTTCATTGATGACGCCCAGCTGCATCCAGACCGCTTTGGCCCCGGCAGCGATGGCTTCGTCCACGACTTCGCCAGCAGCCGCGCTGTTGCGGAAGATGTCGACCATGTCGATGGGGACACCGATGTCGGACAGGCGGCCCCAGACAAATTCGCCATGGACATGCTCGCCCGCTATCTGCGGATTGACCGGCAGGACGCGATAGCCATGGTCCTGAAGCACTTGCATGACATGGTTGCTGGCACGATCGGGCCGGTCGGATATGCCGACCAGGGCGATGGTGCGGGTTTCGTTGAGCAGGGTGGCGATGTCCTGCGGAGCGGTCAGCGGCATGGGTTTCTCCTTTGCGGCTAGGACGAAGCAGGCGGCAGCGGCGTTCCCGGCGATAGGGAAATTATCGCTTAACTTCGCATATTTCCCGGTAAATGCGACATTATGTTGCCCGCCGCTGATCCTATCGGGATGTCGGCACCATCATAGCGGCTTGCGCCGCTATAGGACAGTCAAACCGTGCGACCGAGCCAGTCGGCGACCTTTTGCGCGATGGCGCGGAAGGCGTCGGCATGGATGCCTTCGCCAGCGGCAGGAGGATCGCCAGCGTCCGACTGGCGGCGGATGTCGATAGCGAGCGGAACGCGGCCCAGGAAGGGCATCGCCATCTCGCCCGCTGCCGTTTCCGCCCCGCCAGTCCCGAACGGGTCGGAAATTTCGCCACAATGAGGGCAGGCATAGCCGGCCATATTTTCAACGAGGCCAATCATCGGCACGCCGACCTGCGTAAACAGGCTGACGGCGCGGGTCGCGTCGATCAGGGCCAGATCCTGCGGGGTGGAGACGATCACCGCGCCCGCCGGCTTATGTTTCTGCACCATGGTCAGCTGAATGTCGCCGGTGCCCGGCGGCATGTCCACGACCAGCAATTCGGTTTCGCCCCAGTCGGCGTCGATCAGTTGCGACAGGGCATTGCCGACCATCGGCCCGCGCCACGCCAGCGCCTTGCCGGGTTCGACCAGATGCGCCATCGACAGCATCGGAATACCCGCAACGCCGGTGACGGGGATCAGCTTCTTCTCGCGCGCCTGGGGTTTCTGGTCCTCGCTGCCCATCAGCCGGGCTTGCGAGGGACCGTAAATGTCGGCGTCGACGAGACCGACCTTGTGGCCAAGGCGGTGGAGCGCGACCGCCAGATTGGCCGAGAGGGTGGATTTGCCCACCCCGCCCTTGCCCGACGCGACAGCAATGATCCGCAGCGGGCGGCGTTCAGCCGTCTGGGCGATGCGGACGTCGGTGACGCCCGGCACGGTCAGCCCGCCGTCGCGGATCGCGGCGAGGATCGCGTCGCGCTGGTCGGGGCCAAGCCCGCCGACGTCGAGCGCGAGGGTCATGATGCCGTCCCTGACGCGCGGAACGCTGGCGCGGCCATTGGTCAGGGCGGTCAGGCGGGCGGCAAAATCGGCGATATCGGTCATGGCGACGCCCTGTAGGAAATAATCGCAGCCATTGGCACTGTTTTTCGTGGATAAGCCTTCCTATAGAAGAGCGATGAGAAGAATTTTCGGGTGGATGCCCGGCATCATGAGCATGGCTCAAGGGCCTTGGGGCGGAAAAAGCGACGGGCCGGATGGCAATGACGGGAAAGGTCAGGGCGGCGATGGCGGCCCGCGCAACCCATGGACCCAGCCCAGTCGGCCCACCGGCCAGAAAGGCCCGTCGGCGATCGACGAACTGCTGCGGCGGGGACGCGAGAGCTTTGGCCAGGGCGGCGGCGGTGGCGGCGGCTTTGGCGGCCTGCCCCCGCGCGCCAATGGCAAGGCGCTGTGGCCCGCCGCGGTCGCGCTGCTGGTCATATTGTGGCTGGTGATGACCAGTTTTCATCGGGTCGGCCCGCAGGAACGCGGCGTTGTGACTTTCCTTGGCAAATATAGCCGCACCCTGTCGCCGGGTATCAGCCTGACCATGCCCGCCCCGTTCGAGACTGTTTCGACGGTGGACGTGGAGGAAATCCGTACCATCGACGTCGGATCGACCAATGCGGAGAGCGAAAATCTGGTGCTGACCGGCGACCAGAATATCATCGACCTCGCCTATTCGGTGCGCTGGAATATTCGCAATCCGGAGTTGTATCTGTTCCAACTGTCGGACCCGGACGCCGCCGTGCGTGAAGTCGCCGAAAGCGCGATGCGGTCCGTGCTGGCCAGCGTCAGCCTGGACGATGCGCTGGGCGCAGGCCGCACCGCGATCGAGCAGCAGGTCGAGCAGCGGATGCAGGAGATATTGGACGGTTATCGGTCGGGCATCCGCATCCAGGGTGTCGCGATCAAGCAGGCCGATCCGCCAAGCGCGGTCAATGATGCGTTCAAGGCCGTGTCCGCCGCGCAGCAGACGGCGCAAACCTATCTGAACGAAGCGCGCGCCGCCGCCCAGCAGGTGACGGCCAAGGCGCAGGGCGAGGCCGCGTCTTTCGACAAGGTTTACGAACAATATCGCCTGTCGCCCGACGTGACCCGCCGCCGCATGTATTATGAAACCATGGAGGGCGTGTTGTCGAACGTCGACAAGACCATCGTCGAAGGCGGCAATGTGACGCCCTATCTGCCGCTTCCCGAAATCAAGCGGCGCGCGCAAGCGACCGCCGCCGCCCCCGGCGGGACCACCGTTACGGGAGGCCAGTGATGCCAGCCATATTGCGCCAACCCATCGCGCTAGCGCTGATCGCGCTATTCCTGCTGATCGTGGTCGGCAGCACGGTAACGATCGTGCCGGAGACCCGGCAGGGCGTGATCGTGCGCTTCGGCGATCCCAAGGACATTATCAACCGCTATCAGCCAAATGAGACGTTCGGGAACACCGGTGCTGGCATCATTTGGCGCTGGCCGTTCATCGACCAGATCGTGTGGATCGACAAGCGGGTGCTGTCGGTCGAGATGGAGCGGCAGCAGGTGCTGTCCACCGACCAGCTGCGTTTGCAGGTCGATGCCTTCGCCCGTTACCGCATCGTCGATCCGCTGCGCATGTATATTGCCGCGGGCAATGAGGAACGGGTGTCGGACGCGCTGCGGCCGATCCTGGGGTCGGCGCTGCGCAACGAACTGGGCAAGCGGCCTTTTGCCGCGCTGCTCAGCCCGGAGCGGGGCCAGGTGATGCAGAATATCGAGGCCGGGCTGGACCGCGTGGCGCGCCAATATGGGGCGGAGATTGTCGATGTGCGGATCAAGCGCGCCGACCTGCCCGACGGCACGCCGCTGGAAAGCGCCTTCACCCGGATGCGGACGGCGCGTGAGCAGGAAGCGCTGACGATTCGCGCGCAGGGTGCCAAGCAGGCCCAGATCATCCGCGCCGAAGCGGACGCCAACGCCGCGCGCATCTATGCCGAAAGTTTCGGGAAGGACCCGTCCTTCTACGACTTCTATCGGGCGATGCAGAGCTATCGCTATACCTTCTCGCCTGATCGGACCGGGCAGACCAACATCATCCTGTCGCCCAACAACGAGTTTCTGCAACAGTTTCAGGGACGCAAATAAGGGTTCACCGATGCTGCGGATCATTTCGGAACCAGCATCATTCAATGAGGGTTAAGGCAAGGCGGCGCATGTCCGGCTCTCCATCGAGAGTCCCGCCTTCCATTTCCTGAAGATCATGAGAGGACCGTCACGAGTGCGTTACGCTTATGCCATTACCGGCGCCCTGTTGCTGGGCGGCACCGCCATAGCCATCACGTCCCCCAATGTCGGCGCGCAGACCGCGCAAAATGAAGGATTGCAGGCCGCCGCCCCGGCGGGCGCGCCCGCAAGCTTGGCCGACATGGTCGAAAAGCTGCAACCGGCGGTCGTCAATATCTCCACCAAGCAGCGGGTGGCGGTTCCACAAAACCCCTTTGCCGGCACCCCCTTTGGCGACCTGTTCGGCCAGGGCCAGGCTCCGGGCGGACGGCCGCAGACGCGGCAGGCCCAGTCGCTGGGATCAGGCTTCCTGATTTCGGCTGACGGCTATATCGTCACCAACAACCATGTCGTGTCGGCAGGCGCGGAAGGCGCCAGCGTCGATTCGATCACGGTGACGCTGACCAACAAGGAAGAATATAGCGCCAAGCTGGTGGGCCGCGATCCCGCGACCGACCTGGCGGTGTTGAAGATCGACGCGAAAAAGCCCCTGCCCTTCGTCAAGTTCGGCGACAGCAGCAAGGCGCGCGTGGGGGACTGGGTCGTCGCGATCGGCAATCCCTTCGCTTTGTCCGGCACGGTGACGGCGGGGATCATCTCCGCCCTGCATCGCGGCACCGGCGGCACCTATGACAAGTTCATCCAGACCGATGCGTCGATCAACCAGGGCAACTCCGGTGGCCCGATGTTCGACATGCGCGGCAATGTGATCGGCATCAACAGCCAGATTTTGTCACCGTCGGGCGGCAATGTCGGCATCGGCTTTGCCATTCCGTCCGAACAGGCCGCGCCGATCGTCGCGACCCTGCGCCAGGGCCAGAGCGTCAAGCGCGGCTATCTGGGCGTACAGATCAGCCCGCTGGGCGAGGATCTGGCCGATTCGCTGGGTCTGGCGAAGAATCGCGGCGAATTTGTCCAAGGCGTCGAGCCGGGCAAGGGCGCGGACAAGGCCGGGATCAAGGCGGGCGATGTGATCGTCGCGGTCAATGGTCAGGAAGTGAACCCCGACCAGAATCTCTCCTCCATCGTCGCCAGTCAGCCGATCGGCAGCAAGGTGCCGATCGTCCTGCTGCGCAACGGTCAGCGCCAGACGGTCACCGCAATTGTGGGCGAGCGTCCGTCAGAGGATGAGCTGACCAACTTCGCCCCGCAGCAGGATGAGGATTTCAGCCAGCAGGACCAGAATCCGGGTCAGGCGGCGCAGCAGTCGCTGGGCATTTCGGCGATCCCGCTGACGCCCAGCATCATCCGCCAGTTGGGCGTGGCCGCCGATACGCGCGGCGTGGTGATCACTGCCGTCGATGGATCGACCGATGCCGGGGCCAAGGGGCTGCGGCGTGGCGATGTCATCATCAGCGCCAACAATCGCCCGGTCACGAGCCAGGCGGAGCTGGACGCGCAGGTCAAGGCGGTGGCGGCGCAGAACCGCAACGCCATCCTGCTCCAGGTGCTGCGTCGTGGTCAGCAGCCGATTTTCCTGCCGGTGCGTTTGCGCGATAAATAAGCGCGGCGCTTGCCGGACCATGCTTCCGCTCTGTAGGGTGGATGCAGCCATATCAGACCCGTTCGGGCTGAGCCTGTCGAAGCCTTGTCTTTCTTCTCAAGAAGAACGGCTCTTCGACAGGCTCAGGGCGAACGGGTGTTTTTTTGTCAGGGGATTAGGCGGATGAGCGACGGCATTTTCATTGGTCTGGGCGCGCCGGACAAGGATGGCGGGGTCCGTCAGTTGCTCAACCTGCGCCGGGCCAACCGCCATGGGCTGATCGCGGGGGCGACCGGCACGGGCAAGACGGTGACGTTGCAGGGCATTGCCGAGAGTTTTTCCGCGCTGGGCGTGCCGGTGTTCCTGTCCGACGTAAAGGGCGACCTGTCGGGCATCGCCATGGCCGGTTCCCCGACCGCCAAAAATGCCGACAAGCTGGTCGCGCGGGCGGCAGAGATCGGCCTGACCGACTATAGCTATGCCGATAATCCGGCGATCTTCTGGGATCTGTATGGGGAACAGGGTCACCCCATTCGCACGACCGTCAGCGAGATGGGGCCGCTGCTGCTGGCGCGTCTGATGGGCCTCAACGAAACGCAGGAAGGCGTGCTGACCATCGCCTTCAAATATGCCGATGAGGAAGGGCTGCTGCTGCTGGACCTTGGCGATTTGCAGGCGATGCTGGCCTATTGCGCGGAGAATGCCGATACGCTGTCGGCGCGCTACGGCAATGTCACCAAGGCAAGCGTCGGCGCGATCCAGCGGCAGTTACTGCAGCTCGATTCGCAGGGTGGCGCGCATTTCTTTGGCGAACCCGCGCTCGACATCCATGATTTCCTGAAAGTTGACGATCAGGGTCGCGGCTATATCAATGTGCTGGCCGCCGACAGGCTGATGCAGAGCCCCAAGCTCTATGCGACCTTCCTGCTTTGGCTTTTGTCCGAATTGTTCGAGACGCTGCCCGAAGTGGGTGATCCCGACAAGCCGGTGCTGATCTTCTTCTTCGACGAGGCGCATCTGCTGTTCGACGAGGCGCCCAAGGCGCTGACCGACAAGATCGAGCAGGTCGTGCGGCTGATCCGGTCGAAGGGGGTGGGCGTCTATTTCGTGACCCAGAACCCGATAGACATACCAGAGGAAGTCGCCGGGCAATTGGGCAACCGGGTGCAGCACGCGCTGCGTGCCTTCACCCCGCGCGACCAGCGCGCGATCAAGGCGGCGGCGGAGACGTTCCGCATCAATCCCGACCTGGATGTCGAGACGGCGATCACGCAATTGAAGGTCGGCGAGGCGCTGGTGTCACTGTTGCAGGAGGATGGATCGCCCGGCGTCGTCCAGCGCACGCTGATCGCGCCGCCGCGATCGCGGCTTGGCCCCGTAAGCCTCAAGGAGCGGGCGATCATCCAGTCGATTTCGCCGGTGGCGGGCAAATATGACGAGGCGATCGACCGGGAATCGGCCGAGGAAATTCTCGCCGCGCGCGGCAATGCCGCAGCGGCGGCCGCGGAGGCGAAAAAGGCGCAGGACGAAGCCGAGCGGACCGCAGCCATACAGGCCAAGGCCGAAGCCAAGCAGCGCGAACAGCAGATCAAGGAACAGGCACGGGCCGATGCCGCCGCTGCGCGCGAGGCCGCAAAGCCATCGGCGATCGACAAGGCGATCCAGTCCGCCACCCGCGCCGCCGGTTCCTCGGTCGGGCGACAGGTCGCCAACGAACTGGGCCGCGCGGTGTTCGGCGGATCAAGCCGCAAATCGTCGGGCGGCGGGATTGCGGGGAAGCTGGTGCGCGGGATTTTGGGCAGTTTGTTCAAGTAAGTTCATTTACATGGCCTGCCAGCCCCCCGTTCGGGCTGAGCCTGTCGAAGCCTTGTCCTTCTTCTCAAGAAGAACGGCCCTTCGACAGGCTCAGGGCGAACGGAAGATGGAGGGTGACGGCAAAAGCCATGGCATGGCGGGACGAAGAAAAGCTGCGTCCTTTGTCCAGCGCCATGGTTGCCTGTTTGCGGGGACAGCGGCTAAAGCCTTTGGCATGACAGCCCCCTCCCCGCATCGCCATCCGCTGCATTTCGGCGATTTCCGGGCCTATCTGATCGGGCGGATGACGGCGGTGCTGGCGCAGTACAGCATGATGATCGTGCTGGGCTGGCAGGCCTATAATATCGCGCGCGAGACCATGACGACGGCAGGCGCGTCGGCGCAGCTGGGGCTGATCGGGCTGGCGCAATTTTTGCCGCTGTTTTTCCTGACGCCGCTGACCGGATGGGTCGCGGATCATTATGACCGGCGGATCATCACCCGGCTGACGCTGACATTGCTGACCGCAGCGGCGGCGGTGCTGGCTTTTGCGACCTTCGAGGGCTGGGTCGGGTTGCCGCTGATATTCGGCATCGCCGTCATTGTCGGCATCGCCCGTGCCTTCAACGGCCCGGCCTATGGCGCGCTCGCCCCCAATCTGGTGCCGCGCGAGGTGCTGCCCAATGCCATCGCCATATCTGGCGTGGTGTGGCAGGCCGGGTCGATCGTCGGCCCGGCGCTGGGCGGCTATGCCTATGCGGCGACACCCTGGGGCGCTTATGCGCTGGCAGCTATCCTTTATGGCGTGGCATTGTGCGCGATGATGCTGATCGGCCCGGTGCCGCAGCCTGTGCGCGACATCAGCCGCCATCCGATACGCCAGATGATCGACGGGCTGACCTATGTGCGGACCAACCGGCTGGTGCTGGCGACGATCACGCTGGACCTGTTCGCGGTGCTGCTGGCGGGGGCGACCGCGCTGCTGCCGGTCTATGCCCGCGACATATTGCATGTGGGGTCGGCGGGGCTGGGCCATCTGGCTGCCGCGCCGGGGATCGGCGCGGGGCTGATGGCGCTGTGGTTTTCGTTCCGGCCACTGAGGAATGAAGTCGGCATCAAAATGCTGGGCGCGGTCATCCTGTTCGGCATCGCCACGATCGCCTTTGGCTGCACCGCTTTCCTGCCGCGCAGCATCGCGATGGAATTTGGCATCGGCGCGCTGGTCGTGCTGGGCGCGGCGGACATGATTTCGGTGTTCGTGCGCCAGTCGCTGGTCCAGCTCCATACCCCCGACGCGATGCGCGGGCGGGTGTCGAGCCTGTCTCAACTGACCATTTCCGCCTCCAACGAGTTGGGCGAGGCGGAAAGCGGCTTTCTGGCCGCGCTGGTCGGACCGGTTGCCGCTGTTATTGGCGGCGGCATCGGTGCTATCGTCATCACCATGTTCTGGGCGCGGCTCTTTCCCGAATTGCGCCTTGCACGCACCTTCGACCCACCCGACATAAGGGCGGCGGACCTCAGCCAGGAGAAAGCCCCATGAAAGCTGCCACGATACTCGAAACCATCGGCAACACCCCCCATGTCCGGGTGAATCGGCTGTTTGGTGATGCGCAAGTGTGGATCAAGTCGGAACGCTCCAATCCGGGCGGGTCGATCAAGGACCGGATCGCGCTGGCCATGATAGAGGCAGCCGAAGCGTCGGGCGACCTGCAACCGGGCGGCACCATCATCGAGCCGACATCGGGCAATACCGGCGTGGGCTTGGCCATGGTCGCGGCGGTCAAGGGTTACAGACTGGTGCTGGTCATGCCTGAAAGCATGTCGATCGAGCGGCGACGGCTGATGCTGGCCTATGGCGCAAGTTTCGACCTGACCCCGCGCGAAAAGGGGATGAAAGGCGCGATCGAGCGCGCGCTGGAGCTGGTGGCGCAGACGCCCAACAGCTGGATGCCGCAGCAGTTCGAGAACCCCGCCAATATAGCGGTCCATGCACGCACCACGGCGCAGGAAATATTGGCCGATTTCGCTGATGCGCCGATCGACGTGCTGATCACCGGCGTCGGCACTGGCGGACACATCACCGGCACGGCACAAGTGCTGAAAAAGGCCTGGCCGGGGATCAAGGTCTATGCCGTCGAGCCGACCCTGTCGCATGTCATTAGCGGCGGCCAGCCCGGCCCGCACCCGATCCAGGGGATTGGCGCGGGCTTCATTCCGGCCAACCTGCACACCCAGTTGCTCGACGGGGTGATCCAGGTCGATCCGGCCGATGCGAAGGAGTATGCGCGGCGCTCGGCCAGCGAGGAGGGAATTCTGGTCGGCATTTCTTCGGGGGCGACGCTGGCGGCGATTGCGCAGAAGCTTAAAGAGCTGCCCGCAGGCAGCCGGGTGCTGGGCTTCAACTATGATACGGGCGAGCGCTATCTGTCGGTGCCCGATTTCCTGCCGGAATGATCATTACATTATGACGACTATATCGGTTTCCAACGAGCCGCATCCCTGGATGTGGCTCGTCTGGCTGGCGCTGTTCGTCGGCCTGCCCGCTGCTGTGGCGGGTTGGGAAGCGCGTGCGCCGCGCGAGGGGACGACGGCGCGTTTTGCCGCGGCATCCTCCCGTGCGATCCGGCCGCCCAGCCCGCCCCCGGCCGTCGAACCGGTTGCCGTCTATGCGCTGCCTGCCGATCGCGCGCGGGCGCTCAATGCCACCATCCCCTTTTCCCGGCTGTCCAATCCGGCGGCGCGACCCTTCCGGTTTGAAGGGTCTGCCACCGATCTGGCCCGCGCTATGGATTGCCTGGCCGCCGCGCAAATCTATGAAGCGGGCGATGATGCCGTCGGCCAGCGAGCCGTCGCGCAGGTCGTCCTCAATCGGGTGCGCCATCCCGCCTTCCCCAAGACAGTGTGCGGTGTCGTCTTTCAAGGGCAGGAACGCGCCACCGGTTGCCAGTTCACCTTCAGCTGCGACGGCGCATTGGCCCGCACGCCCTCCCCTGCGGTCTGGGATCGCGCGCGGGCCATTGCGCGCGGCGCGCTGGCGGGCGACGTGTTCAAGCCGGTGGGCTATGCGACCCATTATCATACCGACTGGGTCGTCCCCTATTGGAGCGGCAGCCTGGACAAGCTGGCGCGCGTCGGCACGCATCTCTTCTTCCGCTGGCGCGGCTGGTGGGGAACGCCGCCTGCCTTTCGCGCTTATGGCACTAGCGGTGGCGAACCGCTGATCGAGCGGATTGCGCGCCTGTCTGCTGCGCACAGCATTGCGGGCCTGCCGCTACCCGGTGCCATCACGCCGATGGCCGACAGCGCCGACGCGATCGCCGCGCAAGCGCGGCAGGCGATCGGCCTTGACCAGATCGGCAAGAGCGTGGGCGGCGTAAGGCTGATCGCTTTGGCTGACATCCGTAGTTTCCTGGTCGAATTACCACGCGGCAGCAGACCTGACAGCTGGCCCGAAAGCGCCCGCACCTTTTGCGCGGGGCGGCCGCAATGCCGGATTATGGGGTGGACGGCAGACGATGCGCCGAAGGAATTGCCGTTGACGCTGGCCAATCTGGCCGCGATGCGGTTTTCCTACATTCACGACACACAGAATGGGTTGCAGCGGGCCTTGTGGAATTGCGACCAGAGTCCGCGCGCGAACAAAAATGAGTGTATGCGTCGGCGGGTGCCGGTCGCCATGCCTGTGCCGCCATCGCCAACCGGACTGGCCGGGGTGCGGCGCATGGATCGTTTTGAAACGGTAAAGATTGCGCCAGTGCCGGGAACGTCGCCAGGCGACGTCCGCCAACCCTGAAACCGCTGATTATTTCGTCGCGAACTGGCCGGCTTCAGCCTGGAACATGTCGCGCGCGAAGGCGCGGACGGCGGTCGCGGTCTTGAATTTCTCGTCCTGGAGCAGCGACGAGGTCAGTGGATAACCCTGCGAATTATAGCGGGTTTCCCGCACGGTCAGGCGGAAATGGCCTTCTTCATCCTTGCTGATCAGGAAGGGACGGATTGCTGCGCGGCTCATAGGGCCTCCTTTTGAATGACAGAAAAAAGGGGAGCGCCAACGGGCGCTCCCCCGACATGATCGATATTCAGCCCACCATATCCGCAACGATCTGCTTGAGCTGGTTAGCGGACAGGGTGCCGCCCGGCGTCAGGCCGGGATGATAAGGGCGCTTCCTGTCGAACAGCGAGAGCGTGGGACGTGGGCTTTTAGGTGAATGGTTATGCAAAATTATTCCTCGCGGCCAATGCCGCGTAACAAGTGATTTGGGCCCATGGCGGCACCATGCCAGCCATGCGACCATGAGTGTGTCAGCCGCGCTCGGGCGCGACCTGGGGCGCTGTGCTATCAGCGCCCGCCTTTACGGGCCTTGCGGGCCTGATAGCGCGCGTCGCGCGCAGCCTTGCGTTCTTCGTCGGTCAGTTCCGGCTTGATTGCAGCAGCGGCGGCTTCCGCCTCCAGACGAGCGCGTTCCGCCTTGGCAGCGCGTTCTTCTTCGCGGGCGAGCTTGGCCAGCCGACGCTTTTCCTGTTCGGCTGCTGCCTTGGCTTCCGCCGCGGCGGCGCGTTCGGCCGCCAGCACCGGATCAACCGGGGGCTTGGCCCGCAGCTTGGCAAGCGCCTTGTCACGCGCCTGTGTGGCGAGCGCCCTGCGTTCCTGAAAATCGGGTTCCTTATATTTCAGCATTCGTTCTAATCTGTCCTGCATTGCGCATGATATGAGAGGGATGCGCGACTATTCGCACATCCCGGCTTTGTGAGGCGCGATGGGGGACAAGAGGAGAAGCCTTCAGGCAGTCCGATATCCGTCAAAAGGCGACGTAAGCAAATTCCATATAGCAGCTGTTGCAGCAAAAGGGAAGGCGCGGGCAAAAACGGGGCTGTGACTCTGGCGCAGCGGCAGCGCTTACCCCCTTCACAAAGGGCTATGCCTGTCCTATATGCGCCCTCTGAAATCCGGTTCAGGCAGCTTTGCGGCAAGGCAGGAACCGTCTCCCGAATCGTCCGGGGTACAGGGTCGCATTGCGCACGATCACTGGCAGTATGGGGCGAATTTGGCGGGTTACAAGACGCTGACAGTGCGGTTCGGACAGTCCCGACCCGCACTTTTTTGCGTGGATGCAGGGGTGCGAATCACCCCTTTCCATTCGCGTTCAGGCTGAATTTTCGCTGCGATGCGAAAAATACGCGACGAACGAAGGCAAGGACAACGCATGGCGACCAAGGCTCCCTCCATCAGCAACACCGGCGCGAAGAAGCGCATCAGAAAGGTGTTCGGCGACATCCACGAAGTGGTGCAGATGCCGAACCTGATTGAGGTTCAGCGCGAAAGCTATGAACAGTTCCTGCGGTCGGACCCGTCGATCGGCTATGTGTCGGGCCTGGAAAAGACGCTGCGCAGCGTGTTCCCGATCCGCGATTTCGCCGGCACCGCCGAAATGGATTTCGTCCATTACGAGCTGGAAGACCCGAAATATGATACCGAGGAATGCCGTCAGCGCGGCATCACCTATGCAGCGCCGATGCGCGTTACCCTGCGCCTGATCGTGTTCGAAGTGGACCAGGACACCGAAACCCGTTCGGTTTTGGACATCAAGGAGCAGGACGTCTATATGGGCGACATGCCCCTGATGACGGGCAACGGCACCTTCATCGTCAATGGCACCGAGCGCGTCATCGTCAGCCAGATGCACCGTTCGCCGGGCGTCCTGTTCGACCATGATCGTGGCAAAACCCATTCGTCGGGCAAATATCTGTTTGCAGCCCGCGTCATCCCCTATCGCGGTTCGTGGCTGGACTTCGAGTTCGACGCCAAGGACATCGTCAACGTCCGTATCGACCGCAAGCGCAAGCTGCCGGTCACGGCATTGCTCTATGCGCTGGGCCTGACCGCCGAGGAAATCCTGGGTCACTTCTATAACAAGGTGACCTTCGTGCGCAGCGAAGGCGGCTGGCAGATTCCCTATCTGGCGGAAGCCTGGCGCGGCCTGAAGCCTGCCTTTGACATTGTCGATGGCAATTCGGGCGAAGTCGTGTTCGCCGCCGGTCACAAGATCAGCCCCCGCGCCGCCAACAAGGCGGAAAAGGACGGCCTGACCACGCTGCTGATCCCGACCGAGGAAGTCTATGGCCGCTACAGCGCCTATGACCTGATCAACGAAACCACTGGCGAGATTTACATCGAAGCCGGTGACGAAGTGACGCCCGAAAATCTGGAGAAGCTGGACAAGGCGGGCATCGACCGTCTCGAACTGCTCGACATCGACCATGTCGGCACCGGTCCGTGGATCCGTAATACGCTCAAGGCCGACAAGGCCGAAGAGCGCGACCAGGCCTTGAGCGATATCTATCGCGTCATGCGCCCCGGCGAGCCGCCGACGAAGGAAACCGCCGAATCGCTGTTCGCGGGCCTGTTCTTCGATCCTGAGCGCTACGACCTGTCGGCGGTTGGCCGCGTGAAGCTGAACATGCGTCTCGACCTGGACGCAGAGGACACCGTCACCACGCTGCGGACCGAGGATATCCTGGCCGTCGTCAAGGAACTGGTGAACCTGAAGGACGGCAAGGGCGAAATCGACGATATCGATAACCTGGGCAACCGTCGCGTCCGCTCGGTCGGCGAGTTGCTGGAAAACCAGTATCGCGTCGGGCTGCTGCGCATGGAGCGCGCCGTCAAGGAGCGCATGTCGAGCGTCGACGTGTCGACCGTGATGCCCAACGACCTGATCAACGCCAAGCCCGCCGTGGCCGCGGTGCGTGAATTCTTCGGCTCCTCGCAGCTGTCGCAATTCATGGATCAGACCAATCCCTTGTCCGAAGTCACCCACAAGCGCCGCGTGTCGGCGCTTGGGCCGGGTGGTCTGACGCGCGAACGTGCGGGCTTTGAAGTCCGCGACGTTCACCCGACCCATTATGGCCGTATCTGCCCCATTGAAACGCCCGAAGGCCCGAACATCGGTCTGATCAACTCGCTGGCCACGTTCAGCCGGGTGAACAAGTACGGCTTTATCGAAACGCCCTACCGCAAGGTGATCGACCATAAGGTGACGGACGAGGTCGTGTACCTGTCCGCCATGGAAGAGGCCAAGCACACGATCGCGCAGGCCAACGCCGAAGTCGATGCCGAGGGCCATTTCGTCGAGGATCTCATCTCCAGCCGCGAAGCTGGCGAGTTCCTGATGGCGCCGCGCGACCATATCACCCTGATGGACGTCAGCCCCAAGCAGCTGGTGTCGGTCGCCGCATCGCTCATTCCGTTCCTGGAAAACGATGACGCCAACCGCGCGCTGATGGGATCGAACATGCAGCGTCAGGCGGTGCCCCTGGTCCGCGCCGAAGCGCCGTTCGTTGGCACCGGCATGGAAGGCACGGTTGCCCGTGACTCCGGCGCTGCGGTCGCGTCCAAGCGCGCGGGTATCGTCGATCAGGTCGATGCGACCCGTATCGTCATCCGCGCCACCGGCGACATCGCGCCTGGCCAGTCGGGCGTGGACATCTACACGCTCCAGAAGTTCCAGCGTTCCAACCAGGACACCTGCATCAACCAGCGTCCGCTGGTGAAGGTCGGCGACCTGATCGAGGCTGGCGACGTGATTGCCGACGGTCCGTCGACCGAATTTGGCGAGCTGGCGCTGGGCCGCAACACGCTGGTCGCGTTCATGCCTTGGAATGGCTACAACTATGAAGACTCCATCCTGATCTCCGAGCGGATCGTGAAGGATGACGTGTTCACCTCGATCCATATCGAGGAGTTCGAAGTCATGGCCCGCGACACCAAGCTGGGGCCAGAGGATATCACCCGCGATATCCCGAACGTCGGCGAGGAAGCGCTGCGCAACCTCGACGAGGCGGGCATCGTTTACATCGGCGCCGAAGTGGAGCCGGGCGATATCCTGGTCGGCAAGATCACCCCCAAGGGTGAATCGCCGATGACCCCTGAAGAAAAGCTGCTCCGCGCGATCTTCGGTGAAAAGGCGTCCGACGTGCGTGACACGTCGCTGCGTCTGCCGCCGGGCGTTGCCGGGACGGTCGTTGAAGTGCGCGTGTTCAACCGCCACGGCATCGACAAGGACGAGCGCGCCATGGCGATCGAGCGGGAGGAAATCGACCGCCTGGCCAAGGATCGCGAGGACGAACGCGCCATCCTCAATCGTGCGACCTTCAACCGCTTGCAGGAAATGCTGTTGGGCCAGACCGCCACGGCCGCGCCCAAGGGCGTGCGCAAGGGCGTCGAGATCGACGAGGCTCTGCTGGGCGAAGTCGAGCGTCATGAATGGTGGAAATTCGCGGTGGCGGACGATGTCCGTCAGGCGGGCATCGAAGCCGTCAAGGCGCAATATGACGAAGCGGTGAAGATCATCGTCGACAAGTTCGAGGATCGCGTCGACAAGCTGCAGCGTGGCGACGAGTTGCCGCCGGGCGTGCTGAAGATGGTCAAGGTGTTCGTGGCAGTAAAGCGCAAGCTGCAGCCGGGCGACAAGATGGCCGGCCGTCACGGCAACAAGGGTGTCATTTCGCGCATCCTGCCGGTCGAGGACATGCCGTTCCTGGAAGATGGCACGCATGTCGACATCGTGCTCAATCCGCTAGGCGTGCCGTCGCGCATGAATGTCGGGCAGATCTTCGAAACGCATCTGGGCTGGGCGGCCCGTGGCCTTGGCCAGCAGCTCAAGCACGCGCTGGAAGAATGGCGCGAGGCCAATCCCAGCCCGTCGGCGGGCGACATGCCCGACGCGGTCAAGGACCGGCTGCTGACCGCTTACGGCCCGCAATATGCCGCCGAGATCGAAGCGCGGACGCCCGAACAGATCATCGATCTGGCCGAGCATCTGGAACGCGGCGTGCCGATGGCAACGCCGGTGTTCGACGGCGCGCGCGAAGCGGACGTATCGACCATGCTGGAGCTGGCAGGGCTGCATTCGTCGGGTCAGAGCGACCTGTTCGACGGCCGTACCGGCGACAAGTTCGACCGCAAGGTCACGGTCGGCATCATCTACATGTTGAAGCTGCATCACCTTGTCGACGACAAGATCCATGCCCGTTCGATCGGCCCCTACTCGCTCGTTACCCAGCAGCCGCTGGGTGGTAAGGCGCAGTTCGGTGGCCAGCGCTTCGGGGAAATGGAGGTCTGGGCGCTCCAGGCCTATGGCGCCGCCTATACGTTGCAGGAAATGCTGACGGTGAAGTCCGATGACGTGGTCGGCCGCACCAAGGTCTATGAAGCGATCGTCAAGGGCGACGATACGTTCGAAGCGGGCATCCCCGAAAGCTTCAACGTTCTCGTCAAGGAAATGCGCTCGCTGGGTCTGAACGTGGAGCTGAACACGCTCGACGAGATCCCGGAGGACGAAGGCGGCTTCGCGGCAGCGGCGGAATAAGGGTTTCAGGCCCAAGCCTAGCGCAAGACATCCCCTCCCCTAACCCCTCCCGCAAGCGGGAGGGGAACTGAGGAAAAAGAATATGAACGAACTGACCAACTTCGCCAATCCGGTCGCCAAGACCGAGACTTTCGACCAGATCCAGATCGGCCTTGCCTCGCCTGAGCGCATCCGCAGCTGGTCCTTCGGCGAGATCAAGAAGCCCGAAACCATCAACTATCGCACGTTCAAGCCGGAACGTGACGGCTTGTTCTGCGCGCGTATCTTTGGTCCGATCAAGGATTATGAATGCCTGTGCGGCAAGTATAAGCGCATGAAATATAAGGGCATCGTCTGCGAGAAGTGCGGTGTCGAAGTCACGGTGAGCAAGGTGCGCCGCGAGCGCATGGGCCATATCGAACTGGCGGCCCCGGTTGCGCATATCTGGTTCCTGAAGTCGCTGCCTTCGCGCATCGGCCTGCTGCTCGACATGCAGCTCAAGCAGCTGGAGCGCGTCCTCTATTTCGAGAGCTATATCGTTATCGAGCCGGGCCTGACCCCGCTGGAGAAATATCAGCTCCTCAATGAGGACGAACTGCTCGACGCGCAGGACGAATATGGCGAGGACGCTTTCTCCGCCGGGATCGGCGCCGAAGCGGTCAAGCAGATGCTGATGGACCTCGACCTTGAAGGCGAGAAGCAGGTATTGCTGGAAGAGCTGGCGACGACCAAGTCGGAGCTGAAGCCCAAGAAGATCATCAAGCGTCTGAAGGTCGTGGAAAGCTTCATCGATTCGGGCAACCGCCCCGAATGGATGATCCTGGACGTCGTTCCCGTGATCCCGCCAGAACTGCGCCCGCTGGTGCCGCTGGACGGTGGTCGCTTCGCGACGTCGGATCTGAACGACCTCTATCGCCGCGTCATCAACCGCAACAACCGTTTGAAGCGCCTGATGGAACTGCGCGCGCCGGACATCATCGTCCGCAACGAAAAGCGCATGTTGCAGGAAGCGGTCGACGCCCTGTTCGACAATGGTCGTCGTGGCCGCGTCATCACCGGCGCGAACAAGCGTCCTTTGAAGTCGCTGTCCGACATGCTCAAGGGCAAGCAGGGCCGCTTCCGTCAGAACCTGCTCGGCAAGCGCGTCGACTATTCGGGCCGTTCGGTGATCGTGACCGGTCCTGAGCTGAAGCTGCACCAGTGCGGCCTGCCCAAGAAGATGGCGCTCGAACTGTTCAAGCCGTTCATCTACGCCCGTCTGGATGCCAAGGGTCTTTCCATGACCCTGAAGCAGGCCAAGAAGTGGGTCGAGAAGGAGCGCAAGGAAGTCTGGGATATCCTGGACGAGGTGATCCGCGAGCATCCCGTGATGCTGAACCGCGCACCGACGCTTCACCGTCTGGGCATCCAGGCGTTCGAACCCGTGCTGATCGAGGGCAAGGCGATCCAGCTGCACCCGCTGGTCTGCTCGGCCTTCAACGCCGACTTTGACGGTGACCAGATGGCCGTCCACGTTCCGCTGAGCCTGGAAGCCCAGCTGGAAGCCCGCGTGCTGATGATGTCGACCAACAACATCCTGTCACCCGCGAACGGCAAGCCGATCATCGTGCCGTCGCAGGACATGGTGCTGGGTATCTATTATCTGTCGATGGAACGCGAAGGCGAGCCGGGTGAAGGCATGTTGCTGAGCGACATGCAGGAGGTGCATCAGGCGCTGTTCACCAAGTCGGTGACGCTGCACAGCAAGATCATCAGCCGCGTGCCGCAGACCGACGAGGCGGGCAACAGCTACCTCAAGCGCTATGAAACGACGCCGGGCCGCATGTTGCTGGGCGAATGTCTGCCGCAGAACCACAAGGTGCCGTTCGACGTCGTCAACCGCCTGCTGACCAAGAAGGACGTCGGCGACGTGATCGACGAGGTCTATCGTCACACCGGCCAGAAGGACACGGTGCTGTTTGCCGACGCCATCATGGCGCTGGGCTTCCGCCATGCGTTCCAGGCGGGCATTTCGTTCGGCAAGGACGACATGGTCATCCCCGACAGCAAGGTGACGTTGGTGGACGAGACCAAGGCGCTGGTGGCTGATTATGAACAGCAATATCAGGACGGCCTGATCACCCAGCAGGAAAAATACAACAAGGTGATCGATGCTTGGTCGGGTTGCGGCGATCGCGTCGCCAACGCGATGATGGACGAGATCCGCGCCCAGCCCAAAGACCCGCAGACCGGTCGCCTGGCGCAGATCAACTCGATCTACATGATGGCGCACTCCGGCGCGCGTGGTAGCCAGGCGCAGATGAAGCAGCTGGCTGGTATGCGTGGCCTGATGGCCAAGCCGTCGGGCGAGATCATCGAAACGCCGATCATCTCCAACTTCAAGGAAGGCCTGACCGTCCTTGAATATTTCAACTCCACCCACGGCGCCCGCAAGGGTCTGGCCGACACCGCGCTCAAGACGGCGAATTCGGGTTACCTGACCCGCCGTCTGGTCGATGTCAGCCAGGATTGCACCATCGTCGAGGAAGATTGCGGCACCGACCGCGCGCTGGAGATGAAGGCGATCGTCCAGGGCGGTTCGACCATCGCGTCGCTGGGCGAACGCATCCTAGGCCGCACCACGGCGCAGGACATTGTCGACAGCAAGGACGGCACCGTCATCATCCCGATCGGCACGTTGCTCGACGAGCCGATGATCGCCAAGATCGAGGCGATCGGCACCCAGTCGGTGAAGATCCGCTCACCCCTGATCTGCGAAAGCAAGATGGGCGTGTGCGGCAAATGCTACGGCCGTGACCTGGCCCGTGGTACGCCGGTCAATATCGGCGAAGCGGTTGGCGTCATTGCGGCACAGTCGATCGGTGAGCCTGGCACCCAGCTGACGATGCGGACCTTCCACATCGGCGGCGCGGCGCAGCTCAATGAAACGTCGAACCTGGAAGCGATTGCCGACGGGACGCTGGAACTGCGCGACATGCCGACGATCACGGACAGCCGTGGCCGCCGCCTGTCGCTCGCCCGCAACGGCGAACTGGCGATCATCGACAATGAGGGCCGTGAGCGCGCGGTGCATCGCCTGCCTTATGGTGCGACCATTCTCTTCGAGAATAACGCACCGGTGAAGCAGGGCGACCGGATCGCCGAATGGGATCCGTTCACCATGCCGGTGATCACCGAGCGTCCGGGCATCGTCAAATATGTCGACCTGATCGACAGCAAGACGCTGACCGAGCAGACCGACGAAGCGACCGGCATTTCGCAGCGCGTCGTCACCGAACATCGCGGTTCCAGCCGCACCAAGGAGGATCTGCGTCCGCGCCTGACCCTGCTGGACGATGGTTCGGGCGAAGCGGCCCGCTACATGCTGGCCGTGGGCGCGATGCTTTCGGTCGAGGATGGCCAGACGGTGCAGGCCGGTGACGTGCTGGCGCGTGTCAGCCGCGAAGCCGCCAAGACCCGCGACATCACGGGCGGTCTGCCGCGCGTGGCTGAGCTGTTCGAGGCGCGCAAGCCCAAGGACAACGCCATCATCGCCAAGGTGTCCGGCCGCGTCCAGTTCCTCAAGGACTATAAGGCGAAGCGCAAGATCGCCATCAATCCTGAGGATGGCGGCGAGCCGGTCGAATATCTGATCCCCAAGAGCAAGGTGATCGACGTTCAGGAAGGCGACTATGTCAAGCGTGGCGACAATCTGATCGGCGGTTCGCCCGATCCGCACGACATTCTGGAAGTTCTCGGCATCGAGCCGCTGGCCGAATATCTGGTCGCGGAAATCCAGGAAGTCTATCGCTTGCAGGGCGTGAAGATCAACGACAAGCATATCGAGACGATCGTTCGTCAGATGTTGCAGAAGGTCGAGATCATCGAGTCCGGCGACACCACCTTGCTGGTGGGCGAGCAGGTCGATCGCGAGGAAATGGACGAGATCAACGCCAAGCTGGCGCCGGGCTTCCTGCCCGCTGCTGGCAAGCCGGTGCTGCTGGGCATCACCAAGGCCTCGCTCCAGACCCGTTCCTTCATCTCGGCGGCATCTTTCCAGGAAACCACCCGCGTCCTTACGGAAGCGGCGGTTCAGGGCAAGAAGGACACGCTGGTTGGCCTCAAGGAAAACGTCATCGTCGGCCGTCTGATCCCGGCAGGCACGGGCGCGGGCATGAACCGCCTGCGCGTCGCCGCCTCCTCGCGGGACGCAGCGATGCGCGCCGCGCTGCGGGCGTCGAGCCAGGTCGACTTGATCGCGCCAGCCAGCGCGGCGGCCGAACATGCCGCCGAACTGCGCCAGGGACCGGAAGCAGCGATTGGCGACGATCCGCTGGGCGCCGTGCAGGGTGAGGATTTCACCACGCAGGACATGGACTGACAATTTGAAAGCACGGGGGCCGTTTCCTACATAGCGAATGGCTCCCAAGCGCGTTGCCCCTGACTGGGCAACGCAAATGCCCGCCGGATGCGTTTGACGCGCCGGCGGGCTTTTCTTTTTGCGGCATGTTTTGGGCTAAAATGCTCTTGACCTGCCCCCTGCCCCCGCCTATCTGCGGCCTCCCAGGCGCATGGCGCTAAGGATTGATGCCCGATCCTCTAATGGTAAGAGAGCGGACTCTGACTCCGTCAATCAAGGTTCGAGTCCTTGTCGGGCATCCAGCACTTTCCTTGTTATTTCCGATACTTAAACCGATCCAGATGTGGTTCGCTGGCGCCCATCGTGCGCCAAGCTGTTACCGTGCATTTTCGCGGTTTTCCGGCGTTTCCTTCAATGTCCCGGCGAATCCATGGCACATGGTTGGCACATGGCTGGCACGTTAGATTATGGGCAGACCGTTTCCTCAACTCGATCAGGATATTTCGCGATCAGATCGAAGGCTAAGCCGGTTGCGGATATTTTGGTCATCAGGATATCACCGGCGACACGGCTCCCATCCGCAACACCATGACTCCAGCCTACGACCTTCCGTCGCTGAGCGTCGACCAGCGCCGCGCCGTCCTCGACCGGATCGAAGGACTCAGGCCGAGTGACATTGATCTTACGCCCACCAAAGGCAGCGGCAGGCGGCACCATGGGGTGGATCACAATGTCGGCATCATGATATTCGTAGGGATCCTTGCCATCCGGCCCCATTCCGGGCGTGAACAGTGTCAGTCCGACAGCGTGGCCGTCCTTGTGCGAGTAGAGGCCGATCATGAACCGCAGATCCTCCCTCTCCTCCCCGTCAATGGCATCAGGGCATAGTTCATAGATAAGCGACCGAAATGCGTTGAGGAAATCAATCTGTCTCAGTTGGTCGATCCCCCGGCGCTCGATCTCATCGAAAAGGCTGCTCGGCGTCATCTTCCCCGCGCCGACCATCGCCACTGCGAGGCACTGGTGCGGAAACGGCATGATCTTGTGCGCCAGTTTAAGAACCACGCCGCTGGCATCGAAATGGCCGCAATCTGTATAGAGATAGGCAGCCTGTGGCTGAACGATCAGATTTGCCAAGGACATTTGGGCTCTCCAAAATACTGGTTGTCCGCGTCAGCGGTGAGATAAGCGACCACCGCCTCTGCCGGGATGAACACGCGATCGACCCCCGCCTCTTCGCCGAGCTGCTGGGCAAGTGCAGCGAAGGCGTCGGGATCGCGCTGTGCCGTCTTGGACGAACGGGCGGCCTTTTCCAGACCATCAAGCAACATAGCACCGGCGCGGGCTTCCACCATGCTATCGGCACGCTGCTGCATTTTTGACGCTATGCGGTTCACGCCCGCAAGAGCGCCGGAGGTCACCAACGTAGCGAGTGCCGTCTTGTATGCGGCATCTGGACGCTCCGACAGATATTCGCCCCATGTCTTATCAGGGTTGGCGATAGCTGTATCGACCGCATCTTGCGCAAGGGTTGCGGCCTGTTCCGTCAGAAATTCGCGCCCTAGATACCCTGACAGGAATCTGCCCGCGCCGACCTTACCCAGGCTTTCGACCAGAAATCCCATCGGCAGCTTTTCCGTCACCACCTCGATGCCGCCTTCGAGCGCGCCGCCAAGGGCAGCCTGCCCGCGCGTGCCGCCTCGCGATCGGTATTTGCCATAGGAGTCGAAGCCGGTCTGTCCGCCAGCAGCCAATAATGCCGGTGCCGGATTGGCTGTGGCTATCGAAGCAGCGATGCCTGGTGCCATCTGGGCAAGGGACGACGCGCCCGCATAAAGACCTTCAGCAGTCTTGGATTTGAACGCCGGGCGACTTGCCTCAGCCCTATCGTCCGCACGCTGGTAGCGCTGCATTGCATTCGGGACTGAGAAATCCCCCAATGAGGGCGCGCCAGGAGCGGCCTTGGGCACAAGGAAATGCGTCCAATCGGCGAATGCCAAGCTCAGACCTTCACGCGCCTTAACCCCGCCCTGAACAAAATCGACGGCAAGGCCTTTGATGCTATTCAGCAAAGTAGGCTCTGGCTGACGCGCGGCCGTCAGTTCGCCATTACCAGCCAGCGCCCTCTTCCAATAGTCTTGGTTCGTCCGCCGCTTCTGCCATTCCTTGGCATCAAAAACCCGCCCCAATTGAGCAAGCCCATCAAAGTCGTCCGCAGCAATGGCGGCGTTGTTGCCCTGCTGGGACCATCCAGCAATGGCAGGATACTGCCCCATCACCGTTTGCGCTCGCCTAGCTCGCGCCTGCGCTTCAAAGCCAGGTAAATCAGCCGAAATGACAGCGGCGGGCATGTCATACTCACGCGCCAGCATCGACACGCGCGCTTCTTTCTCAGCGTCGGCCTCCCGGATGCGGCGCGAAATGGCGGCGTCGCGGTTGGTCCGCAGCATTTCCCCCAATGGATCAGTGTCAGGGGTGGCCGTCGCGCCGCTCGGTAAAGGCGCGCCCATCAGTGAGGATGTAAGATCGGTCATTCCCAAAACTCCGGCTTGCCCTTGTTCTGGACGTAAATGTCTCCGATCACCCCGTCGGGCGGCATTTCGCCGTTGTGGGCGTCTCTCCATTCTTTGATGATACGCTCGCGTGTCACGATCGGCACCGCGACCTGGTAGCGTCCGCCCGCTGCAAATCGAGGCTTCGTTTCCACCTCATGACCGTACCGTGACGAATTTGGCACGGCCACCGGCATGATCGCGCGCTTCCACGCTGCGTCGATTTCCTGAGCGGTCGCCTCACGCTTGCCCGCTGTTATCGATTTGATGTAGCCCTCCATGTCGCGGGCGACGCGGGCATAGTTCTCGGGGTTTTTCTTCACATTCAGCAATTCGGCCATCGCTGGATCGAAAGCTGTTTGATAGCCGATCGATGCGGAAACGGCTGACCGGGTTTGGAGCATCCTATCGCCACCCGGGCCACGCATCCGTGCCTGATCAGTCACCGCTGCATCGAGTTCTGCGGGTGTCACCTTGCCGATGAACTCTCCAAGGTCGGCTTTAAGGAATGCATCTGGGTTCCCCTGCTGAATCGCATGAAGGCGCATAGCCTCGCGCGAATTAGCCTTTGGAGCCGCAGCAGTCCCGTTTGCCTTCGCGCTGCCTGCGAACCTCGCAAACGCTTGAGGGGATAAATTGGAACGAATGCTAGCTGGCATCTGGGACATATCCGTGAAGGCTTCGCCGCGATCGATCGACCACATCACAGCCGCGTCGGCAGCGTCGGCCTCTTTGCGAGCCTTAAGCCCGTCTATGATCGACACGCGCGCCCGAATGCCATCCTTGACCCGCTCGCGCTTCTCGAATGACCAGTCGTCGCGGCCATCGACCGCCGCTAGCGCGCCGTCCAGATCATAGCGTGTGGCCGACTGTTGCGCCGACCCGATGACCTTTGTGGGGTCGACGGTTTTTCCGTCCTTTTTAACGACCATGTGGAGGTGCGGCCCAGACGACCGCCCCGTCGTTCCAACGCCACCCAAGCGCGTATCCGGCGTGACCTGATCGCCAGGCTTGAGCGCCGACGCTGCCTGCATGTGGGAATAGCTGGAGGTCATGCCATTGCCATGATCAATAACGACAAAATTGCCACTCCTGTCATCATGCCCAGCGCGAACCACTTTCCCCGACCCGGTGGAATAAATTGGCGTTCCAGCAGGCGCGGGAAAATCCACGCCGTTGTGCGTCTTTCCGCCAGCGCGCGCGTTGCCATACGCATCGCTTATGCCGTGACCAGCACCCCGCAACGGGTCTGAATAGTTGGTCGATTGCGCGGCGGCGGGCGATGCTATCCCCAGCACCTCGCTCACGCCGGACTCGGTATCGCGCGCCAGAAGTGGAGACTTCAACGCAGCAAGCGCCGCATTGCGATCGTTGCCGGTCATCTCATCTTCGTTCGCGTCGAAATAGGCCTTGGCCATTTCAACGTCTTCGCCGGACAGGTAGCGGTCAACGACGGAGCCATGCACTGACGAGACGGCTTTTCGTTCCTCCACCGCTATTACGTCCGCATCGCCCAACCCTGCTATTTCAGCATTGGCCCGAACCTGCGTTTTGATCTGGGCAATAAACTCCGCGCGCGCAGCCGGATCATCAGCGGATCGCGCGCCCTCAATGAAGTTGCCCAGCTTGGCGTTTCCGGTTTCTCGTTCATATGCCTTGGCCTGAACAATAGAATATGTCGCGATGTCGGTGCCAGCTACAGCGCGGAGCCGACCGAGTTGTGGTTCCAGAAACTTTTTCGTGCGCGGGTCCGCTTGGGCCAACGCACTATTTACAGCCTCATCGAGGGATTTATCCACCTGATGCCGCGCGTCTAACGCCAACTTGCCCGGCTTCGTCTTGAAATCAGCTAAGACTGTCGAGGCCGACGACTGCGCCGCGAGATAAAGATTATCAGCGTTGGCTTTCGCAAGCCTCTCCTCGATTTCATCCTGTGCGGCGGCATAGCCCGACATAGCCCCGCCAGCCTGTTGCAAGCCGCGACCGATCGCGCCCGCCGCGCCACCATCATTGTCAGCGGCACGAAACCGCGCGCCCGTGGTCTGGACCGGGCCGACCTGGGGAGCGCCATATTGGGGGATGCGTGGCATAGGCTTGCCTCTTGTGGCTTCGGGAAATCAGATAAAATCATACGGCTTGGTTCAGGCGCAGAAGAGCGCTGCTGATCTTTGGTAACCGGACGGATGACATGGGCGGCACTGTCGCATCCTCAATCAGAGGCTCCCGTGCAATTCGGCCTTCATACGCACGTTCTTGGCGAACCGCCTCCACCATTGTCTGGTCAATCGATGAAGCCGGCCGCGCCATAGTGGCAACCGGCGCGCCAAAGGATTGAAGCCGCGGCATCAGTAGATATCGCCCGCGTCGACATCCGATAGCGACGGTTCCTTAAACTCAGGTGGAAAGTCGCCTGGCAGCACGTTCTCCCAAGGACCTGGCCCGCTCTTTTTACGGGCGGCGATCACGCGGTCATCATCACGAGCGGTTGTCTCCCACACCTCGCGTTCGACCGAGTCTAGCGGCTCCAGCTTCCAGTCTGGGCCGTCCCATTCGACCACCTCGCCCGGATCAATCAGCCGTGTGTCGGGGAACGGCAGTTGAAGGCGAACAAGCGCGCGCTGACGGCTCATGCCGCAGCCTCCTCTTCACCGCCAATGTCAGGGCAGAGTTCGGCGGCACGAAACCGCAGCCGGTCGTTCGATTTCTCAACGACAGGAATAAGGCTGCCCTGCTGCCGATATTCGAAATGGGCTTGGCCGGGTCGGGTGTTGCTGAAATTTGCGCCTTCAGCGAATAGCATGCCAGCAAGCAGGTTGACGAAATAGGGCGAGTCGATCTCCGACTGCACGAAATTGAGCGTATCGATCCCGGCCCTGCCAGTGTGGTTCTTGTAGAGCCGCCCGGCGATGTAGCGGGCCGCCTCGCTTGCGGCGGAATAGTCCTTTACCGCGGCACCGAGCGCACGTGCTGCCTCTTCGATCCTGGCAGTGGCATCGAGACGGGTCTTCAGATGGCCCTCGAACTCTGCCAGCGCGGCTGACTGGTCCGCCTCGCGTTCCTTCAGAAGAGCATCTGCGCTACGGCGCTGAGATTCCTGCCATGCCGCGTCCAGTGACCGTCGCCTGTTCTTCAGCGCATCCAGACTGACTAACGCCTTGTCAACATCGTCCTGCGTCGCCTCATCAAGCACCTGCCGATAGCCAGCGCGGTGATGGTCATCCTCCGCAACGCGAATTTGCTCCTCTAGGGCGACGCGCTGTGCGGTATAATCCGCTGCGGTGAACTTCGATTTTCCTGCCACGGTCCAAACTCCTTTTGTCGATCGTCTCGCGACGATAGGGTCGGATTGAACTAGGTTGAATCGACGGGACCGAGATTATGTTTTCAGAAATTAGCGCAGGGTACGCCAGTCTAAAAGCTGCGAAAGATATAATTCAAGGTATCAACGCGTTAAATACGAATGCCACAGTCAATGAGGTCAAGGTTGCCTTACAGGGGCATATTCTTGATGCCCAACAAAGTCTGTTTGCAGCGCAAGAGAAACAGGCGACGGCAGCCGATCGCATACGACATCTCGAACAGGAGATTATGCGCATGAAAGCATGGGAACAGGAGGCTCAGAAGTACGAGCTTGTTAATCTGGAGGGAGGTTCGTGCGTATACATGCTGAAGCTCGGCATGCGCGAAGGCCAGCCTCCTTATTGGCTTTGCGCACATTGTTTTGACAACGGCCAAAAAGGAATCCTCCAGCCGCAGCCGGGCAAGAAAGAAATGCCAGATAAAGCGATCTATGGCTGCCCTGCGTGTAAAAATGCACTTACGACACATTGGAGGAGCACTCCCGAATATATGATGGACTAAGGGTGATGCGAGTTGGCGTTTTCCCGCCATGCAAATGACACCGCCCGTTGCGCATTGGCAGCTTCCGACATGGCTCGCCATTTCGGCGCTTTGCCCCGCATCGATCAATGATAGCGGGCATCAGGTCCGTCCAATTCTGCATAGCGATCCACATTGATCTTCGGATGAAAATTGTCGGGATTGAGGTATCCCGGCACGTCAACCGGCATCACCATTTCTGAAAACGTCAGCGCCAGGGCGTCGCCATCGTCTGGGGAGGACAGCCCCCTCGCCTTCATGTCCTTCTTGCGCTCAAGCTGGATTGATACCTGGTCGGGTCCATAGCCATATTCTGGCCCGGTAAGATCAGCCTCCAGATCGTCATCGTCGGGGATAGCGCCGGACGCCAACCAGCCGCGCATTTTCGTCCAAATCTCTGCACGTTTATTGGTGGTTTTCACGCGCACGCCGGTCGCCCAGTCGACCTCTCGCCCCTTGCCGCCGAAATTGACCTCGAACACGTTCTGAACCTGGAGCTGGCGCAGGCGATCGATGACGCCGGCACCCATCGCACCGACATCCACAAATATGGCTTCCGGGTTCCAGCGCCGGGCTTCCAAAGCGATGTCGCCCGCCACCTGCATAGTGTCGGCACCGTGCCATCGCTTCCATTCAATGCCCCGCGCGTCACGGCCGCGTCGAATAGCCAGCGTGCTATGGTCGTCACCAAAGCGGGCGATATCGACGCCGAAGATCAGCGGGTCTGACCGCAGCGGATCGATCGCCTCCCGCTTGCGGGCCTGCTGCACCAGTTCAGACGATATGAACTGCGTCGAACCCGCGCGGGGGAACTGCCCTTTTACGCGGACACGGACGAAATCGCTGTCCTCGCCGTAGGTGTCGATCCAGGTCTGGAGCAGTGCTTTGTTGGTCCGCTTCACATGTCGGCCGTCAACCTGCCGGTGCGTCCACTGGTTGCGAAACCGGCCCGCGATCGTCTCCCTGAAGCGGCCGGTGTTGCGGGTCGGATTACCATAGGCCAGCCACAGGATCTCGGTGTTGGCGTCGGTCAAGCCACCCGATGCTGTATCCCATATCGGGTCAATGATCGCGGACGCCTCGTCGAACAGGAGGATGACGCGCTTCCCGGCATTATGCAGCCCGGCGAAGGCCTCCGTGTTGCGTTCGCTCCACGGGATAGCATCGATACGCCAGGTCCGATCATGTCCGGCCTCCGTAGAATGGATGCTGGTCGCCTCCAGGGCGAACATGTCGCGCAGCACGTCGAATTGCAGCAGGCCATACCACTTGGCCAGTTCCGGCCATGTTTTGGTGCGCAACTGCGTGTCGGTATTGGCCGTCACGACGCCGCGCGTATCCTCCCGTGTCATGATCGCCCAGAGGATCAGCCAAGAAACCTCGCAGCTTTTGCCGATACCGTGACCCGATGCCGTGGCGTCTTGGATGACGGAGAATGGATCTGCCCGCAGGCTCGCACCGATCGCAGATAGCTGATCGCGCTGCCACGCATCCGGGCCGTCCTCACTGGCCAGCGACGTTCCCTCGACGCCCCATGGGAAAGCCCACAAAACAAAGCCAAGGGGATCATGGGTAAAGCGGGCAAGGTCGCCTATGACCTCGCGGCGAATTTCGGTTGGTGTCATTGTCGCGCTCCTTGTGGAGCGAGGGTAGCGGGGTATGTAGGGGGTTGAATCGACGGGGCAGTGACAATGAACATGATCAATGGATGGCGGCGAGCTGCATTTGCTGTTGGAATGGCCCTTTCAGCGAGCAATGCCTCAGCTGAACTCGTGAAAGCTGTCGTTGTCTATAATAAAGGTTGCAACGATCGATTTGTTGTCAGGACCACGATCGGCTTAACACTAATACAATCGTATTCTGTGCGGGTGCCAACAGAAGGCAGTACCTTGATAGGCGATTTCAACACCTATGGTTTCGTTGATTTCTATGACTTGAATGCAGATCAAAACGGTCGCGGCTATGTGGACGACTATATGTTATCTACAGATCGTATGGTCGAAAAGCTGCGAGATAAATGCTCCTAAAAGCGGGCCAGTAAATTCCGAACCGATGAGGCATGCCATTGGCCGCCGCGCGCCGTGACGAACCCGCCATCGTTCAAGGCCTTTGCCAGCGCGCCAAGAGACATGATGCCCCGGCCCTGCATATCCTCGATCACGGGCCGCATCTGGTCGGCACGAGACACAGCACCCGACTTGATCGCGTCGACGCTGGCCACATTGCCCTTAGCAGCCCGACGCAAAGCCGCCGCGCCGTTTGGGTTGCCCAATCGCTGCCCACGCGCCTTTGCTGCCTGTAGGGCTTCCTGTGTCCGCTTCGAGATAGCTTTGCGCTCCGCCTGGGCGACGGCAGCCATGATATGCACGGTCAGTTCGTTGGCTTCTGGCATGTCAGCGGCAATGAATTTGACGCCACTGTCCTGAAGCGCCGCAAGGAAGGCAACATTGCGCGAAAGGCGATCCAGCTTAGCGACCACCAACGTCGCGCCAGTCACTTTGGCGCGGTGCAGGGCCTTCAGCAGTTCGGGCCGATCGGCGCGCTTCCCACTCTCGACCTCAGTGAAGGGTGGCGCGGTCAACTCCCAACCCCGCGACTGGCAAAGGCTCTCTACAGCCTCCCGCTGGGCCTCCAACCCTAAACCTGATCGTCCCTGCGCGGCGGTAGATACGCGGTAATAGGCAACGGCTTTCATCGCTCGATTATCCCATACAAAACTGACTAACGAACGTTACGCCATTATGCACACCTTGGCTAGACCTCTTTATTGCTCCATCATTGTCTGATGATGGGACTTTCACAAAAATGTGTCGCCGCGATTCGGGACTGGGCGGAGAGCGAACCGCTGATCTTGCAAGCATATGTATTTGGATCGCGCGCTAAAGGTGTCCATCGCGCCGAGAGTGACATTGACCTTGCGATCAAGGTTTATGGGGCAACTGTCGGTGAAGCACTAGCCAACGGAATTTTCGAAAAGGGGCGCTGGCTGTCGGATCTACAGGCCCGCTTGCCAATGACAGTTGACCTGCAGCCAATGCAAGATGATGATATAGTGGTAACTCCAGCGGTGATAGATCATGGCATCCTTGTCTTCGATCGAGGTTAACCCGCCGCCCGCTTCCGTGCAGCCTCCAGCAGCGCCGCGATCCCCTCATCAGACTTCATCTCAACCCCAAGGTCCTGGCGAGGCCGACCCCAACCCCGATCGAGCAGCGCAGTAGCAGCCGACACGCGGGCAGCGTCCGAAGCCTCAGCGCCCTCCAGCACATCGACCAGCGCCTGCACCGCCTTGGGCGTATGTTCGCGCGCAAGGTCCGTCAGCGTTTTGCCATCAGCCATGGTCATCTTTGCCCGGCCACCCGGATTGCCGCTCTGCCCCTTCTGAAATGCCATCGCCGTCGTCCTGAATGTTGAGAGCAAGATATAGGCGATAAACGCTCCACCCTTGAATCGACCAAACCGCCCCACTTGGAACCGGGACAAGGGACAGGGTCTAAAGACCCTTGTCCCGGTTGTCCCGCTGTCCCGCCTCTGTCCCGATCATCGTCCCACCTCTGTCCCACATAGTTATCAAAGTTGGTGCGTAATCCATGCCCAATCGTTCCAAACCCGAGCAATTCCGGCCTTTCTCAGAGCAGGAAGCGCCCGATTGAATGCCCGCTTTCCGCTGTCCCGGTTATGTCCCGCCTCTGTCCCGGCAGCCGAAATGGACTTGTCCCGCCATGCCTCCAGCGAGACCACCCGGCAGACCCAAGAACGGTTGATTTCAGTGTCGGGAATATCGGCAGGGACAGGCTCTCCAGCAGCCTCAATCAACTCGCCCAACTGCTCATAGACCAAGCGATTTCCTACGCTCAGCTTGCCGACAGCCTGCGCAAATGGACTGACAACCAAGTTCATATTGGTGGCTGTATGCTCGACCACGCATGAAGTCACGGCGTCGCCATCTTCATCGACGCCCAATTCGACCACACTCAGATTGAAGAGGAATTTCTCCCCGATCTCCCCATCCTTTTGCTTGGTCACCTCTGCACATTTCGTCTTGCCAGCCTCGATCAGGATGACGGTATCAACGCCGCCTTTGAGGCTGCCATGCCCGCGCGGCTCTATGCTTTCCGCGTCCTTGGGCCGGTGGTGGACCGGCATCACAAGGCAATCGAACTCAGAGGCAATGCGCTGGCAGTTTGCGATGTAGGTAGCCATGTCGTCAGTGTTTTCTTTGCCGCCGCCAAAAGTTTTGCTCAGCGTGTCGATGATCACCAACGCCGGAGTTGCGCCAGATTTAAGGGCCGCAGCACGGACAGTCTCCGCTAGGCGTCCGGTGTCCGCATTTGGATCCTGCATGTCGATCGGCGTGGGAATCAGCGCGAATGGTATCTCGCCTTCAATGGTGTGTTGGATGCGAAAGGCGGCGAGACGATTGCGCAGCCCTGCCCCGCCCTCTGCACCAACATAGACAACAAGTCCTTGTTTGACGCGACGGGACGCCCATTCCCAGCCCAGGGACACATGCAGCGCAATGTCGAGCGCGAAGAAGCTTTTGCCGCTGCCAGGGTGGCCATAGACCAGTGCCAACCCCTGAGACGGCAGCAAGCGCTTGATCAGCCACATGCCATCCAGTTGGGGCTTGATATCGGCGAACCATTCGACCGGCAGAGGTTCCGGCAGGCGGGTGGGAGCGGAAGGATGGGCTTCGACCAATCCGCCGCGCGCCCGATCTTCCAGTGAGGCCGCATTCACTGGCCCACCCCCCGCAGTTCATCGTTGAAGTCCTTGAACCCATCGAGCGGGAAGAACATGCGGGTCGAAAGGCCACGCTCAGCATAGGTGTCGGCCGCAGATCTTGCCGCGTCACGGCCTGCTTGATCGCCATCCCCGCCAATCGCCACCTTTCGCACCCCAACAGGAAATTGCATTTTGGGAAGCATCGAGGCACCAGCAGCGACCCAAACGGCCCGGCCGAGTTCCTGCATCAGCGTCAGACCGTCCTCCAGCCCTTCACAGACAATCAGGTCAGCTGCAGCAGGAGCAAGGCGGATTGCTCCCCCCGCGACATGCCCTAGCGAAAGCTTCGCCTTGGGAACGCTCGCCTTGCCGGTCCCGGCCTCATTGAGAAAAGTCCGCTGGATACCAACGATCTTGTTGTTGACCGACCCAACGCAGGCCACCAGACAGGGGCGCTCAGGACCACGCTTGCCATAGCGCAGGCGTGCGAAGCGAATGCTGCGCGGGATCGGCAGGTGCAACCCACGGAATCGCAGGTAGCTTTCAGCCTCCGTCCCGTCGACCGGCACGGCATTGTGCCAGATAGCCAGCGCCTCCCCCGACCGATCAGGCCCAGGACCAGAATCGACCGCCGGTGCAACCTCTACCGATGGCAGATTGCCGCCGCAAAGCATGTCAGCCGCCGTCCGCAGATCGACGCGGTGCGCGCGCTGCACGAAATCCAGAACGTCACCCGTCGCGCCGCAGCCGAAGCAATAAAAGCGCTGGCCGTTCGCAAAGATCGTGAAGGAAGGCGAGTTGTCATCATGGAACGGGCAGCAGCCCTTGAACTCGTTGCCAGCCTTGAACAGCCTTACGCTTGCCCCGGCGACGGAAGGCAGGGGATGAGCGGAGCGAATTGCCACCACATCGAGCAGACTCATGCTGCGCCTCCCCCGTCTGGATGGACCGGACCAAGAATATCATCAAGCGTCAGGCGTTCCGTGCGTTTCACAGGCATACGCAGGCCGCGCTCTATTTCGGACAGTCGACCGGCACGGCGCTTTTGCGCGGCGCGCCAGTGATCAATGCCAAGAATATGAACCGTCCTGTTGGCATCTTGCGATGCGCCCGTCGATTCAACCGAACTGCAGCCAGGCATATCAGAGCGGGGTCCACACTCCTTATGGGAAGCGGCTCCGGGGTTGCCTCCGGGGCCGTTTTCTATTGGGGGGCTATCTGTCCAGAGCGGGCCGCGCGCCATTATGCGGCGCTCCTTTCCGAAGCGCGTCGGGCGAGCCAGTCATTGACCTCATGTTCGAACCAGCCAACGCGACCTGCACTGAGCTTTATCGGCTCGGGAAAATCATTCTTGTGGCGAAGATTGTGGATGGTGACGCGGCAGAGGCCGGTGCGCGCACAGACCTCAGCCACTTTCAAAATCCTCGAAATTTGGTCACTCATCGGTCGCTCCGTCAAAACAGCGACCTCTTCAATAAACAGATTTGGGCCGGTTTGAATCGACGCAAACTCCGTTTACCGACACAGTCGCCACCGTCAGATTTGGCGATCATTTCCGCGCCTCCCCGCTCATGGTGGCCAGCAACCGCTTGGCATCCTCCACGATGACCCTGGAGACATCGACAAACGGTTCGCCTTCTCCATCCAACGCCCATTCCAGCTTGAACAGCAGCGCCGCCGCGTGCGGTGCCGGGGTGCGGACCAGTTTGGCGTGCAGGTCGGACGTGACATTCGCCAAGGCGTCGCAACGGTGCGCAGCCTCATTGATTCCCGACGATTCCCGCCAGGCCAGTTCTTCCGGCGACCGCTTGAGAGGCATGTTCTGGCCGAATTGGCTGACGCCGATGGCATAGAGCCGTTCGTGTTGAGCGTCAGCGGCGTCGGATCGGGCCTTGGCACGAAGGTAGGCGGACATGAGGTTGTCCCAGGTCGAGATAGGCGCGGCCATGGCTGGCACTGCGATAGCGACCGGCGCAATCAGCGCGGTGGTGAGAAAGGAGCGGCGGTCGGTCATTATGCCACACTCCCACCGAGGCGGCGGACATCCGCAGCGATCAATTCCAACATGCGGCCTGCTTCGCTGGTCCCGTCGAACATCCAGTCTTTCAGCCCCCACTCGATCTTGACGGCAATGTCCGCGATCGTGGGTGCTGGCATGATCACCAATGCTTTGACGGCATCTGCATAGACATCGACATAGGCGCTAAAGCGATCTTCCGCCGCCGCTGCCTCCTCATAGGTGCCGGTGCCGTTATCGTGGGCATCGTTGTAGGGGCGAACGTGATCGCTGTAATAGGCCTCCATTGCGCCGTGGGACGCCACGACAGCGGACAGGGCGACATTCCATGCCGTGGTATCGACGGCCATGGGCGCGGCGATAGCTGGTGCGGCAAGGGCGACGGGTGCGAGCATAAGGTTCGACAGGAAAGCGCGACGGTCGGTCATGCCGCATTCCTCCCCATCTGCCGAGCATCAACCGAGATCAGCTTGAGCAAATCTTCGGGTATCTCAAAATCTTGGTAATGGTGAAGCAGCAGGTCGATCTTGCTGGCCACGTCCTGGCCATTCCGTGACGGGATGCGCAGAACAGTGTCAAGCTGCCGCCGTATCGCTGCCAGCGCCAGCCCGGAATCCCGATCCACCTGAGCGAAGTCCGGCGACGATAGCAGCATGTCGTGAACAGGGTGGCGGTCATAGACGGCGGTAAGGTGGTAAAATTCTGTGATGGCCTCCGCAAGATGGCCGGCTGGCGCGCAAACAAGCATCGGCGCGGCGCTGGCGAAGGCCATGGTCGGCACCGAGGCAACCGAAAGAATTGCAAGCGCACGGATGACATCGCGCCGCGAGGGCGCTATAGAACGTTCAATCATTTTTCGTTCCTTTCGATGATGATCAGGTCGGGGTTGATGGGTTCCAGCCATCGCCTCGACCGCCTTCCTTCAAATCATGTTGTCGACCACCTCGGTGCGATCCAAGATCCGCCAGCCGCGTGTCAGACGAAGGCCACTGGCCCAGCCACGTGCCTTGCGATGCGTCTGAAACTCAGCGTCTAGATTCTCGCCCTCGACAGGCGGCTTAACCCGCACATCAAAGCCCGCGCCGAAGGGCTCATAAGTGATTTCGATAATGCGCTCAGCCATTGACCGCGTCCGATCGGAAAGCCGCTTCCAACTCCGACTTGCGGAAATAGAGACGCTTCCCCTTGCGGATCACGGGCAGGTGGCCCGCCTCGACAAGGTGATAAATGGCGCGGGGCGTAAGGCCCGCATAGGTCGCGGCAGCCGTAGCCCCCGCGATAAGGTCCTGTGAAAGCATTTGCGCTCCCTCCGTTGAATCCGTTAATGTCCTGAGCAACGGTAATGAGAAGAATTGCTCAACTATGTGCCTAACTGTTCCCAGCCTTCCGCGCAATACGGTTGAGAAACTTTTCTCATCTTGGTTTCCGGCGTGAGATCGCTGTCATTTGGGCAGACCGAAGCGTTGTTGGCTGCTTTGCACAATATTGCCAGCGAGCGAAGGACGGCGCTCCAGGCTCGAATTAAGAATTTCCTGAAGATGGGTTTCCCCTCCGGCGTCGCCGCAGGAAGGGGTCGCGCTGCCGCCTATGATTCGGAGAGCATCATGCAAATGGTATTCGCATTTGAGCTTGTTCAATGTGGCCTAAACCCGTCGACAATCGTGTCCATCGTCAAAATGAACTGGGATATCATGCTACCCGCAATTGTCAGAGCGGCGACCCCCAATCAGTTAGTATCCCCCGGCCGTTTTGTTTGGCCTGACGCAAAGATTTTCTTCTGTGTCAGGCCAGAGGCTCTATATGAATTAACCGACCGCAGTGTTGATGATGCAGAATACCGAGGCAGCGTTGAAGTGCTTCACCTCAATGATTTACAGGATCGCCTATATAATTCAGAGGCTCCCACTCAGGTCGGGAGCTTTGCTCGATCGATCGTCCTGAATGTACCATTCCGCGTCCTTTCATGCCTCGTAGTACTGAAAGCCATAGATCCTGCGATGGAATATAGTGGCGTAGTGGCCGATCTCGAAACCGCGTTGGCGCTGTATGACCTCGATCCGCAAGCGTAGCTGGGCCGCGCCGGACGGGACGCCAAAGACAGGCTGGCAGGTCGATTATGTCGACACAGCCGGCAAGCGTCGCCGCAAGCAATTCGCCCGCAAGAAGGACGCTGATAGCTGGATCACGACAGCGGCCTATCAGGTTCAACAAGGCACCCACACGGCGGACAGCCAGTCCATCACCATCGCGAAGGCAGCCGATCTTTGGCTGAAGCGGGGCGAGCGGGAGAAGCTGGAGACATCCACCCTAGCCGCATATGGCCAGCATGTCCGCCTGCACATCGTGCCATTATGTGGCGACAAGAAGCTGTCCCAGATCACGCGTCCCATGGTCGAGGGCTGGCGCGACCAGCTTATGGACAAGCTGTCCCGACCGATGGCGAGCCGCGTGCTGCGTTCCCTGTCTGCGATCGTCAACGAGGCGCAGAGCCGGGGGCATGTCGCCCAGAATGTCGTCGCGGGCGTGAAGGTGCGCCGGTCGAAGCGAGAGAAGCCAAAGGCGACCATTCCAACCAAGCCAGAACTGAAGGCGATCCTTGCCGCCGCGAAGGCATCCGCCGAGCCGATGGCCCACCCTCTCGCCCTCATTGCAATCTTTGCTGGCCTGCGCGCGTCCGAATTGCGCGGCCTGCCCTGGCGCTGCATCGACTTTGCCGCCGCGACGTTGACGGTCGACCAACGCGCCGACCTGAAGAACGTAATCGGCCCACCCAAGTCTGAAGCAGGGTATCGAACCATACCCCTGCCCGCTTCTGCCATGACGGCATTGAAGTCATGGAAACTGGCCTGCGCGCCGACAAGCGACGACCTCGTGTTCCCCTCAGTCGCTAACAGGGTGATGACACATCGCTATATGAGCCTGAACCTCTTTGGAGCCGTCCAGATCGCGGCAGGCGTCGCAGCGCCCACGGTGGACGATCAGGGCGCGCCGGTGCTCAACAAAGCGCGGCAGCCGATCATGCAGCCGCACTATGGAATGCACGATTTCCGCCATGCCGCCGCATCCCTATGGATCGAACAGCGGGTCAATCCCAAGCGCGTGCAGCGGTGGATGGGACATAGCTCTATACAGGTCACGTTCGACACCTACGGGCATCTGTTCGACCAGGCCGAGCAGGATGGCGAAGTTGCGGCAGCGATCGAACGTGAACTGAAATAGGGGTAGAACGGCTAGCGTTACCCATCCCCAAGCCGGATCACAGGCACATGAATGGCACATGGAGGAATAATTCCCCGAATTTACTGGGGGTATTGACGCCCTCTGACTCCGTCAATCAAGGTTCGAGTCCTTGTCGGGCATCCAAATCTCCATTAGCTCCCCGGTCAGATTTTGGTGGAGAGCGCTACCGCCTCCGCCACCTTGATGCCGTCGATCGCCGCCGACAGGATGCCACCCGCATAGCCCGCCCCCTCGCCTGCCGGATAAAGACCGGCGACGTTGAGGCTTTGGAAATCCTTGCCGCGCGTGATGCGGATGGGAGAGGATGTGCGGGTTTCCACGCCGGTCATGACCGCGTCCGGGTGGTCATAATGGCTGATCTGGCGGCCGAAAGCAGGCAGTGCCTCGCGGATGGCGTCCACCACATAATCGGGCAGGCAAAGCGACAGGTCGGTGGGGGTGACGCCCGGCTTGTAGGAGGGGAGGACCTCTCCCAATGCGGTTGAGGGGCGACCGGCCATGAAGTCGCCCACGGTCTGGCCCGGCGCGAAATAGGAGGCGCCGCCCGCGACAAAGGCCGCCGATTCCCAGCGGCGTTGCAATTCGATCCCAGCCAGCGGTCCGTCGGGATAGTCGCGGGCGGGATCGATGCCGACGACCAGCCCAGAATTGGCGTTGAATTCGGCGCGGCTATATTGGCTCATGCCGTTGGTGACGACGCGGCCTTCCTCCGACGTGGCGGCGACGACGCGGCCGCCGGGGCACATGCAGAAGCTGTAGACGGTGCGGCTATTGGCGCAGTGATGTGCGAGGCTGTAGGACGCTGCGCCGAGATCCGGGTGGCCCGCGCAATTGCCATAGCGGGCGCGATCGACCCAGCTTTGCGGATGTTCGATCCGCACGCCGATGGAGAAAGGCTTGGCTTCGATATGGACGCCGCGACTGTGCAGCATCTCGAAGGTCAGGCGGGCGCTGTGGCCGACAGCGAGGACGACATGGTCGGCTTCGAGGAAGCTGCCGTCCTGCATATGGAGGCCGCGCAGCTTTTGCGTGCCGTCGCCTGCCGGTTCCAGCGCGAGATCGTCAACGCGGGTCTGCCAGCGATATTCGCCGCCCAGCGCCTCGATCTGGCGGCGCATGGATTCGACCATGGTGACAAGGCGGAACGTGCCGATATGGGGGTGCGCTTCCCATAATATGTCGTCGGGGGCGCCCGCCGCGACAAATTCCTCCAGCACCTTGCGGCCCAGAAAGCGGGGGTCTTTGACGCGGCAATAGAGTTTGCCATCGGAGAAAGTGCCTGCCCCGCCTTCGCCGAACTGGACATTGGAGTCGGGGTTCAGCTCGGCGCGACGCCACAGGCCCCATGTGTCCTTGGTGCGTTCGCGCACTTGCCTGCCGCGATCGAGGATGATCGGGCGGAACCCCATTTGCGCGAGGATGAGGCCTGCGAACAGACCGCATGGGCCTGCGCCGATGACGACGGGGCGCAGCGCCGGACCGCCTTCAGGGGCATGGGTTACGAACTTATAGCTGGTGTCTGGGGTGGGGCGCACATCCTTGTCCCCGGCGAAGCGGGCGAGGATGGCGGGTTCGTCCGTGGCGGCGATGTCGAACGTATAGACAAGCTGGATTGCGCTGCGGCGGCGGGCATCATTGCCGCGCCGGACGAGACTGTGGGATAAAAGGTCGGACGCGGCGATGCCCAGCCGAGCGCAGATGGCGGCGGGGATCGCCTCGACAGGGTGGTCGAGCGGGAGTTGCAGGCCGGAGAGACGGATCATGGTCGGGCTGTAGAGGATGTGGCCGGATAAGAAAACCGTCCGCCTTGGACAGAAACCTAGCCGCTCATGTAATCCGTTCGCCCTGAGCTTGTCGAAGGGTAGTCCTTTTTTTCCGAGAAGAAGGACGCGGCTTCGACAAGCTCAGCCCGAACGGGATTTAGGCCGTCCGGCGCTGACCCATGATCCACTCACCTGCCAGCGCGGCAACCATGCTGAGGCCGGTCAGCGGGAACAGCACACCGATCAACAGCATCAGCCCGGCAACCATACGCTTTGCGACGGGGGTAGCGGCGGGTGGCGCGGTGAGCCGTCCCTCTTTGCGCCGCTTCCACCACAGGACAGGTGCCGTCAGACAAAGCAGCAGGAGGCAGAGGCAGCCCGCCAGCATCAGCAGCCGATTGGCCTCTCTATATTGCTGGCCCTGATGGGTGGCGATGCCCCATTCGACCGCTTTTGCGCCGGGACCGAACATGCGCCAGTCCATGTCCTGCACCACTGCGCCGGATGCCGCGTCGATGGTGATGGCGCGGGCATCCTGCGCCTGTGTGACGATGGATGCGGCCAGATAGGGCGCGCCGGCGGTGGCGGGCAGAATGATCTGGACGCTGCCCATGCCGCGCGTGGTGGCGATGCGCAGCGCTTCATCGACGCCGATGTCGCCTGCTCTGCCCGCCGCCGCTCCGCCTTCGCGCAGCGTCCAGGGCAGCGCGTCCTTGGCTGGCGCGCTCCATGGGATTGCCGCCATTTTGGGTCGCCCCCAGTCATTGGCGGCTACCACGGCGCGCAGTCCCCCGCCCCACACCTGTGTCCAGGGCATCCCCGTGATGGCCAAGAACAGGATGACAGCAGCGGACAGGAAGCCCAGCGTGCCATGCAGATCGCGCCAGAAGAGGCGACCCGATGCCCGGCCCCGGATCGCCAGGGCCGGCTGTCCGCGCCGGGGCCAGCGCAGATAGAGACCGGTGATGCAGAGCAGGATCGCCCAGCCCGCGACGACCTCCACCAGCCGGTTGCCCACCGGTCCGGTGAGCGCGAGGCTGTGCAGATCCTTGATGACCTTCATGACGCCGCCGCCGCGCATCTCACCCAATATCCGGCCATTGCGGGGATCGACGAAATAGACGGTCGGCGGGCCAGCGTCCGTCTTCGTCATCACCCGCCAGCTTTCGGAGGGACTGGCGGGTCGCGCAATCTGGGTCACCTGCGCGCCTGTCGCCTGCTCCACCGTGGCGATCAGGCGTGATGGCGGGAGGGGCGAGGCCGTTGGTGCGCCCGACATATGCACCGGATAGAGCATCGCCTCTATCTCCGGCTTGTAGAGATAGAGCGCGCCGGTCACCGCCATCAGCGCCAGAACGGGCAGGACGATGAGACCGGCGTAGAAATGCCAGCGCCACATCGCCCGGTAAAAGCCTGTGTCATCCATCGTCCTGTCCCCCGGTTCAGAAACGCGCGCGCACGCCGCCATAGATGGCGCGGCGTTCGAGCGGGTAGAAGGCGACGCTGCCTTCGTCCGCTGCCGTTGCCGCAACGTCGGGCGTGTAGCGGACCAGCGCGCTGATGTCGCCGACCGCGCGCTTCTGCGTCAGGTTGCGCGCATCGAGGAACAGGGTGACGCCATCGCGTACCTGCGCCTGCGCGCCAAGGTTGAGCTGGGCATAGCTGCTCACCCGCTTGCTGTTGACATAATCGACCCACGCGCCCTGCGGCAGCCATTCGACCGAAGGCGAGACGCTGAGCCTGTCAGTTCCCAGTTTGAGTTCGGCGCGGTAGAAATGGCGCGGCACCACCGGCAGGCGATTGTCACCGTAGATGGCGTCGTTGCGGAAGCGGAAATCGCTATATTGATAGACTTGGCGGAGTGATGCCCAAGGGGTGAAGGCGAGTTCGAGACCGGCTTCGACGCCCTGATGGCGGGTCTTGTCCGCGTTGAAGGTCGCGGCGGGAATGACGCCGGGGACAACGCTATATTGCAGCATCTCGCCCTTGATGTCGGCGCGATAGAGGCTGACGTCCCAGGATGCGATGCCGATGCGACCACGGGTGCCGATTTCGGCGGTCCATGCCTTTTGCGGACCAACCGGGGTGAAGCCGGGCGCGCCGCCTGCGGGCGTCTGGCTCAGTTCACTATAGCCGGGCAGTTCGACCGAGCGGTTATAATTGGCGTAGAATTGCAGGGCATCGTCGGGCTTGTAGAGCAGGCCGATCTTGGGCGAGAAGGCATCGAAGCTGGCGTCGCCGCTGCGTTGCGGGGCGAAGCGATTGTCGATCCGCCGTTCGCCATGGGTGTAGAGGCCGCCCGCGATCAGCCACAGACCGGGCGCAGGGGCGAGCCGGACTTCGCCATAGCTGTTGATCGTCTGGGCGCGCTGCTGGACATTGGCGGTGGGCGCGCCGCGCTTGCCCGACAGGTTGACGAACTGGCGTGCGGTGACCTTGCCAAAGCGCGCCTGCGTGCCAAGCGTCAGTTCGACCGGCAGGCCGCCCAGATCGCCCGCCAGATCGAGGCTGGCGAACGCGCCGCGATCTTCCGATTTCTGGTCGATGACCTGAAAGATGGGGTGATAAAGATCCTTGGCATTGAGGAACAAGCCGAACGCCAGTTGCCCGCCGCCAATCTGAATCGTGGTGCGGTTTTGCAGGCGGATCGAGTCAATGTCGCGCGCCTGATCGCCAACGAAATTGCCCTTGGTCGGATCGGTCAGCACCGATTTTTCGCTGAGTGAACCGGACAATTTCTGACGGATGGTCTGGGCGCTGGCATAGAAGCGGGTTTCGATTGTCTCGCTGATCTTCACGCCGACATTGCCGTTGAAGCGATAGGATTTCCGCTTGCCATGGTCGCGGTCGCCATCCGAGCGGTCGCTGGTGATCGCGGCAAAGGCATCGCCGGTTTCGTCGGCATAACCATAGGCGGCTTTGGTGCGGATGGTGTCGAAGCTGCCGCCATCGACGCGCAGTTCGATGCCCGGCGCACTGCGTCCGGTCGGGGTCACGGCATTGATCGCGCCGCCCAGCGTCGATCCGCCAAAGCGCAGCGCGTTGCCGCCACGATAGACTTCGAGATGCTGAAAGACTTGCGGGTCAAATTCCTGAAAGTCGCCATTATCGTCGGCCAGATTGAGCGGGATGCCATCCTGCAACAGGGTCAGCCCGCGCATGTGGAAGCCGCGGGACAGGCCGGACCCGCGGATCGAGATGCGGACCTCCTGCCCGAAGCGGGGCTGAGTATAGACGCCGGGCGAATAGGTCAGCGCGTCGCGCAGCGAGACGGCGAGTTTGTTCTCATAATCGTCGGCGGCCACGACATCGACACCGCCGGGGGTGCGCTGCACGCGGGCGGCGGCTTCTTCGGCAATCACGCTGGCGGTGACGATGATACTGCTCTGGTCTGGGGCTTCGTCGGCCATGGCGGGGACGGCAGAAAGAGCAAAGGCAAGCGCGCACAGCGACGCGCTGCGTGTGGCATGGGTGATACGCATGGGATGTAACCTATTGATATAGTGTTCTGTCCTGACGTTATTCGGTCAGGATGGGGCCGGGGAAATTGCGTCCTCCCCCGTGTGGGGCGGGGCTATCGCATAGGAAGCCCTGTCCTCTTTACTCGTCACCCTGAACTTGTTTCAGGGTCCATTTCTCGTCCCCAGCGGCGGCTGTTGGGGCACGATGGATGCTGAAACAAGTTCAGCATGAGGAAATAAATTAAGGTCCGGCTCATACGCGACAGCCCTCCCCCAAAGGGGAGGATTACATGATCGCAGGCGGCCCTGATGAAGGCGGAGGAGGTGCGGCGAGGCGGGCGATCAGCCCGGTTTTGAGCGCGAAGGCGATTGGGCCATGGGCCAGTTGCCAGGCAGGCAAGGGCATGTCCGCCAACAACAAAGGCGGCACGGCGGGCTGAACCGACGCAGCGAAGGCGCAGGGCATGTTTCCGGCCATGCCATCGTCGGGGGCATGGTCGCCCTTGCCCGGCGTGGCGTTGCGATTGACTAGGACGTTGATCGCGCCCTGCCCGGTGCAAAGGGTCACGATGACGCCTTTGTCCGTGCGAACAGGCATGAAGCCCGACGGCACCAGCAATTGCACGGCAAACACAAGCAGCGCCAATGCGGCAAGCAGGCCGCGTGCGGTGCTGGAATGTCTGATGGCCCCCGTCATGACTCGGTCCCCCTAGCGGCATGCGTCCGGCCTGTCACCAGGACATTTGGTCCATGTCGCACTGCCCTCACTCACCTTGACGTAAACGTAAAGTTGCGCTACATCACCTGCCATGGATACGCGCAGCAGCATCGCCGGCATCGAGCTACCCGATCATCGGGACCAGCAGAGCTATAGTATTTCCGACCTTTCCGAGGAGTTCGGCGTCACTGCCCGCGCCCTGCGATTCTATGAGGATGAAGGGCTGATCGCGCCGGAACGGCAGGGTCTGGCCCGCATCTATTCGCGGCGCGACCGCGCGCGACTGGCGTGGATTTTGCGCGGCAAGCGGGTCGGTTTCAGCCTGACCGAGATTCGCGAGATGATCGACCTGTATGACGCCGACGAGGAACATGAAGAGCAGCGCCGCGTCACCATCGCCAAATGCGAGGCGCGGATCGAACTGCTGACCCGGCAGAAGGACGATATCGACGCGGCCATCGCCGAACTGGCGAGTTTCGTAGCTGCCATCGCCAAAGACTGAACCCCCTCCCCCCCGATAACAAAAACGCCCGGAGACGATTATGCCCAGTTATACGCCACCCGTCCGTGACACACGTTTCGTGCTTGAGCATGTTGTTGGGCTGGACCGCTATGCCAACCTGCCCGGCTTTGAAAATGCGACCCCCGATCTGGTCGAGGCGATCCTGACCGAAGGCGGCAAGATCGCCGCCGAAGTGCTGTTTCCCCTGAACGCCGTGGGCGACAAGGAAGGTTGCACCCGCCATCCCGATGGCAGCGTGACCACGCCGACGGGGTTCAAAGATGCGTTCGACCAGTTTGTCGCGGGCGGCTGGACCACGCTCCATTCGCCGACCGAATTTGGCGGCCAGGGGCTGCCAAGTGTGGTGGCGACGGCGGTGGACGAATATGTGCTGTCGGCCAATCAGGCGTTTGAAATGTATCATGGCCTGACCGCAGGCGCGGTCGCGGCGCTGATCGCCAAGGGCAGCGACGAACTGCAACAGCGTTACATTCCCAAGATGGTGTCGGGCGAATGGACCGGCACGATGAACCTGACCGAGCCGCATTGCGGCACCGATCTGGGCCTCATCAAGACCAAGGCCGTGCCCAATGCCGATGGCAGCTTTGCGATCACCGGCACCAAGATTTTCATTTCGGCGGGTGAGCATGACCTGTCGGAGAATATCATCCATCTGGTGCTGGCCAAGACGCCGGGCGCGCCGGACAGCAGCAAGGGCATTTCGCTGTTCGTCGTCCCCAAGATCATGGTCCATGACGACGGGTCGCTGGGCGAGCGCAATGCGGTGTCGTGCGGATCGATCGAGCATAAGATGGGTATCCATGGCAACGCCACCTGCGTCATGAATTATGACGGGGCGACCGGCTGGATGGTCGGCGAGGAGAATAAGGGGCTGGCCGCGATGTTCATCATGATGAACGCGGCGCGGCTGGGCGTGGGGCTGCAAGGGCTTGGCCAGGCGGAAATCGCCTTGCAGAATGCGGTCCATTATGCCCGTGATCGGCGGCAGGGCCGCGCGCTGACCGGGCCGAAGGAACCGGAGGAAAAGGCCGACACGCTGTTCGTCCATCCCGACGTGCGCCGGATGCTGATGGAGGGCAAGGCGATCACCGAAGGGCTGCGCGCGCTGATCCTGTGGGGAGCGTTGCAGGTCGACCTGTCGCACCATGCCGCCACGGAAGAAGAGCGCCAAATGGCCGACGACCTGATTGGCCTGCTGATCCCGGTGATCAAGGGCTATGGCACCGACAAGGGTTTCGACGTTGCCGTGTCCAGCCAGCAGGTGTTTGGCGGCCATGGCTATATCTGGGAAAATGGCGTGGAACAGTATGTCCGCGACGCGCGCATTGCCCAGATTTACGAGGGCACCAACGGGGTGCAGGCGATGGATCTGGTCGGCCGCAAGCTGGCGATAAACGGTGGCCGCGCATTGCAGGCGTTCCTGAAGATCATCGCGACCGAAGTCGCCGATGCCAAGGCCGAGCCTAAGCTGGCAGCGCTGGCCGAAGCGCTGGAGAAGGCGACCGGCCAGTTGCAGGCCGCGACCATGTGGCTGATGCAGAATGCGATGAAGAATCCCGACAATGCCGGGGCCGGTGCGCATCATTATATGCACATATTGGGCATCGTCGCGACCGGGCTGATGTGGCTGCGCATGGCCAAGGCCGCGACCGGGCTGCTGGCGGCGGGCGAAGGGGACGCGAAGTTTCTGGAAGCCAAGCTGGTGACGGCGCGCTTCTTTGCCGAGCGGATCATGCCCGACGCGGGGTCGCTGCGCCGCAAGATTGAGGGCGGCGCCGACGCGCTGATGGCGCTGGACCCGGACATGTTCCTGGCGGCGTAAGTTGCGGGAGGGCGGGTTTGGCCACAGAACTGGCCAATGCCCGCCACCCGCGATAGGCTGCCCCCTTTCACGGGGGACCGCCAGCATGACCATCGCCACCAGTCCCGCGCCTGCACGCACGCTGGGCCTTGCCGCCTGTATTGCGCTGGTCATGGGCAATATGATCGGGTCGGGGGTGTTCCTGCTGCCTGCCGCGCTGGCGCCCTTTGGGTGGGATGCGGTGGCGGGGTGGGGGTTTACGATTGCGGGGTCGCTGGTGTTGGCCTTCGTGATTGCGCGGCTGACGGTGGCACTGCCGGGGACGAGTGCGTCGCAGATGATCGCGCGGGCCTATGGGCCGCTTGCCGGGTTTGCGATTGGCTGGATCTACTGGCTGTCGATCATCATCACCAATGTCACGATTGCGGTGGCGGCGACGGCGAACCTGTCGAGCGTCATGCCGCTGCTGGCGCGGCCGGGTGTTGGGGCGCTCTGTTCGATCGGCTTTTTGTGGGCAATGACCGGTATCAACCTGATTGGCGCGCGGGCGGCGGGGATGACGCAGATCGTCACGACCATTATCAAACTGATTCCGATTGCGGTGGTGCTGGTGTTGCTGGTGGTGACGGTGGGCAGCGGCACGGCGCAGGTCGCGCCCTTCCCGGCGCAGGGGCTGACGGGCGCGGGGATCACTGCGTCGGCGGCGCTGACGTTATGGGCGCTGCTGGGGTTTGAATCGGCCAGCGTGGCGGCGGACAAGGTGCGTAATCCGGCACGGACGATCCCGCGCGCGACGCTGATCGGCACGGCGGCGACGGGGCTGATCTATCTGCTGGTCTGTTCAGGGATCGCGCTGACCCTGCCAGCGGCGGAGACGCAGACCGGGTCGCCCTTTGGCGCTTTCGTCAGCCATTATTGGTCGCCCGGCCCGGCGCGTTTCATCGCCTTGTTCGTGGCGATCAGTTGTCTGGGCGCGCTGAATGGCTGGACGCTGCTGATGGGGGAAGTGCCGCTGGCGATGGCGCGGGCGGGCGAATTGCCGCGCTGGCTGGCGGGGACCGATGCCAAGGGGACGCCGGTGCGCGGGCTGATATTGTCCACGGCGCTGGCCAGCCTGTTGCTGGTCGCCAATAGTTTGCAGGGGCTGGTGGCGCTGTTCACCGCGATGGCGCTGCTGGCGACGTCAGCGACCCTGTGGCTCTATGTCGGCTGCGCGCTGGCGAGTATGCGGTTTCGGGTGGTGGTGCCAGCTGCGATTGTCGGGCTTGGCTACGCGCTTTGGACGCTGTGGGGTGCGGGGATTGTGGCGAGCGGGTCCAGCGTGCTGCTGATGGCGGCGGGGTTGCCGTTTTACTGGTGGGCGCGGAATGGTGCGCACCGTTCCAACAACCGTTTGGGCTGAGCGAAGTCGAAGCCTTCTACTGAGCGAAGCGAAGTACCTTCACTGCGTAGGCGTGCCCTTCGACCTCGCTCAGGGCGAACGGGTGTTCGCTTAATCCCCCCACAAATCCTTGATCTTGCCGAAGAAGCCGGTCGAGGCCGGACATTCTTCACCAGTTTCGGTTTCGCGGAAGGCTTCGAGCAGTTCTTTCTGCTTGGGCGTAAGCTTCGTGGGGGTTTCGACGTCGATCTGGACGACCAAGTCGCCCTGCCCGCGTCCATTAAGGACGGGCATCCCCGCGCCACGCTGGCGGATCTGCTTGCCCGACTGGATGCCGACCGGGATTTTGATGGCGTGGCGCACACCGTCCAGGCCCGGCACTTCGATCGTCCCGCCGAGCGCTGCTGTCGTGAAACTGACCGGGCAGCGGCAGAAGAGGGTCGTGCCGTCGCGTTCGAACAGCGCATGGCGTTTGACGTGGAGGAAGATGTAGAGATCGCCAGCCGGTGCGCCGCGCGCGCCCGCCTCTCCCTCGCCCGACAGGCGAATGCGGGTGCCGTCGTCCACGCCCGCGGGGACGTTGACCGGCAGCGTCTTGGGCTTGTCCACGCGCCCTTCGCCCCGGCAGGAGCGGCAGGGGCTTTCGATCACCTTGCCCGCGCCATGGCAGGACGGGCAAGTGCGCTCGACCACGAAGAAACCCTGCTGCGCGCGGACCTGGCCATGACCCTTACAAGTATGGCAGGTCTTGGCCCCGGTGCCGGGCTGCGCGCCGGAGCCTTCGCAACTGTCGCAAGCGGCAGACACCTCGATCTCGATCTCGGTCTGCTTACCATGATAGGCTTCGTCGAGGGTGATTTCGAGATCATAGCGCAGGTCCGCGCCGCGCCGCTGCTGCTGGCGACCGCCGCCGCCGAAGCCGCCGCCCTGGCCGAAAATCGTCTCGAATATATCGCCTAGGTCGGAAAAACCGCCAGCGCCGCCGCCGTGGAAACCACCGCCGCCGCCTTGTTGCTGCTGCTTGAAGGCCGCATGGCCGAAACGGTCATAGGCAGCGCGCTTCTGCGGATCCTTTAGAACCTCATAGGCTTCCGAGACCGCCTTGAATTTGGCTTCGCTGTCGGCGCATCCCCCGGTCTTGTCCGGGTGATATTTCATTGCCAGCTTGCGATAGGCGCTCTTGAGAACCCCGGCATCGGCGGTGCGCTCGACTTCGAGCAGTTCATAATAGTCGATTTCGGTCGTCATTCGGACCCCCGCCCGGCTGTCCCGTCACCCCGGCCTGGACCGGGGTGACGGGTATAGGGCTTCAGCTTCAAGCCTTGTTGTCGTCCACTTCGGAGAATTCGGCGTCGACGACATCGTCATCGGCCTTGGGCGCGTCGGCACCCGGAGCGGCGGCCGCAGCCTGCTCCTTCTCGTAAATGGCCTGACCCAGCTTCATCGCAACCGTAGCGAGTTCCTGCGCCTTCGCCTTCATCACTTCAGCATCGCCGCTTTCGATAGCCGCCTTGGTGTCGGCAATCGCGGTTTCGATCTCGCCCTTCAGGCTCGCATCGACCTTGTCGCCATGTTCGGACAGTTGCTGCTCGGTCGTGTGGACCAGACTTTCGGCGTTATTCTTGGCCTCAGCGGCTTCGCGACGCTTCTTATCCTCTTCGGCGAAGCGTTCGGCGTCCTTGACCATCTGGTCGATGTCAGCGTCGGACAGACCGCCCGATGCCTGGATGCGGATCTGCTGTTCCTTGCCGGTGCCCTTGTCCTTGGCGCTGACATTAACAAGCCCGTTGGCGTCGATGTCGAACGTGACTTCGATCTGCGGCACGCCGCGCGGGGCTGGCGGGATGCCAACCAAGTCGAACTGGCCGAGGATCTTGTTGTCCGCCGCCATTTCACGCTCGCCCTGGAACACGCGGATGGTCACCGCCTGCTGATTGTCGTCGGCGGTCGAATAGACCTGCGACTTTTTGGCAGGGATTGTGGTGTTCCGGTCGATCATGCGGGTGAACACGCCACCCAGCGTTTCGATGCCGAGGCTGAGCGGCGTCACGTCGAGCAACAGCACGTCCTTGACGTCGCCCTGCAACACACCCGCTTGGATCGCTGCGCCCATGGCTACGACTTCGTCCGGGTTCACGCCGGTGTGCGGTTCCTTGCCGAAGAATTCCTTCACGGCCTCGCGCACCTTGGGCATCCGCGTCATGCCGCCGACAAGGACGACTTCGCTGATCTCGCTGGCGGACACGCCTGCGTCGGCCATCGCCTTCTTGCAGGGTTCCATCGTGCGCTTGATGAGGTCGGCGACCAGACGCTCCAGATCGGCGCGGGTGATCGACTTCACCAGATGCTTGGGACCATTCTGGTCGGCGGTGATGAAGGGCAGGTTGACTTCGGTCGTCTGGGCCGAGGACAGCTCGATCTTCGCCTTTTCAGCGGCTTCCTTCAAACGCTGGAGCGCCAGCTTGTCCTTGGTAAGGTCGATGCCTTCGGACTTCTGGAAGTCGGCGGCCAGGAATTCGACCAGCTTGGCGTCGAAATCTTCGCCGCCCAGGAAAGTGTCGCCGTTGGTCGACTTCACTTCGAACACGCCATCGCCGATTTCCAGGATGGAAATGTCGAACGTGCCGCCGCCAAGGTCATAGACCGCGATCGTCTTGCCGTCCTGCTTGTCGAGGCCGTAGGCCAGCGCCGCCGCAGTCGGCTCGTTGATGATGCGCAGCACTTCAAGGCCGGCGATCTGGCCTGCGTCCTTGGTCGCCTGACGCTGAGCGTCGTTGAAATAGGCAGGGACGGTGATGACCGCCTGGGTGACGGTTTCGCCAAGATAGCTCTCGGCGGTTTCCTTCATCTTTTGCAGGATGAAGGCGCTGATCTGCGAGGGGCTGTAATCCTGACCACCGGCCTTGACCCAGGCGTCGCCGTTCGGACCCTTGCTGATGTCATAGGGGACGAGTTCCATGTCCTTCTTGGTCATGGGATCATCGAAGCGGCGGCCGATCAGGCGCTTGACCGCGAAAATCGTGCTGTCCGGGTTGGTCACCGCCTGGCGCTTGGCCGGCTGACCGATCAGGCGCTCGCCATCCTTGGCGAAGGCGACGATGGACGGCGTCGTGCGCGCGCCTTCCGCATTTTCGATTACCTTGGGCTTTCCACCGTCCATGACGGCGACGCAGCTGTTGGTGGTGCCAAGGTCGATACCGATAACTTTTGCCATTGTGTCCTCTTTGAACCCCAAATTCTATTCAGCGGTTGATGGCCCCATACCTCACGAAAGCGCCAAGGCAAGGCCGGTTTGCATGGGCGATATAGGGGCGCTTTTGCTTGGCACAAGAAGCTGGGGCGATTAGCTATGCTTACCGACCGGAAACGAGACAGTCAGGAACCAGTTGATGCGCGCGCCCTTTGCCCTTTTCGCCCTTTTATCTCCGCTGGCGCTGGCTGCCTGTGGCGACCCCGCGCCCACCTATGTCGACCAGGCCTATGTGCGCCTGAGCCCCAATAAGGAGACGCCGTCGGCGGGCTATTTCGTGGCCCATGGCGGCGACGCGGGCGGGCAGATTCGCGGGGTGCTGACCGACTATGCGCTCAAGGTCGAGATGCATGAAAGCATCAACAAGGACGGCATGATGACGATGGAGCGAATCGACAGCGTCGATGTGCCGCCCAAGGGTGAGGTTGCGTTCGCACCGGGGGGCAAGCATCTGATGCTGTGGGGAGTCAACGATACCGCGATCGGCCGGGGCAAGATGCAGTTGACCTTCCTGATGGGCAATGGCGACCGGCTGCTGGTGGACGCGGTGATCCGCAAGCCGGAGGCGGCGGGTACAGGCGCAGCGGCAGCCAAGCGCGCTGGCGAGCATGAGGGCCATTGAGCAGCCGTAGCCTGACGCCCGATGAGGTTGCGCTGGCGCGGGGCGTGTTTGGAAGAGCGATCGATTATGGGCGGGTGCGGGTGCATGAGCGCAAATGGTGGCCGTTTCAGCCCAGCGGCGTGACGATGGTGCCCGATGGCGACCTGTGGTTTCATCCTGACGGCGGGCTGTTCTGCGCGGATTTTTGCGAAAGCCCGCTGCACATACAGGGGCATTTCATCCATGAGATGACCCACGTGTGGCAGGCGCAGCGATCGGGGCGGTGGTGGCTGCCGCTGATGCGCCATCCCTTCTGCCGCTATGCCTATGATGTCGTGCCGGGCAAGCCGTTCGCGCGCTATGGCATCGAGCAGCAGGCGGAGATTGTGCGGCACGCCTTTCTGCTGCGGCGGGGCGTGATGGTCGAGGGGAAGCCGGGGCTGGAGGCTTATGAGGGGCTGCTGCCCTTTGGTTGAAGCGATTACCAATATTTGGTATCATGGCTCCATGAGCAGCAAGACCACATCTATTGCTTTGGGGGATCATTTCCGCGCCTTCGCTGAACGCAAGGTCAGCGAAGGCCGCTACGGTTCGACCAGCGAGGTCGTGCGGGCAGGTCTGCGGCTGCTGGAATCGGAAGAACAGAAGCTGGAAGCCCTGCGCGCTGCGCTGATTGAGGGCGAGGAAAGCGGCCCCGCCGAGTCATTTGATTTCGATCTGTTCCTGGCGGATATGCACCAGCGACACCGCAAAACCGCATGAAGGGCATTGAGTTCGCGCCAGCCGCTCGCCACGATCTTGCCGAAATCTGGTTCTACACATTTGATCGCTGGGGCAGTGACCAAGCCGATGTCTATACCGGCGCGATCCATGCAGCACTCAGGCTCGCCGCCGATCGATCCCCTACCGCCCAGTCGATAGAGATTGTCCGCTCCGGTTACTGCGGATCAGAGCAGGAAATTACATCTGCTATTTCACTCGGAAAACCGATGGCCGCGCCATCGTGATGCGCATCCTTCATGAACGCCGGGATGCGGCCAGCCATCTCTGAATGAAAAAGGGCGGACCTTCCGGCCCGCCCCTTCTGATTTCACAACAGTTGACGGCAGATCAGTAAACCCGCGCCTTGGGCTTCACATATTCTGCTTCGTCGGTCATCGTATAGTCATGGACCGGCCGGTAATCGAGCGTCACCTTGCCACCCGAACCGCCCCAGCCTTCGAACCAGCTGATGGTGTGCTTCATCCAGTTTTCGTCGTCGCGGTTCGGGAAATCCTCATGCGCGTGGGCGCCGCGCGATTCCTTGCGGGCTTCGGCGCCTTCCATCGTGCAGATGGCCTGGCTCATAAGGTTGTCGAGTTCGAGCGTTTCGACAAGGTCGGTGTTCCAGATCAGCGACCGATCGCTGACCTTGACGTCCTGGAGCCGCTTGTTGACCGCCTGCATCCGGGTGACGCCTTCGGACAGGAGCGCGCTGTCGCGGAACACGGCGGCGTGCTTCTGCATCGTGCGCTGCATGTCGAGACGGATGTCCGCCGTCGGCGTTGCACCCTTGGCATTGCGATAATGGTCGAGGCGGCCCAGCGCCAAATCGGCGGCATCCGATGGCAGCGGCTTATGCGGCGCGTTGGGCTTCAGATTGTCCTTGAGGAACAAGCCCGTAGCGCGACCGAATACGACAAGGTCAATGAGCGAGTTGGAGCCGAGGCGATTGGCACCATGGACCGACACGCAGGCCGCTTCGCCGACCGCGAACAGGCCGGGCACGATCACTTCCGGGTCATCGCCCTTCTTGGTCACGACCTGGCCATGATAGTTACAGGGAATGCCGCCCATATTATAATGGACGGTCGGCGTGACGGGCAGCGGCTGGCGGGTCAGGTCAACGCCCGCGAAGATCTTGCCGCTTTCGGTGATGCCGGGCAGGCGTTCTGCCAGCACCTTGGGATCGATATGGTCGAGGTGCAGGAAGATATGATCCTTATGCTCGCCCACGCCGCGCCCTTCGCGCATTTCCATCGCCATCGAGCGGGACACGACGTCGCGTGACGCCAGATCCTTGGCCGAGGGGGCATAGCGTTCCATGAAACGCTCGCCTTCGGAGTTGGTCAGGTAACCACCCTCCCCGCGTGCACCCTCGGTAATCAGCACGCCCGCACCGTAAATGCCGGTCGGGTGGAACTGCACGAACTCCAGATCCTGCAAGGGCAGCCCTGCGCGCAGCACCATGCCGCCGCCGTCGCCGGTGCAGCTATGCGCCGAGGTGGCGGAGAAATAGGCGCGGCCATAGCCGCCGGTCGCTAGCACGACGGCATGGCTGCGGAAGCGGTGGATCGAGCCATCTTCCATGCACAGGGCGATCACGCCCCGGCATTCACCATTTTCCATGATCAGGTCGATGGCGAAATATTCGATGTAGAAGTCCGCGTCATATTTCAGCGACTGCTGATAGAGCGCGTGGAGCATGGCGTGGCCGGTACGGTCGGCGGCGGCGCAGGTACGCTGCACCGGCGGGCCGGCACCCATATTCTGCATATGGCCGCCGAAGGGACGCTGGTAGATCGTCCCATCCTCGTTACGGCTGAACGGCACACCGGCATGTTCCAGCTCGATGACGGCGGCAGGTGCTTCGCGCACCATATATTCGATCGCGTCCTGATCGCCCAGCCAGTCCGACCCCTTGACGGTGTCGTACATGTGCCAGGTCCAGTGATCGGGCGAGTTGTTGCCAAGGCTGGCGGCGATGCCGCCCTGCGCCGCCACGGTGTGGCTGCGTGTGGGAAACAGCTTGGTGATGCAGGCGGTCTTGAGGCCCGCTTCGGCGCTGCCCATGGTCGCGCGCAGGCCCGAACCGCCAGCGCCGACAACCACGGTGTCATACACATGGTCGATGATCTTATAGGCTTGCGTCATTATTCGACGACCCCCGTGAAGGCGATCTTGGCGATCGCAAAGACGCCCGCGGCCGCGCCGCCAAAGGCATAGAAGTTGAGCAGCAGCATCGAGAAGAAGGCCAGTCCCTTGTCGTGGACATAATCTTCCAGCATCACCTGCATCCCCAGGCGCAGGTGCCAGAAAATACTGACAATCATCAGCATCATCGGCACCGCGACCAGCGGATTGGCGATCCACAGCACGACGCTGTCATAATCGAGACCAGGCAGGCTCAAGAGGCTGAAGATCAGCCACAGCACCAGCAGCAGGTTGCCGACGGCGGTGTAGCGCTGCGCCAGCCAGTGATGCGCGCCATGCCGCGCCGATCCAAGGCCACGGACGCGGCCGATACCAGTACCGTTGCCCATCAGAAGGCCTTTCCGAAAATGTAGAGCCAGATAAGGCCGGTCACCAGCACCGACGCGACCATCGCGGCGATCGACCAGCTCTTGTTGGTGCGCAGTTCATAACCCGCGCCCATATCGAGGACGAAGTGGCGCAGGCCCGAAAAGAGATGCTGGAAAAAGGCCCAGGTGATGCCGATCATCACCAGATAGCCAAAGGGCGAGGTCGCGCATGTGATGAAGGTCGCATAGGCTTCCGGCCCAGTCGCGGCGGCCATCAGCCACCAGACCAGACCCAGCGCGCCTACGGTCGCAAGGCCGTTGCCGGTCACGCGGTGCAAAATGGAGATGGCCATCGCCGGGCCCCATTTCCAGATCGTCAAATGCGGCGAGAGCGGCCGGCTGTTGGATCGCGCCATGTCTACCCTTGTCCCTATCAGTCCCTTAAGTGCGATCCCCTTAAGAGCGAACGCGGATGAGGGCAAGCCGCGCAAAGCATAGCTGCCCCAACGACCGTGTCCCGCGATCATAAGAAGTGATTAACCAAAGCGCGCTAAGGTCACCTCGTTAACCGATCATCCTGTCAGCAGGGCCATCAACAGAGGCTGTCCATTCATGCCGTCATCCGTCCCAACAGTGAGCGCCACGTCGGATTATCTCTCGGAAATCGATCCCGACGGCAAGCTGGCGCGCGAAGCGCGTGAGATCGGCACGCTGATCCAATCTGATCTGGCGACCGTAGCGTCGACCTTTTTCACGACCTATATGCGCGAAACCGGCCTGCAATCGCAGCTGAGTGCAGCCATCGTCGCGCGGATCGAGGCGGAAGCGGGCGAATATGTCGATCAGAAATTGATGCATTTTCAGGATGCGCGCTGGGCGCGATCGGCCGCTGATTGCGTCCGCCACGCACGCAAGCACGGGGTTTCGGTGCGGTCCGTGCTGACCGCCGTTGCGGCAGCGAACGAAAAGATCATGGATCTGGTCTGGGACCAGTGCGGCGATGACGAACCGCGCCGCCGCCGGCTGCTCCACACCATGTTGCATATCTCGATGATGGACGCGGGCTTTATGAGCAATGTCCTGTCGAGCGATCAGGCCGAAGCGCAGCGCGCCGAACGGCAGCGCTATGGCACCCTGTTCGAACAGCGAATCGTCGGCGAAATCGACGGCGCGACGCGCCTTGGCGAATCGCTGCGCGAACAGGCCAAGGATGCTTCGGCCGCCACGCGCGGGATGCTGGGCAAGGCGTCGGAAGTCGCAGCGGCTGCCGAACAATCCGCCCTGGCGATGCGGGAAGCCGCGCGCACATCGGCCGGGCTGATCCGCGCGATCGAGGATGCGCGCACCGAAGTGGAAGGCGCGGCCGGCGTTGCCCTGCGCGCCGCCAAACAATCGGGCGATGCCGTCACCATGTCCTCCACCCTGTCCGACCATGCCAAATCGATCGAATCGATCCTTGGGCTGATCCGCGACATTGCCGGGCAAACCAACTTGCTGGCGCTCAACGCCACGATCGAGGCGGCGCGCGCGGGCGATGCCGGACGCGGCTTTGCCGTGGTGGCGCAGGAAGTCAAAAGCCTGGCCAACCAGACCGCGCGTGCAACGGATGAGATTGCGGGCAAGATTGCCGTCATTCAGGCATCGACCCGCCAGTCGGTGGAAACCAACGAACGTATCCGCGACACTGTGGGCGAGGTACAGGCCAGTGCCGAGCGCATCCGTCACGCCATGGATGCGCAGGCGCAGACCGTCACCATGATTACCGCCGCCGTCGATGAAACCGCTCTGGCCGCCGATTCGATGTCGACCACCATTTCGGCGATCCGGCAGGACACCGAAGTCGTGGCATCGGAAATCGACCAATTGGAACGCGGTTTCGTCAGCGTCGAAGGCAAGCTTGCCAGCTTGCGGCACGCATCGTCCGATTTCGGGCGGCAGGTCGCCTGATAGCGGAGCTGTGTGTTCCCGCGCAGGCGGGAATCCAGTCCAACCGTCAGAACTGGGTTCCCGCCTGCGCGGGAACACGCCAATCCAATCCTCCTGCGCTTCCCCTCCCCTTCTCGCTCGGCTAAAGGCGGCGGCATGACCGTTGCCACACATTCCGCACAAAGCTGGAAAGTCACCCTGCCCTGCACCCGCGCTGAGGCCGAAGCGCTGGACGGGGATATTGCCGCCTTTGCGCTGATGGAACGCCCGCCGGTGCTGATGACCAGCGAAGCGGCACCCGACGATGAAAATGCCTGGCAGCTTGACGCCTATTTCGAGGGCAAGCCCAGCGCCGCTGCGATCAAATTGCTGCGCTCTATGGTACCCAGCGCCGCCGGGGCCAAGCCGCTGGTCGAGGCGCTGCCGGACGAAGATTGGGTGACGCTGAGCCAGCAAGGGCTTGAAGCGGTCACCGCCGGACGCTTCCACGTCCGCAACCTCGCCAGTGACCCTGAGCAACCGGGTCAAGTCAATATATTGATCGCTGCCAGCCGCGCCTTTGGCACTGGCCAGCATGAAACCACGGCCGGGTGCCTGGCCATGCTGGACCGGATACGCCGGGTGGGAATGCGGTTCAACAATATCGCCGACATCGGCACCGGCACAGGGTTGCTCGCCTTTGCCGCGATGAACCTGTGGCCGCGCACCTATGCGATCGCGTCGGACATTGATCCGGTCGCGGTTGAGATCAGCGCTGAAAATGCCGAGACGAACGGCGTGCCACTGGGTGCCGGGCCGGGGCAGTTGGCGCTGGTCACCGCCGCCGGGGTCAATCATGCCGCGATCATCGGCCGCGCGCCCTATGATCTGCTGATCGCCAATATTTTGGCCGGGCCGCTGATCGAACTTGCGCCATCGCTCTGCGCGCTGGTCGAGGATGGCGGGACGATCCTGCTGGCGGGCCTGCTCGATACTCAGGCTGATGCGGTGCTGGCCGCCTATCGCGCGCAGGGGATGCGGCTGGCCGAACGCGCCGACCGGGGCGACTGGCCGACTCTGCGCCTGCGCAAGCGCCCGCGTATCGGCTGGAAGCGGCCCAACCGTCTAAACCCTGCGGCACGCGGCGAAGCGCCGGGCTTTGGCAGCATTTAGGAGCGACACAATGACTATCACGCGCCGAATCATTGTCCATGAAGGGCCGGCTGACCTGTTCGAAAGCATGGTTGTGGTCGATAGCGCCGCCTCCCTACCGTTGCCCGGCATCCTGCTCTTTCCCAATGTGCTGGGGACCAAGGAGGTCGATTTCGCCTATGCGGAAAAGGTCGCGGCGCTGGGCTATGTGGTGCTGGTCGTGGATATCTATGGTCAGGGCAAGCGGACCACCCGCGCCGATCCTGACGCGGCGCGCTATATGGCAGAATTGAATGCCGACCGCGGCCTGTTGCGGGACCGGCTCTTGTCGGCCCATGCGTTGCTCAAGGGGCTGGACGCGGTGGACGCAGCCCGCACCGCCGCGATCGGATTTTGCTTTGGCGGCAAATGCGTGCTGGATCTGGCGCGGGCGGGCGCGGACATGGCGGGCGGGGTCAGCTTTCACGGCGTCTATGACGCGCCACCCTTCGCCAATGCTGCCATCAGCGCGAAATTGCTGGTCTGCCATGGCTGGGATGATCCGATTGCCCCGCCCGATGCGACCGTGGCGCTGGCGCAGGAATTGACGGCGGCAGGGTGCGATTGGCAGATCCACGCTTATGGCCGCACTGGTCATGCCTTCACCGACGAAAGCGTCAACATGCCTGAAAAGGGGCTGGCTTATAGCGCGGACGCGGACCGGCGGAGTTTTCGGGCGATGGTGGGGTTTCTGGAAGAGCTGTTCGGATAGGTTATTGAACAACATCCGTTCGTTTCGAGCGAAGTCGAGAAACGCTGCGAGCGGTTTCTCGACTTCGCTCGAAACGAACGGAGCTAGCGATTAGTCGTATTCACCGCGTCGGGATACGCCGCGCGCTGGCGAGGTGATGGGCGTGGGTGATGGCGACGGCAAGCGCGTCCGCCGCGTCCGGCCCGGCGATTTTCACGCCCGGCAGCAAGCGCGATACCATGGCGTGCACCTGATCCTTGGACGCATTGCCCACGCCGACGACGGATTTCTTGACCAGCCGCGCGGCATATTCACCGACTTCCATCCCCGACCGCGCAGCATTGAGCAGGATCACGCCGCGCGCCTGCCCCAGTTTCAGGGTCGATTGCGGATTGACGTTGACGAACACCTCCTCGACCGCCGCGCCGTCGGGCCGATGTTCGAGGATCAGGTCAGTGAGCGCCAGATCGAGCGCGAGGAGCCGTGTCGCCAGCGGCATCGCGCTATCGGTCTTGATCTGGCCATTGCCCAGATGCGTGAGCCGGTTGCCATCGGCAGCAATCAGGCCCCAGCCGGTGGTGCCGAGGCCAGGGTCTAGGCCGAGGAGGATCATCGGAATTTCCTCACCCCGTCAGGCGAGAGGATAGCAAGGCTTGCCGACGTGTCGGCTGGCCGCGCTTGGAGAGGGGGGCGATAGTCGCGGATGGCAGCGCCCCCTCTCCCAGCTTCGCCTAGGCGGCAAAGCCGCCAAGGCTGCGCAACCCTCTCCCCAGGGGGAGAGGGACAGGGGATCAACCCAGTTTCTCCATCACCGCGTCGGACACTTCATAATTGCCCCAGACGGTCTGGACGTCGTCATCATCTTCCAGCGTGTCGACCAGCTTCATCAGCGTGGCGACATTGGCTTCGTCGACATCGACCAGGGTTTGCGGTTTCCAGGCGAGTTTCGCGCTATCGGCTGCGCCAATCTTGGCTTCCAGTGCCTTGGCGACTTCGTGGAGCGCGTCCATCGCGGTCCAGATTTCATGCTCGTCCTCATTGGACGACACGTCCTCTGCGCCCGCCTCGAGCGCGGCCTCGAAGATCGCGTCGGCGTCGCCTGCGCTGGCGGGATAGGTGATCAGGCCGACGCGGTCGAAGCCATGGCTCACTGCCCCGGATGCGCCGAGATTGCCGCCATTTTTGGAAAAAGCGGTGCGTATGTTGGTCGCGGTACGGTTGCGGTTGTCGGTCAGTGCCTCGACGATGATGGCAATGCCTGCGGGGCCATAGCCCTCATAGCGCACTTCCTCATAATTCTCGCCGCCCGCTGCGTTCGCCTTGTCGACGGCGCGCTGGATATTGTCCTTGGGCATGGACTGCGCCTTGGCGGCGTTGATCGCCAGCCGCAGGCGCGGATTCATGTCCGGGTCGGGCATCCCCATCTTGGCCGCGACGGTGATTTCGCGGCTCAGCTTGGAAAACATCGAGGAGCGCTTCTTGTCCTGCGCGCCCTTGCGATGCATGATATTCTTGAATTTGGAATGGCCGGCCACGGCCTTCTCCCTGACTTGTCTGTGATCCGAAGCGCGCTCTCTAGCGAGGGCGGCCCATTCGCGCAATGTTAGACGAGAATGGCAGTCCCCGACGCGGATACCATCAGCATCGAGCCGTTTGCGCCCAACACCTCATAGTCCAGATCAACGCCGACGACCGCATTGGCACCCAGCGTCGCGGCACGCATCCGCATTTCGCCGATCGCCTGCTCACGCGCGCGTTGCAGCACATCCTCATACGCGCCCGACCGGCCGCCGACGATGTCGCGCACGCTGGCGAACAGATCGCGGAACAGATTGGCGCCCACGATTACCTCGCCGGTGACAATGCCCAGATATTCCTTGGCAGGCCGTCCTTCCAGACGGCTGGTGGTGCTGACGATGATCTCAGACATTTCACTCTCCTCTAATCCCGTTCGGGCTGAGCCTGTCGAAGCCTTGGCCTGAACGCAGTGAAGGCACTTCGCTACGCTCAGTGGAACCCTTCGACAAGCTCAGGGCGATCGGAGGTGGAGTCTTATTCCATACCCAGCGCGGACAGGTAGGTCTGGAGGATCGCCTCCATTTCCTGCCGGTCGTGGGGCTGCATCTTCCGCAATCGGACGATCTGGCGCATGATCTTGGGGTCGTAGCCGGTCGCCTTGGCTTCCAGATAGACGTCCTTGATGTCGTCGCCGATGCCCTTTTTCTCTTCTTCCAGGCGCTCGATACGCTCGATCAGCAGGCGGAGCTGGTCGGCGGCGACATTGGGTTCGGTCATGGGGGAGTCTCTCCGGTAGATGTGAATCGGTTGGAGGGCGTCCTAGTGATTGTCAGCGTTCTTCGCCACACTCTCTTTCATCCGTGCGATCTGCTCCGGCGTCGCTTCGCCCTGATAGCGGGATTTCCATTCGGCAAAGGGCATCCCATGGATAAGTTCGCGTGCCTGATCCTTTGTCAGGCCGCCGTCGGCCTCCGCCACCCAGTCGGCCAGACAGTTGCGGCAAAAGCCCGCCAGCCCCATCAGGTCGATATTTTCGACGTCCGTGCGATGCTGCAAATGCATCACCAGACGGCGGAAGGCGGTTGCGGCGGCGGCATCTGTGAGTATGGTGTCGCTCATCGGCGGACCCTTTCGCTGATCTACATCATCCTGTCGTGCAGCACGGATAACCCATAACGACGCGCTGGCAAGGCCAAGAAACCGGGCCAGCAGCGATCATGACGGCCAGGAGAATATATGTCACGACTACCGCCCCGCTCGCGCAAGGTCCGCATTCTTGCGACGCTTGGTCCTGCGAGCGATACGCCCGAAATGATCCGGGCGCTGTTCGTTGCCGGGGCCGACGCCTTCCGCATCAATATGAGCCATGGCGCGCATGAGGATCATGCCACACGCATCGCCACCATCCGCGCGCTGGAGAAGGAATTTCAGCGCCCCACCACGATCCTGGGCGATTTGCAGGGGCCAAAGCTGCGCGTCGGCACGTTCGAAAAGGGGCTGGCGCTGCTGGAAACCGGCGCGCCCTTCATCCTCGACCGGGACGAGACGCCGGGCGATTCGCGCCGCGTGAACCTGCCCCACCCGGAAATCTATGCCGCACTGGTGCCCGAAACCCGGCTGCTGCTGGACGATGGCAAGATGGTGCTGCGCGTGAAGGCGATCGGCGAGGACCGGATCGACTCGATCGTCGAGGTCGGCGGCACTTTGTCCAACCGCAAGGGCGTAAACGTCCCCGACGTGGTGGTGCCGGTCCCGGCGCTGACCGACAAGGACCGGCGTGACCTGAGCTTTGCGATGCAGCAGGGGTGCGACTGGATCGCGCTCAGCTTTGTGCAGCGGCCGGAGGATCTGGCCGAAGCGCGCAAGCTGATGGGCGGCTATGGATCGCTTATGGCCAAGATCGAAAAGCCGTCGGCGGTGCAGCGGCTGGAGGAGATTATCGAGATGGCCGATGGCGTGATGGTCGCGCGCGGTGATCTGGGCGTCGAATTGCCACCCTATGACGTGCCGCCGCTGCAAAAGCAGATCGTCGCTACCGCGCGCCGCATGGGCCGCCCGGTGGTGGTTGCGACACAGATGCTCGAATCAATGATCAAGTCCCCCTCCCCCACCCGTGCAGAAGTGTCGGACGTGGCGACGGCGGTCTATGACGGCGCGGACGCGGTGATGCTGTCGGCGGAAACCGCGGCAGGCGACTGGCCGGTCGAGGCTGTAGCGATGATGGACGCGATCGCGCACAGCGTGGAGCGCGATCCGGGCTATCTCGCCCGGCTGCATTTTACCGAGACGCTGCCCGACCCGACCACCGCCGACGCGCTGGCCGAGGCGACGGGCAATATCGTCAATGTCGTGGGCGCCAGTGCGATCACCTGCTTCACCTCGTCAGGCAGCACGGTGCGGCGCGTGGCGCGTGAACGGCCGTCCGCGCCGATCCTGGCGCTGACCCCGCGCACCGACACGGCGCGCAAGCTGGGACTGACTTGGGGCGTCCATGCGATCCGCACCAAGGATATCGGCAATTTCGAGGAGATGATCGGCAAGGCCCGCCGCATGGCCCTGCGCCACGGCATGGCCGAAAAGGGCGGCAAGATCGTCGTGCTGGCCGGTGTCCCCTTCGGCACGCCGGGATCGACCAATGTGCTGCATGTCGCGGCGGTGCGCGGAGATGAATTGAAGGATCGGGATTAGCGCTGATCGGGCGATCCTCGCGTAATACGATCGCCCGATGATGATGATCTCAGGTCAAAACCCGACCTCCGTTCGTTTCGAGCGAAGTCGAGAAACGTGGCGCGCAGGTTTCTCGACTTCGCTCGAAACGAACGGAGCAAGGCATTTTGGTCAGATCGCCACCACCTCCGGCAGGATCGCGTCGAGCAGGAGCATTCCGGCTGGCGCGACTTGCAGGCGGGTGTCGGTCAGGCGGATGAGGCCAAGGTCGGTGAGCTGGTCGATGGCGCGGTCATCGACCAGCTTTGCCACAGCAAGGCCCGACAGCGCCGCGATGCGGGCGAGATCGACACCCTCGCCCAGCCGCAGCCCCATCAGTAGCGCCTCACGCGCGCGTTCCTCGCCTGCCAATAGCTGTTCGCTTTGCAGGCCATGGCGGTTGCGGCTGACTGCGCCGATCCAGTTTTCCGGCTTTTTGTGACGCTGAGTCGCCATTCCCCCGCGCCGCCCATGCGCGCCGGGACCAACGCCGACATAATCGCCATAGCGCCAGTAAGTGAGGTTATGGCGGCTCTCCTGCCCCTCGCGGGCGTGGTTGCTGATCTCATAGGCCGGGATGCCTGCCGCACCGGTCATTGCGGCGGTCAGTTCATAAAGGGTTGCGCCATGATCCGGGTCGGCGGGCGTCATCTTGCCCTGCGCCACCAAAGTGGCGAAACGGGTGCCGGGTTCGATCGTCAGCTGATAGAGCGAGAGATGGCCGGTGCCGAAGGAGAGCGCCTGGGTCAGTTCCGCCTTCCATTGGACCTCGCTCTGGTCCGGGCGGGCGTAGATCAGGTCGAAGCTGACCCGGTCGAACACGGATTGGGCGGTGTCGAGCGCGGCCAGCCCTTCGGTCACGTCATGGGCGCGACCGAGAAAATGGAGCGCGTCATTGTCGAGCGCCTGCAAGCCCAGCGATACGCGGTTGACCCCGGCGGCAGCGAGATCGGCAAAGCGGGCGGCCTCGACCGAGTTGGGATTGGCCTCCAGCGTGATCTCGATATTGGGGGTGAAGCCCCAATGCTGCTGCGCCGCTGCGATGAGATCTGCGACCAACGCGGGCGGCATCAGCGAGGGGGTGCCGCCGCCAAAGAAGATGGACGAGAGCGGACGTCCGCCGGTCAGCGCTGCCTCATGCGCCATGTCGGCCAGGAGCGCGGTGCGCCAGGCTTCTATGTCTATGCCCTCCCGGACATGACTGTTAAAATCGCAATAGGGACATTTGGATACGCAAAAGGGCCAATGCATATATAAGGCCAGAGCGTCGGCGGGGGCCGACGCCGATGCGGATAGAGATTCGGGGGGAATGACGGCCATGGCTGGGGGCAGCCCTAATCTGTTTTTGCGCGCCGGGCTATGGGCGGCGTTGCTGATCGCGACAGGCGCACAGGCAGCGTCCGATAGCGCGCCGGGGAACAAGGCGGCGGTTGCTCCGCCCGTCGGGGTGCCGACCGGTGTGGTCATGCCTGCATCCTATTATGGCATGGAGGAGGCCGCGCGCGGCGAGCCGCTGCTGCGCGCCGTGATGCTGGACGTGCATAATGGCGAGCGGGCGCTGGTCGGTGTCCCAGCGCTGGAATGGGATGAGGCGCTGGCGGCGGACGCGGCGCGCTATGCCGCCGACATGGCGCAGACCGGGGCGTTCCGCCACAGCCCCCGCGCCAGCCGGGCGATCCCCAGCGGCGAAAATCTGTGGATGGGGCCGCGCCGCCTCTACGGCTATAGCGTCATGGTCGGCGCGTTTGCGGACGAGAAAAAGCTGTTCCGGGCGGAGGGCAAATTGCCTGACTTCAGCACCAGCGGGCGCTGGCAGGATGTCGGCCATTATACCCAGATGATCTGGCGCGGCACGCGCAAGGTCGGCTGCGCTCTGGGTGAAGGCGCGAATTATGAGTATCTGGTGTGCCGCTATTTTCCCGCTGGCAATGCGTTCGGACAGGGGCCGCTGGATGGGGATGCTGCACCGATCGAGCTGGCGAGCGGGGGGCGGTAGTCCTCCCCGGCAAAAGCAGAGCTATCGCATATGAAACTGCCGTCTCCTTCATCGTCATGCTGAATTTATTTCAGCATCCATTCCTCGTCTCAAGCGGCGGCTTTTAGGGCATGATGGATCCTGAAATAAATTCAGGATGACGTTGCAGGGATAACGAAAGTCATATGCGATTTCCCCGTCGGCACGGGGAGGAATGAGAGGTTCAAAAAACCGCTGCCACCAATTGTTTGAACGCATCGGCGCGGTGGCTCATGGCGTGCTTGGCGTCGGGGTCCATTTCGCCGAAGCTGATGTCGAACCCCAGCGGCTGGAACATCGCGTCATAGCCAAAGCCATTGGCGCCGCGCGGTGGCCAGACGAGTGTGCCGTCGACCCGCCCCTCGAACGCTTCGACATGGCCGTCGGGCCAGGCCAAGGCGAGAGCGCAGATGAAATGGGCGTCATGGCCGGCGTCCGGGCCTTTGGCGGTGACTCCGTCCCAGACTTTCTGCATGGCGAGGGCGAAGTCCTTGTCCGGTCCGGCCCAGCGTGCCGAAAACAGCCCCGGATCGCCGCCCAGCGCCTCGACGCACAGGCCGCTATCATCGGCCAGCGCGGGCAGGCCGGACAGATCGGCGGCCTGCAATGCCTTCAGTTCCGCATTGGCGATGAAGGTGGTGCCGGTCTCCTCCGGTTCGGGCAGGTCGAGCGAGGCGGCGGAGATCGGCTCGATCCCATAGGGACCAAGCAACGCGGCGATTTCGCGCACCTTGCCCGCATTGTGGCTGGCGATCACCAGCTTGCCGGGGGCGAGCTTGCGGATCGCCTGTTCCTGTCCGAATTGGTCGGTCATGATATCACCCTGGGCTATTTTTCCGTCATCCCAGCGAAAGCTGGGATCTCCCTTCTTCATTCGCTGTCGTAGCGTCAAAAGAAAAGGGAGATGCCAGCTTTCGCTGGCATGACGGAGGGATTAAAAGATTCAGCGCCCCGTCGCGGCATCCTGCGCGGCGAAGATTTTGGCGCAGCCGATGCGGGCGAGGCGCAGCAGGCGGAGCAATTCTTCCTCGTCATAGGCCGCGCCTTCGGCGGTGGCCTGGACTTCGGCGAATTTGCCGTCGCCGGTCAGGATCAGATTGGCGTCCGTCTCGGCATTGCTGTCCTCGGCATAATCGAGGTCGAGGACGGGCGTGCCTTCATAGATGCCGCAGCTGATCGCCGCGACCTTCTGGATGATGGGATCTTCCTTGAGCGCGCCGGACGCCAGCAGCTTGTCCACCGCGATGCGCAGCGCGACCCACGAGCCGGAGATGGCCGCGGTGCGGGTGCCGCCATCGGCCTGGATCACGTCGCAATCGATCACGATCTGGCGCTCACCCAGCTTCTTCATGTCCACGACGGTGCGGAGCGAACGACCGATGAGGCGCTGGATTTCCTGGGTGCGGCCCGACTGCTTGCCCTTGGCCGCTTCGCGGCTGCCGCGGGTGTGGGTGGCGCGGGGCAACATGCCATATTCGGCGGTGACCCAGCCAGAACCCTTGCCACGCAGGAAGGGCGGCACTTTTTCTTCCACCGACGCGGTGCAAAGCACGCGGGTGTCGCCGAAACTGATCAGGCAGCTTCCTTCGGCATGGATGGTGAAGCCTGGCTCCATGGTGATGTCGCGCATCTGGTCGGGCGCGCGGCCGGAAGGACGCATGTTCTTTTCTCCAAAACGGTCAGGGGACGGCGCTTAGCGCCCGGCGGCGTTTCTTGCCAGTGCCAAGCGCGCAATTAGGCGATAAGAAGGGCCATGATGATCAGAATGATGATAGCCGCCACCGCGACGCTGCTGGCGGGATGCGCCACCGCCGACACTGAGCTGGACATACCGCGCGCGGCAGGCGACACGATCCGCTTTACCGCCGGGCGCTGCTTTGGCGCCTGCCCGGCCTATAGCGTGCTGGTGACACCGGACGGATCGGGCCTGCTGGAGCCGGAGAAATTTACCGCCGTGCCGGGGCCGACACGCTTTACCGTGACCCCGGCGCAATACCGGCAATTACGCGCGGCGCTGGCCCCCTACAAGCCGCCGGTCGGCACGGAAAAGCGGATCGCCCATGGCGAGAATTGCACCCGTTTTGCGACCGATATGCCCGGATACCGCATCGAATGGACGCGGGGCGAGGCCAAACCGACGCGGCTCGATTATCAGTCGGGCTGTATGGACGCGCGCTATGGGAAGCTGCGCACGACGATCGGCGGCATCCCCAAATTGCTGGGGATCGAACCGATGCTGAAAGCGAAGCCTGCCTAATAGGCCGGTCGGACACGCAAAAGTTGAGCATCGGCACAATCCATCCTACATCGTGCCGATGACGCCAACGACACCCATGACCGAATTGAACGAGCGCGCCCGCGACGTCTTTCGCCTGGTGGTGGAAAGCTATCTGGGTACGGGCCTGCCGGTCGCATCGCGAACCTTAAGCAAAATATCCTCGCTTAGCCTGTCGCCTGCCTCGATCCGCAATGTCATGCAGGATCTGGAGGAGCTGGGCCTGCTGGCCGCGCCGCACACATCGGCGGGGCGGATGCCGACCGAGACGGGGCTGCGGCTGTTCGTGGACGGGATGATGCAGGCGGCGCTGCCATCAGCGGAGGAGCGGCGCGCGATCGAGGCGGGGCTGGCCGAGGCCGGGCCGATCGAGGAAGCACTGTCCGCCGCGACCGCCGCGCTATCGGGTCTGTCGGCCTGCGCGGGGATCGTGATGGTGCCACGGCGCGAGCCGGTCTTGCGCCAGTTCGGTTTCGTGCCATTGAATGACCGGCAGGCGCTCGCCGTGCTGGTCGGGCAGGACGGGTCGGTCGAAAATCGCGTGCTGGACCTGCCGCCTGACGTGTCCCCCTCCATGCTCAACGAAGCGGCGAATTTCATGTCGGCGCGCTTTGCGGGCATGACGTTGCGGCAGGCGGGCGATCATCTGGCGCAGGAGATGGAGAGCGAACGTAGCGCGCTGGATGGCGCGGCGCGGGAGCTGGTGGAGCGCGGCATCGCCATCTGGTCGCATGATGCCGATGACCGGCCGGTGCTGATCGTGCGGGGTCAAGCGCATCTGATCGACGATGGCACGGCGGCTGATCTGGAGCGGGTGCGGCAATTGCTGGAGCAGCTGGAGGGCAAGCAGGAAATATCCCGCCTGCTGGAAAGCGCATTGGCGGGCAGCGCGACCAAAATCTTCATCGGTTCGGAAAACAATCTCTTTTCCCTGTCGGGTTCTTCGGTCATAGCCGCCCCCTATCGTGGCGCGGACGGCCGGGTGGTCGGCGTGGTCGGCGTGATCGGCCCCACGCGCTTGAACTATGCACGGGTGATCCCCATGGTGGATTTCACCGCACAAACGCTGTCGAGATTGATGAGATGAGCGAAGACAATCTGAACGTCGAAAATACCGAAGTCGTGGATCAATTGCCGGAGGATGCGCCCGTGGCCGATGCCAGTGCAGAGCGCATCGCCGCGCTGGAAGCGGAACTGGCGACCGCCAAGCAGGACATTCTCTATGCCCATGCCGATACGCAAAATGTGCGCCGCCGGCTGGAAAAGGAGCTGGCCGATACCCGCGCCTATGCCGCGACCAATTTTGCCCGCGACATATTGTCGGTGGCCGACAATCTGAGCCGCGCGCTGGCCACCATCCCCGCCGACCTGCGCGAGGATGAGAAGTTCAAGGGTCTGGTCGTCGGGCTGGAAGCCACTGGCCGCGAGTTGGAGGCGGTGTTTGGTCGCAACGGCATCAGCAAGATCGAATCGGTCGGCCAGCCGCTCGACCCCAACAAGCATCAGGCGATGATGGAAGTCCCCTCCGCCGACGCCGCGCCCGGCACGATCCTGATCGAGATGCAGGCGGGCTATATGATCAAGGACCGGCTGCTGCGCCCGGCCATGGTCAGCGTGGCGAAAGCGCCGGAATAAGACATATCCACCCCTCCCGTTCGCGGGAGGGGTTTTCAAGAGTGGGCCGGGGGGTACTGACCAAAGGATACCCCGTTGCGCCACGATCTGAACCTCACCACCGATCGCCCCACCTTCGTCACCCATCTGGAATGTTCGCTGACCGGCGAACGTTATGCGGCGGACCAATTGCATGGGCTGTCGGCGGCGGGGAAGCCGTTGCTGGTGCGTTATGATCTGGAGAGGGTGCGGGCTACGCTGACCAAGGACGCATTGGCGCAGCGGCCCATGGATCTGTGGCGCTGGCGCGAATTGCTGCCGGTGCGGCACACCGCCAACATCATCAGCCTGGGCGAAAATGCGACGCCCCTGGTCCCGCTGCCGCGAACCGCCGCGCGGCTGGGTGGCGCCCATCTGATCGCCAAGGATGAGGGCCGCCTGCCCACCGCCTCCTTCAAGGCGCGCGGGCTGGTGATGGCGGTGTCGATGGCCAAGGAACTGGGCGTGACCCAGATCGCCATGCCCACCAACGGCAATGCGGGCGCGGCGCTGGCCGCCTATGCCGCGGTCGCCGGGGTGGAGGCGATCATCTTCTGTCCCGACGACACGCCCGAAATCAACGTGCGGGAAATCGCGGCGCAGGGTGCGCGGGTCTATCGCGTCAACGGGCTGATCGACGATTGCGGCGCGATCGTCGGGCAAGGCGCGAAGGAACGCGGCTGGTTCGATTTCTCGACGCTGAAGGAACCCTATAGGATCGAGGGCAAGAAAACGATGGGGCTGGAACTGGCCGAGCAGCTGGACTGGGAATTGCCCGACGCGATTTTCTACCCCACCGGCGGCGGTACTGGCCTGATCGGCATGTGGAAGGCGTTTGATGAGCTGGAGCAGATCGGCTTCATCGGATCTAAGCGCCCCAAAATGTTCGCGGTGCAAGCCGAGGGCTGCGCACCGATGGTCCGAGCCTTCGATCAGGGCGTGGAATTCGCCGAACGCTGGGAGGATGCCCACACCATCGCCATGGGCATCCGCGTGCCGCGCGCGGTGGGCGACTTCCTGATCCTGCGCGCGGTGCGGGAAAGCGGCGGCGCGGCGCTGGCCGTGTCGGATGCCGCGATCAGCGCGGCGGTGCGCGATGTGGCGCGCGACGATGGCCTGCTGCTCTGCCCGGAAGGCGGCGCGACCCTGGCCGCCTATAGCCGGGCGCTGGACGAAGGGCTGATCGGACGCGATGAGCGTGCGCTGCTGTTCAACTGCGCCAGCGGTCTCAAATATCCGCTGGAGGATCATTCGCGGGCTCTTGACCGGCACGCTGCGATCGATTTCGCCGCACTCTGACGCTCTCAAGATATAAAAGATATATCTTATCTCTTGACGATCCAAATAATTACGATATATCTCAATGCATCATGAAACATACTGAAAGACAAATGATGCATTTCTCTCACACACAAGGCGGCCATGGCGGCCCTCACCATGGGCATGGCCTGCGCGGTCATGGCCGCTTTGCCGGCCCTGACGGTTTTGGCCGCAGCGGCTTCGGGCGCGGCGGCGATACGTTCGGCGATGGGCCGATGGGCGGCGGCGGACGGGGCGGTCATGGCGGGCGCGGCGGCGGGCGGCGGCGGTTGTTCGACAATGACGCGCTTAAGCTGATCCTGCTCAAGCTGATCGCCGACACGCCGCGCCATGGCTATGACCTGATCCGCGAGATTGAAAGCCTGTCCGGCGAGGTCTATGCGCCCAGCCCCGGCGTGGTCTATCCCACGCTCACCCTGCTGGCCGACATGGGCCTGATCGCCGAGCAACCGGGACAGGGCAGCCGTAAGCTGTTTGCGATTACCGACGAAGGCACGGCCTATCTGGCTGAGCATCAGGCGGGACTGACGCTGGTGATGGAGCGGATCGCGTCGCTGGCGCAAAAGGCCGAGCGCACCGATAGCGCGCCCTTACGCCGCGCCATGCACAATCTGCGCATGGCGATCCAGGGGCGGCTTGAAAAGGAAGGGGCCGATGCCCAGACCATGTTCGACGTCGCGTCCCTGATCGACGAGGCTGCCACCAAGATCGAAAGGCTTTAAAGTCATGACGCTGACCGCCCATGTCCCCACGCCCAACGCCAGCCGCTATCTCCAGCAGCTGTGCAAACATTGGAGCCACAAGTTCGCAACCGAGTTTGATCCGCAATCGGGCGTTATCGCCTTTCCGATGGGGCCGATCCGCATGGCCGCGCAGGAGGAGGCGCTAGTGGTGACGATCGATCCGACCGCCGACGCCGATGTCGCGGTGTTCAAGAAGGTGGTTGCAGACCATCTCGACCGCTTTGCGTTTCGCGAGGCACCGCTGGCATTTGATTGGAAATAGGCTGTGTGCCTGTTGTTAAAATTACCGTTCGTGCTGAGTAGGGACTGAGCTTGTCGAAGGCCCATATCGAAGCATCGCGTCCATGCGCTTCCTTCGATATGCCGCTTCGACAAGCTCAGCGGCTACTCAGGACGAACGGAGTTTGGGTAGTAGCGCATCAGTCGCGGAATCAAATATCCCCGATCATCTCTGCCAGCACGGCCAGGCAATCCTTGCCCAGTTGCGCAGAGCGCGCAGGGGACCAGCCATAATCGGCGTCGGGCAGGTCGTCATTATCCTTGAACGGCATTTCCAGCGTCATCGCCACCGCGCCGAAGCGTTCGGCGACCTGATTGGTGGACATGGACAGGTTTGCCCGCCCTTCACCCGCCACCGGATAGCCCAGCCGCGTCTGGAAATCGGGCGTGCGGGCGGCCAGCGTGTCGCGATAGCGGTGGTAGAGGGTCAGCTGGCGCTCAGTGATTGACGGGATGCCTTCAAAACCGGCGATGAACACGGCGGGGATGGCTTCGTCGCCATGCACGTCGATGGCGAGATCGACGCCGGTTGCGTCCATCGCCGCGCGGACCAGAAACACTTCCGGGCTGCGCTCCATCGACGGTTCATGCCATTCGCGGTTCAGGTTCACGCCGACGGCATTGGTGCGCAAATGGCCCCGGCGGCTGCCGTCCGGGTTCATGTTTGGCACCAGATGGATCGTCGCCTGTTGCCGCAGCAGACGGGCAACCGAATACTCCTCGTCGCACAAACGTTCGATCGCGCCTTCCATCCACCACTGCGCCATGGTTTCGCCGGGATGCTGGCGGGCATAGAGCCACACCTGCTTTGGCCCTTCGCCAATGGTCAGCAGGTCGATTGGCTGGCCATCCAGCGTCAACCCCAGTTCGCGATGGGTAACGCCGGGCTGGCAGGCGGCAAAGGCGATCAGATCATGGTGGCGCTCCATCGAATAGGGCGCGAAATAGGCGACCCAGAGCGCATTGCTGTCCGGCTCCAGCCGGATCGTCAGCGTGCCATTGGCATAGCTGGTATCGGCCTGGCTCCAAGTCTCGCGATCCTCGCTCACCCGCGCCTTATAATCGGCCCAGCCATCGGGATAGGCCGAGCCGCTGCAATTGACGATCGCCAGTTCCAAGGCGCGTCCCGCCGCATTGGCCACGCGGAAATGGAACCATTGATAGAAATCGCTCTGATGGTCGGTCACGATTTCCAGCTCGGCGCGGGCGCCCGCTGACGTGTCGGTGATGGAAAGGACGCGGATATTGCCGCTATCGAATGCGCTGGTGATGGAGATGGTCATTTGACGGTTATAGTGCGCCCGGATTCGCCGGGATAGCCCCCGATCAGCGCCGCGCTCAGCTTTTGTGCGGCCAGACCCGGCTGCGCGGCGGGCGTGCCTTCGCGGGCTTCCGTTAGCGCCCTGCCCTCCCAGATCATGGTCGAATCGGCACGACGGCGCAGCTGCACCTGCAATTCGGTCGTGACAATATCCTTGGGCTTGCCCGACAGGTTGATGCCGATGCCCACGCCCAGCCCGGAATAGCCGCCGCTGCCGATACCGCCGCCCACGCCGACGCTGACCGGCTTGTCGCTGCTGCGGTCGATGCCAGCGGGGCGAAAGCTGCGGCGGAAGGCGACGCTGGCGACATAGTCGCTGGTTGCGCCCGCTACGACCGGGGTGAAGCCGACCCGCTGCCATTCCTGCGTCACGGCGGCGGCATAGGTGCGGAATTCCAGGCTGATGTCAGGATTGCCGCGCATTTCCTCCACCGCGATCGTGCCGCTGCGCGCGGGATCACCGATATGGAAGCGGGTGACCTCCACCGGGGGAATCGCCGTTGCACAGGCGCTTAAGGCTAAGGCAAGGCTGGCAGCAAGAATCAGGCGCTTCGACATGGCATCTACTCCAACGGGGCATATTCCGCTAAACGACGCGGACGGCATAATTCCCTCCAACGCTCCAAGCCATCAACTTGCTGCATGAGGGATGAACAGAGGCAAAAGTCGTGCTGCCGGACTTGACTTAAGGCCGTCCCGCCCATAGGGGCAGCGCTTCGATTTTCCGCTAAAGCCAGATTCTAAGAAGGCAGACTTCCATGAAGATCCGCAACTCGCTCAAGTCGCTCAAGGACCGTCATCGCGATAACCGCGTGATCCGCCGTCGTGGCCGCACCTATGTGATCAACAAGACCAATCGCCGCTTCAAGGCCCGCCAGGGCTAAGCCATGCGGTGAGGCCCGCCGCCGTCCTTTGCGACGGTCGGCAAGCCTTGTCTGATATTGGGACCGTCGCGTCCTGTCCGAGCGCCTGATCGATGCCGATCAGGCGCTCGACGCATGTGTGCGCCATCGGGTGATTCGGGCTGAGGGTGAAGGCGATCGCACCGATGGCCTGACCTTCACGGCCCACAAAAAAGCCATCCACAGGCGGACCCATGGATGGCTTTCGCCTTCGCAATCCTGTCGATGCAGTAGAGCGCGCGGGTCAGTCCGCCTGCCCGTCTATCTTGGCAATTTCATCGTCCAGGTCGCGCAGCACCTCGGCGCGGATGCGGTCGGTCATATGGGCGGTGCGGGCGACCTGGGCGCGGGCCGTCACCAGTCCGGCGCGGGCAGCCCGATGGGCCTGCGCCTCGATCTGCGCCTCGCAGATGCGGATGCGGATGGTGCGGCGCCCATCGCTGTCCACGCTTTCACGCTTGCTGACGGTCTGATCGCCCTCACAGCCGTTGCGGACATCGACGCGCGGCACCATGCGGCGGATTTCGGCCTCGGTCGGGATGTGGTGGCGCTCGATCCGGCCATCGGCGTGGGTGATGGTGATCGCGTTCTTCTCTTCGCGCACGGTCACTGACGGCACCGAGGGCATGGGCGGCACTGGCGCTACCGGCGCCACCATATCGGCGGCAGGGACGATCGGAGCGGTTGGCGCAGGCGGCACTGCGGCGGTCGCTGCGGTGTCGATGGTCGCCGCAGTGGGGACGGCAGGGGTTTCCGGCCATTCATCGGCGGTCTGCGGCACGCTGGCGGCGGCGGATTGTGCGACCAGGTTTGAAAGCCGGGCAAAATCGGCGGTTTCGACCCTGTCGCTGATCGCCGCCATCTGCTGCGCGGCGCGGCTGCCCGATGCGGTGAGCGCGAGGCCCGTGGCGGTGACGATGGCGACGGCGGCCATGCCCCAGCTGATCCGCTGGAGCGAAATTTCGTGGCGCGAAAGCATGATGAGCCTCCCCTTCAAGGTGGTGATTCGGGTCAGATGACAGGCGGCGGCGAACTGGCGGCCACCGGCGGCTTTCAGGATCGCGCGACCATAGATATGGGCCTGATCCTGGCCATAGAGCGCCAGCACGCGGGCATCGCAGGCGGTTTCCTGATCGGCGCGATAGGCGCGGTAAGCGATCCACGCGATCGGGTTGCACCAGTGGATGGCGAGCAGCGCCAGCGCGACCAGATTCGCGGCCAGATCACCATGGCTATGGTGCGCGCGTTCATGCGCGATCGCCATTTCCTGTTCCAGCGCATCATAGCGCAGGGCGAAATCGGCGGGGAGGACGATGAAGGGCTGGAACACGCCAAAGGCAAGCGGGCCGCTGGCGTGCGGGCTGGTGATCAGGCGGATGCGGCCGTCCTCGCCAATCGGCGTCGCGCCGGTCAGCATGTGCCGCCGGAACCGCGCATAGCCGACCGCTTGGATGATGAGGAATGCCAGCATCCCGGCAAACCAGAGGCCGATGCCAAGCTCCAGCCAGGGGAAGGCGGTGTCGGTCGCCACCTGTGCCATCGGCGTGACGGTCAGCAGGTCGGGCAGGCCCGCCTGATCGACAGCGACATGCAGCGGCGAGGGGCTGGCGACATCGCCGGGCAGCGCTGGCAGCAGCATCCGGGCGAAAGGCACCGCCCAAAGGCAATAGGCTGCCCCTGCCCCCAGCCAGCGCGCCACCGGTCGGCGCAGCAGCATGACCAGCGCCATCAGCAGCGTCGTGGCAATCAGCGTTTCGACCATCCAGACGTTCATGATTTCAGCCCTTTCAGGATTGCCTCAAGCTCGGCAATGTCATCGTCGGTCAACTGGTCCTGACTGGCCAGTTGCGCGACCAGCGGCGATACCCGGCCGCCGAACAGCCGGTTGACCAGTCGCCCCGATTCGCTGGCGACATAATCCTCCCGCGCGACCAGTGGCCGGTAGAGGAAGCGGCGGCCATCCTGATCGGCGGCGATCACATCCTTGGCCATCAGCCGCGACAGCAATGTCTTGACCGTCTGCGCGCTCCAGTCGCGGGCGTCGGTGACGCGATCGGCCACGTCATTGGCGGTCAGCGGCGACTGCTCCCACAATGCCTCCATCACCACCAGTTCGGCTTCGCTGATCTTTTCACCCGTCTGCGCCACGCGACTCTTGCCTCTTGTTCAACTACAGATGTAATCGCATTGATTACGATTGTAGTCAACGGGGGCAAAATCGCCGTCGGCTATGTCACTAGAGCAACCCCAAAATGTCGGAATATTTGACAGATGCCGCAGCGTCACGCGCGCCGTTAACCCTTGTAACTGCGGATTTGCGTGCCCTGCTGTTTTTGGCACGGCGGTTGCACCTCTTTTTCCCGTAACCCACCGTGTAACTACCCTGGGGGTGCTGGCCGATCTCCGTCGGCACCCCCAACCCGGTGGCTCCCCTAAATCCAGCAATAAAAAAGGCGGCCCGATGATCGGACCGCCCTTTATCACGTCATATCTGAACGTGGATCAGTTCGCCGCGGCGACGCCCTGATCGGTCATCAGCTGGTGCAGTTCGCCCGCTTCATACATTTCCATCATGATGTCGCTGCCGCCGACAAATTCGCCCTTCACATAGAGTTGCGGGATGGTCGGCCAGTCGGAAAAGGCCTTGATCCCCTGACGGACGGCCTGGTCCTGCAACACGTCGACCGTGTCATAGGCGACGCCCAGATGCTCCAGGATCGCGATAGCGCGGCTGGAAAAGCCGCACTGGGGGAAGAGCGGCGTGCCCTTCATGAACAGCACCACGTCGTTGGCGCTCACGATGTCGGCAATCCGCTGATGCACGGCGTCGGTCATGATCGAAAGTCCATTCCTGTCTGGCGCCCGATCGACCGGGCGCGAATCTGTGATGCGCGTTAGTTGGGAACCGCGGTGGTCAGTTGCAAGGCGTGCAGCACGCCCCCCATCCGCCCGCCGAGCGCGGCATAGACGGCGCGTTGCTGCGCCACCCGGCTCATGCCGCGGAAACTTTCCGCTACCACCCGCGCGGCATAATGGTCGCCGTCACCCGCCAGATCGGTAATTTCGACATCGGCGTCGGGGATCGCGGCGCGAATCATGTCGGCAATATCATCGGCGGCCATCGGCATCGCAGGCGGCCTTACTGCGCTTCGATGAACATGCGGCGAGCGATCACCGCCTGCTCTTCGAGCGCGGCGCGCACGCCCGGCTCGTCGATGTCGATGCCTGCGGAGGTCATGTCACCCACCAGCTTGCGGATGACATCCTCGTCACCGGCTTCCTCGAAATCGGCCTGCACCACCGCCTTGGCATAGGAATCGGTTTCTTCCGGGGTCAGCCCCATCTTCACCGCAGCCCATTCGCCCAGCAGCCGGTTGCGGCGCGCCTGGATGCGGAACTGCATTTCCTGGTCATGGGCGAACATATTTTCAAAGGCCCGTTCGCGATCGTCGAAAGTCGTCATGCCAAATGCCCTGTCCAAAGCACGATAGTGCGATAAGAGATAGGAAGAAGCGCGCGTTTACGCAACGGCGGGGATCATCCAGGGGCGATCCTGCGCCACTTTTGCTTCATAGACGCCGATGCCGTCGGCATCGCCCAGCGTCAGGCCGATTTCGTCCAGACCGCCGAGCAGGCAATGTTTGCGGAACGGGTCGATTTCAAAGCTGAAACGATCCTGAAACTGGGTCGTGACCGTCTGCTGCTCCAGATCGACATGGATGTCGTCGGTCTGCGCCACCTCCATCAGCCGGTCGATCGCCTCCTGCGGCAACACAGCAGTCAATATGCCATTCTTGAACGCATTGCTGGAGAAAATGTCGGAGAAACTCGGCGCGATCACGACCCGGATGCCCAGATCGCCCAGCGCCCAGGCGGCATGTTCACGGCTGGACCCGCAGCCGAAATTGTCGCCCGCGATCAGGATCGGGCTTCCCGCATAGGCCGGATCGTCAAAGACGTTGCCCGGCTCCTTGCGCAGCACTTCAAACGCGCCTTTGCCCATGCCGTTGCGCGAAATCGTCTTGAGCCAGTGCGACGGGATGATGATGTCGGTGTCGACATTCTTCATCCCGAACGGGTAGGCTTTGCCCTCGACCGTGGTCAGCTTGTCCATCAGCGCGCCTGCTTTGCTTCCGTGGCGGAAATGTCCTCGGCCCGGCCCAGCGTCGCAGCCATCGCCGCGCTGGCCAGCGCGCCCAGCGTCAGCAGCCAGAAAATCTTTTTCACTATGCCATCCCCTCTTCTTTTTTCAACAGTTCGCGCACGTCGGTCAGCCGGCCGGTGATCGCCGCTGCCGCTGCCATGGCAGGCGACACCAGATGGGTGCGCGCGCCCGGTCCCTGACGGCCCATGAAATTGCGGTTGCTGGTCGATGCGCAGCGTTCGCCCGCAGGCACCTTGTCAGGGTTCATGCCCAGGCAAGCAGAACAGCCCGGCTCGCGCCATTCAAAGCCCGCGTCGGTGAATATGCGGTCCAGCCCTTCGGCTTCGGCCTGCCGCTTGACGAGGCCAGAGCCGGGCACGACCATGGCGTGCTTGATGCCGCTGGCAATGTGCCGCCCATCGAGCAACGCAGCCGCGGCGCGCAGATCCTCGATCCGGCTGTTGGTGCAGCTGCCGATGAAAATATGTTCGACCGCCACGTCAGCCAATTTCTGCCCGGCGGTCAGCCCCATATAGTCGAGCGACTTTTGCGCCGCCGCCCGCTTGGACGCATCCTCGAAACTCGCCGGGTCCGGCACCACGCCGGTCACCGCGACGACATCTTCGGGGCTGGTCCCCCAGGTGACGGTCGGCACGATGTCGGCGGCGTCGATCACCACGCTCTTGTCGAACTGCGCGCCTTCGTCGGTCACCAAAGTGCGCCACCAGGCGACGGCTGCGTCCCAGTCGGCACCCTTGGGCGCCATCGGGCGGCCCTTGAGATAGGCGAAGGTCGTGTCGTCGGGGGCGAACAGGCCCGACCGCGCGCCTGCCTCGATCGACATATTGGCGACGGTCAGTCGCCCCTCGATCGACATGTCGCGGAATACGGAGCCGCGATATTCCATGACATAGCCGGTGCCACCCGCCGTGCCGATATGCCCGCAAATCGCCAGCGCCACATCCTTGGGCGTCACGCCGAAACCCAGCTTGCCTTCGACCACGACTTCCATCGTTTTGGATTGCTTGAGCAGCAGGGTCTGGGTCGCCAGCACATGCTCGACCTCCGACGTGCCGATGCCGAAGGCCAGCGCGCCCAGTGCGCCATGCGATGATGTATGGCTGTCGCCGCATACCAGGGTCGTGCCCGGCAGGGTGAAGCCCTGTTCAGGTCCGACGACATGGACGATGCCCTGCTCCACATCGGCGTCACCGATCAGGCGCACGCCAAATTCCGGCGCGTTGCGTTCCAGCGCGGCGAGTTGCTGCGCGCTTTCCGGGTCGGCGATCGGGACGCGATGGCCGTCTGCGTCGCGGCGCGGGGTGGTGGGCAGATTATGATCCGGCACCGCCAGCGTCAGGTCCGGCCTGCGCACTTTGCGTCCCGCGAGACGAAGCCCCTCAAACGCCTGTGGCGACGTCACTTCATGGACGAGGTGACGATCAATATAGATCAGGCAGGTGCCATCCGGGCGGCGCTCGACGACATGCGCGTCCCAGATCTTCTCATAGAGGGTGCGGAGCTTAACCATAGTGGTTTCCCCCTAGACCCGGAATGGCCCAGGGAAAAGGGGGAAGCGGGCAGAAAACTGCTCTTTTGTCCATATGGCGGGCAACAATGTTACACCGCCCGATAATCCGCGATGATACGTCCTGCCGCGCCGATTTCGGCCTCATGGCTGTCCTCGCGCCAGGTTTCGGCCAGGGCGGCCTTTTCCCATGCCTGCATAGCGGGGTGCGCCAGCATATGGTCGACCCATGCCTGACCCACCGGGCCGACATCCAGCCCATAGGTCCGCACCCGGAACGCGACCGGCGCGTAAAAGGCATCGACGGCGGTGAAGGCCGATCCGGCCAGGAACGGCCCGCCGAAGCGGGTCAGCCCTTCGCCCCAAAGCTCGGCGAGGCGCGCAATGTCCCTGTTCAGCGCGGGCGAGTGCAGATGCGGCTCGACCCGCACCCCGACATTCATGGTGCAATCGTTGCGCAGGGTCGAAAAGCCGCTGTGCATTTCCGCCGCCGCGCATTGCGCCCAGGCTCGTGCGGCTTCGTCGGTCGGCCAGACGGCAGGATGGCGATCGGCAAGATAGAGGGTGATGCCCAGCGAATCCCAGATAGTCCGTTGCCCGTCCAACAGCGCAGGCACCTGTCCAGTCGGCGAAAAGCTGCGGAAGGCCGCATAGTTGGTCGCCTGCGTGAAGGGTTCGATCCGGTCGACGAACGGAATGCCCAATGCGGTCATCAACACCCAGGGGCGCAGCGACCAGCTGCTATAGTTGCGGTTCGCGGTGATGAGGGTGTAGGTCATGGGCGCTTCTCCCCGATTTAGGCTGATCGCGCCTTATCGCATGGGCAAATGACGGTATAGCCGCAACCGGCAATGCGAAACATAAGGCTGGCTTATCTGGCGCAAGGCCTAGCCAAGCCTTTGGAAGGGCGGCACAAGGGGGCATCATGGGCGTTGTCCCCCTCAGCGCCCTTTTCCCCGACAGACGGAGTCCCCTTCGTGAACCGACGCCAATTTCTCGCCACCAGCGGCGCGACCGCGCTGACCGCTGCTGCCACCCCTGCCTTTGCCAAGCCCGCCGCTGCCGATGCCCGGCTGCGTGCCATGCTCGACGGCTTTTTCTATGAACGATTGGCGGATTCACCCGAACAGGCCACCCGGCTTGGCCTCGACACGGGCGAGCGCGCGGCGTTGCGCGGCAAGCTGAGCGACACATCCGCCGCCGGGGTTGCCCGTGATCTGGCGCGCAGCAAGGCGCAGACAACGCAACTGGCGAGCATCGACCGCAAGACGCTGAGCGATGCATCGAAACTCGATTATGACGTGGTCAGCTATCAGCTTGATCGGTCGATCGGCGGCGAACGCTTTGGCTATGGCGAAACGGCGGGGCGTTATGCCCCCTATGTGCTGAGCCAGCTGACCGGCAGCTATCGCGAGACGCCCGATTTCCTCGATTCGCAGCATCGGGTGAAGGATGCAGCTGACGCCGACGCCTATCTCGCCCGGCTCGAAGCCTTCCCCGCGTCGATGGACGGCGAACTGGCGCGGCAAAAGGCGGACGCGGCCAAGGGCGTGTTTGCGCCCGACTATATTCTCGACACGACGCTCAAGATGCAGGCGTCGCTGCGCGATCAGCCCGCCGCGCAGACGGTGCTTGTCGCGTCCTTCGCCAAGAAGCTTGCTGCCGCTGGCCTCCCGCCCGAACGCGCGGCGCAGGCCGAAAAAATCGTCACGGACACAATCTTCCCTGCGCTCGATCGCCAACGCGCGCTGGTTCAGCAGTTGAGGGCCAAGGCCAGCCATGATGCGGGCGTGTGGCGTCTGCCGGACGGCGAAGCCTTTTACGCGGCCGCTGCCGAAGCGGCGACCACCACGGCGCTGACTGGCGATGAAATCCACCAGATCGGGCTGGATCAGGTGGCGGAGATCAGTGCGCGGATCGACACGATCCTGAAGGGCGAAGGGATGAGCCAGGGGAGCGTGGGCGACCGCCTCGTCGCGCTCAACCAGCGCCCTGACCAGCTGTTTCCCAACACCGATCCGGGTCGTGAGGCATTGCTGGCGCAACTCAATGTCCAGATCGTCGCGATGCAGAAGCGGCTGGGCGAAGCGTTCAATACCGTGCCCAAGGCACCGGTCGAGGTCCGCCGCGTTCCCGTCACCATCCAGGCGGGCGCGCCGGGCGGCTACTATCAGAATGCCTCGCTCGATGGATCACGCCCGGCCATCTATTATATCAACCTGCGCGACACGTTCGACCGGCCCAAATTTGGCCTTGCAACACTTACCCATCATGAGGCGGTGCCGGGTCATCATCTGCAAGTGTCGGTTGCGCTCGAATCGGACGCCATTCCGATGATCCGGCGGCGCGGCGGCTATAGTGGCTATAGCGAAGGCTGGGCGCTCTATTCCGAGCAGCTGGCCGATGAAATGGGCATGTTCAAGGGCGATCCGCTGGGGCAGGTCGGCTATCTCCAGTCGCTGCTGTTCCGCGCGACCCGGCTGGTCGTCGACTCCGGTATGCACGTCAAACGCTGGAGCCGGGAGAAGGCTACCGACTATCTGATCGCGACGACCGGCATCGCGCGCGGCCGCAGCCAAGGCGAGATCGACCGCTATACGGTGTGGCCGGGTCAGGCGTGCAGCTACAAGATCGGCCATACCGTATGGAACGACCTGCGCGCCGAGGTGAAGAAGAGGCAGGGCGCGGCGTTCGACATCAAGGCGTTTCATGACGTGCTGACATTGGGGGCTATGCCGCTCGACATATTGAAGCAGACGGTGCGGCAGCGGGCGGGGATTGTTTGACGCCAAGAAGCGATTGAATGCAGCGTGTTCCCGCACAGGCGGGAATCCAGTTCAGACGGCGGGACTAGGTTCCCGCCTGCGCGGGAACACCAACACCTTATAAAATCGACAAAAAACGACCCGGCGGTGCGCCGCCGGGTCGTCAAGTCCTTCCACCCAAATCGCGGGACATCTGCACGTCCCGCGAACTGGCCCTTCCAGCAGCCGTCAGGCTGCAAACTGGTTCCCCCGCAGCCTTTAGGCTGCAAACTGATTCATCGTGTTGTGCGCGCCGCCAGCCTTGAGGGCTGCTTCGCCTGCGAAATAATCCTTGTGGTCGTCGCCAATGTCGCTGCCACTCATATTCTGGTGCTTCACGCAGGCGATGCCCTGGCGGATTTCCTTGCGCTGGACGCCCTCGACATAGCCCAGCATCCCTTCCTCGCCGAAATAGGTCTTGGCGAGATTATCGGTGCTGAGCGCCGCGGTGTGGTAGGTCGGCAGGGTGATGAGGTGGTGAAAAATCCCCGCCCGCGCCGCCGCGTCCTTCTGGAAGGTGCGGATCTTGTCGTCCGCTTCCCGGCCCAGATCCGTGTCGTCATACTCGACGCTCATCAGACGCGCCCGGTCATAGGCGCTGACATCCTTGCCCGCCTCGACCCATGCATCATAGACTTGCTGGCGGAAGTTCAGCGTCCAGTTGAAGCTGGGCGAATTGTTATAGACCAGCTTGGCATTGGGGATGACTTCGCGGATGCGGTCGACCATCGAGGCGATCTGCTCGATATGCGGCTTTTCCGTTTCGATCCACAACAGGTCTGCGCCATTTTGCAGCGAGGTGATGCAGTCGAGGACGCAGCGGTCCGCGCCCGTGCCTTCGCGGAACTGGAACAGGTTGCTGGGCAGGCGCTTGGGGCGCAGCAGCTTGCCGTCGCGGTTCAGGATGACGTCGCCATTGCGCGCGGTCGCCGGATCGATCTCCTCGCAATCGAGGAAGCCGTTATACTGGTCGCCGATATCGCCCGGCTCCTTGCTGACCGCGATCTGCTTGGTCAGGCCAGCGCCCAGCGAGTCGGTGCGGGTGACGATGATGCCATCGTCAACGCCCAGTTCGAGGAAGGCGTAGCGGCAGGCACGGACCTTCGCGAGGAAATCCTCATGCGGCACGGTGACCTTGCCGTCCTGATGCCCGCACTGCTTTTCGTCGCTGACCTGATTTTCGATCTGGAGCGCGCAGGCACCCGCCTCGATCATCTTCTTCGCCAGCAGATAGGTGGCCTCGGCATTGCCGAAGCCCGCGTCGATGTCCGCGATAATCGGCACGACATGGGTTTCATAATTGTCGATCGCGTGGGTCAGGCGCTGCGCCTCGACCGCATTGCCGCTCTCGCGGGCCTTGTCGAGGTCGCGGAACAGCAGGCCCAGTTCGCGGGCATCAGCCTGTTTCAGGAACGTGTAAAGTTCCTCGATCAGCGCGGGAACGCTGGTCTTTTCATGCATCGACTGGTCGGGCAGCGGGCCGAAGTCGGAGCGGAGCGCGGCGACCATCCAGCCGGACAGATACAGATATTTCTGCTTGGTCGTGCCGAAATGCTTTTTGATCGCGATCATCTTCTGCTGGCCGATAAAGCCGTGCCAGCAACCCAGCGACTGGGTGTAGTTGGTCGGGTCGAGATCATAGGCGGCCATGTCGCGGCGCATGATGCCGGCGGTATATTTGGCAATGTCGAGACCGGTGTTGAAGCGGTTTTGCAGCTTCATGCGGGCGACGGATTCGGCATTGATGCCGTCCCAGGTGCCGGGATGGCTGCCGATGAGTTGCTGTGCCTTCGCGATATTGTCCTGATAGGTCATGGGCCGGTCCTTGCGTGGGAAGTGAGCTGTTGCGCCCCGCCTACCCCCTCCTGTTGCAGTGCGGCAGTCCTCCTGAAGTTCAGTTGTCGATCTTTACAAATTTATGCTGTAAAGTTGTAAAGTCTGCACAGGAGTCGGCCCGATGCGCAAGGATAGTCCGGTTTATATGGGGCCACGGTTGCGGCGGTTGCGCCGCGACCTGGGCCTGACGCAGGCCGACATGGCCGCCGATCTCGACATTTCAGCCTCCTATGTCGCGCTGCTCGAACGCAACCAGCGGCCACTGACCGCCGACATGCTGTTGCGGCTGGCGCGGACCTACAAGCTGGATATGGCGGAGGTGGCGGGTGACGGCGGGACCGAGCAGACCGCGCGGCTGCATGGCGTTCTGAAAGACCCGATGTTCGCCGATCTGGACCTGCCCGCCCTCGCCACCGGGGACGTTGCGGTCAATTATCCGGGGATCACCGAAGCGTTGCTGCGGCTCTATACCAGCTATCGGGAGGAGCATCTAGCGTTGGCCGATCAGGGCGTTGCAGCCGATGATGCGCCCGATCCGGTTGCGGAGTCCCGACGCTTTCTGGCCGCGCGGCGCAATAGCTTTCCGCTGCTGGACGATGCGGCGGAGAAGCTGGCGGCGGATGCGGAGGTCGAGGGCGGGCTGACCGGCTGGCTGCGCGCACGCCATAATCTGCGCGTCCGCCGCCTGCCGTCCGATGTCATGGCCGGATCGTTGCGGCGCTATGACCGGCATCGCGATGCGGTGCTGCTCGACGACACGCTTGACACGGCCAGTTCGCAATTCCAGCTGGCGCTCCAGATCGCCTATCTGGAGATGCGCAAGGCGTTCGATGCGATCCTGAAGGACGGCCAGTTTGCCGGGGAAAGCGGGCGCCGCCTCGCCCGGCGGGCGCTGGCGAGCTATGGGGCGGCGGCGATATTGATGCCCTATACCGCTTTCGCCAAGGCGGTGGAGGCGCGGCGCTATGATGTCGAGGCGCTGGCGCGGCAGTTTGGCACCAGTTTCGAGCAGACCGCGCACCGGCTGACGACATTGCAAAAGCCGGGTCAGGAGCGGGTGCCGTTCTTCTTCCTCCGCATCGATCCGGCGGGCAATGCGTCCAAGCGGCTTGACGGGGCGGGCTTTCCCTTTGCCCGCCATGGCGGCTCCTGCCCGCTCTGGTCGGTGCATCGGGTGTTCGAGACGCCGCGGGAAGTCGTCACCCAATGGCTGGAGTTACCCGACGGCCAGCGTTTCTTCTCGATCGCCCGCACCGTTACTGCGGGCGGCGGCGGCTGGGGGGCGCCCAGGGTGGAGAGGGCGATCGCGCTCTGTTGTGCCGCCGACCATGCCCATCGGCTGATCTATACCCAGGGCCAACCGACGCCGGAGCCGACGCCCATCGGCGTCACCTGCCGCCTGTGTCACCGCCCGCAGTGCCTTGCCAGGTCCGCGCCGCCGATCGGACGGGATATGCTGCCCGACGATTTTCGCCGGACCCGCGCGCCATTCGGCTTTGCCGACGGCTAGGTGTCGATCAGGTCGAGATAGGCCACCACGTCATTGTCGGTCGCCAGATAGAGGCCGTCCTGTGTTTCCTGCGTCTGTTGCTCGGCCACGCGCAGCGCTTCGCTCAGGGGACCGTACATCAGGGTCGTCGCGCCGCCATCGTCGCCCAGATGATAGAGGCGGACGGTGGCGCTGTCATAGGTGGTTCGCATATTCGCCGCCTAGCACAGCGTCGCAAACGAGTCAGCGCCGGTCCTTCACCTTCATGCTTGGCGCTAACTCGTTCGCGCCGATCCGCACCGCGTCGTCGGTAAAGTTGGCGACGAAGGTGCTGTTGCGCTCTACCCCCGGCACGAAACCGGCTCTGTTGCCTTCGATCACAAGGCCCGCGCTGCTATGTTCGCGACCTTCGGGAGCGATGGTGATGAAGGCCGACCAGTTATCCTTGTCCTTGCCCTGCACCATCTCGTTGCCGCTGATGAGACCGCTCGCGCCGTTGGACAGATCGATCATGTAATTGGTGAGCTTCCCGCCGCTGTCGTCGAAGCTGTTGCCGGTGATGGTGACGCGCGCCGCGCGGCTTTTGAGATAATGGCCGCCATCGCCCAAGTCAAAGCGGCTGTTGGTGACGGTGAGCGCCGCTAGCCGCCCGATATAGATGCCATGGGCGCAATCGAGATCGCGGTCGCACCTGCCCAGATGCCGGAAGGTCGACTTGTCGATGCTGACCTGTCCACCGTCATAGTCGCCGGTCAAAATGCCTTCCTCGCTGTTGCGGAACAGGCTGTTGCGGACGGTAAGGGTGCCGCTTTCCAGGCGAACGCCCGCGCCATTGCCGTCAGGGACGCGGATATTCTGGAAGATGATGCCGTCCACTGCGCTCGCCCGCCCGCGCAGGACGAACGCGCCCTTGCCCTCGCACGGGACGCCGTCGAAAATGACGGTGCCGGGAGTGGCGGCGCGGATGGTGACATCGCCGCCCTGCTGCACCGCGCATTGATGATAGGTGCCGGGGGCCACCACCACGGTGCCGCTTCCGTCGCCGATCGCGCCGAGCGCTTCGGCCAGCGATCCGAAAGCGCGGCCCGATTCGGCGATGGTGAACGGGGCGGGATAGCCCTGCGCCAGCGCGGTCGAGGCGATGGCGATGGAGACGAGGAGGCTGGTGGACAGGATACGCATGGCGGCAAGGATAGGCGCGCGCGGCGCGGCGACCAAGGCGGGAACGGGGTTAACGCCGCCCTGCCCCGCTATGGGACAGAGTGGCGGCGGAAGGTTGATAGGAGGATGAGGGTCGCCCCCTCCATCCAACCCTCACCCCGCCTCCGCCTCGCACAGCGCCTTATATTGCGCCATCATCTGGTCCCAGCCGGGGTGGAAGCCCATTTCCAGATGCCGGGCCTTGGACTCTGCGTCCCAATGGCGGGCGGTGGCGGTGAAGAGGGTGGCGTCGCCTTCCTCGGCGAAGGTCCAGATGGCGGTCATGAAGGGGGGTTGCGGCACCCAGCCAGCGGCATAGGCGTCGGTGGTGACGATCCGTTCGCCCGGCACCACTTCCAGAAAGACGCCCTCCATCGGCCCGGTTTCCTCGCCATCGGGGCCGAACATCTGCACCGCGCTGCGGCCGCCGGGGCGCAAATCTTCCTCGATCACTTCCGCGCGCCAGGGTTTGGGGCAGAACCATTCTTCCTTGCGATCGGTCCACATGCGCCAGCAGGTCGCGCGCGGGGCAGCGATGGTGCAGGTGACGGACAGGTCGTGGTCAGCGCCGTTCATGCTGCTTCCCCTTCAAAGGCCGCCTGCATCGCGGCCGTATCCAGCTTTCGCATGGTCATCATCGCCTGCATCATGCGGGCAATTCCGGCTTTGTCGTCGCTATGATAATTGGCCATGATCTGCCGCGTCACCAATTGCCAGCACAGGCCATATTTGTCCGTCACCCAGCCGCACGGCCCATCCTTGCCGCCATCGGCGGTCAGCGCGTCGAAATAGCGATCCAGTTCCGCCTGATCCGCGCACCCGACCGACAGCGATATGGCTTCATCAAAGGTGAATTGCGGCCCGCCATTCAGCGCCTGATAGCTTTGCCCGAACAGGGTGAATTCGACCAGCAGCACGCTGCCGCCCTTCATGGGAGAGGGCGAGGGATTTTCTTGCGGGTAATAGCTGATATGATCGACCGACCCGCCGAAAATCCCGACATAATAGCGCGCGGCTTCCTCCGCCTGCCCGTCGAACCACAGGCAGGGGGCGATGATGCTCATGCTCCCTCTCCTGCTTCGGCGCGGGTGCCAACAAGCGCGAACATCGCGCCGTGCGGGTCGAACGCCTGGACGATCCAGCTGCCGCCGGGCACTTCCATCGGTCCGTTGAGTAAGGTGCCGCCGCCTGCTTTCACTCTTTCGACCGCCGCGTCGATGTCGCCGACGGTGAAGTAGAAGAGCCAGAGCGGCGCAGGCATTTCCTTGGGGATCGGCATGATGCCGCCGGACATGCTCTGAAAATCGCTGCCGCCGGTTTGCGAGACGAGCTGGTAGCTGCCCATCTCGCCCATATCCATGGCGTCGCCAGTGGTCCAGCCGAACTGGTCCGTGTAGAAGGCCATGTCGGCGTCGAAATTGCCGCTATACAGCTCGTGCCAGCCGACATGGCCCATCGCCATGGGTGGCGGGGCTTCCATGCCGTCGGGGCTGGAGCCTTTGAGCAGCATGAAGGTCGCGCCGCCCGGATCGCCCATCACGGCGAAGCGCCCGACCCCTTCGATATCCTCCGCCGGGCGCCTGACGCTGCCCCCGGCCGCGACCAGTCGCGCGGCGTCTGCATCGACATCGGCAGACGCGATATAGCCGCCCCACCATGGGGTCATGCCGCATTCCTTCGCCTCGTCCGGGATCGCCATCACCCCGCCCAGCGGCCCGGCGCTGCCGACGATCAGCGTATAGCCGCCATCCTCGCCAAACGGCATCGTGGTCCAGCCCACGACATCGGTGTAGAAGGCGAGCGCGGCCTGCGGATCACTGGTCATCAGTTCGACCCAGAAGAATTGCCCGTTACGGTCGGTCATCATCGCTCTCCCGTCAGCTGGTTCAGGCCTTTTCGTCGACCAGCACGGTAAAGCCGCCATAGATGAGGCGCGCGCCGCTGAAGGGCATGTCCTGCCCCTCCTCCGGCTTCATCCGCTCGTCGGCCATCATCTTGGCAGAGCCTGCGTCGCGGGTTTCCTTGTCGGGCCATTCGATCCAGGAAAAGACGACCTCCTCTTCCTGTTCGGCGATCACGGCGGTGCGGAAGTCGTTGACCTTGCCCGGCTTGATATCGTCGCCCCAACATTCAACCACGCGGGTCGCGCCATATTCGATGAAGATCGGGGCCATTTTCGCCGCGATATGGATATAGGCCTGCTTGTTGCCCTTGGGCACCGGGATCACGAAACCGTCCATATAGGCCATCGTCTCTCTCCTCCTTGGCACCGCCATGCGCTGGCATGGCGGGCTAGCCGCTTAGCGACTCAATGAAAGGATGATGCCGCCACCCCTGCCAATGCGCAACGGCTGGCGGTCAATGGCTTTGGTTGAGCAGTGCGAATACCGCGTCGAAGTCGCCCCTCTTGTCGGCGTCGCGCAGGAAACGCACCCGATCGACGCAGATTTCGGCGGGTGTCGGCTGCTGGCGCAGCAGCGCCATCGTTTCGGCAATGAAATCGGTCAGCGGCATCATCTGGTCATTATCGGCATGGCCGGGCATCAAATCGGTCTGCACGCCGGGCGGCACAATCTCGACCAGTTCGACCGACGTGTCTTTCAACTGTTCGCGCATGGCCATCGACCAGCCATGGATCGCCGCCTTGGTCGCGCTATAGGTCGGGGTTACGACCAGCGGCACGAAGGCGAGGCCCGACGACAGGGTCAGCAACGTAGCGGCCGGTTGGGCCAGCAGGTGCGGCAACAGCGCGTGGCTCAACCGGATCGGTCCTAGCAAATTGGTAGAGATGGTCGCTTCTGCGATGGCGAGGTCGATCTGATCCTCCGCCACCATGATCCCGGCATTGTGCAGCACGGCGTTGAGCGTCGGGAATTCCGTGACCAGCATCTGGGCAAAGCGGATGATCGCCGCCGGGTCGTCCATGTCCAACACCCGTGCGGCCATGCCCGGATGGGCGGCGACGACAGCATCGAGCGGTGCCTGCCGCCGCCCGGCGATGATGACCTGATTGCCGGCGGCATGAAATTCATGCGCCAGCGCCGCGCCGATGCCCGATCCGCCGCCGGTGATGAGGATGGTGTTGCCTGTCGTCTGCATGGGATCTGCTCCTTATGAATGGCCTGATCCCTTTATTGCGACTATGCTCTCCTTTTGAAAGAAGGCACCAGAAAGTGCTATACTCACCTTGAGGTAAGAAATGGATATTTCTGTCGATAGTGCCGAAAAATCGGTCGATCCACGGGTCGAACGGCTGGTCGATGAGCTGATCGGCCGGGTCGCCGACAAATGGACCCTGCTTGTGCTGGAACTGCTGGAAGAGAAAGGGACGCAGCGCTTCACCCAGATCGCGCGACAAGTCGAGGGGATCAGCCAGAAAATGCTGACCCAAACGCTGCGCCAGATGGAGCGCGACGGACTGGTCACGCGCACGGTCCATCCAGTCGTGCCACCGCACGTCGATTATGCGCTTACGCCGCTGGGCAACAGCCTGAGCGCCGCCTTTTGCGGTGTCTGGATCTGGGCGGAAGCGCATCTCGACACGGTGGAGGCGGCGCGGCAGGCGTTCGACGCACGTTGAAATATCTGGTCTATTCCGTCGTTGACGGCAATGGCTGGACCATCAACCGGGGCACATTTGCCTTGGGCAATGTCGGCGCGACCGCAGGTGGCGCGGCGGGCGGCGTGACGGGCGTGGTCGGCAGGCGCTGGACATAGCCCTGTGGCGGCGCCTCGCCCGGCGGCACGGGCGGCGGCGGCAGGGGGGCGGGGGAGGCCCAGACGGTCACCGTCCCGCCAAAGCGCGACTGCCATTCGGCCAGCCGCCGCAGATAATCGGCATAGGCGGCGTAGAAATCCTGGAACGGTTTTTCCAGCTCCGCCAGCGCGGTCGGGGCATAGTCCAGCAGCGCGCTGGACGGCATAGCCAGCAGCTTTGCGCCCACGGCTTCGGCAACCGGGCAGAAGCTTTTGGTGACGGGCGGCAGCGAAAAGAAATTATACACGGTGGTGTTCAGCCTCTCGCGCGCGCCGAAGCCGGCGGTGCCATAGGCGACCTTATAGTTGCGATCGACCGCTTCATTGGCCTGCGTCAGCACGGTCCCATGAAGATGGAGCAGCCGGTTATATTGCAGCCGCGCCAGATCGGCGGTGCTGCGGCAGGACAAAGCCGCCACGTTCAGCGCCATGCGGACATGCCACAGCGCCGTGTTGGATGTGACCTTGCGATTGGGGGTCAGATATTTGCCATCCGCCATTTCCGGGATGCTCATATCTTCGACCGCGCCCATGGGCGGGCGCGGCCTGACCGTTTCGACCAGCGGCGGCGGCGGGGTTGGCTCCGGTTTCTTTACCGGGGTCGAACAGGCCGCCAGCACGGCCAGCGACACAAGCGAAAAACGGCCATAAAAACGGCGCAGGACGATCATCAATTTCTCCGATGGGCTGCGCACCGTCATGCCGGGCATTCTGGTCGGAGGAAATATGCCTGATTAACCGTTCATCGCAAGGATTCAGGCGGCCCGTCGCTCAAGGGCGACTGCGGCCTCCGCCATCAGTTGCGCGATGATGTCGGCGACCGGTTCTTCCTTGGTCACCATGCCGACCGACTGGCCCGCCATCAGCGACCCGCCATCGACATCGCCGCCGATCACAGCGCGGCGCAGCGCACCGGCCCAGAAATGTTCGATCTGCAACTGCGCTTCGCCCATGTCGACCGCGCCTGCGTCGAGCAGATTGGCGACTTCGCGCTGCTTGGCGGTGAAATTTTCCATGCCCGCATTTTTGAGCGCGCGCACGGGAATGACCGGCAGGCGCGGGTCGATCTGGACGCTGGCGATCGCGTCGCGGGCCGAGGCGCGGAAAAAGGCCTTTTTGAAGGCGGGGTGGGCGATGCTTTCGGTGGCGCAGGCAAAGCGGGTGCCAAGCTGCACGCCCGCCGCGCCCATTTCCAGATAGGCAGCGATCGCTTCGCCCCGGCCAATGCCGCCCGCGACGAACACGGGCAGTTGTTCGCTCATTTCGGGGAGGATTTCCTGCGCCAGAACGCTGGTGGCGACCGGGCCGATATGGCCGCCTGCTTCATGCCCCTCGACGATCAGCGCATCGACGCCGGAGCGGGCGAGCTTCTTGGCCAGCGCCAAAGCGGGGGCGAAGCAGATGAGTTTCGCGCCTTTCGCCTTGATCGCCTCGATACTGCCCTTGGGCGGCAGGCCGCCGGCCAGCACGATGTGGGTCACGTCATGGCTGGCGCACACGTCGATCAGGTCGAACAGTTGCGGGTGCATGGTGATGAGGTTGACGCCGAAGGGTTTGCTGGTGAGCGCCTTTGTCGCTACGATTTCCGCGTCGAGGAGGGCTGGCGTCATCGCGCCGCAGGCTATGACGCCGAAACCGCCCGCGTTCGACATGGCCGACACGAGATGGCGTTCCGACACCCAGCTCATCGCCCCGCACAGGATCGCGCTGTCGCAGCCGAGAAATTGCGTGCCGCGGGCCATGAGGGCAGTGAGTTTGGCGTTGGTCATGTCATTCTTTCCCCCCTCCCGCTTGCGGGAGGGGTCGGGGGAGGGTCTGTAAAGGAGATGGCGACACACGCCCTCCCCTAGCCCCTCCCGCAAGCGGGAGGGGAACAAATTTTACGCCGCAGGCGCGTCCAGACCATAGGCGGTGTGCAGCACGCGTACGGCCAGTTCGGTTTCGTCCTCGTCGATCAGCACGCTGACCTTGATCTCGCTGGTGGAGATGGCTTCGATATTGATGCCGCGGTCGGCCAACGTCTGGAACATGGTCGCGGCCACGCCGGCATGGCTTTTCATGCCAACGCCCACGACGCTGATCTTGGCGACTTCGGTGTCGGTGATGATGCGGCGGAAGCCGATGACGTCCTTGTTCGCTTCGAGAATGTCGACACTGCGGGCCAGATCAGCACGAGGGACGGTGAAGGTGACGTCGGTCTCTTCATTGTCTTTGCTGTCATTCTGGATGATCATGTCGACGTTGATCGCGGCGGCGGCCAGCGGCGTGAAGATGTTGGCTACGGCACCCGGCTTGTCCGGCACGCGGGTCACGATGATCTTCGCCTCATTCTTGTCATGGGCGATGCCGGTGATGAGCTGACGTTCCATCTTGCTTTCCTTGAGCTTGGCTTCCAGTTCCTCGTCGCTGACGATCAGCGTGCCGGGCAGGTCGGTCTGAGTGGGATCATCGAAGGAGGACAAGACCTGCACGACCACGCCTTCCTTCATGGCAAGGCCAACCGAGCGGGTTTGCAGCACCTTGGCCCCGACCGACGCGAGTTCGAGCATTTCCTCATAAGTGACGAGGTCAAGCTTGCGCGCGCGCGCCACGATGCGCGGGTCGGTGGTATAGACGCCATCGACGTCGGTATAGATGTCGCAGCGATCGGCCTTGATCGCGGCGGCGACGGCGACGGCGGAGGTGTCGGAGCCGCCCCGGCCCAAGGTCGAGACGCGGCCATCGGCCATCATCCCCTGAAAACCAGGGATCACGGCGACTTGGCCCGCCCCCATCGCGGCGAGCAGCGCGTTAGTGTCGATGCTGCTGACCCGCGCCTTGGCATGGGCCTCGACGGTCTTGATAGGGAGCTGCCAGCCAAGCCAGCTGCGCGCATCCACGTCCATGGCCTTCAGCGTCATTGCCAGCAGGCCGCTGGTGATCTGCTCACCGGCGGCGACGACGACATCATATTCGGCCGGATCATAAAGGGCGGAGGCTTCCTTACAGAAGCCAACGAGCCGGTCCGTCTCGCCCGCCATGGCGGATACGACGACGGCGACTTCATGGCCCTGGCTCACCACATGTTTCACACGCGCGGCCACGTTGCGAATTCGCTCCATCCCCGCCATGGAGGTGCCGCCGAATTTCATCACGATGCGCGCCATTTGCTTGTCGAACCTGCCTGTTGGTGAGAAAGAAAATGTCCCAGAAGGGCGAAACGGCGCTTCTTTAGCAGCGGATACGGATATGGCAAGCAACCCGACAGCAACGATCGACCCCAGGGAGGCCGCCCATTTCGGCGCGATGGCCGCCGAGTGGTGGGACCCGCACGGCAGCAGCGCGATGCTGCATAAGCTGAACCCGGTGCGGCTGGCCTATATTCGGACAGCGATCGACGCGCATTGGCCAGGCAAATCGCATGATTTCGAGCCGCTTGGCGGCAAGCGCGCGCTGGATGTGGGGTGCGGCGCAGGGTTGCTGGCCGAACCGCTGGCGCGGCTGGGCGCAAACGTGACGGGGCTGGACGCCGCGCCGGAGAATATCGCGGCGGCGCGCGCCCATGCCGAACGCCAGGGGCTGGCGATCGACTATCGTGCGACGCCGGTGGAGGAAGTGGCGGACGGCGGATATGATCTGGTCACGTCGATGGAGGTGATCGAGCATGTTACCGATCCTGCCGCTTTCATCCGAGCGCTGGCGGCAAAACTCGCCCCCGATGGCCTCATGATCCTGTCCACGCCCAACCGCACCCCCCTCTCCCGCCTGGCGATGATCACGATCGGCGAGAGCATCGGCGGCATTCCCAAGGGGACGCATGACTGGGGCAAGTTCATCACGCCGGAGGAACTGACCGCGCTGCTGGAACAGGCCGGGCTGGAGGTGATCGACAGTAGCGGGCTGAGCTTCGATCCGGGGCGTGGCTTCACCCTGTCGGCGAACAAGGCGATCAACTATCTGCTGACCGTGCGGCACCGGCGGGATTGACGCGATGGTGGGTGATGCCCGCATCGACGCCTATATCGCCCGGCAGGCGGATTTTGCCCGGCCGATCCTGACGCATATCCGCGCGCTGGTTCATGCCACAGTGCGAGAAGCGGGTGAGGCGATCAAATGGGGGATGCCCTTCTTCACCTATAAGGACCAGAATCTGTGCAGCATGGCCGCGTTCAAGGGTCATGCCGCCTTCGGTTTCTGGCATGACAAGGTTGGCCGCGATGATGCCCGGCAGGGAGCAATGGGACAGTTCGGCAGGATCACCCGGCTGAGCGACCTACCGCCTGACGCGGAGATCGCCGCTTTGCTGGCACAGGCGATGGCGTTGATCGATGCGGGGGATCGGCCGCGCGCTGGTCCAAAGGAACCGCGCGCGCCGCTGCCAGTCCATCCGGCTTTTGCAGAGGCGATTGCTGCTGACCCGGCTGCCGCGGCGGTGTGGGCCGCCTTCCCGCCCGGCAAGGTCCGCGACTATTGCGAATGGATCAATGACGCGAAGGGCGATTCAACCCGCAACAAGCGCATGGCCCAGGCGGTCGAATGGATCGCGCAAGGCAAGGGGCGAAACTGGAAATATCAGAGATAGCGGGGAGCGACTTGATCCGCCCGACCCTTTTTAAGAGGGTGGTGGACAGGGTTGGGTTCGAACCAACGTAGGGCGTAGCCCGGCAGATTTACAGTCTGCTGCCTTTAACCACTCGGCCACCTGTCCATTACCCTTCGCGGTCAGGAAAAAGCTTCTTTCCCGCGCTGGAGGCGGCTCAATGGCGAAAGGAGGCTTGCCTGTCAATGGTCGGATGTGAAAAGAGCGCTTCCATGAAAAGAGGTCATCGTCCCGCCAAGCCCAAGGGCGCGTTCCCGCGCTTCTATGGGCGCCACGCCGTCATTGCGGCGCTGGCCAATCCCAACCGCATCGTGCGCAAGATATGGGGCACCCGCGAAGCGCTGGGCGCGCTGGAACTGCCGCCGGTGCTGCCGATCGTCTATGCCGATGTGGCCGATATGGGCCGGATGGTCCCGTCCGACGCGCCGCATCAGGGCATCGTCGCCGAAGTCGAGCCGCTGGACGATGTCTGGCTGGGCGATGTGCTGGACGAGGGGCGCGATGACAAGCGGCCGATCCTGGTGCTGGATCAGGTGACCGACCCGCATAATGTCGGCGCGATCCTGCGGTCCGCCGCGGCGTTCGATGCGCTCTGCATCGTCACGCAGGACCGGCACGCCCCGCCCGAATCGGGCGTGCTGGCGCGCGCGGCATCGGGCGCGCTGGAAATCATGCCGTGGGTGCGGGTGGTCAACCTGTCGCGGGCTTTGGACGAAATTGCCGAGGCGGGTTACTGGCGCATCGGGCTGGACGGCGAGGCCGATACCAATCTGGGCGACGCGATCGGCGAATCGCGGGTCGCGCTGGTGCTGGGGGCCGAAGGCGAAGGGCTGCGTCACAACAGCATGGCGCATTGCGACATTTTGGCTAAACTGCCGATCAGCCCGCGGATGGAGAGCCTGAACGTGTCCAACGCCGCGGCCATCGCCCTGTACGCCGCCGCCAGCCGGTAGGCAGCCGACCGGGCGGCTAGTCGGGGGACGTCGCCATGAAATGTCTGTTGCGTTGGGTGCTGGCCCTGCCGGGGGTGATGGCGCTGTCCGCCTGCCTAGTGACGCCGGGCAAGTTCGAGTCCTCGCTCGACATTCGGGCCGACCGCAGTTTCAGCTTTGCCTATAAGGGCGAGATCATTGCATCGGACAGCGGCAAGGGAGCGATGGGCCTCCCTGAACCCGCAAGCGAGGATGGCGAGGCGGCGCCGGCGCAGCTGTTGCAGATTGCCGCGGAAAAGTTCGACAGCGAAGCCGACAATGGTAACGACGTGCAAATGCGCGCGATCGCTGATGCTTTGGCGAAAGAAAAAGGTTTTAGATCAGCGCGTTATTTGGGAAATCGCAAGTTCGATATCGACTATGCGATCAACGGGCGGCTGACCCATGCCTTCCTGTTTCCCTTCAACATCGACGCGCAGATCGTCCTGCCCTTCGTCGCGGTGGAATTGCGCGGGGAGGAGCGGGTACGGGTGAAAGCGCCGGGCTTTGCCAACGGGTTCGACAAGAGTCAGGGGCCGACGCTGGGCGCGGGCGGGCCGGGCGAGGACGCTGCCAAGGCGCTGAACGGCAGCTTCACGCTGACGACCGACGCGGAGATTGTCAGCCAGAATCAGGAGGAAGGCGCGCAGCCCGCGCCCAATGGCAAGCGTATCGTCTGGCGGGTCACGCCGCTGACGAGTGAGGCGCCCGCCGCCACGCTGCGGTTGCAGCGGTAAGTCTTTGGTTCAGCTTCGCTGAACAGAGACGCACCAGCCCGCGCCCCAACCCGGCCTCCCATTCAGGATATACTGTGGGAGGCCGGGTGGGGGTGCGGGCCGGTGCAGTCTAAATCAAAATTGCATCAATCTTCCGGCGCGATGGTGACGCGCAGGCCGTCCAGTGCGTCGTTCAGCACGACCTGGCAGGACAGGCGGCTGGTGTCGTTGCGATGGTCGGAGCTGTCGAGCAGGTCATTTTCGTCCTCGCTCATCGCGGGAAGCGAATCGGCGAAGGCCGGGTCGATATAGATATGGCAGGTGGCGCAGGAGCAGCAGCCGCCGCACAGGGCGAGCAGCTCGTCAAAGCCGTTGTCGCGGATGACTTCCATCACCGACAGGCCATTGTCGCCATCGACAGCCTGTTCTTCGCCCGCACGGTTGACCACGATCAGTTTCGGCATCTATCCAGTCCCCTAGAATTTTCTTCGCCGCTCTGACGGACAGACGTCGGGAAATCAAGGGCGGACGGAAACAACCTATGGTCACCACCACAGATACATTACGCAACAGCCTGGACGCCATCGCCGCAATCGAGCCGGGATTTGGCGCGGCGCTGGGCCGCGTGGGCTATCCTGAGCCGCGCCTGCGGGAGCCGGGCTATGAGACGCTGCTGCGCACGATCGTGGGCCAGCAGGTCAGCGTCGCGGCGGCGGCGGCGGTGTGGCGCAAGCTGGAGGCGGAACTGGGCGCGGGCTGCGCGCCCGACGCGCTGCTGCGCCGCGACCATGACGCGCTGCGCGCCTGCGGCCTGTCGCGCCAGAAACAGGGCTATGCCCGCAGCCTGGCGGAGATGGTGCTGAGCGGCGCGCTGGACCTCAAAGCCCTGCCCGCCGATGATGAGGAAGCGATTGCGCAGCTCATCCAGATCAAGGGGATTGGCCGCTGGTCGGCTGAAATCTATCTGCTTTTTGCCGAAGGGCGGCCCGACATCTGGCCGGCGGGCGATCTGGCGGTGCAGATCGAGGTCGGCCGGATATTGGGCCTGCCCGAACGACCGAGCGAAAAAATGACCCGCCAACTCGCCGAAGCCTGGCGGCCGCATCGCGGCGCCGTGGCCATCATGGCGTGGCACCATTATAATAACGGTATTGATATGCTAAAAACTTGAAAACAAATTACTTTATTATTTTTGTGCGGGCGAAGTTTACCGATGAGCATCGGAACTTGGCCAGGGGAAATTCCATTCATGGCTATCAGCCGGGATTTGTATAAAATTCTGGAGAGCCTACATTGCTCCTACGCAATCTGCTTATGTCACTCAATTACAACAGATTTCATCTTTCGCCGATGCTATCGCTCGATGACTTGAAAATGTAACAATTGCCCGCCATCTGAATGTCACCCGCAATCGAAAGGTTGGCTGGTCCTCCGACCCAAAGGTTGGTGAGACGTGATGGATGGCAATTTCGGTTAGCTGCTCCCGACCGTCAGAAAGATCGAAAGTCGCAATTTGCGACACTCGTCGTGGAGCACGTCGCTCCACGGATTTCTGATGTGTGGAGTGTAATAATGCCTCGTCTATCCAGTCCCAAATCCGACCGTGCAGCTAGCGGTAACGGCTCATCCTGTAGTGCGATCGCGATAATCGCCGCGACAGGACCAGAAACCCCTACCCCGCTAACCGCTGCCGACCAAGCGGAGCTGCTTCATCTTCAGGGGCGCGTTCGCGGCGTCGAGGCGCGCGAAGTTCGTGCTGTCCGAGGGCGCGCCTTGCTTACCCGTAGCCAGTACCGCTTCATCCGCAAGCATGGTGTAATTTCGCTGACGTACTATGCTAAGGACATTGGCTTTGAATATGAAGCCGCCAGTCTCGTATATCACGTCTCGGCGCAGTTGGTGTTGAACAAGAACGTCAGTGCCGCGCGGGAGGCAGACAAGGAAGTGTTGCGGAACGAGGCGGCGCAGCTTGCCCGCGCTATCGCTACGATGGAACGGCGGCATAGAGAACATAACAGTCTGAGCGATGATGATTTCGTTTCTTGGTATGAAAGCATCGGCCACATCAGTGGACTTGCGCGCGACTATCTGGAGGTGAAGCGCAAAGAGAAGTCTTTGAAGTTGCTCGCGGCAAAGCCTGACGCACCCGTAATAAAGACGCCGGACGAGCAGGTAGACGATATGTTCGATAACCTCCGCACGCTCGAAATTGACGCGGTCGCAGGTATCGCGTCCGGGCAAGAAGGATTGTTTGCGTATCGAAACGAGGGTGGCAGGCTTCGGCTCATCCCATTAGCGGCGAACAAGGCGACGATTATCGGCCTAGCGGGTCACGCTCCCTGCCCGCTTGCGGCCATGCCTGCCGATCTCCGGTTCTATCGGGAGTTGCTCATGACCGGCGCAGCGTTCGTGCCGGACGAATTGAGCGATATTCCCATCGATGACGTGCCGGAAGGTGATGTCGCGAATGACAGCTACGACATGCTGCCAGCCTATGCCATGTATCTGGTCGAAAGCGACCGTTTTAGCATCGCCCACGCGCGCCGCGATGACGGCTTGATCCTTGAGGTCGTGCCATCCATCGATCCTGGCTATTCGATGAAGGGAGAGTGCTTCATCGACAACTTGACCCGCCGCCGTCTTGCCGACAGGCTACTGGGCGAGGCCGACGCGGCGCAGTTCGGCCTGGCACCGGTGGATGGTTCTGCCGCACCGCTCACGATCGCTGGTCAGACCAAGACGCTAACATTCACGGGCAAGGCTGACGGCAAGGCGATAAACCTTATCATCAAGCCGCGTCGCATGGGCGGGATTTGGACCTATCGGGCGGCCCCTGCATTCTCGCCGGTCGCATCCGCGATCATGTCGCCGGAGACGGTGACGGCGTTCGATGATGCTTTCATGAAGGTGCTGCTCAAGAAGCAGAAGGACCGGCCCGTTGCGGTCACGATAGGGCGGGGCAGGATTAGCGTTGCCAATGACAAGGCGGCTGCCGCGCCTTTCGACGCGGAGGTACAGGGCAGCGCGAAGGTTCAGGTCATGCTCTATGATCTGCGCCGGGCGATGGTCGGCCTGCTCGGTCTCTCACGACAGGGGGGATTGACGTGGCGCGCAGATCCTAACGGACTGCTTCTCATTGAGGCGGCGACCGATGTGGCGACGTATCGAGCGTTCATCCAGACGCTTGAGCCGAACCGCGACCAGCCGACGCGATCGCGCACCTTGCGCGAGCGGGTCGAGAGCTTGCCGCAGCCGGAAGCGCCTGCTGCTGTCGCAGAAGCCGCCTGATGTGATTATCACGCCCATGTAATAAATTACATGGGCGTGATCCCTTGAGGATTACCCCTATGAACCGTGACTTTTCATCGCGCCGCAAAGGGCGCGCGCGCTATCTTTTTGCCGGTCAGCCATCGACCCACCAGATGCCCTATCGTCCCACCGCCGACCTTCGAGTGGGTGGCTTGCCTACTGCTCTGGCAGCGACCGCCGATCTGGATTTCATGGATAAGAAGAACCCGTTCTTCGTCACCGATCGCGCGCTCCACTCGTCAGGACATTATATCGGTCGGAACGCGCCTCTGCCGTTCGGCACCTTCACCAAGCGCCCGGGCAACACGATCCTGTTCGATAGCGGCGGGCTTCAGTTTGGCCGCAACCCGGCGCAGTGGCGTGGCGATGGTTCCCGCGCATGGGCGCTGGGCTTTCTTGAAGCTCATGCGGACGAAGCGATCACGCTTGATGTGCCAACTCGCGTCATCACGCCGGGGCAACTGCCCTTCGATAGCTTCAATGCGGCACTGATGGCCACGCTGGACAACAATAGCTATTTCGCGCGTCATCGTTCAGCGGACATCCGTTTCCTCTCCGTCTTGCAGGGTGAAACGAGCGCCGACGCCCAGGCGTGGTATGATGCGGTCAAGGCGCAGCCGTTCGAGGGTTGGGCATTCGGTGGTTCGCGCCGCACCGATTATATCCATATCGCCGGAATGATGGTGCGGCTGATCGCGGACGGACTGCTGACGCCAGAACGCAACCGGCTTCATTTTCTCGGCGTCAGTTCGTTGACCCATGCGGTGATGTTGAGCGCATTACAGAAAGCGTTGCGCGAGCATCTGTCGGATGACGATTTGCTGATAACCTTCGATACCAGCACACCGTCGACGCTCGCCACAATGGGGCTGGTATTCGGCTATCCGAACATCTCGCCTACATCGTTCGCCATGTCGGTACTGAAACCGCCCAGCGGGCATATTCATCACGGCTGGGAAACGCCGTTCCCGGTGACGAGCAGCCGCATCGCGGAAAACCTGCTGGTCAGTGACCTCTGCGTTCCGGCCGTAGCCCGGCAGTCAGGCTGGGATATGCTAGGGCATGAAATCGTCATCAATCACAATCATGAGAGCCTGCTTCGCGGCATTGATGACGCGAACTCGGTGATGGAGATGCCGAGCGCGTGGTCGAGCAAGCTTGCGCCGGATCACATCATCAAGGCGTATCGTGCGTTGCGGACGATGTTCAATCATCCCGATCCGATCGCGCATGTTCGGCGGCAGCACGCGAACTTTGCCAAAATTGGAGGGGCCAAAGAGGGCGAATAGTCGGCGGGGCCGGACTATGCCGATGCGGTCGCGCCGATAAGTCGATAGACGCTGGCGCGCCCGATACCCATCTCGCGGGCAATGGCGGCGGGGGTCATTCCCGCCGCCATAAGTGTCTCGATCCGGGCGGTGTCGATGCTGGGCTTGCGGCCACGATACACCCCGTTAGCCTTGGCCCGGTCGATGCCGTCGCGTTGGCGTTCCTTGCGGATGTCCGTTTCGAACTCCGCCACCGCGCCCAGAATGGACAGGGTGAGCTTGCCGGTGCTGGTGGTTGTGTCGATGCCGGATTGCTGGAGAACGCGGAGGCCGCAGCCCTTCGCGGCAAGCTGGATCACGATTTGATGAAGGTCGATTACCGAACGCGCCAGCCGGTCGAGCCGCGTCACCGCCAGAAAGTCGCCCTCACGCACGAAGTCGATCGCATCAGCCAGCGCATCGCGGCCATCGGTCGTGCGCCCGCTACGCTTTTCGGAAAATACCTTGTCGCAACCAACGGCGGCGAGTTGCTCGTGCTGGACATCAAGGTTCTGGCCGCTGGAACTTACACGCGCATATCCGACAATCATCCGTGCCTCCTGTCTCGGTTGGGTTTAGACCAACGGCACGATGTGTCTTGAAAGCCCTGCGTCAACCGAAAGGAGACGCCCAATGCGTCTCGGGCGTATGTCTCGGGCGGGTAAACCCATAAAGTGGGAAGGCAGGGCTGCGCCTTCCTTGATATATTATAAGTTAACCCGTTTTTGCTATCTGTCGCGCCATGAACGATATGCCCCGCGATCTACACGTCAGCGAACGCTTAACGCGCGAGCAATGGCTGGAACGCGCGCATGTGTTTCGTAGCAAATTGATCGAACGGTGCGCGCAAGTGGAGCGTTGGGCGACCAAAGCCGCCAATTCGATCTTGCCGCCTACAACCGGGAAGGCACGACCCGCGATGGTTTTGCTGGGACATAAAATTGAAGAGGTGCGTGATCTGGCACGCAAGCACCCAGACCGCTTTGGCAACGCCGTGAAAGTGATCGAGCGGCTTGATCAATTTCAGCCTTATGCTGAACTTCGGAGCGAACTGGCTCATGCGACCACGGAGGTCGTCATCCTTGATGGTGGCGAAGCGCAGTTACAGTTTAACAACGCCGGACTGTGCCATCAACTTATCGAGCGCAGGATCGTGCTGACCGGCGACGCGGTGCGGCAGATCGCCAAGGATTTGGCTGACCTGACCAACCAGATACAACAGTTAAGCACAAAGCCCGGCCCATAGGCCACGAACGGCAGTATCGTTTTCGCACCAAAGGTTTTACGTTTAGAGGCAGCGATCGAAGGCCGCGACCATAACGCGCTTGGCAAGGGTAGCGGCGTCGTCGGCATTTTCCGGCAGTTCGGTTCCCCTCGAAATATCGGTCAAGCGCAGGGCCACCTTTACCAAAGACCGCAGGCTGGGCCGCGCGCCTGAGCAACGGATATAATCATAATAGCGCGGAGAATGACCGAGGAAATCGGTTGAAAAGGCGGCATGGCTTCGCGCCACGCCCGTGTCTTTCAGGAACAAAAATACATCATCAAGGATCATTCGGGCCATCTCCATTGCGAGCGTTCCCGTATTTATTGCCTGTACGCCGATTGGCTGGCGGTCATGATGATAAATAAAATAATACGAGCCGACTAAGGCCTGTGGACATTAGCGCATAGCGATTTTCAAGGCCGCGAGATTGATCATAGCGCGGTAGCTCTCGTCAGTTTTTTCGTACCGGGTAGCGATCCGGCGGAATGTTTTGAGGCTGCAGAAAAAG